>CBDCAO010000012.1:1355000-2919868 GCA_965213935.1 Thalassobaculaceae bacterium | reverse complement strand
GCTGCCGCCCTCCCTGCGAAACGGGGTCGGGAGCTTGGCGAGGCCCTCCATGGTGGTACCGTGGCGTGGATGCTCGTCGGTATCCACGATGGTGACGGCGCCGCGGCGGCCCTTCACCTCCACCGCTACCAGTTCGCGGGCGATGCGGCCGGACCCCATGGCGGCTTCCGCCCTGTGCTGGCTTCGCAGGGCGAAGGCATCCTGGTCCTCGCGCCGGACCTGGTACTTTTCGGCGACGTTCTCTCCGGTTTCCGGCATCGAATCCGAGCCGTACATGCCGTCAAGCTTCGGATTGACAAAGCGCCAGCCGATGGTGGTGTCGTAGATCTCGGCCGACCTGGCAAACGCGGTCTCGGCCTTCGCCATGACGAAAGGGGCCCTGCTCATGCTCTCGATCCCGCCGGCGACGAAGAATGACCCCTCGTCGGAACGGATCGCGCGGGCGGCGGCATTGACCGCCTCCATCCCCGAGGCGCACAGCCGATTGACGGTCGCACCGGGCACGTCGGACGACATTCCGGCAAGCAGAAGCGCCATCCGGGCGACGTTCCGGTTGTCCTCTCCAGCCTGGTTCACGCACCCGTAGTACACATCATCCACCCGGTTCCAGTCGGCATCCGGGTTTCGCTTCATCAGTTGGGAGATCGGCACAGCCGCGAGATCGTCCGTCCGAACCGACGAAAGGGATCCGCCGTAGCGGCCGATCGGCGTGCGCACGGCATCGCAGATGAATGCCTCGGTCATGTCATGTCCTCCAGGAACCGCGGATGGCGCAGCACGGACTGTCGCACGAGGGCGAAAGCGAGGTCAAACCAGGGGGCACGCGCACGCAAACCTGTCTGGCTCCCAACCTGCGTCCTGTCCGGTTTCAGCGACGTCGCACCGGTGCTGCACGGCCGGAACCGGGTCAGACAAGGCGCGGGGCGGGCGGTTGCCGCGGCCCGCACCGGCCCCGTGCGATGGTGCCGCGGCATCCGGTGTCCTGATTCTTCCCGGGAACGCATGTCGCGGCTGGCAACGGACAGGAAGAAACCCGCCGCCTTGCACCGCCCGATTGTCAGGCCGGACGGGCGACGCGGCTGCATGCGGCGTTCGGGACGGTCCTGTCGGTCCGGTTTCACCGGTTCGCCGTCAGCCGTTCGTGCGCCTGCGGAGGGGCTGGCTCCGTCTTGAATTCCGACGGCCGCATTGGGTATGGTTCCAGTCCTGTGCCCGGGCACATTGCCCGTCACGACAGGGAACGCTGCGTGGAGACAGCAAGATGATCTACTCGGGATGGCGTGCGCCAGTCGCAGCAGTGGTCATGGCGGCCGTGCTGGGTCTTACCGCTTCTGTTGCTCTGGCCCAGGACAAGATTCGGCTGGGAGCGCTCAGGTTTACCTCGCATGCGGGTGCCTTTGTGGCATTCGAAAAGGGGTACTTCGAGGAAGAGGGTCTTGACGTCGAGTTCCATTTCTTCCAGGCAGCGGCACCCATGGCGGTGGCAATCGCGTCCGGTGACATCGACTACGGCGTGACTGCAATCTCGGGAGGCCTGATCAACCTCGCGGGCAAGGGTGCCATCAAGGTGATCGGGGGTGCCCTTGTCGAGGAAACCGGCGTGGATGGCCAGAAAATCCTGGTATCGAACCAGGCCTGGGACGACGGAGTGACCACACCCGCAAAACTCGCCGGCCGGTCGTTCGGCATCACCCAGACAGGTTCATCGTTTCACTACATGATCTCGCAGATCGCCGCGAAGGAAGGCTTCGCGCTGTCCGGGGTCAGTCTGAAGCCGCTGCAGAAGGTCGGCGCGATCATCGGCGCCCTGAAGTCCGGCCAGATCGATGGATGGACCATTGTTCCGCACATCGCCAAGGCACTGGCCGGCGGCGGGGCAGTCAAGATCATCGGCGATGTTGCCGACTACATCGACACCTACCAGGTGACAACGATCTTCACTTCGAGTGCCAATGCATCGGACAAGCGTGACCTCACTCAGAAATTCCTGCGTGCCTATTCGAAGGGGATCGCCGACTTCAACGCGAACATGGTCGACCGGACCGAGGGAGAGGCGGGTCTCGAGAGCACCACGAGGCTGATCCACAGGTATGTCTATACCTCACGCCCCTACGAGAAGGCGGCACCGTCCATCCGCAACGGCTCGATGAGGCTGCAACCGGGTGCCCGGCTCAATCTGTCCTCGGTCAGGCACCAGCTCGAGTGGTTCAAGGCCGAGGGACTGGTGGACGAGGGGATCACCATCGACCAGCTGGTTGACACGGCCTACGTAGAGATCGACGACTAGGCAGCGGGCGGACCGTGGCGGATGCAGCTGCGGGTCGAGGGCCTCTCGCACCGATATGGGGACGTTGCTGTTCTTGACAACGTTTGTCTTGTCGTGGACTCCGGGCGCATCGCCTGCATCGTGGGACCGTCAGGATGCGGCAAGTCGACATTGCTCAGGCTGGTCGGCGGGCTTGAAAGGCCGGCCTCGGGTCAAGTCCTGCAGGCCGGTGACCCGCCCGAGCGTTCGCTGAACCCGCTTACCTATATCTTCCAGGACTTCGCCCTGCTGCCGTGGCGAACGGTGGCGGGCAACGTCAGCCTGGTACTGGAGGACCATGCGCTCGCGCGCCGGGACCGGGAGGCCATCATCGGTGATGTGCTGGCACGCACCAGGCTTGCCGACTTCCGTGATGCGTTCCCGAGGCAATTGTCGGGAGGCATGAAGCAGCGGGTGGCCATCGCCCGCGCCCTTGCCGTGCGTCCTGCAGTCCTTCTGATGGACGAGCCGCTTTCGGCACTCGACAGCCAGACCCGCGAACTGATGATGGATGACCTGGTCGACCTGTGGAAACGCGAAAACCTGACCGGGATTTACGTGACCCACAACCTGCATGAAGCCGTGCGTCTCGGTCACCGGATCGTCGTGATGTCACGCCGACCGGGCCGGGTCCTCGAGACGGTCGAGATCGATTCACCGGTCTGGGACCGTGATGCCTCGGACCCTGAGCTCGAGGCCACGCGCCGGCACCTGTGGACGGTCATGCGCGACGAGGCGCGCGCGGTCGATCTGGAGCTCACCGGTGACTGACAGCGCAGGTCCCGCCCGTCCAGTCCACTTCCGCGGCGGCGGATTTGCACCCAGGCCCATGCGCCTGATCGGTCCCGCCGTGTTCCTGGTTCTGGTCG
This sequence comes from Thalassobaculaceae bacterium, assembly GCA_965213935.1. Lineage (GTDB taxonomy): Bacteria > Pseudomonadota > Alphaproteobacteria > Thalassobaculales > Thalassobaculaceae > Bin52. The sequence goes on along the minus strand of CBDCAO010000012.1, from coordinate 2,916,694 downwards.
CAGCCTGGGAGACAGGGGCCCATACCGGCGTGATCTCGCCGCTGGTCCTTCCGGCCCCGAGCGAGGCGGTTGGAGCGCTGGTCGAGCTGTGGGTATCAGGCGAACTGTGGGAGCACCTCGCCGCTTCGCTCAGCCGGCTGCTGCTCGGATGGGCAAGCGGCACGATACTTGGCGGACTGATCGGCCTGGCCATCGGACTGTTCTCGCTGGTCCGGGCCGGGCTCGCCCCTCTGGTCGCGGCACTGTTTCCCATTCCGAAGATCGCCCTGCTGCCGCTGTTCATCATCTGGTTCGGTATCGGAGAGGAATCCAAGGTCGCGCTGATCCTGTTCGGTACCCTGTTTCCGACCGTGATCTTTACCTATGGCGGAGTTGACAACGTTGATCGCACCCTGATCCGCATGGGCCAGTCGTTTGGTCTCGGCTGGTTCTCGATCGTGCGCAAGATCATCCTGCCGGGAGCCCTGCCGGCCATCCTGTCCGGCATGCGGGTTTCCTCGGCGATCGCCATCATCCTGATCGTTGCCGCCGAACTGATCGCGGCCGAAAAGGGAATTGGTGCCTACATCCAGATTGCCGGATCGCTGTTCGCCACCGATCAGCTGATCGCTGGCGTGGCACTGCTCTCGGTGTTCGGCCTTACGGTGAACTGGATGATCGTGCGGGCCGAACGCCTCTTGCTGCGGTGGCGTCCATGAATCGAGCTCAGGCATTCCGGCCGCGGACCAGGAACCAGCCATTGCGAAAGTCCGGCTTGCCATAGATGAAGCAGGTGCCGTCGAACCGTTCGACGCTGCCACCTGCGGCGAGCACGATGGCGTGGCCCGCTGCCGTATCCCATTCCATGGTGGGGCCGGTGCGCGGATAAAGATCAGCCTCGCCGGCTGCAACGAGACAGAACTTCAGGGCCGAGCCGCGGGCAATCGAGGCTGTGACGGGCAGGCCCGCAATGTAGTCCTCGAGTTCCGGGCTGCGATGTGACCGGCTGGCAACCACGGTGAGCGAGTCCGGCTCGGCAACGCGCGCCCTGATCGTCCGGCGTGCGCCGCGCGGCGGCGCGGTGAAGGCACCGGTGCCGGCAACACCGGCCCAGATACGTCCGTCTGTCGGGGTCGCCACGACACCGAGTACCGGTTCACGATTCCTGACCAGCCCGATGTTGACGGTGAAGTCGCCATTGCGGCTGATGAACTCCCTGGTGCCGTCAAGCGGATCGACCAGCCAGAACGGCCCGTCGGCGATCTTCGCCGCGTCACCGGCTTCCACCCGCTCTTCCGAGACGACCGGGATGTCCGGGGTAAGCGCGACAAGCGCGGGCACGATGACCGCGTCTGCCGCATGATCGGCCGCGGTCACCGGAGAGCCGTCGGCCTTGTTCCTGATCTGCGCACCGGTGCGGTAGTGCACCATGATCGCCTGGCAGGCCGCGCGGGCGATGGTGATGACGGGTTCCAGAAGGTCATCGTCGGACATCCGCTGGGCTCGCTCGCATCCGGTTGGAGGGTCAGTCCGCATCCTACCGGTCGGGGTCTGTCTGTACAGGGCTGTGTCCGGCGCAAACGGGGTTTCGGTTCGGTCCTGATCCGCTAAGGTGTCGGCGGTCGGCGATGGGTCGGCGCAAGGTACGGTCAAGCAGTTCCATTCAGTTGCAGGCACACCCATGACACGAAAACGGTTTGTTGCCGCGCTCATGCGCCACGAGACCAACAGCTTTTCCCCGGTCCCGACGCCGCTGTCGGCGTTCGGACGCATCGGGTCCACCGGTGCGCCGGCCCGGGGCAAGACCGCGATCAGACACTATCGCGGCACCAACAACCCGCTCGCCGCCTACATCGACATTGCCGAGCGGGAAGGGGCCGAACTGGTAGTTCCCGTTGCGGCGAACGCCCATCCGAGCGCGCCGGCGGCCGACAGCGTCATCGATTACGTGGCGAGCCTTGTGCTGGAAGAAGTGAGGCGCGGATGTGACGCATTGTTCCTCGATCTGCACGGCGCAATGGTGACGGAGGGGTTCGATGACGGCGAGGGTGAACTGCTGCGGCGATTGCGGGCCGAGGCACCCGACCTGCCGATTGCGGTGGCCCTCGACTTCCACACCAATCTCACCCGTGATCTCGCGACACTGCCAAGTGTTCTGGCCGGCTACCGCACCTACCCGCATGTCGACATGTACGAGACCGGCCAGAGGGCAGGCGAGGCCCTGCTGCGGGTCATGGCCGGGGAACAGGTGTCGACGGCCTGGCACTCGCTGCCACTGCTGCCGCACATGAACGTGCACGCGCCATCGCGACCGCCAATGCAGTCGATCATGGACCGCGCCCGCGCCGCGGAAGCCAGCGGAGAGGTCATGCTGGCGTCTGTGTTCGGGTGCTTTCCGCTCGCCGACATCGAGCATGTCGGCATCTCGGCCGTGGTGGTCGGAGCCAGGGACCGGGCAGAACGACTCACCTTCGACCTGATGCAGGAGGCCTGGGACAATCGCGAGGGGTTCATCTTCGAAATCGAACCGATGGAACAGTCGCTTGCGCGGGCCTCGACCCTGACCGGGGGACCGGTGGTGCTGGTCGATCACGGTGACAACACCGGCTCCGGCGGCAACCAGGACGTGATGGCCGCGCTGCGTGAGGTGCTCGCGCTCGGACTGGAAAACGTCGTCGCCGGCCCGATTGCCGATCCGGAGGCGGTCGCGAAAATGATCGAGGCGGGAGTGGGCGCGGATGTCGAGATCGAGATCGGCGGCAAGACCGACATGCCGGCCATGGGGCTGTCGGGTGAACCATTGCCGGTGAAAGGCCGGATTCGGCGGATCACGGATGGCGTGTTTACCGTTACCGGTCCGATGATGACCGGGGTAACACTCAGCATCGGACGCACCGTGGTGCTCGATACCGGTTCGGTGGAGATCGTGGTGTCGGAGGAACGCTACGAGCCGTTCGATACCGGTTGCTTCACTCACTGCGGCATCGACCCGTCAGGCAAGGACTTCGTCCTGATCAAGTCACGCCAGCACTTCAGGGCGGGTTTCGAGCCGATCGCGCGCCACATCGTTATGGTGGCCGGACCCGGTCCGACGGCATCGGACTACAGCCTGTTTCCGTGGAAGAATCTCCGCCGTCCGCTTTATCCTATTGACCCGGACATCCCGTCCAACCTGCCCAGCCAGGCGTGAAGGAGGCGCCCTGACCATGACGCTGACCATGCTGCAACACGTCAACATCGTGACCGACAAGCTCGACGAGACGGTTGCGTTCTACGAGGAAATTCTCGGGTTCACCAACGGTGACCGCCCCGCGTTCGACTTCCCAGGGGCCTGGCTCTACTGTGGCCCCGAGGCGGTCATCCACCTGATCGGCGTCAACGACCAGTCCGAACGGGGGTCGGGCGTGATCGACCACGTGGCATTCGGGGCCGACGGCTTCGAGAAGTACGCGGCCTTCCTCACCGACCAGGGGTACGAGCACGAGACCCGGATCGTGCCCGGGGGAAAGCTGCGGCAGATTTTCGTGCGCGATCCGAACCAGGTCCTGATCGAGCTGAACTTCAGGGCCGACGAGTAGTCGTTGCTCACTCCCGCGGCAGGGCGATGACCAGCTTGCCGAAGTGACCGGCCGCACGCATCGCATGGTAGCAAGCCCGGGCATCCGCAAAGTCGAAGAACCGGTCGATGACCGGTCGCATGCCGTGGTGGGTGATCGCCCGGTTCATGTCCTCGAACATGCGCCGACTGCCGACATACACGCCCTGCAGCCGCAATGACCTGCGCATGATCAGGGTGGGGTTGACCTCGCCGCCGGTCAGCACCCCGATCAATCCGATGGAGCCGGCGATACGGGTCGCCGCAACCGAGCGTGCGAGTGTTCCGGCTCCACCGACCTCGACCGTGTGATCAACGCCGCGCCCGTCGGTGAGCCTGGCCACCTCCCGGTCCCATTCCGGGTTGCGGCGGTAGTTCACCGTCGCCCAGGCGCCGAGTTCGGAGCACCGCTCAAGCTTCCTGTCGCTCGATGAAGTGATGATCGCCCGCGCACCCAGCATGCCGCAGAACTGCAGCGCCATGATCGAGACCCCGCCGGTGCCCAGCAGGAGTACCGTGTCACCCGGGCCGACCCGGCCAACCTCGACCAGGGAATGCCAGGCGGTAAGGGCCGCACAGGGAAGCGTCGCGGCTTCCCGATCCGACAGGCCCGGCGGCGCATGGACCAGACCGTCCTCGGGCAGGACCCGGAGTTGGGCAAGCATGCCCTCGGCCGTGCCGCCAAGTGCCCGGTCCATGTCGCGGGCGGTGATCGGGCCGTCGATCCAGCCCTGGAAGAAAGTGCCACAGACGAGGTCGCCGGCCGCAAACCGGGTGACCCCGTCACCGGTGGCGATCACCGTTCCGGCGCCGTCGGAATTCGGGATCCGGGGATACGGGATGCCCCGGGGGCCCGGGTCCTCGATAGTGGTGAGGTCGCGGTAGTTGATCGAGGAGGCGGTCATTCGAACCAGGACCTCGCCCTGACCCGGTACCGGGTTGTCGCGTTCGGACTGGGTGAGGGCGTCGATGCCGCCGTCACCGCGAATTTCCCATGCCTTCATGGCTGCGGGCCCCCCTTGGCGCCAGTGATGGTCTCCTGATGCAGACTCTGTTGCCGCGGCTACAGGTGTCCCCCTGCGCCGTCAGATGCCTGGAACTCGTTGCGTGACAACCCGAAGATCTGCCGGGCCTCGGCCGAGTCAGCCACCGACCCGCCGATGCTCTCGATAATCGTGACGGCGCGTTCCACCAGCTGCCCGTTGCCGCTCGCGAGCTGGCCGCGCGCGATGTAGAGGTTGTCTTCCAGCCCGACCCTCGCGTGTCCGCCGAGGGTCGCCGCCTGCGCCACCATCGGGAACTCGGTGCGCGAGATGCCGAAGCCGGACCAGGGTGCACCCTCCGGCAACAGGCTCTTCATGAAGCTCATGCCGTCCGGCGTGGCCGGGGCGCCCCACGGAATACCGAGACAGAGCTGGAACAGCGGGGGTTCGGCGATCACACCCTCACGGATCAACTGGTTGGCGAGCAGCACGTGGCCGGTATCGAACACCTCGAGCTCGGGCTTCACTCCCATCTCGCGGATGCGACCGGCCATGGCGCGCAGGTGTTTCGGCACGTTCACCATGGCGTGCTCGCCGAAGTTCATGGTCGAGACGTCGAGCGAGCAGATGTCCGGGCGCAGGTCGTCGACGTGCTCGAGCCGGACTTCCGGTGAGCGCATCGTCGAGCCGGGCGCCATGTCGACCGGCTCGGTATCGCCGGGAATGAACCTGGCGCCCGGTCCTGTGGTCAGGTTGATGACCAGGTCGGATCCACTGTCGCGGATGCGGGCCACCACCTCGCGGTAGAGCGCCGGGTCCATCGAGGGCTTGCCGGTTTCCGGGTTGCGTACATGGATGTGGACCACCGCCGCGCCTGCCGAACCGGCTTCGAGGCAGGATTTTGCGATATCGACCGGGGTAACCGGGACCGCAGGGTTCCTGTCCGCGGTATCCGCACCGCCGGTCACGGCACAGGTAATGATGGTCTTGCCCGACATGGTGTTCCCCTCCGTTCCCCAATGCCTGCCCGGCACGCCGCCGGTCCCCCCGCTTATGCCGGATGTGGTTTCTCGTCAATCGGACCGATCCGTGCTGACAGTGGTCCAGCGGTCATGAGTGTCCGTACGGACGGTTGCTCAGGCTGGACATCCTGCCGGTGCTGGGCGGGCTCAGGCTGTCCGAAGTCGACCGGTCGCATGTCTCGGCGCTTCACTACAAATTGCGGGACAAGCCTGTCCAGGCCAACGGGGCGGTAGGCGTAGTCTCGAGAATGTTCAGGCTGGCGGTCGCCTGGGGCATGACGACGACACGGCCCAATCCCTGCCGGTCGGTGACACGCTACAAGGTGCGCAGTTGCGAGCGCTTCCTGACCGAAGAGGAATATGCCCGGCTCGGCCGGGTGCTGCTGGAGGCGGAATCCGAAGGACCGCGCATGGCCTCGGCGGTGGCAGCAATCCGCCTGCTGCTGCTGACGGGCCGCCGCCGGAACGAGATCCTGACACTGCGCTGGGAGGATATCGACCGCGCGGCGGGCGAACTGCGGTTGCGCGACAGCAAGTCCGGTCCACGCCGCGTGCCGCTGACGCCGGCAGTGGAGCGGGTGTTGGCGCGGATAGCGCGGATCGAAGGCAATCCCTGGGTGATCGTTGGTCAGGAGCGGGGCGAGCGTCTCAGGCAGATCGACACGTTCTGGACCACGCTGCGGGCGCGCGCCGGCCTGGAGGATGTGCGGCTGCACGACCTGCGGCACAGTTGTGCATCTAGGTCATCTAAGCCACTGTTTATAATAGTATTAATTTTCTCTCTAAGAGTTTGAATCATAAGTCATTGATATTGTGTTATATACTAGTTTCAAGCGGTTGCCCCTCGCGCCACCCTTCGCATCAAGAACCGGCAGGCCGCCAGTTGTGCCCAGGCCAGAGAGCTTTCCAGCGTCCTCTCGAAGTCCTTGGCCAAGCGCCGACACCGCGACATCCAGGCGAAGGTCCGCTCGACGACCCAGCGACGATACAGCACGGTGAAGGATTTGAGATTCTTGGGTTTTTGCACAATCTCGAGCAGATCGGCGAGCCCCAGCTCCGCCAGCGCCCTCGCAAGCTTCGGACCCTGATACCCACCATCAGCCCACAGTCGGGTCACCGTCGGCGCCTTCTCCAGCATCGCAAGGATCACCTCCGGCGCACCGTCCCGATCCTGCACACTGGCCACGTGAACCCGGATCGCAAGCGGGATCCCTTCAACGTCAACCGCAACATGACGCTTGCGGCCATTGATCTTCTTGCCGGCGTCATAGCCCGCAGGGCCTCCGCTTTCCGTCGTCTTCACGGACTGACTGTCAATCGCCGCAGCCGTCGGCTCCCCAGAGCGTCCCGCCAGAGCCCGCGCCTGCTCGCGCAACGCATCCAGCATGCCGTCGAAGACACCGCTGGCGCGCCATGCGTAGAAAGAGTTCTGGATAGTCGTAAACGGCGGAAAACACTTGGGAATGGCACGCCACTGACATCCTGTCGCCAGCATGTACTGAACCGCGTTGAACACATCCCGAAGGTCCGTCGTGCGCGGTCGTCCCCGCGTCGACGGTTCCGGGAGAAGATGTCTGATCACGTCCCACTCTTCATCCGTGAGATCGCTTTCATATCGATCCTGCGAGCGCCTATACTGCGCATGAGTGGCCTCGTCCCAAGACATGTGGACCTCCTCGTCTGGTGTCGGAGCCGACAAGGATATACCACATGTGGCGAGGCCATTCGCACTTCTAGGTCAAGCTCTAAGAATCCGCAATCATATAGTCACCTGATTCAATCTATTTCCAGGCGGCGCACGCCGCGTCTCCCGCCCCATCACTCTCCTTTCCCGAATCAGCGGGACAGGCAACATGCGTGCCGCCTGCCCCGGACTGGTATCCCGGCCCGGCTCAGCGCTCGTCGGGCGGCCGCTCTGCTGGCGGCGCTGACGAACACCCACACGACCGTCGGCGACATTGCCGGCGATCAACCGGTCACTCGGTCGCAGCCGGATCGAGACAACGGCGCGCTACACCCATCTTGAGCGCGAATAGACCCACCATCCAGCGGAGCGAACCTCAGACAGCATTGCGCCCGGAGTTCTTTAGACGTCCTCGGTCCGACGAAAAGGAATATCCCGTAAGAAGCAGAACCGGAAGGGGTGACGTGTCGGCATCGCTTACCTACGATCTCGCTTTCGCAGCTACTGCCACATTCGTGATCGCGCTGGTCGGTGGGATGATTGACGCGCTCAGCCGTGACTATGCCAACACGACGGCCATGATTTTGGGACGGCTCCCGAGTTCGATGCCGTCCTTGCATCCATCAACGAAATCGACCGCACACTAAATCGATAGTACGCGACATGAATTTCACGTCTCTGCAGATGCGATTGTTTTCAAATATGTCACTTCAAACGCTTTCACCTGACGATAGGTCTGTAGCCGATTGGCAAGGCTAAACGCATCATTCATCTGGTACTTTTGAAAGACATCGAGACCTCGATCGAGACTAATCTTCCAGCCTGCATCGCTTACGATATGACGCGCATGGATCGTGCTTGTCCCATCAAACTCCCAAGCGAATTTGATCCCGGCGGCCGCACTCGCGCTTTCGACAGCCATAAGATTAGCCTGCTGCTTCTCAGGATATGCTTCATCCGGACAGGTGATCAGCCGCACCGCGACCTCTTCTTCCGGTGCTTTGCGCACCGCGATCATCTCGATGAACTCCATCAGATTCCGCACCTGATAGAACATACGGATATAGGGATCAGTGACAACGATGCTCGTGGCGCCTTCAAGCCAAGGCCAGAAGAGATCCGCGAACGTGACTCCCTTCTGGTTCTCGCTGAAGACCTTGTGCCCCTCGCGTGGCCCGACGCGATCAGCCTTTGCTTCAGCCCCTTGCTGTGCAGCACCTAAGGCGGGCGCACCACTGATATCCTTCGCGCCCTCGGACGTTGGATTGTCGTGGCCCGTCGCGCGTTTATAGTAGTATTGCGGATACTCTGTCTCTTCGAGCGTTTTGACGACGACTTTGCGCCCATCTTGCGCGGTGAACGAGAAGTCCGTTTCCGGATAGGTGCTGTCGATCCGAAAGAGCTGGTCCTTGACTCGCTTCCGGCCCTCCATGGCAAGGTGCAGAATCTCCTCCACCTCGGCGTCGGTCGCGTTGTCCGCCGGGAACAGCAGCTTCATCATGCCCGAGAAGGTCTTGTTTACCCCGTCGCGGTCACGCGTTGAAATATCCGATGAAAGGGTGAACAGGCCCTGGTAGCGATTGGAATAGTCATCATTGCGCATGTGCCGAAGGATTTCGGCGAGATAGTCGACCACGAACCCGTATCCCAACGCGAACATTTCCCCGCGGATGACATCGATCTCCCAGCCCGGCACATAGGCGTGAAGTCGGTCGATGAATGCCGAGTCGTAATATTTCTCAGGCAACTCCTCGAACAGATCGGTATGCTTCAGCATGTAGGGAACATTGTGTTTCGTGTTCCCGACAAAGACCATAGACGCCTCGGCTCCGAGCGTCTCCACGCCGCGCGAGAAGCTCTTGTTGGCCATGTAGTTCTTCATGATGTCGACAAGCGCCTTATCGACGCGCTTCTGCCGGCCGGCGAACTCGTCAAAGGCCACGGTATCCCAGTAGCCGACGAGGCCGATCTTGCCCGAGCTGTTGTTAACGAACAGCTTGGGAACCGTCACTTCGCCACCGGAAATCAGGATGCCGTGCGGCGAGAATTCCGAGAAAATGTGCGATTTTCCTGTCCCCTTCGGGCCTAGCTCGATCAGGTTGTAGTTTCGCTCAACGAATGGCGCGAGCCGCATCAGTTGCAGGAGCTTGCTGCGCCGTCCGAACATCTCGGGGTCGAATCCGACCGTCTGGAACAACAGGTCGATCCATTCATCGGTCGTGAAACCGGCCCGCGCTTCGAGGAAGGCAGCGTAGTCGAACTTGGAGAGCTGGATCGGTTTGATGCTGCCCAATATCCAAGGCTCGACGTTCTTGTCCTCGCTGTGCTCGTACTCGACATCGGCGATGCACCAGACGCCGCTCACGAGCAGCTTGGGATGCGCCTTCACTGTGTCGGAATCGATGATGACCTTCTTTATGCCGAGATTCGCGAAGGTCGCCTCATAAGCGTCCTTATCGGTGTTGAGATCGACGCTGATCTTGTCGATCACCTTCCACCGCCCCTTTTCCCGGATGTTCGACCGGATCAGGCCTGCCTCGTTGCGATGCACATAGTGCTTGCGCAGGATCTCTTTGACCGTCTCGATGCCCGACTGAATCGAAGCCTCGTCATTGGTGGCGCAATACTGGCCGAGCAGGAATTCCAGCACGTAAGAAGGAACAATGGCGTTACCCTTCACCGCCTTGACCAAATCCTTGCGCACCACGAGGCCCGGGAAGCGTTCATTGATCTTGTCATCCAGCGCGGTCATCGCTTCCCCCTCAAAAATCGAAATCGCTCGAGAAGCTGCGGCGCAGCGTGTAGCGGGCCGTACGATATTCCCTGAAGTGGGATGTATCGCCGTGCCGTTCCTCCAGCTTCAGGATGACTTCCTGGCCGTTGAACGCATCCGCCTGGCGTAACAGCAGGAAACGAACCGAGACTTCGCGCTCGCGAGCGTTCTCGGACTGAAAATCGAAGACCAGTTCGTGGCCGTCCGAGATCAACTCGCCCGATTGTGCATAAATTCCGGCTCTCAGCGTGCGAGCCTGGGTTTTCTCCGTCACGGCGGAAATCTGGTAAAAGCGAACCGAAATCTGGCTCGACGTGATCAACTGGTTGGGACCGCCAATAATCTCGACCTCGACCATTGAAGTGTCGCTCTGACGTTTCTTGTTGATCTTGACGACTGGGACAACGATTTCCTGAAGGGTCGCGCCACCATGCACGAACCGACTCCCCGAGCCCTGGCGGCGAAGCCGGTTGATCGATTTGGGAATCAGCATTTCCACCGAACCTTCAAGGCTCGCTTGCCCAGGCGTGAAGCGCCGCAGGCCGCGATTGCCCTTGAGGCCGTGCCCGAGGATGAACCTCCGGTCGCGGAAAAGGATCGAGTCACCATCTACTTGGGCCGAAGAGAAGTCGCTCTCCTCGATCGGTCGATGCTGATAAATGAACCCGTGATCGGACGTAGCGATCATATTGTTGGCGTTGGCGCCGTTGAGCTTTTTGACCAGCCTGACGATCTCCTTGATCGTATCCTCTGCCGCCTCAAAAACCCGCTCCTCCGAGTCCCGTTTGTCGCCGATCGCATCGATCAGATTGTGGTAGACATAAACGACGTCGTGATCGCGGACGAGCGCTCGGGCCTGGTCCTTGTCCATGCCCATCAGATTCTCGGCTTTCACGGCTGTCGTCCTGTCACCGGCCCGGCCAGTCGCCAGGATCTTTCTGCGGTTCTCGAGTCCCTGTGAACTCTGACCGCTGACCAAAACGGTGCCGCTATCGTTGTCGGCGATCTGCAGAGTCCCATTGGGCAGAAGCGACGCCATTCCAAGCTGGGTATAGCTCGGCAGGCTCCCGAACATCGGCTCGATCCTCGCTTCGTATCGGTCAAGGCTGCGAATACGGCCTAACAGCTCCTCGGCGACCTCGTAGCGAAGCGCGTCGGAAATGATGACGCAGATCTTCTGGTCGCGCCGGCGGAACTCACCCACATGCTCCCGGTAGAAGCTCCGCTGCGCGTGAACTGGCGGCGCCGACCATGTTGCGGCTGCATCGACATGGGTCTGCCAGGCGTCGTTCAGGCGCAACAGGTAGCTGTTGACGTAATGGTTCTCGACCTGCTCGAACAGTTCGCGCATCAGCGTCGCCTGCCCGGATTTCTGCATGCGCCAGATGAATTTCCGATAGAGCTGGTCGATCCGGAACCAGCTCTTCGCGTAGCGCTTGACGCCTTCCGCGAGGCTGGTCATGCCGAGCGTGACCTGCGCCATCGCCTGCTGGAACTCCGCGGCAAAGCTGATCGCCTCGTAGAGATCGCGATAGGAATCGTACCAATGGCTTTGCCGGCGCTGGCGGATCCAGTTCAATACATCGGCCTGCGCTACGGTTTGGCTGCCGACCTCGTGGACCAGCGCCCGGATGATCGCGCGATCGACCTCTTCAAAATAGTCCACCTCGATCAGGGCGCGGAAGTCACGCTTGGTGAGATCCTGCGCTACGTCCAACGCCTCGGCATACTCGGCCGATAGCTTCGCGAAGGCCTCCTCGGCGTTCCGATTGTTCTTCCAGCGGCGGAAGAACACCAAGGCCTCGGGTGTCAGGATCGCTTCATCCCCTACCGCGCTCCGATAGCAGGACTTGAACAGCGTGATCGCGAAATCGCCGATGCTCGGCTTATCAGCGCGGTAGCCGAAGATCCGCGCCATCTGATCCCAGAGGAATTCGTTCAAGCCGACGCGGCCTATCAGACGCAGACTGTCGTCCTTAACGTCCGCAAGCTCCCCCAACAACGCCTCGACCACAGTGTCTAAATCGCCGTCGGCCCCGGCGCATACGCTGAGCATCTTCAGTCTCAGGGCGGCCTTGGTGTCGTCACCTCGGATCGCCGCCTTCAACTTCTCCAACCGGCGGTTGGAGCGGAAAAACTCCTGATGCTCGCGTGCGAGATCCTCGAAGCTGATTGGCAACCCCAAATCCGCCAGCCAGATCGCGGCCTGATCGGTCTTGAACACCCCATGCGCCAGCTCGATGTCGAGCAACCAGTTGTCGATGTCCGCCGGACGCGGCCCTTCCCGATAGAGCAGAAAGCGCTGTTTCGGCTCTTCTCGCAGGATGCGATGCTTCACCGCAAACTCGGTGTTCGCCATCTCGATCTTCTCGACACCGTCGAGCGTCAATCCTTGGAACGCCTGCCGAAACTCGTGGGTCGGGTCGTACCAGAAGACGATCCTGTGCTTGTCAAACTGGGCATCGAGCCCTTTGGCGATGCGGTCATTCATGCTCAATCATCCGAATCACTGAGGCCCTTGATGGGCTTCAGGGCTGCACCGAACTTCGAATAATTGGTCTTCACGCCGTCATCGAGGTTGATTTGGATCCTTTGCGTCGCCAGTGGGAACAGGACATCACGTTCCCACGCGTCGATTTCCTCGATCTGCCTGGCTGTAGCCTCGATACCCTTCAGAGCCTTGGTTTTCTGTGCGGGCGAAGCGTCACCGCTGATGCTGAGCGCTTCCTGCGAGCGGCGATGCCCCTCGAGCTTGGACCGGAACTCCCGCAAATAGTCGTTCAGCACCACGCTCACCGTGTCGGGGCGATAGCGGTGCATATAGATCAGCGCGTTGAACGTGCCCTTCGGGCTCGAGAACAGCCAGTAGATGGGCCGCTTCTTGTATCGCTTCACATGATCGTTGTAAAAATCGCGGGTGAAGTACCTCCGAATCTCTTTGCCGAGTGCTTCCTCAACAAAGGCGAGATTCTCCTGAAAATGCTCCTCGCCGAACGTCAGCCGCAGAAACTTGCGGAAGCGCTCCGTGATGTCGTCAGCGAACCAGTCGCCATCGAGCACGGGAATCACATTGTCGGCGTCCGGCCCAAACGTCGAATTCGGGACCTTGGCGTGATAGTCGTCCAGCCCCTCGCCCTGGTTAACGAGAATCACCCCTGGTTCGTCGTGGCTGTAGCGGCCGAACATGCATCCGACCGCATAGTGCAGAAACTCGGCTATGGTGTCGGCGCGTAGGAGATTTTCTAGTTCGGTCCCCGTCTTCTTGTTGCCATAGCGATAGGTCGGATTGCAGGTAAGCGTGATGTCCTCCAGCGGGACATCAGGCGCCAGCTCGTTCTGAAGGCCGTAGGCGTCGATGAAGATGCGGTTGTTCTTTTCTTCCAGCCTTAGCATTTCGTCTGTCATGCCCTGCTAGTGGGCGCGCAGGAGGGCATAGGCGGCCTCCAGCGTCCTGGCCCGGCGCTCGGTCGAGAGCAGCGGCAGCGTGGTGAAATCCCAGGAGGTTTCGTAAGCGTCCCAATCAGATGCACTCAATTCCATGGCCCGTTTGCAAATTTCCTCTGCTCGCGGATGGGAATCGAAGACTAATGGGACTTCGGCGAAATCTCCGGCTTTAAAGTGCATAGTCGGATTGAGAACGGCAGCGATATTAGTACCAGCTTTAGAATTGCATATTGCGGCCGCAATGAAACGATGGTCGACGCCTGTACGATTAAACGCGCTTAAGCCGGTCGCATCGAAAATAAATCCATGAGGAAATAGTCTCGTCGATAAGCCCCTCGTCGTTATATCAGACCATGATATACACGGTCTAAATATATAATCTAGATTGAAATTATGCGCCCAAATCCTGTCTCCAGATGGATGCTTCCTAGTTTGAAGCAAGTGACCATCATCTTCCCAATTTACAACAAATTCGTCGTTGCCGTACCATTTACGCTTCGCTCCTCCTTTGTTGTAGGGAAACCATTTCCCACGTGATTCGGTCGCTTCCTCCCTATTCTTCGCCGAACGACATACGCGATCTCGCGACACCTCAAACGAATAGCGAACATAGTCCTCGTTTTTTCCAGTCGTTAGCCCTTCGCGTGCCTCTAGAACGGTATTCAGATCAGGTGATGTTGCGAAGACCTCGCGAAGGTCATTCGTTATCCAATATGCAAGCGGATCCCCGGGGATTTTCTTGAAATCGTCAATACTGGCAGTGAACGTGCAGCCTCGCTCTTGCTGAAGCGCCGCTCGACGGAGCGTCGATGATTTCTCGCTTTCCGATGCACCATCTGTAAGGCGTACGTAGGGTGCTTGGAAGGTAGTGTCGCAGTTCACGGACAAGGTGAAAGCCGTAGTCGACACGACTTCGCCACCGATTGAGTCGAATGCCCTCTCTCCGAGATGTGCCATCGACGTTATATGGGCGCTTTCAAAAAGCCTGTCTCGAAACTCTTGGAATCGAGTGATGAACATCCAGTTGTGCATGGTTATCATCGCAACCGTGCCGGACTTCATAGCGAGACTTATGTTTCTCTCGATGAACGCAGAAAATAAATCTCGCTTCGAAATAGGATAATTGTTTGAAAGCCACCCCTTCAACTGACCATTGGTATTGCTCGCGCCCATGTATGGCGGATTGGCGATCACGATGTGATATTTAGGGCTGAGATAGTCAGCCATGCGGACTACGAGTTGCGCCCGCTCATGCACATCGCGCAGGAACAGGTTGTTCTCGAACTTCTTCTCGGCAATCACACGGCGCAGCTCGGCCGCCTCTTTCAGCTTCGGCACGATGAGTGAGCCGAAGTTCTTCGCTTCGCGAAACTGTCCCAGCGTTTCGCGCAGGTCCGCGGTGAATAGGTCGCGTCCGACCTCCTTCACATAGTCGGCCAATTCCTCGTCCTTGAAGCTGATATTCTCCAGCACGCAGACGTTCGGCTGAATTCCATCCTTACCTGCTCGCCGCAAAAATCGCTTTCGGCGCGCGGCCGCCTTCATTGTTAGGGCGAAGGCCGCCAGCCCTCCGGCGCGTTCGTCGATCTCGATCCCGAAAAGGTTGTTGGCGAAAATTAGGTCCGGGATTTCGGCCGCGTCATAGCCTTCCTCCTCGTAGATCGCATGCAGGACGTCGAAGGCATAGGTGAGCACATGTCCCGATCCGCAGGCGGGATCGCAAACCCTGATCTCTTCGGGCGATGCGATGTGGAGGAAGTCCTCCTCCGGCCGTTCCGGCGCAATATAGTAATCCATCTGCGCCGCGAGTTTGGAGCCGGGATGGTTGAGCATCCAAAGCCGGCCGAGGGAGTTCTCGACAAGGTAGCGGACGATCCAGTGCGGGGTGAACAGCTGCGTCGCGGCGGGGATGTTCTCGGCGGTGGTCTTCTGGTTCTTCTTCAGCCCGGCAAAGACCTCGTCCTTCTTCTCCGAGATGTAGAACTGGTAGAGCCAGCCGATGACCTCGACATCCTCGCAGGCGTCGGGCGTCATCGCTTCGCGCGTGTAAGCGAGGATCGAGTTGTTCGACAGCAGGTCCTCAGGCAATAGCAACTCGGTGAAGTCATCGATCCGCTCGAACAAGAACGGCATCACCTTGTGCCAATTGTTGCAGGTGGCGACGAGGAGCAGGCGATAGGCTTCGGCCTGCGCGTCTGGGCTAGGCGTGCGACCATCCAGCAGGGCGCGGATTTGGCCACGGACCTTCTCCGGGACACAATCCTCATCGATGTTCCCGGACTTTGCCTCTGCTAGGATTTCGGGCTGGAACTGGCCGGACAACGGAGACACCACGCGAACGGGATTGAGGTCGTTTACGTCCATGAAGCGCAATGCCGAAAAGCGGTTGAACCAGATGTAGGCGACGCGTTCGATCACCTGGCCTTTGCGGTCCCTGGCGATGGCCGCCTCAAGCTTCTTCATGGCCACAGGGTGCTCGCGCCGGGCTGGGGCGCCTTCCGCGAGCACGGAATCCAGCTTGGCACTGACCTGTGCGATTAAGGTGCGACGGGCGAACTGCGCGAACTTTTTGAGCTTCGAGGTATCCATCAGGCAGCTGCCCCCCCATTTGCGGCCGCTGCGGGAACCCGGGCTACGGGCCAGTCGGCGAATGTCTTGTTCCAGATGTCCACGGAAAGCACGACGCAATCCGCAATGTGATGACGCCGCCAGGGCGTGTCCGTCTCGCACCTGATATCGGCCAGCAGCCGGTCCTTAAACCCAGTCAGAAGCGCCTTCTGCTGCGCGGGATTGAAGGCATCCAGGCCGAGCAGGACGACAAATTTGAATGGCTTGCCGTCGCGTTCCATCAGATGGAGGAACGTGTAAGAGTCGCGTGCTTTCGGGGTCAGCTCCTGCGAAAGGACCGAATTGTCCGACAGCCGCTTGAAATAGCTCTGCCGCTCCTCCTCCGGGCATCTTGCATTCGAAGGATCCTTGATCTCGACGAGCAGGATATCCTGATCCCTCTCAATCACGAGATCAACGAACTTCATCCTCATCGGCAGCTTTACACCCTGCCGATCCAGCTCATTCCAAACGAGTTCATCGGAAAATGAGAACTCAAGATCAGCATCCTTTTCTGCTCTGTATAGCTTCATGGCCTTGCTCACCCCAACGCCCGCGCCAGGTCTTCATCAAACAGCTCAGCGAACGTGTCGGAGATCGCGGACTTCGAGATCAGCGAATAGCTATCAGCGCTTTCCACCGCCATTTTCTCGGTCTTTGGGTCCCGATGGAGAGCGTGAAACCGGACATGGTCCTCCTTGTCCTTGTCGGTCAGCAGGTCCAACCACTTCAGGAGGGCATAGTCATGAGTGGCGAGGACGATCTGCTGGCCATTTCGGGATAGCTCCAGGAGGACCTGAACGAGCTTCTTCATCAGTTTCGGATTCAGGTTTGCCTCTGGCTCGTCCCACAGGAGAACACCCATAGTCCCCGGGTTGATCGAACCGTTACAAAGCAGTCGGTGCAGCACACCAATTTTCTTGTATCCCTCGGCAGTCATGCTACTCGACAGCGATTGTCCGCCCTTTGGGACGAAGCGGGTGACGGTGGAATCCTGGTACGCTTGCGCCGACTGCGACTTCGACCGAGCCGGGTCGGCTTTCTCCTCATAGCTTCCCGCCTCGAAACGGAAGGCTCCTTCGTTCGACCAGCGATATCGTCCCCCGACGAGGCTGACCAATTCGCGGACAATGGTCGAAAGCCTGGGATCCTCGTCGAGGCTCGAAGCCTCGTCCTCGAAGCCGGGAACGACGAGGAGTTCCGCAAGGTCGATGTAGGTGTCGTCGAAAATCATCTTGACGGTCGCGCGATCATGCTCGGGGTGGCGCATGCCACGAACGAGCGACAGGATCTCCTTCGTCGGGATGAACACGGGCCGCGCCTCATGCCCCTCTGGCTTGGCTTCCTTCTCGATCCGAGCGACTTTGGAATTGCTGGCGAAGGAGATTGCCACGCGAGAGTCATCGCCGCGCTTCAGGCACAGCCGGGTCCGCGGTGTCGAACCGTTGGCTCGCAATGCGCCGATCCTGTTCTCCTCGGGTGAGAAGAGACGCAGGAGCTTCTTCGATATCTCTGATTCCCGCTCCTTTTGGGAACGCTCTTCGTTCGATGAAGGCTGATCAGCGATCGCGAGAGCGTAGATCGCTTTCAGGAGATGTGTTTTACCGGTCCCGTTGGAGCCTATGATCACGTTCACACGCGGGGAGAGCGAGACCTCCGAATTCCCGAACGCCGTGAAACTCTGAATTTCGACGCCAGCAATCATCACACAGTGATCCGCTTCCCCGCGCGGATCTCCGCAATCAGCGTCTCGCGCAGGGTGTCCAGATAAGCATCGACATCCTGCTCATCGGCGAGATACGGCTTGGCATAGGTGACACGCAGCGCAGTGGCGGCCACGTATTCGAGTTGGGCGAGCGGCGGTGTCGGTGGCAACGAACTTGCGCCGTCCTTGAAGCCCTGCTGTTCAGCGCCCCTGTCGCTCTTTTGTGAGGGCGCCGGCGGAGCCGCCGTTACGCGACCGAGCAGCGACGGATAACCGGACGACCTGAATCCGCTCACGCGCTCGCGGATCACGGCGATGAGCGGGCTGCTTGCGACTGTCTCCAGAATTCCGGCAAAGGCAGCCTCGATGTCCCGGCGGTCGGATTCCGTCAGGGACGCGAATTCGGGGAGCGCCCGCAGTTTTTCCCGGAGCCCTTCCACATCGGAAAGGGCCGCCTCGCGCTCGGCCGCAATTCGTCCGTCCACCCCAGCTTTCAGAGCATCGAGCGTGCCCTTGATCTGCTGAATGGCATTACCCTTGAAGCAGTTCGGATCGTTCAAAACTTCCAGAATGGCGTTGGCTTTGTCATCCCCGCCATAGCCGAAATTGGCACTTTGATCGGCCAGATAGCCGCGCGCGTCGTCGTAGATCGCTTTCTGCGCCCCACCCATGAAACGGCGGATCGGATCGAGGATGCCCTCCTTCAGATCGAGCAGTCGATCCTCATGGCCACCAAGTTCCTGCAGATACCAAGCGTAGGGCTTGCCAGCGATCTCGCGCACCGCCTCCTCCACGCTGCTCAACGCTGTTAGGACCGGATAGCGTGACGACTGCGCTTCCAGCTCCGCGAGCTCGTTCTTGAGCGCAGTAAATGCCTCGGCCGTCTCGAGCCCGAGCGCCTTGCCCTCGGAGCCAGCCGGCTGCGAGTCAAAGAATTCGACGTAAAACTGCTTGAGCTTACGCGTCTGCGCAGGCGTGAACTCCACCTGCAGTTCGAGCACGATGTTGGCCTGCGCATGGGCATTCTGGAGGCTCCGTTGCAGAGCCTCGCCCTCCAACGGGCTGCCATCCGAGCGTGCCTCGATCTTACCGCGGCCAAGCAGGCTGGCCGTGGTGCAGAGGATCGCGGCGTAAGACCAGCCGTAGGGCTTACGCTCGAACCGCTCAATGACGGCCTTCACCGTCGTCCGGATGCCGTTGCGGGCGTTCGACTGTGCGTAGTTGAGGATCTCCTGCTCGGCCTCGGTCAGATTGGCAGCTCCGTCGCCGAACATGCCGTCATTGCCATGCGTGACGAACTTGCCGATCTCGTTCTCGGCATAGGCAACACCGCGCAGCATGCCGAGATTGACATGGACTTTGTCGACCAGGGTCTGGAATACGCGTTCGATTCTGGCCTGCGGATCCTCCGACCGAACCTCGATCTCCTCCCCCCGCACGAAAAGTCGGGCCTCGCCCACCAAGGAGCGCGCTTTGAGCGTAATATCACGCTGTCGGGTGCTGTTCTGCTCGCCCTTATCGCGAATGATACGTTCGATGGCCGGTTGCTGTGTCACCGCGCGGGCCTGGCGGACATACTTGTCCGTCCGCTTGAACATAATCAGGTCGCTGACGAAGCGGCTGTCGGCGTTAAGGACGACGGCAAGCTCGTCCCTCGACATCGTGCGCATCGCGATCGCCTCGGCGTTTCCACTCTGTTCGTGGAATGGCGTGATGACATTGATCGAAAGCTCGTAGTCGCGGCCAAGCGGCCGGTCATCGAGATAGCGCGCGAAGGAATAATCCTGACATGACGCCTCGTGCCGAAGCTTCCGACTCTTGATGACCCCATCGAAGATCAGGGTCTCCAGTTCCTTGGCAATCTCGGCCGTATCGACCTCCATCGCCTTGATTTCCTGTTCAACGTCCTTCTCCTCATCCGTCAGGAACTCGAACAGCTCGCCATTGCGCTGGATGTAGGTGTTCTGCTCAAGTAGGCTGAGCGCCTCGTCGACACGCCGTCTGTGCTTCCTCAGGTCCGTGTCGAAGCTGTCGAGCATCAGGATCGCGACGTTTCGGGCCGTCGGCTTGAACGCCTTGACGTATTTAACCAGGAACAGGGCTTTGAGGATCCGCGTGGCGAACTCATCGCCGAGATTCTTCTCGGCGATGAGGATCGACTGCTGAACGTTCGATTTGAGCGCGGTGCGAATGCCCTCGAACATCTGGTCGAAGGTCGCGAGGCCGCCGACCGGAACATCGGCGAGCCTGACCGCGACCTCCTGGAAGACGCCCAGCATAGACCGCTCGCCAACCGAGCTGTGCTCGCCCTCGAAAGCACTGTGCTGGGACAGGTTCTGGATCGCCAACTGGAACAGCGGATACTGGTACGGGATGAAGGGATAGCTGTGAATGAAGTGATCTCGATTCCGGAAGTTGTCGAGCCGGATTGAGCCATCCGAAAAATCGAACAGCGTCCTTAGATTGTTAGACTCGCGGTGGTAGAGATCAGATAGCGCCTCGATGCCGACGTCGGTCTTCTTGAGCAGACGCTTCTGAATCACTTCGGCAACATCGGCGCTGTTGAGCGGCATCCTGTTCGCAAAGCGCGCCTGAATCTTGGTGAAGTCGTTCTCCTGCCGCTGGTTCATGTCACCGATGACGGAGCCCATATCTTGCTGCGCCGTTACGATGATCCAGGCCCGGCCGCGGCACTTGGTGTTCAGGCTCTCCGCGATTGTCTGCAGGTTCGTCATGAGCTTGACGTTATCGGCAATGTATTGTCCGACTTCGTCAACGAAGAAGTTCAACCGGAAGCCCGGCTTCTCCGCGTCAATATAGTCTTTAACCTTGTCGGCGAAGTCCTCGATCGATGACCGGAAATCCTGACGATACCGCGTCAGGATGCCCTGGCCCTCAGACGGGTCAGCGCCCGTGACCTCCGCGTAGGCCTTCGCCACGTTCGCGTTTTCCAGCAACGCCTGTTCGCGGCCGCGGTCCCAAGGCTTACCGGCGATGGACTGGTACGCAGTCCGGAACTGATCGAACAAGTCACGGCTGTCTAGATCACGCTCGAACTGGGCAATGTGAGGCTGCTTGCCATAGTAGCCACACATTTCGTCGAAGACTTTCTGGAACACAGAAAGCAACGCGTCGATCTGCTCCTTCGATATCACATCGGCTTTCTGGTCGATGTTGAACAGGATGCTCTTCGACGGGATCGAGACGGCTTTTCGCAGATCGGCTGCTAGAATCTCATTGTGAGCGCACTTCTGCTTGAAAAGCTCGTAGGCCGGGCTTCCGCCCACGTCCCGGTTCTCCAGAAGGAGCGCCAGCATTTTCAGCAGGTGCGATTTTCCAGAACCGAAGAAGCCGGAAATCCAGACGCCGTTGGACGTCTCATAATTGTTGTAGGCATCGAGAAATCGTTCGAGTTGCCGCTCGATCTCGTTGGTGATGACGTATTCCTCGAGCTCGACCCGAAGGCTGGCCTCGTCATCCGCCTTGATGACCCCTTCGATCGCGCGATCGACGGGTTTCTCGAAAATGTCGCGAAGCTTGGTCATGCCCCCCCTCAGATCTCGTAGTGCGCTATGTCGAACGCCCGGTAGTATTTGTCATCGTGCAGGATTCCAAACAGATCGAGCGATGCTCCAGTAGCCAAGCTATGCGTGTATTTCCCCGGAAAGAACATCACCGTCGGTTTCTCCTTGGCGGTGCTCTGGAGGTTATTCAGCACATTGTGCGACCGGATATAAGGATAGACCTCACCGACGCCCGACAGGAACAGCACATCGTACTCCTGACTTGAAAGCCGCTCCCCGATTGCAGGGACGAGATGCGTCTCGGGATCGAGGACTCCTTGCAGAAGCTCCTTCAACTCGTCCTTACCGATGTCGCGTTCCGCCGCGAGGGCCTCTTCCCAGATGCCACGTTTGCGCAGCAAATCGATGCTGAGATCGTAGAGATTGATCTCGATCACGCGCACGCCCCGGTTTTCTAGTTGCTTCACGAGGCTTGCGCGCATGGCCTCCATTGCGACGGCTTCGTCGGCCGGATAGGGGCAGATGAAAAACGGTACCTCGTTGCCGAGACCCTGCTTCATAAGAAAACGCTCGCTCGCGATCACCTTCAGGAGATGGTCAAAACGTTCCTTGGGGCTCACCGCCTTGCTCGGTCGCGACATTGTCATTTCCTCCCCAACTGTCGTTCGGCGCCGGGGAAATAGTGGAGTTCATCGGGTTTGCCTGCCTGAATCACAGCCAGCACGCGCGGCGAGAGCATCGCGCCAAGGAGCCGGTTTTCCGGCGACAGAAGTTCAGCCTCGCGCATCAGGCGAAAAAGCACAGCGCGAAGCTTGGCGCGAGTCGAGGCTGACAGCGCCGCGAGTTTCGGAGACCATTCCTCCTTGGCGGACAGGAAGGTATCGAAATCGTCATAGGTCAGGTCGGTCCGCAACGACAGAAATCTGTCGCTGAGCACCTCAACCGCGAATTCCCCGATGAACCTGTAGGCGCGGCACGCTGCGAGCCACAAGAGCGCAGCCTGCTCGCTTCGATCTCCTTCTATGAATAGCGCCAGTTCATCCGAAGACAGGCGCTTCAGGCGGTTCACGATCTCCCGTATCGAGCGTCGCGCCGAACTTGCCTTGCGGACCGGGAATGCCCCGCTCTCTTGCGCCGCAGCCAACGTCGAGTCCCAATCGGTGTCGGCGACATGCAGACGAGCGACGGCTACGCTTTCGTTGATGAAAAGCCCCCCCGTTCCGAAGGACATAAGATAGGGACGCTGTTCCAAGCTCACCATCAAGCGCTCCCTCTGACCTTCGATCGTGTCCCGGCACGTGGTGTAAGAGCTTGGCGTCCTTTGCGGTAACCGGCGGGCAGGGCCGGGACGCTCAGGCAGCCACGGCGGGCAGCTTGAGTGTGAGATTCTCACTCACGGGGGCGATGGATTCCAGCGTCAGCCCAGTCATGTCATCAAACTCCTTGACTGCCTGCCCGCATCGCCCTCTTGCGCGCGCCGCCCGTCCCGGCATGACCGATATTGCACGACTTCATTGCCTCATATGCGATCCGGCATGCTGGCCGGTAGCGGCCCAGCCCGTGACCCGGCGGTCGCGCGAGGCTTTCCCGGCCGTTGGCCACCACAGCAGCGTACGTCCGTCATCGCACAGTAACCGGTCGGCTTCCGTATCCTGGCGGCACATGGCGCCGTCGGTCGATATTGTCGGTCATCCGGCCTCCATGGCGCGATGTGCCGAGAACGCCGCACGCGCCGTTTCTCTCTTTTCCAATGTGCCGTCCGTTCGCTCACTCACGCCCTCACAGCGGTTCCTCGTTCACTGGAACCTCATTCGTCCTCTTCCAGACATACTCCATGATGGGTACCGTCTCCAGCGTCCGGCCGCCCAGCCGGCAATGACGGCGTCCCTGACCGGGTTCCTTTCTCCTCTCGCCTCCCTCTTCCGAGACTTGACGAGTCCGCGCGGGCGCCTTCACGATGAGTAGAGGGACGCCATCCCGACATGCTTGCGCGGTGCATTGAACGGCCCATCGAGGAAGAAGGCGAGATATTCGGCGACAAGGCCGAGCTCTTCCTGTTCCCCGTCTGCCGACGCCCGACCGAACATTTCCAGGGCGGCCGCAAGCAGGCGGTCGAAAGGCCGCGGATGAATGACGAAGCGCGGCGACAGCGGAAACCCGAACTCTGTCGCCATGACCGCGAAAACCGCGCGTTGAACATGGCCGTTGCCGTCGAGGAAGGGATGAATCCTGCCGAACCGGCAGAATGTGTAGGCCAGCGTGGTCAGCTTGTCATAATCCTCCTGATCGGGCTCATAGAGCAGTGAACGGGTGTTCAGCCGCAGTTCCGTCATAAGCCAGGGCACTTCGCGGGGCGGGCAGAATTCGTATACGACATCGGGATCGATCTGGCTTGGGGCGGACATCCGTATATCGGCGAGCGACGTATCCGGCGTACCCCGGTAAGTGCCGGCACATTCGGGATAACCCGCTGGCGTGAAGCTGGCGAACAGTTCCCGGTGCAGATCCCGCGGATCGGCCAGAATGGCCTGGCGGCGGTCGGATTCCGCGACGATCTCGGCCAGAAGCCGGCCGCACCGCGCGGTCATCGCGTCGTCGTAGCCGCTTGCGAGATGGGCCTGCCATTCGGGCGCTTCCTTCGGCATCGGTCGGCTTTCTCTCGTTTCGCGACACGCGACCTTGATCGGGAACGGCGGTCGGACTCCGGGTGCGCCGGATCTACGACGCGCTACCCGCGTTCACGGCATCCCTCAACGGCTTGCCGGCCTTGAACGTCAGCGCGGTCGAGGCGGATATCTCCAGGCTCTCGCCGGTCCTCGGATTGCGGCCTGTGCGGGCGGGCCGGCTTCTGGTGCCGAAGGTGCCGAAGCCGGCGATCCGCACAGCCTCGCCCCTGCCCAGGGCCTCCGCGATCGCCTCGAACACGGTATCCACGGCGTCGCCGGCCGCCAACTTCCCCACTCCGGCCCGGCCGGCCACACGACCGGCGATATCCGACTTGTTCACTCGTTCTCTCCTTGCGTTGTCGCGTTTTACGAACGCCCGGCTCGCCCGACAGACCATAGCCGAGGCCGGCCCCCACGGTTAGCCCGAAGTTCCAGCCATGGCCAAGCATACCAGATTGAATATATTGGCATTCTGGATAAAGGAGAGTGTCGCTACTGGGAACGGAGCAGCCGCACGCCGAGGTGGTCGAGTATTTTCCTCTGGAGCGGCGTGGGCCGGGTAATGGCCTGGAAGGGTTCGGCGCCCGGGAGCCGGGGCGCGACAGTGTTGCGGGTGATGGTGGCAAGATCGTCGATGAGGGTGCGGAAGCTGTGCACCGGATCACCGTCGGTGGTTGTTCTGGTGGCCGCCTTGTCCTGAGCACTCATTGATCTCTTCGCCGGCGCCACGACGGACGGGCGGCGGGCCTTGGCGCCTTCGGCATCCTCGTCGTCAAACAGCATGGGTTTGAGTTTCTGGCGCATGTGCCATTCCACGTAGTAGGCGAGCATGCACAGGAAGACGTGGGCACGAACCCGGGGTTCGGTGCGGTGGAAGACGGGACGGACCTTGAGGTCCACGGTCTTGAGACTGCGGAAGGCCCGCTCCACGGAGCTCAACCTCTTGTATGCCTGCACCGTTCCGGGTCCGTCGAGTTCGGTCTCCGGCAGGCTGGTGCGGATCACATAGAGACCGTCGAGCCTCGCCTCGGCAGCGATGGAGGCGTCATCACGCTGCCAGGTGAAGACGCCGTCATCGTCGATGGACCATGTGAAGTGCTTTGCCATCTTGTGCCTGCCGATGACCCTGCCGACCCGCTCGCCGATCTTGTCGGCTCCCGTGAGACGGCGCTTCTTGCGCCGTGTCGCCGCACCGATGGGTTCCAGCAGGGCCTCGGTGGCTTCGAGCAGTTCCTGTCGCTTGCGGGCGCGATCCTCGGCCAGCAGGGGATTGCGACAGACCATGAGGCGCTCGCCGGGGTATGCGTCACTGGTGATCTCCACCAGGTCTGTTTCATCGAACAGCGACATCTCCACGTCACCGGCCTCGACCAGTGACCGGATGGCCGGTCCCCTGAGGGCACTGATCCAGTCCAGACCCGCAGGCTTCACCTCCTCGCGGATGCGCGCCTCGGTCAGCATCCCCCGGTCCCCCACCAGGACCACCTTCGCAAGCGAGAACCGCTCCTGCACCGTGGCGATCTGTGAGCCCACTGTCGCCGGATCCGCGGTGTTGCCGGAGAACACCTCCACCGAGACCGGACATCCGTCGCGGTCGCACAACAGGCCGAACTCGATCTGCAGCTTGCCCTTCTTGCCGTCCCGGGAATGTCCGCGTTTGGCCAGGGGACACGCTCTGCCCTCCATCCACACCGAGGTCAGGTCATAGAGAACCAGGCACCCCTCTTCGAGGTGCCGCTTCGCCAGACCCTGCTCGATCCTCTCCCGGCGCTCGAGCAGCCAGTCCATGGCGGCATACAGGTCGTCCTCGTTGAGTTCGGGATCGAGCATCTCGCCCAGGGTGCTGACCGCCGTGGCCTCGGCCAGTCCCCGCGCCGTGGCCAGCTTCGAGGCCGGCTCCAGGATGCGGGCCACGATCATGGCCAGCACCTGGTTCCTTCTCGGTGACGGCTTCGGATCGATCAGTTTCTCCAGGCCGATCTTGCGGAGTGTTCCCAGCACCGCGGCGACATGGCCGTGAGGAAGCGAGCGGACGATGTCGAAGGCATCGTCACGGCCGACGAGGGGTTCGTTCTTCAGCAGACGCCGCAGGGTCCTGACCTTTTCCATGGGCCAGGAGGAGAGGTTGGCGATGGTCCGCTTCCTGATCTTTCCGTTCTCGCGCCATCCCTCGCGCAGGAGGACGGCCGGCGGGGAGTTCCGATTGGGGACGATGTCTATGTACATGGCAACATGTATAGCGCATGTCGCAAGCACTGTAAACAGAAACACGCACAATTACATGGGAACATTCATGTGATGATGCCACGCCATTTTGCGGCTAAAATCATATGCTTAGAGCGATCCGGCCGCTGGAATCAGAGGGAACTTCGGGTTAGCACGAAGCGTCCGCCCTTTCGATCCCGGCAGTGACCGTTCCCTGCCCGAGCGGCGCCACCGGCGTCTCGCACTGCCAGACCTTGCGGCCCGGCTTCAGGCGTTCGAGGTCGGCGTCCTCCGGGCGGTTCGTGGGGGCCGGGGAGCGGCCTTCCGCGCCACCGCCGGGGAGACCGACCCATGTCCAGCCGCATCGCCGAAATCCGCATTCCCCCCGAGTGCCGGGACATGATCCGGGCCGGCGCCCTCGTGTCGATCTCGACCAGCGGTGGCAAGGACAGCCAGGCCATGACCGTCCTGCTGTCCCGCATCGTCCCCCGCGACCGGCTGGTCGCCGTCCATGCGCCGCTGGACGAAGTCGAATGGCCCGGCACGATCGAGCATATCCGGGCGACGCTCCCGCCCGGCATGCCCCTGATCCTCGCGCCGGTCGCTTCCGGCAAGA
This sequence comes from Thalassobaculaceae bacterium, assembly GCA_965213935.1. Taxonomy (GTDB): domain Bacteria; phylum Pseudomonadota; class Alphaproteobacteria; order Thalassobaculales; family Thalassobaculaceae; genus Bin52. The sequence goes on along the minus strand of CBDCAO010000012.1, from coordinate 2,889,891 downwards.
CCCTGCTCGACAGCATCGAGGAACGGGGCCGGTTTCCCTCCCCGAAAGTCCGGTGGTGTACCAGCTCTCTGAAAAGAGGACCCATCGAGCGGGAACTTCGCCGATACCTCAAGGCCAACCCGCGCTTCGGCGGCATGATCGTCAGCGCCATGGGCATGCGCGCCGAAGAAAGCCCGACGCGGGCGCGGAAGCCGCCCTGGCGCCTGAGCGAGCGCAACTCCCGCGCGGGCCGCAGCTGGTACGACTGGCTGCCGATCTTCAATCTCACCGAGACCCAAGTGTTCGATGTCATCCGGAGCGCGGGACAGTCGCCGCATCCGGCCTACGCCATGGGCATGTCCAGGCTGTCCTGCGTCTTCTGCATCATGGCTTCGCGCGCCGATCTTCGCACTGCCGCCCGGCTCCAGCCGGCGCTTTATGCGCATTACGTCGCCCTCGAACGCCGCATCGGCCACACCCTGTCGCCGTCCGGCGTCCCCATGCCGGAGCTGACCGGCATCTCCTCGGCCGCCGCGTCGACTCCCGGGCCGCTCGGCTCGACCTCCTGACGGCGCGCGGCACGGCGCCGGTGACCGGGACGGGCCGGCGGCGTTGCGGGCAGGCCCGACAATCGGGTTCGGGGGAAATGCGGGGGGGGGGGCGCCCAGGGCCCGGTGCGACCGGGACTGCCGGAATCAGATCCGGTTCGCTTCGGCCTCCGCGTCTCGCAGCCGGTCCACGATCCATGCGAACGCCGGCGCCTCGCCCAGGATCATGTCGCGCATGGCCCGGTAGTCCCGCGCGACGACCGCATGCAGTTCGGGTTGCGGAACCAGCCGGAGCGATCCCGGAACCGCCTCCTCGAAACGCTTCCAGGCCTGCCGGAAGGCGACGAGATTGTGGCTCCGGACCGCGTCGAGCAGGACGGTATCGGCGAGCGCGGAGACGCCGGTCGCGGTCGCCGCGATCATGGCGGCGTCGTAGTAGTGGCGCGAGATCCGGTCCTTGTCCGTCGGCAGCCGCCCGGCGTCCCGGTAGCCGCAATGCAGGCCGTGCAGGATCAGGAGCTTCTCCCAGAAGGTCCGCTCGGGCGCGAGCGTCGCGACGTTGCCGACGCCGAACGGCCAGTCCGGCAGGTCGCTTGCGACATAGGGAGAGACGGCGCGGGTGACGCCGGGCTCCATGGCTGAGCGCGCGCCGGCCTCGATCTTCACGCGCGGCGGCACATAGGCGGCGTCGCCGCCGGGATAGAGGGAGGGATACGCCACCAGGAGCGTCTGTCCGCCGGCGTCGTCCGGGTCAGCTTCAATGGCGCATACCTCCGCCAGCCCGCCGATCGTTGCCGTCAGGTCGGCCTTGAGGTCGCCGAGGACATAGCCGCTGCAGGCCTGAGCCAGTTCGTCGAACAGCACGCCCCTGCGCTTGTTCGAAAGACCGGTCGCGATCGTCGGATCCCGGTCCCCGGCGAAGCCCAGGCCGTCGCGATGAACCACGAGATCGATGTCCTCCGAGAAACGGCGGATCAGCCCGAAGACCTTGGAGAGCGAGGTCCCGCCCTTGAACAGCAGTTGCGGGCAGCCGGTTGAAAAGCGCCTCGAGGACGAGACAGACCCAGAAATCCTTCTCGACATAGCCCGACACGGTGTCGTGGCGGCGCGCCGCAGCGGCGAAGACGTCCCGCCGGTCCTGTTCCGGCAGGGCGAGAAAGGAGGCAAAGGCGTCCGTCGTCATGGCGCTGCCGCCCCTTCGCCCGCAATGTCGCGCGCGAGCGGCAGCGCCCAGCCGGGCAGGTCCCGCCGGTTGCGTCCAAGATCGCGTTTCGCCGCCTCGGGGAGGCAGCGCTTCAGGGCCGCGGCAACCCGCGCGTCGCGGGCGGCATCGGGACCGAGCCAGCGCAGCGCCTGGACCGCCGCCGCCGCCGGCCGGCCCGCCCAGCGCATGACGCGGGGTCCCGCGTGGCGGAAGCGGATCGTCCCGCCGTCGATCCCGACCGTGCGCGTGGCACCGTCGGTCACATAGCCGGCCCGGGCCGGCACCGCATTGGTCAACCCGAGCCGGTGTGCGGCGGTGGCGCCGTCGGGCATGATCCGGATGCCGTCTCGCCGCGCCAGCGCGGCGACCGCGGCGTCGAGGTTGACCGGCGCGGGCCGCTTCAGCACGGCGCTGGTCCGCGGCAGGTCGTAGAGCCCCCTGCCGGCGCGGCGCAGCCGGCCGGCCCGGACGAGACGGGAGAGCGCCTGGTCGACGGCCTCCCGGCTGCCGAGGTCCAGGAAGTCCTTCGGCGTGCATACCCACCGGCCGCGCCCATGCGCGTTCACCCGCTTCATGATTGCCTCGGCCACGCCGGTCATCGGATGGGTCTCCACGGGTTCGTTTCTGTCAGAAATTATAGTTATAATTCCTGCCGGATCAATCATGCGTTGGCAGGACCGCGAGGCAGCGCCCATCGGCTGCCGGTTCATTCCGCACCGATGTCGATGCGCTCGCCCCAGGGCTCGCGGTTCCAGGCCGGCGGCGGGCTCCCCCAATTTGCCCAGACCACCGGAAAGTCCGGCTCCGTCTCGGGATAGCGCGAGCACTCCATGTCGGTGAGGTAGAGGCAGACGCCCGGCTGGATGTCGCGCTCCTCCAGCCATTCGAAGCCCGGCCGGAAGTCGGTACCGCCCCTGCCCTTGACCGTTATCTCCTCGGGAAGGTCGCCGGAGGCGTATTCGGCGGCATCCCGCACCGCGGTGTCGACCTGGAGCAGGATGACGCGCTCCGGTTCGACCTCCGTGGCGACCTCGCGCACCTCCGACCAGAACGCGGCCAGCGTGTCGGGATCGAGCGAGCCCGAGGTGTCGATGATGACGGCGATGGCGTTGATTCCTTCCGAGCGGATCGACGGCAGGTAGAGGCCGCTGTCGATGAAGCGCCGGTTGGGCACGCTCCAGCTGTAGTCGCGCTTCGCGGCGTCGGTCATGTGGCGGCGGAGCAGTGTTCTCCAGTCGATCCCGGAGGCATGGGCGCCGCGCACGGTCTCCTCGACGGCGCCCGGCATCCGGCCTTCCGCCCTGGCGAGGCTCGTGGCCTGGTGCATGGCCTCGTCCCAGGCCTGTTCCTCGGCGGCGATATCGCTTGCGGAGGGGGCGTCGTCGCTGTTGCCGTCTTCGGCGCCGCTGGCCGGCGCGTCCTTGACCTCGCCGGTGCCGGCGGGATCGTAGCTCGACGGCGGGTTGCCAGTGCCATCCTGTCCGGGATTGTCCAGTTCCGGGAGGGCATTGGCTGGGTTGCCAGCGTCAGCGCCATTGCCGCTCTCGGGCGAGCCATCGTCTGCATCCGCGCCGGCGCCACTGGCGTCACTGCCACCGGGCGACGAATTGCCGTCATCGCCGGCCTTGTCCGGCTCGGGTTCCGGCAGCCGGTCATAGGCCTGCTCGACGCTCATCCCGTCCCACGCCTCCGCGTCGGGCGGCAGGGCGAAGCCGGCATCGCGCAGCAGGCCGTGCGTGACCAGTTGGGAAGCGCGCTGCCAGCGTTCCGCGTCGCGCTCGCCGCGCCGCGTGTGGTGCTTGAGCGCGCAGGCCAGAACCACACGGGCAATCGCCGTTTCGATGAGGTGGGCATCGGTCTCAGCGACCCAGTCCGGCGCATAGCGGATTTCGCGCCCGTCGCTCGCCAGCGTCTCGCGGCCGGCATCGGCGCGGATCGGCAGCCGGAGCGCCAGGCTTCCGAAGAAAGGCTGTTCGCGCAGCAGCGCCGTCACGCAGCGGCTGACCCGCTCAACCGATTCCCGGTGCATGTGCCCGGCCATCACGCCGCCTCCCGCACGGGCTCGACGGCGGTCTCGGCCACAGGTGCGAAATACCCCGCGAACCGCTCCTTCAGCGCATCCGCCTCGCGCTTGACGCTCGCGCGGGCCACAGGGTCGAAACTCTTCGACGGCCTGAGCGCATTCGGCTCGACGCTGGCGATCCTGTCCTTCACCTGGCTGCAGAGTTGCGCCAGGGTCTCGTCGCCGAAGATGTTGAGCCTTGGCACGATGTCAACCAGATCGCGGATATTGCCGATCATCGAGTCGCGGAATACCAGCGGCTTGCCCTCACCGTCCTCGCGCAGCCGCTCCGAGACCCGCTCGACCGCCGCTTGGGTCTGGGCACGCGGAGCGAGGCAGGCGGGCCCGATGGCTTCGTCGAGTTCGCGGTCTCGTCCGGTTTGGTCCGCGATGCCGAGCTTTCGCTCGGCGATGGTGTCGCCATTCGAACGTGGCGGTTCCTGCTGGGGCCGGCCCGCGTTCGACAACCGGTCGCGCCCGCTTGAGCGAACCTGTCATGTGAAGAGCCGAGTGAGTTGTCCGTGCAGGTTCGGGTCTTCTGAGGAAGGGGCTCGGCAATAGCCACTGCTGACCGAACAATTTGCAAGTATTACCTGCAATATGTTGACCGCCAGGCTACGGTGGGCCATGATCGAGCGCGAGATTGCGTCCTGCCTGGTCGCGTTGTTCGAGCAGCACCCGTTCGTCACGGTGACTGGACCGCGGCAGTCCGGCAAGACCACGCTCTGCCGCGCCGCCTGCCCGCATCTCGACCATGTCAATCTGGAAGCGCCGGATCAGCGGGAATTCGCGGAGTCCGATCCGAGGGGGTTTCTTGCGCGGCTTGGCGAAGGGGCCATCCTGGATGAAATCCAGCGTGTGCCCGATCTCCTGTCCTACCTGCAGGTTCTGGCCGACGAGGCAGGCCGGAACAGCCTCTTCGTTCTGACCGGAAGCGAGCAGTTCCGGCTCTCCGACGCCATGAGCCAGTCGCTTGCCGGGCGCACGGCCTTGCTTCGCCTGCTGCCCTTCTCGCTGGTCGAACGGCGCCAGACCGGCGCGAGCGACGGTATCGACGACATTCTGTATTCCGGATTCTATCCCCGGATTCACGACCGGAAGCTCGAGCCCCGGCAGGCGCTTGGCGACTATTTCGAGACCTACGTCGAACGCGACGTACGCAGGATCGGCGAGATCCGGAATCTCGCAAACTTCCGCAGGTTTGTCCGCCTGTGCGCCGGGCGCGTCGGACAACTGGCCAATCTCTCGTCCCTGGGCGCGGATGCCGGAGTGTCTCACACCACGGCAAGCCATTGGCTCACGGTCCTGGAGACAAGCTACGTCGTGTTCCGGCTCCCGCCGTTTCACGCCAATATCCGCAAGCGGCTGGTCAAGTCGCCGAAGATCTACTTCTACGATGTCGGGTTGGCGAGCCACCTCATCGGCATCGAACATGCCGGACAGATCGCCACCCACCCGCTTCGCGGGCCGCTGTTCGAGAATGCCGTCGTGGTAGAGGCGCTCAAGCACCGGTTCAATCGGGGCCTCCGATCCAACCTGTCCTTTTTCCGGGACAGCCGCGGTCTTGAGTGTGACCTGCTGTATGAGAATGGCCACGGCATGGCCGCCATGGAGATCAAGTCTGGTGCGACGGTCGTTTCCGACTGGTTTGATTCGCTCAACCGGGTCGCGAAAGAGCTTCCGGAAATCGCCACCAGGGCTGTTGTCTATGGTGGTGCGGATCGACAATCCCGGCGGGACGGAGAGGTGGTTCCTCTGACCGACCTGAGCGAAGTGCTCGAGTGAATGGAAGATCGGAGGGAATCCCGATGGACGCAACTTCCAGTGTACCGCTCCACAGGAGGCCGAAGTGTTCTGGCCTCGATACCGATTACCGATTACCCGGCAACGATTTACTATGCTTTCAATCAGAGCGAGATTGCGCAGGAAGAGATCAGTTCGACTGGATGGGCTACTTTCTTGCAGGCAGTGATCATGGCAGGTTATGCTGTCGCCGGCACTTGGTCCATGCGCACTGAGAAGCCCGGTCGAATGATCGCGTTCGGCACAAATGCCCTTGCCAACTCCGTCGCCTTGGTGTGCCGCAAGGGACAAGATGGCGCCGACACAATTGGCCGCGCCGAGTTTGTGGGAGCTCTCAAACGGGAACTTCCGCCGGCAGTGGCTGAGCTGCTAAAGGTCAGCATCTCCCCGGCTGACATGCCACAATCGGCTATCGGCCCGGGCATGGGCGTCTTCAGCCGGTGTGAGTCTGTGCTGGAAGCCGACGACAGCCCGATGACGGTGAAGACCGCGCTGCGGCTCATCAACCGTGAACTCGATGAGTATCTGGGCGGGTACCTGCCCAGGTACCCTGCCGCCAGTTCGGAGTGCGTGCTGATGTATCCTCAAGGGCAGTGCAGGTAGCCATGACAGATCGCAAACCGGATCCTGTGACCGGGGAAACGGTAGCAGGTCGGATCAAGCGGACTGCTGCGACCGTCGGAGCGTCGGTCGAGGCGGTGACGGACACAGCTGCCACCGCTGTCGGTGCTGGCGCTACGCGCGCCGCCGGGGACCTCGCTGCCGCCAGGACGGTTGCCGCGGAAAAGGGTGGCGCTCTCGTCCGGTCGGGAGCGTCCGGCATTGCGGCCGGGATCGGCGTGGCCAGTGAAACCCTGACCGGTTTCGCCGAGAATCTGGACTGGAGCACCATCGACCCCACCAGATACCTCTATGCCGGCACCAGAGGCGTCAGCAGGAGCCTGGAGGAGGCCCGGCTCGTGTGGGAGTCGATTCCGGAACAGCTTCGTGCTCTCGGCCCGGAGGAAGTGGCCAAGCGTCTCGATGGTTTCGACTGGAGCCATATCGTTCCCCACAGCAAGGGTGGCGGCAATGAGGCGGCGAACGGGATATTCGAGTTTGCCGGACTGAACCGGAGCCGGGGCGTGGAGCAGATGACCGGGGCCGAGATCGAGGCGGCGGCCAGGGTTCTCTCGGAGGCGGCGTTTGTCGCCGCGCTCGAGAAAGTGGCGTCGCGGGTATTTGTCGGCGCCGCGGTCGGCGCTGCCGTAGCCTGCGTAGTCTCGGGTCTGGAATACGGTCTCGCATATCAACGAGACGAGATCACCCGGGAGGAGATGTATCGGCGCCTGGGCCGTGCGGTGGCCGCATCCGCAGGCGCCGGTGCAGCAATATCCGGCGTTATGGCCGTTGTCGCTTTGGCGTTCCCCGCCCTCATCCCCCTTGCGGCGCCCCTGATGGTGCCGCTGGGGGTCCTGGGCTTCTGCGCCGTTGGCGGCAAGGTCGTCCGCCTCGGGAAGGGGTGGTACCAACTGTATCGAGAGGTTTCTGATATCCGGCTCCCTGACGACATGCTGCCGGTCCGGAAACTGCCAACTCCCAAAGCTGTCTGATTCGCTGTCCTTGTCGCAGCATGAGAAGCCGCCGACGGCGAGATATTCCAAAGGTCGATAGCAAAGCGGAAGTTCACGAAGACGCTGTGCATGACCGGCTAACGAATGACCATAAATGACGAATGAACACACCGGCAGGACGATCAAGATTGTTATACGAGCCTCTTGCAAATCAGCGGGCCCACGCGATTTCCGGGCCCTGAACGGGGGCGATTTTCGGAAAGAGAGGGGACACGGGGACCGCCCAGTGGTCTGTTGGGGTTGTGAGACCAACAACATACTGACAAAACGCAGTCTCCCCGATGCCCTTGTTCGAGAGTGCATCCGACCTCTGGTGCCGATTTCAAGGCGAGTTGTTTCCCGAACTGACCGACGCCGTGGGCCGTCTGTCGGATCGGCACCGCAAGCTGGTTGCGGTGCTGGAGTTTGCGCCTCCCGAAGACCATTTCAGCTGTCAGCCCGGTTTTGTGGGCCGTCCCTGCGCGGACCGGGTGGCCCGCGCGTTCATTGCCAGGGCGATCTGGAACCTGGCGACCACGCGCGATCTGATCGACCGGATCGATGCGGATCCGGTGCTGCGACGGCTGTGCGGGTGGCCACGGCGTTCCGCCATCCCGAGCGAGGCGACGTTCTCGCGTGCCTTCGCCGAGTGTGCCTCCAGCGACCTTCCGGCACGGATGCACGAAGCACTGGTCACCACGGCCCTGGAGACACCCATCGTCGGGCATGTCTCGCGCGATTCCACCGCGATCGAAGCGCGGGAGAAACCGGCACCGAAGCCGGCGAAGGCCGAAAAGCCGAAACGCAAGCGCGGCCGCCCACGCAAGGGTGAGGTGGTGGTGAAGGAAGACAAGCGGCTCGATGCGCAGCTGCGGATGGATCTCGCGGAAATGATCGCGGATCTGCCGAAGCAGTGCGACCGGGGCACGAAGCGAAATGCCAAGGGCCACACGGTGTCCTGGAATGGCTACAAGCTGCATGTCGACGCGGCGGACGGCGGCATCCCGATCAGCTGCCTTCTGACCTCGGCGTCACTGCACGACAGCCAGGCCGCGATCCCGTTGGCGACACAGACCGGGCAGAGGGTGACGGACCTGTACGAGTTGATGGATGCCGCCTGTGACGCGAAGCAGATCCACGAGTACTGTACGCGCACGGGCCATGTCGCGATCATCGACCCCAATCCTCGTCGCGACGCGGCGCTCAAGGAGGCCGTGCACCAGGACGCGACGGCGCAACGGGCACTCAACGATCGCGATGCGACGGCGGTCCGCTACACCGAACACACCAACAGCGAGAGGGTGAATGCCCGTCTGAAGGATGACGACGGTGGCCGTCATGTCCGGGTCCGTGGGGCGGCAAAGGTGTCCTGCCATCTCATGTTCGGCATCCTGGCACTGACCGTCGAGCAACTGCAGCGCCTCCTGCTCTGAACTCCCCGTCTGCAAACCGATCCAGGCCGCTTCCCACGCAAGCAGCGGTCACGCTCGCCCGGATTCTGCCGAATCGGACCACATCCGCCAGATCAGGCCCCGGATGCGCGGCCAGGGACGGAAAATCGGCGCCAGCCACCTCCATGAAGACCCGTCAGCGTTTCTCCCACCTGTCTGAGCTCGCAATTTTGCAAGAGGCTCCACAGAGAATGAAGCGTTCCGGCATGCGATGGCGGAGCGTCGGAGGGCAGGCCGTTCTCAACCTTCCGCGCCCTGCTCAAGTCCGGACGCTTCGAGAGCGCATGGAAGGCCATGATCGCCGCGGACGCCGCTCCGGCCAACGACAACATCAGCCTGAATCACGACCGGGCGCTCGCTGCATGAACAAGACCGTGGGTGCTGCAACTACAACTGCCATACGAGATTCGCACCCTCCTGACATGGGAGGACTGGCGGCCCGGCTGGAATGGCCTGCGTGCGACGCGAAAGGCGTCAATGCGAAGTGCTGCAGGCGAACGCGGCGGCAAACCGATGCTCACCCAGGTCGATGAGGTGCCAACTGTCCGATGGAGCGTGGGGGAACCGAAATTCACCCGACCGGCCGCCCCGCAGCATTGTCTCGGGCACTTCGAACCCGGACGGATTCAGCGAAAAGCCGGAGCCAAGGGCCTTGATAAGTGCCTCCTTCATGCTCCAGAGCCGAAAAAAGAGGTGTTCCTTCTGCTGTCCGGAGGCGAGCGACAGCAAGCGGCGTTCCATCGGGCCGTAGACCAGGCTGCCGATGCCGTCGAGGTCGCGCCCGGGAGTGCGCTCGGCCACATCGATGCCAATCCTGTCATTCGATGCGAACACGAGCAGTCCGTGCTGACCACAGTGGCTGACGTTGAACCCGGTATGCGCACGCCGGCCGTCGATGAGAGCGTACGGTTTGCCGTGTTCGCCGTACCCGAATGACAACTGGCTGTTGGTGCAGCCCAGTCGTTCCGCAAGGTTGATGCGGAGCGCCGCCCGGCAGAGGACGAAACGCCGCCCGGCGCCGGGTACAAGAAAACGGTGCCATCGGGCCTTCTCTTCATCGTCAAGGAGAGAGAACGCGCGCGCCTCGCGATCTGCGTGCGGCGCGAGATCCACGTGGAACATGGTCGCACCCGCCACGGTGTACCAGGGCCTCCACCACAGGGACGCTGTCGTCGGCATTGGAAACTCGTACCAGCCTGATGTCAGTCGCGTCCAGCGTCGGCGGCTTGAGGACCGGTCGACGCGCGCTGCCGGCGCTGCCTCCACAGTGTCGGACCGGGCCCCGATGGGACCCATCCGGATGCGTGAATGTGACAACGCGCATTTGAGGCGAGACGAGCCGAAAGGGGGAGATCCGGTTCCGGCTTCCCGGTACCTGTTCTTCGCAGTGCAACCGACCTCGGCACCTGCCTGCAGTCGGTCGCGGTCCGTCTCGACACCGCACGGCGCGATCCATGCGGCCTGGAAAGGAGCCTCCCGTAAACAGCATGCCTGCTCGCGGGACCGGCGCCCGCGGTGATGTCACCGGAACAACAGGAGATGGAAACAAAGCGGATCGGAAGTCATGCTGTGCGAGTGACGGGGGTTGAGCCTTCGGCGGCGCTGCCGTAACCGGGAGGCATGGTGGTGAGCGCGCAGGGACCAGGAGGCCGGACAGAAGAACCGGTCAGGCGCACAGCTCGGCGCAGTTTCCGGTTCCTTCATGGGGATCGTCGTGACGGTGCCCGACCCCCGCAACATCCTGGCATTGACGCTGGTGCCTTCGCTCACGGACAGCAGCCCGACTGCCGCGGCCATGATCTCCCGCATGATCCCGCCCGAGGCGCATGGTGCACCTCTTGCAGCGGTACCTGCACAGACCAGTCCGATTCGTGCCAGTCCGGAGTCCGGACGACCCGCGACCTTCGTCCCGTTCGTGTGGTTCTTCCCCGCGCCCGACCCGGGACCGGCCACCCGGGTTGAATTGCCGTACGCCCTGACCATGTCCGGATGCGCGATCCCGGGGCATGTTGCTGTCGACAGCGCTCCGGGGCTACCTTCATGAGGCTGGACATCATGATCCGACTGATAGCTCTGCAGTGGCTGGTCCGCGCGGTACTGCTAGTCTCCGCGATGGCGCTCGCCATGCCCGGCAAGGATGTGATCAGCGTGGACAACCTGGAACCGTCTATCGGCGGGGCGGTTCCGGTCACGCCTGGCGCGGCAGCAGCCTGGCTGTTCCGCCGCATGGTACCTGCCCGCTGATCCGGAGAGATCGACATGCGCGACCTGCACCGGCCCGGCCGTTCCCCGGTCATGGCACCGGACGCGATGATTGCCACCAGCCACCCGCTGGCGAGCCAGGTCGGGATCGACATCCTCAACTCGGGCGGCAATGCCGTCGATGCGGCGATCGCGGCCTGTGCGACGCTGTGCGTGGTCGAGCCCGCCATGACCGGAGTCGGGGGTGACTGCTTTGCGCTCTATGCACCGGACGGGGCTTCACAGCCCGTCGCCATCAACGGGTCGGGCCGCGCACCGGCCGGCGCCAGCGTGGACGCACTTCTCGAACGCGGGGTTTCGACCATCGAGGTCCAGAGCCCGCATGCCGTCACCGTGCCGGGAGCAGTCGCGGCCTGGTGCCGGCTCAATGCCGATTACGGCCGCAAGGGGCTCGATGAGCTGCTGGCACCGGCCATCCACTATGCCGAGAACGGGTATCCGGTGGCGCAGCGGGTCGGTTCCGACTGGGCCGGGCTGATACCGAAGCTGATGGCCGATGCGGTATCCTCGCGCAAGATGACGCTCGACGGGTCCGCGCCCCGCGTCGGGACGATCTTCCGCCAGCCGGAGCTCGGCTCAACCCTGCGGCGGATTGCGAAGCAGGGCAGGGACGGGTTCTACACCGGACCGGTTGCCGACGACATCGTCGAGCGGCTGCGCGGTCTCGGCGGCTTGCACACCCTGGATGATTTCGCCGGTTGCGAGCCCGAGTACGTCAGCCCCATCTCGACCGACTACCGCGGATTTACCGTCTTTGAATGCCCTCCGAACGGACAGGGGATCTGTGCCCTGATGCTGCTCAACGTCCTGTCCCGTCACCAGCCGGGCGGCATGTCGGAGGTCGACCGGGTCCATCTGATGGCGGAGGCGGCCAAGCGGGCCTACCGGCAGCGTGACCGCTATGTGACCGACCCCGGGTTCTGCACCGTGCCGGTCGACTGGCTGCTGTCCGGGGAACACGCGGCCCGGCTTGATGCCCTGATCGACCCTGCCCGGTCGACGGAGATGGCGGAGACGGATTTCCCCGATCACGAGGACACGACCTATCTCTGCTGCGTCGATGCCGACGGCAACGCCATCTCGTTCATCAACTCGCTGTTCGCCGGGTTCGGATCCGGCATCATGGCGGAAGGATCTGGCGTGATGCTGCAGAACAGGGGCAGTTCGTTCCGCGTCGACCATGACCATGCCAACCGGATCGAGGGCGGAAAGCGCCCGATGCACACCATCATTCCCGGCATGGTCATGAAGGACAACGCGGCCGTGGCGCCGTTCGGGGTCATGGGCGGCCATTACCAGCCTGTCGGCCACGCGAGCCTGCTCAGCCATGTCCTCGACCGCGGGCTGGACATCCAGGAGGCGATGGACCAGCCACGCAGCCTTGCGATCAACGGTGTCCTGCAGGTCGAGAACGCCTTCGCGCCGGAGATCTATGTCGAACTCGAGCGGCGCGGCCACGTGCTTGAACATGTCGCGGCACCGCTCGGCGGCAGCCAGTGTGTCTGGATTGACCGGACCGAAGGGGTGCTGATCGGAGGATCGGACCCGCGCAAGGACGGGTGCGCGATCGGCTACTGAGTGAACCGGTCGTCCACTGCCGGTCGGTCGGGCCGTCGCGGCCGGAGAAATCGTGCTTGTCGGGCCCGCAGCGGATACCGACAATTCAGCATCATTGCCAGGAGGAAAGGGTCACGTCATGGCGCGACGGTGGGTCAACAGGCCGGAAGGATCGAACTGGGGTGAATTCGGCCCGGATGACCAGAGAGGCCGTCTCAACCTGCTCACCCCGGAACGGGTTCTGAATGCCGTTCGCGAGGTCGAGACCGGGGAGCGGTTCTGCCTGTCGCTGCCGCTCGACTATCCGGGCGGGCGCCTGCTCAACCCGCGCCGGTTTCCGCCGCGCCTGTTTGCGACCCAGCGTGGCGGGCTGGCGAACTTCAACATGCCGCTTCATATCACCGATCCGCGGCTGACCGACGTGGTGTGCGATGATGCCGCCCTGATCTGCCTGCAATACTCGACCCAGTGGGACAGTCTCTGCCATGTCGGTGGATGGTTCGACGCCGACGGTGACGGGGAACCGGAGATCGTCTACTACAACGGCTGGCGTGGCGGCGAACATGTGGTCGGACCGGAGACCGACCGCCCCGGGGACGAGTTCACCCGTTTCGAGGGGTCGCAGGCCCGTGCACTGGGGATCGAGAACATGGCCGAGGCCTGCGCGCAGGGCCGCGGGGTTCTTGTTGACCTTGAGCGCCGTCACGGGCGCGCCCGGGTGCAGGTCGGCTACGAGGAACTGATGCGGATCATGGAGGAAGACGGGATCGAGGTGGAAGAAGGCGACATGGTGTGTTTCCACACCGGTTTCGCCCAGGGGTTGCTGGACATGGGGCGCGCGCCCGACGAATACAGCCTGCACCACAGCTTCGCCTGTCTCGACGGCCGGGATGCCCGACTGCATGACTGGATCCGCGACAGCGGCGTCGCGGTGGTGATCGGCGACAACTACGGCATCGAGGATACCTCCGTTCCGTTGCCGCCGGGCGACGCGCCTCTCGCCATGCTCCCGCTGCACGAACTGTGCATCTTCAAGCTCGGTATCCACATCGGCGAGATGTTCTACCTGACCGGTCTGCGTGACCGTCTCGCGGAACTCGGGCGACATCGGTTCCTGCTGACCGCGCCGCCCCTGCGCCTGCCGGGAGCGGTGGGAAGCCCGCCCGCTCCAATCGCCACGCTATAGGTCCCAACCCATTCCGGAGAGTGATCGGTCCCATGACCACGCACGTCCCCATTGCCAGACGTCCGCTGACCCGGCTGCTGGATCCCCGTTCGGTTGCCATCATCGGGGCCTCCGACAACCCGGCGCGCATCGGTGGACGTCCGCTCCACTACCTGCTCAACGGCCGGTTCGAGGGTGAAGTCCACGCGGTCAATGCGAACCGGAGCACCGTGCAGGGAGTGACGGCGTATCCGTCGATTCTCGAGGTGCCCGGCGAGGTTGACGCAGTGATCGTCGCGGTTCCCGCCCACTCCGTGGTTCAGACCATTACCGACTGCGCGGAGAAGGGAGTGGGTGCCGCGGTGATCTTCAGTTCCGGATTTGCCGAGCAGGATGAACAGGGAGCCGCGTGGCAGGCGGAGCTCACCGCGATATCGGCACGGACCGGAATCAGGCTGCTGGGACCGAACTGCCTTGGCGCATTCAATGCCCGCACCGACTGGCTGGCGACGTTTTCCACCAGTGTCGAACAGTACCCGGTTCAGCCCGGGCCAATCGCGATCGCGAGCCAGTCCGGCGCCTTCGGAAGCCATCTCTACACTGTGGCGGCCAAGCGCGGCGTGCGGTGCACCTACTGGGTCACCACAGGCAATGAATCCGATATCGAGATTTCCGAGTGCATCGCGTGGTACGCCGACGCACCCGACGTCGGTGTGATCGCGGTCTACGCCGAGGGTGTGCGCAACGGGCCGGGGCTTCGTGACGCGCTCGAGAGGGCCTACGCCGCCAACAAGCCGGTGATCTTCCAGAAAGTCGGACGCAGCGGGGCCGGTGCCGAGGCCGCGGCATCGCATACCGCCTCGCTCGCTGGCGCAGATGCTGTCTACGATGCGCTGTTCCGTCAGTACGGTGTTTGCCGGGTCGACTCGATCGAGGAACTGCTCGACATTGCGCTTGCCTGCCAGTCCGGTGCGATGCCGCGCGGCAACAAGCTCGGGATCATGACCATCTCCGGCGGCGCCGGCGTTCAGATGGCCGACACGGCCGAGGCATGCGGGCTTGATGTCGCGCCGATGCCGACTGACCAGCAGGCGTACCTGAAGGAACTGATCCCGTTCGCCGGGGTGCGCAACCCGGTCGATATCACGGCCCAGGCACTGAATGACATGAGCCTGATCGGCAAGTTCATGCGCAGCATGATGGACGAGGGTGGCTATGATGCCGTGGTGGCGTTCTTCACCGTGGTTGCCGGTTCACGGATGATCTCCGAAAGGCTGATCGAGACTCTTCGGGACATCCGTGAGAAGTATGCCCATGCACCGATGGTGCTCTCGATCGTGGCACCGGACGATGTGGTTCGTGCCTACGAGGAAGCCGGCTACACCATCCTCGAGGATCCGGCGCGTGCGGTCCGGGCAGCCGCGGCGATGGCGCATTTCGGAACCGCATTCGAACGCGGCGCCGGAGCTGCGCCGCCATCGCTGCCATCGGCCGCCGTCACGGTTCCCGACCGCACAGTGGACGAGGACGAGGCCCGCCGGATCCTTGCCTCGGCCGGAGTGCCGATGGCCGCAAGCAGACTTGCAACCACGCCCGGGGAGGCCGCGGAGGCATGGACCGCGATCGGCGTGCCCGTGGCGATGAAGATCGTTTCGCCGGACATCCTGCACAAGACCGAAATCGGCGCTGTCAGGCTCGACGTGAACTCGGCGGCGGAGGCGGCGCAGGCTTGTTCCGAGATCATGGATGCGGCGCGTCACCACTATCCGGATGCGCGGATCACGGGGGTCATCCTGTCGGAAATGGTCACCGGCGGGGTGGAGACCGTGCTCGGCGTGATCAGCGATCCGGTGTTCGGACCCGCGGTCATGTTCGGCCTCGGCGGTGTGTTCGTCGAGGTGCTGGGCGACGTGACATTCCGGATCGCTCCCTTCGGGATTGACGAGGCCCATCGCATGATCCGCGAGATTCGTGGCATCAGGATGCTCGAGGGGGTGCGCGGCCAGCCTGCGTGCGACATCGATGCCCTGGCCCGTGCCCTGGTCAACCTGTCGGTGTTCGCCGCTGCCAATGCCGGCCGGTTCTCGAGCATCGACATCAACCCGTGCATCGTGCTGCCCGAAGGACAGGGTGTCGCCGGGGTGGACGCGCTGATCGTGCCGTCCTGACCGGCGGCGGTCCCGCCGCGAACGGCACGCGTCGGGACGACCCGGCGGGCGGCCCTGGCTGCGGCAACTGTCGGACAGATGCAGGACCTCGCCAGAGCGGAAGAGGGGTGGGGTACGCTCCGGCTTCCGTCGTCGTGGTCCGTCCGCCAACACGGACGTTGCTACCGTGTTCGAGGCGACTGTCGAATCCATGCACGTTGTCGGCGCAGACCCTCGCGAGTGATGTCCGTGCTACAGCCGGCACCGATCGCGGGAGTTTTGAAACCGGGTCTTCTTGACAGATGATCGCGCGCATCCGGCGCAGACAGATACCGCCGGTGCCCGGGTGCGCGGACCGCATCGCGCCTGTTGGCCGGTGTCAGTACCAGGCAGCCTTGTCGACGACATTCTCGAAGCTGTCGAGCGGCTCGCCGGCAACGAACCGGCGCGCGTTTGCGACCAGGATCCGGTAGCGCCGCTCGGCGAGGTCCTGCGCATCGGCGACCGCGATGTGCGGCGTCAGGATCACGTTCTCCATCGACCAGAGCGGGTGACCGTCGGGCAGGGGTTCGATCTCGAACACGTCAAGGCCGGCACCGGCAATGGTCCCGTTCGCAAGCGCGGCGACCAGATCGTCGAGGCTGGTGGTCATGCCCCGGCCGATGTTGATGAAATACGCCTCGGGCTTCATGCGCGCGAAGCGGTCCGAGTTCCACATGAGCTCGGTTTCGGGTGTGTGCGGAACCGTGGTGACGACGAAGTCGGCATCCGGCAGAACCGTGTCGAGATGCGACGGTGGATGGATCTCGCCCGGACAGTCATGTTCGCGCCTCGCGTCGATGCCGATGATCCGCGCGCCCATGGCCGCGCACAGCCGTGCGGTCTCGGCCCCGATGCCGCCGACGCCGTGGATCAGCACGGTCGAGTTCACGATGTTGCGGTACCCGCGCTTGCGCGCATCCCTCGTCCACCGTCCTGTCCGCTGGGCATCCATCCAGTAGGGCAGGCCGCGCGAGAGCGCGAGCATGAACATGAGGATGTGGTGGGCGATGTGGTCGGAATAGATGCCACGCAGGTTGGTGATGACCACCGGGTGGTCGATCAGCTCCTGGTGATAGTAGCCGGCAAAGGGTGCGGCGAACGGGCATTGCAGCCAGCGTATGCGTTTCGCCGCGCGCACCGCACCGGGCGGGATCCAGCCGAGTGCCGCGTCAGCGCGTTCCAGCATGGCGGGAACGTCGGCCTCGGTTCCGGCGCAGGCAACCTCGAGCCCGGGCACGTCCTCGCGCAGCCGGTCTGCAAGCGCGGGAACATTGTCTGTAAACGGGGGCAGGATCGCGAAGACCAGCCGGTTGTCGCTCATCGGTCGCCTCGCTTTCGGGTCAGTCGACGAGTGCCGCCTCGGTGACCGCCTCGATATCGGCCAGGCTGACATCGGGCGCCCGTTCGAGCACCCTGATGCCGCCTTCGACGACATCGAACACACCGAGATTGGTGATGATGCGGTCCACCACCCCCTTGCCGGTGAGCGGCAGGGAGCACTCACGGAGCAGCTTCGACTCACCCTTCCTGTTGGCGTGGTCCATGATCACCACGATCCGTTTCACACCGGCCACCAGGTCCATCGCACCGCCCATGCCCTTGACCAGGCGGCCCGGGATCATCCAGTTGGCGAGGTCGCCGGTCTCGGACACCTCCATGGCTCCGAGGATCGAGATGTCGATATGCCCGCCGCGGATCATGGCGAAACTATCGGAAGACGAAAAGTAGCTCGTTTTCGACAGTTCGGTCACGGTCTGCTTGCCGGCATTGATCAGGTCGGGATCGACCTCGTCCTCGGTCGGAAACGGGCCCATTCCCAACATGCCGTTTTCGGACTGCAGGGTGATGTTGTAGGTGGCAGGCACGTAGTTCGAGACCAGGGTCGGAATACCGATCCCGAGATTGACGTAGAATCCGTCCTGCAGTTCAGCTGCGGCCCGTTCGGCCATCTGGTTCCTGTCCCAGGGCATGGGGCATTCCTCCGTGTGACGCCGCGCCTGTCAGGCCGCGCGCGTGGTCCTGTTTTCGATCCGCTTCTCGTGGCTGCCCTGAAAGAGGCGCTGGACATAGACACCCGGGGTGTGGATCGCCATCTTGTCGAGTGTTCCGACCGGAACCAGTTCCTCCACCTCGGCAACGGTCACGGTTCCGGCGGTGGCACATTCGGGATTGAAGTTCATCGCGGTCTTCCGGTAGGTCAGGTTGCCT
This sequence comes from Thalassobaculaceae bacterium, assembly GCA_965213935.1. Classification (GTDB taxonomy): domain Bacteria; phylum Pseudomonadota; class Alphaproteobacteria; order Thalassobaculales; family Thalassobaculaceae; genus Bin52. The sequence continues at coordinate 2,871,871 of CBDCAO010000012.1, read as the reverse complement.
TCGGCATCACCCTTCCACGCCTTGACGATGCCGAGATCCATCCTGAGGCCACGCTCCAGGACGTAGGTCTTCCCGTCAAACTCCTTGTGTTCCTTGCCTTCGGCAATCAGCGTTCCGACTCCGGTTGCGGTGTAGAATCCCGGGATGCCGGCGCCGCCGGCGCGAAGCCGTTCGGCGAGCGTACCCTGGGGATTGAACTCGATCTCGAGTTCACCGGCGAGAAACTGCTGCATGAAAAGGTCGTTCTCGCCAACATAGGACGAGATCATCTTCGCCACCTGCCGTTCCTGCAGCAGGAGGCCGAGGCCGAAGTCGTCGACTCCGGCATTGTTCGAGGCGATGACAAGGTTTTTCACACCCGACTCGCGGATCGCCTGGATCAGGTTCTCGGGAATGCCCGAAAGGCCGAATCCTCCCGCCGCGATGCTCATCCCGTCCTGCAGCAGACCATCCAGCGCTGAGCGCGCATCCGCATAGACCTTGCTCATGTTCCGGTCATCTCCCGTCCGGCGGTCAGTATCTCTGACCCTTCCTGGCCTCGGCTCCCGCGTAAAGAACCCGGCGTTTGATCTCGGTGTCTTGCCGGCACAGGTCGAAATCCTTGTCCGCGAGCCGGCCACGGGGCGATCCCGCGACGGTGAAATGCCCGAAATCGTCCGTGCCCGCAACCAGTGCGACAAGCGAGCGGTCCCCGGTCTGCTGTTTCATTGATGGCCGGATGTAGCGGACGGCCGCGCCGATGCGCCGGTTCCCGGTCCGGTTCGGGCCGGAGGAATGGAACAGGTGGCCGTGGTGCATGGATGCCTGCCCCGGCCGCAGGACGATGTCGACGGCGTCGTTCTCGTCGACCTCGACCGCCACCTCCTGGCCGCGGGACAGCAGGTTGTTCGCGTCGTAGGTGTCGGTGTGCGCCACCTGCCGGTGGCGGTGACTGCCGGGGACGAACCGCATGCAGCCGCTCTCCACGGTGGCCGGCGAGAGCGCGACCCACACCGTGAGCTCGTCGGCGTCGTCCAGACCCCAGTACGTGAGATCCTGGTGCCAGGTGACGATGTTGGTCGAATTCGCTTCCTTGATGAAGAGCCCGCCGCTCCACACCATCAGGTCGGGGCCCAGGATACGGGAGACGGCATCGACGACATGGGGCTTGCGGATCATGGCGTCAAACGATGGCAGCAGCCGGTCCGGGTAGGAACGGAGCATCGAAAGCCGGGTCGGATCATCGGCGAGTTCCGCTTCCGCCGCCTCGAGGTCCGCGCGCACGGTGCCTGCCTCGTCCGCGCTCATGACGTCAAGCGGGAAGGCGAAACCGTCTCGTTCGTAGGAGGTCGCAAGCTGCTCGGCTGTTGCGGTCATCTGGGTACCTGCCATTCGGGGATAGGGAATGTCCCGGAGTATTTCCGTCTTGAACCGCTCCTGCAAGCGTGAGCCGACCTGATTCCGGCAGCGAGGTTCGAGTGTTTCGATGCAGCGCCGGGAACCGTTTCCGGCGCCGGTCACACCTGGCTGAGAGTGGAAGCGACGGGTGTTCAGCGGACCCTAGGTGACGTCACGCCAGGTGTCGGGCTTGCCGTCCCGGGTGCCGGGCAGTGGCACTTCACCTGGCGGGGGCAAGCGCTCCTCGTCGGGATCGACAGTCTCCGGCGCGGCGTACTGGGCGAACCAGGTTGCAAGCAGAAAACAGCCGAAACCGAAGATCAGCACCATCTTCAGCGCATCTGGCGACCAGGAGATCCACAGCAGCAGGGGGGTGACGAGCGCCCCGAGTCCTGAGATGCCCATGCCGATCTCGGCCCGGTTCCGGGTGATGTGCCTGCGCAGAAACGCGCCGATGAAGTCGAACAGTCCCATCGCGCTTCCGACCGGCTTTCAGGAGTGTCCCGGCCAGCTATACCACCGCGCCGCGCGGCCTGTACAGCACGGGGCGCGGGCAGGCGAAGCATTGGCGCGGTGCACGGTCAGCCCGGAGGCGGCCACAGTTGCGGGAACTCGTCGCCCTCGAACGGGTCGCCGTTGCGGTAGACAAGATCCGGGAACGACGGCGAGGTGGTGCCGGTGCGCTTGACGAAGCGCGCTCCGTCGCCCACCCATCTGACCGAAGTTGCGCGCCGCCGCAGTTCGGAGTGATTGGCGGCCGCACGGTGGAGTGTGGAGAAGTCAAACGCGATCGCGTCTCCGGGCTCGACGTCCCAGCTCCTGATATCCAGGGCGTCGCGATTGGCGTCAAGGTCCGGCACCGGGTCGGACGGGTCGTCGGCGTAGAGCGGGGTGCCGTCGAACCGGGTTGGCCGGAAACTCCTGCCCCAGCGGTGCGATCCGGCCACGTATTCGATTCCGCGGTCCCGCGGCACCGGATCGGCGGGGATCCAGAAACTGACCGTGCGGGGACCATCGACCAGGTAGTAGGGCAGGTCGTGGTGCCACGGGGTCTCGGTCGAGTTGCCCGGTTCCTTGACCAGCACATGGTCGTGGAACACCCGTGCCGTCCGCGATCTCATCAGGCGGGCGCCGATCTCGGCCATCGGTGACGTGACAACCAGTGCGCGATAACCGTCGAACCGGTTCCACACGCAGTAGTCCTGGAAGAACGGCGACCGGCCGTCTCCCGGCCGGTAGGTGCGTTCACGCCAGCTGGGCGCGGCCTTGTTCTCCTCGATTGCCGAACGCAACCCCTCGACCCACGGCTCGAACAGGCCGCGCAGAAGGACGACGCCGTCACGGTGGTAGTGCTCGATCATCTCCTCGGTCACGGTGCGCGCCATGTCCGGTCCCTTCCTGTCAGCGTCGGGTCCTGATCTCGCCACGGATCGGGTCTGCGCGGCAAGTGTCGCGCGTCGGGTGGTTGCCATGCCCGAACGGGCTTCACATGATGACGTCGCATACACTCGAGGAGCCGCCCCGACCCATGGCCGGAACCAACCAGAGCCTGCGAGCTGCGGCCGGACCCGGTCCTGAGATCATTCTTGTCGAACCGCAGCTCGGCGACAACATCGGCGCCGCTGCCCGCGCGATGCTGAACTGCGGGTTGAGCCGGATGCGCCTGGTTCGCCCTCGCGACGGCTGGCCCAATCCCCGGGCCACTGCGATGGCATCCGGGGCGGAGGAAGTGTTGCGGCGGGTCGCGGTGCATGAAACCACCGAGCAGGCCGTGGCCGGACTTGACCTGGTTCTCGCCACCACGGCACGCCAGCGTGACATGTCAAAGATCGTGCTCACCCCGCGCCAGGCCGCCACGCGCATGCGCGACCGCCTCGCGGCGGGTGGTCGCGCGGGCATCCTGTTCGGTCCGGAGCGGGCCGGGCTGGTCAACGACGATGTCGCTCGGGCCGACGCGGTGATCAACGTGCCGCTTAACCCCGCGTTTTCCTCGCTCAATCTCGCCCAGGCGGTTCTCCTGGTCGGGTACGAGTGGTTCCAGGCCGGACACGGGTCCGGGGTTGCGGCGTCATGGGGTGCATCGCCGCCGGCGACACACGCGGAGCGCGAGTATTTCATGACCCGGCTCGAAGGTGAGCTGGAACGGACGGGGTTCCTGTTCCCGCCCAACCTCGCGCCCACCATCAGGAGAAACCTCCGCGCGCTGTTCGCGCGTGCGGACATGACGGCACAGGAAGTTCGCACCCTGCACGGGGTAATCAGTGCCCTGACCGCGCGCAAGGGTTCGCCCAAGAGTTCCGTTTGACAAATTTTCCGGGCCGCTATAGTGCTCCGCCCATCCTGGGGAACGCGAAGTGTGCCGATGGTGTGCATTTCCGGCCGCGTGGCCCTACCCGGGCATGAACAATAATCGGCAGGGAGCTGCCAGGTGAGCAATCGAATCGCGTCAAAGCACAAGATCGACCGCAGGCTGGGTGTCAACCTGTGGGGACGGGGCAAGTCCCCGATCATCCGGCGGGAATACGGCCCGGGACAGCACGGCCAGCGCCGCCGCAAGCCGTCGGACTTCGGCATTCAGCTGATGGCCAAGCAGAAGCTCAAGGGCTACTACGGCAACATCGGCGAGAAGCAGTTCCGCAAGTACTATCGCGAAGCCGTGCGCCGGCGCGGCGATACCGGCGAGAACCTCGTCGGTATCCTTGAGTGCCGCCTTGACGCCGTGATCTATCGGATGAAGTTTGTCCCGACCGTGTTTGGCGCGCGGCAGTTCGTCAGCCATGGCCATGTCACCGTCAACGGGACGCGTGTCACCATCCCGTCATTCCTGTGCAAGGAAGGCGATGTCGTTCGGGTCCGCGAGAATTCGCGCCAGATCCCGATGGTACTCGAGGCGATCGCCTCACCCGAGCGCGACATTCCCGACTACGTCGAGGTTGATCACGACAAGATGCAGGGCACCTTCCTGCGCCAGCCCAAGCTCGAGGACGTGCCCTATCCGGTTCAGATGGAACCCAATCTGGTGGTGGAGTTCTACTCCCGGACCTGATCGGGCAGCGGCCTTGCCAGCCCCTCGACGACTTCCGCGCCCTCCTGTCGCCCGAGCAGTGCCGGCAGCACCTTCAGCTTCGAACCCCGGTTTCCGCCGCCGAGGATGATGTGCTCGCGCCGCATGACGTCGGCGTCGATCCACAGTGGCAGGTCTTCCGGCAGCGCGAGCGGCGTTACCCCGCCGATTTCCATGCCGGTGAGTTCGCGGGTCTCCTCGGCGGTGGCGAACGAGACCTTGCGGGCTCCCAGCTTCTTGCGCACCGTGCGGTTGACGTCGAGCCGGTGGGTCGACAGGACCACGCAGACCGCGAACTTCAGCGGACCGGTCTTCGATCGCACCAGGATCGTATTGGCCGAGTCCTCGGGTGCCACTCCGTAGTGGGCGCAGAAGGTTGCGGTATCCGCCAGTTCCGGGTCGCAGTCCCAGACTTCGAAGTCGAGACCCGATGCCTCGAGGAGAGAGCGGATCCGGGGGAGGGTATCGGTCATGGCTGTGGATCGATTTGGTTGAAGTCGGGAGTGCCGGGAGCCGTCAGGTGTGAACCGCCGGTTCTTCGGTCGACCGGTCAACCGAACCCGGCAGACCGCCGGAACGGGGCAGATCGTGTCAGGTGGTGGACGGTCCCCGGATGGTGCTCCGCACTATATGAAGGGCGGCGCATCCGATCAACGGAGATTGGATTGCTTGCGTTGCGTTTCATCAGGAGCTCCCGTGCCGCTGGTCCCGGCCTTCGGAAGATGCGACGCAGCACGCTCCCCGTTACCGTCTGCTGGCACGCTTGCGGGAGCGCGCTCGCCGGGTCGTGTCCGTAACCGGTCGGTCGGCCGGAGGGGCAGTGCCGGAACCGTCCTCTTTCGCGGGACGGGCGCGTTCGCGCACGCCGAGACCGAAGGCCGCCAGCGCGACCATGGCAAGCCAGATGCTGCGGGACCACGGTGCGAAGAGCTCGACCGCCAGCATGCTCGACGGATAGTCGCGGCGGTAGAACACCGAGATCACCTGGCCAGGCTCGATCCCGTAGCGGTCCGACTCAACGACTCCTTCGGGCGCGGGTTCGACGTGGCCCTGCAACCGAACCCGGTAGCGGGCCGCGCCGCCGTCTGCGGGAAGTACCTCGATGATCTCCGCCGACCCGCTGGAGCCCCGGACCAGGAAGACGGCATGTGGATAGCCGTAGTAGAGCGCACCCGTGAATGCGAGGAAGGCGACTGCGAACAGGGTGCGGGCGGACGGGTCAAGAAGCCGCTTCAGCAGCGGCCGGCCGCTCGATGTGCGGAGCAGCATCGGCGCCGTGCTGACGCACAGGGTATCCCGTCAGGTCGCGGGGGTGACGCCCTTGCCTTCCAGGTACGGCACCAACTCGCCGGTCTCGTACATCTCGCGGATGATGTCGCATCCCCCGACGAACTCGCCCTTCACGTAAAGCTGGGGAATGGTTGGCCAGTCCGAGAATTCCTTGATTCCGTCACGCAGGCCGGGATCCTCGAGCACGTTGACGCCGCGGAACTTGACACCGAGGTGGCTCAGGACCTGAACCACGACGGCAGAGAACCCGCACTGGGGAAAGACCGGCGTGCCCTTCATGAACAGCAGCACCTCCGATCCGTCGACTTCGGACTGGATGCGATCACGTGTGGCGGTATCGAGCATTGTTCACTGTCCCTGTCTGGATGGGGCCTGGAATTGATAGGGCGCTACGGTGTCGATGTCTGCAGCGCAAGTGCATGCAGTTCGTTGCCCATGCGGCCCTTCAGCGCCGCGTAGACCATCTGGTGCTGCCGAACCCGGGTCTTGCCGGCAAACGCCGCGGAGACCACATGTGCCGCATAGTGGTCACCGTCGCCGCGCAGATCCTCGATCGTGACCGTCGCGTCCGGAAACTCTTCCTTGATCAGGCGCTCGATCTCGCCGGCATCCATGGGCATGGTGCGGATCTCCTCGCCTGGTTCAGCCTCCCTGCATGTACCGCGGCAACCATGCCTCGTGCAGCGAGCGCAACACGTCAACCGGTATGGAGCCATCGCTATCGGGTGTCAACAGCCCGTCATCGGTGGTCCGTCCGATCACCGCCGCAGACACTCGTGCCGATCGGGCACGAACAAGAACTTCACCGGGCCCGGGTGTTGCCAGAAGGTAGCGGCCCTGGTCCTCGCCGAACAGGAAGGCATGCAGCGGCAGGCCGGTCTCGTTGCGGAGTTCGGCTCCGATCCCGTCGGAGGCGATCAGCATCTCCGCAAGCGCCACGGCCAGCCCGCCGTCGGACAGATCATGGCACGCCGTGACCAGGCCATCGGCAATCAGGACCCGGACCAGGTCGCCGTTCGCCCGTTCCGAAGCGAGGTCGACCGGTGGCGGCGCTCCCTCTTCGCGTCCGATGACTTCTCGCAGGTAGAGTGACTGCCCGAGCCAGCCGGTGGTTTCCCCGACGAGGACAAGGGCCTGTCCTGCGCTCGCAATCCGGAGCACGGCGCGGCGCGAGATGTCGTCGACCAGGCCCACGCCGCCGATCACCGGGGTGGGCAGGATCGCCTCGCCGTCGGTGTCGTTGTAGAGCGAGACATTGCCGGAGACCACCGGGAAGCCGAGTTCCCTGGCGGCCCTGCGCATGCCCGCAATGCAGCCCACGAGCTGGCCCATGATCGCCGGGCGTTCCGGGTTGCCGAAATTCAGGTTGTTGGTGATGGCAAGCGGCCGCGCACCGGTCGCGGTGATGTTGCGCCAGGCCTCCGCCACGGCCTGGGCTCCTCCGGTTTCCGGATGGGCGGCACAGTAGCGCGGCGTGCAGTCAACCGTCAGCGCCAGTGCCCGCGTTGTGTCGCGCACCCGGACCACCGCGGCGTCGCCGCCCGGTGCGTCCAGGGTGTCGTTCATCACCATCCAGTCGTACTGTTCCCAGATCCACCGCCTGCTTGCGAGATCGGGTGAGGCGATCAGGGTCTCGAGCGCCTGCCTGGTCGACTCCGGAGGCGGCACCATTTTCGCGTCAAGCGGGCCTGGCATCGGGGTCGCGATCCAGGGCCGGTCGTATTCGGGAGCCCGGTCGACCATCGGATCGATCGGAATGTCCGCCTCGATCCGCCCGTTTCTGCGGACCGTGAGACGTCCGGTGGTGGTCAGCGTGCCGATGACCGCGAAGTCGAGTTCCCAGCGCCGGAAGATCTCGCGTGCTGACCGCTCGGCCTCGGGTCTGATCACCATGAGCATGCGTTCCTGGCTTTCCGACAGCATGAGTTCGTAGGCGGTCATGGCCTCCTCGCGCACGGGAACGGCGTCGAGATCGAGCTCCATTCCGAGTCCGCCCTTGCCGGCCATTTCCACCGACGACGAGGTCAGACCGGCAGCGCCCATGTCCTGGATCGCGATGATGGCGTCCTCGGCCATCAACTCGAGACAGGCCTCGAGCAGCAGCTTCTCCACGAACGGGTCGCCGACCTGGACCGTCGGCCGACGTGCCTCCGCTTCCTCGGAAAACCCGGCTGACGCCATGGTTGCCCCGTGGATGCCGTCGCGCCCGGTCCGGGCGCCCACGTAGACTACCGGGTTGCCCGGACCGTGCGCCGCCGACCGGAAGATCCTGTCGGTTCTGACGAGACCGACGGTCATGGCGTTGACCAGGATGTTGCCGTTGTATGCAGGGTGGAAGTTGACCTCTCCGGCCACCGTGGGCACGCCGACACAGTTGCCGTAGCCGCCGATCCCGGAGACGACGCCCGAGACGAGGTGGCGGGTCCTGGGGTGATCCGGATCACCGAACCGCAGGGCGTTCAGGTTGGCGATAGGGCGTGCGCCCATGGTGAACACGTCGCGCATGATGCCGCCGACACCGGTTGCGGCACCCTGTCTCGGCTCGATGAAGCTCGGATGGTTGTGGCTTTCGATCTTGAATACGACGGCGAGCCCGTCGCCGATGTCCACTACGCCCGCGTTCTCGCCCGGCCCCTGGATGACATGAGGCGCCTCGCTCGGCAGTGTGCGTAGCCAGCGGCGCGAAGACTTGTAGGAACAGTGTTCCGACCACATGGCCGAAAAGATGCCGAGCTCGGTCAGCGTCGGTGTCCGGCCCAGGACCTCCGGGATCCGCCGGTACTCCTGTGCTGACAAACCGTGCTCGGCCGCGAGTTCCTCGGTGATGACCGCCTCATGTTTCGTCACTGGAACAGCCCCGCCACGGAACGGAACAGCACCAGTCCGTCCTCGCCTCCGGTCTCCGTGTCGATCGCGTTCTCCGGATGCGGCATCATTCCCAGAACGGTGTGCTCCGGATTCAGGATCCCGGCAATCCGGCGCACCGATCCGTTGGACAGGGTTGGGTCGGCGTAGCGCATGGCGACCAGGTCTTCGCCTTCGAGCCGGTCCAGGGTCTCCTCGTCGGCGTGGAAATTCCCGTCATTGTTGGCAACAGGCAGGGTGATCGTGCGCCCGGCGCCGTAGCCCGCCGTGAAGGGCGACGAGGTGGTGGCGACATCGAGCGCAACCGTGCGGCAGGTGAAGGCGAGGCCCGCGTTACGCATCAATGCGCCGGGCAGCAACCCGACCTCGGTCAGAACCTGGAAGCCGTTGCAGACCCCGAGCACCATGACACCGCGCCGCGCCTGTTCGACCACCGCGCGCATGACCGGGGCCCGCGCTGCCATCGCGCCCGCCCGCAGGTAATCTCCGTAGGCAAATCCGCCCGGCAGCACGATCAGGTCCGTCGGCGGCAGGTCGGTCTCGTGGTGTCTCACCAGGCGGGGGGCATGTGGCGACACCCGCCGGATCGCCATCGCCATGTCGCGAGAACGGTTGGTCCCCGGAAAGAGGATGATGACAGACCTCATGAGCCGGTTCCGTTCCTGCTCCTGCACGGGGCCTTCGGGTCAGGATGCCGGCGGGCGGGCATATTCCGGCGGCAGGCGCGAGTCGAGGTAGGCGTCAACGGCGCGGATCATCTGGGACACATGCTCCGAGAAGAAATGATCGGCACCGGGAATGAGCGTGTGCTCGATGACGATTCCCCTCTGGGTCGACAGCTTGTCCACGAGCTTGCGGACCGAGTCGGGCGGAACCAGGTGGTCCGCCCCGCCCTGCAGCATCAGTCCGGACGCCGGGCAGGGGGCGAGGAAACTGAAGTCGAAGGTGTTGGCAGGAGGTGCGATCGACAGGAAGCCCGTGACCTCCGGGCGCCGCATGAGCAGCTGCATGCCGATCCACGCCCCGAAGGAGAATCCGCCAACCCAGAAATACGGTGCGTTCGACTGGGTCTGTTGCAGCCAGTCGAGTGCCGAGGCGGCATCGCTGAGTTCTCCCTCGCCCCTGTCGAACGCTCCCTGCGACCTGCCGACTCCGCGGAAGTTGAAACGCAGGGTCGCGAACCCGCGTGCGACAAAGCTCTGGTAGAGCGCGTAGACCACCTTGTTGTTCATGGTGCCGCCGAGCTCGGGAAGCGGATGCAGCACCAGGGCTCCCGGCGCGTGAGTGTCGTGGCCGGGCATGAAGCGCCCTTCCAGCCGGCCGTCGGGACCGTTGATGATCACTTCGGGCATCGGTGCGGTCCCCGTGTCACGCTCGGATTGATGCTAGGATACCGGCGCGACTATTGCATCGACTACGCAGTGCAGCAATCGTTGTGTTTCCGGCAGCGGGGTTGCGGGAGGCTTCGGGCCGTGAGTGTCTACCTCGACTTCAACGCGACGACACCACTGCGTCCCGAGGCCCGCGCCGCCATGCTTGAAGTCATGTCGCGGACCGGAAATCCATCCTCCGTGCACCGGCCGGGACGCGATGCACGCCGGCGCCTCGAGGCCGCCCGCCGCGACATTGCCGCCGCGCTCGGGACCGCGCCGGAGAATCTCGTCTTCACCAGCGGTGGTACAGAAGCGGACATCCTCGCCCTGCGTGGCTGCGGCCGGCGGCGCATCCTCGCCTCCGCCATCGAGCACGCCGCCGTGCTCGAGGCAAAGGCTGGCGTCGAACGGGTGCCGGTGCTCGGGACCGGTCAGGTCGATCTTGAGGCCCTTGACATGATGCTCTCGCAACCGGGGCCTGCCGCGCTTGTCTCGGTCATGTGGGCCAACAACGAGACCGGCGTCATCCAGCCACTGGACGAGGTGGTGGTTCGTGCCCGCCTGCGGGGAGCGCTCGTGCACTCGGACGCGATCCAGGCCGCGGGCAGGGAGCCGCTCGACTTCGCCGCGAGCGGTCTCGACCTGATGTCGGTCTCTGCCCACAAGCTCGGCGGACCGCCCGGTATCGGAGCCCTGCTGGTCTCTGACCGGGTGCGGCTCGACCCGGTGGCAACCGGTGGCGGCCAGGAAAGGGGACGACGTTCGGGCACCGAGAACCTGCCCGGTATCGCCGGCTTTGCCGCCGCGCTCGGCGCCGCACTACGTGATCCCGGCGAAGGCGGCAGGGTTCGCCGGCTGCGCGACCTGCTCGAGAACCGGATCGTGGAAGCAGCACCCGGGGTCCGAATTCTCGGACGGAACGTACCGCGGCTCGCCAACACCAGCTGCATCGTGATGCCCGGGGTCGCGGCGGAAACCCAGGTCATGGCCCTGGACCTCGCCGGTGTCGCTGTCAGTGCCGGGTCGGCCTGCTCGTCCGGAAAGGTCGAGGCGAGCCACGTGATTGCCGCGATGCGGCCGGGCAGCGACGACGCGCGCTGCGCAATCCGGGTCAGCCTCGGCTGGACCACCGGCCGGGAGGATGTCGAGCGGCTGGTCGATGCATGGCTCGCACTGTACAACCGGGCCGCGCCCGGGAACGGCACCAGTGGAGCAGCCGCATCATGCCCCGCGTGACCCTCATCCACCGTGACGGCCGGCACCATGACCTGGATGTGCCCGAAGGCTGGACCTTTCTCGACGTGGCGCGCGTTCACGACATCGACATCGAGGGGGCCTGCGAGGGCAACATGGCCTGTGCGACCTGTCATGTCGTGGTCATGCTTCCCTGGTACGACCTGCTGCCGGAGCCGGGAGACGAGGAGGAAGACATGCTGGACATGGCCCAGGGCCTGACAGAAACCTCCAGGCTCGGCTGCCAGATCACGCTCACCGACACGCTCGACGGGATGGTGGTGCGGCTGCCCGACAGCGGTGAAAACCGGTAGCGCCGGACACCCGGCGGTTTCAGCGCAGTCCGGCGAGCAGGGGCATCACCTCGCCGGCGAACCGTTCGAGTTGCTCCAGGCGCCGTTCGTACGGCCCGACCAGGTCAATGATGACGTGGCGGACACCGGCATCGTGAAACGAGCTGATAACCTCGGCCACGTCCGCGGCTGATCCGAGTGCGCCATACCGGTCCGCCGCCCGGCGAAAGTCCATGCCGTAGCGCTTGGTAAGCGAGGCTGCCGCCACGTCAAGGGCTTTCTCGCGGGTGTCGTCGACCCGGGTGAACAGCAGGTGGCCGGTTCCGAAGGTCCCGATCGTGCGCCCTGCCTCCTCCGCCGCCCGGGCGATGCTCGCAAGCGCGTTCCGGTACATCCGTGGTGTGACCACGTAGGACACGTAGCCGTCCGCCAGCCGGCCCATGCGGCGAAATGCGGCTTCCTGCCGGCCACCGAACCAGACCGGCGGTCCGCCGGCCTGGCGTGGCGGCGGACGCATCAGCACGTCCGAGAACCGGAAATGCCGGCCCTGGTAGCTGGCGGGCTCACCGGTCCACAACGCACGCAGCACCTCGACGCTCTCGCCGAGGCGCGCGCCGCGTTCGCTGATCGGCACTCCGGCTACCTCGTATTCCTTCGGAAACTCTCCGCCGATCCCGACGCCGAAGATGAACCGTCCCTCGGTCAGGTGATCGAGGGTCTTGGCCTGTTTGGCCACCGGGCCCGGATGGCGCAGCGGCAGGAGGTATACCGAGGTTCCGAGCAGCAGCCGTCGGCTGGCGACGGCTGCCTGGGCAAGAAGCTGGAATGGGTCAAGGAACGGCAAAGGCATCGAGAGATGGTCTCCGACCCAAAGCGAATCGAAACCGGCCCGGTCGACCGCCTGTACGAAGGAAACGAGATCATCGATCCGAGGTTCCCACGGACCCGACAGCTCGTCGGGCTCGCGGTGAATTGTCATCATTCCGAAACTGAGCCGACTGGCGAGTGGAAGTGTCATGTCACCTCGACCTGTTGAGTGTCCTGCCACGCGCCGTGGCTTCCGGCCACGACGACCATGGTACAATGTTCCGGCCGCCGCCGCAGGCGCATGACTGTCGGCAGGCGAGCGCGGGTCGCAATTCGCGACCGGTGCGGCTAGAGTGCCGGTCTCTCACGAACGGGCAATCCTTCATGTCGCAGGAACTTGTACCTACCGACAGCCTCATGGGACGGCTCTGTGCGGCCTGTCCGCGGGAATGGGCCGACTACGTCGGCCATGCCTTCGTGCGCGGGCTCGCGGACGGTTCCCTGCCGGCGGAAGCGTTCCGGCACTATCTCGCCCAGGACTACCTGTTCCTGATCCACTTCGCGCGGGCGTGGGGGCTGGCGGTCTACAAGTCGGAAACCCTTGAGGACATGCGCGCCGCCACCCAGGCGGTCTCGGCCATCATTGATGTCGAGATGGGCCTGCATGTCCGCTACTGCGCCGACTGGGGTCTTGACGAGGCCGCAATGCAGGCCGTCGACGAGGATCCCGCGTGCGTCGCCTACACCCGTTTCGTGCTCGAGACGGGCATGGCCGGCGACCTTCTCGACCTGCTCACCGCGCTTTCGCCGTGCACGGTCGGCTACGGTGTGATCGGTCGGTCGCTCGCCGCGGACCCGGCAACCCGGCGGAACGCAAACCCCTACCTCTCGTGGATAGAGATGTACTCGGGGGACGAGTATCTCGACCTGGTGCGCGCATCGGTCGAACAGCTCGACAGGGTGGCGGAGCAGCGCGGCGGCCGTGCCCGGCTTCCCGGCCTTGCCGCCACTTTCCGTTCGGCGACGGTTCTCGAATCGGGATTCTGGCAGATGGGACTCGATGCAGCCGGTCGCAGGCAGGCGGCGCGGTGATGCCCGGGCTTGATCTCGACACGCCGCCGCACGCCACCCGCGTGGTCGTTGCCATGTCGGGCGGTGTGGACTCATCGGTGACCGCTGCGCTGGTCGCGGAGGCGGGCTACGACGTTGTCGGGGTGACGCTTCAGCTCTATGACCATGGTGCCGCGGTTCGCCGGCCGGGTGCCTGCTGCGCCGGACAGGATATCCACGACGCGCGCGACGCTGCCGAACGGATCGGCATTCCGCACTACGTGCTCAACTACGAGGACAGGTTCCGCCAGTCGGTGATCGACGGATTTGCCGACAGCTACCTGCGAGGCGAGACACCGATCCCGTGCGTCAGCTGCAACCAGACCGTGAAGTTCCGCGACCTGCTCGCAACGGCGCGGGATCTCGGTGCGGCGGCTCTGTGCACCGGGCATTACGTGCAGCGGGTCGCCGGTCCTGATGGCGCGAGGATGCGGATGGCGGTGGACCGGTCCCGCGACCAGAGCTATTTCCTGTTCGCGACGACACGCGCCCAGCTCGAGTTCCTGCGGTTTCCGTTGGGCGCAATGGAGAAACGGGAGACCAGGGAACACGCCCGGCGGTTCGGTCTGGCGGTCGCGGGCAAACCAGACAGCCAGGATATCTGTTTTGTGCCAAACGGCCGCTACGCCGATGTGGTACGCCGCTTGCGGCCCGGATCCGTGACGCCCGGCGAGATCGTGCATGTGGACGGAACGGTTCTCGGAACCCACAACGGGGTGATCGACTACACGGTCGGGCAGAGAAGGGGGCTCCGGATCGGCGGCCGGAAATCGGGTGCCGGACAGAGCGAACCGCTCTACGTGGTACGGATCGAGCCTGCGGCGCATCGTGTCGTGGTCGGACCCCGCACCTCTCTTGCCTGCCACGAGGTTGCGCTTGATGCCGTCAACTGGCTCGATCCCCGGGCACCGGATCGTGCGGGGATGCGTTGCCTGGTCCGGTTCAGGTCAACCCAGGAACCGGTCCCGGCCGAGGTTCGGTCCACCCCCGACGGCGGCGGGCATGTCCGGTTCCCGGTTCCGCAGTATGGCGTCTCCCCGGGCCAGGCACTGGTGTGTTACCGGGATGACGGCTCTGTGCTGGGCGGCGGATGGATCCGGGCTCGCCGGGATCAGGCGCCGGCCGGTCGCGGTGGGGTCTCCGGCTGTGCGGTCCCGATGGGCGCCGCCTGACGCCGCTTCGCTCGGTTGACAATCGCCGCGTTCTCTCCCTATATCCGCCCGATCGATGGGGCGGAGTAGCTCAGCCGGTTAGAGCAGCGGAATCATAATCCGCGTGTCGGGGGTTCGAGTCCCTCCTCCGCTACCAGTCCTGTCCCCTTGCGCGCATGTCCGTGGGAAGACCCCGGCACCCATGCTCGAGCGGAGAATCTGATGAAGGTCTACCACGCGCCCAATTCCCGCTCGGTCAGGATCCTCTGGCTGCTCGGAGAGCTCGGGACGCCCCACGAAGTCGTCGACTTCAAGCTCGGCGAGAAGGCGATGCGCGACGCGCCCTACCTCAAGGTGCATCCGATGGGCCGGGTGCCGGCGCTCGAAGACGGGGACGTCACCCTGTTCGAATCCGGTGCCATCGTCGAGTACCTTCTTGCCCGCCACGGCAACGGTCGCATGGTTCCTGCCCAGGACTCACCGGAGTTTCCGACATACCTCCAGTGGCTGCACTACGCCGAAGGCATGATCATGCCGCAGGTCAACATCATCGTGGTCGAAACCGTGTTCCTGCCGCCGGAACGCCGCAACCAGACCAATGTCGACCGGGCGACGCGCCTGCTGACCCGGATGCTGACCGCGGTGGACACCGGCCTCGAAGGGCGCGAGTATCTCGCGGGCGACTTCTCGGGTGCCGACATCATGACCGGGCATGCATGCTATGCAGCCAGCAGGTTCGGTGCCGACATGACGTCGTTTCCGCAGGTTGCTGCCTATGTCGAACGACTGAGTGCCCGTCCCGCTTTCCAGCGTGCGCTGGCTCGCTGACTCCACCATCGTGATCAGCTCCACCCGCGAGCCGGGGACGGAGTAGGGAGCCCGCAAGGCCCGGCTTCCGGGAAGGACGCATGACAGCAGCAGGCAGCCAGCGTGGAGTCCAGACGAGGGGCCTGCTGTTCGCCCTGTTCGGCATCCTGCTTCTTTCGCCTGACACCCTGATCATCCGCCTGGTCGATACCGATCCCTGGACCTTCATCGCGTGGCGCGGAGCGCTGATGGCGGTCGGAATGACGGTCATCATTGTCGTTCTGTACGGTCTCGCGACACCCGCGCGGGTCATCGCAATCGGGTGGCCGGGGATCGTGATCGCCGTGCAGTTCGCGGTCAACAATGCCGCCTTTCAGCTCTCGGTGCAGAGCACGTCGGTGGCCAACACCCTTGCAATCATTGCCACCGCGCCGTTGTTTGCGGCCATCTTCTCCGTGATGCTGCTGCGTGAACGCGTCCCGCTGCGCACCTGGGTCGCAATCGGCCTGTCGCTCGCGGGAATCGCGCTGGTATTTGCCGGCGACTGGCAAACCGGCGCCAGCCAGTTCGGCAATGTCGCCGCCCTGGTGACCGCGATCGGACTTGGCGGGCACTTCGTGCTGGTGCGGCTGGCACGACCCAGGGACATGACCCCGGCGATCGCCGCCGGCGGGGTGCTGATCTGCCTGAGTGGCCTGGTCATGGCAGAGTCGATCTACGTGGCGCCGGCGGGCTTCGGCCTGCTGGTGGTGCTCGGCCTCTTCCTGCTGCCGGTGTCCTTTCTGCTGCTGACCCGAGCACCACGGTACATTTCCGCGCCGGAAGTCAGCCTGATCCTGCTGCTCGAGACCATCCTGGGCCCGCTCTGGGTGTGGCTGGCGATTGCCGAGACACCGCCGCTGCTCACACTGGCGGGCGGCGGCATGATCATCGCGGTGCTCGCCGTTCATGCAATGCTTGCATTGCGGGCGACTCTGCCGGGAAGATGAGCAGCCATGCAGGTCGTCGACGCGCACCACCATTTCTGGGATCTCGCAGCGGGCCGCCACCCGTGGCTGGTCGGTGATCCCGAACCGGGGTTCTTTCTCGGCGACTACTCCGCGATCAGGCGGACGTACCTGCCTGACGACTATCGCCGCGATGCGGACGGGTTCGATGTCGTTGCCACCGTGCATGTGGAGGCCGAGTGGGACCGAGCTTCCCAGGTCGCGGAAACCGGGTGGCTCACCGGTCTCAACCGGGAGCACGGGCTTCCCAGTGTCATCGTCGGTCACGTGTGGCTTGCGGCACCGGCCTGCGAGAGCATCCTGCGCGGCCACATGGCCCACCCGCTGTTTCGAGGCGTTCGGTCGAAGCCGGTGACGTCGCCGGACGGCGACCCCGCGGCGCTGCCGGTTGCGGGCACGATGCGGGACCCGGCCTGGCGCACCGGTCTCGCCGTACTGGAGCGACTCGGGCTGACCTATGATCTCAGGGTTCCGTACTGGCACCTCGAGGAGGCGGCCGACGCAATCGGGCCGCGCGGCGACCTGCCGGTGGTCCTCAATCACACCGGGTTTCCCTGGGACCGCAGCGAGGAGGGACTTGCCGCGTGGCGGACCGCGATGAAGACGCTCGCAGCCCTGCCGAATGTCCATGTGAAACTGTCGGAACTCGGACTGAAGGATGCGCCGTGGACCGTCGACGGCAACCGGCGCGTCGTTTGCGAGGCGGTCGAAATCTTCGGGGTCGAACGCTGTATGTGGGCCTCGAACTTCCCGGTCGCCGGCCTGCGGATCGGCTACCGTGAACAGCTCGAGGGGATGCTGGAGATTCTGGGTGACCTTCCGGCAGACGACCGGGACCGGGTGTTTCGCCGGAACGCCGCAGCCTTCTATCGCATCGACGGCATCGGGCCGTGACGGATCAGACCATCGGATAGGCGGCCGCGACCAGCGAAGTCTGGATGTCCCAGACCGACTGGGAAACCGCCTGGCCGATCAGGTCCATCCTGCGGATCTGCTCGATCCGGTCCTGCATTTGCCTGAGTTCGCGCTGCGGCACGAGTTCCGCGAGGATTCCGCATTCGTACGCCAGGCAGATGATCACGATGTCGCGCGGTTCGGGGATTTCGTCGGAGAACAGCACGCTCATGATCCGCAGCTTGACCTCGCGTTCGGCGGTTCCGTCGACCACCGGGTAGCGCCGGGACCGGAACACCCACAGGAACCGTTCGTCCTGCCGCTCGAGAATGCCGCGCTGAACCAGTCTCGCGAGCGCGGTCTCGCGGATGTTGACTGCATCGTTCGCGATGGTCTCGACCCAGTAGCGCGGTGTATGCCGCTCGCCGCTGGCGGCGATCAGCGCGAGCGCCGGATCCAGCAGGCCGTCATCCATCGGTGTCGGGTCGATCAGGGTCAGGGAATCGAGATCCGTATCGACCCGGTTCGCCAGCGCCAGGTCCATCAGGACCGCGCCGGACAGTGCGTAGCGGATGGCACCCTCGGCGAGCGGCAGGAAGTCGCCATCGGTGTCGTCCAGCAACAGCAGCATCAACTCTTCCGGGAACGTCAGCATGGTCCTGGTACCTCGTTGCCACCTGTGCTCCGAACCGGTCCGGGTGTTCCGGTGTCCGACCCCATCGTCATATCTGCAGTCTTTGCCCGTGTTTGTCCACAGGGTTGATCACAACCGCACGCGCTGCCGAGCCGGTGAGCGGTCACTCCTGCTTGCGCAGCAGAAACTCCCGTCCGACCTTCACCGCGGGTTGACCGCCATAGTCGACGATGTCAGCCGTCGCGTAGGTCTCGCTCCATTTTTCGGGCAGGTATGAACCGGTCCCGACCACGTCAATCGGAGCTTCGGCGAGTGCCATGATCCGGCACTTCTCGGGCGAGAAGCCGCTCGACGCCACGATCCGGGCACCTTCGAAACCGGCGGCATCGAGCTGTTCGCGCAGGTACCAGATCGCGGCGGCGGAGACGCCGGTCCCGATCAGGTGCCGCAGTTCCGGCTGCGAGCGGTAGCCGCGAATTGCACGCGGCGCATTACGCTCGATCACTGCATAGGACTGTCCCATGTCGAGCCCTTCGACGTAGCGTCCGCCGTGGGTATCGAGCCGGATCGACAACCGACCCTGCTGCACGAGATCGGGGAACCGGGCGCAGACCGCGATCGCGTCGGAAACCTCGTGGCCGAAGTAATCCACCAGCACTGTCAGGTCCTGGTCGGGGTGGGTGTTACGGAACATCTCCGCCGCGCGCACTGTCGAGCCGGCGTAGCCGATCAGCGCATGCGGCATGGTGCCGAGCCCGCGCTCGCGACCGAAGAAATGCGCGGTGTTGTCGGTGGCGCTGCCGACAAAACCGATGGCTCCGACCTTCTTGCGTGCCTTGCGCGAGCCGACGCTGGCACCGTAGGCCATGAGTTCGCCCATCTCGTTGCCGGCGCAGTGCCGCGCGTCCATGGCGAGAAACGCCACCTTCGGCAGTTCGACACACATGACGTAGGCATTGTAGGCCGCCACGCAGGCTCCGCCCAGCTTCTGCAGGAACTGGGTCTCGAGATCGACAAGATCGTGAAAGGAGCCCGAGACATAGAGGATCGGTTCACCGGCACCGACCCAGGCGCCTTCCCGGTACTTCAGGTCGACCTCGATCGCGGTGCCGCGCTCGCGTGCCATGTGCTCGAGCCAGGCGGTCGCCAGCCTCGGTGCCGAGGTTACCGGACGGCGCATGAACACCGCGTAGGTGACGGTCTTGTCTCCGAAGCGCGCAACGATTGCCTTGGTACGCAGGAAGTAGCTGTCGACATATCGCGACAGGCTTGTCTCACCAGGCTCGACCGTCATGCGCGGCACAGGCGTCGCCTGCTCCGCAGCTCCTCCCTCATGTCCGGAACCGGCCGGCGGCTGGTCCTGCGCGCGTCTGTTCATGGGACCGGGCCCGCCTCCGCGGGGGCAGTTGCCCCCATCAGCCTTCGCTTTTGCCGGCCAGCCGGCACGAGGTCAAGATGCAGCGATCCGGCGTGCCCCCAGCATGTCGGAAATCAGGAACGCGAGTTCGAGCGACTGCGATGCGTTCAGCCGCGGATCGCAGTGAGTGTGATAGCGGTCCGCCAGCGCCTGTTCGGTGACCCTGCGCGACCCACCGCCGAGGCACTCGGTGACATCCTGTCCGGTCATCTCCAGATGAACCCCGCCGGCATAGGTGCCCTCGGCGGCGTGGGTCTCGAAGAAGCCCCGCACCTCGGCAAGGACCCGGTCGACGGGGCGGGTCTTGTAGCCGTTCGACGAGGTGATCGTGTTGCCGTGCATCGGGTCGCACGACCAGACCACCGTCCGTCCCTCGCGCTCGACCGCGCGGATCAGCGGCGTCAGTTTCTCGGCCACCTGGTCGGAACCCATCCGGCAGATGAGCGTGAGCCGACCCGGTTCGTCGTCGGGATTGAGGATGTCGATCAGCCGCAGCAGGTCGTCGGGATCAAGCGAGGGCCCGCATTTCAGGCCCAGAGGATTGTGCACACCCCGGGCGAACTCGACATGGGCTCCGTCGGGTTGCCGGGTCCGGTCGCCGATCCAGATCATGTGGGCCGACGTACTGAACCAGCCGCCGTCATCGGTGATGGTGTCGCGCCGGGTCATCGCCTGTTCATAGCCAAGCAGCAGGGCCTCGTGCGAGGTATAGAACTCGGTCTCCCGCAGCTGCTGGGTGGACCCGGCATCCAGCCCGCAGGCGCGCATGAAGCGCAGGCACTCGTCGATGCGCGTGCAGATCTCCTGGAAGCGGTCGCTCTGCGGCGTGCTGGAGACAAAACCCAGGGTCCAGCGATGGATTTCCTCCAGGTCGGCGAACCCGCCCTGGGCAAAGGCGCGCAACAGGTTCAGGGTTGCCGCCGACTGGGTATACGCGCGCAGCTGCCGGGCGGGATCGGGCTCACGCTCATCCCTGGCGAAACTGATCCCGTTGATGATGTCGCCGCGGTAACTCGGCAGCTCCACCCCGTCCTGGACCTCAACCGGGCTCGAACGCGGCTTGGCGAACTGACCTGCCAGGCGCCCGACCTTGACCACCGGCATGCCGGCAGCGAAGGTCATGACCACCGCCATCTGCAGCAGGACCCGGAAGGTATCGCGGATGGTGTCGGGGGAGAACTCGGCGAAACTCTCCGCACAGTCGCCGCCCTGCAGCAGGAAGCATTTTCCCTGTGCCACCCGCCCGAGCGATTCCTTCAGGCGCAACGCTTCGCCGACAAAGACCAGCGGGGGGTATCCCGACAGTTCATTCTCTACCCGGTCCAGGTGATCCGTGTCCCGGTACTCCGGGACCTGAAGGATCGGAAACTGCCGCCAGGAACCGGGACTCCAGTTCTTCTCCATCGGGGAGGGTCCTTCCTCTCGGTCTCAGATTGGCGGCACTCCTACCAGCATGACCGGTACAAGTGAAGCCGAATGCCGGGCATGAGGGTGCGCAGCGCGCCGGGACTGTGCGAAACTGCGGCCGGCACAGTCACTTCCGGGCGGGCATGCAGTCGTGCACGGTCACACGTTTTTCATGTTGGGACCACCGGCTACTGCGCCGGTCCGCCGGAACGCCGGGCCCGGAGCGCAGACCGCGCTCGTTCGCGCCATCGTGCTGGTATTCCTGCCGTTTTCCGCCGGTTACTATCTCTCCTACTTCTACCGCTCGACCAACGCGGTCATCGCACCGCAGCTGGTTTCCGAGGTGGGGCTGAACGCCGGCGACCTCGGATTCCTCACCTCGATGTACTTCCTCACCTTTGCGGCGTTCCAGTTGCCGCTCGGGATCCTTCTCGACCGCTACGGGCCGCGGCGGGTGCAGAGCTGCCTGCTGCTTGCCGCCGCTGCTGGCGCGCTGCTGTTCTCGTTCGGTGACGACATCGTCACGCTTGCCATTGGGCGCGGGCTGATCGGGCTCGGGGTCGCCGGCTGCCTGATGGCGGCGATCAAGGCCGGCACCATCTGGTTCGATGCCCGGCACTGGCCCGTGGTCAACGGTTGCCTGTTGGCGGTCGGGGGCCTCGGCGCGGTGTCGGCCACCGCGCCGCTCGAGGCGGCCCTGGGGGTGGTCGGCTGGCGTCACGTCTTTGTGGCGCTCGCCTGTGCCACCGTTCTGGTGTCCGGGCTGATCCTTGCCGTGGTTCCCGAGAGCCGTACGGCGGTCATGCGCTCCGGGCTTGCCCGGCAGGTCCGGGAACTCGGGCGCATCTACACCAACCGCGTGTTCTGGCGCCTGGCGCCGCTCACGGTGGCCGGCATGTCGGCAAACCTCGCGATCCAGGGTCTGTGGGCCGGACCGTGGTTGCGGGACGTCGCCGGGTTCGGGCGTGACGGGGTTGCGCTCTATCTGCTGGCGCTTGCGCTGGCACTCACGGTCGGTTCGGTGCTGCTCGGCGTGGCGGCGAGCTGGGCCGAGCGCAGGGGGTTTCCGCTGCTCTCGTTCTTTGTGGTGTTCTCGATCGCCTTCCTGCTGGTCCAGACCGTGATCCTGACCGGGGTGATGCCCCAGGCCCTGTGGACCTGGATCGGCTTCGGCCTGTTTGCCAACATCGCCATGGCGACCATTGCCTACCTGACACGGTACTTCCCGCCGGAGCAGTCCGGCCGGGTGATCACCGCGATGAACATGCTGATCTTCTCCGGCGTGTTTCTCACCCAGTACCTGATGGGCGAGGTGATCGACCTGTGGCCGAAGGATGCGGACGGCGGCTATCACTCGCAGGCCTACATGGCGGCCTTTGGCGCTGTGGCCGCGGCCCAGCTGGCGAGCCTCCTGTGGTTCGCGTTGCACAGACCGCGGGAGACGGCGGACCGGCAGACGTCCCCGGCCTGACGAAACTCCGGGTACCCTCGGGAAGACCGATCGGCCAGGCGTGCCGGCCGGGTGGGCACGATGCAGCGGGGCGCACAGTCGTGCACATGCAGTTTCGCCCGGCCATGAAGAAGCGCTACGCGATGGCGGCACGCCTGGAACCTTGGATCTGCTTGTTATCCCAGACTTCGAACACACCCTTTGCCCAGGCCTGATCACCGATCACTGGAACGATGTTCGCCTTGATTTGGGGACTCTTACAAAGATGGCTGGACGGCTCATGCCGCCATCCTTCCCCGTGTATTCACGGTTCCACAGCCCGGCAACCCGGCGGCCTCCCCGTGCAGCTGCGCCAGTCCCCGGCGCCGTATGTTGCGGGCAGCATTCGCGTCCGCATTGTCAGCGTGGCCGCAGGCCACGCAGTCAAACACCGCCTGCGAGCGGACGCATGCGGCGTTTCCCGAACAATATGGGACAAATACAGGAGAAAACATGGAACATGCAAGGAGAAAACGCCTTCAGGGCTTCGGTTCAGGCCCTGCAGACGGCATGAGCCGTCAAGCTATCTTTGTCCCTTGATTTGCGTGGCTGGACGCTCACCGAGGAATGCGGCCAACCGGACACCTTGTGGAGGATCAGCTTCACCGACCAACAAGGCATGCTTCGAGCACCGCAGGAACGTCCCGTTCTTGCCCCTGTCGTGCCCTATCTGGCAGACGGTCCATGATCACAGTCATCTTGACGCGAGGCACGGCGGCCAATCGTTCCTTCAGACTCGCTGCCATCTCAGGATGCCCGAGGAGCGCTGCAAGAAGCTCTGCCGCCTCTGACAACAACCGATCCTCCGGCGTAATCAGCGGCACATTCTCCCTGCTCACATACAGCGCGCCTCGGAGATCGGTGTCCGCGAGCGCCGGCGGCAATGTCAGCCATTCCACGAAAAAGAGGGCTCTTATTAGGATGACTTGACAGCGTCATGCCGCCTGCAGGGCCTGACTCGAAGACCTGCAGGCGCATTTTCCTTGCATGTTCCACGTTATTTCCTGTATATTTCCCGTACTGTTCGGGAGACACCGCATGCCGTCCGAGACAAGACCCGGGACGAAACCACAGCGTGCACACCGCCAGGTCACATACCGTCTGCTACCGCAGACGCGTGACAACTGGCGCCACCTAGAGCGGGTGCTGGAGAGCCAGCGGCAGTTGTACAACGCCGCCCTGCAGGAGCGGTCGGACGCCTGGCGCCTGGCGGGCGTCTCGCTCTCCTACATCGACCAGGCGAAGTCCCTGACGGTGTGCCGCCGGGAGCTGCCGGAGATGGCGGCCGTGCCGGTCGCCATCCAGCGCGGCACGCTCAAGCGGGTGGACGAGGCCTTCCGCGGCTTCTTCCGTCGGGCAAGGGCCGGGCAGAAGCCCGGCTACCCGCGGTTCCGCGGACGGCGTCGCTTCGACAGCATCTCCATCGTCTCCGGGGTGAGGCTGGAAGCAGGCAGGCTGCGCCTTCCCGGTTTCGGCTGGATGACGGTGCGCCGGCGCGGCGGCACCCCGTATCCGGACGCCCGTCCGGTCTCGGCAGTGCTGAAGCGCGAGGCCGGACGCTGGTATGCCGTGATCTGCCATGCTGTCGCGGTTGCGCAGCCGGAGGATGACGGGACCGCGATCGGCATCGACATGAACGCCGGCCAGGTCGCGGCGAGCGACGGCCGGCTGTTCCACGCCCCCGACACGCGCCGCCTCGAGGCCCGGAAACGCCGCTATCAGCGCATGGTGGCGAGGGGCAGGCGCGGGAGCCGCCGGCGGGAGCGAGCAAGGGCGCGTCTCGCCAGGACGGCACGGCGCATCGCCATGGCCCGGCGCGACTGGCACCACCAGGTCTCGCGCAGGATCGCGGAGGGTGCGCACACCGTCGCGATCGAGGACCTGAAGGTGAAGGCCATGACGGCAAGCGCCCGGGGCACGGCTGACGAGCCGGGCAGCGGGGTGAAGCAGAAGGCCGGGCTCAACCGGGTCGTTCTCGACACCGGCTGGGCCGCCCTGCGCGCGATGCTGGAGTACAAGGCGGGGCGCGTGATCGCGGTCGATCCCCGCCACACCAGCCAGACCTGTGCAGCGTGCGGGCACGTCGATGCCCGATCGCGCAGGACACGGGACCGGTTTCACTGCGTGGCTTGCGGCCACGCCGATCATGCGGACGCGAATGCTGCCCGCACCATACGGCGTCGGGGACTGGCGCTGCCGCACGGGGAGGCTGCCGGGGTGCCGGGCCGTGGAACCGTGAATACACGAAGAAGGATGGCGGCATGACGCTGTCAAGTTTTCTTTGTAAGCCCCAAAAAGGGATCGTCAAAGGGCGCTGGCGGCTACTCCCTCGCGCCTACGGCAGGACGCGCCTCCCCTCGACTCCACTCAACCGGATGCGGCGGGACTTTCCATCCCCGGAAAGTTCGACGGCGCCGGCCAGGAGCGTCTTTCCCTCCGCGCTGCGGCCCTTTTTCGACCGGCCTTGCGCTCCACGTCCCTCACGGAATGGCATCGACGCCTCGTCGACCTCCACACTCTCCTGAAGGACATTCCGATCCGGATCGACCATCGCCCGACGCAGCTTCTGGAGAAGCAGCCAGGCCGACTTGTCGCTTCCGATGCCCAGCTGTGCCTGCAGCTGGAGCGCCGGGATCCCGCTGGAATGCGTGGCCACGATGTGAGCGGTGAGGAACCGGGTCTTCAGCGGAAGACGGGTGCGGTGCATCACGGTGCCCGCGGTCACCGAGGTCTGGCGCCCGCAGTCCGCGCATTCCCGGCGGCATCGGTCCTCATCGGTGACCAGGTCGGGCAGTGCGGCGTTCGCGTCAACGACCACTGGCGTCTCCGCTTCGTGCGGAGCACTTGCGGACTCACCGCAACTCCATTCTGTCGACCACCATCAGGAGCTGCGTCCGACATGGCCATCGACCGCCCGGCCAAACCGGCGCAGGGTTGGTTTCTCTGACACTGCCTCCGGATGGTGGCAGTCCCTGGCGCGACCCCGCGCGACGAATTCCTGAAGCGGAGCCTGTACGAGGATCTGTACCGTGCCCGCGGTTTCAGCCGCTTGCACGCGACGGCCTTCATTGCCCTGAGCGCATGTGCGGCCAGAAAGCACCGGTGGAACGTCCTTCGGCGCTCGATACTCACACTCCGCCCGGTACATTCCACCAGATAAACTGCGCACGCCCGAAGGCCGCACGGCGTGGGATGTCGGTTCAGTCCGCGTCCTCGAGCACCCGCTCTTTTGCCCGTGGCGCCAGGTCCGGGTCGGGATCGAAATCGAAAGCGCGGCTCGCAAGTGCGCGCTGGTTCTCGTAGATCGACCCCTCGTGTCGTGCCGGAGGGTAGGGAAGGCGAACAGGACACGGCACCATGCGCGGCTCGAGAGTGGACTGTCCGGCGATCATCCGCGCCTCGCAGGTCTCCCATTCCTCGTTGAAGCGCCGCATGTCCCAGGCATCCGCTGCCGCCACCTGGTAGAGCAGGAGCATGCGGTCTCGTCCCGAGCGGTTCTGCTCGGATCCGTGCACCGCGCGCACATGGTGGAAGCTGCAGGCGCCGGCCTTGCCGATCACGCGGGCGGCGGAGGCGATGTCGATCGGGTCCCTGACCGGATCCATGGCGCCAGCGAACACGCCGTCGACATGGTGATCGTAGGTCGGCCCCCTGTGCGAGCCCGGAACGATCAGCAACGGGCCGTTCTCCTCGGTCATGTCGTCGAGCATGACGCCGACAGCCAGCACGTCGTCGTTGGTGTGCGGATAGAACGCCCAGTCCTGGTGCCACTCTACCGGGGATCCGTACTCGGCCGCCTTGATGTTGATCTTGCCGCCATGCAGTCGCAGATTCGGACCGATCAACTTCTTCATCACCGCGATCAGCTTCGGATGCTCCGCCATCTGGCGGAACAGCGGATGCACCAGGTAGGGTTCCTTGATCCGCCGGACCCGCGGGCGCGCTGCCGTGTGTGACGGCTCGAGGTCGAAGACCGAATCGTGATCGCTGATGCCCGCGGCCTTCCCGACCAGATCGGCAACCACGGCACGCATGGCGGCCACCTCGTCATCGCTGTAGATCGCATCGACGACCAGGTACCCGTTTTCGTTGTAAAATGCGACGTCCCGTTCATCGATCACTTGTCGTTCTCCCCACGTGAGGCGCCGTTATGGCCGTCCTGGCGCGTCCTGCGCCGCAGGCGATAGCCGGTCCATACGTACATGATCACGCCGACCGCAAGCCCGTAGACCGAATAGATCATGATGTTGTCGAGCGTGACCGGAGGTCCCGGCTCGATCAGCCCGAAATGCTGCGTGATCGCCAGCAGGATCACCAGGGTGACACCGTTGACAATTCCCCGACCCTGCGGAGTCTCGATCCAGCGCAGTTGCGGCGGCCTGTTCCTGTCCTGATCGGTCATTGTGTTCCGTCCATCAAGCCCGGCGCATTTCACGCTGTCCGGACGCGGAACGCAAGGACTCGAGCACGCAGGATGCCCCATCCACCGGATCCGCGGCGCGCGTGGTCGCAAACGCGGCAGGTCGCCGCCGGCCGGCGTCAGTTCGCCGGGCGGGTTCTGTGGTACCGGGTGGCAAGCAGGCGCAGCCGGTCACGGAAACACCCGCGCACGCGCGCACTCCACGGCGTGTCGACCGCACGCTTCCACGCATCGGACGAGGCCACGTCGGCCGACGCGAGATGATAGAGCGCCACGTGGCGGTGGCTGCCGCCGGTCTCGGCCGAAAGATACCGTCTGGCCGCAAGGGTCCCGGGCACGGATGCGAGTGCCGGAATGTGCTCGGTATCGTACCAGGCATGGAAGTCATGACTGTGTTCGGCCGCGATGTTGATCGCGTTCACCAGCAGCGCACCGGCGCCCTCCGGTGTTTCCGCGTCGCCGGGCAGGGTCTGGATGCCCTCGAACCTGATCAGGAGCGTGGACCGCGCCGCCAGCCGCGTCGTCCACGGGCTCACGTTCTCGTGTGAGACCGCCCGGTAGTCCGGGCTGCGCAGCGCCCCGATCGACGCGAGATCATAGGTCGCGACGGCCTGTTGCGGGTTCTCCACGCTGATCCAGCGCTCGCTACTGTCAAACCCGGCGATCGCGGCGCGTTCGGGCAAGTGCTCGAGATCGTACCAGTCGTGAAACTCCCCGGCATCGGCGCCGGAAAAGTCAAAGGCCGCCAGCAGCAGTCCCCGGGCCATGATCTCCACTCCCTCGCATCCTGAAGCCAACAGGCACAGTCTACCCGCGCTCCCGCCTGCTGTCTCGCGTGTCCGCCGGGACCTGCCGGCCGGACCCTATGCAAATTCCGGGGAGACTGTAGACTGCGCCAAACCCGACGGACCGCTGCCAGGAGGAGGGCGTCATGAAGTACCTGCACACCATGGTGCGTATCAGCAATGTCGAGGACTCACTGGAGTTCTATTGCGGCAAGCTCGGGATGGTCGAGGTGCGCAGGACCGAGAGCGAAGCCGGCCGCTACACCAACATCTTCCTGTCCGCGCCCGAGGACGAGGAGCGGGCACGGTCCGATCGCTGGGCGCCGACGATCGAGCTGACCCACAATTGGGATCCAGAGGTCTACACCGGAGGACGCAACTTCGGTCATCTCGCCTACGAGGTCGACGACATCTACGCGTTGTGCCAGTCGCTCATGGACTCCGGCGTAACGATCAACCGGCCGCCGCGCGACGGACGCATGGCGTTCATCCGTTCTCCCGACGGTGTCTCGATCGAGCTGCTGCAGAAGGGTGATGCCTTGCCGCAGGCAGAGCCGTGGGCCAGCATGGGCAACACGGGCAGCTGGTAGCGACGCTTCGAGACACGGAGAGACAGAAATGCCGGAAGATTGTGCAGTGATACCCGCGCTTGCCGCTGACCAGGAGGAGATGACGGCGTGGCGCCGCGACATCCACGCCCACCCGGAACTCGGTTTCGAGGAGCACCGGACCTCGGCACTGGTGGCCGAGAAACTGAGGTCATGGGGGCTGGAGGTCACCACGGGCGTCGGGCGGACCGGGGTGGTGGGAACGCTGCGCGTCGGCAACTCGACCCGGGCGATCGGCCTGCGCGCCGACATGGACGCCCTGCCGATCCCGGAGGCGAACGGCTTCGCCCACCGGTCGACCTCGCCCGGCGTGATGCACGCCTGCGGCCACGACGGCCACACGACCATGCTGCTCGGAGCGGCGCGCCACCTTTCCCGGACCCGGGACTTCGAGGGCTGCGTGCACTTCATCTTCCAGCCGGCCGAAGAGGGGATCGGCGGCGCCCAGGCGATGCTGGCCGACGGGCTGTTCGAGAAGTTCCCCTGCGAGTCGGTGTACGGCATGCACAACCGGCCCGGTCTTGCGGTCGGAAAGTTCTCGAGCCGTCCCGGCGCGATGATGGCCGGCGGGGCGCTGTTCGACATCACAGTCCATGGCAAGGGCGCGCATGGCGGGCGGCCACAGTCGGGGATCGACCCGGTGATGGTTGCGGCTCACATCGCGACCGCGGCGCAAACGATCGTTTCGCGCAATGCCGATCCGCGCGAGGTCGCCGTGCTCTCGATCACCGCGATCACCTGTGCGGAGTCCTATAACGTGATCCCGCACACGGCCCACATGAAGGGCACCGCGCGAACCTTCTCGACCCCGACCATGGAGCTGATCCGTGACAACCTGGCCCGCGTGGCCACGGGGGTGGCGGCGGCGATGGGTGCGGAGGCGGAGGTCGACTTCCGGATCGTGTTCGCACCGCTGGTCAATGCCGGGGACGAGTTCCGGGCCGCCTGTGACACCGCAGCGTCCATCGTCGGCGACGATCGGGTCAACCGGGCCGGAGACCTGATCTCGGCATCTGAGGACTTTTCGTTCATGATGAACCAGGTACCCGGTGCGTTCATCAACATCGGCCAGGGTGAACACGACCGGTGGGGATGCGAGGTCCACAATCCGAACTACGACTTCAACGACGAGATCCTGCCGCTCGGCGCGAGCTACTGGGTGAAACTCGTGGAGTCGCAACTCGCCCCGGACGACTGACCGGACCGGACCTCGTCGCCGGAGAGACAGGGATGCCGGAGACCCCTGCCGTCATACCGGCGCTTGCTGCCGAGCAGGAGGAGATGACGGCGTGGCGCCGCGACATCCACGCCCACCCGGAACTCGGTTTCGAGGAGCACCGGACCTCGGCACTGGTGGCCGAGAAACTGAGGTCATGGGGGCTGGAGGTCACCACGGGCGTCGGGCGGACCGGGGTGGTGGGAACGCTGCGCGTCGGCAACTCGACCCGGGCGATCGGCCTGCGCGCCGACATGGACGCCCTGCCGATCCCGGAGGCGAACGGCTTCGCCCACCGGTCGACCTCGCCCGGCGTGATGCACGCCTGCGGCCACGACGGCCACACGACCATGCTGCTCGGAGCGGCGCGCCACCTTTCCCGGACCCGGGACTTCGAGGGCTGCGTGCACTTCATCTTCCAGCCGGCCGAAGAGGGGATCGGCGGCGCCCAGGCGATGCTGGCCGACGGGCTGTTCGAGAAGTTCCCCTGCGAGTCGGTGTACGGCATGCACAACCGGCCCGGTCTTGCGGTCGGAAAGTTCTCGAGCCGTCCCGGCGCGATGATGGCCGGCGGGGCGCTGTTCGACATCACAGTCCATGGCAAGGGCGCGCATGGCGGGCGGCCACAGTCGGGGATCGACCCGGTGATGGTTGCGGCTCACATCGCGACCGCGGCGCAAACGATCGTTTCGCGCAATGCCGATCCGCGCGAGGTCGCCGTGCTCTCGATCACCGCGATCACCTGTGCGGAGTCCTATAACGTGATCCCGCACACGGCCCACATGAAGGGCACCGCGCGAACCTTCTCGACCCCGACCATGGAGCTGATCCGTGACAACCTGGCCCGCGTGGCCACGGGGGTGGCGGCGGCGATGGGTGCGGAGGCGGAGGTCGACTTCCGGATCGTGTTCGCACCGCTGGTCAATGCCGGGGACGAGTTCCGGGCCGCCTGTGCCGCCGCGGCTTTGGTGGTCGGGGATGAACGGGTCGACCGTAACGGCGACACCATCTCGGCCTCCGACGATTTCTCCTTCATGATGAACGTGGTGCCCGGTGCCTACGTGATCATCGGCCAGGGGGTCGCGGACCGGCCGGGATCGGACTGGCACCACCCGGGATACGACTTCAATGACGAGATCCTGCCGCTCGGTGCGAGCTACTGGGTAAATCTGGTGGAGACGCGTCTGGCCCCGGACCGCTGACCGGGTCAGGGAGATGAGCAGAGCGCGTCGCCGGGTCGGGCTGCTGGCTGTTGCCCTGGGCACCCTGATCACGCCACTCGATACCTCGGTCAACATCGCGTTTCCGTATATCGTGGGCGCGTTCGGCGAACCGCTCGCCATGATCAGGTGGGTGGTGATCTGCTACGTGCTGACCTACGCCAGTCTGATGCTGGTGTTCGGCAAGCTCGGGGACCGTTTCGGCTACCGGCTGGTCTTCGCCAGTGGGCTCGCGCTCTCGATCGGCGCGCTGCTCCTGGTGTCCATCGCGCCGGACTTCGCCTCCCTTCTGTTCTTCCGGTTCCTGCAGGGACT
The DNA here is from genome assembly GCA_965213935.1 of Thalassobaculaceae bacterium. Classification (GTDB taxonomy): domain Bacteria; phylum Pseudomonadota; class Alphaproteobacteria; order Thalassobaculales; family Thalassobaculaceae; genus Bin52. The sequence goes on along the minus strand of CBDCAO010000012.1, from coordinate 2,841,089 downwards.
GGGCGCGGGGTTGCTCACCAGTGTCGGGCCGGCGCTGGTGATCGGCCTGTACCCGGCCGGGGAACGAGCCCGCGCGATCGGGAGCTTCACCGTGATCTTTGCGATCGGCAGCATGCTCGGACCCAGTCTTGGCGGGCAGCTGGTGGAATGGTTCGACTGGCGGGCGGTGTTCTGGTTCCGCGCACCGATTGCCGCGGTCTCGCTGCTGCTGCTTGCAGCGCTGCCCGCGCCGGAACGGTCGGAGGAACGGCATCCCTACGACACCGCGGGCGCCGTGAGCCTGGTGCTGGCAATGACCAGCCTGCTGCTGGCGATCAACCAGCTACAGGAAATCCCGGAACACGGGGTGGTCCCGGTCCTGGGTCTGGTTGCGGTGTTCGCGGTGGCCACGACCTGGTTCGTGCGGGCGGAGCGCCGCGCCCGGGAGCCGATCCTCGAGCTTGGCCTGTTTCGCCGGTTTGACTTCGTGGTGGTGAATGCCGCGAGCTGTCTCATGTACTTTGCCGGTTTCTCGGTGATGCTGCTGATCCCGTTTCTGCTGCCCCGCATCGAAGGACTGTCGGTGACCATGGCAGGGTTTGTCCTTGCTACCGGCTTCGTCGGCGTCGGCGTAGCGGCGCTTGCGGGAGGTCGGCTGATCGGCCGGATCCGCGCGCCCGTCCTCGCATTCGTCGGCATTGCGCTGACCGGGTTCGGACTGGCTTCGGTCGGCCTGATCGATTTCCGGCCCTCGCTCGCCTGGCTGGTCGCTGCACTCACGGTCCAGGGCATCGGCACCGGCCTGTTCCAGGTCGCCTACCTCTACATCGTTACCGGGAGCCTGCCGGCCTCCCAGCGCGGTGTTGCCGGCAGCCTCGGAATGTTGACCAGGACCATCGGTGTCGTCTCGGGTGTCGCGACCCTGACCATGGTCTTCGTCGCTCTGCGCGGGTACGCCCAATCACAGGGCGCCTCGGAACCGGACAGTTTCGAGGCGGGACTGCGGGGCGCTTTCCTGCTTGCAGGAGGCGGTGTTTTGGTGTTCCTGCTAGCCACCATGATCCGGTACCGCATCTGGTTCGGGCGCGATCCCGCAGGCGGAACCGGCGAGATGTCTTGAGATCGGAGCCGGTCGATGAACAATTCCGACCTGATCGTGCAGATTCTGCGGGGCGCGGGTGTCACCCACGGCTTCGGCGTACCGAGCGGCAACGTCCTGCCCCTGATCGAGGCGATGCGCCAGGGCGATATCGAATTCGTGCTCACCGCGCACGAGGGGTCGGCCGGATTCGCCGCCGACGTCATGGGACGCATGACCAGGGCCCCCGGACTGTGTATTGCAACGCTCGGGCCGGGCGCTACCAACCTTGCGACCGGTGTCGGCAGTGCCTGGCTTGATCGCTCGCCGATGATCGCGATCACCTGCACCCTGAACACGCCGCAACTCGACAGGCGTATCCAGATGCGGATCGATCACCACGCGCTGTTCGGCCCGATCTGCAAGGCGAGCCTGGCCGCACGCGACGGAAACGTCGGCGAGGTCATGCGCTCGGCGCTCAGGATTGCGCTTTCGGAGCCGCAGGGCCCGGTCCACGTCGACCTGCCCGAAGACGTGTCGCTTGCGCCGGCCGTCGATACCGGGGCCGGGGAGGGCGAGGTGGACGGTCCCGCGCCTGCTGACAGGGCGCAGGTGGATCACGCTGCCGGGCTTATTGCCGCGGCACGGCGTCCGCTGGTGGTGCTCGGTTCCTCGGCGATGCGCATGCGCCGGCCGGAGCTGCTTCGCGCCTTCGTTGAGCACCACGCGATCCCGTTTGCGTCCTCGACAATGGCCAAGGGGATGATCGACGAGGATCACCCGTTGTCCGTGGGCTGCATCGAGCGCGGATGCCGGCAGGTCCAGCGCCGGTTCATCCGGACCGCCGACCTCGTCATCGGGCTGGGTTTCGACACGGTGGAGGTCGAATACGAGGCCTGGGTCGGTCACGTGCCGGTGCTCTCGATCGACATCGAGGATCCCGATGTCGACGGAACCGTGACTGTGGCCGGGACGGTCACCGGGGACATCGCGGCGTCGCTGGAGCGTCTGCTGGAGCACCCGGCGGCGGCCAACGAGTGGACGCAGGAGGAAATCGGTGGTCACCGCGCCGTCTTCCAGGCAGCACTCCGGCCCGCGTCCTCCGAATTCGTGCCGCACGAGGCAATCGACATCGTCCGCGAGCTGCTGCCGCGCGACGGCATCGTCAGTTACGACGTGGGTGCGCACACCCACCAGATCGCAAGTCAGTGGATCGCCCACAGCCCACGCAGCTGCCATGTCACCAACGGCTGGTCGTCGATGGGAATCGGCCTGCCCGGCGCGATCGCCGCCAAGATCGCCCGCCCGGACCTGCCGGTGGTGTGTGTCATCGGCGATGGCTGTTTCCAGATGACGGTGGGTGAACTGGCCACGGCGCGCCGGCTCGGCCTGTCGCTGCCGGTGGTGGTCCTGAACGACCGTTGGCTGTCGCTGATCCAGATCAAGCAGGTGCGCAGGCAGTACCCCACCTGGGGATCGCAGGTGGAGATGGGGGAATACGGTGAACCGCCGGCACACTATTTCGGGGTGCCGGTGACTGGCGTGCGCGACGCGCAGGGACTGCGTGACGCCCTGAGCGAGGCACTGGCAACTCCCGGTCCGACAGTGATCGAGGCGGTTGTCGACGCCGAGCACTACATGGACACGGTATTCGACTGACGGCCTTGCCCGCACACCTCGGCGGCTATGCGGGGCGGGTTTTCTGCCGAAGACCAGGGTGGCCGGCCGCCGCTGCGCCGCTGCCGGGGCGATTGGCCGCACCCGTACCTTGAGTGACAAGGCGCAGGCACCGCGCGCACCGTGTCATGGTGACCGGCGAAGCTCGTTCCACACACCGTCACTCCGGTCCTGGCCAGGCGGCGAGCGGAGGCAGGCTCATCAGGATGGCCTCGATGTTTCCGCCGGTGCGCAGCCCGAACAGGGTGCCGCGGTCGTGGATCAGGTTGAACTCGACGTACCGGCCGCGACGCACCAGTTGGTGTTGACGCTCCTCGTCGCTCCAGGACTCGTCCATGCGCCGTCGGACGATCGCCGGGTAGATGTCGAGAAACGTCTGCCCGACGTCGCGGGAAAACGACAGGTCGCGTGCAAAGTCCCGTTCGAGGGTGTCGTAGAAGATCCCTCCCGCACCGCGCGACTCACCGCGGTGCGGCAGGTAGAAATACCGGTCGCACCAGTCCCTGAACCGGTGATGGAACTCCGGATCATGCCGGTCGCAGCACTCCTGGAACGCCTTGTGGAACAACGCGACCGCGGCGGCATCGTCCTGCATCGGGGTAAGGTCGGCTCCGCCGCCGAACCATGACCGGGTGGTTGCGATGTGGCGGGTGTTCATGTGCACGGTGGGAACCCGTGGCGAGCGGGGATGGGCGACCAGCGATATGCCCGATGCCCAGAACGACGGATCGTCCGCCGCACCGGGGACCTGGTGGCGAAACGTGTCGGAAAACTCGCCCATCACGGTCGAGACGTTGACGCCGACCTTCTCGAACACCCGTCCGTCCCGCATGAGCGCCATGACCCCGCCGCCGCCGCCGTCACGGTTCCACGGCGTGCTCACGAAGCGTCCGGGAGGCGGTTCCGCTCCGGGACCGGCATGGTCGTCCTCGATGGTCTCGAAAGCGGCGCAGATCCTGTCGCGCAGATCCTCGAACCAGCGCCGGGTGTCCTGTCGCTGCTCCGGGTTCGAGAGATACATGGGCGGCTCAGAGTACCGGGCGTTGGAGAGGGGCTTCCGCCGAGCGGCGCTCGAACGAGGCCCGGGTCCGGTTTGCGAACGCGACCAGCGAGAGCATCACCGGCACCTCGACGAGCACGCCGACCACGGTTGCCAGTGCAGCACCGGAGTTCAGCCCGAACAGGCTGATGGCCACGGCGACCGCGAGTTCGAAGAAGTTGGAGGTCCCGATCATTGCACAGGGTGCCGCGATCCGGTGCGGAACCCGCCACGCCCATGCCGCGGCGTAGGCGAGCGCGAACACGCCGTAGGACTGCAGGAGCAGCGGGACGGCGATGAGCACGATCAGCAATGGACGGTCGAGGATCACCTGGCCCTGGAACCCGAACAGCAGCACCACGGTCGCGAGCAGGGCGAGGATCGAGAGCGGCTTGATCCGGGCCGTGAAGCCGTCGACCGCGGAAGCATCGCCGTGGGCCCGTATCAGGTACCTTCGGGTCAAGATGCCGGCGCCGAGCGGGACCATCACGTAGAGCACGACCGACAGCAACAGGGTTTCCCAGGGCACCGGGATCTCGGTGATGCCCAGCAGCAGCGCCACAATGGGCGCGAAGGCGAACACCATGATGGCGTCGTTCACGCTGACCTGGACGAGTGTGTAGTTGGGGTCACCGCGGGTCAGGTGCGACCACACGAAGACCATGGCCGTGCACGGCGCGGCACCCAGCAGGATCAGTCCGGCAATATACCCGTCCGCGTCCTCCGGCGGGATCCAGACGGCAAACACCGACTTGAAGAACAGGACCCCGAGTGCTGCCATGGTGAAGGGCTTGATCAGCCAGTTGACCACCAGGGTGATCAGGAGGCCCCGTGGCTGTTCCGCAACCCGGTTCAGGCTCGAAAAGTCGACCGCGATCATCATCGGATAGACCATGGCCCAGATCAGGACGGCCACGACCAGGTTGACGCTGGCGTACTCGAGGCTCGCAAGGGTCGCGAACAGGCCGGGCACCATCTGGCCGAGCCCGACGCCGGCGACGATGCACAGACCGACCCAGATGGTGAGATATCGTTCGAACAGGGGCATTGGCGAGGTTCCGGTGCGAGGGCGGAGGATCGGGGACGGAGGACCGGGCAGGGGCGGTGTGACGGAGCGCCGTATCTGTGCGATGGACCCCGGCGGATGGGTGGACGGGAAACGCGCGGACCCTACTGCGCGCGCCCCCGCTTGTCACCACTGCCCCGGTTCCGGCGTAGCGCTCACAGGCTGGCTCTGCGTGGACCGGTCACGCTTTCCGGTGGATAGGCCGATGTCCCATTCCGGGAGTCGCGGGGGCGGGTCAAGGCGGTAGCCTGCACGGGCAGGACTATTTTGTTTTCGAGTTTGCGGTACGGATGTGACGGAGCGCGTCCATGCTTGATGCGGGTAAGCGATGGGGTGGACGCCCCTCGCTTACGCCCATGGTGACGACACGGCCGCTGACGTCGATCGTGCTGGAGAGTTCCCGCACGGCGGGGATTTCGTTGCTCCTGGCGTCGACCTCGACCTGGCGGAGCACCATGCCGGTGGTGTGCTCGACCGCCGCGACCATCATGCGACGTCCCTCTTTGGTCTGCTTCGAGGCGCCGCGCAGGTCCTTGCCGTCCATGGCGAGCGGCGTGTCCGCGCCGACCTTCTGGCTGACCCACACAGCGATGGCGTCGTCCAGGGTCTCCGGCGGCAGGGCGGCGAGGATGGTGTGGAAGGTGGTGACCGTGGGCGCGGTGAAGCGCCGCTTGCTCGGGCTGAAGAAGGCCCCGACCGCCTCGAGCTGCTCCTGGGAGAGCAGGGCGGCGAACTGGGCGAAGGCGGTGACGCCGCGGTAGCCGGCGAGCCGGGCGGCGACGGCGATCGCCAGGATGGTCCTGAGCGGATAGCGCTTGCCCCGGGACTTGCGGCACTCGCCCACCTCGCCCAGGCACGCGAACAGGCTGCGCAGCCGGGGTGCGGCCATCGGCTCGGCATCGTCGTGCTGTTCCGCATTCCACTCTTGCGGGATCGCGTCCCGGCTCAGGACCCCGGCCGCGTCGTCGGTCAGTTCGAACACGAAGATCTCCTTGGGTTGGCCATGATGGCGCCAGCGCGCAATGCCGCCGGACTCGCGCGCAAAGCCGCGCGTCAGCCCCATCGAACGCCAGTTCGACGCCCGGTAGCAGGTGCCCGAAAATCGCGAGATGTCGACAAACGTCTCCGCGAGGAAGGCCGGATATCCATGCACCGCCTGGATGTCCGCAGACAGACGCCGCAGGCTCAGCCCCAGGACGCGGGATGCCAGATTCGGCACCCGTTCAGGGGTGAGAATGACGAACCGTGAGTTGTTGCAGATCAGGTGCAGGCGCCGAAACTGCTGCTCCGGCGACCACCCGATCCAGCGGTCGCGCGCGGCCAGCTTGAACGCGCCCGGCTGCCAGCCGACCAGTGCAAGCCAGGTCTCCCCGTACAGCGCGACATGGCGCAGACCCTTGCCGACGATGCCGTGGAACCGCAGGTAGTGGTGCTCCTCCACCAGACGGTCCCACAGCCGATGCTCACGCGCACCCAGGGTCGGGCGTACCGTGACCAGGCGCAGATCGATGGACGAACCCAGGGCCGGAAGAAACACCATGGACGGCACTTTGACACATCAAAAACGAAATGGCCAGACCCAATCACACCAGCCGATCACCAGGCAGAAAACAGAATCGCCCTGCGGCTGAACGCGGTTTGCCGTGTCCGGCGCGGAAGCTACACTGGGGCTCGAAGAGGGCAGTGTGAGCGAGGCAACGATGGCGCTGCAGGATCAGGGTCAGGAGGGCGGGCTTCCGCGCCGGCGTGGGGAGCTCGAGGAGGTGTGTACCGGGCGGATGGGCTCGACTTTCTTGAAGTGGCGTTTCCTGCCGGCGGACCTGGAGGCGGTGCTTGGTCATGACTGGTCCCGGCTGGGCCGGCGGGTTTTCATCGATCCGGAGCGTGGGGAAGTTACCGTGATGGCGCCTTCGGCAAGGCATGAAAACACAGCCGGGCTGATCCCGTATCTGCTTCTCTATGCCGCGCAAGCGTTGTCCATTCCGCTCGTCGCGACGGAGGCTACCACGTGGAGTCCACCCGGTTCGCGTCGGGTCGAGGCCGACAAGAGCTATTACCTGGGCAGCAGTGCGGTGCGGTATCTGAGTGCGATGCGGAACAACGAGATGAATGAGGACGCGTTTGCCCGGGACAATCCGCCCGAACTGGTGGTGGAGGTGGAGCGGACCCACGCTGACGCCGGCAAGCCCGAGGTGTATCGGTCGTTCGGGGTAGCCGAAATGTGGCGGATCGACGTCGGCCGCGATGGGGCGCTGTCGGCCGAGATCCTGGATCTGCACGATGGTGTGCGGGCAGCAGAGCGTTCGGTGGTGCTGCCCGGACTGACGCCAGGAGTGATCGTCAGGGTTCTGGAGGCGGCGCGCAAGGAAGGCCTGCAGGTGATACCGCGTGAGGTGATCGCTGCCGGCATTTGTCCTCGGGTGCTGTCGCACGGACGCGGGAAGAGCGGTCCCCGGCCGTAGGGGACGGGTCGGTCCGGCCGGTCTCGGCCGACGTGATCCAGAGTCTGTGAGCTCGTGGGCGCGTACTGCACATTGTTCGCGCAGCAGCACGAATAACACCTGAAAAAGAGGGTTCACGGAGCTGGCGCCGGCACGACCGAGCTGCGGCCCGCGGAGCGGGCATCGGCAGATTATTCGTTCAAATGTGGAAACAGTGTCGCCGGTCGCGTCGAGTCTGTGCGGGGGTTTAGGCCGAAGGTAAGCGTTCGGTCGTGCGGTGACGACCCATGTTCAGCAGGCTGTTTCCCGGCTCGCTTGATTGTCATTTCCGATCGTTGGTGACGCCCGGAGCAGTCGCGTGAACCGTTGCCCGCACCGTTCATTCATGCGCGTTTGCTGCACAGGTGTTCGTGCGCGGTTTCCCGTCGCCGTGGGCACCTGTGTGGCCGGGTTGGGTTGAGGGCAGGTGGCGTTCCGGTTGCGAGCCTGCGGACAGGGCGCGGTTCAGCGGTTGAACGTGCGCTTCCAGTCCTTCCTGAGCGGGCAGAGCCAGATGTCCTTCTTCGGCTTGTCGGCCTTCTTGTCCCGGTCGCAGCGGCCGCGCCCCAGGGTGGTCCCGACACGGATCCAGCCCGAGGCCCGGTAGACGCCGCCGCTGTAGCGCGGCACCTGCACGAAGGTCTCGCAGAGCACCGGGGTGACGGCGGAGCGCGCGGTCCAGTCCCCGGGCAGCCGCCTGCGGACGAGCGAGAGGATATGAGACCCCAGGTTCGGTACGGTCAGCCATGGCATGATCAGGAATCTGGGCACTCGCCAGGACCGCGTCGAACCTGCCCTGACGGGCATGCGCCGGCCGGTTGTCGTCGCCGCATGTGTGATCCGGCTGCCCTGGCAGTCCGATTCTGCCCCTGCCGGTGGAACCAATGGGTTATTTCCTGTCTGCGCCGGGAAACGTCCAATCTTCGCAGACGAGCCCTTCGACGCGTTCGAACTCCCGGCTGTTGGCGGTGACCAGGACCAGGTTCCGGGCGCGGGCCTGCCCGGCGATGAGCAGGTCGTACGGGCCGATCGGACACCCCGCCGCTTCGAGTTCGCTGCGCACCGCGCCGGCGGCGCGCGCATCTCCGGCGTCGAACGGCACGATCTCGAACTCCAGCCGATCCAGCAGCCAGAGATTGCGGTCCGCATGCCGGCTCTTGAAGGCGCCGTAGTAGAGTTCATAGGCGACCGGAGCGGGCAAGCCGATATCTGGGGGAGCAAGGCAGCGCAGGCGGTCGCGCAGCGGTGGCGATGTATCGTTGAGCAGGGCGATGCAGGCGTTGGTGTCGAACAGGTAGCGCATCAGTCGAAAACGCTGTCGAGGTCCGTTCGCGATGGAAGCTCCGGCTGGTTGCGCCCCCCGGCGAAGAAGTCCTCGGAGAATTGACCCGCCAGGGCGTCGAGCCAGCTCCAATCCGAGGAAACGGGTTCCAGGATCACGGCCGCGCCCTGCCTGCGGATGCGGACTTCGGCACCCTCCATCCGGAAATCCTTGGGCAGCCGCACAGCCTGGGAGCGGCCCGACCAGAAGAGTTTGGCCGTTCGCGACATGGGAGATCTCCGGAAAAGATATGACAATGGAATATATCATCGGAAACACGGACGGTCCAGATCGGCGCCATCCATGGCGTATCCATGTTCACGCCCCCGGGGATGGTCCCGTCGTCAGCCGCGGACTCCCCGGCCAATCCCCGGGCGCACCACAAGATCCCCAATCCGCGAAATCAAAGCGGAGACACAAGGCGCGCGCCCACGGCCTCCATCCTGCCGGCGACGGTCGAAAACGGCGCCCGGCTGCTGAAGTCCCTCCCTGGTAACGCCATGGAGGCGTCCGGGCACAGCCCGAAAAACCGGCGGCGCGGTTTCTGGCCCCTCTATTTCTCCCGATCCGGGTTGTCGCGGCGCTCGCCTGCGCGCCCGCCCGCCCGGACGCCGCCGCGGCCCGGGCAAACGGCGCGAAAGGAGGCCGACCGCGCAAGAGCCGGGCGGGTCAGGCGGCTTCTTCCACTGTGACCACCAGCCGCTTTTTGAAGCGGGCCAGGGCTTCTTCCAGACGGCCGATCTTGGTGGCGTGGCGGGGGTCGAGCATGCGGCGGACCTCGCTTTCCTGGACACCCATTGCCGACGCGAAGGCGCTGTTGGACAGCCGCTCTTCGCGCAGGGCTTCGTAGAGCGCCGCCTTGGCGGCCAGCACCGCGCCTGGAACCGCCGCCGGCCGGCCCCTGGCCGGGCTCGGCGCCGGAATGTCCTCGCGCCGCGCGATACGGCCCGCGAGCGCCTCCTCCAGGCAGTCCGCGGCTTCGGCGGTCGCTTCGGCGCGCGTCTCGCCGTCCGTGAACGCCTCGTCGAAGTCGGGGAAGGTGACCGACCATCCGCCTTCGCGCTCCTCGTGGAGGTCGATGGGGTAGCTGTATCGCGTTGCCATGATCGGAACTCCCTAAAGGTGGTCCGGGTCGATGCCGAGTTGTTTGCACATGCCGCGGAGCGTGCCGATCTTGAGCGGCTTCCTGCGGTCCTTCACCACGGTATGGCGGTCGCCGTAATAGAGGGTGCCGTGGCTGCCCTTGCCCCTCGTCCGGTCGAACCTGACGGCGATCCCGTTCCTGCGTGCCAGCTTCCTCACCTTCGCCATGAATTCACGACCGTTCATGACCGGCACTCTCGCACAAAAATGCGCGAATGGCCAATTGCCGTCTCGAACATTCCCGGGCGGGAGGCTGGCCGAAGTCGGGATGGCCAGAGCCGTAACTTCACAGCCCGCACGCTCAGTACTTCACCCTGAATGTCGGACTGTCCTCGGGCCGAACGGCCCGGCGGTCATAGAGCCGTGTCGTGGACACACAGGCGTGGCCGAGCCAGTCCTGGACGCGTCCGATGTCGGCTTCGTGCTGCAAGGCGTTGGTGGCGGCGGTCGCACGCAGGGAATGCACGCACAGCCCGGCGCGTTCATCAATGCCGGCGGCACTGGCCCAGTAGCGCACGATATCGCGATAGACGGCGCCATCCTCCAGGGGCCGCATGTCCGCGCCGCGGTTGCTGTGCAGCGGCTGGAACAGCGGTGCGGCCGGGTCTGCGCCATGGCCGGCGGCCTCGAGCCAGGCCTCGACCAGGCGCAGGGCATGGGGGTGGGCGGGAACGAACCGCACCTTGCCGCCCTTTCCGTGCACACGCAGGTGCATCACGCCCTCGCGGCGCTGAATGTCGCGGACCTGGAGAGTACACAGCTCGGCCCGTCGCAGCCCGTGATAGAGCAGGACCGCGAGGATGGCGCGGTCGCGCTGACCCTTGAGGGTATCGGGGGGCGGCGCATCGAGCAGCGCCCGGGCCTCGGCATCGCTCAGCGCCGGCGTCTTGCCCTCGCCGGCGGCCTCGACCGGCGGGCGCTTCACGCCGCGGACCGGGTTGTCGGCATTGCACTCGCACAGGTGATCGAACAGCGAGGCCAGCGCCGACAGTTTGCGCCGGATGCTGGCGGGCGCCAGGCCGCGTTCCTCGAGCGTGTGCCGCCAGGCGATCACGTGGGGGCGGGTGACGGCCCGCATGTCGCCGGGCCCGGTGATCCCGGCAAAGGCGCAGAACTCGTGTACGTCACGGCGGTAGGCCCGCCTGGTGCGGTCGTTGCGGATGTTGGCGAACCACTCGGCCTCGGACGGCATGGCCGCGAGGTCGCGGAACCGGCCCGGGGTCAGGCCGTTCGACGGCGCGGGCACCGGGTCCTGAAGAGCGGGGACTTCCGTCATGAGCCTGCCTCGCTGCCTTCCCTCATTTCCCCCTCGATAACATGTTGTCTCCATTGCCCGGCTGTTCCCCATTGTTGCGTAACCAGGGAGTATCGAAGCCAGGTTTCGCTCTGCGCCACTTGCCAGGCCGGTATCATTCCACAGCATGGAGTGACGAAACACCCGCAGCGCAGCCATTCCGGACCGTGCGTCTGATCGCGGGGCGTCGGCCAGCGACATGGATCGCTCACCGGCGCTCGCGGATTGAAGAGCGCCGCCGGTGACGGCACTCTGGCAATCGCAGGGCAGGTGCCGGCGCCAGTCGGCCGAAAGCCGGATGCTGCACAGCCATTCACAGCGGAGACCGGACATGCCGGTGAAACCGACAGCGACGACGACACCTGACGCCCGCGTGGACCCGGCGATCGAGGCCATCCTGCCGACAGAGGTCGCCGGACACCTGACCCGGATGTGTGCGACGGGCTTCCGGGTCGACTGGACGAGCGATGCCGGAAACATCCCCTACACGGGCGTATACGACGCCAGAACCCAGACTGAAAGGATCTACGGCAACGCCTACGAAGAGTGCGTCCGTCTCACCGACGATACCGGGCCCGGCGACGAAGTTTCGGGTGAGGAGCGTTGCTTCGCCGAGGCGGGCGACTACTGGTGCCGCGCAGTCGAGGCGTCACGCAACAGCAGGGTGTTGGCGCGACGCATCCGGGCGGCAGTGCTGGAGCACGATCGTGTCACGGTCCGGGCGGCCGCCCGGGAACTCCGCGATCTTGCCCTCGCCATCGAGCGCGACACGAGGCGGGCTGACGCGGCAAATGGACGGATCCGACGGACGGAAATCGGGCATGAAGACGATCAGGCAGAAGAGTCGACACCTCGTCCCGTTCGCGCTTGCGCTGACGGTGATGGCCACGCTCCCGGCGGCGGCGCAGACCTACGACGAAGCCTTCGCGGCATCCGCGCGAGGTGACTGCGCCACAGCCCTTCGAGGGTTCCGGATACACGCGGAGCAGGGCCATGCCATCGCTCAGCTCGCTCTCGGGCTCAAGTACGAAGCCGGCGACGGGGTGGCACAGAATCTCGTTCAGGCGCACAAGTGGTACAACCTCGCCGCTTCCCGACTCGGAACCTCGGATCGGGACCGGCACGACACAGCGGTGCGCGACCGCGATCGGGTTGCCGCCCGGTTGACCCCGACCGAGCTCGCCGAAGCGCAGCGCCTGGCACGGGAGTGGCGACCCGGACAGGTCCCGGACTGACCTGTCACCGGCGGACTCGAATGCCCGAGAACGCGAACGTCATGACCGATGCCGAATTCCGCACCGTGGGCGTGGCCTTCTACGGCGGCGCCCGTGGCTGGCAGACGGCGATGGCTGCGCGCCTGGGCGTGGCGCCGCGCACGGTACGGCGCTGGGCGTCGGGGACGTCGCGCATTGCCCCGGAGATCGCGGCAGCGCTCGCGCCGGCCCTGGATGGCCATCCGTCGGCGCCGCAGGACGAATGGATCACAGGCGAGGGACAGCCCTGCGCTGGCGGCTTCCGCCGCGAATATGTTGTGCACGCCAGGTCGCCGCGGTTCATTGCCCGGGCGGTGCAGGTGGATGCCGAGGCCGGCGTCATGCCCGACGAGGCGCCCGCCGACGCGCTGTCCGGGCTGGTGTTTTCGGCCTCCGACGACACCGATCTCTGCGAGATCGCCTGGATCGACCTGCCTCCGATCGACGAGACGGAACTGCGTGAGCTGCTGTCTGCGGCGGCGCCGGCACTTTACGCCTGACAGGCCCTGTCGCATATATTGGCGATCTCTGATCGACCGTGGAGGCACCCGATGTCATTGCCGCGATACGAGAGGGACAGGTCTCCCGGCCCCCCCCCGGAGGCGCCGGAGGAAAGGACTGCCGATTCCGGCCTTCGGCCGAATGAGCGCCGCCACCAGAAGAGGGCGGCGACAGCGCTCTACACGCCGGAATTCATGGAAGCCCTGGAGCGTGATGGATGGATCTCGCGCTAGACACCAACCGGCTTGTCTACCCTGCACAGAGACGCTTCAATGCCGCGTGGCACGAAATGGCAGGGCTCCAGGTCCGCATTCTGCCCCAGGTCTTCCGCGAGCTTGCGGGCCATCTGATTCTCGCCGAGGACATCGAAACCGGACGTCGGCGGGTTTCCGAGGATCTGCAACGGGCAGGGAACAGCGGGCCGCGATATCTTCAGCTACACCGTCTGTCGGCCCTGTGGTGGGCCGACGAACTCCTGTCCACGGACAGCGTGTACCGCTTGCTCGCGCTGACCCCGGAACAGGAGGAGATGGCCGACGAGGTGTGCCGGACGATCGATCCCGACGCCTTTCCCCGGATCCTGCCCGACGAGGTTCCGGAAAACAGCGACACGCGCATCATCGCGCAGGCGCTCGTGACCGGCCAACGAATGCTGATAACCAGCAACATGCGATCTGTCCTTCACCATGATGTGAATCGCTGGGCGGAGAAAAACGCGGACCGCTTCGGGTTCCTTCATCCCTCCATCCTGCATGTCCAGGATGAAGTCATGCCCCGCCTCTACGCCGGCCCGGAGGGGCGCCGCAAGCTGCTGGAGTTCGCGCTGGGAGCCGTATGGCCGTCCGACGGCGACCCGACGATCGAGACCGTCGAGGACGCCCTGTATGGCTTGACCCGCCGGGCCATGATGCAAGGCGCCCGGCTGGCGGACACCGCCGCCGTCATCGAGGAAAGCTGGGAGACGGAGCGGGATCCGCAGGCCGTGCTCGAACGGGTGCGCGCCAACCTTCCCGCGAAGATGATGGCGAGCGAACAAAGGCACCCGACCTGGCCCGGTCCCCGACGGCATGATCGGTCAGCAGAGGCCGACGGAAGCGATGGACCGCCCTGAGCCGCGTTCCGCGGTGCCCGCGGTGTCACGCCCACCCGTGCCGCCTGTGCCAGCCGTGCGGCGCGGGTGGCACAGGCGGCACGCAATAAACCAACGGTGACGGATTCGACGGACAGAGATCGAGCATAAAAACGATCAGGCAGCAGATTCGACACCTCGTCCCGTTCGCGCCTGCGCTGACGGCAATGGCCACGCTCCCGGCGGCGGCGCAGACCCTGGTCGAAGCCGCCGCGGCATACGAGCGATGTGACTACGCCACGGCCCTTCGAGGGTTCCGGATATACGCGGAGCAGGGCAACGCCGGCGCTCAGATCAATCTCGGGGTCATGCACGAACTCGGCGACGGGGTGGCACAGAATTTCGTTCAGGCGCACAAGTGGTTCAACCTCGCCGCTTCCCGACTCGGAACCTCGGATCGGAACCTGCGCGACAGAGTGGTGCGCGGCCGTGATCAGGTCGCTGCTCGGTAGTGGCGACCCGGGACCGGCTACGGCGTCCGTCCTCGGCGCGAGGACCAGCACGGCCATTCGAGCGTTCCAGGCCGCCTCCTGGCCAAGGCGAAAGGGAGCGTCGTCATCGCTGAATCCACGATATTGTCGGCGAGCACAGATGAGGCGAACCCATAAGGGTCGGTCATGTCGACGAGAGCGGCAACACCGCGCAAGATGCTTGTCTGGCCTTTGAGAAGGTCTCCAAGGTGAGGGTGGACGAGCATGACGAAGGTTGACGATGCGCTTCTGCGGCGGATGACGGCGGTCATCGTCGAGGCGGTCGACCCCGAGCAGGTTATCCTGTTCGGCTCCCGTGCCCGCGACGACGTCAGGGCGGACTCGGACGTCGATCTGGTGGTCGTCGAGGCGGAGCCGTTTGGGCCGGACCGGGACCGCGGCGCGGAAGAGACACGTCTCTGGCGCGCGCTCGCGAAGTTCCACGTTCCAAAGGATATCCTGGTCTACAGCCTCGAAGAGGCCGACCGCTGGCGCGGTTCCCTCAATCATGTGCTCGCGCGCGCCTTGCGGGAAGGCAGGGTGCTCTATGGACGACCGTGAGCATGGGGAAAAGCAGTCTTCAACTGTTTCAGGACTTTATTCATGGTTACGTCTTCTTCATGCGGCCCGATGCCAGCCCGGTAAGATTTGGGGGCTTACAAAGAAAACTTGACAGCGTCATGCCGCCATCCTTCTTCGTGTATTCACGGTTCCACGGCCCGGCACCCCGGCAGCCTCCCCGTGCAGCAGCGCCAGTCCCCGACGCCGTATGGTGCGGGCAGCATTCGCGTCCGCATGATCGGCGTGGCCGCAGGCCACGCAGTGAAACCGGTCCCGTGTCCTGCGCGATCGGGCATCGACGTGCCCGCACGCTGCACAGGTCTGGCTGGTGTGGCGGGGATCGACCGCGATCACGCGCCCCGCCTTGTACTCCAGCATCGCGCGCAGGGCGGCCCAGCCGGTGTCGAGAACGACCCGGTTGAGCCCGGCCTTCTGCTTCACCCCGCTGCCCGGCTCTTCCGCCGTGCCGCGGGCGCTTGCCGTCATGGCCTTCACCTTCAGGTTCTCGATCGCGACGGTGTGCGCACCCTCCGCGATCCTGCGCGAGACCTGGTGGTGCCAGTCGCGCCTTGTGCCGGCCTGGCGCCGTCTCGTCTTCGCCAGACGGGCGCGGGTGCGCGCCCGGCGGCCCGAACCGCGCTTCTGCCGTGCCAGTTTCCGCGACAGGCGCTTCGCCCGCGCCTCCATCCGGCGTGTGTCCGGGGCGTGGAACAGCCGGCCGTCGCTCGCCGCGACCTGGCCGGCGTTCATGTCGATGCCGATCACTGTTCCGTCATCCTCCGGCTGCGGATGAGCGACAGCATGGCAGATCACGGCATACCAGCGTCCGGCCTCGCGCTTCAGCACTGCCGAGACCGGACGGGCGTCCGGATACGGGGTGCCGACGCGCCGGCGCACCGTCATCCAGCCGAAACCGGGAAGGCGCAGCCTGCCTGCTTCCAGCCTCACCCCGGAGACGATGGAGATGCTGTCGAAGCGCCGCCGTCCGCGGAACCGCGGGTAGCCGGGCTTCTGCCCGGCGTTGGCCCGGCGGAAGAATCCGCGGAAGGCCTCGTCCACCCGCTTCAGGGTGCCGCGCTGGATGGCGACCGGCACGGCCGCCATCTCCGGCAGCTCCCGGCGGCACACCGTCAGGGACTTCGCCTGGTCGATATAGGAGAGCGAGACGCCCGCCAGGCGCCAGGCGTCCGACCGCTCCTGCAGGGCGGCGTTGTACAGCTGGCGCTGCGCCTCCAGCACCCGCTCCAGGCGGCGCCAGTTGCCCCGCGTCTGCGGCAGCAGACGGTATGTGACCTGGCGGTGTGCACGCTGCGGTCTTGTCCCGGGTCTTGTTTCGGACGGCATGCGGTGTCTCCCGAACAGTACGGGAAATATACAGGATAAAACGTGGAACATGCAAGGAAAATGCGCCTGCAGGTCTTCGAGTCAGGCCCTGCAGGCGGCATGACGCTGTCAAGTCATCCTAATAAGAGCCAAGATTTGCCGGACTTTCGATTGACGGCGACAGGGCGCAGCGCGTCGGCAGCCACCAGGGCCGTAGCAAACTCATTGGCGAACGCCTGCAGGTCGTCCATGGCAATATTCCTCCCACAGTATATGATTGGGTCACTAATATCCGATACGTCCACGCTGGATCCGGGCATCCAGGCTGGACGGTTTATCGCCTCAAGGTCCGGGCTCGGAGATCGAGGTCGGGACACGCCGGGAAAAATTGATGGCCCTACCTGCACGGGCCTGGTTGGATCACCATCCCCTGTCACAAGAAGCGGCGTGACGGGCAGCAAACCGGTGCCGTAGGGTTGGATTCCGGTGATCGGGCGAGCTGGACAGACAGATGTGCAATGGCACGTCCGGCCCCGGGAGCGTGCGGTGTACCGCAAGGGACCGGACGGCCGGGGCGACATTCGGAGCTTGAGGAGGACACGGCATGGCGAACATGAACGCGGTTCTGGAACAGGCGGTCGCCCGCCAGGACGTTCCCTTTGCGGTCGGCATGGTCGCCGATGCCGACGGCACCCGGTTCAGCGGGGCCGCGGGCGAGGCCGCGGCCGGCCGCGCCGCCAGCGAGGACACGGTGTTCCGGATCTTCTCCATGACCAAGGCGATCGGTTCGGTCGCGGCCATGATCCTGATCGATCGCGGCAAGATCGATTTCAACACGCCGGTCGTCGACATCCTGCCGGAATTCTCCCGCGTGCAGGTGCTGGACGGGTACGACGGCGATACGCCCGTCCTGCGGGCGCCGAGGGTTCGGGCCACCCTGCGCCACCTGGCAACCCATACCAGCGGCTTCGAGTACGAGTTCTGGAACGCGGATGTCGCGAGATACCTCGAGGTGACCGGTCACCCCACAATACTCTCCGGGCTCAAGCAGTCCCTTTTCTACCCGCTGACATCGGACCCCGGTACCCGCTGGGGCTACGGCATCGGAATCGACTGGCTTGGCCAGGTGGTCGAGGCCGTCGACGGGCGGACCATCGACGTGTTCTGCCGCGAGGAGATCTTCGAGCCGCTGGGGATGGCGAACACGGGGTTCGAGCTTGAAGGCGGCATGGCGGCAAACCTGGGCACGCTGATGGCTCGCGGCGAGGACGGCGTCTTCGTCCCGTTCGACCTCGCGCCGCCGTCGCGCCCCGAGATGTACGGCATGGGCCACAACCTCTACTCGACGGCGCCGGACTACTTGCGGTTCCTGCGCGCGGTGCTGTGCAAGGGTGAACTGGACGGTGCGCGAATCCTTTCCGAGCAGGCTGTCGCCGACATGACGGTCGATCACATGCAGGGGCTGACCTTCCAGAAAATGGTCACCATCGCACCGCCGGTGACTGCGGATGTCGACCTGTTCCCGGGTACGCGGGTCACGCACAGCTTCGCATTCGCGCGCAACGAGGAGGCGATTCCCGGCAAACGCAGCGCCGGATCTCTGACCTGGGCAGGGGTCTGCAACACCCACTTCTGGCTCGACCCGACGAAAGGCATTGCCGCGGTGATCATGACCCAGTCGCTTCCGTTTGTCGAAGAGCGTTTCATGGCGACCTACGACGCCTACGAACAAGCAGTCTACGCCGACCTGTGAGACAGCAACCGTCGGGCCCGACCGTGCACGCGACGTGGGACCCGGTGGCGGGAACTGCGTTGGCGGCCACGGAATCACCGGTCCGAAGGTCCGAACACTGACCATGGCCCGACCGTCCACCGGCCTGCACCGGGTTTCGGTCCGGCACCTTCGCCTCGTGGCCGCGATTGCCGAGAGCGGCAGCATGATCCGTGCGGCCGAACAGGTCGGACGTACACAGCCCGCGGTCACCAGGGCGGTGCGGGACCTGGAACGGGACCTGGGCGTCACCCTGTTCGAGCGTGGCAATCGCGGGGTCTCGCCGACGCGGTACGGCGAGGTGCTGGTGCGTCACGCGCGTCGGGTTCTTGCTCAACTCGCGGACGCGGGCGAGGAAATCGAGGACCTGGTCCACGGCACCGGGGGCCGGGTTGTCGTCGGAACTCTCCTGGCCGCATCCGCGTGGCTCCTGCCCAAGGCGATCGTCCAGTTGCGTTGCGACCGGCCACGGGTCAGTGTCGATGTGGTCGAGGGGACCCACGATCGCCTGTTGCCGATGCTGTTGCACGGTGACCTCGAAATGGTGGTCGGGCGGCTCAGCGAGTTTCGCCACCGTGCCGGAATTCGTCAGGAACCCCTGTACTCCGAGGAGATCGTGACGGTCGCCCGGCCCGAGCATCCCCTGGTTCACCGCGGGGCGCTTGAACTTGCGGACCTGCAGGAAACCGACTGGATCCTGCCGCCACCCGAGACCACGCTGCGCCGACAGATCGAGAAGGTGTTCTTTGACGCCGGTCTGGACCCGCCACGTTGCATGGTGCAGTCCGTGTCCCTGCTGACCAACCGGAACCTGCTGTACGCCAGCGATCTCGTGGGGGCCTGGCCGAGGGGGGTGGCGGCAGATGACCTGGCGCACGGGCGCCTGGTCTCGCTTCCGGTTGACCTCGGAGGCATCCTGTGGCCGGTCGGGGTCTCGACACGCAAGAACTCCCCGCTCTCGCCGACTGCCGAGGTGCTTTTCTCCGCGCTGCGCGCAGTCGGATCAGGTGCCGCGCCACGTGACCATGCATAAACAACATATCAGATTGCATTAATTTCATTTGAAGGCATAGCAGGAGCACCGCACACTGCCTGCATGATCCAGCCGGGAATGGACGGCATGCACGCATCAGGCGGTGGTCTGCGGATCCCGGCCATAGACGTGCGCCACGCTCGCCGGAACAGGCGGTGCTCGTCCTGCCGGCGGAAATCGCGGTCCCGTCCGCGGGACGTGGCTTCACGAGCAGGGGACAGTCGGGCAGTGCCCCGGGAACCCGCGGGCGGTCCGACCGCTGTCGATATTCCGCGGGGAGGGGGATGGTGAAAACAGGGACGCCGTCGGGGCGCGCCGCACGGTGATCCGTCGCTGACTCCGGGGCAGGCGTGGCTGGTACCGCGCGGGTCTGCGGGACAGGAGGTGTCGGGAGAACTGGAGCGATGGAATACTGCCGAAGCGAGGCCAAGGCGTACGCCCGCGCCAACCTGAAGGGGATCTGGGCTGCTGCCCTGCAACCCTTTGCGCCGGATCTTTCGATCGACGAAGCGGGCATGCGGGCGAACTTCAGGCACTGGGTCGAGGACCTGGGTATTGACGGCGTCTTCATTGCCGGCAAGCAGGGCGAGTTCTTCTCCATGACGGTGGAGGAACGCAAGAGGGTCTTCGAGATCACGGTCGACGCGCTGCGCGGGACCGGCGCCGGTACCATCATGTCGTGCTCGGACCAGAACCTGGACACGGTGATCGGGCTTGCGCGCCACGCCGAGGCGATCGGGGCGGACTATGTCGTCGTGCACGCCCCTGTCCTTCACTTCGTGACCGATCGGGACCGGATCCTGCTGGAATACTACCGAACCATCAGCAATGCGGTGGAGATCGGCATCGCCCTGTGGAGCCATCCCGACAGCGGTTACCTGATGAGCCCGGACCTCTGTGCGCGGATTGCCGAACTGCCCAACGTCGTTGCCATCAAATACAGCGTCCCGAGACCGATGTACGCCGAACTGACCCGACTGGCCGGAGACCGGTTGCTTGTCAGCACGGCATCGGAGGATGAATGGCTCGACAACATCCTCGAACTTGGCTGGCAGCTGTATCTCTGTTCGTCGCCGCCGTACCTGCTGCAGACGGCAGTGGATCGCCGGATGCGCGAGTACACCGATCTCGCCCTGACCGGCGACGCCGGTGAAGCCAGGCGGATCAGGGACAGCCTGGAGCCGGTCCGCCAGGCACTGAAACAGACACGCCCGGGAGCCAAGCCGCACGCGCACCAGAAGTTCTGGCAGGAGTTGCTCGGACAGGCCGGAGGACGGGTGCGTCCGCCGATGCTGGAACTGACCAGGGCCGAACAGGCGGCGGTCCGGGACGCGTTCGAAGGGTGCGGGCTGGGTCTGATGCGCGGTGCCGCTGAATGAGGAGGGAACGGTGATGAGCCTGCATGTCACCCATCCGACCCTGAAACCGTTCGATTTCCGTCGATGGATCGACGGACATCGCGACCTGCTGAAGCCGCCGGTCAGCAACAAGCTGGTGTTCGAGGAGGCCGGCATGGTGGTGATGGTGGTCGGGGGGCCGAACCAGCGGGTCGATTTTCACGATGATCCCGTCGAGGAGTTCTTCTACCAGCTCGAGGGCGACATGATTCTCAAGGTCGCGGACTCCGGCAGGATCTACGATGTGCCCATTCGTGCCGGTGAGGTCTTCATGCTTCCCCCGCACGTGCGGCACTCCCCGCAGCGACCCGTTCCCGACTCCGTCGGCCTTGTCGTCGAGGCACCGCGTCTCGGCGACATGAAAGACGGTTTCGAGTGGTTCTGCTTCGAGTGCGGCAGCCTGGTGCATCGGGTGGAACTGCCCGTCAGCAACATCGTCACCGATCTGCCGCCGCTCTTCGACGCCTTCTATTCCGATGAGACCGCCCGCACCTGCCCGGTGTGCGGCGCGTTGCATCCCGGACGCGAACCACCCGACGGATGGGCGGTGATCTGATCGCGTGGGTCGGGTGTCACGTCACCCGGCCTGAATGAAACCGCCTTGCGGAAAGAGATCCTGAGAGGAACCCGACCAGACTCGTGTGCCGCATGCTCCGGGCCCTCGGCATGGGTGCGCTCGGAGCGTCTGTTGCCCAGGCGAAGGAGTTCCGACTTGGCCTCATTACCCCGCCCCCGCACGTCTGGACCAAGGCGGCGGCTGCATTCGGCGCGGATCTGAGCGCACAGACCGGAGGAGCCCATTCAGTCAGCGTGTTTCCGGCGCGCCAGCTCGGCAACGAGGCGCAGATGATGCAGCTCCTGCAGTCCGGTGCTCTCGACATGGCGTTCCTGACCATCGCCGAGGTGTCGAACCGGGTACCCGACTTCGGTGCCTTCTATGCGCCCTACATGGTGAGGGACATCGCACATGCGGGTGCTCTGCTGAAGAGCGATGCCGCGCTGCAGCTGCTCGATCTTCTTCCGAAGCGGGCCGGTGTCGTCGGGATCGGTTACGGCATGGCGGGGTTGCGCCAGATCGTCTCCCGCGATGAGGTGGCCAACGCGGACGACCTCGCCGGACGCAAGCTGCGCATCACCCCGTTCGAACCGATCCGCGACTTCTACAACGCGCTCGGTGCTGCGCCGACCCCGATGCCGCTGCCCGCTGTCTACGATGCGCTCGCCAATGGCCAGGTCGACGCGATCGACATGGATCTCGAGCTGATCTGGAAGCTGAAATACCACGAGCATGCACAGACGATCCTGGTCTCGAACCACATGATGTTTCCAATGGTCGGACTGGTCTCGGCGAAGGTGTGGGCCGGACTGTCGGACGATGATCGCGCAACCGTCGCGTCGCTGATGAAGAAGCATCTCGACGGTGTCATTGACAGCTACGTGCGCCTTGAGCCCACGTTTCTCGCCGAGGTGCAGAAGACCGGCAAGCCGGTGGTCAAGGTTGGTCCTGACTTCTTCGGAAAGGCCGCGGCCCAGTGGGAGGAGACGTGGAGCGGCAAGGCGCCGTCGCTCGGTGCCATACGCGCCGCGGCCGCGGCCCTATAGCGTTTTGCGACCCCGGTGACTGATCTCACCGCGGTACGTGCCCGCGCCCGCACCGGAAAACACCGGTTCGGTTCCCGCAGGTGCTGATCCGGCTGTCCGACTGCCTGCTGCACCTTGAAAGGGCGCTGTTGGTCGTGACGGGGGCCGGGCTGGTCGGTCTCATCCTGTTCAACGTGGTGACCCGTGCCGCGGGAGTGGCGGTCTACTGGGTCGATGAACTCGCGATCTACGCCATGACCTGGCTGGTCTTCATCGGCGCCGGTCACGCCGTGCGATTGCGCCGGCACGTGCGGGTCACCCTGCTCCTGCCGGCGTTATCCGACCGGATGCGCCACCGGGCGGAACTCGGCATCGATGTCCTGGTATGGGCGTTCTGCCTGTTGTGCGTCTGGATGAGCTGGCTCTGGTACGATCCCCCCGGGATCGTCGCCGCCGGGTTCGACCCCGACATCTTCTCCGCCCGGACCTTCAACTTCATCTATGACGAGCCGACGCTGACCATCGGTATTGCCAAGCCGTGGGTCTGGCTGGTGATGCCGTGGTTTTCCGTGGCCGCAAGCGTGCACGCCAGTGCGAACCTTGTCGAGCGGACGAGCGGGCGCGAACTCCCGGAGAGGCCGTGACCGGCGGCATCTTCCTCGCCACGCTGCTGATCGGTGTCCCGATCAGCTTCGTGCTCATGATCTCGGCCGCGGCCTATATCTGGCTGTCCGGCAACCAGATGCTGTACGGCGCGTTCATGCAGCAGCTGTTCAGCGGGATCGAGTCGTACGGTCTGCTCGCGATACCACTGTTCATGCTGACGGGCGAACTGATGAACGCGGGCGGTCTGACCCGCAGGCTGATTGCGATGGCACGCGTGTTCGTCGGCGGACTGAGGGGAGGGCTGGCCTACATCAACCTGGTCGCGAACATGATGATGGCGTCGATCATGGGCTCGGCCGTGGCACAGATGGCCGTCATGTCGCGGGTGATGGTGCCGGAGATGGAAAGGGAAGGGTACGACCGTGCTTTCGCCGGCGCCCTGACCGCGGCGGGCGGGCTGCTGTCACCGATCATCCCCCCGTCGATGCTGTTTGTCATATTCGGGGTGCTGGCGCAGATCGCCATCGGTGACCTGTTCATCGCCGGCATCGTTCCGGGCCTGATACTTGCCGGCGCCTTCTGCCTGTGCGTGGCCGCCATGGGAGTCCTCACCGAGTTTCCGGCAACGGCCCGCCTGTCGCGTGGCGCGGTGATCCGGGCCATTTCCCAGGGCTTGCCCGCGCTTGCAATTCCCCTGGTGATCATCGGCGGGATCGTGCTCGGCCTCGCCACACCGACGGAGTCGGCGGCGCTGGCGGCACTGGCAGCCTTCGTGATCGGCCATTTCCTGTACGGGGACCTGGAACTCCGTGACCTTCCGGCGGTCTTCTACGACACTGCCGTCAACTCGGCCGTCGTCACCTTCCTGATCGCGGCCGCAAACGTGTTCGGCTGGGTCCTGATCTACGAGAAAATTCCCCAGATGGTCGCGGGATGGACCGCCGGACTGACGGACGATCCGTTCGTGTTCATGCTGCTGGTCAACCTGCTGCTGCTCGTCGTCGGGATGGTGATCGACGGGATTGCGGCCCTGATCATCGTGGTTCCGATCCTGATGCCGATCGCAACCGGGGTTTTCGGGATCGATCCGTTCCACTTCGGTGTGGTCGTCTGCATCAACCTTGTGCTCGGCCTGCTGACGCCCCCGGTCGGGGCCGGTCTCTACGTGGTGGCGGACATGTCCGGTGCACGGCCGACGGCGATCTTCCTCGCCCTGCTGCCGTTCGTGCTCTCGACCGTTGCGGTGCTGGTGCTGCTCAGCTGGCAACCGGTGCTGGTCACCGGGCTGATTTCCGGCTGATCGGGGTCATGATCCTGCCTGGAGCCCGCGCGCGGGTCTTTTCACGTCCGTTCCGTGTTGTCAGAATGGCGCCCTGTCGGAGTGCTGCCGGCGCTCTGGCCACGTGAACAGCCGCGGCTTGCGCCATGTCCCGTCCCCGAGTGTTGTTCTGCCTGTTTGACGGGCTGCGCCGTGACATGGTCCGGCCCGAACTGATGCCGCGGCTGCACCGGTTCCGCAACTCCTGGTGCGAGTTTCCGAACAGCTCCGCCGCCTTTCCGTCCGAGACCCGGGTTCAGGTCTCGAGCCTGGTCACCGGTGCCTTTCCCGAGGGTCACGGCATCATGGCCAACAGCTTCCTCGACCCGGCGCTCGGTCTTCCCGGACCGTTCGATACATCCGACGTCGAGGGCATGGCCCGGGCCCGGCGCATCTACGGCCGGGTGCACAGGGCCGAGACCCTGGGCGAGTGCCTCGCCCGGGCGCATCGACGCTACGCGGTCGTGACCGCCGGCACCCGGGGCAACGCGATGCTGCTCGACCTGCATGCGGACGAACTCGGCCAGCCGGTGTTCTCGACCCAGTCGGATGCTGTTTCGAGCCGGGCCGCCGACCACCGGGCGATCGTCGGGCGTTTCGGTCCTCCGCCGGCCCGGACCTTCCCGGATTCGGGAGTGACCGCCTACGTCACCCGCGTGCTGCTCGAACACTTCATTCCGCACCACGACGCCGACCTGCAGGTTCTCTGGTTCAACGAACCCGATCTCACCTTCCACTACCGCGGCATCGGTTCGCCCGAGAGCCTGGCGGCCCTTCGGGCGGTCGACGCCGCGTTCGGCCGGATCCTCGACTGGTGGGACGCAGAGGGCAGGGCGGCCGGCTGGCGCCTGGTCGCCGCCTCCGACCACGGGCAGATCACGGTTACCGGGCAGGTCGACGTGGCAGGCGCCCTGTGCGGCGGCGGTTTCCGGGTCGGGCCTGACGGTGATCTCGCGATCAGGTCCGGCTACAGCAGTCATCTCGTGGTGCGCGACCGCGATCCCTCCCTCGTCGCCCGGGTGGTCGGGTTCCTTGCCGAACAGGACTGGTGCGGGCTGATCCTGAGCCGCACCGGCATCGAGGGAACCCTGGCGATGGAGGCGGTCGGCGTGTCCAACGAGCGCTCCGCCGACGTCGCCTTTACGCTCCGGACCACTGACGCGGCCAACGACTGGGGCTACCCGGGCACCTGCGTTGCGGACAACCCCGACATTCCGCCGGGCGGCGGGCTGCACGGCGGGTTGCACGCGATCGAGCTGGGAACCCTGCTGGTGTTCGGAGGCGACGGTGTGGTGCCGTCGGGCCGTATCGACAGCCCGGCCGGGGTCATCGACATCGCCCCGACCATGCTCCACCTGCTCGGCGTTGCGTCCCCGCGGACGGCGACGGGCCGGGTGCTGCACGAGGCATTAACGGGCGCAGCCGTGGCGCCTGCCTGGCGCGAGGACATCCTGTGCTCGCGAGCGGGCGGCCATGTCCAGCAGCTCACCGTCGCCCGGATCGACGGGCAACGGTCGCCGCGGCTGCGCGGCGGAAGGAGGCTCGCATGACACGGACGATCCGGTTGCTGGAGAACATGCGCGCACCGGTCTACATCCCCTACTACCTGGCGCAGGCGCGCGGCGCCTTCGCCGCCGAGGGGCTGGACGTCGACATCCGCCTGTCTCCGGCCCCGACCCGCACTCCCGAGGCGCTGCTGGAAGGCGAGGCCGACGTTTCCTGGGGCGGACCGATGCGGGTCATGATGCACCATGACCGCGATCCGCTGTGCACGCTGGTGTGTTTCTGCCAGGTGGTCGGGCGCGAACCCTTCACCCTGGTCGGACGCGAACCGCGTCCCGGGTTCCGGTTCTCCGACCTGACCGCCATGCGGGTGGCGACGGTGAGCGAGGTGCCGACGCCGTGGATGTGCTTCCAGGAGGACCTGCGCCGGGCCGGTATCGATCCGGCGTCGCTTGACCGCATCTGCGACGGCACGATGGCGGCGAACATCGAGGCGCTGCGCCGGGGCGACTGCGATGTGGTCCAGCTGTTCGAGCCGTGGCTCGATGTCGCGCTGGAGACGGCGGGTGCCCATGTCTGGCACCGGTTCGCCGACCGCGGCCCGGTCGCCTACACCACCTTCTACACCACCGCCCGGTTTGCCGCCCAGCAGCACGCCGCCTGTCGGGCGATGGCCCGGGCCATGGAGCGGACGCTGGCGGCACTCGCCGTGGAACCCGAGGCCGGGATCGCCGCCGAGGTCCGGTCCTTCTTCCCCGACCTGGAGGCGGCGGCGGTTGCGCGCATCATCGGACGGTACCGGACCTCCGGAGTGTGGACGCGGACCACCGAACTCGGTGTCGAGGCGATGGTGAGGCTCAAGCTGGGCCTGATCTCGGGCGGGCTGATCAGCCGCGACGTTCCGTGCGAGCGCCTGATTGCGCCGAAGCTCGCGGACGTTCCGCCGCCGGACCGGTCCTCGCCGTCCTGACAGGGTGTGGTCGACGCGCAACGGTCGCCGCCAACTGCCGCTGCGCGATTGCACGCGCGTGCACGCCGAGCGCAGGCCGCGGACCGGGCGGCGCGTCTTCGCGTCCGGGGCCGGCAATCGACTTCCTGTCTCCACGCTTCGTGCTAGGCTCGCGGTCGTTGCCGTTCGTACCGTGTTCCCGGGAGTGAGATGCAGGACATGAACCCGTCAGCCAATGGTCCGCTCGAGACCTGGGCACTGTCCAAACCGCCACGCTCGAGCGCACGCGGCGTTGTTGCAACCCAGGAAGCGGAGGCGGCCGAGGTCGGAGCGGAAATGCTGCGCGACGGCGGCAACGCGATCGACGCCGCAATCGCCACCGCGTTTGCGCTGACCGTTACCGAACCATGGATGAGCGGACTGGGTGGCGGCGGGTTTCTCGTGGCCTGGATCGCACGCGAACGGGCGGTCCGGGTGGTCGACTTCGGCATGAAGGCACCCGCGAAGCTCGATCCCGGCAGCTACCCGCTGACCGGGACTGCCGGGGGCGACATGTTCGCCTGGCCGGCGGTCCGGGACGATGCGAACGTGCACGGCCCGCACTCGATCGCGGTTCCGGGTTCGGTTGCCGGCTATGCGCTGGCACTCGAGCGCTTCGGGACCAGGTCCTGGAGGCAGGTGATCGCGCCGGCACTTGCGTTGGCCGAACGCGGTCACAAGGTGACGTGGTGGACGACGCTGTCCGTCGCTGCCGAGGCCGGGGTGCTCGCACGCTATCCGGCATCCAGCGCACTGTGGCTGCCGGGAGGCCATCCGCCGGTGATGCCGGCCGAGGACCGGGTGCCGTTGCTGCCGATGCCGGCCCTGCAGCGTACGCTTGCACGGCTTTCCGGCGAGGGACCGCGTGCGTTCTACGAGGGTGCGCTGGCACGGGACATCGCCGGGGAGGTGCAGGCCGCCGGAGGGGTGCTTTCGAGCGATGATCTCGCGTCGTACCGGGCCCGTGTCGTTGACCCGCTTGGTGTCGACCGTGGCGGGGTTCGATACTACGTCCCGCCGGGCCTGACCGCCGGTCCGACCTTCGTTGACGCTATCTCGCGCCTCGCCGCGATCGGGCCGGAGACACCGGAAGGCGATCGCTACGCCTCCTACGCACGGGCCCTGATCGCGGCCTACCGCCACCGGCTCGCCACCATGGGTCACGCCGGTGATTCGGGCGAGAAGAGCTGTACCACCCATGTGAGTGCTGCCGACGGGGCGGGCAACCTGGTCATGCTCACCACCACGCTGCTGTCGCGATTCGGCTCCCGGCTGACCCTGCCTGACACCGGCGTGCTGATGAACAACGGCATCTACTGGTTCGATCCGCGTCCCGGACGCGCCAACTCGATCGCTCCCGGCAGGCGACCGCTTTCCAACATGTGTCCGATGGTGGCGACGAGGGGAGGCATGCCCTGGTTCGGGTTCGGCGCATCCGGAGGACGGCGGATCCTGCCTGCGGTCTTCCAGTTGGCGTCCTTCGTCAACGACCTCGGCATGGACCTTGGCAGTGCCATTGCCGCGCCCCGCATCGACGTGTCGGGGATCGACCACATCGTCCACGACGACCGCCTCGGCGAGGCGACCGTTGCGGCGCTCGAAACGGTCGCACCGGTGCGGTCATGGCCCGCAACCGCCTGGCCGTCGCTCTACGCCACGCCCTCCGGCGCCATGGTGAACCGGGAGGGGCAGGGGTGTGTCGGGGGAATTCACATACCATCGCCTGCCGCTGCGGTGGCAGTGGCGTGAACGGGGTGACCGTGATGAACGACAACGAACGTGCGAGCGCTGCCGGAAGGCGCGGAATCGATGGCCGACCTGTCGCGGACGCGGGGCGCGGTTCCATTACCGGTCCGGTCCTGCATGGACGCTGTGTGACCGTCGAGCCGGTCGACCCGGCGCGCGATGCAGACGCGATCTTCAGGATCGGCCGCGAGGGCAGTGACCCCGACCGGATCTGGGACTACCTGGCCTACGGACCGTTTGCGGAGGTGGCCGCGGTCAAGGACTGGCTTGCCGACTGCGCCGCATCCCGGGACCCGGTATTCATGGTCTACCGCGACCGCGCCAGTGGCGAGCCGGGCGGCATGGGCAGTTTCATGGAACTGCGCCCGATGGTCGGCGTCGGGGAGATCGGTAACATCTGGTTCGGTCGTGCATGGCAACGCAGCCGGCATGCCACCGAGGCGCTGTGCCTGATGATGCAGCACGTGCTTGGAACCTGTCGTTACCGGCGGCTGGAATGGAAGTGCAACGCGCTGAACGCCCCGTCGCGCGCAGCGGCGCTTCGCCTCGGGTTCCGCTACGAGGGCACCTTTCTGAACCACATCGTGATCAAGGGATGCAACCGGGACACCGCATGGTTCTCGCTGACCGAAGAGGAGTGGCCGGCGGTCCGGGCGTGTCACGAGCGCTGGCTCGACCCGTCGAATTTCGACGCCGACGGGAACCAGCACACTTCGCTTGCGGCACTCACACGCGCGCTGTGGTAGCAGTCGGCACGCCGTGACTGTCCGAAGTCGCGTGTACTATGCCTGCGGTACATCCATGCCGTCCGGGCCGTTATCTGCGCAGGGGAGAATTCGATCATGGTCAAGTCCGACATCGAGATTGCACGCGAAGCGAGGATGAAGCCGATCCTCGAGGTGGGGGCTACCCTGGGTATCCCGGCGGACTCGCTCGACCCCTACGGCCACTACAAGGCCAAGGTCTCCATGGACTACGTCCGTTCGCTGCAGGATCGCCCGGACGGCAAGCTGATCCTGGTCACCGGCATCAATCCGACGCCGGCGGGCGAGGGCAAGACCACTACTTCCGTCGGCCTCGGCGATGCGCTGAACCGGATCGGCAAGAAGGCGATCATGTGCCTGCGGGAGCCGAGTCTCGGGCCGTGCTTCGGCGTCAAGGGCGGTGCGGCCGGCGGCGGCTACGCCCAGGTGGTGCCCATGGAGGACATCAACCTCCACTTTACCGGCGACTTCCACGCGATCGGGGCCGCGAACAACCTGCTCGCAGCCATGGTCGACAACCACATCTACTGGGGCAACGCCTTCGAGCTCGACGAACGCCGGATCAGCTGGCGACGGGCGCTCGACATGAACGATCGTGCCCTGCGCTCGATCGTCGGATCGCTGGGCGGGGTGGCGAACGGTTTTCCGCGCGAGGACGGGTTCGACATCGTCGTTGCGTCGGAGGTGATGGCGATCTTCTGCCTCTCAAGCGACCTCGACGACATGCGCCGCCGCCTCGGCAACATCATCGTTGGCTATACCAGGGGCCGGACTCCGGTCCATGCCCGTGACATCGAGGCAGACGGCGCCATGACCGTCCTGCTGAAGGATGCGTTGTCGCCCAACCTGGTCCAGACGCTCGAGAACAACCCAGCCTTCATCCACGGCGGGCCGTTCGCCAACATCGCGCACGGATGCAACTCGGTCATGGCGACCCGGGTCGGGTTGAAGCTCGCCGAGTACGTGGTGACCGAGGCCGGTTTCGGAGCCGATCTCGGAGCCGAGAAGTTCTTCGACATCAAGTGCCGCAAGGCCGGACTGCGACCCGATGCGGCGGTGGTGGTCGGAACCATCCGGGCGCTGAAGATGCACGGCGGTGTCGAACGCGACGACCTTGGCGCCGAGAACGTCGAAGCGGCACGGCGCGGCGCGGTGAACATCGAGCGGCACGTGCTGAACACCCAGAAGTTCGGGGTGCCGGTGGTGGTGGCGCTGAACCGGTTCTCGGGCGATACCGACGACGAGATCGCCGCGGTCCAGGACGTGCTCAGGAGCCACGGGGTCGAGGCGGTGATGTGCACCCACTGGGCCGATGGCGGCCGCGGTGCGGAGGACCTGGCCCACGCGGTGGTCGAGCTGGCCGAGAGCGGACAGGCCGACTTCCGCCCGATCTATCCCGACGACATGCCGCTGCTGGACAAGATCCGCGCCATCGCGACCACGATCTACCATGCCGACGACGTCTCGGCGCCGGCCCGGGTTGCCGGCCAGCTCCGGGAGTGGGAGGCGATGGGCCTCGGACACCTGCCGGTCTGCATCGCCAAGACCCAGTACAGTTTCTCGACCGACCCCGCGGCCAAGGGCGCCCCGTCCGGACACGAACTTCCCATCCGCGAGGTCCGGCTGTCGAACGGCGCCGAATTCGTGGTCGCGATTGCGGGCGACATCATGACCATGCCCGGATTGCCGCGGGTTCCGGCGGCCACGAAGATCACGCTCAACGACGAGGGGCAGGTCGAGGGGCTGTTCTGACCGGCGGCGGTGCCGCGAGCACCAGTGCTGCGGAAAGCAGGGAGACGGCGGCGAACAGCCACAGAGACAGCGTGTAGCTGCCGGTGGTGTCGCGCAGCGCTCCGGATACCAGGGGTCCGGCGGCCTGTGCGGTTACCTGCACCGTGAGGACGACACCGCGGATCGCCCCGAAGCTCTTGCGCCCGAAGTAGTCGGCCCAGGCGATCGGCGGGATGGTCAGCAGCCCGCCGATACCGGCACCGAACAGGATCGAGGAGAGCACGGCGTCGGTCACCGTCTCGATTCCTGGCATCAGCAAGGTACCGCCGGCAAGGAACAGCCCGGTCAGCGACAGGGTGAGGCGGACTCCGGCCCGGCGGACGAGGAGGCCGAAGATCACCCCGGTCACGCCGGACACGAAGGAAAACAGGCTCACAACCAGCGCGGTCGAAGTCGCATCGAGGCCGCGCTCGAGCAGATGCGGCGCCTGGTGCAGGCTGACCCCGGCCTGGACAGGGTAGGCGAGCATGATGAAGGCGAGCAGGATCCAGAATGCCGGGGTCCGCATGGCCTCCGCCCGACTGTATTCGGGGTCGCGATGGGGACGAGTTCCCGACGCGAGCCAGCTTTCCGGCGACCGGCCGTCGGGAACGAGCCCGAGATCCTCGGGCTGACGCGCCATCAGCACGAAGGTGGGCACGAAGCCGGTGACCAGCACGGTCACGCCGACAGCGATCCAGCCGGTGCGCCAGCTGCCGGCCTCGATCGCGGTGTGGGCAATCAGGGGCATGGCGGTCAGCCCGACCATCAGTGCCACCGTCACGATCGAGTTCGCGAGCGGCCGCAGATGCACGAACCAGCTGTTCACTGCGCCATAGATTCCGAGGTCGAAGGGACCGGCGAAGTTGGTACGCGCGATGCAGAACAGCAGGTAGAACACGAGGAGCGACGAGGTGAGCGACAGCAACAGGACCGCGACCCCGGTCATCAGCACCGCGGCGCACAGCATTACCCGGGCTCCGCGCCGGTCGACCACGGGACCGAGCAGCGGCGAGGAGAGAGCCGCCAGCACACCGCCCAGCGATACTGCTCCGGCCATTTCCGACGCGGTCCAGCCGAATTCCCCGGACATGGGGACCACGAAGATCGTGAGCGTGGCGACCGCCGGGCCCTGACGCGCGAACCCGGCACAGCAGGTACAGGCGAGCACGACCCAGCCGTAGTAGAACGGCAGCCGGGCCGCCAGCCGTCGCTGGATGCGCAGCACCCTGTCAGGCCGTTGGGGCCGGGAGGCGGAGACTCAGAAGTCCGTGCACCGACCCTGGTGTTCCCAATCCCCGTAGCGCGTCGGTTCCGGCCCGTCGACGCCGCCGATCTCCGGCACTTCCACTCTGGCCGCGGGTGTTGCGTCCGCCGCCGGCGTGGACGCGGATTGCGGTCCTGCGGTCCGCGCCCGGCCGGTGCTCGAGCGCACGGCCGAGACGGTGAAGCGGCGGGTTGATCTGGTCATGCCGGGCACTATGCTGGCAACGATCGAGCCTGGCAAGCAGGCAGGCCCCGGGGCGGATATGCCGTTTCGTGGCCCCCGGGGAAAGGCGGGATGGCACGCGCGCAGGAAATATCCGCGACTCGCAGTGTGGCGTTCGACATGCTGCGTGGTGTGCTGGCCCGACGCCGCACACTCGACCGGGAGATGACGACCCACAATGGCTATCGGCGGTTGCCGGCCAGGGACCGGGCATTCACGCGGCTCGTCGTCTCCACGGTGCTGCGGCGCTCCGGCCAGATCGACGCCGTGCTCGATGCCTTTCTTGACCGGCCGCTGCCGCGAAGTGGTGCCGCGGTCCAGGACATCCTGAGGCTGGCGACGGCCGAGATGCTGTTCCTGGGTGTGGGTGCTCATGCCAGCGTCGACAGCGCTGTCTCGCTGACCACATCGCGTGGGCTCGAACGGTTCAGCGGACTGGTAAACGCGGTGTTGCGCCGTGTGGCCCGGGAAGGCGGCGCGACCCTGGCCGGGGTTCCGGAAACGCGAAACGTGTCTGACTGGTTGCTCTCGAGCTGGATCGACAGGTTCGGGACCGAGGACGCCGAGCGGGCGGTCGCCGCGTCTCTCGCGATCCCGCCGCTTGACATCTCGGTCGGAACCGAGGCTGAGCGTTGGGCCCGGGAACTCGATGCGACGATCCTGCCGACGGGAACCCTGCGCAGGAAGTTCGGTGGAGCGGTCAACGACCTGCCCGGGTACGCAGACGGTGCGTGGTGGGTGCAGGATGCGGCGGCGGCGTTGCCGGTGCGTCTGTTCGGCGATCTCGATGGCAGGAGTGCGCTGGATCTGTGCGCGGCACCCGGGGGCAAGACCGCCCAGCTGGTTGCAGCCGGAGCCAGGGTAACGGCCGTTGATCGCGCCCAATCTCGGCTTGACCGCCTGCGTCGCAACCTGGCCAGGCTCGGCATGAAGGCGCATACCCTGGTGGCGGACGGGACCGCGTGGCGCGCCGGGCATCCGTTTGACTGCGTGCTCGTGGATGCACCGTGCCTTGGAACCGGAACCATTCGCAGGAACCCTGACAGCCTGCATAACAAGCATCCGGGCCATCTCGAGGGGCTGATCGCCCTGCAGGACGCGTTGCTTGACGCGGCGACCGAACTGGTGTGCCCCGGCGGCCGCATCGTCTACTGCACCTGTTCGTTGCAGAGGGAAGAAGGCGAGGACCGGATCGAGGCGCTGCTCGGCCGGGCACCGGGGCTTCGCCGTGTACCGGTGACCGCCGGCGAGATCGGGGGCCTTGACGCGGCGGTGACCGGGGCCGGCGACATGCAGACCATGCCGTTCCATCTCGCCCGGTACGGTGGAATGGACGGGTTCTTCGCCGCCAGGCTGGATAGAGAGGCCTGATCCTTCACTGCGGCGGGGCAGGGTTGCGGGGGGCGTGACAAGCTGGTACCTGCAGGTTCGATGAAACCGGATGTTCGCATCGCGCCCTCGCTGCTGGCCGCCGACTTTTCGCGACTTGGCGAAGAGGTGCGTGCGGTTGCCGCCGCCGGGGCCGACATCATCCATCTCGACGTGATGGACGGCCACTTCGTACCCAACCTGTCGTTCGGCGCCCCGGTCATCCGCTCGCTCAGACCGCATACCGGGCTGCCCTTCGACGTCCACCTCATGATCGCACCGGTCGATCCCTACATCGATGACTTCGTCGAGGCGGGCGCCGACATGATCACGATTCACCCCGAGGCTGGACCGCACCCGCACCGCACCCTGCAGAGGATCCGTGCCGCCGGGCTGAAGGCCGGAATTGCGCTCAATCCCGGCACTGGCCCGGAGTGCCTTGCGCCGCTCGCCGACGTTCTCGATCTGGTTCTGGTGATGTCGGTCAATCCCGGGTTCGGCGGTCAGGTTTTCCTCGACAGCCAGTGCGGAAAGATCGCGGCCGTCCGGGCGCTGGCCGACAGGTCGGGCTGGCCGCTCGAGATCTCGGTCGACGGTGGGATCACTCCCGAGACCGCCCCGCGCGCCGTCGCCGCGGGCGCCGACATGCTGGTTGTCGGCACCGCGGTCTTCGGTGGCGGCAAACAGGAGTATGCGCGGCGCATCCGGGCTCTCAGGACCGGCTGAGGCGGCCCCCGGAGCGCTGTCGCGAAACTGGCCGGATCACGGTAGGATCAGCGCCGGCACGAGAGGGAAGGTCGGCAAGACGCGGCACCTTCCTCTGCCAGGCAACGGGAGCCCGGACATGGTTGAGGTGGAGTGGGCGCGGCTTAAGGCGCATGAACTGCGCGAGATGGCGCAGCGCGATGCGGTGGTGATCGTGCCGGTCGCGGCACTCGAGCAGCACGGTCCGCACCTGCCGGTCATGGTCGATACCCGGCTGGCAGGAGAGGTCGGGCGCAGGTCCGCCGAGCGTGCCGCCAGAGCCGGTGTGCCGAGCCTGGTACTGCCGGTTATCTGGCACGGCCTGTCCGAGCACCACATGTCCTTCGGCGGCACCGTCACGCTCGATACCCGCAGTTTCTGGCTGACGGTGCGCGGCGTGGTCGACAGTGTTGCGCGTCAGGGGTTCTCCCGGATCCTGATCCTGAACGGACACGGCGGCAACATCGTGGCAATACAGGCCGCGGCCCAGGATTTCGCACTCGAATTCGGTCTGCCGGTGGTGGCGACGACATACTGGCTGGAAGCCGCGCCGCGATTTGCCGAGATTCTGGACGTGCAGGAGAACGTCCTGCATGCCTGCGAGGCCGAGACCGCGATGATGATGGCACTCGAGCCCGGCCTGGTTGACTCCGGCAACCTGGAGGCGGCGCGCGGTCCGGCCGAGCCCCGCTTCCTGAATGTCGGAACCGATTCCTACCGCTGGCGGGCCCTGCACCAGGTCACGGGCAATGGCGTGATCGGGGATCCGTCCGCGGCGACGCCGGAGAAGGGCGAACGCCTGCTCGACGCGGCGGCACAGGCGGTGTGCGACCTGATCTCCAGTCCGGACACCTTCGCGCCACAGGATGACCTGCGACCCGGGGCGGTCGGAGGTGTCGGGTTCCGGCGCGGATAGCGACGGGCCGACAGCCGTGGAGATGGTGGAACCCATCCGGCTTGCCATGGTTGCCGGTGTGGCGGTCGCGGTCTCGCTCGCCGGGACCGGGATGCTGGTCCGGGTGCTCAGGTTCTTCAGGGTCGAGGATGTGCCGAACGACCGCAGCAGCCATGCCGCATCGATGCCGCGTGGTGGTGGTCTGGCTGTGCTCGGGGCTGTCCTGATTGCCTGGTCGGCGGGAATTCTGCTCACCGGCGAGGACACGGTGTTCCATCCCCTCATCCTTTTCGGCACGCTGCTGTTGATGCTGGTCAGTCTGCTCGACGATATATGTGGTCTGCCGGCGGTTCCCCGTCTGATCGTCCAGGTGATCGCGGTTGTCCCCGGGATTCTGCTGCTGGAGACCTCGGGCGGCCTGTTCGAGGGCGTGGTCACCTGGCAGGCCGATCTCGCGCTTACCGCGCTGGCGTGGCTCTGGTTCATCAACCTGTACAACTTCATGGACGGAATCGACGGTCTCGCCGCGGTCGAGACCGCGAGCCTCGGCATCGGTCTTGCCGGCATGGCGGCCCTTGGACTCGCTGTGCCCGGCATGCTCGATCCGTCCGTTGCGCTCGGTGCCGCGGCTCTCGGTTTCCTGGTGCTGAACTGGCAACCCGCCCGCATCTTCCTGGGCGATGTCGGCAGCATTCCGCTCGGCTACCTGCTGGGGTGGTTGCTGATCCAGCTCGGCAGCGACGATTTCGCCGGATCCTCCGGCTGGGCCGCCGCGGTTATCCTGCCCGGGTACTTCCTTGCCGATGCCACCATCACCCTTGTGCGCAGGGCACTGCGCGGCCGCAACGTCATGCAGGCCCATCGCGAGCATTTCTACCAGCGCGCACTCGATCTCGGCCGCAGCCACGCGACGGTCTGCCGCTGTGTCATCCTGACGAATGTGGCGCTGGTCCTGGTGTCCTGGTGCCTTCCGGTGCTGAGGCCCGAGGTGGCGATCGCCATGGCGGCCCTGATCGTTGCCGCCACGCTCAGGTGGATGATCACGTCCGGGAAAGCATGCCGGAGGTCCGATGGCCGGTGACGATGGTGCAGGCGTGATGCGGATCCGGCGCGGGAGGGTATGATGCCAAGCGCGCTCAGGCTGGCGATCACGCTCTGCCACGACGTGGTGATGCTTGCCGTCTCGTTCTTCGCGGCCCTGTACCTCAGGCTCGGCGTGGACCTGCTCCACCTGCCCGGCGAGACCGTCATCCACGGTCTGGCAATTCTCGTCGTGGTCGGAACCCTGGTGCTGGTCTGGATGCAGGTACACCGGATCGTTTGGAGATACGTGTCGATCGGCGATCTCGGCCGCATCGTCCGCGCGGTCCTGCTCATCGTGCTCGTTTTCGTGGTCTGCCAGTTCATCTACAACAGGCTTGATGCCCTGCCGCGCTCGTTCCTGGTCATCGAGATCCTGGTGCTGACCGGACTGCTCGCGGCACCCCGCCTGTTGTACCGGCTGGTCCGGGACCGGGAAATCCGAACCCTGTTCGAACGCGATGCCGGTGACCGGGTCCCGGTGCTCCTGGTCGGTGCCGGGGACGGGTCCGACCTGTTCATTCGCGAAATGAGTCGTGGGCACGAGGCTCCCTACCGGGTGGTTGGTATCGTCGATGACCGGGGAGACAGGGTGGGCCGGCGGATACGCGGCATTCCGGTATTCGGCGGGCTCGACACCCTTGCCGAGGTGGCCGGGTCACTTCAGCAATCGGGTGCCGCGCCGCGCAAACTCGTCATCACGCGCCAGGACATGGACGGTGCGACGGTTCGAAGCATCGTCAGCGCCGCTGAACCGCTGGGCCTCGAGGTCTCGCGGTTGCCGCGTCTGACCGCGCTCGACCGCGCCGGGCAGGGTCAGGCGGCGCTGGCTCCCCGGCCTGTCGACGTCGAGGACGTGCTCGGGCGCAGACAGGCGGTGTTCGAAACCACTCCGGTCCGCGACCTGATCGCCGGGCGCCGGATCCTGATCACCGGAGCCGGTGGCAGCATCGGTGGGGAACTGGCACGCCAGGCGGTCTCCTGGTCGCCACAGGCGGTGGCACTGTTCGACTGCTCCGAGTACCTGCTCTACCGCATCGACCGGGAACTCACCGATCTGGCGCCGGATGTGGAGCGGCGCAGCCTGATCGGTGATGTGCGCGACCTGGACCGAATCGCGGAGGTCGTGGGTGAATTCCGGCCCGACATCCTGCTGCACGCCGCGGCACTCAAGCACGTGCCGCTGGTCGAGGCCAATCCGCTGGAAGCGATCATGACCAACGTGATCGGTACCCGCAACGTCGCGACCGCCGCCCGCGAGGCCGGAGTGCGGACCATGGTCCTGATCTCGACCGACAAGGCGGTCAATCCGGGAAATGTCATGGGAGCGACCAAGCGGCTGGCGGAGTCCTGGTGCCAGGCACTTGATCGAACCGGAGCACAGGATGGCGGAACCCGGTTCGCCACTGTCCGGTTCGGCAATGTCCTCGGCTCAACCGGTTCGGTGATCCCGCTGTTCCAGGAGCAGATCGCGGCAGGGGGGCCGGTGACGGTCACCCATCCGGAAATGACGCGTTACTTCATGACAGTGCGCGAGGCGGTATCGCTGGTGCTGCGTGCTGCCGCCTTCACCGATGGCAATTCCACCCTCTCTGCCGGTGGCGTCTTCGTCCTCGACATGGGCGAGCCCGTCCGTATCCTTGATCTGGCGCGGCAGATGATCCGGTTGTCGGGCTATGCGCCGGACACCGGGATCGAGATCGTCTGCATCGGGCCGCGACCCGGAGAAAAGCTGCACGAGGTCCTGTTGCACGACGACGAGACCCTGGTGCCCACCGAGGTTCCGGCCATCAGGATGGCGCTGTCGCGCAGCGCCGATCGCCAGGAACTGGCCGCCGCGCTCGACGAACTCGAGCGCCGGGCGGCCGCGCGCGACAGCGACGCCGCGCTCGCGTGTCTCGGCGACTGCGTTCCCGAGTTCTCCGCCGACGGACCCGCGGCAGGGGCCCGACGTCGCTCATCCGCAGCTCACCCGTCCACACACAGCTGAAGCGGCGGCGTTCGACCGGTGCGCTCCAGGCCGTCTGCAACGGCCCACGTTTGTGAAGGGGCTTGCCGGAGCCAGGGAAGTGATCATCGAACACCGGGACGAGTGCTACCGTCTGAGGCTGACGAGCACGGGAAAGCTGAACCTCATCAGGTAGCGGCAATGTCGACTTGGGGGGACTGCCTCCGGACTTGCCGCCGGCCCCACGAAACCGAACCGGGAGGGTGATCATGGCCAGCCATTTGCGGTTGTTCGGCGAGAAAGGACAGGTTCTCCTCCTAATCCGGATGACGCGTGCCGCCGAACACCGGAAGGCCGCAGCCGGGTTCGGCGCCGTTCCGCCGCCCGGTTTCGAATGTCTTGCCGCGGCGTTGACACGCACGAGAGTTCCGTGCGAAACAATGGACGTATCACGACCTGCTGTGACAGCTTGTTTATTTCGGTGTGTTCACCGCAACACGCACCAGGAACTTCGACACACTGCTTTCTCGTGATCCATCGCGGTCAAGCGCTGTCGATCTTGGTTGGTGCCTGGATACGGGACGCTGAGTGGAGAAAAGAACGCAGCAGTTGTCGAGGCGAATTCCCTGGCTGACCTGTGTGGCGCTGGTTGTGGCGGTACTGATTGCGGTGCCGGTTTTCAGCGTCATTTCCAGTGTTTTCCAGCCCGGTCAGGGAAACTGGCCGCATCTGGTGGAGACAGTTCTCCCCCACTATATCGCGAACAGCCTGCTTCTGATGGCTGGCGTTGCCGTCGGCGTGATCATTGCCGGGGTCGGTCCCGCCTGGCTCGTGGTCATGTGCGAGTTTCCCGGGCGGCGTCTGTTCGAATGGGCACTGATCCTGCCGCTCGCGGTACCGGCTTACGTGGTCGCTTACGCGTATACTGACTTTCTTCAGGTTGCAGGCCCTTTGCAGACCTGGTTTCGTGATGTTACGGGCTACGAGGCACGCGACTACTGGTTTCCGCAGATCCGGAGCATGGGCGGCGCCGTCGTGGTCTTTTCCGCGGTATTGATGCCCTATACCTACCTGCTTGCCCGTACCGCTTTTCTGGAGCAATCCATCAGCGTGCTGGGCGCTGCCTCCACGCTAGGGAGATCTCCGTGGAACCGGTTCCGCACAGTCGCGGTTCCGTTGGCCCGCCCGGCCATTGTCGCAGGGACGGCGCTTGCCCTGATGGAAACCCTGGCCGACTTTGGCACGGTTGCGCATTTCGGCATCAGTACTTTCACCACGGGCATCTACAGGACCTGGTTTTCCATGGGAGACCGCGTTGCAGCCGCCCAGCTGTCGAGTGTTCTCGTTGCTTTTGTTTTTGCGCTGCTGTTGCTTGAACGCTACAGCCGCCATCGGGCTCGCTTTTTTCGAATTGGCGGCACCTATGAGCAAATCGAGCCAGCCCGGTTGCACGGATTGCGGGCATGGAGTGCA
This sequence comes from Thalassobaculaceae bacterium, assembly GCA_965213935.1. Taxonomy (GTDB): domain Bacteria; phylum Pseudomonadota; class Alphaproteobacteria; order Thalassobaculales; family Thalassobaculaceae; genus Bin52. Next base: position 2,801,301 of record CBDCAO010000012.1, on the reverse strand, counting down.
ACTCTGTTCTGTGCCATGCCACTGGTAATCGGCTTTCTTGCGCCGATCTTGATCCTTTTCTGGATGGCGTTTACCGCGGGCCACGATCTCTTCAGCCCGCGCTATGTCGAGCTGATTGCCAACAGCGTGCTTCTGGCAGGCGTGACGGCGATACTTGCAATCGTGCTTGCGCTGTTCATGTGTTATGCCGCGCGTATCGAGAAATCGCGAATGACATCGTGTGCCATTGTCGTCGTCGGAATGGGGTATGCCATACCGGGATCGATCATCGCTGTTGGCATCCTTATTCCCGTGGCGACTTTCGACAATGCGCTGAGTGCGTGGATGGACGCGAACTTCGGAATCAGGACCGGTCTGCTGTTCACGGGCAGCATAGCCGCGCTGATATTCGCATATCTGGTTCGCTTCATGGCAATCGCCCTGCACACCGTGCAGTCCAGTCTTGTCAAGGTCAAGCCCGGCATGGACGAGGTTTCACGAACCCTGGGTCACGGACCCCTGTCCACCGGTCTTCGCGTGCATTTGCCGCTTCTCTCGGGCGGAATGCTGACCGCGGGCTTGATCGTTTTTGTCGACGTCATGAAGGAACTTCCGGCCACACTCATCATGCGGCCCTTCAATTTCGATACCCTCGCAATTCAGGCTTACAACCTGGCCAAGGATGAACGCCTGACCCAGGCGGCAACCCCGTCCCTGGTCATTGCGGTCTGCGGACTCGTTCCGGTGCTTGTCATCAGCCGTGCAATCATACGTTCCCGTCCCGGTGCCGGGAAGACCGGTCGCTTGCTCCCGTCGACCGCGGCAGTCTTTGTTGCGGGACATCCCGTACGCGAGGGCTCGACATCCGCGGGCCCCGGGGGATCGAGCGGGTAGCCTGACAGGACCACCGGAGGGAAGGGTAACGCACCGGACCCGGGCGCGGTGACGAGCGATTGCCGGTCCGGATCTGCATCGGCGCGCGCGTGGTTCGTGAGTCGGACGGGCACGCGAACAGGACGAAACCGGATACCACCGATCAGCCGCGACCTGCGGCTCGGGACACACCCGCGGCACGGCCAGTGACTCCGCCATCTGACACCGGCGATGTGGTCCGGTACGGAGGTTGCGGCGCGTGCGCCGCAGTAGCGTGACCGGCTCCCACAGACGGGGACCTGCCGCGTCGCTGTCGTCTCGGGGGAATGAGCCGGGCGACCTTCCTCGCCCGGTCGCACGCGGCCAGGGGGCTTGTGTCCGGGACGCCACCACCGGGCAGTGGCTCGTTTCGCACCTGTGGTTCCACGGCAAGAGACCCCGGTACGGCGTCGTACCGGGGTCTGCGGGTCGCGGAACGGGTGAACGAACGGGCCTACTGGTATCCGGCGCGATCATAGATCTTTCGCGCCTCGGGCTGGTTCTCGCCGAGAGCGGAGAGATTCAGGGTATCGGAGCGGAAGATGCCGAGCTGAGCGACACTGTCCGACAGGCCTACGCCCATGACGGCAGGATATTCGTCGTTGCCGGCCGAGAAGTACTCCTGCGCAGCGTCGCTGGCGAGGTACTCGAGGAACTTGATGGCGTTCTCCCTGTTGGGCGCGTGTTTCGCCACTCCGGCCCCGGAGATGTTGGCGTGCGCACCCGTCGTGCCCTGATCGGGGAACACCCAACCGATCCGCGACATGGCGTCTTCATCGAGACCCTTCACGTCTTTGCGCAGGGCCCGGGCGAAGTAGTACGTGTTGGACACGCTTATGGCGCATTCACCGGAGGTGATGCCACGCAGCTGGTCCGTATCTCCTCCGGCTGGATCACGCGCCCGGTTGTTCCACACGCCCTCGGCCCATTGCGCCGCGGCCTCGCTGCCCTTGTGGGCGATGATCGAGGACAGCAGGGACAGCATGTAGATGTTGCTGGAACTGCGGGTGCAGACCATGCCCTTCATCCTGGGGTCGGCAATGGACTCGTAGGTTTGAATGTCCAGCGGGTTCACCTTGTCCCTGTCGTAGAACAGGATGCGGAGCCGCTGGGAGAAGCCGTACCATTTGCCTTCGGGATGACGAAGCCATTGTGGAATGCGGGCGTTCAGCACGTCTGACTCGACCGTCTGGAGGAGGCCCGCCTGGTCCGCGCGCCAGATGCGTCCCGCATCCACGGTCAACAGTACGTCGGCGGGGCTGTTGGCGCCTTCGGCCTTCATCCGCTCGATCAGGGCATCCGCCTTGTCCTCGATGCGATTGATCTTGATGCCGGTGGTCTGCTCGAAGTTGGAGTACAGCCGCTCATCCGTATCGTAGTGGCGCGAGGAGTAGAGGTTCAGCTCACCCGCTGCCTGTGCTTGCGTCACGGCAAGCAACGACAACGCTGCGACGATGGCAACCATGCCAGGAATGTTCATCAGTCGCTCCTTACGGGTTTGGTCGTGCCAGGCGGGGGCGCTCCGGGTTCCGGCCGCGTCTCCACGTCCTCCTTGAAGCCGTTCCGTCGCAAACGGACGTTCGGGCATCACCGGCGGGGAGTGTAGTTTCGTTTTCAGAGACTTGCAAGTGATTCTTACTAGCATTCGCAATGAGGAGGTGAACTGTCGGGCGCCACCCCGGTTTCGGAAAGTGCCTGAACCGGTTCGCAACGCCCGGGCCGGCTTCCCGTTGACACCCGGCTTCACAGGGTCCGGATGTGACGGGGCCGCCGACCAGTCGTCGGAATGCCGGCGTGTTGCGAGGGGCTCGCTCGCAGCACCCAGGGCGACCTGACCGGGGGTCCCATCCCGTTTGACGGCAATTCCTGCAAGACTTGACGGTGCGCAAAGCTCACGTTGATGCCGGTCTCACCGGTGGGAGGGGCCGGCATGAGTCACCACGACTGCCCTGAGCGAGACGGGTTCGCGGCCGGCGTTTCGCCGGGAGCGTCTTGGTGTTTCCTGGCCTCTTGCCAGCGGGTCGAGGGCCGTCCGGAGACGCGGTTCGGCTATCGGCCCGGGGAAGTGGTGATATCGGACTTCAGTGGCAGGACCATGGTCGGTCCGCACCCGCGATGGTGAGGTCATGGCGGCGGTCCTGGTGCCTGCGGTCGGGAACCCGGAAGATGGAACCGGTGGATGGCACCATCCTGAACCGGGTACATGGAAGGACGCCTCGGTCCGAGATCTATCCCTGTTCGGGCAGCACCGCGGATTGCGAGAGCGGGTGGTGAGCCTCGACGACACGCTTCAGGCGCTCGGCCAGCACATGGGTGTAGATCTGGGTGGTCGATATGTCGGCGTGACCGAGCATCTGCTGCACGCTGCGCAGGTCGGCCCCGTGCTCGAGCAGGTGGGTGGCGAAGGCGTGTCGAAGCACGTGCGGCGAGACTGTCTCGGGTCTCAGTCCGGCCCGCCCCGCCAGCGTCTTCAGCATGCCGGCGATCTGGCGACGGGTCAGGTGACCGTCCGCCCCACGCGACGGGAATACGAAGTTGCGCCCGTGCGTTCGTCCCGCCAGGACCGAAGGCCTGACCTCGAGCCAGGCCCCGAGCGCTTCCGTCGCCGCCCGGGTGAGCGGAACCATTCGTTCCTTGCCGCCCTTGCCGCGAACAATGAGCAGTCGCCGGTCCGACGAGATCGCCGCCATCGGCAGACCGGCGAGCTCCGAGACCCTGAGCCCGGTCGCATACAGCACTTCCAGCAGGCAGGTCAGCCGGACCGTCTTCGCACCGGTTCCCTCGCGAGCGGCGGCGAGCAGTGCTGCGACATCGGCCTGTGACAGGGTTCCCGGCAAGGAGCGCCGTACCTTCGGTACCTCCAGCCGGGTGGTCGGGTCGTCCCGGCGCTCGCCGTTGGTATACAGGAACCAGTAGAACTGGCGCATGGACGAGCGTCGCCGCGCCCGTGTTGCCGGCCCGAGGCCGGCATCCCGCAGGCTCGAGAGGTACTCGCGCAACTCATCGGTTCCGGCATTGGCAAGTGTGTGGCCACGGCGGCCAAGGTGGACCGCAAGGTCTCGCAGGTCGGTCCTGTATGCCCTCATGGTTGCCTCGGCCGCCCCGCGTTCGACCAGCATCATTTCGAGAAAGGCCTCGAGGTAGTACCCGTCCTGCGCGTCGTGGCCCGTCACGGCCCTGTGATCGCGATGTCGAAGGCAAGCCGCCGGGCCTCGTCCTCGAGACCCAGTGCCCGAAGGGCCGCAACCGCGGCCACGAGATCGCCGATCGAGCGCGTGCCGGGTTCTCCCGACCCGGCCAGGACAAGGACCAGCGCCAGTGCCTCGCCGAAACGGCCCGCCTCGAGGGCGGCCGCGAGTGCACGCGGCACGGCGGGGCCGGCCCCGGTCTCGGCGGTTACCTGTGCGAGGTCCCGCCAGGCCGTTGAAGGGACCTGGTCGCCGAACACGTCGAGCAGGGCCAGCAGCCGCGCGGCCCGAAGGCGCCCCTCGGGCGTATCGGCGCGCTCCATCCAGGCCTCGAGACGGGGGGCGCTCCAGCTCAGGATCTCGTCGCCGGTGGCGATTCGGATCGCCGGCCAGACCCGGTGCCACCGTGCCTCGCCGACAGCGGAAACGCTGCCCTCGCGCTCGGCGAGCGCAAGCCAGGGACGGACCTCCCTGGTTTCACCCGAAGCGACCTGCAGCAGTGCGGCATCCGCCGCGAACCAGCCGAGCGCCGGGTCGGGACGGATTGGCAACTGCAAGGTGAGCAGCCGGCCCACCGCGGCGACGGTACCGCGTGCGCGGGCCCGTTCCAGCACCTGCCTGGTGGCCTGGGCCCGGGCAATGGGCGACGCGTGCGAGAGCATCGCCAGCACAAGTTCGATCGAACGGCGCGGTTCGTCCTCCACGTCGATCTGGCCCGGGGCATCAGCGCCCGGTTCCTCCTGTTCAGCCGGGCCGCCCGGGTTTGGCGGGGCGAGGTAAGCCTCGACCAGGTCCTGCGTCGGCACGAGACCGGCATGTTCGGCCCTGCGAGCAAGGGCGATGCGCTGGTTCTCCGGCAGCGGCGGCCGGGACTGGTGGTACCCTGCGAGGATCCATGCCGGCAGATGCCCGGTATCCGGGTCGGCCAGCGCCAGGCGGCCGAGGACCAGCATGGCGCCGTCAATACCTGCCAGTTCCGCGGCGGCAAGGTTGACCGGCTCATCGAGTTGCTGGAGCGTCGCGTCCGCGAGCAGGAGAAACCGGTCCTCCGCGTGTCCGAGTTCAATGAGGATGCGGGTCGCGTAGTCGACTCCTGACCAGTTTTCCGCCGCCGTGTCACAGGCGATCTTGGCCTTCTGCCAGAACGGGTCCAGGGATCGCGCCAGCCAGTGGCTGGCGTCGGAACAGGCGCGCTGGCGCGCCGTGCCGGACGGGTCGAGGGCGAGCAGGCGGGTGGTCACGGCAAGCTGGTGCAGGTCTTCCCGGTCATGGTCCGGCGGCAGCCGGTCCAGCAGGGCCGACAGCGCATCGAGATCACCGGAGCGGAACAGTGCATCCGCCCGGGCGCGCAACACCTGGCCCTCGGTTCCGGCCTTGCCCGCCGGCGCCGCCGCGGCCGTCAGCAACAGCCGGCGTCTCAACTCGTTGAGTACGTGGAAACCCGATGGTCCTGGCACCAGGTCCAGCAGCCGCAATACGGTCGGCCGGGGCACTCCGGACCAGAGGTCGGCCGCAAAGCCGCCGCTCTCGGGTGTGAGAGTGCCGATGTCGTCAACGGGAATGGCCAGCAACCGGTCGACCTGGATGCCGGTCCGCACAGTCTGCCCGGGACCCGAATCGCCGGCAGCGGGCGGGCCGGCATCCGCCCCGGCGTCGTCCGGCTCCTCGTCATCCGGGGTCCGGGGCGCGGGTTCCTCGATGAGGGTCCCGCCCGGCAGGAGCGGGCGCGGCTCCTGGGCCGACAGCCCGACCGGAACCAGGATCAGAAGGATGGAGAGCTGACACGCGAGGCGGCTCATGGCATCAGCGCAGGAGCCGGTCATCGGGAACCACCTTTTCGACCTGCTGGATCGGCGGCGGGATATGCCACACCGAGAGGACCGCGAGCCCGCCGCTTGCGAGCAGCAGCACGATGATCAGCGCGGTCAGCCACAGTTTCATACGACGAAACCCGCTCCAGGTACCCCGTCCGTCGTCCGGGGCCCGACCTGTGGCTGACGCGGCCGCGTGCTTTGGACGTCACAGGCAATCATGGTAATGTCCGCGCATGAACAATCGCCGGTACCATAGGCAACGGGGGCGCTCTGCTCAACAGGCCGGCGAACCGAGCGGGGAGCCGGCGGAGACCCACGGGTGGCAGGATCGCGCGTGACGGGTCTTCCATGGACCGTGGTGCTTGTCGGGCTGATGGGTGCGGGCAAGACGAGCGTCGGACGGCGTCTGTCCGGTCGTCTCGGGGTCGCATTCGTCGACGCTGACACCGAGATCGAGCGGGCGGCCGGCCTTACCATCTCGGAGATATTTGCAACCCACGGCGAGGCGGAATTCCGCCGCGGCGAGGAACAGGTGATTGCCCGGTTGTTGCGCGGCGCACCGGGGGTTCTGGCGACCGGTGGCGGGGCCTTCATGTCGCACAACACCCGCAAGGCCATCCGCGAAAGCGCGGTCTCGGTCTGGCTGCGGGCCGATCTCGACACCCTGGTGGAGCGGGTGTCCGGCCGGGTCGACCGGCCGCTCCTGCACGGGCGGGATGCCCGCGAGACCCTGAGGGCGCTGATTGACGTCCGCTATCCCCGGTACGCCGAAGCCGACCTCGTGGTCGATTCCGGGTCGGATGCGATCGAGCCGACGGTTGACCGGGTGTGGTGCGAAATCAGGAGACGAATGGCCGCTGAGCGGCACGGAGCGTGATGCGTCAGGAATCCCGGCGGACCATACGCGTTGCACTGGACGAACGCGCCTACGACATCCATGTCGGCGAGGGGTTGATCGCCGGGCTCGGTGCCCTTGTCCGCAACCGGTTCGGGCAGCGTCGCGCCTTTGTCGTGACCGACGATCCGGTGGCGGGGCACTGGCTTGAACCCGTGCGCGCCGCGCTCGAATCGGAAGGACTCGCTGTCTCGCATCTGCTGATCCCCGGCGGCGAGGCCAACAAGTCGTTCGAACGGTTGCGGGAAATCGTGAACTGGCTGCTCGACCAGCGGGTCGATCGACGCGGACTCGTGATTGCGCTCGGTGGTGGCATCGTGGGTGACATTGCCGGGTTTGCCGCCGCCGTGACCCTGCGCGGTCTCGACTACGTGCAGGTCCCGACCACACTGCTGGCACAGGTTGACAGCTCGGTGGGGGGCAAGACCGCGGTCAACACCCCGCACGGCAAGAATCTGGTCGGCAGTTTTCACCAGCCCGGCCTCGTGGTGATCGATACCCGCGTCCTCGACACCCTGCCGGCCCGCGAGGTGCGGTGCGGCTATGCGGAAGTGGTGAAGTACGGCCTGATCCGCGATCACCGCTTCTTCGACTGGCTCGAGGCGAACGGGCCGAAGGTACTTGCCGGGGATGCGGCGGCGCGGCTGCACGCGATCGTCACCAGCTGCTCGGTCAAGGCCGAGATCGTGGCCGGGGACGAGCGCGAGGAGGGGCGGCGGGCGCTGCTCAATCTCGGACACACCTTCGGACATGCGCTGGAGGCGGCCGCGGGGTTCGACGGAACGCTGCTGCACGGGGAGGCGGTTGCAGTCGGAATGGAACTCGCGCTCGGGCTGTCGCACCGGCTCGGCCTGTGTCCGGGCCAGGACCTGGAGCGGGCGCGCCGGCACCTCGCGGCAAGCGGATTTGCCACCCGGATCGCCGACATCCCCGGTGCGGGGTCCTGGGACGCGGCCGGATTGATCGCGCACATGCGTCACGACAAGAAGGTCCGTGACGGACGGATGCGGTTTGTGTTGTCCCGCGGCATCGGTGACGCGTTCGTCACCGCGGATGTCGACGAGGCCGTGGTTGCCGACTGTCTTGCCCGTTCGCTCGGCGTCCCGGAACCCGCCTGATGCTGGAACTCCTGCTGGAGGGCGAGGGGATTGCGATCGCGCTTGCAGCGATCCTGGTGCTGCTGCTGCTTTCTGCGTTCTTTTCCGGATCGGAAACGGCACTGACGGCGGCGTCCGATGCCCGGCTGCACCAGCTGGCAAGCCGCGGCCATCGCCGGGCAGGGATGGTTCGTGACCTGCGCAGCCGCAGGGACACGCTGATCGGGGCCATCCTGATCGGCAACAACATCGCCAACGTGGCGGCCTCGGCGCTTGCCACGAGCCTGCTGATCGTGCTGTTCGGCGAGGCTGGTGTCGTCTACGCGACCCTGGCAATGACTGCCCTGGTGGTGATCTTTGCCGAGGTGCTGCCGAAGACCTACGCCATGTATCACGCCGACCGTACCGCGCTTGCTGTTGCACCGGTGATCTCGGTGGTGGTCCGGGTCCTGAACCCGCTGAGCACCGGGGTGCGGGGACTGGTGATCGGCGTGTTGCGCCTGCTCCGGATCAGGGCGACGGCGGAGTCCGGACCCGACGAACGCGAGGAGGAGCTGCGGGGCATGATCGACCTGCACCGTGGTCCCGGCCTGGATGTCGGCGAGGAACGGGCAATGCTGCGCAGCATCCTCGACCTCGACCAGGTTCTGGTCGAGGAGATCATGACCCATCGGCGCAATGTCACCATGATCGATGCCGACCTGCCGGTAGAGCGCATCTACGAGGCGGCGCTCGAGAGTCCGTTTACCCGTATTCCGCTGTTCCGTGGCAACCAGGACGACATCATCGGGGTCCTGCACGGCAAGGAACTGTTGCGGGCACTTCGCCAGCTGCCGGCCGGAAGCAGCGTGGAGGGGATCGGTATCTCCGGCATCGCCGGACCGCCATGGTTCATTCCCGAATCGATCAACCTGCTCGACCAGCTGCGGGCCTTCAGGGCACGGCGGGAACATTTTGCGGTGGTCGTCGACGAGTACGGGACCTTCCAGGGCGTGGTGACGCTGGAGGACATCCTCGAGGAGATTGTCGGTGACATCGATGACGAGCACGACGTGTCCGTCGCCGGTCTGCGGGTGCAGTCGGACGGCTCCTACATCGTCGACGGCGGCATGACCATCCGCGATCTCAACCGTGACCTCGACTGGAACCTGCCGGACGAGGAGGCGGCGACCGTGGCGGGACTGGTTCTGCACGAATCGCGGACCATTCCCGAGGTTGGCCAGGAGTTCCTGTTCCATGGCGTCCGGTTCAGGGTGCTGCGGCGAATCCGCAACCAGGTCACCCAGCTTCGGGTCCGGAGGGTCGGGTCCGAGTAGCATCGGCGCAGCCGGTCTTGACCCGGGTCGCCGCAGCCTTATGGTGCCCGGCGTCCAGCCGGGAGAGGCCCGAGATGCCGCTATCACTTGCCACTCAGCGCGAGCCCGTCCACAGCCGTGTGGTCAAATGCAGGGGATTTCGCCGCGCCGACGGGCTGTGGGACATCGAGGGTCACCTGTGCGACACCAAGAGCATGGATATCGAGGACTACGGTCACAACCGTCTTCCCGCCGGTGAGCCGGTTCACGAAATGTGGATCCGCATGACCATCGACAACTCGCTCAGGATCCGGGCCATCGAGGCGGTGACGGATGCCGGTCCCTATCCCGTCTGCCCGGCCATCGCCGTGAATTTCCAGCGGTTGGTCGGACTGGTGATCGGTCCCGGCTGGCGTCGGAAGGTGCGCGAGCGCGTCGGTGGGGTTCAGGGATGTACCCATCTGGTCGAACTGCTCTCGCCGGTTGCGACCACCGCGTACCAGACCATCTATTCCGGCGAACCCTCCGAGGAAGGGCTGGCGCCCGGAGAGCGCCCGCCGCTGCTCAACAGCTGTCACGCGTTCGACGAGAAGGGCGCGCTGGCGGCCCGGTACTGGCCCTCGTTTCACCGTCCGTGACCGGGTTCGGCCGAGGCGTCGATCGAGAGCGCGTGCACCGGTCCGGCGAGTTCCTCGGCGAGGACCCTGTGGATCCGTCGCTGCACCGCAACGCGGGACTGGCCCGCAATCGCTGGTGAGCGCAGGACAACACGGAAATGTGTCTCGCCGCCCGGCCGCGCACCCGCGTGTCCGGCGTGAAGGGCCGACTCGTCGATAACTTCCAGGTGAACCGGATCGAAGGCGGAGGTGAGCTTGCTGGTGATCGAGTCTCGCACGGTCATGGCGTTCGGGCCCCGCTGCTTGCTAGAGTGAATTCCGTCCGGCCGGGATGACACAGCCGGACGGCAGGCGCAATCGCCGGGAGGCACCAACCCGTGATGTCACGCGGCTCCGGGGCACGGGCACGGAAACTGAGGGATGCGGTGGACCAGGTCAGCCCGGACGCCGAGCCCCGCGTCCGTCGCTGCGACGTTGCGGGCTGCGAACGGCGCGGTGAGCACAAGGCGCCCAAGTCGCCGGACCGGCTCGACCAGTACTTCTGGTTCTGCCTGGAACATGTCAGGGAGTACAATCGCAGGTGGAACTACTGCCGGGGAATGTCGGAGAATGACATCGAGCACACGATCCGGCATGCGACGACCTGGGAGCGCCCGAGCTGGCCGTTCGGAACCCGGCGCCGGCAGGACGCAGGCATGGCCGGGGCCCGGATCCGGGACGACTTCGAGGTTCTTGGCTTCGGATCGCGCGCGGCAGGCGGGAAGGCGCCGGGAATGCCGCCGGAGCAGGTCCAGGCGTTGTCAGTGTTCGGGCTCGACCCGCCGGTGACGCTGGACGAGGTCAAGGCTCGCTACAAGCGGCTGGTCAAGATGACCCATCCCGACCGCAACGGTGGAGACCGGGCCGCCGAAGAAAGGTTGAAATCGATCAACGAGGCCTATACGACTCTCAGGCGCTTTCTGGACTAGGTGACAGCGACCGGCCCTGCCGTGGAGCTTCCGGAGCGCCGTTTCCCGCAATTCTGGATGAAGACATGGCGGCAGCACACATTTACGAGCGCAAGCCGGCGCATCACCTTGCCGAGCCGGACACCGAGATCGATGTTCGCGAAACCTTCGGGATCGATGTGGACATGACGGTCCCGGCGTTTTCCGAGGCCAGCGAATATGTCCCCGTGCTTGACGATGCGTATCTGTTCGACCCGGACACGACGCTGGCGATCCTCGCAGGGTTCGCCTACAATCGGCGCGTCCTCATCCAGGGCTATCACGGCACCGGAAAGTCGACCCACATCGAGCAGGTGGCGGCCCGACTGAACTGGCCGTGTGTGCGCGTCAATCTCGACAGCCACATCAGCCGGATCGATCTCATCGGCAAGGATGCGATCGTGCTGCGCGACAGCAAGCAGGTGACGGAATTCCGCGAGGGCATCCTGCCGTGGTCGCTGCAGAACCCGACGGCGCTGGTCTTCGACGAGTACGACGCCGGTCGCGCCGACGTCATGTTCGTCATCCAGCGGGTGCTCGAACAGGATGGGCGCATGACCCTGCTCGACACCAACAAGGTCATCACCCCGAACCCGCATTTCCGGCTGTTTGCGACCGCGAACACCGTCGGGCTCGGCGATACGACCGGGCTGTACCACGGCACACAGCAGATCAACCAGGGCCAGATGGATCGCTGGAACATCGTGACGACGCTCAATTACCTCGGACACGACCAGGAGACCGGGATCGTACTGTCGAAGTCGCCGAGCTACGATACCAAGTCGGGCCGCGAGACGATCTCTGCCATGGTTGCGCTTGCCGACCTGACCCGGAACGGCTTCATGGCCGGGGACATTTCCACCGTGATGTCACCGCGGACCGTGATTACCTGGGCGGAGAACGCGGCGATCTTCAACGACATCGCCTTCGCGTTCAGGCTTACCTTCCTCAACAAGTGTGATGAGGTCGAACGTCCGACCGTCAGCGAGTACTACCAGCGCTGTTTCGGAACCGAGCTTGTCGAAGGCCGGGTGAAGGCAGCCTGATCGATCGGGGTGAGGACCATGGCCGGGCTAACGCGCGATGACCAGCATCCGGTAGAGATCTTCAAGCGTTCGACGGAAGCGTGCGTGCGCGCGATGTCGCGCGAACGCGAGCTTGAGGTCACCTTCGGTGCCGAGACACCGAGCATGTCCGGCGAGAAGGTGCGCCTTCCGATGCCGCCGCGCGACCTTGATCCCTACGAGGTTTCCAGGGTGCGCGGCGAGGCAGACAGCCTGTCGCTGCGCCGGCGCCACCACGACGCGGCGCTGCACGCGCGCCGCATGCCCCACGGACAGGCGGCACGCGAGGTGTTCGAGGCGATCGAGCAGGCCCGTTTCGAGGCAATCGGCGCGCGGCGGATGGCCGGCGTGGCGCAGAACCTCGAAACCGCGCTCGACGACCGATACCGGCGCCGCGGATTCGAACGCATCAGCAACAAGGACGAGGCGTCGCTGAACGACGTGATCCGCCTGCTGGCGCGCGAGGCGCTGACCGGACAGGAGCCACCGTCCTGCGCGCGGCGCGTGATCGACCTGTGGCGTCCCTGGGTTGAATCCAAGATCGGCGAGACCCTGCAGGACCTCACCGAAGTGCTCGGCGACCAGGAAGCCTTCGCGGACCGGGCGCGGCAGATGATTCTCGATCTCGATCTCGAGATCGGTGAGGAGGGCATGTCGGACGAGGAGCGCAGCGACTCCGACGATGACGGCGAGGGCGATTCGGAAGAGATGAACGATTCCGGCACCCGTGGCACCAGCGAGGACGGATCGGAATCGGAGATGCTGCCCTCGGAGATGGAGGCCGGAGAGGAGTCGGCCGAAGGCGAGGACAGCGACGACATGGACATGGAGCCGGGTGGCGGCGACGAGGAGCCGGCCAACCCGGCGACCCCGCCCCACCTGCTCAACTCCGACGATCGCAAGGCGACCTACCGGGTGTTCACCACGGAATTCGACGAGGTGATCCCGGCCGCCGAGCTGTGTGACCCGGCGGAGCTTGCCAGGCTGCGCGCGCTGCTCGACCAGCAGCTGCATCACCTCCAGGGACTGATCGGGAAGCTGGCCAACCGCCTGCAACGCAAGCTGCTGGCCCAGCAGAGCCGCTCGTGGCTGTTCGATCTCGACGAGGGCATCCTCGACGCCGGCCGGCTGTCGCGGGTGGTCACGGCACCGCTCTACCCGCTGTCCTACAAGATGGAGAAGGACACCGAGTTCCGGGACACGGTGGTGTCTCTGCTGATCGACAATTCGGGATCGATGCGGGGCCGGCCGATCACCATCGCGGCCATGAGCGCCGATATCCTGGCGCGCACGCTGGAGCGGTGCGGGGTGAAGGTCGAGATCCTCGGCTTCACCACCCGGGCCTGGAAGGGCGGCAATTCTCGCGAAAAGTGGATGGGAATGGACAAGCCGGCCAACCCGGGCCGGCTCAACGATCTGCGTCATATCGTCTACAAGGCTGCCGAGGCGCCATGGCGACACGCGCGCAAGTCACTCGGGCTGATGCTGCGCGAAGGCATTCTGAAGGAAAATATCGACGGGGAGGCGCTGCTGTGGGCCCACCAGCGGCTCCTGGCCAGGCCGGAGGAACGCCGGATCCTGATGGTGATTTCCGACGGCGCCCCGGTCGATGACTCCACCCTGTCGGTCAACCTCGGCAACTACCTCGAGAAACACCTGCGAGAGGTCATCCGCTACATCGAAACGCGCTCACCGGTGGAACTTGTGGCTATCGGCATCGGCCATGATGTCACCCGTTACTACCAGCGTGCCGTGACGATCGTCGATGCCGAACAACTCGGCGGAACAATGATGAACCAGCTCGCCGACCTGTTCGACGAGGACCAGGGAACGCGGCATCCTGGACGCGCGCGCGGCGCAGTGCGGGGCTGACCGGTCAGGACGGCTCGTCGGGGCGGGTACGGGTCAGTCCGTAGTTCAACACGATCAGCGGCAGCATGCCGGCGGCAACGATGGTGAGCGCGGCCAGCGCGCTGTCCTCGAGCAGTTCGTCGGACGCGTGCCGGCCTTGAGTGTTGCCAGTGTCTCGAAGCTGAACGGCCACTGTGTCAAGGTCTCAAGGTCTGCGGAATCCCCTCTTTCTCGTGGATGCCACTGCCCGCTCCACCACGCGTGACGTTCAGTCCGGCGGGCGTTGTCAGGCTGTGGCGGGACCTCCTCTTCCTCCCGCAGCACGGGTGCCGGGAACGGGCCGAACACGTGACCGGAGATGGCCTGGCCGGATTTCCGGACGTTCGGGCGGGTGTCGAGTCGGGACATCCCGGTCCGGAATGCCTGCGCAAATGGCGGAAGTGACCTGGGCACGATGGGCGCGTTGCCGGCGGCCGTCCCGGGACAGGTGACCGGCAGCCAGCCGCAGCTGTTGCACCACCGCTTGACTCTGACGGGCTCTGCGACCGACATATCCGCTGGCCGGCCAGAGCGAGCCGCGACCTGACGAGGAGTGCCAATGTCCCGCGTCCTGCCACCGGCTTCACACCGGAAGATTCCCGCAACCGTGATCACAGGATTTCTTGGAGCGGGGAAAACCAGCCTGATCCGCCACCTGCTCGAGACCAGCAACGGCAGTCGTCTTGCGCTCGTGATCAACGAGTTCGGCGAAATCGGTGTCGACCGCGACGTCCTGCTCGGATGTGGCCTCGAGTCGTGCGGGGACGAAGACGTGGTGGAACTGGCCAACGGCTGCATCTGCTGCACGGTTGCCGATGATTTCCTGCCTACCATGCGCATGCTGCTCGATCGTCCCGATCCCCCGGACCACATCGTGATCGAGACCTCGGGCCTTGCCTTGCCAAAGCCGCTGGTGAAGGCCTTCGCCTGGCCGGAGGTCAGAACCCGCGCTACCGTTGATGGTGTCATCACGGTGGTCGACGCCGCCGCGGTGGCCGATGGCCGCTTCGCCGCCGACCCCGTGGCGGTACAGGCCCAGCGCCGCGCCGACGAGGCGCTCGACCATGACAGCCCGCTCGAGGAACTGTTCGAGGAACAGGTTCAGTGCGCCGACATGATCGTGCTGAACAAGATCGACTGCGTGACCGGACGGCAACGCACCCATGCCGAACGGGAAATCGCCCGGCACGCCCGTCCGGCAGTCCGGACCGTCTGTGCGAGTCACGGGGCGGTTGACGCGTCGATCCTGCTCGGGCTCGGGGCCGGCGCCGAGGATGACCTTGTGTCCCGGCGTTCGCACCACGACGAGGCCGGAGAGCATGATCACCAGGACTTCGACAGCTTCGTGCTGAACCCGGGCACGATCGAGAACGTCGACCGGTTCATGGCAGGACTGCAGGACTGCATCCGGCGCCATGACATCCTGCGCGTGAAGGGTTTTCTGCATGTATCCGGCCGGCCGATGCGGCTCGCGGTCCAGGCGGTCGGCACCCGGCTCCAGCACTACTTCGACCGTGACTGGTCCGACGGAGAGGACCGAGCGTCCAGTCTCGTCGTGATCGGACTGGACGGGATGGACCATGCCGCGATCCGGGCCGGGATCACCGGATAGCGGTCACCGGATAGCGGATCGTGCACCTTCTCGCCGCCACCCCGGGGCGGGCGACCAGCACCGACGAACCGATCGACCTGCGGCAGTCTCCTGGTGACATCGTCGTGCTGTCCGCGGCAGACACGGACCTTGCCTGTCTCGCCGAGGCTCATGCGGCCCTTCGCGCCCGTTCCGGTCCCGCTCCGAGCCTGCGCCTTGCCAACCTGATGCAGCTGACCCACAACCTGTCGGTCGATCTTCACGTCGACGCGGTGATTGCCGAGGCGCGTCTTGTGATCGTGCGGCTGATCGGAGGGGTCGGTTACTGGCCCTACGGGATCGAGCAGATTGCTGCGGCGGCGCGCAGGCGCTCGATCCTGCTCGCCGTTGTGCCCGGCGACGACCGGCCGGACCCCCTGCTGATGGCGCATTCGACCCTTCCGCACGCCGAGGTGGCGCGGATCTGGGCGTACATGACCCATGGCGGTCCGGCCAATGCGGTTGCGTTGCTCGATCGTGCCGCCGCTCTGCTCGGGTACTCGACAGGCTGGTCCGAACCCGCGCCCCTGCCGCAGGCCGGCCTGTATCTGCGCGGCTCCGAGATGACGGGACTCGACGAGGTCCGGGCCGGGTGGAATCCGCAACACCCGGTGTGCGCCATCCTGTTCTACCGGGCCCTGCTGCAGGCGGGAAACCTGCGAGCGGTGGACGCGCTGGCCGGTGCCGTTGCCGGCAGGGGCATGAACCCGCTCGCCATCCATGTCTCCAGTCTCAAGGACCCGGTCTCGGCAGACCTGGTGGAACGGCTCCTGGCCGAGACGGATACGGCCGTGGTCCTCAATGCCACCGGGTTCGCGGTCTCGCGGCCCGGTGGCGAGAGGACCGCGACCTGTTTCGATGGCGCCGACTGTCCGGTGATCCAGGTCATCTTCTCGGGCAGCGACCGCGTTTCCTGGGAGGAGTCGGCCGCCGGCCTGTCGGCACGCGACATCGCGATGAACGTGGCCCTGCCCGAAGTCGACGGCCGTATCGTCTCGCGTGCGGTCTCCTTCAAGGCCGAGACCCGGTTCGATCCCGCGACCGAGTGCAGCATCGTCGGCTACGATCCGGAACCCGGCCGGGTCGGGTTCGTCGCCGAACTTGCGGCCCGCTGGGTCCGCGTGCGCGGAACGGCCGCAGGTGACAGGCGCATCGCGCTGATCCTGGCCAACTACCCGAACAGGGATTCAAGGATCGGCAACGGGGTCGGGCTCGATACGCCGGCGAGCGTGCTGACAATCCTCGATGCCCTGGCAGCCAACGGCTACCAGGTGGGCACGGTCCCGTCCGATACGGACGCGCTGATGCGCCGGATCACGACGGGGCCGACCAATCAGCGTCCGGCGGCGTCCGGATCCGACGAAGCGATGACCTGGTCCCTCGCCGACTACCGGGTATACTTCGCCGGCCTGCCCGAGGCGGTGCGCGAGGGGGTTGCCCGGCGGTGGGGCGATCCCGCATGCGACCCCTTTGTGGTCGGAGATCGGTTTGTCCTGCCGGTGCAGCGGTTCGGAAACTGCCTGGTCGGAGTGCAGCCGGCCCGCGGCTACAACATCGATCCGGTCGGGACCTACCACGATCCGGCCCTGCCGCCGCCGCATGGTTATCTCGCCTTCTACGCCTGCCTGCGGCTCGCCTTCGATGCCCATGCCGTGGTTCATGTCGGCAAGCACGGCAATCTCGAGTGGCTTCCCGGCAAGGCGGTGGCCCTGTCATCTGCCTGCTACCCCGAGGCGGCCTTGGGCGCGTTGCCCAACCTGTATCCGTTCATCGTCAATGACCCCGGCGAGGGAACCCAGGCCAAGCGGCGCAGCTCGGCGGTCGTCGTCGACCACCTGACCCCTCCGCTCACCCGGGCCGAATCCTATGGTCCGCTGCGCGAACTCGAGGCCCTGGTCGACGAGTACTACGAGGCGGCAGGACTCGATCCGAGGCGGCTCGAACCCCTCGGCGAGGCCATTCTCGATCGCCTGCAACGATTGCGGCTCGACATCGACTGCGGAATCGTGGCCGGTGACGGCGATGCCGAGCGATTGCGCAAGCTTGACGCGTGGCTGTGTGAACTGAAGGAACTGCAGATCCGTGACGGGCTGCACGTCTTCGGCGCGGTTCCGCGGGGGCGGCAGCTCGACGATTTGCTGACGGCGCTGGTCCGGGTACCCCGCGGCACCGGAGACGGAGGAGACGCCTCGCTGCAGCGCTCGCTCGCTGCCGACCTCGGTTTCGGAACCTTCGATCCGCTGGATTGCGACATGGCGGAGCCCTGGACCGGGCCGAGACCTGCTGTCCTTGCCGTCCTCGATCCCGCCTCGCGGTGGCGCACCGCCGGCGACACGGTGGAACGCCTGGAATGCCTCGCGTCGAGGCTGGTCTCGGGCGAAGGGAAACCCGAGCCCGGCTGGACGCGTTCCCGGGCCGTCCTGCAGCGTCTCGCCACCTCCATCCGTCCGTCCGTGGTTGCCAGTGGCAAAGCGGAGCTCGACGGTCTCCTCGCCGGACTGGCCGGCCGGTTCGTCCCGCCCGGTCCCTCGGGTGCGCCCACGCGCGGGCGGCCCGAAGTACTGCCGACCGGGCGCAACTTCTACTCAGTCGACACCCGTGCCGTGCCGACCCCGGTGGCCTGGCAACTCGGCTGGGAGGCCGCCGGCCTGGTGCTGGACCGCTACCGCCAGGATCACGGGGCCTGGCCGCGCACCCTGGCACTGTCGGCCTGGGGGACGGCCAACATGCGCACCGGCGGCGACGACATTGCCCAGGTACTGGCGCTGATGGGCACGCGCCCGCGCTGGGAAAGCGGATCGGGACGCGTGACCGGGTTTGACATCCTGCCGCTCGGGGTTCTCGACAGACCCCGGGTCGATGTCACCCTCAGGATATCCGGCTTCTTCAGGGATGCGTTTGCGGCCCAGATCGCGCTCATTGACGGTGCGGCTCGGGCGGTGGCGGCACTCGACGAACCGGGCGAACTCAATCCGCTTGCCGCGAATGTCGCCGCCCAGGCGGCGCAGATGGCGCGCGACGGGGAGGAACCCGATGACGCGCGCCACCGGGCCGGATTCAGGGTCTTCGGATCCCGGCCGGGAGCCTACGGTGCCGGGCTGCAGGCGCTGATCGACGAGGGGATATGGAGCGATGCCGGCGATCTTGCGGCGGCCTATCTCGAGTGGGGCGGGTATGCCTACGGCGCCGGCGGGGATGGCGAACCGGGCCACGGCCTGTTCCGGACCCGGCTCGAGAACACCGAACTGGTCCTGCACAACCAGGACAACCGTGAGCACGACCTGCTGGATTCCGACGACTACTACCAGTTCGAAGGCGGGCTGGCGGTGGCGGTGCGACACTATTCGGGCCAGGCGCCCGCAGCCTACCACGGCGATCACTCCCGTCCCGGCGCCTTGCGCATCCGCTCGCTCGAGGAGGAGGTGGCCAGGGTCGTGCGCGGACGGGTGGTCAATCCGAAGTGGACCGCCGGGGTCATGCGCCATGGGTACAGGGGCGGTGCCGAACTGGCGGCGACGGTGGACTACCTGTTTGCCTTTGCCGCCACCGCAGGCTGTGTCGGCGACCATCACTTTGACGCCGTCTTCGATGCCTACCTCGAAAACGACGATGTGCGACAGTTCCTCCGGCGCCACAATCCCCGGGCACTCGCCGACATCGCGGCCCGGTTGCTCGAGGCCAGGAGCCGCGGTCTGTGGCGGCCGGCGCGGAACCGGGTTGTGGGTCGGCTCGAGCGGATCGCGGCCGGGTGAAACCGGCCGGACCGGTTCCTCGTTGCATCAATGACCGCTTCGCTGCAATAGTCCGGGCGGAACGCGGCGCGACATGAGGTGAGATGCATGAGGAAAGTATTGTTGCTTCTCGGTGGCATTCTGGCATGCAGCCTGTGGCCGGTCTCTCAGGGTATCGCCCAAACACCGAAGAAGATCGGTGAGAACCACGCCTGGGTTGCCTACACCTACAAGGACAATGGCAACACGGTCTGTTTCATGGCCAGTGCACCGGAAAAGATGGAGGGCAAGTATACCAGGCGTGATGATCCGTTTGCCCTCGTGACTCACCATCCGGCGGAGGGTGTCAGCGGCGAGGCGAGTCTGGTTGCCGGCTACATGCACCGGAAGGACAGTGACGTCACGGTCACCATCGGCGAGCGGAACTTCACCCTGGTCACCGAGGATGACCGCGCCTGGACTTCCGGGACGGAGGACGATGCGCGGCTGGTCAAGGCGATGATCGGCGGCATAAGGATGACGGTGGTCGGGTATTCCAGCCGCGGCACCAAGACGACCGACACCTATTCACTCAAGGGGTTCACGGCAACCAAGAAACTGATCGACCAGGCATGCAAGTAGCCGAAGATCGCTGGTCCGACGGCGTTCCGGGGCACCGCGTCGGCGAACCGGTCGATATCACCGGACTGTCACGGGGAGAGCTTGCCGGTCGACTGGCGGAACTGGGTCTGCCGGCGTTCCGGGCCAGGCAGCTGTGGCACTGGGTCTATCATCGCGGCGTGACCGGGTTCGAACCGATGACCACGCTGGCGCGGCCGTTGCGCGGACAACTTGCCGGGCAGTTCCGGATCGGTCGACCGATGCCGGCACTGGAACAGCGCAGCACCGACGGAACCGTCAAGTGGCTGTTCCGGTTCGCCGACGGCTCGGAGGCGGAGACGGTCTTCATCCCCGAGACCGATCGCGGCACGCTGTGCATTTCCTCCCAGGTCGGCTGCACGCTCACATGCAGCTTCTGCCATACCGGAACCCAGAAACTGGTTCGCAACCTCACTGCGGGCGAGATCGTCGGTCAGGTGCTGGCGGCATCCGATGCGCTTGGTGCCTGGCCTTCCGGCCGGCCTGGGCGGCCGATCACCAACATCGTGCTGATGGGCATGGGCGAGCCGCTGTACAATCTCGACAACGTGGCTGCGGCCCTGCGCGTGATCTCCGACAACGAAGGACTGTCGATCTCGAAGCGCCGCATCACGCTTTCGACTTCGGGCGTGGTTCCCGACATCGGGCGCTGCGGCCGCGAGACCGGTGTCAACCTTGCGGTCTCGCTCCACGCGGTTACCGACGAGGTGCGCAACGTCCTGGTTCCGATCAATCGCAAGTGGCCGATCGCAGAGCTGATGCAGGCCTGTCGCGACTATCCCGGCCTCAGCAATGCCCGGCGGATCACCTTCGAATACGTGATGCTCGACGGTGTCAATGACGGTCCGGAGGATGCGCGGTCGCTGGTGCGGCTCCTGGGCGGAATCCCCGCGAAGATCAACCTGATACCGTTCAATCCGTGGCCGGGAACCCGGTACCGGTGTTCGCCGGCCCCGGTGATTGCGAGGTTCGCGGAAATCGTCATGAAGGCGGGGTACGCATCGCCGGTGCGCGCGCCGCGGGGCAGGGACATACTGGCCGCGTGCGGGCAGCTGCGTTCGAAAAGCGAACGCCAGGGCCGCCGCCACCGGGAGCCGTGCACTGGAACGGGCGCCGGGCCGGACATCGAGACGGTCCGCACCTGACCGTTCGCGGCAAGCCGCACTGTTGAAACCGGGCTCCTTTGCCCCTATCTCCAAGGGAACGAAGTGTGCTCTGATCCGGAGGGTATCGAAAATGGCACTTGAACGGCGTCGCATGACCCGGGCACAGGCGGAGGCTGCGCAGATCGACGTCGGTCTGCGGCAGTACATGCTCGGTGTCTACAACCACATGATGATCGGCCTCGCGATCACGGGCCTGGTGGCGCTCGGTGCCCACTTTGGCGCAGTGCAGAACGGCGTCCTGACCCCGTTCGGGCAGGTGATCTACCTGTCGCCGCTCAAGTGGGTGATCATGCTGGCACCGATCGGCATGGTGTTCCTGTTCGCCGCCCGGATCCATCGCATGGCGTCTTCCACCGCACAGGTTGTGTTCTGGGTCTACGCCGCCCTGATGGGACTTTCGCTGTCCAGTATCTTCCTGATCTATACCGGCGAGAGCATCACCCGGGTGTTCTTCATCGCGGCTGGCATGTTCGCCGGCATGAGCCTGTACGGCTACACCACGAAGCGCGATCTCACCGGGATGGGGTCGTTCCTGTTCATGGGGCTGATCGGGATCCTGATCGCATCTGTCGTCAATATCTTCCTGGCGTCAAGTGCGCTGCATTTCGCAATCTCGGTCATCGGTGTGCTGGTGTTCGCCGGCCTGACCGCCTACGACACCCAGAACATCAAGAACGAGTACTGGGAAGGCGACGATCAGGAAGTGCAGGCGAAGAAGTCGATCTATGGCGCGTTGAGGCTGTATCTCGATTTCATCAACCTGTTCATCATGCTGCTGAGCCTGTTCGGAAACCGCGAATAGGGGAGGCGTACACGCTGGCGTTGTGAGTCCTGACCTGGCTGAAGACGCCGGGGTGCCGGCCCTGCGCGTCATGGACCGGCCCGGGACACGACGTGACGGCGCGGGCCGGGGACGTGTCTGATGCAGGGGGCTCGAGTCGTGGCCAGTCTGGTGATGGCCGGCGTGCTGGCCGGATGCGCCGTCACCGCGCCCCCTGCCGAACGGGCGCGGTCGCTTCCCGCCAAGGTGCAGGAGACCAGGGCCGGGCAGAACGATCTGGGGCGCGGGAACAGGCGGGAACAGAGCCGGCGCGAGTACATCGTTCAACGGATCGAGAGAAGACTGCGTGAACTGCGTGCCGGGCGCGCTTCGGTTGTCCGGCGTGTTCCGGATCGGGTGGCGCGGGCGAGCCGGGTCGACGCACTTTTCCAGGCGGTCGGGATCGATGACGAACGGTCGACGGACCGTCCCGTCGCTGTGACCCGGGGCGCCGAACGGGTCGCGGAAGCCGGGGCGACCGGCAGTGTCGCATCCGTACCGCACCGGCCGGTGCCGCCTTCCCCGCATGCCACGGGAACCCCGAGGCCTCCGGCCACATCGCCCTCCGTCCTCGCGACCGCAGCGGCAGGCAGTGTGCCGGTCACCGGTGCCATCGTCGCAGCGCCGGGTCCGTCCATGTTCGAAGCCGACCGTGACGCGACGCCTGCTGCGGATGCCGGGACCGCCTCGCTCGTGACCACCTCGATTGCGACCGGCTCGATTGTTTCACGGCCGGCGGTTGCCGGTTCCGGCCCGCCCGCAGCCGGCGAGGACATGGAACCCGATCCCGCTCTTGCGCAAACCGTCATCACCGGATCGCTGCTCGATGACCTGCCGCCCCGCGATCCCCCCGGCGCGGGCGGTACTGCGACCGGTTCCGGCGCGGATGACACCGTGAAGACCCGGGGTGCCCACCTCGCTTCCTATCCGGACCGGGTGTCGGCGATGCGGGGATGGCGGGTCCTGCTCGAACGTCACCCGGTGGATCTCGGCCTGCATGTTCCGATGCTCGTGTATGTGAGGGCCGCAACAGGCACCTCCGTGTGGCTGGTCACGGCGGTCGGAGAACCGGACAATGTGCTCCGCGTTCTGTGTCGTGGTATTCGTCAAGGTGGCGGGTACTGTGCGCCGGTTGACCTCGAACGGCCGGAAGTGGCGGGGAGCGGTCCCGTTCCCGCCGGGTGAGGCCCGCTCGTGAGTGCCTCGTGCCTTCGGCGTGCCTGCCCGGATGCAGGTGCGCTCCGGCCCTGGGAGAAAACCCTCGCTGTTCTCTTCGGTTGCGGAACCTGAATGCGCGCATTTCTTGATTTCGAGAAGACTGTCGCCGACCTCGAGGGAAAGATTGAGGAACTGCGGCACCTGTCCGACGAGAGTGACGTCAACATCGCCGAGGAGGTGGCCCGTCTGAACACCAAGGTCGAGCGGCAGCTGCGAGCCACCTACCAGAAGCTGACGCCCTGGCAGAAGGTCCAGGTGGCGCGGCACCCGGACAGACCGCACTTCAAGGATGTCGTCGAACAGCTCATCGAGGACTTCACGCCACTGGCCGGCGACCGGCACTTTGCCGAAGACAGGGCGGTCGTTGGCGGTCCGGGCCGGTTTCGTGGCCGCAGCGTCATGGTCATCGGTACGGAGAAGGGCGAGTCGACCCAGCAGCGTCTCGATTCGAACTTCGGAATGGCGCGTCCGGAAGGCTACCGCAAGGCCGGCCGGCTGATGCGGATGGCGGACCGGTTCACCATGCCGGTGCTGACCTTCGTCGATACGGCCGGCGCCTATCCGGGTATCGGGGCCGAGGAACGCGGCCAGGCCGAGGCGATCGCGCGTTCGATCCAGACCTCCCTCTCGCTGCGGGTACCGATCATTTCCGCCATCATCGGCGAAGGCGGGTCCGGCGGTGCGGTGGCTCTCGCCACTGCCGACCGGGTGATCATGTTCGAACACGCAATCTACTCGGTGATTTCACCGGAGGGATGCGCCTCGATCCTGTGGCGCAGTGGCGACCATGCGCGGGAGGCGGCCGAGGCGCTGCGACTGACGGCGCAGGACCTGTTGCGACTGTCGATCGTCGAGCGGGTGGTGCCTGAACCCCTTGGCGCGGCGCACAGGGAGAAGACGGCCGCGTTGACCAGCCTTGCCGACGCGGTCGAGGAGGAGCTTGCCGAAGTGCTGGACCACGACCCGGCCGAACTGCGCCGGCTGCGGCGCGAACGGTTCCTCGCGATCGGCGGCGAACTCGGCTGACCGGCCGGGCGGCGGGGCCTATTCGCCGGCGAGGCGCAGTGCGTGATCGCCGGGAACCGGGGCGGAATAGGGGCGGTCGTGGGTCAGAGACGGGACCCTGGCGCGGGCCGTGTCCACGGCATCGAGGTCGCAGTCTGCCATGGTGATCCCGGTTTCCGTGCCCCCGTCAGCCAGGATTTCTCCCCATGGCGCCACGATGAGCGAATGGCCGTAGGTTCGACGGTTGCCGGCATGGGTTCCGGTCTGGGCGGGTGCGATGATGAAACACCCGTTCTCGATCGCCCGGGCCCGTTGCAGCACGTGCCAGTGCGCCTCGCCGGTCACCCTGGTGAAGGCGGCGGGCACGAAGATCATCCCTGCACCGGCCTGGGCAAGGCCGCGATAGAGTGCCGGGAACCGCACGTCGTAGCAGATGGTCATCCCGACCATTCCCCACGGAGTGGCCGCGAGCACCGCTTTCTCGCCTGGCCGGTAGGTCCGCGATTCGCGGTAGGTGGCGCCGTCACCGACCTGGACGTCGAACATGTGGATCTTGGAGTACCGCGCGACGATGTGGCCGTCCGGTGCGACCAGAAAACTGCGGTTCGACAGCATGTCGTCACCGATGCTGATCGAAAGCGAACCGATCAGCAGCCAGATGCCCTCCTCGGCGGCGATTTCCCGGAACCGCGCCAGAACCTGATGGCTTTCTTCAGGGCGAGCAGCGGCGAGCGCGCGCGTGCGGTCGGGCTCGAACATTCCGACGATTTCAGGCGTGGTGACCAGCTCGGCGCCGTCCGCGGCAGCCTGCCTGATCATCTCGCCCACCTCGACACTGTTGCGGTCCGGGTCCGGCCCGGAATTGGTCTGGATGCAGGCGACCCTGACTCCTGTCATCGGTTGTCTCCCTGTCGGTCGGGGTGTGGCGGTGTCAGTCTGCGGCCAGCATCTCGTCGAGTCGGCCGGAGGCGTCGAGCGCGTGCAGTTCGTCCGACCCGCCGATGCCGACACCATTGATGAAAATCTGCGGTACCGTGTGCCTGTCATCCGCGCGCTCGCGCATCTCGGCACGCCGGGCCGGGTCCATGTCGACGCCGATCTCGGTAAACGCGATTCCCCTGGCGGTCAGCAGCCGCTTGGCGCGAAAGCAGAACGGGCAGAACAGGCTGGTGTAGATCTCGACTGTGGCCATTACCGCCTCCCCGTTGCGATCCCGGGTCACGTTGCTCCGGGCCGTCTTCCCGCGTCCGCTCAGTCATCCGCCGCCTGCGGAACCCTGGCAAGCCAGTCGGCGCTCACCTCGTCACCGTGTTCGCCAAGCATCGGCGCCGGCCGGCGCACCGAACCGGGAGTGGCCGAGAGCTTCACCGGAATGCCGATGGTCTTCATCCTGCCGACCTTCGGATGCTCGATCTCGACCGCCATCTCGCGGGCCCGGGTCTGGGGATCTTCATAGACCTGTCGATGATCCATCACCGGCCCGGCCGGGATCCCGGCGGCCTCGAAGGCGCAACACAGCTGCTCTGTGGTCTGCTTGCGGAAGTACACCTCGAGTTCGGGGACCAGCGCGGCGTTGTTTGCGACCCGGTCGGCCTTGGTGGCAAAGCGCGGATCGTCGACGAGATGCGCACAGCCCAGAATGTCGCAGGCGCCGCGCCAGAAACTGTCCTGGGCACCACCGATGGTGATGTAGCCGTCTGCCGTCGGAAACAGCTGGTAGGGGGCGCTGCCGCGATGCGCCTGACCGAGGCGTTCGGGAACCTCGCCGGTGGCAAACAGGCCTGCCGCTTCGTAGACCCCGAGCGCGATCCCGGCCTCGTACAGCGAGGTATCGACGTGCTGGCCCTGGCCGGTCCTCTCACGGGCGGCAAGGGCGGCGAGGATGCCGATGGCTCCGTTCATCCCCGCGGCAAGATCGGTAACGGGAACCGGGATCCGGTAGGGCGGTCCTTCCGGAGGTCCATTGATGGCCATCAGGCCGGACATGCCGCAGGCAATCAGGTCGAACCCGCCCCGCGGCGCATAGGGCCCGGTCTGGCCGAACCCGGAAATCGAGCAGTACACGAGCGCCGGGTTGATCGCGGCTGCCGCGTCGTAGTCGATGCCGAGACGTGCGGCCGTGCCCGGCCTGAAGTTCTCGATCATCACATCGGCCACCCGCATCAGCTCGATCAGGCGCTGTTTTTCGGCCGGGTCCTTCAGATCGAGTGCGATGGACCGCTTGTTGCGGTTCCACAGCATGAACGGGGCGCTTTCGCCTTCCTGGAAGGGTGGAGTCAGCCTGAGAGAATCTCCGGCCAGCGGGTGTTCGACCTTCACCACATCGGCGCCGTGATCGGCCAGGATCATGGCGCAGTACGGGCCTGAAAGGTGACTTGTGAGGTCCAGAACCCTGATATGCGAGAGGGACGGCATTGTTGTCTCCCAGGGGACGTCAGCTGACCTCGGGATCGATCAGCTTGATGATGCTGGCGGTGTCCTCGTCGCCGTGGCCCAGTTCGACCAGGGCCTGGAAGGCCGCGGTTGCCGCGGCTCCGAGCGGTGTCGCGGTTCCCGATGCCTGGGCGGCAGCCTGGGAGAGACGAAGATCCTTCAGCATCAGCTTGGCCATGAACCCCGGCTTGAACCCGTTGCTGGCCGGCATGGCCGGCAGGATACCCGGGACCGGGTTGGATTCATTGAAGAAGTACGACCGTCCGGTGGAAGCCGAGATGACTTCGTAGAGCGTCTTCCCGGACACCCCGAGACGCTGGCCCATGGTCATGGTCTCGGCGGCGGCGAGTGCGTTGATCCCGGCCAGCATGTTGTTGCAGATCTTGGTCACCTGCCCCAGCCCCGCGGCGCCGCAATGCACGATCTTGCCGCCCATGGCCTCGAGGATCGGGCGCGCCGCCTCGAAGACCGCGGGCGAGCCGCCGCACATGAAGGTCAGGGTGGCATTCTCGGCTCCGACCACACCGCCCGAGACCGGCGCGTCGAGCATGCGGTAGCCTGCCGCCTCGGCCGCGGCGTGGGCGGCCTGCGCGCTCTCGACGTCGATGGTCGAGGAATCGATCATCACGGTGTCGGCGTCGGCCGCACCGATCACCTGGTCCTCGATGTAGACCTGCCTGACGTTGGCTCCGACCGGGAGCATGGTCACCACGAACTCGACACTGCTGGCTGCGTCAGTGACCGAGTGTGCCGGCTCGGCGCCAGACTGGACGACGTAGTTCATCGCCTCTTCGGACAGGTCGAACACCTTGAGGCTGTGACCGGCGCGGATCAGATTGCGAGCCATGGGCGCGCCCATGTTACCCAGTCCGATGAAACCTACTCGCGCCATGTCACGTTCTCCCGTCGGGTCTGTTCGCGCCGCGGATCCCTTCCGCACCGCATCGGACCCGACGATAAACCGACACGCGCTGCTGCGCCAGACGGCAACCGGCCCGTGCCCCAGGCCGCCCGGTTCGTGGCATAGTCGCGTCATGGAGCCCGGCCACGCACCTTTCGACCGTCGCCTGCTGCGGGAGCGGCGCGACCGGGCTGCGCCCGGTTTCGACGACCACGATTTCCTGCTGCGCGAGGCCGCATCCCGCCTGCTTGAACGCCTGCTCGATCTCAACCGCAACTTTTCCACCGTACTCGACCTCGGCAGCCGCACCGGGGTGCTGGCCGAGGTCTGGCCTCGCACCCGCCGGCCGCGCATGCTCGTCCATGCCGACCTGTCGGTGGCGATGGCCGAGGTCGCGCTGCGGCAGGGACCGGCGCTCGCCTGTGACGAGGAACTGCTCCCGTTCGCGGAGGCCAGCCTGGACGCGGTGGTGAGCTGCCTGTCGCTGCACTGGACCAACGATCTGCCAGGCGCGCTGGTACAGTTGCGCCGGGCACTGCGGCCGGACGGGCTGTTGCTTGCGTCAATGCTGGGAGCCGGGACCCTGAGCGAGCTTCGTGACTGCCTTGCGGAGGCGGAACTCGAGATCATGGGCGGATGCAGTCCGAGGACCTCGCCGATGGCCGATGTCCGCGATCTCGGCAGCCTGCTGCAACGCGCGGGTTTCGCGCTGCCGGTGGTCGACAGCGACGAGATCACCGTAACCTACGCCACGGCGTTTGACCTGATGCGGGACCTGCGGGGCATGGCGGAGACCAACCTGGTGGTGGAGCGTCAACGCACGCCCCCGCGAGCGGCGTTGTTCATGCGGGCCGCCGAACTCTACAGGCAGCGCCATGCGGCTGCGGATGGCCGGATCCGGGCCAGTTTCCGGATCCTGACCATGACGGGCTGGGTCCCGCACCCGGCCCAGCAGCGGCCGTTGCGTCCCGGCAGCGCCCGGCTGTCGCTGGCGGATGCGGTGGACGGAAAACCGGGAGGTCACGGTTGATGAGCAGCACGGGCGTGACCGATACCTTCCGGCCGGCACCCTACTGGTGGGACCGGACTCCGCCGGAACCTGCAACGGTTGTCGATCTTCCCGTCCGCGCCGACGTGGTGGTGGTCGGATCCGGCTACACCGGACTTGCGGCGGCGCTGCAGCTGGCCCGGGCCGATCGCGAGGTGGTCGTGCTCGAGGCCGAGACTGCCGGCTGGGGCTGCAGTTCGCGCAACGGGGGGCAGATCAGTACCAGCATCAAGCCGGAAGAGGACGATCTGGCCCGCCGTCACGGGGCCGACATCGCGCGCGGGGTCGTGGCCGAGGGGCGTGCGGCGCTGGCCTGGATCGGCGACTTCGTGCGCGAGGAGGGCATCGACTGCGACTTCCGGGTGCCGGGCCGGTTCCACGCCGCGCACAGCCGGGCCGCCTACGAAAGGCTTGCCCGTTCGATCGATGATCGCGCCGGCGAGGGCTGGGCGGTTCCCCGTGCGGAACAGCACAGGGAAATCGGGACCGATGCCTACTGCGGTGGTGTCGTCTACACCTCCCACGCTTCGGTGGATCCCGCGCGCCTGCATCGCGGATTGCTGGACCGGGCCCGCGCCGCGGGCGTGACCCTGGTCACCGGCTGCCGGGCCAGCCGGCTGGTTCGCGCCGGCAGGGGGACCACGGTGTCGACATCGCGCGGCGACATCGAGGCCGGCTCTGTGATCGTGGCGACCAATGGCTATACCGACGGTCTGGTGCCGTGGCTGCGCCGTCGCGTGATTCCGATCGGCAGCTACATGATCGCGACCGAGCCGCTGGCGCCGGGGGTGCTTGATCGCCTGCTGCCGACCGACCGGGTGATCAGCGACACCCGCGACGTCGTCTACTACTACCGGCCGTCACCGGATCGTACCCGCATCCTCTTCGGCGGGCGGGTCACCACGGGCGAGGTCTCGCCGCTCAGGGCGGGCGCCCTGTTGCGCCGGGACCTTGTCCGGCTGTTTCCCGGGTTATCGGAAGTCAGGATCAGCCATTCCTGGATGGGCTTCGTCGCCTACACCTTCGACAGGCTGGCGCATGTCGGCGAGCACGACGGCATTCACCACGCCATGGGCTACTGCGGATCCGGAGTGTCGATGGCGTGTTACCTCGGCACGAGGCTGGGCCAGCAGGTGCTCGGACGTCCGGAAGGGCGTACCGGCTTCGACCGCGTGCCGTTTTCGACCCGGCCACTGTATACCGGCCGCCCCTGGTTCCTGCCCGCGGCCGTTGCCTGGTACCGGTGGCGCGACCGGATTGCCGCGGGACGGTGAGCGGCGGCCGCCGGGTCAGCGCCGGTGTACCGGGTTTCGTTCGGACTGGATTTCGCGGATATCGTCGGGCCATGTGGACCTGATCCACGCCAGGATGTCCCAGATCTCCCCGTCGCCCAGTACTCCGGCGAAACCGGGCATCCCGCTCCTGAACCCGGTGATGCCGCGTTCGCGCACCAGTGTCTCGCCGCCCAGTTTCGTGTAATCGAACAACAGGCGGTTGTCGTGATGCCAGGTGTGGCCACTCGCGTCGTGCGGGGGCGCGGGCAGGATCCCGTCGGCTCCCGGAGTCCGCCAGTTCGCCTGTCCCTCGAGTTCGGCGCCATGACAGGATGCGCAGTGCTCCTGGTACAGCACCTGACCCCTCGTGGTGTCGCGGTTCTCCAGTTCGTGGTCGGCGTTCACGGCCACAGGCCAGGTCACGAACAGCACCGCGAGGATCCGTCCGGCCGAGATCATGTCCCGTCCCTCCCGCTTGAGACCCGTTTCACGTCCCGACTCCGTTTGGCGGTCCGGCAAGCGTGGTGAGCACGGCGGTCGCCACGAGAACCAGGCCGACCAGAACCATCTCGGCGGCAATCGATCGGCGCAGTCCCTGCGCCGCAGTCCGGTTGCCCGCGCGCAGGGCAGGAACGAGCCAGAACCTGTTGACTGTTCCGGCTGCCAGCAGGCCGGCGACCGCACCGAGCTTCACAAGCAGGGTCACTCCGTAACCGGTTGTGACCAGTGCCCAGGGGTGACCGACCAGGCGCCACGCCATCACCGCTCCGGCGAGGACCAGGGCCGGGACGACGAGCTGCGCGATGGCGCCGAACCTGGTACCCAGCCCGGCCGCACGCGCGTGTGTCGCCGGATCACCCAGCATGTGACGCAGCGGAAGCAGGATGCCGATCCAGAGCGCGGCGGCAGCGAGGTGCAGCACCAGCAGCATGCGCAGCCACGGAGTGTCGATATCTGCCACGTGACCGACACCGGTGACCGACCACAATGCCAACAGGCCGCCCGTGGCGGCAACGGAGAGCGCGCCGCAAAGCAGTCCGGCCAGGAGCAACGCCAGGCCGGCGCACCGCATGCCCTGCGTCGTGCCGACCGGCGTGTGCCAGAGCATGCCGAGGAGTTCCGCGTTGACCATGCCGGAGACACCGTCGACAAGCGCCCCGGCCGTAACCATGAACCCCAGTACGGTGGCGAAAAGGGCGAGCATCGCCAGAGTCCCCGCCCGGACCACGATGTAGCGGTGCAGGTCTTCGGTCTCGGAGCGAAACACCACCCGGACCAGGACCAGCCCGACGGAGCAGAGCAACCCGAGGCCGGTCAGGAACCGGACCGCAATCGATGCCAGTTCCCAGGTGTCCGGCATGTCTCAGCGCACCCGGAATTCCAGGGAGCTCCTCATGACATGCCCGTCAGCTGACAGCCCGCGCCACTCGATGCGATACCGTCCGCTGCCCCGATCCCTGATGGCAAGCTCGAACCGGGTCGTGAATCCGGTCTGCGAGCCGGGGTCGAGCTCGGTCTCCGGACCGTCGTTGTGGCTCACCAGGACCCGGGTAAGGCGCAGGCGGTCCGCGAAGGTCAGCAGCACCCGGGAGGGAGTGTGGTCAAGAACCGCGCCGTCCGCAGGCACCGTGGTCTCGACACGGGAATGGGGCAATGCCGGCGAGGCCGCAAGCGAGACCAGTACCGTCATCACCAACGGAGTGAGCCACCGCCGCCACGCGGAAGCCGCTCCCTTGCCGCCGGTGCGGTGAGGCCGGGCTCCCGGTGCTGTCCGTCTCAGTGGCATGCGCGCCCGAGTGCCTTCAGCCGCCAATAGTTGTAGGGAAGCGGTGTGACAAAACCGGAGGCGAGCATCAGCGGTACCACCCACCAGGTCAGTACGGCGCCTCCGGTCAGCGCCCAGTCGACGGCATTCATGGTCGCCTCCATGGCGATCATCGAGATGAATGACATGCCGATTGCCGTGCGGAACGCGGTCCGGGGATCCATCTGACGGGACAGGATCACGGTCTCGAGCGCGATCGAGGTCAGCAGGCCGTTCACGATGGCGAGGGCCATGATCGCCAGCGTCGGCCAGGGAATGCCGGTCACCTGGAAGAAGGCGATGGTCCCCAGGTCGCCGATCGCGCACCCGAGCAGACACCAGCCGGTGTTGCGTGACGCCCGGTGCCACGTACCCCGGCATTGCCAGTCAATCGCCATCCGGGCGGTCAGGTCTGCCATCTCCGGGCCCCTTGTTCACAATGCAGCCCTACCGTACTGTTTCCAGCAACGGGAAAGTCAACGGTTGGCGATGAATATTTCCGCTGCCTCGACGATGTGCGGCCTGCCGGTGAAGACGGTCAGGTACTACGCCGATATCGGGCTGGTGGTTCCGGCCACGCGGACCGCCTCGGGTTACCGGATCTACGATGATGAAGCCGTCCGCCGGCTGGTCTTCGTCCGCCGCGCACGGGAGTTCGGGTTCTCGATCGGCGAATGCCGGGAACTGCTCGATCTCTACGACGACCGCCGCCGGTCAAGTGCGGATGTCAAGCGGATTGCGGAGCGACGGCTCCGGCAGATCGCGTCCAAGCAGCGCGAACTGCAGTCGCTGCATGATGAACTCGCCCATCTCGTCGAGGCGTGCAACGGTGACGACAGGCCGGACTGTCCCATCATTGACGGACTGGGAAGGCGTCACTCCGGCGAGTGACCGGCGCTTGCCCGGTATCGCGGGCGCGTGGCAAGGCCGTGCCGCCG
This sequence comes from Thalassobaculaceae bacterium, assembly GCA_965213935.1. Classification (GTDB taxonomy): domain Bacteria; phylum Pseudomonadota; class Alphaproteobacteria; order Thalassobaculales; family Thalassobaculaceae; genus Bin52. Next base: position 2,768,957 of record CBDCAO010000012.1, on the reverse strand, counting down.
TCCCGGCCGGGTCCGTCCGGTCTGCCGGCAGTCTGCCCCGGGCTTCAGAGGGTCCGGTGTGCGCCCGCGATCAACACGGTGCAGCAACGGGTGTCGGCAGAGGCTCCCGTCGGTCAGGACGCAAGCCGCAACCAGGCGGCAGAGGCCACGAAGTTCCGGTCCGGCGGGCGGAATGTCGCGCCGGTGCGCGCAAGGGCTGACGTTCGGCGGGTTTTCAAGTATGGCTTGTTCCATGGAACGCAGCCATCGTCAGTGCGGACGCGGCAGCGGTCCCGGGTGCGGGTCGGCGGCCGATGTTGGCTGAAGGACGCTTTCGCGCCGCGACGGGAAGGAAGGCGATGATCACACCGACCGGGTTCATTCCCCGCGCACGGGCGGTGCTGCGTGCCGGTTCAGCAGCCGCCGGCCTGGTGCTGCTGCTGGCCGCGGCGGTCGGCGCCCATGAGCGTCACGATGCGACCCCGCGCATCGCCGTGGCTTCCGCCTTTGCGCCCGAGCTGGCCATTCTCAGGTCGGAACTCCAGGGGGCGTCGGAGCATTCGCACAACGGTGTCACGTTTGCCACCGGCACGCTGGAAGGCCGCGAGGTCGTACTGTTCCTGAGCGGGATCAGTGTCGTCAACGCGGCGATGACCGTGCAACTCGCCCTGGACCACTTCGCGGTCGAGCGCATCCTGTTCTCCGGCATCGCGGGCGGTGTGGATCCGGGGTTGAACATCGGCGATGTCGTGATCGCCGATCGGTGGGCGCAGTATCTCGAAATGCTGTTTGCGCGTCAGGTGGAGGGTGGATGGGCCACGATGCCGTTCTTCGAGTACCCCCATGCGAATTTCGGTATGATGTTCCCGCGCTCGGTTACCGTGACCCGTGAGGGTGCCGAGGCTCCGGAAACCCGGTTCTGGTTTCCGGTGGACGGGAAGATGCTGGCCGCCGTCCACCGGGCGACCCCGGGAACAGTGCTCGCCCGCTGCGTGGCAGAGGACAGGTGCCTGGGTCACACGCCGCGCATTATCGTGGGTGGCGCAGGTGTGTCCGGCGGTGCCTTCGTCGACAATGCTGCCTTCCGGACGTGGGTTTTCGAGACGTTCGAAGCGCGGGTGCTGGACATGGAGAGCGCTTCCGTTGCCCATGTGGCCTACGCGAACGGCGTGCCGTTCCTTGCGGTTCGCAGTCTCGCGGACCTCGCCGGCGGCGGCGAGGGTGCCAACCGGATGGAGGTCTTCCTCGAGCTTGCCGCCGGCAACGCCGCGACGGTGGTCAAGGCACTGTTGCGGGAGATGCCGAAGCCGGACTGATCGCGCGTCCAGGCGCAGCGCCGACGCACCTGCCGTCCTGGTCCGACAGATCTGGAAGCAACCGCCCGGGAACTGGCCCGCCTGCGACGCGGACGGGGCGTGTGCCAGCGCAATGCCCGTAACCGGACCACCACCGGCCCGATGCAGGAACGGGTCGGTCGCGAAACGGCGGAAATGCCCCGCGCAACAGGTCACGCGGATGGCAGCGCTGCGGGAGCGAAACCATCCCGGTCACCGTGGCGATCCGGGTGCAGGGCATGCGTGGCGGGTGTCGAGTGCGACGTGAATGCCGTGCGCACTCTTCCAAGCCGGGGAACATCATCCTCGCCGGTTGTGGACCGGGGCTGGAAGAACGGAAGAACGGAGGAACTCCGGTCCTGGTTTTCGTGCATACTTCGACCTCCTTGCGACCCGGATCCCGCCGTCAACACCTGTGTGGCGCACCAGGCTCATCCGTGTTCCTGTGACCGGTGCTCTTGCCTGTGCGGCGATCGCCATCGCCAGGGTGGCGTTCAACCCGTCCGGTGACGGGATCCGCGACGCGTTCAGCCGACGGCACCGCGGCTCGACCTGAACTGGAACGGGATCATGGACGAACCCTTGCACTATCGGACAATCGTTGAGGTCTCGGACCTGGTCCGCACGCGTGAGATCTCGCCGGTCGAACTTGCCACGATGATGCTTGAGCGCATCGAGGCGCTGGATTCGACGCTGCATTCCTACCAGACCGTCATGGTGCAGCAGGCGCTCGAAGACGCGCGGCGTGCCGAGACCGAACTTGCCGCCGGTCGCAACAGGGGACGGCTGCACGGCATACCGGTTGCGGTGAAGGACCTGTGCGATACCGCCGGCACGATCACCGCGGGTGGCTGCGCCGTCATGGCAGACCGGGTGCCGGGGACCGATTCGACGGTCGTCGCGCGCCTGCGCGAAGCCGGCGCGATCATTCTCGGCAAGCTGGCGCTCACCGAAGGAGCCATGGCCGGCTACAACCCCGGATTCGCCGTGCCCGAAAATCCGTGGCGCAAGGGGTTCTGGCCCGGGGCGTCATCAAGCGGCTCCGGGGCCGCCACCGCAGCGGGGCTCGCCTACGCGACGCTCGGCAGCGATACCGGAGGCTCGATCCGTCATCCGGCTGCCGTCTGCGGGACGGTGGGACTGAAACCGACCTGGGGCCGGGTGAGCCGGTTCGGTGTCCTCGACCTTGCGCCATCGCTCGACCACGTCGGTCCGCTGGCGCGGTGCGCGGCAGATGCCGGAATTGTGCTCGAAGCCATTGCGGGGCCCGATCCACGCGATCCGACCGCCGTGCCCGACCCGGTTCCCGACATGTTCTCCGGGCGCCCCGGCGGCGTCGAGGGAATACGGATCGGATGGGATGCCGCCTATGGCCTGGCTGACCTGGCACCCGACTTTGCGGATGCGGTGATGGCGAGTCTCGAGGTCCTGCGCGGTCTCGGGGCCGTCATCGTCGAGGTGGCAATGCCGGAAAACCTCGAAGGTTACCTCGAGGGATGGCAGGTCCTGTGCTCGGTCGAGGCTGTTCATGCCCACCGGGACTTCTGGCCCGCGCGCCGCGACGAGTATGGCGCCTGGTTTGGCGAATGGCTCGACCGTGGTTCGCAATACGGTGCCGCAGACTACGCGGCAGCGCACCAGTTGCGGCTCGAGTGCACTGGCGCGCTTGCCCGGACAATGGCCGGTGTTGATCTGCTGCTGTGCCCGTCCACACCGCAGGCCGCGATTCCCTATCCCCCGAGTGCGGCCTACGGTCCCATTTCCCCGGAGCGGCGAGCATGGGATTCCCGTTATACGGTTCCGATGGACTATGCCGGCTTGCCGACCATCGCGATGCCGTGCGGACTGGGTCGCTCGGAACTGCCGCTCTCCGTGCAACTGGTTGGCCACCGGTTGTCCGAGCCGTTGCTGGTTCGGGCCGGAGCGGCGTTCGAGTCCGCGACCGATTGGCACCGGATGCATCCACCGGACTGGTGATCCGGCGGCGGATGGATGTCTCCGGGGCCCGGGTCAGTTCCTCTGCTTTCGGCGGTTGTCCGCCAGTCACACTGCTTGAAATCCTCGGTGACTTGTTCCTCAGTGCGCGATGATGCCGCAATTCTCTTGCCCGAGCGCGCGGGCTTGCCGCTTCGTGGGATCCACAGGGAGTTCGAACCTGTCCATGATGTCCTGGATGGTCTCGCCCGGGCCGTCGAACTCCACAGGATCGCCCCGCGCTGAAATCGGCCCCGTGTATTGCAGACGTGCTGCCACGGATGGGGGCCTGCCAGGTTCCGCGTTCCTGCTCGCTTCCAGGATGCCGGAACGCGAGGATCCCGTACCTTCCGTGTCGAGGCAGGCGCCAACCGGGCCATGCATGTCGCAGGTGGGGCATCCGGGGTTCTGGCCGCGGACGCACTCCTCCCGAGGGCGGATAGGTATGGGCCCGGTTTTCGGGGTCACCGACATGCCGGCTTCGCGCCGTGGCCGCCGGTGATCCGGGCCACGCCGGAACGGTTGTTCAACGAGGGCGGCAGCCTGCGTACGATGGTCGGAACCGTTCGGTTCGAAAGGGGGCAGGCGGGCGTTTGCGGCATGGTCAGGCTGGACACGCTCAGGTTCGAACGATAGAATCGGCCCCTACGAATCTGCTTTCGGTTCGTGCCATGACCTGTTCCGCGGCACCCCGGCGCTCGTCGCCGGGGTGTCTGCGTTTGGTGAGGACAGAATTCCGGCCTGCTCCCGGTGCACGCCTTGTGGAGACGAGGATGAAACCCGTTGACTCGGTACTGAAGCTGATCGGCAACACCCCAATTCTTGAACTCAGCCGACTGGATGCCGGACCCTGCCGGCTGTTCGTCAAGCTGGAAAACCAGAATCCGGGCGGGTCCATCAAGGATCGGATCGGGCTTGCGATGATCGAGTCGGCCGAACGCGACGGCAGGCTTCGCAAGGGCGGTGTCATCGTCGAAGCGACCGCTGGCAACACCGGTCTCGGCCTGGCGCTGATTGCGGCGAGGAAAGGCTACCGCCTGATCCTTGTCATTCCCGACAAGATGGGCCTCGACAAGGTCCGGCACCTGAAGGCGCTGGGCGCGGAGGTGCGGTTTTCGCGCTCGGACGTGCCGAAGGGTCATCCCGAGTACTACCAGGACATGGCGGAACGGATCGTGGCCGAGACGCCGGGCGCGTTCTGGGCCAGCCAGTTTGACAATCCTGCCAACCCTGTGGCGCACGAGACCACGACGGGTCCGGAGATCTGGGAACAGATGGACGGCAATGTCGACGCTCTGGTCGCCGGCGTCGGGTCGGGTGGAACGATCACCGGCACCGGCCGTTTCCTGAAGCGCATGAACCCCGACCTCAAGGTGGTGGTCGCGGACCCGGTCGGGTCCGTGGTCGGCCCGGCGGTGATGACCGGAAAGGTGAACTACGAGGGCGGGTCCTGGCTGGTTGAAGGCATCGGCGAGGACTTCATTCCCGACAACCTTGATCTCTCGCTCATCGACGACGCCGAGATCGTGCCGGATTCGGAGGCCTTTGCGGCAATCAACACGCTGTTGAGCGAAGAGGGCATCCTGGCGGGCAGCTCGACCGGAACACTGCTGGCGGGCGCGCTGCGGTGGTGCAGGCGCCAGACGACACCGATGCGGGTGGTCACCTTTGTGTGCGACACTGGAAACAAGTATCTGGGCCGTGCCTTCGACCCGGCATGGATGGTGGAGCAGGGACTGGTCGAACGTGCCATGGCGGGAGACCTGCGCGACCTGATCGTCAATCGGGCCGATCAGGGCCAGGTGATTTCGGTGTCGCCGTCCGATACCCTGAACACGGCCTACAGCAGGATGCGCGCCAACGAAATCAGCCAGGTTCCGGTTCTGGCCGATGACGGCTCGGTCGTCGGGGTGCTTGACGAGGAGGATATCCTGCTGGCGGTTTACGGTCAGCAGGAGGTGTTCAACGACCTGGCAGGCCGGCACATGACCGAGCGGCTTGACCTGATGCCTGTCGACGGCCGGCTCTCTGATCTGGTGACACTGTTTCGTGCCGACAAGGTAGCGATCGTGGTAGATGGTACGCGGTTCCTCGGAATCATCACCAGGGTCGATCTGATCAACCACATGCGTCGCGCCCTGTCCTGAACTTCGCAGCGGAGCCGGACGGATGTCCGCTTCCGCAATCCGGAATGCCATGACACAGAAGCCCAACCGCCCCGGTTTCGCGACCCGGGCAATCCATGCCGGTCAGTCGCCCGATCCCACCACCGGGGCGATCATGACCCCGATCTACGCCACCTCGACCTATGTCCAGGAAAGTCCCGGAATCAACAAGGGCTACGAGTATTCGCGCACCGGCAATCCGACCCGGGCGGCGCTGGAGGCCTGCGTTGCCGACCTCGAGAACGGGGCGAGGGGATTCGCCTTTGCCTCCGGGCAGGCGGCGATGGGAACCCTGCTCGAGTTGCTGGACAGCGGCGACCACGTGATCGCAATGGATGACCTGTACGGCGGTTCCTACCGGCTGTTCGAAAACGTTCGCCGGCGTTCCTCCGGGCTCGGTTTCAGTTTCGTTGACCTGTCGGACCCGGACCGCCTCGAGGCGGCGCTGACCAGCAGGACCCGGATGATCTGGGTCGAGACGCCGACCAATCCCCTGCTCAAGCTGGTCGACCTCGAGGCGGTCGCGGCACTCGGAGCCCGTCACGGGGTGATGACGGTGTGCGACAACACCTTCGCCTCTCCCTGGGTCCAGCGCCCGCTCGACCACGGGTTCGATGTCGTGATGCACTCGGCGACCAAGTACCTGAACGGCCATTCGGACATCGTCGGCGGCATTGCCGTCGTCCGGGAAGGACGCGAGGAACTGGCCGAGCGGATCGGCTACCTGCAGAACGCGATCGGCTCGGTACCCGGGCCGTTTGACAGTTTCCTGGTGCTCCGTGCGCTCAAGACGCTGCCGATTCGCATGGAACGGCACTGCGAGAACGCGGCCCGGGTTGCCGCCTTTCTCGAGTCACACCCGCGGGTGGAGCAGGTGTGGTATCCGGGACTGGCGAGTCACCCGCAGCACGAACTGGCGCGACGGCAGATGAACGGGTTCGGGGGCATGGTGACGGCGGTCATTTCCGGCGGGCTCGAGGAGGCGCGCCGGTTCCTCGAACGGTGCACGTTGTTCGCGCTGGCCGAGTCACTCGGAGGTGTCGAGAGCCTGATCGAGCACCCGGCGATCATGACCCACGCCTCGGTTCCACGCGAGGTGCGAGAGAGCCTCGGAATATCGGATGGCCTGGTGCGCCTGTCGGTCGGGATCGAGGATGGCGACGACCTGATCGCGGAGCTGTCCCAGGCCCTGGCATGACCCGCACGAAAGCAGGGTGGTATACGATGAAGCTGCATGGGTTCGGCCCGGCGGCAAACGCGCAGTGGGCGCAGGTGTTTCTGGCCGAAAAGGGGATCGAGATCACCGCCGTTGAGGTCAAGATGCGCGGCGGGGATCAATGTGCGGAGCCCTGGACGAGCATGGGCCCATTCACTTGCGTACCTTTTCCCGAGCTTGATGACGGCACCGTCATCGCCGGGTCCATGACCATGTGCTGATCCATCGAGGAATTGCATCCCGAGCCGTCGCTGTTCGGGCCCACGCCGTGTAAACGGGCGGAAATCGACATGTGGTGCAGCCGGTTCGAACTCGACGGGTTCCTGCCCATGCTCCACGTGGTTCGCAACCACGTGGCGATGTTCTCGGGTCGAGTCATCCCGGGAACGCGGAGCGACCGGCCCCAACTGCCGGCGCTGGTACAGCGGGGAACCGAGATGATGGGGATGTTGCCGGGCCGTTTCGAGCCACACATGGCGAACCGCACGTTCGTGGCTTGCTCCCGCTTTGCCGCCGCCGACACCATCGGCTTCTTCGCGGTTCGGACCGCCGGTGTGGCGGGAATGGCGATTGAGGACCCGTTCGCCGCGGTTGCGTGCTGGTTTGCAGCCTGCTCGAGCCGGCCCGCGTTCAGCCTGTAGGGACCCGTATCCCGGTCGCCTGTCTTGAACGGTGGCGACAGACCACTATTGACGTTGACCCAGGTTATGCACACCATGTGGAGGTCTCCACAAGATCCTGTAAGGGATCGGATCGAGTCCGCTACAAAGGGAAGCAAGGCCGATGTCCTCCCCACGGCGTGATCCGGATCGTCCATCGGCAGGAAGCTCCGCGCACGATCCGCCAAGGGCAGTGGTGCCGGTGATGCCGGTCGGGCTTGCCAAGGAGGACACGGATGTGATCGGGGATGCGGTTGCCGCGGTTCTGGCCGGTCAGGATCTCGGACTCTGGAGATGCTCCTGATCCCTGATCCGGGATGCCGGAAAGAACAGCGCCTGTGAACTGCCGGACGAACCTGTGTCGGTGCGTCAGGCGCCGATGACGACCGGGCTCACCAGCTGGCGTATTGTCTTCATGACTGCCATTGCAACGATCTGACCCGTCTTGCGGTTGGTCGGCGAGACGGCGATGTCTTCGCGGAACGAATACGACCCGAAGGCACCGGTTGCGTGAACTTCGCAGATGTGGGTGTCGATCTGCGGGTCGGCGATGATGGTCAGGCGTGTCCGGTCAAGTCCGAGCCCGGCCAGCGATACCGCTGCGGAGATGTTCACGTTCTGCGGGTAGAGACGGGCGCCCTCGCGCGGTGTCCCTTCGAATATGACCGTCGGTCCGGTGAGTTCGGCAAGACTGTGCTCGCCCTCCGCCCGGGTTCCGTACCAGGCGGACGGATCCTTGCGCACGATCATGTGAACCTCGTCGAGACCGCCGACCGCTGCCGCTGACAGGGTATCGAGGGCTCCAATGCCGGCGGACGGAATGATCAGACGTGCGCCCGAGCCTACGGCGGCCGCGACGCATTGGCGGTAGAGGTCGTCGTCGCAAAACGCACCGACCGAGGTCACGATGAAATCGGCGCCGGATGCGAGGATGCGTTCGCCGTGATCCCGTACCGCGGCATGGCCGGCGCCCTCCAGTACGGCGTCGAAACGGTGGGCCAGAAACTGCTCGGGGTCGTGGGTGACAGGAACATCGCCAGGGTCCGACCGGGGAGTGCGAACGAGCACCGACTCGACGGTGATCCGGTCTGCAAGTGACGATCTGATCATCCCGAGCACGTCGAGACCGATTGCGCCCATCCCGATCAGCCCGAGGGCGAGGGGCCTGCCATCTCTCGTTGCCGATGTTCCCATCGTGCCTCTGCCCCCCCCACGGGTACCGGTCCGGGACACACTATCGCGCTGGCGCCAGTGGCGCCAAGGCTCGTGCGACGTGGGCCGGGAAGCATGTCGCAACAGTGACATCCGATCCGGGTGTGGTGAAGGGCCCGGGACGGCCTACGGTCGCTGCGGGCGAACATCCATGTTTCGCAACAACGGGGCGTGGTTGGCGGGTTTGCGATTTATCCACAGTTTTTCCACAAGGTTATCCACAGGGTCGTTGTCCTCGATCGCTTCCGGGCGCCAGGCACTCGCGGCGTGTCTTCGACTGGTTCGATCGATTGACAGCATCTCGTTGAGTGTGGTCACGCGTTCGTTTCCGCTGCGGTGAACGGGCGGCTGCGGGGTCCAGGAGCGCTGCTGGCCAGGCAGGACATTGGCCAGGACGATCAGTTTGCGCATGACCGCGACGACACCCACCTTGTGGGCCTTGCCGGCATTGCGGAGCCGTTCGGCGAAGCTGCGCAGGTCCGGGTTCCAGCTGATTGCCGTCAACGCGGCCATGGAGACACCACCGCGCGGTCGACTGCGGCCCCCCTGACATGGCGGTTTCCCGAGGATGTCCCGCTGTCGCGGGCGTAGGGGGCAACACCGAGCAGGGCGGCAGCCTGCCGGTTGCCGATCGTGCCGAGTTCCGGCATCCAGGCGATCAGGGCTGCGGCGGTGATCGGTCCGACGCCGGTGATGGATGTCAGGATGGCATAGGCCTGCGCATGATCATCGGACCCTTCGATGAGGATCTTGATGTCCTCTTCAATGCCGGTGATCTGTTCCTTGAGACTCTCAACGGCGCTCTTTGCCCGTGTCACCGCCACGGGAGTGAGACCGCTCTGGCTGACCGGCTTCAGGGCGGTTCTGCTGTCGATCAGCCGATCGCGGGTTACCAACAGATCCTGGAGCTGAGCGATACAGGCATCCTGTGGCGCCACCGGCGCCAGATCTGTCAAGGCCTGACCGTATCGCTGCAGCATGGCCGCATCGATGCGGTCCGTCCTGGCCAACTCGCCGAACGCAAGGGCGAAGTGCCGGGTATTTCCCGGGTTGGCCACGACCTCGCGCTATGCGTGCCTCGCGCGCGAGTTCAGTGCACGAGGCGGCGGCCCGGATTGCCGACAGCACCGCCGCGGACGTGTTGTAGGGCGGGCACATCCCGACAGCGGAATCATCTTGATGAATAACCTGAGCAGTCGCGTTCAACTCATTGCGAAAATTGAATTGCATTGGCGATTCGGTTCGGCTATAGACCGTCGGGGCAAATGAGAAGAGTTGTCCGTGCGCTGGGGACAATTGGGCGGGTTCGGGATCTTGTTGCGCGTGTTTTCTTCCGAAATTAGACTCGGCGACTCGGCGACTCGGCGACTCGGCGACTCGGCGACTCGGCGACTCGGCGACTCGGCGACTCGGCGACTCGGCGACTCGGCGACTCGGCGACTCGGCGACTCGGCGACTCGGCGACTCGGCGACTCGGCGACTCGGCGACTCGGCGACATGATTCCCAGGTGCGTCCGCGCGCCATGCATGAATACAGTCACTTGGCTGGCTTGCCAGAGGCGTCTGCCCCCTCCACCTGACTTCGCTTCCGCAGGTTCGCGGCCCGATATCCGCAACGCCGGTCCGCCTGTCCCTTCCTCAACTGGTTCCCTGCGACTGCCGCTCGCTCTGGTGCGGGCCGCAGGCGCTGTCGCTTGTGATTTGCGGCCCGGCCCGATGTCCGGGGCTGTGGGCTTACGCACCAGCGATCAGACTCTCACCGTCAAGCAGGAGTGTGAAGAGCGATGAAACATGCCCCGACGGCGCAAGGCTGGCGCTCGATTGCAGCTGTGGCGTTCCTGACTGCGCTCGCTCTGTTCGGCCTGCAGGCACATGCCAATGACGATCTGCCCACGGTCACGATCGAGAACGCAACGGCCCGGGAAGGGTCGATAATTACCTTCGTCGCGCGTCTCGACAAGCCCAATCGCACCCGGAATTACATCCAGTTTTCCTGGAAGACGAAGGGAGGCACGGCCACGCCGGGTCAGGACTACACGGACAACAAATACACGGCCTCGTTCTTGCCCGGCGCGAGCAGGACGGAAATTCACCTGTTCACAACGCGGGACGACCTGGACGAGGGAAGCGAAACCTTCGAACTGGTGGCCTCCGACCCGTGGCGACTCAAGCTCGGGAACGCCACGGCGACCGGGACCATTGAGGATCCGCCAAAGAGGTCGAGCTCGAACCTGCCGGTTGTCAGCGTGCTTCCGGGCCCGGGCGTTACGGAAGGTGAAGGCGCCCTGTTTACGCTCGTCGCCAGACCGCGGCCTGCCAGGCCGTTGAGGGTCAGCGTCACTATCGCCCAGACAGGCTCGTTCGCAGCGTCGGGCCAGACCGGCAGGCGGACCGTCACCATCCCTTCCCGCGGGCAGGCCAGCTTCACGGTCGGAACCGCAGACGACGGACGGAACGAGGCGCCCGGCTCGGTGAATGTAAGGGTGAATTCCGGTTCCGGATACCAGCTATCCAGCAGCGCCGGTTATCGTTCCACCAGCGTGGATGTGGCCGACAACGATCGACCCGTCATCAGCATCAGCGCGGGCTCGAAGGTCAGCGAAGGAAGGGCTGCCAGCTTCAGGCTTTCGGCGAGCCCGCGGCCCGCGGCGCCCATCGCGGTCAAGGTGGCCGTGACCCAGAAGGGCGAATTTGCAAGCCAGGGTCAACTGGGCGAGAGAACCGTCACCATCGGTACCGATGGCAGAGGGAGCCTCAGTGTCGCGACCGACAGCGACACGCGAGACGAGGATGACGGGTTCATCACGGCAAGCCTGACTGACGGCCAGGCCTATGCCGTGGGTACGCTGGCCTCCGCGCGCGTTGTCGTGACCGACGGCGGTGCGCCAACGCCGCAGATCGGCGTCCGTGCCCTGTCCTCCGCCATCGTCGAGGGCGGCACCGCCCGCTTCGAGTTGACCGCGAGCCCCCGGCCCGCAACCCCGTTGCACGTGCGGGTCGAGATCACCGACAGCGGCAGCTTTGCGGGACAGGGCGAGCTCGGCACGAGAACCGTGACCATTGGCACCACGGGCAGGACTACAATCGATGTAGAGACGGACAACGACCTGGTGCCGGAGCCCGACGGTTCCCTGACCGCCTGGGTGCGTGCTGGCACGGGTTATCTCGTGACCTCTTCCGGCCGGGCCTCTGTCCAGGTTCGGGACGAGAGCATTCAGGTCCGGATCAGCGCCGCCGGGAACATCGTCGAAGGCGGCACCGCAAGTTTCACACTGACGGCCAATCCGGCGCCGCCGGAAAGCCTGGTGGTGAATGTCAACATCACGGAGAAGGGCAGCTTCCTGCCAGGCGGCGCCTATTCGGAGACCATCACGGTCGGCACGGACGGACGCCAAACCTTCTCCGTCGATACGGTCCACGACGAAAGGGCGGAAGCCGAAGGCGCCATCGTCGCGACCGTCGAAAGCGGCTACGGATACGAGCCGGGCTCTCCGGCCAGAGCGACGGCGAGGGTTTCCGACTCGACGCCGACAGTCACCATAGCCGCCGGCACGGCCGTTATCGAAGGCGATACCGCAAGGTTTTCGCTGACGGCCCATCCGGCGCCCAAACGCAACCTGACGGTGCGCCTCAAGGTGACCGAGGTCGCCGGCGGGAGCTTCGTGCCTTCCGGCGAGCTTGGGCAGCGGGATGTCACCATCTACGCGGCCGATGGCACCGGGACGCTTGAGCTCTCTACCGAAGATGATACGACGGACGAAGCCGGCGGCACCATCACCGCCGCAATCCTTGCCGATGAGGACGGCTATTATCGGACCGGTTCGCCAAGATCGGCCACGCTCCGGGTCAATGATGACGATCATGGCAGCAACGAGCTTACCGTGTCGATCGCCGACGCCGAGGTCAAGGAGGGGCAACGGGACGATAGGGGCAGAAAGAGGCTCACATTCCCCGTGAGCCTCAGCAAGCCGGCCGGCCATTGGATCACGATACATTTCCAGATCCGTCCCCGGGAGGAGGGCTCCGGGGTGACCCCGGCGACGCCCGATGTCGACTACAGGGCGACCGGCCACCTGGTGGCCCGCTGGGTACGGTTCCGACCGGGTGTGACCGAAACCTTCACTCATGTCGATATCTACGATGACGACGAAGATGAGCCGGAGGAGACATTCGAACTCGTTATCCACCGGGCATGGGGAGCGGAAATCGCCGACGGCCGTGCCATAGGCACCATCCTGCCCGATCCCCTGGACGCGCCGCGCGGCACGCCGGTGGTCACGATCACGGCGGAAGGCGCTGTCGAGGAAGGACGGCGCGCCACATTCAAGTTGAGGGCGGCGCCCGCGCCGGAGGAAGACCTTGTCGTCAATGTAACAGTGTACGACGACAGTCTCGGAACCCCGGAGAGCGACTATCTCGCCGACAGCAATGAGGGCTCGCAAACGGTGACCATTCCCGGTATCGCCAACCGGCGAGTGGCCGACTATTACGGGGACAGTCTCGCAACCTTGACCTTGAACACGGTTGACGATGACACGAAGGAGGGTGGCGGCAAGATTTCCGTGTATGTCGAAAACCCCGGCGACGGGAGTTATGAAGCCGGCGAGGAGTTCTATTCCGCCGAGGTCGGGGTTCGCGACAATGACGGACCGCCCTTGTCCGTCGCTCCGGCCTTCAGCATTGCGGATGCAACCGCATACGAATCCGACGGATCGATCCGCTTCGACGTCACGCTGGATCCTCCCGTTCCACCGGGTGCGGGGCCCATGACGGTCGACTACCAGACCTTGGCCTGGGCGGGGGGCGCCCAACGGAAGGCCGATTTCGAGGACAAGCACGGAACACTGACGTTCTACGAAGGAGAGTCGTGGAAAGAGATCGAGATCACGATCAAGGACGACCAGCATGATGAGGGCTCGGAAGACTTCCGTGTGTATCTGTGGAACGCGCGGGGTGGCGCCAGGATTGCCGACCATTCGGCGACGGGCACCATCATGAACTCGGATCCGATGCCGGCGGCGTGGCTGGCGCGCTTTGGACGCGCGGTGGCGGAGCAGGCGCTGGATGGCATTGCGGACCGCATATCGGCCGCTCGTACACCGGGAATGCGGGGCAACCTCGGCGGGCAACCACTGAACTTCGGAGGCTCCGACGGATCCGGGGCGGCGAACGACATTGCCGGCCCAGGCAGACTTGCCGACGAGGACATGCTGGCACCCTCCCACGTGGCCCGCGCCTTCGGCGCTGCCACCGACGGTCCGGGCGGCGGCGCAATCGGCCATGATGCTCATGGCTTCGCCACTGGATCGGTGTCCGGCGCGGGGTCGTACACAATGATCGGGCTCGAGGCTCTGCTCGGCAGCAGCTTCACGGCGACCGGGGAGAAGGACGGCATGGGCGGCAGCCTTGCCTTCTGGGGCCGGGCGGCGCAGTCGAGCTTCGACGGCCGCGAGGGCGGCTTCGCGCTCGACGGCGAGGCGACCTCGGCGATGTTGGGCGCGGACTATGCGCGCGGCAACTGGCTGGCGGGACTTGCGCTGATGCAGAGCAGCGGCGAGGGAGGCCATGCCGACAACGGCACCGGCCCGCAGCATTGTCCGGATATTGGCGAGGGCTTGGTCCCTGCCACGATGGCGTATCTGTGCGGCGGGGCCGTCCGCGAGGGCGACGGCGAGGTGGAGGCGTCGCTGACGGCGGCGGTTCCCTATGCCGCGATCCAGGCGCTGGAGGGTCTGAAGCTCTGGGGCGCGGCGGGCTACGGTACGGGCGAGGTGACACTGAAGCCCGTGATGGGCGGCTCGCTCAGCTCCGACATCACCTGGACGATGGCGGCGGCGGGGGTTCGCAACGACCTTGTTTCCGTGTCGCCGGAAGGGAGCGGCCCTGCGCTGGCGCTGACCTCGGATGCCTTGTGGGCGCGGACGAGCTCGGAGAAGACTCACGAGCTTGCGGGATCTGATTCCGACGTGAACCGGCTCCGGCTCGGCCTGGAGGGGAGTTGGCGCATCGCCACCGAGGGCGGGGGCAGTCTTACGCCCAAGCTCGAGATCGGCGCGCGTCGCGACGGGGGCGATGCCGAGACCGGCTTCGGGGTCGAGCTCGGCGGCGGGCTCGTCTGGGTCGACCCGACCCTCGGTCTGTCGCTCAACCTGTCGGGCCGCACGCTGGTCGCCCACGGCTCGGACGATCTGGAGGACCGGGGCTTCGCGGCCTCGTTGGCCTTCGATCCCGACCCGGCGACCGCGCGTGGCCCGTCGCTGACGCTGACCCAGGACTGGGGCGGGGCCGCGCGGGGCGGGCTCGACGCGCTGTTCGCGTCCGACCCGCTGGCGGACGGCACGGGCGGAGGCGAGACCACCGCCCGCTGGACGGCGGAGGCGTCCTGGGGCTTCCCGGCCTTCTCGGGGCGCTTCACCGGCAGTCCGCATGTCGGGCTCGGGTTCGCGACGGACGCGCGCGACTACAGCCTCGGCTGGCGCCTCGGCCCCGCGGCCAACGCCAACGCGCCCGACATTGCCTTCGGGGTGAAGGGGATGAGGCGCGAGAGCGGCGGGGCGGAGTCCGAGCACACGCTCGGGCTGGACACCACGCTGCGTTGGTGACGCGGTCGCAGCGTAATGGTCCCATCGGGCCGGGGAGGTCGGGAAGGGTAGGCGTCGCGACCGGCTGTGACGGTAGGAGATCCCTCGATTATGCGAACCAAGATGACCCTTGAGTTCGGCAACTCCCCGGCCCGACGGAACCATTACGGCGCAACGGCTACACCCTGTTACGCTGCAGGACCAATGAAGCCGCTTTCGGTATGATCTCAGGTAAGCGATCGGTCGTGCGGTGACGATTCATGTTCGGCAGGCTGTTTCCCGGCTCGCTTGATTGTCATTTCTGAGCGTTGGTGACGCCCGGAGCAGTCGCGTGATCCGTTGCCCGAACCGTCCATGCGCGTTGAATGCACAGGTGTTCGTGCGCGGTCCCGGGTGATCGCGTCAGTTTCGTCGCGAATACCGGTCCCCTCAGATCCTGACGCGGGGACGCAGAGCGACCTGGGCAGCAATGCTCCCCACCGGAAGACCGACGGGGTCAGTGACAGCCCGTATGCAACCCCTGCAACGAGAATGATGGTCGGTCCGGACGGGAGTCCGAAGTGGTAGGATACGAGGAGACCACTGGTGCTCGCGATGATGGCGATGGCGACCGCGCAGGCGATCATTCCGCCAATGCTGACAGTCCAGAAACGCGCGGCGGCAGCCGGGACGATCATGATGCCGACGGCCATGAGCGTGCCGAGCGCGTGAAAACCGTCTGACAAGGTTCAGGACCACCAGGGCGAGGAAGGTGAAGTGAGCCGTCGCACTGAGTCTGCTCACCGCCCGCAGGAACTGCGGGTCCGCGCACTCGAGAACCAGCGGGCGGAAGACGAGTGCGAGTGCGATCAGCGTCAGGCTGGTGATGCTGCACAACAGGATCAGCATCGCGTTGTCGAGTGCGAGCACGATCATGTGCCGAAGAGCACATGCATAAGGTCGATATTGCTGCCGCGGGTCGACACGATCAGCACGCCGAGTGCCAGCGATATGAGGTAGAACGCGGCAAGGCTGGCATCCTCACGCAGCGCCGTGACCCGCGTGACGAAACCCGAGAGCAGGGCCACGGCCATGCCGGCGATGAGACCACCCGCTGTCATCGCTCCGAGCGCGAGACCGGCGACCAGATAGCCGACGGCCGCGCCGGGCAGGATCGCGTGCGCCATGGCATCGCCTGTCAGGCTCATCCGGCGCAGCAGCAGGAACACGCCCACCGGTGTCGCACCGACGGCGATTGCGATGCAGCCCATCAGCGCGCGGCGCATGAACCCGAATTCGGCAAACGGCTGGATCAGGACTTCCCACATCACGAATCGTGTTTTCCGCAATCGTGGGGCGGGCCCGAACAGGCCTCGCACATCTGGCGGGCACGGAACTGGTTGGCGGCAGTCAGTACGTCTGACGTGGGCCCGTGTGCGACAAGGTTGCGCGCCAGGATCATGGTTTCTGGAAAATGGGTGCGCACGGTCTCGACATCATGCAAAACGGTGATCACCGTGCGTCCTTCTCCGTGCCAGCGCCGTATCACGCCGAGCAGGTCGTTCATTGTCTTGGAATCGATGGCGGTGAACGGTTCATCGAGCAGCATGAGCTGCGCATCCTGAAGCAGGAGCCGGGCGAAGATCGCGCGCTGAAACTGCCCGCCCGACAGGGTGCCGATGGGCCGGGACTCGAACCCGGTGAGTCCGACAGCTGCAATGGCGTCGTCGATTCGGGACCGATGCCGGGCGCGCAGTCCGAAAAAGGCGCCGATCTCGCGCCAGAGTCCCATCGCCACGAGGTCGACGACCGTGACCGGGAACGACGTGTCGATGTCAGACTGCTGCGGCAGGTACGCGACATCGTTCCGTGCGCAGGTTCCGAAGTGGACGCGACCCGAAAGCGGCCGCAACGCACCCGTCATGCCCTTGAGCAGCGTCGACTTGCCTGCGCCATTCGGTCCGACGATGGCGGTGAGGCTGCCATCGGGAACCTTGCCGCTCACGTGACGCACCGCAGGGCGCCGGTCATATCCCAGGGTCAATTCCTGGAACGCAACCGCATAGGTCATGGTCCCCCCGGTGTGGATGTCGCCCAGAAGAACCCGAGCCAAAGCGCCAGCACAAGCAGGAGCACTCCGGCGAGCCGCGGTCCGACCCCGACCAGAAGCATCCTGCGTTCGGGCCTGTGTGCAGCCCTCATGTGTCGGGTTACACTGTTCTGCAGCGCGCGCACTGGCCATGCACCTCGATAACCTGGCGTGTCGGAGTGAAGTCGACCTGTTCGGCAATGCTCGCCAGCTGGTCCACGAGGACTGACGAGACAGGCTCCTCGACCGTGCCGCATTCCTCGCAAATCAGAAGAACCGGTGCATGTCGGTGCCGGTCAACCGAACAGGCGACAAACGCGTTGAGGGATTCAATCCGATGGACACCGCCGCGCTTGATCAGCGCCGCCAGCGCCCGGTAGATCGTCGGTGGGGCGAGTCGCGGGTGAACGTCCTGCAACTGGCGGAGAATTTCGTACGCGGACACCGGCGTGCCCTGCCTCTGGAGGACCGCAAGGACCTTTTCCCGCATGTGCCCACTGCGTTGATTCACGACAGCCTCACAGACCGCTCAACGAGCGCATATTATATCACTAAGGAGAACAACTCCGCGTGAACCCGACATGCAACGAATAGGGATCTTACCAAAGAAAGGGGACTTACAAAGAAAAGCATGCCTCATGCCGCCATCCTTCTTCGTGTATTCACGGTTCCACGGCCCGGCATCCTCCCCGTGCAGCAGCGCCTGTCCCCGACGCCGTATGGTGCGGGCAGCATTCGCGTCCGCATGATCGGCGTGGCCGCAGGCCACGCAGTGAAACCGGTCCCGTGTCCTGCGCGATCGGGCATCGACGTGCCCGCACGCTGCGCAGGTCTGGCTGGTGTGGCGGGGATCGACCGCGATCACGCGCCCCGCCTTGTCGTCCAGCATCGCGCGCAGGGCGGCCCAGCCGGTGTCGAGAACGACCCGGTTGAGCCCGGCCTTCTGCTTCACCCCGCTGCCCGGCTCTTCCGCCGTGCCGCGGGCGCTTGCCGTCATGGCCTTCACCTTCAGGTCCTCGATCGCGACGGTGTGCGCACCCTCCGCGATCCTGCGCGAGACCTGGTGGTGCCAGTCGCGCCTTGTGCCGGCCTGGCGCCGTCTCGTCTTCGCCAGACGGGCGCGGGTGCGCGCCCGGCGGCCCGAACCGCGCTTCTGCCGCGCCAGTTTCCGCGACAGGCGCTTCGCCTTCGCCTCGAGGCGGCGTGTGTCGGGGGCGTGGAACAGCCGTCCGTCGCTCGCCGCGACCTGGCCGGCGTTCATGTCGATGCCGATCACTGTCCCGTTATCCTCCGGCTGCGGATGAGCAACCGCATGGCAAACCACGGCATACCAGCGCCCGGCCTCGCGCCTGAGCACCGCCGAAACCGCACGGGCGTCCGGATACGGGGTGCCGCCGCGCCGGCGCACCGTCATCCAGCCGAAACCGGGAAGGCGCAGCCTGCCTGCTTCCAGCCTCACCCCGGAGACGATGGAAATGCTGTCGAAGCGACGCCGCCCGCGGAACCGCGGGTAGCCGGGCTTCTGCCCGGCGTTGGCCCGGCGGAAGAAGCCGCGGAAGGCCTCGTCCACCCAATGGCATTTCCTTAAGGATTTGGCGTCATTTCCTTAAGGAGTCGCGCCTTTTCGCAGCAGGGGGCCCTGCCTTTCCGGAGATTTTCCGGCTTCAGGCTGCGGCCTTTCTCCTTCGGGTCCACTTGCTGACCGGCTTCATCGATTTCCTGGGATACGACCGTCCCGGCCGGAGCCGGCCGCGCACCTTGAGGATTCCCTCGGCCATCCGGGTCACGGCCTGCGCGACGGCTTCGGCCTGCGCGAGCAGCATCTCCTCGATGTTGGCGGCCACGATCGCGATCGCGTTTCTGAAGTTCACGGCCTGGCGTTCCTTTCCCTGCTCGCGGATGTCTGCGAGCAGGTCGTCGCCATGCCCGGAAAGCAGCCGCGTCATGGCGATCAGGTTGAAGTGGGCGTAGAGTTCCTGGCGCACGCCGCGCTCGGTCCGGCCGTGGAACTCGTCCACCGCGATGGTTCGCTTCGAGACCTTGTACAGCTCCTCGATTCCCCACCGTCCATGGTAGAGATGGCCAAGATCCTCGGCGGAGACGTGGCCGGCATCGAGCAGTGTCGTGACGAGATGGCAGTCGTCGCCGTCCGTCTTGCAGCGGACCAGCCGGAGGTCGACCGGATCGAAGCGCTCGCCGGGCCGACGTTCGGCAAGCTCTCGCTGCGTGTCCGGTCCCGGGGCGGCGGTGACGACGGTCTCGGTGCGGTCGCCCTCCATGAAGTCCCTGAAGGCGCCCACGCGGTTGCGCTGGAGCCGGAACACCGGATGGGCGCCCGTGCGGATGACGGCGTACAGGAGCTCGAACGAGAAGTATCCCCGGTCGAACACGACGACGTCGCCGGCCTCCAGGGCGTGCAGGTGGCCCATGGCCGCGGCCCGCTCGCAGGCGCGGGCGGAGAGCGAGAAGTCGACCGGGACCTTGGTGTCGAGCCGGTACAGGCAGGACACCAGCCCCTGCGGATAGTGGGCGCCGCCGTGCGGGAGCGGGTAGCCGGCATCGACCAGCGTCCGGGGCAGGTTCATCTTCGTTCCGTCGACCGCGAACGGGCGGCGGCCCTTCCAGCGCCCGCCCTCGCCGCCGTGGCGGAGGATCTCGCGGTGAAGGTCCAGGAACAGCTCCTCGTGCACCCTTTGCCGGGCCTTGCAGATCGACGAGGCGGCCACCGGCTCGCGTTGAGGCAGGGCGATCCCCAGCTTGCGGCACTGCTCCCAGAGCTCGGCGGTCACGGTCGCGTAGCCCTTCTCCCCCCGCGACAGGACCAGCCGGAACACGAACAGCATCACGATGAGGCTGTTGAGGACCCGCCGCCGCTTCATCCAGCGGCGGTCGTGCGCGTCGGCCAGCGCCGTGGCGGCGTCGACGACCTGCAGCCACGCCGCGACCAGCGGATCGTCCCGGTCGGGACGCGGCGGGCGCGGCGAGCGTGCCGGAGCCGCGCGCCCCTGGAGGACGTCGCGGAAGTCCCGGCCGAGGGGAAGGACGAGGATCTCCTTCGCCGGCTTCGCCCGCCGGCCCGACTTCCGGCCGGCGGTCATTCCGATGCGCTCCCAGTTGGCGGCGCGGTAGCACGCCCCGTCGAAGCGCGTCGGGTCGATGAACGTCTCGCACAGCACGGGGCGGCAGCCGTGGCGGCGCTCCCACTCCCCGGGAAGGCGGGCCGCCGCCATGCCGAGGACCCGCGAGGCAAGGTTCGTCACGGCCACCCATGGAAACACGATGAAGCGGGAATTGCCCAGCACCAGGTGCAGCCGGCGCTCGCGGTCCGGTCCGCTCCATCCGATCCATTCGTCGCGCGCCGGCAGCGTCCGCGACGCCGCCTCGAACAGCAGGCAGCCGAGGCGGCGGCCGTCACGGTCCAGGACGAACCAGCGCAGGTGCGGGCCGAACGGGCGCGGACAGCCCAGGTAGTGATGGCGGTCGACAAGCTCGTTCCACTTCGCCTTCTCGTCGGGACCGTCCGCGGCGTGCAGCGACAGAGGCTCGAGGGCGGACAGCTCGCAGGCGATCTCCGGCTGCGGGTCCGATGCCGCCGTGTGGCAGATCGGCGGCAGTGCGCCGGAGCCGGTGCTCCGCTTCTCCGGAAGCGTCAGGATCCCGAACCCCTCCAGCTGCTCCAGCATGCGGAGGCAGGCCGACACGCGGTAGTCGCCCTTGGGCGTGTTCCAGTTCAGGTGCTCGCAGATCGTCTTCGCGAGCTCGTTGCGGGTGTTGTTGGGAAGCAGCGCCACCGTCTCCTGGATGTCGGCGATCTGGCGCCGCGTCAGGCGGCGGCCGAAAAAGGTGGTCGTCTCAAGGCGCTCGATCCGCGGATCCATCGCTCCCGCTCCGGAAGATGTAGTGTCCCGCAGCCTGGATTGCACGGACCGGCGGAAGTGTCAACCCCCCTGTGCCAAAAAATCCGCACCGGCGCCGACTGCCATGGAACAACGGCCTCGCGGGAGCGAAAGAAAGTCCGGCCAGACCTTGCGGTCAAAAGAAATGCCATTGCTCGTCCACCCGCTTCAGGGTGCCGCGCTGGATGGCGACCGGCACGGCCGCCATCTCCGGCAGC
This sequence comes from Thalassobaculaceae bacterium, assembly GCA_965213935.1. GTDB lineage: Bacteria > Pseudomonadota > Alphaproteobacteria > Thalassobaculales > Thalassobaculaceae > Bin52. The sequence continues at coordinate 2,747,655 of CBDCAO010000012.1, read as the reverse complement.
TCCCGGCGGCACACCGTCAGGGACTTCGCCTGGTCGATGTAGGAGAGCGAGACGCCCGCCAGGCGCCAGGCGTCCGACCGCTCCTGCAGGGCGGCGTTGTACAGCTGGCGCTGCGCCTCCAGCACCCGCTCCAGGCGGCGCCAGTTGCCCCGCGTCTGCGGCAGCAGACGGTCCGTCACCTGGCGGTGTGCACGCTGCGGTTTCGTCCCGGGTCTTGTCTCGGACGGCATGCGGTGTCTCCCGAACAGTACGGGAAATATACAGGAAATAACGTGGAACATGCAAGGAAAAACCGCCTGCAGGTCTTCGATTCAGGTCCCGCAGGCGGCATGACGCTGTCAACTTTACTCTATAAGGCCCCTTATAATTCCCAACGAATACCACACCGGGAGCGGTGTGATCGGGTGTCATTCCCGGAGTCAGGGTTTACGTGGATGCTCCTTCGGGTGCCCGCGGTCGACAACGATCACGTTGAGGTTCCGGATGGCAGCGCGGCGGGGTGACTGCACGTGCGGATTGGACGGTGTGTTCCCCCCGTTCCTCGACGGCGTCGGACCGCAAGGAATCCGCGGATCCCGGCCGCTGCGCCGGCCCGGTGTTTGCCGTCCCACCTCACCGTGTTTCTCCTGTCTGGCCACTCGCATGGTGAACGGACGGGTGAGCGCGCAGCGTCGTGCGGACCGGCACGAAGCCGGGCGGCATGCGGCTTCGGCGGCATTTCCCGGTCCGGGAAACTTCCGTCATGTTCCGCAGATCCGTGATCATGGAGGTGTTCATTGGTCGCGTGCGATGGCAGCGACAGGAGCGGACGTCTACAGTTGCCGGGTGTTCTGGTCCCGTGAGCGGGGTGATGCATGACGGCTCGCGCCGAGGAAGCCCCGGTCAGCCGCGCCTACCGGATGCTCGTGCTCGTCATCATGGCGTTGAGTGCCATGCTGTATTCGCTCACGATCACCATGGTGAATGTTGCGCTGCCGCAACTGCAGGGCGCGCTTGGCGCGACCCAGGAACAGGTTGCGTGGGTGGTGACGCTCAACGTGGTGGCCACCGCCGTGGTCACGCCGCTGACCGGGGCGATGGTCGCCATGTTCGGTCAGCGGCGCCTGCTGCTCTGGTGCATTTCCGGCTTCACCCTGGCGACGCTTGCCTGCGCCTTCGCCACCAGCCTTGAATCCCTGCTGTTCTTCCGCGTGGTCCAGGGGGCGCTCGGAGCGCCGCTGGTGCCGATGGCGCAGGCGATCATCCTGCAGACCTGGCCGCGGGAGGAACATGCCAAGGCGAACGGTTTCATGGGCATGTCGGTGGTGATCGGGCCTGCGATCGCGCCATCGCTCGGCGGATACCTTTCGCAGGAGTACAGCTGGCGCTGGGTGTTTCTGATGATGGTGCCGCTCGGTGTCGTCACATACCTGGGTGTTGTGCGATGGATTCGCGAAGGGGGACGCAACACCGCATTCCGCTTCGACTTCGCCGGGTTCGCCCTGTTCTCGATTGCGATCGTGTCGCTGCAACTCATCCTTGACCGGGGCGAACGGCTCGACTGGCTGGACTCACCTTTCATCGTCTCGACGACAGTCCTGATGGTGGTTGCGTTCCTCATGTACATCGCGAACAGCTGCTTCACCGAACAGCCATTCATCAACCCGCGGCTGTTCGCCGATCGCAACTACACCATCGGGCTGTTCCTGGTCTTCATCTACGGCTCGCTGAACTTCACGCCGCTGGTCCTGCTGCCGCCGCTGCTGCAGAACCTGAAGGGGTATCCGGACGGGCTGATCGGCATCCTGCTCGCGATGCGCGGCGTCGGCATGATCGTCGGGTTCATGGTCGCGGCCCGGATGGGACGGGTGGATCCGCGGGTCGGCCTGGTCGTGGGCATGGTCTGTGTCGGCATCAGCGGCTGGGCGCTCAGCCTGCATGATCTGAACGTCGGGATGTGGGCGCTCGCATGGCCCAGCATCCTTCAGGGATTTGGTTGCGGCATCATGTGGGTGCCGCTGTCGATCGTGACATTCTCCACCCTGCCGCCCGCCATGCTGCCGGACGGGTCGGCCCTGTTCCATCTGCTGCGCAATCTCGGCACCAGCCTGTTCGTGGCTTTCAGTGTCTTCCTCCTGGTGCGGACCACGAAGATCCGTTACTCGGAGATGGTGGGTACGGTGACGCCGTACTCCGAGCGCCTGGACTTCGGACATGTCATCGGCACGGGGAACGTGGACTGGGTCGACAGTCTCGGCAGGCTTGCGTCCGAAGCGGTCCGCCAGTCGACGATGATCGGCTACAACAACTGCTTCTACCTGTATGCCGCCACCTGCTTCGCCAGCCTGCCGATCCTGGCCCTGGTCACGCTCGACCGAAAATCCCGCCGGTAACGGCCGTTCAGGGCATCGGGGAGACGATGGAGCGGGGAACGAAGACCTCCCCCTTCATGAGGATCCGCGCGGTTCGCCACGCCGTGACCTGTTCGACGGTAACGGTTCCCTCTTCCGCGCGGACCGATGCGTCCAGCGGCAGCACTCCCGATGGCGTTGCAATGTGCAGTGTGTCCGCATGCCGCGCCAGTGCCCGTGCGCAGACCGAGCCGGGAATGCGGCAGGCAACGGCGAGACACATGGCGCCTGTCAGCGGCAATACCCGATGGACCCGGCCCATGGACCAGATCCGCGCCGCGATGACGGCCTCGCCGCCCGGGACCGTGGCACCCGACAAGGTGTGATAGGTCCGCGGCGGCGCGACCAGGCCGATCATCGGCGCGTTGGGACGGGCGGCTTCGGGCGAGGCGGCCAGTCCCATCCTGACCGCCGCCTCGCACCGGATTCGCTCGAGCCGGGCCGCGAGCGCGGTGCCGGCGTCAAGCGCGTCGATCCCTTCGGTGCCGTCCAGCCCGAAACGGTCCGCTTCGAGAAACACGCAGGGATTGCTGGAATCGACCATCGAGGCCTCGACGGTCCCTTCCCCGTCCAGCGGCAGCGTGTCGACTGGTCGCCCGGTGGGCAGCAGGGTGCCTGTTGTCGGTCCGGCCGGATCCATGAAGTCAAGCCGGATCCCGGCTCCGGTCCCGGCCACACCCGGGATGGCGACCGATCCTTCGACCTCCGGCGTCCCGTCCGTCACCGGCACCCGGGCGCGGATCAGCTTGCGGGTGTTGGTGTTGTGAATCATGACCTCGGCCTCGGTGCCGTCCGTATCGACCAGTCCGCTGTCGATGGCGAAGGGCCCGACCGCGGAACTCAGGTTGCCGCAGTTGGAACCGAGGTGCACGGCCGGTGCCGCGACATCGACCTGGGCGAAGGTGTAGTCGACATCAGCGTCCGGGCGTGTCGACGGGCCGATGATCACCGCCTTGGACACCGAGGAAAGGCCGCCGCCCAGACCGTTCAGCTGCCTCTGGTAGGGATCGGGACTGCCGAGAACGGCAAGCAGGATCCGCTCGCGGAGTGCCGGATCACCGGGAAGATCGACATCCCGGAAGAATACCCCTTTCGACGAGCCGCCACGCATGAATGTCGCCGGAAACGAGACTTGTGCCATTCTCGGGATTCCTTCACGCAAGGGTCGAACGGGGCCCCGGAGGACGGTCTGCCCCCGGCGGCATGTCGGCCCGCAGGCAGCACCGGTCTCGCGATGGCGGCATCGGCGGGGGCCGGCGTCCATCTTGCCGGGCAAGTCTTGACAGGGGCAAGTGCCGTCCGGGCCTGCGGACCTTGCCGTGCCACGCCGGTTTCTTCATTCTGCCGGCCGGCGTCGTGGAGTCGGACCCCGTTGGAGTGATGATCATGATCGGATGCAGAACTGGCTGTGTCGTCCTGTTGGCGGGTGCGGTGATTGCGATGTGGGCGACGTTCCCCGCGGCCCGCGCCGCGAACGAGAAGGCGGCGTGCGTGGAGGCGCTTGACCGGACCCGGCAGTGGATCCGTGCGACCGAACCCGGCGCGCCGCAGGAGGAGCATGCACGGGTGCAGGCCGCCGTCCGGGAGACAGGCAGCCTGTGTGACGCGGCACGCGCGGCATTGCCGCAGGACACGGATGTCATGGTGCACAGCGCATATGCCGCCTTCGCCAGGGAGGATCAAAAGGCCGGGGTGGCGCTGATCGAACAGGCGGCACAGGCCGGTCATGCGTCAGCGATGGTGATGCTGGCCCGCTACCGTGCGCGTGGCGATCTGGTTGAAAGGGATGTCGAGGGAGCCTGGCTGCTGCTGATCGAGGCGCTGAAGTCGGATGATGTGTCGGCCCGGATCCAGGCCGCGCTCGAGTTCCTGCCAGGAGGTGCTGGTCCCGAGAACCCGCAGCGGGCGCGCACGGTCATCATGGATCTTGTCGGCCAGGGCAACAGCGAGGCGATGATCACCTACGCCATGAAGGTCCTTGACCTGCCAAAGCGGTCCGCCGGCGACGCCGAGGCGGAGGAAGGCATGGCGTTGCTGCACCGCGCAGCCGAGGAAGCCGACAATACCCGGGCCATGATCTATCTGAGTCTGCTCTACAACCAGGGCAGGGTGGTTCCGAAGGACGAGGCCACGGCGATGCGGTTCGCCCGGAAGGCCATTGAAGGCGGCCTCGTCAGGGCCTACGGCACCATGGGCCAGATCTACCAGAACAAGGGCGAGCTCGAGGAGGCGGTCAGCTGGTTCCGGCGTGGAGCCGAGGCAGGGGACCCATTTTCCCAGGGCATGCTCGGCTTCATGTACATGGGCGGATTCGGCGTCGACCGGAGCGAGGAAGAGGCGAAGCGGTGGTGGACCATGGGACGCTGGAACGGAGACCGGCTGTCGTCCGGCTACCTTCAGGTGCAGCGTGAACGCGCAGTGCAGCTGCAGGACGGCAACGGGAGCTCGGGCAGCAGCCAGTAGGGCCGCGGTTCAGGCGAGATCCCCGTGCGACAATGTGAAGTGAAGACGGTAGGTGCCGAGCGCGACGCTGCCCGCGCCGCGGGCTGCGAGTGCGGCGGGTGACAGTGCTCCGGCGACAAGCTCCTCGAGGGGCCCCACCTCCACGGCCTCGATGAGGAATACGCCGTCCGCCACCGCGTCGGCGCGCTCGCGCAACGCCTTTTCCTGCGTCTGCATCTGGCTTGCCGCCTGGTCGCCCCGGAGCAGGTGGGCCGCGACGATCCCCGGACTGCCGATGAGTGCCGGCAGCGCCTCGCCCGCGAGCCACTCATCCGGGCCGCTGTCACCAGCCGCGGTTGCGAACCGGCCCGTCAGGATGGCCGCGCCCTGGCCGATCCCGAAGGAGGCGGTGATCCGGCAGAGCGACCGGTTGTTGTCCTTCAGCTCTGGGATCACTCTTCGGGTCCACGCGGTTGGTGTGTTGAGCCGCTCGAGGTAGGCCGGTGATGTGAGGGTTTCGAGCGACTCGGTCTCGTAGAAGTGGAAGAACTCCGGGTCGGCCTGGATCGGGCCGTAGCGCCGGCCGCGCAGGAAACCCGGTATCCCGACACGTTCGGGCACGTGTTCGTGGACATGCCAGTGGTTGTAGTCGGCCTGCGCCGACGGAGCCACATTGTGCCAGATGGCGGCAACACCCTCACCGAGCAGCGGCATGGTCCCGATTCTCCGTGGTCGTGACGCCCTGGTGGTAGATCTTCCTCTGTTCCGCGTCGGCGCGCTCGTGGAAGGCGACCGCTACCGGATCGAAGTCGCACGACGGTTCCGGTTCGAGTTCGAAGTGCCCGAAACGGTCGGTTCCCCTGACCAGAGACGCCGAGTCCCATTCGGCCTGTACCTGGCGGGCCGATGGCGCGATGTAGCGGATACCGATGCCGATGCGTCGGTCATCGCTGCTGTTGGGGCCCGACGCGTGGGCCAGGCGATAGTCGAACAGGGCAACCTCGCCCGCGGCGAGTTCGAGTTCGAACGCCCGGGTCTCGTCGATACCCCGGATCGACTGGCCGCGCGTGAGCATGTTGTGCTCGGCCCAGGTGTCCTCGTGCTCCATGGGCGGCTCGAGGTGCGACCCCGGCAGGATGCGCAGGCAGCCGCTTGCGCGTGTTGCGGGCGAGAGCGCCAGCCACACCGAGACGAAGCGGTCGCTCTCCACACCCCAGTACCGACTGTCCTGGTGCCAGGACACGTAGTGCGGGGAATGCGCCTCCTTGATGAACCAGTGGGTTGTCCAGCACAGGATGTCCGGCCCGATCAGGTCCTCGACCAGATCGAGGATGCGGGGGGTGCGAACCACCTCGGCCAGCCATCGGAACAACAGGTGGCTCTTGAACCGGTAGGACCCGCGGATCATGTCACCCGGTCGCGGACGATTCTCGGTAAACACCGGGCCGCGCTCGGCTTCGACGGCCTCGAGCGCCCCGCGCAGCCGGACGGCTTCCGCTTCGTCGAACACCCGGAGCGGCGACAGGGCACCGGTACTGCGGTAGCGCTCAATCGCGCCCTGGTCGAGTTCACCTCGCATCAGGGTCCTCCCTTCCTCCCGGACCAGCCGTACACGCGTGCCTGCGGGCTCCGAGCCTGCCTGCGCCAGTGTGCGGGGATTGGCGGGCCCTGTCGAGCCCGGGCCGTTCCTGTCCGGAAACGCGGCTCGCAAGCCCCGTCCCGCAGCCCCGTTCCGGGTGATCGGGTTCCGCGGTCCGGCGTGGTAGGATCGTGGGCGAGCGGTTCCGGTGGGTGCGGCAGACCGGCATATGGAGGCGAGTGGCATGACGAGTGCCGGAACCCCAGGTGCATGACCCGGGTCACACTCATTCTCGGAGGCGCGCGGTCCGGCAAGAGCAGCTACGGCGAGTCGCTTGCCCTCGCCTCCGGCCTGACCCCGGTCTATCTGGCCACGGCGCAGACCGGCGACGAGGAGATGCGCGCGCGGATTGTGCGTCACCGCGAACGTCGGGCAGGGCAGGGATGGCGTCTGGTCGAGGAGCCGATGGAACTTGCCGCGGCGCTTCGCCGGGAGGCCACCGCCGGAACGGTGGTCCTCGTCGACTGCCTGTCGATGTGGTTGTCCAACCTGCTGGTCACCGGCTGTGAACCGGAACCGCCGGCAGCCGCCCTGCTCGAGGCGATCGACGGTGTCGAGGGACAGCTGCTGCTGGTCTCGAGCGAGGTCGGGCTCGGTGTGGTGCCGGCAACGCCCCTCGGGCGGCGGTTTCGCGACCGGCTTGGCGAACTGCACCAGGAGATAGCCCGTGGCGCCGGGACGGTGGTGATGATGGTGGCGGGGCTCCCGCTCCTGGTCAAACGGGACGGCGGCAGCGACGCGTGACCGGACCATTCACGCCCGTCGACCACGCACCGGTCCTGTTCGTCGCACTGATGCTGGATGCGCTGATCGGGGATCCCGAAGCGCTATGGCGACGCATCCCGCATCCCGTGGTGCTCATGGGGCGCATGGTCGACTGCCTCGAGCGGGGATGGAACCGGCCGGCACTGGCAGAAGGCGAGCGCCGGATCCTGGGAGCGCTGGCGATCCTGGTCCTGGTCACGGCGGCGGCGGGCGTGGGCTGTGCGCTGGCCGCTGCCGCGGCATACCTGCCGGGAGGCGCACTGATCGAGGTGGCGTGTGTCGCCGTTCTGCTCGCGCAGAAAGGTCTTTACCGCCATGTTGCCGACGTTGCCCGTGCGCTCGAAACCAACGGTCTCGAGGCTGCCCGGAGATCGGTTGCCCATATTGTCGGACGAACACCGGCCTCGCTGGATGAGGCGGCTGTTTCCCGGGCCGCGGTCGAATCACTCGCGGAGAACTTCTCGGATGCCGTGGTTGCCCCGGTATTCTGGTACCTGGTGCTTGGCCTGCCCGGCATTGTCGCCTGCAAGATGATCAATACCGCCGACAGCATGATCGGGCACCGCTCCGACCGGTTCCGGGCCTTTGGCGGTGCCGCGGCACGGCTCGACGACTTCGCAAACCTGATACCGGCGCGACTGGCTGCGGTGTTGCTCTCGCTCGCTGCGCCAGCCGTTGCCGGAGCGTCCTTCCGATCCGGGATTCGGGCGGCATGGCGCGACGCGGTCCGGCATCGGTCGGTCAACGCCGGTTGGCCGGAGGCGGCCATGGCAGGAGCGCTGGGGTTCAGGCTCGCCGGTCCCCGGTCCTACGATGGCGTAGGCATCGACGACGCCTGGATGGGCAATGGACGTGCCGACCTCGGTGCCCCCGACATCAGGCGCTCGCTCGCCCTTTACACGGTTGCCTGCGCGTTTCTCGCCGCCGGGGTGCTGGTGCCGGCCACGATTTCGATTGCCTGAATCGCCGTTTCTCAGAACTCCGCGTACTCGATCACCCACGGTTCCGCGTGCGCCGCCCTTACCCATTCCTGCATCGGGGGGTACGACCAGACCGCTTCCGAGTAGGCGGTCTCGATGTCGCCGAGTTCGACGGCGTAGGTGCGCATGCGGCTGACCATCGGGGCGAACATGGCGTCGGCGTTGGTAAACGGGCCGAACAGGAATGGCCCGCCGCCATCGCGTCCGTAACGTTCGCGGGCACGGCGCCACACCGCGGTGATCCTGTTGATGTCATCCTGGACACCCGGCTTGCGCCCCTCGTGCGGAAAGCGGCTGCGGATGTTCATCGGCATGTGGGTCTTGATGGAGTTGAACTCGGCGTGGACCTCGCAGCAGAGAGAGCGGGCAATGGCGCGGGCGCGGATGTCCTGCGGCCACAGCCTGACTTCGGGAAAGAGTTCGGCGGCGTACTCGCAGATCGACAGGCTTTCCCAGACGACGTTGTCACCCTGTTTCAGGATCGGGACGCGTCCGTTGCGCCAGTGCTTGAGGATTTCCTGGCGCGTGTTGGGTTGATCAAGCGGGACGAGAATCTCCTCGAAGACGGCGCCGGCGGCCGAGAGTGACAGCCATGCACGCAGCGACCATGACGAATAGTTCTTGTTGCCGATGATCAGCACAAGATCATCCATCGTGTACTCCTTCCCCCCGGTTCGGCGCCGGCATTTGAGCCCGAGCCATGCCCGAACGCAACAGTCTTGGCGCCGCGTCGGATACCGTGTTCGTGCCGCACCCGGACCGAGTGCGCAGCGCCGACGGGGCATCCGGACCCGCCGGAACGCACTGGCGCGGCACAGTGGCCAACATTATGTTGTGCCGGTGTGGACGAGACGTCACGCCGAGAACGCGGGGGAACATCTGACATGAACCTGGTCGAAACCACCGCCGGTCATGGTGCCGTTCCGATCGTCCCGGTGCTCGCGGGTGAACTGCCCGACGGAAACGGCTGGGCACGCGCAACGGGGTTCGAGGCCAGGCCGGGCGATTTCAGGTTCGTTCCCGACGGGGCGGGGCGTCTTGCCGCTGTCCTGATCGGACTCGATCCGTCCCGGAACATGTGGAGTCTTGCCGGACTGCCGGCAAACCTGCCCGAAGGTGTCTACAGACTGGACGCGCAGGGCCTCGACGCGCACCGGGCGATGCTGTGGTCGCTCGGCTGGTCGCTCGGGTGTTACGCCTTCGACCGGTATGCCGCGAAGCCCCGCCCCGGTGCCCGGCTCGCGGTGCCGGATGGCGTTGATCTCGCCGAGGTCGAGCGCTGCGCCTCGGGCATCGCCCTGGTCCGTGACCTGATCAACACCCCGGCATGCGATCTCGGCCCGCGCGAACTGGCCGAAACCGCGCGGGCCGTTGCCGAAGACGCAGGCGCCTCGATTTCGGTGATCGAGGGGGCCGACCTGCTGGTTCACAACTATCCGAGCATCCATGCGGTTGGCAGGGCGGCGGCGAGGCCGCCGTGCCTCATCGACATGCGGTGGGGCGAAACCGGGCACCCGGCCGTGACCATTGTCGGCAAGGGGGTGTGCTTTGACAGCGGCGGGCTCGATATCAAGTCGGCTGGCGGCATGCTGCACATGAAGAAGGACATGGGCGGGGCCGCCCAGGTGCTCGGACTTGCGCGACTGATCACGGGAGCCGGGCTGCCGGTCCGACTCAGGGTCCTGATCCCGGCGGTGGAAAACGCCATCTCCGGAAACGCCTTCAGGCCGCGCGACGTGCTGCGGACCCGCAAGGGGCTGACCGTCGAGGTCGGCAACACCGATGCGGAGGGCCGGTTGATCCTGTCCGACGCGCTGGCGGAGGCGGCAAGCGAGCGGCCGGAGATGATTGTCGACTACGCGACCCTGACCGGAGCCGCCCGGGTGGCGCTGGGAGCGGAACTGCCGGCACTGTTCTGCAATGACGACTCTCTTGCAGGCGAGATCCTGCAGAACGGTGAGGCGCAGGAGGATCCGTTGTGGCGGATGCCGCTGTGGCCCGGCTACCACAGCCATATCGACTCGAAGGTGGCGGATATCTCGAGCACCGGGACAGGCGGCCTGGGCGGCGCAATCATTGCGGCACTGTTCCTCGAGCGTTTCGTGCCGGCGGATGTCGCCTGGGCGCATATCGATCTCATTGCCTACAACCAGGCCGACCGGCCGGGCCGGCCGGAAGGGGGCGAGGCCCAGGCCCTGCGTGCCGTCTACGGCATGATTCGCAGCCGGTTCGGCTGAACCGCGCGGGCCTCAGTAGCCGAGCGCACGGTCCACCAGGTTCTCCGGAAGCCGCCCGTCGGCGATCCGCCTGATCGCGGCCGCCACCTGTTCCAGTGCGGTTGCCGGGTTGGTCTGTGCGGAGACATGCGGCCAGACTCGTACTGCCGGGTGGGCCCAGTACGCGTGTTCCGGAGGCAGGGGCTCGGTGTGGAACACGTCGAGTGCCGCGCCGGCAACCTGGCCGTTGTCGAGTGCTGCGATGAGGTCCTCGTCCACGATGTGGGCGCCGCGGGCGGCATTGATGACGAAGGCGCCGCGGGGCAGCCGGGCCAGCGTGTCGCGGTTGATGATGCCGCGGGTCGACGGTGTAAGCGGCAGCAGGCAGCACAGGACATCGGTCCGCGCCAGAAAGTCGGTGAGCTGCCCGTCCCCGGAATACACCTCCACCCCCTCGACCGTCCGGGTCGTCCTCGCCCAGCCCGCGGTCGGGAAGCCGAGGCGCGAGATAGCGCGCGCGGCATGCAGTCCGAGTGCGCCCAGGCCCATGATGCCGACCCGGCGCTCCGCAGTCTCCGGCGGCGGCAGCACGCGCCACCGGTGCTGGCGGGCGAGCGCGTCGTACTCCGGACCCTGGCGGTGGAAGTACAGCAGGTTGAGCAGGATCCACTCGGTCATGGACTGCGACATCCACGGATCCACCAGCCGCATGATCGGGACCTCGCGCGGAAGGTCGGGATCGAGGAACAGGTGGTCGACACCCTGTCCGAGCGAACAGACGCAGCGCAGGCCGGTCATTCCCGCGTAGCCGCCGGGCGGCAGGCTCCAGACCATCGCAAACTCGATCTCGCCGGGATCGCCGATGTCCGGCCAGACCCGGAAGTCCAGATCGAGTATCCGTGCCGCGAGGCCGTCCCTCCAGGCATCGGGTGAGGCGAGCGCATCATGAAACATCACCACCGTCATGTGGAAGTTCCCTCCCGGTTGTCAGGGTCACGGGCGGTCAGTGGCGAACCATCTCGCCGCCATGGGCCTCGAGTTCGAAGGCAGCCGCCATCAGGGCTTGGGTGTAGGGATGGCGGGGGTGCCCGGTGACCACGTCGGTGGCGCCGTCCTCCACCACCACGCCGTCGCGCATCACCAGGATACGGTGACTCATCGCACGCACGACCTTGAGGTCATGGCTGATGAACAGGTAGGCGAGGCGATGTCGCGTCTGCAGGTCGCGAAGCAGGTCGACGATGCGGGCCTGCACGCTGAGGTCGAGTGCCGAGGTCGGTTCGTCCAGCACGATCAGCCGTGGACGCAGCACCACCGCCCGGGCGATCGAGATCCGTTGCCTCTGTCCGCCGGAAAACTCGTGCGGGTAGCGGTCTCGCATTGCCGGATCGAGCCCGACCTCGGCGATGGCCTCGTCGATACGTCGGTCGCGTTCGTCCGCCTCCAGGCCCCGCGCATGGACCTGGAGACCCTCGCCGACGATCTCCGCCATCGACATGCGCGGGCTCAGGCTGCCGAACGGGTCCTGGAAGACCACCTGCAACTCCCGGCGCAGCTCGCGGGTCTGGCGAAACCGCAGGCCCTGGATGTCAGTGCCGCAATAGACGATCGGCCCCGTGCTCGAGACCAGGCGCAGCAGGGCAAGACCGAGGCTGGTCTTTCCCGACCCGCTCTCGCCCACTACGCCGACGGTCTCGCCTTCCCGGATCGAGACCGTGACCCCGTCCACCGCCTTCACATGTCCGACGGTGCGCTTGAGCATTCCGCGCTGGATCGGGAACCAGACCCTGAGGTCGCGGGTTTCCATCACCGTTTCCGCGTTCTCCGGCACCGGATCGGGGGAACCGGTCGGCTCCGCGGCCAGCAGTTGCCTGGTGTAGGCATGCGACGGGTTCTCGAAGACGGTCCGGGTCGGGCCGGTCTCGACCATCTCCCCGCCTGTCATCACACAGACACGGTCGGCCATCTTGTGCACGATGTTGAGATCGTGGGTGATCAGCAGCATGGCCATTCCGAAGTCGCGCTGCAGCCGGGCCAGCAACTCGAGGATCTGGGCCTGGATGGTGACATCGAGCGCGGTGGTGGGTTCGTCGGCGATCAGCAGGTCCGGTTCGTTGGCAAGCGCCATCGCGATCATCACCCGCTGTCTCTGGCCGCCCGACAGCTGGTGCGGGTAGGTCAGCAACCGGCTGGCGGGGTCGCGGATCCCGACGAGGTCGAGCAGTTCCAGCGTCCGGCGCCGGGCCGCGTCCGGTCCGAGCCCCCGGTGCAGGCGCAGTGTCTCCCCGATCTGCCGCTCGATCACGTGCAGCGGGTTGAGCGAGGTCATGGGTTCCTGGAAGATCATCGAGATGCGGTTTCCCCGCACGCTGCGCAGGAACGTCTCGTCGGCGCCGACCAGTTCCTGCCCCTCGAGGGTGATGCTGCTGCGCGCCGAGTGGGTCGCGGCCGGATAGGGCAGGAGCTGCAGCACCGACAGGGCGGTGACCGACTTGCCCGATCCGCTCTCGCCGACCAGGGCTACCGTCTCGCCGCGATCGAGTGAAAGCGCCCCACCCCTGACGGCGGGGACAGGATCGCCTTCGGTCCGGAAGGTGACGTCGAGGTCACGGACCGCGAGCAGCGGCGCCCTCATCCGAAGGTCTTCCTGGGATCGAAGGCGTCACGGACCGCCTCGCCGATGAAGATCAGCAGGCTCAGCATCAGCGCCAGCACGCAGAACCCGGCCATGCCGAGCCACGGCGCCTGAAGGTTTCGCTTGCCCTGGCTCAGCAGCTCGCCGAGCGACGCCGATCCGGGTGGCAGGCCGAGACCGAGAAAGTCGAGCGAGGTCAGAGCCGTGACCGCGCCGCTCAGGATGAACGGCAACAGGGTCAGGGTCGCGACCATGGCGTTGGGCAGGACGTGGCGGAACATGATCACCGCGTCGCTCACCCCGAGCGCCCGGGCGGCGCGAACAAAGTCGAGATTGCGGGCCCGCAGGAACTCGGCCCGCACCACACCGACCAGGGCGAGCCAGCTGAAGATCAGCAGGATGCACAGCAGGACCCAGAAACCGGGGACGAGGACGCTCGACATGATGATCAGGATGTAGAGCTGGGGCATGCCCGCCCAGATCTCGATGAACCGCTGGAACAGCAGGTCGAGCCAGCCGCCGTAGTATCCCTGCACCGCTCCCGCGGCGACCCCGATCACGCTGCTGAACGCTGTCAGGATCAGCCCGAACAGCACCGAGATCCGGAAGCCGTAGAACAGCCGGGCGAGCACGTCCCGGGCCTGGTCGTCGGTGCCGAGCCAGTGCCGTGCATCCGGTGACGACGGGGCAGGGCGGTCGAGCTGGCGGTCGATGGTGTGGTAGCTGAACGGGACCGGCGCCCGGATCATCCAGCCCTTCTCGTTGATCAGGTCGCTCACGAACGGGTCGGTGTAGTCCGCTTCGGTCGGAAAGATGCCACCGAACGCCGTTTCCGGGTAGGCGACGGCGACCGGGAAGAGAAGGGTGCCGTCGAACCAGACCACCAGCGGCTTCTCGTTGGCGATCAGCTCGGAACAGAGACTGAGCGCGAACAGGACAAGGAAGATCCAGAACGACCAGTAGCCGCGCCGGTTGCGCCGGAAGTTTTCCAGGCGCCGGCGGTTGAGCGGACTGAGCCTGCGGGGCCGGTCCGGGCGTGATCCGGGCACCGCTCAGACCTCCCGCGTCTCGAAGTCGATGCGCCGGTCGATCACCACATACATGATGTCGCCGATGATGCCCATCAGCAGCCCGAGCAGCGTGAAGAAGTACAGGGTGGCAAACATGACCGGGTAGTCGCGGTCCAGCGCCGCCTCGAACCCGAGCAGTCCCAGGCCGTCGAGAGAGAAGATGATCTCGATGATGAGCGACCCGGAAAACAGGATGCCAATAAACGCGGACGGAAAACCGGCGACCACGATCAGCATGGCGTTGCGGAACACGTGGCCATACAGGACCCGGCGCTCGCCGAGACCCTTGGCCCGGGCGGTAATCACGTACTGCTTGTTGATCTCCTCGAGAAACGAGTTCTTGGTCAGCATGGTGAGACCGGCAAACCCGCCGATCACCATGGCGGTGATCGGCAGCACCATGTGCCAGAGGTAGTCAAGAACCAGCTCCCACCACGACAGCGCTTCCCAACCGTGGGAGAGCAGCCCGCGGTTGGGGAAGATCTTCCAGAAGCTTCCGCCGGTAAACAGCACCACCAGCAGGATGGCGAACAGGAATGCCGGGATGGCATTGCCGACGATGACGAGACCGGAGGTCCAGACATCGAAGCGGGATCCGTCACGCACGGCCTTGCGGATGCCGAGCGGGATCGAGATCAGGTACACCAGCAGGGTGGTCCACAGCCCCAGAGAGATCGAGACCGGCATCTTGTCCAGCACCAGGTCGACCACCCGCCGGTCCTTGAAGTAGCTCTCGCCGAAATCCATCACCAGGTAGTTGCGCATCATGTGCAGGAACCGTTCGCCAAGTGGCTTGTCGAACCCGAATTCCTTCTCGATTGCCCTGATGATGTCCGGATCGAGGCCCTGCGCGCCCCGGTAGCCGGTGTGGCTTCCCGTCATCTGGCGCTCCGACAGCCCTTCCGTGCCGCCGGACACCAGGTCGCCGCCTCCGGTTCCGCTGATCCGGGCGGTGGCCTCGACACCGATGCCCTGGATCATTGCGATCGCCTGCTCGACCGGTCCTCCCGGCGCGAACTGCACGATCACGAAGTTGATCAGGATGATGACGAACAGCGTGACCGGAACCAGCAGGAGCCGCTTGACGAGGTAGGTGAGCATCCGGTCACTGTCCGGTTCCGGACGCTTTCCCCG
The DNA here is from genome assembly GCA_965213935.1 of Thalassobaculaceae bacterium. Taxonomy (GTDB): domain Bacteria; phylum Pseudomonadota; class Alphaproteobacteria; order Thalassobaculales; family Thalassobaculaceae; genus Bin52. The sequence goes on along the minus strand of CBDCAO010000012.1, from coordinate 2,732,384 downwards.
CGCCGCTCCTGCCCTGGCGCCACGCCTCGAGCGCCCGTTCCCTGTCCTCGTCGATCCACCAGGTCGAGGGAAAGCCGAGCCCGTACCTGGGCGAGATCCGCGGGCGGCCGAACCGGTTCCAGTAGACCAGGCGGTGGTGCGTGTTGTGGAAGTGCGGGATCACCAGGTGCTTCCACAGCAGGACGCGGTCGAGTGCCCTGGTCCGCGTGACCAGCTGGGCCCGGTCGGGGGCCCTGATCAGTGTCTCGACCAGATCGTCGACCACCGGGTCGCTCACTCCCGTCAGGTTGCCTGATCCCTCGATGGCGGCGCTCCTGGACTGCCAAAGGTTGCGTTGCTCGTTGCCCGGTGACAGCGACTGCCCGATCGATGCGACGATCATGTCGAAATCGAAGCTCCGGATCCGGTTCAGGTACTGGGACGTCTCGACGGTCCGGATCGTCATGGTGATCCCCAGCCGGTTCAGGTTGTCGGCGAAGGGTTGCGATATCGGCTCGAGTGACGGCTGCAGCAGCAGCAGTTCGAATTCGAACCGCTGACCGGCCGCGTTGACCAGCCTGCCGCTGTCCGTGTCCACCTTCCAGCCGGCCTCGCCCAGCAGTCCGAGTGCCGCGCGCAGGTTGTTGCGCACGTTGCCGTCGCCCCGGGTCGCCGGCGGCGCGTACGGGGTGGTGAAGACCTCCGCGGGCAGCACGCTCCGGTAGGGCTCGAGGATCTCGAGTTCGGCGCTGTCCGGCGGCCTGTGTTCGGAGGAGAGCTCGGTGTTGGAGAAGAAGCTCCGGGTCCGGGTGTACTCGTCGTACATCAGCGTCCTGTTGGTCCACTCGAAGTCGAAGGCATGCGCGAGGGCGTACCTGACCCTCGGGTCCGCAAACAGGTCCCTGCGGGTGTTGAACAGGAACCCCTGCATGCCGGTCGGGATCTCGTGGTCGATCCGTTCCCTGATCATGAAACCCTCGGTGACCGCTTCGAAGTCGTACTGGGTGTTCCATCGCCTGGCGGAGTTTTCCGCCCGCAGGTCGAAGTTGCCCGCCTTCAGCGCCTCGGTGGCGACATCCCGGTCGCGGTAGTAGTCGAACCGGAGGGTGTCGAAATTCCAGTGCCCCCTGTTGACGGGCAGGTCCGCGGCCCAGTAGTCCTCGCGCCGCCTGTAGATGATGTGCTTGTTCGGTTCGAGGGCCTCGATCTCGTACGGTCCGCTTCCCAGAGGGGGCTCGAGCAGCGTGTCCCTGAATTCCCGGTCCTTCCAGAAGCTCGCGCACAGGACGACCATGTCGGCCAGGATGAGCGGCAGTTCCCGGTTGACGCCGGACCTGAACCGGAAGGTCACCTGCCGTTCTCCGGTCTGTTCGACCCGGTCGACGCCTGCATAGTAGGTCCGGTAGCGGGGCGTGCCCTGCGTGGTCAGGGTGTTGAAGGTCCAGATCACGTCCGCGGGACTGATGGCGCTTGCGTCGTGCCAGCGGGCGCCGGGACTGATCGCGAAGGTGACGGAAGCGCCGTCCTCGGCAATCGAGATCGTTTCGGCGACGAGCCCATAGAGACTGAACGGTTCATCGTAAGATCGTGCCATGAGCGTGTCGTGGGTCAGCGAGACCCCGGCAGCCGCGCGCCCCTTCGCGATCCAGGGGTTAAGGGAATCGAAGGAACCGTTCGCCTGGAGCACCACTCTCCCGCCCCTGGGGGCGGTGGGGTCCGCGTAGTCGAAGTGGGTGAACCCGGCGGCGTATTTCGGCATCCCGTGCAGCGCGATCGCCGACCGCGGAGCGTGTTCCCGACCCCGGGCTGAACCCAGGGGCATCATCGAACCGAGCGCGGTTCCCGCCACGATGAAAGTCCGGCGTGTCATGGACATGGTCAGGCTCCGTCATGCAGTGACGTTCATCGGGACAGTGCCGCATTCCGGTGGCATTCCGAGGCCGTCGCTGCCCCGGTCGTGCCGCATCACGCGACAGGCCCCCGGATCGGCATCGCGCCGCTTGACCCCGCTTACCCGGCGCTTGCCGCCACGCCCCCGAGCAGGGATATCACCTCGGCATGGACCGCCGGATCGCCCGCGGCGACCACGCGGTCGGAGGTGCCGATCCCGAGCGGACGCCCCTGCCAGTCCGTCATGATGCCGCCGGCGGCATGGATCAGCGCGGCTCCGGCCAGGTAGTCGTAGTCGCTGAGCCCGGCCTCGATCACCAGGTCGATGGTGCCGAGGGCGAGCAGCCCGTACAGGTAGCAGTCGCCGCCGAAGATCTGCATGCCGACCCGCTCGCGCACCGGGGCAAGGGTCGCGGTATCGGTTTCGGTGAACATCAACGGGCTGGTGGAACCGAGTATGGCGTCGCCGAGGGATCGTGGTCGCCGGGTATCCACCGGTGTGCCGTTCAGTGTGGCCGGACCATCACCGGCACCCCTCCAGCGTTCGTCGAGGGCCGGGATATCGATGATGCCGAGGATCGGCACACCATCACGGACCAGCGCGATCAGGGTGCCGAACAGCGGCGAGCCGCTGACAAAGGCCCGGGTACCGTCGATGGGATCGATCGACCAGACGTGGCGCGCATCGGTCCGCAGCCCGCCGAATTCCTCGCCGGCAATGCCGTGGTCGGGATAGTGGCGTTCGATCAGGTCGCGCAGGGTCTTCTCGATCGCGCGATCGGCAACCGTGACCGGACTTTCATCCGCCTTGCGGTCGAAGTCACGGGTCCGGCGCCAGTGCCGCAGGGCGAGGGGACGGCTCGCGTCGGCGAGACTGTCTGCGAAGGCGACGAGCCGTTCGGGGATTCCGCTCATGGCCGGCGCTGTCCGCGCACGACCTCAGCCGCCCGCCGCCGTTTCCTCGTTTGCGATGTCGTCCGGAGTGGGCAGCGGGGCCGGGGTATCGGCGATTGTGCGCAGGTAGGCGATCACATTGGCGCGGTCCGAGACCTTCCTCAGTCCGACGAAGGTCATCTTGGTTCCCGGCATGTAGGTCTTCGGGCTGGCGAGGAACGCGTTCAGGGACGCGTAGTCCCATGCCTGCGTTCCCTCGAAGTTCGTCAATGCGCTGGAGTACCCGAATCCGTCCCTGGCACCCTTCGCGCCGCCGACGATGTTCCACAGGTTGGGGCCGACCCTGTTGGCACCACCGCTATCGGTGGTGTGGCAGGCCGCGCATTTCTTGAACACCTTCAGGCCCGCCTGCGGGTCGGCATCAGCCAGCAGCGCCATGACCGGCTCCAGAACCGGTCCCGCGCTCTTCGCCGGGGCCGTTGCGCCGTCCCCGACCGCACTGGTATCGACTTCATAGGCATTCTGTTCGGGCATTTTCGGACTGACAAGTATGCCGGCGATCTGACCCGAGGCCATTGCCAGCAACCCCGCGCACAACACGCCCGCCGCAATCTTGTTCAATTCCAGAGATGCCATGCCCAGTCCCCGCGCGCACCACGGCCGCATGCCCGCGGCCAGCCTCCGACCGGCGCGCACTCTATCGGGTCGGCACTTCGCTGTCCAACCGGTTTGACGGGATGCCCGTACCCTGCCAAAGCGTGACAGGAGCCGGGCACATCCCTATGTGTGCGTGCCGGCTCCGTCCCACCGGAGGATCAGGACATGACCGCGCCGCACCGACCCGTTGTCCTCATCCCGTCCCGGCTCCAGGCCTCGCGCCTGCCCGGCAAGCCGCTTGCCGACATCAACGGTTCCCCGATGATCGTTCATGTATGGCGCCGTGCCGTCGAGTGCGATCTCGGACCGGTCGTCGTCGCCTGCGCCCAGGAGGAGATTGCCGATGCGGTACGCGCGGCTGGCGGCGAGGCGGTGTTGACCGACCCGGACCTGTCGACGGGGTCCGACCGCATCCACGCCGCACTCGGGATAATCGATCCCGAATCGCTGCATGACGCGGTCGTGAACATCCAGGGCGATCTGCCGGTCCTCGATCCGCACACCGTACGTGCCGCCCTCGCCCTGCTCGAAACCGAAGGGGTCGACATCGGGACCGTCGCGGCTGAAATCACCCGGGCGGAGGAACGCGAGAGTCCGTCGGTGGTCAAGGCCGTTGTGACCTGGCGGCAGGACGGCCGTCGCGGCCGGGCGCTCTACTTCAGCCGGGCCGCGGTCCCGACGGGAGAAGGGCCGCTGTTTCACCACATTGGTCTGTATGCCTACCGGCGTGCCGCTCTCGACAGGTTTGTGAACCTGCCCCGCGGTGTGCTCGAGCGCCGCGAGATGCTCGAGCAGCTGCGCGCGCTCGAGGCCGGAATGCGGATCGACGTGGCCCGCGTTGACTCCGTTCCCCTCGGTGTTGATATTCCCGCCGACCTTGAACGGGCCCGACAGCTTCTCGCTGACCCCGGCGCGTCGCCGGATTGAAGCGGCGTCCGTGTGCTGACAGGAAGGGTCCGACGTGTCGTCACCGAACCAGCTGATCGCATTCCAGGGAGAGCTGGGAGCGAACTCCCATCTCGCCTGCACGGCGGCGCGACCGGACCTCGAGCCGATGCCCTGCGCCAGTTTCGAGGAAATGCTTTCGGCGGTGCAGGACGGCAAGGCGCGGTGCGCCATGGTTCCGGTGGAGAACTCGGTGGCCGGCCGGGTGGCCGACATCCACCACCTGTTGCCCAGTTCGGGCCTTCACATCATCGGCGAGCACTTCCAGCGGGTGAACGCGATGCTCCTGGGCCTTCCCGGGGCCAGGATCGAGGACCTGGTGGAGATCCACAGCCACGTGCACGCGCTGGGCCAGTCGCGCCGCCTGATCGCGGAACTCGGCGTACGCCCGGTGCAGCACGCCGACACCGCCGGAGCGGCCCGGGATGTGCGTGATCGCGGCGATCCGACCATTGCCGCGATCGGCCCCCGTCTCGCGGCGGAGATATACGGACTGGAGGTCCTGCGGGCCGACGTCGAGGATGCCGAGCACAACACGACGCGCATGCTCATCATGGCACGGGAAGGCGTCGTGCCGCCGCTCGACGGCAGGCCCGCCGTGACTACCATCGTGTTCCGTGTGCGCAGCGTGCCGGCGGCCCTCTACAAGGCGCTTGGCGGGTTTGCCACCAATGGCATCAACCTGACCAAGCTTGAGTCGTACCTGGTCGGCGGATCGTTCGAGGCGGCCCAGTTCTACGTTGATGCGGAAGGCCATGTCGATGCGCCCAATGTGGTCCTGGCGCTCGAGGAATTGCGGTTCTTCTGTCCCGCGGGCGCGGTGACCATTCTCGGCTGCTACCCGGCGCACCCGTTTCGCGGACAGGCCGACGAGCGTTGAGGCGCGCGCGTTGCGCTGGCGCGACGGTCGACCTATGTTCCCGGGGGCTCGCGAGGCAGGGCAGCTGATGACCACGCTCTCGAACATCCGCAATTTCGCGATTATCGCGCATATCGATCACGGCAAGTCGACGCTTGCCGACCGGATGATCCAGCTGTGCGGCGGCCTTGCCGAGCGGGAGATGAAGGAGCAGGTGCTCGATACCATGGATATCGAGCGCGAACGCGGCATCACCATCAAGGCCCAGGCGGTACAGCTGGCGTGGCGAGCGCCCGACGCGCGGATCTGGCAACTCAACCTGATGGACACACCGGGACACGTGGACTTCGGCTACGAGGTCAGCCGGTCGCTCGCGGCCTGCGAGGGATCGCTGCTGGTGGTCGACGCGAGCCAGGGTGTCGAAGCGCAGACCCTTGCCAACGTCTACCAGGCGATCGATGCCGATCACGAGATCATCCCGGTCTTGAACAAGATCGACCTGCCCGCCGCCGATCCCGACCGGGTGCGCCGCCAGATCGAGGACGTCATCGGGCTTGACGCCTCGGACGCGATCGAGGTCTCGGCCAAGACCGGACAGGGCATCGAGCAGGTCCTGCAGGCACTGACCGAACGCCTGCCGCCGCCCAGCGGTAACGCCGAGACGCCGCTCAAGGCGCTACTGGTGGATTCCTGGTACGATCCCTACCTCGGGGTCATCGCCCTGGTCCGGGTGTTTGACGGTCAGCTGCGCAAGGGGCAGAAGATCCGCATGCTTCAGACCGGCGCGGTTCACCAGGTCGAGCGCGTCGGCGTGTTCACGCCCAAGCTGCTGGAAACAGGTGAACTCGGTCCGGGCGAGATCGGTTTCGTGACCGCCGCGATCAAGACGGTCGCCGACTGCCGTGTCGGCGATACGCTCACCGGTGACCGCAGACCGGCCGACAACGCCCTGCCCGGGTTCAAGCCCAGCGTGCCGGTGGTCTTCTGTGGCCTGTTTCCCGTCGATTCGGCCGAGTACGGTCACCTGCGGGAGAGCCTGGAGAAGCTGCAGCTGAACGACGCGAGCTTCTCCTTCGAACCCGAAATGTCGGCTGCGCTCGGGTTCGGACTGCGGTGCGGCTTCCTCGGTCTGCTGCATCTCGAAATCATCCAGGAACGGCTGGCCCGCGAGTTCGATCTCGAACTGATCACGACCGCACCGAGTGTCGTCTACCGTGTCACCCTGACCTCCGGCGAGGTGATCGAACTGCACAATCCCTCCGACATGCCCGATCCGGTCAGGATCGCCGGCATCGAGGAACCGTGGATCACCGCGACCATCCTGGTTTCCGACGAGTATCTCGGCGCGATTCTGGCGCTGTGCACCGAGCGTCGTGGCGAGCAGGTCGAACTCACCTACGTCGGCAGCCGGGCGATGGTTGTCTACCGCCTGCCGCTCAACGAGGTCGTGTTCGACTTCTACGACCGGCTGAAGTCGGTCTCGCGCGGCTATGCCAGCTTCGACTACCAGATCGACGGCTACCGCGAGGGCGACCTCGTACGCATGAGCCTGCTCGTGAACTCGGAACCGGTCGACGCGCTCTCGATGATCGTGCACGCGAGCCAGGCCGAGCCCCGGGGGCGGGCGCTGTGCGGGCGACTGAAGGAACTGGTCCCGCGCCAGCTGTTCAAGGTGCCGATCCAGGCGGCGATCGGCGGGCGCATCATCGCCCGGGAAACCATCAGCGCTCTGCGCAAGGACGTGACCGCGAAGTGTTACGGCGGCGATGTCAGCCGCAAGCGCAAGCTGCTCGAGCGCCAGAAGGAGGGAAAGAAGCGCATGCGTCGTTTCGGCAAGGTCGAGATTCCGCAGAGCGCCTTCATTGAAGCGTTGCGGATGGGCGACGCGTAGCGGTACTCAGTCGCGGGGCAGGGAACCGAGAACCGCCTCGGTATCGGCGCCGAGTTCCGGCGCCGGCCGCCTGATCAGGGCCGGGGTCGCGGACAGCTTCACCGGAAACCCGGTCATCCGCACGGTTCCGTGACCCGGGTGATCGACCTCGAGCAGCATGTCCTGGGCCAGCACCTGGGGGTCGCTGAAGACCTCGGCCAGGTCCTGAACCCGTCCGCACGGACAGCCGCCGGCGTTGACCTCGGTGATCCAGTGATCGACGGTCCTGGTTTCGGTGACCCGGTTGATGATGGCGTTCAGTTCCTCGCGGTGCGTCACCCGGTCGTCGTTGGTGCGGAACCGCGGTTCCTCCAGCAGGTGCGAGAGTCCGAGGACACCGAGGAACCGGCGCACGAAGGTGTCGGTCGACGGAGCCACCGCGACCATGCCGTCGGCTGCGCGGAACAGCCCGTAGGGTGCGACGATGGGATGGTTGTTGCCGGTGCGCTGTGGCAACCGGTCGGTGGCAAGGTATTCGGCGGACAGGTATGCGAGCATGCTGATCAGGCCGTTGGTCAGACTTGATTCGACCTCCTGACCGAGGCCGGTCCGCTCCCTGGCCTGCAGCGCCGAGACCACTCCGAACGCGCAGTAGAGACCGGCAATGAGATCACTGAGCGGCGGGGCCGCCCGCATCGGATCGGTGTCCTGCGCGCCATTGACGCTCATGAAGCCGCTCATCGCCTGGGCGATGAAGTCGAAGGAGGGCCGGCCGGCGCTTGGCCCGGTGGAGCCGTACCCGTTGACGCTCGCGTGGATCAGGCGGGAATTGATCTCGCGGAGCCGGTCGCGGTCGAACCCCATCGCGGCGAACACGCCCGGGCGGTAGTTCTCCACCACCACGTCGGCGGTCCGCAGCAGACGTGCCAGGGTGTCCTTGCCTTCTGCGGTGTACAGGTCGAGCACGACCGATTTCTTGTTGCGGTTGAACTGGGCGAAGTACCAGGACAGGCCATCGCGGATCGCGCCCTGGTGACGAACCGGGTCACCGCCCTTCGGGCTTTCTATCTTGATGACCTCGGCGCCGAGATCCGCAAGCAGGAGAGTGCAGAACGGGCCGGCGAGGATACGGGTGAGATCGACGACCCGGATACCGCTGAGTGCCACCGCCGGGTCAGCCAGCGGCCGTGGCGACGGCGTCCATGCTGTGCAGGCTGAGCCGCGGCCCGGCCTTCATGACCTGGCCCGGCAGTTCCCGTCCCATCACCCGTTCGACGTCCCGGGCCACCTCGATCAGGGCCGCGAGGTTAATCCCGGTGCCGATGCCCATCTCGTGCATCATGTAGACGAGGTCCTCTGTACAGATGTTGCCAGTCGCCTTCGGGGCGAAGGGGCACCCGCCCATGCCGCCGAAGGAGGACTCGAATCGGCTGATCCCCTCGTCCAGCCCGGTCATGACATTGACCAGGCCGAGACCGCGGGTGTTGTGGAAATGCAGCGTGATCGGCAGGTCCGGCACGGTGTCCTGCAGGTGGCGGACCGCCCTCTGGACCACGGGGGGCGTGGCCATGCCGGTGGTGTCGCCGAGGCCGACGCCGGTAAACCCCATGTCGCGGTAGTGCCGGGCGATGTACTCGAGCTGCGAGACCGGGACGTCACCCTCGAACGGGCATCCGAGCGCGGTGGCGATGGCGCCGTGTACCGGGATGCCGGCGTCACCGGCAATCCTGGTCACGTCAGCGAAGCCGGCCAGGGATTCGTCCACGGTGCGGTTGACGTTCTTCAGGTTGTGGCTCTCGGACGCCGACATGAACACCACGATCTCGTCGACACCGGCGTCAACGGCCCTGATGGCGCCGCGGGCATTCGGAACCAGGGCGGACAGCACGGTGTTGCGGCTGCGATCGATACCGGCGAGAACCTCGTTGACGTCGGCGAGCTGGGGGACCGCGCGTGGCGAGACGAAGGAGGAAAACTCGATCCGTTTCAGGCCGGCCGCGATCAGGCCGTTGATCAGCCGAGTCTTGTCCCCGGTTGCGATGAACTCCGGTTCCGACTGCAGGCCGTCCCGCGGGCCCACCTCGGTGATTTCGACTGAATCCGGTCGGTTCATTTCTTCGCTCCGTTCACGATCGCCTGCCGGACCACTCAATCGCATGCCCGGCCGGGACGCGCAAGCCGGTCCCCGCCCGGTGCCGGGGGCGGCGGCGGGTTCAGAACGACCAGTGCGGCGGGCGCGCTCCGGCGATCGGCGAGCGGAAGGTGGCGATCCGGGAAGCGGCGAGCGAGCCGATCATGCAGGTGCGCAGGTCGGGTCCGGCAAAGCAGATGCTCGCGCAGTTGCCGAGCGGGTGGTCGTGTCCCGCGTTCAGCAGGTCGCGCCCGAAACTGTCGCTCTCCCAGGCGGCCTGGGCACGTTCGGCAAGCTCCGGATCGGCATCGTCGTAGACCAGCTGCTCGTCGCCCTCGGGGCTGATCCTCACGATCCGGTTGGTCACGACACTGGTGCACCAGATCCCGCCCTCGGCGTCGAATTCGAACCCGTCGGGAAAGATCCCGGGTCCGTATTCGGCCACGGTCTCCCGTGGTCCGAGACGCCCGTCCGTTCCCAGTTCGAACCGGCAGATCGACCGGCCCACGGTCTCGTGCACGTAGAGCCAGCGCCCCGACGGATGCAGCTTGTTCTCGTTGGTATAGCCGATACCGTCCGCCGCGATGCGGGCGCCGCGTTCGTCGACCAGGATGACAAACCCGTCGGCGTGCCCCCTGCGCAGCGCCCGGTCGCGGTCGCGGAACCAGGTACTGACCGAAATCCAGATCCGTCCCTCCTCATCCCGGTTGACGAAGTTGCAGGCCGGCAGGGTGCGGCCGTCGATCTCGAGCAGGAACGCTTCCAGGGTGCCGTCGCGGTGCAACCGGTAGACGCCGCCATCGCTGCCGACATTGGCGATCACGAACGAGCCGTCGGGCATCAGCGCATAGCCGTTGGGAATGAAGTCCCCGGGGATGTCGCCGTTGCGAGCCAGGATCAGTTCCGATTCACCGTCGTCGCCGATCCGCGCAATGCCGCCCGGCGCGCCGCCGTGGCTGGCGAAGACGGCACCGGCTGCGGTTGCGACAATGCACTCCGGGCGTACCAGCCCGGATCCGAGGTATCCGAAATCGGTTGTCTCCAGCGTCAGCATGGTGCCTCCTCCGCCATCAGTGCCGCACCGGTCCGGGGTTGATCCCGGGTCCGATCCGAAGGCCGGACGCCATCGAGGGACCGCCGACCAGCGGTGCGGATTGTGGAACGGTGTGGCACAGCCTGCAAGAAGGGGACGTGTGCGCAGCGTCGCGCGCCGCGGATCGTGATCCGGGCTGGCCGGGCCCGCACCCCACCCCGAGCAGGCGCTGGATCTCGTCGACAATGACCCAACTGCCCGGCGGCGCCGGCCGGAAATCTGCGGCGATGAGGGACGGATCGGCAAGGTCGTCCTGGGAGCGGGCCTCGTCCAGCAGGTCGACGCGCGGCGCATCGGGGAACTGCGCTCGCGCCCAGGTGCTCGTTCCGACACCGCGGACACCAGGAAGAAAGAAGCTCTGCCCGGCCCCGGGGCACCCGTGGCTGTCACCCGGCGCAAGATGTTCGTCCTCGCGCATCGCCCGGGAAGCGACCGGAACGCGGTGCAACTGGCGGCGCTGTTGCCGTGCGGAGAGACCACCGTATGCGGTGGCTGGTCGCGCCATGCCTTCTGCGTTGTGACGCACGGGTAGTGGCGCCCCGGCATCAACGCCTCGACGGTGTCCGGAACGCCGCGGACTCCAACCGATGGTCTCGTGGTGTCCCATCACAAGGAGAATAAAGACATCGATCCGGGCTGAAGGCGACTTTCGCTCGCCACCCGGTCCCGGTAGCTTCACCGTCATTGACAGCACAAGGGGGCGGCATGGACCAGGCGACGGAGTGGCGAACATGCGAACCGGTCATCGCGGGAGGCGCGCTCCATGTGATGCGGTGCGGCGACGGCGCGCCGGTTCTCATCCTGCACCACGACATCGGCACCCTCGACCGGACCCCGTTCTATGACGCCCTGAGCCGGCAGTTCGACGTCGTGGTTCCCCACCATCCGGGCCACTGCCGGTCGGAACGCCCGGAATGGATGCGCAGCGTCCGGGACATGGCGGTGGTCTACCGCTGGTTGCTCGGCACACTGGGTCTGGAGCGGGTATCCCTGGTCGGCCTCGGGTTCGGAGGGTGGATCGCCGCCGAAATGGCCACCATGGCGCCGTCACTGCTCGACCGACTGGTGCTGGTGGCCCCGATGGGCATCAAGCCGCCGGACGGCTACATTCTCGACCAGGCGCTCTACAATCACCTGGAATACACCCGGGCGGGATTTCACGATCAGGCCGCCTACGACCGGGTGTTCGGAGCACAACCGCCCACAGATCTGGTCGTCCAGTGGGAAATCTGCCGCGAGATGAATTTTCGGGTCGCGTGGAAGCCCTACATGTACAGCCAGACCCTGCCGCATCTGCTGGGCAGCGTGACGGCGCCGTCTCTCGTTGTCTGGGGCGATGACGACCGGATTGTTCCGCAATCCGCCACCGGTCCCTGGCTCGAGAACCTGCCCGACGCCACGCTGGAATTCGTGGAGAACGCGGGACACTTCGTCGATCTCGAACAGCCGGACGCGCTTGCCCGACTGGTCACCGGTTTTCTCGTCGGATGACGAGCCGGGCGCAGAAGCAGGGAGCCGCACGATGCATCTGATGTACTTCACCGAACAGCCGATGTCGACATATCCGCAGCAGGAAGGACTCGACTTCGGGGCCACGGCGCTGATGTTCTCAAACCGGCATTTCGATCCGGTGTCCGGCAGCCGCCTCTACAATGAGTATATCGAGGAATACAAGCTGGCGGAGAGTGTCGGCATCGACGGGATCATGCTGAACGAGCATCACAACGCACCGTTCTGCATGCAGGCCAAGGCCAATATCTTTGCAGCCATCCTGGCGGCCGTGACCGAGAGGATAAAGATTGTCCTGCTGGGAAATCCGCTGCCACTCGCCGAGAACCCGGTTCGCCTGGCCGAAGAGCTGGCGATGATCGACATGATCTCCAGGGGCCGTCTGGTCTCCGGCTTCGTCCGCGGCGGGGGCCAGGAGCAGCTTGCTGCCGGGGTCAATCCCGCCTTCAACCGGGAACGGTTCGAGGAAGCGCACGACCTGATCATCGCCGCCTGGACCCGCGAGGGCCCGTTCCGTTTCGAAGGAACCCACTACCATAACCGCGTGGTCAACCCGTGGGCGCTCCCGCTCCAGAAACCCTATCCGCGTGTCTGGGTCCCGGGGGTGATCAGCAGGGAAACCATCGTCTGGGCGGCCCGGCACCGATATCCCTACATCGCGCTCAACACCTCTATCGAGAGCACCAGGAACATCTGGAAGATCTACGATGAGGAAGCCGAACGTTGCGGCTATACCGCCGGCCCCGAGAACCGCGGGTACCTGCAGCAGTGTCATGTCGCGGAAACCGAAGAGAAGGCAATCGAGAACGCACGCCAGTTCCGCTGGATGCAGGGTGAGTTCACCGGACTGGCGCATCCGAGCTGGGCGTCTCCCGCCGGCTATTCATCGCCGAACAACCGGCGTGCCTTCGTCGAGTTTTCCGTCGGACGGCGGGAAAACCCGCGTGGTCTGACCAGTTTCGAGGAACAGGTCGAGCAGGGCCGCATCATCTGCGGAACACCAAAGACCGTCATCCCGCGGATCCGGCGGGTCCTCGAGGAAACCCGGCCGTCGATCTACGCGGTCTGGGGCAACGACGGGACGGTCAGTCACGCCGACTCCCTGTCCTGCATCCGACTGCTCGGGCAAGAGGTGTTCCCCGCTATCCGGGAAATCGGCCAGGAACTCGGACTGCACAGTCCCTTCGATGTCGATGCACCCGTGAGCCTCGCGTATTCGCCCGAAACCGATCGGGCGAAAGTGCGTCAACAGGCCTGAACCGGCCACAGGTCCGGCGGTTGCGCCGCGATGGTGCGGTCGCCGGTCGGGTCACGACGCGAGATGGCGGGGCGTTCGGTGCCTTCCGGCAGCGTCGTCGAGCGCCTCGATGAGTTCGGTGACCGCCGCCCCGGTGTCCCGGGCAGCCATCACGCTGCCGATGACGGCGATGCCATGCGCGCCCGCTGCCATGCAGCCGCGCACGCTGCCAGCCGTGACACCTCCCAGCGCGAGCACGGGCAACGGCGCCGCCCGGGCCAGGTGGGCAAAGCGTTCCAGCCCGAGAGCCGGGGCGCCCGGCTTGCTTGCGGTCGCGAACACCGGGCTCAGCGTCGCGTAGTCGGCGCCCGCCTGCGCGGTACGCTCGAGTTCGCCCGCGTCGTGTGCCGAGGTCCCGACGAGGCAGCCGTCCGGCAACCGGGTGCGTGCGCCTCGCGCATCCCCGTCACGTGGCAGGTGGACCGCACCCACCGGAAGTTCGGACAAGCCGTGCACGCCGACCAGGGCACCCCAGGGTTCGGCTGCGCACTGCAGGGCGCGGACCAGCGCCGCTCGTTCGACCCCGGACAGGTCCTTGTCGCGGACCGAGAGCCATCGGCACCCGGCCGCAAAGGCGTCACGGGCAATGCTCTCCAGCGGGCGGACTGCCCGGTGCCGGTCGGTGATCAGCAGCAGGGGCGGGTTCGGGAGCGCGGTCACGATCCGATCAGGCCGAGCTGCGGGCTCGACGGTTCGGCGTAGCGCCGCCGCGGAATGCGTCCCGCGCCGTGGGCCAGGCGGCCAGCCTCGACGGCGTGACGCATGGCGGCGGCCATGCGGACCGGGTCGTTCGACCGCGATACCGCGGTATTCAGCATCACAGCGTCGCACCCGATCTCGAGGGCCTGCGCCGCATCCGATGCGGTACCGATGCCGGCGTCACACACCACGGGGACCGGACTGCGGCGCACGATCATCTCCAGGTTGAACGGGTTGCAGATCCCCATGCCGGAGCCGATGGGGCTGCCGAGCGGCATGACTGCCGCGGAGCCGACATCGATCAGACGCTGGCACAGGATCGGGTCGTCGGTACAGTAGGGCAGGACCTGGAACCCGGACTTCACCAGCTGTTCCGCCGCCTCGACCAGCTGGATGCCGTCGGGCATCAGCGTCTCGCGATCGCCGATCAGCTCGAGCTTGACCCAGTCGGTCTCCAGTGCCTCACGTGCCAGTTCGGCGGTCAGGACCGCGTCGCGCACGCTCTCGCAGCCGGCGGTGTTGGGAAGCAGCGTGTAGCGGCTGCCCACCAGGTCGACCATGCTCTCGCTGTAGCCTTCCAGGCTGACCCGCCTGATCGAGACCGTGACAACCTCGGTCCCGCTTGCCTCAAGCGCGTCGAGCATCACCTGCTGGTTGGGGTAGCCACCGCTGCCCATGATCAGCCTGGAGCCAAACCGCCGGCCGGCAATCTCGAGATCATCCGCTGCCGCCATGGCCTGTCGCTCCACGTTCATCCGCCCCGGAAGGGTCGGACGATCTCGATGTCGTCACCGTCCCTGACCGGTGTCTCGTCCCACTCGGTACGGCGCACGACACCTCCGTTGACGGCGACCGCCACGCCCCGTGCGGTCCGGTCGATCCCCTGTTCGGCCAGCAGGGCGGCAATGGTTGTGGCCGCGACCGGTACCGGGTCGCCGTTGACCCTGATCTGCCGGGTCACGAGGCCGCTCCCGCATGGCTGACGCGGTGGAACCGGTCAAGCCCGAAAGCGTCGATGGCCGGGTCGGTCCTGCCGGTGAGCACCAGCTCGGCAAGCAGGTTGGCGGTGACCGGAGCAAGAAGGATGCCGTTGCGGTGATGACCGGTTGCCAGCAGCAGGCCATCGAGCCCGCTTGTTCCCAGGACGGGGGCGTCGTCACGGCTTGTCGGGCGGAACCCCGCCCAGAGCTCGTCAACCGGCAATTCCTCGATCCCCGGCAGGACGCGCCACGCCGCCTCGATCACCGCCATGATGCCGCCCGCGGTCAGATCGTCGTCGAACCCGCGTTCCTCGACCGTGGCGCCGACCAGAAGCCGTCCGTCGGCCTTGGGCGCCAGGTAGGTGTTCGGCCCCCAGATGACACGGGTCGCGACCGGATGGTTCCGGTCCATCCTGAGCGCTGCCATCTGGCCCTTGACCGGGCGGACCGGTGGTCGGCACAACTCGGGGACCCCGTCAATCCGGTTTGCCCAGGCTCCGGCCGCATTGATCACGATGTCGGCCCGGTGGCGTTCTCCATTGACCACGATGCCCTGCAACCGGCCGGCCTCGAGATCCACGGCATCGACGGTCCGGGTCTCGTGCAGCCTGCAGCCGCGCGCAAGCGCGGCATCCTTCAGCGCCATCGCCAGCCTGCGGTTGTCGACCTGGTGGTCATGCGGCGAAAACACGGCACCCGCCAGGCCGGACTTCAGGCAGGGCTCCCTTCGTCGCGCCTCGGCGGCGGTGAGCCACTCGAGTTCGACTCCGATGCCCGTCTGGAAGGCGGTGACATGGCGCAGCTGCTCGAGATCATCCCGGGTCGAGGCAACAACCAGTGTTCCGTCGTCCCGGTAACCGATGTCGCGCCTGCTCTCGGCCTCGAGTTCGGACCTGAACTCCGGCCACAGCTGCTGCGCCATCCGGTTCAGCCGGAACAGGGCCTCCTCGCCGGGTTCGGCCTCGACGCCGGCGGCAAGCATGCCCGCGGCCGCCCAGCTGGCCCCGCCGCCGGCAAAGTTTCGCTCGAACAGGTCGACCGCGCACCCCGCGGCCCCCAGCCGCCACCCGATCCCCAGACCGGACACACCGGCCCCGATGATGGCAACGCGCGGCCGGTCGCGGGAACGCGAACCGGCGAAGTGGACAGACATGACGTGCGGCCTCCCTGCGCTGGAATTACCCAGTTCAGGTTCAACGAGTGTGCTCTCAGCCGCACACGGTGCGGTGCGGCACCCCGAGCCATACAGGTTTCCGGCCCGACTGACCGGTGATCGCGCCGTTTCCGGCGTGGTTCCGCATCATCCTATCGCGAACAGCCGAACCGGAACAAGTCGCGGCGCCCGGCCCGCGGACTTGCGCCGCACTGACGGGCGGCACTACGCTGGCGACGGAAAGGAACGGGAGACGTCGATGTCCGGTTTCCGTGTGGCCGGGGAGCGACGCCGGGCATTCGAACAGGACGGTGTGGTGATGGTGCGCGACGTTGTCGGCGCTGACTGGCGCGGCGAACTCGAGGCGGCCGTGGAACGGGACATTGCCGACCCGAGGCTCTTCATTCGACGTGGACCGGACCGAGGCCGGTTACTTTCACGACAACCTGCGGGTCTGGGAGAACGATGACGGGTTTCGGCAATTCTGCCTCCACGGTCCGCACCGCACCGTGGCGAGCGACCTGCTGGGAGACCGTGCGCTGACGCTGTTCTACGACCAGCTGTTCGTGAAGGAACCGACAACCCCGCAACCGACCCGGTGGCACAACGACCAACCGTACCGGCCGGTGAGGGGCTGGCCGGTGATGTCGTTCCGGATCCTGTTGGATCCGGTGATCCGTGAGAGCGGCGGGCTCGAATTCGTTGCCGGGTCCCACCTGTGGGGCCGCTACTTCGCCGGTCCGGAACCCGGCGCCGGACTGCGCCATCCGGAACTCTTCGACAGCGATCGGCTGGAGATCACTCAAGATCCCATTGTCTGGCAAGTAGGAGTGTAAAGGTGATGTCGGTTCAACTGCTTGCTGACGGACTGCTGTTTCCCGAGGGCCCGATTGCCATGCCGGATGGCTCCGTCATCCTGGTCGAGATTGCGCGCGGTACGCTCACCCGGGTGATGCCGGATGGCAGGACCGAGGTCATCGCCGGGACCGGAGGTGGTCCCAACGGCGCGGCGATCGGTCCGGACGGCGCCTGCTATGTCTGCAACAACGGCGGGTTCGAGTGGGAACGCGACCCGTCGACCGGCCGAAGCCGCCCGATCCGGCAGGCCGACGACTACGAGACCGGCCGCATCGAGCGCGTCGACCTGGCCACAGGAAAGGTGGATCGGCTCTACGATCGCTGCGGTGGTGTCCGCCTGAACGGCCCCAACGACATCGTGTTCGACCGGGACGGGAACATGTGGTTTACCGACCTTGGCAAGATGCGTCACCGTGACATGGATCGCGGAGCGGTCTACTGGGCTCGCCCGGACGGGAGCGAGATCCGGGAAGTGATCCAGCCGGTCACCACGCCGAACGGGATCGGCCTGTCACCGGACGGCCAGACGCTCTACGTTGCGGAGACCGAGGGGGCGCGGCTCTACGCCTGGCCGATCACAGGCCCCGGCGAGGTCTCGATGATCGCGTTCCCGGATTCGATCAACGGCGGCAGGCTGGTCACCTGTGACGGCGGGTTGCGGCGGTTCGACTCGCTCGCCGTCGAGGCGGGCGGCAACGTCTGCGTGGCAACCCTGCTGACCGGCGGCATCACCGTCGCACGCCCGGACGGCGGGACGCTGGAGTTCGTTCCGCTCGATGACCCCTACACCACCAACATCTGCTTTGCCGGCGCCGGCCTCGATACCGCGCTTGTGACGCTGTCCTGGGGCGGCTGCCTGGTTTCGATGCCGTGGCCGCGTTCCGGCCTGGCGCTGGAGTTCCCGAGGGTGTAGCCGCCCGGCGGTACCGAACAGGCGGGATGTTCAGCAGCCGAGCTGGTCGGCGAGTTCGTTCATGTCGTTCGCGATGTGATCGAAGGCGTAGCGGGCTGCGAGGTCGCTGGTCTGGCCCGGCCCGTATTCTGCCGGTCGCGGAATGAAGGCGGTCCGCAGGCCGCAGGATGCGGCGGCGGCAAGATCGCCGTTGTGGGCGGCGCACATCAGCACCTGGCCGGGCGCAAGGTCGAGCCAGTCGGCCGCGATGAGGTAGGTTTCGCGCCTCGGCTTGTACATCCGTGCCGGTTCGGCGCCCAGCACCACGTCCCACGGCAGTCCGGCATGCTTCGCCATGTTCACCATCATCGAGACGTTGCCGTTCGAAAGCGGACCGATGATGAACCGCGACTTCAGCCGGTTCAGGCCCGACACGCAATCCGGCCACGGGCTCAGCCGGTGCCATGCCCGGTTCAGGTGATCGAGTTCCGCTCCCGACAGCCCCTCGATCGCGAACTCGTCGAGCACGTCGAGCATGTTCTCGTAGTGAAGCACGTCGAGGCGCTGGTAACCGCGTGTACCGAGACGAATCGGCTCCATCGACGGCTGATACCGGGCGCGCCAGGCCTCGGCGAACGCCAGCCAGTCGACCGTGATCCCCTTCGGGCCAAGGCATGCCTCCGCCTCGCGGGCAATCCCCCCGCGCCAGTCAACAACGGTTCCGAAGACATCGAACAGGATGGCGCGGATGGGAGT
This sequence comes from Thalassobaculaceae bacterium, assembly GCA_965213935.1. Lineage (GTDB taxonomy): Bacteria > Pseudomonadota > Alphaproteobacteria > Thalassobaculales > Thalassobaculaceae > Bin52. The sequence continues at coordinate 2,713,922 of CBDCAO010000012.1, read as the reverse complement.
GTCGTGCATGGTTTGGCCTCGTCCGGGTGGAAGGCTGCCGGCGGCGCAGGCTTCCAGTTGATGATCTCCCCGGGCGCACCCGGGGTCCGCCGGCGACTCCGGGCATGCGACGGAATGCCTGGCAGACTATACGAAGAAAACAATTGACCGGACAATCCGGGCGAGTGTTGGTCTTGACCGCGGGCGGGCGGTCTGCGTAAAGGTGTGCGCGGCACGGGGAGTGTCAGAACCGGGAACGATCGAGGCGTCCCGGACCAGGAGAGGCGGCCAGGGGCAACAGGGAGACCGGTCGGGGGTATCAGGATCGGTGCTTGGCCTGGCGCTTCAATCTTCCTTGAAGGAGAATCCAGCATGAGAGGCGTTGCACCGAAGCTCGTTGTGGCCGTTGCCGGCGCAGGATTTGCGCTTGGCGCTGTGGCGGCGATGGCGGAGACCCCTCAGGTCGGCGGCGAACTGAACATCGTTGTCGGCTCGAAGATCCCGTCATACGACGCACATATTGAATCCACATTCGGCATGATCCATCCGATCCGGCCGTTCTACAGCACTCTGATCAGGGTCAATCCGGACAACCCGTCCTCACCGACCGACTTCGTCTGCGACGTCTGCGAGGGAGGCGTGCCCGAGCCGACAGACAACGGCACCACCTATACCTTCAAGATCCGGTCCGGCATCACCTTCCACGACGGCAAGCCGATGACCGCCGCCGACGTCAAGGCGACTTTCGACAAGATCGCGTTTCCGCCCGAGGGCATTGCGTCCAATCGCAAGGCCTATTTCAAGATGGTGGAGTCGATCGAGGCGCCTGACGACACCACCGTGGTGTTCAAGCTGAAGCACGCGAGCGGGACCTTCATTCCGTCGGTCGCGATGCCGTTCAACTTCATCTACGCCAAGGCCGATCTCGACGCCCATGGCTACACCTGGCACCAGACCAACATCAACGGCAGCGGGCCGTTCCGCTTCGTCGAACACGTGCAGGGCAGCCACGTCACGGGCGCACGCAACGACGACTACTACCACGAGGGCAAGCCGTACCTCGACGGCTACACGGCGCTGTCAGCGCCGAAGATGTCGATCCGGCTGCAGGCCATCCGCGGCGGGCGCGCCGACATCGAGTTCCGTGGTTTCCCGCCGAAGGCGCGCGACGACCTCGTTGCCGCGCTTGGCGACAAGATCACGGTCCAGGAGAGCGACTGGAACTGCGTGCTGCTGGTCACGCCGAACCACAAGACGAAGCCGTTCGATGACCCGCGGGTTCGCAGGGCCATGACCCTGGCGGTCGATCGGCACGGAGGTTCGAAGTACCTGTCGAACATCGCCATCGTGAAAACGGTCGGTGGTATCGTGTTCCCGAACCACCCGCTTGCGACGCCGATCGACGAACTCAAGGCGAACATCGCCGGCTACAGCGACGACATCGAGGACTCGATCGAACATGCCAAGGCGCTGCTCGCGGAAGCGGGGCAGTCCGACCTCAAGTTCACCCTGCTCAACCGCGGCGTTGACCAGCCCTACAAGGTGGTGGGGACCTGGCTGATCGGCCAGTGGCGCAAGGCCGGCATGCAGGTCGACCAGGACGTTCGTCCGACCACGCCGTTCTACGCCTCCCTGCGCAAGCAGAAGGACTTCGACGTGTCGATCGACTTTAACTGCCAGTCGATCGTCAACCCGATCGCGGATGTATCGAAGTTCCTTCCGACAGCAGGCAACAACTACGCCAGCTTCGAGGATGCCGAACTCGAGAAGATCTATGAAAATCTTCTCCGTACGGCGAATGTCGACGAGCAGAAGATCCTGATCCGTCAGTACGAGAAGCGGGTGCTCAACGATCTGGCGTCACAGATGATTACCCTGTGGTGGTACAAGATCAATCCGCACCGTTCCTACGTCAAGGGATGGAAGATTGCGCCGAGCCACTACCTGAACCAGTCGCTCGACAATGTCTGGATCGACAAGGAAGAGAAGAAGCGGCACGGCCTGTAGGGCCTGTCCGTCGAACCGATGAGCCGGCCGTTCCGGGTTGCCCGGAACGGCCGGTGACATGTCGGAGACCCGTTCCGGCCGTTGTCGGGACCTTTGTGCGATCGTCTGTCCCGGGAACATCGCGGTATGTATTCCTACATCGTCAAACGTGTCCTGTTGCTGTTTCCGACCCTGCTCGGGGCGGCGATCGTGGTGTTCCTGCTGTTGCGCCTGATCCCGGGCGACGTCTGCATGCTCAAGTTCGGAGGCGAGGGCGGATATGTCGATCCCGAGCAGATCAAGATGTGCCAGGAGCGGCTCGGGATTTCGGACAGCAAGATCGAGCAGTTCGTCGACTACATGATCGGCTTTGCCACGCTTGATCTCGGGGTATCAATGTGGACCGGCCAGCCGGTCACCGAAGAGATCTGGATCCGGTTCCCGCTCTCGCTGCAGATCGCCATCATGGCCACCCTGACCTCCGTGATCATCGCCATTCCGCTCGGCGTGATCTCGGCGGCGAAACAGAACTCGATGATCGACTATCTGGTCCGGGCCTTCAGCATCGCCGGAATCGCCATGCCGTCTTTCTGGCTCGGAATCCTGATCATCCTCGGACTGCTGATCGGCACCCAGGCCTGGAGCGGCGTGCCCTGGATGCCCCCGGTGCACTACAAGTCGATCTTCGATGATCCGGCGCACAACCTTTCGCAGCTGATATGGCCGGCCCTGGCGACGGGTTACCGGTATTCGGCGGTGGCGACCCGCATGACCCGGTCTGCCATGCTCGAGGTGCTGCGTGAGGACTACGTGCGGACCGCCCGCGCCAAGGGCCTGATCGAGCAGGTGATCATCAACAAGCACGCACTCAAGAACGCCCTGCTGCCGGTTGTTACCATCATCGGCATCGAGTTCGCCTTCCTGATGGGAGGACTGGTCGTGACCGAGCAGGTGTTCAATCTGAACGGGATCGGCAAGCTGTTCGTCGAATCGGTGACCCAGGCCGACTACACGCTGACACAGGCGCTGGTGATGCTCGTGGTCTTCATCTTCGTGCTGGTGAATTTCATCGTCGATCTCATGTACGCGTGGCTCGATCCGCGCATCAGGTATTCGTAGGGGAGGGGTGACATGGCTCAGACGGAGACCGCACCGCTCGAAAGCAGCACCCTTCCGCGCCAGAAGACGATCTGGGACGCCGCCCTGCGGATGATCAGGCGGCAGCCGCTCGGCAGCGCCGGGCTGCTGGTGATCGTGATCATGACCTTCGCCGCCGTCTTCGCGGACTACGTGGTGCCGTACGATCCGGAAATCGAGAACTTCGAATACATGCTGATGCCGCCGGGAACCATCGACGAGACGACCGGCACCACCTTCGTGCTCGGGACCGACGCCTTCGGACGGGACATGTTCTCGCGGCTCGTGCACGGCGCGCGCACCGCACTGCTGGTCGGTTTCACGGCCTCCTTCATTGGCGCCTTCGTCGGACTCGTGCTCGGTGTCGGAAGCGCGTATTTCGGGGGCTATATCGACCTGGTGTTCCAGCGGGTGATGGACGTGTTCATGGCGTTCCCGCTGATCATCATGGCACTCGCCATCGTCGCCATTTTCGGCACCGGGACCGAGAAGGTGATCATCGCGATCACCATCCCGTTCATCCCGCGGTGTGCGCGGGTCGTCAGGTCGAGCGCGCTCGCCCTGCGCGAACTGCCCTACATCGATGCGGCCCGGTCGATCGGCTACAGCCATACCAGGATCGTGATGCGGCACATGGTGCCGAATGTCATGGCTCCGTTCCTGATCATGCTGACGGCCTTTGTCGGTCAGGCGATCCTGCTCGAGGCGTCGCTGTCCTACCTCGGGCTCGGGGTCCAGGAACCCACGGCGGCATGGGGTCTGATGCTGCAGGGCGGGGCAGAGGAGTTTGCCGAGAGCGCGCCCTGGGTCCCGATCTGGCCCGGAGTGGCGATCACGCTCGCCGTGTTCGGCTTCAACCTGTTCGGCGATGCGGTGCGCGACGTTCTCGATCCCAAGCTCAGGGCGCAGAACTGAACCGGCGCTGCCACGTGACCGTGCACGGCCGCGCGGCACACCTGTCCATGCAGGACCACGACCGGTACGCGTGCCGCGCCGGAACACGCCTCGACTGCCGGCACCCTTTCCCTGCCGGGCGGGTCGCGGGCAACGGGGCAGGGGCCATCACGGCACCAGTCGCAATGGATGCCGATGCCGCTCTCGCACCGTATTGGCCCGGTGCCCGTGAGCGCTCGGGTGGCACTCCGGGCCCGCATGCCCGGAAATATCGTCGCGGTCATGCCCGGTGCGGCGCCGGTCACGGCGCGCCGGGCGAAGATGCGATGCGCGATGGCCAATGGACGTGACTTCCGCCGTTCCCCGTCCAGCTACCGATGCGGCCGCCATCACCGCGTGCGTGCAGGCCGCGTATCAGCGTTACGTTGGAGGCATTGGCCGTCTGCCGGGGCCGATGCTCGAGGACGACCAGCAGGTGGTCCGGAACCATCGCGCATATGTCATCGAGGAAGGCGGCCGGCCTGGCGGCGCGCGGGTCCTGAAGGACACTGATGACGGTATTGTCCTTGACAGCGCCGCGGTCCTGCCGTCGAGACAGGGCGAGGGGTTCGGCCGCCGCCTTGTCGAGCACGCCGACTCCGAGGCCCGCCGGCTTGGCCATGACCACCTCGGTCTCTGCACCCATCAGCGGATGACCGGGAATATCGCGATGTACGCGCGATACGGGTACGAGGAGTTCGATTGCCGCACAGAGCACGGTTTCCCGCGTGTCTCCCTGTGCAGGCTGTTGTAACCGGAACGGTGCCCGAGCAATGAGTCTCGACAGCGGCCTGCAGGCCTGGAAACAGCGGTCGAACCACAACCGGATGATCGCGCTTGAACGGGAAGGTCTGCGTCCGGGCCCGGGTCCGGTCGAACTGGCGTATTTCGGCGGGTCGGCCTTCCGGATCACCTCGCCCGGCGGTCTCACGATCATGGTGGACCCGTGGAGAAACCACCCGTCGCGGCGCTGGGACTGGTTCTTCGACGATTTTCCGCTGACTGCCGTTGACGTCGGGGTCTCGACCCACGCCCACTTCGACCATGATGCGTTGCACCGGCTCGATGCCCATGTCCTGATCGACCGCCTGATCGGAACCTGGGAGTTCGGTGACGTCCGGATCACCGGGATCCCCGACAAGCACGCGACCGACTCCTCGGCCGCGATCTACGACTTCCGCGAGATCATCCGCCGGTTCGACGGCGTCGACATCATGCCGCCGGACAACCCGCGTTCCTGGGACCATTGCCTGTTGCTGATCGAGACCGGCGGGATCCGGATCCTGGCCTGGGGCGACAACAGGCATGATCCGCCCGAGCGGGTCTGGCAGGCTCTGGGAGACATCGACGTCGTGCTGCTGCCCGCCGACGACTCGTGCCATGTCATGGGGTTCGAGCATCTCGCCGCGATCATCACCAGGCTGAAGCCGCGGGTGGTGGTGCCACACCACTACTACATCGTCGACGTGACCCAGCGACAGAGCACGCTGCAGACCGTCGACGGCTGGCTGCAGCTGCAGGGCCCGGCGGTTCGCCAGCTCGGGGAGGCGCGCTGCGTCTATCTCCGCGACGAACTCGACGCGATGAGCGGGACGCGGGTCGACTGTTTCGGATCGCATGTCGCATTTGACCGTGAAGCCTGGCTTGCCGGCGCCAACCGGACGGGAGAGCGAGAGTGAAGATCGACACCCAGCTGCGCGACTGCGGGCTTGACCGGGTCGCGGATGAGGCGCGCCGCCTCGAGGCCATCGGGTTCGACGGCCTGTGGACCTTTGAATCGGCGCACGACCCGTTCCTGCCGCTGCTGCTGGCCGTCACCGCGACCACGAGGCTCACCGTGGGCACCAATATCACCGTGGCACTGGCGCGCAGTCCGTTCGTCCTTGCCCAGACCGCGTGGGACCTGCAGAAGGCCAGTGACGGGCGGTTTCATCTCGGGGTCGGCACCCAGGTGCGCGCCCATGTGGAACGACGGTTCTCGATGCCGTTCGACCATCCCGCGGCCAGGATCACCGACTACATCCGTTGTGTCAGGAGCATCTGGAACAGTTTCCAGACCGGTGCCCGCGCGGCGTATGACGGTCCGTTCTACCGTTTCAGCCTGATCACGCCGTTCTTCAGCCCCGGTCCGATCGACTGGCCGGATATTCCGGTCTACCTCGCCGGCGTGAACGCGCGCATGTGCCGGGCGGCGGGCGAGGTCGCCGACGGATTCCACGTGCACCCGATCCACTCGCCGGCATACCTGCGTGACGTGGTGATGCCGGCCATCGAGGACGGTGCGCGCCGAGCCGGCCGTTCGCTCGAGGGCTTCGCGCTCTACGCGCCGGTCCTGGCCGTTCACGGCGAGACCGAGGCGGAACGCGCCCGCGTCGAGGCCGATGTTCGTCGCCAGATCGCATTCTACGGCTCGACCCCGAACTACCGCGCCCTGTTCGAATACCATGGCCACGGAGAGCTTGCCCGGAAGCTGTCGCAGCTGATGCGCGCCGGCGAGCTCGACGCCATGCCGGCGCTGGTTCCCGACGCCCTGCTGGATGCCTTCGCGATCTCCGGTGATCTTTCCGCTCTCGGGCGGCGGCTGCGTGAGCGCTACGCCGGGATCCTGGCGCGTGTCAGCCTGTATTTTCCGGTGCCGCCGGACGACCCGGACCGACGCTGGCAGGAGTTCGTGTCCGACTTTCGCGGGTAGCAGTGCCGGGCGGGCGTGCCCTGCACGGCGCCGGTGCGCCCGGCCGCCTGCATGCTGGCGAATGTCCTGGATTCGGAACCGGTGTCACGTCCTGCTTCGAAACGGATCCCGAGCCCGGCTTCATGCGCCAGCCGTTCACGGTATTGATGGCGACGACCCGTCGCAACCGGCCGTGGGCGCGGAATAGCCGGGGCCCGATGCACAAGCCGGACTTCTTCACCCGTGGCGGCCGCCGGTCGGGACGTCATGCCGGCCTGCGACAAGCGGTTCATCGAGGCGGCGGAAAACGCACCGGTCAGCACAGCGCAAATCCGGGACGCGTGATCCGCCGGAGTCGCGCTGAGGCCGCGTGCCACTCCCGTTCGGGGTTGGCCGGGCCTTTTCGTGCCGCGGGCCCGGCTGCGGGTTCGCTGGCCACCCGTCGAAGCGCGAACCGGAATGTCCGGAACCCCGCCAGTCCGGCCCGATGCCGGACCATGTCACCGGGGCAAGGCTGACCGATACCCTCTGTGAGAATCATGCCTGCAATGTCGTCGAGAGCGGCTATGCTGTCGATCAGGTGGGGCTTGTGCACCGGGCGGCTCATGCAGAACACGGTGATCGCATCAGGCCGCCGGACCGAGCAAGCAACGGAGGGAGAGGGCGCCATGATCCCGTTGATCGACCTTTCGCAAAGCCGGGAGCAGGTGGCTGACGAACTCGCCCGCACGCTCGAGCATGTCGGGTTCTTCATCATCGTGAACCACGGTGTTCCGAAGACGCAGATCCAGGGCATGTTTGCCGAGGCCGAGCGCTTCCACGCCCAGCCGGATGAGGCCAAGCACGCCGTGCTGATGAACGAGCACAACAACGGCTACATGGCGATGGCGCGCTACAATGTTCGTACCTCGCGGGTGAGCGAGGCCAAAGCCAGGCCCGACATGAACGAGGCCTTTTTTGTCAAGCGCGAGCGGGGCCCGGAAGACCCCCTCGCAGGCCGGCGCTTCACTGGTCCCAACCGCTGGCCGGACGACCTGCCGGGGTTCCGCGAGACGGTGCTCGGCTATTGCGAGACGGTGGACCGGCTGGCGGTCAGTATCCTGCCGGCGCTCTCGCTGTCTCTCGGCCTGCCACACGACTGGTTCACCCCCCATTTCACCCGCAGCCAGTTCTCCTTTCGCCTGTCGCACTACCCGCCCGTTGCCCGCGAGGCCGGAAGCTACGGCATCGCGCCCCACACCGATACGAACTTCCTGACCTTCCTCGCCCAGTCGGATGTGCCGGGCCTGCAGATCCGCCCGGAACTCGGCGAGTGGGAGGACGTGCCGTTCGTGGAAGACAGCTTCGTCGTCAACACCGGCGACATGCTGCACCGCTGGACCAACGGGCGGTACAAGTCCACACCACACCGCGCATTGCCGCCCATCGGCCGCCACCGGTACGCCATCCCGTATTTCTTCGGCCCCAATCTGGACGCCGAGATCCGCTGCGTACCGACCTGCGTCGGTCCGGACCACCCGCCCCGCTGGCCCCCCGTCAACTATGGGGACCACCTCGCCTGGTGGTACGACGCCAACTACAACGCGAACGATCAGAAGGACCTGGCGGCGGAGTAGGTGACGTTTCTCCCGTCGAGCCGACCGGTCGCCTGAACCTCGTGGATGTCCCGAAGTTCCCGCTCCAGGGCTCCGGCCACAGAACGGGACCCTGGCCATCGCGCCTCACCATTTCGGGGGCGGGAACGTGACGCGGGCGCAGAGATGACAAACCGGGCCCGTTTGCGCGCATGGCCGGACGGCGCCGTCGCGTGCGACCCGTCCCGGACCTGATCGGGGACAATCCGGAACCGGCAGGCGTGGTACCGGCCGCACTTGACCTCGCCGATGCACTGTGCGGCCGGCCAGGGAGTCATGCCGGCTTTCGGCCAGCGGTTCATGGCGGCCGAAGGAAATGCCCGGGTCAGCGGGGCGGAACACCGGGGGCTGGTCCAGAGGTGCGGCGGCTTGGTGCCGGGTGGCGGCTCGTCTATGGTACGGTGCCTGCGCCGCATGCATTGTCGTCGCGCCTTCCGGTTCAGATTGCCGTCGGGGAGCCTGGATCATGCCCGATCTCGGAGACCGCCTGTCCGTGTACCAGCCCGAGCAGGAAGGCCTCAGCTTCCCGCGCGAACTCAAGACAAACGATCCGGTGGAGTTGCGCCAACACCGCAAGCGGCACCTTGTCGGGGCCTGTCGTGCCTTCGCGCGCTGGGGGCTGGACTACGGGTTCGCCGGCCACCTGACGATCCGCGACCCGGAGTTCCCGGAACTCTACTGGACCAACCCGATGGCGGTGCATTTCGCCCGGGTCAGGTTGTCCAACCTCATCCTGGTAGACCATGACGGGACCGTCGTCGAGGGCGACCATGCGGTCAATCGGGCAGGGTTCGTGCTGCACTCGGCGGTTCACGCCGAACATCCGGACATCCTCGCGATGTGCCATGCCCACACAGTCTATGGCTCCGCCTACGCGTCGCAGGGCCGGCCGCTTGCCCCGATCACCCAGGACGCCTGCCAGTTCTTCGAGGACCATGCGGTGATCCGCGAGGAATCGGGCCAGGTCGCGGTCGAACGGGACGCGGGCGCCAGCATCGCGCCGGCCTTCAAGGGCGTGAGGGCGGCAATCCACCAGAACCACGGCCTGTTCACGGTCAGCCGGCACAGCATCGACGCGGCAGCCTTCATGTTCATGGCGCTGGAGCGCTGCTGCCAGCAGCAGCTCATGGTGGAGGCCTCGGGTCACAAGCCGATCGAGATTTCGCCCGAAAAGGCCCGCTACAGCCGCCAGCATGTCGGCAGCGACTACACTGCGTGGCTCTGTTTTCAGACAGACTACGAGCACATCGTGTGCAGCGAGCCCGACATGTTCGACTGACACCTTGCGCAGGAGAAACCACCGGCGTTCCGCCCGGAGCGAGAGGAAACGACAATGAAGTTCTACGATTTTGCGCTGGCGCCGAGTTCCCAGCGTGTCCACGTCTATCTGGCCGAGAAGGGGCTGGAACTCCCGACCGAACAGTTGAACGTGCGTGAGGCCGCCCAGTTCGCCGAGCCGTATACGACAATGAACCCCTTCCACTGCGTGCCGTTCCTGGTGCTGGACGATGGCGTGGTGATTGCCGAGTCGGTTTCGATCTGCCGCTACCTGGAGGAACTGCACCCGGATCCGCCGCTGTTCGGGCGTACGGCGGCAGAGCGTGCCGTCGTCGACATGTGGGGGCGCCGCTTCGAACTGGACGGGTTTCTGCCGCTGCTGCACGCTCTGCGCAACCATGTGCCGAACTTCGCCGGCAGGGTCGTGCCGGGCACGCGCACGGACCTGGCGCAATCGGAGGCCATGGTCGGCCGCGGCAAGGAGATGGCGAAGGTCCTGTTCGACCGTGCCGAACCGCACATGGCGAAGAACGGGTTTGTTGCCGGCTCGGACTTCACCGTGGCCGACATCACCGCCGTCTTCACGCTCCGCCTTGCCTATGCCCTGGAGATGGATATCGCCACGTCCTGGCCGGCAACCCATGCCTGGTTCCAGAAGGTGACGGCGCGGCCGGCCTTCCAGGTCCAGTGAGGGGGCGCACGGGCAGGCCCGTCCGCCTCGTCACCGGCGTCGGACTTTGGGGCCAGGGCCGCGAAACGCTTCAGCGAGGGCGGTTGCCTGGTCACCATGACGACGTTGTCCGGTGACAACTTCTCTGCCGTGATGTTCGAACCGACGGCGGTCGCCGGGAGGAAGGCCATGCCGATGAATTCGGGGACGGGGCGGCGCCCGGGATCCTTGACCGGACTGTCGCGCTTGCGGCACGCGGTCTCGTGGTGACATTCCGACTTCGGATCATCCATCCATGATCGACACCGACCTCTGCTTTCTTGAGGCCAGGGAGGCCTTGTGCCTGTTCAGGACGCGCGAACTTTCGCCCGTGGACATTCTCGAGGCGCAGATCGCCCGTGCCGGCGTGGTCGAGGGCCGTGTCAATGCCCTTGCCTCGACCTTCTTCGATGAAGCCCTGGAAGCGGCACGGCGGTCGGAAGCGCGCTACGGCGGGAAGGATGGCGGTCCCAGACGGCTTGAGGGTCTGACGCTGGCGGTCAAGGAAGATACGGCTGTCCTCGGCAAGCCCCGAACCTTTGGATCCCTCATCTTCGCCGACAATCTGGCGGATCATACCAATCCCACCGTTGCCGGCCTTGTCGATGAGGGAGCGATCATCCATGCCCTCACCACATGCCCGGAATTTGTCTGGCCCTGGACCTGCACGTCGCGTCTGCACGGGGTAACGCGCAATCCATGGAACACGGCGATCACGTGCGGCGCCTCGTCCGGCGGAGCTGCCGCCGCCGTCGCTGCCGGGACAACAACGCTTGCCACCGGTTCCGACAGTGCCGGCAGTATCAGGATGCCGGCCGCGATGTGCGGCATCATCGGCTACAAGCCACCCTACGGTCGCAATCCCGGAAGTCCCGAAGTGGCGATGGATCCATTCTTTCACATAGGCCCCATGACCCGTACCAGCGGTGATGCCGCACTCGTGCAGAACGCCATTGCAAGCAGCCCCCACGGGGCAAGGGATCCGGCACATGTTCCAGGTGCCCCTCTGCTGCCCGAGTGTCCTGCTGGCGTGGAGGGACTGAAGGTGGCCTGGTCGGAGGATCTCGGGGGCCACGCCGTCTCGGACGCGGTGAGGAGGAACGCCCGGCAGATCCTTGAAACGGCCCTTGGCGGAGCCTGTGTGGAAGAGATCGCAACTCCGTGGGTCGGGGACCTGCTGGAAGCCTTCCCGGCCTGGGGGGGCATGATCTATGCCGATGAATTCAGAGATGCCGTGGATCGCCATCCCGACCTCGTCTGCGACTACACGGTCACCTTCGCACGGCACAATGAACGCTACACGCCCCGCATGTTCCACGACTGCATGAAGGCAATCGGCGACGCCTGGCTGAAGTTCGTGCCCGACCTGGCGCGCTACGACGTCTTCATCTGCCCGACGGTGGGAACCACCGCGATTCCGGCAGACCTGAGGGACTGGGAACAGCCGGTCAACGTCGACGGTGTCGACCGTGACATCCAGAGTGTCATCATGACCCGGGCATTCAACGCGTTCAGCCGTTTACCGGTGCTGTCAGTCCCTTCGGGTTTCGACACCAACGGGGTTCCCACCGGCATTCAGATCGTCGGCAAGCCTTTCGACGAGGAGACCGTGTTCCGGGTGGCCCATGCGATCGGTTCCGCCATGCCGCTCTACGGCGACACCGCAACGAGGCCGTCGCTCGACCGGTAGGGACCAGGGGCTTCACCCTGCGCCGCGAGGACGGTCGCCTCGTCGTCGTGCCCGCACGTGACGATGTACACGTGTCCTGTCTCCAGGTCGCAGGTTCCGGAATGGACAAGGGGCATCGCATTCGAACGCATGTCCGCTTCCGCGTCGCGGCTGGTGATGACGTCCTCGAACCGCCCCTGGCGCAGCGCCGGCACGGCATTGACGGGATGATGCGGTGGCGCGAATGCATCGTTGGTGTAGCCTGCATCGACGATCCTGCCGGCATGCATGACCGCCACCAGAACGACGATCAACGAGGCTGTCGGAGGATCGTGGCCCGGAAACCGCAAACCGAAGCCTGTCTTCGCAGACAGTCCGAAACACGGCGTCACATCACCAAGGACGTTCGGGATCGACCCTAGTAGCCCCGGGACTCGTTTCGACTGTTCCACCACGGCAGGTCGGTCCAGGGCCGCAGATCGATCTCGTTGCTCCACGCCGAGCGGTGCTGGCGGTGGAGATGAAGGTAGGTCTCGGCGATCTGCTCCGGGAGCAGGAGGCCGTCCTTGCCAAGCCCGCGAGCTTCCCGCAGAGCCTGGAACCGTTCCTTGCCGAGAAGCAGTCCGACGGTGTCGGGAGCATCGACCGGGCCGTCGATCAGGACATGGCAAACGTGCACGCCCCGGGATGCGTACTCGGCGCCCAGGGTCTGGCACAGCATGCGGCGGCCGGCCATGGCGGCAGCATGGGCATGCTGGCCGGGGTTGCCGCGCATGGCCGCGGTCGCCGAGGTGACGATCATCGAGCCCGTGGCGCGTTCCGCCATCACCGGCAGGACGGCGCGGGCGGTGCGAAACAGCCCGAAGGTCGCCATGCGCCAGCAGCGTTCGAACTGCTTCTCGGTGGTTTCCGTCAGGTCCCGGTTACCGATCTGCGCACCGAGATTGTAGATCACCACCTCGATCGGCCCGATGTCGCGCTCGGTTGCCGCGATGCGTTCCTCGAGCGCGTCCGGTTCGACGGCATTGAGCAGGAAGCCGGACGCAGTCCCGCCGTTCTCGGTAATCCGTGTGACCAGGGTGTCGAGCCCCTCTCGGTTCTGCCGGCGGCACAGGACCGCGTGATAGCCTTCGGCGGCAAACCGTGCGCCCACGGTTCCACCGATGCCGGCTCCGGCACCGATCACCAGACAGACAGGTTTCATGCTCTTCGGTCCTTTCCGGCACGTGTTCTCGCGGCAGTCACCAGGACCACCGGCATGATCGCCATGACGTGCCACGCGCCCGGCACGACCGTCAACGCCGATCACGAACAGCGCACCGGGACGGTACCGTGGTGCGCCGTCATGTCGCCGGTGCTGATGAACAGCACGGGTCCGTGCCAGGCCGCGGTTCCGCGGGCGAGTGCATGTCGGTGTGCCCCAGGAACTCCACCTGAGAGCCGACCTGTCGCGCGACCCCTCCGGCAAGGTCCTGAAACGCCCATTTCGCGAGGAGTTGGGCCACGGTTGGGGCAGAAAGGAGAACCGGTGTTCTACCCGGAGCGATTGCGTTGAGCCTCAGTATCAGGAACGAGAAAAACCTGCCGGCTCGCTGCCGAACTGGTCCGGCTGATCGGCGAGATAACCGTGGCGCGGCGGCAGCGTCTGGAGCGGAAAAGGCGCGCGCGACATCGAGGACGGCGCCGGACTCTGCGCGCGCCGAGGCGGAACGCTGTGCAAAGCTGATGAGCCCCGGTCCTTCGGCAGTCGAGCATGGTGATCTCCTCCATGACGAGCGGGGACTGCCGAGGTGACCGTCTATGGCTCGGCCCTGATTGCGGTTGTGAACCGCAAGAGCGGTGCCGCTCGCTGATGGCAGGCAGTTCTCGCTGCCCCCAGTGACACATGTCGGGCGTCGATATCCTTGAGACATCCACGGTGGTGGAGCGCCGCGGTGGCCGGGCGTGAGCTCGACGGTGTTCTGGCGCCTGCCGGGATCGAGCCCGTGCCGAGGACGATGGAGCAAGATGGAGGCCACGTGTCTGGCCGGGCGGCGCTTCGGCAGGGACAACCATCCGGCCGCTCCGGATTTCGGCGACTGTTTCGCCTGTGTGCTTGCACGCGTGACGGACCAGCCGCTGCTGTTCAAGGGCGACGACGTCTCGCGGACCGACAGTGCCTTTGCGTCGGCTTACCAGGTCTCGCCGAAGGGGCGCAGTTCGACGGTGAAGGACCAGGTCGAGCGGTCCTGGTGGGCGACGCGATACATTTCCTCGGCGATGGCGACGGGCCTGGCGAAGAAGTCGTCAGGCGCATCCGGCGCGAGGATGGGCCGCGTGCGCGGCGTGTCGATGGCGGCGTCGATGATGAAATAGGCGACATGGATGCCCTGCGGACCGAACTCCCGCGCGATGGACTCAGCCAGGATACGCTGCGCCGCCTTGGTGGAAGCGAAGAAGCCCCAATGGGCCTTGCCGCGCGTGGCCGAGGTGTTGCCGGTGACGAGCAGCGCACCGCCGCCCGCCTCCAGCATGCCCGGAATCGTCTCGCGGGCGAGATGCAGCAGCGCCGTCGCATTCACGCGGAAATTGCGCTCGAGGTCCTCCGGGTCCTGCTCCAGAAACGGCCCGCGCGTGCTCCTGAGCGCGTTGTGCACGACGACCGTCGGTGGGCCCAATTGCTCGCGCACGGCTGCGACGGTCGCCTTGAGCGCGTCGAGATCGCCGACATCGCATGGAAAGGCGGTGGCGTTCTCGATATCGGCCTCCAGCGCAGCCAGTCGCCCGGCGTCGCGGGCGAGCATCGCGGTCCGGTAGCCGCCGTCGGCAAATCTCCTGGCGATTTCGGCACCCGTGCCCCTGTCGGGGCCGACGCCGGTGACGAGTGCAACCGACTGGCTCATGCGTTTTTCCTCTCTTCGGACCGGGTTTCGAGCACATAGCCGCCCAGGTCGGCGGCGAAGGCGGGCAGGCGGCGCAGGCGGTCGAAATGGGCGTGCGCATGGGGGTGGTCACCGGGTCGGTAAATGGGCTCGAGGCCGCAATCCGCCAGCCGGTCCACCATGCGCTGCTCACGGCGGAATTGTGCGAAGTCGCAGATGAAGGCAATGTCGGCGATCGAGAACGGGCCCGCCAGGCCTTCTCCGCCGAGCTTCGCGGCATTGTCGATGCCGTCCAGGTAGAAGGCGTAGGCCTCGCTCATGCGGTCCGAGAGTTCCCGCGAAGCCTTGCGGGGCACAAGCGCCAGCAGATAGGCCTGAGCCTCGCGCGCGAAGACGAGCCCTGCATCGAGGAAGCTGTCGATCCGCGCGGCCTCGTAAGGCCCGTCGCCGTAAAGCCCGTTTGCCGCACGCGCAACGGCGCGCAAGATGCTGTTCGATTCGAACACACCGGTCGCGCCCTCCGGGTCGAAGGCCGCCGGCACCGTGCCGAACGGATGGGCGGCGAGGAAAGCGTCGGTCTTGTAGAGCCTGGCAGCGTCGAAGCCGCGTTTGCTCGCGCGCGCATGCGGGTTGTCGGGCGTCTTCTCGGCCTCTTCGAGCGGCCTCGCGTCGAAGTCCCAGAGCCAGCCTGGAAGGGCATTCGGGCGGTCGCCCACGACCTCGACCTCGACGCCGAGCAGACGCGCGGCGATCGTCGCCTTCCAGACGCGCGGATTGGGGAGGTAGGAAAAAATCCTGAGCACCGCCATGGCCGACGCTCCCTTCGGCTCGGGTTTCCGGGACCGCCGGCACTCTGCCATGAAAGCCGCTGGCCCCTCCAGCCGATTGGCAGGTTCGGCACCGGCGCGCTGTTCACCGCGGGTGCCTGGCAGCGCTGTGCAGGCTCGCCACGCTCATCGCGGGACCCGCCGTCAGGAGTTCCCGTTCCGCCGAGCCCCGCCGTTTCAGGCGAGCGCGGTCTGGAACAGCGACAGCATCCGGCTCCAGGCCCGTTCCGCCTGCACTTCGTTGTACACGGTGGAATCGGGCGGGCACCAGCCGTGCAGCGTGCCGGCATAGACCTCGATCTCCGCCGGCAGTCCCGCCGCTTCGAATGCCGCCCGCAGCGCGGTCTTGGCGCCGGGGTCCTTCGCGTCGTCGTTCTCCGCGATCGCGAACAGATAGTGCGCGCGCATCTTTTCAACGAGCCGGTGGGGGCTGTCGGGCTTGTCGGTCACGAGCCGGCCGCCGTGGAACGAGGCGCCGGCGCCGATCCTGTCAGGGAACGCCGCCGCGGTCCGCATGGTCATGGATCCACCCATGCAATATCCCGTTGTCCCCATCTTGCGGTCGCGCGCGACCGCGTCCCGGCTGTCGAGGAAGCCGACGAAGGCCGCCGCGTCCATCACCGTCCTCTCGGGAGTCAGGGAGCGCATCAGGGGAAAGATCGTGTTGCGCACCGCCTCGTCCCGGAACGAGGCGCCCTCCGGTACGACCGGCGCCGGCTCGGTGCGGTAGTAGGGATTGACGACGAGCACCGCAAAGCCTGATTCGGCCAGCCGTCGCGCCATCTGCTCGAAGGCGGGCCTCAGTCCGAGCGCATCGGGCCAGATCAGCACACCCGGATGGGCGCCGCTCGACGGATGCACGAAATGGCAGTCCGCCGTGCCGTCGGGCGTCGGCACCTCGACGTTCCCGGCTGTCACCTCAAGCGCGGCTGCGGCTCCCGGCAGGAGCATGGCAGCTCCCGCACCGGCCGAAAGCGCCCCGAGTTCGCGCCGGCTCAGTCCTCCCGGACGGCGCAACCGGTCCTCCGCGTCGCGGATCGTTCTCTCGTCGCACATGGGTTGCCTCCCGTCTTGCTACGGTTCGCGTTGCGGTTCAACGCCGTCGCCCTCCGAGGCGGGTCGGACTGCCGACGAGGGCTCGTCCCCGCGGACCAGGACCTCGACGCAGCGCTCCAGCACGAACACATGCGGATCGTCGATCTCCAGGCGCCGCAATTCTCCCGCGAGTCTTCGCAGATAGTCGATGTTGGTGCCGCTCGGACCTGCCGAGCGGGCAATGAGCGCGGCCATCTCGGGCAGCGGCGCCGGGCCCAGATAGGCGATGTTTCCGACCGGCGCGACATAGAGCACGCCGTCGGCCGCCGTGCCGTCGCGGAACTCGAGTCCAACAGCCTCGCGCCGGTAGCCGTTCTTCTCGCGGTGGTCCAGGTCGGCCCAGGTCTTCTGCAACTGAAGCCCGTCGACAAAATAGGCCACGCCTTCGCAGGATGCGTCCGCGTCCGGGACGAGCGTCGCCACCCGGCCGGGCGCGTGCGGAACACCGCGATGGTCGTGCGAGCCCTGCCAGAAACGACGCTTCCAGCCGCGCACCCGCGCAACCCGCGATTCGAGGAACGGGATGTCCGGCCGCCATATGAGCGAGCCGTAGCCGAACACCCAGGCGCCGTCTGCCTGCCCGTTCATGCGCACCGCTCGACATGCTCGGGAATGGCGCGGGCGGTGAGTGCCGGGCCCTCCTCCGGAACGAAATGGCCGCTCTCCTCCGCGATCAGCTCCCGGACATCGGTCGCCACGCGACGCATCGACGCCTCGATCTTGCCGGCCCGTCCGAAAGCGTCCGTCCGTCTGCCGCCGATGGCGCGCACCGGAACGGACGTCCGGAACCCGCCGGAAAGCAGCGCCTGCTTGTCGGCCGCGTCCCGAGGCAGGTTGCGGTAGAAGGCGAAGCCCGCGCGAAGCGTCTCGGGGTCGGTGCAGGTGCGAAAATCGTGTTCCATGGCCTTGGCGTCAATGGCGTCCGGACGCGCGGCATGGACCCGGCAGAAACGGCCGAGACAGGCGCGCTCCCGCCCGCCGACGAGCGCCTCGGGCAGATTCGGCGTACGGTGGACGGCATGATACCAGCACCGCCCAGACTGCGAAAACTCCTCGCCGTCACCGGGGATCACCACATCAATGACGGTGAGGCTCGGCACCGAACCCGGATGCAGCGCGGCGAGCGCGAAAGCGGTCCAGCCGCCCTGGTCATGGCCCGCACGGTGCCAACGCCGGAGGCCGGGTTGCCCGGAGAGCAGCCGGAGGATGTCCTGCAAAACTGTCCGCCTGTCGTAGCCGGCCGCTCTGAACGGCAACAACCGGATCACCCTGGGGATGCCCGGCGGTCGCTTTTGCGCGGACGCGTGTTGTCGCGACAGTGGCGCAAGTGTGCCGGGGCGTCAGTCCGGGCCCGCGAGCAGTTCGCGGGCGCGTTCGCGCAGATGGTCGGGGATGCGCGAGGGCCGGCGGGCGTCGAGGTCGAGATGGACACCGAACTGGCTGAGATCGGCAATACGTTCGCCGGTCCGCGCATTGGTCATGCGGTGACAGAAACGCATCGAGGAACCGCCAAGGTGGGCGAGGCAGGAATCGATGTCGATCAGGTCGCCCGGGCGCGCAAGCGTACCCACTTCGAGCTGGAATTCGAAGGTCGACAGCCCGATGCGTTCACGGGTGAGGTACTCCGGAGTGAGGCCGAAGGTGGCCATGACCTGGGTATTGGCCGAGGAGAAGTTCTGGATCAGGCACTCGAACGACATCACGCCGGTCCAGTCGGCCTCGTCCATCCTCACCACTGTCATCGCCGAGCGCATCCAGCGGGTGTCGGGGCCGGGCGCGGGCCGGGACTCCCAGGTCCCGCCGTCCCAGGAGAGGGCGGGACCGTCGAGCGTGACGCCTTCGAGATACTGCAGCATCTCGGTGCACACGGCGCCGTTGTCGACATTCACGACCCGATGCCCGAGCACCGGCCGCGTGCCGGCCTCCACCAGGCCGGTCTCGACCCGGAACACGTCGCGGACCCTGAGCTCCGACTTGTACAGCGTCAGTGCCGCGGTGGTCCGGGCACCGGCGGGATCGACACCGTGCTGGTGCAGGTAGCGCCACGAGGCGGACTGGAACTTCTGGTAGTACCGGGACACGGTGAAGTGTTCCGTCGAGTCGACCTCCCACGGCCAGATGTCGCCCAGGAAGGTCTGCGAATATCCGCTCACTGTCCGTCTCCTCCTCAATCGCCCTCGGCGTGCCGCCGCTCGAACGCCCACACCTCCTCGAAACCCAGCGCGCGGGACAGGGTCATGAAGTCCTCCAGCGGTACCTCCGCCTCCACCGAGGCCCCGGTCCGCTTCAGCGTGGCGTAGACCGAATTCAGCGCGTGGGCGGTTGCCATGAACCCGGTGCCGGGAAAGATGGCGAGCTGGTAGCCGATTTCGGCGTAGTCGCTGGCGCGCAGCACCGGTGTGCGGCCGCCCTCGACCACATTGACCAGCATCGGCACGTCGAACCGGGAACAGATGGAGCGCATCTCCTCTTCGCTCTCGGGTGACTCGACGAACAGGATGTCGGCGCCGGCCTCGAGGTAGCACTGGGCCCGGCGCAGCGCCTCGTCGAGGCCGAGGCTGGTGCGCGCGTCGGTCCGGGCAACGATCGCGAAGTCGCGGCTTGCGCGCGTTTCGGCCGCGACCCGGATCTTGCGCGCCATGTCCGCGGCGGGGATGACCCGCCGCCCCGGGGTGTGGCCGCACTTCTTCGGGAACTCCTGGTCCTCGATCTGGATCCCCGCGGCTCCCGCGGCCTCGTAGCCGCGTACCGTGTGCTCGACATTGAGCAGGCCGCCGTAGCCGGTATCGGCGTCGGCGATGAACGGGGTCGACAGGATCGAGGCCATCATGCGGACCCGGCCGACCATGTCGGTGTAGCTGGCCAGCCCGGCATCGGGCAGGCCGAGATACGAGGCGACGGTTCCGTAGCCGGTCATGTACAGCAGGTCGAACCCGGCCCGGTCGGCGAGGCGGGCCGAGATGCCGTCGAAGATCCCCGGTGCCGTCACCAGGTGTCCGGGACGAAACAGGCTGCCGATGCCGGCCATGGTGAAGCTCCCTGCAGGTGATGCGGGTCTGTCCGGGCGAGGGGTGGTGGTCAGCCCCCGGTATCATCCGCGGTGGAATGGTGGCGCGCGACCAGGAACAGTGCGACGGCGAAGACCACGGCGACAACCGGTGCGCTGAACACCTTGTAGCTCACCCAGGTATCGGTATCGAACAGCCGCCAGACGATCTCGTTCAGAATCGCGAGGACGACGAATACCGAGATCCAGATCCAGGTGACCAGGTACCAGCCGCGATCGCTGAGCATGAGCACATGGCCGAGCAGGATGCGCGGCAGGTTCAGGCGCAGCAGAAGTCCGACGAACAGGGCCAGTGCGAACAGGGAATTGACCAGGGTGGGCTTGATCTTGATGAACAGTTCGTCGTCGAACAGCAGGGTCAGCCCGCCGAACACCAGCACGAAGGCACAGGTGACCGCCGGCATCGGCGGAACCCTGCGCTCGAGACTGTAGGAGGCCGCGATCGCGACCACCGTCGCGACCATGAGGGCTGCCGTTGCGGTCATGATGCCATGCAGCCAGTTGGTCACGAAGAACACCGCCAGCGGCCCGAGGTCGATCGCGGTCCGCATGCCCTGTGAGGGTGGCGCGCGTGTCGTCATGATACGGGCTCGACGCGGCGGTTCACCATCAGCGCCGCCTGCCTGATCAGGTCCGCGGTGACGTCGGGGCCGCGGACCTCCTCGCTGAGGGCCCGCCGCCACGACCGCGCGCCCGGCAGGCCCTGGAACAGCCCGGTCAGGTGTCGGGCGATGGCCTTCAGCGGGGTGCCCTCCGCCATTCGCCGCTCGGCGTACCGGCTCATCGCGTCCGCCACCTCCCAGCGGTCGGGAACCGGTGCCGAGGGATGGAAGAACAGGCGGTCGACATCGGCCAGGACCCACGGCGTGCGGTATGCCGCGCGGCCCATCATCACCCCGTCGACCAGCCCGAGGTGTCCGGCCGCGTCCCCGAGCGTGGCAAGCCCGCCGTTGAGCACGATCACGAGGTCCGGCCGGCGCCGCTTCATCGCGTGCACCAGTGGGTAGTCGAGTGGGGGAACAGTCCGGTTCTCCGCCGGGGACAGTCCCGAAAGCCACGCCTTGCGGGCATGGATGATGAAGACCGCGCAGCCTGCGGCGGCGACGGTGTCGATGAACCCCGGCAGTATCTCGTCCGCCTGCTGGTCGTCGATGCCGATCCGGCACTTGACGGTAACCGGGACGGCGACCGCGCGCCGCATGGCGTCGATGCAGTCGGCAACCCGGGGCGGATCGCGCATCAGGCAGGCGCCGAAGGTCCCGGACTGGACCCGGTCGCTCGGACACCCGACATTCAGGTTGATTTCGTCGTACCCCCAGTCCTCGGCGATGCGCGCGCAATCCGCCAGCGCCCGCGCATCCGATCCCCCGACCTGCACCGCCAGCGGATGTTCCGACGCGTCGAAGTCGAGCAGCCGGCGCCGGTCGCCGTGCAGGATGGCGCCGGCGGTGATCATCTGGGTGTAGAGCCGCGCCGACCGCGAGATCCGTCGCAGGAAATACCGGTCGTGCCGATCCGTCCAGTCCATCATCGGCGCGACGCAGAACCGGTAGGGCGAGGCGAGATCGATCATGGCGCGCAACCTAGGCGAAACCGTCGTCGGATTGAAGGGGCAGCCGCGCGACCCGGTCAGTCCTCGCGAACGCCTGCCGCAATGTAGCCCCCGTCGACGAACAGGATGTGGCCGGTGACGTATCGCGCCTCCTCCCCGGCCAGGAATGTGGCGGCGTCGGCCATTTCCTCCGGCGTGCCGTAGCGGCCCGCCGGGATCATCCGGCAGTAGTTCGACCGGGTGGCCTCGGTGTGGTGGATGCGCGTGAGCTCGGTCTCGACCGGCCCTGGCGCCAGCGCATTGACGGTGATCCCCAGTGGTGCCAGTTCGTGCGCCGCGTGCCGGGTCAGATGGATCACACCGGCCTTCGAGGTGCCGTAGGAAGTGCGGCCCACACCCGCCCGCTCACCCGAGATCGAGGCCACGTTGACGATGCGTCCGTATCGTTGCGTGGCCATGACCCGTGCCGCCGCCTGGGAAATCCACAGCGTTCCGTGCAGGTTGACCCGGAGAACGTGGTCAAACTCCTCCGCGGTCACGTCGAGGAAACTGGTGGAGGCAGCAATGCCGGCGGCATTGACCGCGATGTCGAGTCGCCCGTGCCGGCGAACCGCTTCCTCGACCAGCCGGCGCGCGGCCCCGGGGTCACCGACATCGGCCCCGATCGCGTCGTCCCCCAGCGACGACGTGTCGAGGTCGCTCGGCACGACCGTGGCCCCCTCGGCCATGAACCGGGTTGCAATCGCCGCTCCGATCCCGCCGGCTGCGCCGGTGACCACAGCGATCCGTCCATCAAGCCGCATGTTCCCGCTCCTCCTGTCCCCTTCGGTGCGAGTGTCACGCGAACGGGTCCGTCCGGGCAACCCGTGCGGTCAGTCGCGTTGTCGCAGCAGAGCTGAGGCGGGAAGGGCGGCGACGCACAGGACCGCCATCACCCAGAACGCGTCGGCGCCGAACCGGTCGAACAACATGCCCGCGACCGGCATCATGCAGCCCCCGATGACCCCGCCGACCAGCGCGTAGTACAGCGCCTGACCGGTTGCCGCGCGCTCGGGCGGGACCACCCGGGTCAGGAAGATCA
Source organism: Thalassobaculaceae bacterium (assembly GCA_965213935.1). Taxonomy (GTDB): domain Bacteria; phylum Pseudomonadota; class Alphaproteobacteria; order Thalassobaculales; family Thalassobaculaceae; genus Bin52. Next base: position 2,691,443 of record CBDCAO010000012.1, on the reverse strand, counting down.
TGGCGCCGAGATGGGCCGCGGCGAAGGTGGCGGCGTGCAGCAGCTGGGCTGCGAGAATGACGGCGACCGTGTCCGCGAGCGCCAGCAGCGGCCAGCGAATCACACCGGCGAGTGCGGCCAGCGCCAGCAGGTGGTGCGCACCCAGCCTCAACCTGCCCATGACCGCGAACAGGACGATCTCGGCAAGCACGCCGGCGGTCCAGAACAGGCCGATGGTGAATTCGCTGATGCCGATCGAGCGCCAGTGCAGCGAGGCAAAGCCGTAGAGCACGGTGTGACTGGCCTGGATCAGTCCCGCCACCAGAACCAGAACCGCGAGCCGGCGGGCGAGCCGCACCCACTCGCGGCGACCCGGCCGCGCGATCCCGGCTGAGAGGACCCGTTCCGGTGCACACCAGCAGCCGAGTGCCACCAGCCCGCTTGCAACCGCCATCAGCCAGACCACGGACTCCGCTTGCCAGATCCCGAGAATCCAGCCCACCCCCATGGTCGCGCAGATGAAGCTGACCGAGCCCCAAAGGCGCATGCGGCCGTAGTCGTAGCCGGACCGGGCGGCGTGCGACAGGGCAACACTCTCCATGACCGGGAGAATCGGGTGCATGCAGGCGGCGATGGCGGCACTGACCACGAGGATCGGCCAGAACCCGTGCACTCCGGTGAGCGCGAGGTAGCCGGCCGCGGCAAGGATGCCGAGCAGGGCGGTGGGAAGGCGGGTGCGGCCGGTCCGGTCGACGAGACGCGCCATCACCGGTTCGGCGGCGACCTTGATCCAGAAGGCCGCGGCAAGGACCAGGCCGATCTCGGCCGGGTTGAGGCCGCGAGCGTCGAGCCAGAGCGGCCAGAACGGCAGCAGGATGCCGATGGCGAGGAAGTAGGTGGCGTAGACCGCCGACAGGCGCCAGAACCCGGAGCGCCGCTCCATGCGGCGGGTCAGAAGTCGATGTCGGCGTAATGGGAAGGCGGCCGCTGCCCGGGGATGACATCACGCAGCAGCGACTGGAAGCTCGGCCGCGACTTGACGCGGGAATACCAGTTCTTGGCGTCGAGGTGATCATGCCACGGCACGTCACCGAGGTAGTCGAGACACGACAGGTGGGCGGCTGCCGAGATGTCGGCGAGCGAGAACTGGTTGCCACCGAGCCAGTTCCGCTCCTCGGCCAGCAGGTTGATGTAGGACAGATGCAGGTCGATGTTGGTGTACCCGGTACGGATTCTCGCACTGTTCGGCTCGGTCCTGCCGGTAAGGTGGCGACTGAGCTTCTCTTCGACCAGCCGGCTCGTGACCTCTTCATGGAACTTGCGATCGAACCAGGCGCACAGGCGCCTGATCTCGGCTCGCGCCGTCGGGTGCGAGGGCAGGAGCGGTACGGCGGTCAGGGTCTCTTCAAGGTACTCGGCAATGACCTGGGAAGGAGAGAGCGACAACTTGCCCGGTTCATGCAGGACCGGCACCTCGCCTGCCGGATTGATGTGCAGGAACTCCTGTCGCTTGAGCCACGGCTGTTCGGTGACCAGTTCGGCCTCGATCTGCTTTTCCGCGAGGATGATCCGGACCTTGCGGCAGAACGGGTCGAAGGGAAGGTGATACAGGATCGGCATCGGCACAATCGCACCAGGCAGGTCGTATCCGGCCGGAACACTATCAGCAGCGACGGGGTGCTGTCACACGTCGTGCCCGCCGGACATCAGATCGGGATGACGAGCAGGACATCGATGCGGCGCGACTCGAGCACCACCGTGCGCGAGCCCAGAAGGGGCCGCTCGCGTCCGATCACGATCTCGTCCTGGTACCGGCCGGCGGCAAACAGGATCGACTCGCCGCTCTGCATGGTGCGGATGACCGAAAAGTTGGTGCGTGCGGTGACCAGGTCCGGGGCCACGAGACGCAACCTCGAGGATCCCAGCAAATGGCAGTAGGTGTGCGGTTCGAAGATGTTCGCGGTCCGCAACGCCTTGATCCGGTCCTCGAGCATGCCACGGCTGGCGCAGGCCATGATGCCGATCGGCAGGCCGGCTTCCTCGCTCTCCCGGGTAGTGATGCGGTAGGTCGCCTGCTCGGTGAAGAACTGCGGCAAGGCTTCGAGCCGGTCGTCATCGATCGCATGCACGACATCAAGCAGGAAGTCGCCGATCCGCGCACGCAGCGCCGGATCGACCTGCAGTTCCTCCCCGTCCGGAATGTCCTGCTCAGCCAAGACCCATGATCTCCCTGTACCCCTGCCAGAAACCGCGGATCGCCACTTCGGTAGCGCGCGATCCCTCGCTCGACTCGACCGAGGTCCCGCCCATCTCCATGAACGCCCTGTCGTCGGGCGTGCTGCCGCGGGTTCCGCGTTGCACGAACTCGTTGATGCAGCCGTCCTCGAGACTGACCAGGCCGGCGGCCCCGGTGAGATTGGCCTGCATGACCCGCATCTGCCGCTCGTCGTCCTCGTCATCCGCATAGCCGAGATACATCCAGAACAGCTCGGTCCGGTCCACGCCGCGCGGGGTGAACCAGCGCACCGCAAGCGAGTTCAGGGTGAACTGGATGGTGAGCGTCGGGAACAGCGCCTGGATCGCGTGGGTGATGCCGTCGTCGAACTCCTCCCAGGTCTCCAGCAGTTCGGGACCGTTGAGCCGCGTCTCGTAGTTGGCCGAGTGCACCTGGGCGGTGGTGTATTCCTCCGCCGCCTCGAAGGTGGCGCGCCGGGCGAACGACAGGTGATGCCAGGGCTGCGGAGCGTCGGCGATACGGATACCGCCGTCCATGTCGAGCCGATTGATCCTGAAGGTGGTGTAGAAGGTATGGAGCAGCGTGGCGTGGTAGGAATCGCGCACGTTCTCGGCGTAGAGCTTCCAGTTGTTGTGGATCATCTGGCTGTGATAGCCGAGCAACCGCAGCGGCCTCGACAGGTTGCGCTGCAGGATGCGGCACATGGCCGGGCCGAAGAAGGTTTCGACGTCGGGCGTGTCCGCATGGAAGGTCCCGAAGACGATGCCGGCGTAGACCTCGGTGCGAATCGGCTGCAACCGGTGGTCGCTGGTCCGGAAGCCCTTCGGCATTCCGCCCTTGCCCTTCAGCCCGTCGCGGAACGCCAGCCCCATGAGCCGGCCCTCGAGGTCGTAGGTCCAGGAATGGTAGACGCAGGACAGCGTCTTCGCGTTGCCGCGCTCCTTGTGACAGACCAGCGCGCCCTTGTGGGCACAGCGGTTGACCATGGCATGGATGTCGCCGGTCCGGTTGCGGGCCACAATGACGGGGGTCTCGCCCACGAACCCGGTGCGGTAGTCCCCCGGGTTGGCGACCTCGAGTTCAAGGCACAGGAAGTGCCAGACCGGACCGCGAAAGATCCGCTCCTGCTCCATCGCGTAGATCCGGGGGTCGGAAAACAGCTGGTACGGAACCCTGGTCACCCCTTCCTCTGGCCAGGAAATCGGCGCCGTGCCTGTGCTCGTCTGTTCTGTGTCGGCCGACATCGTGATCCTTCCGGGCTGTAGGTGCCACGGCCCTGATCAGACCGCAAAGCCGCGTCGCAATCAAGTCACGGCGTCCGGGACAATCACGTGTCTGATGCCTGTCGAACGGTGAGGCCGGCGTACGCCGCCACTGCCGTCAGGCGGATCTCCGGCGGCTTGACAGTCCGCCGCGAAGGCGAACCAATGCGCCAAGGCTTGGCGTTGCACGGAGCACCTGCTCCCGCGCCGGGCCCCGGACAGGTCAACGAGTGAGCCGATGGAACTGAAGCAGCGTGTGATCCGGGACGTGACCGTCACGTTCCTCGAAGCGGGAAGGGGCCGGCCGCTGGTCTACCTTCATGGCGGGTTCGGACTGACCGGTCACGAAGCCTTCGTCGGACACCTGGCCGAACGCTACCGGGTGATCGCCCCGGATCTGCCGGGGTTCGGGGCGACGGAGCTTCCCCGCAGCTGGAGCGTGGTTGACGACCTTGCCTGTTTCGGCCTCGACCTGCTGGCGGAGTTCGGCCTCGACGATGCCCTGCTGGCCGGCTCGTGTCTGGGGGGATGGGTTGCCGCCGAAATGGCGGTGCGCTCGACGGAACGGATCCGCAGACTGGTGCTGATCGACGCGCCGGGGCTGAAGTTCGGTGATCACCTCACACGGGAGATCGCCGACATCCACGCAATGGGCGAGGCGGACCTCGTCGAGACCCTGTACGCCGATTCGTCCCGCGCACGGCGGGACACCGCCACGATGAGCGATCAGGAACTCGCGGCACTGGTGCGAAACCGCGAGAGTTTCGCGCTGTTCGGCTGGAAGCCCTACATGCACAACCCCGTGTTGCGGCGCTGGCTGCACCGAATCAACGTGCCGGCACTGGTGTTGTGGGGCGAGCAGGACCGTATGGTGACACCCGACTACGGCCGAAACTGGGCCGCGGCACTGCCGGATGCCACCTTCGAACTCGTTCGCGATGCCGGACACTATCCGGCGGTCGAGCAGCCTGGCGCGAGCGCGAACAGGATCATCAGCTGGAGCGAGGAGACGGTGTCATGAGGGTCTGGCATTTTTCCGAAATGGCCTATCCCCAGGCGTGGGACGTCGGTCACCGGATGGGAACCTTCCGCGTGACCGTTCCCAACAGCCACTACGACCCGGTGGCCGGTGCTGACATCTATGAGCGCCACTTCGCCGAGTACGAGCTGTGCGACGAACTCGGCATCGACATCATGCTCAACGAGCACCACAGCACGCTCACCTGCACCAACGCTGCCGTGCCTCTGGCCGGCGCGGTGCTGGCCCGGACCACCAGCAGGTCGCGGCTGCTGCTGCTCGGCTCGCCGATCGCCAACCGGCCCGACCCGGTGAGGGTGGCGGAGGAGATGGCGATGATCGACGTGATCTCGCGCGGCCGTCTCGAGATGGGGCTGGTCAAGGGGGCGCCCTACGAGGTTGCGCCCGCCAACATGAACCCCGCCCGTCTGATGGACCGGTTCTGGGAGGCGCATGACCTGATCCTGAAGGCCATGAGCACGCATGACGGCCCGTTCAACTGGGAAAGCGAGAACTATCACTACCGCCAGGTTAACATCTGGCCGCGTCCGTGGCAGCAGCCGCATCCTCCGGTCTGGATCACCGCGCTCAGTCCCCGCAGCGGCCGGGCGATCGCGGAGCGCCGGCACGTGGCGGCGGCGCTGCTGTCCGGCGGCATCGCCGGCGCGATGTTCGACGGCTATCGCGAACGGGCCGCTGAACTCGGCTGGGCCGCGCCTTTGGACCGGTTTGCCTACTGCGCGCTGGTGGGGGTCGGCCATACCGAGGCGGAGGGACACCGGCGCGCCGACGAGGTGGCGGGCTACGTGCGGACCTCGCCGATCGTGGCGGAACCGTTCACGAACCCGCCCGGATACAACCCGATCGCCGCCAACGTCGCTCTGCTGAAGATGGGACCGACCGCCTTCGGGGCCAGGGTGCAGACGGTCGACGGCAGGACCATCGACCCGACCAAGGCCACGGTGCAGGAATTCATCGACGCCCGCACGGTGTTTGCCGGCACACCTGATCAGGTGTTCGAGCAGATCAGGACCTTCAACAGGGAGGTCGGCGGCTTCGGGCACCTGCTGATCATGGCCCAGGGTGGAACCCTGTCCCACGACGAGACCTGTGCCAACCTGCGGTTGTTCGCTGAAGAGGTCATGCCGCGGCTCGACACTCTGGAGATGCCCGAGAACCGCTGGGGCGAACATGCCGAGCGCAGCGCCGCGGCGCGGTAAGGAGAAGGAGCGATGCGCATCCTGGTGACCGGGGCAAGCCCGGGTATCGGCGGCACCACCTGCCGCATGCTGACCGAGCGCGTGCTTGCGCGCGGAGAGGTTCCGTGCATCGCCGCGTGCGAGATCAGGAGGACGCCGGAGGTCGAGGCGCTGGCGGCCGAACTCGGTGATGCCGGCGCCAGGGTGATCGTTCTCGACGGCGACCTGGCGGATCCGTCGGTTCCCGCCCGTCTGGTCGCCGGCGCGATGGACGAGTTCGGCGGCCTCGATGCGGTGGTGAGCAACGCCGGGATCACGGCGCCGTCCCCGATCAACGATCTCGACGTCGCCCAGTGGGACCGGTTGATGGCGGTCAATACCCGCGCCACCCTGCTGCTCGCCCAGGCGGCCTGGCCGGCGCTGCGCGACTCCAGGGGCGCACTGGTCGCCATCGCCTCGATGTCGGGAATGGGAGCGCATCCGGGCATGGGTGCCTACAGCCCGAGCAAGGCGGCGCTGATCTCGCTCTGCCAGGTGCTGGCCCAGGAGTGGGCGGGCGATCACGTCAACGTCAACACGGTCTCGCCCGGCATGATCCGCACGCCGCTGACCTGGCAGGTCTACGAGAACAACCGGATCGCCCGCGACCGTGCCGCCCTGGTTCCATGGGGCCGGGTTGGAGAGCCGGAGGACATCGCCCGGGTGATCTGTTTCCTGCTCTCGCCCGACGCGGAATACGTGACCGGACAGAACATCCTGACCGACGGCGGGTTCGTGGACTCGCTCTACTCGCATATCCCGGGCCGGCCGACCCGCGAGGTCTGAGCGGGCGGCCGGTGTCGGGAAACGGTCAGGTGCCGGTGGAGTGGTGCTCCGGCATCCTGTTCATGGCACTGACCACCGCGCGGATCGGAGCCATGGTGATGGAGGTGTCGATGCCGACGCCGAACACGCTCTGCCCGTCCTCGTCCGGCACCAGCAACTCGATATAGGCAGCCGCCTCGGCTTCGGATCCGGTGTTGCGGGTGTGCTCCGTGTAGTCGGCGAGACGGAACGCGAGACCGAACTCGTCGCGCACCGCCCGCACAAAGGCGGCGATCGGACCGTTGCCGGTCCCGGTGATCGTGTGTTCCCGCTCCCCGCGCGCCACCACCGCCGTGACCCGCTCGAGCTCGTTCCTTCGTGACGCCGGCGTCGCCTTGAACGAGACCAGGCGGAACGGACCGTCCTGGTCGAGGAATTCCGCGCGGAAGGTGTCCCAGATCTCGGCCGTCGAGATTTCCCGGCTGGTCGCGTCGGTGATGCGCTGGATCACCTGGCTGAACTGGGACTGGGCCCGCTTGGGCAGCCGGATAGCGTAGTCGGCTTCCAGGATGTAGGCCAGTCCACCCTTGCCGGACTGGCTGTTGACCCGGATGATCGCCTCGTAGGTACGCCCGATGTCCTTGGGATCGACCGGCAGGTAGGGGACCTGGAACAGCGGGCTGTTCGCCGAATCCATGGCCTTCATGCCCTTGTTGATCGCGTCCTGGTGCGAGCCCGAGAATGCGGTGTGGACCAGTTCCCCGGCATAGGGGTGGCGTGGGTGGATCGGCAGGCCGGTGCAGTGTTCGGCCGTTTCCATCAGCCCGTTGATTCGCGTGAAATCGAGTCCGGGATCAACGCCCTGGGTGAACAGGTTCAGCCCCAGGGTGACAAGGTCGACGTTGCCGGTCCGTTCCCCGTTGCCGAACAGCGTTCCCTCTACGCGTTCCGCGCCGGCCATCTGTGCGAGCTCCGCAGCCGCGACCGCGGTACCGCGGTCGTTGTGCGGATGGACCGACAGGACCACGTGGTCACGCTGCCGGAAATTGTCGTTCATCCACTCGATCTGGTCGGCGTAGATGTTGGGTGTGGACATCTCCACCGTCGATGGCAGATTGATGATGGTGGGCGACTGCGGTGTCGGCATCCAGATGTCCATCACCGCCTCGCACACCTCCATCGCGTAGTCGAGTTCGGTCCCGGTAAAGCTCTCCGGCGAGTATTGCAGGCGCACGTTCGATCCGCCCCGTGTCAGGATGTCGATCCGGTCGCGGACCATCCGCGCGCCGTCGGTTGCGATCGCCTTCACGCCGGCGCGGTCCGATTCGAACACCACGCGGCGCTGCAGGGTGCTGGTGGAGTTGTACAGGTGCACGATGCAGTTGGCGGCGCCGACGAGGCTTTCGAAGGTGCGCTGGATCAGTTCCTCGCGCGCCTGCGTGAGGACCTGGATCGTCACGTCCTGCGGAATCCGGTCCTGCTCGATGATCTCGCGCACGAAGTTGAAATCGGTCTCGGAGGCGGCGGGAAACCCGACCTCGATTTCCTTGAACCCCATAGTCACCAGGGTTGCGAACATGCGGTGCTTGCGTGGCCCGTCCATCGGATCGACCAGGGCCTGGTTCCCGTCGCGCAGGTCCACGCTGCACCAGACGGGGGCCCGGGTGATCTCCCGGCCGGGCCATCGTCGGACAGGTCTGTCGATGGCGGGAAACGGTTGGTATTTTTCGATCGGCATGCGTCTCATGGCGGTGTCACTCCTGGACCGGGCCGGGACGGCCCGGGTCGGGTCGATTCAGGCGCGTTGCGGTTCCGCGTGCATGGTCGAACGGTGATGTCATGGGGAAATGGTACCCTGCGGAACGCGTACGGCCGGTTGGCAGGTCTGTCCCGGACTCCCTAGGGAGCCGGGTTCGTAAGTCGAAGGCCGAAGCTGCGTGCCGTGAGGGTTGCCATGGCGGTGACCATAGTGTGGTCCTGCCGGAGCCGTCAAGCATCCGGGCAGGCGGGTAGTGGGTCAGCTTGAAAATGCCTGAGGTCCACCATGCCGGCATGCGGTCTGCCCGTACGACATCGCCAACGGCTTCTCCGCCCGGCGCGTCAGGGGTTGACGTTCATGATGTGACCCCTGACATTTTGCCCACTTGTCCCCCTCGGGACTTGCCTGTTCGGGATCTCCGCACTCAAGCTGAGAGCATCTCGGAAGGCCCCCGAGGGGTTATTCGCGTGAGACCCCATGGCCGATGAACCCGCCGTTGAGCGCGCGATCGCGTTCTTCGATGGGCAGAATCTGTACCGACACGCCAAGGATGCCTTCGGACACCATCACCCCAACCATGATCCGAAGAAGCTGTTCGATGCAGTCTGTGCAGACAAGCGCTGGGTGAACCACGGTGTTCGATTCTACACGGGCACACCCGCGCGCGCAGAGTCCAATGTGGCACGGCTATTGGGCCACCCGGCTGCTCTTGATGCGCCGTGCAGGGATCATCGTCGAGAGCAGGCCCATCCGCTATCGAGCGCATGACGTCAGACTCGCTGATGGAACCGTTGAAACCAGGTACGTTCCACAGGAAAAGGGAATCGATCTGCGTTTAGGGCTGGACGTGGTCCGGCTTGCGCGTGTCGGTCAGTTGGACGTTGCGGTCGTCTTCAGTCAGGATCAGGACTTGGCTGAAGTCGTCAGTGAGGTCAAGGAGATCGCGCGCGACACCAACAGGTGGATCAAGGTTGTCTCTGCATTCCCCACAGATCCCGCGGCCACGGCCCAACGCGGGGTCAACGGCGCGGAATGGTATCGGATGGATCAGACATTTTACGATGCTTGCCTGGACTTGCGGGACTACCGACCCAAGAAATTGAGCTGACCCACTATCGGCAGGCGGGTCTGGATGACGGGACATGCCGCGTTTCAGGATGACTGTCGAGTACGAGGGGACAGGTTTCGTCGGCTGGCAGCGCCAGGCGAACGGCCCTTCGGTGCAGGCGGCCGTCGAGGCGGCGATTGCCGCGGTCACGGGTGAGCATCCCGCGGTGGTGGGGGCCGGGCGTACCGACGCCGGGGTCCATGCCCGGGGCATGGTGGCGCATGTCGACCTCGCAACCGGCAGGTTCGACGGCCGGACCCTGTGCAGGGCGGTAAACTTCCACCTGCGCCCGGCTCCCGTCGCCCTGGTCACGGCCGGCACCGTCGATCCCGGGTTCCACGCCCGGTTCTCCGCCCTGGGCCGGCGCTACCTCTACCGGATCCTGAACCGCCCGGCACCGCCGGCGCTCGATCGAAACCGGGTCTGGCACGTTCCGGTTCCCCTCGACGCGGAGGCGATGGCCGAGGCGGCGGCGGCCCTGGTCGGTCGACATGACTTCACCAGCTTTCGTGCCGCGGGGTGCCAGGCAGCGAGCCCCTGCCGGACCCTTGACCGCCTCGAGGTCTGCCGTGCCGGTGACGAGGTGCGGGTAACGGCCGAGGCCCGGTCCTTCCTGTACCGCCAGGTGCGGACCATGGTCGGTTCCCTCAGGCTGGTGGGTGACGGAAGGTGGCAGCGCGACGACCTTGCGGCCGCGCTCCGCGCCCGTGACCGTTCCGCCGCCGGTCCGACCGCGCCGGCCGCCGGGCTGTGTTTCGAGGCGGCGCTCTACGCCGACGGGTGGTGACGCTATCCGCGTCCGAACAGTGACCCCAGGATCCGGGCGATCGCGGCGGTAAACAGCATGTCGAGCACCACCACTCCAAACGCGAGCCCTGTGCCGATATCGAGCAGGCGTCGGGCCACCTCGATCAGCAGCAGTGTGGTGGCGATGTAGACCGCGATGGTCAGGCCGGCCTGGATTCCCGGAGCGAGAGTGTCCTGGAGCGCAAGTCCGCTGATCAGGGCGAACAGGTAGGAGACCGGGATCGCAAGCCAGTTGTAGGGGACGATATAGGGCAGAAACCGGTCGCGACGTCCGATGGCGGGGGCCACGTTCGCGATCAGCACCGGGTAGGCGAGCCAGATGATCACGTAGACCATCAGGTCCGAAATTCCGTCACGGACCCCGTAGTCGCGTTCCCCGGTGTAGGCCACGCCGTGTGCGACGATGATCGCATGCGCAGGCAGGCAGATCACGGCGGCGAACATCGAGCGCCAGAACCCGGCCGGCGTGGCGTCGAACATCTGTTCCGCATCGGGGCGGCGGCGGATCAGGTATGCCATCCCGTAGCAGGCCCTGACGATGTCCGCGACCGACGGCAGCATTGCCCTATCCGGGCGCGCGGGCGAAGTAGCGCGCGAGAAGCTGTTCGTAGATCCGGCTCAGTGCCGGGATGTCGGCGACAGGCACGTTCTCATCGACCTTGTGCATGGTCGCGCCGACGCCACCGAACTCGATGACCGGGCACCAGGCGCGGATAAACCGCGCATCCGACGTTCCGCCGGTGGTACTGAGTTCGGGGATGCGGCCGGTGACCGCCTCCACCGCCGCACTCAGGTCGTCGGACAACGGCCCCGGTTCGGTCACGAAGGCGTTCGACGAACAGCTGGTCTCGAGTTCGTAGCGCCCGCCGGCTGTGTCGAAGATCTCCCGCAGCCACGCCTCCAGGCTCCGGTCGGTGTGCAGGTCGTTGAAGCGGATGTTGAAGGTCGCGCGGGCACGCGCCGGGATCACGTTGGTTGACGGGTTTCCGGTGTCGACCGACGCGATTGCGACCGTGGTTGGCGGAAAGTGGACGCTGCCCTGATCGAGCTGCTCGTCTGCGAGCGGTGCCAGCATCCTGACCATTCGCGAGAGCGGATTGTCGGCGCGCTGCGGATACGCCGCGTGCCCCTGGGTCCCGTGCACCACCAGGGTCCCGGTCAGGCTTCCGCGTCTGCCGATCTTGGCCATGTCGCCCAGGACCTCGGCGCTGGTCGGCTCACCGACGATGCAGGCGTCGATCGTCTCCCCGTTCCCGTGCATCCAGTCGAGAACCCTCGCGGTGCCGTTCACGGCGGGGCCTTCCTCGTCCCCGGTGATCAGCAGGCTGATCGATCCCGCCAGGTCGTCTCCGGCGGACGTCAGGAACCGGTCGGCGGCGGCGATGAACGCGGCGATCGAGGACTTCATGTCCGAGGCTCCGCGGCCGTAGAGCCGGTCGTCGACGATGTCGCCGCCGAACGGGTCGACCTGCCACAGCGCGACATCACCGGGAGGGACCACGTCGGTGTGGCCCGCGAAGCAGAAATTGGGACTTTCGGTACCGATGCGCGCGTACAGGTTGTCGACGTCGGCCGTTCCTTCACCGGAGAACAGCAGGCGGTGGCAGACAAACCCGATTTCCTCGAGTGCCCGCTGCACCACGTCGAGCGCACCTTCATCCGCCGGGGTGACGCTCGCACACCGGATCAGCCGCCGGGAGATCTCGACCGGGTCCGGCGCCGGACGGGTCACGGTCTCCGCGTGCGAGGACATGGCGGTTCAGTCGCGCAGGAGTTCGTTGATCGAGGTCTTTGACCTGGTCTGGGCGTCGACCTGCTTGACGATGACCGCGCAGTAGAGCGACGGGCCGGCAGACCCGTCCGGCAGCGGCCTGCCCGGCAGTGATCCGGGAACCACGACCGAATAGGCCGGTACCCGTCCGGTGGTGATCTTGCCGGTCTCCCGATTGACGATGCGGGTCGAGGCTCCGATGTAGACGCCCATGCTGAGGACCGATCCGGTTTCCACGATCACGCCCTCGGCTACCTCCGAGCGGGCGCCGATGAAACAGTCGTCCTCGATGATCACCGGGTTGGCCTGCATTGGTTCCAGAACCCCGGCGATGCCGGCGCCGCCCGAGATGTGGCAGTTCCTGCCGACCTGGGCGCAGGAGCCGATGGTGGCCCAGGTGTCGACCATGGTGCCGCTGTCCACGTAGGCGCCGAGGTTGACGAAGCTCGGCATCAGCACCACTCCCGGCGCCACGTAGGCCGAGTGGCGCACGACGCAGTTCGGAACCGCGCGCAACCCGGCTTCGCGGAAGCGCCCGGCATCCCAGCCGGAGAACTTCGATGGCACCTTGTCCCACCAGCCCGACACCCCACGTCCGGGATCCGCGGGACCTCCGGACACCAGGTCCATGTCGTTCAGCTGAAACGACAGCAGCACCGCCTTCTTGAGCCACTGGTTGACCTGCCAGCGGTGGTCGCCAAGCGGGGTGGCGACCCGGGCCTTGCCGGAATCGAGCGCGGCGAGCGCGGTCTCGACCGCCTCCCTGGTTTCCCCCGTCGTGTCTCGGCTGATTGCGGCGCGGTCCTCCCACGCCCGTTCGATGATGGCTTCGAGTTCGGCTGAATTCATGACCGGATTTCCGCGGCGTGGACCCGTGCATCTGTTCACTGAACGATGCGACCGGTCACCCGTGCCGTCACGTCGCCGGACCGGTCAGCGCTTGTATAGACGAACCCGCGCGATCCGGCCACGTGAATTCTCGGGACTGCGCCGGGCGCGTTACCCGTTGTTCAGCAGATGTTCGAGCCACGCCGACAGGTCGGTGATGCGATGGTGGATGTGGTCGTCGCCGGCGCCCGCGCGCGCCCACTCGGCATCGTGCCGCAGCCAGACGGTGGTCATCCCGCGCGCGGCCGCGGGCCGCAGGTTCGCCGCCATGTCCTCGATCATGACCGAGGAGGCCGGTTCGATCCCGTACCGCGCGATCATGACGTCATACGGCCGCGGGTCGGGCTTGGGAATGTAGTTGCTGGCCACGATGTCGAAGGTGCCCTCGAACAGGGAGACGAGGCCGAGCCGGCTCATGATCCGCTCTGCGTGCGGAACCGATCCGTTGGTGAAGATGACCTTGCGACCCGGCAGGCGGGCGATCAGGTCTGCCAGCCTGGGATCGGGCTCGAGGTCGGAAAGGTCGATGTCGTGCACGTAGTCGAGGAACCGTTCGGGATCGAGGTCGCGTTCCACCATCAGGCCGCGCAACGTGGTGCCGTGGGTGCGGAACAGCTGGCGCTGAAGCGTGCGGGCCTCGTCTTCGCCAAGGCCGTATTCCGCGCAGATGAACCGGGTCATCCGCACCGAGACCCGGGCAAACAGGTTCGACGCCGCCGGGTAGAGCGTATTGTCGAGGTCGAACACCCAGCTGGTGACGACACCGGCGTCGAGCGTCGGGCAGGCGGCGGGTTTCTGGTCCATCTCTGTCCCCGGCACGGTGCGTTTGGTCCGCCTCAGCTCGCGCGGATGATGGTGCCCGCACCCTGGGAGGTGAACAGTTCGAGCAACACGGCGTGCGGGATCCGGCCGTCGAGGATAACCGCGGCGCCGGCGCCGCGCGAGACCGCCTCGATACAGGTCTCGACCTTCGGGATCATCCCGCCTGAAATGGTGCCGGTCCGCATCAGCCGTTGCGCCTCGCCGACGGTCAGTTCCTCGATCAGTGTTCCGGTCTCGTCGAGCACCCCCTCGACGTCGGTCAGCATCAGCATGCGCCGGGCGTCGCACGCACCGGCAACGGCGCCGGCCACGGTGTCGGCGTTGATGTTGTAGGTCCTGTCATCCGGTCCCTGGCCGACAGGGGCGATCACCGGGATGAAACCCGCTTGCATCAGGGTATCGAGCAGCGCGGTATCGATCTTGCGGGGTTCGCCGACCAGGCCCAGGTCAAGAACCTGCTCGACCCTGCTGTCCGGGTCGACGCGGGTGCGAGTGAGCCGTTCTGCCGAGATCAGGCCGGCATCCTTGCCCGAAATCCCGACACCCCGGCCGCCGGCCGTGTTGATCGCGGCAACGATCGACTTGTTGATGGAACCGGAGAGCACCATCTCGACGATCTCGACCGTGGCCTCGTCAGTGACCCGCAACCCGTCGACGAAGGTACTGCGGATCGCCAGTCGCTTGAGCATGTCGCCGATCTGCGGCCCGCCCCCGTGTACCACCAGCGGGTTGGCCCCGACCTGGCGCAGCAGGACCATGTCGGAGGCAAAGCTGCGGAACAGCGACGGATCACCCATCGCGTGGCCCCCGAACTTGATCACGACCGCGCGACCGCTGTAGCGGCGCATGAAGGGCAGGGCCTCGGTCAGGATCTCGGCCTTTGACAGCCATGCCACTCTCTGCCCTGCAGCCGCCTCGGAGGTGCTCATGGTCTGCGCTCCCGTTGCCCGCCCGGGGCTTATACCCCGCGCGTCCCGCTGCGCAAGGGTGACGTCAACTCCCGGCGATTCCGGCGAGTTCGGCCCGTAACTCGGCGATGCCGAACGACTCCTGCGCGCTGGTCCGGGCGAGAGACGGGTGGGCGGCACCCCGGCGCGCCATCTCGCGGCCCATGTCCCCGGCACGGGACTCGAGCGCGTGCGGCTTCACCTTGTCGATCTTGGTCAACACGACCTGGTAGGTGACGGCGGCCGTGTCCAGCATGTCCATGAATTCGCGGTCCGACGGCTTGAAACCGTGACGGGAGTCCACGAGCAGGCAGACCCGGTGCAGGGTCGGGCGTCCACGCAGGTAGTCGCGCAGCAGCCTGGTCCAGGCGTCGACCAGGCTGCGGGAGACGCGGGCCCAGCCGTAGCCGGGCAGGTCGACCAGGGTCAGCCGGCCCCCGAGATCGAAGAAGTTGAGCTGCTGGGTGCGGCCCGGCGTCCGCGACGTGCGCGCGAGCGCCCTGCGCCCGGCCAGGGCGTTGAGCAGGCTGGACTTGCCGACATTCGACCGGCCGGCGAAGGCCACCTCGGGCACGCCGGCAGGAGGCAGCTGGTCGAGAGCCGCGACCCCGCGCATGAAACGGCATTCACGCGCAAACAGCAGCCGCCCGGCCTCGATGTCCCTCCCGTCGGTCTGGGCCGCTTCGGTCACCGCGCCACCTCTGTCTTCGGGGTGGGCGTCCTACTTCACGCCCATGCGCCACATGATGAGCTTCTGCTGCGCGATCGACAGCAGGTTGTTCCAGGTCCAGTAGATCACCAGGCCCGCGGGAAAGGTCCCCAGCAGGAAGGTGAAGAACAGCGGCAGGAAGGCGAAGATCTTGGCCTGGACCGGGTCGGTGGGTTGCGGGTTGAGCCGCTGCTGCAGCCACATGGTCAGGCCCATGAACACCGGCCAGACGCCGATCATCAGGAAGTAGGGTGGCTCCCAGGGGATCAGGCCGAAGGCATTGAAGAGCGACGTCGGGTCGGCGACCGACAGGTCCTTGATCCAGCCATAGAACGGCGCATGGCGCATTTCGATGTTGACGAACAGCACCTTGTAGAGAGCGAAAAAGACCGGGATCTGTATCAGGATCGGCAGGCATCCCGAGGCGGGATTGACCCGTTCCTGCTTGTAGATCGCCATCATCTCCTGGTTGAGGCGCATCTTGTCGTCGCCGTACTGTTCCCGCAGCGCCTGCAGTTTCGGCGTGAGTTCCCGCATCTTGGCCATCGAGCGGTAGGACTTGTTGGCAAGCGGGAAGAAGATGATCTTCACGATCACGGTGAACCCGAGGATGGCCAGTCCGAAGTTGCCGAGGAACCCGTACATCCAGGAGATCACGTAGAAGAACGGCTTGGTCAGGAAGTAGAACCATCCGAAATCGACCGCCAGGTCGAAGTTCGGGATACGGTGTTCCTCGCTGTAGCGATCCAGCAGCTTGACTTCCTTGGCACCGGCGAACAGCCGGTTCGTCACCTCGATCGAGGAACCGGCGGCCAGCGTGATACTGCCACCGAGATAGTCCACCTGGTAGCGGTCGTCCTGGTCGCGGATGGAGTGGACGAACCGGGCTGTCACCCTGGTGTTCTGGTCGGGGACGAGGGCAGCGAGCCAGTACTTGTCGGTGATCCCGATCCAGCCGCCGGTGGTGGTCTTCTCGATCCGCGGCTCGTCCTGCATGTCATCGTAGTCGATTTCGCTGAGCGTGCCGTCGAACACGCCGAGCGGTCCCTCGTGCAGGATGTAGAAGCCGAGGGTCTCCGGGGTACCGCTGCGCGCCACCAGGCCGTAGGGGAACAGCGTCTGGTCGGAGGCGCCGGCGTTGCGCACCCGTTGGGTGACGGTGATCAGGTAGTCCGGGTCGATCGCGTAGGTCCGTTCGAAGACGAGGCCGGCGCCGTTGTCCCAGGAAAGCGTGACCGGTTTCTGCGGGGTCAGGGTGCTGCGGTCCGCGGTCCACAGCGTGTCGCCGCCTGGCAGGGCGGTCCCGGTGCCGGCCCCGACCCATCCGAACTCGGCATAGTAGGGTCGCGGCGCGCCAACGGGACTGAACAGTCTGATCAGTCCGGAATCAGGGTCGGTGGTCTGGCGATAGTTCCTGAGCACCAGGTCGTCGATCCGGGCGCCGCGCAGGTCGATGCTGCCGGAGAGCGTCGGAGTGTCGACTCCGACCCGTGGCGAGGACTTCAGCGCCTGGGAGCGTTGTTCCGCCGAGACCAGGGCCGCCGGCGCTCCCGGGGCGGCGACGTCAGCCGGCGGGGTCGCTGCCGGCGCGTCGGCGGGCGCCAGTTGCTCGGCGGGGCGCTGGGCCTCGATCTGGGCCTGGCGCGCGCGTTCCTGTTCCATCTTCGGGAACTCGTAGAGGAACTGGAACCCGAGCAGGATCGCCAGTGACAGCGCGATGGCGATCAGCATGTTCTTTTGGTCGCTCATGTGACTGCCCGTCCGTTCTCGTGCTCACCGGTCGGTGGAACCGGATCGACGCCGGATCCGCCCCAGGGATGACAACGCAGCACGCGTGCAAGCGCCAGCCGGGTGCCGACCCACGCGCCGTGGGACTCCAGCGCTTCGAGCGCATACGCCGAGCAGGTCGGCTGAAACCGGCAGGCGTGTCCGAGCCAGGCAGAGAGTGTGAGCCGGTAGGCGATGACTGGCAGCTTGAGGAGCGCGACTGCGAGGCGGTCCGGCGTCACCGTCGGCGCTCCCGCCGCCCGGACACGCGGGCAAGACAGGTCCTGAGGTCGCCGACGAGCTGATCGAAGGGACGGGAGACCGTCGCGGCCCGTGCGATCAGCACATAGTCCATCGGTTCTCCCATGCGTGGCAGCAACACGTCATGCGCCGCCGCACGCAATCGCCGGCGTGCCCGATTGCGCATGACGGCGTTGCCGACCTTGCGGCTCGCGGTCAGTCCGATCCTCGGTGCCGGACCGTCCGTGCCGGCCGGCGTCGGGGATGCCTGAAGCACCAGTCCTGGCATGACCGCCTTGTGTCGTGTCCTCGCGACTCGGAGAAATTCCGGACGCCGGGTCAGCCGTCCGAGACGCGAAATTCCACTCCCCCGCATTGATGTTCCATCTTGCGATGGCGTCCGGCCGCAGCGGCCTCAGGCGGAAAGCCTTGTGCGACTCTTCCGTCTCCGCGCCCTCAGGATTCGGCGACCTCCGACGGTGGCCATGCGCGCACGGAAACCGTGCCTGCGCTTGCGTACCAGGACGCTGGGTTGATACGTGCGTTTCACAAGCAAGCCCCCGGTAACGGACAGTGATTGCCCACCGCGGGCGGGCCGGAGGGGTGTATATCGACTTGGTGATGACACGTCAATGACGGCTGCCGAAAAGCCCGAGGCGAAAACGGGAGAAAATCATGTCGGAATTGCTTCGTGCAGACCTGTGCGTGATTGGTGGCGGGGCGGGGGGGCTGTCAGTCGCCGCCGGCGCCAGCCAGATGGGTGCCCGGGTAGTGCTGTTCGAGTCCGGGGCCATGGGCGGAGACTGCCTGAACCACGGCTGCGTTCCCTCGAAGTCGATCCTCGCCGCCGGCCGCGCCCGTGCCCGGCAGCGGCGTGACGACGTGTTCGGCATCCGCTCGGAGTCCGGAGAAACCGACTTCGAGGCGGTGAAGGCGCACATTCGCGGCGTCATCGCGCAGATTGCGCCGCATGATTCGGTGGAACGGTTCGAGGGTCTGGGTGTTCGGGTCGTCAGGGAGCGGGCACGGTTCGTGGCTCCCGACCGTGTCCGGGGCGGCTCGACCGAGGTCCGTGCCCGCCGCTTCGTGATCGCGACCGGATCGATGCCGGCCATTCCGCCGATCCCGGGCCTGGCCGAAGTGCCGTACCTGACCAACGAGACCATCTTCGATGCCGACCGGCTGCCCGGGCACCTGCTGGTGATCGGGGGCGGGCCGATCGGCATCGAGCTCGCTCAGGCCTTTCGCAACCTCGGTGCCCGGGTCACCGTGATCGAGATGGCAACCATCCTCGTGCGCGACGATCCGGAACTGGTCGACCTGCTGCGTACCCGCCTTCGCGGCGACGGGATCGAGCTTGTGGAGAACGCCCGGGTCGTGTCGGCGGGCGGTCGTGAGGGACGCGTGGCGCTCCAGGTCGACGAGGGCGGCGGTGAGCCCCGTACCATCGAGGGAAGTCACCTGCTGGTGGCGACAGGACGGGTGCCTTCGCTTGCCGACCTTGATCTGGATACCGCCGGTATCAGGGCCACCCCCCGGGGCGTGACCGTGAACCGGTCGCTGCGCAGCAGCAATCGCCGGGTCTACGCCATCGGTGACGCCGCGGGTCGATGGCAGCTGACCCACGTGGCCGGCTACGAGGCCGGAGTCGTGGTACGCAATGTGCTGTTCCGCCTGCCGGCCAGGGTGGACGACAGCGCGGTTCCGAGGGTGACGTACTGCGACCCGGAACTGGCATCGGTGGGGCTCGGCGAGGCCGAGGCCCGGGCCCGGCACGGCCGGGTCGAGGTGCTTCGCGGGCACCTGGCGGAAAACGACCGGGCCGTGGCCGAACGCGATACCGAAGGGTGCGTCAAGGTGATCGTGACCCCGCGCGGGCACATCCTCGGCGCGTCAGTCCTCGCCACCCATGCCGGCGAGATGGTTCAGTTGTGGTGTCTGGCGATCCAGAAGCGCGTCGGCATCGGCGCGGTCGCCCAGACCATCCTGCCGTACCCGACCTTCGGCGAAGCCAGCAAGCGTGCCGCTGGCGGCTTCTACACGCCGCGGCTGTTCAGCGACCGGACCCGGCGCGTGGTGCGCATGCTTGCCCGACTCGGGTGATATGCGCCGATCGGAAGGTCCGCTATCCTCTGGTCCGGTGGCTGGCTGGAGAAGTGCAATGCGCAGCTTTGAACTTGCCGGGATCGACCACGTGGTGCTCCGGGTCCGCGACATCGACCGGATGCTGGCGTTCTACCGCGATGTCCTCGGATGCACGCTGGTGCGTCACAACGAACCCCTGGGGCTGTGGCATCTCTCGGCCGGGAGTTCCCTGATCGATCTCGTGACCATCGACGGCGAGCTTGGCGCCGCCGGCGGTGCGGGCCCGGGTGCGGAGGGACGCAATGTCGATCACGTCGCACTCAAGGTCTCTCCGTTCGATGCCGGTGCGATCCGGAACTGGTTGCACTCCCACGGCATCGAGACCGGCGATGCGGTCGTCCGCTTCGGTGCGCACGGCGAAGGGCTGTCGATCTACCTGTCGGATCCTGAGGGCAACGGGCTCGAACTCAAGCAGGTCTGAGAGCTTGACCTGGAAGTGCGAATGGCCTCGCCACATGTGGTATATCCTTGTCGGCTCCGACACCAGACGAGGAGGTCCACATGTCTTGGGACGAGGCCACTCATGCGCAGTATAGGCGCTCGCGGGATCGATATGAAAGCGATCTCACGGATGAAGAGTGGGACGTGATCAGACATCTTCTTCCGGAACCGTCGACGCGGGGACGACCGCGCACGACGGACCTTCGGGATGTGTTCAACGCGGTTCAGTACATGCTGGCGACAGGATGTCAGTGGCGTGCCATTCCCAAGTGTTTTCCGCCGTTTACGACTGTCCAGAACTCTTTCTACGCATGGCGCGCCAGCGGTGTCTTCGACGGCATGCTGGATGCGTTGCGCGAGCAGGCGCGGGCTCTGGCGGGACGCTCTGGGGAGCCGACGGCTGCGGCGATTGACAGTCAGTCCGTGAAGACGACGGAAAGCGGAGGCCCTGCGGGCTATGACGCCGGCAAGAAGATCAATGGCCGCAAGCGTCATGTTGCGGTTGACGTTGAAGGGATCCCGCTTGCGATCCGGGTTCACGTGGCCAGTGTGCAGGATCGGGACGGTGCGCCGGAGGTGATCCTTGCGATGCTGGAGAAGGCGCCGACGGTGACCCGACTGTGGGCCGATGGTGGGTATCAGGGTCCGAAGCTTGCGAGGGCGCTGGCGGAGCTGGGGCTCGCCGATCTGCTCGAGATTGTGCAAAAACCCAAGAATCTCACATCCTTCACCGTGCTGTATCGTCGCTGGGTCGTCGAGCGGACCTTCGCCTGGATGTCACGGTGTCGGCGCTTGGCCAAGGACTTCGAGAGGACGCTGGAAAGCTCTCTGGCCTGGGCACAACTGGCGGCCTGCCGGTTCCTGATGCGAAGGGTGGCGCGAGGGGCAACCGCTTGAAACTAATATATAAAGCCATATCAATGACTTATAATTCAAGCTCTAACGAGAGCACAGAGCGTGTTGAACGAAGTCCGTACGGTCCCTGAGAGGACTAAGAATATCGCTGCGCAGCAGGCTCCCGACCTACAGCCTCTAGCGGATGAATGCCTGCGTGCACATGGGATCGAGGGAAAGGTGGACATCGAGAGTTCTTGGTTAGGGACAAACGAACCAGAGTCCGAAGCCACCATCAGCGAAATAGCATGGATTGATCGTGTGCGGGATTGAGACGTCATCGATGATTGCTGCTCCAGGAGCGGACCACGACGGCGCACTCATGCGATTGTGCCGGGGTCTGGAGAACAAGCGGGTCCCGGCGGGAGACTATCCAGCGTGCGACCAGAAGGACACAGCCTTGCTGGCCCTCGGGTTGAGGGAGTGGCAGTCATTCAGGGGCGGCGTGAACTATACCGTCGTGAACTGCGATGTGTTCGGGTCCACCCGGAACCACTTGCGTATCCGAGGATAGTCGCATGGCGAATGCCGAACACGTCACCTGGCTTCTCGAAGGACCCGAACGCTGGAATGCCAGGCGGGAGCAATTGGACTTCACCCCCGATTTTGAAGGCGAAGACCTCTACGCATCATTTCAGAGAGCGAACAAGCTAGATGAGGAGGACCGTATCCCTCTTTCCGGAATGAACCTAAAGCGGGCAAATTTCCGAAAGTCGCGGCTCAGTGACAGATATCGCGCACCATCTGCGACACGACCCGCACGGCAGCGCCAGGGTCATACGGGCGCTGCGCTACCTCCGGGACGGACTTACGTGCCTCGGATTTGTGGTGCGCAGACTTGGAACAAGCCAATATGACCAATTCACTCCTCGAAGGCGCCTGTCTTGTCGGTACTACGTTCCGCCGAGCCTATGTACTCGGTTCTGTTTTTCGACACGTGAGGATGGCGAGCACAGGATTTGTTGGAGCGGACCTTTCCGAATGCGACTTTACGGGAACTGAATTCAACAATGCACTTCTGCAAGATGCTAGCCTGTTGAACGCAAAACTCCAAGGCGCCGGGCTCGTGAGCGCGATGCTTACGGGCGTCGACTTGAATTTAGCCCAACCATGGCAGGCCAAGCTCTATGAGGAACCACACGGGCCGCCGGAGCGGAATGAAAGTCAAGTTGCAGCGAAGTGTATTGGCTGCGTGTCGGACTTGATTGAGGAGTCCAGGGGGATACGATCCAGCGGTCAGGATATTGTGCTGTATTTTCGGGGAGAATGCAGAATTGAGGACAAGCAGGGGAAGGCGTGGAAGCTTGAGCCGTCGTTGATGCGTGATGTCAACCTTCGGGCGAATGAACGAAACATGCTTCGGAACTTCGGATCGACTACGGGCCGGGCTATCGCGTGTATTGCCTTCTGGTCGACGAAGGAACGGCGGTGCTGTTGCTTGGTGGCAACAAGAGCACCCAGCGGCAAGACATCGAGAAGGCGCGTGATCTTGCACATGAACTGGTGAAAGGGAGGGACCGATGACTGGGTCTGCAAAAGGCGCTGCGACTGCATTGGCCAAGACGCGGCCATGGGACCCCGCGGAGTATCTGGAGACTCCGGATGATGCGGTCGCCTATCTCGAAGCGGCCTTCGAGGACGGAGATCCGCGTGTGATTGCCGCAGCGGTGGGCGACGTTGCCCGCCACCAGGGCATGACCTCCGTGGCGGCCAAGGCCGGACTCGGCAGGGAAAGCCTGTACAAGGCGCTTTCGAGCGACGGGAATCCGGGTTTCGCGACGGTACTCAATGTACTGGCGGCCTTGGGTCTCCGGCTTTATCCGCTGATGAAGGGTCGGGAAGGGATTGGACCGGGCAAGGTTGGCGAGGCCGGCTGGTCCGGCGGATTTGCGCTGCCCTGCACTGACCTCTTCGTGCTGTGCGGGGAACCCCTTCAATCGTCGGCGCAGCGTGCGTCCGACTATCGGTAGCGGACGCCAAAGAGTGCCGGGGAGATTTGAGACCATGAACGGCGTGCAATTCCTTAGGCTGATCGGGGACGCGCGGGCTTTTTAGACAGTCTGCTTGGCTGGTAGAGCAAGAGATACGTCGTCTGGAGGTCAGGCAGGGAGATCTCTCGCCGGTAGGAGGCTCAACCGGGTGGCCGTCGCACAGCGTGTGGGAATCGCTCAAGACGGCCAGTCATTTCAATCTTGCGATCTCCCTTGAACTCAGATTGAAGTGTCTGCTTCATCTAATCGGGGTCGATCCGTTCAAGGGTTTCAATGGACATTGTCTTAGCAAGCTGTACGGCCAATTCAACGATACTGTAGGACCCACCGTCGTGAAACTAGAGGAGTTGTTTCGGGAAACAACAACAGACTTTCCGTTCGATCTGGTTGCATTCCTTAGCACCGACGATCCTAGAGTTCCTACGAGGCCGAATGACCGGGAGTTGGTCACCTTAACGGACTTCTTCGCGTATATGGATGAAGATGTGGAACTGTGGAGAAAGAGGTACTCGTGGGAGCAGGAGACCGGCAGGCAATGGCAGCACTATCTCGATGACTTGAGCGCGTTTTTTGCGTTCCTCGACAAGACAGAAGTCTTGGCGACACAAATGGCGCGAGAGCAGGGCGTTGTTCGCTAGTCGTCTGGTCGCTCTTTGGTAGAGGCTTTGCTGATATGGAGGTTCGACGACATGATGACTGACTTCCTCCCTCGCATGGTGCGGGCGGGTCTCGGTGCCGAAGGGCTGTGTTGTCGTCGAACTGGCAGTCGACCGCCTCGCGGACGTTGTTGTGGCGCTGCTCGTTCGGATCAACCGTCTGGCCGCCAACATGCCGAGAGACGGCAACCTGGTTGGGCGAAGGCGGATGCCGTGCATGGCTAAACGCTGCACATGCCGATACCTTACGATATAGAAAATGAGTGGTGAAAGAGAATGTACAATTTGCTCGTGCAGCACATGCCTTGGACGGGCGGAATTGGGACCATCGAAACGGGACGGTTGTTTGAGTATACCGAAAACGCGCTAGAAAACCGATTCAAGAATAGCGGCTCGATCCTGTTCGACGAAATGATGCGGTTACCATGTTTGTTCATGCAGGAAGGCACGGTAGATGAGCTTGCCCATGTAGGGGAGATTACACGAATACGGCCTTCCCACTCCGAGATTTTAATCGACTATTTCTTAGACCCCAATATCGATCCGGTTCCAAACAAGGCTATTGTCGCGAACAGGGAATATTTTGATATTCGAGCCTCTTGCAAAACAGCGGGCTCACGCGATTTCCGGGCCCTGAACGGGGGCGGTTTTCGGAAAGAGAGGGGACACGGGGACCGCCCAGTGGTCTGTTGGGGTTGTGAGACCAACAACATACTGACGAAAGGCAGTCTCCCCGATGCCCTTGTTCGAGAGTGTATCCGACCTCTGGTGCCGATTTCAAGGCGAGTTGTTTCCCGAACTGACCGACGCCGTGGGCCGTCTGTCGGATCGGCACCGAAAGCTGGTTGCGGTGCTGGAGTTTGCACCTCCCGAGGACCATTTCATCGGCCAGCCCGGTTTTGTGGGCCGTCCCTGCGCGGACCGGGTGGCATTGGCCCGTGCGTTCATTGCCAGGGCGATCTGGAACCTGGCGACCACGCGCGATCTGATCGACCGGATCGATGCGGATCCGGTGCTGCGACAGCTGTGCGGGTGGCCACGGCGTTCCGCCATCCCGAGCGAGGCGACGTTCTCGCGCGCCTTTGCCGAGTGTGCCTCCAGCGACCTTCCGGCACGGATGCACGAAGCACTGGTCACCACGGCCCTGGAGACACCCATCGTCGGGCATGTCTCGCGCGATTCCACTGCGATCGAGGCACGGGAGAAACCGGCACCGAAGCCGGCGAAGGCCGAAAGGCCGAAGCGCAAGCGCGGCCGCCCACGCAAGGGTGAGGTGGTGGTGAAGGAAGACAAGCGGCTCGATGCGCAGCTGCGGATGGATCTCGCGGAAATGATCGCGGATCTGCCGAAGCAGTGCGACCGGGGCACGAAGCGGAATGCCAGGGGCCACACGGTGTCCTGGAACGGCTCCAAGCTGCAGCATGTCGACCCGGCGGACGGCGGCATCCCGATCAGCTGCCTTCTGACCTCGGCGTCACTGCACGACAGCCAGGCCGCGATCCCGTTGGCGTCACAGACCGGGCAGAGGGTGACGGACCTGTACGAGTTGATGGGCGCCGCCTGTGACGCGAAGCAGATCCACGAATTCAGCAAGAGCATGGGTCATGTCGCGATCATCGACACAAATCCTCGTCGCGATGCCGCGCTCAAGGAGGCCGTGCGCCAGGACGCGACGGCGCAACGGGCACTCAACGATCGCGATGCGACGGCGGTCCGCTACGCCGAACGCACCAACAGCGAGAGGGTGAGTGCCCTTCTGAAGGATGACGACGGTGGCCGTCATGTCCGGGTCCGAGGGGCGGCAAAGGTGTCCTGCCACCTCATGTTCGGCATCCTGGCACTGACCGTCGAGCACCTGCAGCGCCTTCTGCCCTGAACTCCCCGTCTGCAAACCGATCCCGATCGCTTCCCGCGCAAGCAGCGGTCACGCTCGCCCGGATTCCGCCGAACCGGGCCACATCCGCCAGATCAGGCCCCGGATGCGCGGCCCGGGACGGAAAATCGGCGCCAGCCACCTCCATGAAGACCCGTCAGCGTTTCTCCCACCTGTCTGAGCTCGCAATTTTGCGTGCGCCGTGGAAAGGCGCGTTTTCCTTGCGGGTGCGAACCCCGCCCAACAGTTGTCGCTTCGGTTGGTAGCAGCCGCGGCGGATCATGGAGGCAACGACATGGTTTGAAGCACCGCGGAGAGAAGGGCTGCCTTGGGCAGCTCAGCGACCATGCAGGTCGGAACGTGAGTGAACGCTGAGCAGGCCTCGAAACGGCTCATGTGGAAGCCGACCCACCAGATTTCTGGGGAAGGCCGACGGCGCACCGGGAAGCAAGCGACACGCGCACCGGGGCGTTTCCACCGGGGTAATGGCGCCGACATGCACGGAAGATGGAAAACGCAGCAACACGGGAAGCCCTGATGGTGGTGTGGCACGCACCAACCGGAAGCCCGCGAGGGACAGGCCGGGCCGTCAGGGTGGCGGATGGGCCCGTAATACTGGAGACGCCGGGTAACGCCGGTCGAGGGAAGGGGCCCTGAGTCGGGAGTTGTGTGGAAAGGAAGCAAGGCATGCCTACTGGCGAAGGTCTAACAGGGGCACAACGGGTTCGGAAACTCCAGAACACACTGCATGAGAAAGCGAAGGAAGAACCCGACCGACGCTTTCACGCCCTGATCGACAAGGTGTGGCGCGAGGACTTTTTGCTGGAGGCCTGGAAGCGGGTCCGCCGCAATGG
The DNA here is from genome assembly GCA_965213935.1 of Thalassobaculaceae bacterium. GTDB lineage: Bacteria > Pseudomonadota > Alphaproteobacteria > Thalassobaculales > Thalassobaculaceae > Bin52. The sequence goes on along the minus strand of CBDCAO010000012.1, from coordinate 2,665,273 downwards.
CGGGTCGGCGGGGGTCGACGGCGAGACAATTGCGGACATCGAGAAGACGGGGGTGGGAGACTGGCTTGGGGACCTGTCGCGGGAACTGAGGGACGGGACCTACATGCCGCAAGCGGTGCGTCAGGTCCTGATCCCGAAGAAGGAACCGGGGAAGTTCCGGCCCTTGGGCATTCCGTGCCTGAAGGACCGGGTTGCGCAGACATCGGCCATGCTTGTGCTGGAGCCGATCTTCGAGGCGGACCTGCAACCGGAACAGTATGCCTACCGGCCGGGCCGCAGTGCGAAGGATGCGGTTAACCGCATTCATGGCCTGCTGTCACGGGGGCACCACGAGGTGGTTGACGCCGACCTCTCGAACTATTTCGGCGAAATTCCGCACGCCGAACTCCTGAAGAGCATCGCCCGGCGCGTCAGCGACGGACGGCTCCTGGGGCTCATCAAGGCGTGGCTGGAAGCGCCGGTGGAAGAGGACGACGGGGACGGCGGCACACGCCGCACGAACCGGGCACGGCGGGAGCGCAAGGGAACCCCTCAGGGGTCACCGGTGAGCCCGCTGTTGAGCTCCATCTACATGCGTCGCTTCATCCTTGGCTGGAAACTCAAGGGCTATGCCCAACGGTTCGGGGCGGAGATCGTGAATTACGCAGACGACTTTTGTGTATTCGGAAAGGCGCCGGCGGCAGAGATGTTGGCGACGGTCAAACGGATCATGGGAGTGCTGAAACTGCCGGTCAACGCCCGCAAGACCCGATGTCTACGATGCCCCGAGGAACCGTTCGAGTTCCTCGGATACCGCATCGGCTGGAACTGGCGCCGGACCAACGGCAGCCGCTACGTCGGCAACCGCCCGAGCAAGGCGAGTGTCCAGGACATCTGCCACCGGATCAGCGAGAAGACGGACCGCAAGTCCGTCTGGATGGACACCGAGGCAAAAGTGGCCGAACTCAACCGGATGATCTCCGGATGGGCGAACTACTTCAGCCTGGGGCAGGTCTCACCGGCCTACAAGTCCATCGACCGACACACGACCCGGCGGCTGCGACGGTGGCTTTGTCACAAGCACAAGGTGAAGTCCGGGCAATACGTGCGCTTCCCGGATGCCAGACTGCGCAGAGACTTCGGTCTGATACATCTTGAGCGACGGACAAAGACCTTTCCGTGGGCGAAGGCATGATCCCGACTGAGAGCCGGGTGCGGGAAAACCGCACGCCCGGTTCGACGAGCGGGGGTGAGGAAACGTGGCTACGGCTGAGACTGAGGCACCGGCGTCGAGCGAAAGCTGCCGGCAACAGCTACTCCCTCGGGCCTACGGCAGGGCGCGCCTCCCCCCGACTCTACAAGAGGCTCCAATATCAATGACTTATGATTCAAGCTCTGAGGGCCTGAACCCCTCCGAGCCTGACCACACGGGCGACGGCGTCGGTGCATGCCCGCACAGGCATCTCGTGATGGTGAAAGGGGAGCAGCACCGAATTCGGGACTGCCGGTGAGCAGGTCGCGGTGCCCGCGCGGCACGCTCCCTGTCGGACCGGTCGCTTTCGGCGCAAGGCGGAAGTGCCGGTGCAGGATCCCGAAACCGTGCCGGGTCCCGCACCGGCGCATCCCTGGGCGAACTGCCCTTCGGTCAAACCCGGTCGCGGAACTGCGACCGGAGGAACCGGGTGTCAGTCCAGATAGGTGCCCTTGAGAGCCTGGGCGTCACCCCAGATCTTGTACTTCTCGCGGAACGAGAGGTAGCTGTCGGCAAACTCCTTGAACAACGGGTCCTTTGCCGACTCTTCCTCCAGCAGGTCACGCCACGCCTGTTCGAAGACCCCGAGCTGTTCGTCTGTCCACCGGTGGTTGGTCACCCCGTACTTCGTCTGCATTTCCAGCATGGCATCGGGGTTCAGGCCTTCGGTCTCGGCGTAGGTGTACAGAATCTGCCAGCCCAGAGCGGCATCGATCATGTCCTGGTATGCCTGCGGCAATCCCTCGAACAGGGTCTTGTTGACGAGGAACTCGCCGATCGACACCTGCTGATGCCATCCCGGGAAGTAGTTGTGCTTGGCGATCTGGTAGAAGCCGTAACCGATATCGATGGTCGGCAACGAGAACTCGGTGGCGTCAATCACCCCCCGTTCGAGTGCCGGATAGATGTCGCCACCCGCCAGCAGCTGGGTTGATACGCCGATCCTGCTCAGGACCCGGCCACCCAGGCCGAAGAACCGCATCTTCAGGCCCTTCATCTGGTCGAGTGACTCGATCGGCGTCTTGAACCAGCCCGACGTCTCCGGGCCAATGCCGAAACAGTCAAATCCAAGCAGGTCATGGTCGGCGTAGACGCGGTCACGGATCTCGTTGCCACCGCCGAACCACTTCCACGCCATGTATTCACCCAGACCCGGACCGAACGGGACCGCGGTCATGAACGCCAGTCCCGGGTAACGCCCGGCATGGTAGCCAGGACTGGTCCAGGATGACTCGATCGCTCCCTTCGAGACCGCATCGAAGGTCTCGAGGGCGGGAACCAGGGCGCCCGGCTCGTGGAACTTGATCCGGAACTTTTCGCCCGACATGCTGTAGACCTTGTCGGAAAACCGTATCGCGCTCGGGCCAAGATGCAGGATCTTGCTGCCGAATGCGCTCTGCATCTTCCATCTGAGCCGTTTCTGGGCTTCGGAGTCGGTGGAGACCGCCACCGTAACGGCCAGGGCAAGCGGCAGGACCATCGCACCCCGTGTGAGTGTTCGCAAATTCATTACTGTAGGCCTCCCCTTTTCGTGTCGTGCACCGCCCACGCGAATGCACTCGCATGGTTGACGGTATCGGATACATGATGCGTCAGCAACCGGCTCTATACCCGGTGCATGGGCCGGGCGGACCGTCACTCCGCTCTTCACGACCATTGCGGGTGCCCGCAGCTCCCGGCGAGACAAGGCCGGCCGCGCGGCTGGTACCGGGCCCTGGAAAAAGGGCAGGGAACCCTGCCGGGCCACCCGGTACCCGCGACAGGACATGGCGCCACTTGCAGGGGGCCGGTTGCGCCGCGACAGACAGCGTGCAGACCTGATCGACATGCGGGCCCGCGTCGTGTGGGTGGCAACGGTGTACAGCATACGTCCCGCATAGGGCCCGCGCCGGGAAACGCGGGCGAGGCCATCACCTGTACCCGCCCGGGGGCTCCGTCCCGATCAGGGCGCGTGAGCCCGGCGCATGGCGCTCTGCCGGGTAGGGGATGCCCCGCCGTTCGGCCGCATCCCGGCTACGGTGCGATTGAGGCCATGCCGAGCCGACCGAGGCCGGGGAGTTTCAGTGCCGGAGGATCGACATCGACCCCCCAGGTCAGGCCGAGCAGAGAGACCTCGAGCCCTTCGTCCAGTCCCACAAGTACTCCGGCAAGTCCCCCGAGCGAGACCTGCCAGCCGGTCCCGCTCGGGCTTGGCGCCATCGCGCCGCCGCCGACCAGGTAGTCCTTGCCAACTGCCGTCGGCGGCAGGTCGACCGCGAGTCCGTCGACGGTCCGCGCGAGCCAGGCGGTGAAGCTGTTGCTGTTGGGACCCGGCCAGATCCGGTAGCGGGACCGGGCCGGGTAGGCGGCGACGGCCGGAGCCAGCTGGCCGATGATGCGCTCGGCCCGGATGCCCCGGATGTCGGCAAGCAGAGTCGGACGGGCGCCGTACCAGTAGCCGTCGGGCGTGCCGGTCGAGACCCGTACCGCATCACCGCCGTAACGTGCCCGCCAGCCGAGGACCTCGTAGCGGGTGTAGTGATCGCCGTTTCGCGGTTTCGCGGCGATCCAGGTGTGCACCCCGAACGCGCGCCGCCAGCCCCAGGCCCGCCCGGCATAGACCTGGACGACCGGACCCGGCTCGATGGCCGGATCCGGCGCAAGACCGCTGCTGTCGCGTCGGGCCTGGCTCCAGTGTGAACCGGCGGTTCCATGCACGCCCAGGCTGACGGGAAGCGGTGCCAGCAGCAGGACGGCGACCAGCAGCCACCTGCTCCAGCGCCGCACCGGATGCTACTCGGCGGCTGCCCGGGCGGTATCGGGATCCCGGAACGCCGCCAGAGCCTGATGCTGCTGGGCCCTGGCCCTGACGACATGGCGCTGCTTGACGTGACCGTAGCCGCGGATGAGCTCCGGCACCCGGGCGAGCTCGACGGCGGCCGCGTGGTTGTCCCGGTCCAGCGTGCCGGTCACCTCGCGCATCTGTTCGAAGTAGGTCTCGATCAACGCACGTTCCATGCGTCGTTCCGCGGTCCGCCCGAATATGTCGAACGGGGTGCCACGCACACGGCGCAGCGCCGCCAGCAACCGGAACACCGTCATCATCCACGGCCCGTAGGTCCGCTTGCGCACCTCGCCGGTTTCCGGGTCGGCTCTGGAGATCAGGGGCGGCGCCAGGTTGAACTCGATGCGGAAGTCGCCCTCGAACTGTTCTGCGAGCGCATCGCGGAATGTTCCGTCGCTGAACAGGCGTGCGACCTCGTACTCGTCCTTGTAGGCCATCAGCTTGAAGGCGTAGCGCGCGACCGCCTCGGCGAGCCCCGACATGCCCGGTGTCCGGTTCGCCTCGGCGCTTTCCACTTCGCGGACCAGTTCGAGATAGCGTCGGGCCCAGGCCTGGTCCTGGTACGCCTCGAGGTACCGGACGCGGTGCTCGATCATCTCCTCGAGCGTCGTCGTCCTGTCGCGGTGTACCGGTGCGGTCGCGGGCGGTGTGGCCCGCCGTTCGACCTCCTCCGGGTCGTGCGCCGCCCGCCGCCCCCACAGCAGCGCCTGGCGGTTGAACTCCACCGCCACGCCGTTGAGCTCGATCGCGCGTTCGATCGCCTCCAGCCCGATCGGAACCTGTCCCTTCTGCACGGCATAGCCGAGCATGAACAGGTTGGCCGCGATCGAATCGCCGAGCAGGCGCGTCGCGATCCGGGTGGCGTCGACGAACCAGGTCGAGTTCTCGCCGGCCGCGGTGCGCAGGGCCTCGCGAAACTCGGCGCCGGGGAACGCGAGGTCCGGGTCGCGGGTGAAGGCCCCGGTCATGGTTTCCCGGGTGTTCACGATCGCCGTGGTCTCTCCGCGCGAAACCCTGGACAGTCCGTCCGGGCCCGCCGCGGTCACCATGTCGCAGGCGAGCAGCAGCCGCGCGCCGCCGGTGGCGATGCGCACGCTGTGCAGGTCGTCCGGTCGTTCCGCGATCCGCACGTGGCTGATGACCGCTCCGCCCTTCTGGGCCAGACCTGTCATGTCGAGCACGGTGACACCCTTGCCCTCGATGTGGGCTGCCATGCCGATGAGCGCACCGATCGTGACCACGCCGGTCCCGCCGATCCCGGTGACCACGATGTCCCATGGCCGGTCAAGCTGCGGCTGGCCGGGCTCCGGCAGGGTCTCGAACAGGTCGGTGGATGCGGCCGCCCCCGACCGGCGCGGGACGCCGCCGATCACCGAGACGAAGCTCGGGCAGAACCCCTTGGCACAGGAGTAGTCCTTGTTGCAGCTGGACTGGTCGATCGCGCGCTTGCGGCCGAACTCGGTTTCCACCGGGACCACCGATACGCAGTTGGACGCCGTGCCGCAGTCTCCGCAGCCCTCGCAGACCAGTTCGTTGATGAAGATGCGCCGCGCCGGGTCGACCATGGTGCCGCGCTTGCGTCGCCGGCGTTTCTCGGCGGCACAGGTCTGGTCGTAGATGAGGACCGACAGTCCCTCGACCTCGCGGAGTTCGCGCTGGACCGTGTCGAGCTCGTCGCGATGGTGCACCACCGCCCCGTCCGGCCACCGGGTCCCGAGCGGGTACTTGTCGGGCTCGTCGGTCACGATGCGGACCGAGCGGGCACCTTCCGCCGCAACCTGTGCGGCGATCTGGGGAACGGTGAAACCGCCGTCCGCAGGCTGGCCGCCGGTCATGGCGACCGCGTCATTGAACAGGATCTTGTAGGTGATGTTGACGCCGGCGGCGGCGGCGGCGCGGATGGCCAGGAGGCCCGAGTGGGTGTAGGTCCCGTCACCCAGGTTGACGAAGACGTGCCGCGTGTCGGTAAACGGCGCCTGTCCGATCCAGGTCGCGCCCTCGCCGCCCATGTGGGTGAAGGTCTCGGTGTTCCGGTCCATCCACACCGACATGAAGTGACACCCGATCCCCGCCATGGCCCGGGAACCGTCGGGGACCCGGGTCGAGGTATTGTGCGGACATCCGGAACAGAAGTAGGGGGTCCGGGCGAAGCCGGTCCCGCCGTGGTGGACCGCGGCTTCCCTCTCGTCGAGCGCGCGAATCCGCCGGTTGATGGCCGGGTCGTCCCGGAAGCGGCCGATGCGTTCGGCGATCACGCGCGCGATGCGAGCCGGCAGCAGTTCGCCGTCCGAATCCTGCAGCCGCCGCCCCGCCTCGTCGAACTTGCCGACGACGCGCGGGCGCGCCGAAGCGGGTGCGTTGTAGAGCAGCTCCTTCACCTGCTGCTCGATCAGCGGGCGCTTCTCCTCGATGACGAGCAGCTCTTCCAGTCCCGCGGCGCACTCCGCCAGCCCCTCCGGTTCCAGTGGCCACGGCATGCCCACCTTGTAGAGACGAAGCCCGATGGCCTCGGCCTCGGCCTCGCCGATGCCGAGATCGTCGAGCGCCTGGCGCACGTCGAGGTAGGACTTGCCCGTGGTCACGATGCCGAGCCGGGCCCGGGAACTGTCGAGCATGATCCGGTCGAGCGTGTTGGCGCGCGCGTACGCCCTCGCGGCGGGCAGCTTGTAGTGGTGCAGGCGGGTCTCCTGTTCCAGCCAGTCATCGGGCCAGCGGATATTGAGCCCGCCGGCCGGCATGTCGAAGGCAGGCAGGACGATCTGCAGCCGCGCCGGGTCGACACTGATCGATGCCGAGCTGTCCATGTTTTCCGGTGTGGTCTTGAACGCGATCCAGCATCCGGAAAACCGCGACAGGGCCAGACCGTGCAGGCCGAAGTCGAGGATCTCCTGGACACCGGCCGGGTTCAGCACCGGTACGTTGGCGTCCATGAAGGCGAATTCGCTCTGGTGCGGCACAGTCGACGACTTCGCCACGTGGTCGTCGCCGGCAACCAGGAGCACACCGCCGTTCGGTGACGATCCGGCCATGTTGCCGTGCTTGATCGCGTCTCCGCTGCGGTCGACCCCGGGGCCCTTGGCATACCAGAGGGCGAACACGCCGTCGCAGGTCGCGCCCTCGAACAGGGTGGTCTGCTGGCTGCCCCACACCGCGGTCGCCGCCAGGTCCTCGTTGACGCCGGGCTGGAAATGAATGCGGTTTCTCGCGAGGAAACTGCGGGCGCGCCACAGCTGCTGATCGTACCCCCCGACCGGGGACCCCCGGTAGCCGGAGATGAAACACCCGGTATCAAGTCCGGCGGCGACGTCGCGCTGGCGCTGGACCATGGGCAGACGCACCAGCGCCTGGATGCCCGTCAGATAGATGCGTCCCGATTCCAGCGTGTACTTGTCGTCCAGCGTAACGGCAGGCGACACCATAGCGAGTTCTCCCTGCCCGCGGCCCTGCGGGCAGCATAGAATTATGCCGGTTTTGTGGCAACGCGCAGTACCGGCCTGTCGGGCCGGTTCCGCGCCGCCCTGTCTCCTGGCGTCATGATCGTGCCCGGCGCGCACGGGACAGGGTTCGCAACCGCCCTGTCGGAGGCGACTGGCACGGGAGTGCCTGTGCGGCGGACGGTTTTGACATTGCCGGGCGTCCGGCCTATCCGGTCACGGTGAGCCGCTGCGGAGTGATGCATGTCCATACTGCTGACCGGTGTCGCCGGGTTCATCGGCATGCATGTCGCGCGCTCCCTGCTTGACCGGGGCGAGCAGGTGGTCGGTGTCGACTCGGTCAACGACTACTACGATCCGTCGCTCAAGCGTGACCGGCTCGCCACCATTTCCGGCATGACAGGGTTCGAGTTTCACGAATGTGACGTGTCCGACCGGGCGGCGCTGTTCGGGCTGTTGGATTCGAATGCGGACCTGGACCGGGTCGTTCACCTCGCCGCCCAGCCCGGGGTGCGGCACTCGATCGAACGACCGTTCGACTACCTGCAGGCGAACCTCGCCGGCCAGCTGGTCGTGCTGGAGGTCTGCCGCCGGCTGCAGGACCGGCACGGGGGCTGCCGCGGCCTCGTCTACGCCAGTTCCTCGTCCGTATACGGCGCCGGCCCCGTCATGCCCTGTGCACCTGGCCAGCGGACCGATCACCCGGTCTCGCTGTACGGTGCGACCAAGAAGTCCTGCGAGGTCATGGCGCAGTCCTACGCCCACCTCTACCGGATCCCGGCCACCGGGCTCCGGTTCTTCACCGTCTACGGGCCATGGGGCCGGCCGGACATGTCACCGTGGATCTTCACCTCCCGTATCCTCGCCGGAGAGCCGATCCGCCTGTTTAACCACGGCAGGATGAAGCGGGACTTCACCCACATCGCCGACATTGTGCGCGGCGTGGTGGCCGCGCTCGACCGGCCCCCACGGCACGGCGAGGCCGATGCGCCCCACCGGATCTACAATCTCGGCAACGACAGGCCGATTTCTCTCACCGACTATGTCCGGGTGATCGAGCAGGCATGCGGGCGCGCCGCGATCATCGAAGGGCACCCGCTTCAGCCCGGCGACGTGCTCGAGACCTGGGCCGACATCTCGCTGAGCACTGCCGACCTCGGCTTCGTCCCGGCGATCCCGATCGAGACCGGTGTTCCGGAGTTCGTGGACTGGTACCGCGGATACCGCGGCGTCTGAGTCGCGCCGGTCAGCCGCCGGGACCCGCCACGGTCATGCCGTCGATCCTGAGCGTCGGGGCGTTGACGCTGGTGCGGAACTCCAGGTCGTTTGCCGGTACCAGTTGCGCAAACATGTCGAGCAGATTGCCGGCGACCGTCACATCGCTGACCGGCCAGGCGATACGGCCATTCTCGATCCAGAAACCACCGGCACCGCGGCTGTAGTCCCCTGTCACCATGTTGACGCTGCTGCCCATGAGCTCGGTGACATAGAGTCCGTCATCGACATCCGCGATCAGCTCGTCGGGCCCCACGCTGCCCGCGGCCAGGTGCAGATTGGTCACTCCCGGGTGCGGTGTGCCCCCGGACGAGCGGCTGGCGCTCCCGGTGCTCTCCAGACCAAGCTGTCGCGCCGAGGCGAGATCAAGGACCCACGAGCGCAGATGGCCGTCCTCGACCAGATTGCGCCGGCATGTCGCCAGCCCCTCGCCATCGAACGGCCGCGACGCCAGTCCCCGCTGTCGGTGCGGATCGTCGGTGATGGTGATGCCGGGGGCGAAGATCTGCCGGCCCAACGCGTCCTGGAGGAAACTGGTCCTGCGCGCGACCGCCGTGCCGTTGATCGCCGAGGCAAGGTGACGGACCAGGCTGGATGACACCCGTGGATCGTAGACAACAGGGACGGCGGCGCTGGCCGGCCGGCGCGGGTTGAGCCGGCGTACAGCCCGTTCGCCGGCCCGCCGGCCGACCTCGGCGGGGTCGGCGAGGTCGGCGAGGTGGGTGGCGGCGGAAAACTCGTAATCGCGTTCCCTGTCCTGCCCGTCGCCGGCGAGCACCACCGCGCTCACACCGTGACTGGACTGCGAGAACTCTCCGAGGAACCCGTTGCTGGCCGCAAGCAGGTATCGCGACAGCGACCAGTCGGCCTCGCCCCCTTCCGAATTGGTCACGCCGGCAACCGCCATCGCGGCCTCCTCGGCTTCGGCCGCCCGCTGGACCAGGTCGTCGGGTGCGGGTTCGACGGGGTCGACGCTGTCGATCTCGACCAGTTCACCGGCGAGCTGGTCGGGATCGGCAAGTCCGGCCCAGGGATCCTCCGGGACCGCCCGGGCCATGCCGACGCAGCGTTCGACCAGTTCCTCAAGTGCCGGGGCCGACAGATCGGTCGAGGAGACCACCGCCTGCCTGTGCCCGACCATCACCCGCAGGCCGAGGTCACCGCCCTCCGACCGCTCCACCGCCTCCGGCTGGCCGAGGCGCTGGTGGGCGGACAGCGACCGGAATTCGGCGAAGACCGCGTCGGCGGCGTCGGCGCCCGCCCTGCGGGCCTTGCCGATCAGGTCGTTCAGCAACTCGGCTTTCTGATGCGTGTCCATCGGCAGCCCCGAAACAGGATCAGACCACGTCCGGCAGGCGGCCGCCCGACCCGGACGGTGACCGCGAGCCTGCGGAACATCCATGAAGAGGCGTGCGCTGTCGACCCTGTTCTGGCAGCCGGGACAGGGTCGGGGTATCTGCGCGCTTGCCACTGTCCGCCTGCCGACTAGACTGCCGGCCGGACGCTCTTGCGTCCGGCCGGAGCCGCTGCGGCGGTGACAACGTGAACAGAGAGGACTGACATGCAAGAACGGAAGACTGGCCGAACAACCGGCCGCCTGGTCATGGCCGGGGTTTCGGCGCTGGCCGTTGCCGCCCTGGGGCTGGCGGCGAACCATGCTGTCGCCGACGACTACCCGTCCAAGACCATCGAGGTCGTGACCCACGCCGGTGCCGGCGGTGGCACCGACGTGAACTCGCGCATGATGATGCTGCGCGCGCGGCGCACGCTGAAGACCGACATGGTGGTGGTCAACAAGCGCGGCGGCAACGGTGCGCTCGCGATGTCGTACTTTCAGAGCCGGCCCGCCGACGGCTACACGATCATGACCTTCACCAACGGTCACGCGCTCACCATGGCGCTTGGCAAGTCGGATCTGAAGGTCGAGGACATGCGACCGATTGCACGCGGCACCAACGACCCGCAGGTCCTGATGGTCAACTGCAAGACCTCGCCCTACAAGAGCTCCGACGAGTTCCTGGCCGGCGTGCGCGAGACCAAGCTCAAGTTCGGGACCACGAACATCGGTGGTCTTGACCACATCACCGCCTTCGTCTTCGCCAAGCGGGCCGGCGCGGTGCAGCCGACCATCGTTCCGTTCAAGGGCGGCGGGGAACTCGCCACCCAGCTGGTCGCCGGCTCGATCGATGTCGGCGTGCTCAATCTTTCCGAGGCATCCGCCCAGATCGAGGCGGGCGACATCTGCCCGATGGTGGTCCTGCACACCGAGCGGATGAAGCCGATCCCCGACGTCAAGACCGCCCGTGAGATGGGTGTCGACGTCGTCTTCGCCACGGTGCGCGGGTTCGTCACCCACGCCGGTGCCGACGACGCCAAGGCGGAAGTGCTCGAGAAGGGCATGCTGAAGGCCATGGGCCACAGCATCTATCAGGCGTATCTGACCACGTCCGGTCTGGACAACACCTCGGTGCTCGGCTCCGACGAGTGGGGTGCCCAGATCAGGCAGCTGCTGCAGGACCTGATCCCGGCGGCAAAGGAAATGGGCCTGGTGAAGTGACGGTCCGGACCGGTTCGCCGGATCCGGAGTGGTGAATCCCGATGACGTGACCGGCCGGGCGCAGCCGCCCGGCCGGCTTCACTGGTTCGACCTGGGTCTTCCCGTCACGGTCTTCGTGTTCTGTGCCGCGGTGATCCACCTGAGCATGACCTTCGAAGAAGTGCCGGAGATCATCGTCGGGGACTCGATGCAGCCGCGGGTATTCCCCATCTTCCTGATGGTGGTGATGGGGCTGCTCAACATCGCCCTGATTCTGCAGATCACCAGGACCCCCCCGAAGCGGCTGGAACTCGAACCGAAGGTCACCTGGTTCAGCGTCGTGCTGATGGGTGTCTTCTACATCCTCGCCGAACATGTCGACATGATGCTGGCCCTGCCGGCCGTGCTCTTCTGCATGTGCAGGCTGTGGGGCGAGACGCGCCTGTGGGTCGCGGGACTGGCCGCGGTGATCACCACCTGCGCCATCTTCTTCAGTTTCGATCTCGTGCTGGAAGTCCGTTTCCCGCGAGGGGTCCTGACGAACATCTACTACGGTTAGAACGGGCTGGGTGATGCTTGCCGATGCGCTGATCTCGATGTTCTCCGTCCTGAGCGACCCTTACCTGATGGGGCTGATCCTGATCACCACAGTGGGAGGGGTGGTGCTCGGCGCGCTGCCGGGTCTCGGCGCGACCACGGGGGCGGCGCTGCTGCTGCCGTTCACCCTGACCATGGACCCGGTGCCGGCGATCGCGGTGCTGACCACCATCTACGTCTCCGCGACCTTTGCCGGTGCGATTACCGCCATCCTGATCAATACCCCGGGAACCTCCGCGGCTGCAGCGACCTGCCTCGACGGCTTCCCGCTCGCTCAGCGCGGCGAGGCCGGCCGCGCACTCGGCATTGCAGTGGTCGCCAGTACCATTGGCGGCATCTTCTCGGTGATCGTGCTCTCGATCGCCGCTCCGCTGCTGGCCAGGGTGGCCTACGAGTTCCGGCCGCCGGAGTACTTCGCGCTCACCGTCTTCGGCCTCTCGATGCTGGCCTCGATATCGGAGGGCGGGGCGGTCAAGAACCTGATGGGAGGCCTGTTCGGCGTCTGGCTCGCCACCATCGGGGCGGATGCCAGCACCGGTGTCGAACGGTTCATGTTCGGGAACTACGAGCTCTACGAGGGGCTGAACTTCATCCCGGTCCTGGTGGGCCTGTTCGCGATCAGCGAGCTCCTGGTGCAATCGACGACGCTGAAGCTTGCGATGGAACACATCGCGATGAAGGCGGTGCAGCTGCCGAGCATGGCCGACTACAGGAAGATCTGGCGCACGGTGCTGCGTTCCTGCGGCATCGGGACGTTCATCGGCATCCTGCCGGCAGAAGGCGCCACGGTGGCCTCGATGATCGGCTACGCGGAAGCAAAGCGCTGGTCGCGTACGCCCGAAGAGTTCGGCAAGGGGGCGGTCGAGGGCATCGCCGGGGCGGAAACGGCCAACAACGCGGCAACCGGCGGCGCAATGGTGCCGACGCTGGTCCTGGGCATTCCCGGCAGCGGCACCACGGCGGTGATCCTCGTCGGGCTGATGGTGCACGGACTGCGTCCGGGCCCGCACCTGTTCACCGAGCAGCTCGACAAGGTCTACGCCATCTTCGGCACCATGTTTGTCGCCAACGTGCTGTTCTTCGTCCTTGGCCTGTTCGCGGCCAAGCTGTTCGCCCGTGTCACCCTGGTGCCGCGTAACATCCTGTGGCCTGTCGTCTTCGCATTCAGCGTTCTCGGTTCCTACGCGCTTGCGCAGTCGATGCTCGATGTCTACGTCGCACTCGTCTTCGGTGTCATCGGCTACCTTTTCCGCCGTTTCGGCTTCGCGGTCGCACCGGTTGCGATCGGTCTCATCCTCGGTGAAATGGTCGAGACCAACCTGCAGAACTCGCTCAAGATGTTCGACGGCGCATGGTGGGAAATCGGGATGCAGCCGCTGGCGGCGCTGTTCCTGGTGCTTGCGGTCCTCGGCATCATGCAGCCCTATATCGTCGGCTGGTTCCGGCGCCGGAAGGCCGCTCGTTCCTGAGCACGACGGATCGCCCGCCCCGGGGGTCGGTTGACACGCGCAGGGGTGCCCGGTAATGGACACGGAGTCGCGCTGCCTACCGTCGCCGCGCGATGCCCAGGTAGCTCAGTTGGTAGAGCAGCGGACTGAAAATCCGCGTGTCGGTGGTTCGAATCCGCCCCTGGGCACCATTCCTTCACGACCGTCCCGACCCCGTCGCATCCGGCGTCTGTTCCCGCCACGGTCGGGCTGGTATCGTGTCGCGCTGTCACGGACCGGGCGAGGGAGGCCAACATGCGTTCCAACTACAACAGGATCGAGGCGGGAGCGGTGTTTCTTGCCGTCTGGCACGAGCAGTGGGATGCCAACATCGATCACCATGCCGACCAGGGTGTCCTCATCGAGGTGCGCGGGGATGTGGACGGGCGCGAGACCAGCCTGCTGCAGTTCACCTGCATGCATGCCGAACGCAGTTATACCTATGCGCCGGAGGGCAAGGCCCGGATCTGCCAGATCGATCCGGTGACCGACGGAAACCCGATCGGCTGGTCGGCACGGCAGATTCGCGAGCGCCTGCCCGAGATGCTGGCGGCGGCCGGCTATCCCGGAATCGCGGCCTCGCTTGACAGCGCGGTGATGGCGGGGGCGGCCGACGAGGTCGAGCGGGTGGCACGGCACCTGTTCCGCAGCGCGATCAGGCTGGTCAAGCACAACAGGGGTGACCACATCATCGAGGCCGGAAACATCCGTTTCGGGCTCGAGAAACGGGTGCTGGGCCAGGATGGCGGTCTCGCGATCCACGTCCTGTCCGATGTCTGTGGCGGGCCGGAGCACGAATATGCCGAGGAAACCGAGATCATCGCCTTCGACTGCTTCCGGCTCGAGCCGCACTACCACTACGGTCCGCGCAACAAGAACCTTCGCTACTACTGGGACAAGACCGTGGTTCCGGATACGCTGGAGTGGACGCTCGACGTGCTGAAGGCGGGCAAGCTCGGCGCCATGATCGAGGCATCCGGCTATCCCGACATTGCCCGGGATCTCGATCCGGAACTGGTTCGCGCCATCCTCCCGGCACTGGAGGAGAAGGCGCGCGAGCTGCAGCCCCGCGCTGGCGCCGACCTGGCGGCGGCGGAGTAGGGTGGCGGTGTCAGGGGGCGACGCGGACGACGTGCAATCGGTCAAGGACTGGCTCGCACGCTGGCAACCCTGTGTGCGAGCCGCCGATTACGAGGCGGCGCGGGTGCTGTTCGACGAGCAGGTGATTTCCTTCGGGACCCACCGGGACGTGGTGAGCGGGCTCGACGCGCTGGAACAGGGCCAGTGGCGCAATGTCTGGGGCAGGATTGACCGGTTCGCCTGGGACTTCGACGCCATGCACGTCGGCTTTTCTCCGGACCGCCTGCTTGCGTTCCTCGCCGCCACCTGGACCTCGGTGGGCTACCATGAGGATGGCGGCAGTTTCCACCGGCCCGGGCGCACCACCGCAATCCTGTCGCGGCCTGGTCCCGGCGCGGCCTGGTCGTGCATCCACACCCACTTCTCGCTCTATCCGGGAACGCCGCCGCTCAGTTTCGGTCCCCGGATCGACGGCGCACAGGGGGCGGGCGGCGACGGTCCGTCCGCTTGACAGGGTCCGGTGCCGGACGGATGCTCCGGCGCATTCGCACTCACACAGAAACAGGTCCGGGCCGGTGATGCCGGCCGGACGTCGGACGGGAGGGATAGGGGATGAAACTGCTGCGCCACGGACCGGCGGGCGAAGAGAAGCCCGGGCTGCTCGACGGGGATGGCGTGATCCGCGATCTCTCGGGCGTGATCGACGATATCGTTCCGCAGACCCTGGGTCCGGCAAGCATCGACATGCTCAGGGCGCTCGATGCGGGCACTCTTCCAGCAGTCTCGGCTTCGACCCGCCTCGGACCCTGCGTCGGCAACATTGGCAAGCTGGTCTGCATCGGGCTCAACTATTCCGACCATGCCGCCGAGACCGGTGCCAAGCCACCGCCCGAGCCGATCATCTTCATGAAGGCGAATTCCGCGATCAGCGGCCCGAACGACGACGTTCGCATCCCGCGCGGGTCGGTCAAGACCGACTGGGAGGTCGAGCTCGGCGTGGTCATCGGTACCGAGGCGAAGTACGTTTCCGAGGCCGACGCCCTTGACCACGTGGCCGGCTACTGCATCTGCAATGATGTCTCCGAGCGGGAATTCCAGGCCGAGCGGGCCGGGCAGTGGACCAAGGGCAAGAGCTGCGACACCTTCGGCCCCACCGGGCCGTGGCTGGTGACCGCGGACGAGATTCCGGATCCGCAGAACCTGAAGATGACGCTCGACGTCAACGGCACGCGGTTCCAGGACGGCAACACCAGCACCATGATCTTCGGTGTCCGGCACGTTGTGCACTATCTCTCGCAGTTCTTCACCCTGCATCCGGGCGACGTGATCTCGACCGGAACGCCCCCGGGTGTCGGCCTCGGGATCAAGCCGGAACCGGTGTTCCTGAAACCCGGTGACGAGATGCACCTCACCATCGAGGGGCTCGGCGAACAGCGCCAGAAATGTGTGGCCGACTGATCGGCGATGCCGCTTGACCTGACCGTTGCCGACATCCTGCCCGAGGACCGCGACTGCGCGGTCCTGGTCGGGCGGGCGTGGCTTCCCGGCACGCCGGGCGGCCCGGCGGTCGTTACCGTTCGCGACGACCGCGTTTTCGACATCACCGGCTTCGCACCCACCTGCTCGGAACTGATGAACCGGCCGTCGGCCTGTGCCGGGGTCAGGAGCGCCGGGGGCCACGACATCGGCAGCCTCGCCGACATCCTCGCGGTTTCCGTCCTGCCGGCGGTGGGCGCGACGGCGCCGTACCTGCTCGCTCCGGTCGACCTGCAGGCGGTGAAGGCCTGCGGCGTCACCTTCGCGGAGAGCATGCTGGAACGGGTGATCGAGGAACGGGCCAAGGGCGACCCGTCGGCGGCAGACGGAATCCGCTCGGAACTTCGACAGGCGATCGGGGTCGATCTCGGGGCCGTGGTCCCTGGTTCTCCCGAGGCGGCGCGGCTCAAGGACATGCTGATCGAGCGGGGCATGTGGTCGCAATACCTGGAGGTGGGAATCGGTCCCGACGCCGAGGTCTTTACCAAGGCGCAGCCGATGTCGGCCGTCGGCACCTGTGCCGAGATCGGCATTCACTCCGCATCCTCGTGGAACAACCCGGAACCGGAAATCGTGCTGGTGGTCAACGCCCGGGGAGAAACCGTGGGGGCGACGCTCGGTAACGACGTCAACCTTCGCGATGTCGAGGGACGCAGTGCCCTGTTGCTCGGCAAGGCGAAGGACAACAACGCCTCGGCGGCGATCGGACCCTTCATCCGGCTTTTCGATGACGATTACGGCATCGACGACGTGCGATCGGCGGAACTCGCGTTGCGGGTCAGCGGTCCGGACGGGTTCGTGCTCGACGGCGCAAGCTCGATGTCGCGGATCAGCCGCGACCCGCTGGCGCTCGTGGCCGAGACCATCGGGGCGCACCACCAGTATCCGGACGGAGTGTGCCTGATGACCGGCACGCTGTTCTCGCCGACACAGGACCGGGACACGCCGGGAGGCGGGTTTACCCACAAGGTGGGTGACGTGGTCCGGATCTCGACGCCGCGGCTGGGCGCGCTCGTCAACCGCGTGAACCACAGCGAGGCGATCGCGCCATGGACCTTCGGCACCGGCGCGCTGATGCGCAACCTGGCGGAACGGGGACTGCTGTAGGGGCTACAGCGTCCGCGCCCGGTCACGCAGGGCGAACTTCTGCACCTTGCCGGTCGACGTCTTCGGCAGCGGACCGAACACCACCGTTCGCGGTACCTTGAACCCCGCAAGCCCCGCGCGGCAGTGGCGGATGATGTCGTCCTCGCTCGCCGCCATGTCGGGTTTGAGGGTCACGAACGCGCAGGGAGTCTCGCCCCACTTCGGGTCGGGCCGGGCCACCACGGCGGCCTCCAGAACCGCCGGGTGGCGAAACAGCACGTCCTCGACCTCGATGGTGCTGATGTTTTCGCCACCGGAAATGATGATGTCCTTCGAGCGATCCCGGACCTCGATGTAGCCGGACGGGTGCATCACCGCGAGATCGCCGGTGTGGAACCAGCCGCCGCGGAACGCCTCCTCGGTGGCCGACGGGTTCCTGAGGTATCCCTTCATCACCACGTTGCCGCGCATGAAGATCTCGCCCATGGTCTCGCCGTCGGACGGAACCGGCTCCAGGGTTTCCGGGTCCGCCACCATCAGGCCTTCGAGCACCGGATAGCGGACACCCTGCCGCGCCTTGAGCCTGGCCTGTTCCGCCATCGGCAGGTCGTTCCACTCATCGTGCCATTCGCACACCGTGACCGGACCGTAGACCTCCGTCAGCCCGTAGACATGGGTGATGGACACGCCGCGCTGCTCCATACCCTCGATCACCGCCGCCGGCGGCGCGGCTCCGGCAGTCATCATCGCCAGTTCGTGATCGAAGGTGCGCACCTCCGAGGCCGGCGCATTCAGCAGCATGGTCATCACCACCGGCGCCCCGCACATGTGGGTGACCCTGTACTCGGCGATTGCCGAATAGATCGCCCCGGCCTCGACCCGGCGCAGGCAGACGTGGGTGCCGCCAAGCGAGGTCACGGTCCACGGGAAGCACCAGCCGTTGCAGTGGAACATCGGCAGGGTCCACAGGTAGACCGGGTGTTTCTTCATCCCCCAGGTCAGGATGTTGGCCAGAGCATTCAGGTAGGCCCCGCGATGATGATAGACCACGCCCTTCGGGTTCCCCGTGGTGCCCGAGGTGTAGTTCAGCGCCAGCGACTCCCACTCGTCGGCGACCGGCCGCGGCACGTAGCCGGGGTCCGCCGATGCCAGGAATTCCTCGTAGTTCATGGTCCCGAGCCGGTCGCCGCCGGGGCCTTCCGGATCATCGTAGTCGACGACCAGGATCTCGCGTCCGAGCTGTGCAAGCGCCTCGCGGATCACCGGTGCGTACTCGGTGTCGGTGATCAGGGCCCTGGCACCGCCGTGGTCCAGGATGAAGGCGATGGTCGCCGCGTCGAGCCGGGTATTGAGGGCGTTGAGGATCGCCCCGGTCATCGGCACGCCGAAGGTTGCCTCGAAGGCCGACGGCACGTTGGGCAGCATGACCGACACGGTATCTCCGGCGCCGATGCCGTGGTTCGCAAGCGCCGACGCCAGGCTGCGGCAGCGCTGAGCGGTCTGCGCCCAGGTCCAGCGCCGGGCGCCATGGATCACCGAGGTCCGGGTCGGGAACACCGCGGCGGTCCGCTCGAGGAAGGACAGCGGGGTGAGCGGAACATGGTTGGCCGCGTTCCTGTCAAGACCGGTCTCGAAGGGGTTTTCAGTCACTCCGACATCTCCAGACATGAAGCCAGGGTCAGCCTATCTGCACGGCAATTCGGGTGCAATCGGACCTGGCGGAGTTCGCCTGTTCCCGGGCGATTGCCATGACATGTCTTCTTCCCGTCACTCGCGGGCTCATGCCGGTTGCCGTGACTGCCCGGTCCCGTCGTCGGTGCAGTGTTCGCGCGCCCGTGCAAGCAGGGTGTAGCGCGCGCGGATGCGCGCGGCGTGAACCCGCGGCCATGCACCCGCCTCGAGCTGGTCGAGGAACTCGTCGAGCACCATCGCGAAGTGGGCTTCGTGCGGCGTGTGAAACCGGTGCGGAATGACGATCTCGCAACCGAGCCCGGACGGGCGCTGCGACAGCCCGGGCGTCCCGGTTTCCCGGGCGGAGAGCCATGCGGCGAGGTGGCGCGTGAAGCCCGGTCCCGGAGTGCGTGGCGAGAGGTGCAACTCGCCCCGAAAGCCGGTCTCGGGCCCGCGCCGGGCAATGAGTGTCGCCTTGCTGCCCCTGACTGTCGTGCGGTGAGCGTCGCCGCCTCCGTCCGGCTCGCGCTGGCCCCACTCGGCACGCTGGCGTACCGGCACGCCCCGCAGCCGGTAGCGGATCTCGCCATTGCAGGCGAACTGCAGCACCCCGTCCCCGATGCATGGCAGGAGGTCCGGCGGGAAGGCGTCGAGCCCGGTACTGGCGCGGAAGAGTTCCAACGGTACCGGTGTGCTCCAGCGCCGTGCGCTCTCGATCGCGTAGTCGCGATCGAACACCAGACCGTCACCGTCACCGATGATCCACTGGGCCTGGTCGGCCATGTGCGACTGGATGTCGACAAGGCCGTCACCCTGGATGCGGGTATCGTAGTACCAGGCAGGTCGGCGCAGCGGCGCGGCGTTGACCAGCTTCAGCAGGTGGTGGACCGACTGAATGTCGATCGCAGGCTCGCCGGCACTCCCCTCGAGGGCGCCGAACAGGTCCTGATCGGTTGCGATCTCGTGTGCAAACCGTGCCACCACCTCGTGGCGAAAGGTCATGATGTCGATCGCGAGCGGCCAGCCGGCCGTTACCTGCCCGAGGTGACCGAGTGCGCCGCTTTCCGTGAGCCAGGGCTTGTCGGCCAGCACGTGCAGCCCTGCTGCGTGCAGCCGCGCGATGGTGCCGAGCTTGGGCCGGGTGCGCCCGGCGAGAATGACGACCTCGCCTGGCCGCTCCTCGACCAGGGCCCGTTCCGGGTCGGGCGATTCGTGCACCTTCACGGTCCAGGCGGTGGGGTGTTCTGCACGCCGGTTGAACGAGGCAACCAGGTCGAGGAAGGCATCGCGCTCCGCACCCGCGCCGGCGTAGAGGTGCACGGTCGGGTCGATGCGCGGGTTCTCCGTTCGCAGGGCCAGCGCGGCGTGAAAGTGGCCGGGCTCGAGAAACACGAGGGTGTGCATGACAACCGCCGGTCGGAAAGACGACGCACGCCGCCTGCGGGCCGGTGCGTTCCGTCCTTCATGCTGCGCACCGGAACCCGCCGGAGACAAGCGGATTGTGCCCGCCGGCGGATGCTGTGCAACCGGGGTCCGATGCCATAGGCTCGCACCCTTCTCATCCAGCGTCCGGTGGACCAGATGACAGTGCAGGACACCACGGCAATCGGCCTGATGAGCGGCACCTCGATGGATGGTGTCGACGCGGCCCTGCTCGTGACCGACGGGTGTGACGTGGTACGGCCGGGTGCGGCGGTGTCGGTTTCCTATCCGCCGGAGTTCCGCTCCCGTCTTCGTGCCCTGGTCGACGGGGCAGGTGACAGGGACCGGGTGAGGCTGGACCTGACCCGACGGCACGCCGACGCGGTCCGGCAGGTGCTGGCGGCGGGCGGACTGGCACAGGGCGATGTCGACGTGATCGGGTTTCACGGTCACACGATCAGCCACGCACCCGAGAGGGGCATGACCGATCAGCTCGGTGACGGGGCGCTGCTGGCGGAACTCACGGGGATCGATGTGGTTCACGACCTGCGCAGCGCTGACGTCGCCGCCGGAGGGCAGGGTGCGCCGCTGGCCCCGGTCTACCACCGGGCCCTGCTTGCCGGAACGGCGCTGCCGGTCGCGGTGCTGAATGTCGGCGGCGTGGCCAACGTGACCTGGATCGGGCCGGGTGAAGGGGAACTGCTGGGCTTCGATACCGGTCCCGGCAACGGGCTGATCGATGACTGGGTGCGGGCCCGGACCGGCGCCGACTTCGATGAGGACGGCCGGATGGCGGCACGCGGGCACGTCGACGAGGCGCTGGTGGCGCGGTTCATGCGTGAACCGTACCTGACGCTCCCGCCGCCGAAGTCACTTGACCGCAACGCCTTCGCCGGGAAGACGCGCGCGCTGATGGACGGGACTTCGTCCGAGGACGGTGCTGCCACCCTGACCGCAATCACGGCCGCCGCGGCTGCGCGCGCCTGCGACCACCTTCCGTCACTGCCCGACACCTGGGTGGTGGTGGGCGGCGGCAGGCGCAACCCGACTCTGATGGCAGAACTGCGCCGGCGCCTCGGGGTCCGGGTCGTGCCCGGCGAGGCGGCGGGACTGGATGGTGACGGCCTCGAGGCACAGGCCTTCGCCTACCTGGCGGTTCGCTCGCTCCGCGGCCTGCCGATCAGCTATCCGGGTGTCACCGGAGTTCCGGAACCCATGACCGGAGGCGTCCTTGCGAGGGCCGCCGCCGGGACGAGACAGTCGGGAGGGACCGTGTCGTGAAGACCAGCATCTCCATCGGCAGTGCATCGGCAACCGGAGAGGACTGGGACGGCATCGTCTCCTACGTGCTGGAAGCGGAGCGGCTGGGTGTCGATAATGTGTGGTCGGCCGAAGGCTGGGGACAGGATGCGGCGACACCCCTGGCCGCACTGGCGCCGCTCACCTCCCGCATCATCCTGGGCACCGGCATCATGCAGGTCACGGCGCGGGCGCCGGCGATGACGGCCATGACCGCGCTCAGTCTTGACCGCCTGACCGGGGGCAGGTTCGTCCTCGGACTGGGTGTGAGCGGTCCGCAGGTGGTGGAGGGGTTGCACGGTGTCCGGTTTTCCCGGCCGCTCGAGCGGTTGCGGGAAACGCTCGACGTGCTGGGTATGGCGCTCGGCGGCGAGAGAATATCCTTCTCGGGCCGGCAGATGCGGTTTCCCTTGCCGGATGGTGAAGGCAAGTCGATCGCGCTGGCCATGCCCCCGCGGCCGGACCTGCCGATCTACCTTGCGACCCTGGGCGAACGCAGCCTCGAGCTTACGGGCGAGCGGGCGCAGGGCTGGCTCGGCACCTGTTTCGTTCCCGAGCGTGCCGACGTCTTCTGGGGCTCGATCGGGCGTGGCGCCGCCCGGGCCGGCCGGTCGCTCGACGCGCTGGACCTGCAGGCGGGCGGCCGGCTGTGGATCACCGACAATGTCGAGGGTGCGGTGTCGGCGCTCAGGCCCGAGCTTGCCTTCCGGCTCGGCGCCATGGGATCGGCTACCAGCAATTTCTACAACGACGCGTACCGTCGTGCGGGATGGGAGGAGGAATGTCAGAGGGTCCGCAGCCTGTGGATCGATCGTCGCCGCAAGGAGGCGATCGAGGCGGTTCCGGACGACCTCGTGCTCAGGAGCAACCTGATCGGGCCGCCAGCCGCGATCCGCGAGAGGCTCGCCGTCTACCGCCGGGCCGGTGTGACGACCCTGCGGCTCGACCCGGTGCCCGGGGACGTGCCCGGCAAGCTCGACCAGCTCGGTCAGCTGCTCGACCTGCTGCGTGATGCGGGGCTGACCTGCCGACCCACGACCGGAGAGACGCCATGACCATGCCGGCCCTCAGCCTGACCGCGGTTCCCGGCCGTCGGCGCCAGACGCTCGAACTGGCGGGCGAGATTGAACGCCGCGGCTTTGCCGGTCTGTGGGTTCCGAGTCCGTTTGCCGGACTGAGCCTGTGCCATGCGCTCGCCCATGTCACCGAACGCCTGACCTTCGCCACCTCGATCGCGCCAATCTACTTCCAGCCGGTGGACGAGTTCGCCCAGGCCGCAGGCTTCTTGCACGAGGTGTCGGGCGGACGGTTCCGGTTCGGCATCGGCGTTTCGCACCAGTCCACCCACAGGCGCCTCGGGCTCAGCGCGGGAAGGCCGCTCGAGGACATGCGCGGCTTCGTCGACCGGCTGCGCGCTGTTCCGCGCACCGGCGGTCTGCCCCCGGTTGTGCTTGCCGCGATGCGTCCGCGGATGATCGCCCTGGCGGGCGAGATCGCGGAGGGGGTCGTCTTTGCCAATGCCTGCCGGAGCCGGATCGCGGCCTCGCTCGAGGCCCTGCCCTTCGCGGTGCGCGCGGACCCGGAGTTCGAGGTCGCCTGCATGACGCCGACCTGCGTGAGTGAGGACCTTGAGGCGGCCCGCGCCGTCAATCGCCGGACCCTGTCACGCTATGCCCGGTTGCCGTACTACCGGGCGTACTGGCGCGAGGCCGGGTACGCCGAGGAAATGGACGAGGTCGAGCGGGTCCTTGACCGGAACGACGCGGCGGTCGCTGCCAGGCTGTCCGACCGCTGGCTCGACGACACCACCCTGGCCGGCCGGCCCGGGCGAATCAGGGAAGGCGTGGAAGAACTCGTCGAGGCGGGTGTCAGGACCCCGATCCTGGTGCCCTCGTCGGCCGTCGGCAATCAGATGAAGGCATTCGCGGAGGTGTTCGGGGTCTACGCGCCGGCGTGACCGGCCTTGTTGAGAGGCCCGGAGGAGCATGCTACACCCGCGGCTTCCCAGACCCGGGCGATCCGGAGTGCATCCCGATGACCGAATTCACCTCGTCGTTCATGCGGACAATGAGCGAACGCGGGTTCATTCACCAGGCAACCGACGCCGGTGGCCTAGACACGCTGATGAACAACAAGGTCGTGACGGCCTATATCGGGTTCGACTGCACCGCTGACAGCCTGCATGTCGGCAGCCTGCTCCAGATCATGATGTTGCGGCACCTGCAGCGCTGCGGTCACCGCCCGATCGTGCTCATGGGCGGAGGAACCACCAAGGTCGGCGACCCGTCCGGGCGCGACGATGCCCGACAGCTGCTGAGTGACGAGGACATCGAGCGCAACAAGGCGGGCATCCGGCGCATCTTCGAGCGCTACGTCACCTTCGGCGACGGTCCGACCGATGCCGTCATGTGCGACAACGACGAATGGCTCTCGACGCTGCGATACATCCCGTTCCTGCGTAAGGTCGGCCGGTATTTTTCCGTCAACCGCATGCTGTCATTCGACAGCGTGAAACTCAGGCTTGAGCGCGAACAGCCGCTGTCGTTCCTCGAGTTCAACTACATGATCCTGCAGGCCTACGACTTTCTGGAATTGCGGCGCCGCTACGGGTGCGAACTGCAGATGGGCGGATCGGACCAGTGGGGCAACATCGTCAACGGCGTCGAACTGGCGCGCCGAATCGACCGGCAGGCCATCCACGGCCTGACGTCGCCGCTGATCACCACGGCGTCGGGCGCGAAGATGGGCAAGACGGCCCAGGGCGCGATCTGGCTCAACGCCGAACGACTGAGCCCGTACGACTTCTGGCAGTTCTGGCGCAACACCGAGGACGGTGACGTGGGACGGTTCCTGCAGCTGTTTACCGATCTCCCGCTGGAAGAGACCCGGCGGCTGGCGGCGCTCGCGGGCCGGGAGCTCAACCACGCCAAGAAGGTCCTGGCAGACGAGGTAACCGGGTTGTGTCACGGTTCCGGGGCGGCAGAGGCCGCGGCCGAGACCGCTCGCAGGACGTTCGAGGAAGGCGGCAGGGGCGGAGAACTGCCGAGTCTGCCGGTCGACCGTCAGGACCTGGAGGACGGACTGTGGGTCGTGGAAGCGCTGCGGCGCAGCGGCCTGGTCGCAAGCAACGGGGAGGGGCGCAGGCTGATCAGGAACGGGGGTGCGCGGATCAATGACGTGGTGGTGAGCAGCGAGGACTACCAGGTCGGTCTCGCGGACCTTGACGCCGAGGGGATCGTCAAGCTGTCCTCGGGACGCAAGCGCCACGCCCTGCTGCGTGCCGGCATCGCATAGGCCAGGATCGGGCCCAACCACGTTGGCCGCAGGAACCCTTCGCGCGTTGTCCGGGTTCGGCCGTCATGCAGCGGCGAGGAGGGATGCCAGTTCCTCCAGGCCGATCACTTCGACACCCTTGCCTGCGGGGTACCGTTCGTCGCCCGAATACACGACGAAGGAGCGGCTCGGATGGAGGTCCTGTCGTGCGTGGTGAAATCCCTTGTCGAGTCTCGGCGCCAGTCCGCGCTTGATTTCCACCGCCCACAGGTCTCCGCCCGGCATCTCGAGCAGCAGATCGATTTCGGCGCCGGCGGCGGTTCGGTAGAACCACGGCTTCACGCGCTCCGGAGCCGCGCCGAGGAGGTTCTCCACCACGAACCCTTCCCAGCTCCCGCCTGCGACCGGATGACCCAGTACCGCGTCCCGGTCATCGAGCCCGAGCAGCGCGTGAACGATACCGCTGTCGCGGACATGGAGCTTCGGTGATTTCACCAGGCGCTTGCCGACGTTGACGTGAAACGGTTGCAGGCGCCGCACCAGCAGGAGATCGACGAGCAGGTCGAGATACCGGGCGACCGTCTTGCCGTCAACGGCAAGGCTGCGCGCGAGCCGGGCCGCGTTGAGCAGGCCGCCCTGCATGTGGGCCAGCATTGTCCAGAAGCGGCGCAGCGTTTCCGCCGGCACGCGCGGACCAAGCTGCGGGATGTCACGCTCCAGGTAGGTGCGCACGAAGTTCTCCCGCCAGACCGCGCTGGCGTCGTCGCCATCGGCAAGAAAACTGTCCGGGAAACCGCCCCGGATCCAGAGCTCGTCGCGCAGGGCAGCGCCCACTTCATGAACGGTGAGCGGACCGAGTTCGACATACGCGATGCGGCCGGCAAGGGACTCTCCCGACTGCTTGAGCAAGTCGATCGACGCGGAACCCAGAAGCAGAAACCGGCCGGCCCGCATGCCGCGGCGGCGCCCCTGGTCGATGAGGCCGCGAAGGGTCTGGAACAGCTCCGGCGCTCGCTGCACCTCGTCGATAATCACCAGCTCTCCTGCGTGCCCGGACAGGTAAGGTGCGGCATCGCTCAGCTTCTCGCGGTCCGCCTGGCTCTCAAGGTCGAGATAGATGCTGGTCCGCTCTTCGGCAATAACCCTGGCCAGGGTGGTCTTGCCTGTCTGGCGCGGGCCGAGGAGGGCCACGGCGGGGAACTGGTCAAGCCGGTCACGGAGGAGCTGTGATTTATGACGTGTTATCATCCTTGTAAATATGGCGTATAATACCATAAATGCAAGGATATCGGGAGAAGCAGGTCTGATACGTCCTCGCGCGATCGCTTTCGAGTGGCGGAACTGCAAGGACAGGGCGAACATGAACATCGCGAAAAGCGGGCTGTAGCGTTCGGGAACACGACGACCCTGTTCCCAATCCTGAATCGCGCGCACATCCAGCCCGAAACGGTCGGCGAACGTCTACCGGCTCACCTTCACCCGCTTGCGGAGCGCAACGATCCGCTCGGCGGCAGGGTCGTCCACGATCCGGCAGGGCAACGCCGTCTCGCCCGCACATGGGCCAGCACTTCGCCCAGTGCCGTCTCGATCTCAAGCCCGGCCTCGGTTCGTCCGTCATCATCCCTGCCTCTCCCGTTCGATGGCCGTCACCAGGCCGGTGTCGCTGAACGCCGGGTTGCACGCCGCGGCGCTGGCCTGGACGCCGCCCGGCTTCGCCGCCTTCGATATCGGGCGCATCGGCGACGAGGCGGACTCCATGACACGTCACAGGAAGTGGCATGCTCCACCGCGTCCCAGGTGACGCTGGCGCTGGTGTCGTTCAACGCCGTCACCTGCACATTGGCCACCGTCTCGGTGGTGCTGTCCCTGTCGCTGAGGCCCGCCACCGGGGTCAGCGTCACGATCGCCGTCTGCACCGTGTTGGTCCCGTGGCCGGTGAAGACCAGCCGTGGCGGGGTATCCGGCGCGTTGGTCGCCAGCGTGACCTGCGTGCCGCCGGCCGCGACCGTGAAGTCGTGGTTGGCGACATTGCTGCCGTCCACGCTCCCCGGCAGCCGCGCCCCTGTGCTCGTCGCCAGCGCGATTGGCACCGCGATCACCTCGCCGGCATAGAGCTGCCGGGAAAGCCGGACCGTGAGCGTCGCCGTGTGCGCGGCAATGCCCTCGATCATGGTCGTGTCCGAACTCGTGAGCTCGACCGTGGTCTGCTCGCCGTCCTTGATGAGCAGCTTGCCGGAAGCGGGAGCATCGTCCGCCCGGCGGCGACTGAGGGCCTTGAAGGTCCGCGGCGAGCTCCGCCCAGATTGAGCTTGCGCTCCTTGGTATCACCGGATAAACCATTACCTAATGCGTAACGAAAATGTGACGATCCGTTGGATATCGCCTTCCGGACCCGAAAGCTTGAGAAGACCTTCAACTCAGCTGGCGAACTCCAGAAGGCGTATGGTGCTCGGATGGCCAGGACCATCATGAATCGTCTTGCTGTTCTGAAGGCGGCTCGCAATTTGGCTCTGGTGCCCACGATGCCGCCGGACCGGCGGCATCAGCTGAGAGGAGATCGGGACGAGCAGTTCGTTGTCGAACTCGTTCACCCGCACCGACTCGTTTTCGAAGCCAATCACGACCCGATCCCCCGCAAGGAGGATGGAGGGATCGATGTGGAACAGGTGACCGCGATCACGATCACCAATGTGATCGACTATCACTGAAAGAGGAGAGAGACATGGCGACAGCGACCAATCAGTTTCGGCCGGACTATGCAGTTCCGCCGGGGTGGGTCCTCGAGGAGCGCCTGGAGGTCCAAGGCATCTCGCACGCTGAGTTCGCTCGGCGGTGCGGCCGCTCTCCCAAACTGATCAGTGAGATCATCGCGGGAAAGGCATCCCTTGAGCCGGAGACAGCCCTCCAGTTCGAGAAGGTGCTCGGCGTGGATGCGAGCATCTGGCTCGGCATCGAGGCAGATTACCAACTCCACCGAGCGCGGGAAAGTGAAGCGGCCGATGCTGCGGGCTCAGGTGCATGGGTGGAGGGGTTTCCGGTCAAGGAGCTGGCTAAACGCGGCGCTATTCGTCGGCCCAAGACCGATGCAGATGCCGTCTCGGAGCTTTTGGCATTTTTCCGAGTTGGATCGGTCGACGCTTGGAATCTCAAATATGGATTGGCGAACGTGGCCTATCGCCATTCGCCGAGTTTCAAGAGCGACGAGACGGCATTGGCAACGTGGCTCCGTCTTGGGGAGATTGAAGCGGAGGGGCAGGAGTGCGGCGACTACCGTGAGAGCCGGTTCAGGAAGGCGCTGAAGGAAATCCGTGAATTGACTCGCTCGCCAATTGAGCAGGCGCTGCCCCGCTCGCGACAGCTTTGCAATCAGTCAGGCGTCGCGCTGGTCTTGGTCAAGCCACTGCCGAAGCTGGCCCTGAGCGGCGCGGCATGGTGGCAATCTCCAAGAAAGGCCGTGATCCAATTGAGCGCTCGTCATAAGTCGGACGATCACCTGTGGTTCAGCTTCTTCCACGAAGCAGCGCATATTCTGCTGCATAGCAAGAAGAACGTCTTTGTGGATGAAGTGAATGGGGGTGACTCTGAACTCGAAGCCGAGGCGAACGATTGGGCCGCGAACATTTTGGTTCCCAGATCTGCCTGGAAACGGTTCGTTCAGAGCTCTTCTCGCAGTGAGCTCGCAGTTCGGACTTTTGCGGAGAAGCAGGGCATTTCGCCAGGAATCGTTGTCGGGATTCTTCAACATCAAGGCGTCCTTCCCTGGACGCATCTAAATGGCCTCAAGGTCAGACTGACTTGGAAAGACGAGGCGTAGCCTCGGCCAAAGCAGCTAGATTTTAGAATTGGCGACCAATGGCGAAAATCGATTTCGACGCGATTGATGATTGGGCTTCACCTCAGCACTCCGTACTACAGGGTCTCCGGCCCAAAGGCGTTGAAAACATGCTTATCTCCCGCCGGCCGGAGTTTGTTGAAGACGCGCTGGATATCTTGTTTGAACATGCCGATCGCGATGCTGTTATCGACGCAACGCTCGATTGGGTGCGATCGGGAAAGCTGATCGGGTACCACGGCATACGGCTGACACCGGAGGAGATCGAGTCCATTCGGAAACCCGGCCTGTTGCCGTTGGATGCCAGCGTAAGAGTTTGAATCATAAGTCGTTGATATTGCGTTATATTGCAGTTTCAAGCGGTTACCCCTCGCGCCACCCTTCGCATCAGGAACCGGCAGGCCGCCAGTTGTGCCCAGGCCAGAGAGCTTTCCAGCGTCCTCTCGAAGTCCTTGGCCAAGGGCCGGCACCGCGACATCCAGGCGAAGGTCCGCTCGACGACCCAGCGACGATACAGCACGGTGAAGGATGTGAGATTCTTGGGTTTTTGCACAATCTCGAGCAGATCGGCGAGCCCCAGCTCCGCCAGCGCCCTCGCAAGCTTCGGACCCTGATACCCACCATCGGCCCACAGTCGGGTCACCGTCGGCGCCTTCTCCAGCATCGCAAGGATCACCTCCGGCGCACCGTCCCGATCCTGCACACTGGCCACGTGAACCCGGATCGCAAGCGGGATCCCTTCAACGTCAACCGCAACATGACGCTTGCGGCCATTGATCTTCTTGCCGGCGTCATAGCCCGCAGGGCCTCCGCTTTCCGTCGTCTTCACGGACTGACTGTCAATCGCCGCAGCCGTCGGCTCCCCAGAGCGTCCCGCCAGAGCCCGCGCCTGCTCGCGCAACGCATCCAGCATGCAGTCGAAGACACCGCTGGCGCGCCATGCGTAGAAAGAGTTCTGGACAGTCGTAAACGGCGGAAAACACTTGGGAATGGCACGCCACTGACATCCTGTCGCCAGCATGTACTGAACCGCGTTGAACACATCCCGAAGGTCCGTCGTGCGCGGTCGTCCCCGCGTCGACGGTTCCGGGAGAAGATGTCTGATTACGTCCCACTCTTCATCCGTGAGATCACTTTCATATCGATCCCACGAGCGCCTATACTGCGCATGAGTGGCCTCGTCCCAAGACATGTGGACCTCCTCGTCTGGTGTCGTAGCCGACAAGGATATACCACATGTGGCGAGGCCATTCGCACTTCTGGGTCAAGCTCTAAGGCGGATCCGGCTCACCAGAGCACTTTCGGAGCATCCGAAATGGCAGAGCGTATCGAGCCGTCTGGACGAAGCTCTTGAGAAGCATGGACGCGGTCAATGCGCAGGTGGACGCGAGGGGCAAGTGCACCTGACGCTGTCGCGTTCTGGTTTGGTGAGTGACTTCAGTCACTATCTGTCTCACGGATCCGAGTTTGACCAGCATGTCGCCCGTTATCTCCTGGGAAACGAAAGGAACAGATTACTGGGTGAGGATGTGCTGCAACTACAACTGCCATGCGAGACTTGCACCCCTGCCGATGCTCCAAGCCCGTCCGCCTCGCGGCATAACAGGCAAACATATGACCCGCAAAGAGTTGCGAAACAGGCAAGAAATTCATGGAAGCGATCCGAGTTGATGTGAACAAACCTCCTCGACGAGGGGTAGGGCCTTTAGCAAACTCGGCGGAACGTGTAAGGACACCTTAATGGAAACCCCCGGTCGTTTACTGGGTAGAGGGAAACACCGCCCTTTACGCCGGCCTCATGGCATACATTATTGCTCTTGATGTTGGATCTCTGATTCCAGAGGATCCGACAGTTGGTGGAGCCTGACGCCCGGATAGACTTCGGCGGCGATGTCGCAAAGATGTTGATGATGTCCGAGATAGATGACCTGTCCTACCTTGGCCATGTCGGCGAAGACACGGAAAGCTTCTCGCGCGCGAAAGTCATCCGAGGTCTCGAGGATGTCGTCGGCGATGAAGGGGACCGAGCCATGCTGGTCGACGAACTCCAGATAGCCCGCTACGCGCAAGGCGAGATAGAGCTGGAAACGAGCACCTTTTGACATCTGCGAGGCGATCTTGGCGTCTCCACCGGCACTGATGCCGAGCAGCACTTCGCCCTTATCCGTCAACTGGGACTCCAACCGAGAATAAGCGCCTCGGCTGATTGTGCGGAAAGCATCGGAGGCGCGTTCCATCATGGTGCTGCGATGTTGGTCTCGATAGGTCTGCAACGCACGATCGGCGGCCTCGACGCCAATCCGGGTGCGAACGTAATCCCGTGCGCGCTCCTGGATCTCGAGAAGACATGTGCGACGTTCCCCTTCGAGCCGAGCTACGGCTCCATCACCGCCTATCGCGTTGATCGCCTCCTTGGCGGTCTCCAATTGGTGATAGAGTTCCTGCGTTCGGTTCGTGACGTCAGCGAGGCGGGCCCCGGTCTCGGCAATCCGGTTTTCAAGGTCATCGTCGCTTGCGTCCGTGAGAGCGGCTTCCGCGGCGTCCAACGATTCAGCTTTCATCGCTTCGACCAAGCCGGCCTCCCGTTCGGACAGATCTTCGCGGAGGGTTTTGCGCCGTGATACCTGTTGCAGTTTCTCGTCCACTGCCCGAAGAGAATCCACACCGAATGCCTCGAACATCGGTGAAGCAAGCGCGTGCAGCTCGGCTAGGCCGCCCTCTACAGATGTAATTTCTTCAGACAGAGCGGAGATTTTCTTACGCAGCTCTTCGCGGGAGCTTTGATTGGTGACCGCAGCCGCCAAGCGAGCCTTGAGCGCATCACCCTGCACCACGGGGCGCTCGGGATCGAATTCGCCGCCAAGTTCCTCGACCAGACCTCTTATCTCCTCTGCGTAGGCGGCCTGATCGCTTTCCATTCGGACCACGCGGTCCTGAAGCTCGTCGCTTTTGGAAAGCGTGGAGTCGAGGAGCCCGAGCTCTTCGAGTATTCGGCGGACCGCAGAGGTGGCGGGTGGGGGATCGAAGTCTGCCAGCCAGGAACCGGACAGCGCCGTTGTCCATTCCTCGCGCCAGGCCGCATCGTCATCGACAGCTCGCCGCGCGTCGCGTTGCCGACGGGCCAACTCAGCCTTTGCCTTGTCCAGGCGGTCGCTCGCGGCGGTCGAAGCGGCGTGTCGTTCCGTGTGGAGTGCCAGAGCTCGGCGCGCGATCCCGATGAGTTCCTTCAGTTCGCCGTCTGGATTGTGCGAAAGCCCGGCTGCAGTCAAGATTTCGCTGAGCCTGCGCCGATGGTCGCGGGCGTCCCGTTGAGCACGATCAATCTGCGCGCTTTCCCGATCCAGGCGGGCGAGCATGACGAGAATTCCGGCACGGCGTTCTATCCAGCCCGACAATTTGGCAAGTGAGATGTCGGAGGGCATATCGCTGGCGCCTGTACGGGACATGAGGGCAACAGCGGAAGCAATCCGGTGTCGCGTCGCCTGCTGGTTTCCGCGTGCCTGGGTAAGTTCTTCTTCGTTGCGCGCGATCTCCGACTCCAAATTTCGCAGCGCGTCGGTGGCTTGCCGTAATTCGGCCAACCCCGTCGCATGGGCGATACGCCCGGATGTGGCAGCATCGTCGTCCTTCAACCGTTCTTCGAATGTGTCGGCAGACTCTTCGTCCAACGCAGCGCGATGGAGCGTCCATGCCTCGTCCCTAAGGGCGCGCAGGCGCTCGGCCTCTTCATCTCCGACGACGCCGGTCTCCGCCGCTCGGCGTTCGGCTTGTTCCGACAGGCGGCGGCGCTCCGCAGCGAGCCTGGTCTTTTCTCGGCCGATGCGCTCGATTTCGCGGTGTGCTTCGTCGAGAGCAGAGTTCCAATTCTGCATCTCTTCCTGCTCCGGGATGCGAACGCCTGCCAGCCCCTCGGCTTCGCCATTCCAGGGATGAATTTGCGCGAGCTGTTCGTCAATCTGGGCCTTGAGGTCGTGGTGCTGCTCGTCATGCAGCGCGAGTCGCGCGGCGAAGTCGTCGGACTGTATCTCCTCCATGATCTCGTTAAGACGCCGGATCACATCGTCATTCGTGTCTGCGCCTTTCGAGGTCTTGGCGAGTTCATCAGTAGCAGTCGCGGCCTCGGCCTTCGCGGCTTCCAGTTCTTCGGTGGATGCTCTCAGTCGTTCTTCGATCCCGGATCGCCGTTCGATCAGCTCATTCAGCAATCCGACCGTGCCGGCGGGGATGACGAGGGTTCGGGGATCGGTGTCGGCGGCCTTGTCCAAACGCCGGATGACGGCTTCGATGGTGCCGAGGTGTCCGGCGAGGTTCGTACGGCGCCTCGGAAGGTCGTCTTCGGCTGTGACGAATCGGGCGCGCCCCTTGTCGAGCGAAGCGAGCCGGTCCTTCAGTTGGAGGATCGCTTCGTCGAGAACCAGAGCTTCCCGCTCTTCGTGGAGGCTTCGTTGCTGGTCCCGCAGCCCTTTGACTCTCTCGGTGAGCATGGGTTCGTCGGCGATGAGGGCGGGGATCTGCGTGAACCAGAGCTGCGGCGCTTCTGGCAATTCTTGCAGATTGGCAAGCACTTTCCGTATCGGACGGATTTGGGCGAGTTGGCGCAAACCATCCATGCGACGCACGGCCTCTTCCCGATCCGCCTCAAGCTTGGCGCGAAGGGCTATCGCTTGGTCATACGCGTTGCTGGCGGCGTCGCGTTCGGCGGCCAGACGGGCATGGGCGCTCGCGGCGGTGTCGAGCGTTTTCTTCTCACGTTCAAGTCGTTCGAGTCGGGTCTTGAGCGTATGGAGCTCAGTGCTGCGGCTTCTCGACTTGTGAAAGCCTTCGGCGGAGGCGCGAAGACGGGTCAAGGTTTCGCTGAGTTCAACAAGTCCGGCACCGGTCGCGAAGAGGAGCTGACCTAGATCGCCCTCGCTTCGGAGGATTTCTTCTCCGCCTGCCTCCAGGCTGTCGTCGTCGAGCGAGAACATGGCCCTGTAGATTTCTCGGTTCATGCCTCCCAGGGCGTTGACAAGGAGGTCGTCCGACACCGATCTGCCGCTCTCGTCAAGCAGGCTGCCGTGGCGCTTTCTGATACGGACAAGGCGCCGGACAGCGCCGCCGATGCTCAGATCGGCCTCGACCTGCATGGCGTCGTACCCATGCGCGAAGCCGTAGGGACTGCGATGCTCGAATGCGAAGAGCAAATCGAGGAAGCCCGCAAGGGCGGTGGACTTCCCGGATTCGTTGGGGCCGTAGACCACGTGCAAGTCGGGTTCGCCCTGGACGGGTTCGCCGAAGTCGATGACGCGATTGGAAAATATTCCGTAACGAGTCAGAGCAAGGCGGTCCAAGCGCATCAGTCTGCCCCGTCCGCGCGGGTTTCTTGCAAGTGTGCCAGAACGGTCTGGCACCCCTCGTCGATCAATTGGTCAAGGATTTCTCGGCGCCTCTCCTCGCTGTCGCCAAACACATCGCGTGCCGCGGGCGGCAGGATCTTTTCGATCTCGTCGAGCACTTCTAGGGCTGAACGCCGGAAAGAGTCTGACGGCGCGATCTTGCTGCGAATCGTGTCTGCGACTTCTCCGATGGGTCCTATGGTGGGATCCCCAGGCGCGGACACTTCCAGTGCGATCTTCTCGATCCAGGTTTGGCCTACCAGCTCGGCGCGGTGCAACGCTTCTGCTC
Organism: Thalassobaculaceae bacterium; assembly: GCA_965213935.1. Taxonomy (GTDB): domain Bacteria; phylum Pseudomonadota; class Alphaproteobacteria; order Thalassobaculales; family Thalassobaculaceae; genus Bin52. The sequence continues at coordinate 2,631,026 of CBDCAO010000012.1, read as the reverse complement.
GCAAGAGCTCAGGATCGCGACGCAACCGCCACGCCAGCTCGGTTTCACCTCGCATTTCGAGGCGCACCACCAGTTGGTCCGATTGAGCCGCTGTCCGTGCGTCCGTCAGCCCCGCGGCAATACGGTCTACCATGGCGCGCTGGTCGGGAACGCCTGCCAGGTCGATTTGAATGCGTTCGAACTGAGCAACGCTTGTGGTGTGGGGATGGCAATCGATCGCGCCATCGTCTGCGACACGAACGAGCGTTACTGATTTTGGCCCGGCTTCGCCGATATCGCGACCTTGCGGCATGCCGGGCATCACGATGAATGGCTCTCGGCTGTACACTTCGCGTTTGTGGAGATGCCCCAGGCACCAATAGTCGAAGCCGGTGCTGGCGAGATCGGAAACGCTGCAAGGCGCATAGTCGTCGTGCTCGGCGGAACCGGCCAGGCTCGTGTGAAGAAGGCCGATATTGAGGGCGTCAGGAACAGGGCTCCGGAAACGGGGGATCAGGCTCTCCGGGGCATGGGGCCTTGCGAAGCTGATGCCGTGAATGACGACCGGCATCGTGCTGCGATCGTGGTCGAGCTCGACGGTCTCGGCTCGACCGCCGAAAACCTTCACGGCTTCCGGAAGGGTGAGTTCGCGCGTGATCCGTGATTGGGCGTCGTGATTGCCGCGGACGATGAAGGTACCAATGCCGGCCTCGGTCAATCGCTGAAGCTGCGCGGCAAGAAACAAAGCGGTCTTCATCGATGTCTGATCGCCATCGTAAAGGTCGCCCGCGATCATCAGCGCGTCCACTCGTTCGTCGAGGCAGAGCTGGACGGTCCGCTCGAATGCGAGACGGGTCGCATCGCCGATCAGTTCAGCAAGATCGGGGTTGAGCAGCGCCAGGGACCGCAGGGGTGAGTCGAGATGGATGTCGGCGGTGTGAACGAAGCTGAAAGGCATGGTTTGTCCGATATCACCTAGCGGGAAATTGAGCTGCGCCGGCACCTGTCTGTCCCATAGACGCTGACGTCAGACAAGTTTATCGGCGCCCGGTGGCCGAGCCGTACAACACTGTGCGCTACCCGCTTCCGGCGGTCACGAAATCCGGCCTGAACCCCGGTTCATCTCTCGTCGAACTCGCGATGGAAGAAGTAGTGGCAGATCATCTCGTTCTTCAATGCGTCCAACGTGTACTCGACATCACCGAAGTCGCGCACGTGCAGTCGATTCCAGTCTACAAGGTCAGCGCCGCAGTATCGACACTTCCCGCGCTGCTCTTCGGTCATCTTTCTCAACTACTTGAAGCAATGGAGATCGTTCTCGCAGTCCGCCGATGTACACTTGATGTAGAGCCGAGCCGGCTCTTGGAATTCGGGCGTTCGGATCTCCTCAGTTCAGGACACGATCAAGTAGCGATTGATCAACCTCATCTTCGATATGGTAAGGATGCCGCTCAATAAAGACGTCGCGCGCGACAATCCAGGGGTCTTCGTCCTTGCGCTGAAGGTTAGCGGCCGCACCCCACCAGTTAAGGCCTTGCCAGGACAACCGGAGGGCCAGGTAGTTCGCGAGTGCGCCGACGCTCACTCCTCGCTTCTTCGCCACTCGCCGGACCACATGTTGTAATCGCGGAATCATGTTGCTGGCCTGTGCTACGCAATCATCCGCCAGTTCATTCGCCTTGCCATCAAGCATCACGTCTCCCGCAAACTGACTGGCCGCGATCTCCTCATCAGACTCTCGACGTGCGTCGGACGTTGCTTCCGCCTCAACCAACTCGAACATCTCTTCTTCGGGTCGCTGCGCTGCGTGGAACACCTCGTGGAGCAGATCAAACGTCCAACGGGATTCATGCTTCGATGCTTGCTTCAGCACAATCGCGTTTCGACCCTCGTAGCGCCAGCAAGCGCCGTGGAAAGTCCCTCTTCCCCTGAGTGGGAGCACAACCACCCCATGGTCCCACACCGTGTGAAGAACCGTGCGGAAGTCATCCTTTCCCCCGCCGCGCGCCAAAATTTTCTTCCGCATTTCGCCTGGGTCGGTCGGGATTGACTCAATCGGGTAGTCGGCCATCCCCTTTATGGCCACGACGGCCAAGTGATTTGCGTAGGTAGCAAAGAGTCGTGCGGCCCCCTCGTCACGTCGCTTCGGCATCTTGAAACGTGCAGCAGCTGCCGCTGTAAAAGGTGCGGGCAGCGCCTGAGCGCCGAAGAGGTCTTCGCGCCTCCAACCGAAGACGCGCTCCAACACGGCCGCTGCTTTCGCGGTCAGTCTCTGGTCGTTCGACTGATCCGGCACTTCGCCATCCGCGATTGCAGCATCCGCCGAAGACAACATGTGTCCGACCACGAAGTCCCGACTCAGCCCGACCTGGCTGACCTTGGCGAGCAGTCCCTCGAAGCTATCCGGTACGACGGGAAGTAGAATTTCGTTTTCTATCCGAAGATCTAGGGCGCGCGCGACCTGGCACAGCCGCTGGTAGCTTGCGGACGCATAGCGCTCCGCCTCGTATCGTTGGATCTGCTGTTCCTTGAGCTTTAGACGTTGCGCAAGCGCCCGTTGGCTATGGCCCCCTGCGATCCTGGCCTTAATCAGGCCGTCCGCAAGTTCTTCGAACGATCCTACGGAGATGACCGATATTTCGGCTGACTTTAACTGCTCGTATTCTTCGAGCTCTTCCCGCAGGTCTGCCAGTTGGCTCTCCATGGCCTCTCGTTCGGCACGCACTAGCCTAGGATGCACGTCTATCCGGCTGTACGACTTGGCGTCAAATTCCTCGATTGCGTGGGCAAAGCCGTGTGCCTTCTTTCGCGTGATCCGGTACTGTCGCTCGTTGGTGATCATGGCAAACTCCCCAGATCGATCAGCACGACGCCTTTCTCGACGCCGTTGCGGTCTGTCCTAAAGAAGTCCCGAAAGAGTATCCCAGGCGCGGCCTGTGCCGACGCCGGGAATAGGTCTCCGAGATATTTCGCTTTCATCGCGGCGCGCGGGTGATTCATGTCGAGAAGCACGGGGTCCAATCGGTTCGGATCTACACCTGCCGTTTCCCATGTGGCGTCGTAGTCCCCCGGCAGCGCCTTCGCCGTAACGAAACTGCCGTCCAGCAGCAGTTCCTTGCATCCCGCTGCTGCCAAGTTGCGGCACGCTGTCAACAGAGCTCCGATTAGCCGCTCGCGGTGGGTGTTACCACCAAAGTGACCAACGACGTCGCACCAGCTGGCGGCGTGGATGCCCGGTGGTAGGTAGCCGGTCTTGGGGTCAAGGCTGGGTATCACGAACACAACAATATTATTGTGTGGGTCTGATGTCAATCCCGTTATTTGGCGGCGTGGCTTCCGGGCTGCCGATCACCGGCAGGGTCTCGCCGAGCGCCAGAGCCCTGGAAGCGAAGCTGTGCCGAAGGTCATGGATCCGAACATCCTCCAGCTTCGCGGCTTCCCGCACGGCCCGCCAGGCGTTGTCGAAGCCGCCCTCGCTGCAGCGCCCGCCCGAGCCGGGCGAACTTGGCGTCGGTCAGAAAGCGTTCCCGGCCGCGCTCGGGATGCTTCTCAATCGACCGGCACGGATTGCAGCCGGCCGGCACGAGGCCCCAGCCCTCGCCCAGCCGGTACATGTGCGCCAGTGTCTTGACCGCCCGGTTCGCCGCCACCGGGCGGCCGCTCAGCCCGCGGTGCAGCTCGACGACCTGCCGGCGCTCCACCGCCTCGACCGGCAGCCGGCCGAGCGCGGGCAGGGTGTGGCGGCGCAGCACGCCGCGAAGCTTCGCCTGCGTCCTCGGCTTGAGCCGGACCTCGACATGATCATCGAGATAGCGCGCCGCAAGGTCGGCCACGGTCGGGCCGCCCCTGGCCCGGGCCGCGAACGGCGTTGAGTGTTGAGCACGCCGTACCGGCCCACCGTCACCCGCTTCGGCCCCTCCGGGCCCCCGCGCCTGGGCGATGTAGACCCTGCCGCCGGTCGGATAGACCCGGACCCCGAAGCCGGTCACGATCCGGTCCCAGAACACCGTGTCGCGCTCGACCGTCGCCCCACCCCAGTTCGAGTGTCTTGCCGTCCTCTAGACGGAACGTCACGCGCCCGTCCTTCACCGCGACCACCTCGGCGGTGCGGCTGTTGACCAGGCCGAGGCCCGCATCGTTGCGGGTCCAGCGGATGCGGTCGCCGGCCCGGAGCTCGATCTCCTCGACCTTGTAGACCTCGCTGCCGCCCTTCCGCCCGCCGATCTGCCCGGGCTTCCAGGCCACCGCCCCGCCTTCGCCGTCAGCCAGCAGCACCGTCTTCTCCTTGTGGTCCCACGCCCACCACCCTCAGCTCGTCACCCTTCTCGACGCCGAGCCTCGGCTATACCGTGGAGCAAGACGCCGACGGGCCATCGCCGAAGGCTGTCAGGAACCATCTGATGGGATATACAAGGGGACTTACAAAGAAAAGCATGACGGCTCATGCCGCCATCCTTGCTTGTGTGTTCACGGTTCCACGGCCCGGCACCCCGGCAGCCTCCCCGTGCAGCAGCGCCAGTCCCCGACGCCGTATGGTGCGGGAAGCATTCGCGTCCGCATGATCGGCGTGGCCGCAGGCCACGCAGTGAAACCGGTCCCGTGTCCTGCGCGATCGGGCGTCGACGTGCCCGCACGCTGCACAGGTCTGGCTGGTGTGGCGGGGATCGACCGCGATCACGCGCCCCGCCTTGTACTCCAGCATCGCAGGGCGGCCCAACCGGTGTCGAGAATGCCCCGGTTGAGCCCGGCCTTCTGCTTCACCCCGCTGCCCGGCTCTTCCGCCGTGCCGCGGGCGCTTGCCGTCATGTTCCGCACCTTCAGGTCCTCGATCGCGACGGTGTGCACACCCTCCGCGATCCTGCGCGAGACCTGGTGGTGCCAGTCGCGCCGGGCCATGGCGATGCGCCGTGTCGTCCTGGCGAGCCGCGCCCTTGCTCGCTCCCGCCGGCGGCTCCCGCGCCTGCCCCTCGCCACCATGCGCTGATAGCGGCGTTTCCGGGCCTCGAGGCGGCGCGTGTCCGGGGCGTGGAACAGCCGGCCGTCGCTCGCCGCGACCTGGCCGGCGTTCATGTCGATGCCGATCGCGGTCCCGTCATCCTCCGGCTGCGCAACCGCGACAGCATGGCAGATCACGGCATACCAGCGTCCGGCCTCGCGCTTCAGCACCGCCGAGACCGGACGGGCGTCCGGATACGGGGTGCCGCCGCGCCGGCGCACCGTCATCCAGCCGAAACCGGGAAGGCGCAGCCTGCCTGCTTCCAGCCTCACCCCGGAGACGATGGAGATGCTGTCGAAGCGCTGCCGTCCGCGGAACCGCGGGTAGCCCTACCCATGCCCCACAAGTAGTTGCAGTGTAATGAGAGCTTCCTGTGCTTTCATGTTTCCTGCTCCAGCCTGAGTTCGTATCCGATGCACCAATCAACGAGGGATGCGTAGCCGCGCCATATGACTTCTGTGCCCGGTGGCGGCCCTCTGGGGCGATGGATGTGTCCACCGATCCGCGCCATGGTCAGGATGGCGGCATCCAGGGTATCGGGCGATGCGTAGCGCTGTCGTGCGGCGAAGGCTTTCAGCACCTTGATCTCGAGGTCGGAGAACAGCATGTCGGGCGGCGATGCGGGATGATCGCGTCCGAGCAACGTCATCAGGTGGATGCGCCAGGCGATGACCAGATTGATGGTGACGGCCCGGGCGAGGCGATCGGCCGAGCGGTTCTCGAGCTCCTCGATCTTGCACCCGGATTTCAGGATCCGGTGCCACTCTTCTATCCGCCAGCGCCGGGCGTAGTACTCGACCACCGTCTTGCAGTCTTCCAGGGTGTCGGTCGGGAGGGTGGTGAGCAGCAGCCAGCGGACCGGGGTTGCATCAACCGGTGTGCGTTCCTCCTCGACCATCACCGCCTGCAGCCGGATGGGCGGCTTGCCCTTGTGCGTGGGGCCTGTGGGTGCGAGTTCCACCCTCTGGCTGCGCACCACCAGCGTGGCACTGCGTGCGGTGCGCCCGGCCCTGGCCGGGCGCTTGCTTCGCTTTGGCCGTGCGGTCAGCCGGTCGATGGAGACGACCATCGTGCCGAGCACTGGCGCCGCCTGCATCGTCTTCAGCATCGCGTGCGCCGGACCTGTGTTTCCGGACACATCGACCGTCGCCACCTTGTGGTTGGTCTTGGCGCGCACCAGGATATCGGCGTGCGGTTGCGCCTGTTGGGCCTCGAAGATCTCGAACGCATCCGACTCTCGATCACCGACACAGACCACCCGGCCGGGTCCGAGGTCGCGACCCAGTTCGGCACATCGCCGGTATCCTTCGAGCCAGCGCTCGGTCTTGCGGTCTTCCGGTTGCTTCGGCTGACCCTTGCCCGGCGGGGCATCAAAGCGGGCCCCGACAACCCCCAGCGGCAGTCCGCCCGGGGTCACCGCCAGCATCGAATGCAGATGCAGGCCCGTTGTGATTGCACCGGTCTGGTTGGTGCCGATGACCCCGAGCCCGGCGCATCCCGGACGCGAGGCGAAGTTCAGGTCGGTTCCATCCTGGAGGCACAGGACCACCGGCTCAGCCCGCATGCGCCCGAGCGTGCGGTCACGGTGCGGCGCCAGGATGGCCTCAGGCGTCACGGCCGTCTCTTCGGGCTGGTCGATGAACCGGTAGTACCCCTTGATCTCGGCCCGATTGCCGTTCGCAGCCTGCGGAAAGGATCCCATCGGTCGTGCTCCCTTCACCTGCGCAATCGTCACCAGGCGGGCCGTCAGGCGGGCGTCACCGAGGACGGCGTCACCGAACTCCGCTTCGGCCCAGGACGGGCTGTCAAGACCGTCCGCAGCCTTCAGCGCAACCGCGCGTGTCGGCGCCGCGCCGATGCCCAGGCGGGTTCGCCAGTCGCGCACCAGCGGGTAGATATAGATGGCCTTGCGTCCGGCCGCCGCATCGTGGCAACGGTCGTCGCGGCCACGGCCCGTGGTCTCGCCCAGCCACTGCCAGTTGGTCGCACGCAGGCTTGCGCCGTCGAACGGCGGCGACACGAAGGTCTCGATGAGCCACGGCTCGAAGCCATAGCACGCGGAGAAGTCGGCCCGCAGGCGACGCAGAAGCTGACCGAGCCCATGCGACGCCAGATTGTAGCATTCAACACCCGGTCTGATCAGGAACCGCGACAGGCCCACCACCCGGTGCCCATGGTTCAGGCGCTGCTCCGCATCCCAGCTGATCCAGCGATCCCGCGCCGCAAGCTGCAGGGCCGATGCCGCAACCCCGATCGCGCCGAGCCAGCCGTGTTCGGACCACAAAAGATACCGCAACTGCCGGCCAACCAGCGGCCCGGCCCCCTGCGGGTGTTCGTGTTCCATCAACCCATGCCAGATCTCTCGATGGGCCGAGCTCGAAACCGCAACCAGCTCCAGGCCTCGAACCTGCCCGACATCCGCCGGGACGTCCCGGGCCGGCGCAACCGGCGCCGCCGGACACCGCCGGACACAGGTTCCACCGGGCGTTTGTCGGACCGGAAGCCGGATCTGCCCGGACCGCTCCAGGGCCCGCAGCGCCGACAGACAGGTGGAGACCTGAGGCCGTCCCTGCCCATCCCGGAACCCGAATTCAGCACACAGATGCGCCGCAAGCGCCGTGCGATGCGGAACTTCGCCCGCATCCAGCAACGCGGTGATGCGACCGACAGCAGACGGCTGGGAAAGCTGGCGCTTGATCTGGTGCTGAACCTCCATGGCAGGCACCGTAGCGCCACCAGAACCATTTGTCCAGCATCACTTGTGGGGCATGGGTAGGGGTAGCCGGGCTTCTGCCCGGCCCTTGCCCGACGGAAGAATCCGTGGAAGGCCTCGTCCACCCGCTTCAGGGTGCCGCGCTGGATGGCGACCGGCACGGCCGCCATCTCCGGCAGCTCCCGGCGGCACACCGTCAGGGACTTCGCCTGGTCGATATAGGAGAGCGAGACGCCCGCCAGGCGCCAGGCGTCCGACCGCTCCTGCAGGGCGGCGTTGTACAACTGGCGCTGGCTCTCCAGGACCCGCTCAAGGCGGCGCCAGTTGTCACGCGTCTGCGGCAGCAGACGGTAGGTGACCTGGCGGTGTGCACGCTGCGGTCTTGTCCCGGGTCTTGTTTCGGACGGCATGCGGTGTCTCCCGAACAGTACGGGAAATATACAGGATAAAACGTGGAACATGCAAGGAAAATGCGCCTGCAGGTCTTCGAGTCAGGCCCTGCAGGCGGCATGACGCTGTCAAGTCATCCTAATAAGAGCCTATACAAGCCGCACCGGGATGCCGTGATATGCTTCGTTGTGCAGGGACCACCGCATGCCGCCACAGGTTGCCGGGCGACGTCTTTGCCCGACCGTGTGCGACGGTCGACCACGGCAGCCGTCACGGACCGACGGAACGGAAATGGACAAACGGCGTCGGGAGTTTGTTTCAATCCGCTTGCGTTATGAAGACGGACGGAACTGAAAGACTAGTAACATCCTGTGATGCAATGATCAAATGCTCCATTTGGGCAGAATATGACAAAAAAAGTCCAGCGGATCCTGGCTCCCCAGAAACTCACGAGCGAGCTTCAGCCGTTCCAGAACTTGCTCTCGATGGGTCTCAGGCAGTTCGGCATCGGGCAATCGGTCCGTCCGGCCGCGCAGCCCGGAGCCGCGCGCGGGTTTCCGCTCAGCCGCCCGAGCGGGCCTTGGCGATGAGTTCCTTCAGGCGGTCGCTGCCGACGGCGCCAGGAACCAGGGTGTCGCCGATGACGAAGGCCGGCGTGCCCTCAATGCCGAGGGTTTGGGCCAGGCTTGTCGTTTCGTCGAGATAGGCCTCGATCGCAGGATCCTCCATGTCGCTTTGCAAGCGCCCGACGTCGAGACCGGCGCGGCCGGCAAGGGCCATGACCCGGTCTTCCGTCAGCTTCCCGCGCGAGCCCATGACCGCAACATGGTATTCGAGGTACCGGCCCTGCCTGGCTGCGGCCATGCCGGCGCGCGCTGCAAAGCGCGAGACCGGACCGAGGATGGGAAACTCCTTCCACACGATGCGCAGTCGGCCGTCGGCCGCCAGCAGGTCCTTCACCGGCTGGAGCGAGCGTTTGCAGTAGCCGCACTGGTAGTCGAAGAACTCGATCAGGGTGACGTCGCCCTTCGGGTTGCCCGAGACCGGCGACATCGGGTGGGACCGCAACGCACTGTCGTGTTCGCGGATCGCGGCGGCGATGCGGTCCTGTTCGCGTGCTTCCCGCCTTGCCCGCAGCACCCCGATGGCCTCTTCGATCACCTCGGGATGCTCGAGCAGGTATTCCCTGACGATCTTGCGGACGGCATCCCGGTCGGGCGGCGCGGCGGCGGGCGTCTCTGCCCTGCTGCCGGCCGCAATAGACATCGCGGCAACAATCGCCACGGCGGCCGCAATGGTGACGCGCGGCAAGGTTCCCCGGACGACGCCCGAAGGTCTTGCCTGGTTCTCTGGCTGGTTCATTTCTGCAGTCCTTTCCCGGAGCCGCGAGACCGCACCGTCGACCGGACGTGCGCGTTCTTCGGCGCAAGCGGCGCCGGTGAAGCGGACCGGTCGGCGTGGATCACGTCGGTCCAATGCGACGACGTGGCGCCCGGCGTCGCGCCGGGCCGGGCGTACCGGCGCGTCTCTTTCATCATGTCCGCCATGACAGGACTTGCCCGTGAGGCGATACAGCGCGAAGTGCGTGCCGACGCAGGCGAGCAGCGGCACCGCCAGCGCCAGGTTGTCGAGCAGGCCGCCGAACGTTCCGCCGCTCAGGAGGTAGCCGGCGATCGGCAGCATCATGGCGACGCAACAGACCAGCATGCCGTATCGCATGAACAGGCTGCGCTTCGCGGACGGACCGCCGGAAACGGCCTCGTCCTTCGATGCGGGCTTCGACGGTGTGCTCAATGCCGCCTCCGTATATCGATGCCGAAAGAAGGCGCCGGACGATTGAACCCCTGTTTCGCGCATGGGCGGCGATGCGGGCCTCCCAGGTGGGCGGAACGGGGACCGGTCATCGCCCGTGCTCCGGGTTCCTGGCGGCCTGGATAGTCCGGATGCGCTCGGGCCATGTGGAGCGAATGTAGGCGAGAACGTCCCAGATATCGTCGTCGCTCATGACGTCGCCGAGGCCCGGCATGCCGCTCTTGATCCCGCGACGCCGCGCGCCTCCGTCAGCGCCGTACCGCCGAGCTCCGTGTAGTCGAAGAGCAGCCGGTTGTCGTGATGCCAGGTATGGCCGGTCGCATCGTGGGGCGGGGCCGGCAGGATCCCGTCCTTGTCCGGCCGCCGCCAGTCGGGCTGCCCCTCAAGCTGCGCGCCGCGGCAGGAGGCGCAGTGCTGCCCGTACAGGACCTGCCCGTTGGCAATGTCGCGGTCGTCGAACTCGTGGCCGGCAAGGGCCAGGGCGGGCCAGAGCAGGACGAGAGCCGGCAGGACGGCCTTCATGCGACCTCCACCCATGTCTTCATCCCCGATGCCTGGTGGCCGAGCGTGTGGCAGTGCAGGAGCCATTTGCCGGGATTGTCGAACACGCAGAGGATGTCGCGGCTCGCCTGCCGGTCGACCAGGGTCGTGTCCCGGTAGGTGCCGAGCGAGCCGTCGTCGAGGATCTCATGGAAGTGGTGGCCGTGCAGGTGGATGCCGTGCGCAAACGCGGTGTCGTTGCGTAGCGCGATCGAGGCGGTCTCGCCCCGCGCGAAGCGCCGCCAGGGAGCGTCGGGCATGCCCGAGCGGTCATTGAAGGCCCAGAAATCGCTGCCGCCGTGGCGCCCGCCCATGGCCCCGCCCTGCATGACGAGCGCGAGGCGGGTCGCACCGTCCCGGTCGGGCGCCGGGATGTCGGGGGCCGGCAGAGGCTGGATCGACGCGCGGTCGGGTGCGGGGTTCGAACCCTCCACGGCGATGGTCCCGAGTGCGAAGGGACCCTGGCGGGTCTTGAGGGCGAACGAGACGGGCTCCGCCACATCCAGGATGATGTCGCTCCGCTGCGCCGGGGCGAGCAGCAGATCTTCGAGAGGTTCCGGCTCGGCGAGCGGCATGCCGTCATGGGCCACGACCCTGCCGGCGCCCCCGCCGATGCTCACCGGGAACATCCTGGCGGTGGCCGCATTGATCAGACGCAGGCGGATGCGGTCGCCGCGCCGGACCGTGCCCCGCGAGAACAGGGTCCGGGCGAAGTTGCCCATCCGCCCGCCATGGGAGAAGTCGTGCCGGTTGCCGAAGCTCTCGTGCAGCGCGCCGCTGCGCTCGAGCCGCCAGTCGTCGAGGACGACGGTAATGTCGCGGTCGACAGCGGGCGGGTTCCGTTCCTCGACGATCAGGGGGCCGTAGAGGCCCCTGGCGACCTGTTCCCAGGAGCGGTGGTGGGCGTGGTACCAGTAGGTCCCTGCATGGGGGACATCGAACGCGTAGTCGAAGGTCCCACCCGGCTCGACCACCGCCTGGGTCAGGTCGGGCACCCCGTCCATCGCGTTGTCGAGATGGATGCCGTGCCAGTGGATGGCCGAAGGCCGGCCCGATCCGTTTTCGAAGGCGACAGAAGCGCGGTCGCCCTGTCGGAAACGGAGTTCCGGCCCCGGACTCAATCCGTTGAAGCCGAGCATGCGGGTCGGGGCTTTGCCTTCCGGCAGGAGCCGGGCGGTGACGGGCTCGGCCTTTAGCCGGAAGGCCGGCCCAGCCCGGGCGCTCGCGGGAAAGAGCAGCGTCGCGGCCGAGCAGGCGAGGAACTCTCGTCGGTTCATGGGCTCCGTCCGGACGATGTGAGCGGCGGGGGCGTTTCGCGGCCGGGATGACCAAGGGCGCGGGTTGCCGGCGGGCCGGGCGGTCGGGACGGGAGGACCGCGTTCATGACCAATCCTTCATCGGATGCCGTTGGTCCGCTGGAGTTCCCGGACATAGGCCACGACCGCGGCCACGTCGCGTCGGCTCAGACCCTCGACCGGCGGCATGTCGCCGAAACGCCAGTGGTGGGCCCGGACGCCGCGCGCGACCGCGCGCTGGAACGATTCGTCGCCGTGGTGGCCGGGCTCGTAGATGACGTGGACCAGCGGCGGCGCGACGCCCTGCTGTCCGGCCGCATCCCGGCCGTGGCAGGAGGCGCAGTTGGCGTCGTAGGTCTTCTGCCCGGCCTGCGCGCGCGCCGAGAGAGTCCCCGGCAGGTTGACCGACGCGATCGGCGCCCCACCGCCCGCACCGTCCTCGCCTCCGCCGAAATGGAAATAACCCGCCACGCCCAGAGCGGCGGCCAGGACGAGCAGGATCGCGCCCCGCCTCAGTGACATGCCTTGCCGAGCGCCTTCAGCCGCCAGTAGTTGTAGGGCAGCGGCGTGACGAAACCGGCGGCCAGCATGATCGGCACGACCCACCAGGTCAGCACCGCGCCGCCGGTGAGCGCCCAGTCCACCGCGTTCATCATGGCCTCCATGGAGACCATCGAGATAAACGACATCCCGATCGCCGTCCGGAACGCCGTCCCGAGGTCCATCTGGCGGAAAAGGATGAAGGTCTCCAGAGCGATCGAGGTCAGCAGCCCGTTGACGATCGCGAGGATCATGATCGCCATCGTCGGCCAGGGTATTCCAGTGAACTGGAAGAAGGCGATGGTCCCGAAATCGCCGATGGCGCACCCCAGCAGGCACCAAGCCGTGTTCTTCGAAGCCCGGCGCCAGGTGTGGCGGCAGTGCCAGTCGATGGCGGCTCTTGCGGCTATTGCGACCATGGCGATGGCTCTTGTCCAGTCTTCACCGGCACCATAATCTTTCCAGGTACTGGAAAGTCAATGAACCGGCGATGAATATCTCCACCGCCTCGAGAGCCGCCGGCCTGCCCGTGAAGACGGTCCGCTACTACGCCGATATCGGGCTGGTTTCGGCGCCGTCCCGGACGGATTCGGGATACAGCCATATTCACCGCGTACATCCCGGACCCGCCTCTGCCACTCGGTATGCGCCCGGGGTTTTCGTTTGGATGACCCTATGCAGTTCGCTGCATCTGTTCCCCGGTATTCCGACCGCGGCGAAATCGGCGCTTCGAAACCGCCCCCGAGCCATTCCGGAAGCATCTTCTACCTCGCGCAACTCCCGCTCCAGCTTCTTCAATCGTTGCACCGGACCGCCGAGGCCGGACACGTTCGTCGGCATTCCGCCGTGTAGGATCGCCAAATGCGACACCGCCTCGCTCGAACGAATCAATTCGTTCTTCGCTACCCAACGCCTTGGTAGTCCTTGAGGATATCGGCGGCGATGCTGTTCGACACGCGGACGGCGGGATACGCGCATCTCGCGCAGGATTCCGTCCACGAGACAGCGGAGCGGATAGTCTGGAGCATCGCGGCGGATATTCTGCAAGGTCGCCGCCTCCACTACCTGTGGCACTCCTACCGCTGGTCGTCCTCGGATTCAGCCTCGGCCGGTTTCTCGCCTGCCGTCCCGGCACTTGACATCGAGACCAGCGACCGCAGGAAGCCGGGCGCAAGGGCGGTCAGCGGATTGATGACCACGCGGGGGTTGTCGACGTGGCCATCGAGGAAGTACTCGGCCGCAAGCAGACCTTCGCCCTCTCCGCCGGTCAGGATCCGGCCGAGCAGCGGGATCCGGTCGATCAGTCGGCTCAGCCCGTAGGCCGGCACGACCATGCCTTCCAGGTCGGCAATGCCGGTCTCCCGGTTGACGGTGCCGACGGCTGACACGCCCAGAGACGGGCCGAAGGCGAGGGAGTCGGTGATCCTGAGGATCGGACCTTCTCTCTGGACGGTTGCGGTCAACTGTTCGAACTGGATCCCCTTGCCGAGCAAGAGATCCAGCAGTCCCGTAAGCGACGCGGCACTCAGGACATGGCCGAGCAGGGGAGCCTGGATCACCCGGAACCTGTCGATGGTGATCTGGAGGTCCGTGCGTCGGTCGACGTCCTCACCGACGATCGTGCCGGAGGCCTGCAGGGTTCCGCCACGGACCGAGTTGGTGTTGCGCAGATAGGTCAGCAACCGGCCGGCATCGTCCGAGTTGACCTGGATCAGCGCTCCCCTGGGAGCCTCCTCGTAGGTGGCGCTCACACCGGTGCCATCGAATTCTCCGGTGACCCGCGCATTGACGACGCGGATCCCGTCGTGCTGCATCGTGAGATGCGCGTTGTCGATCGGCGGCATGTCCGGTAGCATCATCTGGTCGAATCTGGCTTCCGCGGTGAACGACGGGCCACGCGCTGAAGGGTCTGCCCTGTTGAGGATCCGGCTGGCGTCGAGGCGCCTGCCCGATACTGACGCGTGCCAGGTCCCGTCGTCGCGGGCCTCGATCACACCGCGCAGGTCACTGTCCACGAGCTCTGCCCGGTGTATGTCGATACGGCGCGCACGTCCGGTTCTCGTATCCAGCGTGACCTCGAATTCCGATGACAGGCTCGGGATCTCGATGATGCCGGAGCGGATCTCCGTCAGCTGGCCTTCAGCGAGTGCGAGGACCATTTCGAACCGACCGGGCGTCTCGGGTGGCTTGAAGATGTCGATGTCGGGAATCGAGACCCGGGCCCGGTGGGCGTCAAACACCACGTTGACCACCGTGGCTCCCCCGGACCGCTCGACCACCTCGGCCTGTACCGACATCTCTCCCTTGATCCCGACTTCGTATGGCCAGCCGTGTTCGTGCAGCACCGGTCCCGATACCAGTCCGGAGAGCCGGGTGTGTCGCGTGACAGCAGCGGACCGGTCGAGACGGTCGGTCGTGGTGAACTCGATCGGCTGGTCCCGCAGCAGACCACTGCCCGTGGCCTCGAGCCCGGAGCGGTCGAGCGACAGGCGAACGGTTCCGTGGGTCAGCGGGCTGCCGAGAGCCATGTCGTCGAGTGTCACGTCTGCAAGCCGGGCGGTCACCGCGTAGTCGAGTTGTGCAAGTTGCAACTCCTTGAGTAGCGGAAATCCGAGCGTGACCTCTGCCTCGCCGGCGCCTTCGATCGTGGCGGGATCGAGACCGGCTTGCGATGCCAGTCGGAACGGATCCCTGTCGAGAACTTCCAGCGCGCGCGCCAGCGATCCCCGCAGCCGCAGTTCGATGTCGGCCATCGGCCGCTTGCCGTTCAGGTCGGAGAGCACCACCCGGCTCGAGGCGACGCTGACGGTGTCGATCCGTGCCGCGCTCACCTCGACGACCACGGCGTCGAGGCCGATTGTTACCTGTCCCTCGGCCTCGCGCACGGCTTGCAGCGGACGCATGTAGTGAACGGTTACGTCGGAGAAGTCCGCGGTGCCGTCCATGCGTCGCAGCCGGGTCGTGGCGGAAGGGGCGAGGTCGGCCTCGATCGTGAACCCGGCACTGGTGACCTGGCCGTCCTCGAGATTGCGGGCGATCCAGGAGCGGGCGTTGGGCGCAAGATCAGGTGGCCAGAAGCGGGCGAGATCGGCTGCCGGCAAGGCGCGGACCGTTGTCGTGAGTGCCGCTGACGCGGTGGTGTCGATATCGCGCACCGTTCCCGAAACCTGGACCGACCAGGGCTCGCCCTTGATTGTCAGCTCGTCCACCCTGACCACCCGAGCGGGCCTGTCGTACTGGCCCAGGAGGTGAACCCGGTCGAACGGCACCGGTTCGATGCCGAGTTCGGGCGGCGTGATCGTGCCGTGCCGGCTCTCGAGTGACCAGGACGCCCTGCGCAGCGCCAGGTCGTGCTCGAGTTCGAAGTCGACCTCGATGTCGACAGGCGTGGACAGGACCGCCCGGTAGTTCGGCGCGGACAGAACGCGGGCCAGCAGGCCGGGATCGACAGTCCGTGCCGAAACCGTGCCGGTGGTTGTCCGCGACCAGATCGAGCGCGTCGCCGTCGCCTTCAGCACGATCTCCTTCTCGGCTATCCGCGCCCGGGTCGTGAACCTGACTTCGAGGTCGCGCTCCGCACCGGTCTCGCGCACCGTTCCGTCAAGGTCGCTCAGGACCACCGGGCCGAGGGCCGCATCCCGGGTTTCGAGACTGCCTCCGCGAATTTCGAGGAGCGGCAGGGCCCGGCTGGATCCGGGGCCGCCGCGCACTGATTCGAGAAGCGCAAACGCGGCCAGCGGTTCGTGTTTCTCCTCGCCATCCTGGGGCATGAGTCTGATCGTCGGACGATCGAAGGAAACCCTCACCGGCCGGAGTTCGCCGCGGATCAGTGCAGTGGGCGAGAGCAGCAGTCTCACATCGGGCGCGACGAGTTCGAAGTCGGGGCCGTTTCCGGTTACCCGCACGTCCTCTACGGTGATGTCGAAGAGCGCGTCCAGACCGTGCCAGGTGAGAACCGGTGCCCCGGTCCGGACCGTAAGGGAGGCCGTGTCCGGAACCAGACTGTCACGGATGAGATCGGCGGCGAATTCCAGCGAGATCGGTCCGGACAGTATCCGCCATCCAAGAAGGAAGACCGCGCACAGGAGGACCGCCACGATTCCCCCGAACACCTTGAGCAGAAGATGCTTGCGAACGGGTTCGGAATCAGAATCAGGCCGCGTATCCGTCATGCTCGAATGACCTTCATGACATCTTCGTGACGTGCGCCTCGAGCCTTCTATAGCATACCGATGGTGGCTGATCGCGAACGATGCCGTTTGTGCAACGAGAGGAGAAGGGTGTGGGTGTCAGCGAAGGCGAAAGGGCGCCGGACTTCACGGTGGTCCGCGACGGGGGAGGCGAGGTTTCACTGTCGGACCTGAAGGGCCGGAAGGTGATCCTGTACTTCTATCCGAGGGACAATACCCCCGGGTGCACGACCGAGGCGCGTGACTTCCGGGACGCGCTGCCGGACTTCACCGGTCTTTCGGCGGAAATCATCGGGATTTCGCGTGACTCGGTGAAGAGCCATGACGGGTTCAGGCAGCGGCATGACCTGAATTTCGCGCTGGGGGCCGATGTCGACGGGGCGGTCTGCGAAGCCTACGGCACCTGGGTGCAGAAGAAACTGTACGGTCGGGTCAGCATGGGGATCGAGCGCTCGACCTTCCTGATCGACACGCAGGGCGTGATCCGAAGGGTCTGGCGCAAGGTCCGGGTCAAGGGCCACGTGGAACAGGTCCTGGCCGCGGTGCGCGATCTCGACGCGGAGCGGCAACCGGGCTGACACCCGCAGGGGACGTCAGGCAAGCGCGGTCGGCATCGGAGAGCGGTCGACGGCGGCGATTTCGGCGCGGGCCAGGCGTTCAAGCAGCTGCGCTCTGACGGGTGCATGCTCCGGGTCGTTCCACAGGTTGTCCAGTTCTCCGGGATCGTGTTCGAGGTCGTAGATCTCCCCCCAGTCCGCGCCCAGGGTGAGCGAGATGCGCCACCTGCGGTCGAGCAGGGAATGAATGCGCGGCGGACAGTCGAGGAAGGCGGCGGTGCGCTGGTGGTCGTACTGGACCAGCGCGCTGTCACGGTGTTCGACGCGCCTGCCCGTGACCACCGGCAGCAGGCTCTGGCCCTGCATGCCGTCTCCGGGCTCCAGCCCGGCCCGTTCGAGGATGGTCGCGGGGATATCGATGCTCTGGGCAATGGCGTCGGTGTGCTCCGGGCCGGTGCGCCCGCCGGTATCGGACCAGATGAAGGGAACCCGGGTCAGCGTCCGGTACTGTTCGGCGCCCTTGAACAGCAGCCGGTGATCACCGAGATGGTCGCCGTGATCCGAGGTGAACATCACCACAGTATCGGAACGCCGCACATGCGCCAGGACAGTGCCGATGGCATCGTCGATACAGGCGATCATGCCCGCCGTGAGAGCCTGCGCCTCCTGCGCCTCCCGGGCGCTGACGGCGATCGTGCCCATGGCCGAGAGGTTCGCGGTCCCGTCCTCGCGCTGGGCGATGGCGCTTGCGACGTGGGGAGGCGGGCTCCAGTCGTTGCGCAGGAAGGCCTCCGGAACCGGGAACTGCTCCGGCCGGTAGAGGTCCCAGTACCGCCCGGGCGGATTGAACGGGTGGTGGGGGTCAGGAAAGGAGACCATCAGGAAGAACGGCCGCTCGTCGCGGGAATCGAGCCAGGCCGATGCCCGGTCGGCGACGAAGGCCGTGGAGTAGAGATGTTCGGGAATGGCGGTCCGCACGGCCTGGGGGCAGGAGTAGTCGTGGGCGAGCGCGTTGGCCGGTCCGAGCAGGCGGTGTGCGTCCGCGTCCCGGGCCGCAAGCCAGCGGCGGTAGTCGCCGCCCACATCGTCACCATGACCCGTCACCAGCTCGACGTGATCGAACCCGTAGAACGGTGTCGCGACCCGGGCGTCCGCATCCGCCCAGTACCCCGGGGTTTCCTGGGAGTACCGGAGGTCGGCAAGGTCGCGGCGCAGCGGGTCGCGTAGTGCGGTCGGCGGGTGGGTGAGCCCGTCGCGGGCCGCCGGCCGCTCGAGCGGCGGGGGAACATCGGTGAAGTTTTGCAGGTGGCTCTTGCCGATGAGCGCCGTGCGGTAGCCGGCATCGCGCAGCAGGTCGACGAAGGTGACCGACGACAGGTCAAGCGGGATGCCGTTGCAGCGTACACCGTGCAGCGAGGGCATCCGTCCGGTCATGATGCTGGCCCGGTTCGGCATGCAGACCGGACTTGCCACGTGGAACTCGTCGAATCGGGTTCCGGTCCGCGCGATACTGTCGATGTTCGGGGTGCGCAGCACCGGGTGACCGCTGCAGCCGAGAAAATCGGCGCGGTGCTGGTCGGTGATGAACATCACGAAGTTGGGCCGTGCCGCCATTGCCATTTCCCGCCGGTCACCGGAGTACGGGTCACATCCAGCTGATCGCCCTGATCCTGTCAATCGGTCCGGCGTGCGTAGACCTCATGCGGGTCGAACACCGGCGCATCCCCGACGGGGGCCAGTCCCTCCGGCGTCACCCGCCGGTAGAAGCAGGACCTGTAGCCGACATGACAGGCGGCCCCGGTCTGGCGCACGATGAGCCAGATCGTGTCCTGATCGCAGTCGATCCTGATGTCCTCGACGTGTTGCACGTGACCGCTGGTCTCGCCCTTGCGCCACAGTTCCCGGCGCGAGCGGCTCCAGTAGTGGGCGGTTCCGGTGCGGACGGTGCGGTCGAGCGCCTCGGCGTTCATCCAGGCGACCATCAGCACGTCACCGCCTTCCACGTCGGTCACCACGCACGCCAGCAGACCCTGTGCGTTGAACCGGGGTGTGAGCCGGTCTCCGGTCTCGAGTGCGGTGTCGGCAGGCATCGGCAGCATCTCCAGGGCGGATCTCACGTGGTCGGAGCGGTCCGGCGGTCCAGGCTCTCTCGCAGGCGATCGCCGACCGCGGCAATGTCTCCTTCCTCGACATTGGCGTAGGCAAGCCGCAGGCAGCGTTCCTGACCGGGTCCGAAGAAGCTCCCGGGCAGGCACAGCAGGTTGTGGTCATCGGCCAGGCGCCGGGCGACGCCGGTGCTTTTCTCGTTCTCGAACGGGTGACGGACATAGGCGAAGTAGGCGCCACACGAGATCAGCTCGTATCCGGGGTCATTCGAACGGAACAGCGCTGCCAGGGCGTCGCGCCGCCGGTTGATCACGGCGCATTTCTCCCGCACCCAGTCTGACAGTTCGCGCAGGCCGAACAGGGCTCCGTCCTGGGCGATACGCGATGCGCAGATCGAGATCGTGTCCATGACCTTGGTTGCCTGCGCGATGACCGCGTCGCCGGCGACCAGTGACCCGACCCGGTAGCCGGTCAGGCTGAACGACTTGGAAAAGCTGTAGAGCTGCACCAGGTTACGCCCCCAGTCCGGATCCCGGAACAGCGCATGGGCCGGACGCGTGTCCAGGAAATCCCGGTAGGTTTCGTCGAGGACCAGCGCGATCCCGCGCGAAACGGCAAGGTCGTGGAACGCGGCGAGCACCTCGGGCGGGCAGGTCGCGCCGGTCGGGTTGTTCGGGGTGACCAGCAGGATGGCGCGCGTGCGCTCCGTGATCAGCCGGGCGGCGTCGGCGGGATCCGGCACACCGGACCGGTCGGGGCGGAACGGAAGGCCGACCGGAACGATCCCTTGCATCTGCGCCCACATCTGGTGGTTGAAGTAGTAAGGAACCGGCAGGATCACCTCGTCTCCGGACCGTGCCAGCGTCAGCAGGGCGATGCAGAAGGCCTGGTTGCATCCGGCGGTGATCAGCACGTTCGAAGGGGCGATCTCGCCGCCGTACTCGGCGGTCATGCGTGCGGCAAGGGCCGCGCGCAGCGGTGGGATTCCGGTGATCGGCGTATACTGGGCCGTCTCGAACAACGCCGTGCGTTCCGCAAGGTGCCGGCGCAGACCCGCTGCAGGCGGATAGCTCGGAACCGCCTGAGCGAGGTCGAGCAACGGTCGACCGGCCGGGAATCTCCGTCCCTCGACCCAGGTGCGAACCTCCGCGATCGGCGGATCGATGCTTCTGACCAGATCCGGATTGAGCGTGACGGCCATCGCGGTCGACTCACACCCTTCCCTGCAGCGGCAGGGGAACCCGGACACCGCAGCTCATCGATATCTGGACCGCGTCCGTCCATTCCATGTAGCGCACTCCGGTATCGAAATCGGTCAGCCTGACCGGTTCGAGACCGCGAATGGCGTTCACGAACTCTTCCTCGACACGCCATCCGTCGACCAGGGCCGGGTCGGGCTCGACCACCGCGGGCGCGGCATCGCCGCGGCGTGCCGCCGAGACCGTCAGACCGTCAGCACCCTGCCGGACCTGCAGTGTGCCCTCGGTTCCGTAGATCAGGATGTCGGCCGGCGAGGGGGGGTGGCCGGCCACCGTGGTGACGCACAGGCGCATCTGGCCGCCCTGGGCCAGTGGCCCGGTGACATCGATGTAGTCGGGAATGTCGATCGCCGTCCGGCGCCCGTCATGGTCGAGCCGGTGCCGGACCACGGTCTGCCCGACCGCGCAGACCGCCGACATCGGGCCCACCCAGCGCATCAGAGCCTCGTACCAGATGCCGAGCCCCATGATGTTGTTGCCCGACAGGTCGCGATCGTGCCGCCAGTGCAGGGGCGTCTCCGGGTCCGCGTAGCTGCTCGAGACCGCGACCCTGGCGTCGAGCGCCACGATCTCGCCGATCTGTCCCGACGCGATCATCGAGATCACGGTACGGTCCACCGGCAGGGTGTGCGGCGCCGGCACGATCTGCGCCACCAGTTCCGGGTGTCGGCGTGCCGCGGCCCGCATGGAGCAGGCTTCGGCGGCGTTCATGGCCATCCGGGCCTCGCACAGCACGTGCTTGCCATGCTCGAGCGCCGCCACGGTGAGTGGCGCGTGCATGTACGGCCAGGTTCCGATGCACACCGCGTCAACGCTCTCGTCCTCCAGCACCTCGCGCCAGTGTGCGACCGGCCGGGCGATGGCGAATTCCGCTGCGACCCGGCGCGCCGAGTCGAGCGATCGGTTGGCAACGCAGACCAGCTCTACACCGTCGATGTCCAGGAAACCGGGGATGTGTCGGGACCGGGTATTGCCTCCGGCGCCGATCAGGCCGATACGAACGGTGTCCATGCTGTCTCCCTTGCCGTGTTTGTTCGTGGTCAGCGCACCCCGTGTAGCACGAATTGCGAGCGGGTGGGGTCACCGCACCGAGCGCTGCCAGGTCCGCGCCGGGTTCCCGAACACGCTGAGCGCGGCTCCCGCCGGTTGCAGGCCAGCGTCGGTGAGAAAGGCCTTCGCCGCGGCCATGCCGTCCGGAACGGTGATGGCCAGTGTGGTCGAACCGTCCGAACGCGCCAGCGTGGCGCAGGCATCGACAAGGTGCCGGCCGGCACTACGCCGCCGGTAGCTCGGATCGACGCCGAGCAGGCGGACGATGGCCCGGTCGCGGCCGGTGACCAGTTCCGGCGGCAGGTAGACAGCCAGTCCGATCAGGATCGCATCCGCGACTGCGACGATGAGTTCCCCGCCCTGGCGCAGGCTCGCGATCCCGCGGACCACATCGCGGGCATCGGGCGCGGCGATCACCGGTTCGAAGATGCGCCACGACAGGGCAGCCGCGCCTTCGTACTCCTCGAGCAGGGCGTGCCGGACAGCGATCATCCGGCCTCGACACGCACCCCGAATTCGCCGCCCGCGTCCGTGAGCCACGCCCACAGCCAGGCCGCGAAGCTGCAGGAGACCAGCAGGTCGTATCCCGGCTGATCGTCGACCTGCCACAGGATCGTCCTGACCCGGCCGATCCGCGACTGTGCGGCGGACCCCACCGAGAAACTGCGGGGGTGCAGGTCGAGGGCGCAGCCCTGGGCCAGAACCTCGCGCGCCCGGGGACCCGACAGGCGGATCACGGTCGACTGGTCACTGACGTCGGTGACGACGATCCCTCCCGCGGCCAGGGCGTCGAGCAGCTGCTCCTCGTGCCCGGGCGGCGTGACCATGAGCCACTCGTCCGGTCCGAGCCAGACAAGGGCCAGGCGGTCGTGGAACACGCACCGGTTCGGGGTTGTCGGCGGCGCGGTGCCCACCGTGCCCTGCACGGTGTCGATGAAGTCGATGTCACGGGGGTCCCCGCGTACAACCAGCTTTCCGAGCAGCCGGCGCTCCCGGATGGCGATCCCGGCATCGCGAGGCCCTCCGGGCGGTGTCGCGAGGACATCGATCGGGGTGACACAGGCCGGCGCGCCGTGATCAGCCATGCAATCGTTCTCCCTCGGGGTCGAAGAACCGGGGTTCGGAAACGATGGCCCCCGCCACGCGGTCCGCCAGCGGGATCGACACTGTCTTGCCCAGCATCGAGCGCCCGCCCTTGACCAGTGCGAGCGCGATCGCGCGCCCGCAGGTCGGGCTGTAATAGCTCGAGGTCACATGGCCGATCATGGTCATCGGCGGCCTTGCCCGCAGGGTCTCGACCACCTGGGCACCCTCGGGGATCACGTCGCGGGGATCCTCGCTCAGCAGTCCCACCAGCTGCTTGCGGTCGGGCGCGAGCAGGTCACGGCGGTTCAGTCCCCGCTTGCCGATGAAGTCGGTCTTGGCCTTCGAGACGATCCAGTCCATGCCGAGATCAAGCGGGGTGACGGTCCCGTCGGTCTCCTGGCCGACGATGATGAAACCCTTCTCCGCGCGCAGAACGTGCATGGTCTCGGTGCCGTAGGGACACAGGCCAAGGGGCTCTCCCGCTGCCACGAGAGCTTTCCACAGCGCCAGTCCGTGCCTGCGGCGGACATTGATCTCGAAGCTGATCTCGCCGCTGAAGGAGATGCGGAAGATCCGGGCCGGGATTCCGGCGACAGTTCCTTCGCGCATCGACATGAACGGGAACGCCTCGGCCGACAGGTCGACGTCGGCGCACAGTTTGCCAAGCACTTCCCGGCTGCGTGGCCCGCACAGGGCCGCCACAGCCCAGTGCTCGGTTACCGAGGCGAGCCTCACATCGAGATCCGGCCATTCCGTCTGCAGCCATTCCTCGAGCCAGTCGAGGACCGTTCCGGCGCCGCCGGTGGTTGTGGTCATGTGGAAGTGGTTCTCGGCCAGACGGGTCGTCACGCCGTCATCCATGACCATGCCGTCTTCCCCGAGCATGAGTCCGTATCGAGCCCGGCCGGGCTGCAGACGAAGCCAGGAATTGGTGTAGACCCGGTTGAGGAACTCGGCCGCGTCCGGCCCCTGGATGTCGATCTTGCCCAGGGTCGAGGCATCAAGCAGTCCCACGGCCTCGCGCGCGGCGGTGACCTCGCGGTCGACGGCCTGGCGCATCGATTCGCCAGGCCGCGGGTAGTACCAGGCCCGCATCCATTGGCCAACATGCTCGAAGGTCGCGCCGTGGTCGCGATGCCACGGGTCCATGGCGGTGGTCCGGACCGGGTCGAACAGCGCACCGATGGTTCGCCCGGCGTAGGCGCCGATCGTGGCCGGCGTGTAGGGAGGACGGAAGGTGGTGTGCCCGACGCCCGGAATATCGCTTCCGAGTACCTCACCCATGATGGCGAGCGCGTTGATGTTCGAGGTCTTGCCCTGGTCGGTGCCCATGCCGGTGGTGGTGTAGCGCTTCAGGTGTTCGACCGAGGTGTAGCCCTCGCGCGCGGCGAGGTGCACGTCGGCCGCGGTGACGTCGTTCTGGAAGTCGACGAAATGCGTAGCGAGCGACCGTCCCGACCTGCCGTGCGGGACGGTCCATACATGATGCGGCAGCGACTGGGAGTGTTCGAGGACACGGGGCAGGGGAACCTCGATCGCGTCGTGACCGGTCGCCCGTGCTGCGGCACCACCGGCCGCATTGCCCTCGGCGAGACACCCGGCTACCGACATGGTTCCGGCACAGCTACCGACCGGCGTGACCTGTTGCAAGGTGGTGTCGGGAAGGAAGGCTCCGAGCGCCTCGTCCCATGTGAGCGAGCCGCCGCCTTGCGAGAACAGGTGCACGGCAGGCGTCCAGCCTCCGGAGACGGCCAGGGTGTCGCAGCGGATGATGCGGCGGTGGCCGGTGCAGCCCTGGCCGTTGCCCGAGAGTTGACGGATGGCAATCGATCGCAACCGGTGCCATCCCGAGGTTCCGGTAACGGCGTGCCCGGCGTGGACAGTGAGGCCGGCGGCCCGGGCGGCGTCGACCAGGGGGCCCGCGGGGTTCACCCGAACATCGACGATTGCCGGTACCTCTATACCGTGCCGCACCAGCGCAAGCGCCGTGCGGTAGGCATCGTCATTGTTGCAGAACACGGCAACCCGGCGTCCTGGCGTCACCCCGTAGCGGGTGATGTATCCGCGCACGGCCGAGGCCAGCATGATGCCCGGGCGGTCGTTGTCGGCGAACACCAGCGGCCGTTCGTGAGCGCCGGTTGCCAGGATCACGTGGCGCGCCCGAACCTTCCACAGGGTGCAGCGCGGTCTGGCGGTTCCCTCGTGCGGGGCCCGGTGCTGCAGCATGCTCAGGAACCCGTGATCGTGCAGGCCAATGGCCGCGGTGCGCGCCAACACGGTCAGTTCGGGCATGGCCTGCAGGTCGGCACGCAGCCCGGGCAGCCAGTCGGCCGCCGGCCGTCCGTCGATCTCCACATCGTCTTCGACCAGCAGCGACCCGCCCGGCTCCGACTGTTCGTCTGCCAGGATCACGCGGGCTCCGCTTCGCCCGGCCGCCACGGCGGCCGCGAGACCGGCCGGTCCGGCTCCGACAACCAGAACGTCACAGTGTGCATGAACCTGCCTGTAGTGATCGGGGTCGGGACCGGGCGGAGCCTTGCCGAGACCGGCGACGCGCCGGATCCAGTGCTCGTACCGCATCCACCATCCGGACGGCCACATGAAGGTCTTGTAATAGAATCCGGCAGGGAGCAGCGGCGACAGCAGGCTGTTGATGGCACCGATGTCAATGCGCAGGAGCGGCCAGCGATTCTGGCTGGCCGCGATCAGGCCGTCGGTGAGCTCGATACGGGTTGCGCGCTGGTTCGGAGTGGTTCCGTTGCCAATCCCGCACTGGACCAGCGCGTTCGGTTCCTCCACACCCAGGGCCACGATTCCGCGGGGCCGGTGATACTTGAAGCTGCGCGCAACCAGGCTGACACCGTTGGCGAGGAGCGCGGATGCCAGGGTATCTCCGCTCAGGCCTTCAAGGTCGCGACCGTCGAACCGGAACCGGACCGGCCGGGCGCGGTCGATCCGTCCTCCCTTCTCCAGCCTGTTGGAGCGACGCCTCATTCGCCGCTGTTCCGTGCATTGAGTTCGGCCGCGCTGGCGCGTCGCCAGTTGTCGCGCCACGCCGCCAGACCGGCCTGCGAGCGCGGCAGCTCGCCCATGGGGTAGATCTCCAGGATCCGGTTGGTCGCCGTATCACGCACCATGTTGAACCAGCGCCGGCAGCCATCCGAGTGACACCAGCGCTCCAGGTGCAGGCCCCGGGGGTTCTGTTGCAGGAACAGGTACTCGGCGAACTCCTCGTCCGACAGCGCTGACGGGTCGGCGGGTCGAAGGATGTGGGCCTCGCCGCCGTAGTGGAACTCGGCGTCGTCACGGGGTCCGCACCATGGACAGTCGATCAGCAGCATGCCGGTCTCCTCAGTGCGCCACTCCCGCGGCACCGTGTTCGTCGATCAGGTAGCCGCCGACGAACCGGTCCAGCGAAAACGGGGCCGCGATCGCATTGGGCTCGTCGCGGGCAACGAGATCGGCAAACACGTGGCCCGAGCCCGGCGTGGCCTTGAATCCGCCGGTCCCCCAGCCGCAGTTGAAGTAGAGGTTGCGCACCGGTGTCCTGGAAATGATCGGCGACGCATCCGGACAGGTGTCGACGATCCCGCCCCAGGACCGGAGCATCGACAGGCGCGACAGGCACGGGAACAATTCGACCGCGGCTGCGAGCATGCCCTCGATCACGGTCATGCTGCCGCGCTGCGTGTAGGAATTGTAGGAGTCGGCCCCGGCGCCCAGGACCATCTCCCCCTTGTCCGACTGGCTCACGTACATGTGCACCGCATTGGACATGATCACGACGTCGAGAACGGGCTTGATCGGCTCGGAAACCAGGGCCTGCAGCGGCCGGCTTGTGACCGGCAGCCGGAACCCGGCCATTTCGGCGACCACGCCGGCGTGCCCCGCCACGACGCAGGCGACCTTCGATGCACGAATCGGGCCGCGTGTGGTCTCCACACCCCTGACCGTGCCCTGGTCGATCCTGAACCCGGTCACGGCACAGTTCTGGATGATGTCGACGCCACGCGCATCGGCGGCCCGGGCATACCCCCAGGCCACCGCATCGTGCCGCGCGGTGCCGCCGCGGTGCTGGATGAAACCGCCCATGACCGGGTAGCGCAGGTTCGGACTGGTATCCATGATCGGGACCAGCCGCTTGATTTCGCCCGGCGTGAGCACGTCGGAGTCGATGCCGTTCAGGCGGATCGCCTCGACCCGGCGCCGCATCTCGCGCAGTTCGTGTTCCGAATGCGCGAGGGTGAGCACGCCGCGCTGGCTGAACATCAGGTTGAAGTTGAGCTCCTGCGAGAGGCCCTCCCACAGTTTCATCGCGTGCTCGTAGATCGCCGCACTCTCGTCCCAGAGATAGTTGGAGCGGATGATCGTGGTGTTGCGCCCGGTGTTGCCGCCGCCGATCCAGCCCTTCTCGAGCACGGCAATACGGCGGATGCCGTGCAGACTGGCGAGGTAGTAGGCAGTGGCAAGGCCGTGGCCGCCGCCACCAACGACGACGACATCGTACTCTTCCGCCGGCTCGGGGGATCGCCACGCCGTTGTCCAGTTGCGGTGTCCGGAAAGGGCGTTGCGCGCGAGTCCGAGCAGCGAATACCGGCGCGAACCGAAGATGTCGTCGCTGCGCTTCCGGTTCGGCATCGGCAGTCTCATTCCCGGGTTCCCCTTCCCGGTGCCCGGTGCTGCATGCGTGTCCTGTCCGATCGCAAACCTGTGCCGCATGCGTTTGCGCCCAGCCTGGCGCCGGGCGTTCCGGTTGGGTGTACAGTGTACGTCTGAATGTGACGGGTTCGGAACACTTGCACCATCGGCCTATTGCCGGATGGCCCGGACCCGCATTGTCGAGCCTTCCACGCCGGTGATCTCCACCACGACGGCCTGGGGGATCGTCTCTCCGGTGTCCGACATCGCGCTCCACCAGCTGTCGTCGAGGCGAATCTGGCCACGGCCCGCCTCGAGTGCCGTTTCCAGCTGGACGCGCCTGCCGAGATACTGTCGTCCCCGGGCGTTCAGGCCGTCCGCCCGGGACGATTGCCGGGCCCTGACCAGGAGCGGTCGCCCGACGGCTGTCGCAACGACGGACAGGATGGCGAAGACCGCCAGCTGCAACCGGATGTCGAGATCCGGCCAGACCATGAGCACAAGCCCGCAGACCACGGCGGCACCCGCCGGAAACAGCAGGAAGAACGACATGCTCATGATCTCGAAGCCGAACAGGACCACGGCCAGCGTTAACCAGTGCCAGTAGGAGGGATGCAGCAGGAACGCGAGGTCGACATCCATCAGGACGCTCCGCCGGTTCCGGTCCACGGGCCGCCATCGGGTTGTCGCGGCGGCGCCGCGGGAGTGCCCGGCGCGGGGTGTCCCGACGCGGATCGTGCGACTTCCACGATGCCGGCGATGCTGCCGATGAGGGACGAGGCCTCGAGCGGTACCATGATCACCTTCTGGTTCTCGGCCGATGCGATTGCCTCGAGCGCCTGAGTATAACGCTGGGCAATGAAGTAGTTGATGGCATTGAGATCACCGGACGCAATGGCTTTAGAGACCATGGTGGTGGCCCGCCCCTCGGCCTGGGCCGCCCGCTCGCGGGCCTCGGCGTCACGGAACGCGGCGTCGCGACGTCCCTCCGCCTCCAGGACCAACGAGGCCTTTTCTCCCTCCGCACGCAGGATCGCGGCCTGTTTCTCTCCCTCCGCCTGAAGGATCTCGGCCCGCTTCTGGCGTTCCGCCATCATCTGCTGGTTCATCGCCCGGGTAAGGTCCGCCGGCGGGGTGAGATCCTTGATCTCGACCCTGGTGACCTTCACGCCCCACGGATTGGTCGCAAGGTCGATGACCCGGAGCAGTTTCTCGTTGATGTCGTCGCGCCGGGACAACACGTCATCAAGCGTCATTCCGCCGATTACCGAACGGATGTTGGTCAGCGCCAGGTTGGTAATCGCCTGGCGCATATCCTTCACTTCGTAAGCTACCTTGGCAGCGTCGATGACCTGATAGAAGGCGACGCCATCCGCAGAGACGGTGGCATTGTCGCGGGTGATGACGTCCTGGCCCGGAATGTCGAGCACGGTTTCCTGCATGGAAATGCGCTGGCCGATCCGTTCGACCAGGGGAATGACGAGGTGCAGCCCGGGATTCAGCGTGCGGGTGTAGCGGCCGAATCTCTCGACGGTCCATTCAGAGGCCTGCGGGACAGTCCGGACGCTCCGGAAAACGAGAAGCAGTGCGAACCCGAGGCCCGCCAGGACAAAGACCAGAAACGGGGTCGAGGTGAACTCGCTGTCCATGATCAGGTTCCTCGGCTCCGGGGGATGGTCGTCGTCGGGGCGTCACGTTACACCCCAGTCTATCATCCCTCGCAGCCGGTAGCGCTGCGATATGTGCACAACTGGCCGCGGCGCAGAGCGACGCAGTGATCCGCGACGGGAGCAGACAGGGCTCCGATGCCGCGCATCCGCTTCGGATCCTCGAAGCAGCCACTGCTGTCTCCTGCCCTGCGCGAGGGCCTGTATTCCTCGCACCTTTCGGCATGATGCCGGGTGTGGCCCAGTGACTCGCTGCAGAGACTGATGCCGGCCAGCCTGTACGAGAACGGCACGCTCGGCTCGCCTTTCGCGCTGAACCAGGCTCAAGCTTGGTGCCACCGCCCCGAACCTGGTCATGGCCATCACCGGCCTGCCCGGACCAGCGTTGTGGAACTCCAGGTCTCATCGTCCTGTCCGACACCTTCTGCCGCTCCGTCGCGGGATGGATGGTCGCCGAGCGTGAAACCTTCGCACCCGTCGGGCGAAGCTGCTTCCGGCAAGTCTTCGAGCCACGGCGCATTCTCCATTCGGACCGCAACCAACCCCGATGGGTGTTGGCTGCACGAGCACGGGCAGGGGCTTCGTGTCGTCCGCGGGTCTGTGCCTGACGCTGCCTCTGTCAGATGTAGCTGACCACCTCGCCGAACGGCTTTCGCCCGATGTCGGGTACTGTCGCATCCTTGTCCGGATAGCCCGTCACCAGCAGGAGGAAGGGCCGTTCGGCCGACTTCGGACGCCCCAGGATCTCGTTGAGGAACGCCATGGGGCTCGGCGTGTGCGTCAGGGTTGCCAGCCCAGCCAGGTGCAGCGCCGTGATCAGTATTCCGGTCGCAAGCCCGACCGACTCCATCGGGTAATAGTGTTTGACCTTGCGGCCGTCCGCCAGGCGGCCGTGCTTCTGCGAGAAGACGGCGATCAGGTAGGGAGCCGTCTCAAGGAACGGCTTGTGATCGTCGGTTCCCAGCGGTGCAAGTGCGTCCAGCCACTCCTGCGGCGCCCGGTCGCGGTAGAAGCGGCGTTCCTCTTCTTCGGCAGCTTCCCGGATCCGACGTCTTGATTGCGGGTCGCTGACGACGACGAAATGCCATGGCTGAAGGTTGGCGCCGCTCGGCGCCGTCGTCGCGGCGGCCAGGCATTCGTCGATGATCGCCCGCGGAACCGGCCGGCCCGAGAAGTGGCGCACCGTGCGCCGTCGTTTCAGTTCAGCGTGGAAATCCCGAGCACGCTGCATCATCTCGTCTTCAGGACGCTCCCGATACCCTGGCAGCGGAATGAAAGGGTGCTCGTCCATATCGCGGTCCTCTCACCTCAGGCGCCGGTCTCGAGCCAGGACCGACACGCCTTCCGATTGACGCAGGCAGCGCCGGCTGACGATCAGCCGGCCCAGTCACAATACACCAAGCCTTCCGCGACAGTGCTGCCTGAGGCTGGTGGGAGAGACACCGAGAGATCCTCATGAGGAACAACGTGGGATCTGCTCTCGGAAAGCATCGGAGGCACATGGTGGTCCTGAGCGAAACAGACATTCGACATCGCCTGCGGCCCGGCGAGGACAGCGGCTGGAAGTTCAAGCAGGTGGAGTTCAACGGGAACCGACCGACGAGTCCCCGGAGGGATGACTTGGCGGATGAGATGGCGGCTTTCGCGAATGCAAGCGGGGGCATGATTCTACGCGGAATGACGAACGATGGCCGGGTTCAGGGAATGTCCCCGGAGCAAAGGCGGCAGTTGACGGCCTGCTTGTCGAGGTCAGCACGGACACGGTGAAGCCCGCCCTGCGAATCGACGTTCATCACCGGGAACGTGACGGAAAGACGTTCGTGCTTGTCGAAGTGCCGCGGAGCGACAGGATTCATGAACGGGATGGGCGCGCGTTTGTCCGCGTGGGTGCAACCAAGCGACGCCTGGATGGCGACGAACGCCTCAGGCTGGCGCAGAACCGGGCCCCAAGCCGTTATCTGTGGTTCGACAAGCAAATCGTGCCCAACACAGGTTTCGAGACGCTCAGCGAACGGCTGTGGGATCCATTGTTCAGCGTGGCTGGAGCGGATGACCCTCGCCGGGGACCGATGAACCTGAGGTTTCCGGGCCAGGATGATGCTGGCGTGGATCGCGCAACCGTGGCCGGGGTGCTGGTTTGCGCCCGGTCGCCGCAAGAATGGTCGCCGCAAGCCACGATTGTTGCGTGCGCCGTGGAAAGGCGCGTTTTCCTTGCGGGTGCGAACCCCGCCCAACAGTTGTCGCTTCGGTTGGTAGCAGCCGCGGCGGATCATGGAGGCAACGACATGGTTTGAAGCACCGCGGAGAGAAGGGCTGCCTTGGGCAGCTCAGCGACCATGCAGGTCGGAACGTGAGTGAACGCTGAGCAGGCCTCGAAACGGCTCATGTGGAAGCCGACCCACCGCAAATCTGGGGAAGGCCGACGGCGCACCGGGAAGCAAGCGACACGCGCACCGGGGCGTTTCCACCGGGGTATTGGCGCCGACATGCATGGAAGATGGAGAACGCAGCAACACGGGAAGCCCTGATGGTGGTGTGGCACGCACCAACCGGAAGCCCGCGAGGGACAGACCGGGCCGTCAGGGTGGCGGATGGGCCCGTAATACTGAAGACGCCGGGTAACGCCGGTCGAGGGAAGGGGCCCTGAGTCGGGAATTGTGTGGAAAGGAGGCAAGGCATGCCTACTGGCGAAGGTCTAACAGGGGCACAGAGGGTTCGGAAACTCCAGCACACACTGCATGAAAAAGCGAAAGAAGAACCTGACCGGCGCTTTCACGCCCTGATCGACAAGGTGTGGCGCGAGGACTTTCTGCTGGAGGCCTGGACGCGGGTCCGCCGCAATGGCGGGTCGGCGGGTGTCGACGGCGAGACACTTGCGGACATCGAGAAGGCGGGAGTGGGAGACTGGCTTGGGGACCTGTCGCGGGAACTGAGGGACGGGACCTACACACCACAAGCGGTCCGTCAGGTCCTGATCCCGAAGAAGGAACCGGGGAAGTTCCGGCCCTTGGGCATTCCGTGCCTGAAGGACCGGGTTGCGCAGACATCGGCCATGCTTGTGCTGGAGCCGATCTTCGAGGCGGACCTGCAACCGGAACAGTATGCCTACCGGCCGGGACGCAGTGCGAAGGATGCGGTCACACGCACACATCGCCTGTTGTCACAGGGGCACCATGAGGTGGTTGACGCCGACCTCTCGAACTACTTTGGTGAAATACCGCATGCCGAACTCCTGAAGAGCATCGCCCGGCGCGTCAGCGACGGGCGGCTCCTGGGGCTCATCAAGGCATGGCTGGAGGCGCCGGTGGAAGAGGACGACGGGAAAGGCGGCACACGCCGCACGAACCGGTCGCGGCGGGAGCGCAAGGGGACCCCTCAGGGGGCACCGGTGAGCCCGCTGTTGAGCTCCATCTACATGCGTCGCTTCATCCTCGGTTGGAAACTCAAGGGCTATGCCCAACGGTTCGGGGCGGAGATCGTGAATTACGCAGACGACTTTTGTGTATTCGGAAAGGCGCCGGCGGCAGAGATGTTGGCGGCGGTCAAACGGATCATGGGAGTGCTGAAACTGCCGGTCAACGCCCGCAAGACCCGATGTCTACGATGCCCCGAGGAACCGTTCGAGTTCCTCGGATACCGCATCGGCTGGAACTGGCGCCGGACCGACGGCAGCCGCTATGTCGGCACTCGCCCGAGCAAGGCAAACGTCCAGGACATCTGCCACCGGATCAGCAAGAAGACGGACCGCAAGTCCGTCTGGATGGACACCGGGGCGAAAGTGGCCGAACTCAACCGGATGATCTCCGGATGGGCGAACTACTTCAGCCTGGGGCAGGTCTCACCGGCCTACAAGTCCATCGACCGACACACGACCCGGCGGCTGCGACGGTGGCTTTGTCACAAGCACAAGGTGAAGTCCGGGCAATACGTGCGCTTCCCGGATGCCAGACTGCGCAGAGACTTCGGTCTGATACATCTTGAGCGACGGACAAAGACCTTTCCGTGGGCGAAGGCATGATCCCGACTGAGAGCCGGGTGCGGGAAAACCGCACGCCCGGTTCGACGAGCGGGGGTGAGGAAACGTGGCTACGGCTGAGACTGAGGCACCGGCGTCGAGCGAAAGCTGCCGGCAACAGCTACTCCCTCGGGCCTACGGCAGGGCGCGCCTCCCCCCGACTCTACAACACACTATCGTGGACAGGATCGCGCTTCCGTCCAACTGGACGCAGAGGAAATCGTCGGTTCGTTACAGCTTCAGATCGCAGATGCGGTGAAGTTCGTTGTACGCAACATGCGGGTCGCGACGCGGCAGGTGCCGGAACGGGAAAGCGCGGCCGAGGTCATGGGCGACGACCACCTTCGCGTCATCGCCCATGAGTTGCTGAACAGCCTGAAACGCACCGCGTCGGTGGACTGGCAGCACCGCGAGTCGGCGCGTGCCCGAATGAGGGTCCCGGTCGGGCGCATCCTGCGAAAGCACGGCGATCCGCCGGATCGTCAGGACGCTGCCGTTCAGACGGTCCTGCAACAGGCCGGGGTTCTTTCGGCTTTCCAGGCCACGTGAAATGCCTCAAGTCCCGGGATCCATGATGGCCGCCCTGAGTCGGCACTCCTCATCTTCAGCCAGCGATCATGAAACCGGAACCGGAACTTTTGATGATGGGTCAGGCGTTCAGGCGCTCCACTCCGACGCGCAGTGCCCGGGCAATTCAGGCTTCTCGTTGGGCCCAGCGGCGGACCCGTTCCAGCAGTTGGGCCGGGGTCTCGCACTCGATGATCGATTCGGCAAACTCGATCAGGTTTTCCTTGCGAAGTTCCGACGACGTGCCCTCCAGCAGAGTGGCCAGGTCGTCGGCGGTCCGTTCGCCGAACTTCGTCAGTGCGCAGTAATTCAGGAGCAGCATATGGTTTCTCACGCCGACATCGAAGCCGGTCTTGTGACCAATCTCCCAGCCTTCCCTGTAGCCATCGGCCCACCTGTCCTGCTTCCAGGTCTTGAATCTCTCGGCGGTCGAC
Source organism: Thalassobaculaceae bacterium (assembly GCA_965213935.1). Taxonomy (GTDB): domain Bacteria; phylum Pseudomonadota; class Alphaproteobacteria; order Thalassobaculales; family Thalassobaculaceae; genus Bin52. The sequence goes on along the minus strand of CBDCAO010000012.1, from coordinate 2,597,192 downwards.
ACTCGCCGTCTGCCCTGTGTGCCTGTCATGATCACTCACGTTCCCCGGAACTGCCGCCCTGGTGCTTCTGCCGGACCTGCCCTGTCGGGCGGCACGGGGGTGCCGCTCATTTCGACAGGGCCGCGACTGGTGCGAACATTTATCGAACACACGGGCGCCGGTCAAGGACAGACCGGCTGTGTGTCCGACGACTGGTTCCGGCCGTGACCTGCGGGGCCCGCGCGATCCCGGCTCGGAACGCACAGGACGAAACGGGGAGGGCGGCGGTCGACCGCGCTCCATGAATGCGACTGCGCGTCAAGGTGACCGGGCTGCCGGATCCCGGGGACCTTGATTGTCCGGCGCCTGTGCTTTCTTCTCGCCCGTCCGTTCCGCCTGGTCTCTCGCACCGCCGGGTCGATGCCGGCGCGTCTGCCGGCAGCGCATGCAGCCTTCATCAGCCGGAACTTCGCATTGCCATGACCGTTCCGGGGAGTCCGTCCCGGCGGGAAGCGGCATCGGGCCGGTGCAGTTCCGGGCAGGATGGAATAGTGTCTGGCGGGCGACGGAGGACAGGACCCATGATCAGGATCAGTTCCGCATTCGACAGCGGCAACATCACGGTGCTGGACGCCGCCCGTGCGGACGATATCCGGCTGGCGATCAACAGGGACAGCCAGTCACACTTCTTCCAGTGGTTCCATTTCAGGGTGACCGGCGCCCGCGACCGCGACTGCGTGATGCGAATCATGAATGCGGGCGAGGCCGGTTTCCCCCGGGGATGGGAGGACTACCGGGCGGTGGCCTCGTGCGACCGGCAGAACTGGTTCCGGGTTCCGACCGAATATCGCGAAGGCGTCCTGACCATCAGGCACCGCCCCGGGACCGATGCCGTCCACTTTGCCTATTTCGCTCCATACAGCCTCGAGCGGCACGACGACCTGGTGGCCCGGTGCCAGGCGAGTGAGGGCGTCAGCCTTCTGGTCCCGGGCACGAGCGCGCAGGGACGACCCATCGACGTGCTGCGGTTCGGTGAACCCGGCGTAGGACTGGTGCCGGTCTGGGTGATCGCACGCCAGCACCCGGGAGAGACCATGGCGGAATGGTTCATGGAAGGGCTGCTGGACCGGCTGCTTGATCACGGGGACGGGGCGGCGGCCGCGTTGCGCCGGGCGGTCGTGCTCTACGCGGTTCCGAACATGAATCCCGACGGCAGCGCTCTCGGCAACCTGCGGGTGAACTGGCGCGGCGCCAACCTGAATCGCGAGTGGGAGGATCCGAGCCCGGACCGCAGCCCCGAAGTTCACCACGTCCGCGAGCTCATGCACCGCGCCGGTGTCGATCTGTGCCTCGACGTACACGGCGACGAGGGGCTTCCCTATGCCTTCATCGTCGGGCTTGACGGCATCGCCGAGGCGACCGCGGCGCAACGCGGTCTCGTCAGCGGTTTTCGGGACGGGCTCGCCCGTCTCAACCCGGACTTCCAGACCCGGCACGGCTATCCCGTGGCCAAGCCCGGGCAGGGGAACACCACGACCTGCACGGGGTACCTGGCCAAGCATCTCGGAGCCGCCTCCATGACGCTGGAAATGCCGTTCAAGGATGCCGCCAACGCGCCGGACGCGGTCTACGGGTGGTCTCCGGACCGGTCCCGGGCACTCGGGCGCTCGACCGTCGAGGCGTTGCTCATGGTCCTGCCGGACCTCCAGGCTCTGCGGAGGACAGTGTCTTGATCACTCTCTACGGGTTGCGAAACTGCGACCGGTGCCGGGCGGCGCGCCGCCATCTCGACCGGACGGGCATCGCCTATGCGTACCATGACCTGAGGGACGACGGGGTGTCGGAGGAACTGGTTCGGGACTGGATCGGGCGAATCGGCACCGACCGGCTGGTCAATCGGCGCAGCACGACCTGGCGCAGCCTGTCCGAAGAGGAACGGCGGGCGGTGGACGGCGGCGATACCGTGGCGGCTCTCGTCTCGGCCCCGACCCTGGTGAAACGTCCTGTGATTGATCTGGGAGACACCTGTCTAGTAGGTTTCGACGACCGGATCAGGTCCGAACTCGCACACCTGCCCAACGACGGAACCTAGATGGCGCACCGCATTCTCATTGCCGGTTTCAAGCACGAAACCAACACCTTCAGCTCCCAGCCGGCCGACCTTGCCGCCTACGAGGCCCGTGGCCTGCACAGGGGCAACGCGCTGCGTGCGGCATATGCCGGAACCCGGACCGAGATTGCGGCCTACCTCGATGCGGCGGAACGGTACGGATGGGACATCGCGACCCCGATCTCGGGCAATGCGACACCGTCGGGACCGGTAACGACCGAGTGTTTCGAGACCATTGTCGGCGAGGTGATCGACGCGGTGGCGCGCGACGGACCGTTCGATGCGGTCCTGCTCGCCCTGCACGGCGCGATGGTGACGGAGGAGCACGAGGACGGCGAGGGCGAGATGCTGCGCCGGGTCCGGGCCGCGGTCGGCGCCGGAGTGCCGATCGGCGTCTCGCTCGATCTGCATGCCAATGTGACCGATGCGATGGCGGAGCACGCCGACATCCTGATCTCCTATCGCACCTACCCGCACGTGGACAGCTACGAGACGGCACAGAAGGTGGCCCGGAGGGTCGCCGGCATGCTCGACGGCACCTCCACGCCCACCACCACGGTGGCCAGGGGCGAAATGCTGGACGGGCTGGACCACGGGCGCACCACCTCGCCCGGTCCGATGCTCGACATCCTGGCATTGTGCGACGACATCGTCGCGCACGAGGAGGGTGTCCTCGACATCACCCTGAATGCCGGGTTCCCGTGGGCCGACATTCACGATGCCGGACCGACCGTGATGGTGCTCGGTGAGGGACGCGATCCGCGGTACCGGGAGATCGCCGATCGGATCGTGTCGGAAATCTGGAACCGTCGACGGGACGTGACCGTCGATCCCCTGACACCGCGCCAGGCGGTGGACAGGATCGCTGAGCTGGGGCCGGGAAGTGCTCCCGTGGTGCTGGCTGACTTTGCCGACAACCCCGGTGGCGGCGGCTACGGTGACGCCACCGGGCTGCTCGCCGCCATGCTGGAGGCGCGCCTTGAACGCGCCGCAATGACAATGGTTCAGGATCCGGTGTCGGTGCAGGCCTGCTTCGAAGCCGGAACCGGGGCGGAAGTGGCGCTCGAGCTCGGCGGCAGGACCGATCCGGCGTACGGGGCTCCAATTTCGGTGAATGCCAGGGTCGAGCAGCTTTGCGAGGGACAGTTCCGGCTCGAGGGACCGATGGCAAAGGGTGTGACGAGCACGGCCGGCCCGTCTGCCAGAATCTCGGTCGGCGGTGTGCAGGTCTGTCTGTCGACCCTTCGCGGCCAGGCGCTGGACCGCCAGCATTTCCGGCACTTCGGGATCGAGCCGGACACCATGGCGGTGCTGGCGGTCAAGTCGGCCCAGCATTTCCGCGCAGCCTTTGCGCCGATCGCCCGAGAGGTGCTGGTTGTCGACGACGGCCGCGGGCTGACCTCGAGAAACTACCGCGCGCTCACCTACAGGCGGCTGCGACGGCCGGTCTATCCGCTGGATCATGAGTAGGGGACCGGTGGCTGCCGACGTCATCGTCATCGGTGGTGGCCTGGTCGGGTCGGCGCTGACCTACGGGCTGGTCCAGGCCGGGGTCAGGGTGACCATGCTCGACGAGGGGGATGTGGCGTTCCGGGCGTCACGCGGGAATTTCGGTCTGGTCTGGGTGCAATCCAAGGGCGACGGCATGCACGAATATGCCTCGTGGTCCCGGACCTCGTCCGACCTGTGGGGAGGTTTTGCGGAGGCGCTGCACGCGGAAACCGGCGTCGATGTCGGGCATCACCGGCCCGGCGGACTCGAGCTTTGTCTCGACGAGGACGAGTACGAGGCGTACGCGGGTTCGATCCGACGCATGCACAACCAGCCCGATGCCGGGGCGAACGACCGCCGGATGATCGAAGGTGACGAGGTGCGCCGGATGGAGCCCCACGTCGGTCCGGAGGTGATTGGCGCCTCCTTCTGTCCACACGACGGCGTGGTCAATCCGCTTCTCGCCCTGCGTGCCCTGCATGCCATCGCGGCCCGGTCCGGAGTGGTGCGTCACAGCGCCGGACCCGTGACCGGAATCCGTCCCGACGGCGACGGGTTTCGCGTCGAGACCGCGGACGACACCAGCTGGTTCGCGGACCGGGTGGTGTTGGCGGCCGGCAACGGGAACCGGGCGCTTGCCGGCCATATCGGGCTCAAGGTTCCGGTCTCCCCGGAGCGCGGCCACGTTCTCGTGACCGAACCGGTCCGCCCGCTGTTCAACCACGTCCTCGGACAGGTCCGCCAGACCGACGAGGGAACGGTGATGCTGGGCGCCACCAAGGAATCAGTCGGATTCGATACCGGGATCGCACCGGACATGATCCGGCACATTTCCTCTCGCGCCGTGCGCAAGATCCCGTTGCTGCGCCGCCTGCAGGTGATCAGGGCCTGGAGTGCGCTCAGGATCATGTCTCCCGACGGGTTCCCGATCTACGCCGAGTCCGGCGAGTGCCCGGGTGCGTTCGTGGTGACCTGCCACAGCGGCGTGACACTGGCGGCGGCTCACGCGTTGCGCCTGGCGCCGCGGCTGCTGCAACCCGGATTCAACGAGCATTTCGCGGCATTCTCACCTGGGAGGTTCGATGTTTCACAGGCTGACCGGCCCGGCACAGACACCGATCACGGTCCGGTTCGAGGATGAACCGATCCAGGCCTGCGACGGCGACACCGTCGCGGCCGCACTCTGGGCAGGGGGCGTGGAATGGACGGGTGCCAGGCGCGTGAGCGGAGTGCCGCGTGCACCGTGGTGCATGATGGGGGTGTGTTTCGAGTGTCTTGTCGAGATCGACGGCGTGACCGGGCAGCAGGCCTGCATGGTCCAGGCCCGCGACGGCATGCACATCCGACGCCAGAGGCGGGTCAGGGAACCGGGCGATGATCTCTGAGGCGGACGTCGTCGTCATCGGCGCCGGTCCGGCCGGCCTGTCGGCTGCGACCGCTGTCGCCGGCGCGGGAGCGCGGGTCGCGGTCGTGGATGACCAGCCGGGCCCGGGCGGACAGGTCTACCGCTCGATCGAGACCGTGGACCGGACACGGCCGGCGGATTTCGACTTCCTCGGCCGCGACTATTCCTCCGGCATCAGGGTGGTGCAGGACTTTCGCGCGACCGGGTGCGAGTACCTGCCGCGCACGTCGGTCTGGCATGTCGGCGAGACGGGAGCCGGGCGGCGCCGCGCGGTCTATTGCAGCCGGGACGGCGGGACGTTCCGGATCCTGGCCCGCCATGTCGTGATTGCCACCGGGGCGCTCGAGCGACCGGTTCCCGTGCCTGGCTGGACCCTGCCTGGCGTGATGAGCGCCGGTGCCGTCCAGGGTGCGCTCAAGTCGTCGGGCGTCTATCCGGCGGGCCGGCTGGTGATCGCCGGTTCCGGCCCGCTGCCGTTGCTGCTGGCAGCCCAGCTGCTCGCCGCACGGGTTCCGATCGCCGCCTTTGTGGATACCGCTCCCCCGGGCGCGTTCATGCGGGCACTCGTGCACCTGCCGCGGGCCGCTGCTGCCGGCGACTACCTGCTCCGAGGCCTGGTGCTGGGGCGCACGATCAGGAAGTCGGGCATCCCGTTCTACCGGGGCGCGGCCGGTCTGCGTGCTGCCGGTTCCGACCGGGTGAGCGCGCTGGAATTCCGCGCCGGTGGGCAGGACCATGTCATACCCGCCGACGTGGTCGCCCTGCACGAGGGCCTGGTTCCGAACAGCCAGCTGACGCGGCTGGTCGGGATGCGGCATTTCTGGGACCGGCGCCAACGCTGCTGGCGTCCGGAACTCGGACCATGGGGGGAGTCGAGCGAGCAGGGCATCCACGTGGCCGGGGACGGCAATGGCATTTTCGGTGCCCGGGCGGCCGGGTACGACGGCCGGTCGGTCGGTCTCGATCTCGCCAGGAGACTGGGACTGATTGCCGAATCCGAACGCGACCTCGACGCGAACGACGCGCGGATGCGCCGCATGCTCGATGTCGGAATCCGGCCGTTGCTGGAGAGCTGCTTTCCACCTCCGGACTGGATCGGTTCCGTGATGGACGAGGTCACGGTGTGCCGCTGCGAGGAGGTGAGTGCCGGGGCGATCCGGACCGCGGTTGCCGATGGCTGCGCCGGTCCGAACCAGGTCAAGGCCTTTCTCCGGTGTGGCATGGGCCCCTGCCAGGGCCGCCTCTGCGCACCGACGGTCGCCGAGGTGATCGCGGCCGCGGGCGGACGGTCACTCGCCGAGGTCGGGACCTACCGGATCAGACCGCCGATCCGTCCGGTCACTCTCGCCGAACTGGCGGAACTCGAGCCGGGGTGACGGAGAGACCGCGAGGATGAAGCCGTCTGTGCGAGATGTGTTCCCGATACTGCTGGTGTTGCTGTTTGCCGCCGTCGGCCCGGTGCGAGGCCAGACACCGTCGACGGGCGATCTTCTCGACGTCGATCTGCAACTCGTTCTCGCTGTGGACGTCTCGGGAAGCATCGACCCGATGGAAGCGAGACTGCAGCGTGACGGCTACGTCGCGGCGCTGCGGGACCCTTTCGTCCTGCAGGCGATCAGAAACGGGCGGCACGGGAGGATCGCCGTTGCCTACACCGAGTGGGCAGGTCCACTGAGCCAGACCCTGGTGGCCGACTGGCACGTGATCGACGGTCCGGTTTCCGCCGAGGTGTTTGCGCGTCGCCTGAGCGGTGCGCCGGTTGGAACCGGGCAACGGACCTCGATCAGCAACGCAATCCTGCACGCGGTGCCGCTGTTCCGGAACGGCGGGTTTCGCGCCACCCGCAAGGTGATCGACATTTCAGGTGATGGAGCCAACAACGGCGGATTTCATGTTCATCACACGCGCTACCGCGCACTTGAGAACGGCATCACTATCAACGGGCTTCCGATCATGAATGACCGCCCGTCGCCACTCGGCCTGCCGGCGACGGAGAATATCGACCTCTACTACGAGGACTGCGTGATCGTTGGGCCGGGCGCCTTCATCGTCGTCGCGGAAACCATCGGCAGTTTCGCCGCCGCGGTCCGGCGCAAGATGATCCTGGAGATCGCAGGCATCGTCCCGCCGGACAGCCGGCGTCGCGGGGGAATCGTTCCGGCACAGTTCGTCCACGGCCTCACCGATTGCACCGTCGGCGAGAAGAGCTACGACCTGTTCAGGCGCCGCCGGCTTCAGCGCTGACCGGCAGGAGACGCGACGGGCAATCCGGTGGATCACGTCGTCTGCCGGACCCCGGGGTCGGCTGGTTGAACCGTGGCGATCGGACGACGACGGATCCGGTGACATGTACCCGGAACGGGAAGCGGGCGCGACCGGACCGCCTCGCGTCGGCCGAGGTTCCGCAGCTTCCGGGATCCGGGTCGCCGGACTCAGTCACCGTCGCTCCGGTGGTACCGGGCTTTTTCCAGCCACGACCGATTGATTGTCACGCCCCATCCGGGCTCATCCGGGATGTGCACATGCCCGTCGCTGACCTGGAGCGTGGGTTGGAACAGGTCGGGATCCCAGGGATACTGGTCCGGATCCTCGATCGAATATTCGACGTACGGTCCCGCCGCCGGGATCGCCCCCATCATGTGCAGGCTGAACAGAGTGACCAGCGAGTGGTTGGCCGAGTGCGGGGTCAGGGGCAGCCCGCTGTCCAGGGCGAGCCGCGCCACCCTCAGTGTCCGGGTCAGGCCGCCGAGATAGCAGATGTCCGGTTGGAGTACGTCGACCGCGCGCATCGCAACCATACGCCGCCATGTGGCGAGATCGCAGTCCTGTTCGCCGCCGGTCACGTCAATGTCGAGGGCATGGGTGACCTGGCGGGTCCACTCGAGTTCCTGGTAGGGGCATGGTTCTTCGAAATGGACATATCCGTGGTCCTCGAGCATGCGCCCGACCGTGATTGCGTTCTCGGGCGTGTAGCAGCTGTTCGCGTCGGCGAGCAGGGTCATCCCGGTACCAAGCCGGCGGCGGACCGTGGAGATCACCCCTTCGGTACGCCCCGGGGCGGCGTCAGCATTGTGCCCGAAGGTGCTGCCGACCCGGATCTTGAATGCGCGGAATCCGAACTGGTCCCGCGCGCGTGCCAGCCGTTCCGCCTCGTCCTGCGCAGAGATGTCACGGCGCATGCTCGACCCGTAGACCGGGAACGGCCGCGGTTTTCCTCCGAGCAGGGCGCAGACGCTGAGCTCCGCGCGCTTTCCGCGCAGATCCCACAGTGCAGTATCCACGCCGCCGATGGCGCGGCGCAGATACGAGCCCGGAAACTTGTGCTCGCCGTCGGTGATGCGGTCGACCAGCGAGTCCGGATCATCGATGTCGGAACCGAGCGCGTAGGGGGCAACCTGACGGTGAATGACCATGCACGAGATGTCGGCATTGTAGGTCGAGACCTGCCCCCACCCCTCGCTCCCGTCCTGCGCGGTGACCCGTACGAAGCCCACCGCCTCGGTACAGAAGGTCTCGATGGACCTGATCTTCATGACTGCCGTCTCCCGTCTGACGGTCCTATCCGCCGGCAACGCCCCGGGTGTTGACGTAGAGCGCGTAGAGCGACTGACTCGCCGCCATGAACAGACGGTTGCGCTTCGTGCCGCCGAAGCACAGGTTCGCGCACCGCTCGGGCAGGCGGATGTGGCCGATACGGCTGCCATCGGGCGCAAACACCATGACGCCATCGAGTTCTTCCGACCCCATTCCCCAGCCGCACCACAGGTTTCCGTCAACGTCGCAACGCATGCCGTCCGGCGTTCCGCCCGGGCCGGCATCGATCAGGGTTCGTTTGCCCGTCAACGACCGTCCGTCGGTGCCGACGTCGTAGGCGAGGATGCCCCGGTGCGGGACGCCCCGGGACTCCACGATATAGAGGGTGCTCTCGTCCGGCGAAAAACACAGGCCGTTGGGCCCACGCACATCGTCCGCCAGGACCGAGAGCTCGCCGGTCTGCGGGCAGATCCGGTAGACCGCCTGCGGTACTTCACTTTCGGACCTGAATCCCTCGTAGTCGCCCAGGATGCCGAACACCGGGTCGGTGAACCAGACCGATCCGTCGGACCTGGTGACGACATCGTTCGGCGAGTTGAGTCGCTTGCCCTGCCAGCTGTCCGCCAGCACCGTGATGCTGCCGTCATGCTCGGTCCGGGTGACTCTCCGCGTTCCGTGTTCGCAGGTCACGAGACGACCATTGCGATCACGGGTATGTCCATTCGCGAAGTTCGACGGTCGGCGCCAGGTCGAAACGGTCCCGGTTTCCTCCTCCCATTTCAGGACCCTGTTGTTGGGAATGTCGGACCACAGCAGGTAGCGGCCATCGCCGAACCAGACCGGGCCTTCGGACCAGCGGCACCCGGTGTGGAGCCGTTCGATGGCGGCACTGAACAGGCGGTAGCGGTCGAACCGGCTGTCGAGGCTGCGGATATCGGGATCGGGGTAGCGGGGATACGGGCGCCAGCCGGCGCTCGCCGGTTCGGGACTGGTCATGACATGATCCGTTGCGGTGCGGAGGACAGACGGCACCTTCGAACCGGTGCCGGCGGAACTATGGCTGCCGGGCCGGGCGGGTGTCGAGTGCGGTGTCCGCTTGACGGGCAGGGGCATGGCGCAAACATGTATGCAGTCGGAATGGAAGCGGAGTGGCGGAATGCGACAGCTGTCGGTTCCCGCGGGTGCGGCGACATCGGGTGCGGGCGGCGCCTGGTCCGGAAACGCCGCCGCAGGGCGCACCTGGCGCCGGGTGTCCTGAATTCCTCCGTGCCATGGACGAGACCCGCTCCCTCGCACCCGACGCCGCCCGAAGGATCGTGGACGCGGCCATCGGTCGCTACTTCCGGGACCGGCACGATCGCGTGGAGGCGTTCGTCGCATCCTGTTACTCGATCCGCGGTTCCCTGGCTCTGCATCGCCATGCGCTGGGCCTCGACCTGCTCCGGGCCCCGGCCAACATCCTGCTGATGCCGGTTGCGGCTGGCGTGAAGGCGGCAGCCTTTGCGGCCCGTCGGCTCGGAGCGCATGGTCTTGCGTCCCGGCTGTCCTCGCGCGAACTGCTGCTTCGAACCGGAGTGGACCGGGAAATCGCGTGGCGGCTGTGTTCCGGGCTGCTGGAACTGCCGTACCGCGACGAAACCCGGGTCTGCGGGAGGAACGCTCTCCTGGACGAGATCCTGTCCGATCCAGACTTCGCGGATCTTCGCATCACGACAGAGGCCGAGGCCCGGATCCGGTCACGCTTCGATGTCGCGATCGATGCCTACGGGGCCGGTCGTGCCGCCACGTCGGAACTCTCGCTCGCGCTCGCGTCCCTGGTGACAGGCGCCTTCGCCCTGCAGCGCTTCACTCCGACAGTGCTGTCCCTCGGCCCGGCACTCGCCGGCGCCATTGCGGTCAGGACGGCGATCGACAGCTTTCCGCTGGGCCCGGCGCTTGGCAGCGTGTGGTACGGGATCTGGCCGGTGACCCCGTCCTTCGCACTGTCCGCGGCGGTGACTGCGGGCCTGCTGGTCGTGGTCAGTATCGCGGCCGCGTTTTCCGGCATCGTGACCGACCCCGTGCTGCGCCGGTTCGGGCTGCACCGGCGCAGGCTGCACTGCATGCTGCGGGACATGGAGGAGGGGTGCGGCAAGCCGGGTGCATCGGGCTTTCGCATGCGCGAGGAATACGCGGTCAGGCTCCTTGACCTTGTCGAGGCCGCGAGGCTGCTCCATCGTACCCTTGCGTGACCGGGTCTCGACGATCGGGGAGGAACATGCACGCCAGTGACGCGCAGAGGGCGCGGGCATTCGACCTCGAACGGCTTGACACCGCGTTTCTCGACGATCCCTACCCGACCTACCACCTGCTCAGGAACCACGAACCGGTCCATGTCTGTCCGGACGGCTCGGTGTTCGTGACCCGCTACAGCGACGTCGACGCGATCTACCGGGACCGCCGGTTCAGTTCCGACAAGAAGGACGAATTCGGTGCGAAGTTCGGCGCCAGTCCACTGTTCCGGCACCACACGACGAGCCTCGTGTTCAACGACGCCCCCCTGCACACCAGGGTGCGCCGGCTGATGATGCCGGCCTTTACCCCGAGGGCGCTCCGTGCGCTCGAGGCGCCGCTTGCCGTACTTGTCGACCGCCTGCTCGACCGCATTGCCGGGATGCGCCGCTTCGACCTCATCGCCGACTTCGCCGCCGCGATCCCGGTCCAGGTCATTGGCGACCTGCTCGGGGTGCCTGACGGGGAACGCGGACCCCTGCGGGACTGGTCGCTCGCGATACTGGGTGCACTCGAGCCCGCCCCTGGGGAAGACGTGCTTCATCGCGGCAATGACGCGGTCCGGGATTTCTCCCGCTACCTCGAAGGACTGATTGCGCGGCGGACCAGTGATGTGGCGGGCAACAACGATGTGCTCGCACTGCTTTGCGCGGGGCGCGACGGAGAACGGCTCCATCCCGACGTGCTGGTCCAGAACTGCATTTTCCTGCTCAACGCCGGGCACGAGACCACCACCAACCTGATCGGCAACGGTGTTGCAGCGCTCATGCAACACCCGGACCAGCTCGACCGCTTGCGGCGGTGTCCCGGCCTGATTGACAGCGCGATCGAGGAATTCCTTCGATTCGAGAGTTCCAACCAGCTCGGCAACCGGCGGACGCTGGAGGCGGTGGAGATCGGCGGCGTCGGGTTTCCGGCCGGTACCCTGGTCACGCTGTGCATCGGTGCGGCCAACCGTGATCCCGAGGTGTTTGCCGATCCCGACAGGCTCGACATCGCGCGAACGCCGAACCCGCACCTCGCCTTCGGCGGCGGCGTGCATACCTGTGCCGGAATGAGCCTTGCGCGCATGGAGGGCAGGGTTGCGATCGAACGGCTCGTGCGCAGGTTCGCGGAGCTTGAGCCCGACGGGGAGTTCCGTCGCGCAGGACGGGCCCGCTTCAGGGGATTTTTCGCCTATCCGATGCGGGTGGGACGGGACGGTTCGCGGAGCGGCGCTCTGTCCAGAGGTTGATCAGGTTGCCGGAGAAGATCACGGCACCGCCGACCAGGATCAGGATGTCGAGGCCCTCGTTGTAGAACAGGAAACCGACGGCGGCGATCAGGGGCAGGCGGAAGAAGTCGATCGGAGTGACCACTGCGGCGTCGGCGAGACTGAGTGCGTGGGCAAAGCAGAAGTGGGAGCCGAGACCGCAGGCGCCGATCAGCGCGATCCAGGGCAGCATCGCCGCGGACGGAATGGTCCAGTCGGGCAGTGACAGCGCCAGTCCGATCGGGAACTGCACCAGGTTCATGTAGAAGATGACCGTGAGCGGGGATTCGCTTCCCGACATGTAGCGCGTGAAAACGAAGGTGATGGCGAATCCCATCGAGGCCAGCAGCACGACCAAGGTTGCCGGGTGGATGGTCTCGAAGCCGGGCCGAAGGATGATCAGGATCCCGGCGAAGCCCAGGGCAATGGCGCCGATTCGCGAGCCGGTCAGCCTTTCGCCCAGGAACAGGCTCGCAAGCAGGGCTGTCCAGATCGGCGCGGTGAACTCGATTGCGAACACCTGTGCAAGCGGCAGCACCGCGACGCCGAAGAGCCAGCTTGCCTGCGCCCCGAAGTGGATCACGTTGCGGATGACGTGAAGCCGCAACCGGTTTGTGCGGACCTTCGAGAACCCGATGATCGCCACCAGCGGCACCAGGACGGCCAGGCAGGTGAGCGAACGGATGAAGGAGGTCTGGACCGCGTTCAGTTCGACCGCAAGTTCACGCCCGGCGATCGCCATGCCGCACAGGCTCACAAGGGCGCCTGCCATCCACAGGCTCGCCAGCAGAATCCTCTGCGGGCGGCGGCTGGCAACGGGGATGCTCATGGACGTGTCCAGGCGGAACGCGGATGAAGAAACATACTGTCCGGGTTTCGCGCCTGATTGAAATTTTTTCGGGTCCCGCCTATATACAAGACCGATCTGGTACGGTTCATGGTGCGATGCTCAGACTGAACAGGATGACGGACTACGCGGTGGTGGTGCTGGGTCAGCTCTCTCGCGCGCCCGGCGAGATCCGCACATCGGTGCAACTCGCCGAGGAAACGGCGATCCCCGTGCCCACCGTGTCGAAGCTGCTGCGAATCCTCGCGGGTACGGCATTGGTCACCTCGCACCGGGGCCCGTCGGGCGGTTTCTCGCTGGACCGGTCCGCCCACGAGGTGCATGTCGCCGAGATCATCGAGGCGCTGGACGGACCCATCGCGCTCACGGCCTGTGTCGAAGGGGCGCCCGACCGGTGCAGCGTGGAATCGCTCTGTCCCATGCGCGGCAACTGGACACGGGTCAACAACGCGATCAGGCATGCACTGGAAGGCGTGACGCTGGAGGACCTGCTGGATCCGGCACACATCTTCCCGATCCCCGATCCCCGGCCGGCGCTCCAGGCGCCATCCGCGTGACGGCGGATCGACACGACAGGGAAACCGGATAGGAACGGCAATGTCGGCAACCGCAGAAACCGTCGAACAGGTCGCAGCCCAGGCAGCGGAGCGCTACAAGTACGGCTTCGTTTCCGACGTCGAGACCGAGCTGGCTCCCAAGGGTCTGTCCGAGGACATCATCCGCTTCATCTCCCGTCGCAAGGAGGAACCGGAGTGGATGCTCGAGTGGCGCCTGAAGGCGTATCGGCACTGGCTGACAATGAGCGAGCCGACCTGGGCCAAGGTCGGCTATGCGAGCATCGACTACCAGGATCTGCACTACTACGCCGCACCGCGCACACGAGAACGGCCGAATAGCCTCGAGGAAGTCGATCCCGAACTGCTCCGGACCTACGAGAAGCTCGGTATTCCGTTGCGGGAACAGGAACTGCTGGCCGGTGTGGTGGCGGTGGACGCGGTGTTCGACTCGGTGTCCGTCGCAACCACATACAAGGCGAAACTCGCGGAGATGGGCGTCGTCTTCTGTCCGATATCCGAGGCGATCCGGGACTACCCGGAACTGGTGCGGAAACACCTGGGCTCGGTGGTCCCGCAGGGCGACAACTACTTCTCGGCCCTGAACAGCGCGGTCTTCACCGACGGCTCGTTTGTCTACGTTCCAAAGGGGTTGCGCTGCCCGATGGAACTGTCGACGTATTTCAGAATCAATGCCGAGAACACCGGCCAGTTCGAGCGAACCCTGATCATCGCCGACGAGGGCTCCTACGTCAGTTATCTGGAGGGCTGCACTGCACCGCAGCGTGACGAGAACCAGTTGCACGCCGCAGTCGTGGAACTGGTGGCGCTCGACGATGCGGAGATCAAGTACTCGACGGTCCAGAACTGGTATCCGGGTGACGAGAACGGTGCGGGCGGCATCTACAACTTCGTGACGAAACGGGGAGCGTGCCGCGGCCGCAACTCGCGGATTTCCTGGACCCAGGTCGAGACCGGTTCCGCCATCACCTGGAAGTATCCCAGCTGCCTGTTGATCGGCGACAACTCGGTTGGTGCGTTCTACTCGGTGGCGATCACCAACAATGCCCAGCAGGCCGACACCGGGACCAAGATGATCCACCTCGGCCGCAATACCCGCTCGACCATCATTTCCAAGGGAATCAGTGCCGGTCGCGCGGACAACACCTATCGCGGCCTGGTCAAGATCATGCCGGGCGCGCAGGGCGCGCGGAACTTCACCCAGTGCGACAGCCTGCTGATCGGCAACAGGTGCGGCGCCCACACCGTGCCTTACATCGAGTCGCGCAACCCGTCCGCTTGGGTCGAGCACGAGGCGACGACCTCGAAGATCAGCGAGGACCAGCTGTTCTACTGCATGCAGCGTGGCCTGTCGGCCGAGGACGCGGTCGGGCTGATCGTCAACGGGTTCTGCAAGGAAGTGATGAAGGAACTGCCGATGGAGTTTGCCGTCGAGGCGCAGAAGCTGATCGGCATCAGCCTCGAGGGAAGCGTCGGCTGAACCATGCGGGAAGGATCGGGAATACGCATATGCTGAAGATCGACAGTCTGCATGCCGAGGTCGATGGGGTGGAGGTCCTGCACGGGATCGATCTCGAGATCGGCGCCGGCGAGGTCCATGCCATCATGGGACCGAACGGATCCGGCAAGAGCACGCTCGCCCATATTCTCGCCGGCCGCGAGGACTACAAGGTGACGCGCGGGTCCATCACCTTCCGTGGCCGGAACCTGCTCGACATGGCACCGGACGAACGCGCCAACGAAGGGGTCTTCCTCGCCTTCCAGTATCCGGTGGAGATCCCGGGCGTGACCGGCATGACCTTCCTGAAGGAAGCGTACAACGCCCGACGCGCCCATGCTGGCGATGGCGAGGTCGATGCCATGCAGTTCCTCAAGCTGGTCCGCGCCAGGGCGCGCGATCTTGGCATGAACGACGACATCCTCAAGCGTGCCGTCAATGTCGGGTTTTCCGGCGGCGAGAAGAAGCGCAACGAGGTGTTGCAGATGGCCGTCCTCGAACCTGCGCTCGCGGTGCTCGACGAGACCGATTCCGGGCTCGACATCGACGCGCTCAGGATCGTTTCCGACAGTGTCAACCGGCTGCGTACACCGGAACGGGCCATGCTGGTGATCACCCACTACCAGCGGCTGCTCAACCACATCAGCCCGGACCGGGTGCACGTGCTTGCGAACGGGAAGATTCGCCAGTCCGGCGGCAGGGAACTGGCGCTCGAACTCGAGGCTAACGGCTACGCAGCCTACACGGATCGGGCCGCGTGATGCCGGATGACGCCCCGCCACTTCCCCCGTTCCTGGACCTGATCGACCAGGCGGCGTCCTCGGGCGACCGGCTGGCAGGTCTGCGCGCGAATGCCAGGGTGCGCTACCTCGCCTCGGGCTGGCCGCACGCGCGAACGGAGTCGTGGAAATACACCAGCCTGAACACGCTGGCGGCCGGGCAGTTCGCGTCGACGGGCCATGGTGACACACCCGCGCTCCCGGCACGACCGACCATAGACGGGCCTCGGCTGGTACTGGTCAATGGCGCAGTGCGGCCGGATCTGTCCGACCTGGGCGACCTGGGACCGGGCGTGCGGGTGACGCGGCTTGCGAACGGGGCCGATCCCGATGTTTGCGCACTCGCGACGATCATCGAGGAGACGGACTCGACCGACGGTCTGCCGCTTGCCGCACTCAGCACGGCCACCATGCTTGACGGGCTCGTGATCGACATCGCCGCAGGCACCGTGGTCGAGCGGCCGCTGCACGTGATTTCGGCGGCCTGCGGGGAGGGAGTCGCGCTTGCGCCACGCATCGTCATCAGGGCCGGCGCTGACAGCGTGGCGACCGTGATGGAGACCCACACCGCGGACGGGCCGGGGTTCGCGAACGCAGTCTGCCAGGTCACGCTCGGCCAGGGTGCGATGCTCGGCCACTACCGGGTGCAGGACCAGCCCGATACCTCGTTCCACGTGGGGCTGACCGAGGTGCGGGCCGGTGCCCGCAGCCAGTATGACAATTTCGTGCTTTCGACCGGCAGCAGGCTTGCGCGCAACGAGATTCGCGGCCGGATCGAGGGCTCCGGGGCGGAATACCGCATCAACGGCGCCTACCTCGGGTCGGGAACGCAGCACCTGGACACCACCACCTTCATCGATCACGCAGCACCCGGGAGCACCAGTCGCGAAGTCTACAAGGGTGTGCTGACCGATCGGGCGCGCGGTGTGTTCCAGGGCAAGATCCTGGTGCGCTCGGTGGCCCAGAAGACTGATGGTTACCAGATGAACCGGGCCATGCTGCTGTCCGGTCGCGCAGAGGTCGATTCCAAGCCCGAGCTTGAGATCTATGCCGACGACGTGCGGTGCAGTCACGGCGCCACCGTCGGAGAACTCGATCCGGAGCAGGTGTTCTATCTCCAGGCGCGCGGCATCGCGCGCGACACGGCTCGACGTCTGCTGGTGGCGGCCTATGTCAACGAGGTGCTCGACGAGATCCGCAGCGAACCGGTTCGTCTGGCGATGGGGCAGGTAGCCCGGGACCGGCTCGGGCGGGTCATCGGAATACCGGGGGAGGAGCGGTCATGACCGCCCGGTTCGACGTGGACGCGGCGCGCGGAGATTTTCCGATCCTGTCGAAGCCGGTCCGAGGCAGACGCCTGGTCTACCTGGACAGTGCCGGTTCGGCACAGAAGCCGCACCAGGTGATCGATGCCGTCAGGGATGTCTACGAAAACGACTACGCCAACGTGCACCGGGGCCTGCACTATCTCTCGGAACGGGCGTCGGCCCGCTACGAGGCGGCGCGCGAGACCGTGCGTGCGTTCATCAACGCGCCGGAGCAGCGCGGAGTGATCTTCACCAGGGGGACAACCGAGGCGATCAATCTGGTGGCGTCGAGCTACGGCCGCAGCGTGCTGGGGCCTGGCGACGAGGTGCTGATCACCTGTGCCGAGCATCACTCGAACATCGTGCCCTGGCACCTGGTGCGCGAGCAGACCGGGTGTGTGGTGAAGGCCGTGCCGGTGCAGGACGACGGAACCTTCCGACTCGAGGACTTTGCGCGCCTCATCACGGAAAGGACCCGCATCGTTTCCTGCTTTCACGTCTCGAACGTGCTCGGGACCATACTGCCGCTGCGCGAGATCGCGAGACTTGCCCACGCGCAGGGCGCGGTGGTGGTGGTGGATGGCGCCCAGGGCGTCGTGCACCTGCCGGTCGACGTCCAGGAACTGGAGGTCGACTTCTATGCCTTCTCCGGCCACAAGCTCTACGGTCCTTCCGGGATCGGCGTACTCTGGGGCCGGACGGATCTGCTCGAAGCCATGCCGCCCTGGCAGGGCGGTGGCGGGATGATCGACACGGTAACCCTGTCCGGGACCACCTGGGCGGACCTGCCCGACAAGTTCGAGGCCGGGACCCCGCCGATCGCCCAGGCGATCGGTCTGGCCGCGGCCATCGACTACGTCAGCGCCATCGGGATCGAGGCGATCGCGAGCCACGAGCAGGAGGTGCTGCTGTATGCGACCCAGCGACTCGCCTCCGTCCCCGGCCTGTCACTGGTTGGTACCGCGGCCGGGAAGGCGAGCGTCGTCTCCTTTGTCATGGACTGCGCGCATCCGCACGATGTCTCGACCATCATCGACCAGTACGGCGTTGCCGTGCGGGCCGGTCATCACTGCGCCCAGCCGCTGATGGATCGTTTCGACCTGCCATCGACGGCGCGTGCGAGCCTCGCGCTCTACAACACCACCGAGGACATCGACATCCTCGTCGAGAGCCTCGAGAAAGTACGGGAGATCTTCCAATGAGCGCTTTCGGACCGGAGCTCAATCCGTACGGATCATTCATGATGGATCCGGCCGTTCCCGAAGGAACCACCGCGCGCTCGGGCAGCAAGCTTGCCGAAGGGACGCCGCGCGCAAGTGACGAGGCGATCGTCGATGCGTTGCGCACGGTTCACGATCCGGAAATCCCGGTCAACATCTACGACCTCGGACTGATCTACGAGACCGAGCGGCTCGATGACGGTGATGTCAAGATCCTGATGACACTGACGGCGCCCGCCTGTCCCGTGGCAGGCGAGATGCCGTTTGATGTCGCGGCGGCGGTATCGGACGTCGACGGTGTCGGGGAAGTGGCGGTCGAGCTGACCTGGGAGCCGCCCTGGACCCCCGAGCGCATGAGTGACGAGGCGAAACTGATCCTGAACATGTACTGAGACCCTGGCGGGTCCGAAGGCGCAGGGAGACGGAGCAATGTTCCAGTTCGAGCCAGGCAAGGCGCCGGTCACGCTGACCGATGCGGCAGCCGCGCGGGTGCGCACCCTGATCGAGAAGAGCGAGAACGAGAAGGTGCTCGGGCTTCGGGTCGGCGTGAAGTCCCGCGGCTGTTCCGGAATGAGCTACTTCGTCGAATACGCCACCGATCAGAAGAAGTTCGAGGACAAGGTCGAGGAAAAGGGAGTGACCCTGTTCATCGATCCCACCGCGGTCATGTTCATCCTCGGCTCCGAGATGGACTACCAGGAAGACAGGATGTTCTCCGGTTTCGTGTTCAACAATCCGAACGAGACCGGGCGCTGCGGTTGCGGGGAGAGCTTCTCGGTGGCGTCTGACCGCGACTGACACGCAGGATCCGTGTCCACGCGCAACGTCACTCTCGCTGGCAGGATCCGTCCGGGGTCCGATCGGTATCGGCCGCAGGACATCAGGCCTCCTGGTCTTGCCGATGCCTTGAGCCGGAACTGTCCGGAACAGTGACTGCTCCTGGCTCTGCCCGGGTATACGCACCAGCCGGGAACACGTTGCCTTGCGGGCATGGCGGCGCGCGACGCTTTCTGCCTGGTCCAACGCACGGGGCAGACTGGCTTCCGGCGTGCCTTCATGGCACGCGCTGTCTCCACGGCTTCGGTGTCCGGCGAAGAAAGCGCGCTTCTGTTGCCGCAGAGCCCTGCAGACCCAGCCCTTGCCGCGGTAGCACTCCGCCGACTATCCGAGCGGCATCTCCCGGTCGATCCCCGGGGCCGAGGTGATTCAGACCGAGCGTGCCGGTGTTACGGCGACAGTCGGATGCCGACGTCTTGCCTGGATCGCCATGCAACATCAGGCGCACTCTTCGATCCTTGACCGTATCTTCAAAGCGACGGTGGTGGAGCTTGAACTCGTCAGCTATGCGATCGCCGGATCAAGTCCTTGCTCAATGTGATCCATCGCCCTTCTTCCGAACCCGGGGGCGGCATTGACTTTCAAATCAATTCGTGATGTGCTTCGTGATGCAGTCGCGCGAGGCTTGCTGATCCCGGTGGAACCAACCATGCCGAGTGATCCGATGATCAGGGACCTGTACGCCTTCCCCGAAGTTCATCGTCTCATCACCGGCCCTTGATCCGACCAGGAAGAAGAGTTTCGATCTGGACCGCTGAGAGCGGACTTTGACAGGTTTGTCGAGGGGCGATTGATCCCTGTGGCGTTGAACAGTCCATACAGAAAGCCCAAAGACACCTACCTGTCCCGGCTGCATCCAGCCGAGGACGAGGTGTGGGAAATTCGAAGCCGTGCTCCGAGGCCGGCAATCAGGGTTCTTGGACGGTTTGCCGACCGGGATTGCTTCGTAGCCGTGCGGTGGAGATACAGAAAGGAACTCGGGGGCGCGACCTCAAGAGAATTCCAGCAAGAAGTCCGCAACTGTCTGGCCGACTGGAGGCATGTCTTTTCCTCCTACGACGCACTCAGGGGAAGCACTGTCGATGAATATATCTCGGAAAAATTCCATCCTGTCGACAATCCTTGACGGGGAGGTTATTCCGCTCGGAACGCTTTCCTATTTTCGAGAGCGGTTCCGTGACCGTTTGTACGATCTGGTTATGGAGGAGTTTCTCAGGCAAAATTCGGAAACCGGCTTGACACGTGCCGAAGTTGCCCGACGTATCGGTCGTCGGCCAGAACAGATTACACGGTGGTTCAGCGCACCCGGCAACTGGACGCTCGAAACCGTCAGCGATCTCTTGCTGGCCGTCGCCAAGTCTGAACCTGACGTGGCCTTGATGCCTTTGGAGGGACGTGCCGTTCGCAATTATCGATACCAATCCTCTCCTGTGCCGCGCCCGAATGTACCTCCGAGCGTCTCACAACCCAGATCAGCGATTGAGGCAAACCAAACTTCAGTCGAGCTCAATCGCGGTGCCAGTAATCTTGATAGCGGCCAAGGTCGTCATCGAAGTCTTGCGGTGACCGTTCAGGGGCAAGGGGATTGATATGAAGTTGCTCGCAATTGAGATGAGCCGCATTACCTCCTTGTTCCGGATGGCGAGACCGAGTGGCGAACCATATTATCCGTTTATCATTGCCGCGGCAGCGAAAAGGTATCGTTTTGCCAAAGCCCCGGACTCTATCGATGAATTGGTAGGAAACAGAATTGAGTTCAGGCACGGTCTATTCGAAGGCAATGCGATCGAATCGGTCGATGTGTATGATGATGGGGTCGTTATAGCGTCGCGCACTGACACAGATATTTTGGATAAGTTTATCGATGATTTTGTATTGTGGCTGAAAAAAGACCACGACCTTGCTATGATCAAAACGCATAAAATTAGCAAAGTGTATAGCAGCACTTTGCTTGTAGAGTCAGATCGGGATATGTTCAAACCATTCCGAGCATATGCCGAAATATGTCATATGGTCGAGAATGCACTTAGGCAATCTTGTGGTCTGGAGGTCATGTACGAGAATTTCGGCTTCACGCTATCCGCTGACCAGACGCAGAACCCGGCTCTGAAACCGGTACCGTTTCGTTTTGAGAGAAAAGAGGGAATCGACTTTTCGTACAAAAAATTCTTTGCGATTGCGCCGCTCAAAACAAGTCAACATCTGAAAATTTTGCACCAAATGGAAAAACTGGGAGGATGACGCGGTTTTCACTCTGGTCCTTGCGCAGTCCCTCGAAGTCTCGATCACTTCTTTAATCTAGTCTTGTCTTCGCAATCCACTACCTGATTATCCGGAACAATCCGCGCGTGAGGTTGTGTGTTCTCAGTATGTTCGGGCTCAGTGGGCCACGGTTATGGGGTTCAGCATTGCATCGCGCGTGCGTGGTTTGAGCGACGAGGCGTTTCGCGAGGCCTTCGGTACCGAGGAGCAGTGCCGCGCGGTGCTGGTCCGGCTGCGCTGGCCGGACGGCTTTCTCTGCCCCTGCTGCGGGCATTGCGTGCTGGCGGCGCCTGGGCTCTATCAATGCAACCGGTGCAAGAAGCAGACGTAGCTCAAGGTAGGCACGATGTTCCAGGCGACAAAGCTGCCGCTGACACTCTGGTTCGCCACCATCCACCTGATCGTGACGGCGAAGAACGGCATCTCGTCGGTGGAACTCGGCCGCCGTCTCGGGATCAGGCAACCGACGGCCTGAGCCGTGAAGCACACGATCATGGCGGTGATGGCGCGGCGCGAGGGGGAGACGGCGCTGACGGGGCGGATCGAGATGGATGACGCCTCTCTCAGCGAGGTGCGTTCCGGCGGCAAGCGGGCCGCGCGCGGTGCGGCGGGCAAGATGCCCTTCGTGGCGGCTGTCCCGAGCAGTCCCGAGGGGCGCCCACGCACGCTGAAGCTGGCGCCAGTCAAGGGGGCTTGCGCAAGCGCGAGATCGCGCGTGGCGTCAAGCGCTGGCTGGCCCCCGGTGCGGCTGTAGTGGCGGATGGCCTGGGCTGCTGGAGCACGCTCGAAGAGATCGCCTGCAGCAATCAGGCGATCGGCACCGGGTCGGGCCGACAGGCGGCCCGCATGGCGCCGTTGCAAATGGGTGAACACGACGCTCGGATCACCGCGGTGGGTACCCGAAACCCGTTTCCACCCCGGTCGGGGCTCCGGTTCGTCAGGATTTCGCGCGGTCCTTCGCCCAGCTGTCGCGCAGCGACACCGTCTGGTTGTAGACCGGCGCACCTGGAGCGCTGTCCGGATCGATGCTGAAGTAGCCGAGGCGCTCGAACTGCACCGGGAACGGGCCGGGTGCTGCGGCGAGGACCGGCTCGAGCTTGCAACCGCGCAGGATCTCGAGCGAGGCCGGATCGAGGTCGTCAACGAAGTCGCCCGTTGCGCCGGGAGTGGCAGTGGTGGCGAGGGGACCGTAGAGCCTGACCTCCGCGTCCGCGCCGTGGGCTGCCGAGACCCAGTGGATGGTCCCGCGAACCTTGCGGCCGTCCGGGGCGGTTCCGCCACGGGATGCCGGGTCGTGCCTGCACCTGAGTTCGGTGACGTTTCCCGACGCGTCGCGCACCATTTCGGTGCAGGTGATCAGGTAGCCGTAGCGCAGCCGGACCTCGCGTCCGGGCGCGAGGCGGTGAAACCGCCGAGGCGGGTCTTCCATGAAGTCGTCCCTCTCGATCCACACGTCCCTGGAGAACGGGACCTGCCGCGTACCGGCTTCGGGATCGGCAGGGTGGTTGGGGGCCTCGAGCCAGTCGGTCCGCCCCTCCTCGAAGCTCTCGATCACCACCTTGAGCGGGCGGAGTACCGCCATCCGCCTTTCGGCCGAGCGGTTCAGCGTATCCCTGAGCACGTGTTCGAACATGGCGACATCAACGATGCCCTCGTTGCGCGAGACCGCAAGCCGGGAGACGAACTCGCGGAGCGCTGCGGGCGGCACGCCCCGGCGGCGCAGGCCGGAAAGCGTGGGAAGCCGCGGATCGTCCCAGCCCTGGACATGTCCGTCCTCGACCAGCCGGGTCAGGCGGCGCTTCGACAGGATGGTGTGGGAGAGCACAAGCTTCGCGAACTCGTACTGCCGCGGTCTCGATGGAACCGGAAGATGCTCGAGCAGCCAGTCATAGAGCGGACGATGGTCGGCGAATTCCAGTGTGCACAGCGAATGGCTTACGCCTTCGATCGCGTCCGACTGGCCGTGGGCGAAGTCGTAGGTCGGATAGATGCACCAGCGCCGCCCGGTTCGCGGATGTTCGGCATGAAGAATGCGATAGAGCACCGGGTCGCGCAGGTTGATGTTGCCGGACGCCATGTCGATGCGGGCGCGAAGGACCCGGGCACCGTCGGGAAAGTCACCGTCGCGCATGCGGCGGAACAGCGCCAGGCTTTCGTCGGCGGGCCTGTTCCGCCACGGGCTGTCACGACCCGGCTCGGTCAGCGTGCCGCGCCAGGCGCGGATGTCCTCGGTCGAGAGATCGTCGACATAGGCGTGACCGGTTTCGATCAGGTGCTGGGCCCACGCGTAGAGCTGCTCGAAGTAGTCCGACGCGTACCGCGCCTCGCCCGACCACGAAAACCCCAGCCACCCGACGTCGCGCTGGATGGCGTCGATATAGGCCTGGTCCTCGCGAAGCGGATTGGTGTCGTCGAACCGCAGGTTGCACCGGCCCGAGAACTCGGCCGCCATTCCGAAGTTCAGGCAGATCGACAGCGCGTGGCCGATGTGAAGGTGACCGTTCGGTTCCGGCGGAAACCGGGTAACCACCTCTTCGGTGCGACCGAGCTCGACGTCGGAGCGAATCTGCTTGCGGATCGCATGTGACGGCGTGGCGCCTGCCGGGTCCTGTGCGGTCATGCCGGTGCCGGTTCCTGCTCTCGGGGACGATTGGCGCCTGTTTGCCAGAATCCATCGCCCAGCGAAAGCCGGGAGGTGCCGCCGGCCGGTTTTGTCTGGTATCAACACGGCCGGCACATTGATCTCAGGTGACAAACCCATGACCATTTGGCACCCGGTGCATACCGGCGTCGTTCATCCGTGGCTGTGCGACCAGTTCGGCCACATGAATGTCCGGCACTACGCGAACATGTTCAACGAGGGCATGTTCCTCATCTGGCACCAGTCCGGTCTCGGCCAGTCGGTGATCATGCCGCACGGTGGTCACGGGGTGGCCGGGATCACGCGCACCAACTTCCTTCGCGAATGCCCGCTCGGAACCCTGGTGCGGATCGAGGGCGCCCTGGTCGGTTCAAGCCGCAGGACCATCACGTTTGCGCAGCGGATGCTGAATGCCGACACCGGCGAGGTGCATGCCACGCAGGATTCGCTCGAGGTGTTCTTCAACCCGGACTCGCGTTCCGCCATTTCGATTCCCGACGCGCTGCGGCCGATCATCGAGGCGCAGCTGGCTGGTCCGGATCCGGTACCGGAACTCGAGGAGGTCCCGCGCGAGGCGCCCGGGGTGGCGCGCTGGCACCCGCTTTCGAGCGGCGTGTGCTTTCCCTGGCATTGCGATCAGTGGGGCCACATGAACGTGCGCTGGTATGCTCACCTGTTTGACGATGCGATCTTCCACATCTGGTCGCGGGTCGGGACCGGATGGGGACGCATGGAAGAGCTGGGCGTGCACACCGTGACCGGCAGCACGGTCACGCATTTCCGCAAGGAGGTGACGGCGGCCGACCTGTACCGGGTCGACGGCGGCGTGGCCCGGGTCGGAAACCGCAGTGTGACCTTCCGTCAGCGCATGTCGCACGTCGAGACCGGCGACGTGCTGGCGTTCCAGGATGTCGTCGAGGTCTTCTTCGATCCGAAGACCCGACGTTCCGCCCCGATCCCCGGGGAGGTCCGGTCCCTGCTGGAAGCCGAACGTGCCGGCGGAACCGGTTGATGGCAGGACTTTCCGAGGCAGGCACGGTATCCGGGTCGTCAGGCCCGTGATCAGGTACCGAGAGCGGATCGCGGCCGCGGTAGGCGCACGGGTCTTCTACGGGTGGGCGATCGTTCTGGTTGCCGGCGTCGCCATCATGGCGAGCGGACCGGGGCAGTCGCACACCTTCAGCGTCTTCATTGACCCGATATCCCGCGATCTCGGCATTGGAGCGACGGCGCTGTCCGGCGCCTACGGGTTCGCGACCCTGGTCGCGGCGTTTGGTCTGCCGTTGATGGGCCGGCTGGTTGATCGGCACGGTCCGTCCAGGATGATGCTGATCGTCGTCGTGCTGCTCGGTGCCGCCTGCATTGCCTTCGGGCTGGTGCCCGGAATGGTTTGGCTGGCGTTCGCCTTCGGTGCGCTGCGCTTCCTGGGCCAGGGATCTCTGATGCTGACCTCGGCCAACGTCGTCTCGCAGTGGTTCAGCCGAAGACGCGGCCTTGCGATGAGCATGATGATGCTGGGTTTCTCCGCCTCCATGGCGGTGCACCCTCCCGCAAGCCAGTGGCTTATCGAGCAGGTCGGGTGGCGCGAGGCGTGGTTCTGGCTCGGGCTGTCGACCTGGATAGTCATGATCCCGCTGATCCTGCTTGTGCTGCATGATGTGCCCGAACGCCTGGGACTGGTGCCGGATGGCGACGCTCGGGAGTCCGCGCCTGCATCTGGAGCAGGCCGGGTATCAGCGGCATGGGGTCTGACGCTCGCCGAGGCGCTGCGGACCCGAACCTTCTACATCGTTGCCGCCGGCCTCTTCACGATGTCGATGCTGATCACGGCGCTGCACTTCTTCCAGGTTGCGATCTTCACCCATCACGGATTGTCCGCGACCACGGCGGCCTGGATCTTCCCGCTCTCTGCGGTGACCGCGGTTGTGGTGCAGCCGTTCTTCGGCCGAAGTCTCGACCGGTTTGCGACACCGCGGATGTTCGGGGCATCCTTGCTGGTGCTGTGCACATCGCTCGTGGCCATCACCCTGGTCCGCGATCCGCTGACGGCGGTGATCTACGGCGTGATCTTCGGTGTGAACAATGCTGCCAGCATCACCCTGTTCGGGTACCTGTGGCCGCGCTACTTCGGGCGCAGGTACCTGGGATCGATCCAGGGCACCGGCCAGATGATCGGGGTGGTGGGTGCGTCGCTCGGACCGCTGCCCCTCGGGATCGCGGTAGATCTGACGGGAGACTATTCCGTCATGCTGTGGTCACTGGCGGTGATCCCGCTGCTGGTGGCGGTGCTCACGCAGTTCCTGAAGGAGACCGGACCGGCCGAACCAGGTCATTGAACCGGAGAGGAGAGAGATGATGGAGACGACTGCGAGCCGTGACGCGGTCCGGGCCTGTCTCGACGCGATCGAGCGCGACGACGGCCGGATCTGTTCACTGATCACCGTCTGCGGTGACGAGGCGATGCGCCAGGCCGAGGCCGCCGACCGGGCGGCTTCGAACGGGCGGTGGCTCGGTCTCCTGCACGGCATGCCGGTGGCAGTCAAGGACAACATCGAGACCGCCGGCGTGAGGACCACCAGCGGATCGGCCTTCCACGCCGACCATGTTCCCAACGCGAATGCGCCTGTCGTCGACCGGCTGCTCCGGGCCGGCGCCGTCATGGTCGGCAAGGCGACCCTGCACGAATTCGCGTTCGGCATCCGCTCGGACAACACCGTCTCGCCGCAGTGCCGCAATCCCTGGAACCCGGAGCGGGTTCCGGGAGGATCGAGCGGGGGCTCGGGAGCCGCGGTGGCCGCCGGATTCTGCGTCGGTTCACTCGGTTCCGATACCGGCGGATCGGTGCGGCTGCCGGCGGCGATCAACGGAGTGACCGGCCTGCGCCCGACCCATGGCCGGGTTCCGAACACGGGCTCGACGCCGGTCAGTCCGAGTTTCGACACCATCGGGCCGATGGCGCGGTCGGTTGCCGACACGGCGCGGATGTTCGCGGTCATGGCGGGACATGATCCCGGGGATGCGTGGAGCGAGGCGCGATCGCTCGAGAACTTCCTGCCCAGCCTCGCGGACGGGATCGACGGCATTCGGATCGGTGTGCCGCGCAATTTCTACTTCGACGACCTGCATCCCGATGTCGCCCGTGCCATCCATGCGGCTCTCGGTGAGCTGGAAGGCCTGGGAGCGAGGCTGGTCGAGGTTTCGGTGCCTGGCGCGGCCGAGACGCAGAAGTGGGCGACGGTCATGATCTTCGCCGATGCCTGCGCGTTCCACGCCAAGCGGCTCGAGACCAGCCCGGAGATGTTCTCGCGCGAGGTCTACAACCGGATGACGACCGGTCTGTCAATGACGGCGGTCGACTACGCGAACGCGATGCGGGGCCGGGAGGGCTGGTTGCGCACGCTGCGCACGCTCTTCGAGGAGGTCGACGTACTGGCGTCACCGGCCATGCCCGGGCTGGTGCCGCCGATCGAGGACGATCGCTCCCTGCTCGACGCCACGCGGGATGCCACCCGCAATACCTATGCCGGCGCACTCGGCCGGATCCCGGGGCTGTCCATCCCCTGCGGGTTCACCGGTGACGGTCTTCCGGTCGGATTGCAGCTCGAGGCTGCATGGTGGCAGGAGCCGTTGCTGTTTCGCGTCGGACACGCGTACCAGGGACGGACCGGGTGGCACCGGATGCACCCGCCGGGCCCGGACGCCTGAGCAACAATGGAGGGACCGGCAATGACAAGACCACGCACCGACCTGCCGACTCCGTTTCCAAAGGTCGATCCCGACTGGCTGGCGCTGACGCAGGAGGAGGCGCTCGAACCCGATCTGCCGATCATCGATCCGCATCATCACCTCTGGGACTTTCCCTCCCACCGGTACCTGCTGCCGGATTTCCTCGATGACATCTCGGGTGGCCACAACGTCGTTGCGACGGTGTTCATCGAGTGTCACGTCTTCTACCGCGAGGACGGGCCTGAAGAGATGCGTCCGGTTGGTGAAGTGGAGTTCGCGAACGGTGCCGCAGCCATGGCCGCGAGCGGTACCTACAACGCGACCCGGGTTGCAGCGGGCATTGTCGGGACCGCCGACCTGTCGCGCGGCGCTTCGGTGCGCGAAGTACTCGAGGCCCAGCGGGCCGCTGCCGGCACACGGTTTCGCGGCATTCGCCACGCCGCCTCGCTCGACCCGTCGCCCGAGATTCCGGACAGCCGGGTGGTTCCGCATCCGCACCTCTATCGCGACCACGAGGGGTTCAGGGAGGGGTTCCGGGTCCTCGGCGAGCTCGGCCTGGTGTTCGATGCGTGGGTGTTCCACACCCAGCTCCAGGACGTGATCGCGCTCGCGCGCCGCTTTCCCGACCAGCCGATCGTCATGGATCATGTCGGTGGTCCGCTTGGCATCGGCATTCATGCCGGCAGGCGGGCGGAGATCTTTCCGGGCTGGCAGGCGGACATGCGGGAAATGGCCCGGTGCGAAAACGTCAGCGTGAAGCTCGGCGGAATTGGCAAGCGGGTGTGCGGCTTCGGATTCGAACATCTCGACAGACCGCCCGGCTCCGAGGTCATTGCCGAGGCCTACCGACCGTATTTCGAGACCTGCATCGAGGCATTCGGCCCCGGGCGCTGCATGTTCGAAAGCAATTTCCCGGTCGACAAGATCTCGGGCTCCTACACCCTTGCGTGGAATGCGTACAAGCGCATCACGCACGCTGCGTCGCCCGACGAGAAACGGTTGCTGTTCCACGACACGGCGCGCAGCTTCTATGGCCTTGACTGATCTGCCCCCGGCGACTGTTCCAGCGGGAATGTGAGTGCATTGACAGCTTCTCAGCCAAGCTGGTCGGGTGGGTGAGCGGGGCGAAGCCGCGTGGGGGGTAGCCTGTTGGCCCACCGGGGCAACCGGGCCGCGGGGAAGGCCGGTGCCGGATCAGGATCGGTTCTTGAAGCGCCAGCTCTCGTTGCCGGTCTCGACGATCTCGCAATGATGGGTGAGCCGGTCGAGCAGGGCGGTGGTCATCTTGGCGTCGCCGAAGACGGACGACCATTCGCCGAAGGCGAAGTTGGTGGTGACGACGATCGAGGTGCGCTCGTAGAACCGGCTCAGGAGGTGGAAGAGGAGTTGGCCGCCGGCCTGGACGAAGGGCAGGTATCCGAGCTCGTCGAGGATGACGAAGTCGCGCCGGGTGAGCTGGTCGGCGTGCGGCCCTGGCGACCGGCGCGGAGTTCGGCCTGGAGAAGGTTGACCAGGTCGACGACGTTGTAGAAGCGGCCGCGCGCGCCCTTGCGGATGCAGGACCGGGCCATGGCGACGGCGAGATGGGTCTTGCCGGTGCCGGTGCCGCCGACCAGCACGATGTTGCGCTTGCCCTCAAGGAAGCCGCCTCCGCCGAGGTCTCGGATCAGGGGCTCGTTGACCGGCGAGGCGGCGAAGTCGAGCTCGGCCAGCTTGGCCGAGGCCATCTGGTACTTGATGGAGCGCGCCGATGATCTTCTGCACCGGATGGCGGCGCTTGAGCTCGTCGGCGAGGATGTCGTCGTAGGCGGCGCGCATGCCCGCGAGCGTGTCGCCAGGCGCACCGCTGCGCGCATCGCAGCCGGCCTGTGCGTCAAGTGCGGCAGGACCGAACCCCTGCCTGAGCGCCGCCTGTGCGCACCCTGCAACGACAAGCGTAATGCGGCGAGCCGCGCCCGCGACGCCCGTTTCCGCGCGACGGTAAAACCCCGCCGGGACCCGGAACACGCGAAGCAATACGAGCGCGAGCGCAGCCGCCAGCTCCACGCCGAGAGGAAGGCCGCCGGCATTTGCACAAAATGCGGCCGGGCTCCCGCGTGCCCCGAGCGCACGACCTGCGAGCCCTGCGCCGAGCAGCATCGCGACCGCGCCCGTCATGCCAGGGCGAAGGCCGAGGGGATCCCGTATGGCGGACGCGACCCGGAAGCCCGGCGCCGCGCCGGCCGGAAGCGCAGCCGCCGGCGAGCCGAAGCCCGCAAGGCGTCCGGTCTCTGCACCCGCTGCGGCAACCTCCCGCCCGAGGAGGGGCGGTCGATGTGCGAACCCTGCCGCGAAGACCGTCGGCAGGCGAAGCGCGACCGCCATGCCGAGCGCCGCGCCGCCGGATTGTGCGTCCAGTGCGCAACGCCCGCACCCGGCGGCAAAACCTATTGCGACCCCTGCGCCAGGACCCGCTCCAGGCGGCGGAACCTCGGGGCGAAGATGAGAGGCGCCACTGTCTTCGCTGCGAATTGGATGCGATCCTTGCTCAGATGTGCGATCTCACTCGTACCGATCTCGAATGGATCCTGGACGCACGGCCACCAAGCTCATCCTTCCAATCTCTCAAGCAGA
The DNA here is from genome assembly GCA_965213935.1 of Thalassobaculaceae bacterium. GTDB lineage: Bacteria > Pseudomonadota > Alphaproteobacteria > Thalassobaculales > Thalassobaculaceae > Bin52. Next base: position 2,566,845 of record CBDCAO010000012.1, on the reverse strand, counting down.
ACGAGATACGGGCTTTTGGCGAGTACCGGACCGAGCGCCATGTGCTCCAGGCCTTCGATTCATTTGAACCCGCCCAGACCGTGTCACCCAATATCAGCAGAGGTCAGGAAGTCTGAAAATACTCGTTTCACAGAGAATGAAGCGTTCCGGCATGCGATGGCGGATCGTCGGAGGACAGGCCGTTCTCACCTTCCGCGCCCTGCTCAAATCCAGCCGCTTCGAGAGCGCCTGGAAGGCCATGATCGGCGAGGGGGACGCTCCGGCCAACGACAACACCAGCCTGAATCACGCCCGGGCGCTGGCTGCCTGAAAAAATACCGTGGGTGCTGCACCTAACAACTGCCATGCGAGACTCGCACCCCACGAAGTGCCCGCACTGTCTTGCGCCGGGGCGGTTTCCGGGACTGGCGGCATCTTGTTGTCCCGCGCCGCGCCCGCGACTAAAGTGGCGCGGATCGCGATCTTGCGGACAATGCCATGCACCCAAAGGCGACAGGAATAGCGCCGGATGAATCGCTGCCGCCTGCGGAGTTTCGAAGGAAGCGCCCGCTCCGCTGGTACCGCTGCCCGGTCGAGCCCTCCGAGCTTCGTGCGCTCGTACAACGCAGCGACACGCGCGGACTGTTTCAGGCGGTCGGGCACCTGGCCATCTGGCTTGTTACCGGCGCGTCGGTCCTACTTTTCTTCCAGCAGGAGATCTGGTGGGCGTTCGCCGCCGCCCTGTTCCTTCACGGCACGGTTGCTTCGTTCTTCACCGCCCCCCACCACGAGCTGTGCCACGCCACCGTGTTCCGGACGCGGTGGCTCAACGAGTTCTTCCTGCGGGTATTCTCCTTCCTCGGCTGGCTGAACTTCCACATCTACAGGTTCAGCCACACCTACCATCACCGTAACACGCTGTTTCCCGAGGGCGACCGCGAGGAGGTGATGCCGGAGACGCCGTCCCTCCACCCGTTCTACCTGCTTCAGCTTTTCACCGTGAATTTGACGGGCGGATACCAGTCGCGAGGCCTGGTCCCCAACCTGAAGCAGTTCGTCAGGATCGCGCTCAACCGGTTCGACAATCCCTTCAATTCATGGGGACCGGAGCTTTACGAGGGGTTCCCGAAACAGCGGGCGAAAGCGAAGGCATGGGCCCGGACCGTTCTGGGCCTGCATGCGGTGGTGACCGTCTTTTCGATCGGGATCGGTGAACCCATCCTCGCCGTTATCGTTTCCGGCTCGCCGTTCATCGCCAACTGGCTCCGGTACTTCGCCGGTGTGACGCAGCATTGCGGGCTCAGGAGTAATGTCGCCGATTTCAGGAAGTGCGTCCGGACCGTCACGCTCGATCCCGTGACGGAGTTCCTCTACTGGCACATGAACTGGCATCTGGAGCATCACATGTTCGTCGTGGTGCCCTGCTACAACCTGAAGAAGCTGCATCGCATGGTGCGGGAGGACATGCCGCCACCCCGCACGCTGATCGGCGCATGGCGCGAGATGCGCGAGACCTGGAAACGCCAGCAACTGGATCCCGGCTATGCGTTCGATACGCCGGTCCCGGCATCCCGGTCCCGGGAACGCGGCGCTGCAGACCCGCTCGCCGCCTCGATGGGAGGCCTGGCACCCAGTGAAATCGCCTGAGTCTTCCGGAGTCTTCGCCGCATGCGACTGTCCGCTGGTTTCTGCGCCAGGCGGAAACCCGGACGGCAATCGGGCTCGTTCCGGGCGTGGGGTGGGTGTTCGTCGCCTGGATGACGCTCGATTTCTCGTATCCCTTCGTGCGGGCGATGATGCCGCTCGACACCGTTGGTCTCCGGAAACGGCGCTGGCCGTTTTCGTCATGCGGGCGCGCGAGGTCGGGAAACGTCGCATCGTTGCGAAGAGCTCCGCGCCCGGCGTACCGGTGTCGGTGGTGGCGAAGCGCCATGCCATCAGCGCCAGTCTGCCTTTCGACTTGCGGTGAGTGAGGACAACCTGACCTGCCACCGGCTCGCATGTCTATCGCGCGGGCCGTCAGGGAGCCAAGACTACGGGAACAGTATCGGCTTCCAGGGTCCGTGAACCACCGGCGTACCGCGTCCCCGGTTCCTGAGCAGCCACCAGGAAGCGATCACGCCTTTCATCACTGGGCGATCAGGCCAACGGTGTTGCGGATCAGGTTGCGCACCATGACGATGTCGCCACACTGTAGTGGAAGATAGTGGCAGTCTACACGCAGCGGGAACGGAGGCCTTGCATGACGATAGAACTGAGCGAGCTCGGACAGGTTGCGGTGGTCACCATCAATCGTCCGCAGGCGCTCAACGCGCTGACATTTTCTCTGGTGGAGGACATTGACCGGACACTGGACCGGGTCGCGGACAGTGATGTCCGCGGCCTGGTCTTCATCGGGGCGGGTACGCGCGCCTTCTGCGCGGGAGCGGATATCTCCGAACTGCCGGGGCGTTCGCTGATGACCCACAGGGCGGACATGGAGCGCGGGCAACGGGTGTTCGATCGCCTGGCCGGCCTCCCGCTGCCGTCGCTTGCGGTGATCAACGGACTGGCACTCGGCGGCGGGCTCGAACTCGCCATGGCCTGCGATTTCCGTCTCGCGGTGCCGACCGCCAGGATGGGCCTGCCGGAGATCGGGCTCGGCGTGATCCCGGGCTACGGCGGAACCCAGCGGCTGCCGCGCCTCGTCGGCGAGGGCAGGGCGCTCGAACTGGTCCTGACCGGACGCAGCATCGATGCCGGGGAAGCGGAACGGATCGGGCTCGTGAATGCAGTGATTTCCGGCGATCCGCTGGACGCGGCACTTGACTGGTTCTCGGCCATCACCAGGCACGGTCTTGCCGCCGTGGCGCTGGGCCGGGCGGCGGTGCGCCGGGCCCTCGATGTGCAGATCCCGGAAGGTCTCAGGATCGAGGCCGATCTCAATACCCTTGCCTTCCAGACCGAGGACGCCGCGGAGGGCCTGCAGGCTTTCCTTGAAAAGCGGCCGGCGGTGTTCAGGGATCGGTGAGGCCGGACCCGGGCCGCGAGAAGACCCCGGTTTCGACAAAGTCCGGATTGGTGACTGCAAGGCGCTCATGCAGCTGGTCGAGCAGCAGGGAACGAATCGCCTCATCGTCGTCGAATCGGCCGGCGCGGATGTCTCGGGCGAGGCAGCACTCCAGGTCTGTCCGCCCGGCCGCATCTGCACCGTAGAGCGCGGCCAGGCGCTCGCGAAGAACCTCCCTGGGGCCGGACCGCGCATCCGACGCGTTGAACTCGCGCAGCGCGCTCGCAAGGGCCGCGATCACCAGGGCGCACGTGTCGCGGCGGCGACCTTCGAGTCCGGGCAGCACGTCGTCGCGAAGCGCGGCAAGGGCCGCCTTGACAAGGGCACGGCCGTCTGGGTGATCAGCCACGGCGGACGGCCTCCGCCAGGGTCACGGCCTCGAGTTCGACCTCGACCGCCTTGCGGCCGGTGAGTGCGAGGTCGAGTGCGAGCGTGGGCGGCGCGGGGGTGCGGCGGGACTGGCAGTGGGCGATGATGGCCCAGCGGACCGCTGCCACTGCCTCCCAGAATGCGATCACGTCCCGGTCTGCCGGCCCGGCTCCCGCGTCCGCGTATCCCCGCTCGAGTTCGCGGCGGCCGGCAAGGCCGCCTGCTTCCCGGGCGTCGGCGCCATGGCGCCAGCAGCGGGAGCAGAACCACCCGATATCCTCCATCGGGTCGCTCCAGCCCGCGAACTCCCAGTCGAGCACCGCAGTGATGGTGCCGTCAGCAACCATGATGTTGCCGATCCGGTAGTCGCCGTGACACAGCACCACCGGCCTGTTCCTCGGAACGGAACGACGCAATTGCCTGAGCGCCCACTCGAGCGCCGGAAGCGGTACGGTCAGGGCATCAAGTTCGCGTTCGAGGGTTTCGAGACGATGCAGTGCCGGGTCTTCCGGCAGGCGGGCGAGACAGTCGGGCCGCTGACTGCAGGTGACGGAATCGGGTGTGATCCGGTGCAGGATTGCAAGCTGCCGCCCCGCCTCGCGCACCAGTGTTGTGCGCGTGGTGGCGGCAAGTCGACCGTGCACGAGGGTGCCCGGATCGGTGGTTCCCGCGACGTGGCGCATCACGTATCCGGGTCTGTCGGCGACCGATCCGTCGGCGTCGAGGAACAGGGGTTCGGCAACGGTAACGCCCGCGGCATGCACAAGGCGCTGAACGGCGCATTCGCCGGCCCGGCCAATCCCCTGCGGCAACCTGCATGCCGGGTCCATGCGAAAGACGAGACGGTGGTATCCCGCCAGCGTGCCACCCGCGAATTCGGCGCCGAACCCCCAGGTTTCCTGAATGGCGCCGCCGGACAGGCGTTCGCAGTCCTCGATCACGACCCGGTTGGCACCGGTCCGCACCTGAAGCCAGCGTGCGAGCGCGCCGGCATCGGGACCCTGGTGCGTGGGCGGCAGGGGACCGGCAGCCGGTCCGCCTGCGCGTGTCATCATCCCATGCCCCAGGCCCAGAAATCGTTCCCCTCGGTGCGGTAGAACCGGGCGAGGACCATCTTGTGGACCTCGGATGCGCCGTCGACCAGGCGGGCCTGGCGGGCATAGCGATAGATCCATTCCAGCGGCGTGTCCTTCGAATACCCGCGCGCGCCGTTCAGCTGAAGCGCCGTGTCAACGGCACGGTGCAGGGTGTCGGCCACATGGTTCTTGGCCATGGAGACCTCCTTGCGGGCAAAGTCGCCGCCGGCGAGCTTCCACGCCGCCCGCATTGTGATCAGGCGTCCCATCTCGATGTCGGCAGCCACGCCACCCAGCATCTGCTGAACGCTCTCGCGATCGGCAAGGGTCACGCCGAAACCCCGGCGCCTCTCCACGTACTCCTGGGCGATCTCCATGCACCGCTTGGAAAGGCCCAGCCAGCGCATGCAGTGGGTAAGCCGCGCGGTGCCGAGCCTGATCTGGGTCAGTTTCAGTCCGTCTCCCACCTCCATGATCCGGTCGGCGTCATCAATTTCCAGGCCGTCGAACCTGAGTTCGCAGTGGCCCCCGTGCTCTTCCGGGCCCATGATCTCGATGCGTCGCACGATCTCCCAGCCCGGCTGGTCGCGGTGGAACATGAAGGCGGTGAGCCCGCGTCTGGGGTCATCGGAGGTGCGGGCCATCAGGATGAAGTGCCGGGCTGTCTCGGCACCGGTGATGAACCACTTGTGGCCGGTAATCCGCCAGCGGGAGTTTCCGAGCGGCTCCGCCGTGGTCTGCATCATCGACGGATCGGAACCCGAGCCCGGATGGGGCTCGGTCATCACGAAGGACGACCGCACGGTCCCGTCGATGATCGGCTGCAGCCACCGGTCCTTCTGGTCCCTGGTTGCGACGCGGTTGAGCACGAACATGTTGCCGTCGTCGGGTGCGGCGCAGTTGAAACAGACCGGGCCGAAGATGGACCGGTTCATTTCCTCGTAGGCGGCGGCCATGCCGACCTGGTCGAAACCGAGGCCGCCACGCTCGCGCGGCATCTGCGGAGCCCACAGGCCGGCGGCCTTGACCTTTGCTTGCACGGCCTGCAGTGGTCCGGCGGCAATGTTCTCGTGCGCGTCGTAATTGGCGCGGTCGGCCTCCAGCGGCAGGATGTGCTCGGCGACGAAGTCGCGAACCGCCCGGCGATAGTCCTCGATCTGCGCCGGCAGCGTAAAATCCATGGCGATGTCCCGTGTGTCAGCTGGGTGTCGCCGTCAGGCGACCTTGCGGTAGACGGTCTCGGCGTTGAGGCCCGCTTCGCCCATCAGCACCCCGATCCGTGCGACTTCTGCCGGCGGCAGCTTGACCAGCGGCGGACGGACGTGCGCCGGCGGCAGTCGACCGAGGTGATGCAGCGCTTCCTTCATCCGGTTGTGCATGTCGAGAAACGGTGGATCGTAGAACGCACGGACTGTCGGGTGGATCCGGTCGTTGATGCGACGCGCCTCCTCGAGGTCTCCGTCCCGGAAGGCGCGGAACAGGGCGACCTGAAGGTTGGCAATGACGCTGCCCGCGCCCGAGAGCAGACCGTCGCACCCCTGGACCAGAGAAGACAGCAACCATGCGCTGTGAGTTGACAGCACCCGGACCGGGGTGTCGAGGCTGCGCAGTTCCCGTATGTGCCGTTCGTGCTGCAGCGGATCGTTGCACCAGTCCTTGATGGCGCGGATCTGCGGAACCCGCCGGCAGACTTCGAGCAGGGTATCGACCGGGTAGCCGAGGCCGGAGGCGAGGGGATACTGGAACAGGATCAGCGGCAGGTCGGTCGCTTCGGCGATGGTCTCGAAATGCCGCACGGCCATGTCCGGGCGCAGTTGCCCGCCCATCGCCATGCTGTTCGGCGGGAAGATCAGCAGGCAGGACGCCCCGCCGTCCCGGGCCTGTCGCGCGAGACGTGCACCGGTCAGCGACCCGTCGGCGTAGATGCCATGGACCAGTGGCAGACGGTCACCGATCTCGTCGAGCGCAATGTCCATGCACCGCGCCTGTTCGTCGGCGGTCAGCGCATGGACCTCCATCGAGTGGGCGTTGACCGTGATGGCGGAGAGTCCGTCGATCGCAGCGAGGTCCTGCAGGTGACCGCGAAAGGCCGGCTCGTCGATCTCGAGCCCGGCATCGAAGGGAAGGAGGCAGGCCGGTATCACCCCGCGCGGTTCGAAGGGCATCCGTATCGTCATTCGCACTCTCCCTGCTCATGGGTTGGCAGCACCACCACGCGATTGTGGCCCGATTGCCGCAAAAGGCAAGCCGGGTCGGCAACCACGAACAGTGTCATTGTGCATTGCAGCATGAATCGGCTTGTGTCGGACCGTCAGCTGTGGGACAGGGGTATCGCCCAGGCAACAGAAACGGATACTGACCCGTGCTCTACTCGATGTACGAGACCAGCCGCCTGATGTTCACGACCCTGCGCATGACGGCCCGATCCTCCCGTGTGTTTGCAGGTCATGCGGCGCCGTTCCTTTTCGACGGCCACGCAAGCCGCATTGCCGACGCGGCGCTCGAGATCTTCGATGATGCGCTCAGGGACCGGGATCGCCCGGAGTGGGGTCTTGATGTGACCGAGATCGACGGCGAGCAGGTGGATGTCCTCATCGAGACGGTGGCGGAGCGGCCATTCTGTTCCCTGATCCGGTTCCGCCGCCGGATCGAGCGCGATGATCCGAAGGTGCTGATCGTCGCTCCGCTCTCGGGCCACTTTGCGACCCTGTTGCGCGACACGGTCCGCAGACTGATGCCCGCGCACGACATCTACATCGCCGAGTGGAAGGACGCGTCCACCGTCCCGCTGCTGGAAGGCGGCTTCGATCTCGACGACTATCTCGAGTATCTGCTTGACTTCATGCGTATCGTGGGACCCGGCCACTCGGTGATTGCCGTGTGCCAGCCGGCGCCGATTGTGCTGGCGGCGACCTCCCTGCTGGCCCAGTGGCAGGATCCGGCCCAGCCGGCCGCCATGGTGCTGATGGGCGGCCCGGTCGACACGGCCGCATCCGAGACCATGCCGACCCGGCTTGCCAACGAGCGTTCGATGAGCTGGTTCGAAACCCGGTGCATCACGCTGGTCCCGCCGATGTATCCCGGCGCGGCGCGGCGCGTGTATCCCGGATTCCTGCAGCTCGGCGCCTTCATCGCGATGAACGCCGAACGCCACCTCGACGCTCATGTGCGCATGTTCAGTCACCTGGTCACGGGAGACGGGGAGTCGGCCGAGGCGCATCGCGCGTTCTACGACGAGTACCTCGCGGTGATGGACGTGACGGCCGACTACTATCTTCAGACACTGAAGCGGGTGTTCCGGGAACGCTGGCTTGCAACCAACAGGTTTGTCTGGCGCGGCCACCAGGTGAGGCCGGACGCGATCACGCGCACTGCGTTGATGACGGTGGAGGGAGAGCTCGACGACATCTCCGGCCCGGGCCAGACGGCGGCGGCCCACGCGATCTGTCGCGGCATTCCGGAACACCGGCACCGCACCCTCCTGCAGCCGGGTGTGGGTCATTACGGAATCTTCAACGGGCGGCGGTGGCGCAACGAGATCGCGCCCGGGATCACCGAATTCATCCGGGACAACCGGGAACCGGCGTAGCCGCCCGGACACCTCGGAGCGGGGAGACCAGACGTGGGTACGATGGTCAGCTACCAGATCTCGGAGTTCGGCGGCCGTGTCGAGCCGGTCTGGCAACCGATTCCCGAACCGGTCGGGCGCGAGGCGCTGCTGCGGTCACCCATGCCGGGGTCTGTCACTCCGACCTGCACATCGCGGACGGATACTACGATCTCGGGCACGGGAGCCGGCTGACCCTCGGTGATCGCGGCATATCGTTGCCGCATGCAATGGGCCACGAGGTGCTCGGGGTCGTGGAGAGGGCAGGTCCGGATGCGGAAGGGGTCCCGACCGGATGTCCCGCGCTTGTGCATCCCTGGATCGGGTGCATGAACTGTGGCGAATGTCGCCGCGGCCAGGAGAACCACTGCGCTGCCCCGCAGTCGCCTGGCGTGTTTCGCCCGGGCGGGTACGCCCAATACATCCTGGTGCCCGACCCGAAGTTCCTGGTCGACATCGGCGACCTCGATCCGGCGGCTGTCACTCCCCATGCCTGTTCCGGGGTGACGGTCTGCAGCGCGCTGAAGAAGGCCGGATCGAGGTCGCCGATGACGAGTGGCTGGTGATCATGGGCTGCGGCGGACTCGGCCTCGCCGCAATCGCCATCGCGGCCGGCCTGGGAATCGTCAATATCCTGGCTTGCGACATCGACGGCGCGAAGCTGGAAACCGCCGGTGCCATGGCGACCGGCAGCCTCGACATCAGCAGGGCCGACGCACTCGATCGCCTGCGGGAGGTTACCGGTGGCGGGCCGCGTGCGGTGGTCGATACGGTTGGTGCCCAGAACACCTCGTCGATCGGAATCGGGTCTCTGGTCAAGGGTGGCCGGTACGTGATCGTCGGATTGTTCGGCGGCGCGCTCGAACTGTCCCTGCCGTCTCTTCCGCTTCGCGCGGTGTCGATCCTCGGTTTCTATACCGGCAGCCTCGCCGAGCTGCGCGAACTGATCGCGCTGGTCAAGACAGGTGTGATCCCGCAGATCCCCGTGACGGCCTGCCTGCTCGCCGAGGTCGACTCGGCCCTCGCTGACCTGCGCGAAGGCAGGGTGGTGGGACGGGTGGTGCTGACCGCCTGACCCGGTTTCAGGGGTCGCTCGGTTTCCAGTAACCGATCAGGATGCCGCGGCTTTCCGCTCCGGGCAGGGCGCGTATGCGTTCGTCGGACACGGTGACCCGCAGGCGTCGGCCGCGCATCCACGCAAACAGCACCTCGTGCAGTTCGGCCCGGACCGCGGTGTGATCCTGACAGGCGCCGAGATCATGGAACTCCTCGGGATCGCGTTCCAGGTCGTAGAGCTGCGGGCGGAACGCCTGGTGCAGGACGTACTTCCAGCGCCGCGTGCGAACCATGAAAGCCCGCGCGTCCCAGGGTTCGACCCCGAGGTCGGCGCGGGCGCGCCGTCCCGACCAGTCGCTCTCGGTGATCACGTGGTCGCGCCACTCCGGCCGGGCGCCGTGCAGGAGTGGCGCCAGGGACCGGCCTTCCATCCAGTGCCGTTCCACCGTACCTCCCGCCGCCTCGACGAAGGTCGGCAGCAGGTCGATGGCCTCGACGAAGCTGTCATCGACGGTGCCGCGGGTTGCGTTCGCTTCGGCCCGCGGGTCGACGATGATCATCGGCAGGCGGATCGAGGGTTCGTGGAACAGGTCCTTTTCGCCCAGCCAGTGATCGCCCAGGTAGTCTCCGTGGTCCGAGGTGAACACGATCATGGTGTCGGAAAGCCGGTTCCGTTCCTCGAGGAACCGGACCATCCGGCCGACATGATGATCGATCTGGCCGACGAGACCCATGTAGGCGGGAATGATGGTGTCGCGTGCGTCGGGCCGATTGAACAGGGTGCTGTCGGGGTGACGCATGAAGGCGGCATGAACCGGGTGCGCCTCAGTGCGTTCCGCGGGTGAGCGAACCACCGGAATGACCTGTCCGGGTTCGTACATCGAGGCCCAGGGTTCAGGCGCGATGTAGGGCCAGTGCGGCTTGATGTACGACAGGTGCAGCAGCCAGGGTTCATCGCCGGCCTGGTCAATGAACCGCATGGCACGGTCGGTCATGTAGGCGGTTTCGGAGTCCCGCTCCTCGACGCGGGCCGCTCCGTGTGAGTGACCCCAGTACCAGCCGCTCAGGCTCTCCCCGTCGTCGCCCGTCGTCGAATTGGCCGCGGTGTGCCACGGATTGGCGCCGGTATGTCCGCGCTCGCGCAGGTAGGTGTTGTAGGCCAGGTCGGGGTCGACCGACATGTCCGGGTGCAGGCCGTCGTCGCGTTCCACCGGTTCGAAGCCGCATTCGCAGACCAGGACGCCGAGATCGGAAACAGGATCGATGCCGAGCCGTGCCATTCCGTCACGGTCCGCCATCATGTGGGTCTTGCCGACCAGGACCGCACGCCGACCGAGCGCCCGCAACCAGTCACCCATGGTCCGTTCGTCGACCCGCAGCGGGTAGTTGTTCCACGACGATCCGTGGGAGAACATGTAGCGCCCGGTATAGAACGACATCCGCGAGGGACCGCAGATGGGCGACTGGCAGTAGGCCGAGGCGAACCGGACCCCGCGGCGTGCCAGGTCGTCGATGTGGGGTGTGCGCAGGTGCGGATGCCCGTAGCAGCCCAGGTAGTCGGCCCTGAGCTGGTCGCACATGATGAAGAGGATGTTCCTGACCTCGGCCATGGACCGGCGACTCAGTCGACCAGTTCCCGGCAGGCACCGGCAATGGCCGCCGCGGTGAGACCGTAGCGGGCGCGCACCTGGTCGGTCGGCCCGACCACGGCAAAGCTGTCGGGCAGGGCCACGAACCGCATCGGAACCGGGTGCTGGCTCGCCAGCAGCTCCGCCACCGCACTGCCGAGCCCGCCGGGCAGCCGGTGTTCCTCCGCCGTCACGATCCTGCCGGTTTCGGCGGCGGCCGCGAGCACGGCATCGCTGTCCAGCGGCTTGATGCTGTGCATGTTGATCACCCGGACCGACAGGCCGGACGCGGCGCAGTCCCGGGCGGCTGCCAGCGCTTCCGTGACCAGGCAGCCGCAGGCGATGACGGCCACGTCCGACCCGTTTTCGAGCACCTGGGCCCGGCCTATTTCCAAACGGGCGCCGGGCGGGGTCACCGGCGGTTCCGGGACCCTGCCGCCGAGGCGGACATAGACCGGACCGTCACAGTCGGCGGCCGCAACGGCGAGGTGGTAGGCCTGCATCGGGTCTGCCGGAACCAGGACTGTCATGTTGGGCATGGCACGCATCAGCGCCAGGTCCTCGACCGCGTGGTGGGTTCCGCCCGATACACCGAGCGCAACGCCCGAGCAGGCGGCACCGATGACCACCGGCTGGCGCGCGTAGGCGACGTCATTGCGCAGCTGTTCCATCGACCGGGCGGTAATGAACGGCGCGTAGCCGCAGACATGGGGCCGCATCCCGACAGTCGCGAGACCGCTTGCGATTCCCATGGTGTTCTGCTCCGCGATCCCGGTTTCCAGCACCCGGTCCGGCGCATCCTGCATGAGCTGGCGCAAACCGATGAGATCGACCGTATCGGCCGACAGCGCCACCACCCGGGGATCCTGCCTGGCCAGGTCGGTCACGGCGGCACCGAACGCCAGGCGGGACTGGTCCTGGAATCGTGCAGACAGATCGTCATGTCCGGCGCTCACGGCTCGCCTCCGAGTTCGGCCATCGCGCGCCGGTACACATCGTCCGGCACCATGGTGCTGTGCCACAGGTAGCTGTCCTCGGCAAACGAGGTCCCCTTGCCCTTGACGGTATGCGCGATGATCACCGTCGGCCGGCTGTCCGAGCAGGGCAGCGCGTCCATCGCGGTCACGATCTGTTCCATGTCGTGTCCGTCGACTTCCCGAACCTCCCAGCCGAAAGCGGCCCACTTGTCGGCCAGGGGCTCGATACCCAGCATGGCGTCGACGTGACCGCTCTGCTGGACCTTGTTGTAGTCCACGATCGCGGTCAGGGCGCTGGTCCCGTGATGGGCGGCCGCCATTGCCGCTTCCCAGTTCGATCCCTCCTGGAGTTCGCCATCGCCTATCATCACCACGGTGCGAAAGTCCCGGCCCTGCAGCCGGGCACCGAGCGCCATTCCGAGACCGACCGAGAGGCCGTGTCCGAGGCCCCCGGTACTCATCTCGACCCCCGCAAGGGTGATGTCGGGGTGCATGCCGAAGGGTGACTCGTACCCGTAGAACCGGTCGAGAAGGCTCTCGTTGCAAAAGCCGGCCCTGACCAGTACCGCCCCCAGTGCGGCATTGGCGTGCCCCTTCGACAGCACGAAACGGTCGCGGTCGGGCCAGTCCGGTTCGTCGGGACGGATGCGGAGGAACCGGAAGTAGAGCGCCGCCAGCAGGTCCGCGGCCGAAAGCGAACCGCCCATGTGTCCCGAACCGCCGGCCCGCAGCGCCCGCCAGATGTTGCGCCTGATCGCAAGCGCCTCCGCCTCCAGCCGGCGCAGCACCGCCTGCCTGTTGTGTGTCGGCGTGGTGGTCATGGCTGGTTGTCGGGGACCGGCAGCGCGCGCTGGTTGTACATGATGGCGCGCATCCGGGCCCGCTCCTCCTCGGTCAGGGTCGACGGGTCGACCGAAAGTCCGGACCCCGCCTCCATGCCTGCCTTGACAGCGGGGCGCTCGCCGAGTTCCTCGAACCAGCGCCTGAAATAGCGGAATTCCCCGATGTCCTGCTGCTGGGACTTCCAGTTCACGCACCAGGGGTAACAGATCATGTCGGCGATCGTGTAGCTGTCACCGGCGACGTAGCGGTTGCGGTAGAGCTGGTTGTTGAGCACGCCGTAGAGGCGGTTCGCCTCGTCGGTGAACCGGCGTACCGCATAGGACTGGTCCCCGACGTCCTCGCCGAGGCGCAGGAAGTGGCCACATTCGCCGAGCTTGGGACCCTGGTTTGCCATCTGCCAGTTGACCCACTGGTTGACCGTATGCCGCCCGCGCAGGTCGGATGGCAGGAACCGGCCTGCCTTTTCGGCCAGGTAGAACATGATTGCGCCGGACTCGAAGATCGAGAGTGCCTGCCCGCCGTCCCCCGGCTCGGTGTCGACGATTGCCGGCATGCGGTGGTTCGGATTGATCTTCAGGAACTCTGGCGTGAACTGGTCGCCCTGTCCGATCCGCACCGGCTTGATGGTGTAGGGCATGCCCAGTTCCTCCAGAAGGATGGTGACCTTCTTGCCGTTTGGAGTGGGCCAGTAATAGACATCGATCATCGAGGGTTTCCGCCGTGAATGAAGAAGGAAGGAACCTTGCAGGAATGCGTGCTCCAATTCCGGCACCGGCCGGCGCCGCGCCCGGTCCCATATCATGTCGGGTCCGACGGTGTACACCGCCCCGCCCGCCCCGCGGAGACAATGCGAAGCGCCTGTTTCACCGGACGGCGAACGGGTTTCACGAGCCAACCTTCACCAGGGCGGGGCGGGCTGGAAGTCACGCATCTGGGCTTCAGGCGGTCACGCGCCGGAGAGCAGCAGTCCCGGGATCCGTGGCGCGCCGATGACCGTTCGGTCGGGTTGTGCTGTAGGGGACCGCCCAGTCGTCCCGCCGCTCGAGTGTGCCCGCTGCCCGCTCCGGGGTCGTGGAGACGTGGGCACACCCCCATTGGATCCCGAGCGTGCCCGACCGGATGTCAGCCCGATTGTGACGCGCATGATCCCGGTGCCCGCAGACAGCGGCGTGCCCCGTCAGTGTGATGCGGACCATGCAGGTCGCGCGCGACCCGCCCTGGACGTGATCAGCGGTGAGCGGGCGGCAGCTGCTCCCGCTTTGCGCATTCCGGCGCGTGCGGACATGTCCGGGTTGCACCTGTTCGGGGCGCGCCGGTCGCATGTTGCAAGACCGGAACCTTCCCGTGACAGTCCCGCACGCGAATGCCCCGCGTGTGCTATATCCCGCGCACCGACAAACCGGTGAAGTGCGACGGAGGCGATGCGTAATGAAGGCAGTCTTTCTTGATCGACAGGGTGGTCCGGAAGTCCTGGTCTACGGCGAACAGCCGGACCCGGTTCCCGGGCCAGGGATGGTCTGCGTCGACATCCATGCCGCCTCGGTCAATGCCGCCGACTGGAAGGTGCGTTCGGGCCAGTACGACGGTGGAACCATCGACCGGTTTCCATACATCCTCGGCCGCGATTTTTCAGGGGTGGTCAGCGAAGCGGGTGCGGATCTCGAGGTCGGTGAAGAGGTGTTCGGCGTGCTCGCCGCCGGTCAGGAGGGGACCTATGGCGAACGGGTGGCGGTACACGGCAGCATCATCGCCCGCAAGCCGCCGGAACTCTCTCACGTGCAGGCCGCGGCCATTGCCCTGACCGGACTGACCGCCAAGATCGCGATCGAGGATACGCTGGAGCTGCAATCGGGAGAGACCATTCTGGTCCAGGGTGGCGCAGGCGGCGTGGCCAGCATGGCGATCCAGATCGCCAGGCACCTCGGGGCCCGGGTGATCACCACGGCGAGTCCCGCCAACCACGACTACCTGGCAATGCTCGGTGCCGACGAGATCATCGATTACACCAGTGTCGACTTCACCGAGGTTGTGAGTGGCGTTGACGCGGTGCTGGAGACGGTGGGCGATGATGTCGCCATGCGCTCGTTCGATGTCGTTGTACCGGGAGGACGCGCAGCCTTCATAGCGTCGGGCCCGCAGGCACCGGCCTCGCCGCGCGCAGATGTCCGCTCGCTCCGGCCCGCTGTCGGCCGTGACCGGCCGCACCTCGAGCGGGTGCTGGAACTTGTGGCGTGCGGTGCAATTCGCGTTCCCGAAATCACCGAGTACCCCCTGGAACGCGCCCGGGATGCGCACAGGGTGAGCGAGGCGCGGCATCTGCGCGGAAAGTTGGTGTTTCGGGTGCGGTAGGGCCCGGTTCAGGAACCGACGATCAGGTCGGCGAGGTCCGCCGGACGGGTCAGCATCGGGTAGTGGCCGGTGTCGAGTTCGTGCCAGCGGGCATCGAGCATGCGCGCGGTGCGCCGCTGGTGGCTCTCCGGCGGATTGACACTGTCCGTGCACCAGATGACGGCGGCGTCCCACGACTGTGACCAGAACCGCTTCAGTTCCACAGGCTGTTCCATGCAGGCGCGCGGATGCAGCGTGTAGCGGGCGATGGCCCAGCTCCGCACCGGCTCTTCGAGGCCGGCAAACAGGCGTCCGGTCACGTCGGACCGCGGCGGGCCCGAGGCGAGCGGCGTGTCGATGGCGGTCCGGCGCTGGACGATGTCGCCGATACGCTCACCGTCGAGCAGGGCAAGGGCATCGGCGAATACCAGGCGCTGCACCCGTTCGCGCGCCTGTTCGGCCGCGCGCGCCATCACCATCCCGCCGGAACTGGTTCCAACCATGATGGCGTCGGTGATGTCCTGGTAGAACATCAGCTCCGCAACCTCGTCGGCGTGGGTTTCGGTGGTGATGCCCGACCTCAGCTGGTGAGCGCGTTCCGCGCAACCGTCGAGCGTCGGCGTGAAGACATCGTGACCTCGCCGGCGCAGGATCTGCGCGACCGGCTGCCAGATCCAGCCTCCCTGGTAGGCGCCATGAACGAGAACGATCTGTACCATCACCCGGACTTCCCAACGATTTCCACCCCGGCGAGACGCTCGTAGATCCGGACCACGACACTCGAATCGAGTTTGTTGAGCCCGGCGGCGCGCGCCATCTGGTACACCTGCTGGCTGACATTGGCCATGAAGACCGGTACCCCGATCCGCTTGGCATGCGCGGTAATCAGCTCCTGGTCCTTGTAGACGATGTCCACCGTTCCCCCCGGGGCAAAGTCGTCGTTGATGATCCGCGGAACCCTGAGTTCCGCGGCCGCACTGTGTCCGGAGCTTTCCCGAATCACCCGGTACATGGTTTCAAGGTCAAGTCCGCTCTTGGCTCCGATTGCCAGTCCCTCGATCAGCGTGATGGTGTTGGTGATGCCGAGCATGTTGTTGACGAGCTTCATGACCAGGCCCTGTCCGGACGGGCCGACGTGGAATGCCGTGCGTCCGATGGCGTCAAAGATGTCCCGGCAATCCTCGAAGTCCCATTCGCTGCCGCCGACGATGACCGTGAGGTCGCCTGCCTCGGCACGCCCGGTGCCGCCGCTGACCGGCGCGTCAAGCATGGTGATCCGCCGTTCCGCCAGACGGGCCGCCATCGCCAGGGCGGCGGCGGGATCGATGGTCGACATGCAGAGCACCAGGTGACCGGCCCCGGCACCCTGCATGATGCCGTCCGGTCCGGTGATCACGTCCTCGGCCTGTTCCGTGGTCTCGACCATGCAGATCGTTCGGTTTGCCGTGGCGGCGACATCGCGCGCCGAGGCGGCGACCCCGGCTCCCGCGGCGGTCAGCTCGCCGACGCGCGCCCTGTCGATGTCGTGCACCACGAGGGGAATGTCCGCCCGAAGCAGGTTCAGTGCCATCGGGCGCCCCATGGCGCCCAGTCCGATGAAGCCGGTCTTCATGCGATCATGTCTCCCACCTGGTGCATCAGACCAGTCTATCCGGGCCCGGCAACCTGGCAAGGTGCACGGGTGCACACCGCCATGCGTCTTCCCCTCCGGAGCGATTCACTCGCGACGTCGAACTGTGGCAGACTGTCGCACGGTTCCCCGGGGCGCGGAGAGTGACATGCGCGATGCCGTGACGTTCTACAGCGAGGGCATGAAGCTCCAGGGTGACCTCTACCGACCGGATGGCGCTGCGCCGGACGCGGGGCGGCCGGGAGTGGTGCTTTGCCACGGTTACACCGGTGTCAAGGATCTCTATCTGCCCGACAAGGCCGCGGCACTCGTCGCCGCCGGCTACGTCGTGCTCGCCTTCGACTACAAGGGATGGGGGAGCAGCGAAGGCCAGCCGAGCAGGCTGGCGCCATGGAGCCGGGTCAACGACGTGATGGCCGCCGTCACCTTCCTCGGCCTGCAGGACGGAGTGGACAGGCAACGGATCGGTCTCTACGGCACCAGCTACGGGTGCGCCACGGTGGTGGTAGCGGCAGCTCTCGACGAGCGTGTCGCCTGTGTGGTCGGTGTCGTCGGCATGGGGCACGGGGCGCGCTGGATGCGCAGCGTCAGGCGGCCCGACGAGTGGTTCGACCTGCTTGACCGCTCGGAACGCGACCGGGAACGCCGGGTGCGTACCGGGACATCGGAGTTTGTCGCCCGCGAGGAAATCCTGTTGCCCGATCGCCAGTCGGCCGCACTCGCCGCCGCGGCCCGGGCAGGCAACCCCGACGCCGTCGGTCGTATTCCGCTCGAGTTCATTGACGAAACCCTGATCTTCCACCCCGAGTGGTTCGTCGAGCGCGTTGCGCCGCGTCCGCTGCTTCTGGTGGCGGCGGGTGATGATCGCCTGGTCCCGCCGGAGGAAAGCCAGCACCTGTTCGATCTCGCCGGCAACCCGAAGAAGCTGGTGGTGATCCCCGGCACCGGTCACTACGAGGTCTACACCGGGCCGGCGCTCGAGCGGGTTATGGAGGAGGCCGTCAGCTGGTACGATGCCTGGCTGCACGGTGGAATTCAGGAGAATGGGAAGTGATGGAAGCCACATCGGTACGGCCGCCCCTGAAGGTGTACTGGCAGCCGGGGTGTTCCAGTTGCCTCAAGGTCAAGGAGTTCCTGCTCGCGAACGGTCAGCAGTTCGAATCGGTCAACGTTCTGGCCGACGAGACCGGTTTCGAGGATCTCGCCAGGCTCGGGCTGCGCCTGGTGCCCATCGTGGCCAGGGGCGATGACTGGGCGAACGGGGCCGTGTTCCGCGATGTCGCCCGGATCGCGGGCTTTGCTTACGGCGGCCACGAGATGCTGCCGCCCGGGGTGATGATGGAACGGCTGGACGGGATCCTGCATGCCGTCTGTCGCCATGTGGCCCAGATCCCCGAGCCGGAACTCGACACCATGCTGGCGGGGCGACCGCGCTCCTGGCGTCAGCTCGCCTACCATGTGATGAATATCCCCGAGGTGTTCCTCGATCGGGTCGAGCATGACGCGCCGTACACCTACGAGGCCCTGCTCAGCACCGTCCCGGACCACATTGCCAGTCGTGACGACCTGGTCGCGTACGGGGAGAGCGTGAGACAGCGTCTGTGGACCTGGTGGAAACGCGACGGCGTCGGCACCGATTTTTCCCAGCCCGGGCGCGTCTACTACGGCGACGTGGTTCTGCACGAGGTGCTGGAGCGGACCTGCTGGCATTCCGGTCAACACGCCCGGCAGCTGATGCTGGTCCTCGAGTCCCGGGGTATCGAACCGGATGGTCGGCTGACGGATGCCGATTTCGCCGGACTGCCGATGCCGGCCGAGGTCTGGGACAACGAGATGCGGTTTGGCGAAGGCTGAGCGGAGACTTATCGGGAACCGGGATCCTTGCGGGGCCCGGAATCGCCCCAGGCCCACAGGGCCAGCAGCGCGACAAACCCCTCGACGGAGATGATCGCGAGTGCGGCCGCGACGCCGAACTGCTCTGCCATCAGCCCGACATTGAAGAAACCGATCGGCCCGGTGCCGATGCACAGCGTCAGCATGCCGAGTACCCGGCTCCTGTACTCCGGCGGTGCGGCAAGGTAGGTCAGCGTGCCCTGCATTGCGGCGAAGCAGGCGCTGCCAAATCCGCTGACCACCAGGGCAAGCGCACAGCCGATGAAGGAGTGGTACGGCCCGCCGGCAACGAAGGCGAGAAGCGAGAGGTAGCCGATGGTGCCCAGGTAGAGGATCACGCCGCCCACGTAGATCCGGAGGAAGTGCGTGGGCCGGGCATGAACCGCGATCAGCAGGGCGCCGACGAACGCGCCGAGTCCTTCCATGCTGGTGAGCAGACCGATCAGCAGCGGCGAGAGCCCGAGCTCCTCGCGGCCGAGGATCGGGATCATGGAGGTGAACGGAAACCCCCAGATGTTGAAGATGATGGTGACGAGCAGGATCCGGCGCAGCCCGGCGTCGCCGAGGGCCAGTCGGACGCCACCTGAAAGATCGCGCAGGATCGATGGCATGGCCCCGATGCCCACGGTCCCGGGAATGTGCGCCAGCAGCACCAGCAACAGGCAGCAGACGTAGATCGCGGAGCTGAGCGTGAAGATCCCGGTCATGCCCAGGTACTGCAGGATGAACCCGCCGAGCAGGGGTCCGAGCATCCTGGTTGCGTTGGACGTGGCCGAGTCGAGGCCCATGGCCGGTGAGATCAGTCCGGCCGAAAGGTCTCCGAGTATCCGGCGGCGCAGGGGGATGTCGCTTGCCCAGAACAGGCCGCTCAGGAAGGAAGCGATCGCGATCATCGTGTAGGTGAGGATGCCGGCATCGGCCAGCAGCATCATGGCCACCTGCAGGGTGGTGATCAGCGTCATCGCAACCGAAAGCAGGGTCTTGCGGTTGAGGTTCTCGGAGATGACGCCGATCAGCGGTCCGCACAGGGTGAGCGGCAACATCCACAACACGGGAATGCTCGCGACCAGCAGTGGCGAGCCGGTGATTTCCAGCGTGTAGACCCCGAACGCAAGCAGCTGGAACCAGCGCACCACCCCAGTCAGTCCGCCGATCAGCCAGACGAACAGGAAATCCCTGTTGCCGAGCAGGCTTCGGATCGGTCGCGGATCGTCGCGTTCGCCGACGGTGGGTGGTCTGTCGGCCGTCACTGTGCCCGATCCCCTGACGGCGTGGTCTGTTGAAGGTGACCGGGGTTGCTGCTAGCGTTTTCCGGCTGCGGGCTCCGGACACCAGTGGCACGAGGGGTCGGCACTGCGGTTCCGGTCCCGGAACCGGTGCCGTGCCCGCTGTCGTCGATCAGATCCTCAGGGCAGGAGTGGCGGTGAAGCGCGCGGTCAAGGCGGCCATTGTTGCGGGCCTTATCGGTGGTGCCGTCTTCGCCGCCTGGGAAGTTCTGCACTGGATCACCCACGTCTACGAGAGCGACGGGCGGATACGCAGCGAACTCACACGGATTTCCCCGGTGGTCAACGCGAAGATCATTGACCTCCCGGTGCCGGAAGGGGGACGGGTCGAGGCAGGTGATCTTCTGGTGCAGTTCGATGACACCGGGATCCGGCTGGAACTCGATGCCCTGCGAACGGAGCTGGCGCTGAAGGGGGCCGAACGCGACCGGCTGCTGGCGGAACAACGAGCCGCCGAGGCCGAGCTCGAATCGGGACTGGCAACCTCGGCACAGAAGATCAGGGCCGTCGAGCAGGAATTCCGCTCCGTTGGAGAACGGCTGAAGCTGTCCGAGGCCAACCTGGCCCGGATGACATACCTGCTGGAACGCAACCTGGTTTCCGAGGACAGGTTCAGCCAGGAAAAGGACCGAGCGCTGACGTTGCGCGGTGAGGCCGATGTTGTCGAGGCCAGGGTCGCGGTTGCCCGCCAGGAGTTCCGCGGGATCCAGGCGACCCGGGCGCGGATCGACGTGATCGGCGAGATGATCAGGGTGGCGGGTCTGGAGGAAGAGCGGATCCGCGACCGGATCAGGGCTGCCGGGGCCGAACGCGATGATCGCAGGATCCTCGCTCCGATCTCCGGGGTCATCAGCCGCATCTACCACCATGTCGGCGAATACGTCGAGGACGGCACAACCATCATGATGCTGCACGATCCCGAACGGTTCTGGATCGAGGCGCATGTCGCCGAGACGAGGCTTCGGCATGTCGAGGTCGGCCAGCCGGTGGAGATCAGCTTTGAAGCCTATCCCTTTCGCACCTTTCACGGAACGGTCAGAGGTATCGGCACCGTGACAGCGACGGAGATGAACGTCGGGATGCCGTCCAACGGACGGGGATTCGGCTCGGACCTCGCCCGGATCCCGGTCAGCATCTCGATCGACGATCCACCGCCCAACCTGGCGCCCGGCATGCGGGCTCGCGTCAATATCGTCATTCGCACCCTGTTTTCGGACAGGTAACGCCCGGTGTCCGGTTCAGCCGTTCCAGATGCGGGCGGAATGGCGGTTCGCGGCGGTAATCCGGGTGACAACGCCGTGGTCCCTGCCTCCATATACGGCCTCGCGCAACCAGTCCTGTTCCGCTTCAACCTCATCCGTAACCGTCCACCAGCTGCCGCCGCCGGGTTCGGTTCGCGGTCTCCAGCGGTACCCGCGTTCGCGCAGGCGGATATTGGCCTCGTGTGGCGCATCGACCGCCCGGACCAGCCAGTCGGTCCTGAGCGCCGATTCACGAATGGCCGCGAGGACCTGGCGCCGGTCCGGAAGGGTACGGGTCAGCAGGGCGAGCGTGGCCCGAGCGTCCTCCATCGCGTCGTGGCTGTCGAAGAAGAACCCGTAACGCGTCGCGAGCGCCGAAAGGGAAGCCGAACCGGCTCCGTACCCGGCCCAGTTCACGCCGCGCACCGAACACCCCCAGTTGCAGCGCGCGAAGACCGGCCAGTGTTTCTCGACCAGCGGCCGGTCGAAGTCGGCATTGTGGGCCACGACAAGGCGTGCAGCCTCGGCAAGCTCGTGGACCCTCCCGTCATCGATGGCCTGGCCACGCAGTGCATCGGCCCCGATTCCATGGATCGCGAAGGCGGCGGGGCTCACCGGGACCGACGGCTCTCGCAACCCGACATAGGCCTCGTCAAGACCGATGCTGAGCACCTGGCCGCTGTCCCGATCGTATCTGAACGGAATGAGTGCGAGCTGGATGACCTCGTCGCGTTGCTGCTGCAACCCGGTTGTCTCCGTGTCCACCACAAGGCCTTCGACAATCGTCGCCCCGGGGGACGGATCGACCAGGGTTTCCGGCAGGCAAAGGCGCCGGAGCAGGCGCCAGGTCGAGCGATGTTCATGCGCCGACGGCGCAATGATGTCGGACTCCCGGACCTCGAAGATGTCCTCGCGTTCGACCATGATCCTCTCCGCCGGAGCCCGTCTGGTGCCTGTCAGGGACGCATGCTACGGTGCCGGGGAAAGGTTGGCACCGGGCCGGGAGTATAGCGCAATGGATCCCGGCAGGTGTTGACAGGCCATGCGTCTCCCGGCAAGCGGCAAGTGACGGGTGTTGCGCGTTCTGCAGGAGAATGAAGCAGACGTGTCGGATTCTCTCGACCAGACGCCGCTCCCCGGAGTGGCGGATGTTGCACGGGACCTGGCGTTGCGCGTGACGACGTCGGTCGAGTGTGTCGAGGCGTGTCTTGCCCGGATCTCGCAGAGCGATGATGACCTGAACACGCTGGTCTACCTGGATGCGCAGGCTGCCCTCGAGGAAGCCGGGCGCAGTGATGAGCGCCGCAGCAGCAGTACCCCGTTGTCGCCGCTTGACGGTGTACCGATCGTCATCAAGGACAACATCGATATCGCAGGACAGCCGACGACCAATGGCCTGGCCGTCAGCCGGGTGGCACGACGCGACGCCGGCGTGATCGCCGCACTGCGTGACCGGGGCCTGGTCCCGCTTGGCAAGGCCAACATGCACGAGGGAGCGCTCGGCGCGACCACCGACAATCCGCATCATGGCCGCACCGCCAATCCGGCCGCTCCCGGCTGCACCCCGGGCGGCAGCAGCGGCGGGTCGGCGGCCGCGGTTGCGGCCGGACTGGTGCCCGGCGCCCTCGGGACCGACACCATGGGGTCGGTCAGGGTGCCGGCCGCGTATTGCGGCGTCGTCGGCTTCAAGCCGTCGCACGGGCTCTGGCCGACCGACGGGGTATCGGTGCTGTCCACAACCCTCGATACCGTCGGCCCGCTCGCGTGGACAGTCGAGGATACCCGCCTGCTGGCCGGTTTGCCGAAGCTTCAGACTGTCGTTCGCGACCTGGGTCTGGTGACGATCGAGAATTTCGAGAGTACCAGCCTTCATCCCGCCTCGGCCGCGGTCTGGAGGGAGGTGCTGCGGGCGCTCTCCGGCAACGGCGTGGGGGTCAGGCGCGTCCTGCTGGCCGACTATGATCCGGCCATGGCGCGCCGGGCGGGACTTCTGGTCTCGGAGGTCGAGGCGGCCCACGCCCACAGCGTGATGCTGCGGGGACAGCCGGACGCGTTTTCCCCGACGTTCCGGGCCATGCTGCACTACGGCGCGGCCACACTGGCACCGCGCTATCTCGAGGCGGTTGACCATGTCCGGCGCATCGGGGAGACGATTTCCCGGGTGTTGAAGACCACGGACGCGATCATTTCCCTGACCACACCGCAACCGCCATTCGACTTCGACGACGAGGTGCCGGTTTCGCAGGCCGACTTCACCGCGCCGGCCAACTTTGCCGGCTGCCCGTCGATCTCGGTCCCGGTCCCGCGCGCCGCGGGGGACCTGCCCGTCGGACTGCAGTTGATGGCTTCTGCGGGCGACGACGTGCGGCTGCACGCCATAGCCGCCTGGATCGAGACCCTGCTGCACCGCGAATTCGGGAGTTCGTGATGCCGGTGCTGACCATCAACGGACACGAGATGCACTACGAGGTCCACGGGACGGGGGAGGCGGTGTTCTGTTCGGGTGGCTGGGGAACCTACTGCCACGGCAACACCGGTCATCTTCCCGAAGGGCTGGTTGACCGGTACCGGGTCGTCATCTTCGACCACCGGGGCATCGGGCAGTCGGATGATGATCACGCCATCGCCTCGACCACCGCGCTGCACGCGCGTGACGTCATCGAACTGGCCCACCACCTGGGCATCGAGCGGGCGCATTTCGTCGGCATCATCGGCATCGGTGCCTGTATCTTCCAGGAGGTGGCGCTCCAGGCGCCTCCCCTGGTGCGCAGCCTGGTCAACACCGGGTGCTGGGCCCGGCCCGATACCCGGTTCCACGACCAGTTGACGCTGTGGCTCGACGTGCACCGGCAGATGGGTTTCGACGTATTTCAGCGCATGGTGGTGATGGAAGGGTTCGATGCCGGGTTCTACGCCCGCTACCGGGACCGGTTGCTGGGTCCGGGCGGTGCGTGGGCCGATCTCGCCGGACGGATCGAGACCCACGAACGGCTTTCGCTGGCGGCCCTGTCGCATGACACGCTCGATCGCCTCGACGCGATTGCCGCACCCGCACTGGTCATGCACAACGGTCGTGATGCCATCACCCCGCCGCGTCTGACGCTTCCGGTGCAGGAGCGCATACCCGGCGCGCGGGGACACTGGCTTCCGGAAGCCGCGCATGTTGCTACCGGCCGTGACGAGCGCCGGTCGTTCTGTAGCGCCTTGCTCGACTTCCTCGCAAGCCACTGAACGGCGCTGCGTGGGGTGTGACCCTGAAACGCCGAAGGGCGTCTCGATCCTGCTTCCTGACCGCTCAAACGATCGGGCGAAGCAAGCCGATTTGCAATCGGTGGTTAGCCCTACCCATGCCCCACAAGTAGTTGCAGTGTAATGAGAGCTTCCTGTGCTTTCATGTTTCCTGCTCCAGGCTGAGTTCGTATCCGATGCACCAATCAACGAGGGATGCGTAGCCGCGCCATATGACTTCTGTGCCCGGTGGCGGCCCTCTGGGGCGATGGATGTGTCCACCGATCCGCGCCATGGTGAGGATGGCGGCATCCAGGGTATCGGGCGATGCGTAGCGCTGTCGTGCGGCGAAGGCTTTCAGCACCTTGATCTCGAGGTCGGAGAACAGCATGTCGGGCGGCGATGCGGGATGATCGCGTCCGAGCAACGTCATCAGGTGGATGCGCCAGGCGATGACCAGATTGATGGTGACGGCCCGGGCGAGGCGATCGGCCGAGCGGTTCTCGAGCTCCTCGATCTTGCACCCGGATTTCAGGATCCGGTGCCACTCTTCTATCCGCCAGCGCCGGGCGTAGTACTCGACCACCGTCTTGCAGTCTTCCAGGGTGTCGGTCGGGAGGGTGGTGAGCAGCAGCCAGCGGACCGGGGTTGCATCAACCGGTGTGCGTTCTTCCTCGACCATCACCGCCTGCAGCCGGATGGGCGGCTTGCCCTTGTGCGTGGGGCCTGTGGGTGCGAGTTCCACCCTCTGGCTGCGCACCACCAGCGTGGCACTGCGTGCGGTGCGCCCGGCCCTGGCCGGGCGCTTGCTTCGCTTTGGCCGTGCGGTCAGCCGGTCGATGGAGACGACCATCGTGCCGAGCACTGGCGCCGCCTGCATCGTCTTCAGCATCGCGTGCGCCGGACCTGTGTTTCCGGACACATCGACCGTCGCCACCTTGTGGTTGGTCTTGGCGCGCACCAGGATATCGGCGTCCGGTTGCGCCTGTTGGGCCTCGAAGATCTCGAACGCATCCGACTCTCGATCACCGACACAGACCACCCGGCCGGGTCCGAGGTCGCGACCCAGTTCGGCACATCGCCGGTATCCTTCGAGCCAGCGCTCGGTCTTGCGGTCTTCCGGTTGCTTCGGCTGACCCTTGCCCGGCGGGGCATCAAAGCGGGCCCCGACAACCCCCAGCGGCAGTCCGCCCGGGGTCACCGCCAGCATCGAATGCAGATGCAGGCCCGTTGTGATTGCACCGGTCTGGTTGGTGCCGATGACCCCGAGCCCGGCGCATCCCGGACGCGAGGCGAAGTTCAGGTCGGTTCCATCCTGGAGGCACAGGACCGCCGGCTCAGCCCGCATGCGCCCGAGCGTACGCTCACGGTGCGGCGCCAGGATGGCCTCAGGCGTCACGGCCGTCTCTTCGGGCTGGTCGATGAACCGGTAGTACCCCTTGATCTCGGCCCGATTGCCGTTCGCAGCCTGCGGAAAGGATCCCATCGGTCGTGCTCCCTTCACCTGCGCAATCGTTACCAGGCGGGCCGTCAGGCGGGCGTCACCGAGGACGGCGTCACCGAACTCCGCTTCGGCCCAGGACGGGCTGTCAAGACCGTCCGCAGCCTTCAGCGCAACCGCGCGTGTCGGCGCCGCGCCGATGCCCAGGCGGGTTCGCCAGTCGCGCACCAGCGGGTAGATATAGATGGCCTTGCGTCCGGCCGCCGCATCGTGGCAACGGTCGTCGCGGCCACGGCCCGTGGTCTCGCCCAGCCACTGCCAGTTGGTCGCACGCAGGCTTGCGCCGTCGAACGGTGGCGACACGAAGGTCTCGATGAGCCACGGCTCGAAGCCATAGCACGCGGAGAAGTCGGCCCGGAGGCGACGCAGAAGCTGACCGAGCCCATGCGACGCCAGATTGGAGCATTCAACACCCGGTCTGATCAGGAACCGCGACAGGCCCACCACCCGGTGCCCATGGTTCAGGCGCTGCTCCGCATCCCAGCTGATCCAGCGATCCCGCGCCGCAAGCTGCAGGGCCGATGCCGCAACCCCGATCGCGCCGAGCCAGCCGTGTTCGGACCACAAAAGATACCGCAACTGCCGGCCAACCAGCGGCCCGGCCCCCTGCGGGTGTTCGTGTTCCATCAACCCATGCCAGATCTCTCGATGGGCCAAGCTCGAAACCGCAACCAGCTCCAGGCCTCGAACCTGCCCGACATCCGCCGGGACGTCTCGGGCCGGCGCAACCGGCGGCGCCGGACACCGCCGGACACAGGTTCCACCGGGCGTTTGTCGGACCGGAAGCCGGATCTGCCCGGACCGCTCCAGGGCCCGCAGCGCCGACAGACAGGTGGAGACCTGAGGCCGTCCCTGCCCATCCCGGAACCCGAATTCAGCACACAGATGCGCCGCAAGCGCCGTGCGATGCGGAACATCGCCCGCATCCAGCAACGCGGTGATGCGACCGACAGCAGACGGCTGGGAAAGCTGGCGCTTGATCTGGTGCTGAACGTCCATGGCAGGCACCGTAGCGCCACCAGAACCATTTGTCCAGCATCACTTGTGGGGCATGGGTAGGGTTAGCCCGAGCGGCGCTTGAGCGACCGCGTCCACCACGCACCGCAGGAAACGGTTCCCGAACCGCCGCGCGACTTCCGGGCGGCAGGACAGGAAGCGCAAGGTAACAGATCAATGCATGGAGTCGTGCTCACCGACAGCGTCGTTCACTCGGCACGCACTGTCGGCGGCGCTGCGGGTTCGCGCGCTCCCGCTGATGAACACCGGCAGCCGCACATGTTCCCGCAGCGCAGGATCGGGCCGTGCATACGCCGCCGTCCCGCAGCGTTGCCGCTGGATGTCGGATGACGCCTGCGGTTGCTCCGGCCTGGATCAGTTGCCCGATGTCGGCGCCACATCGACGATCTTTCCGGTCAGCGTCATGGTCGTCGGAAAGCCACCGGTGCCCTCCACGTGCTCTTCATGGCACAGGTCGTAACCATGGTAGAGACCGAGCCACGTCTGGTTGTCGAGCTTGAGCTTGAAGGTCTCGTCCTCTTCGGAGACGGTGTCGTTGAGTGACTCCACGCCGACCGTCTTCTGATTTTCTCCCGAGGAAAACGTGACCGTGCCATTGTTGGCCGTGTAGTCGTCGCCCGCGACCGCCGAGTCGTCCTCCGTCTTGAAGTCGTATTTGACAACGCAGCCGCCACGCGGCGCGTTCGACAGGGTAACGGTGAACTCGATCGTGTCGCCCTCGTTTCCTTCGGCGTCCGCGCCGAGCGCCGCGCCCGAGGCGAGGACGGCACCGGCGAGGACTGCGGATGTGATGGCGGTGCGCAAGCGGCGTCGGTTCGATGGCGGCTGCATGGGAAGCCTCTTCCTGGTTTCGGTGGTGCCGGGGGGCTGAGCCTGCTCCACCCGGACGACATGCAGTATAGGATGCGCACCGGGCCGTTCCAGAATCGTTTCCTTCGGGTACGGATAAGGTTTTCCAATGGCGCGGGGCATCGCGTCGTCGTTTGGATGCGAGTGCGTGCTGACTTTCGAGCACGCGGCTGACTTGCCTTCGCTGCGTGTGTGGACCACGCGCCGAAGGGCGTCCAAATCGCGCTTCCTGACCGTTCAATCCGTCGGGCGATGAAAGCCGTTTTGCTATCGGAATTTAGCCCGAGCGGCGTTTGAACGGCAGCGCCCGCCGCGCACTTGAGGAGACAGTCCCCGAACCGTCGCGCGGCTTCCAGGAGGCACTATGGGAAGCACGAGATAACAGATCATTGAACTGAGCCGCGTTCCGCGGCGGGGTGTTCTGGCCGCCGGGTGTCGGAAGTGATCTCGGTGTTCCAGGCGAGTTGAAGGACAGCGTCTTCGTGACGTCGCGGCGCAGGGGCGGGTCCCCTGTCTCCCTGTCTGATCCATAGTCATCGACGGCCACGTCCACGAGCAAGAGCGTGGACGTGTCTTCGTGACCGATCCGACCAGGAGGGAGACGACAGATGACACCTTTGCGCAAGCGCATGATCAACGACATGACCGTTCGCGGTCTTGCCCAGAACACGAAGAAGTCCTATCTCAACTCGGTCTCCGGCCTCGCCTGTCACTATGGCCGCAGCCCGGAGCGGATTTCCGCGCAGGAGGTTCAGGATTACCTTCTCTTTCTGCATGAAGAGCGGGGGTTGACCTGGCAGAGCTGCAACTGCGCCCGCCACGGCATTCGCTTCCTGTACCGCATCACGCTCGGCCTGCCCGACCCGCATTTCTACCTGCCGGGCGCCAAGACGCCGTCGATCCTGCCCGAGCTCCTGAACCACGACGAGCTGGTGCGGCTGTTTGGCGTCACCACAAACTGCAAACACCGATCCGTGCTGATGACGGCCTACGCCGCAGGGCTGCGGGCGAGCGAACTCAGCTGCCTGCGGATCAGCGATATCGACTCGCAGCGGATGTGCGTGCGGGTTGACCAGGGCAAGGGCAACAAGGACCGCTACGTCCCGCTCTCGCCACGGCTGCTGGACGAACTGCGCGCGTACTGGCGCCGCGTGCGCCCCGAGCACTGGTTGTTCCCCGGTCATTACGGTCACCCGATGTCGCGTTCCTGGCCAACTGACATCTACAACCGGGCCAAGAACAAGGCCGGGATCGACAAGCGCGGCGGCGTCCACACGCTGCGTCATTGCTACGCCACCGGGCTCCTGGAGGCGGGGGTCGAACTCCATGTCATCCAGCGCCGCCTCGGGCACAGCTCCATCCGCTCGACCATGCGCTACCTGCATCTGGCCCACGACAAGACGAGTGCCACCCCGTCTCCCCTGGACCTGCTGGAGTTCCCGCGTCCCGCCCGGGCCTGACCGGTGGCCCATGCTGACCACGCGGCGCCGGCCACGCGGCCGACACTCGAGGTCGCGGACATCCTGCGCGAGCGCGGCAGTGCCTATGCCGAGACACACAGGCTCTCGGCCCAGCAGCAGCGGGTCGTCGACGCGCTGGTGAACTGCCGCACTGCCGCGCTTGGCGGGTTCAAGTCGGAGTGCGACCACTGCGGGGCGGTGACAATCCAGTACGCCTCGTGCCGGAACCGTCACTGCCCCAAGTGCCAGACCCTCTCGCAGACCAGGTGGGTCGAGCGTCAGTGCGCCGATCTGCTCGACATCGGATACTGGCATGTGGTGTTCACCCTGCCCCACGAGCTCAACCCCGTCGCCCAGGGCAACCCGGCACTGGTCTACAGGCTGCTCTTCAAGGCGGCGTCCCGGACCCTGCTGGAGTTCGGCCGCAATCCCCGCTGGCTCGGCGGCGAGATGGGGATCACCATGGTGCTCCATACCTGGGGGCAGAACCTGGGGCAGCACATCCATGTCCACTGCATTGTCACCGACGGCGGACTGAGCCCGGACGGGCAGCGCTGGCTCACCCCCGCGCGCAAGGGCTTCCTGTTCCCCACGGCCGCGCTCTCCAAGGTCTTCCGCGGCAAGTATCTCGACTTCCTCGGCGCCGCGCACCGCAACGGGGAGCTGCGGCTGAAGCCCGCGGGCGGCGGTGAGTTCGAGGCCCTGGAGACCACGCTGCGGTCGCACAAATGGGTGGTCTACAGCAAGGCCCCGTTCGCCGGCGCCGGGCAGGTGCTGGCCTATCTCGGGCGCTACACCCACAAGAGCGCCATCGGCAACCATCGCCTCGTCGACTTCGACGGCGAGAACGTCCGCTTCCGATGGCGCGACTACGCCGACGGCAACAGCGTCAAGGTGATGCGCCTCGACGCCGACGAGTTCATTCGCCGCTTCCTCCTGCATGTGCTGCCGCGCGGCTTTACCCGGCTGCGTCACTACGGACTGCTCGCCAATCGCTGCCGGGCTCGCAAGCTCGCCCTCTGCCGAGGCCTGCTTCATCAGCCGACCCCCGAACCGCGTGAGCCGGAAGCCGCTGAAGAGATGATGCTGCGCCTGACCGGGATCGACGTCACCGTGTGTCGGCAGTGCGGCGAGGGAACGCTGAGGCAGAGACTCGTTCTGGAGCCGCAGCACCGCTCGGGAAGGGCGGCGATGAAGACCGGACCGCCATGACGATGCGCCGTTGCCCATCACGGTCCCATGACCGCCCGCCCATCGGCGCGCCACGGTCATCGCTGCGCCCGCATGACGCCGCGCATCGACGGACCGGCCGTCCCGACGGCCGCTCCGACATCATGACCGCCGCCGCGACCAATCTTGCATTGGCGCCGCATCTGTCAGGGGCGCTCGGCCGCGCCTCCCCGGTGTCATCGACCCCCACCGAGCGGTTACTTTCCCCATAGAACTGCATCACCGCCGTGCCGCGCGGCTCAGCTCAATGATCTTATCGGTCATGCTGCGCACGACCGATAAGATCCTATTCAATACATGGGGGCGCACACCGGCAGCATCACTTACTAGGCCCGCAGCGGCGGTGGCGGTGCGGGCGCACGCATTACCGCCATGCCGCTGCGGCCGTCGCACTTGTTCCCGCAGCGCAGGGTCGAGCCGTGCACACGTTACCGCTCCGCAGCGTCGCCGCCCGTCGCGACGGCACGGCGGGCGATTGCGGCGTGTAACGTGACGCGCTACAGTGAATCATGAGGACCAGGCACAAGGGGCTGCGAGCGCTGCACGAACGCGACGACGCGGCGCGACTTCCCGCCGGTCTCGCGCCACGGCTTCGGCGTATCCTGTTCCGTCTGCAAGAAGCGACGCATCCGGGCAGCGCCGACGCGC
Organism: Thalassobaculaceae bacterium; assembly: GCA_965213935.1. Classification (GTDB taxonomy): domain Bacteria; phylum Pseudomonadota; class Alphaproteobacteria; order Thalassobaculales; family Thalassobaculaceae; genus Bin52. The sequence continues at coordinate 2,535,950 of CBDCAO010000012.1, read as the reverse complement.
CGGGCTTCCGGGTGCATCCCCTCAAGGGCGACCGCGCGGGCCAGTGGAGCGTCCGCGTCTCGGGTAACTGGCGCGTGGTGTTCCGCTTCGAGGACGGCGAGGCCGTGGACGTGGACCTGATCGACTATCACTGACCGGAGGGAGTGCTGACCGTGAACGACATTGCAAGCGAGCGCGTCGGCCCGATGCGGAACCCGCCGCACCTGGGCGAACTCATCCGCGAGAGCATGGACGATGTAGGGTGGAACGTGACCGGGACGGCGGCGCGTCTCGGCTGCGAGCGCGGAACGCTGTCGCGCCTGCTGAACGGCAAGGCGGGCGTGTCGGCGAACATGGCGCTGGCGCTGGAAGACATCGGCTGGGGCACCGCCGAGCACTGGATGCGGATGCAGGCGAGCTACGAGCTTGCGCGGGCGCGGCGCGACCGGACGGCCGCGGATCGACGCGTGAGGGCGCTGCACGCATGATCGAGACTCGCGCTGTCGGCTCGGGCTGATGCGCCGAGGGTCAGGGCGGCCGGGAGAGTTCCGCCTTGCGGGCCGGCGTCATCGACCATGGCAGCCACGGGGCGAGATCGTGGGGCGGCCGGCCGCCGTTGGCGGCGCAGGCGTCGAGCCACTGGCGCACCCACACGACACGATCGATGCCGTTGCGCTCGAGGGTCGCAAGCAGCGAGTAGAACGACGCAATCGTCGAGACCCTCCGGCACGAGCCCAGAGATGTTGCGCGCAACATCTCTGGGCAGATACGCAACGAGAGCTTCGCCGACCTCGTGGGGCAGGGGCAGAGCATCGCGTCGGCTCCCCTTGCCGATCACGGCAATCTCGGCGTTGCCCCAGTCGATGTCGTCCAGGGTCAGGCGCACGACCTCGCAGGCCCGCAATCCGAGGAGCGCCAGCAACAGCAGAACGCCGTAGTCGCGCCGGCCTGTGACCGTCGCGCCGGCCTGTGACCGTGCTGCGGTCGCAACTGGCGAGGACCGCTTCGACCTGATCCGGCTCCAGCCCTTTGGGCAAACTCGACAGGCGCCAGGTTCTGACCCCGGCGATTCCGTCGGCGATATCCGTGGCCACGATCCCGGATCGATACAGATACCCCGTGAAACTGCGCAAAGCCGCAACATGGACCCGTGTCGTCGCCGGACTGTGGCTCTGGCACGAGTGCACAATGAACCCGTTGATGTCCTGGAGACCCAGAGACCCCAGATCGGCAGGTCCGGAGTCGAACCGACCATCGACAAAGGTTCGAACGGTCGACAGATAAGCCTGTACCGTGTTCAGGCTGGCGCCGCGTTCGTCGAAGAGAAAGCGCTCATACCGGTCGACGGTGTCCCCAACCGGGTCATCGCACGACGGTTCGGCCTCACGCGGCGCCAGACGCTCGGTCTCGCGTAGCCACGCCAACAGCTCCCGACCGTCGAACATGAGGTTGGTCGTGGGCTTGCCGAGGTGTGACTGCGAAGTGCGAAACCGTTCAAGTTGCACCTCGTCCAGTGCCGGAAGGTCGAGCCCCTGATCCCCCAGCCAGCAGTTGAACTTGCCAACCAGTCCAAGCTTCTGGCGTCCGGTTGTCCACGCATACCCCTGATCCGCCAGCCAAACAGCAAAATCATCAACATGGCCACCAAGCGGGCCGGCATACAGCCGATCCCTAGCCGCCGTCGCCGAGGGAAAGAAGTGGGTTGTCGACATCTGTCTTCTCCTTTGCAGACGCTGGCGAGCGAGCCAGCAGGAGAAGACAGCTTGTGATTATTCCGGCATCTTGCACTCGATGGCGCGCAAATCGGCGGGCCCGGCGACGATTCGGGAATAATCCGTGATCGGGAATAACGTCCGCGAACGCCTGGTGCGCGACGGCGCGGTGCACGGCCCCGCCATGACGATCGAACGCCTCGTCTCGCGTGGCTACACCAGCGCCGAGAAGACCCTTGCCGCCAACTACATGCCGGGCGACACGGTGGCATTCCACCGGCCCTACAAGCGTCTCGGAGTGGAGAAAGGCGACGAGCTGCGCGTCGCGGGCGTCGATCACCGGACGGGGACGGTGCACCTCGAAGGCGGCGACGGCCAGCAGGTCGCGTGGGAGCCCAACCGGATCGCGGCCCGCGCGGGCGGGGTCGAGGTCTACCGCGGCGAGGAGATCGAGCTCCGCGCCGGCGACCGCATCCGCTGGACCCGCAACGATGCCGGCCTCGGGCTCGTCAATGGCGGCACGGCCGAGGTCGCGGCGGTGCGCGGCGGACACGTCACGTTCCGCCTCGAGGACGGGCGCACGCTCGACCTCGCCCCCGGCGATCCGCAGCTTCGCCATGTCGACCGCGCCTGGGCCTCCACGGTTCACGCGTTCCAGGGGCGCACGGTCGATACCGTGATCGCTGCCATGGAAGCCAACCACCCCCATCTCACCACGCAGAAGTCGTTCTACGTCGAGATCTCCCGCGCGCGCGACCGGGCCGAGCTCGTCACCGACGACAGGGCGGCGCTGAAGGAGCAGCTCGAAACCGCCACCGGCGAGCGCATCGCGGCGCTCGAAGCGGTCGAGCCCGACAAGGCGAAGGGGCGGGAGACTTCGCTCGATCGAGACCGGAGCTTCGGCCGCGGGCACGACGCCTCCGCGTTATGTGATCGGAACAAGGCGCCGGGGATGGAACAGGATCGAGCTGCGAAGAGCGTCGATCGCGGGTTCGGTTGTAAGGTGCATCAACTGGCAGCGGCGGGGCGGATTCGAGCGCCGGGGAAAAGGGTAGCCCGTGCGCCCCACCGCATTGAAACGCCGCCGGGCGCCCCATATGAGATGTTCGGGAGCCGCTGCGGCGCGGATAATGAGCGGGCCGGATGACCGGGCGGCGGGCTGGAACGGTTCGATGAATACGGTTCTCGACGAAGTCACGAGCGAAACCGTCGACGCAACGCACGTTCGCCGCCGCGTCGACGACTGGGAAGCGCGCCTGAACGGTCTCTTTGCCGCGATCGGGGGCTGGTTGCCGGACGGATGGAAGGCCTGCCGGGGCGCCCCCGTGCTCATGCACGAGAAGATGATGCGCAAGTTCGGTGTCGAGGCGAAGCCGATGCCGACGCTCGAACTGCACGGCGGAACCGGCCAGGTCGTCCGGTTCGAGCCGCACGCGCTGTGGATCATCGGCAACAACGGCCGGGTCGATGTGAAGCGCGGCGACCGGCGCTACCTCATCGTCGACGCGGCCGAGAACTTCGCGGAGCCGGACTGGCAGGTGGCGCGCGACGAGCGGCGATGCGAGCGCGAGTCCGTCACGCGCGAGTGGCTGAGACGGACCCTGCGCTGAGCGACCTTCAGGCCATCGTGGCCTCGTACGAACGGATTGACAGGTTTCTCGGAAACCTGCGCGACAGCCGCGCCGTGGCCGGCGAGGAGGACGAGCGGGACCGCGTCGCACGCGAGCGGGAGCTCAACGACCAGGCCTGGTTCGTGCTGGCCTGGGGCCAGTTGGAGACGGATATCGACGAAGCCTGCCGGGATGCCATCCGCCACGCGCAGTCGCACGAGGACTGGCGGTATCGCCGGGCCTGGTCCCTGTACAACCCGGACGACCGCCGGCTCTCGGGCCGGTTCATGCGGAGGCGGGTGCTGGCGGGATTGGCACCACCGGTGCGTCGGGTGTGACGGGAGGCTTGGTTGCAGGGACGCGCTCGCGTAGCCTTGGCAGAGCGACCGTGAGGTCAGGGACTGCAAGGGAGAACGACGATGGCGCTTCAGGAAACAGCAGGCGAGAGTGCCGGACCGTTCCCGTTCGACGCGGCGACCGCCGAGCCGGCGCAGTTGCGCCGCCTGTTCCGGTCGGGCGCCTGGCGAGGCACGACCGCCAACATGGCCAACGGCTATACCCAGGGCAATCTCGCCATCCTGCCGGAGGAACACGCGCTCGACTTCGCCCGGTACTGCCAGCGCAATCCGGCGCCGTGTCCGCTCATCGGCATGTCGGATACCGGCGATCCGCACATTCCCGACCTGGGTGCGGATCTCGATATCCGAACCGACCTGCCGAGCTACAACATCTATCGTGATGGCCGGATCGAGGGCTCGGCAACCGATATTCTCGAGTACTGGCGCGACGACTCGGTCGCCTTCGTGCTCGGCTGCTCCCTGTCGTTCGAGGAAGCCCTCATGCAGGCGCGGGTTCCGCTCAGGCACATCGAGACCGGCCGGACGACACCGATGTACAGGACGTCGATCGAGACGGTTCCGGCCGGCCCGTTCGGAGGCGGAATGGTGGTTTCCATGCGGCCGATGCCGGCCCGTGACGCCATTCGTGCGTCCGCGGTGACAGCGCGGTTCCCGCACACCCATGGAATGCCGGTCCATCTCGGTGACCCGGCGTCGATCGGAATTGCCGACATCGACACGCCCGATTGGGGTGAGTCGGTGCCCATCCACGCCGACGAGATCCCGGTTTTCTGGGCCTGTGGCGTGACTCCGCAGAACGCGATCAGGCAGGCAGGGATCCCGCTGGTGCTGACCCATACCCCCGGGTCAATGCTGATCAGTGACATTCCGAGCAGCGTGTGCTGACAGGTCCCGTGGTGCTTCGACCGGGAACGGCGCGCCGTTCCCGGTCGATCAGTGATAGACCAGCACCGGCAGCCAGGTTGCGAGATTCGGGTAGGCGATCAGCAGCAGGATCATCCCGAGCATGGCGACCAGGAACGGCAGCGAACCGATCGCGACATCGTTGAAGTGTCCGCCGCGGCTGCGAATGCCGTGCACCACGTACAGGTTGACGCCGATCGGCGGCGTGATCAGGGCGGCTTCCATCAGCAGGGTGATCAGGATCCCGAACCACACGTCCGAAAACTCTGGAACCCCGAGCGCCATGACGATCGGAAACACGATCGGCACCGTGGTCAGCATCATGGACAGGGTTTCCATGAACATCCCGAGAAACAGGTAGAACACCACGATCAGCAGAATGGTCTGCACCGGGGTGAGCCCCAGGTCGCGGATGAAACCCAGCATGGCCTGGGTGATCCCCATGAAACCGAGGACGAAGTTCAGGAAAATGGCGGCAAAGACAATCAGCATGATCATCGCCGTCGTGCGCATGGTGCCTTCGAAGGCGTCGCGCAGCATCCGCAGGTTCAGCGTCCGGAAGAACGCGGCGATCAGGACCGCCATGCAGACACCGATCGACGCCGCTTCCGTCGGGGTGGCGATACCGGCATAGATCGAACCGACCACCGCGGCGAACAGCACGATTGGCGGCAACAGGTCCGGGAGGCACCGGACCCGGTCCCCCCAGCTGGTTTCGACAGCCCGGCCGCCCCATGACGGCCGGTACAGGCAGGCGCACATGATCGTGATCATGAACAGGCTGGAGAGGATGATGCCTGGAATGATTCCGGCGAGGTAGAGCTCTGGCACCGAGGTGTCGGTGAGCAAGCCGTAGATGATCAGGTTGATCGACGGCGGAACCAGGATGCCGAGCGTGCCTCCGGCCGCCAGGGATCCCAGAAACAGCCGTTCGTTGTATCCCCGTGCCGCGATCTCGGGGTAGGCGACCGTACCGACGGTGGCCGCCGTGGCGACACTGGATCCGGAACTGGCCGCGAAGATGGTGCAGGAGCCGATGTTTGCATGCATCAGGCCGCCGGGCAGCCAGGAGAGCCACTGGATCATGGCGGCGTACATCCGCCGGGCGATCCCGGCCCGGAGCATGATTTCACCCAGAAGGATGAACATGGGGACCGCAACCAGGATGAATTCCTTGCTCTTGTCCCAATAGATCTCCGCGAGTGCGGGCGTGAGCGTGCCGCCCATGGAGATCTTGTCGAGAACAAAGCTGAGAATACCCAGGACGGCGCCGACCGGGACGGCGGCAAGGACCAGGATCATGAGGCCGACAAGAATGGTGAAGGCCATGTCTACGGCTCCCTGGAGTCCTGCGTCATCACGTCGACACCATGGGTTTCCTCTTCCACGGTTTCGGCGATTGACGGGACCCCGGCGATTCTGGCCACCAGGTCCCAGTTACGAAGCGCCAGTGCGAGCAGTGCGTAGATCACGACGAAGACGAGAGTAATGAAGAACAGAGACAGGCCCGCGACCCAGAACAGTTGCGGAATCCATTGCGGTGTTCCGAGCGTGGTGATCGAGACCGAGTCGTATATCCATGAATTGCTGAACGAGACGAAGGCGTAATAAGTCATGATCGACATGAAATAGAGCAGCATTGCAAGCCCGATCACGTCCAGCACACCCGTGACTGTGCGTGGCAGAAGGTTGTACAGCGCATCGATCCTGACGTTCGAGCGGTGCAGCAGGCAGTAGGAATAGGCCCAGGTGGTCGTGGCCGAGAACACATACCCGGAGTACTCGTCCGATCCGCTCATGGTCACGTTGAAGATTTTCCGGGACAGGACATCTACGGTCACCATGACCGCCGCGGCGAGCAGGGCGGCGCCACCGATCCATACCGCCATCTGCGAGATCCGCTCCAGGCGCGCATGAATGATCGCGAAGGTGCCCAGCCCCGCGTGAAGCATCGCGAGCATGTGATCAGGGCCTCCCGGACGTACAGGAATGAAAGGGTGGCGCCGCGACCCGGGTCACGGCGCCACCTGTCGAAGTCACTCGGCTCCGGATTTTACAGCGATGCTGACATCCCGGAGATCTTGCCGATGGTCGCATTCCACTCGTCGACACACTGCTGGGTGCCGCAACGCTTGGCCCACCGCTTGAGCACGAAGTTCTCGACCACTTCCTTGAGCTTGGCCTTGTCCGCCTCGGAGGGTTCGATCGGCACCATGCCGCCGGGCTCGCCGACATCGCACGGGCCGGATGCATTGCAGTCCATGCCGCGCTGGTCGTTCTGCGCGGTGGCGATCCACATCTCTTCCTCCAGCTCGGCGAGATGAGTCTGGAAGAACTGCTGGGTCTCCTCGTTCAGGCTGTTCCAGACCTTCAGGTTCATCGCCAGGAACGAGGATGCGTAGCCGAGCCTGATCCGGATGTTGTGGGTGACGACCTGCCACCACTTGGCATTGTAGGCCGGCAGGGTGCCGGTCAGGCCGCAGTCGGCGACGCCCTTCTGGAGCGCCGGGACCACCTCGGCAAACGCGATGGTCACCGCGCTGCCGCCCACACCCTCGATGAAGTCGCCGAGCGTGGTGCTGTAGGTCCGGATCTTCTTGCCCTCGAGCTGCGAGAGGCTGAAGTCGGTGATGCTCTTGTCACCGAGGTTGCACCACAGCTGCTGGCTCGGCCAGGCATAGATCATCAGCAGCTTGGCCCCGTACTTGGTCTCGAACTCGCGCTCGAGGATGCCGCGGTATTCCTCGTTGGCCTGCCTGTAGAGAGCGAGATCCTGGATGACACCGGCGAGGTCGGCCCCCTCGATCATCGGGCTGTCCTGTGCCACGTAGGTGGTCACCCCGTGCACGGCGTCAAAGACACCGAGCTTGAGCAGCCGCATGATCTCGAAGCCGGACAGACCCAGTTCGGTCTGCGACTTGGCATTCGCCGTCAGTTTGCCGCCGGAAAGTGCGGGTAGACGCTCGTTCCAGAACGGACCTTCCCGTTCCTTCCAGTGATCGAGAAAGCTCCAGGTTCCCACCACCTTGAACTGCTTCTGGTCGAGTTCGGCGGTGGCCGGGGTCCCGGTGACGCCGATCGCGATCACGCACAGCGCGGCCGCGGCCAGAGACACCTGTTTCAGAAACGCCTTGTACATGGTGTACCTCCCCTTGATGGCGGGCCCGAAGTCTAGTGCAGTACCGCAAGGGCGGCAATTGGATATGATCAGGGTCCGCGATGCCGTTTGTCCCTGGCGCAGATTCGGCAATGCAGGTTGCGCCGGGCCCCGGGCGCTGGTCTACTTTGCCGCGTTTTGGCTGGAGGAGCGAAACATGGCACGGATCGTGACCGACGACGGCGTCCATCTGCACTGCGAGGAGGCCGGCACCGGTACCCCCGTGGTCTTCGTGCACGAGTTTGCTGGTGATTGCCGCAGCTGGGAGCCGCAGATGCGGCACTTCTCCCGCCGGTACCGGGCGATTTCATACAACGCGCGCGGATATCCGCCTTCCGATGTGCCGAAGAATCCCGATGCCTATTCGCAGAAACGGGCGTGCGACGACATCCGCGCCGTGCTCGACGGGCTGGAGATCGACCGGGCCCATGTTGTCGGGCTGTCCATGGGCGGGTTTGCGGCGCTGCATTTTGGTCTCGACTACCCGGATCGCGCGCTCTCGCTGGTGGTTGGCGGTTGCGGGTACGGCGCGGAACCGGGCATGCGCGAGCAGTTCCGGGCCGAGACCACGGCAACAGCGACGCGGATCAGGCACGAGGGCATGGATAAGGCGGGTGCCGCCTACGCGCTTGGGCCCACCCGGGTCCAGTTCCAGAACAAGGATCCGCGCGGCTGGGCGGAGTTCGAGCGTGACCTGCGTGATCACGATACCGAAGGAGCCGCCAGCACCATGATGGGGGTCCAGCGATTGCGCCCGTCTCTGTATGACCTGACCGACAGGATGTGCGCTCTCGAGGTCCCCACCCTGATCATCAACGGGGATGAGGACGAGCCGTGCCTCGATCCCGGGCTGCTGATGAAACGTACCATTCCGTCGAGCGCGCTGGTCATCATGCCGCGCTCGGGACACACCATCAACCTCGAGGAACCCGCGATGTTCAACTGGTTCGTGGATGACTTCCTGCACCAGGTGGACAACGGTTCCTGGAGCATGCGGGATCCCCGGTCGGTGACCGGCAGCATCCTCGGCGACGCGGCGCGGGAGTGCTGAGCGATGCGTCTAGCGGGCAGGGCGGCGGTGGTGACCGGGGCTGCCGCAGGTATCGGGCTGGCGTCGGCACGGGCGTTGGCGGGCGAGGGGGCACGTGTCGCTCTGCTCGACCTCTCGGAGCCGGAAGCGCGTGATGCGGCGGCCGCGATTGCGGCCGAGACCGGGAACCGGGCTGTCGGCCTTCACTGCGATGTCGCCGATGCCGCATCGGTTGAACGGGCAGTCGCGGCGGCGAAGACGGAACTCGGGCACATCGACGTCCTTGCGTGCATGGCCGCAACGCTGACGTCCCGCCATTCAGTGGTGGATCTGCCGCTCGAGGAATGGGAACAGGCATTCAGGGTCAATGTCACCGGGTCGTTCCTCGCCTGCAAGCAGGTCATCCCCCACATGCGCGAGGCGGGACGCGGCTCCATTATCCTGACCGCGTCGCAGATGGGGCAGGTAGCCTGGCCGGGATCGACGGCATACTGTTCGACCAAGGGTGCGATCCTCCAGCTGACCAAGGGGGTCGCGCTCGATCATCGCGAGGAGAACATCCGGTGCAACAGCGTCTCTCCGGGCGGGGTGGCCACGGGCCGCCTTCTGGCGCGCTGGGGTGACCTCGAGACCGCGGAACGTGAATGGGGACCGAAACATGCGCTCGGTCGGCTGGGTCAGCCCGATGAAATCGCGGCCGGCGTCGTGTTTCTCGCGAGCGACGAGTCCCGGTTCATGACCGGCGCGGACCTGCTGATCGATGGCGGATACACCGCCTGGTAGGAGGAGATGTCAATGACGGACCTGCCAATTCTGGAACAGCGCAGGATCGAGGCGACCGTGATCAAGCCGATTTACGAGGAGATGGTCGCCGAACTGGGTACCGAGCGGGCGCAGCAGATCCTCGGAGCAGCGATCCGCAAGGCGGCGATTGCCCAGGGAGCGGCGCTTGCGGGCGAGAGCGAGGGGGGCTTGCGCGGTTTCATCTCGCTGTTCGAACGCTGGAAGGCTGGAGATGCGCTCGAGGTCGAGGTACTGCACGAATCCGACCAGCGCTTCGACTTCAACATCACCCGGTGCCGGTACTCCGAAATGTACCGGCAGATGGGACTGGGCGAGATAGGGCACCTCCTGTCCTGCGGTCGGGACGGCGCCTTCTGCGACGGCTATGACCCGAAGATCCGCCTGGAACGCACGCAGACGATCATGGGCGGGGCCAGCCACTGTGACTTCCGCTACACCGTGACGCCGGACACCTGAGCGGCGTGAACGGATTGGGAGTCTGATCGGTGGGACCTCTCGCCGGGATACGGGTCATCGAGATGGCCGGTATCGGGCCAGGCCCGATGGCCGCGATGCTGCTCGCCGACATGGGAGCGACGGTGCTGCGCATCGACCGGGTCCGGGACAGCGGCCTCGGAGTCGGGCGACCGCTTAGTGCGGATACGACCCGTCGCAGTCGCAAGGCCATCGCGCTGGACCTGAAGGAACCGGAGGCCGTCGACCGGGTTCTGCGCCTTCTCGAGGAGGCGGATGCGCTGATCGAGGGATTCCGGCCGGGCGTGATGGAACGTCTCGGACTCGGTCCCGGTCCCTGTCTTGAGCGCAACCCGCGACTTGTCTACGGACGGATGACCGGGTGGGGACAGGAGGGACCACTCGCCCAGGCTGCCGGTCATGATCTCAACTATATCGCGATGACGGGAGCGCTCGCGGCGATCGGGCGTGCCGGGGGACCGCCGACCCCGCCGCTGAACCTGGTTGGCGACTTCGGAGGCGGCGCGCTGTACCTCGTGGTCGGCGTGCTGGCGGCGCTGCTCGAGGCGCGCGGTTCCGGGCGCGGCCAGGTGGTCGACGCAGCCATGGTGGACGGCGCGGCGTCGCTCATGACCTCGATCTATGGCATGTTCAGCGCCGGCCTGATGACACTCGATCGCGGCCGCAACCTGCTCGATTCCGGAGCCTACTTTTACGATACCTACGAGTGCTCGGACGGCCGCTACGTCTCCGTCGCGGCGATCGAACCGAAGTTTCATGCCGAGATGTTCCGCCTGATGGATCTCGATCCCGGCCTGGTCGAGCGCCAGATGGACCGGAATGACTGGCCCCGGATCAGGGAAATCGTTGCCGAAAGGTTCAGGACCCGGACGCGGGACGAATGGACCGGAATACTTGGCGGCAGCGACGCGTGTTTTGCGCCCGTGCTCGGGATGGACGAGGTGACCGGGGATCCGCACCTGCAGGCGCGCAAAACCTTCATCGAGGTCGACGGTGTGGTGCAGCCGGCTCCCGCGCCGCGGTTCAGCCGGACACCGTCACGCGACCCCACGCCACCGGTGCGGGCTGACATGGTCCCGCTTGCCGATGCGCTCGACGGCTGGTTGCCCGAAGCCGAAATCCGCGAGTGGGAAGCCGGTTGAACCGGCTTTACAGTCCCCGGGTGCTCTCCTCGATCATGTTCTCGACCACCGCGCGCAGCGCATCGTCATGCGGGGACTTCTCGAGCCGGCGCAGCCGGTAGAGGTCGACCTGCCTGTCGGCGGCGCTGCCGAACCGGATGACGTCGTACAACCGGGTGACCTCGTCGGCGCACCCGAGTGCCTCGGCGTCCTCGGAAACCTCGTCGATGAGCCGCGTGACGATATCGTCGATATCCTCGCGGCCGCCCGCCTCGGCGCCGAGGAACGCGAGCGTGCCGTAACGCTGAGCCAGCCACCGGTTCTCGGAGATGATCTCGACCGGTGGGCCCTGGCCCAGGGTTCCGTCCGCGTCGAGTCGCATCAGCCTTCGGATCAGCGAGGCGTAAAGGGCGGCAATTCCGTTTCCGTCATCGAGCAGCGGAACCGTATCGCAGATCCGCAGTTCCACCGTCGGATACGCGTGCGACGGCCTGATGTCCCACCACAGCTCGCTGCCGTCGCTGATCAATTCCATGTGACGGAACCGGTCGATCACTGCCTGGAATTGCTCCGCGCTGGCGAGCGGGCCCGGCACGCCGGTTCGCGGCAGCCCGCTGAACACGCTCAGGCGCCACGACTTGAACCCGGTGTCCCTGGACTCGCTGAAGGCCGAGGATGCGGACAGGGCGTTGAACACCGGCAGGTACTGGCGCAGCGCGGTCATGACTCGCACGCGCTGGTCGGCATTGCCGAACCCGGCGTGTATGTGCATGCCGCCGATCAGGGCCCGCCGGACGACATCCTGCATCCGCGTGGTCAGCCTCTGGTAGCGTTCCTTCCGTGTGATGCCCTGAACCTGCCAGTCGGCGAAGGGATGCGTCGAGATCGCCAGGATCTTCATGCCGTATTGCGCAGCCGTCTCGACCACGATGCGGCGAACGTCGCGCCGGGCCTCGCCGAGATCCGCGATCGACGTGCACACGCGGGTGTTGGTCTCGACCTGGCAGCGCAACAGTTCCGGAACAACCTTGTGGGGACCGGCATTGCGCCGGCACGCTTCGAGGAAACCCGGATCGGGGTCCCGGACCAGGTCGAGACTGTCCGGGTCGACGAGGAAAAACTCTTCCTCCACCCCCAGCGTGATGGAGAGCGCATCACTGCCCGTCATGAGCACATCCTCGTCCTCGGCACTGCGTCAGCGATCCTATCACCACGTGATCCGAGCGGTCAGCCCTCTCCGGAACTCCGGTCCCGGTCACAGGACGCAAGGGAAACCCGGGTCCACGGATTTGAATGACGCGAGCGGGGCAGGCACGATCATCCTGCGGGACAACCATGCTGATCGAAAGGACGGTACGCCCTGGATGCTGACCTGGCAGGGACGTCGCCGTGCCAAACGGCGTCGTCCACGTCAGGGCCGTCACGGTGATCCGGCGACTGGTCGCTGCCGCCGGCGCCGCCCCCCGGGGACACGTCTCGTCCTCACCACCGCGCGGAATGCTCATGCGTGTGCACGCGCAGGGACCACGCGAGGTGCGCTCGGGAGCCGAACCCGGGTGTTCCTGCCATCGGGTGCCGTGTGAACGGTCATCGCCCGCCTGCGATCGGACCGCCTGCGCGGATGGCGTCGAGGGCGCCCTGCAGGATGTATGCTGCGGCTGCCTGGTCGGTGCGCCTGGCCCGCTTGCTGCGGCTGAGGTCAGCGGCCAGCATCGCCCGGGTCACCGCCATGGTGCTCAACCGTTCGTCCCAGAATGCGATCGCGAGCCCGGTTGCGTCCGACAGGGCCCCGGACCAGTCCCGGGTTGACTCGGCGCGACGCCCCTCGCTGCCGTCCATGTTGATTGGCAACCCGATCACGATCCCGCCGACGTTGCGTTCGCGCGCGATCCCGGTGATTGCGGCCGCCACCACGGAGAGGCGATCGCGCCGGATGCTGCCGACCGGGGACGCAATGGTCAGCGATGGGTCCGACACGGCAAGGCCGATGATCCTGGTTCCCGGATCGATGCCGAGCAGGCGCTGGCCGGGGCCAAGGGAGCCCGACAGCGCGTAGGGATGCGGCTGCAGGACTGCGGTCACGCCGGTCCTGCTTTACCCGAACGACCGTCTCCGGTCACGGGTTCGTTGCGTTGATCGGCCGGTTGTCTGTACATACCCGCACGCATCGCCGGCTCTGCCGGTTCTACCCACCCGGTATCGCAGGTTCGCATGTCACTCGACAGGGAAACAGTCAGGCAGACGGCGCTGCTGGCCCGCATCCGGCTTGACGAGGACAGGCTCGAAAAGATGGTGGGAGAGCTCAACGGCATTCTCGCCTGGATCGATCAGCTGAACGAGGTCGATACAAGCAGTGTTGCGCCGCTGGCAAGTGTGACGGGACACGCGCTTCCGACCAGGGCGGACAGTGTGACCGACGGAAATGATGCCGAGGCCGTGCTGACCAACGCGCCTGACCGCGTCGGGGAGTACTTTGCGGTCCCGAAGGTGATGGAGTGATGTCCGACCTGCTCGACCTCGACATTGCCGGGGCCCGCGAGGCGCTGGACACACGCAGGATCTCGTCGGTTGACCTGACGGCGGCGTACCTCGATGCGATGGAGGCGGCGGCCGGTCTCAACTGCTTCGTGACACCCACGCCCGAGCGTGCGCTCGAAATGGCGGGTGCCTCGGACCAGCGACGCGCGCGCGGCGAGGGCGGGGCGCTCGAGGGTATTCCCATTGGCGTCAAGGACCTGTTCTGCACCCGTTCGATCCCGACTTCCGCAGCGTCGCGAATACTCGCCGGCTTTGTTCCCACCTATGAGTCGACCGTGACAGCGAACCTGTGGCGCAACGGCGCGGTCCTGCTTGGCAAGCTGAACATGGACGAGTTCGCCATGGGCTCGGCCACCGTCAACAGCTGTCATGGTCCGGTGGAGAGCCCGTGGCGCCGCGTCGGGGACAGCGCCGCCGACCGGCTTGTTGCGGGCGGTTCATCGGGCGGTTCGGCAGCGGCAGTTGCGGCACGGATCGCACTTGCCGCCACCGGGACAGACACCGGGGGATCGATCCGCCAGCCCGGCAGCTTTTGCGGCGTTGTCGGCATGAAGCCGAGTTACGGACGGTGTTCGCGCTGGGGTATCGTCGCCTTTGCCTCCTCGCTCGACCAGGCCGGTCCGCTGACCCGTACCGTCCGCGACAGTGCGGTGATGCTGGGAGCGATGGCGGGACACGATCCGCGGGACTCGACCTCCGCAGCCATTCCGGTTCCGGACTTCGAGGCGGCACTGACCGGTGATGTGCGCGGCCTGCGCATCGGGGTGCCGAGCGAGTACCGGGTCGACGGCATGCCGAACGAGATCGAGGAACTGTGGACACACGGCAGTGACCTGCTCAGACAGGCTGGTGCGGAACTGGTCGAGATCTCGTTGCCGCACACCCGCTACGCCCTTCCCGCCTACTACATCATCGCGCCTGCCGAGGCGTCCTCCAACCTTGCACGGTACGACGGCGTGCGCTACGGCCTCAGGGCCGCCGGCGACGAACCAGACGACATGTACGAGAACACCCGTGGCCAGGGATTCGGCGAGGAGGTGGTCCGCCGGGTCCTGATCGGCACCTACGTCCTTTCGCAGGGATACTATGACGCCTACTACCTGAAGGCCCAGCGCGTGCGGGCGCTCATCAGGAACGACTTCGAAGAGGTATTCGGCAGCGTCGACGCGATCCTGACCCCCACGGCTCCTTCGGATGCCTTCGCGATCGGGGAACACGAGGATGATCCGATCAGGATGTACCTGAACGATGTCTTCACCGTGCCATCCAGTCTCGCGGGACTGCCGGCGATCTCGGTACCCGCCGGCCTGTCGCTCCGGGGCCTGCCCCTGGGCCTGCAGCTGATCGGGCGGATGTTCGACGAGGAGACGGTGTTCAGGGTTGCAGGCGTGCTCGAGCAGGCGGCGGGGTTCACCCACCGCCCGAGCGGAGGGGCGTGACATGTCCGCGCTCGTCAACGGCAGCACGGGCGACTGGGAGGTGGTGGTGGGCCTGGAAGTCCACGCCCAGGTCCGGTCCGAGTCAAAGCTGTTTTCCGGCGCCTCGACCCGGTTCGGTGCCGAACCGAACAGTCAGGTTGCGCTGGTGGACGCCGGCATGCCGGGAATGCTGCCGGTGATCAACCGGGAGTGTGTCCGCCAGGCAGTCAGGACAGGCCTCGGTCTCGGCGCGAAGATCAACCGGGTGAGCGTGTTCGACCGAAAGAACTATTTCTACCCGGATCTGCCGCAGGGATACCAGATCAGCCAGTACACCCGCCCGATCATTGGCGAGGGATCGCTCGGGATCACCACAACGGACGGGGAACGTGTTGTCGGCATCGAACGCATCCACCTCGAGCAGGATGCCGGCAAGTCGATGCATGACCAGGATCCGTCGCGAAGCCTGATCGATCTCAACCGCTCCGGCGTGGCGCTCATGGAAATCGTCTCGCGCCCGGACCTGCGCTCGGGAGCGGAGGCGGCGGCATGCCTGCGCACGCTGCGTACGCTGCTGCGGTTCCTCGGGACCTGCGACGGCAACATGCAGGAGGGATCGCTGCGGTGTGACGCCAATGTCTCGGTTCGCCGTCCCGGCGAGGAACTCGGAACCCGGTGCGAGATCAAGAACCTGAACTCCATCAGATTCCTCCAGCAGGCCATCGAGTACGAGGCGATCCGCCAGGTCGAGATCCTGGAGGACGGAGGCGTGATCATCCAGGAAACCCGCCTGTTTGACGCCGACCGCGGAGAAACTCGCTCCATGCGTACGAAGGAGGATGCCCACGATTACCGCTATTTCCCGGACCCTGATCTGCTGCCGCTCGAACTGACCGACGGTTTCATCGCCAGGATTGCCGCCTCGCTGCCCGAGTTGCCGGACGCGCGCCGGAACCGGTTCGTCTCGCAGTACGGGATCGGAGAGGCGGAAGCGGACTTCCTGGTCACGGAACCGGAAATCGCCGACTTCTACGAGGCGCTGGCGGATGGTCGCGATCCGAGGCTCGCGGCGAACTGGCTGACGACCGAACTGTTCGGTGCACTGAACCGGGCGGGGCTTTCGCTGTCGAAGAGCCCGGTTGACGCCGGGGCACTCGGTGAACTGATCGATCTCGTTGCCGACGGGACGATCTCGGGTCGCAGCGCCAAGGACGTTTTTGCGGAGATGTTCGAGACTGGCCAGGCGGCGGAGGCAATCGTTGATGCACGGGGCCTGCGACAGCTGTCGGACGGGACCGCGATCACGGCACTCGTCGACACGGTACTGGCGGAGCATGGTGACAAGGTTGCGGAGTATCGGTCAGGCAAGGTGAAATTGCTCGGCTTCTTCGTCGGCCAGGTCATGAAACAGACGCGCGGGACGGCAAACCCGCAGCTGGTCAACGAGATCCTGCGCGGGCGGCTTGCCGGCTGACTGACAGCAGAAGGAGACAGCGTGATGGCAATTGAGAGGTACATGGTTCCCGGTGAAAAGGAGCCGGTCAGTCATTACTGCCACGTGGTGCGTGCCGGAGACACGGTCTGGCTTTCGGGGATGACGGGGATGAGGGCGGACGGCACCATTCCCGACGATACCGTCAGCCAGTTCAGGATCGCGCTCGACGCGATCGACCACTGCCTGCGTCACGCGGGCGGTCGGCCCGACCAGGTGGTCAAGGTCCAGGTGTTCATGACCGATATCCGGGAACGGGAATCGATCAACCCGATGCGGATTGCCTACTTCGGCGATCACAGGCCGGCATCGACCCTGGTCGAGGTGTCAGCGCTTGTCGATCCGCGGATGACGGTCGAGATCGAAGCGGTGGCCTGGCTTGGGGACTGAGCCAGCCGCTATCCCCGGTTCGGCAGCCAGTACGGGGCCGGGCCGTAGGTCCGGGCCAGGAAATCGACGAAGGCGCGGACCTTGGGAGACAGGTGCCGGGTCGACGGGTAGACGGCGTAGATAGGCACGTCCTCGCGAACGAACTCGTCAAGCACGGGGAGCAGCCGGCCCGACTGGACGTACTCTCCGGTCATGAACGAGGCCAGCATCGCGAGACCGCCGCCCGCCAGGACTGCGGCGAGGATCGAATCGCCGTTGTTGATCGTGACCGTGCTGCGGGTGCGGATCACCTGTTCCCTGCCGTTGACCACGAAGTGCCAGTCGTTGATCGGATTGCCGTCTCCCCAGGTCACGAGATCATGCTCCAGGAGGTCATCGGGGCATTCCGGAATGCCGCGGCGCTTCAGGTAGTCCGGGGTTGCGACAATTGAACGGTGGTTGGGCGCCAGCCGGCGGGCGATGAGGCTCGAATCCTTCAGGTGGGCGATGCGGATCGCGAGATCGAGTCCTTCGTCGACGAGATCGGCGATGCGGTCATTGACCTGAACCTGAACGCTGACCTCGGGATAGAGTTCGATGAACTGTGGCAGGTGGGGCGTGACATGGCGGTGCGCGAAGGTTGTCGGCGCGGTGATCTTCAGCAGCCCTCTCGGCGCCATGTGGGACAGCGAGACCGCCGCCTCCGCCTCGTCGACATCAGCTATGATCCGCTTGGAGCGGTCAAAATAGGCCGACCCGACCTCGGTGACGCTGATCCGCCGCGTGGTGCGGTTGAGCAGCCGTGCACCCAGGCGGTCTTCCAGCCTGGAGAGCTGCTTGCTGACCACCGATGGCGAGATTCCCAGGACTCGGGATGCCGCCGCGAGGCTTCCATTCTCGACAACGGCGCAGTAGAGCCGCATCGCGGTCAGGGTATCCATGGAGTGCTCCGTCACATGCAACCGGCACTGTACGTCATGACCGGCCACGAGACACCCTGCCGACGGCCATGGTGCGCAGGCTCCCCGGCCGCACTCCGCTCCGGGCCTGCGTCTTCCCGCCCGTCCGGTCCGGATCCGGGTCGGGAACCTCTCGCCGCAACTCTTCGTGAAGCGGGGAGACGATGAACCGGCCTGTTGAACCCGAGGTGACGCGGCCTGCCCGGTCCCGATCGAATGTGGGACAGATCCTGAGGGAGGAACTCTCGGCCCTGCGCCTCCTCACCCTCGCGGCGGTTATCGGCGTGCTGGCGGGTGTCGGCAGTCTCGCCCTGGGCGATCCGTGGGTGCTGCTGGTCGTGTTGTGGTTCGTGGGCGCGGCGTGGACAGTCATTGCCGGAATGGCCCCGGTCCCGTCCGGATCGGAACCGCATCTCGCCAGGCTGCTGGCGTCGATTGCCTTTCCGGCGCTCATCACCCTGATCGGGGCCGTTGCCATGCTCGCACTCGGCCGGGATCCCTCGCTGCTTCTGGTTGCGGGTACGTGGACGGTTGCTCTGCCGGTTGCAATCGGGACCTGGCGCAACTGGCGTGACAACACCGCTCCGGCCAGGATTGTCGGTACGGCGGCCCTGGTGCTGCTTGGCGGAGTACACGTCGCGCTGACACTTGAACAGGTCCGGCCGGCGGGACTGCCGTCGCTCGGAGAACTGCTTTCGAGCGAACTGCGTACCGGACTGTTCGGTGCTGGTCTGCTCCTGCTGGCGGCATCAGCCCTTGCACCGGGAGCATGGCGGAGGCTGCCGCGGTGGCCGGTGTTTACCGCCAGTATCATGACCGGCGGCTGGGCTCTCGGCTGCGCCTACCTGACTCCCGCCTCCGCGTGGTTGGTCACGGTCGCGCTCACCTATCTCGTTCCGTGTTTCAGCGGTGCTCCCCGACGGGCCGGGTTCCGACTGGCGGCCCTCTCACCGCCTGGCGCCGCCGTGATCCTGTCGACGGCCGCGGCAGTTGTCGCCGCTGTCGGCTTCTCCGGGGCTGACGGGGAAGCGGGCGGTGCGGTCGTCTTCCTCGCGGTCCAGATGTATGTCGTGCGCGATATCGCGCTGTGGAGAATCGTTGTCGACCTCACGCCAGGAGAACGGGTCAGGCCGGCGATCTGGGTTGCATGGGTCGGTATCATGCACGGGCTTGGTCAGCTCGCGGCGTTCCAGACTCCGTCCGGATCGGCCCCGACCTGGACATTCATCCTCTCCCCGCCGGTGCTTCGGTTCCCGGACCTGCTGTTCCCGGACTCTCCCGTGTGGGAGTGGGAAGCCGGCATCGGTGGCGTGCTCGGGCTGCTCGGTATCGGTGTTGTCGCATTCCTGCTCGCGCGTTGGCGCATGCGAGACAGTCAATCCGGATGACAGGACCTTTCTCCCGGTTACGGGCCTGAGGCCTGGTCCGTCCCGGCTGGGTGCGCCGGTGGTGTATGTGTGCTGAAGGCCCGGGGAGGGTAGACCGGTCGTCGATGGTGCCGACGGATTCTCTGGCGCTCGTGTTCACGACGACGCGACCGGGTTCCCGGCTCCGCCGCTTCAGGCTCCGGAACAGGCGCAGAACCGAACCGGAACCGGCCAGCCGGATGGCACGGCCGGCTCGCACTGTTCACGTTTGATCGGTCGGAGCGTAGTGTCGCCGTCATTCGGGTGGACAGCGGGTGCGGCAATCACCGGACCGGGGACAGGGACCACATGCACTGGATCGCGCTCGTTTTGGCAGGTGTTCTTGAAATTGCTTGGGCCACCGCCATGAAGCAGTCGGACGGCTTTACGAGAATCATCCCGTCGATCGTCACGATTTGCACAGCCGGCGCGTCGTTCTGGCTCCTGGCGTTCGCGATGAAGGCGCTTCCCCTCGGCACCAGCTACGCGGTCTGGACCGGGATCGGGGCCGCCGGCGCGTTCGTGGCAGGTGTCGTGCTGTTCGGCGAACAGCTTTCCGTGCTCAGGGTCGTGAGCATCGCATTCATCGTTCTCGGGATGATCGGACTGCGCCTGGCGGCCGAATGACGGCAAGGGGGCGGTCCCTCGTATCATCGGGATCTGTTCCCGTTTCCGGAACCGGCCTGGCTGGTGTCTCGGCACCTGGTTGGTCATTCGGAGGCGAGCGCGGAGGTCAGGAAGTCCAGAATCCGGCTCTCGATCCGGGACAGGAAGGCCTTGCGGTCGAAACCCGGCGGGTCCCGTGCAGGTTCGCCGACTTCGTCGATCAGGCTGGCCGGGAAGGGCGCGATGAAGGCGAAGTGGTGCGCTTCGCGATGGAGGACAAGTCGCTCGCCGTCGCCCAGCAGGCGCATGATGTTGTCTTCGTGCCATGGCCGGCGAAGCACCTGGTCGCGGCCGAGACGATGGATCTGCACCGGCACCGTCACCTGCGGGAAGGCGCCGGGCCCGAACAGGGCGCCGGTCGGCGCAACGGCGACCGCGGCGCGGATCCGCCGGTCGGTCAGGTCGGGCAGCAAGCCGCCGCTCGTTCCGCCGGACCGGCCGTAGCTGCAGAAAACCGGATCGAGGTCGCGAAAGCGGGTACAGTGGCTTGCCAGAACCCGCATGTCTGCCCTCCCGCCGATCAGGGCAAGCACGCTGTAGCCTCCGGCCGAGTGGCCGATGGCGGCGATGCGTGCCGGATCGATGCGCATGCCGAATTCGCGATCTCCGAGCAGCCGGTCCAGCAGGGCGCGCAACTGGCGCGGGCGGCGTACCCAGTTCTCCGCGGTCCCGCTGTAGCGGGCATCGCGCCAGTTGTCGCCGCCGTGCTCCGGCGCCGCCACGACATAACCGGCCCGAGCCAGCCGGATGGCCGTGCCGCGATGGCCCAGGCGATGGCCGCCGGTGCCGTGGGAAATCAGGACCAGGCCGAAGTGTCCCTCGGCAAGCGGAGCATTCCGTACCGCCGTCATCGGGAACGGCCCCTCGACGGTTTGCCCGTCCGCAACGTCGGTCGGATACCAGACGGCCGCCACCATGTGTTCGCCGTCACTCTGCATCCGCAAGTCGCGGAAGCCGATGCTTTCGGCGTGCGCACGGGCACTCGACAGAAGTATCGCGAGAGGGAGAGCGGCGAGAACCTGTCTGGTCCAGGCCCTTGCGGCCGACACCTTCAGCAGGCCGGCCGGAGCGTCGGCGGTGGGTGCCGTGCTGTTCGGCGACCGGTAAACCGCGTTCGGGATCGTGAGCACCACATTCAATGTTCCCGGGCTGATCGGACCGCCCGCGGCAGCCGCATGGAGGCAGGGGATGTGTCCTGCGCATCTTCGACAATCAAGCATGATCCCCGGGCGTGCAACAGGCGGGCCAGGGCGAGGGTCCGGCCGGCGGCGCCCGAGTGTCGAGCCGGTCCGCAAGGCGCCTCCGGGCGCTCCGCATCGCTCGCCCGGGCTGCGGACTCGTCAAGGATCCTTCGATCAGGCAGTGGTGCTGGCAAGAAGACGATGAAACGGGGTACGACCGATCCCGCCCTTTCGGGATTGCCTGATCGGGAAGGGGGATGTATCGGGGCCGCCTGGCGAGGATCGGTCGGCGGCGCGCCGGAACGGAGATGGCGACATGGAACAGCAGGCCCGGATAGCGGTGTTCGCCGGGAGCGCGCGCAGGGGATCGTTCAACCGGAAGCTCGCGCTGGTGGCCGCCCGTCACGCCCGTGAACTCGGCGCATGCGTAAGCGTCGTCGAGCTTGCGGAATACCGGCTTGCGATCTACGACGGAGATGACGAGGCGGAGAACGGGGTTCCGGAAACCGCCAGGCGCCTGCGGAACCTCCTCGTTCGGCAGGACGGTCTCATCTTCGCGTCACCCGAGTACAACAGCTCGATCTCGCCGCTGCTCAAGAACAGCATCGACTGGATTTCGCGCCCGGACGGAGATACGCCGGGGGTGGTCGCGTTCCGCGGGAAGGTCGCGGGCCTCGTGTCCGCCGCTCCCGGTGGCCTGGGCGGTCTGAGGGGACTGGTTCACCTGCGGGCCATCCTCGGCAACATCGGCATGATCGTGGTGCCCGAGCAGCACGCCGTCACCAACGCGGCGACAGCCTTCGACGAAGCGGGAAACCTGGTGCGCGACGCCGATGACAGGGCGGTGCGTGCGGTCGCAGACGCGGTGACATCACTTGCCTGCTGCCGCCTGACCGGCTGATCGTTCACTGTCTCCGGTGAGCCGGGCGAGAATTCGCGGCGCACGGTCGCTGTCGACGGTCTCGAGCACCTCGATCACGACGTCGCGGAATGACGGGTCCCTGTCCGCCAGCTGACCGAGGCGGATCGCTACCTCATCGTTGGCAATCACCCCGAGCGCCTGGATGACCGCGCGGTCCGGGTTCGCTTCAAGATCCTGCAACAGCGGCGCGCGTACCGCCGGGTTGTTCCGGTGCGCCATCGCGATCCTGGCCGCGCGGCGCACATGCAGGTCACGGTCGTCAAGCCCCGCCTCGAGCTGCCGGACAAGTCGGGATCCTGCACGCACGGCGAGCGCGGCGAGACTGTAGGCGGCCTCGCGGATCCGCGGGTCGGAATCCTCGCACCAGCCGCACAGCGTCTCGGCATCGACCTGCTGCCTGCGCAGGACCGCGGCCTGCAGGGTCCGTGCAAGCAGTGCGCCGGCGAGCTCCGGCCGTTTCAGGATGTTGGCCAGAAACCGCCCCGCGTGCGGGTCATCGGCCTCCTCGACGATCGCCAGAATTTCGCTCTGGACCGGATGGAGGCGTTTCTCGCCGAACGGGATTAGCCGGTTCCACAGATGCACCAGCGCCGGCAGGGCGGCGACTACTCGCCTGCGCCTGACCTCGGAACAGAGGTCGATCGCGTCGAACCGGTCGTCACCTGTCGAGATGGCTTCAACCAGCTGCTGGTCGGAGAGCGTGCCGGCACGCTCGGGAAGGATGTCACTGCTCGTTCGCTCGAGCAGGCTCGCATGATCGAACAGCGACGCTCCGGGCCCTGCCTGGGGGCGACGGCTCATCGAGGGTGGTCCGCGGCATGCCCGCCATTCCGGGTGCGGGTCGGCATGATCCGTCTCCCTGCTCACTGGCCCGCCGGAGAATAGCACTCCGCCCGGGCGGAGTGCACCCGACTGTCGCATGTGCTACTCCGGGCCCCCGACAGCCATTCTGTCGGCGACCAATCCGCCCGGGAGAACCTGGCATGAAGGCACGGCCGGAAACCCTGATCGCGCAGGTGCTGGGACATGTCGACGAGACGACCGGCGCGCTCGCACCGCCCATTCACCTCTCGACCACCTTCGAACGCGATCCGGAAAGGGACTACCCGCGCGGGTACAGCTATTCGAGGTCGTCATCACCGGCATGGTCCGTGCTTGAAGGTCTGCTTGCCGAACTCGAGGACGGTGCTGGAGCGCTGGTGCTCGGTTCCGGCATGGCCGCCGCCACCCTGCCGTTCATGGCCCTGCCGCCCGGCTCCCACGTGGTGACCCAGGCCACAATGTACTGGGGGGTACGGTCCTGGCTCTCCGACCAGGACCGTCGCGGAACCATTCGGGTATCCATGGCCGAGCACCCCGATGACATCCCTGGGCTGATCAGGCCGGACGAAACCAGGCTGGTCTGGGTTGAGACACCGGCCAACCCGACCTTCCGCTGCACCGACATCGCCGCCACCGCCGCCTGTGCGCATGCCGCCGGAGCGCGTCTCGTCGTCGACTCGACGGTCGCCACCCCGTTGCTCACCAGGCCAATCGAACATGGCGCGGACCTGGTCATGCATTCCGGCACCAAGTACCTGAACGGTCACGGAGACGTCCTCGCCGGGGTTCTGGTCACGGCGCGCGAGGACGAGTTCTGGGCCGAGCTCGTCCGGTTGCGCACCATGCAGGGGGCCGTGCTCGGTCCGTTCGAGGCATGGCTGATGCTGCGTGGCATGCGCACCCTGCACCTGCGGGTCCGGCAGTGTTCGCAGAACGCTCTCGCGCTGGCCCGCCACTTCGAGAACCATCCGAGGCTGCGGTCGGTTCTCTACCCGGGTCTCGGCTCGGCTCCCGACCACGAGGTGGCCCGGCGCCAGATGCAGGGCGGTTTCGGCGGCATGCTGTCGATCAGGCTGGCGGGCGGTGAGAGCGAGGCACGGCAAGTGGCTGCGCGCGTCCGGGTGTTCAAGCGGGCGACGTCGCTCGGCGGCGTCGAGAGCCTGATCGAGCACCGGGCATCGATCGAGGGCGAGGGGACACCGGTTCCACCGGACCTGCTCAGGCTTTCGGTCGGTATCGAACACATCGACGACCTGGTCGGCGACCTGGAGGCGGCGATTGATGGGCGGGCACGGGCTCGGGTAGGCTTGGGCCGGTAACGGGGGAGGGGAACCGATGACGGTACTCGCGAGCATGGCCTCCGAGGTCGGAGCGCTGCTCAGGACGCGCGGCGAAACAGTGGCGGTTTCGGAATCGTCAAGTGGCGGCATCGTTTCGGCAGCCCTGCTCTCGATCCCGGGCGCCTCGGCGTGGTTCATGGGCGGGGGCGTGATCTACACCCACCGGGCGCGCGAGACCCTGCTCGAGATCGACTTCGACGATCACCCGGGTGTGCGGTCGTCGAGCGAGCCGTACGCCGAGCTCGCGGCGCAGGCGATACGCCGACGCCTGGGCACCGTGTGGGGTATCGCGGAAACCGGGGCGGCGGGACCGACCGGCAACCGGTACGGCGATGCTGCCGGCCACAGCTGCATCGCCGTAGCCGGTCCGGTCAACCGGGTGATGACGCTGGAGACCGGGCTCGCGAACCGGGAAGAGAACATGTGGCTGTTCGCGAGACAGACCCTGCAGTTCCTGGAACAGGCGTTGCGCGACGCAGGATAGAAAATCGGGGATGGTGATGCCATGAGCAGGGTGTTCGGACCCCTTCGACAGCTCGGATACGTGGTCCGGGACATCGAGGCGGCGATGCGCTACTGGACCGAGGTCAACGGCGTCGGTCCGTTCTTCTACATTGAACGGGTGCCGCTGCGCGCGTTCACCTTTCGCGGTGAGGCTTCGCAGCCCGAGATGTCCATTGCGCTTGCGTTCTCGGGCTCGGCCCAGGTCGAACTGATCCAGCAGCGAAACCGCGAACCGTCAATGTACCTCGAGTACCTCGACGCGGGGCAGGAGGGGCTGCAGCATGTCGCCTACTGGCCGGACGACTACGAACAGGCGATGCGGAAGGCCCGGGACCAGGGGCTGGTGATCGGACAGCAGGGCGATATCGCGGGCAGGGGTCGGTTCGTGTACTACCAGACTGCCGGTCACCACGGAACCTGCATCGAATTCGCCGAGTGCACCGACTACCGGCTGTACCAGTTCGAGGCGATGGAACGGATCGCGTCCGACTGGGACGGCCGCGACCCGATTCGCACCAACCTTCCGGCACCTCCCGGGTAACCGGCCCGGTTCAGGGCGTCGGGTGATCCTCCCGGATCATGTCCGACGCCTTCTCGCCGATCATGATGCAGGCACCGTTGGTGTTGCCGGAGACCATGGTCGGCATGATGGAGGCGTCCGCGATCCGCAGCCCGTCGAGTCCGCGCACCCGCAGTCTTTCGTCAACCACGCCAAGAGGTCCTGGACCCATGCGGCAGGTTCCGATGGGATGGTACGCGGTCTCCGCGGTGCTGCGGATGTAGTCGAGGATCTCGTCGTCACTCTGCACATCGGTCCCGGGTGAGTATTCGTCACCGCGAACGGACTTCATCGCCTCGGTATCCATGATACTGCGGATCAGGCGGAACCCACCGAGCAAGGTGTCGCGATCGATCGGGTCGGTCAGGAAGTTGAACCGGATTGCCGGATGGTCCCTCGGATCGGGTGACTTGATGTGAATCGACCCGAGGCTCTCGGGGCGCAGCTGGTAGACCGAGATCGACATCGCCGGGAAGTCGTGCAGCTGCCGCTTTTTCGGGTTCTTGACCGCGTAGGGCACGATGTGCATCTGCACGTCCGGCGTTTCCATCTGTGGCCGGGTCTTCAGAAACGCCAGCATCGGGGCCGACGGCAGGCTGAGGAAGCCGCGCTGGCGGACCAGGTACTCCATGACCTGGATCGCCGGCCCAATTCCCTTCATGCGCTGGTTGTATGACAGTTCGGGCCGCTTCATGTGGAACTGGGTCCGGGCGTTGATGTGATCGCGCAGGTTCTCACCGACCCCTGCAAGCTCGTGGCGGACCTCGATTCCGTGTTCGGACAGCACATCCGGACGCCCGATCCCCGACAGCTCGAGCAACTGCGGCGTGGCGACAGCTCCGGCGCACACGATCACCTCGCGCGCGCATGTCGCCTCGATCTCGATCCCGTCCTGTCGATAGACGACGCCGGTGCACCTGGTTCCTTCCAGCAGCAGCCGTTCGGTATGGGCCCTGGTCTCGATGTGCAGGTTGCGGCGGTTGCGGATCGGCTGCAGGTAGCAGCGGGCCGTGCTCTGGCGCACGCCGCGACTGATCGTGGTCTGGGTACGGACGATGCCTTCCTGGTTCGCGCCGTTGTAGTCAGGGTTGTGCGCGAGCCCGAGTTCGCGTGCGGCAGCCCGCAGCGCGTCGTAGAGCGGTCCCTCGTCGGTGGCCTCGCTGACCCGCAGCGGGCCGCCCTGGGATCGCAGATCATCAGCGCCATGCTCGTAGTGTTCCAGGCGCTGGAAGACCGGCAGCACGTCCTGGAAACTCCAGCCCTGATTGCCCATCTGGCGCCAGGTATCGTAGTCGAGCGGCTGGCCGCGTACGAACACCAGCCCGTTGATGGAACTGGATCCGCCGAGCAGCCTGCCGCGTGGAACCGGGATGCGCCTGTTGGCGGTGTGCTCCTCCGGCTCGGAACTGTAGCGCCAGTTTGCGGTCGCGTGGTCGATCAGAAGCCCGAAACTCACCGGGATGCGCGAGTAGGGGTGAGTGCGTGCGCCGGCCTCGAGCAGGAGCACCCGACAGCGCGGGTTCTCCGACAGCCGGTGCGCAAGCGCGGCGCCGGCAGAACCGGCGCCGACGATGATGAAGTCGTAGGGTTCGGTGGCCACGGGCGGGTCTCCGGTTCGGTACGGCGCTGCCGTCAGGTGACAGGAAGTACCCGGGCGGCCGAGGCGAAGGCGTCCAGGGTCAGCTCGATGTCCGCCTCGTCGTGCGCAAGACCGACGTAGAACTTGCTGTCGCCCTTCAGCACGCCGCGTTCAAGCAGCAGGGCGTTGAACTTCAGCAGCTTGCCGGCATCCGCGGCGAACATGCCGCGGTAGTTCTCGACCGGGCCATCGGTGAACTGGATGTCGAAGAGCGGCGGTTCGCCGACGATGCGGTGTGTGTGGCCGGCCGCGGTCATCGCCTCGGTGAGCCCCTGCATCAGCCTGCGTCCGGTGTCGAATACCTTCTCGTAGCTCCCCGGGCGTTCCAGAACGTCCAGGGTCGCGAGACCGGCGACCGCGGCGACCGGGTTGCCCGAGAGCGTGCCGATCTGCGGCAGGAATTCGTCTTCGCCCACGGCCGAGCGGTCGAAATGCGCCATCAGCTCGGCGCTTCCGCACACGGCCGCCAACGGGAAGCCGCCGCCGACGATCTTGCCGAGGGTGCACATGTCGGGGGTGACGCCGTAGTACTCCTGGGCACCGCCGTAGGCAAAGCGGAACCCGGTGACGATCTCGTCGAAGATCAACGGGATTTCGTAGCGCGTCGTGATCTCGCGCAGGGCTTCCAGGAAACCCGGCTTCGGCGGGATCAACCGCTGGAAGGCCTCGACGATCACGCCGCCGAGTTCGTCGTGATGCTCCTCGATCAGGCTGCGAACGGTCTCGGCGTCGTTGAAGGGAGCGATCAGGACCTCGTCGCTGATCCGGGCGGGAATGCCCGCGGAGTCGGCGACGGCGTTCGGAAAGTTCGAGAGACGGCGGGGGGCGAGACTCTGCAGCGAATAGTCGCTCATGCCGTGGAAACCACCCTCGAACTTGAGGATCTTGTCGCGCCTGCGATGCGCGCGAGCGGCACGCATGGCATACAGGGTCGCTTCGGAACCCGCGCTCACGAACCGGACCATGTCGGCGCATGCCATGGCGTCGCAGATCCGTTCCGCCAGCCTGATTCCGTGCTCGTTGTTGGCAAAGAAGGTGGTGCCGCGCGGGATCTGTTGCTGCACCGCCGCCATGACCTCGGGATGGCAGTGACCGATGAACATGGGACCCGATCCGAGCAGGTAGTCGACATATTCCCTGCCGTGCACATCCCGAACCCGGCCGGCCTGGCCCTCGCGGATGATGATCGAGCCGGACAGGTTGCCGAAACCGCCTGCCGGGAGCACCCGGGTTGCCCGTTCAACGAGCGTCCGATCCGCGCTGTCAGCCTGAACTGCCGCCATGGCAATGACCCTCCGTGATTGTGGTGTCGCGAGTGTAACAGACGTCTGCAGGTGCGTGTATCGCGACTGTCAGCCGCCGCAGTATGCCGCCGGCAGCCGCCGGATTTCCTGGATCAGGTCGGGTGGAAGTGCCGGGCGCATGTCCATCGACATGCTCGAGTGAACGGTGTCCACCAGGCCGCAGAACCGTTCCCTGATCCCCTGCGCCAGCTCGTCGTGTCGTCCGACCACGGCAAACAGCCGCACGGTGTCATCGCTGACTTCCCGCGCCATCCGCTCCCATTCACCCTCCCTGGTCATGCGGTTCAGCTTGCGCCCGAGCCCGGCCAGCCCATGCAGTTCCAGCACCGGCCAGTACCCGGGGGTCGAGCCGTAGAACGCGACTCGGGTGCGCACCTGTTCGACCGCCGACGCCACCTCGGCGTCCGTCGCACCGGTGGCGATGAACCCGCCACCCGCGATCTCGAAGTCCCCGCGGCTGCGCCCGCCCGCCGCCATGCCCGCCGCCATGCGCGGCAGACAGACCTCTTCCAGGTACCGGCGGGTGCAGAACGGATGCAGGTGCACGCCGTCGGCGACCTCGCCGGCCAGCCGCAGCGAGTTTGGCCCGACAGCGGCGATGTTGACCCGCGGTGTCGGGCAACCGGTCGGTCCGGGCACGAAGTTCGGGGTCATCAGGCTGAACCGGTAGTGTTCGCCCTCGAAGCGCAGTTTCTCTCCGGTTTCCCAGCACCGCCAGATTGCGCGAAGGGCCTGTACGTATTCGCGCAGCCGCGGCACCGGAGGCGACCAGGCGACCGAGAAGCGCCGCTCGTTGTGCGGCCGGATCTGCGGGCCGATCCCGAGCACGAACCGGCCGCGCGACGCCCGTTGGAGGTCCCAGCAGGTATTGGCCACGACCATCGGACTGCGCGGGAAGGCGATGGCGACCGCGGTTCCGAGCCCGATGCGACGCGACGAGGTCGCGGCGACCGCAAGCGCCATGAACGGGTCGTGCCGGTTCTCCATGGTGATGATGCCGTCGTAGCCGTCCGCTTCGGCTCGCCTGACGGCATCGGGCACCCGCCCGAGATCGTCCTGCGGCAGTGTCGTCGTGATCCGCATGGCCGATCACACCCCCGCGGTCATGCCGTGATCGACCACGAGCTCGCTCCCGGTCATGTAGCTCGACGCGTCCGACAACAGGAAGACGATGGTGCGGGCCACGTCCTCCGGCATGCCCGGCCGGCCGCCGGGGACCCGTGCCGACGCGCGTTCCACGGGGTCGCTCGATGCCCGGGGGTCATTGAACACGGTGTTGCCGCTGGCGGCCAGCTTGTCCCAGATCGGGGTGTCGATGATGCCGGGATGAACCGAGTTGACCCGCACGTTCCATCCGCTGCGGGCGCTTTCCAGGGCCGCTGACTTGGTAAACAGCCGGACCGCCCCCTTGGTGGCGCTGTAGCACGACAGGC
The DNA here is from genome assembly GCA_965213935.1 of Thalassobaculaceae bacterium. Taxonomy (GTDB): domain Bacteria; phylum Pseudomonadota; class Alphaproteobacteria; order Thalassobaculales; family Thalassobaculaceae; genus Bin52. The sequence goes on along the minus strand of CBDCAO010000012.1, from coordinate 2,506,249 downwards.
CGACACTGTTGCCGACCAGGCCCGCCACCGAAGACAGGTTGACGATCGATCCGCCCCCGGAATCACGGATCACCGGTATTGCGTGTTTCACCCCGAGGAACACGCCCTCGACATTGACCGACTGCTGCAGCCGCCACTCCTCCAGCGTGGTCTCGAGCAGGGGACGGGTGATGCCGATGCCGGCATTGTTGACGAGTCCGTGCAGGACCGGACAGGCCTGCATGACCTCCTGCCAGCGGCCTTCGTCGGTGACGTCCTGGACCATGAACCGGCCGGAGACCTCGTCCGCCACCGCGGCGCCCGCGTCCTCGTCGATGTCGGTCACGATGACCGAGGCACCAGCCTCGTGTGCCGCCCGGGCCGTCGCCCGGCCGATTCCGGATCCGCCGCCGGTCACCAGGATCGTGCGTCCGTTCAGCTCGGCCATGTGTTGTCCTCCCGCCTCCGCTATGCTGTGCCTGCCGCCGCACAGTACGTGGGCGGGCACGGTTCGCAAACCCTGGTACGGAGATATCCCATGGCCGGTCTCTGCGCGTTCTTTCCGACCCGCCACATCGGGTCCGATCCGGTGGCAATCCGCGACTGGGCCCAGGCGGCGGAGGACCTGGGCTATGACTGGATCGACGTTCCCGACCATGTGCTCGGCGCCGATCCGTCGCGCCACCCGGGCTGGCAGCCGCCCTACACCTGGCAGGACGAGTTCCACGAGACCTTCGTGACCCTCGGCTACCTCGCCGCCTGTACCAGCCGGATCGGCCTCGCCTCCGCTGTCCTGATCCTGCCGCAGCGCCAGACCGCCCTGGTCGCGAAACAGGCGGCCCAGATCGACATGCTCTCCGGCGGGCGCCTGCGGCTCGGCATCGGGTCCGGGTGGAACTTTGTCGAATATGCCTGTCTCAACGAGAGCTGGGAAACCCGTGGCAGACGCATGGGCGAGCAGGTCCAGCTCATGCGCCGGCTGTGGACCGAGGAACTGGTCGACTTCCAGGGAGAGTGGCACTCGGTCGCCGGCGCCGGCATCAGACCGATGCCGGTCCAGCGACCGATCCCGGTATGGTTCGGCGGAACCCATCCGGCGGCGCTGCGCCGCGCGGCCCGTCTCGGCGACGGCTGGATTCCGATCTCGCCGCCCAACGACGCCGCCCGGACCATGGTCGAGACCCTGCGCGGCATGCTCGAGGCGGAGGGCCGCAGTCCTGGCGATTTCGGCATCGAGGCCTGGCTGAGGGTGCGGACCACGGACGAGGACGAGTGGGCGTCCGCGATCGAGGGCTGGCGCAGGCTTGGCGCGACACTGCTCACCATCTACCCGCTGTACGACGTCGCCTCGATCGGCGAGCATATCGAGGTCCTGCGCCGTTTCCGCGAGGTTGCAGGCTGACCGCGCCGGCGGGCACACTGGAACGGCACCCACGCACGGAGACGGCCATGAACCTCGACCCCGGGATGATACGCGAGCGGCTGGAGACCGGCTGTTGGCCCGATGGTGCCGCGCATGTTGACGGCAGGTACGTGCCGATCGCCGATGCCCGAATTTCCGTGCTCGACTTCGGGTTTACCCGCTCGGACGCCTGTTACGACGTGGTGCACGTGCACGATGGGGCGTTCTTTCGTCTCGACGATCACCTCAGGCGTTTCCGGACGTCGCTGGCGGGAGTGCGGATGTCGGTCCGATACGACGACACCGCGCTCACCGCCATCCTGGCAGAATGCGTCCGCCTCACGGGTCACCGTGATTCCTACGTTGCCATGGTCTGCACCCGGGGAGTGCCGCCCGCGCGTGTCCGGGGCGCGGTGACGGGCATTCCCAACACCTTCATCGCCTACGCCCTTCCGTGGATCGACGTGCTGTCGGCGGAGATCCAGCAGCGCGGCGCCCACGTGATGATCGCGTCCACCCCGCGCATCCCGTCCGAGTCGGTCGATCCGACGATCAAGAACTACAATCGCGGCGACATGGTCCGTGCGCTGTTCGAGGCCGAGGACGCGGGGGCCGACACCGCGATCCTGCTCGACCTGGCAGGACACGTGACCGAGGGTCCGGGATTCAACGTGTTTGCGGTCTCGGGCAACTCGGTCCGCACACCGGCAAGCGGCGCACTCGAGGGCGTGACCCGGCTGGCGGCGCTCGAACTGTGCGCGGAACTCGGCCTCGATGCGACCACCGCCGATCTGACACCGGACGACCTGCACGATGCCGACGAGGTGTTTCTGACCAGCACCGCAGGCGGTATCATCGCCGTCACGCGCATCGACAACCGGATCCTGTCGAACGACAGCCCGGGGCCGATAACCCGCCGGATCACCGATCTGTACTGGAAGTGGCACCGGAACGACCAGCACGCAACACCGGTCGCCTACTGAGATCCGGTCCCGGGCTGGGCCCCGGGCATATCAAGCATACGGCGGGGACAGCCATGAGCGATCAGGAACCCCTGGTCCGGTACGAGTCATCGGACCGGATCGCACGCATCATCATCAACCGGCCACAGAGGCTCAACGCGCTGAGCAACGCGCTGGTTGCCGAGCTCAGGGACGCGTTCATCCGGTATCGCGACTCCGACGATCGCTGCGCGGTTCTCGCCGCAGCCGGAACCAGGGCGTTCTCCGTCGGGGCCGACATCACCGATCCGCCGGTCGATCCCGACCTGTGGGAATGCATGCCCGGTGTCGGTGTCGTGCTCGACAAGCCGGTGATCGCCGCGGTGTCGGGGTACTGTGTCGGCGGGGCCTATTGCCTGGTGCAGTTCTGCGACATGGCGGTGGCCGACGAGACGGCGGAGTTCTTCTACCCCGAGGCCCAGCTCGGGTTCTGCGGTGGCCTGATCGCCAGTACCGCCGCCAGAATTCCGCACAAGGTCGCAATGGAGTTCATGCTGACCGGCGCGCGGTTCAATGCCGAACGGGCTCGCGAATGCGGCATGGTCAACCGGGTGGTCCCTGCAGGCGAACATGTTGACGCGGCGCTCGAATGGGCCCGGACACTGGCCGACAGCGCACCGCTGGTTGTCGCCATGCTCAAGCGGTTCGTCCGCGAGACGGTGACGCCGTTGGGGCCGAGCGAACAGCATGCCCGCGCCCGGTCGGAGCTGCTCGCAATCAGGCGCAGCGCCGACCAGGCAGAGGGCGGGCGGGCGTTCCGCGAGAAGCGAAGCCCGGTCTTCACCGGTCGCTGAGCGTATCCTTCAACAGGAGACTGGACCAATGCAGCGACCCGACGGACTCGGGATCTGGTGTTCGACCAACAACCTCGGACCCGATGAGGTGGCGTTCCTGGCCCAGGCCGTGGAAAGGCGCGGGTACGCGGCGCTCTGGTATCCGGAGTCGCTGTCATGGGAGAGCATTGCGCTCGGAGCCTTCATGCTCGCGCGCACCGACCGGCTCACCATTGCCAGCGGAATTGCCAATATCTATGCCCGCGATGCGGTGACGTCCGCCCAGGCCCATGACAGTCTGAACGGACTGTGGAGCAACCGGTTCATTCTCGGACTCGGTGTCTCGCATGTCCCGCTGGTCACCGGCGCGCGCGGCCATGTCTACGGCCCGCCGGTCGCGACAATGCGTTCGTACCTCTCGGCCCTGGAGGCGGCGCCCCTGGATGGGACGATCCGCAGGACGGAGCGATCGGTGGTCCTGGCCGCTCTCGGTCCCGCCATGCTGGCGCTTGCTCGCGAGCGCAGTCGCGGCGCGCTGCCCTACTGTGTAACCCCGGAGCACACGGCACAGGCGCGCACCGTGCTTGGTCCCGGGCCCTGGCTCTGCGTGGAACAGAAGCTCTGCCTCACCACGGACGCGGACACGGCGCGCGGTGTAGCCAGGCAGCAGATGGCGCGCTACCTCGCGCTTGCGAACTACCGGGACAACTGGCTGCGGCTCGGCTTCACCGAAGAGGAACTGGCCGACGGCGGATCGGACAGGTTCCTCGATGCCATGGTGGTGTGGGGAACCGAGGCCCGCATTTACGACGTGATCGAGGCGCACCGCCTGGCCGGTGCCGACCAGGTGGTGCTGCAGGCACTGCCGGCCGACGGGGCAGCGGGCGCGGACATGCGGGCGCTCGATGCCTTTGCCCCGGCCGGCTGAGACCGCGCCGGCGTTTGCCGGTGGCGTTGACAGTCCGTATGCGTGGTGGCGCCTCGTCGTTTCCCTGATCATCGGCACGACGGGTGGCGTCGGCCTGTGGTCGTCGGTGGTCATCCTGCCGGAAATCCAGACCCACTTCGATGTCGATCGCGGCATGGCGTCGCTGCCCTACACCGTAACCATGATCGGGATCATGGCCGGCAATATCGTCATGGGCCGGCTGGTCGACCGGTTCGGCGTGACGGTCCCGGTGGTGGTCTCCGGGCTCAGCCTCGGTCTCGGCTACACCGGCGCGGCCCTGGTCGAGAACTTCTGGCTCTACCTGTTCTTCCAGGGTGTACTGATCGGCGCGCTGGGATCGGCCGCGACCTTCGGACCGATGATTGCAGCGATCTCGCTGTGGTTCCGCCGCCGGCGGGGTATCGCGGTGGCGCTGGTGGCGAGCGGCAGCTATGTCGCAGGCACGGTCTGGCCGCCGGTCGTGACCGTGTTGCTGGACGTCGCCGGCTGGCAGGGCACGCACCTGGTGATCGGGGTGGTGTGCTGTGTGGTGATGGTGCCGCTGGGTCTGGCGCTGCGCCGGCCGACACCCGCGGAGGTGCTCGAAGCGGACCCTGATTTCCCGTCCGCCTCCGGAACCTCGCCGGTACCGCCCCGGATGCTGCAGGCCCTGCTGGTGGTGGCGGGTATCGCCTGCTGCGTGGCGATGTCGATGCCCCAGGTCCACATCGTTGCATACTGCGTTGATCTCGGGCTGGGTGCCGAAAGCGGTTCGGCCGCGCTCTCGCTGATGCTGGGACTGGGAGTGGTCAGCCGAATCGGGTTCGGGATGGTGATGGACCGGATCGGGGCCGTGCCGACCCTGCTGATCGGCTCGGCCCTGCAGGCGCTCTGCCTGCTCCTGTACCTGCCCGCAGACACGATGTGGAGTCTCTACACGGTCTCGGCCATCTTCGGACTGTTCCAGGGAGGGATCGTGCCGGCCTATGCGGTCATCATCCGCGACTGGTTTCCGGCATCGGAGGTCGGAGTGCGCGTGGGCATGGTACTGTCAGCAACCATCGGCGGCATGGCGCTCGGCGGCTGGATGTCGGGTGCGATCTTCGATCTCACCCTGTCGTACGAGGCCGCGTTCCTGAACGGGTTCGCCTGGAACCTGATCAATCTCGCGATCGTGCTGGTGTTGCTGTGGCACCGCTGGGAACCAGGCCGGGTGGCACGGCGACCGGTCCTGGTCTCGGTGCCGCTGGTCGGACGCTGGCCCGGACCACTGTAGGAGGTCGCTCATGACGTTCACCATTCTGGCACGGTGTCCGCGGACCGAGAGGGTGGGGGTGGGGATCGCCACCTATTCACTCGGTGTCGGGGGATACTGCCCGTTCTTCGTTCGCGACCGGGTGGTACTTTCCACCCAGGCCTTCGCCAATCCGGCCCTTGGACACCTGGCGGTGGAGCATCTCGCCGCCGGAATGCTTCCCCGCCAGGTTCTGGTTCACCTGGCAGCCGCGGATCCCGGGTTCAGCTACCGCCAGGTCGGGATCGTCGCTGCCGACGGTGTTGTCGCGATGCACACCGGCGAGAACTGCCGTCCGTGGGCTGGCCACCGGACCGGGGACGGGTACGCGGTCTTCGGCAACGTACTGGCAGGGGAGGCCACGGCCGCCGCCATGGAGGAAAGCTGGGAGAGTTCTTCCGGTAGCGAGCTTGACGAGAGGCTGCTTCGGGCGGTCGAGGCCGGGAGAGATGCCGGCGGCCAGGCCGGGGCAACCGGCGAACACCTGCCAGAACGCTCTGCTGCCCTGGTGGTCCGGGGGGCTGACTGCACGCTCGACCTTGACCTCAGGGTCGACCTGCATGACGACGCGGTCACGGAGCTGCGCCGGGTGCACGCGGGGTACGTCCCCTACCTCGACTACTATGCGTTGCGCGCCCGCGATCCTGCGAACACCCCGTCCCAGGATGTCTGGGCGCGCTCGCTGGACTGAAGCTCGTGTACCGGCTGGTTCCTGTGGAGTCTGCACGGGTGCCGGGGCGCCGCCTGCGCCGAGGCCCGACGACCAATCAGGATCACCTGGCGGTCCAGCCGCCATCGACCACGAGACTGGTTCCGGTGACGATGGCCGAGGCGGGTGCCGCGAGGTAGAGCACGGCGTCGGCGATCTCCTCGGCGAGCGCCAGCCTGCCCATCGCGATCCGGTCAAGGACCTCGCGGTTGAACTCCGGGTTGTCGAGAAAACCGCGTGCAAGCGGTGTGTCGACAAAGGTGGGTCCGACAGAGTTGACCCGGATGCCGTAGGGAGCGAGCTCGACCCCCATCGCCTTGGTCAGCCCCTCGATCGCGTGCTTGCTGGCGCAGTAGGCGGTCCGGTTCGGAGCGCCCACGTGCCCCATTTGTGACGACATGTGAATGATCGAGCCTCCGTGCCCGCGCTCGCGCATACCGCGGGCGACGGCCTGTGCCATCAGGAACGCACCCCTCACGTTGAGGTTCAGGATGGTGTCGAGGTGCTCGAGACTGACGTCGAGAAACGGCTCGGGGATGTTTGTGCCGGCGTTGTTGACCAGGACATCGATCCGGCCGAGCGACGGGACCACCGCCTCGATCGCGATCGGGTCCGACACGTCGCAGACTACGGTTCTCGCCGTTCCGCCGTCCGCCCTGATGGCGTCGGCAAGCGCTACGAGCTCGCTTTCGGTCCGGCTCATGGCGATGACTTCGGCACCCGCATCGGCAAGGGCAACGGCACAGGCCTGCCCGAGACCGCGTCCGGCCCCGGTGACCAGCGCGACCTGTCCGTCGAGGCGGAAACGTTCGAGTGCTCGTGTACGGTTCATCGTCCGGTTTTCCGCTGCTGGTCAGGCATTGCCTGCACTGTTGACGCGACCGTGCCGCCGCACCCGGATGTCGGCCTGCTCCTTGTGGCCGGCAAAGCCCTCGAGCGCGCACAGTCGCGAGCATACCTCGCCGATCTGCACGGCGGCTTCGGGCGAGGTGATCTTCTGGTAGGTGCAGGTCTTCAGGAACTTTCCGACCCAAAGCCCTCCGGTGTAGCGGGCGGCACCGCGCGTCGGCAGGGTGTGGTTGGTTCCGATGACCTTGTCGCCGTAGGAGACATTTGTTTCCGGGCCGAGGAACAGGGCGCCGTAGTTGGTCATGTTGCGGTGGAACCAGTCGGGATCGCGGGTCATGACCTGCACGTGTTCCGACGCGATCCTGTCAGCGAGCGCCAGCATCTCGTCGCGATCGTCGCACAGGATGACCTGTCCGTAGTCCCGCCATGCCCGACCGGCAATCTCCGCCGTTGCGAGGTGCCGCAGCTGTCGTTCGACCTCGGCCAGGGTATCGTGGGCCAGTGCCTCCGAGGTGGTCAGCAGGATCGCGGGAGAGGTCGGTCCGTGCTCGGCCTGGCCGAGCAGGTCCGTTGCGCAGAGCTCGCCGTCCACAGTCTCGTCGGCGATCACCAGGGTCTCGGTGGGACCGGCGAACAGGTCAATGCCGACGCGTCCGAACAGCTGTCGCTTCGCCTCGGCGACAAATGCGTTCCCGGGTCCGACCAGCATGTCGACCGGCGCGATCGTGGCGGTCCCGAGCGCCATGGCTCCGACCGCCTGGATGCCGCCAAGGCAGTAGATCTCGTCCGCGCCTCCCAGGTGCATCGCACTGACCACCGCCGGGTGCGGCTCGCCGGCAAACGGCGGGGAGGCGGCGGCGATGCGCGTGACCCCGGCGACCTTCGCCGTCACCACGCTCATGTGGGCCGAGGCGATCATCGGGTACTTGCCGCCCGGCACGTAGCAGCCGACGCTGCTGACCGGAATGTTGCGGTGACCGAGGATGACGCCGGGAAGCGTTTCGACCTCGACGTCGCGCAGCGCATCCTTCTGGACCTGGGCGAAGCGGCGGATCTGTTCCTGGGCAAACCGGATGTCGTCAAGATCGGACGCATCCATTCGGGCCAGGCAGCGCTCGATTTCCCGGTCGGACAGGCGGAAGTCCTTCCGTTCCCAGTTGTCGAAACGAGCCGACAGCTCGGCGATGGCCTCGTCGCCGCGAGCCTCGATCCCGGCCAGGGTCTCCTCGACAGTGGCCCGGACCCTTGTCTGTTCCTCCGCCCGCTCGGCCTCGCTCAGTCCGGTCTTCAGGTAGGTTGCCATGTGATCATCCCTCCGTGCGCGGCACGGCCGACTTCTAGCAGCTTGCGTGCGCCGGCCATACCCCGGGTTGCCGGGACGAATTCGCTTTGCCACTCCCGGCCGCCGGGCTACATCCACTGCGCCGAAACCTTCGGGACAGGACCGACATGGCGATCAAGGTGCTCTATCTCATCAAGGCGGAACAGGACTTCTACGACCTGATCCGGTCCACCATGTCGCAGGACCGCTATCAGCTGCTGACCCTCGAGGAGGGGAGCGAGGACGAGTGCCGGCGTCTCCTGGCCGAGGCCGAGGTGGCGATTGTCGGCGGGGCACGGATGTCGGCCGAGGACATCGACGCGGCACCGAAGCTGCGTCTGGTCCTGCACCAGGGTGTCGGCTACCACGATACCGTTGACACCGGAGCGCTGATGCGGCGCCAGATCAGACTGGCGGTGACACCGCAGGGGACCAGTGAGGGTGTCGCCGAACACGCGATCATGCTGATGCTGGCGGTCGGTCGCCGGCTCGCGTTCTGCGACAGCGAGTTGAGGGCCGGGCGCTGGCACTCCAACACCTTCCGGGCAACGGCGCGCCAGCTCATGGGCGCGACGGTCGGCATCATCGGACTTGGCCGCATTGGCCGCCAGGTGGCCCGCCGCCTGATCGGTTTCGAGGCAAGAACCCTCTACCATGACATTCTCGACATGCCCGCCGCACTCGAGGCCGAGCTTGCAACCGAACGGGCGAGCCTGCCGGATCTGCTCGCCAGGTCCGACTTCGTCACCCTGCACGTGCCGCTCACCGACAGTACCCTGCACATGATCGACGCCGAGGCGCTGGCCGCCATGCGGCAGGGCACTGTCCTGATCAACTGCGCCCGGGGGCCGGTGGTCTCGGAGCCGGCACTGCTGGACGCGCTTCGCTCCGGACACCTGGGAGGAGCCGGGCTCGACGTGTTCGAGGTCGAACCGCCGCCGGGTCCCAGCCCCTTCGCCCCGTTCGCGAACGTGGTCCTGACCCCGCACCACGCGCCGGGGACCCGCGACACCATGCTGATCAAGTTCCGCGAGATCTTCGCGAATGCAGACCGGTTCTTTGCCGGCGAGCGGCTGATAAACGAGATCTCGCTGTCCTGACCGGTCACGGGACTGCGCAGTGATGCCGCTCACCGACTGGCCAGGCACGCCCGGGAAGAAGGCCACGACATCGGTCGGACCGGAAACGGGCAGCAGGCGTACGCGTCGCACTGCAGGGCCTTCATGCTCGATCTCCGCACTCAGCTGATCCTCATCCGTTTGAGTTGCGTTCTGGCGGGTACGGTGCGAACGGAGCGGGTGGTGAAATACGGAAGTCAGCAGCTGTAAACGGTGTCTATCATTGCGTCATGCAACCTGCAAAGGCGGAAGACGATTCTCAAGCGGCATGAGCAAAACAGCCGCAAGCAAGCAACTGATTGTTGCTCGGCTTTGATGGTTACGCATATCGCGAGCTTGTGCAGAGGAACTTGTCGGAACAGGATGTCGCTGATTTGCGAGACACTAGACGGTTATGGGACGACGCAATTGTCCTTCGTCCTGTCGACCACGCATCCCGGTCAGCGGCCGGGGCGCGTGCAGCGGAAAGGAGACAGCAGCATGAAGAACGCTTCGCACAAGGGTCTCAAGCAGGCCGTATCGTGCACGGTCCTTGCGGCTGCACTGGCGGCCGGGGCGATGAGCGCTCCGGCAGCATCGGCGGCGGATGCACAGGTATGCGAGGGCAACAACGCGATGTTCAAGGTGGAAACGGGCGTCCCGCCCAACGGCTGGTCCTATCGCTGGTCGTACAATACGGCCAGCGGGTCGGCCACGAACGGGACGGACTTTGCTTCAGTCTCGGGCAAGCTGGTATTCAACAGCGGCGAGTGGAGCAAGTCCGTTTCAGTGGCGACATACACGGACACCCTGAATGAAGGGAACGAGAACTTTGTTCTGAAATTTTCCAATTTCGAAACCAACGGGTTCCTCAGGAATACCTCGGGATGGGTGGCGACCGACCCCTCGCAGTTCTACGGAATGCCACCGGATCAGTTCGACATGGACGGCGTGATCGTCAATCGGGACGCCGTCACCGGGAATTGCAGTTGATCGAGACCCGTGCGTGGTAGCGAATTCGGGGGAGTGAGCGTCCGGTAGCGCTGCCGCGGTCGGCTTCCGGTTACGGGGCGAGCGTCCTCGTTCGGGGCTCCTCCCGGCCGTATGCCCGGTGGTGTGGGAGGGGCGGCATCGTGAGATGCCCCCCTATCCCGATCATTGACAATCAAACCAGCCGGGAAACAGCCTGCTGAACATGGATCGTCACCGCTCGACGGAACGCTTTCAATGGCTCCTATAAGGATGACTTGACAGCGTCATGCCGCCTGCAGGGCCTGACTCGAAGACCTGCAGGCGCATTTCTCCTTGCATGTTCCACGTTTTATCCTGTATATTTCCCGTACTGTTCGGGAGACACCGCATGCCGTCCGGAACAAGGGACCCACAGCGTGCACACCGCCAGGTCACATACCGTCTGCTGCCGCAGACGCGTGACAACTGGCGCCGCCTTGAGCGGATGCTGGAGGCGCAGCGCCAGCTGTACAACGCCGCCCTGCAGGAGCGGTCGGACGCCTGGCGCCTGGCGGGCGTCTCGCTCTCCTATATCGACCAGGCGAAGTCCCTGACGGTGTGCCGCCGGGAGCTGCCGGAGATGGCGGCCGTGCCGGTCGCCATCCAGCGCGGCACGCTCAAGCGCCTGCACGAGGCCTTCCGCGGCTTCTTCCGTCGGGCAAGGGCCGGGCAGAAGCCCGGCTCCCCGCGGTTCCGCGGACGGCGGCGCTTCGACAGCATCTCCATCGTCTCCGGGGTGAGGCTGGAAGCAGGCAGGCTGCGCCTACCCGGTTTCGGCTGGATGACGGTGCGCCGGCGCGGCGGCACCCCGTATCCGGACGCCCGTCCGGTCTCGGCAGTGCTGAAGCGCGAGGCCGGACGCTGGTATGCCGTGGTTTGCCATGCGGTTGCTCATCCGCAGCCGGAGGATGACGGGACAGTGATCGGCATCGACATGAACGCCGGCCAGGTCGCGGCGAGCGACGGACGGCTGTTCCACGCCCCCGACACGCGCCGCCTCGAGGCGAAGGCGAAGCGCCTGTCGCGGAAACTGGCGCGGCAGAAGCGCGGTTCGGGCCGCCGGGCGCGCACCCGCGTGGGTTGTGGGGATCGCCCGTGGCGAAGACGAGACGGCGCCAGGCCGGCACAAGGCGCGACTGGCACCACCAGGTCTCGCGCAGGATCGCGGAGGGTGCGCACACCGTCGCGATCGAGAACCTGAAGGTGAAGGCCATGACGGCAAGCGCCCGCGGCACGGCGGACGAGCCGGGCAGCGGGGTGAAGCAGAAGGCCGGGCTCAACCGGGTCGTTCTCGACACCGGCTGGGCCGCCCTGCGCGCGATGCTGGAGTACAAGGCGGGGCGCGTGATCGCGGTCGATCCCCGCCACACCAGCCAGACCTGTGCAGCGTGCGGGCACGTCGATGCCCGATCGCGCAGGACACGGGACCGGTTTCACTGCGTGGCCTGCGGCCACGCCGATCATGCGGACGCGAATGCTGCCCGCACCATACGGCGTCGGGGACAGGCGCTGCTGCACGGGGAGGCTGCCGGGATGCCGGGCCGTGGAACCGTGAATACACGAAGAAGGATGGCGGCATGACGCTGTCAAGTTTTCTTTGTAAGTCCCAACTTCAGGCTAAAGCCCGAGTTGCTCGAAGGTCCGAAGCGGCAGGTACAGGCGCAGCGGCTGCGACGGGAAGGGCGCGAAGCCGTAGCGCTCGTAGAACGCGCTGGCGCGGTCGTGCAGCGCATCGACCACGATGGCATAGACGCCAATCGTGTCGCCCGCGCGCACCACCCGATGGATCGCGTCGAGCAACAGAACCTCGCCGAGCCCGCTCCCCTGGCTGCGAAGGTCAACGGCCAGCCGCCCGATGACAGCCGCCGGCACGGGATAGTGCGGCAGGCGCCCGGCGAGCTCCGCCGGTAGGTTGTCCTTCTCGAAGCTCGCCGCGCTCAGCGTGTAGTAGCCGGCGATCCGTTCGGGCAGGTCGTCCAACGCGACGAAGACCCGCGCGCCGCGCCGCCGGGTGTCCTGGGAAGCCTGCCGGCGGATGTAGCGGTCGAGCGAAGGCTCCCCGCAGGAGAAGGATGCGCGGTCGTGATGCGGACCGAGGGGCTCAACCGTCAGCGGCGATTCATCCACCGATGCGCTCGCGGTAACGGCGCGCGGCCCGCTTCAGCGCCGCGTTCGGCGCGGGCGGGTTGAGCAGCGCGTCGTGGAAGGCGTCCCAATCCGTCGCCGGGAGCACGATGCGCTCGCGCGCCTCGATCACCCGCTCGGCCGCGGTCACGGCGTTGTGCAGCACGAAACGGCTGACCGTGGTTTCCTCGTAGGCCGCCGCGCGTTCGAGCTTGCGCTTGCTTCTGGCGTCGAGGCGCAAGTGGACCCGCTCGTGCTTCGTCTCGGCTGTTTCGGCCATTGCGATGTCTTCCGTGTAGGCGTGTAAGATGACGATGGACTTATGCACCATAACGGCGTACATTGCAAGCGCGCTGGCGGACGGTCGGCGAGAGACCAATGGCATTTCCGTAATGGTTGGGCGACGTTTCCTTAAGGAGTTGTGCTGGTTGGGGTCGGATGGTTGCGGCTTTGTCCCTCACTCGAGCGGGTCACGCTGTGGCGCGTCTCCTTCTGATCCACTTGCTGATCGGCTTCCTGGATCTCCTCGGATACAGCCGTTGCGGTCGCAAGCGGCTGCGCACCGCGAGGACCCGCTGCGCCATCCACGTCACGGTTTCGGCGAGGACCGCGGCGCATCAGCACCAGTTCCTCCAGGTTCGCCGCCATGATTGCCAGCGCGTTCTTGAAGTTGACCGTCATTTTCTCCTTGCCGGCCTCGCGCCTCGCTTCCAGCAGGCCGTCGCCATGATTTGAGAGCAGGCGGGTCATGGCGATCAGGTTGAAGTGGGCGTACAACTCCTGGCGGATGCCGCGCTCGGTGCGGCTGTGGAACTCGTCCACTGCGATGACCGTTTTGGAGATCCGGAACAGCTCTTCGATGCCCCAGCGTCCGTGGTAGAGGTCGGAGAGATCGTCGAGCGTGTATGTGCCGGCGTCTGCGAGGGTGGTGGCGAGCACGTATTCGCTGTCTCGGTGCGTGTAGCGGACCAGCCGCAGGTTGACCGGGTCGAACCGTCTCCCGGGGAAAGCGGCACGGAGCCGGGTCCGCGAATGGTGGTCTTTCGGCACGGCGGACACCATCGCGTCGTCGAGATCGCCGTCGATGAAGTCGTCGAAGCCGAATCTGCGAGGGAGCCGGAACACCGGGTGCGCGCCGCGCCAGACCACGGCGTAAAGGAGCACGAACGAGAAGTATCCCCGGTCGGAGACCACGATATCGCCCGGCTCCACGGCATCGAGATGGGCGAGTGCGGCGGCGCGCTCGTTGGCGTTGGCCGACAGGCTGAAGTCGACTGGCGTCCCGGTGTTCAGCCGGTACAGGCAGGACACCAGGCCTTGCGGGTAGTGGGCCGCCGTATTGGGAAGCGGGAAGCCGGCCTCGACCAGCGGCAGGGCGATGCCGAGCTTGCGGCATTGGTCCCACAGCTCGGCGAGAACGGTCGCATAGCCCTTGCCGCCGCGTGACAGGACGAGCCGGAACACGAACAGCATGACGATCAGGCTGTCGAGGATCCGCTTGCGCTTCATCCATTGGCGATCGTGCGCGGCGGCGAGTTCCCCGGCCGCGTCGATGATCTTCATCCACATCGCGACGGAGGGGTCGTCGTGCGCCGGCGTCGGGGGCTTGCGGCGCGGCGGCGTCTTGCTCTCGCTCTTCAGCACCTCGCGGAAGCCGGGGTCGAGCGGAAGGACGAATATCTGCTTCGCCGGCTTGGCCCGGCTTGCGCTTCTGCGCCCGGCCGTCATGCCGATCACGGTCCAGTTGGCGGCCCGGTAGCAGGCCCCGTCGAAACGGGTCGGATTCACGAAGGTCTCGCACAGCACCGGCCGGCATCCGTGGTGCTGCTGCCACTCGCCGGGAAGCTGACGCGCCGCCATGGACAGGGCCTTCGAGGTGAGATTGTCGACCCGGACCCATCGCAGGGTCAGGAACCGACTGTTCGATACCGCCAGATGCAGCCGGCGGTCGCGGTCCTTCTCGCTCCATCCGACCCACGCGTCGCGGGCGGGCGGCGACTTCGCCGCCGCCTCGAACAGCAGGCAGCCGAGACGCCGGCCGTCCCTGTCGAGAACGAACCAGCGCAGGTGCGGGCCGAACGGGCGCGTGCAGCCGAGGCCGTGGTGCCGGTCGACCAGCTCGTTCCAGTCGGCGACGTCCCGCTCCTCCGTCGCCAGCTGGAGCGACAGCGGCTCCAACCGGGCCAGCGTGCACTCGATCTCGGGCCCGGGGTCGGAGCGCCCGGTGTGGGCGATTGGCGTCCGGGCCCCGGAGATCGTGTTCCGCTTCGCCGGCAGGGTCAGGACCCCGCATTCCTCCAGACTCTCCAGCATGCGCAGGCAGGCCGCGACCCGGTAACCGCCCTTCGGGGTGGTCCAGTTCAGGTGCTCGCAGATCGTCCTGGAAAGCTCGTTGCGGCTCAGGGCCGGGCTCAACGCCACCGTCTCTTGCACCTCGGCGATCTGGCGCCGGGTCAGGCGGCGCCCGCAAAATGTCGTGGATTCGAGTCTCTCGATCCGCGGATCCATCGGCCTCACTCCCGGCTGACGGTTCTTCCCGAGCGAAAGATGCCGCGGGCGGGGGAGTGTGTTAGCCCGGATTCGTTTGCGCCTCCCAGAACGATGGAAGTGCCGTGAAATCAGCAGATTGGAAGCCACAAACAAATCTGCGGAAGAAACCGCCGATTACCAAAATGCCATTGGATGTCCATGTCGCCGCACGGGTTCCGCATCGCGAGGCTGCGAGTTTCTGTGGTTCCAGGCTGACCCGGATTGAGCCGGAAGTCGGATTGCCGCACATCGAGTGCAACCGGAACGGGGTGAAGGAGCAGTGCCGGATGGGACGGCATGTGCTGTTCGGACTGCGCAAGCTGGCACTGCCGGTCGGCGAAACCCCTGCGGCAGGTTCGGCAGGCTTCAGATGTCGACGGCGACGAAGCGCAGGGCCTGGCGGGCGGTGCGCCGGACCATGCGGCGGCGGATCGGCGAATTCAGCATGCGGTTCAGGGCCGCGACCGCGAGGGCGGCGGCGTCCCCCGCTTCCGGAGCGGCGGTGAGGGCGCGGATCGCCATGGTGGTCTTGAGCAGGTGTACCGAGACGATGTACGCCTCCTCACCGTGATCGAACAGGCGGTCTTCCACCGACCGGAAGAACGCCGCGGGGTCGCTCACCAGCCAGTCCCGGGGCGTGACCCGCTCGTCCTGGTGCCCGCCGTTGCGGCTGGCAAAACACGCCATCTGCAACAGGGACGCTGGCCAGAGATCCGGCCACCTGCGGCAGAAACCGAGTACCGCGTCCGCGAAGGTGAGCCCGTGGGTCATGTCGAGCCAGCCGACATCGTTGCCGTAGGGCTGGTCCAGGTCCTCGAGGTGCTCCAGGTCGAGCGCAAGCATGTTCATGGCGCTGGCCTCGAGCAGGACGCGGAAGAGCTCTTCCGGCCGGTCGGCGCCGCATCCGGCCGCCAGCGCCATGGCCCGGGCCGGAGTACAGGTGCGGAAACGGGATGGATCGGGCAGGGTGCCGACGCCGTTTGTTCCCATGCGCCCGAGCGCATCCCCGTAGGTCCGGAACTCCGGGATCAGGTCCTCCCTGAACGCCGAGACCAGGCTGCGGACCAATGGCAGCAGAACCGGCTCGGCAACCTCCGCGCCCAGCCGGGAGACCAGTTCCCCCGCCTTGCGGACGTAGATCGCCGAGTGGCCGAAATCGGCGTAATGGGCCAGCGCCGCGCGGGCAAGACCCCTTTCCGCGGCCTGGTACCCCCCTGGCGATGCGATGGCGCCCCGGGCGAACCGAATTGCCGTGGGCTCGTCCTCGGCCTCGATGGCGGCCACGAAGTCCTCCTCGTCCCAGTCCCTGATCCCTTCGGGGTAGGGGTATGTCTCCTCGCGCAGGACGTCCTCCGACATGTGGGCGACGGCCTCGAGCAGGCAGATCAGCCGGTTCTCGTCATGTCCGGCGTGCCGGTCATGCAGCGCCAGCCAGTCTGGCGCGCCGGCAAAGGCATGGGTCCAGCCGAACTCGAGCCGATCATGCGACCAGCGGATTGCCTCGCTTACCGCGCGCACCGGGTCGGTGCCCAGCTGCATCAGCCGTGCGATTTCACGCGCGAGGCGTTCCCGGTCGTGGGTATCGAACCCGTCCTTCAGCCCGTCCATGGTCCGCGCGATACGGTGTTCGACCGGCGGATCGACGATCTGGATCCAGACCGCGTCGCCACGAATTTGCGTCGGGTAGACCCGAAGCCGGTCACCGTCGCGCTGGTTCATGCCGGTGCGCAGGTCGAATTTCCAGTTGTGCCAGTTGCAGGTGAGCAGGCAGTCGCTGTCGAGCGTACCCTCGAGCAGAGGGAACCCCTCGTGCGGACAGCGGTTGTTGCAGGCAAGAGCGCCGTTCGGGGTGGAAAAGACCGCAATCTGGCGACCGTCGTGGCGAAACACGGCGCGTCCCCTGGCCTGCAGGGCGTCGAGGTCGACCGCCCTGACCCATCCGTCATCCATGGCTGTGACTCCAGGTTCGCGGCATGAGGCCAGTGTCGCACCCGTCCACGCGTGGCGGCAATGATGCGGGGGCCCTATAGTTGCCTGACGTGCAGGCAGGGGAGGAACCGATGACGGATGTTGGAATCATCAACGCCCTGGTGTGGGACGGAGAGTCCGACGGGACCCGGCCCGCAACCGTGGTTGTCGAGAAACGCCGGATCACCAGAGTGATCCCCGGGGGCGAATCGACCGGAGAACTGCCGCCGGAGCTGATCGACGGCACCGGCATGACACTGATGCCGGGGATGGTCGAGGGACATTGTCATCCCAGTTTCACCGGGGTGGTGTCACCACCCGAACTCGGCCAGATCTGGCCCGAACGCCACATGCTGCTTGTCGCGCGGAACCTGCGCCTGCTGCTCGAGCACGGATTCACCTCGATCTTCGAGGCGGCCTCCGCCAAGCCGATGCTGGGGGTCACGGCGCGCGATGCGGTCAACGAGGGGATGCTTGCCGGCCCGCGCATGCGGGCGGGCTCGCCTGAAATCACCACAACGGCCGGGCTGGGCGACGAACGCCGGCGCCACATCCACCAGGAGAGCTTCGGGCTGGTGGCCGACGGGCCGCTGGAAATGCGCAAGGTGGCGCGGGAATGTGTCCGCGATGGAGTCGACGTGCTCAAGATCAACCTGTCGGGAGACGACTTCGTCCCCCACGCCGGCGGGGAGACCACGCCGACGCACGACGACGAGGTCGCGGCCCTGGTCGGCGTGGCGCGGGACTTCGGCAAGATGGTGGCCTGCCACGCCCGCTCGTCGCAGAGCGTGCTGCTCGGGGTCAGGCACGGGATCGACTGCATCTACCATTGCGATTACGCCAGCGAGGAAGCGCTCGACGCTCTGGAGAGCGTGAAGGACCGGGTGTTCGTGGGTCCCGCCTTCGGTCTCGTGCACAACGCGGTGAAGGAAGGCGCGCGCTACGGCATGGAGCCGGATGCCGCCGAGGCGCTCGGGCTGGCGCGGATGTTCGACATGACCTGCGCGACATACCAGCAGATTCGTGCCCGGGGCATCCGGGTGGTTGTCGGGGGTGATTACGGGTTCGCGCTCACGCCCATGGGCCAGAACGCCCGGGATATCGAGCACTTTGTCCGCTACTTCGGCTATTCCCCGGTCGAGGCGCTGCGCTGCGCAACGGTGGTGGGCGCCGAACTGATGGGACTGGGAGGACAAACCGGCAGGGTGCGGGAAGGGTTCCTCGCCGACCTGCTGCTGGTGCGCGGCGACCCGACCCGGGACGTCGCCCTGCTGCAGGACCGCGACAACCTCGTGATGATCATGAAGGACGGGTGCCTGTACAAGGATCCGCGGTCCGCGCACAGTGCGCTCGACGATTTCCTCATCCGGGCCGCCGAATAGCCGCTCTGTGCAGGCCCGGGTCCGGTTGCTATCGTACCGCTCCCTTCGTCACACCTGCATGCGGGGAACGCATGATCGACCTCTACTACTGGCCCACGCCGAACGGACACAAGGTCTCGATCGCGCTGGAGGAAATGGGGCTCCCCTACACCGTCATTCCCGTCAACATCGGACAGGGTGATCAGTTCCAGGAACGGTTCCTTGCGATCACGCCCAACCATCGCATCCCCGCGATCGTGGACCCGGATGGGCCGGGCGGGGAGCCGTACCCGCTGTTCGAGTCGGCGGCGATCCTGATCTACCTCGCCGAGAAGACCGGGATGTTCCTTCCCGCCGCCGCCCGCTTCAGGTGCCTCGAGTGGCTGATGTTCCAGATGGGCGGCGTCGGCCCGATGTTCGGCCAGGCCAACCACTTCATTTCCTATGCGCCCGAACGGATTCCCTACGCCGTCGAGCGGTACACCAAAGAAGTCGGGCGGCTGTTCAACGTGCTCGAGAAGCGTCTCGGCCAGTCCGAATACCTGGGCGGCGACTACTCCATCGCCGACATGGCGACCTACCCGTGGTGCCGGCTGCATGAACGCTACGGCGTTGAACTGGAGCAGCTGCCCGCCGTCGACCGCTGGATGCAGGCGTGCGGAGCGCGTCCGGCAGTGGAGCGGGGCCTTGCGGTAATGGCTGAACATCGACGCAGCGGTCCGATCACCGACGAGGAGCGCGAGAACATGTTCGGCTCCACGCAGTACCAGCGACGATGAACGGCGACATCTGGCCCGGGGGCTGCCGGCTGGCACTGTCGCTGGTGGTGAATGTCGAGGAGGGCGCCGAGCTGACGGTTGCCGACGGCGACCGGGGACCGGATCCGGTCGACGAACTGGGCGTGGCGCTGCGCAGGCCGGTGCGGAACTACGGCAACGAGAGCAACTATCGCTACGGTCTGGCCAGGGGCGCTCCGAGAATCCTTGACCTGCTCGCGCGGCACGGCATGCCCGCCACCTTCGCAGCCGCGGCCCTCAGTCTCGAGCGATCGCCGGAACTCGCCCGGCGCATCGCTGCCGACGGCCACGAGGCCTGCGCTCACGGATGGCGCTGGGTGCACCAGCACCGGATGGACGAGGCGGAAGAACGCGACTTCATCGCGAGGGCCGCAGGCTCGATCGAGGAGACGGTCGGGGAGCGCCCGGTCGGCTGGCTGTCGCGGTATCTGCAGACGGCCAACACCCGCCGACTGCTGGGCGAGGCCGGTTTTCTCTATCACATGGACGACTATTCCGACGACCGGCCGTTCTGGGACACCGGTTGCGCCGCGCCGATCCTGATCATGCCCTACGCGATCGACAGCAACGACATGAAGATGTGGGTGGCACCCGCCTACACGCCGGAACAGTGGTACCGCTATGCGGTCGACAGCTTTGACCTGTTGTACCGGGAAGGCCAGCGTGAGCCGCGCATGATGTCGCTCGGGCTGCACCTGCGGATCATCGGCCGACCCGGACGGTTCGTCTGGCTGGAACGGTTCCTCGAGCATGTCCGGCGCCACAAGCACGTGTGGGTCGCCCGGCGCGCCGACATCGCGCGCCACTGGGCGGAACTGTATCCGCCACCGGGACAGGTCGGCGGGCGATAGGAGGCACGATACATGCCCGACGCGATCGAAGCCCTGGCCGACCACTGCGTCGGAACCGGCCATGACGACCTGCCCGCCGCTGCCCTGGATGCGGCGAAGGTCTGCATCCTCGATACACTCGGTGTCGGACTTGCCGGCTCGACCGGTCCGTATGTTCCGGAGCTGTTGCGCAGCTGCGCGGCCGGCGGGGCGGCGTCGCGCGTACTCGCCCAGTCGCAGCGTCTCCCGCCGGCGGGTGCGGCACTGCTCAACGCCTACCAGATCCATAACAGCGAATTCGACTGCGTGCACGAGGAGGCGGTGATCCACACCGTTACTGTCCTGCTCGCCGCCGCCCTTGCCGATGCCGACGGGCGCGGAGGGATTTCCGGCAGAACACTGCTGCGCTCGGTCATTCTCGGTGTCGATATCGCCTCCAGCCTCGGGGTTGCGAGCAGCAGCGGTCTGCGCTTCTTCCGCCCGGGGACCGCCGGGGCGTTTGGCGCGGTCGCCACACTCGGGGTCATCCGCGGGTACGACCGGTCTACCCTGCTGCGCGCCTTCGCCCTCGTTTACGCCCAGCTGTGTGGCACCATGCAGGCCCATACCGAGGGTTCACCGCTGCTCGCGTTGCAGATCGGGTTCAACGCCCGCAACGCCATCCTGGCCTGCGACCTTGCCGAGGAGGGCCTGCCCGGTCTCGAGGGGGTGCTGGAAGGGCCGTTCGGCTACTTCGGGATGATCGAGGCGGAGGGAGACATGCGTGCCGTGCTCCCCGAACTCGGCCGAACCTGGAGGATTTGCGAGGTTGCGCTGAAACCCTTCCCGTCCGGGCGCGCGACCCACGGGCTCGTCGACGCGGTCCAGATCCTGCGGGACCGCCATGATATCAAGCCCGAAGCGGTGGAGCGCATCGTGGGCCGGGTACCCTCGCTGACCCACCACCTGGTCGGCCGTCCGGTCCACGGGGACATGGAGATCAACTACGCCCGGCTGAACGGACAGTATGCCTGTGCTGTCATGCTGCGCGACGGGTTCATCGCGATCGGCGACTACACTCCGGATGCGATCCGCGATCCGGCCCGCCTTGCGCTTGCCGAGCGCGTGCGGATCGACATCGACGACAACCCTGATCCCAATGCACTGTCGCCGGTCGAGGTCGACATCCACCTGATGGACGGACAGGTGTTGTCGGAAAGGGTCGAGACCGTGTACGGGAACCCGGCCCGCCCGATGACCCGCGAAGCCCGGCTTGCGAAGTTCCGCAGCTGCTGGGGTGCGAGCGCCTGCGGCCTGCCCGCCGAGGGCGCCGATGCGGTGATCGCCCTGGTCGAGGACCTCGAGACGGTGTCCGACCTGCGCCTGCTGCTCGACCGTGTCACGGGCCAGGCGGAATGAGCCGGTACTTCCGGGAGGCGGATCCGGAAGGGATAGCCCGCGACTACCCCGCTGGCCCGGAGTTTCTTGAGCGTCTGGGGAAAATGTCGGGTGACGAACTCCGCGCCCTGCAGGAGCGGCGGTTCCTCGACCTTGTGGACCGGGCCTGGCGGGTGCCGTTTTACCGCCGACGGTGGGCGGCGGCCGGCCTGGAACCCGGGGACATTGCCGGTCTCGACGACCTTGTGCGGATACCGCCCTACTCGAAGGATGACCTGATGGAGAGCGTCGGGATCTCGCCGCCCTTTGGCGACTTCCTCGGGGCCCCTGGGGCCGGGCACCGTGTCGTCATGCACACGACCAGCGGGACCACGGGGATTCCCCAGCCGCTGTTCTATGGGCCGAGGGACAGGGAGATCCAGAACCTGCTGCTTGCGCGTGCCTACCTCCTGCAGGGGCTTCGCGGCGACGACGTGGTGCACTCGGTCTACGGTTTCGGAATGGTGAACGGCGGCCACTACATCCGCGAGGCGATCCTGCACTACACCGACGCGCTGCTGCTGCCGGCAGGAACCGGGCTCGAGACCCGTTCCGAGCAGCAGGTGGCGATGATGCAGCGCTATGGCGCCACGGTGCTGGTCGGTTTCGCCGACTACATGCTGAAGCTCGCCGAGACCGCGCGGAATGCCGGGCTCGAACCGGGGCGCGACATCCCGGTACGGATGATTTCCGGTCATCTCGGCGACGATGGCGGCTCCAGCCTTTCGGATGCGTGGGGAGGTGTGCCGACCCATGACTGGTACGGCGTGGGAGACACCGGGATCGTGGCCGCGGAAGGGCAGGAACGCGACGGGCTGCACATCTGGGAAGATGCGCATGTCGTGGAAATACTTGATCCCGAGACCGGTACCCCGGTTCCCGACGGGGCCCGGGGAACGATCTGCGTGACCGTGCTGTTCAAGCAGGACGTCTACCCGATCGTCAGGTTCGATACCAAGGATGTCTCGACCGTCCTGCCCGGGACCGGTTCGGCCGGCCTGCCGCTGCGTCGGCTGGCGGGATTCCAGGGACGAAGCGACAACATGGTCAAGCTGCGGGGCATCAATGTCTATCCCACGGCCATCGGCGGCCTGCTTCGCGACATCGAGGGGCTCGGCGGGGAATACCTGTGCCGGGTGACGCGCGTCGACGGCCGCGACACGATGACGGTGCTCTGCGAGACCGCTCCTGGCGTGGTGGGGGGCACCGAACTCGCGAGTGCCGTGGCGGACCGGTTGCGCCAGCGGCTTGGGGTCGCGGTGGAGGTCGAACTGGCGGGCCCGGGCGAGACTGCGGAGCTGACGGAACTGACCCGCCGCCAGAAGCCGATCCGGCTGATCGATCAGCGGTGAGCCCGATGGACACGAGCTACGGATTTACCGACGAGGACCTTCGCGCCTGGCCCACGGTCTACCGCGACGGCCTGTTCTCGGAAAAGCTGGTGGTGGTTTCCGGTGGCGGCAGCGGGCTCGGAAAGGCGATTTCCGCCCTGTTTGCCCGGCTCGGCGCCAGCGTGGTGATCTGCGGGCGCAACCGCGAAAGGCTGGACGCGGCGGCGGATTTTCTGCGCGGGTTCGGCGGTCCGGTGATGACACGCGCGATGACGATCCGCGACCCCGACGATGTGACGGGACTGTTCGACGCCGTCAGGAGCGAGCTCGGAGTGCCGGATGTCGTGATCAACAATGCCGGCGGCCAGTTCCCCCAGGCGGCGCTGGATTTCAGTCCGAAGGGCTGGCGCGCGGTCATCGACACCAATCTGAACGGGTCCTGGTACATGATGCAGACTGTGGCCCGGTTGTGGCAGGCCGAGGGCAGGGGCGGAAGCATCGTCAACGTGGTCGCCGACTTCTGGCGGGGCATGCCGGGAATTGCGCACACCGCTGCTGCCCGCGCCGGTGTCGCCTACCTGTCGAAATCCGTGGCGGTCGAATGGGCGCCGCTCGGCATCCGGGTCAACTGTGTCGCACCCGGGTGCTGCGAGACCCACGCCTTCGGGCTCTACCCGCCCGAGGGGGCGGCAACCTACTGGCAGGCCAATCCGTTTCTCAGGCCCGGCGATGCCATGGACATCGCCGAGGCCTGCGTCTACCTCTGCGGATCGTCGGGAAAATTCGTGACCGGCGAGGTCCTGACGGTTGACGGCGGCCAGCAGCTCTGGGGTGATCCCTGGCCCACCGGCAGACCGGACTGGTTTGCGTCCCCGTTCCGCGGTGCAGGCAACCGGGACTGAGCACGCCCCGCCGGTTCGGAGAAGACCATGAACCGACGTCGCAGGCAGGACCGGTCATCGCGCCGCCAGGCGTCACGCCCGCTGCGCGAGGTGCCCTATGCCGGGCTGCGCAACCCGTTTCCGCCGATGTGCGTCTTCTCCGAGGACGAGACCGCCGCGATCCACGACACGGCGCTCAGGGTGCTCGAGGAACTCGGGATCAGGATCCTGCTGCCACGCGCCCGGGAGATCCTCGCCGGTTCCGGCGCGCAGGTGGACGGCGAGACGGTTCGGCTCGACCGGGGACTGGTGGCCGAGGCCCTGGCCGCGGCGCCTGGCGAGATCACCGCGCTTGGGGGCAGTCCCGGGAGGACGCTCAGGTTCGGAGGCGCGAACGTCACCTTCAGTGCCGTCGGCGGTGCTCCCTACGCCACGGACCTTGATCGCGGCAAGCGCCCGGGATCGCTCGAGGACTACCGGACCATGGTCCGGCTGTGCCAGAGCTTCGACGTGATCCACATGCTGGCCGCCGCACCGGAACCGCAGGATGTCGAGCCTGCGTTCCGACACCTCGAAACCTCGCGCGTTCAGCTCTACGAGAGCGACAAGCTGCCCACCGTCTACGCCCGTGGCACCGAGCAGGTCCGCGACTGTTTCGAGATCATCAGGATCGCGCGCGGACTGGAGCGGGACGAGGAGTTTACCGACCGGGTCTGGTGCAAGACCGTGATCAACACCAACTCACCGCGGCTCATCGACCGGCCGATGGCACGGGGTATCATCGACTTCGCCGAGGCCGGCCAGCTGGTGGTGGTCACCCCGTTCTGCCTCAGCGGCGCCATGGCCCCGATCACGATTTCCGGAGCCCTGATGCTGCAGCATGCGGAGGCTCTGGCGGCAATCGTGCTCGGCCAGTGCACCAGGCCCGGTGCGCCGATGATGTACGGCAGTTTCTGTTCCAATGTGGACATGAAGTCCGGGGCACCCGCGTTCGGCACGCCCGAACACGTCAAGTCGCTGCTCGGGAGCGGGCAGCTGGCCCGTCACGTCGGGCTGTCATGGCGGTCCGCGGCCGGAACCGGGGCCAATCTCGTTGATGCCCAGGCCACCTACGAGACCCATGCCAGCCTGTGGGCGTCGATCATGTCGGGCTCGGACCTGGTCCTGCACGCCGCCGGCTGGATCGAGGGGGGACTGTCCGCGTCGTTCGAGAAATTCATCGTCGATGTCGAGATGTTGCAGGGCTTCGCCGAGCTGTTCCAGCCGCTTGCCGCTTCCGGTCCGGATCTCGGGTTCGATGCCGTCGCCGAGGTGGAGCCGGGCGGGCACTTCTTCGCCGCAGCCCACACCATGGAGCGCTACGAGACCGCGTTCTACGAACCGCTGGTCTCGGATCGACGCAACTTCGGGCAGTGGCAGGAGGCAGGAAGCCCGTCGGCGACCGTCCGGGCCAACGCGGTGTGGAAGCAGGTCCTTCGCGATTTCGAGCCGCCGCCCTTCGATGCCGCGCGGCGCGAAGCCATCGACGAGTTCGTGGAACGGCGTACCGCGGAGGGTGGTGCGCCTCCGGTCGCGTGACCACGATGTCGTCACTGGGACAATCCCGAAAGGCGAAATGACGCACCGGTGACAGCAATCTCCATCATGGCCCGCAAGCTACCCTGCGGGACGTGTGTGGACGGGACAGGTGTCATGAACAGCGATCGGCGAATGGCGTCCGGTTACGGTCGGCGCAAGATCAATCCACGGCCAGGGCTTCGCTGGGACGGGACGCCGGACGACAACGACCGAACCGAGATCGGCCCGACCCCGCTTGCCTTTGCCGAGTGGGCGGAAGCGGGTCTCGAGGCGCCCGACCTGCCGGCGCTGCGCCGCTTCCGTCTTGAAAGGCTGGTCCGGATGCTGTGCGAGCGCGACTACGGCGGCGTGCTCATGTTCGACCCGCTCAACATCCGCTACGCGACCGACACCACCAACATGCAGGTCTGGGCCATGCATGACCCGTTCCGGGCCTGCCTGGTCACGGCCGACGGCTACATGGTGATGTGGGACTTCGGCAGGCTCGGTGACCTGCTGACCGCGCACAATCCGTTGGTCCGGGAAACCCGCGGCGGCGCCGGGTTCTTCTACTTCACGGCCGGTGACGCGACTGAAGCAGTGGCCGGCAGGTTTGCCGGCGAGGTCGACGCCCTGATGCGCGAGCGGTGCGGTGACAACCGCCGGCTCGCGGTCGACAAGATCATGGTTCATGGCCTGGTGGCACTCGAACGCCTCGGCCTCGACATCAGGGAGGGAGAGGAGGTCACCGAGAAGGCGCGCGTGATCAAGGGGCCCGACGAGATCCGGGCGATGCGGTGCGCGCTCCATTCGTGCGAACGGGCGCTGGAGGAGGTGCACAGGCGCTGCGAACCCGGAATGACCGAGGTCGATGCCTGGGCGGCCCTGCACAGCGAGAACATTCGCCGCGGCGGCGAGTGGATCGAGACCCGGCTGATGTCGACCGGCCCGCGGACCAATCCCTGGTTCCGGGAATGCGGTCCGAGGATCATGTGTGACGGCGACATGCTCGGCATCGACACCGACCTTGTCGGTCCGTATGGCATGTGCGCCGACATCTCGCGGTCGTGGACCGTCGGGGACGCACGGCCGAACGACGAGCAGAAGCGGCTGTTCGCGATCGCGCACGAACACATCATGACCAACGCCGAACTCTGCGCGCCAGGAGTCGCGTTCCGTGAACTGACCTTTGGTGGTCACATGCTGCCCGACGCCCTGGTTCCGCAGCGCTACGGCGTGAAGATGCATGGCGTCGGCCTGTGCGACGAATGGCCGGCCATCCGCTATCCCCAGGACTGGCAGCCCGGTGCGTTCGACTATGTGCTCGAGCCCGGCATGGTGATGACGGTGGAGGTCTATGCCGGCGAGGTCGGGGGCCGGGAGGGCGTGAAGCTCGAGGACCAGCTGCTGATCACCGAGACGGGTTTCGAGAACATCACCCGGGCGCCGTTCGACCCCCGGCTGCTCGGATAAGCGCGCGGTGCACGGTGGACGCCGTGCCCGGCGGGGTGCAGGATCGGCCTGTCAAGGACCACGGGAGCGCGCACATGCCACGCGACGAGACCCTTCAGCCGCTGACTGCTGGCGGCGCCTTGTTCGCGCGTCTGCGCCAGCTCGGTGTCGATTACGTGTTCTGCAATTCCGGTACCGACTTCCCACCGATCATCGAGGGGCTGGCGGCCGCCGAACGGGGCGGCCTCGACTTGCCGAATGCCATGGTGGTGCCGCATGAACAGGCGGCGGTGGCCATGGCGCACGGGTACTACGCGGCGACAGGTCGCCCCCAGGCGGTGATGGTGCACACCAACGTCGGTCTCGCCAACGGTGTGATGGGCATGATCAATGCCGCCGCCGACCACGTGCCGCTGGTCCTGCTGTCGGGGCGGACACCGGTCACGGAACAGGGACGGTTCGGAGCCCGGACCGTGCCCATCGGCTGGGGCCAGGAAATGCGCGACCAGCATGCGCTGGTCCGCGAGACCACGAAATGGGACTACGAACTGCGGTTTCCCGAACAGGTCCCGGAACTGCTTGACCGGGGCCTCGCCATCGCCCGGTCGAGTCCACCGGGGGCCGTCTACCTCTCCCTGCCGCGCGAGGTGCTGTGCGCACCGTGTCCGGCCGATGCGCTCGAGGGCCCGGTCACCATGCAGCCGTCGTACACCGCAGCACCGGAAGCCGACCTGGTCCGTCTGGCCGGATTGCTGATGAAGGCCGAGAACCCGCTGGTGATCGCCCAGCGCGGCGCCGGGACCCGGGCCGGGTTCGATGCCCTGGCGCGGTTCGCCAGGGCGTGGGGCATCCCGGTTTGCCAGTACTGGGCGGTCGCGCTGGCCATGTCCTACGACCATCCCTGCTGTGTCGGATCCGATGTCGGACCGTGGCTGGCCGAGGCGGACCTCGTGGTCATACTCGACGGGCTGGCCCCGTGGGCGCCCCAGGTCCACCCGCAGCGTGCGGACGTACAGGTGGTCAACCTTGGCCCCGATCCGTTGCACCACCGGTTCCCGGTCCGCAACTTCCGGTCCGATCTCTCGATCACCGGTGAGGTCGGTGACGCCCTTGTCCGCCTTGACGCCCTGATGCGCGTGGGCGAACGGGAGCACGCCGCGCTGCGCCGCAAGCGCCGGGAGGCGCTCAAGCGGCGGGTGACGCGCATTCGCGCCGGCTGGGAAGCGGCGGAGGCGGCCGGTGCAGCGACAGCTCCGATGACCAAGGCGTGGGTGGCGCGGTGCGTCGGTGACCTCATGCGCGCCCATGACGCGACGGTACTGTGCGAACTCGGATGCCCGCTCGATCATGTCCGGCCAACCGATCCGGCGACATGGCGTGATCTTCCGCACTCCGGCGGGCTCGGGTGGAGCCTGCCGGCTGCGCTTGGCATGAAGCTGGCGCAGCCGGACCGGCTGGTGATCGCCACCATGGGTGACGGGTCCTACATGTTCTCCAACCCCGTTGCCTGTCACCAGGTCGGGGAAGGGCAGGATATTCCCGTGCTCTCGGTGATCGTGAACAACCTCGAGTGGAACGCGGTCAGGCGGGCCACCATGGGGCTCTATCCCGACGGGCACGCAGTGCGGTCGAACCGCATGCCGCTCACCTCGCTTGCCCCGAGCCCCGACTTCGCCAGGGTGGTGGAGGCCAGCCGTGGCCACGGTGAAACCGTCAGTGATCCCGGGGAATTGCCGCAGGCGCTCGAACGCGCTGCGAGGGTCGTGACGGAGGACCGGCGCCAGGCGGTTGTCAACGTGATGGTCGCCGAACCGGTGACGGCACTGGTCTGACCGCGGGCGCGCCGGTTCAGGAACTGCCGGCCTTCACGTAGGAACCGGGCGCGTCCTCGATGACCGGGAGGGCGCCGTCACCGGGTGTGCGGGCCGGTACCTTCGCGCCGGCGTGGCGCGTCAGCCACCGACGCCATTCCGGCCACCACGATCCGTCGTGGCGGACCGCGCCTTCGATCCATTTTTCCGGCGAGGCGGGCTTGCGGCGATTCAGGTAGTAGCCGTACTTCGGCGGATCCGCCGGAGGGTTGATCACGCCGGCGATGTGGCCGGACTCCGCGAGGCAGAACCGGACCGGCCCTGCGTAGATGCGGGTTGCCCGGTACGTGGACATCCACGGCGCGATGTGGTCTTCCCTGGTCGAGAGGATGAACACCGGAATCGTGATACGGGAGAGATCGATACCGACACCGTCGACTTCGAGTGCGTCCGGTTCGATCAGCCGGTTGGCGAGGTACATCTCGCGCAGGTAATAGCTGTGCATGGCCGAGGGCATGCGGGTTGAATCCGAGTTCCAGTACAGCAGGTCGAAGGGGAACGGTTCCCGCCCGAGGAGATAGTTGTTGACTACGAACGACCAGATCAGGTCGTTGGCGCGCAGCATGTTGAAGGTGGTCGCCATGTCCGAGCCTTCGAGGTAACCATCCTTGCTCATGCGTTCCTCGAGCGCCTCGATCTGCTGTTCGTCGACGAACACGCCGAGTTCGCCGGCCTCCTCGAAGTCGACCATCGTGGTGAAGAAGGTGATACTGGCGACGCGGTCATCCCCGGTGGCCGCCATGCGCGCCAGGGTGGCCGCCATGAGCGTGCCGCCGATGCAGTAGCCGATGGCATTGACCTCGCGTTCACCGGTCGCCTGCTCGATCGCGTCGAGTGCCGCCAGCGGTCCGTTGATCATGTAGTCGGCGAACGAGGTGTCGGCGAGATCCCCGTCCGGGTTGACCCAGGAGATGACGAAGACGGTCAGGCCCTGGGACACCGCCCACCGGATGAAGGAGTTCCGCTCGCGCAGGTCGAGAATGTAGAACTTGTTGATCCACGGCGGCACGATCAGCAATGGCCGCTTCTGCACCGTTGGCGTGCTCGGGCTGTACTGGACCAGCTGCATCAGTTCGTTCTGCCACACGACACTGCCCGGGGAGGTCGCGATGTTTCCACCGACCTCGAACGCGTCCGTATCGGTCATCGAAATCGCGAGGCGCCCCTTGCCGCGCTCGAGATCGGAAAGCAGGTTTCGCAGTCCGTTGACCAGGTTCTGTCCACCGCTCTCCACCGTGGTGCGCAGGACTTCCGGGTTGGTCATCAGGAAATTGCTGGGCGACATCGCGTCGACGAACTGTCGGGTGTAGAAGTCCACCTTCCTGGCGTCGAGGCGATCGAGACCCTCGACGTCATGGACCGTATTCAGCAGCCAGCGTGCCGACAGCAGGTAGCTCTGCTTGATGTAGTCGAAGACCAGGTGGTCCTGCCATGCCGGGTCACGGAAGCGCCGGTCGTCTCGCGCCGGCCGGGCCGCCGGTTCAACGTCGCCGCCCAGCGCGCGGGAGGTTGCCGACTGCCAGACCGACATCTGCGCGCGCCAGAAGTCCATCTGGGCCTCGACCAGGTGCGCCGGGTTGGCCATCAGCTGCCGGGTCAGTTCGAAGAACGCCGAACCGATGTTGAGCGGATCCGCACTGGCGGGTGTCTCCTCGCCCTTCTGGCGTTCCAGGAAGTCGCGGGTCAGCCGCTGGGTCTGTTCAGCGATCCGTCCCATGGCCTCCGCGACTTCGGCCGGATCGGGCTGGCGGACCTCATGCCTGTCGGTGCTCATGGTGCATCTCCCGTCGCTCGCGAGTGGCAGAGACCAGACCGTCGCGTGTGCACTGCACAATCGGCGTGGCGGTATTATGTTGCAGTGCAATATCCGGCGTTGTCAAGGGCACGTGCCCGGATCCAAACCGGAGCGACATCTCCGGTTTCTCCGGGCCCGGGAACAACAGCCGGCGACACGGCCCCGGAGCGACCTGCGCACAGGGCCACTGTTCGGGTCCCCGACTGTCATGGTCCCGAAGAGCCGTACCAGCGTTCCGCCAGGTCCGCTGTGCCGATACCCATGGGAATTCGGCCTTCGTGCAAGGACCGCAGGGCAGTGCGGTGCCGGTGATGAGGGCAGGGAGAAGGTGGGGAAAGCGGCGTTCACGCTCAGTTCCGCTGCGACGCCTTGCGCACGGCGATGACCCAGCCGGTCACGCCGGTGCCCCTGATGTGTTCGCCGTGCTCTTCGGCGAGCCGGTCGATCAGGCCCGCGTCGGCGAGCGTCGCCAGTTTGGCAGTCAACGAGCCTTCCTCGTAGAAATGTCTGTTCAGGCCGATGACGAGCGGCGCGCCGGGCGACAGGATCCGCAGGATATCGTCAAGGGAATCCGGCAGGACGTGGCCAAAACTGAAGACGCCCACGGCGACGGCAGCACCGTAGGTGCCGCTGGCCGCATCCAGGGGCGGCGCATTCAGATCCGTCTCGAAAAGCCGGCGATAAAGTCCGGTCTTGCGCGACCGGGCCAGCATGCCGGGTGAAAAATCGCAACCGTCGAGAAGGGTGTAGCCGGCTTCGGAGAGCGCGGCAGCTCCGAGGCCGGTGCCGCAGCCGATATCGAGGATCGCGGCAGTCCGGTCCGGCAGATGGCGCGCGAGCATCTCCGCACACCGGCTCGGCTGGGCATAGCCGTTCTCCTCGATCAGTTCGGTGTCGTAGGACTCGGCCCAGCGATCATACAGGTCGCGGACCTTCTCGGGGTCGCGTGTCTCGTAGATGGTCTGCAGGTACCGGTCGTTCCGTGACGCATCCACCATGCGGCTTTCTCCTCTGTTCGGACAGGTCTGGCCCGGTAACGCCTATACCGTGCGCACGGCCATGGTCCAGCCCCCGCGCGCCGGCCGCTCCAGACCTGCCTGTCGGCTCCTTGGCGGCATCCCTGGCGTGGACTCGCAGCCGTCCCCGGTGCACGCCCTCGCGCCGATACAACCATGGACGGTCCGGTGCCGCGACCGGGTCGCAAATGCGGGCGCATGTCCTGGCAGCGACGGGGCCGGGCATGGTCGCTGTCACTGCTCGGGTCGTGTCGCGGGTGTCCGTCCGATCCGTGAGAAGCGGCACGGCGGGCGCGCGTGGCGAGGCCTCCTCTCGGTGCGACAGAAGACACGTGGAGGTCTGTCCCGTCCCCCTTGCTCCGGGGCAAGAACCCTGACGGACAAGGCTGCGGCCAGTCTCCGCCGCCCCGGCGTCCCCTGATATGCCCCCGGTCTTTCCGGACCGGTTTCAGGTCGCAAGCAGGGCGCGGAACCACGCCCGGCCTTGCGGCACCAGCGGAGTATGATACAAGCGGTGTTGCATTTCCGTGATTGCCGGGAGGACGGACCAGAGATGAAGAGCATTTTCGCACGCCAGCCCATGTTCCAGTCGCGGCAGCTGTACCGCAGGATCCTGCTGGGCTTCGGTCTGGTCGCGTTGACGACTGGTGTTTCAGCCTGTTCGACAATCTCGGACTGGGTCGACGCTATCAACCCTTTCAGCTGAGCTCTTGGGTAAACGGCCGACGTCGGACTGCACGCGCGCGGGTGGCCGCACATCAGCTGCGGAACGCCCGGCGGCAGTGTCGGCCTGTACGCGATCCGTGGAGACGTGGCCAATGGACGCCGGCAGGATCGTGACACGGTTCTGGTGCAGGAGTGCGATTGCCTGCCTCGCCCTGGCCGGTGTGTCGTGTTCACCCGGAGCGCAGTTCGGCGACATGATCAGTCCTGTCGGCTGGCTCAAGAGCACGACCGACACCGTCAGCAAGGTGTTCGGCGGCGGAAGTGAAGAAGAAGGCCCGCCACCGCCTCCGGCGACGTATCCCGACCTGAACACGGTTCCGGTGGGGACCGTGGCGCCGTCGACACCATCGGAACGCGAGCGTCTGCTCAGGGAACTCGAACAGGACCGCAGCCGGTGGCTGTCGGATGACCCGCAGCTTCCTGCTCCCCGGGGCACCGGCAAGCGATCCAGCCTGTGGCCGAATGCGGCGCCTGCCACTGCGGCGGCCGAAGCCGTGGATGAGCCGTCGCCTCCCGCTCGCCGGGATACCGGCACGCGTTCCGTCATGCAGCCGGACACTGCCACTGCCCCGGCCGACGCCACGAGGGAACCGGCCGTGCTTGTGACGCCGTCGCCTCACGAGCTGGCACCCGTGCGACCGGTGACAGCGCAGGCGCTCTCACCGGGTGTGGCTGGCGTTGTCCGGTTTGCCCACGGCGCCACGCACCTGTCCGAGGCTGACCGGCGGCTGGTTGCCGGGCTGGCGGCGCAGGTGACACGGCACGACCTTCGGGTCCGGGTCGTGGGTCATGCGTCGGCGCGAACCGCAACCGGTGACGCGGTCGGTGCGCTGCTGGCGAATTTCCGGACCTCGCTCGAACGCGCCAGGAGCGTCGCCGAGGTCCTCGCGCATCACGGTGTCCCGCGCCATCGGGTGACGGTCGAAGCGGCTGGCATCGGGCGGACGGGAGCGCACAACGAGGCTGGCAGCCGGCGTGCGGATATCTTCCTTGAAACCTCCTGACGGACGGCACGGCGGGAGCAGGGAGCAGCAGGTAATGGGTAATGAACTCAGGGTCGGAGTCGCCGGTCTCGGGACGGTCGGTGCACAGACCGTGCGACTTCTCCGGACGTCGGCCTCGATGCTCGAACGCAAGTGCGGTCGCAAGCTCGTGGTCACCGCGGTGAGCGCGCGGGACCGGCACCGGGACCGGGGCCTCGACCTTGATGGCATTGCGTGGTGTGACGACGCCCGCGAACTCGGCGGGCGTGACGATGTCGATGTGGTTGTCGAACTGATCGGTGGTGCCGACGGCGTTGCACGGGACACGGTGGAGGGCGCGCTTCGTTGCGGCAAACCGGTGGTCACCGCCAACAAGGCACTGATCGCGCACAATGGAACGCTCCTGGCACGGATGGCCGAAGGCGCGGGGATTCCATTGTGCTTCGAGGCGGCCGTGGCAGGCGGGGTTCCCGTGATCAAGGCCATGCGGGAATCCCTGGCCGCCAACGAGATCTCCCGGGTCTACGGGATCCTGAACGGGACCTGCAACTACATCCTGTCGGTGATGCGCGACACCGGGAGAGCCTTTGATGATGTCCTCGCCGAGGCGCAGCGACTCGGGTACGCCGAGGCCGACCCGGCCTTTGACATCGATGGAACCGACACGGCGCACAAGCTCGCGATCCTGGCGGCAATCTCCTTCGGCATGACGGTCAGTTTCGAGTCAATCCATGTCGAGGGGATTCGGCATGTCTCGCCGCTGGATCTCGAGTTTGCCGAGGAACTGGGATATCGCATCAAGCTTCTGGGCATAGCCGAGCGACAGGGCGAGCGGGTGCAGCAACGGGTCAGGCCGTGCATGGTTCCGGTGTCGGCACAGATCGCTCAGGTCGGCGACGTCTTCAATGCGGTGGCCATGGACAGTACTCCGGTGGGCGCATCACTGCTCTACGGCCGCGGTGCCGGTGCCGGTCCGACAGCGTCCGCCGTCGTCGCTGATCTGGTCGATATCGCCGCGGGGCGCCAGGTTCCGGTGTTCGGGATTGCCGGTTCGCTGCTGCGCGATCCGCCGGTCGCCAGCATCGATTCGCTGACCGGGTCCTATTATCTGCGCCTGATGGTCATTGATCGTCCCGGCGTGCTCGCCGACCTGACCGCGGTGTTCCGCGATGAACGGGTGTCGGTGGAGGCCATGATCCAGCGCGGCCGCGACCCGGATGAACGGGTTCCGGTCGTGCTGACGACGCACGAGACCGGGGAAGCCGCGGTCCGGCGCTCGATTGCCCGGATCCGGACCCTTGATTCGGTTGTCGAGGAACCGAGAATCCTTCCCATCGAGGCGATCTGAACCGGCCGGTGGCCGGCAGTGCCCCCGAACGGAGTTCACATGCGGGGAACGTGTCATGAGTGAAGGCGAATTTGCGATGGACCGCAACCTCGCGCTCGAAGCGGTGCGGGTGACTGAGGCGGCAGCGATTGCCGCATCCAGGCTGATGGGCAGGGGAGACGAGAAGGCGGCTGACCAGGCGGCGGTCGACGCCATGCGCCGGGCGCTGAATGCCCTCGAAATCGACGGAACCGTGGTGATCGGGGAGGGCGAACGCGACGAGGCGCCGATGCTCTACATCGGCGAGCAGGTGGGAGCAGGCGGCCCCGCCATCGATATCGCGCTCGACCCCCTGGAAGGCACGACGATCACGGCCAAGGGAGGTCCGAACGCCCTTGCCGTCATCGCCATGGCCAACAAGGGCGGGTTCCTGAATGCGCCTGATGTCTACATGGACAAGATCGCGGTCGGTGGCGGACTGCCCGAAGGGGTGGTCGATCTGGACCGTTCGGTTACCGAAAACCTGCATGCACTCGCCGAAGCCAGGGGTGTCGGGGTCGCCGACCTCGTGGTGTGCATCCTCGATCGTCCGCGGCATTCGCAGCTGATCGGCGCGGTCCGCGAAGTCGGTGCCCGGATCATGCTGATCTCGGACGGCGACGTGTCCGGAGTGATCGCAACGGCTCAGCAAGACAGTGGTGTCGACATCTACATGGGATCCGGCGGGGCGCCGGAAGGCGTGCTCGCGGCGGCGGCGTTGCGATGCATCGGCGGCCAGATGCAGGGTCGGCTGCTTTTCCGCAACGATGACGAAGTGGCCCGGGCCGGAAAGCTCGGCATCGAGGACCTTGATCGCAAGTACGGTCTGCTCGAACTTGCGGGCGGCGACGTGATGTTTGCCGCGACCGGGGTGACCACCGGCGCGATGCTTCGCGGCGTCAGGCGGTTCCAGGGAGGGGCGTCGACCCATTCCATTGTCATGCGGTCCAGTACCGGAACCGTGCGGACCATCGAGGCGGATCACGACTGGACGCGCAGGCCGGCCGAACCCGCGGGGTGAGTGCCCGATGCAACCGTTTCTCGACGTCGAACGATCGGTCACGGGAAGGCGCTGGTGGAACCGCGGAACCTGTGACCGCGAGGCGGAACGGATCGCGCTGACGATCTCGCAACGCCACGGACTTCCCGATCTGGCCGCCCGTGTCCTGGCGTCACGCGGAATGACGCTCGAGAACACCGGGCGTTTCCTGACGCCGACCCTGCGCTCGGACCTTCCCGACCCGATGGAGCTGTGCGACATGCAAGCGGGTGTCGACCGGCTCACCCGCGCGGTGCTGGCCGGCGAGACCATCGGAATTCTCGCCGACTACGATGTCGACGGCGCAACCTCCTCTGCGGTGCTGGTCCGTTTCCTGCGTGCGGCCGGAGCGGCCACGGTGGTGCATGTACCCGACCGCGTGACCGAGGGGTACGGTCCGAACGAGCGGGCGCTTGCCGGTTTGCGGGAGCGGGGAGCGGCTCTCGTGGTGACGCTTGATTGCGGAACCATGGCCCACGACGTGCTCGACAGCGCGGCGAACCACGGGTTCGACATCATCGTGGTCGACCATCACAAGGCCGAAACGGTGCTTCCGCGGGTCACCGCCGTCATCAATCCGAACCGGCTCGACGAGGACGGAACCCTCGGTCACCTCGCCGCGGTCGGGGTCACCTACCTGGTGGTGGTGGCACTGAACCGTTCGCTGCGTGCGAACGGGTGGTACACACAACGGCGGCCAGAGCCAGACCTGCTGGCCCTGCTCGACCTGGTGGCGCTCGGAACCGTGTGCGACGTGGTTCCGCTGCACGGACTCAACCGGACCTTCGTAACCCAGGGTCTCAAGGTCATGGCACGGGGCCGAAACCCCGGACTGCGTGCCCTGACCCGGGTGGCGCGGCTTGACCGGCGTCCCGAGGCGTCGGACCTGGGATACGTGCTCGGACCCAGGATCAACGCCGCCGGACGCGTGGGCGAATCGGATATGGGAGCCCGGTTGCTCGTGCTCGAGGATTCCGGCGAGGCGGCCGCAATCGCGCAGGTGCTGGAGGAACGCAATGCCGAGCGCAGGGACATCGAGAAGTCGGTGCTGGAAGCTGCGTGCGCCCAGGTCGAGCACCACGGCAACAGCCAGTCAGTCATCGTCGTAGCCGGGCGCGACTGGCACCAGGGTGTGATCGGCATCGTCGCCGGCCGGCTGCGCGAACGGTATCAGCGCCCGGCCTGCGTCGTCTCGCTCGACGGTGGCCTCGGCAAGGGTTCGGGCCGTTCCATGCACGGCTTCGACCTCGGTACCGCGATCATCACCGCGCGCCAGCACGGGATCCTGACCGCAGGCGGTGGTCACGAGATGGCGGCCGGGTTCAGCCTCGAGGCCAGGCAGCTCAACGAACTCAGGGCGTTCCTCGCCGCGCGGCTCGCCGAGCAGCGAGACGGCGCGGTCCTGGTTCCCGAACTGGCCATCGACGGCGTGCTCGCTCCAGCGGGAGCACGGCGCGAGGTCATCGATGCCATTGCCCGGCTTGGTCCGTTCGGTTCAGGCAACCCCGAACCGCGATTTGCGATCACGGGCGCGCGAATCGTGCGGGCCGACGCTGTGGGCGCGCGGCATGGCGCGCGGCATGTGCGCTGTGTTCTGGCTGGCGAGGACGGGGCGCGGGTGCAGGCGATTGCCTTTCGCGCGCTTGACACCGAACTGGGACCGGCGTTGCTCGCACGTTCGGGCGAATCCCTGCACGTGGCCGGTCATCTGCGGCTCGACGACTGGGGCGGGCGAACGCGAATACAGCTGTTCATCGATGATATTGCCGCGAACACAGGCGTGTGACTATCCGACCTGCCGTGCTTCGGTGAGCCGGTAGTACAGCCCGGTGATGTCGTCCTCGAGCAGGACGAGACGGCCTTCGAGCATGACTGGTTCAAGCACGTATCTGACCGGTTCCGATGCAATGATGTCGACCAGGGTCGTTGCCGATCCGGGCAGGCAGAACGGGCAGGACGGGGGCAGGGCCGAGAGCAGGAAACCCGTATGGGTCTCCCCTGCCGTCAACGGGTACATGAACCCCTTGAGACGGACGATCGTTCCGCCCAGGGCCTTGATCTCCGGCGTGAACTCGCGGTGGAAAATGGTCTGCAGCGGTGCCGGGGTCTCGACACGGATCTCCAGGTTGGCGAGCGCGTCCCACCGGATGGCGCCGTCGGCATCGATCGGCTTGTTGTGCACCACGTGATCGGGCGCACCCGCCTGCTGTGCCGCGGCCGGCAGCGCGCCCGCCATGACGAGCACCAGAAGCAGCGTGAACACCGGCATTGCTGATCCCCCATGTCCGCCTGTGCGGCCCGTCCCGGGCACGTGTCAGGCTACCCCGGCCACATCCCGCATCGGCCGTGTCTGAACCTGCTCCATGCTGAACGCGCGGTCAGCCCCGGGCAAGGATTTCGGACAGGCTGCCGCGGCTCGCCCGCAGCAGCGGCACACCCGCGGACACCAGGCCGGTCAGGAGTGCCGCGAGAAACAGCCACGCTTCCCCGGGAGCCGCCACCAGCCCGGACAGGCCGGCATTGCCCGCCTCCGGGATAACGCCGCCAATGACCGCGAGCGCGCCGTGTCCCAGGGCAAATCCGAGCAGGGTTCCGGCCAGGGTCAGGATCAGCGCCTCCGCGACAAGCACGCTGACGGTCCATGTCCGGACCGCTCCGAGAGCGCGCAGGATCGCGACATCGCGCTGACGCAGGTCCAGGGCCCCGGTGAGCGTGGTGAAGACCGCCAGCGCGGCACCGGCCATCAGGACGATGCCGAAGCCGCGCAGCACGTCGAGAGCAGGCGCGAGCAGGGCGAACAGCCGGCCGATCTCCACCGCCGGCGAAGCCGTGATCATCGCGCTGTGCCGGTCGATTTGCGGGGCGAGCCTGAGCATGCTGACCGGCGAATGGAACGTAAGCAGCACTGCCGTGATCTCGGGTTCGGCCCTCTTCCTGTCGCTGGCGTCTTCATCATGCGCGTGCCCGTCACCTGCGGTCGGGATTCGCTGGTCATGGACGTCCCAGATGCTCTCGAGCGAGGTGAGGACAAGCCGGTCGGCGACACCTCCAGTCGGCGCAAGCACCCCGCTGACCGTGTACGTCTCGTGCGAATGCTCGAGTCCGCCGGTCTCCACACCATGTGTGGTGGCGAAGACATCACCCGCGTCCAGTCCGAGTTCCCGTGCCGCGGTGGCGCCGAGGACCGCTTCGAACGACCCGTCCCAGACCCGTCCCCGAGCCAGTTGCGCCTCATGGGCCTCGAGGAACACACCGGTCGTCCCCACGACCCTGAACGCGCCGACACTGTCCCCGAGCGAGACCGGAACCGCCCGGCTGACAGCGGGATGATCAAGCAGGGGAACAGCCTGATCCCAGGGGATGTTGCCGGTGGGGTAGTCCACGTGAAGGACCGAGGACAGCACCAGCTGCAGCCGGCTGCCCTTGGACCCCGCCACCAGGTGGACGTCGCGGGTGTCGCGCAGCAACCGGTCGCGAAACTGGTGATCGAACGACAGCAGCGCAGAAACGGTTCCCACACCGAGTGCGAGCAGCAGCGTGGTCAGGAGCGTCGCGAGCGGCCGCTCGGCCAGGTAGGCACAGGCGAGGGCGACCGGATTCACGATCCGCTCCCGAGTCGCACCCGCCGGTCGAACATGTCGGCGATCCGCTCGTCGTGGGTGGTCACGATGACACCGGCGCCGCTCGCGCCCGCGCGCTCGAGCAGCAGCCCGATCACCGAAGCGGCGTTGCCGGCATCGAGAGCCGAAGTGGGTTCGTCGGCAAGCAGGAGGTCCGGTTCACCCGATACCGCCCTGGCGATGGCGGCCCGCTGGGCCTCGCCACGGCTGAGCCGGGTCGGGACGCGGTGTGCGAGATGAAGGATGCCGAGCCCGTCGAGCAGGTCGCGACACCTGTCGTCGTCCCGCGGACATCCCGCCAGGCGCCGCGCAAGCTTCAGGTTGTCCAGCACGCTGATTGCGGTGATCAGGTTGAACGACTGGAAAACGATGCCGACGAAACGGCCGCGGCGGCGATCACGGTCGGTATGGGTGAGCGAGGCCCAGTCGACACCGGCAAGCCGGACCGTGCCGCTGGTCGGGGTCAACAGGCCTGCCAGGATCTGAAGCAGGGTGGTCTTGCCGCTCCCTGACGGTCCGGTCACCACCACATGTTCCCCGTTCCCGATCACGAGGTCAGGCAGGGACAGCTGCGGTGTTCCGGGAAAGCTCTGCGAAACGTCCTGGCACTCGACGAGATGCATGGGCCAGCCCCGGGGACCGGCCGGAAGCCGGTCCCCGGTCGGCAAGGTGATCAGTGAATGGCGACGGGAGCTCCCATCGAACCCGTTGCCCCTCGCACCGGCGCGGGACTGTAGAAGTAGGCAAACACATACACACCGGCATTCGCAAGCTCGGTGAGCTTCATGTTTTCCTGGTTCACGATGCCGTGCCTGGTCTGCAGGTAGGTGTGCACACAGAACGCACAGGCAGGATCCGGGTTGGGCACCGCGTCCACCGGCCAGGTATCACCGCCGGTGACCCCCGCCTTCACGTCCTCGGCGATCCAGCGTGCAACCTCCATGCCGATGCCCGGGCAGCCGTCATTGAAGGCTGCCGGATCGGTCCAGTGCTTTTCCCAGCCCGTGCGGATGATGATGGCGTCACCCTCCGCGAACTCGAAGTCCGCCATGCCCTGGCGCTCCAGCGCATTGCGGACATCCTCCATGGTGACCACCTCGCCCTTCTGCATGGAGTCAACACCACGGGCTCCGGCCACGTCGATCAGGATGCCGCGGGCGATGATCGGATGCAGCTTCTCGGTTCCGAGTTTCAGCAGTCCGTAGGGTCCGCCCATTTCGGCAGCGCTGAACCCGTTGTACCAGCGCATGTCGGTCTTGTCGCCGTCAGCGCCGACCTGCACACCAATGTGACCGAGACCGTCGAACTGGGTGCCGACCTGGCCTACTTCGGTGGCCAGGAACTCGTCGTTCCACATGATCTTGTTGGCGCCGAAGGCACCTCCGGTCGGCGTGCCGGGGATTCGCAGGGAGAACTTGCGAGAACCGAACAGCGGCATTTCGGCGTGGTACTCGTGACCGAGCCTGTAGACCTTGCCTTCCTTGATCACCGACAGGGCCCGCATCACGACGTCGGGCCTGGTGTACCAGTTGGTCGATCCGGCTTCGTCTCCTTCGCCCCAGAGCGGATGCGGCCACCACTTCGATCCAAGGGGGGTCGCCATGTCGGTGCCGTCGACCCATGGCTTGCCGGCACAGTCCTTCCAGTTTTCGGCTGAGCATTCCGCGAACGCAGCACCCGGCAACGCCATGGCTCCCGCCATGACGGCAGCCGCAACCATTGATCTGTTCATGATCAGTTCCTCCGATTCAATTCAGGCACGGTTTCCGTCAAGACCGGGGCGGGACTTTCGCCGGCGAAACACTCGCCGGACAGCCACGTTCCCGGTCGGCTGATATCCCCGGTACTGCAGTCGGCCTGCAGGTACGCGTTCCATCTGCCGCAGAGAGCAAAAGATACACTGAAGAATTGATCTGCCCGCGCATCTGGTATAACCATTATACCACTCGCCTCGACGTCACCTGCATTTCTCCAGTGTGGAATATCAGGCAACAGGAAGGACGCCAACCCTCTGCATCACGTGACCGCTTCTTGTGAGTATTCGCCATGCACCCGTGTTGCGCAACCCTTGGTCTGGCGGGGGTGAGGCACGTGGCCAGGGCGGCCGCCGGAACAGGGCCTGCGCCGGTGCGACCGCCTTCGATACCTCCCGGACCGGATTGCGGGGCGCCGGCACGCTTCGGTACTCTTGC
The DNA here is from genome assembly GCA_965213935.1 of Thalassobaculaceae bacterium. Taxonomy (GTDB): domain Bacteria; phylum Pseudomonadota; class Alphaproteobacteria; order Thalassobaculales; family Thalassobaculaceae; genus Bin52. The sequence continues at coordinate 2,465,031 of CBDCAO010000012.1, read as the reverse complement.
ACGGCAAGGAGATCTCGATGGCGAACATTGACGAGCTGGTGCGGCGCCGGGACCAGGCGCTGGCACGGTTTGCAACCCTGGGCGACCTGCGCCCGGGCAAGCTCACCCTGAATTATCGCAAGTGCGGAAAGTCCCGATGCCACTGTGCCGGGGACGACAGTCCCGGCCATGGTCCCAGCTACGTGCTGAACCGTTCGATCCGGGGCAAGACCAGGTCGCTCCGCATCCGGCCCGACGAGGTTGCACAGACCCGGGCCCTGCTCGACGAGCACGAACGGTTTCTTGTCATTGCCGCGCAGTACCTCGAGGCCAGCGAAGCGCTGGCCGATGCGAGGAGGTCTGAGGCAGTCCCTGCCGACGCCAGGCGCAGGCGACGGTCACACCGGCAGGAGCCGGAGGCGCCGGACCCGTCGTCGTCCTGATCCGGCATCGGGAGGCCAGGCTGCGCCGGACGAACGGATCCGCCAGCCGGCAAACCGGCTTGCATTCGGCCGGCTGTTCACGTAGTCACTCATCGCCTGCCGACTGGGTCTGGACCCCTTCGTCTAGAGGCCTAGGACACCGGCCTTTCACGCCGGCAACACGGGTTCGAATCCCGTAGGGGTCACCAGTCCTCCGTCAGGTTCCGGCGTGGCGTTCGACAAGATCCGCAAGTGCCAGGACCTCGTCCGGGGTCGACGCCCAGGTGGAGGTCCCCCCCATCGGACTCGACGGAACCATGACCCGTTCGACACCCATGCGCGCGAGTGCCGGAATATCCGCCGGATCCTCGGGCATCGAGACGGTAAACGGAACCTCGGATGGATCCCGGCCGTGCTCGCGCGCCGCAGCGTGGACCAGGTCGAACAGGTCTCGGGGCGCGCCCCGGGCCGGAAAGAACCCGTTGCCCAGACGGCCGGCCCGCCGCGCCGCGGCTTTCGAGTGGCCGCCGACGATGATCGGTATCGATCCGTTTGCGGGCTGCGGCCGGCAGTAGACCGGGTCGAAGTCGACCAGGGACCCGTGGTATTCGGCGGAATCGGCCGCGCTCCACAGCGTGCGCATTGCCGCGATGCACTCATCGGTCCGGCGACCCCGATCCGCAAACGGGACTCCGATGGCATCGAACTCCTCCTCGAGCCAGCCTACGCCGATGCCAAGGTCGACCCGCCCGCCCGAGAGTGCGTCAAGGGTTGCGATCTGTTTCGCGGTCACCACCGGGTTGCGCTGTGGCACGATCAGGATTCCGGTGGCAAGCCGGATCCGCGTGGTCACCGCCGCGATCCACGCCATGTAGATGAGCGGGTCGGGCAACTGCATGTCTTCCCGCCCGTCGCCCATCCGCCTCGAGGCGGCGTAGGGGTAGGCCGACCGGTAGCCCTTGGGCACGACGACATGGTCGACAGTCCAGATGCTCTCGAACCCGGCCTCCTCGGCCGCCTGCGCGATCGCAACCGCATTGTCGGGCGAAACGTTGCGCCCGGTATTTGCGTAGCGAAGACCGAACTTCATCTCTTCCTCCCGGTGAATGTCACAGGGATTATACCGATGACGGAAACGACTTCATCCGCCAGGTTTCGCCTGGCGGGGGCCGCCGGTCTTCAGGGCCCCGTCGCGCGCCCCGTGGTGCGCGGAACCGGGCGCCGGGGACGATTGCAGCCTCCGCGGCGAGTTGGCGCTGGCCGGCCCGGTGATCGGTGAGGGCTGCAATCCGGTTCATGCGCTCGGGCGGCGTCGTTCCCGTGGTCACGGACTGCGTTCCGGAGTTTTCGCGGTTTCAGGGCGGTGTCAGGAACCCGTGGTCGGAATCGGGACGATCGGTGACCGCCGGTCGGGAAGCACATCGGGGAACACCGGGCGGGTGATGTCTTGAATGCCCCTGCCGGTCCGGGCAGGGGCATCGCCCCCGCTGTGACGTCGGGCCCGGCTTGCAACCCGTACGCGAACGCGATAGAAGCGAGCGGGATGACCCCTTCGTCTAGCGGTCCAGGACAACGGCCTCTCACGCCGTAAACACGGGTTCGAGTCCCGTAGGGGTCACCAGTTCCTCCTGCGCGGGGCCATCCGCGACCAGGTCGATCTCGGAGGTGCACCAGTCATGGAAAAGGTCGTGAAGACGGATGCCGAATGGCGTGCGCAACTCGACGAGATCCAGTACCGGGTGACCCGGAAACACGGAACCGAGCGGGCCTGGAGCGGCAAGTACGCGCGCAACAAGGATGACGGCGTCTACGCCTGCGTCTGTTGCGGTCTCGAACTGTTCGACAGCGCCGACAAGTTCGAATCCGGTACCGGCTGGCCGAGCTTCTGGCGGCCGATCGACGATGCGGCGGTGGGGACCAGCGTCGACCGCAGCTTCTTCATGACACGGACCGAGGCCCACTGCGCGCGCTGCGATGCCCATCTCGGCCATGTCTTCGAGGACGGACCACCGCCGACGGGCCTGCGCTATTGCATGAATTCGGCATCGCTGAACCTGGTCGGCCGGGTGACCGACGCGGCAGAGTAACCGTCAGGGTGATGGCGCACCCCGGGTGAGACCGCCCGACCACGTGGCGTGATCCCGGCTCATGACATCCGCCGCACTCACGACCGAGGAACCGGTCGGTCTCCGGCACTGGCTGATCCTGCTCACCGTCCAGGTCACCACGCTGACCTTCGGCATGACGATCACGGCCGCCAACGTGGTGCTGCCGCAGATCAAGGGCGCGCTTTCCGCCACCCCGGACCAGATTGCCTGGATCGTCACCGCCAACCTGGTGGCGACCGCGATCGCCACTCCCCTGACCGGCTGGCTTGCCGGCGCCTTCGGCTGGCGCCGGCTGCTGTTCGGCTCGCTCACCGGTTTTGCCGTCTTCTCGGCCCTTTGCGGGCTCGCTCCCTCGCTGGAGACGCTGGTGCTGTGCCGGGTCGGGCAAGGGGCGTTCGGTGCGCCCCTGATGCCGCTCGGCCAGGGCATGATCCTCGCGACCTTCCCGCGCAGGCTCCACCCGCTCGCCCTGATGGTCTGGGGCATGGGCGGCGTTCTGGGACCGGTGCTGGGACCCATTCTCGGCGGCCTGCTGGCCGAGGCACTCGACTGGCGCTGGGTCTTCTTCATGATCGTCCCGCTGACGGTCTTCTGTCTGGCCGTCGCCGCCGTTTCGGTGGGAGACCAGGAACGCGGCACGGCCAGCCGCTTCGACTTCACCGGGTTCGTCGCGCTGGCACTCGCCATCGGCGCGGCGCAGCTGATGCTCGATCGCGGACAGCGCCTCGACTGGTTCGAATCGTGGGAGATCATCTTCGAGGCCGGACTTGCCTCGATCTGCCTGTACATCTTCCTTGTGCACAGCTTCACCAGCGACCGGCCCTTCCTGAACCCGCGGCTGTTCCTCGACCGCAACTTCACTCTCGGATGCCTGGTCTCCTTCGTCATGGGTTGGCTCAGCTACACGCCCATGGTGCTGTTCCCGCCGTTGCTGCAGGAGCTCAAGGGGTATCCGGATTCGCTGGTCGGCTACCTGATCTCGGCCCGGGGCATCGGCAACTGGGTGAGCTTCTTCATCGTGGTCCAGTTTACCCGATGGTCTCCCAGGCTGTGCCTCGCCACCGGTCTCGCACTCCAGGCGATCGCCGGTTTCGAGATGGCGCGCCTTGATATCAACATGACCCCGTTCGACGTGTTCTGGACCAACCTGGTCCAGGGCATCGGTTTCGGGCTGGGCTACACACCCATGGCGACGCTGGCCTTTTCCACCCTGGCTCCGCGGCACATGGTCGAGGGATCGGCCGTGTTCAACCTGCTGCGCCATTTCGGCAGCAGCATCTTCATCTCGATTTCGGTCGTGCTGATGATCCAGTCAACGGCTTGGTCCTACGCTGACATGTCGAGCCTGCTCACCCTGTTCAGCGAACCGCTGCGCTTCCCCGACGTCACCGGCGCCTGGTCCACCGGGGACGTTTCCGGTCTCGGGGCGCTGGATGGCGAGGTGCGCCGCCAGGCACAGCTGATCGGTTATCTGAACGCGTTTCACCTGTTCGGATTTGCCGCCCTGATCGGCGTCCCGCTGTGCTTCCTGTTCACCACCGGGCCGGTCCCGCCACCGTCTGCCCGCAGACGATGGTGGCTGCGCCATTGACAGCGCGGGCGATGCTGCGACGCTTGTGCCAGCTGTGACGCTGTGGAGGGCACGACATGGACCGGTGCAGCCCGGAGGGATCGCTCGAGCGTGCACGTGCGCTTGGCCCGGAGATCGCGGCCGCCGCGCGCACGATCGAGGAAACCCGGCGGATCCCCGAGCCGCTGCTCACGCGCATCCACGACGCCCGGCTGGCCCGGCTGCTGCTGCCCCGCTGCTACGGAGGCGAGGAGGTCACCCCCGTCTGCTACTTCGAGACCCTGTCCGAGATCGGGCGCCACGACGCGTCCGTGGGCTGGAACCTGTTCGTCGCCAACAGCGCCTGCCTGATCACGCCGTTCCTCGAGCCGGCCACGGCACGGCTGATCTACGCCGATCCCCGCGCCGTGATGGCCTGGGGGCCTCCCGACACCCAGCGGGCCCGGGCGGTCGATGGCGGCTACATCGTCCACGGGACCTGGCATTTCGCCAGCGGGTGCCGGCAGGCGAACTGGATGGGAGCCCACTGCCAGGTGGAGGAGGCGGACGGCAGCGTGCGGCTCAACCGGCTCGGCCGACCGGTGATCCGCAGTTTCCTGTTTCCCGTCGAAGAGGCGGAGCGGCTCGATACGTGGCACACGCTCGGACTGTGCGGGACGGCTTCAGACAGTTACCGGGTCGAGAACCTGTTCGTGCCGGAGAGCCGGACCGGCACGCGCGAAGAGCCTGAGAACCGGTGCGTCGCCGGACCGCTGTACTGGTTCACCCAGCAGGGTCTGTATGCAGTCGGCGTTGCGGCGGTCGCGCTCGGGACCGCGCGCGGCATGTTCGAGGGGCTGGTGACGCTCGCCCGGACCAAGACCCCGCGAGGAATGCCGAAGCTCGCCGACCAGTCCGCGATCTGCGCCCTGGTTGCACGATCGCACGCGCGGCTGTCGGCGTCCGGCGCCTGGATGTGCCGCACCCTCGACGAGCTGACCGCCGCTGCCGCCGATACCGGCGCCATGGGGCTCGAGGACCGGGCCCGGCTCAGGCTCGCGACGATCGAGGTCATCAATTCGGCGATCGGGGTCGCCGACAGGATCCACAGGGCGGCGGGCGTTTCAGCGATCTTTCACGGCGACGGGCCGTTCGAGCGACGGTTCAGGGACATCCACACCCTGAGCCAGCAGGTGCAGTCGCGCGTCGCCCATTACGAGGAGGCTGGCGCGATCATGCTCGGACACCGGCCCGAGGTCTACTATTGAGCCGGCGTCCGCCGGATCGCCTCCGTCACTCCCGGGGCGCGCCGTTCTCGTGCGGCGCCATGGCAGCCAGCACCACCCGGTGCGTGGGCGCCGGCACGCCGCGGGCCTGTCCCAGCCGTACCACCGCACCGTTGAGTGCGGACACCTCCAGGCGCTCGCCGCGCTCGAGAGCGGCCAGCATCGACGCCTTCATCTCCGCCGGCAGTGTGTCGAGCAGGGCGAGCGAACGTTCCGCCTGGTCCTGTGGCAGGTCGACCCCGTGGCCACGGGCGACCGCGATGGTCTCGCTGACAAGGTCCTCCATCAGCGCCCGGGTGGCGGGCGTGCTGCGGCACGGCCCGAGCGCCAGCCGGGTGAGGCAGTTCGCTCCGGCAAGAGTGCAGATCATCACCATCTTCTGCCACAGTTCGCGTTCGATGCTCCCCGGAACCGGGCTGTCGAAACCGGCATCGGCGCACGCGGCCCGGAATGCGGCAACCCGCTCGCTCTGCCGGTCGTCCATTTCTCCGACACGCAGGATGTGCAGCCGGTCGAAATGACGGATCACGCCTGGCCGCTCGATCAGTGCGCTGATGTTGGCGACACCGCCGAGGACGTGCCCGGTCCCCAGCCGCTGCCGAAGCAGGGTGATGTGCTCGATGCCGTTCAGCAGCGGGACGACCCCGGTGTCTGGACCGAGCGTCGGGGCGATGGCATCTGCGGCACGCGCGCAGTCGTGGGCCTTCACGGTAAACAGCACGAAGTCTGCAACCCCGAACGCCCCCGGCTCGTCGCTCGCCTGCGCTGCAGCGAGGTGAATGTCGCCATGCTGGCTCAGGACCCGGAGTCCGGATTTCCGGATCGCGTCGAGATGCCGGCCGCGGGCGACAAACCCGACCTCGTGCCCGGCGGCGGCGAGTCGGGCACCGAAGTAGCCGCCGACGCCACCTGCGCCCATCACCACGATCTTCATGTCACATCCCTCCTGCCCGGCGCCCGCAGAAGCAGCATGGCCGGCCCGAGCGCGATCCCGCCCATAACCAGGAAGGCGGCGGTGTAGCTGCCGGATGCCGCGATGATTGCCGAGAATACCAATGGGCCGGTCGCCACACCGAGAAAGGCGAAGGCGGACACCCCGCCGGTGGCGCGACCGACCAGTTCGGTCGGCATGATTCGGGCGATTTCACTGATATAGACCCCGTTCCATCCGGCAGCAACCAGTCCGGCGATCAGCGACAGCAGCCAGATCAGGGACCGTGGCCAGCTCGCATCCAGCGCCACGAGCGCGATCGAGAGCGCGAAGATGCCGAAGCCGGTGAGAGCCAGCAGCGGTCGTGCCGGCAGGATGCGGTCGCTGACCCAGCCGAGTACCGGGCGGCCGAACATCCCGCCTGCGTGCATGACCGAAAACGTGGCCCCCGCCGCGACCGGGTCGAGCCCGGCCCGTTCCACCAGCACCACGACGTAGAACGAGAACAGTGACAGCTGCATCCAGGCGTAGACAAAGGAGGCGAGCGCAAGCGGCCTCAGACCGGGGTCGGACAGGACCAGGCGGATGGCGACGGCGGTCTCGCCGGGTCCGATCCTGTGTCCGGCCTGCCGGTCGGTGTCGTGGACGGCCCGGAGCGGCTGGATCAGGACAATGGCGAGGGCAAAGACGACGATGAGCGATGCGACCGCCCAGTCCCAGTCGAACCGGGCGGCGATCACCGGGATCGTGAGTCCGAGCAGCAGCCCGCCGGTCGGTACCCCGGTCTGCTTGACCGAAAAGGCCAGGCCGCGGTGCCGCACAGGGGTCCGGCGTGCGAGCAGGTGGCTTGCCGCCGGTGTCGCAACCCCGTACCCCATGCCGGCCGCGAAACCACCGACGACGACCGCGGGCAGCCATCCGGTGACGGTGAGCGCCATTCCGCCGCCGCACAGCAGCAGGGCGATCTGGGTGGTCCGGACCGATCCGTATCGCGCGACCACCGGTCCCGCGATGGAGGTGAGCGCGATGGCGCCGGCAAACACGATGGCGGAATAGAGCCCGATGAGGCTCGTCTCGACATCCAGATGGACAGCAATCTGCGGAGCGAGCACCGGCACCGTCATGACGGCCATGGCCACTGCCACCTGGGCGAGCACCATGGCAGCAAGGACGGTAAACGGGTGGGCGCGGACCGACGCGGCGGTCACCGGTAGCGGGCCGGTCAGACGACCGGACTGCGGCCACCGTCCACGTTGATCGCGACGCCGGTGGTGTAGCTCGCCCGGTCGGACGCGAGGAAACAGGCCACGTCGGCAAATTCCTCCGCGCGACCCACGCGGCCGAGCGGGATCCGGTTGGCCGCGGCCATGTCCTCGAGAAACGCCTCGTAGCTACCGCCATCGCCGCCGGCCGCGTGCCGGACCCGGTGCTGGTTGCTGTCGATCAGCCCGACCAGCAGGGCGTTGACCAGCACGTTGTCACCGGCGACCTCATTCGCGAGCACCTTTGTCAGCGCCAGGCCGGCTGCCCGGGTCACCGCCGTCGGTGCACCTTCCGCGGGCGGGGCCTTGGCGCCGGTATTGAGCACATTGATGATCCGCCCCCACCGTCGTTCCCGCATGCCTGGCAGGACCAGGCGCGAGAGGCGGATTGCCGCAAACAGCTTGAGGTCGAAGTCGTGCTGCCACAGCTCGTCGCCAATTTCGAGAAACGGGCCGCGCTGCGATGTGCCGGCGTTGTTGACCAGGATGTCGACCGGGCCGAGCTCCTCGGCAACGCGGGCATGCACGGTGGTACAGGACGCGGCATCGCTCACGTCGGCGGGCACCGCGGCGACCCGGTTGCCGGCCCCGGCGGCGCTGATTTCGGCGCGCGCCGCCTCCAGCGGCCCGGATTGGCGCGCGGTGATCCCGACCGAGGCTCCTGCCTCAGCGAAACGCCGGGCCATGGCAAGGCCCAGCCCGAGACTGCCCCCGGTGATGAGGGCAACCTTTCCGTCGAGGCGTACCTCCATGTCGTCTCTCTCCCTGGTTGGTATCCGGCGACAGGATCAGGCCAAAACCGATGCGGTGCAAGCAACAGGCCGGGCCGCGCGCGGCGGCCGGGGCGGAGCGTCAGATATCCAGCGTCTCGACGAACCGGGCCTTCTCCTGGATAAAGGCGAACCGGCTGTCCGCCCTGCGTCCCATCAGGGTCTCGACCGTGGTCTCCAGCGCCTGGCGCTCCGTGGAACAGCCGGCCTCGTCGGCGCGCGGCGGGACCTCGACCTGGAGCAGGGTTCGCCGTTCCGGGTCCATGGTGGTTTCCCTGAGCTGCGCAGGCGGCATCTCGCCCAGCCCCTTGAAACGGCTGGTTTCGACCTTGCCGCGTTTGTTGAACCGCTCGGACATGAGCTCCTCCCGGTGCGCGTCATCGCGGGCATAGAGCGTGAGACCGCCCTGGCTCAGCCGGTAGAGCGGCGGCATGGCAAGGTAGAGGTGTCCGTTCTCGAGCAGCTGGGGGATTTCGCGAAAGAAGAATGTCATCAGCAGTGACGCGATGTGAGCGCCGTCGACATCGGCGTCGGTCATGATGATGACCCGTTCATAACGCAGCTCCGGTTCGCTGTACTGGCCGCCGCGGCCGCAGCCAAGGGCCTGGACGAGGTCGTTGAGCTCCTGGTTTCCGCGCAGCCTGTCCGACGAGGCGCTGGCGACGTTGAGGATCTTGCCGCGCAACGGCAGGATGGCCTGGGTGGCGCGGTCTCGCGCCTGCTTGGCCGATCCACCCGCCGAATCACCCTCTACCAGGAAGATCTCGGTGCCCCTGGCCTCGGTGCGGGTACAGTCGGTCAGCTTGCCCGGCAGCCGCACCCTGCGGGTGGCGGACTTGCGGCTGACCTCCTTCTGCCGGCGCCGGCGCAGCCGCTCCTCCATGCGTTCCGCGATCGAATCGATCAGCAGCCCGGCGACTGCCGGCTTGGCTGACAGCCAGTGGTCCAGGTTGTCCCGGATTGCCTGTTCGACCAGCCGGGTTGCCTCCCTGCTGGTCAGGCGGTCCTTGGTCTGGCCCTGGAACTGCGGGTCGCGCATGAAGACCGACAGCATGGCGCAGGCCCCGCCCAGCACATCGTCGGCGGTCAGGGCGGCGAGTTTCCTTCCGTTTCCCGTCAGGTCCGCGTAGGCGCGCACGCTGCGCGTCAGCGCCTGGCGCAGCCCGAGCTCGTGGGTCCCGCCGTTCGGAGTGGGAATCGTGTTGCAGTAGCTGTGCACGAACCCGTCATCCGGGCCGTCGAGCCAGCTCACGGCCCATTCGACCCTCTCGCCCCCGGCCGAGGCGATCTCGCCCGAGAACAGGTCGGCGCCGATCCGTGGACGGTCCCCCAGCGTGGCGTCCAGGAAATCGGACAGGCCGCCCGGGTACTGCAGCGTGTCGGTTTCGGGAGTTTCCGGGTTTCCCGACAGCAGTTCGGCCGCGCAGGTCCAGCGAATCCGCACGCCGCGGAACAGGTAGGCCTTGGACCGGGCCATCCGGTAGAGGCGGGCCGGGCTGAACCGGGCACCGGGATCGAAGATGGTGTCGTCGGGCCGAAACCGGATCACGGTGCCGCGCCGGTTGTTGACACGGCCCGCGGCCGCAAGCCCGCCCTCGGGCACGCCCCGGCGGAAGCGCTGGGTATACAGGGTGCGGTCGCGGGCGACCTCGACCTCGAGCACGGCGCTGAGCGCGTTGACCACGGAGATCCCGACTCCGTGCAACCCGCCGGAGGTCCGGTATGCCGTATCGGAGAACTTCCCGCCCGAATGCAGCGTGGTGAGGATCACCTCGAGTGCCGACTTGTCGGGGAACCTGGGATGCGGATCGACCGGAATGCCGCGACCGTTGTCGCGCACCGTGACGGTCATGTCCGTATCGAGTTCCAGGTCGATCTGGGTGGCGTGCCCGGCCACGGCCTCGTCCATGGCGTTGTCGAGGGCTTCGGTCGCAAGATGGTGCAGTGCCCTCTCGTCGGTCCCGCCGATGTACATGCCCGGCCGGCGCCGCACCGGTTCCAGCCCTTCCAGGACCTCGATGTCCTTTGCTGTATAGTCATCGGGCGGGCGCAACGCGGTCTGGAACAGGTCGGCCATGGCTCCACCGAAAGCTGTGGTCGGATGCCGGAACACTACTACATCATGTGACCCCGATCCAATCGGGCCGCATGCGACACGGCCGCGCGGGAACACGAGAGTGCAAGGGACGACGCGATGACGCGGCAGGCACCATGGCTTGCGGATGATGCGGGCAGGCAGAGCTATCCGATCGGGGAACCGCGGTGGCGGTCCGACGACGGCGCGCCGCTTGAGGTGCATGGCGACCTCGGGCTGGCGCGGTCCGACATCGCTGTGGCCGACCGCTCGATCTGGCGCTACCGCAACGCGCTCCCGTTCGCGATCGGTCGACCGGTCTCGCTCGGCGAGGGACTGACACCGCTCGTCGAGGCCGATTTCCGCGGTTTCGCCGCGCTGTTCAAGCTCGAGTGGATGATGCCGACCGGATCCTTCAAGGACCGCGGCGCCTCGGTCATGATCTCGGTCCTGCGCCAGCAGGGAGTGGACGAGATCGTCGAGGACAGTTCCGGCAATGGCGGTGCCGCCATTGCCGCCTATGGCGCGGCTGCCGGCATGACGGTGCACATCCTTGCGCCCGCATCCACCCAGCCCGCCAAGCTGGCGCAGATCGCGGCCTGCGGCGCGCGCCTGCGTCTGGTGCCGGGGCCGAGGTCTGCCTCGGAGGAGGCGGCCCACGAGTGCGCGCGAACCGTCTTCTACGCCAGTCACAACTGGCACCCGTTCTTCATCCAGGGCACCAAGCTGCTCGCCTATGAACTGTGGGAGGATCTCGGATGGAACGCACCCGACGCGGTGGTGATCCCGACCGGGGCGGGCAGCAACGTGCTCGGCTGCGATGCCGGGTTCGGGGAACTGCGGCGGGCGGGTCACATCCCCCGCCTGCCGCGGTTGTACGCGGTCCAGCCCGCGAACTGCGCACCCGTCGACGCCGCGTTTCGCTCAGGCGCCGGGGACCATGTTCCCTGCGAGGTCTCGACCACGATCGCGGAGGGGACCGCGATCCGCCGCCCGGTCCGCATGCCCCGGCTTCTGGCCGCGCTGCGTCGCTCGCGCGGCGGAACCGTGGCGGTCGCCGAGGACGACATCGCACGCGCGGCGCGAGAACTCGCGCACATGGGCCTGTATGCCGAACCGACCGCGGCGATGGCGGCCGGCGGACTGGCGCGGCTTCGAGCGGCAGGCGAGATCCGCGACGGGGAGAAAGTGGTGGTCCTGCTCACCGGAGGAGGACTGAAGGCAGGCGCCTGGTACGAACGGGCCACCGGGGTCGTAACCGCCGGTGGCCCGGACCGTGCGGACCGGGGAACCCCCGGTCAGGACGAGTAGTACATCGAGAACTCGATCGGGTGCGGGGTCTGCTCGAAGGCGATGACCTCCTCCATCTTGAGCTCGATATAGGCGTCAATCTGGTCGTTGTCGAACACGTCGCCGGCGGTCAGGAACGCGCGGCCCCTGTCGAGTTCGTCGAGCGCCTGGCGCAGCGACGCGCTCACCGTGGGAATGTCGCTCAGTTCCTCCGGCGGCAGGTCGTAGAGGTCCTTGTCCATCGGATCGCCAGGGTGGATCCGGTTCTGGATACCGTCCAGGCCCGCCATGAGCATGGCAGAGAAGGCCAGATACGGATTGGAAGTCGCGTCCGGGAACCTGACCTCGACCCGCTTGCCGTTGGCACTGTCGACGTGCGGGATGCGGCACGATGCCGACCGGTTGCGCGACGAGTAGGCAAGCAGCACCGGCGCCTCGAATCCCGGGACCAGGCGCTTGTAGCTGTTGGTCGTCGGGTTGGTGAAGGCGTTGAGCGCGCGGGCGTGCTTCATGATGCCGCCGATGTAATAGAGCGCGGTGTCCGACAGATCGGCGTAGCCGGCCCCGGCGAACAGCGGTTGCCCGTCCTTCCAGATCGACTGGTGCACGTGCATGCCCGACCCGTTGTCCTGGGCGATGGGCTTCGGCATGAAGGTCGCCGTCTTGCCGTAGGAGGCGGCAACCTGGTGCACGACATACTTGTAGATCTGCATGGTGTCGGCCGTCCTGATCAGGGTGCCGAACTTCACGCCGAGCTCGTGCTGCGAGGGCGCGACCTCATGGTGATGCTTCTCGACCTCGACACCCATCTCCTCCATGACCGCCAGCATCTCGCTGCGCAGGTCCTGTTCGGAGTCGACCGGCGGAACCGGGAAGTAGCCGCCTTTCACGCCGGGGCGGTGGCCGAGGTTGCCTTCCTCGTACTGGCGCCCGGAATTGTACGGTCCCTCGGCGCTGTCGACCTGGTAGAAGGCGCGTTCCATGGTCACATCGAACCGGACTTCGTCGAACACGAAGAACTCGGCCTCTGGACCGAAGAAGGCGGTGTCCCCGACGCCGAGCATGCTCATGTAGTTGATCGCGGCCTTCGCCGTCGAACGCGGGTCACGGTTGTACGGCTGACCGGTCAGCGGATCGACCACGTCGCAGACCAGGGTCAGGGTCGGTTGTGCGAAGAACGGGTCGATGACCGCGGTGCCCAGATCCGGCATCAGGCACATGTCCGACTCGTTGATGGCCTTCCACCCGGCGATGGACGAACCGTCGAACATGAACCCCTCGGCGAGCGAGTCCTCGTCGACGGTACTGACGGCCTGGGTCAAGTGCTGCCACTTGCCGCGGGGGTCCGTGAAGCGCAGGTCGACGAACTTGATGTCGTGCTCCTGCACCATCTGCTGAATTGTACTTGCGTCTGACATCGCTTCCTTCCTGATGGATTGAATGACGGCTGACGGGGTGCGGACCGCCGTCTCCGACGGCGGGGGTCCGGCGACGTCACAATGCGCCGGCGCCGGTCTCCCCCGTCCGGATCCGGACAGCCTCATCCACGGTCGAGATGAAGATCTTCCCGTCACCGATGCGACCGGTATGCGCAGCCTGCTGGATTGCCTCGACGGCACGCTCGACGAGATGATCTTCCATCACCACCTCGATCTTCACCTTCGGCAGAAAGTCGACCACATATTCAGCGCCGCGGTAGAGTTCGGTGTGGCCTTTCTGCCGCCCGAAGCCCTTGGCCTCGGTGACCGTGATTCCCTGGATTCCGACGTCGTGGAGACCTTCCTTCACTTCGTCGAGCTTGAACGGCTTGATGATCGCCTCGATCTTTTTCATGGTCCTGCCGATTTCGCAAGGTTCACACCGGACTCGTCTGGAGCAACGCAAGAAACGTGCCAGGGCGTTCCTGCCGGGACTGTCGGGGTACGGCGGGCAGCCGGCGCCCCCAGGTCCGCGGTGGAGCGCCCCGGATCAGTGCAATTGCCTAGTGATTCAGCATAGCGTTGCCGCACAATCAGGCAAGGCAGCTCCTGACGCGATCCAGCGCCGCGCGGATGGAGGGCAGGGAGCTGGCATAGGAGAACCGGAGGTAGCCTTCACCGAACGCGCCGAAGCTGGTCCCGGAGATCACCGCGACGCCCGCTTCCTCCAGCAGCCTCGCCTGCACCGTGTCGGACGACAGGCCGGTCCCGGTGATGTTCGGGAAGGCATAGAAGGCGCCGCCCGGCTCGACGCAGCCGATGCCCGGGATGTCGTTCAGCCCGTCGACGATGACGCGGCGACGTTCGGCAAAGGCGAGGCGCATGTCCCTGACACTGTCCTGCGGTCCCTCGAGTGCCGCGAGGCCGGCGAACTGTGCAGAGGCGTTGACGCACGAATGGCAGTTGACCGCCAGTTTCTCCGCGTGTGCGAACGCGCTTTCGGGCCACACGCTGTACCCCAGCCGCCATCCGGTCATGGCGTAGGTCTTGGACCAGCCGTCGAGCAGGATCAGACGGTCCTCGAGTTCGGGGTATGACAGCAGGCTCACGTGGTGGTGACTGTCGTAGAGCAACTGGCCGTAGATCTCGTCGCTCATCACCGCAACGTCCGGCCAGTTGGCCAGTCCGGCGACAAGCCGGTCGAACTCGTCCCGCGATACCGCACCGCCGGTCGGGTTGGCCGGACTGTTCAGAACGATCAGCCTGGTGCGTTCGGTGATGCGGCCAAGCACGTCGTCGGCGGAGAACGCGAAGCCGTTCTCCTCTCGCAGCGGAATCGGGACCGCGGTCGCCCCGGAAAACCGGATGGCGGATTCGTAGATCGGGAAGCCGGGATTGGGATAGAGGATCTCGGCGCCGGGTTCGCCGTAGATCAGCATGGCAAAGAACATGGTGACCTTGCCACCGGGCACGATCAGCACCCGGGCCGGGTCGACCTCGACCCCGAGGCGCCGGTGCAGGTCGGCCGTGACCGCCTCGCGCAACTCCGGGATTCCGTTGGCCGCGGTATAGCCGTGGTGGCCGTCGTGCAATGCCTTCACCGCAGCCTCGACCACGTGGTCCGGTGTCTTGAAGTCCGGCTGGCCGATGCCGAGGTTGATGATGTCACGGCCCTCCGCAGCAAGACTGTTGGCGCGCGCAAGCACCTCGAAGGCGGTTTCCGTCCCGAGGTGACCGAGGCGTTCGGCAAGTCTGGGCATCCGGATTCCCCTCCTGGTGAAAGTCGTTGCACAGTAAGCCAAGCCGGCGGTAATCGGAAGAACGCACACCGTAGACAGCTGCCGGGAATCCCCGATGGACGACACCTGCGCGCCTCTCCATGGCCTCAGGGTCCTTGACCTCTCCCGGATCGTGGCCGGCCCCCTGTGCGCACAGCAGTTGGCGGACATGGGGGCCGACGTGATCAAGGTCGAGAACCCGGTGACCGGCGACGAGGCGCGGAATCATCCCGCACCCCGGGTGGGTTCCGATTCACATTTCTTTCTCGCGTTCAACCGCAACAAGCGAAGCATCGGTCTCGACTTCCGCGAAGGAGAGGGCCGCCGGATCCTGCTGCGGTTGCTGGAGCGGACCGACGTGCTGGTCGAGAACTTCCGGCCGGGAGTGCTGGCCCGGTTCGGACTTGACCATGCGTCTGTTCGGGACCGCTTCCCGCAGCTCGTCTACCTGTCGATCTCCGCCTACGGAGAGCAGGGCTCGCTTGCCGACCGGCCGGGGTTCGACCCGGTCATGCAGGCCGAGTCGGGGATCATGGCGCTGACGGGCGAGCCCGATGGCCCGCCGCTTCGAAGCCCCCTGCCGCTTTCCGACATGCTCACCGCCCTGCATGCCACCGGCGCGGTGATGGCCGCACTGTGGGCCCGGCAGTTCACCGGCCGCGGCCAGCATGTCGAACTCTCGCTGCGCGATGTCGCCGCCGCAGCGCTCGGGAATGCCGCCCAGTATTTCCTGCTGTCGGGCCGGATGCCTCCACGCTCGGGCAACAGCCACCCGGTCTCGGCGCCGGTAAACCTGTTCGAGACCGCGGATGGTCCGCTGTACCTGGCGACCGGATCGGACCGGCTGTTCCGGCGCCTGTGTGTCGACATCCTCGAGCAGTCGGAGCTTGCCGATGATCCGCGGTTTCTGACCGCGACCGACAGGTCGGCGCACCGCGAGGAGTTGTTCGCGATCATCGGCGCGGTGCTGAAGCGGCGGACCAGGGCGGAGTGGATGGTGCGCCTGCGCCACCTGCCTGCCGGCCCCGTCCAGAGCTTCGAGGAGGCGTTCGGGTCGGGGATCGTGCACGAGCGGGGCATGCTCCGCGAGGTCGAGCACCCGGTCGGCGATACCATCACGATGCTGGCCTCGCCGATCAGGTTTTCCGATACGCCGGTTTGCGACGTCACGGCACCACCGATGCTGGGACAGCACAGCCGCGAGATCCTGGACGAGCTCGGCTACGATGCCGACCGGATTGCCCTGCTGGAGCGTACCGGTGTCATCGCCACCTCCGAATCCCCGCCGGCTTGAGCAGTCCGGTCAATTCCCGTATGGAGCCCGGGCGGCACAGGGAGGTGATGCCATGAGACCCGCCAACAGCGTCCTCGGTTCCTACGGCACCACCGTCTTCGAAGTCATGTCGCGGCTTGCCATGGAGTGCGGGTCGATCAACCTCGGGCAGGGCTTCCCGGACGACTTCGGCCCGGAACCGGTGCTCGAGCGCGCGGCCGAATTCCTCAGTGACCGGCCCAACCAGTACCCGCCGATGCTCGGGCTGCCGGAACTGCGCAAGGCGGTTGCCGCGCACAATGCGCGCTTCTACGGGCTCGAGGTCGACTGGCAGACCGAGACCATGGTCTCGACCGGCGCGACCGAAGGACTGGCGGCCTGTTTCTTCGGACTGATCGAGCCGGGTGACGAGGTGGTCCTCATCGAACCGCTGTATGACTGCTACGTCCCGATCATCCGCCGAGCGGGCGGCATCCCCAGGCTTGTCAGCATCAGGCCGCCGGACTGGCGGCTCGATCCCGAGGCGGTGAGGGCGGCCTTTTCCGACCGGACCAGGCTGCTGGTGCTGAACACCCCGCAGAACCCGGCCTCCAAGGTCTACGGGCAGGACGACCTGGCGCTGCTTGCCGACCTGGTCAGGGCGCATGATGCTGTCGCGATCTGCGACGAGGTATACGAGCACATGGCCTTCGACGGCCGCGCACATGTCCCGTTGATGACACTGCCGGGCATGCGCGAGCGCACCATCCGCATCGGATCCGCCGGCAAGACCTTCTCCCTGACCGGCTGGAAGGTCGGGTATGTGACCGGACCGGCCGACCTGCTGCGCACCGTCGCCAAGGCGCACCAGTTCCTGGTCTTCACCACCGCGCCAAATCTGCAGCGGGCGGTCGCTTTCGGGCTCGGGCAGAACGATGCGTATTTCGAGGGGCTGAACCGGTCGATGCAGGACCGCCGCGACCGGCTCGCCGGCGCGCTGGCCGCAATTCCGGGGTTTGCGCCCGTGGTGTGCGAGGGCACCTACTTCCTGTTCGTCGACATTGCGGGAACCGGATTTGACGGAGACGATGTCGAATTCTGCACCCACATTACCCGCGAGGCGGGTGTCACGGCGCTCCCGGTCAGCCCGTTCTACCGCGAGGGTGGTCCGACATCCTTCATCCGGTTCTGCTTCGCCAAGCAGGACAGCGTTCTCGACGACGCCGCCGCGCGGCTGGCCGCGCATTTTCGTTGATGCGCCGCGGCGTCGTGCCACGACGACCTTGACAAACCGCGCCCGATCCGGTTGATGAGGGCCGATCCCGCCGTGGCGGGGTGGGGCTGCCGTGGCGGGTGTAGCTCAGCTGGTTAGAGCGCCAGATTGTGGATCTGGAAGTCGTGGGTTCAAGTCCCATCACTCGCCCCATTCCCCCTCACCTGACACGATGACTGCAGGGACGGTCCCCCGGAGCACGCCGCGATGCGCATGCCCGCCACGTCGCAACTGCTGACCGTGCGGGAGATGGCCGAGGCCGACAGGCTGGCCGTCGACGGCGGCGACAGCTTCGTGCTCATGGAGGCGGCCGGGCGCGCTGCTGCCCGGGTCATCCAGCGCCGCTTCGCCCCCACCCGCGCCGTGATCCTGTGTGGGCCGGGCAACAATGGCGGTGACGGGTTCGTGGTCGCGCGTTACCTGGCGGAATCAGGCTGGCCGGTCAGGGTCGGGATGCTGGGAGACGGCGGTGCCGGTGACGCCGTTCGCGCGGCGGAACTGTGGACCGGCGCGACCACCGCTGCCGTACCGCAGCTGCTGCAGGGCGCCGGCCTCGTCGTCGACGCGCTGTTCGGTGCCGGTCTCAACCGTGACATCCGCGCCGGCGCCGCCGGGCTGGTGCAGGCCATGGCCGGGGTGAGGGCGCCACGCGTCGCCATCGATGTGCCGAGCGGGGTGGACGGCGATACCGGGCAGGTACGCGGGATCGCGGCGCCGGCCACGCTCACGGTCGGTTTCTTCCGGAGCCGGCCGGGGCACTTGCTGCTGCCCGGCCGGGATCTTTGCGGAACGGTGAGGATCGTCGATATCGGAATTCCCGACCGGGTCCTCGAGACCATCGCTCCGCGACAGGCGCTCAATGCGCCCGGAGTGTGGCAGCAGCATCTGCCATCACCCGTGTTCACCGATCACAAGTATCGCCGGGGCCACGCGCTTGTCGTCGGTGGTGAGCGGATGACCGGCGCGGCCCGGTTCGCCACGGCCGCGGCCCGGCGCATCGGTTGCGGCATGGTCACCCTTGCCGTTCCCGGACCTGCAGAGGCGATCTACCGGGCCACGGCGCCCGGAGCGCTGGTCCGCCCGATCGAGGGAGCGGGCGAGGTCAGGTTCACCGCCATGCTTGCGGGGCCCGGAATGGGCACCGGGCCGGGAGGCAGGGACGCGGTCGTCTCCCTGCTTGCCCGGGGAGCACCGGCGGTGCTTGACGCCGACGCGCTCACGCTGTTTGCGGATGCCGCCGACGATCTGGCAGCCGCGATCCGGGGTCCGCTGGTCATAACCCCTCACGAGGGCGAGTTTGCACGCCTGTTTCCGGAGCTCGCCGACCCCGGTTCCGGAAAGATGCGCCGTGCCCGCGCGGCGGCGGAGCGGCTGGGCGCGGTGGTGGTGCTGAAGGGTGCGGACACGGTGATCGCGGCTCCCGGCGGAGACCTGCTTGTCAACTCCAATGCACCGGCGTGGCTCGCAACCGGCGGAACCGGTGACGTGCTCGCGGGGACCATTACCGGACTGCTGGCCCAGGGCATGCCGGCGGCCGAATCGGCGGCGGCCGCGGTCTGGCTGAACGGCGCTGCGGCGTCCGCCGCGGGCCCCGGACTGCTGGCAGGCGACCTTCCCGACCTGTTGCCCGCGGCTCGTGTCGCGGCGCTTACCCGGAGTGGCCGTGATGACGGATGACTCGCCCACCGGACTGCTGGACCGGACGCTTGCGAACCTGGTTCGCGCCTGGTCGGACCTGTCCGGAACCACGCGCTACCACGTTTCCGGGCGGTTGCGTGCGGACCTTCCCGACGAGGACCGGGCGCGCGTTCGCTCCGAAATGGAGGCATGTGTCGCGGCGGTGGGCGATGCGGCGACCAACCGGGCCAGGGCAGCGGAACTCGGACGGCGCTACCTGGAACTCGACCGGATCGGCAGGACCCGGTTCCTGCACGAACTCGCCACCGGATTCGACCGCGACCGCGACGCCGTCGACCGGGCGCTGGAGGAACTCGCGGCGTGTGGCGGGGATGCGCACGCGCGCCGGGAAGCAGAACAGTTGCTGCACGGGGCCCTGGAACCGCGATGGCGGGTGCTGCTGCGCCAGTTCACCACCCTGCCGGAAGGAATGAAATTCCTGGTCGACCTGCGTGCCGAGATGCTGGGGGCCCGCAAGGAACACCCCGAGATCCGGTTCCTGGCCGACGACCTGCGCACTCTGCTCTCGCACTGGTTCGATCTCGGGTTGCTGGACCTGCGCCGGATCGACTGGGCATCGCCGGCGCGGCTGCTTGAGAAGCTGATCGCCTACGAGGCCGTGCACGAGATCCGTTCGTGGGAAGATCTGAAGAACCGACTTGATTCAGACCGCCGGTGTTTCGCGTTCCTGCATCCGACCATGCCGGATGAACCGCTGATCTTCGTGGAGGTGGCTCTGGTCAACGGCATGGCTGCAAGCGTTGACGAGCTTCTCGACGAGACCGCGCCCGCGGTCGATCCGAGAACCGCGGACACCGCGGTGTTCTACTCGATCTCCAACGCCCAGCGCGGCCTTGACGGGATCAGTTTCGGAAACTTCCTGATCAGGCACGTGGTCGGGGTGCTGGAGCAGGAGCTGCCGAACCTGCGCTTCTTCGCCACGCTGTCGCCGATCCCGGGTTTCTCGCGCTGGGTGGGGAGACAGGTCAGTGAAGCCGGTACGCAGGTACTGACGGCGTCCGAACGCCGTGCCCTGCCGACCGGTGGCGCCGGTCTGACCGGCCTGCTCGCGCGCCTGGAACAGGGGGACAGCGCGATGGAAGCGGCGTTACGCGAACCGCTCACGCGGCTTGCGGCCCGCTACTTGACCTCGGCGAAAAGGCAGGGGAACCGCGCGTACGATCCGGTTGCCCATTTTCACCTGAGCAACGGAGCCCGGGTCGAACGGCTGAACTGGATGGGCGACCGCTCGGTCCGCGGCCGCACGCAATCCTGGGGACTGATGGTCAACTACCTCTACCGTACCGGTGATATCGCCGTGAACAGCGCCCGGTATGCAAGGGAAGGCCGCATCGCTGCCAGCCAGTCGATCCGGTCCCTGGCCCGGGGCTGAGCGATGGCGCAGTCTGTCTGCATGGTTGACGGGGATACCCGCATCCAGTAGCCATGCGCCGCGAGCAGTCGAGGCTGCACGGTCTGGCCGCGACCGGCGGGCGGGTGTGGTGGAACTGGTAGACACGCCAGATTTAGGATCTGGTGGCGCAAGCCGTGGGGGTTCGAGTCCCTTCGCCCGCACCATGGTTGCCGAATTCACCGCGTCGAACCGGTCGGCACACAACAACCGGACAGGACTGAGAACAGGTGAGCATGACAGCGAGCGACAGGCTCGATCACGAGTTCAGGCTTGTCATCCAGAACCAGGAGGTGGACCTGCTGGTCGACGAGCAGCTGCAGACCGAGGCCAGCGGCATGAATCTGCCGGGGTTTCGTCGCGGAAAGGTGCCGTTGCGGGTCCTTCGGCACCGGTTCGGCGGGGAGGTTCGCAAGCGGATTCTCGAGCGCGTGATCAGCGAGAAGGCGAAGGAGGTTTGCGACGAGCGCGGTATCACGCCGGCCTTCACGCCGTCGCTGTTGCCGTCGGAAGAGCCGGTCGAGAACGGCATGGCGGTGACCATGCGCGTCGTGGCCCTGCCGGTGCTGGAGCCGATCGACTTCGCCTCCTTCGAACTCGAGCGCATGGTCGTGGAGGTGACCGACGAGGCGGTGGACGGTGCGATCGCGGAGATTGCGGCCAGCCAGTCCCGGTACGTGCCGATCGAGGAACAGCGCCCGGTCGAAAAGGGCGACACGGTCGTCGTATTCTGCCGGGCAGTCCGCGACGGTGAACCGGTTGCGGAGCTTGATGACCAGAGTACCCGGATCACGCTGACCGAGGAACAGGGGCGCCCTGAGTGGATCGAGGCGCTGGTCGGCGCCGGGATCGACGAGACCAGGACCTTCATGTCCACGATCACGCACGGCGCAGGTGACGGTGAGCCCGCTGACGAGGTCGAGGTCACCGCCACGGTCAAGGCGGTCGAGATCGAAGTGCCCGTGACTGTGGATGACGAGTTCGCACAGCTGATGGGGTGCGAGGACCTGGAACAGCTGCGCGGGTTGATCCGGGCCAGTCAGGCGCATGCCCATGGCGAGCGCTGCCAGGCCCTGTTCTCTGTCGGACTGATGGACAAGCTCGCCGAGTATGCGACCTTCCCCGTTCCGGATGTCCTGGTCGACGGCGAGTACGGCGCGATCCGGGACCGGATGCGGAGCGAACCTGAATCCGGCCTGCCTGACAGTGAAGACGGTGACGGAGCCGGTGCCGACGATGATAACGGCGAGGCCGGGGCCGGGGATGACGACGACACGGATCAGGCGGTCGAGGCACAGGATGAAGCCGGTTCCGGGCAGGAGGCGGAGGAGACCGCCGCCGAGGAACAGGATCCGGAGATCCGGGCCCTTGCCGAGCGTCGCGTGAAGCTCGGCCTGCTCATGCGCGAAGTCGGGCGGCAGAACAACATATCGGTCGAGGAACACGAACTCGAACCGGCGATTTGGGCCTGGGCCTCCCGGTTCGGCCCCGAACGCCGCGACCGGATGCACGAACTGGCGAAGCAGTCTCCCCGGCTGGTGGAGACCATTGCGTCGGAGGTCTACGAGAACAAGCTCGTCACCTTCATTTCCGAACTGGCGACCATTACCGAGACGACCGTCACTCTCGAGGAATTGAAGCGACGCGAGATGGAGGTGGACGACGCGGCGGTCGAGGAATGATCCCGGCCCCTCAGGGAACCCAGCGGAGAGAGTGATGAGCAGCCTCATCCCCATGGTGGTCGAACACACCAACCGCGGCGAGCGCGCGTTCGACATCTACTCGCGCCTGCTCAAGGAACGGATCATCTTCATCACCGGTCCGATCAACGACGCGGTGTCGAGCGTGATCTGCGCGCAGCTGCTGTTCCTCGAGGCGGAAAATCCGTCCAAGGACATCGCGATGTACATCAATTCCCCGGGGGGGATCGTGACCTCCGGCCTCGCGATCTACGACACCATGGAGTACATCAGGCCGGAGGTGTCGACGGTCTGCGTCGGACAGGCCGCCTCCATGGGATCCCTGCTGCTGGCGGCCGGTGCGAAGGGCAAGCGCTACTGCCTGCCGCACGCCAAGGTGATGATCCATCAGCCATCGGGCGGGGTCCAGGGACAGGCCACGGACATCGAGATCCACGCGCGCGAGATCCTCGAGACCCGGGCGCGGCTCAACCGCATCTACGTCAGGCACACCGGACGGACGCTGCGCAAGATCGAGAGCGCGATGGACCGGGACACCTTCATGTCCCCGAAGGCCGCGCTTGAATTCGGATTGATCGACGAGGTGGTCGAGAAGCGCCCGGTACCCGAATCCGGCGAGCCGGACGGGTCGTAGGGCAATTGCCGATTGTCCGCTGTCACCGGCAGCGGCTAACATTGCATTGATGTGACTCACTTCGGATTCGCATGACATGAGCAAGTCAGGCACCAGCGGCGACTCCAAGAACACGCTCTACTGCTCGTTCTGTGGCAAGAGCCAGCACGAGGTCCGGAAGCTGATTGCCGGTCCGACCGTGTTCATCTGCGACGAGTGCGTCGAGCTGTGCATGGACATCATCCGCGAGGAAAACAAGACCACCCTGGTCAAGTCGCGCGAAGGGGTCCCCACGCCTCGGACCATCTGCCAGGTCCTCGACGACTACGTGATCGGGCAGGACCAGGCAAAGCGCATCCTCTCGGTGGCCGTGCACAACCACTACAAGCGACTGTCGCACAGCCAGAAGAACAACGATGTCGAACTCGCCAAGTCGAACATCCTGCTGATCGGCCCGACCGGTTGCGGCAAGACACTGCTCGCGCAGACGCTTGCCCGGATCATCGATGTTCCGTTTACCATGGCGGATGCGACCACGCTGACGGAGGCCGGCTACGTCGGCGAGGATGTCGAGAACATCATTCTCAAGCTGCTGCAGGCCGCCGACTACAACGTCGAACGGGCCCAGCGCGGCATTGTCTACATCGACGAGGTCGACAAGATCAGCCGCAAGTCGGACAACCCGTCGATCACCCGCGACGTGTCGGGGGAGGGCGTGCAGCAGGCACTGCTCAAGATCATGGAGGGGACTGTTGCAAGCGTGCCGCCGCAGGGCGGGCGCAAGCATCCCCAGCAGGAGTTCCTCCAGGTCGACACCACCAACATCCTGTTCATCTGCGGCGGAGCGTTCTCGGGTCTCGAGCGCATCATCTCGCAGCGTAACAAGGGATCGTCGATCGGGTTCAATGCCGATGTCCAGGATCCGGATGCGCGCAGAACCGGCGAGATCCTGCGCGGTGTCGAGCCCGAGGACCTGCTGAGATTCGGGCTGATCCCGGAATTCGTCGGACGCCTGCCGGTGCTGGCGACACTCGACGATCTCGACGCGGATGCGCTCGTCGACATCCTGACCAAGCCGAAGAACGCACTGGTGAGGCAGTACCAGCGGCTGTTCGAGATGGAAAACGTGAACCTGAAGTTCCGTGACGACGCGCTGCGCAGCATTGCGGCGCGGGCGATCGAGCGGAAAACCGGTGCGCGCGGGCTGCGCTCGATCCTGGAGAACATCCTGCTCGATTCGATGTTCGACCTGCCGGGTGACGACGGGGTGCAGGAGATCATCATCAACTCCGATGTCGTCGAGAGCGGGTCTCCGCCGATCACGGTGCACGCGGAGCGTCGGGAGGATCGTGAGAGCCGGGCGTGACGGTTGAACCGGGCGGAAGGCTTTCCTACATCAAGGCTGTCATGTTCCCGTGGTCCGGACCCCGGGGGTGAACTCGGTGCCAGGAGAAGGGTGAGCGGAAAATGAGCGAGATCTTTCTGACCTACCCCGTGCTGCCGCTGCGCGACATCGTCGTGTTCCCGCACATGATCGTTCCCCTGTTCGTCGGCCGCCGCAAGTCCATCAGCGCGCTCGAGGACGTGATGAAGGACGACAAGCAGATCCTGCTTGTTACCCAGAAGAACCCGTCCGAGGACGACCCCTCTCCCGACGACGTGTACACGGTCGGGACTGTCGGCACGGTCCTGCAGCTGCTGAAACTCCCGGACGGGACCGTGAAGGTGCTGGTCGAGGGTGTGCGCCGGGCCCGTATCCTGACCTACCGGGACAATCCGGACTTCTTCGAGGCGGAAGCCGAGCCGATTCAGGAACTGCCCGGCGATTCGCGCGAGCAGGAAGCGCTTGCGCGCACGGTCATCAACCAGTTCGAACAGTACATCAAGCTCAACAAGAAGATCCCGCCCGAAGTCCTGGTCTCGGTCAACCAGATCGAGGATGCGACCAAGCTCGCCGACACCATCAGCGCCCATCTCGCTCTCAAGATCGCCGAAAAGCAGGAGCTGCTCGAACTCGAGGGCGTGACCGACCGACTGGAGAAGGTCTTCAGCCACATGGAGGGCGAGATTGGCGTCCTGCAGGTGGAAAAGCGCGTCCGCAACCGGGTCAAGCGCCAGATGGAGAAGACCCAGCGCGAGTACTATCTGAACGAACAGATGAAGGCGATCCAGAAGGAGCTGGGCGAGTCGGACGATTCGCGCGACGAACTGGCGGAACTCGCGGAGAAGGTGGCCCGGACCAAGTTCCCCGCCGAGGCACGGGAGAAGGCCACGGGGGAACTGAAGAAGCTGCGCAACATGAGCCCGATGTCGGCCGAGGCCACCGTGGTGCGCAACTACCTCGACTGGCTCGTCACAATTCCGTGGAAGAAGCGGTCGCGGGTGAAGAAGGACCTGGGTCTGGCGCAGGTCGTTCTCGACCGGGACCACCATGGTCTCGAGAAGGTCAAGGAGAGAATCCTCGAATACCTGGCGGTGCAGCAGCGCACCGGCAAGGTCAAGGGACCGATTCTGTGTCTGGTCGGTCCTCCGGGTGTCGGGAAGACCTCGCTCGGCAAGTCGATCGCCGAGGCGACGGGTCGCAATTTCGTGCGCATGTCTCTGGGCGGTGTCCGCGACGAGGCCGAAGTCCGCGGCCATCGCCGGACCTATATCGGCTCGCTGCCGGGCAAGATCATCCAGGGAATGAAGAAGGCGAAGAAGTCGAATCCGCTGTTCCTGCTCGACGAGATCGACAAGCTGGGCAACGATTTTCGTGGCGACCCGGCCTCGGCCCTGCTCGAGGTGCTGGATCCGGAACAGAATCACTCGTTCCAGGATCACTACCTCGAGGTGGACTACGACCTGTCGGACGTGATGTTCGTGACCACCGCGAACACCCTGCGGATGGCGCAGCCGCTGCTCGACCGCATGGAAGTGATCCGGCTGTCGGGCTATACCGAGGACGAAAAGGTCGCCATTGCCCGGAAGCACCTGCTCCTCAAGCAGACCGAACGCAACGGACTGCGCAAGGGCGAGTGGGAAATCACCGAGGACGCATTGCGCGACCTTATTCGCTACTACACGCGCGAGGCCGGCGTTCGCAACCTGGAACGCGAACTGGCCAACCTGGCCCGCAAGGCGGTCAAGGAAATCCTGATGGACAGCGTGTCCAGTGTCAGCGTGACCAGCGAGAACCTGGGCACCTACGCCGGTGTGCGCAAGTACCGCTTTGGCCAGGCCGAGGAAAACGACCTCATCGGAGTGACCACCGGGCTGGCCTGGACCGAGGTCGGCGGCGAGCTGCTGTCCATCGAGTCGGTCACGGTTCCGGGCAAGGGCCGGGTGACGTCGACCGGGAAGCTCGGGTCGGTGATGCGCGAGTCGGTGCAGGCGGCAGAAAGTTTCGTCAAGTCACGTGCGTCGGTCTACGGGATCAGGCGCAAGCTGCTGGAACACCGCGACATCCACGTTCACGTACCCGAGGGTGCCACGCCGAAGGACGGGCCCTCGGCGGGTGTTGCCATGGTGACCTCGATCGTGTCGGTCCTCACCCAGATTCCGGTGCGACGGGACGTTGCGATGACGGGTGAAATCACGCTCCGGGGGCGGGTCCTGCCGATCGGCGGGCTCAAGGAGAAACTGCTTGCCGCATTGAGAGGCGGGCTCAAGGTCGTGCTCATTCCGCGGGAAAACGAAAAGGACCTCGCCGAGATTCCCGACAACGTGAAGTGCGATCTCCAGATCGTGCCGGTTGCGACGGTCGACGAGGTCATTTCGAGAGCCCTTGCCGAGGAACCGGTTCCGTTCAATATGACGGACGAGGAACCACTGGAAACCGTGCCTCCGGCAGAGAGTGACGATCCGCGAGATGAAGTCGTGACTCATTGACAACCGCGCCGGCCTGTCTCTAGCGTCCCGGACCCAGAAGCAGGGAGCAGACGCCGGAATCACAGTGCAGGAGGGCCGTTTCGGCAGGCGACAGGAAAAGGGTCCTCTCGACGGTCAGGCTCGTCAGGCGGGCGTCTTCTAAAGTATGACCCAATGTAAGGTCATGGCTGACACAGGGAGTGCAAGCAGTGAACAAGAAAGAACTCGTTGCCCGGGTTTCCGGGACGGTCGACGTCGGTCCGGGAAGCGTCGCAGACGTCCTTGATGCAACCCTCCAGGTGATCACGGATGCCTTGGCGGACGGGGAGCGGGTTCAGCTCGTCGGCTTCGGTACGTTCAGGGTGGCGAGCAGTCCGGCTCGCATGGGGCGCAACCCGAGCACCGGGGAACCGATCGAGGTCAAGGCCCGCAACCGGGCGGTATTCAAGGCCGGCAGCAAGCTGCAGGGCGCGGTTGCCGGAAACGGCTGAACCGGGGCGGGCGCTTAGCTCAGCCGGGAGAGCGTCTCGTTTACACCGAGAAGGTCGGCGGTTCGATCCCGTCAGCGCCCACCACGCGGCTGAACCCGGAGTACCGAGCGATCACTTTCCCCCCGGGCGGTCGTCCGGCGCGAATCCAATCCAGGGTCCCGATCCACGGGACGCATTCTGGCGGAACCGTGAAGTGGTGTGTGAAGGTGCCTGGCGCCGCCGCGGTCACCGGACTTCAGTGCCGTCCCGTCCGCGGAGGCATGTGAACAGGTTGTGAGTGGGGGCTGCCCGGTCCATGTGGACCGGTGACCGATCGCACCCGGCACACCCCCCCGGAACGGCTTGACAGGAACGCGCGCAATTCGATAGGAAATCCGGCCAGCCGGCCCCCGGGGCCGGAGGCGTGTCGCGGGGGTGTAGCTCAGTTGGTTAGAGCGCTGGCCTGTCACGCCAGAGGCCGCGGGTTCGAGTCCCGTCACTCCCGCCAGAATTCCCGATCCCGTTTGCGGGTCCGGCAACGGACGTCGGCGGGGTTTCCCGGAATGGAGGCGCGCAGTATAGTCCGGCCGTCGTCGGTCTGCGCCAGGTGCGACGGGCGAGGCGGTTCAGGGTCGCCGCCGGACGGATAGAGAGCTTCAATGGCTGCGTTGCTTGCTGAGTACCTTCCGATCCTGATCTTTCTCGGAATTGCCGTCGGCATGGCCGCGGCGGCGGTGATTGCGTCGCTCGTCATCGCCGTCCAGCGGCCGGACTCCGAGAAACTGTCCGCCTACGAGTGTGGATTCGAGCCATTCACCGATTCCCGCGGCCAGTTCGACGTACGGTTCTACCTGGTCGCCATCCTGTTCATCATCTTCGACCTTGAGGTTGCGTTCCTGTTTCCCTGGGCGGCCTCGCTCGGTTCGATCGGCCTGTTCGGTTTCTGGTCGATGATGCTGTTCCTTGCCGTCCTGACGGTGGGTTTTGTCTACGAGTGGAAGAAGGGAGCGCTGGAATGGGAGTGACGGGGATTGCCGGTCCCGCCCGCCCGGTCCCGCCCGGCGCCGACCAGGACGCCATCCTCGGCGCCGTCGGCGACGAACTGCGTGAGCGCGGTTTCGTGGTCGCCCAGGCCGACAAGCTGTTCAACTGGGCGCGCAGCGGCTCGTTGTGGCCGATGACCTTCGGGCTCGCCTGCTGCGCGGTGGAAATGATGCACTCCGCCGCCAGCCGGTATGACCTCGACCGCTTCGGCATGATTTTCCGCCCCAGTCCCCGGCAGTCCGACGTGATGATCGTCGCCGGAACGCTGACCAACAAGATGGCGCCGGCGCTGCGCAAGGTCTACGACCAGATGGCGGAACCCCGCTGGGTCGTGTCCATGGGGTCGTGCGCAAACGGCGGCGGCTACTACCATTACTCCTATTCCGTCGTGCGCGGTTGCGACCGGATCGTCCCGGTCGACATCTACGTCCCGGGCTGCCCGCCGACGGCCGAAGCACTGCTGTACGGGCTGATGCAGCTGCAGCGCAAGATCCGTCGGACCGGGACGATCGCACGGTGACATCCGCCGGATCTGGAGACGCCGTCATCATGGCTGACGACCGGCCCGTCCTCATGCCGCGGGAACTCGCCGACTACGTGGCCGATGCCCTGCGCGACCATCTCGAGGCGGTGGAGTGGTCGGGGTCCGAACTCTCGCTCCGGGCCCGGCCGGACAGCGTGCTGGAGGTGCTGCGGTTCCTGCGTGCGGACTCCCAGTGCCTGTTCGGCATCCTCGTCGACCTGTGCGGCGTGGACTGGCCCGACCGTGAGCAGCGTTTCGATGTGGTCTACAACCTGCTCAGCATCCGTCACAATCTCAGGGTCCGGGTGAAGGTTGCGACCGACGAGGAAACCCCGGTGCCGACCGCAACGGGTCTGTTCCGCTCTGCGGAGTGGAACGAGCGCGAAGCCTGGGACATGTACGGAATTTTCTTCTCCGACCATCCGGACCTGCGCCGGCTGCTGACCGACTACGGGTTCGAGGGTCACCCGATGCGCAAGGACTTCCCGCTGACCGGGACGGTCGAGGTCCGCTATGACGACGAGCAGAAACGGGTGATCTACGAACCTGTCAACCTGGTCCAGGACTTCAGGGACTTTGATTTCGAGAGCCCGTGGGAAGGAGCCCGCGCCGCTTTCGCCCCGCAGTCCGGGACCGGGGAGGACTGATGGCCGAGACCAGCATCAAGCCGCTGACGCTGAACTTCGGCCCCCAGCATCCGGCGGCGCACGGCGTGCTCCGGCTGGTGCTGGAAATGGACGGCGAGGTCGTCGAACGCGCCGACCCCCATATCGGCCTGCTGCACCGCGGCACCGAGAAACTGATCGAGCACAAGACCTACCTGCAGGCGGTTCCCTATTTCGATCGCCTCGACTACGTCTCGCCCATGTCGCAGGAGCACGCCTTCGCGCTTGCGGTCGAGCGGTTGCTCGGGCTGGAGATTCCGCGCCGCGCCCGCTACATCCGGGTGCTGTACGCCGAACTCTCCCGGGTACTCAATCACGTCCTGAACATCACTACCTTCGCGCTCGATGTCGGCGCGATGACGCCGCTGCTGTGGGGATTCGAGGAACGCGAGCACCTGATGGAGTTCTACGAACGCGCGTCGGGGGCCCGGCTGCATGCCGCCTACTTCCGACCGGGCGGAGTGAACCAGGACCTGCCCGCGGGTCTGCTTGATGACATTGCGCGCTGGGCCGAGCGGTTCCCGTCCTTCGTCGACGACATGGAGAGCCTGCTGACCAACAACCGCATCTTCAAGCAGCGCACCGTCGATATCGGCGTGGTCAGCGAGGTCGAGGCCCAGAGCCTCGGGTTTACCGGGCCATGCCTGCGGGCAAGCGGCGTGCCGTGGGACCTGCGCAAGTCGCAGCCCTACGACGCCTACGACGAGATGTCCTTCGATGTCCCGATGGGCAGGACGGGGGACTGCTACGCGCGGTATCTGGTCCGGGTGGAGGAACTGCGCCAGAGCCTGCGGATCATCGCACAGTGCATCGAGCGCATGCCGGACGGTCCGGTCAAGACCACCGATCGCAAGATTGCACCGCCGCCCAGGGGCGAGATGAAGCGGTCGATGGAGGCGCTGATCCACCACTTCAAGCTCTACACCGAGGGCTATCACGTGCCGGCCGGCGAGACCTACACGGCGGTCGAGGCGCCGAAGGGGGAGTTCGGTGTCTACCTGGTGGCGGACGGCACCAACCGGCCGTACCGGTGCAAGATCCGCGCACCCGGCTTTGCCTTCATGTCGGCGATGGACTTCCTGTCGCGGGGTCACATGCTGGCGGATACCGTCGCCATCATCGGGTCACTTGATATCGTGTTCGGGGAGATCGACCGGTGAGCGGCCACGAATTCGCCGAGGAGCAGCCCGCTAACTGGGAATTCACCACCGAGAACGCGGCGCGGGCCGACGACATCATCGGCCGGTACCCGCCGGGTCGCCAGGCAAGCGCCGTCATCCCGCTGCTCGACCTGGCCCAGCGTCAGAACGACAACTGGCTGCCGCTGAAGGCGGTCGAGGCGGTGGCCGAGCGTCTCGACATGCCGCCGATCCGGGTTCTCGAGGTGGCGACCTTCTATACCATGTTCAACCTGAAGCCGGTGGGCCGGTACTACCTGCAGGCCTGCACCACAACGCCGTGCTGGCTGCGCGGATCGGACCAGGTCATGCGCTGCATCCGCGACCGGCTCGGGATCGGGAACCATGGCTCGACCGGGGACGGCATGTTCAGCCTGCTCGAGGTGGAGTGCCTGGGCGCCTGCGTGAATGCCCCGATCCTGCAGGTCAACGACGACTACTACGAGGATCTTGACTACGAACGGACCGGAGAACTCCTCGATGCGCTCAGCCGCGGCGAGCCGCCGCCGCCGGGCTCGATGGCCGGACGCAACCTTTCGGAAAGCAGCGCGGGCGCGACGACATTGACCGGACTGCGGCCCGCTTCTCCGGGCCGCGAGGGAGAGTGACGGTGCTCGACGACAGGGACCGCATCTTCACCAACCTGTATGGCTGGTTCGACTGGGGACTGGACGGTGCCCGTGCCCGCGGCGACTGGAGCACGACGAGGGAGATCCTGAGCCAGTCTCCCGAGGACATCGTCGAGAAGGTCAAGGCGTCGGGGCTGCGGGGCAGGGGCGGAGCGGGCTTTCCCACCGGACTGAAGTGGTCGTTCATGCCGCGGCAGGTCGGCGACAAGCCGCATTACCTGATCGTCAATGCGGATGAAAGCGAGCCGGGGACCTGCAAGGACCGGGAGATCATCCGCAACGATCCCCACAAGCTGATCGAAGGCTGCGTGATCGCCGGCTACGCCATGCGCGCCAGCGCCGCCTACATCTACATCCGCGGCGAGTTCGTCAACGAGACACGGCGGCTGCAGGCGGCCATCGACCAGGCCTACGAGGCCGGTCTTGTGGGACGGAATGCCTGCGGCAGCGGCTACGACATCGACATCATCCTGCACCGGGGTGCGGGCGCCTACATCTGCGGAGAGGAGACGGCGCTGCTCGAGAGCCTCGAGGGCAAGAAGGGACAGCCGCGTCTGAAGCCGCCCTTTCCGGCCGCGGTCGGACTGTACGGTTGTCCGTCGACGGTCAACAACGTCGAGAGCATCGCCGTGGTGCCGGAAATCCTGCGTCGGGGCGCGGAGTGGTTCGCCGGCCTCGGACGTGAACGCAACACCGGAACCAAGCTCTTCTGCATCTCCGGACACGTCAACAATCCGTGCAATGTCGAGGAAGAGATGGGCATCCCGTTGCGGGAGCTCATCGAACGCCACGCGGGCGGCGTGATCGGGGGCTGGGACAACCTGCTCGCCGTCATTCCCGGTGGCTCGTCGGTCCGCTGCATTCCCAGGTCGATCTGCGACCACATCCTGATGGACTTCGACTCCCTGATGGCGGTGCGCTCGGGACTCGGGACCGCGGCGGTGATCGTGATGAACCGCGAGACCGACATCATCCGCGCGATCGCCAGGCTGTCGTACTTCTACAAGCATGAGAGTTGCGGCCAGTGCACGCCATGCCGGGAGGGCAGCGGCTGGATGTGGAGGGTGATGGAACGCCTCGTGACAGGTGACGCCGAACCCGAGGAAATCGATGTGCTGGAGCAGGTCACACGGCAGGTCGAGGGTCACACCATCTGCGCCCTCGGCGATGCGGCCGCCTGGCCGATCCAGGGACTGCTTGCGCATTTCCGTGACGAGGTCGAGGACCGGATCCGCCGACGCAAGGCCGCGACGGGCGTCGAGGCGGCTGACTGAACGCCAGCAACAGGCACGGGGAGCCCGGGGGACAGCATGCCGAAGCTGAAGGTAGACGGGATCGAGGTCGAGGTTCCGGCCGGGGCGACCGTCCTGCAGGCCTGCGAGGCCGCGGGCAAGGAGATTCCGCGGTTCTGCTACCACGAGCGGCTGTCGATTGCCGGCAATTGCCGCATGTGCCTGGTCGAGGTCAGCCCGGGCCCGCCCAAGCCGCAGGCCAGCTGCGCCCTTCCTGCGATGGACAACCAGGAGATCCGTACCGACAGCGACATGGTCCGTCAGGCCCGGCACGGCGTCATGGAATTCCTGCTGATCAATCACCCGCTCGACTGTCCGATCTGCGACCAGGGGGGCGAGTGCGACCTGCAGGACCAGGCCATGGGCTACGGTCATCATTCGAGCCGGTTTGCCGAAAACAAGCGGGCGGTGGAAGACAAGGACATGGGCCCGTTGATCAAGACGGTGATGACCCGCTGTATCCACTGTACCCGCTGCGTACGGTTCTCCACCGAGGTGGCGGGCGTAAGCGACCTCGGTGCGCTCGGGCGCGGCGAAACCATGGAGATCACCACCTATCTCGAAAAGGCACTCGCCTCCGAGCTGTCGGGCAATGTCATCGACCTGTGCCCGGTCGGCGCGCTGACTTCGGGGCCCTATGCCTTCGTCTCCAGGCCGTGGGAACTGACCCGGACGGAGACCGTCGATGTCATGGATGCGGTGGGATCAAGCATCAGGGTCGACACCCGCGGGTCCGATGTGCTCCGGGTGCTGCCCCGTACCCACGAGGAGGTCAACGAGGAGTGGATTTCCGACAAGACCCGGTTCGCCTGTGACGGGTTGAAGCGCCAGCGGCTCGACCGGCCATACCTGCGCGTCGAGGGACGCCTGGTTCCGGTCGACTGGCAGCAGGCCTTCGACGCCATTGCCGGAAGGCTTGCCGGCCTGGCCGGCGAGCGCATGGCGGCCGTGGTCGGCGACCAGTGCGATGTCGAGTCGATGTTTGCGCTGAAGCAGCTGATGACGGCGCTGGGCTCGCCCCACCTCGAGTGTCGCCAGGACGGCGCCCGCCTGGACCCGTCGGCGCGGGCCGGCTACCTGTTCAATACCACCATCGCCGGCATCGAGGGCGCGGACGCGATCCTTCTGGCGGGAACCAACCCGCGCAGGGAAGCGCCGGTGCTCAATGCGCGGATCCGCAAGCGCTGGCTCGCGGGCGGGCTCGAAATCGGGCTTGTTGGCGAACACCACGACCTCAGCTACCCGTACCGGCACCTTGGAGACGCTCCCGACGTGCTGTTCCGGATCCTGGAGGGTGAACACGCGTTTGCCGAGGTGCTGCGCTCGGCCGGGTCTCCGATGCTGGTTCTCGGCATGGCCGCGTTCGCACGCGATGACGGAGAGGCGGTTCATGCGCTCGGGCGGTCCATTGCCGAGACCTTCGGGATGGTGCGCGCGGGATGGAACGGGTTCAACGTGCTGCACACCGCCGCGTCCCGCGTCGGTGCGCTGGATCTCGGGTTCGTCCCCCGGTCCGGCGGGCGCGACATGGCGGGCATCGTCGAGGGCGTGGCCGACGGCAGCCTCGATCTGCTCTGGCTGCTGGGCGCCGACGAAGTCGCCGGCAATCTGCCCGGTGACACCTTCGTGGTCTACCAGGGCCATCACGGCGACCGGGGCGCGCACCGGGCCGATGTGATCCTGCCGGGGGCCGCCTACACCGAAAAGGACGGGCTCTACGTCAATACCGAGGGTCGCGTACAGGCCGGTATCCAGGCCGCGTTCCCGCCCGGGCAGGCGCGGGAGGACTGGCGCATCATCCGGGCCCTGTCCGAACGTCTCGGCCACCGACTGGAGTATGACAGCCTGGGAGACCTGCGCCGCGCCCTGGTGGCCGCGCATCCGGTCTTCGCCGCGCTCGACCGGCCGCAGCAGGCCGAATGGCTGCCGTTCGGAACCGAGGGACCGGTCGACGCGCTGCCGTTCGGGTCCGCAATCGCCAACTTCTACATGACCGATCCGATCAGCCGGTGTTCGGCGGTGATGGCCGAGTGCACCGAGGTCTTCGGTATCGGGGAGGCGGCGTGATGCGAGGGGTGGTGCCGGTGCCCGCCGGGTTGCGTGCGCGATGAATGTGTTCCTCTACGACTACGTGGTGCCAACCGCGATCATCGTCGCCCAGGTCCTGGCGATCCTGGTTCCGTTGCTGGTGTCGGTGGCCTATCTGACCTATTTCGAACGCAAGGTCATCGCCGCCATGCAGCTACGTCGGGGTCCGAACGTGGTCGGACCGTTCGGCCTGCTGCAGCCGCTGGCGGACGGTGTGAAGATGCTGGTCAAGGAAACCATCCTTCCGGCAGGCGCCAACAGGCTGATCTTCACCCTGGCGCCGATGCTGACCTTCATCCTGAGCCTCGTTGCCTGGGCGGTGATTCCGTTCGGGCCGGGCCTGGTGCTGGCCGACATCAACGTCGGCATCCTCTACCTGTTCGCGATTTCATCGCTCGGCGTCTACGGAGTGATCATGGCCGGCTGGGCCTCGAACTCCAAGTACGCCTTTCTCGGAGCCCTGCGCTCGGCGGCCCAGATGGTCTCCTACGAGGTCTCGATCGGGTTCGTGATCATCACGGTGCTGCTGTGCGTCGGATCGCTCAACCTGAGTGAGATCGTGGAGGCACAGCGCACGGTCTGGTTCGCGATCCCGCTGCTGCCGATGTTCGTCATCTTCTTCGTCTCCGCGCTTGCCGAGACCAACCGGGCGCCGTTCGACCTGCCCGAGGGCGAGTCGGAACTGGTTGCCGGGTACTTTGTCGAATACTCGTCGATGAGCTTCGCTCTGTTCTTCATCGGCGAATACGCGAACATGATCCTCATGAGCGCGATAACCGTCATCCTGTTCCTCGGCGGCTGGTTGCCGCCGTTCGATATCGCGCCGTTCAACTGGATCCCCGGACCGATCTGGTTCGCCGCAAAGATTGCGTTCGTGCTGTTCTTCTTCCTGTGGGTGCGGGCAACCTTTCCGCGCTACCGCTACGACCAGCTGATGCGGCTGGGCTGGAAGGTGTTTCTGCCATTCTCGCTGTTCTGGGTCGCGTTCACCGCCGGGGTGCTGGTGACGTTCGACCTGGTTCCGAACACGATCGGCTAGCCGGTGCGCCGGGCCGCTGAGGGGAGACGATCATGGAGTTGATCCGGGGCGGCCGGGCCCTGCTGCTGTCAGAGCTGGTCTCGGGCCTGCACCTGACCCTGAAGTATTTCTTCAGGCGCAAGGTCACCATCAACTACCCCTACGAGAAGGGACCGCTGAGTCCCCGGTTTCGCGGTGAACATGCCCTGCGGCGCTACCCGAACGGCGAGGAACGGTGTATCGCCTGCAAGCTGTGCGAGGCGATCTGTCCGGCCCAGGCGATCACCATCGAGGCTGAGCCCCGCGCCGACGGAAGCCGCCGGACCACCCGCTACGACATCGACATGACCAAGTGCATCTACTGCGGCTTCTGCCAGGAAGCCTGTCCGGTCGATGCCATCGTCGAAGGTCCGAACTTCGAATTCGCGACCGAGACCCGCGAGGAGCTGTTCTACAACAAGGATCGGCTGCTCGCGAACGGTGACCGGTGGGAAGAGCAGATCGCGCGCAACCTTGCCAGCGATGCACCGTACCGCTGAGGCACCCGTCGCCGGGACGGCAGCAAACCGGATTTCCGGGGGATCGAGATGATCGTCGAGGCACTGGCCTTCTACGCGTTTTCCATCGTGACCATCGCGGCCGGTGTCATGGTTGTGGCGTCGCGCAACCCGGTGCACTCGGTGCTCTACCTCATCCTGGCATTCTTCAACGCCGCCGGCCTGTTCGTGCTGCTCGGCGCCGAGTTCCTCGCCATGATCCTGGTGGTGGTCTACGTCGGTGCCGTGGCCGTGCTGTTCCTGTTCGTGGTCATGATGCTCGACATCAACTTCGTCGAGCTCAGGCAGGGGTTCATGGAGTACCTGCCGATCGGTGCGCTTGTCGGCGTCATCCTGGTTGTCGAGCTGCTGTTCGTGTTCGCCGCCTGGACCATCGCGCCGGAGGCGGCCGGCACCGGTGCCGTGGCCATGCCGCCGCCGTCGGAGATTCCGAACACCCACGCCCTGGGACAGCTCCTGTATACCCGGTACGTATACCTGTTCCAGGCGGCGGGCGTGATCCTGCTGATCGCGATGATCGGGGCGATCGTGCTCACGCTCAGGTCGCGGGAGGGCGTCAGGCGTCAGCGCATCGGCGCCCAGTTGGCAAGAACCCGGGCCGAGGCGGTCGACGTGGTGCAGGTCAATCGCGGCGAGGGGGTCTGACCATGTGGCAGATCGGACTCGGGCACTACCTGACCGTCGCGGCAATCCTCTTTACGCTCGGCATTTTCGGGATCTTCCTGAACCGGAAAAACGTGATCACGATCCTGATGTCGATCGAGCTGATGCTGCTGGCGGTCAACATCAATCTGGTCGCCTTTTCCGCCTGGCTCGAAAACCTGACCGGGCAGGTGTTCGCGCTGTTCGTTCTGACCGTTGCCGCCGCCGAGGCCGCAATCGGTCTCGCCATCCTCGTCGTCTACTTCCGCAACCGCGGCTCGATCGCGGTGGAAGACATCAACATGATGAAGGGATGACGCGCGCATGAACTCCGCCCTCGTCTTCCTGCCGTTGATCGGAGCGCTGATCGCCGGCTTCGGGGCGCCGCTGATCGGAGCCAGGGGAGCCCGCCTGACCACCTGTGTGGCCATGGGGCTCTCGATGATCCTGGGACTGCACCTGTTCTGGGAGGTGGTCGTTCTTGACGCACCGCGGACCGTGCACCTGCTCACCTGGATCGACTCGGGAACCCTCAACGCCTCCTGGTCGCTGAAGTTCGACACCCTGACAGCGGTCATGGTCCTGGTTGTCACCGTGGTCTCGACCATGGTGCACGTCTATTCCATCGGCTACATGCACGACGACCCGCACCAGCCGCGGTTCTTTGCCTATCTGTCGCTGTTCACCTTCGCGATGCTGATGCTGGTGACGGCCGACAACCTGGTGCAGATGTTCTTCGGCTGGGAAGGGGTGGGGCTCGCCTCGTACCTGCTGATCGGGTTCTGGTACCATCGCCCGTCCGCCAACGCAGCCGCCATCAAGGCGTTCCTGGTCAACCGTGTCGGCGACTTCGGGTTCGCGCTCGGCATCTTCGGCACCTACCTGCTGTTCGATACCGTGGTGCTCGACGAGATATTCCAGGCCGTTCCCGACCGGGCCGGAACCGAACTGGTGTTTCTCGGCGTCAGCGCCGACGCCATTACGGTGCTGACCCTTCTGCTGTTCATCGGCGCCATGGGCAAGTCGGCCCAGCTCGGCCTGCACACCTGGCTACCCGACGCAATGGAGGGCCCGACACCGGTCTCGGCGCTGATCCACGCCGCAACCATGGTCACCGCGGGCGTGTTCCTGGTCGCGCGGCTTTCGCCGATGATGGAGTACGCGCCCGATACCCTGGCGGTCATCACCGTTGTCGGAGCTGCCACGGCGTTCTTTGCCGCCACGGTCGGGTTGTGCCAGAACGACATCAAGCGGGTGATCGCCTATTCCACCTGTTCCCAGCTCGGCTACATGTTCTTCGCATGCGGTGTTTCGGCCTATTCGGCGGGGATCTACCACCTCTACACCCATGCCTTCTTCAAGGCGCTGCTGTTCCTCGGTGCGGGGTCGGTGATCCACGCGGTGTCGGGCGAGCAGGACATGCGCCTGATGGGCGGTCTGCGCCGGCGCATCCCGGCGACCTACTGGCTGATGATCATCGGCACCCTTGCGCTGACCGGCTTCCCGTTCATGGCCGGGTTCTACTCCAAGGACCTGATCCTCGAGTCGGCCTTTGCCAGCGGCAGCGGCGTCGGGCTGTTCGCGTTCTGGGTCGGTGTGCTCTGTGCGGGCATGACCGCGTTCTACAGCTGGCGGCTGATCTTCATGACCTTCCACGGCGAATGCAGGGCGTCGGAGGAGGTCCAGTCGCACATCCACGAGTCCCCGCTGGTGATGCTGGCCCCGCTGGGTGTCCTGGCCGCCGGTGCGGTGTTCGGCGGTGCGATCGCCTACCCGTATTTCGGGGGTGAGCTGCTCGATGCGTTCTGGGGCCAGGCGCTGCTGGTCCTCGAGGGCAACCGGGTCCTCGAAGCGGCCCACCACGTTCCCCTTTGGGTGATCCTCGCGCCCACCGTCATGTTCGTGATCGGAACCGCCGGCGCCTGGCTCTGCTATTGCGCGCGCCCCGCCTGGCCGGCCTGGCTGGTGACACACTACGGCGAGATTTACCGGTTCCTGCTCAACAAGTGGTATTTCGACGAACTCTACGACTTCCTGCTGGTGCGACCCGCGCTTCGCCTTGGCCGGATCCTGTGGAAGGGCGGCGACGGTGCGGTGATCGACGGGTTCGGTCCCGACGGGGTTTCCGCGCTGACCCGGCGGCTCGCCGGACGGGCCGGCCAGCTGCAAAGCGGCTACGTCTATCACTACGCGTTTGCCATGATGATCGGCGTCGTCGCCATCGTGTCCTGGTACCTGCTGGCCAGGGGGAGCTGAGACCATGGGCAACGACTGGCCGCTCCTCTCCCTGATTACCTTCCTTCCGCTTGCGGGGTGCCTGTTCATCCTGTTCGTGCGCGGCGATGAAGAGACGGTTGCCCGCAATTCCCGCAACATCGCGCTGTGGGCCTCGATGCCGACCTTCCTGCTGTCGGTCCTGCTGTGGGTGAACTTCGACCCGGGCACCGCCGAGTTCCAGTTCGTGGAACGGGCGGCCTGGATCCCGGGTTCGGACATCAGCTACCACATGGGGATCGACGGCATTTCACTGTTCTTCGTGCTGCTGTCGACCTTCCTGACCCCGATCTGCATCCTGGCCAGCTGGGACGCGATCCGAATCCGGGTCCGGGAATACATGATCGCGTTCCTGGTGCTCGAGACCATGATGGTCGGCATGTTCTGTGCGCTCGACCTGCTGGTCTTCTACATCTTCTTCGAGGGTGTCCTGATCCCGATGTTCATCATCATCGGGGTCTGGGGAGGACCGAGGCGGGTCTACGCCGCCTTCAAGTTCTTCCTCTATACCCTGCTCGGCTCGGTGCTGATGCTGGTCGCCATGCTGACCATGTACTTCACCGCCGGAACCACCGACATTCCCACACTCATGAACGTCGGATTCGCGACCACGCTCCAGTCGTGGCTGTGGTTGGCCTTCCTCGCCTCCTTTGCCGTCAAGGTTCCGATGTGGCCGGTCCACACGTGGCTGCCGGACGCGCATGTGGAAGCACCCACGGCCGGATCGGTGATCCTTGCCGGGGTGCTGCTGAAGATGGGCGGTTACGGGTTCCTCAGGTTCTCGATCCCCATGTTCCCGGAAGCGACCGAACTGTTCACCCCGCTCATCTACACGCTCAGCGTCGTCGCGGTGATCTACACCTCCCTGGTGGCCCTGGCACAGGATGACCTGAAGAAGCTCATCGCCTACTCCTCCGTTGCGCACATGGGATTCGTGACCATCGGCATGTTCACGCTGAACGAGCAGGGCGTGCAGGGCTCGATCTTCCAGATGCTGAGCCACGGCATCGTCTCGGCGGCGCTGTTCCTGTGCGTCGGCGTGGTGTACGACCGCGTCCACACCCGCGAGATCTCCGCATACGGCGGTCTGGTCAACCGCATGCCGCGCTACGCCCTCGTATTCATGATTTTCACCATGGCG
The DNA here is from genome assembly GCA_965213935.1 of Thalassobaculaceae bacterium. Taxonomy (GTDB): domain Bacteria; phylum Pseudomonadota; class Alphaproteobacteria; order Thalassobaculales; family Thalassobaculaceae; genus Bin52. Next base: position 2,424,868 of record CBDCAO010000012.1, on the reverse strand, counting down.
TCGGTCGGACTGCCGGCAACCAGCGGGTTCGTCGGTGAATTCCTGGTCTTGGCCGGCGCATTTGCCGAAAGCACGGTGCTGGCGGCGCTCGCCGCAACCGGTGTGGTGCTGGGCGCGGCCTACATGCTCTGGGCCTACCGGCGCATCATCTTCGGCAAGCTGGAGAAGGAAAACCTCAAGGGCATTCTCGACCTGTCACCGCGCGAGGTGTGCGTCTTTGCGCCGCTGGTGGTCCTGGTGTTCTGGATGGGCCTGTACCCGGCATCGTTCCTCGACATGATGGCGGTCTCGGTCGATCACCTGATTGCCCGGCACCAGCTCGCGCTCGGCGAAGCCGGCGTGGTCGTTGCGACCCGCTGAGCGGGAGGGAGTACCCATGACGGCATCGACTGTTCCGGTAATGCTCCCTGCGGCAGCGGAGATCTTCCTCGCCGCTGCCGGCATGGTGTTACTGATGATCGGCGTGTTCCACCGGCGCGAGGCTGCTGGCCTGGTTTCGCTGCTGGCGGCCGGGACGCTGGCGGTCGCCGCCGTCCTGGTGCTGATGTTCGGTGGAGAAGCGCCCGAGCCTGCCTTCTTCGGAATGTTCATGACCTCGACCTTTGCCCAGTTCGCGAAGGTGCTGATCCTTGTCGGGGCGTTTCTCGCCATCGTCATGTCCGACGACTACATGCGACGGGAACAGGCGCGCCGGTTCGAGTACCCGGTGCTGATCGTCTACGCGACTGTCGGCATGATGATGATGGTGTCGGCGGCCGACCTGATTGCGCTCTACGTCGGCCTCGAGCTCCAGAGCCTGGCGCTGTACGTCATCGCGTCCATCCGCCGCGACACCACGCGCTCGACCGAGGCGGGGCTGAAGTACTTCGTGCTCGGCGCCCTGTCCTCGGGCATGCTGCTCTACGGTTGTTCCCTGATCTACGGGTTCTCCGGCACCACCGCCTTTGTCGAGCTTGCGGACATCATCGATGCCGCGGAAGGACCACCGCCGACGGGACTGGTGTTCGGGCTGGTGTTCCTGATCGCGGGACTCGCGTTCAAGGTATCCGCGGTGCCGTTTCACATGTGGACACCGGATGTCTACGAAGGCGCCCCCACGCCGGTTACGGCGCTGTTTGCCGTCGCACCCAAGGTGGCTGCGGTGTGCCTGTTCCTGCAGGTCATGGTTGGCCCGTTTGCCGGCCTGATCGATCAGTGGCAGCAGATCATCGCCGTCATTTCGGTGCTGTCGATGGTTCTCGGCGCCCTGGCGGCAATCGTGCAGACCAACATCAAGCGCCTGATGGCGTACAGTTCGATCGGACACATGGGGTATGCGCTGATCGGGATTGCCGCCGGTAACGCCGCCGGCGCCAGTGGCGTTCTGATCTACCTTGCCGTGTACCTGTTCATGAATGTCGGGACCTTTGCCTGCATTCTCGCGATGCGCCAGCAGGGAAGGGCGGTGGAAGGAATTTCCGATCTGTCCGGTTTGTCGAAGACCCACCCGGTCATGGCAGTGCTTCTGCTTGTGTTCATGTTCTCCATGGCCGGGATCCCGCCGCTTGCCGGATTCTTCGGCAAGTGGTTTGTGTTCCTGGCGGCGATCGATGCCGGGCTCTATGTCCTGGCCGTGATCGGGGTTGTCGCCAGTGTCATCAGCGCCTTCTACTACCTGCGCATCGTGAGGATCATGTACTTCGATCAGCCGGCCGAACCGCTCGACAGCGCGGTGCCGCGCGACCTCAGGGCGGTGATGTACGTTGCCGGAGCGGTGACCCTGCTGTTCTTCCTCGCACCAGGCCCGGTTGTCGACATGGCCGATGCCGCGGCCCTGTCCCTGCTTGGCGGATGACCGGCTCCACACGATCATGACGCGGATCCCCGAGCGTGTGACTCTGGTCTTTCGTGATGTAGTCGACAGTACCAATGACTGCGCATTTGCCCTGGCCGGCGGCGGGGCGTCGGACTGGACCGTGGTGCAGGCCGGGCGCCAGAGCAACGGGCGCGGCAGCCGCGGCCGGGCGTGGCAGTCACCCGCCGGCAACCTCTACCTTTCGGTTCTGCTGAGAACACGGAGGACCGGAAAGCCGCAGCTTTCCCTTGTTGCCGCACTTGCCGTGGCCGATACGGTCCGTGACCTGGTTCCGGCGGCTGCGGTCACGCTCAAGTGGCCCAACGACGTGCTGCTGGCGGGCAGCAAGGTCAGCGGCATCCTGCTCGAGACCAGTGACGAGGTGGTGGTGATCGGGGTCGGGATCAACCTCGCACATGCGCCGCGTCGAACCAGGTATTCGGCGACGTGGATCGATTGCTGGAGATCCGCTCCGGCGTCGATCGAGGAGGCCCGGAACCTGTTCCTTGCCGCTCTCGCGCGCAGGTTCGAGACCTGGACCGATCATGGTTTCGAAACCCTGCGGCTTGCCTGGCTGAACCGGGCCCACGGGCTCGGGGTTCCGGTCGAGGTCACGGAGAACGGGACCGACCGGGTGTCGGGCCGGTTCGGCGGACTGGACCGGGAAGGCTGCATGCTCGTGATGCTTCCCGGCGGTCACGCACGGAGTATCAGGTCCGGAACCGTCCGGTACCTCGAGGAGGAGTGCGCATGAGCCTGCTCGCGATCGACTGCGGCAACACCAACACCGGTTTCGCGATTTTCGAAGGCGAAACCTGCCTTGGCTCGTGGCGCACCTCGACCAACGCGGCCCGGACGGCGGACGAGTACGCGGTCTGGCTCAGCCAGTTGCTGGCGCTGAACGGACTCGAGCACTCGAACATATCGGAGGTCATCATCGCCAACGTGGTTCCGGAGACGGCCTTCAACCTGCATCAGCTGTGCACGCGGCATTTCCGGGTGACCCCGATGTTGGTCGGGTCCGGCGATGTCGATCCCGGTATCGACATCCTGATCGAGAACCCGCAGGAGGTCGGGGCCGACCGGGTCGTGAACGCGGTCGGCGCCCGGGAACGCTACGGCGCCCCGCTGGTGATCATCGACTTCGGCACCGCAACCACCTTCGACGTGGTCGATGCGTCGGGTGCCTATGCCGGGGGTGTCATTTCACCGGGGATTGCCCTGTCACTCGAGGCACTCTACCGCTCGGCAGCACAGTTGCCGCGGATCGTCGTCACCCCGCCGCCCTCCGGATTCGGAGAGCCGGGACGGGTGATCGGGCGCACGACCCGCCAGGCAATGCAGGCCGGGATCTTCTGGGGATACGTCGGTCTCATCGAGGGGATCACCTCAAGGATCGTGGCCGAGTTCGGCGCTCCGATGACCGTGATCGCCACCGGCGGTCTCGCCCCCGTGTTTGCCCGCCATCTCGATGCGGTTGACCACGTCGACCACGATATCACGCTCCGGGGCCTGGTCCTGATCCACCACCGCAACAGCGACCGGCCCGCCGGGAGCACACCGTGAACGCGCCTTTCGGGCCCGGGCCCGACGAGCTGCTGTTCGTGCCGCTTGGCGGTTCCGACGAAATCGGCATGAACCTCAACCTCTATCACTATGCCGGTCACTGGCTGATGGTGGATCTCGGTATTTCCTTCGGCGACGACTCGACGCCGGGGGTCGACATCCTCATGCCCGATCCCGACTTTATCGTCGAGCGCCGCGATCGACTGGTCGGACTGGTGCTGACGCACGGCCACGAGGACCATATCGGAGCCGTTCCCTGGCTCTGGGAGCGGCTGCAGTGTCCGATCCACGCCACGCCATTCACCGCCTCCATGGTCCGGCGCAAGCTCGAGGACGCCGGCCTCGCCGGGCAGGTCGAGCTGATGAACCTGCCGGCGACGGGAACCGTCACGCTCGGTCCGTTCGAGATCGGACTCATCGGCGTGGCCCATTCAATTCCGGAGTCCCGGGCTCTTTCCATCAGCTGTCCGGCCGGCGTGGTCCTCCATACCGGTGACTGGAAGTTCGACCCCGATCCGGGTATCGGGGAGGAGACGGATCTTGCCGCCCTGGAACGGCTGTCGCATGGAGGAGTCCTGGCACTGGTCGGTGATTCCACCAATGCGGACGTCCCGGGGAGCAGCGGCTCCGAGGGTGATCTGCCGGACGAATTCGTCAAGGTGTTCTCCGGGTGTCCACAACGCATCGCGGTCACCTGTTTCGCGTCCAACGTGGCCCGGCTGCGCAGTGTCGCGCATGCCGCGGACCGGGTTGGCCGGCATTGCGCCCTGGTCGGACGGTCGATGCGCCGGATCGTCGAGATCGCGCGGGAGAATGGCCTTCTGGCCGATGTTCCGCCGTTCCTGGGCGAACGCGACGCGGCAAGGCTGCCTGCGGAGCGCGTTGTGATGCTGTGCACAGGCAGCCAGGGGGAGCCGCGCGCGGCGTTGTCACGGATTGCTGCCGGGAACCATCCGGCCATCGACCTTGATCCGGGTGACACCGTGATCTTTTCCTCGCGTGAAATTCCCGGCAACGAGAAGGCGATCGGACGGGTCCAGAGCCGGCTTACCGCACGCGGCGTCAGGGTGATCACCGATCGCGACCACCCGGTCCATGTCTCCGGACATCCGGCCCGCGACGATCTTGCTCGGCTCTACCAGGTCGTCCGGCCCCGGATCGCAATTCCGGTTCACGGGGACGCGCGCAGGCTCGCCGCGCACGCGCAACTCGCCCGCGCCTGCCAGGTTCCCGAGGTCGTGGTGCCCGAGAACGGCGGTGTGTACCGCATCGGCCCCGGCCCGGCCGGGCCGGTGGGGCGGGTGAAGACCGGAGCGCTGTTTGCCGACGGGACGCGGCTGCGCCGGCTCGACGGTTCGGTTTTCGGCGACCGACAGGTCATGTTGCACAACGGTTCGGTTTCCGCGACCCTGGTGCTTGACCGGCGCGGCCTGTGCCCGCGGGACCCGATCATTTCCATCGCCGGCCTGTGTGACGGGCAGGAAGCCGATGCCGTGGGCAACGAGCTGGCCGAGGATGTCAGGGACGCGGTCGAGGCACTGAACAGGCGCGAACGACAGTCCGACCAGGCGGTGGTCGACAGGGCAACGCGGACGCTGCGCCGCGAGCTGCGCCGCGGGTTCGGCAAGCGGCCAGTGATCACCGTGCACGTTGTCAGGACCTGAAGGGGGGATGCCGCATGATCGGCCGGCTCAATCACGTGGCAGTCGCGGTACCGAACCTTGATGCCGCGGCGCGGGTGTGGCGCGAGACCCTGGGAGCAGAGGTCAGCGAGCCGACCGACCTTCCCGAACACGGGGTGACAGTGTGTTTCGTTTCGCTGCCCAATACCAAGATCGAGCTGCTGCACCCGCTGAGCGACGCATCGCCGATCCAGGCGTTTCTCGATCGCAATCCTTCCGGCGGCATGCATCACGTCTGCTACGAGGTTACGGACATCGAAGCGGCGTGCCGTACGCTGACTGCGAGCGGCGCGCGCATTCTGGGCGACGGCAGGCCGAGGATCGGAGCTCATGGAAGACCGGTCATCTTCCTGCATCCCAGGGACTTTTCGGGAACCCTGATCGAGCTCGAACAGGTGTAGCAACCGATCCGCAGGAGGATGATATGGACATTGCCGGCGGTCTGGTGGTGTACGTTCTGCTGTGGTGGTGGATGTTCTTCATGATGCTTCCACTCGGGGTGAAACGGGCCGAGCACGTCGAGGAGGGGCACGATGCCGGCGCACCGGAACGACCGTACCTGTGGCGCAAGGCCATTGCTGCCACGGTTCTCGCGGCCGTGGCCTGGTTCGGGGTCGACTGGGTGATATCGGCGGACCTGCTGTCATTCCGCGGTGCGATGTAGGCCGGTCCCGGTTCAGTCGCACATGTCGGGGCCGGTGCGTCCAAGCCGACCGGGCAGGCCCGAGATCCGGTCCGCGGCCCGGATGACCCGGGCGAGCGCTGCCTGCGGGGTCCCGTACCGGTGCGGGTCCGCCGCCTCGAAGCGCTCGAGATAGACCCGCAGGGTCGCTCCCGAGGTCCCGGTTCCCGAAAGCCGGAACACCGCCCGTGCGTCGCTCCCGAACCCGACGCGAATGCCCTGGCGCTCGCTGGTCGACCCGTCGACGGGATCGACATAGGCAAACTCGTCAGCGTGCGAGACGGTCAGGCCCTCGATCGTCTGTCCGGGCAGGTCAGGGATCGCCCGGCGCAGCGTTTCCATCACCGTATCCGCCGCTGCCGGGTCGACGCCCTCGTAGTCGTGGCGCACATGGTAGTCACGCCCGAACCTGGTCCAGTGCTCGTCGAGCAGTTCGCCGACCGACCTGCGGCGGACCGCAAGGATGTTCAGCCACAGCAGCACTGCCCACAGGCCGTCCTTTTCGCGCACGTGGTCGGAGCCGGTTCCGGCACTTTCCTCGCCGCAGATCGTCACCCTGCCCGCATCAAGCAGGGTTCCGAAGTACTTCCAGCCGGTCGGGGTCTCGAAACAGGGAATGCCGAGTGCCCGGGCAACCCGGTCCGCGGCACGCGAGGTCGGCATCGACCGGGCGATGCCGACCGGCCCGTCGGCATATCCGGGTGCAAGGTGGGCGTTGGCGGCGAGGACCGCAAGACTGTCCGACGGGCCGACGCGGATGCCGCGTCCGAGGATCATGTTCCGGTCACCGTCACCGTCGGATGCGGCCGCGAAGTCAGGTGCGTCCCGGGCAAACAACTCGGCTATCAGGCCGGCGGCATGGACCGGGTTGGGATCCGGGTGGCGGCCGCCGAAGTCCGGTCTCGGGATGGCGTTGACCACGGTGCCGGGGCCGGCGGAAAGCTCGTCTTCCAGCAGGGCCCGCGCATAGGGACCGGTGACCGCGTGCATGGCGTCGAACCGCATCCGGAATCCCGACCGGAACAGCGCGCGGATCGCGTCGAAATCGAACAGCGAGCGCATCAGTTCCACGTAGCGGGCCACCGGATTGAACACCTCCACCCGCATCGGTCCGAGCCTGGTGTTCCCCGCGACCCCGAGATCGGCGTCGGGCGCGTCGAGAGTTCGATAGGCGGCAAGCTCGAGGGTCCTGCGATGGATCGCGTCGGTCACCGGTTCCGGTGCCGGGCCGCCGTTCGCGATGTTGATCTTCAGACCGAAATCACCGTCCTCGCCGCCGGGGTTGTGGCTTGCCGAGAGGATCAGGCCGCCGTCGGCACGCCGGTGCCTGATTTCGGCCGAGGCGGACGGCGTCGACAGCAGTCCGTTTCGGGCCACGGCAACATGTTTCACGCCGTTCGCCGCAGCCATCTTGAGGAGAACCTGAATCGCACGGTCGTTGAAGAACCGTCCGTCACCTCCAAGAACAAGCGACGATCCGGCATGCGGCGCGATGACGTCGAGAACCGACTGGGCGAGGTTCTCGATCCAGCCTGGCCGCATGGCCTCGATGGTCCGTGCGCGCAGGCCCGAGGTTCCGGGTTTCTGGCCGGGGACCGGTACGGTCGCCACTGTACGGACCGTCACGGGGAACCGGCCCGATGTCATTGTGGCGCGCCGAGCGCTGCCGCCGCGGCGGCACTCTGCCTGATTGCGGACCAGTCGCCGGCCCGGATGCGGGCCTGTGGCGCGAGCCAACTGCCGCCGATGCAGGCCACGTTGGCAAGCCGGAGGTAGTCGGCTGCGTTGTCCGGTCCAATGCCGCCGGTGGGGCAGAACTCGATCCCGGCGAGGGGACCTGCCCAGGCCGACAGCGTCGCCGGTCCGCCGCAGGATTCCGCGGGAAAGAACTTGAGCAGCCGATAGCCGTGTTCCGCTGCCGCCATGGCCTCCGACGGCGTCGCGACACCGGGCAGAAACGGCAGGTCCAGGGCCTGTGCACGTGCGAGCAATGCGGGTGTCAGACCGGGCGAGACGCCGAAGCGTGCCCCGGCTCCGGCCGCGCGGGAAACGTCCTCCGGAGTGCGCAGGGTGCCCGCCCCGACGATGGCGGAGGGAACTTGCCGCGCGATGATATCAATCACCTCGAGTGCCGTGGCAGTCCGCAGGGTGATCTCGATCACCCGCAGGCCTCCCTCGACCAGCGCCAGTGCGAGCGGTTCCGCACGGGCGGGGTCGTCGACGGTCAGCACCGGGATCACCGGTCCATGGGCACAGATGTCGTGCATCGGGGTCACGGTCACGAGCCGAGTTCCCGAAGCCGGGCAACCAGGGCCCGGGTCGACGGATCGGCCTCGACCGCCGCGCCGTCGCGCAGTGCCGGGATCAGGCCGTCGGCCAGCACCTTGCCGTGTTCCACTCCCCACTGGTCATGCGAGTTTACACCCCAGATCACCCCCTGGACGAAGATCCGGTGTTCGTACAGCGCGACAAGTCGGCCGAGCGAATAGGGGTCGAGGCTGCGATAGGTCACGGTGCTCGAGGGACGGTCGCCGGGATACAGGAGATGCGGGACCAGTCGCGCGATCGTGTCCTCGTCCTCCCCGCTGGCTCGCAGGGCTGCCGCCACCTCGTCCGCGGTGCGGCCCAGCGCGAGTGCCTGCCCCTGGGCGAGGCAGTTCGCCTGCAGCAGCGCGTGGTGCCCGGGATCGGCATCGCGCGGCCGCGCCGCGATGAGGAAGTCGACCGGAACCGTGTCGGTGCCCTGGTGCAGGAACTGGAAGAAGGAATGCTGGGCGTTGGATCCCGGTTCGCCCCAGATGACCGGCGAGGTCGGGCCGCCCACGGGAGCTCCGTCCCGGGTGACCCGCTTGCCGTTCGATTCCATCTCGAGTTGCTGAATGAAGGCGACGAACCGGTCGAGGCGCTGATCGTAGGGAACCAGCGCGACAGAAGGCCAGCCCATCAGGTTCCGTCGCCAGATTCCGACCAGCGCATGGAGCACCGGAAGATTGCGCGCAAGCGGCGCGGCGCGGAAATGCCGGTCCATGTCGGCCGCGCCCGCAAGCAGGCTGCGGAACCGTTGCGCCCCGATACCGATGGCCAGTGACAGTCCGACCGCCGACCAGACCGAGTAGCGCCCGCCGACCCAGTCCCAGAACCCGAAGATGCGGTCCCGCGGAATACCGAACTCGCGGCAGGCGGCGGGGTTGGCCGAGACTCCGACCATGTGTGTCCGCGCGTGCTCACCGAGCCACGCCCGCGCAAGCCGGGCGTTGGCCATGGTTTCCAGCGTGCCGAAGCTCTTCGAGCAGACGATGACAAGGGTGCTGGACGGGTCGAGGCCGCGCACGGTATCGGCCAGATCGGCGCCGTCGATGTTCGAGACGTGGTGCAGCCGGGGACCGTCGCGGTCGGGCGCCAGCGCCCGGACCGCCATTGCCGGGCCGAGGTGGGACCCTCCGATGCCGAGGCTGAGCACGTCCCGGAACTGGCCGGTGCGAACCTGTTCGGCGAAGGTGAGGAACCGGTCGCGCTCGGCCGTGACGTCGATGCCGGCCGGCGCCGGTGCTCCGTCGCGCAGCGCCATGTGAAGAACGGCGCGCCGTTCGCTCGAATTGATCGGCTCCGCGGCAACCATGCGCTCGCGCATGCCCTCCACGTCGGTGTCGCGCGCCAGCTGGACCAGGTCTTCAAGTGCTGCGGCGTCGAGTTTCTCGCGGGAGAAGTCAAGCGTGAGGTCATCGAGCGAGACGGCAAGTGTCTGCGCCCGGCGCTCGTCGCGAAGCAGCTGGCGAAGGTGCACCGGGCCGAGACGCCGGGCATGTTCGCGAAGCCTGCGCCAGGTGCCGTCAGTCCCCGTACTCATGGTTCTCTCCGCCGACAGCCATGGTCACCCCGCCCTGTCCGGGGAGCGCGGGACGCCACGGTCCGGCATTTCCAGGTCCGCTCACTGCTTTCGCCCCTCCCCGAGTTACGGTATGAACGGATCACCTGCAACACGAGCTGTTCGGAACATGCGGGTGCAGGTCCGGTCGGGCCACCAGGTCGTCGGATCGACAGTACTCAAACTCAGGGAGAATCAAACCATGGATCGCCGTGAATTCCTGAAAACCGGCACTCTGGCCGCAGCTGCAGGTGCCGCGGCCACGACATTGGCCACGCCGGCCCTGGCGCAGGGAGCCAAGGACCTGACCATCGTTTCGACCTGGCCGCGCGACTTCCCCGGCCTCGGCATTTCCGCCCAGCGGCTGGCCGCGCGCATCGGCGAACTCACCGAAGGCCGGCTGAACGTGCAGTACTTTGCCGCCGGCGAGCGGGTCGGGGCTTTCGACTCCTTCGACGAGGTCGCATCGGGCAATGCTCAGGCCTACATCGCGGCCGACTACTACTGGAAGGGCAAGCATCCGGCCTGGGCGTACTTCACGTCCGTTCCGTTCGGCCTGACCTATACCGAGATGGACGCGTGGATCAAGTACGCCGGCGGCCAGGCACTCTGGGACGAGGTTGCCGGCGGTTTCGGCCTGAAGAACTTTGCCTGCGGCAACACCGGCGTGCAGATGGGTGGCTGGTTCAACAAGGAAATCGAGACGGCGGACGACCTGAAAGGCCTGAAGATGCGCATCCCGGGTCTTGGCGGAGACGTCATGGCCAAGCTCGGCGCATCGCCGGTTTCGCTGCCCGGCGGCCAGATCTACGAGAACCTGGTCGCGGGTGCCATTGACGCGACCGAATGGGTCGGCCCGTACAACGACTACTTCATGAAGTTCTACGAAGCCGCCAAGTACTACTACTACCCCGGCATGCACGAGCCTGGCTCTCAGCTCGCCTTCGGCATCAATCTCGATTTCTGGTCCGGGCTGTCGGGTACCGACAAGGCCATCATCGAGGCCGCCTGCAACGAGGAAAACGCACGCCAGATGGCGGAGACCAATGCCAACAACGGCAGCTATCTGTCGCGTCTGATCACCGAGCACGGCGTCGAACTGCGCGAGTTCAACGACGATGTCTACGACAGCTTCGGGGATGCCGCGGCCCAGGTCTTTGCCGAAACCCGTGAGCACAGCCCGCTTGCAGCCAAGGTGCACGATGCCTTCGCGTCCGCGCGTGACGACATCGGCCGCTGGAGCGGGTTCTCCGACATGGCGTTCGTTGCCCAGCGCAACCGGGTCCTCGACCTCTGATGTGACCGGCGCAACCGGGCGGGGGCGACTGCCCCCGCCCGTATTTTCATCCGTGAAGGAATGGCATGTCGGACAGATCGCCCGGACCCGGGGTTCCGATCGCCCGGTGTTTCGGCTGGTGCATGCTGGGAATTCTCGCGGCGTTCCTGGCCGACAACTACCTCACACTCTGGCACCGGTTTCCGGGCAGTACCGCGATCGCTGACACGGCGGCACCGGCCGTCGCCTGGCTGCAGGCCGGCCTGTACGGTGCCGCGGTGGTGCTGGCCTGCATGTGGGTGCTGGCCACGCCATCGGTCCCGCTTCGTGTTGACGCCCTGAGAATCGCCGACATCAACCGATACCTGATTCGCGGTGCATTCTGGGCGGTGCTCCTGGTTGGCGTCGCCGATGCCGTGGTCTCGTTCCTGCGCATCGAGGAACTGCTTCCCGTGGTGGTCGGCGACACGCTGGCGCGCGATCTGGGAAAGTCGAGCTTCCGCGGCACCTGGCTGCACTGGCCGCTCGTACTCGCGGGGCTTGTCTGCGCGGCATTCTCGCGCTCGATCGGGTTTCACTGGCTCGCGGCACTGGTGGTGGTCGCCGAGCTCCTGATCGTGATCGCCCGGTTCGTCTTTTCCTACGAACAGGCCTTCATGGCCGACCTGGTCCGCTTCTGGTACGCGGCACTGTTCCTGTTTGCCAGCGCCTATACCCTGATGGAAGAGGGCCACGTGCGTGTCGACGTGTTCTACGCCGGCCTGTCCGGGCGGGCGAAGGGGTGGGTCAATGCCGTGGGCACCGTCACGCTGGGTATGTCGATGTGCTGGGTCATCCTGGCTTTCGGGATGGACAGCAAGTCGTCGGTCATCAACAGCCCGCTGCTTGCCTTCGAGGTGACCCAGGCCGGGTTCGGCCTCTACGTGAAGTATCTGATGGCGGGGTTCCTCGGCCTGTTTGCGGTCTCGATGCTGATCCAGTTCACCAGCTACTTCCTCGAAGCGATCGCGGACGCACGCGGCGAGGCGGGTCGTCGCGAGCCGGAAGGCGCCGCCGGCCACTGATCGATCGCCGCTACCGGAGCCCGCCGTCGTCATGGAACTGCTGTTTCTCGCACTGCTGATCGTCCTGATGGCTGCCGCACTCGGCGCCGGTTTCCCGGTCGCGTTTGCCCTGCCGGGCGCCGCAATCCTGTCAGTCGCGGTGGCGGCGGCGGCCGGGGCGGTGTTCGCCGACAATCCCGACGCCTATTTCGCCCAGGGCGGACCGGTCCAGTGGCTGAGCGCGGGTGTCACCAACTTCCGCGGCATCTACTGGGAGGCGGAGCGCGACACCCTGATCGCGATCCCGCTGTTCATCTTCATGGGGATCATGCTCCAGCGCTCCCGCATCGCCGAGGACCTGCTGATCACCATGGCGCAGATGTTCGGGCGCGTTCCGGGCGGACTCGGAATTTCTGTGGTTTTCGTGGGCGCCCTGCTCGCCGCGACGACCGGGATCGTCGGGGCAACGGTGGTGGCCATGGGACTGATCTCGCTGCCGGCGATGCTGCAGAACAACTACTCGAGGCCGCTTGCCACCGGGACCGTGGCGGCGTCGGGCACACTCGGCCAGATCATCCCGCCCTCGATCGTGCTGATCATTCTCGCCGACCAGCTGGCGAGCGCCACCGATCAGGCCAGCACGGCGCGCAAGGCGCTGTACAAGCAGGCGACCGGCGAGCCGACCATGCCGTCGACCTTCGACATCTCCTCGACCAGCGCCGGCGAAATGTTCCTCGGTGCCTTCATTCCCGGACTTGTGCTGGTCGGCCTGTACATGGCCTTCATTCTCGGCATCGCACTTCTGCGCCCGGGAGTGGCGCCCGTGGTACCGCGCTCGGCCGTCGGCGACCGCGGCTTCGTCGTGCGGGTGCTGGTCATCCTGGTTCCGCCGCTTACCCTGATCTTCCTGGTTCTGGGCTCGATCCTGAGCGGTGTGGCGACGGTCAACCAGGCCGGCGCCATCGGTGCCGTCGGGGCGCTGATCATGGCCGGGTACCGGCTGACCGCGGGGACGCCCGGGGCCTACCGGCCGGCGGCGCTCGCGATAGTCGCCGTCGTGGTCCTGGGCGCGGCCCTGGCCGCCCACGAAATCAACGTGAAGCGGATCGACACCGGCCGCGACGTTGCCGCCCTGGTTGTTGCGGCCGTCGCCGTCGCGGCCCTGCTGGTGGCCATTGTCTGGAGCGGCTGGCGCGCGCTGCGTATCGAGGACACGTTGCGCGGTGTCATGATCGAGACCGCGAAGACCACCTCGCTGGTCTTCATCATCCTGCTCGGCGCCGCGATGCTGACCGCCGCCTTCCGCGCCTTCGGCGGCGAGGAACTGGTACGCGACTTCCTCCAGGGCCTGCCCGGTGGCTTCTGGAGCCAGTTCGTCATCGTGATGCTGGTGATCTTCATCCTCGGCTTCTTCCTCGATTTCATCGAGATCGCCGTCGTGGTGGTTCCGATCGTCGCACCGATCCTGCTGGCCGACCCGTCCGCGAACGTGACCGCCGTGTGGCTCGGCGTCATGATCGGACTGAACATCCAGACCTCGTTCCTGACCCCGCCATTCGGTTTCGCTCTGTTCTACCTGCGCGGTGTTGCCTCGGCGACCGTGCGCACGATCGAGATGTACAAGGGCGTAGTCCCGTTCATCTGCCTGCAACTGTTCGCACTTGCGATCGTCGGCGTGACACCCTCGCTGGTGAACTACCTGCCCAACCGGGTTTCACTGCTCTCCGAAACGGCTCCGCCGCCGATCAACCCGCGCCTGCAGGCCTGTGTGGAAGAGCACGTGTTCGCGCGCTACGAGAGCGGGCAGAAGAAACTCGACCGGGCGCTGTCGGATGTCGAGGCACTTGACCTGTCGGACCTTCCGGACAAGTCACGCCGGGCGCTGAAGAGCAGTTTCGAGGCTGTTGCCGGGGTCCCGGGACTGGTTGGCGCCGTCCGGACTGCCGAGCACGCGCGCGAGGCGGCCGAGGCCGGGTACATCCCGGTGCTGCGCGAGGTCCGGGCCATCGAACGCGTCGTTCGCCGCCTCGATACCGAAAGTGCCGGGTTGAAGCGCGACGCGGGCCGCGTTGGACGCACCGGAAACGAGGAAGCGGCGATCGCGGAACTCGACCAGGAACGTGACCGGCTGCTCGCGCAGATCCCCGCGCACTGGAACAGTGAACGGGAGACGTTTGTACAGCTGCTGGCGGTCGAAGAGCGGACACGCACGACCTATCGCCGGACTGTCGACACTGCGTACGGTACGCTTCGCGAGACCATCGGGATCCTGCAGGGGGCCGGCGGTCTGGCCGAACTCGGGCCGCGGATCGGCGAGCTTGACGCGGTGATTGCGACAACCGAGCCGAAACAGGCCTCCCAGGCGATCAGGCAGGCGGAACGCGAGCTGCGTGCGGTTCCCGGAAGCAGGTCGCTGGTCTCGGCACTGTCAAAGGTGCGCAAGACCCTGCGCAAGCGGCGCCCCGACATCGAGAAGGCGCGCGGACAGCTTGCGACGGTGCTGGAGACGATGGAGGCCGAGGTCGCCTGGCGCCGGGCGGCGGCGGTCAGCATCCTGCCGGGGCTTGAGCGGTTCGAACTCGCGATCCGCGAGACCGTGGGGCTGCGCCAGCAACCGCGGCTGCCACCGAACGCCGCGCTCGATGTGGCCGCCTGCACCTCGGACCACCGTACTCTCGAGGCCCATTTCTGATGCTGCGATGCTGTCTCCATGTGTGGTCCCGGTCTGCCTTCAACACAGTGCATGCTCGACAGACAGGTACGTTGGCCGGCGGAAGGGGCGTTCAGGATACGCGGATGAACTCGGCAGCTGACTGGACAGTAGCGGCAGGCCTCGCGGAGGTAATCACCGTGACCGGGTGCAGCATGGACTCTGCATTCGCCGTGGGCGAGGCGCAGTCAGAGGGTGTTGTTCAGTCCCGGTTCTCTCGTGGCGCGCGGTTGCGAAAGGCCGTCTGCCCGACGTGGGCCGCTACGAGGCGCCAGGAACATGGCGTATTCTGACTCGGTGTGTCCTGGATGTAACCGTTCGGTCGTGCGGTTACTCAGAGGGAACTTCGGGTTGGACTGAATAACTCGGTCGCCGCCCACATGACGCCCGCCACCTCAACCTCTTCCCGGTGAGCGGCGCAGCAAGCCGCCGGATCACCTATGGTTGCTTGCATTGCAAGCAACCGATAGTTTGGGTGCGTCCCGGACCATCAGGAGGAACGACCGATGGCCAACATCACGATCCGCAATCTTGACGACGACGTGAAGACGCGCCTGCGCGTGCGCGCCGCCGAGCATCACCGTTCCATGGAGGAAGAGGTGCGCATCATCCTGCACAACGCGGTCAAGCGCGGGCGGAGCACGCAGAACCTCGCGGAGATTGCCCGTGCGCACTTTGGCCCCGACAACGGGGTGGACCTGGAACTGCCGGCGCGCGGCCCGATGCGCGAGCCACCGTCCTTCGATTGAGCGCGCCGCGATGTCCGTACTGGTAGACACCAATGTAGTGTCCGAATTGATTGGCCGGTCGCCCGATCCGGCGGTGGGAGACTGGGCCGCCGCCCACGACCTTGAAGATCTCTTCTTCTCCGCTGTCGGCGAGGCGGAGTTGCGCTACGGCGCCGCCATCCTGGCGGCGGGCCGGCGACGGGAATCCCTGATCGCCGACATCGAACGGTTTCTTCGCAGCGCGTTCGACGACCGCATCCTCCCCTTCGACAGCGCCGCGGCGCGCGCCTATGCGGACATCGCGGCCATGCGCCGTTCCGCCGGACGGCCGACTCAACCCGCGGACTGCCAGATTGCGGCGGTCGCCCACTCCCGCGGCATGTCGGTGGCGACGCGCAACGTCCGGGACTTCCAGGGCATGGGCATCGATGTCGTCGATCCCTGGACGGCCGGATGAGCGGCGCGACCCAAGCGTTCGCGTGAACGCTCATCGGCGAGTTCAACGGTAAGACCGCCTGCCACGGCCGAGCCCGCAGGACGGCTGTGCCCGCCACAAGCGCCGGAAAGTTCAGGGAATGCGCGACCGGGCCCATCCGCCCGTCGACGGGAACCGGGACGCTACCACGCAATCATGGGCGATCAGCGACCAGGCAGGAAGACCATCCCCTTGCGGACAGCGCTGAACATGCCATGACGAACGGATCAACATCTCGCTGCCGGGCAAATTTCGCGACGGCGGTACCGGCTGGAGGTGATCGAGGGCGGCAAGGGCGGAGACGAGGCGGGTGCCTGACGAGACGGAGAGCCTGGTTCTTCGTCAACTGCTGGCCGAGGATCAGCCTGCTTCGACGATCCAGGCCATGGCGATGCGGGATGCGACCGTCCGGCGTCTCGTCGGGCGGCTGCGTTGTCTCGCGGATAGCCATGGCCGGGAACCGAAGGGAGGACGGGAACGGTGACCGACCCGGCTCTCATCACGGCGTGGGCGACGGTGGCGATCGCGATCGTCATCGCCGTCAAGAGCAACGCTCCGGAAACCTTCGGCATCCTCGATCGCATCGACTGGGAGAGGGACGCCGCCGGCCACTTCGAGGAGGATGTCGAAAAGGCCCACGGGCGCCTGGAGCAGCGGTCCATCCGTGTCATGACCCCGCTCAAGGGCACCATCAACTACCCTGGCGTCAGTCAGGTCGCCCGCGTCACCCGCTACCGGGAGCCGCTGAAGAAGCATGCCGGCGCACAGGACGGGAAGGACCATGTCGAGACCGCGTATCTCATCACCTCTCTCGATGCCAGGGCCGCGTCGCCGGGGGATCTGCTCAGGCTGAACCGCGGTCATTGGGTCGTGGAAAACCTGAACCATCGCCAGAGAGACTGCATCTTAGAGTTTGAATCATAAGTCATTGATATGGCGTAACTGCTCACCCCCCCTTCCGGTGAGTTACGTTTTGCATGCCAATGGCGCCGGGAACGTCGGCTGGCTGTGGGTTCTGGTGCGTTGATCTGACCGTGCCTGCCCTTGAGGTGGTTGTCCTGGCTGTCATGTCGTGTCGCTGACGATTCCGTTTGACACCATGAAACGGGCGCTCTATGTCTGCTCCTGGGTGGTTCCGGGACGGCGTGTGCGATGGGCGCATGGTATGGTTCAAAGGCGACGATGGGGCTCAGTCAGGCCATTGTGAGCCTGATGCCGCCACATCGCGTGTATATCGAGCGCCCTCGCATCACACCTGGGGGGCGGTGCGATCATGAAGCGCAAGCCCCCGGCGCTGCGCTCGATCGGCATTGACCTGAATGCCCGGTCCATCAGGACGTTTTGCTGCGACCACGAGGTGGAACTGGTCCACGGCTGCTGCCACCGGTTCCTGGCCGACTACCGGTTCGAGGGGGACGAACTGGTCTACAGTGACCCGCCCTACCTGATGAGCACCCGCAAGTCGCAGCGGCGCTATCGGTACGACTACACCGACGCGGATCACGAGGCCCTGCTTGAGTTGCTCAGGGGCCTGCCCTGTTCGGTGATGATCTCGGGCTACCCCTCGGCTCTTTATGAGAGGGTTCTGGCGGACTGGCACAGCGTGTCGGTTCAGGTGATGAACCAGGCCGGGGTGGTGACGGAGAAGATCTGGTTCAACTTTGCCCCGGGCCGGGTGCACTGGCACAGCTGTGCGGGCCGGAACTTCACCGATCGTCAGCGCATCAAGCGCAATGCGGCCAGCTGGGCGCGGCGCTACCGGGCGATGCCGCCGGGCGAGCGCCTCGCCGTGCTGGCCGCGGTCATGGCGGTGGAGGCCGAGTGATGGCCACGGTGAACGCGGCATCCCTGCGCCAGGAGTTCGAGGACGCGAAGGCCCGCATCGCGGCGCTGCGCGCGGACGGCAAGGTGTCCCAGGATGTCGATGCAGTGATCGGTGTCCTCGTCACCCTGCTGGGCATCCTGATCACCGTCCTGCTGGAAAGGACGACCCGCAAGGGGTCGAAGAACTCCAGCCTCCCGCCGTCGCAGACGGACAAGGATGAGACCGCTGAGCGCACCGGCAAGAGCGGCAAGGGCGCGAAGCAGAACCTGCAGACCGGCACCGGTCTGCGCAAGACCACCATCGAGGAGACGGTCACCGTCGAGGCTTGCGAGGCCTGCGGCGGCGACCTCGCAGACGTCGATGCGATCGACCGGGAACGCCGCATCCTCTACGACATCGTGTTCGAAGTCGTCGAGCGCCGCGTCGATGCCGAGGTCAAGGAATGCCCCGCATGCCGGGCCCGCACCAAGGGGCAGTTCCCCGACACCATGCCGGGCCCGCTGCAGTACGGCGTCGGCCTGCAGGCCTTCGTCATCAACCTGCTGATCGCCCACATGCTGTCCCTGCGCCGTGCCGTCGCACTGGTGCAGGCAATCTCGGGCCTCAGGCTCTCCGAGGCCACCTGCCTGGGCTACGTGCGCCGCCTTCATGACGCCCTCGCATCATGGGAACACGCCGCCATCGCGCACCTGCTGGAACGCCCCGCCCTGCATGCCGACGAAACCGGCTTCCGGGTCGACGGCAAGACCCAATGGCTCCATGTCGTCACCGACGGGGCTGTGACCCTGAAGTTCCTGCACCGCAAGCGCGGCAAGGAGGCCATCGAGGACATCGCCATCATCCCCCGCTACACGGGCACCCTGATCCACGACTGCTGGGCATCGTACTTCGCCTACGACCAGTGCAGCCATCAGCTCTGTGGTTCCCACCTCCTGAGGGAACTGACCTTCATCGTCGACTCCAACGGCTTCCGCTGGGCACGCCTGATGAAGAAGCTGTTGCGCGAGGTCTGCCACAGGGTCAACAAGAGCGACACCAGGACCCTGAGCGAGGCCGCGTGTCGGGCCGTGCGCAAGCGCTACCGGACCATCCTCACCCAGGGGGGCAACGAGTTGCCCGTCATCCCGCCGAAGCCGAAAGGAAAACGCGGCCGGATCGCGAAGTCCGACGCACACAACCTCCATGAGCGCCTGGCGAAGCACGAAGAGTCCGTCCTGCGCTTCACCCGCGAGCCGCACACGAGCTTTACGAATAACACCGGCGAGCAGAAGATCCGCATGGCAAAGGTCAAGATCAAGGTGTCCGGATGCTTCCGGACCCAGCTCAACGCCGAAGCCTGGTGCCGGATCTCCAGTTACCTGAGCTCAATGGCCGCTCTCGGTTACAACCCTCTCGTCGCCATCCAGATCGCGCTCGCCGGAAATGCCGCCACAATGATCAGCCTGCATGACACACAAACCGAACGCGGAAAGGGGTGAGCAGTTACGATATGGCTTTATATATTAGTTTCAAGCGGTTGCCTCTCGCGCCACCCTTCGCATCAGGAACCGGCAGGCCGCCAGTTGTGCCCAGGCCAGAGAGCTTTCCAGCGTCCTCTCGAAGTCCTTGGCCAAGCGCCGGCACCGTGACATCCAGGCGAAGGTCCGCTCGACGACCCAGCGACGATACAGCACGGTGAAGGATTTGAGATTCTTGGGTTTTTGCACAATCTCGAGCAGATCGGCGAGCCCCAGCTCCGCCAGCGCCCTCGCAAGCTTCGGACCCTGATACCCACCATCGGCCCACAGTCGGGTAACCGTCGGCGCCTTCTCCAGCATCGCAAGGATCACCTCCGGCGCACCGTCCCGATCCTGCACACTGGCCACGTGAACCCGGATCGCAAGCGGGATCCCTTCAACGTCAACCGCAACATGACGCTTGGCCATTGATCTTCTTGCCGGCGTCATAGCCCGCAGGGCCTCCGCTTTCCGTCGTCTTCACGGACTGACTGTCAATCGCCGCAGCCGTCGGCTCCCCAGAGCGTCCCGCCAGAGCCCGCGCCTGCTCGCGCAACGCATCCAGCATGCAGTCGAAGACACCGCTGGCGCGCCATGCGTAGAAATAGTTCTGGATAGTCGTAAACGGCGGAAAACACTTGGGAATGGCACGCCACTGACATCCTGTCGCCAGCATGTACTGAACCGCGTTGAACACATCCCGAAGGTCCGTCGTGCGCGGTCGTCCCCGCGTCGACGGTTCCGGGAGAAGATGTCTGATCACGTCCCACTCTTCATCCGTGAGATCACTTTCATATCGATCCTGCGAGCGCCTATACTGCGCATGAGTGGCCTCGTCCCAAGACATGTGGACCTCCTCGTCTGGTGTCGTAGCCGACAAGGATATACCGCATGTGGCGAGGCCATTCGCATTTCCAGGTCAAGCTCTGAGGGCGAGAAAGGTCTGGTTCCCGAGGTTCGGGAGCGATTAAGACGTGTGGAGAGGGAGTCCGGGCGTGAATACTTGGCGCGTGGAAGGTCTCGGATCACTCCGCTGGTGCAAGGACCAGGACCAAGTCGTGGGTGTCCACCTGGTGTCCGGCCGGGACCACGATCTCGTCTACCGTGCCCGGAATCTCGCTGAACACCACGCTTTCCATCTTCATTGCCTCGATGGTGAACAGGGGATCGCCCCGCCCGACCTTGTCCCCGACCGCAACCGCGAGGCCGACGATCCGGCCCGGCATCGGAGCACCCACCTGTTCCGGCGCCGCTTCGTCCGCCTTGCGCCGCACGGCCTTGTCACCGAGCAACGCGCGGTTGGCGATGCGGACGGTTCGCGGCTGACCGTTCAACTCGAAGAACAGGGTCTGCATCCCTTCCTCGTCAGGCTCGCCAATCGCAAGCAGGGTAACCAGCAGCACCTTGCCCTGCTCGATCTCGATCTCGAATTCCTCGTCGACGACCGGGCCGAAGAAGAACACCGGGGTCGGAAGCACGCCGACATCGGAATAGCTGCGACGGTGCGAGGCAAAGTCGACGAACACCTCCGGATACATCAGGTAGGAGGCAAGGTCGTTGTCACTGACGCTGCGCCGGATACGGCGCGCGACCTCGGCACGTACGGCCTCGAGGTCGACCGCATCGAGCAGGGCGCCGGGACGCCCGTCGAGCGGTTCCTGGCCCTGCAGCACCTTGCGCTGCAGCGCCTGCGGAAACCCGTTGTCCGGCCGCCCAAGCTCACCGCGAAAGAACGAAACCACAGACCCGGGCCAGGAGATGTCACGATCGGGATCAACCACGTCGCCGGGCGTGAGACCGGCGCTGACCATGGCGACCGCCATGTCGCCAACCACCTTGGAAGTCGGTGTGACCTTGATGATGTCGCCGAACATGTCGTTGACATCGGCGTAGGTCTTCTCGACCTCGGGCCAGCGGGTCTCCAGCCCCAGGGCACGGGCCTGTTCCCGCAGGTTGGTAAACTGTCCCCCGGGCATGCCGTGCCGGAACACGCCCGAAGACCCGGAACGCATATCACTCTCGAAGGCTGCGTAGTGGTGCCGGATATCTTCCCAGTAGCCATCGATGCGGCGCAGGGCGTCGTGGTCAAGGCCGGTGTCATGCCTCGTGCCGCGCAAGGCTTCGACGATCGACCCGAGATTGGGTTGCGAGGTCAGCCCGCTCCATGAATCCATCGCGCCGTCGATGGCGTCACAGCCCGCCTCGACTGCGGCGAGCACGCTGGCGGCTGCGATTCCGCTGGTGTCGTGTGTGTGGAAGTGGATCGGGGTTCCGACCTCCTGGCGCAGCGCCGCGATCAGCCGGTGCGTCGCCTGCGGCTTGCACAGGCCCGCCATGTCCTTGATGGCGATGATATGTGCGCCGGCGGACTCGAGCCTGCGGGCGAGGTCGAGATAGTAGGCGAGGTCGTAGCGGCTGTCGGGGTCGGTCAGGTCTCCGCTGTAGCAGATTGCGGCCTCGCAGAGTTTTCCCTCCTCGAGGATGGTGTCCATGGTCACCCGCATGCTGTCCACAAGATTCAGGCAGTCGAACACCCGGAACAGGTCCATTCCCGAAGCGGCGGCACGCTGGATAAAGAACCGGACCACGTTGTCCGGATAGTTAGTGTACCCCACGCCGTTGGCGCCGCGAACCAGGCACTGGAGCAGGATGTTGGGCACCGCGGAGCGGATGCCCGCGAGACGGTCCCACGGGTCTTCCTTCAGGAAACGCATCGAGACGTCGAAGGTGGCACCACCCCAGCATTCGAGCGAGAGCAGCTGCGGCAGCATCCGGCCGTAGGCGGGTGCGATCTGCAGGATGTCGTGTGTGCGCATCCGTGTCGCGATCAGCGACTGGTGGGCATCACGCATCGTCGTGTCCGTGACCAGGACGCGGTCATGCTCCCGCATCCAGTGCGCAAAGCGACTGGGTCCGCCGGCGTCCAGATGCTGGCGGGTGCCGGCGGGCGGTTCAACTGCCGGCAGGGCCAACGGGCGGACGGACCGGCGTGCTGCCGGACGTGGCCGGTTCCTGATCTCGTCGTTGCCGTTGACCAGCACTTCTCCGAGGAAGGCCAGCAGTCGCGTGGCACGGTCGCGTCGCGGCCTGAAATCGAACAGGGCCGGGGTGTCATCAATGAAGGTGGTGGTTACCCTGCCGGCACGGAAGTCATGATTGCCGACCAGGGCTTCGAGGAAGACGAGGTTGGTGGCGACGCCGCGAATGCGGAACTCGCGCAGTGCCCGGTCCATCCGTGTCGCGGCTTCCCCGGCGGTCGGTGCCCATGCGGTCACCTTTTCCAGCAGGGAGTCGTAGAACGGGGTGATCACGGCCCCGGAATACGCCGTTCCGCCATCGAGCCGAATGCCGAACCCGTTTGCTCCCCGGTACGCGGCAATCCGTCCATAGTCGGGGATGAACCGGTTCAGCGGATCCTCGGTGGTGATCCGGCACTGCAGCGCGTGTCCGTTGATCCGGATCCTGTCCTGCTCCGGCACTCCGCTTGCGGGATCACCAATGAGTGCGCCCTGCGCGATGCGGATCTGGGCCTTGACGATATCGATGCCGGTGATTTCCTCGGTGACGGTATGTTCCACTTGGATGCGCGGGTTGACCTCGATGAAGTGGAACCGGCCGGTTTCTACGTCGAGCAGGAATTCCGCAGTTCCGGCGTTACGATACCCGGCTGCCTGCGCAAGCCGGACCGCACCCGAACAGAGCTCCGCCGCCTCGTTTCGCGACAGGTAGGGGGCGGGCGCACGTTCGACCACCTTCTGGTTGCGCCGCTGCATCGAACAGTCGCGCTCGTGCAGGTGAACGACGGTACCGGCGCTGTCGGCGAGCAGCTGCACCTCGACGTGCCGGGCCCGGCGCACCAGTTTCTCGAGGAAGATCTCGTCGTTGCCGAAGGCGGCGAAGGCTTCGCGTCGCGCTTGCGCAAGCTGGTCACCCAGGGATTCGGCATTCGCGATCATCCGCATGCCGCGGCCTCCGCCTCCCCAGGTCGCCTTGGCCATCACCGGGAATCCGATCTCCTCGGCCAGCGCGCGGCACTGCTGCGCGTCCTGCGGCAACGCGGCCGTGGCCGGCATGACGGCGAGTCCGCTGCGCTCGGCGAGCCGGCGCGCCTCCACCTTGCTCCCCAGCCGTTGCATCACCTCCGGTGGCGGACCGATGAAGTTCACGCCAGCGGTGATGCAGGCCGCGGCGAAGTCAGGGTTCTCCGACAGGAAGCCGTAGCCGGGATGCACGGCGTCCACCCGGGTCATACGGGCAACGCGCAGAATATCCCCGATGTCGAGATAGGCCTGGACTGGCGGCTTGCCCTGGCCGACCAGGTAGGCCTCGTCAGCCTTGAACCGGTGCAGGGCATAGCGATCCTGATGCGAGTAGATCGCGACCGTCCTGATCCCGAGTTCGTTGGCCGCGCGCGTGATGCGGATTGCAATTTCGCCGCGGTTCGCAACCAGCAGCTTGCGTATCGGCCTTGCCTGGGACACTGTCCTGGCCCTTCCGCTCTCCGGTGCGCGGGGACACGCGATCTGTCGTGCGCCGTATCCCTTTCCTGCCCGACGCCGGTCAGGCTCCTGTAAACGCCTGTAACCCGGTCTGGGCCCGGCCGAGGATCAGGGCGTGGACATCGTGCGTGCCCTCGTAGGTGTTCACGGTCTCCAGGTTCATCACGTGCCGGATCACGCCGTACTCGTCGGAAATCCCGTTGGCGCCGTGCATGTCCCGCGCCATGCGTGCGATGTCGAGCGCCTTGCCGCAGGAATTGCGCTTGGCCAGCGAGATTGCCTCGGGGGCGCCGCGTCCCTCGTCGAGCAGGCGTCCGAGCCTCAGGCAGGTCTGCAAGCCGATGGTGATCTCGGTCTGCATGTCGGCGAGTTTCTTCTGGATCAGCTGGTTGGCGGCGAGCGGGCGACCGAACTGGTGCCGCTCGAGCGTGTAGCTGCGGGCCTGGTGCCAGCAGAACTCGGCCGCGCCGAGCGCACCCCAGGCAATCCCGTAGCGCGCCTTGTTGAGGCACCCGAATGGTCCCGACAGTCCCCGGACACCGGGCAGCAGGTTGTCGTCGGGAACCGGCACGCCTTCCATCACGATCTCGCCGGTGACCGAGGTGCGCAACGAGAACTTGCCCTCGATCTTCGGCGCCGACAGCCCTTCCATGCCCTTCTCGAGGATGAAGCCGCGGATGACCCCGTCCTCGGTCTTGGCCCAGACCACGAACACGTCGGCGATCGGGGAATTGCTGATCCACGTCTTGGCGCCGTCGAGCACCCAGCCGCCGCTGACGCGTCGCGCCCGGGTCTTCATGCCCCCCGGGTCCGACCCGTGGTCCGGTTCGGTCAGCCCGAAACACCCGACGATCTCGCCGGTCGCCAGTCGCGGCAGGTATTTCAGGCGCTGTTCTTCGGTGCCGTACGCATGAATCGGATGCATGACCAGGCTTGACTGCACGCTCATGGCCGACCGGTAGCCACTGTCGACCCGTTCGACCTCGCGCGCAATCAGGCCATAGCAGACGTGATTGACCCCGGCGCAACCGTAGCCGTCGATGGTCGCGCCGAGGAAGCCGAGTTCTCCCATCTCGGTCAGGATCTCGCGATGGAAGTGTTCGTGCCGGAACGCGTCCCTCGCCCTTGGCATCAGCCGTTCCTGGCAATAGGCACGAGCCGCATCCGCGACCATGCGTTCCTCGTCGGTCAGCTGGTCTGCAATGTGCAACGGGTCGTCCCACTGAAACACCGGGCGGGGCGTTTTCGCCGACGGCGTATCCGGAGCAGGAGAGAGCCTGGGTGCTTCGGCCATGGCACGGGGTCCGCTTGTCGTGGTGGTGCGAAGGGCCTGTATAGCCGCAACCTCAACCCGCTCCAAGCCCGGGGGCCCAATTGCCAGATGGCAGCAGAAGCGCGGATACCGTATATTCGGCCTCCGGAGGAAACGGGCGATTGGATCGATGGACGGAACGGTTGTCGCGATCGGGGCGGACCATGGAGGCGTGTCGCTGAAGTCGTCCCTGGTCTCCTGGCTTTCCGATGCCGGCTACACGGTGCTTGACCTGGGGACCGACGGGCCGGTCCCGGTGGATTATCCCGACTATGCCGAAGCGGTTGCCAGCGCGCTCCGGCAGGGGAAGGCGGACGTCGGGATCGCGGTCTGCGGTTCGGGCATCGGGATGAGCATCGCGCTCAACCGGTATCCCTGGGTCCGTGCGGCGCTGTGCTCCGACGTCACGGCGGCTCGGCTGTGCCGCGAACACAACAATGCAAACGTTCTAGCAATGGGTGCGCGAGTGATCGACGAACACACGGCGATTGCCTGTCTCGAGACCTTCCTGCGAACCGGGTTTGACGGCGGCAGGCACGAGCGGCGGGTCGCAAAGCTCTCGGCGCTGTCCGGCCAGACACCGCCGGTGACCACGTCATGACGGGGTACGATACCCGCCCGGGGCCGAAGACCTCGGGGTTCTTTTCCGATTCGCTCGCCGTTGTCGATCCGGATGTGTACCGGTCGGTCCGCAACGAGGGACGAAGGCAGAACGAGCAAATCGAACTCATCGCCTCCGAGAACATCGTTTCCGCGGCAGTGCTCGATGCCATGGCATCGGTGCTGACCAACAAGTACGCCGAAGGCTATCCGGGCCGGCGCTACTACGGCGGCTGCCTTCATGTCGACGAGGTCGAGACGCTCGCCATCGACCGGGCGCGGCGGCTGTTCGCCGCCGGCTTTGCCAATGTCCAGCCCCATTCCGGCGCCCAGGCCAACCAGACGGTATTCATGGCGCTGCTCAAGCCGGGCGATACCATCCTCGGCATGTCGCTTGCAGCCGGCGGGCACCTGACCCACGGTGCTGCGCCCAACCAGTCGGGAAAGTGGTTCGACGCTGTCCAGTATGGCGTCAGCCGCGATGACGCCAGGGTGGACTTCGATCAGGTCGAGGAACTCGCCAGGCAGCATCGTCCGCAGTTGATCATCGCCGGCGGGTCGGCCTATCCCAGGGTCCTGGACTTTGCCAGGTTCAGGGAGATCGCCGACCGGGTGGGGGCCCGGCTGATGGTGGACATGGCGCATTTCGCCGGTCTCGTGGCCGGGGGCGTTCATCCCAACCCGATGGACTTCGCCGACGTGGTGACAACGACAACCCACAAGACCCTGCGCGGGCCGCGTGGCGGCATGGTTCTGACCAATGACCCCGCGCTTGCCAGACGCATCGATTCGGCGCTGTTTCCCGGTCTGCAGGGCGGACCGCTCATGCATGTGATCGCGGCCAAGGCGGTGGCCTTCGGAGAGGCCCTGCGGCCGGAGTTTCGCGACTATGCCACCGCGGTGGCTGCCAATGCCCGCAGGCTTGCCTGTACTCTGGCATCGCGGGGTCTCGAGATCGTCTCCGGGGGAACGGATACCCACCTGATGCTGGTTGACCTGCGCGCCAAGCAGGTGACCGGAAGGGATGCAGAAGCGGCGCTCGAACGTGCCGGGTTGACCTGCAACAAGAACGGCATCCCGTTCGATCCGCTTCCGCCCACGGTAACCTCGGGCATCCGGCTCGGAACCTCGGCCGCCACTTCGCGCGGGTTTGACGTCGACGACTTCCGCACGGTCGGAACCCTGATCGGCGATGTGCTCGATGGTCTCGGTGCCGATGGAACGCCCGACCCGGAAATCGAGGTGCGGACCAGGGCTGCGGTCGCAAGGTTGTGCCGGACACATCCAATCTATGACGGCAACAACGCGGTGGCGTTACAGGGAGAAAGCAACCATGCGGTGTCCGTTCTGCGGAAACACTGATACTCAGGTGAAGGATTCCCGTCCCACCGAGGACAATGCGGCCATACGCCGTCGCCGGTTCTGTCGTGCCTGCGGTGCCCGGTTCACGACCTTTGAGCGGGTGCAACTGCGCGAGATCACGGTGTTGAAGAAAACCGGGCGCCGCACGCCGTTCGATCGCGACAAGCTCGAGCGGTCGATCCAGATCGCCCTTCGCAAGCGGCCGGTCGAGCCGGAACGACTTGACCGTATGGTCACAGGCATCGTTCGCCGCCTCGAGAGCATGGGCGAACCCGAAATACCTTCGAGCGTTATCGGGGAGATGGTGATGGACTCGCTTTCCAACCTCGACTCCGTTGCCTACGTCCGCTTCGCCTCGGTCTACAAGAACTTCCGCGAAGCGAAGGACTTCGAGGAATTCGTCGAGGACCTGAGCCAGCGCGACGACGACGACTGATCCCGGTCGGAGCGGTGAGCAGCCTGGGAGATCCGACCCCGGAGACCGACCGGCGCTGGATGCGCCTTGCGATCAGGCTGGCCCGACGCAGCATGGGCCGTGTTGCGCCGAACCCCGCGGTTGGATGCGTTCTGGTTCGTGACGGCATCGTGGTGGCGCGGGCGGCGACCGCGCCCTCCGGCCGCCCGCACGCCGAGGCGATTGCGCTCGCGCGGGCCGGCACAATGGCCCGGGGTGCTGCCGCCTATGTCACGCTTGAACCCTGTGCGCATCATGGCCGGACACCTCCCTGCGTCGACGCCCTGATCGCCGCCGGTGTACGCCGCGTCGTCTGTGCCCGCCAGGATCCCGACCCCCGGGTCAACGGACGGGGGTTCTCGCGGTTGCGCGCCGCCGGTCTCGAGGTCGAGGTCGGTGTATGCGGGGAGGAGGCCGCCTGCCTGACGGCAGGCTTCGCCAGCCGGATCACGCGGGCCCGCCCGACTGTGACCCTGAAGCTCGCCACGTCGAGCGATGCCATGATCGCGACGGGAAGTGGCGAGAGCAAGTGGATCACCGGTGCACAGGCGCGCCGGGTCGTTCACCTGTTGCGCGCCCGCCACGACGCCATCATGACCGGCATCGGCACGGTGCTGACCGACGATCCGGAATTGACCTGCCGCCTTCCGGGTCTCGGCGACCGCTCCCCGCTCAGGGTGGTGATCGATACGCGGGCATCACTGCCGGTCGCCAGCCGGCTTGTACGGACCGCACATTCGCTCGGCGTCCTGGTAATGACGACAGCCGGAGCGGACCCCGACCGTGTCCACGGTCTCGAGCGCCACGGTGTCAGGGTCGTCGAATGCCTGGCAGGCGAGGACGGACGGGTTAGCCCGGACAGTGTGCTTCACCGGCTGGCCGAACTCGGGCTCAACGACGTCATGCTTGAAAGCGGGGGTCGGCTCGCCGCCTCCTTCCTGGGCGCCAATTGCGTTGACCGGATCGCGTGGTTTCGTGCACCGGTCCTGATTGGCGGTGACGGGCTTCCGGCGATCAGGGCGCTCGGGCTTGCGCGCCTCGCGGCTGCACCCGGCTTCACCCTGGATGACATGCGCCCGCTCGGCGAGGACACGGTGGCGTACTACACGCTCAGGTAAGACTTTATTTGGGATTCACAAAGAGTAGTAGACGCGATGTTCGTTCGCTCTGTGTTCCGCGCGCGACGGAACGTGCAGCCTAAGTTGGCGGAGCTTCGCGTGAACGCGACCGCGCGTGACCTCGTTGAACTCATGGTTGCCGTGCCGGAGGAAACGCGTCGTCGGAGGTCCTCCCCAATTCGTCCAGAGGCTCTTCTCAAGGCGTTTCCCGAAGTCCGCGCCGACTTGGCTCAGAAGGAAAGAGATCGGGGCGAATACCAAGGCCGCTGCTCCACCAATCGGCAGCCAGAGGCCCTCGGGTACTGCTGCGGCCAAGAGCAGCACGACGGGAGCCAGCGTGAGGTATACCGGAAGAACTCGCGCTCTGAAGCTGTACGTGTCGAACTTGATTTCCATGCAGTGACCCTACGTGTTGATAGCCGCTGTCGCGGGTGATGAATTCTTGGGATAGACGACCTTCTTACTTTATACGCCACATGTGCCGTACCCCACTCATGGTTTCCTATCGTCTTTGGGCGGAGCAATTCGCGCCGCGATACCTTCGCTCAATGCCTCGAAGGCCGCATAGACCGGCTTGACGCTCAACCCCGCGACGAATGCGACGGCTGGCGGTGCCAAGCCGGTGCTCCCCGCCATGAACTGCGTGTCAAGTTCTGGAAAGGCGATGCTCGCCGTGACGACGCCAATCGTGGAGCCCAGGAAGATTCGCGTTCCGTAGCCTCGCGTCCGCGCCTCTTCGTACTGCATTCGGTAGAGCTTGTCCGACATCCGTTTTGCGAGAAACACGCACGCCCCGAGGCCGCCCCAGGCCGCAGGCATCGCGAAGTGGCCGACGGCCTTCAACGCTGCCTTGAATTCCTGCGACATTGCCGACGCACCGCCGGGCACGCCGGACAACTCGACGAGGACTTCGAGACCGATCCCCACTGCCGCAAGCACCAGGCCCAAGATCACCACCATGGTGCGCTTCTTCACCCCTGGCAGAAACCGTAGCCACCCGCTTCTGTCATCTCCGGCCAGCCGGCCCTGCGTGTCCAGAACCGTTCGCCCGTTGACGCCCCACCGTGCGTACGTGCCGCTCGCGAGTCTCTCATACGCCACGACCAGACGAGTCCAGCGCTCGTCGATCGGCTCCGGGCGAGCCTCCGCGTTCGCTAGTTCAACCGCTTCGGCGAGCTCCTTCAGACGTTCGGCACCGTCAGTGGATGTCGGGTCCGACGCGCCATGCCCCGCGACGTAACTCACAAGGGCTTCTGCTTCGGCGATCAACTTGTCACGCTTCGGTCCCTGAACGGGGCCGTGCACGCGCGGCGCACCCTCCGGCTCTATTTCGCCCGCAGGTCGCTCGTTCTCTGCCACCATCGCGGTGTTCCTCCATTTCCCGCACGTCTCCGACAGGCCATTCGAGTTGTGGGGCGCTGCGGGCTCCGACTATCCGTCATCCAACTCTCTCTACGGTCAGCCTTCGACCGGCTGCCCGGCCGCTCCCGTCGGGCTCTTCCGTCCGCACCTGCGGTAAGGAGCCGCTGGCTCGACGAGCATCGCATCAACGGGGTAACGTCGCCGGAAATGCCCTGAGTCGAGTACTGAAATCCCATGAGTAAGGTCCTCTGTTCACAGCTGGGCCGATCATTGATTCACACTCAACTTCACATTTGGCATCGTCGCGCTCGACTTTCAAGGGGTTGTGGTTCACTATATATTTCACACATAAGCAGGGTGATACGGAGCCATGACATGACCGAAGCGCCGCAGCTGGATCCTAAGCCGATACCGGAGGTGCACCTGGATCGGGCACCCTTGGTGCGTGTCCTCGCGCAAGCGCGGTTCCCGCCCATCCTCGCCATCAGCAAGGCCGACGAGGTTGCCTCATTCCAGGAGGCGCTGCGCGAGACCTATCCCAATCTCAGCCGTGACCAGGTTCACAGCATTGAACTCGCCGACGGGCAAACGCCGAACGTGCAGCAGGGCCTGATATGGCGCTTCGCCGATGGCCAGACCGAGCCCAGCTGGCGGGTGTCGCTAGGGGTAGACTTCGTGGCGCTTGAGACCTCTGACTATGACAACCGGGACGATTTCCTTGCCCGGCTCGGCGATATCCTTTCCGCGGTCGAGGAATCGTTCAATCCCGCATCGGCTAGTCGCCTCGGGGTGCGCTACATCGACCGGCTCACCGGCGCGGCTGTCGAGCGCATCGGCGAGCTGATCCATGCCGAAATTCTTGGTATCACCCAGCCCACCGATACACTGGACCCCTCGCTCAGAGGATCCGTCATCCACCAGATAGCCGAGGCGCAGTTCCGGGCCCCGCGTGGCGCACTCGTCCAAGGCCGTTGGGGCCGGCTGCCCGCCAACACGACATACGACGTCAACGCCCTCGAGGCGGTCGAAGTGCCGAGCTGGATTCTGGACCTCGACATGTTCACGACCCAATCACAGGCCTTTGTCAGCGAAGACTTGGTCACAACTGCGAGGAGCTTCGCCGAATGCCTCTATTGGCTCTTCCGCCAGATGGTTACGATAGAGTTCCTTAGGTTCCACGGAGGCGAACCATGAGCGCAACCGCTCTGCGCGGCACAGCGGACAGACGTACGTCAGCGCTTGGTAGCATGCGCCTCTCCAGACTCGACGCTGACTTTCCGACCGTGCTCATTGCCACCCCTTGGCCAGAGGGCACGAGCATCAATACCTGCCCCCAAGGCTCGATGACGATGTGGGCGATCATCGCACCGCATGTTGAGCGGACTGCCGCCGATCCCGCCGGCCGTTTCGACTTTTTCCTTGGGCCCGCGGAATCCACGGCTGAGGCCATCATGGAGATCCGCCGCCGGTCCGGGCTGACATGGCAGGAGCTCGGCGAGTTGTTCGACGTCTCGCGGCGCAGCATCCATCACTGGGCGAACGGTAAGCCAGTCAGCGCCGGGAACGATCGGATGATCCGACGGATGCTGGCGGCGATCCGCCATCTCGACCGGAGCAGCCAGCGCGACACCCGTGCCCTGTTGCTCTCGGTCGACCAAGCCACGGGGGTCTCGCCACTCGACCTCCTACAGGCCGGCCGATTCGACGACGCGACGGACCGCGTCCCGGGCGACCGGACCCCCGAGCCTCACCGTGTGCCCCTGTCGCCGCCCGCCCGGGATGCGCGCCGCCCGCTGGCGCCGACGCTTCTGCTAGGGGCCGAGCAGGACCGGCCCGACGTCCCGGCCAGGGCCCGCGCCGTCCGGCCTAAGCGCACGCCCAAGGCGTCGGGCTAGCGCTTCGTGGCCCTGTCGGAGGAGGACGAACAGGCGATCGACCAAGCCCTCCAGGCCTGGCGTCAGGGAGATGTCTCCCTCGACGCCGGCCTGGAGTTCCTTCATCTCGCGGACCTGTCCCGTCCGCACAGCCCTGCATCCATGCAAGCGGCGGAGGCGGCTGTGCAGGAAGGGGAGGCCATCGCTACCGCCGCCTCGCCCGTACTGGACGAAGTGCGCGGCATGGCGATGCTCAGCCAGACCTGCGACGTTGTCCGAATTTGTCGCGCCCGGCCATTTGTCGAGGTCGCGGCTCTTGTCGAGGTGCCGGAGCCGTGGGTCGAACAAATCCGCCGCCTCAAGCGGCCCGCCTTCGCTCATGTACCAGCCACCGCCGACCAGCGCCTCGTCGCCGATCTCGATCGCGTCATGACCGTCGAAAAGGCTCTCGTGGCAGAATGGACCCGGCTTCCCGGTTGGGAGACAGACGAGGAGCTGCGCAACTTCGCCGAGGCCCTCGCCCGCAAGCGATCACGCTTCGCCTTTCCCGACGATTTTGTTGTCGCGGCCGGTGGCCTCCAAGCGCATATGGTCTCCCGGCACAACAGGCAGACCGACGAAGGTGCCCACCTCCGGGCGCTGCGCGAGATCCGAGTGCGCGCCGCTCCATCCTGGGGCGCCGATCAGGTCCAGTTGAGCTGGTGGTTCGTCAAGGTTGACGACCCGCAGGACGTCCCCGCCGATTGGCCAGCGCTCCTCGATCGGTGGCTCGCCCTGTTCGAGCAAGACGAGGGCGGCTGGTTCCGCCTCGATGCGCCCATCGCCTGCCGGCTGGAGGACATGACGGCGCGCGACTACATCGACAGCGACCGGCTGGATCTTGATCGGCTTTCCGTCACTTGAATGGCGGCATGGTCGCTGCAATGGTGAGCCTCGGTGAATACTCTGGCGACTCCGCGAGCCGTCCGAAGCTCAGTTTTCTGTGCGTTACCGCTGTGGCCCCAGCAGGACCATGAAACTCTTGATCTATTGCTTGGTGCGAAAAACCCTTTGATGCCTTTCCAACTCTCCACGTACCTTTACGACCTCCTTGCCTGTATCGCAATAATCGTCAGTTACGTTTCTGCCTGTTCTGTCATGCGGTCGCAGTTGTGGAGCCGCAGGATGACGGGACCGCGATCGGCATCGACATGAACGCCGGCCAGGTCGCCGCAAGCGACGGCTGGTTGTTCCACGCCCCGGACATGCGCCGCCTCGAGGCCTGGAGGCGCCGGTATCAGCGCATGGTTGCGCGTCGCAGGCGCGCACAGGCGCGGCTCGCCCAGACGGCACGGCGCATCGCCATGACCCGGCGCGACTGGCACCACCAGGTCTCGCGCACGATCGTGGGCACTGCGCACACCGTCGCCATCGAGGAGCTGAAGGTGCGGAACATGACGACAAGCGCCCGGGGCACGGTGAAAGAGCCGGGGTTCTGCGTGCGCCGGAAGGCCGGGTTCAACCGGGTCATTCTCGACACCCGCTGGGCCGCCCTGCGCGCGGTGCTGGAGTACAGGGCGGGGCGCGTGATCACGGTCGATCCCCGCCACACCAGCCAGACCTGCGCGGCATGCGGCCATGTCGACGCCGCATCGCGCCGCTCGCAGGCGGTGTTTCACTGCGTGGCCTGCGGCCATGCCGACAATGCCCACGCGAACGCTGCCCGCAACATCAAGCCCCGGAGACTGGTGCTGCTGCACGGGGAGGCTGCCGGGGCGCCGGGCCGTGGAACCGTGAACACACGAGGAAGGATGACGGCATGACGCTGTCAAACTTTCTTCGGAGTCCCCTTTATTTGGTGGAAACCTGCGCCATCCGGTCATAGGTTACGCGCATGTTCACCGGAATTGTCACCGACGTCGGGCACGTCGAACGCATGGAGAGCCGCGGCGAACTGCAGGTGCGGCTTGCGACAGCCCACGATACCGCCGCCCTTGCCGTGGGAGCCTCGGTTTCCTGTTCGGGCGCCTGCCTGACCGTGATCGGGACCGGCCCCGGCTGGTTCGAGGTCGAGGTCTCCGACGAGACACTCGCGTGCACGACGCTGGGATCATGGTCACAGGGCACACCGGTCAACCTCGAACTGTCGCTCCGGCTCGGGGACGAACTCGGGGGTCACCTGGTTTCCGGGCATGTCGACGGAATCGCGGAGGTGCTGTCGGTGACACCACGGGGTGACAGCCGCACCCTCGACATCCGGGTTCCCGGCGAACTGGCGCGATTTGTCGCGCCGAAAGGGTCGGTTGCGCTTGACGGCGTTTCCCTGACCGTCAACGAGGTCACCGGCGCCGACTGCTCAATCAACGTCATTCCGCATACGCTCGAGGCAACGACACTCGGATCGATTAGGGCGGGCGGCCGGCTGAATGTGGAAATGGACATGATCGCGCGCTATGTGGCGCGACTGATGCAATCCGGCAAAGGGGCCTGGAATGGCGGCACCTGACCAGTTGGGCGATGTCTACCGGGGAGCCCTGTCCTCGATCGAGGAGGTGGTCGCCGAGGCCCGGGCGGGCCGGATGTTCATCCTGGTTGATGACGAGAACCGGGAGAACGAGGGCGACCTGTGTATCCCGGCGGAGATGGCGACGGCCGAATGCATCAATTTCATGGCCATGCATGCCCGCGGACTGATCTGCCTGTCGATGACCCGCGAGCGGGTGGAAACTCTCGGCCTGCCGCTGATGTCGTCGCGCAACGAAACCCGGCACGAGACGGCGTTTACCATCTCGATTGAAGCGCGGGAGGGTGTGACGACCGGTATCTCCGCCCACGACCGCGCCAGGACCATCGCGGTTGCCATCGACCCGGAGTGCGGCCGTCAGGATATCGTGACACCCGGACACGTGTTTCCGCTGATGGCGCGCGATGGCGGCACCCTGGTACGCGCCGGCCATACCGAGGCCGTGCTCGACATCGCGCGGCTGGCAGGTCTGAACCCGTCGGGTGTCATTTGCGAGATCATGCGCGATGACGGGAGCATGGCGCGGCTGCCTGACCTGATCCAGTTCGCGCAGTATCACAGTTTCAAGGTCGCCACGATCGCCGACCTGATCGCCTACCGCCGCCGCACTGAGTCCATTGTCGAGCGCAGCGTCGAGACCATGCTGGACAGCAAGCACGGCGGGCAATGGCGCATGATCGTCTACCAGGACAGGACCACCCGGACCGAGCACATCGCGATCATCAAGGGCGATATTTCCGGACCCGAGCCGGTACTGGTCAGGATGCACGCGCTCAACGTGATGGAGGATGTGCTGGGCGATCGCTCCGGCATGCGGGGCGGCGGCGAGGTGCAACAGGCAATGACGACCATCGCGCAGGAGGGCAGGGGACTGGTCGTCATGATTCGAGAGCCGACCCCGACCGCGGTTTCGGAACGGGTGCGCCAGAGCCTTCGTGACCATGCCGCCGGGCGGCGCAGCGAAAACGAGCTGCGGGACTACGGTGTCGGCGCCCAGATCCTGCTCGACCTGGGGATCAGCCGGATGCTGCTGTTGTCCAATTCGCGCCGGACGGTGGTCGGACTGGAAGGATACGGACTCACCATCGTGGCCCAGCGCCCGATGCAGGTCGATCCGAACGGGTGACGGACCGTGTATCGGATTTTCATCGTCTGCGCCGGCTTCTACCAGGACCTTGCGGCGGAATTGATCCGGGGTGCGCGCGGCGAACTTGATCGGCAGGGGTGCAACTGGGATCTGGAGATGGTCCCGGGCGCACTCGAGATTCCCGCAGCGATCTCGATCGTCTCTCGAAAGGACTGCGTCTACGACGGATTCGTGGCGCTCGGTTGCGTCATTCGCGGCGAGACTTCGCACTACGATATCGTTGCGGGCGAAAGTGCGCGCGGACTGATGGACCTCGGGATCACGCGGGACCTTGCGATCGGAAACGGAATTCTCACGGTCGATACCGCCGAGCAGGCCCGGGTGCGCGCAGGTGTCGACGGCCGCAACAAGGGCCGTGATGCCGTCCTCGCCTGTCTTTCCCTGATCAGACTCAAACGGAGTTCCGTGACTTGACCCGGAAGCGGGCACCGCATTCGGGGCCTCGTACCTCGGCGCGGATGGCCGCGGTCCAGGCACTCTACCAGGTCGAGATGACCGGCGAGACGGCTGGCGACGTGATTCGCGAGTTCATGTTGCACAGGATGAACCGGCCGAAGAACAGGCGCCCGCCCGATGTGGCGCTGTTCAGCGACCTGGTCGCCGGGGTGATGCGAGACCCGGGGCCGGTTGATGCACGGATCGCCAGGCTGCTGGTGAGCGGCTGGGACATCGAGCGGCTGGAAGCCACCCTGCGCGCGATCCTGAGGCTTGGAGTGTACGAGCTAGTAAACCACGAAGCGACGCCGGCCGAGGTGGTCATTGCGGAGTACGTCGACATCGCCCACGCGTTTCACGACGATCGCGCGGTCGGGCTGGTCAACGGCGTGCTCGACACAGTGTCGGGCGAGTTGCGATCCCCCGGGCGGAACGGCTGCGCATGAGCGCGGGTGAATTCGACTGGATCGCGACCGGATTCCGGCCGCTGGCAGCCGCTGTTGCCGGTGCACGGGACCTGCGCGACGACGCGGCTGTGCTCCCGGTCGGCGACCTCGATCAGCTGGTGGTCTCCACCGACATCCTGGTTGAGACGGTACATTTCCGGTCACTGGACGCGGCTGGCCTGGTGGGCCGCAAGGCACTGCGGACCAATCTTTCCGACATGGCGGCCATGGGAACCTGCCCCTGGGTCTACACTCTCGGGCTTGCCGTCGGGGCCGGCCTCGACGCTGCGTCGTGGACCAGGGAGATCGCGGAGGGGCTCGCGCTGGATCAGCGCGAATTCGGCATCGGTCTTGTCGGTGGCGACACGGTTCGCTCCGCGGGACCGTCGATGCTGTCGATTACCATTTTTGGCAGGCCGGGACCTGACGGAGTACTCGGCCGTGCCGATGCCCGGGCTGGAGATGACATCTGGGTTTCGGGGAGTATCGGCGATGCAGCCCTGGGTCTCCGGATTCTTGAAGGGAGCCTCGAGACGACTCACCCGACCGCCACCCTGGTCGATCGCTACCTGCTGCCGCAGCCGCGCATCACCCTCGGCCTTGCCTTGCCCGGACTCGCGCATGCGGCGATCGATCTGTCCGACGGTCTGCTGCAGGACCTCGGGCACGTGTGCCGGGAATCCGGCACTGCTGCCCGCATCCGGCTGGACACCGTGCCGCTGTCCGCGGCCGCGGCCGCCCTGGTGACCGACCGTGCGGTCGATGTGCCCGACCTGCTGGCCGGCGGTGACGACTACGAACTGCTGTTTACCGCGCCGGCGGCTGCACGCGCGAGAGTCGAGGCCGCCGGTCGCGGGAGTGGCACGGCGGTTACCCGAATTGGCGACATGGCCGAAGGCGACGGGGTGACGGTTCTCGATCACCGGGGCAGCGAGGTGCACCTGGAAACCTCGGGGTACCGGCATGCCTGAACCCACCGGTTGCCTGTCCGCCGTTGCCGGGGGTGACAGGCCGTGACGGCCAGGGACCCGACTGTCCGCAACGTCGTGCTGCTTTCCTGCTGCCAGGCGCTGGCGATGTCGGCCATGTCCGTCAACATGACGGTCACGGCGCTGGTCGGAAAGATGCTGAGCGACGATCCCGCTCTTGCCACCCTGCCTCTGGCGCTACAGTTCACCGCCACCATGTGCACCACCATGCCGGCATCGCTGCTGATGCGACGCATCGGACGCCAGGCTGGCTTTGCCATCGGGGTGCTGGTCGGCGCCTCGGGTGCATTGCTTGCCATGGCGATGATCTTCGAGCGCCACTTTGCCGGTTTCTGCCTCGCTTCGATGCTGATGGGGTCGTTCATGGGGTTTGCGGTGTTCTATCGCCACGCCGCTGCCGATACTGCCAGTGACGCTTTCCGCAGCAAGGCAATCTCACTGGTCATGGCGGGTGGTGTGGTCTCGGCCCTGATCGGCCCCGAACTTGCGAAGTGGTCCTACGACCTGTTCGAGGCAACCCCGCTTGGACCGGTCACCTTCTCGGGCTGCTTTCTCGTCGTTGCGGTCGTTCAGACCCTGATCCTCGCATTCCTGCGCTTCGTGGACATTCCGCTCGAAGGTGCCCATTCGCACTCCGAACCCGAAAGGCCCCTGCGTGTCATCGCCCTGCAACCGCGGTTCCTGGTTGCCGCGGCGGGCGGGATGATCGGCTACGGTGTCATGAGCTTCGTGATGACGGCGACGCCGCTGGCCGTCGTCGCATGCGGGTTCAGCTTCACAGATGCCGCCTTCGTCGTGCAGTGGCATGCGGTTGCGATGTTCGCCCCGTCATTCGTCACCGGTTCCCTCATCAACCGTTTCGGTGTGCTGCAGGTCATGGTGGCCGGAGCTGCCCTGCTGGTTCTCTGTGTGGGGGTCAATGTCTCGGGACTCGAACTTTACCAGTTCTGGTGGGGTCTGGTCCTGCTCGGCGTCGGCTGGAACTTCCTGTTCATCGGCGGTACCAGCCTGCTGGCCGAGTGTCATACCGATGCCGAGAAAGCCAAGGTCCAGGGGCTGAACGACTTCCTGGTCTTCACCAGTGTGGCCGCGGCCTCGTTTTCCGCCGGCGCCATCTTCCACAATTTTGGATGGGTCGTCCTCAACCTCGGCGTGCTGCCGCCGGTCGCACTCACCCTGGCACTGGTGCTGTGGCTGTTGTGGAAGTCTCGCAGCCCGGCGCCGGCAAGCGCCTGATGTCTGGCGATCGAACCGATCGCCCGGAGAACGACCACGGGTTCGTGACAGCATTGCGGCGCCAGGCGCCCTGTCCCCGAGGCCGCGCGCGGTCCTTCCCCGGGACGCGTCACCCGGGAGGGCCGGTCAGGGCCGGAGGCGGACGGACACCCGCGAAATGCCGCGCCGCCGGCGCGGCAACCCGGGGCGGGTGTGTACCTGGTCCTTGCCACGCAAGATAATCTTGCTATTTTCCGGCATGCCTGAAGGCACCGTATCTGGTGCCTTCCCAGCCACATTTTCGACAGTGCGAAACGGACCAGGCATTCCGGTCAGCAGCTTCCAGGCAAGGCTGTCGTGTTGCTCCGGAACCTGGTCAGCACCACGGGGATAACCAGCACATGATCGAGACCTTCGTGATCGTTTGCGGGCTGATCGCGCTCGCGTACGGGTTCTTCACGGCACGCAGTGTTCTGGCCGCAGAAGCCGGATCGCCGAGGATGCAGGAGATTGCAGTTGCCATCCAGGAAGGGGCATCGGCCTATCTCAACCGCCAGTACACCACCATTGCCATTGTCGGCGTCGTGGTGGCGATCATCCTGGCGCTGACCCTGGGACTGGCCGTGGGAATCGGCTTCGTCATCGGCGCCGTCCTGTCGGGCGCGGCGGGTTACATCGGCATGCACATCTCGGTCCGCGCCAACGTTCGCACGACCCAGGCAGCGACTGTCGGGCTGGAACCCGCGCTCTCGCTTGCGTTCCGGTCCGGTGCCATCACCGGCATGCTGGTGGTCGGACTTGGCCTGCTGGGAGTTGCCGGTTACTACATGGTGTTGCTGGAGCTGTTCGATGCGACAACCCCGCAAGGCATACGCCATGTACTCGAGGCACTGATTGCTCTCAGCTTCGGCGCGTCCCTGATCTCGATCTTTGCACGGCTGGGCGGCGGCATCTTCACCAAGGGTGCGGACGTCGGCGGCGACATGGTCGGCAAGGTCGAAGCCGGGATTCCGGAGGATGATCCGCGCAATGCCGCCGCCATCGCCGACAACGTGGGCGACAATGTCGGCGACTGTGCCGGCATGGCGGCGGACCTTTTCGAGACCTATGCGGTGACAGTGGTGGCCACCATGCTGCTCGCCGCCATCTTCTTTTCCGGCGACACTGCAACGACCCTGATGTCCTTCCCGCTTGTGATCGGCGCGGTCTGCATCATCGGTTCGGTGATCGGTACCTTCTTCGTGCGGCTCGGCGCCAACCGAAAGATCATGTGGGCACTCTACAAGGGCTTCATTTCCAGCGCCGTGATTTCCGCCGTGCTGATCGGCATCGCCACCTGGTACATGATCGGGTTCGACACGGTCATGACGACGACCGGCGGCGCCGAAACCACCGGACTCGACCTGTTCCTCTCCTCTCTGGTCGGCCTCATCGTCACCGGTCTGATCGTCTGGGTCACCGAGTACTATACCTCGACCGAGTACCGTCCGGTGCGCAGTATCGCCCGGTCGTCGGAAACGGGCGACGGGACTAACGTCATCCAGGGACTGGCAGTGTCGATGGAAGCCTGCGCGCTTCCCGCCATCATCATCTCCGCCGGGATCATCGCCGGGCACATGCTGGCCGGCATCTACGGCATCGGAATCGCGGCCACGACCATGCTGGCACTGGCCGGAATGGTCGTCGCGCTCGATGCCTACGGACCGGTCACCGACAACGCCGGCGGCATTGCCGAGATGTCCGACCTTCCGGAGAACGTACGAAACACGACCGATGCGCTGGATGCCGTCGGCAATACCACCAAGGCCGTGACCAAGGGATACGCGATCGGATCGGCCGGACTTGCCGCCCTGGTGCTGTTCGCGGCCTACACCGAGGATCTGTCGCACTACTTCCCCGAACTCGAGGTCAAGTTCGTACTGCAGGACCCCTACGTCGTCATCGGCCTGTTCATCGGCGGCATGCTGCCGTACCTGTTTGGCTCGATGGGCATGCAGGCGGTCGGTCGGGCCGGCGGCGCGGTGGTCGAGGAGGTGCGAAGGCAGTTCCGGGAAAATCCGGGAATCATGGAAGGCACCGTTCGCCCCGAATACGGGCGGGCCGTCGACCTTCTGACGCGGGCCGCGATCAAGGAAATGATCATTCCCTCGTTGCTGCCCGTACTCGCCCCGATCGTCATGTATGCGGTGATCAGCGTGATCGGTGGCCAGGCAGCCGCCTTTACCGCAATCGGCGCGATGCTGCTCGGAACCATCGTCACCGGCATTTTCGTTGCTGTTTCCATGACGGCGGGTGGCGGTGCCTGGGACAATGCCAAGAAGTACATCGAGGACGGCAACCACGGCGGCAAGGGCTCCAACGCCCACAAGGCCGCAGTGACCGGCGATACCGTTGGCGATCCCTACAAGGACACGGCTGGCCCGGCAATCAATCCGATGATCAAGATCATCAACATCGTCGCGATCCTGCTGCTGGCGGCACTTGCGGCGTGAGGCAGGGGGACGGTTTTCCGGGACGACCCTACTGGGTGGTCTGGTTGAACCGTCCCAGGTTGCCGATCAGCTGCTGGAGGATGGTGAATTCCTGACCCGCGGTCGGAGTCTGACGGTCAACCAGGGTGACTTGCCGGCCGTCCTCTTCCGACAGCGTACCGATTTCGTCGACCCTGCCATCCTCGGCAAACGAAACGAAGACAATCTGCCTGGCCTCGAGCCGGTCCTTGAAGAAGGCGAAGGAACGCGTTCTGCTGGTCACGTAGTACCAGGTCTCCTGCCCGAAGTCGGATGATGAGGATGGAGTGCCCAGGAGGGTCGCAACCGTGTTCCGGTCTGTCTGGCCCGGAACGATCCGGACCAGACGGTCAGGGTCGACCCTGTTGCCGTGGGTCTCCACCCGCGGTGCGCAGGACGCGGCCAGGACGGCGGCAATGGCGGCCGCTGCCATGCAGTGGACCAGCGGCCGCAACCGGAAGCGAGAGTGTCCGGACGGTGGTTTCGGCACGGCGGTGGACGATGTCATCATTCTCGCAACACGATGGACTCATGCAATCCGGTATTCACCGTGGAATGTGGTCGCAAGCACGTCCGCGGTCAATCCCGGAACCGGCAATGGCTCCCGGTCGGCGACGTCCATGATCCGGTGGCTGACGCTTCGGCGCATTCGCACGCGGGCCATGCGTCACTGCGTATCTCGAATCTACGACGGAATTGTGGCACAGTCCCGTCGTATCGAGTTCTACCGTGATCTGGCTGTTCCGGACTCACTTGATGGCCGGTTCGATATGCTGGTCCTGCACATGGTGCTGATTCAACGTCGCCTGAAGGGAGAGTCCCGGGATGCAGCCAGGTTCGCCCAGGCGCTGTTTGACCACATGTTCGTCGATATGGACGAGACCCTGCGCGAAATTGGTGTGGGTGACATGTCTGTGGGCAAACGGGTGAAACAGATGGGGGCAGCGTTCTACGGGCGGCTAGGGGCCTACGAGGCGGGACTTGCCGGGAGCACGCTTGAGGACGCGCTGGCTCGCAACGTCTACCGCGGCACGGTTCCCGACAATGATACGGTGCGCCGGCTGGCCGATTACGTCAGGTCCGCGGAACGGTTGCTTGCGACACAGCCGGTCTCCGACATGCTGGCGGGGACGGCCTGTTTCGGAGATCCTTCGCCGTGACGGCCCCGGAATTCAGCAGGGTCATGCGCCTGTCAGACCTCCTCCCGGAATCCGGTGGAATTTGTCTGCAGGCGAGCGGCCGGGAGTGCGCTGCTCTCGCGCGGCGATTCGGGGTCGAATCGATTGCCGACTTCCGGGTCACCCTGCGGGCCTGCAGGCTGCTTGAGGATGCAGTCCGTCTCGAGGGCACGGCATGTGCCGAGGTCAGTGTGGCCGGGGAGGCCGGTGAACCGCCGCTCGAATTCATCATTGGCGAGGAATTCGAGGAAATCGTGGCGACTCCCGAGGCGATCGAGGAGCTTGGCGCGCTCAATTCCGAACAGGCCGAGGACGCGGAGCCTGCCCCCGGAGGTGTGTTCGACGTGGGAGAGGTATGCGCGCAGCAGCTGTCGCTGGCGCTTGACCCTGTGTTGCTTGAAGCGGGTCGGTTCGAGGGTGAAACGCTGGCCTGCAGTGCCGGCGACGACGATGCCGACGCCGACAATCCGTTTTCCGCACTCAGGACGCTCGACCTTCAGGGGTCGTCCGATCGATGACGCCCGGGCAGACGTGCAACGTATATGCTACGGTGATCCGGTTGGCATCCTGAACAGGGAAACCGAAGTGAATCCACGAACGACAACCACGTTCCGATACACATATGGCTGTTTCCACAACCATCGCGCTTGATGCCATGGGAGGCGACCAGGCTCCCGACTTCGTTGTTCAGGGAGCCGATATCGCTCTCGAGCGGATGCCCGATCTGCGTCTTGTCCTGGTCGGCGAGGAGGCGCGGGTCACGGACCTGGTGGCGAGGACCAGGCGGTTGCGCAACAGCGACGTGGAAATCGTGCCCAGTGACGAGGTCGTCGGAGCCGACGAGCGTCCGTCTGCGGTCCTGCGCCGGGGGCGCAGGACCAGCATGCGGGTCGCGACCGACCTGGTTGCCAGCGGAACGGCCGATGGCGTGGTTTCAGCCGGAAACACCGGCGCCTTCATGGCCCTGTCGAAATTCCTGATCGGCACCTGTCCCGGCATCACCCGACCCGCAATAGCCGGATTCTTCCCCACGCTCCGGGGCGAGACCTGCGTGCTCGATCTCGGGGCGAACATCGAGTGCGACACCGAAAACTACGTCCAGTTCGCAATGATGGGTGCGATCTTCACCCGGATTGTCCTGGGTCTCGAGACACCTTCGGTCGGACTGCTCAATGTCGGCAGTGAAGAACAGAAGGGATACCAGGATCTGCGTGACGCGGCGGATATCCTTCGCAACTGTGACATGCCGCTCAACTATCACGGGTTCGTGGAGGGCAATGATCTGGCCACGGGATCGGTCGACGTGATCGTGACCAACGGATTTACCGGAAACATCGCTTTGAAAACCGCCGAGGGGTCGGCGCAGTTCCTGACCAGCCTGCTCCGGGACTCGTTCCGCTCGAGCTGGACCGCGCAACTGGGATACCTGTTGTGCAGACGGGCACTGGGACGCGCCCTCGGACGGGTGGACCCGCGACATCGCAACGGTGCGGTGTTCCTCGGGCTCAACAGCATCGTGGTCAAGAGCCACGGCGGAACCGACAGGCTCGGCTTTGCCAACGCCATTTGCGTTGCCGCCAACATGGCCCGGTTCGGCTTTCTTGAAAGCGTACGGGAGGAACTGTCCGTGCTGGAGACAGTCCAGGGTCAGAACAGCGTGTCGGCAGCGCTTCCTTGACCGCCCGGCGCTCCCTGCTTCTCGGCTGCGGTTCCTACCTGCCAGACCGCGTTCTCGGCAATGATGAACTGGCCGAACGCGTGGACACGTCCGACGAGTGGATCGTTCAGCGTACCGGTATCCGGCAGCGGCATGTCGCTGCCGATGACGAACTGACCTCCGATCTTGCACTTGCCGCTTCCCGCTCCGCGCTTGCCGCCGCAGGACTGAGCGCTGACGAGGTCGACCTCGTTGTCGTTGCCACCACGACTCCGGACGACACCTTTCCGTCGACCGCGACCCGGGTCCAGGCCGGACTTGGGATGCAGCGTGGCGCCGCATTCGACGTGCAGGCGGTGTGTGCCGGCTTCATCTATGCCGTGTCGGTTGCAGACAGCCTGATCCGCACCGGTCAGTTCCAGTGCGCCATCGTCGTCGGAGCCGAGACCTTCACACGGATTCTCGACTGGAAGGACCGATCGACGTGCGTGCTGTTCGGGGATGGCGCAGGTGCCGTCGTGCTGAAGGGGGACAACTCCGCGGACAGTTCCGGCTACGGCGTGCTGTCGACACATCTCCATTCCGATGGACGTGAACGCGATATTCTCTACGTCGATGGCGGCCCGTCACGCAGTGGCACCAGCGGGCACGTGCGCATGAATGGCCGCGAAGTCTATCGACACGCCGTGTCCAAGCTTGGACGGGTCATCGACGAGACACTGACGGCCAACAGGCTGAGCGT
Organism: Thalassobaculaceae bacterium; assembly: GCA_965213935.1. Taxonomy (GTDB): domain Bacteria; phylum Pseudomonadota; class Alphaproteobacteria; order Thalassobaculales; family Thalassobaculaceae; genus Bin52. The sequence continues at coordinate 2,380,283 of CBDCAO010000012.1, read as the reverse complement.
CGACGATATCGACTGGCTGGTACCCCATCAGGCCAATCGCAGGATCATTGACAGCATGGCCGCGCGGATGCGGCTGCCGCCCGAAAAGGTCGTGTGCACCATCGAGCGGCATGCCAATACCTCTGCGGCCTCCGTACCTCTTGCTCTCGCCGAGGCGGTCGGGGACGGGCGCGTGAAACCGGGCCACCTGGTGCTGTTTGAAGCCATCGGCGGCGGACTGGTGTGGGGCGCGGGCCTTGTCAGGATTGGAGTGCCGCGGTACGCGCAGGACTCTCACTGTACCTGATGCGCCACAGTCTGTGCCGTGTTTGCCACAGTGTTGTTACAAAATCATGAAAGGTTCCGGTCCTGGCCGGCGCGGAGGACATGGGCCGGGGACCCGGGGCGCGCACGGGCCTTGCTCGCGGTCTCGCACGGTGGTCCCGGATTGCCGGGTTTCGGCCCGGGAGCGATCCCGTCACGGGCGTTCGTGGCTCGCGGGGCACAGTCTGCGCGGACGTGCCGCAAATGCAGGGGCAGCGGCAGCGGGACAGGGACAAGCGGTTTGACGCGTCTGACCTGACCGCGTAGCATCGTGGCCAAGGTGGAGCGAGGCGCTTTTTTGGCATGAACGGCACGACACTAACCCGCGCACAGTTAAGCGAGGCTCTGTGCCGCCAAATGGGGTTTTCCCGTCACGACTCCTCTGTTCTGCTCGAGTCCATCCTCGAGGAAATTTCCCAGGCCTTTGAACGCGGTGACACGGTCAAGCTGCCGACATTCGGCAGTTTTTCGGTGTGTCACAAGCGCGAACGGATCGGACGCAACCCGCGTTCCGGCGAGGAAGTGCCGATCCCTCCGCGAAGTGTGCTGGTATTCAGGGCGTCCCGGCTCCTGAAGGACCGGATCAACAAGAGCCTGCTTGGAAGCGATCAGTGACCGGTGGCCGGCGGTGACGTTCGACAGAGACAGCGACCGGCCTGGCGACCGGGTGCCGGGACGCGCATTCCAGACCATCAGCGAGGTTGCGCGCGAACTCGATCTTCCGGCGCACGTCCTGCGTTTCTGGGAGACCAAGTTTAGCGAGATTAAGCCGCTGAAGCGGGGAGGTGGCCGGCGGTACTACCGGTCCGAGGACATCCAGGTGCTGCGCCGCATCCAGCGCCTGCTCCACGATGACGGCTACACCATCAGAGGTGCCCAGCGTATCCTGCGGGACGGCAGCGTGGGACCCGGGGTCACGGATACCTCGTCTGCCTCCGATGTCGACACCGAGCCTTCCATGCGGGAGCAGTTGCTCGAGATCTACGAGGAATTGCTCGAACTGCGCCGGCAGCTCGAGGCGGCGCGCAACCCGGGCACCTGACCGGACTTCATTCCGATCCGCTTGCCCGCGACGGGCAAACACCATACAAGAAGCAGGATCCGCACATGGTGTCCGGAGCGTGGCGCAGTCTGGTAGCGCACTACACTGGGGGTGTAGGGGTCGTGGGTTCAAATCCCGCCGCTCCGACCACGTGCGAAACGTCGGCGTTCCCCATGCCGCACTCATGATCGCAGACGGGCCATGACCGACATCCGAAGCCGCACCGCGCAGGCCTTTTCGAATGTCGGCCACGCCTATTCGCATTTCCTGATGCTGGTCTATCCGACGGTGGTGATCGCCCTCGAAGGGGTGTTTGACCTGCCCTATCACCAGCTGATCGGCCTGATGCTGGCAGGAAACGTGCTGTTCGGCGCCATGGCGTTGCCGGCGGGTTTCCTCGGTGACCGGTGGAGTGCGCCGGGCATGATGGTGATCTTCTTCCTGGGAACCGGTGGCGGCGCCGTGCTGACCGGTCTTGCGACAACACCATTCGAGGTCGCACTCGGGCTTGCAACCATCGGGTTCTTCGGCTCGATTTACCATCCGGTCGGGATCGCCTGGGTGGTGCGGCGTGTCGCGAACCGGGGCAGGGCTCTTGGCTGGAACGGGGTGTGCGGCAGTATCGGCGTGGCGATGGCTCCGCTCGTCGCCGGCATCCTGACCGACTACTGGTCCTGGCAGGCCGCATTCATCCTGCCGGGAGCGCTGTGTATCGCGACCGGCGTCCTGCTGCTGCTGGCCATTGGCGCCGGTCTTGTGACCGAGGACACGTCCTATCGCCGCTCCGCGCCGCCCGAAGCCAGCCGCAGGGACATGCAGCGCGGCGCCCTGGTCCTGCTGGCAACCGTTGCCTGCACCGGCCTCGTCTACCAGGCGACGTCCTTCGCCCTGCCCAAGTTGTTCGAAGCCCGGCTCTCCGGGATGCTTGGCGACGGGTTGATCGGAATCGGTTTCGTGGTATCGGCCGTCTACCTGGTGTCCAGTGTCACCCAGGTTCTCGGCGGGTGGCTTTCGGACAGGTTCGATGTCCGCAGGGTATACCTGTGTTCATGGCTCGCCCAGGCGCCGCTTCTGCTGGTCGCCGCACTTGTCGACGGAACTCTCCTGATCGTCCTCGTGGTTGCCATGGTTGTTGCCAACACCATCGGCACGCCGGCCGAGAACAGCCTGTTTGCCCGGTTCACCCCGCCGCGCTGGCGGGCTACCGCCTTCGGTGTCAAGTTCGTCCTCGCCCTGGGCGTTGCCGCAGCTGCCATTCCGCTCATCGCCTGGATCTACGCCACCACCCAGGGTTTCGCGTGGCTGCTGATCGTCCTCGCGGGCATCGCCGCGGCGGCGACACTCGCGGCCACACTGCTTCCGAGGACGGGCCAGGACAGGAGGCTTGACCTCCGCGAGGCGCCAACCGCGGCGGAGTAACCGGAACGCCCGGCCCTGTTTCCCGTGAGGGCGGACCGCGCCCCCACCGACAGGAACACCGTCCCATCCCCCTGGTTTCGTGGCCTCCGGTCGGCAATTGCGACACCACGTTTGCGGGCCCCGCCCGCGTGGTCCACCGCCTTCGGAGGCCAGCCTGCCCGTCGAAGGGTGGATGCCGTCAGGCCCGGCTCGTGCTCATCCGGGCGTGACACGGCCTCTCCCGCGCGACCGGTCAGGACTGGCCGGCGGCGAACCTCACGGCTTCCTCGGCTGCCCGGAACAGGGCGCGCGCCTTGTTGACGCACTCCTCGTATTCGGTGTTCGGATCGCTGTCGGCGACGACCCCGCAGCCAGCCTGGATGTGCATGACACCGTCCTTCACCAGAGCCGTCCTGAGTGCGATGCAGGTGTCCATGGCGCCGGCGGCGCTGAAGTAGCCGATGGCACCCGCGTAGACACCGCGGCGCGTTTCCTCAAGCTCGTCGATGATCTCCATGGCCCGGACCTTCGGGGCGCCCGACACGGTGCCGGCTGGGAAACTCCCGGCCAGCGCGTCGAGTCCGTCCAGCCCGTCGCGAATTCTGCCCTCGACATGGCTCGCGATATGCATCACGTGCGAGTAGTACTCGATGACGAACTGCTCCACCACGCGCACGCTGCCGATCTTCGAGACCCGGCCCACGTCGTTGCGGCCGAGATCGAGCAGCATCAGGTGTTCGGCCCGCTCCTTTGGATCGCTGAGCAGTTCCTCCGCCATCTTCCGGTCCAGTGCCGCCGTCGCACCGCGTGGCTTGGTACCCGCGAGCGGACGCAGGGTGACGACATCGTCACGCAGCCGGACCAGGATCTCGGGGCTGGATCCGACAATCGAGAAGTCGCCGAAGTCGAAGAAGAACAGGAACGGCGAGGGGTTCAGCCGGCGGAGCGACCTGTACAGCGACATCGACGGCAATGGAAACGGAACCGAAAACCGCAGCGACGGGACAATCTGGAACGCGTCACCGGCCCGGATGTAGTCCTTCGCCCGTTCCACCACGTCGCAGAATTCCTGCCGTGACGTCGGCGAGACCGGGTCGCCGAGTTCCAGGGAGCAGTCACTGGTGCCCGCGGGCAGCCCGCGGCGGAAATCGGCGATGACGCCGGCAATTCGGGTCCGGGCCGCCCGGTAGGCGGCGTCCGCCGATACTCCCGGCTCGGGCCATGCCGGGGTGACGATACTGACCACGTCCTCAAGCCTGTCGAAGACGCAGATGAGCGTCGGGCGCACGAAAATGCCGTCGGGGATCTCGAGGTCGTCGCGCGTGGTATCGGGAATGTTCTCGGTCAACCGCACCGCGTCGTAGCCCATGTATCCGAACAGTCCGGACGACATGGGCGGAAGTCCGTCGGGAAGTGCGATCCGCGACCGCGCCAGTACCGTGCGCAATGACTGCATCGGAGGCTCGCTGCAGGGCTCGAATGCGTCCGGCTCGGAGTCGGCCCGCCAGTTGATCTCGGCCCTGTCGCGGGAAAACCGCCACACCAGGTCTGGCCGCAACCCGATGATCGAGAAGCGGCCCCGCACCGCTCCGCCTTCCACGGACTCCAGCAGGAACGCGTTCGCCTTGCCGTCGGCCAGCTTGAGCATGGCCGAGACCGGTGTCTCCAGGTCGGCGACCATGCTGGTCCACACCACCTGGGCCTCGCCGCGGCCGTAGGTGGCGGAGAAGCCTGCGAGGTCGGGTTCCACGGTCATTGCGAGGCTGCCATCAGGGTGTCGATGTAGCCGCGGTCGATGGTTGCCGGATGGCGTTCGCGCAGGTTGCGGGTGTAGGCGTCCACGTAATCCTGGCCCATGACAGTTTGCAGCCGGGACTCAAGCCCGGTCCGGCCGGCCCGGGTCCGGTCGGGATTGGGGCCCCTGATCTCGACGAGTTCCAGAACCGCGACTCCGGTATTGCCCCGGCTGGTCGCGATTTCGCCGCGTCCGAGCCCGAAGATGGTGTCGACCGTCGGCCCCGGCCAGGCCTCCTGGTCCAGTCCCGAGCCGTCACGTCCGACCGGTCCGATGGCTTGTGTCGTCAATCCGAGTGTGCGCGCGCCGGCCTTCAGACCGACGCCGCTCCGTGACGCCGCCGCAAGGCGTTGCGCATGTTCCCCGGCCCGTTCCAGTGCCCGGGCATGCCGCCAGCTCTGCACAACCAGGTCCCTGACCTCGGCGAGGTCACGCTGTCGCGGCGGGATCACGCGATCGACACGCAGCAGGAAGTATCCACCATCCGCCGTTTCGGTGAGCGTGCTCTGTTCGCCTTCACCGGTCTCGAACAGCGTGCGCAGGAAGATCTCGCTGCCGGGAAGCTCCGGGACCGGCTGACCATCCGTTCCGGCACCCGTTCTGTCGATCCTGTCAACAGTTCGTGAAACCAGGTCGATCCTGCGGGCCGCCTCCTCGATCGTCGCCCCGCCGGCGAGGGCGTCCTCGAAGCTGTTCGCGAGTTCGAACATGGCATCGAGCGCGCGCTCACGGGCACTCGCGTCACGTATCCCCTGGCGCGCCTCGTCGAATGACAGGGTCCGGTGCGGCGTCGCCGAGCGGACCACGAATACCTTCCAGCCGAAGGCAGTGCCTACCGGCGCACTGGCGGTTCCCTCGGCGGTTCCGAATGCCGCAGCCCGTTCCGCATCCTCGACAAAATCGGCCTCGGTCGCGGCGTTGAGCATCACCGGCGCGCCCGCGGCCGCGGTGAGCGCGGCGATCACGGACTCCGTCCCCGTCGAGGCTGCTGCCGTGGTGAGTGCGGCGCGTGCGCTGTCCTCGTCATCGAACAGGAACTGGGTGAGATCGCGGGTCGCGGGCCGGGTGAACTCGTCGATGCGCTGATCGTACTCGGAACGCAGTTCGGTCTCGGGCACCAGGATCTCGCTTGCGAGCTCCCCGGCGGCCAGCGACAGGAAGGTCGCCTCGCGGTACTCGGGAGCCACGTAGGCCGATCGTTCGGTCTCGTAGTGATCCTGCAGTTCCGCGGGCCCGGGCTCGGGAATGCCGATCATCGAGTCGACGGAGATGAACACTCCGTCCGCCAGCCGGGTTTCGGCCCGCCACGCATGCAGAGCCTCGACCAGGCCGTCCGGAACCAATGCGGTGCTCCGGACGGCGGCCGCGATCTGGTCCCGCTTCAGCTGCCTGGCGATGGCGGCGAAGAACTCGGCCTCGGCCATGCCGAAGCGGAACATGGCCTGGCGGAACAGTTCCGGACTGAAGCGGTCGGTATGGTCGCGAAACATCGGCGACTCCCGCACCCAGGCCTTGAGCTGGTCCTCGCCGACCAGCAGGCCGAGCGTCTTGCCCTCGGCCTCGAACAGGCCGGTCTCGACCAGGGACTCGATCACTCCGTCGAGAATGGCCGCGCGCATCCGCTCCTCGTCCTGCGGCGGCGCGCCCAGCGCGCGGCGGGTCCGGTCGTATTCGTTGAGCACCTCGGTTGACGAGAAGATGGTCTCGCCCACGGTGATGGCGGCGCGGCCGCCGGAACCGCCCAGGAAGATGTCGCCGATCCCCCAGACCGCGAAACTCACCACGAGCAGGGCGAACAGGGCCTTCACGAGGATCGAGGATACCTTGGAACGGATGAGTTGCAGCATCGGGGACGGGGTCCTTCCGGCCTGGATGATACGAGGGGTCCGCGGGCGCGGCGCATACTAGTGGCACGGGGATTGCTGCGGCAACACGCATCTCCGTGCCTGCGCTTGCGCGACGTGCTAGGAAGGCACCGGCACAGCTCACGGCCGGAGCATCACGCGGCATGACTCCCCTTGTTGTCGGCAACTGGAAGATGCATTTGGCGGCTGCCGAGGCGATCCGCCTGGCCGGCGTCATCGCGCGGGAGGCACCCGCGGATGCGGAGATTGTCCTCTGCCCCCCGACAGTGTGGCTGGTCCCGGTTGCCTCCCGGCTGGCGGGTTCCACGGTTGCACTGGGTGGCCAGGACTGTCACCAGGCCAGCGAGGGCGCGCATACGGGCGATATCTCGGCTCGCCAGCTTGCCGATGCAGGGTGCAGCCACGTCATCCTGGGCCATTCGGAACGCCGCGCGAACCACGGCGAGACCGACGCGCAGGTGGCGGCCAAGGTAACTGCAGCCCATGACGCGGGCCTGGTGACCATCGTGTGCGTGGGCGAGACCGCCGGCCACCGCAACGGGGGCCAGGCGCTTGCGACGGTGGAAGCACAGCTGCGCGGGTCATTGCCCGACGGATGCGACGCCGGCAATACCGTCGTCGCCTACGAACCGGTGTGGGCCATCGGGACCGGGGCTGCGGCTTCGCCGGATGACATCGCCGCCATGCACTCTCACGTGGGATCGGTGGTCAGCGCGCACTCCGATCGGCTTGCCGGCTGCCGCATTCTCTATGGCGGATCGGTCAAGCCGGAGAATTCCCGCGAGATTCTCGCGCTTCGCGGGGTAAACGGCGCGCTGGTGGGCGGCGCAAGCCTGGTGGCGGAGGACTTTCTCGCGATCGCCGGAGCAGCCTGAACGGGCGGCGGGTACGGCGATTCTGCTGGATTTGCCTGACAGGCACGAGTACATATTCCACGCACCGTCACGGTGCCAGCAACAGAGCTGAATCGAGATGACCGAAGTCCTGCTTGCCATTCACCTGATGATTGCTGCGGCCCTTGTCATTGTGATCCTGCTGCAGCGCAGCGAGGGCGGCGGCCTCGGTATTGGCGGCGGCGGTTCGGGAGGCGGGTTCATGTCCGCGCGCGGCACCGCCAACCTGCTGACCCGGTCCACGGCGGTCCTGGCAACCTGCTTCTTCGTCACCAGCCTGTCGCTCGCGATCATTGCCGATTCGGGCCGGCGTGGTTCGATCGCCGACGAGATCCGGGTCGAGGAACCCAGCCAGGATCCGCAGGTTCCACAGGTTCCGGTCTCGCAGTAGCGCCCGAGGTCCGCCGGGGCCGGGTGCGGCCCTCCTTTAGATATATCCCGTGTCCGATCTATGGGGTATGTAACGGGTCCATGTCCCGCTTCATCTTCATTACCGGCGGCGTGGTGTCCTCACTCGGCAAGGGGCTCGCGTCGGCGGCGCTCGGTGCCCTGTTGCAGGCTCGCGGCTACCGGGTCCGTCTGCGCAAGCTCGACCCGTATCTGAACGTCGATCCCGGCACGATGAACCCGTACCAGCACGGCGAGGTCTACGTAACCGACGACGGGGCGGAGACCGACCTCGATCTTGGCCACTACGAGCGGTTCACCGGCGTTCCCGCGCGCCGCAGCGACAATGTGACCACTGGCCAGATCTACATGGACGTTCTCTCGAAGGAACGTCGCGGCGACTATCTCGGAGCGACCATCCAGGTTATCCCCCACGTCACGGACGCCATCAAGGCGTTCGTGCTCGGCGACCTCGCCGACGAGGACTTCATCCTGTGCGAAATCGGCGGCACGGTCGGGGACATCGAGAGCCTGCCGTTCCTCGAGGCGATCCGCCAGCTCGGCAACGAGCTCGGCCGGGAACGCTCGCTGTTCGTGCACCTGACCCTGGTTCCGTACATCGCGGCAGCCGCGGAACTCAAGACCAAGCCGACCCAGCATTCGGTCAAGGAACTGCAGAGCGTCGGCATCCAGCCCGATCTGTTGCTCTGCCGCTCGGACCGGGAACTGCCCGACGAACTGCGGCGCAAGATCGGGCAGTTCTGCAACATCAGGCCCGACTCCGTCATTACTGCCAACGACGTTCCCTCGATCTACGACGTGCCGCTCAGGTACCACGAGAACGGTTTCGACACGGCGGTATTCCGGCATTTCGGCCTGCTCGACCAGTGTCCGGATCCCGACCTGTCCGGCTGGCAGCGCATTGCCGGCATCACCGCCCAGCCGGAGGGGTCGGTCACGATTGCGATCGTCGGCAAGTATACGAGTCTGCCGGACTCCTACAAGTCGCTCACCGAGGCCTTGTCCCACGGCGGGTTCGAGCACAAGGTCCGGGTCGAGATCGACTGGATCGACTCCGAGATATTCGAACGCGAGGACACCATTCACCAGCTTGAAGGGGTGCACGGTGTCCTGGTGCCGGGCGGTTTCGGAGAACGCGGTGCGGAAGGCAAGATCGCCGCAGTCCGTTTCGCGCGCGAGCGGCGGGTCCCCTATCTGGGCATCTGCTTCGGCATGCAGCTCGCGGTGATCGAGGCGGCCCGCAGCATGGCCGGCATTCCCGAGGCCGGGTCGACAGAATTCGGGCCGTGCGAAGACCCGGTTGTCGGTCTGCTGACCGAGTGGATGCAGGGCGAGAAGCTGCAGCAGCGCAACGCCGACGGCACTCTCGGGGGAACCATGCGACTCGGTGCCTACGACTGCATGCTGGCCGATAACTCGCAGGTTTTCGGCATCTACGGAACCGGCACCATCAGCGAACGCCACCGGCACCGCTATGAGGTCAACATCACCTATTGCGAGCGCCTGGAGCAGGCGGGGCTGCGTTTCTGCGGCATGTCGCCCGACCGACGCCTGCCCGAGATCATCGAACTGCCGTCGCATCCCTGGTTCATCGGGGTGCAGTTCCACCCCGAGCTCAAGTCGAGACCTTTCGAGCCGCACCCGCTCTTTACCAGCTTTGTCGGTGCGGCCGTGAACCAGTCGAGGCTGGTGTGATGTCCGCGGCTGTGCCTCGCCGGGTCAGCATCGGACCTCTCGACGTGTCCAATGCCCTGCCCCTGACCCTGATAGCCGGTCCGTGCCAGATCGAGAGCCGGGAGCACGCCTTCGACATGGCGGAGGCCCTGGTCGAGATGTGCTGCCAGCACGGTCTGGGATTCGTATTCAAGTCGTCCTTCGACAAGGCGAACCGGACCAGCGCCGGCGGAGCCCGCGGGATCGGAATGGCGAAAGGACTGCCGATCCTGGCCGACATCCGGATGCGCTTCGGCTGCCCGGTGCTGACGGACGTGCACGAGGCCGGTCAGTGCGCCGATGTCGCCAACGCCGTCGACGTGCTGCAGATCCCCGCCTTCCTGTGCCGCCAGACCGACCTGCTGCTGGCGGCGGCGGCGACCGGCCGGACGGTCAACGTGAAGAAGGGGCAGTTCCTCGCGCCGTGGGACATGCCCCATGTCGTGGCCAAGCTCGAAGGAGGCGGCTGTCGGGACATCCTGCTGACCGAGCGGGGAACCAGTTTCGGCTACAATACCCTGGTCTGCGACATGCGGGCCCTGCCGCAGATGGCCGAAACCGGATATCCTGTCGTCTTCGATGCTACCCATTCTGTTGCCCAGCCAGGCGGCCGGGGCCCGGCCAGCGGCGGTGACCGGCGTTATGCGTCGGTCCTGGCCCGCGCGGCGGTCGCGATCGGTGTGTCGGCGGTCTTCATCGAGACCCACCAGGACCCAGACAACGCACCGAGCGACGGCCCGAACATGATCCGCCTTGACGACATGTCGGAACTGCTGTCGGAACTCGTGCAACTGGACCGGCTTGCCAAGTCCCGGACCGTAACTGAGGGAGAGAACACGGATGGCCGTGCACACTGACTGCTACGGGCTGCCCTGCACGGCGGCCAGCCCCGAAGCGGTTGCCGAACTCGATGGCGTGATCGACGCCTATATCCGCTTCCGACGCGATGCCGGAGACCGGCTGAAGGCCACGCTGCAGGCCGATCCCGACCTGCCGATGGCACACGTGGCGAAGGGGTACTTCTTCAAGCTGTTCGGAAACGACGCAATGGCGCGCCGTGCCCGTCAGGCCCTTGCCGACGCCCGCAACGCGATCTCGAAGCGCGGCGCCACCGACCGGGAACGCCTGCACCTTGCAGCGCTCGGATCGTGGTGCGGCGAGGACATCGACGGAGCCATCGACCTGTGGGAGCAGATCCTGCTTGACCATCCCCTCGATGCCTTCGCGCTCCGGATCGCCCATTTTTCCCACTTCTACTCGGGCGCCGGCGGCAAGATGCGTGACTCGACCGCACGGGTCCTGCCGCACTGGGGACCGGAACACCGCCACTACGGCAATCTGCTTGGCATGCACGCGTTCGGGCTCGAGGAGTCGGGAGACTACCGCCAGGCGGAACGATTCGGCCGCCGTGCCGTGGAGATTGATCCCGAGGACGCGTGGTCGGTACACGCTGTCGCTCATGTCATGGAGATGGAAGGCCGGCATCGTGAGGGGATCGAGTGGATCCGTTCGCAGGAGGATCAGTGGTCGGTGGTCAACAACTTCCGGTTCCACCTGCACTGGCACCAGGCGCTGTATCACCTCGAGCGGCACGAGTTCGACGAGGTGCTGCGGCTCTACGACGAACAGATCGTCTCCGACCTCGATGCAGACATGTACCTCGAGATGGTCAATTGCCCGGCATTGCTGTGGCGCCTCGAGATGTTCGGCGTCGATGTCGGCGACCGCTGGGGGCCGCTTGCCGAACTGGCACAGTCGCATCTCGAGGATCACGAGTTGATCTTTGTCAGCCTGCATTACCTGATGGCGCTGATCGGTGACGGGCGGACCGAGGCCGCGGCGGCCATGCTGTCACGATTGCGCACCTATGCGAGCCAGCCCACCACCCAGGGCCGGATCGCGGCCGGATTCGGCGTGGAGATCGGGGAGGCGATGTCGGCGCTGCGGGCCGGGGACTGGGACCGGGTCGTCGACTGCCTGTGGCCGGTGCGCTACGAAATCCATCGCATGGGTGGCAGTCATGCCCAACGGGATCTGTTCGAACTGATGCTGGTCGACGCCCTGCTGAAGACCGACCGGAATTCCATGGCCCGGGCGCTGCTGGCGGAACGGACAGCCCGGACACCGAACAGTGCCTGGAGCTGGCGACGGTTCTCCGAAGCGCTGGAGGACACCGGCGACATCGCCCGGTCGGCCGAGGCCTCCGCCAGGGCCGACACCCTGCTTCGGACCGGAACCTGAGGCAGCCTGTTGCGGATGTCCGGGAGGGGAGAAACGGCATGAGCGGCATCGACGATATCCGGGCGCGGGAAATTCTCGACAGTCGCGGCAACCCGACCGTCGAGGTGGACGTGCGGCTTGAGTCCGGCGCCTTCGGGCGTGCCGCGGTGCCGTCAGGCGCGTCGACCGGAGTGCACGAGGCAGCCGAACTGCGCGACGGTGATGCGGCCCGATACGGGGGCAGGGGTGTGCTGCGGGCCGTCGATGCGGTCAATGGCGAGATCTTCGACACGCTCTCGGGCCGGGATGCGAACGAACAGCGCCTGATCGACATGACGCTGATCCAACTCGACGGAACTGCGGACAAGAGCCGTCTCGGAGCCAACGCAGTACTGGGAGTCAGCCTGGCCGTGGCTCGGGCGGCTGCGGCGCACCTCGGCATCCCGCTCTACCGGCACGTGGGCGGTCTGCGGGCGCGTCTGCTGCCAACTCCGATGATGAACATCCTGAACGGCGGCGCGCATGCCGACACGCCAATCGATTTCCAGGAATTCATGATTGTCCCGGTCTCGGCCGGAACACTGCGCGATGCGGTCCACACGGGAGCCGAGGTGTTCCGGACGCTGCGCACCGCTCTCCTCGACGCCGGCCACAACACGAACGTCGGGGACGAGGGCGGGTTCGCCCCCGGGCTTGACGGGACCGAGACGGCGCTCGGCTTCATCACCGGCGCCATCGAGGCAGCCGGGTTCATCCCGGGCGAGGACGTTGCGATCGCGCTCGATCCGGCGGCGACCGAGTTCCGGAAGGACGGACTGTACCGGCTTGCAGGCGAGGGGCGGGTGCTGGATTCAGCCGACATGGTTGCACTCTACGCCGACCTGTGCGAGCGCTACCCCATAATCTCGATCGAGGACGGTCTGGCCGAAGACGACTGGGACGGGTTTGCGGCCCTGACGGCGGCACTCGGGGAACGGGTGCAGATCGTCGGCGACGATCTGTTCGTGACCTCGCCTGAACGTGTGCGCACCGGCGTCGAACGCCGGGCCGCCAACGCGGTACTGGTCAAGGTCAATCAGATCGGAACCCTGTCGGAAACCCTGGACACGGTTGCCCTGGCACAACGCTCGTCATTCGGCACAATCATGTCGCACCGTTCCGGAGAAACCGAAGACGTCACCATCGCGGACCTTGCCGTGGCGGTGAACGCCGGGCAGATCAAGACCGGCGCACCGTCCCGCTCCGAGCGGACTGCCAAGTACAACCAGCTGATGCGCATCGAGGAAGAACTCGGGCAGGCGGCCCTGTACGCGGGTCGCAGCGCGTTCGACCGGTGATTCCTGTATCGATGCGAACGGACATGATATACTTTGATGTAGTACTCGAAGTACTTGGGAGCCGCACCGGTGTTGACGATCAGCATCAACAGTCGCAAGCGTTTGCGGGCCCTTGCCGGCCCGTGTCTTGTTTGCAGCGTGCTTGCATATTTCAGCTATCACCTCCTTGAAGGCGAGCACGGTCTGTCGGCGTCCCGGGCGCTCGACCTCCGCATCGAGCAGGCCCGGAACGTCCACGAGCGCGCGCGTGCCACGCGCGAGAGGCTCGAGCACAAGGTCTCCCTGCTGCGGGTAGACAACCTCGACCTTGACCTGGTTGAGGAACTCGCCCGGTCGAAGCTTGGATTTTCCCATGCGGACGAACTGCTGATCCGGCTGCCGGAACGCGGGAAACAGGCCGGTTAGCCGTGCCCTGACAGCGGGTGATGTCGGGGTCCGACCCGGTCCGAGGGACGGCTCCCGGAGTTCCGACCGTGGCGTGACATTCTTGAATCCTTACGGCGTTTCGGGTTCAATGCGCCTCGACTCGGCCCGGGTTGCGGGCAGCACAATCCTGCATCCGACCAGAGATCCGGAGCATGTCATGGCACGATCAGCCACCAGGACAGCCGGCCGTGGAACCAGGCCCCGGCGAACGGCCAGGGTGTCACGAGAAGAGTTGCTGCAGCTGTACCGCATGATGCTGCTGATCCGCCGATTCGAGGAAAAGGCCGGGCAGATGTACGGCATGGGACTGATCGGTGGTTTCTGTCACCTCTACATCGGACAGGAAGCGGTGGTGGTCGGCATGCAGGCGGCGGTCGAGGAAGGTTCCAGTGTGGTCACCAGCTACCGGGATCACGGCCATATGCTCGCCTGCGGCATGGAACCCCGCGGTGTCATGGCGGAACTGACCGGACGTGTCGGCGGGTATTCCAGGGGCAAGGGCGGCAGCATGCACATGTTCAGCCGGGAGAAGAACTTTTTCGGCGGACACGGCATTGTCGCGGCGCAGGTCCCGATTGGCACCGGGCTGGCATTTGCCCACAAGTACCGTGGCGAAACCTCGGTCAGCCTGACCTATCTCGGTGACGGCGCGGTCAACCAGGGACAGGTCTACGAGAGTTTCAACATGGCGGCGCTGTGGCAGCTGCCGTGCATCTACATCATCGAGAACAACAAGTACGGCATGGGCACCTCGGTCAACCGGGCAGCGGCTGGCGGGGCCCTGGCGGAGCGGGGCGCGGCCTACGGCATTCCCGGCATGGAAGTCGACGGCATGGACGTCATTGCGGTGCGTGACGCCGGCAGGAAGGCAATCGCGCACGCATCGTCCGGCAAGGGTCCCTACATTCTCGAGATGAAGACCTATCGATACCGGGGTCATTCCATGTCCGACCCGGCCAAGTACAGGACCAAGGACGAGGTGCAGAGGATGCGCCAGGAACATGATCCGATTGACAATATCCGCCAGCGTCTCGCCAAGGCGGGGGTCGGCGACGATGACCTCAAGGCGATCGATCGCGATATTCGTGCCGTAGTGACGGACGCCGCTGATTTTGCCCAGTCGAGCCCGCAACCCGATCCGGCGGAACTCTTTACCGACATTCTGGTCCAGGACTGAAGCGTCCCCGGGGAGGCAGCGAAGGTGGCCACGCAGATACTGATGCCGGCACTCTCGCCGACCATGACAGAAGGCACGATCGTCGCCTGGCACCGGCAGCCCGGGGACCAGGTCACTCCGGGCGATGTGATCGCAGAGATCGAGACGGACAAGGCAACCATGGAGCTGGAAGCCGTCGACGAGGGGGTGCTTGGCCGGATCCTGGTGCCGGCCGGCAGCGAGAACATTGCCGTCAACACCCCGATCTGCCTGCTGCTGGCTGAAGGCGAGGAGGAGACCGTGTGCGATCAGCCGCCCCTGCCTGTTCCCGTGGCGTTCACCTTGTCCCGTCCCGAGCCGACCGTCCCGGCAGCCGTCGACGCCGAGCGAAAACCGGGCGAATCCCGGTTGCAGACGGTGCGCGAGGCCCTGCGTGACGCCATGGCAGAGGAAATGCTCGCCGACGAGCGGGTCTTCGTCATGGGCGAGGAGGTCGCGGAATACCAGGGCGCCTACAAGGTCACGCAGGGCCTGCTGCAGCAGTTCGGTGACAGGCGTGTGATCGATACCCCGATTACCGAGCACGGGTTTACCGGTCTCGGAGTCGGTGCCGCCTTCGGCGGCCTGCGGCCCGTCGTCGAATTCATGACCTTCAATTTCGCCATGCAGGCAATCGATCACATCATCAACTCCGCCGCCAAGACGCTCTACATGTCGGGCGGCCAGATGGGATGCCCGATCGTCTTCCGCGGCCCCAACGGCGCGGCGGCACGTGTCGCCGCCCAGCATTCGCAGGACTATTCGAGCTGGTACGCCCACTGCCCGGGCCTCAAGGTTGTCGCACCCTGGTCCGGCGCCGATGCCAAGGGGCTGCTCAAGTCGGCGATCCGTGATCCCAACCCGGTGATCGTGCTCGAGAACGAGGTGCTCTACGGTCGCAGCTTCGAAGTGCCGATCGACCCCGACTTCGTGGTTCCCATCGGCAAGGCCAACGTGGTCCGGCCGGGCGCCGACGTCACCGTGACCGCGTTTTCGATCATGGTTGGCAAGGCATTGGAAGCGGCGGAACTGCTGGCTGCGGACGGTATCGAGGCGGAGGTGGTTGATCTCCGGACTCTGAGGCCGCTTGACATCGACACGGTCGTCACGTCCGTGCGGCGGACAAATCGGATCGTTTCGGTGGAGGAAGGCTGGCCCGCATGCGGCATCGGAGCCGAACTTGCCGCACGTGTCATGGAAGAGGCCTTCGACTGGCTTGATGCGCCGGTGAGGCGGGTGACAGGGGCGGACGTGCCGATGCCGTACGCGGCCAACCTGGAACAGCTTGCCCTGCCGGGCGCAGAGGATATCGCGGCAGCGGCCCGCGAAGTCTGCTACAGGTCCTGAGAGAAAGAGCCATGCCGATCCAGATCCTCATGCCCGCGCTCTCCCCGACCATGACCGAGGGCAAGATCGTCGCCTGGCACCGTCAGCCCGGCGATCCGGTCCAGGCGGGCGATGTGATGGCGGAAATCGAGACTGACAAGGCGACCATGGAAATCGAGGCGGTCGACGACGGTACCATGGGACGTATCCTGGTGGCCGCCGGTACCGAGGGCGTGGCCGTGAATACCCTGATCGCGCTGCTGCTCGAGGAAGGAGAGGGAGACGAGGTGCTCGACGCGGTCTCCCTGCCAGCAGCTGCGCCGCCGCCGGCCACCGCGCCACCGCCTGACGCACCGAAGCCGGTGACGGCAACACCAGCGGCGGCGCGTCGGGACGGCGAGCGCGTCTTTGCGAGTCCGCTTGCCCGGCGCATGGCACACCAGGCCGGCCTCGAACTGGCGGCCATCAGCGGAACGGGTCCGAACGGCCGGGTCGTCAAGGTCGACATCGAGGCTGCCATCGCCGCAACCACGGAGCGGCCGCAGCCGTCGGCCCCGATCTCCCCGGCGCCGGTCGCGGCTGCCGCTCCGCCGGCGCCGCCGGCAACGGCGCAGTACGAGGATCGGCCCAATTCCACCATGCGCAAGGTGATTGCGCGCCGGCTTGCCGAATCGAAACAGACCGCACCGCATTTCTACCTGTCGATGGATTGCGAGCTTGACGCCCTGCTGGAGGTTCGCCGGTCTCTCAACGCGCGTCGCGACGATACCGCACGGATTTCGGTCAACGACATGGTCATTCGCGCCGCGGCCCTTGCACTTGCCCAGGTTCCGGAAGCGAACGCCTCCTGGAGCGAGGACGCGATCCGCGTCTACGGTTCGGTCGACATCTCGGTTGCCGTGGCGATCGACGGTGGACTGATCACTCCGGTCATCCGGAACGCCCAGCACAAGGGCCTCGCACAGGTCGCCGCCGAAATGAAGGAACTCGCTGCCCGGGCCCGCGATGGCAAGCTTGCTCCCGAGGAATACCAGGGCGGGACCTTCTCGATATCGAACCTCGGCATGTACGGGGTGCGGGAATTTGCCGCCGTCATCAACCCGCCGCAGGGTGCAATCCTTGCCGTTGGCGAAGGGAGCAAGCGCCCGGTCGTACGCGACGATGCGCTGGCAATCGCCACGGTGATGACTTGCACGCTGTCGGTCGATCACCGGGTTGTTGACGGGGCGGTCGGCGCCCGCCTGCTCGCGGCCTTCAAGCGGCTGGTCGAGGACCCGCTGCTGATGCTGCTGTGAACGGCGGGGCGGACATGTCGGACACCAGCCATGACATCATCGTAATCGGCGGTGGCCCGGGCGGCTATGTCGCCGCCATCAGGGCTGCGCAGCTCGGGCTTCGCTGCGCCGTCGTCGAGGAGGCGCACCTGGGCGGCATCTGCCTCAACTGGGGATGTATCCCCACCAAGGCACTACTGCGCGCCTCGGAAATCCATCACCTGCTGCATAATCTCGACGGCTACGGAATCTCGGTCGGCGAGATCTCGTTCGACATGGACAGGGTCGTGGCCCGGTCGCGCACCGTGGCGCGGCAGCTGTCGGGCGGTGTCGCGCATCTGCTGCGCAAGAACGGTGTCACGGTGATCGACGGGCGCGGACGGCTCGCCGGAACCCGGAACGGCCGCCGCCTGGTGTCGGTCGAACGCGACGGTGCTGCGCTGGGCGAGTTCGACGCGGCCCACGTCATCCTGGCAACCGGGGCAAGGGCGCGGACCCTGCCCGGGATCGAACCGGACGGGACCACCGTCTGGACCTATCGCGAAGCCATGGTACCGGACACCCTGCCGGCATCAGTCCTCGTGATCGGGTCAGGAGCGATAGGCATCGAGTTCGCCAGCTTCTATTCCGACCTGGGAACCGAGGTTACGGTGGTGGAGGTGCTTGACCGCATCCTGCCTGTCGAGGACGAGGAGATTTCCGAGAGCGCGCACAAGGCGTTCACCTCCAGGGGGATGACGATACTCACCGCGGCGCGGGTCACCGGGGTCTCGGCCCGTGCCGATGGCGCCCGGGTCACGGTTGAGGACCGGGCCGGGACCCGCCGCGACTTCGATGTCGAGAAGGTGATTCTCGCCGTTGGAATTACCGGGAACGTGGAGGATCTCGGACTGGAGGCGACCGCGGTCAGTGTCGATCGCGGTCACGTGGTGATCGACGAATGGTGCCGGACCGGGGAGACGGGAGTCCGGGCAATCGGCGACCTCACCGGACCGCCGTGGCTGGCCCACAAGGCAAGCCACGAGGGCGTGCTGTGCGTTGAAGCGATCGCCGGTACCGGCAACCTCCACCCGCTGGATCCCAGTACCATCCCGGGATGTACCTACTGCCGGCCCCAGGTGGCGAGCGTCGGGATGACCGAGGCGGCCGCCAGGAGCAGCGGCAGGGAGGTCAAGGTCGGCCGGTTCCCGTTCATCGGCAACGGCAAGGCTATCGCACTCGGTGAGCCCGAGGGGCTGGTGAAGACCGTGTTCGATGCTGCGACCGGCGAATTGCTCGGCGCGCACATGATCGGTGCCGAGGTTACCGAACTGATCCACGGTTACACCGTTGCCCGCACGCTCGAGACCACGGAGGCCGAACTGATGAACACGGTGTTTCCGCATCCGACACTCTCGGAGATGCTGCACGAGTCGGTGCTGGACGCCTACGGCCGGGCGCTGCATTTCTGATGGCGATGGAACCGGATAGCGCGCTGACTGCTTCGGGAGCCCCGACTGGAGCGGCACGCCATCCCGAGAAGGCCAACAGGCCGGAACACCCGATCCGGCGCAAGCCGTCCTGGATCCGGGTCAAGGCGCCGACATCGCCGCAGTACCACCAGACCCGCGAACTGGTTCGCAGTCGCAACCTGCATACGGTATGCGAGGAGGCCGCCTGTCCGAACATTGGCGAGTGCTGGGCGAAGCGCCACGCCACCTTCATGATCATGGGCGCCATCTGTACCCGGGCCTGTGGCTTCTGCAACGTCGCTACCGGCCTGCCGCGACCGCTCGATCCGATGGAACCGACCAATACCGGTGCGGCGGTATCGGAACTCGGCCTTGCCCACGTGGTGGTCACCTCGGTCGATCGCGACGATCTCGAGGACGGCGGTGCGGAGCATTTCGCGCTGACGATCCGGGAAATCCGCCGGCTCTCTCCGGGAACGACCATCGAAATCCTCACGCCGGACTTCCTGCGCAAGGACGGCGCGCTCGAACGGGTGATCGACGCCCGTCCCGACGTCTTCAACCACAACCTGGAGACAGTTCCCCGTCTCTACCCGGGCGTGCGGCCGGGCGCGCGCTACTACCACTCGCTCAGGCTTCTCGACCGTGTGAAGGAACGCGACCCGACCATGTTTACCAAGTCGGGCCTCATGGTCGGACTGGGAGAGAGCAGGGATGAGGTCGGACAGGTCATGGACGACATGCGCTCGGCCGACATCGATTTTCTCACCATCGGCCAGTACCTGCAGCCGACCCGGCGGCACCACCCGGTCGCCCGCTTCGTTCCTCCCGACGAATTCGACGCCATGGCCCGGATCGCAAGGGGCAAGGGGTTCCTGATGGTCTCGGCATCGCCTCTTACCCGTTCCTCATACCATGCCGACGAGGATTTCGAGCGGCTGCGCGCGGCCCGCCGGGCCAGGACGGGCGAACAGTTGATCGACACAGTCCGGCTTGCGAGCCTGGCCACGCATCGGTAGCGGACCCGGATCGTGCCGAGCCACAGAGAGCAGCGAACCATCCCGTTTCGCAGTTCCCAGATTTTTGACCTGGTGGCGGATGTCGCCCGCTATCCCGAATTCCTGCCATGGTGCGTGGGAGCGCGCGTGCGTTCGCGATCCGGGACCCAGGTCGTTGCCGATCTGATGATCGGCTACCGGCTGGTCCGGGAACGATTTACGTCGCGGATATCACTGGACCGGGCCGGAGGTCGCATCGATGTCGTCTACGCCGAAGGGCCGTTCCGGTACCTGGAGAGCCACTGGCGATTCAGCGACACGCCGAACGGTTGCCTGATCGATTTCCATGTCGATTTCGAGTTCCGTTCGGTGGTGCTCCAGAAGATCATCTCAACCCTGTTTACCGAAGCGGTTCACCGCATGGTCGCCGCCTTCGAGAACCGGGCCCACGCGATCTACGGCCAGCGCCACCCCGGCCCTGCTCCGGGCGGCGTCACTCACCCGGCATCCGGGTGATCTCCCTCGCCGTGCTGCCACGGCATGGACCGGCGCAGGACAAGGTCGACCACGCTGTACAGTGCCACGGCCATCACCGTGAGGGTGAGCAGTGCCGCGAACATGAGGTCGACCTGCATGCGGGCGTTCGCGTGCAGCATCAGGTAGCCGAGCCCGGCACTGGCCCCGACCCATTCGCCGACCACGGCGCCGATCGGGGCGACGGCGGTTGCTACCCGAATGCCTGACGCAAGGGCGGGCAAGGCAGCCGGCAGGCGGACGCGGAGCAGCAGGGAAATGCCGTGACAGCCGAGCGTGCGCGCGCTGTCGATCCATTCCGGTTCGGTCCGGCGCAGCCCGTCGTAAAGGGCAGCGGTGACGGGAAAGAAGATGATGAGTGCAGCCATCGCCACCTTCGAAGCCATACCGTAGCCGAGCCACAGGACCAGCAGCGGTGCGAGTGCGAACACCGGAAGCGCCTGGCTTGCCACCAGGACCGGCAACAGCCACCGTCGCAGCACCGGTGCCTGGGACATGACGATGGCGGCGGCGGCACCGAATACGGCGCCGATCAACAGGCCCAGCAGGATTTCCGCAAGCGTGACCCCGGCGTGGGCCATGATCATGGTATCGTTCCCGACCCAGGACCGGATCACGCGGACGGGACCCGGCAGGATGTAGGGCGGCGTGCCGCTTGCCCAGACCACGAGCTGCCACAGGGCGATCAGCCCGGCAGCGATGATGAGCGGTCTCGCAAGATTCACGTCCGGACTCTCCGACAGGCTGGCTCACTCGGTTATCGGCTTATATCGGACCTGGAGGCAGGAGACATCATCGGCAATCCCGCGAGGACGAGATGACTGCGAGGATGATCACCAGGCTGGTGTGGTTGTTTCTGACCATTGCCGGACCGTCTGCGGCACTTGCAGACGAAGAACTCGAGATCCGCACCATCGCCGGCGAGGCGCACAGGTTCCGGGTGGAACTCGCCCTGACCCCGGAGCAGCAGGCCCGCGGCCTCATGTTTCGCGAAACGCTGGTGCAAGACGAAGGCATGCTGTTTCACTGGCCGCGTGAGCGGAGCCTCACCATGTGGATGAAGAACACGCTGATCCCGCTCGACATGCTGTTCCTGCGCAGCGATGGAACCATCATGTATATCCATCATCGCGCCATACCGCTTTCAACCCGCGCGATCAGAGCGCCGGGACAGGGCAGGGGGGTGCTGGAACTGCGCGGCGGGACCGCGGACCGGCTCGGAATCACGGTTGGGGACCAGGTGGTTCACCGGTTGTATCCCAACCCGCCCTGATCGCACATTTCGACGTGGAACGCGGACGGCTCAGGGACGAATTCGGGCAGAAGCCGGACGACCATGGAACCATGGGCCGGGGCGGATACCTGCACATCGTCGAGCCCCGTCAGGTCCCTGAATTCAGCAACGGGAGGCTGGCCTGAAGCCCCTCGTGTCCAGGCAAGGGCCGCAGGTCCGCACTCACCCCCGGGACGCGACATGTGGATGACTGGGCCCGGAATTCCGAGCTCGCGGTCGACACCAGTCCTGTCCACCCCTCCGTCGATGCCGAAAAAAGCGGCACCGATACCGGTCCCTGCGCGTTCCGGCAGCCGTGCGTTGTCGCGCATTTCACGCCGCTGGCCCAACCACCTGGTACAACCCGGGCTCGACAGATACATGCCGGGTAGTGCGGGGCACCAGTTCCCGGCCCCCACTACCCATGAGATTTCCGGGCCATGAGGGGATCCTCGAGCGCCTGATTTCGGCAAGGGATCACTTCAATTGCCGCGGATCGGCACCGCTTTCTGGAATTTCGCGGCGGCACCGGCACAACCATGCGAAACCTCCCGGAGTTTCAGCCACCCTGATCCGGATCCGATGGCAGCAATACACCGGGATTCATGCGGCCATCCGGATCGATGGTCGCCTTGAAGGATTGCAGCACTGCACGCAGCCCCGGATCGAGACGCTCCCACCAGGGGTAATAGCGGCCGATCTGCAGATGTCCGGCACCGGCGGCCTGCAGAGCGTGGGCGAATGCGGCACGCAGATCATGGGCACAGGCTCGGGCCGAGTGACGGGCCGGTTGATTCCGATAGCGCCGTAACTGTGACGGGGTGACGTGTTGTCGGTGGAACGAGCCAAGCGCATCCGGCCAGAACAGGTGCGGTTCGATCAGCACGCTGTCGGCACTGGTCACGGTCAGGAAGCTGACAGTCACCTGATGGTCGCCTCGAGGCTGCGCCCACTGCTCCATCACCCCCTGAAGGTGCCGCCAGGCCGTGTGGCTATCGGACGGTCGAAAAATGCCATGGACCGTCAACCATCGTTCACCGTCCGGTCCCAGCAACGCCTTGATCGGTCGAAACGGGCGCGATCGTGTAACCCGGGGAATGGTATCCGGAATCGGTCGGCCGCCGGCCTCAAGTGCACATTCGGCCGCATTCGCCAGACGTTGCATGGCATGCGATTCACTTTCTCCCTCGATGCAGAGATGCAGTGAGTAACGCAATGCGGCGACCTGTTGGAGCCCGTTCCCGAGGAGACTCCGGATTCCTCCGAGGCGTGATCCGATGGTGCCCGGACCGCGCGCGACGTCGGCGAGAATGCGGGCGCCCTGGATGATTTCGAAACCGCCGCGGGCAAGATTGACATGGGTCTGGGGGTCGAAGCCGAAGCAGTCGGCAACGCCGTCGATCCCGATCAGTCCGGTCTGGGCGCTCAGCATCGATTCCATGTCGGCGAATTCAAACGAGGCAAAGGTCTCGCTCGCCGGAGCGTTGCGCAGGTTGAGCACTACTTCCGCCTTGATGCCGAACGCCCCGCAATCGCCGAGAAACAGCGACCCCGGGTCGGGACCGCCAGGGTGCGGGTGCGGTTGTCCATCGGCTCCGGTCCCGGTACGCAACAGGGTGCCGTCGGCCAGCACCACCGAGAGGCCGGCGACGCTCCGGGCTGAATATCCGTGCATGGCCGAACCGAAAAAGGCCGCACCTTGCGACAGGGTGCCTCCGATCGTGGCGCGATATCCTGAAAGCGGCCCGAAAAACGGCGTACGCAGTCCGTGTGCGCCCAGTTTCTCGAACAGAGCGGCCCAGTTGCAACCGGCCTCCACCTGGACCCGCCGGTTGACGGTGTCGATGTCGGCGATCCGGTCGAGACCGGTAATATCGACAATCAGGCAATCAGGCCGGTCCGGTACGACACCGCCGGTATAGGAGTGGCCGCTGCCGCGAGGAATGATGGCGTAGCCGAGTCCGGTCGCCGCCTGGACCACGTGGCGGAGTGCGGCGATGTCGCGCGGTCGGGCAATCCCGGCAGCAATGTGATCACCGCCACAAATGTCTTCCGAATATTCGGCACAGCGCCCGCTGTCGAAGATCCGGTCGTCCGGAGCCAGAACTTCACTGAGTTGTCGCTTCAGCGCCTGTTCACTCATGCACGCTCCTGTTCGGCAGCATGGTCTGATGGCGCCTCACCGAGATAGACGTCATGGACCAGCGGGTTGGCCCGAACCTCCTCCGGCAGACCTTCCGCCAGCACCCTGCCCTGGTGCAACACGGTAATGGCGCTGGCGACAGCAAATACCACGGCCATGTCGTGCTCTGTGAAGATGACAGTCAGGCCGATCTCACGGGCGATCCGGTGCACCAGAGCGATCGATTCGAGCCGTTCCCGGGCAGCCATTCCGGCTGTCGGTTCATCCAGCAGCAGCAGCTTCGGTTCAGTAGCCAGCGCGATGGCCAGTTCCAGCCGTTTCTGGTCGCCATGGGCCAGGGTGCCGGCAAGCTGACATTCGCGGTCTCGCAAGCCGACCAGGTCCAGCAGGGCGCGGGCCTGCGTCACCTGCATGGATCGCGCCCAGGCGAGCACGTTCCAGCTCCTGCCGGCATGCGCAAGCAACGCGATCTGCACGTTTTCGAGGCTTGTGAGTGCCGAAAACACGCTGGTGATCTGGAACGTGCGCCCGACTCCAAGTCGAGCAAGAGCATGCGGAGTCCGGCCGGTAACCTCGGTGCCGGACAGGAACACCCGGCCCAGATCCGGACGATGCAAGCCTGTCAGGGTATTGAACAGCGTGCTCTTGCCGGCACCGTTCGGACCGATGACGGCACGAAACTCACCTGGTTGCAATCGGATGGTCACGTTGTCGAGGGCGACAAGTCCCCCAAATCGCTTGCCCAGTGCTTCGATCCGCAACAGCGGCTCCGGAGCCGCGGCATCATCGGGCCGGGATTCAGTGACCGACACGTCCGGACCTCGTGCCCAGAATGCCGCCCGGCAGCAACAGGACCAGGGCGATGATGATTAATCCCATGAACAGCGGCCAGTATTCGGTGTGACCGCTGATGATGGTCTCCAGGCCAACGAACACGAATGCCCCGGCGATCGGACCGGCGAACACCCGCAGGCCGCCGAGCACCGCCATCACGATCGGCGTCGCACTTGCGGTCCAGTCGAGCCAACCGGGAAACACGCTGCCGGTGGACAGGGCGAACAGTCCGCCGGCCAGGCCAGCGAAGGCGCCGGCGATCACGAAGGTCAGCCAGCAATGGGCCCTTGTGTGAACGCCCAGATGCTGGACCCTGCGGGCATTATCGCGAATGGCCCGGAGGGTCTGGCCGAATGGCGCATTCACCATCCGGTACAACAGGCCAATCGCCAGCGCGGTTATGAACAGCACGAACAGGTAGTAGACAGCGGGATCGACGAGGATGCCCGGGCGCGTCAGCCCGACGATCCCGTCATCGCCGCCGGTGAGGACGGTCGCCTTCAGGGCAACGGTAAAGAACAGCATCTGAAAGGCGAAGGTCAGCATGGCAAAGTAGATGCCGCTCAGGCGTACCGAAAAGTACCCCACCGCCGCGGCGCTGACAGCGGCAACCACGGGCGCTGCCAGCAATGCCAGCCAGAATGGCGCCGACAGCTTGGCCATGAGGATACCGACTCCATAGGCGCCGATACCGAAATAGGCGGCATGGCCGAACGACAGCATGCCGCCATAGCCCAGCAGCAGGTTGAAGCTCATCGCGTACAGGGCGAAGACCAGTGCCTCGATCGCGATGAACTGCCAGAAGGCTCCAAGGCCCAGCGGAGCAACAAGAAACAGCAGTGCGGCAACAGACCAGAGACCCAGCGTGGTTCGGCTCATTCCGGCCTTCCAAACAGACCCCAGGGCCGCACGATCAGAATAGCGGCCATCAGCGCGAAGGTCAGGACCACGGCGAGTGACGGAAATGCCAGGATTCCGAAGGCATTGACCAGTCCCACGAGCAGCGAACCGACCAGGGCGCCGGGAATGCTTCCCATGCCGCCGATGACCACAACCACGAAGGCGTCGATAATCACTTCGACGTGCAGGCCCGGACCGATGGCGAGGACCGGGGCGGCAAGTGCGCCCCCGAAGCCGGCCAATGCGGCGCCGAGGGCAAACACACCCGTGTAGAGTCGCCGCGTATTGACGCCGAGCGCGCCCAGCATCTCGCGATCAAGGGTGGCTGCCCGAATCCAGATGCCGAAGCGGGTCCGGTGCAGCAGCACCCACAGGGCGATGGCTACTGCGATGCCGACCAGGATCAGGAACAGGCGATAGGTCGGAAAGGTCACGCCGATCAGCCGAGTGGCCCCGGACAAGAGTTCCGGCGCTGCGACCGATCGCTCTTCCCGGTCCCAGATGATCATGACCAGATCGCCGATAACGAAAACCAGTCCAAAGGTCAGCAGCAACTGGAACTCATGGGCCGAACGGTAGATTCGGCGCAGCAGCAGGATTTCGAGCCCACCGCCAACCAGCAGAAGCAGGGCGGCCCCGGCGATCAGGGACAGGACAAAGCCGGGCAGTCCGCCAAGCACCAGACCGATCACCGACATGGCGACATAAGCGCCGAGCATGAACAGCCCGCCATGGGCAAAGTTGAGGATACGGGTGACCCCGAAGATCAGCGACAGACCGGCCGAGATCAGGAACAGCAGCATGCCGTGCGATATGCCTGACAGGGTCTGCCGGATTACGACTGTCGGACTGCCGAACAGGGTGAAATTCTGCCATGTCTGGTCGAGCAGGGACTCCATGCCGAAACTATGGCGCAGTCAGGATATGACGTCCAGCGGACAGCGCTGTGTTGCAGGATACGCATGATAAAGGGCGCTCTTGTTAAGCAACAAACCGCTCGGTAAGCGCTGGGGTGGACGCCTCCTCCCGACGGCATCGACGTGTGCCAGGGAGGTCCATCACAACGCCCACACAGGGGAGGGAGCATCCATGACTAGGGTTGGCATGATCGGGATCGAGCTGGCGAAGCACAGTATCCAGCTGCACGGTGCGAGAGCTGATGGATCGGTTGCGTTCCGCAGGAAGGGCGGGTTGCGAGAAAGTTCTTGAGGTGGTCGGGTCGTCCCCGCGGTGCGTGGTGGTGATAGAGGCCTGTGCAAGCGCTCACTCCCGGGGACGTGAGACAGGGGCTCTGGGACACGAGGTGAAGCTGGTTGCTCCGGCCCTGGTGAAGCCATGTGTCAAACGCCAGAAGAATGGCGCGGGGGATGCAGAGGCGATTTGCGAGACCGCCCAGCGTCCGACCATGCGGTTCGTGGCGGTCAGGAGCAAAGACCCACAGGCCAGGGGAGGGGGTTCCGCACGCGTGATCTCCTTGTGGGTCAGCGGACCCGGACGATCAACGCGCTGCGGGGCCACCTGGCGGAGTTCGATGTGGTGGCAGCCCAGGACCCGGCCATGCTGATCCGGCTGGCGGAGGCGCTTGAGGATCCGGGCTCCTCGAGGAGGTTCGTGAGCCGGGTCGTCTGCTGGTCAGGCAGATCGCCGGGCTGGAGAAGACACTGTGTCGCGCGGTCCTCGAGGATGCGGACGCGCGGTGGCTGATGACGATCCCGGGGGGTCGGGCCGATCACGGCGATGGCCATCCAGGCCTTCGCTCCGCCGATGGAAAGCTTCCGGCGTGGTCGGGACTTCTCGGCCTGGCTCGGATTGGTCCCATGCCAGCACACGACCGGTGGCAAACCGCGGCTCGGCAGAGTATCGAAGATGGGTCAACGGGACCTGAGGCGCCTGGTGATCACTGGCGCGCAAGCCGAAGAAGGTCGTCGCGATGGCGCTGGCCAACAGGATGGCGCGGATCGTCCGGGCGCGGGAAACCGTCGCAGGTGCAGGCAGGGCAAGGGCAAACGGTCAACAAGACGGGATCGGGAAAACCAGCTTCGAGCGCGCACAAGCGATCAGGACCTGATCCGCGTATCTCCATACGGCCGGCGGCACGAGAACATGCCGCAGTCAGCAGGCCGGATAGACGACAGAACCTGACCGCACACACCGACCTCGACTGGCACTGTGCGTGCATCTGACGGGGCGTCCATGGACGTTCAGCGCACCCCCATTTTCTGACAACGCGGTACCTCATAGAACCGATTCTCTGTGCGATTGTACTGCAAGACCATTGACGGAAATGACGACAACGGAAATCATATCGACGACCTTCGGACTGAGTGAATCTGGCATGGAGAAATGGCAATGACGGGCTTTTCCCGCAAATGGACGATGTTGGCGGCGGCAGGAATACTCTTGGCGACAATGACCACGACAGCCCGGGCTCAGGACGCCGGGCCGATCCGTCTGGGCCTGATCGACATCTACAGCGGCGGCGTTGCGTTCATTGCCGAGAGCATTCGTACCGGGTTCGAGATCGCCCTGCAGGAAGCCAATGATGCCGGCGGCGTCAATGGCCGCATGTTCGAACTGACGACCGCCGATATGGGAGGCAGCGTCGAAAAAGCCGTCACCGAAGCACGGCGCATGATTCTCGAGCAGGATATCCGATACGTCACGGTGGGCATCCACAGCGGCGCAGCGGTCGCCGTCGGCAGTCTTGCCAAGGAACACAAGGCTCTGGTCGTTGGCGGATTTGCTACCAGCAAGCGCCTGACCGGATCCGAGGGCCATCGCTTTGTCGCCAGGGCCAATCTCAGCACCGTCGAGATCGGACGGGTGATGGCCGAATTCATCAAGGACCGTCCCGAAATCAAGTCCGTGGCGACGATCGCGCCGGACTACGAATATGGCCAGCACTTCGCCGCTGATTTCGTTGCGCATCTCGAGACCGTGCGACCCGATGTCCAGGTTATTCGCCAGGAATGGCCAAAGTTCGGAACAACCGACTTCGCGCCGCACGTTACCGCCTTGCAAGCCCGGCCGGCAGACATGGTGGTCGCCGGCGTTTTCGGTGGCGACCTGATCAAGTTCCTGAAATCGGCACAGGACTTCGGCCTGTTCGACGGCGATACCGAACTGTTTGTCCATGGACTTGACATCGGCAAGCTCGGTTCGATGGAAGCACTGCTGCCTGACAATGCCTTCGGAACCCTCTGGTATCCGTATTATGCGCTGGATTCAGCCAAGTCCCGGGAAATCGAGCAGGAAGCCAGCCGGCGTATGGGCACGTATCCAACCGGGTCCGTTCCCGTCGGATATGTCGCCGGCAAGATGATATCGGAAGCGATCATCGACGCTGGTGGCGCTGAAGACGTCGAGCGGGTTGTCGATGCCCTGCAGAATGTGCAATTCGACGGACCAACCGGCGCGGTCATGATCAGGGGCTGTGATGGCATGGCGCTTTATGATTTCTATGTCGGCCGGGTAACGCGCGACCCCGGACTGCCCGACGGCATAGGTGTCGATGATCTGCGCACCTACAACGTCAAGTCGATCGCGCGGAGTTGCGAGGAGATTGCCGAGGCCCGCAAGAAGTCCTGATCGTCATGCTCGAAGTCCACGAACTGGAGACCGCCTACGGTAGCAGCCAGGTCCTGTTCGGGGTCACGCTTGATGTCGGGGAAGGAGAGGTGGTGGCACTGCTTGGCCGCAACGGGGCCGGAAAGACCACCACCCTCTCCAGCATCATGGGTCTGGTACCGCCACAGGGCGGACGCATCATGTTCCGGGATCGGCCAATCATCGGTCTCGAACCCTACGAAATCTCCCGTCTGGGCATCGGCATTGTTCCCGAGAACGCCCGCCTGTTTGCGTCGCTGACGGTCGAGGAGAACTTCGAGACCGCCCGCCGCCCGGCCACGGACGGCCATAGCCGGTTTGGTCTCGACGAGGTCCTGGACCTGTTTCCCGACCTGCAGACCCTGCTCGGAAGACGAGCCGGCATGCTGTCCGGCGGACAGCAACGCATGGTCGCGGTCGCGCGAACCCTGGTCGGAAATCCCGACCTTCTGCTTCTCGACGAACCGTCAGAAGGACTGGCGCCACGGATCGTCGGAGCCTTGCTCGACCGACTCAAGCATCTCCGTGCCACCGGCATGACGGTCCTCCTGTCAGAGCAGAACCTTCGATTTGCCAACGAACTCGCTGATCGCGCCTATGTCATGGAAAAGGGGGAAATTCGATATACCGGATCGATCGCCGCACTGGCGGCAGAACCGGACATACGCCTTCGCTATCTGATGGTCTGAACGACGGTGCCCGCACCGATGCGGACACCGTACAGGATACAGGATCGACATCGTGGTCAACACACACGCCCTGCAGGTTCCCGAAACCTATCGGCCGTTGACGGTATCGAGCGGAGTGCGGACCTCGGCGCTGAAGTATCCTGATCGCGTGGCGTTGCGCCATGGTCATGTCGAACGGACATTCCGCGACCTGATCAGGCGGATCGACGCGCTGGCGATCGCAGCGGGAACGTCACTCGGCCTCGAGCCGGGGCAGCATGTCGGAATCGTGGCGCCCAACTGCATTGCCTATATCGAGACTGTGCTGGCCCTGTCCGACGCCGGCATGCCGGCCGTCACCCTTTCAGCCCGCCTGAACCGTGCCGAATTGACCGAAATTTGCAACGATGCCTGTATCAGGGTGCTGTTCGTTCATCCCGACTGCCTCAACGTCGCCGGCAGCGCCACGTTCAAGACCGTTGAGCATCTGGTGGTTTTCGGCCCGGAGTACGAATCCCTGCTGCAATCAGGCGTTGGCGCCGGATTTCGGCCGATTGCCGGCGAGTGGGACATATTCAGCATTCCGTTTACGTCAGGCACTACCGGGCGACCGAAAGGCGTGATGTTGCCGCACCGGGCCCGGGCACTGCTGTTCTACGCGATGGCGGTCGAGTACGGTTGCTTCGGTCCCGAAGACTCCTTTCTGGCGATCGCGCCGCTTGCACATGGCGCCGGGCTGGCCTTTGCGATTGCACCGATTTTCTTCGGCGGGACCTGCGAACTGGTCACCACCTTCGAGGCCTCCAGCGTCATTGGCCGCCTCAGGGATGGTCGGTTCACCGGGGTGTTCATGGTGCCGACCCATCTGCATGCGATCCTTTCCCTGTCCGACGACGTTCTGTCCGCACACCGGAATGTCGCCCTGAAGAGCCTGATCAGCAACGCCGCACCGCTTTCGCAACGGGTCAAGGAGCAAATCGTCGCACTGTGGGGCGATCATCTGTTGCACGAAACCTACGGATCGACGGAAGTCGGTATCGCCTGCAACATCCGCCCGGCCGACCAGCTTCGCAAGCAGAGCAGCGTCGGACTGGCTTTCCCCAACTGCGCCATCGAATTGCGCGACCCGGACGGCCGGGAAGTACCGGCAAACGAAATCGGCGAACTCTACACCAATTCTCCCTTCATGTTTTCCGGATACTGGCAGCAAGGCGGAGCCACGCCTCCTCCATTGCAGGGTGGCTGGTTCAGTGCCGGCGACCTGGCTTGCAAGGATGACGAAGGATTCATTCATATCGTCGATCGCAAGGACGACATGGTGATTTCAGGCGGACTCAACATCTATCCACGCCAGATCGAGGAAGTCCTGTACCGGCATCCGCAAGTCGCCGAAGCAGCCGTTGTCGGGGTGTCCGACGAGAAATGGGGAGAACGACTGCGGGCCCATGTGGTTACGCGTGGACAACCTGCACCGGATGCCGAGGCAATCATCGCCTACTGCCGCGACCGCCTGTCCGGTTACAAGGTGCCGAGAGACATCGTGTTTGTTGAATCCCTGCCGAAAAATGCCACCGGAAAGATTCTCAAGCGCGCGTTGCGGGCGCAGTGAGCGCATTCGTCGCCGGTCCCCGCCCGGCCCCGCTTGAATCAGCGTCGGTCAGGGAATGCGCCGGCTCGTTGCAGTGCCGAATGCGGCAGCGCAGAAGTACCGGCGCGGCGCCCTGACCAACCGGTTTGTTCGATCCCATTCTGGCGCCACAAATCGGGTGCGGTGAGCCGAACGCATGCGCATCGCAACTAGAATTCACATGTTAATCAATAGGTTGTCGGCACACGTGAACTGACGTGCGCTGGGCTGCGACAGCGGCCGTCGCCCGTTCCGAGAAGCCAGCCAGACCGCGGACCAAATCCGCGGCATCGGCGTGTCCGACAAGCCGAAGTCTCAAGCCTTTGACCCACGATTCCCGATAGCATAATTTGATTGTCAGTTGGCCCGCAGGGTTCTCGACGGAACAGGAGGTGCCGCCATGGGCACCAGCATCACCGTCCGTGACATCGATCCCGGGGACAAGTCGTGGCTCCGGCGCGAAGCCCGGCAGGTCGGCGTTTCGATGGAAGAATTCGTCCGTCGCCTGATCCACGAGAAGCGCGCGAAGACCGAACGCCGTCCGATGCCGTCCGAGGCATTCGCGCGGCACTTCGGGGAGGCACACGGCGTCGAACTTCCGCCTCCGGTCCGTTGCGGCTACAAACCCCTGTCGTTCTGCAGTGATGATGGGGCATGACCGCCCCGCTTGCCTGGCTGATAGACACGCACGTCGTATGAAGCACCCAGAAACTTTATAACTAGCCAGAATATAAGGTTTTTCTGAACTTTCCTGTTGGACCTGTTCCAGTGCCGTAAGCATCCAGAGAGCGATCCGGATCCGAAGCCGCACGTTGCGGTATGGTTCTGCTTGCGGGCATGCCGGTGACGGTCAAGGCGGCGCAGTTCACCCTGTGCTACAGCCGCATGCCGTTTGTTCGCTGCTATCCGCGCGAGACCCAGGAGATGGTGTTCGACGCGCACGTCCGGGCGTTTGCGTCCTTTGGCGGGCTGTGTGGCCGGGGGATATACGACACCATGACGACGGCGGTGACGCGGGTCCTGCTTGGCCGCAACCGTGAGATCAACCCCCGTTTCGAGCGGATGTGTTCGCACTACCTGATCGACCCGGAGTTCTGCACTCCGAGGGCGGGCTGGGAGAAGGGCCGGGTGGAGCGTCAGGTCGCGACCCTGCGCAATGTCCTGTTCAAGCCGCGTCCCGCTGTCGAGACGCTGGATTGCCTCAACGGGCAGCTGGCCCAACGCTGCATGAGCCGGCGGCCCGGAACTCCCCGTCTCACCCTGATTGTCGCGCAGGTCTCAGATTGATTGTCGCGCCGCAGCCTGAACAGACGGGTCACTATTGCAGGAGCATGGTGGGTCAATTTTGGAAGAGCATTGACAGGGCGGAGCGCCGTCCGAGCGGAAAATGCATCTCCGTCGCAGGCGCGCGCGCCGAAGGGCATGGACCGCGACCTGGGACTGTGATCGTGTGGGCCGCATCGCTTGGCCGTCCGTCGCCGTATCGCGCCAATGCCGGGGATCGGGGGAACGCACGGCTCCGGTTGTCGTTCGTTGCTGCCGCTGCCTCGCCGCCGCAAGTGGCGGTCTTCCGGTCACGCGTCTCGCGGGGGATAGAGGCGGGTCCGGACGGTCCGGTCGGCGTCGAGGGCGATTTCCAGGACCCGGCCCTCGATATCCTGCCCGGCCAGGAGAGTGAGGGCGTGCGCAAACAGTCTCGTCTGAACGTCGAGGCTCATCAGCCCATGCGCCACCGTGATGCAGACCAGGCCGGGGGGTGCTGCTCACGCTCGATCAGCGGGACGAAATCCCCCCGGTCATTCGTCACCAGCACGTATCTGTCGGCGACCGCGCGCCTCACCAACGCCCAGTCCTGCCGCGCCCGCAGCCCGAGCCAGGTCACGTGCGTCGACTCCGGATAGCCCCGCTCTCGGGCAAGCGCCGACAGGGTGGGGCTCGGGCACTCGGCGATCAGGCACTTCACCGCGCCGGAGGCAGCGCATCGAGGGCCGTCTCGCCCGAAACGACGGGCTCGCGCGAGCGCCAGAAGGGCGCGTTCCGAGGACGGCCCCGGCGCGGATAGGCCCGGGCGTAGAGGGCTGCGGCTTCGATCTGTTCCTCCGTGAGCACAGGCCAGGCGGTGCGGATCGCGCCGGCATCGTCGCCGTTGGCGAGCATCTCGGCGATGTCGTGGGCCGGAATGCGGGTTCCTCCGACGCAGGGAGCGCCGGACAGTACGGCGTCATCGACTGCGATCGCCTCGCGCGCCCGCGCCAGGCGGGACAGTCCTTCGCGCACGTCGTCCCTGATCGAGCGCAGGTCGACCGACACGTCGCGAACGCGGGCGAATTCCGCCTCGGGATGACCGAGCAGATAGCGCACCAGCCGGCGGCGCCCGTCGACGGTGAAGATGGCCGTCGTCTCGTGGGCGAGCTTGAGGCTCACCAGGCCGTCGCAACGGACGGCGCGGGAGCCCTTGCGCCGTGCCGCGGCATTGCCGAGAAGGCCCGCGTCGATGATGCGGTGCACCTGCCTCAGCGGCACGCCGGTGACGCAGGCCGCCTCGTTGGCCGACAGGGTCCGGGGCAGGGTGCTGGCAGTCATTAATCTTTCCTCCATCGAGGAAGAAATATAGGTGCGCCGCGACCGAAATGCCAGCGGAAATCCGTCACGCATCGGTGTCGGCTGGCGCGGGAGCGACACGAAGCCCGGCCCAGGCAAGATAGTTTCGGACAATCGCCGAACCGCACGCCCTGAAACAGGACAGGTTCGGGGAGACGGTTTCGAGACCGCGATGCATTGCGCGCAAGAGGGGAGACGGATACCGGACGGGCTGAGCCGAATGTGAAGTGCAGATTCATTCTTCGCATCTACAAGGAGATGCAAGCCGGGCGCTGCGGGGATGCTCTGATGCCATCAGCTCGTTGAACACCAGCCGAAGCGCCCGTTCCTCGACCCGGACAAGCTCAAGGCCCTCGACCGCACCCGCGCTGGCCGGAAGCCCCGCAGGCTCGGGAACCGCCTCCTCCCTGCGGGCAACGGTCCCGCAGCCGCCGCCGCGCCGTGGCGCAGGAAGAACGATCGTCCCCGCACGCTCAAGGCGGCGAAGGGCGGAAAGGCAGCTCGTGACCTGCGACCGCCCGCGATGGTCAACAAAGCCGAAAGCGTCGCATACCCTCCGGCCAATCTCGGCCCGATCAATCTGGCGATCTGCCGCGATCATGACCCGCCCGGTTCTGCTCTGTGACGCGATCAGAAGGCGGGTCGCGGATCAACGTGACGCTCCTGTCCTGACCGAATCATGAATCGGATGGTACGGCCTGAAAACGGAAACCGTTTGACCGGTCTTGACCGCGCTGATGTATGCACGCCGTCCCGTACGGACTTCGGAACCGTGGT
The DNA here is from genome assembly GCA_965213935.1 of Thalassobaculaceae bacterium. Lineage (GTDB taxonomy): Bacteria > Pseudomonadota > Alphaproteobacteria > Thalassobaculales > Thalassobaculaceae > Bin52. The sequence goes on along the minus strand of CBDCAO010000012.1, from coordinate 2,345,676 downwards.
GCCGAGTGGGCGACAGGTCGTGCGGGTGACCAATTCCGCGGGACGACGGAACGGGTACGCCAATCAGTAGCTGCGCGGCAAACCAAGGCGTTCGCCGAGAAAGTTCTTCACCATCTCGTTTGATATCGGACTGAACGGCCCGAGACGAGCATCACGGAACAACCGTTCCATCGGACCATCCTCGACCAGTCCACTTGCAGCCAGTACCCGCATGCAACGGTCAGTGGTGCGAATGGCGGTTTCCGAGGCTGCCAGTTTGGCCATCGCCGCTTCGACCGAACACGCGCGGTTGCGGGAAAGCAGCCAGGCCGCCTTGAGCGTCAACAGCCGACTCTGTTCAAGTTCCGTCGCAGCTTCGGCAAGCGGGTGCTGCACCGCCTGAAATCCGCCAACCGGACGGCCGAAAGCAACCGCTCGCTTGCATGTTGCACGGCCAGATCGAGGGCAGCCGCGGAAATTCCAACATAGATTGCGGCGGCCAGGATCCGTTCCTCATCGAGCGACGAAAGCAACTGATACCAGCCCCGGCCAGCCTCCCCAACCAGGGCATCAGCCGGGGCCCGGGCCTCGTTCAGAAACACTTCACAGGTGCAGCCTGCCCGCATGCCCATCAGTTCCAGACGACGGACCGTTACCGGATCCTGCTGGCGCGAAACCAGAATCAGGGACAGACCGCCGGCACGCCTGCCGTCCCGCACCGGTTCGGTGCGGCAGAGTACCAGGATCGCATCAGCATCGTCCGCGAACGACGTGTAGAGCTTCTGCCCCGTGACCGACCACTGGTTGTCCCGCATGGCGCCGCGAGTCGATAACTGGAGGATATCAGTACCACCGCCGGGTTCGGTCATTCCGAACGCCATCATGAAATCGCCGCGGGCCAGTCGCGGCAGGTATTCTGCCTGCTGTTCCGGCGACCCGTATTCGCGAAACATGCGCGCCGTCATCGCGATCAACACCCAGTTGACCGCCAATGACGGAAACTGTCGTGACAGTTCCTCACACAGTACGGCCGATGTCATCACGTCGGCGTTGCTGCCACCATGCTCTTCCGGGACCGACATGCCCAGCCATCCCAGCTCGGCAAACCGCTTCCAGAGTGCACGCGGCACCCGACGCGACCGGTCCATTTCGCGAATGCGTCTTTCAGGAAGTTCGTCGGCGAAAAACCGGCGAACGCTGTCTCGCAGGAGCCGGTGTTCTTGCGGTGGGTCAAAGTCCATCGTCTGTTCTGCTCCGCCCTCCGTTGCGGGGTTACCGGTCAGAGATCCGCACGGCGAGGATCCGGATCCTTGTCATGACCTGCCATTCAGCCTACGGTTTTCGAGGTTCCACAGGCAACCCGGACTCGCCATGAACTTGGGAATGACGCTTGCGCAGGCCGCACGAAAGTGGCCGGACAAGACGGCCCTGGTGTTCGAAGGCCGTCGCTGGCGCTATCGCCAGTGGAACCAGGAGGTCAACCGGGCTGCCAACGCCTTCGCCGCCCGGGGCATTGGCCGCGGCGACCGCGTCGCCTTCCTGACCTGGAACCTGCCGGAGATGGTCACCGGTCTGTACGCGTTGCTCAAGATCGGCGCGATCCCGGTGCCGATCAACTACCGGCTGGCAGCCAACGAAGTCGCGTACATCATCAATGACTGCGCGGCGCGGCTGCTGGTTTTCGAGGAATCACTGCGCGACCGGGTCGCGCCGGTCCGCGACCAGTTGTCCAGCCTCCAGGCACTGATCTATGTCGGCGACACGCCGGAGCGTGATGAAATCCCGTTCTCCGCGTTCCTGGCGCCGGCATCGGATCGGGAACCGATGCCGGGCGCCGGCCTCGATGACCCTGCCTTCATCATGTACACCTCGGGCACGACCGGTCTGCCCAAGGGAGTGGTTCGAACCCATGCGGCCGAATTGTTCGGCGCCATGATCATGTCGCTCGAATGCGGCTTCCGGCACGACGACTGCATTCTCAACAACAAGCCCCTGTTCCATATCGCCCAGTTGCAGCTGCAGTTTGTCCCGTTCGTCATGCTCGGCGGCATCAACGTCATGACGCGTGGCTTCGATGTCGAGGAAACGCTGTCCCTGGTCGACCAGGAGACTGTCACAGTCCTGCACGGCGTTCCGACACAGATGGTCATGATGGTCCAGGCCGATCTGTCTCGCTATTCGCTGCGTAGCCTGCGGTGCGGGTTTTACGGCGGCCAGACCCTGGCCGACGACGTGACCCGGCGCTGCATGGCCCTGTTTCCCGACACCTTCCTGAACATCTACGGCTTCACCGAGGGTCTGGCGGTCACCGCCTGCGATTACCGCGTTCGCCCGGACAAGCTCGGCAGCGTCGGTCAGGCCACCGTCGGCATGGACGTGCGCATCGTTCGCTCCGGCGCCGACAGCCCGGAAGACCTGGCTGCACCCGGAGAAGTTGGCGAGCTGATCGCACGCGGCCCGAGCATCATGAAGGAGTATTTCCAGTCCCCCGAGAAGACCGCCGCTGCCCTGCGTGATGGCTGGTATTTCTCGGGCGACGCGGCATTCGCAGACGAGGACGGTTTTGTGACCGTGATGGGGCGCATGGATCACACGATCAAGACCGGTGGCGAAAATGTCCATCCGTCGGAGATCGAAAACGTCCTGTTTTCCCATCCGGACCTGGTGGATGTCGCCGTGGTCGGTCTGCCGAGCCGCAAATGGGGCGAGGTGGTCTGCGCGGCCGTCGTCACGGCGGACGGGGCGCTGAATTCCGATACCCTCGACCGGTTCTGTCGCGAGAGTCCCGACCTGGCCGACTTCAAGCGGCCGCGGCACTATTTCGTTGTCGACAGCATTCCTTCCAATTCCACCGGCAAGGTTCAACGTGACCAGTTGAAGGAACTGCTGTCAAACCTGTCCTCGACGCCGTTTGACTGAACGACCCGGCAGCTCGCCTGATGCGCCTTTCCTATGTATCGCCATTCAGCACCACCCCGCATCGTCGACATGCGACAGGGTATGCCGAACTGGCTGAATCCTGCGGTTATGAAGCGGTCTGGATGCCGGAAGCGTTCGGATCCGATGCGTTCACACTTCTCGGCCTGCTCGCCGGCAAGACCCGCCGCCTGCGGCTGGCAACGGGAATTGTCAACGTGTTTTCCCGCTCGCCGGCGCTGCTGGCCCAGAGCTTTGCAACCCTGGACGAGATGTCCGATGGCCGCGCCGTCATCGGTCTCGGTACCAGTGGCCCGACTGTCATTGAAAACTGGCATGGGAGCCGCTTCGAAAATCCCCTGTCCCGCACCCGCGAAGTGGTCGACATCATTCGCCTGGCGCTCTCCGGCGAGCGGGTTGACCATGACGGCGCACGGTTCCAGCTCCGCGGCTTCCGGATGCTGGTTCGCCCGGTGCAGAAGCGGCTTCCGATCTACCTCGCAACGCTCAAGGCCCGTTCGGTACGGGAAACCGGCCGAATTGCCGACGGCTGGTTGCCCACCCACGTGTCGGTCCGGCATCTGGAGCGCGTCCGTCAACCGTTATGCTCCGGCGCGGAATCGGTCGGGCGTAACCCCGACGACATTGATATGGCGGTCATGACCCTGGCCGCGTGCAGCGAAGACGGTGACTCAGCGCGGGGACTGTGCCGCGAGCATCTCGCCTATTACATCGGCGGGATGGGACAGTTCTATCATGAGTTGATGCATGGCTACGGCCATGGCGACGTTGCAGACCGGATCAAGAGCGCCTGGTTGGCCGGCAACCGGGCCCAGGCGGCCTCGGTCATTCCGCGTCCGATCCTTGACGATCTGGTGATCGCGGGCACTCCTGCCGAGTGCCGCCGGGCGCTGGAAATCCGGAAACAGGCGGGATTTCGCCACATCGTCGCCTTTCCCCCGCACGGTGCTGACGTCGAAACCGTGCGAACGACGCTGCGGGTACTCGCCGGATAAACGATCAGCGCGGGACACGGACCTCGGTGCGGCCGTCTGCGACAGGTCGTCCATCACGGGTCAGCGCCTGATGGAGGACAACAAGGTCAGCGTCGGGATCATGGCGAACCTCGTGCACCACGCCGTCGATCTGCACGGTTTCACCGGCAAACACCATGGCGCGCATGCGGAATTCCAGTTTCCGGACAAACGCCGTCGGACCAAACGCGTCCACGGCCTGTCTGGCGAACAGGGCGCCATAGACCTGACCGTCGACCACCGGACCTGGCAGTTGCATCCGGCTCGTGTACTCACTGTCGTAGTGCAGGCGGTGCCAGTCCCAGGTAGCGGCGCCGTACAGCATCAGGTCGACAATGGAGAAGGTCTTGTGTCCCGTTGTCAGCGATTGGCCGGGCTGCGCGATCGCCGTGTCTACCCGGGAGGTCGTCATCGGCCGATGGCCAGCGGTTGGTAGACCAGCGTTTCGCGGTTGATGGCCAGCAGTTCGCCACTGTCGTCATGGTAGCGCGCAACCGAGGTCACAAACAGTTGCGTACCGCCTCGGGAAGAGGCCCGTTCGCTGATGTCCTCGAGTGTCCAGACAACCGAGATCCGGTCAGAAGGCAGGACCGGTCGAAAGAATTCGTAGGCATTGCCTGCCCGGATCATTCGGCACCCATCCACCGGCAAGTTCCAGGCATGGCCAATATAGCCATGATCGTCCGGAGGACCGACGGCATACTGACAGGATTCGACAATCATTGTCGGCGGTGCCACCAGCGCAGGAAATCCGGCTTGCCGGGCGAAATCGTCGTCCCGATACAGCGGATTGTTATCGCCCAGCGCCAGAGCAAAGTACCGGATGCCGGCGCGTCCAATCTCTTCCTGCGCCGGGTAGACCGCCTCACGGCCGATCCATGCCCTGAGTTCGTCAGTGAGCAACGACATGCGGCCGCTCAATCCAGCACAGCAAACGGATCGACTTCGATCAGCATTTCCGGCCGCAGCAGGGCTTCGCAAACCAGACCGGTCGAAGCCGGGAACGGTCGCCGCATCAGTCGCGATCGCACGTCGGCAACGCGACGGTATTCCTTCAGTGCCGGCGGAGTCACATATTCGATGGTCTTGACCAGGCTGCCGGCGTGGCCGCCCGCCGCCTCTACCACCTTGAGAACATTGCCGTAGGTGAATTCTGCCTGCGCAACCACGTCACCGTCATGCATGACACGCTGGGTTTCTGGATCAAGGGACCCTTGTCCGGACAGGAACAGCAGATTGCCTGCGCGCACGCCCGGATTGTAGGTCAAACGGTCATAGCGACTCCAGCCAGGATTGACAGCAACCGGCGGATCAAGCGAGGCAATAAAGTCGTACTGGATCAGGGCTTCGGGATGGCACAGTCGAGGCATGATGATGCCGGCGGCTCCGGGGTAGACCGGCCCCAGGAACTGTTTTCGCACCTTTCCGGTACCGCGGTAGTCGGCCAGGGCTGCCGGTGTGATATAGTCCAGGGTCTTGACCACCCGGTCGAGACCCAGACCGAACGCCGCCAGCATGTCCTTGGCCCGTTCGAAAATGGCTTCCGTCTGGGCCACGACATCGCCGGCCCCGATAATGTTGCCGTCGCCGTCGAGGGGCTCGATCGTCGGCAGGAAAATGACGCCAGCTGACACCCGGGCTGACGGCAGTCCGGGCAATGCGGCAGCAACCGGACCCGCCGTCACTTCGATTTCGATCAGCGCATCCGGTCGCAACAGTGCCCTGACCGGCACCGTGTTGACGGCAGGCCGGTGGTCGCCAAACAGGTCATCGCGAACCGATGCCGCCTCACGATAGCGTTCGATACCTTCGGGCCGAACGTATTCCACCACCCGAACCACGTCGGCAAGCGTCTTTCCCGCACCTTCGAGTATGGCCCCGATCTTGTCCCAGGCAGTACGGGCCTGCCGCCGCATGTCACCCCTGATCACCATCCGCCCGGTTTCGGGATCGTGTTCGGAAGCGGTATGGCCGGACAGATAAACAAGACTGCCGGTATCGATTCCCAGAGAAAAGGAGTAGCGGGAGTAGTCAAACCACGGGAAGCGCAGGGGTTGAACCGCTTCAGGGAGCACAGCCGGTCTCCGGAGTCACTACGCATTGAAGGCGGATGCTAGGAGCGGCCGGACACCGGGTCAAGCCAAAGCCCCGGAACTGCTGGAACATTTCTTGTTCAGGGCGAGGGGCTTGCTCTGGATGGATCCGGCCGACCGAGAGCGGCTGGAGGGTGCTCCGGTTGCGGTTCAACGGGATTGACGAATGGTTCAGAGCCGCGGGGCACTGCTTGTCCCTGAATGAAAGCGGTTCCGGCTGTCGTGATGAAGCGGCAAGCAAACACGGGGGGACCGCAATTCGGCGCGGCTGATTGATCCCGCCGTTCACGATGACTGGCGACGTGCCTCCTGCAAGGCCAGTTCGCCCGGAAAGTGACAGGCAGCACTGTGGCCCGCCTCGATCTCGATGAGTGCGGGTTCGCGCGACGTGCAGATATCCCGTGCAATCGGGCACCGGTTGGCAAATCGGCACCCTTTCGGCAGGCTGACCGGATCCGGCGGGTCACCGGGAATGAGAATCCGCTCCCGTCGCGACCGGGACGACATGTCGATCGACGGGACGGCGGAGAGCAGTGCCGCGGTGTACGGATGTTGCGGCCTGTTGAACAGGCGGATGCGGTCCGCGTACTCGACGAACCGGCCCATGTACATCACGGCAACGTGATCGGACATGTGCTGCACGACCCCCAGGTCGTGGCTGATGAAAAGGTAGGTCAGGCCGTATTCCGCCTGCAGGCGGCGCAGGAGGTTCAGGATCTGCGCCTGAACAGCGACATCGAGGGCCGAGACGGGTTCGTCACAGATGACCAGCTTCGGTCGGGTTGCGAGCGCCCGGGCGATGCCGATTCGCTGGCGCTGTCCACCGGAAAACTGGTGCGGAAACAGCCGGAGCTGTTCCGGATGCAGGCCGGCTGCGGCAAACAGTTCGGCAACGATCTGCTGCTTGGCCTCCGGTGACTTGTCCGTCAATGCGTCCAGCGGTTCACGGACCAGTGCTTCGGCGCGGCGGCGCGGATCGAGTGCGGAGTAGGGGTCCTGGAAGATGAACTGGACCTTGGAGCGCAGCCGGCGCAGATCCTCGCCCCTGAGACCCAGCAGTTCCTCACCTTCGAGACTGACCGATCCACCGGCGGCATTGACCAGCCGTGCGATGGCCAGTGCAGCAGTCGTCTTGCCGGATCCGCTCTCACCGACGATGGCCATGGTTTCGCCGGTCGCAACGGTGAAGGACACGTCATCCACCGCGCGCAGATAGCTTTTGGGCCCCAGGATACCGCGGCGCCTCACGGCGAACCGGACCTGCAGGTTCCGGACCTCCAGCAGCGTGCTCACAGTGCCTCCGCGTGCCAGCAATCGGCGGTATGGTCCGGACCGAAGACGACGGGTCCGGGTCGCCTGCTGTCGCATTCGGACGTGCGATGGACACACCGCGAGGCGAAGAGGCAGGCGTCGGCACCGAACTCCGACAGCGAGGGCACGACCCCGCCCACCTCCGTCAACTCGTCGCGGGTTTCGGTCAACGGCACCTGGATATGGGGCACGCAGGAAATCAGACCCCGTGTGTACGGATGGCGCGGATGGCTGATGAGTGCATCGACCGGACCGATTTCAGCCGTGCGACCCGCATACATGACGATCATCCGGTCGGCCATTTCGGCCACCGCACCCATGTCGTGGGTGATCAGGATGATCGAGGTTCCCGTCTCGCGCCGCAGGTCCCGCAACAGATCGAAAATCTGCGCCTGTACCGTCACGTCCAGTGCCGTCGTCGGCTCGTCGGCAATCAGGATCTTCGGCTTGCAGGCAAGGGCGATAGCGATCATGACCCGCTGTCGCTGACCGCCCGACATCTGGAACGGATAGTCCGCCAACCGGGAGCGGGGGTTCGGGATACGGACTGCGTCCAGAAGGTCGCCCGCGGCATTCCATGCAGCGGTGCGCGAGAGGTTCTGATGCGCGCGCAGGACCTCCGCGATCTGCTCGCCCACGGTATAGACCGGGTTGAGCGAGGTCATCGGTTCCTGGAAGATCATCGAGATCTCGTTGCCCCTGATCTCCCTCATCCGCCGCTCGCTGGCGCCGACCAGTTCTTCTCCGTCGAACTGAACCGACCCGGATGCAATGCTCCCGATCTGCTGCGGCAACAGTCCCATGACGCCCAGTGCCGTCATCGACTTGCCGCAACCACTTTCCCCGACGAGACTGATCGCCTCGCCCTCGGCCAGGTCGAAGCTGAGATCGTCGATGACCGGCGCCACCCCGACCCGGGTCCTGAGCTCAATCCGCAGGTTCCTGACGCGCAGCAGGCTCACCGCTGTCTCAGTTTCGGGTTGAGGGCATCATTCAGGCCGTCGCCGATCAGCGAGATGCACAGGACCGTGATGAAGATCGCGAGCCCGGGGAAGGTCACCGTATAGCTGGCGTCAAGGATGTACTGGCGGTTCGAGCCGATGATCTGCCCCCAGCTGACCACGTTCGGGTCGGTCAGGCCCAGGAAGGACAGCCCGGCCTCGAACAGGATCGCCGTGCCGACCATCAGGGCCGACTGCACGATGATCGGCGGCATCGCGTTCGGCAGGATCACCGCAAACATGAGCTTCGCGTTGTGAGCACCCGAAGCGCGCGAGGCGATGACGAACTCGAGCTCGCGAATTCGCAGGAACTCGGCCCGGGTGATGCGGGCCACCGCAGTCCAGGACACCACGCCGATGGCAAAGGTGATCATGGCCAGGGACGCGCCGAACAGTGCGACCAGGACCATGGAAAACAGCAGGGTCGGAAGGACCTGGAAGAACTCCGTGATCCGCATCAGCACCTCTTCGACCCAGCCGCGGTAGAACCCGGCGACGGCTCCGATCGTGACACCGATGAAGATCGAGACCATCGCGGCGGCCAGGCCGATCAGCAGGGAGACCCTCGCACCGTTGATGATCATCGCCAGGAGATCCCGGCCAAGGTAATCGGTCCCCAGCAGGAATCCGTGTTCCCCCGGCGGCGAGAATGGTGACCAGACCATGTCGAACGGATCGGTCGGATACAGGTACGGTCCCGCCACCGCGCCGACCGCGATCAGGAACAGCACGATCAGTGCCGCAACCGCCGCGTGGTTGCGCACGAACATGTCCCAGGCTTCGGCGACCGGACTGCGCGCCCTTACGGCCGTGATAACCCTGTTGCTCATGCGCCGCGTCCCCTGAGCCGCGGATCGATCATCCTGAGTACCAGGTCTGTCAGCAGGTTGCCGACAATGACGACCAGGGCCGAGAAGAACAGGATGCCCAGGATCGTCGGTGTGTCGCGCGCGATGATCGACTGAAAGGCCAGTGTTCCCAGTCCGGGCCAGCTGAAGACGGCCTCGACCAGCACCGCGCCCGAAACAACCGCAGAAAACTGCAGTCCCGCCAGGGTGATCACCGGCGACAACGCGTTCTTCAGCGCGTGCTTGTACACCACATGTCGTTCCGGCAGCCCCTTGGCCTTGGCCGTACGGACATAGTCGGAGCCCAGGGTCTCCAGCATGGTGGCGCGTGCCAGCCGGGAGTACAGGGCGAGAAAGATGGAGGCCAGCGTGATCGCTGGCAGGACGAGGTGGCGAAGTACGTCCAGTGCATGCGCCATGAACCCGCCCTCGATGGTCACATCCTGCATGCCGGCGACCGGGAACCACGGGATCTTCAGGGAAAAGACGATCAACAGCAGGATACCGGTCCAGAACACCGGCGCCGAATAGCCGAACAGTGCCAGCATGGTCACGAAATGCGATGCGATGCCGTTCGGCTGGCGGGCCGAGATCACTCCCAGCACCACCCCGACCACAAGGGCCAGGATCTGCGCGGTGAATACAAGCAGCAGCGTTGCCGGCAGGCGTTCGAGGATCAGTTTGGTAACCGGGTCATTGTAGAAGAAGGAATAGCCGAGGTCGAAGTGCAGGATCCTTCCGACATAACGCCCTAGCTGGACCAGAAACGGCTGATCCAGTCCGTAATCGGCCCGGATCTGGTCAAGCACCTCCTGATCGGCGCCGCCCATGGACTGGGATATCGTGTCCGCGACGTCCCCGGGGGCAAGGTACATCAGAGAAAAGTTCAGGATCAGTACCGCGGTCAACAGGATGACCGCGTAGAAGATGCGGATCAGAAGGGACTGGAAGACTCTCACTGAAACGCTCTGTGGCGGATGGCCGGGGCAGGGTGTCCCGCCCCGGCCACGCTCGTCAGTCCTTCAGGTACGTCATGTCGATCGGTGTCGACGTGCCCCATATTCCCAACGGCGGATTACCGACCTTGCTCGAATATATCGTATGATAGGGAAGTGTATTCGTGTGATATACTGGAAGCTCATCTGCAATTATTGTCTGAAATTGCTTGTAAAGAGCCTTCCGTTTCTCGGCATCGGATTCGACTGCGGCCATTGCCAGGATTTCGTCCACCCTGGAATTCGAATAGCCCTGGGTATTGGACCAGACTCCCTTGCCGACGTTGTCTGATACATAGGTCCGGTGTACGCCAATCACGGGGTCGCCCCAGTTGAACACGGTATCCCAGGACATGTCGAAGTCCATTTCACCCATGCGCTTGGCCCAGGTCGGAAAGTCAGCCGACGCCCGGACCTCGACTGCAATACCGATTTTCTTCAAGGCTGCCCTGACGTATTCGACCTGTGGTTTCACACCGGGCCAGCCGAAATCGATGGTCAGCTCGAAGCGCTTGCCGTCCTGCACGGGAAACCCGGCTTCGTCCAGCAGCGAGTTGGCCTTCTCCAGATCGACGTCGTAGGTCTCGACCTCGCTGAAGTAGAACGGGCTGTCAGGGTGAATGCCCGTCCGGCTGTCAGCCGCGGTACCCTGCATCAACGCCTTCTGGATGAAATTCTTGTCGACCGCATAGGCAATCGCCTTGCGCACGCGTACATCCTTCAGGGGCCCCCGCTGCGTGTTCATGGCCAGCCAGTCAAGCGGACCGATGGCGCCGTATCCCTCGGGCGTCACCACAAGTCCGTCGACCTTCTTCAACCGGTTGACCATCTGTGGGTTCGACTCGAACGCCCCCATGTGCAGCTCGCCGTTCTCATAGGCGATTGTCCGCGCGGCGATATCAGGAATGATACGCATCACGATCCTGTCCAGGTACGGCCGACCCTCGATGAAAAAGTCGTCGAAGCGCTCCAGGATCACATGTTCGCCGTTCTTGAACTCGACCAGCTTGAACGGGCCGGAACCCACGACGTTCTCGTTGTTGCGCGGATGCGTCTTGACTGCCTCGATCGGTCCGTCGCCATAGATGTGCCTGGGCAGGATCGACATCAGCTGCCCCGACATGGCCAGCATCAGGGCCGGGTGCGGCCTCGACAGCTTCAGTACCGCCGTGTGCTCGTCTGGCGTCTCGACCGTCTCGACCGGCGCGAACATGGTCTTGAACGGGTGATTGGCCTTGATCACCTCGACCGAAAAGGCAATGTCCGCGGACGTCACCGGCTGACCATCGTGGAACACCGCATTCTTCACGAGGTTCAGGGTTACCGTCAGCCCGTCATCGCTGACGTCCCAGGATTCCGCCAGGTACGGTTGCGGAGTCCAGTCCTCGTCGTACCGCAGGGGCGATGCGAAAAGCTGGGCCGTCGGGTAGCCGGTCACGATGCCGGACTGGACCGCCCCGTTCAGCGTGCGCGGGTTCGAGCCCAGCACGGTGATAAGGGTCCCGCCTCGAACCGGATCATCGGCGACCGCATGGCCGGCCACAATCGTCGCCAGCACGGTGGACACGATCATCCCCTTGACCAGATGTTTCATCAGTTCACCCCCTGTGGACTATCCTTGGCTGGAAGACTAGCCGACGTCGACCGGTGAGCGATAGTGGTTCATGAAGGCTGGCGCCAGCCTCCCGAAGGGAGTGCGGCAGCACCTGGACCGGCTCTCGTTCCGACTGTCAACAGGGGAGTGTGTCGTGCCTGAAACGACGATCTTTGCGGCGAGGCGGATCATCACGATGAACCCCGCGCGTCCCGTTGCAACCCACGTGGCCACGCGAGACGGACGTATTCTGGGCGCCGGCACGCTGGCCGAGCTGGAAGGATGGGGAGACTACGCCCTGGACGAGAGGTTTTCCGACAAGGTCCTCATGCCTGGTTTCGTCGAAGGCCACGCGCACACCATGGAGGGCGCGCTCTGGCGCAAGACCTACTGCGGATTTTTCGACCGGATCGACCCGGGCGGGTGCAGGTGGCCGGGCCTGAAGAGCCTGGACGCGGTCCTCGACCGTCTGTCCGCGGCCGAGCGTGAGTTGACCGATCCCGACGAACCCCTGGGCGGCTTCCAGTTCGATCCGATCTATCTGGGACACTTCGAAGTAACCCGCCACGATCTGGACAGAGTTTCCCGCAGCAGGCCGGTCGGCGTGCTGCATGCCTCGGGCCACATCATGAACGTCAACTCCAGGGCGCTTGAGCTGGCCGGCCTGCTGTGTCACGGCGTCAATCACCCGGGCATTCCGCTCGGAGACGATGGCCTCCCGCTCGGACCGCTGAAGGGGCCTGACGTCTACACGCCTGTCGGTCGTCATGTCGGCTTCGACCGCTCGTTGACGGATGCGGATGAAGCGGGGCTGCGCGACTTCGCCCGACTGTGCGTGCGAACCGGAACGACGACGATCACCGACCTTGCCTCCCGTCTCGAGCCGGACGCGGTCGACATGATGGTGAGGGTCACCTCCGAGGACAGCTTTCCGGCCCGGGTGGTGCCGCTCAAGTTCTTCATGGGTCACACGCCCGAGGATCTGGTCACCTACGCCCTGGAAATCAGGGACCGCTCCACCGATCGCCTGCGTCTGGGACGGATCAAGGTGGTCGCGGATGGTTCGATCCAGGGGTTTACCGCGCGCCTTCGATGGCCGGGCTATTTCAACGGAGCATCCAACGGCCTCTGGTACATCGCGCCCGAGCACCTGGCCGAGATCTATCGTCGTTCGCTTTCGGCGGGAATTCCGGTCCACACCCATACAAACGGTGACGAGGCGACTGAACTGGTGCTGGATACCCTGGAGCCGTTGCTTGGCAAGCACCCCAGCCCCGACCACCGGTTTACGCTGCAGCATTGTCAGCTGGCCAACGCAGCCCAGTTTCGCAGAATGAAGAAGCTGGGCATGTGCGTGAACCTGTTTGCCAATCACCACTTCTACTGGGGAGACGAACACTATCGTCTGACTGTCGGACCTGAACGGGCTTCGCGCATGAACGCGTGCCGTACGGCGCTGGAGGCCGGTGTGCCGATGGCAATTCACTCCGACGCGCCGGTCACGCCGCTTGCACCCCTTTTTACCGCCTGGGCCGCGGTCAACCGGATCACCGCGTCGGGGCGGGTGCAGGGCGAGCACGAACGGATTTCCGTGGCTGCGGCCCTGAACGCCATCACTCTGGGCGCGGCCTACACGCTGCATCTGGACGGCGAGATCGGCTCCGTCGAGACCGGCAAGGCGGCCGACTTTGCGGTGCTGGAAGATGATCCCACGGCCGTCGCTCCCGAATCCCTGAAGGATGTGGGTGTATGGGGCACTGTCCAGGGCGGACGCATCTTCGAGGCCGCGGCACAATGAGCGTACCCGTCCCGCTCACGGTCGTTGGTGGATACCTCGGCGCGGGCAAGACCACGCTGATCAACGGCATGTTGCGCAACGCAAACGGGTGCCGTCTCGCGGTACTCGTCAATGAATTCGGCGCCCTGCCGATTGACGAGGACCTGATCGTCGCGAGGTCGGATAATCTGGTTTCGATTGCCGGTGGGTGCATCTGCTGTGCCTTCGGTGACAGCCTTGCCGACGCCCTGGCCGGATTCGCGCGGATGGACACGCCCCCCGATCATGTTCTCGTCGAAGCATCCGGCGTTGCCATACCGTCCTCCATTGCCGCGACGGCGTCGCTGGTCAGCGGGATGGAACTGCATGGAACCGTTGTTCTCGCGGATGTGCAGACAATACGCGCGAGAGCACGTGACAGGTTCATGGGGGATACGATCATTCGGCAGCTGGCTGACGCGGACATCGTGGTTCTGACCAGGTCGGAGCTGGTCGGCGGGGACGCGATCGAAGCCGTCACAGCCTGGGTTGCATCCGAGACCGGACACGGGAACATCATCACCTCGACGCAGCGGCGCGTTCCCGCCGACATCCTCCTTGACCTTGGCCCGACTTCCGCCACGGCGCCGGATGTCGGCCATGACGACGCGCTCTACGACACTGTGGCGCTGAAACCCGGAGTGCCCGTGAACGTGCGGGAACTTGCGCGCAGGCTTGTCGACGAGCGACTCGGCATCATTCGGGCAAAGGGACTCATCGTGGATGCCGCCGGTCACGTTGCCGAACTGCATGTGGTCGGAAAAAGGTGGAGTGTGACGCCGGCACGGGTCACCAGCGCCTCCGGACTGGTCTGCATCGGACAGAAGGCACGATTGGGCAGGGAGAAAATCCGCGAGTTGCTTCTCGAACTCGAAAACACGGCCGCGGGGCTCCGGACAGCGCCGGCTTCGGGCACGGCCAGGGCCGGACCGGCGAAAACGCGAGCGGTTCGTCGCCGGTGAAGCAGAGTGGGAGGTACACCCCGGATCCCGGCAGGGCAGGGCCCGCGCGGCGTCACCCTGGCGGGCTTCGGGTTCGGCCCGAAGGAGGGCATGGAGGACTTGATCCGGGGTCGCATCGAATTGTTGCCATCCCCCGCCATCGCCCGCCGTCCGGTGCCGAGAGGATGATAGGAATTTGTAATCATTGATGATTGTCTGTCCTTCCCGGCCTCCGAGCCCTCGACTTCCCGCCATACATCGCCTTCAATCGCCCCCGATTTGATGCCGCCCGTATGCGGTTTGATGACTGGCATGCGGGCATTTCGGGACGGAGCGCGACGATGCCGAAACGGAGCACCCTCAGGCTGACCAAGCGGATTGTGGACGGGCTCAAGCCCGGCGGCAAGGACGCCATCTTCTGGGACCGCGACCTTGCCGGTTTCGGGGTCAGGGTCCACGCCACCGGGCGCAAGCTCTACATCGTGCAGTCCAGGGTCCGGCGGGCCTGAAGCGGGCGACGCTCGGACCGGCCGGCGACAGGACCGTCGAGGAGCGCCGCCGCGAGGCGGCGGCGGCCATCGTCCGCATCAAGCGGGGCGAGGACCCCAGGCCGCCGGCACCGGCGCTCGAGCCTACCGTCGCCGACCTGGCGGAACTCTGCCTGAAGAACCATGTCGCGGCGCGCTGCAAGCCGAGGACGGCGAAGAACTACCGCATGTCCATCGACTGTCACATCCTGCCGGCGCTGGGGAGCAGTGCGCTGAAGGATGTCGCGCCGGAAGACGCGGCGGGGCTCCATCATCGGCTGCGCGACACGCCGGCTGCGGCCAACCAGGCGATCTGGGTGCTCTCCAAGATGTTCGTGCTGGCCGAGAGCTGGGAGATGGTCCCCGCCCGGGGGCAATCAACCCGTGCCGGCATGTCCGCCAGTACCGCGACACGCCCCGCGAGCGCTTCCTGACGCCCGACGAGTTCCGGCGCATCGGCGATGTGCTGAAGACCTTCGAGGCCGAGGGCTCGATGCAGCCTTCCGCGATCGCGGCGATCCGCCTGCTGATGCTGACCGGCTGCCGCTCGGACGAGATCCTCACCCTGCAATGGGACGACATCGACCGCGCGGCGCGGGTCCTGCGGCTCCGCGATTCAAAGACCGGGACATTTTTTGACCGCTACGCGGAGCATGCCCCCAGCTACGCTGTAGGACGATAGAGCAGTGTTTTTGCTACTATTTTCTTTGACTGTCGTCGGTTTCGACCCTCTTGCACCCCCTCGGAGAATGCGCTTGAATACGCCCCGGTTCGATGCCGCGCATGTGCGGTTTGATCACGGGATGAACATCGATGCCCAAGCGAAGCACTCTGAAGATCGCCAAGCGCGCCGTCGATGCGCTGCGCGTCGATCACGGCGACGCCACCTTCTGGGACCGCAACCTTGCCGGCTTCGGCGTACGCGTGCACGCGACCGGGCGCAAGGTCTACGTGGTCCAGTCCAGGGGCCCGGGCGGGCTGAAGCGCGCCCGGATCGGACGGCACGGCGACATCACCGTCGATGAGGCGAGAACGAAGGCGGCGGCGGCGATCGACCGGATCAAGCGGGGCGAGGACCCCTTCCCGGCGCCTCCGGCGCCGCCGCTCACCGTGGCCGGTCTGGCGGAGCGCTATCTGGAGAAGCACGTGGCGGTGCACTGCAAGCCGAAGACGGTGGCGCTCTACCGGTCGGCCCTGGACCTGCACATCCTTCCCGCGCTGGGCGGCAAGGCGCTGGGCGATGTCGGACGGGAGGACGCGGCCGAGCTGCATCACCGGCTGCGCGAGACGCCCTACATGGCCAACACCGCCGCGGGGGTCCTGTCGAAGATGTACCGGCTGGCGGAGAGCTGGGAGCTGGTGCCGCGCGGGTCCAACCCGTGCCGGTCGCTGCGCTACTACCGCGAGCATACGCGCGAGCGGTTCCTGACCCCGGAGGAATACCGGCGGGTGGGGGCGGCGCTGCGCGCGGCGGCATCGAAAGCGCCGCCGTGGCCGCAGGCGTTGGCGGCGATCCGGCTGCTGATCCTGAGCGGCTGCCGCAAGAGCGAGATCCTGACGCTCAAGTGGGACGATTTGGACCGGGTGGCGAACGAGCTGCGGTTGCGGGACGCGAAATCGGGGCCGCGCATGGTGCCGCTGACGCCGCCGCTGGCGAAGGTGCTCGACGGCATCGACCGGCGGGACGGCAATCCCTGGGTTATTCCGGGCCGCAAGTCGGGCACCCGTCTGGTCAATCTCGACTACTACTGGAAGCGTGTCGCGGCGGAGGCCGGTCTCAAGGACGTGCGCCTTCACGACGCCCGTCACAGCTATGCCAGCCGGGCGCTGGCGCTGGGGGAGAGCCTGAGCCTGATCGGGCGGCTGCTGGGCCATTCCCGGGTGGCGACGACAGCGCGCTATGCGCATCTGGTGCGCGATGCGGAGAAGGCGGCGGCGGGCCGGGTGGGCGAGAGCATCGGCGCCCATGTAGTGCGGGAGCGGAGAGCGCCATGAGGGGGGACCGGCGGCGGACGATTTCCAACCGCATGGTGGCGGCGCTGGAGGTCGAGCGGGACACGGTGTTCTGGGACCGGGAGCTGAAGGGCTTCGGGGTACGGGCCTATCCCGGCGGCGGCAGGGTCTATGTCGCCCTGGCGCGCGGGCCGAAGGGGCCGAGGCGGGTCACGGTGGGCCGCCACGGGGTGGTCAACGCCGAGGAGGCGAAGCGCCGGGCGGCGCTGATCATCGCGCGGGTGAAGGCGGGCGAGGACCCGGTGCCCGAGCCGCTGGCGGCGAAGCTGGCGCAGGGGCCGAGTGTGGCCGATCTCGCGGCGCGCTATCTCAAGGAACACGTGGCGGTGCGCTGCAAGCCGAAGACCGCGAGGACGGCGCGCAGCGTGGTGGAACGGCACATCGTGCCCACGCTCGGCGGTCTGGCGCTGGCCGCTGTCGAGCCCCGCCACGTGCTCGACCTGCATCACGGTCTCAGCGACCGGCCCGCGATGGCGAACATGACGGTGGCCGTGCTGTCGCACATGTACAAGCTCGCCGAGGGCTGGGGCATGGTGGCGGACGGGGTCAACCTGTGCGGGTCGGTGGCGCGGTATCCGGCGAAGCGCCGCGAGCGCTTCCTGACCGACGCGGAGTTCGAGAAGCTGGGCCGGGTGCTGGACGGGGCGGAGGTCGAGGGCGGCGCGTCGGCGGGCGCGGTGGCGGCAATCCGGCTGCTGATGCTGACCGGGTGCCGCAAGAACGAGATCCTGACGCTGCAATGGAAGGACGTGGACCTCGACGCGGGCGAGCTGGCGTTGGCGGACGCGAAGACCGGTCCGCGCACGGTGCCGCTGCCGCCTTCCGCGGCGCGGCTGCTGGCCGCGCTGCCCCGCAGGCCCGGCAATCCCTGGGTCATTCCGGGCCACAAGCCGGGCACGCACATGACCGACATCGACGGCGCCTGGCAGACGCTCCGGGAACGCGCCGGGCTGAAGGGCGTGCGGCTTCATGACCTTCGTCACTCCTACGCCTCGCGGGCCCTCGCGCTGGGGGAGAGCCTGCCGATGATCGGCAAGCTGCTCGGCCACAGCCAGGTCGAGACCACGGCGCGCTATGCGCACCTCGCGCGCGAGTCGGTGCACGAGGCGGCGGCCCGGATCGCAGACAGCATCGCCGAGGACGTGTTGTAGCCGCGCTGCTTGATTGGCTGGAGTGATGATTCTACTGCGCCGTTTCATGGCACAGTTGGAAATCGAGACAATGGCCACCTCAGTCAACGGCGATAGAATCTGCGACCGGAGCAAGTAAAGCTCCAACGGCCGCACAACATCGCCAAATCCGCCGAACGGCAAAACCGAGCGTGGCAGACTGAACCGAAAACCGATCGATGACCCTAAGTCCGACGGACTGCTAGTGTAGCCGCCTCCAACACCATTCGGTCGGGGTTCCTCCAAATGGGAACTCAGGAGAGAAGAATTGCCAAACGGTAACGAGACCTTCGAAACACGTGACGAGCACACGGAGCCCGCAAACGTCTCGCTGCAGCACCGCGCATTGCGACGGGTCAATTTCGCTTCGGCGCAGAACGACGTGGCGATCGTCGAGGAAATCACGGTCCAGAATCCGACCGAGGAGGCGCTTACCGATATAAGGGTCACCCTTCGCGCCTCTCCTCCTATCATCCGCGAAAAGACTTGGACCATCGACCGCGTCGCGCCGGAATCCGATCTCTCGGTGAGCGACCTTTCGACCCCGCTCGACATCGAACGACTGCAAGGCCTCGACGAAGCGGAGATCGGCGAGCTCGAATTCCGCATGGAGGCGCAGGGGCTTGAGACGATTGTCGAGAAGCGCCGGATCGAGCTGCTGGCACGCGATGAATGGGGTGGCGTCGGAGACATGGCCCAGATCCTCTCCGCCTTCGTATCTCCGAACGATCCCGCCGTGGCCCGTGTCCTGAAGGACGCCGCACGCCTGCTGGAGGGCGTAGGCCGCGACGGTTCGATGGACGGCTACCAGTCGGGTGACCCGCGCCGTTCGTACATGCTTGCCGGCGCGATCTGGTCCGCCGTTACGGGTCTCGGGCTCACCTATGCCGAGCCCCCCGCATCCTTCGAGACGAAAGGTCAGAAGATCCGGGGGCCGGGCCGCATCGCCGGAGAAGGGCTCGCCACGTGCCTCGATTCCACGCTCTTCCTGGCCGCGGCCTTCGAGGCCGCGGGCCTCAACCCTGTGGTCCTCTTTTCGCAGGGCCATGCGTGGGTGGGGGTCTGGATCGTCAAGAAGGATTTCGGGCATGTGACGGAACCGGACGTGATCGCTGTCCGCAAGTCCGTGCAGGCCCGCGAGTTCGTGCCGGTCGAGACCACGCTGCTGACCAAGCGTCCCTCCATCCGATTTGATCAGGCGGAGGATGAAGGCCGTCGCCGGCTCGCTGAAGACCGGGACCCCGAGTTTGTGATGGCTGTTGACATTGCACGGTCTCGCGCCGCGCGGATTCGGCCTCTCGCGAGTCATAGGGCCGCGGAATCCCTTGAAGCCGACGCAGGCGACGAGGCGGCACCGGCGGCGCTGTCGCCCCTACCGGACTTCGGTTTGCTCCCAAGCGAGATCGGCGAGGAGGAACCTGGGACGCCTCAGGATCGCATCGAGCGATGGCAACGCAAGCTCCTCGATCTTTCGCTTCGAAACCGCCTCCTCAACTTCCGTGACAGCAAGCAGACGCTTCCCTTGCGCTGCCCGAGCGTCGCCGACCTCGAAGACCTGCTCGCCGACGGCAAGAAATTTCAAGGGTACTCCCTCGACGACAACGATCCGTTCGGCAAGCGGACGGTTTCTCCGCAGGAGGCGCAGCGAATCGAGGAGGAAGTCATCCGCGATGCCTTCGAGCGGAAGCAGCTCGTCGTACCGCTCACCGGCAAGGAGATGGACAATCGCTTGCTGACGCTCTACCGCCGCGCGAGAAGCGACATGCAGGAAGGCGGCACGAACACGCTCTTCCTGGCGGCCGGGTTCCTCCGATGGAAGAAGACCGAAGGCGATGCCCGCACCTACCGCGCGCCCCTGCTGCTGATTCCGATCAAGCTGGAGCGCCGGTCCGCCAAGTCTCCGTTTCGAATCGCGCATCACGAGGATGACGTTCGGATCAACTCGACCCTGCTCGAGTTTCTGAAACGCGACTTCAACCTCCGTATCCCGGAGCTTGAAGGCGAGCTGCCCAGCGATCACAGCGGAATCGACGTTCCGGGCATATTCGAGATCATGCGCCGGAAGGTGCGTGACGTTGCCGGCTTCGAAGTCGTCGAGGACCTCGCGCTCTCCACCTTCTCGTTCGCCAAGTACCTCATGTGGAAAGACCTGGTCGACCGGTCCGACCAGCTTCGGAAGAACCGGCTGGTGAAGCATCTCATCGACGGGGCGGAAGAGTGGTACGGGGATAAGGAAGGCAGCACACACATTGCTCCGGAAGAGGTCGACCGTCGCCGCCTGCCGCGGGACCTCCTGACACCGTTGCCCGCGGACAGCTCGCAGCTCGCGGCCGTCCTGTCGGCTTCGGAAGGTCGCGACTTCGTCCTTGTCGGGCCTCCCGGTACTGGAAAGAGCCAGACGATCACGAACATCATCGCGCAGTGCCTGGGCGAGGGAAAAACCGTGCTGTTCGTGGCCGAGAAGGCGGCCGCGCTCGATGTGGTTCACCGTCGCCTCGTGGCGACGGGGCTCGGCGATGCGGTGCTGGAACTCCACTCGAACAAGACGGATCGAAAATCCGTTCTCGCGCAGCTCGGGCGAGGATGGGAGCGGGCTTCGGGCGGCTCGGAAGAGACATGGATCGAGGTGACCGAAGAGCTGAGGCTCTCCCGGGATCGGTTGAATGCCTATGTCGAGACGCTTCATGCCAAGGGGGCGCAGGGATTCAGCGTGTTCGACGCGGTGGCCTCGGTCGCCCCCGGTGCATCGTCATTCGAAATTTCCTTTGCGTCCAAGGACGCGCATGACGAGGAGAGTTACAAGCGCCTGGTCAACCTTGCCGCGGACCTTGGCCGGATGCACGCCGTGGTCGGGGCCGGTCCCCCGCTCTCGCTGATCCGTCGCAAGGAATTCTCCTATCGGTGGCAGGGAGAATTGCTGGAAGCTGTGGAGTCCCTCCAATCGGCGCTCCCCGGGCTGAGGCGCGCGGAACATGCGCTGGCACGCGTGCTGGGCCTTCGTTCGGACCCCGAGTTGGAAGCCGGGCGCCGCGCGCGGCTCAAGGCGCTTTTGCCTCGCCTGGAGCGGGAAGCACTTGAGCTTTCCTCCGTACCCGACATGCCGCCGGAGCGCCTCACCGCCTTGGCGGAGTCGCTGGCAACGGATGTGGAGGGGCTTGCCGCGGCCAATGCCGAAACAGAGGCGACCTATCCGCTCGACGCCGTGCGGAGCATGCCGCTCGAACCAATGGACGCAGCTTGGCGCGATGCTCAGGCGAAGATCTGGCCAGCTTCTGCCTTCGCGAGGAGGAGGGTCCGGAAGCTCTTGCAGACCTACGCCGACAACGGAGCGTCCGATCCCGCGGTCGACCTGAGTGCGCTCTTCAGGATGCGTGAACGCGACGCCTCGATCCACGAGAATCCCCTGGCACCGGTCGCCAAGACCGGCGGGAAGACGGACCCGGTACGGTCGACCGAGGCGGTTCGTCAAGCGATCGAATTCCGGGCCGCCCTGGCGGATCTGATCTCCGACATAGAGGACCCGGCCCGCTTTGAATCCGCCACTTCGGCGCTTGCTTCCGGCGCGGGCGGGACCGCGGCGGATGCGCTCCAGACCTACCTTGTTGCGGAGCGGGAGACGGACGAAAAGGTCGGTGAATTCGTGCGAATCGATGGTGTGTTCCCTTTGGGGTGGAGCGTCTCGGCGCTGGAATCCGGCCTGACGACGGTATCCACGGAACAGGCGCGGCTGGGCGACTGGTCAAAATGGGTAGCGAAGTGCGAGGAGGCATATGAGGCGGGCCTCGGCGCGCTCGTAGAGGCACTGGAAGACGGAAGAATAGAGGAAGACGCGGAGGAAACGTTCAAACGGGCCTATGCAAAATGGTGGCTCCCGCGCGCGATGGATGCGAGCGACGAACTCCGAGGTTTCCTCCGTTTTGAGCATGAGCACGTTATCGACACCTTTTGCAAGCTCGACAATGCCGTGGCAGACCTTGCGCCTGTGGAGGTGATGCGACGGATCGCGCATGGGCTGCCTGCAAAGGATGTTGTCCCGCGAAAATCCGAACTCGGAACTCTCCGCCATCAGCTGGGGCTGGTTCGTCCTTCGATGCCAATTCGCCCGCTACTGACCGAGATTCGGGAGAGCTTGGGGAAACTCGCACCCTGTGTGCTCATGTCACCGCTGTCGGTGGCCCAGTATCTGCCAGCGGACCGGACCACATTCGATGTGGTGATCTTCGACGAAGCCTCGCAGATCACGACATGGGACGCGATAGGCGCGATTGCGCGTGGCCGTCAGACGATCATCGTGGGCGATCCCAAGCAGCTGCCTCCCACGAACTTCTTTGGACGAGCCGAAGACGACGACGAAGGCCTGCCCGAAGTCGAGCGCGATATGCCCTCGATTCTCGATGAGGCCTCGGCCTCAGGTGTGCCATCCCGAAATCTCGATTGGCACTATCGCAGCCGCGATGAGGCCCTTATCGCGTTCTCCAACCATTACTACTATGGCGACCGGCTCGTAACCTTCCCGGCCCCGTCTGCCAGTTCCGAAGCGATCAAGTTCCACGAAGTCGGCGGCACATACGCCCGAGGGCAAGGTCGAGTGAATCAAGAAGAAGCTAAGGCCGTTGCCGAATTTGTGAGGCGGCGTCTCAAGACCTGGCTTGCGATCCCGGAAGACAAGCGCTTCACCCTCGGGGTCATCACGTTCAACGCCGAACAGCAATCGCTCATTCTGGACCTGCTCGACCAGATCCGCCGGGAAGACAGCGAGCTGGAATGGTTTTTCGCGGACGAGCGCGAGGAGCCGGTCATCGTGAAGAACCTCGAGAACATCCAGGGCGACGAACGCGATGTCATGCTGTTTTCGGTGACGTTCGGACCCGATCCGGCGGGTAAGGTCACGATGAACTTCGGGCCGATCAACGGCACGGGCGGAGAGAAACGACTTAATGTCGCGGTCACCCGCGCCCGGCGAGAGCTTCATGTGTTCTCCTCGATCCGGGCCGAGCAAATCGACCTGAAACGTACCAACGCCGTCGGGGTCAAGCATCTGAAGGAATTTCTGGACTATGCGGAGCGCGGCCCAGTTGCCCTCCCTTCGCGCGATGAGGGTTCGCTCGGCCCTGCAGAGAGTCCCTTCGAGGAAGCCGTGTCCGATGCGCTGCGCGCCAAAGGCTGGGAGGTTCGTACCCAGATCGGGGTATCCGGTTTCCGCGTGGATCTTGGTGTGGTGCACCCGGACTACGCCGGCAGCTACCTCGCCGGTATTGAGTGCGACGGGGCGAGGTACCACTCCTCGGCGACGGCGCGTGACCGTGACAAGATACGGCAAGCCGTGCTGGAAGACCTCGGCTGGACGATTCTTCGGGTCTGGTCGACCGAGTGGTTTCGCGACTCTTCCAATGTCACGGGTCGTATCCACCTCGAACTCGCGCGCCTGCTAGAGGAAGACCGAGATTCCCGAGCGGCGGGCGAGGACGAAGCCCAGGAACAAGCGACGGAAACTGAATTGTCTGCCCAGTCTGTCGATCAGACAGAGACCGTACAGGCTGCGCCTCCCGAACCCGAGCACGATCAGGGGCCGGCAGACACGGAAGCGGCGGTGATAAAGAAGGAAACCCAGTTTCCCATTCAGAGCCTCGACGGGGACCTACTCGCGTCCCTTTCGACCGACTCGGAAACCGGCGGCGCCGACGGCGGTTCGCCCGTAGCTACTGCGTCGAGCTCTCACATCGGCCCTGCGGCGAGCCTGAGTTCCACTCCCGCAGGAGAGACCGAGGGCACGCCTCGGCAGGAAGTTACCTCCGATCCTGATCGGTTTTTCGACTTGGATTACGCCCCGGTTCTGCGTCGACACATCCTCCGTATAGTCGACCGCGAAGGACCGATTACGTTGCACGGACTAGCTCGCACAGTTGCGCAGGAGCATGGATGGCACCGAACCGGGAGGCGCATTCAGGCGCAAGTTCAGAAGAATCTTTGGTCGGTGGAGCGTCATCCCGAGTTCGAGACTATCTTCGTTTGGTCGCCTGGGCGCCATTCCGACCGGGTTCCATTCCGAGGGCTGAACGATCGCCCGATTCGAGAGATATCCCGAACGGAGATAAGTTCGGTGATCGACTCCCACGCACGCGACCTTGCGAACGAAGAAGATCCGATTCTGGCCCTGTCGCGTCTGCTCGGCATTTCGCGGCTCAGCAAGGACGCCCGCGCCTACCTCTCCGATTGTGCCAGATGGAGAGCAGAGAATGTCGCTGCGGATAGCTGTTGAAGCCCGGAGTCGTCCCATCCCGCGGACTGAGGTGGCCGCCTGCGGCGCGCAGTGATGCCTATACGCGTTGAAGAGAGGGCAGCCGGTGCTTTCTACCGCGTGTTGGGGAACGCGATCACGCCCTTCGGCAGGAAGTTCAGCAGTTCGTCGTTGCGCCTGAACGCGGCGGCGCGGTCGTGGCGGTCCCAGCCCGGCTTGCAGACGATCTGGTGGACGCCGTTGCGCTCTGACCAGCTGGCCGCGATCTTCTCGACGCCGGGGCCGCCGCCATGCATGAGCACCACGTCGGCGTATTTCTCCCGGGTCTTCTCCAGCCGCTCGAACATCGCCGCCGGGTTGACGATGTCCTTGCCGCCGGCGATGGCGACGAGGGTGACGCCGGCGTCAGCTCGCTCCTCAACAGGCACGGACATCGTGGCGCCGATTCCGGCGCGAATACCGTCTTCGCGGGCTGGGTGGTGGTCCGGCGCGACCAGAACGGCCGGTTCCACAAACCCCAGGTGATCAAGTCGCTGCACTGCCTACTGTCGGTGGGATTGTCCTGATGGACATTCCCATCGGCTTTCCGCCTGGCCGCGCGCGCATAGCCCCCCTCGTAGAGGCGGCGGGGCGAGTCTTCGAGCGAGGTGACGATGTAGCGCGCGTCGAAGCCGCGGGTCGTCGCTTCCAACCGGGCGACCGCCCGGCGTTTCCGGCGCCACGAGCCGGCGGCGTAATTGAAGCTGGCGAAGCGGCGCACCTTGAGATCGTCGGTGACGTCGTAGGCGAGGCCGTGCAGCGCGGTGTTGCCGACCAGGCCGAAGATGAAGTCGACGCCGTTGTCCTCGCACCAGTCCATCGCCCCGCGGCGGCCGTAATGGCTGCCCCCCCGGAAGGTCAGTCGGGTGCGCGTGCGGCCAGTGGCGGCGGATGCGGTGGGTCAGGTGCTTGAGAAGGATGCGGACCTCGGCGCCCGACGGCGTCTGTAAGCGATTAAAGGACGACGGTGTGTATTGTCGTTGATCGGCTTGGGTTCCGCGCGGGAGAATCCTCTGGTTCAATTCTGACGATCGGAGGTGTTTGGATGAGGGAGGATCTATCTGCAGCGCCGGGCGCAGTTCCAGCGCGGATGTATCGGGGCGAAGCGGAGTGGCGTCGTCTGATGACAGATTTCGAGGGCTGGGTCGGCACCCAGTCCAGCTTCTGCGAGTCTCGCGGCGTGTCGTTGAAGACGTTCCAGAACTGGCGCCGGCGTTTGGGTCTGGTGACGCGGAACGGGGGAGCCGGGCGTGGTGGCTTCGTCGAACTCGCGGTCTCGTCCGATCCGGGCTGGGATGTCGAGCTTTCGCTCGGCGATGGTGTGGTGCTTCGGGTGCGGCGAACCTGATGCTGGGGGGCTGGCCGTCAGGCGGCATCTGGCTGTCGACGGCGCCGACGGACATGCGCTGCAGCTTCGACGGTCTGTGCGCGCTGGTCTCGAGCCATCTTGGTGAGAACCCGGCACGTGGTCGCTGGTATGTGTTCGTGAACCGGCGGCGCACGATGGTGAAGGTTCTCGGGTTCGAGTACGGCGGGTTCTTCATCTGGTCCAAGCGCCTGGAGCAGGGCCTGTTCGCCTCGCCGCGGGTTCCGGTTCCCGGGCAGGTATCGGTGTCACTGTCGCGGACCGAGCTTTCGGCGCTTCTGGAAGGGATTGACGTGACGATCCTGCGCCATCGCAAGCGTTACGACGGTCCGGTGCTGGCGGCCTGAAGACGCACCGCGGATGTGATATCGGACGTCATCGGAGCATCAGCGAACAGTGTCTTCCACAGCCGCGGTGTCAGGTCCTCGACCCGGTCGGCCGGGTGGGTGTCGATGCGCAGCAGGACGTCGGTCAGCCAGATGCGGGGGTCGACGCCCTGCATCTCGCAGGTGGCAAGCAGGCCGTTGATGATCCCCAGGTTTTCGGCTCCGACCTCGGTCCAGGCAAAAAGCCAGTTGCGCTGGCCGAGTTTGGGCGCTCTGATCGTGTTCTCGATCCGGTTGGTATCGAGCAGCATGACAGCCTCGGCACTCCGGTTTCACAAAATCTCGTGGCTCAATGGCCCGGCCCACGCCTGCCGCTCCCCAACGCTTCGCCTGCCGCCTCACGGCGACCGGCGCATGGTTCACGGAGGAAGTGGTTGGTTGACCTCTCTTCCTGCCAGGACTTTCACCCGGCTGCATTCCACCAGTTAGCCTGGCGCACCAAGCTCTCAGAGTTTGAATCATAAGTCATTGATATTGTGTTATATATTAGTTTCAAGCGGTTGCCCCTCGCGCCACCCTTCGCATCAGGAACCGGCAGGCCGCCAGTTGTGCCCAGGCCAGGGAGCTTTCCAGCGTCCTCTCGAAGTCCTTGGCCAAGCGCCGACACCGTGACATCCAGGCAAAGGTCCGCTCGACGACCCAGCGACGATACAGCACGGTGAAGGATGTGAGATTCTTGGGTTTTTGCACAATCTCGAGCAGATCGGCGAGCCCCAGCTCCGCCAGCGCCCTCGCAAGCTTCGGACCCTGATACCCACCATCGGCCCACAGTCGGGTCACCGTCGGCGCCTTCTCCAGCATCGCAAGGATCACCTCCGGCGCACCGTCCCGATCCTGCACACTGGCCACGTGAACCCGGATCGCAAGCGGGATCCCTTCAACGTCAACCGCAACATGACGCTTGCGGCCATTGATCTTCTTGCCGGCGTCATAGCCCGCAGGGCCTCCGCTTTCCGTCGTCTTCACGGACTGACTGTCAATCGCCGCAGCCGTCGGCTCCCCAGAGCGTCCCGCCAGAGCCCGCGCCTGCTCGCGCAACGCATCCAGCATGCAGTCGAAGACACCGCTGGCGCGCCATGCGCAGAAAGAGTTCTGGATAGTCGTAAACGGCGGAAAACACTTGGGAATGGCACGCCACTGACATCCTGTCGCCAGCATGTACTGAACCGCGTTGAACACATCCCGAAGGTCCGTCGTGCGCGGTCGTCCCCGCGTCGACGGTTCCGGGAGAAGATGTCTGATCACGTCCCACTCTTCATCCGTGAGATCACTTTCATATCGATCCTGCGAGCGCCTATACTGCGCATGAGTGGCCTCGTCCCAAGACATGTGGACCTCCTCGTCTGGTGTTGGAGCCGACAAGGATATACCACATGTGG
This sequence comes from Thalassobaculaceae bacterium, assembly GCA_965213935.1. Classification (GTDB taxonomy): domain Bacteria; phylum Pseudomonadota; class Alphaproteobacteria; order Thalassobaculales; family Thalassobaculaceae; genus Bin52. The sequence continues at coordinate 2,318,031 of CBDCAO010000012.1, read as the reverse complement.
CGAGGCCATTCGCACTTCTAGGTCAAGCTCTCAGGCCAAGTCCTTTGAGCCAAGCGTCGACCTGTCCGAAGGCATCCTGCTGCCATTGGTCAGCGGTGCGGTCGCCAAGCAGGTGGGAGCCTTCGACGAACCTTCTCACGCTCGCCGGTCCGAAATCTTCGGCATTCCGAAACTTTTCAGAGATAGAGCGATATCCCTGGAGGGCTGACTCGACGTCAAGGAGCGGCCGGGTAACCTCGACGAGGGCGTCGATTCCACCCGGGAAATTCCTCACAGAGTAGTAAATGTCGTAGGCATCCTTGCGTTTCAGACGGTTGGCGATGGCGTAACCCTTCATGGCCAGAAGGGCCGGGATCGATGCCACCGCGATGCTGACACGGTTGCGGTCACCGTCGGGCATGTGGCCCTCGATGGCCACCATTTGATAGAACCTGAGTGCCAGATCCGCGCCGTCCGCACGTTGGACGGCAAACTGGCTGATAAGCGGCGGTGTATTTCTTGTGATCTCGGCGTCGCGCGGCATCAGGAAATCGACGACGACGTCGATGTCGGGGCCGTCGTCGCCGGCGGGGACAGTGCGCACGAGTTGGAAGCGCCGCAAATTGTCCCGTTGAAGGTAGCCTTGTTGCTGAAGGGCTTCGACAAGACGAACGTATTCACCGCCGCCCAAGGCGGCTGGATCGAGGCCGAGGTCCACGTCTGCGGTGCCGACGTGCCGCATCTCGGCTTCGCTCAGCAGCAGCCAGGGAACGGCGCCGCCGATGATCGCAAACTTGCCTTCGAAGCTGCCGAGGATCTGGCCGATCTCGATGAGTACCGACTTGACCGCCGCTGTCGTCCGGTCATCGTAGTCGCCGGCGGCTTGGGGCTCCCTCACAACCATGGAAAGCACTTCGCGGCCATATGGTCGGCGGCCTCACGGTCCCGATCACTGCCGTTCCACAGATCAAGGCAGGTGACGACCGGATTGGCGCAGAAGATGCCCGGGGCCGGCTCAACGGCGTCTTCGAACAGGCTCTCGTCATTGGGGATGCGCAGGATCACGTTGGCTCCCTGTGCGGCATGGGTCAGTTGAAGCGCCTCCTGCAGCATCCGCGCCCCGGGTTCGTCTGCATAGAAGCTGTGCGTGGCGCCTCGGACATATGGAGCAATCCACTCGGCAGCCGAGCTGGCCGCACAGATCGCACGCGGAGCTTGCGGTCCCGGGTTCAGGCTTCCGGACAGGCGATTGCGCAACTGGTCCCCGTGGAGGACCGTGTATCCGCTGATGTGATGGCCTGCGGGTTGACGGTAGTTCTCCCGCCAGGATTTAAGTAGCGCATCCGGCTGGACGAGGACGAGGCCATCCTCCCCTATTTCGACCCATTCCCGGTCGAGCAGCGCTTTGCGGACATTGCTCACATGCCCGAGGCTGGCATTGGCTGCCTCGGCCAGATCCGTGACGCGCCATGCGCGGGCCGGGTCGCGCAGAAGAACCCGCAGGATCGCGCCCGCCCTCGGAGTGAACAGTGACCGCTGAGCGCGGGCTTCGGACTTCGGCCTGTCCGGGACGGATCGCTCGATATAGACGGGGCCGAAAGAAAGGTGGGCGTTACCGTAGAGGTCGAGGTAGGCGACATTGTGATCGAGGCAGATGGAGCGCGCCTCTGGAGACAGGTAGGGGCTCACCAGCATCGGAATGGACTGCCGGGTGTCGTCCTGGCGTTCGGATCGATGCAAATGCGCGATGTAGCTTTCGAGCTGATAGATCGCGGAACGTGCAAAGCGCGGCGCTCCATTTGACTTGAACTTCATGAGGAGCGCATAGCGGCTTCCATCGTGCCCAAGATCGATCCTGGCATCGAGCTGATGGCTGGACTCGAGATGCTGCTCATGGCGAACTGCGATGATCTGTATGTACGGGACCTGCTCAAGCAGGGCACGGACAGCGTCCACCGCCGCACTCTCCACCGGCTTCTCTATTTCGTGCAGTTTCACCATGTGGTGAAAATGGCAGATATGATGAAATCCGTCAAGCGAAATTCAGCCGAACAGCTATTTCAGCAATGTGCTGAAATAGCGCCTATTCGTGAAACTGCTCGGACGTCGTGGCGATCGGCGCCGGGAGGCGGCGGGCCCATCCGTGCGCACAGGACAATATGCCGTGCCGGCATCGACCACCGATTGCGCATATTGCCGATGCCGTTCAACCACCCACGGCTGCTCGAAGCCTCGCCATGCTGGCATCTATGGCGCTCTCCAACGTCCCGACATACTGCCCATTTTCACGCTTGTGAACTGACGATCCATTACCGGTTTCATGCCTGTGCCGGCGACGTGGCCGATCCGCTCGATGCGATTGACTGCAATGCAATCGATGCTTAACTTCGCATCGGTTGCGCGTACGGAGGACTCCATGGCCAGCATCACCATCAGGAACCTGGACGACGGGGTGAAGCGCCGCCTGCGCGTGCGCGCCGCCGAGAACGGCCGCTCGATGGAGGAGGAGGCCCGCGACGTCCTGCGCCGCGCGGTCGGCGAGGCGCCGCCGCCGAAGGACCTCGGCCGGGCCATCCATGCCCGCTTCGCCGCGCTCGGCGGCGTCGATCTCGAACTGCCCGAGCGCGGCCCGATGCGTCCGCCGCCCGAGTTCGGTTGAGCCGCGGCGATGATCGTCATTGACACCAACGTGGTGTCCGAGCTGATGCGTCTCGCGCCCGATCCCGCGGTCATGGCGTGGTTTTCCGGGCAGGAGTCCGCCGAACTGTATCTGACCGCCGTGAGCGAGGCGGAGCTGCGCGCGGGCGCGGCCATTCTGCCGGCGGGCCGGCGCCGCGACCGTCTCGCGGCCGAGATCGACGCGGCGATCGGCGAAGACTTCGCCGGACGGGTGCTGCCCTTCGACAGCGCCGCCGCGCGGGCCTATGCCGCGATCGCCGCGTCCCGCCGCTCCCTGGGCAGGCCGATCCTGGAGGCCGATTGCCAGATCGCCGCCATCGCTCGGGCGCGGAACGCCGCGGTCGCGACCCGGAACGCCGGGGACTTCGCGGATTGCGGCATCGTCGTGCTCGATCCTTGGACAGCAGGCCCGGCCGCGCCCTGAGCAGCGCCGCGCGTCCTCCGGCTCCGGGATCGCCGCGCGCCCTTCGGTAGCCGCTTCCACCGCCCAGCCGGAGCCGTCCAACGCGACGCCCGCCAGCGCGTATTTCCCGATCCTGACATGACCTTCGGCCGGCCGCCGGGAGAGCCGGTCGCGCCGCGCCGATGCAATCCTTCATGGAGACTGGAATGAACTTCATCGCCCCCAGGGCCGAGCCGCTCATCCGGGAGATCCCTTTGAGCCGGCTCACGCTCGCCCCCGAGAACGTCCGCAAGACGCCGCCCGACCCGCAGGCCGACGTCGAGCTCAAGGCCTCGATCGCCGCCATCGACCAGCTGGAGAATCTGGTCGTCCGCCCGGACGAGCCGACCGAGGATGGCGAACGCTACGCCGTGGTCGCCGGCGGTCGCCGCCTCAAGGCCATGCGGGAACTGGCCGCCGACGGCGTGCTGGATGCCGACCATACGGTGCCCTGCCAGATCAGGTCCGGGGTCGCATCGAATTGTTGCCATCCCCCGCCATCGCCCGCCGTCCGGTGCCGAGAGGATGATAGGAAGTTGTAATCATTGATGATTGTCTGTCCTTCCCGGCCTCCGAGCCCTCGACTTCCCGCCATACATCGCCTTCAATCGCCGCCGATTTGATGCCGTCCGTATGCGGTTTGATGACTGGCATGCGGGCATTTCGGGACGGAGCGCGACCATGCCGAAACGGAGCACCCTCAGGCTCACCAAGCGGATTGTGGACGGGCTCAAGCCCGGCGGCAAGGACGCCATCTTCTGGGACCGCGACCTTGCCGGTTTCGGCGTGCGCGTCCATGCCACCGGGCGCAAGCTCTACATCGTGCAGTCCAGGGTCCGGCGGGCCTGAAGCGGGCGACGCTCGGGCCGGCCGGCGAGAAGACCGTCGAGGAGCGCCGCCGCGAGGCGGCGGCGGCCATCGACCGCATCAAGCGGGGCGAGGACCCCAGGCCGCCGGCACCGGCGCCCGAGCCTACCGTCGCCGACCTGGCGGAACTCTGCCTGAAGAACCATGTCGCGGCGCGCTGCAAGCCGGCGACGGCGAAGAACTACCGCATGTCCATCGAGTGCCACATCCTGCCGGCGCTGGGGAGCAGTGCGCTGAAGGATGTCGCGCCGGAAGACGCGGCGGGGCTCCATCATCGGCTGCGCGACACGCCGGCTGCGGCCAACCAGGCGATCTGGGTGCTCTCCAAGATGTTCGTGCTGGCCGAGAGCTGGGAGATGGTCCCGCCCGGGGGCAACCAACCCGTGCCGGCATGTCCGCCAGTACCGCGACACGCCCCGCGAGCGCTTCCTGACGCCCGACGAGTTCCGGCGCATCGGCGATGTGCTGAAGACCTTCGAGGCCGAGGGCTCGATGCAGCCTTCCGCGATCGCGGCGATCCGCCTGCTGATGCTGACCGGCTGCCGCTCGGACGAGATCCTCACCCTGCAATGGGACGACATCGACCGCGCGGCGCGGGTCCTGTGGCTCCGCGATTCGAAAACGGGGCCGCGCATGGTGCCGCTGACCGGGCCGGTGCTGACGGTGCTGGACGGCATCGAGCGGGAGGACGGCGTTCCCTGGGTACTCAGGGGGGCGAAGCCGCGGAGCCGTCTGGCCTGCCTGTCCTGGCACTGGCGGCGGGTCAGGAAGGCGACCGGGCTCCACGACGTGCGGCTTCACGACTGCCGGTACAGCTACGCCAGCAGGGCGCTGGCGCTGGGCGAGGGCCTGCCGGTCATCGGGCGCCTGCTCGGCCATGCCCGGGTCGGCACCACCGCGAAATACGCCCACCTGGTGCGCGACGCCGAGGCGGCGTGAGGGACATCGCGATGCAGCAGAGGACGATCTCCAACCGTTCCGTGGCCGCCATGACGGTCGAGCGCGACACGGTGTTCTGGGACCGGACGTGACCGGCTTCGGGGTCCGGGTCTATCCGAGCGGCGGCAAGGTCTATATCGCCCAGGCGCGGGGGCCGGAGGGGCCGAAGCGGGTGACGGTGGGCCGGCACGGCGTGCTCAACGCCGACGAGGCGCGCCGGCGGGCGGCGCTGATCGTCACGCGCATCAAGGCGGGCGAGGACCCGGTGGCGCTGCCGCTCGCGGCCCGGGCCAGGGGCGGCCCGACCGTGGCCGACCTTGCGGCGCGCTATCTCGATGATCATGTCGAGGTCCGGCTCAAGCCGAGGACGCAGGCGAAGCTGCGCGGCGTGCTGCGCCGCCACATCCTGCCCGCCCTCGGCCGGCTGCCGGTCGAGGCGGTGGAGCGCCGGCAGGTCGTCGAGCTGCACCGCGGGCTGAGCGACCGCCCGGTGGCGGCCAACCGGGCGGTCAAGACCCTGGCGCACATGTACCGTCTGGGCGAGGGCTGGGGTCTTGTGCCGGCGGGCTGCAACCCGTGCCGGGCGATCGAGAAGCATCCCGAGCGCGGCCGCGAGCGCTTCCTGACCGACGCCGAGTTCGCCCGGCTCGGGCGGGCGCTGGACGAGGCCGTGGACGCCGGCACCGCCTCGCCCGTGGCCGCGGCGGCAATCCGCCTGCTGATGCTGACCGGCTGCCGCAAGGGCGAGGTCCTCGCGCTGCGCTGGGCGGACGTCGATCTCGACGCCGGCGAGCTGCGCCTTCCCGACGCGAAGTCCGGTCCCCGCGCGGTGCAGCTGCCGCCGCCGGCGGTGCGGCTGCTGGAGGCGCTGCCGCGCCGGGCGGGCAACCCGTGGGTGTATCCGGGCAGGGCTCCCGACGGGCGCCACAGCGAGGGTCCCCTCGACAGGTCCTGGCGGGCCGTGCGCGAGGCCGCAAAGCTGGAGGATGTCCGGATTCATGACCTTCGCCATTCCTTCGCGTCCCGCGCGCTGGCGCTCGGCGAGACCCTGCCGGTGATCGGCAAGCTGCTGGGGCACAGCGATATCGAGACCACCGCGAGATACGCGCATCTGGCGCAGGATTCCATCCACGAGGCGGCGGAACGGATCGCCCGGAGCATCGCCGCCGATGTTCTGTAAGTATTCGAATCATCCCGTGGACAAAATTCCCGGAATTCGCGCGAACCCGGCCATCGCCGATTTCGCTCCGGTCCCCGCTATCCCGGCGGTTCCGTCAGCACGATACCGTAATCGTCCAGGGCATCCAGCAACCCCGAATGGCGGACGAGTTCGTCGATGCCGAGCAGCTCCAGCTTGCCGAATGACCGGTCGAACACCGCGACGCAGATATCGCCCGTGAAGCGCGACGGATACAGAAATCCGTCCGCCTCCGGCACTCCGGCATGGACGGCCGCCGACAGGGCGCGGCCCGCCGCATGATTGCCGTCGTGCGCCACCGCGCTCCGCGCACCGATACGCACCGGCCCGTCGCCGCGCAGGTCGACGAGGGCGAGCGGTTCGGTCGAGGATATCGACACCACCAGCCGGGCCTCGATCTCGGTTCGCGGGAGTTCGCGCCGACGGCGTCGCGCGAAGCGGTTGCGGCCCAAGGTCTCCCAGAACGCGCAGCGCACGGTATCCGACGCATAGAGCACCGCATAGCGTTCCTTCGGGTCGCTAAACCGGCTCGGCGCGGGTACCGCGCCCAAAGGGGTTGAGCGGCGGTCGCGACGGATCACGCGGAAGACGCGCCCGAGGCGGTTGGCGCCAAGCCGCGAGCGCAGGCGGTCGGGATCGTAGCCGCCGATCACCCAAAGTCGCCTTGGCGGTCTCCCTCCGCGGCCTTCGCCACGCGGTCGATTTCCCCTTCGGCCAGCAGCGCCAGCGGCGTCGCTCCGTCGAGCGATGACAGTTCCGTCGTGAGCCAGATCCAGGCGGCATAGCCGTCGTCGAACAGCCCCGCCACGCGGTCGAGACCGTCGAATGGCCGGCCCCGTTCGTCGAGCTGCGCTGCCGGGAAGACATGGCCGCGCCTGGCGCCCCGCCAGCCCACGATCCGGCCATTCTTCAACCAGTCATGTACCGACTGGCGGGTCTTCAGCCCGACACGCCCGGCCAGCTCGTCCGAGGTCAGCAGCGTCTCGGACACGCCCTCGCGGGTGCGCTCCGCCATCCGCCTGGCCGCCGCGTCGGCTTCCACGAGGACAGGCTCGGCGCCCGCGACGGTTTCGATTCGGGGCCGCGCCTCGTCGTCCGTCGTCAGCACGTCGGCCGCGACCGCCAGAGCCGAGTGCACGGCATCGGGATGGGCGACCAGCGCAGCCACGTGCGCCGGGCTCAGGCGGCCTGCCGCATCAAGCAGCACGCCTTCCAGCTCGCGTACCTTCTCCCCGCCGGCCCGGGCCATGACAGTCATCCCGAATAATGAAGTCTCACTCCAATAATGGTCTATACCGTCTGTTTCGTCAATGACAAGTCCGCGCTGCACCAGATTGTTATCGACACGGGTGGAAGGCAGCGTCCACGCGACCGTCATCCGCTATCGGTCCGATTCTGCCGAGGACTGTAGGTGACGGCCAGAAAGCGCGCATATTTGATGGAGTCGTGCGTTTTCTTGGGTCGCGACAAACAGGGTGAGACTGGCGACGCCGGGATTGTGACGGGGCCGGGGACGGAAGGAGGGCGTAGCCCGACTGGAGTCCCCGGCCCCCGTCGCGCGGAGATTTTGGCCTTCTGCGGGGAGGAGCCGTCGTGGCGATAGCGGCGGGGGGACCCGTGCTGCGGCAGAGAGTAGACTTGATCTGCTGAGAACGATGCGGCGCCGGCCTCGTCTGCTTGCTGGCAACGACCGGCGCCGCACCCCCAGGGCTGTGCAAGGCGCGGCCCGTCTGCACAGTATCGTGCGGGTTCTGGTGGGGGTCCACCCCGTTCTCATCGGTTGTCGCGATGAGGAATGCCGCCCGCCTGTTCACCTGCGCCTTGTGCCGTCGTCAGGTTGTTCTCTGCCGGCGATGCGACCACGGCAACATCTACTGTTCGCAGCGCTGCAGCGGCCGGGCGCGACGGCGGTCGGTACGCCGTGCCGGGCAGCGCTACCAGGACAGCCGCCGGGGCCGTCACAAGCATGCCGAGCGCCAGCGGCGCTACCGCGACCGTCGCCGCGTCCGGGCGCCGGAAGACGGGCGCCGTGCGCAGAAAGTGACGCATCACCCTTTGACCCGTTCGCCGCGTCGTTCTGTTGTGGTGCGCATGCCGGCGGGGCGATCCGGAACCCGGCCCTTCGGGTCCGACCGTCCCGCCGGAGTGTTCCGCTGCGAGCGCTGCGGGCGGTTCTGCGCCCGCGCGGTCTATCCGGGCCTGCGTCCGGCGCGAAGGGAGTGAGATGGCGATCGACAAGCAGACCCGTGCCGAGATCCTGCGCCTGTATTTTGCCGAGAAGTGGAAGATCGGCACGATTGCGCGCCAGCTCGGTGTCCATCACGGCACGGTCGAGCGCGCGGTGGCGGCCAGCGGGGCGCCGGTGCGTGCGAAGCAGCGCAGGGCGTCGAAGATCGATCCGTTTACCAGCCCCGATCAGACGGTGTGCGAAATGACGACACCGCGCACCGTCGTCACCGCATAACCGAACGCTTACGACGCCCCAAGGGGCGGGTTGTTGGCCCAACCCATTGTAAGCAATGGCCCAGCCGGGAACTCATCCTTTTCTGCTCGCCGATCGGGAGCGTTCGAAAGTCAGTGCGCACTCGCATCCAAACGACGACGGCGATGCCCTTGCCGGTATCGGCCGCCACAGAGCCGCCGGCCTCAGCCCCTATACCGTGAATGATGAAGCAGACCGCAGCGCCGTCACCAGCATCGACGGCGCTTCGCGCATGACCGTCTGCCCCGACGCAGGTCATGCCGCAAGCTCATGCCGGCAGCACGACCGGCCACGTGTCGTGACCCAGGACCCGCTCAAGCGCCAGCGGCACGGCGACCGCCACCGACCGGAACCGCCCGGCGTTTCAGTCCTGCCGGTTCCCATAGGCTTCCCCGCCGGATCACACCGGGGATGATTGCGATCTCCACACCCCGGCCATCCCTGCGTGGCGCTGGAAGTTTCCTTGCTGGCGGAGCCGTTGCTTGCGCCGGCGACCTTGGGAATGTGGGCCTGAAGGTCCTGAGCCATCGCGACGGGACACTCTGTGTCCCGTCGCGCCTGCCGACAGCGAAGGATTCCCACTTCCTCGGCGAGCGTGGACATGTCCTTGACTTCATATTGCGGCGACTCCATCCTGCCGCCATGAGTTGGCGGGTCCAGATTGCCGAGGAGTTCGAGCCCGAGTTGTCAAAGTTGCCCCTGGAAGTGCGCAGGGCGATCCTCGCGCACTCGCGGCTTCTTCGGGAATAACGGCCCGCAACTTGGGCGCCCACGCGTGGATACGCTGAACGGCTCGCGGCACGCGAACATGAAAGAGATGCGGTTCGCCGCGGCAGGCGGGGAATGGCGGGTTGCCTTCGCCTTCGATCCCGTCCGCCGCGCCATGCTTCTGGTGGCCGGCGACAAATCGGGTGGGAGCGGGCGGCGGTTCTACCGCGAATTGATCCGCAAGGCCGACGAGCGGTTCGACCTGCACCTTGCCCGACTTGCCGACGGATAGAGAAGGAGATCGTTATGGCGCTGGATGTAGAAGACGTGATCGCGGGCCTCGACCCCGCCGAGCGACGCAAGGTGGAGGAAATGGCCGCCGAGCTGATCGCCGAGGAAATGACGCTGCGCGAACTGCGCAAGGCCCGCGCGCTGACCCAGGCGAGCGTCGCGCGCGAACTGGGCATCAGCCAGGACGCCATTTCCCGGCTGGAGCAGCGCAGCGACCTGCTGCTGTCCACGCTGCGCCGGACGGTGGAGGCGATGGGCGGAAGCCTGTCGCTGATTGCCAGATTCCCCGACCGCCCTCCGGTCGAGCTTGCCGGAATCGCTGAAACCGCGACTCCATCCGCCGAATCCCGCGGATCGCCGCCTTCGGTTTGAGAAAATCTGCATTCGGTTTGATGACGGAATGTATTTTTCTTGAACGAAAATGGTAATATTCAGTTGATATCACAGTATATTTTCCATTTTCACAATACTTCTGCCGGGTCCACATTGTCCGACCAGACAAGCCTGGCAGGCACGCGGAACGGCTTGCGCAGTGCCCTGCCAGCACGTATCAGGAGCGACAGTGCGGGGTGTAGCGCAGCCTGGTAGCGCATCTGCTTTGGGAGCAGAGGGTCGGCGGTTCGAATCCGTCCACCCCGACCAGCGTGTCATCCTGTCCGCACCTGCATGCGGACCAGCCCCGGGGACCGTTCCATGACCGTCCGAATCTACCGCCCGGCGAGAACCGCGATGCAGTCGGGCAAGCAGGGCACCCGCAACTGGGTTCTCGAACACGTGCCCGAGACTGCCCGTCGCCCGGAACCGCTGATGGGCTGGGTCGCGGCAGGTGACACCCGTCGCCAGGTCAGGCTGCGGTTCGAGACCCGTGAGGAGGCGATCGCGTACGCGGAACGCAACAACCTGGTGTACGAGATCCGGGAACCGCGAACCGCGGTGTCGAAACCGAAGGCGTACGCCGACAACTTTGCCTTCGACAGGATGGATGCCTGGACCCATTGACCCAACGGCCCCGTAGCTCAACCGGATAGAGCACCTGCCTTCTAAGCAGGGAGTTGCAGGTTCGAGTCCTGCCGGGGTCGCCATACCGCTTCCACCCGGAGCGCCGCCATGAAGATCGCCTCGGTCACCGCACGCTGGATCCGCGTTCCGATACCCGATGAGCAACGCCATCGCTCCGATTTCGGCGTGGCCAGCAGCTTCGACATGACACTGGTCAGAATCGAAACCGAGTGCGGCGTGGTCGGATACGGCGAGGCCAAGGCCACGGTCGCGAGTGCCGGGGACAACCGGGCGCTTGCGGTGCTGGTCGAACGGGAACTGGGACCGGCGCTGATCGGCGAGGACCCTCGGGACATCGCGCGGTTGTGGGAGGTGATGTACAGCGGGGTCCGGGGACAGTACGCACTCGATCGCGGCCACGTGTTTCCGGTGCTGGGCCGGCGCGGCATCACCGTCTCCGCGATCAGCGGCATCGACATGGCGCTGTGGGACATCCTGGGCCGGTCGCTCGGCGCGCCAGTGTGGCGGCTGCTCGGTGGACGCCGGCACCGCCGGATGCCCGCCTATGCGTCCGGCGGCTGGGCGCCCGCTGCGGAAATCGGACGTCAGTTGCAGTCCTACGTCGAGCGTGGTGGGTTTCGTGCCGTCAAGATGCGGGTCGGTGTTGCCGACGGTGAACCACGCCACTCTGCCGAACGGGTCCATGCGGCTCGCGAGGCGCTCGGCCCTGACATAGACATCATGTGCGACGCCCACGGAACCTTCGGCGTGGCCGAGGCCAAGCGTTTCTGTCGCCTGGTCGAGCCGTGCGACATCGCCTGGTTCGAGGAACCGGTCACCGCCGACGACAAGCGGGGACTTGCGGAGGTTCGTGCTTCCACCGATATCCCGATCGCCACCGGCGAGAGCGAGAGCACGAGGTTTGCCTTCCGCGATCTTGCGGAATTGCGGGCCGCCGACATCTTCCAGCCCGACCTCGCGATCTGCGGCGGCATTACCGAAGCGGTCAGGATCGCCGTCATCGCCAGCGCCTGGCAAATCCGGCTGGCACCACACCTGTGGGGCGGAGCCCTGATGTTCGCTGCCGGTCTGCACGTTTCCGCAGCATCGCCGGCCGCCCACATCCTCGAGTATTCTCTCGGCGCCAACCCCCTGCTGTTCGAACTGTCCACCAACCCGCCTGTCGTCAGGGACGGGTTCGTGGAGATCTCCGATGAACCCGGGCTGGGTGTCAGGATCGACGAGGACTTTGCAGCCCGCCATACCGTGACATAGCCTTGATGGCTCCGACAGGCGGGAAGTGGCACCGACCGGTCAGCGGTGGTATCAGGCAGGCATGATCCGCATTCGCGACATGACGTTCCGCATGGCGGGACGCCTGCTGTTCGACCAGACAAGCGCGACCGTCCCGTCCGGCCACCGGGTCGGGCTGACCGGCAGGAACGGAACCGGAAAGACGACCCTGCTGACGCTGCTCACCGGGGGGCTCCAACCCGATCAGGGCTCGGTCGACATCGAGGGAGCGACCGGCCGCGACATCGGCATGGTGCGTCAGGAAGCACCGGGCGGATCGGAGTCCCCGCTTGAGTTCGTTGTCGCCGTCGATCGTGAACGCGCGGCGCTGCTGGCGGAGGCTGACGAGGCACGCGACCCGCGACGCATCGCCGAGATCCAGACACGGCTTGCCGACATCGGGGCCCACGCGGCGCCGTCGAAGGCCGCCCGCATCCTTGCCGGGCTCGGTTTCGACGAGATCGCGATGAACCGGCCTCTGTCCGGGTTTTCCGGCGGCTGGCGAATGCGGGTGGCGCTTGCCGCCGTCCTGTTCGCACGGCCACAGCTGCTGCTGCTTGACGAACCGACCAATCACCTCGATCTCGAGGCTGCCCTGTGGCTGGAGGCGCATCTCGCCCGATACCCCGGTACCCTGATCCTGGTCAGCCACGACCGCGACCTGTTGAACCGCGTGGTCACGGGCATTCTCCACATCGAGAGCGCCCGGCTTGTCTTCTACCGCGGCTCTTACGATGCATTCGAACGCGCGCGCGAGGAACGCCGGGCCCTGGATGCCGCAACCACGCGAAAACGCGAGGAACAGCGTCGGCACATGCAGGCCTTCGTTGACCGTTTCCGCTACAAGGCCAGCAAGGCCCGCCAGGCCCAGAGCAGGCTGAAGGCACTGAGCAGGCTCGAGATCCCGCCGCCGGCCGCGAGTGAGCCGAGCACGGTTTTCAGCTTCCCGGTCCCGGGGGAACTGGCTCCGCCTCTGGTGACCATGGACGGGGTCTCGACCGGCTACGATCCCGGTCAACCGGTGCTGCGCGGCATTGACCTGCGGCTCGATCCCGACGACCGAATCGGGGTGCTTGGCCGCAACGGCAACGGCAAGTCGACTCTCGCCCGGCTCGTCGCCGACCGGTTGCCGGCGTTCTCGGGAACGCTTCACCGGGCCCGGCGCCTGCGGACCGGCTATTTTGCACAGCACCAGATCGAGGATCTCGATCCGGATCTTTCGGCCTGTGATCACCTGGTACGGCTGATGCCGGATGCCTCGATGGACCGCGTCAGGGCCAGGCTCGGCGGTTTCGGACTTGTCCTGGACGCCCAGACGACGCCCGCGCGTTTCATGTCAGGCGGGGAACGGGCCAGGCTCGCCCTCGCCTGCGCCACCCACGATTCGCCGCATGTCCTGATCCTGGACGAACCGACCAATCACCTTGATATCGACGCCCGGGATGCCCTGGTCCAGGCACTGCACGAGTTTCCCGGCGCCGTGATCGTCATCAGCCACGACCGCAGGATCCTGCAGATGACCGTCGACCGGCTCTGGCTGGTCGCGGATGGCACCGTCAGGCCCTTCGATGGTGACCTCGACGAGTACGCGGAGCGGCATGCCCGGACCGGGGAGAAACGTGGAACCGTCCGGACTGGCGGGTCGCGCCGCCAGGCACAGCGCCGGGCGGCCGCGGACCGCCGTCGGGACACCGCCAGTGTGCGCAGGGCGGCACGGAGTGCCGAACGACACCTCGATGAACTGACGGCAAAGCGCCGGAACCTCGTCGATCGTCTTGCTGATCCCGAAACCTGGGAACAGGCGAAGGTGGACGGCGTCGCGCTTGCGCGACGCAAGAAGGAAATCGACCGCGAGATCGAGACGGCCGAACAGCGCTGGTTCGAGGCGGTGGAAGCACTCGAAGCGGCAGAACGGATGGCGGCGGAATGACAGAAGCGGATGAGCGTGTCCGAGAGGTGCGCGCAACCATGAATCGCATCCGGACCCGTACCGCACGACGGCCCGGGATCGACCGGGTGGTGTTGCGGGAAATTCGGGCACAGCTGGTTGCCCTGGCACGGCGCACCGAGCTGTTTCCGCACGAGGAGTTTCCGGCCACCGGGGACGACGAACAGGACACCCGTCTGCTCCATTGCGAGCCGGATGGCAGCCACGCGCTCTACCTGTTTTCCAGCGACGGCGACTGCGAGACCCCGCCACATGACCACGGGACGTGGGCCGTGATCGTCGGTATCCACGGGATCGAGCTCAACCGGCTGTACCGCCGGCTCGGTCCAGATCGGTTCGAACTGGTTCGCGAGGTTGCGATCGGACCGGGTGAGGGTCTGTGCCTGATGCCGGACGACATCCACGCCATCGCGAGCCCGGGCAAGGCACCACTGATGCACCTGCATCTGTACGGCCAGGCCTTCGAGGACCAGCAGCGATCCGTGCCGATCCATGCGGATGACAGCGGGGCGGAACGAACCAGGGAGACGACAGGATGACCGCGAGAATAACCGCCGCCACACTCAGGGACCGGCTCGCCGGGTCCGGGGAACTCGCCCTGGTTGATCCGAGGGAAGAGGGCAGTTTCGGGCGCAGACACATCCTGCTGTGCAGCAACATTCCGCTGAGCAGGCTCGAAATCCAGGCACCCGACGCCATTCCGCGCCGGACGGCCCCGGTCGTGCTGTGCGACGACGGCGCAGGCGAGGCCGACCGGGCCGCAACCGTGTTGTCGCGGTACGGGTATGCGGACATCGCCGTGCTGGAAGGCGGCATCGACGCGTGGCAGGCCGCGGGGCTTGAACTGTTCAGTGGCCTGAACGTACCCAGCAAGGCGTTCGGAGAGTTCATCGAACATGCCTATGGCACCCCGTCGGTCACCGCGCGTCAGCTGGCCGAGTTGCAGGAGGGAGGCGCCGGGGTCGCGGTGCTCGATTCACGCCCGATCAACGAGTTCAGGGTCATGAACATACCGGGCGGAGTGGACATGCCGGGCGCGGAACTGGTGCACCGGGTCCACGACGCGGTCCCGGATCCGGAGACGACCATCGTGGTCAACTGCGCCGGGCGCACCCGGAGCATCATCGGTGCCCAGTCCCTGATCAATGCCGGGGTGCCGAACCCGGTCTTCGCACTGGAAAACGGCACCATGGGGTGGCACCTCGCCGGGTTCGAGCTTGAACACGGCCAGGATCGGGTAGCGCCGGAACCGACTGGCAGTGGGAACCGGGTCGGACTCGAACGCGCCGAACAGGTGGCGCGGCGCTTCGGGGTGACCATGATCGACCGCGAGACGCTTGAGCGTTGGCGGGCGGAGCAGCACCACCGTGCCCTCTACATCCTCGACGTCAGGACCATCGAGGAATTCCTGACCGCTCACATTGCCGATTCCCGCCACGCCCCGGGAGGTCAGCTGGTTCAGGCCACCGACTCCTATGTTGCGATTCGCAACGCGCGGGTGGTCCTGGTCGATGACAGCCTCACCAGGGCTCTCATGACCGCAAGCTGGCTTGAGCAGCTGGGCGGATGCGAGGTCGCGGTCCTGGCATCGGGGCTTGATCGCCAGGCGATCAGCCGGGGACCGCGAGCGGCGCCCGTGTTCGGTCTCGACCCCGGTTCGGTCACCACCATCGACGCCATCGAGGTCAGCGGGCTCGAGGGCGCGCTGTTCATCGACCTGCAGCGCAGTCTCGACCACCGGGCCGGACACCCGCAGGGCGCGCGTCCGGCGATCCGGGCGCGCCTGGTCGAACAGCTCCGCCAGATCGCACCCGCCGGCCCGGTGGTGCTGACCTCGCCCGACGGTGTTGCCGCGACGCTTGCCGCCGCGGACCTTGCCGACAGCGGCCTCGACATCCGGGTTGTCGCCGGCGGTACCGAGGCCTGGGAGCAGGCCGGTCTGCCGATGGCGGCCGGCATGGCGGACCCTGTGGGTGAACTTGACGACGTGTATCTGCGCGCCTACGACCGAACGTCGGAAGAGGAAGTCCGCGCTGCGATGAACGAGTACCTCGAGTGGGAAATCGCGCTCGTCGACCAGATCACGCGGCCGGGGGGGATCAGTTTTTCCGCCTACCCGGAGTGACGCACGCGCACGGTCACATCGATTCCGCTGGCCTTGATCAGGGCGTGAACCTGCGTGCCCGCGACCAGACCGAGTGCGCTCACGCTGCGCCTGGTCACCCGGGCGCGCAGGATGGCGTCACCGGCCGAAAGCAGGACGTCGATCTCGGCCCTGCCTGCCGGTTCGAAGCCGGTGATCCGTGCCGGGAACACGTTGAGCGCACTGGTTTGCTCTGGCGCAAGAAGGCTGATCGTGATGTCACGCGGCCTGATCCCCAGTCGTACCTCGCGGCCGGGCTCGGCCTCGATACCGGCCACCCAGAGATCGCCACCGCTCCAGGCGAGCCGTGTCAGGTGATAGTCCGGGTCATGGTGACGGACCCGGCACGCAAGGACCACCGTCTCGTCCCGGTCGAGACCGGGTGAAAGTCGCCACTGCGAGGCGACCTGCTCGACCGGTCCGCTCGCCGTCACCTTGCCGTTGCTGACCAGTACCAGCCAGTCGGCGAGACCCAGGATCTCGTCGAGCTGGTGCGAGACATAAATGATCGGAATATCGCGCAGACGCCGCAATCCGGCGAGATAAGGCAGGATCTCGGCCCGGCGCTCCGCGTCAAGCGAGGCGAGAGGCTCGTCCATCAGCAACAGCCGGGGAGCGGCAAGCAGCGCACGCCCGATGGCAACTCTCTGGCGTTCACCACCGGACAGCGAGGACGGCAGCCGGTCCAGGAGATCCGCAAGCCCCAGCAGCGCCACTGTTTCTTCAAGGCCCGGACCCTGTCCGCCGTGATCACGACGACCGTAAAGCAGGTTGCGCCGCACGCTCATGTGCGGAAACAGCCGGCCCTCCTGGAACACGTACCCGAGGTTGCGGCGTGCGGTCGGCACGTTGATCCCGGCCTCCCGGTCGAACAGGGCCCGTTCGTGCACGGCGATCCGCCCCCGGTCCGGTTTCACAAGCCCGGCAATCGACTTGACGACGGTGGTCTTGCCAGACCCGGACCGGCCGAACAGGGCGGTAATGCCATTTGACGGGGCCTCGAACCCGGCGTCGAGCCTGAAACTCCCCAGCCGGACGCCGATATCGACCGTGATCATGGACCGGTGCCGAGACGTGCCGACATGCGCCGGGCCATCAGCTCCGAGACCACCAGCGCGAGCAGGGCCACAGCCACCGAGATCAGCGCCAGCCTGATGGCCGGGACAGGATCACCGGGGACCTGCGTGACGCTGTACAGGGCAAGCGGCAGGGTCCGGGTCTCGCCGGGGATGTTGGAGACGAAGGTTATGGTCGCTCCGAACTCTCCGAGACTGCGGGCAAAGGTGAGAATGGTCCCGGTCAGGATACCCGGAAGGCACAGGGGCAGGGTGACGGTCATCCACACCCGCAGTTCTCCGGCCCCCAACGTGCGTGCCGCGTCCTCGAGACCCCGGTCCATGGTCTCGAGGGAGAGGCGCACCGCTCGCACCATCAGCGGAAACGCCATGACCGCCGCCGCAACCGCCGCTCCCTGCCAGCTGAACGCCAGCGTGACCCCGAAGGTCGCATACAGCCAGCCACCGATGAGTCCGCTGCGGCCCAGGAGAACCAGCAGGACGTACCCGACCACCACCGGAGGCAGCACCAGTGGCAGGTGGACAATGCCGTCCAGCAGCCACATTCCGGGAAACCGGCGACGTGCCAGGACCCAGGCGACGGCGATGCCGGCGGGAAGGCAGATCAGCACGCTCCAGCCGGCGACACGGGCGCTGAGCGCCAGCGCCTCGGTCTCGAGCGGGGTCAGGCCCTGCATCATCCGGCGAGTCCGAAACCCCGATCGGTGAAGAACCGCTGACCGTCCGGGGACTGCAGAAATCGGAACAGGTCGACGGCATCCGGATTGTCGGCGGCCTGGCTGAGCAGCGCGAGCTGGTAGATCACCGGCGGATGGGCCTCTCCCGGCACGGCCCAGATGATCTCGACCCCGCTCGATGCCAGGGCATCGGTGCGATAGACGACGCCGAAGGGTGCCTCGCCGCGCTCGACCATGAACAGCGCACCCCTGACGTTGCTCATCTCCGCCAGCCGGCCGCGAAGCGAGTCCCAGGCCCCGAGAGTCTCGAGAGCCGTCCTCGCGTAGATCCCGGCCGGCGCCCCGGTGGTCTCCGCCAGTGCCAGCCGGTCACTCCCCAGCAGACTCGCGATGTCGCCGGCGCTGTCGACCGGCCGGGACGGCACCATATTTCGGTTGGCTATCAATACGAGCCGGTTGTGCAGATAGTCATTCCGGTCGGACAGGAGGCCGCTCCCGGCAACCGCATTCATCCAGGCGATGTTGGCCGAAAGGTAAAGAGCGGCCGGCGCTCCGTCCTGGATCTGGCGGGCGAGCGCCGCCGACGAAGCGTAAACCCCGTGAACCTGCACGTCCCGGTCTCCGCGCCAGGCGGCGATGGCGGCATCCATTGCGTCGCGGGTACTCGCGGCCGCAAAGACCAGCACGTGGCTGTCTGCGGCCCGGCCGGGAGTGCACAGTGCGATCAGGCCCAGAACAACGAGACCGGACAGGCGCAGTTTCTGAAGCATCGATCACTCACTGTCCGTCGGTCGGCGGGCTGCGCAGCAGCTGGCCGAACGCCGCCATCTCGTCCGCGACGCTCGCCCCCGCCTTGGCCTCGATGTGCCGGTAGCGCTGCAGCGCTTCGCGGCCGAGATTGCTCAGCCGGGCGCCTCCGCCTCCGCGTCCGCCGGTCGTCCTGCAGATCAGTGGCGAGACGAAGTCGATGTTCATCAGCCGCACCAGGCTCCAGGCCCGCCGGTACGACATTCCCATCTCCCTGGCGGCAGCGGCAATCGATCCGGTCCGCTCGATGGCAGCCAGCAGATCCGCCTTTCCAGGACCGATCGCGACCCTTGAGCCGATCAGTACCCGGATGCGCGGCCCCGGGCTTTCCTGCACCTCGCGTCCGGGCATCATCCCGTGTGCGCGGTGGCGGAGGAGAGACGATCCAGCCCCGCGCCCAGATCGGCGATGAGGTCATCGATGTCCTCGAGCCCGGCATGAACCCGCATCAGCTGGCCCGGTTCGTCCCAGGTGGTTGCCGTGCGGTCGGATGTCGGGTCGAGCGGCAGGATGAGGCTCTCGTACCCGCCCCAGCTCGCGCCCATGCCGTAGAGATCGAGCCCGTCGAGCATCGCCGCGAGCGCGTTGCGCGGATAGCCCGGTTTCAGCACGAACCCGAACAGGCCGCTCGAACCGGTGAAGTCGCGCTTCCACAGCGCGTGCCCGGGATGGGACGGCAGTCCCGGATGCAGGACGCGGCTGACCTCCGGGCGCGATTCGAGCCAGGACGCAAGCGCCAGCCCGTTCCGCCCGTTCTGCTCCATCCGCACCGCGAGCGTCCGCAACCCGCGCTGCGCAAGGTAGAGATCGTCTCCGCCGCAGCCGTTTCCATGCAGCTTGGCCATTTCCCGGACTGGTCCGGCCCATTCCTCGTTGGCGACGATCACGCCCATCATGACGTCGGAATGCCCGCAGATGTACTTGGTCACGGCCTCGACCACGATGTCGACGCCGTGCGCGAACGCATCGAAGTAGAAGGCGCTGGCCCAGGTGTTGTCCATGAGGACAACGGCGCCGTGCCGGTGTGCGGCCGCAGCGATTGCCGGGATGTCCGATATTTCGAAGGTATGGGATCCCGGAGCCTCGGTATAGACCGCCACCGTCTCGGGCCTGAACAGCCCGGCGATACCGGCCCCGATCGCAGGATCGAAATAGGTCACCTCGACCCCGAAGCGTGACAGGAACGCGTCGCTGAACCGACGGGTCGGTCCGTAGGCGTTGTCCGTGACCAGCAGGTGCTGGCCGGGGCTGACGCAGGCGAGCAGCGCATTGGTGATCGCCGCCTTGCCGGACGAGACCGCGACGGTGCCGGCGGCGCCGTAGAATTCGGTGATCGCCTCCTCGAAGGCGTTACTGGTCGGTGTGCCCCACCGCCCGTACCGGTAGCCGGTCCAGCCCGGCTTGCGCGACGCTTCCCACCGGGCAAGCGTGGGCTGCAGGATCGTCGACGCGTGGTAGACGGGAGGGTTGACCACTCCGTGGTTGTCGTGCGGATGGCGTCCGGCGTGGGTCAGCTGCGTTCGCTGGCGGCGTGAAGAGCCTGGTTTCATGGTGCTGGGAGCCTTGCTGGTGGTCCGGACGGGGTCTGCTGAACCCGCACCGGCCTACATACTCCCACGGTTTGCCGAGCGTCCAGAATGATCGGTCCCGGCGGATGGCAGGAGTGCCGCGTCCAGGTTCGGAATCCACGTGGCGCTGTTCCACGTCGTTTCCCGGTACGGAACAACCGTTGGTTCCCCCGGGCGAGGCGTGTCTCTCCCGACGAAGGTGTTGCGAAACCGGCACACTGATCGGTCTTCGGTTCAATGCGGACCGATTGTCGCCGAGCGCCGGGGGGCCAGCCCGACAGCACGGAGCATTCGGCGCCCCCGCCCGAACCGGCGAAAGTACCGGAAACTCCCGCACATTCTCCACAGAATGGTTCCGTGCCGGTCAGTCCGGTCCGCCTTCGGGAGAAGGGCACAGTCGACACCGGCGGGCCTGATGACAGGGTTGCCCCATTTATCAGTCTGCAGATATCGTCTCCGAGTGGTACTGTACCCGCAACAACCAACGAGGTGATTCAACATGAAGAAGATACTTCTTGGAATGAGCGTGGGGCTTGCCGCCGCCCTGGGCCTTGCGGCAGTACCGGCGCTTGCTGAAAGCACGCTGGATATTGTCAAGAAGCGCGGCCATCTGAGATGCCAGATCGGAACTCCGTCCCCGGGATTCTACAACCTCAAGGCCGATGGTACCTGGGCCGGCAGTGACGTCGCGGTCTGCCGTGCGGTCGCCGCAGCGATTTTCAACGATCCGAATGCGGTCGAGTTCCAGTCTGTCACCTCCACCGTTCGGTTCACCGCGCTGGCCAATGGTGAATCCGACATGCTGTCCCGGACCACCACCTGGACCCTTTACCGCGACACCCAGCTCGGTCTGACTTTCACCGCCGTCAACTTCTATGACGGCCAGGGCTTCATGGTGTCGAAGGATGCCGGTATCGCGAGCGCCCACGACCTTGCCGGTGCAACCGTGTGCGTGCTTGCGGGCACCACCACCGAACTGAACCTCACCGACTTCAGCCGGTCGAACAATCTCGACATCCAGCCGGTGGTGTTCGAGGACCGCAACGTTCGTGACGAGACCTATCTGAGTGGCGGCTGTGATGCGGTCACCAACGACAAGTCGGGCCTCGCCGCCAGCAAGGCCGGTTTCCCGGATCCGGGTTCGCACACGATCCTGCCCGAGACCATCTCCAAGGAACCGCTTGGTCCGATGACCCGCAAGGGTGACGGCCAGTGGTATGACATCGTGCGCTGGACCGTGTTTGCTCTGATCAACGCCGAGGAACTCGGAATCACCCAGGCCAATGTCGATGAGATGGCCGCCAACCCGCCGAACCCGGAAGTTGCCCGGATGCTCGGTGTCGAGGGTGAGCTCCATGTCGGTATCGGTCTCGAGAAGAGCTGGGCACACCAGGTCATCAAGCACGTTGGCAACTACGGCGAAATCTATGGCCAGTACATGGGTGACAAGTCGCCGGACGGTATCGGCATTGCCCGCGAGGGATCTCCGAACGCCCTGTGGACCAAGGGCGGTCTGATCTACTCGCCACCGTTCCGTTAAGGACCACCCGGCCCGGCCTCGTTCAATCGAGGTCGGGTCGTTTCTCCCCGAAGCCGGAGTTCCGGCCTGAGCGGACAAGAGAAACGCGTGGCGATACTCTGTGCCGCCGGCCGGGCACTCAGCTGACCGGAGCGGAGAAGCGCCCATGGCAATTGCGGAAAAGACGGGTGCAGCCCCCGGAATCGGCGCGCTGGTCAATGATGGCCGATACCGCGCCGTGTTCTACCAGATCGTGGTCTTCGGGCTGGTATTCTGGCTTCTCTATTCCCTGGTTCTGAACACCCAACAAAATCTTGAAACCCGCGGGATGACCGCGAGTTTTGACTTCCTGTTCGGAACAGCCGGTTTCGCGATTTCCTGGACTCCGCTCAACTACAAGCCGAACGACTCGTATTTCTTCGTCTACTGGGTCGGTATCGTCAACACGCTGATCATTTCGGTCATCTCGATCATTCTGGCAACGGTCCTCGGATTCTTCGTCGGCATCCTGCGATTGTCCAGGAACTGGCTGATTTCGCAGATTGCCGCGTGGTACGTGGAATTCCTCAGGAACACGCCACTGCTGCTGCAGATCCTGTTCTGGTATCTGGGCGCCTTTGCCAGCCTTCCACGCCCCAAGAGTTCGATTCACATACTCGGCCTGGACTGGCTTGTCCTGAACAACCGCGGGTTCTACTTCCCGTACCCGGAACCGGACAACCTGTTCTGGCTGACACCGCTTGCACTGGTGATCGGGCTGGTCGGGGCCTTCTGGTACAATCGGAGGTCCCGGATACAACAGCTCACGACCGGTGTGTACCGGTCAACCCTGTGGCAGATCCTCGGGCTGGTGATCGGACTTCCTGTCCTTGTCTTCATCGTATCCGGCATGCCTCTCAGCTGGGAAGTACCGGTGCTGAAGGGGTTCAACTTCCGGGGTGGAACCTTCGTTCTGCCGTCCATGTGCTCGGTTCTGGTGGCGATGGTCGTCTACCATTCAGCCTATGCGGCCGAGATGGTCCGGGCCGGGATCCAGTCGGTGAGCCACGGTCAGACCGAGGCTGCCCATTCCCTGGGCCTGAAACCGAGCTGGACCCTGCGTCTCGTCATTATTCCACAGGCGATGCGCGCCATCGTGCCGCCGATGATCAGCCTGTGGATGAACATCGTGAAAAACTCGTCGCTCGCGATCGCCATCGGGTTCCCGGACCTGGTGGCCGTGTTCATGCAGACCTCGCTCAATCAGTCAGGACATGCGATCGAGATCGTCGGCATGGTGATGCTGTTCTACATGACGGTCAGCCTCACGATTTCGGGGTGTCTCAACATCTACAACAGCAGAATTCAGCTGAAGGAACGCTGAGACCATGAGCGACGTGCCAACCCGCGATGCCGACGGAATGATCATCTTCCGTCCCAAGCCGAGCCAGCCGCCGCCGCCAAACACCACCGGGGTCATCGGCTGGCTCAGGTTCAATCTCTTCAACGGGATCTTCAGTACGCTTGCGACCCTGATCGGTCTGGCGACGCTGGTCTACGTCTTTCTGGCGTTCTACGACTGGGCCATTGTCAAGGGCGTATGGGAAGCGCAGAACCGTCAGGAGTGCCGCCTGGGCAAGGAGTGGGGAACCTGCTGGGCCGGGGTCGAATTCTGGTTCTTCCGGTTCATCTACGGGCGCTATCCTGACCCGGAAGTCTGGCGCATCAACCTGGCGGCACTGATCTTCGTGCTGTGGATGGCGCCGCTGTGGATCCCGCGGGTCACCGCGAAGAGCATGATCGGCCTGAGCGCGGTTCTGGTATTCCCGTTTCTCGCCGGCTACATGTTCCTCGGCGGTGAGCGCAACCTGTTCATGGCGGCCGTGGTCCCCGTTGCCATGGTCTGGTTCGCTGCCACCATGGTCCATGTCCTGCTGTGTGTGCTGACCGGTCATGGTCTGGTCAGGTGGATCATTCACCTGACCGGTTTCGGCAACCGAAGCGACCGCGCCGCCAGGTACCCGTTGATGGCGGCTGCCGCAGTCGCCTGGCTGCTGGTGCTGTTCGCCATTCGTGACTGGACCCTGGTCGAGGTCGGAACCAACAGGTGGGGAGGGCTGTTCCTCACCACGGTGATCTCCGGCATCGGAATCGCGACCGCCCTGCCGTCTGGAATCGTGCTTGCACTCGGTCGGCGGTCGAAGATGCCGATCATCCGGGTTCTGTGCATCGGTTTCATCGAGTTGTTTCGCTCGGTTCCGCTGATCACCATCCTGTTCATGGCCACGACCATGTTCCCGCTGTTCCTGCCTGAGGGACTGGTGTTCAACAAGCTTGCCAGCGCGATCGTGGCCGTCTGCCTGTTTGCCGCCGCCTACATGGCGGAGACCGTGCGCGGTGGACTGCAGGCGATCCCGAAGGGACAGTACGAGGCGGCGGAGGCGGTCGGACTGGGATACTGGAAGGTGATGGGACTGATCGTCCTGCCCCAGGCGCTGAAGCTGATGATTCCGAACATCGTGGGCAACTTCATCGGCCTGTTCAAGGACACCACCCTGGTCAGCATTATCGGTCTGTATGACCTGCTCGGAATGGTGAAGGCCGTCAGTCATGACCCGCAATGGATCGGGTTGCACCATGAACCGCTGTTTACCGCGGCGCTCATATTCTTCCTGGCCTGTTTCGCAATGTCGAAATACAGCCAGTATCTCGAACGCAAGCTCGGTGCGGGTGATCGTCGCTGAACCGGCGGTCCCGCAGGGAGGAGCCCATGGCAATTGACTCCATCACGGAGCGGGAACAGCTGAAGTCGGCCGTATCCGACGAAGTTGTCGTCACGATGGTCAGCGTCAACAAGTGGTTCGGTGACTTCCATGTCCTGAAGGACATCGATCTGACGGTCCACAAGGGTGAACGGGTGGTGATCTGCGGGCCTTCGGGCTCGGGGAAGTCGACACTGATCCGGTGCATCAATCGCCTGGAGGAACATCAGCGCGGGGACATCGTGATCAACGGGGTGGTCCTCGACAACAACCTGAAGAACATCGATACCATCCGGCGCGATGTCGGCATGGTGTTCCAGAGCTTCAACCTGTTTCCGCATCTGTCGGTGCTGGAAAACTGTACACTGGCGCCGATCTGGGTCCGGAACATGTCGAAGCGGGAGGCCGAAGAGGTCGCCATGGAATACCTGACCCGGGTGAAAATCCCGGAACAGGCGGCCAAGTACCCGGGCCAGCTCTCGGGCGGGCAGCAGCAGCGGGTGGCGATCGCGCGGTCACTGTGCATGAACCCGCAGATCATGCTGTTCGATGAACCGACCTCGGCGCTTGACCCGGAGATGATCTCCGAAGTGCTCGATGTCATGGTCGAACTCGCCGATACCGGCATGACCATGCTCTGCGTGACCCACGAAATGGGGTTCGCCAAGCGGGTTGCCGACCGGGTGATCTTCATGGACTTCGGGGAAATCGTCGAGCAGAACACGCCGAACGAGTTCTTCGACAACCCGCAACTCGATCGCACCAAGCTGTTTCTCAGCCAGATCCTGGCGCACTAGCGCCGGTCTGAAGCACGTAGACTCGAGGGTGTGGCGGGTTTGCCAGTCTGCCGGATGCAGGGGTGTGTGGCAGAAGGCAGCTCGGATGCAGTCCTGCCGCCGGAAAGCCGTGCCGAGACCGTTGTCAGATGACCGGCGTGTCCGTTACGACAGCTCCGACAGGCACGGGAGCATTTCTTCAGCCTGCGGGCGCTTTCGCGGTCCCAGGCGTCGTCATGTCCGACGGGAACGGGGCCATGGCAGTCCGACGATACGCGGGTCCGCGATCGAGGAACTTCGTCGTCCGACAACCGAGAAACCGGCTCGCTGATAGGTTCTCAGCGCGCGCGGATGGTCAAGGTCGCACGTATTCACCGTCAGCCGCACCGGATCCCCGGACCAGGCGATATCGACGATTGCGCGGATGAAATACCATCCGATGCCCCGCCCGATGTACCCGGGCATCAAACCGAAATACGCGAGATCGACATCTTCCCCGCTCCTGGCGAGTTCGCCGTATCCCGCCGGCACGCCGGCAACGTTCAGGACGTAGACTTCGACCCCCTCACCGGTGACGGCGGCGCCCAGTTCCTCGTCACTCATCATCCGGCGATCGACCCAGTACCAGGACGCGCCCACCGTGTTGTAGAGGAACCGGTAGAAGTCGATGCCGGGCCGTTCGGCACGGTGCACCGACACTTTCTGGCCGTGCGGCGCCGGCCCGACCGGGTCGGCAGGCCGTTGCCGCATCTCCAGATCGGTAATCGTGATCGGAACCCGCACCCCTGCAGTACCGGCCACAACCCTGCTCATGGGACCGTCGCCCGCAAGGTATCCTGCGGAGATGAACAGCTCGGGGTCCGGCACATGCTCGCAGGTCACCACGGCCCGAACGCCGCGTTCTGCCAGCCAGGCCTCGGCTGCGGCCAGCAACGCCCGTCCGTGGGTCAGACCCGGATGCCACCACTTCACGCGATCGAGATACCCGGTCTCCCCGTCGTGCCGCACGAGCAGCGCGCCCGACAGTTCTGCGTCCACCGAGCCAACCAGAACCGCGGCGTTCCGACCGTGGCGCTCCGCCGCGTTGAGGAATTCACCCAGGAGCGGGTAGCTCGCCGTCGCGGGATCCGACTGGCCGGCAGTCCTGATCCCGAACCCGTTCACGGTCCCGTCACGACCGGCGTGTCGTCGCGACCACCCCACTCACTCCAGGACCCGTCGTAGACGGCGACGTCCTCTCTGCCGATCAGGTACAGGCCGAGGGCAACGGCGCAGGCGGTTACGCCTGACCCGCAACTGGTCACCACGCGGCGGTCGGGATCGATACCGGCGCCGATGACACGGGCGCGGATGTCGTCCGCTGACCGGTAGGTCCGGTGCGGACCTTCGAGCAGGTCGGTAAAGGGCAGGCTGAGGGCGCCCGGCATGTGTCCGGACCGCATGCCCGCACGCGGCTCGGGTTCCTCGGCCGTGAACCGCCCGGCGCTGCGAACGTCCACGACCTGCGCTCCGCTGCTCTCGAGGGTATGGCGCACGGCAGAGATGTCGCGCACGAGATCCGGCACGAACCCGGCCTCGAACGACGCCGCGACGGGTGAGTGTTCGGCATCGGTGAGCGGCCGTCCCTCGGCCCGCCACTTCGGAAGTCCGCCGTCAAGAACAGATACCCTCTCGTGACCGAATACCCGGAACATCCACCATACCCGTGCCGCGCTCTGCATTCCGTAGACGTCGTAGACCACGACGTGATGCCGGTTGGAGATGCCAAGTGCCGATACCTTTTCGCCGAACAGCCGGGGTGTCGGCAGCATGTGCGGGAGATCACTGTCCGGGTCGCAGACATCGTCGATGTCAAACCGGATTGCGCCGGGCAGGTGCTCGTGGGCGAATTCGGTCGCGGCGTCACGGTTCGCGGTCGGCAGGTGGTAGGTGCCGTCGACGATCGCGATTTCGGGATCGGCGCACCGCCGCGCCAGCTCTTCGGTGGAAACAAGGGGGCGGGTTGCGGTGTCATTCATCAAGGCATCTCCTCTCTCGGCCGGCCGTCACAGCAGCCACTGCGGCAGCGGCAGGTCGCGCTCGCGCAGGAACTCGGGATTGAAGATCTTGCTCTGGTAGCGATGACCCCAGTCGCACAGCACGGTGACGATGGTATGGCCCGGTCCCAGCCGCTCGGCAAGCCGGATCGCGCCGGCCACGTTCACACCGGTCGATCCCCCCATGCACAGGCCCTCGGCCTCGAACAGTTCGAAGACGACCCCGAGGGTCTCCTCGTCGCTGATCCGGAACCAGTCGTCAACCTGGGCGCCCTCCAGGTTGGCGGTGACCCGGCCCTGTCCGATCCCCTCGGTGATCGACGAGCCTTCCGACTTGAGTTCGCCCCGGTCGTACCAGTCGAAGATGGCCGAACCCGGGGGATCGGCGATGCCGATCCGGATGTCCGGATTGCGCTCCTTCAGTGCCAGGGAGACGCCGCCGAGGGTCCCACCCGATCCGACGGAACAGACGAACCCGTCAACCGTCCCGTCGGTCTGTTCCCAGATTTCCGGGCCGGTGGTTTCGTAGTGACCACGCCGATTGGCCACGTTGTCGAACTGGTTGGCCCATATCGCCCCCCGGGGCTCGGTTGCCGCCAGTTCCTCGGCAACGCGACCGGACTGGCGCACGTAGTTGCCCGGATCCCTGTAGGGCACGGCCGGGACCAGGCGCAGGTCGGCGCCGCACAGGCGCAGCATGTCGATCTTCTCCTGGCTCTGGGTCTCCGGCATGATGATGACCGCCCGATAGCCGAGCGCCTTGCCGACAAGCGCGATGCCGATCCCGGTGTTGCCGGCGGTGCCTTCGACGATCACGCCGCCAGGACGCAACAGGTTGCGCTCCTCCGCATCACGTATGATCGCCAGCGCTGCGCGGTCCTTGACCGATCCGCCGGGATTGAGGAACTCGGCCTTGCCCAGGATGGTGCACCCGGTACGCTCGGATGCGCGGACAAGCCTGATGAGCGGAGTATTGCCGATGCTGCCGACGAAGCCCTCACGAATGTCCATGGCGTGCGTCCCGACGCTGGAATGGAACTGCTCTCGAGCTGCAGCCTACAAACGCCGGGCCGGCCACTCCAGCACTGAGTCGCGGCCACCGGTCAGTGTCCGGGCCTCCCACGCGTCGCCATGCCGCTTGCCGAGGCAGGATACCAGGGCTCGCGAATGCCTGGTGCCGCGCATGACCGGACTCGATTCCGCGTCGTGCCGCCGGGTTTCTCCGCTTGCTGGCGCATGTCGGCAGCCTTGCAGACCGGCAGGTAACGCGGGTGTTGCGGCTGAACGGCACGACGATGGTCAGCGTTGCCGTCAGTGCCGGACGAAAGCACGCGCAGGGACCGGGCAGGGGCTGCGAACATACGGGTGCCGATCGTGGGCATCGTCTGGTGTACACGGACAGTTGCCCCGCCCGGCAGTGGGCTGGCACAGGCACAACCGGACCTGATAATGTCCGGCCGCACCAGTGCGAAGGGTCGCCTCCATGTCCGACGAGACGAGCACACCGCCGCTACACGGCATCCGGGTCCTCGATCTGGGCCAGGGGGTTGCCGCACCCTACTGCGGTCTGTTGCTGGCCCAGTACGGGGCCGACGTCATCAAGGTGGAACCGCCGGGCGGGGACTGGATGCGGGGGCTGGGCCAGCGCTACGGCGACCAGACGGCCTATTCGATCACGTACAATCTCGGCAAGAGGGGGATCGTCGTCGACCTCAAGGACCCCCGCGGCCTGGAGGTGGTGCGCAGGATTGCGGCACGCAGCGACGTCCTGCTTGAGAACTTCCGTCCCGGCGTGGTCAACCGGCTCGGTATCGGTTTCGACACAGTCAAGGCTCTCAATCCGAAAATCCTCTACTGCTCGATCAGCGGCTTCGGTCAGGTCGGTCCCTACGTGACGCGGCCGGGATCGGATACCGTTCTGCAGGCGTTTTCCGGCCTGATCTCGATAAACCGGGATATCGAGGGACGGCCGCACCGGGTCGGCACCACCATGATCGACGCGCTTACCGGCATGAACGCCTTCCAGGCGGTGTCGATGGCGCTGTTCGCGGGTGTGCGCAGCGCGAAGCTGCTCGATGTCAGCCTGCTGCAGGCGGCGGCCAACCTGCTGGCTCCGAACATCGTTGACCACTACCTGCGCGGAGGACCCGGACCCGTGCTGAACGCTCCGGCGGGTACCTACCGGACCGCCGACGGCTGGGTTGCCGTCTCGCTGGTTCGCGAGGCCGACTTCGTCAGGCTGTGCGGCGCGCTTGGCTGCCCGGAACTGGTCGAGGACGCCCGGTTCGCCGATTTCGCGTTGCGTTCGCGCAATCTCGATGCCATCACCACCGCCCTGTCGGAGCGGTTCATCCTCCATGAGACCGGGCATTGGGTCGGGACATGCAGCGAGGCCGGTGTCCTGGTCAGCCCGGTCAATCACTTCGGGGACTGGATCGAGGATCCGCAGGTTTGCGCCGCCGGCGGCCATGCCCCGGTCAACCAGCCCGAGACCGGCGAGGTCCCTGTTCCGAGACTGCCGGCCGGCCGGCCCATGTGCGGGACCGCGCCGGCGATGGGGACGCACAGCCGCGAAATCCTGACCGAACTGACCTATACCGGGATCGAACAG
The DNA here is from genome assembly GCA_965213935.1 of Thalassobaculaceae bacterium. Taxonomy (GTDB): domain Bacteria; phylum Pseudomonadota; class Alphaproteobacteria; order Thalassobaculales; family Thalassobaculaceae; genus Bin52. The sequence goes on along the minus strand of CBDCAO010000012.1, from coordinate 2,288,252 downwards.
GACGCGCTGTTGGCCGATGGCGTGATCACCCAGGCAGGAGCGGCAGCATGACCGATCAGTTCGATCCCGCGGACCATCGCTATCCGGTGTCACTCTACTTCGAGGACCTTGAAGTCGGCACGCGCTACTACATTCCGTCACGGACCCTGGGCGAGGCCAACTTTGCCGCGTTCCAGATGGCATCGGCGGACAACCATCCGATCCACTACGACATCGAGTACTGCCGCGCCCGCGGATACCCCAACCTGCTGGCTCACGGATTCCAGGTTCTGATCCAGACCGCGGCCGGGGCGGGTGCGCTGGCGCATGTGATGAGCGATTCTCTGGTCGCGTTTCTCGAGCAGTCATCGAAGTTTCTGGCGCCGGTTTATTCCGGTGATACCGTCTACCCCGAGCTCGAGATCATCGAACTCAGGTCCCAGCGCACCACCGGAGTGGTCACGGTCCGTTCGACGGTTCACAATCAGCGCCGGGAACGCGTCCTGGAAGGAACCCAGTCCTACCTCGTGCGCAGGCGTACCGCGTCCCGAGCCCCCGAACTTGTCAGGGACGCTCCCCGCGGCTAATGAACCGCGGATGCACCCGGTTTCCGGCCCTGACCGGACCCGCCCCTGCCGGCGGCGTGCGCACGTGACGAGGATATGAAGGCATGGCGGCAATCGAGCAACTGTCTGACGGGGTCGGTCAGGAGAGTCCCGATCCCGTCGGTGACATGCTCAAGGCGGCGCGGAGCGCCCTGCTTACGGTTGGCCTGTTCAGCCTGGCGGTGAACCTCGCCATCCTGGTGATGCCGTTCTACATGTTCAGCGTCTTCTTCCAGGTCCTCCCGAGCGAGAGTCTGAGCACACTTGGCTGGCTCGCCCTGATGGTGGTGGTGGTCCTGCTGGTGCAGATGACGATCGACATCGCGAGATCGCGGATGCTCGCCCACGTGGCGCGGTGGATCGACGGCCAGGTCGGCGACAGGCTGTTTACCATTTCCATCGAACGGTCGCTCCGGCGCGATTCAGTCGCGGACGTCTCGCTGCTGCGCAATCTGCAGCAGCTGCGTACCTTTCTTTCGGGTCCGCAGGTGTTCGCGGTGATGGACGCGCCGTGGGTACCGATCTTCATCCTCGTTCTGTTCCTGATGAACTTCTACATCGGGCTCGCGGCACTGGTCGTCACCCTGATCGCCCTCGGGCTGGCCCTTGCCTCGCGGTTCAGTACCATCGGCATGCGGCGCGAAGCCGGCCAGATTGACCTGCAGGCAACGGCGTTCGCCGACATGGCCATCCGGGACGCCGACACGATCGAGGCCCTCGGAATGACGCGGCGGGTCATCCGTCGATGGCGTCAGCAGAACGACCGTGTCATCGAAATGCAGGGCATCGTGAGCCGGAAGGCGGGCACCTACTTCGCCTTCATCAAGATGAGCCGCATGGGTTCGCTTGCCGCCGTCATGACGGTGGCCGCGGTGCAGATGCTCTCGCCCGACTCGGACATGGAGCCGGGCGTGATGATGGCGGCCCTGCTGCTGGTCGGCCGGTGCATCATGCCGCTCGAGATGCTGATCAACTCGTGGGACAACATCGCCCGGGCCGGACAGTGTCTGAAGGGTCTCCGCGAGGTCCTGAAATCGAGATCGGGTCGGTGGATCGAGTCCATCACCCCCCCGGAGACACGCGGCCGGCTCGATGTGCTGCACGCGGCCTACCGGCCGCCCAACACGTCGCAGCTGATCCTGAATCGCGTCACTTTCACGCTGCAGCCGGGCGAGTCCCTTGGCATCATCGGACACACCGCAGCCGGAAAATCGACGCTCGCACGGCTGTTGACCGGTATCGAGGCACCTTCGGCGGGCGACATCCGGCTGGACGGCACCATGCTGAACGCATGGCCGGCCCAGGAGCGGGGCCGTGTGGTCGGCTACCTGCCGCAGCGGGTCGAACTGATGGCCGGAACGGTGTTCGAGAACGTCACCCGGTTCGAGACCGACGCGACAGAGGGCGCCGCCTGGAAGGCGATCGATCTCGCCGGTGTGCGTACCATGATCGAAGGGCTCCCGCACGGTCTCGATACCGAGGTGGGCGAGGGCGGGGGGTTTCTGTCCGGCGGCCAGCGACAGGGACTCGGCCTTGCCCGCGCGGTCTACGGCAACGTGAAGCTGCTGATCCTCGACGAGCCCAACTCCAGTCTGGACATGGAGGGCGAGGCGGCGCTGGGGAGCGCGCTCAAGGCCCTGAAGGCGCAGGGAACCACCGTGGTTGTGATCCTGCACAGGCCCAGTATCCTGCATCATGTCGACCATATCCTGGTGCTGAACCAGGGCACGGTCGAGAAGGTCGCTCCCCGGGACGAAATGCTGCCGCTGCTCAGGCGGATCTCGGGTACGGTCGGGGAACGGGCGGAAGCCTCCAGCGATCCTCCGCAACAGCCTCCCCAGGTCGAACGCGGAGACTGACCCGGGAGCATTCCGGCCCACGGGAGAAAAACATGCGCGCAGGTTTCATCGGGCTCGGAACCATGGGCGGTTCCATGGCACTCAACCTCGCCCGGGCGGGACATGAACTCGTGGTCCATGATGCCCGGCCCGCAGTGGCGGAACCCCACCGTGCCGAGGGCGCGACGTGGGCCGCGTCGACGGACGAGGTCGCCCGGGCCGTTGAAGTCGTGTTCCTCTCCCTGCCGGGACCGCCGGAGGTCACGGCCGTGACGACCGGACCCGGAGGCTTGCTCGAGCACCTCGCGCCCGGCAGCACCGTGTTCGACCTTTCGACCAATTCGCCGACCGTCGTACGGACCCTGCACGCCAGTCTGGCCGAACGCGACATCTGCCTGCTTGACGCGCCGGTCAGCGGCGGACCGGCGGGAGCCCGGTCCGGGAAACTCGCGATCTGGGTCGGCGGTGACAGGGATCGGTTCGATCGTTACCGCCCGCTGCTCGACGCCATGGGAGACCAGGCGGCATATATCGGACCCATCGGGGCCGGATCGATTGCCAAGCTTGTTCACAACTGTGCCGGATACACGGTACAGGCCGCGCTCGCAGAGGTGTTTGCGCTCGGAGTGAAGGCCGGGCTGGAACCGCTGGCGCTGTGGGAAGCGGTGCGCCAGGGGGTGCTTGGCCGGCGGCGGACCTTTGACGGGCTGGTCAGCCAGTTCCTTCCCGGCAGCTACGAACCCGCGGCCTTTGCCCTGCGCCTGGCCCACAAGGATGTTTCGCTGGCGACCGCGCTCGGACGGGAATTCGCGGTCCCGATGCGGATCTCCAACCTCGCGCTCGAGGAAATGACCGAAGCGCTGAACCGCGGCTGGGGCGAGATGGACTCGCGGGTATCGATGAAGCTGCAGCTGGAGCGCTCGGGTATCGACGTGGCTGTCGATCCCGACCGCATCCGCGCTGCTCTCGAGCGTGACCCGCCGCTGTAGCGGGCGGATGTCCGTGATCACCACCTGACCCTGAGAACGCAGAGCGCGGGTTGGCGGCACACCCGTGCGTGGCGACGGTCCCGTATTTGCGCATTGTCCTGTCCGCGGCTCGCTGCAACAGCTTCTGGATCGGACTGCGGCTGGACAGGATGCGAAACCGCGCCCGCGTGCCTGCCAACCACGGACGTGTCCGCAGTCCCGACCGTCGACACCGGAGCTGTTGTTTGTACCTTCTCAATCGCACGAGACGCGAACGGAAGTCCATTCGCCCCGAGCCGGTATCCGCTCACCCAGGAGGGCGCGAGGGGAAGTTCCGCATACGGGTCTTCGCAGACCGCCATGCCCCAACGCAGGGTGCCGGTATCGGTGAAGGTCTGCAAGCGGACCGGGAAGGGCGCTCGCTCCGGCAGGCCGGGCTGCGGCAGGCGCTTCTCCCACACCGCGCGATATGCCTTGCTTGCGCGGATGAAGCTCCAGGCCCGTGGACCGTCCCATCCGCTGATCCTCCGCGCCATCGGCGAGCGCGACGCCTACCACCGCGCGTTGATTTTGAACCTGACGGTATGTTCCTGCATGGCTGTGTCGCTCTCCCTTCGTGTTGCTCGAACACCGAAGGAGACATCCGGCGCGTTGGCGTTGGCCGTGGGCGTCAGTCTCCACACCAGGCTGTAGTCGCGTGCTCCGGTTGCAAGCCCGAGCCCCATATGCAGGCTGCCGGTGAAGCGGCCCGAGAAGGCCGGGAAGCCATATGCCGCCTCGGCCTGCCAGCGGGCGGTGGCCGCGCCGCGCCGGTCGTTTCCGGCGTGAACGGCGTGTCGAGGCCGCCTTTGACCTGTCCGCCCTAGTCCTGGTTCAGCGTCAGCGATGGACCGCGCTTCGTCGCCGGGTCGGGATCGAAGGCGAGCAAGGCGGCAAAATCCCGGTCCTCCAGGTTGTCCGAGCCGGTCCTCGCCCAGAGCGCATCCGAGGTCACCGCCAGCGCCGGACCGCTGTCCTGCGGGGCGACCACATCGCCGCGCAGGCCCAGCGCCGCCATGGTCCAGGAGACGTCGGAGGTGAGCGCCCTGCCGCCAAGATCCGGCTTCAGCGTCACCTCGCCGGTGCCATGGCCCAGCGCGCCATAAAGCTTTAGCCGCTCGGACGCCTGCAATGCGGCATAGGACACCGCCGCTGTCAGCGTCGCCTCGACCTCGCCATTCCGCACAGCGCCGTTGCACAGGTCCGGCGGCGGGTCCACGCCGTCCATGTCGGGGTCGGCGCAGATATTCTCGCCGGGGTCGGTACCCCGGTAGCCGCCTTCGCCACTGCTCTGCAACAGCGCCATGCCGAGCAGCCAGTTGCCGCGCGCATAGTCCGCGCCCAGCATCGCCGTGGTCGCCTCACCGTCGAGCGAGAACGTCCCCTCGCCCTCGGCCCCGCTGTCCGCCGCCGTCGCCAGCACCAGCGTTGCCACCGTCGCAGACTTGCTCCCCGCAGCGCCGGTGAAGGTCACCGTCGGCGAGCTCTTGCGCCCGGCTCCCGCGAGGTTGGCATAGGTCCCGGCCGCGAGCGCCGTCTCCGGTGCCGCCAGCGTTTAGTCGGCCCCGAGCGTCGCCGTGCCGGCGAAGGTCAGCGGCACTGCGAGGCTCTCACCCTAGACCAGCGCGCGTTCGAGCGTCAGTGTCAGCGTGTTCCCGCCCGACACCTCGGGCAGATCGCCAGCTGGCGCCGTCAGCACAGACGTGGTGGCATCGTCGTCCTCTATGCCCACGCCCACGCTTGCGCTCGTACCCTGGTCGGCAGGGACGTTCTTGCGCCGGCGACCTTGGAATGTGGGATTGACGGTCGCATACTCATCGTTGCGGCGGCGGAGCATGCTGGATAAGACGGTACTCCATCGTCAATCCGCCCTCGGATTTCCGTATGAAGCGATGGTCGCGGTACAGATTCCGACGGACCGCCGGAAGGGAGCAACTGCCTGATGTTCGATACTACGAAGGAGGATCTCAGGGATCTCCTCCGCTATGCCCATGAGGGTCGTCTCCAACTTCCTGACTTTCAAAGGGATTACGTTTGGGGCGACAAAGATGTCCGCAGTCTCATCGCCTCCGTCGCCAAAGGCTTTCCCGTGGGTGCATTGCTGACTCTTCAGACAGGGGGCGATATCCGATTCAAACCTCGCCTCCTCGCCAATGTCCCTGACCAGGACGTAGCTCCAGATGACTTGCTGCTCGACGGCCAGCAACGAATCACATCCCTCTACCAGTCAACCTATTCCGACCAGCCGGTTCGGACCCGAACTCATCGTGGAACGGAGGTGGACCGATTCTACTACCTCGATATCCGGAAAGCCCTGGCTGCCGGGGCGGACATCGAGGAGGCGATCATCGGTGTGCCGGCGGATCGAAGGATACGAACGAGTTTCGGACGAGATATCGAGCTCGATCTGTCCACGCGCGATCGGGAATTCGAAAAACACATGTTTCCCCTGAACCGGGTCTTCGATAGCAAGGACTGGTTCTACGATTGGCGCGACTATTGGAAGCCGCGAGGAGAGGATGTTTCCGATCTTGAGCGGGACTTCGACCGGGGCGTGGTCGACAAGATCGCGCGCTACAAGATGCCACTCATCCGGCTCGATCGGAATAACAGCCGAGAGGCCATTTGCCTCGTCTTCGAAAAGGTCAATGTGGGCGGCAAGAAACTGGATGCGTTCGAGCTCCTCACGGCCATCTTCGCCGCCAGTGATTTCGACCTTCGGCGCGACTGGAACGGTCCGGCTGACAAATCCGGAATTGGTCGTCGGGCCCGGATCATCGGCTCTCCCAATCCGTGCGATGTGCTCACGCAAGTTGCCAGTACTGACTTTCTCCAAGCCTGTACATTGCTGCACACACAGGAACGCCGGTTAGCACGCGCTACCGCGGGTGTCGAGGGTAGAGACCTTCCCCGGATCAGCTGCAACCGGGACGCGCTGTTGGCGCTCCCGCTCAGCGGCTATGAGGCCCACGCGGATGCAGTCGAGGCCGGAATGATTGAGGCGGGCACCTTCCTGAATGAGCAGAAGATCATCTGGCACCGGGACGTGCCTTACCACACGCTCATCATCGGGCTCGCGTCGACCTTCGCTATTCTCGGCCGCGAGGCGCGCACAACCGCCGCCAAGGAAAAAATCGCGCGCTGGTTCTGGTCGGTTACGCTGGGCGAACTCTTCGGCTCCAGCACTGAAACACGTCTTGCGAGAGACGTGCCCGAACTTGTGGACTGGATCCGGAATCGGGGGCCAAGACCCCAAGCGCTCGACGAGGCAGTTTTTCAGCAGGAACGTCTTCGTTCGCTCCGCATACGCATCTCGGCAGCCTACAAAGGCATTCACGCTCTTCTGATGCGCCGCGGCTGCCGAGATTTCAAGACCAATCGACCTACGGACATCATGACGTTCTTCAACGACCGAATCGATATCCACCACATCTTTCCGCAGGCATGGTGCAAGAAGAAGGAGATTCCGCCAGCAGTCTTCAATTCCATTGTCAACAAGACGCCGCTGTCCAAAGCCTCGAATATCTCGATCGGTGGGGACGCCCCGTCCCGGTACCTCCGGAGAATCGAAGAGCAGGAAGGTGTATCCTCGTTTGTGCTGGACGATATCCTGCGATCCCACCTCATCGAGCCCGGTTATCTGCGCAACGACGACTTCGATGCGTTCTTTGACGCGCGCATGCAGGCGCTGTCCGAGATCGTGGCGGACGCGATGGGCAAACCGGTAGTTGCCGAAACCGGGATGGACGAGGCTGAACGCGACGTCGAATTCGAAGACGACGAAATCGCCGAGTTGGAGGCGGCAGCGTGACCGGCGGTCTCTATCCACGACCGCAAATGGTCCGGCATCCAACGGGACTGCAGGCGCCCATTTCGAAGGACAGACCAGCGCCTGCTACCCGTTGATCGGTACAGAACCGCGCGGACTGCCTGGCACGAGGATTGAACGCTCTGTTGCTCACCTCCAACTCCGGAGGGGAAACTTCAGGCGACCGCCCCGAGACCGTTCTTCGCCACCGGCGTCAGGAGCTTCAGCGAAGCGCCGCGCGGTCGCTTCTGACCGCGCTTCCACTTGCCTTACCAGGCCCGTTGTCACGTTGAGGTGACGCGCAAACACCGCCTTACTCGCATTCTCCCGCACCCTCCACCATGCATGGACATATAGCACTGCTATATCGAGCAAGTTGTAGGCTACCGCCCAGTGCAGCGATGCCGCCAACGTCGGGCCGTGCGCCAGCCCACGACGCAACAGTTTGGCGTTCTTCGCGGACGCAAACGCCAGGGGACGCTATACTCGGGAATACCGGTCCCGAGCGTGTTCAGGAGACGAGCGATGGCGATATCCATTCCCACCGAGCCGATCGGCAGCGTGCCCCGGCCGGGCTACCTGATCGAGGCCATGACGGCCCATGCCGGCGGAACGCTCGACGACGCGGGCCTGGCCAACGCGACGAACCGTGCGATCGCCGAGACGATCGCCGAAATGGAAGCGACAGGCTCTCCCGTGATTACCGACGGCGAGCAGTCGAAACCGAGCTTCGCCACCTATCCGCTCGCCGGGCTGACGGCGCTCGCGCCCGACGGAGTGGTGATCCCGTTCGAGGACGGGCACACCCGGCAGTTGCCGGTGCTGACCGCCGGGCCATTCCGCTACACGACCTATTCGGGGAACTATGTCAGAGCGGCCAGAGCCCATACCGGCCTGCCGGTCAAGCAGGCGGTCATCGCGCCCTCGGCGATCTCCCTGATCTATCCCCGGGATGGAATCGATGACTATCCGCAGGGCGCGTTTCTCGCCGACCTTGTGGACGAATGCGAGAAGGACATACGTTCTGCATTTGATGCTGGCGCCGACAGCGTGCAGATCGACTTCACCGAGGGTCGGCTGTGCTGCAAGCTCGACCCGTCGCGCGGGCTGCTGCGCCAGTTCGTCGCACTGAACAACGACGTGCTCGCGCGTTTCTCCGACGCCGAACGCGCCCGAATCGGGGTACACACCTGCCCAGGCGGAGACCAGGATTCGACCCATTCGGCCGATGTCGACTATGCCGAGCTGCTGCCCGACCTGTTCGGAATCAACGCCGGGCGGTTTTTCGTGCAGATGGCGAGCGAGACCGACCGCGGCCGTGCTCTCGACATCATTGCGCGCGAACGGCGGCCCGGCCAGGTCGTCTATGTCGGCGTGACCGATCCCATCGATCCGCGCATCGAGAGCGCCGAAGACGTGTGCGCTCGCATTCTGGAAGCGGCCGAGCATCTGGGGACGGAGGCGCTCGGCAGCACCGACGACTGCGGTTTCTCGCCGTTCGGCGATGATATCTCGACCGCGCGCGAGACCGCCTTTGCCAAGATCCGGGCCCGGATCGAAGGCACGAAGCTTGCCGAAGCCCGTCTCGGCTGAAGTCGACGGCGGGACCGGCACCGAAGCAGCGTACGGTTGCGTACGCACGAGCTGTCGTGCGCCTGCTGACACGGCATACACCCGATCAGGTCGGACAAGGTTGGACCCGGCGCCACAGACCTGTCGATCACGAACCCGATACGCTCAGCTCCGGAGGCGCCACACGGTTCTGCAGCCCGAACAGGACACGGTGACTTTTCCTTCCCGTCGTGTTTCCGCTTGCCGGAACCGGAACTCTCCCCCGTCGGTCAGTCCCCCTGTCCCCGGCAGGACCCGCTCAGGACTTGAGCGCGCGGAGTACGGCGTCAAACGCCAGCAGCACGCACTCGTGCCTTGAGGGGACCCGTGATACCGGGGCGAAGATCTTCAGTTGCTCCCAGGGCAGGTCCCCGCTTTCTCCGCCGAGATAGTCCTGCAGGGCGCTGCGAACGGCTGCAACCTCGCTCTTCGTAACCCCCACTGCCTCTTCGGCAATGATCTCGGCTGCGGCCTCGCACAGCGCGCAACCGCGCACCCTGTGCCCGATGCGCGCGATGCGGTCATTGTCGAGGTCGAGATCCATGGTGACACGATCACCGCACAGCGGGTTGTCGGCGCGCGCACTCCGGTCCGGTGCATCAAGCCGCCCACGGTCGCGTCCACGCCTGGCCAGCGTAATGATGTCACGGTGGTAGAGCCCGTCGAGGAACGAGCTGTCACTCATTTGCCGTTGACCCGGGCCAGCGCTTCGGGCGTGTCGATGTCAACCATGACACCGTCGTCCTTCATTTCGACCTCGACCACGAGTTCTCCGTGGGTCCCGATCAGATGGCGGGCCCCCACGTCACCCGAGAGTTCCGCCATGTCCTCGAAGAACTGCCGGTCCCACAGCACCGGATTGCCACGCTTGCCCTTCCAGGTCGGAACACAGATCGCCCGTCCTTCGACCGGATCGTAAGCGGCGATCAACCTGTTAATCGTAGCATTGGTGACCAACGGCATGTCGCCGAGACAGACCACCACACCGTTCACATCGTCCGACAGCTTTTCGAGGCCGGCCTTCAGCGACGAGCTCAGACCCGTGGCATGGGACGGGTTGTGGACCGTGATGACATCGAGACCGTCGAGTACCCGCTCGGCTTCCGTCGCCTGGTGACCGGTGACCACAACCACCGGACGGGCCGTTGATGCAAGCAGGTTCTCCGCGGTTCGACGGATCATCGGCACACCGTCCACATCGGCAAGCAGCTTGTTGCGGCTGCCCATGCGCCGCGATTGTCCAGCCGCGAGCAGCAGCCCGGCAATCCTCGGCCTGCGGGCCGGCGCCGGAGCATCGCGGCGTGCGCGCGCACGCGGAAGGGGGCGGGCCGAGACGTCCTTCAACAGGCCTCCCGCACCCATGCCCATGATGTCGTTCGCTCGCACATCCAGTCCGGCCGCGATGCGCTGCAGGACCCAGTCGAAACCGTTGAGCCGCGGCGAACGGGCGCAGCCCGGCATGCCGATCACCGGTATGTCATCGATGGCAGCGATCAGCATCAGGTTGCCCGGGTCGACCGGCATGCCGAAGTGGAGGATCCGTCCGCCGGCCTGCTCGATCGCAGCCGGCACCACGTCCCGGCGGTCAACCACGGCGGAGGCGCCCGAGACAAGGACCAGGTCGGCACCCTGTTCGCGCAGCTGCGAGATCCCGCGGCCGACCCTCGCGGTCTCGTGCTCGCAGCGCACCTCGTGGACAAGACTGGACCCGATCGCCTCCAGGCGCGCCTGCGTGACCGTGCGCGTCGAATCCAGAACCGACTCCTTGGTGCCGACAAGCCGAGACTGTACCAGGCCGGCGACCCGCGCTCCGAACGGTGCAACCCTGATCAGGCTGCCGCCGCTCCGCGCAATGGCAGCAGCAATACGTGTCACGGTTGACGGCAGGGCAAACGGGATGATCTTGAGGGTCGCGACCATCTGCCCCTTGCACACATGCTGGTATGGCGGCACCACACCGAGGGTGACGGCTTCGTCGACCTGGTTGAACCCGTCAAGCCGGTTCGGATCGTAGAGCACGATGCCGTCGGTCTCGGCAAACAGGTTGCATCGCCCGGTAAAGGCAGCGGCGCGGGACAGGTTCGCACCGCACACCGCCCCCGCAAGCAGGTTGGCAGCGTCGTCCTCGAGCATGTCATCGGGCTCGATCCGCGCACAGATCACGCTCTCGTGGCTGGCCTGTCTCAGGTCGTCGAGGTCCCGGGCTGTCAGGATCCGGCCCTTCTTCAGGGTTCGCCCGTTCAACCGGTGACTGTGCGCGAGGATCGCGCCTTCCGCCTCGTGGAGCGGCACCGCACCGAAAATCATGGCCGTGTTCCCGGAACGTCCGAACGGCCATGACGGACCGCGATCATCTGGGCGAGGATCGATGCCGCGATTTCGGCAGGCGAGGTTGCACCGATCGGCAGTCCGGCCGGTCCGTTGATGCGGGCAAGATCGGCATCGGTGAAACCCGCTTCGCGCAACCGCTCGAGCCGTAGCGAGTGGGTCCGCCGGCCGCCGAGGGCCGCGATGTAGAATGCGGGTGAGCGCAATGCCGCGGTGAGTGCCGGATCGTCGAGCTTCGGGTCGTGGGTCAGGGTCACCACAGCGGCCCTCGCATCCGGCTCGAGGATCTCGAGTGCATCGTCAGGCCACTCGTCGGACAGGGCGATGCCGGGAAACCGGTCGGTGGTCGCGAAGGTCCCGCGTGGATCCACCACGGTCACATCGTACCCGGCAGTCCGGGCCATGGGAGCGAGCGCCTGGGCGATATGCACCGCACCAACGATGATCAGCCGGACAGGGGGAGCGTGAACGTGAACAAACAGTTCTCCACCGGCCAGCATGCCGCTGTTGTCGTCCCGCATGCGCGTGCGTACCGCTTCCAGTTCGCCGTCCCCGAGCTGCAGCGCGCCGGTCACCACGTCGCCGTCGCAGTGGCTCTGCGCGCCGTCGCTGATCCGGGTGATGACCGCCAATGCTTGCCGGCTCGCCCGCGCGGCCTGAATCCGGAGCAGGAGTTCGGCCCGCATGCCGCTCAGTCCTCCACCCGTTCCACGAACACCCTCACGGTTCCGCCGCATGCAAGCCCGACTTCCCAGGCCTGCTCGTTTGATACCCCGAACTCGAGTACCCGGGGCTGTCCCTGGTCCATCACTTCGAGCGCTTCCCGGGCAACAGCGCCCTCTATGCATCCGCCCGAGACCGATCCCACGAGATTGCCGGCATCGTCGATGCCGAGCTGGCTGCCCACCGGCCTGGGCGAGCTGCCCCAGGTGCCGATCACGGTGGCAATTGCCGTTCGCCGGCCCTGGTCTCGCCAGTCGGCCACTGTCGCAAGCACATCGTCACGGGCCAGGGCGTCGTATGTCACTGTGGCCATGTCCCTCTCTCCGTTTCTCCCGACCCCTCGAGCGCCGCAAGTTTCCTGCGCCATGTACTCATCGTCGATCCCCGCACGCCAACCGGCGTGTCCAGCGCCCTGGCCAGATCCTCGAGGCTGTCAAGCGAGTGCACGGGCCTGAACTCGTCGACATGCGGCAGGATAGCGCGGATACCCCGGGACCGGGGAGCAAACTGTTCGTAGCGAAGCAGCGGATTGAGCCATATCAACCGACGGCAGGATCGCTGCAAGCGCTCGATCTCCTCCGACAGCCCCTGGCCGGCATCGCGATCGAGTCCGTCGCTGATCAGCAGGACGATCGCGCCCTGGCCGAGGACCCGGCGTGACCATTCCTGGTTGAAGGAGTGCAGGCACAGCCCGATCCGGGTCCCTCCTGACCAGTCCTCGGCCGCCTGTCCGGCCCGGTCCAGGGCTTCGTCGACATCACGGTATCGAAGGTGACGGGTAATATTGGTCAATCGGGTCCCGAACAGGAAGGTATGCGTCCGGTCGCGCTGGCACGACAGGGTATGGGTGAAGTGCAGCAGCATGCGCGAGTAGCGACCCATCGACCCGGAAATGTCGCACAGCACCACGAGGGGCGGGGGCCGGGTCCGCGCCTTGCGCCTGCGAAGCACGATGGTATCGCCGGCACGGTGCGCAGCCCGGAACGACGCCCGGAAGTCGATGCGGGGACCGCGCGGCCCGGGTCGGTACCGTCGGGTCGGTTTCTCCGCCACCACGAGGTGCATGCGCGAGATCGCCGCACGGGCGACCGCAATCTCCGCGGCACTCATCGTCTCGAAGTCCATGCTGCGCAGGACCTCGGTCGCGGACCAGGTGAGCGCCGCATCAACCTCGACCTCGTCGCCCGGTTGCTGCGCCGGTTCGCCTTCCCCGGGAGACAGGGCGTCGACGATCCGCCGGCCGGGTGTCCGTTCCCCTTCCCGGTCCCCCCCGGTGCGGAACCGCGGCAGGACGAGCTGCATCATGCGTTCCAGCAGGTGCGGGTTGCGCCAGAAGACGTGAAACATCTGCCCGAAGATCTCGCGCTGCTCGGGACGGCTGACCAGGGCCGCGTGCAAGGCCCAGTAGAAGGTCTCCCGGTCATCGATGCCGCAGCGGCGCACCGCACGCACCGCGCCCAGGGCCCGGCCGGTTCCGATCGGCATGCCGGCGGCGCGCAGCGCCCGGCAGAAATGCAGCACGTTGAGCCCGAGCCGACCGCCGTCCCGTTCGGGGGGCGCGGGGATACTCATGCGCGGCGCGGGGCCCGGGCCATTGCCGCCTCGGTCCGAATCTCGGTGAGAATGCGGTTCGCCTCGCTGCCCTGGATACGGGCGATGTCGTCCTGGTACTTGAGCAGCACGCCGAGCGTGTTGTCGACCGCGCGTGCGTCCAGCGACATGTGGTCGAGCTGTATCAGGGCATGGGCCCAGTCGATGGTTTCCGCGACACCCGGTGCCTTGAACAGGTCCATGCGCCGGAGCTCCTGGACAAACCGCACCACCTCACCCGACAGCGCTTCGGGCGTTCCAGGCGCCTTTACCGCGAGAATCCGGGTCTCGCGCTCGATGTCCGGATAGTCAACCCAGGCGTAGAAGCACCGGCGCTTCAAGGCATCATGGACTTCCCGGGTTCGGTTGGACGTGATGATGACGACAGGGGGTGATGCCGCGCGTACGGTTCCGGTCTCGGGTATCGTGACCTGAAAGTCGGAGAGGATCTCGAGCAGGTATGCCTCGAACGGCTCGTCCGTCCGGTCGAGTTCGTCGATCAGCAGCACCGGAGGACCGCCCGGGTCGGGTTCCAGCGCCTGCAGCAGCGGGCGCTTGATCAGGAAGGCATCCGAGAACAGATCGCGCTCCAGTGACGCCTGGTCGGTGCCGCCCTGCGCCTCGGCGAGCCGGATCTGCAACATCTGGCGCGGGTAGTTCCACTCGTATACCGCCATCGAGGCATCGAGACCCTCGTAGCACTGCAGGCGGATCAGCCGACGGTCGAGGCCTGTGGCCAGGACCTTCGCGATCTCGGTCTTGCCCACCCCGGCCTCGCCCTCGAGGAACAGCGGCCGACGCAGTGACAGCGCCAGGTACAGGGCGGTCGCCAGGGACCGGTCCGCAACGTAGTCCGCCCCGGAAAGCAGCTTCAGTGTCGCGGCAACACTCGACGGAAGGGCACGCGTCATTGACACTCCACCATGATTCGGACTGACGGGAAGACCGGGGCCATACCATGACGACCGGGGAACCGGAACCGTCCACGATGTCGCAGGACACCAGCCGGCTTCTCAGTGGCGCGCGGGCTGGTATAGTCCGCCGCGCCGGACCGGGAAGGACGCTCTTTGCGGGTCATGGCGTACCTACGCATCTGCATCACGGATCCATGCCCATGAACGACGCTCCGATCATCGACGTCAGACATTCCGGCCTCAACCCGGTCGAGGAGGCGGTTTCGCAGAGACGCTCCCTGCGCGGATTCCTGCCGAAGCCGGTCCCCGAGACGGTGTTGCGCCGAATCCTTGAACTCGCCGGTCGTGCGCCGAGCGGCACCAACATGCAGCCGTGGCTGTGCCATGTGCTGACCGGGCCGGCGCTCGCCCGGCTGACCGCGGCATTGCTGGCCGCGTCGTCGGATTCGGAAACGCGTAATACCTCGGAATTTCCCTACTATCCCGAGAGGTTCTTCGAGCCCTACCGGGGCCGGCGCCGCAAGGTCGGCTGGGACCTGTACGGTATGCTCGGCATCGAGAAGGGCGACTATGCGCGCACCAAGGCCCAGCACGACCGCAACCTCGTGTTCTTCGACGCACCGGTCGGGATGATCTTCAAGATCCATCGTGATCTCAGGATCGGCAGTTGGCTCGACTATGGCATGTTCCTGCAGAACGTGATGATCCTCGCCCGCAGCCACGGACTCGAGACCTGCCCGCAAGCGGCATTCTCGCATTTCCACACCACCATCCGCCAACATGTCGACATCGGCGACGACTACGTCGTGATCTGTGGCATGGCGCTCGGCTATGCCGACTGGAGCCGGCCGGAGTGTGCACTCGTCGTCGACCGTGAGCCGCTCGCCAGCTACGCCCGGTTCGAGTCCGACTAGGAACAGGGACAGGCCGGCCGCCCTGGAGCGACCCGGCCTGTCCACGCGAAAGGTCGACGTTACCCGGCAGCCGCCACCGCACGCCGTGCCATGACCGCCACCAGGTGCGCACGGTAGTCGGCACCGGCGTGCATGTCGCTCATGAGACCGTCCTCGCCGACCTGGCCGTCGGAGATCGAGTCAGGCGAAAACGCGGATGTCAGCGCCGCTTCCATCGCCCCGGCCCGGAATACGCCGTCTTCCCCGGCGCCGGTCACCGCCACCCGGACCCCGCCGCCTGTCCGTGCCACGAAGACTCCGACCAGCGCGTACCGCGACGCCGGATTCGGAAACTTCATGTAGGCGGCCGCCTGCGGCCTCGGGAAGGAAACCGAGACGATGACCTCGTCATCCTGGAGCGCGGTCTCGAACAGGCCGGTGAAGAACTCGTCGGCCGTGATCTCGCGTCGGTCGGTGGTGATGGTGGCTCCGAGCGCCACGCAGGCCGCCGGATAGTCGGCCGCCGGATCGTTGTTGGCGATCGACCCGCCGATGGTCCCGATGTTGCGCACCTGCGGATCGCCGATACCGTCAGCCAGGTCACAGAGCGCGGGAATGGCATCCCTGACGGCACCCGACGTGGCAACCGCCGCATGCGGGGTCATTGCCCCGACAGTCACGGTGTCACCCGAAACCGAGATGCCGGTGAGTTCGGCAATACCCGACAGGTCCACCACGTCGCTCGGCGCGGCCAGCCTCTGTTTCATGGTCGGCAGCAGTGTCTGCCCACCCGCCAGGAAGGCGCCGTCATCGGCGCCGCGCATTGCGTCCACGGCATCGGCGATGCTCTGTGCCTTCCGATAGGAAAAGTCTTGCATGGTTCACTGTCCTCCGTTGATCGATGCAGCGCTGACAGCGTTCCTACGCCCTGGCATCCTGGATCGCCCGCCACACCGTCTGCGATGTCGCAGGCATGCTCACGTCGGTCACACCGAGGTCGGAAAGCGCGTTCACGACCGCGTTGATCACCGCCGGCGGAGACCCGATGGCTCCGACCTCGCCGACACCCTTCACCCCGAGCGTGTTATGGGCGCACAGGGTGGTTTCTGTTGCGACCGTGAAACTCGGCAGGTTGTCGGCCCGGGGCATGGTGTAGTCCATGTACGACCCGGTCAGCAGCTGGCCTTCGGAATCGAACACGCACGCCTCGAGCAGCGCCTGGCCGATACCCTGGGCGACACCGCCATGGACCTGCCCGGCAACGATCATCGGGTTGATGACCCTGCCGACATCGTCGACCGCGGTGAAGTTCGTCACTTCGACCACCCCTGTCTCGGGGTCGACTTCCACCTCGCAGATGTGGGTGCCGCCCGGAAAGGTAAAATTGGCCGGATCGTAGAAGGCCGACTCGTCCAGTCCCGGTTCCAGCGTGTCGTGCGGGAAGTTGTGCGGCACGTAGGCGGCAAGCGCCACTTCACCGAACGCCATCGAGCGATCGGTGCCGGCCACCGTGAAGCTCCCGTCGGCAAACTCGATATCCTCGGCCGAGGCCTCCAGGATATGGGCCGCGATCTTGCGGGCCTTCTCGATCACCTTGTTGGTGGCGCGGACGATCGCTTCCCCGCCGACCGCCAGCGAGCGTGACCCGTAGGTCCCCATGCCGAACTGGACATTGCCGGTATCGCCGTGGCTGATCTCGACGCTCTCGATGGGAATGCCGAGCTGGTCGGAAACCAGCTGTGCGAAGGTGGTCTCGTGTCCCTGGCCGTGGCTGTGGGTCCCGGTGAAGACGGTGATACTGCCTGTCGGGTGGACACGGACCTCGGCGGACTCGAACAGCCCCGCCCGCGCTCCGAGCTGGCCCGCGACCGCCGAGGGTGCAATGCCGCACGCCTCGATGTAGGTCGAGTAGCCGAGACCGCGCTTCCTTCCGGCTGCCTCCGACGCGGCCTTGCGCGCGGCGAACCCTGCGACATCGGCCAGCCGTTCCGCGGTCTCCAGCGTCGCCTGGTAGTTGCCGCTGTCATAGGTCAGCGCCACCGGTGTCGCGTAGGGGAAGGCGTCCGGCTGGATCATGTTCTGCCGGCGCAGTTCCACCGGATCGCGGCCTGTCTCGCGCGCCGCCTTGTTGACGATGCGCTCCAGCAGGTACGTCGCCTCGGGCCGCCCGGCACCGCGGTAGGCATCGACCACCACCGTGCTCGTGAACACCGCCCTGGTGTTGGCGAATATGATCGGGGTGGTGTAGACGCCGGCCAGCAGCGTTGCGTACAGGTAGGTCGGAACGCTGGTCGCGAAGGTCGAGAGGTAGGCGCCCATGTTGGCGTGGGTCTCGACCTTCAGAGCGGTGAACCGGCCGTCCGCGTCCAGACCGAGCCTGGCATGGGTGACGTGATCGCGCCCGTGCGCATCGGTCATGAAGCTCTCGGAGCGTTCCGCCGTCCACTTGATCGGCCGGCCGATCCGCGCAGACGCCCAGGTGATGATGGTTTCCTCCGCGTAGAGGAAGATCTTCGAACCGAAACCGCCGCCGACATCCGGCGCGATCACCCGCAGCTTGTGTTCGGGCAGTGACAGGACGAAGGCTCCCATCAGCAGCCGGATCACGTGCGGATTCTGGGTCGTTGTGTACAGGGTGTATTCGCTGGTCGAGCCATTGTACTCCGCGATCGCCGCCCGGGGCTCGATCGCGTTGGGGATCAGCCTGTTGTTGGTGATGTCGATCTCGGTCACGTGAGCCGAGGCGGCGAGGGCGGCATCGACCGCCGCCTCGTCGCCGAGACCCCAGTCATAACAGACGTTGGTGCCGATCTCCTCGTGCAGCAGCGTGCCACCGGCCGCAGCCGCCTTCAGGTCCATGACCGCGGGCAGCACATCGTAGTCGACGCCGATCAGTTCGGCGCCGGCACGGGCTTGGTGAACGGACTCGGCGATTACCACCGCAACCTGATCGCCGACGTGGCGAACCTTGCCCTGCGCCAGCACCGGATGCGGCGGCTCGTGCATCGGGGAACCGTCCTGACTGTGAATCTGCCACCCGCAGGGCAGACCTCCGACCTGCATGTCCTCGCCGGTAAACACGGCGACCACGCCGGGGCTCGCAACGGCCGCCGAGGTGTCGATCGAGACGATCCGGGCGTGTGCGTGCGGGCTTCGAAGGATATGGGCGTAGGTCTGGCCGGGCCGGTTGATGTCATCGACATAGGTTCCGTTTCCGGTGAGCAGGCGCTGGTCCTCGAACCGCCTGACGGATGCGCCGATGCCGGTGTCCTGTGCTCCGTCTGGCATGTCAGCCTCCCATGTTTCCGGCCGCTTCCTGGATCGACTTCACGATGTTGTGATAGCCGGTACAGCGGCAGATGTTTCCTTCCAGCCATTCCCGGATCTCGGCTTCGGTGGCCTTCGGGTTGCGATTGACGAGATCCACCGCGCTCATGACCATGCCAGGGGTGCAGAAACCGCATTGCAGCCCGTGGTTGTTCCGGAACGCCTCCTGCATCGGGTGCAGGCTGTCGCCGTCTGCCAGTCCCTCGATGGTCACGACCTCGGCGCCGTCCGCCTGCACTGCCAGCATGGTGCAGCTCTTCATCGACGAGCCGTTGACATGGACGACGCAGGCGCCGCACTGGCTGGTGTCGCAGCCGACATGGGTACCGGTCAGCCGCAGGGTCTCGCGCAGAAACTGTACCAGCAACGTGCGGGCTTCGACCTCTCCGGATACCGGTCTGCCGTTCACCGACATGTTTACGGTAGGCATTTGGCTCCCCCTCTACCGTCTCGTTCGATGGTTCCTGGCCGGCGTTCCGGCAGGTATGCAGCCCCGTCTGCAAGGCAAAATCCCGTGCAGAGGGCGCGTCGGCGCAGTGTCGGGGTGCCGGGGCCCGAGGTCAAGAAGCTTGACCTCAGCCCGCGTCGGTGCCGATCCGGGAAATATCGAACGGGGTTGCCTGGTAGACCTGGTTGATCCAGTTGGAAAACAGCAGGTGTCCGGCGGTGCGCCACCTGTTGACCGGCGCACGCTCCGGATCGTCGTCGGGATAGTAGTAGCGCGGCGGCCTGATCGGCTGGTTGGCGTCGAGGTCACGGCGGTACTCGACGTGCAGGGTCATCGAGTCGTACTCGAGATGATTGAACATGTGCACGTGCCTGAGGTCACGGTCATGGATCAGGCACAGTCCGGCCTCGTCCGACTCGATCAGGACGTCGAGATTGGGAAATGCCTCGAAGTCCTCGATGCGGTTCTCGGTATGGCGCGAGACCGGAATGTTGGTCACGTCGTCAAGGCCGCGGGTCAGCAGCGACCGGCTCGGGCGCACCCGGTGCGGATAGACGCCGAACCGTTTCTCCGGCAGCTGGTACTTCGGGATGCCGTAGAAGTGGTGCAGCGCCGCCTGGGCGCCCCAGCACAGGTTGAACAGCCCGTGCACGTGCCCCCGCGACCAGTCGAAGATCTCGCAGAGTTCCTGCCAGTACACGACGTCCTCGAAGGGCAGCTGTTCGATCGGCGCCCCGGTCACGATCAGTCCATCGAACTTCTCGTCCCTGATCTCGGCAAATTCCCGGTAGAAGTCCAGCATGTGCTCGCGCGGCGTGTTGCGCGGCTGCCAGCCTGTCGGCGTGACCAGGGTCATCTCGATCTGCAGCGGCGAACCGGCAAGCAGGCGGGCAATCTGGGTCTCGGTCTCGATCTTCTTCGGCATCAGGTTGAGCAGGGCGATCCGCATCGGCCGGATGTCCTGGCGGATCGCGTCCTGTTCCCTGATCAGGAGAACACCTTCCTTCTCCAGGATCTCGGTTGCCGGGAGATCCTCGGGAATCCTGATTGGCATGGCAGGGCGCCTGTCTGAACATGGACCGAAGAGCCGAAGTGTTGATGTACGGGATGAGAGGCCCGATTTCCACTCCCGCCTCCGTGGCGGCGGGTGGCGTCACCCGGACAGTTCCATCCGTGTGCCCGGCCCGAAACACTCCGCGAATGTTTCCTTGAGTACCACATCCACCTCGGGGATGGGGACCAGCACCCCGAGATCCTCGAGGCTGGTCACGCCCCCGTCCCGGACACCGCAGGGAACGATGCCCCCGAAGTGCTCGAGGTCCGGCGCCACGTTCAGGGACACTCCGTGCAGGGTGACCCAGCGCCGGATCCGGACCCCGATCGCGGCGATCTTGTCCTGGCGCGCCGGCGCGTTCCGGTCGGTTCGTCGCACCCAGATCCCGACCTGGCCCTGTGAACGGATACCGGCGACGTTGAACCGGGCAAGGGCCGTGATCACCCAGTCCTCCAGCGCGTGCACATAGCAGCGCACGTCGGGGCGGCGGCGCGCAAGGTCCAGCATCACGTAGGCCACCCGCTGCCCCGGTCCGTGGTAGGTGTACTGCCCGCCACGCCCGGTGCGGTGGACCGGAAACCGTCCGGGCGACAGCAGGTCTCCCGACCGGGCACTGGTCCCCGCGGTGTACAGCGGCGGATGCTCGAGCAGCCACACGAGTTCCGGCGCGTGCTTCCACCTGATGTCATGCGCGCGCTGCTCCATCACACGAACGGCTTCGGCGTAGTCGACCGCGCGGTCGGAAAATCGCCACTCGATGACGTCGTCAGGGCTGCGGCAGCCTGGCATCAGCGGTCGCCTGCTTGATTGTCCCGTCCGGATTTGCTAATTCCCCGCAACCTCCGGGGGGTCGGGGATCCGGCCGGGAGAATAGTGCGGTCGTGGCGGAATTGGTAGACGCGCAGCGTTGAGGTCGCTGTCCGGGAAACCGGGTGGAAGTTCGAGTCTTCTCGACCGCACCATGCACCCGCCCGGTTGCGGCACCGGGCCGGGTATCTGTCCATTACCAGGCAACAGACGATCAGGCCCGGCTTGACTGCCCCTGCGGATCCCGGGGTGCCCGAACCGGGAGGCGGATCAGCCATGCCGAGCGACGGAACCGGGGAGCGGGATCGTTCACGCCGCGGTTCGGCCGCAGCACACAAGACCTTGACCCGTCTGCGCCGGGAACGGCGCCGGCGCAAGAAACTCGAACGCCAGCTGAAAGAGCTGCGGCGCGAGGTCGCGAACCGCGAACCGAAGACACGCGCCAGGCTCTATGGGCTTACGCCGGAACTCGAGCAAGCGGTCGCACGCGCCATTGCCGAACGCAGGGGCAGGCGGCTGTACCGGCTGGTCCGGCCGCTTCATCCGGCCGACTTTGCCGATCTCATCGAACGCCATTCCGGTGAGGATCGCAGGCTGCTGGTTACCATCGTCGGGCGCTACTTCGATCCCGACATCCTGCGTGAACTCGACGAGACGGTCCGCGAGAGCGTGATCGGATACCTCGACGACGAGGTGCTGGCGAACTCGGTCGTCGCACTGGCATCGGACGACGCGGTGGACGTCATCGGTGAACTCGACCGGGAGGACCGGCAACTGGTCCTCGGCGCGTTTCCGGAGAACGAACGCCGCCTGCTCGAACAGGGCCTCGCCTACGACGACGATTCCGCCGGCCGGCTCATGCAGCGGGAGCATGTGTCGGTCCCGCTGGAATGGACCGTCGGACAGACCATCGACTTCCTGCGAACCGGCGGGGACCTGCCGGAGGACTTCTACGACCTTTTCGTCGTGGACGATGACGGTCGCCCGCTTGGCAGGCTGGCCCTCAGTCACCTGCTGCGTTCCAAACGGCCGGTCCTCGTCGCCGACATCATGGATCCGACCCTGCACATGATTCCCGTCGACACCGACCAGGAGGAAATCGCACTGCTGTTCCGGCAGTACGGGCTGATCTCGGCACCGGTAGTCCATCGAAACGGACGTCTTGCCGGCATGATCACCGTCGATGACGTGGTCGAGGTGATCGACGAGGAAGCGGAAGAAGACCTGATGCGCCTTGGCGGCGTGGTGGAGGATGATCTGCACGGTGGGTTGCTGGACACCTCGCGCTCGCGGTTTTCCTGGCTGGCGATCAACCTGTGCACCGCAATCCTCGCCTCGATCGTGATCGGACTGTTCGAGTCCAGCATCGAGAAGATGGTGGCGCTGGCGGTCCTGATGCCGATTGTCGCGTCGATGGGCGGAAACGCCGGCACCCAGTCACTGACCGTCGCGGTCCGCGCGCTCGCCATGCGCGAACTTACCCCAACCAACGCGAGGAAGTTCATCGTCAAGGAAAGCACCGTCGGCTCGCTCAACGGGCTCGCCTTCGCCGTGATCGCCGGCACCGTCAGCTGGTTCTGGTTCGGCGACGAGCGCATCGCACTGGTTCTTGGTGCCGCGATGATCGTGAACCTGCTGGTGGCCGGGGTGATGGGTGCGCTGATCCCGATCGGTCTCGACCGGTTCCGGCTCGACCCGGCCATCGCCTCGACGGTGTTCCTCACCACCGTCACCGACATCGTGGGGTTCATGAGCTTTCTCGGGCTTGCGGCCTTTTTCCTGCTGTAGCGCGCGGCATGCGGGTGCGCTGGCACAGGTGCCGTGGCGCCGATAGGCTTTGCGCCTGACACCGGGACATCCCGAAACCCAGGAGCGTGCGCAATGGCCAGGAACCTCACCGTCGATCTCTACAGCGACACTCAGACCCGACCGTCACCGGCCATGCGCGCGGCGATGGCCGGCGCTGAAGTCGGTGACGAGCAGCGTGACGAGGATCCAACCGTGCTCGAGCTCTGCCACATGGTCGCGGACCTGCTGGGAAAGGAGGCGGCCCTGTTCCTGCCGTCCGGGACCATGTGCAACGAGATCGCCTATCGCACCCACACGTCGCCTGGCGACGAGATCATCCTGCATGCCTCGAGCCACGCCATGCATTTCGAGACCGGAGCTCCCGCTGCACTCTCGGGCGTCATGCTGCGTACCGTTGACGGTGCGCGCGGCATGTTCGATGCCGGGCAGGTCCGCGGCGCCATCCGCAGTGTCGGCAACCATCACCAGCGATCCCGGCTGCTCTCGGTCGAGAACACCACCAACCTCGGCGGCGGTGCGATGTGGAGCCTCGATGACCTGGCCGCGGTGACGGCAATCGCGCATGCCGCCGGTCTCGCGACCCACATGGACGGTGCGCGGCTGATGAACGCCGTCGTCGCCAGCGGCCAGCCCGCATCCGCCTTCGCCCACAACTTCGATTCGGTGTGGATCGACATGAGCAAGGGTCTCGGCGCGCCAGTAGGCGCCGTGCTGGCGGGCTCGATGGAGTTCATCGCCGAGGCCCGGCGTCACAAGCACCAGTTCGGCGGCGCCATGCGACAGGCGGGGATCATCGCGGCCGGTGGTGTCTACGCCCTGCGTCACAATGTCGAGCGCCTGGCCGAGGACCATGACAACGCCCGTCGCCTTGCCCGGGGCATCAGCGAGGTGCCCGGAGTGCATGTCGATCCGTCCGCGATCGAGACAAACATGGTGTATTTCGATGTCGATGTGGAGGCTGCACGGCTCTCCGGGGCGCTGCTTGGGCACGGGGTGCGGATCGGAGCGATGGGACCGAACCGGTTGCGCGCCGTGACCCATCTCGATGTCGACGCAAATGGCATCGCAACCGCCGTCAGCGCGGTCGGCGAGGCGATGCGGTCACTGCGCTCCGGGAACTGACCGAGCGCGGAGCATCGACCCGGAGCCGTGGGCCGATCTCGTCCCGCGCACGCCGGCTTACAACCGGCATGGAGATTTCGTACGGGCGCCGGTCAGGCCCCGACGGCGCAGGCCATGCGACGCGGGTCGGCACCGCCGCCCAGTATTCCCCGCTCCCGGTCGGCGTCGATCATGCAGACCGACCCGGCCAGCCAAAAGTGATCCGGCCACCACTCGATGCCGTGGCCGCGACGCGCGAGGTCATTGCCGACATCCCCGCCAAGGGCGGATTCAAGCTTCAGCAGGCCGGGATAGTAGGCGTGTGGTTCGAAGGAGGAGGGGAAGCTGTAACTGGCGTACCGGGGAGCGGTGACGGCCTCCTGGGCGGACATGCCGTGGACCACGAGGTTGATCAGGCACTGTGACATCGCCTGGGTCTGCACGTCGCCACCGGGGGTGCCAAAAGGCACGAAGCGGGTCCCGCCGTCGAGAATGGCAAGCGCCGGATTCGGAGTCAGGCGCGGCCGTTTGCCGGGCGCGAGTGCCGATGCGTGGGCCGGATCTGTCCACGACTGGCACCCGCGCGACGAGATTGCAAGGCCGACGCCAGGCGCCACGGTGCCGCCGTAGGCTCCGTCGGACGGTGTTGCGGAGAAGACATTGCCCTCCTCGTCCACGACGCAGATGTAGGAGGTGTCAAGCGGAGCTGACGGCTGCTCCAGGGTCGGGACGGGTGCCGCGGCGGGCGGGCGATGTGGTCCGGCCTCGCCCGGCGGCGGCATTTCCGGCATGGCGCGGGCCATGTCGATCCGGGCCCGACGCAGGTCGGCGTAGGCATCGGACAGCAGTGTCGCGATCGGCACGTCAACGAAGCGCGGATCACCCAGCCAGGCGTCCCGGTCCGCCATGGTCAGCTTGACCGCCTCCACCGCGACATGGACCGCGTCGGCCGAGTTGTGGCCCAGCTTCGCGAGGTCGTATCCGGCAAGGATGTTCAGCACCTCGACCAGCGCGGGACCCTGGCACCATGGCCCGCAGGCAAAGACCTCGGCGTCGCCGAACCGGCCGCGTACCGGTTCCTCGATCCCGACGCGGAAACCGGCGAGGTCCTCGCGCGTCATCCATCCGCCCTCGGCTTCCTGCCACTCGACGATGCGCCGCGCGATATCGCCCTTGTAGAAGGTGTCGCGCGCTCGGGCCAGTCCGGCCAGTCGTCCCCCGTGGCGGGCCGCGGCCGCTTCCTCGTCCGCCATGAACTGCAGCGTTTCGGCCGCCTGCTCCTGGATGAACAGCTCTCCGGTGCGCGGCAGTCGCCCGCCCGGCAGGAAGATCGCCGCGGTATCGGGCGCGGCGCGGAATTCAGCTTCGTGGTCCGCAATGATCCGTTCCATCAGCGGATACATCGGAAAGCCGTGCCTCGCGTAGCGAATGGCTGGTGCGGCAACCTCGCCGAAACTCATCCGGCCCCACAGTTCCAGGGCCGTGATCCAGGCATCGGGCGCACCGGGTACCACGGTCCTGAGCACGCCGTTCGGGATCGCACCCGCGTGCTCGCGCCGGAAATGCCCGATGTCGGCCGCCTTCGGCCACCAGCCGAGACCCGAAATCGTGGTCACCGCCCCGGAGCCGGCATGGTAGACCATGATCGGGGCCACGCCCGCGACACTGACGAGGTCGCTCTCCAGGATCCCGAGCGCCAGTCCGCCGGCAACGCCGGCATCGATCGCGTTTCCGCCGGCTTCCAGCACCGAGAACGCGGCGCTTGCAGCAAGCTGATGGCCGGCCACGGCCATGTGCCGCGTTCCGACCATCCCGGTCTGTCCGAATGTCATCGGCGATGGTCTCCCGTTCCACGCGTGATCGCACAGGTCTGCCCGCGGCATGATGCGCGAGGGCGCGGGCGAACGCGAGAGCCGCGCGCAACGAAGACGTCGCCGGGACCCGCACCCTCTGGCGTTCAGGCGCATGACCTCCGCCGGGCACGCACCGTTGCACACCAGGCGACTGTACCGGCACCGTCCGTTTTCACCAGGTCCAGCGCATCCCGCCTTGCCCGGCACCGGCAGTTCACACCATTCACCGGACAGGCCAGGAGTATCGTGTCCCGCCCGGTTGGACGGCCCAGGCGGGATCGTGACTGCATGGAACACAACGACTACTGAGGCGCTTGCAAAGCAGCGGGCTCACGCGCCTTCAGGGCCCTGGACAGGGGCGATCTTCGGACACAGAGAGAGGACACGGGGACCACCCAGTGGTATGCTGGAGGTGCGAAAGCCACAACATGCTGACACAAGGACATTCTTCCCGGTGCCCGTGCTGAAAACCGTATCCGACCTGCGGTATTCGCTTCAGGGCGAGATGTCCCCCAGCCGGCCGAGACTGTCGACCTTCCCTCGGAGCGGCAGCTGGTTGCAGTGCCGGAGTTTGCGCCTCCCGAAGGCCATTGTGACGACAAGATGGCGGTCGAGATCCACGACCGGTGCGAGCCGGAGCTCTTCGCCGATCGCGAGTCCCGCGACTGAGCTTCGCGACCCGTCGCACAGGCCTTGCACGCGATCGCGGACACCGTCGACCGGGGTCCGGTCGCGGACTTTACCGGCAGGGCCGACAGCCGTGCCGCTCCCGACAAGCCCGTCAGCCGGCACGCCGGGGATCAGGGGAAGTGCATCTGCGTGGCCGGGAGAGTTCCAATGACAAGTCATGGCGCCACGGTTGAGCATCGGCTACCTTGCACACTCCCGTACCCAGCCGGAGCAGCCGTCATGCCGGACACCTTCCTGTCCAATTCCCAGATCGTGAGTGCCTACCGGGAGAAGACACCCGGGTCCGGAACCCTGGCCGCCGAGGCGGCCGAACTGCTGCCCAGTGGCATCACGCATGATTCCCGCTACCTGAAGCCATATGCCCTCTACATCGAGCGCGCGGCCGGCCCGCACAAGTGGGATGTCGACGGCAACCGGTACGTCGACTACTTCGGCGGACATGGCGCGCTGCTGCTCGGACACTGCCATCCCGAGGTCACCTCGGCGGTCAATGACGCGATGGCGGCGGGCACCCAGTTCGGCGCCAACCATCCCCGCGAGGTCGCCTGGGCACAGCAGGTGATCAGGATGGTTCCGTCGGCGGAGCGGGTCCGGTTTACCTCGTCGGGCACCGAGGCCACATTGATGGCGCTACGGCTCGCCCGGGCCCATACCGGGCGCAACAAGGTCATCCGGTTTCGTACCCACTTTCACGGCTGGCACGACCACATGACCGCCGGTTTCTCGAGCCACTTCGACGGTTCCGCGACGGCAGGGGTGCTCGAACAGGTCGCCAAACACATCGTGCTCGCGTCTCCCCAGGGCCTCGACGACGTTCGCTCGATCCTGGAGAACGATGACGACATCGCGGCGGTGATCTGCGAGCCGACCGGCGCCTCGTTCGGCATCGTGCCGATGGATGCGGCGTTCACTTCCGGCCTGCGGGAGCTGACGGCGCGCCACGGCGCACTGCTGATCTTCGACGAGGTGGTCACCGGGTTCCGCTGCAGCCCCGGCGGTGCCCAGCAGGCGTACGATGTGACGCCTGATCTGAGCACCATGGCGAAAATCCTGGCCGGTGGTCTGCCTGGCGGCGGCGTTGCCGGTCGCAGGGAAATCCTCGATCACCTGGATTTCGACCGCTCGGCGGAGGCCGGCCGCGAGAAGATCGATCACCCGGGAACCTTCAATGCCAACCCGGTCTCGGCCACCGCCGGACTCGCCGCGCTCAGGATCATCGAGGCCGGCGACGCCTGCGAGAAGGCGAACGCCTCCGCAGCCTGGCTGCGTGAGCGTTTCAACGGGATCCTGGCCGAGGAGAGCGTTGCCTGGGCCGCCTACGGGACCTTTTCCGGTGTCCAGCTCTACATGAACGCGGACCGGGACCCGGTCACGCCCGGGAACATCGATCCGGCCCTGATCCCCTACGAGAAGCTGAAGAAGCGGAACAGGCAGCAGGTCATGAAGCTGAGGCTCGCCATGGCGGTCAACGGTGTCGACCTGTCGAATGCGCCGGGCTGCCTGCTTTCGGCAACCCATACCCGCGACGACCTCGAACTGACCGCCGACGCGTTCCGGGAAGCGCTGCGGATGTTGCGCCGCGACGGAGAGCTCTGAGCCGGTCAGACCCCGCGGAACTCGGGGACGCGGCGCTCGGCCATCGCGCGTACTCCTTCGCGAAAGTCCTCGGTCTCGCGCAACCGGTTCTGGATCACGAGTTCGTGATCGGTCGTCTCGCGTACGCGGTCCGCAAGGCCGGCGCGCATTGTGGCCCGGGTCTCGACCACGCCCAGCGGCGAGTTCTCCGCGATTTCGGCTGCCAGCGCCTGCGCGGTGGAGCGGACCTCGGCCAGTGGCGCCAGCACATCGGCCAGTCCCCACTCGACCGCCTCCTCGCCCTTGATCCGGCGGCTGGTGTAGAACATCAGGCAGGCCCGCTGCTGGCCGATCAGTCCCGGCAGGGTGTGGGTCAGGCCGAACCCGGGATGAAACCCGAGCCGGGTGAAGTTGGCGGAGAACCGTGCCTCTGGCGCCGCCACCCGGAAGTCGGGAACCAGCGCCAGGCCGAGACCGCCGCCGATCGCCGCCCCCTGGATCGCTCCGACAATGGGCGTTCTTGCCCCGAACAGCCGGACCGCCTCGAGGTAGAGATGCGGTGCGCGGACCCTGTCGCCGTTGTCGGACCGGCTCGACGAACTCGATCCGTCGGAACCGAAGTTTGCCCCCGCACAGAACGACTTGCCGGCGGAGCACAGCACCGCGCACCGCAGCAGCGGATCACCGTCGATGATGTCCATCGCATCCGCGATCTGCTGGATCAGGGCGTAGTCGAAGAAATTGTGGGGCGGTCGCTGGATCTCGATGGTTGCGACATGACCCTCGGTGGTCACGCCGATGTCGGCAAACCCGGGAAACGCTGTCATCTGTACCCTCCGCAAAACTCCCTGCGTCGACTTCAACGAGTGACCATCAGGGCGTCGACGATCGATACTCCCGAACCCGGCGGGTGGACAAGCACCGGGTTGAGGTCCACTTCGGCGAGGTAATCCCCGACCGTGACCGCGAAACGCCCGAGTTCGCACATGAGCGCGCACAGGGCGTCGAGGTCATGCCGGGACGGATCCAGCATTGCGGCTCCCCTGAGCCGGTCGAGGGATGCGGCGGCGTCCGACGGGTCGAGCGGAGCGGCGACAAGCGCCACGTCCCGGCCGGTCTCGACCGCGGTTCCGCCAAAACCGACCAGCACCATCGGCCCGAACCCGGAGCTGTTCTCGATCCCGAGGATCATCTCGAGCCCCGGCCGCGCCATCGGCTGGACCAGGATACCCTGGATGCGGGCGTCAGGATGACGCTGCGAGACCTGGTCAAGGATTGTCCTGAAGCCCGCCCGCACATCTTCGGGTGTCCGGCAGCCGAGAACCACGCCGCCGGCAGCCGACTTGTGCGGGATGTCGGGAGACTGGACCTTGAGCGCAACGGGTCCCCCGATGAGACCGGCGGCACGCGCGGCCTCATCAGCATCGGCGGCGAGCCGGCCCGGCTCGAGCGAAAAACCGGCTTTGGAGAGGATCGACATCGCCTCGACCTCCGGAACCACCCGCGGTGCGCCGGCCAGGGCGGAGACCACCGCCGGGGTCACCGGCCGGCAGGAGCCGGCGGCAGCGGCGAGCGCCCGCTGCCGGGCCCGCGCATGGATCTCGAGCGCCGCGATCGCGGCAGGGGCGTTGCGCATCTCGGTGACAAGCGGCACTCCCGCCCGCGCCAGCGTTCGCGCGGCATCGGGATGCGGCAGGGTATAGCTCCAGGCGATCACCGGCTTGGTGGTCTCTGCCGCAAACCCGGCGAGCGCATCGGCTTCCGAGACCAGCGAGTGGGGATTGCGGGCCGAGGTTATCAGCAGGATCGCATCGACGCGCGGGGATGCGGCAATCATCCGGGCGATACGGGCATACCCGAGTTGCCGGATCACCCCCGCGGTCCCGTCCACCGGGTTCTGGGAGGTGCCATAGGGCGGCAGGTGGACGTCGATCCGCGCCCGTGTCTCGTCATCGAGCACGGGTACTTCCAGGCCGGCGTCGACGCAGGCGTCGGCGAGCCAGCCGCCGGCGCCCCCGGAACCAGTGAAGATTGCCACGTTCCGGCCCGCGGGCAGCCGGTTGCCGAAGGCGGCAAAGCCGGCGGCGATGTCAAGCATCTGGTCGAGATCTCGTCCCTCGATCACGCCGTGGCGGCGGAACAGGGCCTGGTAGACTTCATGCGAACCGGCAAGCGAGGCGGTGTGTGACGCCGCCGCCCGGGCAGCCGCCTCCGACCGGCCGATCTTGGCGACGATCAGCGGCTTGCCCGCGCGCAATGCCCGCGCCGCGACTGACGCGAGGCGCGACGGGGTCTTCACGTCCTCCATGAACAACAGGAAGATGTCGGCGCCGTCGGTGTCGACGAGGTATTCGACCACATCGAGGCTCTCGAGGCAGGCTTCGTTGCCCGTGGTCACGACGTGACTGAACCGCAGGCCCTTTCTCCGCCCGCGATCAAAATACGCGAACCCCATGCCGCCGCTCTGGGCCACGGCCGCGATCCGGCCCGGCGGCCCGGCGTCAGGCACCAGGACCAGCCCGTCACCGTCCAGCACCGGGCTGAAGGTGGCCGCGAGTCCAAGCTCGAACACCGCCAGCCCCTCGGAGTTCGGTCCGGCGACGATGAGGCCGGTCCGTTCGCTGATCTCCCGGATTTCGCCCTGCAGGTCACGGCCTCCCTCGGACGGCTCCTCGGCGAATCCCGAGGCGAGGACGAGTGCCGCCCGCACTCCGGCGGCGGCACAGTCGCGCAATACGCCCGGCACGTGTGCCGCGGGAATGACGATGACGGCGAGATCGACCGGGCCGGGCACATCGGCAATGGTCGCGAATGCCGCGCGCCCCATGATGGTGTCGTGCGAACGGCTGACCGGGTACAGCTGGCCGGCAAATTCGTGCCGCGCAAGGATGTGCATGATCCGCCCGCGCAGGGTGCCGGTATCGGGCGAGGCGCCGATCAGCGCCACGGACCGCGGCGAGAGCAGCGCGGACAGGTCGGGCACGGATCCGCTCCCGGTCAGCGCAGGCCAAGTCCGCGGGCAATGATCCCCCGCAGCACTTCCGTCGTTCCGCCCTGGATGGTGAGCTTGGGCGCGATGACGGTGGCAAATTCCAGCAACTCGTCGAAGGTGGCGCGGTTGCCCGGAGCCACGTCGACAAAGGCGGCGATGTCCCGGGCCCGGGCCGGGAGCGCCTGTTCCCAGACAGTGCCCAGGTCCTTCACGATCGACCCCTCCAGGACCGGTTCCTTGCCGGCCTCCAGCATGCCGGCGACCGAGACCGACATCCGCCGCAGCGTGTGCAGCTGTGCGACCAGCCGCCCGATGCCCTCGGCGCCACGCGTATCGGGATCGCCGCCCAGCACGCGGACCAGTTCGGGCAGGACGTAGAAGGTCTCGAGGAACCGTTCCGGTCCGCTGCGCTCGTAGGCAAGTTCGCTTGTCGCCTGCTTCCAGGCGCCGTCGACCTCGCCGAGCACGTGGTCATCGGGGATGAACAGGTCGTCGAACACCACCTCGTTGAACTCGTGCCGGCCGGCCATGTCGTGCACCGGGTTGATGGCGATCCCGGGTTGCGACAGGTCGACCAGGAACTGCGTGAGACCGTGCCTCCGGTTCTCCGCCGCGGGCGGCGAGGTCCGGAACAGTCCGATCATGTAGTCGGCATTGTGCGCGTTCGATGTCCACAGCTTGGTGCCGGAGACCAGGTATCCGCCGGCCGCGGGCGTCGCCCTGGTGCTGGCCGCGAACAGGTCCGAGCCCGAATTGGGCTCGCTCATCCCGATGCAGAAGCAGCACTCGCCCCGGGTGATCCGCGGCAGCACGTCGCTCTTGATGTGCTCGGGCGCGTACTTGAGCAGGACGGGCCCGCTCTGCCGGTCGGCGGTGAAGTGAGCCCCGGTCGGGGCGTTGGCGACCCTGAACTCCTCGGTGACCACGTAGCGTTCGAGAAAGCTGCGCTCGCCGCCGCCATACCGCTTCGGCCAGGTCATGCCGATCCAGCCGCGGGCTCCGACGCGGCGCGAGAAGGCGCGGTCAAAGCCGCTGCGCATCACCGATGCCGCAGGGTCGAAGCCGCCATTGGCGATCTCTCCGGCAAGGAAGGCGCGGACCTCGAGACGGAGTTCCTCGGCCTCGGCGGGCAGTCGGAGCTGGTCGAACTGGATTGCGTGGGACATGGTTGTCCTTCTGGCCTGACGTTACCGCGAGGCGAGCAGGGGCCACAGGTCGTCGGCGCCGTTGGCGGCCACGAACCTGCCGAGCCGGACCGCCCACTCGCTCTCGCTGCCGAAGTCGTCGCGCCAGGCCCACAGGCGCCGGGTGAAGCGGTGCAGGACGTGTTCCTCGGTAAACCCGATGGCCCCGTGCACCTGGTGCGCGATCGCGGCCCCGGCGCCCGCCGCCTCGCCGGCCCGGATCTTGGCCGACGCCACCTCGAGAAACAGGGCGTCATCGCCGCCGGTTCCGGTGGCAACGGCGTCCGCCGCCGAACCGGCCGCAGCCACTGCGGCCGCGGTCTCTCCGGCCAGTCGTGCCAGGTTGTGCTGGACCGCCTGGAACCGGGCGATCGGGCGCTCGAAGGCGACCCGCTCGCGCGCGTAGTCGCCTGCGAGTGCGAGGACGGACTCGAGCGCTCCGCCGATCTGGATCGCGCGGACGGTTGCGCCCATCAGCGCCAGGCAATCCGAACCCGGGCCGGGGCCGAGCGGCGCCAGCTCGACCGGTCTTGCGCCGTCGAGTTCCACCAGGTCACGGCCATCGGCCCTGAAACCCGGACTGGTCCGGATCGTGCATTCGGAACGGTCAACCCGGGCGACGGTCGCCGCACCGTCGCGATCGGCGAGAACCACCAGGGTATCCGCCGCGGCCGCGAACGGGATCGCGGCGGCCTTCCCGCCAAGGGTGCCGTCACCGCGCACCGTGACGGTGTCGCGAAGCCGTGACGGCGCCACCGTCATGGGGCCGGACGGGCACGACAACCCCGCCTGTGCGAGCAGCCAGCCGGCAAGCAGGGTTTCCGCAAGCGGCACCGGCACGGCGAACCGGCCCGACACCGCGAGGACCTCGAACCCGTCGTCAAGCCCGGCACCGGCGCCGCCGTGCTCCTCCGGTACCCAGGCAAGCGTGAGCCCCGAACCCTCGATCGCCTCCCACAGCGTCTCCTTCCACCGCCCGTCGCGGGCGGCATTGACCGTGCGGGGATCGCACAGGTCCTCGAAGATGCGTGTGGTGGTATCGAGCAGCAGAGACTCTGGCATCACGTTTCCCGGGGCCTGGCACGGCCGCAAACATAGTCCGCGTTCCGCACAGCTTCCATCACGTCGACGATAATGTGACGCCTCAGCGCCGGCCGGCAAACGGCGTGCGCGGATCCTGGCCGAGCAGGCGCAGGCGGAGGAAATTCAGCAGGCTGATCACGCCATACTCGCGGACCCGGGTCCTGTCGCCCGGCAGGTGCGTCGTCTGGAACTCGATACGCCCGCCCAGTGCGAGGCCGAGGTGAACCGTGCCGACCTGCTGTCCCTCCTGTTCCGTCGGACCGGCGACCCCGGTGGTCGAGATCCCGACATCGGCTCCGAGCTGCCGGCGAACGCCCTCGGCCATGGCGCGGGCGGCATCGGGCGTGACCACCGGGCCCTCGGGGACACCGAGCAGGTCGAACTTGACCTCGCTGGCGTAGGAAACCACTCCGCCGCGAAGCACGTCGCTCGCTCCGGGAACCGAGGTCAGCCTGGCGGCGACCATCCCGCCTGTCACCGACTCGGCCACGGCGAGGGTGAGACCCTGCTCGCGCAGCAGGTCGAGCACAACCGATTCCATGGTCTCGTCGTCGGTCCCGAACACGTACCGGCCGATGATGGCCCGGACCGCCTCCTCCTCGGCGCCCAGCACCCGGGCCGCCTCATCCCCGGTCTCCTCCTTGACCGTGATCCTGACCTTCAGTCCCTCGATGCCGCTCGCCTGGAACGCGATCGTCGCATGGCCGGCCTGGTCCAGGTGCGCCATGCGCTCGGTCAGCATCTCGTCCAGCCCGGATTCGGTCTGGCCCCAGGTTTTGAGAACGCGGCTCCTGATGACCGCGGTCATGCCGGCACGACGCTGCAGGTCCGCCAGGACACTTTCCGACAGCATCATGCGCATCTCGAAGGGAACGCCGGGCACGGCGTAGATCACCTTGTCACCCACCGGACAGATCAGTCCGGGCGCGGTTCCGGGCATCTGCGCAATCGCGCTGGCACCGACCGGGATATCCGCCTGGCGCAGGTTGTTCTCGCTCATGAACCGGCCGCGGGATTCGAACCGGTGCCTGATGCGCCCGGCGATCTCCTCGTCGCGGACCAGCGCGACCCCCATGACGTCGGCGATGACCTCACGGGTGATGTCGTCCTGGGTCGGTCCGAGTCCGCCGGAGACGATCACCGCGTCGGCCCGCCCGAGCGCGCCGCGGATGGTGTCGTGCATGCGCTGGCGGTTATCGCCGATGGTGATGTGGTAGTGACAGTCGATCCCGGCAAGCGCCAGCTGCTCGCCGATCCAGGCCGCATTCGAGTTGACGATCTGGCCGAGCAGCAGTTCGGTGCCGATCGCGATGAATTCGCAGCGCATGGCGTGGTCTCCGGTTACGCGGACGGGGGAGGGGTCAGGGCAGGCCGGCACCCGGGACTTCGACCCGCGTGAACTCGATACGACCGGAACGGGCCCGGGCGATCTCGGGCCCCGAACCGGTACAGGTGCACAGGTACAGCGTGCGGCGATCATCACCGCCCAGCATGCAGGCGTAGGGCGCGCGCCCCTCGAGCCGGATCCGCTCGGCAACGCTGCCGCCGTCCCGGAACCGGACAACCTCGTTGTTGTGCGGGTCCGCCACCCAGACCGCACCCTCGGCATCGAGACAGATCCCGTCGGGATACATCGTCGCGGTTTCGGCGAAGATCCGGCGGTTGACGAGTGTGGCGCCGTCGCCGATTCCGAAGACGCAGAGCCGCCGCGCCCTGGTCTCCGCGACGATGAGGGTCCGTCCGTCGGGAGTGATCGCGCAGCCGTTCGGAAACCACAGGCCGCGGGCCGCGATGTGACAGGACCCGTCCGGATCTACCCGCACCAGCGTCGTGCTCCGCGGCTGCTCGCCCTCGTGGCGGTTGAAACCGAAATTCCCGACCCAGGCCCGGCCGGCCGCGTCGACCACCATGTCGTTGCACCAGTACCGGGCGTGGCCGGAAAGATCGGCGTACGGGTGCAGGGCACCGCCCGAAAGACGCAGCAGAGCCTGGTCGCGCATCGAGACCACGAGCAGGCTGCCGTCCGGCAGCCAGCCCAGACCGGACGGCTGCTGCGCGACCTCACACACGGTCTCGGCCTCACCCTCCGGGTCGACGGCGATGACCCGGTGCGAATAGAAGTCCGAGAACCACAGGCGTCCCTGGTGCCAGCGGGGTCCCTCGGGGAAGGTGAGCCCGTCCATCAGGGTCTCGAGCCCGCTCATGGCCGGCCCGCCCCCGGAACCTCGACCCGCATCGTCTCGATGCGGCCGGTCGGGTTGCCCACCCGGTCACTGTTGCGCCAGATGTTCGTGCAGATGAACAGGGTGCGCCGATCGGCACCGCCGAGCGCCACCGCGTAGGCGCCGCGCTCGCCGGTCGAATGCCGCTCGGCAACCGCCCCGCCGTTCCGGATCCGCAACACTTCCCTGTTCACGGGATCGGCGATCCACACGGCACCCTCCGCATCCATGCAGATGCCGTCCGGCACCCAGGTGTATCCGCCGTCTGCCCAGCTGCGCCGCGCCACGAGCTCGCCCCCGTCTGTGATGTCGAAGGCGGTGAGACGCCGACCCCAGGATTCGGCCACCACGAGTGTCGAGCCGTCGGGCGTGATCGCAATCCCGTTCGGAAAGAACAGGTCGTCCGCCGCCACCGCCGCCGTCCCGTCCGGGTCGACCCGTACCAGGGTGGTGGTCCGCGGCTCCTCGCCCGACCTGTAGTCGAACCCGAAATTCCCCACCCATGCCCGCCCGGCCTCGTCCACCGTCATGTCGTTGCACCAGAACCGGGCAAGTCCGGACAGGTCGGCGTGCAGCACCAGGCCGTCGGGATCGAGCCGCAACACCGTGCTGTCGGTCATGGACACCACCAGCAGGCGCCCGTCCGGGAGCCAGCCGAGACCGGAAGGCTGGTTCGCGACCTCGCACACGGTCTCCGTCGCACCGTCGCAATCCGCGGCGATCACCCGGTGCGAGTAGAAATCGGAGAACCACAGGCGCCCCTGGTGCCAGCGCGGTCCCTCCGGGAAGGTGAGTCCGTCGATCAGGATCTCGGGTCGTGGCATCGGCGTGCGGCGTCAGTCGGGGAGGGGGAAGCGCTCGAGCACCGACGCGTAGTGTGGCTCGTTGTCGATTTCGAGCGTTGCAAGGACCCGGACCACCGCGCAGTAGAATGCGATGGCAACCACCAGGTCGACGAGGTGTTCATGCGACAGCGATGCCTCGAGAACGGCAAACTCGGCATCGGGTATGGCAAGGTCGGTCACCATGGCCCGGGCGGCCGAGAGCACCGCGCGATCGAGGTCACCCAGTCCGCTCTCGCGGCCTTCCGTCTCGGCCGAGATCGCCTCGATATCCGTCGGCGTGACCCCGAACTGCTCGGTACCGAGACGGACATGGTGGGTGTACTCGTACTCGCTGCGCGCCAGGTACCCCACCTGGAGGATCGCCATTTCGCGCAGTCTCGGATCGAGCGTGCTGGTGTGGCGGATGTAGCCCCCGAGACCGGACATCGCCCGGGCGGCCCCGGGGCTGTGCACCAGCTGGCGAAACAGGTTGATCGGCCGTTTCAGCAGATCGCGGTCCTCCGGCGCGAGGTCGCCGGGATCAAGGTAGGGCAGGCGAGCCATGACCGTCCTCCGCCGAAGTCAGCCGCGGGGCCTCGCCGACAGCGAACAGCCGCCGTCGACCACCAGATGATGCCCGGTGACGTACCGGGCCCAGTCGGAACAAAGGTAGACGACCGCCTTGCCGATGTCCCAGCCTTCGCCCTCGACGCGCAGCAGCGAGGCCTCGCGGCGCTGCGCGCGGTGTTCCTCGGTCATGCCCGGTCCGTAGACCATCGGCGTGTAGACCGGCCCGGGCAGGATGCAGTTGACCCGGATCCCCTGCGGCCCGTGGTCGACCGCCATGGCCTGGGTGAGCGCGAGAACCGCGCCCTTCGAGGTGGTGTATGCGGTCAGTCCCTTCGGACGCGTCGCCGAAATCGACGAGATGTTGACGATCGATCCGCCACCGGTCTCGATCATTGCCGGTATCGCGTGTTTCGACATCAGGAACATCGGCCGCACATTGACAGACATGACCCGGTCCCAGGTTTCCTCACTCTCGTCGACCACCGACAGCCTGCTGCCGATCCCGACGTTGTTGTCGAGGAAATCGAGACGGTGCCACCGGGACACGGCGGCATCCACCGCGTCCCGGCATCCGGCGCCACTCATCAGATCGGCGCTGAATGCCTCGGCCTCGCCGCCGCGCGCGGCGATCATCGCGACGGTCCGTTCCGCACGCGGCCGGTCGCGGTCGACGACGAGCACGCGGACACCGGCATCCGCCAGCAGGATCGCGGCGGCACGGCCGTTGCCGATGCCGTCATCCTCCGCTCCTCCGCCGGCAACGATCGCGACCTTGCCCTCCAGCCCGAGGTCGAGCGAACCGGCCATGACGTGTTCTCCAGCGTTGCGTTTCCCGGACGGGACAGTGCGGAGCATTGCGCGCCCCGTCAAGCAACCCGCGCCGATCCACGGGCATTCATCACGGAGACAGTGCCGGGTCCGCGCCGTCAGGTACCGTGCTCGTCCTCCGCCCGGTTCCGGTCGCGGACCAGCGCCAGCAGCCGGCGGTCACGCCAGCGGGCCCGGTCGGCGAGTTCGTCCCGTGCCATCACCTGCCGGCGTTCAGTCTCGAGCCGCGCGTAGCGCTCTTCCGTCCACGGACGGAACTCCGACTGTTCCCCGGCGATCTGCGCGAACGCCGGCCCGAACCGCTCGAGGTAGTCGCGAATTCCCCCCGGCGCGTTGAGGTCGATTGTTTCCATCGGTCCCATGAACGACCAGCGCAGCCCGAGCCCGTGCTTGACCGTCTTGTCGAGATCCTCGCCCGATACCACCCCGTCCTCGATGAGCTTGAAGGCCTCGTTGAGCAGCGCCACCTGCAGACGGTTCAGGACGAAACCGCGCATTTCCCGGCGGATGGTGATCGCCGCCATGCCGATCGTCTCCATGAAGTCCCGAGCGTGCCGAACGGTCTCGTCGGTGGTGTCCGGACCGCCGGAAACCTCCACGATCGGCAGCAGGTGCGGCGGATTGGCCGGGTGGGCGACCACCATGCGGCCGGCGCCTTCGAGACCGTTCGCGATGGCGCTGCAGGGAATGGCGGAGGTTGAACTCGCGATGACCACGGAACCTGGAACAACCGCGTCCATGCGACGGAACAGCTCGTGCTTGGTCTCCAGGACCTCGGGCGCATTCTCCTGCACCCACCCGGCTTCCTCGAGCGCATCCTCGAGCACGTCGGTGCCCGAGATCCTGGCCATTGCCTCGCGGCTGTCCGCGATCAGACCGATCCGTTCGAGTTCGGCAAGATCATCGGCAAGCCGCGAGCGGGCCGCGACAAGCGCATCCGGTTCCGGGTCGTACATCGACACCTCGCACCCGGACCGGGCGAACACCATGGACCACGACCGGCCGATCAGCCCGGACCCGATTACCGCGACCCTGCGTGACATCCTACGACCCTCCCGGGGCATTGACCGGATGAGCGGGCCGCTCGCCGTCGAGAACACGGACGATGTCGCCTGCCGCCACCCGGGCGATGGTCTCGAGGCACTCCCGTGTCGAGCCCGCCATGTGCGGTGTCATGATCACGTTGGGGGCACCATAAAGCGGGCTGTCCGGATCCGGCGGTTCCCCGTCCAGAACGTCAAGCGCGGCCGCCCCGACATGCCCCTGCTGCAGGGCCCCGGCAAGCGCGGTCTCGTCAACCAGGTTTCCGCGGGCGCAGTTGACCAGCACGACGCCGGGTTTCATGCGCGCGATGCTGGCCTCGTTGATCATGTGACGGGTCGCGGCGATTGCCGGTGCGTGCAGCGATATGATGTCGGCCTCGGCGAACAGGGTGTCGGTCGAGACAGGTTCCGCGTGTCGCTCGCGGATCTGCACGGCATCGAGCGCCGGATCGGCCGCCACCACCCGGGCTCCGAACGCCGCTGCCAGTCCGGCGACCCGGGCGCCGATCTGTCCGATGCCGACAAGGCCCAGCGTCCGTCCACCGAGTTCACCTCCGAGAACGCGGGCGCTGTCCCACTGCCGGCAGGACCGGGTCGCATGGGCCGCATCGGGGATGCCGCGCAGCGCGCTGAGGACGAGCGCGATTGTCAGTTCGGCCACGGCGTCGGCATTGGCGCCCGGCGTGTTGGTCACCTGCACGCCGCGCAACGTGCAGGCTTCGACGTCGACCGGGTCCACTCCGGCACCATGGACAGCGACCACCCGAAGATCGGGGAGCAGGTCCAGCAGTTCCCCCGTGACATAGCCCGACCTGAGCAGGATCCCGCCAGCGCCGGCGAACCGTTCCGCCCAGTCCACGGTTTCCTCCGCGGTGAGGGGAGCGTAGGGCAGGGCGACAGTTCGCACCTCGTGCCGTTCCTCGACCGCATGGCGCACCGGGGCCTCCAGGATCGGCAGTTCCGGTGTCGCGGCGAGTGCAATCCAGGGTCTGGAAGTCGGCATGACCGTATCAGTATCCCGAGTCACCGGCACTGGCGTCGCAGTCTAGTGTGCGGCTCCTGCCGATGGAACCGGTCACGTCGACGGCTGCAGCAGGTCGAGCACCCGTTCGGGTGGGCGGGCGATCACCGCGCGGGAACCGGCGACAACGATCGGGCGTTCGAGCAGGATCGGATTCTCGACGATCGCGGTCAGCTGCCCGTCATCGTCGAGCCGCGCGACCGCGTGTTCGCGATACGCCGCCTCCTTCCTGCGCATCACGTCATGCGGCCGGCAGCCGAGCAGTGCCAGGAGGCCGGCAAGCGTCTCGCGGTCCGGCGGCGTCTTCAGGTACTCGATGATCACCGGCTCGATGCCGCGTTCCCGCAGCAGCGCCAGCGCGCCGCGGGATTTGGAGCAGCGGGGATTGTGGTAGATGGTGACGGTCATGGTCCTGTGATCGCGTGGTGATGCGCAAGGGTATCCGGCATCTTCGCGACCCCGGAAAACAATGCAAGCGTTGCCCCGGGCCCTGGAGCGGCTCCCGGCGTTCGGGGTTGTGTGGTATGTCGGCTCCGATGAATCCACCCCCGGCGGGAGACCATGATGAACCATCGCCAGCTTGGCCGGTCGGGACTGCGTGTCTCGCCGCTGTGTCTCGGAACCATGATGTTCGGCGGTCCAACCAACGAGGCCGAAAGCCAGGCCATCATCGCGTCCGCGCGCGACGCCGGGATCAACTTCATCGATACCGCGGATACTTACGTGCAGGGAGAATCGGAACGCGTCGTCGGCCGCTGCATCCGGACCGAGCGCGATCGCTGGGTGCTCGCCACCAAGCTGTGCAACAGGATGTCGGACGATCCGAACGGTGGCGGTCTCGGCCGCAAGTGGGTGATGCGCGCCTGCGAGGCCTCGCTGCGCCGGCTCGGAACCGACCACATCGACGTCTACTACCTGCACAAGGAGGATCACGACACCCCGCTCGCGGAAACCGTCCGGGCGATGGCCGACCTCGTGCACGCGGGAAAGATCCGCTACTTCGGCGTTTCGAACTACAGGAGCTGGCGGGTCGCGGAAATCTGCTGGCTCTGCGACCGGTACGGCATCGACAGGCCGGTGGTCAGCCAGCCCTACTACAATGCGCTGAACCGGATGCCGGAAATCGAACACCTTCCGGCCTGTCACCACTACGGCCTCGGCGTCGTGCCCTACAGCCCGCTGGCGCGCGGGGTGCTGACAGCCAAGTACCGTCCCGACGCCGAACCGGAGGCGGGCAGCAGGGCGGCGCGCGGTGACCGGCGCATGATGCAGACGGAATGGCGCAGCGAATCGATCGAGATCGCCCAGCGCATCCGGGAGCATGCCGAGGCCAGGGGCGCAACCCCGGTCGACATCGCGATCGGGTGGCTGCTGAACAACGCCCTGGTGACCGCTCCGGTGACCGGACCGCGCACCATGGAACAGTGGCAGGCGTACCTTGGTGCGCTGGACTACGATTACGGCGCCGAGGACGAGGCCCTGATCACGTCACTGGTCCCCCCGGGACATCCCTCGACCCCGGGCTACACCGACCCGCAGTACCCGATCGAGGGCAGGGTCGGCAGGGTCGGGACGGCACCGGTCACCGACCGGTAAACTCGGGGGTCCGCCGCTCGGCGAAGGCCGCCTCGGCCTCCTTGTGATCCTCGCTGAACCACAGTGCCGGGAAGAGCCGTTTCTGAAACTCCCGCACGCGTTCGAGGCCGTCCATCTCCCGGATCACCCGCTTGGTTGCGCGCAGTGCCAGCGGCGCGCCGGCCCGCAGATCCGAGGCCCAGGCACGGGCCGCACCGAGCCCCGTGCCGCGTGAAACCACCTGGTCGATGATCGCAAGCTCGCGGGCTTCTGCCGCGGACACCTGCGCGCCGGTCAGCATCATGCGCGAGGCAACCCGCGGCCCGCAGTCGCGGACCAGCCTGTCGATGCCGTTCCAGGCCGGGATGATGCCGAGGCGGACCTGCGGCCATCCGATCCGGGCATGCTCCTCGGCAATGCGGTAGTCACAGCACAGGATGATCTCCGCACCCCCGCCGAGCGCGTAGCCGTTGATCGCCGCGATGACCGGGCAGTGCAGCCCCTCGAGCATGTCCATGGCCCTGCGCGTGCGGTCGAACCGCGAGTTCAGTTCGTCCTCGGAAGCAATCAACCGGTACTCCTTGACGTCGCCGCCGGTGCAGAAAAATCGCTCCCCTGCACCGGTGATGATCACCGCATGCACGGTCTCGTCCCCGCAGAGGCGACCGAGTTCCTCAAGCAGGAGCTCGGTCAGGCCGCTGCTGATCGAGTTGCCGGCACCGGGCCGGTCGAGCGTGAGCACGACGATGTCGTCCGCCCGGTCGCATCTCAGCATGGTCCCAGTCCCTCCCGGCCCGCCCCTGGCAGACTCTCTCCCGGCAATCGCCCGGATAGAGTAGAACGGCCGGTGGACGGAACACCAATCGGGAAGACTTGCCATGACACTTTCGACCGGGGCACGGGTGCCCGCAGACATGGAAGCGGCCGAGTGGCAGGCACGCTGCGATCTCGCGGCCGCATACCGGCTGGCGGCGCTCTATGGCTGGACCGATCTCAACAACACGCATTTCTCGCTGCGGATCCCGGGACGAGGGGACGAGTTCCTGCTCAATCCGTTCGGCATGCTGTTCGACGAGATCACCGCGTCGTCGCTGATCCGGGTCAACCGCGACGGCGAGGTCATCGGATCGAGCGACTACCCGCTCAACCCGGCCGGCTTCGTGATCCACGGCGCAATTCACCTCTCCGACGAGCGGCACCACTGCGTCCTGCACACCCACAGTCGCTTCGGCACCGCGGTCTCGATGCAGCGACAGGGACTGCTGCCGGCAAGCCAGAAGGCGCTGACCATCTCCGGCTGGCTGGGCTACCACGACTTCGAGGGGCCCGCACTCGACGCCTGCGAACAGCCGCGCATCGTCCGAGACCTTGGTGAGAACCGCATCCTGATCCTGCGCAACCATGGCCTGCTGACTGTGGGGCAGACGGTGGGCGAGGCGTTTGTGTGGATGTACCGGATCGAGACCGCGTGCCGCCAGCAGATCGACGCGCTTGCCGGCGGGTCGGAACTGATGCCGATCTCGCCGCAGACCCGCGAGAAGTCGGTGCGCCAGGGGCGTGCCATGTACGGCAAGGGCGGCTTCATCGAGGCCGGTCGCGAATGGCCGGCGCTGCTGCGTCAGCTTGACCGCTCGGGGCTCGGAGACTTTGCCCGGTGACCGCATGCAGAACCTGACCGCCTTCCTCGCCTATCACGCCCGCCTCACGCCGGATCGCTGCGCGGTCATCTTTGATGACCGCCGGATCAGCTACGCAGAGCTCGAGAACCGGGTTCTCTCGCTTGCCGGGTGGCTTGCCGGGCACGGGATCGGAAGCGGCGACATCGTCGCCCTGGTGATGAAGAACTCTCCGGCCTTCCTCGAGTTCGCCTTCGCCGTCAGTCACCTCGGAGCGGTCCTGCTCCCGGTCAACTACCGACTTTCGCCGGAGGAATTCACCTACATCCATGACCACGCCGGGGTAGTGCTGATCGCGGCCGACAGCGAGTTCGCTTCCACGGTCGAGGGGTTTGCAGGCGCCGTCCTGCTGGACGCGGACGCCCGGGCCGACACCCGCACCCTTGCCGGGGAACGCGCGCCGCCCCCACCGCCCGTTCCGCGTGGATCCGATGACCTGTACCGGCTGATGTACACCTCGGGCACCACGGCGCATCCGAAGGGCGTCATGCATTCCTACGCGAATTCCTACTGGAAGTGCGCGGACCACGTCATCGCGCTTGGGCTTTCGGCTTCCGACCGCCTGCTGGTATGTGGCCCGCTCTACCACGTCGGGGCCTTCGACCTGCCGGGCATCGCGGTGCTGTGGATGGGAGGAACCTGGTGCCTGCTGCGGGAGTTCTCGCCGGCGGCCGCGCTCGGAGCCATCGAGCGCCATCGGCTGACCTGTGCGTGGCTGGCACCGGTCATGCTGCGCATGTGTCTCGACCTCGACGAGGGAAACCGCTACGACCTCGCCTCCATGCAATGGGTGATCGGAGGAGGGGAGAAGACGCCGGAGGCGCGGATCCGGGCTTTCGGCACCCTGTTTGCCAACGCGCGCTACATCGATGGATACGGACTGACCGAGAGCTGTAGCGGCGACACCCTGATGGAGCCGGGACGCGAACTGGAGAA
The DNA here is from genome assembly GCA_965213935.1 of Thalassobaculaceae bacterium. GTDB lineage: Bacteria > Pseudomonadota > Alphaproteobacteria > Thalassobaculales > Thalassobaculaceae > Bin52. The sequence goes on along the minus strand of CBDCAO010000012.1, from coordinate 2,244,338 downwards.
GATCGGTTCGGTCGGCCGTCCTCTCGCCCATGTCCGGGTCCAGATTCGCGACGACGACGGCCGTCCGCTGGCGGCGGGACAGACCGGCGAGATCTGCCTTGCCGGTCCCCGCATCACCCGGGGCTACTGGCGTGATGCGGAACGGACCCGCGAGGCGTTCCACGGTGACGGCTGGTTCCGCACCGGTGATGTGGGTCACCTGGACGGGGACGGGTTTCTGTACCTGACCGACCGGAGCAAGGACATGATCATCTCCGGCGGAGAAAACATCGCGTCCTCGGAGGTCGAACGGGTGCTCCACGAGTACCCCGCCATCGCCGAGGCGGCCGTGATCGGCCGTCCCGACGAGAGGTGGGGCGAACGACCGGTCGCGGTGGTTGTCCCCCGGACAGGCGCCGGGATCGTCGAGGATGACGTCATTCGCCACTGTCGCGGCGCTCTTGCGGGCTTCAAGGTTCCGAGCGAGATCCACGTTGTCGGCGAACTGCCGCGCAATCCCTCGGGGAAGGTGCTGAAGCGCATCCTGCGCGATGCGTTCGCGACCGGGAAAACCGTGGAGTGAGCGCCGGGTTCATTGTCTACGTGCTGGCTGTCTACCTCGCAGCCGGCATGGTCAAGGGTGTGGTCGGGCTCGGTCTGCCCACGATCTCGCTGGCGCTGATCGCCGCGGTCTTCGGACTGAAGGAGGCGATGGTCCTGCTGCTGGCGCCGTCGCTGGTCACCAACGCCTGGCAGGCCGTGAGCGGCGGACGGCTGACGGCGATTCTGCGCCGCATCTGGTCGCTGCTCGCCATGCTGTGCCTGGGTGCATGGCTTGCCTCCGGCGTGATGCTGAAGAGTGATGCGACTGCGCTTGCGATCGGGCTTGGCTGCATTCTCGTCATCTACTCGGGCGTCAGCCTGTTCACACCCCAGATCGCGGAGCCCGGCCGCCGCGAGACCTGGATGAGCCCGCTCGTCGGGCTTGCCACCGGAGCAACCACGGGATTTACCGGCACCTTCGTGGTTCCCGGCGTGCTGTACCTGCAGGCGCTGCGCCTGGGCAGGGACGGCCTGGTCCAGGCAATGGGGATCTGTTTCACCACCGCGACCGTCGCACTCGGACTGTCACTCGGGACACGAGGCTACATGCCGGGCGACCTTGTCATGCTGTCGCTGGCGGCGGTGGTCCCGGCCATGCTCGGCATGGTGCTGGGAAAGCGGATTCGGACCCTGCTCCCCGAGGACCGGTTTCGCAGGATCTTCTTCTTCACTCTGGCGCTGCTCGGCGTGTGGATCGCCATTCGCTCGACGCTGTTTCCGATGACAGGGTGAATCCGGCGCCCGGCGATGCCGAATCCCGGTCATGGCCTGCCTGGACTGAGGTCGAAGCGCGCGCAATATGATAGGATAGGACCAGGCATGAGCGTGCAGCCGACCGTCACCCCGCACTGCAGGAGACCGTCGGCAGGAACCACATGGGTTCGACCGTGCAGGTGACTTGAATCGGGGAACTGGGGTCATGGACGAAGCATCCAGGTCTGGCTGGGCAGGATATCTCCAGTTCGGAGTCCTCGCCGTCGTGGTCGTCGCGGCACTCTACCTTGCCAGGGCGCCGGATCCGGTCGACCTGGTTTCCGGGAGTGCGCTGCAGGCAAGCGAAGGCGGACCGGAGGTCACCGTGTTTGCTCCGGAACTGACCAGCCGCGCCCTGCCGGTCGAACTCACCGGCAACGTGAGGGCACAGCGCAGGACGACCATCATCTCCCCGGTGGTCGGGCGTGTGGCCTGGATTTCGCCCGATTACAGGAACGGCGGCTCGGTGAGCGCCGGCGAACCGTTCATCAGGATCGATCCCGCAGCCTACGACCTCAAGGTGCGGATTGCGCGGGCGGAACTGGACAAGGCCCGGGCAATACTTGCCGAGACGCGCAGTGAACGGGAGGACGGCGCGTCAATGGCCAGTCTGCAGGCCGAGGTCGACAAGCGTGCGGCGGAACTGGAACTTGCGGAACTCGAGCTCGCGCAAACCGAAATTTCCCTGCCTTTCGATGCCCGCGTCATCGCAACCGATGTGTCGGTCGGGGAACTCGTCGGCCCGAACGACATTGTCGGAAAGAACGCGGAGCTGGGCAGGACCTACGAGGTCGGCAACCTGCAGATCCGCGCGCCGCTTCGCCAGAAGGACCTCGCCTATCTCGATCCGGTGATCGGACGCGAGGCCGTGGTGAGAACGCTTTCCGGGACCCATGCCGCAAAGGTAGCCGCAGTCTCGGCTGTCATCGCCCGGGAATCCCGTCTGGCCGCCGTCATCCTGGAACTCGGGGATACCGGCGGGGCGCCGCCGATCCCCGGTTCGTTCGCGCAGGTCAGCATCAGTGGTCCCCCGGTCGACGACGTGTTCGTCGTCCCCGAGGCGGTGCTGGGCGGGGAGAACCGGGTCTGGACGGTCAGGGACGGGTCCCTGGTTCCGGTTGTCGTGGACGTGCTGGCGCTGACGTCTGAGGGCGCGATCGTCAGGAGCTTCGATGCCGGAGCAGGTGTTGTCCTGAATGCGCCGGCATCGGCATGGAACGGAATGACGGTATCGGCGGTCACCAGGTAGCCGGCGCGCCCTGAACCGATCGAAGGCCCAGGGAGTGCAAGGCCATGGCCAGTAACGAGCAGACCCGTGGCGGGAATGCAGGCGGTCGGGACAACGGTTTCGTTGCCTGGTTCGTCGCGAATCCGATGGCAGCAAAGTTCCTCTACATTGCCATCCTTGTGGGTGGCCTCGTTGCCGGGACCCAGCTCGTGGTCCAGCAACTCCCCGAATGGGACCCGCGGATCGTCCGCGTCGTGATCACACTGCCCGGCGCAGCGCCCCGCCAGGTGGAGCAGGACATCACCCGGCGGGTCGAGGAAGTGTTGGTCGGCCTTCCGGGTGTCGACCGGGTCGTCAGCCGGGCTGTCGAGGGCAGGGGCGAGATCGATGTCGAGATGGCTTCCTTTGCCGATTCCGAGGCCGTCTTCAACGACGTGGCAACAGCGGTTGACGCACTGAAGGCCTTCCTGCCGGCCAACACCGAAACGCCCGAGGTCAAGTTCTGGCGCTGGTCACTGCATGCCCTGACGCTTGCCGTCTCCTCTCCCTCGGCGGACGAGAACACCCTGCGAAACGCCGCGGAGGAGGTGCGTGATCGTCTTCTCGCGCTTCCCTCGGTGTCCCACATCGAATTCACCGGCGCCCGGGAACGGGAAATCGCCATCGAACTCGACGAGGAGCAACTGCGCCGATACGACCTGTCCGCACGCCAGGTGGCCAAACGCGTGCGCGAGACGTCGACGAACATCACCTTCGGCGAATTCCGCACGGACTCGGACACCGTCACCCTGCACACCGATTCCCGACGTGCATTCGGCGCCGAGTACGCCGACATACCCTTGATCACCAGAGCAGACGGAACCGCTGTTACCCTTGGTGACGTGGCGGTGATCCGCGACGGGTTCGTCGAAGCCGGCAAGTTCGTCAGGGTCGACGGGGTTCCCGCGATCCTGGTGAGTGTCCGCGCCTCGACACAGCAATCCATGCTGGAGATCGTCGACGAGATCAGGTCCTTTCTTGACGCCTACGTACCGCCGTCCGGTGTCTCCGTGACGACCTGGGACGAGAATGCGACCGCGGTCACCGGGCGCCTGAACAGGATTGTCGAGAACGGGGTGATCGGCATCGTCCTGGTCTTTCTTGCCCTGTTGCTGGTTCTGGACCTGCGCGCCGCGTTCTGGATCACAGCCGGAATCGTCCTGTCCTTCGTGGGTTCTTTCGTGCTGTTCGGGCTGGCAGACCTGACCATCAACGTGGTGTCGGTGATCGCCTTTTTCCTGATGATCGGTATCGTTGTGGATGATGCGGTTGTCGTTGGCGAGAGTATCGAGACCGCTCGCCAGAGGGGCCTGTCCGGCAGGTCGGCCGCCGTGGCCGGAGCCAGGGCGGTCATGGGCCCGATCGTGGTCGGGACGATCACCACCCTGATCGCGCTGGCCCCGTTCTTCTTCGTGAAACAGGAAGAGTTCCAGATCCTCGCGACTTTCTCGTTCATCGCACTGTTCGTCCTGACCGTCTCCCTGTTTGAAGCGTTCCTGCTGCTTCCGGGCCACCTGGCGCACGACCGTCCCTGGTCGCTGCGACCGCTCAGCACCATCCAGGGCTGGTGTTCGCAACGGCTGGACCGTTTCCGCGACATTGTCGTGGTCGCTGGCGTTTCCTGGTCGATCCGGCACGTCTGGCTGTCGCTGTCGTTGACCGGCCTGGTCATGCTGGCAGCGTTCGCGCTGTTGCATGCGGATGTGGTCCGGCTGAATCTGGTCCTCACCTCGGCATCAATGCGGGCCGACTTCGTGCAGGCCGACATCCGCCTGCCCGCAGGATCGCCGGTCGGCGTGACTGCACGGGTCGCCGAACGGTTTGCGGCAGCCGGAGAGGCGATCAACGGCTCAGCGGCGGAAGGAAGCCTTGTCAGGGACGTGACCATCGTCGTGGGAGAACAGGCAGGAAGGGCGCGGAGCGACCATTCTGCCGGCGGTTACGGAGAGAACGTCGCGTCGGTGCGCCTGCGCCTCGTTCCCGACACGGAACGGACCGCCACTCCCAAGGACGTCGAGAGTGCGTGGATCGCTCTCGTCGGCGATGTTCCGCAGGTTGAAACCGTGACCTATCAGCGCACCAGGTACAAGACGGTGCCGAACGTCGCGTTCGCGCTGCAGCATCCCGATCGGGAAACCATGCACGCCGCGGCACGCGAAGTCGCCGGGTTCCTGGAAGACATGCCCGGAGTAAGCGGCGTGTCTGACGGGCTCGGGCTGGGCAAGCGTCAGTTCGAGGTCAGGCTCACTCCCGCGGGCAGGGTGGCGGGACTGACTCCGGCCAAGGTCGGTCTGCAGCTCCGGTCCAACCTGCACGGCGTCGAGGTCCAGCGAATTCAGCGCGGGCGCGAGGAATTGCGCGTCATGGTGCGGTACCCTGAGAACCAGCGCGACAGCCTGGGTGACCTGGCCCGTGAACGCATTCGCATCTCTCCGGGACGGGAGATGGCCCTGCATGAAGCGGCCACGCTGGTCGAACGGCGCGGCACGCCCCGGATCGTCCGCATCGACGGGACGCCGGCAGTGCAGGTCCGCGCCCACGCGGATGGACGTGATGCGTTGCCGCGTGCCGTCATGAGGATGGTGGAGACGGAACTGCTGCCGGATCTGCAGGATCGCTGGCCCGGGCTCGAGTTCAGCCGCGACGGGGGTCAGAGGAAAGTCCAGTCGCTGTTGCAGTTGATGGCGATGCTGTTTCCGCTTGCCGTCCTGGCGATGTACGGCCTGATGGCGGTGCTGCTGAAGAGCTACTGGCGGCCACTGGTCGCGGTCCTGGGCATTCCCATGTGCCTGGCGGGCGGCATCGTCATGCACCTCGTGCTGAACTGGGATTTCGGGATCATGTCGCTGTTCGGGATCTTTGCCGTCTCCGGCGTGGTCATGAACGATGCGCTGGTCCTTCTCGATCGCTACTCGAAACAGCGGTCGGAAGATCCGGATCTCCCGGCCGTCGCGGCGATCGCGGCAGCGACGCGGTCGCGTTTCAGGGCGGTTTTCCTGACAACGCTGACCACAGTGCTCGGGCTGTCGCCGCTGCTGTTTGCGCGCAGCGACGAACTGGTCTTCATGGTGCCCTTTGTTGCCAGCATGTTCGGAGGCCTCGTCTTCTCGAGCATCTTCGTCCTGTTCGGGTTGCCTGCGACGATCATGATGGTCGAGGGACGCCGCGAATAGCCCCGCAGTCAACAGTCAGAGGACCGGAGATGGCTGCGCGCAGCCGGAGGACTTCCGGCAGTCACGACCGGAAACCGCGTTTCCCCCGGGACGATCGCCCGACGGGCCGCATCCGTGCGGTCACGCCCGCGACGGGGGATTTGGACCGTCCTGCGGGCCCGCAACATCGGGCGGGCCGTGACGGGTACGGGGACCGGCACCTGATGGCCGCGACCCGCCTGCACCGGGTGTCCCGCACGGACCGGCCGGAAGGGTCCCCGACCGTGCATGGACCCTTCGCGCACCCACTCGCCGGGCAGGACCGGCTGTGCAGCGACGCGGGAGTGTCGGACATGCGGATCCGCACCGTGCCGCGCGTTTGCGCGCACAGCACGGGGAGCGATCGGCGAGAATGCCTGTGGGCGGGCAGGGGCCGTCACCCGTGAGAACGGCCGGTCCCGTCGCTGCCAACCGGCGCGGGCTGCGCCGGCGGTTCCTGCTGCGCGCCGCACTTCCCGTGCTGGTGCTGGGTGGCGCGGTCTCCGCGTTCGCGGCACTGATGCAGACCAGTGTGACACTCCGGCCCGAGGCGCCGGCAGAACGGGTCTGGACGGTCGAGACCGCGACCGTGACCCGGGAGACGACCCGGGCCCGTATCCCCCTGTACGGTCAGGTCGTCGCCGGACGGTCAGTCGACCTGCGCCCTCTCGTGACCGGCCGGGTCACCGCGGTCGGTCCGAGGTTTGCCGAAGGCAACCTGGTCGCGCGCGGCGAGCTTCTGCTCACGATCGACGCCTTCGAGTACGAGACCGCGCGAACCCTGAGGAGCGCGGACCTCGCGGAAGCCCGGGCCGGACTGCGTGAGGCGGAGGCCGACCTCGCCGCGGCCAGGGAGCAGATCGTGCAGGATCGCGTCCAGCTCGAGCTTCTGAAGAACGAGGCCGAGCGCAGGCGACACCTGCACCTGCAGGGCGCCATCTCCCAGAAGACCCTCGACGACGCCGTGCTGGGATTCAGCCGCCAGCAGCAGGTGACCAGTCAGAGGCGCAGTACCGTCACGCGCTCGCAGACCCGGGTCGAACGCCAGCAGGCGGCGGTCCTGCGCGCCGAGACCACGCTCGCCCGCGCGGAACGGGACGTCGCGGAAACCCGGCTCGTCGCCCCCTTCGGCGGCTGGCTGGTCGACGTTGACGTCGAGGTCGGCAAGCGGCTCAACACCGGCGAGCGCGTGGCCCGAATCGTGGATGCCTCGAGGCTCGAGATTCGCATGACGATCCCCAACAGGGTTTTCGGCGAAATCGACGCGCGCGACGGCGCGATTGGCCGGCAGCTCGAAGCGGTGTGGCGAACCGGTGACACGGTCCGCCGTTTTCCGGCCCGGATCCTGAGACTGGGGGGCGAGATCGATGCGACGAGCGGCGGCATCGCGGTCTTCGCCGGGCTCGAGGACACGGGCAGACAGGACAACCTGCGTGCCGGAGCCTTCGTCGAGGTCAGCCTTGAAGGCCCGGTCATCCGCAACGGCGTACGCCTGCCCTCGCAGGCCGTGTTCGACGACGAGCGGGTCTACCGGATCGGAGCCGACAACCGGCTCGAGAGCGTCCCGGTAGTAGTCAGGGCACGGGAAGACGGAACGCTGCTCGTGCAGGGTCCGCTCGAGAACGGTCAGCGTATCGTGCTCACGCGGTTTCCGGAAATTTCCCAGGGTGTCAGGGTGACGGAGCCGTGATCGCGCTCTTCGCCCGCCATGCGACCGCGCCGAACCTGCTGATGATCGCGATGCTGCTGTTCGGCCTGCTTGCACTCAGCCGGATGAACAAACAGTTCTTCCCGGATTTCGGCATTGACGTGATCATGGTTTCGGTTGCCTGGCCCGGTGCCGGGGCAGAGGACGTGGACAACGGCATCATCCAGGTGATCGAGCCCGAGGTCCGGTTCCTCGCCGGAGTCAAGGACGTCATTGCCCTCTCGCGGGAGGGAAGTGCCAGCCTGCGGATCGATTTCGAGGCCGGAACCGACATGCAGTCCGCACTGTCCGAGGTCGAATCAGCCGTCTCAATTATCACGAACCTGCCGGAGGACAGCGAGACCCCCCGGATACGCCGGGTTATCCGACACGAGGACCTGCTGCGTATCTCGATATCGGGCGACATGGAGGAGCGGACGCTCAAGACCTGGGCCAAGCGGATGCGGGACGGGCTGCTCCGCACCGGCGTCGACGAGGTGGAGCTGATCGGGGCCCGTGACGAATGGATTCTCGTGGAGGCCCACCAGCGGGACCTGCTGGCCCTCGACCTGCCGATTCCGGACGTCGCGCGGCGCATTGCCGAGGCCTCTCGCGACATCCCGGGCGGCACGATCGGACGCGACACGGTCTCCCGTGTCCGCTCGCTCGGACTGAGCCGGACCGCGGAGGAGGTTTCCGCGGTCGAAGTCCGGACCTTTCCGGACGGCCGCAGACTGACCGTGGGCGATGTCGCCACCGTCCGCGAGAGCTGGGACGAGCGTCAGCCCCGGGTCTGGGTCGACCGGCGCCCGGCCATCGAACTGGTCGTGAAGCGGGCGCCGACGGCGGACGCGCTGGAGACGGCCGCCGCGGCCCGGGAGTTCCTGGACGTCTTTGTCCCGACCCTGCCTGCCGGCATCTCGGTTGAACGTTACGACCAGACATCTGAACTGATCGAAGAGCGCATCGATCTGCTGGTCAAGAACGGTATCGGGGGACTCGTCATCGTCCTTCTCGTGCTCTTTGTCTTTCTCGACACACGCACTGCACTGTGGGTTGCCGCGGGTATTCCCGCCGCGCTCCTGGCAGCAATGGGCCTCGCCTGGATGCTCGGTCAGTCGATCAACATGCTCATGCTGTTCGGCACCATCCTCGCCATCGGCATGATTGTCGACGAGGCCATCGTGGTCGCCGAGTACGCCGACAGCCGCAGGCAGAAGGGCGATACTCCGTTGCAGGCGGCGTTGAAGGGCGCGGAACGCATGGCCGGTCCAGTGTTCAGCACGACGCTCACCACCGTTGCGGCCTTCCTGCCCCTGGTGATGATCGGAGGCGTCATCGGACAGATCGTGCGCGATATCCCGATCATCGTGGTCCTGGCACTCCTGGCCAGTCTGGTGGAGTGTTTCCTGGTGCTTCCGGGTCACCTGTACCATTCATTCGCGGCTCCCGAGCCGTCGGGAAGGCGTCTCGTGCGCTGGCGCCGGCGTTCCGTGCTGTTCCACCAGCAGTTCCAGCGGAGATTCGAGAGGTTCCGGAACGGTCCGTTCCGGCGCATGGTCGGTCACGCCCTCGACCATCGTTACCTGGTCGTGACAACCGGGGCGGCCCTGCTGCTCATCGCCATCGGGATCACAGCGAGCGGACGTGTCGGCTTCACCTTCTTCCCGTCGGTCGAACCGGACAAGATTTTCGCCACCGTCACCATGATTCCGGGCACGACGCGCGAGGAGACCCGCGAGAGGCTGTTCGAGATCGAGCAGGCTGCCAGATCGACCGCACGGACCCTTGGCGCGCCCGACATCATCAGGCACGCCACCGTTGTCGTGGGCACCGGCCCACGCGCTCCCGGCCCGGGTCCGATGAGCAACAACGACACGCTCGGTACCGTCACCCTGTACCTGACGGCTCCGGACCGGCGCGACGTTCGTACCGATGAGTTTGCGCGCGCCTGGAATGAGCGCGCCGGCTCCCCGGTCGGGGTCGATACCCTGTCGATTCGCACTCCGCAGGCCGGCCCGCCGGGACGTGAGATCGATGTCAGGCTGTCCGGTGACAGTCTGCGGGAGCTCGACGCCGCGGCCGAGCGGGTGAAGACCCTGCTTGCCTCCTACCCGGGCGTGAGCGCGATCGAGGACGACCTGACGCCGGGTCCCCGGGAAATGCAGCTTCGGGTGTCGCCCGCCGGCCGGGCACTGGGCTTCGACATCACGCGGGCCGGCATGCAGATGCGCGGTACGCTCGAGGGCGAAACCGCATTACGCTTTGCGCGCGGCGACGCGGAGGTGGAGGTCCTGGTCCGGCTGTCCGAGCCTCCGGACGGACTGGACAGCCTGTACCTGTTCGGGCCCGGCGGAACCGAGGTCCCGCTCACCACCCTCGCCGAGGTCACGACATCGGGAAGCCACGATGCGATCCGCCGCGAGCGGGGCCTGCGGCAGGTGGCGGTCACGGCGGATGTCGACGAGACCGTCACCACGAGTTCCCGGGTGCTTGCCGCCCTTGTTCGCGACGGTCTCGCACGGACCGCGACGGATTCGGGACTCGAATGGCGGTTCGCCGGCAGGGCCGAAGAAGAGGGAGAGACCTTTGCCGACATGGGCGTCGGCGCCACAGCCGGCCTGATCGGAATGTTCCTGGTGCTGGCATGGATCTTCGGAAGCTACAGCCGGCCGCTGGCGGTGATGGCCGTGATCCCGTTCGCCTTCATCGGCGTGTGCCTTGCTCACCTGCTGACCGGGTTCGATCTGACCATCCTGTCGATGATCGGCATGATCGGCCTGTCCGGTATCGTCATCAACGACTCGATCGTGCTGATGGTTGCGATCCGCGATCACGAAGGCGACGACACCCCGTTCCGGGACGTGGTCGTCGATGCGTGCTGCGCCCGGCTGCGTGCGGTCCTGCTGACCTCACTCACCACCATTGGCGGCCTGCTTCCGATCTGTTTCGAGACCAGCCTGCAGGCCCAGTTCCTGATACCGGTTGCACTGACCATCGTCGCTGGACTTGCGACGGTCACCGTCCTTGTGCTGTGTCTGATGCCCGCGATGCTGCTCATCGGCCGGGACGTGCGCCAGCTCGTGACGCGCCGCAGCGATGGGCATGAAACCCAGGCGGAGGCTGCGGCCCGATGAACCATCCCCGTATTGCGCTGCTCGGCATCATGCTCGAAAGCAATGCCTTCGCTCCCGTTGCGACGCGCGACGACTTTCACCGGCACTACTACCGGGAGGGCGAGGCACTTCTCGAGGACGCCCGGGCCCCTGTCTCCGCGATCCCGACCGAAATGGCAGCCTTCGTACAGGCGATGGACGTGACCGGCCCCTGGGAACCGGTGCCGCTGCTGTTCGCCAACACCCCGCCATGGGGACCGGCGGACTGGACCTTCATCGCCGCCTGCCTGGACCGGATCGAGGCCATGCTGGCGGATGCGGGTCCGGTCGGCGGCGTCTACATCGCCAATCACGGCGCCATGACCTCAACCGAAACCCTTGATCCGGATGGCGAGATCGTGGCGCGCCTGCGCGCATGCGCCGGGAACGGCGTTCCGGTCATCGTGACCCACGACCTGCATGCCAATCTCTCCGAACGACTGGTCGAGGCCTGCGACATGCTGATCGGCTACACCACCAATCCCCATGTCGACATGCGCGACAGGGGTGAGGAGGCCGCCTTCGCCATGCGCCGGATGCTCGCCGGAATGCGCCCGAAATCGGCCTTCATCCGCCTGCCTCTCACCCCGCCGAGCGTGACCCTGCTCACTGCCGCCGGGCCCTACGCCGACATGATCGACCATGGCCAGCGGCGGATGCGCGAGTCCGGCGGCGAGATCATCAACGTTACCATCCTCGGCGGCTTCGTGTTTGCCGACACGCCCAAGAACGGCGTAGCGATCGTGGTCACCGCGCGGAGCGACGAGGCTGCAGCCCGGGCGCTCGCCCGCGAGATCGCGGAATACGGCTGGTCGATCCGCGAGCGGTTCCGTCGCGAGCTGATGCCGGTCGAGGCCGCGGCCGCGCTGGCGCTGGAAACCGCGGCCGACCAGGCGCGGCCCGCGGTCATCTTCTCCGACGCCGGCGACAACCCCGGCGGGGGAGGCGAGGGGCGCACCACCTGGCTGCTCCGGGCCCTGGTCGCCGCCGGCGCGCGTGGCGTCCTTTACGGTTCCTTCTTCGATCCCGAACTCGCGGAAGATGCGCACCGGGCCGGCGAGGGGGCGCGGATCGAGGCCGTGTTCAACCGCGACCGGGAAACCGAGTTCTCGAAGGAACTGCGGGTGCCGGCTCAGGTCCTGAAGGTCACGGATGGCCGGTTCGTGGGCCGGCTCGGAATCTACCGGGGCCGACAGGTCGACCTCGGCCCGTCGGCCGCTCTGCGGATCGGCGGGCCGGACGGTATCGTCGTCATCGTCATCGGCGCCCGCCACCAGACGGCGGATCCGATGTTCTTCGAGAGTTTCGGGCTCGACATCGCAGCCGCCCGGGTGGTCTGCGTCAAGTCGCGCGGCCACTTTCGCGCCGGGTTCCTGCCGTGGTTTTCACCCTCGCAGGTGTTCGAGGTCGATACCGCGGGCCTGACCGCGCCGGTACTCGACCGGTTCCGCTGGCGGCACCTGCCGCGCCCGGTCTATCCGCTTGATGCCGCGACGGTGTGGGCACCGCCCGACTGGTAGCCCGCCGGGCGCACCACCACGCGACCGCCGGCGATTGCAGCACCTGTTGCAACACCGTATCGTGCCGGACGCGGTCCATGCGGACTGCCCCGGATTTCATTGCAGCAGGAAGGTCTATCGATGCAATTTCACAGGTTTCTGATCGGCTGCGCGATCGCCGGAATGATGGCGGCGCCAGCCTGGGGAGAGGACGGCACGCTGACCGTCGGGCTCAAGGCCGAGCCGTCCTCGATCGATCCGCACTATCACAATCTCGGTCCGAACAACTCGATGGCGGCGCACTACTTCAGCCGGCTGGTGGAACAGGACGACAAGCTGCGCCTGCTGCCCGGTCTCGCCGAATCCTGGCAGCCCATCAGTGACACCACCTGGGAGTTCAAGCTGCGCCAGGACGTGAAGTTCCACGACGGATCGGACTTCACCGCGGACGACGTCATGTTCACCTTCGAACGTGCTCCGAACGTTCCCAAGTCGCCCTCGAGCTTTGCGACCTATCTGAAGGGAAAGTCGTTTACCAAGGTCGACGACTACACGCTGCACATCACCACCGAGCGGCCCTATCCGCTGATGCCGGTCGACATGGCCCAGGTCCCCATCATTTCCGCCGATGTGGGCGAGGGTGTGACCACCGGCGACTTCAACTCGGGCAAGGCCGCCATCGGCACCGGTCCCTACAGGTTCGTCGAGTGGGTGCCGGGCGATCGCCTGGTCATCGAGCGCAACGAGGACTACTTCGATGCCATGCCGGAGTGGGAACGTATCGTCTTCAAGCCGATCAAGTCCGGACCGGCGCGGGTTGCCGCCCTGCTTGCGGGTGACGTCGATTTCATCGACAACGTCCCGCCGGTCGACATCGCGCGCCTGAAGAGTGAGGAGGGGGTCCAGCTGAGCCAGGGTGTCTCGAGCCGCGTGATCTACCTGCACATGGACCAGTTCCGCGAGGATTCCCCGTTCGTGAAGGCAAACGGCGGCGGCGAAATCAGGAATCCACTGCTTGACGTGCGGGTGCGCAAGGCGATTTCCAAGGCCATCGACCGTGACGCCATCGTCGACCGGGTGATGGAAGGCGTCGCCATCAAGGCCGGGCAGCTGCTGCCGGAGGGGTTCTTCGGCGTCACGCCCAACCTGTCGCCCGAGCCCTACGATCCTGAAGGCGCCAAGGCGCTCCTGGCGGAGGCCGGCCATCCGGACGGGTTCGAGCTCACGATCCATGGTCCCAATGACCGCTACATCAACGATGCCAAGATCTGCGAGGCGGTGGCCCAGATGCTGACCCGCATCGGCATCCGCACGGCGGTCGAGACCATGCCCAAGGCGGTGTACTTCCGGCGCGCAAGCCGCGGCGGGGCCGACGACTCGCCGGAGTTCAGCTTCATCCTGGTCGGCTGGGGCTCCGGGACCGGCGAGTCCTCCTCGCCGCTGCGCTCGCTGCTCCACACCTATGACAAGGACCGGGGCTTCGGCGCCTCCAACCGCGGTCGCCACTCGGATGCCGAGATCGACACGCTGATCGAGGATGCGCTTGCCACAGTGGACGACACGGCCCGGCTGGGGCTGCTGCAGAAGGCCACGGAGCTTGCCATCGGCCGCAACCAGGGCATCATCCCGACCCACTACCAGGTCAACACCTGGGCCGGGCGCACGGGACTGTCCTACACGGCCCGGGCGGATGAACGCACCATTGCCATGGGTGTGACATCCGACAGGTAGTGGTCAACGGGCGGGCGGTCCTGCCGCCCGCCCCTGGCCGGACCCGGTGATCCGATGACTGTCTTCATTATCCGCCGACTGCTGCAGAGTGCCATTGTCGTTGCGGTGATGTCCCTGCTGGTGTTTGTCGGCGTCAACGTCGTCGGTGATCCGGTCGACATGCTGATCAACCCGGAAGCCGATCAGGCGGAGATCGAACGGGTGATCCGGGACCTGGGGCTCGACCGGCCGCTGCACGAGCAGTACGGCTACTTCGTGGTCAACGCGCTCCAGGGAGACCTCGGCGATTCCTTCATCTTCGGCCAGCCGGCATTGCAGCTGATCATCGAGCGCATGCCGGCGACCTTCGAACTCGCGATCGCGGCACTGCTGCTTGCCGTGGTGCTCGGCATTCCGCTCGGCGTACTGGCAGGACTGCGTCCCGACGCGGGGTGGTCGCGAACCATCATGGCCGGCTCGATCCTGGGCTTCAGCCTGCCGAGTTTCTGGGTCGGCATCATGATGATCATGCTGTTCGCGGTGGTGCTCGGGTGGTTGCCGTCCACGGGGCGCGGCGACACCGTGCCCGTGCTCGGAGTAGAGGTCAGTTTCCTCACCCGGGACGGGTTGTCGCACCTGCTGCTTCCGGCGATCAACCTGTCGCTGTTCAAGCTCTCGCTCGTCATCAGGCTGGCGCGTGCCGGCACCCGCGAGGTCATTCACCAGGACTACATCAAGTTCGCCCGCGCCAAGGGCCTGAGCGAGACCCGGGTGGTACTGGTCCACCTGCTGAAGAACATCATGATCCCGGTGGTCACGGTTCTCGGTCTCGAGTTCGGCGGGCTGGTCGCTTTTTCGGTGGTAACCGAATCGGTCTTCGCCTGGCCCGGCATGGGCAAGCTCATCATCGACTCGCTGCATGAACTCGACCGGCCGGTGGTGGTCGCCTACCTGATGATCGTGGTGCTGATGTTCGTGATCATCAACCTCGTGGTCGACATCGTCTACTCGATCCTGGACCCCCGGGTCCGCCTTCAGGATACCCGGGCATGACCGTCCAGGCGGAACAGCGGCCCGGGACCGGTCTCGAGGCCGCACCGCGCCCCGAAGACGTCAGCGTCGAGACGCCGTTTCGCCGCTTTGTCTCCGACTTCCTGGAAAGCCGCATTGCGACCGTGGCACTCGCGGTGTTCGCGGTTATCGCCTTCATCGCCCTGTTCGCGCCCTGGATCTCTCCCACCGACCCCTACGACCTCGCGCAGGTCAGCGTGCTCGATTCCCACATGCCACCAGGCAGCACCGCGTTCGACGGCCGGGTGTTCGTGCTGGGCACGGATGGTGCCGGGCGCGACCTGCTGAGCGCGATCTTCTACGGGCTGCGCATCAGCCTTGGCGTGGGCGTGATGAGCGGGATCATCGCCATGGCCATCGGCAGCGTCGTCGGGCTTGCGGCAGCGTATTTCGGCGGGCGCGTCGATACCGTGATCATGCGGATCGTCGACATCCAGCTGAGCTTCCCCTCGATCCTGGTTGCCCTGGTCCTGCTGGCGGTGCTCGGCAAGGGGGTCGACAAGATCCTGATCGCGCTGATTACCGTGCAGTGGGCCTACTATGCGCGCACGGTGCGTGCCAGTGCGCTGGTCGAACGCTCCAGGGAGTACATCGATGCCGCGACCTGTCTTGCGCTCGGCCACCGCCGCATCCTGTTCCGTCACCTGCTGCCGAACTGCCTGCCACCGCTGATCGTGGTGGTGACGGTCCAGACCGCGCACGCGATCGCACTGGAGGCGACGCTGAGCTTCCTCGGCATCGGCCTGCCGATCACCGAGCCCTCGCTCGGCCTGCTCATTGCCAACGGTTTCGAGTACATGCTGAGCATGAAGTACTGGATCAGCGTCTATCCCGGTGTCGCACTGCTCATCACCATCGTCTCGATCAACCTCGTTGGCGACCAGCTGCGCGACGTCCTGAACCCGAGGCTGCAGAAGTAGCCCTGTGGCGGGTAACGAAACCACGCTCGCTGTCGAGGGGCTGAAGACGCATTTCTTCACCAGGGCCGGGGTGGTCAAGGCGGTCGACGGCGTCAGCTTCGAGGTGGGCAAGGGCGAGATCATGGGCCTGGTCGGCGAGTCCGGGTCCGGCAAGTCCGTGACCGGGTTCTCGATCATCGGCCTGGTGGATCCGCCGGGCCGAGTGGTCGAGGGCCGCATCATCCACGACGGCCGCGACCTGGCCGGGCTCGATGACGAGCAGATGCGCTCGCTGCGCGGCAACCGCATCGCGATGATCTTCCAGGATCCGATGATGACGCTCAACCCGGTCCTGCGCATCGAGACCCAGATGGTCGAGGCGGTGCTGGCCCACAATACGGTCCCGGCCGCCCAGGCCCGGGAGGCGGCGCGTGACGCGCTGGGCCAGGTCGGTATTGCGTCACCGGACGAACGCCTGCGCGCCTATCCACACCAGTTCTCCGGCGGAATGCGCCAGCGGGTGGCGATCGCCATCGCGCTGCTCAACAGGCCCAGCCTGATCATCGCCGACGAGCCGACCACGGCGCTCGACGTGACCATCCAGGGACAGATCCTGTACGAGGCGCAGAAACTGTGCCGGGAGACCGGTGCGTCGATGATCTGGATCACACACGATCTCGCCGTGGTAGCCGGTATCGCCGACCGGATCTCGGTAATGTATGCCGGGCGCATCGTCGAGCAGGGGACAACCGCCGACATCATCGACCAGCCGGCGCATCCCTATACCCGTGGCCTGATCGGCTCGGTCCCGAGCCGCAACACCCGCGGCGACAGGCTGTTCCAGATTCCCGGCATGACACCCTCGCTGCTGAACCTGGCGCCGGGATGCGCGTTCCGGGAGAGATGCTCCGTTGCCGACGACGCCTGCCTGGCCGAGCCGGAGCCGTCGCATCCGCTGCCCGGGCGGGTGCTGCGATGTCACCACCCGGTTCTGGATGTCGCGCAATGATCGAGGCCCGGTCAATCAGCAAGCGGTTCGTGAAGTCACTCGACCTTGCGGCCCGGATTGCCGGGCGCCTCGGCGCCTCGGTACGCGAAGAGACGGTCCATGCGCTCGACGGTGTGTCGATCACCGTGGAGCGCGGCGAAGTAGTGGGCCTGGTCGGCGAATCCGGCTGCGGCAAGTCGACCTTCGGGCGCATCGTCGCCGGGATCATGGAGCCGACGGAAGGAACGATCCTCTACCGGGGCCGGGATCTGGCGACACTGCAGGGTGCGCAGGCCCGCGAGGCCGCACTCCAGGTACAGATGATCTTCCAGGACCCGTTCGCCTCGCTGAATCCGCGCATGCGGGTCGAGAACATCATCGGCGAGGCACCGCTGCTGCACGGAATCGTCGCGAAGGAGGAGCGCGACGGCTACGTCGACGCCACCATGAGGCGGGTCGGTCTCGATCCGGCCTTCAAGCGACGCTACCCGCACCAGTTTTCCGGCGGCCAGCGCCAGCGCATCGGCATCGCGCGGGCGCTTGCAGTCCAGCCGGAATTCCTGGTCTGCGACGAGGCGGTCGCCGCACTCGACGTCTCGATCCAGGCCCAGGTCCTGAACCTGTTCATGGACCTGCGCCGCGACCTCGACCTGACCTACCTGTTCATCAGTCATGACCTGAGTGTGGTCGAGCACATCTCCGACCGGGTGGTCATCATGTACCTGGGCCGGGTGGTCGAATCGGCTCCGAGCGGGGAGCTGTTCGACACCCCCAACCATCCCTACACCCGTGCCCTGCTGGCCGGCGCGCCCAAGCTCGACGCCCGTCGGCGGGTCTACGAACCGGTCAAGGGCGAGATTCCCTCGCCGCTCGACCCGCCGGGCGGGTGTCATTTCCATCCCCGTTGTCCCCATGCCATGCCTCGCTGCCGACACGAGGCGCCCGTCCTGCGCCAAATCGCATCCGGCCGACATGCGGCCTGTCACCTGAACGATGGATGACGCCTGGGGCCGCGCACTCCGGCTTGCCGGCACTGGCGCGACGAGAGTGAGCACGCATGGTTCGGGAACCATCACCGCAAGTGGCAGACCACCTGCTGTTGGACGACTTGCCCGACGCAACGCGTCATCACTGACAGGCTCCTCCGCATGCCAGGCTGCACAGGGCAAGGCCTGCGAAGGTTCCACGCTGCTGCCGGCCCGGAGCACGCGCCATGGAGTGCCTGTATTGCAGGGCTTTCATCGATCCATACCTGTTTCGATGGCGGCAGCCACGAGCATCTTGTGATGAACGCCGCGGCCTTCACCGCGTGTCCGCGCGTGTCCGGCCTCCGACACAGGAGTCGTCGACCTCGACATGCTCTCCTTCTCTCGTACCGATTCGGTCCCGATCGGACCGCACCATGCCGGCGCGGAGCTTGTGCAGGATGCCGAAAGCGGTCTCGTACCGGCTCAGACCAAGCTGCCGCTGAAACTGCACCGCGGACATGCCCTTCGTCTGACTGGCGACCAGACAGGAGAGGCCCAGAACCACGTGCTCACGGGCGTGTGGCTGCGCTCCATGACCGTGCCGACGGTGTCAATCCCGTCTGGCGGCGGCAAGCGCGGTGACAGCTCAGCACGCCCGGCCGCGTGGCGATGCGGAAAGGCTCGCCCACGACGCTGCAGCGCGGGCAGGCGACTCCATCGCCCCAGCGAGTTCTTTCCAGGGAGGCGGTGCAGGTGGTGTCATCGGGAAAGAGCCGTTGGAACTCGGGGAGGGACTGAGGGAAGTGCAGGCCGATGCGGTCGAGAACATCCATGGCTCACGATCCATGCTGCTCACTCGGACCCCAAATTTCTTTGGTGGTGCATGTGACAAGCGGATAGGCATGCTCTGACCTTCCCGTCTGAAAACCGGTCCCGGCCGCTTCCCGCACAAGCAGCGGTTACCCTCGCCCGGATTCCGCTGAATCGGACCACATCCGCCAGATCCGGTTCCGCCGGATGAGCGGCCAGGGACAAAAAATCGCCGCCAACCACCTCCATGAAGACCGGTCAGCGTGTCTCCCATCAATCTGAGCTCGCAATCTTGCAAGAAGCTCGGAAGATGAAAGATTTCAGGGGCTTGTGAAATGCGTATCTCGCAGATACACTGACCCTTCAGTCGTCAGGTTGGTGACGCGATGTCCGGCCCGTCGTCCTCAGCGCGCCGAACCCCGTCCCCACAGGAGCGGGTACGATCGATGGGCCCGGTTGACGATAATGCGTCATTGCGCCGCCTTTCGAATTTTGTAGCATGGCGCGGGCGGGTGCCCTGTGGCTCAGGTGCACCGAACGTACTGAAATCATGCGGCCCGGAAAATGGCAGCACGAAACAAAAATCGCGGAAAGAACCGGAAAAAGACCCCGGTACTGAAGACCGACGCCGATGTCATTCGGGAAGCGCGACGGCTCTTTCACCGCAACGATGCACGGGCCACCCTTGCTGTATTGAAACGGCTTCCGGCCGGCAAGAACGAAAGTCTCGACAGCGCCTTGCTGCGATTTTGCGCGTTCACTCGCAGGGCGCGGGAATTCGACCGGCAGGGTCAGAAAAGGGAAGCGACACTCATGCGCTCACGGGCGGCGGAACACCACGGGGCCGTTCGTGCCGACCATCTGGGCGAGGAGGATCTGCACCTTTATCTGAAACACCTTGAGGGAAGCGACGCGATCGCTGCGTATGCGGCGTCAGGACAGTCGGGGGCGTCGAATAGCGATATCGAACGCTGTCTGGCCGATCAACTGGTGATCCACCGGTGCTGGGATGCGCTCGCTGCGCTCGACGAGAATACTGCACTGAAGCGGGACGCAGACGATGTCATCGGCAGTGTCGAGGCCATGGATCGTGGTGACTGGCACTCCTGCACCGAGAAGCTGCGTCGCCTGCCGCCGCAGTCTCCCTACCGCGCCTGGAGCCTGTTCTGCGGCGCGATGAGTTCATACAGCGAGGGTGACAACAGGGCGCTGGCCGGGTTTCTCGACGAGCTTCCCGACGACTTCGTCCTTGCCGATACTCTCGCCGAACTCCGTCGCGTCAGTGGACGGGGCAGCGGACGGGAGGGATCTGCACGGGTACAGGCGGCGCTGGGCACGGACAGCATCACCATATCCAGGCTGGGCCGGGACCTCTGCGACCTCCTGAAGAGGAACGGACGCCCGCGTACCATCATCGACCTCTCCAACCGCCTGGCACGGGCGCTCTGCCCTGACGATCCGGTCCCGGCCCTGGTGGATCTGATCACGATTGCGGGTATCGCCGCCGCGCAGGAACATATTTCTCCGCACACTGTGTCCGAGCTGGCGCAGCGGACCCTGCCGCCGAAGCGGGTGCTGGGTGTACTGGCACGGGTTGACCATGCACTTCAGCAAGCGGAGCTGATCGCCTGGAATCCTGCTCCTGCGGAAATTCTCCTTTCCCGCCTTCCGACGGAGTTCCCGTTCCAGACAGACCACGACCTGGTTCGGGCCAGAGTGTTCGATACTCTCGCCAGAACCGGCCGTCGCTCCAGAAGGATCTATTTCCTGTCCCCCAGCATGAAGAAAACAGTGTCGAAATTGCTGGGACACCAGCCGAATGAGGGGCTTTCGCTCTGTGCCGACCTGATGGAATCGAGCCTCGCCGCCGATCCCGACAACCGGGACGGATACCGGTTCCTGATCGACCTTCCCGGCTGGGGAAACGAGGAGAAGGCGCGCAAGCGGAACGTGCTCGAACGCATGGCGGCCCAGTTTCCCGAGGATGCCGAACCCCATGTCGAACTGACCCGGCTGCATTTTTCGTCCAATGCATACCGCCGCGCCGAAACCTCTCTGGGGGAGGCACGGCGCCGGGCTCCGTATGACGAGCGCATACTGGACATGCAGGCCACGGGATTCCTCAACTCCTCTGACCGGAGCCGCAACCGCGGACGGTTTGAACTGGCGGACCGGGACATCGATCGGGCGGCGGCGCTGAACCGATCAGGGCTCGCCGACATTATCGCCGCGAAGCGCATTCTGCTGGAGATCGTGTCATCCAGCGGAGATGCCGTCGCCATTACAGCGCCGCATATCGAGCGACTTGCGCCTTCCGGCCAGATCAGGATGCTGGTCCTGTTGATCCACGATCTGGACGAGAACAGCCACCTACGCACCGTGCTACCGGAAATGGCGGCCGGACTGCGCCGCATGCTGGCCGCGAAGGCGGCAGTCATCGACGGACTCGACGCCAGCGAGGCCGCCGGGCTGATTACCCCGCTGGCCCGTGACCTTCGGGTTCTCTACAAGAGCCTCAACATCGCGCCGATCCTGCGCCACTGCTGGCCCGCGATCCTGATTCGGCTGGACGGTGATCAGCTGCTGGGCGCCTTCGATACCCTGCTTGAGTGCGATAACGTCAGTCCAGTGGTCCGCTCCGAGATCACGCGCCGACTGACCAGGGCGGACGAGGGCGAGCGCAACCGGCCACTCCTGCTGTATCTGGCGGTGATCCGCTACCAGTCTGGTGACGACTGGAACTCAAAGCGTTTCCGCGAAGCCCTTGATGGTGCAAGCCCGTCCGAGCGTGAGACACTGAGGGGGTGTGCGGCGCGCATGGCACGCCAGGCAAGCGGCAGGCTGCGTGAGGCTCTGCTCAGTTTCAACTTCGATGGGCTCGAATACACCGATCCGGACTTCTTCGATCCGATGGCGTACGACGTATTCGCCGAGGAACTTGCGAATTTCATTTGACAGATCGAGGGAAGATATCCGGAATCGACCCTGCGCGGACGCGGTCATGCGCACGGTGAGGGATGCCGGTCTGGATGCCTGGCTGATGGGAGAGGTCGCCTGTTTCTTTCCCCTGAGTACATTGTCGACCGTTGGAGGCTGCGATGCTGATGCCCTATCTTGTCCTAGGTCTCCCGCCCACCGCTTCGCGCCAGGAAATCAGGAAACGCTACCTCACCCTGATCCGTGCCCACCCTCCAAGCCGGGAACCGGATCGCGCTCAGCAGATCATGACGGCCTGGGAGGCGCTGAGTGACGAACGTTCCCGCGTGCACTCGACCCTGTACGGTGTTGGCCAGTACAAGGATTGCGAACTGGCGCTCGATGCGCTGCTCAAGGCACGTGGGGAACGGCACCTGACCACTGGCCTTCAGTCACTGTTGGTGGCGGAAGGGCTTCGGGATGACTGAACCGGGCACCGACTGGAAGGACGGGATCCTCGACGATTTCCGGTGCTGGATCCATGCCTGCAGCCAGGCTGATACGACAGGTTTCGAGCCGTCCCCTTCGGAACCGGATCTGAGAGATCTCTACGCGGAGTTCGCGGCCCTGCGTCAGGAACTCCGCCTTCAAAACCGCGAACAGGCAAAGGCCGGACGGGAACTCGCGCGGGCAGCGGAGCGCTACGATACGGCAGTCGAGTCGATGACGGTGCACGGGCGCGAGCTGACGGCCTTCGAACAGCGTGCGACCCGCGCCGCCGAAAACCGGTGTCTGCGCTCGATGCTTGATCTGTACGACGTCCTGGCGCGGGGCCTGGCGGCGGCTGAGGAGGTCAGTAAACGTCGCGGGTTCCTGGTCCGGTACCCGCGCGGCATCGACGGCGTGGCCGAAGGCTACGGAATTGCACTTCGACGCTTTGATCGCATGCTTTCCGGTTTTGGCGTCGTTCGCCTCGAAACCATCGGAAATCTGTTTGATCCACGCGTCATGCATGCTGTGGAAGTTCGTCGGGTCGATAATGCTCCCGACGGGTTTGTGGTGGAGGAACTGCAGTGCGGGTACATCCGCGACGATGAAGTGCTGCAGCTTGCGGAAGTCATCGTCAACCGCCTTTAGCATAACAGGAAGGTCAGTCTGAATGAGCGTGGAAACGATCGTCGGAATCGATCTTGGCACTACGAACTCCGAGGTGGCAATCGTACGCAATGGCAGGCCGGAGGTTGTGCGTGAAGGCGGTGAGGCACTGCTGCCTTCATGTGTCGGAGTGGATGAAGCGGGCGCCATCATCGTCGGACAACAAGCCCGCAACCAATGGGCAGCGGCGCCCGACAGGACAGTTGTTTCCGTCAAGCGCCTCATGGGCTCTGCCGAGCCGATCGCCATGGGCTCCGGCACGTATCTGCCGCAGGAAATCTCGGCCTTCATTCTCAAGGCATTGCGCGAGAGGGCTTCACGTGCGCTCGGCCATGATGTCGGCAGGGCGGTCATTACTGTTCCGGCATACTTTACCGACGTGCAGCGACAATCCACTCGGGAGGCAGGCGCGATTGCCGGGCTTGATGTGGTGCGGATCATCAACGAGCCCACTGCTGCAGCCCTCAGCTACGAAGGCGGCGGAGAGGATACTCGCAGAGTTCTGGTCTACGACCTCGGTGGCGGAACCTTCGACGTCTCGGTCGTGCAGATCGAGGACGGGGTGGTCGAAGTGCTCTCCTCCACCGGAGACAACCATCTGGGCGGTGACGACTTTGACCAGATCATTGTCGACAGGCTCAACCAGGAGCTCAAGGACATGGGTAAGGCCGAAGTCGGTGACGACAGGGTCGTGCAGGCACGACTGCGTCGGGCTGCCGAACAGGCCAAGATCGAGCTGTCAGACCAGCCCTATGTGCGGATCGAGGAAGATCACGTCGCCGTGATCGACGGTGAGGCGAAGCATCTGTCCCTCGAACTTGACCAGGCCGAATTCGAACACGGCATCGATGAGCTGCTGTCCAAGACCATGCGATCCGTCACCATGGCGCTGAACGATGCCGATGTGCGCCCCAGCCAACTTGATCGTGTCCTGCTGGTTGGCGGATCGACGCGCATTCCGCGCGTCACGCGGCTTTTGGCCGAGCGTCTGGGCCAGGAACCTCACGGCGAAATCGATCCGGACCTTTGTGTCGCACTTGGTGCGGGAGTTCAGGCCGGAATGGAGATGGGCCTGGACATGGAGGCGGTCTTGGTCGACGTCACGCCGTATACCTTCGGTACCAGCATGGTCGGTGAGCTCTACGGCCAACCCTACACGCACCAGTTTGTTCCTCTCATCCGCCGTAACAGCAGACTGCCCGCGAGCAGGACCGAACCGTTCTTCAAGATGTTCGAAGAGCAGCACAGTGTCGAATTCAAGATCTATCAGGGCGAGGATTCCGATGCCCTGAAGAATGTCGAAATCGGGTCGTTCCTGTTCGAGGGACTGTTGCAGAGCGAGGCTGCGTACGAGCAGGGATTGCTGTGTACCTATCATCTCGATCTTGATGGGCTGCTGAAGATCCATCTGGTGGAACGGGCGACAGGTCGAGAGATCAACGGTGTGGTCGAGAACGCCCTGAATGATCGTGACGCTATCGAAGCCTCTCGCCAGCGTCTCGAAACGCTCTGGCAACCACTGGCGGACGCCTCCGTGAGCAGCGATGTTGACGCTGCGTCCGGCACCGCATCTGAGGCTATGGAAGACACCCTGATGCGGGCCACGCGAATCCTCGATGACGCGTCCACCGCCGATCGTGAGGAGATCTCGGCTCTGATCGCGCAGGCGAGGAATGCCGTGAGCGAGGGGCGCAGCGATGATGCGGAAATGATCCGCCAGAACCTTGACGAGATCCTGTTCTACCTGGAGTGATTCAGGTGGCGCTTCAATGCCCGACCTGCGGCACCCAGGCCGCCGAGGACCTGTTCTGCCGTCGTTGCAACACCGATCTGCGCGAGATGCGGGCAGTGGAACGAACTGCGGCATGGTGGCGACAGCGTGGCGCCCAGGAAGTGTCCAGGGCTTCCGGACCGGAAGACCTGTGCAAGGCACGGGCATTTGCCGAACGGGCATGTCACCTTCACAGGTCGCGTGCGTCCCTGGAACTGCTCGCCGTGGTGGCCCTGGCGGAGCGCGAGTTCGACCTGGCACTGCGACTGTGGCGGGAAATCCGGTGCACTGATGCCAACGCCTACCGGCAGACGCCCCATACCCGGCCGGACTACCGCTTCCGCAGCCGCGACTGAAAGTCTCCATGATGACGAGGATGTGACCGCCAGATCTCGGACCGGGAACGGCAGTTCTGAACATCAGGTGGTGCGTTGGCGGTAGATCTCATTGATCCCGCATCCGAATAGAGCGCCATGGCCCGATTTTCAGACGCGTCAGCGGGCCGGGTAGACGGGAGCCTTGCGGCGTTCCGCCTCTCGCAGACCCGAGCGTGCGCGTCTGACCTGAAGGCAAGCTTGTCGACGAGGTTGCCGGTGATGCGGCCGCCGGAGAAGGCGACGACGCCCTCGGGTTGCAGGTCGAGCAGGTGGTCGTTGCGCCGTCCCGGGGCGGCGCGCCCGTGGCGCTGCCAGTCGGGCTTGCACACCCACCTGGTGGACGCCGTTGCGCTCGGCCCACTGCGCGGCGAGCTTCTCGACGCCGGGGCCGCCGCCGTGCACCAGCACGAGGTCGGCGCGGGCCCGCGGGTCAACATGGAGCCTGGCGACATTGCCGGATGCATTGCTCCACTCCACAAATCCACGGTGGTGATCAGATCGCGCTGATCCCGCGGAACCGGCGTCCCGTGCTCACGTGCATGGCCCGGCGCACAGGCGAGAAGGCCGAGGCCGCGGACATTGTTGATGAGCACCACGCCGTTCCGGCTGAGATGGCGGCCAGCCTGGTCGTTGCGTTCGGTCGAGGCCGCGATGTCTTCGAGCGTTTCATCGGGTTTCTTGACTTCGCCGAACAGGCCGGAATCGGCGAGAAGGAAGTCCGGGCGTTCTGCGCCGGCCTGCTTGGATTCCGACGTGCTGGTGCGGACCTCGAAGGGCAGGTTCTGTGCGCGCAGGATCGCGGTAATCAGGTCACGTATCGCCGGATAGAACGTTTCCTCGGTCGAGGAACCGATATCGCTCAGTCGCCGTGTCTCCGCTGTGGCGCGACAATCTGGGTGAGATCCGCGCGTCAATCAGGATGAGATTCCCGGCGGCAGCGGCGCGAGGATGATTTCGTCTCTCTGCGGCGCTTGCAAGCGGTTTGCGATTTTGATTGTCGCGGTGCGACAAGCGGCTCGACGACTGTATTGTTGCTGCGACCATGGGGTGGAGCTGAAGCGGCCCGCGGAGGCGATCCCCGCGGGCCGAGAGAGTGTGGTGGCCGCAGCAGCGAGCATGTGGTGTCGGATCAGTCGCTGGTGTTTTTCTGCGTCGCGTCGCTTGCCGGTGTTGTCTCCCGCATTCGTTCGTTAGAAGCGCAGGCGATTTTCCCCCCATTGAGGGGTTGATGGATTGCCCGGGATGGCGGTTGACAGTGGGAAACGAGCGTTTTGCCTTGTCGGGTCGCAGCGGTAGTCTGTCTGGTGAAACAGACAAGGAAAGGGCCCGCGCGGTTATGACAGAACCGCCGGGCCACGGCCGGTGCAGCTTCGCTATGAGACGGGGCAGACCGACGATCAGTACAGTACAACCAGAGCGTGGCGTTTTGCAAGGCTTGAGTCTTGCCCGAACCATCCTCATGGCGGCTGTTCTCTGGCCCGGCATGGGACCCATGAGCGCGTTGAACATGGCCGTTGCCGTCGAGGAAGGGATGAATTCTGCCGAACCGGCAGAATGTGTAGGCCAGCGTGGTCAGCTTGTCATAATCCTCCTGATCGGGCTCATAGAGCAGTGAACGGGTGTTCAGCCGCAGTTCCGTCATAAGCCAGGGCACTTCGCGGGGCGGGCAGAATTCGTATACGACATCGGGATCGATCTGGCTTGGGGCGGACATCCGTATATCGGCGAGCGACGTATCCGGCGTACCCCGGTAAGTGCCGGCACATTCGGGATAACCCGCTCCCGGTAGTCCGCGACCCGGCGCAGGAAATCCCACGCCTGGATGCCGCCGCCCGTCTCCATCGCAACGCGCGTCCAAAGAGGTCACCACCGCGCGATCGCCTCGAACCCGACGCTGTGCTCCGGCACGGTTCCGTCGCTTTCCCTGCGGGTTGCCCGGACGCCGAAGGAGATATCGGGCGCATTGGCGTTGGCCGCCGGCGCCAGACGCCACCCCACGCTGTAGTCGCGCGCAGCCGTCGCCAGCCCCAGCCCGACATGCGGGCTGCCGGTGAAGCGCCCCGAGAGGGCCGGGAAGCCATATGCCGCTTCCGCCCGCCAGCGGGCGGTGGCCTCGCCGCTGCCCGCGCGGTCTTCCAGCGGATCGGGCGTGAACAGCGCGTCGAGCCCGCCCCTGGCCTGTCCGCCCCAGTCCTGGGTCAGCGTCAGCGAGGGACCCCGCGCAGTCGCCGGGTCGGGATCGAAGGCGAGCGAGGCGGCAAAGCCCCGGTCCTCCAGGTCGTCCGAGCCGTGCGCGGCCAGCGTGCGGCCCGACAGGTCGAGCGACAGGCCGAGCGTCGGGTCGACCCAGGCCAGCCCGCCGCCGAGTTCCACCCCGTAGCCGGTCTCCGCATCGCCGCCGTCATGGCGTGCGCCGATTTCCAGCTTCGGCGTCACATGGCCGCCGCCCTCGGTGGCGATGCGGTAACCACCCTCCAGACCGAGCCGCAGCCGCGTCACGTCGGAGTCCGACGCCGCCAGTTCATGCGTCTTGTCCGAGCTGGTCCGCGCCCACAGCGCGTCCGAGGTCACCGCCAGGGCCGGGCCGCTGCCCTCCTTCGGCGGCGCGATCACGTCGCTGCGCAGGCCCATCGCCGCCATCGTCCAGGAAATGTCGGAACCGAGCGCCCTGCCGCCGACCTCCGGCCTGAGCGTCACCTCACCGGTGCCGGAGCCCGCCGCGCCCCACAGCTTCATCCGCTCGGACGCCTGGATGGCGGCATAGGGGACCGCCGCCGTCAGCGTCGCCTCGACCGCGCCGTCGCCATTCCGCACGGCGCCATTGCACAGGTCCGGCGGCGGATCCACGCCGTCCATGTCGAGGTCGGCGCAGACATTCCCGCCGGGGTCGGTATCCCGGTAGCCGCCTTCGCCGCTGCTCTGCATCAGCGCCATGCCGATCAGCCACTTGCCGCGCGCATAGTCGGCCCCCAACGTCGCCGTGGTCGCTTCGCCCTCGAGCGAGAACGTCCCCTCGCGACCGTCGAAGCTCGACTGCGCCGCCCGGCCCCAGAAGGCGAGACTCCCGCCCGTGCCGTCCTTCTCACCCGTCGCCGTGAAGCTGCTGCCGAGCAGCACCTCGCGCGCCGTCATGGACCAGGCCTGCGCCCCAGCGCCGCTGCTGTCAAAGCCGAAGCCGTGAGCGTCATGGCCGGTGCCACCGCTGCCGAAATGGCCGGCGCCGAAGGCGCGCGCGACATCGGACTGCGCCAGCAGGTCATTGGCGGCATGGCTGCCTGGGCCGGCATTGTCGTTCGCCGCGCCACCCGAACCGACGGAACCGCCGCTGCCTGTTCCCGGTCCGGGATCGAGGTTCAGCGCCTGTCCGGCGATCGTGCCCTGCATCCCGGCAGTGCGCGGGGCCGCGATGCGCCCGGCGATGCCGTCCAGCGCCTGCTCCGCCGCCGTGCGCCCGAACCGCGCCAGCCACGCCGCCGGCATCGGGTCGTCATTGACGATCGTGCCCACCGCAACACCGTCGCCGATCGCAGCACCCCCCGTCGGCCGCGACAGCGCCACCTCGAAGGTCTCCGGGTCCTCGTCGTGATTGTCGTTGTAGACATAGACCCACATCTTCTTCTCGGTCTGACCCGGATGGAAGGTGAGCGCGAGGCCGTCCGGCCACCACCAGTAATAGTCCTCGCCATACCGGGCGGAGACCGGGCTCGACTCGCGCGCCGTCACGGTCACCTTCACCGTCCGCTGCACGGCCCGATCGAGCCGCACCGTGAAATACATCAGCCCGATATCCTCGTTCGCGGTCTCGTCGCCGACCGAGAAGGTCGGAGCCGTCGCCGCCGCATCGTCGTCGGTCACCTTCACGGAGGCCGCATCCTGCGGGGCCGCCGCCACCGTGTAGAGGAGCCCCTTCTCGCCGTCCCCGGCAAGGGTCGCCGTCACCGCCCCGTCGGGCTCGTCCGCCACATCATTCACCGTCGGCACGGTGAAGGTGGCCTCTGTCTCGCCCTTGGCAATGGTCGCCGTGGCGGTCCCCTCGTGCTCGGCCGCCACGAAGTCGCTGCCGTCGGCCTCCGAGACCGTGAGCCTGACCGTCAGGTCCGCGCCGGGCGCCCGGCTCGCCGTCAGGGTGAAGGCAGCATCCGCGCCCTCCACCACGGTCCCGCTCTTCGCCGCGATCGCGATCTCCGGCGGCGGCTCCAGGATGGCGAAGCCGGCCGTGCCCGAGGCCGCCGCCCCGCCGCCGAGGCCGGTCGCGACCGGCGTGCCCGGCTTCACCGTCACCGTCTCCTGCTCGCCCTCGGCCACGCTGTCGGCCACCGTCGCCAGCACCAGCGTCGCCACGGTCGCCGACTTGCGCCCCGCAGCACCGGCGAAGGTCACCGTCGGCGGGCTTTTCGGATCGGTTCCCGCAAGGTTGGCATATGTCACGCCCGCAGGCGCCGTCTCCGGCGCGGCCAGCGTGTAGTCGGCACCCAGCGTCGCCGTGCCGGCAAAGCCCAGCGGCACCGCGAGGCTCTCGCCCTCGACCAGCGCGCGCCCGAGCGTCAGCGTCAGCGTCTTGCTACCCGACGCCTCGGGCAGGTCGCCCGCTGGCGCCGTCAGCACAAGCGTGGTGGCATCGTCGTCCGCCACGGCCACGCTTGCGCTCTTGTCCGCATCGTCCACCGTATAGCCGGCGCCGTCCGACACCGTCGCCACCACAGCGCCCGCCGGCTCGTCGGTCTCGTCGGCCAGCGTCGCCACCGTGAAGGCCGCCTCCGCCTGCCCGGCCGGGATCGTCACAATGCGCTCGCCGATTGCCGAGGCGTCGGCGATGGCGCCGGTCTGCGCGACCGCCACCGTCACCGCGAGCTCTTCCGCCGGCGCCGGATCGGCCTTGAGCGTGAAGCCCGCCGCCGTGCCTTCCGTCACCGCCGCACCGGCGGTCACGGTAATCGCCGGAACCGCCTGTTGCGGCTCTGCCTGTGCCTCTGCCGGCTCCTTCTCCAGGCATTCGAGCGCCGGCGCCACCGGCGCCCAGCGCTGAAGGCCGCGATCCGCCTGCGCCTGCGCCTCGGCGACGGTCATCGGGTTGTTGCTCCAGGCGTTGCTCTCCCCGAAGGCGGCAAGCACCCGGCTCCAGCGCTCGACATGGCCCGGCGAGCGCCAGGTCTCGCCCGCAGCGGTCCGGACTTCGGCCAGCAGGGCGTCGGAGACGCAGGCCGGCGCCGGGCTGTCCGTGCTCTCGGCACTGGCGCTCAGCGCGTCGCTGCCCGGTCCCACCGCCAGGGTTGCCGTGCCGGCGAGGCTCGCCAGCTGCTGTGTGTCGCCGTTCTTGTCGACATATTCCGGCGTCACCGTGACCGTCAGCGTCATCGGCACCGGGGCGCCGTGGTCGATGGTGGTCGTGGTGCCCGTCACGCCGGGCAGGTCGCCGGCGGACGCGGTCAGCGAGTCGCTGCTCTCGGCACTCCACGACACGTCATAGGAAGTGGCATGCTCCACCGCGTCCCAGGTGACGCTGGCGCTGGTGTCGTCCACCGCCGTCACCTGCAGGTTGGCCACCGTCTCGGTGGGCGCCGGGGCGGCAAGGGCGGGTGCGGAAAGCGTGTTGCCGTTCAGGTTGCGGCACTGGCTATTGTAACCTCTTGACCCCCGTCTGTTGCGCCCCGGGTTCCTTACATGGGCGCGGATCGTATCGACCGTGACCTTGCGCACGCCGCCGCCTGTGGCGGTGTGGGTGATGTCGGCGCAGGTGTCGTCGATGTTCCGCGAGGCGTCCTTGCGGACCACATAAATCATGCGCCAGCACTCCCAGGGCGTGTCCGGCGTGCCGTCGTAGCTCTCGCCCGGCTGCCGGCCCGACACTGTCCGCGTGTTGCCGTGGCTGTCGAAGTATTGATGCGGTTGATGGCCGAACCAGTTGCTGCAGCCCGTGCCTGCGCCGGGACTGCGGTCCTTGAACTCCACCCTCACCGAGTTTTCCGGTTCGCCGCCCTCGGTCAGCGACAGGCCGACAAGGTTCCGCTTGTCCGAAGGCACCGTCGCCGTCACGGTCACCGTGCCGCCCGGCGCCGGGCGGTTCGACAGGCGCACGGCATAGGATATCCTGTCGCCGGGTGCCGCGTTCTGCCACGCCGTCAGCCCGCGCGTTGACGTGATCGTATGCGGTCGCCGGATCCGCACGCCGCCCGCGCCGCCCTTGATGTACCAATACGCCTCGACCTCGGGCGCGTCGTCCACGTTGACCCGGACACGGCCCAGGTTCTGGCTCGAATAGCCACCGCCGCTGGCCGTGTGGGTCAACTGCGTCGTGCGGTTCCGATGCGAACCGGGCTCATCCATGCCGGTCACCGTCACCTGCCGGGGCGTCTGGTAATTCGATGACGTGAAGGTGAGCGACGCGGGACTGACGGTCGCGCCCCCGCCAATCCTGCCGATGGTGACGGTGGTGTCACCGCCGGACGGGGCGGTCGTCAGGCGCACGCAATAGGTCGTTTCGCCGGTCTCGAGGATGCGAAGGCTGGTATCATTGAAGATGGGGTTCTGGGCGGAGCATGTCACCGGCGGCGGCGCGGCCTCGTCGTCCGCCAGCGTCAGGGTCGCCACCGAAGATGCCTGTACGACCTCCACGCCGCCGCCGGTCACCACAGTGCCCGAACCCGTGCCGCTCAGCAGGGAAAGCGTTGCGGTGATCGTCTCATTGTCCGTGTCACCGTCGTCCCGGTTCGCCACTGGAGTCAGCGTCACCGTCGCTTCCTGCACGGTGCTTGAGTCGGAGCCGGTGAACGTCAGTCGGGGCGTCGCGGACGTCGCGTTGCTCAGCGCCACGCCGGTGCCCATTGCGGCCACCGCAAAGTCCGGTGTCGCGTGGCCGGGCAGTCGTGCGCCGTTGTCGGTAGCGAGCGTGATCGGCGCCACCACCGACTCACCGCTGATCAGCGCACGACCCAGAGACACCGTTATCACCGCGGTGTTCGAAGCGTCGCCTTCACCCATCTCCGTGTCCGAAGAAGCCAACGACAATGCGGTCACTTCGTCATCTGAGACCTTCACCTTGTCTGAGCCGGTGGTGCTCGACACCGTGTACACGTCCGTGCTGCTGCAGCCCACGGTGCTGGACGGGACTGCCGTAACGGTGATGACGCTGTCCAGGTCGTCCGCATCTGTGTCGGTCCACGCCACGTCGATTGACCCCGTCTGCACGCCGGAGTTGAAACTCACCGTCTTGATACCTTCATCGGCCAATGCGACCCGGTCGACATCGCCCGACTCGGTCACTCGAACGCACACTGTCAGCGCCGCCGACGGTTGCGCGTCCAGCGATAGAGGGAACGACACCGTGCCGTCGGACTCGGGCTTCTCCACCTCGCCGGCCATGTTGCGGTTCTCGCCCTCGCCGGTCATCAACCGCACTGACACCTCCGGAGGCGCCGACGTGCCGTCGTTGTCCAGCACCGTCACGGTCGCCGATGACGGATTGCCCACCGTATAGCCGGTGCCGGTGTTCACCGCCGCCGTCACCGCGCCATGCGGCTCCTGGTTGGTGTCGCCCACCGTCGGGATGGTGAGCGTGGCCGTGCCCGCGTTCGGGCTTCCCGACGCCGGAATGGTCACCGTGTGCGTGGTCTCGTTGCTCGAAGCCACGAAATCCTGGCTGCCGCTCGTCTCCTCCGTCACCGCCACCGAGACCGTCGTCGCCGCAGTGGGCGCCGGCGTCGCCGTCACCGTGAAGGTCGCATCCGTCCCCTCCGTCACCGGCGACATGCCGGGGGCAATCGTGACGTTCGGGTTCCCCGGGTTGTCGTTGTCCTGGATGCGAACGAGCCAGAATGGGACCGGAAAGCTAATGTCGGGCGGCGTACTGGGGTCGATGGTGGCTTCGGAGGTCAAGAGATTGCCAATACCGAACGCGAACAGCTCGGTCGACTCGGACGTGCTGTCGTCGGTCGTGGTGAAGGAAACGGTCTTCTCCGTCTCGCTGGGAGCGAAGGTTATCGTCCCGGAGATTCTGGAATGGTCGTTGTCGTCCGCCCCGTCCGTGCCTTGCGGGCAGGCAAAGCCAGTACCGCAAGTTATAGCGGAGTCGTTAACCGTGATATCGATCGACTGGCTCGACGCCTGGCTCAGGGTGAGCGTGATGGTGCCGGTCTCGCCTTCGGTGACGGTCGGTATCTCGACCTTGAGCGTCGGCACGGATTGCGCGGCGGCTTCGGTCACCAGCCCCAGGAACAGCGGCAGGCAGAACAGGGCCGAAAACAGGCCGAGCGGCAGATTGCAGGCAGCGGCACGGGGACCCGCCGCGGCGCGGGCGGGACAGGGAGCGAAACTGTCGGAGGAAGAAGCGAGCCGGCGGGTGTCGGAACGACCGCCGGTAGAAGCAGAAGATTCAGGCCGGGAGGCGGAGCGCCCTAGACGGCGCCACCATGAAGACGCAGGAAGCGCGATCCGGCGATCCGGCGAGACTCCGGCGGGGATCCGGCGATCCGGCGATCCTTAGGCGATCCGGCGATCCATGGCGATGCAGGAAGCGCGATCCGGCGATCCGGCGATCCGGCGATCCGGCGATCCGGCGATCCGGCGATCCGGCGATCCGGCGATCCGGCGATCCGGCGATCCGGCGATCCGGCGATTATACTGAGGGGAGTCCCCTCAGCCCTTGTCAAGCTCGAAATCGCCAGGCGGGCAGACCGGCCCCCGGGCACGGCGGAAACCGCCGTGCCGACCCTGTCCAAAGTGGCGTTCGTGCCGCGGGCCGGATCCGAGGTGCCCAACACCGACCCCAGCCATTGCACCATCGAGCGACCGCCGTTCAAGATGCCGTTCATGGTCACCTCCTGACCTGTCGCGAGGCGCTGTCCACACCGCCAGTATCCCATCGCCTTCTTGTGGATAACCGTAATGCAGATGCGGCGGAAAGGGCAAGCAGCCCGCCCGCGTCATACCGCGCCCGGTATCGCGCCTTGCACGCCCCCGTCCGCG
The DNA here is from genome assembly GCA_965213935.1 of Thalassobaculaceae bacterium. Classification (GTDB taxonomy): domain Bacteria; phylum Pseudomonadota; class Alphaproteobacteria; order Thalassobaculales; family Thalassobaculaceae; genus Bin52. The sequence continues at coordinate 2,210,578 of CBDCAO010000012.1, read as the reverse complement.
CGGAACTGCCCCGGCGGACCTCGATAACGTGCCGCCTGGCCGGCACCGCCTTCGCGAAGCTCGCGCTGAAGGTTCTTCGCGCTCTCGACCAGCCGTTCCTGGATCTGCAAGACGAAGGGTGGGCAGAGCCAACAGGTAATGGTCCATCTCCCAGAACGGATGCATGCTTGTATCACTTGCACGGGCGCAACCGGTGTTTCGCTTGACGTCGGTGCCGACCAGCAGCAACCGTGACACGATCGGTCCATGTGGGCGCAGTGGTAACGAGTGAAGAAGGGTGGCGGCGTGCGCACACGTGCTTGCATCGGCGTCGCCGGCGCTGCGGTAACAGGTGCAACGGCTCGCGATGAGATGCAGTAACGGGTGCGCTTCGACTGCACCGCCGGGTCGTCGGTGCGCAGTGTGTGAAATCCACCCCCGCCGGTTTGCGCGTCACCCCCCCCCCGTTCTGTTACCTCTGACGCCGGAAGGCGATGCGGAACGCGCTCGGAGACTGCGGCCCGGTCGTCTCGCTCAAGCGCCGCGAGGGCTCCAAACCCTTGCGGCAGCGGCGGTTTCGGCCGGTGATGGTGTGATGGGCCCGAGCGCCCATCGGACTCCATTCGGAGTCTGGCTTGCACACCCCACGCGCCTGCCTGATGCCACCGCTCCCGGCGCTGCCCGATGAGACGGCGCGGCTCCGACCTGCAGCACCTCCACCCCCTTCCCCCTGCCGTCCCCTCGACGCAGGTCTCCCTGGCGCCGGCGTGACAGGATCGGGCGAGGCGTCACGGCAGCGGTCGGCCCCGGTTCGCGCCGTGTTCCGCCCTGTTCGCGCAATGACGGGCGCGATCCGGCCGGAGCCCGTCAGTCGAACGGCGACGGCGATGCCAGCTCGGGGTCGGGTCCGGAACGTCCGGCACCCGGGACCTGACGCGCATCTCGGCACGCGCTGCTGCGTCCGGCAGCAGCGCAGCACCAGCACGGGCAGGCTGCAGAGATTGCCGACCTCGGGTGCCAGGTCGTCGTCCATGGTGTTCAGGACGGCTTCACGGGACAGTCCCGCGAGCTGCCCGAAATCAGACAGGGTGATCAGCTCGCACAGGCGTTCGTCGTCCATCACGGCGACCTCATGCACCGTCGGCTGGTTGGCAAGCACATCCGCCCGCTCCAGCATGCGGAATACGTCGCGCAGGCCGAACGGCGCGAGGCGTGTCTTCTGCGCACGGGCGAGTGCGAGGGACACGGCCTCGACTGCCGGCGCCGGCAGTCCCATGGCCTCTCCCCGGCGCCGTGCAACCGCCTGAAGTTCGTCCGGGGCCAGGTCGGGAATGTGCAGAACTGCGCAGCGGTTCGGGAACGGACTTGAGGGTGTTCGCAGACAGCCAGGATGTGATCCGCCAGCTCGAGGCCGCGGTGGCGCCGGTGCGCATTGACAACCGCATTGCCTTTTCCCGCGCCCAGCAGCCGGTCAAGACGACGCCAATTGCACCGCCTGCGCGGCAGAAGGCGGTAAACGATCTGGCGGTGGGAAACCGTGTTCATGCGTCACGACATGACACAGGCACAGAAAGCGAAAGAGACCCGTCAACCTGTCTGTGCAAGCACCTTTGCGACCCACTCAGAGATTGACCGGAATCAGCGCGAAACATTCCGTGCGGCCATGGTTCAGCTGTTGACCCGAGAGCAGGGTTCGTACTATGTTCCACCTCCTCCTGCACCGTCCGGATGACAGTGATGCCGATGCAAGACAGTCCCGCCTGGCACGCCTACCGCGCGATGTTCGAACACCCGGTCATCTTCACGCACCTGGTGACCGGATATGCCCGGGGCCTCGCGTGCGACGACGGAACCGACCTGCGCAAACGGCTGGACTGGCAGGACCTGCGCCCGGTGACCGCGGAAGACATGCCGGGGCCGGTCTACCCGCATTCGGCGTTCTGGAGCGTCGGAATGCGGGACGCCGGTCCCGACGGAACGGTCCTGTTCCTGGTCGAGATCCACACGGAGGTCGATGCCGGGGCGAACGACCGGCTCACCGCCTGCCACGAAGCGCTCTCCGATGCGGGCGGGCCGGTTCCGAGACTGGTACAGCTGGTGATCTACGACGGCGAAAGACCGTGGCCCCCGGCGGCCGCGCGGCGCGGCGTCCCTGAGCGGCTCGTCCTCGACATCCGCGGCCTCGGGACCGCGGACATCGACCCGGATTCGGTGGTCTCCCACATCATCGCGATACAGACTTCCGTACTGCCGGACCGGATCGGCCTCAACCTGCCGATCGGCTGTGTCTCGCGACTCCCGGAACCGGAGCACGCCCGGGCGGTGGACGCGATCCTCGAATGGGGAAACCTGCTCGGCCGCGAGCACGGTTTCGAGTTCAACATGACACGCAGCCTCGGCGAGACGGAACCCACGCTTGAGGACATCCGGCGCGCCGACGAACTGATGCGGCCCTACCACAGGCAGGGCAGGGAACAAGGGCAGCGCAAGGGCTATGCCAAGGCGCTGATGGAGGAAGCGGCAGCCGAGCGGGTGATGCTGTGGCGGATGGCACAGGTCAAGTTCGGCGAGGAACAGGTCGCCGGCATGCCGCGGCTGTTCGACACGCACTACCCGGTGGAGGACCAGGACCAGGTCGGACTGGTTGGCGAATTCATCATGACAAGCACCTCCGCCAGGCAACTGGCGAAGCGCATGCGGCGCAAGCGGTAAGGCGGAGGAACGGTTGATGATCCCCGGGCTGGAAGGCTGCGACAGCTTCGAGGTGACCACGCCGGACCGCGGGTACGGATCCGCGACCCTGGTCGGCAGGACCTGCGGCTCGGGACCACCGCTGCTGCTTCTGCACGGCAATCCGCTGACCCATGTTTCCTGGCACAAGGTCGTACCGCTGCTCGCTTCCCGGCACCGGCTGATCATGGCCGACCTGCGGGGCTACGGTGACTCGCGCGGCCCTGATGACGGTGGTGCCGGGAGCGTGAACTACTCGTTTCGCGCCATGGCGGCGGACCTTGTCGACCTGATGACACATTTCGGCTACCGGGAGTTCGATGTTGCCGGGCACGACCGCGGCGCCAGGGTCACCCACCGGATGACACTCGACCACCCCGACCGGGTCCGGCGGGCAGCGGTGATCGACATCCTGCCCAGCCACCACATCTGGACCCACGGGTCGGCGGAGTGGGCACGCTCGTCCTGGCACTGGCTGTTCATGATCCAGCCGCGCGACATGCCGGAGCGGATGATGGCGGGCGTTCCGGCCCGCTATTTCATCGAGCAGAAGATATCGAAGCCGGGCAAGGGCCTGACACCGTTCGCCCCCGAGGCGTTCCGGGAATATGTCCGCTGTTTCACGTGGAAGACCATACGCGGCTCGTGCGAGGACTACCGCGCCTGCGCCAGCTCGGACCTCGCCATGGACACCGAGGACTTTGCGGCTGACAGGCGTGTGACCTGCCCGCTTCTGGTCCTGTGGGGCCGCGACAGCCACACCGGCACCGTATTCGGGGACGTGCTGTCCATCTGGCAACGCTACGCCGCCGGCGAGGTGACCGGCGGACCGATCGATGCCGGCCATTACGTCAACGAGGAAAAGCCGGAGGAAACCGCCGCCCGGCTGCAGCGCCACTTCGCGGGCTGATCACATCACCGGACAGTGAACCCGCCATCGACCGTCACCACCGTGCCGGTCATGAATTCCGATGCGCCCGAGGCCAGCAGCAGCAGGGCGCCGTCAAGGTCCGACACCTGTCCGAGCCGGCGTTGCGGCACCGAGCGGACCAGGGCCTGACCGGGAGGTGAACGGAAGAAATCGCTGTTCATCGGGGTCTCGACGTAGCCCGGCGCGATGGCGTTCACCCGGACTCCGTGACGCGCCAGTTCGAGCGCCATGGCCGCTGTCAGCTGGTTCAGCCCCCCTTTCGACGCGCAGTAGGTCGACAGCGTCCCGATCGGCCGGGTGCCGAGCACCGAGGAAATATTGATGATCGAGCCCTCGCCGCGCCCGGCCATGCCCCTGGCCACTTCCTGGGCGCAGAAGAAACACCCCTTCAGGTTGGTCCCGAGCACCGTGTCGTACTCCTGCTCGGTCACGTCCAGGAAGGCGCTGTTGATCGCAAGACCGGCATTGTTGACCAGGATGTCGACCGGGCCCAGTACTCTCTCCACCTCGCTCACCCCGGCCTCGATACTGGAGCGGTCCATCACGTCCATGGTCACCGCGTGGGCGCGGCCGCCCCCGGACCGGACTTCTTCCTGCAGCGCCGCGATGCGGTCGGTCTGGCGCGCCGCCAGTCCGACGCCGGCGCCATGGCGCGCCAGAACACGGGCAAATCTCTGTCCAAGCCCCTGCGAGGCGCCGGTCACCAGCGCGGTCCTGCCGGCAAGGTCGTACAGATCGGTCACGGTTGTCTCCGTTCGAGCCATTTCTTCAGAACCAGCTTCATCACCTTGCCGTTGGCGTTGCGCGGCAGCGGTTCGACGAGGAACGTGAAGCTGTCCGGAACCTTGTAGTCGGCAAGACGGCCCCTGCAGAAGTCCCGCAGGCTCTCGGGCTCCGGCTGCGCACCGGCCGGAACCACGAAACAGTGGATCCGTTCGCCCAGCACCGGGTCGGGCCTGGCGATGACGGCGACTTCACCGATCGCGGGATGATGCGCCAGCATGTTCTCGAGTTCGGCACTGTAGATCTTGTAGCCGCCCCGGTTGATCATGTCCTTCCTGCGATCGAACACCGTGAGGAACCCGTCGCCGTCGAGAGCGCCGATGTCGCCGGAACACCACCAGCCGTCGCGGAAACCGGCATCGGTCTCTTCGGGGCGGTTCCAGTAGCCGGGGACCACCATCGGCCCCTTGATCAGCACCTCTCCGGCGTCTCCGGCAGCCACCTCGGCCCCGGTCTCGTCCACGATCCTGAGTTCGGCGCAGGCGACCGCCAGGCCCACGCTGTCCGGCCTCTCCCGCGTGCGGCCCGGCGGCATCACGGTCGCCGGCGAAGTAGTCTCGGTCGCACCATAGGCGTTCGCAAGCTGCAGTCCGGGAAGGGCACGGGAAAGTGCGGCGATGGTCGCCTCCGGCATCGGCGCGCCGCCGTAGGCCCCGATGCGCCACGCCGAGAGGTCATGCTGGCCGAGATCGGCTCTCAGCAGGCACAGGTTGTACATCGCCGGAACCATCACCGTGTGGGTGATCCGTTCGCCCGCGGCGCATGCGAGAAACCCGTGCACCTCGAAGTTGCGCATCATGACACTGCAGCCGCCGCACCGGACCATGGCCAGAAGGATGGCCACCAGTCCGGTGACGTGGCTCGCGGGAACCACCAGCATCGACCGGTCATGCGGTCCGAGGCCGAACACCTGCTGGTAGTGCATGACCGAGTGCACCAGGTTCAGGTGGGTCAGCATGGCGCCCTTCGGCCTGCCGGTGGTGCCCGAGGTGTAGAGCAGGATTGCAGTCTCCTCTTCCCCGCACTGGCGCGCGGCAGGCCCGCCACGCGTCACGCCGGCCGGTTCGAGCCCTCCCGCCTCCGCGATGCAGTAGAAACGGCGCACCCACGGGACTGCCGCTGGATCGGGGATCCGGTCCTCGAGCCCGACCTCGCTGACCAGCGCCGCCGCCTGGCAGTCGGCGAGGATGAAGAGGAGCCCGTCCCGCTGCTCGCGCGGGTTTACCGGCACGGCGATGGCGCCGATGCGCAGGATCGCCAGCAGGAGCACAAGGAAATCCGGCCGGTTACCGAGCAGCAGGCACACCCGATCCTGCGCACCCAGTCCGTCCGCGAGCAGTCGTCCGGCCGTATGCCGGACCAGCCGGTCGAGATCCCGGTAACTGATCCGGCACTCCCCGGCAACCAGCGCCTCCCGGTCGGGCAGCCTGCGGACCGTCTCGGCGAACATCGCCAGGACATCGTTCGGCCGGTCCGGAAAGCACAGCACCCGCCGATCGCCGAAATGGGTCTCCCGCACCGGTGGGTCCATCGCCCGGGATTCTGCTTCCACTCCGTTGGTCCCGTCCCTCGTCTGCATGGCGCTCGAACGCTACCCCGTGTCCTGGCACGCTGCAAACCGCCGGGCGTGTGCCCCGGATGCCGTTCGAGCACGACCTGTTCCGGAAGTGTCGGATTCTGAACTGCTTGTGACGACAATGCGAAACTGGTTTTCCCGGATAATACCTAGATGAGGCAGAGGAAATGGGATTCCGGACTGGCTGGAGCGGCGGCGATGACCTTCAACAGCCGACAGATTTGCAGCCTGGTGGACGGGTACTCGGTGGAGGTCACACCCGCCGGGGCCGCCCGTATCGGCTCCTTCGCCAACCACCTTCCGGCCGGCACCACCGTCAATGTCACCTTCCTGCCCGGTTCGGATATCGTCGGGACCGTCAGCGTGTGCCGGCGCCTGCGGGCAGAGGGGTTCAATCCGGTTCCGCATCTTGCCGCCCGCAGCCTCACCGGCCGAAGCCAGCTCGAGCGCGCGCTCGACGAACTGGTCACCCACGCCGCGGTGACCGAGGTGCTGGTCATCGCCGGCGGAGTCGACCGGGCGCTGGGCCCGTTCCCAAGTTCGATGGAGCTGCTCGAGACCGGACTGCTCGAGCGCCGGGGCATCCGGACCGTCGGGGTTGCCGGACACCCGGAAGGGTCACCTGACATACCGGCGCCGGAGCTCGCCCGCGCACTCGCCCGGAAGAACGCCTGGGCCCGTGATACCGGCCTCGACGTCTATATCGAAACCCAGTTCTGTTTTGACGCCGACACGGTCGCGGCCTGGGAACGGCGCCTGCGCGCCGACGGCAACCGGCTGCCAATCCGCGTCGGGGTTCCGGGCCCGGCCACCGTGAAGACCCTGCTCAGGTTCGCGCAGGTCTCCGGCGTCGGCCCCTCGATGCTGTTTCTGACCCGCCAGGCCCGCTCGGTGACCCGCCTGCTGGCACAGCAGCAGCCCGACCGGTTCGTGGCCCGGCTTGCGGAACTGGTTGCCGCCGATCCCGGCTCGCTCGTGCGCGGCCTGCACTTCTATCCCTTCGGCGGCCTTGCGAAGACCGCCGAGTGGGTCAACGCGGTCAGCGCCGGCGCATTCCGGCCCGACGGCAACAACGGCTTCACCGTTCTCGAGCAGGCCCTGCCTGCTGCTTCCTGACCAGGTTGTGTCCCGGGGAGAATTCCACCATGACCCTCACAGTTCTCAGCTCCGCAACCCGGGAAGTGGTGATCGGTTTCGATCAGCCTTTCTGCGTGATCGGCGAACGGATCAATCCGACGGGACGCCGGCTGCTGGCCGCGGAGATGGCGACCGGAAACTACAGCCGGGTGACGGCCGATGCCCTGGCCCAGGTCCAGGCCGGAGCCCTGATGCTGGACGTCAACGCCGGGATTCCGCTCGCCGACGAACCGCGCATCCTTGCCGAGTGTGTCCGACTGGTCCAGTCTGTCACCGATGCGCCGTTGTCCATCGACAGTTCCGTCATCGACGCGCTGAAAGCCGGGCTTGCAGCCTACGAAGGCAAGCCGCTGGTCAACTCGGTCACCGGTGAGGAGGAACGGCTGGAATCCGTCCTGCCACTGATCCGCCGCTACGGGGCTGCCGTGGTCGCGATCTCCAATGACGAGACCGGGATTTCGGAAGACCCTGATGTCCGCTTCGAGGTTGCCCGCAAGATCGTCGAACGGGCCCAGGATCACGGAATCTCTCCGGCTGACGTGGTGGTCGATCCTCTCATCATGCCGGTCGGCGCCATCAACCTCGCCGGCTCTTCCGCGTTCCGGCTCATTCGCCGCCTGCGCGATGAGCTCGGCGTCAACACCACCTGCGGTGCGTCGAACATCTCGTTCGGCCTGCCGAACCGGCACGGGCTCAATGCCGCCTTCCTGTCAATGGCGATCGGTGCCGGCATGACATCCGCCATCATGAACCCGTTGCACGGGGAGGAAATGACGGCTGTCTTCGGCGCCAATGTCATGATGGGCAATGACAAGGAGTGTCGCCGCTGGATCGCGAAGCACCGCGAACCGGTACCGGAAGGGGCTCTGGTCGGAGCGCGGGGCGTGCGGCCGCGACGACGACGGCGCGCTGCCTGAGCGGCGGATGACAGAACCGCACGGGCTCGACGACGGGAGCCGGACCGACCAGGTCTTCGTGGTGTTTTCCCCGAGCGGCAGGCGCGGGCTGGTTCCGGCCGGGACCAGCGTTCTTGCCGCCGCCCGCCACCTCGGGGTCGATCTCGACTCGGTGTGTGGCGGCCGGGCGCTGTGCGGACGCTGCCAGGTGGTGTTTACCCCGGGCGAGTTCCACAAGTTCCAGGTCTCCGCCGGGCCTGGGGCCCTCTCTGCCCCGGAAGCCGCGGAGGCGCGGTACGCCGGACGCCGCCGCCTGGCGCCGGACCGCCGGCTTGGCTGCAGCGCTCGGCTGCTGACAGACGCCGTTATCGACATCCCGCCCGAAAGCCAGGTCCACCGCCAGGTCATCCGCAAGCGGGCCGAGGCACGCGAAATCGAGGTGCGTCCGGTCACGCGGCTTCACTATGTCGAGGTTGCGCGGCCCGACCTCGAAGTGCCGGCAAGCGACCTGCGCCGCCTGTGCGACAGCCTGGTCGACCAGTGGCCGGGGCTCGGTGATGACATCACCTGCGATGCGCATGTCCTCGGCACCCTGCAGAAGACCCTGCGCGACGGTGACTGGAAGGTCACCGTGGCGCTCCGCGGCGGCGACCGCATCGTCGCCGTGTGGCCCGGCCTGCGCGAACGGCTGCTCGGACTGGCCCTCGACATCGGTTCCACCACCATGTCGGCCCACCTGTGTGACCTCGCGACCGGCGAGGTCCTGGCCTCCGCCGGAGCCATGAACCCGCAGATCCGGTTCGGCGAGGACCTGATGAGCCGGGTCTCCTGGGCGATGATGAACCCGGGCGGTGCCGCGGACATGACCAGGGCGGTCCGCGAGGCCGCGACCGGACTGGCCGGGGAAACGGCGCGCGAGGCCGGGGCCGGGCCGGACGAGATCCTCGAGGTGGTCATGGTCGGCAATCCGGTCATGCACCACCTGATGCTGGGCATCGACCCGTCGGAACTCGGTTTTGCGCCCTTTGCGCTCGCGGTCGACCGGGCGGTCGAGACGAGGGCGGCCGAACTCGACATCGCCCTCCACCCGGGCGCCCGCATCCATGCTCCGGCGTGTATCGCCGGTCACGTCGGGGCCGATGCCGCAGCCGTGATCCTGTCCGAGGGACCGTATCGGCGCGACGACATGACGCTCATCATCGATGTCGGGACCAATGCAGAGATCGTGCTGGGCAACCGGCATCGTCTGCTTGCCTGTTCGAGCCCGACCGGGCCGGCCTTCGAAGGGGCGCAGATCTCTTCAGGCCAGCGCGCGGCCCCCGGCGCCATCGAGCGGGTCCGCATCGACCGGACGACTCTCGAGCCGCGGTTTCGCCTCATCGGTGTCGACACCTGGTCGGACGAGCCGGGGTTCCCGACCGATGTCCGGGTGACCGGCATCTGCGGCTCGGGCATTATCGAGGCGCTGGCGGAGCTCTTTCTCGCCGGTCTCATGACGGCTGACGGGACCATCGACGGGACCTGCCGGGAGCGCACGGAGCGGGTGTTCGCGGACGGGCGGACCTTCTCGTGGCGCCTCACCGGAGACATCTGCGTCACCCAGGCCGACGTCCGCGCCATCCAGCTTGCCAAGGCGGCGCTGTACGCGGGATCCCGGCTGCTGATGGACAGGCTCGCAATCAACACCGTCGACCGGGTCGTGCTGGCCGGCGCCTTCGGCAGCCACATCGACACCATCCATGCCATGGTCCTCGGAATGATCCCGGATTGCCGGCCCGACCGGGTGTTCTCGGCCGGAAACGCCGCCGGAACCGGGGCACGGATTGCCCTGCTCGACCACGAGGCGCGGCGCGAAATTGAACAGGTGGTGCGCCGGGTCGAGAAGATCGAGACCGCCACCGAGCCGAGGTTCCAGGAGCATTTCGTTGACGCGATGGCGTTTCCGCACAGAACCGACCCCTACACCCGGCTGCGCCGGGTGGTCCACCTGCCGGAGCCCCGCGCACCGGCGGCCCAGTCGACAGCGCGCCGCCGGCGTCGCCGGTAGCGAGCGGGCTTCAGCCGGTTTCGCCGGTCCCCGGGCGCAGGGTGCGAAAGAACCCGCTGAGCAGGTCCGCGGCAACACGTTCGTCCACGCCGCCCACCACCTCGGGAGCGTGCAGGCAGGTGTGCTGGCGGAAGATCCGCACGCCGTGTTCAACCGCCCCGCCCTTCGGGTCATAGGCCGCGAACACCAGCCGGCGGATCCGGGCGAGCGCGATGGCCTGGGCGCACATGGCGCAGGGCTCGAGCGTGACGGTGAGATCGCAGTCATCGAGTCTTGGCCTACCCAGCCTCGCCGCCGCCTTCCGGATCGCCAGCACCTCGGCGTGGGCCGTCGGGTCGGCCAATTCCCTCACCCGGTTGCTGGCGACGGCCAGCACCTCGCCTGTTGCCGCCGCCGTGACCACGGCCCCGACCGGAACTTCGTTGCGCGCCGCCGCACCCCGCGCCTCGGCAAGCGCCAGTTCCATGGGCGACGGGCCGGCGTCCATCACCCGCCGGCCGCCAGTGCGGCTCCTCCGAACAGCCTTTCGTACTGCCAGTCGGCAAGCCGGTACCGCCACGGCGCCAGACGATCGTTGAGCGCGTCGGCACGGTGGCGCGCATCGGGACCGGTCGCCGCCGCCGCGAAGGTGAGCCAGCCGTCCCGCCACTCGGTGACCTCGATTACCAGTCCGTCCCCGGTGGTGTAGGACAGGCCGGAGCCGGCAGCGCCCGCCTCCCCGCGCGGCTCCACATCGATCAGCGAAAGGCGCGCAAGCCCCGCGGCAAGCCGGCGCAGCAGGTCCTGATCGACCTCGCGTCCGTCTGCCTTCAGCGACCCGTCGGACGTGCGCGACACCTTGAATTCATCCGCGGCTTCGGGACGCACGGCGATCGTCGTAATCTCGTCGGCGGCAACATCGAGGATGGCCCGGTCGAGCCAGTCCTGCATGTCATACGACAGATCGGTACCACCGCTTGCCAGCCAGGCACGGTCCGCCCTGGGCTCGCGCAGAAAAATACCGTGGCGCGCATCCCCGGTCCGGTGCCAGACCCTGACCCCGAACAGCGCATGGCCAAGCACCCTGCCTCCGGCATCCTCCAGCCGCAGCTCGACGGAATTGGCGTCAGCCGCATCCACCGGTTCCACCCCGATCAGCGGGTAGCGTTCCGCCATCCCGGTCTTCGGTTCGACCAGGCGCATGTCGGCAAGCTCGGTGACCACTTCCCGGATGCGTCGTGACGACACCGGGTAGCGGTGCTTCTCCGGCGTGACCCACCTCCCGGTTTCGGTGCGCTCGAAGGATAGTGCGCCCTCTGTCGTTCGCAGTTCGATGCGACGCACCGCGTCCGGGCTGGCGGCCAGCAGGGGGAACGCCACCTCGCCGGCGCGGACCGACGTCGCCGTGACCGGACCGTGAATGACCGACCACGCCGCTCCGGCCACCGCGATGACGGTCGCGGCAAGCAGCGCCATGAAGAACCGCGGGCTCATGACCTCAACCGGCGATAGAGCCGGGCGCGACGGGCCCGCAGCAGGGCGAAGGCGACGGCAAACACGCCGATCAGTGCCGGCACCGCCCAGATGTTGAGCACGGTGAGCAGTGCCTTCAGGTCACGGACATCCTTCTCGAGCGCAAACCGGACCTCGCGCAGTTCACCGCGCACTTCGAACATCCTGTCGCGTGTCCGACGGATCTCGTCCTGCTGTTCCGGGGTCAGGACCAGGCCCTCGTCATCGCGGTGGCCGCGCGTGGCGCTGATCTGGTTCTCGAGTTCGGTCACGGTGCGAAGCAGCGTGCGCTCCTTCGAGCGGTAACGGGCCTCCGCCTGCCTCGTCATGGTCTCGAGAACCTCGAACGGACGGTTCGAGATCCCGCGACCGCGCAACCCGATCATGGCGTCGGAGCCGACGAGCTGCTCGAGTGCATTGATCACGAGGTCGCCGTTGTGGGCGAACGGCACGCTGATGCCTCCCGACACCGCCGAGCCCTGGGTCCAGACATCATCGCGCAGCATGTCGGAGTCGGCGACCAGCAGCAGGGCGAGCGGGTGCCCTGCCTCGGCACGATGCCGCGCACGCACCGCCTCGTCGGTGACCGCGTCGGGGGGGCCGTCCGGGAAAGCGGACCGCACCGGACCCGAGACGCGGGCGACCAGCGCATGCCCACTGCCGCCCGGCTCGAAGGTCGCGAGGATCTCGACCGGATCGGGCGCGTACTCGATACGGGCGAGGTCGATCACCTGGGAATCGGCACTGCTGCTGACCAGTGGCTCGATCCGGGTCGTAGCACCCTCAAGGGGGATGATGTGCCCGCTTGAGCGGAAGTGTACCAGCGACAGGTTCGCGGTCACCGGATCGCCGCCGGCCATGCCTTCCGGACCGGCGGCAAACCAGACAGGATAGTCGGTGACCGTGGTCCGCCCGCCGCGGTCAACCTGGACCTTGACCGCCCCTCGGCGATCGCCGACCAGCTGGCGTTCCGGAATCTCGACGCCCCAGACGGCCAGCAGAGGAGCCAGGGTTTCGAGGCTGCCGGTTCTCGGCGGCTGTGATCGGGGCCGGACCAGGGATTCGGCGAACGGGTCGAGAAACGCCAGCACCCGTCCGCCCCGCATCACGAACTGGTCGATGGCGTAGACCGTCGCCTGGTCGAGTTCGCCCGGCTCGGCCAGCCAGACGACGTCGACATCGTCGTCGATCGCGGAGACCGACCCGAACAGGGTCCGGATCTCGAAGAACCGCTCGGCCGCCTCGAGCACCGCCCAGGGGACCACCTGCGCGGCCGGGTTCCCGTTGAGCGGCAGGTCGCCGAGAAGGGCAACGGTGACCTTCCGCGGCCGGGCAAGGTCGTGGACCATGCGGGTGAGGTCATATTCCAGCAGGTCGGCGCGTTCCGGCGTGAGGAAGGGAAGATTGTACCGGCCGTTAGTACTGTTTCTGCCCGCCATCCCGAGAAAGAACCGGTCCCGGCCGAGCACGTCGGCAAACCCCTCGATCCCGTCGGCCAGTGCCATGTCCTCCTCGCGCGAGAACGGCTGTGGGTCGAACCGCTCGATCTTGAGCAGCCCTCCGGACAGGCGCTGGTAGCGTTCCAGCAGCTCGTCGACCCGGCGCGCCAGCGCGATGTAGTCCGGACCGAGGGCCTCAAGCCCCGAACTCGCGTAGACGCGCACCGTGATCGGCTCGAGGATCGACGCCAGCACGCTGCGGGTTCCCTCCGAGATCGTGTAGAGACCGTCCTCGGTCAGATCGAGCCGGGTCGACCGCAGCTCCCGGTCCGCCCAGATATTGAGCGCAACGAAGAGCACCACGGCAAGTCCGCACCCGAGAATCGCGCGCAGCCGTCGGTTGATTGGCATCACCGGCCGGTCCCTTACGCCTTGCGAAACTCGAGGATCGCGCAGTTCGCCACCAGGCCCAGCACGATCAGCGACACGAAGTAGACCAGGGTCCGCGCATCGATCACGCCCTGGCTGATGGTTTCGAAGTTGTTGAGCGCACTCAGCGAGACCACGGTGTCAATCATCCAGCCGGGCGCCCACCCCTCGAAGGCGGTGCGTACGATATCGACCCCGCTCATCATGGCGAGGAAGCACAGGGTCGCCCCGACCACAAAGGCGATCACCTGGTTGCCCGTCACCGCCGAGGCACAGGCGCTGAGCGCCAGGAACCCGCCGGCGAGCAGCCAGCTCGCAAGGTAGGACGCAACGATCACGCCGTTGTCCGGGTCGCCGAGCCAGTTGACCGTGATCCAGACCGGCACGGTCAGCACCAGTGCCACGCCGGCGAAGATCCAGGCAGCCAGGAACTTGCCGATCACCGCCTCGGCCACGGTCACCGGCAGGGTCATCAGGAATTCGAGCGTACCGGTCTTGCGTTCCTCCGCCCACAGCCGCATGCCGATTGCCGGCATCAGGAACAGGTACAGCCACGGGTGGAAACGGAAAAAGGCCCCGAGCTCGGCCACGCCGGTCTCGAGCAGGTAGCCGACCTTGAAGGTCAGCGCACCGGCCATCGCCAGAAACACGACGATGAACACATAGGCGAGCGGCGCGCCGAAGTACGCCGCCAGCTCGCGCCGGGCGATCACGGCCAGGGTTCTCACGCCACTTCCCCCGCCTGGCGCGTCAGCTGCCGGAACACGTCCTCCATACGGCCGGGCTCGCGCCAGAACTCGAGAACTGCCACGTCCCGGTCGACCAGTGCCCGGTGCAGTGGCGCCCTGAGGTCGGCGTCACCCCCTGCCAGGACCCTGATCTCGGTGTCGTCACCGGACGGGGCGGGACGGTCCACGGCAACCAGTCCGGACACCGCGCCGATCGCATCCATGGCCTTCGCGGCCTGTTCGTGTCCAACCCTGATGCACATCACGTTGTGTCGGGCGGAACGTGTCGCCAGCGCCGCGGGCACCGCATCGGCGACGATCCTGCCGGAGGCAATCACAACCGCGCGCGTGCACACCGCCTCGACCTCGTCGAGGTTGTGGGTCGAGACGATCACCGCCTTGCGGCCGGCCATCTCGCGCAGCAGCGCGCGCACCTCGTGTTTCTGGTTCGGGTCGAGGCCGTCGGTGGGTTCATCGAGCACCAGCACCTCGGGATCGAGCAGGATGGCCTGGGCAAGGCCGACCCGGCGCCTGAACCCCTTCGACAGCGTGCCGATCGGCTGGTGCAGCACGCCGTCGAGCTGCAGTCGCCGTGCGGCGGCCGCAACTGCATCGCGCCGCGCCTGACCGTCGAGCCGGCGAACCCGCGCCACGAAGTCGAGGAAACCCCGCGGTGTCATCTCGTCGTAAAGCGGCGCCCCCTCGGGAAGGTATCCGAGGCTCCGGCGCGCCGCGAGCGGACTGGCAACGACGTCGTGGCCGCATACACTCGCCGACCCCGAGGTGGGCACGAGGTAGCCGGCCAGCAACTTCAGCGTGGTCGACTTGCCGGCGCCGTTGGGCCCGAGAAGTCCGACAACCTCGCCCTGGTCGACCGACAAACTGACGTCGCGCACCGCTTCTATCGGCCCGAACAGCTTGGTCAGCCGGTCAATCCGGATCAATGGCTTCATTGACACCCAGGGTGCAGCGGTTTCACATGCAGGTGGGATGTAGGTGAGGATCGCGAATTCTACAAGGGCGAACCCGGACCGAAGTTCCGCTTCGCGGACCGCGACGCAACCCGATCTCAGGACCGTACGCATGTCATTCGGTTTCGTTGCCCGCTCGATCGCCCGGACATTCGATGCGCATCCGGTCCTCCAGTCGATTGACCTGGAGGTTCCTTCCGGTGCCACCACGGCACTGATCGGCCCGTCGGCGGCCGGCAAGTCGGTGCTGGTGCGCTGCCTGCTCGGGCTGTCTCCCGTCGATGCCGGGCATGTCGAGGTCGCAGGCCACAGCGAGCCGAACCTTGCCGGCCATCTTCACCGCATCGGTGTCCTGTTCCAGCGCAACGCACTGTTCGACGGCATGACGGTGCGCGACAACGTCGCGTTCCGTCTGGTCGAGTGCGAGGGCTGGCCGCGGCGGCGCGCCCGCGAGGTGGCGCTCGACCAGCTGGCCGGGGTCGGACTGCCCGGTGCCGTGGCGGCGCAGTTTCCCTCCGAACTCTCCGGCGGCATGCAGAAGCGGGCGGCACTGGCCCGCGCACTGGTCGGTGACCCCGAGCTGCTGATTCTCGATGATCCCACCGCCGGACTTGACCCGGTCCGGACCACCGCCATCCTGGATCTGATCGACCAGCACCGCGCCCGCACCGGCGCCACGGTGCTGGCCGTCACCGGGGACATGAAGGTTGCGCGACACCGGTTCGACCGCATCGCGCTGCTGCACGACGGCATCATCCGCTGGGCCGGCACCGCCGCGGCGGCGGCAGACAGCGCCAACCCGTGGCTCGAACAGATGCTGGAGGGTCGCCCCGAGGGCCCGATCCGTTCCCGGGTCAGGGCGTAGCCGATGACGGGTCCGGAATCCTAGGCCGCGCGGTCGTTGCGTCCCTCGGCATACCTGTGAACGGCGCCTTCAAGCGACTTGACCAGGAACTCGCGCCCGGACACGAGCCGCGGAACCGGCGCGCCGATTCCGAGCGCCATCGGGCGCGCCGAAGATCCGCCGTTCAGTGCGGCAGCGACCACACCGGCACCCGGCGTCGCCAGGTTCGAGGTGACGAGCACGCCCTTCTCCCGGTACTCCCGGACACGCGCCATCACCTCGCCCGGGCGCACCATGTCTTCCGATCGATCCGTTTCGGTGTTGACGCGGCGCACCATGAGCCCGATTTCGTTGTCGGACCGCAGGCTCGCCAGCACCAGGCCGATGGCGGTGCGAAAGGTCGGCCGCATCATGCCGGGCCGGAGATGGAACCTGAGACGCTGGGCGGAATTGACCACGTGGATGTACTGGGTCTGCACACCGAGCAGCGTGCCCAGCATGACGCTGTCACCGGTCGCGGCACTCAGGTCCTTCATGATGGCAAGCAGCGTGTGCGACGTCCCGACCCCTTCCATCATCCAGTTGCCCAGCAGCGCGATGCGGATGCTGGGCAGGTAGGTACGCGCTTCGACGTTGTAGTCGACGAACCCCTGGACATGCAGCGTCTTCATCAGCGTTGACATGCTCGACTGGGGAATTCCCACCAGGCGCACCAGTTCCGATATCCTGAGCGGGCGCTTGACGTCCTCGAAACACTCCAGGATCGCCATTACCCGCGTTGCCGACTTCACCTGGCCTTCGATCATGACTGTTACCCGCGCCCGGTCCGCATCCGTCCTGTGATGCTACCCGCCAACAGATATATCAGTCCATCCCCCATATGATCCGACCGGTCCGGCGGGTCCTACGGCAGTGGAAAGTCGTAGCCGAACAGGCGGGCAATGGCGGTGACCTGGTGCTGGAACATCGGGCGGCCATGGTGGATGGCGCAGCCCCTGGTTCTCGCGGCGGCGAGGATCGGTGTTTCGACCGGGTTCATGATGATCTCGGCCACCAGCTGCTCCGGCTCGAGCAGGTCGGGATCGACAGGCAGCGCATCATCCGCTTCCAGCCCGAGCGAGGTCGTGTTGATCACCAGGTCAAACCCGCGCGGATCGGCGGTCCCGACCGTAACGGGCCGCCCCGGCAACGCCGCGGTGATCGCCGCGGCGAGTTCCTCCGCCTTCGAGCGGGTCCGGTTCGCGATCACCAGCCGCCCGGCCCCGGCATCGACAAGGGTGAACCCGATGGCGCGGGCCGCACCGCCGGCACCGACCATCAGGATGTCCCGGCCGTGCACTTCGTGGCCGGCGGCGCGCAGCCCGTCGAGGAACCCGAGACCGTCGCAGTTGTCACCGATCAGGCGGCGGTTCTCGTCGAAAGCCGCAAAGTTGACGGCCCCGATCAGCCGGCCAAGCCGGCCGATCTCCTGGCACTGCTCCATCATGGCGACCTTGTGCGGCAGGGTGATCGCCATGCCCCCGAAGTTTGGCAGGGCGCGCAGCCCGGTGATCGTCGCCCCGAGGTCGTCCGGACGCACGTGCAGCGGGACCATGACCGCGTCGACGCCGTGTTTCTCGAACAACGGATTGAACACGGAGGGTGCGTGCACATGGCCGATGGGATCGGCGATGATCCCGAAGACCCGCGTTCTGCCGGTGATGGTCAGGCATGCCTGCATGTGCCTTTCCCTGGTCGCATGTTTCGGCCGGACTGGCGGAGGGAGAGCCGGTGCAGACTTTGTGGCATTTCGACATTCCTCTCCAGTACCCTATCCTGTGCCGGGCGGGCCCGGATCGCAAGATTTGGGGGTCTTTCCGCAGGACTTTCCCACTCTGTCGCAGATCTTGACCGGGAGCCGATGAACGGGGCACGGATCGTGGTTGTCTGTCTGAGTTTCGCGGCTGCGGACCCCCCACGCGCCAACGCAGGCCCGGTTTCCGGTCGCCGGGTGGTTCGTTGTGAGGATCCGGTGTGTTTCCGGCGGCGCCCTGGCACCGCCGGGATGCGGCAGCCTCTCAGAGCCGGGTCAGGGCCGCGACGGCTTCGCTGCGGTTGAGCTGCAGCCGGCGACGGGTTTCGGCGAGGCTTTCCGCCTCGCGCCGGTTGGCGAAGATGACCGCGAACGCGATGGTGTTGAGGCTGGCCCGGTGTGCCGGGCCGTATCCCGTGCGTCCAATGGCATTTCCTTAACGATTCGACGGTGTTTCCTTAACGTGTGGCGCCCTGTGCGGCGACAGGCGGTGCCTGCGGGCCGGATCCGGCTCGGTCAGGCCGCGACGTTCGTGCCTCGGTGCCACGTGCTGATCGGATTCCTCGATCTCCTCGGATAGAGCCGTTGCGGTCGCAAGCGGCTGCCCACGAAGTCGACGCGCCGGTCACGAAGGAGGATGCGCGAGATGCGTTCGAATTGGGGCTTACAAAGAAAACTTGACAGCGTCATGCCGCCATCCTTCTTCGTGTATTCACGGTTCCACGGCCCGGCATCCCGGCAGCCTCCCCGTGCATCAGCGCCAGTCCCCGACGCCGTATGGTGCGGGCAGCATTCGCGTCCGCATGATCGGCGTGGCCGCAGGCCACGCAGTGAAACCGGTCCCGTGTCCTGCGCGATCGGGCATCGACGTGCCCGCACGCTGCACAGGTCTGGCTGGTGTGGCGGGGATCGACCGCGATCACGCGCCCCGCCTTGTACTCCAGCATCGCGCGCAGGGCGGCCCAGCCGGTGTCGAGAACGACCCGGTTGAGCCCGGCCTTCTGCTTCACCCCGCTGCCCGGCTCCTGTGCCGTGCCGCGGGCGCTTGCCGTCATGGCCTTCACCTTCAGGTCCTCGATCGCGACGGTGTGCGCACCCTCCGCGATCCTGCGCGAGACCTGGTGGTGCCAGTCGCGCCGGGCCATGGCGATGCGCCGTGTCGTCCTGGCGAGCCGCGCCCTTGCTCGCTCCCGCCGGCGGCTCCCGCGCCTGCCCCTCGCCACCATGCGCTGATAGCGGCGCCTCCGCGCCTCGAGGCGGCGCGTGTCGGGGGCGTGGAACAGCCGGCCGTCGCTCGCCGCGACCTGGCCGGCGTTCATGTCGATGCCGATCGCGGTCCCGTCATCCTCCGGCTGCGCAACCGCGACAGCATGGCAGATCACGGCATACCAGCGTCCGGCCTCGCGCTTCAGCACTGCCGAGACCGGACGGGCGTCCGGATACGGGGTGCCGCCGCGCCGGCGCACCGTCATCCAGCCGAAACCGGGAAGGCGCAGCCTGCCTGCTTCCAGCCTCACCCCGGAGACGATGGAGATGCTGTCGAAGCGCCGCCGTCCGCGGAACCGCGGGGAGCCGGGCTTCTGCCCGGCCCTTGCCCGACGGAAGAAGCCGCGGAAGGCCTCGTCCACCCAATGGCATTTCCTTAAGGATTTGGCGTCATTTCCTTAAGGAGTCGCGCCTTTTCGCAGCAGGGGGCCCTGCCTTTCCGGAGATTTTCCGGCTTCAGGCTGCGGCCTTTCTCCTTCGGGTCCACTTGCTGACCGGCTTCATCGATTTCCTGGGATACGACCGTCCCGGCCGGAGCCGGCCGCGCACCTTGAGGATTCCCTCGGCCATCCGGGTCACGGCCTGCGCGACGGCTTCGGCCTGCGCGAGCAGCATCTCCTCGATGTTGGCGGCCACGATCGCGATCGCGTTTCTGAAGTTCACGGCCTGGCGTTCCTTTCCCTGCTCGCGGATGTCTGCGAGCAGGTCGTCGCCATGCCCGGAAAGCAGCCGCGTCATGGCGATCAGGTTGAAGTGGGCGTAGAGTTCCTGGCGCACGCCGCGCTCGGTCCGGCCGTGGAACTCGTCCACCGCGATGGTTCGCTTCGAGACCTTGTACAGCTCCTCGATTCCCCACCGTCCATGGTAGAGATGGCCAAGATCCTCGGCGGAGACGTGGCCGGCATCGAGCAGTGTCGTGACGAGATGGCAGTCGTCGCCGTCCGTCTTGCAGCGGACCAGCCGGAGGTCGACCGGATCGAAGCGCTCGCCGGGCCGACGTTCGGCAAGCTCTCGCTGCGTGTCCGGTCCCGGGGCGGCGGTGACGACGGTCTCGGTGCGGTCGCCCTCCATGAAGTCCCTGAAGGCGCCCACGCGGTTGCGCTGGAGCCGGAACACCGGATGGGCGCCCGTGCGGATGACGGCGTACAGGAGCTCGAACGAGAAGTATCCCCGGTCGAACACGACGACGTCGCCGGCCTCCAGGGCGTGCAGGTGGCCCATGGCCGCGGCCCGCTCGCAGGCGCGGGCGGAGAGCGAGAAGTCGACCGGGACCTTGGTGTCGAGCCGGTACAGGCAGGACACCAGCCCCTGCGGATAGTGGGCGCCGCCGTGCGGGAGCGGGTAGCCGGCATCGACCAGCGTCCGGGGCAGGTTCATCTTCGTTCCGTCGACCGCGAACGGGCGGCGGCCCTTCCAGCGCCCGCCCTCGCCGCCGTGGCGGAGGATCTCGCGGTGAAGGTCCAGGAACAGCTCCTCGTGCACCCTTTGCCGGGCCTTGCAGATCGACGAGGCGGCCACCGGCTCGCGTTGAGGCAGGGCGATCCCCAGCTTGCGGCACTGCTCCCAGAGCTCGGCGGTCACGGTCGCGTAGCCCTTCTCCCCCCGCGACAGGACCAGCCGGAACACGAACAGCATCACGATGAGGCTGTTGAGGACCCGCCGCCGCTTCATCCAGCGGCGGTCGTGCGCGTCGGCCAGCGCCGTGGCGGCGTCGACGACCTGCAGCCACGCCGCGACCAGCGGATCGTCCCGGTCGGGACGCGGCGGGCGCGGCGAGCGTGCCGGAGCCGCGCGCCCCTGGAGGACGTCGCGGAAGTCCCGGCCGAGGGGAAGGACGAGGATCTCCTTCGCCGGCTTCGCCCGCCGGCCCGACTTCCGGCCGGCGGTCATTCCGATGCGCTCCCAGTTGGCGGCGCGGTAGCACGCCCCGTCGAAGCGCGTCGGGTCGATGAACGTCTCGCACAGCACGGGGCGGCAGCCGTGGCGGCGCTCCCACTCCCCGGGAAGGCGGGCCGCCGCCATGCCGAGGACCCGCGAGGCAAGGTTCGTCACGGCCACCCATGGAAACACGATGAAGCGGGAATTGCCCAGCACCAGGTGCAGCCGGCGCTCGCGGTCCGGTCCGCTCCATCCGATCCATTCGTCGCGCGCCGGCAGCGTCCGCGACGCCGCCTCGAACAGCAGGCAGCCGAGGCGGCGGCCGTCACGGTCCAGGACGAACCAGCGCAGGTGCGGGCCGAACGGGCGCGGACAGCCCAGGTAGTGATGGCGGTCGACAAGCTCGTTCCACTTCGCCTTCTCGTCGGGACCGTCCGCGGCGTGCAGCGACAGAGGCTCGAGGGCGGACAGCTCGCAGGCGATCTCCGGCTGCGGGTCCGATGCCGCCGTGTGGCAGATCGGCGGCAGCGCGCCGGAGCCGGTGCTCCGCTTCTCCGGAAGCGTCAGGATCCCGAACCCCTCCAGCTGCTCCAGCATGCGGAGGCAGGCCGACACGCGGTAGTCGCCCTTGGGCGTGTTCCAGTTCAGGTGCTCGCAGATCGTCTTCGCGAGCTCGTTGCGGGTGTTGTTGGGAAGCAGCGCCACCGTCTCCTGGATGTCGGCGATCTGGCGCCGCGTCAGGCGGCGGCCGAAAAAGGTGGTCGTCTCAAGGCGCTCGATCCGCGGATCCATCGCTCCCGCTCCGGAAGATGTAGTGTCCCGCAGCCTGGATTGCACGGACCGGCGGAAGTGTCAACCCCCCTGTGCCAAAAAATCCGCACCGGCGCCGACTGCCATGGAACAACGGCCTCGCGGGAGCGAAAGAAAGTCCGGCCAGACCTTGCGGTCAAAAGAAATGCCATTGCTCGTCCACCCGCTTCAGGGTGCCGCGCTGGATGGCGACCGGCACGGCCGCCATCTCCGGCAGCTCCCGGCGGCACACCGTCAGGGACTTCGCCTGGTCGATAGAGGAGAGCGAGACGCCCGCCAGGCGCCAGGCGTCCGACCGCTCCTGCAGGGCGGCGTTGTACAACTGGCGCTGGCTCTCCAGGACCCGCTCAAGGCGGCGCCAGTTGTCACGCGTCTGCGGCAGCAGACGGTATGTGACCTGGCGGTGTGCACGCTGCGGTCTTGTCCCGGGTCTTGTTCGGACGGCATGCGGTGTCTCCCGAACAGTACGGGAAATATACAGGATAAAACGTGGAACATGCAAGGAAAATGCGCCTGCAGGTCTTCGAGTCAGGCCCTGCAGGCGGCATGACGCTGTCAAGTCATCCTAATAAGAGCCTTGTTTTTCTCTCGCGAAGCGGTTCGAGGCCCTGCGGGAACGAAGAGCTGTGGCCGGTACACGGACAGGTGGTAGCGCCTAACCCCTGAGCCGCTTCACCGAATCACCATTTCGTCCGGCGCCCCGTCACCCGGCATCGACCTCGAGAAGTGGCAGGTCGCTCGCGCGGCACTGCAGACCTGTCGACCGCTCGAATAGCCGGACCGCGCGGCCCTCGGCCAAGCTCTCCGCTCGCCATCGGAATCCCTCGTGCTGACGCAGCAGCGCCACATCTCCGCAGCCCGGGACCCGGCATTCCGCCTTCCCCTTGGGACAGGCGTTGAAATCGCACAGTCGTCCGAGGTAGCGGTCGGTGACGGGCTCGAGAATGAACACGTCGACCTGGTGCGATGCGATCCCGATGGCCGCCTCGTCCCACAGTGAGCGCAACGCCCGAGCCCGAGCTCGGCGCAGCGCGTCAAGCGAGTCCAGGTGGTCGAGCCACAAGGCGAGGTCGACATCCTTGCACTCGTGCCACAGCGCGATCCACGCGCGCCGGTACGGTTCGAAACGGGGCACCTCCTTCCAGGGAGTTCGCGCCGCGGAGCCGATCAGGGAGACCGCGACCACCTCCGGATGTGCCCGCCAGGCCGCAGTCACCGCATCGGCGCCGCGGCGGAAGTCGCGATAGCGACGCAGGAGCCCCTCATTCTGCTGATTGATGCCGCGCTCGGAGAGCGGGTGATTCTCTTCGTCGTAGGTCCAGGCCATGCGCATGCACGAGGTTCAACGGTTGACTTGCGGAGTCATCGCACGCTCGCGCGATGACGCATCAGGGCACCGTGCCGACGGTTGGCGATGGTGGCGAGTACCATGCGCACGTAGCGCACGTCCATGTCGTCGGGCCGGGGAGGGCGAAGATCAACCTGCTTGGGCCGGACGGTCGCCCGGAGGTCGTGGATGTCGTCCGCATCAAGAGGTCGGATATGTGACGGTTGCCTGCCGAGGTGACAGAGCACCGGGACCGGTTCATGCGGGAATGGGAGCGTATCCATGGTCGATCCGACTGACGCGGAATTCAAGGCTGCCGAGGCACGTGGCGGCGAGATGATGAAGTCCGAACCCCGGGCTACTGCCGCGCATTACGACCGCGAAACGGGCCGTGTGGTCATCGAACTTGCGAACGGTTGCACGTATATCTTTCCCGCGCAGCTGGCCCAGGAGCTGCACGGTGCCGACGATGACGCCCTGTCCGGCATCGTGGTTGATGGCGCGGGCTTCAACCTGCACTGGCCCGCGATCGATGCCGACCTTTACGTCCCCGCCCTGGTCGCGGGCGTGTTCGGCACGCGGGACTGGATGGCGAAGGAGTGGGCGCGCACGGCCGGACGATCCACAACGCCCGCCAAGACCGCGGCGGGTTAGGCCGAACGCTTACCTCCCAGAACGTGGCATCGGCCATGGCGGAGGGGATGGGATTCGAACCCACGATACCGGTTTCCCAGTATAACGGTTTAGCAAACCGCCGCCTTCAGCCGCTCGGCCACCCCTCCGCTGTTCGGCACCGCAGGCGGGAATTCCGTCGGCATCATGTACGGGCGGAGCCGTAGCCTGTCAATCGTGGCCGGCAACGCCCTGCTGGATGTCACCATCCCCGGCTCCTAGGATTGTGCGCCTGCCTCCAGACCGGATCTCGCATGACCAGCCATTCAGCAGCCAGGATCGCTGCGATCGCCGTTGGCATCCTCGCCCTCTGTGTCCTGATGTCGGCCATCGGGCGCGGCATGGGAGATGCGTACGCGGTGTTCCTGCTGCCCATGTCGAACGACCTGGGTCTCGAACGCGCCGGCGTGGCATCGATCTACGCCGTCTACATTGCCGCGATGGGGGTGTTTTCGCCGCTCACCGGCCACCTGTTCGACAGGTTCGGCGCGCGGACTGTCTACCTCGCCGGCCTCGCCTGCATCGGCAGTGGGTACATCATTGCCGGACAGGTCGACGGGCTGTGGCAGTTCTACCTCTGTCTCGGCATCCTCGGGGGCCTGGGCGCGGCGCTCATCTGGCAGGTCCCGGCCCAGAGCCTGATAAGCCGCTGGTTCGACCGCCACCTCGCGACCGCGCTCGCCCTGACCTATGCCGGCTACGGCTTGGGACTGCTTGTGTTCGCCCCGCTCGCCCAGTGGCTGATCGAGGCCCAGGGCTGGCGCCTCACCTACCGAGACTTCGGCGTCGCGTTTCTCTGCCTGATGCCGCTGATCGCGCTGCTGCCCTGGCGAATGCTGGAACGCGGCGCACCCGGCAATCCGCGCCGGACCAGGGCCGGACGCGCCGAAGGCGGCTACAGCCTCGCCGAAGCCCTTCGCACCCGCGTGTTCCACGCCATGTTCGCGATCTTCTTCCTCACCTCACTGGCGATGTTCTCGGTCACCGTGCACTCCGTGGCCTACCTCGTCGAACAGGGGTACTCCGGAGTCGAGGCCGCAGGCGCGTTCGGGACCGCCGGAGTGCTGTCGTTTGTCGGGATGTTCCTGACCGGGGTGGCCGCCGACCGGTTCGGGCGCAGCCTGGTTGCCACCGTGAGCTACCTTCTGACCATCGCCGGGGTCTGCGCGCTCGCGCTGATGCCCGTTGTCGACAGCGCGCTGCTGGTCTTCGCCTGGATGATCCCCTACGGCCTCAGCATGGGCGCGCGAGGGCCGATCATCACCACGCTCATGGCAACGCTGTTTGCGGGCCGCGGGCTTGGCGCGATCTACGGGACGACCATCATGGGCCAGGGCGTGGGAGCCGGGCTCAGTGCCTGGGGTGCGGGACTGGTGCACGACCTGACCGGCAGCTACGGGCCGGCCTTTGCCGTCTCGATCGTCGCCACCTTGATCTGCATCGCACTTTTCTGGCTGGTGCCGGAGATCCGCCACGGACGCTTGATCAGACCGGCCGGTTGACGCAGGCTTCCCCTTCCTCGCCCGGGAGACACCAGATGACCAGCGACGGCACCGACCTGCACTACCTCTCCGCAACCGCGCTCGCCGAGCTTGTGCGCGAACGGAAGGTAGGATGTCTCGAACTGCTCGACCATTTCCTGGACCGGGTCCAGCGCCACAACCCGACGCTCAACGCGATCATCGTGCTCATGGCCGAAGACGCGCGCGAACGGGCGCGCGAGGCGGACGCAGCCCTCGCCCGCGGCGACGTCTGGGGACCGCTGCATGGCGTACCCATGACCATCAAGGAGAGTTTCGATGTCGCCGGAACCCCGTCGACCTGGGGCGTGCCGGAACTGCGAGACAACATCGCCTCGGGCGACGCACTGGCGGTCAGGCGGATGAAGCAGGCCGGAGTTACCCTGTTCGGCAAGACCAACGTGCCGCTGATGCTGTCGGACTGGCAGAGCTTCAACGAGATTTACGGGA
Organism: Thalassobaculaceae bacterium; assembly: GCA_965213935.1. Classification (GTDB taxonomy): domain Bacteria; phylum Pseudomonadota; class Alphaproteobacteria; order Thalassobaculales; family Thalassobaculaceae; genus Bin52. The sequence goes on along the minus strand of CBDCAO010000012.1, from coordinate 2,184,882 downwards.
CGACCGGCAATCCCTGGAACACGGCACTCACCCCCGGCGGATCCTCGGGCGGATCCGCGGCAGCGCTTGCAGCGGGCCTGACCGGCATCGAGGCAGGAAGCGACATCGGAGCCTCGATCCGCAACCCGGCGCATTACTGCGGAGTGTTCGGCCACAAGCCGACCTACGCGATCCTGCCGCTGACCGGGCACGCGCTGCCTGCCAGCCCGGTGCCGCCGGACATCTCGGTGATCGGCCCCCTGGCCCGCGGTGCCGATGATCTGGAGACCGCGACACTCGCCATGGCCGGCCCGGACGATCCCGACAGCGCAGGCCTGTCGCTCCGGTTGCCGCGTGACGACAGGAAGGCGCCCGAAGACTTCACGGTGGGCGTCATGCTGGAGGCGTCACCATGCGTCCAGGACACCGAACTGACCGACCAGCTGCAGGCAACCGTCGATCGCCTGGCACAGGCCGGTGTGCGGATCAGGGAAACGCCCGGACCGGTGCGTGATCCGGCGCGCGCCCACCTCGTCTACCTCATGCTGCTGCGAGCGGCGACCGGCACGCGCATTTCGGCGGCAGAGATCGCCGAGCACCGCGCCCGTGCCGAGCGGAGCGAGCCGGACGACCTGAGCTACAGGACGATCGTCGACAGGGCCGTCACCATGAGCCACCAGGAGTGGCAGGCGTGGAACACTGAACGGGAGCTGCTGCGTCGGGAATGGGCCGCGTTCTTCGAGTCCTGCGACCTTCTGCTCACGCCGGTCGCCGCCTCGGCCGCGTTCCCCCACGACCACGAGGGAGAGCGCGCCGACCGGGTGATCCCGATCAACGGATCGAGCGAGTCGACGGTCGACCAGCTGTTCTGGGCAGGTTTCCCTGGCGCGGTGTTTCTGCCGGCCACGGCTGCTCCGGCGGGAGTCACCCGTGCCGGCCTGCCCTGCGGCCTTCAGATCATCGGACCCTATCTGTCCGACCTGCGGACAATCGCCTTCGCGCGGATGATGGAGCGCGAACTGGGAGGTTTCGTCCCGCCCGGGGGGTACGACTGATGACCCGGATTTGCCGCGTTGAAGTCCATGAGTTTGCGTTTGATGCCCACAACCTCGGACTGCTGGGAGGCGCACACAGCATCGGCGGCATCGCGTATTCCCGCGGATCGACCGCGCGGATCGGCAAGTATGCGGTCCGGGTGGAAACCGACGACGGCTGTCGGGGCGAGTATGTCACCCACTGGGTCGGCTCGGCAGCGGCCTGCGCTCAGACCCGGATGCTGGCGCCACGCCTGATCGGACGGCACGCGGAACACCGGGAAGGGATCTATGACGACCTGAAGCGGGAGCTGCGTCAGTTCGACCACATGGGCCACGGCCCGCTCGACATCGCACTCTGGGACTGGGCCGGGAAACGGCACGGCTGTTCCGTCTCGGTGCTGCTGGGCGGCTACCGCCAGCGCCTGCCGGCCTATGCGAGCACCTATCACGGCGACCGGTCCGGCGGCCTCGACTCCAGGGAGGCCTTCGCCGACTTCGCCGAACAGTGCCACGAGATCGGCTATCGCGCCTTCAAGATCCACGGATGGAATGACGGAAACGTGCGGGAGGAAGAGGAGAACCTGCTGCACGTGGCGCGTGAAGTGGGTGACCGCATGACGCTGATGATCGATCCGGCCTGCGAGCTTCGCACCTTTGCCGACACCCTGCGGATCGGTCGGGCCTGCGATGATGCGGGGTATTTCTGGCTCGAGGACCCGTACCGGGATTCCGGGGTGTCCGCCTTCGGCCACCGCAAGCTGCGCGAAATGATCCGCACGCCGATCCTGCAGACCGAACATGTCCGCGGCGTCGAACCCAAGGCCGACTTCCTGATTGCCGGCGGAACCGACATTCTGCGATCGGACCCGGAATACGACATGGGGATCACCGGTGCGATGAAGATCGCGCATCTCGGTGAGGCCTTCGGTATCGACGTGGAGGTCCATGCGTGCGGCCCGGCACACAGACACACGATGTCGGCAATGCGTAACTCCAACTATTACGAGATCGCACTGGTGGGTCCGGACTGTCCGAACGCGGTGCCTCCTGTCTATGCCTGCGGATACAGCGACCAGCTCGACTGCATCGGCGCCGACGGCTGTGTTCCGGTTCCCGAAGGCCCGGGGCTGGGCGTGGTGTACGACTGGGACTTCATCGAGGCCAACCGAACGTCGCTTGCGGTCTTCACGGACGAGTAGCACCGCCTCCCTGAGGACCACCCCTGTTGCGGTCGCAGCGACGGGGCGGCGCGGGATGCGACCTTCGGACCGGCGGATGACTCCGCCGGCGGGTTCCGCGGCCTGATCGGCAGACGCCGACACGCAGGGCCGGTCCCGGTGCGCACGCCGGGTCCACCGGGCGGGCCACCGCAGTCGGGTCGGGAAAGGCGGTCAGGCCGGGCAGCGCCACAGGGACCCGGAACGCCGACGGTGCGCCACGATCGGCACCTGTCATCGCGGTGTGCGCCGATCACCCCCGGGGACCGGCCTGCGCAGAACCGTTCGCAACAGATTGGTGATGGTCGCTGCGACCGGCCTTGATCACGGGCACGCCCTGGCACCAGGCTTCACGCAGGCCCTGTCGGTATCCGCCTGTCAGCCGCGCTCCGGGCTACGGTTTGCCGAAGGTGGCGATCCGGTCGACCCGGCACTCGAACAGCACCCGGCGCTCGGTGATCCCCGGGTCACGCAAACCGTACTCACCCGAATCACCCGTATACTTTTGCCAGATGCGGTTGAGTTGCGCCGTCACCCGCGCACCGTCCGGCCCGTCTTCGTGCAGTTCGCTTTCCACGGTGCACTTGATGCTGACCCAGTGATAGGGATTGTCGGGATTCACCAACAGGACAGTCAGCTGCGGATTCTTGCGGATCCAGCCGCACTTGGCGCGGTGCGACGCCGTGTTGACCAGGATTTTCCCGTTTTCGTGGTCGAACCACATCGGCGTGAGTCCCGGGCGGCCGTCGGGTCCGATGACGGCGAGGGTGACGACAATCGGCCGGTCAAGCAGGTCGCGGTAAATCGGGTCCAGATCGTCCAGGCCCGTAACCCGCCGGCGTTCGCCGATGGCGAACTGGCCTTCCTGCAGGCCGTCGGCAACGTGACGGAAATTGGCGACGGTAAACTCCCTCGGCATTGTTCTTTCTCCTTCGCACCGTATCGTGACCGGAAGCGGGTGACATGTGCGGGTGCCGCCCGTCCGCTGTCCCGTGCCCGGGCACGCTCGGGTACGGCGTGGCATGCCCGGTCAGCCCGACGGCCGACCGAAATGGCCGGGGGCACGGTAGGCAACCGCCGGCGTCATGGCAACGCGAACCGTACGCGCGACGATGCAGGTTTCGGCATGGCCCGAAACGGGATCAGGCACGCCAGGGACCGTATCGTGCGGGCGACCGGCCGCGCGGCGTCTTCCTGACACTCTCCCGGCGCAGATACGATCCAGGACCGGGTGTGGCCTGCAACCCGTGGTTGATCGAGGCCAGCCGGTCCGCATTGCACGTGTTCGAGCTCGACTGACGGGTCGGCCCCGGCGCACCGGGCACCGGGAAGCGCGTTCCACGCTGCAAAAAAGTTCTTTCTTGCTGCGGTCGGTTAACTATAGTCGCGCATCAAACTGCGGGAGACGGACCGGGACCGCCGTCCGGGTCCGTGGCACTGTTGCGAGGCGGACGCATGAACGAGCCCCGGCACGGCCAGGCCGACACCTTTCCCAAGCTCCTGCTCGAGAACGCCCGGACCCGGGGAGACCGGCCGGCCTACCGGCAGAAGTATCTCGGAATCTGGCAGACACGGACCTGGCAACAGGCCGCCGATATCGCCCGGGAGACCGGGCTGGGTCTGGCCTCGCTCGGAATGAAGCGCGGCGACAAGGTGGCGCTGATCGGCCAGAACACGACGCTGATGTACATCTCCTTTGACGCCATTCAGTCGGTCGGCGGCATCCCGGTCCCGCTGTATGCCGACAGCGTTGCCGAGGAGATGACCTATGTCCTTGACCATGCCGGCGTCCGGTTTGCCATGTGCCAGGACCAGGAGCAGATCGACAAGATCGAGACCATGCGCGACCGGATGCCGGAGATCGAGCACCTGATCTACGAGGAACACAAGGGCATGCGCCGCTACGAGCAGCCCGACATCCACTCGATCGACGCGTTGCGCGAGGCGGGTCGCGAATTCGACCGCGCCAATCCCGGCTTCTTTGACGAGCAGGTCGCACTCGGAACCGGTTCCGACCTGGCGATCATCGTCTACACCTCCGGGACCACCGGCACTCCGAAGGGAGTCATGCTTTCCTACGACGCGCTGTGCAGGTCGGCGAGGCTCGCCCGCGACCTCGAGGGTCTCGGCGAGGACGAGGAAGTGCTGGCCTACCTGCCGCTGGCCTGGGTCGGAGACCATTTCATCTCGCACGCCCAGCACCACGTGACCGGTTTTACCGTGAACTGCCCGGAAAGCCCCGACACCCTGGTTGCCGACCTGCGCGACATCGGACCGACGCTGTTCATCGCCCCACCGGCAATATTCGAGAACTTCCTGACCCAGATCGGCATCCGGATCGCGGACGCAGCACGGATCAAGCAGGCGCTGTACAAGCAGGCAATCGCGCTGGCGCACCGGGTCGGTGAGCCGATCCTGAACGGGGAGGCCGTGGGTCTGGTCGACCGGCTCATGTACCGGTTCTACGAGTTCTGCATCTATGGCCCGCTGAAGAACACGCTCGGATTTTCACGCACCTCGATCGCCTATACCGGCGGCGCTCCGCTCGGAGAGGAGGTGTTTTCGTTCTACCGCTCGATCGGGGTCAACCTGAAGCAGCTCTACGGCCAGACCGAGAGCTGCGCCTACGTCTGCTTGCAGCGAAACGGCGACGCCAGGCTTGATACGGTCGGACCGCCTGCGCCGGAAGTCGAGGTCAGGTTCACCGACGCGGGCGAACTGCTCTACCGCAGTCCGGGAAACTTCCTCGGCTACTACCGAAACGACGATGCCACCTCGGAAACACTGGATGCCGACGGCTGGGTTCACACCGGCGACGCCGGGATCCTCACCGACAGCGGTCACATCAAGATCATCGACCGGGCCAGGGACGTGGGCACCATGACCGACGGCACCGTGTTCGCGCCGCAATACATCGAGAACAAGCTGAAGTTCTACCCCTTCATCCGCGAGGCCGTCGCCCACGGGACCGGCCGTGACTACGCCACCGCCTTCATCAACATCGACCTGGAGGCGGTCGGCAACTTCGCCGAGCGTGAAGGTCTCGGTTACTCCGGTTACATGGATCTTTCGCAGCAGGACCAGGTCTACGACCTGATCCAGGGCAACATCGAGGAAGTCAACCGGGATCTCGCGCGCGACAGCACCCTTGCGTCGTCGCAGATCCGGCGCTTCCTGATCCTGCACAAGGAGCTCGACGCCGACGACGGCGAGCTGACGCGGACCCGAAAGCTGAGGCGCCGGATCATCGGCGACCGCTACAACGACCTGATCGAGGCACTGTACTCCGACCGCGACCACATCCAGGTCAGCTCGCGGGTGACCTTCGAGGACGGCCGGGTGGGCGAGTTCAATGCCGACGTCAAGATCCGCAACGTGGCCACCATGTCTGCCGGGTCATCGTGACCGGTCGGCGTCCGCCAGGTCCAGGGAGGAAAACGCCGCGATGAGTGCCGCTGAACGGACCGAGGACGAACCGGAGGTCATCCTGTCGGTCGAGAACATCACCCTGTCGTTCGGCGCGGTCCGCGCCATTCGCGACGTGAGCTTCGACATCCTGAAGGGCGAGATCCGCGCCATCATCGGCCCGAACGGAGCCGGCAAGACCTCGATGCTCAACGTCATCAACGGGTTCTACCACCCGCAGCAGGGACAGATCCTGTTCCGCGGGGTGGTGCGCCGGCAGATGCGTCCCCACGAGGCGGCGGCCGGCGGAATTGCCCGGACCTTCCAGAACGTTGCGCTGTTCAAGGGCATGACGACGCTGGATAACATCATGACCGGCCGCAACCTGAAGATGAAGAACTGGCGGACCAGTCTGCTGCCGGCGATGATCTATTATGGACCGACCCAGCGCGAGGAAATCGCCAACCGCGAGCATGTGGAACGGGTCATCGATTTCCTGGAAATCGAGGCGATCCGCAAGGTCCCGGTCGGACGGCTGCCCTACGGCCTGCAGAAGCGCGTCGAGCTTGGCCGGGCGCTCGCGGCCGAGCCCGACCTGCTGCTGCTCGACGAGCCGATGGCAGGCATGAACCTCGAGGAAAAACAGGACATGTGCCGGTTCGTCCTCGACGTCAACGACGAGTTCGGAACCACCATCGCCCTGATCGAGCATGACATGGGCGTAGTCATGGACCTGTCGGACCGGGTGGTGGTGCTGGACCACGGCGAGAAGATCGCCGACGGAACGCCGGACGAGGTCAAGAACGACCAGAATGTGATCGACGCCTACCTCGGCGTGTCACACTGAGCACGGCTGCAGGGCGCACGGGGAAAGAGACAACACCATGATGAACTTCATCGACCTGGTCGTGTTCGGACCGATCCTCGACATGGCCGAGTACCCGGCCTTCTTCCTGGAGGTGGTGTTCGGCGGACTGATGTCCGGCGTGATGTACTCGCTGGTCGCCCTCGGTTTCGTGCTGATCTTCAAGGCATCCGGGGTGTTCAACTTCGCACAGGGTGTCTTCGCGCTGTTTGCGGCCCTCACCCTGGTCGGGCTGATGACCGGAACCGTGCCGTTCAGCCTCGACAAGGCGTTGCCGGAACTGCCGGCGTGGGTCGCCATCGTGCTGACCCTGCTGGTAATGGTGCTGCTGGCCATCGCGGTCGAACGGATCATGTTGCGCCCGCTGGTCAACCAGGACCAGATCATCATGTTCATGTCGACCATCGGCCTTGCCTTCGTTCTCGAGGGACTCGGCGACACGATCTGGGGAAGCGAGGTCAAGGCGCTGGATGTCGGCATTCCCACCGGCTTCTTCATGCTCGGCGACATCCAGATCCAGGTCTTCGACCTGGTCGCGGCAGCGGTCGCCACCGTCCTTGTCGTGGTGCTTGCCCTGTTCTTCCAGTGGACCCGGACCGGCCGGGCCCTGCGCGCGGTCGCCGATGACCACCAGGCAGCGCTTTCCGTCGGCATCCCTCTCAAGAACATCTGGATCATCGTCTGGTCCGTTGCCGGCCTGGTAGCACTGGTCGCCGGGATCATGTGGGGTTCCAAGTCGGGCGTGCAGTTCAGCCTGTCCCTGATCGCGCTGAAGGCGCTGCCGGTGCTGATTCTCGGCGGGTTCACCTCGGTCCCCGGCGCCATCGTCGGCGGCCTGATCATCGGTGTCGGCGAGAAGGTGGCGGAGGTGTACTGGGGGCCGCTGGTCAACGGCGCGATCGAGAACTGGTTTGCCTACGTGGTCGCGCTGGTGTTCCTGCTGTTCCGGCCACAGGGCCTGTTCGGCGAGAAGATTATCGAGAGGGTCTGACGCATGTTCTATCGTGAAGCGGGCCAGTTCAAGGCAAGCTACGCTGCCGACCAGGCCATCTTTCCGCTCCGCCAGGACCAGTGGGGCGTCGCATTGATGCTGCTGGTTGCCCTGGTGGTGTTCCCGGCATTCGGCAACGAGTACCTGTTCCAGGCGATCCTGATCCCGGTGATGATCTTCTCGCTGGCGGCGATCGGGCTCAACATCCTGACCGGCTACTGCGGCCAGCTGTCGCTCGGAACCGGCGGGTTCATGGCGGTGGGAGCGGTCGCCTGCTACAAGCTCACCACCGGGTTCCCGGAACTCGACTTCATCATCGTCCTGCTGCTGTCGGGCGTGATCACCGCGCTCGTCGGCCTGCTGTTCGGTATCCCGTCATTGCGAATCAAGGGTTTCTATCTCGCCGTCGCCACGCTCGCGGCCCAGTTCTTCCTGAGCTGGCTGTTCAACAAGGTGGCATGGTTCCAGAACTACACCCCGTCAGGCACCATCACCATGCCGCCGCGCGACGTGTTCGGCATCACCATCACGGGCGCCGAGGCCGACGCCATGCATCGCTACCTGTTCTGTCTCGTGTTCGTCGCCATCCTGGCGCTGGCGGCCAAGAACCTCGTGCGCGGTCCGATCGGCAGGTCCTGGATGGCGATCCGCGACATGGACATCGCCGCGGAACTGATCGGGTTCAGGCCGTTCCAGACCAAGCTGCTGGCATTCTCGGTCAGTTCCTTCTACGTCGGAGTGGCCGGAGCCATGGCGCTCTCGCTGTGGCTGGGCAGTGTCGAGACCGCCGAGGCCTTCGACATCAACGTGTCGTTCCAGGTGCTGTTCATGATCATCATCGGCGGGCTGGGAAGCATGCTGGGCTCGTTCCTCGGCGCCGCCTTCATCGTGCTCACACCGATCCTGCTGACCAACTTCATGGTCGGCGGGCTGGGCCTGCAGGCCGTGACCGCGAAGCATTTTGAGTTTATGTTGTTTGGCGGGCTGATCATCTTCTTCCTGATCGTCGAGCCGCACGGAATGGCGCGGCTGTGGCAGATCATCAAGGAGAAGCTGCGCATGTGGCCATTCCCGCACTAGGGTGGAGAAACAACGCGCGTCGCGGCGATGCCGGAAGACCTCGCGGGAAGTCCCGTGACCCCGGCGTCGTCCAACCAGGGTACCCGGAACGGGTACGCCCAACCGGCACAGGGGACCGCAATGTCACCAGACACTAGTAACCGGTCGCATCCCCGCGGACCAACGGACCGCTCCTGTCCGGGTGTCCACCGGGATCTGTCCCGGGCCGGAATCCTGATGGAAGGAGGAGGGAAACCATGAAATTCAGGAAACTTGCAGTGGCCGCCGTCACCACGGCCGGCCTCGCCGGCATGGTGGCCGCGGAGGTGGCCATCGCGGCAGACGAGATCTTCTTGCCGGGCCTTGTCTACCGCACCGGCGCCTATGCCCCGAACGGCATTCCGTTCGCCAACGGCTTCAAGGACTATGTCACGCTGATCAACGAGCGCGACGGCGGCGTCAACGGCGTGAAGCTGGTCTACGAGGAATGCGAGACCGGCTACAACACCAAGGTCGGTGTCGAGTGCTACGAGAAGCTCAAGGCCAAGAACCCTGTCGTCATCATTCCGAACTCGACGGGCATCACCTACCAGCTGATCCCCAAGACGGCAGCCGACGGCATTCCGTTGCTGACCATGGGCTACGGCCGCACCTCGGCCGCGGTCGGATCGGTGTTCCCGTGGGTCTTCAACTTCCCGGCGACGTACTGGTCGCAGGCGACCGCTGTTGTCAGTTTCATCGGCGACAAGGAAGGCGGGATGGATGCCCTGAAGGGCAAGAAGATCGCCCACATCTATCACAATTCGGCCTATGGCAAGGAAGCCAATCCGACGCTCGAGGCACTCGCCGAGAAGTACGGGTTCGAATTGACCCTGCTCGCGGTTGACCATCCGGGCCAGGAACAGAAGGCAACATGGCTGCAGATCCGCCGGCTGAAGCCCGACTGGATCTTCATGTCCGGCTGGGGCGTGATGAACCAGGTCGCGGTCAAGGAAGCGGCAGCCCAAGGGTATCCGATGGACCGGTTCATCGGCAACTGGTGGTCAGGTTCGGAGAACGACGTGCTTCCGGCCGCGGAAGGTGCGCACGGCTATCTCTCGGCCACGTTCCACACCCCCGGCGGCGACACCAAGCTGCATGCAGACATCCAGAAGCATGTCTATGACGCCGGCCTCGGCGCCGGCGACGCAGACAGGACCGGAGAGGTGCTCTACATCCGCGGCCTGTTCAACCACATCATGGTGGTCGAGGCGATCCGCAAGGCCCAGGATCACTTCGGTGTCAAGGTCCCGAACGGCGAGCAGATGCGCTGGGCGCTGGAGAACACCGACATGTCCCAGGCCGACTGGGAACGCATCGGACTGGCCGGATTCCCGGACATGAAGGTGTCGTGTGACGACCACGAGGGCGGACATCCGGTGCTGTTCCAGCAGTGGGACGCCATGAAGAAGGAGTGGAACGTCATCAGCGACTGGATCCCGGTCATGACCGACCTGGTGCGCCCGATGATGGAAGCCGACGCGATGAAGTTCGCGGAAGAGAACAACGTGACCCCCGCTGCCTGCTGACCCCGGGGTTGCGCAGGCTCATGATGCCGGGCACGCCCGGCATCGCAACACAGGGATGTGAGACGTGAACGACAGTGCGAGCCTGCTGACGGTCAACAACATCGAGGTCATCTACGACCATGTGATCCTGGTGTTGAAAGGCGTCTCGCTCGAGGTGCCCGAGGGGGGCGTCGTCGCCCTCCTCGGCGCCAACGGCGCCGGGAAGACCACGACGCTGAAAGCGATCTCGAACCTGCTCGGAACCGAGCGGGGCGAGGTCACCAAGGGGTCGATCATCCATCGCGACCAGCAGGTCCAGGCCCTGACGCCGAGTGACCTGGTCAAGCGCGGTGTCATCCAGGTCATGGAGGGCCGCCACTGCTTCGAGCATCTGACGGTCGAGGAAAACCTCCTGACCGGAGCCTACACCCGCGGAGGTGACCGAAGCGGCATCGCCTCGGACCTGGAGATGGTGTACGGCTACTTTCCGCGGCTGAAGGAACGCTCGAGGTCGCTCGCCGGCTACATCTCCGGCGGAGAGCAACAGATGACCGCCATCGGCCGCGCCCTGATGGCCCGGCCGCGGCTGATGCTGCTCGACGAACCATCGATGGGGCTGGCGCCGCAGCTGGTCGAGGAGATCTTCGGAATCGTCTCCCTGCTCAACAAGGAGCAGGGAGTCTCGATCCTGCTGGCCGAGCAGAACGCCGCCATGGCGCTACGCTACGCCGACAGTGGCTACATTCTCGAAAACGGCCGCGTGGTCATGGAGGGTGACGCGGCGACACTGTCGGAAAACGAGGACGTGAAGGAATTCTATCTCGGTATTTCCCAGGGCGACAAGAAAAGCTTCAAGGACGTGAAGCACTACCGCCGCCGCAAGCGCTGGCTCGGCTGAGGCACCGTCGGCGCGCCTGCCGGTGAGACCCTCTCCCCGATGTCAACCCGAACACCCGCTCACGCTCCATACCGTGCTGCCTGACCGGGCGGTCGGTCCGACCCCGAACGGGATGTGCCCCCGGCTTCTGACTTCAGCAGGACCCGTCACCCGCGCCGCGCACAGCCTGCTGCCCTCGCTACGGTACCCGGAGCCGGGCTGATGCTGTCGCGCGAGACCTGCCGGCAGCTTGCCCGGCGCAAGTTCATCCGCCAGCCATTCCGCACGGTCCTGGGGATGGCGCTCTGTTTCGGAGCGAGCCTGGTCGCCCTGGGACAGGGACAGGCGGACGCGGCTGTCCTGTTCGGCGCCATTGGCGGGGTGTTTCTCGCCGTCTACGGGTTTGCCACCCTCGTGGTCTGGCGAGCCGGCGGATTGCCGCCGGATTAGTCCCCGTCTCCGGCCACTACGTGCCCGGCCATGCGTTCGAGCGCGGTCACCATGCCCGAGTGGTCGAGGACCTGGTCACCGTGAGCGGCGCAGGAATTGAACAGTTCCTGCGCGGTCGCCGTGTTCGGCAGGCTGATCCCGAGCGAACGCGCGCCCTGCAGCGCCAGGTTGAGGTCCTTCTGGTGCAGTTCGATCCTGAACCCCGGCGCGAAGCTGCGCGTGATCATCCTCTCGCCGTGGACCTCGAGGATCCGCGACTGCGCCAGCCCGCCCATCAGCGCCTGGCGGACCCGCGCCGGATCGGCACCGGCACGCGAGGCGAACAGCAGCGCCTCGCCCACCGCCTCGATCGTGAGCGCCACCACGATCTGGTTGGCCACCTTGGTGGTCTGGCCAACACCGTTCTCGCCCACCAGGGTGATGTTGCCGCCCATCAGCTCGAAGAGCGGGCTCGCCCGCTCGAAATCCTGCTCCGAACCGCCCACCATGATGGTGAGCGATGCCGCCTTGGCACCCACCTCACCGCCGGAGACCGGGGCGTCCAGGTAGCTGCAACCGGCCGCACGGATCCGCTCCGCGAACTCCCGGGTGGCAATCGGCGAGATCGAACTCATGTCGATGACCAGCTTGCCCGGCGCAAGTCCGTCCGCCACGCCGTCAGCGCCGAACAGCACGGTCTCGACGTCCGGCGTGTCGGGGACCATCAGGATCACGATCTCGGATCCTTCCGCCACCTTGCGCGGACTCTCCAGCACCTCGAGACCGGCGTCCAGAAGCTCCGGAGCGGCGGGTGAACGATTGAGCGATGTCGCCAGGGTGTGCCCGCCGGCAATCAGGTGCCCTGCCATCGGCGCGCCCATGATCCCCAGCCCGATAAATCCGATCCGCATCTGAAGCCTCCTGAAGTTCTCGCCCGTCGGGTCCGCCACCTTATGGCGCGGCGGGAGCCGGCGGGCAAGACCGGGCGTCTTCCGCGATCATGTCCGCGGCCTTTTCGGCAATCATGATCGTCGGAGCATTGGTGTTGCCGGAAACCAGGGTTGGCATGATCGACGCGTCGACAACCCGCAGGCAACCGATCCCGTGCACCCGCAACCGGTCATCGACCACCGCCAGCGGATCGGACCCCATCCTGCAGGTTCCCACCGGGTGATAGACCGTGTTGCCGTTCCGGCGTGCGAAGTCGAGCCACTCGTCATCCGACTGCACCCCGGCCCCGGGGTCGGTCTCGCTGGCAATCCACGAAGCCAGCGCCGGGGCCGCGGCAATCCGTCGCGCAATCTTCATCCCGTCAACAATGGTCCGGCAGTCGTTCTGGTCGGCAAGGAAGTTCCCGAGGATCGTCGGCGCGGCCACGGGATCGGCGGTGTGCGCATGAATCGAACCGCGCGAATCCGGGCGCAGCTGGCACGGTGCGATGGTGAGCCCGGGATGGCGGTCGAAGATCCGTTTCTTCACGTCCCTGAAACTCGCATGCACGATGGTATACTGGACGTCTGGTCCGGCGAGCTCCGGCCGGGTCCGCACATAGCCGGCGAGAATCCCGCCCGGAAACCGCAGGATCCCGCGCCGGCGGACCGCGTAACGCAGCAGTTCCCCCACCATGTGCAGGCCCCGGGTCTGCTCGTTGAGCGTGACCGGCCTCGTCACCTTCCAGGTCTGCCGCACGATGTAGTGGTCCTGATAATTTTCGCCGACACCCGGCAGGTGGTGCGCGACCTCGATCCCGAGGTCCCGCAGCCGGGACGCGTTGCCGATGCCCGAGAGCTCGAGCAGTTGCGGCGACTGCACGGCGCCTGCACACAGGATGACCTCGCGCCCGGCCCGTGCCTCGTGTTCCGCGCCGCCGCGACGCCATCTGATGCCGACCGCACGGGTCCCTTCCAGGATCACCGCCGTGGTGTGAGCGTTGATCTCGAGGTCGAGGTTCGGACGGCTGAGCGCCGGTTCCAGGAACGCCTTTGCCGTCGACCAGCGCCGGCCGTCCTTCTGGGTCACCTGGAAGTAGCCGAACCCTTCCTGGTTGCCGCTGTTGTAGTCCGGGTTCTTCGGATAGCCGCACTGTTCGGCAGCATCCATGATCGCATCGAGCACCTCGGCCCGCTCCGGGCCGTCGGCGGTATGAAGCGGTCCGCCCTTGCCGCGCCAGGGATCGTCGGAATTCTCGTAGTGTTCCGACTTGCGAAAATACGGCAGGACCGCCTCGTACGACCACCCGCGGTTGCCGCGCTGCGCCCAGGTGTCGTAGTCGAGCGGCTGACCCCGGACGTAGACCATGCCGTTGATCGAGCTCGACCCGCCAAGCACCCTGCCCCGGGGGATCGGAATCCTCCGGTTGCCGGTTCCCTCCTCCGGTTCGGTCTCGAACCGCCAGTTGAGCCCCGGCATGTCCAGGGTCTTGATGTAGCCTGCCGGGATGTGGATCCACATGTTGCGGTCCCGGCCCCCGGCCTCGAGCAGCAGCACCCTGACCTGCGGATCCTCGGTCAGCCGGCATGCCAGTGCGCACCCGGCCGATCCGGCCCCGACGATGATGTAGTCCCAGGCAGGATCCCGCATTGCCATGCTCCGCTCAGACATCGCTCTGCGCCCGCCGTATCGCACCGGCCGGCCGCCGCCCGTCCGCTACCACGCTCCACCCCGTACAGTCGAGCCGGGACCGGGCGGACCGCCTTGCGCCGCGAGCTCGTACCGACCGGGAACGCGGAACCTGAGCATCATGCGTGAACAGGACCCGGCGACGCCTTGAAATGGCACGCAAGCTGACGCTCGTTCTCCCAGGCAGAACCAGCCGCTACCGCCACGACAGGGCCTCCATCACCACAGGTCCTCTGCCGTGCCTTCGAAGATATCGTCATTCAGAAACATGCGCTGCCCGAACAGGTTGCGCTCGACTTCGGTCAACGCGGCCTCCTTGCAGATGTCGTCCCAACCGTCCCGGATGGTGCTGGTCTGCCGGGCGATGATGTCCTTCGATGCGCTCTCGTTGAGCTGGAAATTGGGTGCGGCCTCAAGGCAGGCCCCAAGTGTGCTCGTCCGATTGTCTCCGATGATCAGCATCGCCTGGCTGGCCACATTGCCGGCACGGCTTTGCGGGCAGATGTCATAGGCAGGGGTCAGGGTCAGGTGTTCGCCGTCCCAGAAGCCCGCATGGTTGCGGGCGTGATCGTCGGTGTTGCCGCACAGGATGTTGAACACGAGGCGTCCGTACAGCTCGTGCAGTGTCGCCCTCGGCGACGTGAAGCGGTGCCGGATGATCTCCGCGAGATCTTCATAGCTGGCGTAGCGTGCCATCATTTCATGGAGACTGAACAGCGTCAGCGCCGAGACCATCGCCCTGCGCGTCCAGCCGTCCTTCGTCCTCGTGCGGTCGAAACGCTCGACCAGCAGCACGTCCTTGCCGGCGACGTGCTCAAGACGCACGGGGGCGACGTCAAGTCCGGCCTCGGCGGCAAGGCGCATGGCGACATATTCCGCCTTCACCACGTTGTAGGTGTCGGTCGAAGACGAGAACTTGGCGATCATCCTTGTGTCGCCGTCCTGGATCATCGCCTTCGGGCGCGCGCCGCCGAGCGACGTGCCGTGGAACAGCGCCTGATCGAGATCGGGCGTCAGGGACACGCCATTCTCGACTTTCTCCGCGGCATTCAGCAGCTCTTCAAGCGTCGCGGATCGAGCATCGCGCGGCACATACTCCGAAGGGGAGTGCTGGAAGTCCAGAGCGCCGATGCGGTCGGAGCCGGATTGCAGCAAACAGGTCAACTCGTCGAGCGCAGTGGTGTCGACATCATTGCCCTTGCGTCCGAAGGTCCGGTTCAGGATGACGCGACGGCCCCACGCATCGGGCGCGGCGTCGCGCAGGCATCCGGCCATGCTCAGCCCGGCATCGGGCGCAATCGCTCCGCTGCGCAGCGGCATTTCAGGCTCGTAGACCGGGATGCGGTCATTCCGGTCCAGGTAGCTCTGACCGTAGTTGAAGATCATCCGCTCGCCGTCACGCGCGATGCGACCGGCGATGACCGGTACTGTCGTGCCGGGCAGCCATATCCAGACATAGGCTTCCTGCGGCACATTCGTGTCGGGTCGATCAGAAGTCATCCCTCACCTTCGTCGTTCCCGTGCGGACGGATTGCGGCAGCAGGGTGAGCTTGTCGCGTTCCATAGACAGATGACGCGTCAGAGTTGCCGGTTCGGCTTCGAACAGGCGCAACCCGACAATGGCGGCCACCTCGAAAGCTGCACCGATGGAGCAGCCCATTTCGCCCTTTTCGATGCGGTGCACGAGGCCGCGCGACATCCCGGCGCGTTCGGCGACATCGGCGACTGTCATATCGCGTTCGACGCGCGCGTTATGGATCATCAGCCCGAGCAGCGCCACGGCTTCGCGAGCATAGCGGGAATAGCTCCTGTGTGCAGGCCTTGCCATGCCTCTGACAGCTCCATAAACGGATCATAAAGGCGAATCAAGATCTATTAATAGATCATTATAGCCACATGCAAGACTGCTGACCGCGTTTGGGGGGAGAAACACTGACCGATCCTGATGAGAAGGATCGGCGTGATGGCCGTCCAGGACGCAGTTCGACTGTACGGGACCGGCAGCCTGTCACCCGCAAGGAATACGCAGTTCCCGCCCGTTCCGGCACGGGAGACGAGACCGGACTTCGTGTCGTTCCGGGTGTCGTGTTCGCCGGTGCGTCCGCGCCGGTTTACAGCATCGACAGGTCCGGGCTGCCCGAGGGCCCGAAATGTGCCTCGATTGCCATGGCAAGCGACAGCGCGTGGGCATCGGCGCCGTTGCGGCACATGATCTGGAACCCGACCGGCAGGTCGGCGCCGAACTGCTGGATCGGCGTCGTTACCGCACACTGCCTGAACAGGTTCGACGGTTGGGAGTTGCGCGAGGCCAGGAACGAGCGCGTGAGTGCGGCCGGATCGGAAAAGTCCCCGATCGCCATCGGCAGGAACGGACAGGTGGGGCCGATCCAGGCGTCGAGTCCCTCCATCGCCCGGTCGGCCTCGGCAGAGAGTTCATGGTGCCGCCGGATCGCCGCGGCATGCTGGACGCCGGTGATCTCGAAGCCCTTCTCCGCCCGCGCGCCGGTTACCGGATCCATGTTGGGACGCGCCTGGCGGAACCCGTTCTCGCCAAGTGCGGCCAGAAGTTCCGGCGGGCAGATTGCCGGGAACAGCCACTCGCGCTCGCTGGGGTCCGGGATGTCGACATCGATGATCTCCACCCCGGCGGCACGAAGCGAGGCGACCGCCGCGTCCATGCAGGCCACCACCTGCGGCTCACATTCCTCGGAGAAATAGCCGGTGGGCAGGCCGAGACGGATCCCGGCCAGCGGCCGGGGTTCGGGCACCGGCTCGCCGGTCATGGCGGTATGGACCAGGGCCGCGTCGCGCGCGCTGCGGGTCAGCGGGCCGATGGTGTCCAGCGTCGGCGAGAGGGGGAAAACCCCGTCGGTCGGGAACAGCCCGATCGTCGTCTTGTGGCCGAAGATCCCGTTGAAGCAGGCCGGAATCCGCACCGATCCTCCGGTATCGGATCCGATCGCAAAGGCGCACAGGCCGGCAGCCGTCGCCACGCCCGACCCACTGGAGGATCCGCCCGGCGTGCGGTGGACCTGCATATCCCACGGATTCCACGGGGTTCCCCGCGCTTCGTTGACACCGGTCGCACCCAGCGCAAACTCCACCGTCCGGGTCTTGCCCAGGATCACGCAACCGGCACTGCGCAGCCGCCGGACATAGGACCCCTCGGGCCCGGTGATGTGCGACGCGTCGTAGAGCGACCCGTTGGTGAGCGGCATGCCCTCGACGGCATAGATGTCCTTGACGGCGACCGGGACCCCCATGAGAGGGCCGAGATCGGTGCCCGCCGCAACCAGTCCATCAATCGCCTGCGCGGCAGCAAGCGCCTGTTCCGCGGCGACGTGCTGGAAGGAGCCAAGTCGGTCGTCAAGCGCCTCGATACGGTCGAGAAAGGCGCGGGTGACCGCGGTGGCAGTGGTTTTCCCGGCCCGCAGATCGCGGCCGAAACCGGTGATCTGGCAGTCCTGCAGGGGATCGGGTGCAACGGAGGCCATCGGCGCTCTCCATGGTTTGAATGACGCTGTCGAACCTCCTACAATCCCGCCTTTCCTGCAAGATCCGTTCACAGGTTCCCCACCGTTGCATCACTTCGTCCGTTCCGGTTGATGACCGGACTCGTCCAAAACCGACAGAAAGCGCCCCGCGCCATGATCAGTCACCACGGAGCCCTCGTGCACACCGTCATTCTCGCCGCGGCGGCGGACAGCGAGCTTGCCGGCAGCGAACTCGACACCATTGGCGACATGATGCTGGGGCTGCCGGTGTTCTCCGACTACCCGCGGGAGAGCTTTGCCGGGTCAGCCGCTGCCTGCATGGAACTGCTCTCGGAACCGGACGGACTCGACGTGGCGATCGACCTGATCAGCGGGTCGCTGCCACCGGAGCTCCGCGCCACCGCCTACGCACTCGCCTGCGACGTGATCGCGGTGGACGGGGTGGCAACCCAGGAGGAACTGCGGTTCCTCGAAATGCTGCGCCACGCGCTCGATGTCGACCGGTTGACGGCGGCGGCCATCGAGCGCGGCTCGGCAGCGCGCTACGCCCGGTACCGGGCCTCCGAATAGGCAACGCCCCCCGGACAGGTATCCGGGGGGCGTTTCCGTCAGGGTCGTGGAGGGGACAGGCTAGAAGTCCATCCCGCCCATGCCGGGGGCGCCGCCGGCCGGCATTGCCGGCTTCGGCTCCGGCTTCTCGGCGATCATGGCCTCGGTAGTGACCAGCAGACCGGCAACCGACGCCGCATTCTGCAGGGCAATTCTCACCACCTTGGTCGGATCGATGATGCCCGCCTTGACCAGGTCGACGAACTTGGCCTCCTGGGCGTCGAAGCCCCAGTTGACATCATCCGACTCGAGCAGCTTGCCGACGATGACCGAGCCATCCTCACCCGCATTCTCGGCGATCTGGCGGGTCGGGGACTGCAGGGCCTTGCGCACGATGTTCACGCCCACGACCTGGTCGTCGTTCGCAGGCTTCAGCGCGTCAAGCACCTTCGCCGAATAGACCAGGGCGGCACCGCCGCCGGGAATGATGCCTTCCTCGACCGCGGCCCGGGTAGCGTGCATCGCGTCCTCGACCCGGTCCTTGCGCTCCTTCACCTCGACTTCGGTCGCACCACCGACGCGGATCACAGCGACACCACCGGCCAGCTTGGCCAGCCGCTCCTGCAGCTTCTCGCGATCGTAGTCGGAGGTGGTTTCATCGACCTGCACCCGGATCTGGCCGCACCGGGCCTCGATCTCGGACTTCTCGCCGGCGCCATCAACGATGGTGGTCTCCTCCTTGGAGATGCTGACCCGCTTGGCGGTTCCCAGCATGTCGAGCGTCACGCCTTCGAGCTGGATGCCGAGATCCTCGGAGATCACGGTGCCGCCGGTCAGGATGGCGATGTCCTCGAGCATGGCCTTGCGGCGGTCACCGAAGCCGGGCGCCTTGACGGCGGCAACCTTGAGTCCGCCACGCAGCTTGTTGACCACCAGGGTGGCCAGGGCCTCGCCCTCGACGTCCTCGGCGATGATCAGAAGCGGCCGGGCACTCTGGACCACCGACTCGAGGATCGGCAGCATGGCCTGGAGGTTCGACAGTTTCTTCTCGTGCAGCAGGATGTACGGGGCTTCAAGTTCGCACACCATCTTCTCGGAGTTGGTGACGAAGTAGGGCGACAGGTAGCCGCGGTCGAACTGCATGCCCTCGACAACGTCCAGTTCGGTGGCGAGCGACTTCGCCTCCTCGACCGTGATGACGCCCTCGTTGCCGACCCTTTCCATCGCCTTGGCGATCATCTTGCCGATTTCGCCCTCGCCGTTCGCCGAGATCGTGCCGACCTGCTCGACCTCGGACGAGGTGGAGATCTTGCGCGACTTGTTCTCCAGATCGGCCACGATGGACTCGACCGCGGTGTCGATGCCGCGCTTCAGGTCCATCGGGTTCAGACCGGCGGCAACCGCCTTCGAACCCTCGCGCACGATCGCCTGCGCCAGGACAGTCGCGGTGGTGGTGCCGTCACCGGCGTTGTCGTTCGCCTTCGACGCAACCTCGCGCACCATCTGCGCGCCCATGTTCTCGAACTTGTCGGCGAGTTCGATTTCCTTGGCGACCGTCACGCCGTCCTTGGAAATCCGCGGTGCGCCGAACGACTTGTCGAGCACGACGTTCCGGCCCTTCGGGCCGAGGGTCGCCTTGACCGCATCGGCGAGAATGTCGACGCCGTGCATCATCTTGGCACGCGCATCAACGCCAAACTTGACTTCCTTTGCAGCCATCTGACTGGGTTCCTCTTCCTGATTATCGGGTGATGCGTGAGAGCCTGGTCAGGCCGCCTTGCGGTCGGCGCCGGCGTTCTCGATCACGCCCATGATGTCGGATTCCTTCATGATCAGCAGCTCATCGCCGTCGAGCTTCACCTCGGTGCCCGACCACTTGCCGAACAGGATGATGTCGCCGACCTGGACGTCCAGCGGTGTTACCTTGCCGGAGTCGTCACGCCCGCCGGGTCCGATGGCGATCACCTCGCCTTCCATCGGCTTTTCCTTGGCGGTGTCGGGGATGATGATGCCGCCCGCGGTCTTCTCCTCGCTGTCGACGCGCCGGACCAGGACGCGGTCGTGCAAAGGCCTGAAACCCATGCCGTTCCTCCATGTTGAAGTCTGGTACTCGGAATGAACCCGCACACCGGGAGAGGCACGGCCGCACCAGCGGCTGTTAGCACTCGGTCCCGGTGAGTGCTACGCCATATGGGGCCATTGCCGCGCGGCGTCAAGGCCGCGGTACAAATTTTTTGTGCGCCGCCCGACGGGCGGCGGGCGCAGCTCCCCAGGGGCCGGCCTCACTCAGGGTGCAGGCCGGCCCGGTCCACTGCGTCGGAAGCAGGCGGACTAGAAGAAAACGTAGGAACGGACCACCACGTTCTTGCGGCACGGCGCGTCGATGGGCGTGGTCGGGTCGATGCAGGCAGTGTGGAACGACCAGCGCGAGACCGACCCGTCGGTCACCGAGTCGTAGCACTTCAGCATCGAGACCTCGTGGGGCTGCTGGCGCGGGAACCAGTACCACTCGTGGTCCGGCCTGTGGGTAAACCGGGTGGTCTCGCCGACACGGTCATCGTAGATGCGGTAGTTGGTGATGTAGGGCTGGTCGGCAAAGGAAGGCCAGGCGCAGAGCACGAACGGGAACTGCTGCACGGTCTCCATCGGCTTGGCCAGGTTGATCGACATGAAGCGGCGCGACATCTTCGCGTCCGCCTCGGCCTCTGTGTACTGCTGCCTGCGTCCGAAGTTCCGCAGGTTGCGGGTCAGCAACTCGCGGCAGCGCACCCGGCCGCTGTTGTCGTTCAGGTCATTGTGCACCAGGTTGACATACCGGGAGTTGACACCGGGATTCTTCGCATCCTGGTCCTCGGTCCGGTCACCCTGGTACTCCTTGTCGAACACATCGTGGTTGTAGACCAGCGCGTCGGTTGCACCGGGGAAGAAATCGAGCAGCAGCTTCTCGATTTCCGGGTAGAACACCTGCTCCACCTCGGCGGCGTCGTAGAAGTTCGTGCACCGTGACTCCATGTGCGCAAGCGAGACCCCGAGCCGGTCCATCGCCTCCGGGCTGCGCACCGACAGTCCCGGGTAGTACTCGTTGATGCGGCGCGCATCGCGCAGGACATGCGGGAAGTAGAGGCTGCGCTTTCCACCCTCGCTGTCGGCTTCCCGCAGCAGCCGGACCTCTTCCGCGCGCGCCGGGTCCTGCCACAGCGCATTAGACGGCACCACCGAGTAAGACGGGTATTCGTAGACAGTATAGCGCAACGGGAGGACCACACCGCCCTCCGGGGCGGTCATGCCGCTCGTGCGGATGTGCTCGATGCACTCGCCGTAGGTACGGAACCCGGGACCCCACTGCGTGGGAACCGGTCCCGGCGGAGCATTCTCGATCTCCTCGACCAGCGCACGGCTGTGGCCCTCGGCAATCTGCCCGAGCGCCGCCTCGAGCGCTGCAGTCGTCCCGGCATCCCCGTTCCTGTCGAATGACATGTAGGAAAGGCCGCCGTTTGCCGCGATCGGCACCGGCTGCCCCTTCGTGAGTTCGAAGCTCGGCACGAAGGCGGATGTCTCGACCGTCTGTGTGGTTTCGGTGCTGGTATCCAGTTGTTCCATTATCTGTTCCCTCCCGATGGGCGCACGCATGTTGGCACACGAAAGCCCGTTTTTTCAATATCGGGCCGGCGTTGAAGACAGGGACGGGCGCACATACCATACCTCGCGCGAAACGGCACGCGGAACGGATGACACCATGGCATGGCGCAGTATCCGGGCCCGGAACCTCCCCGATAACGGTCCCGGCAGCGGCTGGTACCGCTGCTGGCCGGCGCCGCCGCCCGCGCGCCGGGTCACGGGCGACATCCGCGTCGATTTCGCCATCGTTGGCGCCGGCATCTGCGGTTGCCCGGCGCCTCGGCGAGCTCAGGCCCCACGCACCTGAAGGTGCATAGAGCGAGGCCCGACTGGCTTCCACATTCCCGGCGTTTTTCGCAATAAAACAGTGCGTTAGACCGGATTCGATCCAACGCCGCCATCCCTGGCGCGGACCGTGTTGTCTCCCCAATACCGCCGTTCCGTTCCCTTTGATCTGTCAGCGGGCAGCGTCGACTACGCCAGACTGGCGACATGGCGTACCGCGGGATTTCCACCTGCTCAGGCCATGCCGGCCAGGCCCAGCGTGACATTCGAAGGGCCGACGGTGCAAACTGCGTCACCGTCGGAGAACAACGGTCAACGACCACATGGCGAAGCAAGCGAACAACAACGGCGCCAATCTCGGGTTCGAGGCCCAGCTCTGGGCTGCGGCGGACAAGCTGCGTGGCAACATGGAGCCGTCGGACTACAAGCACGTCGCCCTCGGCCTGATCTTCCTCAAGTACATCTCGGACGCCTTCGAGGCGAAGCGGGCGGCATTGCTCGAGGAGGATCTGGCCGACGCAGAAGACCCCGAGGAATACCTCGCCGAGAACGTCTTCTGGGTCCCCAGGGCCGCCCGCTGGTCGCACCTGCAGGCCAGGGCCAAGCAACCGACGATCGGCAAGGACATCGACGATGCCATGCTGGCCATCGAGGCCAACAACGCCTCGCTCAAGGGCGTACTGCCCAAGGACTACGCCCGCCCGGCCCTCAACAAGGTCATGCTCGGCGAGCTGATCGATCTTGTGAGCGGCATCGGCATGGCCGAGGAGGCCGATCGCTCCCGCGACATCCTCGGACGGGTCTACGAGTACTTCCTGGGTAGCTTTGCCGGGGCCGAGGGCAAACGCGGGGGCGAGTTCTACACGCCGCGTTCCATCGTCCGGCTGCTGGTGGAGATGCTGGAGCCCTACAAAGGCCGGGTTTACGATCCTTGTTGCGGCTCCGGCGGCATGTTCGTGCAGTCGGAGAAGTTCGTCGAGGAGCATGGCGGGCGCATCGGTGACATCGCGATCTACGGGCAGGAGAGCAACTATACGACCTGGCGGCTGGCCAAGATGAACCTCGCGGTGCGCGGCATCGACGCCGACATCCGCTGGAACAACGAGGGCAGTTTCCACAAGGACGAGCTGCCCGACCTCAAGGCCGATTTCATCCTCGCCAATCCGCCATTCAACATCTCCGACTGGGGCGGCGACCGGCTGCGAGAGGACTTCCGCTGGAGGTTCGGCGTTCCGCCCGCGGGCAACGCCAACTACGCCTGGCTCCAGCACATCCATCATCACCTCGCCCCGAACGGGACGGCGGGCGTGGTGCTCGCCAACGGCTCCATGTCGTCCGCACAGTCCGGAGAAGGCGACATCCGCCGCGCCCTGGTCGAGGCTGACGCCGTGGACTGCATGATCGCGCTGCCCGGTCAGCTCTTCTACTCGACCCAGATTCCCGCCTGCCTCTGGTTTCTGGCGCGCAACAAGAACCCCGGCGGGGACTGCCGCGACCGGCGAGGGGAAGTGCTGTTCATCGACGCCCGCAAGCTCGGGCAGATGATCGACCGGACGCGGAAGGAGTTTTCCGACGAGGACATCGCGACGATCGCTGATGCGTATCGCGCCTGGCGCGGCGCATCGGGCGCGGCCGCCTATGAAGACGAACCGGGATTCTGCAAGTCCGCCACGCTTGAGGAAATCAAGGCACACAACCATGTCCTGACGCCCGGCCGCTATGTCGGCGCGGCGGCGACCGAAGATGACGGCGAACCGTTCGAAGACAAGATGAACCGGCTCGCTGCCCAACTGCGCGAGCAGCAGGCGGAGGGAGGTAAGCTGGATACGGCGATAAGGAAGAACCTTGAGTTGCTGGGATTTGGGGGCCAGGAAGAATGATCGACTACAGCAAATTCCGCTCGTCCCTCAAACGCCTTGAGGAGCAGCACGACAACCATCAGACCCTTGATGCTGCAGAGCCTCAATTGACGCGCGAGGGCATCGCCGAGTCGGTCATCCAGCGTTTCGAGACGTGTTACGACTGCTTGTGGAAGGTGCTAAAGCGATATCTGATGGAGGAGTTGGGCATCGCGGAACCGCCCAACAGCCCCAAGCCCGTTTTTCGCCTGGCCAACGAAAACCAGCTTTTGCCCTCGCCGATTGAGCAATGGTTGCGGTATGCGGACGCCCGCACAGCCACTTCTCATGACTACGATGGCGAGAAGGCCAAAGCGTGTCTGGATCTCGTGCCGGATTTCATAGGCGACGCAATCTCCTTATACCGCACGTTGAGCGGCGAAGCATGGCGCTGAACCAAGCCATCGAAATCACACCTGACCAGCGAGACACGCTGGTTTCGCTACTTTCCAGGCATCTTCCCAATACGGAGGCCTGGGTTTACGGCTCCCGCGTCAGGGGTACTTCCCGTCCCGCCTCCGACCTGGACATGGTCGTGTTCGCCACGCCCGAGCAGTCGTGCGAGATGTCCGAGCTGCGCGAGTCTTTCGAGGAAAGCAACCTCCCGTTCCGTGTGGACCTTTTCGTCTGGGATGAAGTGCCGGATAGTTTCCGCAAGCAAATCGAGCGGGATCATGTGGTATTGACCAAGCCTTGGCGATACAACATCGCCGATAAGGAGTGGAAAGCACTACCATTCCCCGACGTAGTATTTTTTCAGGAAGGTCCTGGGCTTCGCAACTGGCAGTACCGGGACGAGGGCATACCGTTCCTAAACATCCGTTGTCTCATAAACGGCCGTCTTGATCGAGCTGCAATGAACTGTCTGGATCCGCAAGAGGTTGAGGCAAAGTACCGACACTTTCTGCTGGACGCTGGGGACTATGTCGTCTCCAGTTCCGGCACCATCGGAAGGATCGCCGAGGTGCGCCACGAAGACCTTCCGTGCATGCTCAATACCAGCGTGATACGAATGCGTCCGAGAGATAGCAACTTGCTAGATCGCAGGTTTCTTAGGTACTTCTTGGCATCTAGTGCGTTCCAGGATCAAATTCGTTCCTATGCGTCTGGAAGCGTCCAAGTAAATTATGGGCCTACGCACCTCAAGCAAATGAAGATCGTTGTTCCACCTATGCCAGAGCAACGTGCAATCGCCCGCATCCTCGGGACGCTCGACGACAAGATCGAACTGAACCGCCGGATGAACGAGACGCTGGAGGCGATGGCGCGGGCGATCTTCAAGGACTGGTTCGTCGATTTCGGCCCCACCCGCGCCAAGGCCGAAGGCCGCGCTCCCTACCTGGCCCCGGAACTCTGGGAACTGTTCCCCGATGAGCTGGATGACGAGGGCAAGCCAATTGGGTGGGGCCAGGGAACGCTTGCAGATATCGTGGAGTCTCCGCGGCGGAGCGTTAGTCCTGCTGACGTTTCCGACGACACGCCGTATATTGGCCTGGAGCATATGCCACGCCGATCGATTGCGCTCTCGGATTGGGAAGGTGCGGGGAAAGTCAAGAGCAACAAGACTCAGTTCCATAGAGGGGAAGTGCTGTTCGGTAAGCTGCGGCCATACTTCCATAAGGTCGGAATTGCTCCGCTAGACGGCATTTGCTCGACTGACATTATTGTGGCGGTTCCACGGACACAGGAGTGGGGAGCATTTGCTCTTGCGTGCCTGTCCTCGGATGAATTCGTGGATTACACAAATCGGACATCGACCGGCACCAAAATGCCACGCACAAGCTGGAAGATGATGGCACAATACGAGGTGAGCTTGCCACCGGAGCAGGTTGTTTGTGCCTACCAAGCTGTCGCACGACTGCTTCTCGATCGACTCTGCGCTAACATTCGCGAAACTTCCGCTCTTGTGCAGACCCGCGACCTCCTGCTCCCGAAGCTCATGTCCGGCGAAGTCCGCCTCCGCGATACCGAGGCTGTGGTGGCGGAGGTCGCTTGATGATCCAGGACGAAGACATCCGCCGCCAACTCCGCCTGGGCGAGGACAGCCGGTGGGAATTCAAGCAGATCAAGTTCCGCGGCAATACACCGAAGAGCCCGCGCAGAGACGATCTGGCAGACGAACTGGGCGCGTTCGCCAATGCGGACGGAGGGGTTGTGCTGTGCGGGGTGGCCGACGACGGAACAATCCAGGGCATGTCGCGTGAACAGATGGTGGCCTTGAATCGCCGGCTGGTAGAGGCCAGTACCGACGCTCTTGAGCCGCCATTGCGCATCGACGTCGAACATAGGGAACTGGATGGTCGAGCATTCGTGCTGGTGTCAGTGCCGCGCGGTGAAGCTCTGCATGAACGGGGCGGGCAGGCATTCACTCGGGTTGGCGCGACCAAGCGGCGCCTCCAGAGAGCCGAGAGTCTGAGGCTGGCGCAGAATCGTACGCAGAACCGCCATCTCTGGTTCGACAAGCAGGTCGTGCCCGAGACCGGCTTCGAAACGCTTGGCGAGCGCCTTTGGGAGCCGCTTCTCAGCATGGCGAGCGCAGCGGACCCGCGACGTGGATTGCTGAATCTTCGTCTCTTGGCGCCGGATGAAGCCGGCGTAGATCGCGCCACCGTGGCCGGCATACTGCTTTGCGCACCTTCACCGCAGGACTGGTTGTCGCAAGCGACCATCGTGGCGACGCACTATCGCGGACTGGATCGTGCTTCGGGCCAGTTGGACGCGCAGGAGATCACTGGTCCGCTTCCCGCACAGATCGCCGCCGCAATCCAGTTCGTCGTTCGCAATATGCGTGTATCTGCGCGCAAGACACCGGAACGAGAAGACGTTCCACAGTACAGCAAGACCGCCGTGTTCGAAGCTGTAGTCAACGCGGTCGCCCACCGCGACTATTCCATCTCTTCGCGGCGGATCCGCCTGTCCATGTTCAAGGACCGCCTGGAGATCGATTCGCCCGGCCAGCTCCCGAACGGCATGACGATCGAAGGTATGGAGGCCAGTCAGGCCACGCGTAATGAGGTGATCGCATCGGTGTTCGGTCGCATTCCTGTCACCAATGTGGCGGGGTCGGGTCATCGCAGGCACCTGATGGAACGCCGGGGGGACGGCGTGTCGATCATCCGCACGGAAACCGAAGAAGCCACCGGTGTGCCACCGGAATACGAAATAGTCGACGAAACGAGCTTGTTGCTCCGCATCCCTGCTGCGAAGCTGGAGCTTGTTCCCGCCGACGCGACGGTTACGGTGCATTCAGGAGGCGAGCCTCTCGCCGGCATCGAGGTTCTCGCGCTCTTTCCCAACAAGACCTGGGTGCGCGCGACGACCGACGCGGCCGGCGATGCGGCCCTGGACCTCTACACGGCGCATCTGCCGATGACGATCTATGCCGCCGGCCCAGGGCATGCGGCCGGACTGGAACGCGCCTGGACGCCAAATCGGGGTGGCCTGCTGCTCGAACTCGAACCGCTTGAAGCCGGCGGCGCCGCGATTCTTGCCCAGAGCACGGGACACCTTCCCGGCCTGCGCGGACGGCTCAACCCGATACGCGATACTTCCGACCGGACCTATCTGTACGCCGACAACATCGCCATCGACGAGGGGCGGCAGCAACCAGTGCCGTTTCGGCCCGGCAAACCAATGCGGCTGACGGACGCCCATGGCGCGGAATTGTCGGTCACCATCGTGGACATCCTCGGCCGATCCTCCTTGATCGAGTATCAGCCGTTCGAACCATGATGGTCGCCAACCTCTTCATCCAGGCCAGGACTCTGCACTACGGTTTCGACTTCTGCTCTGCCTTCTGGGACTGGCTGGTCGCGCTTGCCCTGTCTCACGACTGCGCGATCGTCACGCGCGAGGTTCCCGCCGACACCACGAGCAAGATCAAGATTCCGAACGCCTGCATCGGCCTTGGCCTGCGCTGCATGAGCCCCTACGAAATGCTTCGCCGCGAGCGGGCGAGGTTCGTGCTGGGGCCGGGCCGCACGGCCGCCTGATGGCCAGACTCACCGAAAACGAGGTGGAGGAAGCCGCCCTCGCATGGCTGGACGGGCTGGGCTATGCCGTGCTGCACGGCCCTGACATCGGCCCGGAAAGCCCGGCGCCGGAGCGCGGCAGCTACGACGAGGTGCTGCTGACCGGGCGGCTCCGCAACGCGCTCGCACGCCTCAACCCGCACCTGCCCGCCGAGACGCTGGAGGATGTGCTGCGCAAGGTGCGGCAGACGGAAACGCCTTCGCTGATCGAGGAGAACCGCCGCCTGCACCGCTACGTGATCGACGGCGTGCCCGTAGAGGTTACCAGGGAGGACGGCAGCGTCGGCGGTGATGCCGCCCGGCTGATCGACTTCGACCATGCGGACGCGAACGATTGGCTGGTGGTGAACCAGTTCACGGTGATCGAGCACGAACGCAATCGCCGGCCCGACGTGGTGCTGTTCGTCAACGGCCTGCCGCTCGCCGTGATCGAGCTGAAGAACCCCGGCGACGAAAACGCCACCCTGGAGGGGGCGTTCAACCAGCTTCAGACCTACAAGGACGAGATCCCTTCCCTGTTCCGTACCAACGCCGCATTGATGACTTCGGACGGGATTCAGGCGCGCCTCGGCTCGTTGACGGCCGATCTCGAACGGTTCATGCCCTGGCGCACCGCGGACGGCAGCGAGATTGCGCCAAAGGGCGCGCCGGAACTCGAAACCGTCATCCGGGGCGTGTTCGAGAAAGACCGGTTTCTCGGCCTGATCCGCGACTTCACCGTCTTTAGCGATACCGGTTCCGGCCTCATCAAGATCATCGCCGGCTACCATCAGTTTCACGCCGTGCGGCGGGCCGTTCGATCGACGCTGCGAGCACTCCCGAAAATACAGCAAGTCACGCCCGGCTATGGCGCGGGACTACGCGAAGATCCATCCCGCTATGGCTTCGCCACGGTTGACGACCAGCCGGACGGCGACCGCCGCATCGGCGTGATCTGGCACACCCAGGGTTCCGGCAAGAGCCTGCTCATGGCGTTCTACGCCGGACAGATCATCGCCCACCCGGCGATGGAGAACCCGACCGTGGTCGTCATCACCGACCGCAACGATCTCGACGACCAGTTGTTCGGCACGTTTTCCATGTGCCGCGACCTGCTCCGCCAGACGCCGCAGCAGGCTGAAAGCCGCGAGGACCTGCGGCGGGTCCTGACCCGCCCGTCCGGCGGCGTGGTGTTCGCCACCCTCCAGAAGTTCGCACCCGAGAGCGGGGAGACCGATTACCCGGTGCTGACCGACCGCCACAACGTCGTCGTGATCGCCGACGAGGCGCATCGCAGCCAGTACGGCTTCCGCGCCAGGGTGGCGCAGAAGACCGGCGAAATCTCCTACGGCTTCGCCAAGTACCTGCGCGACGCCCTGCCGAATGCGTCCTTCATCGGCTTCACCGGGACGCCGATCGAAAAGGAGGACGTGAACACGCCGGCCGTGTTCGGCAACTACATCGACGTCTACGACATCAACCGGGGCGTCGAGGATGGCGCGACGGTGCCGATCTACTACGAGAGCCGCCTCGCCCGCATCGAGCTCGACGAGGACGAGAAGCCGACGCTGGACGACGAGATCGCGGAGCTGACCGAGGACGAGGCCGAAGGCGAACAGGAGCGCCTCAAGCGCCGATGGGCGAATGTCGAGGCCGTCGTCGGGACGGAGAAGCGGTTGCGCCTGGTTGCCCGCGACTTGGTCGAGCATTTCGAGAGCCGGGTCGTCGGTCTGGACGGCAAGGCCATGATCGTCTGCATGAGCCGCCGGATCTGCGTCGCGCTCTACGAAGAGATCGTCAGGCTCCGTCCGGACTGGCATAGCGACGACGACGAGAAGGGCGTCCTCAAGATCGTCATGACCGGCGCGGCGTCGGACCCCAGGGACTGGCAACAGCACATCGGCGGCAAGGCCCGCCGGGAACTGCTCGCCAAGCGGATCAAGGATCCGGATGACGCGCTCAGGCTGGCGATCGTGCGGGACATGTGGCTCACCGGGTTCGACGCACCGAGCCTGCACACGATGTATGTCGACAAGCCCATGCGCGGGCACGGGCTCATGCAGGCCATTGCCCGTGTCAACCGCGTGTTCCGCGACAAGCCAGCCGGGCTGATCGTGGACTATATCGGCATCGCGCAGAACCTGAAGTCCGCTCTCGGCCAGTACTCGCGCGATGACCGGAGGCACGCCGGTATCAACGAGGCCGAGGCCGTCGCGGTGATGCTGGAGAAGTACGAGATCGTGAGCGCCATGTTCCACGGTTTCGACTACCGCAAGGGGCTTGCCGGGTCCCCACAGGAACGGCTGGCCGCGCTGGCCGGCGCTATCGAGTGGGTGCTCGCCATGCAGCAACGCGAGGCGGCCAGGGAAACGACCGAGGATGGCAAGAAACGCGCCCATCGCCGTTTCAACGACGCCGTGCTGACGCTCTCCAGGGCATTCGCGCTCGCAGCTGCCAGCGACGAGGCGCGTGACATCCGCGACGAGGTGGGTTTTTTCCAGACCGTCCGCGCGGTGCTCGCCAAGAATGCGCCGGGTACCGGCAAGGTTTCCGCCGAACGGGATCTGGCTGTGCAGCAGATCGTCAGCCGCGCCATCGTCTCGACCGAGATCGTCGACATTCTCGAAGCCGCCGGGCTGGACACACCGGACATCTCCATCCTGTCCGACGAGTTCCTCGCCGAGATTCAGGGAATGGAGAAGAAGAATCTCGCCCTGGAGGCGCTGCGCAGGCTCATCAACGGGGAACTTCGTTCGCGAAGCCGGGTCAACGTCGTCCAGACCCGGGCCTTCTCCCAGCGGCTGGAGGAAGCGATCGCCCGCTACCACAGCAACGCCGTCACCACCGCGGAGGTCCTTCAGGAACTGATCGGGCTCGCCAGGGACATCCGCGCCGCACACCGGCGCGGCGAGGAGGAAGGACTCAGCGAAGACGAAATCGCCTTCTACGACGCCCTGGCCCAGAACGAGAGCGCGGTCGAGGTCATGGGCAACGACCACCTGCGCGTCATCGCCCATGAGTTGCTGAAGGGGCTGAAGAGCAACGCCTCGGTGGACTGGCAGCACCGCGAGCCGGCGCGCGCCCGCATGCGGGTCCTGGTCAAGCGCATCCTCCGCAAGCACGGGTATCCGCCCGACCTTCAGGACGCAGCCGTGCAGACCGTTCTGCAACAGGCCGAAGTGTTGTCGGCGAGGTGGGCGGCCTGATGACACCGACTGCCACCACAGTTACTCTTGCTTCTTCCCTATCGCCTTGGTCCATCGTTGACACGGACCTTCTACACGTGCCGATTGACCTCGGAAAGTCGACACTACCCATTCGCCGAGGATCGCGAAAATGACCGTGGTCGGACACGGCATGGACGTTGTGGCCGTCTCCGAGATGCAGCGGGCGGATAGGGGTCGCGTCGGCCCGGGTGGTCCCCATCGCCACCTTCGCCAGCCTCACCGAACCGCTGTCCGACCACCAGACCGTGATGCTGGGGAACGGTTCCGAGTTCGGACTGCTTCCGGCGCATCCCAATGGCAGCACCGCGCGGTTGACGCGTGATCGTCGGATCCTGATGCGCAATTCCCTGCGCAATTCCCTGCGCCATGCGCGCACCGGGCAGTATCCTGCACCCTTGGTCGAGAAGATGGCGGCGGTCCATCGCCACAGTATCGCCGCACGCTGGCCCGACCTCGGCGACATCGCGTTCACCGGAACCCGGGGAGGTGTTCTCGGCTTCACCCGCAACGACGCCGCCGTGTTCGGGCAGTTCCGTGACGGATTGTGGGCGCTGGTCTGCCCGGACGCAGCCCCGATGACCTGGGGAGCGATCGGCGGCAAGCTTCTGGCCGAACTCGCATGTGGCCAGGACAGCGACCTGCTCCGGGTGTTGCCGTCGGGTCCCGCCGGACCCGCCGCTGCGCCTGCCGGTCAACCGTCGTCTGGGCCGGATAACGCGGGCCGGCGCCGACGAACTCTAGGCCGGCAGCGGACCGGCGTGTAGCATTGCCGCGATGACCGACGAATACCCGCTTCACCTGATCTCGCGGCGACCTGCGGCCTACGGGTTCGGCGGGCTCGACCGTGCCGCGCACCTGCGCGAGGGAGCGGACTGGCTCGAGACCATGCTCGGGCGCACCGGTACCCGGCTTGTCCCGGTCTGGCGGTCGCGTTCGCTGGTCCAGGCCGGTCCGGACGGCGACCTGCGCGCGGCTTGGCTCGACGCCGCCGGGCACTCCGGCCTGGTGGCCCGGGCCGAGGTCGCGGTCTTCCTCGGCGAGAAGGACGGCATCGCCCATATCGGGATCGACGTGTCCGGTCTCGGGGAAGAGCAGTCATCCACCCTGTTTTCCGGCCACGGCGAGTTCGCCGACCTGCGGGCTGTCGGTCCGCTGCTCGGTCGCTTCGACGGATCACTGCTCGCCTACGCCCGCGGGCTCATGTACTGGCACCAGAGGCACCGTCACTGCGGCGTGTGCGGATCCCCGACCCGTTCGATCAAGGGCGGACACCAGCGCAACTGCACCAACCCGGCCTGCGGTGCGCCGACCTTTCCGCGGACCGACCCGGCCGTGATCATGCTGGTGCATGACGGGGAGAGAGCGCTGCTCGGTCGCCAGCGGGTCTGGAAGCCCGGCATGTATTCCACCCTTGCCGGTTTCGTCGAGCCGGGCGAGACTCTGGAAGAAGCGGTTGCCCGCGAGGTTCGGGAGGAAACCGACATCGAGGTCGAGGACGTGCGCTACCACTCCTCGCAACCCTGGCCGTTCCCGGCCTCGATCATGCTCGGGTTCGAGGCCCGTGCCCGCACAACCCGGATTTCGCGCAACGATGACGAGGTCGAGGACGCCCGGTGGTTTACCCGTGACGAGCTCTGCCGGTTCCACGAGTTCGGCAACAGCCTGCCGCGACCCGATTCAATCGCGCGCCGGCTGATCGAGGACTGGCTGGCAAGCCTGGGGTAACGGCCGGGCGACCTGCAGCCGGGCGGCCCCGTGCGCCCGGTCATCGACCACTTCGAGCCAGTCGGGCAGTGCGACCGGGTGGCGGCGCGCGGTCTCGATCACGACAACGGTGTCCGCACCGATCCAGCCGCAGCGGCGCAGTGCTGCGAGACAGGGTGTCGCAAGGCCGCTGCCATAGGGCGGATCGAGCAATACCAGCCCGGCAACACCGGCGGGCGTGGCGCCAGGCCGGGTCGCATCCGCGGCAATGACCGTGGCCTGCTCCTCGAACCCCAGGCTGCGGATGTTGCGTGCAAGCACGCGCAACGCCGCCGGTTCGGATTCGATGAACACCGCATGGTCAGCACCGCGCGAGAGCGCCTCGAGGCCCAGCGCCCCGGTCCCGGCAAAGCCGTCCACCACGAGGCGCCCGGGGTACGGCTGGCCGAACCGTCCGCCGTCCAGCAGGTCAAACGCCGCCGTACGGGTCCGCGACGCCGTCGGCCGCGTCTCGCGTCCCGCGAGCGACGCCAGCCTAGCGCCGCGCCGGCTTCCGGCGACGATCCGCATCCCGGTCCTGCGGCCTGCCCGCACCGAGCTGTTCGCGAAGGACCCGCTGTCTGACCTCGCTCACCGCCGCCACCGACAGGGTCCCGAGCTGGAACGGACCGTAGGAAATCCGGATCAGCCTGTTCACCGCAAGTTCGACATGCTCCAGCAGCCGGCGCACCTCCCGGTTCCTGCCCTCGCGCAGTCCGATGGTGAGCCAGGCGTTGCTCGGTCCCTGGTGATCGAGGTTGATGTCGGCCGGTCCGTAGGTGGTGCCCTCGATGGTGACCCCGCGCGCGATTGCGTCAAGCCGCGCAGGCTCCGGCCGGCCGTGCACCCTGACCCGGTAGCGACGCACCCAGCCGGTGGAGGGAAGTTCGAGCAGCCGCGCCAGGCCGCCGTCATTGGTCAGCAGCAGCAGGCCTTCCGATGCGAGGTCGAGCCGGCCGACCGTCATCACCCGGGGAAGGTCCGCCGGAAGGTCGGCAAAGACAGTGCGGCGCCCCTGCGGGTCGCTGGTGCTGGTGATGCGGCCGGCAGGCTTGTGATAACGCCACAGCCGCGGCCGCTCGATCGGGGGAACCGGCTTGCCGTCGACGAGGATGCGGCTCGACGCATCGACCGTCACCGCCGGATGATCGAGCGTGCGGCCGTCGACCCTGACCCGTCCGGCCGCGATCCATCGCTCGGCGTCGCGACGCGAACAGAGCCCGCTTCGCGCCAGCCGCCGCGCAATCCGCTCCGCTCCACGTTCGGCGGCGAAGAGTTCGGCAAACGGGTTCATGTCTCCGCGGCTCCGGAACGAGCCCGCTTGCGAACCCAGGCCGGCGCTCCGAACTCGGGCACCGGCACGGGTTCGACCGGACCGCCGGCGCGGACCGGGCGGGGCGCGAACCGGCCCAGGGTGATCATCCGGTCGTACATGACCAGGGCTCCGGCCAACCCGACGTTGATCGCGAAGCCGAGCGGGATGCGGACCACGTGGTCGCAGCGTGCGAGCATGACCCGCGACAGTGCACCGCGTTCCGGACCAAGCACGTACGCGGCGCGGTGCGGGTGGCGGAAGCTCGGCAGCTCGATCGCATCTTCGGTGATTTCCACTCCCACGAGGGCGCAGCCGCGCGGCAGCAGGAGGTCGCAGGCCCGCCCAAAGGCGTAGAACGGCAGGCTGCCCGCCGCCTGCGAGGTATCGGACTGTCCGATCTCGCGCGCCGGCAGGGCAGCGCCGACAGTAAACGCAAAACTTGCGCCGAACGCGTGCGCGGTGCGCATCACCGCGCCGAAGTTCATCGGCTTGCTGATTCCCTCGACACCGATTCCGAAATAGCCTCGCATAGACATGCTGTGGCATATGACGCAACCGGAAGGCAAGTGCCCCGGCACTGCCGGTTCACGCGCTCACCAGGAGATGCGGCAATGCCCCTCGACAGCCTCGAACCCGTCGCCAGACCCGAGGAACTCGGCCTGTGCAGAAACCGGCTTGCGCGCATCGGCCCGTGGATGCGCAGCTACGTCGATGCGGGCAAGCTGCCGTTCACCGCCGTCGCGGTGCTGCGCCGCGGCAGGCTCGCCCATGCGGGTCTCTACGGCCAGCGTGACATCGCCCGCGGCCTGCCAGCGCTTCAGGATGGCCTGTACCGCATTTACTCCATGACCAAGCCGGTGACCACGGTAGCAGCCATGACGCTGTTCGAGGAAGGACGCCTCATGCTCGATGCGCCGGTCGAGGAATTCCTCCCCGAACTCGGCGGACGCAAGGTCTACGTCGGCGGACCGTTCGAGAACATGGAACTGGTCGATGCCGATACACCGGTCACGGTGCGCCAGCTGATGACCCATACGTCGGGCCTGACCTACGGGCTATTCGACCCGACCCCGGTCGGACGGGCAATGCGGCGTGCCCGCGCCGACTTCTCCGGTACCGACGAGCGCCTGGCCGATGTGGTCGCACGGCTCGCCGACGTGCCACTGTGCTTCCATCCAGGAACCCGCTGGAATTACGGAGTGTCGACCGACGTTCTCGGCCGGGTGGTCGAGGTGGTCACCGGACGCCCGCTGGACGAGGTGTTCCGGGAACGGATCTTCGAGCCCCTCGGCATGCCGGACACCTTCTTCGACGTTCCCGACGACCGGCTCGACCGGTTCTGCTCGCTCTACACCAGGACCGCGGAAGACCCGCTCAAGCTGGTTGAGGACGCCGTGGACAGCCGGCTTCGCGAACCGGTCCGCCTGTACTCCGGCGGCGGCGGACTGGTCTCGTCGATGTCCGACTACCTGCGCTTCCTCGAGATGCTCCGCCGCGGCGGGACGCTCGACGGCGCCCGGATTCTGGGGCGCAAGACAGTCGAGTTCATGCGGATGAACCATCTGCCCGGCGACATGGCTTCGATGGGACAGTCGGTCTTCAGCGAGATGCCGATGACCGGCATCGGGTTCGGGCTGGGCGGCGCGGTTCTGCTCGATCCGGTGCGCGCCCAGATACCCGGCTCACCCGGCGAGTTCGCATGGGGCGGGATGGCGAGCACCGCGTTCTGGATCGACCCGGCGGAAGAACTGACCGTGGTGTTCCTGACCCAGCTGATCCCGTCGTCGAGCTACCCGGTCCGCCGGGAGCTCAGGGTCCTGGTCTACCAGTCGCTGATTGACTGAGCGAGGCGGTGATGCTCCGTGATCGAAACCGGCGGGACTGATGGCGATCGGGGAACCGCCGCCCCCCGACCTGCCGCGTACCGGCTGGCAGCGCCGCTGGCCGCTGCTGACCCTGATGAGCGCGATCGGCGTCGTGCTGCTGGGTGCCGCCATCTCCTGGACATGGTACCGGGACTTCGTTGACCATCCACCGGATCGGGCCGACCGGGCCGCATTGCAGCTGCCACTGCCCAAGCGCCCGTCCGTGGTGGTGCTGCCGGTTGCCCCCGCCAGTACCCGTTCGTCCGATGTGATCGACGCACGCCAGCTCACGGCAGCACTGACGGCAACGCTCGCCCGCAACCCGGGCCTGTTCGTGATCGCGCCGGAGACCGCGGGCCGCCTTCGTGGAGGGCAGTTCCGCATCAAGGTCACGGCGGAGGCGCTGGGCGTGGCGAACCTGCTGGCAACGACGGTGGCACGGTCCGACACCGGCATGCGGGCTCACGTTCAGATCATCAACGCATTTACCGGTGAGGCCGACTGGGCCCGGACCGTGGTACTCGGGCAGAGGGGGCTGCATGAATTGCCGCAGGAACTGGCGGACGACCTGGTCTCGGAACTTGATGGCGACGAGGATGCCCGGACGCCACCGGGTCCGGGGAACCACGCTGCCTGGCTCGCGCTCGCCGAGGCGACCTGGTACCGGGTGCCGGACGACAGCGAAAGCATGGCGGCAAGCCTGGAGCAGCTGGCCGGAGCGGAAGCGGCGGATCCCGGCTGGAGCGCCATTCCGGTGGAGTCGGCGCGGATCTGGTACGAGGCGGCGCGGCGGGGCTGGACCGGGTTCGGCGGCATCGCCGATCGCGCCGGCCTGGTCAACGCCGGACTCGCAGCGGTCGACCGGGCGCTCGCACGTGATCCCGCGGACCCTGCCGCGGCCGTGATCAGGGCCGACCTGCTGGAACTCGCCGGCCGGGACGACGACGCGCTCGAATGGCGCACACGCGCGGCACAGCATGGACCCAACTCGTTTCGCGCGCACTTCGATCTCGCAAACACGCTGGCCGTACTGGAGCAACACGCTGAAGCGGAGGCGGCGCTCGCCCGCGCCCTGCGGCTGCATCCGCGTCACCCGGTGGCAATGGACCTGCGGCTCGCCGAGCTTCGACTGCTCGCCGGCCAGCCGGCGCGGGCGCGCGCAGATCTTGACCGGGTGCTGGCCACGCGACCGGCCGATCCGGAACCGCAGCTGATGCTTGTCCTGGCGCTCGTGCAACTGAGCGATGACGACGGAATCCGCACGCAGATCAACACGCTGCTCAGGCTCTATCCCGACTTCAGCCTCGCAACATGGATTGAGCAGCGCCGCCGGCGGGGCCTTGACGACCGCTCTTCCTGGCGCTCCGTCCTGCTCACGGCCGGGGTTCCCGGCTGACCGGTCGGATTGGCGGGGCACTTTCCCGGAACCCGGGGTATAGTGCGCACACGGCAAAAGTGGAGACCGCGCGATGGCATCACCCGCCCTGCGAGAACGGACCTCGTTCAACCTGCCGCCTCCGATCGAGGGACCCCAGGCCTGGTACGGCGCCATGATGCGCACGAGCAGCGAGTGGGTCACCCGGTTTTCCGACGCCGACGTCACCGAGATCGAGGCTGCGGTCCGGGCCACCGACGGGATGGAGATTGCCGACATCACGCGGCGCGACTTCCCGTTGCCGGGTCTTGAGTCGACCCTTGCGCGCATCCGGGACGAGGTCATCGACGGCCGGGGTTTCGCGTTGCTGCGCGGCCTGCCTGTCGAACGCTGGTCGAAGCGTCAGCGGGCCGCGGCCTGCTTCGGCATCGGAACCCACCTCGGCAATGCGCGGTCCCAGAACGCCAGGGGACACCTGCTCGGCCACGTCCGCGATCTCGGGCGCGATGTCCGCAATGACCCGACCGCGCGGATCTACCAGACGCGGGAACGGCAGACCTTCCATACCGACTCCTGCGACCTGGTCGCGCTGCTGTGCCTCAACACCGCCCGGCGCGGCGGCGCCTCGGCCCTGGTCAGCTCCATGACCATCTACAACGAGATGTACCGGCGCCGTCCCGACCTGCTCGCAACCCTGTTCGAGCCGATCGCCACCGACCGCCGCGGCGAGGTGCCGAAGGGCAAGGGGCCCTGGTTCGCGATCCCGGTGTTCAACTACCACGCCGGTCACCTGTCGGTGATCTATGCCAGGCGCTACATCGAGTCCGCAGCCCGCTTCGATGACGCGCCGCCATTGACCGACATGCAGCGCGAGGCGCTCGACCTGTTCGACTCGCTCGCCGAGGATCCGGACATCGGCATGACCATGGAGTTCCGCCCCGGCGACATCCAGCTGGTCCACAACCACACCATGCTGCATGACCGGACCTCTTTCGAGGACTGGCAGGAACCCGAACGCAAGCGCCACCTGCTCAGGCTGTGGCTCGCCGTGCCTGAAGCGCGGCCGCTGCCGGAGATCTATGCCGAGCGCTACGGCCAGGTGACCGTGGGGGACCGGGGCGGCATCATCGTTCCCGGCACCCGGCTGCACGCGCCGCTGGAACCGGCCTGAAAGGTCAACGCGCGGTCAGACCGCCATCCACGACCAGGGCGGAGCCGGTCATGAACCCGGCGTCGTCCGACGCCAGGAAGACGATGCCGCGGGCGATGTCGTCGGGAATACCGAGCCGGCCGATCGGGTGGCCGGCAAGCGCGACCTCGCGCGCCTTCCCGACATCATTGGTGCCGAACTGGTCGGCGCGGGAGACAAAGGTCTGGTCGCCCATGTCGGTCTGGATCACCCCCGGATGGATCGAGTTGACCCGGATCCGGTCACCCTTGCGCGCGAAGTTCAGCGCCGTCGACTTGGTAAACAGGGTCACTCCGCCCTTGGTCATGGAATAGAGCGCATCCAGTTCCGATCCGACCAGGCCGGCGATCGACGCGGTGTTGACGATCGCGCTGCCGTGGGCACTGTCGGCGCCGCGCTCGCGCAACGCGTCCGCCGCCATCCGCGTCCCGAGCCACACCCCGGTCATGTTGACCGCGACCAGCCGGTTCCAGTCGTCGAGCGAGACGCTTTCGAAGTCGCGGCCGAGGAACAGCCCGGCATTGTTGACCAGGATGTCGAGACCCCCGAACCGGTCCCGCGCCAGCTGCACCGCACTTGCCCAGTCTTCCTGCGAGGTCACGTCAAGTCGGGCAAACACTGCCGCCTCGCCGAGCTCTGCCGCGGTGGCCGCGCCCCGGCCTTCCAGCACATCGCCAACCACCACGCATGCACCCGCCTCGACCATCCGGGCGGCTGTTGCCGCCCCGATCCCGCGCGCTCCACCGGAAATCAGTGCAACCTTGCCGTCAAGCCTGTTCATCTCGTCCTCCGTGTCCGCCCGGGCCTATTTCTTGTCGGGAGGCAGCAGACTCGCCCGGAACCGCCGGGCAAAGCCGACCGGGTCATCGAGCAGGTCAATCTCCTCGCGGGTCTCGCGAAAGGTTTCGGCGACGTGGCGGCCAGCGTTTTCCACCTTCGGCGCCGTGGAGTTCCAGGCCGCCTCCGCGGTTTCGGCAGCCTTCTGCCGCACCCTGGGGTCTTCCGCGAGCCGGCGCGCCGCCAGCATCAGCAGCCTGCGACCGATCATGCCACGGCCACCGCTTCGGCAAGCACTGACCGTCGGCTGTCGAGGAACTCCTCGAAGGCGGTGATCGCCGCATCAACATCCGCCCCGGTCATCGGCAGCGACATGTTCAGCATGCTGCGCCTCGCGTGGTAGACCCCCGACGCAATCATGTCGAGGTGCAGCAGGCCGCGCTTGAGATCGGCCTGGGGGTCGCCGACCGGACGCAGCACCGGCTCGCTCGTGAAATGGATGCAGCTCATCGAGCCACGCCCTGTCACCTGCATCGGCAGGCCGCGGGTGGCAATGGAGGCATTGAGCCTGTCGCGCATCCCGTCGCCCAGGCTGTTCAGCGCCCTGCACCGCTCGGGCGTGAACAGCTGGGTCAGCCCGGCGAGGCCCGCCGACATGCTCGCGATGTTGTTGTTGAAGGTTCCGGCATGCGGCCAGGCGCCGGGTGAGCGGGGATCGAACCCCTGCATGATGTCGGTGCGTCCGCCGAAGGCGCCGAAGCTGAGCCCGCCACCCAGGTACTTGCCCAGCGTCACCAGGTCCGGCGTGATCCCGTGTTCGCCATGCAGTCCGCCCGGACCGAGACGCGAGGTCATCACCTCGTCGAGGATGAGCAGGCTTCCGGTCGCCGCGGTTTCCTCGCGCAGGACCTCGAGGAATTCGCGCGTCGCCGGGATGCATCCCGACGATCCCATCATGGGTTCGACGATCACGCAGGCGATGCTGTCGCCCTCGCGCCGCAACAGGTCGCGGGCGGCGTCCGGATCGTTGTAGGGCAGCAGGGTGAACTCGAAGGGGGCGTTGATCGGGGAGGGGGCCGCGAGAAACAGCACCCCGCCGTGGTAGCCGCCCTGCATGCCCACGATCCGCGTTCGCCCGGTACTGGCCCGGGCTGCGCCCAGCGCCATCAGGTTGGCCTCGGTGCCGGAGTTGGTGAACCGGACCAGCTCGATCGCCGGGAACCGGTCGACCAGCGCCCGGGCAAGCCGTGCCTCCATCAGGTTGGGGCCGCCGAGCACGATCCCGTCCGATACCGCGGTCTCGATGGCGCCGCGGATCACTGGATCGTCATGGCCGAAGATGCCGGCGGTATACTCGCCGAGGAAGTCGAGAAGCTCGTGTCCGTCCACGTCAACCAGCCGTGCGCCGACGCCCTTCGCAAAGGTCAGCGGAAACGGGGCGTAGTGCAGGACGGTCCTGGTGTTGCCCCCGGGCATGACCCGGGCCGCGTTCTCATGCATGCGCTCACTGTTCGGATTGCGTGCCCGGAACTGCTGTTCGGCATCACGGTAGGCAGATTCGAGATCCGCGTTTGCTCCGGCTCGGTTCATGTCGTTCCCTCCTGGTCCCCGGTGTTCTGGCGCTCCGGGAACAGCGCCAGCAATCCCTGCTCCGACGCCTGCGCAATCCCGCGTTCGGTCACCAGTCCGGCAAGCAGGCGAGCCGGC
Source organism: Thalassobaculaceae bacterium (assembly GCA_965213935.1). Classification (GTDB taxonomy): domain Bacteria; phylum Pseudomonadota; class Alphaproteobacteria; order Thalassobaculales; family Thalassobaculaceae; genus Bin52. The sequence goes on along the minus strand of CBDCAO010000012.1, from coordinate 2,143,805 downwards.
GTGACGTCGAATGCCGGGTTGGCTGCCCTGGTCCCGGGCGGGGTGATGCTGATGGTTGCCACGGTCCCGTCATCGAGCCTGCCTGTCAACCGGGTCACCTCCTCGGCGCCACGTTCCTCGATCGGAATCTCCGTCATCGCGTCGCGGATCGTCCAGTCGATCGTGGGCGACGGCAGCGCCGCGTAGAACGGCACCCCGGTATCCTTCGCGGCAAGCGCCTTCTGGTAGGTTCCGATCTTGTTGCAGATATCGCCTGTCGCCGTGGCCCGGTCAACGCCGGTCAGTACCAGGTCGACCTCGCCGCGACTCATGTAGTGACCGGCGGCACTGTCGACAATAACGGTATGGGGCACACCGTGGTTGGCGAGTTCCCACGCCGTCAGGCCTGCCCCCTGGTTGCGGGGGCGGGTCTCGTCGACCCAGACATGCACCGCGATACCGGCATCGTGCGCCATGTAGATCGGGGCCGTGGCCGTCCCCCAGTCCACGGTCGCAAGCCACCCGGCGTTGCAGTGGGTCAGCACGTTGACCGGGCCGCCGTCACGTCGCTCGGCAATGCGGCTGATGAGCGGCAGCGCCGCCTCGCCGATGCACCGGTTGATCGTCACGTCCTCCTCCACGATCTGTCCGGCACAGGCAAGGGCGGCATCGGCACGGCCCTGTTCGGGGCACCGGGCGAGGGAGGCGGCGACGCAATCGAGTGCCCAGCGCAGGTTGACTGCCGTCGGGCGGGTCGCAAGCAGGCATGAGCGGGCCCGGGCCACGCCCTCGTCGGAGGGATCGTCGCGCATCGCGAGCCACATTCCGTAGGCGGCAGTCGCCCCGATCAGCGGCGCCCCGCGCACCTGCATGGTGCTGATGGCGTTCGCCGCATCGGCAAGGCTCGCCAGCCGGCAGGTCGCGAACGCGTGCGGCAGGCGCGTCTGGTCGATGATCCCCACGCTCTCGTGATCGGGTTCGAGCCAGATGGTCCTGGTCGGTCTGCCGTCGACGCGCATGCGAATATCCATCCATTTTCCCGCCGGGATTCGCTCCCCCACGGCATTCAACGGGGAGTATACCGAAAACTCGCGCAGAGTGGCCCCGGCGCGAGAAATCGGGGATCCCCGCGTGCCGGTTGACCCGGGCGAGCGTGCGGGACGGCCTCCAGGACCGGAACCGCTCGCGAGGAGGGCGTCGCCGCGGGAGCATCCGGTGAACCGCGAGCTCGATCGGAAAGGGACAGTACAACCTTTCGACGCAGGCCCCGTTCAATGCGTCATGCCGGCACTGCGTCAACCGGGGCCTTGCGAGGGCCAGACCCGCGGCAGCAGCGAACAGCCGGGCGGACAGTCCGATTGCTGACCGAGCCCGATCAGGTAGTCCGAGATCTCCCGGGTCCATTCCCCGCGCGGTCGGAACCGGGTGTCCTCGGCACCGAACCTCAGCGACATCCTGTAGCTGGTCCCGGGCTGGATGCCCGGCAGGGCGCCATGCAGGGTACGCAGGTCGAAAACCAGGCAGTCCCCCGGGGCAAGGTCCCACGACACCAGGCGCGGATCGTGTTCGAGATCGATCTCGGGCATCGGCTCGTAGCCCTCGGCCCGGGCATCGAAGTCGACCGCCGCACTGAAGGGTTCGGCAAAGCGCAGCACGCCGTCCCGGTGCGAGCCCGGCAGGAAGACCAGGCCGGAACGCGCATTCACCTCCTCCAGCGGGATCCACACCGAGCACATGGTTCCCGAGAAGTCGAAGTAGGGCTCATCGTGGTGCCACGGCGCGCCGGTGCTGGCCCCGGCCTCGCGCAGGAACCAGTTGTCCATCAGCAGGTAGACTGATCGGGCGTCGAGCAGCCTTGCAACCAGGGGGGCGACCGGCGAGTCGAACACGAGGGCACGGAACTCCGGGATGTCGGGCCAGGTCCAGAAATCGAACATGTACCGGCCCCCCGAGCCCTCGGCGGTGTGGTCACGAAAGAACCGGCCGGGCTGTGCGAGGTTGCGCTCGATGCCCCGACGCGTGAGCGCGATCCACTCGGACCCGAGAACGCCGCGCAGGCAAACGACACCGTTCTGCCGGTATTCTTCCTGCCGGGCCGTGTCGGGCAGCGCTGTCATTGATCCGGGCTCCGGGGGACAGGGGCTGGCCAGTGTGAGAATTCCGATCACGCCCTGTCAATGACGCAGCCGGCATCGGGTGGTACAAGCCGCCTTCGGCCGCGATCCCGGAGGAACCTGCATGATTCCGCGCTATTCCCGCCCCGAGATGACCCGGATATGGGAACCGGAAAACCGGTTCCGGATCTGGCTCGAGATCGAGACCCTCGCCTGCGAGGCCATGGCGGAGCGCGGAGAGGTTCCCGCCGGTGCCGCCCGGGCGGTGCGCGAACGTGGCGGGTTCGACATCGCGCGCATCGACGAGGTCGAGGCCGAGGTCCGCCACGACGTGATCGCCTTCCTCACCTCGCTGGCCGAACACGTGGGCCCGGAGGCCCGGTTCGTCCACCAGGGCATGACCTCGTCGGACGTGCTCGACACCTGCCTGGCGGTCCAGTTGATCCAGGCCGCCGACATCCTGCTCGATGACATTGACGGCCTGCTGGCCGCGCTCAGGCGCCGGGCATTCGAGTACCGCATGACACCCACGATCGGCCGCAGCCACGGCATTCATGCCGAGCCGACCACCTTCGGGCTCAAGCTCGCCGGCCACTACGCCGAGTTCGCGCGCAACCGCGACCGCCTCGTCACCGCCCGCGCCGAGGTTGCCACCTGCGCGATCTCGGGCCCGGTCGGAACCTTCGCCAGCGTCGATCCGGCAATCGAGGCCCATGTCGCCGCCGGGCTCGGCCTGACCCCCGAGCCGATTTCGACCCAGGTCATTCCGCGCGACCGTCACGCGATGTACTTCGCCACGCTCGGCATCATTGCGAGTTCGGTGGAACGGCTGGCCACCGAGATCCGGCACCTGCAGCGCACCGAGGTGCGCGAGGCGGAGGAGTACTTTGCGCCGGGCCAGAAGGGATCTTCGGCGATGCCGCACAAGCGCAACCCGGTGCTGACCGAGAACCTGACCGGTCTCGCACGGATCGTGCGGGGGTGCGTGGCCCCGGCAATGGAGAACATCGCCCTGTGGCACGAACGCGACATCTCGCACTCCTCGGTCGAACGTGTCATCGCGCCCGACGCCACGATCGCGCTCGACTTCGCACTCTCCCGGCTTGCCCGGGTGATCGAGGGTCTTGTCGTCTACCCGCAGGCCATGCAGGCCAATCTCGACCGGCTCGGCGGCCTGGTCCACTCCCAGCGCGTGCTGCTGGCGCTGACCGGCCGCGGCATGGAACGCGATGCCGCCTACCGGGCGGTGCAGCGCAGCGCCATGGCGGTCTGGCAGGAGAACCGGGACTTCCTCGCATTGCTGCAGGCCGACGGGGAGGTCCGTTCCTGGCTCGGGGAAACCGAGCTGGAAACCCTGTTCGACCTCGACCACCACACCCGCCACGTCGATGTCATCTTCGAGCGCGTCTTCGGGCCCTCATCCGAGATCGACCGGCAGGGGTGAGCGCAGGGTGACTGCCTCGGTGGTCACGGTGCAGTCGTAACAGATCGCCTCGACACCTGCCGTCGTGGCGGCTGCGAGCGCCTCGGCGTAGTCGGGGTCGATGTCGGCGGCCACGCAGAACCGGTCGCAATCCATGCGCTGAACCACGTAGACCATGACCGCACGTTCCCCTTCCCTGACCCTGTCGGCGAGGTCGTGCAGGTGGCGCGCGCCCCGGGCGGTGACCGCGTCCGGGAACTCGGCCGCGCCGGGGTTCGGACCCTGGTCGCGGCGCAGGTGCACGTTCTTGACCTCGACCCAGCAGCACACCCGCTCAGGGTCCTCGAGCAGCAGGTCGATCCGAGACCGGGTTCCATACCGGACCTCGCGGCGCATCCCGGCGTAACCGGCAAGCGCGTCGATCCGCCGGGCCTCCAGGGCCTCGGCCACGATGCCGTTCGGCCGGCTGGTGTTGATGCCGACCAGCTGGCCTTCGGCCTCGAGCAGTTCGAGTGTATGGGGGTGCTTGCGCCCGGCCCGGCTCGTGTATGATAGCCACACTGGAAAACCGGGAGTGTCGAGACCGGTCATTCGACCCGGATTCGGGCAGTGCGCGGTGATCTGCGTGCCGTCGTCGAGCAGCACATCGGCCAGGAACCGCTTGTAGCGTCTCAGCAGCGTCCCGGAATGAAGCGGGCGAGGCAGTTGCATGGTCCCTTTCCCTGCGCGATTGTGCCGCACGACAACCATAGCCCGGGACCGACGCCATGACGTCCCCGTCCGCAGCTTCAGCAATCGTGACCGCGGCCCTTGTCATCATCGGCGACGAGATCCTGTCCGGTCGCACCCGGGACGCCAACCTTGCATATCTGGCCGAACAGCTGGTCGAAGCCGGCATCCGGCTCGAGGAGGTGCGGGTGGTCACCGACCGGACCGATGCCATCGTCCGGGCGGTCAACGAACTGCGGGAGCGCCACGATCACGTCTTTACGTCCGGCGGCATCGGTCCGACCCACGACGACATCACCTGCGATGCGGTTGCCGAGGCGTTCGGAGTTGCGGTCGAACGTCACCCCGAGGCAGTGCGGCGCATGCGGAAACACGCCGCACGGCGCGGACTTGAACTCAACGAGGCGCGGATGCGGATGGCGCGCACCCCGGCCGGTGCGATGCTGATCCGCAACCCGGTCTCGGCCGCACCCGGGTTTACCATCGGCAATGTCCACGTGATGGCCGGAGTTCCGAGCGTGTTTCAGGCCATGGTGCAGGAATTGCTACCCTCCCTGCGCGGTGGCGACCGGATGCACTCGCTCTCGGTGGTCTGTGATCTCGGCGAGGGCGCGGTGGCGGGGGGACTGGGCAGGATCCAGGAACGCTACCCCGATGTCGGGATCGGGAGCTATCCCTACTACCGTGCCGGAGCCTTCGGAACCACACTGGTGATGCGCGGCACCGGACGCGACCGCATCGAACTGGCCGCCGAGGAGGTCCGTGCACTGGTCCGCTCGCTGGGCGGCACCCCGACCGATGTCAACGAGGAGACCTGAGACGTGCCAGTCACCGTCGAACACCGCACCCACGCCGGCGGCACCATCGCCACCGTCACCCACGACCGGCAGTCCAGGCTGAACGCGCTGGACAGCGCCTCGGTCGCCGAACTGACCCGGGTCTTCGAGGAGCTTGGCACGGACGAGAAGCTGCGCGCGGTGGTTCTCACCGGCGCCGGCGCGAAGGCATTCGTCGGTGGAGCTGACCTCAACGAACTGCGCGCCCTGGAGGAAGACAGCGCCCGACGTTTCATTTCCGGGTTGCACCGGCTGTTCCGGGCCATGCGGACCCTTCCGGTGCCGGTGATCGCCCGGGTCAACGGCTACTGCCTCGGCGCCGGGATGGAAATGGCAGCGGCCGCCGACATCCGCATTGCCTCGTCGAACGCGGTCTTCGGCATGCCCGAGGTTCAGGTCGGACTGCCCTCGGTCATCGAGGCGGCATTGCTGCCCCGTCTCGTCGGATGGGGTCGCAGTTCATGGCTGGTCATGACCGGCCAGGTCATCGACGCCTCCACCGCCGATCGCTGGGGATTCCTCGAGCAGCTCGCCGACGACCAGGCGGAACTCGACGCCGCGGTCGGCGAGACCGCCGATACCATCGCTTCGGCCGGGCCGCTGGCGGTCCGGGCCCAGAAGCAGCTCGTCAACGACTGGGAACGCCTGTCGATCGAGGACGGGGTACGCGTCGGCATCGAGGCGCTGGCGCGCTCCTACCGGACCGACGAACCCCGGCGCATGATGCAGCGGTTCTTCGATCGCAGGCGGTCGGGCTGACCGGTGGCCGGACAGCGGTGGCCGCAGGCCGCGGCTGTCCTTCTCGGCCTGCTGCCGGCCGCCGCGGGAGCCGGTCCGGTTGCGGGAACATGGGGCGTGGTGGATGCCGGCGGCGAGCCGCGGTGCCAGTCCACCGACCCGGTGCTGGTCTTCGACAACGGCTGGTACTTCAGGATGCTGCCCGAGGTCAGCTCAAGCACGGGCACCGCACCGCTGGTGATCTCGCGCTCGCGCTACCGGCTTGACGGAGAGCAGATCGTCGTCGAGCCGTCGCGCGAGCTTCACTCTCCCGAACCCCGCCAGGTGTTCATCCTGGAGCAGATGGGACAGACGAGGCTGGTACGCCAGGGTGCGCGGCCAGTCGTCTACAGGCCGTGTTCCGGCATCGCGCTGCCGGCGCCCGGTCAGGTCTCCGGGCCCGGAACGACCTCGACGCGGTAGGTCTCGATCACCGGGTTGGCGAGCAGGGTTTCGCACATGCGGCGCACCTCGGCGCCGGTCGCATCAGGATCGGTCCCATCGATGTCGAGCTCGATGTACTTGCCCTGGCGCACGTCGCGCACGTCCCCGAAGCCGAGCGAGTGCAGGGCATTGCGGATGGCCTGGCCCTGCGGGTCGAGCACGCCGCTGCGAAGCGTGATGTGAACGCGTGCGCGCATGCAGCGCTCCCCCCGCACGCTACTGGATCGCCTTCGGTCCCTTCAGGTCCATCGGGCCCGCCTCGGGAAGCACGCCGAGGCGCCTGGCAACCTCCTGGTAGGCCTCGCGTTCACCGCCGAGATCCCGACGGAACCTGTCCTTGTCGAGCTTCTCGTTGGTTCCGGCATCCCACAGCCGACAGTTGTCCGGGCTGATCTCGTCCGCCAGTACGACGATCACGGATTCCTCGGTGTAGTAGCGGCCGAACTCGAGCTTGAAGTCGACCAGGCGCAGTCCGACTCCGATCAGCAGGCCCGACAGGAAGTCATTGATGCGCAGTGACATCGACATCATGTCGTCGATGTCCTGGGCCGATGCCCAGCCGAAGGCGGTGATGTGTTCCTCGGCTACCAGCGGATCGTTCAGCCGGTCGGACTTGTAATAGTATTCGACGATCGAACGGGGCAGCATCTTGCCCTCCTCGAGGTCGAGGCGCTTGCAGATCGATCCCGCGGCTATGTTGCGCACCACGACCTCGATCGGGATGATCTCGACTTCGCGGATCAGCTGTTCGCGCATGTTGAGGCGCCGGACAAAGTGGGTCGGAATCCCGACCTCGGCCAACCGGGTCATCAGATACTCGCTGATGCGGTTGTTCAGCACTCCCTTGCCGGTGATGACGCCCTGCTTGGCATTGTTGAAGGCGGTAGCATCATCCTTGAAGTACTGGATCAGTGTTCCGGGCTCAGGTCCCTCGTAGAGGACCTTGGCCTTGCCCTCGTAGAGCTTTCTGCGTCGTGCCATGTGAGTGTGCCCCAAGGGGACTGTGGCGCACCGGCCCTCCTGCCAGATGCTGGTTCCGACCGTCCCTGGGCCGGGTACCGGTGTCGGCTATAGCACTTTCAGGCGGTTCAGCACAATCTGCGCGGTAGCCCGGACAGGGTCAGCAATGGAGCCAGACGCCCCTCCCGCGGCACCGAAGTGAACCAGGGTGGTGCACTGCAAAGCCCACCTGGAGAAATAGGGACTCCTAAGGAAAGCCTGACAGCGTCATGCCGCCTGCAGGGCCTGAATTGAAGACCTGCAGGCGCTTGTCTCCCTGCATGTTCCATTCTGTATCCTGTCTCTTTCCCGTCTTGTTCGGGAGACGCCGCGTGCCGTCCGGGACGAAACCGCAGCATGCATACCGCCAGGTGACGGACCGTCTGCTGCCGCAGACGCGGGACAACTGGCACCGCCTGGAGCGGGTGCCGGAGAGCCAGCGGCAGTTGTACAACGCCGCCCTGCAGGAGCGGTCGGACGCCTGGCGTCCGGCAGGTGTTTCCCTGACCTGGCAGGACCGGTTCAGGAGCCTGACGGTGTGCCGCCGGGAAATCCCGGAGATGGCGGCCGTGCCGGTCGCCATCCAGCGCGGCACCCTGAAGCGCCTGGAAGAAGCCTTCCGGGCTTCTTCCACCGGGCATGGGCCGGGCAGAAGCCCGGCTCCCCGCTCTTCCGGGGCCGCTTCGACAGCATTGCCCTCGTCTCCGGCGTGAAGCGGAGACAGGCATTGCGTCTTGCCGGTCTCGGCGGACGGTCCGCCGGCGCGGCGGCACCCCGTCTCCGGATGGCACCCCGGTCGGCGGTGCAGAAACGCGAGTCCGGGCGCTGGTCTGCCGTGCGGTTGCGGAGCCGGAGGATGACGGGACCGCGATCGGCATCGACATGAACGCCGGCCAGGTCGCGGCGAGCGACGGACGGCTGTTCCACGCCCCGGACACGCGCCGCCTCGAGGTCCGGAGGCGCCGGTATCAGCGCATGGTTGCGCATCGCAGGCGCGCAAGCCGCCGCCGTGACCGCGCCCATCGGCGGCTCGCCAGGACGACACGGCGCATCGCCATGGCCCGGCGCGACTGGCACCACCAGGTCTCGCGCAGGATCGCGGAGGGTGCGCACACCGTCGCGATCTGAGGACCTGCAGGTGAAGGCCATGACGGCAAGCGCCCGGGGTGCGGCGGAAGAGCCGGGAACGAATGTCCGGACCAAGGCCGGGCTCAACCGGGTCGTTCTCGACACCGGCTGGGCCGCCCGGCGCGCGATGCTGGAGTACAAGGCGGGCGCGTGATCGCGGTTGATCCCCGCCACACCAGCCGGACCTGCGCGGCCTGCGGCCATGCCGACATTGCCCACGCGAATGCTGCCCGCAACATCCAGCCCCGGCAGGGGTTCTCGGGCTGCCTCGACGGTCAGCGTTCCAGGTGCGGTTCCAGCAAGCCCGGGAAACAGTTCTCCGTGCGCAGCCGATCCTGCGCCGAGGCAATTTGCTGCGGCGTCATCTTCATGGCCAGTGCTTCGTGCCCGGCCGCCGGCTCCGAGCGGTCGCATTCACGCTCGTGCAGCTCCTGCCAGTCAACCGGACCAGGCACCAGCACCGCCGACCGTGACGACGACACTATCCAGTCGTCATCGACCTCCGGAGCGGGCGACCTCCCCGAACACGCGGCTCCACCAGGACGTGCGAAGTTCGGGGCACGCCTCGACGCGGACGACGCAGTTCTACAACAGGCTGCTCGACGAGATCGAGCACATCCACATCTGTGCGCTCGCGCGGCATCCGGCCCGACACCGATGGCATGTCGGTGCGCGGCAGCACCAGTTCCGCCTGCCGGGAGATGCCGTACTTGGCGAAGATGTGCTTGATGTGCGGTAACTGCTCAGGTCTGAGTCCAGCGCGCAGTTGCACGTGATGGATTGAAGCTTTCGGTCTGATGGGGCTGGCGTGGGATTTCAGAAGCGCAGTTGCGGGATCATCTTCATGGGCTCGGGGTGCGCCAGGGTTTCGAGGACATTCCAGCGCTGTTTTCGGGCGGTAGCGATGGCGGACCGTCGGTTGGCGAAGTCGCGGGCGCCTTGCATCGAGCGGAAGCCTCCCGAGATTTTCTGACGCAGCTTGCCCATTCGCAGAGGGTGCGAATCTCGTATGGCAGTTGTAGTTGCAGTACCCACGGTTTTGTTCATGCAGCGAGCGCCCGGTCGTGATTCAGGCTGATGTTGTCGTTGGCCGGAGCGGCGTCCGCGGCGATCATGGCCTTCCATGCGCTCTCGAAGCGTCCGGATTTGAGCAGGGCCCGGAACGTCAGCACGGCCTGACCGGAGGCAACCCGCCAGCGCATGCCACTGCGTTTCATCACGTTGGGTCACAAGCACTTTGTTTGCAGCTTCGTCAACCTGCATCCTACCGCATCGCGCGGTGAGGAGTGTCCCCACATCCCCGCCGTTCACCGCCGTCGTGACAAAATCCTGCCCCGGAACGCGCGATTGTCACGAAAGCACCATCTCAGAGGTCCCTCGCCACCACGACATCACGTCAAATCAACCACTGACAATTGACATACGAGAACTACACCCACCGTCGAGGGCTACGAACTGCCGGTGGGATCGCGGCTCTACATCGCCCAGACAGCCGCTCACTACATGCCGGAAGTCTTCCCGGACCCCCTCTCGTTCGACATCGACCGCTATCTGCCGCCGCGCAACGAGCACCACGGCCCCGGGTATGCACCATACGGGCTGGGCACACACACCTGTCTCGGCAACCGCTGGATGGATCTGCAGCTGGCCGTCAACGTGCTGATGGTTGCACATTACTTCACCCTCGAAGTATCTCCCACAAACTATACGCTGCTGTTCAACCCGTTGCCGTCGATGAAACCAAGCAGGAAACTGAGGTTCCGTATCGCCGAACAAAGGCGCAAACTGTCGGTCTGACGCCGCGTGGCGGCCGGGGCACCGGGCAGGCCGGTCCGTTCGAACCTCTTCAGGTTATTCGGCAAGGTTCAGCGCATCCCGCACCGGCATGGATGAGTACACCAAGGGGGGGGTAACGATAGTGTCTCGCCAATCAGCGACATCCTGTTCCGACACGCTCCTCTGCACAAGATCGCGATATGCGTAACCATCAAATCCGAGCAACAATCAGTTGATTGCTTGCGGCTGTTTTGCTCATACCACTTGAGAATCGTCTTCCGCCTTTGCAGGGTGCATGACGCAATGATAGACACCGTTTACAGCTGCTGACTTCCGTATTTCCCCACCCGCTCCGTTCGCACCGTACCTGCCAGAACGCAACTCAAACGGATGAGGATCAGCTGAGTGCAGTTCTGTCTCACTATCCTTGAAATTGAAATAGTCGCGAGCAACACCGGCCACTCCTTCGATCGTGTCGGTGTTCTCGTCAAGACTGCAGTGTTCGACACCAGTCAGGAGCGACCGTGCGTCCCTGGTCAAGATTGCTGATGGATGCAGGTCCGAAATCTCCCGGTCCGGCAGTCAGCGCTGCAACATGACAGCAAGACCTGCTGGCGGCTTCTGATTTCCGTATCGAGGCTTCCCGGGGACCTCACTGCGAGGCGAGGCCGGAGTTGGCGGATGACTGGCTGTCCGGGGAGTCAGCAGGCGCGCCAACCGGGTGCCAGGGTGCGCGGTCCGGCGCGCCGGCGCTGAACAGCCAGGCTGTTCCCCGTTCCACGGACTCCGGCAGTGCAATCAGCGACGAGGACACGGTACCGTAGCCATGGTCGGTGGCGATGGTCAGCGCGCTGCCCGGGTCATCCGGCAGATGGCGGGAGCGGTCCGCCAGCAGACTGCTCCAGTCCCCCCAGTCGCCGGCATCCGGGTCGGGAGGTGCTGCGGCCCGGAACCGGTCAAGACTCCCGGCAATCCGTGGCGACGCGGTGTCGTTCAGTTCCAGCGAGGTGATCATCGACAGGCCCGTCCCGATCGGCGCAACGTCGATCCGGCCGCCCGCTGCACCGCGGTGACACAACAGGAAGGCATCACGAGCATCCGCAATCACCAGGTTGAAGGTCCGGTACGCCCGGCCGTCAATCCGGGCAAGGGCGGCTGCGGCGTCCCGCGCATCGGCGTGATCGAGTGCGTCGAGGACAAGCTCGCCCCGGGATCTCTTGCCGGCTTGCGGACCGAGCGAGCCCGTGCGGTTCAGGATACCGGCAACCACACCATCGTCATTCTTACCGAGCCAGCTGCCGCCCGCCTCGACGTCGAGCCCGGCGATCACGCCGGCACGGTCCGGCCAGTGCCGGCCAGGCGGCTTCCAGGGCCGATGGACAAACTCGTCGCGGTTGGCGCCGATCAGGACCGGCCACGCGTGACCGGGTCGTCGAAGGATCACAAGGGTGCACATGGCGATGCGCGATATCACGATTCGTCGATGGCGCCAACGTGTCCGCGCCCTTCCATTTCGGCAAGGATTGGATTAGGTCCTGTGATGACAGGTACGTCCTGCGCGGTGCCCCACCAGCAGAAGGCAGACAGGCCATGAGCAGTTTCGACAGCAAGGAAAAGGGCGAGGAAAATCGCTTTGCACGCGATGCCGAGTTCCGTTTCAGGGCCACGGCGCGACGCGACAAGCTGCTCGGCCTGTGGGTCGGCGAGCAGTTCCTCGGCAAGACCGGAGACGAGGCCGAAGCCTTCGCGAAGGAAGTCATCAGTTCCAACTTCGACCGGCCGGGCGATGACGACGTGGTCGAATTCGTCATGGCGCGTGTCGCCGAGGCAGGGGCCGATCTCAGCGAGCACCGGTTGCGCCACAGGATGGAAGAGCTGATGACGCAGGCGCAACGCCAGCTGATCGACGAGTAGCTGCTGCATGACGGACGTGCGCTGCATCCTTCTGGAAGAGCGCGGCCTGCTCGCGATTTCCGGCGAGGATCGCGTCGCCTTTCTCCAGGGACTGGTCTCGAACGACGTGAACCGGGTCTCGTCGACCCGTTCGCTCTACGCGGGCCTGCTCACCCCTCAGGGCAAGTACCTTTTCGACTTCATGATGGTCGAACACGAAGACAGCCTGCTGCTCGATTGCGAGGCGCACCGCCTCGAGGCGCTGCGCAAGCGGCTTGCGATCTACCGTCTGCGCTCTCGCGTCGATCTCGCCGACGTGACCGGCAGCTGGCAGGTCCACGCCGCCTGGGGCGGTGAAGCGCTCGCGACCCTGGGGCTGTCCGGGGAACCCGGAACCACCGTTCGCCGGCATGACGGGGTCGCGATCGTCGACCCACGGCACGCCGGGCTTGGCGCCCGGCTGATCACCCGGCGCGGGACCGATCCGGTGTCGGCCCCGATCGTGCCCGGAGAGCGTGATGACTATGAATCTGTGCGTATCGCTCTGGGTGTCCCCGACGGTGTCCGCGATCTCGAGGTGGGCCGCACGGTGCTGCTCGAGGCCGGGTTCGACGAACTCAACGGCATCGACTGGGACAAGGGATGCTACATGGGCCAGGAACTGACCGCCCGGACCCGGTACCGCGGCCTGGTCAAGCGACGGTTGACACCGGTCGCGGCCGACGGGGTCGCGCCCGAACCGGGAACGCCGGTCACCCTTGACGGCCGGGAAGTCGGGGAGATCCGTTCCGGCACCGGGGACCGTGCGCTTGCGGTCCTTCGCCTTGCCGCGCTCGAGGCCGGCGCGGACGAGCTCCTGGCAGGCGACGTACGGGTTCGTCCATGCCCGGGATCGCGATGACAGACATGGTCCGTGTGCGCCGGGCGCTGGTCTCGGTTTCCGACAAGTCGGGGCTCGGAGCACTGGCTGCGACACTGGCCCGCCACGACATCGAGATCATCTCCACCGGCGGGACCGCGAGCGCCCTGCGTGATGCCGGTGTTGCGGTGGTCGATGTCGCCGAGCGGACCGGGTTCCCGGAAATGATGGATGGCCGTGTCAAGACCCTGCACCCGCACATCCACGGTGCGATCCTGGCCCGGCGCGATGATCCCGACCACGAACGCGCACTCGGTGAACACGCGATCACACCGATCGACCTTGTTGTGGTCTCGCTCTACCCGTTCGAGGAAGCCCTGCGCTCCGGTGACGACCTCGAGACCTGCACCGAGCAGATCGACATCGGTGGTCCGGCGCTGATCCGGGCGGCGGCAAAGAACTGGCGCGCGGTCGCGGCTGTGGTCGATGTCGGGGACTACGCGGCGGTGGGCGCGGAACTCGATGCGCACGCCGGCTGCCTGTCGTTCGCGACCCGCCGGAAACTGGCGGCAACCGCGTTCGCCCGTACGGCGTCCTATGACGCGGCGATCGCGGCCTGGATGTCGGAACAGGTGGACGAAGAGGTTCCGCGTCGCCTGGTCGTCGCCGCCTCCGACCCGCAGGTGCTGCGCTATGGCGAGAACCCGCACCAGCGTGGCCTGTTCTACCGTACCGGGGACGGACGCCCCGGTGTGGGAACCGCGCGGCAGATCCAGGGCCGTGCGCTCAGCTACAACAATCTGAACGACACCCATGCCGCAATCGAGCTGGTCGCGGAGCTCGACCGGCCCGGCATCGCGATCATCAAGCACGCCAACCCCTGCGGCGTCGCCCAGGCCAACTCGCTGTCAGACGCCTACGAACGGGCATTCGCCTGCGATCGGACCAGCGCCTTCGGCGGCATCATTGCCGCAAACCGCACACTGGACGCGGACACCGCGAGCCGCATCATCGAGATTCTCACGGAGGTAGTGGTCGCACCGAAGGTATCGCCCGGGGCACGCGAGATCCTGGCCCGGCGGGCGGGACTGCGGGTTCTCGAGACCGGTGCACTGCCCGACCCAGGCGCTGCGGGGCGCGTGATCCGCCAGCTGGCGGGAGGCCTTCTGGTCCAGGACCGGGATACCGGACGGGTCGGCGAAGATGATCTGCGGGTTGTGACCCGGCGCGCACCCTGCCCGCGCGAGCGGGCCGACCTGCTGATGGCGTTCCGCATCGCCAAGCACGTCATGTCCAATGCCATCGTCTACGTGCGTGACGGGGCGAGTGTCGGCATCGGCGCCGGACAGATGAGCCGGGTTGATTCCGCACGGATCGCGGCGCGCAAGGCGCGCGACGCCGTCGGAGATGGTGAGCCAGCCACTGTTGGATCGGTGGTGGCGTCGGACGCGTTCTTCCCGTTCGCGGACGGCCTGCTCGCTGCCGTCGAGGCCGGGGCGACGGCGGTGATCCAGCCAGGTGGGTCGGTTCGGGACGACGAGGTGATCCGCACTGCGGATGAGCACGACATCGCGATGGTCATGACCGGAATCCGGCATTTCCGACACTGATTCGGCCCCGGTTTCGTATCTTGGAATTCACGGCCGGCGACCGTAGAGTGCGGCACCTTTTTGCCTGGTCAGGACTCCCATGGACACCAGCGAGCACACCACGGACGTCATCATTGTCGGAGCGGGTCCGGTCGGCCTGTTTGCGGTCTTCGAGCTGGGCCTGCTCGACATGAAGGCGCACCTGGTCGACATCCTCGACTACCCGGGCGGCCAGTGCGCCGAGCTCTACCCGGAAAAGCCGATTTACGACATTCCGGCCCTTCCGGTTTGCACCGGCCAGGAGCTCACCGACAAGCTGATGGAACAGATCAGGCCGTTCTCGCCCACGTTCCACCTGGGACAAATGGCAGAGGCACTCGAGAAGACGCCGGACGGTGCGTGGAGACTGACCACGGACGTCGGCACCGTGATCACGGCGCCGGTCCTGGTGATCGCGGCCGGTGGCGGCAGTTTCGTTCCCAAGAAACCGCCCCTGAAGGAACTGGATGCCTACGAGGGCACGTCGGTATTCTACTCGGTCCGCCGGATGGAGGCGTTTCGGGGCCGCAGGGTGCTTGTCGCCGGCGGCGGTGATTCGGCCCTCGACTGGACAATTGCGCTTCATCCGATAGCAACCAGCCTCGACCTGGTGCACCGGCGCGACGAGTTTCGCGCGGCACCGGCTTCGGTCAACGCCATGCGCGAGCTGGTCGGATCGGGCGCGATGTCGCTGCACGTTGCACAGCTGCGCGGGCTCAAGGGGGCGGACGGCAAGCTGGATGCGGTCACGGTTTCCGGCGGTGACGGCGAGTACGACATTCCCTGCGATACCCTGCTCGCGTTCTACGGGCTGACGATGAAGCTCGGTCCGGTTGCAAACTTCGGGATCAACCTCGAGCGAAACCTGGTCCCGGTCGACACGGAGAAGTTCGAGACTGACGTTCCGGGTATCTTCGCCATCGGCGACATCAACTCCTACCCGGGCAAGCTCAAGCTCATCCTCTCGGGCTTTCACGAAGCGGCCCTGATGTCGCAGCAGGCGTTTCGTTACGTCTACCCGGATCGCCGCCTGAGGTTCCAGTACACGACCTCGAGTTCGGCCCTGCATGAGAAACTGGGGGTATGATGAAAATCTTCGTCACAGACCGCGACGGCGAAGTCAGCGAGATCCGGGGCATCGCCGGCTGGCAGCTCATGGAACTCATTCGTGACGAGGGCCTGCCGATCCTGGCCGAATGCGGTGGCTGCTGCGCCTGTGCGACCTGCCACGTCTACGTGGACGAGGAATGGCTCGACAAGCTGGAGGCCAAGAACGAGGAAGAGATCGACATGCTCGATCTTGCCTTCGAAGTCCAGGACAACTCGCGACTGTCGTGCCAGATCACCATGACCGAACGTCTCGACGGCCTCAGGGTCACGCTGGCACCGGAATAGGCGTTTCAGTGCAGCCGCATGGAAGCCCGCACGTGGCGCACGCCGCCTGACCGGCGCTCGACGGCGCGCGAGACGGTCACGGAATGCAGCCGGGCCTCGATGTTCTCCGTCCAGTATTCGAGAAACCTGCGCAGCCGGGGATAATCCGGCGCCACGTCCATGTGCTGCCAGACGAAGCTCTGGAGGATGCCGGGGTAGTCGGGGAGGTGGTAGAGGATCTCCGCGGTTGCGAGGTGCCGGTCAAAGCGGATCGACTGATATTCGTGCATGACCTTGCGCTCCCGGTCGGTTGGTCCAACAGGAAGTGTGGCTCAGCGAGCGCGGTGTTCGCAACAAGAAATATCAAGAAATTTCAGCGTGTTGGCAGCCAAATCAAGAGAGTGCTGCCACCTGCCGTCCGTTCGCTCAGGCCGCCTGTATGCCCGCGATGAACTCGGCCTCGCTGCGATGGCACTCGATGGCGTGACCGCCAGGCAGGTGGCGTACCGGCGGCGTCTCCCGGTTGCAGACCCCGTCGATTGCAAGCGGGCAGCGGTCGAAGAACGAGCAGCCGACCTCGGTCATCCTGACCACCCGGTCGATTCCGGCCTGGGCGACCCGGCTCTCCATGGTCTCCTCGAGCCAGCCGATGCGCAGTTCCGGTACCGAGGCGATCAGCAGCCGGGTGTAGGGATGGTACGGCGGGGAGAGGACCCGGTCGGTCGGTCCCTGCTCGACCACCCGGCCGGCGTAGAGCACCACGATCTCGTCGGCAAATGACGCCACCGTGGACAGGTCGTGGCTGATGAAGACGAAGGAGACGCCGCTGCGCTGGCGCAGTCGCTTCAGCAATTCGATCACATTTGCCCCGACTATGGTATCGAGCGCCGAGATCACCTCGTCACAGAGCAGGACCTCCGGCGAGGCCGCCAGCGCCCGCGCCAGGTTGACCCTCTGCTTCTGGCCACCGGACAGCTCTTCCGGGTAGCGGTCGGCGAACTCCGTCGGCAGTTCCACCATCTCCAGCAACTCGGCCACCCGCTGCCGTCGCTCC
Organism: Thalassobaculaceae bacterium; assembly: GCA_965213935.1. GTDB lineage: Bacteria > Pseudomonadota > Alphaproteobacteria > Thalassobaculales > Thalassobaculaceae > Bin52. Next base: position 2,126,792 of record CBDCAO010000012.1, on the reverse strand, counting down.
CTGCCGCGCAGCCCGAAGTAGAATTCAAGCGGCCGGCCGAGAATGCCGCCGATCCGCTGGCGCGGATTGAGCGCGACATCCGCCATCTGGAACACGAACTGGACCCTGCGCAGCTGGTCACGGTCACGCCGGCGCAGGTCTGGCTGGAGTTGCTGGCCGTCGAGCAGGATCGCGCCTTCGCTCGCAGGCAGCAGTCCGGACATCACGCGCGCGAGCGTTGACTTGCCGCACCCGGACTCACCGATGATCCCCATCGTGTGGCCCCGCTGTACCGAAAGCGTGACGTCGCGCAACACCGTGATAGCCACCGAGCCGTCCATCTGCCTGCCGTATCCGGCACTGACGTCCCTGACCGCGAGCGCGGGGTGGTCCCGGAGATGCTCTTCAAGCGCATCGTCGCCCTGACCCGCGGCCGGTGGTGGACGCACCGCCGCCATGAGGCGGCGCGTGTACTTGTGCGACGGCCTGTTGATCACCTGGTCGGCGTTACCGTGTTCGAGCACGTCGCCGGCATAGAGCACCACGATCCGGTCGGCAATCTGGGCTACCACCGACAGGTCGTGGGTGACGTAGAGCGCCGCTGCCCCTTCCTGGCGAATCACCGCCTTGAACGCCTTGAGCACCTCGATCTGGGTGGTGACGTCGAGCGCGGTGGTCGGTTCGTCGAGAATCAGCAGGTCGGGCTTGCCGCACAGTGCCATGGCCGCCATCAGCCGCTGCAGCTGACCCCCCGACACCTGATGGGGATAGCGTCGGCCAAGGCGATCGGGATCGGGCAGTTCCAGCGCCCGGTACAGCTCCTCTGCCCGGCGTTCGGCCTCCTCCCGGCTCATCTGCCCGTGCAGCACCGGTGATTCGATCACCTGTTCACCGATGGTCAGCGCCGGGTTGAAGGTGGCGGCCGCGCTCTGGGCGAGGTAGGCGACGCGCTGGCCGCGCAGGTCGCGTATTTCCTCGGGCGGCATGGAGATCACGTCACGCCCATCGAGGCGAACCTCGCCGCCGCTGAACTCGAGGCCGGGCTTGGTATAGCCGAGCGCCGAGAGCGCGATGGTGGTCTTGCCCGATCCGGATTCGCCGATCAGCGCCACCACCTCGCCGCGGTCGATGCCGAAGCTCACATCCTTCACGATCGGCGTCGTTGCCCCGGATTCCGTGCGGGCATCGATGACCAGGCGATCGACTTCGAGCAACTGAGGCATCAGATCATCCTCCTGGCCAGTCGTCCGCCGGAATGGGCTGACACGTCATCGACGATCAGGTTGATGGCAATGGTGAGTGTCGCGATCGCCATGGCGGGCACCAGGGGGGCGATGGAGCCGTAAGGCAGTCCCGAGAGGCTCTCGCGAACCATGCTGCCCCAGTCGGACTGTGGCGGCTGCACGCCCAGGCCGAGGAAGCTCAGGCTGGAGATGAACAGGATCACGTAGACGAACCGAAGTCCGAAGTCGGTTGCCATCGGCATGGCAACGTTGGGCAGGATTTCGCGGGTGATGATCCACCACAGCCCCTCGCCGCGGACCCTGGCCGCCTCCACGAAGTCGCTGACCTTGACGTCAAGCCCGAGCGATCGCGCGATCCGGAATACCGTCGAGGCATAGATCAGTCCGGTAAGCACGATCAGGATCGGGATGGTGCTGCCGATGGCGGCAATGATTACCAGCGCCAGCATGATGCTCGGTATCGACAGGATGGCATCGTTCAGCCGGCTCAGGCTCGAGTCGAGGACAGGCCCGCCGACCGCCGCCGCGATTCCCAGCGTGACCCCGACCAGATAGGCGAGCAGTGTCGACGCCAGCGATATGCCGATCGTGGTACGGGCGCCGAACAGGGTCCGCGACAGGGTATCGCGGCCGAGGTAGTCGGTGCCGAGCCAGGCAACCGCACTCGGCGGCTGGTAGTCGGTCTCCGGGTAGGGATTGTCGCTGCCCGGCACGATGAACAGTGCCTCGTCGAGGATATCGGCTTCGTGGTAGGGCGAGATCGACGGCCCGATGACGACGATGACCATCCAGAACGCGACAACGACGACGCCGAGCGTGCCGCTCCACGACAGCCGCAGCCGCCGGCGTGGCGGAGCATCGGGAAGTTCCTCGAAACTGGTTTCGGTCTCGGCCATGATCGACCCTCTATTTGGGGTGCCGCAGCCGCGGGTTCGACAGGATCGACACCATGTCGGCAACGAAGATCAGCACGATGTAGGTTGCGCAGAAGATCATGGCACAGGCCTGTACCAGCGGCAGGTCCCGGGTCTGGACCGCGTCGATCATCAGCTTGGCAAGCCCCGGGTAGGCGAAGATGGTTTCCACCACCACCACGCCGCTCACCAGATAGGCGAGGTTCAGTGCAATGACGTTCGCGATCGGACCGATTGCGTTGAGCAGCGCGTGGCGCAGAATGATACGGCGGCGCGGCACACCCTTCAGGATCGCCATTTCGATGTAGGGCGAGCTCATCACGTTGAGCACCGTCGCCCGGGTCATGCGCATGATCTGCGACGACGCCACGATGACCAGGGTGAGCGCCGGCATTGCCAGCGCCCGCACCAGCTTCCAGCCGGTTTCCTGACCACTGATATAGGCGGTGGCCGGAAGCCAGCCGAGCTGGACCGCAATCACGAAAACCAGCAGGGTTGCGACCAGGAATTCCGGCACCGAGATCAGGCCCAGCGTCGTGAAGGTCACGAACCGATCGAGCCGCGTGCCGGGATACATGGCGGCCAGCAGGCCGATGGTGATCGCGAACGGCACGGCAACAATCGCCACCGCTCCACCGAGGCGGACGGTGTTGATCAGGCGCGGCATCAGCATCTCGGAGATCGGCGTGCCGACCGTTCCGGTTCCCGCGCCGGCCTTGGAAAAACCGAGATCGCCCGAGAGCAGGTCGGTCAGCCAGATCAGGTAGCGGATGTGGGCCGGCTCGTCGAGACCGAGCTTGGCGCGCAGTACCGCAAGCGACTCCGGCGTCGCCATCTGGCCAAGGATGATGTTGGCGACATCACCCGGCAGGATGCTGGTTCCGACGAAGATCAGCACCGAGACGACGAACAGGGTCGCAACGCCAAGTGCGGTCCGGCGCAGGAGCGCGGACAGGAGTGTCATGGACGCAGACGTCCGATCGTGCCGTCCCGCCCGGTCCGGGGACCGGGCGGGGGCACTGCCGGACCTACGCTTCCATCCAGGCGAACTCCACCCACTCGTAGGCGCCGAGTGCGCCGAACGGAACAGTGGGAATGCCCTGGATCTTGTTGCTGGCCCCGTCCACCTCGTTGACGTGGGCCGGGATCACCATGCCGCTGCCGTTGTGAACCAGTGTCTGCATCTCGCACAGCATGGCATGACGCTTGGCTTCGTCGGTCTCGGCCAGCTGCGTCTGCAGCAGCTCGCCCATGCGATCGTTGTGCCAGAAGGTGTCATTCCAGTTGCCATGGGGAGCGAACTGGATCGCGAGCTGGGCATTGGCCGTCGGGCGCATGTTCCAGGACACGACGTTCATCGGCTCCTTCATCCACACCGCTCCCCAGTAGCCGTCGGACGGCACCTTGCGGATGGTGAGATCGAAGCCGATCTTCTTCAGGTTGGCCTGCATCAGCAGAGAGATTTCCTCGATGCCGAGGCGCACCGGCGCCACGAACAGCTCGGCGGCGGTCACACCCGACTTGTCCAGGTGGAACTTCGCCTTGTCCGGGTCGAACTCGCGAATGGGCAGTTCGCTGCAGTGATCCGGACCGAAGGCCGGACCGACCGGGTGGTCATTGCCGACGGTACCGTGTCCCTTGAGGATCGATCGCACGATCCGGTCGCGGTCCTGGATGTACTGCATGGCCTTGACGAAATCGTCGTTCTCGCCAGGTGCGGTGTTCTTCAGGATGCAGATGCCGGTGTAGGCACTTGTCGGGGTCGAAATAACCCGGGCCGTTTCCGAACTTTCGACCAGCGCGATACTCTTGGCGTTGACCTGGTTGATGAGGTCGACGTCACCGGCGATCAGCGCGTTGGCACGGGCCAGCGGATCGGTAATCCCGGTGATCTCGAGCGCGTCGAAATTCGCCCCTTCCCGCCAGTAGTTGGGGTTGCGCACATGGGTCGACCGCACGCCGGCCTCGAAGGACTCGAGCACGAACGGACCGGTGCCGTTGCCCTTGCGGAAGTCCTCGGTGCCCATCTTGACGATCTTCATCTGCTTTTCGGTGAGCTTGGCAGGAAGATCGGAGTCGGGCGAGCTCAGTACTGCCTTCACGGTGTGGCTGTCCACCACCTTCCATTCGGTGATAGCCGCAAGCAGCGCCTTGGCGGTCGACAGCGACTCCTCGCCGATGTGCCGGCTCATGGTCCATGCGACGTCCTCGGCAGTGAGCGCCGACCCGTCGTGGAACTCCACGCCCTTGCGAATCTTGAAGGTGTACTCGGTCGCATCTGCGTTGGCCGACCATTCCTCGGCGAGTTCGGGCGCCAGAGCCATGCCGTCGCTCATCTGGATCAGGCCGTTGTAGGTCGCGCGTCCGCGCGTGTAGTCGATGCCCGAGGTAAACACCATCGGATCCATCTGGTCATCCGGCCCGTGCAGGTTGTTGGCGTACCGCGCGGTCCCACCCTTCTGCGGGGTCGCGGCGAGCGCCTTCGCCGAGGTCAGGAACCCGGTTGCCGCAGTCGCACTGACACCCAGCGCTCCGAGCGCCACCATGAAATCGCGACGGCCCATCCTGCCGTCTCGGTACATTTGCTGGAACTTGCGAATGTCCTTCATCGGTTACTTCTCCCTGCCTGTCACTCCGGTTGCCTGACCGCCGCCACAATCCACAACGGATCGGACAGTCTGGCCAGGGGAGCATTGTTGTTGCTTGTTCGCAGCGGAACATTGTGCTGCGACACGACGTCGGGGATCCGGCCTATTCGGTTCGCCCCACGCCCACCCGACCGTCGGTCGGTCCCGAAAGGCGTCAATGCGGCAACTATGCCGGTTTCCGGCGCACCCGTCAATTCCCTTCCCGTCAACCATGCCTTTTTTCGAGAGTGTTGGCCCGTGTAACTATATGTATTTAACTGTCTTTTTCCGGCACCGGTTCCCAAGGGGGCTCACCCACTCGTCGCAGGGCGGCGAACGTCGTAGAGTGCGCCGCATCACAGCGAAACGGAGGAAGGCGGCATGCGCGGTGTGCTGGTCAGGGACTGGACCGAGTTCGAGGCGCTCACGCTAGATGACGAATGCCCGACGCCGCCGCTTGGCCCGCGCGAGGTCCGGATCAGCACCAGGGCGGCAGGCGTGAGCTTTGCCACAAGCCTGGTCGTCGCAGGCAAGTACCAGAGGCGGCCTCCGCTGCCGTTCGTCCCCGGGACCGAGATTGCCGGTGTCGTGATCGAGACCGGGAGCGAGTGTGAACGGGTCTCCGTCGGCGAGAGGGTGATCGCGGTCCTTGACTGGGGAGGCCTTGCCGAGGAAGCGGTGGCGAAGGAGGTGAATGTCTTCGTCCTGCCTGATGCGATCCCGTTTCACCTGGCGATCTGCTTCACCAATTCCTACATGACGTCCTACGCCGCGCTGACATGGCCGCACCTGTTGCGGCTCGCCGCCGGCGATGTCGTGCTCATCCACGGAGCTGCCGGTGGCGTGGGCCTTGCCGCGGTCGAGATCTCGAAGGTCCTGGGTGCGACCGTGATCGCCACGGTCGGCTCGCAAGCCAAGCGCGGGATCGTGGAGCAATACGGTGCCGACCACGTGATCGACTACTCCGTGAGCGGATTCCGCGACCGGGTTCTCGAGCTGACCGGTGGAGTTGGCGCCAACGTGATCTATGATCCGGTCGGCGGTGCGGTGTTTGCCGAGTCACTGCGCTGCATCGCGCCGGAAGGCCGCATCATGCCGGTGGGTTTCGCCGGCGGAACCATCCAGCAGATCCCCGCCAACATCCTGCTGGTCAAGAACATCACCGTGTGCGGCTTCAACTTCGGCTACTACGTCGGCTGGAGCCCGCGAGACGTGCGCGATGTCTACGCGCCGCGCCTGCACGAAAACATGGACCGGCTCTTCGCCTGGCATGCGGACGGGCGACTCAAGCCCCGGGTCTCTCACACCTTCCCGCTGGAACGGTTCCAGGAAGCCATGGCAGTAGTCCTGAAACGCCAGTCCACCGGACGGGTGGCCCTGGTCATGGGAGACGACACACAGTGAGCGGCACCCGATCCGTCTGCGTGTTCTGCGGCTCTCGCAGCGCCGTCGCCCCGCCCTTCCGGACCGCGGCAACACGGCTTGGCACCATTCTTGGCGAGCACGGCATTGACCTCGTCTACGGCGGCGGACGGATCGGGCTCATGGGAATGCTCGCCGACGCGGCGCTCGCCGCCGGCGGGCGGGTCATCGGCATCATTCCGCAGTTCCTGCACGAGATCGAGATTGCCCACGAGGGCGTGCAGGAACTGGTGATCACCGAAACCATGCACGAGCGCAAGGAACAGATGTACCGGCGCTCGGATGCCTTCGTCGTGCTGCCGGGCGGTCTCGGCACCTTCGACGAGACAATCGAGGTGGCCACACACATCCAGTTGCACAGGTTCAACCGCCCGCTGATCCTGGTCGATATCGACGGCTACTGGCAGCCGCTGATCGACCTGGTGCGACACGGGGTCCGGGCCGGGTTCATCGGGCCGGAGACCCTCGACATCTTCACGGTGGTTCACCGGCCCGAAGAGGTTCTGGACGGGATCAGCCGCGCTCAGTTCACGCCCTGACTCTCGATGTAGGCCGCACGGTTGGCCTCGGTATCGAACTTGAGCCTCGGCTCGAGCTCGAGTTCGCGCCCGGTCACCCGAACAAAACAGGCGTTCTCCGGGTAGTCGATCGCATGAATGCAGCCGACATCGTAGAGGCCGGCGTTGCCGGGCGTGAGCCGGTAGCTCCGGGTCTGTTCCAGCACCGCCTGCCCGTCACCGCTGCCGCCATCGAGGCGCCGATACTCGCTCATGTCGGTATGGGCCTTCGCCTGACCGTAGACTGCCCAGGACGTGCCATGGTCATGCGGCGGCGAGCGATGCGGTTCCCGGTTGACGTGGGCAAGGACGACAAACTCGTATGTCTCGTCACGATAGAGCGTGTGCACGCCCTCGGGGACATCATCGCCCAGGTGGTGTTCGACAAAGGCATCGTTGGCAAGCAGCCGCTCCAGGTGCTGGCGAATGGTCTCTCTCCCGCCCGGTCCGTTGTCGGCGCTGATCACCTCGTGACAGTCCGAGCAGAAGTCTTCCAGCGTATAGGTCATTCCAGTCCTCCACCGCAGTCGTAATCATGGCCGGCCCGAGTGTAGCAACCCGCGGTCGTTCCTGCACGACCACGGATGCCAGGCAATCACAGGTCGTAGCTGACCGCGGCCGTCCCGGACAGCACAAGACCCTGGCAGGTCAGCACGTAGCCCTCGCGGACCTCGTGGTCCTCGAGTGCGTGGTTGACCCGCATCTCCACCTCGCCCGCAAGCACCATGGCCCGGCAGCTTGAACACACGCCCGCCTTGCAGGCGTGGGGCGCATCGAGGCTGGCGCCAAGCGCGGCATCGAGCACGGTCTCGTTGCCAATCTCGATCTCGCGGGTCACGCCGTCGAGTGTCACGTTTACCCTGGAGACCGCCGTCGCGCCGGAAGTCTCCGGACCGGGCCGGAGCGGTGCCCGGCCCGAACCGGCCGAAGTGAACAGCTCGAACCTGATCTGGCTGTCCTTGAGTCCATGCGCCCTCAGCGCATGACGGACGGCCATCATCATCGGTTGGGGGCCACACACGAAGGCGGTGGTCACCGTGGCTATGTCGATCCAGCCGCCGAACAGGGCGGCACATTTCTCCGCATCGATCCTGCCGGAGAACAGTTCGATTTCCTGCACTTCCCGCGCCAGCACATGGATCACGTTGAAACGGCCCATGTAGGTGTTCTTCAGGTCCTCGAGTTCCTCGCGGAACATGATCGAGCTGATCGAGCGGTTGCCGTAGACCAGGGTAAAGCGCGACTTCGGTTCGCGAACCAGCACCGTCCTGATGATGCCGAGCACCGGCGTGATCCCGCTGCCGGCCGCAATCGCGAGGTAGTAGCTGGCCGTGTCGGGATCGAGCGGCGTGTGGAAGCTGCCCGCCGGCGGCATGGCCTCGAGCACCGCGCCCGCTTCGAGGTCCCTGTTCGCCCAGGTGGAAAAGCAGCCGCCGTCGACCCGCTTGATGGCCACCCGCAGGTGACCGTCGTCACGCCCGGCACAGATCGAGTAACAGCGGCGCAGCTCGACGCCGTCGAAGGAGCGGCGAAACGTCAGGTACTGGCCCTGGGTGAAGTCGAACCGGGCGCGGTCCTGCTTGCGCGGAACCAGTGTGACGACAACCGCGTTACGGGTGTCGCAACGGATCGCCGAGACTTCGAGCGGGTAGAAGCGTGACATCGTGGGGACTGCTCGCCGGAATCACAGGCACTTGAAATAGTCGAAGGGCTCGAGGCACTCGACGCACCGATACGCCGCCTTGCATGGCGTGGACCCGAACTGGCTGACCCGCTCGGTCCTGCCGGACCCGCACCGTGGACACGGCACCGGGAGCCCGGCGGAGGCGGGTCCCTCGACAGGCGGTGCGATACCCCAGGCTTCAAGCCTGGCGCGGGCACCGGATCTGATCCAGGCGGTGGTCCACGGTGGCGAGAGGCGCCGGACCAGCCTCGGATTCTCGATCCCGCGCTCACGCAGCCGTGCCTCGATATCCAGCTGGATCACACCTGTTGCCGGGCACCCGGAATAGGTCGGCGTGACCGTGACAACCAGCTCCTCGCCCTGCCACTCCACGCCACGGACAATTCCGAGATCGACAACCGAGACAACCGGGATTTCGGGGTCCGGAACCTCGGCAAGCCAGGACCAGACCTGTTCGACGGACGGGCGGACCGTCACCATACGGCTCCGGGGTAGGCGCGCTGCAGGAACTGCATCTGTGCAAGGATGTAGCCGAGGTATTCTGTGTGGAACCCCGGTCTGCCGCCCCGGTGCTCCGGTCCGTCGGTGGGCGGGACAAGCGTTGCCTCGGCGAGCGCCGTCTCGACGTGATCGCGCCATGCCCCGGCAACCTCGGCCGCCTGCGGAACCATCCCGTCGCCCGCAAGCGCCGCCTCGGCGTCATCGACATCGAGAAGATCGAAGGTATAGGGCCACAGCCGGTCCAGTGCCGCCTGCATGCGCCCGTGACTCTCGGCCGTCCCGTCGCCGAGCCGGATCACCAGGTCGGTGCTGCGCGAGAGGTGATAGGTGGCCTCGCGCACGGCAGTTCGCGCGACCCCGGCGACGCGGGTGTCCGACGAGTCCGCAAGGCCACGGAGCTTCGGCACATGCCAGGCGTCAAACAGGAACTGGCGCATCAGCGTGTTGCCGAAATCGCCATTGGGCAGCTCGACCAGAAGGGCATTGCGAAACCCGCCGGCATCGCGCAGGAACGCCAGGTCGTCGGCGCTGCGGCCGGCTCCCTCGACCTCGCCGGCAAGCTCGAGCCACAACCGGGTGTGACCGATCAGGTCCAGCGCCACGTTGGCCATTGCGATGTCGTCCTCGAGCGCCGGGGCGTGGCCACACCACTCGGAGACCCGGTGCCCGAGGATCAGGCAGGTATCACCCATCCGCAGCAGGAACTCCTGCAGGTCCGCGTCCGGCGACCGCGTACCCATCACATGTTCCCCGCTTCCTCCGGCACCTCGTAGAAGGTCGGGTGACGGTAGACCTTGGAGTTCGAAGGGTCGAACAGCGGGCCCTTGTCGCCCGGTGCGCTGGCAGCAATGTCGCTGGCGCGCACCACCCAGATGCTCACCCCTTCGTTGCGCCGGGTATAGACGTCGCGCGCGTTGTTGATCGCCATGGCCGCGTCGGGCGCGTGCAAGCTGCCGACATGCCGGTGGCTCAAGCCGTGCTGGCCGCGAATGAACACCTCCCACAGCGGCCATTCGCTCGTCATGAACCGCGCGCTCCGCTATTCCGCCGCCACGCCGACCGTACACTTGTTCGCGTGCGCCATCAGCCCCTCGCGGTACCACGCACCGTCCGCCCATGCCGTCCTGCGCGCACCCAGACGTTCGCGATTGCACGGCCCGTTGCCGTTGAGCACCGCGAAGAACTCGTTCCAGTCGGGCTCGCCGAAGTCGTGCGCGCCCCGTTCCTCGTTCCACGCCAGTTGCGGGTCCGGGATCACCAGACCGAGGTACTTCGCCTGCGGAACGGTTTCGTCGACGAATTTCTGGCGCAGCTCGTCGTTGGTATTCTGCTTGATGTTCCACGCCATCGACTGGGCCGAGTGAACCGAGTCCGTGTCGGGCGGACCAAACATCATCAGGGACGGCCACCACCAGCGATCGAGCGCGTCCTGGACCATTGCGCGCTGCTGGTCGGTTCCCTTGCGGCACATGGTGACCAGGATGTCGTAGCCCTGGCGCTGGTGAAAGCTCTCCTCCTTGCAGATCCGCACCATCGCCCGGGCGTAGGGGCCGTAGGAACAGCGCTGCAGGGGCACCTGGTTCATGATCGCGGCCCCGTCCACCAGCCAGCCGATGCAGCCGATGTCGGCCCAGCTCAGCGTCGGGTAGTTGAAGATGGACGAATACTTGGCCCGGCCGGAATGGAGCTGGTCGTACATCTCGTCGCGGCTGATGCCCAGGGTCTCGGCCGCACAGTAGAGGTAGAGTCCGTGGCCTGCCTCGTCCTGGACCTTGGCCAGCAGGATCGCCTTGCGTTCCAGTGTCGGGGCCCGGGTGATCCAGTTTCCTTCCGGCAACTGGCCGACGATCTCGGAATGGGCGTGCTGGCTGATCTGGCGGATCAGGGTCCGGCGGTACCCCTCCGGCATCCAGTCCTTCGGTTCGATCTTCTGGCCGTCATCGATCCGCTCCTGGAACGCACGTTCCCGGGGGTCCATCTCCTCGATCGAGCGGACGCGCACGGCATCGGACCTGACCATCTGGGCGTACATCGCGTGCTCCCTGGCTAACCGGAGCAGCAATACTACCAGCTTGCGCCCGGAACGGCTCCGGAAAACCGCGCCGCGTCGTTGTACCGCCGGGCGCGCGGTGGCAGACTGCCGGCCCGTACCATACATGCCGGGAACGGAGTTTGAGATGCCTGACCGCAGCGGACCCTTGTCCCGATTCCGGGTACTCGACCTGACCAGGGCGCGCGCCGGGCCAACCGCGGCAAGGATGATTGCCGACTGGGGCGCCGAGACCATCAAGATCGAACAGCCCCCGGCTCTCAACGAGGTACCGCTGGGCGGACCGCGCGACGGGTTCGACTTCCAGAATCTGCATCGCAACAAAAGGTCGCTGACGCTCAACCTCAAGCACCCCCGCGGCCACGAGATCTTTCTCGAGCTGGCACGCGGCGCCGACGTGGTGATCGAGAACTATCGCCCGGACGTGAAGCACCGGCTCGGGATCGACTACGACATCGTCCGCGCGGTCAATCCTCGGATCGTCTATGGCAGCATCTCCGGATTCGGTCAGGAAGGCCCCTATGCTCGCCGTGCCGGCCTCGACCAGATTGCCCAGGGTCTCGGCGGGCTGATGTCGGTGACCGGAATGCCCGGTGACGGACCGGTGCGCGTCGGAATTCCGATCGCCGACCTGACCGCCGGCATCAACCTCGCTTACGGCATCCTGCTCGCCCTGCTCGAGCGTGAGGCCTCGGGCGAGGGCCAGTGGGTCACGACCTCGCTGCTCGAGGCCCAGATCATGATGATGGACCTGCAGGCGGCACGCTACCTGATCAGCGACGAGGTCCCGGGCCAGGAGGGTAACAACCATCCGACCAACACTCCGACGGGCGTGTTTCCGACCTCGGACGGGCAGATCAACATCCAGTCCTCACCCGACCACCTGTTCAAGCGCATGTGCGACACCATGGGCGCGCCGGAAATCTACGCCAATCCGGACTACGGGACCAACGAGAAGCGCACCGCCCGGCGCAAGGCGATCAACGCCGAGATCGCCGCCTACACCGTCACGCGCAGCACCGCAGATTGGGTCGAGGCCTTTGCCGAGGCCGGGGTGCCCTGCGGCCCGATCCACGACATGGCTCAGGTGTTCGCTGATCCGCAGGTGCAGACACTCAACATGGACCCGGCGGTCCATCATGCCCGGCTGGGGTCGCTGCGGATGGTGGGACAGGCGGTCAACCTTGCCCGCACTCCGCAGGTAATGCATGCCGCGACCCCGGAACTTGGCGAGCACACCGCCGAGGTGCTCGGCGAAATCGACATCCGTGGCCAGGAGCTGGACCGGCTTCGCGACGAAGGCGTGATCTGAGGACGGCAGGAGCATCATGGCACAGGATACCGACATCCCGGGAACCATCCGGGCAGAAGCCGACGGGCCGGTGGGCCGGGTCATCATCGACAATGCGCGCCGGCGCAACGCGATCTCGCTTGAGATGTGGGCCGGCATCGCGGATGCCTTTACCCGGTTCGCCGCCGACAGCACTGTCCGCTGCGTGGTGATGACCGGCGCCGGCGACCGGGCCTTCGCGTCCGGCGCCGACATCTCGCAGTTCCGCAAGAACCGCAGCGACGCCGCGGCCGCGGCGGAGTATGCGCGGATCTCGACGGCTGCGCGCCAGACCATGCTGGGTTTCGAGAAACCGCTCATCGCCCGGATTCGCGGCTTCTGCATGGGCGGCGGTCTCGGCATCGCGCTCGCTGCCGACCTGAGGATCGCATCGGATGACTCGGTGTTCGGCGTGCCGGCGGCCCGGCTGTCGATCGCCTATGACCGGGTCAACCTCGGTAACCTGGTCGCGCTGGTCGGCCCGTCCCGCGCCAAGGAGATCCTGCTGACCGCGCGTCGCTATACCGCGACCGAAGCGCTGGCAATGGGGCTGGTCAACACCTGCGTTCCGGCAGACGAACTCGACGCGGCCGTGGCCGACGTTACCGACCGCATCGCGGAGAACGCGCCACTGTCGATGCGGGCCTCGAAGCTGACCATCAACGAGCTGATGAAGGACGATGACGCCTTCGACACCGCACTGGTCGACGAACTGACCCGCGCCTGTTTTGACAGCCGGGACTACCAGGAGGGCCAGGACGCCTTCATGAACAAGCGCAAACCCGACTTCGAGGGCCGCTGACACTGACCCTGGCGCGACCCGTGCCATGAGCCACCCTCCACGCAGGTGCTGACACATTGACGTCGGTACCGAGGCGACCGGTCACTTCCGCTACAGCATGTTGCGAAGGTCGGGACGATCCTTTCATGGTTCCGGATCATGAAGGCAGGTTGCGACGATTGCAGACGCAGTCGATACACCCCCGCCCCGTTTCGATTTCCGTCCCCATGGACCTGCCCCTCGTCGACACCATGACGGTCGAGGTGAACGGATATCGACGTCGCTCCGCCAGCTGAACCACAGGTTGCAGCGGTTCCCGATGCGCATCCCGGCGCATTCCAGGCGCGAAGCTTCGGGCTGCGGGTCCACCCGTCGGCCGCAAGGTCCTTCGTGGTCCAGACCCGCGTGCGGGGCCAGATGCGCAAGATCACCCTCGGGCGGTTCCCCGACATGAGCCTCGCGGACGCGCGCAGGGAAGCCGTCGCCGCCGGTGTCCTTCCGCGCGCCGCGCTCGAAGCAGTACCAGTCGCCCGCCGGGTCCGCGTCAGTCGACGTCAGTTCGCCGAGCATCTGGCAGAGATCGTTGAAGTACGAATGCGTCGCCGCGCTCTCCTTCAATTCCGACGCCCGCCACTTGGCGCTGAACTGGCCCGGCGTCACGGCGTGAGTCCCGCGCGCGGTCGGCGACGGCACCTGCACGATCGTTCGTGCGGTGCCGAGCGGTTCATCGGGCAATGCTTCCTGTTTCCGTCCTGTTCGACTCAACGCGCCGCCGCCGAGTGCGAGTGGCAAGCACGGTGCCCGGCTTCGGCCAATCATCACGGATGCGGCGGCGAAGCGTCCAGCATCGGATCGTTCGCGGCGACCGAGCGGCGCGAGCATCTCCACCAGCAGCGGTCCGGAAATCGCAGTGCGCGAAGTGTGAAACGTGTTGTCGCTGATTTGCTTCGCGCCCGCCCTTCTGTTGCCTGTGCCCCAAGGAAGGCGCCGCGGAGCGCGCTCACGGATCGTTGGCGGGTCGTCTCGCTCAAAAGCGCTGCGACGGCTGGAACTCATTGCCGTTGCCAGGGTCGAGACAAACTGGATTGCGGCAGTGCTCGCTTTGTCCGACCGCCCGGAGGGCAGGAAGAGGCACACACCTGCGCCCCCTGGGCTGCGCCAGTGCAGGCAATCCCGTCCCGTCCAGTTTGACCGGTCTTTCGATCATGACCGCGTGGTCGGTCCTTCCTGACACTCACTCCCGGTGGCCGGAAACGTCGCACGTACCCTCCGTGTGTGCCGCGTCCGGCGTTCGACCGCGCTTGATCCAGCGGTGAGCAGTCCCGACGATCCGGTCGAGACCGGAGTGGTGCGGTGTAAAGCCGAGGGTTGTTCGAGCCCGGCTCGTGTCGGCCACCAGGGTTGCCACATCCCCGAGGCGGCGGGCCGCGGTGTGATGGGGAACCGGACGGCCGGTCACGCGTTCCACGGCCTCGAGGATCTCGCGGACCGAGAACCCGCTGCCGGTGCCGAGGTTGGCCACCAGGCTGTCGCCACCCGCCTCGAGATAGGCGAGGGCCGCAACATGGGCATCGGCGAGGTCGCACACATGCACGTAGTCGCGCACCGCGGTGCCGTCGGGTGTCGGATAGTCGTCGCCGTAGATCGCGAGCGCCGGGATCAGGCCGAGCGCCGCCATCACCGCCCGGGGGACAAGGTGGGTTTCCGGGTCGTGGCTCTCCCCGGTTTCGCCGTCCGGATCGCATCCCGCGGCGTTGAAGTACCTGAGGCACACCGAGCGCAGGCCATAGGCCGTACCGTGATCCGCCAGCGCCTGCTCGACCGCGAGCTTGGTGCGGCCATAGGGATTGACCGGACCGGCTGGTGCGTCCTCGCGGATCGGCAGCGGGCCGGGCTCGCCATAGACGGCACAGCTCGAGGAGAAGACGATCGGCACGCTCCCGTGCCCGCGGGCCGCATCGAGCAGGTTGAGCGCACCCTGCAGGTTGTTGCGCCAGTAACGTGCCGGCTCGCGCACGGATTCCCCGACATCGCTCAACCCGGCGAAATGCAGGATGGCCGCAAACCGGTGGGCGGAGAACAGACGCTCGAGCGCCCCGGGGTCGCACAGGTCGCCGACGATCAGCGGCCCCCAGCGCACCAGATCCCTGTGCCCGGTCGACAGGTTGTCGAAGACAACCGGCCGGTAACCGTTGGCGGCAAGCGCCTTCGACGCCTGGCTGCCGACGTAGCCCGCGCCCCCGGTGACCAGGACCTGCATCGCTTGCATCATGATGTCCGTTGTCCCACCTTTCCCGTGCCTTCAATAGTGCTCGCCGGGACCGCGGCGCAAGTCCGCGCCGGGATCGGTGTTGCCGTTCGGAGCGGACGCCATGAATGCCCTGGAACTCCCGGATCCGTACGACCCGACCGATCCGGGCGTGATCGCAGACCCGTACCCTGCGCTCGCCACCCTGCGCAGCCGTAGCCCGGTTGCCTGGTCCGAGCACCTGCGCGCCTGGCTGGTGACCCGGCACGATGACTGCATTGCCCTGCAGCGCGACCCCCGCCTGTCGGCGGAACGGATGGCCGCCTACTTCCAGGGCCTTTCCGATGAGCGCCGCAGGGCCCTTGCCATGAGCGAGAGGATGATCGGCAGATGGTCGGTCTTCCTCGATCCGCCGCCGCATACCCGCATCCGCAGCCATCTGAACCGCTGGTTCACCACCCGGTCACTCGAGGCGATGAAGCCCCGGATCGAGCGCCGGATCGACGGCCTGCTGGTCCCGGCGCGCAACCGCGAACAGATGGACTTCGTGGCCGACTTCGCCTACCCGCTGCCCGCCGGCGTGATCATGGACATGCTGGGGGTCCCGCTTGACCTGCTGGCCGACTTCCAGCGCTGGAGCCATGACGTCGCACTGTTTGTCGGCTCGTCCCAGACCGCGCCCGACAAGCACCTTCGCGCGGAGGAAGCCATTGTCGGGCTGGCGACGGTGTTCCGGGACCTGCTGGCCGAACGGCGGCGCGCGCCCGATGCAGACATGATCTCCGAACTCGCCCGGCAACCGGGGCTGTCGGACGACGAACTGGTCGCCAACTGCATCCTGCTGCTGTTTGCCGGCCACGAGACCACCACCGGGCTGCTGTCCAACGGACTGATGCGGCTGATCCAGCACCCCGGCCAGCAGGCGCTGCTGCGCCGCGAACCCGGACGCACCGAGATGGCAGTGGAGGAAATGTTGCGTTTCGACTCGCCGGCTCCCGCCATCTCGCGGGTTGCGGCCACCGATCTCGAGCTGCGAGGCCGGCGGATTGCCCGCGGCGACCGGGTCTTCCTGATGCTGAATGCCGCCAACCGGGACCCGGACGCATTCGACGAGCCCGACCGGTTCGACATCACCCGCAGGGCAGGACGGCACATCGCCTTCGGTTTCGGCGTTCATTTCTGCATCGGGGCGCCGCTCGCTCGGCTCGAGGCGACGCTGGCCCTGCCGCGGGTCCTCGCGGCCCTTGACGACATCGAGCAGACGGACAACGCCGTGACCTGGCGGGACGGGGTCAGCCTGCGGGGACTGGTGTCGTTGCCGATCCGCTATCGGCCCCGGCCCGCTGGACCGGGGCCGGTGTGAACTCTATACGGGTGCGCTGGAGACCAACCGGAGACACGCGAGATGGCAAGACCCGCCAGGCGCCCGTCGGGCCGCGTCGCCGCACAGATGCGCGAGGTACACCTCGAACCCGGCTGGGCCCGCCATGCCGAGGGGTCCTGCCTGGCCCGTTTCGGCGAAACCCAGGTCCTGTGCACCGCCAGCATCGAGGACCGGGTCCCGTTCTTCCTGCGCAACACTGGCCGCGGCTGGGTCACCGCCGAGTACGGCATGCTGCCGCGCTCGACCCATGAACGCACCGACCGCGAGGCGGCCCGGGGCCGCCAGAGCGGGCGCACACTGGAAATCCAGCGCCTGATCGGCCGCTCGCTGCGCGCGGTCACCGATCTCAGGGCGCTCGGGGAGCGGCAGATTCGCATCGACTGCGACGTCCTCGTCGCCGACGGCGGAACCCGGACCGCCGCGATCACCGGCAGCTACGTGGCACTTCACCAGGCGCTGGCCGAACTGGCCGGGTTCGGGGTGCTGAAGAGGGTCCCGCTCACCGACCAGGTCGCCGCGGTTTCCTGCGGGATCTGGAACGCAACGGTGGTGCTCGACCTCGATTACGCCGAGGATTCGAATGCTGACGCCGACGCCAACTTCGTGCTGACCGGCTCGGGCGGCATCGTCGAGATCCAGGCCACCGCCGAGTCAGCGCCCTTTGCCGACGACGAGTTTGCGCAGATGCTCGACCTGGCCCGGACCGGTGTCCGCGACCTGGTCGCGGCCCAGAAGTCGGTGCTGGGGCTGGAGTAAGCGCCGTGACACGGATCTTCGCCGGCACTACCCTGGTCATCGCCAGCCACAACCCGGGCAAGGTTCGCGAGATAGCCGCGCTGCTCGCACCGCTCGACTGCGCGTTCGTCCCGGCGGCAACCCTGGGCCTCCCGGAACCGGAGGAAACCGCCCGGACATTTGCGGGCAACGCGGAAATCAAGGCCCTGGCCGCGGCCCGCGGGTCCGGGCACCCGGCGCTCGCCGATGACTCCGGTCTTGCGGTTGCCGCACTCGACGGCGCCCCGGGTGTGTTCTCCGCCCGGTGGGCCGGACCGGGCAAGGATTTCGACCACGCAATGCGCCGGGTCAATGATGCCGTGGTCGAATGCGACCAGGAGGCCGGCGCGCCGGTCTCCCGCACCGCCCGTTTCGTCTGCGCACTCACGCTTGCCTGGCCGGACGGCCACGTTGAAACGGTCGAGGGAACGGTGACCGGCCACCTCGCCTGGCCGCCGCGGGGCACCGCCGGCTTCGGCTACGACCCGATGTTCGTGCCGGACGGCCACGGCCTCACGTTCGGAGAACTCGCGCCCGAACGAAAACACGCCATCAGCCACCGTGCCGCAGCGTTCCGAAGACTGTGCGAAACGGTGCTCCCCACCCACTGATGGCAGAGCTCGGCCTCTACGTCCACTGGCCGTTCTGCCTGTCGCTCTGTCCCTACTGCGACTTCAACAGCCACGTGGTTGCCGAGATCGACCACCGCCGCTGGCAACGCGCCCTGCAGGTCGAGCTCCGCACCATGGCGGCCCGGGTTCCGGGCCGCACGCTTTCCAGCGTGTTCTTCGGCGGCGGCACCCCGTCACTCATGGAGCCCGGGACGGTTGCAGCCATCCTTGAGACAGCACGCGGCCTGTGGCCCGTGTCACCCGGGCTCGAGATCACGCTTGAAGCCAACCCGACCTCGGTCGAGGCGGGCCGTTTCGCCGGGTTCAGCGATGCGGGGGTCGGCCGGGTGTCGGTCGGCGTGCAGTCGCTCGACGACCGGGCCCTCGCCTTCCTGGGCCGCCGGCATGACGCGGACGAGGCGATTGCCGCGCTCGAGGTTGCCCATGCCCGGTTCCAACGGGTCTCCTTCGACCTGATTTACGCCCGTCCGGGACAGGACCCGGCGGACTGGCGCGCCGAACTCGCCCGCGCGCTGGCGCTCGCCGGCGAACATGTCTCGCTCTACCAGCTCACAATCGAAGCCGGCACAGCGTTTCACCGCGCGTACGCGCGCGGCGACTTCGTGATGCCGGACGACCGGGTGGGTGGCATCCTGTACGAGACGACGGAGCGGATGCTGCATGATGCCGGCCGGCCCTCATACGAGATCTCGAACTACGCGGTCCCCGGTGCGGAGTGCCGTCACAATCTCGTCTACTGGCGCCTGGCCGACTACATCGGGATCGGTCCGGGAGCGTACGGCCGTCATTCGGTGCAGGGCGGGATCCGTACCACCCGCACCCACCGCGCGCCGGCCCGCTGGCTCGAGCTGGTTGAACGCGACGGCCACGCGGTGGTGGAAACCGCGCGTCCCGATCGCAGGCAGC
Organism: Thalassobaculaceae bacterium; assembly: GCA_965213935.1. GTDB lineage: Bacteria > Pseudomonadota > Alphaproteobacteria > Thalassobaculales > Thalassobaculaceae > Bin52. The sequence goes on along the minus strand of CBDCAO010000012.1, from coordinate 2,107,759 downwards.
AGGTCACCGAGATCCTGATGATGGGCCTGCGCCTGGTCGAAGGGGTGCCTCGGTCCCGGTTCGAGTCCGTTGCCGGAGGACCGCTGGAGGCACTGGTGGACCGTGACACTCTCGACCTGCTGATCGGGCAAGGGTTTCTGGCACTCGACGGCGAGCGGTTGCGCGCGACGGCCTCCGGGCGTCAGAGACTGGATTCGGTGCTGGCGCTGCTGCTGCGCGACCTGAACCTCGAGACGGTCAGAACTGGTCCTGGTCAAACCGCTCCGGAGCAGGATCAAGGACTGTGACCGTCCGGTCGCCAACCTGCATGACCGCAAGGCCGCGCTGGTTCGAACCGTCAGGCAGCAGTCTGAACAGGCCGTCGACGCCGGCATACCCGACTGGATCGGTCAGGACATCGTCACTGAAGGTTCCAGTGCCGTCGGCTCCGGCCAGGGTGACGGCGAGCAGCATCGCATCGTACCCCTGGGACGCGATCTCCTGTGGCTCGACTTCGAACAGGGCGGTGAACCGCTGGCGGAACCGGCTGCGGTGTTCCGGCGATACCGTGGCAAACCAGCCACCGCGCAGCGACGGCTCGGTGCCAAGCCCCTCGGTTCCGTCCCACAGGGAGGTGCCGATGAACTGCACGTGCGACGGGTCGATATCGTAATAGGCCAGCAGGGCGGCAATCGTACGCAGATGGCGGCCGCCCGTGGGCAGCAGCACCGCGTCGAACGGCGGTGCCCCGAAGGTCTCCATCGACCGCAGGCGATGAAGGGCTGCGCGCGAGACCGCGTCCGTGCGCGACCCCAGCAGGGAACGCTGGTCCGCAAGTGCCTGTTTCCTGCGATCGTACTCCGCAAACTCGCGGACCACCGTCTCGAGATCGGCCACCTGCGGGTCATAGCCCTGGACGCGGGTCACCGAAAGTCCGACCTGTTCGGCAGTTCGCTGCGCGGCCTCGGTCACCGTGCGGCCAAACTTGCCGTGGGGCGCCAGCACGCCCAGCGAGGTCCGCCCGTTCTGCGCCGCCAGCCTGACGACCCGGTCGACCTGCTGTTCCGGCAGGACCCCGAGCACATAGAGCCCGTCGCCGGCGATGGTCCGGTCGTTGGAAAAGCTGATCACGCTGACGCCGGCGGCGGACGCAATCGGGCGGACCGCCTCGGCCGAAATGCCGAACACCGGGCCGAGGATGATCCTCGCACCATCGGCGATGGCCTCGCGGGCACCCGTGCGTGCGCCGTCCGGAACGCCGCGCGTGTCGTAGATCCGCAACTCGAGATCCGGACCCGCTGTCTCGAACAGGGCCAGTTCCGCCGCGTTGAGCAGCGAGCGTCCCAGGCTCGCACGCGGTCCCGTCATCGGTGCGAGCAGCGCGATCCGCGCCGCTTTCGGTTCGCTTTCTCTGGTCCTGGCAGGAATTTCGACGGCAACCTTCGGTACGGGCGCCGGCTTTACGACAACAGGGGGCTGGGGAAGGCGCGGCCCGGCGTTGCCGGAACTGCGCAACTCGCAGCCGCCCAGCAGCATCGACAGGAAGCCGCTTGCCAGCAGGACCGTCCCACGCCACCCGGGCCTCGCCACTCCGGTTGCGGGCGCCATGTCCATCTCCGCTCGACAGGTACGACCATCACGGGTACAGGGTTATGGCTCAGGATGTGCAGAACGTGTAACCCAAGGCAAGCGCGCGTGTGTACCGCAGAGTCCGCATCGAGCTCCCGGCCCACAGGACTCGTGCTGGTAGCGACGCCGGTCGGCAATCTCGGCGATGTCAGCCATCGCGCCGTCGAGGTCCTTGGCGCAGTGGATCTGGTATTGTGCGAGGACACCCGGATCACCCGGCGGCTGATGGCGGCGTACGGGCTCGAAACCCCGCTTTCGTCCTATCACGATCACAATGCAGCCCGGGTCCGCCCGCGGATCCTGGAACGGCTTGCTGCGGGCCACTGCATCGCACTGGTGAGCGATGCCGGCACACCGGCGATTTCCGATCCGGGTTTCCGGCTGGTCCGGGCCTGCCGCGATGCCGGGATCGCTGTTTCGATCGTGCCGGGGCCGACCGCGCTGATCGCCGCGTTGGCCATTTCCGGGTTGCCAACGGACAGCTTCTACTTCGGCGGGTTCCCGCCCTCCCGTCGCGCCGCCCGGCGCACCCGTCTCGCAGGTCTCGCGGGTCTCGCGGCAACGCTCGTGTTCCACGAATCACCGCGCAGGCTCCAGGCCCTGCTCGCCGATGCCGAACTTGAGCTCGGCGGGCGGCAGGCCGTGGTCGCGCGCGAGCTCACCAAGGTGTACGAGGAAGTCCGCGAGGGCAGCATAACGGAGCTGCGCGCCCATTATCGCGAGACGGGACCGCCACGAGGTGAAGTGGTGGTGCTGTTCGGCCCCCCCGCTCCCGTCAGGATCGGGGAGGAAGAGATTGACGAGCTGTTGCGCGGTGCCCTGCGTGACGCCACGCTGCGCGATGCGGTCCGCAGCGTGGCGGAAGCCACGGGCGTGGCCCGCGCGCGTGTCTATCGGCGCGCGATCGAGCTTCAGGAAACGACCTCACAGACAGGGGAGAGCGCCGGATGAGAGCAGGACCCCGTTGGGGCGCCACAGTAATCGCCCTGTTCATGGCGGCCGGCTGTGCGCCGGTCGAGATGACGATCGATGCCGGTGCCGCTGCCACAGCCATCGCGGAGTCGACTCAGATCAGGACCGAGGTCAGCAGGACTGTCGAGGACATTGCGATCCGGGCCCGGGTCAATGATGCCCTGTTCCAACACGATGTCGACCTGTTCGGCGCGGTTTCCCTTGCAATAGAGAATGGCCGCGTCCTGCTCACCGGGACGGTCCAGACCCCCCGGGACCGGCTCGAGGCGACCCGGCTGGTCTGGCAGATCGACGGGGTTCGCGAAGTCATCAACGAACTGCAGGTCACGGATACGACAACCCTTCTCGACCGGGCACGCGATCTCATCGTGACCAAGACCCTCCAGAGCCGGTTGCTGTTCGACACCCACGTACGCTCGATCACCTACAGTGTCGATACCGTCAACGGGACCGTCTACCTGTTCGGAACGGCGCGATCGCAGGGCGAACTCGACCGGGTGACGAATCATGCGAGCAACATTCAGTTTGTCGAGAACGTGGTGAGCCACGTGACGGCGGACGTCGCTCCTTGACCGGGGAGCGGAACCCGGACGCGATCCTGCGCAGGGCCGCCGGCCTCGGTACCGCGCCGTGGCCCATCGCCGAGACTGCACTCGCGCTTGCCGCCCTTGATCGTCCCGTAGTCCCGCTCGGGCGCTATCTGCAGGAACTCGACGACATGTCCGGCCGGGTGGCCCGCTGTGTCGCACAGGCATCGGAACCGGTTTCCTGCCTGGCACGCGTCATCGGTACCGAACTCGGCTACGAGGGAGACAGCGTCAACTACGACGACCTGCAGAACGCCAACCTGATGCGGGTGATGGACCGGCGCAAGGGACTGCCGGTGGCTCTCGGCATTCTTTACATCCATGCCGCGCGCGCACAGGGCTGGGATGCGGAAGGCCTGGCCTTTCCGGGCCATTTTCTCGTTCGCGTCACCACGGGTCCGATGCGGTCGATCCTCGATCCCTTTTCCGGCGGGCGAGACTGCTCGGCCGCCGACCTTCGCGGACTGCTCGCGAGGACGCAGCGGGAAGCGGTCAGGCTTTCCCCGCAGATGACGGCGGAGGTCTGCGACCGCGACGTGGTGCTGCGCCTGCTCAACAACATCGCCATGCGTCTTGAAGCCACCGACTCCACCGAGAGGGCCGGCGCCATCCTGGAGCGGATGATGATCCTGGCTCCCGATGACGACCGCATCTGGGCCAGGTCGGCGGTCTGCAACGCGCAGCTCGGCAGGTACCAGGCGGCGATCGACCTGATCACCCGCTGCCTCGAACAAGGTTCGCTGTCCGGTTCGGCACGCTACCAGCTGGCGCGGTTGCGCGAAGGGTGCCGGATACGGCTCAACTGAGCCTGCATACGGTTGCGCACGGTTGCACCACGTCGCATGATCCGCCTGATTCCTGATGGAAGAACAGACAGCAGCGGACCTTCCTGCATGAGCTTGACCGTCGCGATCCAGATGGACCCGATCGAGGATGTCGACATCGACGCAGACAGCACCTTCGCCCTGGCGCTCGAGGCGCAGGACCGGGGTCACGCGCTGTTGCACTACCTGCCGGACAACCTGTCGTGGCGCGACCGGCAGGTGACAGCGAAGGCACGACCGCTCGCGGTCCGCCGGGTGGCCGGCAACCACTCGTCGCTCGGCGAGCGCAGGACGGTGGACCTCGCCGGCGAGGTCGATGTGGTCCTGATGCGCCAGGATCCGCCGTTCGACATGTCCTACATCACCGCGACCCACGTGCTCGAGCAGCTCCAGCCCGGCACTCTGGTGATCAACGATCCGGCACAGGTCCGCAATGCGCCGGAAAAACTGTTCTCGACCGGTTTTCCCGGGCTGATGCCGCCAACCCTGATCACGCATGACGCCGAGGAGGTCCGCGAGTTTCGTGACACCCATCGCGACATCATCATCAAGCCGTTGTTCGGCAACGGGGGTGCGGGCGTGTTCCACGTCGGCCCCGGGGACGAGAACCTGAACGCACTGCTCGAACTGTTCGGCACCATCAACCGGGAACCGCTGATCGTCCAGCGCTACCTGCCGGAGGTCCGCCAGGGTGACCGGCGCATCATCCTGGTTGACGGACAGGCGGTCGGCGCCATCAACCGGATCCCGGCCGAAGGCGAGGCGCGGTCCAACATGCATGTCGGCGGCCAGCCGCAGCGCTGGGAGATGACCCGGCGCGACCACGAGATCTGCGAGCAGATCGGACCGGCACTGCGCGAGCGCGGACTGGTGTTTGTCGGGATCGACGTGATCGGGGACTGGCTCACCGAAATCAATGTCACGTCGCCGACCGGCATCCAGGAACTGGGCCGATTCGACGGCATCAATCCGGCGGCAATGATCTGGGACGCCATCGAGGCGCGGCTGTAGGCCGGCCTCACTCCTGTCCGCGCCGCGACTTTTCCTCCAGCCCGGACATCCCGGACCTCTGCTCAAGGATGGCCCAGACCTGTTCGGCATCAACCCCGGCATCGTGCCACAACACCAGCAGATGGTAGAGCAGGTCGGCGCTTTCCGCCGCCACGCCGTCCGGGGTTCCCGACAGCGCCTCGATCATGGTCTCCACCGCCTCCTCGCCCAGCTTGCGGGCGATCTCCGGGGTCCCGTGGGCCAGCAGCCGGGCAGTGTAGGAGGCATCGGGGTCGCCGCCGAACCGTGACGCAATCACCCGGAGCAGGTCGTCGAGGGGGTGCGTGCGTCCTGTCATGCTGACGGACGCACCGGGATGCCAGCCGATTTCATGTATGCCTTGACCTCCCTGATCCGGAACTGCCCGAAATGAAAGACCGATGCCGCGAGCACGGCGGAGGCGCCCCCATCGCGCACACCCTCGACGAAATGGTCGAGTTCACCGACACCGCCGGACGCGATGACGGGAACCCGGGCCGCATCCGAGATCGCCCGGGTGAGCGGAATGTCGAAACCGGCGCGGGTTCCGTCACGGTCCATCGAGGTCAGCAGGATCTCTCCGGCCCCGGCGCCAACCATGCGCCGGGCCCACTCCACGGCGTCGAGTCCGGTCCCGGTGCGCCCGCCATGGGTGAAGACCTCGAACCGTCCCGACCGGGATCGCTTGGCGTCGATGGCGACCACGGTGCACTGGGAACCGAATTTTTCCGCCGCTTCGCGCACGAATTCCGGACGCCGGACGGCCGCGGTGTTGATCGAGACCTTGTCAGCGCCCGCGAGCAGCAGGCGGCGGATGTCCTCGGTGGTTCTCACCCCGCCGCCCACGGTCAGCGGCATGAAGCACTGGTCCGCCGTCCGGCTGACCACGTCGAGCAGGGTTTCCCGCTCGTCGCTGCTCGCGGTGATGTCGAGAAAACACAGTTCGTCCGCGCCCTCGGCATCGTAGAGCCGCGCCTGTTCCACCGGGTCGCCGGCGTCGACCAGGTTGACGAAGTTCACCCCCTTGACCACCCGGCCGTCCTTGACGTCGAGACAGGGAATGACCCGGGTTGTCAGCATGACCGGTCCGCGTCGAGAACCCGCAGGCCCTCGGCAAGATCGAGCCGGCCGTCATACAGTGCACGCCCGCAGATCACGCCGCAGATGCCGGTGTCCCGACAGGCGGCCAGCCCGATCAGGTCGTCGATCGACGACACGCCTCCGGAGGCAATGACCGGGATCCGCACGGCAGCGGCAAGCGCCACGGTTGCAGGCAGGTTCAGACCGGTGAGCGCTCCGTCCCGGTCGATATCGGTGAAGACCAGCGCCGCCACCCCGCAATCCTCGAAACGCCGGGCGAGGACATCGGCCCTGATCGAGGTCGTCTGTGACCACCCCTGTGCCGCCGCCATGCCGCCACGGGCATCGATACCGACGGCAATTCGGCCGGGAAAGGTCCTGCAGCTTTTGCGGACCAGGCCCGGATCGCGCAGCGCAGCGGTCCCGAGCACCACCCGGGCAACGCCGCGTTCGAGCCAGTCCCCGATCGCGTCCATGGTGCGGATCCCGCCGCCGAGCTGCACCGGCACCCCGGCCGAAATCACCGCCTCAACGGCATCGCCATTCACCGATCGGCCGGAAAACGCACCGTCAAGATCGACAACGTGGATCCACCGGCATCCGGCGTCTCGGAAGCGGGCGGCCTGGTCGGCCGGCTGCGGGTTGTAGACTGTTGCCTGATCCATGTCGCCGCGCAGCAGCCGCACGCACTGGCCGGCGGCAAGGTCGATGGCGGGGAACAGGATCACGCGTCCGGCTCCTCGCCGGTTTCGACCAGCGGCTTGTAGAAGTAATACCCCTCGACATCCCGGCCATCCACCCGGGCATAGCAGGGGTGGCAGCCGAACCGGATGTAGCCGTGGTTCCGATAATGTTCGAGCGCCGTCTCCTGTGTCGCCCGGACGTCGAGATTGATGACCCGGAACCCGACGTCCTTCGCATACTGTTCGGCGGACAGGAGCAGCTGGCCCGACAGGCCGTAGCCGCGCGCCCAGGGCACCACGAAATGCGTCGTCAGGTTGCAGGCAGACCTCTGGGCCTGGTTGTTGTCCGGCGGGCGGTGCACCTGGCAGGACCCGGCGATTGCGCCGTCCAGCCACCCGACGAACAGCGTCCGCTCGGGGATCATCAGGACCCCGCGCCAGTAGGCCTCGAGCACGTGCCGGGGCGGTGGCTTGAGCCAGCCGAAGCCGCCGCCGGCCTTGATCGACTCATCCGTGATGACACACAGGTCGTGCAGATCGGTGGGGCGCAGGGCCTCGATCCGCTCGACCCGGATTGCCGGTGGCGCATCATTCATGATCAGGGTCGCCAGCGCAGGAAGTTGGCAAGGATCCGGAGACCGGCTGCCTGGCTCTTCTCCGGATGGAACTGGGTGCCGACAATGGTCCCGCGTCCCACCGCCGCGGTCACCGGACCTCCGTAGTCGGTGGTCGCCAGCAAGTCCCGCTCACACGTCGGCTCCAGGTGGAAACTGTGCACGAAATAGAGGTGATCGTCGACGCCGAGACCGTCGAGCACGGGATGCCGGCTTCGCGCCGGGGCGATGCAGTTCCACCCCATGTGCGGCACCTTGAGCGCGCGGCCCTCGGCATCGGTACCAGGCTCGATCGGAACCACCCGGCCCGGAATCCAGCCGAACCCCGCCGTCGCGCCGTGCTCGTGGCCGGTCTCGGCGGTAAGCTGCATGCCGACACAGATGCCCAGGAACGGGCGGGCGCGCTCGAGAACCTGGTCTTCCAGCGCCTCGACCATACCGTCGATCGCCTCGAGGCCACGCCGGCAGTCGGCGAAGGCACCGACACCGGGAAGTACAATGCGTTCCGCGGCGGCCACCCGGTCCGGGTCCGCCGTCACCTCGATACGGCGCGGTGAACCGGTCCCGGCAACAACCCGCTCCAGCGCCCGGGCGGCGGACCGCAGATTTCCCGACCCGTAGTCGATGATCGCGACCGTCATGCGACAACCGGCCCCGCCGATCCTCCCAGTGATCCCTTGGTCGACGGGATCGCATTCGCGGCGCGCTGATCGATGGTCATGGCCTGGCGCAGTGCCCGCGCCAGCGCCTTGAAGCAGGACTCGACGATGTGGTGCGTATTGCTGCCGTGGTGCGTGGTGACATGCAGCGTGATGGAGGCAGACTGCGAGAAGGCCTGGAACCACTCGCGGAACAGCTCGGTGTCCATGTCCCCCAGTCGGGCCTGGGCCAGCGGCACCTGCCAGACCAGGTACGGCCGGCCCGAAATGTCGAGACTGACCTCGGTCAGGGCCTCGTCCATCGGCACCCGGGCAGAACCGTAGCGCACGATGCCGCGGCGCTCCCCGAGGCAGCGCCGGATCGCCTCGCCGACGACGTAGCCGCAGTCCTCGGTGGTATGGTGGGCATCGATGTGAAGGTCGCCCTCGGCATCGAGCTCAAGGTCGATCAGGGAATGGCGCGCGAGTTGCTCGAGCATGTGATCGAGAAACCCGATGCCGGTGGCCACCCGGCAGGTCCCGGTCCCGTCAATGTTGACCTGTGCCGTGATGCGGGTCTCGGTGGTGATGCGCTCGACAGTGGCGGTTCGCGTCGTGCTCATGTGTCTTCTTCCAGTCCCGTCGGCGCGCTATGTATCAGGTCGCGTCAACACTGGCGAGTCCGGGCACGGATCGAAAGGCATCGCATGGCACACGAAAAGACCGTCTGGCATGGCACGACAATCCTGTCGATCCGTACACGGGACCAGGTGGTGATCGCCGGTGACGGCCAGGTCACCTTGGGCAACACGGTGCTGAAGAGCCAGGCCCGCAAGGTTCGCCGGCTGGCTGGCGGCCGGGTCATCGCCGGCTTTGCCGGCGCCACCGCCGATGCCTTCACCCTGTTCGAACGGCTCGAGGCGCGGCTGGAGCAGTATCCGGCCCAGCTCACCCGTGCCTGCGTGGAACTTGCCAAGGACTGGCGTACCGACCGATACCTGCGCCGTCTCGAGGCGATGATGGCGGTTGCCGACCACGAGACCTCCCTGATCCTGTCGGGAACCGGTGACGTGCTCGAACCCGAGGACGGCCTGATCGGTATCGGGTCCGGGGGCGCGTTCGCTCTCGCGGCCGCCCGCGCCCTGTGTGACCGCGACGACATGACGGGCGAGGAAATGGCGCGCCGCGCCATGGCAATCGCCGCCGGCCTGTGCATCTATACCAACGATCAGGTGACACTGGAGTCACTGGGAGCAACGTCGGGACGGCCGGAATGACCGCTTTCAGTCCACGCGAAATCGTATCCGAGCTCGACCGGTTCATCGTCGGTCAGTCCGATGCCAAGCGGGCAGTGGCGATTGCACTGCGCAACCGCTGGCGCCGCCAGCAGCTGTCCGAGTCAATTCGCGAGGAGGTGCAGCCGAAGAACATCCTCATGATCGGCCCGACCGGTGTCGGCAAGACCGAGATTGCTCGGCGCCTGGCCCGCCTCGCCGAGGCCCCCTTCATCAAGGTGGAGGCCACCAAGTTCACCGAGGTGGGCTACGTCGGCCGAGATGTCGAGCAGATCATCCGGGACCTGCTGGAGATCGCCATCACCATGGTTCGCGGACGAATGCGCCGTGAAGTCCAGGCCCATGCCGAGCTGGCGGCGGAAAACCGCGTCATCAGCGCGCTGGCCGGTGACGGCGCCCGCGAGGAGACCCGGCAGAAGTTTCGCAAGCTGCTTCGCGAGGGCGCGCTCGACGACCGGCAGATCGAGGTGGAGGTCGCCGACACGGGCGGCGGCCTGCCGACTTTCGACGTCCCGGGCATGCCCGGCGCCCAGATGGGGATGATCAACCTGAACGACATGCTGGGGAAGGCCTTCGGCAACCGTACCAAGCGCCGGACCATGTCGGTGGTGGAATCCTACGAGGTGCTGCTGGCGGAGGAGGCCGACAAGCTGCTGGACGAGGACCGGGTGGTGCGCCAGGCGGTCGACGCCGTCGAGCAGAACGGCATCGTCTTCATCGACGAGATCGACAAGATCTGCGCCCGGTCCGAACGGGTCGGGGCCGACATCTCGCGCGAAGGCGTCCAGCGCGACCTTCTGCCGCTGATCGAGGGAACCACGGTTGCCACCAAGCACGCGCCGGTGCGGACCGACTTCGTGCTGTTCATCGCCTCCGGTGCCTTCCACCTCGCCAAGCCGGCCGACCTGCTGCCCGAACTGCAAGGCCGGCTCCCCAACCGCGTCGAGCTCGCGGCTCTGGAACGCGATGACTTCCGGCGTATCCTGACCGAGCCCGAAAACAGCCTGATCACGCAGTACTCGGCACTGTTGCAGACCGAGGACGTCACGCTGGAGTTCCGTGACGATGCGATCGACGCGCTCGCCGACCTGACGGTGGAGGTCAACAGCAACATCGAGAATATCGGGGCGCGCCGGCTGCACACCGTGCTCGAGAAGCTGCTCGACGACATCAGCTTCACCGCCACCGAGCGGCCGGGCGAGACCGTGGTGATTGATGCCGACTACGTCCGCCACCACGTCGGGGCCCTTGCAGAGGACACCGACCTGTCGAAGTTCATCTTGTAGGCCGCAGGGGCTCCCGCTGCCGGCGCAGCACCACGTAGAGTGCGCCGGCGCCGCCATGCGCCGGGCTGGCGTTCGAGATCGCGAGAATGTTGCGGGCCTGCGGGTGGTCCCTGAGCCACGCCGGCACTCCTCGACGCAACACACCTGGCTCACCGTCCCGGTTCCACCACTCCCGGGCCCGGTCTCCCTTGCCGGTGATGACCAGCAGGGTACGGTGGCCGCGGCTTATCGCCTTCGCGAGGAACCGGCCAAGTTCGGACCTGGCCCTGACCTGGGTCATGCCATGCAGGTCAAGCGTTGCGTCGATGCTCACCTGGCCCCGCTTCAGACGCAGGGCGGAGCGCCGGTCCAGTCCCGGAACGCGACCGGGGCGGTGTCCGCTGGCCATGGCCGGCTCGGGAGCGCGAGCCTGGCGTACCGGCGCCTTCCCCGGCCCGGGCGCCGGTGCGGACGAAGGCTCGGGCACCGGTTCCGGCGCCGCCGGCAGCGGGGAGCCCGCGTCCTGTTCGCGCAAGGGCATGACATCGGCAAGCACCCTGTGAAACAGGGCAACATCGTCGTCCGGCAGGGAAGACGGTCGGCGGCTCATCGATCAGCCTACCAGGATGACGTGCAGGCGGACCGGTCCATGCACACCGATCTGGATCTTCTGTTCGATGTCGCCGGTCCGCGACGGCCCGGTGATGAAATTCACGACCCTGGGCAGGGGGGAACGGCGCACCAGGTCCCAGCCGTCTTCCCAGCTGCCGACGATTTCACTGCGGCGCAGGAGCACGATCCCGTGCGGGGGCACGAAGTTGAGGCTGGTCGGGGTGTCAGGGCCCGAGACCAGCAGCAGGGTACCGGTCTCCGCAATGCCGGCCAGCCCCACGGTCACTCCGACCCCGTCCTCCCGGCCCGCGGTTCCGGTCCTGACCTCGAGTGTCGGAACCGTGTCCCAGTCGACCCCGAACTCGCGTACGGCCGGTGCCGTGATCAGCCGCGCGGGAAGGTTCTCCCGGGCAAGATACCCGGCAATGGCTCCGGGCACCCCGGTGCTGTCGCTCACCTCCTCGAGCGTGGTCGCGACCTCGCCGGCCTTGGCGACAAACAGCCCGACCAGTTCCCCGGCGGAGCGGTTGACACGTTCGGGGATGATGTGACGGTCATGGCGCCTGATCCGGTCCTCGATCGCCGCCTGTTCCGCCGCCGGCAGAGGACCGCGGCGCAGGGCTCTCCTGATGCCATCGAGTATTTCGGTCCGTGCTGCGCTCATCGGTGCCGTCCGCGCCGGTAGCGGGACATGAATGTGCCGCCGGCTTCCGGTGCCGGCAGGTCCCTGGTGGCGGTCCAGCCCGCCGCAAGTGGCAGGCGCCTGAGCCGCCCGCGGCCGAAGGCCAGCATGCGAAGCGCCGTTGCGCCCGCCATCGCGGCCCACCGGTACAGGCCCGGCCGGGACGCCACCTGCACCCACAGCGCGAGCGCAAGTCGTGCCCGCCGCGATCCATGGCCTCGCTCGTGTGCGAGGACACGGTAGTTGCGCATCATTCGTGTGAGCGGAATGCGCATCGGACAGACCTGCTCGCACCGGCCGCAGAAGGTGGACGCGTTCGGCAGGTGGGCGCTGTGATCGATGCCGATCAGCGAGGGTGTCAGCACCGCCCCCATCGGACCCGGATAGACCCAGCCGTAGGCATGGCCGCCGACCGCCCCGTAGACCGGGCAGTGGTTCATGCAGGCAGCACAGCGGATGCAGCGCAGCATGTCCTGGAACCCGGTCCCGATCAGCGCCGAGCGGCCGTTGTCGACCAGCACCACGTGATAGGCCTCGGGGCCATCGGGATCCCCGGACCGCCGCGGACCGGTGGACACGGTGGTGTAGACCGAAGCCTCCTGTCCGGTTGCCGAGCGTGCCAGCAGCCTGAGGATCGCAAGCGTATCCTCCGCGGTGGGCACCAGCTTCTCGATGCTCGCCACCACCACATGCACACGGGCAAGCGTCTGTGTCAGGTCACCGTTGCCCTCGTTGGTGACGATCACGCTTGATCCGCTCTCGGCAATCAGGAAATTGGCGCCGGTGATCCCCACCTCGGCCGCAAAGAACTGCTCCCGCAGCCGCTCGCGGGCCTCGTCGGTGATCGCCCGGGGATCATCGAGCGACCGGGCAGGGTCGAGCCCGTCGTGCGCCTCGCGGAAGGTGGCGCCGATTTCCTGGCGGGTGACGTGGACCGCCGGCACGATGATGTGGCTCGGCGTCTCGGCCCGCAGCTGCACGATGTACTCGCCAAGATCGGTCTCGACCCGCGTGATGTCGCTGGCATCAAGGCGTTCGTTGAGCCCGATTTCCTCCGCCACCATCGACTTGCCCTTGGTCACGGTGCGGGCCCCGGCATCGCTGCAGATCTGCATGACGATGTCACAGGCCTCCGCCGCCGTGCGCGCCCAGTGCACCTGCCCGCCCGAAGCGGTTACCCGTTCCTCGTAGAGCTCAAGATAGGCGTCGAGATTGGCGAGCGTGTGGTTCTTGATGTCGCGCGCCGCGTCGCGCAGGGCCTCGAACTCGGGCAGGTCGGCCACCACCTCGGCGCGGCGAACCGGAAACCCGCTCTTCAGATTGTGCAGGGCGCGCTGCAGGACGGCGTCGTCGAGAGCAGCCCGCGCCGAGGCCGGAAACGCTCTCGAGCTCGCGCCCTGCATGTCAGCCCCGGCCCAGTGCCGGTGTGCCGTCGGTCCCGGCGAGCACTTCAGCTACGTGGCGGAACGCGATGTCGTGACCCTCGCGGCTCGCCTTGCCCGCCATGTTGAGCAGGCAGCCCAGGTCCCCGGCAAGCACCAGGCCGGCGTCGGCAGCGACGATGTTCGCGAGCTTGTTCGCAACCATCGCGTCGGAAATCTCGGGATACTTGACGCAGAACGTTCCCCCGAAACCGCAACAGACCTCGGCTTCGGCCATTTCCGCGAGCTCGAGCCCGTCCACGGATGCGAGCAGGCGGCGCGGCTGCTCGCGCACCCCGAGTTCGCGCAGGCCGGAACACGAGTCGTGATAGGTGGCACGAATTGCGCACCGGGCGTCGACCGAGGCAACGCCGAGCACGTCGACGAGAAACGAGACCAGTTCGTGGCACCGGGCGGCCAGGTGGCGGGCCCGGTGGCCGAGTTCCGCATCGTCGGCAAACAGGTCGGCAAGGTGGTGACGCAGCATCCCGGCACATGACCCCGAGGGAACCACCACGTGGTCGCAGTCCGCGAACCCGTCGAGCAGGGCGCGGGCTACCGCCCGCGCCCCGGCGCTGTCACCGGAGTTGTAGGCCGGCTGTCCGCAACAGCCCTGGGACCGCGGCACCACGACCTCGCAGCCCGCGTCCTCGAGCAGCCGGATTGCGGCAAAGCCGACCGAGGGGCGGAACAGGTCGACGAGACAGGTGACGAACAGCCCGACCCGAAGCGGCCTCTCATCGCGCGGGGATGCCTGCATGCGTGCTCCGTCGTCGTTGCCTTCGCACCATGCGAAATCGGTATTCGCGATGCAAGTCATCGGAACGAGGGGCACGCCCTGGCTCTCGGGCGAGCGCCGTTCGCTGCCCGATGGTACCGGAGCCGTCCGCCCTGTGATGCTCCTTGTGTGTTCCCGAGATGGCGGCCTGACACGGTCGCCCAGTCTCATGATGTGATCAGCAATTGCAGCACCCCGGCGATGTGCGGACGCCCACATCAGGGAGTACAACGGCGCGCCTTTCGCATTCTTGCCAAGCTGGGAGGAACGGCATGGTCAAAGCCGTTCTTCCGTATCCGATGGTCGAGAACCAGAAATGACTCCGTCATTTCATAACGATTGCTAGCAATTCATTCCTGAACAATCTGTTCTTCTGTCCATATGCCAGATCGTGTCACTCACAGGCGCCGAAAAACTTGTCCAGTAGATTTATCCAGTTCTGTGAAATACAAGGTTTCTTTATGACAATACTGTTGATTGCCATGTTGAGCGGGAAGTTGATGATTGCGTCAACCTTGCCCGTTTCGGCAAGGACCTTGACTGTCGTGCATTCGAGATGCGGGCCGTCCGGGTCCGGCAATGCCACTCCCCTCGCGTTGGGCGATACGCCAAACGTGGGGCCTGCAGGGACATCGGACAGGATGCCGCCAACCCGGACACCGGCGCCGTCGATCACCTTCTGGATCCGGTTGCGCACCCGGCTGCGCTCCTGCACCAGGCGCTGACGGTGACACTCCCTGTCCGGCACCATGCTCGGTCGACCCGGTCCGAACTGACACACCCGAGCCAGCCACCGGCTGTCCTCGATGTCGGTCTTGCGACCCCGCAGCTGCCTGACCCGGTGCGCATGCAGCAACTGCACCTCGATCCCGGCCTCGTGCAGCCGGTCCAGAGGGGCACGCCAGTACACCCCGGTCCCTTCCTTCCATTGCCGCCGCCTCGATACCGTGCGCGGTCAGCGGTCCGCGCTCGCAGTAGGGGCGCACCGTCGTGCTGGTCAGGTTCCCCCTGCACCGCCCATGTTCTCGCGGACGGGTTCGTCCGGGTGAGGCGGTTCCGCATCTGACCGGGCCGGTCGCCCACCTTGTCCTTCACGGCTGGCCTTTCCTTGTCGTTCGGTCCGGGCAGTCGGCCAGGTCCCCAGGCCCGCCCTCCCTCGGCCGCAACACCGCGCGCCTGCCGCCCCGGACGCGGATGCGCCGCCAGCCAGGCTCCGGTGATCAGGGCAACCCGTCGCCGTGCGTCGTTGTACCCCCGAGTTCGGCGAGAAGCTCCCCGGTGTGCTGGCCCTCGCGCGCGACCCACGGGCGGGCCGATACCGCGGCATTCTCGAACAGCATCGGCGTGTTGGCGACCTGATAGACCGCACTCCCGTCGGTCACCCTGACCGAGGCCCCCCGGGCCTGGACCTGTCTGCTTGAAAGCGAGTCGGCGAGCGTGAGGTAGCGGGTGCACGGACACCCCTCGGCATTGATACGGCGATCGAGTTCATCCGCCGGGCGGGTTTGCGTCAGGGCATCGATCTCGCCCAGCAGTTCGTCCCAGTTGTCGATCCGCGCCAGCGCGGTGGCAAACCGTGGATCGTCGAGCCACGCGCCGCGGTCGAGTGCGCGGGCAAGCGCGGCGAAGTTGGCCGCGCTGATCGGTGCGACCATGAGGAACCCGTCGCGCGCACGCACCGGTGCGAACACCGGTGCCTGTCCGGCGTCGGGAAGCTGTGCCGCCTGGTACTCGTGGGCCATCATGTTGTGGATCGTGTCCATCATCGCGACATCGATCCGCTGGCCGCGGCCGGTGCGGTCGCGGCCGAACAGCGCTGCCGCGATCGCGGCACAGCCATGCACACCACCCATGAAGTCGGGCGCGTTGCTGCGATGCCTCAGCGGGCGATCGAGGGCCGGTTCGTAGTCCATCATCATCATGTCGAACCCGCTGGCCGCGTTGATGATGGTGGCGAACGCCGGCCTGCCGGCGTCCGGGCCAGTCTGGCCATAGCCGGAGATCGAACAGTACACGAGGTCGGGCTTGAGCGTGCGCAGCTGCTCCCAGGCGAGCCCAAGCCGGGCCATCACTCCCGGCCGGTAGTTCTCCACCACCACGTCGACCCGGGTTGCGAGTGCACGGACCGTTGCAAGATCCGACGCGGACTTCAGGTCGAGTTCGATCGACTTCTTGCCGCAGTTCAGATGCCCGAAATACGCCGACACCCCGTCGCGAAACGGCGGTGCCTTGCGCATGACCTCGCCGCCCGGCGGCTCGACCTTGATCACTTCGGCTCCCATGTCCGCGAGCAGCCGCGTGCAGTACGGGCCGGCCACGTACATGGTGAAGTCGAGCACGCGCACGCCTTCAAGCGGTCCGCCGACGGTCATCGGCCCATGGCCCGTGCGGACCGGCGCGGGTCGGCGCCGGCGCACATGACCCCGCTCCCGAGGTCGGCGCTGATGGCACACACGCCGGCCACCGCGTCCGAGCGTTCGTCCAGCCACTCCACGTCGTGGCCGCGCCGGGCCAGTTCCGCAGCCGCGTCGGGCGCAATTCCGGGCTCGATCGCGAGCCGGCCCGGGCTGCAGTCATGCGGTTCGAAGGAATTGGGATGGCTGGAGGTCACGAACCTGGGTGCCTCGACCGCGTGCTGGACCGGCATGCCGAAAACGAAGTGGTTGAGGAAGGCCTGCAGCATGCCCTGGGGCTGGGCATCCCCGCCCGGGGCGCCGAACGGCATGACCCGCGCGCCCGCGGCACGCGCCATTGCCGGGTTGGGTGTCAGCCGCGGCCGCTTGCCCGGCGCAATCGACGAGGCATGGCCGTCGAGCGCGAAGGACTGCGAACCGCGGGCCGACGGGCACAGTCCGAGGCCCGGGATTACCGGGCTTTCGAACGACACGTCCGACGGCGTGATCGAGCACACGTTCCCCCACCGGTCCATGGCGGCGGCATACGAGGTGTCTGCTGCCGCCTCGCTCGGGCTGCGATTGACATGGGCGCTCCACGAAACACCGCCGTAACCGGGAATGTCGCCCGCCGGCGGCATGCCGGGCCATGCCCGTTCACGGTCGATCAGCACACGGCGTCCTGCCGCGTAGTCCTCTGACAGCAGGCAGTCGATCGGGACCGGAACATGGTCGGGGTCGCCGTAGAATCGTTCCCGGTCGGCAAGGGCCAGCTTGATGGTCTCGGCGACAAGGTGGATGTAATCGGCCGAGTTGTGTCCCGCGGACACGAGATCGTGACCGTCGAGGATGCGCAGCATCTGCAGCAGCGTCGGACCCTGGCACCAGGGCCGACAGCTGTAGACCTCGATGCCGCGGAACCTGATCGTCAACGGGGCCTCGACGGGAGTCCGGTGTCGGGCGAGGTCATCCGCTGACAGCAGGCCGCCATTCTCCGCATGGTAGTCGACGATGCGCCGGGCGATATCGCCGAGGTAGAAGGCATCGCGCGCCGCCGCGAGCCCGGCGTCCCGGCCAGCGGGAGCCGCGGCGCTCTCCTCGTCGGCCATGTACTGGATGGTGGACGCCAGGTCCTCCTGAACCAGCAGGTCACCGAGTTCCGGGACCTCGCCGTCTCTCAGCCAGATCCGGGCATTCTCCGGCCAGCTCCGGTACCGGTCGCGGTACCGTTCGAGGAACCGGTGCATCGCCGGGTGGACGGTAAATCCCTCACGCGCAAGTCGAACCGCCGGGGCCGCGACCTCGCCGAATGACATGGTCCCGAACCGGCGCAGCGCGGTGATCCAGGCATCGGGCGCGGCCGGCACCACAGTGCGGAGCAGTCCGAGCGGGATGCGGCCGTCGGCGAACATTTCGGGACGCACCGCCGCCGGCCAGCCGCCCAGACCGGCAAGGCTTGTCACCTCGGCGCTGTCGGCCATGCAGATCAGCATCGGCGCCACACCCGAAAACTGCACCTGGTCGCTGTGCACGACGCCGAGCGCCACTCCCGCAGCGACACCGGCATCGACCGCATTGCCTCCGGCCTCCAGGATCGCGTGGCCGGCCTCGGTCGCAAGGTAGTGTCCGGCGACCACCATGTGCCGGCGTGCCATCACCATCGGTTGCTGCGGTTGCGCGGTCATTTTGACATCATCTGCTTGTTGCGTTCCACCGGCACGAGTGTGCTGCACCGACGCGCACAAGGCCAGCGCTGCCGGGAGGGATGCGGACCTGCCTGTCGGGAACGCGCTCGCATCCCGCTGACATGCCCTCATGTCCGCACCCTTTCCGGATGTCGGGCCGCATCGGCGGCCGGGCTCCGGACAAGGCGAGTGCGATTCTTGCAGGCCATCATGCTCCTGTTATGGTAAAAGGCCGTGCATGCTCGCTCCTGCGGGCGCTCTGACCGATCTTGCAGGATGTTCGCCCGTGGCCTCAGAACGCGCGACGAGTTTCACCTACCGGGACCTCATCGAATGTGCCAACGGACGGCTGTTCGGACCGGGCAATGCCCAGTTGCCGCTGCCGCCGATGCTCATGTTTGACCGCATCACCAGGATCAGTGACAGCGGGGGCACCAACGGCAAGGGCGAGGTCGAGGCGGAACTCGACGTGAAGCCGGATCTCTGGTTCTTCAAGTGCCACTTCCAGGGCGATCCCGTCATGCCAGGCTGCCTCGGGATCGACGCGTTGTGGCAACTGCTCGGTTTCACCCTCGGCTGGCTGGGCGGGCTCGGCTCGGGCCGCGCCATCTCCGTCGGCCAGGTGCGTTTCTCCGGCCAGGTCCTTCCCACTGCCCGGCTGCTCCGCTTCCAGCTTGACATCAAGCGCGTCGTCACCCGCAAGCTGTTCGTCGGTATCGCCGACGGCAAGGTACTGTGCGACGGGGACTGCGTGTTCGAGGCCAAGGACATCCGCGTCGGCCTGTTCAACAACCCGGCGTTGCGGAGCAGTGGATGATGCGCCGGGTTGTCGTTACCGGCCTGGGCATCGTCAGCAGCATCGGGAACAACGCCGAAGAGGTGGTCGACTCGCTACGCGAGGGGCGATCCGGCGTGGTCCGGTGCGGCGAATACAGCGAACTCGGGTTCCGGTGCCACGTCCACGGGTCGATCAAGCTCGACCCGGCCGACCACATCGACCGCAAGCAGATGCGGTTCATGGGAAACGGGGCGGCCTACAACTTTCTGGCCATGCAGCAGGCGATCGCCGATGCCGGCCTCGAGCCCGACGATATCAGCAACCCCCGCACCGGTCTCGTGATGGGCTCGGGCGGCCCGTCCACCTCCAACATGGTGAACGCCATCGACCTGGCTCGCAGCCGCGGTCCGAAACGGGTCGGCCCCTACATGGTGCCCCGGGTCATGTCGAGCACCAATTCCGCCACCCTGGCCACCGCCTTCGGCATCAAGGGGCTGAGCTACTCGATCAGTTCGGCCTGTTCCACAAGCGCCCACTGCATCGGCAACGCCCGGGAACTGATCCAGCACGACAGACAGGACATGGTGTTTGCCGGCGGTGGCGAGGAACTGCACTGGACGCTGACGGTGCTGTTTGACGCCATGGGCGCGCTGTCGTCCCGGTTCAACGACACGCCCGAGGTCGCGTCGCGGGCCTACGATGTCCACCGTGACGGGTTCGTGATCTCCGGCGGCGGCGGCGTGGTGGTGCTGGAGGAGCGTGAGCGGGCGCTGGCGCGCGGAGCGTCGGTCTACGGGGAAATCGTCGGCTACGGAGCGACCTCGGACGGGGTCGACATGGTCCAGCCCTCGGGAGAGGGCGCGGTCCGGTGCATGCGCATGGCTCTCGAGGGTGTCGGGGAACCGGTCACCTACATCAACACCCACGGCACCAGCACCCCGATCGGCGACACCCGCGAGCTCGCCGCGATCTCGGAGGTCTTCGGTAACGAGGTTCCTGCCATCAGCTCGACCAAGTCGCTCACCGGGCATTCCCAGGGCGCTGCCGGGGTGCAGGAACTGATCTATACCCTGCTGATGATGAAGCATGGATTCATCGCCGCCTCGGCGAATATCACTGCCCTTGACCCGGAAGCCGCCAGCATGCCGATTGTCAGGGAACGGCGCGATGACATCGGTTTCTCGGTCGCGCTTTCCAACAGTTTCGGTTTCGGCGGAACCAATGCCGTCCTCGCAGTTCGCGCTCCGGACACCTGAGAAACGGTTCGGGCGGATCCGGCATCCATGTTCAATCGGAAGGTCACCGGGACATGACCGGAACCGAACCAGTGCACTCCGGGTTGATGGCAGGCCGAAAGGGCCTGGTCATGGGCGTGGCCAACGAGCGCTCGCTTGCCTGGGGCATTGCCGCCGTCCTGGCCGCGGAGGGTGCCGAACTCGCGTTTACCTACCAGAATCCGGCGATCGGCCGACGGGTGGGCCCGCTGGCGGCGTCGGTGGGGTCGAAGCTGGCCTGGCTGTGCGACGTCTCGGATGATGACAGCCTCGACGGGCTGTTTTCCGACATCTGCGCGACCTGGGGCCGGCTCGATTTCGTGGTGCACGCGATCGCCTATTCCGACAAGACCGAACTCAGGGGAGCGTATCTGGAAACAAGCCGCGAGAACTTCCGGCACACGCTTGACGTCTCATGCTATTCCTTCACCGGCATCGCTCGCCGGGCGGCCGAACTGATGGGCGAGGGCGGAAGCCTGATCACTCTGAGCTACATCGGTTCGGTCCGGACCATCCCGAACTACAACGTCATGGGGGTGGCAAAGGCGGCGCTCGAGGCCAGCGTGCGCTACCTGGCCGTGGATCTCGGTCCGCGCGGCATCAGGGTCAATGCCCTCTCGCCCGGCCCGATGCGCACCCTTGCGGGCTCGGCAATTGCCGATGCGCGCTACGTCTACCGCTACTCGCGCGACAATGCCCCGCTGTCACGCAACATCGCGCTCGAGGAAGTCGGACGCTCCGCCCTGTTCCTGCTGGGACCGCTCTCGTCGGGCATGACCGGCGAGGTCCACTACGTCGATGCGGGACTGCGCGCGGTCGGCATCCCCCGCCCGGAGGTCCAGGACTGACCGCCACCGTCAGGCACGGAGCGAAAACCGTCCGCCATCATCGGTGACCCCCCTGTTGATCCCGGCCGCGAACGGCCCCGCCGGCCGGGACAGCCGGTCGATAACACCGGGTATCCCGACCCGTTTACAGACCCGACCGGCAACAGGCCGCCGCCGGCCGGACCCAGACGGTCATGCCGCAGCCGGGCGAGGGGAGGTCCGGATTGCCCAGTCGGGCACGACCACCCTTTCACCGGACCGGCGCGCGGGCCGGTCGCGTTCCCGGCATCGAGGGATGTCTCCCGGGCCCGGTGTCCGCCCGCATCGGTGCCGGCACCGAACCCGATCCGGGATGCGCCGGCGGCGGTGCGGGATCCGCGTCAGCCGGCCGCGCGCCTGCGCTCGTCTCCCAGGTCGGCACCGGTCTGCTGGTCGACGGCGCGCATGCTGAGCTTGACCTTCCCGCGGTCGTCGAACCCGATCACCTTCACCTTGACCGTATCGCCGACATTGACGATGTCGGTGATGCGGTTGACCCGGTCCTGCATCACCTCGCTGATGTGCACAAGACCGTCGCGCGGGCCGAGGAAGTTCACGAAGGCCCCGTACTCGACCGTCTTGACCACCTTGCCGTTGTAGATCACGCCGAGTTCCGGTTCGGCCACGATCGCGCGGATCCGGTCGACCGCCGCCTGCCCGGCCTCGGCATTGACCGCGGCAACCATCACGGTGCCGTCGTCGTCGATATCGATCTTCGCTCCCGTCTCCTCGCAGATCTCCCGGATCACCTTGCCGCCCGGGCCGATCACGTCGCGGATCTTGTCCTTGCTGATCGAGATGGTGCTGATGCGCGGCGCGTGATCGGATACCCCGTCGCGATTGCCGGAGATCGCCTTGTCCATCTCCGCCAGAATGTGAAGCCGGCCTTCCCGGGCCTGCTCCAGCGCGATGCCCATGATCTCCTCGGTGATCGAGGTGATCTTGATGTCCATCTGCAGCGAAGTGATGCCCTCACCGGTTCCCGCGACCTTGAAATCCATGTCGCCGAGATGGTCCTCGTCACCGAGAATGTCGCTCAGAACCGCGAAATTTTCGCCTTCCTTGATCAGCCCCATGGCAATGCCGGCGCACGGCTGCGAGACCGGAACCCCGGCATCCATGAGCGACATCGAGGCACCGCACACGGTCGCCATCGACGAGGAGCCGTTCGACTCCGTGATTTCTGACACGATGCGCAGCGTGTAGGGGAAGTCCTCCTTTGTCGGCAGCAGCGGCCGGATCGCCCGCCAGGCCAGTTTTCCGTGACCGATCTCGCGTCGACCGGGACCCATCATGCGACCGGCCTCGCCAACGGAATAGGGCGGAAAATTGTAATGCAGCATGAAGTTCGCGCGGTACTCGCCCTCGAGCGCGTCGACGATCTGCTCGTCCTGCCCGGTCCCGAGCGTGGTC
Organism: Thalassobaculaceae bacterium; assembly: GCA_965213935.1. Lineage (GTDB taxonomy): Bacteria > Pseudomonadota > Alphaproteobacteria > Thalassobaculales > Thalassobaculaceae > Bin52. Next base: position 2,085,262 of record CBDCAO010000012.1, on the reverse strand, counting down.
ACCACCAGCGCCTGGGTTTCACCACGGGTGAACAGCGCCGACCCGTGGGCCCGGGGCAGGATTCCCACCTCGGAGATGATCGGGCGCACCGTCCGGGTATCCCGGCCGTCGATGCGCGTTCCCGTCTCGAGGATGGCGTTGCGCACGATCTCGGCCTCCAGCGCCTTGAAGGCCTCGCCGGCGATCTCGCGCTCGCCGTCGGTCTCGAGCCCGTCGTATGCCTTCTGCCTGGCTGCCGTGACCAGGCCATGGCGTTCCGCCTTGTCGGCGACCCGGTAGGCGTTCGCCAGGTCATCCGCGACACTGCCGCGCAGCGCCTCGGACACCGCCGCTACCTCCGGCGGTTCCGGTGCGAGCTCGCGCGGCTCGCGCGCGCAGGCCTCGGCCAGTTCGATGATCGCGTCGATGACCGGCTGGAACGCAGTGTGACCGAAGGTCACGGCGCCGAGCATGATCTCCTCTGACAGCTGGGCCGCTTCCGACTCCACCATCAGTACCCCTTCGCGGGTCCCGGCCACCACAAGATCGAGTGCATGGCTTTCGTTTTCCCGGCGCGTCGGGTTCAGCACGTACTGCCCGTTCTCGTAGCCGACGCGGCAGGCGCCGATGGGCCCGAGGAACGGCAGCCCCGACAAGGTAAGAGCTGCCGACGCGCCGATCATGGCGACAATGTCGGGGTCGTTTTCGAGGTCGTGTGACAGAACCGTGCACACCACCTGGGTCTCACACTTGTATCCCTTGACGAACAGCGGACGGATCGGACGGTCGATCAGCCGGGAAACCAGGGTTTCCTTCTCGGTCGGCCGGCCTTCCCGCTTGAAGAACCCGCCCGGGATCTTGCCGGCGGCAAAGGTCTTTTCCTGGTAGTTGACCGTGAGCGGGAAGAAATCCTGGCCGGACCGGGGGTTCCGGGCTCCGACCGCAGTGCACAGGACCGTGGTCTCGCCGAGGGAGACGACGACCGCACCATCGGCCTGTCGCGCAATCTTGCCGGTTTCCAGGACAAGCCGGCGCCCGCCCCAGTCAAGTTCCTTGCGATAAATCTTGAACATTCTCACCTATTCCTTGCATGTGGGCCAATCCGCCGCTCACGCGGTACGGACGGCACGGACGGGCAACCGCGGCAACCTCGCGGGAGGCAGCCGGCGTTCGGACGATCTTCGGTCACGAGAAGCGTGTTGCACCGTGCGCGCGCACACCGGATCGTGTGCAGCCCTTCGTTTCACTCTCGTTCCGGGACCCGCGCCGCTCCTGGCAGCGAGTACCGTTCTGTTCAATCCACGACTCCGCAGGTTCAGCGCCGCAGGCCGAGCTGACCGATCAGGGTTCGGTATCGCTCTTCGCTGCGTGACCGCACGTAGTCGAGCAGGCGACGGCGCTTTCCGACCATGATCAGCAGGCCGCGCCGCGAGTGGAAGTCCTTCCTGTGGGTCTTGAGGTGTTCGGTCAGGTTGGCGATCCGCGTGGTCAGGATCGCGACCTGGACCTCCGGCGAACCGGTATCTCCATCGGCCCGGCCGTACTCACGAATGAGTTCGGACTTCTTGTCCTGGGTTATCGACATCGAATACTCCGTTTCGTCAGAGATTGAGGACACGGACAGGGCTGACGCATCCTTCCCTGATCCGCGAGACGGCAACCGGCAGCCCGGAACAGCGGGCGTACAGCAGGTCGCCCTCCCGCAACTCGCCGCGGCGAGACCGGTCGGAAGCACGGAACAGCGGGACCCTCTGGCCCCGCCGCAGCCTGTCCGCCTCGTCACCCGTCACATCCAGCGCCGGGATGTCGTCCAGCGCCACGTCTACCGGCAACAGGTGGTCGAAGGCGGCGGGACTATGCACCCGTGTTTCAAGAAAATCCAGCGGAACCGCCGTTTCCGCGTCAAAGTTCCCGACCGACAGCCGTGCGAGCTGCGAGAGGTGTCCCACGGTGCCGACGCACCGGGCAAGGTCGCGCGCGAGCGCGCGCATGTAGGCCCCCTTGCCGCTGGTCACCCGGAAAATGGCCCGGTCGGGATCCGGGATCGTCTCGAGCGTGAATTCGTCGATCCTGACCGGCCGGGGGGCAAGCGCCATCTCCTCGTCGTTACGCGCGAGATCGTAGGCCCGCCGCCCGCCGATCCTCACCGCGGAATAACGCGGCGGGACCTGTTCGATATGGCCGCGGAACGCATCGAGCGCCTGCTCGATGGTTTCCCCGTCCGGCCGGACCGCGCTGGTTCCGGTCACCGTACCCTCGCAGTCGTCGGTATCGCGTTCCTCGCCCCAGCGGATCTCGAACCGGTATGACTTCCGCCTGCCCATGACGTAGGGGACCGTCTTGGTCGCTTCGCCGAGCGCAATCGGCAGTATGCCGGTGGCAAAGGGATCGAGGGTGCCGGCATGACCGGCCTTGGCCGCATCGAAGACCCTGCGGACCACGTTGACGGCCCGGGTCGACGTGATACCCGCCGGCTTGTCGATGACCACCCATCCGTTGACCGGCCTGCCGCGCCGGTTACGCGCCATCAGGTGCCTCGCTGTCCATCGCGACGTCAAGATCCGACAGCAACAGGTTGATTCTGGACGAGGCATCGAAGGCGGAATCGATCCGAAAGGCCAGTGCCGGTACCGAACGCAGCCGCACCCGGCGCGCCACCTCGCGACGCAGGTACGGCGCCGCCCGCGACAGGCCGGCCAGCACGGGTTCACGGTCCCTGCCGGCCAGCGGCATGACCCAGACCGTCGCGGCCTTCAGGTCGCGGCTGACCGTCACTTCGGAAACCGTGATCGAGGCCGACACCAGGTCCGGATCCCTGAAGTTCCCGCGCCGGAGAATGTCGACCAGGGTCTTGCGGACGAGCTCGCCCACCCGCAGCTGACGCTGACTCGGCACACCGCGCTCGAGGTCATGGCGCACCATCGGCCCGCTCACGCCTGGGTAGCGACCTGTGACCGTTCGACCGACTCAAGCGTCCGTTCGACCTGCCGGACCTCGAAACTCTCGATGAGATCACCGACCTGGATGTCGTGGTAGTTCTCGAAGCCGGCGCCACACTCGTAGCCCTCACGGACTTCGCGGACCTCCTCCTTGAACCGGCGCAGGGTCTTGAGCGCGCCCTCGTGGATGACCACGTTGTCACGCAGCAACCGGACCCTGGCACCGCGGCGGATCAGGCCCTCGGTGACCATGCACCCGGCTACCCTGCCGACCTTGGAGATGTTGAACACCTCGCGGATCTCCGCGTAGCCGAGGAACTCCTCCTTGAGGTCCGGCGCCAGCAGTCCGGTGAGTGCGGATCTCACATCGTCGATCACGTTGTAGATGATCGAGTAGAGGCGGATCTCGACATCGTCCCGGCGAGCAAGTTCGCGCGCCTGGGGATTGGGCCTGACATTGAACCCGATGATCATCGCGCCCGATGCCGCCGCCAGCGCAACGTCGGACTCGTTGATGCCGCCCACCGCACCGTGCAGCACGCGCACGGCGACAGCGTTGTTTGAAATGTTCTCCAGGCTGCCGCGGATTGCCTCGAGCGATCCGTGCACGTCGGTCTTGATCACCAGCGGCAGTTCCTCCGCCTGGCCGGCAGCAATCGCGGTAAGCATCTGTTCCACGGTGCCCCGTGCGCCCGCAGCTGCCCGTTTGCTCCTGATCTGGCGCTGTCGGTAATCGACGATCTCCCGGGCACGGGACTCGTTTTCGACCACGTCGAACTTGTCACCGGCCAGCGGTGATCCGTTCAGCCCCAGGACCTCGATCGGGAAACTCGGTCCGCATTCCCTGATACGGCGGCCGCGATCGTCGATCAGCGCCCGGACCCGTCCCCACTCGGCGCCTGCGACGAAAATGTTGCCGACCGTGAGCGTTCCGTGCTGGACCAGGATCGTGGCGACGCTGCCGCGTCCCCGCTCCATCTTTGATTCGATTACCGCGCCTGCCGCCGGACGGTCGGGATTGGCCTTCAGTTCAAGCAGTTCGGCCTGCAGCAGGATCGCTTCCTGCAGCCGATCCAGGCCCTGCCCGGTCTTCGCCGACACCGGGATCAGCATCACGTCGCCACCAAGCTCTTCCACCACGAGGTCGTGGTTCAGCAACTGGTTGCGCACACGCTCGGGGTCGCTGTCCGGCAGGTCCATCTTGTTGACCGCGACGATGATCGGGGTCTTCGCCGCCTTTGCGTGACGAATTGCCTCCTCGGTCTGGGCCACGACACCGTCGTCGACGGCCACGACGAGAACCACGATGTCGGTGACGTTCGCGCCCCGGGCCCGCATCTCGGTGAAGGCCTCGTGACCCGGCGTATCAAGAAAGGTGATCTTTTCTCCGCCTTCGAGCTGTACCTGGTAGGCACCGATGTGCTGGGTGATCCCCCCGGCTTCGCCGGCCGCGACACTGGTCTTGCGCATCGCGTCGAGCAACGAGGTCTTGCCGTGATCGACGTGGCCCATGACCGTGACCACAGGGGCCCGCGGCTGCTGCGCGGTCTCGTCCTCGGCCTTGGCCCCGAGCCCGGTCTCGACATCGGATTCGGAAACCCTTCGCACCCGGTGCCCGAACTCCGTGGTAACGAGTTCGGCGGTATCGGCATCGATGGTCTGGTTGATCGTGGCCATGACGCCGAGCGTCATGAGCTTCATGACCACGTCTGCCGCCTTCTCCGCCATCCGGTTGGCCAGCTCCTGCACCGTAATGGCATCGGGAACGATGATCTCGCGCGAGCGCTTCGGCGCCTCGGGTGCGTCGGCGCGCATGCGCCGGCGTTCCCGCTCGCGGGCGCGACGGACCGAGGCGAGCGAGCGGGCCCGCTCTCCTGCACCGTCATCAAGCGCCTGGTTGATCGTCATCTTTCCGGTGTGCCGGCGCCGCGGCTCGCCTCGCCGGCCCGAGGGTGCGGGGGTCTTGCGCGCAGCCTCACGCCGCCTGCCGCCGGGCGTACGGGACGGGGTTTCCGCGTCCTCGGGCGTCGCTGCTGGACGGACCGATGTGGTGGTCTTCTTCTGGCTTTCCCTCAGCCGCTGCGCCTGTTCGTTGCGGGTCGCCTGTTCCTCGGCCAGACGCCGCGCCTCCTCGGCCTGACGCTGTTCCTCGGCCTGGGCGATCTGACGGGCTTCCTCCTGCTCGGCCTGCCGGCGATCAACCTCTTCCACCACCGGCTGGATGCTTTCCATCGCGATCTCGGCCGACGTTTCCGCCGCTTCGGACCCGGCCTCGCGCTGGACGTCATGCTGCATCGCGCCCTGGAGCGCCCGTTCGCGTGCCGCGCGCTCCTCGGGTGTCAGGGTCCGGCCGGTGCCTTCACGCGTTCCTGCCTCGCGGCTCGGAGCCTGGGATCCCGGGCTGCGCTTGCGACGCCGTTCGACCTGCACGACCTTGGACCTGCCATGCGGAAAGCTCTGTTGAACCCTGGTGGTTTCAACCGACTTTCCGAGCGACAGGCGGTTCCGGCCGCCGCCGAGGCTGAGTTTCTTGCGTTCCGTCTCGTCGGTTGTCTTCATTCGCTGATCGCACGACTGCCAGGATGTGGATGATACCCGGGTTCAATACACGTCCCGGCGCCATTTTCCAAGTGAAGGGACCCGTACCCACGGATTCGCAGCCCGGCGGGCTTCGGCATTTCGCCTCGTCCGCGGTTCACCGGATGGCCAGCGGCATCGTTTTCCGCGTCAGCCACGCCGGCTCTTGCCGCTGTCCGGGCAAGGCGGCCCGTGCCTTTTCCCGCCTTCTCGCGCCGGGGTCACTCCGCCATGACCCTTGGTTCCGGTCTCCGTGTGTTCGCCCGGCTGGGCCGCGTCGGGAATTCCACGAAAGGCAGCCAGCCGCCCGGCCTCGTGGCACAACCGCGCCACGAGGCCGCCGGAACCGGCCGAACCGTGCGTCACTGCCACGTGCACGAGCCGGTCGCGTTCGAACGCGCGCGCAAGCTCACTGCCTGAGAGCACGGCAATGACCGGGATGGCCGGGTCAAGCCTGTCAAGCGCGCGCCGCGGACCTGCGGATCCGTCCGGGGCCTCGAGACGCAGCGCCACCTTCCCGGCCGTGATCGCGGCCGCCGCCTTCGCGTGCCCGTCCATGGCAAGCCCGGCCCGGCGACAGAGTCCGATGGTCATGATCACCCGTTCGAGCAGGCCGGCTTCCACCCTGTCGGCGAGGTCGGACGGGGCCGTTGCCCGGGCACGAACCGCGCGGGCGAAGCCGCCGGTTGCCGCTGCCCGGGAAATCTCCGGCCGGCCGGCCGTGACCCAGACCCCCCGCCCGGGCAGCCGTTCCGCAAGATCGGGGACCACGGTGCCGTCCGGCGCCACGACAAAACGAACCAGCCGGTCGCGGGGAAGGGAGCGGCGCGTGACGATGCAGCGACGGTGGTTCATTCGGTCCCGGCGGGATCCTCCGGCGGATCGGACGGAAACCAGTGGGCCCGGGCCCGCATGATGATGCTGTCCGCGGTCTCGCGGTCGAGCGGCATGTCCGGCAGAATTTCGATGAGCTCGTCGCTCGCGAGATCGCCGAGGTCGTCGATCGTGCGAACCTCCTGTTCGCCGAGCGCCACCACCATCTCCAGGGTCAGTCCCTCGACCGCCGCGAGCTCGTCGGTCACTCCCAGACCGATGCGGCGCTCGTCCAGTTCAGCCCTGACCAGCTCGGTGTGGGCACGGGCACGGTCCTGCAACTCGGCGGCGATGTCCTCGTCGAACCCCTCGATGTCGATCAGCTCCTCCAGATCGGCCTCGGCAATCTCGACGACACTATTGAAGCCCTCCGCGACCAGCAGGTGCGCAATCACGTCATCGATGTCGAGCGCCTCCATGAAGATTCGCGAATGGGTCCTGAATTCCTCCTGGCGGCGTTCGGATTCCTCGGCCTCGGTGAGGATGTCGATACTCCACCCGGTCAGGATCGAGGCCAGCCGCACGTTCTGGCCCTTGCGTCCGATCGCGAGGCTGAGCTGGTCGTCGGGCGTGACCACCTCGATCCGCTTCTCCTCCTCGTCGAGCACAACCTTGCTCACCTCCGCCGGCGCCAGCGCATTGACCACGAAGGTTGCCGGGTCATCCGACCAGGGGACGATGTCGATCTTCTCGCCCTGGAGTTCGCCGACCACCGCCTGCACCCGGCTGCCCCGCATGCCGACACAGGCGCCCACCGGGTCGATGCTGCTGTCATGCGACAGCACCCCGATCTTGGCCCGGCTGCCCGGGTCCCGCGCCACCGCCTTGATCTCGATGATTCCCTCGTAGATCTCCGGAACCTCCTGGCGGAACAGCCGGCGCATGAACTCGGGATGGGTCCGGGACAGGAATATCTGCGGCCCCTTCACCTCTTCCCGAACGTCGACGATGTAGGCCCTGATCCGGTCGTTGTTGCGGAACGACTCCCGCGGCAGCAGGTCCTCGCGGCGAATGATCGCCTCCGCCCGCGTCAGGTCGACCTTGACACCGCTGTACTCCGACGACTTGACCATGCCGTTGACGATCTCGCCGACCTTGTCCTTGTACTCCAGGTACTCGCGTTCGCGCTCCGCCTGGTGAACCCGGTGGCTGATCACCTGCTTGGCCGCCCGCGCCGCGATGCGTCCGAACTCGACCGGCGGCAGTTCCTCGACGATGAAATCGCCAACCTGCCAGGACTGTCCGGGTTCCCTGCGGCTCGCCCCTTCCACGGTCACGTGGACATTCTCGTCCTCAACCTCGTCGACCACCGTGACGTAGCGGAACAGCGAGATCTCGCCGGTCTGGCGGTGGATGGTGGCCCTGATATCGAAATCCTGGCCGTATTTCGCCCGTCCGGCATTCTGGACCGCCTGTTCGATGGCGACCAGGACCTCTTCCCGGTCGATGCCCTTCTCCCGCGCCAGCACGTCGGCAACCTGCAGCAGTTCCGTCCTGGGAAGGTAGGTGGCTTCCATGGCCATGGTTTACTCCATCCGGTTCGGTGTTTCGGCACCAGTCCGCCGCCCGGCGGCAACCAGGTCGTCGGTCAGCACCAGGCGTGCTGTCCTGATCGCGCCGTGATGCACCAGGTGGCGCATGCCGTCGACGTCCAGCCTGATGGTTCCGGTCTCGTCGATCCCCTGCAGCCTGCCACGCAGGCGGCGACGGCCATCCAGCGGCTCGACAAGTTCGATCCGTGCCTCGAAACCGGCAAAGCGCTCGAAATCCCCGGGGCGGGTCAACGGCCGGTCGATCCCGGGAGAACTCACTTCCAGACTGTAGGCACCGTCAACCGGATCCTCGACATCGAGCAGCGCCGAGACCAGCCGGCTCACCGCGGCACAGTCATCGACCGTCATCTCCTCGCGGTCCACCCTCTCGACCATGACCTGGAGTACGCGCCGCGCGCCTCCCGACAGGGAGACCCGAACGATATCGTAGCCGATGCCGGCGATCGGAGCCTCGATGATCTGCTGGACATTCCTGGTGACCGGTGATGCCATGGCGAAATGTGCGGCCGGGCAGGACACCCGGTCACCCCTTTCATCAAACTGACCGGGAGACACTGAAGACTATACGCCATTCGCCGCGTGCTTCAAGCGCGATTTCGCGTTCCGCCGGTTAGTGCCGGCGCCGGTAGCGCAGGAACACCGGCGGGCGCCCGGCGGCACGGGCCTTGGCCTCGTAACGCGTCTCCGGCCAGTCCGCGGGTCGTTCGCGCCAGTCGCGGGCCCGCTGCGCCAGCCAGTCGAACTGCGGGCTTGCACCCATGTGTTCCAGCATCCATCGCAGGTAGCCGCGATCATCGGTGGCAAGCCGCAATTCGCCACCCGGGCGCAGCAGCCGGGCGAACTGTGCGACTGCGTGGTGCTGGACGACGCGCCGGGCGGCATGGCGCCGCTTCGGCCACGGATCCGGAAACAGCACGAAGATCCTGGCGATGCTGGCGGTGCGAAGCAGGGGCAGAAGAGGCCGCGCGTCATCGGCAAGGATCCGGACCCGGGCAAGTTCGCCCTGCCCGAGCCGCGGCAGCAGGGATGCAACTCCATTCATCCACGGCTCGCAGCCGATGATGCCGATGTCCGGGGCCCTGGCGATCTGCCATGCGAGATGTTCCCCCGCCCCGAAACCGATCTCGAGCCAGATCTCGCGCAGCGGCGCAGCAAACAGCCCTGCGGGATCAATGCAGTCCGCCCTGCCGTCGAGCCGGATCTCGCAGCCGGGAAGCCGTTCCCCCAGCAGGCGAGCGCGGCCGTCGCGCAGCCGGCGGCCGCGGCGGCGGCCGCGAAAGACCGGCCAGGACGTGCCGCCGACCACAGGATCCGCCGTCACCGATCGAAGCTCCGGTTCCCGGGCACCGGCGTTGCGGCTTCGAGCGCGGCAACCGGGCCGCCGTATCGCTGTACCAGGGCGCTCTGGTCATCCTTGGCCATCCGGTCGACCTGTTCGGGGGTGCGCCCACCCAGGTGCGCAAGCAGTCCCGCGTGCAGGTGCTCGCGAACGTCCTGATACGCCGGTTCCCCGGCACGGTTGCGGGTCTCTTCGCGATCGAACCGCAGATCGAACAGTTCCGGCGGGCAATCAACATGCCAGTGGTGCTTGTCGCGCGCATCCGCAACCATGAACGCGCCGGTCGGTGCGCCGACCGCGCGATACTGACTCATCACGGTGCGCCGGTGATCACGGGTGCCTGCCAGATCGAGGAGCGATCGCGAGGCGCGGCGGTGGCCGTCCCCGACGTCGGGCCGTCCCAGGGCGTCGAGACTTGCCGGTGTCCAGGCCACGCGGCCGGCGGGAATACCGGGACCGGCCATGATCAGAGGCACGCAGACCGATTCCCGGTACAGGCTGGACGTGCCCCACAGGCCCCTGGCGCCGAGATTGTCGCCATGGTCCGAGCTGTCGATCACCAGTGTGTCGTCCTCGAGGCCGGTCTCCCTGAGCGCGGTCACGATGACTGTCACGAAACGCCAGCCGGCGGTGCTCCGGACGGCCGCGGAAGTGGGTGTCCTCGCAGACGTGTTCCTCGCGCCGCGCGATCCACGGATGATGCGCATGGCCGTCGGCCGGCAGCAGCCTGGACGGCTCGATTGCATCGAGCGGGCAGCGGTCGAAGTTCGGCTGCGGTGCCACCAGGCCGACGAACAGGCACCAGGGTTTCGCGTCCGGCGACGCAGCCCGCTTGCGTAGCCAGGCCGCGGCCGCCTCGGCCACCTCGGCCACGTCGGTGTCGGACTGGTTGTCGTTGCTCGAGCCCGGACCGATGTTCTTCAGCATGACGCGGTCGCGGGGCCGGGAGGGCAACGGATCCCGCACCGAGCCCCAGACCTGGTCAATCCCCTCCCAGATGTGCATGGCGAGGTGCCGGGCGCCAAATCCGGTGTCATCGGTATCGATGGTGTAGTGCAGCTTGCCGATCGACTCGACGCGATGGCCGTGTGCCCGCATCACGTGACCCCAGCCACGCACCCGGCCGTCGCAGGCAAGCACATTGTCCCGGCAGCGGATGTCATGCACGTCCAGCCCGGTCGCAAGCGAGGCTCGTGCCGGTACGCAGACCGGGCTCGGCGCATCTGCGTTGACGAACCGGGTGCCGCGCGCGGCGAGGGCATCCATGTGCGGCGTGTGGGCGAGCGGCGAGCCGCTCACGCCCATGTGCCGGGGGTCATGCCCGTCGGAAAACAGGAACAGGATGTTCGGGCGGCTCGTGGGCATGGCGGCTTCCGTGCAGGGCAAGGCCGGCTCACTCTACCAGAACCGTCCTCGTCAGGCCGTGCTCGCGCAGACTTGGGGGATGACACCGATAACGTGGCGCCCTGACCGCAGCAGAAGGACCCGACGATGACCGTCAAGCCTCCCGCCAGGGTGGGGATCGCAAGCCTTGCCATGTACCACGGAACCTTCCGGACCCGGGCGCTCGCCGCGTCGGACCAGGCCGAACTCGTGGGGATCCGGGACGACGACGGGCGCGGACACGATGGCGCAAGAGCCGTCGGCACTCGGTACGTGCCGGACCTTGCGAGGTTGCTCGACGCCTGCGACGCGATCTGCACCACCCTGGAAACGGCACGCCGCCGCCCGTGACGCTCGCTGCAGATGATCCTCTCGGCCTGCGAGGCGGCCCGCACCGGCAGGACGGAGCGCGTCCCCGGACCGGACCGGCCTACCCCTGTCTGAGGGCGTCGACCAGGTCGAGCCGTTCCCAGGAGAACCCGCCGTCAGCCTCGGGTTCGCGCCCGAAGTGTCCGTAGGACGACGTGCGGGCGTAGATCGGCCGGCCGAGGTCCAGGCGCGAGCGAATGCCGCCCGGCGACAGGTCGACCACCGACCGGACACGCCGTTCGAGCTCCGTGTCATCCAGCGCGCCGGTGCCGTAGGTCTCCACCAGAACCGACAGCGGCCTGCGGTGACCGATGGCATAGGCGACCTGGATCGTGCACTTGTCCGCCAGCCCCGCCGCCACCAGGTTTTTTGCCACCCAGCGCGCCGCATAGGCCGCTGACCGGTCGACCTTGCTCGGATCCTTGCCCGAAAACGCGCCGCCGCCGTGCGGTGCGGCGCCGCCGTAGGTGTCGACGATGATCTTGCGCCCTGTCAGCCCGGTGTCCCCGTCTGGTCCGCCGGTGACAAACACGCCGGTCGGATTGACGTGAAATTCGTCTTCCGGGCACATCCAGCCCGGCGGCAGGCAGCGTTCCACGTAGGGGCGCACCAGCTCGCGCACCTGCTTCTGCCCGAGCCCGGGATCGTGCTGGGTCGAGACGACCACCGAGGCGGCGCCGATCGGCCGGCTGTTCTCGTAGCGCAGGCTGATCTGGCTCTTGGAATCGGGTCCGAGACCCGGCACCTCGCCGGCATGCCGCGCCCGGGCGAGATCGCGCAGGATCGCATGCGCGTAGTGGATTGCCGCGGGCATCAGCACGTCGGTCTCGCGGCAGGCATGGCCGAACATGAGCCCCTGGTCACCCGCGCCCACGTTTCCGGAGTCATTGCCCGCCTGCGCATCCACTCCCTGGGCAATATCCTGCGACTGCGGGTGCAGGTATGTCTCGATCGCGCAGGTGCGCCAGTGAAACCCGTCCTGCTCGTAGCCCACCCGCCGGATGGCCGCCCGCACCGCGTCGATGATGCCGGCCGCAACCTCATCCGGCCCGCGCACCTCGCCGGCAAGCACGACCCGATTGGTGGTGGCAAGTGTTTCGCAGGCAACCCGGCTGTGGGAGTCGGCCGCGAGGTAGAGATCGACCACGGTATCGGAAATGAGGTCGCAGATCTTGTCCGGGTGACCTTCCGATACCGATTCACTGGTAAACACGTAGCTGCCCTGGGCCACCGCACTCCTCCGTTACCGCATCCTGCAGGCGATCCGCGGCCTTCATTGCTGAATCCCCCGAGCACGGTCAAGCGAATTTCCGTGCCGGTCGTTCACGTGCGCGCCACGCGCAGCATCAGCACGAGACCCAGCAGGAGAGCAACAATTCCCGCCCAGGCACTTTCGCCGTGGCTGGCATAGACGGTCGGGGCGGGCAGGGGTGGAGGCAGACGGGCGTCGAGCGCCCCGGTGACACCGAAACCGATCTCGGCGACGGTGCGGCCCAGGGCGTCATAGACACCGGAGATCCCCGTGTTGGCCACCCGGACCATTGGAATGCCCTCCTCCACGGCGCGCATGCGCGCGCTGGTCCGGTGCTGGTAGGGACCGGCGCTGTGCCCGTACCAGGCATCGTTTGTCAGGTTGAGCAGCAACGCGGGCCGCGGCGCCCCGGCCACCACCACCTCGCCCGGGAAGATCGCCTCATAGCAGATCAGCGGACTTGCCAGCCCCAGGCCCGGTATCGGCATGGATGCCGGGCCCGGACCCGGGGAGAAGTCGATGAAGGACTCGAAGAGCACCGGCAACGGGAGCCACCCGCGCAGCGGCAGATACTCGCCAAAGGGAACAAGATGGGCCTTGTCATAGCGGGCCACCGACGTGCCGCGTCCGTCAAAGACGAATGCCGAGTTGAACAGCCGCGATTCGACGCGCGCCGGCGCCCCTGCGACGAGGCTTCCGCCTTCCGGTACCATGGCGTCGAGCCAGTGCTGAAGGGCCGTATGCGTGTTCAGAAAGGCGGGCACCGCGGTTTCGGGCCAGATGATTGCGAGCGGTGAAGTGCCGGGGGAAAGTCCCGGCTGCCGGACCAGGGGTTCGGGGTCGAGTGTGAGTTGCCGATAGCGGGCAAGGTGTGCATCGCGTCGTTCCGGGTCCCACTTCTCGTGCTGGGGAACGTTACCCTGGACCAGGCGGATGACCGGGCCCGCGCCCCTGTCCGGCGGTGTGGTATCGAGCCGGGCCGAGCCACCGGCCCACAGCAGGAACGGGACCGCGATGGCGGCAAGGGCAATCCACGGACGGTGATTGCGTGCGGCGGTGAGCAGGGCCGGTGCCAGTGCCGGTGCGAGCACGGCCAGCCCGAGGCCATGAATGCCGATCCAGGCGGCGGCCTGGGAGAGCGCGTCGGAGCCTGCGAATGCGTAGCCTGCAAGGTTCCACGGAAACCCTGTAAACATGGTGCTGCGCAGGTACTCGGCCAGGCTCCACAGTACGAGGACCGCGAGCGCCCGCTCCCGCGGCCGGGACAGCATGACCGCTGTCGACAGGGTGGCCGCCGGGAACACCGCGAGCACCATCGGCAGCCCGATGGCGGCAAACGGCACCGCCCAGGCGTACCGGTCGCTCTCGACCAGCAGGGCGTTGGAGACCCAGTAGAGCCCGGCGACGTGATAGCCGAACGCAAACAGCCAGCCGGTCGCGGCGGCGGCAGCTGGCGTGCCGGCCCGTTCGAGCCGCCAGACCAGCCCGGAGAACGCGACCAGCGCCGGCAGGACATGCAGCGGGGGCAGTGCGGTGGAGGCCAGGGCGCCGAGGAGCACGGTGAGCAGAACGCCGCGGATGCCGCGGGCGTCACCGACGAGGCGGGCCAGCGAAAGCAGTCGGGTAACGATCAGTTCGGGCACCGCATCACGCGGCCGGCGGCCTGATCCGGACTGACTTCAGACGCCGCGGGTCGGCATCGAGGATCTCGAACTCGAGTCCGCTGGCATGGCGGATGATCTCGCCCGGCCTTGCGATCCTTCCGGCGACGCCGAAGATCAGTCCGGCCAGGGTGTCAACCTCGTCGCGCTGTTCTTCAGCGACGACGGTGCCGAACAGCACTTCGAGCTCCTCGATCGTGGTCCGCGCGTCCGCGATGGCGGAACCGTCGGACTGCATGACGATGTGATCGGCTTCCTCGACATCGTGCTCGTCGATGATCTCGCCCACGATCTCCTCGACCAGGTCCTCGATCGTGATCAGACCGTCGATGCCACCGTATTCGTCGACCACCAGGGCCAGGTGCAGCCGCGACATGCGCATTTCCTGCAGCAGGTCCAGCGCCCGGATCGTCGGGGACACGAACAGGACCTCGCGCACCAGCTCGACGAGTGCCGCGGGCTGGTCCGCATTCAACCGCGCCAGCACGTCCTTGATGTGCACCATGCCGACGACGTCGTCCAGGGTTTCCCGGTACACGGGAAGGCGGGAATGGGCGACCTCCACCATGCGCGCCGAGAGTTGCGGCAGGTCGGTGGCGATGTCGACGGCAACGATGTCGGCGCGCGGGACCATCACGTCCCAGGCGACGATGTCCCGGAGCCCCAGGACATTGCGGATCAGCGCGCGTTCATGGGCGTCGATCTCCACTTCGGCCGTACCGGCGCCTTCCTCGATCAGTTCCTCGAGCGTGTCGCGCACCGTGGTGCCGTTCGACCCGAGCCTGAGTGAACGCAGCATCCGCCGCGCCCGGCCCGCAAGCCCGGTGTGATCTGCCGCGTAGCCGGTCGTTCCCATCACCGGTCCGCCCGCCTTCGGTGCGGGTCGTCAAGGCCGAGACTGCCCAGGATCCGGCTTTCCTGCCGTTCCATTGCGGCGGCATCCCTGTCGGCCGCATGGTCGTACCCCAGCAGGTGCAGGGTACCGTGCACCACCAGGTGCGCCGTGTGGTCCCGGAACATCCGGCCCTGTTCCCTGCTCTCCTCGCGCACGGTCTCGAATGCGAGCACGATGCTGCCCAGCGGGTGCGGTACCCCCCGCGACGGCGGCGGACCGGCGGGAAACGCGAGGACGTTGGTGGGCATGTTCCGGTTTCGCCAGACACTGTTCAGGTCCCGGACCCGGAGGTTGCCGTCGAGCAGGACCGAGACCTCGCCGCACCGGTGTTCCGCCAGGACGGCCAGGACGGCCCGAAGGCACACGTCCTCGATGTCGGGACACGCGGAGCGCCACTGTTCGCACGCGACCACGATCTCGACCGGTTGTTCCGCCTCTCCGCTGGCCGCGCACCCGTCCGTCACGTCGCTTCGTCCCGGGCAGCATCGCGCCGGTTGTAGGCATCGACGATCCGCGCCACCAGGGAGTGTCGCACCACGTCGGAGGACGAGAACTCGGTGATACCGACGCCGGACATTCCCCGCAGGATCCCGAGCGCGTCCTCCAGTCCCGACCGGGTGCCCCGTGGCAGGTCGATCTGCGATAGGTCGCCGGTGAGGCACATGCGCGAGTTCTCGCCCATGCGGGTCAGGAACATCTTCATCTGCACCGGTGTCGTGTTCTGCGCCTCATCGAGGATCACGAAAGCATTCGAGAGGGTACGCCCGCGCATGAAGGCGAGCGGTGCAATCTCGATTTCCCCCGTTGCCAGACGGCGTTCGACCTGGGCCGCGGGCATCATGTCGTGCAGCGCATCGTAGAGCGGCCGCAGGTAGGGATCGACTTTCTCGCGCATGTCTCCGGGCAGGAATCCAAGCCGCTCGCCGGCCTCGACTGCCGGCCTCGACAGCACCACGCGGTCCACCATGTTCTGCTTGAGCAGGGCGATGGCGACGGCGACGGCAAGGTAGGTCTTGCCGGTTCCCGCCGGCCCCAGTCCGATCACGAGATCCGTCTCCAGCAGGCGGGCAACGTAGTCGCGCTGGTTGACCGTTCGCGGCGAGATCGGGCGCAACCAGGTCTCGAGTGTGGCCTGCGGGTCGGCGAATGACGAGGGATCCGGCACGCCGTCGGAGCCCGCCGACTGCGACGCCCAGTTGATCGCCGCATCGACCGTCGCAAGATCCATCGACTTGCACCCGTTCATGTCCTCCAGGTGGCGGTACAGTGCCTCGAGGGTCGCTTGGGCAATCGGGGCCTGCTGGCCGTCGCCGATGATCTCGATGGTGCTTCCGAAGCAGGCCAGCGAGACTTTCAGCTTCTGCTCGATCCGTGCGAGGTTCCGGTCGTGCTGACCCAGCAGCGGCGGGAGCAACTGGTAGTCGGGAAGTTCCACTGTCAGCCGGTTGCCATCACCTGGTGCAACGTTCACGGTCGGCAATTCTCCTCCTGGCTCAGGCCCGGCTCCGGCCTGCCCGACAGGCTGTTGGCCAGCCCGCGGACGATGCGCACCCGGACCAGGGTGCCGATCAGCCGGTCCGGTCCGTCAAAGTGCACCGCCTGCATGTAGGGACCGCGGCCGACGAGCTGACCCGCGCGGTCGGTGCTCCGTTCGACCAGCACCGTCTGTACCGTTCCCTCGGCTCGTCGGTTGAACGCGTGCTGCTGTTCGTTGAGCAGCGCCTGCAGCCGGGCCAGCCGCTCCGCCTTCACCGCATCCGGCAGCTGCGCACGCCCGGCCGCGGGCGTGCCGGGCCGCGGGCTGTACCTGAACGAGTAGGCCTGGGCGTACCCGACCTCGCGCACCAGGTCGAGCGTCGCCTCGAAGTCCTGCTCGGTCTCGCCGGGATGGCCCACGATGAAATCCGACGACAGCGCCAGATCCGGCCGCGCCCTGCGCAACCGCTCGACGGTTTCCAGGTACAGGCCGGTTCCGTGCCTGCGGTTCATCGCCCGCAGCACCCGGTCAGACCCGCTCTGCACCGGCAGGTGCAGGTACGGCATCAGCTTGGGTACGTCGCGGTGGGCCGCGATCAGGGTTTCGTCCATGTCGCAGGGATGCGAGGTCGTGTAGCGGATGCGGTCGAGCCCGCCGATTTCGGCAAGCGCCGCAATGAGCCCTCCGAGCGACCATTCGCCTCCCGCCGGACCCCGTCCGTGCCACGCGTTGACGTTCTGGCCGAGCAGGGTGATCTCCCGCGCCCCGCCCGCCACAAGCCTGCGCGCTTCCTCGAGCACCTCCGCAACGGAACGCGAAACCTCGGCTCCCCGGGTGTAGGGCACGACGCAGAAGGAGCAGAACTTGTCGCAGCCTTCCTGCACGGTCAGGAACGCGCTCGCTCTCGTCGCCGGCTGCGCGGGCAGGTGGTCGAACTTGCTCTCCACCGAAAACTCGGTATCGACCAGGCGCGCGCCGGTGGTCGCGTCCACCCGCATCGCGCCGGCCCTGACGACCAGTTCGGGCAGCCGATGATAGCTCTGCGGCCCGAACACCATGTCGACCCATGGTGCGCGCACGGTGATTTCCTCGCCTTCGGCCTGGGCGACACAGCCGGCCACTGCCAGCATGACCCGGCGGCCGTGCGCCGCCGCCGCCGACTTCAGCTGCCTGAGCCGGCCGAGTTCGGAGAACACCTTTTCGGTGGCTTTCTCTCGGATGTGGCAGGTGTTGAGGATGATCAGCTCGGCTTCGTCTGCCCGGGAAACCTCGCGATAGCCGCTGTCCGCCAGGACCCGGACCATCCGGCCGGAATCGTACTGGTTCATCTGGCAGCCGTAGGTCTTGATGAAAAGCCCCTTGGCGCGGCGTTCGCCGGGGCACCGATGCGCTACAGTCATCGCTCACCGATCGTGGTGCGATCAGCCGGTTGTGCTGGCATGGCGTGCCTGCGGTCTCCCGATATCCTGCCTCCGGGCCAGACTAGCACCACACGGTCCGGGGTCAAGCCGGGTGCGCGTTCTCCGAGATCGCCGGCAATCGGCGCACGCGCCAGCCGTGCCAGTTTCTTGCGGTCGGCAATCCGGTCCGCCGCGATGGCCGGGTGGAACCGGATCGTGACGCCGATCCTGTCCTGCATCAGGGCCCGCCACAGGTGCGGCATGAGGTCCATGTCGCCGTACCAGGCGCACAGCGGTCGGTCCACATGGGAGATCGGACAGTTCCCCAGCCTGGTGTAGCGCACCGATACCGGCTGTACACGCACCTTCGCGCCGGCAACCGAGGCGAACAGCGTGCTCTTGAACGGCAGCACCCGCACGCCGTCGGAACTGGTCCCCTCGGGGAACACGATCAGCCGGTCGCCGCGGCCAAGCACGGCGCGGAGCTGGTCGATCTCGCTCCGCGCGCCGCGGGATCTCCGGTCGATGTAGATGGTGCGCGTGAGCCAGGCGAGCTGGGCAAATCCCGGCCATCCCGAAACCTCGCGCTTGGCAACGAAGCGGCCCGGCAGCAGCGCTCCCAGCACGATGATGTCGTAGTACGAAACGTGGTTGGCAACATAGAGTGTCGCACCGTGGTCTTCCGGCCTGCCTTCGGTCCGGATGTCGAGGCCCAGGATGCGGGCGCCGATCCGATGGTGCAGCAGCGGTATCGCGCGCGAGAGCGGCGGACACGCGATCATCGCGGCCAGCTGGAACGGCAACAGGACCAAGGTCAGCGTGATGTAGGCGCCCAGGCGCGAGACGGCGAGACCGACAGAGCGCGGCGACAGGGCGGCGCCGGGTTCCAGGACGGCCCTTGTTGTCACCGCCTTCGTCATCTGGTCGTCGCGTCTCCGGCTGTGCGGGCGTAGTGGCGAAAGTACTTCCTGGTCACGGACTCGGTGCGAACGATGACGCAGACGTCGGTGGTGTTGAACTGCCGGTCGATCACCGCGCCCTCGCCAACCCACCCGCCGAGCCTCAGGTAGCCCTTGATCAGGGGCGGCAGCTCGGCAAAGGCACGTCGGGCATCGATCGCGTCGGGCGGGACCCGGTTCATGTTGACGTACAGCGCATCAAGCGCGCGCGGCCTGAGTTCGGCGGGGGCCCGGTGGTGGTGGTGAAGGTAGGACAGCCCTACGGCATGCCGGTCGGGATCAACGCCGGGAAAGCTGGCGCACCCGAACATGAGGCGGATGTCGTGCCTGAACACGTAGGCCGCTATTCCCGTCCACAGCAGTTTCATGGTCGTGCGTGTCCGGTAGCGGGCCTCGACGCAGGAGCGGCCGAGCTCCATGATGGTGCCGGGCGTTGCGACCAGTTGCCCGATGTCATACTCGCCGGCGGTGTAGTATCCTCCCGTCGACTCGGCGACCTCGCGACGGGTCAGCCGGTAGGTCGCGACAATGGACGCTCCGTCCTCGTGATCAATCACCAGGAGATGGTCGGCCACCGCGTCGTACCGGTCCCAGTCAAGTCGTGCGCGCCGTGCCTCGGGAGTAGGGACCGCTCCCATTTCCTCGTAGAA
This sequence comes from Thalassobaculaceae bacterium, assembly GCA_965213935.1. Lineage (GTDB taxonomy): Bacteria > Pseudomonadota > Alphaproteobacteria > Thalassobaculales > Thalassobaculaceae > Bin52. The sequence continues at coordinate 2,065,956 of CBDCAO010000012.1, read as the reverse complement.
CACCCTGTAGCGGAGCTGTTGCGCGGCCTCGATCTCGGAAGCGTTCCTGGCAAGACGGATCTCGGAGGACCCGGATCTCACCGAGATCGGTTCCCGGTCCACCGTCGGGTCCGGACCGGATCGACGGATTGCCCCGGACCCTGTCATGGCACCATCGGCACGTCCGTTGCCGCTCCTTCGGGCGGGTGAGGTCCATTCCGCACCGCACCGCATCCTATGTCAGCCTGTCAGAAGAAGGATAGCACTTTCCGGAACATCCTGCCCGGTTTGTTCGCTATTTGCCGGCGCCCCGCCTCGAGTTGCCGAGCCCGAACTGCTTGGCAAGGTCGCTGCGCTGGCGCGCATAGGAAGGGGCGACCATGGGATAGTCCGGTTTCAGACCCCAGCGCTGGCGGTATTCTTCGGGCGTCAGCCCGAAGGCGATCTTCAAATGCCGTTTCAGCATCTTCAGCTTGCGGCCATCCTCGAGACAGATGATGTAGTCGTCCGTCACCGACTGCTTGACCGGAACCGCCGGCTTCGGCATTTCCGGCTTGACGGGTTCCACACCAAGCTGGCTGATCGTGTCATAGACCTTCTGGATGAACTGGGTCACGTCTTCCGCCGGAATGCTGTTGTGGGAAACATATGCCGCAACGACGTTGACCGTCTGCTCGCGATTAATTTCGATGGCCGGTTTATCCATGCTTCGGATCTTCCAGTTCACAGGTTATTGGATATTACGATATTGAATAGAGCAGGTATCAGCCTGGCGCAACACGTTTTCATGACAATTGTTCTGTATGCCCGTTCTCATCAGGTTTACCCTGTTGGCATGACCTGACCGCGGCAACACTGCAGATCGCATCAGCACTGCGTCCTGCCTGCCGTAATATCCGGTCCGTCGACCCGTCGCGCGGAAACCGGCGGACCGGTAGAACGTCAGGGCCGGTCGATTTCCCGATGCACCCTCGAGAAACACCTCCCGCACGCCCGAGGCCCGCATGATGTCGGTGCATCCGGCGAGCATCCTCGATCCGTGGCCACGTCGGCGGCAAGCAAGGCGGACCGCGACCTGGAGGATCTCGGCCTCCGGGACGATGGCGCGCCACAGCACGCACCCGCACACCATCGCCGGCATGCCGGCGCCCCGTCGGACCAGCACCGCCAGCTCGGCCTCGCCCGACCCGACGGCGCGATCGATGGCGCATCGGGTCCAGCCAGAGCCGGCGGGCAGGAGCGTCTCGATGCTGCCACGGACAACGTGCCGTGCGAGCGGGCCGGCCCGTGCGACATCCTTCCGGCACCGGTACAGCGTTGTCCGGCTCACAGCGGCGCCCGAAGGTAGAGCGGACGGACCGAGCGCGGATCGGGCGGGATCCCGGTCTCCAGTTTCACCTCGGCGACGGCCGACGCTTCTGCCGCCGACGGCCCGTCGGCATCGACGGCCAGGATTCGCGTGCCGGCGCACGCCGCTGACATCCTCCCGGCAGCGTCGCCCCAGAGACGAACCGTGGCATTGGCATCATGTCGGGCCGCGAAGCCGCGCCAGAATTCATCGACCCCGACTGCCTGTCCGGCCTCCACGACCATTCCCGTCTCGTCACGCACCTCAACGAAGGACTCGGCCCTGCGACTGTCGATCGCGATCACGTCCCGCGTTCCCGGTCCGGCCGGGCGCCCGCTCGCGCGGAACCCGATCGCATCGAAGCCGCTCGTTCCCACCAGCGGCCGGTCGAGCGCCAGGGCCAGGCCGCGGGCCGCGGCGATGGCGATGCGGATGCCGGTGAACGATCCGGGCCCGACCACCACGGCAATCGCACGGAGCTGTTCGGGGGCAATTCCGTCGAGAATGCTGCGGATCATCGGTGGCAGGACGGCCGCGTGACCGTGTGCGAGCTCCCGGCGCAGGCAGGCCGCAATGGCCCCGTCGCGCCGCAACGCGACCGAACAGCTCGCGCCCGAGGAATCCAGCGCCAGGATCACGGCCCGCAGCTTTCGCAACTCGTGTCGAAACCCTGAAAGCCTGACGGCGCCACCCTGCGGCCGGTTTCGCGGTTCACGGACCCGGCATCCCCGCTGGCTCCCCGCGGCGACGCGCGGTTCGTGACATGACTATTTCCGGTACAACAAGCGAACACGGGCGTCCTGCCTCCAGCGCGGGCCCTTGCCTGCAGTCCCCGCCTCTTCCGCCTGCCGGTGTTCTGGCGTCATGATCGGACCCCGGAGTATAATGCGCACGATACCGGTCTGGACAGCGAGAGTTTCCGGATGGCACGCGCCTGGCATCGCTCCCGTATCAACTGGACGGTCCTTTCGCTGCTTGCCGCATGCGCCCTCACGCCGGCGCCGCAGGCCGCCGAGCCCTCTGCCGTCATTCTCGTCTACCACCGTTTCGGCGAGACCGACCATCCGAGCACCAGCATCAGGCTGGACCAGTTCGAGGCGCACCTGCGCGAACTCGCCAGCGGGGACTATACGGTTCTGCCGGTGCCCGAGATTGTCGCTCGCGTCCGGAGCGGGGAGGCGCTGCCCGACAGGACCATCGGGCTGACGATCGACGATGCGTTTCTCTCGGTCTACCGGGAAGCCTGGCCGCGGCTTCGGGATGCGGGATTCCCGTTCACCCTGTTCGTGGCGACCGACCCTGTCGACTACAACCGCACCAGCTCCATGAGCTGGGACCAGCTGCGCGAATTGCATCGCGCCGGGGTCACGATCGGCAGCCAGACCCGAACCCATCCGCACATGACGCGCATCACCCGTCAGGATGCGGCCCGCGAGCTCGAGGAGTCGAACGCCCGGTTCCTCGCTGAGCTCGGCGAGCGGCCGCGGCTGTTTGCCTACCCGTTCGGTGAATATGATCTCGAGGTCCGCGAGATGGTTCGCCGGCACGGGTTCGAGACCGCCTTCGGGCAGCACTCGGGCGTGGTCCATGCTGCAGCTGACCGGCTGGCTCTTCCACGGTTTCCACTGAACGAGCGCTACGGCGGGCTCGATCGTTTCCGTCTGGTCATCAATGCCCTTCCGCTGCCGGTAACCGATGTCCTTCCTGCCAATCCGGTGATCGCGCAGAACCCGCCGCCGTTCGGTTTTACCGTGCCCGACGAGTTCGGTCATCTTGATCGGCTGGCCTGTTTCTCAAGTTCCGGCGGCGGGCTTGATCTCGAGGTGCTCGGACGCCGGGTCGAGGCCCGGTTCCACGCCCTGCTGCCGCCGGGGCGCTCGCGGGTGAATTGCACCATGCCGGGGCCTGATGCCCGCTGGCGATGGTTCGGCGTGCAGTTTCTCTCTCCCGGACCCTGATTTCGGCTCAGCCGCCTGCGGCCGCCTGCGCCGGATCGCCTGTCAGGGTCACGGTTTCGAACTCATCGAGCGCGTTTCCCGAGATCACCGACCTGACCACTTCGGTATAGCGCTCTCCCTGTTCGGAATAGCGGTGCAGGTGGCCCGCAAGCTCGTGCCCCCAGCGCTGTCGCGCGACTCCATCCCGGTGCAGCCGCTGCCTGGCCTCGCGGAACGAGGCGTAGTGATCACTCACGTTCAGGTTGTGGATGTAGGAACAGACCGAGTGTGCAACGGTGCGGTATCGCCTCACTCCGAAGGTCGTGCCGGGACCGCTGTCATCGGGGACAAGCCCCTCGTCCATCACCCAGGTCCGAACACCGAACAGCGAATTGCCCTGACGCGCAAATCTCGAGGTTCCCCACCCACTCTCGACGGCGGCCTGGGCGAGGGCCAGCGCGACCGGAACCCTGTCGACCCGGCGCAGCAGTTCCTCGAGCGCCAGCTCCTCGAGACCGTAGCGCCGAGCCTGGGCCCGGGCCCACGCACCGGTCGCCATCGGTGTTGAAGCCCCGGCCCGGATCTGCTCGAGCCTGCGGCGGCGCAGCAGCACCAGTTCATTACAGTAGAGCACGCTCGGCAGTACCGCGGCGAGGAACAGGGACTTGCGCCCGCCGTGCAGCGGCACGGTGCCAAGGTCCCGCGGCAGGGCTTTTGCCAGCAGGGCAGGAACCGTCGCCTCTCCGGAACGAACCGCATCGAGCTCGTAGCCGTGCCAGTCAAACAGTTGCTCGAGCTCGATACTGCTGGCCACCCGGAACAGGCGCACCCGGATCCCTTCCGGTCCGGGGGCGGGCGCTTCCAGTCCGCGCGGCGGTGCCATGATGCGCACGCCGGCCGCAAGAACGAAAAATGTCGCGAGTGCCGCAGCACACAGAAATACGGGCAGGAAGACCCGACCGGCAGTATCCATTCGCTACCGGCTTACCAGGGCGCGTACTCGAGCCCTGCGGCACGCACCTCCCTGACTTCTGGAATGTAGTGCCGGAGCATGTTCTCGATACCCATCTTGAGCGTGGCCGTGGAGCTCGGGCAGCCGGCACAGGCGCCGCGCATCTGGAGGGTGACGATTCCGTCCTCGAACGCCTCGAACACGATGTCGCCGCCGTCCTGGGCCACCGCCGGCCGGACGCGTGTGTAAAGCAGTTCCTTGATCTTCGCGACGACTTCGCTGTCGTGTTCATCCGTGTCGCCGGCTGCATCCACCGTGTCGGTCACCACCGGCCGGCCACGGGTGAAATGCTCCATGATGGCTCCGAGAACCACCGGCTTCATCAGCCGCCAGTCCTTGTCGTCGCGCTTGCCCACGGTCAGAAAGTCGTCGGCAAGAAACACGCTGGTCACGCCGTCAATGGTGAACAGCGCCTGGGCGAGCGGAGAATGTTCGGTTTCCTCGATCGACCGGTAGTCGACGCTGCCGTTGCCAAGGACCGTACGGCCCGGCAGGAATTTCAGCGTGGCCGGATTCGGGGTCTCTTCCGTCTGGATGAACATGACTGTCCTGCTCCCCGACATGCGCAGCGAAACCTGTAACCAGTGTGACAGGAGCTGCCGTCGAATTCAAGGCGTTACGCCCGGTGGAACCCGACGATGTCCTGTGCCGCACGGACGATCGGTCCGGCAATCTCGCGCGCCCGGGCATTGCCGCGCTTCAGGATCGCATCAACCTCGTCGGGCGCTGCCACCAGACGCTGCATCTCCTCGCCAATCGGTCCGAGAACGGCGACGGCGAGATCGGCGAGTTCCGACTTGAAGGCCCCGAACCCCTTTCCGGCAAATCGCTCGACAACGGTCTCCTGCGGCACCTCGGCGAGCGCCGCGTAGATTGTGACCAGGTTCCGGGCTTCCGGGCGGCTCTCGAGCGCATCGGCGTGATCGGGAAGCGGGGCGGGGTCGGTCTTCGCGCGCCTGATCTTGCGGGCGATCAGGTCCGCGCCGTCGGTCATGTTGATGCGGGAGTAGTCCGACGGATCGGACTTGCTCATCTTCCGGGTGCCGTCGCGCAGGCTCATGATCCGGGCGGCCTCGGGCTGGATGCGCGGCTCCGGCAGCGGGAAGTAGTCGGTGGCGAACATGGAATTGAAGGCCTGGGCGATGTCCCGGGCAAGCTCGATATGCTGTTTCTGGTCTTCGCCGACCGGAACATCGGTTGCCTTGTAGGCGAGGACGTCGGCTGCCTGCAGGACCGGGTAGGTGTACAACCCGACCGTGGCGCCGTCGCGGTCGGCACCCGCCTTGTCCTTGAACTGGGTCATGCGGTTGAGCCAGCCGAGCCTGGCGACGCAGTTGAGGATCCACGCCAGTTCGGCATGTTCGGAAACCTGGCTTTGTATGAAAATCACCGAGCGCTCGGGATCGACGCCGCCGGCGATAACGCCGGCAGCTACCTCGCGGGTCGCCTTCCTCAGCTCCGCCGGGTCCTGGGGCACCGTGATCGCATGCAGATCGACCACGCAGTAGATGCACTCGTGGCTGTCCTGCATTCTGGCCCAGTTACGGATCGCGCCCAGGTAGTTGCCGAGCTGGAGGTTTCCCGATGGCTGGATGCCCGAGAATATCCGGTTCATGTGCCGGCCCTGCAGGTTGGATGTTCGGCGTCAGGAATTCATGACTGTGAAGAAATCCTGGTTGCTCTTGGATGTCTTCAGCTTGTCGAGCAGGAATTCCATGGCGTCCACCGTTCCCATCTGGGTGAGAATGCGGCGCAGCACCCACATCTTTGACAGCGTCGCCTTGTCCACCAGCAGCTCTTCCTTGCGCGTCCCCGAACGGGTGATGTCAATGGTCGGGAAGGTGCGCTTGTCCGTCAGCTTCCGGTCAAGGATGATCTCGGAATTGCCGGTTCCCTTGAATTCCTCGAAGATCACCTCGTCCATGCGTGAGCCGGTATCGATCAGCGCGGTCGCGATGATCGACAGCGAACCGCCTTCCTCGATGTTGCGGGCGGCGCCGAAGAACCGTTTGGGCCGCTGCAGCGCATTGGCGTCGACACCGCCGGTGAGCACCTTGCCGGATGACGGCACCACCGTGTTGTAGGCCCGCGCAAGCCGGGTGATCGAGTCCAGCAGAATCACGACGTCGCGGCGGTGTTCGACCAGACGCTTGGCCTTCTCGATCACCATTTCCGCAACCTGGACGTGGCGGCTCGCAGGCTCGTCGAAAGTGGAGCTGATCACCTCTCCCTTGACCGTGCGGTCCATGTCGGTGACTTCCTCCGGCCGCTCGTCGATCAGCAGCACGATGAGGTACACTTCCGGGTGATTGCGCGCGATCGACGTGGCGATGTTCTGCAACATCACCGTCTTTCCGGTCCGCGGCGGTGCGACCACCAGGGCACGCTGTCCCTTTCCGATCGGTGAAATCAGGTCTATGACCCGGCAGGTCTGGTCGCTCGAGCGCGATTTCGACTCGATCTCAAGCACCAGCCGCTCGTCCGGGTAAAGAGGTGTCAGGTTGTCGAAGTTGATTCGGTGCCGGACAACCTCCAGGTCCTCGAAGTTGATCTTGTTGACCTTGAGCAACGCGAAGTAGCGCTCGCCGTCCTTGGGCGCTCGGATCTGTCCCTCCACCGTGTCGCCGGTGCGCAGTCCGAACCGACGGACCTGGCTGGGCGAGACATAGATGTCGTCGGGCCCCGGCAGGTAGTTGGATTCCGGCGAACGCAGGAAACCGAACCCGTCGGACAGCGTTTCGAGAACGCCGGCGCCATAGATCGGGACTTCATTTTCCGCAAGCTGCTTGAGGATCGCGAACATCATCGCCTGCTTTCGCAGGGAGCTTGCGTTCTCGATCTCGAGATCTTCCGCGTAGGCAAGAAGGTCCGATGGCGATTTGGTCTTGAGTTCCTGGAGGTGCATGACACCCAGCTTTGTGAAAGCGGCAGGGCAAGGTCGGGAAGGACAGGCCGGGAGATGGGCGCACGCAGGTGCGATGGTTCCAAAAGACGCCTGACCGTTCGCTGTCTACCCAATCATCGGCGCGGGTGTCAAATCCTATTCTGCCGCGGCCCGCCAGCAGGGGTCCTCCCGAGCCGGTTTCAGAACGGCCGGACGATCACCAGGATGACGATGATCGCCATCAGCAGCGTCGGGAGCTCGTTGACGATCCTGTACGTGCGGGCCGGCAGCATGTTGGCGTCGCGTGCGAAGAACCGGCGCCAGCGCGCCAGCGCGCCGTGCACCCCTGTCAGGCCCATCAACGCCAGAAGCTTGGCCCACATCCACGGCTGTTCGAGCAGGGCCGTGTCGAGCAGCAGCATCCACATGCCGAACAGGAAACTCGCGATCATCGCCGGGTTGATGATGAGCCGCAGCAGCCGGTGCTCCATCACCTTCAGTGTCTCCGACAGCTCCGAACCGGGCGCGGCGTCGGCGTGGTAGACGAAAAGGCGTGGCAGGTAGAGCATGCCCGCCATCCACGCCATCACGCTGATGACGTGCGCTGCCTTGATCCATGGGTAGAACTCGGCCATCCGTGGCTCCTAGACCCTTCCTGACCTGAGCAGTTCAGCCAGCTCGCCGACGTGTTCGGGCGGCGTTGCGGGTAACACGCCGTGGCCGAGATTGAAGATATGCGCGCCGCGGGACAGGGCGCGGGTAATCGCACGCACCTCGGTGGCCAGGCCCTCGCCTCCCGCAACCAGGGCCGCGGGGTCGAGATTGCCCTGTACCGGTACCAGCGGCTGCAGGACCCGCGCGGCCCAGGCAGGCGGAACCGAGGTGTCGATCGCCACCGCATCGACCCCGGAACTGCGCGCAAATTCCGCGTACCCGGCGCCTGCACCTCGCGGGAAACCGATCACGGGCACGTCCGGATGACGCCGGTGCAGCTCCGAAACGATGCTCCTGGTTGGAGTGATGCACCATCGCTCGAAGGCGCGCGGGGCCAGGATCCCGGCCCAGCTGTCGAACAGCTTGACAACCTGGGCGCCTGCCTCGATCTGGGCGTCGAGATGGGCGATGGTCGCCTCTACCAGCACCGCAATCAGTGCGGAAAACCCATCGGGATCGGCATAGAGCCACCGCCTGGTGCGCAGGTAGTCCCGGCTGCTCCCTCCCTCGACCATGTAGGTCGCAACAGTCCACGGAGCCCCGGCAAATCCGATCAGCACCACCTCGTCGGGAAGCGCCGCGCGCACCCGTGCGGCGGTCTCGTAGACCGGAGCGATCCGTGATGCGCTCATGCGTGCGGGCAGCGGGTCAAGATCGTTCACGTCTTCGATCGCATCCAGAACGGGTCCTGTGCCCTCCACGAACCGGACGTCCTGGCCGAGCAGGACCGGGATGACCAGGATATCGGAGAACAGGATGGCGGCATCCGGGCCGAACCGGCGCACCGGTTGCAGGGTGACCTCGGTCGCCAGTTCCGGATCGAGGCACAGTTCGAGAAACGTCTCCCGCCTTGCACGCAACGCACGGTATTCCGGAAGGTACCTGCCTGCCTGGCGCATGAGCCAGAACGGTGGCCGGGAGGTTCGGACTCCGGCCAGTGCCTGGAGCATCAGAGGTTCACACACACACGTCCCTTTCAATCCATATATGGAATATACTTGGATATGACTGTTGTTTTGAAGGGCGTTGAGTAGTGGAAAACTGCATGAACGAACAGGTTTTTCAGGAAATGTTCACAGACGATGGCGGGACCGGATTGCCGGCGGGACCGGGCAGCGGAACCGGTGCGGCAGATACGGTGCGCGATTTTCCACAGGTCGTGAAATCACGGTATTTTGCCAATTCCGAAGATGAGAGGCGCCGGGAAAACCGTGAGTATTCCCGCCAACGGTAAACAAGACTGCCGTTTTTTCCACAAACCGTTCTGCCCCTGGTCCTGGTGCGGAGTCGATGTCGACGCGGATTCACATTCACCTTGTATCGGACGCGACAGGGGAGACAAACCACCAGGTCGTGCGTGCGTGCATGGTCCAGTTCCAGGGGGTGCGGGCCACCGAGCATGTCTGGTCGCTGGTTCGTTCCGGCGAACATGTCGACCGGATCCTTGCCGCAGTCGAATCCTATCCCGGACCGGTTCTCTACACCATCGTCGACAAGACCCTGTGCCGGCGTCTCGAGGACGGGTGTCAGCGCCTGCAGGTACCGTGCGTCCCGGTTCTCGACCAGGTTCTGCATGCCCTGGCCGAGTACCTGGGGGTGGAAAGCGAAGGCCGCCCCGGCCGGCAACACCGCCTGGATGCCGCGTATTTCGAGCGGATCGAGGCGATGGACTACACGCTCACCCACGACGATGGACAGCTGCTCGATAGTCTGGATGCGGCGGACATCATCCTGCTTGGCGTATCCCGGACATCGAAGACGCCGACAGCACTCTACCTGGCCAACCGGGGCTACAAGGTCGCGAACGTGCCCCTGGTCTCCGGGATGCCGCTGCCGCCACAGATCCGGGCGGTGCGCGGACGCCTGATCGTGGGCCTGACCAACGATCCGGTCAGGCTGACACAGCTGCGGCGAAACCGCATGCTCATGCTCAGACAGGAACAGGGAAGCGACTATGTCGATCTCGAGACCGTGCGCCAGGAGGTGACAGCGGCGCGCCGGCTGTTTCACGCGGAGAGATGGCCGGTTATTGATGTCACGCGTCGATCGATCGAGGAGACGGCTGCCGGAATACTGCAGCACTATGCCCGCTTTCACGGCCGCGAGGGATAGCCGTGGCGACACTGACACTGACACACGCAACGACCGACCTGATGCTTGCCTCGGCAAGTCCGACGCGGGCCCGCCTGCTGCGAAATGCCGGGCTCGTCTTCCGCATCGTTCCCGCGAAGGTCGACGAGCCCGCACTGCGCGCGGGACTCGAAAGCGAGGGTGCCGACACCCCGGCTGCCGCCTGCGCCCTTTCCGCGGCCAAGGCCGTTCAGGTCAGCCGCATCCATCCTGGCGCGGTGGTGCTGGGAGCCGACCAGCTTCTCGAGCACCAGGGCCGTTGGCTGGGCAAGCCGGAGACACCCGAAGCACTGCGCAGCCAGATTGAGGCGCTCGCCGGTACGAGTCACACCCTCACGAGCGCAGTCACGGTGTGTCGCGGCGGTGAGATGCTCTGGCAGGCGGTGGATACCGCGCGACTTGCCATGCGACCGCTTGGTGAACGATTCCTCGAGCGTTACCTTGCTGCAGACGCAGGAGACCTCGCCGGCTCGGTGGGTGGATACCGGCTCGAGGGCACGGGCAGTCACCTCTTCAGTGCGGTCGAGGGTGACTGGTTCACAATCATGGGTCTGCCGCTGTTGCCGCTGCTTGGCTGGCTGCGCCGGCAGCGGATGATCGAGGAATAGCGCCATGATACCGTTGAAGGAGCCTGGCTGTTCATGCCCGACGGGACTGCCGTGCCCCTGTCGTCACGACAGCGCTGCGCACCACATGTCGGGACATGGCGCGTCGGCCGCCTGCGAAGACCGTCTGACAGGACCGAAACGCAGCGCGCTTCGGCAAGCGGCATAGACCGCGGCGCCGGGGATGGAGATCGTCGGGCTTACCGGCTCCATTGCCATGGGCAAGAGTACCGTTGCGCGGCTGCTCAGGCGCGCACGGATCCCGGTGCACGACGCGGATGCCTGTGTCCACCGGCTGTTTGCACGCGGCGGCGCGGCGGTGGCGCCTGTCGCGCGCGCCTTTCCGGGCGCAATCAACGAGGGCGCAATTGACAGGAACCGGCTTGGCGCGCTGGTAATCGGAAATGCCGGACGCCTGCGCCAGCTCGAGGCGATCGTCCATCCGCTGGTCCGCGCTGATCGGGACCGGTTTCTGGCGAGACACAGGAGGCGGCGCTCGCGGATCGTGGTGCTCGATGTCCCGTTGCTGTTTGAAAGCGGGGGCGACACGGTGTGCGATACCGTGCTCGTGGTCACGGCCCCGGCGTACCTGCAGCGCCAGCGGGTGCTGGCAAGGCCGGGAATGACTCCGCAACGGTTCGCCGACATCCTGAGCCGGCAGATGCCTGACCGGGCGAAACGCCGGCGTGCGGACACCATCATTCACTCGGGCCTGGGCCTGGCGGCAACCAGGCGGGAACTTGCGCGGTGGCTGGCAGGCAGGAGAAGGAGATCGCGATGCGGATGATCGTGCTCGATACCGAAACCACCGGTCTCGAGATATCCCAGGGACACCGGATCGTGGAGATCGGGGCGGTCGAGCTGGTCAACCTTGTGCCGACCCGGCGCGAGTATCACTGCTATTTCAACCCCGAGCGGCAGATCGAGGCGGGAGCCTACGAGACCCACGGACTGTCAAACGAATTCCTGGCCGACCACCCGAGCTTTGCCGAGCGGGCCGACGAGTTCCTGGCCTTCATCGGCGATGACGACCTGGTCATTCACAATGCTGCATTCGACCTTGCCTTCCTCAACATGGAGCTCGCCGATGCGGGGCGCCCGCTGCTCGATGCGGGCCGCGCTGTCGATACCCTGCAGCTTGTCCGGGCCCGGTTTCCGGGAGCGCCGGCGAGCCTTGATGCCCTGTGCCGACGTTTCGCGATCGATACAGCGGCGCGCACGAAGCACGGCGCGCTGGTGGACGCGGGCCTGCTGGCGGAGGTGTACCTGCACCTGTGCGGCGGCCGGCAGCAGTCACTTGACCTGGGCGGGCCCGCAGCTCCGAATCCGGTGGTGGCGGGCGGCGAGGCAACAGGTCCGCGGGCGGCGCGAAGCTGGGCGCCGAGCGATGCTGAGCGGGCCGCACACCAGCAGCTGCTGCAGCAGATCAAGGACCCGGTGTGGCTTCGGGACTGACGCCGCCCTCGAGTGACTGGTGGTAAAGGGCGGCGAAATCGACCGGCTGCAGCAGCAGTGGCGGAAACCCGCCGTCACGCACGGCTGCCGAAATGACACTGCGCGCAAACGGGAACAGGAGTTTCGGGGCTTCGATCTGAAGCAGCGGGCGCAGCCCGGCTTCCGGAACCCCGGTGACCACGAACACCCCGGCGTAGGTCAGTTCGACCAGGAACAGCTGTTCCTCCGCCCTCCTGGCATTGACCGTGAGCGAGAGTGCGACCTCGTGCCCGTTCTCGCCGACCGGGGTCGCGGCCATGTCGACCTGCACGGTGATCTGCGGCGCCACCTCGCTCGGCTGAAGGCTGTGCGGAGCGCCGGGGCTCTCGAACGACAGGTCCTTGATGTACTGCGCTGCGACCAGGAACCGGATGGTGTTGCCGGCCTCCTGGACGGGCTGGGTCTCGCTCATGGTGGCCTCGCCGGGATGGAGAACAGGCGGCGGCGGCGTAACACGGATCCGGGCGGCCCACAACCGCCCCGCCGGCTTGCCCGTCCCGGCCGCCCCGCCTATGGTTGCGACGCAAATCTTCCTGCCCGGTGACCGGTTCATGGCCACGCCCGCGATCAGCGTGCGCGCACTCACAAAACGGTTCGGTGAAAGCACGGCGGTTCGCGGGATCAGCTTTTCCGTCGAGGAGGGCCGGGTCACCGCGCTTCTGGGCGGCAACGGCGCCGGCAAGACCACCACGATCTCGATGCTGCTGGGGCTTCTCACGCCCAGCTCCGGCGATGTCCGCATCCATGGCGTCGACATGGTGACCGACCGGTACCGGGCGCTGCCGACAATGAACTTCTCCTCGCCCTACGTCGACTTGCCGCACCGCCTGACGGTGCGCCAGAATCTCTGCGTCTATGCCGATCTCTACGGGGTGCCGCAGCCGCGCCGGCGCATCGAAGAGCTTGCCGGGGCGCTGGATCTTGCGGAGCTGCTGGGGCGGCGGACCGGACAGCTCTCGGCGGGACAGAAGACCAGGGTGGCTCTGGCCAAAGCCCTGATAAACCGGCCGCGAGTCCTGCTGCTCGATGAACCGACGGCGTCGCTCGATCCGGACAGCGCGGACTGGGTCCGCGCCTACCTCGAGGACTACGCGCAGGCGGAGGGGGCGACGATCCTGCTCGCCTCGCACAACATGGCCGAGGTCGAGCGGCTGTGCGACCGGGTACTCATGATGCGGGCGGGTGCGATCGTTGACCGGGGAAGCCCGAACAGCCTGCTTGCCCGCTATGGCCGCACCACGCTCGAGGACGTGTTTCTCGACATCGCCCGTGACCGGGGCGGGCCTGAGGGAGAGGCGGGGTGAGCGCCGGCGCGGCGCGGCGCATGCTGGCGCTGGTACGACGGTACATGTACCTGTTGCGCGGGTCGTGGCCGCGCATTCTGGAGCTGGCGTACTGGCCGACGGTGCAGATGGTGGTCTGGGGGTTCGTGACCCAGTTCTTCATCGGGCACTCGACCTGGGTTGCCAACGCGGCCGGCGTTCTCATCGGGGCGGTGCTGCTGTGGGACGTGCTGTTCCGGGGCCAGATGGGATTCTCGCTCTGCTTCCTCGAGGAGATGTGGTCGCGCAATCTCGGTCACCTGTTCGTCAGCCCGCTGCGACCTTGGGAAATGATCGGGGCGGCGATGATCATGAGTCTTGTGCGTACCTGCATTGGTCTCGCGCCGTCCTGGTTGCTGGCATGGGTCCTGTTCGAATTCTCGGTGCTGTCCTACGGCCCGGGCATCGTTGCATTCTTCGCATGCCTGAGCGTCATGGGCTGGGGGATCGGAATGACCGTCACCGCGATGGTGATCCGGTTCGGGCTGGGCGCGGAGAGTCTTGCCTGGGTTGCGATCTTCGCCTTTGCGCCGATCAGCGCGGTATACTACCCGGTGTCCACACTGCCCGGCTGGCTCCAGCCGGTTGCCTGGGCAACGCCGTCGGCCTACGTGTTCGAGGGCATGCGCGCTGTCATGGTCGACGGTGTCTTCCGCGCCGACCTCCTGGCCGGCGCAGTGGTGGTCAATCTGGTCTACTTCGCCATCGGCGCCGCGGTGTTCGCTGCCGCCTTTGCCAGTGCGCGATCAAACGGCAAGCTGCTGCAGGTGGGAGAGTGACACCCCGGCAGAGACGGTTCCTGGAGAAGGGCCGCGTCGGCCGCCTGGCGACCGCCTCTCCGGCCGGCCGGCCGCACGTGGTGCCGGTGTGCTATGCGCTGGATGGCCCCGCGGTCTGGATTGCGCTCGACGAGAAGCCGAAGACGGTCGCGCCCCGCCGCCTCGCCCGGGCACGAAACATCATGGCCAACCCGTACGCCGCGCTCGTGGTCGACCACTACGACCATTCCGACTGGTCGCAACTCGGCTGGGTCATGGTGCGCGGAGCGGCAACCCTGGTTGCGACAGGCGCGGCTCACACGGAGGCGATCGCAGCCTTGCGGCGACGGTACCGCCAGTACCGTGACATGCGGCTCGAGGAGTGTCTGCTGATCGGCATTGCCGCAACACGGGTCACCGACTGGGGAAGACTGGACTGAAACGCAACACGCCCGGAGATATCCATATGGGCGGCGCGGTCGGTCCGGCACCGATGAACATCTCGCTGCCCGAAGCCTTGGGGGCTTCGGGAATCACCAGGCAGGCGCACGCGGCCGCGCCGGCTCGAGTGAGTACATCCGCGAGCTGATCCGAAAGGACCAGGACCGCCACCATCTTTGGCAGCGGTTCCTCAAGGGCACGGCCGGGCACCGGCGCTTCAAGCGACGCGGGACCGATTTCGTTACGATCCCGCAGGATGTGCGCATCCGGGACGGCCGCCCGCACTTCCCGAGGCCGGGCTGGCCACACTGCGCCGGTGCGGCGGCAAGCCGTATCCGGACGGTGCGCTGGAACCGGCATCACGGGACCAGCCGCGAGCGTGCGAACGCGGCCGTCACCATCGTCACGTGAAGGCAAGGGTCGGGCTGAGCCGGGGAAGCCTGCGCAGGAGGCTGGAGTACAGGGCACACCGGGTGATCGCGGTCGATCCCCGCCACACCAGCCGGACCGAAGCGTGGCGCGCCCGAGAGGATTCGAACCTCTGACCTCTGCCTTCGGAGGGCAGCGCTCTATCCAGCTGAGCTACGGGCGCCCCGGTTCTTGAGTGTTTACCGCCGGGTGTACGGACTGGCAAGATGGACAGCAACATACGCGGACGCACGAGGACGGCAATGACGGGAGTGCTGGAAGAAATCGATACCCGGTCACGCCGCGTCGCCTGTGACGGCGGCGACGGTCCGCTCGGCCACCCCAGGGTGTTTCTCACCATTGGCCCGGACAACGTGGTGGTGTGTCCGTACTGCTCGCGGGTGTACCGGTATCGCGAGATGACGGCCGACCTCGACGCGTGAGCGGAAACCGGCGCATCCTGCTGATCATCGGTGGCGGCATTGCCGCCTACAAGAGCCTGTTGCTGGTCCGGGAACTGCAGCAACGCGGCAATGCGGTCCGCAGTGTCCTGACCGGTGCCGGTGCGCGGTTTGTCACTCCGCTCAGCCTCCAGGCGCTGACCGGTGAGAGGGTCTACAGCGACCTGTTTTCGCTCGATGACGAGTCCGAAATGGGCCACATCAGGCTGTCGCGCGAGGCCGATCTGCTGATCGTGGCTCCGGCGACGGCCGATCTGCTCGCGCGGATGCGCGCCGGGATTGCCGATGACCTCGCGACCGCGGTCCTTCTTGCCACCGACAAGCCGGTGCTTGCGGCTCCGGCGATGAACGTGCGCATGTGGGAACATCCGGCAACAGTGGACAACCTTGCAGCACTGCGCCGGCGCGGTGTCCGTGTGGTCGGGCCGGACAGCGGAGAGATGGCGTGCGGCGAGTACGGGCCCGGTCGCATGGCGGAGCCGGCGGCGATTGCCGCCGCGGCGGCGGCGATGCTCGGTGCGGCGGTGCGGCTCGCGGGCTGTCGGGCGCTGGTGACCTCGGGCCCGACCTGGGAGGCGATCGACCCGGTCCGTTACATCGCCAACCGGTCGTCCGGGCGACAGGGGCATGCGATTGCGCATGCGCTCGCCGCCGCGGGCGCGGAGACGACGCTGATAAGCGGGCCGACCCGGCTCGTCGATCCGCCGGACGTGGAGGTGGTGCACGTCGAGACGGCCTGCGAAATGCTGGATGCGTGTCGCACGGCGCTCCCGGTTGATGTCGCGGTCTGTGCCGCGGCGGTGGCCGACTGGCGAGTGGCGCAGCCTGCCGGCAACAAGCTCAAGAAGGATGGCGCGGACACCCTGCCGGGCCTCGAACTCGTCGAGAACCCGGATATTCTGGCGACCCTGTCACAACCCGGGCTCCGCCGTCCGGGACTGGTGATCGGGTTTGCCGCCGAGACCGAGCAGGTGGTCGTTCACGCAACGGACAAGCTCCGGCGCAAGGGGTGCGACTGGATCCTTGCGAACGACGTCTCCGCTTCGCAAGGCGTGTTCGGCGGTGACGAGAACACCGTGCACCTCATCGCCGCGGGCCAGGTTGAAAGTTGGCCCAGGATGGCCAAGGCAGAGGTGGCGGAGAGGCTCGTGCAGCGGATCGCAGATCACCGCACGGCCTGAGCCATGGTTCGAATCACCTTCCGCCGTTTCACACACCGAGAGCCGCAGCCGCTTCCTGCCTACCGGACGGCCGGGAGTTCCGGCATGGATCTCCATGCGGCAGGCGGGGTCTCGATCGAGCCGGGAGCACGGGCGCTGGTCCCAACCGGGTTTGCCGTCGCCATCCCGGCGGGCTACGAGGCACAGATCCGGCCGAGGTCCGGGCTCGCGGCCCGTTCCGGGCTGACGGTGCTCAATGCGCCCGGCACAATCGACAGCGACTACCGGGGCGAGGTGATGGTGCTGCTGGTCAACCTGGGGCAGGATCGCGTCGACATCCGGCCGGGCGAAAGAATTGCCCAGATGGTGATCGCTCCGGTGGTCAGGGCCGAGGCGGAACTCGGGTACGAGCTTCCGGCGACCGGCCGCGGCGCCGGGGGTTTGGGATCGACGGGGACATAGGCAATGGAGCTCACCGAGGAGCAGTTCCTGCGCTATGCACGCCACCTTATCCTCGACGAGGTCGGGGACGAGGGACAGGAACGGCTGCTTGCATCGCGGGTGCTGTGCGTGGGCGCCGGGGGGCTCGGCTCGCCGGTGCTGCTCTATCTGGCCGCCGCGGGGATCGGCGCGCTCGGGATCGTCGACGACGACACCGTCGACATGACCAACCTGCAGCGCCAGGTGGTTCATGCGACCGGATCGGTGGGCGAGGCGAAGACCCGGTCGGCCCGCGACACCCTTGAGCGGATCAACCCGACGGTCGAGGTCCGGCTGCACGAGATGCGGCTCAGCCCGGAAAACGCCTCCGGACTGCTGTCGGGCTACGATCTGGTTGTCGACGGTTCGGACAACTTCGAGACACGCTATCTCGTCAACGATACCGCGCACCATTGCGGGATCCCGGTGGTCTCCGGCGCGCTGCTGCGATTCGAGGGTCAGCTCACCACCTACCGCAGCGGTGTTGCCGGTCACGCCGGGGAGCCCTGCTACCGCTGCCTGTTCCGCGAACCGCCGCCGCCCGACACCGTGCCACGGTGCGAGGAAGCCGGAATTCTCGGCGCCGTGGCCGGCGTCATCGGCACACTGCAGGCAACGGAGGTGCTCAAGGAACTGCTCGGGATAGGCGAGTCAATGTCGGGGCGTCTGCTGATGTTCGACGCCCTTGGAATGACCTTCAGGACCGTGCGCTACCGCCGCAGCCCGGGCTGCCCGCTGTGCGGAGACGCCCCGACGATCAGGCCATGAGACCGAGGCCCCAGGCCTCGATCACCCGGTCGGGAGGGGTGTGTCCGTCGGTGAAGGCACGGATGTTGACGATCACCTTCTCGCCCATGTCGATCCGCCCCTCGTAGGTCGCCGATCCCATATGCGGCATGAGCACGACATTGTCGCACTCGAGCAGTTCAGGGCTGACCAGCGGCTCGTGTTCGAACACATCCAGTCCGGCACCGGCGATGTCGCGGGCCGCGAGCGCAGCGGCAAGGGCGCTCTCGTCGATCACTTCGCCGCGCGAGGTGTTGACGATATAGGCATGGGGTTGCATCAGTGCCAGCCGGCGCGCCGAGATCAGGTGGAAGGTTGCCGGCGTGTGCGGGCAGTTCACCGAGATGATGTCCATGCGCGAGAGCATCTGATCGAGGGTGTCCCAGTAGGTTGCCTCGAGTTCCTCCTCTATCTCCGGGTGAAGCCGCCTGCGGTTGTGATAGTGAACCGACAGGCCGAACCCGCGCGCGCGTCGGGCCACCGCCTGGCCGATCCGGCCCATCCCGACGATCCCCAGCCGCTTGCCGTGGATCCGGTGCCCGAGCATGAGGGTCGGTCCCCAGCCGGCCCAGTCCCCCGAACGCAGCAGCCGTTCTCCCTCGACCAGGCGGCGAGGCACCGCAAGGATGAGCGCCATGGTCATGTCGGCGGTGTCCTCGGTGAGAACACCGGGCGTATTGGTCACGGTAATGCCGCGTGCGCGGGCCGCGGAAACGTCGATGTGATCGACCCCGGTGCCAAAGGAGGCGATCAGTTTCAGCCCCGGCCCGGCCGCCTCGAGCAGCCCTGCGTCGATGCGGTCGGTCACGGTGGGGATCAGGACATCGGCCTCGCGCAGCGCCGCCGCCAGCTCTTCGGTCCGGAACGGCGCGTCCGACAGGTTGAGACGGACGTCGAAAAGCTCCATCATCCGGGTCTCGATGGGGTCCGGCAGTTTACGCGTCACGATGACAACAGGTTTTCGTGTCGCCATGAAAACGCCCTTCTCCCGATGGTCCCCGGTATCGGCATTATCAGCAGGTCGGGAGCTTGTCCAGAAACCAACCGGGATCCCGGGCCATGAGGATCGTGCGCACCATCATCTGTCTCGGCCTCCTGCTCACGCCCGAGACGCTTGCGGCCAACAACAGGGCGGGCAAGAACGGAGAGAGCCAGTTACCAATCCCGCGGTTTGTCTCGCTGCGTGCCGCGGAGGTCAATATGCGGGCCGGCCCCGGCCGCGAGTACAGGATCACGTGGATATACAAGCGCCGCGGCCTTCCGATGGAGGTGACTCGCGAGTTCGGGCACTGGCGGCGGGTCCGGGAATTCTCGGGTGACAGCGGGTGGATCCGGTCGAACATGCTGTCGGGCATCGCAAACGTCCAGGTCATCGCGGAAATCGGCACCATGCACACCGAACCGGAGACCGGGTCGCGGCTGGTGGCGAGGATGGAACGCGGGGTCATCGCCAAGCTGCACGACTGCGAGGGGGAATGGTGCCGGATCGAGGCGGACGACCACGAGGGATGGGTCAACCGCGCACAGGTCTGGGGAGACGAGTTGACGGAGGACTGACGGGGCAGCCTGCCAATGGCGTCGGGTTCGCCGGTACGGTAGTCTGATTTCCGGGTGGCAGCGGAGACACGGCATGAGCGAAACCAGCACCAGGCGCGCGCGGGCCGTGGGCATCAACCATGTCGGACTGGAGGTCGGGGACATCGATGAGGCGCTGAAGTTCTACGGCGCCCTGTTCGACTTCACCTTGCGCAGCCGGTCGGAACGGCACGCCTTCATCGACATGGGCGATCAGTTCGTCAACCTGTCGGCACCGCGGACCCAGCCGGCGGACGACGCCAGGCATTTCGGTTTCGTCGTCGACGATCCCGACGCGGCCAAGGCGGCAGTCCGCGCGCTCGGTGTCGAACTCATCGGTTCCCGCGGCAACAACTTTCGCGATCCGTGGGGCAATCGGATCGAGATCGTCGGCTACGCTGGCATCCAGTTCTCCAAGACCGGCCCGGTCCTGACCGGCATGGGGCTGGCGGAACTGGAAAAGACCGAGGCGGCGCGCCGGGAGCTGCAGGACAAGGGTCTTGCCTGAAGAGGTGCTTGTCGCTCAGCCGCCGGCAAGCGAACTGCTGGCTCTCGACGGACTCGTGCCGGGTGACCGCAGGTTGCGCAATCGCCGGCAGATCATCGATCCCGAAGCGCTCGAGGAGCGCATTGATACCCTCTGGACGGAGACCGGAGAGCCAACGGCGTTCCGGGCCGGATTGCTCGCGGTGCTGCGCCAGACGCTCGATGCCGGGCGCGCGGAGATCCGCGGGCGGTTCATGCAGGATCACAACGGAACCAATGCCGTTCGCGCCGGTGCCTTTCTCATGGACGCCATCATCCGGGCGTTGCACGAGGCGATCACCACCCGGATGTACCGGGCTCCCAACCCGACCAGCGGCGAACAGATTTGCGTGATCGCGATCGGCGGATACGGTCGCGGCGAGATCGCACCGTTTTCCGACATCGACCTGCTGTTCCTGTTGCCCTACAAGGCAACGCCCTACAGCGAGCAGGTCGTCGAGGCGATCCTGTACCTGTTGTGGGACCTGAGTCTGAAGGTCGGTCACGCGACCCGTTCCATTGACGAATGCCTGCGCCAGGCCCGCGCTGACATGACGATCCGGACCTCCGTGCTCGAAGCACGCTACCTGTGTGGTGAACGCGAGCTCATGGAGAGCCTGTCGGGACGATTCCGCGCCGAGGTCGTTGCGGGCTCCGCGGTCGAGTTCGTCGAGGCCAAGCTTCAGGAATCCGACCGCAGGCACCAGAGGCTCGGAGACTCACGATATGTCATCGAGCCCAACGTGAAGGACGGCAAGGGCGGGCTGCGCGATCTGCACACCCTGTTCTGGATCGGCAAATACGTCTACCAGGTCGACGAGCCGCGTGCGCTGGTCGGGACCGGCATGCTTTCGCATGCGGAGGCGCGCCGGTTTTCCAAGGCGCAGAACCAGCTGTGGACCATCCGCTGTCACCTTCATTATCTGGCCGGCCGGGCCGAGGAACGGCTGACCGTCGACCTGCAACGCGAGATCGCCGACCTGCTCGGCTACACCGACAGAAGCGGTGCGCGTGCGGTGGAACGGTTCATGAAGCACTACTACCTTACGGCGAAGGACGTCGGTGATCTCACGCGGATCTTCTGTGCCGCGGTCGAGGCCGAGCACCAGCGACGTCCGCGATTCAGGCTGCGCAGGCTGTGGAACCGCCGCCGCAGCTGGGGCGACTTCCGGCTCGACGGGGACCGGCTGAACGTGGTCGACGACGACGCGTTCGTGCGCGATCCCGTCAATCTGGTCCGCATGTTCCACGTCGCGCAGGAAAACGACCTTGAGTTTCACCCGCACTGCCTGCGGCTTGCAACCGCCCACCTGCGGCTGATCGACCGGTCCCTGCGGGACGACCCGGAGGCAAACCGGCTGTTTGTCGAGATCGTGACCTCCAGGCGCAACCCGGAGCGAACCCTGCGCCGCATGAACGAGGCGCAGGTATTCGGACGGTTTGTTCCGGATTTCGGCCGGGTCGTCGCGCAGATGCAGTACGACATGTACCATGTCTACACGGTCGACGAGCACACCATCATCATGCTCGGCATCCTGCACCGGATTGAACGCGGAGAATTGGCGGAGATTGCTCCGGTCGCAACTGAGGTGATCCACAAGGTGATTTCGCGCCGCGAACTGTACGTGGCGGTGCTGCTGCACGACATTGCGAAAGGACGGAACGGTGACCATTCTGTCCTGGGCGAGAAGGTGGCGCGGCGTCTCTGTCCGCGTTTCGGTCTCGGCCCGGACGAGACCGAAACCGTGGCGTGGCTGGTGCGCTGGCACCTGCTGATGAGCCATGCCGCCTTCAAGCGCGATGTCAACGATCCGCAGACCATCGCCGACTTTGCCAACGTCGTTCAGTCGCCGGAGCGCCTGCGGCTGTTGCTGGTGCTCACAGTCGCTGACATCCGGGCGGTGGGACCGAACGTCTGGAACGGCTGGAAGGCGGCACTGTTGCGCGAACTGTACTGGCGGGCCGAGGAAACGCTCTCCGGGGAGGCCGGCGCCGCCGGTCCCGACGCGCGCGCGCGCATGGTGCACGACAAGCTTCGCGCCCGGCTAGCCGACTGGAGTGATGCCGCATTCGCCGCCCATGCGGAGCGTGCCAACACCTCGTACTGGCTCGGTTGCGACGTCGAAACGCTGGAACGCCACGCCCGGCTGATTGACGCGGCGGAGAAGGATGGAGAGGAACTGACGATCGAGTTCCGCGTCGACAGCTTCCGCGAGGTCACCGAGGTCACGGTGTTGACCGCTGACCATCCGGGGCTGTTCGCGCACCTGACCGGCGGTATGGCGGCCGCCGGCGCCAACATCGTCGATGCGCGGATCAGTACCCTGCGAGACGGGACCGTTCTCGACAGCTTCTGGGTCCAGGACCCCGGAGGCAAGGCTCTTGATGATCCCGACAGCCTGCGGCGCCTCAGGGTCACGGTCGTCAATGCCGTGCGCGGCGAACTCGATATCGACAAGGCGCTCGCCGGGCACCGGGCATCGCTGCCCGGGCGGGTGCGGACCATGGCGGTCGCGCAACGGGTGCTGATCGACAACAAGGCCAGCAACACCCACACCGTGATCGAGGTCAATGGCGCGGACCGTCCGGGCCTGCTCTACCGATTGACCCGTTCGCTCGCCCGGCTCAACCTGCAGATCTCTTCTGCCAAGATCTCGACCTTCGGCATCAGCATCGTTGACGTGTTCTACGTCAAGGACCTGTTTGGCCTGAAAGTCCAGTCGGACCGGCAGCTCGAGGCCATACGGCGCAACATCCAGGCCGAACTCAATTCCCCGGAGCCGGGAGGCAATGCGAGCCGGACGGGCTGATTCCCTGGCGAGGCACCCCGTCCGGCACCGGTCAGGCGGCTGAGATGCAGCTCCTGCGCTCGACGGCAACGGTCGGCGGCCTGACCATGATCAGCCGGGTGACCGGGTTTGTCCGCGACATGCTGATCGCGACGGTGCTCGGTGCCGGGCCGGTATCCGACGCATTCTTTGTCGCCTTCAAGCTGCCGAACTTCTTCCGCCGTATCACCGCCGAAGGAGCGTTGTCGGTCGCCTTTATCCCGGTGTTTACCGGAGTGCTGGCCGGCGAAGGACCCGCGGCAGCACGCCGGCTCCTCGAGGATGTGACCGCAGTGCTCCTCACGGTCCTGATCGCGGCCTCGGCCGCAGCCATCATTGCCATGCCGCAGGTACTGACCGTGCTTGCCCCCGGGTTTGTCGCAACCCCGTCGCGCTTCGACCTTGCGGTGGACCTGTGCCGGATCACATTCGTCTACCTGCCGCTGATCTCCGCCATGGCGCTGCTTGCGGGGGCTCTGAACGGCATGCAGCGGTTCGCTGCCGCGGCGTGCGCCCCGATCCTGCTCAACGTGATCCTGATCGGGGCCATGGCGCTGTTCGCCGACCGGCTGGAAACCCCGGCGCATGTGCTGGCATGGGCCGTGATGATCTCGGGCGCGGCACAGCTGACCTGGATAGCGGTTGCCGCCGGGCGACACGGCATGGTCCCGCGCCTGCGTCGCCCGTCGTGGACCCCTGGCGTGGCGCGGTTGTTCAGGTTGATGGTGCCGGCGATGCTCGGCGCGGCAGTGATCCAGATCAACCTGGTGATCGACGTGGTGCTGGCCTCGCTGCTCGCAGAGGGCTCGGTCTCGTTTCTCTACTACGCGGATCGGGTGACACAGCTGCCTCTCGGAGTGGTCGGGGTGGCAATCGGCACGGTGCTGTTGCCAACACTGAGCGCACAGATGCGTCGGGGCGAGGTCGATGCGGCGAACCGGTCCCGCAACGACCTGCTGTTGTTGGGAATGCTGCTCACCCTGCCGGCGGCAGGCGGGCTCGCGGTCCTCGCCGCGCCAGTCATCGGCGTTCTGTTCGAGCGCGGCGCCTTCACCGCCACCGAGACGACACAGACCGCGGCCGCGATGGCCGCATACGCTGTCGGGCTGCCGGCCTTCGTGGCGGTCAAGATCCTGCAGCCGGTGTTCTTTGCCCGCGAGGATACGCGCACGCCGGTTACGGTGGCCGCAATTGCGGTCGGGCTCAACCTGGTGCTGAACCTGATCCTCATGCAATTCTTCGCCCACGTGGGCCTCGCGATGGCGACAACCGTGGCGGCCTGGTTCAATGTCGGTGTTCTGACATGGCTGCTGCAACGCGAGGGCATGTACAAGGTTTCCCGGCGGACCTGGGACCGGATTGCGCGGCTTTTCGCCGCGACCCTGGTGATGGCGGTCGTCCTGATCCTTGCTCAGCGCTTCCTGCTGCCCGGCCCTGGCCCATGGCTCGAGGCTGCACAGCTCGCCGCGCTGATCGGCGGCGGCGCACTGGTCTACACCGCCGCCGTTCTGTTGTTCGGGGGTGTCCGTCCCGGCGAGCTGCGTGGCTACCTTGCCCGTTGATCGCAGGCCCGGTCAGGGCAGCAGAACGGTCGACCCCGTGGTCCTGCGCCCTTCGAGCGCCTCGTGCGCTGCGCGCGCATCGGCGAGCGGAAAGGTCTGGTCGATGCTGATCTTCACTGCGCCGGAGGCGACGGCGGCGAACAGGTCTTCCGACATTGCCCGCAGCGACTCCGGGGTTCCGGCGTAGTTGAACAGTGTCGGGCGGGTGAAGAACAGCGAGCCCTTCTGGGCAAAGATGCCAAGATCCACCGGTGGAATCGGCCCCGACGCCTGTCCGAAGCTGACAAAGGTGCCGCGCTGGCGCAGGCAGTCCAGCGATGCAGGGAAGGTATCGCGACCGATCGAGTCGTAGACGACCGGCAGGCCTTCGCCGCCGGTGATTTCCCTGACCTGCGCAACGAAGTCCTGGTCACGGTACAGAATTGGATGGGCACAGCCGTTGGCTCGCGCGAGCTCAGCCTTTTCGGGGCTGCCAACGGTGCCGATGACGGTGGCACCGAGGCTGCTTGCCCACTGGCAGAGAATGAGTCCGACGCCACCGGCCGCCGCGTGGACCAGGATGGTGTCATCCGGACCGACCCGGTAGATCTGCCGGATCAGGTACTGGGTGGTCAGTCCCTTCAGCATCATGGCGGCCGCGTCACGGTCGGAGACGGCAGCGGGGATGCGCACCACGTTTGCGGCCGCGATCAGCCGGGCTTCGGAGTAGGAACCGGGCGGC
The DNA here is from genome assembly GCA_965213935.1 of Thalassobaculaceae bacterium. Lineage (GTDB taxonomy): Bacteria > Pseudomonadota > Alphaproteobacteria > Thalassobaculales > Thalassobaculaceae > Bin52. Next base: position 2,040,826 of record CBDCAO010000012.1, on the reverse strand, counting down.
GGGGAGGCGTAGGCAACCCGGTCACCGACAGTCAGTTCGGTCACCCCGCTCCCCGCCTCCTCGACCACGCCGGCAGCCTCCATGCCGATGCCGGACGGCAGCGGAAGCGGGTAAAGGCCACTGCGGTGATAGGTGTCGATATAGTTGAGCCCGATCGCGGTATGGCGGATCCGGATCTCGCCCGGACCCGGTGAGGCGAGCCCGACCTCGTCCATCCTGAGAACTTCGGGGCCCCCGGTTTCGTGAAAGCGAATGGCCTTGACCATGAATACCGCTCCTGTTCAGCGTAGTTTGGAGAAAAGAAACTCGTCCGTGCGATCGTTGGCCAGGGTTGCGGACGCCTCGTCATAATGCGCGCCGCCAACGCGGGCAAACGCGTGTTCCTGGCCGTCGTAGACATGCAGTGAGACCCCTGGAGCATCACCGAGCGCGGCGATAACCGCCTGCTGTGCCTCCGCAGGCACGAAGCTGTCGCCCGATGCGATGTGGGACATCCACGGCGAGAGTGTCTCGCCCGCTTCCGAAAGCAGGCCTTCGATGCCGACGCCGTAGTAGCTGACCGCGCAGTCCACGTCGGTGCGGGTCGCCATCAGATAGGCAAGCTTGCCGCCGAGGCAGTACCCGACGGCTCCGGCCTTGCCGGTGCAGCCCTCGAGTCCGCGCACCGCGGCCAGGGTGGCATCGAGATCGCGCACACCGAGATCGGTGTCGAACTTGCCGAACAGCTCGAACGCCTTGTCCCATTCGGCCTGGCTCTGGTCAGTGATGTCGACCCCGGGCTCGATGCGCCAGAAGATGTCCGGGCACAGCACGTGATATCCCCGGGCTGCGAACCTGGCGGCGAGGTCGCGCATGACCGCATTGACCCCGAAAACTTCCTGGATGAGCACCAGGCCCGGCCTGTCGCCGCCGCCGGTCGGCGCGGCATACCAGGCGTTGAACTGTCCCCCGTCCGCAGCGTTGATGGTGATGTAGCTCATGCGTGCCTCTCCGTGCTGGTGCCGAACAGTATTCGCTGGGCTGCAGGTCGTCTACACCCTGCCCGCATGTCAGAACGCCGTGAAGTACTCCCGGTGTTCCCAGTCGGTCACCGTGGCCGCGAACAGGTCCCACTCGGCGCGCTTCAGGCGCGAGAGGTAGGCAACGAAGGCCTCGCCCAGCGCTGACCGGAACAGTTCCGACGCCTCGAACTGCGAAATGGCGTCGCCCAGGCTGGCCGGCAGCCGCTCGACCCGGTCGTCATACGGATTGACGAGCGGCGGCGGTGGTTCGAGCCCGCGCACAAGCCCGTCAAGACCGGCGTGGATCTGGAAGGCAAGGGCGAAATAGGGGTTGGCGGTACTGTCAGGGGCGCGGTTCTCAATCCGGCTGGCAGTGTCGCCGGGGTGGACAAGGGCGCGAAGCATCGCCCCCCGGTTGTCTTCGCCCCAGCCGACGCGATCCGGTGCCAGCTGGTGGCGGGTATAGCGCTTGTAGCCGTTGACCGTTGGTGTGGTGGCAATGCACGACGCGGCGGCATGGCGCAGCAGGCCGGCGACCCAGTTGCCTGCACACGCGGTCAACCCGCCTTCGGCCCCCGGCATGAACAGGTTCCGGCCCTCGCCGTCGGCGAGCGACTGATGGATGTGCCAGCCGTTGGCCGCGGCATTGGCAAGCCCCGGCCGGGCCATGAATGATGCCAGTACCCCTTCACGGTGACAGATTTCACGGACCAGGGTGCGAAAGGTGACAGCCATGTCGGCGATGGAAACCGGATCTGCAGGGGCGAAGGTAAATTCGAACTGTCCGGGGCCCATTTCTATCTCGACGCTGCGTACCGGCATTCCCATGGCAAGTGCAGCGCGACGCAGGCGGTCAAGCAGCGGCTCGGCCTCGTCGTACCGGGTCTCCGTCAGGTAGCGGTAGCCCTGGTTGTAGGCTCGGGTCAGGGGAGGACGGGCCGGCATCGTGGTGTCGGCATGCTCGCGCGCCGGGTCGACGACATCGAAGACCTGGAACTCGACCTCGAGACCCATGACGGCGTGAAGACCGCGCCCGCCAAGCTGTTCACAGGCAGCGCGCAGCACCTGTCTGGGCGCGAACCCGACCGGGTGCCCGCTCGTTGTGGCCACGTCGCAGTGGAGCAGTGCGGAATGCGGTGACCAGTCCAGGGCCCGGAAGCTTGCGGGAACCGGGACCAGCACGACGTCGCCGGCCCAGAGCAACGGCGCGTCCCCTGCCGCGGACCAGACGGGAAATACCGTGCGGTGCGAGAGGTCCTTGAGCAGCAGGGTCGACGGCACGCGCACTCCGGAGGCGAAGGCATCGGCAAGCGCCGAAACGGTCACGGTCTTGCCGCGAAGCACCCCGTGTGGATCGGCAAACACCATGCGAACGGTCTCGAGCCTTTCGGCCTCGGCTCTTGCCACCAGTTCAACCGCCTGCCTGGCCGCCTGTCCTGACAACAGCCCTGAATTCGCCAGAAAACCGCCCGTGATCTGTTCCGTGGCCCGCGTCATGCCGGATCAGACCGAGGCGTCCCATGGACAGTCATCCCGCCGCTCCCGGTCAGCCGTCATCACGGCATCCTGCCAGGTCCCGGTCGGGGCGATGATGTCGGTGCAGGCGGGGCCGACGATGCCGTCAAGGCCGCCGGTCATCGGCAGACCGGCGTTGCTCTCGCCGGCGAGGAAGCGGATCGCGGTGCGCAGCATTCGGCGATAGCGGATGATGCCGACATCGGTGTGGCCGAGATGCTCTCGGGTACGGTCCTGAATCGGGCCCATCCCCTCGACGGCCCACTGGTCGTGAACATTGATGTCGAGCCCCATGCCGGTCCAGGTGAGCGTTGCCTGTTCACTCGGATCGAACCCGTAGTCATTGCTCCGGTTCCGGACTGGCGCGTAGTCGGGCAGGCGGTGTTCCTTCAGCCGCTGCTCGCGCATCAGTTCCCGGTTGACCGGCTTGTCGAAACTGGTGAACAGGGAATACCAGTAACATCTCTCGTCATCGATCGGCACGTGCCACTGGGTGATGGTCATTTCCCGGCTCATCGGGATGCAGATCGCGCAAGGAAAGATCTGGTTGGTGACCCGCACGTGGGTCAGGTTGTCCACCATGTGCCTGAGAGCGGTCAGCCGCAGGCCGTAGTCGGTTTCCTCGACCCTGATTTCCGGGCACGGATACTCGCGCAACACCCGGGTCATGGGAATGGCGCTGCCCGCGGAAGTGTCACGGAACTGCCGGCCGTAGCTGTCCCCGGGGTCCTCGTCCACCAGGAAACGGTGCAGGAAAGAGGCGTGGGCCGGATCGATGCCGACCTCGAGTGCCTGCAGCCAGTTGCATTCCCATAGTCCCTTGAACGCGAAAACATGGGTCGCCGGTGCACGGAAGCAGTCAAGGGCAGGAAACCCGGGAGGGTCGCCGGGCCCGAGGTAGGCGAACAGGATGCCGTTCTTCTCGACGACAGGGTACGACGTGGTGCGTACCCGCCCGCCCGCCCCGGCCCCGGCAGGCTCGCCCGGTTGCTCCAGGCAGCGGCCGGTCCGATCAAGCAACCAGCCGTGGAAGGAGCAGCGCAGTCCGCCGTCTTCACAGCGGCCAAAGGCCAGGTCGGCGCCGCGGTGCGGACAGTGCCGGGCGATCAGGCCCGGCTGGCCCGAGGCGTCGCGGAAGAGCACCAGTCGCTCGCCGAGCAGGGTGACCGGGACCACCGGACGGTCGCCATGGAGCTCGTCGGACAGGGCGGCCGGCATCCAGTAGCGGCGCAGGACCTCGCCTGCGGGCCGGTCCGGCCCGGCTCGGGTTATCAGGTCGTTCTGTTCCTGGCTGATCAAGGGGGCGCTCCCGGAAAGACCGCTAGCAGGAACCGGCTGTGAAGGACAGCGGCCCATGGACGAGGCCCATGGTATACGCTCGGGCGTGATCGGGACACGGGATGAGGGAAGTGAACAGTGACAAGGGATGATGCGACAACCGGCCGCTGCCTGTGCGGCGCCGTGACCTACAGGTTTACCGGTCTGGCAAAATGGCAGGGACACTGTCACTGTGAAAGCTGCCGGCGGCAGACCTCGTCAGCGCTTGCGAGTTTCATCGGTGTCCATGCTGACAGCTTCGCCTGGACCGGCGCGACGCCGAAGGCGTTCGAGTCTTCGCCGGGTGTCGTCCGCCGGTTCTGCAGCACCTGCGGAACGCCGATGTCCTACGAGGCGGACCGGTTTCCGGGCGAGGCGCACCTGTACGCCGCGAGTCTCGATGATCCGGCCGCTTACCGGCCCCGGTTTCATGTCTTCGTTGCCGAGCAGCTTCCGTGGCTCAAGCTCGCGGACGGGCTCGTGCGCCACGAGGGCGTGTCGTCCGGGTGATCGGACGCCCGGCGCCGCTGCCCCCGGGCAGGCGGCAAGCGAACTGACGCGTTTCGTCTTCTTGACCCCCGAAAGCACGTCCGCGGCTGTTGCGGACTGTGCCGTCTCTCCGTCCGGCAGTCCCCTGCCCTGTCGCGTCAGGAACGGAATGCCGTTACAGCAGCGACCAGGCGAGGTCCTTGGCTTCCTTCTCGGTCGCGACGGTCCGATCCTCGGGAATACGGTCGAGGACATTGAATGCGAACAGGGTGGCGCGGATGCGGTCGTTGATGCCGCAGACGACAATCTCGGTGCGGGTCTGCTTGGCGCGGTCAATGATCTGGGCCAGAAGATTGGCGGCGCTGTCGTCAATATGGGTGGCCCTCGAAAGATCGAAAATCACGACTTCGTGGTCACGGATGTCCACGCCGATCAAGGCGATCAGTTTTCGCGAGGACGACACCGTAAAGGAGCCGCGAAAGGCCACGAGCCCGATTCGAGCCGTGAATTCGTCGTCAACCTCCGTGGTGAAGGTGCTGTCGAGAAGCGGCGTCGAGACCACGCTGTCAAGTTCCAGAGACTCAAGCTGCACGGCGTTGACGATATTTGCGGCGATTACGCCGAACATGATTGCGAAGACCGGATCCACAAAGATTGTGACAGCCATGATCAGCAGCATGACTGCAGAGTACTTCGGGTCCATGCGGGGAACCTTCCGCAGGAAGGAAAACTCGATCATCCGCCAGCCGACGAGCATGACGATCGCGGACAGTGCCGCCAGCGGCAACGGTGCCGCATAGGGGCCGAGACCCAGGATGAGGGCTGCGACGATGATCAGGCAGACGATGCCGGTCACCACGGTCTTCCCGCCGAAACGACGGGCCGTCATGGTGGCAATGGTCCCGCTCCCGGGCAGAACGCCCACGATCCCCGCCGCGAGGTTTCCCAGTCCGAGACCGACCAGCTCGCGGTTCGGATTGTGCTGCGAGCCAGCGAACGTATCGGCGATCAGTGACCACATCAGTGTGTATACGGAACTGATGAGGGCGATCAGAACCGCGGGCCCGACGGCTTTCGGCAGGAATTCCAGCGACGGAAGCTCGAGCAGCGGCACCGGCAGTCCAACCGGGACAGGACCCAGCTGGTGGATGCCGGGGATGAAGAGCGCGACGATCCACCCGATTCCCACCGCCGCGAGCGGTGCCGGGACGTACTTGCCGATACGGGCCGGCCACACGAAGAACACGGCCAGGCAAAAGGCCGCGAGGGCGAAGTCGTTCATGCCGAGGTGAAACAGCTTCTCGGTCTGCGTTGCCAGCAGCAGCACGCCGATTCCCGACATGAACCCCGTGAGCACGATGTGGGGCATGTAAGAAACGAAGCGGCCGACGCCGGCGAGTCCGAGGATGACCTGGATTGCGCCGGCCATGACGATGACGATCGCAAGTTCAGGCAGGCTCATCCTGTCGCCCATCAGCAGCGTCGCGGTGATCACCGCGAGCACGGCGCTGGGCCCGCTCACCAGCGCACGCGTTCCGCCGCACACCGCCGAGATGATCCCGACGAAGACACCGCACCAGAGTCCCGCGAGGGGCCCCATGCCGGAAATGACGCCGAGCGCCATGGCGGTTGGCAGGTATGATGCAACCAGGGTGACGCCGGCCCTCAGGTCGGCCCACAGGGTTTCGCGTTCGTACGGTGGTCGATCCTGGTTTCGCAGACTTTCCAGCATGTTCGGCACTCCCCCGAGAACAGCGTCCTGCGACCAATGCACCAGGAATGGTAGAGCAACAGTGTTTTTTCGGCCAAGCCGGACGGGCAATGTCCACGGAACTCTTGCAGTGGCAACGGCCCCTGTCCGGGCCGTCCCGCAGCCCGACAGCGCGTCAGAAGTCGTCAACGGCCAGCGCAACGGGTGCAGGTTCGATCCCGGGCACCCGGACGGGAGCACGGCGGAAAGGGTGGTCCCCGCAACGTGCAGGGAAACCAGCCAGCGCAGGGAGATTTTCTGGTGGTCGTTTCAGGAGCGCCGCCGGCCCGCACGGCCCCGGCCAGGAAAACCTCCGGCGGCGGACGCATTCAGCAACGAAACGTCGTCACAGGAGGTCCGGGAAAACCCGACCCCTCCCCGCAACCCCCGGTCACGGAACTCTGAACGACCCGTTCCGGCCGGATACCGGGCAGAGGCAGCGCGAATGCGCCTTTCGCCGTCGTCGGGGCTCAGGCGTCGGTCACGTCGAAATAGCGGACGCTTGGCTGCTCGGCGAGAGCATCGATGAGCCGGCTGCTCGTCCCCCTCTCCCGCTGCCAGGCGAGATACTCCCTGTGTTGCTCGTGGGAATCCCACTCTTCGACCAGCATCACGTTGTCGGGATCGTCGTGGTTCTGCAGGGCATGGACGCTGGAACAGCCCTTGTAGGCGCGCGTTTCCGGCAGAATCGACTTGAAGAATGCAACCACCTCTCCCCCGGTACCGGGCTTCGCCTTGACATCGACAATAACGCGAACAGTCATCTCAGAACTCCTCCAGCGCTGCCCAAGTCCTGCCCCGCATCTTCAGCAGGGCGCGTTTCTCGTGACCACAGGCATTGAGGAGTAAACGGCGCCGGCCGTCTTCTCGTCGAGGAAACAAGTACGTCATGCCTGCCGTGACAAACCTTACCATGCCGCCCTCCCGTCTTCCAGTTGTCAGACACATGAAGCTGATGGCCTGACGAGGGTCCGGACTGGTGCCTGCGTACACGCAAACTGGCTGTCCAGTTTACGTACAAGGTGTTGCAAAAGCGTATTGTCTGTACATGTGCTCGAGAATCGTTCGGCGCGTCGTTTCGACTACAATTCCCGAAAACACGGGATTTCCTGCCAGAGCGGCCGGTGGGGCATTGCAGGCGGTTGATCCATGGAAGGTGAGGCACGACTGTCATGAGCGGGGACACCATTTTCGCGCTCGCAAGCGCAGCCGGCCGTTCCGGCGTCGCGGTGGTGCGCATATCGGGCAGTGACGCGGCATCGGCTGCGCGGTTGCTCGGGTTCGTGCTGCCTGCTCCGCGCCGTGCTGCCCTGCGCGCGTTCCGCGACGATGGCGAACTGGTGGATCGCGGTCTCGTCGTGTGGTTTCCAGCGCCGGGAAGCTATACCGGCGAGGATGTCGTCGAGTTGCACGTGCACGGGGGCCGTGCCGTCCTCGAGCGCACATTGGGCGTGCTCGCTCGCAGCCCGGGCTGGCGACACGCCGAGCCGGGCGAGTTCACCCGCCGGGCGTTTCTCGCCGGCCGGCTGGACCTGACCGCTGCCGAGGCCGTCAACGATCTCGTGGCCGCGCAGACCGAGGCCCAGCGGCAGGCTGCCCTGGTGCAACTCGAGGGCGGGCTGGCGCGACGGCTCGACGAATGGGCGGAACAGATCCAGTATCTGCGGGCGCACATCGAGGCGTGGATCGATTTTCCGGACGAGGAAATCCCTGAAACCGCGGTCAATGCAGCGCTCGACGGGCTTTGCCGCATGCGCCTCGAGATGGAGACCTTCGCTGATGACGGGAGGCGAGGAGAAAGGCTGAGGGAAGGTCTGAGGGTCGCGGTGTTCGGGCCACCGAACGCGGGGAAGTCGTCGCTGGTCAACTGGCTTGCGGGCCGTGATGCTGCCATCGTGTCGGAACATGCCGGGACTACCCGAGACGTGATCGAGGTTCACCTCGATCTGGCGGGGTTCCCGGTTATCGTGGCCGATACCGCCGGGTTGCGAACCGCGCGCGACAGCATCGAGGCCGAAGGCGTCAGACGGGCGCAGGACTGGGTGGATCACGCCGATCTTCGCGTCCTGGTATTCGATGCCACGGCGGATCATCACCGGGAGACCGCCGTGTTCCCGGAGAGCGATCTCGTCGTGTTCAACAAGATAGACCTCGATCCGGCCTTCGAGGCTCCACGGCCGGCCCACGCGACTTCGGTCAGGACCGGCGCCGGGCTTCAGCCCTTTCTCCGGTCGCTCACGGCGCTGGCGCGCGAGAGGATGGACGTTGCGGGTCGGCCGGTGCTCACCAGGGCGCGACACCGGGCAGCGCTGCTTGCGACCATCGGCCATCTCGCAGCCGCGCAGGCGGATCTGGAACGTGGCGCCGGGCTCGAGATCGTTGCCGAACACGCCCGGGCCGGCGCGGACGCACTCGGACGCGTGACCGGCAGGGTCGACGTTGAACAGCTGCTCGATGTGATCTTCCGGGACTTTTGCATCGGCAAGTAGGCTCGCGGGACGTGTCTGCCGGACACGGCGCCGTGGCGGAGCATGGGCTCGGTAGAGAAGGCGCCGACCCGGGATCGGAGCGGAAACCTGGTGTGGCGGAAAGGACCGAACCCCGGGGGCGCCGGCCGAGTGAACGGAATGTCCGGCGGCCTTCTCCGCCGCTCGACAACCAGCATAACAGTTTGATAACATGTACTATAATACGTTCGAAACAGGACTGGAACCGCACGAATGTCTCGGCACCATGCGCACGATCGTGGATGCGCCGCACGATGATGTGACTCCCCAAGCGATGGACCGGAATGTTTCACGTGAAACAGCTGTCATCGGGTCGGGAACCCAGGTTTCGGGGACTTCCGCGGCAGTAACCGGCCTGTGACGGGACCGGGCGTGGGGTACGCATGAACGGTGTGGATACGGTACAGGATACAATGACGAACAACAGCGCGGAGCCGGTGCTGTCAACACATCCCCGCAGTGAGCGTCCGGCCCGGGAGCCGCGAAACGATCGGAGGACGGCGGCGCGATATCGGCGATAATCCATGCAGGCTCCATGTTTCACGTGAAACATGTCTCGGGCTCTGGTATTCACCGGTTCCGCATCATGTGGAGGCAGGAAGATGAAGTCCGCCTTCGACGTCATTGTCATCGGCGGCGGGCATGCCGGCTGCGAGGCAGCCGCGGCCAGCGCGCGCATGGGCGCCCGCACGGCGCTCGTGACCCATCGTCGCACCACCATTGGCGAAATGTCCTGCAATCCCGCCATCGGCGGGTTGGGCAAAGGCCACCTTGTTCGTGAAATCGACGCGCTCGACGGTGTCATGGCAAGGGCCGCCGATGCCGCCGGCATCCAGTTCCGGTTGCTGAACCGAAGCAAGGGGCCAGCAGTTCGCGGACCGCGGGCCCAGGCCGACCGGAACTTGTACCGCAGGGCAGTGCAGCAGGCGCTCGAGTCCCAGGAGAATCTCGACATCGTGGAAGCCGCGGTGGAGGACCTCCTGGTGGGATCGGACGGCCGGGCAGGCGGGGTCGTGAACCGGGACGGCTCGACCCTGCGCGCCGCCTGTGTCGTGCTGACCACCGGGACATTCCTTGGCGGCATGATCCACCGTGGAGAGGAGCGCATTCCGGCCGGCCGCATCGGCGAGGAACCTGATGTCGGGCTGGCCAGCACCCTGAAACGGCGAGGGTTTGTCCGCGGACGGCTCAAGACGGGAACGCCGCCGCGCCTTGATGGAAGGACTATCAATTGGGCAGGGCTCGAAGTCCAGCCGGGCGACATGCCGCCGGTGCCGCTTTCCAGCCTGACCGCACGGATCACGACGCCGCAGGTGAACTGCCATATCACACATACAGGACCGGCCGGTCATGCGATTCTGCGCGAAAACCTGCACCGTTCACCAATCTACTCGGGCCGGATCGAGGGGGTTGGTCCCAGATACTGCCCGTCGGTCGAGGACAAGATTGTCAGATTCGCCGACCGTAACCACCACCAGGTTTTTCTGGAACCTGAAGGACTTGACACTCATCTGGTTTACCCGAACGGTATTTCGACCTCGATGCCGGTCGATGTCCAGGACGCCTTTGTCCGGACCATTCCCGGGCTCGAGGAAGCGGTCGTCGCCCAGCCCGGCTATGCGATCGAGTATGATTATGTCGATCCGCGCGAACTCGACCGGTCACTCGAATCCCGGAGAATTCCCGGGCTGTTCCTTGCCGGGCAGATCAATGGTACCACCGGCTACGAGGAAGCCGCGGCGCAGGGGCTGGTTGCCGGCATCAACGCCGCCCTGCTTGCCGGGGGATCAGGCGAGTGCTTCCACGTCGACCGTGCGGATGCCTACATCGGCGTTCTGGTCGATGATCTGACCACGCGTGGCGTGCTGGAGCCCTACCGCATGTTCACCTCCCGCGCCGAGTTTCGCCTTCGACTGCGTGCCGACAATGCAGACCGCCGCCTGACACCGGCCGGGATCAAGGCCGGCTGTGTCGGGACCGCACGGCGGGAGATGTTTCACGTGAAACATGCAGGGCTCGAACATGCGGTGCGTGTCCTGGAAACATGCCGGGCAACTCCTGCCGAGTTGGCGCGAGCCGGTTTTCGGATCAACCAGGACGGGGCGGAACGCTCGGCCTACCAGCTGCTGGCGCTCGACGGGGTCGACCAGGACAGGCTCGCCGGGTTCTGGCCCGAAATCGCGGGGCTCGATCGCGTGGCCGTGGCGGATGCGGCCATCGATTCTCTCTACAGCGGTTATCTGGCCCGCCAGGAGGGTGATGTCAGGGCGTACCGCCGTGACGAGCAGCTCGAGCTTCCTGACACGCTCGACTACCGGGCCGTTGGCGGTCTTTCCAATGAAGTCCGCGAAGTCCTGTCCAGGACCCGACCGCAGACACTCGGCCAGGCGTCGAGGATTCCGGGAATGACGCCGTCTGCGTTGCTTGCGCTGATGAGACATGTTCGCCGCGGTCAGGCAAGGGCCGCCTGACGTGAGCGCCGTCGGTCACGCCAGTCAGCGCGATGCCTTTCGTGCGGCACTCGGCGCATCATCGGCGGCCATGGAGAAGCTGGACCACTACGAAGCGATGCTTCGGCGGTGGCAGAGGGCTATCAATCTGGTTTCCGCATCGACGCTCGATGAGGTCTGGAGCCGGCACTTTCTCGACAGCGCCCAGTTGTTCGGCCTGCTGCCAGATCCGGCCTGTTCCGTGCTCGATATCGGAACCGGAGCCGGGTTTCCGGGCCTGGTCCTGGCCGTGCTCGGGGCTCGTGACGTGCACCTCGTCGACTCCGACACCCGCAAGTGTGGTTTCGTTTCACAGGTGGCCCGGGAAACCGGAACCAGAGTCAGCGTGCACCCTGTCCGGATCGAGGCACTGCAGGCAGGGCAATTCGACGTTGTGACTGCACGTGCGTGCGCGCCGCTTGACCGGCTGATCACGCTGGCGCAGCCGCATGTGCACGCCGATACAGTGTGTCTGTTTCCCAAGGGACGATCCGTGGCACGGGAGCTCGACACCATTGCCGTCGGCACCCGGCTGCGGGTCAGTGCCATTCCGAGCCTGTCCAGCCCGGGCGGTACCGTGGTTCGAATGGAAGGGCTTGGCGATGGCGAGTGAACAGTCGGCGGCAGGCCGGCCAAGGGTACTGGCGCTGGCAAACCAGAAGGGAGGGGTGGGCAAGACCACGACCGCGGTCAACCTGGCGACCGCGATGGCGGCGTACAGACTTCGCGTGCTAGTGATCGATCTCGACCCGCAGGGCAATGCAAGCACCGGGCTTGGTGTTTCGCGCCAGGACCGGCGCCGGGACATCTATGCGGTTCTTGCAGGATCAACAGACCTTCAGTCGGCGGTACTGCCAACCGTGGTTCCGGGCCTGTCGCTGGTGCCGAGCACGCCTGACCTGTCCGGCGCAGAGCTGGAGCTGGTGGAACTGGCCGAACGGGAGTACCGGGTACGGGCCGTGCTCGAACAGTATCTCGCGGAGACGTCTGACAGCCCGGATGTCGTGTTCATCGATTGTCCGCCATCGCTCGGACTGCTGACACTGAACGCGCTGGTCGCCTCGGGCGGGGTACTGGTACCGTTGCAATGCGAGTTCTATGCCCTGGAAGGACTGAGCATGCTGCTCCAAACAGTCGAGCGGATCCGGCGGTCGTTCAATTCGCGGCTCGCGGTCCAGGGAGTGGTCTTGACGATGTTCGATGGCCGCAACAACCTGTCAAGGCAGGTTGAAGACGACGTGCGTCACCATATGGGGGACCTGGTCTACCAGACCGTCATTCCGCGAAACGTGCGGATTTCCGAGGCTCCGTCACACGGAATCCCGGCCCTGGTGTACGACCTGCGATGCGCGGGATCGCAGGCCTACGTCAAGCTCGCGCGCGAGGTCCTTGAGCGGGAAGGCAGGCTGACAGCATCATGACGCAGAAAATTGGACGTGAACGCCGTGGTCTGGGCCGTGGTCTCGGCTCACTGCTAGGCGGCGAGGAAACGTCGCGGCTGCGTTCGGTGCCGATCGAACAGATCGTGCCGGGCCAGAACCAGCCGCGAAGCCTGTTCGAGCAGACCGAACTCGAACAACTGGCCGAGAGCATCGGCCATCACGGCGTACTGCAACCACTGTTGCTGAGACCTGCCGGAACCGGAGACACCGCGTACGAAATCGTCGCAGGGGAACGGCGCTGGCGTGCCGCGCAGCTCGCAGGCCTGCACGAACTGCCGGCACTGATCGAGGAGATGGAAGAGCCTCGAGCGCTTGCAGTGGCGCTGATCGAGAACGTTCAGCGCGCCGACCTGACGCCGGTCGAGGAAGCGGAGGGGTATCGCAGGCTGTTGTCCGATCACCGGTATACGCAGAAAACCCTTGCAAGACTGGTCGGCAAGAGCCGGAGTCACATTGCCAATACGACCCGGCTGTTGTCGCTTTCGGCCGCGATTCGGCAACATCTGCAATCGGGACAGCTGTCCGCTGGTCATGGCCGCGCGCTGCTCGCTGCTTCGGAACCCGAGGTCCTGGCACAACGGGTCCTGGCCGAGGGTCTCTCGGTGCGGGAAACCGAGGAACTGGTGCGCCGCGAACAGGAGACCGGCCCCGTCCGGCCCCGCAGACCCCGACGGCGTCTCGACCCGAATCTGCGGGCGGTCGAGAAAAGTCTCGGCGAATCCCTTGGCGCTCGTGTGAAGATCACCCAGAAGACACCGGAGCGCGGCGCAATGATCATCCAGTACACCTCGCTGCGCCAGCTGGACCGTCTGCTCGAATTCCTGTCGGTCGGCGCGGGCTTTGCCCGGCCGGATCCGCGGGAAGATGATCCCGGTCCGGACAACCAGGACCCGGACTAGCGTCACGAGGTGAACAGCCGCGACTGTTTCACGTGAAACACGGGTCAGAATCACCGACCTTTCCTGCAGCGTCAGGAATGTGCCCCAGGCCGTAAAGCTGTTGCACCGAAAGAGGCCCGGGCAACCCTGGTTCCGGGTCAACGGGACACACGGGGTTACGGAGTGGCTCGGATGGCTGCCTGGTTGCCGGGCGGATTGCGCCTGCCGGACCACCTGAGCGTTGGCGTGATAGCGCGCGTGTATCCGCATGAGGCGATGTTCGATGCGCTTCACCGCACCGGACGCAAGAGCGTACGCCGCCGGGCGCTGCCCGCGGATGTGATGATGTACTACGTGATTGCGATGGTGCTGTTTCGGCGGGTCTCGACGCAGGAAGTCCTGTGCCCCTTGGTTTACTCGACAGAGACCCTGGCCGTTGGCATGCCTGTGTGGGGATTTGTGAGGGTCGAAGGCAGCGCGTGCATTTCATTGAATGCGGCATCGGACTGCAATTCCAGCCACACTTCACCCACATAGCGATCCTGCCTGGCGCCGACTTGATACGTCGGAGTGAAGTCCTCGTTGTGTGAACAGTCATTGTCCGATGCCGTACAGTCCCACTCCATGGAGATGTCATACACCGTAGTGCTGACCTTCTTGATTTCTTCCGTCACGGTGCCCAGGCCGTATTTGCGGTCAGAGTGGCCCGGGACCGTGTCGTTCGTATCGTCTGTCATAAAGTCGTGCCAACTGACACCGCTCACCGGTTCGGAGAATGTCACCCGCCACGTCACTTTCTGGGTGCGTCCGCCTGCCGGTACGGAAACATCACAGATGTGAGGCTTATATAGAGACTGATCTTCTGCATCCATCGGACACGCTCTTGCTTCACCGGCAAGGCCAAGCAGGGCGACCCCCCCGAGGACAGTAATCGTCAGGTATCGTATGATGGTGTTCATGCTCTCGCTCCCACTGTATTCACTGTCCCAAGTCTATCGGAACCCAACAAGTTCCCAGTACGACATGAAGATCGGATGCAGAATCCAGACCACTTGACCGAGAATCCTGCGTGACTTGACGGGCGAAGCGTCCCAGACGGGGTCGATTTCACACGGGGTCCACGCGCGCAGCGCGCACCGTCCTTGCCACTGTGCAGGTGTCTGATCCAGGGTTCTCCTTTCGGTTGTGTCGAGTGACGGCCGAAGGCCGCGGGAATGTCAACCATAAAGTGTTCTGTCGGTGTTGGGGTCCGGACAAGGACCCTCCGGGTCGTGGTCCGGTCCGGGCCCCATGGTGATGGGTGACCACGCGCCGAAGGCGCATCGCGTCGTCGCCAGACGACGCGGGGTCAGGCAGTGGGAGTCTGAGGTCTGAGGTTGGTCGATGGGAGCGAGGGTGTGCTGCTTGCAGATCGGGAGTCGATTCCTCGCTTGTGCAATATGCTAGCCTGACTGGAGGAGTTGGTTAGGGCCATGATGTTTAAGAGATCAACTGCAAGCGTACCTACCAGAATCTACCGCGAGGAAGGTAACTAGACGCGTACCAGACACCACAAGAAGATCATGCGGCTGAGAGTGCCGATGTCGGCTATCAATTGATTTGCGGTTAGAGTCAATGCGTCATTAACGTACAGCATTTGGGGCAACTAGATTATCTGTCAGTCGACTACTGCCAATATATCAATTAGATATAGTTGTATTTCGGTAGTTACCGGGGCACCCGAAACGCCGGGTCCCGAAGACATCGACAACGTGCGTGAAAAGTGGACGCCAATGAACAAACTAAGAGTCATTCCGGGCCTGAGCAGGGATCAGGTGGACCTTGATCCCCGGTCCCGCGACTTCGGAAGAATGATCGAACGAACGCCGGGCGCGGTGGCGAGACCGAAGAGCGTGGAGGAGGTGATGGAGCTTGTCCGCTGGGCTGCGAAAGAGGGAGTCCAACTCGCCATTCGTGGTGGCGGGCACTCCCAGGGCGGTCAGAGTCTGACCGACGGCGCGCTGGTGGTCGACACGGTCTGGCTGGGTCGCATCGAAACCGCCGGCCCGAACCTGGTGCGTGCGCAAGGGGGAGCGCAGTGGGGCTCGATTGTCGACGCGCTACGCGAAACGAACGGACTCCCGCAGGTTCTCGTTGACACGGCGGAAGTCAGCGTGGGCGGCACGCTGTCTGCGGGAGGATTCGGAACGACGTCTCATCGGCACGGTGTGCAGGCCGGGCAAGTCGAACAGCTCGAGGTGGTGACCGGAACTGGCGAGAGGGTACTGTGCTCACATAGCCGGAGTTCAGGCCTCTTCGATGCAGTCAGGGGCGGCCAGGGCCAGTTCGGCATCGTAACCGACGCCTGGATCCGCCTTCGGAAGGCCGGCAAGCGGATCCGGCAATACGAGCTCTGCTACCGCAACGCCGACCGGTTTGCGCGCGACTTCGAACAGGCCGCCTGCGAAGGCCGGTTCGACCATCTTCGCGCCGAAATCCGGATCCATGACCGGGATATCGTCATGAGCGCCGGCGTCGAACATGACGAAAGCCTTGATGACAGGGCGGCGCTCGAAGGGCTGGGATACGACGAGATCGCATCCGCCAAGGACTCAGCCGACGTCGGACGCGCCGGAATGTATCCGAGATGGGCGTTCAGCCGGAGGATGTATCACCCCTGGCGGGACTGGTTCATGCCCTGGGAGTCCCTTCGAACGGTCCTCGCCCAACCGTGGCTCGACCCGGACCGGGTGCCGCGTGCGCCGGACATCTGGATCGGCATTTACCCGATCGCAACGCAGGATATCGGTGTGCCGCTTTTCATGCACCCCACGGGCGAACGAATGTTTTCATACTCGGTCCTCGCCGTTTTCGACGATTTCGAACGGGCAAACGAACTGGCAGAAAGACTGCAGCGGATCGACAGAACGCTGATCGGACTCAGCGGGAAAGCCTATCTGTCGGGCCGCGTGGGTTACGGACCGGGCGAATGGCGGGAGCACTATGGCGACATGCTTGACACGGCCATTCGCTGGAAGAATGAGTTCGATCCGAAACGGGTGTTCCGCGGGGAAGGGATGCCGTTCGAATAAAACCCGGCCGCTTCAGGCGGCAGCGCTGCCTGAGCCCGTACCGGCCTCTCCGGAAGCTGGGTCGCCGCGATCGATCGCAAGCAGCAGCGCCGGCAGGAGCAGCAGGTCGGCGACCAGCGCGAAGCCTATGATCATCGCGGTCAGAAGGCCCACTTGCGCCGTAGGGATGAACGGCGACAGGAGGAGAATCAGGAAGCCCGCTACCAGCACGGCCGTGGTCGTGACCAGCGCCCGCCCGGCCGCCTGGAAGGCATAGCGGACCGCTTCCTGCGACGAATAGCCGAGTTCCCGCCGCGCGCGGCGGTATTTGCTGAGGAAGTGCACCGTATCGTCCACGACGATGCCGATCGTCATGGCGACCACCACCGACAGGGCGAGGCCGACCTGCCCCACCGCCAGCCCCCACACGCCGAAGCCCATGACGGCGGGCGTGAAATTCGGCACGAGGCTTATGAAGCCGAGGCGAAGCGACCGGAATGCGGCAATCAGAATGATCGAAATGCCGAGCAGCGCGGCGGCGGTGCCGAGCAGCATGGCGTTGATATTGCGCTGCCCGATATGGGCGAAGAGCAGCGCGGGGCCGGAACTGTCCACCCGTGCAATTTCAGGCGCATTTCCTTTCAGCCAGGCCTTTGCGCGCGCATTCAGCGCCAGCACATCGCGCGAGGAGAGCGTCTTTGTCGTCACTGTCATGCGCGTCGCCGCCCTGTCGGCGTCGATCCGGTTGTTCAGGTCCAGACCCTGCGGCAGCGAGAGCTCGTAGAGCAGCAGATATTGGGCCGAGAGCTCACGGCCGGCGGGTAGCCGGTAGGCCTCCGGATCGTCGCCGTGCATGTTCTTGTTGAGCTGGCGGAAGGTATCGGTGACGGTCTCGACATGCCGCGTTTCCGGCTGTTTGCGGTACCACTCGGCGAAGGCCGAGACGGCGGCGAGAAATGCCGGCTCGGAAACGCCGCCCGGTTCCGACGCGTGCAGCGAATATTCGAGCAGCGTGTTGCCGCTGAGCCGCTCGTCCAGGAAATCGGTATCCTGCCGGAACTCGGTGCTCTCATCAAAAAAATGAACGAGCACGTCGTTGAGATCGTTGCGCGGGATGGCCGCTGCCAGCGCGAGCACGACCGCGACCGAGCACCACAGCACCGTCTTGTGGCGGCGGATCACGAACTCCGCGACAGCCGCCATCGCCGGGTCATCTCCCCGGTCCGAGCTTCGCGCCCGCATGGGCAGAAGCGACAGCAGCGCCGGCAGGAAGGTAACCGACAGCAGGAAGGAGGCGGCGATGCCGAAGGCCACGAAATTACCAAGATGGCGATAGGGCGGTACCTCGGAGAAGTTCATGGAGAGGAAGCCGAGCGCCGTGGTGGCGCTCGCCAGGAACACGGGGTGCAGGTTGATCCGGACCGCATCGACGATGGCGGCGCGTTTCGAATCGCCGGCCCGCAGGCGCTGTTGCAAGGTCACCAGCAAATGTACGCAATTGGCCACGACGATCATCAGCACGATGGTGGGCGCCGGGGCCGTGGGCGGCGTGAAGGGCAGGCCGGCCCAACCGCCGAGACCCATCGACGCGACGACGGAAAACATCATGACCAGCCCGGTCGCCGCAACGCCCGCGAGGCTGCGGGTCAGCAGGATCAGCACCAGCGCCATGATCGCGAGGCTGGCGGGCAGAAAGACCTTCTGGCTATCGACCGATGCCTGCGAGAAGGTGTGGTTGATCATCACCGTCCCGACCGTGCGCACTTCGATGCCTGGGAACCGTTCTTCCGTCTCTGCCGCAAGTTTGCGGACGAACTGGGCGACCTCGGGCACGCGGACCGCCTGGTCCTCCTCCGGCAATTCCACGGAGACATTGACCGCGCTGACGCGGCCGTCCCGGGCGATGAGGCTGCCGCCGAGTCTCGGGTCGGCGAGGGCCGCGGCGCGGATCCGGGCCCGTTCCTCCGGCTCGCCGAGCAGCGCGGGATTGACGAGGTCGCGGACCGACAGCTCGTCTCCGTCTGCCGTCGTGTGCTGGAAATTGGCGAGCGAATCGACCCGTTTCGAATAGGGCGTCTGCCAGGCTCGTTCGGTCAGCCAGACCGCAGCCTCAAGGGCTTGTTCGGAGGTGGCGTTGCCATCCTCCGGCACGATCATGAAGAGGACGTTTTCGGTCTTCCCGTAGGTGTTCTCCAGCGCTTCGTAAGCGAGGAGCTCGGGATTACCCGGGCTGAAAAAGATACGGTAATTTGTCGAGAATTGAAGAAAGGCGCCGCCGGCTGCAGCGATCAACACCAGGATGAGACTGGCCGCAATGATCGGCCAGCGCGACGCAACCACACGCTCCGCGAAGCGTGTCTCGAACGGCCGTGTCGGGTTGCCGTGCTGGTCTGCCATCATTGGAGCCGCGAACGCGTTAGGCAACCGAAGCCGCGTGGTTCCGTTCATCGCGGAACCCGCTCGGAGAATTTGCGGCTGGCTGAAAAATCGGGCGCATAGAGGCTAGTACAATAGCCGCGCCCGAATAATCTAGACTGCAGAAGAGCCCCAGCCCGGCCGGCAGCCGAGCCGGGAGCGCTTGGCGTCGCTCAGATACCGCAGCAGCAAAGGCCCGCGGAGATCGCTTCGAGCTGTTCTTCGTCCATGACGGGATCCGGCGGCAGGGCCAGATGGACGGTGCGCATGTCGCTCTCATGCACCACGATATCGATGTTGTCCGGAACCGTAATTCCGAATTCCTGATTCATGACGCTTTTCGGATCAGCGATAAGCTGGGCCCGGAACGCCGAATCCTCGGCGGCCCTGTTCGTGAGGTGGGCGCGCATGTCTTCTGCTGATTGCATGATGACTCTCCCTCGTTGTCAGTTCTGTTTGCGAAATTCGAAATCCTGTCCAGCAGGACCGGGACTCGACTTGGTGAATGCTGACTATCGTGTCGAATGATTTCTAATACTGTTTTCTTGGGAGTGCAAGTCCCGTGTGGCGAGAGTAACCGGTTGATTTATTGAGTTTTTGTGTTGTTCTCGTTGGCCACTGTCGGCGATTGGTGACAACCGCTTATGCACCTGGCTCCGGTCTGATCAACATATCGTAGGTCATGGGTTGGGCCTTGAGAGCGATATTGAACAGAGAGCGGAAGGCGGCGTGTCGGGTCTTGCGCCGATTGAACCGGAAGACGAATTCGTCGAGGCGGGCCTGCAGGTGTTTGTGCCGCAGTCCGTGGTAGGGGCCTCGCGCCCACCCCTTGAAGTTGGAGCAGATCTGGTGGATCCGTGGGAAGATGAGGTGAGCGGGGGTGTCCCCGACAACATGCACCTGATGTTGGTCGGATGGAACGCTGGCGTAACCGGTCCAGCCGTCGGTCTTGATGATGGCGTCGGAAGAGGTGGCGGTTACGATGAACCGCCCGATGTCGACGGCGCCGCACGAGGAGATTTCCGCCAGTCGAAGACGACCGGGCGTGATTCCATCCCCGAGTTCGAGTGCGCCGATCATCAACATCTTGCAGTCATGGCTGCGACCCTGCCCACCAGCGGGCGGATCGTTCCTGGTTCGAAAGGGCAGGCTGGTCTCGTCAACGTCGACCAGATCTGACAATCCGGTGCGCTCGGGGTCAACCATCGCAGAACGCAGCGTGCGGGCGAGCAACCAGGCGCTGCGGTACGATCCGATCCCAAGCTGCTTGTGAAGCTGCAATGCAGAAATTCCGCTGGAACGGGGCACCATCAGACGGGCAGCCCAGAACCAGATGGTCAGTGGCAGCGTGCTGGCGTGCAACAGTGTCCCGGCCGTCACCGACGTCTTCCGGCCGCAGCCAGCACACTCAAAGGTGCGGGCCCTGCCACGCAAGGCTCATCCCTTGTCGTGACCGCACTCGGGACAGATGAAACCATCTGGCCAGCGCATCTCGATCAACAATGCCGGCGCAGGCCTTCGACCCTGCGCCCCTCGGCCGATCGTTGAGTTCTGCCGCAGGGCTGCGATCGGTCCAGTATCTTGCCGCCGGTTCACCAGCAGGGACGTCTCAAACAGACTTCCCAGTACAGCCGATGCGCTTGAATTTTCACTTTCTCAGGATACTACCATTCATAGGATTGGGTTTTTCTCAAGCCAGATCGGTCCCGGCTTTCGCGTCGGCGGTTGCCCAACGCCGAGTCCCGTGTTTGAATGAGATCGCGAACGTGGGTCGAACACGGCCATGCCGGTTCCCTTCTGCGAATGGCGTAAAGCGGGAATAGCACTCCTTGTTCAACAACCCGTTTCACAACCTGGCCGCCGATGCCAAGATCGAACGCGCGCAGCTCGACCGACTTCTCAGAATAACCGCGCCGCACGAACGTCTGGCGCTCGCCGGCATCGGGTTGGTCGTCGCGGCGTTCGTGGTCTGGCTGCTGTTCGGCAGTGTCGTTCGGAGCGTGACGGTCGACGGCGTGCTGGTCGAGCCGGGAGAACGCCATGCCGCGGTTTCGGCCGAACCCGGTCAACTGCTCGAGTATCTCGTCCGGCCGGGCGACCGCGTCCGGGCGGGCCAGCCGGTTGCGCGCCAGACCGTTCCCGATCTGGAGCGCGAAACGACCGCACTTCGCGAGCGGGTGAACCTGTTGCGTGCGGAAATCGCGCGATACGGCGGTACCGGCAGCGCGCTGCAGTCGCTGCTGGCCTCGACCCGGGTCGCATTGCTGCGGATGGAGGCCCGGCGCTCGGCGCGGCAGACGATCGTCAGCCAGACCGCGGGCGAAGTCATGGTCCTTTCCAGGGCCGCCGGAGATTTTCTGCCGGCTGGCACGGACGTTGCACAAATTCGCCGAGCCGGAAACCGGCCACTTCAGGCGGTGCTGCGGGTCGACTGGCCCACGGCGCAGCGCATCCGGACCGGCATGGCGGCTACCATCGAATTTGCGCTGCCCGACGGTGCGACACACCGACTGAACGGCACGGTCGCCGGGGCGGTCGCCGGTCCGCTGCCAGGCTGGCTGGCAAGGCTGAATCCCGCTGTCCCGCCGTCCCGGCACCGGATCGACATCCGCCTCGACGGAGCGTCGGACCTCACCGTGCCGGAAGGCACAATCTGCCGGATACGGGTTGAACTCGGCAGGCGTGCGCCAATCTCGCTCCTCGACCCCGGACGGCCCTGAATGTCAACGCGCGCCCAGGACGCGTCTACCAAATCGGGAACGAAGCCTGCCGGGGAACCCGCCGAAAGGCGTGTGACCACGCCGCTCTTGCTGCAGATGCATGTAACGGAGTGCGGCGCCGCCTGCCTCGGCAGCGTGCTGGCCTATTTCGGGCGCTGGGTGCCGCTCAACGAGCTGCGCGAGAAATGCGAGGTCAGCCGCGACGGCTCGACCGCCGCGGGCATTCTGCGGGCGGCCCGGCATTACGGCCTCGAATGCACGGGTCGGAACGTTGATCTCAACCAGATCAGGAAGCTGCCGCTGCCGCTGGTTCTGTTCTGGGAATTCAACCACTTTGTCATCCTCGAAGGCTTCGATCGCGAGCATTTCTATCTCAACGATCCTGCCACCGGGCGTCGCAAACTGACGGTCGAAGAGTTCGCCGAAGGCTTTTCGTCGATTGCGCTGCAATTCAATCTCGGGCCGGATTTCCAAAGCGGTGGAGCCCGGCCGAGCGTTCTCCGGCAGCTCCCGCTCTGGCTCGCCGGAGCCCGGGGCGCGCTGGCCTACACGGTTGCCTGCGGCGCGATGCTGGCCCTGCTGGCGCTGGTGCTCCCGGCGTCGTTGAGCGTTTTTGTGGACCGGGTGCTCGAAGACAAGGAACCCTGGGGAGCGCTTGTGGTCGGCGTGCTGGTTGCTGCGGCCATGCTGGTCTACAGCCTCACCTGGCTCAAACAGCGTTGCCTGAAGCGTCTGGCTGTCCGAATTTCCGTCGCCGCCAGCAATCGGTGCGTCTCGCAATTGCTGCGGCTGCCGGTCGGATTTTTCAGTCATCGGCTTGTCGGCGAACTGACAACCCGCATCCTCGCCATCGACAGAATTGCCAAGAGCCTGTCGGATCATTTTCTCGGCCTCCTGGTCGAGCTTGTGATGAGCACCGTCTTTCTGGCCGTCATGCTGGCCTACGATCCGGTATTGGGCCTGATCGTATTGGCTTTGGCTGTGCTCAACGGCGTGCTGGTGCGCACGATCGCGCGCCTCAGGATCGAAAAGGGCCATGCCCTGGGGCGCGAACAGGGGCTTCTGCAGGGAGTCGGCATGTTGATGCTGCAGCACGCAGACACGTTGCGGATGACCGCTGCGGACGATCGCTTCTTCTCGCGCTGGGGCGGCCACCAGGCTCGCGAACTGGACGCATACCAACGTTACTCCGAACTGGGCTACCTCAACACGGCACTGCCCGGCCTGTTCACGATTTTGAGCAACGTAGCAGTCCTGACAATCGGGGCGACCCAGGTCCTTGCCGGCGAGATCACGCTCGGCGTGCTGGTTGGTTTCTACATCGCAGCGGCAATGTTCCTGGCGCCTGTCGGGCGTTTCGTCGAGTTCGCCGACAAGTATCAGACGCTCGAAGTCGACATGCAGCGGCTGGAAGACATCACGAGTTCCTCGGAAGATCCGGGTTTCGCGCGCCGGAACCCGGAGATGGATTCCATCCCTACGTTCAACGGGCGCCTGCAACTGGCCGGCCAAGTGGAATTACGCGACGTCACATTCGGTTACAATCGGAGCCGGAAGCCCCTGATCGAGAATTTCAACCTGACGATCGGGCCGGGGCAGCGGGTCGCGGTGGTCGGGCCAAGCGGCTCCGGAAAGTCGACCCTGTCGCGCTTGGTTTCCGGGGTCTACCAGCCCTGGTCCGGCGAGATCCTGTTCGACGGCCATCTGCGCCACGATATTCCGGAGGAGGTGCTGCGGCGCTCCGTGTCGATGGTGGACCAGGAAGTCGTGCTCTTCTCCGCGACCCTGCGAGAGAACATCACCCTGTGGAATCCGGCGATACCCGACGAAGCAATCATCTCGGCGGCACGAGACGCATGCATCCACGACGATATTCTCAGCCGGCCGCTCGGATATGCGACGCCGGTAGATGAAGGCGGTGCGAATTTCAGCGGCGGTCAGCGGCAACGGTTCGAAATTGCCCGAGCCCTCGTCGGCAACCCGACCGTGCTGGTTCTGGACGAAGCGACCAGCGCCCTCGATGCCGCCACCGAGGAACTGGTCGACGACGCATTGCGGCGCCGGGGGGTGACCTGCCTGATCGTTGCGCACCGGCTCAGCACGGTTCGGGATTGCGATGAGATCATCGTGCTCGACAAGGGTGTGGAAGTGCAGCGCGGGACCCATGAGGAATTGATCTCCGACGAGGACGGCACCTATTTCAAGCTGGTCAGGGCGGGCTGACCCGATGACGCCGCCCGAACGCCGTTCGCTCGCCGATCTCGCCGATCGGTCCGGGCCGCCCGTCGCCTGCGCTGGCAATGCGCCTGTCGATCTGGACGATCCGGATTTCTGCTGTTTCGTCGACCGAGGCGCCGTCGACCTGTTTCTGGTCGAGAAGCGAGACGGCGTACAGCAATCGGCACCGCAACACCTGCTGCGCGCCGATGCCGGCCGGCTGCTGCCGGGAGTCGCGCCGCACGACGAGGGAACGACCTTCAGCCTGATCGCAAAGGGATTGCCCGGCACGGCGATCCGACGTTTGCCGCTTGCCGATCTCGGCACAGCCCACCCCGTTGAGTTGGCTGCGCAGGTCGATGCCTGGCTGTCGGACTTGTCGGCCATGCTGGTCCGCGACGTCATGAACCGGCCGCGGCCGGACACGCTCCTCGCGCCCGGACAAACTCTGCCGGCGGATCGGCGGACGCTTTCGGCGCGTCGGGGCGTGGTGTGGGCTACCGGACTGACTGCAGGAGCAAGCCTGTACCTCGACCTGATCGACCCGGCGGAGTACGCACCGGACGACGGCGCAATTTCCATTCCGCTAACGCCGACGAGCTGGGTCACCGTGCTGGAAGCGCCGCCGTCTTCCACCCGTGCTTCGGAGACCCTGGCCGAAGAAGGCCTGTTGCTGCCCGCCCTGGTGTCGTTCCATGCCGCCGCCTTTGCCCTGGAGCGGCTCAACCGCAAGCTGGCTGTCGTCGACCAGGCAAATCTGGAGCGGGCACGGGCAACAAGCCGCCGCAGCGATGAGGAAGGTGCCCGGCGACGCCTGTTCAACCTGTATGACATATCCAATGAGGGCGGCGCCGATGCCGACGATTCGGCGCTGCCGGAAGCGCTACGGATTATCGGGCAGCGCGAAGGAATCGCGTTTAAGATTCCGCCGCCTTCGAGCCAATCCGAATCCGCCGTCAGCCTGGACGATATTCTCGATGCGTCCGGCGTGCGCGCCCGGCAAGTGCGGCTCAGACGGGAAGACGCATGGTGGTTCGGCGACAGTAATTCGATGCTGGCCTTTCGAGCGGAGGACGGCCGCCCTGTAGCGCTGGTGCCCGGCTTGTCGGGGCGCTATCGGGAAGTCGATCCCGTTAGCCGGCGCAGCGTCCGCGTGACGGCGGAACGCGCCGGCAGACTGCGCTTCGACGCCTGGATGTTCTATCGACCGCTGCCGCCCGGCAGCGCCAAGCCCGCCGACCTGTTCAGGATCGCGGGAAAGGGATTGACTGCCGATCTGGTGCGCCTGGTGCTAGCCGGCCTGCCCGGCGGCCTGATCATGCTGCTGCCGGCCCTGCTGCTGGGCCTGGTTGTGGATGACATCATTCCGGGTGGCGATACCGGGCTGCTTTATGCGGCGACCGCGGGGCTGACGGCCCTGGCGTTGATCGGGGTGGTGCTCCACGTCCTGCAGGGAATGGCGCTGATGCGCCTGCAAGGGCGCACGGCATCCCGGCTCGAAGCCGCATTCTGGGACCGATTGCTCCGACTGCCGCCGGGTATGCTGCACCGCTACCCGGCCGGCGATCTGGCGATGCGGGGCATGACGTTCCAGAATCTTCGCAATGCTGTGCAGGGCGTCGTCGCCAATGCCATCCTGTCAGTCTTTTTCCTGCTGCCGGCCTTTCTGGTTATCTTTTTCTACGACGCTGTGCTGGGCGGCGTAGCCGTGGCTTTCAGCCTTCTGTCCCTGATCGTGACCACGATTCTCGGGCTGCGGCAGATCTCGCCCCGTGGCCGGGTAATCGGTGCCGTCCGCCGGGTGGCCGGCCGGCTCTTCCAGATCGTAAACGGTATTACCAAGCTGCGCGTCGATTGTGCCGAAGGATCGGCCTTTGCCGTTTGGGCGCTGGATTATCGCGCGCAGAAGCAGGCGGAACTTGAACTGGGCAATCTGGAAGAGCATTTGCAGGCCTTTTGCACGGCGCTGCCGTTTCTCGCCGGGGCAGCGCTGCTCTTTGTGGCCGCGTTGCCGGACCGGGCGGCTATCGGCGTCGGCGATTTCTTGATCGTCTATACCGTGCTCATGGTGTTCCAGACGGCCGTGGCCCGCCTCGGAGATTCTCTCGGGGCGGTCGCCGCCGCCCTGCCGGCCTTCGAGCAGTTCCGGCCCTTCCTCGCCGAATCCCCGGAAGCCAGCGCTGAAGGTAAATCCGTCGAGCATCTGGGCGGCCACATCCTGTTCGACCATGTCTCGTTCCGCTACGACCCCGACGGCCCGCTCATTCTCGACAACGTAACGATCCAAGCCCACCCCGGCGAGTTCATCGCCATTGCCGGCGAATCCGGGGCCGGCAAGAGCACCCTGTTCCGGCTCGCACTTAGCCTGGACCAGCCGTCCGGCGGCGCGGTGTTTTACGATGGGCGCGATCTGCGGCACCTCAACGTCAAGCAGGTGCGCCGCAAGATCGGCGTGGTTCCCCAGGCAGTGCAGCTCCATCCCCAGGATCTGTGGGACAATATCGTTGCCCATCACGAGGGGGTGACGTCCGAAGAAGCGTGGCACGCGGCCGGGATTGCCGGTGTCGACGACGACATCAAGGCGATGCCGATGGGCATGTTGACTCCGGTGGGCGCCAGCGCGGCCGTAATGTCGGGTGGCGAGAGCCAGCGCATCATGATCGCCCGTGCGTTGATCCGCAGTCCCCGCGTCCTGCTGCTAGACGAGGCGACGAACTGGCTCGACAACGAGAGCCAGTCGAAGGTCATGGACAATCTGGCCGCGATGACATCGACCCGGATCGTTATCGCGCACCGCCTGTCCACCCTGCGCCAGGCCGACCGCATCTATGTCATGCGGGCCGGGAAGGTGGTGCAGAGCGGCGCGTTCGAGGAATTGGTGACAGCGGAAGGCGCGTTTCGGGATCTCGTCCGCCGGCAGATCACCTGACCGGCGGTGAAGCAAAACCCGCTACGCACGGGACTTTTTCCCGTTTTGCATCTATGCCAGGACTGTGCCGAAGTCACCGCGCCGATACATGTTTTCGCCGTCGTGACAATCCGAGCGCCCGGCCCGAGGAGCTCAAGCAGGTCGTTTGCAACATCCTGCGTTTACTGCGCTTTGCGGCTCTACTGGTATTTCAACACGCTTTTCCGTCCGCCAGAGGCACTTTCCCTCGTGCGACAAAGCGTTTGCGGCCGGTGCATCGACCCCGCGGGCGGCG
Source organism: Thalassobaculaceae bacterium (assembly GCA_965213935.1). Lineage (GTDB taxonomy): Bacteria > Pseudomonadota > Alphaproteobacteria > Thalassobaculales > Thalassobaculaceae > Bin52. The sequence goes on along the minus strand of CBDCAO010000012.1, from coordinate 2,013,833 downwards.
GCACGACTTCAACAGCGGTGTGTACACGAGGAACGCCTGAGCGCTAGCGGCCGCGCTGGCAGCGGCCATCCCGCGCAACGATCTCAATGACGTGCTCGATCATTATTCCGAAATCGTACGACCTTGCGTTTCGGGCTGCAGGTTCCCTGCTCAGGTTCGGCAGGCGGTCCTGGTCGATCATTGCAGTCCGATCTTCACCATTGTCGTCTTTCCCGGGCTCCGGTCTTCCGGCGGCGCCCTCTCCGAGCCGTCGGGCGGGTCCTGCCCTTGTAAAGCCTTGTAGCTCTACCTACGGTGCCGCGCGAGCAGTCGAACGCAGCATTCGCCGGATATTGGAATGGAACCGGTAACCACAGTTTCCGAGCACTACGCCGACCTGACCGAACGCATGGAAAAGTTCGGCGGGGACCTGCTGGCCTGTCATTTCGGCCTTTGGGGGCCGGATACGACGACCGACCGGGAAGCCCTGTCGCGCGCCAACATGACGCTGGTGCAGGGTTGCAACCTCGGTCCGGGCCGGCATGTGCTGGATGCCGGCTGCGGCATCGGCGGCACCGCGATTACGCTGGCCGAGACCCATGGCGTCAGCGTCACCGGACTGACGATCTGCGAACCCCATATCGCCGTGGCGACGCAACATGCAGAACAGCGCGGAGTCGGCCACCTGGTCGAATTCCGCTACGGGGACTTCATGGACCTGCCGTTCCCCGATGCCAGTTTCGATGCGGTTCTGAATCATGAATCCTTCTGCTATGCCGAGGACAAGCTCGCCTATCTCCGGGGCGTGTTCCGGGTACTCAAGCCCGGAGGACGCTGGCAGGCGCTGGAGGGGCTGCTCAGCGGCGCGCCGATGTCGCAGGAGCAGGAAGCGAGCCACGCGACGGCACAGCACGGCTGGAGGATGCCGCCTCTCGAACCGCTGCAGGACGTGCTTGCGGTCCTCGATGACGCGGGCTTCTTCGATATTCGGGAAACGGACCTGTCGTTGGAAGCGGCGACGGCGACGAAGCGGCTTCGCGACGGGTGGTTGCTGCTGACCTTGATGAATCCCCGGTCCGGCGGACTCAACCGGGCGTCCCGGGAGTTCATGGAAGCGACCGTCGGTTACGACCGGGGCCTGCGGGACGGCGTGTTCACCTATCATTTCCTGTCCGCCGCCAGACCGGCCTGAGACCAGAATCGAGCCCTATGCCGGCTTCTGTGCGCAATATCGCCTGAGTTCGAAATTTCCGCTCTTCCAGGCGGCGCTAAGAGTTCGGAATTGGTCGGACAATCTGCGAATCCCTTGCGTTTCGACGCCAGCAAACTGTAAGGTTACAAGTAGATTGTGAGCATACTCCACCAGCCTTATGTTGTCTGCGTCTTTTCCACCGAAACCCTCAAACTCCAGAATTTCCAGACCTGCGTTACGCAATTTTTCCGAATATGTGGACTGGCTCTCCAGACCGGACACGGCGAACGGTTGGCATAACGGCACTATGTATTCGTCATACTCTTCAGCCGCCAATCCGTCGCGCGCCATCCAGTCCATTGCCACGATTTTGCCCGATGGTTTGAGTACCCGGCTTGCCTCCTGAAGAAATTTGCCCCGGTCGCCGTAATGGCATGCGCTCTCTATATTGACTACAACGTCGATAGAGTTATCGGAAAATGGTAAGTTCAAGGAGCAGTCCGCATACTGAAAATCGATCCTACGTCCCAGACCAGCCTCTGCTGCTTTCCGTCGGGCCATCTCCAATTGCATCCGGTTAATGTTGACGCCCGTAACGCTGCAACCGGCGGTTCTCGCAAGATGAAGGGCCGTCCCTCCTACTCCGCATCCTGCATCCAATACATGATGGCCTTTCTCGATAACCGCCGGGTCGACGATGACATCGACCATGCGCGTCACGGCGCGCGCCAGGCCCTCCGAGTCCACGAGGACTTCACCGGGGCCGGGGCACTCGCCCGGCTCGAACAATCCGAAATGTATATGGTCGCGGTTCCACCCTCTCAAGTAGATACCCGGCGTATTGTCGTCGTAATAGCGCTCGGCTGCGTTCGACCGGTCTGAGGCAGACATCTTGAATTTCTCACTCAATATCGTTGTCCCGGGAACCCGTTGTTCGCCAGACTGCAAGGCTGGAATGCCGGATTCCCGCCAGCCCGGCGACTCACGATTGCGGTGCTGCGATCAACACCATGAACGCATATCCTTTGGCCTGCTCGACACGGTCTTTCTCGAGCACGAGCTTGAAATGGTGAACGCCGCGCAGGAGCACGAACACCCCGGAGTCCCCGAAGAGGGTTGTTGGTCCCCGCGACCAGGCTTCCAGCGCATCCAGCTTTGCCGGAACGGCGAGCCCGGTCTCGCGCATGCCGTCCATGAATGCGGTCCACAGGTCCGGGCTGTCCAGCCAGTAGCGCGGATCGCTTGCCCTGCGCTCCTTGGCAAGGAAGCTCAGTCCGAGTTTCGGACCCAGGCTGTCCCCGTGTACGTCCAGATGGACCCCCAATTCGACGAAGCTGCCGCGTTCCTCGAACGGCGCGATGGCGGCGGCGACCGCTGAATGCGGGTCGGCCCAGCCGGCGCGCTCCAGAAACGCTGTCACGTCGTGCGATGTCCGGAAGCCCGTGACCGCAAGCCGGATCGCCCGTTCGCGCGAGGAAAAGGCGCCGAAGGACTCGATGCGCGTATCTGCGTTCTGCGCCCGGTACACGCGTTCGGCCTGGCGGCGCTCGCCGGAGTCCGGAGCCCACCCCATGGCGGCAACCGTCGCGTCCAGCGTAATGCCGACATCGCGAATTCGACCTTCGGCGCCATCGCCGACGATCGGGCGCCCGGCGGGGCGCAGGAAGATTCCCGGATCCGGAAGTGCGCCGTCCGGCGCGGATGCAATATCGAATTCAAGCATCATCTTTCGCCCGACAACCTGGCGTAACGGGGAGTTCTCGGCATCCGTTTCGGACAACAGCCACGCAATGCCGGATGTCGACGCATGCGCGGCGCCCTGGGAGCGCGCCTTCTTCTTGAAGAACGATGCGGGTCGGGTCCCGCCCACGAGGGAAATGCCGAAGTCTGCGCCCGGCCGGCGGTCGTGAAGCGGGAGTTCAAAGCCGAAGGGAAAGGCGACGATGGTCGCCGGGAGTTCGTGGGCGCAGCCAAGCAGCCGCGCCCACTCGCTGTCCCCGATCAGCGTCGGGGAAATATGCCCCCGCAGCCGCTCCAGCAGGTCCGCGAGGGAGTCGGCCTCAGCGGCGAGGCGCTCCTGGGTGATGGCCAGCTGTTCCTCGAAATTCATGGCCGCCTCTCAGGCAATGACCGGTACGGGATTGAGTTCGCCTTCCTCCAACGCCGCTTCGCGCCGGCCCATCTCGACCGGCACATCGTAAAGCCGCCCCGGCGCCAGGCGTTGCCAGAAATGGCGCAGACCCGGCACGATCGCCCGCACGACCGGCATGCCGATATCCGGCCTCGTCTGGTCGAGTACCAGGAATTCCATGCCTCTCGCCTCGACGAGCGCGCGGCACCGTTCGACATCGTCGCGCGCATCCGCCGTATCGGGAAGGGGGTAGTCCGCCTTGCAACGCGATGGTGCCCCGGCAGCCGGCGCCAGATACGGATGGTCCGCCAGTCTTGCGGTCTTCCACCACCACAGCGCCAGCGGATCGTCAATCGCAGGGCCGGAACCGCCGCCCGGTCGCGGCAGCCAGGTCAGGCATTGGTTCAGCTCGCACACCGCGCGCAAGGCCGCGATGCGGGGATCGGCATGCGCGCCAGCGCCATAGATGATGTCTTCCGTGTCGCCGCCGGTACGCCGCGAGACGGCGACGAAGGCGGGAATGCCGAGATCGGAGGTGACATCGAGGACCCACATGTCGCGCTCGCGCCGATGGTAATAGTCCGGTGCCGAGGCGAGATAGTCGTCGCCGAAGCTCTCCAGGTCCACGCCCGGTACTGCCATTCGGTTGTACCACCAGATGGCGAAGGCATCGCGCTCCGCCAGTTCGAAAAAGCCCTGCAGGACCGCTTCCTCGAGCGTGTTGCCCGCCGCGCAGCCGTTCGAATCCGCAATGAAGTCGATGCCGCTGCGCTGTTCGGCGGGCATGCTGTAGAGCATCGATGTCGGGAGGTAGCGGTGGCGCTCCTCTGTCAGCGACCATACGGGCGACCAGTCGATTTCGGCATCCGGATCGAGGCGTGGCGGCACGATATTGTAGGGATGGCCCCGGGCATTGATCGCTTCCGCGTCGTCCAGTTGGCGCTCGCTGAAAAGTTGGACGCCGTTCGGATCGATGGCAGCCGCCTCGCCGCCCGTGTCGAAATCGGAAAACCGTTTCCGAACCCGGATCTCTTCGCCGTGGAATGCGCCCGAATAACGCTCGATGGCTTCGCAGAGCGCGCTTGCCTCGGACTGGGCCCGCGTGCTGCCCTTGCCCGCGCTCTTGCTGCGCAGGCTGCGGCGGAGCGAACTCAGTTTCCGGCTTCTCAGCCCGAGATTGCTGCCCGCCCAGTACACATGCAGCCAGGAATCGGCTTCCGCCGTCGTGCGGGCGAGCCATGTGACGACCCCGCTGACGGGGCTCACCAGATGGCGGTATCTCGCCAGCGTCTCTTCCGGCGCGACCGAGCGCGCGCCGCCGCTGTTGGCGACTGTCGTGGGGCTCGCTCGCAGTTGCAGCGGCGCCGGCGGCCGGTCCGGACTGTAGAGAGCCTCGTCGCCGCATGCGGGACACTGGGGCCGGCGCATGACCCGGTGGTGCGCGCTCGCCAGGCGGCCCGTATCCACCGAAATGACCCGTTCGTGAATCGGCGCCGCCTCTTCCAGCACCAGCCACTTGGCGGTCTCCGCCGCGATCAGCCCGTAGAGCGCGTCCAGCACGGCGGGCTCAGCCGCGCCCGGCCGGAAGGCCATGTCTTCGCCCGCCATATTGCGCAGGAAGTTGTGGACCTCCCGGTGGCTGCGCTGGCGATAGGCGAGGCAGGCCCAGCAAGGCCCTCCTTCCGCCGGCCGGAAGACAGGGCCGAAGAGCGGTTGCATGCCGTTGGGCCGCACCGGCAACCACGGGACGCCGGATGCAATGTGACGGCCGTTTACCTCCTCGAGCCGCTCTTCGAGATAGTCGGCACAGACGATTGCCGCCAGGCTCGGATTTTCCGGTCCCGTCGCAATGCCCATGTCTTCCAGGCGCCGGGCCAGAGAGCCGTCGCTGCCCGATACCGTCACCCGCGATGCCGCCAGACGCTGCTCGGCCCAGCGCGGCGAGGCGCCGAGCGATGTCCAATAGGCTGCGCGGGCGTGCTCCATCGAGTGCTCGGCGGAAACGACATAGCCCCTGTTCGCGAGCGCCGTCAGCGCATTCCCGACCTCGGCGGCGGAATAATCCCCGGCGAGGGCCTCGACGATCTCCTCCCGCCGGCGCCCGCCATCGAGCAGGGCCAGCAGGTCGCCATGGAGTTGTCCGTGCAGTAGCGTGTCGAAGCTCTCGGAAACCAGCAGCGTCTGCCCTTCGCCTATGGTTCGGAACTCCAGATGCGGCGTGAGAGCCGGACGCTCGACTGCGCCACGGTCAGCTGGGGTGGTTTTCGCCAGAATCCCTGCTCGGACGGCCCCGGAGGGTGGTGCGCCGGTCACCTTGTCAGCCATGGTAGCAATCCGCCAGCCGGTTCGTTGCACCAAAGGACTCAGGACAGGGCGGAACCGCCGCCATGCCCGGCCGGGCGGGCCTGCGTCTCTGCGAGGGCTGCGATAGCGGCAGTGGCGCGAGACGCCGTGTCTTCGACCCGGGAGCCCAATGACTCGAAAGTGTCGGCCCCGCAGGCGCTTGCGATGACGGCTCTGACGCCCGGCGCCGCCGCCTCCGGCGCGAAGTCGTCATCTCCCACCAGGCGCAGGATCCCCATCAGGTTGCGCCAGAGGGTCGCCGCTTCGGCGAGTGTTTCCTCGCCCGCGTTCCGGAAGACCGACGCCATATCGGCCGGCGGACCCTCGCCGGCGGCCACGGCGGGCCGGAGGCGCCGGGCGACGCGCTCGACATCGCGAAGCCCGCCCGGCCTTGCCACGAACGACATCGGACCAGGCGGCGCAACGGCGTCGAACGCTTCGCGCAAACCAACACCTTGCACAGCCTCCGCGCCGCATTCGGCCAGAACACGGCTATGGGTGTCCCGAACGTGGACGCCGAGCCCGATTTCTCCAGTCTCGAATATGCAACGAACCCGGTCCAGCTCCGGCCCTTCGCTGGAAGAGAGGGCCCGTCTGCAATAGTCCTCCAGGTCGCACAGCGGCAGCGCAACGCTCCCTTGCCGATCGTGCGGGGGCGGCGCGAAAAGCAGGCTGTCGTTCGACAACCCCACCAGCGCCTCGTTGAAACGTCCGCATAGCGTCTCATGGCCGGCCGGGCTGCCGCCATCGTAGACGAACAGGATATCGATACACGTGCCGGGCGTCGCTTCCCGGCTTGCCAGATCGCCGGCCAGGACCGCTGCCACGCCGCTGTCGCCTTCCCGGATGCGCCGGTCGGCGAACTCATCTGCGACCGCGGCAAGCACCGTCGAGATCGAGGCTTCGGCAAGGCTGGACAGCGCAACACCCGCCTCGACCGGAGTCAGGTTGCCCCGCAGGATGTGCATGGCGACCTGGAAGGCCTTGTCGTTGGACCAGTTGCGCACGGTTTCCGCGGTGTCGGCTGCGTTCTGGACCGGGATTTCGGCGAGCCGCTCCTTCATTTCGGCGGCGTCGAACTCGCGCGTCCAGTAAAGCCGGGTCAGACCGCGCCGCGCGACCGCCTCGGATCGTGGGTCGGGTCCGAAGCCTTTCGGCAGGTCGAGATCGGTGAACTCCCGGTCCTTCAGGTTGTCCAGCAGCTCCGGGTTGCGTTCGAGCCATGCGGCGAGGCGGGGCGCGGCGCCGAAAATCTCGACGATCGCGTCGAACGCCTCCGGGCGCGCCGCCGAGACCGGGCTGTCATAGGCGCTCCAGTCGTCGATTTCGGGATAGAAGTGCGCTCGCCATTCGTCGACAAGCGGGTCCATCTTCTCGAACCAGCGCTGCGGACGCACCGCCAGGTTGAACATCTGGGCATAGCTGCCGGGAAGCTGCGGCGACTCGTCGGCGCCGTGCTGCTGCAGCAGCGGATACTGCCGGCTGGCTGCTGCATGGTGATCGGGATGCCGCTGCATGTTGTAGAACATCCAGTTGCTGAACTTGTAATTGGCGTTCCACGAATGCCGGGGCTGGACTCTCTCGAACCGGCCATTGGGCTGGCGGACCCGGCGTAAGCCGTAATGCTGCATGTAGTTGCTGATTTTCATCGAGAAAACGGTGCCGAGGCAGAGCACGGCGTAAGCCGGAACCGCCCACGGGCCGCCCATCCAGAACACCAGCCCGTACCAGAACAGGGTCTCCAGGCCGTAGCGCCAGAACTGGTTGTCATGGTGCCAGACCGGCAGTCCGCGGCGCGCCAGCCGCTCGCGGGCGACGCGCCACGAGCCCGTCAGGTTGCTCGCCACTTCCCTCGGGAAATACCGCCAGAAGCTCATGCCCTTGGGTGCGGACCCGACATCCATCGGCGTTCCGACCATGGCGTGATGGATATAGATGTGCTCCGTGGCGTATTGCGGATAGGAGGCCGACGCGAGCAGGAACTCGCCGAGGCGGCGCTCCCATGTCGAGCGCCGGTGGATCAATTCGTGGCCGACGATGAAGACCGCTTGCGCCTCGCCCGTCAGCACGACCGCCAGCAAAATGCACTCCCAGAGCGAGAACTGGCCGGCGACGAGGATCTGCCAGAGTCCGAACACGAGAAGCGGCGGCCAGAGGAAGGCCCAGGACCAGACTGGCAGATTGTGCCAGAACAACCGTTTCTCGGGTGTCTTGAAGGGGTCCATGTTCCGTTCGTCGTCGCCGAATGCGATGTCCAGCGGTCCCGCGAGCATGAAGAAAACGAACGGCGCGACGATCCACCAGCCGCCATAGAGCAAGGCCAGAAAAATCAGCGGAAAGATCGCGAGCGGCAGGAAATGTGGCAGGGCGTTCCGGAAGGAAGGCTCTGTCAGCCTTGCAATATCCGCCGTCGGGGACGCCAAAGCACCGGAGGCTACAGTGTTCTGCGGCATTGCGCCCTTCCCGCCTGTAATGACCTCAGGTTTCCCCGGTCGCCGATTTCCCCGATAGATACCGTCAAAGCGGTGCCGATGGCAAATTCGAGGCGAGCATACGGCGGCCCGTCCACCAGCGGCTTCATTCATGCAAGGACCTTCGCGCCTGTCAGGACGCGCTGAAGGAATGCGGTGCCGAGCCATGCCTGATCGATGACATCGCAGGGCATGCCAAGCTCTTCGCATGCGTCCCCGGCGGTCCCCTTTGCAATGGGACTTACATAGATAAGGTTGTCGGCTCATGCCGCCATCCTTGCTTGTGTGTTCACGGTTCCACGGCCCGGCACCCCGGCAGCCTCCCCGTGCAGCAGCGCCAGTCCCCGACGCCGTATGGTGCGGGCAGCATTCGCGTCCGCATGATCGGCGTGGCCGCAGGCCACGCAGTGAAACCCTGCGCGATCGGGCGTCGACGTGCCCGCACGCTGCACAGGTCTGGCTGGTGTGGCGGGGATCGACCGCGATCACGCGCCCCGCCTTGTCGTTCAGCATCGCGCGCAGGGCGGCCCAGCCGGTGTCGAGAACGACCCGGTTGAGCCCGGCCTTCTGCTTCACCCCGCTGCCCGGCTCTTCCGCCGTGCCGCGGGCGCTTGCCGTCATGGCCTTCACCTTCAGGTCCTCGATCGCGACGGTGTGCCCACCCTCCGCGATCCTGCGCGAGAACCTGGTGGTGCCAGTCGCGCCTTGTGCCGGCCTGGCGCCGTCTCGTCTTCGCCAGACGGGCGCGGGTGCGCGCCCGGCGGCCCGAACCGCGCTTCTGCCGCGCCAGTTTCCGCGACAGGCGCTTCGCCCGCGCCTCGAGGCGGCGCGTGTCGGGGGCGTGGAACAGCCGTCCGTCGCTCGCCGCGACCTGGCCGGCGTTCATGTCGATGCCGATCACTGTCCCGTTATCCTCCGGCTGCGGATGAGCAACCGCATGGCAAACCACGGCATACCAGCGCCCGGCCTCGCGCCTGAGCACCGCCGAAACCGCACGGGCGTCCGGATACGGGGTGCCGCCGCGCCGGCGTACCGTCATCCAGCCGAAACCGGGAAGGCGCAGCCTGCCTGCCTCCAGCCTCACCCCGGAGACGATGGAGATGCTGTCGAAGCGCCGCCGTCCGCGGAACCGCGGGGAGCCGGGCTTCTGCCCGGCGTTGGCCCGACGGAAGAAGCCCTGGAAGGCGTCATCCAGGCGCTTCAGGGTGCCGCGCTGGATGGTGACCGGCATGGCCGCCATCTCCGGGATCTCCCGGCGGCACACCGTCAGGGACTTCGCCTGGTCGATATAGGAGAGCGAGACGCCCGCCAGACGCCAGGCGTCCGACCGCTCCTGCAGGGCGGCGTTGTAAAGCTGGCGCTGGCTCTCCAGCACCCGCTCCAGGCGGCGCCAGTTGCCCCGCGTCTGCGGCAGCAGACGGTCCGTCACCTGGCGGTGTGCACGCTGCGGTCTTGTCCCGGGTCTTGTTTCGGACGGCATGCGGTGTCTCCCGAACAATACGGGACATATACAGGAAATAACGTGGAACATGCAAGGAAAAACCGCCTGCAGGTCTTCGATTCAGGTCCCGCAGGCGGCATGACGCTGTATCGCGGTAGGGAAGCAGGTTTCCCCGCTCCCCCCGCGCAGATCCGGACGTGCGCTGTTCGCATCCGGCTCCTCCCTCAGGTCTTGACGACGAGCCGTTGGGCTGGCCACGGGTGGCGGATACTGGCTTTGGGCCAGTGGGCAGCGATGAGAAGGTCGAGACCCTCCCATGTGGTGCGATCCCGTTGGGACCGTCGCCGAAGGGCACGCATGAGCAGCCGCTTGCACTGGTGTATGAACCTCTGCAAGTCGCAGCCGCTCCCGGGGACGGCATAGTAGTTGAGCCAGCCATTGATCACTCTCCCAAGCCACTGGGCCGTCTCGTGCCGGTTGTCGTGCCATCGCATGCGTAACGCCTCCCTGATCCGCCGCAGGGTGCGGCGTACCCGTTTCCGGGACGGTTTGCGACCGACCCTGAACCCGCCCTTCCTCGTCTGCTCACAGAAGTGCGTCATGCCGAGGAAGTCGAACGTCTCCGGCTTGCCCTGCCCCCGCTTCCGGCGGTTCACTCTCGCAAACCGCCCGAACTCGATGAGCCGGGTCTTGTCCGGGTGCAGTTCAAGTCCATAGTGGGCCAGCCTCTCCCCAAGGTCCCGGAGAAAGCGCTTCGCATCGCCCAGATGCTGGAAGCCGCACACAAAATCATCGGCATACCGCACGATGATCGTGTCGCCTCCAGCCATCCGCTTGCGCCATGTGTTGTGGAACCAGTCGTCGAGCACGTGGTGCAGGTAAACGTTCGCCAGGCAGGCCGATACAATCGCCCCCTGCGGTGTTCCCTTGCCTGTGTCCGTCCAGTCGGTCCCTTTCATGACGCCGGCGTTGAGCCACTTGATGATCAGCCTCATGACCCGCGTATCCCCGATACGTTTCCCGAGCATGTGGACCAGGTGGTCGCGGTCGAGATTGTCGAAGAATCCGCGGATATCGGCGTCAACCACCCAGTTGACCTTCCGCCGTTCTATCCCGACCGTGACGGCATCGAGCGCATTGTGCGTCCCGCGCCCCGGCCGGAAGCCGTAACTGAACCCGAGGAACTCCGTTTCATAGATCGGTACCAGAATCGTATCCGTCACCGCACGCTGGAGAACCTTGTCCTCCAGCGCCGCAATGCCGAGCGGTCGTTGTCCCCCGTCCTCCTTGGGTATGAACACCCTCCGGGACGGAGGCGCCCGGTACGCGCCCCTGTGTACACGGGCGTGCAGGTCGGCCAGTCGGCCTTCCAGTCCGTCCGCGTAGGCGTGCCACGTCACGCCGTCAACACCCGCCGCCGCGTCCTTCCTCAGGGAAAGGAACGCATCGTGCAGGACATCAACCGTCACATGGTGGAGCAGCGCCACAAGACGCTCTTCCGGATTCCTCTTCGCAGCCTGTCGTATGCGGTCAGCCGCCTGTGACCCGCTTCCCCGCTTCTGCGCGCGGCGCGGGCTTTGGCCATCCACATTGCCCTTGGGTCCGGCCCTTCCCTCCAGCTGCTCCGCAGGTCCCGAAGGACCCTTGTTCGCTGCCTTCTCGGGTACTATTGCCGGATCTGACTTCTTCCAATCGTTCATCATCGGGTTGCGGAGTCATTCCTTTCCTCTGCGGCCCCTCTACGACAGGGGGGCGATTGAAAGACCTCCCAGGTCCCGGTGGACTGCTTCGACGCGTGCCATGGTTCTCAGACCCCGCGGAGCCTCTCCTTGCCTCACCAAAACGGCTCGGAAGAGTGTTGCCTTCAGCCAAGTTGACAGCCTCGGCACTCCGGTTTCATAAGATCTCGTGGCTCAATGGCCCGGCCCACGCCTGCCGCTCCCCAACGCTTCGCCTGCCGCCTCACGGCGACCGGCGCATGGTTCACGGAGGAAGTGGTTGGTTGACCTCTCTTCCTGCCAGGACTTTCACCCGGCTGCATTCCACCAGTTAGCCTGGCGCACCATCTTTACTCTATAAGGCCCTTTGCAATCTCTGCCGCGAAAGTTCGAACACCGTTTCTCTCCGCCACAGGCGGCAGCCGCCGCACGCCGGCAAGTTCCTGACCCTGATGGTGTGCCGCCGGGAGATATCCCGGAGATGGCGGCCGTGCGGGTTGCCATCCAGCGCGGCACCCTGAAGCGCCTGGAAGAAGCCTTCCGCGGCTTCTTCCGCCGGGCAAGGGCCGGGCGCTGGTCTGCCGTGGTCTGGCATGCGGTTTCTCATCCACAGCCGGAGGATGACGGGACCGCGATCGGCATCGACATGAACGTCGGCCAGGTCGCGGCGAGCGACGGGCGGCTGTTCCACGCCCCGGACACACGCCGCCTCGAAGCCCGGAGGCGCCGCTATCAGCGCATGGTTGCGCGTCGCAGGCGCTGCCGGGGTGCCGGGCCGTGGAACCGTGAACACACAAGCAAGGATGACGGCAGGAGCCGGCATGCTTTCCTTGCAAGTCCCAAGCACTACGATCTGGTGCTTGATGCCCGGAGGTTCCCGGGACCGGCGGGACTTGATCTCGGCCGCCATGCGGTTGCCCGTCTCCATGGCTGGGTCTTCGTGATCCCGCTGACGTCACACACGTCCTACGGCTCCATCTTCAACCGTGACGTGTCGGAACGGGCTGACGTGAAATGGGACTTCGACGCGCTGCTTTCAGAAGACAGCGTGACGGAATTCGAGCCGCACGCGGTGATTCCGCTTCCCAACCTCGTACATCGCCGGATCTACGATGGCGCGGTGGCCCGCATTGGCAATGCCGCCGGCTTCTTCGAGCCCCTCGAGGCAACGGGGATCATGCCTGCCCAGCTGCAGGTCGGGATGATCCTGCAGGCGCGTTTCAACCGGCCCGCGGAGCATCGGGAACGTGATGCGCCCGTGATCAACCGGTTTCTCGTCAACTCCATGCCCTGTTGCGGACCGATCAACCGGGAGGTTGTGGACAGTGAGGACCGGATGCGGACCCGTGCGGTGTTTCCGCTCACCAGCTACGCCCAGATTGCCCAGGGTCTCGGATGTTTCCGGGGCTTGACGGCCACTGAAGTGCGCTCCGCGCAAAGCGTCGGCAGACCGAGCCGGAATTTGTCCCGGGATCGCGAGCAGGCGTCCGGGGAGCGGTGTCGCATCCACGGCAACCGCCCGCGCATCCGGTGACTGCCGCCCGGCGTGCTGCTAGGGTGTCGTCGCTCGTCGCGGGCGGCCCGGCCTGCAGTAAGCTGGTCATGATCCGGTGCGAATTCGCTCGCGGCAGATCCGGACCACGTCTCGACGAAACGAGAGGAGACGGAGAATTTCCGAACGGCACGGCGGATGGCGCATCGGAGTGGATGTCGGCGGCACCTTCACCGACGTTGTTCTGGTCAACAACGTCACCGGGGAGGTATCCGTCTCCAAGGTGCTGAACCGACACGATGATCGCGCCGAGACCGTTGCCGGGGCCGTCCGGGACCTGCTCGAGCGCATGAAGGTTGCGGCCCGCGAGGTCGGCTGGATCAGCCACGGCACGACGATTGCGACCAATGCCGTACTCGAGCGCAAGGGTGCGAAGACCGCGCTGATCACCAACCGGAACTTCAGGGACATTCTCGAAATCGGCCGCTTTGCGCGCCCGGCGGAACTGATCTACCGCATCCACAAGGACAAACCCCGGCCGCTGGTGCCGCGTCATCTCCGCCTCGGCGTTGCCTGCCGCATCGACCGGCGCGGCGACGTGTCTGCTGATCTCGACACCTCCCACCTGGAGTCGGCGATTGCCGTGATTGCCGACGAGGGGGTCGAAAGCGTCGCGGTGTGTTTCCTGTTCTCCTTCCTCAACCCGGCGCACGAGGAACAGGCAGGGGAACGCCTCCGCGCCGCCCTTCCCGAGCTCGAGGTCGTGCTGTCCAGCGAAATCCTGCGCGAGTTCCGGGAGTTCCCGCGGACATCCACCACGGTGTTCGCGGCCTATGTCGCGCCGGTACTGCGAAACTACATCTCCGCGCTGCTCGTCCGGCTGGCGGAGTGCGGAATCACCTGTCCCCTGTATGTCTTCCAGTCGAGCGGCGGCGTCGCCACACCCGGGATCGTCATGCGCAATCCGGCGCTCACCATGCTGTCGGGTCCGGCCGGGGCTGTCGTCGGTGCGGCGGAAATCTGCGGTCGCGCGGGGTACCGCGACCTCATCACGATGGACATTGGTGGCACGTCGCTGGACACCTGCCTGGTTCGGGATTCAGTCGCGGAAACTGCGACGACGCGCGAAGTCGACATGTTTCCCGTCGCAATTCCGATGCTGGACATCCATACCATCGGCGCCGGCGGGGGCAGCATCGTGCGCGTCGACCAGGTCGGCCGGGTCCGGATAGGGCCCGAGAGCATGGGCGCCCGGCCCGGTCCCGCCTGCTACGGCCTCGGCGGGGATCGGGCAACCCTGACCGACATCAACCTGGTGATGGGCCTGATCGATCCCGACGGCTTTGCCGGTGGTGAAGTACAGCTCGACCGCTCCCGGGCCGAGGAGGCCGTCCGGCGCGAGGTTGCCGGGCCGCTCGGCGTGGATCTTTCCGCTGCAGCGGCCGGCGTGTTCCGGGTTGCCACAAGCCAGATCGCCGAAGCCATCGGAACCGTGTCCACCGAGCGAGGCAGCGACCCGCGTGACTACACCCTGGTGGCATTCGGCGGCGGCGGTCCCCTGCACGCGGCGGCGGTTGCCCGTGAACTCGGGATCGGGCGCATCGTCGTCCCGCGCCATCCCGGCCTGTTCTCCGCGCGCGGCATTGCGACGGCTGACTTCGCCCACGTCTACGTTCAGTCCGTCCTGCGGCCGGTAGCGAGTACGCACCCCGACGAGGTCCTCGCGGTCATGGAGACCCTGCTGCAGCGTGCGGTGGCCGATCTCGATGCCGAGGAAATTCCCGAAGAGTGCCGGGAACTGTCGCACATGTTCGACCTGCGCTATGTCGGTCAGACCACCGAGATTGCCGTACCGGTGCAGGGGGATGACGAATTGCTGCACGACGGGTTCCGGTCCGTGACGGCGCGGTTCCACCGTCTGCATGAACGTCTGTACAGCTATAGTGTGCCGGAAGAGCCCGTCGAACTCGTCAACCTGCGCCTCCACGCGGTCGGCCGGGTCGGAACCCTGCCGCTGCCGGTGACGGAGAACGCGAAAGCGCGAGCGGGGCCGGCCGGCGAGCGAGCGGTGCTGATGCCGGGAGACGCTGCCAAGCGCTCCGTCCCGGTCTACCGGCGTGCCCGGCTTGTCGCCGACATCGTCATCACCGGCCCGGCGTTGATTGAAGAGGCCTCGTCGACGACGGTGGTGCTCGCGGGCATGACGGCGGGGCTGGACAGCTTCGGAAACCTGATTCTCGACCTCGACAAGACGGGACGGAACCGATGACGGTCGACGCCTTCTCCCTCGCCGTGCTCCACGGCTCGCTCATCGCCATCGCGCGGGACATGAAGATCATGACCATGCGCACGGCCTATACCCAGCTGTGGAAGGAACAGGGAGACCTCTCCTGCTGCCTGATGAACGAGGATGGCGACATTGTCGCCCAGGATCCGAACGGTTTTCCCATCCACGTCACCACCATGCCCCTGCAGCTGCAGGGCACGATCGACGCAATCGGGCTCGACAGCCTGCAACCGGGAGACGTGCTCGCCACCAACGACCCGTTCATCGGCGGCACGCATCTGCCCGACGTGCTCATCGCGCGGCCGGTATTCCTCGAGGACGAACTCTACGCCTTTGCATGCAATCGCGGGCACTGGGCGGATATCGGCGGCATGGGGCCTGGAAGCTACTCGCCGGCAACCTCCGACATCCACCAGGAAGGCATCTTTATTCCGCCGGTAAAGCTGTTCAGGGCCGGGCGTCCCGACCCGGGCGTGTTCGAGATGATCATGTCCAATATCCGCAACCGGTCGACAGGCCTGGGCGATCTGCGCGCTCAGTACGCGTCATGCGAAACCGCCCAACGCCGCCTGCACGCGCTGGCCACACGTTACGGCCTCGGCACGCTGCGGGCGGCAATGACCGAGATCATCACCCGGTCGGAACGGATGACGCGCGCGCGCATAACCGGCTTCCCCGACGGGACCTACCGCGCCCGTGACTGCCTCGACGGGGATGGACAATCGAGTCGGAAGACATGGATCGATGTTCGCATCGATATCCGTGGCAGCGACATCGTGGTCGATCTTGCCGGCAGCAGCGAGCAGTCGACGGGCGGCATGAACTGCTCCCATTCCGCTGCCGCATCGGCCGTGCACTACGCCATAAAGTCAATCTCTGACCCAGAGAATCCGCCCAATGCCGGCAGCTACAGACCGGTCATTGTCAGGACCCGCCCGGGAACCCTGGTCGATGCCCGCAAGCCGGCCTCGATGGTGGGGTTCGGGGACGTGTGCTACCGCGTGCTCGACGCGACCATGACGGCGCTTGCCGGCGCCGTGGGTGACCGGGCCATCGCCAGCGGCTCCGGATCGACCGGCACCGCTGTCATCGCAGGTCGCCGGCCCCGGGAGGATGGCGGGGGCTCCTTCACCACGCTCGAACTCTCGTCGGGCGCGTACGGTGCGCGCGCCCTGTGCGACGGGATGAACGCCATCCGCTACGGACCGGGCAATGCGGGACACATCCCCATCGAAGCGGACGAAATGGAAAATCCGCTGTTCTTCGAAGCCTACGAGATCGTACCCGATACAGGCGGTGCGGGCCGCTTTCGTGGCGGCAACGGCTTTGTCCGTGCCTTCCGCGTCGAGGCGGACGGTGCACGGCTATGCCTGTGCGCCGACAGGCACGACACGCAGCCTCCCGGGCTTTGCGGCGGGCGGCCGGGCGCGGCCGCGCGCTACGTGCTGGACCCCGGGTCCGAACGGGAACGGGTGCTGGAGAGCAAGACGCCGTATCTGGACCTCGCACCGGGCACTCTGGTGCACCTGCAGTCTGCGGGAGGAGGAGGCTACGGCGACCCCTGTGAACGCGACCGGGTGCGTGTCACACAGGATCTGAGGGACGGGTACATAACGCAGAGGCGCGCGCGGGCGGACTACGGTCTTGCAGCAGACCCCGAGGAGTAGACGCCGGCACAATCGCCGCGTCGGATCAGGCGACGTGCAGGCGGGCGCGGTCGGCGGGCCATCCCACAGTCACTTCATCACCCGGTTCGAAGCGGCCGTTCTCGCCGCTGTCCGACATGACGCGCGCGACGACCTCGATCCCGTCGGGCAGCTGGACGAGATGCGAGACGGTCAGCCCCAGGTAGACGTCTTCGAGATATCGCGCCGGCACGACCTGCCATGAAGCGCCGATGTCCTCGTCGCGACCGGCAATGCGCAACAGCTCCGAGCGGATCGAGAAGGTGGCGCGTTCGCCCGTCGGGATGGTGACGCCCGGCGCTGGAACCTCGACCTTCGCGAAACCGATGTCGAGCGTGACTCTGGTGGCGGAGATATCCGAAACCGTGCCCTCCAGCACATTGTTGTCACCGATGAACTCGGCGGTGAAACGCTTGTGCGGTGTTTCATATACGTCCCGGGCGGAACCCTCTTCGACCAGCTCCCCGTCGGCGATGATGGCGATCCGGTCGGCCACGGTCAGCGCTTCCTCCTGGTTGTGGGTGACGTGGATGAACGTGATCCCGACCTTTTCCTGAATGCGTTTCAACTCCAGGCACATGTCCTTGCGCAGCTTGGCGTCGAGCGAGGCGAGAGGCTCGTCGAGCAACAGGATGTCACGTTCCAGTACCAGGGAGCGGGCAAGCTGGACACGCTGCTGCTGGCCGCCGGAAAGCTCGTGCGGCATGCGCCGGTTGTAGCCCTCGAGTCCGACCATGGCGAGCATGCGATCCACCCTGTCGCGGATGTCGCCTGCCGGAACCCTGAGCAGTTTCAAGCCGTAGGCGACGTTGCGCTCGACCGTCATGTGGGGGAACAGCGCGTAGTTCTGGAAGACCATCGAGGTCGGGCGGCGGTTGGGCGGCAGATGGCTGACGTCGTGCCCGTGCAGGAAGATGCGTCCCGCACTTGGCCGCAGGAAGCCGCCGATCAGGCGCAGCAGCGTTGTCTTCCCGCCCCCGCTCGGCCCTAGCAGCGCGTAGTACCTGCCGCTCTCGATGGAAAAACTGATGGATTTCAGCGCCGTGACGGACCCGTAGTTCTTGCCCAGCTCGACAACTTCCACGGCTTTGGCAGCAGGTTCGGTCATGGCTTCCGGTGTCACTGGCATGGAGTGTCGGTCAACCGGACATCACCGGCTCGGCCATGGCCCGGGCCCTGCGTTCCAGCCGTTCGGCGCGAACCAGAGTGTAAACGATCACCGTCCCGATCACTACCATCGACACGATGCTCATGATCCCGGCCATGGCGTAGGACTCACCGGACATGCCGATGTTGAGCATCTGGGCGACCAGCATGTTGGAGAAGGTATCGAACCCGCCCTTCAGCAGCGCGGTGCGCACCGCCTCGTTGAACGACAGGATCGTCACGAACGCGCAGGAACTGAACACGCCGACGCGGATCTGCGGAAACTCGACGTGCCAGAAGGCCTGCCAGGCGTTGGCGCCACAGGCCCTGGCGGCCTCGGTCTGCTGCACGCGGTACCGCGACATCGTGATCAGGATGACAATGAACGCGTAGGGGTGGGTATAGATGATCTGCCCGATCATCGCGGTGAGGAAACCCAGGTCGAACCAGCCGTCGAACCAGCCGACGCCGAGCGTCTGTCCGAGCCAGGCAAACCCCTTCGCAAGGTTCTTGAAGAAAACCAGCAGGCTCGAGCCCATGATGTCTGCCGGCACGAACAGCGGCGAGAGCATCAGCGTAACGAAGGCAACCTTGCGCCGCGTGCGCTTGTAGAATTTCGCGGACAGCAGCGCCATCGGAATGGTCGCGGCGATCGTCGCCAGCGCCAGGTACAGCGTCCATTTGAGCGAGACGACGAGCAGCGTGTCGCCCAGCACGACGCGGTACCAGTCGAGAGTGAACTCATAGATGCGCGCGCCGAAACCATGTTGGTTGAAGGAAATGCCGATGGTGTAGAAGACCGGCATCAGCAGCGCGAACACGACGGCAAGCAGATACGCCCACTTGAGCCGGATGGTCCATGGGTTGGCGAAGTCGTCGTACATGGCCGGCTCAGCTTATCGGTTCGAGAATCTTGGTCAGGTCGAACAGCTGGTGGCCGATATACAGCAGCAGGACGAGCGTGAAGATCATGATCGTGCTGATGGCCATGGCCAGTGGAAAGTCCAGGGCGACGATGGCCTGATTGGCGATCAGCCCCGCATTCACGGCACCCGGGCCGCCGAGCAGTGTCGGTACCAGGGCGACGCCCATCGAGTTGACGAAGATAAACACGCTGCCGGCGAAAATGCCGGGCGCGGCCAAGGGCAGGACGATGTCGGAAAAGAGCCGCACACGTCCGGTACCCAGGTCGTCACAGACCTCGAAGATGTAGTTCTGCACCGCTTCCAGCGCCAGGAACCCCGCAAAGATCATGAACGGCAGAAACGACATCACGTCACCGATGATCACGCCGAGGGGCGAATACAGGATGATGGTGATCGGTTCCGACAGGACTCCCGTTTCCATGAGGACGGAGTTGATGACGCCGTTGCGCCCGAGAACCGGGCGCATGGCGAAGACCCGTACCAGTTCCGAAATCATGAACGGCAGGATGAACAGCAGGATGACCCGGTGCTGGGCTGCCCGGGTGACTCGCCGGCGTATGAAGACGGCTACAGGAAAGCCGATGGCAAACGAGATGACGACCGCGGCCGCCGCATGCAGCATGGACAGGACGTAGTTTTCCGCCCGTGCTGACGTGAAGAAGTTCTCGTAGGCAAACAGGGTGAAACCCGGTTCCATCCAGAACTGGGTGCGTTCGAAGACACTCCACACCACGGTCAGCACCATCGGCGCCGCAAAGAACAGGATGAAGAAAACCACGGGGATACAGAACACCCATTTCTGGATGCCGTCTTCCCCGAGAAGCCGTCTCCACCGGGCGGGAGGGGCCGGGATCTTCCGGCCCTTGTCCGTCGCCGGGGTCACCGGCCCGTCAGGCCGCCTGGAGACGCGCCCACCAGTCCTGGTAGGCACGAATGTGGGTCGGGAAGACGTTTTGCCACGCATTGCCCGTAACCGCGAAGCGGGCGTTCTTCCGTGTCAGGATGTCGAGCACGACCTCCTGCACATCGGGTGCGAAATCGTCCGGATGCGCCTTGATGTACTCGTCCACGCCCAGCATCTGCGGCGCAAAGCCCAGCCCCGACAAGGTCCGTGCGCCGAACCACGGCGAGAGATAGACATTGGCGAGCTTGTAGTAGAGTTCGTCAGCGCCGCGTTCGCGTCCGCCCCTGGTCAGCATGATCATGTTGTTCCAGGTCTGGTGGCCTTCCTTCATGGTGCCGTAGCGGATGTCGGCCTTGTCGCCGGTCTTCCGGTTGGCAATGATCTGGATCGGTTCCCAGCAGGACGACATCAGCACTTCGCCGCTGGCCAGAATGCCGACACCGTTCTGGAATCCGTCCCAGAAGGTCCGGAACTGGCCCTTCTTCTTCCAGTCGATCAGGAACTCGCAGACCGCCTGGACCTCTTTCGGCGTCATGTCGGACGGGTTGTCGATCTCGATCCTGCCGCTTTCCTTCAGGTAGATGGCCATGTTGGTCAGCGTCGGCCCGAAATCGTTCTGCAGCGCGACACGGCCCTTGAACTGGGCGTCGAACATCACTCCCCAGCTGTCCGGATGGAAGCCGAGCGCCTGGTAATCGTACGCCATGGAGTCCGCGTTCGAGATCATCGGCGTTGCGTAGACCTGGCCTTCGTAGCGGATCGTGTGGGCGGCCAGACCCCCTTCGTTGTAGACGGGAAGAATATTCTTCCAGTTGGGAACCTGGCTCGTGTCGAGGGGAACGATGGCGCCCTGCGAGGCAAGTGCATCCTCCATGCCGCCTCCGTTGTCAGTGACCGCGTCGAAGAGCTTGTTGCCGTCACCCACGACCATTTTCTGGATTGCCTCGTCGGCCCGCGCGCTCTTTGCAGTCGCGGCGATGGAGATGCCCCCCTGGGACTCCATTGCGCTCCAGTCCTTTGCGCCGACCTTGTGCACGCCCGGATTTGCCCAGATCTTGAGCGCTTGGCCATCCGCGGCCGAAGCACCGGGGATGCGTCCCAACATCGCGGCTGCGCCAAGGCCTGACGTGGCGTACATGAACGCGCGCCGCGTCCATTGCATCTGGTTCATGACTGTTCCTCCCTTTGCGAAGCGGACACGGGCGGCCACTGCGTGGGGCCGTATGTCGCCGGGAGTATACCCAGCGAGACAGTGTTTGACATAGCGGGCGGCCCGGTGGTCCAGCCGCACGGCGAGCCCTACCGCCGGGCAGGTCTGCTTCGTGCCTGCCGCTGGACCAGGCAGATGCCGAGCAGGACCTGCCCGCAGACCGCCCGGTCGGGGATCCCTGTCGACTTGCACTGCCGTTCGGCCTCGTGAAGCCGGCGCAGGACGGTCTCGATGCGGGCCGGCGGCCAGCTGCGCACCTGCTCGCCGAACGGGCGGCGGGTGAACGGGATCACGGGCGGGCGCAGGGCCGAGAGTGCCGCATCGAGGCTGCGGCCGGCGGCGAGGGCGGTCGCGGCCTGGTGCAGGCGCTGGAAATGCATCATCACCAGCCGCAGGACTCCGACCGGAGTGTCGCCGGCGGCCCAGGCCCGCACCAGGGCGCGCTCGAGCCGCGGAGCATCGCCACGTGCGACTGCATTGGCGATGTCGCCGAAGCCCAGTTCCCCGCTGTCTCCCACCGCTTCCACCACCTCGGCGAGGCCCAGTTGCTGCCCGGGCCCGGCCATGAGAGCCAGTTTCTCGATCTCGGCCCTGGTCTGCCGGCGGTCCGCACCAAGCCGACCGGCCAGGAAATCAAGCGCATCCGCCTCGATCCGGACATCCCGGCTTTCCAGAACCCCGCGAATGAACTGCCGCAATCCGGCACCGTCGTCGCCGTAACAGGGCAGTGCCGCCAGTGTCTCGGAAGACTCGAACAGCTTGCGCAATGGCGAGGAGGGCCTGAGCGCGCCCGCCTCCGAAATCGTGACCGAGTCGACGCCCGCAGCCGCCGCAAGTTCCGCAAACAGTGATGCAGCCCGGTCCGGGACATGCCGGAGCCGGACCAGCCGCCGGCCCTCGGTCAGCGCCGGCGTGGTTGCGGCATCCATGAGCATGCCCGGCGAGCCAGTGAGGGTTTCTCCGTGAAGCACCGTGACCCGGAACGGATCCTCCAGGTCGTCGACCACGCTTCGGGCCAGCGCCTCCGCCGTCTCGCTGACGTGGCCGTCGTCGGGACCGTAGACCAGGATGGCGCGAAGTTGTGGCGGCAGGCCGGAGACCAGGCGCGGCAGATCCTTCAGCGCGACCTTCATGCGGCGTTTCGGAAATACCCGGCGAAGGCGTCAACGGTGGCGGTGATGTCGTCTTCCCCGATATCCCGGTGCACGACCAGCCGGAAGGTCGGCGGACGTCCGCCGATCAGAACTCCATGGCGCTTCATGTGTTCGATCACCGTCTGGCGGTGCCTGTCCGGCACAGTGATGAACACCATGTTGGTGTTCGCTCCCTGCGGCTCGGTTCCGACCTCCGGGACCTGGGCGAGACCGGAGGCGAGCCGGGCGGCGAGCCGGTGATCTTCCTCCAGGCGTTCGACCTGTTCGCGAAGGGCCACCAGGCCGCAGGCGGCAATCAGGCCGGCCTGGCGCATGCCGCCGCCGAGCATCTTGCGCGCCCGGCGGGCTTCCTCGATGAAGTCCCGGGAGCCAACCAGCACCGACCCTACCGGTGCGCCCAGGCCCTTCGACAGGCAGAGCGAGACCGTGTCGAAACCCCGTGCAAGATCCCGGGGCGCGCAGCCGGTTGCGAGTGCCGCGTTCATCAGCCGCGCGCCGTCAAGGTGAATTGCAAGTCCGTGCCGGCGCGCCAGTGCCACCGCCCGCTCCATGTACTCGGGCGGCAGCGCCTTGCCGTTGTGGGTGTTCTCGAGACAGATCAGCCGGGTTCGCGGAAAATGCATGTCTTCGGGCTTGATCCGTGCCTCGACCACATCGAGATCGACCGAGCCATCCGCGAGCACCGGAACCGTCTGGGGGATGATGCCGCCGAGAGCGGCTGTCCCCACCGCCTCGGCCCGGTAGACATGGTAGCCCTCGCCGATGATGTACTCTTCACCGCGGCCGCAATGGGTCAGGACTGCGGTGAAGTTCGACTGGGTTCCCGAGGTTACGTACAGCCCGGCCTCGAATCCCAGCATGTGCGCGGTCGTCTCTTCCAGTTCCCGCACCGTGGGGTCGTCGCCGAAGACGTCGTCACCCACCTCGGCCGTCGCCATCGCCCGGTACATCGCCGGTGACGGCCGTGTGACCGTATCGCTGCGCAGATCGATCATTCCCCGCCCCTTACATGCGTCATGCTTGTCGCTTCATAGTGTCCCTGCCGGTGTGACCCGGTCAATCAGTACTGGCGCACGAACGGGGCGCTCTCCTATATATGGCCGCGGCCCGGCGGGACGCGGCCATCACCATCAGGAGCGAGCACGCGACATGTCAGCACTCAGGATTGCGGTCATTCCCGGCGACGGGATCGGCTGGGAGGTGGTGCCGGAAGGTCTCAGGGTCCTCGAGGCTGCCGGCGCCAGGTTCGGGATCGAGTACAGCTTCACGGAATTCGACTGGGGATGCGAGCGCTTTCACAAGACGGGCCGCCTGATGCCCGAGGACGGGATTGATACCCTGAAGGAGTTCGACTCGATCTTTCTCGGCGCCTGCGGCTACCCGGGTGTCCCGGACCATGTCTCACTGTGGGGACTGCTGATCCCGATCCGGCGCGAGATGCGCCAGTACGTCAACCTGCGTCCGGTGCGGATGCTGCGCGGCATGCCGTGTCCGCTGGCCGGCCGGGGTCCCGAGGACATCAATTTCTGGGTGGTCCGGGAAAACAACGAGGGCGAGTACTCGGAAATCGGCGGACGGTTGCACCGGGGTTCGGACCAGGAAATGGCGGTGCAAGAGAGCATCTTCACCCGCCACGGGACTGACAGGATCCTGAACTACGCGTTCTCGCTCTGCCGGGAGCTCGGACTGAAGAAGGTCACCTCTGCAACGAAGTCGAACGGGATCATCCACACCATGCCGTACTGGGACGAGCGGTTCCGGGCCGTGGCCGCCGACTACCCCGAGCTCGAGACCGACCAGTATCACATCGATATCCTCACGGCTCATTTCGTGCTGCATCCGGACTGGTTCGACGTGGTGGTGGGCTCGAACCTGTTCGGGGACATTCTTTCCGACCTGGGGCCGGCGGTCGCGGGTTCCATCGCCATCGCGCCGTCCGCCAACATCAATCCGGACATGGATCTCCCCTCGATGTTCGAGCCGGTGCACGGTTCGGCCCCGGACATCGCCGGCAAGGGCATTGCCAATCCGATCGGCCAGATCTGGTCCGGCGCCATGCTGCTTGAACACCACGGCCACAGTGAAGCCGCTGCGGCCATCGTACAGGCCTGCGAGGAAGTGATCGCCAGCGGCGGACCGAAAACCCCCGACCTGGGCGGCCAGGCAACGACCGCCGATCTGGGTACGGCAATTGCGGCGGCTGTTCGCGGATGACCGGGGCCGTGGAACAGCCCGCAGTGCGCGGCAGGGTTGCGGTTGTAACCGGGTCGACCAGCGGCATCGGCCGGATCATTGCCCGGACCCTCGCGGAGTCTGGCGCGGGCCTGATGCTGAACGGGTTCGGCGACGCCGGGGACATCGAGGTGCAGCGAGCCGAACTGGAGCGTCGGTGTTCGGTGCGGGTGCTCTACAGCAACGCCGACATGCGCCGGCCCGAACAGGTCCGCGCCATGCTGTCGCGGGCGGGCGATGAACTCGGGCCGGTCGACATCCTCGTCAACAACGCCGGCATTCAGCATACCTCCCCGATGGAGGCGTTTCCGGACCAGGCCTGGAACGACATCATCGGCGTGAACCTGTCGGCGGCGTTCCATGCCACCAAGGCGGTGGTTGCCGGAATGAAGCAGCGCGGCTGGGGCCGGATCATCAACATCGCCTCAGTCCACGGCCTGGTCGCGTCGGTGGACAAGGTCGCCTACGTGGCGGCAAAGCACGGACTGGTGGGAATGACCCGGGTCGTTGCCCTGGAGACAGCCGGCAGTGGTGTGACCTGCAACGCGATTTGCCCGGGGTGGGTGCACACGCCGCTGGTGATGGCGCAGATTGAGGCTCGGGCCCAGACTGCCGACATCGCGGTCGAGCAGGCAACCCGCGACCTGCTGCTGGAGAAGCAGCCGTCCGGCGCCTTCACCACCGCGGAAGAGATTGCGGGCGCGGTACTGTTCCTGTGCAGTCCGGCGGCGGCCAACATGACCGGGACCACCCTGTCTCTCGACGGCGGGTGGAGCGCACAGTAGCGGCGCGGCCGCCGCGCAACGGCGCGCGCGGTCCGCATCACCCCGGCGCCGGTGTCAGTGATGCTTCAGGGATCTCAGCGGCACGACCTCGACCCTGACGTCCACGGTGCCCGCGCGCTCGAACACCAGGGTCAGGTCGAACTGCCGACCGGTCACCAGCGGCTCCCGCAGCTTCACCAGCATGATGTGGTCTCCGCCTGAACGAAGGTCCAGCATGCCGTCGGCCGGGATCCCGAACCGGTCGAACCGGCGCATCCGCATGATGCCGTCGGTGTGGATATGGGTGTGAAGCTCGGTCCGGTCCGCGACCGCTGACCGGGCCTCCAGCAGCGCGTCCGGCTGATCCCCGGTGTTGCGGACGGCAAGGTAGACGACTCCGTTGCGTGCCGCCCCGAGCGATGCCGGCGCGCGGGCGGCGCTGATCTCCAGCGCGCCCACCGTCGCCTGCGGATCCGAATGGCCGTGCCCCGTCCCGGCCGCCGTGGCGGCAAGCGGCGCAACCAGAACCAGGAGCAGATGGACGAGGTAATGCGGCATCGAGGACACGGAACCGGTACGGTGCGGGACGCTGCCTGCTAGAGCCCAAGCGCGGCCGAGTCAAGCTGGTCCCGTGTTGCCGGCATGTGCGGAATTCGCCACTATGGGCTTACCTCAGCCGGTCGGAAGGATACCACGACGCATGACATCGTCCGGAAACACCTACGACCTGACCACGCTCGCACTGCATGCCGGGCAGCAGCCGGATCCGGCGACGGGCGCCCGTGCCGTTCCGATCTACCAGACCACGTCCTACGTGTTCCGCGACGTGGATCATGCCGCCTCGCTGTTCAACCTCGAGCGCGCCGGTCACATCTATTCGCGCATTTCGAACCCGACGGTCGCGGTTCTCGAGGAACGCGTCGCCGCGCTCGAGAACGGGGTGGGAGCCGTGGCAGCAGCGAGCGGCCACGCCGCCCTGGTTCTTGGCATCGTCACCCTGATGGGCCAGGGCGGCCACATCGTGGCCTCGAGCGCGCTCTATGGCGGCAGCCACAATCTGTTCAGCCACACCCTGCCCCGTTTCGGGATCGAGACCACCAAGGTGCATCCGCGTGATCTCGAGGGGTTCCGCGCCGCCATTCGCCCGGAAACCAGGCTGGTGTTCGGCGAGACCATCGGCAATCCCGGCCTCGAGATCATGGACCTTCCCGCGATTGCCGAGATCGCCCATGCCGCCGGCATACCGCTGATGGTGGACTCGACCTTTGCCACCCCGTGGCTGTGCCGGCCCTTCGAGCATGGAGCCGACCTGATCGTCCACTCCGCAACCAAGTGGCTCGGTGGTCACGGTGTCGCGATCGGCGGCGTTCTGGTGGACGGCGGTACCTTCGACTGGGAAAAGTCGGGACTGTTTCCCACGCTCACGGAGCCCTATGCCGGCTACCACGGGCTCGACTTTGCCGAAGAATTCGGACCCCAGGCCTTCATCATGCGGGCGCGTGCGGAAGGACTTCGCGACTTCGGTGCGTGCATGGCGCCTGCAACCGCGTTCCATATCCTCCAGGGCATCGAGACCCTGCCGATGCGCATGGAACGGCACGTTGCGAACGCCCGCGCCGTCGCCCGGTTCCTGGCGGGGTCCGACGCGGTGGAATGGGTCAGCTACCCCGAGCTTGACGATCATCCGGACCGGGATCTCGCGCGACGGCTGCTTCCTGCCGGCGCCGGATCAATGATCGCCTTCGGCATCAGGGGCGGGCGCGAGGCCGGCCGCCGCTTCATCGAACGCCTGGGACTGTGGTCGCACCTGGCCAATGTGGGCGATGCCAAGTCACTGGTCATCCATCCTGCAAGCACGACCCATCAGCAGATGGACGCGGAGACCATGCGCGCGGCCGGCCTGTCCGAGGACCTGATCCGGTTATCGGTCGGTCTCGAGGATCCGGCGGACCTGGTCGCCGACCTGCGCCAGGCGCTCAGGGCTGCCACGGTGCGCAGGGCGAGCTGACGATGGAGCTCGAGGTCCAGGGAAGGCGGGTGTTTGCGGCCACCGGTGGGACACCCTTCGAGTCCGGCCGGGCAACGCTGGTGCTGGTACACGGTGCCGGGATGGATCACACCGTCTGGTCGATGCAGGCGCGCTACTTCGCCCATCACGGCTTCTCGGTGCTCGGTCTCGACCTGCCGGGCCACGGGCGCTCGCAGGGGCCGGCGCCGAATTCGGTGCCGGGCTATGCTGACTGGCTCGCCGCGGTGCTCGGTGTGGCCGGTGCCCGGGACCTGCATCTCGTCGGGCACTCACTCGGGGCGCTGATCGTGCTTGCGTATGCGGCACGGCACCCGGATGCGGTCAGCCGGCTGGCACTGCTCGGAGCTCTTGCGCACATGCCGGTGCACCCAGACCTGCTCGGGGCGGCACGGGACGGAAGACACGAGGCGTACGCATCGATCGTAGGATGGGGGGTCGGGCGCCGTGCTCAGATCGGCGGTCACCGGGCCCCCGGGCTCTGGGTTACCGGCGCGAGCCTGCGGCTGCTCGAGGCCGGAGCGTCGGGTGTGCTCGCCAACGACCTTGCTGCATGCAATGACTGGAAGGAAGGGCTTGAGGCGGCAGCTGCCGTTACCTGCCCGGTGTTGCTGCTGCTCGGGTCGGACGACCGGATGACGCCGGCGCGCGGAGCGGCACCGCTGGCCGACGCACTCGCCGAAAGCAGCACGGTACTGCTTGAGCGCGCCGGGCACATGATGATGGTGGAACAGCCCGACGAGACCCTCGACGCGCTTGCGGCATTCATGTCCGGTGACGGCCGGTAGACGCACGGGACCGGAGGAGCCGGTCCCGTGCGTGCCGGGTCGTGCCGGGGACAGCCGTCGCCGACTGTCAGGCCGCGGCAGAAGAGTTGTCGATCACCGTGTGAGATCGGGAGCCGATCGCGATCTTGCGCGGCCTCTTCTCTTCCGGAACCTCGCGGACCAGGTCGATGTGGAGCAGGCCATTCTCCATGCTCGCGCCGGTGACCACGATGTGATCGGCAAGGTCGAACCGCTGTTCGAAGGTGCGGGTCGCGATTCCGCGGTGCAGGAAGGCGGCGTCCTTCCCGGCCTGCTGCCCGGCAAGCTTGCCGCTGACCGCCAGCGTGTTTTCCTTGGCCGTGACGTCGATGTCGGCCTCCGAGAATCCGGCTACCGCCATCGAGATCCTGTAGTGATCGTTGTCGGTCCGCACGATGTTGTAGGGCGGATAGCCAGGCTGGTTCGAACCCTCCGCCCGGTAGGCGGCATCAAGCAGGTTCGCCATGCGATCGAAGCCGACCGAGGAACGGAAGAAGGGGCTGAAGTCGATGGTGCGCATGGGTCCATATCCTTTCATGCAAGCAATGTGGACGGCGGGTCCGCCGATTGGCCGAACCCGTTTGCTCATGTCCGGACCCTGACACGCAGCGATCCGGATCTGCAGGGGATATGGGAACCCGTCAGGAGGACGTCAAGATACGTCGGAGAACGACTTCGTCAGCTGTTGGCGCCCAGGCCGGCAAACCGCCGGTTGAATTGCGCAACACGTCCGCCGGTATCGACGACCCGGCGCTGTCCCGTCCAGGCGGGGTGGGTCTTGGGATCGATATCCAGCCTCAGAACATCGCCCTCCGCGCCCAGCGTCGAGCGGGTCTTGTACTCGGTCCCGTCTGTCATGACGACGGTGATTTCGTGGTAATCGGGGTGAATATCGGACTTCATGGCGGACGCTCCATCACGGACAGCGGTCGTATACTCCCGATGAGGAACGGGTGCAAGCCGCCTCCGGATCCCGTCGGGAACCGTCAGACAAGAGACCGACATTGCCTTTCGGGAGCCGAAAGCCAATAGTGTGATGTACGCAACCGGGGTTGCTGACGGGAAGACCATTGTTGAGACACGACAACGAGCCGGACGACCGGCGTGAACTGTCGATGCTGACGACGCTGGTTCCCTATCTCGTTCCATACCGCTGGCCGATTGTCGGAGCTGCGGTTGC
Organism: Thalassobaculaceae bacterium; assembly: GCA_965213935.1. Lineage (GTDB taxonomy): Bacteria > Pseudomonadota > Alphaproteobacteria > Thalassobaculales > Thalassobaculaceae > Bin52. The sequence goes on along the minus strand of CBDCAO010000012.1, from coordinate 1,984,746 downwards.
CCTCACCATCGCCGCGACAACCGTGCTTGCCATCGGCATCGGCCTGCGGGTCCTGATCGACGAGGGATTCGCCATGGGCGATCCCCTGGTGTTCGACCAGGCGGTGATCATCATCCTCGCGGTGGTGCTGCTGCTTGCCGTGGCCAGTTACAGCCGGTTCTACCTGGTCGCCTGGGTGGGCGAGCGGGTTGTTGCCGACCTGCGAAAGGCGGTGTTCAGCCACGTGATCCATCTGAGTCCCGCCTTCTTCGAAACCAGGAACACCGGAGAACTGGTCTCGCGGATTGCGGCGGACACCACCCTGGTCCAGACCGTGGTCGGCGCATCGGTATCGATTGCCATGCGCAATGCGCTGATGTTCGCCGGCGGTCTGATCATGTTGCTGGTGACCAGTCCGAAGCTTTCGGGCCTGGTACTGCTGGTGATCCCGCTCGTGGTGGCACCGATCATCCTGCTCGGACGACGGGTTCGGCGACTGAGCCGCGCCTCGCAGGACCGGGTGGCCGATATCGGCACTCATGTTGACGAATCCCTGGGGGGAATTCGCGTTGTCCAGGCATTCGGCCACGAGCAGACCGACGTGGTCCGGTTCGGCATCCGGGTCGAGGATGCGTTCGCGACCGCGGTGCATCGGGTCCGCAACCGGGCCGCGCTCACCGGTATTGTCATCGCCTTCGTGTTCGGTGCGGTGACCCTGGTGTTGTGGATCGGCGGACGCGACGTGCTTGCCGGGCGAATTACCGCAGGTGAACTGTCTGCCTTTGTCTTCTACGCCGTGGTGGTTGCCGGGTCGACCGGAGCCCTGTCCGACGTGATGGGGGACCTGCAGATGGCGGCAGGCGCCATGGACCGGCTCATGGGGCTGCTTGCCACCAAGGCCGAGGTTGCGGCACCCGCGATTCCACGGCCCCTGCCGGTTCCACCGGTCGGACGCATCGAGTTTCGCGATGTCTCGTTCCACTACCCGAGCCGGCCGGATCATGCCGCCATCTCGGACGTCTCGTTTCAGGTCAAGCCGGGCGAAACCGTGGCCCTGGTCGGCCCGTCGGGTGCCGGCAAGAGCACCATGTTCCACCTGTTGCTCAGGTTCTACGACCCGAGCAGCGGCGTGATCACGCTGGACGACGTGCCGCTGATCGAGGCTGATCCGGCGCAGTTCCGCAGCCGCATCGGCCTGGTTCCGCAGGATGCGGTCATCTTTTCCGCCGATGTCGCAGAGAACATCCGCTACGGCCGGCCGGAAGCGACGGACACCGAGATCCGCGCCGCCGCAGAGGCGGCCTATGCCATGGAATTCATTGATAGGTTGCCGCAAAGACTGGCCACGAAGCTCGGTGAGCGCGGCGTGCGGCTTTCCGGCGGACAGCGCCAGAGGGTCGCCATCGCCCGCGCGATCCTGCGCGATCCCGCCGTCCTGCTGCTCGACGAGGCCACGAGCGCACTCGACGCCCAGGGCGAACGCGAGGTGCAACGTGCGCTTGAGCGCATCATGCATGGCAGGACCACGCTGGTGATCGCGCACCGGCTCGCGACCGTGCTGAGCGCCGATCGGATCGTGGTACTGAATCGCGGGCGCATCGTCGCGATCGGCAGCCACGGCGACCTGCTGCGCAGCAACCGCCTGTATGCCCAGTTCGCTGAACTGCAGTTCGGTGCCGACTCCTCCGGCCCACTGCTGCGCGCGGCCGGAGAGTAGGGCCCGGTCAGCGCTGGGTCAGCTTGATCTCGATCCGCCGGTTCCGTTCGCTTTCGAGCACTCCGGGTTCCTCCGGGTGAAACTCGCCGAAACCGGCGGCGGAGAGACGTTCCGGCGGCAGGCCGCGCGCGTACAGGAACTGCACCACCGAAATCGCCCGTGCCGCCGACAGGTGCCAGTTCGAGGGAAAGTCGGGACTCTGGATCGGTACGGCATCGGTATGGCCCTCCACCTGCAGGATCCAGTCGATTTCCTGCGGAATCCGCGGGTGTATTTCCTCGAAAGCCTCGGCGACCCGTTGCAGGGTACTCCTGCCGGCACGGCCGATTTCATCGGAGCCGGACGCGAACAGCACCTCTGACTGGAACACGAACCGGTCGCCGACGATCCGGACGTCCTCGCGTCCCTGCAGGATCTTGCGCACTTCGCCGAAGAACTCCGAGCGGAACCGGGCGAGCTCCTGGACCCGATTGAGCAACGCTTCGTTCAGCCGGCTGTTGAGGTTGACGATGGTGGCCTTCTGCTCCTCGGCCTTGCGCTCGCTGTCCTCCAGTGCCAGCTGGATTTCCTGCAGGCGCCGATTGAGTTCCCGGATTTCGAGACGAAGCTGCTCAACCCGCAGCCGCGCCTCGGCCGAGAGCGCTTCCTCCCTGGTGAGCTGCTCCCTGGCGAGATCCTGCGCCGACAGAAGTTCGGCGAGTCGGATGTCCCGCTTCTCGAGTTCCGCCTGCGCCAGCGAGGTGCGGTTCTCGGCCTCGGCCAGCCGGGCCTCGAGTGCGCTCGTGCGGTCGCGCTCGGCGGTGAGCAGAACGACGAGTTCGGCTGCACGGGCCTCGCGTTCCTCGCCATCGGCGATCAGCTCCCGGTTCTCGGCTCGTGACGTCGTCAGCCTCGCCACCATCGAGTCGAGCATGTCACGGGCGAGTTCGAGGTCGTCCTCGGTCAACGTCGCCAACCGTCGGCTCTCATCGAGATCGGATTCGAGCGAGGTCCTGAGCGCAGTCAGTTCCAGGACTGTGCGTTCGAGCCGGTCGCGGACCGTCTTCAGGGCAACGATGTCCCGACGCAGTGCCTCGAGGTCGCGCAACTGCAGACTGATTGTCTCCCGGTTGGCCTCGATGATCTGCATCGCCTCCTGCATTCCGGCATCGAGTTCGTCCCGTTCCGCCCTGTTCAGCCGTGCCTCCATCTCCGCGGCATGCAGTCTTGCGAGCAGAGCGTCGCGTTCACTGATGACCCGGGCGATGCTCTCGTCGAGGGTGCCCTGCAGGCTCTCGAAGGTCGCCAGCCGCCGGCCCAGCGTCTCGCGGTCGGCCTGCGCCTCGGCCAGCAGCAGCTCGAGCGAACTGTTGCGGTCCGCGAGTTCTTCAAGCCGGACACCAAGCCGGTCGCGTTCGGTGATCGAGGACTGGAGGCTGGCCGTCGCCTCGGACAGGTTGACGCGCAGTTCCGACGCGATATCACGCTCGAGTCTGAGCTGGGAAATCAGGTCCTGGACCTCCCGCTCCAGCCGGTCCAGCGCCTCGTCCCGACCCGACAGCAACTGCGTCAGGTAGAACTGGGCGACGATGAAGATCATCAGCGCGAAGATGATAACCATCAACAGCGTTGCGAGCGCGTCGACGAATCCCGGCCAGGTATTGGTGTCCCGGGTTCGGGTCCGACCGGCAAGTGCCGTCATGGCCGTCTCCCCTCACCGCCCTAGCGATCTTCCTCCGCCAGCGCCGCAATGGTCCTGGCAAGCAACCTGATTTCCTGGCGGATTTCGTCCACGGCCTCGACCCGCGCCGTCTGGACGTCCTCCTGCTGGCGGACCAGCAGGGCTTCGATGTTGCGCAGATGAACGATGGCCCTGTCACCCCGCTGCTGGGACAGGTCCTGGACCAGGAGGTCGAGGACCGGCTTCAGTTCCATCTGTGCCTCGCCGATCCGCAGCATCAGTCCCTGTTCGACCTGCATCTGGCCCAGCAGCGTCGAAAGCGTCTCGTTCAGTTCCAGCAGATTGGCATTGGCTGCCCGCCGGTCGTCCTCGCTGCGCAGGATGACCCGCTGCAGTCTGTCCAGGCTCTCGGCGGTCTGCTCGAACAGTGCCGACTGGTAGGCGCTGGCCGAGGTTTCGCCGTCCCCGAACCCGCCGCCGGCTCCCAGCCTGGTCGATCCCGAGAGCCAATCCTCAAGGTCGTTGTAAAACCGGTTCTGCGCCTGGCCAAGCTGGAGGTCAAGAAACCCGAGCACCAGCGATCCTGCCAGCCCCAGCAGCGACGAGCTGAAGGCGGTGGCCATTCCCGACAGCGGTGACTCGAGCCCCCGTTTCAGGTCGGAAAACACCATGCCCAGGTCGCCGCTCTCGATGGTGAGGTCGTTGATGACGGTCCCGATGGTATCGACCGTGCCAAGCAGTCCCCAGAATGTTCCGAGCAGTCCGAGGAAGATGAGCAGGCCGATCAGGTACCGCGACAGGTCCCGCGACTCCGCCAGTCGCGAATCGAGACTGTCGAGCAGCGAGCGCATGGAGGTGGCCGACAGGCTGACGGTCAGGTCGCGACGTTCTCCAAGCATGGTCGCGATCGGCGCCAGAAGTCTCGGTTGGCGCTGGATTGCGTGTGCGGGCCGACCGGACCGGAATTCCTCGACCCAGGCGACCTCGGGACGAAGCAGCAACAACTGACGGACGATGAAGATGATCCCGATCAGCAGGGCGGCAACGATCATCCCGTTCAGCGCCGGATTTGCCAAGAAAGCCGAGACCAGAGCGCCGGACAGGATCGCGACGCCCGCGGCAACGATCCCGAGAAACAGGGCAATGCGGATCAGGAACTGGCGCGGGTCGGTCACCGCGGCTATCGCAGACACGGACGTGTCGGGCGGGCGATGCTCACTGGCGCTGTTCCAGCACCGCGACGTCCACACGGTCGGCCGGGCCATCGGACGCCGCGTTGCCGCGCACCTGCACATCGATACGCAATCCGTCGATCCCCTGGGAAATCAGGTGAGAGCGAACGGCCAGCGCGCGCGAGAGTGACAGGCGACGGGCCTTGACCCGGCTGTCATCGGGTGCGCTGGCGTAGGCGGCCACCAGTAACCGGGAAGACGCGTTGGCCGCGAGGACCGGGAGCAGACGTTCCAGCGCTTCAAGGCCTTCGTCGGACAACAATGCCGAGCCGACCGCAAACTCGAAGCGCACGGCGAGCAACTCCTCTGGCGGGGAGGGCGTGGTCCCGGCCGCCGTCGTTTCGCCTCCCGCGTCCGGTTTCGCTGCCATGCGGCGGAGCACGGGTTCGGGCAGGGCTGGCGGGGCGCCCGGTGCGCCGGCCGTGTCGGGCAACAGCGAATCCTGCGAGAGCGTGGACAGCAGGCCGGCGGGAATCGCCGGCGGCGGCAGGACCCTGGTGTCATCGGTTCCGCGTCTGGTAAACACCAGCGGCGGATGGTTTCGTGGCCTGGCGAGCACGGGAATCGGGGGAAGTCCGGTTCCGGAAGCCTGCGCACCCGGCGAGTCTTCAACCCCGGCATCGGGCTGGTTCAACAGTGGCGCCGGCAGGACCGGAACGGCCGGCAGGCTCTCGATCACGTCCCGGTTGACGGTGACCGCGGGACGCGCGGTACCAATGACGACCGGTCCTTCCGCACCCGCAGGTCCCGGGTACGGCAGGCAGGCGAGCAGCAGCAGCCAGACCGTCACACTGCTGGCCAATCGGATACCGGATCCTGTCGCGGTCATCCGTCTGGGCCTCCACCCGGAGTTGCGCGGAACAGAAAACGTATCCCAACACTGTTTCCGCGACAACGACATGCCTCTTCAGGATGGTGGCGTCCGGTCCCGGCGCGTGCGGACCAGGGCGAACAGTCGATGGTGGACACGGGCGCTGGCGGCCACCACGTCGCCCGAGACCATCATGTCCCTGCCGCCGGCCCGGTCGGTGACGTATCCGCCGGCCTCCCGCACCAGAACGATGCCGGCGGCGATATCCCACGGTTGCAGCCCGTTTTCCCAGAACCCGTCGTATCGCCCCGCGGCAACATAGGCGAGATCAAGCGCCGCCGCCCCGGTGCGGCGGATGCCGGCGGTCTCCGCCGCCACGGCGCGCAGCTGGGAAAATGCCGTATCGTGGTCGCCCTGTCCGGCAAACGGCAGGCCGGTCGCGATCAGGGACTGGGTGAGACCGCGTCGTTCCGCCACCCTCAGGCGGCGGTTGTTGAGAAAGGCGCCCGCACCCTTCTCTGCCCAGAACAGTTCGTCGCGGACCGGGTCGTAGATGACTCCCGCCACCAGTTCCCCGCGCTCCTCCAACCCGACCGAAATCGCCCAGTGCGGAAGGCCGTGCAGGTAGTTGGTCGTCCCGTCCAGCGGATCCACGATCCAGCGCCGGCCCAGCGGATCCCTGCTTTCGACCGGGTCCGATTCCTCAAGCAGGAAACCGTAGTCCGGCCGGGCACGCGACAACTCGCGCACCAGACCGCGCTGGGCGCCGAGATCGGCAGTGGAAACGAAATCGGCAGGGCCCTTGCGGGAGACCTGCAGCTGTTCAACCTCGCCGAAATCGTGGATGAGACCGCGCGCCACCTTGTAGCAGGCCCGGGCCATGACGTTGATGATGGCGCTGCGCATGTGCGGCCGGTCCCTGGAGCGTCAGCCCTTGGCGCGCTCCACATAGGTTCCTTCCGCCGGCTTCACCACGACCATGGTTCCGGCGGAAATGTGGGGGGGAACCATGATGCGCGCGCCGTTCTCAAGCACCGCCGGCTTGTAGGACGAGGACGCGGTCTGTCCCCTGACCACCGCGTCGGCTTCGACCACTTCCATCGTCACCGTGTCCGGCAGGATCACCGACAGCGGTTCCCCCTCGTAGCTTTCCACCGTGACTTCCATGCCGTCGCGCAGATAGATGGCCTGCTCGCCCAGCAGGTCGGCGCCGATTGCGGACTGTTCGTAGGTCTCGCCGTCCATGAAGGTGATCAGATCGTCATCGCGATACAGGTACTGGGCCTTGCGCTGTTCAAGCCGCACCCGTTCCACCTGTTCATCGGCACGGAACCGTTCGTTGAGCTTCGAGCCGTTCCGGATGTCCTTGAGTTCGACCTGATTGAATGCGCCGCCCTTGCCGGGTTTCACGGCCTGGGTGCGGATTACCACCCACAGCCGCCCGTTGTGCTCGAGCACATTGCCCGGACGCACGGCATTGCCGTTGATCTTCATCAGTTCCCTCCGTCACCTGGCGCGGGGCACGGGGTCCCGAACATACCCGGCCGTGGTCTAGCAGGTGCCGGGTGACCTGTCCATGCCGCTCCGGGTGCTGCCGAAGGCGCGTGCGACCACCAGCGCGGCGAAAGCGAGATCGCCAACCGGGTGCGAACGGAAATTGAACGCCGTGCGTTCCTCCGGTGAAGTGCGCCCGCCCGTCCGCCCCGCCACCAGGTCGGCCAGATCGCCGCTGACGAGGTCGGGGTCAGCGAGCTTCTTCGCCATGCCGGCTTCCTGTGCCATGTCGTCGATGATGATGCGGTCGAATGCACCGAAGGTCTCGCGGAACCACGGCAGCGAGCTGTCGGTGATCACGGCGCAGGCGCCGGGCTTGAGCCAGCCGGCGTCAAGGAATGGCGGCACGGGCCGGGAAATGGTGATGGTGCTGGTCACGATATCGGCACCCTCGACCGCCTGGCGGGGCGAGTCGCAGATCTCCACACCGAGGCCCCGGTCGCGTCCGAGCCGGGCAAGCCGGTCGATGTTGGGACGCCCGCGCCCGAACAGCCGGATCGTGCGCAGTGGAAACAGCTCCAGGTAGGCGTCGAGATGGCTGCGGGCCTGGACGCCGCAGCCGACGAAGGCGGCGATCGAGGTGTCGGGCCGGCACAGCCGCAGCGCCGCCACGCAGCTGAGTGCCGGTGTGCGCAGCTCGGTCACCCTGTTGGCGTCAAGCGTTGCAACCGGCACGCCGGAATTGCTGTCGAGCACCGTGATCAGGCCGTTGAGCGCAGGCAGTCCGCGGGCGCTGTTTCGGTCATTGACGATGAGCGACTTCACCACCAGGCAGGAGGGATCATCGGCCGCCGCCATGACCGACATCATGTAGCGGCCGTCCGGGGTCCGGATGTTCGACTTGTCTGCCCACCAGACGGTGCCCTGGTCTCGCCGTGCGAGCAGTTCCTCGATCATGTCCATGACGTCCCTGCCGGTAATGGCAAGGGCGTCGATTGCGGCGCCCGACAGGAACGGGGCCTCTGCCATGGTCGCGTCAGTTCCGGTCCGGCACCCTGCGCAACACGTGGCGCCGATTGAAGGTGTGCGGCCTGACCTCGCTCGCCCACCGGCCTTTCTCGCCGGCTTCGCCCCAGGCGGCGCTGGCCAGCACCTGCGGACCGGTGATCTCGTAGATGGCGCAGTATTTCGGTTCATCGGCGACATCGATCGCCTGCACGGAACCGCCCAGGTTGAGTTCGAGCGACTCGCGAACCAGGCGCGAGACCGAAATCACGCCCGGAACCTCGGACAGGTAGGGAACGTGTTCGGTGTCGTAGACCTCGTTGAACAGGGCCTCCTTCTCCGGAGCCACGTCCATGCTGACGATGAGCAGCCAGTTTCCTTCAAGCGGCATGAGTCCTTCACTCCCGTATCCGAACCTGATCCCGTCTGTTTGACAGGACCGCAGGGTGTTTTGCAACCGTTGGCCCCGCCGGTATGGTGCCGGCCATGGAGAGCAACGTCGACTACGTCCTCGGCAGCCGGGTTCCCGAACCCGGCGACCCGATCGAGATCGCCCCCGGCATCCTGTGGATCCGGCTGCCGATGCCGCTGGCACTCGACCATGTCAATCTCTATCTGCTGGAGGACGGCGACGGCTGGACGCTGGTCGATTGTGGCCTTGCCGATCCCGGCACGAGGGCGGTGTGGGAGAGGCTGCTGGCAACCCGGCTGAACGGTCGTCCGATCACCCGCATCGTCGTCACCCACTTCCACCCGGACCACGTGGGCATGGCCGGGTGGCTGCAGGAACGGACCGGTGCGGGCCTGTGGATGAGCCGGGTCGAGTGGCTGATGGCCCGGTCGACCTGGCTCGACACCGAGAGCGATCGGTCGCCGCAGATGCAGGAATTTTATCGCCGCGCCGGTTTCGACGAGCAGGACATCCAGGCCCATTGCGAACTCGGCAATGACTATCGCGGCATGGTCACCCCGATTCCGGTATCCTACAGCCGCATTACCCGGCAGACCGGGTTCAGGATCGGCGACCGGCTGTGGCGGCCGGTCTTCGGTTCCGGCCACTCGCCCGATCACGTCGCTCTGTACTGCGAGAGGGACAAGGTGCTGCTGGGGGGCGACATGTTGTTGCCGCGGATTACCCCGATCATTGCCGTGTGGTGGCAGGAGCCCGATGCCGATCCGCTGTCGGACTACCTGGAGTTTCTCGGATCGCTCGGCGAGGTGGCCGACGACGCGCTCGTGCTGCCGGCCCACAACCGGCCGTACCGCGAGCTACGGACCCGGATCGCCGATCTCGGCCGCCACCACGAGACGCGTCTCGCGCTCACGCTGGATGCCTGCAGCGAGCCGGCCACCGCAGCGGCGGTGATGCGGACGCTGTTCCCGCGCGAGCTCGACACCTTCCAGTCCCGCTTCGCCATCGGCGAGACCATCGCGCACATCAACAGGTTGCTCGCGACCGGCGGGCTCGTTCGCGGCGCCGGCGGGAACGGATGCGATCTCTACCGGTGCGACGCCTGAGAGCTCATACCAAACGCGTTCCACATTGACACATTGGCTCAATGCGTTGTGGTGACGAGCCGAACAGCGTCCATGGACTGTGATGATCGATTCACGACGGTCGGAGGATGCTGATGAGTTCGGCACCGCCGATGACCTGGATGGAACACACAGCGGACGAACTCCATGCGCTGGCGAAGCACGGCGGGGGCGCGAAGCAAGCCTCGCGCGCGTGCGATCGCGATGGTCATGGACGGCGCGTCCCGCACGGAGGCAGCGCGGGCGCAGGGCCTGGAGCTTCAAGTCCTGCGCGACCGGGTGCTGCGCTCCAGCACGGAGGGCCTTGTGGATCGTCCCCGCGGCGGGAGCGAGGGGCGCCTGACGCAGGCGCAGGTCGCAGAGGTCGGCGCGTGGATCGAGGCGGGTCCCGATCGTGAGCGGGACGGTGTGACGCGCCGGCGTGTTCGGGACATCGTGCGGAAAATCGAGGAGGCCTTCGGGGTCGTCCATACGCAGAAGCGGTGCCCGCATGATGCTTCGAAGGGCCGTGTTTCGCTTCGTCTCGGGGCGGCCGGTCCACCCCAGGGCGGATGCGGAGCGACAGAGGGCGTTCGTGGCGGGCTTCGAGGAACTGTTGACGTCGACGCTCATCGCCGAGGCGCTGGGGGGCCCGGTCGAGATCGGGTTCCAGGACGAAGCGCGCGTCGGCCGGAAGGGGATGACGACGCGGGTCTGGTCGACTGGGAAGCAGCGTCCGCGACCATCGCCATGGCCCCGTCTTTCTGTTCGCCGCCACCTGCGCGGAGCGCGGCGTCGGCATCGCCCATGTGGCGGACAAGGCGAACACGGCGTCGATGAACGAGCACCTGGCGGTGATCGGCGCGGCCGTTGCCCGGGTGCGCACGGCGTGGTCGTCCTGGACGGGGCAGGCTGGCATCGCTCGGGCGACCTTTCCGCTCCCCCCACCCCGACGCTCCTGCGTCTGCCGCCCGGAGCTCAGTTCCACGGAGCAGATCATCCTGTTCCTGAAATCGATCCGCTTCGCCAACCGCGCGTTCACGGATGTTGCCGCCCTGAGAGAGGCCTGCTGGGCGGGGTGGCAATGGCTCACCGACCAGCCCGACATCATCACGAAGACGATCCGGCGCAGCTGGGTCGTCGCGCCATCGTGCTGATCCCGATGCCTCAATGTAGCGCTTCATATGAGTTGCGGCCGGTATCAGACCACGCCGCTGATGAGGTTCTCCCGGTAGAGCGCTTCCCGGTCGAGCCAGGCGCCGGCAGGTTCAAGCGACGCCGCCGTTTCCTCGAGCCAGTCCCGCTGGGTGGCCCGGGCCGCCTGCGCATCCTCGATGCTCACCGCCTGGAAACGCACCGAATCTCCCGGCCGCAGACGGCCGAGCCGTGCGATGTCCGCCGAGATCACCGTCGCGATCTTCGGGTAACCGCCGGTGGTCTGGTGATCGGCCAGCAGGATGATGGGGCGGCCGGTTCCGGGTACCTGCACCGAACCGGTCACAATGCCGTCGGAAACGATGTCGTGGCCGCAACGGTGCTCGAGCACCGGTCCCTCGAGCCGTATGCCCATGCGGTCGGCGTCGTGGGTCACCTGCCAGGTGCTCGAGAGAAACTGGTCGAGTGCGGCCTCGGTGAACGCGTCCCGTTGCGGTCCGGGAACCACCCGCACGGGACCCGTCTCGTCGAGATAGGTGTCGACAGGCAGTCGGCACTCAGCGCGAGGCGCGGGATCCGCGACACGCAGTGCCAGCGCGTCGCCGGCCACCAGCGCGCGACCGGCAAGACCGCCGATGCGTGCCCGCACGCAGGTTGAGAGGCTGCCTGCGACGGCGGGCAGATCGAAGCCGCCCTCGACCGCGAGTACCGCCGAGCCGCTGTCGGCAAGCGGTCCGATTCGCACCCTCTGGCCGCGGCGCAGCCGCACGCTGCGGTGAGCCGGCACTGTGCCGGCACCGGAGACCTCGAGCAGGGTACGGGTACCGGCGAGTGCCAGGCGGACTGTCGGTGACCCGACCTCCAGCGTGGGTCCCGCCAGGCGGATCTCGAGCGCAGCACGATCCGCGGCATTGCCGACCAGCGCGTTGGCAAGATGCAGGGCGACCGGGTCGAGCACGCCGGAGACCGGTATCCCGAGGTGCTGTGTCCGGGGACGGCCCAGGTCCTGTACCGTCACGCCGAACCCGGGTTCGATGACCCTGAGCGCGTTCACCTGCCGTCCTCCGGTCGGATCTTGTGGCCTTCGGGCCGGGCGTTCAGTTCCCGGTACCGCGCCATCGGCACCGGCTCGAACCGGACCAGGTCGCCCGCGCACACGAGGATCGGGTGCTCGCGGCCGGGATCGTAGAAGCGCACGGGAGTGCGGCCGATCAGGTGCCAGCCGCCGGGGCTCGCCAGGGTGTAGACGGTGGTCTGGCGGGCCGCGACGGAAATCGACCCGGGAGGTACCCGGATCCGCGGGTTGCTGCGCCGCGGCAGGTCGAATTCCTCCGGCAGCATGCCCAGGTAGGGAAACCCCGGCAGGAATCCCATCATGAAGACCTCGAACTCGGTGGCGGCGTGGCGGCGCACCACCTCGGCGGGATCGAGACCGGTGAGTTCGGCGACCAGCGGCAGGTCCGGCGCGCAGTCGTCCTCGTAGCAGACCGGAATGCGCCACCGGCGCCCGGACAGCCCGGTGGTGTGGCGGCGCAGGGCGAGCGGAGTGATGGCGCGGACCAGCTCGGCGTGGGACACCACCAGCGGGTCGTAGTGGACGAGCAGGGAGCGCAGTGTCGGCACCAGGTCAACCACGCCGGGCAGGTCGAGGCCGGTCACGGAGGCCGCCAGTCCCCGCACCTGGCGGTTCACTGCGGCGTCTACGGTATCGCCGTACTGAACCACAAGCCCGGTATCGCCGGCGGGCAGGAAGACGGGCGTGAACTCGCGGTCGGGTTCTTGACCCACCATGGATACGATGGCTCCGGCAGGCTGTGGGCATGGTGCGACCTTATACGCGGCGCCGGGTACGCACGGAACCGGCGGCGTGCAGGTGCGCGCATCCTGAGCTCAAACCTGATCCGTCACTCCGAGGGGATCTGACCGGCGCCAGGTGCGACCGGCCGGGTCCCGAAACCGGGTTGCGGGAGTTCCCGGAGCGGACCGCCAACCGTGGCGTGCGTGGGAATTTCATCCCCGCTGCTTGCCCGTTGACGCCGCCGGGACCTGATCAGCATAACCGGGTGGCCCGTGCACCGAATTCGATGTCGGGCCAGGGAGGACCATGGCACAGGAGGCACGGTCGCTTGCACAGGTGCCGACCGGCTGTTCACCGGGTTTGAGCGTTTGGTGTTTGCATTAGACAACTATCTGTCATTATTGTTCTTTTTTCCCATCGTCATTCGCCACAAGGTGACATCCCCAGATCATTCGTCAAAACGGATGCAGATCTTTCAAATCCGGGACGGCCATGGCGCCCGAAGCGCATGTCGATGACCACCTGGTCCCTGTCGTACCCGGTAATCCGGTGAGTTCGAGGAACAGCAGACTGCAGTTGCCGGACTTTCATGGCTCAGGAACCGCCGCGTGGGATCGCTCCGTACCGTCCCTGCAGGTATCCCAGTTCGAGGTTGTCCCCTTTGCGTGTCCGCAGGTCCGTGAGGGGATAGAGATCCGTGGCACCGTCGTGGTTCTTTTCCGCAAACCAGAGCTGGTCGCGACGAAGCGCCGGTGATTTCATCAGGTGCGTGTCGTGGGTCGTCGCAACGAGTTGCGCGCCGTTGCGGTTTGACCGCGGGCTGCAGAACAGTCGCAGGACGGCCTCGCCGACATGGGGATGCAGACCCGTATCGAGCCCGTCGATGAAGACGGGGTGTCCGCCGTCCAGGGCCCTGAACACACGGTCCAGAATGACCAGCAGGCGGCGGGTGCCGGAACTCTCCCGGCCCATCTCGAGATACACGGCCTTTCCGCCCCTGCCGCGGTGGGCAAACTCGACCCCGCCGGCTTGCCCGCTCCGGTACCCGACAATCCCGGCATCAACGGATTTCAGGAAATCGACGACCCGGCGGTCCGGCTCGGCCGCGGCCAGCCGAACGGGGATTTCCGGTGCCGCCGGCAGGCCGATGAAGGCCATGTTCCCGAAGTACCGGTGCACCGTCGAGAGCTGGCCGTGCCCGGCATGGGCGGCGGCTGACAGGAACGGGCTGTCCGGGCGGGTCAGCCTGGAAATGGCCCGGTTCTGTCCCTTCAGCCAGCGCCCGAACTCGAAGACCTGACCGTCGCGCTCGAAGAGCTTGCGACCGTGCGCCTTCGGGATTTCGTACAGCCACTCCGACGCGATCGTCCCGTTCCTGACTTCAAGACCGTAGTGGTAGCGGACGGCGCCGATCACCAGGTCGATTTCGAAGCCGGAGGGTTTCGCGGACCACCCTGCATCCAACAGGAATGGACTTGGCGATGGCTGCGCACCGTCGACCGTTTCCGGCCCGGACTGCATCACCAGGTCCTTCATGGTCGACGCCGCGCCAAGCAGGCTGGTCTTTCCGGATCCGTTGGCGCCGTAGACCAGCACAGCGGGCACGACCGCACCGCCGTACGCCGCCTCGCAGCCGACCAGTCCCTCGTCGACGTCCTTCAGCGACGAGGCCTCGAAGGCGAGGTCCTGCCGTTCGCGAAAGCAGAGATGGTTCTCGACACCGAAGCGAAGCAGCATGTGTCCAGTTCCTTTGCGACATGCGATAATGCGCTAAAAAGTAGTTTTTGCATCATTATCACAAATTTATCGATAACATGCATTGCTCTCTGCGAGTTTTCGGTTTGGTCGTCATGATGTCCGGCGCGATTGCAGGTGCCCCCGGCTCCGGATGGCCGTCGGTCATCCGGACGGGGCGGGACCACGGCATCCCGCTGGTTCCATACCGGAGCGGTGCGAACCTATAGTGGGTGACGGGGCGTTCGCGAACCCGGGACAGCAACAGGAGAGAGGGGATGCCGGACACCGGATCCGACCGCGCGGCGGTCGACCTGAATGCGGACATGGCCGAGGGTTTCGGGGCCTGGGACATCGGCGATGACGAGGCGATGCTTGATCTCGTTACTTCGGCAAATGTCGCCTGCGGCTTCCATGCCGGCGATCCGATCGTCATGAACCGGGTGATCCGCGGCGCGGTCGCCCGCGGCGTCAGCATCGGCGCCCATCCCGGTTTCAACGACCTGTGGGGGTTCGGAAGGCGGCGCATCGAGATGGCGATGACGGACATCGAGGCGATGACGGCCTACCAGATCGGCGCGCTGCAGGGGATGGCGGCAACCGCGGGGACGTTGGTGACCCACGTGAAGCCGCACGGAGCGCTCAACAACATGGCGAGCGAACGCGATGACATCGCCGGTGCGATCACGCGTGCGGTCCGCGCCGTCGATGCCTCGCTGATCCTGGTAGCGGTCTCCGGATCGGCGCTGTTTCGGGCCGGTGTGGACGCGGGCCTTGCCGTCGCATCAGAAACCTATGCCGACCGGACCTACGCCGACGACGGACTGATGACCAGCCGCAGGCTCGACAACGCCATGATCCGCGAGCCCCAGCAGGCGGCGGAACAGGTCAGGCGCATGGTGGTGGACGGGATCGTGGTTTCCACCGGCGGCAAGGAGATCCCCGTCGATGCCAGGACGATCTGCATCCACGGCGACGAACCCACCGGACCGGCCGTGGCCGGTGCGGTGAGGGCTGTCCTCGAGAATGCCGGTGTCGATGTCGTGCCGCTGCCGGCCCTCGGCATCACTCCCGTCGCGACGCGATGACCTGTGACAGGATGCAGATGATCTCGAACATCAGTGTCGCGCCGGTGAGCGCAGTCACGCCGGAGGGGTCGAACGGCGGGGCGACCTCGACCAGGTCGGCCCCGACCAGGTTCAGCCCGGCCATGCCGCGGACCAGCACCTGGCCCTCGAACGAGGTGAATCCACCGATCTCCGGGGTGCCGGTTCCCGGCGCGTAGGCCGGGTCGAGCGCATCGATGTCGAAGGAGAGGTAGGTGGGGCCGTCTCCGACGACCCGGCGGGCCTCGGCGATGACGGCATCGAGTCCCATTTCGCGGGCCTCGTGCATGTGGATCACGCGCATGCCGTGATCGTAGCTGAACTTCCATTGATCCGGGTCGTTGAGCGCCCCGCGGATGCCGATCTGCACGGTGCGTTCCGGGTCGAGGACTCCTTCGTCGACCGCGCGGGAGAACGGGGCCCCGTGGTGGAACCGCGAACCGAGATGGCCATCACCGGTATCGCAATGCGCGTCGATGTGGACAAGACCGACCGGTCGATCGGCGCCGACGACGCGCAGGATCGGCAGCGAGATCGAGTGGTCGCCGCCGACGGCGAGCGGTACGGCGCCGGCCTCCATGATCGGCTCGAAGGCGCGGCGGATCTCCTCGTGCGACGATTCGAGGTGGAACGGCCGCTCGATGAAGACATCCCCGATGTCGCCGGCCGTCGCCAGTGAATAGGGTTCGACCCCGGTTGCCTGGTTGACCAGCCGCATCAGCGAGGACTGGTTGCGCACCTCGCGCGGCCCGTGCCGCGCGCCCGGCCTGTTGGTGACACCTCCGTCGTAAGGGACACCGATCATGGCGATGTCGAGTCCGGCCGGACCGTCATGCGCCGGTGCCCGCATGAAGGTCGGCATGCCGATGTAGCGGGGCCGCTGCATCTTCTCGAGCGCGGAGGGATCCATTGCCATGACTGCCTCTTGTCGCAACGATCAGGGTGACCGACAGTCTGGGACCTTCGGCGTCAAGGCGCCACCGCAATCTTGAGGTCATGCGCATCATGTCACGGGACGACCTGGCCCGGTACCGGGCCCTGGTGTTCGACTGCTACGGCACCCTGATCGACTGGGAGGGTGGCATCTGGGCTGCGGCGCAGCCGCTGCTGCGGGCCAACAGGCGCACGGACATCTCCCGTTCCGCCCTGCTGCAAGCCTTCAGCCGCACGGAATCGGACGCGCAGGCGGAAACCCCGGACTGTCCGTATCCGGGGATCCTGGAGCGGGCGCACCGGGAAATTGCCGCGGCTTTCGGGCTCGAGACGTCGAGGCCTCTGGACCGGGCTTTCGGTGCGTCGGTTCCGGACTGGCCGGCCTTCGAGGACAGCGCTGACGCGCTGCGCCTGCTTGCCACGCGGTATCACCTGTTCGTGCTCTCCAACGTGGACCGCGCCGGTTTTGCCGGCTCGGCCGTGCGCCTCAGTGTGACCTTCGACGGCGTCATGACGGCCGAGGACGTCGGCAGCTACAAGCCGGACCTGCGCGGGTTCCACGCGATCCTCGAGTGGCTCGAACGCGACTTCTGCCTTGCGCCGGGCGACATTCTCCACACCGCCCAGTCGCAGTTCCATGACCTGGTGCCGGCGGCCCGGCTCGGACTGGCGACGGCCTGGATCGATCGGCAGCGCCTGTCCGAAGGCGGCGACTGGGGTGCGACCGCGGTTGTCGCGGAACAGCACCGGCCGGACTTCCTGTTCTTCAGCCTCGCCGAGATGGCAACGGCGGTCCGGTCGGTCCCGGAGCGTCGGGCCGCGCCCGACTGATCAGGCGGGAGAACACCCGAGCAGTCCGACGAGGTCGGCCATGGTGTCGAAGACGGCGTGGCACCCGGCCCTGCGCAATGCAACGGCATCGCTCGCTGCCGCGAACCCGTAGACGGTCATTCCGGCGGCAACGCCGGCCGTGGCGCCGCGCGGGCTGTCCTCGATCACCGCACAGCGTGCCGGGCGCACGCGCATCCGGTCCGCACAGTGCAGGTACAGGTCGGGCGCAGGCTTCGGCACCCCGACATGGTCGGCCGAGAACACCCGGCCGGAGAACCGCGGTGCGAGACCTGTGAGCCCCAGGGTCACCTCCATCTTCTCCGGCGGACCGTTGGACCCCACACAGTATGGTACCGATGCGGCGTCAAGCGCATCGAGCACGGTCTCGACCCCGTCGATCTTCTCCAGTTCCCGCCTGAACGCGGCAAATTGCTGCTCGTAGATCCGCTCCACCCAGTCCGCCGGCAATGTCCGGGAAAACCGTTGCTCGATGGCGCACCGGATCTCGGTGAGCTTGCCGCCGAGGAACGCGGCGTAGTCGTGCTCGCGCGCACCGGGCAGTCCGGCCTCGTCCAGGGCCCGGACAAGGAGGCGGTGCGCGATCGGCTCGCTGTCCACGAGCACCCCGTCACAGTCGAAGATCACCAGGTCCCAATCCATGGCGCAGGTCATACAGGCTCGGTCATGCGATGTCATGATGATTAAATTATAGGCAAGTCGTTTCGGTGCTTGCTTCGTGTGCAAATGCCTGTATGTTCGGCGGCCGGAACGCGGTGAAGCGAGGAGGCTTCGAGCCATGAAGACCTGCCGATCAGCCCGGAGGAGTGTCGGGCTTTCAACCTTGCTGGCGGTGTTGCTCGCAAGCGGCCATGCCTCTGCCGACGACGGTCTGTCCGGTGGTGACACCGCGTGGATCCTGACGTCGACGGCACTGGTGCTGTTCATGACATTGCCGGGCCTGGCACTGTTCTATGCCGGCCTCGTCAGGTCCAGGAACGTGCTTTCCGTGCTGATGCACTGTTTCTCGGTCGCCTGTCTCGCCTCGATTGCATGGCTGGTGGTGGTCTACAGCCTGGCATTCGGCGATGGCGGCGGCGCGCACGCGGTGATCGGTGGTCTTGGCAAGTCCTTCCTCGCGGGCGTCGGTCCCGACACGATGGCGGGGTCAATCCCGGAAACCGTGTTCTTCATGTTCCAGATGACGTTCGCCATCATCACGCCGGCGCTCATCGTCGGCGCCTTTCCGGAGCGGATCCGGTTCTCCGGCGTCCTGCTGTTCTCGCTGCTCTGGCTTGTCCTGGTCTACGCCCCGGCGTGCCACTGGGTATGGGGCGGCGGCTGGCTTGCCGACATGGGCGTGATGGATTTTGCCGGCGGCATCGTGGTGCACACCACAGCCGGGGTGTCGGCGCTGGTGCTGGTCATGGTGCTCGGGCCGCGGCGCGGATTCCCCAACGAACTGCGTCCACCGCACAATCCCGGCCTGACGGTCGTCGGAGCCTGCATGCTGTGGGTCGGCTGGTTCGGGTTCAACGCCGGAAGCGCGCTGTCCGCTGGCGGCGCTGCCGGCATGGCGATGGTGGTCACGCATGTTTCGGCAGCGACCGCCTCCCTGGTCTGGGCCGCGATCGAGTGGTACCGGTTCGGCAAGCCCAGCGTGGTCGGGATAGTCACCGGCATGGTTGCCGGCCTGGCGGCCATCACTCCGGCGTCCGGCTTCGTGGGACCATTCGGCGCAATCGTGATCGGCGTGCTCGCCGGGGCGCTGTGCCAGTGGTTCACCAGCTGGATCAAGCAGGGATTGAACATCGACGACTCGCTCGACGTGTTTGCCGTTCACGGTGTCGGCGGGGTCCTCGGCACGATGCTGGTGGCGGTCCTGGCGCTTCCGGGCCTGGGCGGACTCGGTCTCGCCGCCGGGGTCTCGGTCGGCGACCAGCTCGTGACCCAGCTGGTCGGCGTTGTCGCCGTCACTGCGCTCTCGGCGGTCATGACCTTCATCATCGCCCGGATCGTGGCCGCCACGACCGGTCTGCGAGTCTCGACGGAAGACGAGATCGACGGCCTCGACATAACCGGGCATGGCGAACGGGGCTACGACCTCAGCTGAGCCGCGCAGTCACATTCGGGAGCATGGCATGAAACTCATCATCGCTGTCATACAACCGCACCGCCTCGATCCGGTCCGCGAAGCACTGGCCGGGATCGGGGTCCAGGGAATGACCGCGAGCGAGGTCCAGGGATACGGCCGCCAGGGCGGCCACCGGGAAATCTACCGCGGCGCCGAGTACACCGTGCATTTCGTGCCCAAGACGAAGATCGAGGTCGTGGTCCGCGATGATGACGAAGACCGGGTGATCGAGGCCATCCAGGCCTCGGCCCGAACCGGACGCATCGGTGACGGCAAGCTGTTTGTGCTCGACGTCGCCCGGGCGGTGCGGATCAGGACGGGCGAGGAAGGCGAGGTCGCCCTGTAGGGACCGCGTGCCGGCGACCCCGCCCGAAAAGTCCCCGGCGCACCGGGTCGCGGTCGACCCGGTGCATCCGTGCTATAGAGACGTCCATCAGGTTGCCGGCGGCAGGTCGGCCCTCTGGCCTGGAGGATGGAGCCATGGCGTCGAACCGGGACAAGACCGCGCTGGTGTTGCGACAGGACCGCGACAGGGTCGCCTGGCTCACGCTGAACCGGCCGCGCGCATACAACGCGCTCTCCCTCGAACTGATGGCAGCGTTGCAGAACGAACTGGATACAATCGCGCAGGATCGCATGGTCAGGGTGGTGGTGATCGCCGGCGCGGGCAAGGGGTTCTGCGCCGGGCACGACCTGAAGCAGATGCGTGCGAACGACAGCCGGGCCGCACACGAAGCTGTGTTCGCCAGCTGCTCGCGGCTGATGCAGACCATCCTGCGCCTGCCCAAGCCGGTGATTGCGCGTGTCCACGGCATCGCCACCGCGGCGGGATGCCAGCTGGTTGCGACCTGTGATCTTGCGGTTGCGGCGGACACGTCCCGGTTCGCCACCCCCGGTGTAAACATCGGGCTGTTCTGCTCAACGCCGATGGTTGCAGTCTCCCGCGCGGTTCCCCGCAAGCGGGTCATGGAGATGCTGCTGACCGGGGACATGATCGACGCGGAAACCGCAGCCGGCTGTGGACTGGTCAACCGCGTCGTTCCCGCCGGGAAGCTCGACGAGGAGGTCGCCGCGCTGGCGGGAGGGATCGTCGCCAAGTCGCCGCTGGTGCTCGAGATCGGCAAGGAGGCGTTCTACCGCCAGCTCGAGATGCCGATCGAGGAGGCCTATGACTATGCGAGCGAAGTGATGACACGGAACATGCTCGCACGCGACGCGGCCGAGGGGATCGACGCCTTCGTCAACCGGCGCGACCCGGTCTGGAGCGGAGAATGAACATGGCCGAGCATGATCTGGCCGGGGCACCGGTCCACGACAGCTACAGCGATGCCTTCATCAGGAGCATCCTGTCCGATGTGCGGACCATCGCGATGGTCGGGGCGAGCGCGAGCTGGAACCGTCCGTCCAACTTCGCGATGAAGTACCTGCAGGCGAAGGGCTACAAGGTCTACCCTGTCAACCCTGGTGCGGCCGGCCGGGAGATTCTCGGCGAACCGGTTCACGCGTCGCTCGACACCCTGCCCGAGACCGTCGACATGGTGGACATCTTCCGCAATTCGGCCGCAGCCGGACCGATCGCGGACGAGGCGGTTCGCCATGGCGCCCGGGTCGTGTGGATGCAGCTGGGTGTGCGCAATGACGAGGCGGCGGCACGGGCCGAGGCCGCCGGTCTCAGGGTGGTGATGAACCGCTGTCCCAAGATCGAGTTTTCCCGCCTGTTCGGGGAACTCTCCTGGCACGGGTTCGACTCGAAGGTGATCAGTTCACGCCGGCGAACCGTTGGCCAGGCGCGTCCGGCGAACGCACCGGCGGCTTCGACCCAGGCTCCGCCTCCGGGGTTCGAGACCCGGGCCATCCATGCCGGCGCGGCCCCCGATCCCACCACCGGGGCGCGGTCGACGCCGATCTTCCAGACCACCGCATTCGTGTTCGACGATGTCGAGCACGCCGCGTCGCTGTTCAACCTGCAGTCCTTCGGCAACATCTATGCCCGGCTGTCGAACCCGACCACGGCGGTGCTCGAGGAGCGCATCGCAAGCCTCGAGGGCGGGCGTGGAACCACGTGCACGGCATCGGGACATTCGGCCCAGATGGTCGCGCTGCTGCCGCTGATGGAGCCGGGCGACCGGATCGTGGCCTCGACCCGGCTCTACGGCGGATCGATCACCCAGTTCGGAAAGACGTTCCGCAAGTTCGACTGGCACTGCAGCTTCGTCGACACCGACGACATCAATGCGGTGCGCGAGGCAGCGGCGGCACCAGGGGTGAAGGCGATCTTTGCGGAATCCCTTGCCAACCCGGGCGGGGTGGTCAGCGACGTGGAAGCACTCAAGTCGGCGGCGGACGAGGTCGGTGTGCCGCTGATCATCGACAACACCATGGCGACGCCGTACCTGTGCCAGCCGATCGAACACGGTGCCGACATCGTCATTCACTCCACGACCAAGTTCCTGTCCGGACACGGCAACGCAATGGGCGGCGCCATCGTTGACTCCGGCCGGTTCGACTGGTTTCGCAACGACCGGTTTCCGGCGCTGTCACAGCCGGAACCGGCCTATCACGGGCTGACCTTCTTCGAGACCTTCGGCGATCTTGCCTACACCACCTATGGCCACGCAGTGGGATTGCGCGATCTCGGCCCGACACTCGCGCCGATGAACGCGTATCTCACCCTCATGGGGATCGAAACCCTGGCGCTGCGCATGGAGCGTCATGTCGCCAACGCCCTCGTGGTGGCGGGGTTCCTCGCGTCACACCCCGCGGTCTCGTGGGTGTCCCACGCCGACCTGCCGGGCTCACCCTATCGGGAACTCGCACGGAAGTACCTGCCAAAGGGCGCGGGTTCCGTTTTCACCTTCGGTGTGCAGGGCGGCTACGAAGCGGGAGTGCGCTGCGTGCAGAGGTGCGAACTGCTGAGCCATCTCGCCAATATCGGGGATACGCGCTCGCTGATCCTGCATCCGGCCTCGACAACGCACAGGCAGCTGACCGACGAGCAGCGCGCCGCGGCCGGCGCCGGTGATGACGTGGTGCGCCTGTCGATAGGGCTCGAGTCGGTCGAGGACATCATCGCCGACCTCGAAGCCGCGCTGGCGCCGTGAGCCGGCCGTCCGGCACCTGACACCGAGAGGACCGGAATGACGGGCCGCATTCTCACCACCCACGCCGGCAGCCTGCCGCGTCCGCGCTCGCTGGTGGAACTCTACGTCACGCGCGCCCGCGGCGGCGCGATCGATCCCGACGTGCTGGAGCGCGAAGGCGAGGCGGCGACCCACTGGGTGGTCGAGCGTCAGCGCGAGTGCGGTATCGACATTCCAAGCGACGGCGAGCAGGTTCGCGAGGCCTTCTTCCTCTATGTGCAGCGGCGGATGTCGGGGTTCGGGGGCCGGTGGGACCGCGGGGGCGGGTCCGAACTGGCCGACTACCCGGAGTTCGCCGAGGTCCGGCGCGCCTTCATGCGCGACCGGCTCGCTGTCAGCAACATGGAACCGCCCGAAGCGATCGGCGAGGTCCGGCACACCGCGCCCGAGGCCAATGCCGCCGAGATCTCGGTGTTCCGCGACGCGCTCGGCCGCCACGAGGGGGCATTTGCGGATGCCTTCATGACCGCACCCTCGCCGGGGATCGTTGCGACAGCCATCCGCAATGCCTACTACCCGGACGATGACGCCTATCTCGATGCTCTCGCCGATGCGCTCGAAGTCGAGTACCGCGCCGCGGTCGACGCCGGGTTCATCCTGCAGATTGATGCACCCGACCTCGGGCTCGAGCGGCACATGCTGTTCCACGACCGGCCGCTCGCCGAGTTCGTCGATTTCGTGGACCGGGTGATCGCACGCGTCAACAGGATGGTCGCGGGATTGCCCCGCGAACGGGTCCGGCTGCACGTCTGCTACGGCAACTATGAATCACCGCATGACCGGGACGTGCCGCTTGCCGACATCCTTCCCAGCCTGCTGCGGGCCAATGTCGGCGGGTTCCTGTTCCCCTTCGCCAACCCGCGCCACGCGCACGAGATCCGGCTGTTCCGTTCGCAGCCGCTGGCGCCGGACCAGTTCCTCATCGTGGGCGCGATCGACACGCTCACGACCTTTGTCGAGCATCCCGAAGTGGTGGCCGACCGGCTGGAGCTGGCGGCTGAGGTGGTCGGTGATCCGTCCCGGATCATGGCGGGAACCGACTGCGGGTTCGACACCTCCGCCGGCATGGGCCGGCTTACCTCAGACGTCGTGTGGGCCAAGCTGCGCGCTCTCGCCGAGGGTGCGGAGCTCGCAAGCCGACGTCTGTTCTGAACACCTGCCGCACACATCAAGGGAGATTGCACGCCATGGCACAGAAGACCGTCTACGACATGATTCCGCAATTCGGCAAGCTGCGCGACGAGGTGCTGTTCGGCGACGTGTGGGAACAGCCGGAACTCTCCAAGCGCGACCGCAGCCTCGTGACCTGTTCGGTTCTGGCCGCGCTCTACCGCACGCCGGAGCTGAAGGGGCACCTGCAGCGCGCGCTCGACAACGGAGTTACCCGCGAGGAATTGTTCGGGATGATCACCCACATCGCCTTCTACTCCGGCTGGCCCACGGCGGTGAATGCCGGGCGGGTGCTGCAGGAGGTTCTCGGCGACGACGCGTAGGATGACCATGGACGTCCTTGCCACCGGCTACGGCCTGGTCGAGGGACCGGTGTGGAATGCGGAACTCGGCCTGCTGTTCAGCGACGTGCTCGGCGGTGGCGTGCATCGGGTCGATCGCATGGGGCAGGTATCGGTGCTGTTGCCGCACCGCCGGGGCATCGGCGGAATGGCGCTGCACGAGGCGGGCGGCCTGGTTGTCGGCGGCAGGAACATTGCGTGGAAGAGCATCGATGGCCAGCGCTCGACCGTGTTGCTCGATGCGCAAGTGACTCCCGACGCGGTCGGGTTCAACGATCTCGCCACCGACGGGGCGGGCCGGATCTATGTCGGTTCGCTTGCCTTCAGGGTGTTCTCGGGCGACCCTGTGCGACCCGGTCACCTGCACATGATCGACCTGGACGGCTCGGTGCATACTGTCGCCGATGGCGTGCGACTGACCAATGGTCTCGGCGTCTCGCCGGACGGCACCCGCCTCTACCATGCCGACGCCCGGGACGACGTCGTCCGGGTCTACGATGTCAATCGGGGCGACGGCCGGCTCGCCCAGTGGAGACCGTTCGTGCGCACCCGAGACGGTCATCCCGACGGCCTGGCGGTGGCGGAGGACGGCTCGGTATGGGTCGCGATGGCCTTCGGCTCGCGAGTCGATGTCTTCGAGCCGGACGGAGAGCTGCGCCGGAGCCTGCCGGTGCCGCTGCCCATGGTCACCTCGGTGTGTTTCGGCGGCGATGACCTGCGTGACCTGCATGTCGTGACAGGAAGCAGGGAGGGGCCGACGGAGAACTGCGGCACCGTCTACCGGATCGCGGTCGATGTGCCGGGCCTGCCGGTCACACCGGCCAGGGTCAGGATCGGGCTGAGAGGCGAACAGGAGAAATGAACGTGACGACGACAAGCGCGACCCCGCAGATGTCGAGGTCCGAGGCCCTGGTCCTGCGGTACGGTGATGGACCTGTGCCCCTGGCCGGACCGTGGAACGACCAGATCGCCGCCCTGCTGTCGCACCGCTCGGTGCGCGGCTACCGACCTGACCCGCTGCCCGACGGGACCCTCGAGACACTGGTGGCGGCCGCGCAGTCGGCCGCCACCAGTTCCAACCTGCAGGTGTGGTCCGTCATCGCCGTCACCGACGCCGACGCCAGGCGGGAACTGGCCGAGATCGCGGGTGACCAGAAACACATCGTGCAATGCCCGCTCTACCTGGTGTGGCTCGCCGATCTCGCGCGCAACAGCCGTCTTGGCCAGTCGGTCGAGGTGGAGATGCAGGCCATCCCCTATCTCGAGACCTTCATGCTCGCGGTGATCGACGCCGCACTTGCGGCCCAGAACGCCGTCGTGGCGGCTGAATCCCTCGGCCTGTCAACGGTCTACATTGGTGCCATGCGCAATGATCCACTGCGGGTCGCGCGGCTTCTCGGTCTCCCGGCCGGAACGGTGGGCGTGTTCGGACTGTGCGTCGGTTACGCGGCCGATGGCGAAGCGGGGGAGGTGAAGCCCCGGCTGCCGCAGGCGACGGTGCTGCACCGGGAACGGTACGGCCGCGAGGACGATCCTGAACTGCGCGCGGCCTACGACCGGGAGATGAACGGCTTCAGGCTGCGCAACGGCCTGCCGCCGCAGACCTGGAGCGAGCTGGTACTGGCCCGGCTGGGCAGGCTCGCGTCGATGAACGGCCGCGAGGCCCTGAAGGACGTCGTCCGCGAACGCGGCTTTCCGCTGCGCTGACCGGGCGACCGAAGGTCCGCGCGGGCACACGGGCCGGGTTCGCATGCACCCTTCGCGAATGGCCGTGCCACGACAGCCCGGCTGTGGCACCATGGCTGTCTGTGTGTCAGGGAGGCGCGGATGGCGGAAGTGCTTGTTGGCGTCGGGACCGATTTTCTCGGCTTCCTCGTGCAGTCGTTCCTGCTGCTCGCCCCGTTGCTGCTGCTGGGTCTGTTCCTCGGGGGGCTGATCCACGTCTTCATCTCGTGTCACGCGATCACGCGCTGGTTCCGCCATGACACCCTGAAGTCGGTCACGGTCGCCGCCGCGGTCGGGGTGCCGGTCCCGTTGTGCAGCTGTTCGGTGGTGCCGGTGGTTGCCGAGATGCGCACCAAGGGGGCGTCGCGTTCGTCCTGCATGTCACTGCTGATCACGGCACCCGAGACCGGTGCCGACTCGATCCTGGTCACCCACGCGTTCTTCGGGCCGGTCGCTGCCGTTGTCCGCCCGGTCATCAGCTTCGTGACCGCCGTTGTCGCGGGGCTGATTTCCATCAGGCTCGTCCGGGACGACCACGAACGGATTCCGCAGGATGTGGCAGACGGCTGTTGCTGTCATCAGGGCAGCGCGGGATCCGGCGCGCACCAGTCGCTGATCCCGGGCCTGGACAGCTGTTACGTCAGCCCGGCTCAGATGTGGCGCGCGGGCGTCGACTGGGCGAAGGGTGCAGTCCTCCGCTCCGTGAGCCGGGATGCAGGGCCGGGGGCTGTCGAGACAGGGCCGGCCGGTCTGCTGCCCGACTTCCGGACCATCGTTGCCCACGTCTTCCGGTACGGTTTCGTCGAAATCGCCGACGACATCCTGTTCGCCCTCATAGTGGGCATCGTCCTCGGCGCAGTGCTCTACGTCGCGATCCCGGCCGACCTCATGGCCAGCGAGTACTCGGTGTGGCTTTCCTACCCGGTGATGCTGCTGGTCGGAGTGCCGCTCTATATCTGCGCCTCGGCCAGCACCCCGATCGCGGCGGCGCTGGTCGCGAAGGGAGTCAGTCCCGGCGCAGCGCTGGTGTTCCTGATGACGGGTCCGGCGACCAATACCGGGACCATCGCCGTCATCATGCAGCGGTTTGGCCTCCGCTTCGCGTCGATCTACCTCGGCAGCGTCGCCGGTGTGACCGTCGCCTGCGGCGTCCTCATCGACATCCTGGTCATCGCAGGCGGCTACCCGGTAATCGTCACTCTCCAGGCATCCGAGATCCCGACTGTCCAGGTGCTGCAGTGGGCCGGCGCATTCGCGCTGCTGGCGCTTATTGTCTGGCGCTTCCGGGCCGGCGCGTTCAGGCGCGGCTGGGAGGAACTGCTGGTCAACCTTCGACCCGTGATCCGTCAGTAGGCGCCCTGCCGCCCGCCTGGGCATGAACGGTCACATCCACGGCGACCGCGCCGGGACCCCGGGCGGGGATGTTCACCGAAAGTCAGGCGTCCTGCGAGTCCGGCACTCCGTAACCGCCACCACCGGCTTCGTACATCGAGATCCGGTCACCCGGTTCGAGCATGATGCGGGCCTTCGGGTCGACCGGCGCGCCATTGACCTCGTAGCGACGCAGCGCACCGGAGCCGCCTCCGGCAAGTCCCCGAGCCGGAAAGCTGGTGCGCTGGCCCATCAGTGCGAACTCCAGCGGATGCCCGGTATCGTTGCGGAATACGACCTTCTGACCGTCCCCGCCGCGCCAGCGGCCGGCACCGCCGGTGCCGGGAAGCACTTCACGGGTTTCGACGGTCATGCTGGTCCGGCTCTCCCAGATTTCGGTGGGAACCACCGTCATGTTGGACGGCGCAGGGGTTACGTCGCGGCCGTGGAGCCCGTGCATGGCGCCAAGACCGCCGGCAAGGAAGAACAGCGACGAGACGTCGCCGCCGTCGCGATGCCGGCCCTGGACGCTGAAGACGTTCATCATGGCGCCGTCGGACTGCACACGCTCGGGTACCACGTTGGCCATTGCGCCCATCAGCAGCGGAACCACGAAGTGTCCGACCGAGTGACGCCCGCCGGTTGGCCAGGGATGGCGGGCGTCGAGGATGCAGCCTTCCGGAGCCCGGACCGTGACCGGCCTGGTGCTGCCCATGGTGTTGGGCAGGTCCGGGATCGTGAGGCACTTCATGACGTAGTTGGACTGGGCGACGGTGTAGCAGAACGGAACGTTGATCGAGGCTCGGACCGGCCCGTCGGTGCCGGTGAAGTCAACCCTTGCCGACGTGTCCTCGATCGTCACCGAGGCCGCAAGCGTGACCGGGTGGCCCGGCCCCTCGATCTCGATGCTGTTGCGCCAGGTTCCGTCAGGCATGCTGCGGAATCTGCTGCGCATGGCGGCTTCGGAGTGGTCGTTGACGGCGTCGGCGAGGCTGTCGATATCGTCGAGACCATAGTCGTCCATGAACTCGAGCAACGCCCGTCCACCGACTTCGTTGCAGGCGGCATTCGCCATCAGGTCGCCGATGGTCTGTTCCGGAACCCGGACATTGGCGCCGACCACGTCGAGCAGCAGGGTGTTCAGGACACCGTCATCGCGCAGCTTGCAGACCGGCAGCCGCAGCCCTTCGTGGTAGATCTCGGTACAGTCGGACGCCATGCCCCGGCCGCCGATGTCGGGCAGGTGGGTGACACTCATGGTGTAGCCGACCAGCCGGCTGCCACGGAATACCGGTCGCAGCATGGTGACGTCGAACAGATGCCCGGTCCCCATCCACGGATCGTTCGTCATCACGATATCGCCCGGACGCAGGGTTTCGGGCGGATAGACCGCGAGCATGTGGCCGATGGTGCGCGGCGCCGTGCCGGTGAAGGACGGAACCGAGTAGGTTCCCTGGGCAACCAGCCGGGCCTTCGCGTCGAAGACCATGCAGGACAGGTCGTAGCCCTCGCGCACGTTCATCGAGAACGAGGTCCGCACCAGCGAGAGCACGAGCTCGTCGGCGATCGCGACCAGGCGGTCCCACAGGATCTTGAGACTGACCGGATCGTAGGTCGTCATGCTTCCTCCTCGGCGAGTGTGACCACCAGGTTTCCCATGCTGTCCACCCGCATGCTGTCGCCGGGGCCGAGGACCGTCGTGGCCTCGTCCTCGCGCACGAGGGCCGGACCGACGACTGTCTGGCCGGGTTCGAGCGCGTAGCGGTCGAGCACCGGCCAGCGGCGCCTTTCGCCGGCCTGCGGGTCCCATGCGTCGATTGACCCGACCTCGCAGTCGGTCCCCGAGGCGCCGGGGAACGGCTTGTACCCGCGGGCGAATTCCGGGCTCGGGCCGGAGGCCTCGACCTTCCAGTTGACGATTTCGATCGCGGCGTCGATGGGTGTTGCCGCGTAGATCGCGGCATAGGCGTCGAGGAAACTCCTGCCGAGTTCGCCGGGCGATATGCCGGCGCTGCAGACAACCTCGACTTCGTGGCCCTGGCCATGAAAGCGCATGTCGAGGCGTCGTTCGACGGACATGTCATCGAGCGCGATCCCGGCCGCGGCGAGCAGTCCCGTGGCCTGATCGATGACCGGCCTGAACCCGTTCTCGATCCCGCCCGCGTCCAGGTCTTCCAGCAGGATCTGTCCGGAACGCAGGGTGGCGTAGGAGACCGGGGTCGTAAGCAGGCCGATCGCCGACATCACCCCGGCCCCGACCGGCAGGATTACCCGGGGAATTCTCAGCTTGCGCGCGACCCTGACCGCGTGTGCAGGCCCGGAGCCGCCGAACGCGATCATGGCGCACCGGCGGTAGTCGAACCCGATTTCGGAGGCGTGCATGCGAAAGGCCCGGGCGACATCCTCGTTGATGACCTCGTGAATGCCCCATGCCGCCCGGTCAAGGCTGATGCCGAGAGGGCCGGCGACACGGGTCTCGATTGCGCCGTCGGCGGCCCGGGCGTCGAGCGTCATGCGCCCGCCGAGGAAGGCGTCGGACTCGAGGTAGCCGAGAGCGAGGTTGGCATCGGTCAGGGTAGCGCTGTCTCCGCCGGTTGCGTAACAGGCCGGTCCGGGGTCGGCGCCGGCGCTGTACGGTCCGACGGCGAGCAACCCGCGGTCATCCACCCGGGCGATCGAGCCGCCGCCGGCACCGATCTCGATCATGTCGATGACCGGGATCCTGAGCGGCAGGCCGCTGCCGGCCTTGTAGTTGTAGGACCGCGCCACCTCGAACTCGTAGCGCCGCAACGGCCGGCCGTTCCTGATGAGCGCGCCCTTCGCCGTGGTTCCTCCCATGTCGAAGGAAAGCAGGTCGCCCTCGCCGATCTGTTCGCCGAGGAAGGCGGCGACCAGCGCCCCCGCCGCGGGCCCGGACTCGATCAACCGGACCGGAAAACGGCGCGCGATCGCCGGCGTGACCATGCCGCCAGACGCCGTCATGATCAGCAGGGATCCCGCGAACCCCATCCGGGCGAGGCCGTCCTCCAGGCGGCGCAGGTACCGGTCGGTCAGCGGCTGGACATAGGCGTTGACCGTGGTGGTCGACCAGCGCTCGTACTCGCGCATGAAGGGCAGGATCTCGGACGAGGTGGTGACCATGAGCCCGGGAAAACGGGCGGCGACGACCTCGCGCGCCGCGGCCTCGTGCCGGTCGTCGACGTAGGAGTGCAGGAAACACAGCGCAAGCGCCTCGATCCCGTGCTCCTCGACCAGGGTGTGGGTCGCCCGTTCGACCTGGTCCGGGTCGAGCGGGGTCTCGACCGCGCCGTCGTAACGGATGCGTTCGTCGACCTCCAGCCGCAGCTCGCGGGGGACCACCGGATCGGCGAAGGTGATCGAGAGGTCGAACAGGTCGAAACGGCGCTCCATCGCGATGTCAAGCACGTCGCGGAACCCGCGGGTGACCAGCATGCCGGTCTTCGCGCCGCGCCGCTCGATCACGGCGTTGGTCACCAGCGTGGTGCCGTGGGCCACGGTCGCGACCTCGCCCACCGCCACGCCGGCGCGCGCCAGCAGGGTTTCGAGACCGGCGAGCACGGCCCGCGACGGATCCTGCGGCGTGGTCAGCTGCTTGTGGATCGACATGGCGCCGGTCGCGTCGTTGACCAGCGCGAGGTCGGTGAAGGTCCCGCCGACATCGACACCGACGCGCCAGCGTTCTCCGGTGTCCGGGTTTCCTGTCGTCACTGCTCTCCCCTTCCCTGGCAACCGGTGCGGGACTGTCCGTCCATGCCGGGCTTCAGGTCAGCCCGAATGCCTTGCGTACTCGTCGTGTGACACCGTGGCCCGGTTGTTCCCCGAAGACGGAGCCTTCCGTACTGGCGCGAACAGGCACAGACCCGGGTCCCCGGCCAAGGCAGATATTCTGGGATAGCGGGACACTGAAACACGCCCGTTGGCGTTACTCAACCGGCCACATGCTGACGAATGGCGGTCTCCCCGATGCCCTTGGCGAAGACTGTATTCGAGCCTTGGTGCCGGTTTCAAGGCGGGATGTTCCCCGGGACCGTCGGCCGTTTGTCGCGGTGGTGCCGGAGGTTGCGTCTGCCGCAGTGCGCCTCGCCCGTCAGCCCGGTTTCGCGGTCCGCCCTGTGTAAGCCGGGCGTCACCACCCCGCGTTTCATCGCCGGAGCGATGCGGGTCCGTCGGCCAGGCGCGATCCGGTCCCTCGGCGGGTCTGCGGATGGTCACGGCGCTTCTCCAGCCCGGGGACATGGCGTCAGTCTCTCGCGCCCTTGACTGCGGCGACCTTCCGGCACGGGTGCCTTCCTCACCGCGATCGAGAGACACAGGAGAAACCGGCACCTCAGGGGACCAGGCCCAGGGGCCGAAACGCGAGGGTGAGGAGGTGACGAGACAATGGCTCGACAGGCAGCTTCACATGGATCTGCCGCAAGAAGGTGAGACTGGCGTACGGAACGCGCTGTCATGGATGCACGGTGTCGTGGAATGGCGACAGCCCGCATTTCGACGCGGCGGGCGGCTGAATCCCGCCCGGGTGTCTTCCGACCCTGGCCTCAACCCGTGACAGCCGCGCCGCGGTCCCGATCTTTCCCCATGGGGATCGACCGGTGTTTCTCCCATCAATCCGCGCGGCGATGTTGCAGGAGGGCCGGAAGGGTGAAATGCCGGAGCCGGCGGGTAATCCCGTCAAAATGCGTCATCAGGACTGCGAACTCACGCGCAGCCGCCGGCGATGATCCGGCCGAGACAGGCGTGGACGTGTTCCGCCCGGCGCTCGCGCACGTGCCGGTTCGGCGTCACGCCGGCGAAACCGGGCAACGGCTCGGCGCGGAACCAGGCACAGGCGGCGAGCAGCGATCCGGTCACTGCTTCGACGCGGTCGAGAACTTCCGGCATCTGGCGCAGGCGGGCCCGGATCCCGGGTGCGCGAAAGCGCGATGCTCGTGCGAACGCATCCATTGGGGCTCGAAGCGCCGGGCGCCGATACCCTGGCGCATGGAGTTGTCCGTCCGCCGAAGGCCGGGCGAGCCCCGCCCCTGGCGGTTCGGCCGGAAGGCTCACGGCACAGTGCCGTCAAGAACACGTTGCCATTGATCGTGTCTCCGGGTCATATCCACCTGTTCGATCCCGGGATAAGGAAACCGGCATGTCTGATCGAAGCGGCACGGGGATCCGACATGCGTGCATCCTGTTGCTGTTTACTGCGCTGCCGATGATGGTCCAGGCCACGGAAATCCAGGGCCACCGCGGTGCTCGCGGGCTGCTGCCCGAAAACACGCTGCCGGCCTTCAGGCGTGCCATCGAACTCGGCGTCGATCAGCTTGAGCTCGACATCGGCATGACCCGGGACGGCGTCCCGGTGGTGCACCACGACCGGGCCCTGAACCCCGACATCGCCCGTGATGCCGACGGCAAGTGGCTGAGCGGGCCAAGACTGCTGCTGTGGCACCTGCAATCCCGCGCGCTGTCGGGGTTCGACGTCGGGCGGACCCGGCCCGGCAGCAGAATCGCCGAGCGGTTTCCGGAACAGGAACCCCGTGACGGCGCCCGTGTTCCGACGTTGCGGGAAATCCTGGCCCTGGGGCGCGGCCCGGGTGCCGAGGCATTGCGCTTCAATATCGAGATCAAGCTCTCGCCGCTGGAACCCGATGACACGGCGGATCCGACCAGGCTCGTGCAGGCGACCGTCGGGGTGCTGGAGTCCGAAGGGATGAGCGGGCGGGCCACCATCCAGTCCTTCGACTGGCGCATCTTCCGCGAGGTGCAGGCGCAGGCACCGGAGATCCGGACAGTCTGCCTGACTGTCGAGCGCTCCTGGTTCGACACCATCGAGCGCGGACGCCCGGGACCGTCGCCCTGGACCGCCGGTCTTGACATCGATGCCGTCGGCGGTTCGGTCCCGCGACTGGTGCAGCAGGCCGGATGCGCGGTGTGGTCTCCCTATTTTCGCGACCTGACCGCAAAAACACTCGCTGAGGCGCACGGTCTGGGCCTCAGTGTCGTGGTCTGGACCGTCAATGATGTCACTGACATGGAGACGATGGCGACACTCGGGGTTGACGGTCTGATCACCGACTATCCGGACCGCGCGATCCGCCTGCTGAGGCCGTCGCAGTGAGCAGGTGTCGGGCGTTTGCAGAGTTTCTGACGTGCGGAGGCCGGATTCCGCCCGAACGGTCCGGAGGAACGGCGACACCGGCGCCGGATACCGTCCCGATCAGTCTGCGGGGCGCATGCGCTGTGCGGTACGGGAAAGGCCGTGGTGAACCGGGTAGAGGTGACCCGATGGCATCGTCGCGACTGGAAGACCTGCGCCGGCTCTGCGACCCGTTGGGTGCGCTCGAGAAAAAGTCGGAAGGCGCGCGTCGGTTGTGCGAGTGTTCCGGTCGCATGTCCTGGACAAGGCGCGGGGTCTGCTTCTTCCGGGAACCCGGTGAAGTCCGCACCGGCAGCGGGACGGGGTCGCGGGCATCTTCAGTGCGAACCGGCTCCTGTCATCCCTGGAAACCACGCGCCCGCACCTGCGGGTGCTTCCACCCGATATCCGATCAGGGCACCGACCGTGGACGAGCACCCCCGGGGCCCTGGCGGGATCCACATGGTGCGATGCCGGGTATCCGCCACGGTCACGGTCTGCGAGGACAGGGCCGCCCGGTGGTCTCACACGATACGGTCCATGCACGTCGGCGGCGTGCAGGTGATCGCCCGGGCCTGACCGGACGGTCCGAACAGGCGCCGGGGCAGGCGCCGGGGCGACCGTTCCTTCGGCCTGGCGGGCGCGACGCCCTGGCGGACTGATCGATGTGACGGAGCGGATCGCGCCGCACGCCGACCTGGACCGGAAACCGGCGCGTGATTGTCGGCGTGACCATGCACGACGCCCGCGCCGGACGTCAGACCGGAAACGGATTTCGGAACCGCCACCACCCTGGCATCGTGCAGGATCCTCGCCGGTTTCGCGACGATCGATGTCCGCGACGCCGGAACGAGGTGTGGCAGGGATGATCCGGACTGCGTTCCGGGCGCCCGCCTGCGCGGGACCGGTATGGACGGGCCTCGCCGCCGTCTGCCGCAGGGCCGGGTGTCAACCGGCCGGCGACGACCCGAAATCGAACACCGCCTCGATCTGTGCCGCGAATTTCGCCGCGGCCACGGGCAGCGTCCGTCCCCGGAGCTGGCACAGGTACAGCAGACCCTCCGCGACGTCCCGGTGGTCAACCGGGCAGGTGACGATACCCTCGTCCTCCGGTCCGGGAAGGCCGACGGGGATCTGGAACGACACGAGGTGTTCGTGGCGCGGATAGCGCCGGAGGAACTCGAAACTGTCGGTCTCGATGACGACCGTCGGCGTGAGCGAGGAGCGCATGAACGCCATGTCGATCAGGTGTCGCACCCCGTAGTGCTCCGTCGGCAGGCCGACGGGAAATGCCGCGCAGTCGCGCAGACGGACCAGGTCGCGTCCGGCAAGCGGATGATCGGCGGACATCACGGCGTGCAGGGCCTGACGCACGGTTGTCAGCACATGCATCTCGCGCAGGCGCACGGGTTCAAAGACGAGGGCGATGTCGGCTGACAGATCGACCAGCGCCTGTTCCGCAGCTGCGCGGTCCCGCAGGCTGACCCCGAAGGTCACCGCCGGATGCTCGGCACGGTAGCGCGAAATCTGTTCGGGCAGGAAATACGGAAGCAGCGCCTGGCTGCAGGCGATCGCCACGTGGCCGCGTCGCTCGCCGGACAGGTCCGCGATCTGGCTCTTCAGCTTCTCGAAATCGGAGATCTGCCTGCGCACATGCGCTATGAACAGCTCGCCTGCCGTAGACAGCCGCACGCCCCGTGGAAGCCGCTCGAAGATCGGCACGCCGAACTCCTCCTCGAGCGCCAGCACCCGCCGATTCAGTGCGGTCGAAGTGATCGCCAGTGCCTCCGCCGCCTTGCGGATGGAGCCTGCCTTCGCGATCGCGTCGATATAGCCGAGTGCCGTGAGATGACGTGTGGACATCGCCTGGTCCCGGATCAACTGCTGCAATTCATGCATCGTTATAGTGCAAACTTAGCAGAAGACAACAGCACTGGAACGCTTCACTGTCGTAACCGCGCAAGATCCGAGGTCGCGCGACCCGGAGCGACCGCGCCGCTGACGCAATCATCATGGAGTGTCCAGATCATGACCCTGACCGGTCCTACTCGCCGTCGAGTCCTCAAGACCGGCGCCGCATTCGCCAGCGCGCTCGGCACCCTGTCCGCGACCTCCTTCGCCGCCGGACAGGATGGTCTGACCGTCGGCTTCATCTACGTCGGGCCCAAGGACGATTTCGGGTACAATCAGGCCCATGCGGAGGGCGCCGGCGCCGTCAAGGCGATGGCGGGCGTCACGGTTGTCGAGGAAGAAAATGTCGCCGAGACCGTGGACGTTCAGAAGTCCATGGAATCCATGATCAACTTCGACGGAGCCGCGCTTCTCTTCCCCACTTCCTTCGGGTACTTCGATCCGCACATCATCAAGGTCGCGCCGGGCCATCCCGAGGTACGCTTTCAGCATGCAGCCGGCCTCTGGCAGGAGGGCGTGCACCCGTCGAACGTGGGTAGCTATTTCGGCTACATTGGGCTCGGCCAGTATCTGAACGGCATGGTGGCGGGCCACATGACCAGGTCCGGGAAGCTCGGCTTCGTGGCGGCGAAGCCGATCCCCCAGGTGCTGCAGAACATCAATTCCTTCCTGCTCGGCGCGCGCGAAGTCGACCCCGCCGTCACCTGCCAGGTGATCTTCACCGGCGAGTGGTCGCTTGCAGTGAAGGAGGCCGAGGCGACGAACGCGCTGGCGGACGCGGGGTGTGACGTGATCACCTGCCACGTGGACGGACCCAAGGTGGTGATGGAGACCGCGGCCGGGCGAGACTGCTTCGTCTGCGGCTACCATGCGAACCAGGCGCCGCTTGCTCCCGAGAAATATCTGACCGGCGCCGAATGGAACTGGCCCGGCGTCTACACGCGAATGGTCCGGACCGTGATCGACGGGGGCACGATCCCGAATTTTGACCGGGGCGGCCTGGCCGAGGGCTACATCAAGATGTCGCCACTCGGTCCGGCGGTCACGGATGCGGCCCGCGCCCGTTTCGAAGCCACGAAGGCCGAGATGACCAAGGGCGGGTTCGCCGCCTATCGGGGCCCTCTCATGGACAACACGGGAAAACGGATCCTCGGCCCGAACGAGGTGTTCGTCGAGACCGACATTGCGCTGGAAGGCATGAATTATCTCGTCGAAGGGGTGATCGGCGCGACTTCGTGAAGACGCCGCGGGCATGGCGGCGACCGGAGATGTCATGGGTCGGAAGCGCGGCGGCATCCGCCCTTCCGACAGCTCGCTCGCAGTGCTTGCGCGCAGGGCGGAAGCGGTCGCCGTCCCGGCCGGAGCCCTGCTGGCGGGGCTTGCGGCCTTCAGCCTGTTCCTGCTGCTGCTCGGAAAGTCGCCCGCCGAGTTCTACGCGCTGGTCTACAAGGCGGGCTTCGGCACCTGGTTTTCCTGGCAGAACACCCTCTCGCGCACCGCGCCGCTGCTGTTGGCGGCGCTGTGCGTCGCACTGCCGGCAAGGCTTGGGCTCGTGGTTATTGGCGGCGAGGGAGCGATCGTCCTGGGAGGCCTCGCGTGCGGGGCACTCGGGGGCGCTCTGTCCGGTCTTCCCGGCGCGGTTGCAATCCCTCTCCTGGCGGCGGCAGGCGTTCTGGCGGCGGGGGTCTGGATCGGTGCGGTGGGTGCGTTGCGCCACTACCGGGGCGTCAACGAGACGATTGCGAGCCTGCTGATGGCCTACATCGCCATCGCGCTGATGAACCATCTCGTCGAAGGGCCGTTTCGCGACCCCGCCAGTCTCAACAAGCCCTCGACGGCGCCGCTCGCAGAGCACCTCAGGATCGGCGACATTCCTGGCTGGGACGTGCATTGGGGCCTCGTCGCCGGAGTGATCGGCTGTCTCGTCTCGTGGGTGCTGGTCGAGCGCACGACCTGGGGCTTTGCTGCCCGCATCGCCGGTGGCAACGTGCGGGCCGCGCTGGTCCAGGGGCTGCCGGTCGGCCGGCTGGTCGTGGGGTTCACGGCCCTGGGCGGCGTCTTCGCCGGGCTTG
The DNA here is from genome assembly GCA_965213935.1 of Thalassobaculaceae bacterium. Taxonomy (GTDB): domain Bacteria; phylum Pseudomonadota; class Alphaproteobacteria; order Thalassobaculales; family Thalassobaculaceae; genus Bin52. The sequence continues at coordinate 1,947,773 of CBDCAO010000012.1, read as the reverse complement.
CGGGCGTGTTTGAAGTCGCCGCCGTCCACGGCTCGGCCAACGCCTCGCTCGCGGCCGGCTACGGCTATACCGGCATCCTCATTGCCTTCCTTGCACGCCACAACCCGCTGGCGATCATTCCTGTCGCCGTGCTGCTCGCCGGATTCGAGGCGTCTTCGGGCCTGGTCCAGCGTCGCATGGACCTGCCGGATGCCACGGTGCTGGTGCTGCAGGGATTCACCTTCGTCGCGATCCTGGTCTCGGAAACACTGTACGGCCGTCTGCGCGTTTTCGCGCCCGAAACCTGGAGCATCCCGCGGTGACCCGTGCCGGTCGCAACACCGACAGGCGCACGGCCGCCGCGCGGACGCCGCGGTCATGAACGGCGCTGAACTCGGACTGTGGACCATTCCGCTCGCGATCCTCGGCGGCGCGATCAGGGTGTCCACGCCGTTTCTCTTCGTCTCTCTCGGCGAGGTCCTGACCGAGCGGTCCGGACGCATCAACCTGGGGCTGGAAGGCACACTCGTCTTCGGCGCCATGTCCGGATACGCGATCGCCTGCGTGACCGGGCTGCCATGGGCAGGCGTTCTGGCTGCTGCCGGTGCCGGCAGCCTGTTCGGCCTCGTCCACGGACTTGTCTGCTCGCTGCCGCGGGTCAACGACATCGCCGTCGGGATCTCGCTGATGCTTCTCGGAACAGGGCTGGCCTATTTTTTCGGCAAGCCCTTCATCCAGCCGGTTGCTCCGGACCTGCCGGCGCTCGAGCTTGGGTGGTGGTCCGACCTGCCCCAGGTCCAGGCGGCCCTGCGGATCAACATCCTGTTCCCGGTGGGGATCCTTGCGGCACTCCTGCTATGGTGGATGTTCCGGGCCACCCGCATCGGGCTTCTTGTCCGCGTCGTGGGCGACTCGACCGACGCCGCCCGGGCCATGGGCCTGAGACCGGCGTTCATCCGGACGCTGGCCACCGCCGCAGGGGGCGCCTTTGCGGGGGTGGGCGGGGCCTATCTCTCGCTTTTCTACCCCGGCAGCTGGAACGAGGGGATTTCCTCGGGCCAGGGTCTCATGGCCGTCGCACTGGTGATCTTCGCGCGCTGGAATCCGATCGCCTGCCTGGGGGCGGCGCTTCTGTTCGGCGGCGCGGGCGCGCTGGGACCGGCCCTGCAGTCGGTCGGCATCCCGGACGGCTACTACCTGTTCTACGCCATGCCGTACGTGATGACGCTCGGCGTGCTGATCGCAACCTCCTCGCCCGGACGCGCCATGGCCGGCGCACCGGGCGAGCTGTCGATTTCGAAGTAGGAGAGCGGCATGAACGGACTGGGTGGTCTCAACAAGTCCCCTGACGGCGTGGTGATAGGGCTCGTGCACCTGCAGCTCCCGGTGGTCGAGACCCCTGCCGACCTGGCGGCGCAGGCGGACAGGATCGTGTCCATGGTCGGCAAGGCACGCCGCGGCCTGCCGACCATGGACCTCGTCGTCTTTCCCGAATACGCCCTGCACGGTCTGTCGATGAGCACCCGCCCCGAGATCATGTGCAACCTTGATGGTCCGGAGGTCGCCGCATTCAGGCGCGCCTGCGCCGAGCATGATATCTGGGGCTGCTTCTCGATCATGGAAGAGAACCCGGGCGGCAACCCCTACAACGCGGGCATCATCATCGACAACACCGGGGAGCTGGCGCTCCACTACCGCAAGCTCCACCCCTGGGTCCCGGTCGAACCCTGGGAGCCGGGCAATCTGGGTGTGCCCGTCATCACGGGGCCGAAGGGCGCTCGGATCGGACTGATCATCTGCCATGACGGCATGTTCCCCGAGATGGCACGCGAAGCTGCCTATCGCGGCGGCGAGATCATGCTGCGCACGGCGGGCTACACCGCTCCCATTCGGGAGAGCTGGCGCTTTACCAACCAGGCCAACGCGTTCTGCAACCTCATGGTCACGGCGAGCGTGTGCATGTGCGGATCGGACGGCACATTCGATTCGATGGGCGAGGGAATGATCGTCAACTTCGACGGTACCATTCTCGCCCATGGAGCGAGCGGCCGGCCAGACGAGATCATCACTGCCGAGGTTCGTCCCGATCTCGTACGGGAGGCCCGCATCCACTGGGGGGTCGAGAACAACATCTATCAGCTAGGTCACCGCGGGTACGTCGCTGTGAAGGGCGGGGCGCAGGACTGCCCCTACAGCTACATGACCGATCTCGTCGCGGGGCGCTACCGGCTGCCCTGGGAGGAAGCCGTGAAGGAGACCGACGGCGCCTCCTGCGGTTTCCCCGCGCCCCAACGGTTCCACGGAGAGAAGGCGACGGAGGCTGCGGAATGACGGGCGAGATCGGGTTCCACACCATCGCGTCGGACCCGTACCCCTGGCCGTATGACGGCACCCTGGGCCCGGCGAACACGGCGCTGATCGTGATCGACATGCAAACCGACTTCTGCGGCGCGGGCGGGTACGTCGACACGATGGGCTATGACCTGTCGCTCACCCGCGCTCCGATTGAACCGATCCGGCGCGTCCTCGCCGCGATGCGGGCCGGTGGCTACCACGTCCTGCACACCCGCGAGGGCCACCGCCCGGACCTTTCCGACCTTCCTGCGAACAAGCGCTGGCGTTCGCAGCGCATCGGCGCCGGCATCGGGGACCCCGGTCCGTGCGGCCGGATCCTGGTCCGCGGCGAACCCGGTTGGGACATCATCGAGGAGCTCCGTCCCGAACCTGGCGAGACCGTCATCGACAAGCCCGGCAAGGGCAGCTTCTGCGCCACCGACCTGGAGCTGATTCTGCGCACGAGGGGCATCGGGAACCTGGTGATCTGCGGCATCACGACGGATGTCTGCGTCTCGACCACCATGCGAGAGGCGAACGACCGGGGGTTCGAGTGCGTGCTGCTGGCAGACTGTTGCGGCGCCACCGACAGGACCAACCACGACGCCGCGCTCAGGATGGTCAGGATGCAGGGCGGCGTCTTCGGCGCGGTCGCCGACAGTGAAACCCTCATTGCCGGGTTGCCATGACTGTCGACGGGCGTCTCCAGGCCGGCGCCATCGGTGTCGAGACCGTGGGTATGACCATGCGCTTCGGCGGGTTGACTGCGCTCGACGCCGTCTCGATGCGAATAGCGCCCGGTACGGTGCACGCACTCCTCGGCGAGAACGGCGCTGGCAAGTCGACCCTGGTCAAGTGCGTGATGGGCTTTTACCGGGCGACACGGGGCCAGCTCATGGTCGGCGGGCGGGAGGTTGAGGTGCCGGACCCGAAGTCGGCCCACGCGCTGGGACTTGGCATGGTCTACCAGCACTTTACGCTCGTCCCGTCGCTCACCGCGGCGGAGAACCTCGTCATCAGCCGCGAGGACGCGCCACCGGTGATCGACTGGCGCGCCGAGATGGCCCGGCTCGAGACCTTCATGGCCCGGATGCCGTTCACCGTGCCGCTCGATCAGGCCGTTCGCACCTTCTCCGCCGGTGAGAAGCAGAAGCTCGAGATCCTGAAGCAGCTCTATCTCGGCCGCCGCTTCCTCATCCTCGACGAGCCGACTTCCGTCCTGACGCCGGATGAGGCCGACGAGGTCCTCGGTCACGTGCGGCGGCTGTGTCAGGCCGGAGAGCTCACGGTGCTGTTGATCACCCACAAGTTCCGTGAGGTGATGGCCTGCGCCGACGAGGTCTCGGTGCTCCGCCGCGGCGCACTCGTCGGCCGCGGACGAGTTGCCGACCTGACCCATGCGGACCTCGCGCGAATGATGGTGGGCGATGACGAACTGGCCGAACCGGCGCCGCGCACGGGAGTGCCGGGAGCGCCGGTCCTGTCCGTTGCCGGCGTGCGCGCCCGGGACCGTTCGGGGCTGAAGGGGATCGCCATCGACGCGCTCGAGGTTCGCGCGGGCGAGATCGTCGGTATCGCCGGGATTTCGGGCAACGGTCAGATGGAACTGATGGAAGTGCTGACCGGCCAGCGCTCGGTGTCGGCGGGCCGGATACGGGTCAATGGATCGCCCTACGGCGCGACACGCCGGGAGGCGCGTGTCCATCGCGTGCGCTTCCTGCCGGAGGAGCCGCTTCACAACGCCTGCGTGCCGCGCATGTCGGTCGTCGAGAACGTCGGCTTCCGCAGCTTCGATCTGAACGGCACGGGCGCCCGGTTCTGGCTGTCCACGCGCGAGCTGAAGAGTCGGGCGGCGGACATGGCGGCGGCGTTCAGGATCAGGGCGGCCTCGCTCGATGCACCGATGTCCTCGCTCTCGGGAGGCAATGTGCAACGCGCGGTGCTTGCGCGCGAACTGACGGGCACGGTGGACCTGCTGGTGATCTCGAACCCGTGCTTCGGACTGGATCTGACGGCTGTCGCGGAGATCCGTGCCCGGATCATGGCGGCCCGGAATTCCGGCACCGCGGTGCTGCTCATGTCCGAGGATCTCGACGAGATCATGGAACTCACCGACCGTGTGCTGGTGATGTCGGAGGGCCGCATCGCCTACGAGTGCACCGCCGCCCGGGCCGATCGGGCCGAAATCGGCCGCCGGATGGGAGGCCATGCCTGATGGCCGGGATTCCCGCTGCCCGTCCCTTCACCTACCGTTTCGATCCGGCGGCGACGGCGTTGATCGTCATCGACATGCAGCGGGACTTTATCGAACCGGGTGGCTTCGGCGCAGCGCTCGGCAACGACGTGACACCGCTCCGGGTCATCGTTCCGGCCGTCGCCCGCCTGATTGACGCCTCGCGCACCGCGGGCCTGGCCGTGATCCACACCCGGGAATGCCACAGGCCCGACCTGTCCGACTGCCCGCCTGCCAAGCTCCGCCGGGGCGGACCGTCACTGCGTATCGGCGATGCCGGTCCGATGGGACGTATCCTGATCGCCGGCGAGCCCGGTGCCGAAATCCTTCCCGAACTCGCGCCCGCGCCGGGCGAGCCGGTCATCGACAAGCCGGGCAAGGGCGCGTTCCACGCCACACCTCTTGCCGGCCTGCTCGCGCAGTTGGGAACCCGGAACCTGCTTCTTGCCGGAGTGACCACGGAGGTCTGCGTGCAGACAACCATGCGCGAAGCGAATGACCGGGGGTTCGAATGCCTCCTGGCCGAGGATGCAACCGGGAGCTACTTTTCCGAATTCAAGGCCGCGACCCTTGCAATGATCCGTGCCCAGGGCGCCATTGTCGGCTGGACCGCGACGACTGCCGAGATCGAGGAGGCCCTGGGTGGACAGGGCCGCGCGTAGGCCGATGATCCCCGGACCACGCCATGTCGCGGGGCTGACCGATGGCGGCTGGCAGGCACTCGACTTCTCGCCGTTCCGCGACGGCGTCGAGATCTGCGCTCTGCGCGAGGGTGAACCGGCGGTCGCGGTCCTGCGCTATGCGCCGGGCGCCGCGGTGCCGCGCCACCTGCACACCGGGCTCGAGACGATCGTGGTGCTCGACGGCGTTCAGAGCGACGAGCACGGCAACTACCCGGCGGGATCGCTGATCCTGAATCCGGAGGGTGTCGTGCATTCGGTCTGGTCGGAGCCGGGGTGCGTTGTCCTGGTCCAGTGGGAGCGGCCGGTCCGCTTCCTGGAGGAAGGTCCGTGAGCGGCGATCCGGAAGGTCTGAGCTTCGACATCGCGGCCCTGCACGCTGCTTTCGCTGCCGGGACCACGGCTGCGGATGTCATTGCTGAGGTGTACCGGCGCATCGCGACCGTCGGCGACCCCGGTATCTTCATTCACCTGCGCCCGCTGGAGGAGTGCCTCGCCGAAGCCTCGGCATTGCCGGATTTCGATCCGCTCGCGTACCCGTTGTGGGGCATTCCCTTCGCACTCAAGGACAACATCGACCTTGCCGGCACCGCCACGACCGCGGGCTGTCCCGCCTACGCCTACGAGCCGGACGCCGACGCCGTCGCCGTCGCCGTCGTCAGGGCCGCGGGCGCACTACCGGTGGGCAAGACCAATCTCGACCAGTTCGCCACCGGTCTCGTCGGTATCCGGTCGCCCTATCCGCCGCCCAGGAACGCCCTTGATGACGCTCTCGTGCCAGGCGGCTCCTCTTCCGGCTCCGCCGTGGCGGTGGCGCACGGGATCGTGTCTTTCGCGCTTGGCACGGATACCGCGGGGTCGGGCCGGGTGCCCGCGGCGTTCAACAACATCGTCGGCCTGAAGCCGACGCTGGGCGCCATCTCGGGAACCGGGGTCGTTCCGGCCTGCCGGACGGTTGATACGGTCTCGGTGTTCGCGCTCACCATGTTCGACGCCTGGCGCGTCTTCCGGACCGCCGCCGGCCACGACGCCGCGGACGCATTCTCCCGCTCGATTGCGGTACCGCCGCTCGTTGCTCCCCCGCCCTCGATCACCATCGGCGTGCCGAACGCCATGACGCGGGAGTTCTTCGGCGACACCGTGCAGGCGGCAAGCTTCGATGCCGCGCTCGAACGCCTGGCCGCACTGGGTGCACAGATCGTGGAACTCGACTTCTCCCCGTTCCTCGAGGCCGCCTCACTGCTGTATGGCGGCGCCTGGGTCGCCGAGCGGCTTGGCGTGGTCGAGACCCTGATGCGGAAGCGGCCGGAGGCCCTTCACCCGGTGACCCGACAGGTCATCGGCTCCGGCGCGCGGCATACGGCCGTCGGCGCGTTCCGCGATGCCTACAGGCTGGCCGAGCTCAGGCGCAAGGCCGCGCCGCTCCTCGCGCGGGTCGACCTGCTCTGCGTGCCCAGCGTTCCGGCCCTGTGCACGCTCGCGGATCTGGAGGCCGATCCTGTCGGCCCGAATTCCCGTCTCGGAACCTACACCAACTTCGTCAACCTGATGGACCTGTGCGCAGTAACCGTGCCCACCGGCCCGAGGATGGACGCGCTGCCCGGCAGTGTGACGCTGATTGCCGAGGCCGGACGGGACCAGCTGGCCGCGGCGGTCGGCTGGCGGCTGCATGCCGCCGCCGCGCCATACCTCGGGGCAACGAGACATCCCGTGCCCGCGACGACTCCGCCGCCCGCCGGTCCGCTGCCCGGCGAGACCGCATTGGCCGTGGCCGGGGCTCACATGTCCGGATTGCCGCTGAACCGGGAACTGACGTCGAGGGACGGGCGATATCTGTATTCCACAACGACAGGGCCGGCCTACCGGCTCTTTGCCCTGACAGGCGGCACGACGCCACGGCCGGGAATGCTTCGCTGCTCACCGGGCGCGGAGATCGAGCTGGAGATCTGGGCGCTTCCCTCCGCGTGCCTCGGGGATTTCCTGGTGTCGGTCCCTCCGCCACTGTCGATCGGCACCATCGCGTTGTCCGACGGCAGCACGGTGAAGGGGTTTCTGGTGGAACACGCGGGAACCGACGGCGCCCAGGACATCACCGGCTACGGCGGATGGCGCGCCTACCTGCGGGATCGGCCGCAGGCGCCCGGGAAGCGGTCTGCGAGACCGACATGATCACGCGCCTTCCGGACCTGTCCGCCCGCCAGCCGCTCTCGCACGTGTTCGAGATGCGGTGCCCCCCTGTGGCTCCCCGCGGTTGCGTTCCGCGGTGCAGACCGGCGTTTGGTCATGCGCGATCGCACGCAGGGACGCCTCGATGACGGGGTGCGGTGCCGGCCCCGCGTCCGACCTCGTGCTCCAGCGCGGCCGGGGATCGGCCGCGTTGCGCTTCGAGGCGCGGGTCGGCGGGACCGCTCTCGTCGAGCGCCGGTGCCGGGCGCCGTTGCGGATCCTGACGCCACGCCCGGCAAACGGCGTGCCGGAAGCGGTGCTCGCGAACCTGGCGGGAGGCATCGCCGGCGGCGACAGGTACGAGGTCTCGGTGGCGGCGGGACCGGGCGCCGGGGCGGTAGTGTCCGGCCAGGCGGCGGAGAAGGTCTACCGGGCCATCGATGCGCCGGCCGACTGGTTCACACGGCTGACCCTCGGGTCGGATGCAGCTGTCGAGTGGCTGCCGCAGGAAACGATCCTGTTCGACGGTGCCCGGATGAGGCGTCGGATCGAGGTGGACATGGCGGGCGATGCGCGGTTGCTGGCAGTCGAGACGCTGGTACTCGGTCGCGCCGCGCATGGCGAGCGCGTGAGGCACGGCAGCCTGACCGACACCTGGCGGATCGACAGGGACGGCCGGCCGATATGGCGGGAGGCGTTGCACATGGGCGGTTGCGACTTCGAGCGCGCATCGACATCGGTCGCCGGACTTCGTGGCGCGAGCGTGTCGGCGACACTCATCTATGCGGCGCCGGATGCGCCGGCGCGCCTGGAGGAACTCCGGCGCCTGCTGGCGGGGATGTCGGCATTCGCCGGTGCGGGCGCGGTGCGCGGGCTTGTTGTCGCCCGGTTCCTCGCCCGGGAGGGCGGCGCGTTCAAACGCGAGCTCGCCGCAGCACTGGGCGCCCTGCGCGCGTGCGTGTTCGCGCGCCCGGCTGAGCCGCCGCGCGTCTGGCTTTGCTGAAGCGGAAGGAGGAGCCTCATGCGGCTGACACCGCGCGAGAAGGACAAGCTGCTGATCGCCATGGCCGCCGTGGTCGCCCGCAGGCGGCTGGAGCGCGGCGTCAGGCTCAACCATCCCGAAGCCGTGGCGCTGATCTCGGACTTCGTGGTCGAGGGTGCGCGGGACGGGCGGCGGGTCGCCGAACTGATGGAAACGGGCGCGCATGTGGTCTCGCGCGATCAGGTCATGGATGGCGTGCCCGAGATGATCCATGACGTGCAGGTGGAGGCGACCTTTCCCGACGGGGTGAAACTCGTCACCGTCCACAATCCGATCCGCTGAGGAGAAAAACGATGATTCCGGGAGAAATCCTGACCGCCGAGGGCGAGATCCTGCTCAACCGGAACCTCGCGACCACACGGATCGAGGTCGCGAACAGCGGCGACCGGCCCATTCAGGTCGGCAGCCACTTCCATTTCTTCGAGGTCAATCCGGAGCTGACGTTTCCGCGCGAGCAGGCGCGGGGGTTGCGGCTCGATTTGCCGGCGGGGACCGCGATGCGGTTCGAGCCGGGCCAGACACGCACGGTGGTTCTGGTCCCCTACCGGGGCAACCGGCGCGCCGTCGGCTTCAACGGCCAGGTCATGGGCGCGCTCGACCGGGACGGGTGAGATGGTTCATGCGATCCCGCGCCGGATCTATGCGGACATGTTCGGCCCGACCGTGGGCGACCGGGTCCGCCTCGCCGATACCGAGCTCTTCATCGAGGTCGAGCGCGACTTCACGATCCATGGCGACGAGGTGAAGTTCGGCGGCGGCAAGGTCATTCGCGACGGCATGGGCCAGTCCCAGGTCACGCGCGCGCAGGGTGCCGCTGACACGGTGGTGACCAACGCGCTGATCCTCTGCCACCGGGGTATCATCAAGGCGGACATCGGCATCCGCGACGGGCGCATTCTCGCCGTCGGCAAGTCGGGCAATCCGGATATCCAGGACGGCGTGGACATTGTCATCGGTCCCGGCACCGAAATCGTCGCCGGCGAGGGCAAGATCGTGACCGCGGGCGGGTGCGACTGCCACATCCACTTCATCTGCCCGCAGCAGATAGAGGAGGCGCTGTCCTCGGGCATCACCACCATGATCGGCGGTGGCACCGGCCCCGCCACCGGGACCAACGCGACGACCTGCACGCCGGGTCCCTGGCACCTGCACAGGATGATCGAGGCCGCCGACGGTTTCAGCATGAACCTGGGCTTCGCCGGCAAGGGCAACGCCAGCCTTCCGGCCGCACTCGAGGAGCAGGTGCGCGCGGGCGCCTGCGCGCTCAAGCTGCACGAGGACTGGGGCACGACCCCGACCGCCATCGACACCTGCCTCGGAGTGGCGGAGGCGATGGACGTGCAGGTGATGATCCATACCGACACGCTGAACGAGTCCGGGTTCGTCGAACACACGATCGCCGCCTTCAGGGAGCGGACCGTCCACGCCTTCCACACCGAAGGGGCGGGCGGCGGTCATGCGCCGGACATCATGAAGGTCTGCGGGCTGGCCAACGTGCTGCCGTCCTCGACCAATCCGACGCGTCCGTACACCGTCAACACGCTCGACGAACATCTCGACATGCTGATGGTCTGCCATCACCTGGATCCGCGCATCGCCGAGGACGTGGCCTTCGCGGAAAGTCGCATCCGCAGGGAGACCATCGCCGCCGAGGACATCCTGCACGACATGGGGGCGTTCTCGATCATCGCGTCCGACAGCCAGGCGATGGGCCGTGTCGGCGAGGTCGTGATCCGCACCTGGCAGACGGCCGACAAGATGAAGCGACAGTTCGGCCGGCTGGAGGGCGAGACGGGAGAAAACGACAATCTGCGCGCCAGGCGCTACATCGCCAAGTACACGATCAATCCCGCCATCGCGCATGGCATTGCGGACCACGTCGGTTCGATCGAAGCGGGCAAGCTCGCGGATCTCGTCATCTGGACGCCGGCCTTCTTCGGCGTCAAGCCGGACCTTGTCCTGAAGGGGGGCGTGATCGCCGCCGCCGTCATGGGAGATCCCAACGCCTCCATTCCGACGCCGCAGCCCGAGCACTACCGGACGATGTTCGCCGGATTCGGACAGGCGCGGCCGGCAACCTCGGTCACCTTCGTCAGCGAGGCCGGGCTCGACGCGGGTCTCGATACCGCCCGGCGGCTGGTGCCGGTCCGGCGGACCCGGACCGTCGGCAAGGCGGACATGGTCCTGAACGCGCTCACGCCCGACATCTCGATCGATCCGGAAACCTACGAGGTGCGCGCGGACGGCGCACTGCTCACCTGCGAACCGGCGGAGGTGCTGTCCATGGCGCAGCGCTATTTCCTGTTCTAGGCCGATGTGGTGCGCCATCGAACACCGCCCCCGGGGGCACTGGCCGCGGTGCGACGCGGTCGGGTGCGTCAGCCTTGTCTTCGACGACCGGCACCGCCGCCGGTTCAGGCTGGAGACGACGGCGGGCGAACCGGTTCTGCTTGACTTGCCCGAGGCGGTGGCAATGGCCGGAGGGGACGGGCTGCGCTGCACCACCGGCGACTGGATCGAGGTCGCCGCCCGGCCCGAGCCGGTGTTGCGGATCACCGCCGCGACGCCGGTGCTGGCGGCCCGTCTCGCGTGGCATCTCGGCAACAGACATACGCCTGCTGACATTCGCCCGGACGCCACGCTGATTCGTCCGGACCACGTGCTGGCGCAGATGCTGCGCGCCCTCGGCGCCACGGTGACCGAGGCCGTCGAGCCGTTCCAGCCCGAGGGCGGCGCCTATGCCCGCCATGCGCACGGACATGATCACCCGTGACCCGGCCCGGCGATCTCCTGAGGCTCCAGGCCTGGTTCTCGCCCGCTTTCCCGGTCGGAGCCTACGCCTACAGCCATGGTCTCGAAGCGGCGATCGAGGCGGGTGCGGTTCGCGACCGGCACAGTCTTGCCGACTGGACGGAGTGGCTGCTGCTGCGCGGCACGGGCCAGGTCGACGGCGTGTTCCTTGCCGCCGCACACCGCTCGGCGCCCGACACGGTCAGGGGTGCCGCGCTTGCCGAGGAGGCGCGCGCCTGGACCGGCACCGCCGAGCGCGCACAGGAATCGGAGCTGCAGGGCGAGGCCTTCCTGACCACGCTGCGGGCCGCGTGGCCGCATCCGGCGCTCGACGCGCTCTCGGGGTGCCTGCGGGACCGTCCGCCGCTTGCGGTCGCTGCCGGGTTCGCGACCTCGGTCCACGGCATCAACCTGAAACCGGCGCTCGCCTGCTATCTGCACGCGTTCGCCGCCATGATCCTGTCTGCCGGCGTCCGACTGGTACCGCTCGGCCAGACCGACGGGCAGAGGATCACGTCCGGTCTGGAACAGGCGATCCTGCATGCTGCGGACCGTGCCGAGGCGGTGTCGCTGGAAGAACTTGGCACTGCCGCGCCCGCCGCCGAAATCTTCTCCATACACCACGAAACCCAGTATTCGAGGATCTTCCGCTCATGACACAGGCACTCAACGGGCCCTTGAGGGTCGGGATCGGCGGGCCGGTCGGCTCGGGCAAGACCGCACTGGCCGAGGCCCTGTGCAGGAGGCTGCGCGACCGCCACGAGCTGTTCGTCATCACCAACGATATCTATACCCGGGAAGACCAGCGCATCCTGACCGAGTCGGGCGCCCTTCCGGCGGAGCGGATCGAGGGGGTGGAGACGGGAGGCTGTCCGCACACCGCCATCCGCGAGGACGCCTCGATCAACCTGTCTGCGATCGCGGACATGCGCGCCCGTTTCCCGTCGGCCGAATTGTGCCTGATCGAGTCGGGCGGCGACAATCTTGCGGCCACCTTCAGTCCGGAACTCGCTGACATCACCGTCTACGTGATCGACGTGGCGGCGGGCGAGAAAATCCCGCGCAAGGGCGGGCCGGGGATCACGCGGTCCGACCTGCTGGTCATCAACAAGATCGACCTCGCTCCGCTCGTCGGCGCCGATCTCGATGTCATGCGCGCCGATACCGAACGGATGCGCACCGGCCGCCCCTGGGTCTTCACCAACCTCAAGACCGGCGAGGGGGTCGCCGACGTAGTCACGTTCATCGCGTCTGCCGGCGGACTGGGCGCCGCCGGAGTCTGAATCGGGAAGACGCTGACCGGGCGGGACACGGTGCTGCAGCAGTGATCCCGAAATCCTGTTAAATCTGTTCGTACGGTTGCAAATGTGGAAGCGGCTCCGCAGATGGCCGGAGCCCTCCGGAAACGTTCCTTCCTGGCGCGGGCAGACCGTGACAGGCCGGGGGACGATCAGGAGGCTGCTCGCGAGTGGAATGCGACACGCCGGCCCGCCCTCGCTCACGCGTGATGATCCGCCGCTCCACGCCGCATCGGATGATCGACATGACCCTGAGGACCCGTACGTTCCGCGCACCCGGACAGCCGGCACTGGCCTACGACACGATCGGCGACGGGGAAACCGTGATCTTCCTGCATGGAATTGGCGGAAACAGGACCAACTGGCGACGGCAGCTGCCGGTGCTGGCCCGGGCCGGGTTTCGCGCGATCGCCTGGGACGCCCGGGGTTACGGCGCCTCGCAGGACTACGATGGTCCGCTGGAGTTTTCCGAATTCAGCGCCGACCTGGCCCGGTTTCTCGATCATCTCCATGTCGATCAGGCACATTTCGTCGGCCTGTCGATGGGCGGGCGCATCCTGCAGGACTTCCATGCGCGGCACGCCGAACGGATCCTGACCCTGACACTGTGTGCGACCATGCCGGGGTTTTCGCGCACGGTTTCGCGGGAAGATCGAGAGGAATTCGTCCGCCTGAGAAAGCAGCCGCTTCTCGAGGGCAGGTCCCCGCGGGAGATGGCGCCTGGTGTTGCGCGCACGCTCCTCGGTCCGAATGCGGGGCCGGAACAGTACGCCGAACTGGTCGCCTCGATCTCGGCGGTCCATCCCGAAAGCTACATCAAGACCATCGAGGCGACGGCCGCACATGACCAGCCTGTCGTGCTTGCGGACATCGCCTGCCCGACACTGTTGCTGTTCGGCGAAGCCGACACGCTCGCCCGCCCGCAATTCGGCTACCGGATGCATGCCGAAATCCCCGGGTCGGAATTCGTGCTGCTGCCGGACACCGGCCATCTGGTCAACATCGAACAGTCAGATGCCTTCAACAGGCTGGTTGTGGAGTTTCTCGACCGGCATCGTGGCCGCCCGTCAGCGAGCCCGGCCGTGATCTGATCTCGTGAGGTCGCGTAACGCCGGTGTTACGCCGGACTCGGGCGCCATCGCGCCGGATGCCGGCCCGGCCCGATGCTCAGGGCGTGACCGGAACCGCGACGAGATAGCTGAAGATGGCGTTGGCAATGGCGCGGCGTTCGGCTTCCGGCAGCGTTTCCGTCAGGGCTGGCATGGTCGAACCCTCGCGTTGCGCCGCCGGTGTCAGCACCAGGGCCATGAAGTCCTCCTTGTCCCAGGCCTTGACTATCCGGGCGAGGTTGCCCTCGGCCTTGGTGCCGCCGATCCCGTTCAGCCGGTGGCAGACCAGGCACTTCTCGCGCGTCAGTGCGGCGGCCCGCTCGAGTCCCGGAAGAAGGGGCAGGGTGTCGGCACGGCGCACCGGCGCAATCTCCGCAACCTGGTAGGGCCAGGCCGAGGCCCCGGCGCGCACCAGTTCCGGATTGGCGATGTTGTCCCATATCAGGTAGTAGGGCCCGAGCGGGACATCGGTCTCGTTCTGGCCCAGGTTGTCGACGGTAAACGGCGCGCCGTCGGCGCGCGCAAACGCCAGGAATGCCGCGTTGGCGTCGAACCGCTCGATCCCGATCCGTGCGACATACCCGTCCAGGGCCTGGAACTCGACGGCCTCGGTCCCCTGGCGCCACCCTGCCCCGAACAGCGCTGCCAGAACATCGGGGGCCGGGTAGGCGAGGTAGCGCGTGGTGGCGTCGCCGCCGTTCCCGAACAGGTGCGGCTCCAGCACCGTCACCTCCAGCGCCGGGATGCCCATGATCCCGCCCAATTCCCCGGGCGGGGGCATCGGCGCCGCCGTGACGTTGCCGGCAAGCACCATGGCAAGACAGGTTGTCGCGCCCATTCGCCGCAACAGCTCCATGGCGTGCTCCTCCCCGACCCGGCGGTGTGTTCTCCCTTCGGTTGGGCGAAGGTAGCGGTCTTCACGGCCCGTGTCGACGCGGCGGGCCGGCTGGTTACCGAGCATTTCCTGTATGCAACGGGCGGCTTTGGGTTAAGGTGCGGCACCGACCGACAGCATGCCCGGCGCAGGCTGACCGGAACCCGAGACGAGGAGGACAGACGGCATGAGAAGACAGATCCTGTTTGCCGCTGCGTGTGCCATGGGCGCCAGTATCTGGTTCGGCCCGGCGCACGCGGGCAAGTCGGACGATACCCTGAACTGGGCGACCGACCGCGAGGTTGCGGTCGTCGATCCCTACTACAACAACACTCGTGAACTCGTGGTCATGGGCCATCTCGGCTGGGACGCCCTGCTGTTCCGCGACCTGGACACCGGCGACTACAAGCCGCTGCTGGCGACTTCATGGACCTGGGTCGACAACCTGACCATGGATCTCGACCTGCGCGAGGGTGTGGTGTTTCACGACGGCAGCAGCTTTGGCGCCGAGGACGTGGTCTACACCATCAACCATGTCTCCTCGCCCGACAGCGGCGTGCTCACGCCAAAGAACGTAAGCTGGATGAAGAGTGCCGAGGCGCTCGGACCGCACAAGGTCCGCATCCACCTCGCCAATCCGTTCCCGGCCGCGCTCGCCTACCTGTCGAACGCCGTCTTCATCGTGCCGGAAGGCCACTATGACAGTGCACCTGCGGCAGCGGACGGCAAGAAGGACTACGGCGCCGTGCGGGCCGTCGGCACCGGCCCGTACCGCTTCGTCGAGGTCAAGGCCGGCGAATACGTGCTGTGGGAAAGGAACGATGCTTACATGCAGGGCTCGCCGAAGGGCCAGCCGTCCATCGGCAATATCCGGTTCCGCACCATCAAGGAGATGAACACGCAGATCGCCGAGATGCTGACCGGCGGACTCGACTGGATGTGGGACGTTCCGAAGGACCAGGCCGAACGGCTGGAAGAGTCCGGCCAGGTCACGGTGGAGAACGCGAAGACCATGCGGGTCTCGTACCTGGCGTTTGACGTCGACGGTGACAGCGGACAGACCTTCTTTACCGACAAGCGCATCCGCGCCGCGGTTGCCCATGCCATCGACCGCGAGTCGATCACCCGTAACCTGGTCGGCCCGGCATCGGTCGTGATCCACTCCGCGTGCCATCCTGACCAGTTCGGCTGCACCCAGGACGTGCCGAGGTGGGACTACGATCCGGAAAAGGCCAAGGCGTTGCTCGCTGAGGCGGGACATCCGGACGGGTTCGAGTTCGACATCTACGCCTATCGCCAGCGGGAATACACGGAAGCCGTGATCGGCGACCTGAGGAAGGTCGGAATCGAGGCCAAGCTGACCTACCTGCAGTACCGCGCGCTTCGCGACCTGGTCTGGGAGGGCCAGACCCCGATCAACCACATGACGTGGGGCTCGAGCTCGATCCCGGACGTCTCGGCGATCACGAGCCACTTCTTCTCCGGTGGCCGTGACGACCCGGCGAAGGATCCCGAGGTGGTGGCCTGGGTCGCCGAGGGTGACAGCAGCACCAACCCGGCGGACCGTGAGGCGGCGTACAAGAAGGCGCTGGAGCGGATCTCGGGCGAACTGTACTGGCTGCCGATGTTTACCTACGCCAAGTACTACGTCTACGCGAAGGACCTGGACTTCCAGACCACGTCCGACGAGATCCCGCGTTTCTACGCGGCCAAGTGGAAGTAGCGTACCGCCCCGCCGGCCCGGCCGGCGGGGCCCTTTCCTGCCTACGGACCACGTCCGGACCGGGGGTCGATGTTTACCTACCTGCTTCGACGACTCGGCGTTGCCGTCCTGGTGGCGCTCACCGTCTCGCTGATCACGTTTTCGATGATCTACCTTTCCGGCGACCCGGCGGTGGCGCTGGCGGGCGAGGCGGCGACCGAAGAGGACATCGAGTCCATCCGCACCTACTACGGGTATGACCGGCCGATCCTGGTCCAGTACGGTGACTGGCTGTTCAAGGCCCTGCAGGGCGACTTCGGGCAGTCGCACTACCTCAAGCAGCCGGTGGCCCTGGTCATCTTCGAACGCCTGCCCACCACCATGATGCTCGGCCTGTGCGCGCTGGTGTTCGCGCTGGTCCTGTCGATCCCGCTCGGTGTTCTTGCGGCAATCAGGCCGAACAGCCTGATCGACCGCACCGCGCTCACCATCGCCGTGATCGGACAGGCAATGCCGAGCTTCTGGTTCGCCCTGACGCTGATGCTGTGGTTCGGCATCGTCTGGAGGCTGCTTCCGATCACCGGCAGCGACTCGTGGGCCAACTTCGTCATGCCCTCGATCGCGCTTGGCTACTACATCACGCCGGCGGCAATGCGCCTGACCAGGGCGGGAATGCTCGAAGTGCTTTCTGCCGACTACATCCGCACCGCCCGCGCCAAGGGGCTGCGGTCGGTCACGGTGCTGTTCAAGCACGCGCTTCGCAACGCGATCCTGCCGGTGATCTCGCTCGCGGCGGTGCAGTTCGGCTTCATGCTCGGCGGCTCGATCGTGATCGAGACCATTTTCGCCATCAACGGCCTCGGCTTCCTCGCCTGGGAATCGATCCAGCGCGCCGACCTGCCGATGATGCAGGCGATCGTGCTCGTGCTCAGCGTGTTCTACATCCTGCTGACCCTGCTGGCCGACATGCTGAACGCCTGGCTCGATCCGCGGATCAGGGTGGCCTGACATGGCGACAGGCACGCTGCCGACCGCGACCGAGATCCTGGAGCCCTCGCCGGCAGCCCTGCTGCGCCGACGCGTTTTCGGCCATGCCGGTCTGATCATCGGCACGGTGGTGCTGGTGATCATCATCCTGATGGCGTTGCTCGCACCCTGGATTTCCCCGCACGATCCCTATGACCAAGTGCTTGACCGCAAGCTCATTCCCCCAATCTGGTTCGACAGCCCGAAGGTGACCACCGAGCACCTGCTTGGCACCGACCAACTGGGCCGCGACTACCTCTCGCGGCTGTTCTGGGGTGCGCGGATCTCGCTGCTGATCGGGTTCTCGGCGATGCTGATCTCCGGGCTGATCGGCACTGCCATCGGTGTGGTGGCAGGGTATTTCGGCGGTCGGGTCGACATGATCGCCAACTTCATCATCACCACGCGGCTGTCGATGCCGGTGGTGCTGGTGGCGATCGCCGTGGTCAGCCTGGTGGGCTCGTCGCTGACCGTGGTGATCTGGGTGCTCGGCCTGCTGATCTGGGACCGGTTTGCGGTGGTGATGCGAAGTGCGACCATGCAGGTCCGCTCGCTCGACTTCGTCACCGCGGCCGAGGCGACCGGCTGTTCGACCGCCCGCATCGTGCTGACCGAGATCCTGCCCAACATCATGAACCACCTGATCGTGGTCGCCACCATCGAGATGGCGCACGCGATCCTGCTGGAGGCCGCCCTGTCATTCCTCGGTCTCGGGGTGCAGCCGCCCGAGCCGAGCTGGGGCCTGATGGTGTCCGAGGCCAAGGGCATGATGTTCTTCGACGGCTGGCTGATCGCCATTCCGGGCGCCGCCCTGTTCCTGCTGGTCCTGTCGATCAACCTGATGGGTGACGGTGTCCGGGACGTGACCGCTCCGGACGGGCGCAACTGATGGCCGGGGTACGCATTCTCGAGGTCGAGGGACTGAGTGTCGCCATCCCCACGCCATCGGGCATGCTGCACCCGGTCCAGAACGTGGGACTCTACGTCGACCGGGGCGAGACCGTCGCGATTGTCGGCGAGTCCGGGTGTGGCAAGTCACTCACCTCGCTTGCGATCATGAATCTGCTGCCGCACCGGGCAACGCGCAGTGCCGGGCGCCTCGTGCTCGACGATACAGACATGCTGCGCCTCGGCGAGCGCCAGATGTCGGACATTCGTGGCAACCGGATGAGCATGATCTTCCAGGAGCCGATGACCTCGCTCAACCCGGCTTACACCATTGGCGACCAGCTGACCGAGGGCCCGCGCCGACACGGCCAGTCCGGCATGTCCGAGGCGCGCGACCGGGCGGTCTGGCTGCTCGAGAAGGTCGGCATTACCGCCGCCGCCAGCCGGCTGCGCCAGTACCCCCACCAACTCTCGGGCGGACTGCGCCAGCGGGTCATGATCGCGATGGCGCTGATGTGCGGGCCCGATCTCATCATCGCCGACGAACCGACAACCGCCCTCGACGTCACCATTCAGGCGCAGATCCTGCACCTGCTGGCAGAACTCCAGCGCGAGTTCCGAACCGGCATGATCCTGATCACCCACGATCTCGGCGTTGTCGCGCGTGTGGCCGACCGTGTGGCGGTGATGTATGCTGGCCAGATCGTCGAGGAAGGGACGGCGCAACGCATCTTCACCACGCCGTCGCATCCCTATACCCGCGGTCTGCTCGAGTGCATCCCGATCCCGGGCAAGACCGCGCGGGGCAGTCATCTCGGGTCGATTCCGGGCATCGTTCCCTCGCTCATCGGCGAGATGCCGGGCTGCCACTTTGCCGAACGCTGTCGCCACGTGACCGGGCGCTGCACCTCCCGGCCGATCGACCTTGACGACGGGCTCGAGCCAGATCACCGCGTCCGGTGCGTCTTCTCGCCGGAGGAGCTGCAGTCATGAGCGTCCCGGTGATCGAGGTGCGCCATGTCGGCCGAACCTTCACGATTTCCAGCGGTTTCATGCGGCCGAAACGGCCGCTGCATGCCGTCAACGGTGTCGACCTCTCGATCGAACCCGGCGAAGTCATGGCGCTGGTCGGCGAGTCCGGCTGCGGCAAGACCACGCTGGCACGGATGATGATGGGATTGCTGTCGCCGAGCGAGGGCGAGATCCTGCTCGACGGCAAGCCGATCGCCGACTGGAGCCGTTCGGTCATCGCCCGGGCGGTTCAGCCGATCTTCCAGGACCCCTACTCGTCCCTCAATCCGCGCAAGACGGTCGGCTCCATCATCACCCTGCCGCTGCGGGTTCAGGGTGCGGCGGATCCGGCGGGGTGGACACGCCGGGCCGAGGAGATGATGGAACTGGTCGGTTTGCCGCGCCGCCTGTTCAACGTCTATCCGAACCAGCTGTCCGGCGGCCAGCGCCAGCGGGTGGCGATCGCCCGCGCCCTGATCAACCGGCCGAAGATGGTGATCTGCGACGAACCCACCTCTGCACTCGACGTGTCGGTGCAGTCGCAGATCCTGAACCTGTTGCAGGACCTGCGGGCGGAACTCGGGCTGACGTACCTGCTGATCAGTCACAACCTGGCGGTTGTCGAACACATTGCCACCCGGGCGGCAGTGATGTACCTGGGCCGGATCGTCGAGCAGAACGCGGCGGACGTGCTGTTCTCCACGCCGCGTCACCCCTACACCCGGGCCCTGCTCGCCTCGGTCCTGACCCCGGACCCCGGGCTTGGCGTACCGGACACCCACCTCGGGGCCTCCTATCCCAATCCGCTGGACCTTCCGACGGGATGCACCTTCCATCCGCGCTGTGCCGATGCCATGGACGATTGTGCCCGTCGTGTCCCGGTGCACACGGCGGTCCCGGGTGGCCATGTCACCTGTCACCTGTACCAGAACGGAGGCGGAAGCGATGTCGGAACGTGACGATGCCGTTGCACGGGCAACGGCGTATTTCGACGACGGGACCTTCGAGGAGGAACTCGGCAGGCGGGTCGCGATCCCTTCCGAGAGCCAGACCCGGGACGGACTGCCGCACTGCCGGCTCTATCTCGAGGAAGAAATGCTCCCGGCATTCGAGGCCATGGGCTTCGAATGCCGGATCTGGGACAACCCGGTCGAGTCCTGCGGACCGATCCTGCTCGCCACGCGCCACGAGGCCGACGGCCTGCCGGTCATCCTCGGCTACGGTCACGGTGACACCATCCGCGGGCTGGACGACCAGTGGACCCGGGGCGCCGGTCCCTGGATCACGGCACGCGACGGCGAGCGGCTCTACGGGCGGGGTACTGCCGACAACAAGGGCCAGCACACCATCAACATGCTGGCGATGCGCGCGGTACTCGAGACCAGGGGACAACTCGGGTTCAACGCCAAGTTCATGATCGAAACCGGCGAGGAAAACGGCTCCGCCGGGGTCCACCAGCTGGTTTCGGAGCAGCTGGAGGCGTTTTCCGCCGACGTCTTCATCGCCTCGGACGGACCGCGGGTGCGCAGGGACCGGCCCACCATGTCGCTCGGTGCGCGCGGCGCGCTCAACTTCGACCTGGTCTGCGAACTGCGTGAGGGCGGCCATCATTCCGGCAACTGGGGCGGTGCGCTCGCCGATCCGGGCGTCATTCTCGCCCATGCGCTGGGCTGCATTGTCGATCACCGTGGCCGGATCCTGGTCAGGGAGTGGCTGCCCGAGCCGATCAGCAACCGGGTGCGCGACGTGCTGAAGGACGTGGAACTCGATGGCGGACCCGACGGCCCCCGGGTCGATCCGGGCTGGGGCGAGCCGACACTCTCGCCGGCGGAGAACGTCTACGCGTGGAACTCGTTTGCGGTCCTCGCCATGCTGTCCGGCAACCCGGAGGGGCCGGTCAACGCGATCCAGCCCTGGGCCCGCGCGCACTGTCAGCTCCGCTACATCGCCGGGACCGATATCGAGAACGCGCTTGACGCCCTGCGCAATCACCTCGATGTGCACGGATTCTCCGCGGTCGAGATCATGCCGCCGCCGGTCGAGAACGCCGCCGGGTTTCCGGCGAGCCGGACCGAGCTCGATGACCCCTGGGCACGGCGGGTGCATGCATCGATTGTCCGTTCCGCCGGCCAGGCGCCGGCGATCCTGCCGCAGATGGGCGGGTCGATCTGCAACGACGTGTTCACGGATCTTCTCGGGCTGCCGGCGATCTGGATTCCGCACTCCTACGCGGCCTGCAGTCAGCACGCGCCGGACGAACACGTCCTGCTGCCGCTGTGCCGCGAAGCGCTCGGGCTGATGGCCGGCCTGTACTGGGACCTCGGCGAGGACCCGGACGGGGAGGGTGGACATGGATGACGAGATCCTGGTGGACACGAGTGGGTTGCAGTGTCCGTTGCCGGTCCTGAAGGCCCGCCGGGTATTGAAGTCCCTTGAGGCCGGCAGCCGGATCCGGGTGGTCGCCACCGACCCGGCCTCTCCGCTCGACTTCCGTCATTTCTGCAACACGGCGGGCCACGAACTGGTCGAGATGGCGCAGGACGGTGAGCGGATCGAGTTCCTGATCCGCAAGGCGTCTTGCTGACCGCGTCGCGATGTTCAGTGAGCGGATCGGGATCCGGGCACCGGCAAGCGAGGTGTGGCGGCACCTGTCCGACCCGACGCTTATGGCGAGCTGGATACCCGGCATCACCTCGGTACGCAGCCGCGACGGAGGCCCGGTCAGGACGGGCTCGTGCCTCGAGTACACCGGGAGAGGACGCGAGAGCCTGATCACGGTGATCGACAGCGACCCCGGAGTCCGGCTGGTGCTCGGGAGCGAGAACAACGGGTTTACTGCCACCTACACCTACGCGATGACGCCCGGCGAGGACGACACGGTCACGGTCTCGCTCGATGCGACCTGTACCGCGCGCGGCATCGCCCGGTGCGCCGCACCAATCGTGAGAGCAATGATCCGCAAGGCCGACAGATGGCAGCTCGCCTACCTCAAGGGTGTGGTCGAGCGCGCAGGTGACGAGCAGGGAGGATGCCGGGCATGAGCAGGAACCGGGTGACGGTGAACGGGCGCAGCTACACCTGGCCGGCGCGTCCGCTGGTTGTCGTATGCATTGACGGCTCGGCCCCCGACTATGTCAGCCGCGCGATTGATGCCGGGTGCATGCCGTTTGTACGCGACATGCTCGCACGCGGTGCCGACCTGAGGGCCGATGCGGTGATGCCGACCTTTACCAATCCCAACAACGTCTCGATCATCACCGGGTGCCCGCCGTCGCGACACGGGATCTGCGGCAACTATTACTACGACCCCGCCACCGGCACAGAGGTCATGATGAATGACCCCGGGCTGCTCCGGGCACCGACCATCCTCGAAGCCTTCGCGAAGGCGGGCGCGAGCGTTGCGGCGGTGACCGCCAAGGACAAGCTGCGCCGGCTGCTGGGCCATGGCCTGGAGTTCGGGCGGCACGCGGCGGTTTCGGTCTCGGCCGAACAGGCGGACCGGACCAGCCTCGGGGAGCACGGCATCGAGGATCTGACCGGACTGGTCGGAATGCCTGTCCCGGAGGTGTACAGCGCCGATCTGTCGGAGTTCGTGCTCGCCGCGGGTGTCGCCCTGATGCGCCGGCAGCGGCCCGACATCATGTACCTGTCCACCACCGACTACATCCAGCATGGCGCGGAGCCTGGCAGTGACGGGGCCAACGCGTTCTATGCAATGATGGATCACCATTTCGCCGGGCTCGACGCGCTCGGTGTCACCCTGGTGCTAACCGCGGACCACGGCATGAGCGCCAAGCACTCGGCCGACGGGAGCATCAACGTGACCTACCTGCAGGACGCGCTCGACGCGCTGTCCGAAATCGGCCCGACCCGGGTGATCCTGCCGATCACCGACCCCTACGTGGTTCACCACGGCGCACTCGGAGGCTACGCGACGGTCTACCTTGCCGACGGACAGCATCAGGACCGGGTGATGCGGCACCTCGGGCAGTGTCCCGGCATCCTGTCGGTGCACAGTCGGGAAGACGCTAGCGTCCGTTTCGCGCTGCCGCCGGACCGGATCGGCGATATCGTGGTCGTCGCCACCGCCGAACAGGCGCTGGGGACCACGGAGGCGGCACACGATCTTTCCGCGCTGGAAGGTCCGTTGCGTTCGCACGGAGGGCTCGCGGAACAGGAAGTGCCGATCTACTGCAACCTGCCCCTCACGCCGCCCCGACGGCGGCTGCGCAACTTCGATGCCTTCGACCTCGGGCTCAACGCCGTGGCAGCGGGCTGATGGTCAGCCGAGGATACCGCCGTCGATGACGAAGGCCTGTCCGGTGGTGTAGGCGCTCTCGTCGGATGCCAGGTACACGGTGATCGCCGCGATTTCCCCGGCGGTGCCCAGCCGCCCCAGCGGCTGGCGGGCGACGAAGTCGGCCCGCGCCTGTACGGGATCGGGAAAGGCATTGATGCGTTCGTCGAGCGACGGGGACTGCACCGTGCCCGGGCAGATGCAGTTGCAGCGAATGCCCTGGCGCAGGTAGTCGACCGAAACCGACTTGGTCAGACCGATGACCGCAGCCTTGCTCGCACCGTAGACCGCCCGGTTGACGATACCCTTCAGGCTGGAACACACCGACGACATGTTGATGATCGATCCGCCGCCGCTCGCCAGCATTGCCGGCAGGAAGGCCCGGATCGTCCGGTACTGCGCCTTGACGTTGAGGTCGAACGAGAAGTCCCAGGCCTCTTCCTCGCACTCGAGGATGGTACCGTGGTGGACAAACCCGGCACAGTTGAACAGCACGTCGACACCGCCGAGTTCATCCGCGATCCCGCGGATCGCGGCAGGGTCGAGCACGTCGAGAACACGTCCGGTAATCCCGGTCCCGCCGAAGGCATCGGCGAGCTTGCCGCCGTCGACATCGGTGGCTACCACCGTCGCGCCTTCGCGGTGAAAGGCCTCGGCCGTGCTGCGGCCGATGCCCTGGCCGGCTGCCGTCACCAGCGCGGTCTTTCCGGCCAGTCGATCACCCATTCCAACCTCCCCGTTCTGCGAGGGTCATCTGTAACGCCGGACCGGAAACGGCGGCAAGTGCGTTTTCGGGCCGGCGGCTTCACGCTATAACCCGTGGGGAATCCTGGGAGAGAGATCCATGGCCGATCTGGGGCACAATTCGGGGCACCGCCTGACCGTTCGCCTGCATCCGGCGGACAACGTCGTGACCGCGCGCATCGACCTGCTGTCGGGAACCGGTGACGATGTGGAGGGCGTGAAGACGACGGGCCCGGTCCCGGCCGGGCACAAGGTCGCGACCCGGGCCATCGCGAGGGGCGAGGTCGTGCGCAAGTACGACCAGGTCATCGGGTTTGCCAGCAGCGACATCGCGCCGGGCGAACACGTTCACGTGCACAACGTGGAGATGCGCGGGTTCGACCGCGACTACGCATTCTGCGTCGACGCCCGGCCCACCGACTTCGTTGCGGAGGCGGAACGTCGTACCTTCGAGGGGTACGTGCGCCCGGGCGGCCGGGTCGGGACCCGCAACTACATCGGGGTTCTGACCAGCGTCAACTGTTCGGCAACCGCGGCCCGCTACATCGCGAACTCGATGCCCGGCGAGGTCCTCGCACGGTATCCGGGCGTTGACGGCGTGGTTGCGCTTGCCCATTCGACCGGCTGCGGCATGGCCGGGGCCGGCGACGGGTACGAAAACCTGCAGCGGGTGCTGTGGGGGTTTGCGCAACACCCCAACTTCGCCGGTATCCTGATGGTGGGGCTCGGTTGCGAGGTCAACCAGATCGATTTCCTGCTGGAGGCCTACGGGCTTGAACGCGGCCCGCGGTTCCAGACCATGACCCTGCAGGAAACCGGCGGGACACGCCGGACCGTGGACCGCGGCGTCGGGCTGATCACAGACATGCTTCCCGACGCCAGCCGCAGCGTGCGCCAGACCGTCCCGGTCGGGGAAATCACCCTTGCCCTCCAGTGCGGTGGATCGGATGCTTATTCCGGCATCACCGCCAACCCGGCGCTGGGTGCGGCCGCCACCCTGCTGGTCCGTCACGGCGGAACGGCCGTCCTTGCCGAAACCCCGGAAATATATGGCGCCGAGCACCTGCTGACGCGGCGTGCGGCCTCGCGCGAGATTGGCGAGAAGTTGGTCGAACGGATCAGGTGGTGGGAGGACTACTGCGAGCGCAACGGTGGTGAGATGAACAACAACCCGTCACCGGGCAACAAGGCCGGCGGGTTGACCACCATCCTCGAGAAGTCGCTGGGTGCGGCCGCCAAGGGCGGGATCACCAACCTGTGCGGAGTCTACCGCTACGCCGAACGCGTCGATGCCCGTGGCTTCGTGTTCATGGACAGCCCCGGCTACGATCCGTGCTCGATCACCGGGCAGGTGGCGTCGGGCTCGAACGTCGTGACCTTCACCACCGGTCGCGGTTCCTGCTACGGCTGCAAGCCGGCACCGTCGCTCAAGCTTGCGACCAACACGCCGATGTTCCGCCGGATGGAAGAGGACATGGATATCAACTGCGGCGAGGTGCTCGACGAGGACCTGTCCATCGACGCGATGGGCGAGCGAATCTTCGAGAAGATAATCCGGGTTGCGTCCGGCGAGGCTACCAAGAGCGAGGAACTCGGTATCGGTGACAACGAGTTCATCCCCTGGCAGATCGGCGCCACCATGTAGCATTTGCCGCTCGGATCTGCTCACCCGGTCATCAGCTGCGCAGGCTGAGGCAGTCAGCAGCATGTCCGTTGAGAACGATGGTCCGGCGGTGTCCGGAGATCCGGGACCAGGCGAATGCGAGCGCGTCGGTGCGCAGGTCCCCGGAGACCTTCTGCCTGAGCCGGGCCTTACGGATGCCATGCTTGCGGCTGACCCGGATGTCACTGTACCGACCAGCGTCGGGCCAGGGGTCTTCAGTCCCCTGGCCGCCATCCTTCCGGGATCCCGCAGCGGGGTGATGCGCATGACCCGGCACCGATGCCGCCAGGACCCGGCGCCCGAACCGGCCCGGCCGCATGTGAGCTTCCGCCCGGCTGCCGGGGACCGTCGACCGGTGTTACGCCTCTTGCAGCAGCGTTCAGTGAACGGCGGTGGTGCCAAAGACGTCATCGAGGCTGGACGCGGACACGAAGGCGTCGAGCCAGGCACCGAGATCTCCGACCGGGGCGTCGAGAATGCGGTTCCTGCCATCCTCGGGCACCGTGCCGAAGCGGCGGTCGAACTGCCTGAGCGGCGTTTCCGCCTGGCCTTCCCTTCCACTGTTCTGCGACCGTCGAGATGACGGTGTCCCGCAGTTCCGGATCAGCCTCGCGGAGAAGCCCCTCGAGGGTTTCCCGGGTCAACGGGTGAGTCGTCACGACATAACCGCGAGTCGGGACTTCAACGCCAGGGCGCGCATGCGCGGGTTTCGCAGCGACTCGCCGGAGGTCCTCGCGGGAGGGCTCCGCGACCAGGGTGCAGTTCAGGGTCCCGAGGCCGGCAAGCACATCGGCGTCGGGCGAGAGCTCGGGGAATTGTGTCCGGACCGGATCCAGGACTTCGTAGCGGGACGGGTCGCCGGGCCGGCCGGAGAGCTCGGACAACGACCGCGGCACGCTCCATCGTGCGGAGCCCTGGCAAATGACGACGGGGATGATGAGCGGTCCCATGCCGCCCGGGCCTTCCCGGCGTTCATGGTCCTGCCAGACCCCAGGCATGGATACGGCGACCTGGACCGGTGTCCTGTCCTCGGGCGTGCTCTTGCTCCAGGATCACGTACAGCGTCCTGCTGTCCCTGGTGCGTGTCGAGTACACGCCGCCGGCACTGGTTTCCCGCAGCGTGTCATCGACGAAGGCCCGCTCGTGGGCCGTGAACGGCGTGTCGGGCAGCAGTGCCGCGACATCCCGGGCAGGCACCGGCGGATCAGCGCGTCAACCCCTCCGGGATCCTCGAACAGGGAGCGAAAAACGGCGGCATCGCACCTCGCTCTTCGGGGCCGCCTGCGCCCCGCGATGGTGCGGGTACCAGGACCCGGGAGCAGGCCGTGGCGACACGCGGCCCCCGGATGCCGGCGAAACGGGCGCGCGTGCGCCACGGTGCGCATACAGGCGCGCGTCCACCGCGCACCACCAGCGTCGACGGGGTATCGCATGCCGCCGCGAACCCGTCCCGTCGATCACGGGGGGGGGTGAAGGCAAGGCAACGCGCCCGTTCCGCGCCCGGCCGCAGCGTCGGCGAGGGCCACCGCTTCCCGCGAGAGGCGCGGGCACTTTCCACCGGTCATTCCGGCGCCGGGTGGCGCAGGAAGGTGAAGTCGCAGCCGGCATCCGCCTGCAGGACGCTGTCGTGGTAAAGCTTGCGGTACCCGCGGGCGGGGGCCGGGCGCGAGTGAGCGGCGTCGGCCCGGCGCCGTTCCAGGGTTTCCGGGGCCACCAGCAGGTCGAGCCGGCGTTGCGCGACGCTGAGCGCGATCCTGTCCCCGGTCCGGACCAGGCCGAGCGGCCCTCCCGAGGCGGCGTCAGGTGTCACGTGCAGCACGATGGTCCCGTAGGCGGTCCCGCTCATTCGGGCGTCCGAGATCCGGACCATGTCGGTCACCCCCGCGGCGGCCAGCCTGCGCGGAATGGGCAGGTAGCCTGCTTCCGGCATCGCCGATGCGCTTGCGGGTCCGGCATTTTGCAGCACCAGGATGTCGTTGGCGCCGACATCGAGGTCGGGATCGTCGATGCGGGCCGACAGGTCCTCGAGCGAGGAAAACACCACGGCGCGGGCCTCGGTTTCAAACAGTGCGGGGTCGGCTGCCGAGCGCTTGAGGATCGCTCCGCCGGGCGCAAGCGAGCCGAACAGCGCGACCAGCCCGCCCACCGGCTGGACCGGATCGGCGAACGGGCGAACCACATCGCGGTCGACCCAGCCGGGTTCCGCCGCCAGCCGTTCCTCAAGCGTCTGTCCCGCGACGTTCTCGCAGGCAAGGTTGAGCAGCGGGCGCAGTTCACGCAGCACCGCCCCGAGCCCGCCGGCCCTGAACAGGTCCTCCATGTAGTGTTCGCCGGTGGGCTTGAGGTTGATCAGCACCGGCGTGGTGTCGGAGAGCTCGTTCAGCCATTCGAGCGGGACGGCGATGCCGAGGCGCCCGGCGATCGCGGTCAGGTGCAGGATGGCATTGGTCGAGCCGCCGATGGCGAGCAGCACCCGAAGCGCATTCTCCACCGCGTCGCGGGTGATGATCCGGCGCGGCAGCAGCCCGCCGGACGCAAGCGCGACCGCGCGTTCGCCCGAGGCCTCGGCGGCGCGCAGGCGGTCGGCATGGACCGCCGGAATGGCGGCGGTGCCCGGCAACGCCATACCCAGCGTCTCGACGAGACAGGCCATGGTGCTGGCCGTGCCCATCACCGCGCAGGTTCCTGCCGTGGTCACCAGTCGTTCCTCGATGCGCGCGATGCCCTCGCGGTCGATGTCGCCGGCCCGGTAGCGGGCCCAGAACCGGCGGCAGTCGGTGCACGCCCCCAGTCTCTCGCCCTCGGAGTAACCGGTGAGCTGTGACCCGACGATCAGCGAGATCACCGGGACGTCGACATTTGCAGCTCCCATCAGCTGCGCGGGCAAGGTCTTGTCGCATCCGCCGATGAGGACGGCCGCGTCCATGGGCTGGGCGCCCAGCATCTCCTCGGTGTCCATGCTCATCAGGTTGCGGAACATCATCGACGTCGGGCTCAGGAACGACTCGCCGAGCGAGATGGTTGGAAACACCATTGGAAGGCCGCCTGCGGCGAGCACGCCGCGACTGGTTGCCTCGACCAGTTCGGGCACGTGGCGGTGGCAGTTGTTGTAGCCGCTGGTGGTATCGGCGATGCCGACCACCGGCCGGTCGAGCGTTCTGCGGCCGTAGCCCATCGACGCCGCGTTGGCCCGGCGCAGGTACAGGCTGAAGTCCATGTCACCGTAGTTGGTCAGGCCCCGCGCCAGTCCGCTTCTTCGTTCGGCCATGACGTTTTGATCTCCCTCGAGGTAGTCGCTATGCTCCCGCGCCGACACGCGGTTCGGCGAACCGGAGCATATCCTGATGCCGGTGTTCGGGAACATCCTTCTCACCTTCGCCTGCTGCATCGTGCTGGTGTTCCTGGTGCCATTGTTCCTGGTCGGAGCCCGCTTCGACTTCCTGGGCTCGATGACGGAGTCCTGGATCAGGATGACGGGGCTCGTTCCCTTCGCCGCCGGGGTGGTGGTAATGGGTATCGGCCTGTTCTCCCGTCCGCCGCGCGACGGGCGCGAACCGACGGGCCTGTGCCGGCGGGTCCGCAACCCGGTCTGGCTGGGGGCTCTGGTCGCCATCTTCTCGCAGTACCTGCTCTACGACTGGCCGCCGATCATCGCCTATGGCGTGGTGCTGTTCGTCGTCGCGGATTGCCTGCTCAGGTTTGCCGCCGAGCCCGCCGGCGCCACGCGTTCGGGCGCTGCCTTCGAGGCCTGGTGCGAGACGGTTCCACGCTGGATTCCACACCGGAGTGCGCGGGTGCGTTGAGCAACCCGTGGTCGGCTGATAGTGTCGGGCCGTCGTTTTCGTGCGGAGATGCCGTCATGTCGTACACGCTGGAACAGTTCGCTGCCGAGTGCCGTGCGGCACTGATCGAGGACGATGGACCGGATGGTCTCGATCAACTGCGTGGGTTCGTCGAGCAGGCGTGCCGGGATGACCGGTTTGTCGAGACCCATCTTGGCCCGGACAACTCCTCGCCGCGCCGGGTACTCTACGAGGATCCGGATCTCGGCTTCTGCATACTCGCGCATGTTCACACCGGGGCGCGCAGCAGCCCTCCGCATGACCACGGTCCGAACTGGGCGATCTACGGTCAGGCCAGGGGCCGGACCACCATGACCGACTGGAAATGTGTCCGCCGGCCGTCCGGCGACGAACCCGGGCTGGTCGAGGCGGTCCGCAGCTACGATCTTGAACCCGGGATGGCGAAGGCCTACCGGATCGGCGACCTGCATTCTCCGCATCGGGAGGCGGAGACCCGCCTCATCCGCATCGAGGGGCGCAACATGGACGGCGTTGCCCGGGACGCCTACATGGTCGCGGGCAACTGACCGGCACGACCCCGTTCTACCCGCTCGTAGGATACAGACAGCCATGGCCGAGACCGGCGAAGTCAAGATGTACACCGACTTCAAGAGCCCCTACGCGTTCCTGGCGTTCGACCCGGCGTACGAACTCGAGGAGCGTTTCAACATCGCAATGGCGTGGAAGCCGTTCCAACTCAGGATCAAGGGACGGGGACAGCGCAGCGTCTATTCGGAATGGAAGGTGCGCTATTCCTACATGGACGCCCGGCGCAACGCCAACCGGCGCGGGGGCCTGATGCTGCGGGGCCCGCTGAAGGTGTTCGACACCACCCCGGCCCTGGTCGGGGGGCTGTTTGCCGACAGACACGGCCGGTTCCGGGAGTACGGTGGTCTGGTGTTCGAGGCGTTCTTCAGGCGCGAACTCGCGGCTGACGATCCGGATGCCATCGCGGGCGTGCTGGACGACATGGGCCTGTCCGGCGACACGTACCGGACGTTCCTCGAGGGCGAGGGCATGGAGCGGTACGAGGCGATCCAGGAAGAGGCAGTGGCCGACAACATTTTCGGCGTACCGTTGTTCGTCTTCGACGGCGAGCAGTTCTGGGGCCATGACCGGCTCTGGCTGCTCGAGGAACGGCTCGTCGAAGCCGGACTGGCCCGGACCTGATCCCCGCCGGCAGGCGGCAGGGGCTGCGCTCATGATGCTCACAGACTTCCGCGTTCTCGACCTCACCCAGTTCGTGGCCGGGCCGACCGCAACCAAGATCATGGCGGAACTCGGTGCGGACGTGATCAAGGTCGAGCTCGCGCCTGCCGGCGATCACGGTCGGCGGTCCGGACTGAGGTCACGTCGGCCAGGGTACGAGCAGAGCACCCAGAGCACCTATTTTGTCCAGCACAACCTCGGCAAGCGCAGTCTGGCTCTCGACCTGAAGGATCCGCGCGGCCAGGCGATCCTGTGCGACCTGGTTCGCCGGGCCCACGTCGTGGTCGAGAACTTTGCCCCGGGGGTGCTGGCCCGCATGGGGCTGGGATACGAGGCGATCAGGGACCTGAACCCGCGCATCGTGATGTGCTCGATCTCCATGGCGGGCCAGACCGGGCCGCTCGCTGATCAGCCGGGTTTCGATTACATGGGATCGGCCTATGCCGGAATCACGGCCGCGATCGGCGAGGCGGACCGCAGTCCGGCGATGGTTCCGGTTGCCATCGGTGACAGCGCCACCGGTCTCGCAGCCGCCATGGCGGTGGGGTTTGCGCTGCTGCATGCGGCGAAGACCGGAGAGGGACAGTACATCGACTGCTCGCTGATCGATACCTACGTGCACATGCACGAGGACCTGATCCCCCGGGTCGGTCTGCGTGGAGCCGAGGCGAAGTTCCCGAGATCGGGCTCCCAGCACCCGAACGGGGGTCCGACCGGGGTGTTCCGGACCGCCGACGGCAGGTTTGTCTCCATCATGGTGCTGCCATACCAGTGGCCACGCATCCTTGCCGCGATGGGCCGGCCGGAGCTTGCCGACGATCCCCGGTTCCGGTCACCCCGCGACCGCCGTGCCAACCGGGAGGAGCTGAAGGCGATCATCGAGGGCTGGATGGCGGAACTGGGCGACCGAGACACGGTGCTGGCGGCACTCGCGGCCGAACGGGTTCCCTGCGCCCCGGTTCTCGAGCTCGACGAGGTGATTGCCCATCCGCACATGCGCGAGCGTGGTACCATCCGCGAGGTCGATGATCCGGACATCGGCGTCTTTCCCGTCCCGGCGATCCCGGCGCGGTTTTCCGCATGGCGGCCCGACGCACCCTTGCGCGCGCCCAGGCTCGGCGAACACAACGAGGAAATCCTGTCAGACTTGCTGGGCATGGATGCCGACGCGATCGCGGCGCTCCGGGCCTCCGGCGTCCTCGTCAGCGATCCGGGGCCCGGCGGCGCCAGCGGGGCCTGAACGGGTATCCCCCCGACATTTGCAAACCCGGAGGAACAGATGGCAGTTGTCGAAACCGAACAGCACGGCCAGGTGCTGGTAGTCAGGCTGAACCGGCCCGAGCGTCTCAACGCCATGAACCGCGAGCTGCGCCAGGAGATGGCACGGATCTGGACCGACTTCCGGACCAGCCCCGAATTCGAGGTGGGGATCCTGACCGGGACCGGCCGCGGGTTCTGTGCCGGCGAGGACATGAAGGAATCGCTCGCCGACGGTGCACCGGGCGGAGGCGAGATCGAGCAGCACGACCCGTTCATGGCGCTCGAGCTGGAAAAGCCGGTGATCGCTGCCGTCAACGGCTTCGCAATGGGCGGTGGCTTCATGCTGGTCGAGCGCACCGATCTCAGGGTGGCGTCGACCAACGCGGTGTTCGAGGTCTCCGAGGTCAAGCGATGGCTGCTGGGCGGCTGTGACCACGGCGCCATTGCCAACATGCCCTATCCGGTGGCGATGGAAATGGCTCTCGGCTACCGTTTCACTGCGCAGCGGTTCTACGAGCTCGGGTTCGTGAACCGGCTGGTGGAACCCGACGATTTGATGCCGACCGCGCTCGAGATGGCACGCCATCTGCTGACGCTGCCTCCGGCGGCGCGGGTCAACACGGTCCACATGATGCGCCAGGTCCGTCCGGGCCTGGCGGCGCGCCAGCAAGAGCTCGCCGAGGCGCTGCACCAGCATGGTGCGCTGTCCGACCGCATGGAATCGCGCGCGGCATTCGCCGAGAAACGCGCACCGGTCTGGAAGGGTTGGGATGAACCCGAGGATCGCTACCGCATGCCGACCCTGGCGGACTTCCCGGGTTGACGGGACGGACCTGACGCGCCCGGTGCGGCAATCGGGTGCTGCGGTTATCCGTCTGCGGTTCTGGCGTCACCTGCGAAGGGACGGGGGATTTCCGGGCACCCGGTATCCGGCCCGGGCTCGTGTCCCACGCGCTTCGTGCCCCGTGGGATCGAGCGCCTTGCCCACTGGCTCGCGAGCTCACACGAGCGGGCGCTGTTGCCGGTTTGTCGGTTGCGGGCCCGTGATCGCGGGAATGGCTGGCCTTCCCGAGGGCCGTCATCGAGATCTGCGCGCAACAGCGGATCGACTCCTGTTCACGACTTCACTGTCCGTGCGAGGCACGATGGCGCAGGTTCGTTCGGGAGACGCTCACCGGTAAGGAACCACCCGGTTCCAACACGGTGTGCCACGGGTCCGGTGCGCGGGCAGGCTCGCCAGCCCGCCCCCGTTTTTCCGGCGGCCCCGGCGGGATGGCATGACGGGTGATCCGGGGCAAGCTGGCGGCGCTCGCAGGTACAGGAACGCTCCGGGCGAACCGGGGGCGGTCGGGCTGGCGGGCACAGGGCCCCGGTCATCACGAGCGCAGCGTTATCAGACAGTGCAATAGGTTCTGGTATTGCAATAGGTTCTGGCCCATAGTACCAGTAATGCTTGAAAAATGCCCAGTCGGATCAACGCCCATGGAGATGCAGGCGCGGTTCGACCATGCAGGCGCCGGAAGTCGGCGGCCGGCGGGAGTGGAACGTGGCGGCACGCATGTACAGGCAATTGATGGCAGAGGGTGTGGGCGCGGGCGCAGCCGCGGCGACGATGGTCTGCCTGTTGATCCTGGCCGCGCCGGCGGCACGCGCAACGCCATCGGCCGACAGGCCACCCCAGGGCGTCGTGACCCCGGACCTTTCAACTTCGCTCGTGCAGCTCACCGAATTCCTGGACGAAAACGACGTGGTCCTTTACCGCCGGATCAGGGAGGTCCAGGAACGGGGCGAGTGGAAACAGGCCGACGGACTTGTCGCGCAGCTGTCCGATGAGCTGCTGCTCGGCCACGTGCGGGCGCAGAAATACCTTCACCCGACGAAATACCGCTCGAGCTACCGCGACCTGCTGTTCTGGATGCGGTCGTTTGCCGATCACCCGCAGGCGAGGCGGATCTATCGCCTGGCCCTGAGGCGCCAGCCCAGGGACTGGAAGTCGCCGCCCAGGCCCAGCTCCCGCGCCTGGTCCGGGTCCGGTCCCGCAGGGACAGTGATCCCGCGCTACCGCTCGGCCAGGACCCGTTCGGGTGCACTGCGACTGGAGGCACGGCAGCTGAAGGCGAGGATGGACAGCCACATCCGCAGCGGATGGCCCACCGGCGCCTATCGCATCCTCGCGACCGATCGGGCACGAGAGGTGCTCGATCCGACGGAATTCGCACTCGCACGGGCGCGCATCGCGCACGGCTACTACGTCTTTGGCAAGGACGAGCAAGCGCTCAAGCTTGCCCGGCGAAGCCTGCGACAGGCGGCCCGCAGCATTCCCATTGCAGCCTGGGCCGGAGGACTTGCCGCCTGGCGCCTCGGCAGGGCCGATGTGGCGGCGCAGCTGTTTCCCGGGCTTGCCGTGAGCGAATATGCTCACCCGTCCGAACGCGCCGCCGGCGCCTTCTGGGCTGCGCGTGCCGCACTCGCGCTCGAGCAGCCGCGGGAAGCCGGGCGATGGTTCCGGGAAGCGGCCAAGGCGCCGGAAACCTTCCACGGGCTGCTGGCGCGACGGGTGCTCGGGGCCGATGAGGCGTTCGACTGGCGGCTGCCGCCGGTTACCCCGGTTCTGCTGGAACAGCTGCAGGCACTGCCCGGCGCACGCCGGGGCCTCGCGCTGCTCAGGGTCGGCGACTACGCGATGGCCGAAGCCGAATTCCGCCGCGTGGTTCACGCGGTATCGATGCCGCTGAAGCACGCGGTCATGACCATCGCGGCTCGGCACGGAATGGCACGCCTCGCGATGGAACTCGCGCATCACCTGCACGCCAAGGGCGATCGCTGGTATTTTGCGGCCCTGTTTCCAGAAATTCCGTGGGCCCTGCCGAAGGGAACCGGCGTCGACCGGTCACTGGTGCAGGCGATCATGCGGCTTGAAAGCAGGTTTGATCCGCGCGCGCGCAGTCCGCGCGGTGCCAGGGGGCTGATGCAGCTGATGCCGCGCACGGCGTCATACGTCAACCGATTGCGGGGACCGGGGCCAGGTAAACAAGTCAGTGCCTCGGCACTGTACGATCCCGAGCTCAACATCGAGATCGCGACCCGCTACATCAGGTACCTGCTTGATCACCACACGGCGAACGGCAACCTCTTCCAGTTGCTGACCGCGTACAACGCCGGCCCCGGCAACCTGCGCAGGTGGAAGCGCGAGGTCGAGTATCGGGACGATCCGCTGCTCTTCATCGAGTCGGTTCCGATGCGCGATACGAGACAGTATGTCGAGGACGTACTGCACAACCTGTGGATGTACCGCCTGAAGCGCGGCGAACCCACACCGGCCCTCGATCGCCTGGCGGCCGGCCACTGGCCGCAGTACCACCCGGTCGAGAATCGTCCGGCCAAGGAAGTGGCCCATGCCGGGAATTGACGCCTCGCGGGCATTCGTTCCGGTCAACATTGCGGTGCTGACTGTCTCGGACACGCGAACACTCGAGACCGACCGGTCGGGCGACACCCTGGTCGAGCGGCTTGAGGGTGACGGCCACCGGCTGGCGGACCGGGCCATCGTGCCCGACGTGGCTGACGAGATTGTTGCGAAGCTGTGGCTATGGATCGCCGACCGCCGAATTGACGTCGTGATTTCGACCGGCGGAACCGGGGTGACCGGCCGCGATGTCACTCCCGAGGCGTTCAAGGCCGTGTTCGAGAAGGAAATCGAAGGGTTTGGCGAGGTGTTCCGCTGGATCAGCTACGAGAAGATCGGGACCTCGACCATCCAGTCGCGCGCGGTTGCCGGAGTTGCCGGCGGAACCTACCTGTTTGCACTTCCCGGTTCGACCGGCGCGTGCCGCGATGCCTGGGACGGGATCCTGCACAACCAGCTCGATATCCGGTTCCGGCCCTGCAACTTCGTCGAGATCATGCCCCGGTTGCGCGAGCACGAACACGACGGCCACGGGTCCTGAGGCGCAGGGCATGCAGGTCGGAGGCGTCGTCGACGTCCCGGAGCCGTTCGAGCAGCACCACGCGCCGGTTGCACCCGAGTGATGCCAGCGTGTCTGCGAGCGCATGTTCCGTCGACCAGCGAACCTTCGCGAAACCGGGCGGTGCGGCACGCGCGCTCACCCCGACCAGCCAGTATCCTCCGTCGCTGGCCGGGCCGAACACCAGATCGGCGCGTCCGAGTGCGCGGAACGCATCCCTGACGTGTCTGGACCGGATCCCGGGAATATCGCTTCCGATCAGCACGACCGGTCCCGGTCGCGGCGCCGCGAGTGCCCGGCGCATACGCTCACCGAGCGAGCCGCGCGCCTGGTCATGCACGGACCATCCACGCGGCCACGGTGGATGGCGCCACGGCCGGCTCCCGGTCAGGAACAGGTGGCAGCGCCAGGGCTGCGGCGGGCCGAGACGGCGAAGCACTGCCGACACGGTGCGCCGGTACCACACTGTGGCGGCCACGGTGCCGATGTCGCCGGCAAGCCGGGACTTGACGCTGCCCATGCGCGGGTGGCGCGCGAAGACCACCAGGTGTTTCATCCGCCGGTCCGGCCGTACAGTCGGGCGATCCGGCGCGGCGGCACACCGAGTCCGTAGAGCGCCAGGCACAGCAGGTTGCGCATCGAGCGTGCGAGATACCCGTCCCGGCGGTAGCGGGCAGCCGAGGTGACCGCCGGGGTCGGCAGCGCGACCAGCCGGGCCCGGCCGACGCGGCGAACCAGTGCCACGTCCTCCATCAGCGGAATGTCCGGATAGCCGCCGAGCCGGTGGTAGAGGTCGCGGTGGATCAGCAGACCCTGGTCACCGTAGGGCAGTCCGAGTCGCCGTGAGCGCCAGTGCACCAGTCGCTCGAGGCACCGGGCCGGGGCGCTGTCGTCGTCGAGAACGAAACGGAACCATCCGGCGCGCTGTGGTGTGCGGGTGAGATCCGCCATATCGCGCCGCCACCCGGCACCGAGACGGGTGTCTGCGTGCAGGAACAGCAGCCACGCTCCCCCGGCACGAAGTGCGCCGGCGCGGAGTTGCGACCCGCGTCCGCGCTTCGCGCGCACCAGGCGCGCGCCCAGCATCCGTGCCGTTTCGGCCGTCCCGTCCGTGGACCCGCCATCGACCACCACCAGCTCGGTGTCGACGCCGTGGTCGGGGCCGCCGGTGCGGAGTGCCGCGACGGTTGCCGACAGGCTGTGGCCCGCATTCAGCGTCGGGATGATGACCGACACCAGTATCCGGTCGGCGCCTGGTGCTGCAGGGGGTGATGACGACGAGGTCATGAACGCAGTATGAGTGGCTGCCCGTTGCGGGGTATGTCGCCATGGTAGGTGAACCCCGGCGGAACGGACAATGGCGAAACGGCCGGGCTCGGGAGTGCCGGAATGGAACTCAGGTTTGATTCGCGTCGCGACATGGTTACCGCGTTCGAGACCAGGTTCTATGTCTTTCATGTCGACGATGCCGAACGGATGAATGCCGACCTTCACGAACTGGTGCTCGAGCACGAGCGCACCGAAAAGGGCGTGCGGCGCAGCAACGTCGGCGGCTGGCATTCCCGTGATGACCTGTTCGAGTGGGATCACCGGGCGATCGGTGCGCTCAGGACCATCGCCGACGCCGCGGTGCGCGCGGTGGTGCCCCTGATGATCGGGGGGGCGTGCACCTTCGACTTCTCGCTGCACGGCTGGGCCAACCTGTCGCGTTACGGTGCCTACAACCAGCAGCACGCCCACCCTGGCTGCCAGGTCTCGGCCGTATATTACGTGGCTTCCGGAACCCCGCCCGGCCCGGAGACACCCGAGAGCGGCGTCTTCCAGTTCCTCGACCCGCGCACTCATGCCGAGATGTCCGCACTTCCCGGAGAGGCGGTTGGCCGGGGCGTGAGCGTGCAGCCGGTCGATGGCCGGCTGATCCTGTTTCCAAGCTGGCTCTACCACCAGGTCAATCCCTACTTCGGCGAGGAGGAGCGGATCTCGATCTCGTTCAATGCCCACGTCACCAACCTCAGGCTGACCGGTGAGCCGGTCGGGGCAACCCGGGTGAACTGACACGCTGCACTGCTCCCGTGTGCCCGATCCACGCACGTGTTTCCTCGGTGAGCGGCGTTCCTCAATTGCCCGCCGCCCCGGTAGTACTTGAGAGTTTCAGCGGCAATGCAGTCGGACACAGAGACGGCATCGGCCGCACCCTCAGCCATCCAAGGACAAATGCCTGGACCAGAACAAGCTCCACGACACGTCCCGAGCAAGTTTCTGGCCTCTCCCTGTCGGAAGGGATTGGCAAAAGGCCTTCAGCCGCTAGAATCTCATTCTGCAAGAAATGGGTGTGCGCAAGCGAATCAACCGGCGGATGACGGCCTGCACAGCTTGCCAAAGTTTCTGTTGGTCGCCGTCGGTATGGGACTTTCGGCGACATGGATGACCGCGCATTGGCGTGAATCCTGTTACGATATGCTTGCGGTTGCCCGATTACGCCAAGTGGATGTCAGGCTGGATGAATGTCTCAACATATTGACAATATTACAAAAAAGTCCGTTTCAGGAGACCAATATCGCATTGGTATCGATATCGGCGGCACCTTTACCGATGTTGCCGTCATCGACGAGACCGGGGGTGCGATCACCGTCACCAAGGTGTCGTCAACCCCGGACGACTTCGGCCGAGGGGTCATCGAGGCGCTCGGCCAGGCCCTGGAACGGGGTTCGGTACGCCCTGACGCGGTCACCCTGCTCGCGCATGCGACCACGGTGGTTACCAACGCAATCCTGCAGGAGAAGGGAGCGCGCATCGGACTTGTGACCACCCGCGGCTTCCGCGACCTGCTGGAACTCCGGCGCTCGGCCCGGGCCGACCTTTACGACCTGTTCCAGGACGCGCCCTCGATCCTCGCTCCGCGGCGATGGCGCATGGAGGTCACCGAGCGGATCGGCGCCGACGGCACGGTCATCACGCCGCTCGCGGAGGACGAGATTGACGCGCTGGTTGAAAACTTGCGTGCCGCCCGCGTCGAGGCCGTCGCCGTCACCCTGCTGTTCTCGTTCCTCAACGACGATCACGAACGCCGCCTCGGAGCCCGGCTTCGCGCGGCCCTGCCGGATGTTCCGGTGTTCCTGTCATCGGAGGTGCTGCCGGAAATCCGGGAGTTCGAACGCAGCAGCACCACCGCGGTGTGCGCCTACGTTGCTCCGATCCTGAACCGGTACCTCGCGCGGCTGAAGACCGCGGTCCGGGAAATGGGACTGCCGGTCCCCTACATCATGGGTTCGGGCGGCGGCGTGTTCGAGATCGAGGAGAGTCTGGCCATGCCAGCGCTCTCGGCCGAGTCCGGGCCGGCCGCCGGCGTGATCGCGGCTGCACTGGCCGGCACCCAGATCGGCCGGCCCGACCTCGTGTCCTTCGACATGGGAGGAACCACCGCAAAGGCCAGCCTGATCAGGAAGGGAACCGTCGAGACCACGCCCGAGTACGAGGTCGGCGGTTCGGGCAGCGGCAAGCGCTGGTTGTACGGAGCCGGACACCCGATCCGGGTGCCGGTGATCGATCTCGCCGAGATCAGCGCCGGCGGTGGCAGCATCGCGTGGGTCGACCCGGCCGGAGCGCTCAGGGTCGGGCCACAGAGCGCCGGCGCGGAACCGGGACCGGTCTGCTACGGCCGCGGCGGGACCGAACCGACTGTCACGGATGCCAACCTGCTGCTCGGCAGGCTCGACGCCGACTCGCTGCTCGGCGGCGACCTGCCGATCGACTACGAACGGGCATGTGCGGCGATGGAGGACCGGGTCGCGGGCCCGCTCGGCCTGACCGTGGACGAAGCGGCTGCGGCCGTGATCCGCGTGGTCAACAATGCCATGGCCGAGGCGCTGCGCATCGTCTCGGTCGAGCGCGGCCACGACGCCCGCGACTTCACGCTGTTCTGTTTCGGCGGCGCCGGGCCGTTGCATGCCGCGGCACTCGCCGAAGAGCTCGACATCGCGGAGGTGATTGCGCCGCCGGCGCCCGGCGCGTTCTCGGCGCTCGGGCTGGTAGCTTCCGACATCAGGCGCGACTACGGCCGTACTTTCTTCTCGGTAGTGGACGACACCGATCCGGCGGCCCTCGAGGCCGTCTACCGGCAAATGGAGGACGAGGCCCGGCGCATGCTGGCCCGCACCGGCATTGCCCCGTCTGCCTGGGAATTCGCACGCACCGCCGACCTGCGCTACATCCGCCAGGCCTACGAACTCACTGTCGAGGCCCCCGGCGTGATCAACGCCGAGGGGCTCGCTACCCTGGCGCGCGGGTTTCACGAGCGGCATGCGCAGACCTACGGCCATGCCAATTCGCGCGAGCGGGTACAGATCGTGACACTCAGGCTTGCCGCCGCCGCCCGCCTGCCGGTGCTCGACCTGACCCGTCCCCGGGGTGATGCCGGGGCCGGCGAGAGCCTGAAGTCGTCCAGACAGGCCTGGTTTGCCGGCATCGGCCGCGTCGGGACCCCTGTGCACGACCGCACCCGGATCGCGCCCGGCATCCCGATCGCCGGGCCAGCCATCATTGAATCGCTTGATTCCACCATCGTGATCCCGCCGTCCTGGCGGGCGACGCCGGATGACGGCGGCTTCGTGACCATGACCCGTTCCGATGCGGGAGACCCCCGATGAATGACCATGGCGCCCGGGTGTCGGGCTTCGATCCGGCCACCTTCGTGGTGATCAGGAACAGCCTCTACGCCGCGGCCGAGGAAATGAAGATCGTTCTGGCCAAGACGGCCTATTCCCCGATCCTGAAGGTGGCCGGCGACTACTCCTGCGGTATTTTCGACGCTGAGGGCCGCATGGTGGCACAGGGGCCCGATCTGCCGATACATCTCGGATCGATGCCCGACGCCGTGCGGGCCGTGGTCACTGCGCATGACGACATCGTCGATGGCGATGTTTTCATACACAACGACCCGTACTTCGGAGGCAGCCACCTGCCCGATGTAAACGTGGTCACTCCGGCGTTTCACGGTGACGAGCTCATCGGGTTCGCCTGCGTGCGGGCCCACTGGCCCGATGTCGGAGGCGCGACGCCCGGCAGCTACGGCGCCGTGACCGAGATCTACGGCGAGGGACTGCGCCTGCCTCCGGTCAGGCTTCATTCCGCCGGGGTGCCCAGTCGTGACATCGACGCGATCATCTTCGCAAACGTGCGCACGCCCGAGGAACGCCGCGGCGATCTCGGCGCCCAGGTCGCCGCCAACCGGCGGGCGGTCCACAGGCTGCGCGCGCTCGTCGACCGCTACGGGCTCGAGACCATCAGGAACGCCATGGCAGAGGTGATGGACTACTCCGAGCGCATGATGCGCACTCTGCTGGCACGGTTGCCCGACGGCGAGTCCCGGTTCGAGGACTTCTGCGACGGGGACGGAATCATCGAGGAGGGTGACGACGAGGACCGGCCGTTTACCATCAACCTGCGGGTCAGCAAGCAAGGCGATGCCATCACTGTCGACTTCACGGGAACTGACCCGCAGGTGTCGGGACCGATGAATGCTCCCCTGTCGGTAACCG
This sequence comes from Thalassobaculaceae bacterium, assembly GCA_965213935.1. GTDB lineage: Bacteria > Pseudomonadota > Alphaproteobacteria > Thalassobaculales > Thalassobaculaceae > Bin52. The sequence continues at coordinate 1,906,124 of CBDCAO010000012.1, read as the reverse complement.
CGTCCGGTGTCTACTGCGCATTGAAGACCATCATCGATCCCGAGGGACTGGCCCCGCCCAATTCGGGCTGCTGGCGGGCCATTACGGTGACCGCCCCGGAAGGGTGCGTGCTCAACGCCACCTTCCCGTCACCGGTGGTCTATGCCAACCACGAGATCAGTCACCGTGTCTGCGACATGATGTTCGGTGCGGTTGCAGGATTCTGGCCGGACAACGTCATGGCCTGTTCGCAGGGAACCTCGGCGATCATCACCTTTGGCGGCGCCGATCCGCGGAACGGCCGGCGTTACGTCAGCTACGAGACCATCAAGGGAGGCCTCGGAGCGCGGCCCGGCAAGGACGGCATCAACGCGGTGGCAAGCGGGATCTCGAACACCATGAACACCCCGATCGAGATTCTGGAAATGAGTTTCCCGGTCCGGGTCGAGGAATATGCGCTGACACCCGACAGCGGCGGTGCCGGGACCTGGCGCGGCGGTCTTGCCGCGCAACGGACCTGGAGGGTGCTCGACCACCGCAGCCGCGCCTCGTCCTGCCTGGAGCGGACGCGCTCGGCGCCTTTCGGACTGAACGGCGGCCAGGCCGGCCAGGCGGCGCGGATCTGGGCCGAGGATGCCGAGGGACAGGTGCGGCCTGCGCCGGGAAAGGGCGGTTTCGACGTGCCGGCCGGCGGGCGCATTCACCTGCATGTCCCGGGTTCCGGCGGCTACGGACCGCCGGAACAGAGGGACCGGGCGGCGCTCAGGAATGACCTGCTCGACGGCTACGTGACGCCGCAACGGGCGCAATCCGACTACGGTGTCGCGGATCCGGAGGCGCTGATGCGCGACGGGCCGGGCGCGGCGGAGTGACGTTCCGGCTGCTCAGAGCCGGTGCACCGGTCCTGCCAGGTTACGCCACAGGACGGCCCATGAACCAAGGGCTGCCCTGAGCCGGTGGTCCCGGGCGAGGCGTACGAGGCCTGCGGCGCCGTCCGCGTCCGGGGAGATGTCGCCGCCGGATGAGAAGGCCGCACGGGTGATCTGTTCCGCCTGCGCGCCGGTATCGGCAACCGGGATCCCGCTGGCGGCTGACCAGGCCAGCAGTGCCCGGTAGAGGTCCGGACCCGACCGCGCCATGCGCGCCGCGCGCCGGAACGCACGGTCGGCCCGGGTCGGCAGCACCTGCCACAACAGCAGCAGCAACGGGACCGCGACCGCGACCGCGACACCTGCCGCGATCACCGCGAGCAGCGTGCGGTCGGCCTCGCGTCGTTCGCGGGCCTCACGCATCAGCCCGGCGACAAGTGCCGCCCGGTCGGGCGGCAGCGGTTCGATCCGGTGCCCCGGCGCGCCACCGCGCCTGATGACGGCGGCATCGGGGTTCCAGGACCGGATCGAGATCGGGGCGATGTAGATGACGCCGCCCCGTTCGATCCGGATGTCCCAGGACCGGGTCCGGGTGCCGAGGACACCGCGGGCCGAAGTTCGGGTCCGCGCCGTTGTGCCGGCGTCACTCACCTGGATCCCGTCGGTGCGCCGGTGCCCGGGGATCGAAATCCAGTGCGCCGGAACACCCAGCGCGGTGACCGTCACCTCCCGGCGCACGATGTCGCCGACGCGCAGTTCCTCCAGCGGTTTCGACCAGGTCTCGGATACCTCGACCTGCGGGCTTACCATCCACCAGGCGTCACCGTAGGACCGGTCGATTCCGGCGACCGCGATCTCGATGTCACGGCTGCGGTGATCGAAGGCCACCGTTCGCCCGGAAATCTCCACCGTGCCGGCGGCCTTGATGCCGGCGATCACCAGTGCGCCGCTTGACTGCGGAAACACCGCCACCGCACGCTCGTAGACATGGCCGTCGCCGGCGTAGGACTCGACGGTTCTCACCCTGGGCTTCAGCACTTCGACGGTCTCGGCACCTTCCGGCCGCTGCATGTCGACAGCAAGGGACTCGAAGGGATGGCGCGATGCCACCTGGATCCGCACCAGGATCTGGCCCTGTACCCAGGCGCCGTCGCGCACGCGCTCCGGCGGATCGATGACGACGGTGAGCTGCGGGATTTCCGGAAACGCCACCTGGGCCGCGACGGCGCCCGGCAGCGCGGCAAGGGCAACCAGGATGCCGAGCAGGGTTCTCATGAACCGGTCTCGCCCGGGTGGCGGTGGCGGTGGATCGCGCGCAGGCGCGAGGCCAGCACCCGTGCCGGGTTATCGACGATGTGACGCAGCAGGATCTCCGCGGCCTGACGGTTCTCGCGCAGCAATCGGGCAACACCGGTGCCGCCGCCAGGCAACGCGATCGACAGGTCCTCCGCGGTGCGCCCCGGCGTGCGGCCCGCCTGCATGCCGTCGGCGATCCTGCGGTCGCCCAGCTCGCCTGCAACGGTCCCCTCGCCCGACACCGATGACCTGGTCTTCGCAGCACGCCCCGCGGTGCCGCCGGCCCCGCCCGGTTCGGTCCGTGCGTTTTCCCGGTTGTCGGCGGCCTCGGTGCCGGGCTCGCCGCCGTCCTGTCCGGGGCCGCGGTGCTCGGCCTCGAGCATTTCCGTCTCCCTGCGTTCGGCGCGGTCGATCAGTTCCAGGTTGTGCCGCGCATCCTCGTGGTCCGGGTCGCGCATCAGCACCTGCCGATAGGCCTTCCTGGCCGGACCCCAGTGATGCAGCCGGGCATGGGCGGTCCCGAGGTTGTAGAGGCTCGCGGTGTCGGTGCCGATGGAGAACGCGATGGTCGCATTGTGGAACCGTTCGGCCCGGTACTGCGCGACACCCTGCCAGGACGGGTCCTCGAACAGGAACGCCGCCTTCTCCGCCTCGCCGTCTTCCAGCAGTTCGAGTGCGACGGAGAACCGGTCGAGCGGCGTGTCGAACCTGGGCAGCAGCCACGACAGGGCCACGGCGGCGCCGAGTGCCAGCGCTAGGGTGCAGAGCCGGATCATCACTCGCTGCTCCTGCGGCGGAACAGCGCAAGCCAGCCCGCCACCGCCAGTGCCAGGACCCAGGGCGTGAGGTCCAGTGTCGAGTCCCGGTCGGATGCCAGGACCAGGTCGCGAATTGCGTCGTCGTGATCGGCCAGAACCCCTGCGGAGTCGGTTTCGGCACGAATCTCGGCTCCGAGCCTGCGCCCGGTCTCTCGCCAGGGGAGCGGCTCGGCATTGGTGAGCAGGATGGCGCGCCGGGTCCCGGAGGCGGCAAGACGCACCGGGTCACCGGGTGGCGCGCCGCCGGTCAGCACCACGATCAGGCCGGCCCTGATGCTCCCGTCCCGCAGCAGTGCCTCTGCGTGGGCGATACCCGACGACAGCGACCTGCCCTCCAGCGGCATCATCGTGGTGTCGAGCACCTGCAGGTAGCGTTCGAGATGCCGCGGATCGGACGTGAACGGCACCACGGTGTAGGATTCCCCTGCCGTTGCCACCAGCGCGACCGGCACCGGCATGGAGGATTCCACGATCGCTGCGGCCCGAAGGCGGTGTCCGGGCAGTGCGGATGCGGCCGACATGTCGATGACGACTACCCGGCCGGCCAGGTTGGCCCATGCCGGCTGCTCGGCGCTCTCGATCACCGGGCGGGCCAGCGCGATCACCAGGATCGCGGCCAGCCCGCAGCACCAGCGGACCATGCCCGGGGCCTGGTCGCGCAGTCCGCGGCCGAGGTAGTCGTGCAGGCCCGGCGCCACCAGGCGGCGCCATCCGCCGGGAAGCCGCCCGGCGAGAACCGCCCGGTGGTCCTGCGCAAGCAGAAGAGCGAGGGCGAGCGGAACCAGCAGCATCAGCACGAATGGATGGGTGAAGGTCACGGGTCGCGGGCCTCCCGCCAGGCAACCAGGCACACCATGACCAGGGCGAGCAGGAGCGGGACCCAGGCAAGGTCGTTGACCAGGGTGCGCGTGCGTCCCGACGCCGGTCCGGTGCCGGCGAGCGCGGTGCGCAGCGCACCCATATCTGCATCCGAGGTTGCGAGGAAGTAGGAGCCGCCGACTGCCGAGGTGACTCGCTGCAGCGGTGGTGGCTCACCGCCGGGTTCCGTCGCGGTAAACCCGACGGCATGGATTGTCAGACCCTTCTCGCGCGCCATGGCGGCGGCATCCAGCACCGGGATGTCGCCGGCGTTGGTTTCGCCGTCGGACAGGATGAGAAGGATCCTCTCGGTGGCCGGTTCGTCGCTGATGGTCCGGATCGCAAGTCCGATCGCCTGGCCGAGGTCGGTCCGCCGTCCCGGCAGTCCGATAGTGACCTCGTCGAGCATGCCGATCACGGCGGCGTGGTCGAAGGTCAGCGGTGCAACAAGGTATGCCTCGCTCGCAAAGGTGATGAGCGCGACACGGTCATGCCGTGCCCCGTCGAGCAGCGAGCTGACCAGCGAGCGGGCGGTCTCGATCGGGGCCACGTCGCGGTCCTGCCCCGCGGCGGTCCGCCCCGACATGCTGGCCGAAAGGTCGACGGCCAGCACGATGTCGCGGCCGCTCGGCGGCAGCAGGGTTCCGCCACGCATGAAGGGGCCGGACAGTGCAAGAACCAGCGCGATCCAACCGAGGCAGCGCAGCAGCAGGCCCGCCGGCGTCGACAGGTCGCGCCTGGCTCCGACAGCGGACACGACGGCATCGAGCAGCATCCAGATGCCCAGGGGAACCGGCATGGCGGCACGTTCCGGCAACGCCGGCAACAGCCGCCACGCGAGGACCGGTACCGGCAGCAGAGCGAAGGCCCAGGGCCTGGCAAACTCGACGCCAAGGGCGATCATGTCCGGGTCGTCCGGTGCAGCCAGTCACGCAGCCGGGCCTGTCCGTCGGCCCCGACCTGCCCGGGCGGCAGCCAGATCTCGTCGGGCGGTTCCGTGACCGGACGGTGGCGGGCCACGCGGGCGAGCAGGGAGAGCAGCGCATCCCAGCGGGACGGTTCCGGAACCGAGCTGTCGATGCGGTCGAGTTCACGCCGGGCATCCCGGCGCCACCGGGTGCGTCGCCACCAGCGCAGCGCCGCCAGTGTGCCCAGCAGCAGGCCAAGCACCACGAAGGGTTCAGGAGCCAGTACGGTCGTCGCCGGTGCCGCGGTTACCTCGGGCACGTGGATGTCGCGGAGATCGTTGAGGATCTGCGCCGGGGTCAACTCGGCCACGCGCCGGTCTCCGGGAGCCAGTCGAGGGCTTCGATCACCTGCCAGCCGCCATCAATCAGCTGACGCCGCCGCGTACTCCTGTAATTTTCCGTGGTTTTCGCTGCCGCTGCCGCTGCCTGGCGGTCGATGGTGAAGACCCGTCTCAGTGTGCCGCGTCGTGCCGGATAGCGCCCGGTGGGGACGTCGGAGCGCCCGAGGTAGTCGTCGACGATGAAGGCGTGGAACGATCGGCCCGCGGTGCGCGAACGGGTGGCGGCCAGCAGCGGCCCGAGCGGTCCGGTGAAGTCGCTGACGACACAGACTTCGTCGCCGTGGCGAACCTGGTCGGCCGCACGTGTCACGTCTTCGGCCAGCCGGCCGGCCGGCGGCACGCTTTCCTGGAGCCGGTAGCAGGCGTGCAGCGAGGCGAGCAGGCGCAGCAGCTGGCCGCGGCCGCGCCGCGGCCGCATTGCATCGTTCGGGCCATCCGGCAGCACCAGGCCGACCGGTTCGTTGAGTGCCAGTGATTCCCAGGCAAGCCGGGCCGCGACCAGGGCTGCGGTCTTGGCCATCAGGCGGCGGCGGGTTGCGAAGTAGAGCTCGGCATGCAGGTCTAGCACGATCATCCGTGCGCGGTGGGACTGGGCGGCGAACCGCCTGACCTGGACCTCGGTACTGCGCGCGGTGGCGCGCCAGTCGATCCAGCGGACGTCGTCGCCATGGACGTAGGGACTGATCCCGTCGAAATCGAGGCCGGGTGCGCGGCCCCGACCCGGCCGTTCGCCGACCGGAACCCGTTCCCCGCGTGCGAACGGCCCGCGGACATGGTGCGGGCGAACCTGCTGCAGTTCCTCGAGCGTGAGTGTCGTCGCGGTGGTGCCGGTTTTCTCAGACCACGGCCACATGGTCGAGTACCGCGTCGATGATGGCGTCGGGCGCGACCGCGTCGGTCTCCGCACGGTAGGTGAGCCCGATCCGGTGGCGCAGCACGTCGTGTGCGAGCGCCTGCACATCGTCCGGGCGGACGTGGTCGCGGCCCAGAAGCCAGGCCCGGGCCTGGGCGGCGCGGGCGAGCATGATGGTGCCGCGCGGCGACGCCGGATGCGACAGGTGTTCGGTGACGCCGGGGACTGGTTCGGGGATTCCCCGGGTGGCCGCGACCAGCCGGACGACATAGCCGCGGACCGGCTCGGAAAGATGAACCCGTGCCACCGCGGCCTGGGCCATTCGGGTCCGGGTGCCGGAGATGCTCAGCCCCGGTGTGACCGTCGCTTCGGTGGCGAGCTGGTCGACCGCCTCGTTGACCGCGAGGTCGAGAATGTCGCGCTCGGTCTCGATACCGGGATAATCAAGCGTGATCTGCATCAGGAACCGGTCGAGCTGGGCATGTGGCAGGTCCCATGTGCCGTCGTGCTCGATCGGGTTCTGGGTCGCGACCACGAAGAACGGCACCTCGAGCGGCCAGGTGGTCTCGCCACTGGTGACCTGGCGTTCCTCCATGGCCTCGAGCAGCGCCGACTGGACCTTGGCCGGAGCCCGGTTGATCTCGTCAGCGAGAATGAACCGGGAGAAGACCGGGCCCGGGCGGAACTCGAACAGCTGCGTGGCGGAGTTGTAGATCGAGGCGCCGACAAGGTCGCTCGGCAACAGGTCAGGGGTGAACTGGATCCGCTTGTAGCGTCCCTCGAGCGCCAGGGCGAGGAGACGGGCAATCCGGGTCTTGGCAAGACCCGGTGCACCCTGCAGCAGCACGTGCCCGTCAGCAAGCAGGGCGATGATCAGGTGCTCGACCGCCCGACCCTGCCCGACAACCAGCGACCCGAGTGCGTCGGCAAGGGCCCGGAACTGCGCTTGCAGGGCCGGGGCGCCGGCCGATTCCGGTTCGTCTCCCGGCAAGATGTCAAAAGCCTTTTCCAGCATGGGTACCGGTCCTATCACGATCGCCGGTCCGGAACAATCGGACCACTGATGACGCAGGTCATGTCCGGTCGAGAAGCCCGGCCAGCTGCACGATACGGTGTGCGGTGCCGCGGTCGATTTTCCCGCTCACCTGTCCGGGCAACCAGTGGCTCTGGAAGGCGCGGACCACCGCGTGGTCGGTCTCGCTGCCGCCGTCGTCGGGGCAGTCGTAGCCGATCAGGCGAAGTGCGGCGCGCAACCCGGCAAGCGGCAGAGGGCGCCAGTCGAGGGGAACCGGGACCGGGTCCGGCCACCAGCCGATGCCGGCGCGGGCGAGACCGCGCCAGTCGAAGAGTTCACCGGGATCGCTCTTGCGGGCGGGCGCGACGTCGGAGTGGCCGAGAACGTGCCCCGGATCGATGGCGTGCCGCGAGATGATGCCCCGGCACAGCTCGACCAGGACCGACATCTGTTCGGGCGGGAACGGCAGATAGCCCCTCTGGTGTCCCGGATTGACGAGTTCGATGCCGACCGAGCGGTCATTGATATCGGTGGCGCCGCGCCATGAGGCGACCCCCGCGTGCCAGGCCCGGCGTTCCTCCGGGACCAGGGCGGTGACCGTGCCGTCGCGGTCGACCAGGTAGTGGGCACTGACCCGGGCTTCGGGGTCGCACAGCCGTTCGAGCGCCCCGGCCGCGTCGGGCATGCCCGTGTAGTGCAGGATCAGCATGTCGATGACGCATCCGGACGGCCGCGGTCCGTGGTTCGGCGACGTGACTTCGCGGTGCGCTCTCATCCTGCGTCCGCCAGTTCTTCGCGTCGGGTCTCCAGTTCGACCCAGCGCTCCTCGGCCTGTTCGAGCTCGGTGGTGGCTGCAGCGAACCGGGCGGTGGTGTGTTCGAACAGCGTGGGGTCGCGCCGGTAGAGTTCTGCGTCGGCGAGCCGCGCGCGCAGTTTGGCAAGCTCTCCGGCGAGTTCCTCGATCCGGTCCGGCAACAGATCGAGTTCACGCTGTTCGCGATAGCCGAGCCGCCGGGACGGCCCGCGGCGCGGGGCCGGCTGGACGCGGGTCGTGCGCCGGGGCTCGCGCGGTGTCGTATCGGCCGTGGGCAGGGCCAGCTCGCCGCTGAAGCCGCCCGTGTGTTCGGTGATCCTGCCGTCTTCCCCGAAGACCAGCACCGAGGTCGCGACGCTGTCGAGGAAGTCGCGGTCATGGCTGACCAGCAGGATGGTGCCGTCGTATTCGCCGAGAACCTCCTCGAGCAGCTCGAGTGTTTCGACGTCCAGATCATTGGTGGGCTCGTCGAGCACCAGCAGGTTGTGCCGGCGCGAGAACAAGCGTGCCAGAAGCAGCCGATTGCGTTCACCGCCCGACAGTGCACTGACCGGTCCGGCCGCCTGGCGGGGATCGAACAGGAAGTCGCGCAGGTAGGACATCACGTGCAGCGAGCGGCCGGCGACCTCGACCGTATCCCCGCCGCCCGGGCACAGGGTGGCGCGGACCGTCCGGACCGGGTCGAGACTCTCGCGCTTCTGGTCGAAGTAGACCGGGGCGACCCCGAATCCGGTCCTGACGTGGCCACGGTCGGGCTTGTCCTCGCCGATCAGCAGGCGCAGCAGCGTGGTCTTGCCAATCCCGTTCCTGCCAAGGATACCGATCCGCGCACCCCGCTTCACCATGGTCGAGAAGGGCCGGATGAGAGTGCGGCCGTCCGGTGTCGCCTTCTCGATGTCCCGTGCCTCGAGCACGATGTCGCCGGAGCGCTCGGTCTGCGCGAGCGAGAAGCGGACATCGCGGCGTTGTTGCGCCGCCAGCCGGGCGCGTTCGCCGCGCATGGCCTCGAGTGCGCGCTTGCGGCCCATGTTGCGGCGCCGCCGCGCCGTCAGTCCCTCGCGCAGCCACCGGGTCTCGGCGGCGATGCGGTGGCCGCGCCGCACCTGCTGTGTCTCCTCCTCGGCCAGAACCCGTGCCGACCAGTCGGAGAACGCCGCAAAACCGGCCGGGTTGCGGCGCACCGCTCCCCGGTCGATCCAGATCGTGCGATTTGACAGCGCCCGCAGGAACGCCCGGTCGTGGCTGACCAGCAGGAGCCCGCCGGCAAACCGGGAGAGCTCGTCCTCGAGCCAGGCGATGGTCGGAAGGTCGAGGTGGTTGGTCGGCTCGTCCATGAGCAGCAGGTCGGGCCGGGAAACCAGCGCGTGGGCGATGGCGGCGCGTCGCGACTCGCCGCCCGAAAGCGAGTCCAGCGCCCTTCCACCGTCAAGGGCCAGGCGGTTGAGCACCGGTTCGACCCGATGCGCCTCGGTCCGGTCTTCCAGTCCCGTCAGCACGTGCTGGGCCACGGTGCGCCCGGCCGAAAACCGCGGCACCTGCGGCAGGAAGCCGATACGGGCGCCGGGCTGGACGAACCTCTCGCCCCGGTCGAGCTCGATCTCGCCGGCGAGTGTGCGCATCAGTGTCGTCTTGCCGCTCCCGTTGCGCCCGACCAGGCACACCCGGTCGCCGGCGCCGATCGCGAGGTCGAGGTCACGGAACAGCTCGAGGTCGCCGAAGGAGAGCGAGGCCTCCTTCAGCGCCAGCAACGGCGGATCGGTGCGGGACGACTTCCGGGGCATGCAGGCGGCGGGTCAGCCGACGTTCGGGCTGTAGGTGCCGCGGCCGACGGCACACAGCCGGCCGGCGTCGTCGTGGACGTCGATGTCCACCACCGCGACGGTTCGCCCGATCCGCCGGGCGATGGCCGTGGCGGTGAGCGCAGTGTTGGTCGCCGGGCGCAGGTAGTCGACCCGGAAATTGATGGTCGGAACCCCGCCGCCGCTCCGCAGGACGACCGCGTAGTCGCCGGCAATGTCGATCAGCGCCGCGATTGCGCCACCGTGGTACTGGCCGGTGCCGGCGCGACGCTCGAACTCGGGGCGCATCGGCATGCGGATGGTAATCGCCGGCCCGTCCGGGTCGACCCCGGTCACCTCGAGGTTCATGAACGCGATGTAGGGCGAGTCGTCGAGCATGGACTGAATGTCCGCGGAACTCGGTGACCGGGTCATGCCCCTCTCCATTTCCTCACGGGTTGATGACGACCTTGCCGAAGACCTCGCGGTCTTCGATCAGCCGGATGCCCTCGAGCGCCTGTTCGAGCGGCAGGACCGTGTCGATCACCGGCGCCATCAGGCCGTCCCGGATGTAATCCATCAGCGCTGCAAGATCATCGCGTTCCCAGCTGTTCGAACCCAGAACCTGCAGCTCGAAGGTCCAGATGAAGCGGATATCGGTCTTCGGATCGAACCCGGCGGTGGCGCCGCAGGTCAGCATGCGCCCGCCGCGCCTCAGCGACCGAAGGCCGGGAACCCAGGTCTCGCCGCCGGTGAAGTTCACCACCATGGTGACACCGCCGTCGAAGCCGCGCCGGGCCGGCTTGCCGTAGAGCTGGTAGACCCCCTTGTGGAACTCGTTGTCCATGTACGACATGGCGTGATGGGCACCGAGTTCACGCAACCGCTGCATCTTCTCGCCGCTGGACGCGCAGACCACGACCTCCGCTCCCGCCATCCGGGCCAGCAGCAGTGCGCCGGTGCCGACACCGCCGGATGCGCCGAGTATCAGGACGGTGTCGTCGGCCGTGACCTTTCCGATGGTCAGCATCATGCGGTGCGCGGTGCCGTAGGCCACCGGCAGGCTCGCGGCCTGGTCGAAGCTCACGCCATCGGGAATGCGGATCAGCTGGTGGGTCGGCGCCCGGCAGTATTCCGCCAGCCCGCCATGGATGGTCTCGCCGACCAGGCCGCCCTCGACCCGGTTGCGCGGATCGATCAGCACCCGGTCACCGGGTCTCCAGGGCCCGGCGTCGGGCCCGGTTTCGGCAATCTCGCCGGCAACGTCGAGGCCGCAGATCATCGGCATGGCGATGCGGATGCCCGGCATGCCGTTGCGGGTGAAGATGTCGTGGTAGTTGAGCGAGGTCGACCGGACCCGGACGACGACCTCCCCGGGACCGCACCCGGGGTCGGGAAAGTCGTTCTCGAGGCGGAGGGCATCGGCCCCCCCGTGTTCACGCAGAACAACGGCGCGCATGGGTTCCTCCCCGGCTCAGGCTCACCCGGCGGGCGACAATAGCATGTCGGCGCGTCGGGTGAGCGCCTGGCGGTCGATCTTGTTGGTTCCCGTCAGCGGCAGGGCCTCCAGGAAGGTGACCGACCGCGGGTGCTGATAGGCCGGTCCACGTGTCAGCGTGAACCGTCGCAGCTCGTCCTCGCTGACCGCATGCCCCGGCCGGCGCACGACGAAGGCGACCGGCTTGAAGCCCTTGATGTCGTCGGCAACCGGTATCACGCAGGCTTGTTCGACCGCCTCGTGACGTTCGAGCAGCTTCTCGACCTCGGAGGGATAGATGTTCTCGCCCCCGCAATTGAACATGTCGTCGAGGCGGCCGACGAAGTAGTGGAACCCGTCGGCGTCGCGGCGCATCACGTCGCCGGTGCGATACCATCCGTCCGGCGTCATCACCTCCGCTGTCTTTTCCGGCAGCTTGTGATAGCCGGGGGTGACGGCCGGATTGCGGCACTGGATCTCCCCCTGTTCCGGGTCCGGATCGTCGCCGTCGACGAGCCGGGTGATGCCGGGGATCGGGTAGCCGACAGAAATGTCGGGCTGCGCCAGGCCGTCCGGATGCGGACCGTGGACCACCGGGCCGGCCTCGGTGGTGCCGTAGCCGTTGGTGATCTGTGCCTGCGGCAGGATCTCGCGGATGTCCGCGACGAGCTGCGGGCTGACCGGCGCCGATCCCATGCGAACGATCCTGACCGGGGACAGGTCGGTTCTCGCCAGTTCGTCGCGTTCGCGCACCACCATGGCCATCATCGCCGCGACCGAAGTCAGCCAGGTTATCCGATGTTCGCCGATGGCACGGACGTACTCTCCGGCCACGAAACGGGGCATGAGAACGATGGTGAGGTGGGCAGCGAGCGCCATCTGGCAGATCGCCAGCCCGTTCATGTGGTACAGCGGTGCTGCCACCAGCAGCCGGTGAGCGGGGTCCGGGCGCCGGGCGATCCGCTGTTCGACAACCCACAGGTGGCCGCGATGGGTCAGGGGCACTCCCTTGGGCCGTCCGGTCGAGCCGGAGGTGTAGAGAAACAGGGCCACCTCGTCCGGGTCGGGACGAAAGGTCTCGAACGGACCCGGATCGAGAATCCGCTCAAAACTCTCCGGGCCGTCCGACCGGAACACCAGCGTCGACAGGCCGTCGGGAACGGCGGCGCGCCGGTCCCGGTCGACCAGCGCAACCCGGCAGTCGGCGTCGTCGAGAATGAAGGCGACGGTCTCGGGCGGAAACCGGTGGTTGATCGGGACCGCGACCAGTCCCGCGCGCATCAGCGCACAGCAGGAGATCACGAACTCCGCGCTGTTGGCGGCAAGGATTGCCACCCGGTCTCCCCGGACAAGTCCGAGGCCGGCAAAGCCGCGGGCCGCAGCCCGGCAGGCGGCATCGAGTTCGCCGTGGCTCAGCGTGTGCGGACCTCCGGGTGCGCTGCAGTCGACGAGTGCAGGATGCGCGGGGTCGGCGGATCGGTCGAGCAGGTCGCCCAGGTTCACAAGCTCGGGCATCGGGGGCGTGGTCCAGGCAGGGTGGCAGCGGCAGCGGCACTATAGCGAAGTTGCCGCCGCCCGCCACTCGTCGCACCGGTCCGGAATTGGAGCCCGTCGCGGGCTTCGGATAGTCTGCCCGCGATCGCGGGGACGGGGACGGACATGGCCACGAGACGAACGCAGGTCGGCATCATCGGAGCCGGTCCGGCAGGGTTGCTGCTTGCCCAGCTGCTCATGCGCGAGAACATCGACACCGTCATCCTCGAGAGCCGTGACCGGACCCATGTCGAGGGCCGGATCCGGGCCGGGGTGCTGGAACAGGGGACGGTGAACCTGCTCGGCGAGGCGGGAATGGGCGAGGAGGTGATGCGGGACGGGCAGGTGCACGGGGGAATCGAGATCAGCCTCGACGGCAAGCGGACCCGCATCGATCTCGCCGGATTGACCGGAACTCCCGGGGTCACCGTCTACGGCCAGACCCAGGTGGTGCGCACCCTGATCGCGAAGCGGCTGTGTGCGGGGGGCGAGATTGTCTTCGAGGCGGACGGCGTGGTCCCGGTCGATGTCGAGAGCGACCGGCCGCGACTGCACTACCGCTCGGGCGGCGTCGAACATGAACTGGTCTGCGATTTCATCGCCGGGTGCGACGGGTTTCACGGTGTCTCCCGCAGCCATGTGCCCGGCGCCCGCGTGCATGAACGGGTCTGGCCCCACGCCTGGCTCGGGATCCTGGCCGAGGCGCCGCCCCCGAGCCCGGAACTGATCTATGCCCGCCACCCGCGCGGATTTGCGCTCTACAGCATGCGGCCGCCGGGGCGCTCGCGTCTTTACCTGCAATGCGAGCCGGATATCGATCCTGCAGAGTGGCCCGACGGGCGGATCTGGGAGGAACTGCGCCGCCGGCTTGGCCCGGACGATGCCGAAATGCTCCAGGAGGGCCCGGTACTGGAACGGCTGGTGGCGCCGATGCGCAGTGTCGTGACCGAACCGATGCAGCACGGGCGGCTGTTCCTCGCCGGGGATGCCGCCCATATCGTGCCGCCGACGGGTGCCAAGGGGCTCAACCTTGCCGCGTCCGATGTGCATTACCTCTCGCGTGCGATTGTCGAGTCCTGCCGAGGCGGTTCCGGGGCGCGGCTCGAGACGTATTCGGCGACGGCACTGGCACGGGTCTGGAAGGCCGAGCGGTTCTCCTGGTGGATGACCACGCTGTTGCACCGCCCGGTCGACCACGACGGGTTCGAAGCCCGGATCCTGCTTGCGGAGCTCGAGTACCTGCTGTCCTCGCCCGTCGCCATGGCGATGCTGGCCGAAAACTACGTCGGCCTGCCGTTCTGATCCTCTTGGCCTTCCTCGGGCAGTCCGACGGATGCGTTGGGGACTCCAAACGCACTCCAAATTGACTCTCTGGTTCAATATGTTGTGGTGACGAGTCGGACGACCTCCATGGACTGTGGTGATCGGTTCACGACGGTCGGAGGCCTATGATGAGTGCGGCAACGCCGGTAACCTGGACGGACCACACAGCGGACGAACTCCATGCGCTGGCAAAGCACTGCGGGAACGCTCCAGACTCTGCGCGCGCTCGTACTCCTCGATCATCCCCTGGAACTGGACGAGGAGATGGTCTTCGGGGGTTTCCATCGACGGGGTCATCGAGCGGGGATGGGTCCCGCGCGCGCGGCGCGGCCGGTCAGAGGCCGAGTTCGCTGTGCGAGCCGAGGCGCACCAGATCGTGGTGTTCAGCGTCGGGCTTGCGGTAGATCAGGACCAGGTCGGGCCGGACATGGCAGTCCCAATAGTCCTTCCATTGCCCGCCGAGCGCGTGGTCGCGGTGACGCGGTGCCAGCGGCCGGTCCGCCGCCAACTCGGCTATGACATGGGTAAATTGGGCATCGAGCGTCCTGGCCGAAGCGGCCTTTCCTCTCGCGCCTGTAATCCCGTTTGAAGGCCGCGGTCCGCCTAATCGTCCGCATGGAGGTCGGCCATCAGCCCGTCGACGTCGCCGACCGTAACCAGATCGCCCCGCCGCGCGGCCTCCATGGCCGCGACGGTCTCCGCGTTTGGCACCAGGGGCTCGAAGGGCAGGCGCTTCTCGGCCGCGATCCGCACCATCATCAGGCGGAAGGCATCCGACACGGTGAGGCCGATCGCGTCGAGCACGGCGACAGCCTCTTCCTTGGTCTTCTCGTCGATGCGGGCGCGAACGACGGTGCGCACGTGTTGATCCTCCAGACTGGGCCACAATGTAGCCTGGCCGCGCGGCGGATGTCCATGTCGCGCGCGCCGAGCCGAGTGGGCCATGGTCATCGCGGCCGTGGCGGTCATGATCGCGGCGGATGTGTGAATCCCGGGCCGGGCGTAGACACCGAGACGGCGCTTCATCGCCAAACGGCTGGGGTGGTTGGGACGCTCTGCCATCGCGCCGCCCCGACCGCTTCGACCGGCTCATGGGGCTCGAGGCAGACCTGGCCGACGCCCTCGGGCGCAAGGTGGACCTGGTCGAGACAGGAGCGATCCGCAACCCCTACCGTCTGGCCTCCATCGAACGCGACCGCGAACCCGTCTATGCCGCGTGACATTCTGGCCCTGCTATGGGACATCGACGAGTGCGCGGAGGCGATCGCTGAATACACCGCTGACTTGGACGAGGCGGCGTTCCTCGCTGACCGCATGAGGCAGGATGCGGTTGAACGCCGGCTCATCACTATCGGCGAAGCGCTTGCCCGGCACCGTCATCTACTGGAATACCGTGCGTCTGGGAGAAGCGGTTCGGCAGAGAGGGCGCGCCGGACTGCCGGTCGAACCCGAACTCCTCGCCCACATCTCGCCGCTCGAATGAGCCCATATCCTGCTCACCGGCGAATATCGATGGCCGAAAAACCGGTGAGCGCTCCTTGGCTTTTGTGGCACAGCCATGTTGACGCGGACCAAACTCTAGCCATATTGTTAGCTAAATGTGCCGAAGAGCGGTGAAAGTCGATGCACGTCGTCAATGTTCATCAAGCGAAAACCGGGCTTTCCCGGTTGTTGGCACGGGTCGAGGCCGGCGAGGACGTGGTGATCGCGCGGCGCGGCGAACCCGTCGCGCGTCTCGTCGCCTGCAAGGCCCGAGTGAAGCGGCAGCCCGATATCCTCAAGGGTAAGCTGGTCGTTCCCGATGCCTTCTTCGATCCGCTGCCGGAGGAAGAGCTGGCGGCGTGGGAGTCCGGATAGCGGTGCAGGTGCTGCTGGACACCCATGCCTTTCTCTGGTGGCTTGCGGACAGCGCGCGTCTTTCGGAACCGGCGCGCGTCGTGATCGCGGACGAGTCGAATGACATCACGGTCAGCGCGGCGTCCGCCTGGGAAATTGCCACCAAATTCCGGATCGGAAAGCTGCCGGGGTGCGAGGCCGTGGCGCTCGATGTCGCATCCCACATTGCCGGACAGGGGTTCGAAGAGTTGGCGATTGGCGTTACAGACGCTGAGCGCGCCGGGCGCCTGCCCAGTTCTCATCGCGACCCGTTCGACCGGATGCTTGCCGCACAGGCTCTGGCGCGCGACGTTCCGATCGTCTCGGTCGATTCCGTATTCGACAGCTTCGGCGTCATTCGTCTGTGGTGACCGGATTGCGCGGTATGCCCATAGGACGGAAGAGACAGAATGGGGCCAACAGTCGGCTATTCACCGCCAAACACGGACCGGGTCGTGTCGATGGTGACGGGGACAGGATCTTGCAAGGGGCGTGGTATGCAAAGCGTCGGGGAACCATGAGCAAGGCCCTTTTCGACGGGCCCGCCGGTAATTCGCAGAAACCCTGCCTCACGCGCATCACCCTTGTCAGGATGATCGCGTCGTCATGGCCAGCGGCCGAAAGGAGCGGGCATGCCGGCTGAGTCCGGCTTCCATGCAGAAGGATTGTTTCTCGGGCACGGCCAGCACGCGATCGAGGTCGCGGTCGCCAAATCCGTGGCAATGCCGAGCCGGGCGGCGCTGCGCGACAGCTGGAAGGCGCGCCGGGACGGACGGGCGGCGCCGGTGCTCCTGGTCATCCTGTATTCGGGCGGCGCGGCGCTTTGCGGCCCCTCGGGGGAAGATCCCCCCGTTTATCCGGCAATGGACCCCGGGCAGGTCGAGCGCTTATGCCGGGAAGTTCTGGATCGACCGGACCGGCACGCCGCGCTGCGGTTTCTCGCCCAGGCCCTGCCGTCGCTTGAGACCGCCCTGCCCGGAATCGCCAATGAGGGGCTTCTGGCCCTGCATGAGCTGCAGCATGGCGTGCCCAGACGCAACAACTGGCCCGCCGCCGGCCAGAAGGCCCGGGCCGCGCTCGGAAAGAGCGGCCGGGACCTGATTGCGGCGCTCGGGTTCGAAGTCGAGCGCCTCGACAACCTGACGGTCCTGTTGCGAAGCCGGCATGGCCGGGCGGCCCTGGCCGTGATGCTGGACGAGACGGAGGTTCCGGAAGCCGGGGCGGCGCGCTTCAACAACCTGTCCCCGGTAAGTTACGCCCTTACCAAAGCGGACGCCGAGAACCTGGCCTGGGTCATTCTGGTCCAGGGCAACCGCCTCCGGCTCTATTCGACGGCCGTCCAGGCGGGTGTGGGACGGCGCGGACGGACCGAGACCTATATCGAGTGCCAGCCGTCGCTGCTGTCAGACGGGCAATTGTCCTTTCTCTGGTTGCTGTTCTCCGCCGAAGCCCTGGCGCCGAAGGGTAGTCTCGGCGAGATCCTGGATAATTCGCGCCGCTTCGCCGGTGATCTTGCCGCGCGCCTGCGGGAGCGCGTTTACGCCTTCTGGGACGTTGCGCAGCAGGATATCTGGGCCGAGTGGATGAGAAATACCGACCCGATCAACCTGCAACCGAAGGTGAGGCCGCTCAATCACCAGGTTGCCGCGTTCATCCGCGACAACCCGCCATTGGACATGGCTGCCGCCCGGATCAACGAGGCCATTGATATTCTCGAAGCGCCATGGCCGAGGCGAGAGGAGACCCTGCTGCGCGGATGGTTCGAGAACCCGGACCATGCAGGTGCCGCGCTTTCGCGGTTCCTGATCGAACAGATCCACGAGACCGGGCTGGAGGCCGTAACCCCCCCGGAACCGCTGCCTCCTATCCAGCGTGACGATATCGAATTGCTGTGCTGGATGGGTGTGGAGAGGGCAGACGCCGCTCACCCGCCGCAAGACGCCGGCGACACCCGCGGAGGAAGGGTCCTGGCCGTGCGGGCCAAGGAAGAGCAGCCGGATGCCTGACGAACCTGCACTCCATGTTGTTCTGGTCGGGAGCCCCTCCCGTCCGGTTTGTTCCCTGTTCCTGACTCCATTCCGCAGGAACCTCCGCAAACCGGTCTCCGCCCCTTGGCCGATCCGGACCGGGCCCGGGGGTCCAGGGATTGCCGACCCACGGCGCTTCATCGCCAACCGACTGAGGCGGTTGAGATGTTTTGCTACGACACCGGTGCCGGTTGTGTGTGCGATAGACGGTCGGCCGGGAGACTGAAAACAGCTCGGCCAGGTCGCTGATCGAATAGTCGCCCGTCGCGTGCATCCGACACAGTTCGCGCTGCTGCTTGTCCGTCAGCTTCGGCCGCTTTCCGCGCAGCTTCTCCTTGGCGCGGGCGAGTGACGGCCGGCGTGGCGTGAACTGGGCGGGTCCGCCTCTCCAGTCGCGAGCCGAAATGTCTGGCCGCTGCCCCGCCCGGCGCTTGCGCGGCCAGACAAGATATACAGTTGTGAGCCTCTTGTAGAGTCGAGCGAAAGCTGCCGGCAACAGCTACTCCCTCGGGCCTACGGCAGGGCGCGCCTCCCCCGACTCTACAAGAGGCTCCGCTTACCATCAGCTTGACCTCCCGGGTCTTGGTCGAACCGTCAGCCTGCTTGCCCTGGCGTCCCTCGGTCTCTGTCTTGCGCACCGGAACGCCCGTGCCGTCGAGACCGACATAGAGTGTTGGCGCATCACCGGGCTCGGGCTCGATGACGCCACGCTCATCCTCTGCGACCTCCCGCCCAAGCGCCTCGGCGTGGCGTTCCACGGTCTTCGGGTCGATACGCAGACCTGCCAGTTCGTCGATGAGCCTGGACCCCATCGCGAAGCTGACCTCGCTCCCTGCGATGCCCACCATGCGCAACACCGCAGGCGGCAACGAACCGTTGTCAAAGCCCAGAACACAATCGCGCGGCGCGAACCCGGTGCCACAGGCCTCGCAATGATAACAGGCGCGTTCAAGGGTCACAGGTCCAAGGGCCGTGGTCACGGTCCTCTCGCGACGTCCGGCATAGTGCGCAGCATGGCCGCAGTCGCAGGCCATGCGGGGGCCCTGCTTGTCACTGTGGTCGACGTTGATGTACTGCGCCACAAGCTTGGCCGCCACCTGCAGCGCAGCGGTTCTGGCCGCCCGCTCCACCGCCTCGAAATCGCTGTCCGCAAAGACCCCCTGTCCGACCAGCGCCTCGATGTCCGTGCTCAGCGCGACGGCACCCTGCTTTGCGAAGGCCTCGGAGTCTTTTTTTTGGCCGGATCCCCGGCACGCAACGCCATCCGCCGGGCCTCGGCCAGCTCCTCGCTGGCACGGATGAAGGCCACCGAGACCGCATGGAACCGCTTGTACTCATCGGTCTGGCACTGGGCCAGAGCGACTTCATCAGGCCGCAGGCGCACCGACTTGTTCTCACGCTCAAGTGTGCGGGTGAGAATCCAGTAGGGGCCGTGCTTGGCCGCATCGTCGTGAGCGCAATGGCAGTTCGGATTGCCGCACTTGGTGAAGTTTGTGTTGAGCGTGCCCGGGCGCATGTCGCCGATGGTGGCAAACTGATCACGGGCGCGGTCACGTTGTTCGATCAGACGGTCTATGTCAGACATGTCAGTCACCTCGCACAAGGCAGTGTCGTCGCAAGAGACGGGACGTCAAGATTGTTAACTTTACCCTACAAATCTCCACCGCATCAATGCAACAATCCCAAGTGCTTTCGCCTGTCCTCACAATCCTGCCGTACACCCCCGGCCGGCTGTCATGTGGACAAATCGACTATTGGATGTTCCTGACGCCTCGATCGACAGCACCAAGCCGACTTCGCCCTTGCATGCCGCTTCGAGCAAGGCTTCGAAACCCGGACGGAACACGCCATCACCTGACAAACCAAGATCGTCATCGATGACCGTGACGTCGCGAAAACCGAGATCCCTCGCATGGCGCTCCAACTCATACTGAAGACGCTGCCGCTCGACATTGTTCCGGACCTGGGTTTCCGATGACTGCCGGATGTAGACATATGCAGCCCGCTCCCGGTGTGCCGCGGTGAGCACTGCGGCGTTAGTCATGACTGCCTTCGTCCCGAGGCGTTCGGTCCGGGTCTTGTCGCATCACTGCCGCGATCAGCTCTGACAGCGACTGGACGGCCATCTCCTTCGTGGCTTGCGGCAAGGTGATCCGCACCGCAGGTGTCAGAGGCAACTTTCGCTGCAGGGTGTTCTCTCTTCGATGTCTCATCGCAGTCTCCTGTGTCCGGCACATCAGGAGGATGGAGAACCAGTGCAACGAGACCCTGCAGTTCCGACAGGGCCGCCCGCGACAGTCGTGGAACGTCGCGGACCGTCCACTCCGCCGCGTCAGGATCCGTCATCCAGCACGGTATGACGAATCGGCAACCGTCTTCATCTGCAACCATCAGCATCGGCTCGCCACGATGCGATCGATGGCCCAGTTTCACAGCCCGTTTCCCACCAAGCCGGTGAAACCGGTAAAAGATCGTAACCGTTTCACCCGCAATGTGGGGTTTGTGCGATAGCCGACACGACCGCGCGCTACGCACACCTCGGGCGGCACTCGGTGAAGGTCGTTGCCGTTCGGATATCCGACAGCCTCGAAGCCGACATGGATACGCCGCCGGACGCTCCCACCGCCCCGTGATCTACGACACACGGGAGGTCAGTTGACTCGAACAATGACCAAAAATATGTTCCAACGACCAAGGAAAACGTCGAGGCAAACATCGCCATGGCGATGTTCAGAGGACAAAGGGGAACAGACATGACCACTCAATCGCAGATTGAAGCACAGGTACTTGCCAGGGCCGACGAGGACGGAGAATTCCGCACCCGGCTCCTGAATGACCCGAAGGCAGCCATCAAGGACGCAACCGGGCTTTCGGTTCCGGACGGCATCAACATCCATGTCGTTGAAGACAGCGCCACCGACTATCACCTGGTCCTGCCACCGGCGGGCCGCAACCTGTCGGATGGAGAGATCAGCGGCGTTGCCGGCGGTACCAACAATTATGGCCCGTGGGGTTGGTAACATCGGCACCTGGTGAGCATTGTCGGGGCTCCGGCAGTGATCTGCTGATTTTCTGCCGGAGCCATTCTTCCGGTCAGGCAATGTCGTCATGCCAATGTTCAGAAAATAAGACGAACGAACATGACCTCACCGTCACAGATCGAGGCGCAGGCATTTGCCAGGAGGACGGAGAATTCCGCACCCGGCTCCTGAATGACCCGAAGGCAGCCGTCAAGGACGCAACCGGGTTTTCGGTTCCGGACGACATCAACATCCATGTCCTTGGAGACAACGCCACCGACTGTCACCTGGTCCTGGCATCGGCGGGCCGCAACCTGTCGGATGGAGAAATCAGCGGCGTTGCCGGCAGAATCGGAGTCGACGGTGTCAGAAATGCCACCGGTACCCCGACTTGGTGAGTGCCGGCGCGGCAGCAATCCCGATTTCTCGCGACAGAGTTGAACAGGACATTTGCACACGATACCCTGTCCACGGCAGTAATGGTTCGCAAGGAAATTGACCCGGCAATCGGCATTGACATGCTCCGGATGCCGAATTCGAGATCGGAATCGATGTTTCGCACATCACATGGGGCACCATTTCGATGCTGCCCGGTCCCCGACTTCCGGGTCTTTTCGATGCCTCGTATGTCAGACTGAAGATTATGTCCGCGCTGAACCGCCCTGTTCCAGTCCGGCAATGGAGCAAATACGCCAACTCGACCCCCCGGAAGCAGGTTATGGACAATAGGAAAATCAGGAAGCTCGTGATCGCCGGAGGCGGTACTGCCGGATGGATGGCTGCGGCAATGCTTGCCCGGCAGCTCGGCGAAACCCTGGACATCGTCCTGGTCGAATCCGACGAGATCGGCACCGTCGGCGTGGGTGAAGCAACGGTTCCGCCGCTGCGACTCTTTCACAAATACATGGATATCGGGGAGACCGACTTCCTGCGGGCGGTCCAGGGCACCTTCAAGCTCGGGATTTCTTTCGAGAACTGGCGGGATCTGGGCAAGGACTACTTCCATTCCTTCGGATGGGTCGGAAGGGAGCGCTGGAGCGCCGGCTTTCAGCATTACTGGCTGAGGGGCCGTCTGCTGGGCCTGGCCCGGGATTATGACGAATATTGTCCGGAAACAGTGGCGGCGCTGCGCAACCGGTTTGCAATCAGCCTGCACAACGTTCTGAACTACGCCTATCATATTGATGCCGGCCTTTACGGACGATTCATGCGAGATATTGCCGAGGAGCTCGGCGTTGTCCGGCATGAAGGACGAATTGAGGAGGTGGAACAGGATCCGGCCAGCGGATTCATAACCGGTCTGCGCCTGCAATCCGGGCAACTCCTCACCGGCGACCTGTTCATCGACTGCACCGGCTTTCGCGGGCTCCTGATCGGGCAAGCCCTCGATGTCGGCTTCGATGATTATGGCGACTGGTTGCCCTGTGACAGGGCAATCGCGGTGCCAACGGAATCGTCCGGAGCCGCGCATCCATATACCCGCTCGATAGCCCATGAAGCGGGATGGCAGTGGCGCATTCCGCTGCAGCACCGGATCGGAAACGGCATGGTGTTCTCCTCCCGGCACTGGTCCGACGATGAGGCAAGGGCGCGGCTGCTCGACAATGTGCAGGGTCGGGTGCTTGCCGAGCCGCAGCTGATCCGTTTCAGGGCCGGCCAGAGGCGCAGGTGCTGGCACAAGAACTGCGTGGCCGTGGGGCTGGCATCCGGTTTCATCGAACCGCTAGAATCGACCAGCATCTACCTCATTCAGCAGGCCATCACCTGCCTGGTCCAGATGTTCCCCGATGACGGAATTCGCGAATCCGAGATCGCGGAGTTCAATTCTCACATGCAGATCGAAATCGACAACATCCGGGATTTCATCATCCTGCACTACCATGTGACCGACCGCTCGGATACGCCGTTCTGGCGGCAGTGCCGCATCATGAACATTCCCGACTCCCTCGAACACCGAATCAGGCTGTTTCGTCAGACGGGCCGGATATCCTGGAACCAGTCGGGACTGTTCGGCACCACGTCATGGGCGCAGGTCATGCTGGGCCAGGGTTTGATTCCGGAACAGCATCACCCGATCGCCAATGCGATGAGCGACGAGGAATTCGGGAAATACCTGGCTGACATCCACGAAAATGTCGACAAGCAGGCGAACCAGTTTCCGGACCACCAGCAATTCATTGACGATTACTGCAAGGCACAACCACCCCAATTCCAGGACCTGCCGACGTCATGAGTTGGCAGCGGAACCTGCCGCCGGGCTGCACCGTGGCGCCCGCATCCGACATCCGTTTCCTGGCGCTTCTGTCCTCGACGACCCCGGCCCTCGCCGGCACCGATGTCGCGAGCGTGATCCGCCATGCCGGCGCCGGGGCACAGGGCTGTGGCAGCGAGGCGTGACACGCGATCGTTCATGTTTCCGGTGCTGACAGGACAACTGGTTTTGCGAGAGTAATCCGAAAGTGTTTCGAAGAGATTCCCTGATCCACAAGGCACAGCCCGAGGCCATGGACGAGCCATTGAATGTGTCGGCACCGCATCAGCGTATTTTCAAGGCAGCATTGATGGTATTGTTACTGGCAATGCTTGGTCTGGCTGCGCTGGCAGACTGAGCAAAGATGGCACAACCAGTCAGATCGACGTCTGCGACGGCAACCCGTATCCCGAAATTCCGGCGGCGACCACGCCGCACCCCGCTGATGATGCAGCTGGAGGCTACCGATTGCGGGGCCGCCTGTCTCGGTATCGTGCTTGCGCATCACGGCTGCTGGATATCGCTGGAAGAGTTGCGCGAGCAATGCAGTGTCGGTCGCGATGGCTCCAACATGAAGGACATTGCACAGGCCGCGCGCAGCTATGGCCTGGATGCGACCGGCCACAGCTGTCAGACTGACCAGCTGGCAGCGCTTCCACTGCCGATCATCCTGTTCTGGGGGTTCAACCACTTCGTCGTGCTCGAGGGTATGGCCGGGGATCGTTTCTTTCTCAATGATCCCGCCGAAGGGCATCGCAATGTCGACCGGGAAGAATTCGACCGCCACTTCACCGGTGTCAGCCTGCTGCTCGCGCCCGGGAGCGAATTCAGCCAGCAGGGAGCCAGGCGCAGCGTCGTGCAAAGGCTCTGGCCCTGGCTGCGGGTTCACAAGCCGCTGCTGGCCCGCACCACGGTTTTCGGATTGCTTCTGGCAATCGTGTTGCTGGCCCTGCCGCTGCTGCTGGCCCTGTTCGTGGATCGCGTTCTGGAGGCCGGGCAGACCGAACTCGGCTGGACATTAGCCGCGGGCACGCTGCTGGCCGGCGTATCCGCCTACCTCCTGACCTGGCTGCAGATGCGTTCGCTGCGTGATCTGGTGATCCGCCTCTCGATCACCCAGTCCGACAGCTTCCTCGATACCATGCTGCGCCTTCCCGTCAGGTTCTTTGCCCACCGGCTGGCTGGCGACCTCGCCTTGCGTCTGCGAACGATTGACCAGATGGCCGATACCGGGGCCGGACAACTCGTGCGGCTTTCGGTC
The DNA here is from genome assembly GCA_965213935.1 of Thalassobaculaceae bacterium. Classification (GTDB taxonomy): domain Bacteria; phylum Pseudomonadota; class Alphaproteobacteria; order Thalassobaculales; family Thalassobaculaceae; genus Bin52. The sequence goes on along the minus strand of CBDCAO010000012.1, from coordinate 1,881,768 downwards.
GACCTGATCATGAGCGCGGCCTTCTTGGCGGTCATGCTGGTCTGGCACCCCTCGCTGGCGCTTGTGGTTGCCGGTCTTGGCGGGTCCTGCTTTGTCATGACCCGGTTGCTGGCCCGCCTGCGCCGCGACCACAATCACCGGTTACGGCGCGAGCAGAGCATGCTGGCCGGTATCAGCGCCGCCGGCCTGTCGTCAATCGAGAGCCTGCAGGCCACGGCGCGGGAGAATGACTTCTTTTCCGACTGGAGCGGCAGACAGGCCCGTGAACTTGTCGCTCGCCAAGAATTCGTGGAGCTGGGGCATGTGGCATCCTCTCTCCCGCAACTCTTTCAGCTGTTCAATGCAGCGGCGGTGTTCGGTCTTGGTGGCTGGCTGATGATGCTGGAACATATCAGTCTCGGCCAGTTGATGGGTTTCTACATACTTGCCGACAACTTCATTCGTCCGGTCGCCCGCATCGGGCAATTCTCCGACATGCTGGAGACCCTGGAAGCCGATCTGACAAGAATGGATGACGTCATCAATGCGCCGCACCAGGCGGCGCCGGCGGTCAATGGCGCCAGCGAGCCGGGGAGGATCATGACCACCGAGGGCCGGCTGCGATTGATCGGCAAGCTTGAAATGAAGGGGGTGACCTTCGGGTACCAGAAAAACCGTGACCCGCTGGTCAGCAATTTCAGCCTGACCATGGAGCCCGGTCAGCGCATTGCGCTGGTCGGCCCCAGCGGTTCCGGCAAGTCCACGATCGCACAGCTTGTGGCAGGCCTGTACCAGCCCTGGTCGGGAGACATCCTGTTCGACGGCCATCCGATTGGCGATATCCCGCGCGAAGTATTCTGCAGGTCGATTGCCATCGTCGACCAGAACCCGGTCATGTTTGCAGCGACCATCCGCGACAATCTGACCATGTGGGATACAACCATTCCGGGTCACTACGTGACGTCCGCCGCCAGGGATGCATCGATTCACGAGGACATCATCAACTGTCCCGAAGGTTACGAATCCATGGTTGAGGAAGGAGGACGGAATTTCAGCGGTGGTCAGCGGCTGCGGCTGGAAATTGCCAGGGCGCTGGTGAACAAGCCGTCACTGCTGATCATGGACGAGGCCACGAGCGCTCTCGATCCCGTTACCGAGTTGATGATTGACGACAGCATTCGCCGCCGCGGCTGTTCCTGCCTGATCATTGCCCATCGCCTGAGCACGATTCGCGATGCGGACCTGATCATGATTGTCGATGGCGGCCGCATCGTCGAGCAGGGGACCCACAACGAGTTGTACGCCCGGGACAACATATATCGGAGGTTGCTTCATGGCGAATGACTTCCGTCCGGATGACGCCCTGGCGGCGCTGTTTCTCGAGCGCGGCGACGCATGCGCCGCTCCTGCGAACCAGCCAGTCAGCCTGCGGGAGTCCGGCCATGTCTGGTATGTCGAGGCAGGGGCCATCGATGTGCTGGCGGCCGAATTTGAATCCGGGCGAATGGCATCCACCTACAAGCATTTCGCTCGTCTTGAAGTCGGCCAGCTGGCATTCAGTGTCGATCAGTCCGGCCATGCAATGAACCTGGTCGCCAAGGGGTTGCAGGACACCCGGCTGCGGCGACTGACGCTGGAATGTCTGCTGGAGGCGCTGGAGAACGGCGACAATTCCATTGCAATCAGGCCGGAGCTCGACCGGCAGATCGATTTCTGGATCGAATGCGTGTCCGCTGCCGTATCCCGTGACATGGACGGCTTTCCAGCCACGGACCTTCGCCTCCATCCCGGGCCAATGACCGGAACAGGTGTCGCCGCGCCCGGTCGTGGCGTTGTCTGGCTGGTTGCAAGCGGAATGGAGGCCAGTTTTCTTGATCTTGCCGACACCGGTCACCACGGGCTGGTGCCGGTCTCCCGCGATGCCTGGATCCGGTTGCACGGGGAGGAGACGTTCGACTGCAGGACCACCTCCGAACTTGAGGGAAAATGTCTGCTGGAGGAGGCCCTGCCGGGGTTTCACGAGATCGCGTTCGATGCCGAAAGTCTCAACCGGAGACTGCTGCTTGTTGATGAAGCCAATCTCCAGGTTGCGCAGGCCGCCAGGCGCCGGGGCGAAAAGGCGCGGGCCAGGACCAGCCTGGAAGCGTTGTACAATTCCGGGCTTCGGTCGGTCAGCGACGAGTCGGCCATGGCGAGGGCCTTGCGCATGATTGGCAGGAAGGAAGGATTCGAAATTCGAATGCCTGTCATTGCGCACAGCGAGGAGCCCTCGCTGGCCGATTACTGTGAAGCATCGGCGATACGCAAGCGCCGGGTGCGGCTGTCGACATCGAAACGCTGGTGGCTCGGAGACAGCGGGGCGATGCTGGCAATTCGACGAGAGGACGGGCAACCGCTGGTTCTGTTGCCGGGGTTGACGGGCCGCTACCGGGTCGTGGATCCCCTGACCGGCGAATCAAGCCCGGCGGACAGCGGGACCGCCGCCCTGTTCCGGGAGACACATTACCTGTATCCGAGATTGCCCGGCAATGGAGCATCCGGCCTGAAGGAGCTGTTCCGGACCGGGTCTTGCGGCGTGGCATGGGATGTCACCGTGCTGGTCCTGACAGGCATTGCCGCAGGTATACTGGCATTGACACCGGCATTCGCGGTCAACCGGCTGGTTGGCACGGTGGCGCCGGGCGGAAATGCAATCCCGGCCCTGCAGCTCGCGGCAATCCTGGTTGGAATTGGTGCGCTGGTGGCCCTGTTGCATATTCTTCGGGGCACGGCGTTAATGAGGGTAGAAGGCCGTGTGGCCGCCCGGCTGGGCGCTTTGATCTGGGATCGCCTGCTGCGCCTGAATCCGGGTTTCTTCCGCAGCCATACTGCCGGTGAACTCACGGCCAGATCAATGGTGTTCCAGGATGTGAGGGACCAGGTCGCCGGTGTCACGGCCGATGGCGTATTGTCCACGCTGTTCCTGTTGCCTGCATTCGGACTGCTGTTCTTCTACGATGCGTGGCTGGGCTGGATTGCCCTCCTGCTCTCGGCAGCGATGATCGGGGTGACGGCCGCGTTCTGCATCCTGCAAATCAGGCCCCAGCGCCGGTATCTGGAGACCATGCGAAGACTGGCCGGGGACACGCAGCAATTCCTTACCGGCATTTCCAAGCTGCACACCACCGGCGCCGAAGACCTGGCCTTCGCTGCCTGGGCACGGCAGTATCACGGTCACAAACAGGCGGAAATCCGGCTGTCGATCCTCGGCGAGCACCTTGCCGCATTCGGGGCCGCGGTGCCCGCCCTGGCAAGTACAGTGCTGTTCTCGATCGTCGCCATTCGGGGTGATGGTGGCGTGGACACGGCAGATTTCCTCGCGGTGTTCACGGCAGTGATGGTGCTGTGCATGGTGGTCATCATGCTGGGCAACGCGGCGCGGGCCGTTGCATTCGTCAAACCGGCCTGCGACCAGGTCCTGCCAATCCTGGAAAGCCCGGCATCCACGAGAAAGGCCGGCGGGGTCCGGCCCGTGCTGTCCGGCCGGATACTGCTCGACCAGGTGAGCTACGCCTATATCCCCGGCGGACCAAGGGTGCTGGATGAGGTCTCGATCAGCGCCAAACCGGGCGAATTTGTGGCAATTGTCGGAGAATCCGGCGCTGGCAAGACGACCCTGTTCCGCCTCCTGCTTGGCCTCGAGAAGCCGGAATCAGGGGCGGTCTACTATGACGGCCGGGATCTTGCGCAGCTGGATTTCGGTGTCGTGAGAAGACAGATGGGCGTGGTCATGCAGGACAGCTCCCTGCGGCCCGGCAGCGTGCTCGACAACATCATCGGCACAGACAGCAACCTTGGCGAGGATGATGCATGGCGTGCACTGGAACAGGCCGGTGTTGCCGACGAGATCCGTGCCATGCCGATGGGGTTGCACACATCGGTAGGCGAGAATTCGGCAAACTTCTCCGGTGGCCAGAGCCAGCAAATCAGGATGGCGGCAGCGCTGGTCTACAAGCCCCGGATCATTTTCCTTGACGAGCCGACAAGCTGGCTGGACACGAGGAGCCAGGCACTGGCCATGAAGGGAATCGAGGACTCCACGAGCACCCGGCTCGTCATTGCCCACCGCCTGTCCACGATCCGCAAGGCAGACCAGATCCATGTGCTGCACCGGGGGCGGCTGGTGCAGACTGGAAGCTACGACGAATTGCTGGCGGCAGAAGGCCGGTTTCGTGACCTGGCCTTGCGCCAGACAGTTTGAGAGTTTGAATCATAAGTCATTGATATGGCGTTATATATTAGTTTCAAGCGGTTGCCCCTCGCGCCACCCTTCGCATCAGGAACCGGCAGGCCGCCAGTTGTGCCCAGGCCAGAGAGCTTTCCAGCGTCCTCTCGAAGTCCTTGGCCAAGCGCCGACACCGTGACATCCAGGCGAAGGTCCGCTCGACGACCCAGCGACGATACAGCACGGTGAAGGATGTGAGATTCTTGGGTTTTTGCACAATCTCGAGCAGATCGGCGAGCCCCAGCTCCGCCAGCGCCCTCGCAAGCTTCGGACCCTGATACCCACCATCAGCCCACAGTCGGGTCACCGTCGGCGCCTTCTCCAGCATCGCAAGGATCACCTCCGGCGCACCGTCCCGATCCTGCACACTGGCCACGTGAACCCGGATCGCAAGCGGGATCCCTTCAACGTCAACCGCAACATGACGCTTGCGGCCATTGATCTTCTTGCCGGCGTCATAGCCCGCAGGGCCTCCGCTTTCCGTCGTCTTCACGGACTGACTGTCAATCGCCGCAGCCGTCGGCTCCCCAGAGCGTCCCGCCAGAGCCCGCGCCTGCTCGCGCAACGCATCCAGCATGCAGTCGAAGACACCGCTGGCGCGCCATGCGTAGAAAGAGTTCTGGATAGTCGTAAACGGCGGAAAACACTTGGGAATGGCACGCCACTGACATCCTGTCGCCAGCATGTACTGAACCGCGTTGAACACATCCCGAAGGTCCGTCGTGCGCGGTCGTCCCCGCGTCGACGGTTCCGGGAGAAGATGTCTGATCACGTCCCACTCTTCATCCGTGAGATCACTTTCATATCGATCCCGCGAGCGCCTATACTGCGCATGAGTGGCCTCGTCCCAAGACATGTGGACCTCCTCGTCTGGTGTCGGAGCCGACAAGGATATACCACATGTGGCGAGGCCATTCGCACTTCTAGGTCAAGCTCTGAGACGGCCGGCGCCATGAGAACTCTTCCATTGTTTCCCGATACGCCGTTTGTTGTTTCGGAAAGCGCCTTCGTCAATCCGAGATACCGGGGCTTCCGGCTGCCATGCCACGGTGACGGGGCCGATCATTCGGAAGTGCTCGTTGTCAAGCCGATCCGCGTTCACGATGCGCGCGCCCTCGAACCGGCCGCCACCATCGGGCGCATGGGGTTCGAGCTTGTGCATGCGCCGATCGATATCGATTACGGCAATCATGACGATGTCGTTTCCCGGTTCTACGACCAGTGCGCGGAGCTGGTCATGGCGGCCACCGGATGCCTTTGTGCACGGACCATGCAGCACGAGTTTCGCACCGGTGTGCCGATGTCGCCCAACGGCCTTGGGACCTATGCGGAGACACCCCACGCGGATCTGACTCCCTTTGTCGAGGATGTGCTCGACATACCTGATGGCCATCACTTCGGCGTCTACAATGTCTGGCGCAGCACGGACCCCCTGCAGGCAATCGAGTCAAAACCCCTTGCCCTGTGCGACCATTCGACCATCTCGGCCGATGACATGATCAGTTCCGATGGATGGCGCATGACTGAGCCGGGCACCCGCCTGGTGTTGTATCGCCTTGTTCATGACATGGCCCAGAACTGGCATTACTTTCCACGGATGGAGCCGAACGAGGCGATGATCTTCAGGCAATACGATTCCCGCATCGAGGATCCGGCTTCCCGGGTCACCTTTCACACCGCATTCAACGATCCGACGACACGGGAGGATGCGCCAGGGCGGCGTTCTGTCGAAGCCCGCGTGGTCGCAGTCTTTGCCGAAGAAGATCCGCCAAGCCGGAGATCAAGATACCAGGCCGAAATTCCAGTGATGTATCCGGATGGCAGAACCTCATCCTGGCGCTACGAGAAGATGCTCGACTGGGGCGTCGATTGATCGGAACCTGTGCCGCTTTGCCTTCGCAGGCCGTGGTGGCGTGATCGGTGCCGTCGTCCGGACATGCCCATACCCAGGTGTTGCGCGTCCGGTCGCAAGCCCGCCGAGGCGATCCTCGTGGTCATCGCGATACCGCCGGACACGGCATCCTCGATGCCCTCGATCCGCGTCCTGGCACCCGGCCGATTGCCTTGCCGGCAGTATGGAGTCATGCGGACGCATGCCTCCGTACCGCAACGCGCGGTTTCAGATCCGGATCGCTCTCTGGATGCTTACGGAGCTGAAAACGGTCCAGCGGAGAAGTTCAAAAAGACTTTATATATCGAGCCTCTTGCAAAACAGCGGGCTCGCGCGATTTCTGGGCCCTGAACGGGGGCGATTTTCGGAAAAAGTGGGGACACGGGGACCGCCCAGTGGTATGTTGGGGTTGTGAGACCAACAACATACTGACGAAAGGCAGTCTCCCCGATGCCCTTGTTCGAGAGTGTATCCGACCTCTGGTGCCGATTTCAAGGCGAGTTGTTTCCCGAACTGACCGACGCCGTGGGCCGTCTGTCGGATCGGCACCGCAAGCTGGTTGCGGTGCTGGAGTTTGCGCCTCCCGAAGACCATTTCATCGGCCAGCCCGGTTTTGTGGGCCGTCCCTGCGCGGACCGGGTGGCATTGGCCCGCGCGTTCATTGCCAAGGCGATCTGGAACCTGGCGACCACGCGCGATCTGATCGACCGGATCGATGCGGATCCGGTGCTGCGACGGCTGTGCGGGTGGCCACGGCGTTCCGCCATCCCGAGCGAGGCGACGTTCTCGCGTGCCTTCGCCGAGTTTGCCTCCAGCGACCTTCCGGCACGGATGCACGAAGCACTGGTCACCACGGCCCTGGAGACACCCATCGTCGGGCATGTCTCCCGCGATTCCACCGCGATCGAAGCGCGGGAGAAACCGGCACCGAAGCCGGCGAAGGCCGAAAGGCCGAAGCGCAAGCGCGGCCGCCCACGCAAGGGTGAGGTGGTGGTGAAGGAAGACAAGCGGCTCGATGCGCAGCTGCGGATGGATCTCGCGGAAATGATCGCGGATCTGCCGAAGCAGTGCGACCGGGGCACGAAGCGAAATGCCAAGGGCCACACGGTGTCCTGGAATGGCTACAAGCTGCATATCGACTCGGCGGACGGCGGCATCCCGATCAGCTGCCTTCTGACCTCGGCGTCACTGCACGACAGCCAGGCTGCGATCCCGTTGGCGACACAGACCGGGCAGAGGGTGACGTACCTGTACGAGTTGATGGATGCCGCCTACGACGCGAAGCAGATCCACGAATTCAGCAAGAGCATGGGTCATGTCGCGATCATCGACCCCAATCCTCGTCGCGATGCCGCGCTCAAGGAGGCCTTGCGCCAGGACGCGAAGGCGCAACGGGCAATCAACTATCGCGATGCGACGGCGGTCCGCTACGCCGAACGCACCAACAGCGAGAGAGTGAATGCCCGTCTGAAGGATGACTTCGGTGGCCGTCATGTCCGGGTCCGTGGGGCGGCAAAGGTGTCCTGTCACCTCATGTTCGGCATCCTGGCACTGACCGTCGAGCAACTGCAGCGCCTCCTGCTCTGAACTCCCCGTCTGAAAACCGATCCTGGTCGCTTCCCGCGCAAGCAGCGGTCACGCTCGCCCGGATTCTGCCGAATCGGACCACATCCGCCAGATCAGGCCCCGGATGCGCGGCCAGGGACGAAAAATCGACGCCAACCACTCCCATCAACACCGGTCAGTGTGTCTCCCACCAGTCTGAGGCAGCAATTTTGCAAGAGGCTCTATCGGCTAGTTAAAAGGTTTCAGGACACTTCCTACGACGAGCGTGTCGAGGAGAAAGGCCATCAGGCGAGATCGGCAGATCGGCCCGTGGAGTGGTCGCGCTCGATCGCGAGGTCAGCGTCGGTTAGAGGCGAAGCACGGAGGAAAGCTACTAACTCGGCGCCTGTCTTCGCCGTTGGGGCGGTCAGTCTCTGGTGCAGGGCGCGGCGGATGAGCTCGGCTTCCTCGCCGCCGGAACGAAGGGCGCCAGCGATTGCCTTGACGAGGGGGGCGTCTTGCAGGGGTACTGTGACTTCGACGCGCTTGGCGCCGCCAGTGGAGATCCTCTTGCGGTGACGGGAGACACGGGACGCCTGTTGAGTCTTCAGATTTGAGGGGTTCACGTTCGTGTATCCATACCGGTAACGGGCATTACCACCGCGATCATTCCGGTGCCGTGCCCGGCAGCGGAACGCCCAGCGCCTCGGCCAGCATGGGGAGCGCTGCAGCGACCTCGCGTTCGACCTGCTCTTCCCGGCCGCGACCGCGTGGCAGCCGGAAGCCGCAATCCGCCATGGCATCCAGCAGGTCGCTGAAGCTGTCGACTCCGATGCCGTGCATCGCCTCTCGCGAGTCGATGCGGCCTTCGGAATAGGCCTGGAGAAATTCGGCTGCGGTAATGAGCCGCTTTTGGGGACCTGGGGACTTATGCAGGAGAGTGCCGATGGTCCATCCCACATTTCACAGCATTGCGCTTCAGCGGGAGGATATTATGATGGACGTGTTGCCTTGGCAACCGGCCTCGGGGATGAGGCTGCTGGACTGCCGGGCCGGCGAACCGTCAAAACCGCAGCGTTGCGTTGCGCTTCGATCATCGCCCCAGGCGGAACTGCGTACCTGTTCATGTATTCATGATGTTGCGCGCAACATCTCGGGAACCACCTCCTGAGGGAACTGACCTTCATCATCGATTCCAACGGCTTCCGCTTGGCGCGCCTGATGAAGAAACTGCTGCGCGAGGTCTGCCACAGGGTCAACAGGAGCGACACCAGGGCCCTGAGCGAGGCCGCGTGCCGGGCCGTGCGCAAGCGCTACCGAACCTTCCTGACCCAGGGGGCAACAAGTTGCCCGTCATCCCGCCGCGGCCGAAAGAAAAACCCGGACGGATCGCGAAGTCCGACGCACACAACCTCCATGAGCGCCTCGTCAAGCACGAAGAGTCCGTCCTGCGCTTCACGCATGATCCGCATGGCAAAGCTCAAGATCAAGGTGTCGGGATGCTTCCGAACCCAACGTTACGCCAGATTGCTGGTGCCGGAACTCGAGCTATCTCGACTCAATGGCAGCACTCGGATACAGCCCTCTCGTCGCCGTCCAGATCGCGCTCGTGGGTAAAGCCGTCGAAGTCTTCAAACTGCACGATGCGCAGCCCGCTCCCAAGAACGGGTGAGTAGATACCGGTTCGGAACATAGAAATTCCAGTTACTGGTAGGCCAAGCGGGTTGTCGATGCCGATTCCGTCGCCTTGAAGACGGCCTGCCTGCCGGTGAGACGGTCCGCTTCTGTGTAGACATCGGGCTGATTTCGACACCGCTCTGCCCGGAAAAGGGATACAGGACTGCAAGGGGAGCGGGATGCGGAAACCCGTGTCCGTGTACCGCTCGGAGGTCAGTGGCAGGCGGCTCCCTGCGGTTCGCCGTCCCTGGCGTGCCCTGGCGCCCTGATCTCCGGGGACTGCCTTCAGGCAGTCCGGCGGGTACGCTGCGGACAGGGCCGCCGGGTTCCGGTGATCGGGTCAAATTCCGAGCGGTTGCGGGTTGTCAGGCTGTAGCCGTAGACGTGGAGCGAGAGGCTTGGCGCTTCGCCGGTGTTGCGCACGCTGTGGATGTCGTCGGGCGCCAGGATGCAGGTGTCGCCGGGGCCGATCATGACCTCGTCCGCCATCGTGAGTTCGGCCCGGTCCGGACGGGACCTGTCGTCGTGGCGGTCCCAGGAGACATTGGTCTCCGCACCCTCGATGCCGACGACAACGCCCCAGGTCTGGTGGTCATGCGGAGCCACGCCACGGCCCGGCAGCCAGCAGATCGCCTCGACCAGCAGGGTGTTGTCCGCCTCCTCGTTCAGTATCGTGATCCCGAAACCCTGGGATTCGTCGCATGACCTGAGCCCGGGGTCGCTCCAGTCGGCTTCGGCCGCATACCGCCTGACAAGGGGGGCGATCCGGGTCCTGACGGTGTCGACCGGCGCGGTTGCAACCCCGTCGATTGCCCTGAGGTCGGCGAGAAAGGTATCAAGCGAGTACTGCGACATTGTCATCCACCCGTGGCTGTGGATCGGCGGTTCCATCCCCATGGTGACGTCTTTGGGTGCCCGATACCAGAGGGGACGGGAGACACAGTGACTGCCCGTTCCAGGCCAGGGTGCCGCTCGCGGCACGGCCATTGCGGGCATGGGTCAGCCGGACATGCCAGTGCGGGGACATGTCGGGAGACGGTGCCGGGGTCACCTGCCAGCGCGTATCCGGTGTCGCGCCGGTCCCCGGGGTGTCGCGCAGCAGGAACCCGGTGACACCGCTGTTGGCGGCGGCAAGGCGCAGCCGGCGGCAGGCGACACTGTCGCGGTGGCCGGTGTGCGCCGTGCCAACCTCGCCGACGACAGCGGCAAGGTCACCGCAGCGCAGCCCCTCTTCCATCACCCACAGCCGGTCGGTGTCATTGCGGGCCTGGACGAACAGGATCCGGGACGGGTCGAACCCGAAGGAGGCGAGGCCGCGTGCCGACAGCCGTCCGGGGCCATCACCGGTACACCAGAGAACATCGCCGCCGGTTTTCGCCAGGATCCGGTGTGCCAGTGCGACCGTGAACCCGCAGCGCGCCGCGTCTCCCGCCGCAAGGCCGGGTTCTCCGGCCACCTCGTGCACCTGACCGCAGCCGAGGCCGCCCCGGCCAAGCGCCTGGTCGAACGGTGCCACTCCCAGGGGGGCAACCGGGTGGCTCTCCGGCATGGCCGTGATCGCGCGGGTCTGGTGGCGCAACAGCTCGAGGTCGACGGAAGCACGGTGTCGAGGCATGCAGATTCGGTCCCGGCATGAATGACAGGCACGTATTCATGAAGTGTTCACTGAATGACCGCCATGTCAAGTGCGAGTCGTGCCGGATCACGCCCGGTGGTGTTCGAGACCGGCCCAGTCGAAGCGGATCCCGTGACCGGGCGCATTGCCCGCCGTGGCATGTCCGTCGACAACGGTGAGCGGGCGTTCGATGAACCGTTCCAGCCCGAATCCGTGGACCTCGAGGTAGGAGGCGTTGGGAATGGCGCCGAGCAGGTGGACATGGATGTCGTGGACACCGTGCGAGGTGACCGGGATGTTGCGGGCCTCGGCCATGTGCGCGACCTTCATCCACACGGTGATGCCGCCGCAGTTCGACACGTCGGGCTCGATGTAGCTCACGCCGCCGCCGGCCAGCATGTGCTGGAAATCATGCAGCGTGTGCAGGTTCTCGCCGGCGGACACCGGAACTCCGCCCTCGGCCAGGATGCGGGCGTGACCGGCAAAGTCCTCCGGGATGGTCGGTTCCTCGAGCCAGACCAGGTCGAACGGCCGGAACGCCCGGGCGGCACGGATCGCCGCGTCAACCGTCCAGCGCATATTGGCATCCACCATCAGCGGAAAGTCGTCGCCGAGATGCGCGCGCATGGCCCGGACCCGTTCGACATCCTCCCCGAGCACGTCGCGGCCCACCTTCATCTTGATCGCCCTGAAGCCGTTGGCGAGGTTGCGGTCGGTCTGCTCGAGCAGGGCATCGAGCGTGAACTGCAGGTCGATGCCGCCGGCATAGGCGGCGACCCGGGGATCGGCGCCGCCCAGCAGCCGCCACAGCGGCAGGCCAGTGCGCTGCGCCACCAGGTCCCACAGCGCGATGTCGACGGCCGAGAGCGCGTGCATCGCGAGGCCGCCGCGACCGGCATAGTGCAGCCGCCACCACAGCATTTTCCAGGTCGCCTCGATCCGGTCGGCATCGCGTCCGACAAGGACCGGCGCGATGTCCCTTTCGATGACGGCGTGGATGGCGCGGGCACCGGCACCGAGCACGTAGGTGTATCCCAGCCCCTCGCGGCCGTCCTCGTCGGCGACACGCGCCGTGACGAGTTCAAAGCTCGGCATCTCGCCGTGCATGGCATCGGATAGCACCACGGGAAGGGGGATGCTGAAGTGATCGGTCTGTACACGGGTGATCGGCATGATGTCTCCGTACCGGGTGGACCACGGGTTGGCATGATGGCAAATCGGCGGGCCGGGCGAAACGCTGATTCCGTCTCGCGGGGCGCCGTCGAGGGGCCGGGCGGACTGTTTCCGGACCGCAGGTGCGGGCCTCATCGGGACATGGGCGCCGGTCGGAGTCGGGATACCGGGATCACGAACGGCCGGTGCGACGATGCCGGCAATTCCGGCACGGTCATCAGCCGTCAGCGACGACGCGATCGAACCCTCTACCGGGAAGGGTGCGCCCGGCTGTCCGGAGGGAGCATGACGGCTGGATGGAAGACGCCGCGGTCTGCACCTGAAGGAACAGTGCACGGGTTGCCTCGAGAATGGGCCCCGGCCGGTCCGGTGAGGCCGTGGCGAGTCCGTCAGCCCGCCGGAACCTCCAGCATCGCCATGAACGACGCCAGCCCGACCAGGGTGACGAACGCCGCTCCAGCATAGTTCATCGCGTGCCGGAGCGCGCCCATGCCCCGGTGACTGCCGGACCGCTCCATGACCCGCATCGCGGTCTGCCTGGCGAGAATGGCCCCCACTCCCAGGATGCAGATGCTCAGCCCGATCCCGAGCGACATCGCTGCCACGAGCAGGAATCCCGGCACGATCATGCCGTTGGCCACTGCATAGAGCATGATGAGGACCGCGCCGGGACAGGGCACCATCCCGGCAGCCAGTGCCAGCAACCCGCCTTCCGTCCTGCCGCCGTGGTCATGATGGTGATGGTGGCCATGCCCGTGGTGGTGATGGCCGTGGCCGTGATGGTGATGGTGGACGTGGTCACCCGTGTTCGGGCCAAGGGAGGCGCGAACGGCGCAGTACAGCATGTACACGCCGATACCCACGATGATCAGGAAGCTCCCGGCGCGAAGGCCCGGCACTTCGGAGAGCCCGATTCCGAACCCCGCCTGCAGCACGATGTCTGCCAGCCAGACCACGACGACTGCGGCAATGACGTGGACGATCGCGATCTGCGTCGCCATGACCACCCCGCGAACCACTCGCGCTTCGCGGCCGAGAAAATAGGACACGATGACGAACTTGCCGTGCCCCGGACCGAAGGCGTGCATACTTCCGTAGGCAAACGCGATCGCCAGGCCCAGAAAGAACGCGCCGAGGTCGTCGCCCCGCTCCAGGGCTGTCATGTGCTCGGCGATCTCTGCATTGGCCCGGCGCTGGAATTCGACGGCCAGCTCGAGAACGCGCGTCAGCCAACCGTCGTTCTCGGCAGTCCCGGCGTTCGGTTCCGCTTGCGTGTGCGCGAACGCTTCCGGCGCAGCGAACGGGACCGCCAGCGCCACGGCGGCGGCTGCCATCCACAGCCGTATTCCGATACCGGCCAGCATGGTTCGAGTGTTCGGCCTGTGTCCTGGCCTGTCAAGGCGGCCCGTCCCCCGGCGGACTTGACCGCGGTGCCGATCGGCTGTGCGGACGCATGTCCGGCCACGACTGCCCGGGGCGCCGCGCAGCGGGGCGTGAACACGGGCGAGCCGCACGATGTCTTGCCACCCGACGGACCCCGGGTCCGCCATCGTTGCAAACCGGCGGGCCCGAAGAAATGATGATGCCCTTTCGCAAGGCACGGGCGGGACGACGCGGGACAGGACGATGCCTGACGGCACGGTATGCGATGGTGGGCCCGCGCAAACGGAGTGGGACCTGCACAACCTCGATTTCGTGGCTCATGCGGCGCTGGTCGCGGACCGGTCGGTGGATCTCGTGGTCGCCGATCCGCCCTACCGTCTTGGCAAGGATTACGGAAACGGGTCTGACCGGCGCTCCGAGGACGAGTTCCTGCACTGGACCCGCAGCTGGATCCTGTGCGCGCTGCCCAAGCTGAAGCCGACGGGCAGTCTCTACCTGTTCACGACCTGGAGACACGCGCCGGAGATCTTCTCGTTCACAAAGCAGCACATGACCATGATCAACGAGATCATCTGGGACCGGCGGGTACCGAGCATGGGGGGATCGACCCGCAGGTTCTCCTCGGTGCACGACACCATCGGTCTGTTCGCGCTGACTTCCGAATATTACTTCGACATCGATGCGGTCAGGATTCCGTATGATGCCGTGACACGGAAGGCGCGGTCGCGGCGCCGCTTCGAGGGCAGCCGGTGGCTCGAGAAGGGCTACAATCCGAAGGATGTGTGGAGCGTGTCGCGCCTGCACAGTCAGCACCGGGAGCGCGAGGACCATCCGACCCAGAAGCCGCTCGAGATCATCGAGCGAATGGTCCGGGCGAGCTGCCCCGAGGGCGGACTGGTGCTCGATCCCTTCGCGGGTTCGGGAACGACGCTCGATGCCTGCCTCAGAAACCGGCGACGCTGCGTTGCCTTCGAGCTGAACGGCACGTACTGCCGGATCATCCGCGCGCGGGCCGGACGGGCGGCGTCCGGTTCGACCCCGAAGTCGGGTTCGACGGGATAGGCCTGCATGCCGGCACCGGCCGGAGGGTACTCTCCGCGAAACCGGGATTGTTCGGGAGGACACGATGCCAGGCGGGGACCGTGCCCGGTGCGGGTGCCTGCCAGCCGCTGCCATCGCCGGTGTCGACAGGACGCACCCGGTCTGGGACAGTCTGCCGCGCAGCGGACATGCACTCCGGTGCGGCACTCCACCATCCGGCCCCAGGAAACCGGACACGCCGATGACCGGAAGCCAGGACAAGGGTTCGCACCGCGTAAACCAGCCCCGCGATCGCATCGGACTGGCGATCCTGCTGGTGATCGGCGCCGTCGCGCTGTTCTCGATCCTCAACGCCGAGGTGAAGACCCTGCGGGCGGACTACGGGGCGGTGCAGCTGGTCTGGGCACGCTACGCCGGCGCCCTGGCCTTCATGGTCGTGGTCTTCACGCCGGTTCGTGGTCCGCACTTCCTGCTGCTGCGCACGTCCCGGCCCATTGCCCAGGTTCTGCGCGGCGCCTGCCTGATCAACTCATCGCTGTGCTTCTTTCTCGCAATCAAGTGGGTGCCGCTGGCGCTTGCCGCCGCCATCACCATGCTGGGCCCGGTGTTCATCACCGCGCTGTCGGGGCCGTTTCTCGGCGAAAGGGTTGGCCCGAGACGCTGGACGGCCGTCATCATCGGGTTTGTCGGCGCGCTGGTCATCATTCGCCCGGGGTTCGGCGAGACGCCATGGCAGATCGTCTTCACGCTGGGCTCGGCCGTATCCAGCGCCTTCTACGCGCTGATCACGCGCCGGCTGTCCTCGAGCGAGGATGCCGCAACCTCCTCCACCATCACCAACCTGATCGGGACCCTGGCGCTCAGCCTGGTGGTGTGGAGCACCTGGAACACGCCCGCAACCGCGCTCGAGATCGCGATGATAGCCTCGCTCGGCCTGCTGTCGGGTCTCGGCCACTACCTTTACACCGTCGCACTGGGCTGCGGTCCGGCGTCAGTCGTGGCCCCCTTCAACTACGGCCACCTGATCTTCTCCGCCATCCTGGGGTTCCTGGTCTTCGGGTATTTCCCCGACCTGTGGGCCTGGGTCGGTGCGGGACTGATCGTGGCGTCGGGCCTGTACATCGGGTATCGCGAGACCGTGCTCGCGAGAACCGGCAGGCGCGCACGCTGACCGAGCGCCCGGCCCGGTTACGAACCCAGCACTTCGGCGTTGATCACGTTGTCTGGATCCAGCCTGCCGTCAAAGCAGTCGACCACGTTCCGGGCGGCGGCTGCGCCCATCCGGAACATCGATTCCTCGGTGACCCCTGCCGAATGCGGCGAGACGATGATGTTGTCGAGTTCGAACAGCGGTTCGTCGGCAGTCGCCGGTTCGACCACGAACGGGTCGATGCCGGCCCCGGCGATGACCCGGTCGCGCAGTGCGCCGTAGAGCGCCTTTTCGTCAACGATATTGCCGCGCGCCGTGTTCACCACGAAGGCCGTTGGCTTCATCGCGGCCAGTTCGGCCGTTCCGATCATGCCGTCGGTCTCCTCGTTCTTCGGACAGTTGACCGAGAGAAAGTCGATCTCCGGCAGCTGCGCGCGCCAGTCCTGCACCGGGGTAGCCCCCACCGTCGTGATCGCGTCCTGGATCACGTAGGGGTCGTGTACCAGCACATTCATGCCCATGGCGGTGCACATGGGAACCAGCCGCCGGCCGATCCGTCCGAACCCGAGGATCAGCACGGTGCGTCCGGCCAGGTCGAAGGCCGGGGTGTCGAAACGGACGTTCCAGTTGCCCGTGCGGACCTCCCGGTCATAGAGCAGCGCCCGCTTGGCAAGCGCCATCATGAAGAACAGCGCGTGTTCGGCGACGGTGATCGAGTTCGCGGTTCCGACCACAGCCAGCGGAACGCCGGCCTCGGTCAGCGCCGGCACGTCAACCGCGTCATAGCCGACACCGTGTCGGGCGACGATCTTCAGTCGGGCGGCATTCGTGATGATCCGCCGGGTAAACGGAGCCACGCCAAGGATCGCGGCATCGTAGTTGCCGATGTGCTGCAGGATGTTGTCCTCGGACAGCTCGGTAAACCGTTCGACCTCGATGTCGTCGCGCCCGTCGAACACCGACCTCAGCCCCGCCGTGTAGGGCATCTGCAGCATCACGCGATAGGCCATGCCGAATCTCTCCATGTTCCCGCTGTTGCTTCGGTCACGAACCGCACCCGTACCGGGCGCTCGCCGGAGCGCTCGATCACGACACTTCGGTCCGTCGGAACGAGCCGGGACTACAGCCCCAACGCCGCTCCCGTGTCAATCCGGGTGCGCGAGCCGGCCGGTGCCCGGCTCAATAGATCGTGACACCGCTGTCGACGGAGATGATCTGCCCGGTGGTGATCTCCGACTCGTCGGATGCGAGGTAGACGGCCACGTGGGCCATGTGGATCGGCTGTCCGAAACCGAGCAGGTGCTGGTCGGCCAGTTTCTGGATTTCCGACGAGTTCTCGAGCATGCCCTTCACCCGGTCGGACAGCGTGACCGAGGGTGCGATCGCGTTCACCCGGATCCGGTCAGGGGCGTACTCGACCGCCATGGACCTCGTGACCGCCGCGACACCACCCTTGGCCGCGGTGTAGCAGTCGCGTCCCGGCAGGGCCATCAGCGCCACGTTGGATGCCATGTTGATCACCGATCCGCCACCCGAAGCCGCGATCCGCGGGATCGCGAGGCTCGAGCACACGAAGGTGCCGTACAGGTCGAGCGTGATCACCCGCCAGAACTCCTCGTCCGGCGCCTCGGTTACGGGACCGTCGGCAAGGGTGGAGCCGCCGGCGTTGTTGTGAAGCACGTGCAGCGCCCCCCAGTCCCCGACGATCCGGTCCACGGCGGCCGCGACACTCGCCCGGTCGGTCACGTCGGTCTCGATGAAGACAGCGCCGCCTCCGTCTGCCGCTGCCGCGCCGGCCTGCTCGGCCGTTTCCCGTCCGCGTCCGGCATCGATGTCGAGAGCCGCCACCCGGGCACCCTCCTGTGCAAACCGGATCGCGGTTGCCCGGCCGATCCCGCCTCCGGCACCGGTGATCATCGCGACCTTGTCCTTCAGTCGTCCCATTGCTGCATTCTCCGTGACGGTTTTCTCAGTGTGCGAAGATTACCGGGATCTGCGCCTGATCGAGGATGATCCTGGTCGCGCCGCCGAAGATCATCTGGGTCAGCCGGCTCTGGGTGTAGGCGCCCTTGACCAGGAAATCGACACCGGCCTCGGCGGCGATTTCGAGCGCGCGGGCGCCCGGGTTGCCACCGCCGGCCCCTGCCTTGAGCTCGACCTCGATGTCGTGGCTCGCGAGGTAGTCGACAAGTGCATCACCGCCGGGGCCGGCATGGACCCAGCCTTCGACAGTGATCACCACCACCCGGGAGGCGGCGCGCAGGACCGGCATGGCGAGCGCGACCACGCGCGCGGTTTCGGTTGCATGGTTCCAGGCGATTCCCACGACATCGCCGAACGGGCGTTCCCACTGTTCCGGGATCAGGATCGTCGGCCGCCCGCCTTCGAACAGCGCCATCTCGAACAGCGTCTGCCAGTGCGGGTTGTCCTTGGAACGGGTGTACAGCGAGACGTCGTGGACACGGGCCGCCTCGCCGACCTGGCGCCAGTTCGAGATGGCGGACATGTCGACGTTGACCGTATCGGCGGCCATCGGCGGGTCGCAGGCCGCGATTCGTTCGCGAATCCGGGCCACGGCCGTGTCACGGTGCGTCTCGAGTTCGCCATCGAGCCCGTCATAGGAAACCACACCTCCGCTCATCGGGTCGACGATGACCGGATCGGGCAATCGCGGACAGAACATGGCGGTGATCCGGCTGCCGTGCCGTTGCGCGAGCGCCGCAGCCGCCGTGACCGGCGCGTCATCAGCCGAGTCAGATCCGAATGGCAGAAGAATCCGTTTCATCCGCTTCTCCTTGCTGCGTCGTGCCGATCATGTCACCCGCAGTTCAACCGATCCGATGCCTTCTACGGCATACCGGGCGGTGTCGCCAGATGAGGCAAATCGCGTCGCCAGGGTCGATCCGGTCATGACCAGTTCGCCGGCCCTGAGCGGACGGCCCTGTCGAGCGAGCAGGTTGGCAAGGAAGGCGAGGGACGCAAGTGGTGAACCCATGGCGGCACCGGTGACCGCGGTCTCGATCCCGCCGTTGTAATCGAGTGTGACCGGAACCGTTGCCAGGTCAAGGTCGCGCCAGTTGGCGCTCTCGGCGCCGAGCACGATGCCGCCGCACCAGGCGTTGTCGGCGATGAGGGAGTTTGCATCGAGCCTGGAGTAGTCGGCGTCCCTGTCCTCAATGAGCTCGAAAGCCGGCATCACTGCATCGACATGGTCGCGAATGCTGTCCGCGTCCTGCTCCCGGTCCGCCGGGACGTCGCGGCCCATGCGGACCGCGAGCTCGAACTCGAGCCCGAGACGCACGAAACCGTCGCGCCGGATCTCGGCCGGCCCGTGGTGGACCATGGCGGCGAGGATGGTTCCGGCACAGGGTTCCGAGACCCCGACGAGGTCGCGGATCGCCTGGGAGGTGAGTGCGATCTTGTAGCCGACACCGGCGCCCTCCCCCTGTTCCTGCCACAGTTCGACCAGCTCCTGCTGAACCAGGTAGGCCTCGTCGACGGACTGCGGCGCAAGTGCGCCCTCGAGGTTGGCGAACCTCGAGCGTGCCGCGTGGGCGTCGAGCAGATGGCGGGCGATGGCGCTGATGCGCGCAGGACCTGACATGCGGGCTCCTCCTGCGGTTGGTACGTCAAAGTGTCTGCTACCAGCGGGTTGCTTGACAATCCCCGTCGGCACAGCCCCGTGGCCGCCGCCCGTCCAAGGCGTGCGACGGTGAGCCCGATCAGTGGAAATACGCGCCGCCGTCGACCACCAGTGTCTGGCCGGTGATGAAGTCGGCGCTGGCCGACGCGAAGAACGCCACGGCGCCCACGATGTCGTCCGGCACCTGGTCGCGCTGCAGTACCCGTGCCTGGCGCGAGATCTCCTGCAGGGATTCGAGCTGGTGCGCATTTGCGCGAACGCCGTCCGACAGGGTGAAGCCGGGCGCCACCGCGTTGACCCGGATGCCGGCGGCACCCAGCTCCTTTGCCAGCGCCTTCGTCATCGCGTTCACCGCACCCTTGCTCGCCACGTAGTGCAGCATGAAGGGGACACCCTTGAACGGGGTTCCGGACGAGATGTTGATGACGGAGCCACCTCCCTGTCGCCGCATGACCGGGACCACCGCGCGGGTTGCCATCGCCTGGCCGACGACGTTGACGTCAAGCACGCGTCTCCAGTCCTCGGCAGTCAGATCCTCGAAGGCAGTCAGCTGCAGCGACGAATAGATGCCGGCGTTGTTGACCAGAACATCGATGCGGCCAAACGCATCGACAGCGGCTTCGGCCATCGCCTCCGTCTCGTGCCGGCTCGAGACATCGCAGGCAATACCGATGGCACGGTTGCTATCAAGTGCCGCGGCGGCCTCGATCGCACCCTCGCGGTCGGCGATCACCACCGTGGCGCCTTCGCCGAGCAGTCCCTTCGCCAGGGCGTGGCCGATGCCCATCGACCCGCCGGTCACCACCGCGACCCGTCCTTCGCACTGCATCGCCGGTTCCCCTTCTTGCCGTTGTCAGTCTTCGTGCCGGCCGTGCGGCCTTCTATGCCGGGCCCAGCCGGACCGGTGACTCCGCGAACACCCGGTAGCTCTGGGACTTCGGCCTGTCGCGGTCCTTTTCGTTCACGTACCGGATCGATGATTCGCCGAGCAGGCTGCGCGGCAGCACCATGGAGCGGATGAACCGGCTGGGCACGCAGGCAGATGCCTGGGCGAACACCGGTTCGGGCCCTTCCTCGAACCAGGCACCGCCGGGGCAGTAGCTGGTGGAGTGTCCGGCGGTGTCGATCCGGATATCGCCTTCCTTCAGACACCGGATCCCGGGACCCTGGTGGGTGTGCAGGAAAGCGCATCCGCCGGGAGGGAACGCGACACTGTCGAGGCGAAGCAGAAGGTCGTCGGCAATTGTTGCCGGCTCCACCGGGCCGGAACAGCGAAGCGCCGAGCGGTGCCGGTACGCGCCCGGGGCCGTGCCCGATGGCGCAACATCCCACCGCCACAGCGTGGCGCCCCCGGCATCAGCCCGGACCAGTGCCGTTCCCGCGAGCACGACGCCAGTGTCCGCGGCAACGCCCGCCCCTTCCACCAGCACGCTGCCGGCGGCAACGTAGATTGCCCGTGCTTCCGATTCGCTGAACCGGACCTCCTCGCCACCTGGCAGGATGTCCTCGAACAGCTGCATGACATGCGACATTGCCATCTCGTGTTTGCGTCCCGGACCGGCGAGAGCGGGACCGGGCCGGGATCATCCTGCCGCGGTCCGGTGCCCGCCACCTGGCACAAGTCTATCCGGCGGGACCCGGGGAGGCCACATGGCCCAGAGATCGCCCGGCCGGGCGGTGGCGTTGCCCAAACCGCTGCCGGCCACCTATGATCGGAACGGAAGCGACATGTGCCGGGAGCGAGAGTGCCCAACCTGCTGCTCCGAGTGTTCCTGGAAGTCGGCGAGGGGGAGGCCGCAACCGGACCCGAAGGACGGGCGAAGGTCCGGTGGGTCGTGTGCTGACCCGCGCTTTCCTTGCCGGTCACGACGGCCTCGCCGGTCGCAGTCTGGCGCGAGTCCTGACATCTGCCGGAACACGGGTTCGGACCGACGCTGACGTGGAGGGGCCGGCGGACGTTGCGGCACTTGACGAACTCTTCACCACGTTCCGGCCCGTCAGCGTGATCGATGCCATGCCCCGGAGCATGGTCGACGGCGCAGGGCCGGCAAGTGGAATGGACCGCCTCCTGCGGGCCCAGCACACCGTGTTGTCGGCGGCGCATCGTTTCGGCGTCGAGATGCTGCTCTACAGCTGGTCCTGCGACGAGACCGGACGCGGGTACCGGGCCTGCCGGGAATTCGGGGCGGCGCGTCTCGATGCATGGCGTCGGGAGCACGGACTGTGCGCGACCGTCGTGGCGTCCCGCGGGATTGCCGGATGGGAGGATGCGGCCTGCACCCGGCCGGTGGGTCCCGTAGCCCGCCTGGTCCGGGACGTCTACCGGGCCCGGAACGCGAATGCGGACCATGTCGAGGTGGCGGATGATCCCGCTGCGCCCTGCCGGTACATGTCCGGCGCCGACTGGGCACGGGTCTGTCTCGAGGTGCTGGAGGATGGAGGAACGGGGAGCGGGACGGTCCTGGTTGATCCCGTGTCCGACATGTCGCTCGGTGATGCGGTTGCGGTGATCACCCGGGTTGCCGGGTACGCCGGCAGAATCTCGTGGCGCCGTGCCGCGCCTATCGGGTTGCCCGCGGGAGACCGCATGGTCCGGTCCGCGCCGGGCGCCGGGCTCGAGACCGTGATCGAACAGTTCTGCCATGCCCATGCCGCCGGCGGAAACGCTGTCGGGTCCGGGCGGGTGGCCCGGGCCGGCAGGACGGGAGGCGATGCCGGCGCAGCCGGGCAGGTCCGTGACTGGCGCGCCGGCGGGCTTGTGGTGGGATTTGCCAACGGCTGCTTTGACGTGCTGCATGCGGGCCATGTCTCGCTGCTGCGACAGGCGCGCGCGGAATGCGACCGGCTGGTCGTCGGGCTCAATGACGATGCGTCGGTCTCGCGCTTGAAGGGCCCCGGGCGGCCGGTCCACACGGTCGAGCAGCGCGCGGCGGTGCTGAACGCAATCAGGGATGTGGACGCCGTGGTGGTGTTTGCGGAGGACACCCCGGAACGGCTGATTCGGGACCTGCGCCCCGACGTCCTGGTGAAGGGAGCGGATTACCGCGCCGACGAGGTGGTCGGTGCGGATTTCGTGCGCTCCCGTGGAGGCAGGGTCGTGCTGGCGCGGCTCGAGGCGGGCCTGAGTTCGACCGGAGCCATCGAGCGGCTGGCGCGTCGCGGGGCTCGCGGATGAACGCGCGGAAACCAACCGGCACGTGACGCATCGCGGCAGGGTATGATGCCGGGGACCGTGATTCAGGGTGCGCGGGCAAAGCGGCCGGTTCCCGGTGCCCGCAGGGTCGAAAGGGAGAGTCCATGAACATTCACCATCGGGAAACGGCCCCGCCCGCCTCCGGTCTGCCCGATCTCCTGGGGCGCTACCGGGCGCTCGGCGAGCGCGACCGCCTGGTGCTGGAACTCAGGTCCCTGGTCCAGATCGGACTCTCGAACCGCCGGTTCCTCCGGCTGGCGAACTCCGTGCTCCATCGGTGCGACGGGCACCACAGGGAGTACACCGGTGCCGAGATTTCCGGGGCGATCAAGCGACTGCAGGACGACGGACTGATCGCGAGGGATGAACAGGTCTGGCCGACACTCGCCTGCGCCGTTGCCCGCGAGGCGATTGCCGGCGCCGGCGGGAACGCGCTGGTCGCGGTGTGCACGGACACCTATTTTCCGGTCCGCGGTTACGGGCGCCGGGGCGGAAGGTCTGACCCCGCAACCGGGCTTGATCCGTACATTGCGCTGCGCGTCGCGGTGTTCGCGAATGACGAACGACTGTTCGCGACCGCGTACAACGCAAGCTATTACGACTTCGATTTTCCGATGTCCCCGCGAGCCCTGTCGGACGAAATGGCACTCGAGGAGGATCCCTTCGATCTGGTCCTCGCGGGACTTGACTCCGATCCCGACTGGCTGCTCGGGCGCAAGGGCGAGATCGTGGACCGGGTCCTGAATCTCATGCTGGAAAGCGAGGGGGAAGGAGACCGCAGCAGAACCCACTCGGCACTGTTCGCGCTCGCCGGCATGCGGCTGGACCCGCGCGAACACGAGGCGACTTTCCTGCTGTTCATGGAGCGGGCGCTGTGGATCGGTGAGTGGGAGTGGATTCGTGAGCGCGCCTGGCCCGAATCGGACTGGGAGCCGTCCTCGTGGAACCCCGGGTTCTACAAGGCCGCGATCAGCTATCTCGAGGGCAGTGACAGGGCCGTGGACGAGTTTCGCAACCACCTGGCCGCGGCGCGCAGGAAGCTGCGCAGCCGCAGGCTGCGCCCGCCCGGAGCAACCGGTTACCTGTTCGTGCTGGCGTTGCTGTCACGGGGGAAGTCTGATGATCTCGGGCAGGCGCGGGACCTGATCGGGATGATGCGGGAGCGTTCCCGGCTCACCGGTGCCCTGGGCTACGAGGCGCTGCACTGCATTCTCGATCTGGTCGAAGGCCGCGATGAGAGGGCGCGTCATGACCTGGACATCCTGCTCGCGCAGCACGAGAGGACGAGTGCGCCCCCGTTGGTCAGCGGGCTGCTCGCGCTGGCGCAGGTTGCGGCTGCGCCCGAACGGATGGGCAGGAAGGACCGGGAGAAGCTTGTCACACGCGTGAACGCGATACGCGACCATGCTCCGGTCCCGGCCCTGATGATCGCCGCGGCGCTGGACCGGTTGAACGCGCTCCCGGAACCGATGCGGGTCTGGCGCGACGGCAGGACCGCGGCCGGGATGCGTGATTTCGCGACAGCCATCTCCCTGTCCCCGGCATGGGCGCGCCGCATGGACGGACTGGTGCGTGCGGTGGGCGCTGGCGGCGAACGGAGCCGGTCTGCCAGGCACGGAGGACGACTTGCCTGGCTGGTGGATCCGGAGACCCTGTCCGTGTCCGTGGTGATGCAGACACGCCTGAAACGTGGTGGCTGGAGTGCCGGTCGTGCGGTTCCGGTCAGGCGTTTCTTCGAGTCCGATGAACAGTTGCTGGGGGTGATGACCCGCGAGGACGTGTTTGTTGCTCACCGGGGGGCGGTGCGGGACACGAACAGGTATCGGGACTGCGTCATGGTGCCGGACCTGGCGTTGCCGGCTCTGGTCGGCCATCCGGCCATCTATCACGCCGCCGACCGCAACCGTCGCCTGGACCTGGTGGCCGGCGAGGTCGAGCTCGCGGTCAGCAGCCGGGGGGACGGGTATCATCTCGGCCTGTCGCACTGGAGCGACACCGGGAGAGTGTTTCTCGATCACGAGGCCGACAACCGCTACCGGGTCGTCCGGATGGACCGGTCCCTTGTCGACATCGCCGGGCTCATCGGCCGGAACGGCCTGGTGGTGCCGAAGGAAGGCAGGGAACGGGTCACCGAACTGGCCCGGCTCTGTGACGATCGCCTTGTGGTGGTCTCGAATGTCGACGGTATCGGGCCCTCCGCGGCGCCGGGCGACCCATACCCCGTGGTGCGTCTCGAGCCGACAGGCGACACCAGGCTCGGGGTGTCGTTGCGTGTGCAGCCGTGCGGCCCTGATGGTCCGCGGTTTCCGGTCGGCCGGGGACCGCGCGTGGTCAGGGTGGACGGCGGCGACAACGGACGGTACGAGCGCGATCTCGTCCGGGAGGAAGCGGCGGCCGCGGCCGTGATTGCCGCCTGTCCGACGCTCGCGGATACCGGGGTGATGACGAAGTCGCACGTGTTCGACGAGCCGGAGGCCGGGCTCGACTTCATGCTGGAACTGCAAGCCGTCACCGAGCCCGTGACCATCGAATGGCCCGAGAATGCGGCACGACCGCGCCCGGGCGTCGTCTCGACGTCACAGGTCTCGACAACCGTGCACAAGGACCGGGAGTGGTTCGCGGTTTCCGGTGAGGTCGCGGTCGACGATGACCTCGTTCTCGACATGCGCGAACTGCTGGACGCACTCGACCATGCTGTGGGCCGGTTCGTGCCGGTCGGAAAGGGAAGGCTGGTTGCACTTGCCGACGACCTGCGCCGACAGCTGGAGACGCTGCGTGCAGCGTCCGCCGGCCGCGGCGCCGACGGTGAACGCATACACCCGATGAGCGCGCTGGCGCTCGACGAGCTGCTCGATACTGCGGCAACAGGCAACGCCAGGTCGCCGTGGCACCGGTTTCGCTCGAGGCTCGCGACAGCGCGGGAACGCGAATACGCTGTTCCGGACGGGCTTCACACCCGGCTGCGGGAGTACCAGCGGCAGGGATACGAGTGGCTGAGCCGGCTCGCGCACATCGGTGCCGGCGCGTGCCTGGCCGATGACATGGGTCTCGGCAAGACGGTCCAGTCCCTGGCCCTGCTTCTGGCTCGCGCCGGTGGCGGACCGGCGCTGATCGTCGCCCCGACATCGGTGTGCTTCAACTGGGAGGAGGAGGCGGCGCGCTTCGCGCCGGGCCTTTCCATGCATTTTCTCGGTTCCATGGCCGGACGGAAGGAGATCATCTCCCGGCTCGGTCCGGGCGATGTGCTGGTGGTGAGCTACGGGCTGGCGACCCGATCGATTGCTGCCCTGCGATCGATCGGCTGGCACACCCTCGTCCTTGACGAGGCCCAGGCGATCAAGAACCCCCGGGCCAAGCGTACCCGGGCGATCCGTGAGCTCGACGCCGAATTCCGGGTCGCGCTGACCGGGACACCGATCGAGAACGCGCTCGAGGAACTGTGGAGCCTGTTCAGCGTCATCAATCCGGGTCTGCTCGGCACGCTCGCCGGGTTTCGAAGGCGGTTTGCCGTTGCCGAGAACGACCGGGCCGGCCGCGAACGGCTTGCGGCCCTGGTGCGCCCGTTCATTCTGCGCCGGCGCAAGAGCGCGGTGCTCACCGAGCTTCCAAGCCGGACCGAACAGGTGCTCCACGTCGAACCCGACCCCGAGGAACGCGCCTTCCTCGAGGCGGTCCGCCGGCAGGCGATGGAGCGGATTGCCGGTCTCGGGGACGAGGAACCGGGGGCCCGGCGCATTCACATGCTCGCCGAGCTCACCCGGCTGCGCCTTGCCTGCTGCCACCCCAGGCTGGTGCAACCTGACTGCACCATCCCGGGTGCCAAGCTCGAGTCCGCGATGGCGCTGATCCGCACCCTGATCGCGGAGGGGCACAAGGCGCTTGTCTTCAGTCAGTTCGTGAAACATCTCGAGGTGGTCCGCGCCCGGCTGGACGTCGAAGGTTTCGACTACCAGTATCTCGACGGCGCGACGCCGCCTGCCGAGCGCAGGACACGGGTCAACGCGTTTCAGGCCGGGAAGGGAGAGCTGTTCCTGATCAGCCTCAAGGCCGGTGGCACGGGGCTCAACCTGACGGCGGCAGACTACGTGATCCACCTGGATCCGTGGTGGAATCCCGCCGTCGAGGACCAGGCGTCCGACCGGGCACACCGCATCGGTCAGCAACGTCCGGTCACCATCTATCGGCTCGCGGTACGGAACTCGATCGAGGAGAAGGTGATCAGGCTGCACGAGGAGAAGCGCGAACTGGCGGACGACGTCCTTGCCGGGACCGAGTCCGCGACCGCGCTCACGGAAGAGGACCTGATGAACCTGATCTCGGAGGCATGAACGGGTGGTGACCTGTTTCCAGCTCGCCTACGTGCATCTTGACGACGGTGTTTGGCGTGTTTCCTGGTCGGAGCCTGGCTTCTGGCGCGTCCCAAGGGCACGCTGGTGCGCCGCGGGCTCGGGCGCATCTGCGTTGCGCTCATGATCGCGACCGCGCCGGGCGCGCTCTTCCCCGACCGAAATCCGCGCCGCGTCCCCGACTTGCGGAAGGGTCGCCGTGCGGTCACGGACAGGGACATTCCCGGGTGCGGACCGGAACGGGGCCGCTGTGGTCGGCCACGCGGTCAAGGTGGACATTTGCGGCGCGCGCGATAGTGTCGCAACCCGGTGCATCCCGGTTCGGCAGGAGGGTGTGGTGATCCGCGTTCGACATGATGAATTGACGGTGGTGGTGGCTGCCATGATGCGTTGCGCCGGCAGTGACGGGGGCGAGGCGCGCGCCGTGGCCGAGAATCTGGTCGAGGCCAACCTGATGGGCCATGACAGCCATGGCGTCGGGCTGGCGCCACGATACATGTCGCACGCACTGGCGGGAACCATGACTCCCGGGGCGAAGGCGACGGTAGTGACCGATGACGGCGCCTACCTGCTGGTCGAGGGCAACATGGGCTACGGCCAGACGATCGGGGCCGAGACCATGCGGCTTGCAATCGACAAGGCGCGCCGGACCGGCAGCGCCATCGTCGGACTGCGCAACGTGCACCACCTGGGCCGGATCGGGGCCTGGGGCGAGATGTGCGCACGCGCCGGCTTCATCTCGATCCACTATGTGAACGCCACCGGCCACAAGCCCTATGTCGCACCCTGGGGCGGTTACGAGGCGCGGTACTCGACCAATCCGTACTGCACCGCCATCCCGGCGACCGGAAGCACGCCGATGATGGTGCTCGACATGGCGACGAGCCGGGTGGCGCAGGGCAAGGTCCGGGTGGCGCACTACTCCGGGGCGCGGATGCCGATGGAGGATGCGCTGGTGGGGCCGAACGGCAGGCCCACTTCAGACCCCGGTGTCGTGTTCCGCGATCCGATGGGCGCGATGCTGTCCTTCGGCCAGCACAAGGGCTACGGACTGGCGCTGGTCTGCGACCTGCTGGCCGGCGGACTGCCCGGCGGCGGCACCGCGCGCCCGGAGCTTGCGACCGGCGAGACCATCAGGAACAACATGCTCACCATCGTGATCGACCCGGCCCGGTTTGCGTCGGGTGCCGCCTTCGCCGGCGAGTTCGACAGCCTGGTCGAATACGTGAAGTCCGGCCAGCCGGCCGAGGGGTTCGACCGCATACGCGTGCCGGGCGATCCCGAGCGCGAGTCCATGGACGAACGCCGCCGGACCGGCGTTCCGATCGACCCCAACACCTGGGCCGAGATGAAGACCGCGGGGTGCGACAACGGAATGGATGCGGCCGAGTTCGACCGCGCCGTCATCAACACCGCCGCGTGAACCGGCAGGGGGGGGACGCCCCGGCGCCCTGGAGACGCGATGACCCAGGCAGTCTTCACCAATGCGCGGATCGTGACACCGGACGAAGTGGTCCACGGCACGGTCGAGGTCGCGGGCGGGATGATATCCTCGCTTCGCGAAGACGGGCGTGCGTCCGGCTCGGTCGTCGATTTCGGCGGCGACTACCTGATGCCGGGACTGGTCGAGCTGCATACGGACACGCTCGAGCGGCATTTCGTGCCGCGACCGCGCGTCAACTGGCCGGGGACCGCGGCGGTCTTCGCCCACGACGGGCAACTCGCCGCCGCCGGGATCACGACCGTGTTCGATGCGCTCTCGGTGGGTATCGTGCGCCAGGGCGATGTCCGCTCCCGCCTGCTCGGCGCCATGACCTCGGCACTGCGCACCGCACGCGACACGGGTGCGTTGCGGGTCTCGCATTTCCTGCACCTGCGCTGCGAGCTGTCCTGTGCCGAGCTCATGGAACTGCTTGCACCCTTCACGGGCGACCCGCTGGTTCGCCTGGTCTCGCTGATGGACCACACGCCCGGCCAGCGCCAGTTCGTCGATCTCGATCGACACCGCATCTACTACCAGACGACCTACGGTCTCGATGACGCGGAGTTCACCGCATTCCTCGAGACCAAGCAGCGTGCCCATGTCACGTACAGCGGGCGTCACCGCGCCGAGCTGGTCGGCATGCTCGAGGGGACCGGGATTACGCTGGCAAGCCACGACGATGCCACCACAGGCCACATCGAGGAGGCGGCGCGCGACGGTGTCGCCATCGCGGAGTTTCCGACAACGGTGGAGGCGGCGCGCGCCGCCCGTGACCGGGGCCTCACCATTCTCGCCGGTGCACCGAACCTGGTGCTCGGCGGCTCGCATTCAGGCAATGTCTCGGCGCTCGAGCTCGCCTCGCTCGGGCTCCTCGACATCCTCTCTTCGGACTACGTTCCCGCAAGCAGCCTGCACGGCGTCTTCCTGCTCCACCGCTCGGAACCGTTCCTGTCCCTGCCGCAGGCGGCCGCGCTCTCGACCGCGAACCCGGCCCGCGCCGTCGGACTGTCGGACCGCGGCGCCATCAGTCCGGGTGCGCGCGCCGACCTCATCCGGGTGCGCGAGATCGAGGGCGTCCCGGTCGTACTCGAGACCTGGCGCGAGGGCCGGCGGGTGATGTGATCCCGTCCCCGGCCCGACGGTCACCCGAAAACGCCTTCCAGCGGGAACCGGCGCAACAGGTGAAACGGTCGCCCGGCTGCCGCCTGCTCGAAGATGCAGATCGATCCGACCGGGTACTCCTCTGCCACATGCGGTGACCACAGTTGCTCGAGGACCTCCCGCGTCCGCTTGCGCCCGTCTTCGGCCAGCCGGTCGGTGAGGGTGAAGTGCAGGCGGAATTCGTCGAACAGGTAGGGATATCCCCACCGTCCGAGCAGTGCGTCCTGTCGCGCCGTGAGCCCCGCGGCCCGTCGCCGCGCGAGTTCGTCCTGCCCGGGCGCGGCGCGAAAGCGGTCGAATCCGCGCACGCACGCCCCGGCCAGTTCGTCGGCCTCGGGACTCGGCGCGGCCGGAACCAGTGCCAGGAATCCGCCGATGACGCGCACCGCGAGCCGCGGCAGCCGGAACGCTCGCGTCCGGTACGCAAACCCTTCGGCAAGGTCGAGCAGCTCCCTTTCGCTCCTGCCCCGCGCCAGCCGGAACGGCGGCTTCAGCGTGGCATGGAACCCGTAGCGCCTGGCGCCGCGGGTCGCGGCATCGATTTCTCCCGCACCGAACCCGGTCAGAGAGGGACGCGCGGGGACCACCACTCCCTCCGCGGCCCGCCCGAGCCACATGCACCCGAAGTTCCACAGGAAATCCCCCGGGTGCGGTGCGAGGTAGACCGCATACCGGTGTTCGTTGGCCAGGGCTCCCTCCCCGCGTGGTCTGCCGCCACGCCACGGCACCGGGGATCAACACCGTGCCGCGCAGATCAGTCGGAACACGACGGCGTCACCGCTTCTCGCCAGCTCCCGTCGGCTGTCCGGTTCCCGCCGCGAGATGGATCTTCTCGATGAAGTGCTCGGCGAGCGTCACCGGGTCCCCGGAGTCCTCAAACATCCCTCCGAGCATGGCGTCGTAGTTGGGCTGATGGAAGAAGACCAGCGAGATGCGGTCGCGCTGCACCGCCCCGTGTGGCGGGTTCGCAACCCGGTGCAGGGTCGATGCCCAGCGACCGCCGGTCCAGCGCGCCATCGCGTCGCCGAGATTGCACACGAAGGCGTCGGCGGGCGGGCGAAGATCGGTCCAGCCGCCGCCCGGCAGCCTGACCTGCAGGGTGCCCGGTACATCATCCCCGCGAAGGACGGTCAGCGTGCCGTAGTCGGTATGGGCGCCGGCGCGCAGCTGCCCGCTGGCCGGGGCGGCCGTCTGCGCCGGATAGCGGATCAGCCTCAGGCCGCAGGCCGGCCGGTCGATCTTGTCGGCGAAGAAGTCCTCCTCGAGTCCCAGCGCCATCGCCATCGCTCCCATGAGCCGGTCGCAGAGCCCGAGCAGGGCGCGGAAATAGCAGTCCACGGTCTCGCGAAACTCCTCCGGCCTCGCCGGATAGCGGTTTGCCGCGAAGAAGTACTCCGCAATCTCGCCGCGGTAATAGTCGTCGTCGGGGATATCGGGCGGACCCATCGCAAACGCTTCCTGCAGGTCGGGCGGCGTCTTCTCGCCAAGCGTGTAGGCGAGGGAGCGATCGGCATGGGGGTAGTAGCCGCGGCCGACCCGGCTTTCGGGCCGGAGGATGCCGCACTTCTCGTCCAGGGGAAGGGCGAAGAAATCGACCGCCGCCTGCCGGGTTCGGGCGACGAGATCCGCCGGCACACCGTGTCCCGTTATGCAGAAGAAGCCCGAATCCGTGCATGCAGCGTTGATTTCGCGGGCAACCCTGCGCTTGTCGTCGTCCCCGCCCTGCAGGTAGGGACGGACATCAATGACCGGAATCGACATTCCGAGATCTTTCACCGCATCCACACCCGTCCTTGCCGGGTATACCCGTTCGGGAGGTCATGTCCATCCTGCCCGCCGGGTCCCTGGCCGCGACAGGCCGGATCCTGTTTTCGTGAGCTCCTTCCGCAACATCCATACGACTGGAAGTTCCATGTTCGCGACGATGACAACCAGCGAGGCCGTGGCCGGGTCTCCGGTCCGCCACGGTGTCGGGACCGTGTTCGGCATCCCCGGTGCCCGCCCACATGTACGATTATTCCGATGCGGTGGCGCGCACGGGCGAACGCGACTTCTACGTCGCCCGGCATGAACAGGGGGCGGGCTACATGGCTTTCGGCCATGCCAAGTCCACCGGCCGGACCGGGGTCTTCACCGTGGTTCCCGGCCCGGGCGTGCTAACGCATCGGTCGCACTGTGCGCCGCCTTCGGTGCGACCGCAGCGGTCCTGTGTGTAACCGGCAACGTGATGTCCGAACTTCATCGGCTGCGGCCAGCTCCACGAACTGCCGGATCAGCTTGCGGCCATGCGGGGTTTGCCCGCTGGGCAGAGCGCATACCCCCCCTCGAAGGCTCCGGGGTTGGCGGCGGCAGGGGTTCGGGACCGTGCGTATCGACATCGATCCGGAGGAGATGATCCGGCTGCCCCCGGATGTGGGTATCGTCTCCGATGCGTTGAGATCGGCAGTGAAGGACGGACTGGCCGGCAGTCTGCCGGTGGTGATCGGGGTGCTCGTGGCACCCGGCAGCGAGACCTCGACAGGGCCGTTTCTGCACCCCCGGCAGCCAGGCTCATCCGGGTGCCGGGAACGGGGTTCGCAGGGGTGCGCCGCGATTGACAGTATCGTACGCCTGAACCATCATGCGGCCGATCTTCCGGACAGGATGCGGCACGCGGATTCGACGTGTCATCCGGGCCTGCCCGGGTGCCGCGACCGGTTCCCGGCATGGCCAGCACACGACCCGCCCCGGAAGCGCAGGAACGTATGACCCGGAGGGAAAGATGGACGGATCTCCCGCAGACGCTGCCGGCGGTTGTCCCGTGATGCACGGTGCCAGCCGGACCTTGCCGACCGGCTTCATCGCCAACCAGATCTGGTGGCCGAACCAGCTCAACCTGAAGATCCTGCAGCAGAACTCGTCGCTCGTGGATCCCATGGGCGACGGTTTCGACTACGCGGCCGAGTTCCGGAGCCTCGACCTCGAGGCGGTCCGCCAGGATCTCTATACCCTGATGACCGACAGCCAGGACTGGTGGCCGGCCGACTACGGACACTACGGCCCCCTGTTCATCCGAATGACCTGGCACAGCGCGGGAACCTACCGTATCCACGACGGTCGTGGCGGTGCGCGCACCGGCTCCCACAGGTTCGCACCGCTGAACAGCTGGCCCGACAACGGCAACCTCGACAAGGCACGCCGCCTGTTGTGGCCGATCAAGCAGAAGTACGGCCGCAAGCTGTCCTGGTCGGACCTGATGGTGCTGGCCGGCAACTGCGCGCTGGAATCGATGGGCTTCAAGACCTACGGCTTCGCCGGTGGACGCGCCGATACCTGGGAGCCGGAAGAGGACATCTACTGGGGTCCGGAGACCGAATGGCTGGGCGATGCCCGCTACAGCGGCGAACGTGACCTTCAGGAGCCGCTTGGCGCGGTCCAGATGGGACTCATCTACGTCAATCCGGAAGGCCCGAACGGCAAGCCCGACCCGGTTGCCGCCGCCCACGATATCCGCGAGACCTTCGCCCGCATGGCAATGGACGACGAGGAGACGGTGGCGCTGATCGCGGGTGGTCACACCTTCGGCAAGTGCCATGGCGCGGGTGATCCGGGCAATGTCGGCCGCGAGCCGGAAGGGGCCGACATCGAGCAGCAGGGCCTGGGCTGGGCGAGCACCCACGCCAGCGGACGCGGAGCGGACGCGATCACGAGCGGCCTCGAGGGCGCCTGGACGGCAAACCCGACCAGGTGGGACCACGGGTTCTTCGACATGCTGTTCAAGTACGAGTGGGAACTGACCAAGAGCCCGGCCGGTGCCTGGCAGTGGTCGCCGAAGAACGTCGAGGATGCCGACCTTGCGCCGACGGCCGACGGGACGGGGCGCGTGCCCACAATCATGGCGACAACCGATCTGTCACTGCGGATGGACCCGGTCTACGAGCCGATCTCGCGCCGCTTCCACCAGAACCCGGACGAGTTTTCCGAGGCCTTCGCAAGGGCGTGGTACAAGCTCACCCACCGCGATCTCGGCCCGTATGTCTGCGGGCTCGGTTCGCTGGTGCCGCCGGAGCCAGAGATCTGGCAGGATCCGGTGCCGGCGGTCGACCATCCGCTGGTGGATGACGGCGATGTCGCGGCACTGAAGCAGGAGATTCTTGCCGGTCCGGTCCCTGCCCAGGCCCTGGTCCGGGCCGCGTGGGCCTCGGCGTCCACCTTCAGGGGCACCGACCTGCGCGGAGGCGCCAACGGCGCGCGGATCCGTTTCGCTCCCCAGAAGGACTGGGCGGTGAACGACCCGGCCGAACTCGCCTCGGTGCTCTCGGCGCTCGAGACAGTACGGTCGTCCTTCAACGCCCGGCAGTCCGGCGGCAAGCGGGTCTCGCTCGCCGACCTGATCGTGCTCGGCGGATGTGCCGCGATCGAACAGGCGGCGGCTGCGAGCGGCCACGCGGTTACGGTGCCGTTTACGCCTGGGCGCACCGATGCGCTCGAGGAACAGACCGACGCCGCCTCCTTCGCGGTGCTCGAGGCGAAGGCCGACGGCTTCCGCAACTACGCGGCGTCGGGGCAGTCCCGTTCGGCGGCCGACATGCTGGTCGACAAGGCCCACATGCTGACGCTCACCGCGCCCGAGATGACGGTGCTGGTGGCCGGCATGCGCGCGCTTGGTGCCAATGCCGGCGGATCGAACCACGGGGTGCTGACCGACCGGGTCGGAACACTCAGCAACGACTTCTTCGTCAACCTGCTCGACATGTCGACCGAGTGGGTGCGTTCCGCCGACGACGAGGGGGTCTTCGTCGGGCATGATCGCAAGACCGGTGCAAGGCGCTGGACGGCGACCGAGGTCGACCTCGTGATCGGTTACAACTCGCAGTTGCGGGCGATTGCCGAAGTCTACGGCTGTGATGACGCGGGCTCCGCCTTCGTGGCCGATTTCGTCGCCGCCTGGGCCCGGGTGATGGATCTCGACCGGTTCGATCTCTCCTGATCCGCGATGGCCTGCACCGGGCAGGAAATCCCTGCCCTGGCTCTTTTCGGGGCGAACCGGCTGCTGCCGGTTCGCCCCGTTGCGTGAGCGGAGCATCTTCCCGTCCGGGTGGATCGGTGCCTATGATGTGCCGCGGACCGATCCGCAAGCGGCGCGCTCCCGACGGGGACCGGTCTGACGGGACCTGGCCCGGGCAGGGACATGTGCCGCGGTTAACGGGAGATGCGACAATGACGCTTACACGATCACTCGTGCTTGGCCTCGGCGCCCTCGCCGTGGTTGCGGGCACCATGATCACGGACGCGCATGCGTTCGAACGCCGCGGTGACCAGAAGATCCTCGTGGTTGCCAGCCGGCAGAAGGTTCCGATCCTCGATCCGAGCATCAAGTACGATGCGTCGATCCGGACCATGCAGCAGGCGCTCTACGACGGGCTGCTCAAGTACACCGGAACACCACCCGAGTACGTGCCGTGGCTGGCCGAGCGCTGGGAGGTGAGCGACGACGGGCTGACCTACACCTTCCACCTGGTGAAGAACGCAAGGTTCCACAACGGTGATCCGGTCACCGCCGAGGCGGTGCGGTGGTCGTATGCCCGCACGCTCACGCTCGGCAAGGGCCCGGCATGGATGCTGAATGCGGTGCTCAAGGCAGAGAACATCAAGGTCATCGACGATCACACCGTCTCGATGACGCTGGACCGGGCCTATGCGCCGTTCCTGTCCTTCGTGCCCTGGTGGTACATCATGAACCCGGCCCAGGTCATGGCCAACGAGGTCGACGGCGACATGGGCCAGAAGTGGCTGATCGAAAACGAGGCCGGCAGCGGTCCGTTCACCCTGAAGCGCATCGAGCACGGCAACCTGCTCGAACTCGAACGGGTGCAGGACTACTGGCGTGGTTTCAAGGGTCCGCTCGGCGGCGTGATCTACAGGCTGATCCGCGAATCCTCGGCCCAGCGTGCGGCCCTGCAGAAGGGCGAGGCCGACATTGTGACCGGCCTGACCCCCGACGAGTTCGAGGCCGTCTCCAAGACCGCGGGCATGGTAACCTCGACCGCGCCGGCGCTCACCGCCTTCGGGCTCAAGTTCAACACCAAGGCCGAGTACACGAGTGACATCAATGTGCGCAAGGCGATTGCCTGGGCCTACGACTACGATGCGTTCGTGAAGATCTTCAATGGCCGTGCCAAGCTGCAAACCAGTCCGTTTACCGATGACATCAAGGGCAAGATCACGGTACCGGGCATGCCGCACCATGACCTCGCCAAGGCGAAGGAGTACCTGGCCAAGTCCCCGTGGCCCGACGGCGGTTTCGAGATCGAGTACGTCTACGTGCAGGGTTTCGAGGTTGAACGCCAAATGGGACTGGTGCTGATCGATGCCCTGCAGAAGCTCAACATCTCGGTGAACATGGTTCCGCTGACCTGGGCCAACATGGTCGCCCGCGGCTCGACGCAGGAGTCCTCGCCGCAGCTGATGGCAATCTTCGCCACCCCGGTCTCCACCGATCCTGACGCGGTGGCGAGCCAGTACCACAAGAGCTCCTGGGGCCGGTACTACGGAAGCCACTACTACGACAACAAGGATGTCCACGACCTGATCGAGAAGGCGCGCTACCTGTCAAGCTGGGAAGAGCGCCGTCCGATCTACGAGGAGATCCAGAAGCGACTGGTCGAGGATCAGCCGGAAATCTTCGGCATGATGCGCGAGCGCATGATCGTCTACCGCGACTGGGTCAAGGGGTTCGAGTACAGCCCGGTCCGCATGACGTCTGAACTGGACCTGTATCCGCTCTACATCGAGTAGCGATCGCGGAGCGGTGATCGTACCCCGCCATGACGCCGCCCCGGCCGGGTCCGGGGCGGCACTCCCGGCTCGGCACCGGGACTGCCCTCCATGCTGAACTTTGCGCTGCGGCGGGTGGCCTGGATGGCAGTGATGCTGGTCGGGCTGCTTGCGATCACCTTCAGTATCTCGCACGTGGCACCCGGCGACCCGGCGGCTCTGGCCGCCGGGCCCGATGCCACCCGCGAGATGATCGAGCGGATCCGCATCGAGCACGGGCTCGACAAGCCGTTGCCGGTGCAGTTCGCGCTCTATCTTGGCAACATCCTTCAGGGTAACTGGGGGATGTCGATCAACACCAGGCACGCCGTCTGGGATGATCTCGTTCTCTTCTTCCCGGCCACCTTCGAACTGGTGGTGTTCGCGATCCTGATTGCGGTGGGCATCGGTATTCCCCTGGGCGTGATCGCGGCTGTTCGTCAGAACACATGGCTCGACCACTCGATCCGGCTCGTGACCGTCGGCGGAGTTGCGCTCCCCATGTTCTGGCTCGGGCTCATGTTGCAGCTTGCGCTCGCGCTCCACTTCGGCTGGTTTCCGCTCGGCGGGCGCATGGACATGATGACTGATCCGGTTGCCCCGATCACCCACCTGCTGCTGGTCGATACGCTGCTTCACGGCGAGTTCGCGATCTTCGTCGAGTGCCTGCACCACATCGTGCTGCCGGCCGCCGCGCTCAGCATCCCGGCACTTGCCTCCATCATCAGGGTCAACAGGGCCGAGATGCTGGAAACACTCAAGCAGGACTATGTCGTCAATGCCATGGCCCAGGGTCTCTCGACATTCCGCATCGTCGCCATCTATGCCCTGCGCAATGCCATGCTGCCGACCATGGCCATGGTCGGGCTGCGCTTTGGCTGGATGCTGGGCGGCACTGTGCTGGTCGAGACCGTGTTCGACTGGCCGGGAATCGGACTCTACGCGGTGGAATCGGCAATCAACTCCGACTTCGAACCGATCATGGGATCGACCATCGTGCTTGGGTTCTTCTTCATGCTGACCAACCTGTTCATCGACGTCATCTACGCCCTGCTCGACCCCCGGGTCCGGGCACAGATCTGAGCTGGTGGTCGGACGCGCGATGGCAAACCCCGAGATGACCGTGGTGCCGCGCGGTGATAGGGTATCGGTCCGTTCCGGCAGTACGGCCGGGGCAGCCGGGAGCGGCGCCGGAACGCGCACGAGTGCATGCGGTGACCACCGCACCCGACCGGACCGGATACCGACACCGCGATGACCGAGAGTGCGCTCCAACGGGAAGTTCCCACGCCCGCCCCGAGCTGGACCGAGCGCCACCACGCGGCGCTGCGGACCCTGCGGCTCTACGTGCGGACCCTGTTTCGCAACGCCTCCGCCGTGCTGGGTCTCGTCCTGGTGCTGTTCTTCCTTGCAGTCGCCGCTGCCGGTCCCTGGATCATTCCCTACCCGGAGGATGCCGCCGGCGCGGTGCACATGGACCGCAAGCTGCAACCGCCGAGTGCCGAGCACTGGTTCGGGACCGACGAGGTCGGCAACGACGTGTTCTCCAGGGTTGTTCTCGGCACCAGGCTGACCCTTCAGATCGCGCTCATCGTCACCGGGGTCGCGATCCTGATCGGGGTGCCGCTCGGCATGATCGCCGGCTATGTCGGTGGCGCCGTTCAGGAAGTGATCATGCGGATCACCGATATCTTTCTCGGTGTCCCCGGGCTCATTCTCGCCATTGCCATCGTGGGGGCGCTGGGACCCGGGATTGCCAACGCCATGCTCGCGCTCTCGCTGGTCTGGTGGCCGGGTTACGTGCGCCTTGTACAGGCCAAGACCCTGTCGCTCAAGAACGAGATCTATGTCGATGCCGCCCGGTCGATGGGCGCGGGCCCGCTGCGCATCGTCTTCGTGCACCTGCTGCCGAACTGCACGTCGCCGATCGTGGTCAAGGCCTCGATGGACATGGGCATGGCGATCCTCGGTGCCGCCAGCCTCGGTTTCCTCGGGCTCGGCGCCCAGCCGCCGGAACCGGAATGGGGTGCGATGATCTCGATCGCGCGCAATTACCTGCCGGACTGGTGGTGGTACTCGTTCTTCCCCGGCGTTGCGATCTTCATCACGGTCATGGGGTTCAACCTGCTCGGGGACGGATTGCGCGACATCCTCGATCCGCAGCACCGCGAATGACCGGCACGCCGCTCCTCGCGGTTGAGGACCTCACCGTCGAGTTCGACACCTTCGACGGCGTCTACAAGGCGCTCGACAGGGTGAGTTTCGCGCTTGGGCGCGGCGAGTCGCTGGGGATCGTCGGCGAGACCGGCTGCGGCAAGTCGGTGACCGCCAAGTCAATCCTCGGCCTGGTCCCGTCTCCTCCCGGACAGACCAGGGCAGGGCGGATCCTGTTCGACGGCGAGAACCTGCTGGATGATGGCGGAACCCGGGTGCGAGACATCCGCGGCATCGACATCGCCATGATCTTCCAGGACCCGATGACCTACCTGAACCCGGTCTTCACTGTCGGCCAGCAGCTGGTCGACGTGATCCGGGCCCAGCAGCGCCACCTGCCGGCAGCAGACCGGATGAGCCGGGCGGACGCGCGCGCACTCGCGCTCGAGATGCTCGAGCGGGTCCACCTGCCGAACCCGGAGCGGCAGTTCAGCGCCTATCCGCACCAGCTGTCGGGCGGCATGCGCCAACGTGTCCTGATCGCACAGGCCCTGTCAGGACGTCCCAGGATCCTGGTTGCCGATGAACCGACCACGGCGCTCGACGTGACCATCCAGGCCCAGATCCTGTCTCTGATCCGGGAACTGATCGCGAGTTTCCAGCTCTCGGTGATCCTGATCTCGCATGACCTCGGCGTGGTGGCAACCGTGTGCGACCGCATCGTGGTGATGTACGCGGGCCAGATCGTTGAGGATGCGAGTGTGACCGAGATCTTCGACAACCCGCAGCATCCCTATACCCGGGGCCTGCTGGCGGCGGTCCCGCATCCGGGCCGGCCGGTCTCCAGCCTGTCGGGCATCGCGGGAACCCTGCCCAACCTGCTCGATCCGCCGTCGGGTTGCCGCTTCCGGACCCGGTGCGACCGCGCAACCGATGCCTGCGCGGAACGGCCACCGCTCGAGGAACTCGGGGCCGACCACCGGGTCGCCTGCTGGCACCGGGGAGCGGATTGATGATGCTCGAGGTCAGGGACCTCAGGGTGCATTTTGACGTCTCGCGCCGTGGCCGGGGCAAGACCGTGGTGCGGGCCGTAAACGAGGTGTCCCTCCACATCGAGCGCGGTGAGGCGCTGGGGCTGGTCGGGGAATCGGGCTCCGGCAAGTCGACCGTGGGCAAGGCCGTCCTTCAGCTGGTGCGCGCGAACGGCGGCAGCATCCATGTCGCCGGCGAGGACATGACCAGGCCCGACCGCGAGCTGGAAACCCGGCTGAGGCGGACCGCGCAGATGGTGTTCCAGGACCCGCATTCCTCGCTTAACCCGCGCATGACCATCATGCGCAGCGTGGCCGAACCGATGATCCTGCATACCCGGCTGCGCGGCCAGGCGATGCGCGCGCGGGTTGCCGAGTTGCTCGACATCGTCGGCCTGTCCCGCCAGTTCCAGTTCCGCTACCCGCACGAACTCTCCGGCGGCCAGAAACAGCGGGTCTGCATCGCCCGGGCGATTGCGCTTGACCCCGACCTGCTGATCCTCGACGAACCCACCTCCGCACTCGATGTCTCGGTCCAGGCCCAGATCCTGGAGTTCCTGCGCTCGCTGCAGCAGGACCGCGGCCTGAGCTACCTGTTCATTTCGCATAACCTTGCCGTGGTCCGGCACCTGTGCAACCGGGTCGCGGTCATGTATCTCGGGCGAATTGTCGAGGAAGGTCCGACGGAGGAGGTGTTCCGCAGCCCCCAGCACCCCTATACCCGCGCACTGCTCGGCGCCGTGCCGCTACCCCAGGCCCGCCAGCCCCTTGCCGGCGAACCGCTCACGGGTGACATCCCGAGTCCGGTCGACCTGCCACCCGGCTGCAGTTTCAGCTCCCGATGCCCGCAGGCGATCGAGGGTCTCTGTGACGTGCGTGCGCCGGACGACTTCGTCCGCGGTCCGGGTCACCGGGCCCGTTGCCACCTTCATGACCCGGCCCGTGTCTGAGGCCCGCGCGTGGGTGACGGATGCCATGGCGGCGGTGTTGCGCCGGACTCCGGTCGACCCCGAGCGCCTGCAGAAACTGTGCCTGTGGGCCCTGCGACACGGCCTGGTTCCCGACCTCAGGTTCGAGGCCAGCCCGATGCTCGCAACCCGGGTCCTCGGGCTCGAGTTTCCGCACCCGGTCGGGCTGGCGGCCGGCATCGACAAGGATGCGGTGGCAGTCCGCGGCCTGCTCGCACTGGGCTGTGCCTCGCTCGAGGTCGGGACCATGACGCTGCGCCCGCAGCCCGGCAACCCGCGACCGCGGGTGTTCCGGCTCGACGAGGACGAAGCAGCCATCAACCGGTTCGGCTTCAACAGCCGCGGGCTCGACGCCGGGCTTGAACGGCTTGCCGGGCGCGCCCGGGAAGACGGGATCGTCGGCATCAACCTCGGGGTGAACTCCGATTCCTCCGACCGGGTCGGGGACTACGCACGGGCGGTGGCGGCGGCGGCCCCGTGGGGGGACTACCTGGTGGTCAATGTCTCCTCGCCCAATACCCGCGGATTGCGCGACCTGCAGGGCAGCGACTTCATTGACGCCCTGCTCGCACGTGTCATCGCCGCCCGCAACGGTGCCCGGTCCCGACCGCCGCTGCTGCTCAAGATCGCGCCGGACCTTGCGCGCGAGGAGGTTGGCGTGCTGGTCGGGTCCGCGATGCGCCACGGTATCGACGGCATGATCATCGGCAACACCACCGTCACCCGCCCGGACGGTCTCGCGAGCAGGCATGCGCGGGAGCGGGGCGGATTGAGCGGTGCGCCACTGTTCGCCCTCTCGACCCGTGTGCTCGCCTGGGCCCGGATTGCCGCCGGCGGCTCGCTGCCGCTGGTCGGCGCCGGCGGGGTGCGGGACGCGGAGACCGCATGGACCAAGATCCGCGCCGGCGCCGACCTCGTGCAGCTCTACACCGGCCAGGTGTTTGCCGGCGTCGGCCTGTTCAGGTCGATCCACGACGGGCTGGTGGAGCGTGTGGGCAGGGCCGGGCTGAAGCACGTGAGCGAGGCGGTGGGCATGGACGCGGAGACATACGCGGAGGGCGGGGTGTGAACAGGCTGGTCTCGGGGATGGCGGAGGTGGTCGACCGCTACGACGGGTTCGTCTTCGATATCTGGGGGACCATCCATGATGGCGGGACCATCTATCCCGGCGTGATCGATGCCCTCACCGGCCTGCGCGACGCCGGCAAGGTGATCGTGTTGCTGTCGAACTCGCCGCGAACCCCGGCGGTGCTCGAGGACCGGCTCGACGGTCTCGGTCTGCCCGCCGCGCTGCGTGACGGCATCGTGACCTCGGGTGGCGAGACCAGGCGCCGGCTGTCGGATCCCCGCGATGCCGAACTTGGCGGCCTGAACGGCCCGGTCTGGCAGACCGGGCCCGACCGGTTTCCGGACACCCTGCCGGAGGACCGGTTCCCGACCACCGGCGACATCGGGGACGCGTCCTGGGTGCTCAACGCCGGACCCAACCTGCCCGAGGACACGCTGGACGTCTACGATGCGGCATTGAGAAGGGGCGCGGAACGGGGCCTGCCGATGGTCTGTGCGAACCCGGACATCCGGGTAATGCACGGCCCCGCGATCCACCTGTGCGCCGGGGCGCTTGCCGAGCGCTACGAAAGCTACGGGGGCGAGGTGTGCTGGATCGGCAAGCCTCTGCCCGGGGTCTTCGAGCAATGTCTCGCCCTGCCGGCGCTCGCCGGCGCGGAGCGGGTCCTGGTGGTCGGCGACAACCTCGAGACCGATGTGCTCGGCGCCACCCGCGCCGGGCTCGACTCGCTGCTGATTGCCGCGGGCATCCACCGGCTGCTTGACGATGACGGGTCGGTCCGCGTTGACGAGCTCGAGCGGCTCGAGGCCGGTTTCGGGACCAGAGCCTCGCTGGTCGCGGCCAGGCTCATCTGGTCGCCGGGTCAGCCGTAGGCCGGGGCCGGTCGCTCGGTCCCGGCGAGCAGGACCGAGCGCTGCCGGGCGAGCGCGGCGTCACGGAACGCCCGGCCGGCGGCATCGTAGTCGCCCGCCGGGCGCGGTTCGGGATCGAAGTGACGGTACCGGTCGGTTCCGGCCGCGAGGGTCGCCGTGGTGCGCGCGCCGTGCTGGCGAACCCTGGTGCTGATGTAGCGGATCGCAAACCCGATCCTCGGACCGGGGCTGACGTTCGGCTCCGAGCCGTGAACGATCCCCACATGGTGCAGCGACATCTCGCCGGGCGCCAGCACGATGTCGACCGCCTCGCTCTCGTCGACCTCGACCGCGATTTCCTGGCCGCGGCTGAGCAGGTTGTCGGCGGCGAAGGTATCGCAGTGCGGCAGGGCCGTCCCGGAGTGGCTCGCCGGGATCACCCGCA
Organism: Thalassobaculaceae bacterium; assembly: GCA_965213935.1. Taxonomy (GTDB): domain Bacteria; phylum Pseudomonadota; class Alphaproteobacteria; order Thalassobaculales; family Thalassobaculaceae; genus Bin52. The sequence goes on along the minus strand of CBDCAO010000012.1, from coordinate 1,838,911 downwards.
TGCAGCCGTTGGCCGCGGTGCTCGGGGTGAACGCGATCCATGCGGTCAGCACCTCGTAGGGTTCGAGACCCCAGTAGTTGGCGTCCTGGTGCCAGCTGACGTAGCCGCTTGATGCCGCCTGCTTGGCGAAGAAGCTCGATCCCCAGGCGAGCACGTCCGGCCCGAGCAGGGCGGTGACCGGCCGGGTGATCGCCGGGTCGGTCACGAGGTCATGCAGCCACGGGAAGACGAGGTGCGGCTTGCTGCGAAACACCGCGTCGGCAACATCGGGCCGGGCGGTCCGGAACTGCCGGTACCGTTCGTGCAGTTCGCCGGCCCGGTCGGCGCCGATGACAGGCAGAGGCGAGAGATAGCCGTCACGCCGGTAGGTTGCGACCTGGTTGTCGTCAAGCTCGGTCATCGCTGCGGTCCCCAGAGTTCGCCAGTTGCAATCCGTGCCCCTTCCACAAGGGCTCCGAGCTTCGCCCAGGCGACGTCCTCGGCGGTGAAGGTATCGCCGGCGAAGGTCCCGAAACCGCAGTCGGTGCCGGCAAGGATACGGGTGCGATCGCCCACAGACCGGGCAGCGCGAACCAGTCGTTCGGCCACCACCTTCGGATGCTCGACATAGTTGGTGGTGGTCTCGATCACTCCGACGACCAGCGCCATGTGGTCCGGCAGCGGCAGGGTCCGGAACGCCTCGACCTCGTGGGCATGACGCGGGTTGGCAAACGGCAGCACCAGCGCCCCCACCCGAGCCTGGTACATCACCGGGAGCACGTCGGGACACGGCACGTCGTGCAGGTGCGGTCCATCCCGGTTGCCCCAGCAGGCATGCAGCCTGATCCTTTCCCGCGGCAGGCCTGCGATGGCCTCGTTCAGGGCCGTGACGTGCATCTCCATCGCCTCGATGAACTCCGCGAGCGTGCGGTCCTGGAAATAGCCCGAGCGTTCGATCCCGAGATCGGGCGAGTCGATCTGCAGGATGAACCCGGCGTCGACGATGTGTCGGTACTCTGCGCCGAGCGCCCGGGCAAGTGCGAAGACGTAGTCCTCGTGCCGGTCGTAGTGGAGGTTCACCAGGGCGGTGGACGCGAAGCCCGGGGAGACCGCGGTCATGAAGGTCTCGGCAAAGCCGTCGCCGGTTTCCTGGAGTGCCTGGCGAAACGACGTGCACTCCGCCTCGACGCCGTCGAGGCTCGCACAGGAAACCGGCCCGATCGCCTGCGGCAGGCCGTAGGGACTGATCCGCCTGCGCCCGCTTTCCCTGATTCGGGAGAACCAGATCGGGAATTCGGTTGCATCGAGCGGCAGGCGACGCTGCGGACCGTCGTCGCCGTGGCCGAAGCCGTTCATCCGTTCGGCGGCATAGGAGACGAAGTCGGTGCGCGGCATCTCGCCGTCGTTGCCGACGTCGATGCCGGTCTCGAGCTGGCGGGCAATCACGGTCCTGAGCGCGCGCGCCACGGCCCGGTCAAGCGCATCGGCGTCATGATGCTCGCGGTTCGCCCTTGCAACCAGCAGGTCGGCGAGCGCATCCCCGCGCGGCAGGCTGCCGACATGGGTGGTGAGGATACGGTCGGTGCTCGTCTTCATGTGCGGAGTTCCTCCCGGAGCAGGCACTATGGGCGCAGGCCCGGCGTGCTGTCCATGCGGTACCACTTTCAAAGGAAAGTGCGATCTGCTAGTCCGCAGGGGTCCCGTTCTCCCGGATGATGTCCATGGTTCCCCTGCTGTTTACACCGTGCCGGCACCGTGATGTCGAGCTGAAGAACCGCGTGGTGATCGCGCCGATGCACCAGTACTCCGGGGTGAAGGGATACCCGACCGACTGGCATGTCATGAGTGTGGGGCGCTACGCCGCCGGCGGTGCCGGACTGGTCTTCGTCGAGTCGACCAAGGTCGAGCGCCGCGGTTGCGGGACAATCGGTGACCTCGGCCTGTGGCATGATGATTTCATCGGGCATTTCGCACGCCTTGCCGACTTCATCCGCAGCCACGGCGCGGTACCCGGCATCCAGCTCGGCCACAGCGGGCGCAAGGCACGTCGCTACCGGCCGTGGGAAGGAGGCGGACCGCTCGACCGGTCAGCCGGGATCGATGACTGGGATGACTGGGAACTGGTTTCGGCCAGCGACGGCAGCGACCGTGGCGAGCCGGCGCCCAGGGCATTGTCGAGCGGCGAAATTACCGACCTGGTCGGGCGCTGGGGCAACGCGGCCGCGCGCGCCGATGCCGCCGGTTTCGACGTGCTCGAGATCCACGGCGCCCACGGCTACCTGATCCACCAGTTCCTCTCTCCGCACTCGAACCGGCGCGGTGACCGCTACGGCGGAACCGAGGCCAACCGGATGCGGTTCGCCATCGAGGTGATCGACGCGGTGCGCACCGCGTGGCCGGCGCACAAGCCGCTGTTCCTGCGGCTGTCGGTCGAGGACGACGCCGGGTGGAACCCGGATGCCAACGTCCGGCTCGCCCGCATTCTCGGACCCCGCGGTGTCGATGTCTTCGACTGTTCGTCCGGCGGCATGCGCGGCGCGCCGGTGGTCAGTGCCGGACCGGTCGGCTACGGCTACCAGGTTCCCTACGCCGAGAAGCTGCGCCGGGATGCGGGTGTCGCGACCATGGCGGTCGGACTGATCGTGCACGCCGACCAGGCCGAACAGATCCTGCAGCGGCGCCAGGCCGACCTGGTCGCCCTGGCGCGCGAGGTCATGCACAATCCGAACTGGCCGCTGGATGCGGCGATGAAGCTCGGGGTGGCCCGGCCGTTCGGCCTGATGCCCAGTCCCTACGCCTACTGGCTCGAGAAGCGCGCCGGGCAGGTCGAGGGACTGACCCCGTCAACCCATGCCCGGGGTCTCGACCACCTCGCCACCCAGCCACGGGAGTAGAAGATGTCACATGTCCTGGTGGAGTGTGCCGGGGGTGTCCGGACGGTTACGCTGGACCGGTCCGAGAAGCGCAACGCCATGAACCAGGCAATGCTCGACGCGTTGCATGCGGTGTTTGTCTCCGAGCCCGCCCCGGACGAACGGGTGGTGGTGATCCGGGCCCGCGGGCCGTCATTCTGCGCCGGAATCGACCTCGCGGAGCGCCGGCAACGCGGGACACCGACCGCGGAGAGCCCGGTGGAACGGGTGTTCCACGCCATGGAGACCTACCCGCTTCCGATCATCTCGGTGGTCCAGGGCGCGGCGATCGCCGGCGGGTGTGAACTGGCGCTGCACAGCGAGTTCGTGGTCGCGGCCGAGGACGCCCGCTTCGGCATGTCGCTCGCCCAGATCGGCCTCGCGCCGACATGGTTCCTGTGCAAGAAGCTGATGGAGGTCGCGGGTCCGGTCGCCACCCGGGAGATCCTGCTGCTTGGCGACCCGGTCCCGGCGCGCTGGATGCACGACCATGGCCTGATTTCGCGCATTGCTCCGGCGGATGAACTCGACGCGACGGTTGCCGGTCTGGTCGACCGGCTGTGCGCCAACGCGCCGCTGTCTCTGCGCGCGATGAAGGCGCTGATCATCCGCCAGCTCGACTACCGTGACGGGATCGACCGCAAGGACACCGAGGACCTGGTACGCGCCGCGCGAACCAGCGCCGACGCACGCGAGGGCATGGCGGCTCGCCTCGAGCGGCGTCCGGCGCGGTTTGTCGGCAGCTGAGTCATGGCGGTGCGTCTCCAGGGCGACTGGCAGGAACTCGACGTACAGACCTGTGCCGCGGTCGGGGGCCACCTCGGTGTCTACCAGCTCGGCACCGGAGCCGGGACCATCCTGTACATCGGTGTTGCCGATGCGCGGACCCGCTTCGGGCTGCGGGGCGAGCTGCTGCGCCACTGCGCCGATCCGCCGGCCGGCGCCACCCGGTTCAGGGTCGAGATCACCCACTCCTATCGAAGCCGCTACATGGAGCTGGTCGAGGCCTACCTGCATGATCACGGCCGGTTCCCGATCGCCAACACCGACCTCGACCGCTCGCGGTTCGGGATGCTGCGGCCCGGCGGCGGCCCGGCCTGACGCCTGCGGAAGGATGACGCGCGATGGACTTCGCCCTCACTCCCGAACAGACCATGGTCGTGGACATGATCCGCCGCTTCGTGCGCGAGGAAATCCTGCCACTGGAGGAGAACCTCGACGCGGATGCCGACGAGGTGGCGCCCGGGGTGCTGGCCCGGCTGGTGGCCCGGACCAGGGAGATGGGGCTCTACGGCCTCGACACCCCGCCAGAGTACGGCGGTCCGGACATCGACATGGTCACCCGGGCGCTGATCGCCATGGAATGCAGCCGCCACCGCGCCGGTCTTTATGCGCCCTGCTACCAGGCCTTCGGCGGCGCGCGCCAGGCCCAGCTGTTCGAGGCCACCGACATCCAGAAGGAACGCTACCTCCACCCGATGCTCCGGGGCGAGAAACGTGCCTTCTTCGCCCTGTCCGAGCCGTCCGGCGGCAGCGACCCGGCCCGGGCGATCCGGACCCGGGCGGTGCGCGACGGCGACGCGTGGGTGCTGAACGGAACCAAGCTGTGGATCAGCGGCGCCGACCGCGCCGACTACGGGCTGGTGTTCGCGCGGACCGGTGGTCCCGGCCGGTCGGGTGTCACCGCCTTCATCGTCGAGACGCACTGGCCGGGATTCAACGTCACCCGGGTGGTGCATACCCTGCGTTCGACGAAATACGCGACCGAGATCCACATCGAGGACCTGCGGGTTCCGCACGAAAACATCCTCGGGCGTGAGGGCGGCGGGTTCGAGATTGCCAATGACCGGCTGGCGCGCCAGCGGATCCCCTACGCTGCCGAATGCCTGGGTGTTGCAATGGAAGCACACCGCATGGCAGTCGACTACGCCCGGATCCGCGAGACCTTCGGGGCCCCGCTTGCTCACCGCCAGGGCATCCAGTGGATGCTGGTCGAGAACGAGATCGACATTCGCTCGGCCCGCCTGCTGGTGCTCGATGCTGCGGCCCGGGCCGACCGGGGAGAACCGTTCCGCACCGAGTCGGCGATCGCCAAGCTGGTCTGCGCGGAGAACGGCTTCAGGGTGGTGGATCGTGCCATGCAGATCCACGGCGGCCTCGGCGTGGCGAAGGACCTGCCGCTGGAACGCTGGTTTCGGGAAATGCGGATCCGCCGGATCGGCGAGGGACCGAGCGAGGTCCAGAAACATGTCATCGCGCGCGATATCATTGGCGGATCGCTGCGATAAGCGGGGAAAAATACCGGAACCGGCGCCCGTCACGAGGTCGGACGCCGGTCCCGGAAATGATCAGGGTTGGCTTACAGCCTTTTCAGGCAACACCGGAGCCAATGGACCGGCGTCGCCCTGACACCGACTAAGCGCTCAGAGCAATCTGAGATTGGTTGCAGCCTGCTTGCCGTTACGGCCCATTTCCAGTTCGTAGGATACTTTCGCGCCTTCGTTCAGCTGGGCAATTCCGGATCTCTCGACAGCCGTGATGTGGACGAACGCATCAGGTCCACCCTGGTCGGGCTGAATGAAGCCGTACCCCTTGGTTGAGTTGAACCACTTGACGGTTCCAGTTGCCATTGTACTTTCTCCATAGTCTTGGGGGATCAACGGTTACACGTGTAGCCGACCCCCTTCGGTGAGCGCTCTTAATGTCAGGAGACGCTTTCTAAGCCCTTGTGTTGTAGGCCCTTTACATTCAACGACACTGGCGCAACACAAGGTAGATGGGATCATGACAGCGGGAATTCAAGGCATCGGGCCGCGTCTTGCGGCAGCCGTCGTTCCGCGACAGGCAGGAGACGCACCGCCCGTGGCCGACCGCGTGCAGACCGGGAGTTCGTGGATGCCATGAAGGCTGCGCCCTTCGAGTATGTTCGGCCCGCGAGCCTTGCTGACGCACTGGAACTGCTGGCCGAACCCGGTCCCGAAACCAGGATCATTGCCGGCGGACAGTCGCTGGTCCCGATGATGGCGATGCGCCTCGCCCGGCCCGGCCGGCTGGTGGACATCGCCGGGCTTGATGCGCTCGCCGGGATCGGTCGAGGGGACGGCGGCATCGTGGTCGGGGCCGCGACCGTGCAGGCGGAGGCGGAACGCTCGTCGCTGCTTGCCGCGGATGCGCCGCTGCTGGCCGCCGCGCTCCCGCATGTGGGGCATGTCCAGACCAGGAACCGGGGAACCGTCGGCGGCAGCATCGCCCACTGCGATCCCGCAGCCGAGATCCTGCTCGCGGCGCTCGCGTTGCGCGCCGAGGTCGAGCTTGCCTCGGTGCGTGGCTCACGCCGTCTCGCGGTCCATGACTTTGCCGTCGGCGCGATGATGACGGCGGCCGAGGACGACGAGGTGCTGGTCCGGGTGTTGCTGCCGGCCCGTCCTGCGGGACTCGCAATCGGTGCCGCAGTCAGGGAGGTGAGCGCGCGTGCCGGAGATTTCGCGATCCTTGCGGCCGCGGCCGAGATCGGTCTTGACGGGGATGGTGTGTGCCGGCACCTCCGCCTTGCGGTCTGTGGCGCGTCCCCGGTTCCGGTGACGGTTGCGGCGGCCGAACGGGCGCTGCTCGGAACCCGCGCCGGTGCCGAGGCGGTCCACGAGGCGACCCGGCTCGTCGCACCGCTTCTCGAACCCTGGGACGACCAGCGGGCATCCGCTTCCTATCGCCGCCGCGTCGCACCCGGGCTTCTGGCACGTGCGCTCACGATCGCCGCCCAGCGGGCGCGGACTGCGGAGGAGTGATGCCGGTTCCGGTCACGATGACGGTCAACGGTCAAGCGGTCTCGGACATCGTCGAGCCCCGTGTGACCCTGGTGGACTTCCTGCGCGATCGCCTGGGACTGACCGGCACCCACGTCGGCTGCGAACAGGGCGTGTGCGGCGCCTGCTCTGTGCTGCTCGACGGCGTGCCGGTGCGCTCCTGCCTGCTGTTTGCGGTCCAGGCCGGAGGCCGGTCCGTCACCACCGTCGAGGGACTGGATGACGCGATCCTGCTGGATGCGTTCGAGGAGACCCACGCGATGCAGTGCGGATACTGCACGCCGGGAATGCTGATCGCCGCCCAGGGCCTGCTGTCGGACATGCCGGACCCGAGCGAGGATGACATCCGCGAGGCCATTTCCGGCACGTTGTGCCGGTGTACCGGCTACGTGCAGATCGTCGAGGCAATCGCGCTGGCTGCGGCGCGCCTGCGCCAGGACGAGCGCCATGGCTGATCCCGGACGGTTCATCTCCACCCGGCGCCGGGTGCGCGAAGACCGGCGCTTCGTGACCGGGACCGGACGGTTCGTCGCCGATATCCGCCTTCCGGGCGCGCTGCATGCCGCCGTTGTGACCAGCCCGCACGCGGCCGCCCGCATCGTCTCGATCGATACACGGGCCGCCCTGGCCAGCGAGGGTGTCGTGGAGGTCCTGGTCGGCGCCGGGTTGCCCGACCTCGTCGATCCGATTCCCAACGCGCTCGAAACTCCCGGGATTCGCTGCTACCCGCTGGCGGTCGATGCGGTGCGTTATGTCGGCGAATGGGTGGCGGTGGTGGTGGCGCGGACCAGGGCGCTCGCCGAGGATGCGGCGGAACTCGTCGACGTCCGCTACCGGGAACTTCCCTTCGTGGTCGATGCCGAGGCCGCGCTCGATCCCTCCTCTCCCCCGGTGCACCCGGCGCATGGCAGCAACCTGCTCTTCCGGCGCCTGTTCTCCTGGGGTCCGGTCGAGGACGACTTCGACGCTGCTCCGCATCACCTGGACTTCGAGCTCAACTGGGGTCGCAGTTCCACGGTTCCGATCGAGACCTTCGGCGTCGTGGCCCGCTGGGATACAGGGCGCGACCTGCTGGACATCTGGGCGTCGATCCAGATGCCGTCCTTTGCCGAACAGGTCGCGTCCTGCCTTCGGTTCGATCTCAACCAGGTCAGGGTGCACTACGACGTCGATGTCGGTGGATCCTACGGTGTCAAGCGCGGTCTGAAGCACACTGTCGTCGCCGGCCTGCTGGCACGGCAGACCGGACGGCCGGTGCGTCTCATCGAGGACCGGCTCGAGAATATGGTGGGCGGAGACATGCACGGTCCGGAACGCCGGTTCCGGGTCGCGGTCGCCTTTGACGATGACGGCACGATCCGGTCGCTGAAGCTGCGGGCTCTCGAGGATGTCGGGGCGCAGTCCGGCCGGGCTCCGCTGCAGCTCGGCAAGCCGGTGAGCGCCATCGTCGGCGCCTACCGGATCGGCAGCGTCGCCTACGAGGCGATTTGTGTATCGACCAACAAGACCGGACAGACGGCGGTGCGCGGTTTCGGGATGGCTCCGACCAACCTGGCGCTCGAGACTGCGGTCGATCGGGTCGCCCGGCACCTGGGAATGTCCCGCTTCGCGGTTCGCCGGACCAACATGATCCGCGCGCACCAGTTTCCGTACCGGATCCCCAGCGGTTCCACCTACGACAGCGGCGACTACCATGCGGTGCTGGCAAAGGCCTGCGGGCTTGCCGGGCTCGACCGCCTGCTTGCGCGCCGCGCCGCTGCCCGGACCGAGGGGCGGATTGCCGGCATCGGGATCGCGACCTGCCTCGAACCGAGTGGCGGCAACTCGAGCTTCGAGGCGCTGCTCAACCCGAAGAACACCACCACCACGTGGCCTGAATCCTGCGTCATCAAGGTCGACCGAACCGGCCTCGTCACCGCGAGCATCGCCACCTCGACCTCCGGCCAGGGCCATGAGACGCTGACGGCCACCGTGATCGGCGAGGAACTGGGCATCGATCCCGACCGGATCCGGGTGCTGCACGCCGATACCCTGTCGGCCCTGCCGGGCAACACGCCGGTCGCGAGCCGGATGGCGATCATGCTGGGCGGTGCAGCGACCGGGGCGGCGGGCTACATCCGTGACCAGGCCCTCGCGATCGGGGCGCACTTGTTCGGCCATGCCCCGGGCGAGGTGAAATGGAGCGGTGGAGCCGCCGTGGCGCCGGACGGCCGCCACCTGTCGCTCGGCGAGATCGCGCAGGTTGCGCACCGCGAGTATCATCGCCTGCCCCCGGGGGTCACCGAACCGGGCCTGCAGGCCAGCCATGTCTACCAGGTACCGACCGGCGGTACGCTACCCGATGCCGACGGCCGGGGACAGATGTACCCCTGCTACTCCTTTGCCGCCCACCTGGTCTATGCCGAGATCGACCGGCTGACCGGCACGGTGTCGCTGGCCGACTACGTCATTGCCCATGACTGCGGAACCGTCATCAACCCCGATATCGTGCGCGGCATGGTGATCGGGGGGGCGGCGCACGGTATCGGCGCCGCGCTCTACGAGGAGTTCGCCTATGATGGTCAGGGGCAGTTCCTCTCGGGTACCCTTGCCGACTACGTCATGCCGACCGCGCACGAGGTTCCCGACATCAGGCTTGTGGAACACTGCACGCCTTCGCCGCTGACCTCGCATGGACAGAAGGGGGTGGGCGAAGGCGGCTATCTTGGCGCTCCGGCCGCGGTCGCGAGTGCGGTCAACGACGCGCTGGCGCCCTTCGGCGTCGCCTGTCTCGACCTGCCCATGCGCGCCGGCACGCTGTCCGACCTGCTGGCCACGGTCACGGAGCAGCCATGATCATCGACATCCACGCCCACCTGCTGCCCCAGGGCACGCTCGACGCCCTGGTGGCCCGGCCGGGGCAGTTTCCGTCGGTCTCGCTGGTGCACGATGCGGACGAGGTGCGGCTGGCCTTTGCCGGCGGGTCGCCAACCCGACCGATCATGCCGGCGCTGCGCCACTTCGGACCGCGGCAGCGGTTCCTCGCCGGCGCCGGCATCGACCTGCAGCTTGCCGGCGGCTGGCTCGACGCCTTTGGTTACGAGCTGCCCGCCGAGGAAGGTGCGGACTGGTCGCGGTTCCTGAACGAGGGCATGCTCGCCGAGTGCCGCGACCGGGATGGGGTGCTCCCGCTGGCGACGGTCCCGCTGCAGTCGGGCGCCCTTGCCGCCCGGGTTCTGCGCGAGGCGGTCAGGGACGGCATGCCGGGCGCGATGATCGGTACCCAGAACCGGGGCACGGCAGGCTCGCTTGACGATCCCGACCTCGATCCGTTCTGGGAAACGGCGGCGGAACTCTCGGTCCCGGTGATCGTTCACCCGATGTTCGGATCGGCCGATGCCCGGCTGCATGACATGCAGATGATGAACGCGGTCGGCAGGGTTTCGGACGTTTCGACCGCCGTCAGCCGGCTGCTGTTCAAGGGTCATCTTTCGCGGTTTGCCGGCCTTGTGCTCGTGGTTTCCACCGGTGGCGGGGCGCTGCCCTACATGCTCGGCCGGCTCGAACGCAACCACCGCGCCTTCCCCGGCCTCGTGGTCGATCCGGTGGAGCAGTTCGGCTTGCTGTATTTCGACAGCGTGGTGTTCCAGCCGCGGATCCTGCGCTTCCTGGTCGAGATGGCGGGTGTCGAGCGCATCATGCTCGGATCCGACTACCCGTTTCCGATCGGCGATCCGGACCCGCGCGCGGTGGTCGAGCGGGCCGGCCTCGGTGCCGGGGCGACCGAGGCGATGTTTACCGGCACGGCGCGCCGGCTGTTCGGTATCTGAGGAGTGCGATGTCGAAACGCACCTTCCTGCTTGTCCTCGGCGCGCTCGCGCTGATGTTTGCCGGCGCGCTGGGCGGCGGTTTCTGGGTGGTGGAGACCTGGAGGGGCGGCGGGTCGCGGGGAAGCGACCTGGTCGGCGGTCCCTTCAGCCTCGTCGATCACACCGGCCGAGCGGTCACCGAGGTCGACTACGCAGCCCGTCACACGCTGGTCTACTTCGGCTACACCTACTGCCCCGACGTCTGCCCGCTCGGTTTGCTCACGATCACGCAGGCGCTGGAGCAGCTGGGAGAAGAGGCCGGAAAGGTGAAGCCGCTGTTCATCACCGTCGATCCGGAACGCGACACCGTCAAGGTTATGGCGGCCCACCACGAACACTTTCACCCCTCCTTCAGCTTCCTGACCGGGACGGCCCGGCAGATTGCCGATGTCGCCCGAGCCTACCGGGTGTACTACCAGAAGTCCGAGACCGAGGACGCGGCGGATTACCTGGTGGATCATTCCACCGTCACCTACCTGATGGCGCCCGGCGGCGGATTCCTGCGACACTTCGGCCACGCGGTCACGGCGGATGAACTCGCTGCCGCGCTGAGGGAGGTGCTGTAGTGGCGCGACAGGACAGCCGCACCGGCCGAATCATGCGCCTGCCGCTGTTCGACGGGCAGGTGCCGTCCGGCGGCCCGGTTCACCTGGTTTCCGACGAGGGCGAGGAATTGCTGCTGGTCGCCGTGGGCATGGACATGCCGGGCCGGGTCGAGGACCTGGCCGCGGCGTCGGCCGACCGGTTCGAGGCTTGGCTCGACCGTGACGCCACGGTCCGCGGCACCGTGCTCGGCACGGTGATCTGGGATGCGGCCGTCATGCCGGTGGAGTAGTGCGGTCGAGCGCGACCCGGCCCGCGCGTTCGCGCGCGATGATCAGCTTCTGAACCTGCGCGGTCCCGTCGCCGATCTGCAGGCCGAGAATGTCCCGCATGCGCTGCTGGTGCGCGAGGTCGCGGCTGTAGCCGGAGTGACCGTGCAGCAGCAGGCACTGGTGCACCACGTCGAAGGCAACCTTCGGTGCCCACCACTTCACCATCGCCGCCTCGGAGGTATGCGGCTGGCCCCGGTCACGCAGCCACAGCGTCTTGTAACAGAGCAGTCGTGCCGCCTCGAGCATGGTCTCCGCCTCGGCCAGCGGGAAGGTCACGCCCTGGAAGGCGGCGAGCGGCTTGCCGAAGGCCTCGCGGGCGCCGACTTGCTCCCAGGTCTCCGACAGTGATGCCTGCGCCGCGGCCAGGCACTGCAGCCCGATCAGGGCGCGCGAGTAGTCGAATCCACCCATGACCTGCCGGAACCCGGCTCCTTCCGGGCCGACCCGGCGTGCGTCCTCGACGCGTACGTCGTCGAAGAATAGCGAACCGCGGCCAACCACCCTCGAGCCCACGTCGTCGAACCCGGTCCGCTCGAGACCCGGCGCATCGCCCGCAACCAGCAACGCCGTGATCCCGTGGGCGCGTTCCCCGATACTGCCGGTCCGTGCGAACACCAGGATCTCGTCGGCCTGGGCGGCAAGGGAAATTGACGTCTTCTCGCCGTTCAGCACGTAGCCATCGTTGGTGCGCCGCGCGGACAGTCGCAGGCTGGCCGCGTCCGAACCGCCCGCCGGTTCGGTCAGCGCAAGTCCCAGAAGGATTTCGCCGGCGCAGGCGCGGCCGATCGTGTCCCGGGCCAGGTCAACGGGCGCGTGGTCAGCCAGGATCGCACCGACCAGCCCGGTCAGCATCGGGACGTAGGCGACATTCATGTCGGCGTGGCTGATCGCTTCCATGATGAGGCCGGCGGTCACCGCGTCGGCACCCGCACCGCCCTTTCCGACCGGCAGTTCGGCTCCGATCAGTCCGAGTCCGCCCATCTCGCGGACCAGTCCTCGGTCAAGTTCCGCCTCGCCGTCGCGTGCGAGGTATCCCGGGGCGAGCCGGTCTCTGGCGAACCGTTCGGCCATCTCGCGGATCGCCTGCTGCTCGTCGCTCAGTGCAAAGTCCATCGTGTCCCGTCCCCTACCGGTTGCCGTCCCTGCCGTCTGCCAGTTCCTTCAGCTCGTAGAGAATTTCCAGTGCCGCAAACGGGGTCAATCTGTCCGGGTCGAGCTCGCGTAGTCGCCGGGTCGGCAGGTCAGGTTCCCCGTGTTCCGGGGGCGGTGGCAGCGGAACCGAGCGGAACAGCGGCAATTCCTCGATCAGGCGGCGCGCGGTTCCGGTCCGCTCGCCGCTTTCCAGCCGGTCGAGCACATCGCGGGCCCGCTCGATCACCGCGCCCGGCAGGCCGGCACGCCGGGCGACGTGGATGCCGTACGAGCGGTCTGCCGTGCCGCGGACAACTTCGTGCAGGAAGACGATATCGTCCTTCCATTCCCTGATGCGCATGGTGCAGCAGGCAAGCGCCGGCAGGGTGTCGGCCAGCACGGTGAGCTCGTGGTAGTGGGTGGCAAACAGGGTGCGGCTCGCGTTGACCTCGTGCAGGTGCTCGAGCACCGCCCAGGCGATCGAGAGTCCATCCCAGGTCGCGGTGCCGCGACCGATCTCGTCGAGGATGACCAGAGAGCGTTCCGTCGCCTGGTTGAGGATGGCGGCGGTCTCGACCATCTCCACCATGAAGGTCGAGCGCCCTCGGGCGAGGTCGTCCGCCGCTCCGACCCGGCTGAACAGCCGGTCGATGACACCGATGTGCGCGTCCCGCGCCGGCACGTAGCTGCCGGTCTGCGCAAGCACAGCGATCAGCGCGTTCTGGCGCAGGAAGGTCGACTTGCCGGCCATGTTGGGGCCCGTGACCAGCCACAGGCGCTGGTCGCGGGCGAGATCGCAGCCGTTGGCGACAAACGGCTCGCCCTCGGCGGCCAGGGCCTCGACCACCGGGTGGCGGCCCTCACTCACCGTGAAGTCCAGACTGTGATCGATCCGTGGGCGTACCCAGGAACGATCGACGCCGAGGTCTGCCAGCGAGGCCGCCACGTCGAGCCGTGCAAGCGCTGCCGCCGACCGGTCGATCGCCTCGGCGCGGGCGCAGACCTGTTCGACCAGGAACCGGAACAGCTCGAGTTCAAGCGCGAGCGTGCGGTCAGCCGCCTGGCCGAGGTCGCGCTCGAGCTCGCCGAGCTCGGCGGTGGTAAACCGCATGGTGCCGGCCATGGTCTGGCGATGAATGAAGGCCTGGTGGGCCTGCACCTTCCCGGCATGGACCACGGTCACCTCGACGAAGTAGCCCAACACGTTGTTGTGCCGGACCTTGAGCGTTGCGACGCCGGTCTCCTCGGCGTAGCGCTGCTGCAGGGCGGCGATCATCCGCCGGCTGTCGTCGCGCAGTGAACGCAGGCGATCGAGGTCCGCGTCATGTCCCGCGGCGATGAACCCGCCGTCGCGGGCTGCAAGGCCCGGGCGCTCGACCAGTGCCGCCTCGAGCAGGGCGACGAGGTCACCATGGCCGTCAAGTGCCGTGGCGATCGCGCCGATCCCGCCCGGCGCGTCCGCAAGCAGGGCTGCGAGACCACCCGCACCGGCAAGCCCGTCGCGGACAGCCGCCAGATCGCGGGGCCCGCCGCGCTCGACCGACAACCGCGAGACGGCACGCTCGAGATCGGTCATGGCTGCCAGCCGGCTGCGCACATCACCGCGCAGTTCCGGGCAGGTGGCAAAGTGCGAGACCTCGTCGAGGCGGGCATCGATCGCCGCCGGGTCGGTAAGCGGTGCGGCGAGGCGGTCGGCAAGCAGCCGTGCACCGGCGCTGGTCGCGGTGCGGTCGATGACACCGAGCAGGCTGCCGCGCCGGTCGCCGGCCTGGGTTCGCAGCAGCTCGAGATTGGCGCGTGTCGCCGTGTCGATGACCACGGTGTCGGCACCGTTGCAGCGGGCGAGCGGTCGAAGACGTGGCAACCTTCCCTGCTGGGTGAGGTCAAGATAGTCGACGAGTGCTCCGGCCGCGGCCAGTTCCACCCGGGTAAAACTGCCGAACCCGTCCAGGGCGTCGACACCGAACAGCGCCTTCAGTCGCCTTTCCCCGTTGATGCTGTCGAACCGCGCCGATGGCTGGGGAACCAGGATGTCCCGCCAGTCATCGAGCGCGACGCCATCCAGGCGGTCCGGCACCAGCAGTTCACTCGGTGCGATCCGCGCCAGAAGCAGGGCCAGGCCGTCATGGGCGGCCGCCTGAACGAGGAAGGTCCCGGTCGAGATGTCGACCCAGGCGACGCCGCAGGTCCCGCGCAGCTCGGCAAGTCCGGCGAGGTAGTTGTTGCGGCCCGGCTCGAGCAGGGTGTCTTCTGTGAGCGTGCCCGGGGTGATCACCCGGGAGACCGCCCGCCGGACCAGCTGCTTCGACCCGCGCCTGCGCGCCTGTGCCGGTGCCTCCACCTGGTCGCAGATGGCAACCCGAAACCCCTTCCGGATCAGCCGCGACAGGTAGGCGTCGGCGGAATGGACCGGGACCCCGCACATCGGGATGTCCTCGCCGTGGTGGCGGCCCCGCCGCGTGAGCGTGATGTCGAGCGCCCCGGCCGCCTCGACCGCGTCGGCAAAGAACAACTCGTAGAAATCGCCCATGCGGTAGAACAGGAGCGAATCCGGATGCTCTTTCTTGATTTCAAAGTACTGCGCCAGCATCGGCGTCAGGGTGCCGCTGGCACTGCGATCCTGTCGGGACGATGCGGTAATCCGGTTCACTCCGTTCAGGTCCGGCGGGTCGGAACTGTATCACGGCCAGCGGTGCGATGGCATCAGGCAGATCGGTGCGCATGCTGCCCGTTGCCCGCATTGGTGCTACGCTTCCGCTCAGCATGGACCGGTGTTCGCGAGGGTCCTGCGATCTTGGAGAGGGACGGGAGTCGATGGACCACGACAGGGGAATGCTCGAGCGAGATGCCCTCGACTTTCACGCCCAGGGCCGGCCCGGCAAGCTCGAGATCACGCCGACCAAGCCGCTCACGACCCAGCGCGACCTGACACTCGCCTATTCGCCCGGCGTGGCCACGCCGTGTCTCGAGATCGAACGCGATCCCGCCCTCGCCTATGCCTACACCGCCAAGGGCAACGTGGTCGCCGTGATCTCGAACGGCACCGCGGTACTGGGCCTCGGAGACATCGGTGCGCTTGCGGCCAAGCCGGTGATGGAAGGCAAGGCGGTTCTGTTCAAGAAGTTTGCCGATGTCGACGGGATCGATCTTGAGGTCAACACGTCGGATATCGATGAATTCGTCAACTGTGTCCGGTTCCTTGGAAAGAGTTTTGGCGGTATCAATCTTGAGGATATTGCAGCACCCTCCTGTTTTATCATCGAGCAGCGACTGAAGGAACTGCTGGACATACCGGTCTTCCACGATGATCAGCATGGAACAGCGATCATTTCTGCTGCGGGACTGCTCAATGCACTGCATCTTACCGGCCGCGACCTGCGCGAAGCGCGCCTTGTAGTCAATGGCGCCGGCGCGGCATCCATTGCGGGCGTCGAGCTGCTCAAGGCGATGGGCATGCCGTACGACAACATCGTGATCTGCGACTCGCGCGGCGTGGTCTGGCGCGGCCGCGAGGCCGGCATGAACCAGTGGAAGTCGGCCCACGCTGCCGAAACGGACGCGCGGACGCTCGAAGACGCGGTCAAGGGCGCCGACGTGCTGTTCGGCCTCTCCGTCAAGGACGCGTTTTCGGCCGACATGGTCAGGTCCATGGCCGACAACCCGATCATCTTCGCCATGGCCAACCCCGATCCCGAGATCACCCCGGAGGAAGTGGCCGCGATTCGCTCCGATGCCATCATGGCCACCGGCAGGTCCGACTACCCCAACCAGGTCAACAATGTCCTCGGTTTCCCCTACATTTTCCGCGGCGCCCTCGACGTGCATGCGGTCGAAATTAACGACGCGATGAAGATCGCGGCGGCCCGCGCGATCGCGGAACTCGCCCGTCTCGACGTGCCCGACGAGGTCAATGCCGCCTACGGACGGCCGTTGCAGTTCGGGCGCAACTACATCATCCCCGCCCCGTTCGACCCGAGGCTGATCGTCCACGTCTCGAGCGCGGTTGCGCGCGCAGCCATGGATACCGGTGTCGCCCGCAAGCCGATCGAGGACTTCGAGACCTACGAGGCGACGCTGTCGGGCCGTCTCGATCCAACCGCCAATGCACTGACCGGGATCTACAGCCGGGTGCGCCGGTCGCCGCGCCGTGTCGTGTTCGCCGAAGGCGAGGAGGAACGGGTGATCCGGGCTGCCTTCGCGTTCCGGGCCAGCGGCTACGGGGAACCGGTCCTGATCGGCAGGGAGGACTCTGTCAGCCGGACGCTCGCCCGTCTCGGCTACGAGGGCAGCATCGAAATCCACAACGCGCGCAGGTCGGAACACAACCGGATGTACACCGACGCGCTCTACCGGAGACTGCAGCGATCCGGCCAGCTGTTTCGCGATGTTCAGCGCATGGTCAACCAGGACCGTAACGTGTTCGCGGCCTGCATGGTCCGCCACGGTCATGCCGACGCCATGGTCACCGGTGTTACCCGGAGTTTCGGGGTGAACCACGAATATGTCACCCGGGTGCTCGACACCCGGCCCGAGCAACGGCTGATGACCTGCAGCATCGTGATCACCCGGCGCCAGACCCTGTTCATCGCCGATACCAACATCAACGAACTTCCCGATCCGGAGTGCCTCGCCGACATCGCGGTCCAGACCGCGGAGTTCGCACGTTCGTTCGGGCACGTGCCACGGGTTGCGCTGCTGTCGTTTTCGAACTTCGGCTACCCGGACCGCCAGCACATGCAGCGCATCCGGGCTGGCGTTCAGGCGATCGACCAGCGCGGCGTCGACTTCGAGTACGACGGCGAGATGAATGTCGATGTCGCCCTCGACATGTCGCTGCGCGAGAACTACCCGTTCTGCAGGTTGTCCGGCCCGGCCAACGTGCTGATCATGCCGGCGCTGCACTCGGCCAACATCAGCTACAAGCTGTTGCGGGTGGCGGGGACCGGAACCGTGATCGGTCCGATCCTGATCGGACTCGAGAAACCGGTGCAGATCGTGCAGATGAACGCGACGGTCAACGAGATCGTGCAGGCGGGCGCCATCGCCGCGCACGATGCCATCCGCGCTGCGTGCTGAGTTGCGCGGGTGAGAAGGTGCACGACCGGTGTTGACCAGGTGGACGGCGGGGAGGCTTCTGAAAATTGCGGTGCTCGGCGCCGCGTTTGCTGCCGGGATCGGCGTTGTCGCGGCATTCACCCCGGGGGTCCCGTTTGCCGCCATGGCGGCCGGCTGGGTGCTCGCAACCGCGGTGGCCGCTGCGCTGGTGTCCGTTCAGGCGACCGGGCTTGTCACCGTCACCCGGTCCCTGCGCGCCGGCGCGGGAAACGGTGAACTTGCCCGGCTCGCTGACGGCAGCGGGGAACTCGCCGATCTTGCGGGAGCACTGATCCGGCACCTGCGCGAAGACGAGACCGGTCTGGACCGGATCCGTGCGGAGACCGACGGGTTGCGCTGTATCGTGGCCGAACTGCCGGACCCGGTCATGGTCCTCGGTCCGGACAACCGCATCTCGCTTGCGAATGCGGCGGCGGCCCGGGTATTCGGCGAGACGCTGCACGGTCGGGACCTGAAGACGGTCCTGCGGGTGCCGGACCTGCTGTCGGCGCTTGACGTGGTGCGGCAGGGCGGACACGGCAACGACATCGAGATCGCCGGGGTCGGACCGGTGGAGTCGGTCTACCGGGTTCGGATCTCGCCGATCGGGGACGATCCGGGCGAGACCTGCCTGCTCGCGTTTACCAGCCTGACCGAGGCCCGGCGCGCGGAACAGATGCGGGTCGAGTTCGTGGCAAACGTCAGTCACGAACTGCGCACGCCACTCGCGATCCTGCACGGGTTCGTCGAAACCCTGATGGGACCGGCACGTGATGATGCCGAGGCGCGTGCCCGGTTCCTCGGCATCATGCACAGCCAGTCGACGCGGATGACCCAGCTCGTCGAGGACCTTCTGTCCCTGACGCGGATCGAGGCCAGGGAACACCACCTGCCAACCGAAACCGTTTCCATCGAGCGGGTGATCGAGCGGACGGTTGCCGATGCCCGCCACGTGGCGAGCCAGAAGGGCATGACGATCGAGTCCGGCATCCGGGACGGGCTGCCTGGCGTGATCGGCGATCTCGACGAACTGCTGCAGGTCACCCAGAACCTGGTCGACAACGCCATCAAGTACGGACGTACCGACAGCGTGGTCAGGATCGAGGCGATGATGGCGGAGCCCGTCGAGCCACCGATTCGCGACGGGGAAGCAGGGATGGTTGCGATCGCGGTCAGTGACCAGGGAGAGGGCATTGCGCGCGAACACATCCCGAGACTGACCGAACGGTTCTACAGGGTGGACAGCGCACGGTCGCGCAAGCTCGGCGGCACCGGGCTCGGGCTTGCGATCGTCAAGCACATCATTGCCCGGCACCGGGGGACGCTTGCAATCACCAGCGAGGTGGGCACGGGCAGCACCTTCACGGTGTTCCTTCCAGCCGTACCGGAAGGCTGACCGCAATACAACTGTCACACTCCATTGATAGGGTCCGGCTGCTCGTTGATGGCCGAGCCCGCCATCGGTGTGCCAGGCCTCCCATTCTGCTGGAGAATCGCATCATGACCCTTGTTCCACGCGCCGCTGTCCTGACAGCCGGCGGCATTGCCCTGGCGGCGCTGATGTCGGCCCAACCGGCCGATGCACGCGACCAGGTCCGCATCGTCGGATCCTCCACCGTCTTCCCGTTCTCGACCGTTGTCGCCGAGAACTTCGGAAAGAGCACCGGCATGAAGACCCCCGTGGTCGAGAGTACCGGTTCGGGCGGCGGCCTGAAGCTGTTCTGCGCCGGTGTCGGACCGGAGCATCCCGACATCACCAATGCCTCGCGCCGGATCAAGCAGTCAGAGATCGATGCCTGCGGCAGGAACGGCATCGAGGACATCGTGGAGATCAAGGTCGGTTACGACGGTATCGTGCTCGCCAATTCCAGGGCGGGTCAGGCCATGAAGCTCACCGAGAAACAGATCTTCATGGCGCTGGCCAAGCAGGTTCCGGTGGACGGCAAGCTGGTCGACAATCCCTACGAGCGCTGGTCCCAGATTGACGCGTCCCTGCCGGACGTCGAGATCGAGATTCTCGGACCGCCCCCGACCTCGGGTACCCGTGACGCCTTTGTCGAGCTTGCGATGCGTGACGGCGCCAGGTCCTTCCCGATGCTGAAACAGCTGCGCAAGGACAAGGGCAAGAAGGCGTTCCGCGCCGTGTCCGACAGCATGCGCGAGGACGGCCGGTTCATCGAGGCCGGCGAAAACGACAACCTGATCGTTCAGAAGCTCGAGGCCAATCCGAACGCGCTCGGCATCTTCGGCTTCAGCTTCCTCGACCAGAATGCCGACAAGGTCCGCGGTTCCGAGGTCGAAGGTGTTGCCCCCACCTTCGAGAACATCGCCGCGGGAGCCTATGGCATCTCCCGGTCCCTGTTCTTCTACGTCAAGAAGGCGCATGTCGGCGTGATCCCGGGCATCGCGGAATACGTCGCCGAGTTCACCAGCGAGCGGGCTGCCGGCGAGGAGGGGTATCTGACCGACAAGGGCCTGATCCCGCTTCCGGCGGCGGAGCTGAAGAAATACCGGGAAGACGGAGCCGGCATGGCACGCCTGGCCGGGCTCTGATCCGGCTGCGCGTGATACAGTGCCCGGCGCCCGGGGTTCACCCCGGGCGCCGGCTGTCCGGCAGTAATGCTGCCGGGAGGACCGGATATCGAGAGGCCAGGCGGTGCACAGCTTGATCCTTGTGGCAACGGTCCTGCTTCTGGCCCTGGGCGGCTACGCTCTCGGACGGTCCCGGTCGCGGAACCTGGCCGGTGCGAGCGGACAGCCGCTGCACTCGCTTCCCGCCTATTACGGCGGGTACGTCGCAATCTGGTGTGGTCTGCCGGCAGTTCTCGTGATGGCCGTGTGGTTCGGTGCCGAGGGCGCCATCGTGCGGGCTCTCACGGTGCAGTCGCTGCCGGTCGAGCTGGTCAGCGACGATTCAGACCGCATGGCCTTGCTGCTCACCGACATCCGCAACCTGGCCGCAGGCGGTATCGTCAGCCGTGATGTTGACCCTGCGCTCCAGGCGGCTGCCGATCATTACCGGTCGCTGCGCCAGACCGGGTTCGCCTCCATGGTCGTGGTGGTCCTGGCCTGCGCCATGGCCGGACTGGTCTGGGCCCGTCGGCGAGTGACCCCCAGCCTGCGGGCCCGAAATCACGTCGAGCGTGTCATCCTGTGGGTGCTGATCGCCTGCTCGACCATCGCCATCGTGACGACCATCGGCATCGTGCTGTCGCTGATCTTCGAGACCCTGAGGTTCTTCGAAAAGGTTCCCCTGCACGAGTTTCTGTTCGGACTGCACTGGAGTCCTCAGACGGCGATCCGCAGCGACCAGGTTGGCGCATCGGGCGCGTTCGGCGCCATCCCGCTGTTTGCCGGAACCCTGCTCATCACCCTGATCGCCATGCTCGTTGCCGGACCGGTCGGGCTGATGAGCGCCATCTACATGGCCGAGTATGCGGGACCCGGTCTCAGGTCCGTCGCCAAGCCGATGCTCGAGGTGCTCGCCGGAATCCCTACCGTCGTCTACGGGTTCTTCGCCGCGCTCACCGTCGCTCCGTTCGTGCGGCAGTCCGGTGGCAGTATCGGTCTCGACGTGGCGTCCGAGAGTGCGCTCGCGGCCGGCGTGGTCATGGGAATCATGATCATACCGTTCGTCTCCTCGCTGTCCGATGACGTGATCAACGCCGTCCCGCAGTCCCTGCGCGATGCGTCCTACGGTCTCGGCGCCACCCGGTCGGAAACCATTCGCCAGGTGATCCTGCCCGCGGCCCTGCCCGGCATTGTCGGAGCCTTCATGCTCGCAATCTCGCGCGCCATCGGCGAGACCATGATCGTGGTCATGGCTGCGGGCCTCGCGGCCAACCTCACCGCGAACCCGCTTGAAGCGGTCACCACGGTCACGGTGCAGATCGTCACCCTGCTGGTGGGGGACCAGGAGTTCGACTCGGCCAAGACCCTTGCCGCCTTCGCGCTCGGACTGATGCTGTTTGTGGTCACCCTCGGACTCAATCTGCTCGCCCTGTCCGTGGTCAGGAAGTACAGGGAACGCTATGACTGACCGCGCGGCCGGGTTTCAGGAAGAGGCGATGATGTCGGGCGAACTGGACTACGCGGCGCGTCTGCGCCGCCGCCATCGGTCCGAGATGCGGTTCCGGTTCTACGGCCTGCTGAGCATCGCACTTGCCGGTGTCATCCTCGTGATCCTGATCGGGAGCATCGTTCTCAAGGGCTACAGTGCGTTCTGGCAGACACACGTGCGCCTCGACTTCGCGATCAGCGCCGAACAGGTGGATATCGACAACCTGCGCGAGACCAACTGGGGCGGCCTGGTCAAGGCAACGCTTCGCGACATGGCGTCCGAGGTCACGGGCAGGAGGGACAAGCGCAAGCTCTACCGGTTCGTCTCGCCGAATGCCGTCTATGACCTGCGCGACGCCATCGCAGCCGATCCCGGCCTGCTTGGCACGGGGTTCAGTCTCTGGGTCAAGGCGTCCGACGACATCGACATGCTCACCAAGGGTCACCTCGACCGCACCGTGCCGGAATCCGATCGCCGCGTCTCAGATCTCGAGGTTGGCTGGTACGATCGGTTTGTCGGGGAGGGACGCATCGAGTTGCGGTTCAACCTCGACTTCTTCACCACCGCGGACAGTCGCGAGCCTGAGGAGGCAGGAATCCAGGGCGCACTGATGGGCTCGTTCCTGACCCTGCTTGTCACTCTTGCGCTGTCGTTTCCCGTTGGCGTGATGGCAGCGGTCTATCTTGAGGAATTTGCGCCGAAGAACCGGTGGACCGACATCATCGAGGCCAACATCAACAACCTGGCGGCGGTGCCCTCGATCGTCTTCGGATTGCTCGGTCTTGCCGTCGTCATCTCGCTGTTCGGTGTTCCGCGCTCGGCGCCCCTGGCCGGCGGCATCGTGCTCGCGCTGATGACGCTGCCGACCATCATCATCGCCTCGCGCGCGGCACTGAAGGCGGTGCCGCCGTCGATCCGGGAAGCCGCCACCGGTCTGGGGGCGTCGCCACACCAGGTCGTGATCCACCACGTCCTGCCGCTCGCCATGCCGGGAATTCTGACCGGGACCATCATCGGACTGGCCCAGGCGCTCGGCGAGTCGGCTCCGCTGCTGCTCATCGGCATGGTTGCCTTCATCGTTGACACGCCGACGGGCTTTACCGATCCGGCGACTGTACTTCCGGTGCAGATCTATATCTGGGCCGACAGTCCGGAGCGGGCGTTCGTCGAGAAGACCTCGGCCGCCATCATGGTCCTGCTTGCCTTTCTCGCCTGCATGAACGCAACGGCGGTCTGGCTGCGCAGGAAGTTCGAACGCCGCTGGTAGGATGTCGGGATGGTGACGAGCGGACAGCAGGACGAGAACCCGGCACGTGAGACCGCCCGGGTGAAGATGCAGGCCGAAAAGGTCACGGTATTCTATGGCGACGCCCGGGCGTTGCATGATGTCGACCTCGATATCCGGGAAAACACGGTCACGGCGCTGATCGGTCCGTCGGGCTGTGGCAAGTCGACATTTCTGAGGTGCCTGAACCGCATGAACGACGTGATCGACATCTGCCGGGTGGAGGGCCGGATCACGCTTGACGGCGAGGACATCAGCACGCCGTCGCTCGACACCGTGCATCTGCGGGCCCGGGTCGGCATGGTGTTCCAGAAACCGAACCCGTTTCCCAAGTCGATCTACGACAACGTCGCCTACGGTCCGCGGATCCACGGCATGACATCGGGAAAATCGGAGCTCGACGAGGTGGTGGAGACCAGCCTCGAGAAGGCCGGGCTGTGGAAGGAGGTCAGGGACCGGCTTGGTGAGCCCGGCACCGGACTGTCGGGCGGCCAGCAGCAGCGCCTGTGCATCGCGCGCTCGATCGCGGTGAACCCGGAAGTGATCCTCATGGACGAGCCTTGCTCGTCGCTCGATCCGATCGCCACCGCCAGGATCGAGGAACTGATCGACGAGTTGCGCACCAATTTCACGATCGTGATCGTGACTCACTCGATGCAGCAGGCGGCGCGGGTCTCGCAACGTACCGGCTTCTTTCATCTCGGTGAACTGGTCGAGGTGGGCAACACCGACCTGATCTTCACCAATCCGGACGATCACCGCACACAGGACTACATCACCGGCCGCTTCGGCTAGTGGCCGGACAGACTCACGCTCACCGGGAGCCACAGGGGCGATGGAACGCACGGTCAAGGCATTTGACAACGATCTCGACGCGCTCAAGTCGACAGCAGCCGCGATGGGTGGCCTGGTCGAGGCCCAGGTTGCGGATTCGGTTCGCGCTGTCGTGCGGCGCGACATCGACCTTGCTGCGCGAACACGCGAGGTCGACGGGCGGATCGATGACATGGAGATCGAGATCCAGGATCTTGTACAGCGGATTCTGGCATTGCGATCCCCGGTGGCCTCGGACCTGCGCGCCATTCTCGGCGCGTTGCACATTGCCCGGGACCTGGAACGCATGGGCGATCACGCAAAGAACATCGCCAAGCGCGTGGGTCCGCTTTCCTCCGTTGCCGAGCTGCAGGGCCTGAACGGAATCGTGCGCATGGCGCGGCTTGCCCGGTCACTGATCAGGGACGTGCTTGATTCCTATGTCAACGGCGACCCTGAGGCTGCCCTGCGCGCCTGGCGGCGCGACGAGGAAATCGACGAGATGCACACAAGCCTGTTTCGCGAGCTGCTGACCTACATGATGGAGGATCCGCGAAGCATCACCTACTGCACGCATCTTCTGTTCGTTGCCAAGAACATCGAGCGGATCGGTGACCACGCCACCAACATTGCCGAAATCGTGCACTTCATCGAGGAGGGCAGCCGGTTTGCCGAGAGCCGGCCGACCAGTGACGACGCCAGCGTCACGGTTGTCGACCCGACGGACAGGGAGGAAGGGACTTGACCCGCGTGCAGGTGGAGGGATCCGGTCACGACGCCCGGTTGAAGGCCCATATCCTGGTCGTCGAGGACGAGGACGACATCGTTACCCTGCTGCGCTACACACTCGAGCGCGAGGGTTTCAGGGTCAGTGCGGCCACCAACGGGGAAGAGGCGCTGCTGCTGTGCCGGGAACAGATGCCGGATCTGGTCCTGCTTGACTGGATGCTGCCGCTGCTGTCCGGTTCCGACGTCTGTCGACAGCTGCGCCGGACCGACGAGACTGCGGAGATACCGGTCATCATGCTCACGGCCCGCGGCGAGGAGACCGACCGGGTACGGGGGCTCGATGCCGGTGCCGATGACTACATCACGAAACCGTTCAGCCTCGTCGAGGTGGTGGCAAGGATCCGGGCGGTGCTGCGGCGAACCCGGCCCGGCTTTCAGGCCTGCCAGCTGACCTTTGAGGACCTGGCGATGGACCTCGCCAATCACCGGGTGACCCGCAACGGCCGCACCATCCATCTCGGACCGACGGAGTTCCGGCTTCTGCGGCACTTCCTGGAGTATCCGCGCCGGGTGTTCTCCCGCACCCAGTTGCTCGACCGTGTCTGGGGCCGGGACGTCTTCGTCGAGATGCGCACGGTCGATGTCTATATCAGACGGCTGCGCAAGGCCCTGAACGGGGATGGCGAAAAGGACCTGATCCGTACCGTCCGCTCCACCGGTTACGCCCTGGACATGGCCACGGAGCCCTGAACCGCTCTCCGGAACCCACGCAAAGCTGGCATTCCCTGTAAAGCCGAGCAGCCTGTCCCGGCCCGAAGGCCGGGACGCTGCTGTCCGGTTCCTGCTTTGCGGGGCCCCGTTTCACGCGACCGGTTCCGATCCGCAAGCGGGCGGCGGCAGCGCCAGAGCGCGATCCTCCACAGGCAGTGGCCGCAGAGCGTGCGGCCAGTCCTTCGAGGTTCCGTGCGGCATTGAGATCCCTTCCGTAATGGGGCATTCGCCGTCAAGCACCCTTTTTCATAGACCGTCGTTACAACGCGATCCTTCGGTCGCGAAGCATCGGTGCCTGCTGCTGCCTGCGGCAGGTTGTATCCTCGCCGGCGTGTTGCAGGCACTCCTGAAGGCCATCACGGCTCCGGCTCAAGGTTGGCCGATGCATGACGTCCCGCTTCTGGGAAGTACCCACCATGTGTCCGTGCCAGGCTCTTTCCGTCCGTGGTCAGCGCAGCGGCCGCCAACTTCATGCCTGGTCCAGTACGATCCCCGAGTGCCAGTCTGTCGCGCGTGCTCGAACCCGATAGGCGGTCCGGCAAACGAGGGATCACACGTGCATCATCGGGAACCGCGTCCCGGCGAGGGACACCGGTGGATCGCCCACCTTCAGGCGCGGCTGCTTCATCCTCTTCTTGGTGACTGTCGATGGGATGCAGCCGCGCCTATGCTGTTCGGAGCGCCATCGCCTCTTTGCACGTGTAGCGGAACTCGGTGCCATCCCGCCGCATCCGGTGAAGCGCCACGCCGATGCGGCGGGCCAGAGCAACGGTTGCACGCTTCCTGCCGCGGAGCTTCGTCAGGCGCCGCGCCCAAGCCTTCAGCCAGTTCGGTCCTGCTCGGTTCAGCATCACCGTGGCGGCCTGATGGAGCGCTGCACGACGCTCTGCATCGCCAGCCTTCGTGATCCGACCAACAATGTCCCGTTCGCCGGATTGGTTCCGTCCCGGCGTCAGCCCCACCCATGGACCGACATCCTTCGATCTCCGGAACCGCTCGGGATCGTCAATCGCAGAGGTGAAAGTCAAGGCTATGACATGGCCTACGCCCGGCACGGTCATCAGCAACCGGCCACACCCGATCCTGCTTGGCGAGAGTGCCAACCACCTTCTCCGGCCCGGCCAGCTCGCGGCGCAGACCCGCTCGCGCACGAAGAATCGGTTCGGCCGCGGCTTCCAGCATCGCGTTCCCTGCGATCAACTCCCGGACACGGGCCGCATAGCGGCCCTTCGAGCCCTGGCCGAGCTTCAGGCCGAAGTTGCGCAAGACCCCGCGCAGCGAGAGCTCCAGATTGATGAGCACGTTCTGCACGGACTTGCGCGAGGTCAGCATCGCGCGCATCTCCTGCGACGAGACCGTCTTGTATGACCCTGTTCATCACCTTTGGTGTTGATTTGTCCACAGGCGGCTGGTGTCGGGACATCTGCGGAAAACTTTCGCAATTTGACACGGTTTCCGGGGCGGTGATGCACTCTGGGTAGACGTTCGGTCGTGCGGTGACGATCCATGTTCAGCAGGCTGTTTCCCCGGCTCTCTTGATTGTCATTTCGGACCGTTGGTGACGCGCGGAGCAGTCGCGTGAACCGTTGCCCGAACCGTCCATGCGCGTTTGCTGCACAGGTGTTCGTGCGCGGTTTCCCGTTGCCGGGGGCACCTGTGTGGCCGGGTTGGGTTGAGGGCAGGTGGCGTTCCGGTTGCGAGCCTGCGGACAGGGCGCGGTTCAGCGGTTGAGCGTGCGCTTCCAGTCCTTTCTGAGCGGGCAGAGCCAGATGTCCTTCTTCGGCTTGTCGGCCTTCTTGTCCCGGTCGCAGCGGCCGCGCCCCAGGGTGGTCCCGACGCGGATCCAGCCCGAGGCCCGGTAGACGCCGCCGCTGTAGCGTGGCACCTGCACGAAGGTCTCGCAGAGCACCGGGGTGATGGCGTAGCGCGCGGTCCAGTCCCCGGGCAGCCGCCTGCGGACGAGCGAGAGGATATGAGACCCCAGGTCGGCACGGTCAGCCATGGCATGATCAGGAATCTGGGATTATCGATGACGAGGGGAAGGTTCTTTTCGCGCTGCTCGGGCGTCCATCCGATGAAGCTGTCACGCGGGGCGAGCTTTCAGGCGGCGGTCGAGAAGCCGAGCATGGCGACGGGCCAGCCGGTGCGATCGTGGATGGCGTAGCGCATCTGCGCCCCGACCAGGCGGGTGTAGCCCAGATAATGGTAGCGGGCGACGAATTCGTTCCACAGCCGGCCTTCGCGGGTGCCGCTCCTGACGATCCGGATCTCCAGCGGGCGGATCTCCTCGAGGGTCTTCGGGGCAGGAAACAGCGGCGGCTCCGTGTCCGGCCCGAAGGTGATCGGCTTCGCGACGGGTGGGACCCGCGATGGCGGCGGCAGCTCGATGATCCCGTCACGGTGCATCGCCAGCGTGACGACCTTCGCCATCATGGTCTTCAGACCGCCGTCGGGCTTCAGCCAGCCGGTGCGCAGGCAGAAGGCGCGAGCGATGGCCGCGCGGGTCGGCTCCGCAGCGATCACCTCGCGCAACACCTCCATCTCGGCAACGGTGAAGTCGCGTCCGGAGTAGCGGCATGCGACCTCGTCGCTCACGGCGGTGCCGCGAAGCTCCGCTTCCTCTCCTCGCTCATCGACCATGGCAGCCATGGTTCCAGATCCTCGGGTGGCAGGCCACCGTTCTGCGCGCAGGCATCAAGCCACGCCTCGAGCCAACGCAGGACGTCGAGACCGTTCTTCGCGACCGTGCCCACGACCGCCGTCAACCGGGCACCCGCTTCGCTGTGGGATCCGAAGCTGAGCCTGCGCGCGATGGCCGGGCCCCGTATCGCGGATTCTGCCTTGGCTGTTGTCGAGGGGAATGAACGGATGTTCGAGGAACCTGGTCAACTCCTCGCGGTGATGAAGCAGCGAGCGCAGCGGCGCGCTCTGTGGAGCCTGTCCTGCAAGCGTCTCCAGCTGGCGTGACTGCAGGGGGCGCCGGGTAACCTGCTTTCCTGCCGCGACAGGAAGCTCGGTCAGGCCCGGCCGGCCTGGGGTGACAGCAGGGCGGCCTCGACTCCGAGGTCGGCAAGCGCGTGGTTCCACATTTCGTCGAGGTCTCTGTCGAACAGCCGCATGTCCTCGCAGGGCGCGCAAAGCCACGCGTTGCCCTGGATTTCGCCTTCGAGCTGTCCCGGGCCCCAACCGGCATAACCCAGCGTGAGGATATGCCGCCGCGGCCCGCGACCGGCGGCGATGTCTCGCAGGATGTCGATGTTGGCGGTCAGTGCGATGTCACCGGCAATCCACATGGTGCCGTCGTGCCGGTAGTCGCTGGTGTGCAGTACGAAGCCGCGTTCCGTCTCGACCGGGCCGCCGAAATGGATATTGGGCATCCGTGCGTGGTGCTCGGGGTCGATCTCGATGTCGAGCTGGGTCAGGAGGTCGGGAAACGACAACGATCCGATCAGGCGGTTGATGACCAGGCCGATCGCACCCTCCGGGCCATGGGCGCACATGTAGATGACGGTCCGCTCGAACCGGGGATCCGACATGGTTGGCATGGCGAGCAGAAGGTGACCTGTCAGGTACCCGTCCGTCACGTTCAACTCCGAGGTCATGGTACTCACCCGTTTGCCGACGTCGCCCGGACCCTCGCCGGACACACAGTGTCCTCGTTTGCCGTAACCGCGTCATGTACAATCCCGTATATTATCGGTCCCGGTCGATTCCACAACCGGGGAGCCTGCCACCCCGTGGGGGGAAACCGGTACCATGGTTCGCGCGCTCCTTGCCCTTCTGCTGCTGTGCGCCTGGCAAGCCTGTGCCGTCGCGGGCACCTGGGTGCGGACCGACATTGCCGATGTCCGGCTTGTCAGTGCCGTCGGCGCCACCGGATCGGAACGCGCGATCCCGCTCGGCCTGCAGTTTCGCCTCGAGGAGGGCTGGAAGATCTACTGGCGCACCCCGGGGGACGCCGGTTATCCGCCCGGGCTCGATACCGCGAACTCGCGGAACCTCGAGCGCCTGGAGTGGTCCTGGCCAGTTCCGGAGCGCTTCGACTGGAACGGGCTCGAGAGTATCGGATACGGTGACGAGGTGGTCCTGCCCCTCTCGGCGGTGCTGATCGAGCCCGGAGCACCGCTCGAAATCAAGGCCACCCTTGATGCGCTGGTGTGCAGCGAGATCTGCATTCCCCTCACGGCACTGCTTCACCTCGCGGTCCCGGCCGGTCCGGCCGGCCCGACGGCCTACACCCAGCTGATCGATCGCTACAGTGCCCGGGTTCCGACACCGGGCGACGGGACCGGGTTGTCGGTCGAGGGAGTCACGCGGCATGACGGCGCGGTACGTATCAGCCTCCGCTCCGACGTTCCGCTGGAGGACCCGGTTCTCTTCGTCGAATCGGACCGGGAGGGCTACGGATTCCGGGCCCCGCGGGTGGAGGTCGCGGGCGACGGGCACGCCGCCAGCGTCCGGTTCGAGGCCGCGGTTCCTGCCGGCGGCAGCCTGCGCGCGCTTCCGGTGGTGATCACGGCCGTTGACGGGGGGCGGTTTGTCGAGACCACCGCTACCGTCACCGACCCACCAGCTGCCGCTACACCGCTTCTCGTCATGATCGGGCTGGCGCTCATCGGCGGACTGATCCTGAACCTGATGCCCTGTGTCCTGCCGGTGCTGTCGCTCAAGCTCATGCAGGTGCTCCTCGCCGGGCGCGAAACCAGGAGTGCGGTCAGGGTCGGCTTCCTTGCGACCGCCGCCGGCGTCATCGCCTCTTTCCTGGTGCTGGCCGCCGGCGCCATCGCGCTGCGTCACGCCGGTGTCGCGATCGGCTGGGGCATCCAGTTCCAGCAACCGCTGTTCCTGATCGCACTGTCCCTGGTTCTGGTCTGCTTCGCAGCCTCGATGACCGGATTGCTGGAGATCCGTCTTCCCGGCGTCCTCGGGCAGCTCGCGGCAGTGGGCGGCAGCGGGCACTGGGGCAACTTCCTCTCCGGTGCATTTGCGACCCTGCTGGCAACACCGTGTTCCGCTCCTTTTGTAGGGACTGCGCTGGGGTTTGCGCTGTCCGCCGGCACCCTCGAGATCCTTGCGATTTTCACGGCAATGGGCACCGGGCTGGCGGCACCGTGGCTCGGTATTGCCGCCTTCCCGGCCCTGGTTGCCCTCCTGCCCCGTCCGGGCCGCTGGATGGTGGTGGTCCGCGCGGTGCTCGCCCTCGCCCTCGCCCTGACCGCGGCCTGGCTCGTGGCCATCGTCGCGGAACAGGTCGACGGACCCTGGCGACATGCCACCGTGTTCGCCGTTGCCGCGATGGTCGCGACCCTGACTGCACGGGCGAGGTGGCGGCAGCGCGGTCTCGGGGCGGCAACGGCGGTCTTTGCCTGTGTCGCGCTCCTGGCCGCGGGAGCGGCTCCGCCCGGCGCCTCCCCCGGGCCGGATGCGCGTGTGGTGGACAGAAGCTGGGAGGAGTTCGACCCGGCCAGGATCACCGGGCTGGTTGCGGCCGGCCGGGTTGTGTTCGTCGACGTCACTGCCGACTGGTGCCTGACCTGCAAGGTCAACGACGCGGTGGTTCTCGCAACCGATCCGGTCTCCGGGCAACTTGCCACGCCGGACGTGGTTCCCATGCGGGCGGACTGGACCCGGCCCGATGATGCGATCGCACGATACCTTGCAGGGTTCGGGCGCTACGGGATTCCGTTCAACGCCGTCTACGGACCGGCTGCGCCGGATGGAGTGACCCTGCCTGAACTGCTCAGTGCGGGCGCGGTTCTCGACGCACTTGCCGAGGCCCGCGGATCATCATGATCATCCCGCGGCTTGCCGCTGGATTTCGGTACAGATCTTCGTATTGTGTGGCCACCTGAAATCGCAGCCGCACACGCTCGTTCCCGCGCGTTGTCGGACACACCAGCATCCGAGGAGACGATCCATGACCATCAAGCCCGGAGACAAGATTCCGTCGGTGACGCTGCACCACAAGACCGGATCCGGTATCGAGCCGATCACCACCGACGACCTGTTCCGCGGCAAGAAGGCGGTGCTGTTCGCGGTGCCCGGCGCCTTCACACCCACATGTTCCAACCAGCACCTGCCGGGTTTCGTGGCGAAGGCCGACGAGATCAGGGCGAAGGGTGTTGATGTCGTCGCCTGCGTGTCGGTCAACGACGTCTTCGTGATGGACGCCTGGGGCGCCGACCAGAAGGCCAGCGGGAAGGTGACGATGCTTGCCGACGGCAGTGGAGACCTCGCCCAGGCGCTGGGCATGGTGCTGGACCTCACCGCCCGGGGACTGGGCGTACGCTCGGCGCGCTACGCCATGATCGTCAACGACGGCACCGTCGAACACCTGTTTGCCGAGGAGGCGGGCGCGTTCGAGGTCTCGAGTGCGGAGAACGTGCTCGCCGCCCTGTAACGCCGGGCCCGGGAGCCGGCACCCGGCAACCATGAGCGAGCAGCTCTTCGAAGGCGGGCGGGGGCGCCTCAACACCACGGGCATCCTCGCCAGCCAGAACATCCGCGACCTGGTCGCACACCATCGCATCCAGGCCGATCCGCCGGTCACGGAAGACCAGATCCAGCCGGCCAGCATCGACCTGCGCCTGGGTCCGGTCGCGTACCGGATTGCCGCGAGTTTCCTGCCCGGCGCCGGGGTCCGGGTCGAGGACAAGCTCGAGCGCTACGCCATGCACAGGCTCGATCTTGCCGACGGTGCGGTCCTGGAACGAGGCTGTGTCTACATCGTCCCGCTGCTCGAGAACCTGGCCCTGCCTGCCGGGTATTCGGGCATGGCCAATCCGAAGAGTTCGACCGGCCGGCTCGATGTCTTCACCCGGCTGATCACCGACAAGAGCGGGGAGTTCGAGACCGTCGCGGACGGCTATGCCGGTCCGCTCTACGCCGAAATTTCGCCGCGCACCTTCTCGATCCTGGTCCGCCAGGGCTCCAGGCTGACCCAGCTGCGGCTGCGCCGCGGCAAACCGCGCCCGGCCGACGCCCGGATGAGCCGGCTGCAGCGGCAACTCGGCCTGGTGCAGGAAAACGGCGACGGGAAGGTCGACCTTCTGGGCGCTGCCCCGGCGCCGGACGTCGACATTCGCGAGGGTGTCGCCATCCGGGTTGATCTCGAGGGCGCTCCCGGGACCGGCCTCATCGCCTACCGGGCGCGCCCGCATGCCGGCCTGATCGATGTCGACAGGTCGGGGTCCCGTTCGGCACTCGATTTCTGGGATCCGGTGTACCGCCACCGCGGCCAGCCGGCGGAACTGGTCCTGAATCCGGAGGAGTTCTACATCCTGATGTCGAAGGAAAGCATCCTGGTTCCGCCGGAGGTCTCCGCGGAGATGCGTGCCGTCAACACCCGGATCGGCGAGTTCCGGGCGCACTACGCCGGGTTCTTCGACCCCGGCTTCGGCATGGCGGACCATGGCGGCGGCGGTGCCCGGGCGGTGCTCGAGGTCAGGTCGCGCGACGTCCCGTTCCTGATCGAGGACGGACAGACCGTGTGCCGGCTGGTCTACGAACAGCTCCTCGATGCGCCGGACAAGCTCTACGGCCTGACCATGGGTTCGAACTACCAGGGCCAGAAACTGAAACTCTCCCGGCATTTCCGGTCGGACTGACGCCCGGTTCACTTGACAGTCCGGTCGCCGGGCGGTGATAAGCTCGATTCTTGGCGCCCGGTTCCCTGGTCATGGACCCGGCGAGCCGACCGGGCGTTTTCATCATTGAGGAGAGAAATCGTGACGTCGGTGATGACTACATACGGACGCATCGAAATCGCTTTCGAGCGGGGCGAGGGCTCCTGGCTGTACAGCACCGACGGGCGACGATTCCTCGACTTTGCCACCGGCATCGCGGTGAATTCGCTCGGTCACGGGCACCCGGCACTCGTCGCCGCACTGAAGGACCAGGCGGAGCGACTGTGGCACGTCTCCAACCTGTACAACATCCCCGAGCAGCAGCGGCTTGCCGACAAGCTGGTCGAGCACTCCTTTGCCGACACCTGTTTCTTCTGCAATTCGGGTGCCGAGGCGATGGAAGGTGCGCTCAAGGTTGCGCGCAAGTACCAGTTCGTCTCCGGTGCACCGGAACGCGAGGAAGTCGTCTGCGCCAGCGGTGCGTTTCACGGCCGCACGCTCGCGACCCTCTCGGCGGGAGACAGCGAGAAGTACCGGGAAGGATTCGGCCCCCGGCCTGACGGGTTCCACCACGTCCCGTTCGGCAACCTGAACGAGCTGCGCGCGGCGCTGTCCGACCGCACGGCCGCGATCCTGGTCGAGCCGATCCAGGGCGAGGGCGGGATCAACCCGGCCGACGGTGCCTATCTGGAGGGACTACGTGCGGCCGCCGACGAATTCGATGCCCTGCTGGTGTTCGACGAGGTCCAGTGCGGCATGGGGCGGACCGGCCACCTCTTCGCCTACCAGATGTACGGGGTGAAGCCTGACATCATGGGTCTCGCCAAGGGCCTGGGCGGCGGTTTTCCCGTCGGCGCGGTGCTCGCCTCCGGGAAGGCGGCGACCGGGATGGTCCCGGGTACCCACGGTTCGACCTTCGGTGGAAACCCGCTCGCCATGGCCGCGGCCACCGCGGTGCTGGATGAACTCCTCAAGCCCGGGTTCCTCGACTCGGTGGCGCAGAAGGGTGTACGGCTGCGTGCCGGCCTCGATGACCTGGCGGCACGGCGCCCCGATGCCATCGAGGAGGTGCGTGGTGTCGGACTGATGGTCGGCATCAAGTGCGTGGACAACAACCTCGAGGTGATGACCGCGCTGCGGGATGCCGGGCTGCTCACGGTTGTCGCCGGCGACAACGTCGTCCGCCTGCTCCCGCCGCTGACGGCCAGCGATGGCGAGATCGACGAATGCCTCGGCATTCTCGATACCGTGTTGGCGCGCAGCAAGGCCGACTGACTCCAGGAGCGGCCGGGGCTCCCGGCCGCTCCAACACCTTCATTGTCACGCTGGAGGCCGTGAGATGACGGCAGCCGTGAAACATTTTCTGGATCTCGATGAAATAGACGCCGGAACGCTGCGCGGGCTGGTGGATGACGCGGTGGCGATCAAGCAGGGTACGGCCGGCACGGACCGGCCACTCGCCGGGAAAACGCTCGCGATGATATTCGAGAAGCCCTCGACCCGGACCCGGGTTTCCTTCGAGGTCGGCATGAAGCAGCTCGGCGGCGAGGTTGTGGTGCTGAACGGGTCAGAGCTGCAGCTCGGCCGCGGCGAGACCGTTGCCGATACCGCACGCGCCCTGTCGTGCTACGTCGACTGCATCATGATGCGGACCTACGAGCGCGAAAAGATCACCGAAATGGCGCACCACGCCACCGTCCCGGTGATCAACGGACTGACCGACCACTCGCACCCGTGCCAGCTCCTGGCCGACGTGATGGCCTACGAGGAACATCGCGGCCCGATCCGGGGCAAGGTGGTCGCGTGGAGCGGCGATGGCAACAACATGGCATCGTCATGGATCCACGCCTCGGTCCGGTTCGGCTTCCGGCTGCGCATCGCCTGTCCGCCGGAACGTTCGCCGGACCCGGATCTGCTCACATGGGCCAGGGCCAACGGCGGCGAGGTCGAACTCGTGCATGATCCCGTTGCCGCGGTCACGGATGCCGACTGTGTCGTGACCGATGCCTGGATTTCCATGGGCGACGACGACGCGAGCCGGCACAATCTGCTCGCCCCCTACCGGGTCGACGAGACACTGATGGACCGGGCGAGCGAGGACGCGGTGTTCCTGCACTGTCTGCCGGCGCACCGCGGCGAGGAGGTCACCCCGGGAGTGATTGACGGGCCGCGGTCGATCGTCTGGGACGAGGCGGAAAACCGGCTGCACAGCCAGAAGGCGATCCTGACCTGGTGCCTGTCGTGATCCCGGGCGAGCCGGTGCGCGAGGATATGGTCCTCCCGTTTCAGGTCGAACCCTATGCCCTTCGCGGCCGGCTGGTCAGCCTTGACGCCGCGGTCGATGCCATCGTCGCCGTGCATGCCCATCCCCAGCCGGTCGCACGGCTGCAGGCCGAGATGCTGGCGCTGGCTCCGTGTCTTGCCGGCGCGCTGAAATTCGACGGCGTGTTCACGCTGCAGGTGAGCGGGAACGGGCCGCTGCGCACGCTCATGGCCGACGTCACCAGCAACGGCAGCCTGCGCGGCTATGCCGCCTGCGACGAGGACGGCGTGCATAGGCTGGTGCAGACGCACGGGCCCAGGGTTCCTCTGTCGCGCCTGACCGGGGGCGGACACATGGCGTTTACCGTTGACCAGGGCCGGCATGCCGAGCGCTACCAGGGGATCGTCGCGCTGACCGGAGACGGCCTGGTGGAGTGCACCCGGATGTATTTCAGTAATTCCGAACAGCTCGAGACCGACCTGACCCTGGCGGCGGCCCAGGACGAAACGGGAGCCTGGCGCGCTTCGGCGTTGATGGTTCAGCGCCTGCCGTTTGCCGGTGGTCACGGCGCACCGCCCGGCGTGAGCGAGGAGGAGTACGACGAGGGATGGCGCACCGCCGTCATTCTGATGGGGAGCTGCACGCCGGAGGAGCTGGTCGACCGGACGCTGACGCCGGAGGCGCTGCTCTACCGGCTGTTCCACGAAACCGGGGTCCGGGTCTGGCCGAAACAGCCGGTCGAGGCCCGGTGCCGCTGCAGTGCCGAGCGGGTCGAACGGGTCCTGCGCTCACTTTCGGATGCGGAACTGCGCAGCATGATGCAGGAGGGAGTGGTGTCGGTTGTCTGCGAGTTCTGCAAGACCGAACGACGCTACGACGCCATGGCGCTCGCCGAGCTCGGCTGTGATCATCCCGTGTCCGGGAGAATGCTGCAGTGAGGACGGGTTTGCGCCTCGCGGCAGGCGTGGTCCTGCTGCTCGCCGCCTGTGTGACGCCGCCGCCGCCATCACCGCCGCCGCGCACCCTCTCGTTCACCGAGCTTGCACCGATCCGGCTTGATGTTGCCCGGGCGCGGACCATGGTCGAGTATGTGCCGCCGTTCGCCTCACCGAACGTTGAACACCTGGTTCCGGTCGCGCCGGCCGCCGCTGCCCGGCAATGGGCGGATGACGTCCTGGTGCCGGTTGGTGCGGGACGCGAGGCCGTGTTCGTCGTTACCGATGCCAGGGTTGTCGAGGAAGCGATAGCCCCGACTTCATGGCTGAAGTCGTTGCTGCTGGCGGCAGGAGAGAACCGGCGCTACCGGGTCGAACTGGAAGCACGGCTCGAGGTTCGCGACGCCGGCCGGGTCCTCGCCAGTGCCACTGCCTCGGTCGCGCTTGCCCGCACGTTCTCCGATGCACGCTCTCCGACCGCCCGGGGCTACGCCTGGTACGACCAGGTGGCGCAGGCGATCGGTGAATTCGACCAGGCGATCCGGCCGGAAGTGGCCCGGCACCTGTCCCCGTACCTGCCCCGGTAGCGGGAACGACGCGGTGGCGGTTCTTTCGATCCAGTCCACCGTCACCTATGGCCATGTGGGCAACGCGGCGGCGGTACCCGCTCTTCGGGTCCTCGGACACGAGGTCTGGCCGATTGCCACCGTGACCTTCTCGAACCATCCGGGCCACGGCCGCTGGACCGGACGCACGCGCTCGGCGGCCGAACTTGCGGACCTGTTCAGGGGTCTGCGCGGTCTGGGTGCGCTCGCACGCTGCGATGCGGTGCTGTCGGGCTATCTCGGCCGGCCGTCAACAGCCCGGGTTGTCGCACAGGCCGTTCGCGCGGTGCGACGCGCCAACCCGGACAGTTTCTACGTGCTCGACCCGGTGATCGGCGATGACGGCCGGATCTACGTGGCGCCCGGTGTTGTCGACGCAATCCGCTGCCGGTTGCTGCCGCTTGCCGACATCATCACGCCGAACCGGTACGAACTGGCTTGGCTCACCGGCCGGCCGGTCGATGACACCGCTGCCGTCGTGACGGCTGCCCGCGCACTATGCCGCGGCTCCCTGGGCCAGGTCGTGGTCACGGGTATCGTCCAGGGCGAGCGGATCTCCGCCTGCGTGGTCACTGCCGACACGGTCCGGTGGGTCGCGGCTCCGTACAGGCAGGCGCGGTTTCGCGGCGCGGGAGACCTGTTCTCGGCCCTGTACGCCGCGCACTTCATCGATACCCGCGATATTGCCCGTGCGCTGGAGGCCGCCATGTCGGGGCTCGACCTGGTCACGCGTCGCACCGTGGAACTCGAAAGTGACGAGCTCGCACTCGCCCAGTGCCTGGTCGGTCTTGCGACCGTGCGCGGGGTGTGACCCTGAAACGCCGAAGGGCGTCTCGATCCTGCTTCCTGGCCACTCAAACGATCGGGCGAAGCAAGCCGATTTGCAATCGGCAGTTAGCCCGAGCGGCGCTTGAGCGACCACGTCCACCACGCACCTCAGGAAACGGTTCCCGACCCCCTGCGCGGCTTCCGGGCGGCACTACAGGAAGCGCAAGGTAACAGATCAATGCATGGAGTCGTGCTCACCGGCGGGAGCATTCACTCGGCACGCACTGTCGGCGGCGGTGCGGCTCGCGCGCTCCCGCTGATGAACGCCGGTCACCGCACCAGTTCTTGCAGCGCCTCGCCGGACGTGTCGGCATGGCGAACGCCTGTGGCGTGTAACGCGGCGCGCCACGGCTTCGGCGTATCCTGTTGTGTCTGCAAGAGGCGGCGGATCCGGGCAGCGCCGCCGCGCCGGGCCTCCGGCTGCATCCCCTGAAGGGTGACCGCGCGGGCCAGTGGAGCGTCAACGTCTCCGGCAACTGGCGTGTGGTCTTCCGATTCAAGGAGGGCGAGGCCGTGGACCTTTCAGGGACATCGGGAGAACTCCGGGACTTCCGCTGGCGGCGGGAATCCGGGAGGATGGCGCGCGCACTGCTTTCCCGCCCGCCCGGCATACGGTACGCTAAGACGGAACAGGCGACGCTCGGCAGATCTGCGCGCTGTGCGCACCGGGAAGCCGGGCGACAGGTCAGGAGAGATCGCGATGACCATCTTCAACGAAGGACAACATGAGACCCGCACGCTGGGTGCAGCGCTTGCGGCCATCGCCGGGCGCACGAAGAATTGTTTCGCCCAGGGGTTGACAAGGGCTGAGGAGGCTCCCCTCACTATAATCGCCGGATCGCCGGATCGCCGGATCGCCGGATCGCCGGATCGCCGGATCGCCGGATCGCCGGATCGCCGGATCGCCGGATCGCCGGATCGCCGGATCGCCGGATCGCCGGATCGCCGGATCGCCGGATCGATCCTATTCACCGCACTGCTTTTGGTCTCCTCCCCCGCTGATGCGGACACCGTGATAATGAATTGTCCGTCCAGCGTGATTGAAGGCGGGCTGGTAGCGCAGGCGACCAACTGCCCCAGCCCGGACCTGCCTATTGGATACCCCTACTGTGAGTATCGGGATGGGCAGGGACAGGATAATTGGACTGACGGAATTATTGTTGGGTCGAAGCGGATCGAATCTGTATCAATTACCATTGACGCCACTACTGGCGGGCGGTGGTATATTTTTCCTGTCACTGCAAACCTATATTTAGAGGGGTATAGGACTGGTGGATACCAGATAGGTAGCGGCGGTACGGAAAAAATCGACGCAAAAGTTTACGCATCAGGAAATTATCGCAGGACTGGCAACAGTGAGGGCATGATTGGAGTTTACATGCCTGGCAATCAGGACGTCAGTAATCCTGATTTCACTTGCACCATCAGCATCACCGATGACGACAACAGCTACTACATCGGCCAGCGCAACCACCACCCCTACGGCGGCACGTGGCAGACCACCCCGCACTGCTACACCCACGGCTGCGGGTGGCAGTAGCCCGGCTGCCATTCGGGGGACGCCCTGTCATTGCTGCGGCCATCACGGTTCCCACTTGTTCCGCCGCTTCGACAAGATGGGCATCGGCAAGGTGAGCGTAACCTGCCGTGGTGCGGTGCCGCCGGTGTCCAAGCAGCTTTCCGACCAGCGGCAGGTTTTCTCCTGCCATGACCGCCTGACTGGCGGCGGAATGGCGAAGGTCATGGAGCCGCAGGCGGGCAGGATGTTCCGACGCACGATGCCGGCGTTGGTCTCGCGGGTCTTGGGTTTCCAGCGGGCGGCCTGGCGGTCGAGGAACTCCCCGGCGAAGGTTGCCATCGGGTGCCCGGGTGTCCTTGGGCCGCTGTCCCGTGACGTCGGTTCGGTGAAGCCGGCAACCAGCCTCCGGGCCTCGCGGCGGGCTTCCGGGATCGTCATGGTTCCGGCGTCGCCGATGGTGGCGTAGCGCCGGCGCCCCCGCACCATGCTCGCCAGGGCGAAGGTGCGCGCCCCGCTCGGGTAGACGCGGAGGATCAGGCCCGACACCACGTCGTCGCGGATGTCGTAGCGCTTGGCGCGGGGTCTGGCGGCGCGAGCGCGCCGGGCGAAGGTGGATGTCTCCGTCAAGGTTGCGGCTCCTCGTTCGATCCGCGCGGCTGGGCGGTAATGCGGGAAGCAGCCGTAGCGGCGTTTCGTCGAGGAAGCCGCGCGGACGGTCGGAACCGTTCACCCTGTAAGGCGCTGACGCTCCAGGCGTTTCCGCCAGATCATGCGATGGCGGACGCGGGCAGGAAGAGCATCACCGATGAGTGGGTGGTGAATGCTGCGGCTACGCCGCCTCTTCGAGATAGTCGGCCACCAGGGCCTCGGCAATCTGCACCGCGTTCAGGGCCGCGCCCTTGCGCAGGTTGTCCGACACGCACCAGAACACCAGCCCATTGTCCACCGTCGGATCCGTGCGGATGCGGCTGATGTAGACGGGATCCTCGCCGACGCACTCCTTCGGTGTCACATACCCCTCGTCCTCGCGGTGGTCGACCACCACGACACCGGGAAAGGCACGCAGCACCGAGCGCGCGTGTTCGGGATCGATCGGCATCCGGGTTTCGACGAACACCGCCTCGGCATGGCCGATGAAGACGGGAACCCGCACGCAGTGCGCCACGACATCAATGTCCGGGTCGAGGATCTTGCGGGTTTCCACCGCCATTTTCCACTCTTCCCGTGTCGTTCCGTCGTTCATGAACGAGTCGATGTGCGGGATGCAGTTGAACGCGATCTGCTTGGTGAAGACTGCACGCTCGACCGCGTCGCTGACATAGATGCCCCGCGTCTGGGAAAACAGTTCCTCCATTCCCTGTTGTCCGGCGCCCGAGACCGACTGGTAGGTCGAGACCACCACCCGGCTGATCTCGAAGGCGTCGTGCAGCGGCTTCAGGGCCATCACCAGTTGGACGGTGGAACAGTTGGGATTGGCGATGATGTTGCGCTCGCGGTAGAAGCGAAGCGCGTCGCCGTTCACCTCGGGTACCACGAGCGGAATGTCCGGTTCCATGCGCCAGTGCGACGAATTGTCGATGACCACGCATCCCGCGCGCGCCGCCTTCGGCGCGTACTGTTTCGAGACCGCACCGCCGGCCGAGAACAGGCAGATATCGGTGGTGGAGAACTCGTGCGATCCGAGAGGAGAGACCCTGAGCGTCTGCTTCTCCCCGAAGGAGACTTCCTTGCCGACCGATCGCGCCGAGGCGAGTGCCACCACCTCGTCGGCGGGAAACTCCCGCTCGGCCAGCACGCGGAGCATTTCGCGGCCCACCGCACCGGTGGCTCCCGCCACCGCAACCCGGTATCCCATGGTCGCTGTCGCCCTCTCGCCGTTCAGGATACCGTGTCGAGCTCGAGCAGGATCGCGTCCATCATGCCCTCGGTCGACACCGCGGTCTTGCCTTTGCTCATGATATCGCGTGTCCGCAGACCTGACGCCAGCACCCGGTCGATCGCGGCGTCAATGAGGTCGGCGTCCTCGCCCATGTCGAAGGAGTAGCGTAGCGCCATCGAGAAGCTGAGCAGTTCCGCAATCGGGTTTGCGATACCCTGGCCCGCGATGTCCGGCGCCGAGCCGTGGACCGGTTCATAGAGCGCATGCCGGGTCCCGGTCACCGGGTCGGCGGCACCAAGCGAGGCCGACGGCAGCATGCCGAGCGAGCCGGTGAGCATGGCGGCACAGTCGGACAGCATGTCGCCGAACAGGTTGTCGGTCACGATCACGTCGAACTGCCCGGGATAGCGGACCAACTGCATGGCACAGTTGTCCGCGTACATGTGCTCGGTCTCGAGACCGTCCGCCTCGGCCTCGAACAGTTGCTGCATGGTCTCGCGCCACAGCACGCCCGACATCATGACGTTCGCCTTCTCGACCGAGGTCACCTTGCCGCGGCGCCTGCGCGCAAGGTCGATGGCGACCCGTCCGATCCGTTCGATCTCGGGGGTGGTGTACAGGTTGGTGTCATAGCCCTTGCGGGTTCCGTCCGGAAGATCCTCGATCCCCCGCGGCTCGGCGAAGTAGATGCCGCCGGTCAATTCACGCAGGATCAGGATGTCGAGGCCGGACACCAGTTCGGATCTCAGGCTGGAACTGTCCGCCATCGGTCCGAACACCATCGCCGGGCGCAGGTTGGCAAACAGGTCCATTTCCTTGCGCAGGCGCAGCAGGCCGCGCTCGGGCTTCTGCTCGAACGGCAGCTGATCATAGGCCGGACCGCCGACGGACCCGAACAGCACCGCGTCGGCGGCGAGCGCATCGGCCAGGGTCTCGTCGGTGAGCGGCGTGCCGTGCCTGTCCCATGATGCACCGCCGGCGAGCCCTTCGGTGACGTCAAAGCTGACCGAGCGCCGACGCGCCAGCCAGTCGACCGCGCGCAGCACCTGTCCCACGACCTCCGGCCCGATCCCGTCACCCGGAAGGACCAGCAGCTTCCTGTTCGGCGTCATGATATTCCTCTGCAGCTCGGCGCGGGCCGGGCGGCCCCGTGCGCGTTCAGACCCAGGGCTGTTCGCGGGCCCGGCGTTCCTCGAAACGGTCGATCGCCGTTTCGCGCGCCAGCGTCAGCCCGATGTCGTCAAGACCGTGGAGCAGGCAGTGCTTGCGCGCCGGCTCGACCTCGAAGCCGATCTTCTCGCCGTTCGGCCGCGAGATCTCCTGGGCGGTGAGGTCGATCTCGAGCACCGCGTTGGCGCCGAGTTCCGCATCCTTCATCAGCTCGTCGAGCTGCTCGCGGGAGACGGTGATCGGCAGGATGCCGTTCTTGAAGCAGTTGTTGTAGAAGATGTCGGCGAAACTGGTCGAGATCACGCAGCGGATGCCGTAGTCCAGCAGCGCCCAGGGCGCGTGTTCGCGCGACGAGCCGCAGCCGAAGTTGTCGCCGGCGATGATGATACTGGCGTCGCGGTAAACCGGCTTGTTCAGAACGAAGTCGGGGTCCTCCGACCCGTCGGCGCGGTAGCGCATCTCGGCGAACAGGTGCTTGCCGAGCCCGGTCCGCCTGATGGTTTTCAGGTACTGCTTCGGGATCACCTTGTCGGTGTCGATGTTGATCATGTCGAACGGTGCCGCGACACCGCGGAGGGTTTCGAACTTCTGCACTATTCCGCTCCCGCCAGGAGTTCACGCACGTCAGCGAGCCGCCCGGTCACCGCGGCAGCCGCTGCCATCGCCGGACTGACCAGGTGTGTCCTGCCGCCGTAGCCCTGGCGTCCCTCGAAGTTGCGGTTGGATGTCGAGGCGCACCGCTGTCCGGGTTCGAGGCGGTCGGCATTCATCGCCAGGCACATCGAGCACCCGGGTTCCTTGCGCCAGTCGAAGCCCGCCTCGCGGAAGATGTCGCCCAGACCCTCCTCTTCCGCCTGCTCGCGCACCAGGCCCGAACCGGCCACGATCATGGCATGGACGCCGGGGGCAACGGAGCGCCCCTGGGCCACCCGGGCAACGGCA
The DNA here is from genome assembly GCA_965213935.1 of Thalassobaculaceae bacterium. GTDB lineage: Bacteria > Pseudomonadota > Alphaproteobacteria > Thalassobaculales > Thalassobaculaceae > Bin52. Next base: position 1,795,845 of record CBDCAO010000012.1, on the reverse strand, counting down.
CGCAGGTCCTCGATGCGGCCGTTGGTACACGATCCGATGAACACCTTGTCGACCGGGACCCGGGCAATCGGCGTTCCGGCCTCAAGCCCCATGTAGGCGAGCGACCGGGCGACCTTGGCACGGCGCTGTGCGTCCTCGATGCCGGCGGGGTCCGGGACCGGCTGGTCCACGGGGATTACCTCTTCGGGGTTCGTCCCCCAGGTGACCTGGGGGACGATGTCGGCGGCCTGCAGGACCACTTCGGTATCGTAGGAGGCACCGGGGTCGGACGGCAGGGTCCGCCACCACGCGACCGCCTGCTCCCATGCTCCGCCCTTCGGGGCCATGGCCCGGCCGCGCAGGTAGTCGAAGGTCGTCTCGTCAGGTGCGATCATCCCGGCGCGTGCGCCGGCCTCGATCGCCATGTTGCATACCGTCATCCGGGCTTCCATCGACAGCGAACGGATGGCGTCGCCGGCGAACTCGATCACGTGTCCCGTCCCGCCGGCGGTCCCGATCCTGCCGATGATGGCAAGGATCACATCCTTGGCGGTGACACCGAACGGCAGGGTGCCCTCGACGGTAACCCGCATGTTGCGGGCCGGGGCCTGGCGCAGGGTCTGAGTGGCGAGCACGTGCTCGACCTCGGACGTGCCGATCCCGAAGGCAAGTGCCCCGAAGGCGCCGTGGGTGGCGGTGTGGCTGTCGCCGCAGACGATGGTCATTCCAGGCAGGGTGAACCCCTGTTCCGGCCCGATGATGTGCACGATGCCGCGGCGGGCATCCTCGAGCCCGAAGTACGGCACCCCGAACTCGGCCACGTTGCTTTCGAGCGTTTCGACCTGGATGCGCGAGTCCTCTTCTGCAATCCCCTCGGAGATATCCGTGGTGGGCGTGTTGTGGTCGGCTACCGCCAGGGTGAGGTCGGGCCGACGCACCTTCCGTCCGGCGATGCGCAGCCCCTCGAAGGCCTGCGGGCTCGTCACCTCGTGCACCAGGTGGCGGTCAATGTAGATCAGGCAGGTGCCGTCGTCTTCCCGGTCGACCAGGTGCGACTGCCAGATCTTGTCGAACAATGTACGCGGCTTCGCCATTGCGCGTGCTCCTGCCCGGTTGTCCTCGTGATTAGTTCCGCGCCGCGCCGCGCCGCATCCGGCCGGTCCGGGTCACCTTCTCCGGGATACGGGCTGCCTTGCCACGTCGGGAGCGCAGGTAGTAGAGCTTGGCCCGGCGCACGCGGCCGCGACGGACTACCTCGATGTCGGCAATCCGCGGCGAATGCAGAGGAAAAACCCGCTCGACCCCCTCACCGTAGGAGATCTTGCGCACGGTGAAGTTGGAGTTGATCGAGTCCGACTTGCGCGCGATGCAGACGCCCTCGAATACCTGGACGCGTTCGCGCGAACCTTCCACCACCTTGACGTGAACCCGGAGCGTGTCTCCCGGGCCGAACACCGGAACCGGACGCTGTGCACTGAGCCGCTCGACCTGTTCCTGGCTGATCTGCTGCACGATGTTCACTGTCGGTCCCCTTCTGACTGCCCGGCCTGCGCGACGCGATCGCCGCGTGGCGGCGAGCCCATCGCACCGGACCTGTTGTCGGCGTGACAACCCCGCCACGCCGTCGCTGCCGTCCGTTCCTCGTCCTGTTGCCGGTTCCTCGCACGCATGCCGGGCAGGACCCGTATGGCGACGCCAACACGAATGCCCGGACCATGGTCGCCAGCAAAGCCGCGCTTATCGCGCGCAACGGCGCGAATGTCCAGTGTCTTGCGTCGCCGTCGGCGGTCCGCGAGCGCCGGTCTTACACGTCGCTGTCGCCAGCGCGCGGGCGGGCGCCGATCCGGCGTGCCCACAGGTCGGGCCTGCGCTCGCGTGTCGCCCGCTCGGCCTGGTCCCGGCGCCACGCGCGGATCCGGGCGTGGTGGCCCGAGAGCAGCACCTCGGGGACCTCCATGTCGTTCCAGCATCGCGGCTGGGTATAGAGCGGATACTCGAGAAGGTCGTTCTCGAAACTCTCCTCCTCGAGCGCGTCGTCTGCCCCCACCACCCCGGGCAGCAGCCTGACGCAGGCGTCGAGCATGGCGAGTGCCGCCGGTTCTCCGCCCGAGAGCACGAAGTCGCCGAGACTGACCTCCTCAAGCCCGCGGGCGTCGATCACCCGCTGGTCGAGACCCTCGTAGCGTCCGCACAGCAGGATCACCCCGGGTTCGACGCTCCAGCGGCGTGCCATTGCCTGGTCGAAGCGGTGTCCGCGGGGAGTGAGATAGATCCGCCGGCCGGGACGCCCGTCGGCTGCCGCCAGCGCGGCATCGGCAACATCGGGCCGCAACACCATTCCGGCTCCACCGCCGAACGGTGCGTCGTCGACCGTACCACGCTGGTCACGTGCGAAGTCGCGGATGTCAAGGACCTCGAGATCCCATGTGCCGGCGTCGAGCGCCTTGCCGGCAAGCGACAGCGCGAGCGGGCCGGGAAACATGCCCGGGAACAGGGTCAGCACCGTCGCCCGCCAGCCCGGTCCAGCCGAACTCACCGGTTGCCCTCCGCGTCATCGTCGAGCAGTCCCGGCATCGGATCCACCACCATGCTGCCCGCCTCGAGGTCGACCTCGATCACGGTCGCCGTGTCGAACGGCAGAAGCACGGTGCGCCGCGAGCCGGCGAGCCGGACATCGACCAGGTCGCCGGCTCCGAAATTGTGCACCGACGCAACCACACCAACCGGCGAGCCGTCCCGGCGTTCGACCTGCAATCCGATCAGATCGGTGTGATAATACTCGCCGTCGTCGGGTGCGGGAAGCACGCCGCGCGAAACATGCAGGCGGGTCCCCCGCAGGGCCGTTGCAGCGTCGCGGTCGCCAATCCCGGCGATACGGACCAGCAGCTGACCGCGGGAACGGCCGATGACCTCAAGGCTGTAGCGGGTGCCGGCCGCATCGCGGAGCGGGCCGTAGGCGGCGATGTCCTCCGCCTTTCCGGTAAAGCTCTGCACCCGCACCAGACCGGCAACCCCGTGCGCGCCGGCAATCACCCCCAGGCACACGTCCTGTCGGGAGTGTGGGTGTTCAGGCGGCGGCCGCCGCTTCACGTTCCGCCCGCTTCTTGCCGGGTGCCGACTTCGTCGGCTGGGGACGGACCTCGAAGGCGGGCAGCAGCCCGAGTTCGCCCAGGAACTTGTGCACCCGCTCGGTGGGCCTGGCGCCGACCGACAGCCAGTGCCGGATCCGGTCCTCGTCGACCTTCAGCCGGTCCGGGTGCTCCTTCGGAACCATCGGGTTGTAGGTCCCGACCTTCTCGACGAAACGGCCGTCGCGCGGCGCGGTGTTTTCCGCCACGACGATCCGGTAGAACGGGCGTTTCTTGGCACCGCCCCGTGCCAGGCGAATTCTCAATGCCATTCCTGTGCTCCTCGCGCGTTCGCGTGCGCCTACCTTCTGCCCTGCCGACTCCTGCCTGCCCGCCGTCCCTGCAGGGCGAAACGACCGGCCGACTGCTGGTGCCGACCCAGGACCTGGCCCATCTGCGCCAGCATGTCCGGAGTTGGCTCGCCGCTCCCTGTGAGGGCGGACAGTTTCTGCATCAGCCCCATCTTGCCCATGCGCTTCATGGCCCGGGCGATTTCCATGTGTTCCTTCAGCACGCGGTTGATCTCCGGCAAGGGCCGTCCCGACCCGCGGGCAATCCGCCGTTTGCGCGACGCGTTCAGCAGCCGCGGTGACTGCCGTTCCTGCCGGGTCATCGACAGGATGATTGCCTGCTTGTGTCGCATCGCCCGGTCATCGATCCCGGCGCTGTCGAGTTGTTTCCTGACCTTGGCGATGCCGGGCAGCATGCCGAGAATGCCGCCGATGCCACCCATGTTGGTGAGCTGGCGGTAGTGCGCCAGCATGTCCTCGAGGTCGAACCGGCCCTGGGCCATCCTGCTGACCAGGCGCTGGGCTTCCTCCTCCTCGACCACCTGCTGGGCCTTCTCGACCAGGCTGACCACGTCGCCCATGCCGAGGATGCGCCCTGCCACCCGCTCGGGATGGAATTCCTCCAGCGCATCAAGCTGTTCGCCGACCCCGACCAGCTTGATCGGGACGCCGGCCACGGCTCGCATCGAGAGCGCTGCGCCGCCGCGGGCGTCACCATCCATGCGGGTGAGCACGATGCCGGTCACGCCGATCTGCTCGTTGAAGTTGCGCGCGGTGTTGACCGCGTCCTGCCCAGTCAGGGCGTCGGCGACCAACAGGGTTTCCACGGGGTTGACCGCATCGCGGACGCGGCGGGCCTCGGCCATCAGCTCCCCGTCGATCGAGACCCGCCCGGCGGTGTCGAGCAGCACGATGTCGTAGCCGCGCAGCCGCGCCGCGGTCATCGCGCGCCGCGCGATTGATTCCGCGGTCTCGCCGGCGGCATTGGGAAGGGTCTCGACGCCGCACTGTTCGCCGAGTATCTGCAGCTGTTCGAGTGCGGCCGGGCGCGAGACGTCGAGTGACGCCATCAGCACCTTTCTCGGGTCGCCCCCTGACAGCCGTTTCGCGAGCTTGGCGGTGGTCGTGGTCTTGCCGCTGCCCTGCAGCCCGACCATCAGGATCGGCTGCGGTGGAACCGCGTTCAGGTCGATCGCGGACGTCTCGGACCCCAGGGTCTCGACCAGGGTGTCGTGGACGATCTTGACGACCTGCTGGCCCGGAGTGATCGACCGCAGTACCTCCTGTCCGACCGCCCGTTCGCGGACCCTGGCGATGAACGGGCGCACGACCTCAAGGGCGACGTCAGCGTCAAGCAGTGCCACCCGAACCTCGCGCAGCGCCTCCGTCACGTCGGCCTCCTGCAGGGCGCCACGCCGGGTCAGCCGGTCAAAGGCGGTGCCGAGACGTTCGGTGAGGGTTTCGAACACGCAGTGACTCTCCGGTTGCCGCGTCGCTGCCGGCCGTTTCAGCCGGGATGCGAAATGGCCGAATGTAGGATGGTTCGCTCCGCGCGTCCCGGACGGACAAGCCGGACCGAAGCGGCCGCACGCTAGCGGCAAGCACCGGACGCGTCAAGGTCCGGCGCGACTTCCTTCAGGGCGGTGACGGGTACGACTTTGCTCCATGCAGGACAGGACGGCGGTGTGCTTGGGGGCGGCTCTGGAGGTGACTACCCTGCGCAGACTTCGAAGGTGATACGCCTATCGGTCGTCCGGGTGACGATGTCATCGTTCTCAGGAACGACACGACAACAGGTGACAGCGCTGCAGATCACGTACATTTCGGGGGGAGTTTCGTTTGAGAGGGGCAGGCTGCTGCCGCGGTCACGAACTTCTGCCAGGGCACGGGCACGCGTCGGCAGAACGGTGACGCACGGGTTGCAGGCTGCACGGGACCGGGTCGCTCCGGTCAGCCTGGCGGGATCAGGACCAGCTTGCCGACGAAGGTCTTGGCGAGGAACAGCTGCTGGGCCTCGACGATCCGCTCAAGCGGAAAGGTTCGGGCGACACACGGCCGGATCTCGTCGTTCTCGATGTAGGACACCAGGTTGGTGAACACCTCGTCTGCCTGCACCGTACAGCCGATCAGGGTCAGGTCCCGCAGGTAGAGCGTGCGGACATCGAGTTCGACCCGGGGACCGGCAATCGCACCTGCGGTGACGTACCGGCCGCCGGGGCGGAGCGTGTCCAGGATTGCAGGCCACAACGGGCCGGCAACGAGATCGATCACGACGTCCACCGACCCGGATCCGGGGTTTGCGAGCAGGTCCGCGGCGCGGTCGAGAACCAGGTCCGCTCCGAGCGCCCGCACCGCGGCCGCCTTGGCCGCGCCGGCCAGCGCGGTCACCCGGGCGCCCCGGCGCCTTGCCAGCTGGACCGCAGCTGAGCCGACACCGCCCGATGACCCGGTCACCAGCACGTGCTCGGCTGCGACCGACGCCCGGTGCAGCATGTTCTCTGCGGTGGAATAGGCACAGGGAATCGACGCCAGCTCCGCGTCCGACCAGTCGCTGTTGACCGTGTGGGTCTCGCGGGACGGAGCGACCGCGTACTGGGCGAAGCCGCCGTCGCACTCCGAGCCGAAGGTCCATGCCTCGAATGGCCGGTAGCCCACGTAGGACCGCAGCATGGTGCGCACGATCACCCGTTCCCCGATGCGCGTCGGGCTGACACCCGGACCCGTGGCGACGATCCTGCCGCAACAGTCGGCACCCTGGATGCGCGGGAACATCATGGGTGCGCCGGACCAGCTCGCATCCGCCACGTCGACGGCATCGAGCCCGTGTGCTCCACCCTGTCCGGTCGCCGCGTCCACCGACCGGGAGTACCAGCCGATGCGGGTGTTGATGTCGGTGTTGTTGATCCCGGCCGCGCCGACCCGGATCAGGACCTCGCCCTGCGCCGGAGACGGGGTCGGCACGTCTTCACGGTATTCCAGCGCATCGAAACCGCCGTGCCGGACCAGGAGCACGGCACTCATCCGTTCCGGAACGGTCTCCGTCTGGTCGTTCATGTCTTGGTTCCGCCGCCCGGGGCCCCGCCGCCGTGGCCGGCAGGATAGGCAGGGCGGTTGGCACGTTCAATCGGCGACTCGCGTTGACAGTCAGCCGTGGACGGCCGTATGTCTTGAGACGCTGCGGGACCACGGGAGCGGTCCGTGACCCCGAGTGCGTTTCCGTACCACCACGATTCGGGTGCCACCATGATCGGTGCGATCGCCAGGACGTTCTTCGGTTCCCAGAATGACAGGGTCCTGAAGCGATTCCAGCGGCACGTCGATGCTATCAACGCGCTCGAGCCCCAGATCGAGAACCTGAGCGACGACGAGCTCAGGGGCCGGACGCGCTGGTTCCGCGAACGACTGGCTGCCGGCGAGACGCTCGACGGGCTGCTCGAGGAGGCGTTCGCCACGGTGCGCGAGGCGGCGAAGCGGACACTTGGACAGCGCCACTTCGACGTGCAGCTGCTCGGCGGCATCGTGCTTCACCAGGGCATGATCGCGGAGATGAAGACGGGCGAGGGGAAGACCCTGGTCGCCACCCTGCCGGTCTACCTGAACGCGTTGGCCGGCGACGGCGTGCACGTGGTGACCGTCAACGATTACCTGGCCCGGCGCGACGCCGAGTGGATGGGTGCGATCTACGAGTTTCTCGGCCTTTCCGTCGGTGTCATCGTGCACGGGCTGACCGACGAGGAACGCCAGCGCGCCTATGCCGCCGACGTCACCTACGGGACCAACAACGAATTCGGATTCGACTACCTGCGCGACAACATGAAGTTCCGGCTCGAGGACATGAGCCAGCGCGACTTCGCCTACGCGATCGTCGACGAGGTGGACTCGATCCTGATCGACGAGGCCCGCACCCCGCTGATTATTTCCGGCCCGTCGGAGGACAGTTCCGAACTCTATCGCCGGATCGACCGGCTGATCCCGGGACTCGGCGAAGAGGATTTCGAGAAGGACGAGAAGCTGCGCACCGTCACCCTGACCGAGGCGGGGACGGAGCACGTCGAAACACTGCTGCAGGAACACGGCATTGTGACCGAAGGCGGCATGTACGACATCCAGAACGTCTCTGCGGTGCACCATGTGAACCAGGCGCTCAGGGCTCACAAGCTGTTCGCCCGGGACGTTGACTACATCGTGCGCAACGACATGGTGGTGATCATCGACGAGTTCACCGGCCGCGCCATGGAAGGGCGGCGGTACTCCGAGGGGCTTCACCAGGCGTTGGAAGCCAAGGAAGGGGTGACGATCCAGAACGAGAACCAGACTCTCGCCTCCATCACCTTCCAGAACTACTTCAGGCTGTACCCCAAGCTCGCGGGCATGACCGGCACCGCGATGACCGAGGCCGCCGAGTTCGAGGAAATCTACCGGCTCGACGTGGTCGAGGTTCCCACCAATCTCCCGGTCAACCGCAGCGACCACGACGACGAGGTCTATCGGACGGCGCAGGAGAAATGGGACGCGATCATCGCGCTGATCGAGGACTGCCGCCAGCGCGGTCAGCCGACCCTGGTTGGCACCGTATCGATCGAGAAATCGGAACTGCTGGCAGGGTTGCTGTCGGCCAGGAAGATACCCCACCAGGTCCTCAATGCCCGGTTCCACGAGCAGGAAGCCAGCATCATCGCCCAGGCAGGGAGCCCGGGCACCGTGACCATCGCCACCAACATGGCGGGCCGCGGTACCGACATCCAGCTCGGCGGCAACCCGGACATGCGGATCCAGACCGAGGTCTCCAACGAGGATGCGGCGAAGATCAGTGCGGTCCGCGCCGAGGTCGAGCAACTGAAGGCGCGGGTGATCGCCGCCGGAGGTCTCTGCGTGATCGGGACCGAGCGCCACGAGAGCCGGCGTATCGACAACCAGCTGCGCGGTCGGTCGGGTCGGCAGGGCGACCCGGGCTCGTCGAAGTTCTTTCTGTCGCTGGAAGACGACCTGATGCGGATCTTCGGATCCGACCGCATGGATGGCGTCCTGCGCAAGCTCGGGCTCGAGGACGGCGAGGCGATCGTTCACCCCTGGATCAACAAGGCGCTCGAGAAGGCGCAGATGAAGGTCGAGGCGCGCAACTTCGAGATTCGCAAGCAGCTGCTCAAGTACGACGACGTGATGAACGACCAGCGCACGGTCATCTTCGAGCAGCGCAAGGATATCATGCGGTCCGAGGATGTCAGCGAGACCGTGTCGGACATGCGCCGGCAGGTGATCGAGGACATGGTCGCTACCGCCATCCCGCCCGGCAGCTATCCCGACCAGTGGGATACCGAACAGCTGGTGACCGGGACACGGAATGCGCTTGGACTGACGGTGCCGGTGGCGGAGTGGGCGGCGGAGGAAGGGATCGCTGACCAGGAGATCATGGAACGCCTGACCGACGTATCGGCACGCCACATGGCGGAGAAGGCGGCCAACTACCGGCCCGAACTCATGCGCATGGCGGAGAAGTCGCTGCTGCTCCAGGTGCTCGACCAGCAGTGGAAGGAACACCTGCTGTCCCTGGACCACCTGCGCCAGGGCATCAACCTGCGGGCCTACGCCCAGCGCGATCCGCTCAACGAGTACAAGCGGGAAGCCTTCGCGCTGTTCGAGGCGATGCTCGCCAACCTGCGCCAGACAATCACCGGGGTGCTGGCGCACCTGGAGATCCAGGTCGGACCGACACCCGAAGAGACCGAGGCGCGCGCTGCGGCGGCCGGACTGAACGGACAGATGCGCGAGGTTCGCACCGATCCGGCGGGCGACGACGCGCGAGTTGCGGCCCAGAGCGAGGCGCGGCGGCCGGTGGTCAGGCGCTCGGCACGGAGTCGGGATCCGAACGACCGCTCGACCTGGGGGCGGGTGTCGCGCAACGAGCCATGTCCGTGCGGGTCGGGGCGGAAGTACAAGCACTGCTGCGGCCGCCTGGCCTGACCGCGGCGATCCGCTGCACCATTGCCGGTCGTGGCGAGCTCACGGCGATGTCCTCGAACGCGATCACCTGGAGGTTCGGGCGGGTCCGGTCCAGCAATTCCCCGCGTCCGAGCAGAAAGTCGGGGTTGCGCGGACGTCCGAACGCGGCATTGCCTTCGGCGAAGGTCTCGTAGATCAGGATGCCGCCCGGTGCGACCGCCTGGACGATGCGGGCGAACAGGGGCCGGTGCAGATAGTTGGTGACCACCACCGCCGCGAACAGTCGCGTGCCGAACGGCCACGGCGCCGGGCCCTCGAGATCATGTCGGACGATCTCGGCGCCCGCGGCGTGAGCGAGGTCGGCGACACCTGAAACATCCCGGTCCACCATCACCACCGGGTGTCCCAGGGCGAGCAGGTAGCGCGCGTGCCGGCCCGACCCGCAGGCCAGGTCGAGCACGCTGCCGCCGCGCGGGATCAGCGACGCGAACCGGGTGACCCAGGCAGAAGGGTGCAGCCAAGCAGGGTCTGTGGTCATGACGGGTTCCTCGCCGGATGCTCGTGCCCATGGATAGGCCACGAACTGCCGGCGGGTCGATGACATTCACCTGCTCTCCCGCTACCATTTGTCATGAATCAGCCGTCTGCCGCAGGCGGGAGAAAACTTGGTGGACATCCTGCAACTCACGGTCAGCGGGCTGGCAAACGGTTGCATCTACGGGCTGATCGCACTCGGGTTCGTGCTGATCTACAAGGCGACCGAACAGGTCAACTTCGCCCAGGGCGACATGATGATGCTCGGCGCTTTCCTGGCGGTGGGCCTCGGGAACGCCGACCGGCTGGGCATGCCCTTCCTCGTCGCGTGTGCCGGGGCCGTCGCCGGCGTAGCCGCGGTCGGCTGGTCGATGGAACGGCTGGTGCTCCGGCGCATCTTCGGACAGTCACAGGTCACGGTGGTGATCCTCACCATCGCGCTCGGCTTCGTGCTGCGGTTCGTGGCCGGCCTGGTCTGGGGACATGAACCGCTTTCGCTCGAGAACCCGCTTGCCGGCAGCAACGCGCGTTTCGCCGGTCTGGTGCTCGGCCTGGACGAGGTCGCGGTCATCGTGGTGACGCTCCTGCTCACCGGCCTGCTGTTCGTGTTCTTCAACCGCTCCCGGCTCGGCATCGCCATGCAGGCGTCGAGCCAGAACCAGCTTGCCGCCTACTACATGGGAATACCGGTCAGGCGCATCCACGGACTGACCTGGGCGCTTGCCGGCGCCATTGCCGCCATCGCCGGCATCCTGTTCGCGACCAAGGGATCAATCGATCCGTCCGCCGGTCTGCTCGGCATCAAGGCATTTGCAGCCGCGGTGATCGGCGGGTTCGGATCGCTTCCGGGTGCGCTGCTGGGCGGTCTGCTGGTCGGCCTGTCCGAACCCTTTGCCGCACGGTTCATTGCTGCCGGCTACTCGCAGATCATTCCCTACGCGCTGCTGATCGTCGTGCTGCTCCTGCGCCCGCAGGGACTGTTCAGCCAGGTCATGGGAAAGAAGGTCTGATGCGCTTCCGCTTCAAGGAGCACTACGACCAGGACATCAGGCTGTTCGCCGACCTGGCGGACGGACTGCGCTACGGGAGCCTGCTGCTGGGCGCGGTGCTGCTGCCGTTCCTTCTCGACGATTTCCTTCTCGGAGAGGCAACCAGCGTCGTGATCTGGGCAATCGCGGGCATGGGACTGATGCTCCTGACCGGCCATGCCGGCCAGGTCAGTCTCGGCCACGCCGCGTTCCTGGCGCTCGGCTGCTACGTCAACGCGATCCTCATGAACAGCTTCGGCCTGCCGTTTCCGCTGGCGTTCCTGCTGGCCGGCGTGATCAGCGGCCTGTGCGGGGTTGCGGTGGCGATCCCGGCGTTGCGGTTGCACGGGCTGTACCTGGCGATCGCGACGCTGGCGCTCTCGATGCTGACCGAGGACATCATCGTGCTTGCCGAACCATGGACCGGCGGTGTGATCGGGCTGACGGCGCCGACCCCGGAGATCGCGGGACTGGTGATCGACCGGTACGCGGCACCCGACCTGTTCTACTGGCTGTGCCTCGGTGTCGCCGTGCTGGTCACGCTCGGATACCGCAACCTGTTGCGCTCGTCGCTCGGGCGCGCCTTCATCGCCATACGCGATTCCGAGATTTCCGCCCAGGCGGCCGGGATCAGCCTTGCTCGGACCAAGGCGGCCGCCTTCGGCCTGTCGTGCATGGTCACCGGGTGGGCCGGAGCCCTCATGGGCCACTTCTTCTACAGCTTCAACCACGAGGTGTTCACCATCATCCTGTCGATCCAGCTGCTGCTCATGATCGTGATCGGCGGTCTCGGATCGATCCATGGCGCGTGGTACGGCGCGGTGATCGTCGGACTGATTCCGCAGGCGATCAACCTGGTCCGCGACGCGGTCGGGATGGTGGCCGTTCCCGGACTCGAAACCAGCCTGTTCAGCGTGCTGATCGTGCTGTTCGTCCTCTACGAGCCGCACGGGCTGCATGGCCGCCTGACCAAGTGGAAGGTCTGGCTCGACCTGTTCCCGTTCTGTCGGCGCGACAGGTTTCGCCGGCAGAAGAGCTACCTGCGCACGGAACGGTTCCGGTGACCCTGCTCGAGACCGAGGCGGTCACGGTCCGGTTCGGCGGCGTGGTCGCGCTGCACGAGGTCTGCCTGCAGGTACAGTCAGGCGAGATCTTCGCCATTGTCGGACCGAACGGCGCCGGCAAGTCGACGCTGTTCAACCTGGTTTCCCGGTTCCTGGATCCCGATACCGGTGATATCCGGTTCGAGGGACGCAGTCTGCTCGCGCAGCCACCCTCCGCAATCGCGGGGCTCGGGATCGCCCGCACCTTCCAGAACATCGAGCTGTTCGATCACGCGAGCGTGCTGCAGAACCTGCTGATCGGCCGTCACACCAGTCGAAGGGCGTCGCTGCCGGCGCAGCTGCTGTTCCTGTCGTCGGTGCGCCGCGAGGAGATTGCCCATCGCGAGGCGGTGGAGCAGGTGATCGACTTCCTCGAGCTGCAGCCTTATCGCGAACGCATGATCGCCGGACTGCCATACGGGGTCCGCAAGGTGGTCGAGCTCGGCCGTGCGCTCGCGACCGGGCCGAAGCTGGTGCTGCTCGACGAACCCGCTTCGGGGCTGTCGGTCGAGGAAACCCGTGACATGGGGTTCTGGATCAGGGACCTGCGCGACCGCATGGGCATCACCGTGGTCATGGTGGAGCACGACATGAACCTGGTCTCGGCAATCAGCGACCGGGTGCTTGCGCTGTCGGAGGGGCGGGTGGTGGTGACCGGGCCGCCGGAGCTCGTCCAGTCCCATCCCGATGTGGTGAGCTCCTACCTCGGCGATGCCCCGGAAGCAGTGAAATGAGCTCCGGCGCACTGCTCGAGGTTCGCAACCTCGAGAGCTACTACGGGCCCGTGATGGCCCTGCGCGGCGTCAGTCTCGACGTGCCGGAGGGAAGCGTGGTCACGGTGCTTGGCGCCAACGGAGCGGGCAAGACGACACTGCTCAGGACGATCTCCGGCGTGCTTGATCCCGAGAAGGGAAGCGTCGCGCTGGCCGGCGAGGCCATCGCGGGCGTCGACCCGGACGTGATCGTCACCCGCGGCGTGGTGCATGTGCCCGAAGGCAGGGAAGTGTTTCCGCTGCTCGACGTCGCCAGCAACCTCAGACTTGGCGCCTACACCCGCAGTGACGACGCCATCGAGGACGACCTCGGCCTGGTGCTCGGGTACTTCCCGGTGCTGAAGGAGCGGTTGGCCCAGCCGGCGGGCACGCTCTCGGGAGGCGAGCAGCAGATGCTGGTGATCGGACGCGCGCTCATGGCCCGGCCGCGGATCATGCTGCTCGACGAACCCTCGCTCGGGCTCTCGCCCCGACTGGTCAGTGCCATCCTGGCAACCGTCAGGCGGCTGAACCGGGAACAGGGGGTCTCGATGCTGCTGGTGGAACAGAATGCCCGCCAGGCGCTCGACATCGCGGACTACGGCTACGTGCTCGAGTTGGGACGGGTGGTACTCGACGGGCCGGCAGACCGGTTGCGCCAAAGCGCCGACATCCGCGAGTTCTACCTGGGCGGCCAGGCCCCGGGCGGGCGCGGTGAACGGCGCTGGAAACGACGCAAGACCTGGCGGTAGGAACGGCATGGACCAGCGTATCGATCAGACCAAACCGGTGCGCATCGACGGATGCGATACCCTGACGGCACTGTTTCTCGCACGATGCCTTGAGCGTGGTGATCGCGTCGCCCATCGCGAGAAGACGCTCGGGCTGTGGCGCGGCAGTTCGTGGAACGACTTTCTTGACGGTGCCCGGGCGATCGGCCTCGGCCTGGTCGAACTCGGGCTGCGCCGCGGCGACGTGGTATCGATTCTGTCGGAGGACAACAGGCAGTGGATCTACACTGATCTCGCCATCCAGTGTGTCGGCGGGATCGCCAATGGCATCTACCCGACCGACAGTCCCGAACAGGTTGCCTTTCTGCTGGCTGACTCCGGCACCCGGTTCCTGTTCATCGAGAACGACGAACAGCTGGACAAGTTTCTCGAAATCCGCGCTCGGGTGCCGGACGTGCGCGCCTGCATCGTGTTCGAACGCGACGGCCTGCACGGGCTTGACGATCCGGGAATCACGTTCCTTGACGATCTGTGCAGGCTCGGCCGTGATGCGCACCGCGACCACCCTGAGCGGTTCGAAGAGGCGGTCGCGGCCGCCCGTCCCGAAGATACCGCGATCCTGGTCTACACCTCCGGCACGACAGGGGCCCCGAAGGGAGCGATGCTCTCGCATCGAAACATCCTGTTCTCGCTCGCGTCCGCTCTCGACGTGCTGCCGGTCGGGACCGGGGACGAACAGCTCTGCTTCCTGCCGCTGTGCCATGTTCTCGAACGGCTGCTTTCGGTATTCGTGCCGGTTGCAACCGGGTCCGTGGTGAATTTCGCGGAGAGTACCGAGACCGTGTTCGACAACCTTCGCGAGGTCTCGCCCACGGTGTTTACCGGCGTGCCGCGGATCTGGGAGAAGATCCACTCCCGCGTGGCCATGACGGTCGGCGAGGCGACGCCGATCGGCCGCCGGGCCTACGCTCGCGCGCTTGCCTGCGGCCATCGCCGGGCGGCCTGCCTGCTGGAAGGCCGCCCGGTCCCGTTCCTCCTCCACCTGCGATACCGGGCATGGGACTGGCTGGTGCTCGCGAACCTGCGTCGCATGATCGGCCTCGACCGGGTGCGGCGGATCACCACCGGTGCGGCGCCGATCTCGCAGGACCTCGTGCGCTGGTACTGGGCTATCGGGCTCGTCATGCTGGAGGGATACGGGCAGACCGAGAGTTCCGGCATCCTGTCGGTCAACCTGCCGGGCGCGAACCGCGTCGGTTCGGTCGGCCGCGTGGTCCCCGGCATCGAGTTGCGGATCTCGCCTGAGGGTGAACTGCTGGCGCGGGGTCCGCTGGTGTTCCAGGGCTACTGGCGCAAACCGGAACAGACGGCGGACACGATCCGCGACGGATGGCTGCATACCGGCGACATCGGCCGGGTCGATAACCAGGGATTCTACTGGATAAGCGGCCGGATAAAGGACATCATCATTACCGCGGGAGGCAAGAACATCACGCCGTCGGAGATCGAGAACCAGCTGAAACTGTCTCCCTACATCACTGACGCCATGATAGTCGGGGACCGGCGCCCATACCTTACGGCCCTGGTCATGATCGACCAGGAAAACGTCGAGCGCTTTGCCCAGCAGACGCGCACTCCGTTCTCTGACTTCCCGTCACTGTGCGCGGCGGCTCCGGTACAGGACCTGATCCGCGACGAGGTCGAAACGGTCAACGACAGGTTCGCGCAGGTCGAGCAAATCAAGGATTTCCGGGTGATCGACGTACTGCTGACCGCGGAGGACGACGAGCTGACACCGACGATGAAGCTGCGCAGGGGTCTCGTGGAACGGATCCACCGGGACCTGGTCGAGCAGATGTACTGAAGGCGAGGGAGATCGGGAATGAGACGTCTGTTTGTCGTGGTTTCCGCGCTGCTTGCGGCAACACCGGCCCTGGCCGACCAGGGCGTGAGCGACGACGAGGTGGTGATCGGGTCCGTCGGCGACCTGTCGGGGATCTTCGCCTCCTTCGGGGCTCCTGCCGTCGCGGGCGCGCGCCTGCACTTCGACGAGGTCAACGCCGCCGGCGGCGTCCACGGCCGGACGATCCGTTTCGTGGTCGAGGACAGCAGCTACCAGATGCCCAAGGCGATGCAGGGCTTCAACAAGCTGATCAACCGCGACCGGGTGTTCGCCATGCTGCTGACCCTTGGCACGCCGATGAACGTTGCCGGGTTCAAGCTGATGACCCCGAAGAACATCCCCAACATCAGCCCGCTGTCGGCGGGTTACCAGATGCTTGCGCCTCCGGTCCGGCTGAAGTTTGCCGCCAGCACGTCCAACTACGACCAGATGCGGCTCGCAGCCCGCTACATGGTCGAGAATGGCCATGCCTCGAAGCTGTGCGCGATGTACATCCCGTCCGACTTCGGCAAGGAGGTGCGCGAAGCGATAGCCGACGAGGCGGAAGCGCAGGAAGGCGCCTCCTTCGTTGCCGAGACCACGCACAAGCCCGACGAGGCCGATTTCATCGGTTCCCTGCAAAAGCTGCAGGGAGAGGGATGCGACATGGTGGCGGTGGCGCTCGGCATACGCCAGACCATTATCACGATGGGGACGGCAAAGAAGCTCGGCCTGTCCGGCATCAGGTTCGTCGGCCCGTCGGGCGCCTTCCACAGCGCGCTGACCAAGGTCCCCGGCGGCGTGACCGAGGGACTGCACGCCGTGTCGGCCTGGTCGGATCTCGCGGCGCGTGCCGACGATCCCGCCGTCGCCGGCTTCATTGCCGCGTGGCAGAAGGCCCACGAAGAGTTCCCGAATACCGGTGCCCTGCTCGGCTACGCCGCCGCGAAGGGCTTCACCATGGCGCTTGAGATCGCCGGACGCGAGCTCACTGTTGACAGCCTGATCCGGGCCATGGAGAGCCTTGACTACTTCGATCCGGTCATGAACGTGCAGGTCACCTACGGGCCCGACGATCACCGCGGTGTCGACGTCACCATCCTCTCGGTGATCAGGGACGGAAACTGGCAGGAAATCACCCGGCTCGAGTGACGGCCGGCTTGCCGGACCTGCGCCCGGTGGGGACCGACACGGGGCCGGGCCATGGACGGTGCGGGCAATTGGGGCTATTCATTGAACCGGGCAGACGGGATCCGGGGACATGATCCGATACCAGCTCACCTGTGAGCAGGCGCACGAGTTCGATGCGTGGTTCCGCGACAGCGCCACCTTCGAGACCCAGGCGGAACAGGGAATGTTGGTCTGCCCGACCTGTGGTTCGACCGCGGTCTCCCGTGCACTGATGGCGCCCAGCATCGCGCGGTCGTCTCGCCGTGATGAGAGACGTGAAGCCCCGGTGGCCGAGCCGACCGCGCTTGCCCGTGCCGTGGCAATGCGCCAGCAGCTCCGGATGCTGCGCAAGCACATCGAGCAGACATGCAGTTATGTCGGGCCCCGGTTCGCGGAGGAGGCGCGGCGGATCTCCTGCGGCGAGAGCGAGCTCGAGGCCATCTACGGCGAGACCAGCCGCGAGGAAGCCGACGCGCTGCACGACGAGGGCATCTCCTTTGGCGTCGTGCCCTGGGTGAGCGACGACGACGCCTGAGGCGGCCCCTGCCACGTACCGGAACGCCGGAAACCCGCAGGACCGCCGCAAACCACAGGAATCTCTGGAAGACAGCAGCGGCGGGGAGCTCCGCAGTCCGGTTCCGGCATGGGAGTCCCGGCGGTTGGCAGTACCGCAAGGAGGTGACAGGCGCCAAAGGGCAGGGGCAGCGAATGAACTCCCGGTCCGGTGCCCCGGACGAAGGAGCCGGGTCTCCCGCCCCGGCAGGGTCGAGGCTTCCGACGCCGTCCGGGCGCGGGCCGGTGCGCCGAGCTCCGATGCAGTATGCGGGAATCCCTTGCCCCGGACATGACGGCTGCTTCGCCCGTGTCCGTCTACCGCTCGAGGCGCGCGCAGACCGCGTAGTTGATCGAGAGGTCGTCTCCCGGCTCGAAACGGTCCCGCAGCACCCGGTAGACGATGCCGGTGGTGGCGGTGACCGAAAACCCGGCGCCGGCCAGCAACCGCGAGAGTTCGGACGGTGTGAGGAACCGGCGCCAGTCATGGGTGCGGGCCGGAACCAGCCGCAAGACGTACTCTGCCAGCAGCTTGGCGATGACGAGGGAACGGCCGGTACGGTTGAGCGTGGTGACCACCACAGTGCCTCCGGGTCGCAACACGCGCGCGATGCCGGCGAGGAACACCGCTGGATCGGGAACGTGCTCGATCACCTCCGATGCGATGACCGCGTCGTACGGACCCGCCACCTCGGGGTTGTCCAGGGTGCCGGTGAAATAGGTGGTGTGGAGGCCCGACTGGCGGGCATGGGCCCGCGCGCACTCGACGGCTTCCGGCGATGCGTCAAGACCGGTGACCCGGGCGCCGAGCCGTGTCAGCGGTTCGCACAGCAGCCCGCCGCCGCAGCCGACATCGAGGATCGAGAGCCCGGCGAGGGGAACGAGGCTGTCCGTGTCCGGGGCCAGGGTGTCACGGACGATCTGCATGCGTGCCGGCGTCATGCGGTGCAGCTGACCGAGTGGGCCGTCGGGTGCCCACCACTGGTCGGACAGCGCCGAAAACCGCCTTATTTCCGCCGGATCAACCTGTTCCGTCATCGCTCCGGTTCCGCCTGCGTGCTTGCCCCGTGCCAAGCCGGCAAGTATGTATGCACCGGCTCCGGCGGGACACCCCTGCGCACCGGACCCGCTCCCGCGCATTCACGACTGGATCGGCGGCAATGGCCCGCATTGTTCTCAAGTTCGGCGGCACCTCCGTCGCCGATATCGAACGCATACGCACGGTCGCCACGATTGTCCAACGCGAAGTGGCGGACGGGCACGAGGTCGCGGTCGTGGTGTCGGCAATGGCCGGTGTCACCAACCAGCTGGCATCGTGGACCACCGAGATCAGCCGCATGCACGACGCGCGCGAGTACGATGCGGTGGTGACGTCCGGCGAACAGGTGACCAGCGGACTGCTGGCCCTTGCGCTGCAGGACATCGGCATCGAAGCCCGTTCATGGCTGGCCTGGCAGCTGCCGTTCCGTACCGACGGCGTGCACGGCAACGCGCGCATCGACGCGATTGCGACCGACGGGATCGGCGAGCGGCTGGCCCGGGGCCAGGTGGCGGTGGTCGCCGGGTTTCAGGGCCTTGGCCCGGACAACCGGCTCACGACCCTGGGCAGGGGTGGTTCCGACACGTCGGCGGTGGCGCTCGCGGCCGCACTCGCGGCGGACCGGTGCGATATCTATACGGACGTCGACGGTGTCTATACCTGTGACCCGCGGATCGTCACCGGTGCCCGCAAGATCGATCGCATCACCTACGAGGAAATGCTTGAACTGGCCTCCCAGGGAGCCCGGGTCCTGCATCCGCGCTCGGTCGCGCTTGCGATGCGCTACGCCGTGCGGCTGCAGGTACTCTCCAGTTTCAGTTCCGCTCCGGGAACCCTGGTGGTCGGCGAGGAAGAGATCATGGAACAGCAATCGGTCACCGGAATTGCCTACAGCCCCGACGAGGCCAAGATCACGCTGCGCGCGGTCAGGGACCGGCCGGGGGTCGCCGGAACCATATTCGGTGCCCTGGCCGACGCGGCGATCAATGTCGACATGATCGTGCAGAACGTGTCGGAGGACGGCGAAACCACCGACCTCACCTTCACCGTCAGTCGCAGTGACCTCGACCGCGCGGCGCCGGTGCTTGAAAGGCTGACCGACGAAATCGGGTTCACCGACGTGCTGGCGGACGCGTCCGTCGCCAAGATCTCGGTGGTGGGCGTGGGCATGCGGTCGCAGCCCGGGGTCGCGAAGATCATGTTCCAGACACTCGCGGAGCGCGGGATCAACATCGAGGTGATCTCGACCTCCGAAATCAAGGTCAGCGTGCTGATTGCCGATGACTACACCGAGCTTGCACTGCGTGCCCTGCACACTGCCTACGGACTGGACATGGCGTCCTGATCGCCATGATCCGTTCCGACTGACATGACTGGGTGCGCCCGGCACGACGGCTTGGGAAACCGGCCCCGGCGCATGCTGCGCCGGCTGCGTGACGTCATGGCCCAGGCGGCCACCTACCAGGAACGTCTCGAACTGATCGTACGCATCGTTGCCGCCGACATGTCGGCGGAGGTTTGCTCGATCTACGTGCGCCGCTCCGATCGCACGCTGGAACTGTGGGCGACCGAAGGGCTGAACCCGGAAGCGGTGCGCCGGACCCGGCTGCGCGTCGGTGAAGGGCTTGTCGGTGACATCGCCGCCACCACCCGGCCCCTGGCCCTGTCCGATGCCCAGGCCCATCCGAAATTCGCCTACCGTCCGGAGACCGGCGAGGAAATCTTCCAGTCGCTGATGGGGGTTCCCATCCTGCGCTCGGAGCGCCTGCTCGGCGTGATCGTGGTGCAGAACCGGACCCGGCGTCAGTATGCCGACGAGGAGATCGAAACCCTCGAGACCTTCGCCATGGCGCTTGCGAGCCTGTTACCCGGTGACGTGGCCGAGGAGCAGGGCGCTGACACCGGACCGATGCGCATCGCCGGCTCCTGCCTGGTCCCGGGGCTTGCGCTCGGCCACGCGTTTCTGCATCGCCGCCTTCTCCTCGAGATGCCGGTGGTGGCCGAGGATCCTGCCGCCGAGCGCCGCCGGCTGGAGACCGCGCTCGCCGACATGCACGGGCGGCTGGACAGCCTGGTCGGGCAGGCCCAGCTCACGGAGCACGGCGCGTCTTCGGACGTGCTCGAGACCTATCGCATGTTCGCGCGTGACCGCGGATGGCTGCACCGCATGCGCGAGGCGGTCGACGACGGACTGACCGCGGAAGCCGCCGTGCAACGGGTGCTCAACGACACCCGGATGCGCATGGGCAGCATCTCCGACGCCTACCTGCGTGAACGGCTGGTCGACTTCGAGGCGCTGGCCGACGAACTGATGGCAGCGCTTGCGCGCGAGCGCGGCGTACCGGCCACCCCGCCGGAACTCCCGGACGATGCCGTCCTGGTTGCACGCACCCTGGGTCCGGCCGACCTGCTGGCCTATGACCGGGAGCGCCTGCGCGCTGTGGTTCTGGAAGAAGGAACCGCCACCGCCCATGTCTCGATCGTCGCACGTGCGCTCCGGATCCCGGTGGTCGGACGTGCCGAGAGTGTCATGAGTGATGTGGAACCCGGCGACGCGGTGATCGTCGACGGCGACAACGGCCAGGTGTTCCTGCGTCCGCGCGAACAGGTTCGCGAGCAGTTCCTGCGCTCGCTGGAAGCGCGCCGGGTCCGGCGCGCGCGGTTCGCGGCAGGGCGGGACACGCCGTGTGTCACCCGCGACGGTGTCGGTGTTTCACTGCAGCTGAATGCCGGCCTGCTGGTCGATCTTGCCGAGCTTTCAGCCACCGGAGCCGAAGGGGTGGGTCTGTATCGCACCGAGATCGCCTTCATGACCCGACGCGATGCGCCCGACCTCGCGGCGCAGACCGATCTCTACCGCCGTATCCTGGATGCCGCCGGGGACTACCCTGTCACTTTCCGGGCTCTCGACGCCGGCGGCGACAAGCGGCTGACGGCACTGGCGCCGGGTGGCGAGGAGAACCCGGCACTGGGGTGGCGGTCACTCAGGATCCTGCTCGACCGGCCGGGTGTCCTTCGCCGGCAGGTCAGGGCACTTTTCGAGGCCGCCGCCGGACGCACGCTCCGGCTCATGGTACCGATGGTGTGCACAGCCGACGAGTTCGATCGGGCGCGCCGGATGATCGAGCGCGAACGCGACCGTGCCAGGGAGCGCGACAGGCCCGTGGCATCCCGGCTCGAGCTCGGGGTCATGATCGAGACCCCCTCGCTGCTCTGGCAGCTTGACGAGCTGTTGCCCCGGGTCGACTTCGCTGCGGTCGGCAGCAATGACCTGTTGCAGTTCAGCTTCGCGGCCGACCGCGGCAACGCCCATGTCTCGCACCGCTACGATCCACTCGGCGCCCCGTTCCTGCGCATGCTGCACCACGTGGTCCGCCGCTGCGGGACCGCCCGGGTTCCGCTGTCGCTCTGCGGGGAGATGGCGGGCCGGCCGCTCGAGGCGCTGGCCCTGGTCGGGCTGGGTTACCGCACGCTGTCGATGACGCCCGATGCGGTTGGTCCGGTCAAGGAGGCGCTGCTGGCGTGCAGCGCGGCGGAACTCGCCGGCCTTCTGGAACGGGAGCTTGCCGCCGGCACCGGACGGATCCGCACGGTCCTGGCCGCGTTTGCACGCGACCACCGGATCCCGGTCTGACCGTGCCTGTCAACGGCGGGAGGCGGAACCCCGCCGGATGGCGGGGCCCCGGGAAGGACGGTCAGGTCACGGCGAGAAAGACACCGTGTCGGGGATTTCCTTGATGCCGCTGTAGGTCAGCATCGCCTCCTTCATCCGGCGTTCGTTGTGACCGAGAAGGTTGTTCCATTCGGCCCACCAGTTGAGGAACTTCTTGAATGTTGGATCGACCTCGGTCCGGATGCCGAAATATCCCGGCAGTGCCGCACGCGGTTTCGGGTTGTTGAACGTGCCGAGCTCGGGGTTCTTTTCCTTGGCAATCATGCTGGAAAGAACCGTGGTGGTGAACGCGTCGGCACGTCCCGACTTGACCGCAAGAATGATCTGCGACAGTTCCTTGAACTGGACCTGGGTCGCCTTCGGCGCCCATTTTGCCAGCAACAGCTGGTCCGACGTGCCGGTCATGACCGCGACCTTGACATCGGGGTTGTTGTAGTCGGCCCAGTCCTTGCCCTGGAATTCCTTGTTGTTCACGGTGACCCATTCGATCCAGTAGATCGGTCCCGCAAAATCGATGGCGGTCGCCCGCACGGGCGTGGCCTGCATGCCGGCCGCGAAATCGACCTTGCCGGAGGAAATGGCGAGCACGAGCTCGCTCCAGCCGCCGACCTCGACCATGTTCAGGTCGACCTTCATCTCCTTGGCGACATCCTTCGCCATCTCGATGAGCGCGCCGCCCCATTCGTTGGTGTTCTTGTCCTTCACGAAGTAGGGCGGATAGTTGAACACGGCGAACTTGACCTCACCGGTCCTCTTTATGCGCTCCCAGGTTGACTCCGCACTTCCCGACGTTGTGCTTCCCAGCAGCAGTGCCGCGGCCATGAAAGCCGACGCCACCGTCGCGACTATCCTGTTCATGAGCGAGTTCCTTTCGTTCTGCTCGCAGTCCGCCACCGTTCCGGTCACGGTTGCCCGAATCCATCATTCTCCACCTGCGTTCGGCAGGCAAGACAAAGCCTGCGTGCTCGTAGCCGGACCCGACCGGCGGTACCGCCCATGCCGCGAATATTGCGGCGGTACCTGGTCGGACGCGTGCGCCTGTCGCAGCTGTTTCCGTCTCTGCCAATCCTGAGAAAGCAGTCAGTCCATTCCCGGAAGGCTGCATTTCAGGACCGGCGCACGCCGAACCTGCGGTCCGGCCACCGCCGGGTCATCTTCCTCTGTGGCAGCGCCCGATACTCGACCCGCTGATGCGTGACTGAACCGGTCATGCGGCCGCTCCTGAACAGTGAGCATAGCGTGCCGAAACAAAAGCCGCGACACATGCGCGCGGTTTCCGCTGCCAACCTCTCCCCGTGAACCGCCAGAACGTCGGAGGCAGGCTGGGTGAACTGTCTGGTCACGAATACAGGTCTCCATTGGATCTTGTGATGACGGCAGCCGCATGGTGCAGCGGTGTGCCTGCGCCATCGTGCTGCACGTCCAGATCGGTACCGGCGTCCAGAACGGCCACGATGACCGAAGGATCCCTACTGCAAGTCGCCGCCGAGTGTAGCGGCGCGTCCGCGTGCCGATGACGGCCAGTCAGGGCCTGCGGTGTTCACCAGTGCGTCGACGAACCAGGGCGTGTGCTGCTACGGGCCGCCCACACGCGCTTTCGAATCAACGTCGGCATCCAGACAACGGGATAGGTCCGCGGCCGTGACTTTTTGCAAGAACGCACCGGTAAGCCAGGCGGCGCAGGGCAGCCCGGCACTCGTCGAAGCGGAGACCCTCCGCTCGTCAGGCTGCGATCGGCCAGAACCCGACGGATACTCCGGTACCGCCCGCGGTTCGGGTAATGGCAGGGGCACGGCTGTGGTCTTTCCGGGTCGCAGTTTTCGTTCCCGCTTCAGTGGCTCATAGTCCTTGATGTCACTCCAACTGTCCTGACAGGGAAACCATTCCCGGAACCGGGAAGGCCACCAATCATGGAGCGATCAGTCATCTGAGCTTGCGATCGCATATCTCCTCCTGGGCAATCGCGGTGCCGCGAACAGATCAGTCCTCGTTCCGAGCATTCGATTCATCGTCCCTTCGGTCGAATTGCTCCATCGCGCCGGCCAGCGCCCGGAGGGTCTCCCTGGCCCATCTCCTTGCAGTCGGGAATGAATGCCCGTCGCGCAGGCCCGAAAGCGCTTCATTGTATTGCCCGGAGAAGGCAGAGGCGGACCCGAAGAAGCCGCCCGAGAAGATGGTGGCATCCGGGGTGTTATCGGCGGCGGCGGCAGAATGTTTCACAGGAAGCGTCCGGTCGGTCGAGTCCCGGCGGCGCAAAATTGCGCCAGTGATGCCCCCTTGTCAGTTTGGTTGGGGGCAGGAGATATATGGCGTGGAGCTTTACGCAGCGGTACGATTGCTATCCCGGCAAGATGAAAGTCGAGCCGGATACCGCAGGCGAAGCCGGGTGCGAGCACGCCGGGCTGCCAGCGACTGTAGCCGACCTCAGTTCAAGCCCGAGGAGATGACTCTCCATCTGCCGTCTCCTTGTAGCCGGTCGCGTTTCGGGTGCGGGAATACTCGAAGCCCAACAGGCAGCACACGATAAGGACAGCGGCCACCGAGGTCCAAAGCGCCGGCGCCACGATAAGGACAACCGCCGCAAGCAACAATCCCAGCTTGGGCAGAGACAGGGCGCGGAAGGCATACTGTTCGCCGAGGGTGGCCATGCAGATCACGGCCACAAGTCCACTTGCTACGGCGACCGCCACCTGCCATAGCGGTGCGCTCTGCCAGAGCACGAGCGCCGGGGCATAGACAAAGACGAAGGGCACGATATAGGCCGCCATGCCAAGGCGCATCGCGGTGAAGCCCGTTTTCATCAACGGTGCATTGGCGATCCCCGCCCCGACATAGGCCGCGAGCGCCACGGGTGGCGTGATCGCCGAGACCCCGCCCCAGTAATAGCAGAAGAGATGCGCGACGAGCGGCGGCAATCCCATCTCGACAAGGCTCGGCGCCGCCAGCGTTGCGGTGATGATGTAGACCGATGTCGTGGGCAGGCCGAAACTGAGAAAGAGCGACGCTCCCGCCGCGAGCAGGAGCGCGGGCAGCAGATTGCCGTCCGCGATGGCGATGATGGATTGCGTCATCAGTAGGCCGATACCGGAAAGCGCCGCAGCACCCACAATGAACCCTACTGCCGCGCAGGCGATTGCGGTCGAGATCGTGTTGCGTGCACCCAGCACCAAAGCATCGACAATGTCTCGAAGCCCCATCCGCGTATGCGCGCGCAGGGCGCTGATGAAGATCACGCTGATGATCGAGAAGAAGGCGGCGAAAAGCGGCGTAAAGCCGAAAAGCAGCATCCCGATGAGCAGGAAAATCGGCAGCACCAGATGACCGTGAGACAGAACCACAGTGCGGACGATGGGCAACCGATCGCGCGGCAGTCCCTGCATCCCAAGCTTGCGCGCTCTCAGATGCACCTGAAGATAGACTGCGGCATAGTAGAGCACCGCGGGCAGGATCGCGCCGAGGGCGACCTGCGCGTACGGCACCTGCAGGTATTCGGCCATAATGAAGGCAGACGCCCCCATGACCGGCGGCAGGAACTGCCCGCCGCAGGAGGCCACAGCCTCGACTGCGGCGGCGAAATACCCCCTGAAGCCCAGGCGCTTCATCAGCGGGATCGTGAAGACGCCGGTGGAGGCGACGTTGGCTGCGGACGACCCCTGGATCATGCCCATCATGCCGCTGGCGAGGATGCCGACTTTGGCCGGTCCGCCGGGGCTGTGGCCGGCCGCAGCGAAGGCGAGGTTGGTGAAGAAAGTCGTGGTGCCCGATTTCTGCAGAAAGGCGCCGAAGAGGATGAAGAGATAGACATACGTCGCCGACACGCCCACCGCGATGCCGAAGATCCCCTCGGTCGACATGTACATCTGGCGGATGATCCGCTCGTAGCTGAACCCGCCATGAGCCAGCACGCCTGGCAGGCTCGGCCCGAAGAAGAGATAGGCCAGGAAGAGCGCCGACAGTACCACAAGGAACATCCCAATGGTTCGGCGCGCGGCCTCGAGCACGACGAGACAGAAGATCGTGCCCACCACGATATCGAGCTGGGTGGGATACCCGCCACGCATCACGATGTCGACGTAGTTATAGGCGAGGTAGTAGGCCGATCCCGCGCCCACCAGAGCAAGGATTACATCGGCGATGCCCGGATTGCCCGCCAGCCGCGACTTCGCCGCCGGATAGATCAGGAAGCCCAGAAAGAGCATGGACGCCATGTGGATCGGGCGCTGCTCCATCGCGGGCAACGGCCGGTATCCGGCGGTGTAGAGGTGAAAGAGCGAGGCCACCACTGCGACGACGGCAAAGATGAAGGCCCAATGCGCGGTCAACTGTCGCGTCGTCGAGGGGACGTCGCTCTGGACCTGAAGCGCGTCGATGTCGATGACGCCCTCGCCCTCGAGTTCCGGGCGCTGCCATTCGCCAGCGCTTTCCTGAGCCTTTTCGGACTTTCGCTGGGCCAATTGTCACCGTCCGGATATGCGGCGCCAACCGGAGTGCCGCGACTGTCGCGGCACTCCGGCGAGAGATCGATGCAGGAGGCGTGTGCTACATCAGACCCTGTTCGCGATAATAGCGCTCGGCGCCCGGATGCAGCGGAAAGGGCAACCCGCTCATGGCGTTTTCGAGTGTCATGAATTCGGCCAGCGGATGTACCCGGATCAAGCGCTCCTTGTTCTCGAACATCGCCTTGGTGAGCTCATAGATCATGTCCTCGGACATGCCCGTATGGGTCGCGAAGGTGATCGGCGAGGCGAAGGACTTCACCGAGAAATCGCCGAACGGGTTTGCCGCTGGCGGGATCGTATATGCATAGTCGAGTCCCTCGCTATCCATGAACTCGATCAAATCGGCGTCGATATTGACAGGACGGGCGAGCCCGGTATCGGCGACCTGCTGGATTGAGGCCGAACCTGGCGCGTCGGGCCACACTATCGCGTCGATCTGGCGGTTGCGGACCTGGTCGATGGCGGCCTGGTGCACAGTGAATTCGGGTTGGATGTCGGCATAGGTCCAGCCCTTGTACTCCATGATCATCCGCCACCATGCTTCGCCGGAACTGCCTTGCATGCCGACCGAGACGCGTTTGCCCTTGAGATCGTCGAGCGACTGGATGTCCTCATCCATCGCGATGAACCATTGTGGGTTGGGATAGACCGTGGCGATTGCGCGCAGACCCTTGTAGCGGTCCGCCGGGCGGTCCTTGAACCGGCCGGTATTGGTAAAGGCCTGCTGGCCTACGCTGCCCGACAGATACGAGACCTCGACCTCCTTGTCGGCGAGCAGGTCGAGATTTTCCACCGATCCGCCAGTGGCCTGGATCGAGGCCTGAATGCCGTCGACGGTGTCATTGTAGATCGCGGCCAGCCCGCCGCCTAAACGATAGTAATTGCCGCCCGATCCGGCGGTGGCGATGCGGACGAAACTGTCCTGCGCGACGACCGGTTGCGCCATGCCAAGCGACAGGATCGCGGCGGCAAGGCCCGTGGCGAAAACTCTCTGGAACATGGTTTGTCTCCCAAGAGTGAATTTCTGCAGGCGCACAATAGTCTTTCCATGCATTAGGACACCATAGCGCACCCGTCCTGCGTGACAAACCTATTCCGTGCTCACCTGCCCCCCGCGGCGACTGATCCGGTTGTCATTGCCGAGACCCGGGAGGGACGGGCTCCACTCACAACCGTCTGCCATGACAAATTGCAGAAAACTCTGAACCCAAGTTGGCACATTTTCCGGCCAGCGGAGCTTGATCGAGCCGATTTCGTTTTGCTGATCCACTAGATGTTGAAGTTGAATAACTTCAAGTTTATCCGCTTGACTACGGTGCCCCGAGATGTTGTGCCGGCAGCCGTTCGCCGGGCTGACCGGATCTGGCGCCAAGGTCATGCCGGCGGCACTGTCGCAATGGCCTGAGAGCTTGAATCATAAATCATTGATATGGCTTTATATATTAGTTTCAAGCGGTTGCCTCTCGCGCCACCCTTCGCATCAGGAACCGGCAGGCCGCCAGTTGTGCCCAGGCCAGAGAGCTTTCCAGCGTCCTCTCGAAGTCCTTGGCCAAGCGCCGACACCGTGACATCCAGGCAAAGGTCCGCTCGACGACCCAGCGACGATACAGCACGGTGAAGGATGTGAGATTCTTGGGTTTTTGCACAATCTCGAGCAGATCGGCGAGCCCCAGCTCCGCCAGCGCCCTCGCAAGCTTCGGACCCTGATACCCACCATCAGCCCACAGTCGGGTCACCGTCGGCGCCTTCTCCAGCATCGCAAGGATCACCTCCGGCGCACCGTCCCGATCCTGCACACTGGCCACGTGAACCCGGATCGCAAGCGGGATCCCTTCAACGTCAACCGCAACATGACGCTTGCGGCCATTGATCTTCTTGCCGGCGTCATAGCCCGCAGGGCCTCCGCTTTCCGTCGTCTTCACGGACTGACTGTCAATCGCCGCAGCCGTCGGCTCCCCAGAGCGTCCCGCCAGAGCCCGCGCCTGCTCGCGCAACGCATCCAGCATGCAGTCGAAGACACCGCTGGCGCGCCATGCGTAGAAAGAGTTCTGGATAGTCGTAAACGGCGGAAAACACTTGGGAATGGCACGCCACTGACATCCTGTCGCCAGCATGTACTGAACCGCGTTGAACACATCCCGAAGGTCCGTCGTGCGCGGTCGTCCCCGCGTCGACGGTTCCGGGAGAAGATGTCTGATCACGTCCCACTCTTCATCCGTGAGATCACTTTCATATCGATCCCGCGAGCGCCTATACTGCGCATGAGTGGCCTCGTCCCAAGACATGTGGACCTCCTCGTCTGGTGTCGGAGCCGACAAGGATATACCACATGTGGCGAGGCCATTCGCACTTCTAGGTCAAGCTCTGAGACTCCACCAAGCTCCCTCTCACGGTGTGGTTCCAGGGCCTCTCCCTCATGACCCAGGACAAGAAAGGGGTCTCGGCGATGACACTGCATCGCCAACTCGGCATCTCCTGCAACGCCGCATGGCGCATGCGTCACAAGCTGATGCAGGTGATGATGGAACGCGACCGGGAGCACCCGCTCGGCGGGTCGGTCCAGCTCGACGATGTCTATCTCGGCGGCGAGCGCAGCGGGGGCAAGCGCGGGCGGGGCGCGCCGGGCAAGACCCCTTTCGTCGCCGCGGTCGAGGTCAATGAGGCGGGACATCCGCTGCGCGTGAAGCTCACCGTGGTCGAGGGCTTCCGTCTCACTGAAATCGCCGCCTGGGCGCAGCAGCACCTGAGCCCGGGGACACAGGTGCTCTGCGATGGACTGGCCTGCTTCAATGAGGTGACCGCGGCAGGATGCGTTCATGAGCCGGTGGTGACCCACTGGCGGGAAAGTCGCGGTGGAGCGTCCCGAGTTTCGATGGATGAACACGATCCTCGGTAACATCAGGAGCGCGCTGCGCGGCACCGACCATGCGATCCGCCCCAGGTATGCACAGCGCTATCTTGCGGAGTTCGAGTACCGGTTCAATCGTCGCTTCGATCTGCCCGACATCATACCAAGACTGGTTTACGTGGCCCTGAGGACGCCGCCAATTCCGGAGCGGATGCTCAAGTTGCGCTTGGCTTGAGCGGCAATCAGGAAAGCCTCAATTCCGAGCGTGGCCTTCGCCCGATCTGGCACCAGCTCGACCCGCGCATCCCGGACCACCTTCTGTTTGCGGTGCTGGCCTACCACGCCGTGCATCTGATCTGCACCCGGCTGGCCGCGCGCGGCATCCACACGTGCCGGGTATCGATCCGAGAGAGCATGCGAACCTGGGTGCGGATCACCCCACGCCTGCGCCAGACCGACGGCACATTGATCGTCAACCGCCAGGACACGCGCCCGGCCGCCGATGGTGCCCAACTCTCCTCGGCGGCAGGCGTGGTCCCCGCGAACCACCGCACGAGGACCCGCCTGCCGGCCGAACCGGGTCGCAAGGAGGGGGGCCAGGTTCGGGGCAATGGCGCCGACAGGAGGCTGGTCAGCATCACGGAACATCCGACGGCGGCAATGTGGCCGAGAGCCATGACGCCGTCTGCCCCTTGCACGCCTGCACGGATCATGGATCGACGTGGTCAGCCCCTGCTGTCCGGAGAGGTAACCGCCGCCTCGCCCAGCAAGCCTGTGAGCGCGGCCACGGTCGCGGCATCCCGGAGCCCGGCCGCTGCTTCACGAAGCGCATCGCAGCGCTGCCGGCTTGCCACGCTGCACACCAGGTCCGTGAACTTGGCCTCCAGTTCACGCCGGGCCAGCGGTGCCTCGGGATAGCCGCGCGCAATGTCGCAGCGCCCGGAGACGGTCTTTCCGTTGGCCAGCACCAGCGTGACCTCGCCGGCGTAGAAGTCTGGGAACAGGTCTTCGAATTCGCCGTGGTCGTGGACCACCTCGGTACGCGCGGCGAGCCGGGCCACCTCGGGGTCCTCGTCCCTCAGGTCGCGAAACAGGTCGGTAAACACGAAACCGCCGCGCGCCAGCCGGACCGGGAGGACATACTGCGCGCAGTGGCTCCGGAGCGGGTTGGCGTCGATGCAGTGGCAGCCGGATGCGGCGAAGCGCAGCCGGATCGCCTCGACATCCCGGCCCGCGAGCCCGTGTTCGCTGGCGAGTGCGTCGAGCGCGTCCAGCGCCGGATGCAGGAAGGCGACACAGGGGTATGGCTTGATCGCGAGTTCGGTGACACCGAGCCAGCCCTTCCCGCCCGGCCCGGAGCGAAGCGGTTCGGCGCCGGCATCACGGCCGAAGGCTCGCAGGACGGTGTGCCCCGCATCGAAGATCCGGTCCGGGGCACCGAAACCGCCTTCGGCCAGCAGGGCCGCCGTCATCCCGTTGCGCGCCGCCATGCCCATCTGGAACGGGCGGGCATCCTCGCGCGGGTCGTCTTCCCAGGCCATGAGACCCGATGCCTGCAGTCCGGCCAGGCCGAGCGCGCGCACAACCTGCCCGGTATCGAGTTCGAGCAGGACCGCGGCCGTGGCCGCGGCGCCGAAGGTGCCGCAAACCGCCGAGGGGTGGAAACCGAGCGCGTAGAGCTGCTTCGGGTCGAGCGCAATCGAGACCCGGTAGGCCACCTCGCAGCCCACCGCGACCGCCGCGAGCACGTCGCGTCCGCTGCGTGCCCGCGCCTCGGCGAGCGCCAGCGCGGTGGGCAGCATGACGGCGATGGGGTGCAGGATCGCCTCCGGATGGTGTGGCTCCATGTCGATGGCGTAGCCTCGGGTCCCGTTGGCGAGCGCGGCGGTGACCACGTCGGCCTTCATTGACTGGCCGATCAGCGTCGCCGGACCGGCTCCCCCGTGGGCGGCCGCAAAGGCGCCGATCCCGGCACTCGAGGTCACCAGCGGATGGGTCGATGCGGCGAGCGTGCCGACGGCGTCGAACACGAGCAGGCGGATCCGCTCGGCAACATCGGCCGGCAGGGTCTCGAAGGTGGCGGACGCGATGAACTCCGCGACAGCCTCGGTAACGGGGCCGCTGGGCATCGGCAGGCTGCCTTCTCCACTCTATTGACCCTGGGTACAGGCCCCTATACGGAAAGCAAATCAAGGCTGTCAAACCCGGACCAGGTGGATCGAAACCGATGACAAACGACACTCCGGGCAACCAGCTGAACGGCGCCGAAGCGATGGTGAGGATGCTGGAGGCGCATGGCGTGCGGCACATCTTCGGGTTGTGCGGTGACACCACCCTGCCGTTCTACGACGCGCTCTACCGGCTTGATCATGGCATCGAGCACATTCTCACCCGCGACGAGCGCTCGGCCGCCTACATGGCGGACGGCTACGCGCGGGTGACGCACCGGCCGGGTATCTGCGAGGGGCCATCGGGCGGCGGCGCCACCTACATCCTGCCGGGCCTGGTGGAGGCGAACGAGTCCTCGGTGCCCATCCTCTCGATCACCTCGGACGTCTCGGTGTCCTCGCGCGGGCATTATCCGCTGACCGAACTCGACCAGGACGGGCTGATGCGCCCGCTGACCAAGTGGAACACGGTTATCAACCGCTCGGACATGCTGCCCGACGCGGTCCGCGCCGCCTTCCGGGCCATGACCACCGGACGGCCGGGCGCCGCCCATCTGGGCTTTCCCATCGACGTGCAGCGCGATCAGGTGGACCCGGACACCGTGTGGGCCGAACCCCGTCACACGACCTACCCGGCCTTTCCCGCGGCCCCGCCGGAGGAGGACGCGGCCGCGCTGCTCGATGCGCTGCTTTCGGCCCGGTTTCCCGCGATCGTCTGCGGCGGCGGCATCGTGCTCTCGGGCGGCGAGGCCGAGTTCCGCCGTTTCGTCGAGCGGCTGGACATCGTGGTCGCAACCACGGTGTCCGGCCAGGGAAGCCTGCCGGAAACCCACTCGAACACCGTCGGTGTGGTCGGGGCGAACGGGGGCGTGCCGGCGACGCGGGAACTGCTGGCGGCCGCCGACCTGGTGCTGTTCATCGGGTGCCGCGCCGGTTCGGTCACGACCGAGCGCTGGCGAGTACCGGCGCGGACCACACGGGTGCTGCACCTCGACAGCGATCCGCAGGTGATCGCCGCGTCCTACCGGACCGAAGCCGCCATGGTCTGCGATGCCCGGCTCGGGCTCGCGGCGCTGAACCGGCTTCTCGACAGTCGCGCCGGCGCCGGACCCGGGTTCGGCGGTGCCGCGGCTGTCGCTCCGGCGAAGGCAAGCAAGTGGGCGGCGTTCCGGGAACTGGCCGCAGGTTCCGAGCGGCCGATCCGGCCCGAGCGGACCATCGCGGCACTGCGGGCGGTGCTCGATGACGACGCCATCGTGGTGGCCGATCCCGGCACTCCGTGCCCCTATGTCTCGGCCTACTACGAACTGCGCACCGCCGGGCGCACCCTGTTCTCGAACCGGGCGCACGGTGCGCTCGGCTACGCCATGTCCGCTGCAATGGGCGCCTGGGTCGGGAGACCGGAGCGCAAGGTGGTGGCGCTCATGGGCGACGGCAGTTTCGCGTTTACCTGCGGCGAGTTCGAGACCGTGGTGCGCCGAGGGATGCCGATCACCTTCATCGTCTTCTCCAATGCCGTGTTTGGCTGGATCAAGGCCGGCCAGCGCACCGGGTTCGGGGAACGCTACTTCTCGGTCGACTTCGACAGGTCCGATCACGCGGCCATTGCGTCGGCCTTTGGCGTGAAGTCCTGGCGTGTGGAAGACCCTGATGCGTTGGAGGCGACGCTGAGACGGGCGGTGGCGCACGACGGCCCGACGCTGGTCGACGTCATCAGCCAGCCGCTCAACGAGGCGGCGGCCCCGGTGAGCGAGTGGATCGCATGAGCAACGGCTGCACGGCCGCGTCCCGCCAGACAATCAGCCGGATGCGGGTGCACAGCGTCTCGATCCCGGTCCAGGCCGTCCATTCCCATGGCAGCGGCGACGTCTCGGGTGTCAACAGCGTCATCCTCGAACTGGTGACCGACGGCGGCGTCACCGGGTGGGGAGAGGCATCGCCGTGGCCGGTCTTCACCGGGACCGCGGAGGCCTGCGCTGCGGCGTTGCACGTCCACCTGCGCCCGCATGTTCTCGGCGCCGACCCGGTCCAGGTCGCCCGGCACATGGAAACGGCGGACAGGGTCATCGTCGGCTGCCCGGAAGCGAAGGCGGCGCTCGAGACCGCGTTGCTCGATATCACCGGCCGGATCAGTGGACTGTCGGTATCGGAACTGCTCGGCGGTCGCCACCGGGATTCGGTACCGCTCAGCTTCTCCGTCGCCAACCCCGACTTCGACGCCGATCTCGAGGACATCGCCAGGATCACCGGTGACGGTGTTGGGATCCTCAAGGTCAAGACCGGGTTCGCGGGCCACGGCTTCGACCGGATGCGGCTTGAACGACTGCGCAGGGAGTTCGGTGACGCGCTCAGCATCCGTATCGACTACAACCAGGGGCTGCGGGCCACCGACGCGATCCGGACCCTGCGCGATCTCGAGGGTTTCGGGCTGACCTTCATCGAGCAGCCGGTCCGACGGCACGAGCGGGCGGCCCTGGCCAGCATTACCCGCGCGATCGACACTCCGGTCATGGCCGACGAATCGGTGTTCGACGCGCGCGAGGCGATGGAAGGAGTGTCGATGCGGCTCGCCGACATCTTCGCACTGAAGATCATGAAGTCGGGTGGCCTGCGCCGGGCGCTCGAGGTTGCCACGATCGCGCGGACCGGCGGCGTCGATGTCTACGGCGGCTGCATGTTCGAGACCGGTGTCGCGCACGCGGCGGGGGCGCAGCTGATGGCGGCCCTGCCGGAGCTGGAACTCGGCTGCGAGTTCTACATGTCGACCTACTACCTGCGCGAGGACATTCTGGCCGATCCCTTCCCGGTCCGCGGCGGTATGGTGCATGTCCCCGACGGACCCGGACTCGGCGTGGTGGTCGACCCGGATCGGCTCGCGACCTATCGCACCCGGGTGCTGGAATGACCGGTACGAACACACGTCCGGCGCTGAAGATCGCCCTGGGCGGATTCGGCAATGTCGCCGGACAGCTGGTGGAGGCGGTTCGGACCAGGCCGGAGTTCGAGATCGCCGCCATTTCGGCCCGTGATCTCGATGCAGCCCGTCAGCGCGCGGCGCAACGGGATCTGGACGTGCCGGTGGTTCCGGCCGACCGGCTTTGCGACCATGCCGGGGTTGTCGTCGAATGTGCGACCTACGATGCGTTCCGGACCATCGTCGAGCCGGCGGTCACGGCGGGAGCGCATGTCGTCTGCGTGAGCGTCGGCGCTCTGGGCGTGAACCTCGACCTTGTCGATCTCGCCCGGGAACGCGGTGGAACCATCCACGTGGCAAGCGGCGCCCTGCCCGGGCTCGACATCCTGCGCGCCGCGCGCGAGAGCGGCCTGCGCTCGGTCAGGCTGGTCTCGCACATCCGGCCGGAATCGCTGGCGCACGAGGCCTGGGTGATCGACCGGGGCATCGATCTGGGCCCGGCCGGGCACGAACCGGTTGCGGTGTTTTCGGGCAGTGCGCGCGAAGCCGCGCGGTCGTTTCCGCGTCACTTCAATGTTGCCGTCGCGCTGGCGCTCGCCGGCATCGGGCTCGACGAGACCGGGATCAAGGTGTTTGCCGACGGACAGCTTGCCGGTGCGCGCCACACGGTCCACGTGGTCTCGGACGCGGTCGAACTCGAGATGACCTCGCAGAACCGTCCCTCGCGCGAGAACAGCCGCACCAGCCGTATCGTTGCTCCCAGCATCATGGCGGCACTTGGAGAACTCGTGTCACCGCTGCGGATCGGGAGTTGAGACGGTGCAGCTGTCCGACAGGGACCGGTCGATGCTCGACGGGGCGGAGGGCGCGGTCCGGCGCGAGGCGATGGAAGCGCTGGTGCAGCTCGGCGAGGCCTTCGACGCCGAGGCGATGGTCGACATCGGCTACGCGCATGTCCACGCGGGAATGGCGATGTATCTGGGCGACGTGGAACTCGTGGAACGACTGGCTCACGAAGGCGCACGCATGGCCGTGCCGGCATCGAGCAACATCGCCAACGCCGACATGGCGCACTGGCCCGCAACCGGGGCGCCGGAGAAGCTGGTGGCGCTGCAGCGCCGGGCCGAGGCCGCGCACCGGGCCATGGGCAGTAGCCCGTGCTTTACCTGCACGCCGTACTGGGCCGGGCACTGGCCGACCTGGAACACCCACATGGTGTCGATCGAGTCCGGCGTGACCGTGTTCTGCAACTCGGTCCTGGGCGCGCGCTCGAACCGGGACGGGTTCTTTGCTGTCTACGCCGGACTGACCGGGCGCTATCCGAAATTCGGGCTGCATCTCGACGCCAACCGCCGGCCCACGCACCGGGTCGTGGTCGAGGCCGGTGCCCGGGGAACCTCGGACCATACCGCGCTCGGATATGCCATCGGCCGGCAGGTGACGAACGGGGTGCCGCTGGTCTTGGGACTGGGCCGCCGGCCTGACCTCGACGAGCTCGATGCGCTTGGCGTCGGCATGGCGACCTCGGGCGGGGTCGCCATGTTCGTTCTGCCCGGGGTCACGCCGCCGTATGGCGAGGACGACGAAGCCGGCGCCGGTCTGCCCGGGATCCTGGTGGACGACGCGGCGCTGCATGCGGTCTACGAGGAGATGTGCAGTCCCGAGGCCGAGGGTTTCGACATCGTGCACCTCGGGTGTCCGCACGCGTCGTTCGAGGAAATGAAGCACTATGCGATCCTGCTCGAGGGCAGGCGGGTTCACGACGGCGCACAGCTGTGGGTCACCACCAGCCGCACCGTTCGCGAGATGGCCCGGGATGCCGGCATCCTGCGCACCATCGAGGCGTCGGGGGCCAGGGTGATCTCCGATACCTGTCCGATCTCCTGTCACTTTGCGCGAACCTGTTCGCCTGACCCGGAGCTCGGGGTCGCCCCGCCGGAACTTTCGGCGATCGTGGTGGATTCGGCCAAGCAGGCGCGCTACGTCCGGGACATGGTCCAGTGTCCGACACTGTTCACCTCCACGGAGAACGCGGTTGCCACGGCGGTCACCGGTCGGTTCGTTTCGCGCTGGTAGCCGGGGATGGCGGTCAGGGTCCGGGGACGCGGGGTGGTGAAGGGAACGGCGCGGGGAGCCGCGCTGCTCTCTGGTACTCCCATCTCCTTCCTGGGCGACCTCGACATCCGCACCGGCCGGGTCACCGGCAGGCTGAGCGACCTGTGCGGGCGGGTCATTGCCGGACGCATCCTTGTCGTTCCCTCGACCCGGGGCTCGGCCGGAGCCTGGCGCTTCATCCACCAGCTGCGCCAGCACGATACCCACCCGCTTGCCCTGCTGACGGACGAGCTGCCCGATCCGTCGGTGGTTCAGGGCGCGATCCTCTCCGGCATCCCGGTTATCGCCGGCGTTGCCTCGGCGGTCGGCCGGGTTGCGGGCGACAACAGCCTGCTCGCCGTGGATGGTGACATCGGGACCGTCGACATCCTCGACGATTCGGCCGGGTAGCGGCTACTCCCCGGCGTTCGCGCCGCGAAAGCGGGCAAGAAAACTGCGGGTACGCGGGTTGCGCGGGTGTGCCAGTACCTCCCCGGCGGTGCCGGCCTCGATCACCTCTCCCCGGTCCATGAACATCACCCGGTCGGCGACATCCTGCGCGAACGCCATTTCGTGGGTGACGACAACCATGGTCGCACCGTCCCGCGCCAGGTCCTTCATGACCGTGAGGACCTCGCCGACCAGTTCCGGATCGAGCGCCGAGGTGACCTCGTCGAACAGCAGTACCTCGGGCGTCATGGCCAGCGCACGCGCGATGGCCACCCGCTGCTGCTGGCCTCCGGACAACTCCCGGGGCAGCCGGTTCTCCATTCCCTCAAGGCCGACGCGGGCAAGGTGGTCGCGCGCAAGGGCGAGCGCCTTGGGACCCGGCATCCTGTGGACCACGGTCGGCCCGATCACGACGTTTTCCAGCGCCGTCTTGTGGGCGAACAGGTCGAATTGCTGGAACACCATGCCGAACCGGGCGCGGAACCGCGCGAGACTGCGGCCGGTCGGCAGGCTGCGCCGGTTGGCGAAGTCCAGCTCGACGTCGCCGAGCCTGAGGGTGCCCGTGTTCGGTTCCTCCAGCAGGTTGAGGCAGCGCAGCGTGGTTGACTTGCCGCAGCCGGAGGGACCGATGATGACGACGACCTCGCCGGCGTTGACATCGAAGGAGACGCCGCGGACCGCCTCGACATCACCGTAGCTCTTGCGCAGACCGTCAAGCGAAAGCATGGGGCGGGCGCCGGCACGCTCCGCCGGTTCCCGGCTACTGATCACGACGTGCCTCCAGTCGCTTGCCCCACTGGGTAATCGGGTAGAGCAGGATGAAATAGGCGGCGGCAACCCCGGTATAGACCTCCAGCGGGCGATAGGTGTCCGCCACCACCAGGTACCCGGTATACATCATGTCCGGTACCGCGACGACGTAGAGCAGGGCGGTGTTCTTGAACTGGATGACCGACTGGTTGACGAAGGGAGGCACCATCCGGCGGACCGCCTGCGGCAGGATGATGTGCCACATCATCTCCGGGTAGGTCATCCCGATCGCGCGTGCCGCCTGCCACTGGCCGCGATCGATGGAAATGATGCCGCCGCGGAAGATCTCGGTTGCGAAACAGCCCATGTAGAGGGTGAGCCCGATGCCGGCCGCGAGCCAGCCGGGAAGATCAACCTTGATGATGATCGGAAGCGCAAAGTAGAACCAGATGATCTGCACCAGTACCGGCGTGCACCGGAACAGTTCCACGTAGGCGTGGATCGGAGCCGTCAGCCACCAGCGGTTGGCAAGCAGGCCCATGCCGCAAATCACGCCGATGAGCAGCCCCCCGGCCACCGTGCCGATCGCGTAGGCCAGCGTGATCAGCAGCCCGTCGAGCCACCACCACTCGTACCCGATGATGACGGTAAGAAAATCCCAGTTGTGGTCCATGAATCGGTGTCTCCTTCTGCCCGGGGGCTCAGAAGCGGTCGGGGCGGAAGGGCGCGAGATCGACGCTGGGCGGCCGCCCAGCGGCAAGCTGCGAGATCAGCTTGCCGGTAATGCCGCCCATCGTCAGGCCGAGATGGTCGTGTCCGAAGGCGAACCAGGCGTTCGGGTGCCGCGGCGAACGACCGATCACGGGTTTCGAATCCGGGTGCGAGGGGCGGGGTCCGACCCACCCGGACACCCGTGCCGACCCGAGCCCCGGGAACAGCGCCGTGCCATGGCGGCGGATTCGCGCCGCGATTGCGGGATTCGCCGGTGCATCCGCGGGCGCGAACTCGGCGATCCCGCCGACCCGAACACCGTCGGCCATCGGTGTCACCGCGACGTGCCGGTCAACGGAGATGATACCGCCGTTCATGGACACGTCGGTCCCGTAAAACATTGCATGATAGCCGCGTTCCGCCTCGAGCGGCACCCTGGTGCCGAGCATGGCGGCAAGCTCGCGCGACCAGACACCGGCGGCCACGACCACGTTCTCGACCGGCATGTCGCCTGTCCCGGTCTTCAGCGCGCGCACGCCGCCCGGACCAGTCTCGAAACCGCGGACCGCGGTTTGCTTGATTCGCCCTCCGCGCCGCCGGAACAGCGCCGCCAGCGCCTGCACCAGGCGCAGCGGATCGAGAGTGTGCGAGAAATCGGCAACCCTGAAAGCGCGAACCACCGCAGGGCTGAGTGCCGGCTGGACCTGGCGCACCTCGTCGCCGTCAAGCAGGTCCATCTGCACGCCGTTGCGCCGGCGCAGGTCGAATGCCGATGCGGCGGCCTCGAAGGACGCTTCGCTCTCGAAGGTAAACATCAGCCCGGTACGGCTCATCAGGTGCCCGGCGCCGGCCTCCGCGATCAGCGGGTCGACGGCGTCGTGAACCTGATCGAGCAGGCTCTGCCGGGCGGCGGCATTCGCCTCGACCCGGCGCGGGGCGGCATTGGCGATGAAGCGCAGGAACCACGGCAGCGCGCGGAATACATGGCCGCGCCGCAGAACCAGGGGCGCATCGGGATCGAGCAGCATGCCCGGTACCTTGCGCAGGATGCCCGGCATCGCGGCGGGTGGACACGATGCCACCCCGAAACCGCCGAGATTACCGCTCGAGGCCGCTTCGCCCGGGCCGGCGCGATCGACCAGCGTCACCTCGAATCCCTCGTTCTGCAGGTAGAGCGCGCAGCAGGTGCCGACCATGCCCGCGCCGATGACCGTAATGGAAGGTGTGGCGCCCATTTCCGCTCCCGGTCTGCCCCGTGCAGGGTTGCACATCGCACCGGTGGAACCAATCGCTTCGGGCCTGTCCCGGTGTCCGCCGCGGCCGCCTCGACCCTGCACAGTTTCCGACAGGGCATTGAAGGCAGGGACCGGTTCAGTCTATTGTTGCGTGGAGGTCCTCAGGAGAACCGGGCGGGGCAAGGCCGGGCCAGTGAAAGCAGTGATGAGATCAGTCCTCGCGTATCTCGGAAGCACGCTGTTTCTGAACAGGAAGCAGCGGGAGCCTCTTGGGTCCGATGGCGGGGAAGAACCCATCATCTGCAACGACCTTCACAGGGAACTTGCCAGCATACTGTACGAGACGCGCCAGCGCGCCGGGCTGACGCTGCAGGAAGTGGCGCGGGATCTCCATATCCAGAAGAGATATCTCGAGGCGGTCGAACGCGCGGACTTCAAGTCGCTGCCGGGCGAGGTCTATGCCTTCGGATATATCCGCAGCTACGCGCGCTATCTCGGTCTCGACGCCGAGCAGGCGTTGCAGATGTTCAAGGCCCAGGCCCATGCGCTCACCCATCGCCCGCGCATGCAGTTCCCCGAACCGTCGCTGGAAGGCCGCCTGCCGGGCGGTGCGATCATTCTGGTCGCATCGGCGCTGGTGGTGATGATCTATGCGGGCTGGTACTACACCAGCATTTCCGATCCAGCGGTGATTGAACCGGTCGCGCAGGTTGATGAGGCCGAGCCGGACGCAGACGAGGTTGCCGCGGCGGATGCCGGGGCCGCAATAGCCGCCGTTCCGGTGGGCGAGGAGGATGCGGATCCTGATTCGGAGTACTCGCTTGCAGGCCCCGCGATCACGGGCGAGGGGGACGTGTCTCTGGCCGCGGCCGCACCGGTACCCGACCAGGAAGCGGCGGTGGCCGAACCGACCCCGCTGTTGCCGGTACTCCGCTCGGTCGACCGCATCGCGCGGGAGCCCGGCCCGGCCTCCCCGGCCGTCAGCGACACCCCGGCGCCGGCGCGGGTGGAGATCATGGCCAGCGCCGACAGCTGGGTCCACGTCAAGGAATTCGACACCACGCTTGTCATGTCACGGGTGCTTCGTTCCGGCGAAACCTACCGTGTCCCTGACAGGGCCGGGCTGACGCTTTCGACCACCAATGCCGGCGGCATCACGGTTGTTGTCGACGGACACCGGTTGCCGAGCCTCGGCGCGCCGGGTGATGTCGTCCGCGACATCGATCTCGATCCGGAGACGCTTGCCGGTCGCCTCGACTGAACGCCGCCGGGGCCTGCCATGGTCCCCTCTCACGGCCGACTTGCGGGACAGCTGCCATGAGCTTGCGTCCATACCGGGACATCGCCCGGCGACAGTCACGCCGGATCAAGGTCGGATCCGTTGCCATCGGCGGCGATGCGCCGATCAGTGTCCAGACCATGACCAACACGCCGACCAGCGATTCGGCCGCAACCCTGCGCCAGATCGAGGCCTGCGCCGAAGCGGGCGCCGACATCGTGCGAGTTTCCTGCCCGGACCAGGACTCGACCCGGGCCATGCGCGAAATCGTCGCCGGGTCTCCGATTCCGATCGTTGCCGACATCCATTTCCACTACCGCCGCGCCATCGAGGCGGCGGAGGCGGGCGCCGCGTGCCTGCGCATCAACCCGGGCAACATCGGCAAGCCGGAGCGCGAGCGTGAGGTGGTCCGCGCGGCCCTCGACCACGGATGTTCGATTCGCATCGGAGTGAACGCGGGGAGCCTCGAGCGGCCGTTGCTCGAGAAGTACGGCGAGCCCTGTCCGGCGGCCATGGTCGAGAGTGCGCTCGGCCACATGCGGATCCTTGAGGACAACGACTTCTTCGAATTCAAGGTCAGTGTGAAGGCCTCGGACGTGTTTCTGGCGGTAGCGGCGTACCGTCAGCTGGCGGCCGCGACCGACTACCCGCTGCACCTCGGCATCACCGAGGCGGGGGGATTGCGCGCCGGAACCGTCAAGTCCTCGATCGGTCTCGGGGTGCTGCTGTGGGAGGGCATCGGCGACACACTCAGGGTCTCGCTGTCGTCAGACCCGGTTGACGAGGTCAAGGTGGGCTACGAGCTGCTGAAGTCGCTGGGACTGCGTCACCGCGGCGTCACCGTCATCTCCTGTCCGTCCTGCGCCCGCCAGCAGTTTGACGTGATCGAGACCGTGCGCGAGCTCGAGGACCGGCTGTCGCATGTGACCACGCCGATGACGGTCTCGGTGATCGGGTGCGTGGTGAACGGGCCCGGCGAGGCGCGGCTGACCG
Source organism: Thalassobaculaceae bacterium (assembly GCA_965213935.1). Lineage (GTDB taxonomy): Bacteria > Pseudomonadota > Alphaproteobacteria > Thalassobaculales > Thalassobaculaceae > Bin52. The sequence goes on along the minus strand of CBDCAO010000012.1, from coordinate 1,754,103 downwards.
ATATCGGCCTGACCGGCGGCGGGCGCGGAACCCACCAGGTCTACCTCGCGGGCGTTCCCAACCATCGGCTGCGGGACCGGTCGATCGTCGATCACCTTGTCGATCTGGTCGAACAGAAGGCTGACGAGCTCGAAGCCGCCAGGGAGACCGCCGACACGGCGGCATGACACCGTCCGATCGCGTGTCCGGTCCGGACGGATTCCGGGTTGCCGGCGTCGACCTGCGGACCTGTCCGGGGACGGTTCGCGACCGCCTGTTCGTGCCCGAAGCCGGGATCCCCGAGCTTGCTGGCGCACTGCGCCAAGCCGGGCTCGATGCACCGCTGATGGTGCTGGCCACCTGTGACCGGGTCGAGGTCTATGCCCTCACGAGCCGGGACCGGGACGTGCGCGCCTCCGTCACCGCCGCGCTCGCGGCCACGAGCAGCGTGCCCGCCGGCGAGGTTGGCCGGCTGGCCCACGGTCACGCCGGGCTCGACGCCGTGCGCCACCTGTTCCGGATCACTGCCGCGCTGGAGAGCGACGTCATCGGCGAGAGCCAGATCCTGGGCCAGGTACGATCGGCGCACCGGCTGGCGAGCGGCCTCGGCATGATGGACGAGAACCTCGAACGCATCCTCGATGCCGCCTGTGTCGCGGCAAGGCGGATCCGTACCGAGACCGGCATCGCACGGGGAGCTGTGTCGCTCGCGGCGTCGGCGCTCCGGATCGCGCAGCGCATTCACGGTGACCTTGCCAGGTGCCGCGTGGCGGTCATCGGCGCCGGCGAACTCTCGCGGCTGCTTGCCGAACGGTTTCGCGATGCCGGGGTCCTCGGCATCGTTGCATGCGACAGGACGCCGGCACGCGTCGAGGCCTTCGCGCGCGGGACCGGAGCCCATGTCACCGACTTCGGACGGTGGACCGACCTGCTGTCGCAGGCCGAAATCGTGATGACCGCGAACGGTGACGGGCGCCATGTGATCACCCGCGAGACGGTACGCCGCGCCCTGCGCAGGCGTCGCTTCAGACCGGTCTTCGTGCTCGATCTCGCGGTGCCCTGTGACGTCGAGGCCGCGGCGCACGAGATCGAGGGGCTCTATGTCTACGATCTGGACGACCTCGAGCGACTGGCGCTAGAAGGACAGGCTGGCCGTCACGCGCTGGTTTCGGATGCCGAGGCGATCCTGGATGAGGAGCTTGTCCGTTTCCTCGATGAGTTCCGGGCCCGCGACGCGGTCCCGCTCATTCGCGACGTCCGCGACGCGTTCGAGGCGGAGCGGCGGCAGCTGCTGCGCGACAGACCGGGCCTGGATGCCGCGGAGGCGACGCGGCTGCTGACCAACCGCCTGCTGCATCGCCCGAGCAGGGCCCTGCGCGAGCTCGCCAGCGCCGAGGGTCTGAACGACCGGACCGAGTCGCTGGTCCGGGCCCTGCTGGTCCCGGCGGTGCGACGCGAGGGAGAGAACGGTGAACCTTGAGGCCAATCTCGACCAGGTGCTGGCGCGACACCGGGAACTGCAGGCAATGCTGGCGTCGGGAACCGGGATTCCGACGGACGAGATCGCGCGAATGTCGCGCGAGCTTGCGGAACTGACACCGGTTGCCGAGAGGATCGGCGAGTGGCGCGGACTTGCACGCGAAAAGGCTGGCGCCCGCGCCATCATCGAGGACAGTGACGAGGACCCCGAAATGCAGGCGATCGCCGAAATGGAGATCGCCGAGCTCGCAGACCGCGAGGCGGGCGTGCTGCGCGAGATCCAGCGCCTGCTGCTGCCGCGGGACGAGGCTGACAGCAAGAACGCCATCATCGAGGTCCGGCCGGGAACGGGTGGCGAGGAGGCGGCCCTGTTTGCCCGGGACCTGTTCCACATGTACCAGAAGTTCGCCGGCGTGCACGGCTGGCGCTTCGAGATCATGCAGGTCACCGAGACCGGGATGCGCGGATACCGGGAAGCGGTCGCATCGGTCGCGGGTCGTTCGGTATTCGCGCGGCTGAAGTTCGAGTCGGGAACCCATCGGGTTCAGCGCATCCCGGTGACCGAGTCCGGCGGCCGGATCCATACCTCTGCGGCGACGGTCGCGGTACTGCCTGAAGCCGAGGAGGTTGACGTCGCGATCGAGGACAGGGACCTGCGCATCGACGTGTTCCGGGCCAGTGGTCCCGGCGGGCAGTCGGTCAACACCACCGACAGCGCCGTACGGATCATCCACCTGCCGAGCGGGATCGTGGTGTCGCAGCAGGACGAGAAGTCGCAGCACAAGAACCGCGCCAAGGCGATGCGCATCCTGCGCTCGCGGCTGTTCGAGGCGGAGCGTTCCCGGCTCGACGCCGAACGCGCCGCCGAACGACGCGACCAGGTGGGGTCGGGAGACCGCTCGGAACGGGTCCGCACCTACAATTTTCCGCAGGGACGCGTGACCGATCACCGGATCAACCTGACCCTGTACAAGCTTGACAGGGTGATGGCGGGCGAGGCGCTTGACGAGATCATCGACGCCCTGCTGACCCGTGACGAGGCGGAGCGGCTGGCGCGACTGTCATGACCGGCCGGGGCCGTGCGCCGGGCAGTGTCGGCGTGCTGCTCGATGGCGCCGCCCGCCGCCTGGCGGCGGCCGGGGTCGAGGAGGCCCGAACCGACGCCCGCATCCTGCTGGCCCACGCGATGGGGCGGACCGGCGGCCGGCTGTACGGCGAGGAGGATGGTGCCGTCACCGGCATCGAGACAGCGCGGTTCGACCGGCTGGTGGCGCGCCGGCAGCGGCGCGAGCCTGTTTCCAGGATCATCGGCCGCCGGGGGTTCCGGGACCTCGACCTGGAGATCGGACCGGCAACCCTCGACCCGCGTCCGGATACCGAAACCCTGGTCCGGGCCGCGGCGGCCGCGTACCCGGACCGGAACCTGCGGTTGCGGGTTCTGGACCTCGGAACCGGGTCCGGGGCGCTGCTGCTTGCGCTGCTGCAGCTCTATCCGCAGGCGGTGGGGACTGGTGTCGATCTCTGTGGCGACTGCCTGGTGCTGGCGGCGCGCAATGCGGCACGGCACGGGCTGGCGCACCGCGCCGCTTTCCGTGAGGGCCGGTGGTGCCGGGGCCTCTCCGCGAGGTTCGACATCATCCTGTGCAACCCGCCCTATGTTCCCTCGGACACCATCGACACGCTGGAGCCGGAGGTGGCCCGTTTCGAACCGAGGCTCGCGCTCGACGGAGGGGACGACGGGCTCGGGTGCTACCGTGAACTGCTGCCCGGGCTCGCCGGGAGCTTGGCGCCGGGGGCCACGGTGTTTCTCGAGATCGGCCACGACCAGCGTGACCGGGTCCAGGCACTCGCTGGTGCCGCCGGGCTCGCGCTGGTCGGGGTCCGGCGCGATCTCGCCGGCCGCGAACGGTGCCTGGTCCTGCGGGCCGGCCCGACATGAACAGGCGACCGGCAATCGTACCGGTTCCAGGGGACGGTGTTTTTGGCTTGGAACGGATGTGACTTGTGCCTATAGTGCGGGCAATTGAGGGTTCAGCCGGACGTCCGGATCTTGCCGGACATCCCTGTAACGGCAGCGCGCGGCAGACCAGATCCCGTCGGATCAGGACGCAGGCGTGGGCAGTCCCGACAAGCCCGACAACGATAAAACGGTCAGTCATGAGACAGGGTCCGCATAACAAGCGTGGACGGGGTCGAGGGGGAAACCGCAGGGTAGGCGTGCCCAATCGCAACCAGACGTTCGACAGCAACGGTCCTGACGTCAGGATTCGCGGCAGTGCCCACCAGGTTCACGAGAAGTACCTCACGCTTGCACGTGACGCCTCTGCCAGCGGCGACCGGGTGCTTGCCGAGAGCTACTTCCAGCATGCCGAACACTACTTCCGGATCCTCAGCGCATTCTCGGAAGAGGCGGGGAACGAGGGAAACAGGGCCCGGGCAAACGGCAACGGCGGCCGGCATGTCTTTGATGGCGAGCAGCCCCAACCGGACATCGCGCCGGCGGCACCGCCGGCACAGCCGGAACCACCGGCAAGGGAAGCCGCGGCCGCGGCACCCGCCGAGACCGATACTCCGGCCCAGCCCGATGAACCGGCAAAGCCGACCCTGAGCCTGCGGCGACGGACCAACGGCGCACGCGACCGGTCCGAGGCGGGCGCAGAGGCCAACGGTTCCGTGGCCGTCACCGTGACGGTGGTCGAACCGGAAGCGCAACAGTCGGGAGCGCAGCAGCCGGGCGGGTCGGCGCCGCCGCTTCGCAGGCCCAGGTCCGCGTCGCGGGCGCGACAGGGACGCGAGGAACCCTCTTCCGGCCGGAGTGAAGACAGCGGCAGCGAGGACTGACCGGGCGGTCAGTCGACGACCGAGAGTTCGGCTCCGCGTTCGAACAGCCCGCCTTCAATGACCCTGGCGTAGATCCCGCAGGTCTGGTGACCAAAGGCGTGGTGCATGGCGTAGGGGAGCCTCATGTCGCGGGTCCCGGTGGCCGGATCGACGTTGGTCGCGGCGCACCGATCGGTCGGAGCCTCGATGCGCAGCACGGCGGTGCCGCACAGGAGGCGGCGGTCGGTCCACGCGCGTTCCGTCCAGGCGGGGATGCCGTCGACCAGGATGTTGGCGCGAAACCGCATCGGGTCCACGGTACGTCCGACGACCCGTCCGAGGTCACGGACCGACGCAAGGTTGACGATCGAGATCCAGGGTTCCCGTGTATCGGTAAGGGCCCGGGATCCGGCCTCGATCAGTCGTGGACCCCCGCGGAGCCTGTCGCCCATGTAGGCGGCGAAGAACTGCTCGATCACCGCCCTCCCGGCGGTCTCGGTGATGGTGCCCCGTGCAACCTGGCGGCCGTTGCGGCGGATGGTGAGCAGGCCGGTCTCGGGCTCGAACCGCGTCGCCAGTGTCGCCAGTTTCTCGTTCGACATCAGTTGCAGCAACAACGCCTTGCGGACCCAGCCGCCCTCGTCCGCGCCTGCGTCCCGGGAACTGCCATGGGCAAGCGCGAACCGGCGGTCGTGGGGAAACGGCTGACCGGCGGCCAGGGTGACGCTGGCAAGCGGCTCTGCCGACAACCCCTTCACCGGGTAGCGATACAGTGCGTTGATGCGGATTGTCATGACCGCGGCACAGTCGTCGCTGGCCGGGTGACTGTCAACGGCGTGCGGGAATGCCGCCGCCGCCGCGGGAGGACGGCCGATGGTGCGCACCCCTTGTGTTGTAATTTGAACACACCATATTGAACCGGGAACGGGACCGGCGTTGCCGATGGCGGGACGGTGGCACCGTGCCGGCGAATGACGCGGCATGACGAGGAGTAACGCTCATGGAACTTGATCGGTTTTCAGAACGCTCGCGCGGATTTCTGAACTCCGCGCATGGACTGGCGCAGTCCCTGGGACACCAGAGACTGGCTCCCGAACACCTGCTGTCGGTCTTGCTCGACGATGCGGAAGGCCTGTGCGCCCGCCTGGTCCGGGGAGCGGGCGGCGACGTGGAGGTCGCCCGGCAGCGGATCGGATCCGAGCTTGCCCGCATGCCTCGCGTCGAGGGAGCCGGGGCCGACCGGGTCTATGCGAGCAACGACGTGGCCCGCATTCTCCAGCACGCGCTCACGCTGGCCGAGAAGGCAGGGGATGCCTTCGTGACGGTCGAGACGCTCCTGCTCGCGATTGCCGGCGGTCCGGACGGGGCCGCCACCCGGGTGCTGCGCGAGGCCGGCGTGGAGCCGGGCCGGCTCGAGGCGGCCATTGCGGGCGTGCGCAAGGGACGGACCGCGGACTCGGCGTCGGCGGAGAGCGGATACAACGCGCTGGAACGCTACACCCGTGACCTGACGGAAAGCGCCCGGTCCGGCAAGCTCGATCCGGTGATCGGTCGTGACGAGGAAATCCGCCGCACCATCCAGGTGCTGTCGCGGCGCACCAAGAACAACCCGGTGCTGATCGGCGAGCCGGGTGTCGGCAAGACGGCGATCGCGGAGGGTCTGGCGCTGCGCATCGTCAACGGTGACGCGCCCGAGAGCCTGAAGACGAGGCGGCTGCTCTCGCTCGACCTCGGGGCGCTCATTGCCGGGGCGAAGTACCGGGGCGAGTTCGAGGAACGGCTGAAGGCGGTCCTGCATGAAATCGAGGGCGGTGACGGCCAGGTGATCCTGTTCATCGACGAGGTGCACACCCTGGTGGGCGCCGGAGCGTCACAGGGGGAGATGGACGCATCCAACATGCTGAAGCCGGCGCTGGCACGTGGCAGCCTGCACTGTATCGGTGCCACCACGCTCGACGAGTACCGCACCCGGATCGAGAAGGACGCAGCGCTTGCCCGCCGGTTCCAGCCGGTGATGGTGCAGGAACCCGGGGTCGAGGAGACGGTCTCGATCCTGCGGGGACTGAAGGAAAAGTACGAGCTGCACCACGGGGTCCGGATTACCGACGGTGCGCTGGTGGTGGCAGCCTCGCTGTCGTCGCGGTACATCGCCGACCGGTTCCTTCCCGACAAGGCGATCGACCTGGTGGACGAGGCCGCGGCCCGGCGCTGCATGGAGATCGAGTCCCGCCCGGAGGAGATCGACGAACTGGAACGCAGGCTTGTCCAGCTCAGGATCGAGGAACAGGCGCTGAAGGCGGAGCCCGATCAGGCCAGCCGGGAACGGCTTGAGCGGCTGCAGGGCGAACTCGGGGAACTGGACCGGCGTTCGACCGGTCTTGCGGAACGGTGGCGGGCGGAAAAGGCGCAGCTTGCCGGTGCCCGCAAGCTTCAGGAGGAACTCGACGAGGCGCGGCGCGACCTTGAACTCGCGCAGAGGGCCGGGGAGTACGGCCGGGCGGGCGAGCTGATGTACGGACTGATCCCCGATCTCGAGAAGCGGCTGGAGGCCGCGGCCGGCGACGCGGGGTCGCGGATGGTGCGCGAGGAGGTCACGGCCGACGATGTGGCGACCGTGGTCTCGCGCTGGACTGGCATTCCGGTCGAACGCATGCTCGAGAGCGAACGGTCCAAGCTGTTGCGCATGGAAGAGGAGCTCGGCCGCCGCGTGGTCGGCCAGGACGAGGCGGTCGCGGCAGTGTCGAACGCGGTCCGGCGCGCGCGGGCCGGTCTCAGGGATCCCGGTCGTCCGATCGGCTCCTTCATGTTCCTCGGGCCGACCGGCGTGGGCAAGACCGAGCTGGCGAAGGCGCTCGCCGCCTTCATGTTCGACGACGACCAGGCCATGGCGAGGATTGACATGTCGGAATACATGGAACGCCATGCCGTGGCCCGGCTGATCGGCGCTCCTCCTGGCTACGTGGGCTACGACGACGGCGGGGCGCTCACCGAGACGGTACGCCGACGTCCCTACCAGGTCGTGCTGTTCGACGAGATCGAAAAGGCCCACCCGGACGTGTTCAACATCCTGCTGCAGGTGCTCGACGATGGCCGCCTGACCGACGGGCAGGGGCGGATGGTGGATTTTCGCAACACCCTGATCGTCATGACGTCGAACCTGGGTGCCGAGCACCTGGTGCGGGAGGCTGCCGCCGGGCTGACCGGGCAGGTCCGCACTGCGGTGATGCAGGAGGTTCGCCGGGCGTTCCGGCCGGAGTTTCTCAATCGCCTCGATGACATACTGGTGTTCTCGCATCTCGGTCCCGGACACATGGAGGCCGTGGTCGACATCCAGATCGCGGCACTCGAGGACATGCTCGAGGAACGGTCCATCGCGCTCGAGATCGGTGAGGAAGCACGCGTGTGGCTGGCGGATGCCGGGTATGACACGGCCTACGGAGCCCGGCCGCTGAAGCGGGTGATCCAGCGTACGCTCTACGATCCGATCTCCACCCTGATCCTGGCCGATCAGGTCAGCGAGGGTGACGGAATCCGGGTTCTGGTGGTTGATGGCGAGATCGCGGTCCGGGCCTGTCCCCCCGCGCCGGTGGCGGTCGAACACGCGGCCGAGTAGGGACGCGGACATCAGGCGGTCCCGGCCGTGTCGGCGCGGGACCGATCATCCGCGCCGTCGGCGATACCGGTTCGCAACGGGACACAAGCCCGGCCAGGTAGCGACGCAGGCGCTTCCTGGCGCACGCCCTTCACACCCCGCCGGAAACAGGTGAAGCAGCCCCCCTTCGAGGTGGTCGCGGGGACGGGACCACCACCGTGTTCACCGGCGCTGCGGCGCACGATGCCATGTCGGGCAAGACCCGGCCCGGGCGGGAGTGCCGGGCAGCATCATCGGTGTACACTGCCGCTTCCCTGGAGACAGGTTCTCCTTGGGGATCGGAACCCGCGTCCTGGCCGTCAGCTTGCCGATCACCATCGCGCTGGCACGGTCCTTGCCGGGATCCGCTGATCGTCGTCGACCGGGCACACGGTGTTCGGGGAGTTCGCTGCGAAGGATGCCGGTGCTGAACGGGGCCTGCGGCCATGCCATCCCGTGCACCCACACGGCTGCCGGCAGCAATTCGACGATCGTGTCGGCCGGGCAACTCTTTGGGGGCCTTCCATGGACGATTCGTTCGGCGATGCCCGGTGGCAACGTGCAACGCCACCGGCTGCACCGGACCGCTCCGTTCCCCCCGGTCCTGGCGCAGGGACGCGCATCTCCGTCGGGCCGCGCCTGCAATTGCACGCGGGCCGGGACCATGATGCCGAGCGCCGGGTGCGGTGCCTGCATCCCGATCCTCCGCCGCCGACCCGCCGCCCGCGGGTCGGCCGGACCCCGCTGCCGGGCGCGGTCCACGCCGGCGCGCCGGCTTTCGGGCGCGGTGCGCGCTCGTGGTCATGCCGCATGCCTGCCGGCGACGGACTGCAATGAACCGCCTGGTCGGGATCATGGCCGTCCACCTGGGCCTCAATCTGGTGGGACTGCACGGCCTTGCCGCGCTGTTGCCGTCCTTCATCACCGAGTGGTCACTGTCGGCCAGCCAGGCCGGATGGCTTTCGGGAATACCGTACCTGCTCTCGATCCTCGCGATCCTGGTCGGTATCGGGACCGACCGGTTCGACGCGCGGATCCTGGTGATCGCCGGCTCGCTCGCCAACGCGATCGGGTTCCTCGGCTTCGCTCTGCTCGCGGACGGTTTCTGGTCGGGCCTGGTGTTCCGAGCCATCCAGGGGATCGGTTTCGCGTGGATCTACATGCCAGGCGCGAAGGTGATTTCCGACCGGGGCGGGCCGGACGGAGCGCCCGGCGCCGTCGGGTTCTACATTTCGAGCTTCCCGATCGTCGCGAGCTTCTCCTTCATCTGCGTTGACGGACTGGCGGCGCTGGCCGGATGGCGCATCGCGTTCGCCGTGCCCGGCGCAACCGCCCTGGTCTCGGCGCTGGTGGTCTGGTTCCTGGTGGAGCCGCGCCCGGTTGGCGGCGGGAGTATCGCCTCACTCGACCTGCGGCCGGTTTTCGCCAACCGGCGGGCTGCGCGCCTGATCGTTGCCAATTTCTGTCATTCGTTCGAACTTCTGGCCGTCCGCGGCTGGATGGTGGCGCTGTTCGCCTTCGCCGCCGCCCGGGAAAGCGGGGCGCCGGAGTGGAACTGGGCGCTGTTGGCGACGGTGCTCACCCTGATCGGGGCGCCGATGAGCATGATCGGCACCTGGTTCGGCTCCCGGATCGGCATGGCGCGGATCTCCGCGGTGGCGCTGTTTCTCTCCGGGGCGGCCTCCTGCCTGGTCGGCGTGGCCGCCGACTGGCCGTTCTGGCTGTTCCTGCTCGGTCCGGTCCTGGCCCAGAACCTGTTCGTGCTGATGGATTCGGGTGCGCTCGGCGGCGGTGTGGTCGAAGAGACCCGGAGCGACGTTCGCGGCCGCGCCATGGCGGTGCTCGCCTTCGCCAACGTGGCAGGCAGTTTCGCCGGTCCGGTCCTGTTCGGGACCGTGCTCGAGGCAGCCGGCGGCACCTCTTCGCCCGCTGCCTGGTCGGTGGCCTACGGTGTGATCGGCGCGGTGGCCGTCGCAGGCGGGATCGTTGCGATGGGTGCTGCGGTGCGGCGGCGACCGGTCAGTGGATCTTCGGGCCCTTGAGCACGTCGGAACGGGCAATCGAGGAGATCGACACTTCAACCAGTTCTCCGTCGCGCCCGAGGTCGAGAGGGACCGAGACTCCCGCCGGACCAAGCGCCCAGACCTTGCGGAACAGGTCGGCGAGCGAGGTCACCGGCCGGCCTCCCACCCCCATCACGATGTCGCCGACCCGCACGTCCGCACGATCTGCCGGACCGTTGCGCGAGAGCGCCGCCACCACGACGCCGGAGCCGATCTCGGTGCCGAACAGGCCCAGCCATGGCCGTGACGGCTTGCTGGTCGTGCCGTAGGTCGCCAGTTCGTCGAAGATCGGCTCGAGCAAGTCGATCGGCACGATCATGTTGCCGTCCCTGGCGCTGTTTTCCGATTCCCCGTGCTGGATGAACAGCGACCCGACGCCCAGCAGCTCCCCGTCACCGCCGACCAGCGCCGTGCCACCCCAGTTGGGATGTGCGGGCGCCGTGAATATCGCCTCGTCCAGCAGGTACTCCCAGTACCCGGCGAATTCCCGGATCGCGACCACGTGGGTCGCAATCGACCCCGACGATCCTCCGAAACCGGCGAGCACCAGGTGATCGCCTTCAGTGATGGAGCTTGACTGCCCGATCGGGAGGGCCTCGGCATTGAGCTGGCCCAAGGCCTGCACGAGGCCGAAACCGGTCTCCTGGTCCTGTCCCAGCACGTGGCCTGGCACCGCAGCGCCGGTATGGTCGGTCAGCCAGACCGTTTCGGCTTCCGTTACCAGGTAGCCGATGGTCAGAACCAGGCCGTGCGGTCTGATCATCACGCCGCTGCCGGCGCGCTCGGTGCCCAGGATCTCGGCGGTGTAGGCGTCGGACGGGATCTGTGTCCGCAGGCTGACCATGGATGCATAGGCCCGCTCGAGATCGAAGGCGAATTCGCTCTGCTTCGGGGGTTCCGGTGTCTTTCCGGCCATGCGGTCTGCCCAGGATCAGCTGCGTTGTCGCGGACTGTCGTTGTCGCGGACTATAGAGGAGCGCGGCACCGGTTTGGAAGTACGCTCGTCAGGGCAGGGCGGGCAGGTCGAGGAGAGGCGCGTGCTGCTGGGCGCCGTAGACGTCCGAATCCCCTGGAGCTCCGCTGCCGACCGGGCGACGGATCGAGAACTTGATGGCGCGGGCAAACGGAAAGTAGTCGAACCCGACCAGCTCGTTGTCCGAGACCCCGTACAGCTGCGCCACCGCCTGGCGGGTCACCAGTCCCGCGGCCCGGACCGCCTCGAAGTCCTCCTCGTTGTCGAACAGCACGTCAAAGGTGACCACGAACGGGCCGGCGTTCTTGGACCGGATGACCTCGGCGATCTCGGCAAGGGGCGTCACGCCGCCATCTCCATCCGGACGAGTCTCTCGGGGTCTTCGACCTCCATGAGGTGGTAGATATTGAAGGAATAGACCGGGCCGCAGGCAGTATCGGCCGGAGAGAACGGAAAGGCGATATTGCCCGCCGTCGCCTTGCGGCCGTCGTAGCCGACATGCAGCAGGGTGCTCCGCGCCATGGCGCAGACGATCTCGGCCCGCTCCGGCGTGTCGGCTACCACGTCGATCAGCAGCCCGAGTTCATGTGCCGGCGTCGCGACCGGTTCCCAGCCGCCCATCACGCCGTCGAGACCGTAACGGTGGAAGCTGATCCGGTAGCTGGACGGGTCGATGATGCCGCGCTGGAACTCGTGCAGGTGTTCGATCACCGATGCCTGGATCGCGTCGATCTGGCGAACGAAAGCCGGGTCGCGGGCCCCGCCGATACAGCTGTGCCGGTAGCCCTCGAGTTTCGCGCCCTCGAGCTTGACCATGTAGCGCTCCGCCGGGTGAAATCCGCTTCCCGACACCTTCACCCGGCGCGGGTCGAGCTGGTCGAACCGCGAACCGCGCAGGTCGACGGTGCCGCCGGGCCCCGCCAGCATCACCGGGTCGGTCTTCTCGTAGAAGGTGTGGGCCGAAACCGAGTCGATGGTACAGGCCTTGGCGGGGTCCGTCGGCTCCACCACGAAATGATCGTCGCGCAACCGGCCGAGGATCAGGTCGGCCCCGGCGGTCGGACGCGCCGCCAGGCTGCCGCACTCGAGGATCTTGCCCATGTGCAGCGCAAGCCCGCGCGGATAGCCTTCCAGAAGCGGCAGGGCAGCGATGTTGGCCACGTCCCAGGCGCGTCCCGCAATGACGATATCCGGCTTCCGGCGCAGTGCCGGCCAGTAGGACTCGCAGCCGACCTGGGCAACGATCCGCTCTGCCTCGTCGACGTCACCCGGCGAGAGAGGGGAGAAGGTCTCGAATGTATGGACCCGCTGGGCGGCAATCGCCTCGCGGACCACGTCCCGGTCCATCTCCGAGCGCAGGACCGCAAGACTGCGCACGATCCCGAGCTCAGCCAGTACCTCGCGGGCAATCCGGACCAGGAAATCGACGTGCAGGTCGCTGCCGGCGCCGCCGGCGGACCCGATGATCACCGGAACATCGGCCTCGGCCCCTGCCCGAAGCAGGAGCCGCAGGTCGCGCCGTGTCATCGCCTCGGACACAAAGGGTTTGCCGGAACCGAGATAGTAGGCCCCCGGGTCGCTCGAGCCGGCGTCGCACGCGATCAGGTCGACCCCGGCCTCGATTGCGGCCGCGAGCGAGGACTCGGGAAACCCGTACCCCAGCATGCCGTGCGAGACGACGACGAATTCGCCGCCGGACTTTCTTGCGATCATCTGTCTTCTCCGCCCTACTCCGGCAGGTTCATGCCGCGCGCCAGTGCCGGCCGCGCCATCAGGGTATCGTACCACCGCTTCACGTTGGGAAACTCCGCCAGGTCCACCTGCTGCCAGTCATGGCGGAACACCCAGGGCAGGGTGCAGAAGTCGGCGATGGAAATCTCGTCATTCGCCAGGTACTCCCGCCCCTGGAGCCGGGCGTTCAGCACCCCGTAGAGCCGGCGACACTCGGTACTGTAGCGATTGATGGCATAGGGAACGGTCTCGCTGGCCGCGCGCCGGAAGTGGTGCACCTGTCCGAAGATCGGTCCGACCCCGCCCATCTGGAACATCACCCACTGGATGACCTCGTAGCGCCGGGCCATGTCCCGTGGCAGGAACCGGCCGGACTTTTCCGCGAGATACATCAGGATGGCGCCGGATTCGAACACTGTGTAGGGCTTCCCGTCCGGGCCTTCCGGGTCGACGATGGCCGGGATCTTGGAGTTGGGGTTGATGGCGACGAACCCGGGCGAGAACTGGACGTCTGTCGAGATGTCGATCGGGTGGATGGTGTAGGGCAGACCACACTCCTCGAGCATCACTGTGGCCTTGCGTCCGTTGGATGTTTTCCAGGTGTACAGATCGATCAGCGCCATGAACTCCTCCAGTGGCCGCAGGTGCAATGCCGGATCGGCGGCGCCACTTTAGGCGCCGCACCCGGGCTTGGACAGGGCGCTACAGGTCCTCGAGCAGGGAACGCATGCCCTCGCCGATCCGCGTCATCGCGGTCTGCAGGATGAAGCGGTCCCAGCCGACGCAGAAATGCCGGACCCCGAGGTCGATGTAGCGCCGCGCCTGTTCCGGCTCGTGGATCTCGATGCGAGGCGCCACCTGGTACTCGAGGCACTTCGCGATCACCCTTTCCTCGACCGGGCGGATGGCCTCGTCGAACACCAGTGCGGGCCTGCCGAGCGACAACCCGTAGTCCGCCGGTCCCCACTGCACCATGTCGACGCCCGCGTCGCGCGCCGCGGCCAGGACCTCGTCGAGCGCCTCCACCGCCGCCGCCTTCTCCAGCATCACCGTGAAGACCACTGACCCCAGGTCGGCGAGGTAGCTGTCGGGCGTGTATGACTTCAGTGCCGGGCGACGCAGCTTCACGCCCAGCCCGCCGCCGATATCGGGGGTGTCGGCCCGGATCACCCGGTGACAGTCCATGATGTCGCCGGGCGTGCGGATGTCGGTAAACAGCACCGAGGCGAAACCGGCTCCGAGTGCGGCCTGGGCCCAGAATCCCTGACCCTCCTGGTCGAGCTTGATCATCAGCGGCAGGTTGCCGCACTGGGCCGCCCGGGCCATGTGGTAGAGCAGCGCCATATCGAAGGTGGAGTACTCGCCGCCGAACTCGGCGTAGTCGAAAAGGCCGATGTCGCCGATCAGTTCCGGAATGTCCGGGTCGGCCAGCAGGAAGTGGGTGCCGAGCGTGGGCTTGTCGGCGTCAAGACAAGCGCGAAAGCTGTTGGGCTGGATCATGAGTCGGCACCGCGGAAGGAGAGGACGACCGACCTTATCGCGCCTGTCAGCGGACCCGCAAGGACCCTGCGGCGGCGAGCATGGCCCGGAACTCCTCCGCTGCCGGACCGGACGGCCTGGCGTAGTTCGATCTCCGGCTGACCCCGATGCCGTCGATCCGGCGCAACCGGACCGCCGCCTCGGTCATCGCCACCAGGGCGTTGATCCCGTTCAGCACCGGCGCACCGTCGATTTCGAGCCCTGCTTCGCGCGCAAGCAGCAGCATCGGCAGGCCGCCGGCGGGGATCAGCAGGTCCGCGCCCTGTTCAAGCAGGGGCTCCGCCTGTTCGCGGAACTGCCGCAGCACGTCGCGATAGGCCGCCTCGTCGGTAAAGGCCCGCATGTAGTCGGCCGGCGAGGTGCGCATGGCGCGCACTCCGACCACCCGGTCGGAAAGCCCGGCGCGGATGACCTGGTCCTGGTGCCAGGGGATGAAGATCGGGTCGATGGTGATCAGTCCGAACCGGCGTGCAAGCAGGCAGGCAAAGTGCATGCTGGCCTCGCCGAGCGAGATCGCCGGAATGTCGATGAGCGACTTGATCTCGTGAATGCCGGCTTCCTGAAAATGACCGAGCGCGAAGGCGTCGCAGCCCCGGGCCTCGGCCTCGATCGCGTTATCCATCGCGACCAGGGAACAGCGGAGTTCCTCGACCGCGTGCAGGTGGCGCGCCGGCGGGGAGATGCCGTGAAACTCGACACTGACCGACGGACCGGCCACCCGGTCGAGATGCTCCTGCAGGCGCCCGACATAGGCGCCGTGAATCTCCGGGTCGGTGAATCCCTGGTACCAGATACGGATTGATCGAAGAGGGTCGCTCATGCCGGGAACCTGCCAGAACCGGGAAGCCAGACGAAAGAAGGCCCTGAACGGGCCTTCTCGTGAGCGGGCCCCGCGGCGGGGCCCCGTATTCGGGTCGGTGTCAGCGCCCGGCACGATCTCCGGAGGGCTGCTCCGAAGCGGGTGCACGGACACTGTCCCGGCGCCGCGGCGCCTTTTTCTCACTCGACATCGGATCACCTCCTTTCGGTTGTTGGCAGGGACCGGCATGGTACCAGCTGGAGGCGCGGGCGCAACCGGTCATCCTTCCATCATGCCGGCGATGGTAAACCCGCCGTCGGCGGCGAACACGTGTCCGGTCGTGAAGCTCAGCGCCGGTGACGCCAGGAACGCGGCCACCTCCGCGATCTCTTCCGGGCGTCCGAATCGCCTGAGCGGCATCCGCTGCATCACGGTCGGGCCGGGCTCGGCCGGCTGCCCCTCGCGGGTGCGGGTTGGTCCCGGGGCGACGGCGTTGACCAGGATGCCGTGCTCGGCAAGCTCGATCGCCATGGTCTGGGTCAGGTTGATGACTCCGGCCTTGCTCGCGCCATAGGCGGCCCGGCCGCGGCCGCCGAAGAGGCCGGAATTCGAGGCGACATTGACGATGCGCCCGCCACGCCCGCGTGCGACCATCCCGCGTGCGACAGCCTGCCCGCACAGGAAGGCGCCGCCCAGGTTGACCTCCAGCACCCGCCACCACAGCCCGGGATCCATCTCGAGGAACGGCGCGCGGTCCATGATCCCGGCATTGCAGACCAGGATGTCGATACCCCCGAGGACCCGCTCGGCCTCGGCGACCGCGCGTTCCACCGACCGGACATCGGCGACATCGGCCTCGAGCCCGCCGGCTGCGCCGATCCCGGCGGCGGCGGAGCGGACCGCCTCGCCATCGCGGTCAAGCATGACCACGCGGGTGCCGCCGCTTGCCAGTCGGACGGCAATGGCCCGGCCGATGCCGCGCGCGGCCCCGGTCACCAGCGCACCCGGCTGATGCGGCGCACGGTCGTCGGCGTCACCGTCCATGGCGGACCTCTTCTCCCTGTGTTCTCAGCCGCGCATGCGTTTGCCGGCCGGGTCATGGAGCGGCCTCAGGCTTGCCTTCGCCGGGACCGGTTCGCCGGCGACCACGATCTCGTAGCGCGAGCCGGTCGTCTGGTCGGCGGTTTCGCCCGGTTCCACCGGCACGTAGCCGAGCCCGACGGCACCGCCGAGGTGGTGGCCGTAACCGGCAGAGGTGATGCGCCCGACCGGAACACCGTCGCGCAATACCGGCTCGTTGTGATGCAACAGCGGCTGCGGGTCCGCGAGCAGGAACTGAACCAGGCGGCGCTCCAGCCCCGCTGCGCGCTTGTCCAGCACGGCGCGCCGGCCGATGAAGTCGCCGAGCCGGCCGGTCGGCTTGTCGGTCCGGACCGCAAACCCGAGACCCGCCTCGAGCACATGGTCCTCATCGGTCACGTCGTGCCCGAAGTGCCGGAACGCCTTCTCCAGCCGGCAGCTGTCCAGGGTGTGCATGCCGCACAGGCGCAGTCCGTGTTCGCGGCCCTGCTCGATGACGGTGTCGAACACCGCGGCCGCCATGTCGGTCGACACGTAGAGTTCCCAGCCGAGTTCGCCCACGTAGCTGGTCCGCTGCGCCCGCGCAACAGCGAGCCCGATCTCGATCTCGCGTGCGGTGGCGAACGGGAAGGCGTCGGCCGACAGGTCGGCGGGGGTCAGCGGCTGAAGCAGGTCCCGGGCCCCGGGGCCCATGACGGCGATCACCGCCTCGGCGGCGGTCACGTCGGTCACCACACAGCGCAGGTCCCCGTCGAGATGCCGTGCGAGCCAGGTCCGGTCGCGCACGGCCGACGCCGCCGAGGTGACCACCAGGTAGGCGGTCTCGGCAAGCCGGGTGACGGTAAGGTCTGCCTCCACCCCGCCGTGATGGTTGAGCCATTGCCCGTAGACCGCGCGTCCCGGCTCCACTGCCACGTCGCTGGCCATGATCTTCTGCAGAAAGGGTTCGGCATCGGGACCCTCGACGCGGAACTTGGCAAAGGACGACAGGTCGAACAGCCCGGTCCCGGTCCGGATCGCGTGGTGTTCCGCGGCCGCGTGCCCGAACCAGTTCTGTCTCCCCCAGCCGTAGCGGTAGACCGGTTCCTCGCCCGCGGCCCGCGCCGCCTCGGGCAGGAACCAGTTCGCCCGTTCCCAGCCCGCCGTTTCCCCGAAACACGCGCCGGCAGCGGCCAGGCGGTCATGCAGGACGCTCCTGCGCACGCCACGGGCGCTCGCGTACTGGCGGAACGGGAAATGGTCGGCATAGAGCAGGCCGAGGGTTTCCCTGGTCCGCTGGAACAGGTAGCTGCGACCGGCCTGGAACGGCATCATGCGCCGGATGTCGACATCCCACAGATCGAACGGCGGCTCGCCGGCCTCCATCCATTCAGCGAGAGCCTTGCCGGCTCCGCCGGCCGACTGGATGCCGATCGAGTTGAAACCGCAGGCGACGAAGAAGTTGCGAAGGTTCGGCGCCTCGCCAAGCAGGTAGCGGTCGTCCGGGGTGAAGCTTTCCGGGCCGTTGAAGAAAGTCTGGATCCCGACCTCGCACAGGATCGGCACCCGTGCCGTCGCCGCCTCGAGAATCGGCTCGAAATGCGCGATGTCCTCGGGCAGCTGGTCGAAGCAGAAGTCCTCGGGGATCCCGTCCATGCCCCAGGGCTTGGCCTCGGGCTCGAAACAGCCGACCAGGTACTTGCCGGCGTCCTCCTTGTAGTAACTGCACTCGTCGGGCACCCGCAGCACGGGCAGCGTGCGGGGCAGCCCGGGAATCGGCTCGGTCACGATGTAGAAGTGCTCCGCCGCGTGCAAGGGGGTCGCGACCCCGGCCATCTCGCCGACCTCGCGGCCCCACATTCCCGCGCAGTTGACAACATACTCGGCCGCGATCGAACCGAACGGCGTGCGCACGCCGGTCACCCGGCCGTCACGGCGCTCGATCCCGGTGACCGGAACGTTCTCGTGGATTGCGACACCGAGCTGGCGCGCCCCGCGGGCAAGGGCCAGGGCGATGTTCGCGGGATCGGCCTGGCCGTCGTCCGGAAGCAGCACGCCGCCGGTGCTGTCCCCGGTCTCGAGCAGCGGGTAGAGGTCCCGGCATTCCGCAGGTGTGAGGACTTGCGCCTCGAGCCCGCAGAGGCCGGCCATGTCGGCGCCGCGCCGGAACTCCTCGAGCCGTTCGTCCGTAAGGGCCAGCGCGAGCGAGCCGTTGCGCCGGTATCCGGTCGCAATCCCGGTCTCGGCCTCGAGTCCGTCGTAGAGCTGGGCCGAGTAGCGTGCGAGCCTGGTCAGGTTGTAGGTGGCGCGCAGCTGGCCGATCAGTCCCGCGGCATGCCAGGTGGTACCGGAGGTGAGCTGCTTGCGCTCCAGCAGCACCACGTCCCGCCAGCCGAGGTGGGCAAGGTGGTAGGCGACCGAACACCCGACCACACCGCCGCCGACAATGACCGCCCTTGCCCGCTCCGGCAGCTGTGTCATGCTTCGATCTCCCGTGTATGGCAACAGGGACTGGCGGTGCGCCGGCGCCCTCCGAGAGCAGGAGAGAACGGATGGACGAAAACGCGGAGCGGATCGAGATTCCGGCGCGATCGGGCAGGGCCGTGCGCCTCGCCTCCGGGCAGACCGTCCGGGTCATCAACACCCATGGTCACCAGGTGGTCGACACCTGGGCCTTCAACGCCGCCGACCTTTCGGAGTTCATGTCCATGGAGGCGACCCGGGCCACCGTGCTCAAGCTCTGCCTCGAGGTCGGGGACAGCTACATGAGCAACAACCGGCGCCCGATGCTCACCGTGCTCGAGGACACGTCGCCGGGTCGCCACGATACCCTGATCGCGGCCTGCGACGTGCACCGGTACGGCCTGCTCGGTCACGAGGGGTACCATGACAATTGCGCCGACAACCTGGGCGCCGGTCTCGCCGGTCTCGGTCTTTCGGTTCCGCGCACCCCTTCGCCGCTCAACCTGTTCATGAACATCCCGTGGACCGGGGAGGGGTCGCTCTCCTACGAGGCGCCCCTGTGCCGGCCCGGCGACAGCGTGCTGTTTCGCGCCGAGATGGACCTGGTGATGGCGTTTTCCGCCTGTCCCCAGGACATGCTGCCGATCAACGGCCTGATGCGGCGCACGGTCGAGGCCCACGTCGAACTCGGGTAGTCCGCGCGCCGCCGCGCCGGCCCTCAGTTCGGCAGCGAACCGTCAATCCCCTCGACGTAGAAGTCCATGCCGAGCAGCATCGCGTCGTCGGCGACCTGGCCGTCGGGAATCACCACTTTGCCCGACTGGTCCCTGATCGGACCGGTGAACGGATGCAGCGCTCCCGACCGGATCGCCTCCTCGGTCCTGCGGGCAAGTGCCGCGACCTCTTCGGGCATGTTGGTGTAGGCCGCCATTTCAACCATGCCGGAATCGAGTCCGCCCCAGGTGTCGGTCGACGTCCAGCTGCCGTCCAGCAGCGCCCGGGCCCGATCGACGCAGTACGGATCCCAGTTGTCGATGATGGCGGAAAGCTGCGCGTCCGGGGCGAAGGCGTGCATGTCCGACGCCTGGCCGAAACCCAGGACACCGCGGGTCTGCGCGACCTGCAGCGGAGCCGGAGAATCGGTGTGCGAGGTGATGATGTCGGCCCCCTGGTCGATCAGGGTTGTTGCCGCATCGCTTTCCTTGCCCGGATCATACCAGGTGTTGACCCAGACCGTGCTGATGCTGATGTCCGGGTTGACCGAGCGGGCGCCGAGGAAGAAGGCGTTGATGCCGCGCACGACCTCCGGGATCGGGAAGGAGGCGACGTAGCCGATCCGGTTGGACTTCGTCATCGTGCCGGCGATGACGCCGGAGATGTAGCGACCCTCGTAGAACCGCGCGCTGTAGGTTGCCAGGTTCTCGTCCCGCTTGTAGCCGGTCGCATGTTCGAACTTCACCTTCGGGAACCGCTTCGCCACCCGGGCCGTCGGGTTCATGAATCCGAAGGAGGTGGTGAAGATCAGGTCGTGGCCGGTGGTGGCAAGCTGGCGGATGACCCGTTCGGAATCCGGACCCTCGCTCACGTTCTCGACGTAGCTGGTGCTGACCGCGTCGCCGAACTCGCGTTCGATCGCGAGCCGGCACTCGTTGTGACGGTAGGTCCAGCCATGGTCGCCGATCGGGCCGACGTAGACGAAGCCGATCCTGGTCTGGGCGGAGGCGCCCCCTGCCAGCGCCAGGCAGGCCAGCGCGATGACCGCTGCCGTTCCCCCGAGACTGAATGTTCTCATCATCCCCTCCATGACATCCGGAAAGCGCGCCCCCGGGCGCGTCACTGGCCGGCACGCGGCGCAGCCGGTAGCCTGCCGCTCGTTGCAGCCGACAGAATACCATCGACATGAGCAGCGGCGCCACAGCGACGCCGCGAGCGCGGCGATGAGCGTCGAGCAACTCCTCGCCTTCAACCCGGTGCTTGCGGCGGCGGTCGCGAGCCCGGGGCCGGCACTGCTGCTCGCGGCCCAGACCGTGCTTGGCGCCGGCCGGCGTTCCTGCGTGATGGCGGGGGTCGGTCTCGCCTGCATGGCGGCGACATGGACCGGACTGGCGCTGCTCGGTCTCGGGGCGGTGTTTGCGACGGTCCCGGCGCTCGCGCTTGCCATGAAGATTGCGGGCGCGTGCTACCTGCTTCTGCTCGCCCGGGGAATGTGGCGGGAAAGTGCGCTGCCGACACTGCCGGTGCCGGCGCGGCGCGCCTTTCGCCAGTGCATCATGGTCAACCTGCTCAACCCGAAGTCGGTGCTGTTCGCGGCCGCGGTGCCGGTCGCGATCGTCCCGTCCGGGCTCGGGGTTGCCGACAGCGTGCTGGTGGTTGCCAACCACCTGCTGGTCGAACTCTGCTTCTACTCGGGCCTCGCGCTACTGCTGAACACCCGGACGGTCGCCGAGCGCTCCATGCGGGCGCGCCTGTACATCGACCGTGGCGCCGCCATCCTGCTCGCCGTCCTCGCCCTGCGGCTGCTGGTCGACCAGGCGTGGGTCAGTCTGGCGACAGGCGCCATAGTCGGCTGGTCCGGGTGATGACGATGGTGGGTAGCGGTCCTGCTCGATGTGGAGGTCGATGCGGGCGTCGGGAATATGCCCGCTGACCGAGGAGGTGTCGGAAGGCCGGTTCGTTCGAATCCAGTACCGGACTGACGCCGTCGTTGTCCTCGATCCGGTACACTGTGGCGAAGCCGCCGAGGCCAGGGAATACCCGCAAGGCGCCAACGGGGCGGCGAAAACCCGCTTGTCCGGTCGACGACCTGATCGACCGCCCGGCCCCGTTACCGGGGCTGTCCAGGGTGCACTGGACATCGATTCCCGCTGGCACTCCCGGGAGGTCGTCGAAACTTGGGCCTGTTGACCAGGGTACCGGGGCCGGCCGCTCATGACGGTCGCAAGGCTGTTGTCGAACCTTGAAGACCAAGGGAAGAATTGGTGCCGGAACATCTGCCGAGACGGTGGACATCGAGGCATGGACACGCCTGTGTTGCGCCGCGAGCATCGCGCGGACCGTCAGTGCCCTGCGAATGCGGTAGAGCGCAACGGGTCCCGCCTCGCGCACCTCAAACTCCCTGGTCCCCTGCTCCGTGGCGGATGATGCGGATACGATGCCTGGCGACATCTCCTTGTCGACACCTGCCCGAACCTGACACATCGAGGAAGGAAGAGAGCCCGTTCGCCCGGGAAGGCGGGCGTGCATTCCGGTGACTGCGCGTGCGAGCCGAATGGTCTGCGTCTGTGGCGGCTGCACCTGCCATCTGGAACACGGGGAGCCACGATGCGAGCATATACTGCTGGACTTGATTGGATCATATGATGCGGAAAAGAGCATTTGTTGGCGAATTTTCCGTGATCCGTGGCTTGGAATCAAGTCTTGGGCACCATATGATTGGAGCAAGCGAGGCCACTGGTCAATGACAGGGCCGGGTGAGTCGGCCAGACGCCAGTTGGCAGCCCTCGCGCGAAGGAGCCGCGCTCGCGTGACCGCGTTCACTAAAGAGCGACCGACGGACTGGCGTCCGGGACAGGTACGAAACCCGGCCGGGGTTCTCGACACCCATTTCACGGATGCTGCGGCGTGGGACCTGATTGCGACACGGCTCGAAGACGGGCATCCGATCGAAACGATCGAATTGCGCCAGCCGAGAGGAAGCGTCGCATACGTGATGAAGATCGACCTTGGATTCGGCGAGCCACAGCTCTACGTCAAGCTGCAGTTGGGATCAGGGAAGGTCATCGGACGCAGTTTTCACTATTCCGAACGGAAGGGTTGAGGGAGCCGGCAGATGCATCCGAAGGATTCAAGCACGCAGAAGCAGGATCACGGGTGGCCTCAAATGCGCGTCGTGGAGACGGCACCGTCTTGCCCGATTTGTGGTGAACAGGACATCGCGACCACATGGACTCGTCACGCTTTCGACTACGGATCCGGGGAAACCGCCGTCACATTACAGGTGTGCCTGCCCGTGCATCGGTGTAGCACGTGCGGGTTCGAATACCTGGACGAGGAGGCGGAACGACTGAAGCACAGTGCGGTCTGTGACCACCTGGGTGTCCTGCCACCCGACAACATACGCCGCATCAGAGAGAACCACAGAATGACCCGGGCCGCCTTTGCCCAGATGACCGGACTTGGAGAGGCATCACTCAATCGATGGGAGAATGGTCTTTCCGTCCAGAATCACGCCAACGACCGGTATCTTCGCCTTCTTGCGCGTCCGCAAACCATGCGAATCCTGCGGGAAATCGCGGAAGACCGGATATCTAAAACCCGCATGACCGGTATGGACACGGGTCGATTCCGGGTGGTGCAGGTGACAGAAATCATCCGCAAGGAGCAGAAGGCCTTTCGCTTGAATCCGGCTGCGTGACGAACATGTACGTAACGACTTTCTACTCGTTCAAGGGCGGTGTGGGGCGCACGATGGCCTTGGTGAATGCAGCCGTCACCCTCGCCCTGCGAGGGCGCCGGGTCCTTGTCGTAGATTTTGACATTGAGGCGCCTGGACTGGATACCTTCGATCTGCTGCGCCCACGAACAGAGGTTCCGGGCATCGTCGACTTCGTCGCCCGGTATTTGCAATCGGGCATGGCTCCGGATGTTTCCGACTACATCGGAGAGTGTCCTGAAGTCGGCGGAGCTGACGGAAAACTATGGATCATGCCGTCAGGAAGGAATGACGCCTACGCTACGACTCTGGGTCAAATCAACTGGACGGACCTATACGAACGGCATGACGGCTACGTGTTGTTTGAAGATCTCAAGGAACAATGGGCTCAAACCGTTCAACCTGACTATGTCCTGATAGATTCTCGCACCGGACACACGGATTCGAGCGGGATCTGCACCCGACAACTTCCCGATGCTGTGGTGATTCTTTTTTTTCCAAATGAACAAAACCTTCGCGGTCTGTCCCAAGTTGTTCACGAGATCAGAGGCGAAGCAGTGGAGCCGCGCAGCAAGGAAATTGCCTTGCATTTCGTGATGTCAAATGTTCCGGATCTGGACGATGAAGATCAGATATTGCGGGACAAGATATCGGCATTTCGGAACCAACTTGGTTTCCAGCGCGATCCCATCGTCGTGCATCGGTATGATTCTCTCTCTCTCTTGAATCAGGTCGTATTTGCGAAGGATCGTCCCAGAAGCCGCCTGGCGCGTGAATACAGTCGCATCGTTCGGGAAATCTCCACCCGCAATTGGGA
Source organism: Thalassobaculaceae bacterium (assembly GCA_965213935.1). Classification (GTDB taxonomy): domain Bacteria; phylum Pseudomonadota; class Alphaproteobacteria; order Thalassobaculales; family Thalassobaculaceae; genus Bin52. The sequence goes on along the minus strand of CBDCAO010000012.1, from coordinate 1,730,318 downwards.
AGATCGGGACGGTGCGCTCGAATACATACGACGCGCGGGGGGGCGCAGATCCAGGTTCGAAGACGACTCGATCCTGGCACGGGACGAGAGGCTCGCAAGGATCGAGCGGGCTCACCGGGAAGACGGGGAAGTCCTCTTTCGCCTTGGCGAACTCAGGGAATCTGATCGCCAGCCCGAAGCCGCGGCGGAGCTAATCCATCAAGCGATACTGCACGGGCACGATGGGCCGGAGGCTTTCCTGAAACGCTCGCGGTTTCGTACGGAAAATGATGAACGGGAAGGTGCGATCGAGGACGCAAGGCGTGTACTGGAATACGAACATGTTTCTCCGCCGATGATACGTGAGGCAATTGGGTGCTTGGCGCGATTCGATGACCTCGATCCGCAACGGGTTGTTGAAGCGAAAGCGGTGGCGTCGCTGAACGTCTATGCGAAACATTGGCTCGCCGGAACGCTCAATCTCACTCGAACTCAATTGCTGGTTGCTGTGACGCTGTGGGAGCAGATTGGAGCGTCGACCGATTTTCCACAGCGCCGGTACGAGAGCGCCAGATTTTCCTTGGGACTGTCATGCATGGGCCTTGGACGATTTGTCGAGGCTGCCGGATATTTCCAGGACATCGCGAGCGATGTGTCTCAAATGGACATTAGAAACGTGTTCAACTACGGCATGGCGCGATGGGGGATAGAACGCACCATCGATCCCGAAATTTTCAAGCGGGTTATTGTCCTGCACCAGTCGGACGAAGGAAATGAGGAGACCGCGAACTATCTCCAGTGCATGGCGATCGCTTACTGGGCGACAGGGCAGACGGAAGAGGCTGTTTCCCATTTGGATCGCGCACAGAAAGTGTTGACCACCAGTCGCACGGTGGCGGAGTTCAGCTGCTGGCGCTATCTCGAAGTGAACGCCGGTTCCTTCAAGGGAGATCTGGACCAGATACGAACCATGATTGAAGATAGATCGTCACTGATACTTCCGCTTTTCATGGACGAAACCGGCGGAACTGTACCTGGTACGTGACGGACAGTACAGTCAGATCCGATTCTGGCATCGCGTGTCCAGGAATGTACCCCGTAATCGCGACGGTGCACCGCAGAGGCAGGACGCCTCGTGATCGACGAAGCCTGGATCTTTCAGTGTCGTGGTGGCCATCAAGAGCGGTTCCGCCGACGGGCCCTGTCAAGCGGGGCCAGGAAGGTACCGATGTCGTACCGGGCATGACCGTACCCGTCTGCTGCAAGCAGACCCGGTGCGTTATCGCATCGAAGGGTGTGCTGGCCCGAGCCCCCGTGTCACTGCCGCTGTGGTCACAGTCGCCGCTGGATTTCCCGCGTGTGGTAACCGGTGCAGGCCTGGTGTCGGGGTCCCTGGATCGACCTTCTCGACCTCGACCGTAGGCGCTGCCATCCTGCTCGCCGCCCTCGCCCTGCGGCTGCTGGTCGACCAGGCGGGGTTCGCGTAGCCGGCGCTACCGGTTGGCCCGGGCGATGACGGCGTCGAGCAGCACGTTGACCGCGTCGATGGTCGCCTCGCGGGGGATGTCCTCGGCCTCGTTGTGGGTGATGCCGCCGATACAGGGGCTGAAGACCAGCGCGGTGGGGGCGATACGCGACACGTAGTAGGCGTCGTGACCGGCGATGCTGAGCATGTCCATTGCCGGCACGCCGCGGGCGGCGGCCGCCCCGCGTACCAGTCCGGCAAGGTCCGGGTCGAACACCTCGTCCCCGAAGGTCCATTCGCCGGTGACCTCGGCCTCGACCCGGCTTCGTTCCGCCGCCCGGACCAGCGCCTCGCGGGTACGCGCGATCATTTCGTCGGTGACCGCGCGGTCGGCATGGCGCATGTCGACGGTGACCTCGGCGTGTTCGGGCAGGATGCCGAACCGGTTCGGCCAGATCACCATCCGCGACGCCGAAGTCCGTCCGACCGGAGCGTAGTCCCAGCCGATATCGTTGACCGCGGCCAGGAAGTACGCCGCGCCGATCATCGCGTTCCGACGCAGCTTCATCTCGGTCGGCCCGGTATGGGCGCACTCGCCGCGAAACACGCAGTTCAGCGCATGGCTTGCATAACCGCCGGTTACCACGCCCACCGTGACGCCGCGGTCCTCGAGCAGCGAGTCCTGCTCGATGTGCAGCTCGAAATAGGCGTCGGGAACACGTCCGCCGACCGGGGTGGTGCCGAGGTAGCCGATCCGTTCGAGTTCGTCACCGAACCTGATGCCGTCGTCGTCCTCGAGCCGATGCAGCCAGTCGACGCTGTCGAAGCCGGCGAACACCCGCGAGGCGGCCATGGGCGGCGCAAACCGGGCGCCCTCCTCGTTGGTCCAGTTGACGATCTCGATCGGCCGCCTGGTCCCGATACCGTGATCATCGAGCGTGCGCAGGATCTCGAGTCCGGCCAGCACTCCCAGGACGCCGTCGAAACGTCCGCCCGCCGCCTGGGTGTCGAGATGGCTGCCGATCATCACCGCCGGCAGGCCGTCGTCGGATCCCGGACGCCTGGCGAAGATGCTGCCGGCGGCATCGATGCTGACGGCATAGCCGTCGCCGCCGCACCAGGCCACGAACTGGTCGCGCATGTCCCGGTCGCTGTCGGAGAGGGCCAGGCGCGCGAGGCCGCCCTTCGGACCCGTCCCGATCGCGGAGGACCGGCCAATCGTCGCGAACAGGCGCTCGCCGTCGACGGACAGGTCGGGGGACAGCGCGATCATGTTGCGCTCCCGGACCCGGCGGGGAGCGAGTGCGGGGCGATGGCGTCGCCGCTGCGCCCGAGGAAGTCGCGTTGGGGAGCCTCCTCGATCATGCGGGCCTGGGCGACCTCGAGCGCCACCGCGGCCCGCTGCGTGTCGAGGTACAGCGGCTTGCCGTCCTCGACCACCTGGCGGCCGTCCACGAACACCTCGCGCACCGCCCGGTCCGCCGCCTCGAACACGAAGCTGCGCACCGGGTCGCGCGCCGGGCGCATCGCCGGATGGTCGAGGTCGAGCAGCACGATGTCCGCAACCGCACCCTCCTGGAGCCTGCCGAGGTCGTCACGTCCGAGCGCGTCGGCGCCGCCCACGGTGGCGGCACGGAACATCTCGCCGGTGTCGACCGCACTCACGCTGCCGGCCATCACGCGGGCGAGCAGGATGGCGAGCCGCATCTCCTCGGCGAGATTGTGCGGCGCGACATCGGTGCCAAGCCCCACATTCACGCCGCGCGCCCGGTACCGGCCGAAGTGACTCATGGCCTGGCCGTAGCGGGCAAACGGCGAGGGACAGTGCGCAACCGAGGTGCCGGAACCGGCAAGCCGGTCGAGATCCCCGGCACTGCGCCAGCGGATGTCGGGGTGCTCGTCGACGAAAAGCGCGTGGCCGACGATGGTGGAGGGACCGAGGAACCCGATGTGCTCGGCGTACTCGATCGGGGTCCTGCCATGCCGGCGGACGATTTCCTGGAACTCGAGCCTCGACTGCGACAGGTGGGTGGTCAGCGGACGCCCGGTCTCGCGCGCGTGGTCCGCCGCGTCGCGCAGCGTGGCCTCGGTGCAGGTCTCGATCTGACCCGGAAACACCATGCCGCGGAGCCGGGCGCATGGATGGCGCTCGGCCGTCTCCATGATCCGTACCGCCTCTTCGAATTCCTGCCGGCCGCGCGTCTCGTCCCAGTCGAAACCGAGATCGTGCCGGTGTTCGAGCTTCCAGCGCGCGTCGGCAAAGAAGGGCCCGATGTAGACTCTCAGGCCGCTGCGAGCCGCGCATTCGATCCATCCGTCCACCGGCCCGGACAGGTCGACCACGGTTGTCACGCCCGAGAGCAGGAGCTCGGCGTAGGACATTTCCATGCCCGCCCGGCGGCCCTCGGCATCGAGCGAGAACGCGCAGGCGCGCTCGTACAGCCCGGTGTCGTACATCTCGGGCACGCCGTGATCCTCCCGCACTCCCTTGTAGGCGGGTTCGGTGTGGGGATGCGAATGCAGGTTGACGAGACCCGGAATCACGCAGCGCCGCGACCCGTCGACGGTCCGTGCCGCGTCCCCGTCGTAGTGTTTCCCGACATGCACGATACGGCCTGCGGCAAAGGCGATGTCCGCGTCACGCAGGTACCGGTGTCCTTCCCCGTCCCAGGCGGTAATCCAGGCCGCGTTGCGGATGACGGTGGTCCCGGTCTCCATGGCTGTCCCTCCCGATGATCCTGCCGGCCGGTCAGCGCGGCGGCAGAAACGCCGTGCCGATGCTCCGGGGCGCGTTCAGCAGCATCCTGGTCCTGTCGCGCGAGATCAGCACCAGGACCAGGATGGTCGCGAGGTACGGTAGCATCGACATGAATTGCGACGCCACCGCGACGCCCAGGCCCTGGGCGTAGAGCTGGAGTATGGTCACCGCGCCGAACAAGTAGGCTCCGAGCAGCAGGCGGCCGGGCCGCCAGGTGGCGAACACCACCAGCGCCAGCGCGATCCAGCCGCGACCCGCCGTCATGTTCTCGGCCCACATCGGCGTGGAGGCGAGACAGAGATAGCCGCCCGCAAGCCCCGCCATGGCGCCGCCGAACAGGCAGGCGCACGTGCGGATCCACAACACCCTGTAGCCGAGCGCGTGCGCCGCGTCGGGCGCCTCTCCCACCGCGTGGACCACCAGCCCGGCCCGGGTCCGGTAGAGGAAGAGGGCTACTCCCGCGAGGATCAGCAGCGACAGGTAGACCATTGCGTCGTGGCCGAAAAGGACCGGTCCGACCAGCGGCATCTCGCCCAGCACCGGCACGTCGAGCCGCGGGATCGGGGACAGGGCATGGCCGACGAACGGCGCCCCGAACATGGCGCTCAGGCTCACTCCGAAGATGGTGAGCGCGAGACCGGTTGCGACCTGGTTGGCCTGCAGCCCCAGGGTCAGTGCCGCGAAGATGGCCGCCATGGCCGCTCCGGCTCCGGCCCCGGCGGCAAAACCGGCCACGGCGCTGCCGCTGCTCACCGCCGTGGCAAAGGCCGTGACCGCCCCGACCAGCATCATGCCCTCGACGCCGAGGTTGAGCACGCCCGACTTCTCGGTGACCAGTTCTCCGGTCGCAGCCAGCAGCAGCGGCGTGGCTGCTGCAACGATGGTCAGGATCATGGAGGCCGGATCCATGTCAGGATCCCCGTACCGGTACGAACCGGATCCGGTACCCGGTCAGCAGGTCGCAGCCCAGCAGGAAGAACAGCAGCACTCCCTGGAAGATGCCGGTGACCGCCGCCGGGACCCCGACCTCGATCTGCGCCAGTTCTCCGCCGATGTAGGACAGCGCGATCAGCAGTCCGGCGGGGATGATGCCGAACGGGTGCAGCCGGCCGAGGAACGCAACGATGATGGCGGTGAAACCGTAGCCCGGCGAGATCGTGGGCAGCAGCTGGTTGATGGTTCCCGACACCTCCGAGATGCCGGCCAGGCCGGCCAGTCCGCCACCGAGCAGCAGCGCGAACCAGACCAGCCCGGTAGTGCTGTAGCCCGCGTGGTGCGCCGCGATCCGGGACTGGCCGGATACCCTGAGCTGGAAGCCGACCACGCTGCGGCCCATCAGCACCCAGGCTCCGGCGACGGCCAGCAGGGCAAACAGCAGACCGGCGTGCAGCCGGGTGTCGTCGACCAGAAGCGGCAGGGTGGCGGCGTCGGACAGCAGGCGGCTTTCGGGAAAGTTGTAGCCGTCGGGGTCGCGCCACGGCCCGTGGACAAGCCAGCTCAGCAGCAGGATGGCGACATAGGTGAGCATCAGGCTGCTCAGGATCTCGTTGACGTTGAACCTGGTCCTGAGCAATGCGGGTATCGCCCCCCAGGCCATGCCGCCGGCGCAGCCGGCGAGGAGCATCGCCGGGAGCAGGAGCGGCGAGGTGCTGTCGTGGAAGGCAAGTGCAAGACCGCCGCCGGCGATCGCACCGACGGTGTACTGGCCCTCGGCGCCGATGTTCCACACGTTGGCCCGGAACCCGATCGCAAGCCCGGTGGCGATCAGGATCAGCGGCGTCGCCTTGACCAGCAGTTCGGTCAGTCCGTAGGTGCTTGTGAGCGGTTGGATGAACAGGACATAGAGCGCGTGGGCGGGATCCCGGCCGGCGAGGCCGAACAGCAGCGCGCCGACGCACAGCGTCAGCGCGATCGCGATCGCCGGTGACAGCAGCGACCACGCCCGGGACGGCTGTCGCCGCGGCTCAATCGCCAGCACGGCCCGGTCCCCCGGCAGCGTGACCCATCAGCAGGCCCACCTCCTCGACCGAGAACGACGAGGTCTCGCGGGCCTCGGAAAGCCGGCCGCCCGCAATCACGGCGATGCGGTCGCAGATCTCGAAGATCTCGTCCAGGTCCTGCGAGATCACCAGCACCGCCGCCCCGCCGGCGGCACGCCGTCGCAGGGCGGCGCGGATGGTGACCGCGGCTCCGGCGTCGACACCCCAGGTGGGCTGGGCGATCACCAGGATCTCGGGTTCGCGGTCGACCTCGCGGCCGACGATGAACTTCTGCAGGTTGCCGCCGGACAGGCTGGAGGCAACCGCCCCGGCCCCGGTGGTGCGAACGTCGAAGGCGTCGATCACGCGCTCCGCGGCGTCGGCGATCGCGTCGGGGCGCAGCATTCCGCCGCGCGCGAGGTCCTGGCGGCGCGGAGCGGTCAGGAACAGGTTGTCCGCGAGCGTCATCGCCGGCACCGCGGCGTGGCCAAGGCGCTGTTCGGGAACTGCGGCGGCACCGCGTTCGCGGCGCCCGGCGGGCCCGAGGCTGCCGACCGGCTCGCCATCGAAGGCGATCATCCCGGCCGGGGTGCTGATCTCGCCGGAGAGTGCCGCCAGAAGTTCGCCCTGGCCGTTGCCGGCGATCCCCGCAATCCCGAGGATTTCGCCGCCACGCACCGCAAGCGAGATGTCGTCGAGAGCGACACCGAACCGGTGCCGGGCGGCCAGCGAAAGACCGTTGATGCGAATCCGTTCGGGACCGCGGCCGCCCGCCGTGCGGACCGGCGCGGGCGGCAGGCGCCCGATCATTCGCTCGGCGAGACTGGCGGCGGTCTCGGTGCGGGGATCGCACTGTGCGACCCGGCGTCCGCCGCGCAGTATGGTCGCCCGTTCGCACAGGGCGCGCACCTCCTCGAGCCTGTGGCTGATGTAGAGGATGGACCGGCCCTCGTCGCGCAGCTGGCGCAGTGTTGCGAACAGCTGTTCGGCCTCCTGCGGTGTGAGCACCGACGTCGGCTCGTCCAGGATCAGCAGCCGCGGGTCCTGGAGCAGGCAGCGGACGACCTCGACCCGCTGTCGCTCGCCGGCCGACAGCGAGTGGACGTGGCGGTCGGCTTCGAGCGCCATGCCATAGGTGGCGATCACCGCCCCGATGCGTGCGCGCAGTTCCGACCGGTCGACGCGGCGGTCGAGCGCCAGTGCGATGTTCTCGAGCACGGTCATGCTCTCGAACAGGGTGAAGTGCTGGAACACCATGCCGATGCCGAGCGCCCGTGCTGCCGCCGGGGTGTGGACCCGCACCGGTTCGCCGTTCCACTCCATCGTGCCGGCGTCGGGCTCGAGAAGGCCGTAGATGATCCTGACCAGTGTCGACTTGCCGGCGCCGTTCTCGCCGAGCAGGGCGTGGATCTCGCCGGGTTCGAGCGACAGGCTGATCCCGTCGCAGGCCCGGACGTCCCCGAACGTCCGGGAGATGTTCGACAGGGCAACCAGTGGTGCTGTCACGGCACGGGCAGCCGGTCGGCCTGCTCGAGCCCGGCGTACCGGCGCCAGCGGTCGAGTTCACGCTCGATGCGCTGCCGGCGCCGCCGGTCGAGACGCACCCCCGGTTCCAGCCACAGGCCTGGCACCTCGAGGGTGCCGGTCTCCTGGTTGCGCCTCATCTCGATACGCCCGATCAGCCGGTTCCGTTCCAGCATCGGGAAGACATAGTAGCCGAACCGGCGGCGCGCACGCGGCACGTAGATCTCGATGCGGAAGTCGAAGCCGAACAGGCGGAGCGCGCGGCCGCGGTCGCGGACCAGCGGGTCGAACGGAGAGAGGAAGCGCACGCGCGGCGGCGGGTCCGGCAGGGTGGCGAGCAGGTCGTCGAGGTCGGCGCGCGCCAAACACGGGCGTACGGTCCCGTCGTCGTTCTCGATCTCGATCGGGCGGATGGCGTCGCGCCCGGCGCCGGCACACCAGTGTGCGACCTCGTCGCGCCCGAACGCTTCCCAGAACCGGGCGATTTCGGCGTGGTCGGCAAAGCCGAGCCGGTCGAGCGCGCCGCGGCAGTGCCAGTCGACGGACGCCGTCTCGTCGGGATCGTGGTTGCGGTACGGCTGCGGGATCACCCGCTCGGTGAGGTCGTAGACCTTCTGGAAGCCGCTGCGTGCCGTGACCGCCAGCTGCCCGGTGCGCCACAGGAACACCAGTGCCGCGCGCGCCGGATGCCAGCCCCACCAGTGTGCCTTCCCGATGCCCCGGGGCGGCTCGGGGTTCTCCGCCTTCAGCTCGCGGGCCATCACCGGACCTGCTGCCGCGACACGCTCGAGTACCATGGCGCAGGTCCGCTCGGGGTTCTCGCCGACGCGCTGGCGCCACCAGGCCGTGCGCATCAGCGCCGGACCGGTGCGCCGGAACCGGGGCTTCCACCAGCCGAAGAATTCGACCGGGATCAGGGAAGCGTCGTGGGTCCAGTTCTCGAACAGGCTGCGTTCCCGCTCGAGGTGATGCCCGGTCCAGGACGGTCGATAGCGTGGGAGGCGGGTCGCGATGATGTGGTGGTGGGCACGTTCGAAGGTGCGGATGCTGTCGATCTGCACGAAACCGAGGCGGTGGACGAGGTCCGGCACGCCGCCGCGGCCCGGGGCGGCGGCAACACCCAGTTGATGCAGATGCATGAACAGCTGTCTGGCGACTGTGTTCGGGAGGCGATCGGTCATCTTTCACGCACCATGCGTCGTACCATCCGTGCGGGCACGCTACCAGACAGGCTGAGCGCGTGTCAGTTTGCAAGCCGCCGCAGGGTGAAGGAAGAGAAGAGTCCGACGAGGCTGAGCGCGCAGATCAGCTGGCCAAGCGGAACCGGGGTGCCGTCGTTCATCAGCCCGGCGAGCACGCCCGTTGCCGCACCGATCATCATCTGGACAAATCCGAGCAGCGAGGCGGTGGTTGCGGCAAGGGTGGGAACCGGTGCCAGGGCTCCGGCCATCGCGTTGGCGCCGATGATCCCGAGCGAGCCGACGACCAGCATCATCGGCAGCACCACGCCCGCAAGGCCGCCAAGCTCGAAAGAGGTGGTTGTCAGCAGCACCACTCCGCCGGCCGCCGAGACCAGGCTGCCGGCGCGCAGCATCGGCATGGTGCCGAAACGGATCACGAGACGCGTGTTGGCGGCATTGCCGATCATGATTCCGATGACATTGACGGCAAACAGCAGGCCGTAGTGCTGGATCGGAACCCCGAAATGCCCGGTGTAGATGAAAGGCGAGATGGCGAAGAAGACGAACATGCAGGCAAACGCGAAGCTCGAGGTCAGCATGCAGCAGATGATCTCGCGTTCACCCAGGATGCGCCCGTAACCGCGCACCAGCCCGCGCACCGACAGCGGGGTGCGGCGTTCGCTGACCAGAGTTTCGGGGACACGCAGCGCCAGCGCGATCAGGCAGGCGAGGCCGAACAGGCAGAGGACCAGGAAGATGCCGCGCCAGCCGAACCAGACCAGCACGTACCCGCCGATGGTCGGCGCGAGCAGCGGGGTTACCGAGAAGGCGAGGTTGATGAAGGACTGGGCCCGGGCGGCGAGGTCGCCCTCGAACATGTCGCGCACCATGGCACGCGCGATTACCGATCCCGACGCGGCCCCGAGCGCCTGCAGGCAGCGGGCGGCAACGAGCTGCTCGATGGTGGCGGCAAACATGCAGATTACCGAGGCGACGCAATAGACCGTCACGCCGAACGCCATGACCCGTCGCCGCCCCCAGGCGTCGGAGGTCGGCCCGTAGAGCAGGTGTCCGATCGCAAGTCCGACGAAGAAGGCGCTCAGCGTCAGGGTGGTCTCGCCGGGGGCGGCCGAGAGGTCGCGTTCGATCACCGGCAGGCTCGGCAGGTACATGTCGATGGCGGCGGCGCCGAGTGCTGCAAGCGAGCCGAGGGCGATGACAAGGTGCCGCGGGAAGGATGATGCTGCCACGTCGGGCTCCGGTACCGCATGTCCGGAGGGGTTTCTGGCAGGAACCGGAGGTCCGGTCCAGTGCGCTCGGAGTCGGGACACGGGCCGTGTCCGGGCGCGCGGGCAACGGTGCGGTCCGGCGTGCGCACAGTTGAGTCCACCCGGGTGCTGCAGCTACCGTGACGTTCTCACACCGACCAGGAGGATCGACTCCATGAGCCTCGAGCAGGTCAAGGCGCTCACCTTCGATACCGGAGGCACCATTCTCGACTGGCACTCCGGGTTCAGGGACGCGCTGGCCGCGGCCGGTCGCCGGCGCGGGATCGAACGAGACTGGCCGGAACTCGCCAACGAACTGCGGCGCCGCGCTCTTGGCCGCATTCTCAACCAGGGTCGGGATGAACCGCCGCAAGTGAACTTCGACGGGGCCCATCGCTCCGCACTGGACGAGGTCTGCGCCGGGTCCGGCCTCGACATGCTCGACGAGGCGGAGCGCCACGAGATCGCGTGGACGGTGCCGCACGGGTTCCGGTGCTGGCCGGATTTTCCCGACGCCCTGCCGCGGCTTCGGGCACGGTATTCCTGCGTGTCCTTCACCATCCTGTCGTTCCGGCTGATCATGGACACGGCACGTGCGAACGGGATCGCCTGGGACGCCGTGTTCTCGTGTGAGGCGATCGGGAAGTACAAGGTCCTGCCTGAGGCCTACCTGACCGTCGCGCGTTGGCTGCAGCTGGAACCGCGGGACATCTGCATGGTCGCCTGCCACAACTTCGACCTCGACGCGGCGCGCGCGGTCGGGTTCAGGACGGCTTTCGTGCGCCGGCCGGACGAATGGGGGCCGGCGGGCTCCCCCGATCCCGAGCCGAACCTGGCCTGCGACATCATCGTTGACAGGTTTGACGAACTCGACCGGATGCTCCCCTGATCCGCCCGGCAGTGCTGTACAAAGACCGATTGCTCCCCTAGCCTGATATCCGTGCACTGGCCGGACAGGGATCCAGGTGCCGCGTTCTGCGGGGAACCGGGAGCGAGGGGCTGTCCAGCTGACAGAACGAACGACGGGGGAAATCATGAATTTCAGGAAGATACTGAACCGCGATGCGCGGCGCTACACGCTGCCGCAGGAACGGCGGCTCGGGGCGGACACCCACAGCTACCTGCCCGAACTGTGCGATCAGCTCGGGACCGGCAGGATTGGCCGGCGTGACTTCCTGCGCCAGGCGGCACTGCTCGGCATGACAGCGACCACCGCCTATGCCATGGCGGACGTCCTGACCGGGACCGCTCCGGTGCGTCCGGCAGCCGCGGCAACGCCGAAGTCGGGCGGAACGCTGAGGGTATCGATGCGGGTGCAGGAAATGACCGACCCGGCGGCTTTCGACTGGGTCGAGAAATCCAACGTGGCGCGCTTCATGGTCGAGCACCTGACCCGGACCCGGGCCGACAACGTGACGGTCCCCTACCTGGCGAAGGGCTGGGAGGCGAGCGACGACCTCAAGACCTGGGTGTTCCATCTGAGCGAGGGCGTGACCTGGTCAAACGGCGACGCGTTCACCGCCGAGGACGTGGCCCATACCGTCAACCGCTGGCTTGACCCGGCGACCGGCTCCTCCAATCTCGGGCTGTTCGGCGCCATGGTCGAGGTCGGGTCCGACGGCAAGAAGCGCGGCATCGCGAACGCGGTCGAGGTCGTGGATGCGCACACCGTGCGTTTCAACCTGAAACAGGCCGCGCTGGCCATGCCCGAGAACTTCTACAACTACCCGACCGCAATTACCCACCGCGGCTTCGGCAAGGACTACGATGCCGACCTCTCGGCCAACCCCATCGGTACCGGGCCGATGAGCCTGGCCGAGTACGCCGTCGGCGAGCGGGCGCTGCTCAAGCGAAGCCGCGACTGGTGGGCCGGCGACTTCCACCTCGACGAGATCGCCTATTTTGACCATGGCGAGGACACCAACGCCCACATCGCGGCGCTCGCCTCCCAGCAGGTCGACATGGTCTACCGGGTTCCCAACAACCTGATCGAGACCGTCAAGCGGCTGCCGTTTGTCGACATCCACGAGGCAACCACGGCGCAGACCGGTGTGATGCGGTTCCGCGTCAGCCAAGCACCGTTCGACAACCTCAAGGTGCGGCAGGCCATCGCGGCGTGCATGGACCACCAGGAGATCCTCGACAAGGCGTTCAAGGGCCTCGGACAGGTGGCGGAAAACCACCACGTCTGTCCGATCCATCCCGAGTATGCGGCCCTGTCTCCGCTCAAGCGCGATGTCGAACTGGCGAAGAAACTGCTCGCCGAGGCCGGTCACGGCGATGGCCTGACCGTCGAGATCGCCAATGGCGACACCGAGGGGCCGTGGATGACCGACGCCTGCGCGATCTTCAAGAACCAGCTGGCGCCCGCGGGCATCACGCTCAATATCAACAAGATGCCGGCCAACCAGTACTGGGAGGTGTGGGACAAGGCTCCGTTCGGGTACACCGCGTGGACCCACCGGCCGCTTGGCACCATGGTGCTCGGACTGGCCTACCGTGCCGGGGTGCCGTGGAACGAAACCGCCTACGACAACCCGGACTTCGATGCGGCGCTCAACGATGCCGAGGCGACCCTTGATGTCAACGAGCGCAAGAAGAAGATGGCGGTCTGCGAGAAGATCCTGCAGGACGATGCGATCATTCCGCAGCCGTTCTGGCGCTCGGTGTTCAAGGCCTCCAACAAGCGGGTGAAGGGGTTCTCCACCCATCCGACCCTGTATCACCAGTTCCATTCGGTCTGGCTGGACGCCTAGTGCGATACCGGCGCCGCGGGGACGTTCCCGCGGCGCCGGACATGTCCCGACTGGCGTACCCTGCTGCGGCAGGGCATGACACGGGCAACGGGACTGCCGGCGGGACGGGGTTCCGGGAGTGTCCGTCCGCAGCTCCGGGAATCGGGAGACTCTGATGCTCAACCTCGTGTTGCGGCGACTGGGAACCATGGTTCTCATCATGCTGGTCGTCGCGCTGCTGTTGTTCCTGATCAACGAGGGGGACCCGCGGCTGATCGCGCGCAGCGTGCTCGGGCCCTATGCCCAGGACGAACAGCTCGATGCCTGGATCATGGAACACGGCTACGACCGGTCGCTGTTTGTCAGGTACTTCGAGTGGATCAGCAGGGTCCTGACCGGCGACCTCGGTGATTCGATCATCTACAAGCGGCCGGTCAACGAGATCTTCTGGGATCGCCTCGGCAACACCGCGATCCTCGCCGGCGTGACCTTCCTGGTCATGGTGGTGGTCGCCCTGGTACTCGGCGTGCTGGCCGGCATGAAGGAGGGATCGACGCAGGACCGCGTGATCTCGGTCTTCTCGATCGCCACCACCTCGGTACCGGAGTACGCGAGCGCGGTGATCCTGGCCGGGATCTTCGTCTACTGGCTGGCGGTTCTGCCCGGGACATCGTCGATGACCGGGGGATTCTCGGTGGTCGAACTGATCCTGCCGGTGCTGGTGCTGACGCTGTACGGGTTCGGGTACATCGCGCGCATGACCCGGGCGTCGATGGCCGAGGTGATGACGACCCCTTACATCAGGACCGCGGTCCTGAAGGGCCTGCCCTACCGGCACATCATCATGAAACACGCCCTGCGCAATGCGCTGATCGCGCCGTTCACCGTGATTATGCTGCAGATCAACTGGCTGCTGTCGGGCGTGGTCGTGACCGAGTTTGCCTTCGGCTACAAGGGGTTCGGAGCACTCCTGCTCGAGGCGGCACTGCGCCGCGACATCTTCCTGATCGAGGCCTGCGGGCTGGCGGCCGTGTTCGTCGCCGTCTTCACGCAGACCGTCGGCGATCTCGGGTACACCTATCTGAACCCGCGGATCAGGTTCAAGTGAGGACGCTGCCATGACTGACCAGACAACAACGGCAGCGCCGGACTCGAGACTGATGACGGCGGCGAGGTCGGTTCTGCTGCTGCGCGAAAGCCCGGTCGGGGTCTTCGGCGGCCTGATCGTGCTGGTCTTCGTGCTGCTCGCGATCTTCGCACCGCTGGTTGCCCCCTTCGATCCCAATGCCACGATCCTGCCGTTCGCAACGCCCGGAACCGAGAACCCGGAGGGCGGGATCTTCCTGTTCGGCACCGACCACCTCGGCCGCGACATCCTCTCGCGCATCATCTGGGGCGGGCAGCGGGTGCTGTTCTACGCCAGTGCGGCAACCATATCGGCCTACGTGGTCGGGATCCTGATGGGACTGGCGGCGGGGTACTTCCGCGGCTGGCTCGACGAGGTAATCTCCTTTGTTGCCAACGTCATCCTGTCCTTCCCGATCATGGTGCTCTACGTCCTGATCATCGCCAAGTTCGGCGCGTCCGGCATCAACATCATCTTCGCGGTGGTGTTCGCCTCCTCGCCCGGCATCATGCGTATCGTGCGCGGCGTGACCATGGACATCGCGACCCGCGACTACATCGCGGCCGCACAGACTCGGGGCGAGGGCCCCTGGTACATCATGCTGGTCGAGATCCTGCCGAATGCGCGCGGGCCGCTGATCGTCGATTTCTGCCTGCGCATGGGCTACACCACCATCACCATCGGGGCGCTCGGCTTTCTCGGGCTCGGCCTGCCACCGCCCGATCCCGACTGGGGCGGGATGATCACCGAGACCCGCGCCTTCGTCACCGGCGGGTTCCCGCACATGGCAATCTTCCCGGCCTGCGCCGTTTCGTTGCTCGTCCTCGGGTTCAACCTGCTGGCGGACGGACTGCGCGAAGTCTCGCTGAAGGACTGAGTGATGAAGAACCGGCTGACCCGGGGCGCGCCCCGACCGAGGCCACCTGCAAGGAGGTCATGATGTCAGTGACAGATCACGCCGGGACATCCGGCGACGACACGCCGGTCCTGGAAATCAATGGCCTGCGTCTCAGCTACTACACCCGGGCCGGCGAAATCCCGGCGGTCATGGACTTCGACCTCACGGTCCGCAAGGGCGAGTCGGTGGGGCTTGTCGGAGAGTCGGGCTGCGGCAAGTCGACGGTCGCCAACGGCATCATGCGCTACATGGGTCGCAACGGTGGCATCGTCGGCGGCGGCATCCGGTTCAAGGGCCGGGACATGTCGGAGTTCAGCGAAGAGGAAATCCGGCAGATCCGCGGCCGCGACATCGCGATGATCTACCAGGAGCCCATGGCCTCGCTCAACCCGAGCATGACCATCGCCAGGCAGCTGATGGAAGTGCCGATGGTGCACGAGGGCGTGAACGAGGACGAGGCGCGTCGGCGTGCCCGGGAGATGCTCGAGGCGGTGCACATCCCCGATCCGAACCGGCTGATGGCCTCCTATCCGCACCAGGTCTCCGGCGGCCAGCAGCAGCGGGTGGTGATTGCCATGGCGCTGCTGTCCCGACCGGCATTGTTGCTGCTCGACGAGCCGACGACCGCGCTCGACGTGACCGTCGAGGCCGGGATCGTCGAACTGATCGCCGAGCTGAGCAAGGAGGCCGGCACGTCGCTGCTGTACATTTCGCACAACCTGGGGCTGATGCTCGAGGTCTGCGACCGGATCTGCGTGATGTATTCCGGCGAGGTGGTCGAGGAGGGTCACATCGACTCGATCTTCTCCTGGCCCAAGCACCCGTACACCCACGGACTGTTCGGCTGCATTCCGCTGCCGCACGCCGACAAGAACGCCCGGCCGCTCGTGGCGATCCCGGGGCAGCTGCCGTTGCCGCACCAGAGACCGACCGGGTGCTACTTCGGGCCGCGCTGCTCGTTCTTCGAGCCCGGTCGCTGCGACGGCGATCTTGTTGCCATGGAAGGCGTGCACACCGACGATGACCCGGCGCACCGGGTCCGGTGCCTGCGCTGGAACGAGATCGACCACGATGCGGCAGTTCGGGTCGAGGAAACCCGCGAGCCGGTCAGCGTCGGCGAGACGGTGCTCGAGGTCGACAACATGCGCAAGTACTACGAGGTCAGGGATACGTCGTTCGCGGCCCTGGTTTCGGGCGGCTCCGCACGCCAGGTCAAGGCCAACGAACAAATCAGTTTCCGGGCCGGCGAGGGCGAGACCGTTGCGATCGTCGGCGAGTCCGGCTGCGGCAAGTCCACCTTCGCCAAGGTGCTGATGGGGCTCGAGACCGCAACGGAAGGGGAGGTCAGGCTGGACGGCACCGACCTCGGATCGATCCCGGTCAAGCAGCGCACCCCGAAGCAGCTCGCCTCGTTGCAGATGGTGTTCCAGAACCCGAACGACACGCTCAACCCGTCGCACAGCGTCGGTGCGCAGATCGCCCGGGTGATCCGCCGTTTCGGCATCGAGTCCGAACCGGCCCGGGTCCAGCAACAGGTCTTCCGGCTCCTCGACACGGTCAAGCTGCCGCGCGACTTCGCTTCCCGCAAGCCGCGGCAGCTGTCGGGTGGCCAGAAGCAGCGGATCGGTATCGCGCGCGCCTTCGCCGGCAACCCGAAGACGGTCATCGCCGACGAGCCCATCTCCGCTCTCGACGTGTCGGTGGCCGCGGCGGTGACCGAACTGCTGATGGACATACAGCGCGAACACCGGACCACCCTGCTGTTCATCAGCCACGACCTTTCGGCGGTGCGCTACCTCTCGGACCGGGTCGTGGTCATGTATCTCGGCCAGATCATGGAGCGTGGCTCCACGGAAGAGGTATTCGCCCCGCCGTACCATCCCTACACCGAGGCCCTGCTGTCGGCGGTGCCGATCGCCGACCCGGAGGTGGAGAAGCGCCGGATCGTGCTCGAGGGCAACCTGCCGAGCCCGCTCGATCCGCCGAAGGGCTGTCCGTTCTCGACCCGGTGCCCGCGCCGGCTCGGCAGCATCTGCGATACGGATCCGCCGCCGGTGCAGATCAACGCCGACCGGCATGCGATCGCCTGCCACATTCCGCTCGAGGAGTTGCGCTTGGTTGAACCGGTGATCACCATCCCGGAGCGGGACGCTCTGCTGGCGGGCGAGGGAGCAACCGGATGACACGGCCCGAAGTTGGCCTCGAGATCGACGCACGCGGGGTGGCAACCGTCACCCTGAACCGGCCCGAGGTGAACAACGCGTATAACGGCGACATGATTGCAGGTCTGATCGAGAAGGTCGGGCACTGTGGCGAGAACCCTGACGTCAGGGTGGTCGTGCTGCGCGGCGCCGGCAGGCACTTCCAGGCGGGAGCCGACCTGTCGTGGCTGCGCGGCATCGGACAGGAGTCGCCGGAGGAAAACCTCGCGGTGTCGCGGCGGACCGCCAGCGCCGTACGGGGGTTGAACGACCTTGACCGGCCGACCGTGGCCCTGGTGCATGGCGGATGTTTCGGCGGCGGGACCGGGATCGTCGCGGCCTGTGACGTCGTGGTTGCGAGCGAGGACGCGGTATTCTCGATCACCGAGACCCGGTGGGGGGTGATGGCGGGCATCATCATCCCGTATCTCAATGTCGCGATGGGCGCACGCCAGGTCCGGCGCTACGCGCTCACCTGCGAGAGGTTCGGGGCCGCGCGTGCCCACGCGCTCGGCCTGGTGCACGAACTGTGCCCGACAGGCGGTCTGGATGCCGCCGCCGCTCCGATCATCGACGCCCTGTTGATGGCGGCGCCCGACGCGACGGTGCAGACCAAGCAGGTCACCCTGGAAGATGCCGGGCTGCTGCTCGCCGACGACCGGTTCGAGGCGCTGGTGGCGCAGCACTCCGCCAAACGACAGAGCGCCGAGGCGGTCGAGGGGTTGGCGAGCTTTGCCGAGAAACGGAAACCGGCCTGGTATCCCGGCGACAGGGACGACTGAGACGGACAGCGACGTCCTCGCGCGCTGGTTTTTCGCCCGGGGCTGGACGCCGCATGCGCACCAACTGGCCATGCTCGCCGCCGCCAGGGCCGGGAAATCGGCCCTGCTCCTGGCGCCGACCGGCGGTGGGAAGACGCTGGGCGGTTTCCTCGGCTCGATCGCGGAACTGGCCGGCTCCGCGGGTGCCGGGCTGCATACGCTCTACGTCTCGCCCCTGCGCGCGCTCACACAGGACGTGCACCGGAACCTGCTGGCCCCGATCTCGGAAATGGGTCTCGCGATCACCGCCGAAACCCGGACTGGGGATACACCGCAGTCGAAACGGCGACGCCAGCGCATGCGCCCGCCCGACATCCTGCTCACCACGCCCGAGAGCTTGGCGCTGCTGCTGTCCTACCGGGACGCGGCGCACATGTTCGCGACCCTGCGCTCGGTAATCATCGACGAGCTGCACGCCCTGGTCCCCAACAGGCGGGGCGAACTGCTGGCACTGGGTCTGGCCCGACTGGGCGGCCTTGCCCCGGGGCTGCGCCGGATCGGTCTGTCGGCCACCGCGGCCTTCCCCGGGGACATGGAGGCCTGGCTTTCCGGCGGCGGCGATGTCGAGCGCATCCATGTCGCCGATACCGCACGGCCCCGGATCTCGATCTCGACCTGCGGGGCGAAGCTGCCGTGGTCCGGCCACATGGGAACCCATGCCGCCGCCGAGATTCTCGACGCGATCCGGGCCCACCGGACCACGCTGGTGTTCGTCAACACCCGGGCCCAGGCCGAACTTCTGTTCCAGGCCCTGTGGCGCATCAACCATGACACCCTGGAGATCGCCCTTCATCACGGTTCGCTTGCGGTCGAACAGCGCCGCCGCGTCGAGGCGGCGCTGGCCGACGGCGCCCTGCGGGCCGTGGTCGCGACCTCGACACTCGATCTCGGCGTCGACTGGGCCGCCGTCGACCTCGTGGTCCAGGTCGGTGCCCCGAAGGGGGTATCGCGGCTGCTGCAGCGGATCGGACGTTCCAACCACCGGCTCGACCGGCCCAGCCGCGCCATCCTGGTTCCGGCGAACCGCTTCGAGGTGCTCGAGTGCGAGGCGGCGGTCCAGGCGGTGCACCGCAACCAGCGCGACGGCGACCGACCGGGCCCGGGCGGGCTCGATGTGCTGGCGCAGCACCTGCTCGGTGTTGCCTGCGCCGGTGGCGTGCACCCGGATGATCTCTACCGCGAGGTGACGACGGCGGCGCCGTACCGCGCGCTCTCGCGGTCGGGTTTCGACCGGGTTCTCGCCTTTGTCGAGACCGGCGGCTACGCGCTCGGGGTCTACGACCGGTTCCGCCGGGTGGTGCGCGATCATGCCGGCTGCCTCTCGGTTGCAAGCCCGGCGGTGGTGCGTAGCTACCGGCTGAATGTCGGGACCATCGTCGAGACCCCGATGCTCCGGGTGCGCATGCGCCGGGGCCGGATCCTCGGCGAGATCGAGGAACACTTCGTCCAGTCCCTCGTCCCCGGGGACACCTTCGTCTTCTCCGGCCGGCTGCTGCGCTACGAGGGACTGCGCGACGTTACCGTGGTGGTGACCCCGTCAGGCGGACGCGAGCCGAAGGTGCCGGCCTATGCCGGTGGCCGTCTGCCTCTGACGACTCACCTGGCCGATGGGGTGAGGGTGTTGCTGGAGGACGGGGCGGCGCATGCCGGCATGGCAGCACCGGTGGCGGAGTGGCTCGAGGCCCAGAGCCGGGTCTCGGTCTTGCCCCGGCGCGACCGGTTGTTGGTGGAGATCTTCCCGCGTGGCGACCGGTTCTACCTGGTCGCATACTGTTTCGAGGGCCGCAATGCGCATCAGACCCTCGGGATGCTTCTGACCCGGCGCATGGAGCGCGCCGGGCTCGACCCGCTCGGTTTCGTGGCGACCGACTACGTGATTGCGGTGTGGAGCCTCAGGCCGGCCGGGGATGTCGGGTTGCTACTCCACCGGGACATGCTCGGCGACGACCTCGAGGAGTGGATGGCAGAGTCGAGCCTGTTGCGACGGACCTTCCGTACCGTGGCGGTCATCGCCGGGCTGATCGAACGTCGTCTGCCGGGTCAGGAGAAGAGCGGACGGCAGGTCACCTTCAGCTCGGACCTGATCTACGACGTGCTGCAGCGCCACGAGCCGGATCATGTCCTGCTGGAGGCGACGCGCACGGTCGCCGCGCGGGGGCTGACCGACATCGCCCGTCTCGGCGACATGCTGGCCCGGGTTGCCGGGCGCATCGAGGTCAGGCGCCTCGACCGGGTCTCGCCGCTCGCCGTGCCGGTTCTGCTCGAAATCGGACGCGAACGGGTGGCGGGCAGAGCGCTGGAGTCCCAGCTCGAGGAGGCAGCCGATGACCTGGTCTCGAGCGCCATGGCGCCGGTACGGTGACGGCGTTCGACTTTTGCGGCGTGTCGCTGCACGCAGATCCGTCGGGCGCTCTGGTCTGGCCGGATCGCCGCGTGATGGTGGTCGCGGACATGCACCTCGAAAAGGGGGCGTGGTATGCCGCCCGCGGCATCCCGTTGCCGCCCTACGACACCGGCGACACGCTTGACCGCCTCGAGGCGGCGATTGCGCGCCATCGCCCCGACAGGCTGGTCTGCCTCGGTGACAGCATCCATGACGGGGACGCGGCGCGGCGCATGACACCGGAGGTTGTCCGGCGGATCCTCGGGCTGGCGCGGGGACGCGACTGGATCTGGATCGCCGGCAACCACGACCCGGAGCCGGACACGCTGCCCGGCGGCCGGTCGCTGGCGGAACTGGCGATGGCGCCGCTGGTGTTCCGCCACGAGGCGACGGCCGGTCCCGTCAGCGGCGAGGTCAGCGGCCATTACCATCCGCGGGCACGGATCAGGCTGCGTGGCCGGACCGTGTCCGGCCGCTGCTTCGTCCTTGACCGGCACCGCCTGATCCTTCCGGCTTTCGGGGCCTATGCCGGTGGTCTCGACGTCACCGCGGATGCGTTTGACCCGCTGCTGCAGGCGGAGTTCGAGATCCTGTTCCCCGGGCCGCGCCGCGTCTACCGGTTCGCAGGCGCGGCACTGGTGCGCCGCGGGCGCGGCTGAGTCCTATCCGCGCCGGGTGGGAACCACCGAGATATCGACCGACGGCCGCAGGCTGGCACAGACGGTGAGCACCTGGTGGATCGAGTTGTTGAGGAAGTCGTCAAACAGCGAGTCGTCGAGTTTCTCGCCGTCATCAAGCCGGACAAAGGCCTGCTGCTTCAGGATGTAGTCGAAGCGTGCCGCCCACTTGCGGGCCCCGAGCCGGGCCGTGGTCGAGCAGTTGTCGACCATGTAGGACACGCCCTTGTAGTCCATGTAGGGATTGAGGGAGTCCACCGCCTCGATGATCGACTCGTTGGCGATCTCGGAATACGGGTGCCCGCGATCCTTCAGCAGGTCGACCTGGGCCATCATGCAGGCCATGTACACACCGGCGGTCTCGGCGTTGATCGGGGCGTAGTTGCGACCCTCGTCCTCGCGGACGGTCTCACCGACCCGCCACATGTCGGTGGTGTCGATGTTGCCCATCGGGTAGCGGTCGAAACGGTTGGAGGCCTGGATGACGCTGCGCACCTCGTTGCCCGAGGCGACGTCGTCATAGATCTCCTCCAGGATCTCGCGCGCGGGGTGGTAGGACGCGCAGTAGGCCTTGCGGAAAGCCTCCTTCTCGGCGTCGTCGAGTTCCTCGTACACGGCAACCAGGCCCGAGCGCGAGATGGTCTTGCTGATCGGGCCGGTGATCGATTCCGAGGTGTTGATGTAGGCTTCGTCCCGGGGCATGCCCTTGCCGGTAAACCGTGCGTACAGGCTCTCGGCAATGCCGTGCACGGCTCCGAGCAGGATGCCGCGTTCCCCGAAGATGTCGGACCGGTATTCCGATTCAAGCGTGGTCTGGAAGGTGTAGGGAGACCCGAGCGCCACCGACCAGGCGAGCGCGTAGTCGGTTGCCCTGCCGTCGATATCGCGGTGAACGGCAAAGGAACTGTTGATGCCGGCACCGTTGACTTCGCGGCCCTGTTCATAGAGGCGGCGCACCGAGGGGCCCATACCCTTGGGACAGACGGCGATGACATTCATGTCGGTCGGGAAATCCTCGCCGATACTCTGCAGGTGCGACAGCAGGAAACCGTGTGACAGCCCGATGGTGGAGCCCGGGCGCATGACGGCGAAGATCCTGGTGTAGTTCTGCGCGAGCGCGGCGTCGGAGATCAGCAGCAGTACGAGGTCGCTTTCGGCGCACACGGAATACATGTCGCCGAGCGTTCCGTTCTCGCGGGTGAAGCCCACCGCCTCGGCCTCGGCCATGGAGGCGGACCCCTCGCGCAGTCCGACCACGACGCGAATGTCCGATGCCTCGAGTGATTCCCGCAGGTTCTGGGCCTGGGCCGGTCCCTGCGACGACCAGCCGATCACGCCGATCTGGCGGACACCCTCGAACGCCTTCGGCAGCAGTGGGAACAGGTGGCGACCGCCGGCGACGATGCGTTCGGTGGTCTCGCCCATGGAGACTACCCGGGTCTCGAACACCCGGGACTCGAAGTCGAGCTGCATGATTCCCCCGCCCTGTCAGATGCTGTCAGCCGCGCGTGGTCTATGGCCGGGCGCGGTGCTTGTCAAGAAATTGACGCCCCGTACGCGTGGCGCCGGTAGTCCTCGCGCAGCAGTGCGAACAGGATATGGTCCTGCCAGGACCCGTTGATCCTGAGATAGCGCCGGGCCAGACCCTCGCGGCGAAACCCGCAACGGCGCAGCACGCCCTGGCTGGCGGCGTTGCTGGGCAGGCACGCCGCCTCGATCCGGTGCAGGTCAAGCGCGTTGAAGGCAAAGCCGCTTGCGCCGAGCACCGCCTCGCTCATGTAGCCCCGGCGCGCATGGCGTTGGCCGACCCAGTAGCCGAAGGAGCAGCTCTGGGCAACGCCGCGTCGCACGTTGGAGATCGACAGCCCGCCGACGATGGCGTCATCCGAGCGGCGGAACAGGAAGAAGGTGTACCCCTGGTCGCGGTTCCATTCATCGGCATAGCGCGACAGCCGGCGCCGGAAGGCGGATCGCGACAGCGCGTCGGAGGTCCACGCCGGTTCCCACGGGACCAGGAAGTCGCGGCTTTCCTCGCGCAGGTCCGCCCAGTCCGTCCAGTCGCCCCGGCCCGGTGGCCTGAGGTAGATCCGGTCCAGGACCAGCGGCGGCTCGACCCTGGCGGGGGGAAACAGTGTGAGGACCACGGAACGCACCCATGCCTGAGGCTGTCATGCCATCTTGCCCGGACCTGCGCGGCCGGTGCAACAGCCTGGTCGGCAGGCGCGCGGCGCGCCTCAGGTGCGGATCCGGTCCGTCAGGCAAGCCGAGCGCACAGCCGGTCCCAGGGCTCGAGTGTGCCGACCGGCCCGACGGCGGCCAGGGTCGGTGTCGAGGAAAGCAGCCGGCGGCAGATGTCCTGGACCGCGTCCCCGTCAACCTGCTCGAAGCGCTCGATGATCTCGTCGACCCCGATCACGCGTTCGAAGGCGTGAAGGTTGCCTGCCAGGGCCTCGCAGCGGCTCGAGGTGCTTTCGCGCGACATCAGAACTCCGGCCCGGATCTGGGAGCGGGCGCGGCCCACCTCGATCTGCAGCGCATCGTCCGGGGACTCGCCGGCGAGCTTGACCAGTTCGTCGCAGACCGCGGGCACCAGGTCGCCGACCAGATCGGGAGCCGTGGCGGCATGGATCCCGAACAGGCCGGTATCGCGCCAGGCGATCGCGAAGCTGTGGATCGAGTAGGCGAGGCCGCGGCGTTCACGAATCTCCTGGAACAGTCGCGACGACATGCTTCCGCCCAGCAGGCGGGAAAACACCTGCTGCGCCGGCAGGGTCGGGTCCCGGATCGGCACTGCCTCGAAGCCCAGCATCAGGTGGACCTGCTGCAGGTCCCGGTCGCTGCGGGCATCGCCGCCGGCGTAACGCGCCGGTTCGACCGGGCGGTTGTCGCGCCCGGAGAGCCCGTCGAAGGCCGTGGCAACCTCATCCTCGAGCCGGTCGTGGTCGATGTTTCCGGCGGCCGCGAACACCAGCCGGTCGGCGCCGTAGTGTGCGTCGAGGAAACCGGTGATGGTCTCGCGCGGCATGGACCGGACGATCTCGGGCAAGCCCAGGATCGGCCGGCCGAGCGGCTGGTCAGGCAGTGCCGTTCCGGCCAGCAGTTCGAAAACCACGTCGTCCGGCGTATCGCTCGCCTCACCGATCTCCTGCAGGATCACCGTTCGCTCCCGGGCGAGCTCCTCTTCGCTGAAGGTGGAGTTGCACAGGATGTCGCCGATCACGTCGACCGCGAGCGTGGCATCGTCCTTCAGCACCCGGGCGTAGTATGCGGTCTGCTCGTGGGTGGTGTAGGCGTCGAGCCGTCCGCCCACCGCCTCGATCTGCTCGGCGATGTCGAAGGCCGAGCGTGACGCCGTTCCCTTGAACGCCATGTGCTCGAGCATGTGGGCAACGCCGTTGATGTCGGCGGTTTCATTCCGGCTTCCCGCCCCGAACCAGGCGCCGAGGGTTGCGCTCTCGACGGTGGGAATGTGCTCGGTGACCAGCCGCACCCCGCCCGGCAGATCGGTCAGCCGCGGTCCGCTCACGGCCGGTCCGGTGTGCGGCTGTGCGCCGCGATGAAATCGGCAACCGTGCGGTAGTCGTCTGGCAGCATTGTCAGGTGCTCCTCGAGTTCGCCGAGGCGGGCGATCCGCCCGGGCGGTTCCGGGACGTGGCCGACGGCGCGTGCCACGGCATCGGGAAACTTGGCCGGATGCGCGGTCGCAAGGCAGACCACCGGCACCCCGTCGGCCAGCGCACCGCGCCGCCGCGCCCGGACTGCCGCCTCGACACCGACGGCGCTGTGCGGGTCGATGAGCATCGAGGTTTCCCGGTGCACGCGTGCGATGCGTGCGACAGTGTCGTCGTCGGTGACGGCCTCGGCGTCGAACAGCACGGACGACTGGCGGTGCATGTCCCCGGTGACCTCGAAGACGCCCTCGGTCCTGAGCCCGGTCAGCATGGCGCCGGTACGCGCACCGTTGCGCCCGGCGAGGTCGAACAGCAGTCGTTCGAAGTTGCTCGAGACCTGGATATCCATGCTCGGACTCAGCGTCGGCTGCACGCCGGCGATCTGCATCCTCCCGGAGGCGAAGAACCGCGCCAGGATATCGTTGGCGTTGGTCGCAACCACGAGGCGGTCGACCGGCAGTCCAAGGGCGGCCGCGGCGTAGGCCGAGTAGACATTGCCGAAATTGCCCGACGGCACCGCGAAAGCAACCCGGCGGTCCGGAGCCCCCAGCGCGAGCGCGGCGCGGAAGTAGTAGACGATCTGTGGCAGCAGGCGGACCAGGTTGATGGAATTGACCGCCGACAGGTGCAGGCGATCGCGCAGCGCCAGGTCGTTGAACAGGGCCTTCACCATGTCCTGGCAGGTGTCGAAGGTGCCGTCGAGGGAGATTGCGTGGACGTTGACCGCGTCCACCGTCGTCATCTGAAGTTGCTGCACCGGGGAGACCCGACCGCGGGGAAACAGGATGAAGATGTCGATGGCCTCGCGGTCGCGGCATGCCTCGATCGCCGCCGAACCGGTATCGCCGGAGGTGGCGCCGACGATGGTGATCCGCTCGCCCCGGGCGCGGAGAACCCTGTCGAACAGCCGCCCGAGCACCTGCAGCGCATAGTCCTTGAAGGCAAGGGTGGGGCCGTGGAACAGTTCCATCAGCCAGGTGCTCCCGTCGAGCTGCACCAGCGGTGCGACCTGCGGATCCGTGAACCCGGCGTAGGCGTCCTCCAGGACCCCGGCGAGGTCGTCGCCGCAGGTGGTGCCGGTGGCGAACGGCGCCATGATTCGCGCCGCGAGTTCCGGGTAGGACAGGTCTCGCATGGTGCGGATGTCGTCGGTGGAGAACCGTGGCCAGGTGGCGGGAACATAGAGACCGCCGTCGCGGGCGAGCCCGGTGAGCAGCACATCGTCAAGACCGAGTTCCGGCGCGTCACCGCGCGTGCTGATGTAACGCACCGATTGCTCCGCTCGCGCCAGGGGCCGGCACCCTAGCCACGGCAGGGCCGGGTTGCAACACCCGGCACCCGTCCCAAGCATCCCCGATCGCCCTCACGGGTCACCGGGTATCGTCCGCCCTCCTTGCCATGCAGCAGCGCCGGTGCGTCACAGCCAGTCGAACCACGGATGTCCCCGCCATCTCGCGACAGCGTCAGTCCGGGTGACATTGCGATACGGTTCCCCGGAACAAGCCGGAGAAATTTGTGCGCCGTGGAAAGGCGCGTTTTCCTTGCGGGTGCGAACCCCGCCCAACAGTTGTCGCTTCGGTTGGTAGTAGCCGCGGCGGATCATGGAGGCAACGACATGGTTTGAAGCACCGCGGAGAGAAGGGCTGCCTTGGGCAGCTCAGCGACCATGCAGGTCGGAACGTGAGTGAACGCTGAGCAGGCCTCGAAACGGCTCATGTGGAAGCCGACCCACCAGATTTCTGGGGAAGGCCGACGGCGCACCGGGAAGCAAGCGACACGCGCACCGGGGCGTTTCCACCGGGGTAATGGCGCCGACATGCACGGAAGATGGAAAACGCAGCAACACGGGAAGCCCTGATGGTGGTGTGGCACGCACCAACCGGAAGCCCGCGAGGGACAGGCCGGGCCGTCAGGGTGGCGGATGGGCCCGTAATACTGAAGACGCCGGGTAACGCCGGTCGAGGGAAGGGGCCCTGAGGCGGGAGTTGTGTGGAAAGGAAGCAAGGCATGCCTACTGGCGAAGGTCTAACAGGGGCACAACGGGTTCGGAAACTCCAGAACACACTGCATGAGAAAGCGAAGGAAGAACCTGACCGGCGCTTTCACGCCCTGATCGACAAGGTGTGGCGCGAGGACTTTTTGCTGGAGGCCTGGAAGCGGGTCCGCCGCAATGGCGGGTCGGCGGGGGTCGACGGCGAGACAATTGCGGACATCGAGAAGACGGGAGTGGGAGACTGGCTTGGGGACCTGTCGCGGGAACTGAGGGACGGGACCTACGCACCGCAAGCGGTCCGTCAGGTCCTGATCCCGAAGAAGGAACCGGGGAAGTTCCGGCCCTTGGGCATTCCGTGCCTGAAGGACCGGGTTGCGCAGACATCGGCCATGCTTGTGCTGGAGCCGATCTTCGAGGCGGACCTGCAACCGGAACAGTATGCCTACCGGCCGGGCCGCAGTGCGAAGGATGCGGTTAACCGCATTCATGGCCTGCTGTCACGGGGGCACCACGAGGTGGTTGACGCCGACCTCTCGAACTATTTCGGCGAAATTCCGCACGCCGAACTCCTGAAGAGCATCGCCCGGCGCGTCAGCGACGGACGGCTCCTGGGGCTCATCAAGGCGTGGCTGGAAGCGCCGGTGGAAGAGGACGACGGGGACGGCGGCACACGCCGCACGAACCGGGCACGGCGGGAGCGCAAGGGAACCCCTCAGGGGTCACCGGTGAGCCCGCTGTTGAGCTCCATCTACATGCGTCGCTTCATCCTTGGCTGGAAACTCAACGGATACGCCCGCCGGTTCGGGGCGGAGATCGTGAATTACGCGGATGACTTTTGTGTACTCGGAAAGGCACCGGCGGCAGAGATGCTGGCGGCGGTCAAACGGATCATGGGAGTGCTGAAGCTGCCGGTCAACGCCCGCAAGACCCGATGTCTTCGATGCCCCGAGGAACCGTTCGAGTTCCTCGGATACCGCATCGGCTGGAACTGGCGCCGGACCGACGGCAGCCGCTATGTCGGCACTCGCCCGAGCAAGGCAAACGTCCAGGACATCTGCCACCGGATCAGCAAGAAGACGGACCGCAAGTCCGTCTGGATGGACACCGGGGCGAAAGTGGCCGAACTCAACCGGATGATCTCCGGATGGGCGAACTACTTCACCCTGGGTCAGGTCTCACCGGCCTACAAGTCCATCAACCGACATACGATCCGGCGGCTGCGACGGTGGCTTTGTCACAAGCACAAGGTGAAGTCCGGGCAATATGTGCGCTTCCCGGATGCCAGACTGCGAGATGACTTCGGTCTGAGACAGCTTGAGCGGACAACAAAGACCTTTCCGTGGGCGAAGGCATGATCCCGACTGAGAGCTGGGTGCGGGAAAACCGCACGCCCGGTTCGACGAGCGGGGGTGAGGAAACGCGGCTATGGCTGAGACTGAGGCACCGGCGTCGAGCGAAAGCGGCCGGCAACAGCTACTCCCTCGGGCCTACGGCAGGGCGCGCCTCCCCTCGACTCTACTCCGTCGCCGTCTGACAACTAACTGTAATATATGAATAAAATAGAGATTTTGTTAAGGTTGAAAAGTGAAAACGCAAAATCAGTCATCAAACCGAAAGCCACTTGAGCCTCTTGCAAAATTGCGAGCTCAGATTGGTATGAGAAACGTTGACGGGTCTTCATGGGAGGGACTCAATACTACTGAAAGTATTGGTGTCATTGAAAATTCACCGGGCTTATGCAAGGTTCCCGGACTCAGCGCTATCGCGATTTGAGGAGATTTTGCGGTGACGGAGCAATTGGTCGAAACGGCCGAGGATGTATCGAGACTGGCTTTCGGCTTCATGGCCTCCAAGGCGCTCTTCGCAGCCCTGCATGTCGATATCTTCACCCAGCTCGCCGACGGACCCAAGACGGCGCAGGCGCTTGCCGCGAAGGCGAGCGTTCCGGCCAACCGGATTACGACGCTGATGACAGCGTTGACCGCAATCGGCCTCGTGGACCGCGAGGAGGAGAGCTATCTCAACGCGCCCGGAGCGACGGCCTTCCTCGTGCGCGGCGCGCGTTACGATTTCGGGGATTATTTGCGTTACCAGATCGACCGGCAGATGTACCCGTTCCTCACCCAGTTGAACGAGGTGATGGACGGCTCCCTCGACCCGGAGGCGGTGGACAGCTACCAGCACTGGATGTCGGATCCGGACCAGGCCATGCTCTACAGCGAGGCGCAGCATGCAGGCTCGCTCGGGCCGGGCCGCACGTTGGCGCGGTTGGTGGACCTCTCCGGCTGCCACAACCTGCTGGATGTCGGCGGCGGCACGGGGGCAATGACCATCCGGCTGCTGGAGACCTTCCCCGACCTGGTCTCGACCATCATCGATTTCCCGAATGTCGCCGAGATCGGCTGGCGCTTCATTACCGAGGCCGGGATGGTGGACCGGGTGCGCTATATCCCTGCGGACGCGCTCGCGGCCGAATGGCCGACGGAGCAGGATGCGATCCTGATGTCCTACCTGTTCAGCGGCATTCCCGGCTCCGAACTGCCGCGGATGGTGCAGCAGGCCTATGACTGCCTGTCGCCGGGTGGCCATTTCATCGTGCACGATTTCATGGTGGAGGATGACCGCACCGGCCCGCCCATGGCGGCGCTCTGGCAATTGCAGCACATGGCCTTCACCCCGGAGGCGCGCTCGGTCACGCCCGGCTGGCTGAAATGCCGGATGCAGGAAGTCGGTTTCGCCGTGCCCCGCGACGAGGAAATGGTGCCGGGAATGACCCGCCTCATCCACGCCCGCCGGCTCGAATAGGGCATGACCCGGCGTCGCGGCGGCTGTGCGGCTGGTTCCGTGTCGGAGATATTTCGACCCAGCTTCAACAGTACGGAGCCTCTTGCAGAATTGCCGATCTGAGGGATAGCGGCAGTAATTTGGCATTGGTTCGATAGCTGAGCGGCGTTTGGCTGTCAGTGGCCGGGTGATCGATTGATCACGGAGAGTTTTCGGCGGTTTTGGACGCGTGCGCTTTGCGGCCGCGCCCGTTCTGGAGCGCAGCGCGGGAGCGGCGGGCCGGGTCGGACGACGCTATGGGGCGGTGAGGCGGATGATATTTGGTCGGCGGCCAGTGCGAGCAGACCGAACTTCAGATGGCAGGCGACCTTTGTGGAACTGCCCACCCCCGGACATGGCGGGCGCCGAACCCGTCCTTGAGCCGGGTGAGAGAATCGCCACGACCGCGCAGGGCATTATCGAACCCTCGACCTCAAGCCTGGACAGCGTTGCGCCGAGATGCTGGTACTCCTCGGGCGTGAGAGACCGCTCGCGCGACGACTCACGGTACCGGCGGACATGCCCGGCCGGCCTGCGGCCGGCCGGGACCATCCCCCGGTTCTCGGCGAGCGCGAACATCTTCGACAGCATCCGGACGGCCTGATTGACCGCCACGGGTCTGTCCCGCAACTCGTGGTGCAGCGCCGTGACGTCCTCCGGCCCGGCATCCTTCAGGACCTTCCCGCCGTGCGCCGGGACAATGTGAGGCAGGATGGCCAGCCTTTGTTCCTGGCCGAGTTCGGCTTGCATCGCCACGAACTTCTCGAGAAAGCGGTCCGTGAGGCGGCGATGGTGGGCTCGGGCACCGGTTTTGGCGGGGTCGGCTCCTCGTCCCGCTTGACGCGGTCGATGACGGTGGCCGCCTCGAGGCGATGCCTGTCGATCGGCTCGTTGCCGACCCGACCCAGGGTTGTCCGTTTCAGGCCGGCCGGCTCCGGGACTGCACAATGGAGAGCTTGCGCCCGGTGGTATGGACCCGCACGGCGAAGCCGACCAGATTGCGGTCCCGGAAGATCGCGTCCTTGCCCTCGGCCTTGAGCCGCTCCACAATTCGCCTGGTCAGATTGAAGGTATTTCGCCGGAGCGTCGCCGTTCTCCCGGCCTTGGAAAACCAGTCATCAAATCGCGAGTTCTGGACCTCAACCCAGCGGCGAAGCGAAGGTCAGACGTGTCGGGGTACAAGGCGCGGGAGGCTGACGCAGTGCAAGGGACTCTCTGTACGACAGGATGTGAGCAGAAGACGAGTTGTTGCGCGTTGGGATACGGCGTTACCGGTCGAAGGGTCAGTGCGTCCCCGGCACCGTGACGGGGAGATGAAGTCATGCAGACCATTGCCATCCAGTCTCCGGGCGATATGGGACACGCGATCGGCCAGGTACTGGCACGCGCCGGTCACCGGGTGATTGCCGCGCTCGATGGGCGGTCCGCGCGTACCCGCGGCCTCGCACAGTCGGCCGGGATCGAGGATGTCGGACCGCCGGGGAACCTGTTCGGCGAGGCCGAACTGGTGTTCTCCATCATGCGTCCCGACCGTGCTCTCGAGCTTGTCGACACCATGGCGGCGCTGGCGCGGACACGCGGCCATGGCCCGGTCCTGGTCGACCTGAATGCGGTCGCGCCGTCGACCGCGCGCGAGGCGGCCCGCCGTGCTGCTGCAGCCGGTCTCGCCTTCGTCGACGGCGGAATCATCGGCGGCCCGCCGCGTCCGCCCGGGTTCGTCAGCCCGCGGCTCTACGTCTCGGGTCCGGGCGGGGCCGCGCTGGCGTCGCTCTCCGGCTCGGGTCTTGACATCCGGGTTGTCGGCAAGGCGATCGGAGCCGCCTCGGCGACCAAGATGTGCTACGCGGCGTTGACCAAGGGACTGACGGCGATCGCGATCCAGTCCATGGTGACGGCCCGTCTCGAGGGTGTCGAGGAAGCCTTCGTCGCCGAACTGGCCGGCAGCCAGCAGGGTCTGCTGGCCCTCGTGGAGCGCGGCCTGCCGGGCATGTGTCCGAAGGCCTATCGCTGGGTCGGTGAAATGGAGGAGATCTCCACCACCCATTCCGATGCCGGGCTGCCGGGCGAGATGTTTCAGGGTGCCGCTCGCATCTACGAGATGGTCGAGCACTCCCCGCTCGGTGCCGAGGTGGTGGAGGATCGTCGGCTCGGCACCGATGCCACCGCTGTCGCCCGCATCCTCGCCGAGTACGTCTCGGCGGGTCCGAGAGCGGCAGACTGAGACGGGCCGGGTTCCCGGTCCCGAGCGGAGGCAGCCCTTCGCGCGTTCACCGGTGATGTGGTCTTCTTGCCGGATCGTCAACGCCACCATGGTGAGTGTCGGGTTTCCGCCGCGATGGCGGTGAACCGGGGCCATCGGGGACGAACAGTACACGGCGCAGCGGATCCGGTTGTACCCGTTCACCACCTCACGGGCCGGCCTGTCGGGCATCCGGTTGGGGTCGGGGCTCCCGGGTCGGAGGAGAGGCGGTGTCGGAATGGTTCAGGCCGCTCCGACCGCGTCGTGGACGGCCTGTGACCCTGCATGGATGTGCGGACTGGCATCCATGCAGGGCCGCTGACAGTCACAGTGACTGCCTGCAGGTCTCACCGGTTTCTGACGTCGGGATCCGGGGTGTGGTCCGCTTCCTTGCCGGGAGCGGGGCGATACGGCACTGTTTCCCGCCTGACGGCCGTGACGGCGTGTCCCGGCCAGACTTTCGAGTGACGACGGATGGCAGCATGCAGGTTGTTCGACGCGTGATGCGCTCGTTGGTCCCGGGTCTGAAGCCCGTTTCCCATCCGCCGCTGGCCCGGCTCGAGGGCACAACCTACACAGACGATCCGGTGATCGAGCGTCTCGTCTTCATCTGCGGCCTGCATCGCAGCGGCACCACCGCCCTGGAGAGGCTGCTGGTTTCGCGCTACCGGCTGGCGTGCCTGCGCGCCAACCGGCCCATGAGCGAAGGCCAGCATCTGCAGTCAGTATACTCACCGGCCAGGGTCTTCGGCGGGCCGGGGCGGTTTGCCTTCTCGCATGCCATGATGCAGGAACTCGAAGGGTTGCGCGATCACGCCGACTGCCGTGACCGGATCCTTGACGACTGGCGCCGCTTCGTCGTCGGCGCCGCTCCGGTGCTGCTGGAGAAGTCGCCGCCGAACCTCACCAAGATCTGGTGGTTGCGCAAGGTGTTTCCCGGCAGCCGCTTCGTGATCGTCACCCGGGATCCGCGTGCGGTGGCGGCGGCGACGCAGAAGTGGAGCGGGACTTCGCTCGCCGAACTCATGATGCACTGGAACACGGCGTATTCGCATGCCGTGGACGACTTCAGGGTCGAGGACAGCATCCACCTGCGCTACGAGGACCTGACCGCGCATCCCGACGACGAGATCGCCCGGCTTGGCGCCTTCGTCGAATGCGATATGCGACCAGAACCCGGTCCGCTGGAGGAGAACTACACCAGGCTGCGCAGCTCCAATGCCCGCTACCTCGCGGCCCACGAGGGCACGCGGTACGGTGCCGGGATCTGGGACCGTTTCGGCTACGAGGTCTGATGCGCGTTCAGAGCCCGGGTTCCGCCAGGTAGCGGGCCTCGAGGTGTGCGAGGAAGGTCTCGTGTCCGAGCCCGGAACCGGTGGCGGCACGCAGGATGTCGTCGGTGGAGGCGACACTCGCACGTGCGTGGACGTGGGTGCGCAACCAGTCCAGCAGGCCGTCGAGGTCGCAGCGCGCAACCTGTCCGTCAAGACCCGGGAGTTCGGCCCGAGCAGCGGCATACAGCTGGGCGGCGGCGAGTGCGCCCATGGCGTAGGTCGGAAAATACCCGAAGGCGCCGGCGTACCAGTGGATGTCCTGGAGACAGCCGTCCCGGTCGTTCCCCGGCCTGATCCCGAGTTTCTCCTCGATCCCGTCGTTCCAGGCGTCAGGCAGGTCGGCGAGCGCGAGTTTGCCCGAGAGCAGCGAGCGTTCGAGCCGGTAGCGCAGGAAGATGTGGAACGGATAGGTGATCTCGTCGGCATCGACGCGGATCAGGCCGCGGCGGACCCGGCAGGCCGCGCGGGCGAGCGCATCTGCCTCCCATGCCGGGCCGGAGACACCGAAAGCGGTGCGCAGGCGGGGAGCGAGGAAGGTGAAGAACTGGCGCGACCGGCTGACCTGCATCTCCAGCAGCAGCGACTGGCTCTCGTGCAGGACCATTCCCCTGGGCGCACCCACCGGCTGGAAGCGCCATTCCGCAGGCAGGCCCTGGTCGTAGAGTGCGTGGCCCGTCTCGTGGATGACGGCCATCAGGGATGCCGACCAGTCGTCCGGGTCGTACCGGGTGGTGATCCGGGTGTCGTCCGGATTGCCCCCGGAAAACGGGTGGACACTCACATCGAGCCGGCCGCGCCGGAAATCGAAACCGAGTGCGCGCATGACCTCGAGCCCGAGCGTGCGCTGGTGTTCCGCCGGGACACGGTGGCCGGCGGGGGCGCCGTCGTCTTCGCGCACCCGGTCGAGCAGGGCGGTGAGTCGGGGCTCGAGTTCGGCGAACAACGTGTCGATCTGCCCGGACCGACCGCCCGGCTCGTAGGCATCGAGCAGGGCGTCGTAGGGCGAGGTGTCGAGCCGTTCCGCCCTCGCATCGGCCGCCTCGCGGGTCAGCGCCACCACCTGGGACAGTGCCTCGCTGACGGTCGCGAAGTCGGCGTTGGGGCGTGCCCGTTCCTGCCAGACAGTCTCGCAGCGCGAGGTCGCACGACTCAGCGCGTCAACGAGGTCTTCCGCGAACGCGGTAGCGTGCAGGTGCAGCCTGCGCATCTCCGCGAGGTTTGCTGCCTGCCAGTGCCCGAGCGGTTCCTCGCCCGCGCGCGCAAGCAGATCCTCGAGTTCCGGTGCGGTCGCAGCCTGGTGGCGCATGACCCTGAGGGCCGCCATGGTCGCTGACCGGGTCTCCGTTCCGCCGGCTGGCATCATGACCTGACGGTCCCAGTTCAGCATGCCGATTGCATCATCAAGCGCCCGGATACGCCGGTAGTGGTCCTCCAGTCGCCTGTAGGCCGGAACCGCTCCTCCGGCCTCGGCGTGGCCGTCAGTCATTGCCGGCGCGGCGGTAGTGGTAAGCGAGGTAGACAGCCACCAGGGTCAGGGCAAGCAGGAACCATGTCACCGCGTACTGCAAGTGTTCGTTGCGCACGGTGATGCGGTCGCTGGCGCCGATCGGAAGCCGGTAGGGGCCGGGCTCGCGCAGGGCATCGATCACGTAGCCGGCGACCGGTCCGAGCGCCCGGTGACGCGCGATCTCGGCGGTATCCACGTACATCCAGACCTCGTTCCCGGGCTCGTTGTCGGGAACGAAGTACCCGCGGCGGCGGTCCTCGCGCAGCAGCCCCTCGAAGACCACCCGCCCCGCCGGCAGCGAAGCCGGCCGATCGGCCCGGTTGCGCAGTTTTTCCGGTATCCAGCCCCGGTTGACCAGCACGATGCGCCCGTCATCGAGCCGCATCGGCGTGATCACGTGGAACCCCGCCGTACCCTCGAACGGCTTGCCGGTGACCATGACTTCCTTCTCGTGCAGGAACTCGCCCTCGAGTTGCAGCTTGCGGAACCGCCACTCCTCGATGTCGCTCACCGTCTCGGGAGGTGGCACCGGCGGCGCCGACACCCGCACGTCGAAGGTGTCGATCAGGGCCGTCTTCCACTCCAGGCGCTCGAGTTGCCAGACCCCGAGCATCAGCAGCACCGCCAGGACCGGGATGGTGAAGACGGTTGGCCAGAGTGTGAACCTGAAGCGGTGCAGCATGGCGACGTGTTTTCCTCTTCGCAGGCTCCCGTCACGAGACCGGTGTCCGGTCCTGGCGGGATCCGATATGCCAGCGTACTCCGGCGCGACCCCGTGCATGCCCTCGGTTCGATGTGATCCGGCAGCCGGCACAGGGAGAGCCTCGATGGTGTTCTTCCCGGACCAGGGCAGGACCCGGTTTCCGTGACATTACGGCGGACAGACGGTCTCACCGCTGGCGTGGCATCATATGCGCTCCGACACCGCTCGCAACGGCCGGGTTCGACGCGTGCATTCGAACCGGGCACTCCGACGCACGGGAACGCGCAGGACCGGTGACTGAAGGGGGCACTGCCGCCTGAAACACAAGATTACCGCACGGGGAACGACGGGAGACAATTGAGCAATGCCCATGTTGACCTCGTCAGGACCGAATGGTCGTTGCACTGATGCGGACGGCGGGAAGCCGGCGACCGGGCTGCCACCAGGGCGATCGCGGTCGTTTGTCCAGGGGCCGAGGACCGGAATTCCGCAGTGCTCGAAATCAGCGTCGTTGCGGGTGGCGGCCGCCGTTTCGCTCCGGCGGGCGATGGCGGCGATCCGGCAGTCCACAACCGGGATCAGGCGGCCAACGATGTGGCGCGAGACGGTGGTCGCCGCACAGGCACTGGCGGCAACGCTGTCGAAGGGCGTCACGCGCCCGGCGAAGTCCTCCGGCACGATGGCGTCGACCGTGGCGGTGAGGCAGCCGCGGCGCTGGCCGGACGGCATGATCACCAGGTCTGCACGGAACTTCGTCAGTGCAGTGCACGGCAATTCAACGCCGAAGATTGACCCTGGTCCCGGTTTCCGAAGCAGGTGCCAGGTTCGGAAGGTTGTTGTTGGGGCGATGGGGATCGAACACCATGTCGGTGTATCCTGACTTCCCTGACAGGTGTTCCGAACATGTCGATCTCATCAACACATCACTTCCACATGTCGACCTCTGTCAGTCAGGCGGCCCGCGCTCTGCCGCCAGCGGAGGGGCTGCAGCAGTGATGACCATTCCAACGCCGAGGCCGCTCCATCCTTCAGTCGGCGCCGAGATCTGCGGCCTCGACCTGCGCGAGACGCTGTCCGCAGACGCCCGGACCGCCGTGGCCACCGCGCTCGCCGAGCATCTGGTGCTCGTGTTCCGGGACCAGAATTTCACGCCTGCGGAGTATATGGCGGGCTGCTCGCAGCTGGGTGCGCCGATGGCGCAGCACTTCAGTCAGCACAACATGCCCGACCAGCCAATGATCGGTCGCATCTGGCATCGCAACGGCCAGCGCCCGGCCACGCTCTGGCACACGGACCACACGAACCGCGAGCGCCCGCCCAAGGCGACGATCCTGTACGGCGTCGAAGTTCCGCCCGAGGGCGGCGACACCAGCTTCGCGAACATGCGCGCGGCCTGGGCCGGCCTCGATGCCGAGGAACAGCAGCGCCTGGCGGGGCTGCGGACCGTCAACAGGCTTGACCCGCACCTGCTGGAGCGGACGCTGCCCGGGGACCGGGAGAAATACGATATCCCCGTTGTCCACCCCATGGTGCGCACCCACCCTGAACACGGGTCGAAGGCGCTGTACTTCCACATTTCGAAGTCGCGGTACATCGAGGGCATGACGGCGGAGGCCTCGCAGGCGCTCATGCAGGACCTGCTGGACCGCACGATCCACGACGGGATTGTGTATCGCCATCACTGGCGCCAGGGCGACATGGTGGTCTGCGACAACCGTGCCACGATGCACCGCGCCCACGGCGATTACGACCGTCGGTACTCCCGCATGCTCTGGCGCATCATCCTGGAGGGTGACCGCCCGGCATAGTGGGGTCCGGGCCCTGAATATCCTGCCCTTTCACGGAACAGAGACCCTTTCGACCCGGCGCATGATGAGGTCGAAGGCGACCGCGCCGATGACGATGATGCCGAGAAACACGATATGGGTGGCAACGAACCTGGCCGCGTTCAGCACCATCACGCCGATGCCCGCCTTGGCGGCTACCATCGCGGCCGCCACCAGGGTCGTCCACCCGAAGGCGATGGCGACGAGCATGCCGGTCAGGATCTCCGGAAGCGCGGCCTTGAGCACGACCTGGCGCAGGACCTGTCCGTGGCTCGCCCCCATGGAATAGGCGGCATGGATCTGCTCGACGGAAACGGAGCGCACGCCCGCGCGGCACATTGATGGCGATGGGAGCGAAACAGGCCAGGAAGATCAGGAACAGTTTGCCGGACTCGCCAATCCCGAACCAGATGATGGTCAGCGGCAGATAGGCGAGCGGCGGGATCGGACGGTAGAACTCGATGGGCGGATCGAAGACCCCACGCGCATGCCGGCTCATGCCCATTGAAGTGCCGATCGGCACTGCTGTCGCGGTGGCCAGGGCAAAAGCGGCGAAAACGCGATTGAGGCTCCAGACGATATGCTCGTGGAGCGTGTGATCGCTGAATCCGTGGCATTTCGCTTCCACCTCGGCCGGACCGCCAACCGCGACCAGCTACCGCTCGAAGTAATGCTCCGTGCAGGCGATCCTGGCGAACTTCGCAATCACCATCCCGAGCGCAGGCGGGAACAGGAGCTGGATCAGCCCGAACCGGGTGACACTCCACCAGCTCTCGAGAAGCACGACGATCGTGACCGCGCTGATCGCCGTACCGGAGCCTCGCCCCCGCACATCTTCACCGTCTTTCCCGATCGTGAAACCCGCCCTGTCCACCGCTGGCGGTCCAGCGAGCGCGGATCGCTGACGTCGCGCCTGACGGTCACCCGCATTCCGTCCAGACCATCGGCGCACGGCGATACTGCAACCGGTCAGGGACGTGACCTCACGCCCTCCGGCCCGGTGAGCCGCCGCGAGTGTACCGCCATTCGTGGCGTGCCAGAGACCGCGCATCTCGGGATCACGTTCCAGGACTTGAGGAAAACTTCGGCACGACGAGAGACGATCGAGTGACCGGCGTCCGAACAAGCGGAGGCGGTCCCGATACGCTTGCTGACGTGGATCCGGCAATCGGGAGTACGTCACTCATGAAGTTCGCAGCAAGGAACATACTGATTCTCGGTCTGGTCGTCGGCGGAGCGCAGGCGGCGGCCGGGTGCAGGACTGCGTCGATGCTTCCCGGCGAGACGCTCAACCTCGGCGCGGATACCCTCCTGGTCGGAGGGAACCAGTGGCGGGGCCGCACGACCGGTGACCACGAAGTGACACAAGCGCAGTTTGCGTCCCGGTGCGACAGGGGGCATGCACCTTCCGCCACACGCGGGCAGTCCGCCGGTGGGCTGACCCCCTCCGGGCCGGTACGGCTCCTGGTTCGCGGCGAGCAGCAACCGTCCCAGCGCGGACACCGAGAGCGAAACAGGCACAGATCCCACGGCGGGCATTGGCGCGGGCACCCGCACTCGCCTCATGGATGGCGCGGGCACCCGCACCCGCATCACGGATGGCGTGGGCCCAGGTCCGGCCCTCGCTGGCACCGGAGGCCGCACTGGGGACCGCCTCCAGGCGTGTTCTGGCACCGGAACGGGTGGCGGGGCTGGCACTGGCACTGGCCGTTTGCCCACCGTCATCGTCACCCGCATCCGCACGGCCGTCATCGTTGACCGTGTGGGCTGTGCGGGGACCGTGGTTCCGGCCGGGACAATGCCTGTCGGCGGTTGTCCGGGCCGGGATGTCGTCGCCCGGATCGCACGAGGGAGGGCATGACTGTCCTGTCGTCGCGGGACCGGGCCCCGCCAGCACGCGGCCGGTACGGCGGTCACTACGCAACGCCCCCGCATGCCGCTACCATGCAGGAGGGGAGGGCTCGCGGGGGCCCGGGGAGAGATGATGATGCCATCGGCGCTCTGCTGCCTCCACAGACACTGCAGTGCGATCAGGACCGTGGTCTTCGCAATTCCGCTGGTCGGTGTTCTTGTCGCGCTCGGCCCGGACCCGGCGATCGCCGGACCCTGCTCGCCTGCCGACGCCGCACAGATCGCCGCAAGCCGGTTTGGCGGACAGGCCCTGTCGGTCAGCACGGACGGCGCGCACTTCATTGTTCGCCTGAGACTGCCGGATGGATACGTGATCGATGTCGCCGTCGGGCGGGACAGTTGCTGAGCATGAAACCGGTCCCGAAACCCGATTCCCATGCGCCGGCGCCGCCCGGTCGTTTCGGCGGACCGGGCCGGCGCAGTCGGCGAAACGCGGGTATCGCTGCACAGGCGCACACGGTGCCCGGACCGGGCGCAACAGCGGGCATGACGGTCACATGAAGATCCTTCTGGTTGAAGACCAGGCCCTCGAGCGCGAAAGAACCGAAAGGC
Organism: Thalassobaculaceae bacterium; assembly: GCA_965213935.1. Taxonomy (GTDB): domain Bacteria; phylum Pseudomonadota; class Alphaproteobacteria; order Thalassobaculales; family Thalassobaculaceae; genus Bin52. The sequence continues at coordinate 1,690,764 of CBDCAO010000012.1, read as the reverse complement.
TCCTCGAGGACCGGGGCTATGTTGTCGATGCGGCAGCGACCGCTGACGAGGCGCTCGACTTCGCTCGGGTCTACGACTACGCCGCCGCGATCGTCGACCTGCACCTGACCAGTCCGCCAACCCACATGGAAGGCCTCGCGCTGATCGGACAGTTCCGGCGGCTGCGCCGTCACCACTTTCCGGTCCTGGTGATGACGTTGCGCAACGATGTCGAGACAGAGGTGCAGGTCTTCGAGGCCGGCGGCAACGAATTCGTCACCAAGCCGTACCTGCCGACGATCCTGCTGATACGCCTGCATGCGATGATCCAGGCAGCGCAGCGCCGCACCCAGTCACTGGATGGCACGGTTCTCCGGCACGGTCCCATAGAACTGGACGTGATCCGGGCGGAGGTCCGGGTGCACGGCAGGAAGGTCGATCTGCCGGCCATGGAATTCCGTCTCCTGAAGTACCTGCTGATGACCGGAGGCACTGTGTCGACCAACGAAATCGTCGCGCATGTGTGGCCTTCCACACGGTCGGCAAGTGCGAACAACGTCCACAACCTGGTCTCGAAGCTGCGAAGGCTGCTCGATCCGGACCAGACCTTCAGTCCGATCCGCCACGTCCCGGAAATCAGGGGATACTGTCTGAACGATCTTCCCGGCGGGACCGGGCCGGGCTGAGCAGCTGACACGGAGACGGCATGCCTTCGCCCATGCGCGTGCGGCAGGCTGGTGAACCTCGATCTTGCCGGCTGAAGGTTTCACGATGCTCGGAAAACGCCTGCAGGACCGGGTTGTCGTCGTCGCGTCCGCCATCTTTCTTGCGGCAATCGTCGTTGCAATCGTGCTGGTCGACCACAGGCATCAGCGCATGGTGTCAGACAGGGTCGCACTGGAAGCCCGCTCTCTCCGGTTCCAGCTGGTCTCTCGCACAAGGCTTGCGGCCGTCGTCGACAGCGAGGAGGTTCGCGTCGTGGTACCGCCCGATGCGGCGGCGGCCTTTCTCGAACCGGGGAGGTCAGCCTGGATCGGGGCGGAAGGCTCGGTCCTGTGGGATTCCGGCGGGCGGGGATCTGTCCTGTTCCCCCGGCCCGGCACCCCCGGGCAAACCCGTGAAGGGGTTGTCTCCGTCGACGGAGCGGACGGGGTTCGCGAGGTCTACCAGTCGGTCGAGACCGTTCAGCACCGACTGGCCCGGCCCATCGCGCACGGGTCGGGATATGCGCCCGGTGATCCGGCGAGGCCGAGGCACTACGCCTATCCGCTCAGCTATCACGTGCTCCTCGACTATGCGCCGTACCGTCGGGAAATCACGGATTTCAGGATCGACCTCATCGGGGTTGCAGTGGTTGCCATGCTGCTGCTGTTCGTGGCCACGCGCGCGGCGGTTTTCCACCAGCTCCGGCCGTTGGCACGGGTGACGCGGGATGTGGGCCGCCTCAGCGGCAGGATCGGCGAGACAGTTGATCGAAGTCAGCAGGATCCGGAGGAAGTCCGCGTGCTCGCCGAACGGATCAACCGGTTTCTCGTTGCGCTCGACGAGACCCGGAACTGGGAACAGGACATGCATCGGCAGATCCGCACGACGCTGGACGCCATGCAGGACGCGATGCTGTCGGAGGAAGTCAGCCAGGGCGGCTTCATGCACTCCCTGAACCACATGCTTGGCGACATCCTGCTGATGGATTTCAGGGCGGTTTCCGAGGAAGACAAGGCCGAGCTGCAGCACAGCGTCGAGCGCATGCGCGACATGCTGACCAAGCGTCTCAACACCATTGTCTCCCAGAGACGGACGGGCCCGGTTCCGGTGACCGACATCGTCCCCGCCGTCGAACGGTTCCGGATCTTCATGTCCCGCCGATATGGAGACCGGACCTTCGCCATCAAGGGCACCACGGTCAGCAGCCTGCCGGTCCGTGTTCTGGCAGACGACGTTTCGGAGATGGTCGGAAATCTGCTGAGGAACGCCGGAGCATGGTCACGCGGGAGGGTGGTGCTGGAACTGTCCGGCGCGGACGGCGTGGCGCGCATTGCCATCGAGGACGATGGCCCCGGATTTCCGGGCGAGGACAGGGACGGGCTGCTGGCATGGGCGCGGGGCGCTGGAGCAGACGCCGGCGGACACGGGATTGGCCTGCCTTATGTCAACAGCCTGGCGCGTTCCTACGGTGGCAGGCTTCAACTGACGGACAGCCCGGGGCTCGGCGGCGCGAGGGTCGTTCTTGAACTGCCGCTTGCTCCGCCGGACGAACCGCCAGGGCAGGTAACCGCCGCCGTCCACCCGACGCGGCCGGACACAGGTTCCGGACCTGGCGGGTCCGGTGCCGCCGACACGATCTCCTGATTCACTCGCTGCCGGAGCCGATCCCGGGGCGCCGGGCCTCCAGGCAGGGTGCACAGGCTCGCGAGTGGCAGAATGGCCGCGCAGTCCGGCCCCGCACGGCGTGGGTCACAGGGTCGTTGCGGGAGCACACTCCGGGGACCGAACGACACTTGGCGCGGTTCCGTTCCCGCAGACCGCGCGCCGGCGGCCGCTCAGCGGCCGCCCCACCAGTAGATGCAGATGAAGAGGAACAGCCAGACCACGTCGACGAAGTGCCAGTACCAGGCTGCCGCCTCGAACCCGAAGTGGTGTTCGGTCTTGAAATGACCGGCCCGGGCCCTGAACCAGCACACGATCAGGAAACAGGTTCCGACGATGACATGGAAGCCATGGAACCCGGTGGCCATGTAAAAGGTCGAGGAGTAGATGCCGTCCGTGAAACCGAACGCGGCATGGACGTACTCGTAGGCCTGCAGCGCCGTGAACGCTAACCCCAGCAGGATGGTGATCCCGAGGCCGTTGACGAGGTCGCGCCGGTTACCCTGCAGCAATGCCGCGTGCGCCCAGGTGACTGTGCAGCCCGACAACAGCAGGATCAGGGTGTTGGCGAGCGGGATGTCGAAGGCGTCGAACGGCTCGACGTCCGCCGGCGGCCAGATCCCGGTATCGGGGTAGAGCGAGGCGTCGAAGAACGCCCAGAAGAATGCCACGAAGAACATCACTTCGGACGCGATGAACAGGATCATCCCGTAGCGCATGCCGAGCTGGACGATCGGGGTGTGATGGCCCTGAAACTCGGCTTCGCGGATCACGTCCCGCCACCACCACCACATGGTTGCGAGGATCCCGAGCAGGCCGAGGCCCAGCAGGACACCGCCGAATGCCATCTCGTGCATGTACATGATGGCGCCAACCGCGGTGACGAAAGCCGACGCGGCTCCCGCGGCCGGCCACGGGCTCGGTTCCACCAGATGATAGGAATGACTGTGTCCGCCGCTCATTGGGTCCTCTCTCGCTGATCGCGCCTGCCTGCCACCTCGCGCGCAGCCGACTGGTCCTCGGCGCGGAAGAATGTATAGGACAGGGTGATGGTGGCAAGGTCTGCCAGATCCGGGTCGTCGGCGATCTCCGGATCGATATAGAAACTCACCGGCATGTCGACGCGCTGGCCGGGCAGCAGCACCTGCTCGGTGAAACAGAAACACTCGACCTTGGTGAAATAGAGCCCGGCGCGGTCGGGGGTGACATTGAAGGTGGCGGTGCCGGTCACCGCCTCGCTGCCGAGGTTTTCGGCCACGTAGTAGGCGATCGCGTTCTCGCCGGTCGCCAGCTGCATGGAGCGCGCCGCCGGCCGGAAGCGCCAGTCGAGCGCCGGGTTCACCGTGGCGTCGAAACGCACCTGCAACGCCTGTCCGCCGCCGGGGCCGGCAAAGGCGTCGGCGCGCTGCGTGGTTCCGCCGTAGCCCGTGACCTGGCAGAACAGCCGGTACAGGGGCACCGAGGCATAGGCGAGACCGGTCATCCCGGCGACCAGCAGCACCAGGACCAGCAGCGTCCTGCCGTTGCGCCGGGCCGGTCTGGCATGGACCGTTGCCAGTTCCGCCATCTCACATCATCCGCACGATGGTGATCAGGTAGAACAGGGCGCAGCAGGCGAGGATCGCGACCAGGATGGCGAGGTTGCGGCTGCGTTTCCGGCGCCTGAAGCTGTCCGCCGACACCGGCCGGGGGTCGTTGCTGGACATGGCGGTCACGGCACGGCGAGGGTCAGCACCGGCGCACCGACCGCCCGGTCGACCACGAGGACGGCGAACAGCAGGAACAGGTAGACGATCGAGAAACCGAACAGCTGCCGGCACCTGCGTTCGGTCGTCTCAAGGGCAACCCGGACTGCCTGGAACACGAACAGGATGCCCAGCACGGCTGCCACCACTGCGTACAGCAGGCCGACGGTCCCCACCAGCGACGGTGCGACGCCCAGCGGCGCCAGGATCACACTGTAGATCACGATCTGCCGTCCGGTCGCGGCGGTACCCGAGACCAGGGGCAGCATCGGCACTCCGGCCGCCCGGTAGTCGGCGCAGCGGTACAGGCACAACGCCCAGAAATGCGGCGGCGTCCACATGAAGATGATGGCGAACAGCACCAGCGCGTCGATCGAGACCGTCCCGGTGGCCGCCGCCCAGCCGACCACCGGTGGCAGGGCGCCGGCCGCGCCGCCGATCACGATGTTCAGCGGCGTGCGCCGCTTCAGCCAGATGGTGTAGACGAGAACGTAGAAGGCGATGGTGAAGGCCAGCAGCGCGGCTGCCAGCCAGTTGACGGCGAGACCCATGACCATGACGCTGCCGCCGCCGAGCACCACCCCGAAGGCGAGAGCCTCTTCCGGCGCCACGCGTCCTGCCGGGATCGGCCGGTCGCGGGTACGGGTCATGACCGCGTCGATGTCGCGGTCGTACCACATGTTGATGGCGCCCGACGCTCCCGCGGCGACCGCGATGCACAGGATTGCAATGGCCGCGATCACAGGGTGAGGGGTCGCGGGCGCGAGGTACAGGCCGACCAGGCCGGTAAACACCACCAGCGACATCACCCGCGGCTTGAGCAGGGCGAGAAAATCGCCGGGCGAGGTACTGTCCTCCGCCAGATCCCGCTCAGCCAGTGCGGTTCCGATTAACGTGTCGGACACGGGCGCAACCCCTTCCTGCACGGGACGGCTGCGGCCGCCCGACGACTCACCTGATTCGCGGCAGGTCCTCGTAGGTATGGAACGGCGGCGGCGAGGACAGTGTCCACTCGAGCGTCGACGCGCCCTCACCCCACGGGTTGTCCTCCGCGCTTCGCTTCTTCTGGAACGCCTCGATGATCAGCCAGACGAAAACCAGGGTCCCGATACCGGAGACGTAGGAGCCCCATGACGCGATCTGGTTCCAGCCGTGCAGCGCCTCGGGGTAGTCGATGTAGCGACGCGGCATGCCGGCGAGGCCCAGGAAATGCATGGGGAAGAAGGTGAGATTGACCCCGATGAAGGTCATCCAGAAGTGAATCCGGGCCAGCAGGCTATTGTAGTTGTACCCTGTCATCTTGGCGAACCAGTAGTAGAAGCCGCAGAAGATGCCGAACACCGCGCCCAGGGACAGCACGTAGTGGAAGTGCGCGATCACGTAGTAGGTGTTGTGCAGCATCAGGTCGACGCCGGCGTTGGCAAGCACCACCCCGGTGACGCCGCCGACCGTGAACAGGAAGATGAAGCCGAGCGCCCACATCATCGGCACCCGGAAAGTGATGGAACCGCCCCACATGGTGGCAATCCACGAGAAGATCTTCACCCCGGTCGGGACCGCAATGACCATGGTCGCGGCGGTAAAGTACGCCTTGGTGTCGACGTCGAGACCGACCGTGTACATGTGGTGGGCCCAGACGATGAACCCGATGAACCCGATCGCGACCATGGCATAGGCCATGCCGAGATAGCCGAACACCGGCTTGCGCGAGAAGGTCGCCACCACATGGCTGATGATGCCGAAGGCCGGCAGGATCATGATGTAGACCTCGGGGTGCCCGAAGAACCAGAACAGGTGCAGGAACAGGATCGGGTCACCGCCGCCGGCGGGCTCGAAGAAACTGGTCCCGAAGTTGCGGTCGGTCAGCAGCATGGTGATCGCGCCGGCCAGCACCGGCAGCGACAGCAGCAGCAGAAACGCGGTAACCAGGATCGACCATGCGAACAGCGGCATCTTGTGCAGCGTCATGCCGGGTGCGCGCATGTTGAAGATGGTGGTGATGAAGTTTGCGGCGCCCAGGATCGAGGAGGCGCCGGCAAGGTGCAGCGACAGGATCGCCATGTCCATGGATGGGCCCGGGGTGCCGAGCTTGCCGGACATGGGCGGGTAGATCGTCCAGCCCACCCCGGCGCCGCCGTCGGCGAACATGGACAGGAACAGCAGCAGGAACGCCGGGATCAGCAGCCAGAAGCTGATGTTGTTCATGCGCGGAAACGCCATGTCGGGCGCGCCGATCATCAGCGGGACGAACCAGTTCCCGAACCCGCCGATCAGCGCCGGCATGACCACGAAGAACACCATGATCAGTCCGTGGGCCGTCACGTAGACGTTCCAGACATGCCCGTCGGCCATGTACTGGACACCCGGGTTTTCGAGTTCCATCCGCATGTAGATCGAGATGGCTCCGCCGATCAGTCCCGCGACCACGGCGAAGATCAGGTACATCGTGCCGATGTCCTTGTGATTGGTCGAGTACAGCCACCGCAGGAATCCCCTGGGGGCACCGTGAGCACCGTATCCGTGCTCGTCCTCGTGTGCGTGTGCCGCGCTCATGGCTTCAATCCCCGACTGCTACTCGTATGACCTGCCGGCCGCGATCCGAATCGGCGCCGGCGCGGCCGCGAACCGGACCTTCGCGTCCTCGAGCCACGTCTCGTAGGCTTCCGGTGCCATGGCCTGGACAGCGATCGGCATGGCTGAGTGGTTGATACCGCAGACCTGATTGCACTGGCCGTAGATCATGCCTTCCCTGGTCAGCGACATCCACCCCTCGTTGACCCGTCCGGCAATGGCGTAGGTCTGGACCACGGCGGATGGCAGGAAGAAGGAGTGCATGACGTCGTTGCTGGTCACAAGGAGCTGGATCTTCTTTCCGGTGGGCACGACCAGGGGGTTGTCCACGTCCAGCAGGTAGGTCTGGGTCGCCGGATCGATGTCCTCCTGCTCCAGCATGTAGCTGTCGAAGACCAGGTCCTCGTCCGTATACTCGTAGGTCCAGTACCACTGGTTCGCCGTGATCTTGATGGTCATGTCCGGGTTTTCGGTTTTCTCGGCGTAGTAGAGGACCCGGAACGACGGGACGGCAATCACCACCAGGATCAGGACGGGCACGGCGGTCCACAGGATCTCGATCACGGTGTTGTGGGTGGTCCTGGTCGGGTTCGGGTTGCGCGAGGCGCGGAACCTGACACAGGCGTAGACCATCAGCGCCAGCACGAAGATCGCGATGGCGAAGATCAGCCACAGCAGGAAGTCGTGGAACACCATGACATCCTCGGCGACGACCGTGCTCGGCGCCTGGGTTCCCAGCTGCCACGGCTGCGGCTGTCCCGCCTCGGCCAGACCGACAGCCGCAAGACATATCACAAGGGCAAGTCCGGACAGCCTTGCAGCCATCGCACCCACATCTCGAAGTAGCGTCATCTCGCCTGCTTTGCCTCCTGTCACCCGTCCCGCGGTCGCCGTTGCAGGTCCGGACCTCGGGGACTCCACCAACCGTGATGTCGGGCCGGACACTACTCCGCCGACGCGCCGGTCACAAGGCAGGAGTCGGTCCCGGCGGCAGCGATTCACACCGCTGCTGACAGCCGCATTGCCCGAGCCCTATGCTGGGGTCCCGTTCCTTTCCCGCCGGCAGGTGTGCGCCATGACCGATCTCTCCGTGACCGACGAACTGTTCTACGATCGCGCCGGGCTCGACAGGGTCCTGGTCGGACAGCTGGTCGATGACGCACTCTCCGGGGCCGACGACGGCGAACTCTTCCTCGAGTACCGCCAGAGCGAGGCGCTCGCCTTCGATGACGGGCGGCTCAGGCATGCCTCGTTCGACACCAACGTCGGTTTCGGCCTGCGTGCGATCGTCGGCGAGACCCGCGGCTTCGCGCACGCGACCGTGCTCTCGCAGGATGCCCTGCGCCGGGCGGCCGAGACGGTACGCGCGGTTCATGCCGGTCACGGCGGAACAGCGAGCGCCGATCCCGAGGGAACCAACCAGGCGTTCTACACCGGCGAGAACCCGATCCGGGGGGCCGGCTTTGCCCGCAAGGTCGCGGTGCTGCAGGAGATCGATGCCTACGCCCGGTCCCGTGACCCCAGGATACGCCAGGTGACCGCCTCGCTGGCGGGGTCCTGGCAGGCGGTTCAGATCCTGCGTGCCGGTGGTCACCGGGTTGCGGACATCCGTCCGCTGGTTCGTCTCAACGTCTCCGTGGTCGTGGCGGACGGCGAGAGGATGGAAAGCGGGTCGTCGGGTGCCGGCGGGCGCATCGCCTATGACCGGTACCTCGATGCCGGGTGCTGGCAGGCCCAGGTCGACGAGGCGCTCAGGATCGCCCTGGTCAACCTCGATGCCCGACCGGCGCCCGCCGGAGAGATGGAGGTGGTGCTCGGGCCGGGCTGGCCGGGCGTGATGCTGCACGAGGCGGTCGGACACGGGCTCGAGGGCGACTTCAACCGCAAGCAGACATCGACATTTTCGGGCATGGTCGGCAAGCAGGTCGCCAGCAGGGGGGTGACCGTGGTCGATGACGGTACCCTGCCCGACCGGCGCGGCTCGCTCACCGTCGACGACGAGGGGACCCCGGCGCGGCGCAACGTGCTGATCGAGGACGGAATCCTCTGCGGGTACATGCAGGACAGGCAGAATGCCCGGCTCATGGGTGTGCCGGCCACCGGCAACGGACGGCGCCAGAGCTATGCCCACCACCCGATGCCGCGGATGACCAACACCTTCATGATGGCGGGCGAGCACGACCCGGACGAGATCGTCCGCTCGGTGAAGAGGGGTCTGTATGCGGTGAACTTCGGCGGCGGACAGGTCGACATCGTGTCAGGCAAGTTCGTGTTCTCCGCCAGCGAGGCCTACCTGATCGAGGACGGCAGGGTCACGGCGCCGGTCAAGGGTGCGACACTGATTGGCAACGGTCCCGACGCCATGGGCCGGATATCGATGATCGGCACCGACATGAAGCTCGATGACGGAATCGGAACCTGCGGCAAGGACGGGCAGGGCGTGCCGGTCGGTGTCGGCCAGCCGACGGTAAAGATGCGCGGCATTACTGTCGGCGGTACCGAAGTGACCCGGTAGCGCGTTCACAGGGAAGGTCCGCCGGCGTCCGGCCGGTTTCACGCCCCGCCGGGCATGCGCCGGCAAGGCCCACCCCGGCGCCCGTGTTCCACGCGAACCCCGCGGGCCCCGGACCGGCGGCGGGGCGGCCCGCACGGGCTCGGGAACCCGGCAACCTCTCAGTCGGAGCTGCCGAAGCAGGGTTCGCCTTCGTGAACGCCGCGTGTTTCGAACAGGAAGTCAGCACATGGCGCAACGAAGCGGGGTTTGCGGATCGCCAACCGCGTCCCGGGATGCTCTCAGTACCGCATCTCCTCCCAGACCGGGTCCACCGATCCGTTCCAGCGAGAGCGATAGGCCTCGAGCAGGGTCTCGGCCGGAGTGATGCCGCTCTGGGCCACCTGCCTGAGCGGCTCGAGATAGCCGGTCTCGTCGTTGCCGGCGGCATCCAGCCGTGCCCGGCGCCGAAGCCCGTCATGGGCGAGCGATACCGTGGTCCGGGCGATGTCCTGCAGGGTGCCGTCCCTGAACGGCGTGGCGAGCCCTCGTGCAGGGACATCGCGGCGGAGCATCTCGTGTTCCTCCGTGGTCCAGTCGCGCACCAGTTCCCAGGCCGCCGACTGCGAGGCATCGTCGTACAGCAGGCCGACCCAGTAGGCGGACAGGGCACAGATAGTGCGGTGCGGACCACTGTCGGCCCCGCGCATCTCCAGGTACTTCTTCAGCCTGACCTCGGGGAAGTTGGTGGTCATGTGGTCGGCCCAGTCGCCCATGTGCGGGAACTGTCCCTCGAACCCGGGCAGCCTGCCCGCCATGAAGTCGCGGAACGAGGCGCCGGCGACATCGTGGTAGATGCCGTCGCGGTAGAGGAAGTACATGGGCACATCGAGGATGTAGTCAACATGCCGCTCGAAGCCGAAACCCTGTTCGAACACGAACGGCAGGATGCCGCACCGGTCGGGATCGGTGTCGGTCCAGACATGGGAACGGGCGCTGAGAAGTCCGGTCGGGGCGCCCTCCCGGAACGGCGAGTTCGCGAACAGCGCGGTCGCCACCGGCTGCAGGGCGAGGCTGATCCGGAACTTCTCCACCATGTCGGCCTCGTCCAGGAAGTCGAGGTTCGTCTGCACGGTGCAGGTCCGCAGCATCATGTCGAGGCCGAGCGAGCCCTTCTCCTGCATCCAGCGGCGCATGATGGCGTAGCGGCCTTTCGGCATCCACGGGACCTCGTCGCGGCGCCACACCGGGTCGAAGCCCAGCCCGAGCATGCCGATGCCGAGCTCTCCGCACACCTGGCGGACCTGAATCAGGTGTTCGTTGACCTCGTCACATGTCTGGTGAATGTTTTCGAGCGGTGCTCCCGACAGTTCGAACTGCCCGCCGGGTTCCAGCGTGATTGCGCAACCGCCCTGGGTGAGCGCGATGATGGCGTCGCGCTCGCGCACCGGATCCCAGCCGAAGCGGGTCAGGCCGGTGAGAAGGGCGCAGATGCCGTCCTGCCCGTCGTATGCCACCCGGCGGGTATCGGCCAGACGGAAGGCGAACTTCTCGTGCTCGGTGCCGATGCGCCAGTCCTCTTGCCGCGTACAGCCCGATTCCAGGTCCTCGACCAGCTGCGACCTGCTCTCGATCGGTGCGCCCGCTTCATCAGGGGGTCGTGACATGCATTCGGCCTCTGAAGGTGATCACGGGTTTCAGGTCGCGTCCGGTCCGGCACCGGGCTTCGGTTGTTCGGGAACTCCGGTCCAGGAACCGGCGAGCGCCTGCCAGCACGCGAGTGCCGCCAGCGCGGCAGTGTCGGCGCGCAGGATACGGGGCCCCAGACTGACGCGGCAAACATCCGCACGATCGCCCACTACGTCAAGTTCGTCACTGGCGAACCCGCCTTCCGGTCCGACCAGCAGCCCGACCGGCCGGCCGGCTGCGGCGGCAAAGGCGTGGCGCACCGGCGCTCCGGTCCCGGTCTCGTCGCAACAGAACAGCATGCGCCCGTCCGGCCACTGCTCGAGCACGTTGGCAAGGGCGGTCGGATTCCGGACTTCCGGAATGGTGAGCCGGCCGGACTGTTCCGCCGCCTCGATGGTGTTGCTGCGCAGGCGCCGCAGGTTGATGCGGCGCACGGCGGTATTGCGGGTAATGACCGGCCACAGCACATCGGCGCCGAGCTCGGTGACCTTCTGGGCGACGAAATCGATCGGCGAGCGCTTCAGAGGTGCGAAGAGGAGCCAGACATCCGATCCGGCCGTCTGCTCCCGGGTCCGGGAAACAGGCGTTACCTCCACCCCGGTGCGCCCCATCGCGGTAATCGTGGCCCGCCATTCCCCGTCGAGGCCGTTGAACAGCGCGAGCTCGGCGCCGATGGTGAGGCGCAGGACCGTGCGCAGGTAATGTCCCTGGTCCGCCGGGAGCGGGAGCACGGCACCGGTTGCGAGATCGGCGCGGGTAAACAGCCTGGGTGTCATGGCCCTCCTCGCCATGCTGACGCATCGCAGTCACGGAGCTTGCCGCCTGTCCCGTGCCGGTTTATGCACGAACCGAGATAACCGCAAGCGACGGGACGTGTATCGGCTGCTGTCGGCACCGAAAGTGGCCGGACGGCGACAGGAGCGCGCGCTCGAAACGCAACGTCGGCTCAGCGACGCCGGGCTCCGGAGATCGGGGCGGCTGTGCGGGGAGGGGCCCGGCCTGTGAATCGCGAACTCGCCCGCGGGAGGGCAGCGTGATGCTGTCATCTGTTCGGCACAAGTCATCAAGCGACATTCCCAGGAATTCCTGGGTCGACCGCGCCCTGCCGGCTCCGGTTCGGCCCTATGCCCGGCTGATGCGGCTCGACCGCCCGATCGGGACCTGGTTGCTGCTCCTGCCCTGCTGGTGGGGGCTCGCGCTCGCCTGGCAGGTCACGCCGGACGCGGATGGACTCGCCTGGCTGTGGGCCCTGTTCACACTTGGCGCCGTCGTCATGCGCGGTGCGGGGTGCACCGTCAACGACCTGTGGGACCGCGACTTCGATCGCCGGGTCGCCCGAACCGCGGATCGTCCGATCGCATCCGGCGCCATCAGCGTGCGACGGGCCCTGGTCTTTCTGGGCGCGCAGCTGGTGTTCGGCCTGGTGATCCTGCTGCAGCTGAACGAGACCGCCCGTGTCCTCGGTGTGGCGGTGCTCGTGCTGGTTGCGACCTACCCACTGGCGAAACGGGTGACCTCCTGGCCGCAGTTCGTCCTCGGCCTTGCCTTCAACTGGGGCGCGCTGATGGGATGGGCGGCGGTGACCGGTGAACTCGCCGTGACCTGCGTGGTGCTGTACGTCGCGGGCATCGCCTGGACGCTTGGCTATGACACCATCTATGCCCACCAGGACAAGGAAGACGACGCGATGATCGGGGTGAAGTCGTCGGCTCTGGCGCTCGGCGAACGCACCCGGCCGTTCCTGTTCGCGTTCTACACCGTGACCATCGCGGGCCTGGTCGCAACCGGTCTGCTTGCGGGCCTGTCGTGGGTGTATTTCGCCATCCTGCTCGCCGGAGCCGCCCACCTTGCGTGGCAGGCGCATACCGTCGACATCGATGACCCGCGCCACTGTTTGGCCCGGTTCCGCTCAAACCGTGACTTCGGCCTCATCATCACCGTCGCGATCTTCGCCGGCTGATGCGGCGTGCCGGCGGGCACGCCGGGCCTGGTTCCGGGCCAGATCGGCGCACATGCCTGTGTAACGGGCGGGGTCGAGCAGTCTCGCGATGTCGGCCGCCGACAGGTGGCGGGTCACCCTGGGATCGGCAGCCAGCAGTTCGGGAAACCGGCCCTTGCCGCGACCGGCGGCCTGGGCCGCATCGTAGACGATGTCGTGGGCGTGTTGACGGCCGACCTCCTCGCCGAGCGCCAGCATGACCGGTTCTGCCATGATCAGGCCGCCTCCGAGGTCGAGGTTCGCACGCATGCGTTCCGGCTTCAGAACCAGGCCCTCGAGCAGGATGACCATGCGCGCCAGAACATCGCCCAGCATCACGCACACCCCGGTCTGCGCGTGGCGCATCATCAGCGAGGTCTGCCGGTTGGCCTCGTGCTCGGTCATGACGGCTTCCAGCGCCAGCGGCGTCATGGTCCGGACCTGGGCCGCGAGCGCCATGACGTCCTGGGACAGGTGCGGGTTGCGCTTCTGCGGCATCGTGCTGCTGCCGACGGTGCCCGGCGGGATCGGCTCCTCGACCTCGCCGAACTCCTGTTTCATGCCGGTGTAGATCTCGTTGGCGACCTTGCCGCAGCCCGACGCCAGCAGCGAGAGCAGGAGTGTGTGCTCGGCCATGTGGTCCATGATGCTGCGCGCCGGCACCGCCATTGGTACGAGGGCGAGGTGAACGGCCAGCCGTTCCTGCACCGCCAGTCCGTGATCGCCGAACGAGGCCAGGGTTCCGGCGGCACCGCCGAGCAGGGCGCGGAACACCCGCGGTTCGCACTGACCGAGCCGCTCGTCGTGGCGCAGGAACTCGTCGATCCAGACCGCCGCCTTGAACCCCCAGGTGGCGGGCACGGCGTGCTGGCCATGCGTCCGTCCCGCGACGATCATGTCGCATGACCTGTCGGCGAGGTCCGCGAGTGCCGCGAGCACGGAGCGCAGCTGGCGGCGGATGATGCGGTGCGCCTTGCGCAGCTGCAGCAGGTCGCCGGTCTGGGTGATGTTCTGGGTGGTGGCGCCCCAGTGGACGTAGCGGCCCGCGTCCTCGCCGCAGAGCCGCGCGAGTTCCCACACCAGCGGTACCAGGGTGTGGGAAGTGCGCCGGAACCCGTCATCGAGCCGGGCGTGGTCGAAGAGCGCGAGGTCGCACCGCGACACGATCACCTCTGCGGCCCCGGCGGGGATCATGCCGAGATCGGCTTCGGCGCGGGCGAGCGCCGCCTCGACATCGAGCCATGCCTGCCAGCGGGCCTCGGTCGCGAACAGCGCGGCAATTCCGGGGTCCGGTACCCGGTGTGCGGTGGGGTTGTCATGGGCCATGGCGGCGGCTCCGTTTCGTGTTTTCCCGGCCGGAACTTTCGATGGTACCAGCTGCACCGGGCCTCGCATGTGGCGCACCATGGGCGGGGACGGGTTTTCCGCGCCGCGTCGACAGGGTTCCGGACAGCGTCGGGTGACACCGTCGCAGAAAAGCCTGCATTGCTGACAGTGCCATCCATCACCCGGGTTGCACCATCTGCACGTATCACGACCGTGCGCGGCGACGCCATCACCGGAGTTCCCTGTATGCCCGGGTCCGGCAAGGTGAAGGCGATGCCGTCACAAGCATCGACACGGCGACGATGCAGCTCCCGGCAACATCGATGATCCGGGCTGCGGCCTCGGAAGACGTCACCCGCGTCGGAGGGAAAGGGGCTCGCCTGCGCTCCGCAGTCTCGCGGGCACGCGTGCGACAGCATACCGTCCGGTACGGGTGAGGGGCGGGTCCGGTCCTGCGTCTGCCGCACAACGAGCGGCGGCACGGGAAAAAGGTGTCGTTCGGACCGGTAGCCGGCCACAGGTTCAACGACGAGCGTCAAACAGGCTGTGGCGGTGCCGGCCGCCGGTTCCGCTTCCCCGGGGACCACCCGCTTTTCCGGCAAGACCCGGCCACGGAGCCTAGAATCTTCGATCACCTGCCCCATCTGTTACCGTTAACCGTCAGATCGATGCAGACGGAGAGACTGAAACCCGGCTCCGATGCCGCGTTGACGGTTTCGGCTGAGCGTCCTGCAGCCGTACAGGCGATGTCGCCGTGCGGAGGAACTGGAGAACGGCATGAGTTCAGCAAATGCCGAAAATGGCGTTGCCATTGTCGGGTACAGTCACCGGCTGCCCGGCGGCATCCGGTCGGATTCCGATTTCTGGGCCCTGCTCAGCACCCGGGAAATTGTCCAGGAGCCGATCACGGGCCGGTACGGCAGGGGACACCTGCCGATCGGCGGGTTTTCGGGTCCCGGACGCCTCGCAAGCCCGTACGAGGGCTTGATTCGAGACGACGACGAACTGCTGTTCGATCGTGCGTTCTTCGGCATGTCCCACAATGAACTGAGACAGACCGAACCCCAGGTAAGGATGCTGCTCAACTGCGCCTGGGAGGCCATCGAACACGTCGGCTGGGATCTTCACTCGCTGCGCAACAGCTCCACAGGAGTCTTTGTCGGTTCCCAGGTTCCGGCCGTGTCCAACTGGCGGCCGCAACATGGCGTCACCGAAAACTCCGTGTCCGGTATCAGCCTGGCCATGCTGGCCAACCGGATTTCCTACCATTTCAACCTCATGGGATCGTCGGCCACATACTGCACGGCCTGCTCGGCCGGCCTGACGGCTTTGCACGCGGCAATGAACGCACTTGCGTGTGGCGACTGCGACCAGGCGCTCGTCGGTGCCGTCACCTATCTGGGCAGCGCCAGGATGAGCAGCGGCTTCAACCTCATGGGGGTCATCAGTCCGGACGGCGCCTGTCACTCGTTCGACGCGCAGGCCAACGGCTACATGCGTTCGGAGGGCGCGTTCGTCTTCGCCATCAAGCCACTGTGGGCGGCCGAGCGGGACGGGGACCCGATCCACGCCGTGATCGAAGCGACGTCGGTCAATGCCGCCGGCTCGGCCGACGGCACCACGACCCTTGCGCCGGGCCGGTACATCAGCGCGCCGACGCGCCATTCCCAGATCCTGCTGATGCGCGAGGCGGTTGTCCGGGCTGGCCGAACACCGGGCGAGTTCGACTACATCGAGGCACACGCCACCGGGACCGCGGTCGGAGATCCCATCGAAGGCAACGCCATCGCCGAGGCGTTCGGCGGTGTCGTGCGTGGGGTCCCGCTCCGGGTTTCCAGTGTCAAGAGCAATATAGGACACATGGAGGCCGCCGCCTTCCACTGCGCCCTGCTCAAGGTCGTTCTGATGATGCGGTGGCGCACCTTCGCACCGGTTTCGAAGAACTTTCAGGTGCCAAACCCGGAGATCGATTTCGACAGGTGCCCCATGCGGGTACAGACCGAATGCGAGCCCTTCCCCGAGAGCCCGGTCGTCATGGGCATCAACTCGTTCGGCTTCGGCGGAGCGAACGGCCACTGCGTGGTGCGCGAGTACCGGCCGTCGCGGCAAAGGCTCTGGTCGGTGCCCCTGGCGCCCGACGCGGGCTACATGATCCCGTTGTCGGCGCACACGCCCGGTGCGCTCGTGGAAACCGCCCGACGCATGGTCACCACGCTGGACGAGCACCCGCTGGACCTCTACGCGCTCGCCGGAAACCTCGGCCGTCGACGGACCCATTTCGCGGCACGTGCGGCCTTTGCCGTACGCCACCGTGAGGAACTTGCCGAGGCCCTGGAGGCGTTTGCCGAGGAGGGCGCCCCCATCGGCACCGCCGAGGAGGGCGAGCGGCGGGTGTTGATGGTGTTCGCCGGCCAGGGGACTCAGTGGGCCGGTTGCGGGCGCGATCTCTACGAGGCCCACCCGGTGTTCCGCCGCACCATCGATGCGATCGACGGTCACTGGCGCGCCTGTTCCGGCACCTCGCTGCGCACAGCCTGCTTCGAGGCCCCGCAGGCGGCCCTGGACGAATGCGAGCTGGCCCAGCCGGTGATCTTCGCAATCCAGTGCGCCCTGGTCGAGCTGTTCAAGACCTGGGGGGTCTATCCGGACTGCGTGCTGGGCCACAGCTCGGGCGAAGTCGCCGCTGCCTATGCCTCGGGCGCTCTCTCGCTCGCCGATGCGACGCGCCTGGTCTATCACCGCGCCACCCTGCAGCAGCGCGTTGCTGGATCCGGACGCATGCTGGCCATCGGCCTCGACCTTGCGGGCGTGGAGGATCTGCTGGACTCGCTTGGGCTTCCCTTCCGCCTCGACGGCGCACAGGCGGTCCAGGTCGAAATCGCCTGCGAGAACGCTCCCGCGAACACCGTCATCTGCGGTCCCGAGGACATCCTGCGCCCCGTGATGGAGGAACTCGACCGGCGCACCCTCCAGAACAGTCTCCTGTCGGGCAACATTGCCTTCCATTCCCGGGCGATGGACGCGATCAGGGGCGACGCGCTCGAGGCGTTTTCTTTCCTCGACGACATTTCCTTCGACCCTGATGTACCGTTCATATCCTCGGTGACGGGAACCGGGACGGTGCGGCTGGACGGTGCCTACTGGTGGACCAACATCCGCCAGGGGGTCCGTTTCGCGCAGGCGATGGAAACCGTCAAGCGCGACCACCGGCCCGACACGATAGTCGAGCTGGCTCCGCATTCGGCCCTGCAGGCCGTTGTCGCGCAGTGCATCCAGGACATGTCGCCGGCGCCCGTCGTCCTCCCGACCCTCATGCGCGATCACGATGCGTGTGTCAGTTTTCTCGAAGCGCTGGGCGTGCTCTTCCGGGCCGGCGTGTCCCTGGATTTCGCCGCCCAGTATCCCCGCCCGGAGCCCATCGCCCACCTGTTGCCCGGTCACCCGAGAGATGAGCAGAAGATCGTCGACAACAGGCTGGACGACGAGTTCTTTCTGCAGCAGGGCGATTACGCCCACGGTCCCCTGGTCGGCCACCGGATTGCCAGTGATCATCTGCTGTTCGAAGCGCGACTGAGCGAAAGGGCCTTTCCGTGGCTGGCCGAGCACCGCGTTCACCATGCGGCGATCATGCCGGCCGCCGGCTACATCGAACTGGTGCTGCAAGCTCTCGGCGGCGTTCCGGTCCATTTCGAAATGCTGGAGTTCCTGCAGCCCTGTCCCGTGCCGAACACGCCGGTCAGGCTGCAAACCGCCCTGTATCCGGTCCCCGGCGCCTCCGGCGAATACACCTTCCGGATCTCGACGCTGCCATACGAAGCCGACCCCGACTGCGAGCTGCATTGCCGTGGACGGGTACGGCTGATCGATGCTCCGCCCGAGCTCAATGCGCCCTCGACCCTGTCGGATCTGGACACGTCCGGGTACGAACCGCTGCTCTATGCGGCCGACAATGAAATCTACGAGCGTTTCGAAGTGGTTCTCGGGGAGACTTTCCAGTACGGCCCTCACTTCAGGAACATCCGCAAACTCAGGCGCGATCCGGAGACCGGCCGTCTCCTGCTCGATGTCGGGGTCGACGAAACGCTGTGGGCAGATGCCCGCCGCGAAGGATACGTCGTCTTCCCGCCTCTGCTTGACGGCGGGCTCCAGTCATTTCTCTATGACCTCATGCTCGGCGCCGACCGCTTTGCCATACCCCTTCGCGCCGAAGACGTGACCTTCCTGGGAGCGCCGACGGTGCCACGGCTCGTTTGCCAGCTGACCTATCCGGGGGGCAGACGCTATGAGGTCGACGACAAGGGCCAGTATGACGTCCCGAACGGCGAGTGGGTTTCGGGCAGACTGAACTTCTACGACGCCGAGACCGGCGCCCTGGTCCTCCACGTGAGCAAGTACATTTCCTTCATCTCCTATCCCCGGCGCGTCGACTTGCCGCACAGCAAGCACAGCATCGTCTGGCAGCCCAAGTTCATCGCCGACGGTCCCGCAATCGCGGACCGACTGCCCGGGGGAGATGTCGAGCCATCCGCCCTGCTCGACGCCCTGGAGCGGACAGACGGTACGGGCGCAGGGGTGCATGTCTGCCACGCGCTGGAGTTCGCGGGCTCGAGGGCTCCGGAGCGGACCGCGCTTGAGGACTGCGTCGCGCATCTCTCGCGCGAGGAGACACAGAGCGAGTTCTGGCTCGTTGCCGATGACGAGGAGTGCGTGCGCGTGCACTACAATGCCTTCCACGGCCACGACGCGGCGCTGCGCTTCGAGTATCTCGATCCCGCCTCGCGTCGGACGTCCGCACTTGAAGCAGGCCTGCTGCGCCGGCACGCGGCGGAAGTCCTGTTCCTCCACCATGACCATGAAGGGTTTGCGCCCGACGATTGGAGGTTCTGGCAGGAAACGGCGGTCGCGGGCGGCCTGGCCCTCGTTTCGCACGAAGCGGAAACGGCCATTGAGCCGGGCACGGGCTGGACTACGCTTCGCGCCGGCCGGCGGGCGACGCTGGTGCAGGCGCCGATGCATGACGGGGCTGGGCCGGTCAGGACACCGCCGCCGGGTCCCCGCTGGGTGACAGGCGAGCCCGGCAGCCTGGCGGAGACCTGGGCATCCCTGCTCGACGATCCGCAGGTGCACCGGATTCCCGGCGAAGTCCTTGCCGCGGGCGAACCGTTTGTGCCCGAAGCGCACCCGGACGCGGCAGACGTTCAGGCGATCGATTTCTTCTGCGCCCGGGACCCCGACGATCCGACCGGCGAGCGAGTGGTTTCTCACTTCGTCGCGCTTATCCGCTCCCTGGTTCCCTACCGGATCGAACAGGGCAACTGCCCGTGCCGCGTGACCGTGGTGACCCGCAAGGCGGCCCTCGACGCGGAGGATGCGCGGGGCAGTGCGCTCTGGGGGGCGGTCCGCAGCATGGCCGTCGAGATCGTCAAGGAGGCTGGGCTGGAGTTCCGTCTCGTGGACCTGGGTGCCGACGACGACCTCGAAACCCTGGCGTGGCTCACCGCCGATGACCTGCGCGAACGCGAACTGGCCGTGCGGGATGGCCGGCTGTGGGTGCCGCGCATGGTCAGTAACCGCGACGAGTACCCACGGGTTCCGGTCGGCGAGGATCCGCCCTACCGCCTGTTCCTTGACAATGCGGGCCAGCTCAACGGCCTGCGGATGAAGACGTATGATCCGCCGCCCCTGGGGCCGCATCACGTCGAGATCGACGTCGCCGCCGCGGCGCTCAACTTCCGCGATGTCATGGTAACGCTCGGGCTGTTGCCAGCGCTGGCCTATGAGCGTTCGGCGCTCGGCCCCGAGGTCGGCATGGAGGCGAGCGGCGTGGTCCGGCGCGTCGGTGCGGCGGTCGAGGAACTGGAGCCCGGCGACGCGGTCGTCTTCGTCGACGGCGGATGCATCGCCAACCGTGCCGTGGTCGGCCAGCATCGCGTGTTTCCCAAGCCCGCGAGCCTGAGCATGGAAGAGGCCGCGTCGTCGCTGTCGGTCTACGTCACCGCCTATTACGCTCTGATCCACCTGGCCGGACTGCGCAGGGGGCAGCGCGTCCTCATTCACTCGGCCATGGGTGGCATCGGGCAGGCAGCCATCGCGCTTGCCAACCGCGCGGGAGCGGAGATCTATGCCACCGCGGGCACCCCGGACAAGCGCGACCGGCTGCTGGAGCTGGGTGCTCGGGCGGCTTTCGATTCCCACAGCGAGGAGTGGTACGACGGCCTGATGAAGGCGACCGGAGGGCAGGGCGTGGACGTCGTGCTGAACTCGCTCGCCGGTGGCCACGTGCCGCTCTGTCTGCAGGCGCTCAGGTCGGGTGGCTGGCACTGCGAGATCGGCAAGGTTGACATCTACGCCGACAGTGCGCTGGGTCTCCGCGTCTTCCGCAGGAACCTGCGTTTCGCGGCCATCGACCTCGATCGCCTGATGGTCGACGATCCGTTCCTCTCGCGCGAGCTCTCGGAGACCTGCCTCGCACTTCTTGATCGCGGCGAGGTGCCACCCCTGGAAGTCACCGTCTTCCCCTACGGCGACCACGCCAGGGCGCTCCGGTTCATGACCTCCGGACAGCACCGGGGAAAACTGGTACTGAAGGCGCCGCAGGCATCTGCGGCCGCAGAGTTTCCGATCAATGACCGCCGTCCCCTTCTGGACCCGCGGGGAACCTATCTGGTGACCGGTGGCCTGGGCGGCTTCGGTCGCCGCCTTCTGCCCTATCTCGTGACGGCCGGCGCCCGTCATCTCACCCTCATGGACCGCGATCCCGAGGGCCGGCGCGATGAGTCCTGGCTTCGCCAGTCGACGACTCTGGGGGACCTGGGGGAAGGGGTCGAGATCGACCTTGTCCAGGGTGACGTGGCGGACGAGGCGGATGTGCGTCGCTGCGTCGGTGCCGTGAAGAGGCCGCTCAAGGGGGTGTTCCATCTCGCCGGTGTCCTGGAGGACAGCCTGCTGGCGGACCTGACGTCGGAGTCCATCGCCCGCGTCTTCGCGCCCAAGGCGCGGGGTGCGCTCAACCTGCATCGTGCCACCGCCGGCCTCGCGCTCGATCACTTCGTCATGATGTCGTCCACCTCCTCGACTCTCGGCAATGCGGGTCAGATAAACTACAGCGCCGCCAACGCGTTCCTCGACGGGCTTGCCGCCTGTCGGCGGCGGCAGGGTCTGCCGGCCTTTGCCTACAATGTGACGGCCGTTGCCGATGCGGGAATGGCCGCCCGCAATCTCGGTGTCCTGCGCCTGATGAAGGCTGCGGGGATGCCGCCCGTGAGCAGCTATTGCGCCATTTCCAACCTCGACTATGCGCTGCGCACCATGAACGACAGCGATCACCTGGTCACTGCGCTCTTCAAGCGCGTGCTCTGGAAGGTCGGTTCCGCCGATTACATGAAGATCGGCCGCCTGATGAGCAACCAGGATGCATTCGAGGTTGCCGTGGAGGAGCAGTTGACGGTCGATAGCGTCATGGGGCAGATCGCTGCCAAGATGGCCGAGCTCTGCGGGCACGACGAGGGCGGTCCGGAAGAGCCGCTTTCCAGTTTCGGCCTGAACTCCATCTCGGTCGCCGAACTTGGCGCGTTCATCCAGAGCGAGTTCAACTTCCAGGCGAGTGCGCTGGAACTGATGACCACGGCCTCGTGCCAGTCGCTTGCGCACGCCATCGTCTTCGGCAGCACCGCGGACGAGCAGACCGATACCGGGAACGAGGACCCGTCGATCGGCGCCGCCTCACCGGTAGCGGAGTGCCGTGCGCGACGCAGGCCCTCGGCGTTCGCCAGTCCGCCCGAGGACCATTTCCCGCCGGCGTCCTGCTCGCGGGGGAATGCCCGGACGGCCCGGCGCGTCGGGTAGTATGCCTCCGTGGCAGGAAAGAGGCTTTCGCGTCGGCGCCGCGCATGCCGGATAGAGACTGAATGACCGAACCGAGAGTTTCCAACCGGACCGTGCCGCCGATCGACGGCAGCCTGCCCCCGCAATGCCGCCGCGACGTGGAAGAGTTGCGCCGCCTGGTGCACACGGCGGTGTCGCAGGCAACTCCGGTCAAGGCAACGGCGCCCGGCGAGTTCCGGGAGGTCCTGCTGACAGGAGCGACCGGCTTCGTGGGGCGGTTCCTCCTGCGCGAGCTCCTGCGTCAGGATGACCGTCTGATCGTGCACTGCCTGGTCCGTGCCGGGAGTATCGAGCACGGGTTCGCGCGGTTGCAGGACGCCCTGGAACAGGCAGAAATCCGCAAGGATGTTCCCGAAGAGCGGCTACGGGTGGTGCCCGGCGAAGTCAGCAGGGAACGCTTCGGCCTCGGTGATGAGGAGTTTGGCTGGCTTTGTGGGCGGATCGACGCGGTCTATCACTTTGCCGCCGACACGGGCCTCGTCCAGTCATATGCCGACATTCGCAAGACCAATGTGCTCGGCCTGCGCCCCGTGCTCGAACTCTGCCTGCAAACCCGCATCAAGCACCTGTTTTACGCTTCCACGATGGGCCTGTTCCCCCAGTACTTCTGCGACTTTTCCAGGGAGTACAGTGACAGCCGCATCGAGGACCAGGTGCCGCCGGATCTCGCGGACATGAAGAGGCTCTTCCCGCTCGGCTCCCTCGGGTATCCCTGGAGCAAGCTCGTGGCCGAGCAGGGCGTGTTGTTCGCGCAGGCAGCCGGAGTGCCGGTCGCGGTCTTTCGCCTGCCGCGCATGGGCCTGTCCAGCACCGGGTATACCCAGGCGAACGACTTCCCGGCCCGCCTGTTTGCCGCGGCGGGACAAACAGGAAGGGTGCCGGAAGGCATGTCCCTGCAGCGGAATGTCGAGCCGGCCGATACCATCAGCGAGATCTGCGCGGAGATTTCGCTGAATCCGGACCGGCGTTTCACGGTCTACCACTGCTGCAACGCGAGCCCGTCCGACGACGACGTCGACGTGGAGGACTTCGGCTTCTACTGGCAAACGGTTCCCTACCAGACCTTCAGGCGGTTCAGCCAGGCCTTCGGCGACAGGTCTCCGTTGCGCGGTCAGTGGGTTCTGCTCGACCACTTTGCTCCGTACTGGTTCGACGGGGACAAGACGGGTCACACGCCACCGATCAGCGACCGCGCCATCCGGGAAGATTGTCCGCGCCCGATCAGCTGGCCGTCGCCGCTGATCCGTCATGCGCGCTCCTATGACTGGATCGGGCGCCATCGGGAACTCTGGCCCTATCCGGTTCCGCACGGCCGGCTCGATTTCGACAGGCTTGTCGAACAGGCCGAAACCTGCGCTGACCGCATGGGCATCCCCTTCGACCGGACGTACCCCGGGTGGATGCGGGCCGCTCTCGAGCAACTGGTGGAGGCTCTCAGGCTGCCGGAGGCCGGGCTGAAGGAATCCCGAGTCAGTCACGTCGTGTACGGGTTGACCAGAACCCTTCGCAACAACGCGGCACTCGCCCGCGAACGGCAGCAGCACCCGGAGATCGAGCGAGTGAGGATCGAGCGTCCGGTTTTCATCGTCGGTATCAACCGTACCGGCACGACATTCCTGCATCGTCTCCTGTCGCGCGATCCGCAGTTCTGGGCGTTGCGGCGCTACGAGTTGACGGAACCGGTGCTTTCGACCGGCGAGTACGGAACGCTGGCGGGCACGGTCCGCGATCCCCGCCGGGCACGAGCGGAAGAGCTGATGAATGCAACCAATGTTGCTGATTTCTTCGCCGGGCTTCACCGTGTCGACCTGGATGAGCCGGAAGAGGACTTCATGCTCCTCAGGCTGGCCTTCGCGTCCTGGGTCATCCCCGTTGCGCACCACGTGCCGGTGTACGGCCGCTGGCTTGCCGAGGCCGGTTCGCGCAACGCCTATAGGCTTCACCGCCTGGTCATGCAGCACTTCACGTGGCAGCGCCGGCAGCAGGACCCGTTGGGCCAGCGGCGCTGGCTGCTCAAGATGCCCTTTCACCTCATGGAACTCGAGGTGCTGCTGGAGACCTATCCGGATGCCGTCTTCATCCAGACCCACCGGGAACCCGTTCAGTTCATGGCGTCCTGGAACAGCATGGTGGAGCGCGTCCGTTCGTTCACCACCGAGCCGCGACCGCCCCACGAGACCGGGTCCGAGCAGCTGGCGCTGATGAGCGGCATGCTCAACGGCGCGATGCGGTTTCGCACGTCCCGGCCGGTCCTGGACGATCGCTGGGTCGACGTGCGCTACACCGATCTGGTCGCCGACCCGATGGCGGTCGTCAACGACATCTACGCGCGATTCGGCTGGCCGCTCGAACCGGCTGCTGCCGACGGCATGAAGGACTGGCTGGTACTGCAGGACGAACAGCGCCGGCAGGAACCCCGGCACGAGTACAGGCTGGGGGACTACGGCCTCGTGCCGGAGACGGTGAACCGGGCTTTCGCGCCGTATCGGGACTTTGTTGCCGCGCGAAGATGCCTGTGAGCGCGCAGCCCCCGTGGCGGCGGCGCAGCGACCATGATTGAACGAAGCTGCTCCCGCAGCAGTTTCGCCTTCCGTGTGAGCCTTTCGTCGAGTTCGTGAATTTTCGCGTTGGGGGGTCCGGCTGCGAAGCCGGGCCGTTTCGGCGGGGCCATGCCATATTGCCGGCGGCCTTCATCCCCCATTGTCTCCACTGACGGCCCCGTCTCCGGGAGTTCCGGCGACGCGCCGTCGGGTTTCAAGGAGACAGACCATGTCGAAGACGCCTGCGAAGACGGTGTCGCCCCTGCGCACCCGAATGATCGAGCAGATGCGGATGGGCGCCCTGTCGTCCGGGACGCAAAGGCTCTACCTGGGGGCCATCACAAGCCTGGCCCGTGACACAGGGACCGCTCCGGACCAGCTCGACGCGGAACAGGTCCGCGCCTGGGTTCTGGGCCTGATCGACCGTGGTCTGGCGCCCGCATCGACCAATGCCACTCTCTCCGCGCTGAGGTTCTTCTTCTGCGAGGTGATCGATCGTCCCGAGGTTGTCCACGGCTTGCGCAACCGGAAGCGTCCGCGCCGCCTGCCATGCCACATGGCGGAGCACGAGGTCGAGCGACTGCTGCTGGCAACGCCCGACCTGCGCTCCCGGACCGCGATCCTTCTCACCTATGTCGCCGGTCTCCGGATCTCGGAGACCGTCGCCGTGCAGGTCGTCGACATCAAGGCCGACGGGAAGCTCCTGCACATCCGCTCCGGCAAGGGGGATGTCGAACGCCTGGCGCCGCTCCCCGAGCCGCCGATCAAACTCCGCAGCCGTCATCACGGCTCCGTCAAGACACCCGGCTCCAGCTGCCGTGACCTCGCCACCAGCAGGCCCAGCAACACTTTCCCCATAGATCCCGCAACGCCACCCGCAGCCTCGTTCAATCAGGTTAGTCACACTCTGCGAGCGTCACTAACCTTAAGATTCTTGCGATTGAAGGCCTTTTGCCAATCCCTTCCGAACGATCCTTTCCGAGCGTTCGAAACCAGCCACCTTGGAGCCTGCTCGGCAAGGCCGGCACGCTCGATTGGCATCATGGTTCTTCAGGCAGAGTTCCGCCAGGTCGGCGACGGTAGGCTCGGGCGCCGGTTCCGGCGGCCTGGGGTCCTCGCCCCGCTTGATGCGGTCGATGGCCGCCGCCGCCTCGCGGCGGCGCTCCTCGACGGTTTTCTCGCCGGCCGGCCCGAGCGTCGCCCGCTTCAGGCCCGCCGGACCCTGGACTGCACGATGTAGAGCTTGCGCCTGGTCGCATGGACGCGCACGCCGAAACCGGCAAGGTCGCGGTCCCAGAAGATGGCGTCCTTGCCGCCCGCCGGGCTTCAGCCCGTCCACAATCCGCTTGGTCAGCCTGAGGGCGCTCCGTTTCGGCATCGTCGCGCTCCGGCCCGAAATGCCCGCATGCCAGTCATCAAACCGCATACGGGCGGCATCAAATCGGCGGCGATTGAAGGCGATGTATGGCGGGAAGTCGAGGGCTCGGAGGCCGGGAAGGACAGATAATCATCAATGATTACAATTTCCTATCATCCTCTCGGCACCGGACGGCGAATAGTGGCGGGGATTGGCAACAGTTCGATGCGACCCCGAAACAGGGCGGTCACGCGGACGGGACGGACAACGGCACCCGGGCCGTCTTTCCGTTCTGGCGCAGCCCTGTTGCGGCGGCATCCGGATCGCGCCGTCAAGCCGGGTCACCGAGCCGTTCATGAAGGTGTTCCGCGTAACACGGACAACGAGTGCTGCGTATTCGTCCGCATTGCCGAGGCGCCTGGGATAGACTGTCCTGTCGACCAGGAACTGCTTCGCCGGCCCTGACAGGTCGTCCATCATCGGCGTATGCATCAGGCCGGGCGCGATGCAGTTGACGCGGATGCCCTCGGCGGCGAGTTCGCGCGCGAGCGGCAGCGTCATCGCAGCGACACCGCCCTTCGAGGCGGCGGAATCGCGTCCGACCCGAGTGGCCCGCCGGTGCGGCGGTATCGTATAGTCGTCGCCCTGAGACCGGCGCGGAGGAAGCGGCGATGACGGTGTACCGAACCGACCGGGCAGCCGGTGCAGCACTCGGGGATGCCCGGTTGCGCAGGGAGGACGTGCGGCTGCTCACCGGGCGGGGAGAGTTCCTCGATGACATCGCCTTTCCCGGCTGCGCACACGCGGTGTTCGTCCGTTCTCCGCATCCCCATGCCCGCATCGAGCGGGTGCGGCTCGGGGAGGCCCGCGCATCGGACGGAGTCCTGGCGGTGCTGGATGCGGGCGCAGCGGCGGATGACGGGCTGGAGCCGCTGCAGCCGGTCTTCACCTCGAACCCGAAGTCGGGCGAGCCGTTCGCCTTCCTGCCCCAGCCCCTGCTCGCAGACGGGGTGGTACGTCACGTCGGCGAGGCGGTCGTGCTGGTGGTGGCGGAGACCCCGCAGGCGGCGGTCGATGCGGCCGGGAAGGTGGTGGTGGACTACCGGCCGCTGCCGGCGGTCCTGACACCGGCCGAGGCGCGCGCGCCGGGCGCGCCCGAACTCTCGGCCGCGGTCCCGGGAAATCTCTACCACGCGTGGCGCACGGGCGATGCCGAAGCCGTGGACGCCGCCTTTCAGGCGGCCGCCCACACGGTGACCTGCCGGCTGCACAACCACCGGATCATCACCAACCCGATGGAACCGCGCGGCGCGGTGGCCGGCTGGGACGGCGAGCGCTACCACCTCACCGTCTCGAGCCAGAACATCCACGGTATCCGTGACGTGACGGCCGCCGCGCTTGCGGTTCCGGCATCGCAGGTCCGCTTCGTCGCGCATGACGTCGGCGGCGGGTTCGGGTCGAAGAACTTCGCCTATCCCGAGTACCCGCTTGTGGCCTGGGCGGCGCGGCGGACCGGGCGGCCGGTCAAGTGGATCGCGACCCGCAGCGAGACGTTCCTCGCCGACCACCAGGGGCGCGATCAGCATGCCGTTGCCAGGCTGGCGCTTGATGCCGGGGGACGGTTCCTGGCGCTCGCAATCGAGAGCGACGCCAACATCGGCGCCTACATGGTCGGCGGCATGGGCTCCATCGCCTGCCTGCTGTTCGCCCACCTTGCCGGTACCGTCTACGACATCCCGGCGGTGTTGCTGTCGATCTCGGTGGTCGCGACCAACACCGCCCCTGTCGGGGTCACCAGGGCTCCGGGATTTGCCGAGGCCAACTACGTCATGGAGCGGCTGATCGATACCGCGGCGCGGGAGTGCGGGTTCGACCGGGTGACGCTGCGACGGCGCAACCTGTTTGCACCGGGCGCGATGCCGATCGTCAACGCGCTGGGCGAAACGGTGGACAGCGGCGACTTTCCGCGAGCTCTTGACGCTGTGGTCCGCCGCGCGGCGATCGACGGGTTCGACGAGCGCCGGGCCGCAAGCGAGGCCCGGGGCATGCTGCGCGGGCTTGGCATCTCCTTCCACATCAAGGGTACCGGCGGCTCGCCGCACGAGAATGTCGACATCCGGTTCGAGAACGGCGGTATCTTCCTGGTGACGGGAACCCAGTCGATCGGCCAGGGTCACGAGACCACCATGGCGCAGATCCTCGCCGAACGCCTCGGTATCGACGATGCCCTGGTCACGCTCGGACAGGGTGATACCGACCTCATCGCGTTCGGTGGCGGGCATGGCAGCTCGCGGTCGACCTACATGGCCGGGACCGCGATCTGCCGGGCGGTGGAGAAGATCATCGAGACGGGGTGCGAAGAGGCGGCCGCGGTTCTCGAGGCGGCGGTCGACGACATCCGCTACGCCGATGGCCAATTCGCGATCGTCGGCACCGACCGCGCCATCGGTCTCCTCGATCTCGCGGAACTGGTGCGGCGCGACGGCCGGCCGCTTGATCGCGGCCACGCCTGGACCCGTGAGCACCTGACCTTTCCCAACGGCGCCCACGTGGTCGAGATCGAGATCGACCCGGAGACCGGCGGCGTCCGGCTGGACCGCTACACCGGGGTCGACGACTACGGTGTTCTGGTCAACCCGACCGTCGCCGCCGGCCAGGTGCACGGGTCGATCGCCCAGGGACTGGGACAGGCGCTGCTCGAGCAGGCGCTGTACGACCCCGACAGCGGACAGCAGCTGACGGGATCGCTGATGGACTACCCGCTGCCGAGGGCCGACGACCTGGTCGGTTTCGACCTCGGCTTCAGTCACACCTGGTGCGCCACCAACCCGCTCGGGGTGAAGGGGTGCGGCGAGGCGGCTGTGTGCGCCGGTCTGCCCGCGATTCACAATGCGCTGATCGACGCCTTGGCCGGTACCGGGGTCACGGAGTTCGAGGGAGCGGCAACGCCCTGGCGGGTCTGGAGGGCGCTGCGCGGAGCGGCATCACCCTGATACGGCCGGTTCGGCGAGGGTTACGCGGTTGCAAACTCCGTTACCTGCGTGTGCCGGATGCGGTCCAGGGCTTCCTCCGACAGCGGCCCGCGCTCGACGGCTTCCAGCGCCAGTTCAAGATGTTCGGGCTCGGCGAGACCGAGCACGATACAGGAGATATGCCGGGCCGAGAGCGCGTAGCGAACAGCGGTCTGGGCCCGGGTGCCGTGGGCGGAACCGAGTTCATCCGCCAGCAGTTTCGCTTGCCGCCCTTCCAGGTCGAGATCGGTATCCGCGATCACCGGGACTTCCCGGCCGTGGCGCTCGTCGCTGGCCAGGACGCCGGCTGCCATCACCCGGATGTTCATTGTGCCCATGTCATGCGCCGCACAGCAGTCGAGCAGACCACAGAACCGGTGGCCGTGCCAGTCGGCGCCGGCGGGCAGTGCGGCACTCGGATTGAGCATGTTGTAGTAGATCTGGGCCGTGTCGAACAAACCGGTGTCGATGATCTCGAGCAGCGGATCGACATCGCCGAGTGCGGTCAGTCCGATGGCGCCGGTGCGCCCGTCGTCGCGAAGCCGGTGCAGAGCCTCGACGACACCGTCGTTCCGAAGCACCTCGGCAGGACTGATGTGGCGTCCGTCCGGTTCGGCGCGCACCGGGTTGTGCAGCTGGTAGAGCTCGACCCGGTCGAGGCCGAGGCGGGACAGGCTGGCGTCGATGGCACGGTCGACCTGGGAGCGGATGCTCTCGTTCGATGTCATGTCAATCGCCACCTTGGTCGAGATCATGGGCTGGCGTGCCGCGTCCAGCTGACGCAGCAGGGCGCCGAGGTTGCTCTCGGACTCGCCGTTGCCATAGTTCTCGGCGGTGTCGATCCAGTTGATGCCGGAGTCAAGGCCAGACTCGAGCGTGCGCAGCATGGTCTCCTGGTCCTTGTGCAGGAACAGTCCGCCGACCCAACCGGCGCCGAGCACGAGCTCTGACACCTCGAAGCCGGTCCGTCCCATTGTGCGTGTCTTCACCTGACGCCTCCCCGTGCGCATGTCATCCGGCCCGACCCTATAGCAGACACCGGATCGGAACCGAACCGTTGCAGACCTTGACAAGACCCCGGGAGATGCGCCAAGGCATGAGAGAGCGGTAGTACGGACCATGCACGGGGAATCAGGCCCGATGCTGTCGTTAGACCTGATCGGCCGGCACATCAGTGTCGGAACGCTTCACATCACCGATGCGGCCGGTCGCAGACACAGTTTCGTCGGAGACGGAGGGCCGGAGGTCGCGATCCGCCTGACGGATCACGGCTTCCTGCGGCGTCTGATCGTACAGCCGGAACTCGCGATCGGTGAAGCCTACATGGACGGGCACCTGGTGCTCGAACAGGGAACGGTCTACGAGTTTCTCGAGATCCTGTTTGATGCCCGCGAAAGGATGGGTGGTGGCGGATTCCGCAACCTGATGACCTGGATCGGCGACCGGATCAAGCTGGTGGCGGCGGCCAACCCGGTGTGGCGGTCGCGGCGCAATGTCGAGCACCACTACGACCTGAAGGACGAGCTTTTCGAGCTTTTCCTTGACCGGGGCCGGCAATATTCATGCGCGTATTTCGCCGAACCGGAGGCGGACCTCAAGGCCGCGCAGCACCGCAAGAAGCTGCACATCGCGGCCAAGCTTCTGCCCGAGACCGGCACCAGGCTGCTCGACATCGGTTCGGGCTGGGGCGGACTGGGGATGTTCCTTGCGCGCTTCGGGTCCCTTTCGGTTGACGGGATCACGCTCTCGCACGAACAGCATGACTACAGCAACCGCATGGTCCGCGAAGCGGGCCTCGGCAACCGGGTCCAGTTCCACCTGAAGGACTACCGCGAGGTCGAGGAGACCTACGACCGCATCGTTTCGGTCGGCATGCTCGAACATGTCGGTCCCGCCAACTACGGAACCTTCTATTCCCAGGTTTCCCGAATGCTGCGCGAGAACGGTGTTGCGCTCATTCACTCCATCGGAGCATTCCGAAGGATCGGGCCGATCAACGGCTGGATGTCGCGCTACATCTTTCCAGGAGGCTACATACCCGCGCTGTCGGAACAGATGGTCCACATCGAGAAGGCCGGGCTGATCGTTACCGACATCGAGATCCTGCGGCTTCACTACGCCGAGACCCTGCGGCTCTGGAACCAGGCCTTCCAGAGAAACCGGGACAAGGCCCGGGCCCTGTATGACGAACGGTTCTGCCGCATGTGGGAGCTGTACCTGAATGGATGCGAGGTGTGTTTCCGTCGCCGCATGCTGATGGTGTTCCAGGTCCAGCTCGCCAAGTCGCTGGACGCTGTGCCCTTGACCCGCGATTACATCACCGAGTTCGAACGGCGTCACCTGAACACTGCCAACGGTCTGGCGATCTCGTGAACGACGTGGCGCAGGTTCTCGCCGGCCTCGGCTCCCGGGTCGGGTCCAGGCCGGGCCTGGTCCAGGCCGGGCGCCGCGCATCGTTTACCTTCCTGCTCGAAATCGGCGAGCGGCCGTTTCTGGTCGAGCTTGATCGGGGGCAGGTCGCGGCGGTGGAGGAGGGGCCGTTTGTCATGCGGTCGTGGAGCTTTGCGCTCAGGGCTTCCGCCGGCACCTGGCGGAAGTTCGCCCGCCGGTATCCCGAGCCCGGGTTCCACGACATCTTTGCCATGAACCGGTTCGGCCACTGCCGGATCGAGGGTGATATCGACGTGTTGCTGGCTCATCTCGGATACGTCAAGGCGGTGCTGTCCTGCCTGCGCGACGACGCGTCATGATCGAGCCGGAACCGATCGTCGGGCGTTACCTGACCGTGCCGGTCGACGGCCGGGACTACCGGCTCTACTTCGAGGAGGCGGGCCGGGGATGTCCGCTGGTCTGCCTGCACACCGCAGGAGCGCACTCGGGCCAGTTTCGCCACCTCATGTGCGACGGGGCTGTCACCGACCGGTTCAGGGTGATCGCGTTCGACATGCCGTGGCACGGCAAGTCCCTCCCTCCCGCCGGCTGGCAGGAAGAGGAATATCGGCTGACCGGCCGGTTCTACATTGACCTCATCATGACCTTCATCGAAGCGCTCGGGCTCGAACGCCCGGTGGTGATGGGCTGCTCGATGGGCGGCCGCGTGGTGATCCGGCTTGCCCGGGTCTGCGGCGACAGACTTGGCGGGGTGATCGGGCTCGAGGGAACCGACACGCCGGAACCCTGGTACGACAGCAGCTGGACCGGACATCCGCAGTTCGACACCGGCACGTTCTGCAGCGCCCTGGTCTCCGGACTGTGCGCACCGCACAGCCCCGACGAGTTCCGCTGGGAGACCCTGTGGCATTACCACCAGGGAGCCGGTGGGGTGTTCCGGGGCGACATGCACTTCTTCCGCACCGATGATTCGGAGTTTGCCGGCGACAGTGGCGCGATCAACACCGCGACCTGCCCGGTCTGGCTCATGACCGGCGAGTACGATTACTCGTGCACGCCCGAGGCCACCCTGCGGACGGCTGCCCGGATCCCGGGGGCCGAGACCGTGATCATGGAACGGCTTGGCCATTTTCCGATGAGCGAAAATCCGGCACAGTTCCGCGGCTACCTGCTGCCGGTACTGGAGCGGTTGCTGGAAGGACGCGGGACGTGATGAGCGACGACGGACAGGACGAGAAGCCATTCTGGCAGACCAGGTCGCTGGCGCAGATGACCCGCGAGCAATGGGAGTCGCTGTGCGACGGCTGCGGCCGTTGCTGCCTGATCAAGCTGGTCGACGACCTGACCGACGAACTCTATTTCACCCGGATCGCCTGTCGGCTGCTTGACTGTCACTCGTGCCGGTGCGGCGACTACGAGAACCGCCAGACCATGGTGCCGGACTGCGTGGTGCTCTCGCCCGAGGTGCTCGATCTGCTGCCGTGGATGCCCTCGACCTGCGCGTACCGCCTGCTGCACGAGGGCAAGACGCTCGCGTGGTGGCACCCCCTGGTTTCGGGACGGCCGGAAACCGTGCACGAGGCCGGGATCTCGGTCCGGGGCAAGGTCGTGCGGGAGCAGGATGTTCCGACCGACGAGTTGCCGGACCATATCGACAATTTTGCGCGCTGATCGCACGGGAGCGGTGCAATGAGCCGGAACATGTGGATCCTGGCGGCCGTGATCGGCGTGCTGGCGCTGGCGATGATCTACCAGTCGGAACTCGGCGGCGGTGTCGACCGCCCGTGGGCGGCCTGCAAGGAGAATGTGGTCCGCCAGATGCTGTTCGGTGACTGCACGCCCCGTACCCCGGGGATCTCCCTGCCTGGGACCGCAAGGGAATAATGCCCGCCTTCAGGCGCCGCCGTGGCGCAGCACACGGCCTGGCCGATTGCCGGTGACGGCTCCGTCCTGCCAGACGGTCCGGCCGTTGACCAGCACCATTTCGATTCCCGCCGCCGGAGTTGCAGGGTGCTCGAAGGTGGCGCGGTCCAGCACCGTATCCGGGTCGAACACGGTGATGTCGGCAAAGACGCCCGGCCGGATCATGCCGCGGTCGACCAGACCGAAGGTCGCCGCCGGGTAGCCGGTCATGCGCCGGACCGCCTCCTCGAGCGGAAACAGCCCGACTTCGCGGCAGTAGTGTCCGAGCACGCGCGGAAAGGTTCCCCACAGCCGCGGGTGGGGATGCTCGTCGTGCGGCAGTCCGTCCGATCCGATCATCGCACCCGGATGGCTCAGGATTCGCTGCACGTCATCCTCGTCCATCGCGAAGTAGATGGCACCGGCCGGCTGGAGGCGCTCGGCAGCGGCCAGCAGGTCGCATCCGAACTCATGAGCGATATCGGCGAGGTCGCGGCCCGCAAGGTCGGGCCGCGCCCGTGACCAGGTGATCAGCACCCGCTCGGCGACCTCGATCGAATCCGCCTTCAGCACGGTGGAGGAGGCGACATAGGGGTAGACGTCGAAGGCGACACCGGTGCAGTCGTGATGCGCCGCGTGGGCATCGATGCAGGCGAGGGTCTCGCGCGAGCGGCCGAAGTTGTGCCGCCCGTGGACCTTGTGGTGCGAGATGACCACCGGGGATTCGGTCGCGGTCCCGATCTCGAAGGTTTCCTCGAGCGAACGCAGGACGTGGTCGCCCTCGTCACGCATGTGGGTCACGTAGCGTGCACCGTGCGCTCTCAGCGCGGCGGCGATCTCGATCACCTCGCTGGTAGGAGCGTGAAATGCGGGACGGTAGAACAGCCCGGTCGACAGTCCGATCGCCCCCGCCTGCAGTCCTTCCTCGAGCAGCCGGCGCATCGCCGTGACCTCGCGGTCGGTGGCGGCGCGTTCGAGCGAATCCATGGTTCCGATCCTGAGCGTCGAGTGACCGACCAGAAAGGCGCCGTTCACGGCGGCGGGTCCGGCTTCCAGTTCGCCGAGGTAGTCGTCGACCGCGTGGTACCGAAACGCGCCGGGCGCGCCGATCAGGTCGAGCGGCGGCGGCGGTGCCGAGGCGACCAGCGGCGCCAGGCTGACACCACAGTTGCCCGCGACGACGGTGGTGACGCCCTGGCTGACCTTCATGGCCATGGTCGGGTTGGACAGCAGCGCCCGATCATCGTGGGTATGGACATCGATGAAACCGGGGGCGACCACGCGGCCGGTGGCGTCCACAACCCGGTCGGCATCGGCGTGGTTGATCTGACCGACCGCCACGATGCGGTCGTCGCGGATGGCGACGTCGGCGGCATGGCCGGGAGCGCCTGTTCCGTCGATCACGGTACCACCGCGGATCAGCAGGTCTACGGGCTGGTTCGAACTCATTGCGATGCTCCCACACGGTGTCCTGGTACTGCCACCTCGCAATTACACACGTAACCCACCGTTGATGCACGTCCTGTCCACTCCCGCCATCGCGCAAGCCCGCGGACAGGACCGCCGCTTCAGAGCCTTGTCGCTCGTCCTGTCCGTTTCACCGCCCGGCTGCGGGAGAAGCGCTTCGAGGTCTGCCGCGACATGACGCCCGGCCTTGCGCCGCGGGTCTTCCCGAACGGCACGCGCAGCTTCGCCCCGGAGAACACGGTGCGCGGTCGCCGCTGCTCCTCCACTACCGGACGGGAGCAACGGCGATGGGCAGGAGATCAACGGCGGCGCGGCATCATGCCGCGCGCACCCTGCGGCAACCCCGACCGCCTTCGGGCGGCGGTCGGGGATGGTGCGCTGGTTGCGGAACAGGCCGCGGCGGGACCACATACATGCAGGATGCAGGCGAGGGGTGCCGGACCGGCACCTCGAGCGGTTATGCTGCGGTCACGCACGCACCCGTGCCAACCCGTGGGAGAACAGGTCGATGGCAGACTATGACGTGATCGTTGCCGGTGCCGGAAACGCGGCTCTCTCCGCCGCCAACTCGGCGCGGGAAGTCGGGGCGGACCGGGTGCTGGTCCTCGAGAAGGCGGACCGGCGCGAACGCGGAGGCAACACTTTCTTCTCCGGCGGGCTGTTCAGGATCGCGTTCGACGACCCGCGCCAGCTCGAAGCCCTGGTTCCCGGAGCCGAGGACGAGATCCCGGGGTTCTTCGAGGATGTTCCGCCCTACACCGCCGATGACTTCCTGTCAGACCTCAACCGGGTGACCCGGGGCAAGGCGGATGCCGAACTCGCCTCGATTCTGATCGGCAACTCCTTTGACACCATTCGCTGGGTGCATGACCACGGCGGCGTGGCGATGGAGCCGGCCACGGCGCTGTCCGGCATCAGGGTTGGCAACCGGGTGAAGTGGCAGAAGGGTGCGATCGTCCGCGCCCTGCACGAAGGCATCGGGCTGTCCGCCGGCTGGTTCAGCACCACGCAGGCCAACGGCATCGAGATCCGCTATTCGAGCGGGGTGACCGGCCTGCTGCGCGACCGCCGCGGCGCCGTTGCCGGGGTCGAGGTCCGCGGACCGGACGGGCCCGAGGAGATCTCGGCCGACGCGGTGGTGCTGGGCTGCGGCGGCTTCGAGGCCAACGCGCAGTGGCGGGCGCAGTACCTTGCGGCTCCCTGGGACCACGCCAAGGTCCGCGGCACTGCCCACAACCAGGGCGACGGTCTGCGCATGGCGCTCGCCATCGGAGCCCTGCCGTGGGGCCAGTGGTCCGGACGTCACAGCACGCCGATCTCCAACGAGTGGCCCGACTTTGCCGACCGGGGGCGGACCGACAAGTCGAACCGGTTGTCCTACCCCTACGGGGTGATGCTGAACCGGGCCGGAGAGCGGTTCTGCGACGAGGGCGAGGACGTGGGCATGTACACCTACGCCAAGTACGGTGCCGAAATCCTGCGCCAGCCGGGTAGCCTTGCGTGGCAGATCTTCGACCAGAAGACCGTCCACCTGCTCGAGCCGCGCTACTCGACGAGCGAGCCGATTTCCGGCGACACGCTGGAGGAACTGGTGGCACAGCTCGTCATCGACGACCGGGACCGGGCGCTGCGCACCCTTCACGCGTACAACGAGGCGGCGTGCGACGCAGACGGGTTCGACCCGACGCGCAAGGACGGGCTGTCGACCAGGGGGCTTGATCCCGACAAGACAAACTGGGCACTTCGCCTCGACGAGCCCCCCTTCGTCGCCTACTCCGCAACCGGTGGCATCACCTTTACCTTCGGCGGGCTCAGGATCGACGGCGATGCCCGGGTGATCGGGACCGACTGGCGGGCGATCGACGGGCTCTACTGCTGCGGCGAGATGGTCGGTGGACTGTTCCACTACAACTACCCGGGCGGAACCGGCCTCGTCTCGGGTGCCGTGTTCGGCCGGATCGCGGGCGCGAGCGCGGCCCGGCGTTCCGCCTCGCTGCGTACCGGTGCTTGACACCGCGACCGGCGGTTCACACATATCGGGCATCCGACGGACAACAGGCACGCGGCGCGCATGGCACTCAGAGATCCGGTTCGCCGGCTGGTGGAACATCCCCGGTTCCAGAATGCCATCCTCGCGCTGATCGTTCTCAATTCGGTCGCGCTCGGGCTGGAGACCTCCGGGCGGGTCTCGGCGGTGGCCGGAGGAGCACTCGGGCTCTTCGAGCGGGTGGCAGTGGTGGTCTTTGTTGTCGAGATCCTGCTCAGGCTCTGGGCGCACGGACTGCGGTTCTTCCGCGATCCGTGGAGCATCTTCGACTTCGTGATCGTTGCGGTGACCCTGGTCCCGGCCAGCGATTCGCTCGTCGCGCTCCGCGCGCTCAGGATTTTCCGGGCATTCCGGCTGGTCTCGGCGATCCCGAGAATGCGGCGGGTTGTCGGCACGCTGCTGCACGCGATCCCCGGCGTCGCCTCGATCGCGGTCCTGCTGATGCTGGTGTTCTACGTGTTCTCGGTCGTGTCGACCAGGATGTTCGCCGTCTCCTTCCCGGAGTGGTTCGGAACCATCGGCGCGTCGATGTACACGCTGTTCCAGATCATGACGCTGGAGAGCTGGTCGATGGGGATCGTCCGCCCGGTGATGGAGGTCCATTCCTGGGCCTGGGCCGTCTTCGTGCCGTTCATCGTGCTCTCGAGCTTTACGGTGCTCAACCTGGTCATCGCGGTGATCATTGACTCGATCCAGTCACTGAACCGGGACGAACAGGCTCCGCCGCCGGACGAAGTGCGCAGGCTCAGGGAGGAGGTGGCGGAGATCAGGCGGCTGCTCGAGGATGGACGCAGGTAGCGCCACTGGTTCATGCACTGGGGCGAGGAAAACGACGCCTCATGCTCGTTTGTCGCCCCTATAGAAACAGGGTGAGCACGCCGGTATAGCCGTAGATCTGGTTGCGGCTCAGTTCGCCGTTGGCGAAGAACCCGATCATCGGAAAGGCGCCGAGTTCGCGGGCGATGATGTCGGTCTCGCGCTCCGGGGCGGCAAACTGGTTCGGGCCGCGCCCGGCGCAGGACACGTAGATGGCGCCGCGAACGGCGCTCTCCCCGATCCGCCGCCTGAGGTCGGCGGTCATCCGGTACATGTCGGCAACCGCGCTGGCCTGGTCGCGGCGGCAGAACAGGACCGCGTCGCCCTTTGCCACCCGCTCGGCAATCCCGACAGAGCGGTTTCGCGGATCGATCGAGACCAAGTGGCGCACGGTGTAGTCGCCGTCGTCCGCTCCCGGCACCGGCAGGGCGGCAAAGATGCGCCCGGCACAGGCGCGGAGGTCCTCGCGCAGTTCCGGACCGATTTCCTCCAGGAACACGTCGAGCGCCGGTCGCCCGTCGAGTTCGAGCAGGACCGTGTCCTCGCACCGCGTGATTTCGTGCGCCCGCGCAAGCGGGGTGCAGCCCTGGCTGAGCGCGGTCTCCACCCGCACGCCGACGGGGGAGAACGCGACACCCGAGACCGCGGCATCGGCCTGTCCCGGGTGCAGCGGGCCGTCCGCGGCGATGCCGCCGATCAGAAAACTGCCGGTGTCGTCGGCCAGGCCCTGCACCGCGGCGGCAGCCATCCGGTGCCGGGGGTTAACGTGGGTGAGCGCCAGAGGCATGGTCGCCCGTTCGATCCATTCTCCGTGATCGCTGCGCAATGCCGATCCAGTCTCGGCGTCGCCGGAAAACAGCCGGAAGTCGTCCGGTCCGACGTCGAGCACCATGGCGGCGGCGGCAGGGGTGTCGAAATGCTCCCCGGTACCGGCGATCACGCCGTGACCGCTGGCCGCGACCCAGTCCGTGATTCCGGTCATCTCGGCCAGGCCCGAGACCACGGTGCCGGTTTCCCCGGCCAGCGGACCGGACAGGTAAAGAATGCCGGGCCCCCGGGCCGGGCCCTCGAGCTGTTGCGTCAGCAGGCGAACCGCCTCGCCGGGGTCCGTGGTGAGCGCATGTCCGCAACGGAAGGTCTCGCCATGGCTGCTCATTACCTGTCACCGTCCGATCAGGAGAACCACAATGCCGGCCACGACGGCCAGGATTCCGAGGAACTCCGCGAGATTGAGCCGTTCCTTGAAGAAAATGTAGGACGCGGCGAAGGTGAAGACCAGTTCGATCTGTCCGAGCGCCCTGACATAGGCGACGTTCTGAATCGTCATGGCGGTAAACCAGCAGGCGGAGCCGAGCACTCCGCTCACCCCGACCAGTCCGGCGATCTTCCAGTTGCGCAGCGCAGCGCCGAGTTGTGCGGGCTCGCGTATCGCCAGGTAGACGGTCATCAGGGCCGTCTGCACCAGGGTTACGCAGGCAAGGGTGAAGGCCGCCTGCATCAGGAAACCCTCGCCGCCCAGCGAGAGCGCCGCTGCCCGGTAGGACACTGCGGAGATGCCGAACACGGCGCCCGACGCGATGCCGATGAGCGCGCTCTTCTCGGTGATCGAGGTCAGCAGGCTCGCAAACCCTTTTTCCTGGCGCGCCATCGAAATCGCCATCACGCCGGCGAGACTGATCAGGATGCCGATGATTGCGCCCGTGGTCAGCGTGTCGCCGAGGATGACCAGGCCGAACAGGGCGGCCTGGACGGTCTCGGTCTTCGAATAGGTGGTGCCGACCGCAAAGTTGCGGAACGAGAACAGGGAGACGAGCAGGGCGGTGGCGGCGATCTGCGCCACGCCGCCGATCAGCCCGTAGATGGCGAAGGCGAGGCCGGGCACCGGTGCCGGCAGGCCGGCGATCCAGTACAGGGCGAGTGCGTAGATGACGGCAAGGGGCGCTGCGTAGAAGAAGCGCACGTAGGTGGCCCCGCCCGTGCTCAGGCGCGACTTCAGGTGCTTTTGCAGTGCCGAGCGCAGGTTTTGCGAGAACGCGGCCGCGACCGTGATCGGGATCCAGAGGTCGATCATGCCGGAGACGGTGCCTGGTGCGGGGGGGGTCCGGGGATCAGGTCGCGGAAAAGAAGTCGTTGCCCTTGTCGTCCACGACGATGAAGGCGGGGAACCGTTCGACTTCGATGCGCCAGACCGCTTCCATGCCGAGTTCCGGGTACTCCTCGACCTCGACCTTGCGGATCGAGTTCAGCGCCAGGATCGCGGCGGCGCCGCCGATAGAGCCGAGGTAGAACCCGCCATGCCGGCGGCAGGCGTCGCGGACAACCGGGGAACGGTTGCCCTTGGCGAGGGTGACGAAACTGCCGCCGGCGGCCATGAAGGGCTCGACGTAGGAGTCCATGCGCCCGGCGGTGGTGGGACCGAACGAGCCCGAGGCCATGCCGTCCGGGGTCTTGGCCGGGCCGGCATAGTAGATCGGGTGGTTCTTGATGTAGTCCGGCAGCGGCTGGCCGGCGTCGAGCCGGGCCTTGAGCCTGGAATGGGCGAGGTCACGGGCAACGATCATCTGCCCGGTCAGCGCGACCCTGGTCCTGATCGGGTACTGCCCGAGGATCCGCCGGATCTCCGCCATCGGCTGGTCGAGGTTGATCTCGACCACGTCGTCGGAAACCTGGCTCTCGTCGACCTCGGGCAGGTAGCGCGACGGATCGGTCTCGAGCTGCTCGAGGAATGCACCGTCCCGCGTGATCCTGCCCAGCGCCTGGCGGTCGGCGGAACACGAGACCCCGAGGCCGATCGGGACCGAGGCTCCGTGCCGGGGCAGCCGGATGACCCGGACATCGTGGCAGTAGTAGCGGCCGCCGAACTGCGCCCCCATGCCCATCTCGCGGGTCATGGCGAGGATTTTCTGCTCCATCTCGAGGTCCCGGAAGGCGTGGCCGGACTCGCTGCCACTGGTCGGCAGGCCGTCGAGGTAGCGGATCGAGGCGAGTTTCACGGTCTTCAGCGTAAACTCGGCTGAGGTTCCGCCGATCACCACCGCCAGGTGATAGGGCGGGCAGGCGGCGGTTCCGAGCGTGCGGATCTGCTCGTCGAGAAACCGGGTCAGCGCCTCGGGATTCAGGATCGCGGCGGTCTGCTGGTACAGGAACGACTTGTTGGCCGATCCGCCGCCCTTCTGGATGAAGGCGAAGTCGTAGCTGTCGCCCGGCGTGGCATGGAGTTCGATCTGGGCCGGCAGGTTGGTCGCCGTGTTGGTTTCGGTGAACATGTCGAGCGGCGCGAGCTGGCTGTAGCGCAGGTTGTGGGTGCGATAGGTGTTGAACACCCCGCGCGCGATCATCTCCTCGTCGTCGAAGCCGGTAAAGACGTTCTGTCCCTTCTTGCCGATGACGATGGCCGTGCCGGTGTCCTGGCACATCGGCAGCACGCCGGCAGCCGCGATATTGGCGTTCTTCAGCAGTTCCATCGCCACGAACCGGTCGTTGGGCGAGGCATCGTCGGCATCGACGATCGCGCGCAGCTGCGCGAGGTGGCCGGGGCGCAGCAGGTGCGAGATGTCCCTGAAAGCCTGCTCGGTCAGCGTGGTCAGCGCCTCGGGACGCACGGTCAGGATGTCACGGCCGCCGAGGGTGTCGGTGGAGACGAAGTCCCCCTCGATCCTGCGATACGTGGTTGTGTCCTCGCCCAGCGGGAACATCTCGGTGTACTTCATTTCTGACATGGGCCTACCGCTTGCGCCGGAAGTGGTCGAGGGAAATGACTTCGCCGGGGTTCTCCCCGCCCGTGTCGTCGTCGTCTTCCGGCGGCGACGCATCGGACACCTTGAAGGTCAGGCCGAACTTCACCGAGGGATCGGCAAAGGCAGTCACGGCCGCAAACGGGATCACGAGGCGTTCCCGCCGCTCGCTGAAGCTGAGCATGACCTCGAAGCGGTCATCGTGCACCTCGAGGTTCCAGAACTGGTACTGCAGGACGATGGTCATCTCGTCCGGGTAGCGTTCGAGCAGGATGGCCGGGATATCCGTCCCCGGGTGCCCGGTCCTGAAGGTGACGTAGAAGTGATGATCGCCCGGCAGTCCCCGGGCCTCTGCCTGGCGCATGATCCGTCGGACCACGCCGAGCAGCGCTTCCTCGATCATCAAATCGTATCTGAACCCCTGGTCCGACATGGCCCGACCTTGCTCCTCTCCGGTCCCCGGACCCGGAAGGGGTCACGTGAAGCGGGGCGCTTCTGTTGCCAGGTGCGCCCCAGACCCCGCCGGCGGGTGCGAACCCGCCGGACTTCATTCGAGACTGCCCGACCGCTTACGCGGCGAGGCGCGCCTCCGCATAGTTGTCGTTCGCAACTATCATGTGGCCCGATAACGGCGGTACCAT
Organism: Thalassobaculaceae bacterium; assembly: GCA_965213935.1. GTDB lineage: Bacteria > Pseudomonadota > Alphaproteobacteria > Thalassobaculales > Thalassobaculaceae > Bin52. Next base: position 1,648,828 of record CBDCAO010000012.1, on the reverse strand, counting down.
GCCGGGCGAAGGCCACGCCTTTACCACGCACGTCGATCCTGGTTCGCCCCCGCGGGTCTGCCGCATGCGGCAGGGATGGTGGAGGCGCCGGGTACTGCCCCCGGGTCCGCTACGCTTATTCCACGCGTCGTTTATCGCCATAGTCGGTTTCCCGACACCGCCCAATATAGTCATTCCGGCCGGCCGGTCCAACACCATGATGCGACCGAGCGCCGGCCAGGCACCTGTGCTGTTTCCACGCGCCCGCGGTCCGGGTACCAATGGGGTGGGGGGAGGGCCGATGCAGCAGTACCTTGAACTGATGGACCGGGTCCTGCGGACCGGCACCAGGCGCGACGACCGCACCGGTACCGGCACGCTGGCCGTTTTCGGCTGCCAGATGCACTTCGACCTGGCGGCCGGGTTCCCGCTGCTCACGACCAAGCGTGTGCACCTGAAGTCGATCGTCCACGAGCTGCTGTGGTTCCTGGCCGGGGACACCAACGTCCGCGCGCTGCAGGAACACGGTGTCACGATCTGGGATGAATGGGCCGACGCCAACGGTGATCTCGGGCCGATCTACGGGCACCAGTGGCGGTCATGGCCGACCCGCGACGGGGAGACGGTGGACCAGGTCGCCCGGCTGCTTCGCGACATAAGGGAGACGCCGCATTCGCGCCGGCTTGTGGTCACGGCCTGGAACCCGGGCGACCTGGAGCGCATGGCGCTGCCTCCGTGCCACTGCCTGTTCCAGTTCCACGTCGCCGAGGGCACCCTGTCGTGCCAGCTCTACCAGCGCAGCGCCGACGTGTTCCTCGGACTGCCGTTCAACATCGCCTCCTACGCGCTGCTGACCATGATGGTCGCGCAGGTCTGCGGACTCGTGCCCGGCGTCCTCGTTCACACGCTCGGCGATGCCCATCTCTACCTCACCCACCTCGAGCAGGCGCGTCTCCAGCTCTCACGCACGCCGCTCACGCTGCCGCGGATGCACCTCAACCCCGAACGGACGGATCTGTTCGGCTTCGAACCCGGTGACTTCGAGCTTTCCGGCTACGAGTCCCATCCGCGGATCACCGCCCCGGTCGCGGTCTGACTGCCGGCGCAGTCGGCGGACAGGCGGGCTGTCGTCCCAGGTGACCAGGCCCCCGTCGGCGACAGCCTCGCGTCCGTACACCATCCAGGCGTCGTCGATGGTCCCGAGCATCGTGTCGACCGTGAACCGGCCGGGGTGTTCCGTGGCCAGTGACAGGGCAGTGAGGCCGCTGTTGTAGCGTTCCTCCAGCAGACCCTCGGCCACGGTCGGGATCGAGTGCTCGGGCACGACCGTGGCCCAGCGACCGGTATCGACATAGTGGGTCGTGGCCGGTTGCAGCGCGATGCTGCCGGCCGGACCCCCCGGTGCGGGTGAGCACGGTCAGCGGGCGCGACGGCGAGATGAACACGTCGACGATGCTGATGGCGTGGCGGAACCGCGCCTCGCCCACGATGGCGGCGGCACCGGGATGAATCACGACCTGCACCATGCAGTCGACCTCGCGGCGCGCGAGCGCCAGCAGCCCGTCGCCGAACGCGGCGACGAGCCGCAGTGACGCGTCGGCCAGTCCGTGGAACTCCATGCAGCGACCGGTGACCAGCGCGTGGCTGGTTCCCTCCGGACCCATGGTGACAAACACCGGCGGGTTTTCCTGTTGCGGCATTGCCGGTTTCCCGTCGATCGGACCCACGCACCCACCATGGCGGGGCGCCGGGTGCCGATCAGCCGCCGGCCGGGGGCAAGGCGGGTGCCCGTCGGTGCCGGCAGCATCGGGCAGTGGCCCGGCTGGCCGGCGACCCGCTCGAGCCAGGCTGTGACGCCCGGATAGCCGGCAAGCTCGAATCCTCCCTCGCCGGCGACGTGGGTGTTGGCGAACAGCGCGATGTCCGCCACGGTCATGGCCACGCCGCCGCGCCCGGCGTGCATCGTCGAGCCCGAGGTGACAGATCCGGTGCCGCACGACCGCGATGTTCGGTTCGTGAGAAGACTGCTCGAAGAACATCCACTGCAGGGTGCGGGCACGCGCGAGCGGGTTCGAGGGCAGGAACCGCGTGCCCTCGGCCAGGTACCACAGGATGGCGTTCGACTCGGCGAGAGAGCCGTCGGGGCCGAACTCGAGCACCGGGATGCGTCCGTTGGGGTTCATGGCAAGGAACCCGGGTGTCCGCGAGCCGCCGTTCACGATGTCGACCTCGACGTGCTCGCAGGTCGGACCGAGGTGTGCGAGCAGCAACCGAACCTTTTGGTCGTTGCCTGAACCCTGCAAATCATGGAGCCTGAGCATCGGGGCTTTTCCTGCGGGTATCCTGAGCGCGAGCATGGCCTGCGGACCGTGCCATTCCGGTGGCGGCGATGCCAGATATCGGCAAGAATGCGCCAGTCATGTCCGCACCCCGCTTCCATTCCACGGTCGTGGCCCTCGCCTACGACAGGCTGTGCACCTTCGAGTTCGGCTGCGTGCACGAGGTGTTCGGCCTGCCGCGGCCGGAACTCGATCGTCCCTGGTACCGGTTCCGGGTCCATGCCGTCGAACCGGGCCCGCTGAGCGCGGCGGGCGAACTCGCGGTCCGTGCGCCCTTCGATCCTGGGCAGATCGACGAGGCTGACACCGTCATCGGCCCCGGCTGGCGCGCGCCGGAGGAGCCGTTCCCCCCGGCGGTGTGCACCGCACCCCGGGTGGCGGAACTGCTGGTATGGCTTGCCCGGCACCTGCACGAGCCGGTGAGCGTGGATGACATGGCGCGTCGCGTCGGAATGGGCAGCCGCACCGTCCAGCGCCGCTTGCGTGCGAGTGTCGGGGCAACCCCGGCCGACTGGCTGGTTCGTCAGCGGGCCCCCACGCCTGCCAGCCCGCGGAAACCACCGACCCCGGCGTCGAGCAGATCGCTACCGCCGCGGGATTCGGAACGGCCGAGACCCTGCGCCATCACTTCCACCGCCTGGTGGGCTCGACGCCGTCACGCTACCGGCGCAGCTTCAACCGGGCCCGCGTTGCGGGCGGCGGGCCGGGACAGTAGGAAGAGTTCGACGGCAGGAAACGAAAATGCGGGCTGCAGGTGAAGCGGAACTGGTCGTCGTGGTTGCCCGCGCCGAGAACCGCGTGATCGGCCGGGACGGGGACCTGCCGTGGCATATTCCGGGCGATCTCGCACGGGTCAGGGCGCTCACCATGGGCAAGCCGCTGATTATGGGCCGACGGACCTACCGGTCGATCGAGCAGGCCGCCAGGCCGGGCAGGACACCGCTGTCCGGGCGGCGGCTGGTGGTGGTGAGCCGCAGCGGACCGGTGGCCGGGGGCGTCGACCTCGTCGCCGACTTCGAGGCCGCGCTCGCAACGGCGCGGCGGCGTGCTGCGGAATGGGGCGCGCGCGAGGTCATCGCCTTCGGCGGCGAGCGGATCTACGCCGCGGCGCTTGCCAGCGCGGTGCGGATCCACGAGACCGTGGTCCACTGCGAACCCGGGGGCGACGTGTTCTTCCCGGAACTGCCGCCGGAGCAGTGGCGGATCGAGCGGGGACCGTGTCGACAGCCGCGGGAGACCCCGGACGGGCCCGAATACAGCTACATCACCCGGGTCAGGGTCAGTTCATGACGATCCGCGGCGGCTCGCGACGCGCGCTGCCCACCCTGTCCCATACCGCCCCGGCGATGGCGGCGTAGGCGCGCGCATGCGGCCCGTCCGGGTCCGCGATCACGATCGGGGTTCCACCATCCGACGTGGTGCGGATGTCGATGTGCAGCGGCACCTCGCCCAGGAAGTCCACGCCGAGCCGGTCCGCCTCGGCGCGGGCGCCGCCATGGCCGAAGATCGCACTCTCGCCGCCACAGTGCGGGCAGACGAACATGCTCATGTTTTCCACCAGGCCGAGGACCGGCACGTCGACCTTGCGGAACATGTTGAGTCCCTTGCGCGCGTCGACGAGCGCGATGTCCTGCGGGGTGGACACGATCACGACACCGGCGAGGGGTACGCGCTGCGACAGCGTGAGCTGGGCATCGCCGGTGCCCGGCGGCATGTCGACGACCATGATGTCGAGGCGTCCCCAGTCGACGTCGCGCATCATCTGTTCGAGCGCGCTCATCACCATCGGCCCGCGCCAGATCGTCGGCGTGTCCTCCGGCACCAGGAAGCCGATGGACATGCAGGTCAGTCCGAACTTCCGGATCGGCTGCAGGATCTTGCCGTCACGGGTGCTGGGCTTGTCAGTGATCGCCAGCATGCGGGGCAGTGACGGACCGTAGATGTCGGCGTCGAGCAGGCCGACGGCGAGACCGCTCTCGGCCAGTGCCACGGCGATGTTGACGGCGGTGGTCGACTTGCCGACGCCACCCTTGCCCGAGGCGACGGCCACGATGGCCCCGACATCGGGACCCGCCCCGCGTCCCTGCCGCTGGCCGGCAACCGGCCTGCCGCCGGATGCCGGCGCCCGGTGCGCCGTCAGCACCACGGTGACCGACACCACCCCCGCAAGCCGGTCCACGGCCTGCTCGGCCGCCCGGCGCACCGGTTCGAGTTGCGGGCCCCTCTTCGGGTCCACCTCGATGGCGAACCCGACATTGCCGTCGCGGATCGTGAGCCCGCTCACCATCCCGAGACTGACGACGTCGCCGCCACGGTCCGGGTCGGTCACCCCGCTCAACGCGTCGAGAACCTGCTGTTCGGTGACTTCGGCCATTGATCCTGTCCCTGCGCAAACGCCCTGACCCTATATCGGCCGGAGGCGATTACTTTTGCAAGCGACGGTGCGCCTCTGCTAGAAACAGGCCGTTGCTCCCGGGTCCCTGCAGGAGAGCGTACCATGTCATGGAACAATCAAGGCGGCGGCCCCTGGGGCGGCGGCGGCGGGTCCGGTGGCGGCGGTTCGCCCTGGTCGCGCCCTCCCCGCGGTGGCGGCGGCGGCGGCGGTGGCCCGCAACCGCCCGATATCGATGACATCATCCGGCGTGGTCAGGCGCGATTGCGCAGACTGATCCCGGGCGGATTCAGGGGACGGCGACTGGTGATTGTCGCGCTGCTGGCCCTGGTCGCGATCTGGATTGCCAACGGTTTCTACCGGGTCCAGCCCAACCAGGAAGGCGTACCGCTGGTGCTTGGCCGCTTCACCGGTACCACTACCCAGCCGGGACTGCACTGGAACTGGCCGTCGCCCATCGGCAACATCTACCGGCCGGACGTGACGGCGGAAAACCGGATCGAGATCGGCTTGCGGACCTCCGGCGAGGCTACCCGGCGCGCCACGTCGGTTCGCGATGTGCCCGAAGAAAGCCAGATGATCACCGGCGACGAAAACATTGTCGACATCGACTTCGTCGTGTTCTGGAAAATCTCGGACGCGCCGAACTACCTGTTCAACATCCGCAACCCCGACGAGACCATCAAGATGGCCGCCGAGTCGGTCATGCGCGACATCGTCGGCCAGACCCCGATTCAGGAAGCGCTGACCAGCCGGCGCGAGGACATCGAGAGCCGGACGCATGAAGCCTTGCAGACGCTGATGACCGAGTATCTGGCCGGTATCGAGGTCCGCCAGGTCCAGCTGCTCGAGGTGCTGCCGCCGAAGAACGTCATCGACGCCTTCGATGAGGTGTCACGCGCACGCCAGGACATGGACCGGCTGAAGAACGAGGCGGAAGCCTACCGAAACGATATCGTTCCCCGGGCACGAGGCGAGGCGCAGCAGCTGACGCAGAGCGCCGAGGGCTACCGCGAGTCGGTCGTCACCAGGGCCCAGGGTGACGCCAACCGGTTCGATGCCGTCTATCAGGCCTACGCGGTGTCCAAGGACATCACGGTCAAGCGCATCTATCTCGAGACGCTGGAGCAGGTGCTGCAGGGGGTCAACAAGGTGATTATCGACAATGCAGTCGGTGGGGCGGGGGGGACGGGCGTTGTACCCTACCTGCCACTGCCCGAGATACAGAGACGCACCGCAGAGCAGCAGGACGGGAGCACAACACGATGACCCGATTCCTCGCCCTTGTCGGCGGCCTGGTCGTGGTGCTCGGCGTGTTGGTCACCAGCTCGATGTTCATCGTCGAACAGACCCAGCAGGCGATTGTCCTGTTCTTCGGCAAGCCGCAGAAGACGATCCAGGAGCCGGGCCTGAACTTCAAGATCCCGTTCGCCGAGGAGGTAGTCTACTACGAGAAGCGCGTGCTTGACCTCGATCCGCCCACCGAACGGGTGATCCTGGCCGACCAGAAGCGCCTCGATGTCGACTCCTACGCCCGCTACCGTATTACCGATCCCTTGCTGTTCTTCCAGACCACCAGGCAAATCTCGGGGGTGCCGGGCAAGCTCAGCCCGATCATCAATTCCTCCCTGCGCCGGGTGCTCGGTAACGAGAACCTGCTCGATATCCTTTCCAAGAAACGTGCGACGATCATGGTCGACATTCAGAAGGCGGTGAACGACGCGGTGACCCGGTTCGGAATGGAGATCGTGGAGGTCCGCGTGCGCCGCGCCGACTACCCGGAACAGACACGGTCCAACATCGAGAACCGCATGAAGTCCGAGCGCGAACGCGAGGCCAAGGAGTTCCGGGCCCGGGGCTTCGAGCTCGCCGAAGGGATCCGGGCCGATGCCAACAGGCAGAAGGTCGTGATCCTGGCCCAGGCGCGCAAGGAAGCGGAGACATTGCGCGGCGTGGGTGACAGCGAGGCGATCAAGATCTACGCCGACGCCTTTGGCCAGGATCCCGAGTTCTTCTCCTTCTACCGCTCGATGCAGGCGTACCGGGAATCCATGGCGTCGGCCGACACGACGATGGTCCTCACGCCCAACAGTGATTTTTTCCGGTACTTCAATGATATAACCGGGGGCGGGCCGTCACTGACCGGTCAGTAGAAATGATCCGCCCATGCGGGACCTGCTGACCGCCCTGGCATTGGTGCTCGTCATCGAGGGTGCCCTGTATGCGCTGTTTCCGGTCGCGATGCGCGACATGCTGACTCGCATGATGGAGATCCCGGATCGCACGCTGCGCGTGTGCGGCGTGGTCGCCGTGGCCGTCGGCGTCGTTGCCGTCTGGGCGATCAGGGGGTAGGTGCGGGGTGTGCCGGTGCGACCCGGGCTGCCACTTTTCTGCCGAAAGCACGGTCTATCCTTGTCCCTGTCGGGCAACACGAACCATGCGCAACGCCCGGCAGGGTTCCCCGAAACAACGGTAACGAGGAGAGACGGAGCATGAACACGCACACGCAGGCGGTGGCCGACCGGCGGAACCGGTCGGTGTCGCGCTTCCTGGTGCATGTGGTCGCGGCCCTCGTTCTGGTCGCGGTTGCCGTCCCGGTGCGCGCCCACGACGGGTCGATGCCGCAGAGCTTTGCCGATCTGGTCGAGAAACTGGCGCCGGCGGTGGTGGACATTCACACGATCACGAGCCAGGGCGAACGCAACGGCGGGCAGGGGCCGAATCAGGGCGATGTCCCGCCCAAGGACCAGCCGTTCAGCGAGTGGTTCAAGAACTTCCAGGACCGCTTCATTCCCAACGATCCTGACAGCAGGCCGACCCACGCACTGGGGTCGGGGTTCATCATTGACGGCGACGGCCACGTGGTGACCAACCACCACGTGATCGTGAATGCCGGCAAGATCAAGGTCAGGCTGCACGACGGGACGGTGTTCGATGCGACCGTGAAGGGCTCGGACGAGAAGACCGACGTTGCGGTGCTCAAGATCGAACCCGGCGACAGCGAGTTGGAGGCGGTGGAGTTCGGAGATTCCGATACCGTGCGGGTCGGGGACTGGGTGCTCGCGATCGGCAATCCGTTCAACCTGTCCGGCACCGTGACCGCGGGTATCGTTTCCGCCCGGGGCCGCGACATCTACCAGGGATCCTACGACGACTTCATCCAGACCGACGCCTCGATCAATACCGGCAATTCGGGCGGACCGCTGTTCAACCTGGATGGCAAGGTGGTCGGGATCAACACCGCCATCTTCACCCGCAGCGGCGGCTCGGTCGGGATCGGTTTCGCGGTGCCCAGCCGCCTGGCCATGACGGTCATCGACGATCTGCGCGAGGACGGGGTCGTGAAACGGGGCTGGCTCGGGGTTCACATCCAGACGGTCACGCCGATCATCGCCGAATCCGTAGGTCTGGAGGAAGCGATGGGAGCCCTGGTTGCCAACGTGCGCGAGGACAGTCCCGCCGAGGGAGGCGGACTGAAGGTCGGGGATGTGATCCTGGAATTCGGCGGCAAGCCGGTCGGAACCATGCGGTCCTTCCCGCTGATGGTGGCGCGCACGCCCGCAGGCACCGTGGTTGATGTCGTCGTCTGGCGCGACGGCGAAAAGCAGACCCTGAAGGTGCGCGTGGGTGAACTCGCCGACGTCGTGCAGACCGCGCAGACCGATGGCCCGGTAACGGTACGGCTCAGCGAAGTCGGCCTGACCGTGGTGGACCTGGATGCCATGATGCAAAAGAAGTGGCAGATCGATGCCGATGCCAGCGGTGTGCTGGTGCTCGAGGTGCACCCCGACGGTCCGGCTGCCGAACAGGGGATCAGACCCGGCGACGTGATCGAACTCGCCGGAGGCGAGAAGGTCACAGGTGCGCGGCAACTCGAGGACGTCGTGGCGGATGCTGCCGGGGACCCCGGCAAGAGCGCGGTCCTGCTGGCGATCAGGCGCAACGACAACCTGATCTTCATCGCGATCGGGTTGAAGCGCGAGTAGCACGGGTCCGGTCGTGGAGGAGAAGCCGTGATCGGGGGGTGTCTCACGGGATCAGGGACCGCACGGTGCAGCGTCGTTCCGGGAAGTGCCGCGGTCGTGGCGCTGCTGCTCGTGCTCGCGATCCCCCTGTTCACGGCCCTCCTTCCTCACCGTGCCGGTGCGCAGGCGCAACACGAGGTGATGACCGCCGCGGACGCCTGGCACGGTGCGAGAAACGGAACTCTGTTCATCATCGACGTACGGACCCCGGAGGAGTGGCGTAGCACAGGCATTCCGCCCGGGGCCGGGCTCGTGGACTTCCACGGGCCCGGTGGACGTGCCGGTTTCCTGGAACGGGTGCGGTTCCTCGGGCTCGATCCGGCGAACGACCGGGTGGCCCTGATCTGCGCCAGCGGCGCGAGGTCGGCCAGGGCCGCCTCCTGGCTCGACCGGGCGGGGTATCGCCATGTCTACTCGGTGCGTGAGGGCATGCTCGGCCGGTCTCGGCTGACGGAACCGCGTCAGCCGGGCTGGCTGGCCGGCGGGTTGCCGACGGCACCGTGGCCGGCGAACTCGTCCTCCCTGAAACCCTGAAGGTAGAGCAGGGCCGTCAGATCGCCGTGGTCGACGCGAAACCGCGCCGACGCCGCAACCCGCGGCCTGGCCCTGAACGCCACCCCGGTGCCGGCGGCCGCAAGCATCGGCATGTCGTTCGCCCCGTCTCCCACCGCGAGCGCGTCGACGGGCGTACTCGCGTACTCGCTGCACAGCCGGTGCAGGATGGCCCGTTTGGCATCGGCCCCGAGCACCGGGTCTTCGACCGTTCCCGCGAGCCTGCCGTCGACCACCACGAGGCTGTTGGCGTGGTGATCATCGAACCCGGCGCGGTGCGCCACCGGTCCGGTGACCGCGGTGAAGCCGCCCGAGACCAGCGCAGTCCGGGCGCCGTGTGCGCGCATCGTGCGGACCAGCACCGTGGCGCCGGGTGTCAGCGTGATCCGCTGTTCAACCAGGGTCGCGAGCAGCGTTGCCGGTTGTCCCGCGAGCAGCCGGACCCGCTCGCGCAGGGCGGTTTCGAAGTCGATCTCGCCGCGCATGGCCCGATCGGTGATCGGGGCCACCCTGTCGCGCAGACCCGCCATGTCGGCGAGCTCGTCGAGCGTCTCCTGGCCGATGACGGTCGAATCCATGTCGGCGACGAGCAGGCGCCTGCGGCGCCCCGCTGCCGGCTGGATGGCGATATCCACCCCGGCTCCGGCAAGCGCGTGATCCACGCCCGCGCGGACCGGGTCCGCGGCCGGTGCGGCCAGCACGAGGTCAAGTGCGCAACCGCGCCCGAGCCAGGTGGTGCCCTGGTGCCTGGCGCCTGCCGCACGCAGCGCTGCGACGGCCTCACGCACGTGTTCGGGGCCAAGCGGGCGCGAGACCGGGTCCGCCGTCAGGGTAAGGGCATATTGCATTGCGCCGGAGTATTGCCTATCGCGGGGGCAATGGACAGCCGGCCCCAACGACACCGTCTCCCGGTGATCGCCGTCGCGGGACCGACCGCGGGCGGCAAGTCGGAGCTTGCGGTCCGGCTGGCCGAAACCCTCGGCGGCACGGTGATCAACAGTGACTCGATGCAGGTCTACCGGGAACTGCGCATCCTGACGTCGCGCCCCGGGCGCCGGCAGGTCGCCCGCGCTCCCCACCGCCTGTACGGATTCCGGTCGATCGCTCGACCCTGCTCGGTCGCCGACTGGCTGGACCGCGCCCGCGCCGAGGTCGCGGTGGCGCATGCGCGCGGCTCGGTTCCGGTGATCTGTGGCGGGACCGGGCTCTATCTGCGGGCGTTGCTGGAGGGTCTGGCGCCAATTCCCGACATCCCGGACCGTTTCCGGCGTGCGGCGCAGGCGCGTCTGGCGGCGATCGGCGGGCCCGCCTTCCGCCGCGAACTGGCGGACCGGGACCCGGAAACTGCCGCCCGGCTGAACGACGGGGACACCCAGCGGCTGGTGCGCGCCCGGGAGGTACTGGAGGCGACCGGCCGTCCGCTCGCCGACTGGCAGCGCGAGCACCGCACGACCGACGGGCCGGATGCCTTCGTGGTGCTGGTGCTGCCGCCGCGCGAGGCAACCTACGCCGCCTGCGATGCGCGGTTCGACGCCATGCTGGAGCGAGGCGCGCTCGAGGAGGCCCGCGGCCTCGCCGGTCTCGGTCTCGACCCGTCGCTGCCGGGGATGAAGGCGATCGGGCTGCCCGAACTGCTGGCGCACCTCGCCGGCCACCTCACCCTGGAGCAGGCGGGCGAGAATGCACGCCGGCGCACCAAGCGCTACGCCAAGCGCCAGGCGACCTGGTTCCGCCACCAGCTCCATGCCGACCGGGTGGTCCCGGGGATGATCGGCGATGTCGGGGTGCCCGCCGGGCTGCTCGACGAGCTGCGGCGGTTTCTGTCTCCCGCGCAGGGACGGCCTCCGTGTTGACCGGATTCACCCGAGGCGGTAGGGTCCGCCCCGCCGCGCAAGCGACGCAGGAGAGCGAGCCTGTCGGCTCGCGGAAAGGGCATGTGATGACTTCCGCCGCTCAGCCAGACCCAGAGCCACAGACCCGGATGACCGGTGCCGCCATCGTGCTCAAGGCACTGCAGGACCAGGGTGTCGAAGTCGTGTTCGGATATCCCGGCGGCGCTGTCCTTCCGATCTACGACGAGCTGTTCAAGACCAACGCGGTCCGGCACATCCTGGTCCGCCATGAACAGGGCGCGGTGCACGCGGCGGAGGGGTATGCCCGGTCCACCGGAAAGGTGGGCGTGGTGCTGGTGACTTCGGGGCCGGGCGCCACCAACGCGGTCACGGGCCTGACCGACGCGCTCATGGACAGTATCCCGGTTGTCTGCCTGACCGGGCAGGTTCCGACGCACCTGATCGGCAACGATGCCTTCCAGGAGGCGGACACCACCGGGATCACCCGTCCGTGCACGAAGCACAACTACCTGGTCAAGTCGGTCGACAACCTTGCCGACATCATGCACGAGGCATTCCACGTCGCCGCACGTGGCCGGCCCGGCCCGGTGGTGATCGATCTGCCCAAGGATGTGCTGTTCGCGGATGGACCGTACCGCGCGCCCTCGGCACCGCGCCGCACCTCCTACCGGCCGCGCACCACTCCGGACCAGGCTGCGGTGGAACAGGCGGTCGATCTCATCGCGAGCGCCGAACGCCCGGTGTTCTACGGCGGCGGCGGCCTGGTCAACTCCGGGCCCGAGGCAAGCCGGCTGCTGACCGAGTTCGTGCGGATGACCGGCTACCCGGCGACGCTCACCCTGATGGGACTCGGGGCGTTTCCTGCGTCCGACCGGCGGTTCCTGGGCATGCTCGGAATGCATGGCACCTACGAGGCCAACCTCGCGATGTACAACTGCGACGTGATGATCAACATCGGTGCGCGGTTCGACGATCGTGTGACCGGGCGGATCTCCGACTTCTCGCCGCACTCGCGCAAGATCCATGTCGATATCGATCCGTCCTCGATCAACAAGAACGTTCCCGTCGACGTTCCCGTGATCGGCGACGCGGCGACGGTGCTGGCCCGGATGATCGAGACATGGAAACGGAAGGGCTGTCAGCCGAAGCAGGATGCGCTGGCGCGCTGGTGGGAACAGATCGACAGCTGGCGCGCGCGTGACTGCCTCGCCTATAGCCAGAACGGAGCTGTCATCAAGCCGCAGCACGCGATCCGCAGGCTGTTCGAGAAGATCCGCGGTCGCGACTTCTACATCACCACCGAAGTCGGCCAGCACCAGATGTGGGCGGCACAGTACTTCGAGTTCGAGGAGCCGAACCGCTGGATGACCTCAGGCGGGCTCGGCACCATGGGCTACGGCCTGCCTGCCGCGCTCGGCGTGCAGGTCGCCCATCCCGACGCCCTCGTGATCGACGTCGCCGGCGAGGCATCGTTCCTGATGAACATCCAGGAACTGTCGACGCTCTGCCAGTACGGGCTGCCGGTGAAGGCCTTCATCGTGAACAACCAGTGGATGGGCATGGTCCGCCAGTGGCAGGAACTGATCCATGGCGGGCGTTACTCGGAGAGCTACACCGCGTCGCTGCCGGACTTCGTGAAACTGGCCGAATCCTTCGGCGGGGTGGGACTGATCGCCCGGACCGCGGATGACCTCGAGGATGTCGTTGACGAGATGCTTGCGGTCGACCGGTTCGTGCTGGCCGATATCCGGGTCAGCAAGGAGGAAAACTGCTTCCCGATGATCCCGTCGGGCGCGGCCCACAACGAAATGCTGCTTGGCCAGGACGACCGTGCGGAGCACGAGACTTCCGACGACGGGATGGTGCTGGTCTGACCGGCAGCTGCGCAAGCAAGGAGTGACCGGCGTGGGTCAGCAGGATGACACCCGCGAGCAGCGGCGCACGGTCGCCGTGCTGGTGGACAACGAGCCGGGTGTGCTCGCACGGGTGATCGGGCTTTTTTCCGGGCGCGGCTACAACATCGAGAGCCTGACTGTTTCAGAGGTCGACCCGGTTGCCCGGTTCTCGAGGATCACGATCGTGACTTCGGGAACCTCGATGGTGATCGAGCAGATCAAGGCGCAGCTCGCGCGGCTGGTTCCGGTTCACGAGGTGCATGACCTCTCGACGGAGGGTCCGCACATCGAACGCGAACTGGCGCTGATCAAGGTCGCGAACCGGAGCGAGGCCCGGATCGAGGCCCTGCGTATCGCCGACATGTTCCGGGCCCGGGCGATTGACAGCACGCTCGAGAGCTTCGTGTTCGAACTCACGGGCAATCCCGGCAAGATCGATGCGTTCATCGGCCTGATGGAAGCGATTGGTACCATCGAGGTCTGTCGCGGCGGTGTGGTGGCGATTTCCCGTGGTTCGATCATCTCGATGGTCACCGCGGAGGGCGATGAGGAAGACGACCCGGCGCCGGCCGGTAGAGTGCTGATTTCTTGATATTCGTTGCGAAGATGAACGAGACTGTGTAGGCGGTGGACGAAGAGTGACCGTTGCTCGTGAGCCGGAGCCCGATGCCGGGACCGCGACTCCAGCCACTCCGGGGAGCCTGTCAACGGAACTGTGACGGATAGGGTCTGATGTTTGCCAGACTACTCGGAATGCTGTCTGCCGACATGGCGATCGATCTGGGTACCGCCAATACCCTGGTCTACGTGCGCGGTCGCGACATCGTGGTCAATGAGCCCTCGGTGGTGGCGGTCGGTACCATCAAGGGCAGGAAGCGGGTCCTGGCGGTGGGCGAAGAGGCCAAGGACATGCTCGGCCGCACTCCCGGCTCGATCCAGGCGATCCGTCCGCTCCGCGACGGGGTCATCGCCGATTTCGAGGTCGCGGAGGACATGATCAAGCACTTCATCCGCAAGGTGCACAACCGCCGCAGCTTTGCCAGCCCGCAGATCGTGATCTGTGTGCCGTCGGGCTCCACCGCGGTGGAACGGCGGGCCATTCGCGAGTCCGCCGAGAGTGCCGGGGCAAGGCGGGTGTACCTGATCGAGGAACCGATGGCGGCGGCGATCGGCGCCAACCTCCCGGTAACGGACGCAACCGGCTCGATGGTTGTCGACATCGGCGGTGGAACCACCGAGGTCGCGGTGCTGTCTCTCGGGGGGATCGTCTATTCGAGATCGGTGCGGATCGGTGGCGACAAGATGGACGAGGCGATCATCGCCTACATTCGCCGCGAGCATAACCTGTTACTCGGCGAGACCAGTGCCGAGCGGATCAAGATGGAAATCGGGTCGGCCTACCTGCCGGAAGACGGACACGGACAGACCCTCGACATCAAGGGGCGCGACCTGATCGAGGGCATCCCGAGGCAGATCACGATCAACGAGGCGCAGATTGCCCGCAGCCTCGCCGAGCCGGTCAGCCACATCGTCGAGGCGGTGAAGGTGGCGCTTGAGCAGACGCCTCCGGAACTGGCTGCGGATATTGTCGACAAGGGCATCGTGCTCACCGGGGGCGGTGCGTTGCTGGGGAGGATGGACGAGATCCTGCGGATCAACACCTCGCTGCCGATCTCGGTCGCCGACGAGCCGCTCAAGTGCGTGGCTCTCGGGACCGGTCGGTGCCTCGAGGAACTGAAGGCGATGCGCAGTGTCCTGATCGGAGCCAACTGAGTGCGGAACGGGAGCGACTGAAGAGGCGGAACCATGGCCCTGAGACCGGTGACCTTCACGAGGGTAGTGCAGCCGGTTCGCTCCCTGTGGCAACGATTCTCGGTCGCGTCGATGGGGGTCGCCGCCTTCGCGCTGATGCTGCTGGGCAATGTCGACAACGTGATCGTCGAGCGCATGCGTGTCGGGGTGACGGACATCCTCACCCCCGTGCTGCTGGTCACCGCGAGGCCGGCGGCGATGGTTTCGTCCGGCGTGGAGTGGGTCACCCGACTGTACGATCTTCAGGGACAGGTGGACCACCTGCGCGAGGAAAACCGCGTCCTGCGCCAGTGGTGGCACCGGGCCGTCACGCTGGAGCAGGAGAACGAAAGGCTCAGGCGGCTGTCCCGGTTCGTTCCGCCGCCAAGCCCGGCCTCGATCTCGGCGCGGGCGATCACCGCAACCGGCGGGCCGTTCATGCGCAGCATGCTGGTCAGCGCCGGTCGCCGCCACGGAGTGGAGCCCGGCCAGGTCGCCGTGTCGGGTGACGGTGCAGTGTCCGGAGTGGTGGTGACCGCGGGTGAGCGGCACGCCCGGGTCCTGCTTGTCACCGATCTGAATTCCCAGATCCCGGTTACCGTCCAGGGCGCCGGGGGCACCAACTATCCGGGGATCCTGTCGGGCGACAACTCGCGCACGCCGGTGATGCGGTTCCTGCCGCACGGCGCCCACGTCTCGACCGGGGACCGGGTGGTGACCTCGGGACTTGGCGGAGTTCTGCCGGCCGGGTTGCCGGTCGGGCTGGTGACCTCGATCACCGGCAGCGAGGTCCGGGTCCGTCCGCTGGCCCAGTGGAGCGGGCCCGATCACGTGCGGCTACTCAAATACGACATCGGGAAGGTTCCGGGCGTCGGGCCATGAGGCTATTCCTGCTGGCACTGCAACTCGACCAGGCCGCGCGCGCCACGGTTCCGACCGTGACCGTCGGTCTGCTGATCCTGCCCGGCCTGCTGCCGCTCGGTGCTCCGTGGTTGAGCGAGACCATGCCGCATTTCGCCATGATCGCGGTGTTCTACTGGACACTCTACCGGCCCGACCTGCTGCCCCCGGCAGCCGTGTTCCTGGTCGGGTTGCTTTCCGACATCCTCGCCGGTCATCCGACGGGACTGGGGGCGTTGACGCTGCTTGCGGTACATGTCGTGGTGCAGAACCAGAGACAGGCATTCGTGCTGCGGTCCTTCCCGATCGTGTGGGGCGGGTTCGCGCTGATCGCCGCGGCGGCGTTCCTTGGCATGTGGCTGATGACCTGCCTGCTGGCACTGCGCCTGGTAGTGGCGCCTGCCGCGATCCTGCAGCTTGGCGCCACCGTTGTGTGCTTTCCGGTACTGGCATGGGGGCTGGTGCGGGTGCACCGGCAGATAATCCGGTAGGACCGTGCGGTGAGGAACGCGGACGACCAGGAGGCACGGCGCACACTCACCCGGCGAGCCCTGATGCTCGGATCGGCCCAGTTCGTCCTCACCGGGGCCCTGATTGTCCGCCTGCACCATCTTCAGGTGACGGAAAGCGACAACTACCAGGGACTGTCGGAGGACAACCAGTTCGACATCGTGGTGGTGCCGGTCAGCCGGGGGGCGGTGCGTGATCGCCAGGGACGCGGTCTCGCGGTCAATCGTGACCTGTTCCGCATCAGCATCATCGCCGAACGGACAGAGAACCTGCAGTGGACCCTGCAGCAGCTGCGCGAGTTGATCGTGCACAGAGAATTCGACGCCGAGCCGGTGCTTCGGTCCGCCGCGGAGAGGAAGAACCGGTTCCAGCCGATCGTCGTGGTTGATGGACTGTCGCGCAGGGACGTTGCGCGGATCGCCGTGCGTGCGCCGTACATGCCCGGGATCCGGATCGAGGTCGGTCGCTCCCGCCACTATCCCTATGGGGAGTCGGCCGTACACGTCACCGGCTACGTGGCTCCGGTCTCGGTGACCGAGCTCTCGGACGACCCTGCCCTCGGACTGCCGGGTGCGCGGATCGGCAAGAGCGGCATCGAGCACTTCTTCGAGACCGCGCTGCGCGGGATCAGCGGCCGACGACAGGTGGAGGTCAATGCGGTCGGACAGTGGATCCGCGAACTGCCGGTCGAGGACGGTGCCTCGGGTGCGAACCTGACACTGACACTCGATGCCGAGTTGCAGCAGCAGGCCTCGCTCTGGCTGGAACGCGGAGCGGCCCGGGTGGTTCCCAGGGATTCGCGGGCCGCCCGTCGTGCCTTCGATGGGCAGCGCAGCCCGGAGCTCGGACTGGCCGCGGACCACGGACTGGTCAATCTGGATGCAGGCGGCGCCCTGGCGCCTCCCGAGAGCGGGGCCGCGATCGTGATGGACATCCACCGGGGCGAGGTCCTCGCCCTGGCGTCGACACCCGGATTCGATCCCAACGCCTTCAACAAGGGGCTGACGCCGCGGGACTGGAACCGTCTGTTGTCCAACCGGCGTTCACCCATGATCAACAAGGCGATCGCCGGCTGGTATCCGCCCGGCTCGACCTTCAAACCCGTGGTCTGTCTGGCCGCACTCGCAAACAGGGTGATGTCGGTAGACGAGAAGGTGGATTGCCAGGGATTCACGGAACTCGGCGACAGCCGGTTTCATTGCTGGCACGCAGTCGGGCATGGTCCGGTCAACATGGAGGAGGCGCTGGAACGCAGCTGTGACGTCTACTTCTATGAGCTGGCCCGCAGGCTCGGCATCGGGCCAATTGCCGACATGGCCCGTCGGTTCGGTTTTGGCGACACCCTCGGGATCGAATTGCCGGGCGAGCGCAACGGCCTGGTCCCCGGCGAGGAGTGGAAGCAGGCGAAGTACGGTGAACCGTGGCAGGAAGGCGAGACCCTGATTTCCGGAATCGGCCAGGGATTCCTGCTGGCAACCCCGCTGCAGATGGTGACCATGATGGCGCGCCTGGCCAACGGCGCCCGCGCTGTTGTTCCCCGGCTGGTGCTCGACGAACAGGCGCGATCGGTGTCCTTCGGGCGTCTCGGGATTCCGAAGGATCATCTGGCGGTTGTCATGCGCGGCCTGTGGCGCGCGGTGAACGGATTCCAGGCGACCGCGGCCTCGATCCGGGACCGCCAGCTCGGGTTCGAGATCGCGGGCAAGACCGGGTCGGTCCAGGTTCGCCGCATCACCACGGAAGAGCGGCGCACCGGCAAGCTGAGGAACGAGGACCTGCCGCGCGATCAACGCGACCATGCGCTGTTCGTCGGTGTCGCGCCCGCCGACCGGCCGGCCTACGCCACCTGCGTGCTGATCGAGCACGGCGGTTCCGGCGGGTCGGTTGCCGCGCCCATCGCTGCGGAAATCCTCGCCCGGACGATCCGGAACACCGTCGCGCGCGGCGGCCCGAGAGTGGTCCCGCTGCCCCAGCTTGCGCCGAAAAGGGACGACGCGACATGAGCCGGCTGGATGCGGAGCAGTTCGGACCCGAAGCGCCTGGCCCGCTGCAGAAGCTCGCAACGCTGAACTGGGGTCTGGTCGCGATCGTGGTGCTCATCGCGGCGATCGGATGCGGGACCCTGTACTCGGCCGGACAGGGCAGCTGGGATCCGTGGGCGATGCGGCAGGCCCTGCGGTTCACGGTCGGACTGGCACTGGCGTTCGGCATTGCGCTCGTCGACATCCGCCTGCTGCTCAATTCGGCCTATCCGGTCTACGCCGTCACCCTGCTGCTGGTGGTGGCGGTGGAGTTCTTCGGAGAGGTCGGCAAGGGAGCGCAGCGCTGGATTGACCTCGGCGTGGTGCAGCTGCAGCCCTCGGAGTTGATGAAGGTCGTGATGGTCCTGGTGCTGGCCCGCCACTTTCATGGCATGACACGGGAACGGATCGGCAGGGTCGTGCCCCTGCTGCTGCCGCTGGCCCTGGTTCTGGTACCGGTATTCCTGATCTTCCGTCAGCCCGATTTCGGCACCGCGGCGCTGATCCTGTGCGGTGCGGGAACGATGTTCTTTCTCGCGGGCGTCCGGCTGTGGAAGTTCCTGCTCGTCCTGGTGGTGATGGTCGGCTCGGTCCCGCTGGTGTGGCTGACGCTGGAGGACTACCAGAAGGAACGGATCGAGACCTTTCTCGACCCCGGCCGCGATCCGCTCGGCACGGGCTATCACATTGCCCAGTCGAAGATCGCACTCGGATCGGGCGGACTGTTCGGCAAGGGGTTCCTGCAGGGGTCGCAGAGTCGCCTGAACTTCCTTCCTGAGAAGCAGACCGATTTCGCGTTTACGCTGTATGCGGAGGAATTCGGGTTGATGGGGGCGCTGTTCCTGCTTGTGCTGTTCGCCCTGGTGGTGGCATTTGCCTGCATCATCGGCATGCGGGCCGGAAGCCAGTTCGCGCGGTTGCTCGCGCTGGGTGCCGGGATGACGGTGTTCCTCTACGTCTTTGTCAACGTGGGAATGGTGACCGGCCTGATCCCGGTGGTCGGCGCCCCGTTGCCGTTGATCTCCTATGGCGGCACCGCGATGATCACCTTCATGATCGCGATCGGTTTCATGGTCTCGGCGCATGTGCACCGCGATGTGCCCGTCGGTCGGCAGACCGGCGAGGGGTTTTGAGAGAACGGGTTCGGGAGACGCTGGCTTCCGACGCACCCGGCTGTGCGAGGGCCATTGCGCGAGACCGCGCGATTTCGTATCAAACGGGCGGTGCGCGGGCGATTAGCTCAGTCGGTAGAGCAGCTGACTCTTAATCAGCGGGTCCGGGGTTCGAGTCCCCGATCGCCCTCCATTCCGCACCGGACACTCAATCGCTCATGAAGGGTCACCGGGAAGGCGGCTTCGTGTCGCCCGGCACTGGGCTGCCGGGAGCATGCTGATGCGCTCGAGGGCGCATGTACGCACGGGAGGGAACCGGTCCTTCCCGGATCGCGCTCGACGCAGGCGGTATCCCGATCGACCCGGACGGCGCGCCCTACCGCGCCGGCCAGGGCTCGCCGAAATCGCCGAGGGAGAAGTCGGTGCCGGAATTGCGGTTGTGGCCGCGCACCAGTTCGACGGGGAGGTCGCCCCAGTCCGCCGCGGCGTTCTCGATCCGGCGGTGGACGCAACTCGTCGCCGGCATGTAGCGCATGGCAAATCCGGCGCGGCGGCGTCCGGAGCTGTTGGCAGCCGAGCCGTGGATGATGCCGATGTCGTGCACCGACACCTGCCCCGGTTCCAGCTCGATGGTGTGCGCCCCGCTCTCGTCGAAATCCCGGATCCGGATTTCCCGGTTCAGGGTCGAGTCGGGATCGTCCACGAGTTCGTGACGGCGGTACTGTTCCAGGTGAGAGCCGGGAATGACCCGCATCGCGCCATTGCCGGCATCGACCGTGTCGAGCGCCAGCCAGACCGTGCAGGAGGCCATCGGCTCGACCGGCCAGAACGGCCCGTCCTGATGCCAGGGAACGGTGCGGGGACTCTCGGGCGGCTTGCAGAAGAGGTGCGTGAACAGCAGCACGAGGTCCGGCCCCATGACCGCCCCGGCCAGGTCGAGAATCCGGTCGTCATGCACGATGTCGTGGAAGGCCCGATGGCCGCGCAGCCGGTAAGGCCTGCCGCGGTCGAGATGCGGATTGATGACCCGGTCGGGTTCGATCTCCGGATTGTCATGCAGCACCTGCTCCACCGCGGCGCGCAGGGTTTCCAGCTCGTCCCCGTCGAGGCAAAAGCCCGACGGAACGACATAGCCGTCGCGGCGATAGGTTTCCACCTCTGCGTGCGTCAGCACCGCTGTCTCCTTTCCCGCAAACCTTCCTCCGGCCCGTGACGGGCACCCTGTCGGTATCATTGGGGACTACAAAGATGACTTGACGGCTCATGCCGCCATCCTTCCCCGTGTATTCACGGTTCCACAGCCCGGCAACCCGGCGACCTCCCCGTGCAGCTGCGCCAGTCCCCGGCGCCGTATGTTGCGGGCAGCATTCGCGTCCGCATTGTCAGCGTGGCCGCAGGCCACGCAGTCAAACACCGCCTGCGAGCGGACGCATGCGGCGTCTCCCGAACAATATGGGACAAATACAGGAGAAAACATGGAACATGCAAGGTGAAAACGCCTTCAGGGCTTCGGTTCAGGCCCTGCAGACGGCATGCGCCGTCAAGCTATCTTTGTCCCTATCATTGCTCAGGTTCGGAACAGTGCCAACAGGGTTCCGGCAGCACGGAACTCCAGGCACCGGGGCCGGGCGCGCGGTCGCTCTGGACGATGAGTTCTCCGCAGACGCGACGCTGGCCGGCGGCGACGTGGCCAAGGCGGATACGTCCAGGCGTCAGGCTGCTGCTGTCTGCCTGCAGACCCTTGTAGCCGAAGGTTCTCCTGGAAGAAGTCAGGGCCGAACGCGACAACCTCTCCATCAACCCGCCGCTCCTGACGCTTGCGGTCGAACGCGAGTGACCATGCGCGGGAGAGTTGCATCCGGGCGACCGCTGCATGAACTGGTCGACGCCAGGTTCGCCAGCCCGGACGGCCCGACGATGGTTGACCGGCTCTGCCAGGCAACTGTCCAGAGAAAGGGCGCCCGTGCATGAATCGACCTGATCTGCGGGTCCAGGGTTCGAGCCCCCCGCCCGCCTTCTCGCAAACCGGTCAACCTGCGGTCCGCGCCAGTTCGAAGTGGCGTACGGCTGCCTCGAACGTGTCGCGGCAGCCGGGATCGCAGAAGCCGACCACCCGGCCATCGTGGCGGGTCAGCGAGTCCGGCTGCACCGGCTTGCCGGACCACGGGCAGGTTTCGTTGATGAAGTCGGCGATGTCGAGGCACCCGGCATTAGGGTTCACGGCACCATCCGCCGGGTCCTGCGAGGGGGGACCGGCAGACTGCCCGCAGGTTGCGCGGCTGTCGATTGCAGACCGGCCCGGCCCTTGATCGGGGGGTGGTTTCGGCTATGATGGCACCTGCTGTAAGTGGCGACGGGAAGCTCCGTCACCGCCTGTGCGGGCGTAGCTCAGGGGTAGAGCGCAACCTTGCCAAGGTTGAAGTCGTGGGTTCGAATCCCACCGTCCGCTCCAGCCGCTTCCGGCGGTAGGAAAGTGCAGATGACCGACATGCAGATCCAGGGTGCGGCGACCGATATTCCGCCGTTTGCGATCGAACCGCTCTCGCCGGTTGCGGGAGCCGAAATCACCGGCCTCGACCTGTCGGTCCCGCTCACGCCGCCGCTGTGCGACGCTATCATGGATGCCTTTGTCCGCCACCACGTTCTGGTGTTTCGCAACCAGGATCTCGACAAGGACCGGCAGTACGACTTCACGCTCAACTTCGGAGAGATCGAGGAGCATGTCGGTCGCCTCGGCAGCGGCGAAAAGTATCCGCTGGTCCACACCGTGACCAACCGTGACGAGGTCACCGGCAGGCCGACGGCGACGCCGCGCACCCACGGCAACTACTTCTGGCATACCGACAAGTCGTACCACGCGGTCCCGTCACTGCTGACGATGCTGCATGCCGTCGAGCTGCCACCGAGCGGCGGGGACACGCTGTTTGCCAACATGCACATGGCCTGGGACGCCCTGTCCGGGAGGGAACAGCGTGAACTCGAGGGGCTGCGCGCGGTCCACAGCTGGGAGGCCAGCCGTCGCAACACCGGCAACGTCCCGGCGACGGAACAGCAAAAGCGCGAACGTCCTCCGGTGAGCCACCCGCTGGTCCGCACCCATCCGGTGACCGGTCGCCGGTCGCTCTACCTCGGCATGCACGTCAGCCATGTCGAAGACATGGAGCCGGACGCAAGCCGTGATCTGCTCGCGCGCCTTCTCGAGGCCGCCACGGTGGATGAGCATGTCTATCGGCACGCCTGGCGTCCGGGCGACCTGGTGATGTGGGACAACCGCTGCCTGCTTCATCGCGCCGACCGCAACTACGACATGGTCGCCCATGCCAGGGTGTTGCACCGCACCGTGGTGAAGGGAACCGTTCCGGTCTGAACCTGTCCCGCGATCAGGCGATGCGGTCGCCTTTCCTGACCGTCGCCGCCCGGTTGTCGACACCGGGAAGCATCTGCGCCGGATCGCGGGTCACCACGAGATCGATCACCGTCGGCGAGCCGGAATGCGCCAGTCCGGCAGCAATCGCACCCGCCACTTCGTCCGGATGCTCCACCCGCAGACCGTTGCAACCGAGCGCACGCGCCGCAGCGGCATAGTCGGTCTCGACCAGGTCGCTCGACTGGTAGGCGCCCTCGCCGTACATGAGGTGCTGCAGCGCCTTGACGTAGCCCGAGGCGGCGTTGTTGACCACGATTATGGTGAAGTCCAGACTGAGCCGCCGCGCGGTCTCGAGTTCCCCCAGAGTCATGTTGAAGCCGCCGTCGCCGGTGATCGCCACCACCGGTCCCTGGTCGGCAAGCGCGGCACCCATCGCGCCCGGCAGACCATACCCGATCGAGGCGAAGCCGCGGTCGGGCAGGAACCCGCGCCCGGCGCGCTTGGTGTCGTACAGCAGCCCGCCCCAGTGCGCCGCAAAGCCGCCGTCGGCGACCAGGACGGCGTCCTCGGACAGTCCCAGGTTCAGCTCGTGCATCAGCCGGGCCATGTTGACCGGCACCTCGCCCGAGGTCAGCCTGGCATCGACGGACTGGCGCCAGGCCGCCATGCGCCGGCGTACTTCGCCCGCGTAGTCGGCCCGGTCGCGGGACTGTCGGTCCGCATCGTCCTCCATGGCTGCGTGCAGGTCGCGCAGACCCTCGCGGGCATCGCCCCACAGCGCCAGGTCGGGCTGCAGGGTGCGGCCGATTTCCTCGGCAAGGATCTCCAGGTGGATGATCGGGCGTCCCGAAGGCGGCAGGGTGAACCGCCTGGTGGCGATCTCGCCGAGCTTGCAGCCGACGACCAGCAGGCAGTCGCTCTCCTCCATCAGCCCGTTGGCGATCCGGTCGTACCGGCCGAACAGGCCGGCGTTCAGGTCATTGGTGCACGCGATCGCGCCCTTGCCGGTCATGGTGTGCGCGACCGGGATCGAGAAACTCCCGGCAAACCGTTCCAGTGTCTCCGCCGCACCAGACAGGTGCACGCCGCCACCGGCCAGGATCATCGGCCTGGCCGCCGAGCGCAGCAGCGTCGCCGCGGCCTCGACCGCCCCGCGCGCAGGGCGGCTGCGCAGGGCGGGCGCCGCCTGGTTGTCCCGGGGCACGTCGAGCTCGTCGGCATCGAACGGATAGAGCCCGTGGCAGATGTCCTCGGGAACGTCGAGCACCACCGGTCCCGGCCGGCCGGAGGTCGCCACCTGGAAGGCGCGCCGGACCAGTTCGGGCAACCGTTCGATCATCTCGACCCGGATGACTTCCTTGGCCGCCGGCGCCAGCATCTCGAGCTGGCGGCTTTCCTGGGTCATGTTCTTCCAGGAATGCAGCCGGTGGCTGTCCCCGACCACCGCGACCATCGGGGTTCCGGCATTGAGCGCCTCGACGAGGCCGGTGACCAGGTTGGTGGCGCCCGGACCGAGCGTCGCGTCGACCACGCCGACCCGGCCGGTGAGCTTGGCATAGGCGTCGGCGGCAAAGGCGCCGCAGCGTTCATCGTTGATGAGGGAATGGGCGAGACCGAGGCGCCGGGCGGCATCGTAGAACGGCAGCAACTGGAACCCGCCCATTCCGAACATCGGCCCGATACCCTGGGCCCGAAGCAGGCGCGCAAGGGCCTCGCCGCCGGTCATCTCGTTTGTTTCGGCCATGATGAAGTCCCCGGTCGTGTTGGTGTCGGCCCGCTTCTGCGGGCGTTTCGCTAGCGCCGGGCGACCATCAGTTTCTTGATCTCGGCGATGGCCCGGGCCGGGTTCAGCCCCTTCGGGCAGGTCTTGGTGCAGTTCATGATGGTGTGGCACCGGTACAGGCGGAACGGATCCTCGAGTGCGTCGAGCCGCTCGCCCGTGCTTTCGTCGCGCGAGTCGGCGATCCAGCGGTAGGCCTGCAGCAGCACCGCCGGACCGAGGTAGCGGTCACCGCTCCACCAGTAGCTCGGGCACGCGGTCGAGCAGCTGAAGCAGAGCACGCACTCCCACAGGCCGTCGAGGCGCTCGCGTTCCTCGATCGACTGCCGGCGCTCCTCGCCCGCCGGGGCCGGGGTGCTGGTCTTCAGCCATGGCTCGACCGATGCCAGCTGGGCGTAGGCGGCGGTCAGGTCGGTGACCAGGTCCTTGATCACCTCCATGTGCGGCAACGGATAGATCCGGACATCGCCCCTGATCTCGTCGATGGGCTTCAGGCAGGCAAGGGTGTTGGTGCCGTCGATGTTCATCGAGCACGAGCCGCAGATGCCTTCGCGGCAGGAGCGGCGGAAGGTCAGGCCGCTGTCGACCTCGTTCTTGATCTTGATCAGGGCATCGAGGACCATCGGCCCGCAGTCATCGAGATCAATCTCGTAGCTGTCGAGCCGCGGGTTCTCCCCGGAATCCGGATCGTAGCGATAGATCCGGAACCTGCGCGGCTGGCGGGGCCCGGTTGCCGCGGCGTGGGTCGTGCCGGCGGTGATCCTGGAGTTTCGCGGCAGGGTAAACGTGGCCATGCGTTCCGGGCCTCCCGGTCCGGTTGGTTCCGGTCGCGGTGTCAGTACACCCGCGCGACCGGTGGGATTGACTCGATTTCGTTCGACAGCGTGTTCAGGTGCACGTCGCGGTAGATCACCTCGTAGCTGTTGCCGGCATCGAGCCACATGCAGGTGTGCTTCATCCAGTTCCGGTCGTCACGCTCGGGGTAATCCTCGTGCGCGTGGGCGCCGCGGGTCTCCTTGCGCAGCACCGCGGACGTCAGGGTGACGATGGACTGGCCCATCAGGTTGTCGAGTTCGAGTGCCTCGACAAGGTCGGTGTTCCAGATCAGCGACCGATCGGAGACCGACAGGTCGGACATGCCGTCGGCCAGGCGGTGGATCTTCTCGACCCCTTCCTCGAGCAGTGCCTCGGTGCGGAACACCGCGGCGTGCTGCTGCATGGCGCGCTGCATGCCCAGGCGCAGCTCGGCGGTCCGGCTGCTCCCGGAGGCCGAGCGGAACCGGTCGAGACGCGCAATCGCGTGCTCGCTCGCATCGGCGGCAAGTGGACGGTGCGGCTCGCCGGCGCGCACGGTCTCCCCGGCGCGGTAGGCGGCGGCGCGCCCGAACACGACGATGTCGAGCAGCGAGTTGGTCCCGAGCCGGTTCGCCCCGTGGACCGAGACGCAGGCGGCCTCGCCGATCGCCATCAGGCCGGGACACACCCGGTCCGGATCCTCCCGCGTCGGGGCCAGTACCTCGCCGTGGTAGTTGGTCGGAATGCCCCCCATGTTGTAGTGTACGGTGGGCAGGATCGGGATCGGTTCTCGGGTGACGTCGACCCCGGAGAAGATGCGCGCCGTTTCCGAGATCCCCGGCAGGCGCTGGGCCAGCACCGCCGGATCGAGATGCTCGAGGTGCAGGAAGATGTGATCGGACTGCGGCCCCACCCCGCGGCCCTCGTTGATCTCGATCGTCATCGACCTGCTGACCACGTCGCGGGACGCCAGGTCCTTCGCGGTCGGGGCATAGCGCTCCATGAAGCGCTCGCCCTGCGAGTTCGTAAGGTAGCCGCCCTCGCCGCGCGCGCCCTCGGTGATCAGGCAGCCGGCGCCGTAGATGCCGGTGGGATGAAACTGCACGAACTCCATGTCCTGGAGCGGCAGGCCGGCCCGCAGCACCATGCCGTTGCCGTCACCGGTGCAGGTATGCGCCGAAGTGCAGGAAAAATAGGCACGGCCGTAGCCGCCGGTGGCGAGCACGGTCTGGTGGGCCCGGAACCGGTGGATCACTCCGGTCGCGAGGTCAATCGCCATGACGCCGCAGCACGCTCCGTCGTCATCCATGATCAGGTCGAGTGCGAAGTACTCGACGAAGAACTCGGCGTTGTTGCGCAGGCACTGCTGGTAGAGCGTGTGCAGGATCGCGTGGCCGGTCCGGTCGGCGGCGGCACAGGCACGCTTGGCCATGCGTTCGCCGTAGTCCAGCGTGTGGCCGCCGAACGGCCGCTGGTAGATCCTGCCTTCCTCGGTGCGGGAAAACGGCACTCCGTAGTGTTCGAGCTCGATCACCGCCGGCATGGCATTGCGGCACATGTACTCGATGGCGTCCTGGTCGCCGAGCCAGTCGGAGCCCTTGACGGTGTCGTACATGTGAAAGCGCCAGTTGTCGCTCTCGCCCATGTTGTCGAGCGCCGCCCCGACACCGCCCTGGGCCGCCACGGTGTGACTGCGGGTCGGAAAGACCTTGGTGATGCAGGCGGTCTTCAGGTTCTGCTCGGTCATGCCGAGGGTCGCGCGCAAACCGGCGCCCCCCGCCCCGACCACGACGATATCGTAGCTGTGCTCTTCGAGTTCGTAGGCAGCCATGATCGTCCCTACAGGGCCAGTTTCAGGATGGAAAACACGGTGGCGACGCCCAGCGCGATACAGGTGAACTGCACCAGGATCAGCATGACCTGCTTGACTGCTTCGGAGCCGACGTAGTCCTCGATCACCACCCTCAGGCCGAGTGCCGCATGATAGAACCCGGCGATGATCAGCAGGATCAGCGTGATCGCCACCAGCGGGGACCCGATCCACGCCACCGTGGCCGCGTGGTCGGCGCCGGCAATGCGCGCCAGCGAGACGACGAACCACAGGCAGAGCGGGACCAGGGCGATCGCGGTCAGGCGCTGCATCCACCAGTGGTGGACGCCGTCCTTCGCACTGCCCAGGCCGCGTGCGCGCCCGAGCGGGGTTCGCATGTTGTTGCCGTCCATCCGTGCGCTCCCCGGGCCTACGCGGACAGTCCGACGGCCCAGGCGATGACCGTCAGGACCGCAGACGCGGCCACCGTCGCCCAGCCAGACCGGTAGGCGGTCTCGATCTCGAGGCCGCGCCCCGCGTCCCAGAACAGGTGCCGGATACCGTTGCACAGATGATAGAACAACGCCCAGGTAAAGCCGACCAGCACGATCATGCCCGGCCACGAGCCCATGACGTCCTGGACCAGGTCAAAGGATCCGCCCCCGCTCGCGGCCGCCAGCAGCCACCAGCTGAACAGCAGCGTGCCGGCTGCCAGCGCAACCCCCGTCGCGCGATGGGTGATGGAGAGGACCGACGTCAGCTGCGGCCGGTAGATCTGCAGGTGTGGTGACAGGGGGCGGTTCGACCCGGTCATGAGGCCGGCTCCGGAGACAGACCTGAATGTGGGCCGGATTATAGTGGCCGATCGGGGGCTGTCGAGACCGCATGACGGCGGAAGCCGGCGCGGGACCTTATTTCCCGCGGGTGCCGGTGGTATATTCCACGGCCAGTGCCGGGAACGTGGCCGGTGCGTGTCAACGGGGAGGATTGCTGTCATGTCGGAACCCGCGCTTTATCCGGTACCCGATGCTGTTCGCGAAGCCGCGTTGATCGACGATGCCGGCTACGAGGAGATGTACCGGCGATCGATCGATGATCCGGAGGGGTTCTGGGCCGAGCAAGGCCGCACTATCGACTGGATCCGGCCCTACACCGCGATCCGTGACGTGTCATGGGACCGCGACGACCTGCATATCCGCTGGTTTCACGACGGCACCCTGAACGTCGCCGCCAACTGTCTCGACCGGCACCTCGAAACCCGTGGCGACCAGATTGCCATCGTCTGGGAAGGCGATGACCCGAAGGAGGACCGGCACATCACCTACCGGGAACTGCACGCCGAGGTGTGCCGGTTTGCCAATGCCCTGAAGAACCTCGGTGCGGCGCGTGGTGACCGCATCACCATCTACATGCCGATGATCCCCGAGGCTGCCGTCGCCATGCTGGCATGTGCGCGCATCGGCGCCATCCATTCGGTGGTGTTCGGCGGATTTTCCCCGGACGCACTGGCCGGGCGCATCCACGACTGCGACAGCACCCTGGTCATCACGGCTGACGAGGGCCTGCGTGGCGGACGTACCGTTCCGCTGAAGGCGAACACCGACGCCGCGCTCGAAAACTGTCCCAATTGCCGGACCGTGGTGGTCGTCCGGCGCACCGGCGGCGACATCGCCTGGGTCGACGGGCGCGACCACTGGTACGACGAAGTCATGGCCGGGGCGTCCGCGGACTGTCCGCCCGAGGAGATGGGCGCGGAGGATCCGCTCTTCATCCTCTACACCTCCGGTTCGACCGGCCAGCCAAAGGGCGTACTGCACACCTCGGGAGGCTATCTTGTCTACGCCTCGATGACCCATCGGTACGTCTTCGACTACAGGGACGGCGAGACCTACTGGTGCACGGCCGACGTGGGCTGGGTGACCGGGCACAGCTACATTCTCTACGGCCCGCTCGCAAACGGGGCCACCACGCTGATGTTCGAGGGCGTCCCCAACTACCCCGACTCCAGCCGGTTCTGGCAGGTGTGCGACAAGCACGGAGTGTCGATCTTCTACACCGCACCCACCGCGATCCGCGCGCTGATGCGGGAAGGTGACGGCCCGGTCTCGGCGACGAGCCGCGCATCGCTCCGGGTCCTCGGCTCGGTCGGCGAACCGATCAACCCGGAGGCCTGGCTGTGGTACCATCAGGTGGTGGGCGACGGCCGCTGCCCGATCGTCGACACGTGGTGGCAGACCGAGACCGGGGGCATCCTGATCACGCCACTGCCGGGCGCAACGGCGCTCAAGCCCGGTTCGGCGACCCGGCCGTTCTTCGGCGTCCGCCCGATCATCGTCGACGGCGAGGGCCGGGAACTCGAGGGTGCCACCGAGGGCAACCTGTGCATCGCCAAGTCCTGGCCGGGGCAGATGCGGACGGTGTACGGAGACCACGAGCGGTTCTTCAACACCTACTTCGCGACGTTCCCCGGCCGGTACTTTACCGGCGACGGCTGCCGGCGCGACGAGGACGGCTACTATTGGATCACCGGGCGTGTCGACGACGTGATCAACGTGTCCGGCCACCGCATGGGAACTGCCGAAGTCGAGAGTGCGCTGGTCGGCCACAAGGCGGTGTCGGAGGCAGCCGTCGTCGGCTACCCCCACCCGATCAAGGGCCAGGGCATCTATGCCTACGTCACACTGGTGCTGGGAGTGGAGCCGAGCGAGGAGCTGCGCCGGGAACTGGTCGGCTGGGTGCGCCGGGAAATCGGACCGATTGCCACTCCGGACCTGATCCAGTGGGCTCCGGGCCTTCCCAAGACGAGGTCGGGCAAGATCATGCGCCGGATCCTGCGCAAGATCGCGGAGGATGACTTCGCAAGCCTGGGCGATACCTCGACGCTGGCCGAACCGGCAGTGGTCGACGACCTGATCGGCAACCGGATGAACCGGGGGTCGTGACGGCCCGGCCGGGAGTTCAGTGCGACTCGCGCAGCAGCGGCGTACCGCTCTTGCCGACCAGGAAGTCGAGGTCGGCGCCCGTGTCGGCCTGGGTGACGTGTTCGACGTAGATGCGGGTATAGCCGCGGTCGTAGGGTGACTCGAACCCGTTCCACGCCGCACGCCGGCGTTCGAGTTCCTCATCCGGCACGTCGAGGTGCAGCCGTCGGCCCGGCACGTCGATCTCGATCATGTCGCCGTTGCGCACGAAGGCCAGCGGCCCGCCGGCCGCGGCTTCAGGAGCGGTGTGCAGCACCACGGTACCGTAGGCGGTCCCGCTCATGCGCGCGTCCGATATCCGCACCATGTCGGTGATGCCCTTCTTCAGGATCTTCGGCGGCAGGCCCATGTTCCCGACCTCGGCCATGCCGGGGTAGCCCTTCGGGCCGCAGTATTTCAGCACCATGATGCAGGTCTCGTCGATGTCGAGTTCCGGGTCTTCGATGCGGTCGCGGTAGTCCTCGACACTCTCGAACACCACCGCGCGGCCCCGGTGGGTCATCAGTTCCGGCGAGGCGGCCGACGGCTTGATGATGGCGCCGTCCGGCGCCAGGTTCCCACGCAGCACCGCGATGCCGCCGTTGGGCTTGAACGGGCTGTCGACCGGGAAGATCACCTCGCGGTTCCAGGTCCGGGCGTCGCTGCAGTTCTGCCAGATGGTCCTGCCGTTGGCGGTCATCGCTTCCCTGTGAATGTGCCCGTCGAGTTCCCGGATCACCGCGGGCAGCCCGCCGGCGTAGAAGAAGTCCTCCATCAGGTAGGCTCCCGACGGCATCAGGTTGACCAGGCAGGGAATGTCGCGGCCAAGCCGGTCCCAGTCATCGAGCGTGATGTCGATGCCCATGCGCCCGGCGATGGCC
Source organism: Thalassobaculaceae bacterium (assembly GCA_965213935.1). Taxonomy (GTDB): domain Bacteria; phylum Pseudomonadota; class Alphaproteobacteria; order Thalassobaculales; family Thalassobaculaceae; genus Bin52. The sequence continues at coordinate 1,617,866 of CBDCAO010000012.1, read as the reverse complement.
AGCATGTGGATCACCGCGTTGGTCGAGCCGCCGATGGCGCCGTTGACCATGATCGCGTTCTCGAAGTTCTCGCGTTTGAGCAGCGACGACATGGTGATGTCCTCGCGGACCATGTCGACAATGCGCCGTCCGGCCATCTGCGCCAGCACGTACCGGCGTGAATCGACCGCGGGGATCGCGGCATTGGTATGGAGCGCGATGCCGATGGACTCCGCAAAGCTTGCCATGGTCGAGGCGGTGCCCATGGTCATGCAATGACCGGCCGAACGGGCATTGTCCTGCTCGGCCGACATGAAGTCCTCCAGTGACATCTCGCCGGCCTTGACCATCTCCGAGAACTTCCAGACATGGGTACCCGATCCGATCTGTTCGCCGCGGTAATGGCCGTTCAGCATCGGTCCACCGGAGACCACGATGGTCGGCAGGTCGCAGGAGGCGGCTCCCATCATCAGGGCCGGAGTGGTCTTGTCGCACCCCACCAGCAGCACCACTCCGTCCATCGGCAGGCCGCGGATCGACTCCTCGACGTCCATGGAGGCAAGATTACGGTAGAGCATGGCGGTGGGGCGCAACTGGCTTTCGGAATTGGAGAACACCGGGAACTCCATCGGAACGCCGCCCGACTCGTAGACTCCGCGCTTTACCCGCTCGGCAATGTCGCGGAAGTGGGCGTTGCACGGGTTGAATTCGGACCAGGTATTGCAGATGCCGATGATCGGTCGGCCATCGAACTGGTCGGCCGGCAGGCCGCGGTTCTTCATCCACGAGCGATGTGCGTAGCCGTCCCGGTCGGCCTTGCCATACCATTGCGAGGAACGGCGCTTGCCCTTGCGGGGATCCTTGGGGTAGGTGCCGGCCATGGTGCTCGTTCTCCCGGGTCGCGCTGCTGGAGCCGGGAGTGTGATGTGCCGGTGTCAGTCATGCAAGGGCGGTACTGCGGAGGGTGACCATGCGACTGTGCGTGATCGGCGCCGGCGCGATCGGCGGCTATCTGGCCGCGCGCCTGACTGCGGCCGGACACCGGATCTCGGTGCTGGCACGCGGCGCCACCCTGGACGCGCTGCGGACCGATGGTCTCACGCTGTGCCAGGGCGGCGAGACCCTCACGGTGCACCCCAATTGCAGCGACGATGCCCGCCGGATCGGCCCGGTCGACGCGGTGGTGGTGGCGGTCAAGGGTCCGGCCCTGGTTTCGGTCGGCGAGGTCATCGAACCCCTGCTGGGCCCGGAAACCCCGGTGGTCTTCGCCATGAACGGCATCCCGTGGTGGTACGACCATGCGCGGCCCGACCTGCCGGACAGCGCCTCGCGGCTGCTCGACCCGGACGGCGTGCTCGCGAGGGCGATCGGGGCGGAGCGAGCAATTGGCTGCGTGGTCGACTGCCCGGTCCGGGTGGAGAGGCCCGGCGTGGTGGTCTGCAACAGCCCGGACCGGGGTCGTTTCACCCTGGGAGAGCCGGACGGGTCCCGTTCGCAGCGGCTGGTCGAGCTGAGCGCGGTGCTGGAAGGCGCGTCGATGGATGTCCCGCCGGTCGACGACATTCGCGAGGCGATCTGGGCCAAGCTCGTCATCAACCTGTCGCGCTCGCCGCTGGCGGTGCTCACCGGCGCGTCGGAGCGCGCGCTGGCCGAGGACGCGGGGGTGAGCGAGATTGCCGTGGCCATGGTCGACGAGTCCGTTTCGGTTGCCGCCGCCCACGGTTTCCGGCTCGAGGTGGATCCGCGCGTCATGTTTGCGCCCGAGTTCCGGTTTCATCACCGCCCGTCGATGCTGCAGGACTGGGATGCGGGCCGGCCGATGGAGATCGACTCGATCGGCATGACTGTTGCCCGGTTCGCCCGTGCGGCGGAAATTGCCACGCCTGCCATTGACCGGGTGCTCGCACTGCTTGCGCTGAAGGCACGCGCCGCCGGCCTGTACTGAGCGACGCGGGAACCCGGACCGGTTGGTTGACAGCGCCACGTCGCATCCAGGCCGGCGCGGCGGCAGGCCACTCGGTGGAACCCGCCCGGTGACTGCCGTGGTCCGGCGTCGGTGAGGCCGCAGGGTGCACGGTCTGTGACGTGAACTGGTACGCGAACGACCCGGGGACAGCTGCGCACGGCCTGCGCTGTCACCGTTTCCCGTGCTCTCCGACTACAGCAGTCCGAGGTCCCGCAGGTCCCGGATCATGTGCTCGGGCATCGGGTCGAGGATCCCGTCGCCCGCCGAAACCGGAAGATCGGCCGGTGCGTCGCCGGCCTCCAGGTACCTCCAGCCCTGGAACGGGCGGTGCGGTCTCGCCTCGACCGGCACCAGCTCAGGCGCCAGCACCAGCCCGCATCGCGTCCGCCCGTCGGCCCCCTCGATCGTCTGCAGCCTCACGATCCGCTGACGCACCAGGATCCGCCGACGGATCACCCAGTAGAGCGAGCCGCTGTCAAGCAGTTCGTCTGCGCGGCGTGGCGTGTTGCGGGTGACATGGACATTGACCTCTTCCGACTGGCCGGACCGGCGACGCAGCTGTGATGCCGCAAGCTGTTCGACCGAATCGACCCCCACGCAGAGCTTGAGCAGATGCACCGTCACGGGTGTCCGCTCCGCCTACTCGCTGCGGGAGGGTTCGAGTTCGAGCAGGTCCGATCCCTCCTCTACCAGGTCGCCGACGGCATAGCGCACACGGGTGACCGTGCCGTCGACCGGGGCGGTGATCGTGTGTTCCATCTTCATGGCCTCGAGCACCAGCAACGGGGTTCCGCGCACCACGTCATCGCCCGCGGCGACATGAATCTCGATAATGCGACCGGGCATCGGCGCGGTGAGGTGACCCGCGGCCTCCTCGTCACCTCCGGCAGCCTCCAGAGGGTCGTGGACCGCAAGCACCACCGGACCGCCAGGCAGGAATACGGTGACCTCTTGACCCGAGAGGACCACCGGAGCTGTCAGCGTACCGTCGCTACCGGTCGCCGATACCGGGTCGTCGGGGTGCAGGCCGCCGGAAAGCCGCAGGTCCGCCGCGATCAGGTCCTGCCCGACCGCTTCGAGCAGGACTTCGCGTTGCCCGTCGCCGTGCGTCAGCGTCACCCGGTGCACGGCGGGCGCATTCAGCCGCCACCCGGAACAGGAATGCCATGGTGAGCCCGGATCGGTTGCAGCTGCCGCGCCTGCCTGTGCCGCGTGCGCCCGCTGGCGGATGACGGCCGTCGCCGCAAGGGCGCATGTGGCGTCGTCGACCGGCGGCGGTGCCGGCAGCAGGGCGTCGGCATGTTCCTCGATGAACCCGGTGTGCACGTCGCCCCGGGCGAAGGCCGGGTGGCGAACCAGACGGGCGAGGAACGGCTGGTTGGTGACCAGTCCCGCGATCCTGGTCTGTTCCAGGGCGCGGGTGAGCCGGGCGAGCGCGGTTGCCCGGTCGGGACCGTGCGCCACCAGCTTGGCGATCATGGCGTCGTAGTGCACCGAAACGGCGTCACCCTCGCGTACCCCGGTATCGACCCGGGTTCCGTCGTCGGGAAACCGCAGATAGCTGATCCGCCCGGTCCGCGGCTGGAAGTCGACCGGGTCCTCGGCACACAGCCGCGCTTCCAGTGCGTGACCCCGGCGGCGGACCTGGTCCTGGGTGAGCGGCAGTCGTCCGCCGGCCGCGACGTCGAGCTGCCAGGCGACCAGGTCGATGCCGGTGATGAATTCGGTGACCGGGTGCTCGACCTGCAGCCTGGTGTTCATCTCGATGAAATAGAAGCCATCGGCATCGAGCACGAATTCCACGGTGCCGGCCCCGACGTAGCCGACCGCGCGCGCCGCTCTGACCGCGGTCTCGCCGAGCGCGGCGCGCAGGTCGTCCGACAGTCCAGGCGCGGGCGCTTCCTCCAGCACCTTCTGGTGCCGGCGCTGGATCGAACAGTCACGTTCGAACAGGTGCAGCATGGCGCCGTGGCCATCGCCGAACACCTGGACCTCGACATGGCGTGGCCGTGACAGATACTTCTCGATCAGCAATCGGCCGTCCCCGAACGCGGCCGCCGCCTCGCGCCGGGCCGAGTCGATGGCCGGCGCCAGTTCACCGGCGGTGGCAACGATCCGCATGCCGCGGCCGCCGCCGCCGGCACTCGCCTTGACCAGCACCGGATAGCCGATCCGGGCCGCCGCCGCCCCCAGTGCCGCCGCCTCCTGGTCCTCCCCGTGGTAGCCCGGCACCAGGGCAACCCCGGCCGCCTCCATGAGCGCGCGGGCGCGCGCCTTCGATCCCATGTCGCGGATCGCCCGTGCCGGGGGACCGACAAAGGTCAGTCCGGCATCGGCGCAGGCGTCGGCAAACTCTGCGTTCTCGGCCAGGAACCCGTAGCCGGGATGAACCGCATCGGCGCTGCTGGCGCGTGCGGCCTCAAGGATGGCGTCGGCATTCAGGTAGGAGTCGGTTGCCGGGGCGGGCCCGATCCTGCAGGCCCGGTCACACTGTGCGACGTGCAACGCCCCGGCGTCGGCGTCGGAATGGACGGCGACCGTCCGGATGCCGAGCGCCTTCGCGCTCCGCGCGATCCGGCAGGCAATCTCGCCGCGGTTGGCAATCAGCAGTGTCCTGATCATGCCGTTCACGGATCAGGACGTGCCGGCAAGCGCCAGCAGGCCGGGTTCGCCGGCCGGCTCGAGACAGTCGGGATCGTCGTGTCGGGCCGAGTTGACCCGGGTGCCGACGGCACGACAGCGCATCCGCCCGGACAGGTATCCGTCCCGGGGCAGGGCGCGGTCACCGAGCCACGCCCGGACCCGGTCGCGCTCGAGGATCACCGGCATCCGGTGATGCACCTGTCCGACGCAGTCATTCGCCGGCATCGTGAGGATCGCGAAGCTCTCGAGTACCTCGCCGGACGGAGAGGCCCAGCGGTCCCACAGGCCGGCGAGGGCAAGCGGTGTGTCATCGGCGGCGCTGAAGTACCAGGGCTGCCGCGTCCGCCCGGTCCGGGCCCATTCGTAGAAGCCCGATGCCGGCACCACGCATCGCCGGTGCCGCCACGCCGTCCGGAACGAGGGCTTGTCGGCCGCGGTCTCGACCCTGGCATTGATCGGACGTGCAGACCGGTCGGGGTCCCGGGTCCACCCGGGCACCAGTCCCCAGTGCGTGGCGTCGGCGGCAAGCCCGTCGTCACCGGCGCGCAGGATCGTGACCTGCTGGCCGGGTGCGACGTTGTAGCGGGCCGGCAGGTCCCGCGCGAGCCCAGACAGCGAGAACCAGGCATGCAGCTCTTCCCAGGTGTGCAGTTGGGTAAAGCGTCCGCACATGGTCGCCTGTCACGGATGGATGATCCATGTCACAGCGAATATCACGGACCGGAAGATCGGTCTATGATCGGTTCGGTGAGGGACGGGAAACGTGATGGCAGCTCTCCAGGACACCGACTGCGCGAACGGGACGCTCGAGGGGATCTCGGAGCAGATCTGGCGCGAGAAGTACCGGCACGGCGAAGAGGCGTCGATCACCGACAGCTGGGACCGGGTGGCCCGGGCGCTGGCGGCAGTCGAGGATGACGCCGAGTCCTGGACCGGCGTGTTTCGCAACACGCTCTCGAACTTCGGGTTCCTTCCCGCCGGCCGGATTCTGGCCGGTGCCGGAACCGGCCGCACGGTGACCCTCTTCAATTGCTTCGTCATGGGGACGATTCCGGACGACATGTCGGGGATCTTCACCGCCCTTCGCGAGGCCGCGCTCACCCTGCAGCAGGGAGGCGGGATCGGCTATGATTTCTCGACGCTGCGCCCGAAGGGAGCACCGGTGCGCGGCGTCGGGGCCGATGCCTCCGGGCCACTCTCCTTCATGGACGTGTGGAACGCGATGTGCGGCACGATCATGAGCGCCGGCGCCCGGCGCGGCGCCATGATGGCAACGCTGCGGTGTGACCACCCGGACATCGACGACTTCATTGCCGCCAAGCGCGACCCGGCGCGGTTGCGGATGTTCAACCTGTCGGTGCTGGTGACCGACCCGTTCATGCAGGCCGTGGCTGAAGACGACGACTGGGACCTGGTGTTCGACGGCGCGGTCTGGCGGACGGTGCGGGCACGCGACCTGTGGGACCGGATCCTGCGGGCGACCTACGACGTGGCCGAGCCGGGTGTCATCTTCATCGACCGGATCAACCGGCAGAACCCGATCGCCTACTGCGAAACCATCGCCGCGACCAATCCGTGTGGCGAACAGCCGCTGCCACCCTATGGCGCCTGCCTTCTCGGGTCGGTGAATCTTGCCCGGTTCGTCGAGGAACCGTTCACCGCCGACGGGTCCATTGACCTCGAGGGCCTGGGAGAGACCGTGGCGGTGGCGGTCCGGATGCTGGATAATGCCATCGACGCGTCCCGGTTCCCGCTGCCCGAACAGGCGGCCGAGGCGCGGGCGAAGCGGCGCATCGGCCTCGGGGTGACCGGTCTCGCCGATGCGCTGGTCATGTGCGGGATCCGCTACGGCAGCGACGAGGCCCTCGAGGCAACCCGGCACTGGCTGCGGGAGGTTCGCGATGCTGCGGCCAGGGCCTCGGTGGGGCTGGCGCGCGAGAAGGGCCCGTTCCCGCTGTTCGACGCCGAGCGCTACCTGGAAGCGCCGGGTGTGCAGGACTTGCCGGACGACATCCGCGACGGGATCCGCGAGCACGGGATCCGCAACGGGCTTCTGACCTCGATCGCGCCTACCGGGACCATCTCGCTGCTTGCCGGGAACCTGTCGTCGGGGATCGAACCGATCTTTGCACTCGAATACGAGCGCACGGTGCTGGATCGCGACGGGTCGAGGCGAACCCAGCCCGTGGTCGACCATGCGGTCCGGTTGTTCCGCCGCCTCAACGGACCGGGCGCACCGCTTCCGGACGCCTTCGTCACCGCCCAGGAACTGACCCCGGACGAGCACATTGCCATGCAGGGAGCCGCGCAGGAGTTCGTCGACAGCGCGATCTCGAAGACGGTGAACGTGCCCGAGACGATCTCGTTCGACGAATTCCGCGCAGTCTACCAGGCGGCCTGGGACGCCGGCTGCAAGGGTTGCACCACCTACCGTCCGAACCCGGTAACCGGCGCGGTGCTGTCGGTAACGGACACGGTCCGCGACACCGATGCGAGTGTGCTGATCGAACGGCCGGAAGTGGTGGGAGGCCGGACCTACAAGATGCGCTGGCCCGGCAGTGACCACGCGATCTACATCACCATCAACGACATTGAACGCGCCGGGCGCCGGGTGCCGTTCGAGGTCTTCATCAACTCCAAGAACATGGGGCACTACGCCTGGACGGTGGCGTTGACCCGGATGATCAGCGCGGTGTTCAGGCGCGGGGGTGACGTGTCGTTCGTCGCCGAGGAACTGCAGCAGGTGTTCGACCCGCGCGGCGGAGCCTGGATCGAGAGGAAATACGTGCCCTCGCTGCTGGCCGCGATCGGCGGGGTGATCGAGAAGCACCTGCGCACGATCGGTTTCCTCGATACCGGGGAGGCGCCGGACACGACTGCTCCGGCCGGGGGCAGCAACACCGTGACGACGGGGTCCGGCAGCGAATGCGACCGCTGCGGCGGCCTTGCGGTGGTCCGCGCGGAGGGATGCGAGCTCTGCACTGCCTGCGGATACTCGACCTGCAGCTGATACCCGTACCCGCTCCACGACCGAGGCGGGGATGGCGTTTCAGGAAACGGGGAGGGAAGGGGAGCACATGCGAAAGTGACCGGGTGGACAGACACCCGACCACGAACTCCGGTTGAGGGGGCTGCCTGCGGCTATTTGCTAGGCGGCATCCTGGTGCGGCTGCCAGCCTTCCTCTGTCTCTTCGAAGCTCAATTCGTCAAAGATCAGGTCATCGAGTTCGGTGAGCCGACCGAGAACTTCCCGAATGCTCTCGTTTTCGCCGACATGCTCCATATAGATGAGTCTCAAAAGGCGCTCGGCTGCGCCGTCGATCTTTCTCTCCCCCTTCTCCCAACGTGCGACGCTCTGGCCGCTCTTGCCGACGGCTGCGCTCAGCATGGTTTGAGAGAGCCCAAGTTCATACCTGAGAAACCGGATTTCCTTCCCGCTCAGCTCTCTTTTCTCAAAAACGAGGTATTCGCCGATCGCGCGATGCAGGTTGTCGATATCCTCGATGTGGACGGCCCTGCCGTGCGGTGTTTCCGAATACCGGAAGCCGTTGACCAGGTACACGTTATCGAGGCCGCACTCGCGATAGTGATATTTCTCCATTGTGCCTCCTTTCTCCCGTGCTGAGCCCTAGATAATCGTCACAACAGTGAGACGGTTGCCTCCGTTTGCTATTGCCACGGCAACCCGCGTAACCCTCCCGGCACTGCGCTTGCGCAGGGTCACCCGCCATTCCCCATACTCGTCCAGGGTTGGCCCCTTGATGATCGTGCCATTCCTGAGCGTGTCGAGCGTCTGGCGCATGGTGACGCCTCTTTGCCTTGCCCTCGAAAGCGCATGGTCCGAAAAGCCAATCCTGTCTGAATCCCGGGCTGCCGCCTGAATGATGCTTTGAGCCGCTGCCTTGGACAGGGTCTGAGAGAACGGAATGACTTGGGCCATTCACCTATCATATTGATAGGGCTTTGCCGCAGTCAACAACACTGCTCAGGTGGGTTCCCTTGTCTCGCCTCCATACCACCTGGAAGTGCAACACCACAGGTGGCGGGAACCCGGTGTCATGGGGCACGGTGTTCGGTGTCGCACGACGGGTCGGGGCGCATCCGTGCCGTGGTCGACCACACGGCCCGGCAGTTCCGTCGTCTCAACAGACCGGCCGCACCACTCCCGAATGCCTTCGTCGCCGCCCGGAACTGCAGCTGGAGTTCGTTCCACGCGTCGGAGACTGGATCGAGAGGAAGTACCTGCCCTCGCTGCCGGGCGCGATCGGCGAGGTGATCGAGAGACACCTGCGCCGAGATCGAGGACATGTGCCGGGCCGCTTGCGGCAATCGTGCCTGCGACCAGCGCGAGAATTTCGTCATGGCCGGGGACAAAGGTCCGGATCGCCTCGTCGCAGGCGTCGATCTTGACGCGCAGATGGCTGCTCACCGAATGGCTCACGGCTGTATCGGCCCGCCTTCCGCGCAGGGGTTGTTCCCCGACAAGCCTACCGGCATCCGCGCTCCCGCGACATCCGCGAGTCCTGCGCACTACACGCACACTGATCTGGGGCGATCCTGGGCCTGGCAGTTGGCGTCCCCTCTCGCCCTGACATCACTCCGTCCGCGCCGGGATCAGATGGCCCGGACCCGCTCGAGCCCCTGGGGTGACCGGCCGGTCTCGACCTCGACAACGGCATCGACCAGTGCGGCATTCGCCGGGGCCGGGATCCCGATCTCGGCGCCCTTGGCGGCAACGAACCCGTTGATGGCATGGATCTCGGTCCGCCGGCCCTTGGCGATGTCCTGGGCCATCGACGGTCGGGAGTCGTCGCTGCGGCCGACCGCGGACGCCTCCATGTCGGCCTCGATGCGCTCGCGCAGCGCACTGTCGCTGCCCGACGCCGCAACCCAGTCATCGGGTGCGAAGCGGTTGATGGTCTCAAGGTCGAAGCCGAGCGCGCGGCCGATCCGCACCGCCTCGCCGGCAAGGCGGATCGACAGCCAGCGGGTGACCGGTTCGCGGTCACAGTCGTTGGCGCCGATCCCGGTTGCCGCACACACGCCGTTGCGCATCGCATTGGCCGTCAGCTTCGACCAGCGTTCGCCCCACAGGTTGGTCGTCGCCTTGGCGCTGTCGACCGCCGACAGCAGCCGGACGACTTCCTGGATCCGCGGCGTGATGCGCCCATGCGCCTCGCCGGCCCGGAACACCGTGTGCTTGTTGCCGCCGAGCGGAACCCCGCGCCGCACCGTGGCGGGCCCGGTGAGTTCGACCGCGATCTTGGCGGCGATGCAGCCGGTAGTCCGGCCCCAGCCGACCATCTGCGCAAGCGTCTCCTCGTTGATGCAGTTCTGCAGCGAGACACAGAACCCGGTGGGCGCCAGGTATTCCCTGATCAGGGCGGCGGCCCAGGAGGTGTCGTAGGATTTCACGCAGATGAAGGCGATGTCGATCGGGCGTTCACGCGCCAGCGACTGCACCTCGGTCAGGCTGATCGCGCGCGCCGGGGTGGTGAAGCACTCCGCCTCGGTCAGGCCGGAGAGCGACAGGCCCTGCTCGTTGATCGCGCGAACGTGTTCCGGCCACGGATCGACGAAGATCACGTCCTCGCCCATGCGGGCCATGTAGCCGCCGACATAGGCGCCGACGGCGCCGGCTCCGACAATGGCTATCCGGTTGCTCATGGCATCATCCCCGTCAGTGCGGCCGGTCGGAACTGCCGATGGTCAGGCGGTGCATGACCCGGCGTTTGCCGTGGTAGTCGTTCAGCGCCAGGTGCTGGGTGCAGCGGTTGTCCCACAGGACCAGCGAGCCCGGGCGGTAGCGGATCCGGCAGGTGAATTCCGGGCGCGTGGCATGGGTGCGCAGGTAGTCGAGCAGCGGTGCACTCTCTTCCTCGGTCATGTCGGCAAACCGGGTCAGGTGCGATCCGCTGACATAGAGCGCCAGCCGCCCGGTCTCCGGGTGGGTGCGCACGATCGGATGGAACGTCGCCTCCTCGCTCCGGTCGAGGTTTTCGACCGTGAACCGGGTGCTGTTCATCACCGCGGCCCGCCCGCCGGCGTGCTTCAGTGCTGCCGAATACTCGGCCTGCATGTCGCGCAAAAGCTCCTTCATGCCGTCCGAAAGCATCTCCCAGGCGAGGTAGAGACTGGTGAGCAGGGTGTCTCCACCCCAGGTCGGGACCTCGCGGGCGTACAGCATGGTCCCCAGGGGAGGTGTTTCGGTAAAGGACATGTCGGTGTGCCAGTTGCCGCCGAAATTCCGGCGTTCATCGGGTTCCTTGCGGATCTCGAAGATGCCCGGGTGACCGGGCAGGCCCTTGGCGAACGGGTAGGGGACCAGCGGTCCGAACCGGGTGGCAAACGCCTCGCAGTGTTCCGGCTCCAGTACCTGGTCGTGAAACAGGATCACCTGGTAGTCGAGCAGAGCCTGGCGGATTTCCCCGAACACTCCGTCGTCGAGCGGGCAGGACAGGTCAACCCCGGAGATTTCCGCTCCCATCGATCCGGCGATGGGAGCGATCGTGATCGAGGGCTGGTTCTTCAGAAGCATCGGGCAGCTCCGTTGCGCGGTTGGGTCTCGGTCCCGTGCCCGGGCATCACAGCCGGGAAACTCTGGTTTCCTTGCCGGTGATGAACTCGAGCAGCGCCGGCGTTCCGGCCTCGGTCTGCGCAATGCCGCGGCGGATCGCCGGGATGATCTCCGACACCTCGGTTACCCGTTCGCCGTAGCCACCGAAGGCTCGCGCCATGGCGGCGTAGTCGCCGGAAATGTCGGTCGAGCGGTACTTTTCGGTCGATACCGGCATTACGTTGAGCTCGATCGCCATGGAGAAGTTGTTGAGCAGGATCGAGAGAATCGGGATGCGTTCCCTGACCGCGGTCTCGAAGTCCATGCCGGTAAAGCCGATGGCGGCGTCTCCCCACACGTTGATGCACAGCTTGTCGGGATGGGCCAGCTTGGCGCCCATCGCGAGGCCGAGGCCATAGCCGAGCTGTGTGGTCTTGCCCCAGCCGATGTAACTGAGCGGGGCTGTCGCTTGCCAGAACGGGCTGATCTGATCGCGCGGCGAACCGGCGTCATGGGTGATGATGGTGTTTGCCTTGTCCACCGTGGCGCCAAGGTCACGAAGCACCCGGTAGGGGGAGAGCGGTGTCTCGTCGTTGTCGGTGAGCGGTGCCCATTCGGCCCGCCACTCGGCGTGGGCCGCGGCAATTCCCGCTGCCACCGGCTTCGCATCGCGTGGGCCGTCGAGCAGTGCTTCGACCTCGGCGATGACCGCGTCAAGCACCAGGGCGGCGTCGCCGACCAGTCCCAGGGCGACCGGGACATCCTTGTTGATGTGCATGGGGTCCAGCGTTGCATGGATCAGCGGCGTGCCCGCGGGCATCGCGGTTCCGAAGTTGGTACGGGTGAAGCTGCAGCCGATGCCGAAGATGAGATCGGCCTGGTCGAGGTGGCGGCGTACCGCGAGCGGGATCGCAAGACCGCAGGACCCCAGCGCGAGCGGATGATCCTCCGGGAACGCGCTCTTGCCGCCGAGGCTGGTGGTGGTCGGGGCGGCAAGCAGTTCCGCGAGGCGCTGAAGCTGCGGCCATGCCCTGGCGTAGTGCACCCCCTGGCCGGCGTAGAGTACCGGGTTGCCGGCGGCGACCAGCATGCGGGCGGCCTCCGCCACGTCGGCCGCGTCCGGACCGTACCGGACCGGCCGGGGAGGTGTGTACTCGAGGGTCTCCGGCACCTCGGCCATCATCAGGTCGACCGGCACCTCAAGCAGCACCGGGCCGCCGCGACCCGACTTGAGGGCAGAGAACGCTCGGCGCAGTGCATGCGGCACCTCTTCGGGACTGACCAGCGGCTCGCAGCGCTTGGTGACCTGGGCCATCGCGCGCGCCGAGTTGAAGTTGGGATCGACATGTGCGAGGTGCCGGGCATAGCCCATGGGCATCACCAGGATGGGCACGGATTCACCGTAGGCCTGCGCGACGCCGCCATAGGCGTTTTCCGCGCCGGGGCCGTGCTGCATCACGAACACCCCGATCTTCTCCCCTGACGTGACCCGGGAGATCGCGTCGGCCATGTGCAGGCCGATCCGTTCCTGGCGCACGATGATCGGCCGGATATCGGCATGGGCCGCGTATTCGAGAATGTGATTGACCGGGTAGCCGATGATGAATTCGACACCTTCCCGCTTCAGCACCTCGACGATGGCTTCAACTGTCTTCATGTTCGCGTCCCCCTCGAAATCCGTCCGGTCCGACCGCCCGGACCGAGAGCGGATGGTACGGGGCACGCGCGGCCGCTTCAATGCGGATGTCGGGCTGGACGGGACGGTACTGTCGGCGCAGGCTGTGACCGTCAGGGTCAGACGGAGACAGGACATGCGGTTCGGGGACAGGGTGGCGCTCATCACCGCTGCGGGCAGCGGCATCGGGCGCGCGACGGCGGAGATCATTGCGGCGGAGGGCGGCCGGGTGGCGGCGGTCGATATCGATGAGGGTCGGCTGGAACGGCTGGCGAGCGACGTCTCGGCTGCCGGGGGCCGGATCGGAACCTTCGCCTGTGACGCGCTTGACCGCGGTGCGGTCCGCGCCACCGTCGCCGGGGTGCTCGAGGCGCACGGACGGATCGACATCCTGGTCAACGCCGTGGGCGGCAGCACCATCATTGCCGATCCGGGAGCGACGGTTGACGCGCTCGGGCTTGAGGAATGGCAGTCGATCACCGCGTTCAATCTCGAGAGCATGTTCCTGTTTACCCATGAGGTTGTGCCGACAATGAAGCGCCATGGCAGGGGCAAGATCGTCAACCTTGCTTCCATTGCCGGGCGTGGTCTGAGCGATGAAAGCAGCAGCGCCTACGCCGCGGCCAAGGGCGGCGTGATCGCGTTTACCCACAAGATTGCCCGGGAACTCGGACCGTTCGGCATCACCGTGAACGCGGTGGCCCCCAACACCACGCTGACCGAGCGGATCCGGCCGCGGTGGGAGCAACGCAGCCCGGAGGTCAGGGCTGCCTTCGTTGATGCAATCCCCCTGCGACGGGTGGGCGAGGCGGTCGACCAGGCCCGGGTGATCTGCTTCCTGGCGTCGGGCGATGCCGACTACGTGACCGGACAGACAATCGACGTGTCGGGCGGCGCCGCCTGACCGGGAGAGGCGAGATGGAACGAAGCGAGCTTTATCGCAAGGGTGATGAAAAGCGCCGGGAAATGTACGGCGAAGCCGCCTACCGGCGCGCCAACGAGACCGTCTATTCCGATCCGGTCATGCGCCGGTTCCTCGACGTTGCGACCGAGACCGTGTTCGGGGCGTTGTGGACACGGCCGGGGCTGGATACCCGGACCCGGTCGCTGATCTGTGTCGTTTCCGATGTCGCGACGCAGCGCGAGGACGAGCTCGAGATCCATCTGCGGTTTGCCCTGAACCAGGGCTGGACCGAGGACGAACTGATCGAGACCATGCTGCATCTCTCCGGCTACATCGGGGTGCCGTCGGTCCGTGGTGCGATGCAGGTGGCGAGCCGGGTCTTCGCCGAGGTACGGGTCGAGGCCGGCTGACCGTCGCCATCGGGACGATGCGGCGTCGCACCCGGACAAGACCCCCTTCGCGTTGTTCGGTAGCAGATACCGGCGATCAGTCACCACACCAGGAACACCATGGCCATAGTTCCGAGTGCCCGGATCTCCAACAATGCGGGTGGGATCTACTGCATCGTCCTCGGCATGGCCGTGATCACCGCGCAGGATGCCGCGGTGAAGTGGCTCAGCACCGACTATGCCCTGCACCAGATCATGCTGTCGCGTGCCCTGATCGGCCTGTGTGTCGCGCTGGCGATCCTGCGTATCGAGGGCGGTCTGCACCTGTTGCGGACCAGGCACCCGGTCTGGCACATGGTGCGCGGCCTGCTGCTCATCGTTGCCAATCTCGCCTTCTTCCTCGCGGTCGCCGCCATGCCGCTTGCCGAGGCGGTGGCAATTTTCTTCATTGCCCCCCTGGTCATCACCGGCCTCTCGGTTCCGGTGCTTGGCGAGCAGGTCGGCATCAGGCGCTGGGCGGCTGTGCTCGTTGGCCTGGCCGGCGTCATCGTGATGACGAGGCCGGGCGCGGAGCTGTTCAACTGGACCGCACTGCTGCCGATTGTCGCCGCCGTCAGCTACGCGTCCATGCAGATGATCACCCGCAGGCTGGGAACCACCGATTCCGCCGGTTCAATGACGTTTCACATGCAGTCGATGATGATCATCGTCAGCCTGGCGATCGGGCTCTCGGTTGGCGACGGACGGTTTGCAGGGTCGGGCAACCCGAGCCTCGAGTTCCTGTTGCGTGCCTGGGTGTGGCCAGCAACAGCGGACCTGTGGCTGTTCGCCTGGTGCGGGGTCGCGAGCGGCATCGGCGGCTACTTCCTGAGCCAGGCCTACCGGCTCGGAACGGCGGCGGCGGTCTCGTCCTTCGAGTATGTCGCCCTGCCGATGTCGATGGCATGGGGGTTTGCCTTCTGGGGCGACTGGCCGGACTCAACGGCCTTCGCGGGTATGGCGCTGATCCTCGGGGCCGGGATCTACACCCTGCACCGCGAGCACCTGCACCGCCAGCGGTCGATCGATCGCCCCAGGGCTGCGGTCCGGCTCAGAGACCGCGTTCCCTGAACACCTCCTGGGCCTGGCGGAAACTGTCGACGGCGCAGGGGAAACCGGCATAGCCGCCGACCTGGATCAGGATTTCGGCGATCTCGTCCT
The DNA here is from genome assembly GCA_965213935.1 of Thalassobaculaceae bacterium. Classification (GTDB taxonomy): domain Bacteria; phylum Pseudomonadota; class Alphaproteobacteria; order Thalassobaculales; family Thalassobaculaceae; genus Bin52. The sequence continues at coordinate 1,602,554 of CBDCAO010000012.1, read as the reverse complement.
TGGTGACCCCGTTGTTGAGGGCGCCGTTCAGGTGCAGTCGGAACTCGTGCCGCCGGCCGAGGGCGGCCAGCATGGCGATGTTGATCATGCTGCGGGTCTTCAGCGGCAGGCCTTCCCGGGTCCAGATGGCGCCCCAGGCGTGGGTGGTGATGAAGTCCTGGAGCTTCATCGCGAACTCGTCGGCGGCGCCGAGAGCGGAATTCACGTAGTCCTCGCCCAGCACCTGCTTGCGGGTGGCGAGGCCCTGGTCGAACAGTTCCCTGGTGTCCATCTGATGAGTCTCCTGTCAGGTCAGTGTCGTGACGGTGCGAGCCGCGATCAGGTCAAAGTCGATGGTGGCTCCGAGCCCCGGGACGTCCGGGGCGTGAATCAGCCCGTCGGCATCCGGTTCAAGGTCCTCGATGATGCCGTATTTCTGGGCGCCGGACGGGAGCAGCACCTCGAAGTAAGTGGTGTTGCGGATCGAGAGGATCACGTGCAGGTTGGCCCAGTTGTTCAGCGAGTTGCCGCCGTGATGCACCTCGTAGTTGATCCCGAAGGCCTCGGCGAGATGCGCGGTCTTCACCAGAGCGGTGATTCCGCCCTTCACCGCGACGTCACCGCGCAGGTAGTCGGTCGCCTTGTTGATGATCCACGGGACGTAGTTGGTAAACCCGCCCGGTGAGTACTCGGTCGCCATCAGCGGGATGGAGAGCTTCTCCCTGAGCTTGATGCAGCCCATGAGATCGTCGTCGGCCAACGGATCCTCGTACCAGAAGAAGTTCAGTTCCTCGATCGCCCTGCCAACCTTGATCGCGTGGTCGTAGGTGTAGCTCCAGGTGGAATCGAGCATGATGTCAAAGTCGTCGCCGACCGCGTCGCGCACCGCCCGGCAGACCTCGATGTCCTCGCGCCACAGTGTCGGCGGGTGGATCTTGTAGGCCGCCCATCCGTCTTCGCGGTAGCGGACCGCCTCCTCGGCATAGGCACCGCGCGAGGGCAGCAGCGCCGAGGACGCATAGGCGGGGATTGACTCGCGATACCCGCCAAGCAGCTTGTAGAGCGGAAGCCCGGCCGCCTTCGCCGCAATGTCGTGCAGAGCGATGTCGACCGCACCGATGACGCGCAGTGTCGCGATCCGGTTGCGCTTCCACATCGCCTGGTAGAGCCGCGCCCGGTCGAGCGGGTCCTCGCCCATGAGCAGCGGTTTCAGGTGGCGGATGAGCCCGGTGCAGTCGAGTTCGGCGCTCTGCGTGGCCGAGCCGAGAAAGGCGTGCCCCTCGACCCCGTCATCGGTCCGGATGCGCAGCAATCCCAGCATGCTGCTGCCGCCGGTGTTCGACGAACCGGTGTGGTAGGTGGTGGGCGGAATATTGTCCCAGCGGAACAGTGTCAATGTGACGTCGTCGATCTTCATGGGTGCGCTTTCCTGCGGTGAGAGCCGGCGCATGATTGGCGCCCGCGCCCGGCGGCGTCAATCGGGCACCGGGTCGAGGGCGGCCGCAACCAGGTCGCGCAGGGCGGGCAGCACCTCGGATTCGAACCACGGGTTGCGGCGCGTCAGCCCGGTCGAGCGCCAGGACGGGTGCGGCAGGGGCATCACCCGGGGCGCGTGCTCGCGCCAGTTTCTCACCGTGTCGGTCAGGGTCTTTCCGCGGCGCGGGCCCAGGTAGCGGGCCTGGGCATAGGCCCCCGCGAGGATGGAGAGCCGGATGTCGGGAAGCCCGGCAAGGATCCGGTCGTGCCACAACGGCGCGCATTCGGGTCTTGGCGGCGCATCGCCGCCCCGGGGAAGGCGGCCTGGGTAGCAGAACCCCATCGGAACCAGTGCGACGAGGTCGGGGTCGTAAAACTGCTGCCGGTCAAGGGCCATCCAGTCCCGCAACCGGTCCCCGGACCTGTCGTTCCAGGGAATGCCGGTCTCGTGCACCCGGGTTCCCGGGGCCTGGCCGATCACGAGGATGCGGGCGACCGATCGTGCGATCACCACCGGTCGCGGACCGAGTGGCAGCGAGGCTGCGCAGTATCGACACGCGCGAACCTCGCGCAACAGGTCGTCGAGTGACCCGGTCATGCCGAGGCCCTGCGGGGTGTTGCCGGCGCCGTGGTCTGCTTTCGTCGCCATCTCCAGTCACGCTCCGGACAGGAAAAGTGTCAACCGTCACTCGCCCTCCGGGCAATACCCCCGCGGCCCGTCGGAGCGGGGAACCGCGGGTGATCAAGGCGGCGGCCGTGACGGGAGCGCACCACGGCACGCTGCATGCCGGGTGCAGGAGTGCTCCCGCGCCACCTTCACCCGGATATGACGCGCACCGGGTTTCCGGCCAGCCAGCGCTGCACGCATTCGAGCGTCTGCGGATACATGATGGCGAAGGTGTCACAGGTCACATAGCCCAGATGCGGAGTCAGCACGGCGTTCCCAAGGCTCCTGAGCGGGTGGTCGCGGGGCAGCGGCTCGGTGTCGTACACATCGAGGCCGGCCCCGGCGATGGTGCGGTTTCGCAATGCGTCCACCAGCGCCGCCTCGTCCACGACAGGCCCGCGCGATGTGTTCACCAGTACGGCCGAGGGTTTCATCAGGCCGAGTTCGCGCGCGCCAACCAGTCCCCGGGTGCGCCGGCTCAGCAGCGTGTGGATCGACAGCGTGTCCGACCGCCGAAAGAGCTCGTCCCTGTCGACACGGGTGACGCCGTGCCCGGCCGCGCGTTCCGCCGTCAGGTTCTGGCTCCAGGCGATGACGTTCATGCGGAACGCATGCCCGATCCGCGCAACTTCCGTGCCGAGTCGACCGAGGCCCAGCAGGCCGAGCGTGGAACCCGCGAGTCCGCGCCCGATAGTCGTCTGCCAGGCGCAGGCCTTCATCGCCCGGTCCTCGGCCGGGATATGGCGCTGGAGGGCCAGGATCAACCCCCATGTGAGCTCGGGCGTGGTGTGTGCACTGCCGTCGGTGCCGCAGACCGTCACGCCCTGCTCGCGCGCCGCTTCCACATCGACCGAAGCGTTACGCATGCCCGTTGTCACCAGCAGCCGCAGCTTGGGCAGGCGAGAGAGCAGGTCGCGCCGGAAGGGTGTGCGCTCGCGCATGATGCAGACGACCTCAAAGTCCGCGAGCCGGTCGGCCACCGCTGCCGGGCTCGCCACATGGTCGTGGAAGACCTCGACCCGACACCCGTCCGGCAGGCTTTCCCAGTCCGCCATGGAAAGCGCGATGCCCTGGTAGTCGTCCAGAATGGCGATGCGGGTCATGGGCGCGCTCCTTCGGTGGCGAGCCAGCGGGTCAGTATGTTCACGGCGGCCATGAAGTCGTCGAGCTCCATCGCTTCGTCGGGATTGTGGCTGCCGTGCGGATTGCGCACGAACAGCATGGCGGTGGGCACTCCGGCCGCGGCGAAAGCCGCCGAATCGTGGCTCGCCCCGCTCGCCATCTCGTTGTGCGGAATGTCCAGGCTCCGCGCGCAATCGAGAAGTCGGGCGCGAATGGACTCGTCCAGCACCCCTGGGGCGGCGCGCGTCGCCGCGCCCAACTCGAAAGTGACGCCCCTGCGGGCTTCGATCTGGCGCGCCTTCTCCGCGACCCGGCCTTCCAGATCGTCGAGGAACGCGCCGTCGAGCGACCGCATGTCCAGAGAGAAACGGCACTCGCCCGGCACAATCGTCATGGCGTGGCGTTCGGGGTCTGTCGAGAGCTTGCCGACTGTGAAGGCGAAGTCCTCGCCAGCCGCCTCACGCTCGTCCCAGAGATGGTCGAGCCAGGCGATCAGGTCCGTGACGGCCATCACGGCGTCCTGGCGCGAGCGCCTCGGCATGCCGCCGCAATGGCTGTAGGTGCCGAGGCAGCGCGCGGCCGGCAGGCGGCGGTTTCCGCGTATGCCGGTGACGACGCCGACCGGCAGATCCTGCTCGACCAGCACCGGGCCCTGCTCGATATGGACCTCCAGGAAGGCATGCAGGCGGCAGGCCACGAGGTAGGGTGGGTCGAGCGCATCGGGGTCGCCTCCCGCCTCGCGCATGTGCTCGGCGAGGGTGCGTCCGGTATCGGCCCGCCGCGCGGTCTCCGTTGCGCCCTGCGGCAGGGCGCCGAGTGCTGCGCGGCTGCCGATATAGGAGGTGCCGAACCAGGCGCTCTCCTCGGCGCGGATGCCCATGACGCGGATGTCGCGGCCGGGCGTGGTCCCGCTTTCCTGCAACGAGGCAATCGCCGCGAGCCCGGCCACCACGCCCGCAGCGCCGTCAAAATTGCCGCCGTTGGCAACCGAATCGAGATGTGAACCGATGATGACGGGCAGGGCGGCGCGGTTCGAGCCCGGCAGGGTCATGTAGGTGTTGCAGGCGGGATCGGTGTCCACTTCGAGCCCGAGGGCGCGGGCCGCACGCGCAACCGCGCCATGCGCGAACGCCTCGCCCTCGCCATAGCTCGCCCGCGTGATGCCGACGCCGTCATGGGTGGCCTCGGCGAGCTCGTCGAAGAGGCTTGCTGCCAGTTTTCCGGGTTTCATTGGTCGCCCCTACCAGAATCAGGGCCATCGAATCGATACCCGGCGCCGGGGTCAAGGCTTTCCGTCCCGTTTGCCGGCCGGCCGGACAGGAACGCTGCCGTCCGTCCGGGAGCGGACCGACAGGGCAGGGGTGGGATTGCGTTGCCTGGCTCGCGGATCCCGGCTTGTCCTGAGTCGATTGTCCGATGTGCGACGAAATGGGCTATCCGGTTACGGATGGTGGCGCGACAGCCGAACCCGGCTTCTACTTCATTGATCTTGATTGGATGCAGACACGCAAGTCCGGCCTGCGGACCACGGACGATGGGGCGTCCGCCCCATCGCCGTTGAGAACCTCAAGGAACAGATCACCGGGATTGAAGAGGACATCAAGATCCTCATCGAAGGGTCCGATGATCATGCGCAGGCCTTTACCATCCTGACATCCATCCCCGGCGTCGGACCGATCACCGCCGCAGCCCTGATCGCCTGGATGCCGGAACTCGGCACGATCGGCAACCGGCAGGCTGCCGCCCTGCTCGGTGTTGCCCCCTACGCCCGCGACAGCGGGACATCCTCGGGAAACCGCCATGTCCGGGGGGCCGCAGACGACCGCGCGGTGGTGTCTCCATGGCCGCGTTGACGGCAATCAGCTGGAACCCGGACCTGCGCAGCTTCGCCGAACGGCTCCGCAATGCCGGCAAGGCCCACAAGGTGGGTGTCGTCGCGGTCATGCGCAAACTGATCGTCCTGGCCAATGTCCTGCCTGGCCAGCAGCGCTCCTGGACCCCGCAGCCGCCCGTCACCGCAGCGGAAACGAACGCGTGATCACACTCAACAAGCTGCAGTCAATCGATCGAACCAGTCGAAGACACGCCGCAAGTGCGTGGCGCCCCGGAAGCGATCAAGGGCAACGAACGTGTGGATAACCTTGTGGAAAAACTGTGAATAAATCCCAAACCCGCCAATCACGCCCCTTGACGCGAAACATGGATGCTCACGGCGCTCTTCCACCACATCACGCCGGAGGGGCTCGGCGCGTCCGACTGTACGGTGAACCGAACGGTTATCTTCGGACTAGAGGCTGAGGCTGCTGCTCTTCGCATCCGCGAGTCGTGCGATCCCGGAACGGATCAGACCGTCGACTTCCCCGGGTGTCGCAACCTCGGTCTTGAGGCCACCCACCCTCACCAGATTGCTCAGGTGTTCATGCGCCATCGAGGCTGCCCATCAGGGCGACATGCGGCGCGTCAAGCACTCGCGAGACATATCCGGATTTGTCGCTGCGTCGGCGGCGCAACGTGGCCAATGTGTAGAGCGTCGGGTTTACGTGTCGACCGAGCCGTTCCTCGGCCGGCGTCAGTACACTACAGACCGCTTCCAGCGTCAGCTCGTCCGAAACCAGCAGCAGATCGATGTCGCTCGCCGCGGTGTCGGCCCGTGGGGCGACCGATTCAAAGAGCTTGGCCAACGTCAATCTGTCTGCAAACGGGGCGAAGGCGTCGTGCATGGATACTTCGACGCCGACGGTCTTGCGCACGATGCCGCAAATCTCATCGAAAAGCGGAGCATCTCGGTTCGCCCGATAGTACTTGCGGTTGCCAACCCGCGCCGTGATCGCAAGACCGCTCCCGGTCGAGCCTGACGAGCGCGTGCTGCACCGCGCCCTTTCCCCAGCATGCAAGAGAGATGATCTCGGTCACGAAGAATTCCCGGTCCGGCTGCCCGAACAGAAGGGCGAGCACCCGTTGCTGCGATGAGGTAAACAGCGCGTCCGCCAGGGCCGGGTTCCCAGGACCGCCCCTTCGACGTGAAGCGGCCGCGGGGGGCGTTGATGGTGTACCCATATTGGGGAGTAAAGTACCCAATTCGGGTACTTCGACCCCATCCATACGGAACGTCACCGCCCTGGCTCTCGAGAATCAGGGCAGACCAGGCTCAGTGTGCTGTGTGCCGTCGGTGCGGAGAAGCCAAGCGGCGTCCAGGTCGACTCTCAATTGAAGAGCCAAGCACGATTTCACTATGGTTATTCCAGATATTACAGATGGTTATCATGGACCTTCCAGGCTGTTGCACTGTCTCGGCGACAGTGTCCTCGATCTCGCCCGTGGCGATCGGCATGACGTGGACAGCGCAGCCGATCACGTTGACGGAGCGCTTCTCGCCTTCCATCCTGTCAGCATGTGGTCCCTCCGCGTCACCACATGAGACCGTGTCGCCACGCTGCACACCAATCAGCGTCTGACAGCGCGCGAAGTCTCAAGCCAGGTCACCACCCGGCATCGGCGGACATGCCACTGCTTGCTAACCGGATGTCATCCCCGCCATAGTATCCGCCGGGGCTGGCGGCACTCCACCGGCGTGGCGTGCCGCGCGCAACACACGGCCGGACAGATCGCCATGCTGACCCGTCTTGAAGTGGACGGTTTCAAGAACCTGGTCGAATTCGCTGTCGATTTTGGTCCGCTCACCTGCATCGCCGGACCAAACGGGATCGGAAAGTCGAACATGTTCGACGCCATCCGTTTCCTGTCACTTCTGGCGGACAGGCCGATCCTCGAGGCTGCTGCTGCTGTTTGCACCTGTGGCGGAAACCCCGGCTGTCCTGACGACCTGTTTTTCCACAGCAATTCCATGCAGAGGCACTCGTTTCGTATTGCCGTGGAGATGCTGGTGGAGCGGCAGGTTTGCGACGACTTCGGGCGACCCGGAACTGCCACGTCCACCTTCCTGCGCTACGAGATCGAGATCGGGCGGGGGACCGGTGTTCCGAAGGATCGCGCCCGGCACTCGGACATTGAACTCCGCTCGGAATCCCTGCGCCAGATCCGCAAGGGTGATGCCGCGAAAAGACTGCGTTTCCCGCACTCCAGATCCAGGTTTCGGGACCGGGCGGTCCACAACGAAAGGCGTTCGAAATCAGGCTACATTTCGACCGAACAGGGCAACGGCACAGGGGCCGAGATCGTCATTCACCAGGATGGCGGTTCCACGGGACTCGGACGCGGGGCGCCGGCCCGCCACGCACCGCGAACAATTGTCGGAACAACCACGACCATTGCGACCCCGACGATCCTGGCTGCGCGGCGGGAAATGCAGGGCTGGCGGCTGCTGTCCCTGGAACCTGGTGTCATGGGCCGTCCGGATCGCCTGGGCCGTGACCCTGATACAGTTTCCGACAACGGAGCGCATCTCGCCGCGGCGCTCTGCCGGCTGAACGACAGCAGGGAAACAGGTGATGGCGATGTCATCGCAACCGTTTCGTCGAGACTGTCGGAACTGATCCCCGTTTGCCGTGTCGATGTCGTTCGCGACGAGGCCCGCCATCTCCTTGGTCTGTCGATCACGGACCGGGACGGCCAGCATTTCCCGGCACGCGGAATTTCGGACGGAACACTGCGGTTCCTTGCCCTGGCGATACTGGCGGAGGATCCGGAAGCGGGGAGGCTGTTATGCATCGAAGAGCCGGAACGTGGCATTCACCCTCGACGACTGGACTCCATGGCAAGCCTGGTGCGCGATCTCGCGGTCGATGCCGGCGAGGAACCGGGAGACGGAAACGCCATGCGCCAGGTCATTGTCGCGACCTACTCTCCGCACTTTCTCCGGCTTCAGAACGAGGACGATGTGCTGCTGGCCAGGGACGTAGCCGTGCGCGGGGATGCAGGTGCGATCAGCCTGCGCTGCGATCCGCTGAAGGGAACCTGGCGGGCAGGGCTCGACGGGTCAGAACATGCGTCCGGCGTGTCAATGATGCTGGATGACCTGCAACCGCCGCTGAACGCTCAGTTGAGCCTGCCGCTCGAATTCCATGCGGCCGGATCAACCCCGGACTCATGACCGCGCAGGTGTTCCGCCCGGTCCTCGTGTTGCAGGGGAACCTCTGACGAACCCCACGAACGACAGCTTGCAGGACAGTCTTGTGACCGGATCGCCGAACGGTACAAGGCGTCACGCTCTCGCCGAAACCGGTCTACTCACGGCGCCGGCGCTGGTGTAGCGTCGGGCTGGGAGGATGAAGCCATGTCCGGACTTGGAGTGCTGGTGGTCGGCCAGAGCCCGCGCCCCGAGGTCGCAGCCCTGGTCGCGGACCTCGCGGGGCCCGGTGTCGAGCTGGACCTGCGCGGCGCACTCGACGGTTTTTCGCGTGCCGAACTCGAGACGATGCAACCGGAGTGCGACGCCGAGGCACTGTTCACCCGGCTGCCGGACGGATCGGGTGTGACACTCGGCAAGCGCCACGTGATTGCCCACGGGACCCGGCAACTCGACGCCCTCACCCGGGCCGGTCACCAGGTGGTCATGGTGATGTGCACCGGCGCGTTCCCGGACTGGATGTCCCGGTACAGGGCCGTGTTCCCGTCGCGTACGCTCGAGGCGTCGGTGGCGGCCTGCCAGCCAGCGGGCAGGCTCGGCGTTCTGGTGCCGATCGCCGAACAGTGCGCAGGCGCGCACGAGCGCTGGGGCGGGCGCGGGTACGATGTCAGCGCCGCGGCGCTCTCGCCGAACGCGGGGCCGGCGGAAGTCCGGACTGCGGCATCGCACCTCGGAAAGGCCGGGATCGATCTGCTGGTGCTCGACTGCATCAGTTACACCCGCGAGACCAAGTGGCTGGCTCGCGAGGCAGCCGGCGTACCCGCAATCCTCGCGGTCTCGAGCGCGGTCAGGATGGCGCTGGAGTTGATTGACTGACCGACCGGCGCAGCCGGTCGCTCGCCTCGCGATCGATGGTCCCGCAGCCGAGCACCACGCAGCCGTAGTCGCGGCATGCACCCTCGGGCGTGACGTAGCCTGCATCGAGGTCACGCTGGACTGCGTCGTAGTCCCGCGACATCGGGTTCCCGAACCCGGAGCCGCCGGCCAGCCTGATCGAGGCTCGCTGTTCGATGGTGTCGAGGTAGCCGAGACCGCCGACCCCCATGTCGTGGACCGCGCCGTTGCCTTCCGAGACCCAGGCCCGGGCCAGCATCCCCGGACCGCCGTCGAACAGCCCGTCGATCGCTACGGTGACACCGTTGGGGTAGAGACCGACCTGGCAGCGCAGGCCATCATTATCGCGCTTGCGGGTCACCAGTTGCTGGGACAACCCGCCCCGGTGGGTGCCCGGACCGCCGCTGTCGGGCACCAGCGCCTTTTCCATCACGAGCACCGGCATGCGGGTTTCGAACAACTCGACCGAGGTGTTGGCGGCACTCGTCGGATACAGCAGGGCCGACTTGCCGTCACCGTGTGACGACGCACCCTGGCCGCCGCCCTGGAACAGGTGGTCGCTGAAGGTGCGCCCGTCGGTCGCGACCCCATAGAACAGCGCGCTGGACGGCAGTCCGGTGAATGACTGGACCTGGCCCGGAGCTGCCTCGGCGAGGGCACCGAAGATGTTCGGCGCCACGTACCACCCGGTGCGAACACGCGTGTTCACCGCCTTCGGCTTCTCGCAGTTCATGATGCTGCCCGGCGGTGCGCTCACCGACATGGGCTGGTAGCAGCCGGCATTGCCCGGAATATCGGGGGTGAGGATGCATTTGAGCGGGTAGGTCGAGTGCGCCATGGTGTAGCTGAGCGTGCAGTTGCTGCCGCCGCGCTCGGTCTGGGGCGGTGCCCCCTCGAAGTTCACCGAGACTTCCTCACCCTGGACGTCGACCTGGATCGGGTAGGTCATCACTTCCTCGATGCCGTCGGCCCGCACCACGTGGTGGTAGCGGCCGTCCGGCACGGCGGCGATGGCACGTCGCATCGCGGCCTCGGCGCGGCGCTGGATCACCGCGGCCAGCGCCTCGAGATCGTGCATCCCGTATTCGTCCATGAACTCGAGCAGACGCGCCGCACCGGTCATGCCGGCTGCAACCAGCGCGTGAACATCGCCGAGCACCTGGTCGGGTCTGCGCACGTTCTCGCCCAGGATCTGGAACAGGTCCTCGTTGGGCCTGCCGGCCCGAAACAGTTTCATCGGCGGGATCTGGATGCCTTCATCATAGATCTCGCGTGCGTTGAGATCGTCCTTGGTGCCCCCGATGTCGCTCACGTGGCCGACGATACCGATGAAGGCCACGATCCGGCCCTGGCGGAACACCGGCACCGCGACCGCGATGTCGAACAGGTGGCCCGCACACAGCCACGGATCGTTGGTCACCAGCACGTCGCCCTCTTCCAGGGTCTGGGTCGGGAACCGCTCGATCATGGCGTTGATCGCGATCGGCAGCGTCAGGTTGAATACTGGCATGGCGCGGGGCGAGTGGACGATCTGCCGGCCCTTGGCGTCGAGCAGTTCGCAGGCGAAGTCCTGAGCCTCGCCGATGATCAGCGAAAATGCGGTACGGATCACCGTGTGCCAGCACTCTTCGGCAATGTTGATCAGCCTGGACCACATGATCTCCAGCCCGATCGGGTCGCCGTCGAGCCGGGCAATCGCATCCTCCATCGCCATGTCCGAGGCCACCACCAGCGCGCCGCCGGTCTCGTCGGGCAGGGCCAGGCGCAGGTTGCCCGCATCGTCGACCACCGCTGTGGCACCGGTCGGGACCACGGTGGTCGCCTCGCGTTCCTCGATGATCGCCGGACCCGACACCACGAGGCCGGACGGCAGGGCATAGCGGTCGTAGACCGCCGCGGTGGTCATCCCGGCGATGTCGGGGTCGTAGAAAGGTCGATGACCCTTCATCATCGAGACCTCGCCGAGCGAACCCTCGCGCGCTGTTTCGAGCGCGGGGGTCAGGGCGGTGCAGCGCACCCGCAGGTTGATGATCTCGATGCGGGCACCGTCATAGAGATGGGTGTAGAGCTGTTCATAGGCCGACCGGAACCGGTCCGCGAGCTGCGATATCGTCGCGGGATCGAGCGGACCCTCCGGGACCGGGACGGTGATTTCGTGCATCTGGCCCTGAAGACGCATGTCGGCGAGCCGCTCAAGCGCGAGCGGTCCCTCGCCTCCCGCGTCGTCAACCCGGCGGCGACAGGCATCCGCCATGGTCGCGTACACCTGTTCCATCTGTTCGCGATCTGCCTGCTCGAGCAACATGGGCAGCGAGCGCGACATCTCGAACTCGACCGGCGAAGCCAGCATGCCGAGCGCCGAAGCGGCGCCGGATGCCGGCGGGACCACGATCTCGCCGATCCCGAGCTTGCGCGCGACCCGGGCGGCGTGCACCGGCCCGGCCCCGCCCATCGCCACCATCGCGTAGCGCCGTGGATCGCGCCCCTTCTCCACGATGTGAACCCGTGCGGCTCCGGCCATGTTCTCGGCAACAAGATCGTAGACGCCCCATGCCGCCTCGAGCGGCGAGACCCCGAGGGCTTCGGCGAGCCGCGCCATTGCCCGTTCGGCAGCGGCCACATCAAGCGTCATGCGTCCGCCGAGGAAGAAGTTGGCGTCGAGGTATCCGAGCACCAGGTTGGCGTCGGTCACCGTCGCCAGGTCGCCACCCTGGCCGTAACAGGCCGGACCCGGACTGGCGCCGGCACTCTCGGGCCCCACCTTGAGCAGGCCGAGTTCGTCGAGACGGGCGATCGAACCGCCACCGGCCCCGATCTCGATCATGTCGATGATCGGAGCATGAATTGGCAGTCCGCTGCCCCGCTTGAAGCGGTGGACCCGGCCGGCCTCGAGCATGGCGGTGACGTCCGGCCGCCCCTCCTGGATCAGGCAGGCCTTGGCGGTTGTTCCGCCCATGTCAAAGCTCAGGATGTCCGGCGCCTCGATGCCGGCGCCGACGAACGCGGTGGCGCGTGCCCCGCCGGCGGGGCCGGACTCGACGAAACGGACCGGGAAGTCGACCGCGGTCCCGGGCGTGGTCAGGCCGCCCGATGACTGGATCAGGTGGAACCGACCTGCAAACCCGCTCGCCTCGAGACCGGAGACCAGACGGTCGACATAGGCGCCCATCAGCGGTTGGACGTATGCGTTCGCGGCCGTGGTCGAGGAACGTTCGTATTCCCTGAGTTCCGGGTGCACGTCCGAGGACAGCGACACCGGCATTCCCGGAGCGATCTCGGCAATCAGCCGGCGCAGCTCGCGTTCGTGGTCAGGCGTCTTGTAAGCGTGCAGCAGGCAGACGGCGATCGCCTCGACGCCGTCATCGACCAGCGCGCGGATCTCGCCCTGGGCCTGGTCGGGATCGAGTGGGGTCACGATCCGGCCGGAACTGTCGATCCGTTCGTCGATTTCCCGGCGCAGCCGCCGCGGTGCCAGCGGTTCGGGAAACTGCAGGAACAGGTCGTGGATGTCGTAGCGCTGTTCTGTCCCCATCTCCAGGATGTCGCGGAAACCCCGGGTGGTGAGGAACCCGAGTCGACACCCGCGCCGTTCGATAATGGCATTGGTGACCAGTGTGGTGCCGTGCACGATCTGTCCAATGCGCCCGAACGGGACGTCGAGACGCTCCAGCATTTCCGCCATGCCCTGCATGGCGCCCACCGATGGGTCATCCGGCGTCGTCAGGCACTTGTGCAGGTGCAGCCGCCTGTGTGCGGGTTCGACCAGGACAAAGTCGGTGAAGGTTCCGCCGATGTCGAAACCGAGCCTGTAGCCATTGCCCTGCACTGTCATTGCACCACTCCTGTTGCCGGAGCGGGGAGCGTAGCGACTTGTCGGAATTTGTCGATATGCGAAGTGGCGCCGCGGGGCGCCTGGACAGGCCGGTGCGACCCGGTTCAGGTTCCAGGCGGACAAATGGCTGGCCAGGCACCAGGCCGGCGCGCCGGGGACGGGTACGGGACCTGCCTCGATGGCCCCCGCCAGGCAGGTGTCATGACCGCAGCCTCAGCCCTGGCGATGCACCTCACACCACGAACCCGCCGCTCCGGAAGTGGCGCGGCAGGCACAGGGGCAGACGGCCGGCGAATTCGGCAGCGTCGATCCTGAATCCTGTTGTCAGCTCCGCATTGACCGGGCGGCATCCCGACCCGAGACGCCAGCCAGGGAGAAACCGGTCGGACCCGACATGAGGCTGCCGCAATCCTGCGTCGGAATTCGCGTCCCGGATCTTCTCGTCGGGGAACCGCTCGAGTCGGTCGAGAACCCTGTCGAGATCGCTGCCGCCCAGAGAAACCCGGTTCGCTCCTCCCAGAGTGTGCGTCGCTTCCTGTTCGTCGAAGTCAGGAAACTGTGCAAAGCACTCCGGAGGGTATCCCCGGTCTCGGCGGTGCAGAAGCGCGAGTCCGGGCGCTGGTCTGCCGTGGTCTGCCATGCGGTTGCGGAGCCGGAGGCTGCCGGGCCGTGGAACCGTGAACACACAAGCAAGGATGGTGGCAGGAGCCGGCAACTTCTCCTTGTCAGTTCCTTCGGTTACGCTTGATCAATGGAAGGGCGAGGAGCAACGAGACGGGCGGTCGCACTGGGACTGGTAGCGAGTGCACTGCCATTTCCGGCACGGGCGTCCGGGTGCGGATCCCCCACGCGCCGGCAGACCGAGGGGCCATACTACACCCCGTTGACGCCACGCCGCGCCGACCTGCGCGAACCCGGCAGCGACGCTGAAGCCCTGGTCCTCGAAGGTTCGGTGCTGGCGGCGGACTGCCGGCCGGTGACCAGTGCCGTCGTCGACATCTGGCACTGCGACGAGTACGGCCGTTACGACAACCGGGGCTTTCGCTACCGCGGTCACCAGGTTACCGATGCCGCGGGCGCCTTCCGGTTTCAAACCATCCGGCCGGGCCAGTATCCGGGCCGCACACCACATATCCACGTGAGGGTGCACGGTCCGGGCACGCGCCCGCTGACCACGCAGGTCTACTTTCCCGATCTTGCCGGGGCCAACTCGCGCGACGGCATCTACCGGGACGATCTGCTGCTTCGGCTCGATCGCGATGCCAGTGCCGGGTGGCGGGCACGGTTCGATTTGGTGCTCGCCCCGGTCTGAAGGCTCCCCGGGGTGACGGTGACGGGCTGGCCCGTCACCGTCGTTTCGGGTTTCAGTTCTGCGCCACCCAGCAGTTCCAGCACTCGGTCAGGTCTGGCCGGAAGTCGCCCCAGAAGTCGACCGCTTCCTGACTGTCGCCGAACAGGCCGGTCGACGACGTTGACGTGGCCGTCATAGGTCTTTTCGACGTTCCGGAACCGGACCAACACGTCCGATGCAGAGGTCACGGCCGGTCATTCCCCGGTTCCGCCGTTCCCCCGGCCACGGGGAAACAGCGGTTCGAAAGGCGGCACCGGACTGCAGGGATCATGCGTGGCTACGCAACCGCGGTTCCCTGCCGGGTCAATTCGTCAAGTCCGGCGTCGAGTGCGCGAGCATAGCGGTCGAACATCTCGTCGATCTCGCTCTCGGTGATGATCAGAGGTGGTGCGAAACACATCGAATCACCGACCGGTCGCGTGATCAGTCCCTCGCTGGCGCAGAGGTTGTTGATGAGCGCGCCCACACCGTCCAACGCTGCGAATGGTTCCCTGGTCGCCTTGTTCCTGATCAATTCGGTGGCCCCGACCAGTCCGACGCCGCGCGCCTCGCCGACCAGCGGATGGTCGGCAAAGCCCTGGATACGCTGCTGGAACCGGCCGGCAACGCTCCGGACATGGTCGAAGGTCCCTTCTTCCTCGTAGATCTTGAGAGTTTCCAGCGCCACCGCCGCCGCCACCGGGTGGCCGGAATAGGTGTAGCCGTGACCGAATACACCAAGCTTGGCGGACTGGTCGGCGACGGCCTGGTAGACCTCGTCGGAGACCATCGTCGCCGAGATCGGCAGGTAGCTGGAAGACAGCGCCTTGGCGCACACCATGATGTCGGGTTCGATGCCGAAGGTCTGCGAACCCCAGACATTGCCGGTCCGCCCGAAGCCGCAGATCACCTCGTCGGCCACGAACAGGACGTCGTGCCTGCGCAGAACCTCCTGGATCTTCGGGAAATAGGTTGCCGGGGGAACGATCACGCCGCCCGCGCCCATCACCGGTTCGGCGAAGAACGCGGCCACCGTCTCCGGCCCCTCGGACCGAATCAGCGCATCGAGCTCCTCGGCCATGCGGGTGGCGAAGTCCTCTTCGCTCTCGCCTTCCTCACCGAAGTGGTAGAAATGCGGGTTGCCGGTGTGGACGAAACGGTCGAGCGGCACGTCGAAGCCGGAATGATTGAGCGACCGGCCAGTCAGGCTGGCAGCCGCCAGCGTGATCCCGTGGTAACCGTTCACCCGGCCGACGATCTTCTTCTTCTGATGACGTCCGCGAGCGTTGTTGTAGTACCAGATGAACTTGATCGCGGTGTCGTTTGCCTCCGAGCCCGAGTTGTTGAAGAACACCCGGGAAATCGAGGTCGGAGCCAGCCCCATCAGTTTCTCGGCAAGGTCGATGCCGGGCAGATGCGACTTCTGGCCGAACTGGTGGTAGTAGGGCAGGGTCTCGAGCTGCTTGACCGCGGCGGCGACCAGGCGCTTGTGCTGAAAGCCGAGTGAGGTTGACCACAGCCCTGCCATACCCTCGATGTACTGCTTGCCGCCGGTATCCCAGACATAGATGCCGTCACCGCGCTCGATGACCATCGGCCCCTGTTCTTCGTGCTGGCGGAAGTTCGTGTAGGGATGCAGCAGGTACGCGACGTCCCGTGCTTCCGGCGAGTTGGGTTGCAGCGGCATGGAGCGGTCTCCCGGGATGCTTGTGGCGGGGCAGGCCGGCAGTCTATCACTGTGCAGGATCAGCCCCAACCGCCATGATTGTTGTACACTCCGCCCGGTGTTCCGCGGCACATCGCCGCTCCGTCCGGTGGCGGGTACCCTGTTCGGGACGGAGAGAGACATGCACAGCGATATTCTTGCCATGACTGCTGCGCGGATCGCATCCGGGGTTGCCGACGGGTCGCTCGGCGCCGTCGAGACCGCCCGCGCCTTCATCGGGCGGATCGATGCGCTGAACCCGGTGATCAACGCGATCTGCACCGTGAATCCGCGTGCCCTGGAGGAGGCGGAGGCCGTCGACAGGCGCCGTGCAAGGGGTGAGCCGTCCCGTCTGCTCGAGGGGGTACCGTTCCTTGCCAAGGATATCCTGCAGACCCGGGGCCTGCGCACCACTTTCGGATCCCTGCTGCTGGAGAACGATGTTCCCGATGTGGATGCGGTTCCGGTCGAGCGGCTGCGGGCCGCGGGTGCGGTCCTGCTCGGCAAGACCAACACGCCGGAGTTCGCGCACGACGTCAACACCACCAACCCCGTCTTCGGAACCACGCGCAACCCGTGGGACGTCAACGTGACCGCGGGCGGATCAAGTGGCGGATCGGGTGCGGCGGTCGCCGCCGCGATGGCGCCGCTTGCGCTTGGCACCGACCTCGGCGGCTCGATCCGGATCCCGTGTTCGTTCAACAATCTCTCCGGTCTGCGGCCGAGTCCCGGCAGGGTTCCGGCATGGCCGACCGAATTCGCCTGGGACACGCTGGTCCAGCACGTTCAGGGACCGATGACCGCGACCGTCGGCGATACCGCGCTCGCCATGGCGGCATTGGCGGGTCCGGACGACAGGGACCCGTCCAGCCTGCCCGACGACGGGTCCGACTACGCGGGTGCGCCTCGCCTCGCCCTGCCCCAGGGATGCCGCATCGCACTGGCCGGCGACCTCGGTGGCCTGATCCCGCTGGATCCCGAGGTCGCGTCCCTGGTTGCCGCAGGCGTGCGCCGTTTCGAGGATCTCGGCTGTGTGGTGGAGGAGGCGAGCTTCGAGACCTCGGAGCTTCGCGAGATCATTGCCGGAACCCGTGGCTTCGGCATGATCGCCCGCTATGCCGACCGTTTCGCCGCCCATGCCGATCGAATGACACGGCCGCTGGTCAACCAGATCACTGCTGCACACGCACTCTCCCTTGGCGATGTCACCCGGGCGGAACGGTTGCGCACCGTCTACTGGCACCGGGTCCGGCGGTTCATGGAGCGCTATGACTACATCATGGCCCCGGTTGCGGGAGCGCCGCCGTTCCGTCTCGACGAACCGCTGCCCACCGCCGTCGCTGGACGCCCGGTCGACCGGTTCCAGGACGTGTTCCTGTCGACCTACGCCTTCAGCGTCACCGGCCTGCCGGTGATGTCGGTTCCGTGTGGTCTGACCGCGGATGGCCGGCCGGTCGGCATGCAGATCGTTGCTCGCCGGCTCGCCGATACCGCAGCACTTGCGGCCGGGGCTGCCTACGAACGGCTGTGCCCCGAGCTGTTCCGCCGCCCCGAGCTCGACCCTGCAACGCTCGACCCGGCTCAGGTGGTGGTCACGACCCCCGGTGTCGTCCACCGTCCGGCCGGCTCGCCCACATATCCTGAAGATGCGTGACGGTCGCCCCGGTCCGCGTCCTGCCGCGCTGCACCGGCCGGGTGGGTGTTGTGCACCGGGAGAGGCCGGGTTTGCGACACCGGGCCGAAATCCGTCCAGGCACCACGCTGGGAGCGTCCTCTCGGGCATGCGGCGAGCATCGCTGCCAGCAGGTTGGCATGGCCGAACACGGACTGGCGTTCGGCAGGGTCCCCACCGCCCAGGCCACCGCATCCCCAACACGTATTTTCCGGACCTTGCTTGCCGAGCCCCTTCGCCTGGCGCTGCCAAGACCGGGCAAGCTCGCCCCGGTCGATGTCGCGCTTCGCAGCCCGCGTCATCAGCACAGTCCCCGCCGCCAAATGGGGATGTCCTTGCGATGGAGACTGCGCGCAGGACGCCCTTGATCTCGAACCGGCCCCTTGCCTGCGGTTCGGCCCGTGTTGCTCCGGTTGCCACACACTCTTCCGGCGCCCTGCGGTGTCAGACCGCGAGCGCCACGCCGTCGTGGCCCGGGTCGGCGCCTCCGTCCGGAACGCCGTCGACGATCCGGATGCCGTGGACAGCGGCGATACCGAAGGTCAGCGGACTGCGTACCACCTGGTAACCAAGGGCTTCGAGCGGCTCGGTAACGTAGCCCGGGATCCGGTTCATCACGTCGATCAGGGAACTGGTCGCGGAGAACCGCGGTGCCGAGACCGCCTCCAGCATGGTCATGCGGTGGTCGATCACGTTCAGGATCGCCTGCATCACTCCCATCACGATCTGGGTGCCGCCCGGCGCACCGATCACGATGCATGGCCGTCCGTCCCTGAACACGATGGTCGGGACCACGGAACTGAACCGGCTCTTGCCGGGTGCGATCGACCCGGCCCGGCCCGGTCTCGGATCGAACACCGCCATGCAGCCGTTGTACATGAAACCGAGCCCGTCGGTGATCACGCCCGACGGCATGCCAAGAGAATGGGTCATGGTGACACAGTTGCCGGCGCTGTCGATCACTGCGACATGGGTGGTGTCGGCCGGCTCGGGCTGCCCGAACCTCGGCACGTGAACCTTCTCGCCCCTGCGGATCCCGTCCGCGACCCTGGCGGCATAGGCCTTCGAGGTCAGCAGGTCCATCGGGATGTCGACGAAGGCCGGGTCGCCCACGTGGCTGTCCTTGTCGATGGTTGCCCGTTTCATGGCCTCTGCGACGATGCGGATGTACTCCGGTGTATTGTGACCGATCCCGGCGAGGTCGAAGGTCTCGAGGATGTTCAGCATCTCGATCAGCATCACGCCGCCACCGGGCGGATGGTTGGTGGCGATGTCGTGGTCGCGGTAGCGCCCGCGCAGCGGGTCGGTCCGCGTCGTGCGGTAGCTGGCGAGGTCGTGTTCCGACAGCAGGCCGCCGCTCCGATGCATGTCCTCGGCGATGCGGGCCGCGATCTCGCCGGTGTAGAAGTCGTCGGCGCCGTGGCGCGCGATCCGCCGCAGGGTATCGGCGAGGCCGGGAAGATGAACCCGGTCCCCGATCCGGCGCAGGCTGCCGTCGCTGCGGAAATAGGCCGCGGCCCCGGTGGTGGAGAACCTCAGGCGCTCATCGACCTGCACCCGGCCGTGGTCGGCACCGTGCGTCCACCAGTACCAGACATGCGGGCGGACCGCGAACCCCGACTCGGCATGGGCAATCGCCGGCGCGACGATGTCGGGCCAGTCCATGGTGCCGAACTCGTCGATCGCCTCGGACCACGCCCTGAGACTGCCCGGCGTGGTGATCGACTGGTAGCCGAGATCATTGACGTTGTCGCGGAGCACGAAGCCGAACCCGTCACGCGTCTCACCCTCGATCAGGTGTTCCCACATGTCGGGCGTGGCGGCGAGCGGTGTCCTGCCATGGAAGTCGATGCACAGGTGGACGTTCCGCCCGGGCATGTGGATCTGGCAACTGCCGAAACCCGCGATGCCACACATCTGCGGATCGACGGCTCCCTGGACCAGGGCCGCGGTGACCGCGGCGTCGACCGCGTTGCCGCCGGCCATCAGCACACGGGCGCCGGCCTCGGCTGCCTCTGGTTGCGCGGCCACGATCATGCCGGTACCGGTCGTCATCGGTGATTCTCCCTCGGGCGACTGTCGGCGCAGTATGGCCCCGTCGACGGCGAAAGTGGACCCGGCTTGACGGGCGCGCATCCCCGGGTCACGGTCGGCGGCGCACCAGCGGGGGAGTGATGTCCATGAGGTGGAGCACCGTGTCGTGAGAAGCGACGAGACACCTTTCGTCCCCGGTGGACAGTTCACCATCGAGGGGCGCCCCGGCGGCTCCCTTCACGGGCTGAGCTTCGTCGCGAAGGACCTGTTCGACGTGGCGGGCCATCCGACCGGCGGCGGCAATCCCGACTGGCAGACCCCGGTCCCGCAGCGCCACGCCTGGGCGGTCGAGACCCTGCTTGACGCCGGGGCCACGCTCGTCGGCAAGACGGTGACCGACGAGATCTCGCTCGGAATCCTGGGCGAGAACGCGTTCGACGGCACGCCGCCGAACCCGGCTGCCCCGGGGCGGGTTCCCGGTGGCTCCTCGTCCGGCTCGGCGTCCGCCGTCGCTTCCGGACTGTGCGATGCCGCACTGGGTACCGACACCGGAGGTTCGGTCCGGGTCCCGTCCAGTTTCTGCGGTCTGTACGGTATCCGCCCGACCTGGGGCCGGCTCGACCTTCGCGGCATGATGTCCCAGGCACCGAGTTCCGATACCACCGGCTGGTTCGCGCGCGACCCCGGGGTGTTCGCCAGGGTCTCGGAGGTACTGCTCGGCGAGACGGTGCCCGTCGATCTTCCGGACCGGTTGCTGCTGGCGTCCGACGCCTTCGATCTTGCCGATCCCGGGGTCGAGGCGGCGCTGCAGCCGATGGTCGAGCGGCTCGCGACCCTGGTCGGACCTGCCACCACGGTCACCATGGCGCCACCGGGGCTGGCGGCCTGGGCCCGGGCGCAGCGGACGCTGCAGCCCTGGGAGGCCTGGCTCACCTTTCGCGACTGGATCGAGCGCGACAACCCGCGGTTCGCGTTTACCGTTGCCCGCAACCTGGTCCAAGGCTCCACCATACCGGAGGGCGAACGCCAGTGGGCGGGGCTGGTCAGGCGCGAAGCCAGGGCCCGGATGGTCCGCCTGCTGTCGCCCGGCACCGTGCTGTGTCTGCCGACAACGCCGTTTCCGGCGCCGGCCAGGGGACTGCCGGTCAGTGTCCAGGACGACCTGCGGCTGCGCATCTCCGCACTCGCAAGCCACGGTGGCCTTTCGGGCGTCCCCCAGGTGAACCTGCCGGGTGCGGCAATCGATGGCCTGCCGATCGGGCTTTCGATCCTGGCCGGGCACCACGGCGATGCGGGTCTGGTGGCGCTGGCACGTGCGATGGGGGTCACCGAATGAGCGACATGACCGCGAACATCCCGGAGGTGGTTGCCGAGATCCGCGAGCGGTTCGAGGCCTACGAAAAGGCACTGATCGACAAGGATGTCGCGGTGCTGGACAACACGTTCTGGAACAGCCCGCACACGGTCCGCTACGCCCTGCACGAGAACGGCTACGGGTTCGACGCCATCCATGCCCACCGGGTGGCGCGACCGCCCGGACCAGGCATCAAGGAACGCCGCCGGCGGCTTGAAATCCTTACCCTCGGCCGCGACCTTGCCATGGTGAACCTCGAGTTCGCGGTACGCGGCCGCGACCTGACGGGGCGGCAGAGCCAGACCTGGGTGCGGTTTCCTGACCTCGGCTGGAAAGTGGTGGCGGCCCATGTCTCGACCGTCAACGACGAACCACTGTGGTAGGTCGATCTCGAAGGATCGTTGTTGCCCGTGGCAATTGTGACTAGAGTGCCGGCCGTTCAACGGCAACGGGGCACGGCACAGGCATGGACTCGCTTTGCTACATCGAAGGAACCTGGCACGAGGGCAATCCGCCGGTCCTCGGGCCATCGACCCTGGCGACCTGGCTGGGCGCCCTGGTGTTCGACGGTGCGCGTGCCTTCGAGGGCACAGCGCCGGACCTGGACCTGCACTGCCAGCGCGTTGTCGACTCGGCCGAGGCCATGGGGATGAAGTGTCCGCTGCCGGCCGCGGAGATCGAGCGGCTGGCGCACGAGGCGATCGCGCGGTTTCCCGACGGCGCCGAACTCTACATCAAGCCGATCGTGTGGGCCGAGGGCGGCTGGATATACCCCGACCCCGAGTCGAGCCGGTTCATGCTGCACGTGTTCGATGCACCGTTGCCGGATGCCGCGGGCATCGGGCTGTGCATCTCGTCCCGCCGCCGCCCGGCCCCGGACCAGGCGCCGACCGACGCCAAGGCGGCGTGTCTCTATCCCAATGCCGGCCGGGCGCTGCGCGAGGCGAACGAGAAGGGGTTCGACAACGCGGTGGTGCTGGACCCCGACGGCAATGTTGCCGAGCTTGCGACGTCGAACGTGTTCATGGCGCGTGACGGTGTCGTGGCGACCCCGGCCGCCAACGGAACCTTCCTTGCCGGCATTACCCGCATGCGGGTCATCGGGCTGCTGCGCGGCGCCGGTTACGAGGTGCGCGAGACCACGATGACCGTCGACGACCTGATGGAGGCCGACGAGATCTGGTCGACCGGAAACCATGCCAAGGTGGTCCCGGTCACCCGGCTCGAGCAGCGCAGCCTGCAGGCCGGTCCGATCTGCCGGAAGGCGCGCGAACTCTACTGGGACTACGCGCACGGCCGCCTCGGCTGAGACTCAGCCGCGGAACTTCTCGATGGTCGCGCCGACACCGGCGCACTCGGGCATGATGTCGCACTTCTCCACCGTGACCGAGACCCGGCGCACCCGCGGGTCGGACAGCGCGAGATCGGCTACGCGCTCGGCGAAGGTTTCCACCAGCACGACATGGCCGCCGGCGGCAAGCTCCCTGATTCCGGAAACGAGGGTCTCGTAGCAGTACACGGTGCGGTACTGGCCGTCTGCGAAACCGCTGTCAGGGTAATCGAGGGCCAGCTCGACGCTGATCGAGACCCTCTGCGGGGCATGGCGCTCGAAGTCATGCACACCGACCAGCATGCTGAGCACCAGGTCGCGGATCCCGACCCGGTAGCGCCCCCGCATACGGGACCCGACACTCCCGGCCGGTGCGGTCCATCCGTGATCCGGTGTCATGTGTGCAGTCCCGTCAGCCGTGTCTGGAACATTGTGGCCGGGACCGGGCTCCGGCACTGTTCCGGATCCGCCACCTCCCGGCGGCATCGGCGAAGAGGACGGGCGGCGTGGACCGCCGCCCGTCACGACCGGTCAGCGCCGGGGCGGATCGTAGAAGTCCACCGGACGCATCAGCTGGTTCCGCTGGGATTCCAGGGCGCCGAGCTTCGCGCTCTCCTGGGTGTACCTGATCCAGTCCGGGTCGGCCTGCATCGCCGTGCGTTTCGCCTCGCGGTCGCCGGCGTTCTCGTAGGCCCAGATGTGCACGTACTGGTTGGGGTCGCCGGTCTCGGTGACCAGGTAGGCCACGGGCTGGCCGAGATGACGGGTCTGTGGCTCCTTGCCGTACTTCTCGTAGACTTCCAGGTGTGTCTTGATGGTGCCGGGCTTGCAGGTATAGGTGCGGACGTCCAGAAGCATCAGGTATTCTCCTGCCGGATAGTGGCGCCTTCGCGGGCGCGGGGGTTGTGACTGCCGCGGACAATAGCACGGCTTTGCGGCCGGCCGGGGCATGTGGTTTTGCGTTGGCCGATGCCGCGTGGCAGGATCTCGCGCCACCAGCCGCGCAGGGGAGACGGCGATGATCTACGAATTCCGCACCTACACCACAGTTCCGGGCAAGGCGACGGAGCTTGCCAGGCATTCGGCCGAGGTCGGCCGTGCGATCCGGGGTGACGATCACGGCAAGCTCGAGGGCTACTGGGTGACCGAGATCGGGCCGCTCAACCAGGTCATGCACCTGTGGTCGTTCGAGGATCTCAACCACCGGGCCGAGGTGAAGGCGCGACTCGCCGCCAACAGGGCGTGGAACGAGGAATACCTTCCGCTGGCCCGGCCGCTGATGGTTCGCCAGGACAACCGGCTGATGGTGGCGGCAAAGCCGCTGATCGCGCCCGAGGGGACCGGCAACATCTACGAGTACCGCTACTATCGCTGCAAGGTCGGCCGCACCGCGGGTTTCGCGAAGAACCTGGTGGCGGCGATGGAACATCGCGAGAAGTACTCGCGCAATGTCTGCATCTGGGTTACCGAGGCGGGTCAGCCAAACGAGGTCTCGCACATGTGGGCCTACAGCGACTTCAACGAGCGCGCCCGCGCCCGCGCCGCGGCAGCTGCCGATGCCGGCTGGTCGGGCTTCGTGGCCGGCGGCCCCGACAACCTGGAGGAGATGTACTCCTCCATCCTGATCCCCTGGAGCCACTCTCCGCTGCAGTAGGCCGGTCAACGGCCAAGCCTGGCCTGGAAACCGGCCCGGTTCACCACCTCGGGATTGACCAGGTTGTTCAGACCCGAACACGGTGACGCCGCCGCATCGCGCCGCTCGTAGGCGGTGTTTCACTGCGTGGCCCGCGGCCATGCCGACAATGCGGACGCGAATGCTGCCCGTGAGATCCGGCACCGGGAACTGGCGCTGCTGCACGGGGGGCTGCCGGGCCGGGGAACCGTGAACACACGAAGAAGGATGGCGACATGAGCCGTCAAGCTTTCGTGCCGTGAACCATTGGCGCGGAGCGGGCGCACCTTGCCTGAGACTGCCCTGGGCGCAGTTTGGTGAGTCTCTGAGCGGGCGGAGACTTTCAGCGGGGCACGCCAGCACCCGCCGCGACACGAACCGTCGCCGTCAGCTGGTGCTTGTGCACGTCGATCTCCGCCGCTCGCGGGTGGACAACATGCAGGGTATCGGTGATCATCGCTCCGTCTCCTTCGAGAGATCATTCGGTGGAGACGGAATGGAAGGTCCGGGGGGGAACTCGCAACGACGACCGTGACGGACGCCGCTGCGGTCAATTTGCCGTTCGTCCTCAACCTCGAAAGGTCGGGTACATGCAGGGGCGCGATGCCGGACCGACCGGAACAGTTTGTAGACGTGGTCATAAGCCACACTAACTCTTCGTTCTCCGTTCCGTATCCAGCACCGATCCTGCACAATCACGAGTTCCGAACACAGCCTGCGGGTGCGCCCGTGTAGCGCCACTGGTTCATGCACTGGGGCGAGGAAAACGATGCCTCATGCTGGTTTGCAGGAGGCCCTTTCACAATGGAACAGGGGCCGGACGTTCAATCCACCGGTTGCACCCGCCATGCGAGCCTTGCACCCTTGAGGCATGTCATGCACGATCATGGCGGTGCTCAATGAAAACCCGGCAGCCACTGGCGAACAGTCGGGAATGCGGCGCCAGAAGCGTGTGGGAACCCAGACTTTTCGGAGAAAGTGCAATGTCTGACAAGCAGAGCAAGATCCCGGTTGCATCCGGGGACGCCAGGAGCTCGCCATCCACCGGCGACGGGGTCGGCTCAGAAAAGGCAATAAGCCGCCGCAACTATCTGAAGACCACGGCATTGGGCGTCGCAGGCGCCGGTGCGACGGCGCTTGCCATGCCCGCGATCGCCAGGGCGGAGAACAAGACGTGGAAGCTGAAGCTGCAGAGTAACTGGACGGGCATCGGCATCGAGTCGCAGGACACCGCCGTGGGCCTGTTCGTCGATCGTGTCAACAAACTGTCCGATGGTCGCATCGAGGTGACGAACTTCGATGCCGAGGTACTGCTCGGCATCGGCGAAACCTTCAGCGGTGTCGGCAATGGCGTGGCTGACCTCGCCGTCACGGCCTCAATCTACCATCGCGGTACCGTGCCGGTCGGTGAGTATCTTTGGGCCGTGCCATTCTTTCCGATCACGAACGTCGAGTTCTTTGAGAGCATCTACCAGTTCATGGGGCTCAAGGAGCTTTGGCGTGAAGCGTATGCGCCGCACAACGTGATGCACCTGTCCTACACCTGCTCCGACGAATGGGGCGCCATGATGTCGACGCGGCCGGTCAAGTCCTACGCCGACTTCAAGGGTATGAAGGTGCGCGCGTTCGGCATCTGGGCCGAATGGCTCGTCAAGAACGGTGCATCCATCGTCGTGATACCGGGCGGTGAGATCTACACCGCCATCCAGACCAAGATCCTCGACGCTGCCGCGTTCGGCGCGCCGGATGCCTGGGCTGGCATGAAGATGCACGAGGTCTGCAAGCACTATATCAATCCCTCTGTGGCACCATACGACATCACAGAGATTATCATGAACTTGAACACCTACAACGAGATGCCGGCGGACTTGCAGGAAGTAATGCTGTCGGCTGCCCGCGTCTACAACCTCGATATCACCGCCCTGACCATTCCAACCGATGTTCGTGGCCGCAAGGAACTGGCCGCGGGCGGCGTGGAGACGATCATCATGCCGGAAGAGGAGTTGAGGGAAGCAGCCGAATGGTGCTGGAACGAGTTCATCAGCAAGCGGGGCACGATGCCCCACATCGACAATTTGATCGACATCTACACCTCGGCTCGGGAGATGCACAAGAACTACTACGGTCCGAAGCAGCTTCCTGTCTGAGGCCGGTGTAGCGGATCCAGCGTGAAATGCCCCCGCGTCGGCGGGCAGGGCACGGCAGGATGCGTCGGCCGTGACGCGTCCTGCCCAAAGCTCCCGGGTCGGTGATGCCTTGATCCTTGCGTGCACCGACCTCGGGGGCCGCCCGGGTTCGAGATGATCCATCGCATCGCCCTCGGGCGATGCCACAAAGGGGCATGTTGCGCCGACGGCATCACCATGGCTGCCAGTGGTCCGTTTGCCTCGCTGGCGCGACCGGTCTGGATGGGAACGGACGGTGAAAGCAATACAGTACTACCTGCATTTTACTGACTGGCTTAACGCGAGGTTCGCCTGGATCGTCGCGTTCACGATCATCCCGATGCTCTGCATCATGGTCTGGGAAATCGTGCTGAGGTACTTTTTCAATTCGCCATCGCTTTGGGCGTATGAAATATCGCTTTTCCTGTACGGTGGCTACATTGTACTTGGCGGGGCCTACACGTACATGACCGGCGGTCATGTCAATGTGGATATCATCTGGGGTCAGCTCTCGCGTCGGGGGCGTGCGATGCTCGATATCCTCACCAGCGGGTTTACGTTCCTGTTTCTGGGCGTGCTGTTTTGGGTATCACTGGAGATCACCATCAGGTCCTGGCAACTCGGAGAGACCACGATGACGCATTGGAAACCCATTTACTATCCGTTGCGCACAACGCTGCCGGTGGGATGCCTGCTGTTCCTGATGCAGGTTTTCGCCAAGCTGATCCGCGATGTGGCGATCGTCATCAAGGGGGAAGACATCTTTCCGGTACGCGTTCAGGTTCCGTGACCTCCGCCGTCTCGCTGCGTACGTCCACTGACGCGTCGACCGTCGTGTCCCGGCGACAGTCCCGCAGGAGTTAGTTCATGTTTGGCCTGGGCCCAGAGTGGCTAACAGTGATCCTGTTTGGCAGTCTTGTCGTGCTCCTGCTTGCGGGGCTGCCGCTGGTGTTCGCGATTGGCGGCGTTGCAACGTTCTTCATTATCGTCCTGTGGGGACCGCACGCGCTACCGATTCTCGCAAATCGAACATACATGGCCATGGACCTGTTCCTGCTCGTGGCCGTACCCATGTTCATATTCATGGGCGCCTTGCTGCAACGATGTGGCATCGCCGAAGAGATGTACGAATTGATGTACCACTGGATGGGGGGACTCCGTGGCGGGCTTGCGGCCGGAACAGTGCTCATCTGCACGCTGTTTGCGGCGATGGTCGGCATCAGCGGTGCCGCCACCACGTCGATGGGCCTGATCGCACTGCCCTCGATGCTCAGGCGCGGCTACAAGAAAGACATAGCGCTC
Organism: Thalassobaculaceae bacterium; assembly: GCA_965213935.1. Taxonomy (GTDB): domain Bacteria; phylum Pseudomonadota; class Alphaproteobacteria; order Thalassobaculales; family Thalassobaculaceae; genus Bin52. The sequence continues at coordinate 1,574,994 of CBDCAO010000012.1, read as the reverse complement.
GGTTGCATATCGGCAGGTGGTTCACTTGGAATCCTCATTCCGCCGAGCGTGCTGATGATCATTCTCGCCCTGACCTCGAGACAGTCGGTCGGCCAGATGTTCATTGCCGGCATTCTGCCCGGGTTGCTGCTCAGCTCATTGTTTGTCGGGTATATCCTGATCCGCTGTTACGTCCAGAGGGACATGGGACCAAGCGTGCCGCCTGATGACCGACTTCCGGCGGCTGAGCGTCTCAGACTGCTGCGGGCGTTGTTACTACCCGTCAGCCTAGTCTTTGCGGTGATGGGATCGATGTTCTTCGGCCTCGCCACGCCCAGCGAGGCTTCGGCAATCGGTGCCCTCGGCGCGATTGTCAGCGCGGTGATCAAACGGTCGTTCACCTGGAAGAACTTCACCTCGGCGCTGTTCATCACGCTGCGATTGAGCGCGATGGTTATCTGGATTGTATTCGCCGCCTCGGCGTTCACGGCGCTCTATGCCGTCACCGGTGCCTCTACGCTCGTCGGTGACCTCATCACGGGTATCGGCGATCCATGGATGGTGATCATCACCATGCAGGTCATCCTGCTCGTGTTGGGAATGTTCTTCGATCCGGCGGGCATCGTTCTGCTGACTGCTCCTCTGTTTTTCCCGATTGTCACCTCCCTTGGCTTCGATCCGCTCTGGTTTGCGATACTGTTCGTGATCAACATGGAGCTTGCCTTTCTGACACCACCTTTCGGATTCAACCTGTTCTACATGAAGGCAGTTGTGCCGCCGGGGGTGACCATGATGGATATCTACAAATCGACGACGCCGTTTGTCTTTCTCATGATACTGGGTCTCACTCTTTGCATGATCTTCCCCGGGATCATTACCTGGCTGCCGGGCCTGATGAGGACCTGATCCGGCCCGGCGTCCCCTCGCACCATCCTGAACGTCCACCACCCCTCTTCTGGCGATATGGAGGTGCTCCGGGAGGCAGGTATGGTGCTCGTACTCCGGGTTGTCCGGCTTCAGCCTGGGCCCGGGCGGCGTTCCGTCATCGCCCGCACAGGTCCCCGCTCCGTGGTCCACGAACCCGGTCCGCCTGACCAGGCAGCCCGCCGTCGTCCCGGAGCACGAACATCCCGCCGTTGGCGGGTGTGCGTCGGGCCTTGCCGACCTCGCTATTGCGGCCACGACGAATGTCCACGGGTTCGCGCTCCCGGCCTGGAACCTGCGTCATTTCGCGCCGCCTGGCATCGCGGCGATCAACCTGTTCGAATCACTGACCGACTGACCCGGCCCACTATCCGCAGGAGATACACTCCGCCATCCTGGTTCCCTGGAGTCACCCGCCGCTGCACCAGGCGGATCAGCGGCCGAGCCTGGCCTGGAAACCGGCCCGGTTCACCACCTCGGGATTGACCAGGTTTTCCGGCGCAGTTCCGTCGCGGAACGCGAGAATGGCCCGGGTGTTTACCTCGCCCATGGTCTGGAACATCTGGTCGGAAAACCCGATGGCGTGCGGAGCGACGATCACCGAGTTCAGAGCGAGGATCGGATCGTCGGCCGGTGCCGGTTCCGGGTCGAACACGTCGATGGCGGCGCCCGCAATCCTGCCCTCGACCAGGGCTGCGTACAGCGCCTGCTGGTCGATGACCGGACCGCGCGCCGTGTTGACGATGTAGGCGGTCGGCTTCATCAGCGCGATCCCCTCGGCCGAGCCGATACCCCTGGTCTCGTCGGTGAGCGGGCAGTTGAAGGAGAGGAAGTCGGCCTCGCGGAACGCGGTCTCGAGTCCGACCAGCTCGACGCCCAGACCTGCCGCGACCTGCGGATCGAGGTAGGGGTCGTGGGCGATGATGCGCATGTCGAACGGCCTGATCAGCCGTGTCACTTCACGACCGATGTTGCCGAGCCCGATGATGGCGAGGGTGCGGCCGACCAGCCCGGTCCCGAAACAGTCCATCCGCGCCGGCCAGCCGAGCGGCCCGGTGCGTGCGATCCGGTCCTTCTCGACCAGCCTGTGCGCCAGTGCCAGGATCATCAGCACCACCGAGCTCGCCATCGGGCGGCGCACCCCGTCCGGCGTGATGGTAAGCGCAACATCTCGTTCCGTGCAGGCGGCAACATCGATGCGGTCGTAGCCGACGCCCATCCTGCACACGAGCCCGAGCCGCCTGTCGGCCGGAAAGCTCGCGGCATTCATGCCCTCACCCATCAGTACCACAGCGTCGAAATCCTCGAGATCGCCGGGTGCCAGAACATCCGCCGGGTTCATGTCGGCGAGTTCGATCCCGGCAGCGGCAAGGCCGCTCCAGTTGCAGCTGGGAAAGGCGGGCTTGCCGTCAGCCCGGACGAATGCGGCGCTCAGGCCAACGCGGAACGTGCTCATGATGTCTCCATGTCAAGGGTTTCTGCGTTGCGGGTCTGCATGCCCGCGTGGTCGAGATCGATGCCGCCGCGCACCACCATCCCGCGCACGGCATTGGGATCGTGTCCATCCTCTCGGAGCGCACGAATGGTAAGCGCGCGGTTCCGCTTGGCAAGGCGCCGGCCCTCGCCATCCACAATCAACGGGTGATGCGCGTACTCCGGGACCGGCAGGTCGAGCAGCGCCTGGAGCAGCCGGTGGACGTGTGTGGCCGCGAACAGGTCATCGCCGCGGGTAACCAGCGAGACCGCCTGGGCGGCGTCATCGACCGTGACCGCGAGGTGGTAGCTGGTGCGGACATCCTTTCTCGCGAGGATCACGTCACCGAACAGTCCGGGCCGGGCGTCCTGCCGGCCGGACCGCCGGTCGTGCCAGGTGAGCGGGCCCGTGCGTCTCATCGCCTCTTCCATCCGCAGTCGCAGGGCGTAGGGTGCGCCTTCAGCCAGTCGGCGGTCGCGCTCCCGCGGCGCGATCAGCCGGTCGGTCCCGGTGACGGCTGTTCCTGCCGGTCCGCCGTGCGGTGCGCTCAGCACTTCCGCCAGTTCGCGCCGGGACAGCACGCAGGGGTAGAGCAGGCCCATCTCGTCGAGCCGGCTGAGCGTGCGTGTGTACTCCGCCATGTGCTCGGACTGCCGGCGCACCGGTTCCCGCCAGGTCACGCCGAGCCAGGCGAGATCCTCGCGCAGCGCCTGGTCGAAACGGGCCCGGCAGCGGTCGCGGTCGATGTCCTCGATGCGCAGCAGGAACCGCCCCCCGGTTGCCCGGGCAGCCTCGAAGGCGACCAGGGCCGAGCCGGCGTGGCCGAGGTGCAGGTACCCGGTCGGGCTCGGAGCGAACCGGGTGACGCTACTCCGCCTTCCCGCCCGCAGCACCCCGGTCAGGAGTTGACCAGTCTCGGCAGCCAGAGGACGATTTCCGGATAGGCGAGGAACAGGCCGATGGTCACCACGTCGGCGACGAAGAACGGACCGATGCCCCTGAACACGTCCCCCAGTGGAATATCCGGTCTGACCGCGCTGACCACGTAGCAGTTCAGCCCCACCGGCGGTGTGATCAGGCAGACCTCGCACATCTTGACCACGATGATGCCGAACCAGATCGGGTCGTAGCCGAGCGCGATCACCGCCGGGTGCACTACCGGCAGGGTGAGCAGCAGCATGCCGATGGCGTCCATGAACATCCCCAGCACGGCATAGCCGCACAGGATCAGGATCATCACCACGATCGGCGGGAACGGCAGCGTGACCACGAACTCGGAGAACGCCTGCGGCAACCCGGCGTAGCCGAGGAACCGCACGAAGATCAGCACGCCCCAGATCAGCGCGAAGATCATCACCGTGAGCTTCGCTGTCTCGAGCAGGGCCTCCTTGAGCGCTCCCCAGCGCATGCCCTTGGCCAGGGCCACCACCAGGACCACAAAGGCGCCGAGCGCACCGGCCTCGGTCGGTGTCGCGGTGCCGGAGTACATCGAGTAGAAGATGACCGCGACCACGACGAAGATCGGAACGGTACCGGGCAGGCTGGAGAACCGCTCGCTCCACGGTGACGACGGGATGGCCCGGCCGAGATGTGGCCAGATCATGCACTGGCCAATGATCAGCAGTGCATAGACCAGTGCCGAGACGACACCCGGTATGAAGCCGGCGAGGATCAGGGTTCCGACCGATTCCTCGACGATGATGGCGTAGATCACCAGGATGGCGCTTGGCGGAATGAGCGAGGCGAGCGTGCCGCCGGCCGCGACGACACCGGCGGCGAGGCGGCGGTCGTAGCCATGCGCGAGCATGTGCGGGATCGCCACCCGGCTGAAAACCGCGGCGGTGGCGGTGCTGGCGCCCGAGACCGCGGCGAAGCCGGCAGTCGCAAACACGCTGGCGACCGCAAGGCCGCCCGGCACCCAGCCGACCCAGGCCCGCGCCGCCCGGAACAGGGCGTGGGTCAACCCGCCATGATAGGCGATGAAGCCGATGAGAATGAACATCGGCAGCACGCTCAGCGCGTAGTTGATCGATTTCGAGTGCGGAACGGTTCCGCTGATACCCGCACCCGCCTTCCAGCCGATGATGGCAACGGTTCCCAGCAGGCCGATGAGGGCGGCAACGATAAAGACGCGAACACCGCCGAAGACCAGCAACAGCAGCGCGCCGGTGCCGATCAGGCCAATGGCAAATTCGTCCATTACCGCTGCACCCCTGATGCGACGATGTCGACTTTTTCATCCTCGCCGGCAAGACCGGCATCGATCTCGTGCTGGGCCTGTTCGTCGACGGTCTCGATGATCGGAACCGCGACCGGCCGCGCGTCAGGGTGGAAGAACAGCCGGATGAAGCCGGCGAGCTGCACCCACAGCCGCAACTGCAGGCTGATAAAGGCGATGACAACCACCAGCTTGCCGGGCCAGATCGCCAGCTGAATGTCGATCGAGGAATCGCCGATGTTCCACGCCCGCAGGAAATGGGTGTAGCCGTACCAGGCGAGGACGACGATGACGAACATGGCGACCAGCGTTCCGATGATCTCCAGACCCCACAACAGGCGTCCGGAGAACCGGCCGATGAAGAACTCCATGCGCACGTGACCGCCGAGGCGCTGGGTGTAGGCGATCGACAGGAAGGCAAAGATCGCCATGGCGAATTCAACCCAGTCGACGTAGCCCCGGATCGGCAGGTCGAACGCCTTGCGCCCGATCACCTGCACCACCGCGAGCAGCATCAACGCCAGGATCACCAGCGCCGACGTCAGGTTGAACATGCCCTCGATCCGGAACATGCCGCGATCGATCCGGTCCAGCAACTGCGCGGTCGGAGTGAGGGGCGGATAGTCGGTGTCGGCCATCGGCGGGCTCCACGGGAGCTGAATCCGAAAACCGCCGGGCGTTGGGCCCGGCGGTTCGACTTCGGTCAGACTGTCGGCGCGTCAGCCACCGGCAGCCGTGTTCAGGACCAGGTCAAGCAGTTCCTGCGCCGGGACCTTGTCCTTGTTGGCCTCGACCCAGGCATCCCAGACCGGCTTGCCGGCAACGCGGCGGAACTCGGCCATCTCCTCCTCCGGGATCTCGACTGCCTCGAGCTTGGGATCGGCCGCCCACTTGGCAGTGTTGATCTTGTCCTTCTCGGCATAGGCCACCTTCTGGGCCTCATAGGCGCCGTCTCGCACGTCGTCAAGCAGCTGCTTGTACTGGTCGGGCAGTGCTGCGTAGGCATCTGAATTGAAGACGATCGGGCAGTTGACGGTTCCGAGCGACATGTTGGTCGTGTACCAGTCGGAGATCTCGTCCAGCTTGTAGGCGGCGAAGGTGTAGGTGTACGGGAAGCCGATCGCGTCGACGGTTCCGCGCTGCAGCGCGGTGTACACTTCGGATGCCGGCATCGTAGTCGGGGTCGCGCCGATCTTCTCGGCCGCATCACCCATGCCGCCGAGCGCACGAAGCCGCATGCCGTCGAAGTCCTTCACGCTGCGTGGCGGCTCGCCGCGGCCCATGTACTCGTACTGCGGCAGCATCATCGACATGTAGATCTTCGCGTTCCACTGGGCGAGCGCCTTTTCCGACGCCGGGTGCGAGTAGATCACGTCATGCACCTTGCGCATGATGTCGAGGTTGCCAAGCGGCAGAAACGGCAGGTCGAGCACGTTGAGCGGTACGTTCTTGCCCGGATGGTACGAGGCGCAGAAACTCGCCATCTCGAAGGCGCCCACGGAAATCCCGTCCAGGTTCTCCTTGCTCTTCGAGAGCTGCTGACCGTAGTACAGCTTGATCTCGAAGTTGCCGCCGGTCTTCTCAGAAACCATCTTGGATACGTATTCCGGCGCCTCGGTGAATGCGCGGCGCTTGCCCCACAGTGACATCCGCCAGGTGACCTCAGGGCCCTGGACCTCCTGGGCACTGGCGACACCGGGGGCGCCTACACCCGCAAATCCCGCGATGCCGAGGCCTACCACACCCAGTGCGACGAGTGTTTTCCTCATGTTGGCTGTTCCTTCCCTGCCATGACACGTCCGGTTCGACGTGTCAGTGTACCGAGCCGGATATCCGTGCGGGTCATCCGGCGTAGACTCGCGCGATCATATCCGCTCCGCACGTCGCCTTCAATGACCGGCCCGGAGGCGGGTCTCGCGTTGCCGAACGGCCCCGGGGACAGGCCATGCTGAAGGCACTTTACCACAGGACACTCGCGGCCGCCGCTCACCGGCACGCCCGCCGGTGGCTGGCGCTCGTTGCCTTCGCCGAGAGCGCGGTCTTTCCCGTTCCACCGGATGTGATGCTGGTGCCGATGGTCCTGGCCGAGAGGAGCCGGTGGCTCGGGCACGCGCTCGTGTGCACGCTGGCGTCGGTCGCGGGAGGGTGCGCCGGCTACCTCATCGGCTTCGCCTTCCTCGAGACCGTCGGCCGGCCGGTCCTTGAGTTCTATGCCTACGGCGGCCGGTTCGACGAGTTTGCCGCACGCTATGCCGCCTGGGGGGCCTGGATCGTGTTCGCGGCTGGCATCACGCCGTTTCCCTACAAGGTGATCACCATCGCAAGCGGCGTGGTCGGGCTCGACCCTGTAGTGTTCGTGGTTGCGTCGCTGCTGTCGCGCGCAATGCGGTTCTTTGCGCTCGCCGGCCTGCTGTGGTGGTTCGGCCCGGCAATCCGCGCCCTGCTCGAACGCTACTTCGGGCTTGCGATGATCCTGGTCCTCGCCGCGCTCGCCGGCGGTTTCCTCCTGGCGGGGGTCGTGCTGTGATGGCGGCCATGGCCCCGTCGACCCGTCGCCCCGCCGTGCTGCTGTTCCTGGGCTCCGGGCTGTTGCTTGCAGGCGCGCTCGGCTTCCAGTACCTGGGAGGGCTTGCACCGTGTCCGCTGTGCATTGACCAGCGGGTGGCGCATGGCATGGTACTTGTACTCGCCGCCATCGCCGCCATCGCAGGTGATCGCAGTCCGGCGCTTGCCGGTTCGGCCGCGATCGTGGCACTGGTGGCACTCGCGTCCGGGGCGGCCGTCGCCGGCTATCACATCGGGCTCGAACAGGACCTCTGGCAGGGACCTGCGAGCTGTGCGGCCGAACCCGTCAGGTCCGCGACATCGAAGGAATGGCTGGAGGAAATGCTCAAGCGTACAACGGTGGTCCGGTGCGACGAAGTGGCCTGGTCGCTGTTCGGCATCTCGATGGCAGGGTACAACATGCTGATCTCCCTCGGTCTTGTCGCGGTGACGACGCGCATGCTCGCAGGGGTGGGGCGATGACGACCGGTCGCCCGTCCGAGCGGACCGCGCGGATGATCCGGGTCAACCATGCCGGCGAGTTCGGCGCCCAGAGAATCTATGCCGGGCAGCTTGCCGTGCTCGGCCGCTCGGCAGTCGCCCCGGTTCTGCGCGAGATGAAGGCGCAGGAGGAACGCCACCTCGAGACCTTCGAACGAATGATCGTCGAACGCCGCGTCAGACCGACGGTGCTGCACCCGGTCTGGAAGGTTGCCGGGTTTGCGCTCGGGGCCGGAACCGCGTTGCTGGGGCGCAGGGCGGCCATGGCGTGCACCATCGCGGTCGAAGAGGTGATCGACAGCCACTACGCCGCCCAGAGTGCCGGGCTCGACAGGCACGAGGAGGAGCTTGGCCTCGCCATCGAGCAGTTCAGGGCCGAGGAACAAGAGCACCGGGACCAGGCACGCGACCTCGGTGGCGAGAGGGCAGTCGGCTACCCGCTGCTGTACCGGGCCATCCGGGCCGGAAGCCGCGCGGCAATCTGGCTTTCGGAGCGCTTCTGAGCCGCCTACGCCATCGGTGTCCGGGGCTCGTCCTCGAGTTCGCTGTCCCAGTACAGGAAGTCCCGCCAGCTCTCGTGCAGGTAGTTGGGCGGGAACGCCCGGCCGTTTTCCTGCAGCTCGAACCCGGTCGGCATGTAGGGCGTACGCATCAGCTGCAGCCCGACCTCGCTCAGCACGCGGTTGCCCTTGTGCAGGTTGCACCGGGAACAGGCGGTGACAACGTTTTCCCAGCTCGTGCGTCCACCGCGCGAGCGCGGGATGACGTGATCGAAGGTCAGATCCTGCGCCGGGAACCGCATCCTGCAGTACTGGCAGCAGAACAGGTCGCGCAGGAACACGTTAAACCGGGTGAAGGCAGGCCGCCGCGACAGGCTGACGTAGTCCTTCAGCGCGATCACGCTCGGCAGCCACATTTCGCAGCTCGGTGAATGCACCTTGCGGTCATACAGCGAAAGCGTATGGACACGGCTGCGAAACACCGCCCTGATCGCGTCCTGCCAGTTCCATACCGACAGCGGGAAGTAACTGAGCGGCCGGTAATCCGCGTTCAGGACCAGTGCCGGGGCATTGTCCGGTATCGAGGACACGACCGTGCTCCCTGTTTCGCATGGGCCCGTTGAACCGGGCTGCAGTCAAGCAAGCCTTTTGCCGTATGACAATACAGGCCCTGCGGTGACACCGGCGTGACGGCCGGGCGTCACCCGGGACCCGGCAGCACGCGGCGGAGGAACGCGAGTCCGTCACGCAGGCCGGTCTCGTCGATGGAATGGCCGAGTCCGCGACACATCCGGGAACTGACCTCGAAACCCGCAGCCTCAAGTCCGCTCACCGCCGCCGCCAGTTCCGACGCCGGGACCATCTCGTCCGAATCGCCGTGGACCAGCGAAACCGGGCAGCGGCTGCGTGCTTCCCCCGGCAGCAGTTCCGGTGCGATCAGCCGGCCGGAAAACCCGAGGATGCCCGCAATCGGCTCGGTCCGTCGCGGTCCGACGAACAGCGACATCATCGTACCCTGGCTGAAGCCGACCAGCGCCAACGCCCCGGCGGCGACCCCGGTTCGCTCCAGCTCGTCGTCGAGAAACCCGTCGATCAGCTGCGCTGCCAGCCGGGTACCGGCCAGCAACGGCTGCGGGCTGCGGTCCGCAAGGCTGAACCACTGGCGCCCGAACGGCGACATTTCGCAGGGAAACGGTGCGTGCGGCGAGACGAACTCGACGTGCGGCATGGCGCGGGCCCAGTAGGGGGCAAGCCCGATCAGGTCGTTGCCGTCGGCGCCGTAGCCATGCAGCAACACCACCAGCGCCCGGGCCGGTCCGCCGTCCGCCGGTGGCTGGCGTGGGCCGTCAAGCTCCACCATCATGTGTCTCCGGTGCCGGTTCAGTCGAGGCGAAACCCCTTGCGCCTGAGGTGTTCCGCCAGCTGCTCGCGCTCGGTGACCGAGACCTGGCGCGCCTTGTCCTCCGACCAGCCGTAGAAGTCGGCGACGCCCCAGGTATCGGCATTGCGCTGCTTTTCCCGCGGAATGCTGTAGCGGGAGTCCCGGCGCCGGTCGTAGGCGTCAATCTCGTCTGCGAGGGTCTCGTCGCGATACCTGTCCTCGTGCACCGTCACCGCGGCGGGCAGCCGCAGGCTGATGTAGCCGGGACCCGCAGGATAGCCGGTGCACATGCCGGCGACAGGAAAGACGTGATCGGGCAGTTCCAGCAACTGCGAGATCGCATCGATGTGGTTGCGCACCACGCTGATCGGACAGCAGCCGAGCCCCATGGCCTCGGCCGCCCGGATGTAGTTCATCAACACCAGGCCGCAGTCCACCGCCGCGTTGAGGAATGCGTCGAGATGGTCATTGGCGAACGGCTTGCCGCGCATCCGGCAGATCCGGCGGATACGTCTGCTGTCGCCGAGGAACACCATGAACACCGGGCAGGTTCCGATCCATTCCATGTTCGGCATCAGTTCGGCGATCGCCGACCGCTTGTCCGGATCGCGGACCACGACCACCGAGGACTGCTGCAGGTCCGACTTCGCGGGCGCCGAAAACGCGGCGGCGAGCAGGACGCGCAGCAGGCTGTCCGGCACCGGTTCCGGACTGAAGCGCCGGTGCGTGCGGTGAGAGAGAATGCCAGCGAGTTCGCCTTCGGCCGGCAGGTCGCGGCCGTCGGCGGTCGCAACGCCGTAGCGATCCTCGATCAGGTCTGCAATCGTTGACCGGGCTGTCATGACACGTCACGCCTCGCGTCTCGGAACGGATGTGCCATAGTGCCCGCAGTCGGTCGGGCCAGACAAGACCGCGACAACCGGAGGAGCACGGGAATGAAGATCGGCATCATCGGATGCGGCGCGATGGGTTCGGTGTATGCAGCGTTGCTGGCGGACGCCGGCAACGAGGTCTGGGCCATCGATACCTGGGCGGAACACGTCGATGCGATCAACCGCACCGGGCTGCGGCTCGAGGGCGCGAGCGGTGATCGGACGGTGCGGCTGAACGCAACCACCAGTGCTGCGGATGCCGGAAAATGCGATCTCGTCATCGTTGCGACCAAGGCCGACGGAGTGGCGTCTGCAGCCCGGTCCGCAGCCGAGATCGCCAGGGGCGACAGTGTCATCCTGACGATCCAGAACGGACTTGGCGCCGCCGACCGGATCGCCGAGGCGATCGATACCGACAAGGTCATGATCGGAGTGGTTGGCGGTTTCGGAGCGTCGATGAAGGCGCCGGGCCACGCCCATCACAACGGCATGCAGCTGGTCCGCATCGGCGAGATGGAAGGCGGAATGTCGGAGCGGCTTGAACGCGTGGTCGAAACCTGGAATGCCGCCGGTTTCACGGCGAAGGGCTATCCCGACATCCACCAGATGATCTGGGAGAAGTTCATCTGCAACGTGACCTACAGCGGCCCCTGTGCACTGATGAACCTGACCATCGGCCAGGTCCAGGCCGAGCCGTGTGCCTGGTCGATCGCGCTCGGTTGCGCACGGGAGGCGGACGCGGTAGCGCGCGCAGCAGGGATCGCTCTCGGCTTCGGGGAGGTTGACGCCTATGTCCGCGACTTTGGCGCCCGGATGCCGGACGCGCGCCCGTCGATGCTGCTCGATCATCTGGCCGGCCGGCGTTCGGAAATCGACGCCATCAACGGTGCGGTGCCGGTGGAGGCTGGGAAGGTGGGAATGGACGCACCGGTCAACAGGACCGTGTCAGACCTGGTCCGCGGCAAGGAGGCCGGGTTCACCGCCTGAGATGGTGCACGCCCGTGTCCTGGGCCTGCTGCTCGTCCTGCTGACGGCCGGGACTTCTGCCGCCTGCCCGGGCGCGGGATCGCGCTGCGAGATCCCGGGCGGGGGGTACTACATCCGCATGCCGGTGCAACACTCCTCCACAGTGCCGGCGGTGGTGTATGCCCACGGGTACGGTGCGAGCGGCCGGTCGGTGATCGGCAACGCGGGCCTGACCGACCCGTTCCTCCAGGCGGGACTCGCTGTTATCGCACCCGACGGGATGCGCCGGGCCGGACGGAACGGCAGGACCTGGCACGTCCTGCCGCACGGGACGGAGCGGCATGGCAGACGCGATGAGGTGGCGTTCATCGAGGCGGTCATGCGTGATGCCGGGCACCGGTTCGCCGTTGACCACCGTCAATCACTGCTTTCCGGGTTCTCGCTGGGCGGCTCGCTGGTCTGGACCGTGGCCTGTGCGGCACCACGGCTGTTCGCCGCCTACGCCCCGGTCGCAGGTGCCTTCTGGCGCCCGCCGCCGCCGGAGTGCGCCGGACCGGTCTCGCTGCTGCACACCCACGGCTGGCGCGACCGTACGGTGCCGATCGAGGGGCGTTCGATCAGGAACGGCATGCTGCGCCAGGGTGATGTGTTCAATGGCCTGGAAACCCTGCGTCGTGCCAACGGCTGCACGCCGGCCCGCGGTCTTGTGGCCGGAACCGCCGGTCGGTTCTGGCTGCGGCGCTGGGATGCGTGCCGCGCCGGACACCTGCAGCTTGCGCTGCATCCGGGCGGTCACGAGATCCCGCAGGGCTGGCACCGGCTGGTGCTCGACTGGTTCCCGGCGGTGGTGTCCCGATCCGCCACACGATAAACCGCATTTGCCTGCACGCCGATAATTCAATGCCGGGGGCCAATCGGCTACCCTGCACCCGGCGCCGACTGTAGCAGGGGGAGAACCATGGCCGGAGTACTCGAGGGTGTGCGCGTACTCGACTTCGGGCGCTACATCGCCGGACCGTTCTGCGGCATGCTGCTCGGCGACATGGGGGCCGATGTCATCCGCATCGAGAAACTGTCAGGCAGCGAGGATCGGTACCTGGTCCCGATCACAGGGACCGGCGAGGGCCCGATGTTCCTCGCGCTCAACCGCAACAAGCGATCGCTGACCCTGAACCCGATGAAGCCGGAGGGCCGCGAGGTCGTCCGCGCGCTGGTGGCGACCGCGGACGTGGTGATCGCCAACCTTCCGCAACCGACACTGGAGGCCATGGGGATCGACTACGAGAGCCTGAAGGCGATCAGGCCCGACATCATCCTGGCCACGGTCACCGCCTACGGCCGGGGCGGACCGTACAGCGACCGGGTCGGATTCGATGGCGTTGCCCAGGCCCTCGCCGGCGCCACAGCCATGGGAGGCCACCCGGGCGACCCGATGAAGTCGTTCGTCCCCTTCGCCGATTTCGGTACCGCCACGCTTGCGGCCTTCGGTGTCATGTCCGCACTGCTCGAACGCTCCCGTACCGGCAGGGGCCAGCTGGTCGAGGCCGCGCTCGCCCGTACCGTGATGGCGTTCAACATCGCGTGTCTGGCCGAGGAAGCCGTTACCGGCATTGGCCGTCCGTCCTACGGCAACCGGGGCTACAGCTCCGGTCCGAGCGACCTGTTCCGCACCCGCGACGGCGCGGTGATGGTGCAGGTGGTCGGCCAGCCGCTGTTCGAACGCTGGGCCCGGCTGATGGGAGAGGACCGCTGGCTGGAGGATCCCCGCTTCGCCGACGACCAGGCCCGCGGCGACAATGGTGAAGTCCTGAGCGCGAGGATGGCCGAATGGTGCCGGGACCAGACCACCGCCGAGGTTCTGGCGGCACTTGACGAAGCGCGGATCCCCTGCGGTCCGGTGCTGGAACCGGCGCAGGTGCTGGAGGACCCGCACGTCCGGGCGATGGACTTCCTCCACGACATGGCCTTCCCCGGACTCGAGCGGCCGGTTCCGGTCACCACGACGCCGGTCAGACTGTCCGGGACGCCTGGAACCATCCGCAGCCGTGCGGCAACGCTCGGCGAGCACACCGACGAGATCCTGGCCGAACTCGGGCACGATCCGGCCGCCGTCGCGCGGCTCAGGGACGGGCGCGTGGTATGATCAGGCGGCCCTGGGGACAGTAACGCGGAGACAGCAATGGTCGCACATTCGTCGAACCGGGAGTGGTTGGCGCGGATCGAGGAGGACATCCTCGAGCCCGACCTGCCGATCTGCGATCCCCATCACCATCTCTGGGACCGGGCAACGGCCCATCAGATCCAGCCCCGCTACCTGCTCGACGAGATCCTCGCCGACACCGGAAGCGGGCACTCCATCGTCTCCACGGTCTTCATCGAGTGCGGCGCAATGTTCCGCGGTGATGGGCCCGAGCATCTGCGACCGGTCGGCGAGACAGAGTTCGTCAACGGCATCGCCGCCATGAGTGCGTCGGGTCTGTACGGACCGACGCGGATAGCCGCCGGGATCGTGGGCACGGTCGACCTGCGGATCGGCGCACGCGCCGGAGAGGTGCTGGACGCCCATCTCGTTGCCGGCGGCGGCAGGTTCCGCGGCATCCGCCGGGCGGTCGCCCGGGACCCGTCGCCTCAGATCCGCAATCACCGGACCGATCCGCCGCAGGGGCTGCTGCTCGACGAGACGTTCCGGAGCGGATTTGCCCAACTCGGTCCCCGGGGACTGAGTTTCGAGGCCTGGTGCTACCACCCGCAGATCCCGGAAGTCACAAGCCTCGCGCGGGCGTTTCCGGACACCACGATCATCCTCGATCATTTCGGGGGACCGATCGGGGCCGGCCCGTACGCCGGGCGCGAGCGCGAGGTGTTCGAAACCTGGAAGCCGATGGTCCGGGAACTGGCCGGGTGCGGCAATGTCGTCGCCAAGCTCGGCGGCATCAACATGGACGTCAATGGCTTCGGCTGGGAACGCCGGACCACGCCACCGACCGGTGCGGAACTGGCGGCTGCAACCCGCCACTACTACGACTACGTCATCGAGGTGTTCGGGGTGGACCGGTGCATGTTCGAGTCGAACTTCCCGGTTGACAAGCTCAGCTGCAGCTACGCGACGATATGGAATGCCTTCAAGCACATCGCCGCCGGCGCATCCGCTGACGAGAAGGCGGCCCTGTTCCACGATACCGCGGCCCGGGTCTACCGGCTGACCCCGGCCTGAGGGCCGGCCGGGCCGAAAGCAGCGGTAACCGGCAGTGCTGACCGTCACCAGGCCGGCCCAGGGGCCGTTTACGCCGCTTGAACGGCTCGTCATCACCGGTCCGGTGCTTGTGGCCTCGCTGCTGCATGCTCTCAACATGAGCACCGCCTACGTGGCGCTTCCGAGCATCCAGGGCAACCTGTCGGCGGCCCCGGACCAGGTGTCGTGGGTGATCACCGCCTTCGTGGTGGCGACCGCGGTCGGCACCATCCTGACCAACGTGATGAGCCAGCGTTTTGGCCGCCGCCGGGTGTTCCTGGCCGCCATTCTCGGCTTCACGGTGACCTCGTTGCTGTGCGGTACCGCCGAGACCCTGGGACAGTTGGTGGCATGGCGGATCCTGCAGGGATTCGTCTCGGCACCATTACTGCCGATCTCCCAGGCGATCATGCTCGACACCTACCCCCGCGAGAGACATGGGGCCGCGATGAGCATCTGGTCCATGGGCATGATCATCGGCCCGGTGATCGGTCCGACCGTCGGTGCAATGCTGACCGAGTTCCACGACTGGCGCTCGGTGTTCTTCATGAACATCCCGTTCGGGATCGTCGCGTTCTTCGCGATTGTCGCCACCCTGCCGAAAGCGGAGGTTCCCGACCGTCGGGTCGACTGGTTCGGCATGATCACGCTGATTGCTGCCGTGGTGTTCCTGCAACTCGCACTTGACCGGGGCGAGCGCCTCGGCTGGTTCGAATCGACGGAGATCCTGATCAGTGTCTCGATCTCGGTCCTGGCCTTCTACCTGTTCACGGCCCACTGCCTGACGACCGTGGCTCCCTACGTCGATCTGGCCATCTTTGCCGATCGCAACTACCTGATCGGCCTGCTTCTGATCTTCGTGTTCGGCATCGCGGTGTTTGCCAGCCTGTTCATCCTGCCGCTGTTTCTGCAGAACGTGCAGGGCTACCCGGTGCTGTCGGCCGGCTGGGTGGTCTCGGCCCGCGGTGTCGGGACCATGGTTGCGATGGTCACCGCAGGGTTCCTTGCGGACCGGTTCCCCGGCAAGTACCTGATCATCGCCGGACTGGCCTGTGTCGGTGTCAGCAACCTGTGGATGACCGGCTGGAATGCCGAGGTTTCACTGGCGGAAGTGGTCTGGGTCACCATCATCAACGGCTACGGCATGGGGATGATGTGGGTTTCGCTCACCACGGTGACCTTCTCCACGCTGGCGCCGGAATTCCGGGTCGAGGCGGCGGCCCTGTTCGCGCTGGTCCGTTCGGTTGGCGCCAGCATGGGGACATCGGTGGTGGTCTCCATCCTGGTGCGGTCCGCGCAGATCAACTACATCGAGATGCGCGAGCACATCGATGCCTTCGCAGCAACGGCCCTGGCCGGGACCGTGTCGGTGGTCGATCCGGCACTGCATACCCTGCAGCGGCTGGTGATCGATGAGGCCCGGACGGTCGCGTTCCTCAACGACTTCGTGTTCCTGGTCGCCGTGGCGTTTCTTGGCATGCCGTTGTGCCTGCTGCTGCAGCGGTCCGGACGCCGGGCGTGAGCAAAGACTGTCCACGCTGGCCCGATATCCGGACTGTCCTGACGCCTGCATCATGTCAGCAAAGCGCGGTCACCTGCCCAGGATACCGGTCGTGGCCACAATCACCGTGCGCAGGGCCGAGGACACCCTGCATGCGGCTTTCAGGATTCGGCCAAGAGAAAGCCAGGTGCAACCCTCACCGGGTGTCCATCACGGGAAGAAATGAGCGGTCACGGCCCGGGCACGCTTACGAATGCTGCCGTCCGGCTGATCCGTCCACACATCCAGGAGCCGCCGCCAGGAGCAGGACACGAAGTCCACCCCGTCACCGGCCACAACGGCGTCGAATGTCTCGAACTCGTTCCGGTGCCGGGCTTTTGCCCGATCATCAGCGTCCTCGCCATTTTCCGGCCGGGTTTCCGGCTCGGCATACAGATAGAACAGACCGTTGACGGCCAGCGCCGCCGAGGATGCCTGACTGTCGAACTTGCCGGTCCCGATCTCGTTGCCGGGCGCAGCGTTGAGGATCGACTCGATCTCCGCCCCGGGCATGACTGGCAGGAATCTCTCGCTCATCTGATCGTTCCGTCCGACAGTATCGACATCTCCGGCCCTGTGGTCGCCGTCCCGGTTCGGCACCCCGAAGAATCACATGGTTTCGTCAATCGGCATCGGTCTTCCTGAATCGCTGCGCTGCGGGGAGAACGACAGGCCGCCCGCGCCGGCACGTATGTCATCGCAAGCGTCACGGGAGCGATATCGCAATGTGGACTCTCCGCGCAGTTCCTGAATGCCGACCGGCCGGTGCCCGGTGTGTGAACGCTTCGTGCATCATATCCGGCATCCGCGGCGACACCGCGCCAGATGCAGCGGGAGTCTTCGCCCCGCAACCCGCGTGCAGCGGCACCACGTGAAGATGGATGCGCGGTGGCGGGCCATTCAGCGGGCAAGGCAAACCTGGCCAGGGCAATCGGAAAGTTCTGGTGCCTGGGGTGTGACCCTGAAACGCCGAAGGGCGTCTCGATCCTGCTTCCTGGCCACTCAAACGATCGGGCGAAGCAAGCCGATTTGCAATCGGTTGTTAGCCCGAGCGGCGCTTGAGCGACCACGTCCACCACGCACCTCAGGAAACGGTTCCCGACCCCCTGCGCGGCTTCCGGGCGGCAGTACAGGAAGCGCAAGGTAACAGATCAATGCATGGAGTCGTGCTCACCGGCGGGAGCATTCACTCGGCACGCACTGTCGGCGGCGGTGCGGCTCGCGCGCTCCCGCTGACGAACGCCGGTCGCCGCACCAGTTCTTGCAGCGCCTCGCCGGACGTGTCGGCATGGCGAACGCCTGTGGCGTGTAACGCGGCGCGCCACGGCTTCGGCGTATCCTGTTCTGTCTGCAAGAGGCGGCGCATCCGGGCAGCGCCGCCGCGCCGGGCCTCCGGCTGCATCCCCTGAAGGGCGACCGCGCGGGCCAGTGGAGCGTCAATGTCTCCGGCAACTGGCGTGTGGTCTTCCGATTCAAGGAGGGCGAGGCCGTGGACCTTTCAGGGACATCGGGAGAACTCCGGGACTTCCGCTGGCGGCGGGAATCCGGGAGGATGGCGCGCGCACTGCTTTCCCGCCCGGTCGGCATACGGTACGCTAAGACGGAACAGGCGACGCTCGGCAGATCTGCGCGCTGTGCGCACCGGGAAGCCGGGCGACAGGTCAGGAGAGATCGCGATGACCATCTTCAACGAAGGACAACATGAGACCCGCACGCTGGGTGCAGCGCTTGCGGCCATCGCCGGGCGCACGAGGAATTGTTTGGCGCGGGGCTTGACAAGGGCTGAGGGTCTCCCGCCGGATCACTATAATCGCCGGATCGCCGGATCGCCGGATCGCCGGATCGCCGGATCGCCGGATCGATCCTATTCACCGCACTGCTTTTGGTCTCCTCCCCCGCTGATGCGGAAACAATAACGCTGGAATGCCCGTCCAGCGTCGTTGAAGGCGGGCTGGTAGCGCAGGCTGTCAACTGCCCCGATCCAAACCTGCCCATCGGGCATCCCTATTGCGAGTACCGGGACGAGCCAGGGCAGAATACTGCACGCAGCACCCTTGAGACTAACGGGGTCGGCCCGAACGGCCGTGAGACATTCACGTTTGACTTCGATGACGTCGATGGCGGTATGTATGGCTACGGTCTGGAGAATTTGTATCTCTATTTGGGTGGCGGTGTTTATAGCAGCGGGCTTAATGCAAACTTGGTTGCCGGTCGAGGATGGGGCAATACGATAGAGATTTCGGGGATACCCAACTACACCAAGGGTTCATCGGGGTCGGGTAGAATTTTCCTTCTTAAAGGAAGTACAGAAGTGGCATCCTGCGACATCAGCATCACCGATGACGACAACTCTTACTATATCGGTCAGCGTCAGGCCCACCCCTACGGCGGCACGTGGCAGACCACTCCGCACTGCTACACCCCCGGCTGCGGGTGGGATTAGCCCGGCTGCCATTCGGGGGACGCCCTGTCATTGCTGCGGCAATCACGGTTCCCGCTTGTTCCGCCGCCTCGACAAGATGGGCATCGGCAAGGTGAGCGTAACCCGCCGTGATGCGGTGCCGTCGATGGCCGAGCAATTTGCCGACCTGCGACAGGCGAGCCGCGCGGCTGGGCGGTAATGCTGGAAGCAGCCGCGGCGGCGTTTCGTCGAGGAAGCCGCGCGGACGGTTGAAACCGTTCACCCTGTAAGGCGCTGACGCTACAGGCGTTTCCGCCAGATCATGCGATGGCGGACACTGGCAGGGAGTGCATCACCGATGTGTGGGGTGTGCAGCGCGCCGTCACAAGGATCGCCTCTCGCCTGTCTTCCGCTGCCGATGGGAAGGCGACACGCAAGCGCACTCACGGATTGCCGCCCTGCCGTTTCGCCCGGCCGCCCTGAAGGCTCCGGATCCGGACGTCATCGGCCGCGTTGTGGCGGCCAGGCATGTCTGTCCGACCCTTGACCGGGTCGGGAACTTCACACCCGCCGGACGGGACATCGCGCCCGGACCTGCGGTATGGTCCCGGCTCCACCGGATCCGGGAGTTCGTGATGGCACTCGCAAACCAGCGCACCGTCTACCTCAACGGTGAATTCGTCCCCGAGAGCGAGGCACTCATTCCGATCAAGGACGCCGGGTTCAAGTTCGGCGACGCCGCCTTCGACACCACGCGGACTTTCGGGCATCGCATCTTCCGCCTGCGCGAGCACCTCGAGCGGTTCGAACGGTCGTTGCGCTACCTCGGCCTTTCGTCGGGCCATTCCCTTGACCGCTTCGTCGAGATTACCGGGGAACTGGTCACGCGCAACCTGCCGCTGATCGGCGACGACGAGGACTACTGGGTCAGCCAGCGTGTCAGCCGGGGAGTGCCGCCGGGTGACCGCGAGGCCTGGCCGGACTGGCCCGATGCGACCGTGGTGGTCGAGTGCACACCGCTGCCGCTCGCGGCGCGGGCCGGCTTCTACCGGGACGGCATCGACGTGATCACGCCGGGCGTGCGGCGTGTCGCACCGGACATGATCAGCCCGAGGGCGAAGTCGCACAACTACCTGAACCTGATCCTGGGCGACCTCGAGGTTGCGGCGCAGGATCCGAACGCCCTGTCGGTGCTGCTCGACCGCGACGGCAATCTCGCTGAGGGCAAGGGCAGCAACATCTTCCTGCTCTCCGGCGGCCGACTGAAGACACCGCGCGCACGGATGGTGCTGCCGGGCGTAAGCCGGGCAGTCACCATGGAACTCGCCGGCCTGCGCGGCATACCGGTAGACGAGACCGACATCGACCTGTTCGACGCGTACAACGCCGACGAGGCCTTCATCACCTCGACCAGTTTCTGCATCTGCCCGATCCGCAGCATCAACGGGCGCCGGCCGGCCAGCGAGACAATCCCGGGTCCGGTCACCCGCCAGCTGATCGACGACTATGTCGCACTCGTCGATTTCGACTGGTACGGGCAGTACCTGAAACACCTGTCCTGACTGTCAGGCCCGGGAGGCCAACTGCGCGACCTTGCGCATGACCGACGGCAGACCGGCGGCATCGAGCATCGCCACCGGGTGCCAGAAACACCGACCGGGAGCCGCCCGGGGACGGCCGGCGAGACGCGCGGTCCGGACCCGGAGTTCGAGATGGAAGTGGGTGAAGGTGTGACGCACCGTGTCCGCCAGTTCCTGCCAGTGGCCCGGCAGGGGCGGATCGGCCACGGGACCGGGAACCCGGGTCCAGTCGCTGGTGGGAATCTCGAGCATGCCGCCGAGCAGGCCCGATGCCGGCCGGCGGCGAAGCAGCACTCCGCCCTCGCCGTCCAGACACCAGAACGCGGTCCCGTACCGGGTCGGCCGGGCGGGCCTGGGGATCCGGCGCGGCAACTCCGCCGGATTGCCCGCGGCGCGGGCAGCGCAGGGGATGCGCCACGGACAGCCGGCGCATGCAGGCGAACGCGGAGTGCAGACTGTCGCACCCAGGTCCATCACCGCCTGGGCATAGTCGCCCGGCCGGTGCCGGGGTGTCAGCGCCGCTGCGTGGCGGCGGATCAGCGGGCGCGAGCGCGGCAGCGGTTCACGGATGTTGTGAAGCCGCGAGATCACCCTTTCGACATTGCCATCGACCGGTGTCGCCGGCAGGTCGAAGGCGATGGCGGCGATGGCGGCGGCGGTATAGCGGCCGATCCCGGGAAGGGCGAGCAGCGCGTCCTCCGTGTCGGGCAGCCTCCCGGCGTGTTCCTGCGCCACCGTCCTGGCACAGGCGTGCAGGTTGCGAGCGCGGGCGTAGTACCCGAGGCCGGCCCACTGCGCCAGCACCTCGTCCTCGGATGCACGGGCAAGTGCTGCGAGCGTTGGCCAGCGCGTTGCAAACCGGGTGAAGTACTCGCCAACCCGCCCGACGGTGGTCTGCTGCAGCATGACCTCGCTGAGCCAGACCCGGTAGGGATCAGGGCGTTCGCCGGGAGCTGCGCGCCAGGGCAGGTCGCGCCGCTTGGCGTCGTACCAGTCAAGCAGGTCGCGGGCGAGCCGCGGGAATGTGTTCATGGTCATCGCCTCAGTGTACTGTCTGGCCACGAAAGCGGGAGCCGCGAGGGCCGGCCGGGATGACAGGGCAACAGGACGACAGGCCACGTCCCGCGCGGCGCACGGGCCGCGGGCTCATGCCGTTGCGCGCAATGCTCCCGGAGGCCGCGACCCGTGAAATTCGGCGCCGCGGCTTCTTCGACGTTGCCGTTATCAGTCGCTGGTCCATCATCGTCGGTCCCGATATCGCGCACTGCTGTGTGCCCGAACGCATCGCCTATCCGCGGGGTCGGCGCTCGGGAGCGACACTGCACCTCGTGGTGAGTTCGGCACGGGCCATCGAGGTGCAGCACATGGAACCGGTTCTGATTGAACGGATCAACACCGTGTTCGGATACGACGCGGTGGCGCGGCTTGTGCTGCACCACGGTCTTCCGGAGTCCGTTCGTCCCGGACGCAGACGGCCCCGGCCGCTCGAGCCGGAAGAGGAGGACTGGGTCGCCCGGCAGGTCGCCCGGGTGCGCAACGGGCCGTTGCGCGAGGCACTGCAAAGGCTGGGCCGCGCGGTGCTGGGCAGCACCGACGGCTGATCGCCGGTTCCGCCTGCACAACGCGTTGTCTGTAGTGGCGGATCAGGGTATTGTCCCCAACATGTAGTGTGATGGAGATCGAAATGCGGCGCAGAACACTCATCGGGTCGCTGGGGGCCGCTGCCCTTGTCGCGGCCGTCCCCGGTCCCGGCCGGGCGGGATACGACGTCGGCACGGCACTCGAGCCCAGGACGATCGGGTCGCCCTCGGCACAGCTGGTCCTGATCGAGTACTTTTCCCTGACCTGTTCACACTGTGCGCGGTTTCACACCGAGACCTGGCCGCAACTGAGGGACGCCTACGTGGTTCCCGGACATCTGCGCGTCGAACTGCGCGACTTTCCGCTCGACCTGCTCGCCCTGCGGGCCGCAGCGCTGGCGCGATGCCTTCCGAAGCCGCGCTATGCTCCGATGATCGACCTGCTGCTGAAGCAGCAGGCGTCCTGGGCGACGGCCGACGACGGCGAAGCGGCGCTCGTCAGGCTCGCCCGGCTCGCCGGCATGGACGAGGAGACCGCGCGCGAATGCATGAACGACCGTGACCTGCTCGAGGGGATCGGAACGATGCAGCGGGCGGGGCAGGCGGAACACGGCGTGGACGCGACACCCACCTTCGTGTTGAACGGCGAGCGGCTGGCCGCCTTCACCTTCGAGGAGTTCGACGAGGCGCTCTCGGACGCGCTCAGGTAACGCTGCTCGGCCAGCACCCGTCGGGAGGTCCGCACCGGTGCAGTTTTCCAGTCTCAGACTCGCTGGGTTCAAGTCCTTCGCCGATCCGGTCGACATCGAACTGGTTGCGGGCCTGACCGGCGTGGTCGGACCAAACGGATGCGGCAAGTCGAACCTGGTCGAGGCGTTGCGCTGGGTCATGGGAGAGAGCGCCGCGAGCCGGATGCGCGGTACCGAGCTTGAGGACGTGATCTTCAACGGGTCGGGTCGCCGGGCGGCACACGGGTTTGCCGAGGTGGCGCTGGTCGTCGACAACGCCGACCGCTCGGGTCCGGCGGCGCTTGACGGGTTCTCCGAGGTGACGGTCACCCGGCGGGTCGAACGCTCGAAGGGGTCGTTCTATCGCATCAACGGTCAGGAGGCCCGAGCCCGCGAGGTGCGCCTGCTATTTCACGATGCCGGAACCGGGTCGCGGTCGGCCGCCATCATCGCCCAGGGCCGGATCGGCGAACTGATCAGCGCTTCGCCCGACGAGCGGCGCCTGTTGCTCGAGGAGGCGGCGAACCTTGGCGGCATCCGGGCCCGGCGGCGCGAGGCAAGCCTGCGCCTCGAACACTCGCATGCCAATCTCGAACGGGTCGGTGATCGGCTCACCGGGCTCGCGCAGCGGCTCGACGGGCTCCGGCAACAGGAGCGCGAGGTCCGCAGGTACCGCAGCCTCGGCCAGGCGATCCGGGATGCCGAAGCGGCCCTGCTGTATCTGGAGTGGCAGGCGGCGGCAGTGGATCATGCGGACCAGACGGCGCAGTGCCTGGCCTGCGAGGCGGCGGTCCGGGACGCGGCCGGACTGGTTGCAACCGAGACCGCGACCCGCGAACGGAGAAATGCGGTGTTGCCCGCGCTGCGCGAGGCAGCGGTCCGGGCGGCGACAGAAACCCGGGAACTCGAACTTGCGCGCAGCCGGATCGACGACGAACGCACCCGTCTGGCGAGAGATCGTGCAGCAGCACAGACCCGGTTGCAGCAGATCGCTGACGACCTTGAACGCGAGACCGGGCTCAGGCAGGAGGCCGAAGGCGCGCTTGCGCGCCTGGCGGGCGAGGAACGTACCCTTGCCGTCTGGACCGGAGCCAGGCAGCTGTCGCGTGCAGCCGAGGCGGTCGACGAAGCCGAATGCCGGCTGGATGGCGTGGCGAGGCGCCTGTCGGGGCTGGAGAACCGGATCGCCACCATTGACGCCCGGCGCGAACTGCTCGAGCGCCAGCTCGGTATTTCCGAAACCCGGGAGCGGGACCTCGCTGCCCGACGGCAGGCGCTCGTGGCCCGGCAGGCGAGCGTCCGGCAGTCGGCGTCAACCGGCGAGGAACTTGCCGCGGCTCGTGTGCAGGTCGCCGCGGCTGAAACCACGATCGGCCAGGCTCAGGACGCGGCGGAGAGTGCGGAGTCCGCCCGGCGGAACGCGCGTGATCGACTGGAGGCCGCCGCCGCGGCCTGCGCGGCCGGTGATGCCGACATCGCGCGTGTGGAGGCGGAGGCTGGCGCGCTGCGGCGGTTGCTGGCCTGCGACCTGCCCGGCGAACCGGCGCTTGACCGGCTTGAGGTTGAGCCCGGCTGCGAAATGGCGCTGGGTGCGGTACTCGGCGACGATCTGTCTGCCCCGCTGGTCGCCGCGGGCGACAGCACGGCCCGGCGCGGCTGGGTCGAGCGGCCTGATCCCCCGGCGTCCTGCGCCCTTCCCGACGGGACCCGGACGCTTGCCGGGCTGGTCGGAAATGCCGGCCGGATGGGAGTACGGCTTGCGCAGATCGGTGTTGTTGACGACGCCGCGACGGCCCGGTCGCTGCAGCGGCGGCTTGCGGCGGGGCAGAGGCTGACCACGCCGCATGGCGGATTGTGGCGCTGGGACGGCTATTTCGAGGATGTGGGCCAGGAAAATGCCGCCAGCCTGCGGATGCGGAACCGGGCGCGGCTCGCCGAACTGGAAGCGGCCAGGGCAGCGATCGCCGACCGAAGAATCCGGGCCGGGAGGGAACGCGAACAGGCCCTCCGTGCGCACAAGGAAGCGGTGACACGCGAAACAGCGGGTCATGATGCGCTCAGGGACGCACGACGAAACCTCGAGGTGGCACGTGCGCACGAGACCCGACTGACCGCGTTCCACGCCGAAGCGACGGCGACAGCCGAGTCGCTGGCCGATTCCGCAAAGCGGCTTGCTGCCGAACAGGCCACGGCGCGCGCCGAAACCCGGGCGATGGCGGCGGAGCTTGAGGCTCTCGACGACCTGTCCGTCTGTCGGCAGGAACGCGAACGCCTGGGCGCGGAGCACGATCGGTGCGAACAGCAGCTTGCGGAGGCGAGACGTGCTCGCGACGAACTCGAGATCGAGGCACGGCAGCGCGCCGGGCGCATCGAGCAGATCGGCGCCGACATCCGGACCTGGAACGGGCGCCTCGAACAGGCCGGGGAACGCATCGACGCGCTGGCCGGGCGTCGCGACGAGACCGTGGAGTGGCTTGAGGAACTCGAGGGAATACCGGAGCGGATCGAGACCAGGAGCGCCGAGCTCGAGAGTGCGATCGGAGCGGCCCGTGCCCGGCACGACCGGGCCGACCGGACGCTCGCAGGCGCCGAGACAGCGCTGGAGGCAGCTGACCGGGCGACCCGGGAAGCTGAAGCAGCTGCGCTGGCGAGCCGCGAGCAACTGATACGGGTCGAGACGGCGAAAGAGCAGGCGGACCACCGCCTGGAGGCGGTGCGCCGGAGCATCGGGGAGCGGCTCGATACCTCCGTGGACGAGCTGTGCACGGCCATGGCCGGGATCGAGCGGGACGCCGACAGCGAAGCCATCAGCCTGCGTCTCAATCGTCTGCGTCTGCGGCGGGACCGGATGGGGCCGGTCAATCTGCGGGCCGAGATCGAGATCGGCGAACTGCGCGCGGAGATGAACGCACTCGAGGACGAACGCGATGATCTGGCGGGCGCTGTCGAGCGTCTGCGCGAGGCGATCGAGGTCCTGGACCGGGAGGGGCGGCGTCGCCTGCGCGTCGCCTTTGCGGAGGTCGACGACAGCTTCCGTCAGGTGTTCCGCCGACTGTTTGCCGGTGGGTTCGCGAAGCTGGTCTGGGTCGAGACCGCGGACCCTCTGAGCCCGGGTCTCGACGTCATCGCCAGTCCGCCGGGCAAGACCGCCCGGGTGCTGTCCCTGCTCTCGGGCGGCGAACAGGCACTGACTTCGCTTGCCCTGGTCTTCGCGGCCTTCATGACCTCGCCATCGCCGATCTGCGTGCTCGACGAGGTCGACGCGCCGCTCGATGACCGTAACGTCGACCGGTTCTGCGACCTGTTGGCCGAGGTTGCGCGGCAAACCGAGACACGGTTCCTGGTGATCACCCACCATCGCCTGACCATGGCCAGGATGGATCGTCTCTACGGCGTTACCATGGCGGAGCGCGGCATCAGTCGACTGG
This sequence comes from Thalassobaculaceae bacterium, assembly GCA_965213935.1. Taxonomy (GTDB): domain Bacteria; phylum Pseudomonadota; class Alphaproteobacteria; order Thalassobaculales; family Thalassobaculaceae; genus Bin52. The sequence goes on along the minus strand of CBDCAO010000012.1, from coordinate 1,549,146 downwards.
TGTCGGTCGACATCCGCGAGGCCCGGCGGCTCGCACCGGCAGCCTGAGGGCGATTCATTCAAAAAACATCATTTTTTCAGTGTCTTGCAGTGCGGGAACCGGGTGTGGTTCCGGCTTGACAGGCACCATGGGGGTTTCCTATGTTGGCCGCGATTTTGCGGCAGGACGCGGATCGGGATACCGGGATCGGAGGGTCGGCTCAGGCCACATGTCAGGAACGGATGGCACCCCGCCGCCGACGTTGCGCGAGCTGGAGGCACGGCTTGATGTGGCGCGCGGCAGACAGGACCGGACAGCGTCCGGTCGCAGTCGCCCGACTGGCGGGCCGCCGAAGGGAATGCTGGGCCTGGCGATGCGCACCGGCGTCGAACTTGTCGCCGGCGTGGGGGTCGGCGCACTGGTCGGGTACGGGCTGGATCGCTGGCTCGACACGTCGCCCTGGCTGCTGATCCTGTGCTTCATGCTCGGCGCTGCGGCCGGGATGTTGAACGCGTTCCGGGCGATCTCCGGCGTCGGCATGGCCCTGGGCTACCGGCGGGAGCCGACCGGGACCGATCACGAGGCCGAGTAGAAGGGAAGTCCGGGTGGCGTCACCTGTCGAACAGTTTGCGCTGAAGCCGCTGGTTCCGCTGCACGTCGGCGGCGTGGACCTGTCGTTCACCAACTCGTCAATGTGGATGGCGATCACGGTGATCGGCGTCACCGCGTTCCTGACGCTGAGCATGCGCAGTGGCCGCCTGGTGCCGGGACGCTGGCAATCGATGGCCGAGGTTTCCTACGAATTCATCGCCAACATGCTGCGCGAGAACGTGGGCAGTGAGGGTCGCGGCTACTTTCCGTTCATCTTCACCCTGTTCCTGTTCATCCTGTTCGGCAACCTGTTCGGGATGATCCCCTACGCCTATACCTTCACCAGTCAGATCATCGTCACCTTCGCGATGGCAATCACTGTCTTCGTGGGCGTGACCGTCATCGGGCTGGTCCGTCACGGCCTGCACTTCTTCACCCTGTTCGTGCCGTCGGGAACGCCGATGGTGATGGCGCCGCTTCTGGTGCCGATCGAGATCATCTCCTACTTCGTGCGTCCGGTCAGCCTGTCGGTGCGCCTGTTTGCCAACATGATGGCGGGCCACACCATGATGAAGGTGTTCGGCGGGTTTGCGGTGCTGATGGGGGTGCTGGGCGTGGCGCCCGTTGCGCTGCTGGTGGCACTGACCGGGTTCGAGATTCTGGTCGCCTTCCTGCAGGCCTATGTCTTCACCGTGCTGACCTGCCTGTACCTGCACGACGCGATTCACCTGCACTGATGCCCGGGAGCCGGGCATCCCTCCCAACGAACCGGAAAATCCCAAGGAAGGATCCTCGTCATGGAACTTGATGCCGCGAAGATGATCGGAGCGGGCCTCGCCGTGATCGCACTTGCCGGTGTCGGTGTCGGCATCGGCAACATCTTTTCGTCGCTGGTCTCCTCGATTGCCCGCAATCCCGCGGCGCGCGGCGAAGTATTCGGTATCGGTATTCTCGGTTTTGCCCTGACGGAAGCGATCGCGCTGTTCGCACTGCTGATCTCGTTCCTGATCCTGTTCACCTGATTGCCGAGAGCAGGGTATCCACGATGCGGATCAGCCGGGACCGGGTACGGCACATGGGAGCGGCGGCGGTGCTCGCCGGCAGCGCCCTTGCGTCCGGCGTCGCCCGGGCTGCGGGTGACTCCGGGGCCAAGCTGCCGCAGCTCGATATCCAGACCTACCCGTCACAGATCTTCTGGCTCGTTGTCAGTTTCGCGGTCCTGTACGTCCTGGTCTCCAGGATAGCGGTGCCGCGGATCTTCGAGGTGCTGGAAGAACGCCAGGAACGGATCGCCGACGACCTCGACAAGGCGCAGACTCTGCAGTCGGAAGCCGCGCAGGCCCAGGCGGATCACGAGGCTCTCCTCGCCGAGGCCCGTGCCAGGGCGGCGGCGGCGGTTCGCGAGGCACAGGACGCCGCGGCTCGCGCGAGCGCCGAGCGGGAGGAAGCGGCCCGGATGCGGGTTGCCGGAATGGTGGCCGAGGCCGAGCGGAGGATCGCCGTGTCGCGCGCCGGGGCTGTCGACAGCATACGCGACGTGGCCAGCGAGGCGGCAGTCGAGGCTGTCGCCAGGCTGATCGGTTCGCGTCCCGACGGGGACGCGGTCACCCGGGCCATCGCCGCGGTCGCGCGGGACGGACGGTCATGAGCTTTACAGCTGACATTGCGGTTGCCATCGCGTTCGTCATCTTTGTGGCGCTGGTGCTGTGGAAGGGGACCGCAAGGATCACCGCGATGCTCGACCGGCGCTCTGGCGAGATTGCGCGCCAGCTGGAAGAAGCGCAGAAACTGCGCGAGGACGCCCAGGCGGTGCTGGCTACCTACCGGCGTCGACAGCGCGATGCGGAGAGCGAGGCCGGCGAGATCATTGCCCAGGCGCAGACCGAGGCCGAACGGCTGCGGGTCCAGGCCGAGAAGGCGGTCACGGCCATGCTGGAAAGGCGTGAACGGCAGGCGCTGGACCGCATCGCCCAGGCGGAGGCGCAGGCCCTGCAGGATGTCCGCACCATGGCGGTCGACCTTGCCGTGAATGCTGCCGGTCACCTGATTCGGGAGACTGTGACGCCGGAAACCCGCACCCGGCTGATCGACGACGCGATCGAGGAACTGCCCGACAGACTGCAGTAGTCCGGCGGCTTGACCGCCGGCGTCCGCCGGCGCAGGCTTGGTCTTCCTGTTCCCGCGTCGGCGGAACCGACCGTTTCCCCCGTACCCTGGAGGCCTGAGCGCCATGACAGTCTGTATTGTTGGCTGGTCCCACCTGCCGTTCGGCAAGCACGAGAACGAGGACGTCGAAAGCCTGATCACCAGGGTGGCGGCGGATGCGGTAGCCGATGCCGGGTTTGCCCCGTGCGATGTCGACGCGATCTTCCTTGGTCATTTCGGCGGCGCCCTGTCGCCGCAGGCCTTCACCTCCAGCCTGGTGCTGCAGGCGTCCGAGGACTTCCGCTTCAAGCCGGCAACCCGGGTCGAGAACGCCTGTGCGACCGGCAGTGCCGCCGTGCACCAGGGAGCGGACTTCCTGGAGGCGCGGCGCGGACGGGTGGTGCTGGTGGTCGGGGTCGAAAAGATGACCGATCTTCCCGGCCACCTGGTCGGAGAGACGCTGCTGACGGCGAGCTATCTCAAGGAGGAATCGGATATCCAGGGCGGTTTTGCGGGAGTATTCGCGCTGATCGCCAACCAGTACTACCAGCGCTACGGTGACCAGAGCGATGCGCTCGCCATGATTGCGGCGAAGAACCACCGCAACGGGGTGGGCAATCCCTACGCCCAGATCCGCAAGGATCTGGGCTACGAGTTCTGCCGTCAGGTCTCCGACCGCAATCCGATCGTTGCCGGCCCGCTGAAGCGGACCGACTGTTCGCTGGTGTCCGATGGCGCCGCGGCCCTGGTGCTCACCGATGTCCAAACCGCGCTTGGCCGCCAGAAGGCGGTTGCGCTGCGCGCGCGCGCTCAGGTCAATGACTACCTGCCGATGTCGCGGCGTGACGTGACCGAACTCGAAGGTTGCGCCCGCGCCTGGGGGAGTGCGCTGAACAGCGCCGGGCTTGCCATCGACGACCTGTCTCTGGTCGAGACCCACGACTGTTTCACCATAGCCGAACTGCTCGAGTACGAGGCCATGGGCCTCGCCGCTCCGGGCAAGGGAGCGGAGGTGATTGCAGAAGGTGTGACCGCAAGGGAGGGCAGGTTGCCGGTCAACCCGTCGGGAGGGCTGAAGGCCAAGGGTCACCCGATTGGTGCCACCGGCGTGTCCATGCACGTGCTCACCTCGATGCAGCTTCGCGGCGAAGCGGGAGACATGCAGGTTCCCGGCGCCACGCTCGGCGGCATCTTCAACATGGGAGGTGTCGCGGTTGCCAACTACGTGTCGATACTCGAGCCGTTGCGCTGATCCGTTTGCCCGCTTCGGAGGCCTGACATGACGGAATTCCGCGCACTCGTGTTGCGCGAGGGAAACGATGGAGTTTCCGCCGCCGTCGAGACCGTCAGCGAAGAGGATCTGCCGGACGGTGATGTGCTGGTCCGGGTTGCGTGTTCGACGCTGAACTACAAGGACGGCATGATCCTGGGCGGGACAGGCCGGCTGGTCCGAAACTATCCGCACGTTCCCGGCATCGACCTTGCCGGCGTCGTCGAGCGGTCCTCGCATCCTGAATGGGAGCCCGGTGACGAGGTGGTTCTGACCGGCTGGCGGGTCGGGGAGACCCGCTGGGGCGGTTACGCCGAGAAGGCACGGGTGCACGGGGACTGGCTGGTTCCTGTTCCGGGCGCGTTCTCGATGCAGGATACCATGGCGCTCGGAACCGCCGGGTTTACCGCCATGCTCGCGATCATGGCGCTCGAGGAGCACGGTCTCGAACCGGATGCCGGCGAGGTCCTGGTCACCGGTGCTGCCGGTGGTGTCGGGAGCGTGGCCACGACAGTGCTCGCACGGCTGGGATACCGGGTGACGGCCTCCACCGGCCGGCCCGAACTCGGCCCATACCTCGAGGAACTTGGTGCGACCACAATCATCGACCGGGCGGAACTTGCCGCCCGGCCCGAGCGCCCGCTCGCACGAGAGCAATTTGCCGCCGCGATCGACTCCGTCGGCGGTGTGACGCTCGCCAACCTGCTCAGCCGCATCGCATACGGTGGATCGGTCGCGGCCGTGGGGCTGGCCGGCGGCAACCGGCTGGAGACCACGGTGCTGCCGTTCCTGCTCCGTGGTGTGTCGCTGCTCGGGATCGACTCGGTCATGTGCCCGACCGGTCCCCGACGCCGGGCCTGGAGCCGGCTCGCCCGGGACATGGAGCCCGACCGGCTCGAGGGCATGGTCTCCGTCCACACCCTTGACGAACTTCCGGCGCTGGGCCGGCGTATTCTCGCGGGTGACGTGCGCGGACGGGCGGTGGTCCGGATCTAATGCGTGTCGGTCAGGCCGGGCTGGTAGGGAGGCTTTTCGAGCCCTTCCGGCGAACGTGTAAACACCTCGTGGCCGTCCTTGGTCACGGCGACGGTGTGTTCGAACTGGGCTGACAGCGACCGGTCACGGGTGACAGCGGTCCAGCCGTCGGACAGGAGCTTCACCGCGTGCCTGCCGGCATTGATCATCGGCTCGATGGTGAAGAACATGCCCTCGCGCATCTCGGGCCCGGTGCCCGCGGCTCCGTAGTGCATCACGTGGGGTTCGGCGTGGAAGGTACGCCCGAGTCCATGGCCGCAGAAGTCACGCACCACGGAGCAGCGCTGTGCCTCGGCGTGGGTCTGGATGGTGTGGCCGATGTCACCGAACCGGGCGCCGGGTCGCACGGCTGCAATGCCCCGTTCCAGGCATTCGTGGGTGACGTCGATCAGCTTTGCGGCCTTCACCGGCACGGCGCCAACCGTGAACATCCGGCTGGTGTCACCGTGCCAGCCGTCCAGGATCACGGTGACATCGATGTTGAGGATATCGCCGTCGTGAAGCGCCCGGGGTCCGGGAATGCCATGGCAGACAACGTGGTTGAGCGAGGTGCAGATCGACTTCGGATAGCCCCGGTAGTTCAGCGGGGCCGGAACGGCATCGTGATCGCAGATGAACCGGTGGCACAGCCGGTCGAGTTCGTCGGTGGTCACGCCGGCGCGGACATGCGGTGTAATGAAGTCGAGCGTCTCTGCCGCGAGGCGCCCGGCCCGGCGCATGCCGTCGAAGTCCTCCGGAGAGTGGATCTTGATGGCGGCGTCCGGCATGGATGTCCCTGCCCGGTCTCGGTGCGTGCTGCGGACGCGGTCTTGTACGCCGACGGTATCTGCCGGTCAACGCCACCGGCCGCTCCGGTCCGCCGGCATGCGCGGACCGGGAGGGGACCGGTGAAACCCGGGGAACGGCTACGCCGCCTCCAGCATGTCACGAAGCACGTATTGCAGGATGCCTCCATGGCGGTAGTAGTCGACCTCGTCGGCGGTATCGATGCGGCATAACAGCCTGATCTCTCGCATGCCGCTGCCGTCGGCCGGGTGAATCCTGCACAGGAGTTCCTTCCCGGGTACCAGCCCCTCGGCGACCCCGATGATGTCGAAGGTCTCGTCACCACGCAGACCCAGCGAAGTCCGGGTATCGCCGTTGGTGAACTGCAACGGCAACACGCCCATTCCCACCAGGTTCGAGCGGTGAATCCGCTCGAAGCTCTCCACGATCACCGCCCTGATCCCGAGCAGCCTGGTTCCCTTCGCAGCCCAGTCACGCGATGACCCGGTGCCATATTCGCGCCCGCCGATCACGATCAGCGGCACCTGTTCCTCCTGGTAGCGCATGGCGGCAGCGTAGATGTCCATCACGTCGCCGCTCGGCTGGTGGCGAGTGAACCCGCCGGTGGTTTCCGGTGCAAGCTCGTTGCGCAGACGGATGTTGGCGAAGGTTCCGCGCATCATGATCTCGTGGTTTCCGCGTCGCGCTCCGTAGGAGTTGAAGTCGAACGGGCGGACCTGACGCTCCTTCAGGTAGTCACCGGCCGGGCCGTCCTGGCGGATCGAGCCTGCGGGAGAGATGTGGTCGGTTGTGATCGAGTCGCCCAGGAACGCCAGCGGCCGGGCGCCGATGAGATCGGTGACCGGAGCCGGCGTCGTCTCCATCCCTTCGAAGTACGGCGGGTTCTGCACGTAGGTCGAGCCGGCATTCCACTGGTATGTCAGGGAACCGGTCGCACGCACGGCGCGCCACTCCTCCGGGCCGCGGAACACGTCCGCATAGCGTGACTGGTACATCTCGCGGGACAGGCACTCGCGCATGACATCGGCTATTTCCTGGTTCGAGGGCCAGATGTCACGCAGATAGACCGGGGTGCCGTCGCCGTCCTCGCCCAGCGGCTCTGCATACAGGTCGCGTGTCATGGTGCCGGCAAGCGCGTAGGCAACAACGAGTGGCGGCGAGGCGAGATAGTTGGCCCTGGCGTGCGGGCTGACGCGGCCCTCGAAGTTGCGGTTGCCGGAGAGCACGGAAGCGACGATGAGGTCGCCACTCTCCACGGCATCGGCGATCGGCGGCGACAGTGGGCCCGAATTGCCGATGCAGGTGGTGCACCCGTAGCCGACGAGGTTGAAGCCGAGAGTGTCGAGCTCCTGCTGCAGTCCGGCCGCCTCGAGGTAGCCGGTGACCACCTGGGAGCCGGGCGCGAGCGATGTCTTGACCCACGGCTTGACCGTGAGCCCGCGGGCGTTGGCATTGCGTGCAAGCAGGCCGGCGGCGATCAGCACCGACGGGTTCGAGGTGTTGGTGCAACTGGTGATAGCGGCGATGACCACGTGTCCGTCAGCAAGCTCGTAGTCGGCGCCGTTCACCGGCACGCTGGCGACCTTCTCCCGGTCCATCTCGGCACAGGCTCGCGTGAACTCGCTTGACGCCTGCGACAGCAGCACGCGGTCCTGCGGCCGTTTCGGGCCCGCGAGCGATGGCACGACGGTACCGAGATCAAGTGACAGCGTGTCGGTAAACACCGGGTCCGGCGTCGACGGTTCCCGCCACATGCCCTGCGCCCGGGCGTAGGCTTCGACCAGCGCGATCCGCTCCTCGTCCCGGCCTGTGAACCTGAGGTAGGAAATGGTCTCGGCGTCGATCGGGAAGAACCCGCAGGTGGCGCCGTACTCGGGTGCCATGTTCGAGATGGTTGCACGATCGGCGAGAGAGAGATGATCGAGGCCCGATCCGTGGAACTCCACGAACTTGCCGACCACCCCGTGGGCGCGCAGCATCTGGGTGACTGTCAGCACCAGGTCAGTCGCGGTCGCCCCCTCCGGCAGCTGGCCCGACAGCCGGAATCCAACCACCTCCGGGATCAGCATCGACGTGGGCTGGCCCAGCATCACCGCCTCGGCCTCGATGCCGCCGACACCCCAGCCGAGCACCGCCAGGCCGTTGACCATGGTGGTGTGGCTGTCGGTTCCGACCACGGTATCGGGGTAGGCGAGCGTCCGTCCACCGTCGTCCCGGGTCCAGACCGTCTGTGACAGGTACTCGAGGTTGACCTGGTGGCAGATCCCGGTTCCTGGAGGAACCACCCGGAAGTTGGAGAATGCCTCCTGTCCCCAGCGCAGGAACTCGTAGCGTTCTCCGTTGCGCTCGAACTCGAGCTCGACGTTGCGCCGGAAACTGTCGGCCGACCCGAAACTGTCGACCATCACCGAGTGGTCGATGACGAGGTCGACCGGCGAGAGCGGATTGATCTTCTCCGGGGCACCGCCCATGGCTTCCATGGCGTCGCGCATTGCCGCGAGGTCCACCACGGCAGGGACTCCGGTGAAATCCTGCATCAGCACCCGTGCCGGCCGGTAGGAAATCTCCCGCGAGGACCGGCGTTCCCGAGCCCACTCCGCAAGCGCGATTGCATCATCGGGAGCAACACCGCGTGCACCCATGTTGCGCAGAAGGTTCTCAAGCAGGATCTTGAGTGAGTACGGCAGTGAGCGGATTCCGGGGTAGCCGGCTTCTGCCATCGCTTCAAGGCTGTAGTAGTCGTATGGCTTCCCGCCCGCGGTAAGCGTGCGACGGGTATCCGGGAGTGTGGCGGCGGACATGGCTTGCTCCGTTCCTGACAACGAGCACGGCCGAGCGAGGTGCGCCTCGAAGCGGTCGTTGCGGCGCGATAGTGACTGGAAGCGGTCCAGGGGACCACGCGGCGAGCTATAGCACGCGGGACCGGTTCGGGCCAGAGTCCGGGGCAGGATTGGGGATGCGAGGAGGTGGTCGTGAATACCGATCAGGAACTGCAGGCGCTGCCCGCGACGTCATGGTCCGTCACCGTGCGGCGCTGAATGCGCGCGACGAGACGGCTCTGGCGGCCACGTTGCACTTTCCGTATCGGCTGGCCGGTGGTGTCATGCGAACCTGGCGGGACCCGCAGGCGTACCTGGAGGACTTCCGTCTGCGTGCCGGTCCGCGGTGGGACGCGATCGACATGCTCGCCGCCTCGGCAGAAAGGGTGCACCTCGACGTTCGGTTCACACGGCTTGCGTCGCGACGGCAGCACGCTTGCACGCCACCGTTCGTTCTGGATCACAGCCATATCGATCGGATCTGGGCGGCCCAGCTGAGGTCGAGTTTCGCTCCCTGACTTTGCCAGCGGCAGGGTGGCGCATTGGAGCCGTCCGCGGGGCGCGTTCGCCGTGGCGGCGCCACCGGGTCACTTCTGCAGGATGTTGACGATCTCGCGCAGCTGGGTCCGTGCGCGCAGCAGGTAGAAGCCGAGCGAGGCCAGGTGGCTCGGCAGGAGCGCGCCGTCCGGGCTGCCATTGACCACGATGACAGGGGAGAGTTCGGCCGCCTGGCGGATCGAGTCGAGCATCTGCTGCCATACACCTGCAAGCTCCCGATCGCGGATCACGTTCTCGAAGTCCAGCCCGAGTTCACGCAGCAGCAGGAAATACGCGTAGAGCCGGCCCTTGGTGGCGTAGAAGACGTCGTCCGCGCGGGTGTCGAACCCCCAGCTCCCGGCCGCCGCCAGCTGCTGGTCGATGATGGCGGACCGTGACCCGAGGTCGGCGGTAAACCGGATCAGGGTCGCCTGCAGGTTGTCGGCGCGGCGCTCATAGGTGGCGGCGCCTGCCGCAAGGCGGGTGTTGTAGTCCTCGAGCGAGCGGGCTGCGGAGCGGTACTGCGCCTCCGACGAGGCCGTCGGAGCGAACGAGGTCGAGAAGTCGAAGATCCAGATGTTCCCCGGGTACTTCAGCAGGCCGGCTGCCTTGTCAAGGTCCGGGTCGACCTCGCTCGAGCCGCGGGTCCGGCCGAGCTGGTCCGACATTTCGAGTGCGAACCGTGACAGGGCGTAGACGATCCCCTGCTGGAAATTGGGCATGTTGTCGAGCAGCGCGCCCGGCAGGTAGAACGGGTCGTTGGCAACCCAACCGTTGACGTCGATTTCGCGCCGGATCAGCGCAGCGGTCAGACTGACAGCGCGGCTCGCGCCGGCGGGTACATCTGACGGCGCGAAGGCGGTATCGTCGTCGACCGTCGAGACGAGTGGCATGCCGAACAGGTAGTACAGCACCACAAGCACAACCACGCCGCCAAGCCCGAGGGCTCCGACACGGGCCGTTCGCGGCAGCAGTCTGCGCCTGCGTGCTCCGTACTCGTCGTCCCAGTCGAGTCGTTCCCGCGCCATCGCCGCTTCTCCCGCCTGTCCGGTCCGGAGCATACCAGAACCCTGCCCGCTTCCGGTGGAGTCATCAGCACTTGACCGTGAGGGTCGTGTGGGACGATTTCATCCGCGCCAGTTCCTGAAAGGCAGTAGCCGTGCCACGCTGGCAGGCGAGTTTGCCGCCTGGTTCACGGGAGGTTTCGGCGTTGTCAGATGTGGGACTCTTATGCCGAACACCTGCCAGCTCTCGTTGCCAGGCTCCGATCTCTTTCACGGGTCGTCGGGGTCTCTTGAGTGCGAACGTGCCTTGCCGTACAGCTGCGCCAGTCCCCGACGCCGGATGTTGCGAGCCGCGTTCAGGTCCGCGTGGCCACAGGCCACGCACTCGAACCTCGCCGGGCTGCGGCATGAGGCCGCATGGGTCTGGCCGCACGCGGCGCAGGTCTGGCTCGTGTGCCGGGGATCGACGGCGATCAGCCGCGGCGCCTTGTACTCGAACAGGGCGCGAAGCCCGCTCCAGCCGGTCGCCAGGATGACGCGGTTCAGGCCGGCTTTCTGCCGGACATTCTGACCGGGCGCCTCCACCGTGCCCTTCGCCGATGCGGTCATGGCGCGCGTCTGCGCCGCCTCGAGCCCCGGCGCAGCCGGAGCCAGCCCGGCTTCGGAACATGCAGCCGGTCGCCCCGGATGCGCATGTCCTGCGGGACCGTCACGCTGTCGCGGCCGCGGCGCTTGAACCGGAAACGCCCGGCCTCGCCCGGGAAGAACCGCTGCCAGGCGTCGGCCTGGTGTTTCAGGGTGGACCGCACCGGAACGGACGGCATGGCCTGCAGCCAGGGCGTCACCCGGCGGAGCTGCGTGAACGCCTTGCCCAGCGTGAAGAACCTCCGGGCCGGCGGTCGCGCGCCGCACATCCGCGCGATGTCGACCAGCTGCGCCTGCTGGTCCGGCTTCTCGTTCCAGACGAGCCGCCTGGCGCCTGGCGGTCGCCGGACGGTCGAACAGCACACGGTAGACGATCTGGCGATGTTCCAGGCCGTCCGGTGTGTCCGTCGCCGGCCTTTCAGCGGCATGATCGAGCCGGCCAGCCGGCTGACGTTGTTGCATCCGCGCTCCTGTTCCATGGAACAAGAGCGGAACACGATGAGCAGCGGATACGGCTCTGTCACCCTCTCGATAGGAGCCCCTTGGGTGTCGTTACTTCTGGCGCAGTCTCTGGTGCAGGACCGGAAGCAGGGCCATGATTGCCAGTCCGACCAGGCCGGCAATGATGGTGCCGTCGAGCACACTGGCGACAGTGAAGGGTTCGTTGCGGTCGAAGATCTCGCCGAGGCCGGCGCCGATGAGTGCGTAGACGAACCCGCCGGGGATGATGCCGATGAAGGTTGCAAGTACATAGATGCGCAGCGAAACGCCCAGGAACGCCGGAACCAGGTTGACGATGAAGAACGGGAAGACCGGGATCAGCCGCAGGAACAGCAGGTAGGAAAGCGCATTGCGCGAGAATCCCTCGCGCATGCGTTCGATCGTCGAGCCGGCGCGCGCACGCAACAGGTCGGCAAACGCGCTGCGTGCCGCCAGGAACACCAGGGTTGCGCCGATGGTGGCGCCGGTGACCGAAAAGACGGTGCCTGCGACCGCTCCGAACAGGAAACCTCCGGTCAGCGTGAGAAGGGCGCCTCCCGGTGCGGAGACTGCGGTCGCGAGAGCGTAGATGCAGCAGAACACCGCGGCGGACAGGACCGGGCGGTTCGTGGTGAACGCCAGGAGGTCCGCCCGATGCTCGCGCAGCGTGTCGATCGACAGCCAGTCATCAAGGTCGAGGACCAGCACCAGGCCCAGCCCGGCCAGCAGGATGAGGATCGGGACCAGCTTGCGGAGTCGCTGCATGGGCGATGAACTCCATGGGGCCGGGGTTGCTCGACAGGTCTCTGACGGGAAGGGCCCAGCATGGACGGCGAGAGGGGAATTTGCCATAAGTCAACCACGGAAGCGAGGCAACGGGCAGACAGCATGGTTGAGGGCTACGGGGCGCCGACACAGTGGCAGGACGACCTCTATACCCTGTTGCGCAGCAACGGGGTCACGCTGTTCTGCTACGTGCCCGATGGCGGGCACAGGGTGCTGATCGACAGGTCGATGGCTGACCCGGAGGTGATTTCGGTACCGCTGACCACCGAGGAGGAAGGGGTCGCCATGTGCGCCGGCTGCCACCTGGCCGATGCCAGGGGGGTCCTGCTGATGCAGTCGAGCGGTGTGGGCAACTGCGTGAACATGTTCGGGCTGATTCAGGGCGGGCGGTTTCCCTTCGTCACCCTGGTTACCATGCGCGGCGAGTTCGGCGAGATGAACCCGTGGCAGATCCCCATGGGCCGGGGCGTGCAACCGGTGGTCGAGGCATTGGGACTGCACTGTCTGCGGGCCGATACTCCGCAGGACGTGGTCCCCACCGTCCAGGCGGCGCTCGACATGGCCTACCGGTCCGATCAGGGTGTGGCCGTGCTGCTCACCCAGAAGCTGATCGGCGCCAAGCCTTTCTGAACCCCGCGGGGAACCTACGTCATGGACACAGATCGACCCCTCGACCGCAGGACGGCGGTGCCCGCGCTGGTCGGCGATCCCTCGGACCTGCTGGTGGTCTGCGGTCTGGCAGGCGCTGCCAAGGACATGGCGCACCTGACCGGGGACGGTGACAACGTCTACGCGCTCGCCGGCGCGATGGGAGGTGCGACCGCGATGGGCCTCGGCCTTGCACTGTCGCGTCCCGACCGGCAGGTCCTGGTCGTGACCGGTGACGGGGAGCTGCTCATGAACGTCGGCACGCTCGCCACGGTCGGAGTCATGCAACCGCCCAACCTGTCGATCCTGTGCGTCGACAACGGCCACTACGGGGAAACCGGCTATCAGCCGACCCACACCCAGCGCGGAGTGGATCTCGAGGTCATCGCGCGTGGTTCGGCGATACCGGTCACGCGGTCCGTGTCGACCCCCGACGAAATCGAGCCTGCGGCCCGCTTGCTGCGCGAGGGTAACGGGCCGAGGTTCATCCTGTTGCGGGTCGGCATCGAGCCGCCCCCGGCGGTGCGCCGTTCGCTCGATGCCATGGAAAGGAAGACCGCGTTCCGTGCGGCATTGCGTGCCTCGCGGCCTGCCGACCAGGTTTCGGAGTAATCACGATGTCCTTTGACCTTTCACCCGATCAGATCGACCTGGTGGAACGCGCCCGCAGCCTTGCGGGTGATGTCGTCGCCGGGAATGCGGTCGCCACCGACCGGGACGAGGCCTACCCGTGGACAAACGTCCGCGCCCTCGTCGACGCCGGGTTCATGGGGATGACCATCCCCGAGCGTCTTGGTGGGGGAGGACGCAGCTTTCTCGATGCGAGCCTGGTGGTCGAGGAAATGGCAGCATGGTGCGGTCCAACCGGGCGCATCGTGGTCGAGGGCAACATGGGTGCGATCGCGGCCGTGATGGAATACGGCACGGACAGACAGCAGCGTATCGCCGCCGACCTGGTGCTGGCCGGCGACAAGCCGGCAATCTGCATCACCGAGCCCGAGGCCGGCAGTGCCGCCAGAGAGATGACCACCTTTGCGCGTCGGGTCGGCGAGAAGTGGATTGTGAACGGCAAGAAGCACTGGATCACCGGCGGTGGTGTCTCGCGACTCTACCTGATCTTTGCGCGGGTCCTGGACCGGTACGGTGACGAGCAGGGCATTGGCGGGTTCCTCGCGGTCGCGGGCGAGTCGCCGGGGCTGCGTATCGGTGCACGTGAGCCGACCATGGGATTGCGCGGCATTCCGGAAACCGAAGTGATCATGGAAGACATGGAAGTGTCCGACGACATGGTGCTGATGCCGCCCTCCGGCTTCCGCCGCGGTTTCGCCGAATTGATGAACGCCTACAATTCTCAGCGGGTCGGCGCCGGCACCGTAGCGCTGGGTCTGGCGGCCGGCGCCTATCGCAATGCGCTGGAGTTCAGCCAGGAACGATCCCAGTTCGGACGACCGATCGCGGAGTTCCAGGGGCTGCAGTGGATGCTCGCAGACATGTCGATCCAGCTCGAGGCGGCCCGCGCCCTGCTGCGCCGGGCCGCTGCCAGCGCCGGCAGCGGGGGCAGCCCGTTTCCGGACCCCACCCTGGCCGCCCAGGCCAAGATCTTCGCGTCCGAGATGGCGATCTCGGTGACCACCGACGCGTTGCAGATGTTCGGAGCCCGGGGCTACTCGCGCAACTACCCGATGGAGCGGCTGGCACGCGACGCGCGCATGTTCACCATCGGCGGCGGTACCGCCCAGATCCTGCGCAACGTCGTGGCCTCCCGCCTGCTCGGACAGAAGCTGCCGCAGACACGCAGCGGCTATCTCGATCTTGTGGAGGGTCGACAAGCGGCTCCTGTCACGCGCGACGCTGCCGACTGAACGCCGTCCGGTCCCGTCAGTCCACCAGGGCGGCGCCCCTGAGCACCCGGTCCGCCTCGTTGGTGAACCGTCCGTCTGCGTCGTGCAGGACCAGTCCCGGGCCGAGCTGCGCCGGACCCCGGGTTCCCTTGCGCGCCGAGATCAGGACCCGGCGCGCCGGCGCGCCGGCGCGTGGCCACAGCGGGCAAAGCCGAATGTCACCGCATGAGCGGCGCAGGCAACCCAGCACATGGTCGACGCGATCGGCCCGGTGGATCAACGCGAGGGTTCCCCGCGGACGCAGGGCACGGACTGCCGCAGCGATCCAGTCTTCGAGCCCGGCCGTCGTCTCGGCGCGCGCGGCGAGCCCGTCTTCAGGCGCGGTACCACGCGCCATGTCACCGTAGGGCGGGTTTGTGACCACGACATCGAAGCCGTTGCCTGCTGGCGTGATGATGTCGCCGGCCATGGCGGTAAAGCGGTCGGCGAATCCGTTCTCGTGTGCGTTGCGCTTCGCAAGTCCTATGGCGCCGGCGTCGGCGTCGACACCGGTGACCACGAGGTCGGGTCGGCGCGACAGCAGGCAGAGCGACACCGCACCGACACCGCAGCCGAGATCAAGGACGTCGGCACGCGGTCCGGCCCTGACCGACGCTGCAAGCAGCACCGGGTCAATTCCGGCCCGGTAGCCGGCGCGCGGCTGCCACAGCACCACCCGTCCGGCCAGCAACAGGTCACGGGTGACATCAACCGGTGTGCAGGGGCTCACCGGACTGCTCGAGGATGCGGCAGGTGGCGTCGTACCACTCATCGGCGACCATCAGGCGGCGCGGAATGGCACTGGCGCTGCCCTCGAGAATGCTCATGTGGGTATCCAGGACGTAGGTTTCGATCCCGGCGTCTGCCAGCAAGGCAGTGATGAATGACAGGCGGACCGGGTCGGAACTGCGCAGGACTTCCTTCATGTTCGCTCTCCGGAGCGGGTCAGCCGACGGCCGGGCTTGACCGCGGGTGCCGCGCTCCTATGCTCCGCGGCAAACCACCGCAAAGTGGAGTGGATCGTGGCGACCATCGTCCCGATGAGCCGGCGCCGAGGCGAGCCGGATATCCTGCTGGAACCCTTGGTCTCCCTGGTCCGGGACGACATGGACCGGGTCAACACGGCCATCATCGAACAGATGCAGAGCCCGGTCCAGCTCATTCCCCGCCTGGCCGGACACCTGATCGCGGCAGGGGGCAAGCGCCTGCGCCCGATGTTGACCATCGGCGCCGGCCAGCTGTGCGGGTATTCGGGAGACCGCCTAGTGCCGCTTGCCGCCTGCGTCGAGTTCATCCACACCGCCACCCTGCTGCATGACGATGTCGTCGATAGCAGCGACCTGCGCCGCGGCCTCGACTCGGCCAACACGCTGTGGGGTAACAAGGCGAGCGTGCTGGTCGGTGATTTCCTGTTCAGCCGGGCATTCCAGCTGATGGTGGCAGACGGGTCGCTGCGCGTCCTCAAGGTGCTGTCCGACGCATCGGCGATCATCGCCGAGGGCGAGGTGCGCCAGCTCGCCGCGAGCAACAATACCCGCACCGAGGAGGTCGAGTATCTGCGGGTCATCGAGGCCAAGACCGCGGCGCTGTTCTCGGCCGCGGTGCAGATTGCCGCCGTGGTTGCCGATCGACCCTGCGACGAGGAGGACGCGCTGGTCTCCTTCGGGCTCAACCTCGGTCTAGCCTTCCAGCTCGTCGATGATGCCCTCGACTACTCGGCGCGCCAGGCGGAACTCGGCAAGCGGGTAGGTGACGACATGCGCGAGGGCAAGATCACCCTGCCGGTGATCCTCGCCTTCCGGCGCGGCACCGAGGAGGAGCGTCGCTTCTGGTGCCGGACCATGGAGGATCTCGAGCAGGAGGACGGGGACTTCGACCAGGCTCAGGCACTGATGCGCAGGCACGGCGCGATCGAGGATACAGTCGCCAGGGCGAGGCACCACGCTTCGATCGCACGCGATGCCCTCGGGCTGTTCCCGGACAGTCGGGCCCTGCGGGCGCTGGTTGACGTGATCACCTTCTGCGTGACCCGCGACTACTGAGCGCCGCGTTGCGGAGCGGTTACGCGACCCGGGCCCGGGGCAGGTCGATGTCTTCGTCATGTTCCATGACAAAGTGCCCTTCCTCGACCTCCATCATCCTGCGGGCCGGAGGTTCATAGCCGATCGGCTTCAGCGGGCTGGGGATTTCGTCGGTCATCAGGTTGAGTTCCGTCTTGCGCAGTTTCGGGTCGGCGACGGGAACGGCGGCCATGAGCTTGCGGGTGTAGGGATGGCGCGGATCCTCGAACACCTGGCCACGGGCTCCGATCTCGACGATCTCGCCAAGATACATCACCGCCACCCGGTGGCTGACGCGTTCCACCACCGCCATGTCATGGCTGATGAACAGGTAGGAAAGGCCGAACTCCTCCTGCAGATCCATCATCAGGTTGATGACCTGGGCCTGGATCGACACGTCGAGCGCGGACACTGCCTCGTCGGCGATGATCAGCTTCGGCTCAAGTCCCAGCGCGCGGGCGATGCACAGGCGCTGTCGCTGGCCGCCGGAGAACTCGTGCGGGTATCGGGCAGCGTGCTCCGGTTCAAGCCCGACCCGGTACAGCAGGTCGGCGACCCGGTCTCGCGCCTGCTTGCCGCTGGCGATCCCGTGCACCTCCATCGGCTCGGCGATGGCGGTGCCGGCGGTCATGCGCGGATTGAGGGATGCGAACGGGTCTTGGAAGATCATCTGCATCTGGCGCCGGTATGGCCGCATGTCACGTGACGTCAGACCGGTGAGATCGCGGCCCTCGAACACCACCGTGCCGCGTGTCGGCTGGGTCAACCGGATGATGCTTCGACCGGTCGTCGACTTGCCGCATCCGCTCTCGCCGACCAGTGCCAGGGTCTCTCCCGGCTGCAGGAAAAAATCCACGTCCTCGACCGCGTGGATGCGTCCGGTCGCGCGGCCGAAGAGGCCCTTTCGGATATCGAAACGGGTAGTGAGGCCATTGACCTCGATCAGCGGTGCTGCGTCCCGGCGCACGGTATCACGGATCTCGAGCAACCGCTGCCCGGCGCTGGCATCGCGCACCTCGTCGCCCTCGGCCCGCCGCACGTCGACATTGGCGAACTTGGCCGGCAACGGCCGGCCGGACATGCTGCCAAGCCTGGGAACGGCCGAGAGCAGCGCCTTGGTGTAGGGATGCTGCGGGTTGTGGAAGATCTCTTCCGCAGGGCCTTCCTCGACCTTTTCGCCCCTCAGCATCACCACGACCCGATCCGCAACCTCGGCGACCACGCCCATGTCGTGGGTGATGAACATCACCGACATGCCGATCTCGCGTTGCAGCAGCTTGATCAGGTCGAGGATCTGCGCCTGGATGGTGACGTCGAGTGCCGTGGTCGGTTCATCGGCGATCAGAAGCGATGGGCGGCAACTGAGTGCCATGGCGATCATCACCCGCTGTCGCATGCCGCCCGACAGCTGGTGCGGGTACTGGGCAAGCTGTTTTTCCGGCTCGGGAATCCGCACCAGTTTCAGCATCTCGAGCGCCAACTCGAGCGCCTCGCTCTCGGTCTTGCCCTGATGCAGGATGATGGCTTCGGCAATCTGGGTCCCGACGGTAAACACCGGATTGAGCGAGGTCATCGGTTCCTGGAAGATCATCGAGATGTCGTTGCCGCGGATGTCGCGCATGACGTCCTGGGACTGCGTGACGATGTCGATGACGGCGCCGCTCTTGCGCCTGAACTGGCACGAGCCGGACATGATCCTGCCGCCGGCGTAGTCGGTCAGCCGCATCAGCGCCATCGCGGTCACCGACTTGCCGGATCCGGACTCGCCCACGACGGCCAGGGTTTCGCCCCGGTCGATATGCCAGGTCACGCCGTCGACCGCCTTGACCGTCTCGTCCTCGAGCGGAAAGTAGACCCTGAAATCCTCGACCTCGATCAGACGATTGTCGTCCATGCGTCGTACGCTCCCGGTGCTTCCCGCAATTCCCAGGCACCCCGTGTGCCAGAATTCGCGCAGGGTTCCAAGTGTCGGTCCGTGCGGGGGCGCCTCAGGCGTTCCCGGTCAGGTAGTCCATCGCCGCCTGGACGCCGCCACGGCCATGCGGAACTCGTTGTACCGCAAGTCCCATCTCGACGCCTGACAGTGCTCCGATCAGCATCAGGTCGTTGAAGTCTCCCAGGTGTCCGATGCGGAACATCCGGCCGGCGACCTTTCCGAGACCGGAGCCGAGCGACATGTCGAACCGCTCGAGGATTGCCGCGCGCAGCGCGTCGGCGTCGTGACCGTCCGGCATTCGTACACCGGTCAGCACCGGACTGTGCTCGGTTGCATTCGCGCACTGGATGTCCAGACCCCAGGTCCGGACCGCACGCCGGGTTGCCTCGGCCAGGCGATCGTGGCGCGCGAACACCGCGTTCAGTCCTTCTTCCTCCAGCATCGCACAGGCCTCGTCGAGACCGTAGAGCAGGTTGGTTGCCGGCGTATAGGGAAACGACCCGGTCTCGCGGGCGTCGAGACAGGGCTCCCAGTCCCAGTACGACCGCGGCAGGGTTGCGGTCCTTGCGGCCTCGCGTGCCTTCGGACCCACGGCGTTGAACCCCAGCCCCGGCGGCAGCATCAGACCCTTCTGCGAGCCGGCGACGGTGACGTCGATGCCCCAGTCGTCGTGGCACAGTTCCACGCTTGCAAGGCCCGAGATCGTGTCGACCATGAGCAGTGCCGGGTGCCCGGCCTCATCGATTGCCGCCCGGATCGCGCGGATATCGGTGACCGCGCCGGTCGATGTCTCGTTGTGGACGACGCAGACCGCCCGTATCTCGTGCGCCCGGTCGGCCGCGAGGGCTCCGGCGATCGCGTCCGCGCGCGCGCCGCCGCGCCAGTCGCCGGGGAGCAGATGTGGCCGCAGGCCGAGCCGTTCGGCCAGCCGGGACCACAGTGTCGCAAACTGCCCGGTTTCGTACATGACCACCCGGTCGCCCGGGGAGAGGGTATTGACCAGTGCCGCTTCCCAGGCGCCGGTTCCCGACGACGGGAAGATCACAACCGGTTCCGTGGTCCCGAACACCGGCCCGATGCGCGCCAGCACCCGGCGTGCCAGTGCCTGGAATTCGGGCCCGCGATGGTCGATCACCGGCTGGTCCATGGCGCGGAGGATACGGTCTGGCACGTTGGATGGCCCGGGTATCTGCAGAAAATGGCGACCGGCACGGTAGGGCATGATCAGGTCCTGTCGTGGCGTGGCTGGGAAGGCAGCGCGTTGGCAAGGACGCGGGCAGCGTGAACGGCGCCGCGCCCGGTTCCGTCCCGTATCTGGTGTCTGCAGCTGGTTCCATCCGCCACCACGATCGTGTCGTCCCCCGCAGCGCGGACGGCTGGCAGCAGGTCGCGTTCCGCCATGGCCATGGAGATGTCGAACCGTTCCGCCTCGTAGCCGAAGGGTCCGGCCATGCCGCAGCAGCCTGACGCGATGACTGAAACCTCGAGCCCCGGGACAAGGCCGAGCGCGGCGGGAACCGCATCCATGGCGCCGAAGGCCTTCTGGTGACAGTGTCCGTGCACGAGCGTGCGTGCGTCGCAGTGCCGGAACAAGGGCTCGAGGCGGCCGGCCTCGTGTTCGCGCACCAGAAATTCCTCAAGTGTGGTGGCCTTGTCCGCAAGCCGTTCCGCCCGTTCGCCCGGCAGCATGGCAACGAATTCGTCGCGGAGCGTAAACAGGCACGACGGTTCAAGCCCGACCACGGGCAGTCCGGCGTCGACGTAGGGCGCGAGGGCTGCGATCATCCGCGTCGCCTCGTCCCTTGCCTGCGTGACCATGCCGGCCGCAAGCCAGGTGCGACCGCAGCACAACCGGCGCCCCGTGCCGTCGCCGGAGGGGTCGACGACGTGGACCCTGTAGCCCGCGGCCTCGAGCACCCGTAGCGCTGCCCGAAGGTTCTCCGGTTCGAAGTAGCTGTTGAAAGTGTCGGCGAGCAGCACCACCGCCTTGCTGCTGTCGCGGATTGCGGCCTCCTGTGACCGGAACGGGGCCGGGTGCCAGGCGGGCAGGCGCCGGCGCGCAGACAGGCCCATCAGCCGTTCGCCGAGCCAGGCGGCTCCGGGCACGGTGTTACGCAGGTTGGCGATGAAATGGAACCGCGATGCCGCTTCCGCATAGCGCGGCAGGGTCGCGATCAGCCGGTCACGCAATGGCACGCCGTGCAGGCGGGCCCGGGCGTGCTTGGCCTCGATCTTCATGCGAGCCATGTCCACACCGGTCGGGCATTCGCGCCTGCACGCCTTGCACGACACGCACAGCGACATGGCCTCGGCCATCCGCTCGCTCGCGAGGGCGTCCGGTCCGAGCTGGCCGGTCAGTGCCAGGCGCAGCGTGTTGGCGCGGCCCCGGGTCACGTGTTGTTCATCCCGGGTGACCCGGTAGCTCGGACACATCACGCCCGGAGCGGTCTTTCTGCAGGCGCCGTTGTTGTTGCACATCTCCACCGCGCGCGCGAAACCCCTCCATGCCGACCAGTCGAGTGCGGTTCCGTGCGGGTGTGCCCGGTAGCCCGGCGGGTATCTCAGCAGGCTGCGGTCGTCCATTCGCGGCGGGTCGACGATACGCCCGGGGTTCATGAGGCCGGCGGGGTCGAACGCCTGTTTCATCCCCGCGAAAGCGCGCGTGATCGCGGTGCCAAACATGGCCTCGTGGAACTCCGAGCGCACGATCCCGTCGCCGTGTTCACCGGAATGGGATCCCTTGTAGCGCCGGACCAGTTCGAAGGCTTCCTCGGCGATGGCCCGCATCTTGCCGACACCGGCTCCGGACTTCATGTTGAGGACCGGGCGGACATGCAGGCAGCCGACCGATGCGTGGGCATACCAGGTTCCGGTGGTTCCGTGGCGCTGGAAGATCTCGTTGAGTCCGCTGGTGTAGCCGGCCAGATCCTCGAGAGGCACCGCGCAGTCCTCGATGAAGGAGACCGGCTTGGCGTCTCCGCGCATCGACATCATGATGTTGAGACCCTGCTGGCGCACGCTGGTGATGCTGGCCTGGAAGGAGGGGTCGATCGCCTCGACCACGGCGCCCGGAAAGCCGATGTCCGCCATGGCCCGGTCAAGGTCCGCAAGCCGGCCCAGCAGTGCTGCATGGTCCTCGCCGGAAAATTCCACCAGCAGCAGCGCCCCCGGCTCGCCGCTGACGAAACTGTCGACCACCGGGCGGAACATCGCGATCTGTCGCGCAAGGTCGATCATGGTCCTGTCGATGAGTTCGACCGCCGTCGGACCCAGCGCCACGAGGTGCCGCGTCGACTCCATCGCCGCCTCGAAGGTCGGAAAGTGGCACACGCCGGTCACCCGATGACGCGGGATTTCGTGGAGTGCGAGCTCGATTTCGCGAAACGCCGCGAGCGTGCCTTCCGAACCCACCAGCAGGCTCGCCATGTTGTGGCCGTTCGGGTCGATCCGGTCGAGGTTGTATCCGCCGACGCGCCGAAGCAACGCCGGGAACCGCTCGGAAACCTCGTCGCGCACCCCGGCAGCGATGTCGCGCACTGTGCGAACCAGTTCCGCATAGCGCGGGTGCAGCGAGTTCGTCTCGATGCGGCCGGGAACCCGGCCAAAACGCAGCTGCTCGCCCGTCGGCAGCAGGGCGTCGATCGCGGTGACGTTGTCGACCATGATGCCGTAGCGCAGCGAGCGGGTTCCGCACGAGTTGTTTGCGGTCATTCCCCCGATGGTCGCGCGGGATGCTGTGGAGATGTCGACCGGAAAGAACAGGCCGTGCGGCTTGAGGAAGGCGTTCAGGTGATCGAGCACCATTCCCGGTTCGACCGTGATCGACCTCGTGTCGGGGTCGAAACGGGTAATGCGGTCGAGATGGGGGCTGCAGTCGATGACCAGCGCCCGGTTGACCGTCTGTCCGCACTGGCTGGTGCCGCCTCCGCGTGGCAGGATCGGCAGTCCGGCTTCCGCCGCGATCTCGATGGCCCGAACCAGGTCCTGCTGGGAACGCGGGATGACGACACCGAGTGGAGTGACCTGGTAGATCGATGCGTCCGTGGAGTACCGGCCCCTCGAGAAGGCGTCGAAGTGCACCTCGCCCTCGATTTCGGCAGCAAGACGGCTGCGGACCCTGCCGGTGATGTCCGGCGCATCCGGCGTGCAGGTGATCATGGACAGGACCCCGGTGTGACGCGGCGGCACCATAGCGATGCGATCGGGAGACGGCAAACGGCGCGGCCGGCGCCGTGCTTCGTCCAAGCGTGTTGCCGAGGAACCCTGCAGCCGATATAAGCCGCGTTTGCGGTCGGGGAGTAGCTCAGCCTGGTAGAGCACTGTCTTCGGGAGGCAGGGGCCGGAGGTTCAAATCCTCTCTCCCCGACCAGCTTGACGGTACCCGAGACAGCCCCGTTCCGGCCGGACTTCCCGGAAGCCCCGATGTCAGGTCAGTGATCCGGGCTCCCCTCGAGCGCCCCTTGCAGCAGCGCGCACAACAGCTCACCGTCAGCCGGTCCGACGCCCAGGTGGCACACGATGCGAATGGTCCGTTCACCGAACGCGCCCAGCCTCACGCCGTCACTCAGCAGGGCCCCGACGACGTCGGCAGCAGTCGGGCCGGAAGCGGAGACATCGAAGATGACGATATTGGTTTCGACCGGAAGAACCCGTGCGACGTTAGGCATCCGTCCGATGCTCTCGCCGATCGATCGCGCAAGGGCATGGTCTTGCGCCAGCCGGTCGACATGGTGGTCGAGGGCATAAAGGCCGGTGGCCGCGATGTAGCCGGACTGGCGGAGCCCGCCTCCCCATTGCTGCTTGAGTTTCCACGCACCATTGATGAATTCCCTGGAGCCCGCGAGGACGGCACCGGCGAATGATCCCAGTCCCTTTGTCAGGTCGATCCAGACAGAGTCATACAATTCGGCATACGCGCGTGGCGAGACACCGGACTGCACCGTGGCATTGAACAGTCGGGCTCCGTCCATGTGGGTGACGAGGCCCTGCGACCTGGCGACCTCAGCCACTTCCGTCAGCTGTTCCAGGGACCAGACCCCGCCGCCGCCCAGGTTTGTGGTCTGTTCGACGGCGACCAGCCTGCTGGAGGGCGCGTAGCGTGAAGCCGGGCGAATGGCGTGGCGCACCTGGTCGGCGGAGAACCTGCCGTTCTCGCCGTCGACCGCATGGATCATGATGCCGCTCAGCGCCGCCGGTCCTCCGGCCTCGAAGTTCACGATGTGACACGAGCGATCACAGATGACCTCGTCGCCGGGATTGCAGTGGACCCGGAGCGCGATCTCGTTGCACATTGTGCCGGTCGGAAGGAGGACAGCGGCCTCCTTGCCGGTCAGGGCAGCGACCCGGTCACAAAGCTCGTTGGTCGTGGGGTCCTCGCCCTTCTGCTCATCCCCGACCCTGGCACGAACCAGGGCCTGCAGCATGCCCTCGGTCGGCCTTGTCTTCATGTCGCTGTAGAAATCGGCCTTGATCCCGGTCGTGTCACTGGGCTCAGGCAACCAGTCTGGGCCTGTCGGCTCACCAGCCATTCCGGTCTCCGCTTCATGACTGTTTACGATCCGGTCGTGTCGTCTGACCAGTTCGAAAGTCAAGCACGAACCCGACAGAAAGTCAGTTGAAACGCCTGGAAACAACGGGTGCTGTAGACAAGACTGAAGCGGCCATGCTGTCAAACGTGCAACCGGGCGATATCGTGTTGTGGCTTCGGCAGGCGGCGCGCAGTTTCCTTCGGCCGCGGTTGTTGCGGGCAGCCGCGTCGCAGCCCTACGGCGCGAGGTAGCGCACCAGGTCCGGGTCGTTGCGGATTTCTGCCGAGGGCCCGTCGAGCGCCACGGTACCCCGGTCCATGACATAGGCGTGATCAGCGACGCGCAGCGCCAGTTCCACGTGCTGTTCAACGATGACCAGGCTGATCTCGCGCGCGAGGCGCTGCAGGCGCTCTGCGATCTCCTCGATCACCCCGACCCACACACCCTCGGTGGGCTCGTCGAGCATAAGCAGTCTCGGCCGGCCCAGGATCGCCCGGCTGATCGCCAGCATCTTGCGTTCGCCGCCGGACAGCGTGCCGGCCTGCTGACCTAGCCGTTCGGCAAGCTTGGGGAAAAACTCGAGCGCCATGTCAAGGCTGACTGTCCCAGGCTGTGCCATGGTGCCGAGCGCAAGGTTCTCGCGAACGGTCAGCGAGCCGAAGATCGCCTGCTCCTGCGGGACGTAGCCGAGCCCCCGTCGCACCCGGTGTTCGGTCCCCTCACCGGCGCACTCCTGGCCATCAAACGCAATGCTGCCTCCCATCGGCGTGATCTCGCCGACCAGCGTGCTCAGAAGCGTTGTCTTCCCCGCGCCGTTGCGCCCGAGGATGGCCACCGCGCCGGTGCGCGGAACGGTCATCGAGACATTGAACAGGACCTGGCTGCGGCCATAGCCTGCGGAAAGCGCGTCGACACGGAGAAGCGGCTCGTCAGACACGGGTTGTGTAGACCTCCTGAACCTTTGCCGAGCGTTCTATTTCCTCGACGGTGCCGTCATCCAGGACCCGGCCATTGTCCATGACGGTCAGCCGGTCACAGATATCCTTGATGAAGTCGAGATCATGCTCGACGATCACCATCGCACAATGCGCGCGGATCGGGGCCAGCAATTCGCCGGTGGCCCGGCGTTCCTCCGGGCTCATCCCGCCGGTGGGCTCATCGAGCAGCAGGAGTTTCGGGCGCTGCGTCAACGCCATGGCGATCTCGAGCCATTGTTGTTGCCCATGGCTCAACTCGCCCGCCAGGTCGTCTGCCCGGTCGAGCAGCTGGAACCTGTCGAGCGTTTCGCTGATTTCTCCGTGCAGTGCGCGCCGCGAGTTCGACCTGAGAAGCCCCCAGATCGACAGGTGGGCCTGGAGGGCCAGCAGGACGTTGTCATAGACGCAGAGTTCCGGCAGCACGGCGGTGATCTGGAACTTGAGACTCAGACCGAGACGGGACCGCCGCGCCGGGCGCATTGTCGTGATGTCACGGCCGTCAAACCGGATGCGCCCGCTGTCGGCAAAGTGGTCTCCGGCAATGGCCTTGAGCAGCGTGCTCTTTCCGGACCCGTTTGGCCCGATGAGCCCGTGAAAGCTGTTGGACACGACCGAAAGGCTGACGCCGTCGAGCGCCCTCAGCGCACCGAAGGTCTTTGCAACGCCGCTGACTTCAAGCAGGGCCACCGGAACCCCCGTCGTCCGGTTTCGTCCGGTTTCGCCACGCATCCCTGATCAGGCCGAAGGTTCCGATGCGCTCGCGGGTCGAGACCAGGAAGCCCATGATCCCGGTGGGCCGGTAGGTAACGACGACGAGCATGATGGCTCCCAGAACGACCGGCCAGTAGGGTTTCAGCTCATCGATGTCGGACAGGTTGAAGGCGATCATCTCGATAGCGCCGACGCCCAGGACCGGGCCGAGCAGGGTCCCGACGCCGCCGAACAGACCGTAGAGAACCGCGTAGGTGGATTGAACGATGCCAAGGTTGCCCGGGCCGATGAACCCTTCGTGGAAGGCGTAGAGCCCTCCCGCCAGTCCCGTGACCATTCCCGCGAAGGAAAACACCAGCGCCTTGAACCGCTGTACCCTGTACCCGAAGAAGGCGAGCCGTTCCTCGTTCTGGCGCATGCCCGCCAGCACCAGTCCGAACTGCGAGCGCACGATCCATCGGCTGGCCACGTAACAGACGATCAGGAAGCCGAGGATGATGTAGTAGAAGGTTGGGCCCGGCTCGATCTCGTAGGGGCCCACCTTCAGGAAGTCCCAGACCGACATGCCGTTTGCTGCTCCGACCCACTGCCAGCCTGCGACCAGTCGTTCCGCCGCGTAGGACGCCGTCAGCGTGCCGAGCGCGACAAAGATGATCGTGGGCGTACGCCTGCCGAGCAACAGGAACCAGCCGATCAGGAATGAACTGACCAGACCGACGGCCATCGAGACCGGCACTATTCCCCAGATCTGGACAAAGCCCGCCTTGTTGGCCAACAGGGCCGACACATAACCGGCCATGCCGAAGAACAGGGCCTGGCCAAAGGTCATGATACCCGAATACCCCCAGCAGAGATCGAAGCTGATGGCCAGGAACGCCAGCAGGAGCATGCGGGAGGCGATAATGGTGTGGAAGTCGCTCGTGACCAGGGGAACGAGCAGGAGCGCAACAAGCACGCCGACCTCAAGGATCGGCATGATCTTCCACTGCTTGCGGGGCGGAGTGCCGGGCAGGGCCATCTAGTCAGGTCCGGGGCAGGACAGTCGCGGCTGCGGGACTGACCCGCAGCCGCGTGTTCCGGTTCAACCGACGCACTCTTTCGGATCGACCGCCTGGTCTGCCTGGATGATGTTCCAGACACCGGACCTGGACTGCGCGATGTACATGTTCATCTCGCAGTGTCCGGTTCCGGGAACCATCCGTGCGCCTCCACCCGGCCCCTGCTCGATCATGGCGTGATCGATAGCGGCACTTGTCGCCTCCCGCGACAGGTCGCCGTTCGTTTCGATCACGGACGCTTCGTAGAACTTGATGCCCCGGTACATGCCGGTTGCCGCGGTTCCGGCGGTGAAGAGATACGGCGTATCCGGCCACATCTTGTTGTAGTCGGCGATGAGCTGGTGGGTGAACGGGTCATCGACGGTGTGGAACATGTCGACGCAGGAATAGACACCCTCGAGCTCGCGCGGAGCGACGTAGTTCACCGAGTTCTCGTCGTAGTAGACACAGCTGAGAGTTCCGCCCTTGTCATGATACCCGGCCTCGTACAGCTGCTTGGTGAATGCCTGCAGTCCCGGCGGGATGACGGTGTTGAAGACGTGATCGACGCCGTCCGACATGATCTTGGCGACCGTCGCCGAATACTCGAGCTGGTCGAGGGGGAAGTACTCCTCCATCACCACCTCGCCGCCATTCTCCTCGATCACGTGCCGCGCCCACTTGTTCAGAAGCTGTGGCCAGATGTAGTTGGCCGAAGGCATGGCGAACCGCTTCATGCCCTTTTCCTTGATCAGGTAGGGCAGCAACGCGCCACACTGCTGGAACGGCGTGGGACCGGTGCAGTAGAGATGCTGGGTGCACTCCTGACCCTCGTAGAGCTGCGGGTAGATGTAGAGCGTCTTGCCGCGTCGCACGATCGGATTCTTGATCGCCTCGCGCATGGCCGACGTGATGCCGCCCAGCACCACATCGACCTGCGCCTGCTGGATCAGGCGGCGGACATTGCCGACCGCGGTGCCGGGGTCGGACGCGGTGTCCTCCAGGATCAGTTCGACCGGCCGTCCGAGGATGCCGCCGGCGTCATTGATCTGCTTGACCGCGAACTGGGCGGTCTGCCAGTTCGAGTTGCCGCCCGGGGCGATTGCACCGGTGATGTCGGTGGCGATGCCCATCTTGATCGGGCCCGCCGCATGCGCCCATTCGGGCGAAAGCACCCAGGACGTTCCGACGGCGGTCCAGCCTGCTGCCGCGAGCGCACTGGTGCCGCGAAGAAAGGTGCGACGTGTCATGCCCTTATGAATAGCCATTCTACTTCCTCCCTGCGCTGATGAGGCCGTTCGGCCAGAACTTCACAATGATCAAGGCGGTGACGAAGACGAGAACCTCGGCGACGACTGGACTGACCTGCTCGGCCACGCCCGGAATCTCGCGCAGCCACTGGAATCCGGGCACCATGGACCCGATCATCGCGCCACCGACGACAGGCCCGCTGAACGTGCCGATGCCGCCCAGCATCACCGAAAGAAATGCCTGCACCAGGAAACGCACGCCCAGGTCCGCGGAAAGCGAGAACAGGGGCACCATCAGCGCTCCGGCCAGACCGGCCAGCGCTGCGCCCATGGCAAAGGTCAGCGCGTAGAGGCGCGCGGTCGAGACACCGGAGGCCCGCGCCAGAGCGGCGTTCTCCAGCGCACCGCGGATCTGCAGGCCGGTGCGGCTGCGCGTCAGGAACATCCACGCCCCCACCATGGTTGCGACGGTCGCGCAGATGATCACGGTCCGCCACACCGAAAAGCTGATCCCGCCCATCTGGAACGCACCGGACAGCGGTTCCTCGATCGCGTAGTACTTGCCCCCGATCAGTCCGCGCACGATTTCGCGGATGATCAGTCCGATCGCATAGGTGGCGAGCATCGCGATGACGGGCTGGGTATACAATCGCCGGATCACGGTGCGTTCGACACCTGCGCCAAATGCGCCGACCACGAGGGGCGCCACCATCATGCCCAGCCAGATCGGCAGACCCCATTCGCGGAACAGAAAGACCGTGTAGGCGCCGAGCAGGACGAATTCGCCATGACCCAGGTTGAAGATCCCCATCAAGCTGGCAATGACCGCAAGCCCTGAAACGACGAGAACCATGATCGATGCAAAGGCGGCAACGTCGAAGATCAGCTTGATCGCGTCATCCATGATGCAGGTGTACCTCGTTGACCCGACGCAACGCACAGGTCTTCGCCAACACCGCAATGCTGACCACGGAACCCGCATACGTGCAAGCCGCTTGTTGCGGCGCAGTACGACCTCCCGGACTGTTTCAGGGCCTGTGCGGCAGCGGGGGAGCGGACGACACCGTTGTCGCCGCCTGGCGCCTTGTCACATTTTTCTGTCCAAGAGCGCGTTGATTCAAAACGATGGTTTTCACGTCCAGTTCCGGCCGGGCCCTCACATTCCGTCGGAATGAACCAGGTTGGCCCGGTCCTTCGCCTGATCGGGGTGCTCCGGGAAACGACGCTGCGCCATCCTGGCCGGATCCGCCCCATTTCGTCGGCGACACCGTCCCTGTCCGGACCGCCGGGTCCAGTCGGACGGGTCCCCGCAGGGCGGAAGACATGATCGTCACGGCGCTTCAGGCTCGGCGACGATCGACGCGGCCGACAGGTCACGGCTCCATGATCATCCTTTCAGCGCCGATGTCGGGCATATGGCGGCACGTCACTGCATGGGCCCGCCACCCTCGCGCCCGACCAGTCGGAAAACCCGCCGGGCTGCGTTATGGTATCGCGCACGAATGGTTCACACCTGAAGGAGGCTTCCAAGTGAGTGACCCCGTTCCCAAGCAGATCGAACCCTCAGAGTTACCGGTGCTGGGCAAGGCCGCGCGACTGGAACTGACCTCCGAAAGGCGGGCAATCGTCGCGCCCGCTCTCGACGGCATCCTGGGCCTTCTCGATGCACTCGATTCTGTCGATCTTGGCGAAACCCCGCCGACCAATTCCTTCGATGCGCGCTGGAGAGACCTGCCATGACTGCGCTGACCGACATGAGCCTGCGCGAAGTCGCGGCAAGGATCAGGTCCCGTGAGGTTTCGCCCGTCGACGTCACACGGGAGTGCCTGGACCGGGCGGCCGCAACCGAACCGAGGCTGAACGCCTTCTCCTGCCTCCTGGCCGACAGCGCAATGGCGGAGGCCAGGGCCGCCGAAGCCGAGATTTCCGCCGGCGCCTGGCGCGGCGAACTGCATGGCATTCCGGTCGGCATAAAGGAACTCTACGACGTGGCGGACGTGCCCACGACGTCCTCGTCGAAAGTTCGCGAGAACTGGAGGGCGCAGACCGACTCGGCAAGTGTCGCGCAGTTGCGCGAAGCGGGCGCCGTGATCCTCGGCAAGACACACACGCATGAATTCGCCTATGGCATTTCGACGCCGAAGACGCGCAATCCATGGAACACCGGGTGCATCCCCGGGGGGTCCTCGGGCGGCTCGGGCGCGTCGGTCGCGGTCGGCAGCACGTTCATGGCCATGGGATCGGATACCGGCGGATCGATCCGCATACCGGCCGCCGTGTGCGGAACCGTGGGGCTCAAGCCGACCTTCGGGCGGTGCAGCCGGGCCGGGGTCACCTCGCTGTCGTGGTCGCTGGACCATGTCGGGCCCCTGACGCGGACGGTGGCCGATGCCGCGGTCTGCCTGAATGCGCTCGCCGGATACGACCCGCGCGATCCGGGCAGCGTCGATATCCCGGCCGAGGATTACACCGCGGCACTGGGACAGGACATCAGAGGCCTGCGTATCGGCGTTCCGGCCAACTACTACTTCGACAGGTGCGATGCCGAGGTCGAAGCCGCCGTACGGGCCGCCATCGACCTGTTCGCTGCGGAAGGGGCGGTGATTTCGGATGTCGAGATCCCCTATGCCGACCAGATCATGTCGGTCGAATTCGCGCTGTGCCTGCCGGAAGCCAGCGAATACCACAGGGTGATGCTGCGCGATGACCCGGACCTCTACACCGAGGACGTGCGTACCTTCCTGGAGGCGGGCGAGCTGATGCCCGCGACCCGGTATATCCAGGCCCTGCGCGTTCGCCAGCTGATGCAACGGGCCTGGGCAAAGGCCTATGAGGACATCGACCTGATCGTCGCGCCGGCCGTGCCGTCGCCAGCCACGAGGGTCGGCCAGGAAACGGTGGACTGGGGCAACGGCATGGTGGAGCCTGTGACGCCGGTCTTCGTGCGGCTCTCCGCACCGGCCAATGTCACGGGCCTGCCGTCGATCGCAACTCCCTGCGGATTTACCGAAGCCGGCCTGCCGGTTGCCTTCCAGGCCATCGCCCGGCCGTTCGGCGAGGCAACGTCGATCCGGCTTTGCGATGCATATCAGCGCATGACCGACTGGGGCGAACGCCGCCCGGCGCTCTGAAACCCTCGGGTTCGAACACCGCGCACGATCACGACAACACGGAAGGGACACACACCATGGCGATCAAGAGGCCTACCACCGCGCAGATGTCCGGGATCATCGGGAAACTCGGCATGTCGATGGACAGCGGAGAAGTCGATTTCTACCTGGAGAACATGCAGGGCATTTTCGATCGCTACGACGCCCTGGACGAGATGCCCGACGAGATCCCGGCGGTGACCTGGCCCCGCACCCCCGGCTATCGCCCGAAACCCGAGGAAAACCCGTACAATGCCTGGTACTGGAAATCCGAGATCAAGGGCGCGCCCACGGGCAAGCTGGCAGGCAAGACGGTGGCCATCAAGGACAATGTCATGGTTGCCGGCGTGCCGATGATGAACGGCGCCTCGACACTCGAGGGCTTTGTTCCGGATGTCGACGCCACGATCGTCCAGCGTGTCCTGGACGCAGGCGGAACGATCCTCGGCAAGGCGACCTGCGAGTATTTCTGCCTGTCGGGCGGCAGCCATACGTCCAGTCCGGCGCCGGTGGAAAACCCGCACAAGCCCGGCTATTCGGCCGGAGGATCGTCATCCGGCTCGGGTGCGTTGCTGGTGGCGAACGAGGTCGACTTGGCCATTGGCGGCGACCAGGGGGGCTCGATCCGCATGCCTGCCGCATATTGCGGAGTGTACGGCCTGAAACCGACCCATGGTCTTGTGCCCTATACCGGGGTGATGCCGATCGAGCTGACAATCGACCACACCGGCCCGATGAGCCGGAACGTCGCCGACAACGCCCTGTTCCTCGAGGTCCTGGCCGGTGCGGACGGACTGGATCCCAGGCAGTACAACCCGGTGACGGCACCGTACACCGACGCACTGGGCACGGGCGTGCAGGGCATGAGGATTGCGGTTGTCAGGGAAGGCTTCGGGCACGAGAACTCCGAAGCCGACGTTGACGCGAAGGTCCGCGCCGCTGCCGGGAAGCTGGAGAACCTTGGCGCCATGGTCACGGAGGTTTCGATCCCGATGCACAGCCAGGGCATCGTCGTCTGGACCCCCATCGCGCTGGAAGGCCTGCAATGGCAGATGATGCAGGGCAACGGCTATGGCATGAACTACAAGGGGCTGTACTCCCCGACGCTGATCGATGCCCATGCTGGCTGGCGGGCCAAGGCCGACGAACTCTCCCAGACACTGAAGATTTCCATGTTCGCGGGCCAGTACGGCATCGACGCCTACCGGGGTCGGTACTACGCCAAGGCCCAGAACATCGCCCGGCGGCTGCGTGCGGCCTATGACGCCGTGCTGGCCGAGCATGATCTCCTGCTGATGCCGACCCTGCCGCTGAAGGCAACCAGGTTGCCCGGCCCCGGCGATGCGCGCGAGGACACCTTCGCCCGGGCGTTCGAGATGCTCGCCAATACCGCTCCCTTCGACGTCACCGGGCACCCGGCCATGGCGGTACCCTGCGGCATGTCCGACGGGCTGCCGGTTTCGATGATGCTGACAGGCAGGCATTTCGACGAGACGAGCATCTATCGCGCCGCGCATGCGTTCGAACAGTCGGGCGACTGGACGGCGATGTAGGTGCCGGGCAAGGAGACATCGGGCGCAGGGCCGATGGTGCTCTCCGCCGTGCTCGGCCGTACCGTCGAGCAGCCGTGGCATGACCAGGCCCATGCGTCCGAGGCAAGGGGTGTGCTGGAAACCGTGCGGATTGCGCGGGTTGATGCGCCTCGTCGCCGGATGCGACTGGTAACGGACAGGGGAAGGGACGTGGCCCTTGCCCTGCCCCGCGATGCGGCGCTGGAGGACGGCGCCGTCCTGTATTCGAACGAAAGCCTGATGATCGTCGCCCGCATCGATGGCGGCCCGCGCCTGCGCCTGACACCGGGTGACCCTGCCTCCGGCCTCAGGCTCGGCTACTTCTGCGGCAATCTGCACTGGAAGGCCGACTTCTGCGACGGCGCCATCGTCATCCACATGGACGGACCGGAGGATACCTACCGTGCCCGGCTGGCCGATGCGGAGGGGCTCTGCAGGTTTTCGGTCGAACGCCTGGAGACCGGGCAGTGAGCCTGGCGTTGCTGCGCGCCCTGCAGCTGGCTGACAGCGGCTTTCCGTCGGGTGCCTTCGTCTATTCCTGGGGGATGGAGGCCGCGGCGGAAGACGGCCGACTTGACCGTGCGACCTTCACCACCTGGCTGGCCGCGGAAATGCTGGGCCGCTGGGCGCAGTTCGACCGGATCGTGCTGGCTGATGCCTATCGGGCAGAGCACGAGTTGCCGGTCGATGCCAGGACCGACCGGCTGTTCATGGCCGAACCGCTGCGGGTCCAGTCGGCCGAAGCGGGACAGGCACTTCTCTCGGCAACGGCGCGCCTGGGCGATCCCGTGGCACTGCGGTTCCGCGGGGCGGTGCTGGACGGAAAGTCCGTCGGGCACCTGCCTGTTGTCCAGGGCGCGGTGTTCCGCTCCATGGGGCTTGACCTTGCGTCCGCATTGGCCGCTTCCGCCCACGCCGCGTCACAGGGACTGGCCGGTGCCGCGGTGCGGCTGGGCCTGGTCGGAGCACTTGAAGCGCAGGGCACCCTGCGGGACCTGCAGCCCGAGTTGGCCCCTTTCACGGCTCCGCCGTTGCCCGGCGCTCTGACCGCCGGCTTTGCCCCGATCTCGGAAATCGCGATGATGCGCCCGGGTGACGGACGGCTGTTCGCCAACTGAAGAGACACGCATGAACCTGACCCCGACAGAAATGGACCGACTGGTCATCTTCCAGGCGGCCGAACTCGCGCGAAGATACCGAGGCGAAGGTGTGCGCCTGTCGCTGCCAGAGGCCAATGCCCTCATCGCCGACGAAATTCTGCTGGCGGCCCGAAAGGGGCTGGATCACCCGGCGCTGGTGTCGCTGGGCGGATCAATCCTGACGGCGGAGGAGGTCGAGGCGGGCGTGCCGGAAATGCTGCGGACGATCTCGGTCGAGGTTTCGATGGCAGAGGGCACCAAGCTGGTGACGATCTTCGATCCGATCCCTCCGGGCGGCGATGCGGCGCCTGTCCCGGGCGAGATCATCCCGAAAGCGGGCGAGATCGAGCTCAACGCCGGGCGTGAGGGCGTCGAAATCGACGTGCTGAACACCGGCGACCGGTCCATACAGGTCCGAAGCCATGCCCATTTCTTCGAGGTCAACAGGGCGCTGCAGTTCGACCGGACCAGGGCCTGGGGCATGCGGCTGGACCGTCCCTCCGGTGGCGGGGAACGCTTCGACCCCGGGGTCGGGCGGCGTGTACGCCTCGTGCCCTATGCCGGGACGCGTGAAATCCATGGATTCTCCGGTCTGGCCGAGGGCCGGGCGGATGACCCGTCCATACGTGAGGCCGCGTTCACGCGCGCCAGGGATCGCGGGTATCTGGAGGACGCGTCTTGAAAATGGACCGCGGCCAGTACGCGCGCCTCTACGGGCCGACGACCGGCGACATGATCCG
This sequence comes from Thalassobaculaceae bacterium, assembly GCA_965213935.1. GTDB lineage: Bacteria > Pseudomonadota > Alphaproteobacteria > Thalassobaculales > Thalassobaculaceae > Bin52. Next base: position 1,514,443 of record CBDCAO010000012.1, on the reverse strand, counting down.
CCTGGGCGACACGTCCCTGCTGGCGGAAGTCGAACGCGACCACACTCATCCCGGGGACGAACTGACCACCGGGGCCGGCAAGGTCATGCGCGATGGCGAGGGATTCCGGACCCGCGGCACCGATGCCGAACAGGCCCTGGATCTGGTCGTTCACAACGCGCTGATCATCGATCCGGTCCTGGGGATCATCAAGGCCGATATCGGCGTGCGTCGCGGGCGTGTCGTGGGCGTCGGAAAGGCAGGGAACCCGGAGATCATGGCCGGTGTCACACCGGGCCTGGATACCGGACCCAACACGACGATCATGCATGGCGACCAGTTGATCGTGACCCCCGGCGTGATCGAAGCGCACGCGCATTTCCTGTCACCTCAACAGGCGTACCACGCACTGGCCGGGGGCTGCACCACCATGATCGGGATGAGCCCCGGGCCGCATTTCGATGTGTCCTGCTCCGGCCCGCATACCCTGGGCCGGCTGATCCAGGCCTGCGATGAATTTCCGCTCAATTTCGGGTTCCTGGGACGTGGATGCTCGGACACGGGCGCGGTGGCGGAGAGCGTTGCGGGAGGAGCGCTCGGGGTGAAGATCCATGAGGATTTCGGCGCCTCGCCCGCCGTGATCGACGGTTGCCTGCGTGCTGCGGATGCCGCTGACTTCTCGGTCCACATCCACACCGACACGATCAACGAGTTCGGGTTCTACGAGGACACCATGGCCGCCGTCGCCGGCCGGACCATTCACATGTACCACACCGAGGGTGCGGGCGGTGGTCACGCGCCGGACATCCTCGCCGTGAACGGCTTCGCCAATGTGCTGCCGTCCTCGACCAACCCCACCAACCCCTTCACTCCGGCGGCGCTGGAGGAAGGGGTGCCGATGACCATGCTGGCCCATGCGATGAGCTACGAGTTGCCCGAGGATGTGGCTTTTGCGGAGGCGCGCATCCGCCCGCAGACCATGGTCGCGGAGGACTTTCTGCATGACATGGGTGCGATCTCGATCTTTGCGACCGACACGCAGGGTATGGGCCGACTGGCCGAGAACGCGACCAAGGCGTTCCAGCTGGCGTCGATCATGAAGGACCGGATCGGACGCCTGGCCGAAGAGGAAACGGCCGGTGCCGACAACAAGCGCATACTGCGCTACATGGCCAAGCTGACCGTCAACCCGGCGATCGCGGCGGGGATCGATGCGCATGTGGGCTCGATCGAGCCCGGCAAGATGGCGGACCTGGTATTCTGGCAGCGCGACCATTTCGCCGCCAAGCCGAAGATGGTGGTGAAATCCGGCGAAATCGTCTGGTCGGTCATGGGGGACGGCAACGGCAGCTTCATCGGGGCGGAGCCGCTTCTGCACAGGCCGATGTGGGGAGCCCTGGGAACCGTGAAGCACCGGCTTGGCGCAACCTTCGCCAGCCGGCTTGCCATCGACAACGACATTGCCGGACGCCTGGGCGTACAGAAGGAGATCCTGCCAATCACATCGGTGCGTTCCCTCGGCAAGCCTGACATGATCCGCAACCGCACCTGTCCTGACATCGCGGTGGATCCGGCCACCTTCGAGGTTCGCGCCGATGGTGTGCTGCTGCAGGCTGAACCCGCAACCCGCGTGCCGCTGGCACGCAGCCACTTCCTGCGATGACTGCCGCCCGCGTGGGCATAGGCGGGCCCGTGGGCTCGGGCAAGACGGCACTGATTGAGCGCCTTCTGGTGTCCTTTGCCCACGACGGTATAGAAACCGCCGTCATCACCAATGACCTTGTCACCGACGAAGACGCCGAGCGCCTGCGTCGCGGCGGGTGTCTGCCGGCCGAGAGAGTTCTTGCCGTGCAGGCCGGCGCCTGTCCGCACACGGTGATCCGCGAAGACCCGACTCCGAACCTGGCTGCAGCAGACCGACTGGACCGGCAGTTTCCCGACCTGGATCTGGTTCTGCTGGAAAGCGGCGGGGACAACCTGGCCTCGACCTTCTCTCTGGACCTGGTCGACTGGTGGATGTTCGTGATTGACGTCTCCGGCGGCGACGACATCCCCCGCAAGCGCGGACCGGGCGTGCTCAAGAGCGATCTTCTGGTGATCAACAAGATTGACCTGGCACCGCATGTCGGTGTCGATCTGGAAAGGATGTTCGACGAGGCGACGCGGGTCCGCGGCAACGCCCCGGTTCTGGGCACGAACTGTCGCGCGGGCCAGGGCATCGGCGCGGTGGCAACACGGATCAGGGACGCCGTGCTGTTCCGGTGAACTCGTTGCCGGCCACGGGCCCGTCCCCCTCACCGGGCGCACCGTCCATGGACCTGATCATCGGCCTGGGGGCAGACGGGCGCAGCCGCCTGACGTTCCGCCGTGTTTCCTTCCCCTGGTCGCTGGGCCGGGGATATCCCGGACCACCCGGGACGCCGGTCACGTTGATCCCCCAGGTTGCCGGAGCCGGCTTGCTGTCAGGCGACCGAATCGGGCAGCGCATTCGCATCGAGGATGGCGCGGCACTGCATCTTGAGAGTGCCGGTGCGATGCTGACCTACGGGACGCCGGGCGGGCAGGGCAGCGTTTCGGACTGGACGATTGATCTGGGGCACGGGTCGCGGGCCGTGCTGCTGTCGGAACCATACGTGTTGCTCGACAACGCGGAGCTGGCCCTTCGACAGACGATTACGCTCCCGCGAGACTCATCGCTGGTTTCCTGCGAGGGCATCTGCATGGCCATGCCCGGGCAACGGTGCTGGATATCCGAAACCGTCGTCCGGCGTCCCGACGGCACGATCCTGTTCGAGGACCGTCAGCAGGCAACCGCAGATCTGCTGGCCCGCCACACCGCGATGCCTGGCACATGGACATCGTTCGGCACGGTGATTGTCCTGTCGGAAGACCAGGATGGCATGCTGGGGATCTTGACTTCGACGGCGGACAGGCTGGGCGACGGCACCTGGACAGGCATTGCGCCGACGCGCGCTGGCAGCGGTGTCTGTGTACGCGTGGCCGCCAGGAACGGCCAGCACCTTCGAACGGCCCTTCACAGCCTTGCGCGGAACGCATCCCGGATCGGCGGTGGTCGCGCCGCCGGTTGAAATGCAGGCCCGCCGCCGTTTCTCCCGATCAACGCGCACACGTGCCGGTGGCGGGGCTGCTGGAATGCCTGACGAGTCCTGCCCCGGGAGATCGGTCGTCCCGGCTGCGCCAGCTCATGCAGCAGCGATTGAACACGGCGCGCGCATCCGGGTCGGCTTCGCCGGTTTCCGGCGGACGACGTCGCTACCCGGCAGGATCGGTTGCGCGGGACCCGGTCAGGACACCCAGCGCCTGAACGGACTTCTGCTCGTGATCGGCATCGATGTGCGACGTGTCGCGCAGGTGGTCTTCCAGGTCAGCGAGCTTGACCGCCCTGGCTGTAGCGCTGCCTCGGGCCACGCGGCTGATGTAGTCGCCGCAGTCCTCATCGTGGCGGTATGTCAGCGTCTCCACGTCTTCGGCAACATTGTTCCCGAAGACACCCGAGTATGGTTCAGCGAGACATCTGTGTCTTCCACCGCGTCGTGCGGGTACGCGACCGTGACGGCACGGTCCCACAGTTCCGGCGCCACCTTCCTCTCGACTGCCCGGGACAGTCTCGTCACGTGTTCGATACAGGGCGCGCCGGACTTGTTCACCTGGCCCGTGTGCGCGGTCGAGGCCAGTTGCCGCGCTGCCTCGGTCATTGGGCTTCCTCCCTCTGTTTGTCGAATTCCGGCCGTAACGACGGCCACCGTTCCCTGGCGAGCGCCTGCGGCGCGTTCTTCCGCATCCACTGCATCGGGCGGACGTCTCTGCACCGGCCCTGCCAGTTGTCCGAGGGCGTAGCGCAACGGTTCGTGGATCTCCGCAGCCGGTGTGTCCACCGCCTCTTCCGGCATGACCCGGAGCAACTAGTCGCCGGGGCCGCCTGGCGAGAATGCCGATCCTCGGCACTTGAACAGGGAAGCCTGGACCTAGAACAGGTGTCCGCTGCGGTGTTCCTTGGTCTGAAGGTAGGCCTCGTTGTGCCTGTTTGACGGGAAGACATGCGAGACCCGTTCGACCACGGTGACACCGTACGCCTCGAGCTGACCAACCTTGTCGGGGTTGTTGGTCATCAGGCGGATCGACCCAATTCCGAGCCGTCGCAGGATCTCGGCTGCCGGCAGATAGATCCGTTCATCGGCGTCGAACCCGAGCAGTTCATTGGCGTCAACCGTGTCGAGCCCCAGGTCCTGGAGCTGGTATGCCCGCAGCTTGTTGATCAGGCCGATGCCACGGCCTTCCTGGGCCAGGTAGACAAGGACCCCGCTGCCCTCCCCGGCGATCGCCCTGATGGCGCCGCGCAGCTGGTCGCCACAGTCACACCGCAGGCTTCCCAGCAGATCACCGGTCAGGCACTGGGAATGCAGCCTGACCAGTACCGGAGCTGTGAGATCGGGCTCCCCGACCACGATCGCGACATGTTCCTCGCCTCCGTCGAGGGGGCGGAACGGCACCAGGGTGGTGTTCTCGGCGTCGGCAAGCGGAACCCGTGCAGAGACCGATTGCACCAGCCGCCCGGCGCGCAGTCGCGGGAACATCCTCACGTGGTCGCTCTCGACCAGCACCAGGCCGGAATCACGGCTCCAGTGCGCAACGCGATCGACGTCACCCGCCGCCGGCCGTGCGAACATCACTGCTGGCAGAAGGCGGGCGAGCTTGGCCACCTCGACCGCGACCTGAACCAGTCCGCCATCGCGTTCCGGGATCAACGAGAGATCCTGCATGGCGCCCGCCGTCGGCTCGTGACTGTCGGCCGGGAACGTCGGATCGACGATGCGGTGCACCAGCTCGGGGTCGGCACCGGTCGGAAACATGAGGCTCTGGACGCGGGCATCGCTGGCGTTCTGCCTGAGGGCGGCAACCCGCTGGCGGGTGACGGCGACCGTCGGCTCGGACCCGGTCAGGCGTTGCAGCAGGCGCATGCTGCCGGAAGTCACCATTTCCGCGGCCTGGACCAGGACTGCCGCGTGGTGCCCGGTGTCGCGGATCACCACCAGGCCGCCGCGTCGAAGTTCCGCGATCGCCCGTTCGACGGCGATCTGGGCCGGGGACGGCAGGGCGGCGGACCGGAGGCTGTCCGAGAGGGTTCGGGGGACTGTGGACATGGATGCCATGAACACCAACGCGACCGGACGGTCAAGTGCTTGCGGCCTGCCGTCTTCCCGGGGCAGTCTCCCGGCTGTGGTCGTCCAGTTCCGAAGGAGCGAACCGGTCCATGCCTGCAGACACCGTAGTGCGCGGTCTCGACCGCGAGGCGCTTGACCGCGAATACGACAACCGCCGCAAGGTTCCCGACGCGGCGGATGCGCTGGAGCGCTGGCACCGCCTCGGGGCGGATGTGCGCCGGTCAATGAGTGTTCGCCTTGATGTTTCCTACGGACCCGATGAGCGGCATTGCTACGATGTCTTTCCCGCCGCAACTCCGGGCGCACCTGTGCTGGCCTTCATTCACGGCGGGTACTGGAGGTCGCAGGACCGCACCATCGGCCATTTCCTCGCACCGTTCTACGTCGCTGCCGGCGTGACATTCATCTCGGTCGGTTACCGGCTCTGCCCCGGTGTCACCCTGGCGGAACTTGTCGGAGACGTGCGGCGTGCGATCAGCTGTATCCATGACAGGGAACGGGAGCCCGGATCGCGTGGCCTGTTCGTGGCCGGCCACTCGGCGGGGGGGCACCTTGCGGCACTGATGTGCAGCCCGGGCGGCCCCGGGCGCGGGGTGGTCCGGGGCGGGTGCTCGGTCAGCGGACTGCACGACCTCGAACCGATCCGTCTCGGCAGACTCAATGACAGTCTCGGCTTTACCGCCTCGGACTGCGTCGAGCGCAGTCCGCTGGCCCTGGTACGCGACCGGGCCCACACGGGCTCGGACCTGCCGCCGCTGATCGTGTCGGTCGGCAGCGAGGAAGGGTGCGAATACCACTACCAGCGCGACGCGCTGGTCGACGCCCTGCGGGCAGCAAGCCAGCCGGTGAGCGTGGTCGAGGCTCCCGGCGCCAATCATTTCACGGCGTGCGAGGCCCTGGCCGACCCGGCGCATGCGCTGTCGGACGCGATGCTGCGTCTGATCCTCTCTCCGGCGTTCTGATGATGGTCCGCTCGCACGCGGGCGCACTGCGCATCCTGCTGGCGAGTCGTGACGCGGCGCTGCAGGCATTGCTGCTTGAGCAGTTTCATGCCTACGGCGACCACGAACTTGCCGTGAGTGCAACCGGCGCGGGACTCGCGGCGACCGCGGAACAACGTTGCGACCTGGTCTTGGTCGATGATCACCTCGATGACATGGACGGGTCCGAGTTGTGCCGGGAACTGCGCCACCGCGAAATTCCGGTGATCGCGCTTGTCGGCAACGAGGTCGATGCACGCGGCATGTGCGGGCACGGTGCCGCCGCTGCGGTCGTGAAGCCGTTCAGGTTCGAAGATCTCGACGCGCGGATCGAGGACCTGCTTGCGGCCGGCGCGCGCGGCGCGATCCGGATCGGCGACTACAGCTTCACTCCCGGCCTGAAGGCGCTGTTTGCCATCGGGTCTGGCAGGCGGGTCCCGCTGACCGAGAAGGAAACCCGGATCCTGCATTACCTCTACCGCGCGCGCGGCGAGCCGGTCAGTCGCGAGACCCTGCTCGCCGAGGTCTGGGAGCACAACGCGCAACTCGAGACCCATACGCTCGAGACCCATATCTATCGGTTGCGTCGCAAGATCGAGGCCAACCCGGACCGGCCGAAGGTCCTGGTTACGGGACCTGGCGGGTACAGCCTGTTGCCCTGACCGGCATGGGATACTTGAGGGACTCCTGTGTCGATGACACTGCAGCGTCGTGCCACCAGACTCCGATCCGTTTCACGGGTCACGGATCACGGCAGACCCGAACGCTCCTCGCCGTGCAGCAGCGCCGGTCCCCGACGCCGGATGATGCGGGCCGCGTTCAGGTCCGCGTGATCCGCGTGGCCGCAGGCCACGCACTTGAATGCCCGGGCGTGCCGGGAGGCGGCATCGACATGCCCGCAGGCGGCACAGGTCCCGCTGGTGTGGCGGTACTCGACCTCCGGTTCCGTCTCGGGAGGTATGCCGTCTTGTCGGAACAACACATGTCAATATAGTGCCTGCACAAGGGGAACATACGCTGCGCAGTTATCGATGTAATCCCATGCTTGACGCCACCGGTCGGCGCAGGAAACCTTGCCGGCGTGCCGGAGTCGCACGGAAGTTCGTGAACGGGATACGCCAGTGCCGGATCACACCGACTTCTACGTGAAGTTCTGGGGCGTGCGCGGCAGCACCGCCTGCCCCGGTTCCGATCACCTGCGCTACGGGGGCAATACCTCCTGTCTCGAGATCCGGTGCGGCGATCGCCTGTTGATCCTGGATGCCGGTACCGGGATCCGCCAGCTTGGCGCACAGCAGCCCCGGTCAGCCGAGATCCTGTTCACCCACGGGCACATCGACCACATCTGCGGGATGCCGTTCTTCGCGCCGGCCTACCAGCCAGGCAACCGGTTCCGGATCTGGTCGGCGGAGAATCGTGCGGAGGCGGCACTTGCCGCCCTGATGTCGTCACCGCTTTTCCCGGTTTCGCCGGAGATGTTCGGCGCAGAGATCGAGTTCAAGGAATTCGAACCCGGAGCAACGGTGGAACCTGGTCCCGGCATCGTGGTTGCAACCGCGCCACTGAACCATCCGCAGGAAGCGATCGGTTACCGGATTTGCCACGCCGGACGGTCGATCTGCTACGTGACCGACACCGAACACCGGGTCGGAGAGCCCGATGACCTGGTACTGGATCTGATCGCCGGAGCGGACCTCGTGATCTACGACAGCACCTATACCGACGAGGAATTCCCGGACCACGTGGGGTGGGGCCACTCGACGTGGCAGGAGGGGATCAGGCTGTGCGAGGCGGCAGGTGCCGGTCACCTGGTCCTGTTTCACCATGACCCGTCCCGTGACGATGCTGCGCTTGATACGATCGGCGCCGAGGCCCAAAGGCGGCGACCGGGAACCGTGGTTGCCCGCGAGGGCATGGTCCTCGTGCCGGGCGCTTGACGCCGGTGCGGTTGCGGACCGTCCGCGACGGGCTGTGCACTGTGTTGGGAATCACCCGACGCGGGTATTTCATCCCCCATCGCCACGCCGCAAGCCTGGCGCCGGACCGGCGGCCCTACCGCTGGATCGAGGAGCGGTTCGAGGGCTGTCGCGAGGGCGAGTTTGTCCGGGTACTCGAGGCTGTCGCGGGGTTCCGCGAGGAGTTGGAGGCCATCGGCGGAGCGCCGCCGGAGCCACGCTGGCAGCAGGACTGGTTCCCGGGACTGGATGCGGCGGTGCTCTACGCCCTCGTGCGCAGCCGCAGGCCGCGGCGCGTGTTCGAGATCGGGTCCGGCCACTCGACCCGGTTCCTGGTCAGGGCGATCCGGGACGGGGCGATTGCAGTCGAGATCACCTGCTGCGATCCCGCGCCGCGTGCCGATGTTGCCTCGCTGCCGCTCAGGCTGATCCGTGCGCCGGTACAGCAACTTGCCGTCGCCGACGTCCCCGAGCTCGGCCCCGGCGACATGCTGCTGGTCGACTCGAGCCACTTGCTGTTTCCGGGAAGCGATGTGGACTGGGTGCTGAACCGGCTGCTGCCGTCACTGTCCGCCGGGGTGCTGATGCATTTCCACGACATGTTCCTGCCTGATCCCTACCCGGAAGACTGGGACTGGCGCGGCTATTCCGAGCAGCAGGCGATTGCGGTGTTGCTGCAGTCAGACCGGGTGCGGCCGCTGTTTTCCAGCCACTACATGCGGACCCGCGGCGCCGGCATGCTCGGTGCCTTCGGATTGGCCCGGTTTCCGGATGCGTACGGTGCGCCGGAATCCAGCCTGTGGCTCGAACTGTCCTGACTGCGTGGCTGGGGCGGCAGGGTTCGAACCTGCGATCGCGGGATCAAAACCCGCTGCCTTACCGCTTGGCTACGCCCCAGCACCGGAGCGCGAGACTAGCTACAACCTGGCCGGGCCGCAACATGCGCCGCTGCCGGACGACCGTGCGCGCAAGGTTCGCAGACAGGCAAGACTCACCCAGGCACGGACGGCGCTCCTGATGGGCATGAGCCTGTCCGGTTACCGCAGGCGGAAACAGGGAGTACGGCGGACCAGTGGCCCGGTGGCGACACTGTTCGCGTGATCCGGAAGGAGCCGGAAGCGGTCAGGCGTGCGTTGCAGGCCCCGGGAGCCAGGGTTTGTCTATCGGGAGCACTTCCTGTCGGTCCGAACTCTGTTGTTGATGCCCGGCGACACACCAGGGCACCCTTGTCTTGGAACCGGGATCCAGCCACCCGACCGGAATTCTCCCGACGCGCTTGCTCAAGTGTTCGCGGACGCCTGAACCGACCGTCTCGCCATCAGGGTGTCCCGAGGGGGTGGATTGACGCTCGGCATGCGAAATTCCTAGAGTCCGTACCATGGACCACACGGGCATTCTCAGTCTCAGCCAGCGCTCGCGCGAAGTCTTCCGGCATATCATCGACAGTTTCGTCGAGACCGGGGAGCCGATCGGGTCCCGCACGCTGTCGCGCCGGATGGGACAGGGGTTGTCGCCGGCCACCGTGCGCAACGTCATGGCCGACCTCGAGGAAGCGGGACTGCTGTTCGCGCCGCACGTGTCCGCCGGCCGGCTTCCGACCGATCTCGGACTGCGGATCTTCGTCGACGCCCTGCTCGAGATCGGCGGCGACCTGACACGCGAGGAGCGCGAGAGCATCGACGGCAAGTGCGCGGCCACGGGACGCAACTTCTCCGAGGTCATGGAGGAGACCGGGGCCGCGCTTGCCGGTCTGACCGAGTGTGCGGGACTGGTGATCTCGCCCAAGACCGATGCGCCCCTGCGCCAGATCGAGTTCCTGGCGCTGAATGGGGGCAAGGCCCTGGTGGTCATGGTGACCGACGGGGGGATGGTGGAAAACCGGGTGATCGACCTCCCCGCAGGCCTGCCGCCGTCGGCTCTCGCCCAGGCGGCCAACTACATCAATTCGCACCTGGCGAACGCGACAATGCATGAGGCCCACGTCCGGATCCGGACCGAGATCGCTGAACACCGCACCGAGCTTGACGCCCTGACAGGCAAGCTGGTGAGCGACGGGATCGCGCTGTGGGCCGGCGGGGCGCCCGGGGGATCACTGATCCTGCGCGGTCAGTCCAAACTGCTGAACGACGTGCACGCGCTCGAGGACCTCGAACGCATTCGGCAACTGTTCGAGACCCTGGAACGCCGCGAGAACCTGCTGCAGCTGCTCGAGGCGACCGGGGACGCGGACGGGGTCCAGATCTTCATCGGCTCGGAGAACATGCTGTTCCGCAACTCGGGCTGCTCGATGATCATCGCGCCCTATCACGACCAGAACCGTCGGGTCGTGGGTGCACTCGGGGTCATCGGGCCGACCCGAATGAACTATGCCCGCATCATCCCGATGGTCGACTACACTTCGAAACTGCTGGGCCGGCTTCTGGACTGAGCCGGCCGCGGAGTTCCCGTTCAGTCGCGCAGGTCTTCCCAGATTGATTTCCAGCGGTCGAAGAACCCGGCGGACTTCGGGCTGGTCGACTTGCTCTGGTCGCGGGAGAATTCCTCGAGCAGCTGCTTCTGGTGCTGGGTCAGGTTGACCGGGGTCTCGACCACAACATCGACATGAAAGTCGCCGCGAACCGATGAACGCAGCTGGCTCATGCCTTTGCCGCGCAACCGGTACCGGGTTCCGGTCTGGGTTCCCGGAGCGATGGTGACGCGGACCGGCGGCCCGTCCAGGGTCGGTACCTCGATGGTCCCGCCGAGCGCAGCCGTGGTCATCGACACCGGGACCTCGCAGAAGACGGTGGAGCCGTCGCGACCGAAGAAGGGATGCTCGTCGATCGACAGGAAAATGTAGAGATCTCCCGATGGCGCACCCCGAATGCCGGCCTCGCCCTCTCCCGACAGCCTGATGCGCGTCCCGTCCTCCACCCCGGCCGGAATGGTGACCGACAGCGACCGGTTCTTCCTGACCCGCCCGCTGCCGTGACAGCTCTCGCACGGATTTTCGATCACCATCCCTGCGCCGCCACAGGAGGCGCAGGTGCGCTCGACGGTGAAGAAACCCTGTTGCGCCCGCACCCGGCCGCGTCCGCGACAGGTGCCGCAAGTGACCGGGTGCGAACCCGACTGCGCACCGCTGCCCGAACAGGTCTCGCAATTGACGCTGCCGGGGACGGAGACGGTCGCCTTGCGACCGCGGAACGCCTCCTCGAGTGTGATCGACATGTCGAACCGCAGGTCGGCGCCACGCTGGCTGGCCGACCCGCCGCGACGTCCACCCATGAAATCGCCGAAAACCTCGTCGAAGATATCGGCGAAACCGGCCCCGGTCGGTCCCCCGCCCATCCCGCCTTCGAAGGCATCGTGGCCGAACCGGTCATAGGCCGCCCGCTTCTGCGGATCCTTCAGGACATCGTAGGCCTCGCTAATGTCCTTGAACCGTTGTTCGGCAGAGGTGTCGTCGGGATTGCGGTCAGGGTGAAAGCGCAGGGCAAGCTTGCGGTAGGCCGACTTGAGAGCGGCATCGTCGGCGTTCCGGTCGACACCCAGCGTTTCGTAGTAGTCCTGTCGTGCCATGTCAGCTGCCATCCCTGCGCAGGCGGGCGTGGCTGCGCATCAGCGAGCGGGGAGCCCGGACCCGGTCGCGCTCCCCGTTGCGCAATACGATGTGATTTCCGGTCAGTTCGGCGAGTTCCTGTCGCGCTCGTCAACTTCCTCGAAGTCCGCGTCGACGACGTCGGCCCCGTCACCGTCCGAGGACGGAGCGGCCTGGGCGTCGCCGGGCTCCTCGGCCTGCTGATCCCGGTACATCTGCTCGCCCAGCTTCATCGAGGCCTGCTGCAGTGCCCCGATCGCGGCCGTGATCGCTCCCACGTCCTCACCCTCCGCCGCGGTCTTCACCGCCTCGATGTTTCGACGTACCTCCTCCTGGTCATCGGCAGGGACCTTGTCGCCGAGTTCGGTCAGCATCCGTTCGGCATTGTGAACCGCCTGTTCTGCCTGGTTGCGGACCTCGACCAGTTCGCGACGCTTCCGGTCACCTTCGGCGTTCTCTTCCGCCTCGCGGATCATCTGCTCGATCTCGTCGTCGGACAAACCGCCCGAAGCCTGGATCCGGACCTGCTGTTCCTTGCCGGTCGCCTTGTCCTTTGCCGAGACATTGACGATGCCGTTGGCGTCGATGTCGAAGGTGACCTCGACCTGCGGCATGCCGCGCGGCGCCGGGGGCAGCCCGACAAGGTCGAACTGGCCGAGCAGCTTGTTGTCGGCTGCCATTTCCCGCTCGCCCTGGAATACCCGGATGGTGACGGCGGTCTGATTGTCCTCTGCCGTGGAGAAGGTCTGGCTCTTCTTTGTCGGAACCGTGGTGTTGCGGTCGATCAGGCGGGTGAAGACGCCGCCCAGCGTCTCGATGCCGAGCGAGAGCGGAGTGACGTCGAGCAACAGGACGTCCTTGACATCGCCCATCAGCACGCCGGCCTGGATCGCCGCGCCCGATGCCACCACCTCGTCGGGATTGACGCCACGGTGCGGGTCCCGGCCGAAGAAGGTCTTTACCGTCTCGATGATCTTTGGCATGCGGGTCATTCCGCCGACCAGAATCACCTCGTTGATCTCGCCGGCGGACAGTCCGGCGTCGCGCAGAGCTGCCCGGCACGGTGCTACCGTCCGCTCCACCAGGTCCTCGACCAGCGCTTCGAGCTTGGCCCGCGTCAGCTTGATGTTGAGATGCTTCGGGCCCGACTGGTCAGCGGTGATGAACGGCAGGTTCACCTCGGTCTGCATCGAGCTCGACAGCTCGATCTTGGCCTTCTCCGCCGCTTCCTTCAGCCGCTGCAGCGCCAGCTTGTCCTGGCGCAGGTCGACGGTGTTCTCCTTGCGGAACTCGTCGGCAAGATATTCGATGATCCTGTGGTCGAAGTCCTCGCCGCCAAGAAAGGTATCGCCGTTGGTCGACTTGACCTCGAAGACACCGTCACCGATTTCCAGTATCGAAATGTCGAAGGTGCCGCCGCCAAGGTCGTAGACGGCAACCATGCCACCGCTCTTCTTGTCCAGCCCGTAGGCCAGTGCGGCCGCGGTCGGCTCGTTGATGATGCGCAGCACCTCGAGACCGGAGATCTGGCCGGCATCCTTGGTCGCCTGTCGCTGTGCGTCGTTGAAATACGCCGGAACCGTGATCACCGCCTGGCTGATGGTATCTCCGAGAAAGGCCTCGGCATCCTCCTTGAGCTTGCGCAGCGTAAACGAGGAAATCTGGCTCGGGCTGTACTTCCTGCCTTCGACCTCGACCCAGGCGTCACCGTTGTCGCCCGAAGTCACCCGGTACGGCATCAGCTCGGCGAAGCGGCGCGCCGCCGGATCGTCGTGGCGTCGTCCGATCAGGCGCTTGATGGCAAACAGCGTGCTTTCCGGGTTGGTCACGGCCTGGCGCTTGGCGGGTTGGCCGACCAGCCGCTCATCCGAATCCGCAAAGGCCACCATCGAGGGCGTCGTACGGGCACCTTCGGCGTTCTCGATGACCCGCGGGTCCGAACCGTCCATAAAGGCGATGCACGAATTCGTCGTTCCGAGATCGATACCGATTACCTTGGACATTGGAGCCTCTCGCCTGCGGCAAACACACACGGCCCCGCAGGGCACCGCGAACGTTCCCGTCTTGTCAGTGTTCGATGGATCTGGGATGGATATGGTTGTTGTCGGAAACCGCTTCAAGCCTCAGATTGCACAAAATTCCGAAACGCCCCGGCGCGCCGTCCGTTCCGGTACGCCCGCTTTCACGGGAGCTCTCCGCGCCGTGATCATTTCCGCGAGTTACCGCTGTGACATTCCCGCGTTCTACCCGCGCTGGTTTGCGAACCGGCTCGATGCCGGGTGGTGCGAGGTCCGCAATCCGTGGTCAGGGAAGATCTCACGGGTCGCGCTCGACGCCCGGTCCGTGACCGGCTTCGTGTTCTGGACGCGGCGGACGGCACCGTTCATGGCGGTCATGCAACGGCTGCGGGACAGGGGAACGCCATTCGTCGTCCAGTTCACCATTACCGGCTATCCGCGGGACCTCGAACCGGGTGTCGCCGACTGGCGCCGTGCGGTCGATGACCTGCACGAGATTGCGGACCGGTTCGGTCCCCGCGTGCCGGTGTGGCGGTATGACCCGGTGATCGAGACCGCACGGACGCCGTCAGCGTTTCACATCGAGCAGGTCTCGATGCTGTCCGAACGGCTGACCGGGGCGAGTGACGAGGTGGTGCTGTCGTTCGCCCACATCTATGCCAAGACCAGGCGGTCGCTGGACCGGCTGGCGCCGGGGTGGCGGGATCCGCCGGCGAACGAAAAGCGGGCAGTGCTCCGGCGCCTGGGCCAGGTCGCCAGCGCAAACGGCCTGCGACCCACGGTCTGCGCCCAGCCCGGTCTCGTCAGCCCGCCGCTCGCGCCCGCGGCGTGTATCGACGCGGACCGGCTTGCCGACGTCGGAGGCCTGCCGGTCCGCGTGCGGCAGAAGGGCAACCGGCCCGGGTGCCTGTGTGCGGAATCACGCGATGTCGGGGCCTATGACAGCTGCATCCAGGGCTGCGTGTATTGCTACGCGGTCCATTCCCGGGCCACGGCGCGCCGGCGCATGCAGCGGCACGACCCGGAGTGCCCGGTTCTGATCCCGCAACCGGGTCAGCAGTCCGCGTCTTCCCCTGCCGTATCCTCATCTTCTGCCGACACGTCCTCCCCGACCGCCTCTGCCGGCGGGGGAGGATCCTTGGCGACACCGACCATCGCGGCCCGCAGCAACCGGTCGCCCAGGACGTAGCCCGGCTGCAGCACCTGGATGACGGTTCCCGCCTCCTGGCCCGAGTCGGTGACCTCGAACATGGCCTGGTGCAGGTTGTAGTCGAACTTGTCGCCGGCGGGGTCCACGCGGCTGATGCCGTTCTTCTCCATGGCGGCAAGCAGGTCGCGTTCGGTCATTTCGACCCCGACCACCATGTTGCGCACCCACTCGTCCGCATCCTCGAGATTGTCGGGGGTCACCTCCAGTGCGCGGCGCAGGTTGTCAGCGGTGCTCAGCAGGTCACGCGCAAAGGCGGCAATGCCGAACCTGCGGATCTGCTCCTTCTCCCGTTCGGTCCGCTTGCGCAGGTTCTCCTGCTCGGCGACGGCGCGCAGCAACTGATCCCTGAGCGCCATGACCTGGGCTGCCAGTTCGGCCTCCCTGTCGACAACCGGCTCCTGGACGTCCGCATCGCCAGCCTCCGGGTCGACCTCGGGATCCAGTGACCCGGACCCGGCTTCCTCCTCCCGGGCGGGATCGTCCGCCTCGCCGGTCTCCACAGTGACCGGGCGGTCGACCTGGACGGATTCTTCCTCTTCGTGACTCCTGGACATGATTCCTTCTGCCGCTTGCCTGTGCCTGACAGTCACACATGTAGGGGGTCAACGGAAATTTGCAATCGCATCGTCCGCGGACACTGCCGGTGTGCATGGGGTTTCCCGACTGGCCGACGGGTGTCGTCGTCCATCCGGCCTGTTGCCACGAACGCCGCGCCGCGACCGGCGCGCTCCGGAATACGCGAGCCGGCTCCGGACCGGTGACCCTGTCCGCCCGCCGGTTCCGGGGCGTACGGGCGGGTCGATTGTTCGCGATGGTGCGGTGCGGTAGCATGCGGTGCCGGGACTCTTCAAGGGAATTGCAACTCATGATCGGCGGATCACGCATCGGCAGCATCGTCACGGCGATCGTCACCACGCCGGTTACTCTTGCGGTGATCCTCTTCGCCGTGTCCAACCGCCACCCGGCCGAGTTGCGCCTGTGGCCGCTGGCCGGATCGGCAGAGGTTCCCCTCTATCTCGTGGGGCTTGCGACCATGCTGATCGGATTCCTGTTCGGAGCTGCCGTGGCCTGGTTCGGCGCCGGGACGGCCCGCGCCCGGGCCCGGACAGCCGAACGGGCGCTGCGGGCGCTGCGGACCAGCATGCCTGCTGCCGGGCCGGACGGCGGCCGGACACGTGGTGCGGGGTGACCGCCATGAGAGAAGGACTGCAGATCAAGATATGTGGACTCAACACTCCCGAAGCGGTGCTGGCGGCGCGCGGAGCGAGTCACCACGGGTTCGTGTTCTATCCGCCGTCCCCGCGCGCGGTCTCGCCGCGGCGTGCCGGTGAGCTGGCAAGGGACGCGACCGCGCTCCGGGTTGCGGTCGTGGTCGATCCGGCCGACAGGCTGATCGAATCGATCCTCGAATTCCTTACCCCTGACTTCCTCCAGCTGCACGGACGCGAGACCCCCGATCGCGCCCGCGACCTGGCGGACCGTTACGGGGTTGGCATCTTGAAGGCGTTGCGCATCTCCGCTCCGGTCGACGTGGAGGAGGCCCTTGCATGGGACGGGGTGGCCGATGCCCTGCTGTTCGATGCCCGGCCGCCGGCCGGCGCCACCCGACCCGGTGGCAACGGAACACCGTTCGACTGGGCACTGCTCGCAGGTTTCGACAGCGCATGCCCCTGGTTCCTGTCAGGCGGACTGGATGCCGCGAGCGTGCGCGGTGCGCTCGAGACCGTGTCGCCGCACGGCGTTGACGTCTCCTCGGGCGTGGAGGATGCGCCGGGTGTGAAGAATCCGGACCGGATCAGGGCCTTCATCGCCACGGTGCACGATCACTCCGCCTGAGCCGCAGCCCGGCCCTTTCACCGGTCGGTCCTCCGGCCGCGCTTGCGTCGCCGCCGGCACATCCGCATTATGCGCCCGACCATGCCCCGGTGCCGACGGAGTGGCCATGCCGGCAACAGCTGCGACCAATTCCTTCCGTGCCGGGCCGGACGAGGACGGACATTTCGGCAGTTTCGGCGGCCGATACGTCGCCGAGACCCTGATGCCGCTGATTCTGGATGTCGAGGCGGCGTGGTCGCAGGCGCGGTCCGACCCGGATTTCTGGTCCGAACTCAGATCCTACCACGTCCAGTACATCGGACGGCCCAGCCCGCTCTACCTTGCGAACCGGCTGACCGAGCATTTCGGCGGTGCCCGGCTGTACTTCAAGCGTGACGAGCTGAACCACACCGGCGCGCACAAGATCAACAACGTCATGGGCCAGGCGCTGCTTGCGAGGCGCATGGGCAAGACCAGGATCATTGCCGAGACCGGTGCCGGCCAGCACGGGGTCGCGACCGCCACCGCATGCGCGCTGTTCGACATGGAGTGCGAGGTCTTCATGGGCGCCGAGGATGTCGAGCGGCAACGTCCAAACGTCGACAGGATGCGGCTGCTCGGAGCCAAGGTTCACCCGGTGACATCCGGATCCGCCACGCTCAAGGATGCGATGAACGAGGCGCTGCGCTACTGGGTGTCCACGGCGGAGACGCACTTCTACATCATCGGTACGGTGGCGGGCCCGCATCCGTATCCGCAGATGGTCCGGGACTTCCAGAGCGTGATCGGGGAAGAGACCCGCGAACAGATGCTCCGCGTCGAGGGCCGGCTTCCGGACACCCTGGTCGCCTGCATCGGCGGCGGGTCGAACGCCATGGGACTGTTCCACCCGTTCCTCGATGAACCGGACGTTACGATCTACGGGGTCGAGGCAGCGGGACACGGTATCGATACCGACGCGCACGCGGCCTCGATAGCCGGGGGCAGGCCCGGTGTGCTGCACGGCAACCGGACCTACCTGCTGCAGGACGATGACGGCCAGATCACCGAGGCGCACTCGATCTCCGCCGGTCTCGACTATCCGGGCATCGGACCGGAGCACTCCTGGCTGCACGAGACCGGACGGGTACGGTATGTCAGCGCCACCGACACCGCGGCACTGGAGGCTTTTGTACTGTGCTCGCGGCTTGAAGGCATCATCCCGGCCCTGGAACCGAGCCATGCGCTCGCATTCGTTGCCACCATCATCGGTGACCTGCCGAAGGAACACCTGATGGTGATGAACATGTGCGGGCGCGGTGACAAGGATCTCGAGGCGGTGCTGCCGCGGCTTGACGCAATGGGGTTGCTGTGAGCGACCGGCTCGCCCGGATGTTTGCCCGCTGTGCGGTGGAGAACCGGGCGGCGCTCGGCATCTTCATCACCGCGTCCGACCCTGACGTCGACACCTCGCAGGCCATTCTCGATCACCTGCCAGGCGCCGGCGCCGACATGATCGAGTTCGGCATGCCGTTTTCCGATCCGATGGCCGACGGTCCGGCGATCCAGGCTTCGAGCCAGCGGGCGCTTCGGGCGGGGGGCTCACTCGCTCGCACAGTGGGCATGGTCCGCCGGTTCCGCGACCGTGACGCGACGACCCCGGTGGTACTGATGGGGTACTACAACCCGATCTACAGCTACGGTGTTGCCCGGTTCCTCGACGACGCGGCCGGAGCGGGGGTTGACGGACTGATCGTGGTCGACCTGCCGCCGGAGGAAGACGAGGAACTGTGCCTGCCGGCAACCAGGGCCGGTCTGCCGTTCATTCGCCTTGCGGCACCGACAACCGGGGACTTGCGCCTGCCCGCGGTGCTGCGCAATGCGTCGGGTTTCATCTACCATGTCTCCATTACCGGGATCACCGGCACCAGGGCGGTTCCGACCGACATGGTCCGCGTTGCGGTCGGGCGGCTGAGGGCCCACACCGATCTGCCGGTCGGGGTCGGTTTCGGGATCAGGACCCCGGAACAGGCGGCCGCGGTGGCCCGGGCCGCCGATGCCGCGATCGTCGGTTCGGCCGTGGTCAACGCCATTGCCGACACCCTGGACACCGCAGGCAGACCCGGTGAGCGTACCGTTCCTGCCGTGCTGGAACTGGTCGGGTCTCTGGCCGGCGGTGTACGCGACGCGCGTCGGTGAGGGGAACGGAACCGTGAACTGGATCACCAACTCCGTCCTGCCCAAGATCAAGGCGCTGGTCCAGCAGAGCGAGGCCCCGGAAAACCTGTGGGCCAAGTGTGCCGCATGCGACGAGATGATCTTCCACCGTCAGCTCGCGGAGAACCTGCAGGTCTGCCCGCACTGCAGCCATCACCGCCGACTTGGCGTGACCGAGCGTCTCGAGATGCTGTTTGACGACGGGCAGTCCAGCAGGGTGGATCTGCCGCAGCCGAAAAGCCCCGATCCGCTGAAGTTCCGGGACCGCAGGCGCTACGGTGACAGGTTGCGCGAGGCGCAGGCCAAGACCGGAAACCAGGACGCCATCGTGGTGGCCCACGGAACCATGGACGGGCGCCCGGTGGTCGCGGCGGTGTTCGCCTTCGAATTCATGGGCGGCTCGATGGGCGTCGCGGTCGGCGATGCCCTGATCCAGGCCGCGGAAACCGCCGTGAAGCAACAGGCGACGCTGATCGTGTTCCCTTCATCCGGAGGTGCCCGGATGCAGGAGGGAATTCTCTCGCTGATGCAGATGCCGCGAACCGTTATCGCGGTGGACATGGTCAAGGATGCAGGACTGCCGTACATCGTGGTGCTGACCAATCCGACCACGGGGGGAGTGACCGCGTCCTTCGCCATGCTGGGTGACATTCACCTGGCCGAGCCAGGCGCGATCATCGGCTTTGCCGGCCAGCGGGTGATCGAGGAAACCATCCACGAACGGCTGCCGGAAGGATTCCAGCGCTCGGAGTACCTGCTCGAGCACGGCATGGTCGACATGGTGGTCCCTCGTCACGAGCTGCGCGACACCCTGGTCCGGCTGCTCGACCTGATCAGACGCCCCGGAACACTTGCCGCTCGACAGGACGCTGCCTGAACCCATGGACGATGCGGCCATCCTGGCGCGGCTGGCGGAGCTGCATCCCCGGGTGGTGGATCTGTCACTCGGGCGGCTGGAACGCCTGCTTGCGCGGCTCGACAACCCCCAGCACCGCCTGCCCCCGGTGGTTCATGTTGCGGGCACCAATGGCAAGGGCTCGACCATTGCCATGCTGGGTGCAATCCAGCGTGCGGCGGGGCGCACGGTCCATGTCTACACCTCGCCGCATCTCGTCCGGTTGAGCGAGCGCTACGTGGTTGCCGACCGGGAGATCGACCCCGATCACCTCACGGAACTGCTTGTCCGGTGTGAACAGGCCAACCGGGGAGACAGCATCACCCAGTTCGAGATCATGACGGCCGCCGCGATGCTGGCCTTCGCCGAAACCCCGGCCGACCTGCTGCTGCTCGAGGTCGGCCTCGGTGGCCGGTTCGACGCCACCAACGTGGTCGACCGGCCCGCCCTCTCGATCATCACCCCGGTTTCGCTCGATCACCAGCACTTCCTGGGTGACACCCTTGCCGCCATTGCTTTCGAAAAGGCCGGGATCCTGAAGTCCGGCGTTCCGGCGGTCATCGCGGCCCAGCACGCCGATGCACTCGAGGTCATCATGGCGCGTGCAGCGGAATGCGCCGCCCCGACGGTGTTCCAGGGCAGGGACTGGTCGGCCGAAGCCGTCGACTGCGGTCTCCTGTTCCGCGGCCAGGGCCGATGCCTGCGTCTTCCGCGGCCGGTGTTGCGCGGCGGGCACCAGTACGGCAATGCCGGTACCGCAATCGCGGCCGCCTTGCTGCTCGGGCGGCAGTTCCCGGTGAATGAGGCCGCACTCGCGCAGGGTCTCGCGAGTGCGGTCTGGCCCGCGCGTCTGCAGCGGCTCTCCCGCGGGCCGATCTGCGAGACCCTGCCGGAGGGAGCCGAACTCTGGGTCGACGGCGGCCACAATGCCGACGCGGGCCGGGTCATCGCCGCGGAACTCGCCACGTGGCGCCGGGTTCGGCGGTCGCGGTCGATCGGCCTGGTGTTCGGCGGTCTCGACACCCGTTCGCCGGAAGCGTACCTGGCGCATTTCTGCGGACATGCTGACGCGGTGCGCACGGTGGCCATTCCCGGCGAAGCCCATTCGATACCGGCCGACCGGGGAGCGGAGGCGGGTCGTTCGGTCGGTCTTGCCTGCGAGGCGTCACCCGACGTGTCGGGTGCGGTGCAGTCGCTAGTGCGCGAACTCGGTCCCGACACGGCGGTCCTGATATGCGGATCGCTCTATCTGGCCGGCAGCGTGCTCGCAAGCCACGGCTGACGCTCCTGGTCCTGCGAGCGCTCGGGGCCTCCGGCCACGCGGCCGGAACCCGACGGCGTGCCGGTCACTCCTCGAGTGCGTGGGCGACCCATTCGGTCAGCTTCCGCTCGGTCAGCGCACCGAACCGGGTCGCGGCCACCTCGCCTTCGCGGAACAGCAACAGGGCCGGGATGCCGCGAACGCCGTAGTTCAACGCGGTCTGCGGATTGTCGTCGACATTCATCTTGGCAACCGTCAGACGGTCTCCCATGGAGTCGGCGATGGCCTCGAGCGCCGGCGCGATGGACTTGCACGGCCCGCACCACTCGGCCCAGAAATCAACCAGGACAGGCTTGTCAGCCTGCAGGACATCGGTGGCGAAACTGTTGTCCGAGACCGCGACAGTAGCCATGTATTCATCTCCAGATAGCCAGATGGACGGGGCAACTCCCCGCCGGCGCCCCTTGGCCCCGGCCTTGCGCAGACTACGGGGATTGGATCGCAAAGTCACCGGGATTGGCCCCGGCGCAGGAACGCTGAAACATGCAGGGGTCGGCGGGCTCCGGCGAACCTGCAGTCGCCGCCATCGCGGGGTGCCGTGGTGCCGGATCCGCGGCCTCTATCCCGTGAACTGTCGCTTCAGCCCCTGCCAGGTGCCCGGATAGTCGCGCTGGAGACCGGCTCCGGTCATGGCGTGACCGGTCACCCGGTAGGGGTGGCGGCTCTCGAGCATGAAACTGACGCCGTCGTCGACACACTGGGGCGACAGGTCCTGGGCGCTTGCCGCCTCGAAGACCTCGGGCGCCGGCCCGTGCGGGATCATGCAGTTGTGCAGGCTGGCGCCGCCGGGCAGGAAGCCCTCGGGCCTGGCGTCGTAGGCGCCGTAGAGCAGCCCCATGAACTCGCTCATCGTGTTGAGGTGGTACCAAGGCGGCCGAAAGGTGTCCTGTCCGACCAGCCAGCGCGGAGCGAAGGCGACGAGGTCGGCGTTGGCGACGCCCGGCGTGTCGGAGCGGGAGGTCAGCACGGTGAAGATCGACGGGTCCGGATGGTCGAAACTGATCGATCCGAACACGTTGAAAGTGCGCAGGTCATACTTGCAGGGCGCGTGGTTGCCGTGCCAGGCGACGACATCGAGCGGCGAATGGCCGAGTACACAGGCGTGGAAGGCGCCTCCGGTCTTCAGCACCAGTTCGAATTCGCCGGCGGTATCCTCGTACGCGGCCTGCGGATAGAGGAAATCCCGCGGATTGGCGAGGCCGTTGGCGCCGATCGGACCGAGGTCCGGCAGTTCGAACGGCGCACCGTAATTCTCGCACAGATAGCCGCGCGACGGGCCGTCCGGCAGGTCGACGGCGATCCTGATGCCGCGTGGAATGACCGCCAGGTCGCCGGGTGTCAGGTCCAGGATGCCGCATTCGGTGCGAAGGCGCACGCTCCCGACTGCGGGCAGCAGCACCATCTCGGCGTCGGCATTCTTGAAGTAGCGTCGGTCCATCGCGGCATTGGCGCTGTACAGGTGGACTGCCAGGCCGGTTCCGGCGCCCATGTCGCCGTTCCAGGCATAGCTCGCCATGCCGTCGAGAAAGTCGACGGGTGTGTGCGGCGCCGGTCGGGGCGACCATCGGCACTGGGTATGCGGAAAGCTCCCGTCGTCAGACGGCGCGGTCAGCCAGAGCGGCAGGTCGATCCGGCGCCACTCGCCCTGGGATACCACCGACGGCACGATGCGGTAGAACCAGGTCCGCCGGTTCTGCGCGCGCGGCGCGGTGAAGGCGGTGCCGCTGATCTGCTCGGCGTACAGGCCGTAGGCCGGCCGTTGCGGTGAGTTGCGGCCGACCGGCAGGGCTCCGGGCAGGGCTTCCGTAGCGTGTTCGTTGCCGAAGCCGGACATCATGCCGGTTGCGGCGCTGTCGGTCCCGGTTGCCGGCCGCCGGGCGGAAGGGTGCTCGTTCATGGCCCAGGTCCGTCACTGACGTTTTGCCGGACCCTATACGAATCCGGTCTGGCCCGGGAGTCGTCATATGCGTGAATTGGCTGTCGTGCCGGGACTGGGTGTCCGGGAACCGCCTGGACGCATCTGCGCATCCGGCGAGCTTGTACGGCGTGGGGTGCTCTCGTGAGGTCAACAGTCCGGGGGCGAAGCGCCACCGTATCTTCCCACCCTGCGACAGTACGCACGAAGAACGACGTGTCCGGTCTTTGCCCTGTCCGGTGCCGGGTAGTGGTCTTTCAGGGCCAGGTCGGTCGTCGTGACGACCCGTGAAATGGATCGGAGCCTGGCAGCGTGAGCTGGCAGGTGTTCGGTACAAGTCCCAAATCGATCTACTCCCGGTTCGAGGAGGCGCTGACCCGATCCAACAGTCGTGACGGGCCCCGACCGGCAGGCGGAGTCCCAACTGCGAGCAGTGGCTGCTGGGCTCGCTGGCGAAAATCGGACCGTACACCGTGCAGTGGGCCGAGAGCTGCCTGCGCAGCAAGGACTTCCGCAAACAGGGGTTCCGGACACTGCGCGGAGTGGTGCGCCTGTCCGAGACCCACACCCCGGCTGAGCTTGAGAATGCCTGCAAGCAGGCATTGGGGCAGGGGCGGTTCACCTGCGGCCGGATCAAGGACCTGCTCGACAGACCGCTGCCGCCACCCGCAGAGCCGATCGAAGAGGTGCTGCCGGTCCACGAACACATCCGCGGCAGCAGCTATTACTCCACCGCAACGCAGATGCGGTCATGACCCTCAGGACCCCGATCGTCGAGTTCATGTATGCGCTCAAGCTCACCGGAATGGCCCAAGCCTGGCACGAACAGTGTGACACTCCGGACTTTGCCGATCTCGGCTTCGATGACCGGCTGCTCACGCTGCTGGAACGCGAGCGGCAGCATCGCAACGACCGCAGCTATCTGGCCCGACTGCGCAAGGCACAGCTGCGCGAGCGGGCCGAGATCTCCGACATCGAGTGCGCTGCCGGGCGCGGCATCACCAGAACCGCCCTGCTCTCCCTGGCAACCGGAGACTGGATCCGCGCCGGCGCCAACCTGCGTCTCCACGGGGCAACCGGGGTGGGAAAGACCTTTCTTGCCTGCGCACTCCCGATAACCACAACCGGAAAAACAAGCCCACCGGGAAGGAAATGTCTGAACAGGCGGGTCACTATTGGAGGAGGATGATGGGTCAATCCTGGAAGAGCATTGACACATGTGACGAGTGACGATGGCCGAGCCGGCACGGCGTGAGCGCTCCAGGAGACTTCGTCGACGAGATGTCGGTTGCAGACCTGCGGTCACTGCCGGTCGAGCAGGTCTGCGGGCAGGTCCATCAGTTCCGGGATCTCGGTCCACAGCAGGGCGCACCGTACCTCCCGGCCGGGATGAATGTCCTGCAACAGCCGGCGATAGCAGGCCATCTGGTAGAGATAGGCGGCAGGCACCGCCTCGATGCTGCGGGGCGGCCGGCTGTTCGACTTGTAATCGACCACCAGCACCTGGTGTGCAGTGACGACCATCCGGTCGATCCGTCCCGAGATCGTTGCCCTGCCGGTTGCGGTTTCCAGCGTGCCCGTGACCGGAACCTCGGCGCGAGAGGCAGGCCCGAACAGGAGCGCATGCTCCGGTGCGTCGAGGACCTCGAGCACCCGGCGAACGAGGTCGTCGTGCCCGTCCAGATCCGGCGCCCGACGCCCGAGAAATACCCGGGCGGCATCGGCCCTGCGGTCGGTTGGCAGCGACGGGAGCCGCTCCAGAAGATCATGAATGAGCAGGCCCCGCCTGAACCGGCGGGTATCGCCGTCGCCGAACGGGGATGTCGTGGTCCCGTCTGCCCGGGACGGGGTCACCCGGCGGGTGACGCGGATACCTGGTGGCGGCCGGCGCAGGTGGTCGGGCAACGGCCTGCGGGCAACGGGGTCCGGCTCGGGGCGGTCGAGTTTGTCGGGACCGACGGTCTGCGCCGCGTCAAGCCGCAGTCCGAGCCTGGTGGGCTTCGCTCCGGCCTGCACCATTCCGGTCTCGACCATCCTGTGCCACGAATCGTCGGGGATTTTCTTGGCGGGTTGCCAGCCGCACACCACCAGCCGGTCCTCGGCCCTCGTCATGGCGACGTAGAGCAGTCTCCGGTACTCCCGGTCCCGGTCCCTGTGCGCCCGGGCGCGCTCACCAGCGATCAGGTCGGTGTCGCATTCCGCCCTCGGGGACCAGACCGGCACCTCGACGCCGCCGGGGCCGGGCACCCAGTACAGGGTCGGGGACTGCCGGGGGGTCCTGGTCGTGTCCGGCAGGAACACGACCGGCGCCTGCAGGCCCTTCGAACCGTGGACAGTCATGATGCGAACCTCGCCGCCGGCGGAGGTCTCGAGATCGCGCTTCAGCTCCGTGTCGTCGGTCGCGATCATGTCGAGGAACCCCTGGAGCGAGGGAACATGTGTCCGCCCGTAGGCAAGTGCCTGGGCCAGGAACTCGTCGACCGGGTCAGCGGCCTCGGGCCCGAGCCGTTCGAGCAGTGCCTGCCGTCCCCCTTCCGTCAGCAGTGCGCCGTAGAACGCGTGCGGTGGCATGTTTCCGGCGCGCTCGATGCAGGAGTGCAGTAACCGGCACGCCGCCGCCCACGCCGGGTCCTCGTCGCGCCGGGCATTCAGTTCCGCCCACAGCGTCCGGCGTTCCCGCGCGTGACAGAGATCATAGAGTTCGTCCTCGGTGAATCCGGCGAATGGTCCTTTCAGCACGGTTGCAAGCATGAGGTCGTCGGCCGGCAGCAGCAGGAACTGTCCCAGCGCAACCAGGTCCTTCACCGCCAGCTGGTCGGACAGCATCATCCGGTCGGCACCGGCCACCGCGATGCCGAGTTGCTTGAGCGCTCCGATGAGCAACGGTGCAAGCGGCGGGCGGTTGCGCAGCAGGATCATGATGTCGCCGGGACGGATCGGCCGGCCGCGTGACTCGAGGATTTCGCCATTGTCGAGCCAGTCGCGAATCCGCTGGGCAATCTTGTGGGCAAGCTGCACCTCGGATCTCGGCGCCACCTGCCGGCTGACCGGCAGCGTCCACTCCCGGGATGCGGGGTCCAGCTCGTGTTTTCCGGTCGCTGCCCACCATTCCACCGACCCGCCCTGGCTTGAACGCCACGCCCGGTGCTGCAGGGGGAGCATGGCACCCCCGGGGTCGCGTTCGCGGACCCCGTCTCCCGCGGTTTCCACCGCGAAGGTTGCGTCGACGGCGCTGAGAACCGGAGCGGTGGAGCGGAACGAGATGTCGAGCGGAACCGACGCCCATCGGGCGCCGGCACCAGTGATCCGGTCCCGGTAGCCGTTGCGTGCCTCGAGAAACCGTTCCGGCTCGGCACCCTGGAAGCCGAAGATCGACTGTTTGACGTCACCTACGGCGAAAACCGTCCGCACTGTATCGGGCTGGGCATCAGCGCTCTCTTCCACGGCGAAGAACTCGTCGGTGAGCCGTTCGATGATCTGCCACTGTTCCCGGCTGGTGTCCTGGGCTTCGTCCACCAGCACGTGATCGATGCCGCCGTCGAGCCGGTAGAGGACCCACGGCGCCACCCCCGGCCGCGACAGCAGCTCCAGTGTCGCCAGCACGAGGTCGTGGAAGTCGACCGCGTATCGCCGACGTTTTTCCAGGGCATAGGCGTCGAGAATGGCGCAGGCAACCCGGACCAGCTCCGCGCTGTGGGTCGCGAGCCGCGCTGCCCGGCAAAGCTGCGTGGTCCGCCGTACCCGGTGGGCTTCGTCCTGCATCGCATCAAGTGCCCCGGGATCCGGGCGACTGATCGTGACCGGCAGCAGTGACTTGCGTATCTCCCCCTGTGCGGTGAGAAAGAGCGTCCGGTACGCATCGAAGGTCCTGAGCCGCTCTTCGGTGTCGGCAGCAAGCCAGCGCCCGAGCACCTCGGCTTTCCTCGCCTGTGCCTCGCTGCCCCTTCCCAGCGCATCCGCAGCCCGGCGCAGGCTGCCGGGGTGTGCCGGGCCCGCGTGCGCGGCATCGCGCAGGATATCGTCCACGGTCTGACCGTGCCTGACGCCAAGCGCCTCGTGGATGGCCCGCTCGAGATCGTCCACGCCGCCATGGTGCGCGAGTGCCGCGCCAACCTGGCTCCGCCTGGCGAGCAGGTCAGCCAGCAGCTGGTGCAGGGTCGCCTCGTTCAGGTGCTGGCCCAGACTGGTCAGGGTCTCGTCCATCAACGGGTCAGCGGTCCGGATCACCCGGTCGCGGGCGAGCCGCATCAACTCGCCCGCGGTCCTCTCTTCAAGGACCTCGAACTGCGGCGGCAGCCCGGCCTCCAGCGGGAACCGTCTCAGCACGGAGCCACAGAATGCGTGGATCGTCTGTACGTTGAGCTGTCCCGGCGCGTCGAGGACGACGGCGAACAGGCTGCGGGCCCGCTCGACTTCGCCCGGGCGAGCCGGCCGGTCCAGCAGCCGGGAGAGTTCATCGCCCAGGTCGATCCCGTCCATCACTGCCCAGTGCGAGAGCCGCATGGCGATCCGGTTCGACATCTCCGCTGCCGCGGCCCGGGTGAAGGTCAGGCACAGGATGCGCTCGGGGCTGGCGCCGGCAAGCAACAGCCGCAGCACTCGGTCGGTCAGGACCTTGGTCTTGCCGGAACCGGCGGACGCCGTGACCCAGACCGAGGCTCCGGGGTCGGATGCCTCGCGCTGGCGTGCCTCGACCCAGGCTACGTCGGTCCCGCCCGTCATTCCTGCCATTCCCCGGTCCGGGCGAGGTGAGCATAGTCATCCCAGGACAGCTTGAGTTCGGGATCCGGGGTGACCAGATAGGGGGTGTCGGGGTCATCGAAGGCCCGCAACAACCGGTTCAGCCAGGCCTCGGTCTGGGCCACAAGTGTTTCGACCTCGCCGAAGGATCTGGTCGCGCCCGCTTCCTCCGCGCCGGTGAGCTTCCAGTATTCCACCGCCGAACACCGAGCGCCCGGTTCGATGCCGTCGAACCCGCCGATGCGCAGGATCAGTGCCTCGAGCAGGAGTTGCGTTGCGCGGCCCCGTTCCAGGTCCGTCTTCTTCGGTACCGCTCCGGTCTTGTAGTCGATGATTGTCCAGCTGCCGTCGGTCATGCGGTCGATACGGTCGGCGTGGCCCCTCAGTGTGACCGGCCCGGCGTCGGCCTCGATGCTGATCTCGCCGGTCACCTCGGTACGTCTGACCGCCACGTGATCCGAGCGACGGAACTCGGTCTCCACGATCCAGCGCGCGATACGCTCGAACCGCGGCCACCAGAAGGCCAGCACCACCGGCTCATCGAGAATGTCCGCGAACACCTCGCGTCCGATGTTGCACAGTCGTCGGTACGCCTGTTCAAGGTCCGCCGGAATTCCTTCGCGGACGAAGCGCTCCAGCGCGTGGTGAACACGGGTTCCGCGGTCGGCGAGATCGGGGTCACCGCCGAGCGGCGACAGCGCCTTCAGGTCAAGGATGCGCCGGGCGTAGACGGAGTAGGGATTGCGGTGCAGCCGCTCGATCTCGGTGACCGAGAAATGTCTCGGCCGCACCTCAACCGGGGGGCGGGGTTCGGGACGCGGGGCTGGCCGTGGTGCAGCCGGTGTCGCCAGTTCCCGGGCCCAGGCCAGTCTTTCGCTGCCGCTGCGCGCCAGTGCGCCGGGCAGGCCGAACGCGTCAAGGACCGAGTCGAGGCGGAGCAGCCAGCGCGACGGTACGGTGGGAGTGCCGGCGTCGCGTTGCGAGCGGGTAAGAAACACCTCGGGTGCGCTGCAGGCCTGGACCAGGTCGTGCGCCGCCTGTCCGATCCGCACGTCGAGCGAGGGCAGCCCGAGTCCGGATCGCATCTGCCGGCTCATCCACGGGTCCGTCTGCGGAGCCGACGGCCACGATCCCTCGTTGAGCCCGCCGAGGATCATGCGGTCGAACCGCTGCATCCTGGCCTCCAGCGGACCGAGAATCATGATGCCCGGGTCCGTGGTCAGATGCGGCCGATAGACCATGCCGGCAAGCGTGGCATGGAGCATCGCCGGATAGTCGCGACCCTCCATCTCCGGCCAGTCGATCGCGGCATCATGCAGTTCGGCCAGGAAGGCGGCCGAGCGTGCCCCGGTCTCGCTGCTCCACAGCCGGTCGGCGCCGCTCTCGGTGTCACTGGCCGCAATCGCTTCGGCTACGGCGCAGTGCACCACCAGCACCTCGCGCAGCGTCGTGTCCCGTCTCTCGAGTTCCGCCTCGAAGGCGGCAAGAGCGGGCAGCAGCGCGGCAAGCCAGTCGTCCTCGTCGCGAAGATGGGCCCCGAGTCCCTGCACCCCGGGCGGGACCCGGTTCCCGCGCAGCACCCGGCGCTCGAAATCCCACACGCGGCGCCGGAAGGTCCCGGCGTCCATGCCGCAGCGCGCCATCGGGTGCTTGAGTGCGGCCAGCAGTGCGACCGGCGCCATCCGCCGGATCACCATCTCCGCGGTCAGCCGCCAGAAGGTGAGCGCCGGAACGTCGGCCAGCGGCTCGCCTGCCGAGTCCTCGATCTCGATGTCCCAGTGTCCCAGCGCCACCTTGACTCTCTGCGCCAGGACCCGGTCAGGGGTGACCAGGGCAGCGGTGCCTCCGGGCCGTTCGAGCACTTCGCGCAGCAGCAGGGCAATCACCCGGGATTCCTCGTCGGGATTGGCGCAGTCGATCCGGTGCATCCCGTCCAGCGATGCCGCATCGATGTCGAGAGGACCGATGTCCTGCCAGCGATCCGTCGTGACCGCCGGGCGTAGCGCCTCCCGCAGCAGCACCTGGCGCGGCGGCTCGGGCGGGCCGTCGTCACTCCAGTTCCCGACCGCGTCCCTGTCGATTTCGAGCCGGTCGAGCAGGCGCGCGAGCGTGTGTTGCGGGTGAACCGGATCGTCGAGCGCCGCCCGCCAGCTTGCCCGGTCGATGACCCGGTCGAGCCCCGGCAGTACCACGGCGCCGGCGGGCAGGGACGCCACCACCCGCATCAGCCGTGCCGTCGCCGGAACCGTCCCGGTGGAGCCCGCGATGATGACCGGGCGAGCCGGTGGCGTGGCCTGCCAGCTGCGGGCCACGCTGTCGAGCAACCGGTCGCGGCGGGTCGCCGGGTCGACCGCGCCTTCGTCCGCGAGCAGCGCCGGCCAGTGCTCCGTCACGATGCGCAGGAAGGACAGCGTCTGTTGCCAGTGTCCGGCATAGATATCGGGAACCAGGGTTTCGAGGGCCTCGAAGCCGGACCCCTCGGTCTGCATCTGGTCAAGGAACCGGGCCAGTTCGCCTGCAAGCGTGATTGCCTGTCCGGTCCCAACGCCGCGAGCGGCAAGAAACTGGCGCACCTGTTGGGCGAGCAGGAGCTGGCGGCGCAGGGTTCCGACAGCCGGCAGCAGGTCATCGCCGGCCTCCTCGTCACCGAAGGCGCGTGCCGGGGTGACCAGGGGCTCGTCATCCTCGACATCGCCGAGTGCGCGGATCTCCGGCAGCAGCAGCGAACCTCCACCGCTGCAACGCAGGAAAGCATCCGACACGGCCTGGACCGCGCGGCGGTGCGGGACGAGGATGATGGCGTCGGCCAGCCCGAACGGACCATCGTCGATGCGCTGCTTGAGCCCGCTCACCAGGGTATCGACGAAGGAGTGGTGAGCCGGGATGGTATAGAGGCGGAGCGCGCTCATTCGAGGGTTCAGAAGAAGGGGACAGCCGGTGCGTGACCGTTTCCGGCCCGGGTGCGGGCGGTCTCGAGGTCCTCCGGCGTGCTGATGTGATACCACAGCCCGTCGTGCAGCAGCCCGTGGAGCCGACCGGTTTCCTCAGCACGGTCGAAGGCGACGTTGAGCGAGAAGGGGCCCGGCGGCGGGTTTTCGAGCGCTGCCGGAGCGATGATCGCGAGCCCCGTGTAGGCGTAGGGAACCACGATGCCCTCGGGCGCGCGTTCCAGCCGGCCGTCGGGATCCATCAGGAAGTCTCCGGACCCGTGGTACCCCTCGGTCCTGACCAGCGAGGCCAGCAGCAAGAGGATGTCCATTCGTGCGGGATCCCAGGCCTCCGCCAGTCTCACCAGCGGGCATTTCATCCCGTCGAACCACAGGCTGTCACCATTGATCACGTAGAACGGGTCCGGACCCAGCAGCGGCAGGGCGCGCACCACGGCGCCTCCGGTCTCCAGTGGCTCGGGTTCACGCGAGACGACGATCCCCTCGTCGTCGCGGGAGCGCACGTGATCCTCGATCTGTTCGGCAAGCCAACTCGCGTTGACCACGATGCGCGCGACACCCGCGTCGCGCAGACGGTCGAGTGCCCGGTCGAGCGCACTGGTTCCGCCCACCTCCAGCAACGGTTTTGGGGTTCGATCGGTGAGCGGCATCATGCGCCGGCCCCGGCCGGCCGCCAGGACCATGGCGCCCGTCGGGATGGCGTCGGTGCGGGTCGGAAGCCGCGTCAGGAACACGGTGCCGGACCGAATGGAGCGTGGCGGGACATCCAGCGGTTGACCGCGGCGAGGCCTGCCCGCTCCAGGTTCGTCACCACGTGACGCTCGAGACGTGGCAGGTGAACCAGGTACTG
Source organism: Thalassobaculaceae bacterium (assembly GCA_965213935.1). Classification (GTDB taxonomy): domain Bacteria; phylum Pseudomonadota; class Alphaproteobacteria; order Thalassobaculales; family Thalassobaculaceae; genus Bin52. The sequence goes on along the minus strand of CBDCAO010000012.1, from coordinate 1,482,858 downwards.
GTGATTGCCGTAGAGCAGGGATTGCCGGACGAAGATGCCGAAGACCTTGAGTGCCCGCTGTGCTCCCAGTGCGTGGTAGGAGCGCATGAAGTCCGCCCGGTCGAGGTGCTCGCCGCGAGCGGAAAAATACCGTTCCAGCATCACGGTGACGAGGTCGTCGGCGATGTCGCGGCGGGAATCCTGCAGCAGCGAGACCACGTCGTAGGCAGCTGGCCCGATTACCGCGTCCTGGAAGTCGAGCAGGCCGCAGGCGGCAAGACCGTCGCGGTCGCCGAGCAGCATCAGGTTGTCGACGTGATAATCGCGCAGAACCAGGGTCCCGGGAGACGCACGCAGCACCGGCATGGACCGGCTCCACGCCTCGAGCCAGCCATCGCGCGCCGTCTGCGTCACCCCGAGCGAGCGGTAGCGTACCAGGTACCAGTCGACGAACAGCACGACCTCGTCGAGCAGCATCCCATCGGTGTAGTCCGGAACGTCGGCGACCGGCAGCGGCTGGTCATGCAGGTCGGTCAGGACGTCCATCGCCCTGGCGTAGAGCTCGGTCTCGTCCGCTCCGTCGGCAAGGGCCCGGGAATAGGTCGCATCGCCGAAGTCGTCGAGAAGCAGGAACCCGTCGCGGCTGTCTTCACCCAGGATGCGCGGCGCGCTGTAGCCCATGGAATTCAGCAGCCGGGAGAGGGTGACGAACGGCACCACGTCCTCCCGGTCCGGAGGGGCATCCATGACGACGAGAGGAGTGCTGCCGGCGTGGACGCGAAAGTAGCGCCGGAAAGAACAGTCATCGGCGAGTGCCACGACCTCGGCGCCGTTCAGCCCGTTGCGCGCGAGAAACCGGGTGAGCAGCTGTTCGCGGGAGGTCATGGCCGATCTCGTTCCACTGCATGCCCCTCGAGGATCGCGCCGGCCCGTTCCCGCCAGGATGCATCACCACGGAGCGTTGCCCGACGATCAGTGTCCTTATGGCAAAACTCGAGGCGGATTTCGAGCCTCCGCGCCGGGAGCCGTTCACCGGCCCGCTCCGGCCATTCGATCAGCGTTGCCGCGGTCTCGAAGGCGTCCTCGAGTCCGAGCTCGTCGACCTCGCCCGCATCCGCGAGCCGGAAGAGGTCGGCATGCCAGATCTCGAAAGTTGGGGCCTGGTAGCACTGCACCAGGGTGAAGGTCGGGCTCGGGACCTCGACATCGGGGCCGGCAAGCGACCGGATCGTTGCCCGGGCCAGCACCGACTTGCCGGCGCCGAGATCACCCGACAGGCAGATGACATCGCGCATCCGGAGCACGGCCGCGATCTGCTTCGCCAGCGCCTCGGTCCCGGCTTCGCCATGCAGGTCGAGCCGCCCGAGCAGAGCTGTCATTCCGTGCTGTTTCGGTAGTGGCGGGCCGCGTATGCCGCGCTGAACTTGCCTGATTCAATATCGGCCGCCACAAGGGCCGGGTCGCGGCCTGCCGGATCTCCGTAGCCGCCCGCGCCCGGCGTGTTCACAATCACTGCCTGTTCCGGTGTCAGCTCCATGTCAGGTGGCTTGTTGGCGAGCCGGCGCTCGCTGCCGTCTGCCTCCTGGAGCCAGAAGCTGCCGCTGGCGCCGGGCCGGCCGCCGAAGATGCCCCAGGGCCGGTTGCGGAACCGTTCGCCGACGCCGTTGAAGATGCAGGTGTGACCGAGTGGGCGCACCACACGCTGCAGCCCGAGACCCCCCCGCCAGGTCCCGGCCCCGCCCGAATCGGAAATGAGACCGTAGCGTTCCACCAGCAGCGGATACTCGAGCTCGATGGCCTCGACCGGCAGGTTGGACGTATTGGTGATGTGCACCTGCACCCCGTCGGTCCCGTCGCGGTCATTGCGCCCTCCGAATCCGCCACCCAGGGTCTCGAGATAGACGTAGGGTTCGTCGGTTTCCGGGTCGCGGCCTGCGAACACCGCCATCGAGTTGGCGCCGTTGGCGGCCCCGACCGCGGCATCGGGAAGTGCCGGGGCCAGTGACCCGATCACCACGTCGATGATCCGCTGCGAGGTGTGGGCTCGCGATGCCACCGCCGCCGGAGCGACACAGCTCAGCATGGTGCCGGGTGGCGCGGTGACCTCGACGGCATCGAGCACGCCCTGGTTGTTCGGAATTCCGGGATCGAGCATGGCCTTGAGGGCATAGCAGACCGCGGCCTTGGTGCCGTGCAGCGGGATGTTGATGTTGCCGGGGGTCTGCGGTGCAGTTCCGGCAAAGTCGAAACTCGCCCGATCGCCGTCGACCGTTGCGGCAAGTCGGATCGGCACGTCGACTGCGGCCCGGCCATCGTCGTCCATCACGTCCTCGAACCGGTACACTCCGTCGGGGATGGCGGCGATGGCGTCGCGCATGCGCTGCCCGGTGCGGGTGATGATGTCGTCGAACACCGCGGTGAGCAGCCCCGGACCGTTGCGCTTCGCGATTTCGACCAGGCGCCGTTCCGCGAGGTGCAGGGCGGCAAACTGGGCATTGTAGTCACCACGACGCTCGTCGCGCACCCTGACGTTGAGCAGCAGGATGTCGAACAGGTCACGATCGAGCTGCCCGCGGCGGAACAGCTTGATCACCGGGATCCGCAATCCCTCCTGGTAGATCTCGTTCATGCCGCCGGCCATCGATCCGGGCGACATGCCGCCAATGTCGGCGTGGTGCGCGATGTTGCACACGAACCCCAGCAGCTCGTCGTCGACGAACACCGGTCTGGCAAGGCTGACGTCGGGCAGGTGCGTTCCGCCACCCTCGTGCGGATCGTTGGCGGCGAAGATGTCGCCCTCCTCGATCTCGTCCGGCCGATACTTGGCCAGCAGCGCCTGCATCTGCCCCAGCACCGAGGCGATGTGGACCGGGATGGAGTTGGCGGCCTGGACCACAAGCCGGCCATCACGGTCGACGACCGCGCAGGAGTGGTCGTGGCGCTCCTTGATGTTGGTCGAGTACGCGCTCTTCATCAGGGCGACGAAGGCCTCGTCGACCACCGACTGCAGGGCGTTGGAGAGAATTTCGGTCGTGACCGGGTCGGTGGTGGGCCGGTTGCCACTCATGATGCCACCTCTATGATCAGGGTACCGTCTGCCTCGACCCGGACCGTGTCTCCCGGATGGACCAGGGTGAGTGCATCGAGTTGTTCGATCACCGCTGGACCGCGCAGCACCCGTGTCCGCGCGAGGTCGCCCCGGTCATAGACGGGGGTGTCGACCGGACTGTCCGGTGCGAACCAGACCTTCCGCCGCCCGACAGGATCCGCGATGACGCGGGCCGCTGCCTGCAGTGGTCGATCGGCCGTCGCCCGTCCGGTGGCGGTGATCCGCAGGTTCACGATCTCGATCGGGTCGGTCTCGGTGTAGTGGCCGTAGGTGCGTTCGTGCAGCCGGTAGAACCGGTTCCTGAGCCCGTCGAGCGGTGTGTGTGCAAGCGCGTGGGCGAGCCCCTCGTCATCGGCCCCGTCGACATCGAGCCACGGAACGGTCAGTTCGAAGTTCTGGCGCACGTAGCGCATGTCGAAGGCGATCTGCACGCGCCGGTCGCCGGTCGGGATCGCCTCGGTGGCAAACCACGAGGCGGCGCGCCGGACAAGGTCAGAGAGGTCATCGGCCACAGCGTCGCGGGTCGCATCGTCATACGGAATCCGCCGGGTGGTCACGAAATCCTCCCTCAGGTCCGAGACCACCAGCCCCTCGGCGCACAGCAGCCCCGGTGCCGGCGGGACGATCACCTCGCGCATTTCGAGCGCGCGGGCCACATCGAGCCCGTGCAGGGGTCCGGCTCCGCCGAAGGCCATCAGGGCGAAGTCACGCGGATCGTGGCCGCGTTCGACCGAGATTGTGCGCACTGCACGCACCATGTTCGCGATCACGATGCCGAGCATGCCGTGCGCCGTCCGCTCGATCGAAAACCCGAGGCGATCGGCCACCGGCCGGATGGCGTTGCGGGCCAGACCGGCATCGAGACGCATTGCGCCGCCGAGCAGGTGGTCGGGCAGGCGTCCGAGCACCAGGTTGGCGTCGGAGACCGTGGGCTCGATGCCACCGCGCCCGTAGCAGGCCGGGCCCGGCGCGGCACCGGCACTCACCGGACCCACCTTCATCAGCCCGTCCCGGTCAAACCAGGCGATGGATCCGCCGCCCGCGCCGACGGTGTGGATGTCGATCATCGGAAGCCGCACCGGGAAACCGGCGACGGTCCGGTCGTAGCCGGTCTCCGCCTCGAAGTCGCGTATCAGGGCCACGTCGGCGCTGGTTCCGCCCATGTCGAGGGTAATGACGTCACCCCGTCCGATCTGGCGGGCCTGATGGATCGCCCCGACTGTACCGGCCGCAGGGCCCGACAACGCGGTACGGATCGGCATGTCGCTCGCGCGCTCGACCGACATGAGACCGCCGTTGGACTGGTTGATGCCGAGCCGTGCCTGCGGCGCGTAGGCGGCAAACCTCTCGCCGAGCGTGTGCATGTAGGGACCGACCACCGGCTGGAGATAGGCATTGAGCAGTGTGGTCGAGAACCGTTCGTACTCGCGGAACTCCGGCTGGACCTCGCACGAGAGCGACACGCTGCGGCCCGGCAGCCTGGCCCGCAGTGCCTGGCCGATGCGCTGCTCGTGCCCGGGTGCGAGGAAGGAGAACAGCAGGCAGACGGCGCAGGCGGCGGTCCCGGTCGCCGCTACCTTCCCGACCACCTCGTCGATGGCCTCGTCGGTCAGTTCACGGATCACCTGTCCCTTGCCGCCGATGCGTTCACCGACCTCGAAACGCAGGTGCCGGGGCGCAAGCGGCGGCGGATGATCCTCCTTCATGTCGTACATCTTCGGACGGATCTGGCGGCCGATTTCCAGCAGGTCCCCGAACCCGTCGGTCGTGATGACGGAGACCGGAGCGCCCCGGCGCTGGATCAGGGTGTTGGTGGCGACGGTGGTGCCGTGGGCCAGCCGGGCGATGGCGCCGGGCCGGATGCCGGCCTCCCCCATGACCGCGTCAAGACCCTCGAGAATGGCTCGCGACGGGTCGTCCGGCGTCGAGGGTCGCTTGTGCGGAACCACCCGGCCATCAACGGTGTTGACCGCGTGGAAGTCGGTAAAGGTACCCCCGACATCGACGCCGACGAGCCACGCTGTCTCGGTGTCGGCTGGCGGGGTCATGTTCCGGTTCCTCCCAGATCGGGGTGCCTTGCCGTCCAGCCGGCTGTCGCCTCGTGGGCCGCGGCGATCCGGTAGGCCGCGGTCTCGTCGAAGAGCGGGGTGATCACCTGCATCGACAGCGGCAGGCCCAGGCTCGAGAAACCGGTCGGAACGGCCAGAGCCGGGTTTCCGGTAACATTGAACGGGGTGCGGGCGTGGCGTGAGTAATGATATTCCGCCACCTCGGGCTCCTCGATCGGGAAGGCGGGCTCCATGTTGTTGATGGCGATTACCGCGTCGAGGTCGTCGAATACCCGGTTGAATTCTGCGGCGAGTCGCGTCCGGGTTCGGGCGGCCTGGACATAGTCGACGCCGCTGAACGCGAGGCCGGGCAGCAGACGCTCGAGCAGCAGGCGGCCGTAGTCCCCGGGGCGTTCCTTCATCCACCTCTCGTGAACGGCACAGGCCTCGCACAGCAGGATCACCCGGTTGCAGGCCGCGTACTCGGCAAGCGGGCGAACCTCGATCTCGCGGATCTCCGCGCCCAGGGTCGCGAGCAGCCCGACCGCCGCCTCGAAGGCGGCGGTCATCTCGGGGTCGGCGGTCAGGTCACGCAGGTGGAAGTGCCGGATGACGCCGATGCGCACGCCCGCGAGACTTGTAGCCGCGGCGGGCATGAATTCCGGGACCGGTTCGCCGGAACTTCCCGGGTCGGCCGGATCGTGTCCCGCGATCACCGAGAGCGCGAGCGCATTGTCCGCGACACTGCGCGTCAGCGGCCCGATGTGGTCGAGAGAAAACGACAGCGGCACGACCCCGCGCCGGCTGACGCGGCCGTAGGTCGCCTTCATGCCGAACAGCCCGTTCATGGATGCCGGGTTGCGGACCGATCCGCCTGTATCGGTGCCAAGCGCGATTGGCACGAACCCGGCGGCGACCGCGGCCCCGGAACCGCTTGACGACCCGCCGGGCGAGCGGGTGCGATCCCAGGGATTGCGGGCCGGCGGCCATGGCAGGTCAAAGGACGGGCCGCCGAGCGCGAACTCATGCGTCGAGAGCTTGCCGAGCAGGATGCCGCCCGCAGCCCCGAGACGGGCCGCAACCTCCGCGTCACGCCGGGCCACGGTGCTGTCGAGCAACCGTGAATGGGCGGTGGTCGGCCATCCCTCCACGTCGATGATGTCCTTGAGCGCATACGGGACCCCGTGCAGCGGGCCGAGTGCGGCGCCCGACATCACCGCGTCCTCGGCCGCGCGCGCCGCATCGAGGGCTCGTTCGGGCCGCAGTTCGATGAAGCTGTCGAGGGTGCCGTCGTGGCGCTCGATGCGATCGAGCAGGGCCCGGGTGTATTCGACCGGCGAGAGGCGCCTTGATGCGATCAGCCGGGTCGCCTCGCCGGCATCAAGCCACTCGAGCCCGCTCACGCCAGCCTCGTGACCGTGAGGGGACGGAAGACATGCGCTGGTTCCTGGTACCAGGCGTTGTCGCGGTCCATGGTCTCGACGGTGCGCCGGGCGGCGTCCGCCGCGGTGTCCGCACGCTCACGGCCGACGATCTCCTCGATCCGGGCCGGCAGCCCCGATGCGCCGCGTGGTTCGGTCATGGTCTCTCTCCCCCGGTCGGTGCCGCGCGGACGCTGCGGCGGATGTGCAGTTCCCGCAACTGGGCGTCGCTTACCTCGCCTGGCGCGCCCATCATCAGGTCCTCGGCCCGCTGGTTCATCGGGAACAGGATCACCTCGCGGATGTTCGGTTCGTTCGCGATCAGCATGACGATCCTGTCGATGCCGGGCGCGATCCCGCCGTGCGGCGGCGCGCCGTAGCGGAACGCGTTCAGCATGCCGCCGAACCTGGCCTCGACGTCCGCGGTGGTATAGCCGGCGATGGCAAAGGCCTTCAGCATGACGTCGGGAAGATGGTTGCGGATAGCGCCCGATGACAGTTCCACACCGTTGCAGACGATGTCGTACTGGTAGGCCAGCACGTCGAGCGGATCCATGGTCTCGAGCGCCCCGAGCCCACCCTGCGGCATGGAGAACGGGTTGTGCGAGAACCCGACGGTGCCGGTGGCCTCGTCACGCTCGTACATCGGAAAGTCAACGATCCAGCAGAACCGGTAGGTATCGGTCTCGCTGAGCGACTGTTCGTCGCCCAGCCTGATCCGCGCCTGGCCGGCGAGCCGCGCTGCATCGGCCTCACTGCCGGCGGCAAAGAAGATTGCGTCGCCGGGTCCGGTCCCGGTGCGCCGGCGCATCTCCGCTACTGCCGCGTCCGCGAGCCGCGAGGCGATCGGCCCCCGGCCGCCGTCCTCGCCCAGGATGATGTAGCCCATGCCCGGTGCGCCCAGCGACTGGGCCCAGGCGTTCATCCGGTCGCAGATCGCGCGCGATCCGCATCCCGGTCCCGGCAGGGCACGGACCACGCCGCCACCGGCGACGGTTTTCGCGAAAATCGCGAAGTCGCTTCCGTCAAAGATATCGGATACGTCGTGGATCTGCAGAGGGTTGCGCAGGTCGGGCTTGTCCGTGCCGTACCTGAGCATTGCCTCGCTCCAGGGGATGCGGCGGAACGGGCGCGGCACTGACCGGTCGGAGAATTCCTCAAACACTCCGGCAAGGACCGGCTCGATTTCGGCAAACACGTCCTCCTGCTCGACGAAGCTCATCTCCACGTCGAGCTGGTAGAATTCGCCGGGGGAGCGGTCGGCGCGGCTGTCCTCGTCGCGAAAGCACGGAGCGATCTGGAAGTAGCGGTCGTATCCCGCCATCATCACCAGCTGCTTGAACTGCTGTGGCGCCTGGGGAAGGGCGTAGAACCTGCCTGGATGCAGCCGCGACGGCACCAGGAAGTCGCGCGCGCCCTCGGGCGAACTCGCGGTCAGGATCGGGGTCTGGAATTCCATGAAGCCGCGTTCGGTCATGCGCCGCCGGATCGAGGCAATGACCTGCGAGCGCAGCACGATGTTGGCGTGCAGTCGCTCGCGCCGCAGATCGAGGAACCGGTAGCGCAGCCGGGTTTCTTCCCCGGCGTCCTCCTCTGCGTTGACCTGGAGTGGCAGCACCCCGGCCGTTGACAGCACCTCGAACGAATCGATCCGCAGTTCGACCTCGCCGGTGGGCAGGCGCGGATTGACGGTTTCCGGGTCGCGTCGCACCACCCGGCCGGTGACGGTCACCACGCTCTCGACCCGGGTCTCCTCGACCGCGGCAAAGGCGTCGTCCTCGGCATCGACCACGCACTGGGTGAGTCCGAAGTGGTCCCGCAGGTCGAGGAATACCAGCTGTCCGTGGTCGCGGCGGCGGTGGATCCACCCGGATACCCGGGCTGTCCGGCCGACATGTTCAACCCGCAACTCGTTGCAGTGGTGGGTACGATAACGATGCATGGGGATGACCTGCACGAAATGACGTGGACGAATGGATCCGGTGGAGCGGGCCGGCAGGGTCCCGGCAGGACCCCGCTCCGGCCAGCCGGCACCCTACCAGCGTCGCAGGTCTCTGTCTTGCGTGAAGTGCCGGCACGCGGTGCCGGTCCGTGCTGCGCACCGTCCGTCCGGGTCGAGGCATCCCTGCCCCGTCGCCGGGAAATCCGGGCTTCTCTGCGAACCGTGCGGGTACCCCGATCCGGCGCGGAAGAGCCGCGGTCGTCACCGTTTAGCCCCCCCAGAGCGACCATGGCGATTTATCAGGAATACTGAGCCTGGGTGTGATAGGGTGTTTATGGCGATTCGGCAGGCTCTCTTTTCATTGGACAGTTGTCGCAATTGCTTCGCGTGACTCGAGGCAGCGGAGCATTTTCGGGTTGCGACGATCTGTCATGAAAGGAGATCAAGATGAACAAGGACCATATCAAGCCGTTCACCGCCGGTGCCGTCATCGGTGCTATCGCATTGTCGATAGTCATGTTTTCCACGGGCTGGGCAGTCACCAGCAGTACCTCGCACACCAACGCGAGAAAAATGTCACAGGACGCCGTGGTCGAAAACCTGGCTGGAATATGCGTCGCCCAGTTCGAAGGCGCAGATGACAGGGACGGAAAACTGGACAAGCTGGTCCAGACGGAAAGCTGGAAGCGCGGCAGATACGTCAGCGATCAGGGCTGGGCAACGATGCCTGGAAGCGAGTCTCCGACGAGGGACGTTGCCAAGGTATGCGCTCAGCGCCTGGCCAAAATGCACGGCTGATATCGACAGCGTTCGCACCGGGTCGGAACGGCCCGGCTGCGTGACGTGCCTCACGAACCGATGTCACGGCATGTGACTGCCTGAACGGGTCCGTCCCGTTGCAGGGTCGCGAGCGTGAAACCGGCCGCCTGCGGTACGAAGACAAGACCCGTGAGCCCCGGGCCCGGTTGCGGCGGAAAGCCTGCGGGACTGAACTTGACGGTCCGTTGAGGTCGCATCACGGGGTGTGCTTGATCCCGGTGTGGTTCCGGCACGTTCGGTGCCGGGCTGCAGGGGCAATGAGCGCCGTGTCCCTCAAAAGGATCGGAGACGGGCGGCCTGATGCCGACACTATTTTGCAGGAGAACCCCTTGCATCGAAGAATCTCGGTTGGAGTTCGTCTGTTTACGCTCCGGATGAAGTCCGCCAGTCGGAAAGCTTGAGTCGACCGACAAGACCACTCTCGGTACCGAGTGCGAGATGCTGTCCATCCGCCGACCAGCCGAGCGCGGTCACGGCGCCTTCACCAGGCCGCTTGACCAGAAGTGGGTCATCGCGTTCGATCTGCACGAGGATGGTGGTACCGTCCTTGTATCCGGCGGCGATCACGTCATGCTTGGGGTGAGCGGCCACCGCCGTCACCACACCTTCGAAACCCCATCCGAGGTCGAGAGGCGCCTTGCCCATGGGGCCGCTCTTGCCGTGGAATGGCCAACAAATGACGGAGTCTGCGCCACCGGACGCCAGGTACCTTCCCTTCGGCAGCCAGCTCATCGACTTCACCTTCTTCGGGTAGCCTGCCATGCGCATGTCGACGCTGTCGGCGATGCGCCAGCCGTGCAGCTCATTCTCCTGCATCGCGGTGACGATGTACTTCCCGTCCGGGCTCCAGGTCAGATCCAGGTGCGAGCCGGCCCAGGTGAGCCGTTTGGGTTCCTGGGTGCCGAGCTTCGCCCACCAGAGACTGGCTCCGCCATAGTGCGCGGCGGCGATCCGTCGTCCTTTCGGGTCGAATGCCAGACCGCTGACCGTGTTTGCATGTTCGAACCGTCCGACTGCGCTTCCATCTCGAGCAAAAAGGGACACTGTCTTGCCGAAAGCCGCTGCGCACAGGCCGGATGCCCTGCTGACTGCAATCCGTTCGACCCATCGCCCAGAAATGGCTGCGATTTCGGTGGTCTCGCCGTCGGTATCGGTGCTCACCAGCCGTCCATCATCTCCACCCGTCAGAACGCGCTGGCCCCCCGGGTCGCCGGCCAGCGACAGACAGGTCCCGTCATGCGCCGAAACAAAAGACGCAGGACTTGTGCTTTCGCTGTTGATGAACGCAACTCGACCGTCCACGAGTGCGGCCGCAAGCAGTCCCTCCTCAAGGAACACAACGCCCACCACATAAGCGTCGAAATTCCGACCGGTGCCGATGAGATCAAGCAGCGACGTCTTGCCGTTTTCAGCGAACAGGCTCATGCGACGCAGGCCTTGTACCGCTGGCGCAAATCCAACTCATCATGGTTTCGTCCGATGAAACTCAAGCGCCTCTCCCGGTTCTCGTCCGGGTTCCCGGACGTCTTGAAATTGCCTGCCAACAGCATATGGGCCGACTGAACAACATACTGCTTGTCGTGACCCGGGAATGAAGGCACCCCCTTGGTTCGCAGAAGGTCCTGGCCACGCTCGACAAACAGGCGCTGCAACCATTTCGTGGGACGGTTTCCGTCCAACGGCCGGTCGGCGCGCAGGAAGACGCTCTTCCCGGCATCGTCGTGCTCCTCGGTCAGAACGGTAACGGGGATCAGATCCATGGGTTCCTTTGGGGACTCCTACGAAGTCAGCGCCTGCGCGAGCGTCATCGCGTTGTGCCACATCATGTCGAGGTAGGTCGGTGCGGGACCGTCCGGGCCGGATAGCGCGCCAGGATAGAGCGTGCCGCCGATGGCAGCTCCTGTCTCGTCGGCGATGCGTTCCAGGAGGCGAGGGTCCGCGATATTCTCGACAAAGACGGCACGGATTCCCAGTTCCCGGATCTGCCGGATCAGGCGGACGATATCCTTCGCGGACGCCTCCGACTCGGTGCTGAGCCCCTGCGGTGCGACAAATTCAAGCCCGTAGTCGCGACCGAAATACTGGAAAGCGTCGTGCGAGGTAACGATGGTGCGGCGGTCAGCCGGCACGCGAGCCACGATATTGCGGATCTCTGCATCGAGCGTCTCGATCTCGGTGACGTAGGCTGCACGGTTCCGGTAGTAGTCGGTCGCGTTCACCGGATCGGCCTTGGCCAGGGCATCAGTGATATTGTCGACATAGGCCACGGCATTGCCGAGGCTCTGCCAGGCGTGCGGGTCGAAAGCGCCGTGGTGATGATGGTCTGACTCGGCGTATGCCTCTTCTTCGTGGTCGTCCTCATGATCGTGCGTCGCTACCCCGGCATGTTTCCCGCGGTCGTGATCATCACCGGCCTCGGCCAGGTCACCGCGGTCGTGGTCATGCCCGTCCTCTTCGGCGTGGACCTTGTGGCGGTCGCCGTGATCGTGCTCGTCGCCGAACACGATCGGCTCAATACCGTCGGTCGCCAACACCCGGATACCGCGGAAGTCCGAAGCGTCGATCAGACGGTTCAGCCAGCCCTCGAACCCCAGCCCGTTGACGACAAGGATCCGCGCTTCGCTGATGGCCCGGGCGGCCGCGGGGGTCGGCTGGTAGACATGCGTGTCGCCGTCGGGGCCGACGAGCGTGGTGACGTCGACATGCTCGCCTCCGATGCGCTTTACCATGTCGCCAAGGATCGAAAACGTGGCGACCATCGGGATCGGCTCGTAGGACTGCGCGGCTGCTGGAGTGGCGAGTGAAAGGGCGAGGATGGCGGTGGTGGACGTCAGAAGCGCTCTGCGTGCGAGCATCGAAACTCCTTTCAGGCTGCAGGATAGCGGCGAGGGAAGGCCCGCCCGGCGACGCCGCCCACTGGGCCGAACACCGGCGACAGGGCATGTATAATGTTATAATATAACATTCGTGACTTTGCAAGAGCCAGTCGCCTCCCTGGAAACAGGGTGTGTCGTCAGGAAAGAGGTTGCCATGCACACGACTCGCAACGGCCGGGCCGACCTGATCCCGTCTTTCGGGCGGGCGGGCGACGACGGACCGACACTTTCGATCTGCCTGCGCTGCCGCGACGGGCGCGAGGACAGCAACTCCGGCCTCGAGCTGCGAGGCGGTCGGCGTCTGGCACAGGCCGTGGCGCACGCCTTTCCCGACAGCACGGCCGCGCGCCGGGGCATCCGCCTGCGCGGCGTGAATTGCATGAGCAATTGCAAGCGGTCATGCGCCATCGCGTTCTCGGCTCCCGGCCGCTTCACCTATCTCTTCGGCGATCTCGACCCCACGTTTCATGCCGGCGATGTCCTCAGCGTTGCCGCGGTCTATGCCCAAACCGATGCCGGCTATCTGCCCAGATCCGCGCGGCCGGAGGTTCTGCGCGCGGGCATCCTCGCCCGCATTCCGCCTCTCGGTTTCGCGGGCAACCTGGTCGAACCGCTTTGCCTCGCGCCCAGACACTCAACCTGCAAGGGCGACAACCCATGACCTGTTCCAGTTTGTCCCGAAGGCTCGCCGCGAGCGCCATTGCAGGCGCGATCATTGCGCCCGCCACTTCCCATGCGGAGGATGTGACGATCGGTCCGACGTTCCTCGTCTCCGGCCTCGATGCCGGCGAAGGCTCGAACGGCTGAGCGCTCGCGAGTCACGGCATCGCCGAGAAACTGTTCCGCGTGTCCCGCCAGGGAGAGGTGGTGCCCAACCTCGCGACCTCTGCCACGCAGAACGACGACGGCACCTGGACCGTGGAGCTTGCACCTGGCCGATTCTTCCCGGACGGCACGCCGGTGACTGCCGAGGCGGTCGCGGTTGCCCTGGGAACCGTGCCGGCGAGGCGAACCTCTCTGCACGGGCGACCGCCGGGCTCCCGGGCTTCACCTCCGTCGATGACGACACACTGACCGTCAGCACCGGGCACTCCACCGCGATCCTGCCTTCGATCCGTGCCTGCAGGTTCGGTACCGTGCTGTTCCACGGAATGCGTGACCGAGGCAGCAGCCTGTTGAGCCCACGCAGGTCGTGAAGTCGCCGGTTCTCGTTTTCCGGGCTGGAACCTCTTGTATGAACCGTCGAGCGGACGATGTTTCTTCGTTGACGTGACTGGGCTTCGGTGTTGCGCCAGTCCCGGGGACACGCCCTCCGGGGGGACCTCCCCGCGCGCCTGTTCCTTCAGCGCCTGCTTGACCGGTGTGACCTTCCAGCGGCTGTCGCTTTGTTCCGGCTGCTTGCACCAGGCCTTCTGGTTCGGACAGACGCGGCTTTCAGTGAACTCCCGAACGCGGCCGAGCAGATCTCTGGTCTGGTCGTTGCACGTGAAGCCCGTGTGGCCGGTTCGCCCAGCGGGCGTCGGCAATTCGTTCCTGCGACCCTGACGCAGGTCGGCCGCGGCCGGAGGCCGCGCTACGCCCTGCCGGCGAGTTGGCATACGGTGGCGTAGAGCATGTCCTCGACCGTAATGCCCTCCTCCGCCGTGCGGGCGCGGTTCGCAATCCGCCGGTCGCCCGGCAACCGCGCATCGCCGTCGGCGAGCAGCCGTTCGAACAACTCCTCGACATGCGCGAGGAATCCGGGTCCCGCGACCCTGGCCGGATCGATGGCGATGAAGGACTGGCAGGTGTTGGCGGGCCCTCCGTCACCCTTGTAGGCCGCCTTGCTTTCGTAGCCGAAGAAGCCGCCCGAAAGGCCTCCGGTCATCAATTCCACCATGAGCGCGATCGCCGAGCCCTTGTAGCCGCCGAACGGCAGCTGCACGCCCTTCAGGATTTCCGAGGGGTCGGTGGTGGGCATGCCGTCCGGGCCAAGGCCGGCGCCGGGCGGTGCCTCATGACCGTCCCGGGCGGCAATCTGGAGTTCTCCGCGCGCGGTCGCCGAGGACGCCTGGTCGAAGATCATCGGCGCCCGGCCACCGTCGCGCGGGCAGGCGAATGCCATCGGGTTGGTGCCGAACAGGGCGTTGGTGCCACCTGCGGGCGCCACGAAGCTCTGCGAATTGACAAAGGTGAAGGCAACGAAACCCTGCTCGGCCAGGGGCTCGATATCCGGCCACAGGGCCGAGAAGTTGAGCGAGTTCCGGACCGTCATGCAGGCTGCGCCCTGGGAGCGGGTCTTCTCGGCCAGCAGGACGCGGCCGCGCGCGATGGACAGCGGCGCAAGACAGCGCCGGCCGTCGACGGCAACCAGCCCCGGCGCGGCATCGATGATCTCGGGTTCCGCCTGCGGGTCCGCGCTGCCACTCTTCACCGAGGCGATGAAGCCCGGCAGGCGGAAAAGGCCGTGGCTCTTGCAGCCGTCGGCCTCCGCGCGGGTGATGTGGTCGGCGGTTGCCTCGGCCTGGGCGCGGCAGACGCCCGCATTGGAAAAGGCGTCGAATGCGAGAGCGCGGCATTCGTCGAGAGAAATGTGGGCAGGCATGTTCGGACTTTCCCCCAGGTGATTGCGGAGCCGGAGGTGCAGCATAGACCTGACGGCACAGGATGAGAAAGCGGAGAGAGCCGTACCCGCACCGGGAATCCCGGCGGACATGCGGTCCTTGTCCAGATCGATCGAGGCGCGCCGCGAGGCCACGATGCGGACCACGATGGTCGGTCTCCCCGGTCTCCGGGTCCGCCTGCGCCATTGTGCCCGCCGGGGTCGGGGACAAGGGTTCTGCGGCGGCGCGGATGTGTCGGGAGACCTGTCGGCTGCTCCTGAAACGGCCACAGCGGCTGCGTGCGCACTGCCTGGATTGACGCCCGGAGCCCCGGGGTTGAAGCTGGTGCCTGCCCCGACCTGGTAGGCCCGGTGGATGCAGTCGCCGCGCTCCGCTGGTCGCAGCTCTGCGCCCACGGCGTTCATCCCTCCGGCGCATCCCTGCCGGGATGTCTGCCATCACCAAACCTTCGCGAAATCGCCGCTCCGGTTCGAGGCCGCACATGTGACGCCGGAGCAGGTGTTCCACGTCGTCCGGGCGGGAGCACCTGTGGACCGCTGCCGGGCGGCTGCGCCGTTCCCGTCCCCTGTCGGGCGGCGGCGCGGCATTGTCGTTGCGTCCGGGCTGTGGTCTGATCCCTGCCCGCGCAGCTTGGGAACGGGGAGCGTGAGCTGTCTGACATGCCTTATCGGCCACGCCTCGGTCCCGGCGATGCCGTAACCCGAACACCGGTGCTGTGGCCCGGTGTGACACGCAGCGTCTGGATCAGCGGTGACGGCGAGATCGAGGATCTCGACAACGCGGGCGCGAGGGACAAGGCGCACGCCGAACCGCCGCTGGTCTGTCATCTGCAGGCGGTGCGTCGCCGCCTCGGGTCGGCGGAGATGGTCGGATTCGACGTCCTCGAACTGTTTGCCTTCGTCCACCCGGCACGGTTCATCCTGCCGACACCCCGGGGGCTCGCCCATGTCCTGAACCTGCCGGCGCCGCGAGACCGGTTCGAGGAAGCGATGCTGCTGCCGCGTGCAGTCGACGCCCTGCTCGCAGACCTCGAGGATGACACCGATGCGACCGCCGACGCGGTCGCGCGCACCATGCACCTTGCCGCCTGGCCATGGGCCCCGTTAGTGCTTGAGGTTCTCGGCACTGACCCGGACACGGTCTCCGGGTTCCCCGAAGACCACGAGGTCTGGTCCACGCTGCAGGCGTGGTCGGACCTGCCGCCGGACCGGGGAACGGAACACCTGCCGGTCGGCGAGGACGAGGCGCGGACCAGGCTCGGCGAGCTGCTCGGTCCGCAGGCGGAGCGGCGATCCGGCCAGGTCGACTTTGCCGCCGCGGCCGCCGGCGCCTTCCTGCCGTCCGGATCCGACTGCGGCCCCCGTGTGGTTCTTGCGGAGGCCGGAACCGGGGTCGGCAAGACCATGGGCTACGTGGCGCCGGCCGGGCTGTGGGCGGAACGCAATACCGCGACGGTGTGGTTGTCCACCTACACCCGCAACCTGCAGCAGCAGCTCGACCGGGAACTGGACCGGATGTATCCGGATCCGGTCGGCAAGGCCCGGAACGTGGTCGTGCGCAAGGGGCAGGAGAATTATCTCTGCCTGCTGGCGCTGGAGGAAACTACCCGGGGCTTCGGGCGAGTGCCCGGCAGCGGTACGGCACTTGGCCTCATGGCCCGCTGGACCACGGCGACGCGTGACGGTGACATGACCGGCGACGATTTCCCGTCCTGGCTCTCAGACCTGCTCGGACATCGCGACACCCTGGGTCTCGCGGTGCGCCGCGGTGAGTGCCTGCATGCACTGTGCCCGCACTACGACCGGTGCTTTGTCGAAAAGTCACGGCGACAGTCGCACCGTGCGCGGCTGGTGATCGCCAACCATGCCCTGGTTTTGACCCAGGCCGCGACAAGCGACAGCACGAGGATGCCGGACCGCTACGTGTTCGACGAGGGTCACCACCTGTTCGATGCCGCCGACAGCGCCTTCGCAAACCGGCTGACCGGCCGCGAAACGCTGTTTCTGCGCGTCTGGTTCGCCGGCGGCGAGACCAGGCGCGGCGGCAGCGGGGTGGTCAGAAGGATCGAACGGCTGGCAGCCGGGCTTCGCGATGGCGCAGAGCGGGTGCGCGATCCGCTTGGCGACGTGATCAGACATGTGCAGGGCCTGCCGAGCGCAGGATGGCTGGGGCGCGTCGAGTCCGGCAGCCCGTCCGGTGCAGCGGAGACCTTCCTCGCATGCGTCTGTCGGCAGGTGCTCGACGCCAACGGCGGTCGGGTCTCGCGCTACTCGATGGAGTGTCTCCCGCAACGGTCCGACGAAGCCCTGCATGAGGCGGCTGCCGGACTGGCGAAGACGCTTGGCGGTCTCGCCGGGGCCATCCGGGCACTGCTTGACGCGTTGCGCCAGGCGGCCGGCGGGGCAGACGAGGCGCGGCGCCTCGAGACCGCCTCGATCCTGCGCATGCTGGAGCAGCGATGCGTCGATGTGCTCGACCCCTGGATCGGCATGCTCGACGCCCTGCAGTCCGCCGAGACCGACGGTTTTGTCGACCGGTTCGAGGTCACCTGTGGCGCCGGGTACGTGTTTGACGTCGGCATGCACCGGCACTGGATCGACCCGACCCTGCCGTTCTCCCGCGCGGTCCTTGCGAACGCGGACGGTGTCATCGTGACGTCCGCCAGCCTGAGAGACGCGTCGGGAAACGAGGAGCAGGACTGGCAGGTTGCCGAGCAGCGCACCGGGATTGCCCACCTGCCGGGCGAGGTTGACCGGTGCGCCTTTGCCTCCCCGTTCGACTATGCCGCCCGCACCCGGGTCGTCGTTGTCACCGATGTCGACCGATACGACATCGCGGCAGTGGCGGACGCCTTCCTGCAGCTGTTCCTCGCCGGTGGCGGCGGCGCCCTTGGCCTGTTTACCGCGATCAGACGCCTGCGCGAGGTGCATCAGCGCATCGCCACACCGCTGGACCGGGCCGGACTGGCTTTGCTGGCGCAGCATGTCGACGGAATGGACGTCTCGACGCTGGTCCGGATCTTTCGGGCAGAGATGAACTCATGCCTGCTCGGGACCGACGCCGTGCGGGATGGTGTCGACGTGCCGGGCCTGTCGCTCCGCCTGCTGGTCATGGAACGGGTGCCGTGGCAGGTGCCCGGCATCGTGCACCGTGCGCGCCGCGAGGCGTTCGGCGGCCGGCACTACGATGACATGCTGGTGCGGCTCAAGCTGCGGCAGGCCTTTGGCCGGCTGATGCGGCGCAGCGGTGATACCGGCGTCTTCGTCATGCTGGACTCGAGGTTCCCGGGCCGGTTCGAGACCGCCTTCCCCGAGCAGACCCCGGTCATCCGCAGCAACCTTGCCGAGGCGGTGCACCTGGTCCGCGACTTCCTGCCTGACCCCGACCCGTCAGTACCCGGGTGAGCGGTATGCCCGCGTAGCGCCTCTGGTTCATGCGCTGGGGCGAGGAAAACGACGCCTCATGCTTGTTTGCAAGTGCGAAAAAAACTCTGTCGCGCCGGCGCCGCGCCGCATCGCGCACCTGGCGCGGTGTCGGGCGTCCGAAAATCCCGCACACCGCCATGATTCGGTCCGCAGGACCTGTCGTCGGGAGGGCGAGTGCCTCGCAGACGGGGACATGCGTCGATCCGGGTCAGTTCCGGGATCGTCGGTGCCCGGCCCGCCGGTTCACGGACACGCCGTCCCCTGCACGCGCCGCCGGGAAAGTCGCCACCGGCGCCGGGACGGCTGGAACCCACCGTGGGGAACCGTCACCGCTCAGCCCGGTTCTGCGTGCCGCAGGCCGATCTCGACCGACCCGATCTCGCCGAAGTCGCCGGTGAGAGTGTCCCCGGGCCCGACCGGAACGAGGCCGGTGCAGGTCCCGGTCGAGACGACCTCGCCGGCAGCGAGACGGCCCCTGTCACGGAGGAGCCAGACCACGACCGCGACCGGGTCGCCGAGCGCCCGCTCACCGGTGCCCTCGGCAACCGGGGTCCCGTTGCGGATCAGGCGGACCGGGTGTGCCGGCAGGTCGAAACAGCGCCAGGCCGTGACCGGTGTTCCGGTTGCAAGCGCGACGTTTGCCCCGCCATCGGCGGTCACGAGATGGCGCCCGGCACCGGCAAGGCCCCCGGCAATCCTGCAACCAACGATCTCGAGGGCAGGCATCACCGCATCAATCGCGGCGATCACCTCGTCTCGCTGTGGCGGCGAGCCGTCGCAGACGATGTCGCGTCCCAGGCGCAGCGCGAACTCGGCCTCCACGGCCAGATCATGGGCCTCGAACACTCCGATGGTCTCCCCCGATGCAAACCGGTACCGGCGAGGGACACGGGCCGCTCCCGGCCCTTCGGTTCCGAGTGCCGTCCGGGCCTGAGGAGAGGTCGATCCGACCTTCCAGGCGTCGGACGGCGGTCCCAGCAGGATGGCCGCCTGCTCCTGGACGTCATGGGCCGCCGCCGCATCGGCAGGCAGCGGGAACCTGTTCCTCTCGACCAGCCCTCCGGTCAGCCGGGCGGTGGCGAGTGTGGTGGCGAGTGCGGACATCCCGGCAGTTCCTTTCTGCGACCGCTTGGTGTCGCAAAGTGAAGGTGCAGGCGCTATCATCGACGCTTGGAGGGGCGAAGTCATGACAGAAGCTGGACCCGGCTCCGGGGCTCGCAGCCCTTGGCATGTCGAAGGGGTGACCGAAACCACCATCGCGGCCGTCGAGGCTGCGGCTGCTGCCGGTGGAATGACGCCGGCGGCGTGGGTCGGCATGGCGGTCAGGCGCAGCGCTGACGCCGACCGGGGTGTGGACGCGTCGGTACGCGCCATCGTGCAGGAGCGGATCGGTCGATCGGAAGCAGACGTGCTCTCGATGCTGGAACGCCTGCGCGGCGTGGTGGAACAGATGGCCAACCGGATCGCGGGACCGGACGAGACCCGGCCTCCGGCCGATCGCAGGCTGCCGGAGTGACAACAATGACAGCCGGAGGAGCGCGGACGTGACAGATCGCCGGTCCGTCTGGCGTCTCGATGACGTCGAACCCGAAGTCCGGGCCATGGCCGAACAGCACGCACAACAGGCAGGACTGACCGTCGGAGCCTGGCTCGAACGGGCCATCCGGGCCGATCTCGATGCCCGGGACGGGGACCTGTCGGGGTTCGTTCAGGCCCGGTTCGATGCCTCGAAAAGCAGGGTCGACGAGTCGCTGCGGACGCTTGGCCTGCTGTTGCAACAGGTCGCCCTGCGCATCGAGCAGAGTGAGCGGGCCGACGCGGAAGCGGAGCCCCCTTCGCCGGCACGGGCCGCGCGCCCGGAACCCGAGCCGCCGACAGGAGAACTCGAACCGGAGCCCCGGCCTGAACCGGTACCCGAACCGCCGACCGGAGACCCTGAACCCCGGCCTGAACCGCCGCCCGCGAGGCCGGCACCGCCACCGCTGTCCGCACCGGCGCAGCCTCGCTCACGCGGCGGGCTGTTTTCCTTCATTCTGGTAGTGATTCTCGCCGGTGCCGGTGCGGTCGGCTACATCTATGCCGAGCCCCTTGGACTGGGCCAGGTCAAGGAGCGAATCGACACGCTGGGGCGTACCCATCTTGCCGGGGTGGCGGACACGTTTGACGATGCGGTCGCGGCCGCGTGGTCGCTGCTCCAGGGCGAAGACGAGGCCACCGCCGGGGCAGTCGGCCAGGCGACGGCCCCCGCACAGCGCGAGACTGTCCAGGCACCCGCAGCGACAGCGCAGGCACCCGCGCGCAAACCGGTCCCGCAACCCGAAACGGCGGGCGCACCCCAACGCGCGGCGCCGCCGCCCGCTTCCGGATCAACCGTGGCAGCCGCGTCCGGACGCGCAGCGGCTCCGCCGGCATCCGGCTCCACTGCGGCGACTGCCCCGGAACGCGCAGCGACTCCACCCGCGCCGGAATCCACTGCGGCGACTGCCCCGGAACGCGCAGCGACTCCACCCGCACCGGAATCCACTGCGGCGACTGCCCCGGAACGCGCTGCAGCGCCTGCCGGTCCCCGGGTCGCGGCCGTGGAACGCACGCCGGAGGTGAGGGCGGAGGAGCTGCTGGACCTGGCCCGGGTCCTCCTCGGCAACAACCCGGACGAACGTGCCTACGGTGCGGCCGCCAGGGTTTTGCGTGATGCAGCCGAGACCGGCTCGCCGGAGGTTCTGTACAACCTCGGGCTGTTCTACGAACGGGGGCTGGGTGTCGAGCAGGATGATGCCCGGGCGTTCGCCTACTACCGGCAGGCCGGCGAACAGGACCATCCCTACGCCCTGTTCAACCTGGGGGTCTTCCACCTGAAGGGCCGGGGAACGCCGCGTGATGACACCCGGGCGGCCCGGGCATTCGCGAAGTCGGCAGACCTGGGTGTCGCCAGAGCTGCCCATGTCCTCGGCGTCCTGACCGAGCAGGGGCGCGGCGTGCCCGCCGACGCCGAGCGCGCCCGCTCGCTCTATGAGCAGGCGGCCCGCGCAGGGGTCACCGAGGCGCAGGAGAGACTGGACAGGTCGGGCCGGTAGCGCCGGGCTCGTGGCCCGATGGTTCCGGTGCCGGAAACCCCGCGGATCCGTGGCGTTTGATGATCGGCGTGGCCGGTGGTCCGTGCCGCCCGGTCAACGGGGCTGTGTCGTGCGGGCCGGGGCGTGGCGGTGTCAGGTCTCGCTGCGTTCGGCCCAGCCGGCGAAGATCCGCTCGAGCACGACCACGCAGTAGAACAGCAAGATGCCGAGCAGGGCGAGCGCGATCAGCACCGCGAACATCAAGGGGTAGTCGGCGCTGATCTTGCCGCTGTCGAACAGGTAGCCGAGGCCGCGACCGTGCGGTTCGACGATCTCCATCAGGTTGGTCCCGATGAAGGCCAGCGTCACCGCCACCTTCAGCGCGCCGAAGAACTCGGGCATGGTCTTGGGCAGGGCGATCTTCCAGAAGATCGTGAAGCGGCTGGCGCCGAGCGAACGCAGGATGTCCCGGTATTCCGGCTCCAGCGTCGACAGGCCGATCGAAATCGAGACCGCGATCGGGAAGAACGAGATCAGGAAGGCAATCAGCACCGTGTTCATGTCGTGGGCGCCCACGAAGATGAGCGCGATGACCGGAACCACCGTTGCCTTGGGGATGGCGTTGAACCCGACCAGCAGCGGGTAGAGGGCTTCGCGCATGACCCGGGACAGCCCCATCACCATACCCAGCACCAGACCGGCCGCCACCGAGAGCAGCAGGCCTGCGACCGTGCGCCACAGCGTCTCCCAGCCGTGTTCGAGAAACAGGCCGCGGAACTTCCAGAATGCCGGTCCGAGATCGGAGGGCGAGGCCATCTTGTAGTCGGGCCAGTCATTCACCCAGACCAGAAACTCCCAGGCCAGAGCGAACAGCACCAGGGCTGCAACCGGAACCAGGATCTGGCGTCTCATGGCGCCGGCTCCGGTTGTCGGGCCTGCTGGGCGATGCGGATCTGCCGGCGCAGTTCGGCCTGCAGTTCGGTTGCCTCCGTCCCGTAGAGGTCGTCGAGCGCGCGTTCGTCGCCAAGCGGGACCTCCATGGTCACCTGGGCGGTGGCTGGCCGGTCGGACAGTACCACCACCCGGTCGGCCAGGAACACCGACTCCCTCAGATCATGGGTGATCAGCAGACAGGTGAACCGTTCCTCCCGCCGCAACGCGTGCATCGTCTGCCACAGGTCCTCGCGGGTGAACGCGTCGAGCGCCCCGAACGGTTCGTCAAGGATCAGCACCTCCGGCCGGGTCACCAGTGCGCGGCACAGCGAGGCACGCTGGCGCATGCCGCCGGACAGTTCCGAGGGGCGCCGGTCCTCGAACGCTTCGAGACCGACCAGGGCAAGCAGCTCGCGGGCCCGGTTCCTCCGCTCCTCGCGGGTGAGCCGGTTGGGAACGATTTCGAGCGGCAGCAGGACGTTGGCGAGAATGGTCCGCCACTCGAGCAGTACCGGGTTCTGGAATGCCATTCCCACCGTCGCCCTGGGGGAGCGGACCGGTTCACCGTGCAGCAGCACCTCGCCCCGGTCCGGCAGCATCAATCCCGCGATCAGCCGCGTCAGTGTCGACTTGCCGCATCCGGACGGGCCGACCACCGCCGTAAAACTGCCGGTCCCGCAGGTGAAGGTGAGCCCGTCGAGAACCGGCAGGTGCCCATTTCCGGTCCGGTAGGCGTAGCAGACCTCGCGCAACTCGATGCGCGGGACCGCTCCGGCCGTCAGCGCTGCGCAGTCGTCCTCCGTCACGACACTGTCCGCGGGCCCCGCTACCCGCCGATCATCAGGCTGCCGTCATCGGGAAGGTACCGGTCGGTGAAGTACGCGGCCGGGTCCGGGGTCTTCGAAAGCTCGAAATTCATCTCGAGCTGGCCGAGCGCCTTGTCGAACCGGGCCGGATCGACCTGGCCGATGCCGTTGGCCGCCACGTTCGGCGTCAGCACGTTGCCGTCGATCGACAGCTGCAGGCGCCGGGTCTCCAGTGCGATGTCGGCAGCCGGGTTGCGCTCCGCCATCATCCGCACACCGGCTTCGGGGTCGGCAATCACGTCCCGCCAGCCCCGGGCAACCGCGCGGATGAACCCGGTCACCTTCTGCGGGTTGGCAGCCGCGAAGTCCGTGTTGACGATGACCGCGTTGCCGTAGAGCGCCAGTCCATGGTCCGCCATCAGCAGCACCGAGATGTCGTTCTCGGGGATCCCGAGCCGGACCAGGTTCAGGAAACTGGAGAACGAGTAGCCGGTGATCGCATCGACCCGTCCCTCGGCAAGCATGGGTTCGCGGGTCGGAAACCCGACCGGTTCGACGGTGATCTTGCTCACGTCGAGACCGTTTTCGGCCGCAAACGCCGGGAACTGCGCCCAGGCTCCGTCGGGCGGGGGCGCACCGAGGATGCGGTTCTCCAGGTCCTTGGGCGTCGAAACGCCTTGCGATACCCGTCCCACCACCGCAAACGGAGGCTTGTCGTAGACCATCATCACGGCGATGACTGGTGCGTCGGGGTTCTTGTCCTTGAACCGGACCAGGCTGTTGATGTCGGCAAAACCGAACGGAAACGCGCCGGTCGCGACCTTGGGAATGGCATCCAGCGATCCCTTGCCCGCCGAGATCTCCACGTCGAGACCCTCGGCCTTGAAGTGGCCGTTGTCGATCGCCGCGAAGTAGGCGGAGCTCGGCCCTTCGAACTTCCAGTCGAGCGCAAACGGGACCTTGGTCTGGGCGGCGGCGCCGGACACGCCGGCGGCAACAAGTGCCAGTGTAAGAAGTGCTCTGAGCATGACTGTGGCCTTTCGTGACTATGGTACAGAGGTCGTTACGGGCCTGAACCCGCAATTCCACGGTGCGGCCTGCTGACTGTCAAGCAATGTGTCCCCGCCGCTCAACCGGCAAGCCGCGCAACGGCGGCGTGCGCCGTCTCGGCCAGGGCGCGGGCCTCGAGACTGACCAGCAGACCGTCGGTCACCACCGGTCGGCCCTCGACCAGCAGGTGACGGACCCGGAACGGTCCGCACAGCACCAGGGCCGCCACCGGGTCCCACGCGCCGGCGGCCTCGAGACCCGACAGGTCCCAGATGGCGATATCGGCCCGCTTCCCGCTCTCGAGCGAGCCGAGCTCGCCGTTGCGTCCGAGCACCCTGGCGCCGCCGCGGGTCGCGAATTCCAGGGCCTCGCGGGCGCTGAGCGCCCCGGCCCCGCCGTCGACGCGCTGCAGGAGCATGGCGAGCCGCGCCTCGTTCAGCAGGTGACCCTGGTCACTGCTGGCCGAGCCATCGACCCCGAGGCCGACCGGAACCCCGGCATCGCGCATCAGCCGGACCGGCGCAATGCCGGAGCCGAGCCGGCAGTTCG
This sequence comes from Thalassobaculaceae bacterium, assembly GCA_965213935.1. GTDB lineage: Bacteria > Pseudomonadota > Alphaproteobacteria > Thalassobaculales > Thalassobaculaceae > Bin52. The sequence continues at coordinate 1,458,245 of CBDCAO010000012.1, read as the reverse complement.
ACGACGGACAGTGCGCAACCCCGGTGCCGGTGCCCGCAAGCAGGCCGATTTCGCGCTCGTCGAGCGTGACGCAGTGGGCGTGCCAGACGTGGTCGCCGAGCCAGCCGAGGTCGGCGGCGTAGTCACCGGGAAGACGGCCGAAGCGTTCCAGCGAGAAGGCGACGTCCTCCGCGTTCTCCGCCAGGTGGGTGTGAAGGCGCACCCCCTTGTCGCGCGCAAGCTCCGCGACGTCGCGCATCAGCCCTTCCGACACCGTAAACGGTGAGCACGGCGCCAGTCCCACCTGCACCATCGCGCCTTCAGCGCGGTCGTGGAAGGCATCGATCACCCGTTCGCAGTCCTTCAGGATGCCGGCTTCGGCCTCGACCATGCTGTCCGGCGGCAGACCTCCGGAGCTCTGGCCCATGCTCATGGCGCCGCGGGTCGGGTGAAACCGCATGCCCACCGTCGCGGCCGCCTCGATCGTATCCTCCAGCCGGATGCCGTTGGCAAAGAAGTACAGGTGATCGGAACTCATGCTGCAGCCCGACAGCGCGAGCTCGGCAAGCCCGACCTGGGCTGCGACGAAGATTTCCTCCGGGCGCATCCGCTCCCAGACCGGGTAGAGCGAGCCCAGCCAGCCGAACAGTGGGGCATCCTGGCCCGCCGGCACCGCCCGGGTCAGGGTCTGGGCAAGGTGGTGGTGCGTGTTGACCAGGCCCGGAGTGACCACGCACCCGGTGGCGTTGATCACCTGCCAGTCGGCCCGCACCGACGGCGGATCGGCGCCGACGGCGACGATCCGGCCGTCCTCGATCAGCAGTCCCGCGTCCGCCAGTTCCCGGCGCTCGTCGTCCATGGTGACGACAACCGCGGCGTTTCGGATCCAGATCCGGCCGGCGGTCATGGCGCGTCCGGTTCCATGATCTCGCGGATCCGCAGGCCGGCGATGCGCTCGACCTGGCGGCAGGCCTCGCGGATCTCGCTGTCGCGGTCATTGCCGATGCGGGTCTCGAAGGCCTGGAGGATCCCGGCACGGTCGTGGTCGCGCACCGCGATGATGAACGGGAAGCCGTGACGTTCGACGTAGGTCCGATTGAGCTCCTGGAACCGCGCCCGCTCCGCGTCGGTCAGCGCGTCGAGACCGGCCGATGCCTGCTCGGCCTGCGAACTGGGGGTCAGGCGCCGTGCCGCCGCGAGCCGGCCCCCAAGGTCCGGATGTGCGCGCAGCACGCCGAGCCGCTCCTCGGTGCCGGCGGACCGGAACACCCGGGCAAGGGCGCTGTGCAGCCCTTCCGGCGTGTCGTGCGCCGGGCCGAGCTCGCCGTGCCAGGCGCGATCCGCGATCCACGGCGAATGTTCGAATACCTCGCCGAACATCTCCACGAAACCGCCGCGGTCCAGGGTCGAGGGCCGGACCCGTGCCCGGCGCGGCGGATGGGTCCGGCGCCAGTGGTGCGCGATGTCGATGCGCCGGGCGAACCAGACATGGGCATGACCGCTCGCGTGCTCGATAAAGCGATTCAGTGCCGCTGCCCGGCCTGGCCGGCCGGCAAGCCGGCAGTGCAGGCCAACCGAGAGCATCCGGGGCTGTCCCTCGCAGCCCTCGGCATACAGCACGTCGAAACTGTCCCGCAGATAGGCGAAGAATTCGTCTCCCGACCCGAACCCCTGGGCGACGGCGAACCGCATGTCGTTGGCATCGAGGGTGTAGGGTATGATCAGCTGATCGCGCCCGCCCGCCCGGGTCCAGTACGGAAGGTCGTCGGCGTAGGCGTCGGAGATGTAGTCGAAGCCTCCCTCCGATGCCACGAGTTCCACGGTGTTTGCGGAGCAGCGGCCGGTGTACCATCCGCGCGGGCGTTCGCCGGTTACCTGCTCGTGCAGCCGGATCGCGCGCCTGATGTGCTCGCGCTCCTCGTCGCGGGAAAATCCCCGGTACTCGATCCACTTCAGGCCGTGGCTGGCAATCTCCCAGCCGGCCTCCTGCATCGCGGCGACCTGGACCGGCGAGCGGGCGAGCGCGGTTGCCACCCCGTAGACCGTGACCGGGATGTCGCGGCGCACGAACATCCGGTGCAGCCGCCAGAAGCCGGCGCGGGCACCGTACTCGTACAGCGATTCCATGTTCCAGTGCCGCTGGCCCGGCCAGGGCTCGGCGCCGGCGATGTCGGAGAGGAACGACTCCGACGCCGCGTCACCGTGGATGACGGCGTTCTCGCCGCCTTCCTCGTAGTTGATCACGAACTGGACTGCGATCCGGGCATCCCGGGGCCAGCGCGGGTGCGGTGGAACAGCTCCGTATCCCTGCAGGTCTCGCGGATAGCGCAAAACCGTCCTCCTGGTACAGCACGTCGGACCGCGTTGATTGTAGGCACCGTGCCGCGTAGCATTCAACGCATACAGTGCACCCTCCCAAACCGGAACGCGCGATGACGACGGGACGCCTGACCACGCATGTGCTCGACATCGCGCTGGGCCGTCCGGCGGCAGGGCTTGTGATCCGCCTGTACCAGATCGAGGGGAGCCGGCGTACCAGGCGGGCGCGTTCGGTCACCAATGCTGACGGCAGGGTGGACCGGCCGCTGCTGGAAGGGGCGGCCATGACACCGGGGCGCTACGAGATCCGTTTCGAAGTCGGGCGCTACCACCGGGAGACCGGCCAGGCCGCGGATGACATCCCGTTTCTCGACATCGTCCCGGTCCGCTTCGGCATCGGCGATACGACCGTGCAGTACCACGTCCCGCTTCTGCTCTCGCCCTTCGGATACTCGACCTACCGTGGCAGCTGAACCGTGACCGCCGCGAGACGCGAAATCCGGCTGCTGCTGAACGACAGGGAGGTCACCTGCAGCGATGTCGGACCGCACGACATGCTGCTCGACTTCCTGCGCACTGACATGCGGCTCGCCGGAACCAAGGAAGGATGCGCGGAAGGCGATTGCGGCGCCTGCACCGTCCTGGTCGGAGCGCTGCGCCACGGCGAGCTCGAATACGGGCCCGTGACCGCCTGCATCCGTCCGCTGGCCACAGTCGACAGCTGTCAGGTGGTGACGGTGGAGCACCTGGCATCCGACGACCGGCTGCACCCGGTGCAGGAGGCGATGGTGGAGAGCCATGCAAGCCAGTGCGGTTTCTGCACCCCGGGCTTCGTGATGGCGCTCTGTGCGCTGTGGCTCAGGACACCGTCCCCGACCAGGAGCGAGGTGGAGGTGGCGCTGCAGGGAAACCTGTGCCGGTGCACCGGATACCGGCCGATCGTCGAGGCGGCCCTGCGGGCCTGTCGAGGCGATGGTGATCCGCTCACCACGACGCGCGATGCGGTGCGCCGGCGCCTTGCGGAGCTGCGGGACGGCCGCAGGGTCGAGCTTGAACGTGACGGCAGCCGGGTGCTGGTGCCCGCCAACGTCGATGACTTGGCACGGCTGCTGGAGCAGGAGACCGACCCGGTGCTCGTCGCCGGTGCAACCGACGTCGGCGTCGAGGTCAACCGGCAGCTGCGGCCGATCTCGCCCGCGATCTGCATCGGTCACCTCGACGAGCTGGCTGCGATCGAGCGCGAGGACCGGGCGATCGTGCTCGGCGCCGCGGTGACCTGGGAGGAGGCGGGGCGGGCGCTCGTCGAGGCCATTCCGTCGCTTCGCGACTTCTGGGAGCGGGTCGGCGGACCGCAGATCCGTACCATGGGCACGGTGGGCGGCAACGTCGCCAACGGCTCGCCGGTTGGCGACCTGCCGCCTGTCCTGCTGGCGCTCGGAGCCGAGATCGGCCTGCGCAGCGGCCGGGGATGCCGGACAGTGGGAATCGATGCGTTCTTCCTCGGCTGCGGCCGCCAGGACATCCGGCCCGGGGAATTCCTCGAGCGGATCAGGGTCTGCCTGCCGAATCCGGGTGCCCGCCTCGGCTTCTACAAGGTCTCGAAGCGGCGGGAACAGGATATCGCCGCGGTCGCCGGCGCCTTCAATCTCGAAGTCGACGGTGACACCGTCACCTGCGCCAGGCTGGCCTTCGGTGGCATGGCAGCCGTTCCGTCGCGCGCCAGTGCCGCCGAGGCGGCGTGTACCGGCCGGCCGTGGCGGGCGCAGACCATGCAGGCGGCCGGTGAGGCGCTCGATCGCGACTTCACACCCATCAGCGACCTGCGGGGGAGTGCCGGCTACCGCAGCCTGGTGGCGCGCAACCTGCTGGTGCGGTTCTACCTGGAGAACAGCGAACCGGGCGTGCCGGTGCGACTGGAGCAGGTTCGGTGACGGGGCCTGAGCGCCGCACCTGGATGCACGGAGCGCATCCGCATGACTCCGCTCGCCGGCACGTCACGGGGAGTGCGCGGTTTACCGATGACGTGCCGTTGCCGCCGGAGACGCTACACGCCTACCTGGGCCTGTCGACGATCGCCCGCGCCCGGCTGGAACGGCTGGAACTCGAGGCTGTGCGATCGGCGCCGGGCGTGGTCGGTGTCCTGACGGCGCAGGATATCCCCGGCACCAACGACATCAGCGCGAGCCGCGCCGGGGACGACCCGGTGCTTGCCGAAGGCGAGATCGTGTTCTGGGGGCAACCGCTCTTCATCGTGGTCGCCGACACCCGCGATGCGGCGCGCCGCGCCGCCCGCCTCGCCCGGGTCGACGGCATCCCGCTTGCGCCGGTGCTCGAGCTCGGGCAGGCGAACGAGACCGTGGTTCCCCCGCTCACGCTGACGCGCGGCGATGCCGCGGCGGCGCTTCCGCAGGCCGCCCATCGCATTACCGGGACCATGAACATCGGCGGGCAGGAGCACTTCTATCTCGAAGGCCAGATTGCTGTTGCGCTGCCCGGCGAGGATGACGAGATGCATGTCATTTCCTCGACCCAGCATCCGGGCGAGGTACAGCACATGGTGGCCCATGTCCTCGACGTTCCGGCGAGTTCGGTCACGGTGACGGTCCGCCGGCTCGGCGGCGGGTTTGGCGGCAAGGAATCCCAGTCCAGCCTGTTTGCGGCCGCCGCCGCGCTGGCCGCGCGCCGATTCAACCGGCCGGTCAAGCTGCGTCCGGACCGCGACGACGACATGACGGCAACCGGCAAGCGGCATGACTTCGAGGTGGACTACGATGTCGGCTTCGACGATACCGGGCGGATCCTGGCGGTCGAGGCGAGGTTCGCGTCCCGGGCCGGATTCTCGGCCGACCTGTCGGGGCCGGTTGCCGACCGGGCGCTGTTCCAAGCCGACAACGCCTACTATTACCCGAACGTGAGGCTGACGTCGCGGCCGTTGCGTACCAACACCGTCTCGAACACCGCGTTTCGCGGGTTCGGCGGCCCGCAGGGACTGCTGGTTGCCGAACGCATGATCGAGGAGATTGCCTGCCGGCTCGGCCGCACGCCGCTCGAGATCCGCAAGGCAAACCTCTATGCCTCCCCCGGTCGGGACCTGACGCCATACTGGCAGCGGGTGAGCGACAACCTGTTGCCGCGGCTGTTCGAGGAACTGGAAACCGCGTGCGACTTCCACGCCCGCCACGACGCCGTTTGCGCCTTCAACGGGCGGGACGGGGTGATCCGCAAGGGCATTGCGCTCACCCCGGTGAAGTTCGGAATTTCGTTCACGCTGACCTGGCTGAACCAGGCCGGAGCACTGGTCCATGTCTACCAGGACGGCTCGATCCACCTGAACCATGGTGGCACCGAAATGGGCCAGGGTCTGCTTACCAAGGTGGCGCTCGTGGTTGCGGACTGCTTTCAGGTCGACCTGGACCGGATCCGCATCACCGAGGCGAGCACCGCCACGGTGCCGAACGCGTCCGCAACCGCGGCGTCGACCGGATCGGACCTGAACGGCATGGCTGCCTTCGATGCCGCCGAGAAGATTCGCCGGCGTCTGGTTGACTTTGCGGCCGAGCGGTGGAGTGTCGAGCCGGACCGGATCAGCTTCGAGAACAACCGGGTTCGGATCGGCAACCGGGAAATGGCGTTCGGCGAGCTGGTTGCCGAAGCCTTCCGCGCCCGGGTGCAGCTGTCCGCCACCGGGTTCTACAAGACTCCCGACATCCACTGGGACCGGGAGACCGGCCGTGGCGAGCCGTTCTACTACTTCGTCTACGGGACCGCGGCCAGCGAGGTGACGGTCGATACGCTTACCGGCGAGTACCGGGTCGACCGAGTCGATATCCTGCAGGACATCGGCCGCTCGCTCGACCCCGCGATCGACATCGGCCAGATCGAGGGCGGTTTCATCCAGGGCATGGGGTGGGTGACAACCGAGGAACTGTGGTGGGACGAGACCGGCCGGCTGTGCACCCATGCGCCGTCGACATACAAGATCCCCCTGGCATCCGACTGTCCGGCAGAGTTCAACGTCCACATCGCCCCCTGGTCCGAGAACGCCCGTCCGACCATCGGCCGGTCAAAGGCGGTGGGCGAACCGCCGCTGCTGCTGTGCGCATCGGTGGTGGAGGCGCTTTCGATGGCTGTCGCGAGCGTCGACGGGTACCGCACCTGCCCGCGGCTCGACGTTCCGGTCACGCCCGAACGCGTCCTGCAGGCGGTGCACCGGCTGCGGGCTGCGGGATCGGTCGCATGACCGTCGACCTGCTCCCGGTTGCCTGGGACTGGCTGGATCTCGCCATTCGCTGGTTCCACGTGATGGCGGCGGTGCTGTGGATCGGAACCTCGTTCTATTTCATCGCGCTCGATCTCGGGCTCAGGCGTCCGCCCGGCCTGCCCGCCGGGGTCGACGGCGAGGAGTGGCAGGTACATGGCGGCGGCTTCTACCACGTGCGCAAGTACATGGTCGCGCCCGACGACCTGCCCGAACACCTGACCTGGTTCAAGTGGGAGAGCTACGCCACCTGGCTGTCGGGGTTCGCGCTGCTGGTGGTTGTCTACTACGCGAGCCCCGAGCTCTACCTGCTCGACCCGGAGATCATTGACCTCGATCCCGCGATCGCGATCGCGATCTCGCTGGTCTCGATCGTCGTCGGCTGGCTGGTCTACGACCTGGTCTGCCGCAGTCCGCTTGGCGGGGACGACAGGCTGCTGATGCTGGTCCTCTACGGCATCCTGGTGCTGCTTGCCTGGGGCTTTGCCCAGGTGTTTCCGGGACGGGCCGCCTTCGTGCACCTGGGCGCGGTCACCGCCACCATCATGAGTGCGAACGTGTTCATGGTGATCATCCCGAACCAGAAAGTGGTGACCGCGGACCTGCTGGCCGGCCGGCGACCGGATACGAAGTACGGCCGGATTGCCCGGCAGCGTTCGACGCACAACAACTACCTGACCCTGCCGGTCCTGTTGCTGATGCTGTCCAACCATTACCCGCTCGCCTTCGCGACCGGGTACAGCTGGATCATCGCGTCGCTTGTCTTCCTGGTCGGGGTCCTGATCCGGATCTACTTCAACCGTGTGCATGAGCGCCGCGGTCACCTGGTCTGGCCGTGGATCGTGGCGGCGGCGCTGTTCTGCGTCATCGTCTGGCTGTCGACCATGCCTTCGGCGCTCACCGGCACCGCGGTGTCGAGGACGGTGGAACACCGCCGCCTGGCCGCCGACCCGCAGTTTGCCGCGGTGACCGAGATCGTGGTTGACCGCTGTTCGATGTGCCATGCCCGCGAGCCGCTGTGGGAGGGAATGGCGGCGCCGCCGCGCGGCGTGGTTCTGGAAACGGAAGACCAGCTGCTCCGGCATGCCCGGCAGGTCTACCTGCAGTCCGGCCGGTCCCGCGCCATGCCGCCGGCGAACCTCTCGGCGATGGACGAGGAGGAGCGGCTGCTGATCGTGAACTGGTACGAGGCCGCGCGGCACTGAGGCTCACGGTACAAGCCGCGGGTGACGGTTGACGTCCTTGTACAGCAGGTAGCGAAACGGCCCGGGGCCGCCGGCGTAGCACGCCTGGGGACAGAAGGCGCGCAGCCACATGAAGTCACCGGCCTCGACTTCGACCCAGTCCTGGTTCAGCCGGTAGACGCCCTTGCCCTCGAGCACGTAGAGCCCGTGTTCCATCACGTGGGTTTCGGCGAAGGGGATCACCGCTCCGGGGGCGAAGGTCACGATGTTGACGTGCATGTCGTGGCGCATGTCTTCGGGGTCGATGAACCGGGTGGTCGCCCATCGGCCGTCACTGTCCGGCATGGCGACAGGCGTGCAGGCGCGGTCGCTGGTCACGATCGGGTCGGGGACGCCCAGGCCCTCGACCGGCTCGTAACGCTTTCGGATCCAGTGGAATACTGCCGCCGTGTCCCCGACGGCGGTGATGCGCCACGCGAGTCCCGGCGGAATGTAGGCGAACCCGCCGGCCTCCAGTCGCGAGCCGGTCCCGGCGCAGTCGAGATCGAGCGTGCCCGACACCACGAACAGGGCGGCTTCCGCACCCGGATCCGGCTCGGGCCTCTCGCTGCCGCCGCCGGGTCCGACCTCGATGATCGCCTGCGAGAACGTCTCGGCAAATCCCGACAGCGGCCGCGCCAGGATCCACGTTCGGGTGGCGCGCCAGTGCGGCAGGGCGCTGGTGACGATGTCGGTCATCACGCCCTTCGGAATGACCGCGTAAGCGTCGGTGAACACGGCGCGCCCGGTCAGCAGGTGCGACTGGCCGGGAAGGCCCCCGGCGGGTGAGTAGTAGCTGCGGCCTGGTTTCATGGGTTTGTCCTCAGGCTGTCGTTCTGTTGGCCAGGGTGGCGGCAGACGACCACCACCCGCGTGACGCGAGCCGTTCGGCGAGTGCGCGGGCGCCCTCGTGGGCACCTTCGTCGAACAGGCCGAAACAGGTCGCTCCGCTTCCGGACATTCCGTGGCATCTGGGTTCCTGTGCGTCGGCGAGGGTCTCGAGCACGGTGGCGACCACCGGCGCGACGGCGCACGCCGCACCGATCAGGTCGTTGTTCGCGCGCTCCCCGAGGTAGCAGAACAGTCCCTCGGCATCCAGCGGTTCCGGCGGCAGCGGCTCGGAGCGGGAATATCCTCCCTCGCGTTGCCGGAATACCTGCCCGGTGGGCAGGGCGACCCCGGGGTTGACCAGGACCACCGGCAGCGGCGGCAGCGGTCCCAGGGGAACGAGGCACTCGCCGATGCCGCGCACGCGGACCGGAACCCCGTCGAGACACGCCGGAACATCGGCGCCGAGTTCCAGCGCGAGTCGGTGCAGCGCGCCGCGGTCGGGCGGGACCGGGCACAGTGCGGCGAGAGCACGCAGCACGGCCGCCGCATCAGCCGATCCGCCGCCGAGTCCGGCGGCAACCGGTATCCGCTTGGTGATGCGGATCCCGACCCGTGGAAGCGGTCCGAACCGGTCCCGGAAGGCGCGCACGGTCGCTTCCGCGAGTTCCGGTCCGGTGATGTGCCCGGCGAACGGACCGTCCACGATCACGCGGTCCCGCTCACCGCCGGGGATGACCCGGACCTGGTCGGCCAGGGTGCAGAAGACGGTCAGGCCATCGAGCGTGTGGTAGCCGTCCGCGCGCTGTCCGGTCACGTGCAGCGTGAGGTTGAGCTTCGCCGGAGCCGGTATCTCTCGGGTCGGATCCGCACCAGGTCCCATGTCAGGTCTCGTCAGGCAGGCCGTCCCTGATCTTGGCCCGTATCTCTTCTCGCTGGTCAAGTTCCGGGTCGAGCGCATTGGCCCGTTTCCACTGGTACACCGCCTCTTCGCGCCGGCCGGCCCGCCAGTATGCGTCGCCCAGGTGTTCGTTGATGGTCACATCGGCGGGAAGCAGGCGGACGGCATGTTCGAGCAGTGGCACAGCCTGCTTGACCCGGCCGGTCCTGAGCAGGATCCAGCCCAGGCTGTCGATGATGTACCCGTCCGTGGGATCGAGTTCGTTCGCCCTGCGGATCATCCGTTCCGCCTCGTCGAGCCGGACACCGAGCTCCGTCCAGGTGTAGCCGAGGTAATTCAGGACATGCGCCTGGTCGGGGGAGAGTTCGAGTGCGCGCAGGAAGCTTGCTTCGGCCTCGGTCCACCGGCCGGCCCGTTCAAGGACCACGCCCCGGTAGTAGAACAGACTCCAGTCCGGCCCGGTCGGCATGCCGACCCGGTCCAAAGCCTCGGAATAGGCGGCGGCTGCGAGGTCCCACTGGCGTTGCCGGCGGTGCAGGTCGCCGATCTGTGCCCAGGGCGCCGGGTCGCCCGGCCGCTCCGCCCCCATCTGCTCCAGCAGTGCGATCGCCTCGTCGGCGCGGTCCGCGTTGAACAGGGCCCGGGCGGCGCGCAGCCTGGACAGGTCGTGGTACGCGGAGGTGGCCGGGACGGCGGTGTAGACCTCCACTGCCGCCCCGTGGTCGTCCCGGGCCGCCAGGATCTGGGCCACCAGCAGGCTGGCGGGCACGAACCGCGGGTTCAGGAAGCGCGACAGACGGGCAAGCGCGAGGACCTGGCCGTGAAGACGGTCAGCGGACCGGGGCCGTTCGATGCGCTGCAGCGCGCTCGCCACGTCGAACAGCGCCTCGGCCATGCCTTGGATCGCGGTTGAAACCTGGCCGTCAACGGGCTCGCCCTTTCGAGCGCGTCCGAGCAGGGCGTGCAGGGTTTCGGCATGAACCCCGTCATCACCGGTCAACGCCAGGGCCGCGCGGGCGGCATCGTCACGGTGTGCGGTCGCAAGCAATACCGCCATGGCGAGCCGGAGGCGAAGCGTCGGCCGGGGGTCGAGATCCATGGTCCGGGCGAGCAGGCGCCGGCCTTCCTCCGGGTTACCGGCCAGGACGCGGGCATACCCGCGGTGCAGCAGGCTCAGCCCCTCGATCCCGGTGTTCCGGGCGAGGTCAGACAGTCGGGCATCGGCGCCGGCCCAGTCTCCCGACCCGGCCAGGGCCCAGCCCGCGAGCAGGTGTTTCAAGATCAGGCTTACCTGGTTGCCGGCCAGGGTTTCGAACTGCGCGATTGCCTGTTCCCAGTCGCCGTTCGCGGCATGGTCGAGCCCGAGAGTCACCGCGACGAGCGGCAGACGTACCGCGCTTGCGGGTGTCGCCGATATCAGCCGGGCCAGTCCGATGGCGTCCTCGATCCGGCCCTGTTCCAGCCTGACCATGAACAGGCGGTGGGTCAGCGAGACATTGCCCGGGTCGGCCTTCAATGCGCGGCCATAGTTGACCGAGGCGGCGTCGATGTCGCCGTGCCGGTAGGCGGTTCGCCCGATGAGATAGCTGCCGGCGGTCGACACCGCGTCCATCGGGTCAGGGCCCGGTCCGACGGTCTGCGGGCCCGACACGACGCAACCCGCGAGTGCCGCCAGCAGCAGGACGCAGCCGACGGTCCGCCCCGACGCCTCCCGGAGACGCCCGCGCACGCACGGCGATCGGCCCGTCACCATGGCCGTGACCCTCTTCCAGCACCCATGGGGCAAACAGCCTCCGGTGTCCTACATGTTGGGGTAATTGGGTCCGCCGCCACCTTCCGGAACCACCCAGTTGATGTTCTGCAGCGGGTCCTTGATGTCGCACGTCTTGCAGTGAACGCAGTTCTGCGCGTTGATCTGCAGTTCAGGGTTCTCGCCGTCCTCGTCGCGGACGATCTCGTAGACCCCTGCCGGACAGAATCTCTGTTCAGGCGCATCGTAGTGAGCGAGGTTGTAGCGCACCGGGATGTCGGCATCCGTCAGCGTCAGGTGAACCGGCTGGTTCTCCTCGTGGTTGGTGTTCGACAGGAACACCGAGGACAGCCGGTCGAAACTCACCACGCCGTCGGGACGCGGATACGGGATCTTCTCGCAGTGCGATGCCGGCGCCAGCGACTCGTGGTCGGGATGATGCCGCAGCGTCCACGGTGCGCGACCGCGCAGGATGTAGGTGTCAAGCGCCGCATGCGCCAGGCCATAGAACAGGCCGGCGCGGAATCCCGGACGGATGTTGCGAACCCGGTAGAGCTCGTCCCAGATCCACGACCCGCGCACCCGCTCGGCGTAGCCCTCGACCTGGATGCCGCCGGCATCCGTCTCGTCGGCCAGCGTCTCGGCGATCGCCTCGGCGGCCAGCATGCCCGACTTCATGGCGTTGTGGCTGCCCTTGATCTTCGGAACGTTCAGGAAGCCGGCCGAGCACCCGACGATCAACCCGCCCGGGAAGGTCAGCCTCGGTATGGACTGGAACCCGCCTTCGTTGATGGCGCGGGCGCCGTAGGCGACCCGGCGGCCGCCCTCGAATACCGGCCGGATCTTCGGGTGGGTCTTGAAGCGCTGGAACTCGTCGAACGGACTGAGATGCGGGTTGCGGTAGTCGAGACCGACCACGTAGCCGACCGCGACCTGACTGTCCTCGAGGTGATACAGGAACGAGCCGCCGTAGGTCTGCTGGTCCATCGGCCATCCGACGGTGTGCAGCACTCGTCCCGGGGAATGGACCGCCGGGTCGACCTCCCACAGTTCCTTGATCCCGATCCCGAAGGTCTGCGGGTCTGCATCCGCACGCAGGTCGAAACGCTCGAACAGGGTCTTTGTCAGCGATCCCCGGCACCCCTCGGCAAAGACCGTGACGCGCGCGCGCAGTTCCATGCCGGGCATGTAGTTCGCGGTCTGCTCGCCGTTGCGGCCGACACCCATGTCGCCGGTGGCAACACCGCGCACCGATCCGTCCTCGCGGTACAGCACCTCTGCCGCGGCAAACCCGGGATAGATTTCCACGCCCAGGGCCTCGGCCTGTTCCGCCAGCCAGCGGCACAGGTTGCCCAGGCTGATGATGTAGTTGCCGTGGTTGCGCATCTGCGGCGGGGTTGGAAGGCGGATGCCGCCGGTCCTGGTCAGCATCATCATGCGGTCTTCGGTGACCGGCTGGTTGAGCGGCGCGCCGCGCTCCTTCCAGTCGGGGAAGAGCTCGTCGAGTGCCCGCGGCTCCAGCACCGCGCCCGACAGGATGTGGGCCCCGATCTCCGAACCCTTCTCAAGCACGCAGATGCCGAGTTCCCGGCCGGTCTCCGCGGCGACCTGGGCAAGCCGGATCGCCGTGGACAGCCCGGCCGGACCGCCTCCGACAACGACGACATCGTATTCCATGAATTCGCGGTCCATGACACCGGCCTCACTTTCGCGGTCAGGGAGCATGTGGCACGATCCGAGACTACGGTTCCCGGGCAGGGCTGTCACGGGACCATTTGTCGCCGACCCGGCGCAGCAGGGATACCCGGGCATGAACGGCTCTTCCGGCAGCGAGCCTGCCGCCGCCCAGCAGGACGCCATGCTCGAATGGGCCCGGGATGCCGGCATCGACGAGGTGCTCGAAGAGTTCCCGATCGACCGGTTCGCGCGGTCCCGCACTCCGCAGCCCCGCGTGCAACCCGCCCGCCCGCAGCCGGCAGCCCCGCGTGCTGAACAGGCGCCGCAGACCGCGAGCGCGCTTGCCGATGCCCGCGCCCGGGCGGGGTCCGCCAGGTCCCTCGCCGAACTCCGCGAGGCGCTGGCGGGATTCGACGGATGCGGCCTGAAGTTGACCGCCACCAATCTCGTGTTCGGAAGCGGGACGCCCGGGGCGGCCGTCATGCTGATCGGGGAGGCGCCGGGCGCAGACGAGGACCGGACCGGCGAGCCGTTCGTGGGGGCGAGCGGGCGTTTGCTCACCCGCATGCTGGCCAGCATCGGACTGCAGCGCGATGTCGTCTACATCACCAACATCCTGCCCTGGCGTCCGCCCGGCAACCGGCAGCCCAACACCTTCGAGCGCGAGGTCTGCCTGCCGTTCCTGCACCGGCACGTCGAACTGGTCGGGCCGCGGTTCATGGTCATGCTGGGCGGGACCGCTGCCAACACCCTGCTCGAGCGCGACGGCAGCATCAGCCGGATGCGCGGGCGCTGGTACGACTTTCGCGGCCGCGGAAGCGGCGACCCGGTCCCCGCGCTTGCCACCTTCCACCCGTCCTACCTGCTGCGTTCGCCGGAGCGCAAGGCGGAAGCCTGGAAGGACATGCTGGCCATCAGGGCGCGTCTCGACGCGCTCGGCTGACCGGGCCCGCCGGCCCGAAGATCGGCCTCAGGTAGGCTGCGATGCCCCGTTCCGGGCGCCACTGTCCCGGGTAGCCCAGCGAAACCTCCTCGAACCGGCAGCCGTCCACCACGTCGGTGCGCCGGGTGTGCAGGTGTCCGGACACCACCACGGAGGCGCGGAACCGCCGGTGCCAGTCCGCGGTCCGGATCGTGCCGCACCAGGGTCTGAACCGCGGGATCCGCGGGATCCTGATGAGTTCGGCCAGAAGGGGCCAGTGATTGACCAGGATGGTCCGGGTGCCCGCCGGCAGGCTCGCAAGCCGTTGCTCCGCCTTGGCGCAGAGCGCTTCGCACCAGGCCTCGCGGCTCGGGTAGGGGTCGGGCTGCAGGAAGAACTCGTCGGCACAGGCGGCGGCACCCGCCCAGCGGCGGACCTCGCTGCGGGGAACATGGGCCGGCCGGAAACTGTAGTCGTAGAGCAGGAACAGCGGCGCGATCACGTGCGGCGGGTCGGGCCAGACCGGAAACGGGTCTTCCGGCGTGACGATGCCGTGTCCGCGGGCCATGTCGACGAGACGGCGGTAGCGCGCCATCCCGCGCGGGGACGGGTCCCCGTTGCGCGGCACCGACCACAGGTCATGGTTGCCCGGAACCCAGATCACCCGTGCGAACCGGTCGGCCAGCATCCTGAAGGCGGCCTCCTGCAGCTCGAACTGTTCGGCGATGTCCCCGGCCACGATCAGCCAGTCTTCGGCATGGTCCGGAAGATCCGGGAGCGCGGCGCGATTAGTCTCGTGTCCGAGATGCAGGTCGCTGATTGCGAACAGTCTCATTGGCCTCGCGCAGGCTCCGGTGACGGGGCCACGGTCGCAGGGCCACGGCAGCCGCCTGCGGGGGGTGCGTGCTTGCGACTCCGCCCGGGCGGGCGTAGGTTGCCAGCCGGGTTGTACCCCCGCAGGAGAGATCTGTCATGAGCATTCTCGCGCAGCGTCTCGGACGCATCCGGACATCGCCGACAATAGCCATGAGCGCCAAGGCGCGCGAGCTCAGGGCGCAGGGCCGCGACGTGATCGGACTGAGTGCCGGCGAGCCCGACTTCGACACGCCTGCCCACGTGATCCGCGCGGCCGAGGAGGCCATGGCGCGGGGCGAGACCCGCTATACCGATCCGGACGGATCGCCGGAACTCAAGCAGGCGGTCTGCGACAAGTTCCGACGCGAGAACGGGCTTGAGTACACCACGGCCGAGGTCTCGATCGGGACCGGCGGCAAGCAGGTCCTGTACAACGCGATGATGGCTACCCTGGACCCGGGCGACGAGGTCATCATTCCTGCGCCCTACTGGGTCTCCTATCCCGACATGGTGCTGCTGGCGGAAGGAACCCCGGTCGTGATCCCGTGTCGGCAGGAAGACCGGTTCATTCTCGATCCCACCGCGCTGGAGGCCGCGATCACGCCGCGCACCAGGTGGATCATCCTGAACAGCCCGTCGAACCCGTCGGGCGCCGGGTACACCCGTGAGGACATGAAGAAGATCACCGATGTCCTGGTGCGGCATCCGCATGTCTGGGTGCTGACCGACGACATGTACGAGCATCTGGTCTACGACGGTTTCCGGTTCTGCACCCCGGCCGAGGTCGAGCCGGCGCTGTACGATCGCACGCTCACCGTCAACGGCATGTCGAAGGCATATTGCATGACCGGGTGGCGGATCGGCTTTGCCGGCGGTCCGAAGGACCTGATTGCCGGCATGCGCACCATCCAGTCGCAGTCGACGTCGAACCCGTGCTCGATCAGCCAGGCCGCTTCGGTGGCCGCGCTCAACGGGCCCAGGGATTTCATGGAGGCGAACAACACGGTGTTCCGCGAGCGCCGCGACCTGGTGTGTTCCATGCTGAACCAGGCCAACGGTCTCAGCTGCCCGACGCCGGAGGGCGCATTCTACGTCTACCCTTCCTGCGCCGGCCTGGTCGGACGGCGCACACCCGACGGCGAGGTGCTCGAGAACGACGAGGACGTGGTCCGGTATTTCCTGGACAGCGAGGGGGTTGCCGCCGTTCACGGCGAGGCGTTCGGCTTGAGCCCGCATTTCCGGATTTCCTACGCCACGTCGACGGAGGTTCTGGAGGAGGCGTGCCGGCGGATCCAGCGGGCCTGTGCCGCCACCCGGTAGTCACGGCCGCCGGGGCGATGTCAATTCGGCCTTGCGTCGGTTGTTGAACACTGATGACAATGTCCCCCTTGTGCTCAAGAGACGCGTGCGTGCTGGACGGGGAGGATCGCAATGGCCGGTGGCAATGGAGGAGGGACTCGCTGTGCGGTGCTGATCGGACCGTACCAGAGCGGGAAGACCACGCTGTTCGAGGCTTTGCTGCACGCGACCGGTGCCATTGAACGCACCGGCAGCGTAACCGCGGGAAACACGGTGGGCGATGCCGCGGCCGAGGCGCGCAAGCGTCACGCGAGCACCGAACTCGCGATCGGAAGCGGCAGCTTTCTCGGCGATACGTGGACCTTCATCGATACCCCCGGCTCCGTGGAGTTCTTCCAGGAAGCCCGCAATGCCTGCATGGTGGCCGACATCGCCATCGTGGTGGTGGATTCAGAGGCCCAGAAACTGCCCGCCGTGGCGCCGGCACTGAAGTTTCTCGACGAGCACCGCATTCCGCGGGTGGTGTTCCTGAACAAGATCGACAACACCAACGATACCGTTCGCGACCTGATGGCGATGCTGCAGGACGCGTCCGACCGGCCGTTGGCGCTGCGCCACGTCCCGATCAGGGAGGGCGAGTCCATTACCGGCTACGCTGATCTGGTGAGTGAGCGCGCCTACGCCTACAGCAGCGACGGGCCGTCAACGCTGATCCCGCTTCCCGACACGGCGATTGACCGTCAGCAGGAGGCCCGCGAGGAACTCCTGGAGACGCTGGCCGACTTCGACGACGAACTGATGGAGAAGGTCCTCGAAGAAACCGAGATCGACAAGTCCGAACTCTACACCCACCTGGCCCAGGCGCTCCAGGATGCGGCGCTCGTGCCGGTCCTGATCGGTGCCGGCGAACAGGGGTATGGGATCCAGCGGCTGCTGAAACTTCTGCGCCACGAAACGCCCGGTCACTCGGAGAGCGCGGCGCGGCGTGGTGTGGAACCGGACGGCGGTGCCGTTGCCCAGGTGTTCAAGACCCTGCACGCCCAGCACATGGGCAAGCTGTCCTTCGTGCGCCTGTGGCGTGGAGCCGTCCGTGATGGCGAGACGCTGAACGGCGTTCGCGTCAGCGGCATGAACACCATTCTCGGGACCAGGTACGACAAGATCTCCTCGGCGGAGGCTGGCGACGTGGTGGCGTTCGGCCGGATGGAGGGCGTTCTGACCGGGAACCTCCTGGCGGCCGCGGGCGAGGTTCCGGATGGGGCGCTCGCCTGGCCCGAGGTGCTGGCGCCGGTCTATTCCCGGGCGATTTCCGCGAGCAACCGCAACGACGAGGTCAAACTGTCGGGAGCCCTGCAGCGCCTGTGCGAAGAGGATCTCTCGATCGCGATCTCGCACAACGCTGCAATGGGCGAACTGGTGGTGTTCGGCCAGGGAGACACCCAGATCCAGGTGCTGGCGGAACGGCTGTCCAACCGCTTCAACCTCGCGGTCGCGGCCCGGGCACCGAGGGTTCCCTACAAGGAGACCATTCGCAAGCCGGTGGACCAGCATGCCCGCCACAAGAAGCAGAGCGGCGGACACGGGCAGTTCGGCGACATCAAGGTCAAGATCAAGCCGCTGTCGCGCGGATCCGGTTTCGAGTTCATCGACAGCGTGGTCGGCGGTTCGGTGCCGCGCAACTACATTCCTTCGGTCGAGGACGGCGTCAAGGACTACATGAAGCGAGGCCCGCTGGGATTCGAGGTGGTCGACCTGTCGGTGGAGCTGTACGACGGCCAGCATCACTCCGTCGACAGTTCCGATATGGCATTCAAGACCGCCGCGCGCATCGCCATGTCGGAGGGATTGCCCAAGTGCAATCCGGTCCTGCTGGAACCGGTGCTGCACGTGCGCATCTCGATCCCGAACGATGCGACGGCGCGCATCCAGCGGATCATCTCCGGCCGGCGTGGTCAGATCCTCGGCTTCCAGGCCAAGGAAAGCTGGAAGGGCTGGGACGAGGTCGAAGCCAATATCCCCGAGTCCGAGGTCCAGGACCTGATCATCGAGATCCGTTCGGTGACCATGGGGGCGGGGACATATGAGTGGTCGTTCGACCATCTGGCGGAACTGAGTGGGCGGCTTGCCGACGAGGTAGTGGCACAACGCAACAATCCGGATGCCTAGGCTCCGGGTGGAGAGGTGCGATGTTCATCAAGAAGAGGCGCGGATGGGAAATTCCGGAACGCGAGGCAACCCCGGAAGCACTCTATCTTGACCGCAGGACCCTGGTGCGCGGCCTTGCTGCCGGTCCGCTCCTGCTGGCCGGCGGAGGGCTTGCCGGCTGCTACGAGCAGGCCACCGCCTCGCACGACGACGTGCAGGTTGCCGAGGTCCCGCCCGATCCCACCGCCAGTCTCTACCCGGTCACGCGCAACCTGCGCTACCGGATTGACCGGACGCTTACCGCGGAGGAGGACGCGGTCACCTACAACAACTTCTACGAGTTCGGGTCGCACAAGACGATCCACCGGGCGGCCCAGGCGCTGAAGATCCGGCCCTGGACGGTTACCTTCGACGGCATGGTCGAGGAACCGATGACGATCGACATCGATGAACTCATCCGCGGGATGCCGCTCGAGGAGCGGGTCTACTCGCACCGGTGCGTCGAGGCATGGTCGATGGTGGTGCCGTGGAGCGGGTTTCCGCTGGCGAAGCTGGTGGAACTGGCGCGGCCGCTGTCTTCGGCGCGATACGTGGTCATGCGGACCTTCCATGACCCGGAACTCGCGCCGGGGCAGCGACAGCACTGGTATCCGTGGCCCTACCTGGAGGGGCTCACCATGGAGGAGGCGACCAACGAGCTCGCCTTCATGGTGACCGGCGTCTACGGCAAGCCGGTGCCGCGGCAGATGGGAGCGCCGCTGCGCCTCGCGGTGCCCTGGAAGTACGGGTTCAAGTGCATCAAGTCGATCGTGCAATTCAGCTTCACGGACGTGCGCCCGGTGTCGTTCTGGGAGGAAATCCAGCCGCGCGAATACGGATTCTGGGCCAACGTGAATCCCGAAGTTCCACATCCGCGCTGGAGCCAGGCGACGGAACGGACGCTGGGTGGCGATCGCGTTCCGACAAAGCTCTACAACGGCTACGGCGAGTTCGTTCAGCACATGTACAAGGACATGGAGGGCGAAAGGCTGTTTGCCTAGCGCGGCGGTCACGGCGCCGGCACGCGAGCATGGTAATGACGGATCCGTCGGACGAGACGCGAGACATGATTTCCGCGACCCGGCAGCGGCTGGTCCCGCAGTGGGACTGGCTCCATGACACCGTGGTTCGACTATTGCCGCCGCCACGCCAGGGCGAGATCTACCGGGTGCTCGACCTGGGGACCGGCAGCGGGCTGTTGATCGAACGGCTGCTCGAACAGGTTCCCGACGCGGTCGTTCACATGATGCATGATTCCGAGGTGCATCTGGAGGCGGCACGATCCCGGCTCGACCGTTTTGGTGATGCGATCACCTACGAACTCAGGGACTACGTCCGTGCCACGCTGCAGGGGCCGTACGACGTGGCGATCTCGGAGCTTGCCGCGAACTTCCAGGTCAGCCGCGCCCGGCAGACGCTCTATTCCTCGACCTTCGCCGCGCTGAGACGCGGCGGGTGCGCCATCAATGTCATCCTGACCCGCGGCATGACCGACGGATCGGAGACCCGGCTGATCGAGGAATGGCAGCACATGGCGATGCAGAGCGGGGCGATCGACGAGGAAATCGCCGGATTGATCGTCTCGGCGCCGCGTGAACGCACGGCGACGCTGGCGCAGCAGATCGAGTGGATGGCCGACAACGGCTTCGAGAACGTCGACTGTTACGTCAAGTACTGGCGGTTTGCAGTGATTGCCGGCGACCGGGTCTGATCTGCCGGTCAGCGGGACGGCGAGAACCGGCCGGATCCCGGGTCCATGGTCCACACCGTACCACTTGCGATATCAAACCATGCGCCGTGCAGGGCGAGGCCCCCGTCCTCGAGATGCCGGGCCACGAAGGGAAAGGTTGCGAGGTTGTCAACAGACTGGCGGACCGCTGCCTGTTCGAGGGCTGACAGGTCTCCGTCCGTTACCGCGCCCGTGTCCGCCAGCTGTGCGAACGAAGCGAGCCAGCTGCCGATGAAGTCGTCGTGCGACAGCGGCGCGCGCGCCCGGTCGGCGCAGGCCCTGATCCCGCCGCACAGCGCGTGCCCCATCACCACGATGTGCCGGACCCGGAGTGCCTCGACCGCGAACTCCAGCGCGGCAGAAGTGGCGCATGATCCGGCATCGTGGCGGTACGGCGCCACCAGGTTGGCGACGGTCCTGAGGACGAAGATCTCCCCGGGGGCGCAGTTGAGCACCGTCTCGGGCGCAACGCGTGAGTCGCAGCACGCGATGACCATGGTTTCGGGATGTTGTCCGTCACGGGCCAGGGTGCGCGCCCGCTCGCGGTCTCCGGGCGAGTGAGTGTCCCGCCAGGCCAGGTGACCGCTGAGAAGTGATGGTGGAAAGTTCGCTGGCAAGACCAGGTCCTACTCGCGCAGCCAGCCCGGCCCCCACAGGTTCAGTGTGCGTTCCTCGGCAGGCCAGAACCGCGGTGCCATGAAACGCGGCATATGCTCGATTTCGGCCGAGAATTCGACGGGATCACCGTGGGGATCGCGGATCATGAAGAAGAGGTTGTTGCCCGGCCCGTGCCGCCCCGGTCCCCACCAGATCCGGACCCGGTGGTTGGCGCAGTGGTCGGCCCAGTCACGGATGTCGGTCCAGCCGCCGGTCTCGTAGGCGTGGTGATCGGGCCGTGTCTCGGAGGCTGCAAACACGGCAAAACTGTGGTGCTCTTCGTCCGAGCGGTAGAAGGCGACGGTGCGGGATGCCGGCTCCTCCATGTCGGTCAGCACGTAGTCGGAGGGGGTGAAACCGAGCACGTCGCCGTACCAGTGCATCATTGCTGCAAGATTGTTGCTGGCGACGACCACATGCTGCAGCCTGGCGGTGAAGCTGCGGCCCGGAACGCCGTTGACGGTCCGGATGGCGGGCAGGTCATGCCGTGGCAGGCCGAAGACCGAGAGCCAGCCGTCCGGATCGCGGACCGCGACGGCGTCGGGTTCGAAGATGCTGGACGGTGACGGTTCCATGTTGATGCCGAGCCCCGCGACGTGACTGCGCACCGCATCGAGCTGGGCCCGGTCGCGCAGCCGGAACCCGTGGTAGGGACGCCCGCCGGGGTTCCCGGTTCCGATCACGAGCCGCCGTTCCGGTCCCTGCAGCAGACAGGTGCCGTCCGCGAGCTCGAACCGCTCGAAGCCGAGCACGGTGGCGTAGAAGGAGGCAAGTTCGTCCGTCCGGTCGCTGTCGAGCCGCAGGTGATCGAGTGGCGCCGGCCAGATCGGTGACAGGTTCGACATCGCGCTCTCCCTGCTCGCGCATCGTGTGTTCTCCGCACCTACCACAGGAGACGCGCCGGCGCGAACCTCTCCTCCCGGGTCACCCGGCGGCTTGAATGTGCAACACTGTGCCGCGCCTGAATCTTCCAGGGAGCGGCCTGATGGTCCGGATAGCCCGATTGCGCATCGTGGTCTGCCATGCGCCGATGGAAAAACCGGTGGTCACCTCGTTTGGTGCGATCACCGGCCGGGACATCGCGATGGTGGCGATCGAGGATACGGACGGTGCGGTCGGATGGGGCGATATCTGGGGAAACTTCCCGCCGGGGACCACCGCCTACCGGGCAGCACTGGCCGGCCGGCTGTTGCCTGACCTGCTTCTGGGCAGACAGATGGAGGCAGGCTCCGGAACCCTTGCCGGGCTGATGGCACGGACCCGGGTTCTCGCCATTCAGTCCGGCGAGTACGGTCCGGTCGCGACTGCCCTGGCGGCTGCCGACCAGGCGCTGTGGGACCTTGCCGCACGGCGGCGGGGCGTGACGATCCGCCGGCTGATCGATCCCGGCGCGCCGGACGTGGTCCCGGTCTACGCCAGCGGTCTGAACCCCGACGACGGACCGGAAACGGTCCTGCGCGTGCGCGGGGAGGGCCACCGCAGCTTCAAGCTCAAGGTCGGTTTCGGCGATGACACCGACCGGGCGAATGTCGAGGCCATCCGCCGCGGCCTGGGGAACGGCGAACGGCTGCTCGTCGATGCCAACCAGAAGTGGGACCTCGCCGCCGCCTGTTCGGCGGCCGACTGGCTCGCGGAGGCCGGCGTGGGCTGGCTCGAGGAACCGATGCCGGCCGATGCACCCGATGCCCACTGGCGCCGGCTCAGGGCCGGCATGCGTCTGCCGCTTGCAGGCGGCGAGAACATCACCGATCACGCGGCGATTGACCGGGCGCTCGGCTGGCTTGACGTGGTGCAGCCCGATGTCGGCAAGTGGGGTGGCGTGTCATGGAGCGTCGACATCGCGCGCCGGGCGCTCGCTGCCGGCCGGACATACTGTCCGCACTGGCTGGCCGGCGGTCTCGGACTCATGCATTCCGCCAACATCCTGGCGGGTGTCGGCGGTAGCGGCATGCTCGAGATGGATGTCAACGCGAATCCGCTTCGCGAGGCTGTCATCGGCGGTATACTCGCGGTCGAGGACGGGTGCGTCCGGCTGCCTGATGGCGCCGGGCTCGGAGTTGCGCCCGACGAGACGGCACTCGCGGACTGGCTGGTCGACAGCCTCGAGTTCACCTGAGCGGAAAGAGCGCGCGGAGCGGTGGGGATGGACAGGAGACACATCGTCAATCTGGATGACCTGCGCATCATGGCCAGGCGCCGGGTTCCGAAACTGATGTACGACTTCATCGAGGGCGGAGTGGATGACGAGCTGGGCCTGGAGCGCAACGTCGCTGCCTTTGCGCGCCGCTCGCTGGTGCCGCGCTACATGGTCGACGTCGCCGAGCCGGACCAGTCGACCCACCTGTTCGGCCGGACCTGGTCGAGCCCCTTCGGGATTGCCCCGACCGGCGGGATCGGCAACTTCCGGCGGGGTGCCGACATGATGCTGCTGCGCGCAGCCCGTGCCGCCAACATTCCCTTCATCATGTCGGGTGCTGCGACCGCCTCGATGGAGGACATGGCGCGCGAGGCACCCGAACACGGCTGGTACCAGATGTATACCGCGCACGACCGCTCGATTTCGGAAGACATGATCCGCCGGGCCGCCGATCTCGGGATCCAGGTCCTGGTGATCACGGTCGACGTGCCGGTCATGGCCAACCGCGAACGCAACAGGCGCAACGGGTTCGGCCGTCCGCTCAGGCTGACGCTGGGCACCAGGATGGACGCGCTGCGTCGTCCGCTCTGGCTCAGGGACTACCTGCTGAACGGCCTGGCCATGCTGGAGAACTGGAAGCCCTATGCGCCGGCGGGCGCCAGCGCCGCAGACGTGGGGTCGTTCGTGGCCGGCCAGATGCCGGCCAACATCACCTGGGCCGACATCGAGCGGTTCCGCGCGCTGTGGCCGCGCCCTCTGGTCCTGAAGGGCGTGATGCGCACCGACGATGCCATCCGCGCGGCGGAGATCGGCGTCGATGGCCTGATCGTTTCCAACCACGGGGCTCGCCAGCTTGACCGGGCACCGGCAGCGCTCGACGTGTTGCCGACGCTCGACGCGGCGGTGGGCGAGCGCATGGTGCTGATGCTTGACGGTGGTGTGCGCCGTGGTTCGGACATCCTGATCGCGCTTGCGACTGGTGCGAAGTTCGTCTTCCTCGGCCGCCCGACGCTTTACGGGGCGATTGCGGGAGGAAACGAGGGCGCGTCGCTGGCCGTCGAGATCCTGTGCAACGAGATCAGGTCGGTGATGGCCCAGATCGGCTGTCCGTCTCTCGCGGAGTTCGGGCCTGACTGGCTGCACCGGGATCCGGACGACCTGCGCCGCAACTTCCCGCAGTAGATGCTGCGCCCGTCGACCCGGCCCTTGTCTTTGCGCGCTTGCGTGTCATAACGGAAACGGTGCGGCGGACGTGGTGAAACCGGTAGACACGACAGACTTAAAATCTGTTTCGCATGCGCGAGTGCGGGTTCGAGTCCCGCCGTCCGCACCACCCGGGGTGTTCGGCGCGGCAAGCAGCCCGTGCCGGCCCGGTGTCAGACCACCGCCTGCTGGCGCAGGATCGGCCGGCGCCGCGCGTTGATCCTGCGCAGGTATTCGATGCCGTCGGCGGCGATGGCGTCGCCGATCATATCGTCGCCCTCGGCCTCGAGCCCGGTCATGTCGATCCAGTTGGCGTAGATGGCCCGGGTGCGGTCGGTGATGATGCCGGCCTTCACCAGGGTCTTGGTCAGCACCCGGAAGATGTTGGTGTTGTCCGTCAGGCCCTTGCGGCGCTCGTCGTCGTTCCACACCTCCCGGACCGCGCTGCGGACCCACTCCCAGTCGAGGCCGAACCGCTCGTAGACCAGGCGCTTCTGGCGCACGTTGGTCAGGTTGAACAGCAGGGTTTCGAAGCACTCCGCCGCCCAGTCCTCGATGACGTCGCGTTCCGGCTGTTCGAGGTACGGGATGGTGTTCGCAGCCCAGATCTTGCCGAAGCGGTGGTGAAAGGCCTCATCGGTCATCACCAGCTGGGTCAGCCGGCGCAGCAGGGGATCGTTGGTGCGCGCATGCAGACTGGCGAACGAGCCCATGGCAAGCCCCTCGACCAGCATCTGCATGCCGACGAGCTTCTTGTAGACCTCCGGCGCGAGCACCAGGTCGGTCAGCAGGCTGCCGAGCACGTCGCCGACCGGATAGGGCCTGCCGTCCCAGCGGGCCTCGAGGTAGCGCTGGAAGGCGGTCACGTGCCGGGCTTCCTCGCGAGCCTGGTTGGCGGCGTACTCCTGTGCGCCCTGGTCGTGCAGGATGTGACACAGGCTCGCCGAAAGCGAGAGCGCCCCCTGCTCGCCGTGCAGGATGCTGGACATGTTCCAGCGGATGATCTCGTTGGCGAGCGCGATCTGCTGACCCTCGTCGAGTCGGTCACAGACGGCCGACTGGAGTTCGGGGAACTGCGAGCGCTCGAGCAGTGTCTCGTTCTCGAGATCGAACGGTGTCGAATAGTCGATGTAGGCGGGATCGAGCGGGTCCCAGAAGTGGTCGTGGGTCCTGCTGATGATCTCGTCGAAGTAGTCCGACCGCCGGCGATAGCGGTCGACGTCCATCATCGCCGGAAATTCGTCCCGCTCGACGGTCGCGTAGGCAGGATCGCGAGTGATCTGTCCGGTCATGTTGCGCTTCCTGACGACGATGCGGACCCCCGGCTTCTATCAGCACAAGCGGTTCCGTCCAAGGAATTCGCGCGCCACCGGCCGTCGGGACGGTCGACAGTGGCGAACGTGGCGGGGCATAATCGGCGTCTGATTCAGCCACGAGATGGGTATGCCATGCCCGACATGACGGATCCGGGACCGGGGAGCACGGAACGACCGGTCAATATCGAGCTGCTGCGCGTTCTGGAACGCAAGGTGTTGTGGTTGGCCATGTGGATGATCCACAACGCCAACCACATCCGCGAGAGCCGGGACGGGCTGAAGGTGGGCGGCCACCAGGCGTCCTGCGCGTCGGTTACCACCCTGCTGACGGCACTCTATTTCGATATCCTGCGCCCGCAGGACCGGGTCGCGGTCAAGCCGCATGCCAGCCCGGTGTTCCATGCCATCCAGTACCTGTTCGGAAACCAGTCGCTGGCGGCACTCGAGGGTTTCCGGGCCCTGGGCGGGGCCCAGTCCTATCCGTCGCGGGTGAAGGACACGGGCGAGGTCGACTTTTCCACCGGTTCGGTTGGTCTTGGCGTTGCCATGACGCTGTTCGCGTCCATGGTCCAGGACTACACCCGCCTGCACAACCTCGTACAGGACCCTGACCAGGGCGACAGGCCGGCCGGCCGAATGATCGCGGTCATGGGCGACGCCGAGCTCGATGAAGGCAATGTCTACGAGGCGATGCTCGAGGGCTGGAAGTACGATGTCCGCAACCTGTGGTGGATCATCGACTACAACCGCCAGAGCCTTGACGGCGTGGTGTCCGACGGGCTGTTCCAGAAGATTCGCGAGTTCTTCGCCAATGTCGGCTGGACGGTCCACATCCTGAAGTACGGCAAGCAGCTGGAGCGGGTATTCGCACGTCCAGGCGGCGATGCGCTGCGCCAATGGATCGACGACTGTCCCAACGACCTGTACAGCGCGCTCACCTTCAAGGGCCAGTCCGGTGATCCCGGCGCCTGGCGCGAACCGCTGCGCACCGACCTCGGGGGTGTCCAGGGCATCAGGGAAATCCTCGACGACCACGATGACATCGCGTTGCACCGTCTGATGACCAATCTGGCGGGCCAGGACATGGAGTCGGTGCTCGACGCGTTCCACTCGGTCGACGACGACACGCCCCAGTGTTTCATCGCCTACACGATCAAGGGGTACGCCACGCCGCTCGCCGGCCACCGCGACAACCATGCCGGGCTGATGACGCCGGACCAGATGTCGCGGTTCAGGGCCGAGATGCGGGTGCCCGACGGCGAGGAGTGGTCGCCGTTCGGCAACCTCGGCGTGGATGTGGACCGGGTGTGCGACTACGCGGTTTCGGCGCCGATCAATCAGGCGGGGTCGCGGGTTCATTCCCCCCCGAAGGTCGAGGTGCCCGACAGCCTGCAGCCGGAATACCGCCCCCGCGCCGCCACCCAGGCGTCCTTCGGAGGCATCCTGCACGAACTCAGCCGCGGCAATTCGGCGCTTGCGAGCCGGATCGTTACCACCTCTCCCGACGTCACGATCTCGACCAATCTCGGTCCCTGGGTCAGCCAGCGCGGTGTCTTCAGCCTCGATGTGCGCAACGACGTGTTCAGGGACGAGAAGGTGGCTTCGGCCCAGAAGTGGCTGCGTCACGGCGGCGGCCAGCACATGGAGCTCGGCATTGCGGAGAACAACCTGTTCATCCTGCTGGCGGCACTCGGGCTGTCCGGCCCGATCTTCGGTACCCGTCTGCTGCCGGTCGGCACGCTGTATGATCCGTTCATCGCCCGTGGCCTCGATGCGTTGAACTACGCCTGTTACCAGGACGCCCGGTTCATGCTGGTCGCAACTCCGTCCGGTCTGACGCTGGCGCCGGAAGGCGGTGCGCACCAGTCGATCTCGACCCCGCTCATCGGTCTGGGTCAGCCGGGACTGACCTCCTTCGAGCCGGCCTATGTCGATGAACTCGCCGTCATGATGCGATGGGGATTCGAGTACATGCAGGCCGACGACGGCGGGTCGCTCTACCTCAGACTGTCGACCCGGATCATCCCGCAACCGAAGCGCGAAATGACGCCGGAACTGCGATCCGGGATCCTGTCCGGCGGCTACTGGCAGGTCGAGCCCGGTCCGGGCAGTCCGCTCGCCCTGGTCTACACCGGCCCGGTGGCGCCCGAGGTGCTGGAGGCACACACGGCGCTCGCCGAGGACATTCCCGGACTCGGCGTACTCGCGGTCCCGTCCGCCGATCGCCTGTATGCCGACTGGCGCCGGTCACTCGCTACTGGCGGTTCCGGCCGGCTCGGTGAACTGCTCCGGGGCCTGGCGCCTGACGCGGTCCTGGTCACGGTCCAGGACGGCCACCCGGCTCATCTCAGCTGGCTTGGTGCTGCGACCGGTCACAGGGTTCATCCACTCGGTGTGGAGGGCTTCGGCCAGTCGGGCGATCTGCCCGACATCTACCGCACCTACGGCCTTGATACCGACGCCGTCATCGATGCCGCGGCACGGATCTGCGTCTCCGCCGCCACCGCAGCCTGAGGCGAAGAGTTACGGCGCCGTGCGGCCGAGGGAGACCGCCCATTCGCGGTGTTTTCCGGTACCGCTTTGCTCTCCGCCTTCAGTCGCGCTCCGATGACTGCAAGCCCGCCTCCGCAGCGTCCCCCGGGTGTTCGCGAAACCACCATTTGACAACGGCAGGTGCACCACCGGAGAGGTTCATGTAGCCTGCATCGGCTGCCGACGCGCATCGACCGGTCAGGTGATGGACACTTGGCCGGTAAGCGTTCGGTGACGCGGTGATGGGTGAGCAGAGTGTCACCGGTTGAGGATGCGTTTCCAGTCCTTTCGCAGTGGTCTGAGCCAGATGTCTTTTTTCGGCTTGTCGCGTTTCTTGAGGGTATCGTAGCGCCCTCGGCCTTGAGTGGTTCCGACATGGATCCATCCTGCGGCCTTGTAGACGGCACCGGTGAAGCGCGGTGTCTGGACGAAGGTTTCGATGAGGACCGGCGTGATGTTGTAGCGCCTGGTCCAGTCGCCGGGCATGCGACGTCGCATGATGGCGAGGATGTGGGACCCAAGGTTGGGGATCTTGATCCATGGCAGGATGAGGAAGCGCGGGTTGTCGACCACCATGGGCAGGTTCTTCTGGCGCAGCTCGGGTGTCCATCCGATGAGGGTGTCGCGGTGCGCGAGTTTCCATGCGGCGGTGGAGAAGCCGAGCATGGCGACGGGCCATCCGTTGCGGTCGTGGACGGCGTAGCGCATCTGGGCGCCGACCAGTGTTGTGTATCCCAGATAGTGGTAGCGGGCGACGAACTCGTTCCACAGCTTTCCTTCGCGTGTTCCGCTTGTCACGATGGAGACATCGAGAGGCCGTGCCTCGTCGAGGGTGGTTGGAGGGGTGAACAGCGGTGGTTCGGTGTCCGGCCCGAAGACGATGGCCTTGCGCGGACCCGGTTGCCATCGTGGCGGCGGCAGGGTGATGAGGCGATCCCTGTGCATGGCCAGCATGGTGACCCTGGCCATCATGGTCTTGAGGCCGCCGTCGGGCTTGCGCCAGTCGGTGCGTTCGCAGAAGGCCCGGGCGATGGCCGCCCGGCTCGGTTCCGTGGTGATCAGTTCGCGTATCAGCGCCATCTCGGCGGTGGTGAAGTCACGACCGTAGTAGCGACATGCGACGTGTCGGTCTGTCATGGCGGGCTGTAGGTGACGCGGGGGCCCTGAGAAGTGGCGGGCACGCGGAGGGTCAGGGCGGCCGGGGCGGCGGCCGGGAGAGTTCCGCCTTGCGGGCCGGCGTCATCAACCATGGCAGCCACGGGGCGAGATCGTGGGGCGGCCGGCCGCCGTTGGCGGCGCAGGCGTCGAGCCACTGGCGCAGCCACAAGACACAATCGATGCCGTTGCGCTGGAGGGTCGCAAACAGCGAGTAGAACATGGCGCTGACGCGGGCCCCGCCCACCGAGTCGGACCCGAATGAGAGTTTGCGGGCGATCGCGGGACCACGCAGGCCACCCTCGGAGCTGTTGTTGTCGATGGGGGTTGCGGGATTGGAGACAAACACCTCCAATCCCTGGCGATGGTTGAGCAGGGAGCGCAGGATCTTCGCCTCCGGCTCATCCTCGTGCCGGTCTTCAAGGTCACGTGACGCCTCATCGAACAGGGCGTTGCATGCCTCCTCGAGCATGCGTTGCGCGGCCTTGAAGTCTGCAGTCTGTTCATGGCGGTGTGGGTCGTGGTGCTGGCGCCGCATTCTGTTGATCTCGAAGAGCCGATCGATGCGATCGACCCAGGCCTGCTTCCAGGGTGTTGTCTGGCTGCCGTCACATTCAAGATAGTCGCGGCGAACATGGGCCCAGCAATAGGCCAGGATCAGGCCGAGCACCTTGGCCAGTGCCTTGTACGAGGAAAAGCGATCGCACACCAGAACCGTGCCCTTGAGGGCGCCGCCAAACAGGATCTGCGCCGCCTTGGCCGAGCGCGATGGATCAACATGGTAAAACACGGCGTCGGCACTGAGCGCAATCCACAGCCACGCGCGTTGCGAGCCGCCCTTGAGACCCCGCTCCTGGATGCGCCATGTCGTCTCGTCGCCCTGCTGCACCGGCGCCGCGTTCACACGGGCAAGAATGGCCGTCGACAGCGGCGCAAACAAGGGTTCGAAGCGCGGCAGAGCAGAACAAAGCGTCCCCGCCGACATCGGCAGACCGTGGTTCGTCATCCAGGACGCCACCTGACGGTGGGGGCGATGGAAACGGAACTTCTCAAGCAGCGCCATCGCCCAGACCGAGGTGCCGAAAGGCGTGTTCGCAAACAGCCGCGCCGGCGCTGGCGCCACCACCTCGGACCCGGCCTGCGAGCAGTCGCAGGTCGCGTGATACCGCGGCCTGACAATCACCCGCTTGTGGGCCTTGACCTCAATCTCGATGATCTCCGACTCATGACCCCCGTGTCGGGCATAGGCCTTGCCGCAGCACCCACAGGTGGTCTCGTCGGGATCATGAACCTCGGGCCGCCGCTCAAGGCCGGGGCGCGGTGTACGCCCGTGCCCCGCCGCCCCCGGACGCTGACCACGCGTGCCTTGGCGCCGACGCTTGCGCTTCTCGCTGCGCCTCCCGAAAGCGCGCTTGGCGCTGTTCGACTGCATCGCCTTCAGCAATTTGACCTTCGCTTCCAGCTTCTCGATCCGGGACGCCATGCCTCCTTCGTCATCGGCCGCCAAAAGAACCGCAACCTGACGCCGCAGATCACCGTTCTCCTGGCGCAGCGAGACAATCGTCGAACGCTTGCGCGCATCAATCCCCATCTCGTCAACAAGGCGGGTCAACCGATCAACCTCAGCCTGCAAGGCAAGCGCATCCTTCGCCGCACGGCGAAGCGACGCCGAAAGCTCACGCGCTTGAGCAAGCTTGGCGCTCGCCATCTTCTGCTGCGCCGAACACGAGCCTGCCCTCGCACGCTCCGATATCACCTCCAGGCGAAGCTCTTTGTTCTCCGCTTCCAGCTCGTCAAGACGAAGCAAGGCCGCCGAAAGAGCAGAAGCGCAGGCCTCGGATCCACACGGCGCACCAGCGCCGCTCGCTGCAATATCCGGGGGATCGAGACCATCCATGCAACATCATGTGGTGACCCAAAAAAATGTTACCAGCCCCCCTCGAAAAATAATTTTCAGGCCCGGAACATCTTCGCCATCACCGCATCACCGAACGCTTACGGTTAATCGCCAAGCCCCGATTCCGGGAGCAGTGTCTTCGTGGAAATTTCCAGTGCACCGTGCGTGGCAATCCATCGGAATGCATCGCGATCCCGGCATGTATTCACTACCGTCTGCCGCGCATGGTGCGCCCTCCGTCGCGAACGCGCGGCACGCGAGCAGCCGGCACATGCCAAGCACATCACTTGCTCGCTCCTTTCCTCTTCAATACCCGCCGCCTGAACTCAGCCGGAGTGAGTACGGGCACGGCAAATGCGCCCGCGAGCCCCAGGATGTCGGAATCGCCAGTCACCAGCGCATCGGCACGCCCGGCCAGCGCCAACTCCAGGAACGGCCGGTCGAACGGGTCGCGACACTCCGGAATCGCAGGTGGCGGGACCGGCACATCGATGGTCTGGCAGTAGGGGAGGTAGTCATCGAGCAGGTCGCGCAGATCCTCGGCATTCAGCGCAAACTTGGGATAGGCGAGGACTCGGATCAGTTCCGCAGTGGTCTCCCGGCTGGCGAGTGGACAGACGCCGCCGGAGCGCCACGCGCCCCGCAGCCAGGACAGCGCACCGGCATGGAAGACGAGCGCCGATACCGCAACATTCGTGTCAAGAACCGCGCGGACCGCCGTCATGCGCCCGGCCGGGCCCAGGCGACCGCATCCTTCACATCGGTCTCCGAGAGACCGAGCTCGGCGAGCTTCGCGCGCACCCCATCCGCGCGGTTGACACGAACCGGCGTCAGCACGATACGGCCGTTCTCCGTGGTCACATCGAAATAGTCCGTCGCCTCCACGGCGGCGGTCACCGCCTTGGGCAGGGTTAGCTGATTCTTGGAGGTCAACTTGGCAAGCATGATCGTTTTCCCGAACGATGGATGCGAAGTAAGGAAACATTACATCCTTGTTGTCGCAACGGCAAGAACGCGATCGATCCGCATTAGTGAAGCCGGGCCTTACGGCCCGGAAGCATGCGCGCACAGCGCGCATGAAAAACCCCACCAATCAGGAGTGATGGTGACGCCCCCGAGGTGTGCCCGCGTAGCGCCACTGGTTCATGCACTGGGGCAAGGAAAACAGCACCTCATGCTCGTTTGGGCTCGCATCGGCAACGAGGCCGTCGATTGCAGATGGCTTCCGTCATCGCATCGCTCGCCGTCGCACCGACAAGTCGCGGAGCGACAGAGTCTCGCGGTGGGCCCGTGATCCAGAGTGCCCGCAAGACCGGTCACGTGGTCGTGAGAGTGGCTCGATTCGGCGCCCTCCCCTCCGGGGCGTCGTCTCGGCTCTTTTCGCCGAACCCTGTGCCTGGCATCTCTCGTCCCGGTACCGAAGATGTGCTTCCGTCCATGAGTTCGGCCCATCCGGTGTGGGTGCCGGTCAGTCGGTCGTCGTCGCGCAGGTCGGGAGCACTGACGCCTGTTCGGCCGGGCGGTATGCTGGCCGTCACCGCGCTGGTGCGGGGAAGGTGAAGCAGGCAGAGGGCAGGTGCCATGTCCGCAAAACGCACAGATCGACAAAGCGAGCGCCGTTCCCGTGATGCACCGCCCGTCTTCCGGGGCTGGCTCTCGACCGACGAGGAAGAAGTCAAGCGTCGGATCTGGCGGGGTCGAACCGAGATCGACGGGGTCCGGCCCACGGACGAGGAAGCGACCCCCTTTTGCGACTACATGGTGACGTCATCCAGCGGCAGCGCCTACAGGGTGGAAGTCCGAAGCCTGCGGGAACGCACCAATTCGTGCGAATGCCTCGATCACAGGACCAACCGGCTCGGAACCTGCAAGCACATCGAGGGTGTTCTTCGCCGAATTGCGAGGCGCACCGGATCGCAAAAGTCAGGCGACCGCATCGAGATCTTTCTCGACGAGCGTGACGGCCGCACCCTGCGCCTTTCGGTACCGGAAGACGTGGCGCGGGACAATCCAGAGCTGACAGCACAGGTGAAACGACTCTTCGCCGAACTGGAACAGGGATCCGGGGAAGCGCTGGCGGGTCTGCGGGGCATTACGGACGAACACCCTCGTATTCTGCGTGTCTCGTATCGGCTGGAAGACTGGATCGAGGCCCTGCGGTCCGAGAGTGAACGCTGGCTTGAACGGGCCAACTTCGAGGCGGACCTCAAGGCAGGCCGACGCTCGATGGACATGCTCAAGCTTCCGCTTCTTCCCTACCAGATCGAGGGGGCTCTGCATCTGGCCTTCGGTGAGCGCGCACTCCTGGCCGACGACATGGGACTTGGCAAGACCGTGCAGGCCATCGCAGCCTGCGCCTTGCTGCGCAACCTGCGCGGAATCGAACGGGTGCTTGTTGTCGCACCGGCCTCTCTCAAGGCCGAATGGCTGGAACAGATCGAACACTTTTCGGACCTCTCGGCCACGGCAGTTTCCGGTAATCCGCTTGCCCGGAAAGCGGCCTATTCCAGGAACTCCTTCTTCACCGTGTGCAACTACGAGCAGGTTGTCGCGGACGGGCGTGCGATGATGGACGCGGTGAAGCCGGATGTCGTGATCCTCGATGAGGCACAGCGCATCAAGAACTGGCAGACCAAGACCGCCAACGCGGTCAAGAAGATGGAAAGCCGGTACGCATTCGTGCTCACGGGAACACCCATCGAAAACCGAATCGACGAGATCTATTCGATCGTTCAGTTTCTCGATCCGGAACTGCTTGGCCCACTGTTCCGGTTCAATCGCGAATACTACGAACTTGACGAAAGAGGTCGACCGACGGGTTTCCAGAACCTCGAAGGACTGGCGGGGCGGATATCGTCGGTCATGCTGCGTCGCCGCAAGGATGTCGTGGAAGCCCAGCTTCCGTCGCGGTCCACAAAGACGTTCCTCGTTCACATGACCGAGGAGCAGCTCGAGGTCTATCGGGACCACGAATACCTGGCCAAGAGGCTCGCGGCGATCGCGGAGAAACGGCCTCTGACCGCTGAAGAGTTCAAGTTGCTGCAGATGCATCTCGCATGCATGCGCATGGTCTGCGACACGCCGTACATCTTGGGAAGGGAGCAAAATCCCTGCCCCAAGATGGACGAGCTGGAGAGACTGGTCCCGGACCTTCTGGAAGACCCGGACTGCAAGATCATCATCTTCTCCGAATGGGTGCGAATGCTGGAACTGGTACGGGTCTTCGCGGTCGATGCCGGCATCGAGTTTGCGTGGCACACGGGCACCGTTCCGCTGCCAAGGCGGCGCGAGGAGATACGCAGGTTCCGCGAAGACCCGGACTGTCGCCTGTTCCTGTCTTCCGAATCCGGCGGGGTCGGGCTCAATCTCCAGAGTGCGGACACGGTGATCAACATGGACCTGCCGTGGAATCCGGCCAGACTGGAACAGCGGATTGCCCGGGCGTGGCGCAAACACCAGCAACGCCCGGTCAGGATCTTCAATCTGGTGAGCGAGGCCACCATCGAGCACAGGATGCTGTGGCTTCTGGACGCGAAACGAACGCTGGCTGATGGCGTGCTCGACCGGCGGGGCGACCTTGATGCCATTCCGCTTCCGACCGGCAGAACGGCGTTCATGGAACGCCTGAAGACCGTGCTTGGAGCGGAACCGGCTGCACAGCCCGACGAGACAACCCCGCGGCCGCAATCCCCGCGCGAGGTCCTGCGCGACCGGCTGATCGCCGACCACGGATCGGCGTTGAAACGGATCCTGGGTCAGGCGGATGGCTCTGCAATCCTGGCGGTGATCGATCTGGCTCCGGAACGCATGGGTGCTGAGGAGGAGCGTCTGGCGGACATGACGGAACTCGCGGTGACCGTGATCGACACCGCAACCTACGAGTCGATGGTGCGGTTGGCCCGATCAGGACTGATTGCGGCGCCGGCAGAGACCATGGAAGTCATCTACCCGGAGCCGGGCGACGGCGAAGTCGAGGACGAGCGGGCGGGGCTGCTTCGCGCCCGCTCGCTCGCAGAGCGCGCGGGCCACAAGCTCAAGGCGGCACAGCTGCTGTCTGGAGGCGGGTTCCCTGATGAAGCGCGGGTGCCAGCTCTGGACGCGATGCGGCTTGCCGCGTGCACGCTGGCTGCGGTGACTTCCAAACCGGAGCCCGAGGACGTGGAGGCAGCGGCCGCCTTCCTCACCGGACTGCAATCGGGCGCGGAGGCTGACGGTATCGCACTCGACGCGGTGCGGGTGCTCTCCGGCGACGCGGGGGATCAGGACCCTGTTGGTATCGCGGCGACCTTCCTGGATCATGTGTCGAAGCAGATTTCCGGAACAGTATCGGGTGAAGCGCCGCCGCCAGGCTGAGTGCCGTAAAGCGGACTCGACCGCAGGAAGGCAACCCTGCCCCCTCTGTCGGAAAGCACGCAGCCCGTCGCGCGTCTGACGTTTGTTCCAGTCGGCACGGGGTGGACGCCGCGTCATCCGGTGCCGGTCCGCGTGATCACCAGGACGGCTGCGGTTTTCCGGACCGGTCCTGATCGTCGCAAGCGTGGCTCTCTGTGGGTGCCGTGGTCGTGGCACGCCGCCGCGAGCCCGGGTGTATCACGGGCGCCTCGGACCAGTGCTCAGGCTGTTCGGAGCCCACCACTTCAATGCGCACGGCGCCCTCGTCGGGAAGGGAGCCGAACCGGCGCACCGGAAGTTGCGTAAACGATTCGGTCTTGCCCATCTCCCGTGCGAGGATTTCGCCAGCGCGCAGACCTTCGTGCCTCGGCCTTTCCGCGATCGTGCGTACCGTCTCCTCGAGCGGTCCCGTCCGAACTTTCCGCAGCGCCTCCGTCAGGCGTTCCGGAACCGTATCCGGACAGGTCGCGAGGATGTGGCCCATGTTCTGGCGCCGCAACTTCGGATCCTCCGGCCGGAGACCCCCCCCCCCACGACCGTCTCGACATGCGCCACCGCCCGCCCGGTCAGAACGATGAATCCGGACCAGAGTGCGGGATACCGGGACAGGGATTCCACAGACACGGTCCTCAGAGTACGCAGAACGAGCCTGTCGCCCGGCAGGAAGTCCAGTATCTCGCCGACGCCGTCGGGCAGTGACCAGCGTGCGGCGTTGTCAGCCAGGACCGCCAGCACGATCAGTCGCAGTACCCGCAGACGCTCCGTCGCCTGCGCGTACCGCTGCCGAATGCGCACCGGGTAGCCCGCCAGGTGCAGGGACGTGACCGGGTCAGGGCCGCGACTTGTGCTTGATGCGCATGCGGATGAAGGCGGGAGCCTCGTCCTTCAGCCCGACCTCGAAGAGGAAACTGCTCTGGCTGTCGCGCAGGGCCTCGTCGACAGGGATGCCGTCAACCGGGTCCGGAGGGATATTGGCCAGCAGCCCGGCGTTCTCGTTCGGCAGGTGATCACGCAACAGCGTGAGCACGCGGGCGGAATCGGACCGCATTCCCGTGCGGCCTGGTCGGCGTGCAGCGGCGCACGTCCGGTCTGCCGTCCCCGGAACCGCGGGCAGTTCCGGATCATGCCAGCGGCGTGTGCACCGCCTGTTCCGCGACGGACGTCTGTTCGAGCCACTGTTCCGCCTGCGCGAGGTCGGGGGGGCGGTTCACATTGAAGAACGGGTCTATCCCGTCGGTCGGGAAGTCCACCACCACGGTACGGTAGCGGCCGGTCCAGTCCTCGACCTTGCGCACGCCGTCACGCACCAGGGCCCGGCGCAGGTCATGGCGGGTCTCGACCGGCCAGAGTCCGAAAACGGGATGGCGGCGCCCGCTGCTTGCGGCACAGGCCATTCGGGCCCCGTCGGCAGTGACGGCCTCAAGCAGCCGTTGCACCAGATCGGCCGGCAGGAACGGGGCATCGGTTGCGAAACTCGCAACCCACGGGCATCCGGGTGCTGTCGCCGCCGCCCAGTCGAGGCCGGTCAGCACGCCTGCGAGCGGCCCGGCCCGCCCCTCGATCACGTCGGTGCAGACCGGAAGATCCCAGCGCGCGAACCGGGCCGGATCATCATTGGCATTGAGCATCAGGTGCCGGACCTGGGGTCGCGCCCGGGCGATCACGTGATCAAGCACCGGGCGGCTGGCGAGGGGCCGCAGACACTTGTCGCCGCCGCCCATTCGACGGGACAATCCACCTGCCAGCAGCACGCCCGCAACTGGGGTGGAACCGTCAGGCACGGCGTGTGTTCCGTCGCGGTACATCCGCTTCGGCCCGGGCAGGATCAGCGTCGTACACGATCCGGTGCTCGCCCGAGAGCGCGATGAACCGCTTGCCCCGGGCGCGTCCGACCAGGGTCAGGCCGGTCTGGCGCGCGAGTTCCACTCCCCAGGCGGTAAACCCCGAACGCGAGACCAGGATCGGAATTCCCATCCGCACCGTCTTGATCACCATTTCGCTGGTCAGCCGGCCGGTGGTGTAGAAAATCTTGTCGGCCGCATCGATACCGTTCATGAACATGTAGCCGGCGATCTTGTCGATCGCATTGTGCCGGCCGACGTCCTCCATGTAGACCAGCGGCCGATCCTCCCGGCACAGCACGCAGCCGTGGATGGCGCCGGCCTCGAGATAGAGGCTGGGCGTTGTGTTGATCCGGCGCGTGAGCCCGTAGATCCACGATGTCCGCAGGACGGCATCGCCGGGAAGCGTCACCTCGTCGAGCGTGTCGATCAGGTCGCCGAACACGGTTCCCTGCGCGCAGCCGGATGTGCGGACCTGGCGGCGCAGCCTCTGCTCGTAGTCGGTGGATCGCTCGGTCCGGACCACCACCACCCCGAGGTCGTCATCGTGGTCGACGCCGGTGATCCGGTCGGTGGGCAGCAGCATGTTCTGGTTGAGCAGGAAACCGATCGCGAGCAGGTCCGGGTAGTCGCCGATCGTCATGGCGGTGACGATTTCCTGGCTGTTGAGGAAGATCGTCAGCGGCTGTTCGACCACCACCGAGGTGGTGACCGGATTCTGTTCGTGGTCGACACCCTCGAC
Organism: Thalassobaculaceae bacterium; assembly: GCA_965213935.1. GTDB lineage: Bacteria > Pseudomonadota > Alphaproteobacteria > Thalassobaculales > Thalassobaculaceae > Bin52. The sequence continues at coordinate 1,420,449 of CBDCAO010000012.1, read as the reverse complement.
CCGCCTGGTCAGCAGCGGATCGTGCGGGTCCGGTTCGACCAGATAGTCACTGGACGCCTCGTGCATGCCGGCACTGTGGCGAAGATCGCACCCGCGCGCAATAATGCCGGCCTGCGACGGCACAGATGTGGACGGGAGAGAATGATGGGCTTCGACCTGGTGGTCAGGAACGGCATGGTGATCGATGGATCCGGCATGGCACGCTACCGTGCCGACATCGGCGTGAAAGACGGGATCATCACCACGATCGGCAGGATCAGCGAGCCCGCCGACAAGGTGATCGACGCCGAGGGCCACGTGGTGACCCCTGGCTTCGTCGATGGCCATACCCACATGGATGCCCAGATCTTCTGGGACCAGCTCGGCAGCTGCTCCTGCTACCACGGTGTCACGACGGCCGTGATGGGGAACTGCGGTTTTACCATCGCGCCCTGCCGGGAGGCCGAGGTCGACTTCGTGTTCCGCAACCTCGAACGGGCGGAAGACATCAGCCGGGCCGCCATGCTCGAGGGCATCACCTGGCAGTGGGAGACCTTTCCCGAGTTCATGGACGTGATCGACCGCCTGCCCAAGGCGATCAACTACGCCGGCTACATCGGGCACTCGGCCCTGCGCACCCACGTGATGGGAGAACGCGCCTTCGAGGACCAGGCCCGCGACGACGACCTGCGCGCGATGACGCACCAGGTTCAGGAGGCGGTCCGTGCCGGTGCGCTCGGGTTCTCGACCTCGCGCAGCCCGAGCCACCTCACCTCGGATGACCGGCTTGTCGCGAGCCGAGTTGCCGACTTCGAGGAGGTGCGGGTCCTGGTCAACGCGATGGGCGAGACCGGGGCCGGGATCTTCCAGCTTGCGATGGAGCGCGGGTCGCTTGACCACATGCAGGACGTTTACCACCGGCTCGCCGACCTCTCGGCCGAGTCCGGCCGCCCGATCACCTTCGGCAGCCTGTCACGGCGCAAGTATCCCGGGCAGTGGAAGGTGCTCTACAAGATCATCGAAGAGCGGAACCTGACCGGCGCGCGGATGTTCACCCAGGTGCACAGCCGCGAGATCAACTCGATCCTCTCGTTCGAGACCAACATGCCCTTCGACAGCTGGGACGTATGGCGCGACGTCCGGAAACTGCCGCTGGAGGGGCAGATGGCGGCACTTCGCGACCCGGACACCCGGCGCAGGCTGATCGATGTCGCAAGTCGGCCCTACGAGGGTCCGGAAGTGGTGGGAGCGGAAGCCCAGCCGCCGGAATGGGACATCTTCCATGTCGTCGACAAGATTGCCCTGCCACACCCGACCATGGCCACCATCGCCGCCGAACGGGGCGTGGCACCGGCAGAAGCGCTCATCGACATCGCGCTCGAAAACGACATGAAGGTGTTCTTCCGCCAGCCGCTGGCCAACGAGAACATGGAGGACGCGCTGGCCCTGATGCGACACCCGCACTCCTGCGTTACCTTCTCGGATTCCGGCGCTCACGTCTCCCAGATCATGGACAGCTCCATGCAGACACACCTGCTGAGCCACTGGGTGCGCCAGGAACAGGAATTCACACTGGAGGAGGCGATCCGGTTCATCACCTACGACACGGCGACCCGGTGGGGCTTCCATGACCGCGGCCTGCTCAGGGAGGGCATGGTGGCCGACATCGTGGTGCTTGACCCCGAAACCGTCGGTGCGCAGATGCCGACGGTGGTCTCCGACCTGCCCGGCGGCGCCCGGCGCCTCAAGCAGTACAGCACCGGGATCCGGGCGACGGTGGTCGGCGGGAGCGCCGTGCTGGTCGACAACGAGCACACCGGCGCCCTGCCCGGCCGGTTCCTGCGCGGCCCGCTGGCCCGGTGAAGTCCGGGGATCGATGACCGTGTTCCGGCCGCACCGGGTCGCCGGGTGATCGCACGGTTCTTGTTCGGGAGGGGTGCATGACAGCCCGGTGCACCCGAAACGTGTCGCGGGCGCTCGCCGGTCCCGGCGGGAGACCCGGGTGACAGCGGGGGAAGCGCCTCTCTTCCGCGGCGAGGACATCGCCTGTCGACGCGGCGGCCACGAGCTGTTCCACGGAGTCGGTTTCGCGCTCTGGCCCGGTGACGCACTGCTGCTCACCGGGCCGAACGGCAGCGGCAAGACCAGCCTGCTGCAGGTGATGGCCGGCCTGCGAACGCCGTCGGCCGGCCGCCTCGACTGGCAAGGCCGGGACATCCGGGACGATCCCAGCGCACATGCCGGCCGGTTGCATCACATCGGGCACCGCACCGGCTCCAGGGCGATCCTCACCGCCCGGGAGGATTTGCTTTTCTGGTCGAGGGTCCGCGCTCCCGTATCGCGACAGCGCTGTCTGCTGGCGCTGGCGAGGTTCGACCTGCTCCACCTGCGGGACCTGCCGGTCCAGGCACTCTCGTCGGGCCAGCAGCGCCGGCTGGCGCTGGCGCGTCTCCTTGCCACACCCGCCGACATCTGGTTGCTCGACGAGCCCGCGGTCGGTCTTGACCTGTCGGGCCTCGCATCCCTGCAAGCCGCGGTTGCACGTCACCGACGGTCGGGAGGCCTCGTGGTGATCGCGACCCACACGCCCGTAGAGCTTGACAACCCGGTGCGCGGGCTCGAACTCGACCGGGCCGGCAGGCAGGTGCCGGAGCACGAATCGTGACCGGGTTCTTCGCCATCATCCTGCGGGAGCTGCGCACCGGCCTGCGGCACCTCAGCGACATCTCGGCGGTCCTCGCCTTTTTCGCCCTGGTCGCAACGCTGTTTGCATTCGGGGTCGGGCCCCGGACATTGGGCGACCTGGCGGGCGGTGTGCTGTGGACCGCGGCCCTGCTCGCGGCCATGCTGTCGCTCGACCGGCTGTTCCAGCCCGATCATGACGACGGCGGACTCGTCCTCCTGATCCTCTCGCCGGTCCCGCTCGAACTCGTGGTGCTGGCCAAGGTGATCGCGCACTGGCTGACCGCCGGGGTCCCGATCCTGGTACTGGCCCCGCTGCTCGGCCTCGCGCTGCAGCTTCCGGAAGGTTCGCTGCCCGGATTGCTGGCGGGAATGGCGCTGGGCACGCCGATCCTGAGCCTGCTCGGCGCACTCGGGGCGGCGCTGGTGCTCGGCGCGCGCCGTGCCGGTGTCCTGACCGCGCTGCTGATCCTGCCGCTTGTCATTCCGGTGCTGATCTTCGGCGTGGCGGCGACCGATCCGGCGAACGGCGCGGCCCCGGTGCTGTTTCTCGCCGCCATGCTGCTGGGCGCACTCGCGCTGTGTCCGTGGGCCACTGCTGCGGCCTTGCGACAGTCAGTACTCTAGGGCAGAACCTGCACCATGCACGCCCTGGCAAACCCGACCCGGTTCATGCGGCTCGCTGGCGCGGTCCTGCCGTGGACCGTCGCGGCCGCGGCGGTCTTTCTCGCTGCCGGCCTGTGGCAGGCGCTCGTCGTCTCTCCGCCCGACTACCAGCAGGGCGAGACGGTGCGGATCATGTATGTCCACGTGCCGTCGGCGTGGCTTTCGATGTTCATCTACATGGTGGTTGCCGCGGGCAGCGCGAGTTTCCTCATCTGGAAACATCCCCTGGCCGACGTGGTTGCCCAGGCAGCCGCACCGATCGGAGCCGCGTTTACCGCGATGGCGCTTGCCACCGGTGCGATCTGGGGCCAGCCGACCTGGGGGACCTGGTGGGTCTGGGATGCCCGGCTCACCTCGGTGCTGGTGCTGCTGTTCCTCTACCTCGGCTACATCGCGCTTGTGAACGCCTTCGACGACCCCGAGCGCGGCGCCAGGGCCGGCGCGGTGCTGGCGCTGGCCGGCGTGATCAACATTCCGATCATCAAGTTTTCGGTCGACTGGTGGAACACGCTGCACCAGCCGGCCAGCCTGACACGCCTGGATGCGCCGGCGATCCATTCATCGATGCTGGTCCCGCTGCTGTTGATGGTTGCGGGACTGTTCATGTATTTCCTTGCTGTGCTGATCATTCGCATGCAATCGGCCATGCTGGTGCGCCGGAGCAGGGCGCTCGGCCGGGTCGCCCGCGGTACGGCCGGTCTGCGGGCGTGAGATCACGGCCCGCCACGGTTCGGATGGGTCATTTCCACAGGAGAGAGGTCATCATCGGAACAGTCGATCTGGGCGGCCACGCCGGATTCGTCTGGGCCGCCTATGCCGTGGCCGTGACCGTGCTGATCGGTCTGTTGTGTCTGTCACTGCGCGAACGGTCGGTGCGCCGCCGCCAGCTGTCCGAACTCGAGGCCGCAACCGGCGGACGCCGTCGGCGCCGGTCAGGCGGTACCCGGTCGTGAAGGCAAAGCACAGGCGTCTCACCTTTGTTGGTGTCGGCCTTCTGCTGCTCGCCGGGGCGGCGGGACTGGTGCTGGTGGCACTCGAGGATACGGTTGTCTTCTTCTTCGCTCCGAGCGAGCTGCAGGCGCAGGAGCGGGTACCGGAAGGCAGGATAAGGATCGGCGGGCTGATCGAACAGGGAAGCCTTGAGCGCGGCGGCACGCCGATCCGGTTTCGCATTACCGATCTCAGGGCGACGGTCCAGGTCAGCTACCGGGGTCTCCTGCCCGATCTCATTCGCGAAGGCCAGGGCGTTGTCGCCTCGGGCCTGCTGGTCAACGGCATGCTGGAGGCGGACGAGGTCCTGGCCAAGCACGACGAGACCTACATGCCGAAGGAGGTGGCGGACGCCCTGCGCAAGGCCGGCACATGGCAGGGGGGCTCATGATCATCGAACTCGGGCACCACGCCCTGGTCCTCGCCTTCCTGGTCGCCCTGCTCCAGGGCACCGTCCCGCTGGTGGGCGCAGCACGGCGCGACCGCGCACTCATGGAGCTCGGGCGTTCGGCGGCACTGGTGCAGTTGCTCGCGCTTGCGGGCGCCTTCGCAGCACTCACCCACGCCTATGTGACGTCCGACTTCTCGGTCCTGAACGTTGCCGAAAACTCCCATTCCATGAAACCCATGCTCTACAAGGTCAGCGGAGTCTGGGGAAACCACGAAGGCTCGATGCTGCTGTGGGTCCTGGTGCTGGCGGCCTTCGGGCTGGCGGTCGCCCTGCGCGGACACGGGTTGCCGGCGGTCCTGAAGGCGAGAGTGCTCGCCATCCAGGGACTGCTCGGGGCCGGGTTCCTCGGCTTCATCCTGCTGACCTCGAATCCGTTCCTGAGACTCGATCCGGTTCCGGCGGACGGACGCGATCTCAACCCGCTGCTGCAGGATCCGGGGCTCGCGTTCCACCCGCCGATGCTCTACCTCGGATACGTCGGGTTTTCGGTCGCGTTCTCGTTCTCCGTCGCCGCCCTGATCGAGGGCAGGGTCGACCCGGCATGGGCACGCTGGGTCCGGCCGTGGACGCTCGCCGCCTGGTCCGCCCTGACCGCCGGGATCGCGCTCGGTAGCTGGTGGGCCTACTACGAGCTCGGCTGGGGCGGATGGTGGTACTGGGATCCGGTCGAAAACGCGAGCTTCATGCCCTGGCTCGCCGGCACCGCACTGTTGCACTCGGCCATCGTGGTCGAGAAGCGGGATGCGCTGAAGAGCTGGACCATCCTGCTCGCCATCGTCGCCTTCGGCTTCAGCCTGATGGGGACCTTCCTGGTGCGATCCGGGGTGCTGACCTCGGTGCACGCGTTCGCGGTCGATCCCGACCGCGGTCTCTACATCCTGGTGCTGCTGGCCGTGACCATCGGCGGCGCGCTGGCCCTGTTCGCGTTCCGCGCTCCCACGATGGCCCCGGGCAACCTGTTCCGGCCGATCAGCCGCGAGGGCGGGCTGGTTGCCAACAACCTGCTGCTTGCAACCGCGACCGCCACGGTCTGCGTGGGAACGCTCTACCCGCTGTTTCTCGATGCGGCCACCGGCGAGAAGGTCTCGGTCGGACCACCGTTCTTTCACTCCACCTTTGTTCCGGTCATGCTGCCGCTCGTTCTGCTGGCCGGTATCGGACCCCTGCTCGCTTGGAAACGGGCCGACCTCGAGGGCGTGTTGACCCGGCTCCGCGCGGCGGCCCTGGTGGCTGTCGCCGTGGCCCTGCTCACCTGGCTGCTGCAGCACGGCCACCACCCGGGACCGGTCATCGGCCTCGCGCTTGCGGCCTGGCTGGCCGCTTCGACCCTGATCGAATGGACCGGGCGGGTCGGACTGTTCCGGCGCCGGGGCACCGCGGCCCGGATCATCGGGCTGCCCCGCTCAGCCCATGGCATGACGCTGGCCCATCTCGGTCTTGCCGTCTTCATCTGCGGGGCGGTCGGCGACAGCTTCTGGCGGCGCGAGGTCGTGGTTGATGCCACGCCCGGAGCGGTCGCGGAACTCGCCGGCTACCGGGTGGTGCTCGAGGACATCAGGTCCGGGAGCGGTCCCAACTACGAGGCCGAGGTCGTGCGCCTCAGGGTGGAGCGCGATGGCGAGGCGATCGGAGAGTTGCGGCCCGAACGCCGCTTCTACCCGGTCCAGGGAATGCGAACCACCGAAGCGGCGATCCGCAGCCGTCCGCTCGGCGACCTTTACGCCGCCGTCGGCGAGGGCCGCACCCCACAACACCGCACGCTGCGGCTGTGGCATGCGCCGCTGGTCCCGTGGATCTGGGCCGGAGCGCTGATGATGGTGACCGGCGGCCTGGTGTCATTGTCCGATCGCAGGCTGCGTGTCGGCGCGCCGCGGCGTACCGTGGGGCCGATGACACAACCCGCCGGCGGGGACTGAGCGCACATGATGCGTGTCGTCTTCCTGCTGCCACTGGTGCTGTTCGCCGTGGTCGCCGGGTATTTTGCGGTGCCCCTGCTGACCGGGCGGGACCCCGGCGAACTGCCCTCGGCCCTGATCGACCGGCCGGTTCCGGACATGACGCTGCCGCCGTTGTTCGAAGGCGAACCGGGTCTTGGGTCGGATGATCTGCGCGGCGAGGTCACGCTGGTGAATTTCTTCGCCTCGTGGTGCGTGCCGTGCCGTGCCGAACATCCGGTGCTGACGAGACTGGCGCAGTCGGAGACGCTGCACGGCGTCAGCTACAAGGATGACCCGGCCAGGACCCGGGAATGGCTTGCGGAACTCGGTGACCCGTTCGAGCGGATCGGTACCGACACCACCGGTCACGCCGCCATCGAATGGGGAGTCTACGGGGTTCCGGAGACCTACATCATCGACCGGGACGGCCGGATCCGGTACCGCCACGCCGGCCCCGTGACCCGGACGGTGCTCGAAGACGAGATCCTGCCGCTGCTCCGGCACCTGCATGAGCCGGCATCGTGATGCGGGTGCTCGCGATCGTCGGGTTTCTGTTGCTGATCCCGCACGCAGCGCCCCCGGTCCAGGCTGTCCAGCCCGACCAAATCTTCGCCGACGCAGTACTCGAACAGCGGGCCCGGGGACTTTTCCGCGGCGTGCGCTGTCTGGTGTGCCAGAACCAGTCGATCGACGACAGTGACGCCGCGCTGGCACAGGACCTGCGGCTGCTGATCCGTGAACGTCTTGTGGCCGGTGAGAGCGACGAGCAGATCCACCGGTTCCTGGTCGCGCGCTACGGTGAATTCGTGCTGCTTGATCCACCCTTCAGACCGGGCACCTGGCTGCTCTGGGCGAGCCCGGTCCTGGCCCTGCTTGCGGGCGTCGCCATCGCGTGGGCAGCCCTGCGGCGCCGGCGAAGCCCCGCTGAACCGGTCGCCCTGAGCGATGACGAACATGCGCGACTTGCAGCACTCGCGGCCAGTGACGAGGAACGGCAATGACGCTGTGGCTGCTTGTCGGGCTTGTCTGTCTCCTTGCCGTCCTGCTGTTGCTGCGACCGCTGGTGGCGGGGACGCCCGAGCGGATTGCGGGTGACGACCGGGCCCGGCGCATCTACCGCGACCAGCTGACAGAACTCGAACGCGACCATGCCGCCGGACTGGTCTCCGGGCCGGACCACGGTGCCGCGCGCCTGGAGATCGAGCGGCGCATCCTTGCAACCGGCGACGAGCCGCCGGCACGGGCTGATCGCGGTCTTCGGCTCGCGGCCGTGGTTATGGTCCTGCTCGTGCCTGCAGCCTCGCTGCTGCTCTACGGCGGACACTTCGGATCTCCGGACCGTGCGGACGGTCAGCATGCCGAACGCCGGGAGGCGCCGGACAGGTCACTCGCGGACCTCGAGGCACGGACCCGTGACGCCCCCGAAGACGCCGAGGCCTGGGTCGCTCTCGGATACGCCGCCCTTGGCGCCAGCATGCCGGAACGTGCGGTCACCGCACTGCGCCGGGCGGAAAGCCTCACGCCCGAGGATCCCGCTGTGCTTTCTGCGCTTGGTGTTGCGCTGGTCAGCATGGAAGATGGTCGGATCGGCGATATGTCAGAGTCACTGTTTCGCCGGACGCTCTCGCTCAATCCGCTGGATCCGGTGGCTCGATTCCACCTTGGTCTTGCCGCCTACCAGCGCGAGGACCGGGCGGCGGCGCTGCGGATCTGGCGTGCGCTTGCCGCCGACACTCCGGCAGACGCGCCATGGCGGTCGGAGCTCGACGAACGAATCAGCATCGCATCCCGGGAACAGGTCGACGGGGTCCACGAGCGTGTCGTCGCCATGGTCGAGGGCCTGGCCGACCGGCTGGAGCAGGAGCCCGATGATCCCGACGGCTGGGCGCGGCTCGGCAGGTCCTACATGGTGCTCGGCCGGCGCAAGGAGGGTCTCGAGGCCTATGCGAAGGCGAGCGAGCTGGCACCCGACCGGATCGACATCCTGTCCGCCCGCGTCCGGGCTCTCCATCCGCTCGAGACGCCGGACAACGCACTGCCCGCCGAACTCAGGCCCCTGGTCGACCGCCTGCTCGAACTCGACCCCGCACTGCCGCTCGCACTCTGGTACGCGGGCATGATCGCCCGGAACGACGGCGAGACCGGTCGGGCGCGGCAGTACTGGAGCCGCCTGCTGAAGACCATGCCTCCCGACGAACCGGCACGCGCGGTCCTGCAGCGGGAAATCGGGAAGCTGGGAGGGGAGTAAGGCCGGCCGGCGGCCAGCAGCGTGGCGCACCACCACCGGCAGCGTTGTGTTCGCTTCGGGCCAGCCATGGGGAGTTGCGGGCTGTCACCGCGTCGGTGCATGGTTGCGTCGATGTCCACGGCCCGCGGTCGCGCGGGGCGATGCGGGCATTTCCGGGCGCCGGCTGCCGGTCCATGTCGCCGGGCCTGCGTGACCTCCAGCGGCACGCCGGTCATCGTCACGACCGCCAGGGCTTCCGGGTCGGATTGATTGGAAAGGCGGGCGCTGCCCCGGTCGGGGCCAGCCCGGGTCCGGGGCACTGACATGACTTCTTACCAGCACATTTCGGTGCAGCCGGTTTCAGGGTGCGTCGGCGCGGAGATCGGAGATGTCGACATCGCGGATGATCTCGACGATGCCGTCGTCGCGGAGATTCGCCGTGCGCTGCTCGACCACCTGGTGATCTTCTTCCGCGATCAGGATCTTCGCGATATCGAACGCCACAAGGCCTTCACCCGCAGGTTCGGGCCGTTGTTCGTGCACCCCAACTTCAACCAGGGCCAGTCCAACCCCGAGATCGTCTATCTGACCCGGGAACCCGGAGATACCGCGGTCGCGGGTGAGAAGTGGCATGCCGACACCACCATGATGGAGGCGCCGCCGATGGGGGCGATCCTCCATGCCCTCGAGGTGCCCGACCATGGCGGCGACACCCTGTTCTCCAACCAGTACCGTGCCTACGACACGCTGTCAGACGGCATGAAGCGCATGCTGCAGGGACTGCGTGCTGTCCACAACGACAGCCGGGTGGCAGGGCCGAAGGCAGGCCTCAACTCCCGGCGCTCCACCAAGGTTCGCGAGGACCCGGACTGGCGCATGACCGAAAACGAGCATCCCGTGGTCCGGGTCCACCCGGAAACCGGGCGAAAATGCCTGTTCGTCAACCCGGTCTACGTGCATCGGCTTGCCGGGATGACCGCGGAGGAAAGCGCGCCGCTGCTGAACTACCTCCATGCCCACGCGGCCCGTCCGGAATTCACCTGCCGGTTCCGCTGGCGTGCCGGCTCGGTCGCCTTCTGGGACAACCGCTGCCTGATGCACCTTGCGATCAACGACAGTCACGTGGCGGCCCGGCGGATGCAGCGTACCCAGATCGCCGGCACACCGGTCCTGCATTCCGGCTCTGCGCCGGCGTGAAGCGCGCGAAGCGGGGCCGCCGTCCGGCACGGGCCGGTCAGGCCAGCGCAAACCCCTCGTAGTCCCGGGAGGCAACCTCGTCGCACTTCGCAACATAGCGGGGAAACCCGCCGATGTAGGGCATGAACACCCGGGGTTTGCCCGGGACATTGGCGCCCACGTACCACGACGCACAGGTCGAACGCAGTGACGCCGCAGCCACCTCGTTGACATGTTCGCCCCAGGCAAGTTCCGCTTCGGGACTGGCATCGATCACCTCGTGCCCCCGGTCTCTCAGCCAGGCAAGACAGTCGGCGATCCAGTTCACGTGCTGCTCGATCGAGGGCAGCATGTTGGTCAGCACCGAGGGACTGCCCGGGCCGGTCACGGTGAACAGGTTGGGAAAACCTGCCGTGGCAAGCCCGAGATAGGTCTGCGGGCCGCCCTGCCACTTCTCGCGCAGGGAAATTCCGTCGAGGCCGCGGATATCGATGTCGAACAGGGCCCCGGTCATGGCATCGAAGCCGGTGGCGAACACGATCGCGTCGAACTCGTAGGCGGTGGCGTCGTGCAGCAGTCCGTCCGGCGTCAGGCGGTCGATCGGGACGCGCGAGACATCGACCAGCCGGACATGCGGCAGGTTGTAGGTGGCGTAGTAGTCTGTGTCGACGCACAGCCGCTTGCAGCCGATGATGTTGGTCGGGCACAGCAGATCGGCGATCTCGGGGTCGTGTACGGTTTCGCGGATCATGTCCTTGACGAAGTCCGCGGCCGTGCGATTGGCTTCGGCGTCGACCAGCAGGTCGCCGTAGGCCGCGAGAAAGTTGACGCCTCCCGCCTCCCAGCGCTGCCGGTACTCGGCGCGGTACTCCTCGCGCGACACCTCGTGGACCGATCCGGTGTTGTAGTTGATGGCATAGCCCGTCGGCAGCGAACGCGCCCGTGCACGCAGTTCCGGGTAGCTTGCCTTGATCCGCGCAACGTAATCGGGGCTGAGCGGCGCGTTGCGCGCCGGGATGGTGTAGTTGGCGGTGCGCTGGAACACCGTCAGTGTCCGGGCCTGGCGAGCGATCACCGGGATGGACTGGATCGCCGAAGACCCGGTTCCGATCACGCCCACCCGCTGGCCCGTGAAGTCGACCCCGTCGTGCGGCCAGCGCCCGGTGTGGTAGGTCGCGCCCCGGAAGTCGTCGATGCCGGCAAAGTCCGGCGTGTTCGACAGCGAGAGGCATCCGGTCGCCATGACCACGTGCCGGGCTGTGATCCGCTCGTCACCGGCGAGCGTCACCTCCCAGAGGCGGCGATCCGTCTGGTAGCGGGCAGCCGCAACCCGGCAGTTGAACCGGATGTCGCGGCGCAGGTCGTACCGGTCGGCAACATGGTTGGCATAGGCGAGGATTTCGGGCTGCGGGCTGTATTTCTCGGACCAGGTCCACTCCTGTTCGAGCTTGCGATCGAACTGGTAGGAATACTGCACGCTCTCGACGTCGCATCTGGCGCCCGGATAGCGATTCCAGAACCAGGTTCCGCCGACATCGCTGCCGGCCTCGATGACCTGTGCCGAAAACCCGAGCCGACGCAGCCGGTAGAGCATGTACATGCCGGCAAATCCCGCACCGACGACCAGGACGTCGAAGTCGACGGTATCTTCCGGGCTGTGTGTGAAGGACTCCGGCATGGCGCGCATCCGTTTGCATTGAAGGAAGGGTGCCAACCTTTACCGATCCTGACCCGGGTCCGGCAAGTCCGGCCGCCATCATTCCCCGTCAAGAAAGCCGTCAAGTGCGGTCAGCGTCTCTGCGGGAGCCTCCTCGGGAAGGAAGTGGCCGCAGTCGAGTGGTCGTCCCGCGACGGGTTCCGCGCACCAGGACTGCCAGACCTCCCGCTGGTCGAAGCCGCCGCGCCGGCCTGAACCCCACAGTGTCAGTGTCGGACAGGTGATCAGCCGCCCCGCTTCCCTGTCGGTCCGGTCGAGTTCCCAGTCAACCGTGGCTCCGGCCCGGTAGTCGGCGCAGCTCGCGGCAATCACCGAGGCCTTGCGAAAGCAGCGCCTGTACTCGGCCATCGCCTCATCGGTGAAACAGCCGTCGACCCGTGCCCAGGAGTGAAGGGTGTGCTCGAGGTAGTCATCGGGGTCGCGGCCGATCATGCGTTCGGGCAGGCCGCGGGGCTGGGCCAGGAATTGCCAGTGATACCCGGATATGAACCCGGGAGCGTCAAGCCGTTCCCACATCTCGCCGGTCGGGATCATGTCGAGCACGCCCAGCCGGGTGATCCGGTCGGGATGGTCGAGGGCGAAGCGGTAGGCGACCCGGCCGCCGCGGTCATGACCGATCACGGCGGCGGACCCGATCGAAAACGCGTCGAGCACGGCGACAAGGTCCTGTGCCATGCTGCGCTTGGAGTAGTGGCGGTTCTCCGGGTCGGGGGCCGGGCCAATGCTGTCACCGTAGCCGCGCAGGTCCGGCACGATCACCGTGAATCGCCCGGCCAGCGCCGGTGCGACCCGGTGCCAGCAGACGTGCGACTGCGGGTATCCGTGCAGAAGCACCACCGCAGGACCCTGTCCCCGGTGACGGACACGTATCCGCGCCGCGCCGGCATCGACGTGCCGCACTTCGAACCCGTCAAACACCGGGATGCGCCCGATCAGGCAACGGGCTGCGGTGCGCCATGGCCGCGGATCTGGGTGCGCTGCATTACGCGCCGGGTTGCGGCATCGAACGGGTCGCGGCGGTGCATGGTCGCCCGGTTGTCCCACAGCAGCAGGTCTCCCGGCCTCCACCGATGCGCGTAGGCGAGTTCGGGGCGGGTTGCATGTTCCCACAGCCGGTCGAGCAGCGCTTCGGACGCCTCGAGTTCGAGCCCCATCACATAGGCGTTGCGCCTGCGCCCCAGGTAGAGGACCGGCCGCCCGGTGCGCGGGTGGGCGCAGATCACCGGGTGCGGCTGGCCGACCGAGGTTGCCGGGTTGGTGTCCTCGCGTACGCCCTGGCGCAGGTATCCCCCGGAATTGAAGGTGCCGTCGTGCTTGATCGAGAGATCCGTGATCTGCTCACGCAGTTCCCCGGGCAGGTCATCGTGCGCCGCCGCCATGCTGGACAGCCAGGTGTCACCGCCGCTCGCCGGGACCTCGAGCGCGTACAGCATCGAGAAGTCGGGCGGATTCTCGAGGTAGGACATGTCGGTGTGCCAGACCGCTTCGCCGGCTCCCAGGCTGCCGATCGGCCGGCCTTCGGCATCCAGGACGTTGGAGACGATGTAGATCTCGGGCCAGCCCTCGACCGCCGTCCGGCCTTTCTCCATGACCGGTGCATGATCGAGTTCGCCGAAGCGTCGACTGAAGGCGACCAGGTCGGCGGGCTCGAGGGTCTGGTCGCGGAACAGCAATCCACCGTGGCGGTCCAGAGCCGCGAGGACCCCGTCGAAGGATGCATCGTCAAGCCGGGCCAGTTGAACGCCCTCGATCATGGCGCCGACGGTGTCCGTGAGCGTCCGGATCCTCATCCGTCTCTCCCTGAAACGTCCCCGGTTGGTGCGGCTCGATCCTGCAGCCGGCTTCGCTGACGCGCAAGCCCCGGAGAGTCGACTGCACGGCCACCGGGACCGGCCCAGGGCGAGAGCGGAGCGAGCGTGCCGTGGGGCGCGCCGGGCGGCATCGGGGCTCTGCTCACGGGACAGGTCTTGCCGCCGGCCCATCGGAAAGACCGTTGTGACGGTTCGATCCCGGTTCCCGGGCGTTCAGTCGCGGCGCGCCTCGAACTCGAAGATCAGCTCGACCTCGTCACCGACCCATCCCTTGGCGACGCCGTAGTCCATGCCGAAGTCGCTGCGCAGGATGCGCGCGCGCGCCGACAGGCCGATGGCCTCGTGGTGGTCGCCGAACGGATATGCGCCGGTCCGGTTCCACACCACCTCGACCGAAACGGGCCTGGTCACTCCCCGCAGCGTCAGATCGCCGGTGATCACCCCGGTCCGCTCACCGGTGGCGCGAGCCTCCCGCCCGGTAAAAGTGATGGCCGGGTACTTCTCCGCCCACAGGAAGTCGCGGCCGCGCAGGTGCTCGTCCCGGGCCTTGTGATTGGTGTGGATACTGGCAGCCCTGACCGTGACCGTGATGTCCTCGACCCGGCGTTGCCCGGCGTCGAAGACGAAGCTGCCGTCAGCCTCGTGAAACATCCCCAGCACGCTGGCGAACCCGAGATGATCGACCAGAAAGCCGACCGACATGTGCTCGGGATCGATGCGCCAGGTGACCGGCCCGGCCGCTAGCGGCTGCGACACCAGGAGCACTCCCAGCACGAGACTTCGCAACAGGTTGCGGCAGTATCCGGTCACGTTGGCCTCTCCCCGCTGGCGTGAGGCAGGGCTCAAGGGTAGGACGGCGCTGCCGGGACAGGCAAGAGGCTGTCGTCCCGCCGCGGCGCACCCTTCGTGCGGTCCCGCGGGCCGGCGCACGCGTCGGCAGGGCCAGGGCCGGGAGTGTCGTCGGGTGACGCGGACAGGACAATGATGGGCATGTTCCGCCGGGTCGAACCGCGACATGCCGTCAGGCGTCGTGGTCAGGCCGGCGTGAGCAGGTCCGCTCCACCTCGGCACCGTGCGGGCGGCATGGACACGGAGCCCGGCGAGGGTGACAGTGAGCGTCCCACCCGGGTGACAGCCGGAACCGGCGGCCCCACGCCGGAGCGCGATGATGGTTTCGACGGAGCCGGATCACGGCGGAATTCCCGGGGGTGTGTGTGACAGGTCCGGTCAGGGTGATGGCGCGATGGCAGGGCAGACGGCGGCGGGACCGTGCAAGAGGGTGCGCGCCTTCTGGGTGATGCGGCCGGGCCGCGGCCGGATCCGGTCGCAGCCGATGCCGCCTGTGGCACCCGGCGAGGTGGTGGTGCGGTCGCGGTTTGGCGGCGTCAGCAGGGGAACCGAGACCCTGGTGTTCCGTGGCGAGGTGCCCGACAGGCTGGCCGGGCGCATGCGCTGCCCGTTCCAGGAGGGCGAGTTTCCGGGTCCGGTCAAGTATGGGTACTCCACAGTGGGGACGGTCATCTCGGGTCCCGGCCGCGGCAGGGAGGTCTTCGCCCTGCACCCGCACCAGGATGTGATGGTGCTGCCCGAGGACGCGCCCCGGCCGCTGCCGCGGGGCGTTCCGCCCTCCCGGGGGGTCCTGGCACCTGGAATGGAAACAGCATTGAACGCGCTGTGGGATGCGAGGCCGGACCGGGACCAGCAGGTCTGTGTCGTCGGCGCCGGGGTCATCGGCCTGCTGGTGGGCTACCTCGCCCGCCGACTGGCCGGGGCCCGGGTCGAGGTGGTCGATCTCAAGCCGGCCCGGGGCGAGGTCGCTCGCCGGCTCGGCCTGGGCTTCGCAGGGCAGCCGTGCCACGCCGGCACGCTGCTGTTCCATGCGAGCGGCACGCCCGCAGGGCTGCGCGCCTGCCTGGCGGCGGCCGGATTCGAAGCGCGGATCGTCGAGCTCAGCTGGTACGGCACCCGGCCCGTGACCCTGCCGCTCGGCGAGGACTTCCACGACCGGCGCCTGTCGATCATCTCCTCCCAGGTGGGCGTCGTCGCTCCCCGCTACCGCGCACGCTGGTCGCGTGCGCGGCGGCTTGACATGGCGCTCGAACTGCTGCGCGATGAACGCCTCGACGCACTCATCGACAGCGAGGGCGCGTTCGAGGACCTGCCCGCGGACATGGTCGAACTGTCGACGGGGCGCCGTGCCGCCCTGTGCCACAGGGTGGTGTATCCTGCCGCCTGAACCTTCAGGGGAGCCGGCTCGTGTTCAGTCTCACGGTTCGTGATCACATCATGATCGCGCACAGTTTCCGGGGCGAGGTGTTCGGCCCGGCCCAGGCCGTGCACGGCGCGACCTTCCTGGTCGATGTCACCTTTCGCCGACCGGACCTTGACCCGGACATGATCGTGGTCGACATCGGCCGTGCCAAGGCGGTCCTGCGCGAGGTGCTGGACGGCTATGACTACCGCAACCTCGATGATGTCGAGGCGTTCCGCGGCATCAACACCACGACCGAGTTCCTCGCCC
Source organism: Thalassobaculaceae bacterium (assembly GCA_965213935.1). Lineage (GTDB taxonomy): Bacteria > Pseudomonadota > Alphaproteobacteria > Thalassobaculales > Thalassobaculaceae > Bin52. The sequence continues at coordinate 1,404,292 of CBDCAO010000012.1, read as the reverse complement.
GCGACATCCACGCACGCATGGTGGATGCCATTGCCGCCGGGCGGCTCGGACCGCACGCCGCAGGCATTGGCGCACTGCTGGTCACGCTCCGGGAATCCCACCTCGCCTGGGCCTCCTACGAGGGACCGGTCGGCCCGGACCGCGGCGTGTGACGGACGCGGGGCCGGTCCGCCTGGTGGTGCCGGGCCCGCTGGAAACACGCACCGGCGGTTTCATCTACGACCGGCACATCGCGCACGGCCTCGAGGGCCTGGGGCGGCTGGATGACGTCGTTTGTCTCCAGGGCACCTACCCGGAACCCGCTGCGGGCGAACTGGCACGGGATCTCGCCCTGCTGGGCGAACGGCGCGGGATGACCGTGATCGACGGGCTGTGCTTTACCGCGCTGGCAGCCGCCCGGGACTACCGGCCCTGGCCAGGACAGACCGTCGCCCTGGTTCACCATCCGCTTGCCGACGAGACCGGACCGGGAGAGCAGGCCAGGGCCCGGCTTTTCGAGACCGAGCGCCGCGCCCTTGCCACCGCGTGCGGTTGCATCGTCACAAGCGCCGCCACCAGGCGCCGCCTCGCCGAGTTCGGCTGCGGGCCGGGCCGGGTGCGGGTGGTGCCTCCCGGGCTCGAGCGCCCTGCCCCCGGCCCGGTGCGATCGCCCGGTGGGCCACTGCGCCTGCTGTGCGTGGCCACCCTGGTGCCCAGGAAGGGCCATGACGTCCTGCTCGCGGCGCTTGCGGAGCTTTCCGATCTCGACTGGACCCTGGACCTCGTCGGCCCGGCGCGTGACCGTGACTGGGCGCGTCACGTCGAACGGCTGGTTGCCGACCACTCGTGTTCCGGCCGGATCCGGCTCAACCACGAGGTCCCCGATACCGCCGGCTTCTACCGGCGTGCGGACCTGTTCGTGCTTGCATCCCGCCACGAGGGATTCGGCATGGCCCTGGCCGAGGCCCTGGCCGCCGGCCTGCCGGTGGTCTCGTGCCGGACCGGCGCTATCCCCGGGACTGTTCCCGAGGACGCTGGCATCCTGGTTCCGTCCGACGATCCGCCCGCACTGGCCGGCGCGTTGCGCCGGGTGATTGCGGATCCGGCGCTGCGCTCGGGGATGGCGGCGGCGGCACACCGCGCCGGAGAACGGTTCGCGGACTGGGAGGCGACTGCCTGCCGGTTCGCGGCCGCCGTCGACGCACTGGCGGGTGGCGGGTGAGCGGGTTTTCCGCCGCGTGGCTCGAGGCGCGGGCGGACTGGGACCGCGCCGCGCTCTCGCGCGAGGTGCTGGCCCGGCTCGCCGCGTGGTGCGGGCAGCGCCGGGGTCCGCTGGGTATCGCTGACCTCGGATGCGGGACCGGCAACGGCCTTTCCGTTCTCGACGAAGTGATCACTGTCCCGGCCAGCTGGCACCTCGTCGACGCAGACCCCGGCCTGCTTGACCACGCACGGCGCCGGTGGCCGGGGCGAACCGGTTCGACGCTGCGGCTGACACGGTGCGACCTCGCGCAGGCGGATCTCGACAACCTGTTCGCCGGAACGGACCTCGTCACCGCCTTTGCTCTGCTCGACCTGGTGTCGGCCGCGTGGCTCGAGCGGTTGTGGCGAGCAGTCGGGCGCAACGGTACTGCGGTGCTGGCGGCCCTTACCTATGACGGGCGTCTCTCGTGGTCTCCGGCGGACCCGCTCGACGGAGTGGTTCGCGACAGCTTCAACCGGCACCAGCGGCGCGACAAGGGATTCGGCAGCGCCCTCGGCCCGCGGGCCGCGTCGGCGTTGGCGCACTGTGCCCGGGCCTCCGGCTGGAGGGTCCTGGTCCGGCGCAGTGACTGGGTCCTGCGCTCCCCGGGCAACCGGGCCGGCCTCGAATTGCTGTTCGACGGCTGGGTGTCGGTCGCTGCGGAACTGCACCCGGGGCTGGGTTGTGAACTCGTGGCATGGCGCAAGCGCCGGCTCGGTGAGGAGCACCTGGTCGTCAGGGTGGGTCACCGCGACCTTCTTGTCCGGCCGCGTTGAGCGTACAGGCAAACAGCACGTCGCTGCCCAGCCTGTAGGACCTGGCGGTGAAGGTGAGCGCCTGCTCGATGCGGTCGATCGGGTCAAGCTCGAACCCGGACCGTCCCGAACCGAGGATAAGCGGCGCCACCATGACGTGCAGTTCGTCGATGCACCCGGCGTCAATGAACCGCGATACTGTTGTGGGGCCGCCCTCGATCAGCACTTTGTCGAGTCCAAGCTCGCGCAGCGTGTCGAGGATATGCTGCGGCCCGAATCCGTCGGCAGCGGGCGCGAGTTCGATGTGCCGGACCGACGGGTGGAGGCCGGATACCGGGATACCGGGCCGCGTGATCATGATGCTCGGCGCCGCTCCCTCGGCGAGAATCCGTGATCCCCGGGGGGTCCGGCCCGAGGGATCGATCACGACGCGGACCGGGTCGGGCCCCCGGACCCGGCGGGTGGTCAGACGCGGATTGTCGAGAACCGCGGTGCCGCAGCCGATGACGACCGCGTCGACCAGGGCGCGCAGCCGGTGCAGGTGATCGAGGCCAGACGGCCCGTTGATGGTGTGCGAGTGACCGGTCCGGGTGGCGATCCGGCCGTCGAGCCCCTGCCCCGCCTGCGCAAGGACCAGGCGGGGACGCTCGGCAATGGACCGGTAGCACTCCTGGAACAGCAGTTCCTGTTCATCGTCGGCGGTGCCGGCCGAGCGCCACTCCTCGATGAGGGCCGGCATCAGAGCTCCGGCGCCGGGCGTTGTGCGGCGAAGATCGTGGCCAGGGTACAACTCCTGCAGTTGGCCGCACCGGGGACCGACACGTGACCGGAATTCTCCTCCGATCCCATGCGGCTGTCCATCCTGGCGGGGAAACGTGCCACAGCCCAGGTCGCGTCCGCCGGAATGTGGCCCGTTTCCGGTTCCGGTCCGGTCCCGGTATCCCGGCGAAGCGCAATCGGTCCGATGGCCGGCACCGGGCATGGTCCGGCCGACGCGGGTGGCAGGACGGTGTTGGCCGGAGCAGCGGCTGGCGCCGTGCCCGCTGCGCGGCCCGCCATGCCGGTGCCCGTGCGCATGCGCGGATTTCTGCTTGCGGCACCGTGGCACCGGCCCCGGCGGCTTGGGAGTGGGGGCTAACGCACCGGGGTTTCGGCGGATCGGCGGATCCTGCGGGCGATGACCGGCCCATCACCAGTGCGATCATGCTACAGACGCTGTGCGGACGCGGTTCCGATCGGGCATAAGGTGTGTTTCCGCATCCGGACACGGGGGGCATCGCATGGACATCGTCGGTCTCGGGTTCTTCTTCGAGGACCTTCCGGTCGGCAGACGGTTCCGCACCATCGCGCGGACGGTCACCGACGCCGACATCACCGGGTTCGTCAATGCAACCGGCATGGTCGAGAACCTGTTCGTCGACCTCGAGTACCTGAAGACCGAAAGCGACATTGACGGGCGGGTCGCACCGGGAGCGCTGGTCTACAGCTTCGCCGAGGGCCTGCTGGTGCAGGCTACCATGCAGCGGACCGGCCAGGCCTTTCTCAACATGGAACTCGATGTGCACGCCCCGACGCTCTCCGGCGACACCATCCATGTCGAGTGCGAGGTGATCGAGGCCCGCCTGACCCGCCGGCCCGGGCGCGGACTGGTGCGCACGCGGAACCGGATCGTCAAACAGGACGGCACAGTGGTCATCACCTACACGCCGCTTCGCATGGTGAAGTGCCGGGACGCCGCGCTGCGGCGGAGCGGGGACGGGGCATGACGAGCCGGCGGTCCGGACCGCTCGACGGCGTACGCGTGATCGACCTGACCATCAACGTCCTCGGTCCGGTGGCCACCCAGGTCCTGGGTGACATGGGGGCCGAGGTCATCAAGGTCGAGGCGCCCGGCGGCGACCCGATGCGCTGGATCGGGCCGAGCCGCAGCGGCGAACTCGGACCGTTCTTCCAGACCACCAACCGCAACAAGCGCAGCATCGTGCTCGACCTCAAGCGGCAGACGGCGCTCGCGGCACTGCGCAGGCTGGTGTCCGGCGCCGACGTCTTCGTCCACAACATGCGCCACGCGGCGGCCGGCCGGCTCGGTATCGGCTACGCCGATATCCGCGCCGTCAACCCCGCAATCGTCTACGCCTCGGCAACCGGCTACCACGCCGACGGACCATACCGCGACCGGCCGGCTTACGACGACGTGATCCAGGGAGAATGCGGCCTTGTCGGCCTGATCGGGCGGACCGGCGGCGAGCCCGGGTTCGTGCCGATGCCGATTGCCGACAAGTTCTGCGGCTACGTGCTCGCATCATCCATCGCCATGGCGCTGGTTCACCGCGAGCGCACTGGCGAGGGCCAGGAAGTGCACGTTCCCATGCTGGAGACCATGCTGTCGCTGACCATGACCACCCACCTGTGGCAGGCGGTTGCCGACGGCCCGCCCGGGTATCCGCGCGCGGTCTCGCCGTGGCGCCGGCCGTTCCGTACCCGCGACGGGATGATCTGCGTGCTGGCCCATACCGACGCACAGTGGGATCGGCTTCTGCGGGCCGTGGACCGTCCCGACCTCGCCGAGGATGCACGGTTCACGCGCATGGCGCAGCGCGCGGCCAACATCGTCGAACTGCAACAGCTGCTCGCGGCCGCCCTCGCCGAGCGAACCACCGAGGAGGTCCGCCGCCGGCTCGAGGAGGTCGACGTACCGGTGGGACCCGTCAACGATCTCGAGGGGATCCTGGAGGACGCCTACCTGAAGCAGACCGGGTTCTTTCGCACCATCGACCATCCGAGCGAGGGAGCGGTGCGGACCACTGCGGTCCCGGTGTCGTTTTCGGCCACGCCCGGGACCATCCGCCACGGCGCGCCGCTGCTCGGGGCCGATACCGCCGAGGTGCTGCTTCGTGCCGGGGTGCCCGAGGCAACCGTGGCCGAACTCGCGTCCGGGGACGGCGGGTAGGTCGGCGCATGGCTGCACATCGGCTCGTCGATCATCTGGCCTACGCCGACGCACAGCGGCTGTGTAGCCGTGACGCCCTGTGGGAGCTGTTCGACGGCGACAGGGACCGGCTCAACATCGCTCACGAATGCCTCGACCGCCATCCCCGCGACCGGGTGGCGATCAGGATCGCCCGCGGCGACGGCAGTATCGAGAGTCACAGCTTCGGGACGGTGTCCGACCTTGCGTCACGGACCGCCAACTGGCTCGCCGCACGCGGCATCGGGGCGGGCGAGAGGGTCGCGATCATGCTCGAGCCCTCGCTTGAATTCTACGCCACCCTGTTCGGGGTCATGAAGGCCGGCGCGGTCGCGGTGCCGCTGTTTACCGCCTTCGGACCGGACGGACTGGCCGCGCGGCTCGCGGACTGCTCTGCCTCGCTGCTGATCCTCGCCCCCGGCCTGGGGCGCCTCGCGGGGACCTGCGGCGTGACCACGGTGCTGGCGGACGACGGGTTCCTCGGCGAGCTCGGCAGGCATGACGCCGTGTTCGCGCCGGCGACCGCGGCAGGCGACCTGGCGCTCTTCCAGTATACTTCCGGAACCTCCCGGGCCATGCCGGAGGCGGTGCGTCACCGGCACCGGGCGGTGGTCACGGTGATGATCGCGGCACTCTATGCAACCGGGGTGAGGCCGGGCGACCGGTTCCTGTGCCCGTCCTCGCCGGCCTGGGGCCACGGGCTGTGGCACGGGACCATCGCGCCGCTCGCGCTCGGGGTCGAGATCACCGGGTGGGCCGGGAAGTTCGACCCTGATCGGCTGCTCGACGTGATCGAGCGTCTCGGGGTCACCACGCTCAGTGCCGCGGCGACACACTACCGGATGATGCGTACCCGGTCCCGTGCCGCACGCCGGAGTTTCGCAGTGAGAAAGCTGTCGTTTACCGGCGAGCCGGTCGACGCGGCGACCACCGCCTGGGCAGGCCGCACCTTCCGCACCGACCTGTGCAGCATCTATGGCACCACCGAGGTCGGCGTCATCATTGCCGACTACCCCGGCGCCGATGACCACGAGGTGCGCCCGGGCGCACTCGGCAGGCCGCTTCCCGGCTGCGAGGTCTCGGTTCGCGACCGCGACGGCGCTGCCTGTCCCATCGGCGCCGTCGGCGAGATTGCCGTTCGCCGCTCGGGCGCCTGGGTCGGGGTCAGGGATCTCGGCCGCATGGATGCTGACGGCTACTTCTTCCACCTTGGCCGCGCGGACGACGTGATCCTGTCGGCTGGCTGGACGCTGAGCGCCATCGAGATCGAGAATGTGCTGCTGCATCATCCCGATATCGAGGAGGCGGCGGCGATCGGGGTTTCCGATCCCGAGCGCGGCCAGGCGGTTGCGGTGTTCATCGTCACCCGGCGGGCCGGCGAGGACGGACTTGCCGAGGAAGTCTCCGGCTTTGTCGCTGACCGGCTCGGGCGCCATGCGCGGCCGCGTCGGGTCGACTGCGTCGTCGACCTGCCGAAGACACCGGCAGGCAAGGTGAACCGCCGGGTGTTGCGGGAACGGGAGGCAGCGGCATGACCGGCAGGTTTCCGAGGATCACGGACGAGGCGCTTGCGCAGCTTCGCCAGCGGATCGGCGTGCGGATCTCGCGGGACCCGGAACCGTGGTGCCACGAAGCCACGCGTGACGCCATCCGCCACTACGCCCACGGAATCGGTGACGACAACCCTTTGTGGTGCGATCCCGACTATGCCCGGGACTCGTGCCACGGCGGCATCATCGCTCCACCGTCGTTCCTGTTCGCGACCAGCCGGATCGCGTCGGGCTACGTCGGCGGCCTGCCCGGCGTCCACGCCATGTGGGCCGGCGCCGACTGGACCTGGCACCACCCGGTGCGGCGAAACGACGAGATCACCACCGAGTCCCGGCTCAAGGACCTGGTCGAACACACGACCCGGTTCGCCGGCCGTGCGATCCGCCAGATCTATCACGTCGACTTCTTCAACCAGGACGGACAGCTGGTTGCCGAATGCGACAGCTGGTGTTTCCGCACGGAGCGCGACACGGCGCGCGAAAGCGGGACGAAATACGCCGGTCTCGAAGGCGAAAGGCGCTACGGCGACGAGGAGCTCGAGCGGATCTTCGCGCTGTATGCCGCCGAGGAGATCCGCGGCGCGACCCCCCGCTGGTACGAGGACACCGCCGTCGGCGACACCCTGCCGAGCATGGTCAAGGGTCCGATGACGGTGACCGGCTTCATCGCCTACGCCCAGGGCTGGGGCGGGCTCTACATCCGGGCGAACAAGCTGGCGTGGCGCCAGGTCAGTCGGCATCCGGGTCTTGGTATCGCCAACCGGTTCAACATCCCCGACTGCCCGGAACGGGTTCACTGGGAACCGGAGTTCGCACGTGCGGTCGGCGCGCCGGGAGCCTATGATTACGGGCCCGAACGCTGTTCCTGGATGACGCACCACATCACCAACTGGATGGGAGACACAGGCTTCCTGGTCGAGTCGTCGGCCCGGATCCGTCGCCACAATCCGGAAGGCGACACCCTGTTCATCAACGCCACGGTGACCGACCGGTTCGAGCGCAACGGAGAGGGCCTGGTCAGAATCGCCCAGGAAGCACGCAACCAGGACGGGGAACTCTCGGTCACGGGGACCGCCGTGGCCAGACTGCCACGGCGCAGATCAATGGAGCGACCATGACGCTTGATCCTTCACAGTACCGGCAACTCAGGTTCGACCGCCCGGCGGACAAGGTGCTGCGCATTACCTTCGACCGCCCCGAGACCTACAACTCGCTCGACGAGATCGGGCACCGCGAACTGGCCTATGTCTGGCGCGACATCGATGCCGACAGTTCGATCAACTCGGTGATCCTCACCGGCGCCGGAAAGGCGTTCTCGTCCGGCGGCGACTTCGGGATGATCCGCTCCATCATCGATGATCACGAGGCGCGCGAGCGCGCCTGGAAGGAGGCCCGCGACCTGGTCTACAACGTGATCAACTGTTCGCGCCCGATCATCTCGGCCATCAACGGCCCGGCCGTCGGGGCCGGTCTGGTCGCCGGCCTGCTTGCCGACATCTCGATTGCCGGTGAACGGGCGCGGATCGTCGACGGCCATACCCGGCTCGGTGTCGCGGCGGGCGACAGCGCGGTGATCAACTGGCCACTGCTGTGCGGCATGGCCAAGGCCAAGTACCTGTTGCTGACCTGCCGGCCGATCGATGGCCGGGAGGCGGAACGGATCGGGCTGGTGTCCCTGTGCGTGCCAGACGACGAGCTTCAGGACAGGGCACTCGAGACCGCGGTCTCGCTGGCACAGGGTGCCCAGGGCGCCATCCGCTGGACCAAGTACGCGCTCAACAACTGGTACCGGATGGCGGGCCCGGCATTTGACGCCTCGACCGCCCTCGAGATGCTCGGGTTTACCGGCCCCGACGCCCGCGAGGGGCTGGAGGCCCACCTCGAGAAGCGCACGCCGCGGTTCTCCGGGGAGAGCCCGCTGTGACCGCACATCCCGTGACACCGGTTCCGGCCGCGACCGTGATGGCGCTCAGGGATACCGAACAGGGGATCGAGGTGCTGATGGTGCAGCGCACGCGCAAGGCCGACTTCGCCGCCGGCGCCCTGCTGTTTCCGGGCGGGAAGGTCGACCGGGCGGACCACGACGTGGTTCGCGCCGGACGCTGTGGGCTCGGCGGGGACGTGCCGGACGACGAGCGCGCAATGAGGGTGGCCGGGGTCCGCGAGGTGTTCGAGGAGGCGAACCTGCTGTTCGCCCGCGAACCGGGGGCGGGCGAACTGATCGGCAGCGACAGGACCAGGCGGATCAGCGCCCGCTACCGTACCGGCCTGCTGGACGGTTCGGTGAGCCTGCTCGACATCGCCGAAGCGGAGGGACTCGAGATCGCCAGCGACCGGCTGGTGCGGTTTGCACACTGGATCACGCCAAGGGGCGGTCGACGCCGCTTCGACACCCACTTCCTGGTTGCACGCGCTCCCCGTGGCCAACTTGCCCTGCACGATGGCTGGGAAACGCTGGAAACACTGTGGATCCGCCCGGAAACCGCCATCGCCGAGGCTGAGGCGGGCTTGCGCCGGGTCGTGTTCCCGACCCGAATGAACCTGCGCAAGGTGGCGTACTCGGCAACCGCCGACGAGGCGGTGCGCACCGCGGCCGCTACCCCGGTGGTGACCGTGCTGCCCGATGTCCGGGAGATCAACGGCAAGCGGCACCTGAAGATCCCGATCGAGGCCGGCTACGGCATTTCCGAGACCGTGGTCGACTACTCCGCGTCCGACCAGCCGCCGCCAGCCAGCCGGGAGTCATCGTGATGCAGTTTTCCCTGACCGAAGACCAGCAGACCATTCGCGAGACCATCCTGCGGATCGCAGGGCGCTTCGACGACGCCTACTGGCTCGAGCGTGACCGGAACGGCGGGTTCCCCGAGGACTTCTACCGGGCCTTCGCCAGCGACGGCTGGCTCGGTATCGCCATGCCGCAGGCATACGGCGGCGCCGGTCTCGGCATTACCGATGCGGCGCTGATGATGCAGGCGGTCGCGGAGTCCGGGGCGGCGCTGAGCGGCGCATCCGCCCTGCACATGAACATCTTCGGCCTGAAGCCGGTGGAACTGTTCGGTACCGAGGATCAGCGCCGCCGGTTCCTGCCGCCCCTGATCGAAGGCCGGGAAAAGGCCTGTTTCGCTGTCACCGAACCTGACGTCGGCCTCGATACCACCCGGTTGCGGACCCGGGCACGGCCCGAAGGCAACGGCTACGTCATCAACGGGAACAAGGCCTGGATCTCGACGGCCCAGGTGGCGGACAAGATGCTGATCCTGACGCGGACCAGCGAACTCGAGGAGGTGGACAAGCCGACCGAAGGGCTGACGCTGTTCTACACCGATCTCGATCGCTCGCGCGTCGAGGTCCGCGAGATCGACAAGATGGGCCGCAAGGCGGTGGACAGCAACATGCTGTTCATCGACGGCCTGAGGGTGCCGGTCGAGGACCGGATCGGCGAGGAGGGCCAGGGCTTCCGCTACATCCTGCATGGCCTCAACCCGGAACGGATCCTGATTGCCGCGGAGGCCGTCGGCATCGGTCGCGCTGCGGTTGACCGGGCCTCGCGGTATGCCGGGGAACGCCGGGTATTCGGGCGCCCGATCGGCCAGAACCAGGGCATCCAGCACCCGCTCGCACGGTGCTGGGCGGAACTCGAGGCGGCAAACCTGATGATGCAGAAGGCGGCGTGGCTGTTCGATGGCGGACAGCCCTGCGGGGCCGAGGCCAATGCCGCCAAGTACCTCGCCGCCGAAGCCGGGTTCGATGCCTGCCAGACCGCGGTCATGACCCATGGCGGATTCGGCTACGCGAGCGAGTACCAGGTCGAGCGCTACCTCAGGGAAGTCATGATCGCGCGGATCGCTCCGGTCAGCCCGCAGCTGGTGCTGAGCTTCCTCGCGGAACGGGTACTCGGACTGCCGAGGTCATACTGACCGGTCACGTCCGCCGCCGCTCGCGGTAGAGCACGTAGCAGCCGGCGGCGACGATCACTCCCGACCCGATCCAGGTTTCCGGATGCGGGATGTCGCCGAAGACCAGGTAGCCGAGTATGACCACCCAGACCAGCTTGGTGTAGTTGAAGGGCGCGATCAGCGACGCCTCGCCACGGCGGAATGCCGCGATCACCAGCATGTGGGCGAGTGCGCCGAGAAACCCGGTGGCGAGGAACACCAGCCAGTGGTGCGCACCGGGCTCCTTCCATACCAGCGGCGCCATCAGGCTGGTCCAGAACAGCGCCCCGAGCCCGGTATGCACGAGGGTGGTGTCGCTCGACTCGGTCCGCGCCAGCATCCGGGTGACGATCTGGAACATGGCGAAGAACATGGCACTGACCAGCGGCATGATCGAGGACCAGTGCCAGAGCGCGCCACCGGGCTGCACGACGATGAGCACGCCCGCGAGCCCGATTGCCACTGCCGCCCAGCGGTGCGGTCCGACCCGTTCCTTGAGCATCACCACAGACATCACCGTGATGAACAGCGGGGCGGTGAAGCCGATGACGGTGACCTCCGCGATCGGCAGATAGGTAAGCCCGAGAAACAGCGTCGAGACCGAGCCGGCCAGCAGCGCCGGACGGCAGAGCTGGAGCGCCCGGCGCCGGGTCGCGAACAGCACCTTCAGCCGTTGCCGTCGCGCCGTGAAGTAGCCGATGACCGTGATCGCCACACCGAGAAAGTAGCCCCAGACCAGCTGGAAGGCGTGCAACTCGTCGGTGAATGCCTTGCAGGTGGTGTCGACCACTGCGATCAGCAGGATGGCCAGCGAGAACATGCCCACGGCTGCGAGGGGTTTCTGGCTGATCGTGCGGATCACCGGATCACTCCGAAGTGGAAGTGGTACGGCGAGGGGGATCGCGGTCGGGTCTTTCGCGCACCGGCGCGTCCACGTATATACTTGGCCCGCGCCGTCCACACTGCCGGAGTCTTCCCAGTGAGCGACCTGCCCTCCCATGCCCGAGCCGTTGTCATCGGTGGCGGTGTCGTCGGATGCAGCATTCTCTACCACCTCGCCAGGCTGGGCTGGAGCGACATCGTGCTGCTCGAGCGCGACGAACTGACCTCGGGATCGACGTGGCACGCGGCGGCCAATATCCACGGGCTGCACGATACCAACAACATCTCGCGTCTTCAGTACTACACGATGCGGCTCTATGACGAACTCGAGCGCGAGACCGGACAGAGCTGCGGGATTTTCCGCCCGGGTGCGCTGTACCTGGCGCAGACTCGCGAGCGTGAGCACCAGCTGCGAATCCAGGCGGCCAAGGCGCGCTCCTTCGGGGTCGACTTCCACGAGCTCTCCCACGCCGATGCCCGGGACATGCACCCGCTGGTCGAGTTCGACGACATCCGCTGCGTGATGTTCGAGCCCGACGGCGGCAACGTCGATCCGTCCGGTGTCACCCAGGCCTTCGCCGCCGCCGCCCGCGCCAGGGGGGCGGCCATTCATCGCTTCACGCCCGTGACTGGCACGCTGGCCCGGGGTGACGGCAGCTGGGAGGTCGTCACGCCGAAGGGAACGATCCGGACCGCGGTGGTGGTCAATGCCGCCGGGCTCTGGGCGCGGGAAGTCGGTGCGATGGCCGGGCTCGACCTGCCGCTGGTTCCGATGGAACACCAGTATTTCGTGACCGAGACCATCCCCCAGGTTGCCGCCCTCGGGTGCCGTCTGCCCTCGGTCTCCGATCGGGACGGCGAGTACTACCTGCGTCAGGAAGGCCAGGGACTCCTGGTCGGGGCCTACGAACGCGACGGGCGGTTCTGGGCCGAGGACGGCACGCCGCAGGACTTCGGGCACGAACTGTTTCCCGACGACCTCGACCGGATATCCGAGAACGTGATGCGGGCCTGCGCGCGGGTGCCGGCACTCGAGACCGCGGGGATCCGCCGGGTCATCAACGGGCCGATGATCTGGTCTCCCGATGCGGCAGCACTGCTCGGCCCGGTTCCGGACCTTCCGGGTTACTACTGCTGTGTCGGCATCATTCCCGGCTTCAGCCAGTGCGGCGGCCTCGGGCAGGTGCTCGCGCAGTGGATCGTCGAGGGCGAGCCGGAGCTCGACCTGTTTCCGTGGGACGTGGCGCGCTACGACGGCTGGACCACCAGGGAATTCGTCCGGGCGAGGGCGCTCGACTGCTATTCGAACCGGTTCAGGATCCACTTTCCGCACGAGGAACGCGAGGCGGGCCGGCCGGTCCGCACACGCCCCGCCCGGGACGAGCAGCGCGACCGCGGGGCAGTGTTCGGGCTCAACGCCGGCTGGGAACATGCGTTGTGGTACGCCACATCCGGGGTCGACCCCCGGGACAGTGCCGGGTTCGAACGCCAGCACTGGTTTGGATCGGTCGGCGAGGAGTGCCGGGCGTTGCGCGAACGGGCGGGTATCCTCGATATCTCCACCTACGCCAAGTACGAGGTCAGCGGCCCCGGGGCCCGCGACTGGCTCGACCAGGTGGTGGCGAACCGCGTGCCGGCCTCGCCGGGCCGCTCCTGCCTCACCCCCGTGCTCGGACTGCGCGGCGGCGTTGCCGCGGACTTCACCGTCACCTGCCTGGAGGAGGAACGCTACCTGGTGATCGGGTCGGGCGCGGCAGAGGGGCTTCACCGTCGTCTGCTTGCCATGGTGCCGCGGCCGCCGGAGGTCGACCTGCGCTCGCGCAGCGCCGAGCTTGCCGGATTCAACCTTGCCGGACCGGACTCCCGCAGGATCCTGCAGCGGCTGACCAACACCGACCTGTCCAGCGAGAGCTTCGGGTTCGCCCGCGCGCGGCAGATGACGGTGGGAGGGCTTGACGCGATCGGCCTGAGGATGTCCTTCAGCGGCGACCTCGGCTGGGAGATCTATGTTGCCGAGGAAGACCAGCGGGAGCTGTTCCTTGCCCTGCTCGAGGCCGGCGGGGACTTCGGTGTCCGTCCCGCCGGTTCGCGCGCGCTCCTCTCGCTCAGGGTCGAGAAGGGGTACGGAAGCTGGGGGCGTGAGTATTCGCCGGAGTACTGGCCGCACGAGGTCGGGCTTGAGCGTCTGGTGCGCGACGACAAGCCCGCATTCCTTGGCCGCGATGCCTGGCTGGACCTGCGTGACAGGGCGCCGCGCGAGAAGCTGGTGATGCTCGAGGTGGAGACCGGCACTGCGGATGCGGCTGGCGACGAGCCGATCTTTCTGCCCGACGGCGGAGCGGCGGTTGGCCGGGTGAGCTCCGGCGCCTACAGCTGGCACGCCGGCGCCTCGCTTGCGCTCGCCTTCATTGCCACCGACCACGTCGCCGCCGGCGCGGTCTTCGATGTTGCGCTGCTGGGCCTTGCGCACCGGGCGGTCCTGCTCGAACGCCCGCCGTTCGATCCTGACGGTCTCAGGCTGCGCGGGTAGGTCCGGTCAGTCCACCTGGAATTCCGCCAGGAAGTCCGGCCGGAAGGCGAGGCCGTGGCCCGGGCGTTCCGGCGGCGTGACCATCCCCGCATGCGGGAGTACCGGGTCGATCCAGGCATCGTCCATCCAGTTGACGTATTCCAGCCAGCTCGGGTTGGGAATCGAGGCCATGATCTGGATCATGAGTTCCGGAAACAGGTGCGGAGCGATGGTCATGCCGTAGGTGTCGGCGACCGTTGCGATCTTGCGCAGCTCCGTCAGCCCGCCGCGCATGACATCCGGCTGCAGGATCGGAATGCGCGGGTGCTCGAAGAACGGACGCAGGTCGAACCGGGTGAAGTGGCTTTCGCCTCCGACGATCCTGAGGTCGAGCGCGTCGGCGATGCGGGCGTAGCCGGCGAAGTCCTCGCAGACCACCGGTTCTTCCAGCCAATAGAGGTCGAAGGCCTCGAACTGCCTGCCGGTGACGATGGCCTCGTCCGCGGTCCATCCCATGTTGCAGTCGATCATGATCTCGACCCGCGGGCCGAGCGCCTCGCGCATCAGTGCGACGTTGCGCACGTCCTGGTGCCGGTCGAACAGGTGGGCGCACTGCATCTTGATGGCGTCGAACCCGTCGTCGACGTAGCGTTGTGCCCGCTCGACCATGCCCTCGGGGCCGTAGCCGCGCCAGCAGCCGCTGCCGTAGGCGCGCACCGAGTCGTTGCAATGGCCCCACAACCGGTGCAGCGGCAGCCCGGTCCTGCGGCCGAGTGCGTCCCACAGTGCGATGTCGACCGCCGAGAGCGCCATGACCGTCACCCCCATGCGGCCCATCCAGTAGGTGCGTTGCCACAGGTGCTGCCAGATCCCCTCGATGTCGGTGGCGTCGCGCCCGATGATCTCGGGAATGATCAGTTCGTGCAGACAGGCGGTCACGGTCGGCACGCCCCCGCGCAGCAGCAGCAGGTAGCCCATGCCGGTGATCCCGTCTGCGGTCTCGACCTCGACCACCAAGATATCGCGTGTCTCCGGCACCACCGGTCCGAACCGGGGCGGTTCGGTCCACGGCGCGCGGAGGTGGCGGGTGCGCACGGCGCTGATCTTCATGAAACTCTCTCCCTCGTATCCCGCGTCCGAAGGACCGGGCGGTTCGCCCCTGCGCGATGTCCCTGGCTCGCAGTTTCCCGTCATGGTTTCGGTGTCCGCAGCGGAACGCCAGTCTCCGGTGGTCTGTTCACGACGCGGGGCAACCGGTCCCGGGCGCGGTGCCGGCCCCGTGCGACACTCTACTCCACCGGATGACGCCGCATTGTGGTATTCGGAACGGACGCGTCATCGAGTGACGGGAGGCCGCGATCATGAATATTGCCGGAACCCTGGTGCGCGCGGCGCAGACCAATGCCGCGCGGCCCGCCGTGTCCCACGGCAATGGTGTCGTCCTCGACTACGGCGAACTGGCCACGAAGGTGGGTCGGCTCGCTGGTGCCATGCGCGGCTCCCTGGGACTCGAGCGGAGCGACAGGGTGGCGCTGGTCATGACCAACTGCGTGGCCTACCTCGAGGTTCTCTACGCGTGCTGGCATGCCGGGCTTGCGGCGGTGCCAGTCAATGCCAGGCTGCATCCGCGCGAATTCTCCTACATCCTGGAAGACAGCGGCGCGCAGCTGGTCGTGGCGTCGGAAAACCTGCTCGCCGCCGTGGGCGAGGCGGTATCCGCGCTGCCCCGGGAACTCCGGATCCTGGTCGCCGGGTCTGACGAGTACAGCGCGCTTGCGCAGGGCGATCCCGTGGCGCCGGCCGAGGTCGGGCCGGACGACCTCGCCTGGCTTTTCTACACCTCGGGGACAACCGGCCGGCCGAAGGGCGCCATGCTCACGCACCGCAACCTGTACTCGATGACCATGAACTACCTGGCCGACGTCGATGCCATCGACCCGACCGACTGCATGATCCACGCTGCGCCGATGAGCCACGGCTCGGGTCTGTACGCGCTTCCCCACGTGGCGCGCGGCGCGAACAACGTGATCCCGGAAAGCGGCGGGTTCGACGTCGACGAGGCGCTGGCGCTGATCCGGACGTGGCCGGGGTGCAGCTTCTTCCTTGCGCCGACCATGGTGACCCGGCTGGTGAATTCCGGCGCCTTCGCCGAGGCGGACCAGACCAATCTGAAGACCATCGTGTATGGCGGCGCTCCGATGTATCTCGCCGACACGCTGCGCGCCCTCGAGGTCATCGGCAGCCGCTTCGTGCAGATCTATGGCCAGGGCGAGGCGCCGATGACCATTAGCGTGCTGCCGAAACGCCTGTTCGAGGACCGAGGACACCCCCGCTGGCACGAGCGCCTGGCATCAGCCGGCATTGCGCGGACCGATGTCGAGGTGCGAATCGTCGACGAAGACGGAGAGGCACTCGGGCCGGGCGAGGTCGGGGAGATCACCTGCAGGGGCGATGTCGTCATGGCGGGCTACTGGAACAACCCGGGGGCAACGGCGGCGGCGTTGCGCGACGGCTGGCTGTGGACCGGGGATGTCGGCGCCATGGACAGCGAGGGGTTTCTCACGCTCAAGGACCGCTCCAAGGACATGATCATCTCCGGCGGGACCAACATCTATCCGCGCGAGATCGAGGAGGTGCTGCTGACCCATGCGGCGGTGTTCGAATGCGCGGTTGTCGGCCGGCCACACACCGACTGGGGCGAGGAGGTGGTGGCGTTCGTTGTGCCGGTCCCCGGCGAGACCGTGACCGCCGATGAGCTCGACCGGCTGTGCCTGCAGTCCATCGCCCGGTTCAAGCGCCCGCGGGACTACCGTTTCGTCGAGGGTCTGGCGAAGAACAACTACGGCAAGATCCTGAAGACGGTGCTGCGCGACCAGCTCGCCGGGGAGGACGGGGACCGCCCGACGACGTAACCCGCCTCAGCAGCCGGCAGCCGCCGCGTCCAGCCACTCGAGCAGCGGCTGGCGGAAATGCGCGATGTTCTTGTAGCCCTGCATGGCGGCCGGCAGGCTGCGGATCGACCCGGCCAGCGCTGCCGCCGCCTCCGGGTGCCGCCGCAGCGCGGCGATCGGGTCGACATGGGTCTTGACCGTAAACAGGGCCCAGCCACACTCCGGCAACCGGCGCAGGGTCTGGCGTTCGCACCGCAGCCACAGCCGTTTTCCCGCGTCGTCCCGCGTGACCGGCGCAGCCTCGGGACGGGTGTGGCGCACGGTCTGGAACAGCGTCGGGTCATCCGTGACCGACCAGTTGACCCGCCAGACCGGGCGGGCTTCCGACAGGTGGGTGAAGAAGCGGTCGACCGGCCGCGCCAGCCGTTCGGCGTAGCCCGGCACCGGGTCGTGGATGTCCGCGAGCACGTGGCCCATCTTCTCGACCAGCCGCCAGCGCGATGGAAAGCACAGCGAGGCGGCCTCGAGCACGTATCCCCGGTCGCCCGGGGACAGCAGCAAAAAGTCCTCCTGCACCAGGCGGCCCGCGAGGTCGAGGGGAGCGTCCCGCCAGTCGTCGAAGACATATGTCCTGCCGATCTGCGGAAGCGTGACACCATCGTCATGCCGGACCAGAAGGCCGGGGTGGTGGCAGACCATGTGGTCGACCAGCAGATCGAGGGTCTCCTGCTGCGCGGGGCGACTGGCGGAACGGCACTGGAACACGTCCGCGTGGCGGGTCGCAAGGAGCCGGTCCTTCTCCTCCAGTTCGCCGGCAAGGTTCTCGTCGGGCTCGATCCAGTCGGCCGGATCCAGGGTCTGCAGGCCCATCGCCATCCGGTACTGCCCGGAAAGAAACGGCAGGTACCGCGGACGCAGCATCCCGACTATCTCCAGGTGGAAGCCAGGTCTTCGGCCTGACGGACCTGCTCCGGGGTCAGGGACTGGCGCAGGGTGTCACCGAACGCTTCGGCCGCGGCCACTCCGGCGCGTTCCGCGAGCAGCGCCCATGCCAGGGAGCGGACCAGGTCGGGATCATCACCGTCCCCGGCCAGCCTGGCCAGATGCAGCAAGGCAAGGCCGAAGCCGTCGCGCGCGGCGGCCTCGAACAGGTCACGGGCCCGCGCGCGGTCCGCCGGACCACCGGTACCGTCCTCCAGCATCACCGCGAGGTTGTAGCCCGCCTCGGCGAGCCCCTGGGCGGCGGCAAGGCCGTAGAGGCGGCGCGCCTCGACGGGGTCGGTCGCACCGACGGTGCCGAACTGGCGGATCAGTCCGAGCTTGAACTGCGCCATGGCGTGACCGACTGCGGCCGCGCGCGCATACCACTCGACCGCCGCTTCCGGGTCCAGCGTGCCCTGGGCTCCGTTCTCGAGCGCCAAGCCGTAATAGAACTGTGCCTTCGGGTCTCCGGCCTCGGCCCGCTCGCGGTACCACCGCATCGCCTCGCCGTAGGACTGGCGCTCGGCCCTTCTGTCCGTCGCCGGAGCGCTGATCGGAAGTACGGCCAGCCAAAGCATCACTGCCGGCATCAGGCACATGGCAAGTCTCATGACCGGGCAGATACCCGCTTACGGCGTGCTGACGCTTCCTGCGTGTCCCCGGGCCGGGCGCGACGATCGCGGTACCGGCTCTTGTCAGCCTCCACTGGTCGGAGCCTCCATCCGGTTTCCCGCCGCGCAGGCCGGTCCCGGCCCGACCGCCTCGTCGGAGAGCCGGTTTATGACAGTTGGGCGGCGGGCGAGTCAATCCGTCGCACGGACGCCGCGCTCCCGCATCACCGCTCGCATGACTGTCCGGCCGTGACCCGGCAGAACAGGTCGAGCCAGGCGTTGACCACCCTGCGTTCGCTGAAGGACGCGTCGCAGGCCGCGGCACCTGCTGCGGCGAGGCGCGAGGCCAGGTCCGTGTTCCCGAGCACTGTCCGGATCGCCCCGGCCAGCGCCGGCGCGTCATCGACCGGACAAAGCAGCCCGGTGCGCCGGTCATCCAGCAGGTGGCGGGCACCGGCACTCTGCGTTGCCACGACCGGACGGCGCTGCGCCCAGCCTTCCAGGATGACGTTGCCAAGAGGTTCGTGGCGAGACGGGCTGACCAGCAGGTCGGCCGCGGCAATGATGTCCGCCGTGTCGCGCCTCCAGCCCAGGAACCGGACCCGGGTCGCGGTACCGGTGGTCACCGCCAGATCCTCGAGCCGTTGCCGCTCCGGGCCTTCTCCAGCCAGCCACAGGACCGCGTCGGGAACGAGGACCAGCGCCTGGATCAGGGTGTCGAACGCCTTGTTCGGATGCAGGCGGCCGAGCGCCACCAGCACCGGTGCTCCCGGCGGTGTCGCCAGCGTCGAGCGGTCGATGGCGGTTCCAGGCCGGGTATCGACGAAGTTGGGAATGTAGTGGGCGCGGTCGACCGGCCATCCGCCCGCAACGACATGGCGCACGATATCGGGCGTGTTGCCGACCAGGTGGTCGCAGCGCCGGTAGTACCGCAGGTCATAGTATCCGCCGAGCCGGGCCACGTGCTGCCACGGACCTGCCGGCATTCTGGTCGTCGCACGGTTCATCCAGGTCAGCACCAGGTCCGGCCGGTACGACCTCGCGAGCCTCCGCAACCGCAGTGGCGTGAGCAGGTCGAGCGGTCCTCCGAAGGCCAGCTCGTGCGGCCGGAGCCCGGCGTCACGCAGGGTGTCGGCCCGCGCCCGGTCACGCCGGATCACCACCTCCTGGTCGAGTCCGGCGCGGTGCAGGGCAGGTGCCAGACGGGTGAAGAAGGCCTCGGCGCCGCCGTGGCGGGCGCCGGCCATTGCCTGGAGGACCCGTGGCACGGGACGCTGTCCGCCCGGCGGCCCGATCAGTCCTCTGGGCCGAGGAACTCCAGCACCGATGCGTACTCCGGCAGCCGGACCACGATACTGCCGGCACTGGTTGCATGGGGCGGCGGGGTCTCGAGCCCGGACAGGATCGAGGCGAGCGGGGCCAGCGACGCGGTCCTGAACACGATCGAGCCGAAGATCTGCGACCGCCCGGCCATGTCCGAGGCCAGGTCTCCGTACTGCGCCCGGTAGCCGGCCGGCCTGCGGAAGGTCAGTCGGGCATCGGCGGTTTCGACGGTCCGCACGCCGTCGCGAACCATCGTCACCTCGCCGTCCAGCAGGCGCGCGAAGGAGCCGGCGACACCCTTGACATCCTCGGTGACGACCACGACCTCCTCGATGGTGAGTACATCGTTGTCGTGCACCAGCCACTCCGGCCGCCACACCAGTTCGGGCGTGCCGTGTTCGCAGAAGTAGACCCGTCCGGCCGGAAACACGTCGGAGCGTACGGTCACGGTGCGGAACCGGGCGTGATGATCCTCGCCGTCGAGGTGCACAGGCCGGCTGAAGGCGTGTGGCGGCTCGCCGTCCATGTCCAGGGAGACCAGCTGCGCAAACACATCGTCGACGTTCGAGGTCTTGAATACCAGGCCGTTGATGCCGGGAGCCGCCGCCATCAGGTCGGCCCGCTGGGTGGCTCCGTCCTCGGGGATGCCGATGAGCTCGAAGTAGTTGGTCTCGAACATCATCAGGTGATTGATCGAGCCGAGTGTGTGGTACCCCCGTGGCGTGACCGTAAAGCCGAGCGAGCGGCACAGCCGCTCCGCCGCATCCATGCCCTGCCGCACGTTGATCACCACGTGGTCCAGCTGCGCCGTACTCTCCATGGTTTCCGTGCCCTCCGTCCTGTCCTGCCCGGTGCCTGCCGCCGGGCAGACTCCCGCCGTTGGTCCCGCCCGGGACCGTGTCTCACCGGGCTGCCAGTCCCGGACCGGTCCTGAATGCCGGCGCGACCTCGATGGCGAATCGCCGCATGCTGGTCTCGCGCATCCCCGCCGGCCAGCCTTCCCGCGCAAAGTTCATGATGACATGGTCGAACCCCATGTCCCGGTACTGTTCCAGCCGCCCGGAAACCGTCTGGGGCGAGCCGATCAACTGGTTGTCGAGGAACCGGTCGAGGTTGGCAGGGTCGGACAGGGTCCGGAGCATCCCGAAGCTCCGGGAGAACTGCCGGTACCCCTCGATGTCCTTCCAGTGGTCGGCATCGGCCTCGTAGTGGTCCGCCTGCAGCGCGAAGAACGCCGCAAGGTAGTGCCGCGCACTCTCGCGCGCCTCATCGTCGCTGTCGGCGATGACACAGTTGGTCGACAACGGGCGATACCCTCCCGGATCGAGGCCCAGACCGTCAGCGCGTTCCTGCCAGGCATCAATGACGGACTCGAGCACGTGGGGTGGAAACTGGGTATTGAGCAGGACCGGAAGTCCCATGTCGGCATTGCCGGCAGCACTCTCACGGCTGCCGACGGCTCCGTAGAAGTGAATCCTGTCCCGCACCGGTTCCGGGCGCAGCCTGACAGTGCGCCCGACCCGGTAGTGTTCCCCGTCGTGATCGAACGGCGTGCCCTCCAGCGCGGCGCGGATCACCTGCATGGCCTCATCAAGGCGCGAGCGTGCCGACGTCATGTCGATGTCGTAGGCATCGTATTCGAGCTTCGCGGTTCCGCGGCCCACGGCAAGGTGCAGTTCTCCGGTACAGAAATGGCTCATCATCGCGATTTCCTCTGCAAGCCGCAGCGGCGAGTACCACGGAACCACGATGACGCTGGAGCCGAGCGACAGTCCGGGACAGGCGGCGGCGAGATGCGCCATGACCAGCAGCGGGCTCGGCGTCGGAAAGTAGTCGGTGAAGTGGTGTTCCAGCACCCATGCGCAGTCGTAGCCCAGCGAATGACCCAGCCGGCACTCCCGTACCATCCGGGAGTACCGGTCGGCGTCGCTCCGTGTCGGCACGTCGTCGGCCGCTGCTGCTGCGGTAAATCCGAAGGTCAGTGTCCGGCTGCCCGACATCGCCTCTGCCCATCCCCCTTGCGTTGCCAGCAAGCGCCACAGTGTCCCGCCCGCAAGTGCCGGGTCAAGCATGCCCGGATGTGCCGGGCCCTCCGCTGACCCTGACCGTGACCACGTCGGCATCGTGGTACTGCTGGTGCCTGACCGAGGAGGAGAGGTTCCGCAGAAGCCTGAGAGACACCTCGCCCGCGTCGGTCGGGTCGGCCCGTTTCTCCCCGAGCACCGTCATCAGGTCCTCGAGGTTCCGTTCGCCCGGGGCGGCGATGAACTCGAGTACCGTACCGCTGCCCTCGGTGCGCAGCGTCAGGCTCAGGCGGCGAGGCACCTGCCCGGGCAGGTCGGTCAGCAGGTGAAGGGTCTCCTCTATTGCGGCATCGAGCCGGTGGGCCAGCCGGTCGTCCCGGTTCCGGCCGGACCGGCGCGCGAAATCCCGGGCGAATTCCAGCAGTTCGGGAAGCGCCGCCATGTTCAGCACGGTCTCGATGCGCCGGGGCCGGACCAGGGTCGTCGTTTGCGCCAGGCTGAGCAGCAGTGCGCACAGGCCTCCCGCGGTCATGCCGTTCTGCAGAAGTCCGCCGGCGAAGTCCGCCGTGAGCTCCGGGAAGATCAGCCCGTGCTGGAATCCGGTGCCAACCCAGAACGACACGCCGATGACCACGCCCTTGCGCACGTCGAGGTCGTCGTTGACGACGATCCGGACGCCGATGACGAACAACAGTGCCAGCAGCACAGTCAGATAGGCGCCCGCGACCGGTCCCGGGATGGCAAGCACCACCGCCATTCCCTTCGGGAAGACGGCAAGCAGCAGGAAGATGATGCCGATGGCAACACCGACGCTGCGGGCTGCCACACCGGTCATCTCGGTCACCGAGATGCTGGTCGAGTAGGTGGTGTTCGGCACCGTGCCCACGAGGCCGGACAGCAGGTTGCCGACGCCGTCCGCGGCCACTGCACCCTGGACCGCCCGGAAGTCGACTGCGCGCGACCGGCGCCAGGAAACCTTCTGGATCGCAACCGAGTCGCTGACGGTCTCGATGGCGCCGACCAGGGTGACGAGGACGATCGCCGGCATCAAGCCCCAGAACGCCGGCCCGAACCCGAGATCGAAGCCGGGCCAGACCAGGTCCGGCAGTCCGATCCAGTCGGCCCGGGTGATCCGGTCGATGTCATACAGGCCGAACAGGGCTGCGACCAGAGAGCCACCGACGACACCGATCACCGGGGCCCACAGGCGCAGCACGCCCTGCGCGCGAAGCGAGATCCCGGTGATAATGGCGAAGGTCGCGATGGCGCAGACCGGTGCGGCTGCCGCGTGGGTTCCCTCGGGCACCTTGTCGAACATCTCGAAGATGATCGGCAGCACCGTCACCGGGATCAGCATGATCACGGTTCCGGTCACGCTCGGGGTCAACACGCGCCTGAACCAGGTCAGCCGGGCGGCAAAGACGAACTGGAACAGCGAGGAAATGACAACCAGGGTTGCAAGAAGGGCCGGCCCCCCCTCGGCGACGGCGGTGACAGAGATCGCGATGAAGGCGCCGGATGTTCCCATGAGCAGGACGTACCCGGCGCCGATCCGCCCGACGCGGACGGCCTGCACGATCGTGGTGACGCCGCTGACCAGCACCGCGCCGAACACCGCCCAGACGATGTACTGCTCATTGCCGCCCCCGGCCCTGATGACGATCGCGGGCGTGAGCACGATGCCGGCAACGGAGAGGATTGCGAGCTGCAGTCCGAGCCCGAGCACGAGCAGCCGCGGTGGGCGCTCGTCGACCTGGTAGCGGACGGGACTGCTGGCGTCAGCTGACATCGCGGATCTCGCCGGATACTGCCGGTACGGAACCACGGCGGCGCTTCGGCGGACGGCCGCGGCCGGCCGGTTGCGGGATGCGCGTCACCGCGCCGTCACGGACCGTGTGCCGGACGGGGCCGGACATGGTCGGGGATCATCGATCGGACACACTCCTGCGCATGGCGGTTCCGGCCGGGTCTCGCGGCGACGGCTGAATGACCCGTGCGCCGCAGGCTTCTCCGACCACGTGAACGACAAGTTCCTGACCGGTTTCGCTGAACTCCGGATCCACCAGGGCCATGGCGAGGCTCAGTCCGACCGTGTGGCCGTATCCGCCGGACGTGACGAACCCGACCCGCCGGTCGCCGGCCCAGACCGGTTCGTACCCTGTGGCATCGGAGTCCCGGGTGTCCAGCGCCAGCGTGACCAGACGATGCGACGCGGTGTTCTGCTCACGCTCGCGCAGCGCCGCGTCCCGGCCGATGAACGGCTTTGAAAAGTCGATCCAGCGATCCAGGCCGGTCATCCCGGGGGTGTAGCCCTGGGTGTACTCGGCCGACCAGATACCGATGCTCTTCTCCAGCCTGAGCGAATTGAGCGCGTAGTATCCGTACTCCCGCAGCCCGAGATCGGACCCGGCCTCCAGCAGGATCTCGCGCAGGGTGTGGTGAGCCCCGGCAGGACAGTTGATCTCGTAGCCGTGCTCGCCGGTGACCGACAGCCGGCCGACCCGGGCGCGGATCAGTCCGACATCGAGGCTGCAGCATCCCATGAACGCGGGCAGGGTGTCACCGTTTGCCCGCTCGACCAGTCGCTCGAGCACCGCCGCGGAGTTCGGACCCGAAAGCGAGAAGCCGACCATGCCGTCGGAAATGTCGTTCACCGCAACCCGGTCGACCGCCGGGTCGGTCCGGTCGGAAAACCAGCGCATGTGCCAGGCACGCAGATAGTACGATCCCATCAGCCACCAGGTGCCGTCGCCCCAGTTGAAGACGGTGAGATCGCCCTTCAGGCGCCCCGACGCGGACAGCATCGGGGCGAGCCTGACCTGGCCCGGCCCCGGCAGCCTGGCGGCGAGCAGCCGGTCCAGCCAGGACTCGGCATCCGGGCCAGTGACCTCGAAGCGCGAGAACCCGGAGATGTCCAGCAGTCCGACGTGCTCGCGCACGGCCCGGCATTCGTCGGCAACGATCGCAAACGCGTTCGACCGGCGCAACGACGGGGTCTCGGTGAACCCCGGCGGTCCGAACAGCAGCGGAACCTCGAGTCCCCAGCTTGCGCCCCATAGCGCCCCGGCTCGGTCCATGGCCTCGTACGCCGGTGCGCGGTTGAGCGGCCTGCCAGCCGGCAGCTGCTCGTTCGGGTAGTTCATCACGAAGCGGCGCGAATAGAACTGGCCCGTGGTCTGGCGGATGTACGAACGGTTCGAGGCGAATGCGCCGTAGCGCGCGATATCCATTGACCAGGTATCGGTCTCGGCCTCCCCGTGGATCATCCACTCCGCGAGCGACTTGCCGAGCCCGCCCTGCAGGAAGCCGGCCATCACTCCGCAGGCGAGCCAGTAGTTCGGGACCTCCGCCACCGGCCCTACCAGCGGATTGCCGTCGGGCGAGAAGGTGAAGGCCCCGTGGACCCAGCGCTTCACCCCTGCGGACTGCAGCACCGGGTAGCGGTGGAAGGCCATGGTGAGCTCGTCAGAGATCCGGTCAATGTCCGGTTCGATCAGGTCGAACCCGTACTCCCAGGGCGCGCCGTCAACGTTCCAGTGCGCGTGATCGGTCTCGTAGATGCCGACCAGGATGCCGTGCTGGTCCTGACGCATGTAGGTGAAACCCTCGAGGTCGACCGCCATGGGCAGCTCGCGTCCGAGGGTCTCGAGTTCGGGAATGGTCTCCGTCACGAAGTAATGATGCGACAGTGGTGCGACCGGCAGTTCGAGTCCGACCATGCGTCCGACCTGCTTGGCCCACAGCCCCGCCGCGTTCACCACGTGTTCGGCACGGATGGTTCCCGACTCGGTCACGACGTCCCATGACAGGTCCGGGCGCTGCACAAGGTCAGTCACCCGGGTGTGCTCGATGACGCTGGCCCCGCGCTTGCGTGCCGCGCCGGCGTACGCGTGAACCGTTCCGGTGGTGTCGACGTAGCCCTCGCGGTCGGCCCACAGCCCGCCGAGCAGGTCGCCGGTTTCCATGATCGGGCAGGCCTCGCGCACTTCCTCCGGCGACATCAGCCTGCAGTCCTCGATACCGATGGTCTGGAATGTCCGGTACGCGGTCTGCAGCCATTCCCACCGTTCGGGCGCACGGGCCACCGACAGCCCGCCGGTCAGGTGCATTCCGATGTCCTGCCCGCTTTCCTGCTCGATTTCCGACAGCAACCTGATGGTGTAGGCCTGGACCGCCGCCATGTTGGGATCGGCGTTGAGCGCATGCACGCCTCCTGCCGCGTGCCACGACGAGCCCGCGGTCAGGATCGACCGTTCGACGAGGGCAACGTCGGTCCAGCCGAACCTGGCGAGATGGTAGAGGACAGAGGCGCCGACAACCCCGCCGCCGATCACGACGACCCTGAACTGCCTGTCCATCAGGTGTTCTCCTGACTGAAACGGGCGGTCCGCCGGAACCGACAGCGCGCCGTGCTTGACGCCGCTTGCGGAACACCCACATCTTTCGGCGGAACCTTTAGCACGGTCTGACGGGACATGGCAGCACTAGCACACGACTGGCTCCGGCACGGTGCGCGGTTCATTCCCGGTGATCCGAACACGATCGAGATCTCCTGGGACCGCTGGGGGGAGGCGGCCGAACAGAACCCGGACCCGGAGGTTCGCACCGTGGCCAGACAGGCCAGGGACAACGATGCCGTGGCCCCGCTTCTGACCACGGTATTCTCCTACAGTCCGTACCTGACGCGCTGCCTGATCGGCGAACAGGACTTTGCCTGCCAGCTGCTGATCGAGGGACCGGATACGGCCTGTGCCCGGGTGGTGGCCGACATCGGCAGGCTCGCCGGATCCGAACCGCTGTCCGAGGCCGACCTGATGGTCCGTCTGCGCGCGGCCAAGCGGCGGATCGCGCTTGCCGTCGCGCTCGCCGACATTGCCCTCGCGTGGCCGCTCGAGTCCGTCACCGGGACCCTGTCGGACTTTGCGGAGGCGGCGGTGCGGGCGGCCTGCCGCTCCCTGCTGCTCGACCTTGACCGGGCCGGAAGCCTGGCGCTGCCCAACCCGGCGCAGGCAGAGGCCGGATCGGGGCTGGTCGTGCTTGGCATGGGCAAGCTCGGGGCCCGGGAACTCAACTACTCCAGTGACATCGATCTCATCGTGCTCTACGATCAGGACCGGGTTCCGGCCACCGGACGGACCGACACGCGCCGCATGTTCGTACGGATCGCACAGGGCCTGGTCCGCACCATCGGGTCGGCGACGCCCCAGGGCTACGTGTTCCGCACCGATCTCAGGCTGCGCCCGGACCCTGGTTCCACTCCGCCTGCGGTCGCAACCGGGTTCGCGCTCAAGTATTACCGCGAGTCGGGCCGGAACTGGGAACGCGCCGCGATGATCAAGGCGCGGGCCATCGGCGGTGACGGCGCTGCGGGCCGGGATTTCCTCGAACAGCTGCATCCGTTCATCTGGCGGCGGCAACTGGACTTTGCCGGCGCCCAGGACATCAGGGCGATGAAGCATCAGATCGATGCCGCGCACGCCGATACCGATGGAACGCTGCACCGTCACAATGTCAAGCTCGGGCGGGGCGGCATTCGCGAGATCGAGTTCTTCGTCCAGGCCCAGCAGCTGCTCTGGGGCGGACGGACACCCGGTTTGAGGACCCGCGGTACGCTGCAGTCCCTGGACCTGCTGTCCCAGCAGGGACGGGTATCCACAGAAGCCGTCAAGGACCTACGCCAGGCGTACGGATTCCTTCGCCGCGTCGAGCACCGGCTGCAGATGGTGCAGGACCAGCAGACCCACACCCTGCCCGACAGCGACGAGAAGCTGGAGGAATTCGCCGCATTCATGGGCTTCGGTTCCACCCGCGAGTTCGAGACCCGGATGCGCGGCCACAGCGAGGCCGTGCAGCGGCACTTCGGCGCCCTGTTCGAGGACCGACTGGCCGCAACGCCGGGGCGGCCGCTGGAGTTTTCGGAAGAAGGGACGCGCACTGTCACCGTCGAGGCCCTCGGGCAGATGGGATACGAGGAGCCCGACCGGGTCTATGACACGGTCCTTCGCTGGCAGGCGGGCACGGCACCGGCGTTGAGGACCCCGCGCAGCCGCGACCTGATTGCCCGGCTGGCGCCGGCGATTCTGGCTGCGTTTGCGCCCGCGCCCGATGCGGATGCCTCACTGCGCCGATTCGATGACTTTCTGTCGCGGTTGCCCGCGAGTGTGCAATTGCTGTCACTGCTTTCGGCGCACCCGGAACTGCTCGACCTGCTGGTCCAGATCATGGGATCGGCGCCGCGCCTTGCCGAGTGGCTCACGCGTCATCCGACACTGTTCGACAGCGTGCTCAGCCGCGAGTTCACCAATCTGGCGCTGCCCGATGACGTCAGTCCAGACCCCGACCTTGCGGATGTGGCGCGCCGCGGCCTGGTCAGGCTGTTCTACATGCACGAACTCGGTCCTGACGCGATGCGGGAGCAGCTGAAGGAGGCGGCAACCCGGGCGGCTGACTTCCAGGACCTGCTCGACGTCGTGCGCCGGTGGGCGCACGAGAAGATTTTCCAGGTCGGTTTGCACGTGCTGCGCGGTTTGCTTACACCGCTGGAGGCCGCACGCCCGCTTTCCGGCGTTGCCGACGCCAGTCTCAATATTCTGATCCCCCGACTGCTCGCAGAATTCCGTTCCGATCACGGCGAGGTGGCCGGCGGCCGCATTGCCGTGGTGGCTTTCGGCAAGCTGGGCAGCAGGGAGATGACCGTGAGTTCGGATCTCGACCTGCTGTTCCTGTACGACCATGAACCGGGCCAGCCCGTGTCGGACGGCAGGAGGCCGCTTGTTGCAAATGCATACTATGCCCGCCTGTGCCGCCGGCTGATCGCCGCGGTCACCGCCCCGACCGCGGAGGGCAAGCTCTACGATGTCGACATGCGGCTGCGCCCGTCGGGCAACAAGGGACCGATCGCCTGTTCGCTGGCAGCCTTCGAAAGCTATCAGAACGAGCAGGCATGGACCTGGGAACATCAGGCGCTGACCCGGGCGCGCGTGATCTATGCCGACGGCGGACTTGACGCCGGGTTCGAGCGGGTAAGGACGGGGGTCCTGGCCCGGAAGCGTGACCCGGAAGTCCTGGCCCGTGACATCCGGGACATGCGCGACCGGATCCGCAAGGCACAGGGCAGGAGCGACACCTGGTCGATCAAGCACAAGCCGGGCGGCCTGCTCGATGTCGAGTTCATCGCCCAGTACCTGCAGCTGGCACACGCCTCGAGCCACCCCGAGATCCTCGCCGGCGACTTGGTCGCCATCTTCGAGACAGCGGGAACGATCGGCGTGATTTCTCCGGAGACCGCCGGAAACCTCGCCGATGCGGCGCGGTTGTGGCACAATCTTCAGGGCATCCTGAGACTTGCCGCGGAGGGTGATTTCGACCAGGACACGGCGACGGTGGCATCGCGCAACGTGATTGGGCGGTCCTGTGGTGCCGAGGTGTTCAGCGTGCTGGTCGAGTCGATCCGGGAAACCGGGGAAAAGGCTGCCGGGTACTACGCGGAACTGCTGGGTTCGCGCGAGCCTGTGTGAACATCTTGTCTACGGTTCGTGGCGCTGTTACCCATGGTCTGTGTGTCAGACAGGAAGCAGGGCACGGAAGGACTGCGAAATGCTGTCGCTGCCGCGCCGGACAACGTCGCAAGGGTGTGGAGCGAGAGGGCAGTCATGAGCAGGGAAGGCCACAAGATTCTCGTGGTTGATGACGAGCCGGACCTGGAACGTCTGATGCTGCAGCGGATGCGCCGGGAGATCAGGTCCGGGACCTACAGGTTCGTCTTCGCATCCAACGGGATCGAGGCGCTCAAGCGTCTGAACGAGGACAGCGAGATCGAGATGGTCCTGTCCGACATCAACATGCCGGAAATGGACGGGCTGACCCTTCTCGAACAGATTCCCAAGATCGATCCCAACATCCGTTCCGTGATCATCTCGGCGTACGGGGACATGAAGAACATCCGTACCGCGATGAACCGCGGTGCGTTCGACTTCGTGACCAAACCTCTCGATTTCGAGGACCTCAAGGTCACGATCAAGCGGACGTTGCGCCATCTCGAAATGCTTCGTGACGCGCTTGAGTCGCGTGACAAGCTGGTGGTGCTGAATAACGAACTCGAGGTGGCCCGCAGCATGCAACAGACCGTGCTGCGGACGGAGTTTCCCGTTTTTCCGAATTGCCAGATCTCGGCGAACATGGAGCCGGCGCAAAGCGTTGGCGGCGACTTCTATGACGTCCTCACGCTGCCAGACGGCAGGGTGGGCATCGCGGTGGCGGACGTATCGGGCAAGGGGGTTCCGGCAGCCCTGTTCATGATGTCCAGCCGCACGCTCCTGAAGGGAGCGGTCATCGGGTTTTCCGGTGGTCCCGCCGATGTGCTGAAGGAAGTCAACCAGCTGCTTTGCAACAACAACGAGACGGCGATGTTCGTCACCCTGTTCTTCGGCGTGTATAATCCGAGGACCGGTGACTTCGTCTACGCGAACGGAGGCCACAACCTGCCGCTCCTGGTTCATGCCGACGGAAGTGCCACGACGCTTGATCGGACGGAAGAGGGGATCGCGCTGGGCGTGCTGCCCGAAGCCGACTATTCGGCCCGCAGGATCCGGCTCGAACCCGGGGAAACCCTGGTTCTCTACACCGATGGCGTGACCGAGGCCGAGAACGAGGACCAGCACCAGTTCGGGCTCGAGCGGCTGGTCGCGCTTTTCAATGGTTCGCCACCGACGGACGCGGACCAGACAAACCGGATCGTGTTCGGAGCGGTTCGGGAGTTTACCGGCGTGGCGCCGCAGTTCGACGACATCACGTGTCTGACACTGCACCGCTCAAGGGACGGCTCGTGAGCGGGCGACTGGAACTGTTCCTGCATCCCGACCTGCAGGAACTGCGCCGGATGGATGATGCGGTTGAACAGCTTGCAATCGAGCAGGAGTGGTCAGTCAAGCTGTCCTTTCAGGTCAAGTTGATCCTCGAGGAGCTGGTCATCAACGTGATGAACTACGGGTTCCCCGAGGGAGTGGAACGGCATGACATCGAGGTCAAGCTTGACTCGACGCCGGAGCGCCTTGTCATCGAGGTCGCCGACCAGGGTCAAACGTTCGACCCGTTCACCGAGGCACCGGCCGAGGACGTGACCTCGGCGCTCGAGGACCGGGCAATCGGCGGGTTGGGGGTCCACCTGGTCCAGACCATGGTGGACGAGGCCACATACGTTCGAGATGGCAACTACAACCGGGTCCGACTGCTCAAACGGAGATGACCGATGGCGAGAAGCCTGAACCAGGCGTTTCTGGTCCTGCTGGTGCTGGCCACGGGCGTCACCGGGCTTCCCGCCGCGCAGGCACTCGAGACCGGTGTCTATCCGGGCCGGGTGCGGTTCGGACAGTCCGCGGCCTTCAGCGGCCCGGCCCAGGATCTGGGACAGTCGATGCGGCTCGGTATCCAGGCCGCGTTCCACGAGGCAAACGAGGCCGGCGGAGTTCACCGGCGCCGGATCGAACTCATCTCGCATGATGATGCGTACGAGCCCGAAGCCGCCATCACCAACACGCGTCGCCTGATCAGCCGGGACAGGGTGTTTGCGTTGATCGGTGCGGTAGGGACGCCGACGTCGCGGTCCGCGGTACCCATCACTTCCGCAGCCGGTGTTCCCTATGTCGCGCCCTTCACCGGTGCACAGTTCCTGCGCGATCCGGCACTCGAGAACGTGATCAACCTG
Organism: Thalassobaculaceae bacterium; assembly: GCA_965213935.1. Lineage (GTDB taxonomy): Bacteria > Pseudomonadota > Alphaproteobacteria > Thalassobaculales > Thalassobaculaceae > Bin52. Next base: position 1,372,938 of record CBDCAO010000012.1, on the reverse strand, counting down.
CGCGCATCGTACTACCAGGAAACCGAGGAGATCGTGGAACGCCTGGTGCGGGATCTGGGGGTGTCCCGTATCGGCGTGTTCTATCAGAACGATTCCTTCGGCCGGGCGGGACTCCAGGGTGTCCGGCGTGCGCTGGAACGGCGCGACATGGCGCTCGTGTCGACCGGTGTGTATCCGCGCAACAGCACGGCGGTGAAGTCGGCGATCCTGCAGCTGCGGACCGGGAAACCGGAGGCGGTGGTTCTGGTCGGGGCCTACGAGCCGGTGGCGCGCATGATTGCCTGGTCGCACCACATCGGGTTCTCGCCACTGTTCCTGACCATTTCCTTTGTCGGCACCAGCGCGCTGCTTCGCGAGCTCGGGCCGGACGGGGTCGGGGTGTACGTCACCCAGGTCGTCTCGTCGCCGGTTGCCGACACGCCGCGAATTACGGCCGAATTCCGGCAGGCACTTGCGACCTACGACCCTGACGCGGTTCCCGACTTCGTCTCGTTCGAGGGTTATCTGGCGGGCCGCATGGCCGTCATGGCGCTGGAGGCCTGTGGTCGGCAACTGAACCGGGAGTGTTTCCTCAACAGCCTGTATGAGGCGGGGGACATTGACATGAACGGATTCCGGATGCGTTTCGGTGAAGGTGACAACCAGGGATCGGACGCGGTGTTCCTGACCCGAATCGACGAGAACGGCGAGTTCCTCCAGGTCGACACGCTTCTTACAGGTGCGGTGCAGTGAAACCCTGGCTGCAGCGCATGGTGGACACGTGGTCCCGGATCTCGACCCAGCTCTACCTGGGTATCGGTGCCGCCGTTGTTATGACCGTTGCGGCGAGTCTTGTCGGCTGGGTGTTCTTCAGCAGGGTCGGTGAGGTGCAGTCGCGGGTCACCAACGAGAGTGTCCCGGCGCTTGCCACCGCCTTTGCCATTGCCCAGGGCGGCAACGCGCTGGCCACCGCGGCCCCGCGGCTGGTCAGCGCGCCATCGGATACCGAGTTCAACCGGGTCGCGGGCACCGTGGTGCAGGACCGCAAGACCTTCAGCGACCGTCTGGATGCGCTCTCGGTCGACGATCCGCAGGCCCGGCGCGTCATCGCCTGGGGCAGGGCGCTCGATGACAACATAGCAGCCGTCCAGCATGCGGTCCGTGCCCGGTTTGTCCAGGAGGCCGAGCGCGACCAGCTGCGCGACGAGATCGCTGTCGCCTACCGGAAGCTGACCGGACTGCTCGTGCCCGCGATCGACGATCAGCTGTTCTATGCCGTCACCGGATACCACACCCTTGGAGAGCCACCGGCTTCTCCCGACGAACACCTTTCCGAGGAAGTGTTCACGCGCTACCGGATCTTCGAGGAACTCCATTCCATGGCGGCAGTGTACAACCAGATCGTCAGCAACGTCTTCAACGTCCGGGACCAAACACGGCTCGAGCCGCTGCGAGAGCGGCTTGACGCCGTCGAGCGCGACATCCGTCGCCGGCTCGACGCCCTCGGAGAGGGCCTGCTCAAGGACAATCTGGTCGAGGCCTATCGGGGCTTGCGGGAGCTGGGTACTGGCGAGCGGGGAAGCCTTGTGCTCCAGGTCCAGGAATTCGGGGTCCTGAAACGCCAGACGGCGTTGCTGATCCAGAACCGGGCGCTCGCCAACGAACTGCTGTTCGAGACAGGCCGACTGGTCGATACCGCACAGTCGAGCGCCCGGGACGCGACCAGGGCTTCGTCAGAGGCCATCACCATCGGTCAGCGCATCCTTCTGGTGCTCAGCCTGCTCAGCGTTGTCGGAGCGGTGCTCATCGGCTGGCTGTTCATCGGGCGGGTGCTGGTCCGCCGCATCGCGCTGCTGTCGTCGCGCATGCGCCGCATGGCGGATGGCGACCTCGAGGAGGCCGTCGAGGTCTCCGGGCGCGACGAGATCTCCGAAATGTCATCTGCGCTCGAAGTGTTCCGGCGACACGCGCTCGAGGTGCAGCGGCTCAATCTGGTCGAGAAGCTGGCGGAGGAACTCCAGAGCAAGAACCAACAGCTCGAGGACACGATGGAGAACCTCGAGACGGCTCAGGACCAGATCGTGATGCGGGAGAAACTGGCAGCACTCGGCGAACTCACCGCCGGGGTTGCGCATGAAATCCGCAACCCGCTGAACTTCATCAAGAACTATGCCGAGAGTTCGCAAGAGCTCATGGATGAAATGATGGAAGAATTCCAGACAGTTGTCGGTGAGCCGGACAACGACAACGAAGAGCAGAAGGAAGGTCTGGAGATGATCCAGGACATTCGCGAGGATCTCAAGGGCAACCTGGACATCATCCGCCATCATGGCCAGCGGGCCGACAGCATCGTCCAGAGCATGCTGCTGATGGGCCGCGGGTCGGGTGACAGGTTCCCGACCAACATCAACACGCTGCTCGACGAGCACGCCCGGCTCGCCTATCACAGCGCCCGTGCGGCCGACACCGGGTTCCAGATGGAGATCAGCCAGGATCTCGACCCTGACATGGTTGAGATCGAGGTGGTGCCGCAGGATCTCGGACGGGTGTTCCTCAACATGGTCAGCAATGCCTGCTACGCGACGAACGAAAAACGGCGCCGCGTCCAGGAAGAAAGGAAGGCCGGTGAGGAGACCGAAGTCTACCAGCCCCTCCTGCGCATCTCGACGCGCAAGCTCGACCATGAAGTCGAAGTGCGCGTCCGTGACAACGGCATCGGAATTCCGGCCGAGGTTCTCGACAAGATCTTCAACCCGTTCTTCACCACCAAGCCCACGGACAAGGGAACCGGGCTCGGACTGGCGCTGTCGAATGACATCGTCCGGGAGCACGGCGGCAGGATCGAGGTCGACACCGAGACCGGCTCGTTTACCGAAATGATCATCTACATTCCGCTGCTGGCCGCGACCGGCAGACTGGACAATGAGCCGGGCGGCGCCGATGCGGCCGCCAGCGGCGGTTGAGCCCGCCTACCCCGAGATGGAGAAGCCGCCGTCCACAGGTATCGAGACGCCCGTGACGTAGTCGGACGCCCGGCTGGCAAGAAACACGGCGATACCGGCGTGATCCTGCGGCGTGCCCCAGCGCCCCGCGGGCATCCGTGCAAGCTGGCGTTCATACAGTCCCGGGACCTCCTCACGGGCCTGTCGGGTCAGGGCCGTCTCGATCCAGCCGGGCAGCACCGCGTTGACCTGGATGCCGTCCGCCGCCCACGCCGTGGCCAGGACCTTCGTCAGTTGCACGATCCCGCCCTTGCTGGCCGCATAGGCCGCGGAATAGGGCGCACCGAACAGCGAGAACATGGAACCGATGTTGATGATCTTGCCGGCGCCGGTCCGCCGCATCAGCGGGTAGGCCGCCTGGCTGCAGCGAAACGCGCTGGTCAGGTTGGTTTCCATGACCCAGCGCCAGTCGTCCACGGAAAGGTCCTGGGGCATACCCCGCACCGTGCCGCCGGCATTGTTGACCAGGATGTCGAGACCGCCGAAGGCGGCCTCCGCGGCCGCCGCCACGTCGGCAGGGGCACTGTCGGTCGTGAGGTCCGCTGCAAGGTCCTGCGCGTCCGGGCCGAGCTTGCGAAGGCGCCGGACTGCCGCCGCGTTCTTTTCCCGGTCGCGTCCGACCACCAGGATCCGTGCGCCCGCCGCTGCAAGGCCCTCGGCCATCCCGAGGCCGATGCCGCCGTTGCCGCCGGTCACGACCGCAACCTGTCCCGAAAGATCGAACAGTTCCATGCGTGTGCTCCCCGAATGTGGATGGTCCCGAATGCGCGTGCCGCTCCGGCCGCCGCGTTACAGGCTGATCATGCCGTAGACACCAACACCGACAATCAGGGGGCCGACCTGGACCACGTAGGTGGATTTCGGCTCCATTCTGCCGTTGCACGGATTGATCCAGTCGTACTCGACCCAGCCTTCACCGCGGCGCTCGGCGATCCTGATCATCTCCCGGACAAAGAAGCGGCCCTGGCGGTCGCGGGACCCGATGATGGACTGGCCCGGCCGGACCGCGAACAGCGCGTTGAACCACATGCGCCCGAGCATGTCGATCACGAAAACATAGAGGTCCCTGTCGATGAAGGGCCCCGACGGATCGGCGAAATTCGGAAAGGCCCCGTAGGGCCCCTCCCTCTCGAGGACGGCTGCAGCGTCAAGCGCCATCAGCCGGGCATCCTCGAGCGTGGTGCCGGAACACGCCGCCCTGGCCGGCGCTGCAAGGAGACAGCCGATCAGGATGATCACGATAAGCCAGTATTGCCGCACGGCACCGATCCCGCAGTGACACCGGTGCACCATAGACCAGGTGCGGCCAGGAACGGTAACCGGACATGAACAGGTTGATCGTTCGGAACCAAGCCGGTAAACGGCACGGGCAGTCGCCGTGTCTGCCGCACCGACCATTGGAGTCCGATGATGACCGAACGCTACCAGACCATCGACGTCCGGCCGGTGGCCGGTGCGCTCGGTGCGGAAATCCACGGTGTCGATCTCGCCGGTGAGGTTCCCGTCGAGCAGTTCTCCGAGATCCGCCGCGCGTTCGGTGACTACGGGGTCATCTTCTTTCGTGATCAGACCCTGAAGCCCGAACAGCACATCGCGTTCGCCGAGCGCTGGGCTCCGATCGACGTCAACCGGTTCTTCACCCACGTGGACGGGTATCCGCAGATTGCCCAGGTCCTCAAGGAGCCCGAGCAGCGCGACAACATCGGCGGCAGCTGGCACACGGACCATTCCTACGATGTTGAGCCGGCCATGGGCTCGATCCTGTACGCGCTCGAAGTGCCCGGGTCGGGCGGGGATACCATGTTCTCGAGCATGTACCGGGCCTACGAGACACTCTCCGACGGCCTGAAGTCGGTTCTGGAAGGCCTGAAGGCGCGCCATTCCAGCCGGCACGTGTTCGGAGCGGCGCGGGCGCAGCGCGGCGACGACACCGTCGGCAGGATCACCAACCCGCATCTTGCGAGCCAGGACGCGGTCCATCCCGTGGTGATCCGTCATCCGGAGACCGGGCGCCAGGCACTCTATGTCAACCCGGGGTTCACGCTCGGGTTCGATGGCTGGACCGACGAGGAGTCGCGGCCGCTGCTTGACTATCTCTATGGCCATGCGTCCCGGCCCGACTTTACCTGCCGGTTCCGCTGGGAGCCGGGCTCGATCGCCTTCTGGGACAATCGGGCCACGTGGCACCGGGCACTGAACGACTATCCGGGCCAGCGCCGGCTGATGCACCGGATCACGGTCCGGGGCTCGGCCCTGGAAGGGACCGTGCACTGATCGGACGCTGGCCGCGGCGATCTTCGTTCCGGAGACGACCAACCCATGCCAGACATCACCTTGCCGGATGGAAGCATCCGGCAGTATGACCGCCCGGTGACCGGCGCGGAGATTGCTGCGGACATTGGTCCCGGCCTTGCCCGTGCCGCGCTGATCGCGGTCGTGGACGGTCGCGAACTCGACCTGGACCAGGCCATCGGGACCGATGCCGCCGTGTCCCTCGTCACGCGGCGGGACGAGGCTGCGCTCGAGATCATCCGCCACGACGCTGCCCATGTCATGGCCGAGGCCGTCCTGGAACTCTATCCGGAAACCCAGGTCACGATCGGCCCGGCGATCGAGAACGGGTTCTACTACGACTTTAACCGATCGGCGCCGTTTACGCTCGAGGATCTCGGACGCATCGAGCAGCGCATGCACGAGATTGTCGACCGGGACGAGCCAATCCGTCGCGAGGTCTGGAGCCGCGAGGAGGCGGTCGAGCATTACCGTCGGGCCGATGAACCGTTCAAGGTGGAGATCGTCGAGCAGATCGGCCCGGACCAGCCCCTGTCCTTCTATCGCCAGGGCGGGTTCCTCGACTTGTGCCGGGGACCGCACGCCCCGTCCACCGGCCACGTCGGTCACGCCTTCAAGCTGATGAGTGTGGCCGGCGCCTACTGGAGGGGAGACTCACGCCGACCGATGTTGCAGCGCATCTACGGGACCGTCTGGCCGGACGAGAAACGGCTGAAGGCATACCTGACGATGCTGGAGGAGGCCGAGCGTCGGGACCACCGTCGTCTCGGTCGCGACCTGGGCCTGTTCCACATCCAGGAGGAGGCGACCGGTTCGGTGTTCTGGCACCCGAAGGGCTGGACGCTGTACCGGGAAATCGAACGTCACATGCGCCGCCGGCTCGATGCGCACGGATATGCGGAGGTCAGGACGCCACAGCTGATCGACCGGTCGCTGTGGGAGGCGTCAGGGCACTGGGAGAAGTTCCGCGAGAACATGTTCATCGCGGAAAGCGAGGACCAACGCATCATGGCGCTCAAGCCGATGAACTGTCCGGGCCATGTGCAGATCTACAAGCAGGGCATCAAGAGCTATCGTGACCTGCCGCTGCGCATGGCGGAGTTCGGGTCATGTCACCGCAACGAACCGTCCGGTGCCCTGCACGGAATCATGCGCGTTCGTGCCTTTACCCAGGACGATGCCCACATCTTCTGCACCGAGGACCAGGTCACCTCGGAGAGCATCGAGTTCTGCGACCTGCTGCGGCAGATCTACACCGACTTCGGGTTCGAGAATATCCGTGTCAAGTTTTCGGACCGACCCGAGGTCCGGGCCGGGTCGGACGAGACCTGGGACCGGGCCGAGGAAGCTCTGCGGGTTGCCTGCGACGCGGCCGGTCTGGAAACCAGCCTCAATCCGGGCGAGGGCGCCTTCTACGGCCCCAAGCTCGAATTCGTGCTGCGAGACGCCATCGGCCGCGACTGGCAGTGCGGCACCCTGCAGGTCGACTTCGTCCTGCCCGAACGCCTCGATGCGGTGTATGTGGCGGCGGACGGCAGCCGGCAGCGGCCGGTGATGCTCCACCGCGCGATCCTTGGATCGATCGAGCGCTGGCTCGGCATCCTCATCGAGCAGTACGCCGGACGTTTTCCGTTGTGGCTCGCTCCGGTTCAGGTGGTGGTTGCAACAGTCACCGACGCCGCGACGGACTACGCCGCCGACGTTGCCGCGTGCTGCCGCGACGCGGGGCTCAGGGTAGGGACCGACACGCGCAACGAGAAGATCGGCTACAAGGTCCGCGAACACAGCGCGGCGAAGATCCCGGTCATGCTGGTGGTCGGCGCGCGCGAGGCTGAACAGGAAACGGTGGCCGTTCGCCGCCTGGGCGGCAAGGCACAGGAAACACTTGCGCTCTGCGAAGCCATTCATGCACTCTGCACCGAAGCGGCCGCGCCCGAGTGACCCGCATGGTCCTGGGCATGTGCCGGTGTGCACAACACTAAGGAGGAAGTAGATCGCCAGACCACCGTACTTTCACCAGCAACCCGCTAAGGACGGGCCGCGGGTGAACCGCGATATTTTCCACGAAACGGTTCGATGCATTGCCCCGGATGGGGAGCAACTTGGTGTAATGTTGACGTCAAATGCAATTGACGTGGCGGAATCATACGGACTTGACCTGGTCGAGGTCTCGCCCAATGCGAGCCCGCCGGTATGCAAGATCATGGATTTCGGAAAGTTCAAGTACGAATCCCAGAAAAAGAAGAATGAGGCCAAGAAAAAGCAAAAATTGATTGATGTTAAGGAAATCAAGCTTCGGCCGAATATTGATGAACACGATTATCAGGTCAAGATGAAGAATGTCACCAAGTTCCTGAACGGTGGCGACAAGGTCAAGGTCACGCTGCGGTTTCGCGGCCGGGAGATGGCGCACCAGGAACTTGGCGTCAACGTTCTGAACCGGGTTCGGGGTGATACGGAGGAGATTGCCAAGGTCGAGGCCTTTCCCAGGCTGGAAGGCAGGCAGATGGTGATGGTGATTGCTCCGAAGTAGTCCGTCGGGTGAAGCTGTCCTCCATGGCCGGTAACGTGCCAGGGCATCCGGAAGTCCCGGCAGGGCGAACCGGGGTCCTCCTGATCAACCTCGGGACCCCGGCGGCGCTCGACGTGCGCTCGATCCGCCGGTTTCTTGCCGAGTTCCTCTCCGACAGACGTGTCATCGAGCTGAACCCGCTCTTGTGGCAGCCGGTGTTGCGGCTCGTCATCCTGAACCTGCGTCCGGCGAGACTGGTCGAAACCTATCGCGGGATCTGGGACGCGGAGACCGGTGAGTCCCCGCTCAGGGTGCACAGCCGCGAGCAGGCGGTGCGGCTCGCCGAACGCATGGGCCAGTCGGGACGCCGGATCGAGGTCGCATGGGCCGTGCGCTACGGTTCACCATCGATCGAGGACGGGATCGCGGAACTCACCGCGAAGGGATGCCGGCGCATCCTGATTTTCGCGCTCTATCCGCAATACAGCGCCACCACCACGGCCAGTGCCTACGACGCGGTGTTCCGGGTTCTCCAGCGCATGCGCTGGCAGCCGGCGGTCCGGACGGCGGGACCATATCACGATGATCCCGCCTACATCGATGCGCTGGCCGCCAGCCTGCAGGAGCATGTCGATGCGCTCGACTGGGAACCCGACCGGTACCTGGTCTCCTTTCACGGTCTGCCCAGGCGGTATTTCGATGCCGGCGACCCGTACCATTGCCACTGCGCCAAGACCACCCGGCTGCTGGCGGAGCGGCTGGGCTGGCCGGCCCGCCGGTACTCGTTTGCCTTCCAGTCCCGGTTCGGGCGGCAGGAGTGGTTGCGCCCCTACATGAACGAAGTCCTGGACGCCCTGCCCGCGGAGGGATGCCGCCGGGTCGTGGTCATCAGCCCGGGATTTGCCGCCGATTGCGTCGAGACCCTCTCGGAGGTGGCGATCGAGTTCAGGCAGGCGTTTCTCGAAGCCGGCGGCCTGGAGTTCAGCTATGTTCCGTGCCTCAATGCCGAACCCCGCGGCATCGACATGCTGGAGACCCTGATCGCGCGCGAGCTGTCGGGCTGGCCCGAATGATCGTCAGCCAGGCCGCGGGTCGACATCAAGTCGGGCGACAATTCCCTCAAGATCCGGCGATGCCGGCGGGTACAGGCTCATCACCAGCGGATCATGCCCGGGTATGATATGATCCGGAGAGTCGGCAAGCAGTTCCATGGTCGTGTAGCCGTTCATCATGTCGCCGAGGTTGTAGACGATCACGAACGGGTTACGGTCCCGGAAGTTCTCGTAAAAGTGGGCACAGTCGGAGGCAACCACCATCCAGCCGCGCTGCGTCCACACACGCACGCACATCAGGCCGGCGGAGTGACCGCCGATCCTGTGTACCGACAGGCCCGGAACCAGTTCCTGGTCGCCGTCCACGAAACGCACCCTGTTGGTGTAGACCTTGCGGACCATCTCGCAGATGTCGTCGACCTCGAAGGGACGCTGGACCGCCGGAAAGCACATGCAGCGACCGGTCGCGTAGGACATTTCGGTGTCCTGGAGGATGAAGGTTGCAGCGGGAAACTCCGCAACACCGCCCGCATGGTCGTAGTGCAGATGACTGATGATCACGTTCTGCACGGTTGCCGCGTCAATCCCCATCAGTGCAAGGCCTTCGGCGGGAGTTCGCAGCAACGGCGTGCCCCGCTTGGCGGAGGCCACATGTCCGAAGCCGGTATCGACCACGTAGGTGTGGCGCTCGTTGCGGATCACCCAGACGAAGTAGTCGAGCGGCATCGGCGCATCATGCGGGTCCGTGTAGAGCATGTTTCCATTGCGGGTGCGTTCCGCGTTGTGCGCGTACTTGACGGCATAGACCTCGAACAGTTCACGCTCTTCGGACCTGGGCATGACACATTCCCTTACTCAAGATGATGGCTGACTGCGGCCGATTGCCTCAAGGTAGCCAGTGCGGCACTGTCAGGACAAGCGGACGGACAACGCGGGGACATGAGGATGGGTGACTGTGCTGTCGGGTTCATCGGGACCGGAGCGATGGGCGAACACATGTGCCGGAACGTGGCCCGGTCCGGACGATACGCGGTGCGGGCCTTCGACCTCGACGTTGAACCCCTTGAACGACTGGCCGCAGACGGTGTCGTGACCGCTGCGGACGCAGCTGACCTCGCCAGTCGCAGCGATGTCGTGATCCTGTCTCTCCCCGGGGGTCCCGAGGTCGAACAGGTCGCCCGAGACACCCTGTTCCCGGCCGCGCGTCCGGGATGGACCGTGATCGACATGTCGACCACGCCTGTGGGTCTTACCCGCGCGGTCGCGGCCCGACTCGGCGAACGGCATGTCCGGTTCCTCGACGCGCCGGTTGCACGCACACAACAGGCGGCGGTGGACGGCACCCTGTCGATCATGGTTGGCGGCGATGCCGGCGACCTCGAGCAGATTCGGGGCATTCTCGACTGCATGGGCTCCGACATCACCCACTGCGGAGGCGTCGGGGCCGGCCAGATCGGCAAGATTCTCAACAACATGGTGGTCTTCCAGAACGGTGTTGCAATCGCCGAGGCCCTGACGATCGGGGAACGCTCGGGCATGGAGCCGGGGGTTCTGCTCGACGTGATCAACCGCAGTTCCGGCGCGTCTTTCGTGGGGCAGAACCATGCGGCCAAGGCAATGGTGCCGGACAGGTTTCCCCTCAGGCAGTTTCCGGCCCGCTATGCGCTCAAGGACCTGTCCTACGCCCTCATGCTTGCCGGTGACGGGGATGTACGGGCGCCGGGTGCGGAGCTCGCCGGTCGCCTGCTGCAGCAGGCGATCGACATGGGTTACGGGGATGAGTACTGGCCGACGATTATCAAGGCCGTGCGATCAGGCACCAAGTGATCGGGCGCGAATTCGGGGACCGGGCTGCCTGGGTCCTACTGGCGTGGCTGGTTGCCGCGGTCGTCTCCACCCGGATCCTGCTCCTCGCCGAAACCGGTATCGGACTGCATCCCGACGAGGCGCAGTACTGGTCGTGGAGCCTCGAGCCGGCCTGGGGCTACTTCACCAAGCCACCGATGATTGCCTGGATCATCTCCGCAACCGGAACCCTGTGCGGAGATGCGGAATGGTGCGTGCGCCTTGCTTCCCCGGTCATGCACGGTTGCACCAGCCTGTTTGTGGCCCTGATCGCCGCACGGCTGTTCGGAGCAACCGCGGCCGTATGGACCGGACTGCTGTTCCTGACCCTGCCGGGGATTTCGTGGTCGAGCGTCATCATGTCGACCGACGTGCCGCTGCTTCTGTGTTGGGCCGCAGCCCTGTACTGCCTGCTGCGCCTGCTGGATCGGGAAGGGTTCGCCTGGGCCTGTGGACTCGGCCTGGCGCTGGGTCTCGGGCTACTTGCCAAGTACGCGATGGCGTATCTGCTGCCATGCCTGGTACTGGCCTGCCTGGTGTACCGGGAACACCGCTGGTTCCTCGCGAGCGGCAGGTTTCTGGCGGCATTGCTGGTCGCGGGTGCCGTCGTCGCCCCCAACGTCGCGTGGAACATGGACAACGGCTGGGCGACCGTCGGTCATGTCGGAGACAATGCGTCGCTCTCGGAACCGGCGTTCAACCTGGCGAACCTGCTTGATTTCCTCGCGGGTCAGGCTGGCGTGTTCGGCCCGATCCTGTTTGCGGTGCTGGCGTGGCGCACGTTGATGATGCTTCGCGGGCGAACCGGACGCGCGGAAGGCTTCCTGTTGTGTTTCTCGGCACCGGTTCTGGCCGTGGTATGCGTCCAGGCGTTGTTGTCACGGGCCAATGCGAACTGGGCGGCCCCGGCCTTCGTTGCCGGTAGCGTTGCGGTGACGGGCTGGGCCGTCGAGGCCGCGCGTCGACCAGTACTCGCCTGGTCGCTCGGGCTGCACCTTGCCGCTGCCGGCGTGCTCGCTGTCCTGCTGCTCGAACCGCCGAACACTTTCGGTGATCCCTTCAGGCGCATGCGGGCCTGGGACGAGACTGCCCGGCACGTGTCCGGGGCGATGAGCGTGCATCCCGGGCGAATTCTGCTGACCGATGACCGCAAGACCATGGCGTCCCTGCTCTACTACGGACGCCACGACGGTCTCGATCCGCGCATGTGGGACTATGACGGCACTGCGGACCATCACTACGAACACGCAAACCGGTACTTGCCCAGTCCCGGCGACAGGGTGCTCCTGGCAGCCCGCTGGGACGGGCACGGCGCTATCCTCGATGACTTCGACGAGGTCCGCCCGATCGGGGTGATGCGTATCCCGCTCGGGCAAGGCCGGGAACGGGTTCTTCACCTCTTCGCGCTTGACGTCGCACCGGCTTCCTGACCGCGCCCTCGCCGCCCTGTCGGTCCCGACGGTTCCGCTCCCGGTCCTGTTCACGGGAGTTCCGGGCCATGACCTCGGCGCGTCGTTCCTCGTGCATACCGAGGCGAACGGGTTCCTGCTGCGGGCCACCGCGGTCCTTGCGGCCGTCGACCGGTTCTTTCGCTCCCTCGCCATGGTGACCGTCGTCGGCTTCCTGGTCCCGGTCCACATCTCGCTGGCGACCGGAGGACGGTTGCCGTTCTTGCGGTCGAGGCACATTATGTCCGTCGTCCTGGTGTTCGCGATCGGTCCCGGCTTGCTGGTCCGCGGCGCGCTCGAGAACCGGACCGGCCGGGTTCGAGCGAAGACCATCGTGCGATGCGGTGGCGAAGGACCGTTCTCGCCGGCCTGCGTGCCGGGGAACAGTGTCTCCGAAACCGTGCCCTCGTCTCTGGAGACGTGGCCTTCATCGCCGCCCTTCTCGCCGCGGTGTTGCTTCCTGCGCTGGCCCGTCAGGACTGTCGCGGCGGTCAAGCCAGCCGTCCTTGCCGGCTTCCATCACGTGGTGAACGGCATCCGGTTTCCGGGCAATGTGGTGCAGGCCGCGCTCATGACGTGGATCCTGGCGCTCGCGGTGTGCGGGCTATTGCGCAAGAGCGAGCGGTGACAGTCACGCCGGAACAGGCTGACGGGAATCGACGATGGCACTGTCGGCCGCGGGTTCAAGCGGGGTCCAGTCCCGGGAGCGCACGTAGTCCGGGCGCGGGTTCTCGACATCGCAGGGCCGGTTCGAGCAGTGATTGTAACAGAGGTAGACCTGCCACCTGTCGTGGCCGGAGAGGTTGTGTCCCGATGAGTGCAGCGTGTTGCAATGGAAGATGACGCCCGTGCCAGGCGCGCCGGTGATTGCAACCGGGGCAGGCAGCTGGCGCATCATGGCCTTTACGCGGTCGGCCGGAGTTGCCCAGAAGCGGTAGACGGTTGATTCGTCGAAGTAGGGATCGAGACGACCGGCTCGATGACTGCCCGGAAGCATGTACAGGCAACCACCGATTTCGGTTGCCCGATCGAGCATGATCATCAGGGTTGCCAGTCGGGGTTCAGCGATGCCGTCGAGGTGCCACGTCCCGAAGTCCTGATGCCAGTGCCACACCGTGCCCTCGATCGACGGTTTCATGTTCGTCTTGCAGTGATGCAGGTAGAGCTGCGTGTCGTCGAGCAGCTGGCCGGCGACCCCGAGCGTTCGGGGCAGGCAGGCAAGTCCTCGGTAGGCAGCCGACCAGGTCGGCTGACCGGGCCGGTGCATGCCGAACATTGTCTTGGCCTGTCCGTCGCGGCCTTCCCGAAAGATGCCGTCCGCCTCGACATGACGCAGGCGCTCGGTTTCCTCGGTCAGGATCGCGACCTCGTCTGCGGACAGGAGGTTCGGAAGAACCAGGAATCCGTCCTGGGCATAGCGTGTCTTCTGTTCCACTGTAAGGCGCATCGGGGTCCTCCCGGCGTCCAGCGTTGTCGATGGATGACCATGTTACTGTGCCGACAACAGGCGTTCAAACAGTCATTCGGGGTCCCGATGCGGATCAGGCGTACGCAGTGGCGGGACAACCCGAAGCCGACTCCAGAGGGGTTTCTGGTGACGGCCATCGGGGATGTTCACGGGTGTTCGGATCATCTCGAGGCAATGTACCGGGCGCTTGCGCGTGACGTGGAGGAGTTGGAGCCCGGACAGACAACCTGCATCCTGCTCGGCGATCTGATCGATCGTGGTCCCCGTTCACTCGAGTGCCTGATGATGGCTGCCGACGGTCTGGCGTCACTGGCGCCAAACCGCCGCGTACAGGATGTCGCACTGATCGGCAATCATGACGACTGGCTGGTACGGGCGGTCGCCGGGACTCTTACCCGTCACGATGCCATGGTCTGGGCGCACAACGGCGGCCTTGCGACCTGGCAGGACATGGGTATCGGGAACCTCGGCACCGTCGACGGGCTCATGCGGGAGCTTCGGGCCAGGCTCCCGCACGCCGTTCTCGATCTGCTGGCCGACATGGCACCGGTCTACCGGATCGGTGAGCTGGTGTTTGCCCATGCGGGAGTGGACCCGCGGGTGCCCTACGAGGAGCAGAGTCGCGATGCGCTGATGTGGATCCGCACGCCGTTCCTGGAACCGGACCACTGGCCGTTCCCGTTCCTCGTCGTGCACGGCCACACCGTCGAGGGCCCGGTCGCGGATCCGCCCGTGCGCGCCCACCGGATCGGTATCGACACCGGCGCGGTGATCAGCGGGACCTTGACCGCCGTCGAGTTCTGGGGTGCGAGGCTGCGGTTCGTTACGGTGGAGAGCCGGTAGGGCGGCGTGGTTACCCGCGGCGCAGGGTCCCCCCGGTATCCCGCGCGACCCGGTTCTCGATCCGCTTCGCGACGGTCTGCAGGTCGTCTTCGCTCAGGGTGGCGTTTCGGGGCTGAAGGGTGACCGCGACTGCCAGCGACCTGGTTCCCTGCGGAATTCCCTCGCCGACGTAGTCGTCGAACAGGCTGACCGAAGTGATCAGGTTCCGATCGGCAGCGCGGACAGCTCTCAGAACCGCGGTTGCCGGAACCGGCTTGTCGACAATGAAGGCAAAGTCCCGGGTGACGGGCTGGAACGGTGAGAGGCTAATGGCGGGCCGGGCCGGGCCCTTGCGGCGCGGTGGACGCAACATGTCCAGCATCACCTCGAACGCAACGACCGGGCCGCGCAGATCGAAGAGCTGCAGGATACGTGGATGCACCTCGCCGAACCGTGCCAGTACGCTGGCACCCAGGCGCAGACATCCGGCTCGCCCAGGGTGGTACCAGTGCGGCGCATCCCGGGAGACCTCGAGATTGGCCACGGGAGCTCCGAGATCCTCAAGCAGTGCCAGGGCGTCGGCCTTGGCGTCGAACAGGTCGCAGGGCCGGGCGCTGCGGGTCCAGTCGCGATCGGACGTCCGCCCGGTCCGGATCCCGGCGGCGACCTCGACCTGCCCGTGCGGTGTCGGATCATCGTACTGCGGCCCGACCTCGAACAGGGCCAGGTCGGGTTCGGCCATGTTGCTGTTGCGAATTGCTGCCGCGAGCAGGTTCGGAAGCAGCGAAGGCCGCATCACGTCGAGATCGGCACTGATCGGGTTGATCAGGCGCAACTCCGTGTCGGTGCCGCCAAAGCAGTCAGCCAGTCGCGTCGAGACGAACGAAAAGGTCACCGCTTCCATCAAGCCGCGGGAGGCGAGGATGCGGCGCGCCAGGCGGGCCTTGGATTGCGACTCCGTCAGGGCGGGAGCCGGGACGGTTTCGACACCGCGCAGCGAAATGGCGGGGATGTGATCGTATCCGTGGATACGCACTACTTCCTCCACCAGGTCGGCCTCCCCGTCGATGTCGCCACGCCACGGCGGCACGGAGCAGACGAGGTCCCTTCCCGACCGTGTCACGCCGAACCCGAGGTCGGTGAGAATTCGCTCCGAGTCGTCGGTCGAGACCTCGACACCGGTCAAGTTCCCGGTCCGGTCGTGGCGCAGGGTGCAGGTCCGTTGCCACGCCGGTTCGCTGCCATGCACCACCAGGTCGCTGGCCTCGCCGCCGCAGATCTCGAGTATCAGACGGGTTGCAACCTCTGTTCCCCACAGTGGCGACGTGGGGTCAAGACCGCGCTCGAAGCGGTAGCGCGCATCGCTGAGGATCCCGAGCTTGCGCCCGGTTGCCGCGGTCGTGACCGGGTCGAACACCGCGGCTTCAAGGAACATGGTGCAGGTATCCGGACCGCAGCCCGTGCGCATGCCACCCATGATGCCGGCCAGGTCGTCGACCCCGTGATCGTCGCCAATGACGATCATGTCCTCGTCGAACCGGTAGGTGTGGCCGTCGAGCGCCGTGTAGGATTCTCCCGGTCGGGCCATCCTGATGAAGATGTCGCCGTCGACCCGGTCGGCGTCATAGGCGTGCAGCGGCCGGCCGAGGTCCATCATCACGTAGTTGGTGATGTCGACCAAGGCTGAGATCGGGCGCAGGCCGATGGCCTGCAGGCGCTTGCGCAACCAGCCGGGGCTCGGTCCGTTGCGCACGCCCCGGAAACAGCGGCCGACGACAAACGGAGCAAGATCCGTGCGCGGGAGATCCACCCGCCACACGATCGGGCTGGTGAAGCTGCCGGCAACCGGATCGCAGCGAAGCGGCCTGAGCGAGCCCAGCCCCGCGGCAGCAAGGTCGCGGGCGATTCCGCGAACCCCGAGACAGTCGGCGCGGTCAGGAGTGATGGCGACTTCAATCACCGGATCATCGAGCCCGGCGACGGTGGCAAACGCGGCGCCTACCGGGGCGTCATCGGGCAACTCGATGATGCCGTCGTGTTCGTCGGACAGCCCCATCTCGCGTTCGGAGCAGAGCATGCCGTTGGAGGCCTGACCGCGAATGGTGCTCTTCCTGAGCGCCAGTCCGGTCCCGGGAATGGTCACACCGGCCGGCGCGAACACGCCTTTCATGCCGGTTCGCGCGTTGGGCGCACCGCAGACCACCTGAACCCGTTCGGCACCGGTGTCGACTTCACACAGCTGCAGACGGTCGGCATCGGGATGTGGCCTGGCGTCGACGACAAGGCCGACGATGAACGGGGCGAGGTCGCGAGCGCGGTCCTCGACCGACTCGACCTCAAGCCCGAGCATGGGCAGGCGCGCACAGATCTCGTCCAGGCTGGCATTGGTATCGAGATGGTCACCGAGCCACGACAGGGTGAACTTCATCGATCGATTCCCCCCGGAACCGTCGGAATTTGCAACGGCAGGAATCCGTAGTGGCGCAACCAGCGCAGGTCACAGTCGTAGAAGGCCCGCAGATCCGGGATCCCGTACTTCAGCATCGCGATCCGCTCGATCCCCATGCCGAACGCGAATCCCTGGTAGATGTCGGGGTCAATGCCGCAGTTCGCGAGGACGCGGGGGTGGACCATTCCCGACCCGAGAATTTCGAGCCAGTCGTCGCCCGGACCGATACGCAGTTCGCCTCCGGTACGGGTACAACCGATATCGACTTCAGCCGACGGTTCGGTGAACGGAAAATAGCTGGGCCGGAACCGTACCGGCAGGTCGTCAACACCGAAAAACGCGCGACAGAAATCAATGAGACACCCCTTGAGATGTCCCATATGGGTGGACCTGTCGATCACCAGCCCCTCGACCTGGTGGAACATCGGCGAGTGGGTGGCATCGTGGTCGGAGCGGAACGTCCTGCCCGGGACGATGATCCGGATCGGTGGCGTAGTCCGTTCCATGACGCGGACCTGGACCGGTGACGTGTGGGTGCGCAGCACCCGGGGGATCCCGGTCGGGTCGGGTGGCAGATAGAAGGTGTCCTGTTCCTGGCGCGCCGGGTGCTCCGGCGGAATGTTCAGCGCCGTGAAATTGTAGTAGTCGGTTTCGATGTGCGGGCCTTCGACGACCGTGAAACCCATTTCGCAGAACAGGGCGGTCAGGGCATCGATCGTCTGGCTGATCGGGTGCACCATGCCCCGACGTTCCGGCCTGGCCGGCAGGGAGATGTCGACCTGTTCCTCCAGCAGGCGTGACTCCAGGGCGCGGTCCGCCATTGCCTGCCTGCGTTCCTCAAGCGCGGCCTCCACGTCGGTCTTCAACCGGTTGAGGTCCTGACCGCGGGAGCGCCGGAGCTCCGGCGAGAGCGTTCCGAGCTGTCGCATCAGGTCGGTGATGCGGCCGCGGCGCCCCAGGGTTGTCACTCGAAGCTGCTCGAGCGCCTCGAGATCGGTGGCAGAACCGATGCTTTCCAGCAGTTCCTGCCTCAGGCTGTGGGTATCCTGCATGATCCCGCCCGTGCGGC
>CBDCAO010000012.1:1085000-1350000 GCA_965213935.1 Thalassobaculaceae bacterium | reverse complement strand
CAAGACCGTACCCGAAACCGACACAGGTGGGCAGGTAGAGCATACCGAGGCGCTTGAGAGAACGACGTTGAAGGAACTCGGCAAAATGCCCCCGTAACTTCGGGAGAAGGGGGACCTCCATTCGGGCAACCGAGTGGGGGTGGCACAGACCAGGGGGTGGCGACTGTTTACTAAAAACACAGGGCTCTGCGAAGCCGCAAGGCGCGGTATAGGGTCTGACGCCTGCCCGGTGCCGGAAGGTTAAGGGGAGAGGTTGGCGCCTCGAACCGAAGCCCCGGTAAACGGCGGCCGTAACTATAACGGTCCTAAGGTAGCGAAATTCCTTGTCGGGTAAGTTCCGACCTGCACGAATGGCGTAACGACTTCCCCGCTGTCTCCAACGTCGGCTCAGCGAAACTGAATTCTCCGTGAAGATGCGGAGTTCCCACGGTCAGACGGAAAGACCCCGTGCACCTTTACTACAGCTTTGCAGTGGTATCAGGGGATGAATGTGCAGGATAGGCGGGAGGCTTCGAAGCGCTGGCGCCAGCTGGCGTGGAGCCGCCCTTGAAATACCGCCCTTTTGTGTCTTGATATCTAACCGCGGCCCCTGACCGGGGTCCGGGACCCTGCATGGCGGGTAGTTTGGCTGGGGCGGTCGCCTCCCAAAGAGTAACGGAGGCGCGCGACGGTAGGCTCAGGCTGGTCGGATATCAGCTGCTGAGTGTAATGGCACAAGCCTGCCTGACTGCAAGGCCGACAGGCCGCGCAGAGACGAAAGTCGGCCATAGTGATCCGGTGGTTCCGCGTGGAAGGGCCATCGCTCAACGGATAAAAGGTACGCCGGGGATAACAGGCTGATACTCCCCAAGAGTTCACATCGACGGGAGTGTTTGGCACCTCGATGTCGGCTCATCACATCCTGGGGCCGGAGCAGGTCCCAAGGGTTCGGCTGTTCGCCGATTAAAGTGGTACGTGAGCTGGGTTTAGAACGTCGTGAGACAGTTCGGTCCCTATCTGCCGTGGGTGTACGAGACTTGAGAGGAGCTGTCCCCAGTACGAGAGGACCGGGATGGACGGACCTCTGGTGGACCTGTTGTCGCGCCCGCGGCACTGCAGGGTAGCTACGTCCGGCCGGGATAACCGCTGAAAGCATCTAAGCGGGAAGCCCCCCTCGAAACCAGGTCTCGCCTGAGAACCGTGGAAGACCACCACGTCGATAGGCCGGGCGTGGACGCATGGCAACATGTGAAGCTGACCGGTACTAATCGTTCGAATGGCTTGATCAAACATCGCTCACTGGAAAACACCCCCAACAGCGCATCGCTCCGGCCTGGTGGCCATGGCGAGGGTCCCCCACCCGATCCCATCCCGAACTCGGCCGTGAAACCCCTCCGCGCCGATGGTACTGCGTCTCAAGACGTGGGAGAGTAGGTCGTCGCCAGGCCGGAACGATGCGCTCACTCGACAACCAATACTCGCAACCAAGAC
This sequence comes from Thalassobaculaceae bacterium, assembly GCA_965213935.1. GTDB lineage: Bacteria > Pseudomonadota > Alphaproteobacteria > Thalassobaculales > Thalassobaculaceae > Bin52. The sequence continues at coordinate 1,348,530 of CBDCAO010000012.1, read as the reverse complement.
TCCCAACCAAGACTCCCACTCGGCATCGCGGGGTGGAGCAGCCCGGTAGCTCGTCAGGCTCATAACCTGAAGGTCGCAGGTTCAAATCCTGCCCCCGCAACCAAAAAGGCGCCGCTAAACCAACCGTTTAGCGGCGCTTTTCCTTTGCAGGATGCTGACGCGTTCGATCTGGCAAACGAGCGGCAAACACCGGGAATCACTCTCACGGGGTCTTATGGGCCGATGACCGATGTCGAATTCGTCGGTTTTGGCACCCCCTGGAAGCTGCTTCATGGCTTCCGTGCTGGCGCATCTGGTGCCCCTGCCATAGTTTGCCGAAATCGAAGCTTGCGATGGCATGACAGTGGGTGCCTCCAATGACGACCCTGGCCAGTTCTAGACCGGATCGGCCGATGACACTTGAGCAAGCGGTTTGGGTGGACCCCGGACGAATGAGCGGCGTTCCCTGCTTTCGCGGCAGCCGGCTGCCCGTGCAGCAACTGTTCGACTGGCTGGCCGATGGAGTTTCTCTCGAAGACTTCGTGCGCGAATTTCAGATCGACCGGGACGCAGCCGCAGCCGTGCTGCGCGCTGCCGGGCACTCGCTTTGCGCCAGCAAGGCAATTCCTCAGGACCAACGGCCGACCGCCGGCATCTGATCGCACATGAAGGTGCTCCTCGATTATGGACTATCCCCCCGCCTGAGACGGCCCCTGCGAGAAGCGCTCGATGGCATCTCCGTGGAGAGCGCGATGTTTCACAACTGGAGCGCCCTCACCGACTCCGAATTGCTGGATCGCGCACGGAGCGAAGTGTTTGCGGTGTTGCTCACGACTGACAAGCGCCTCGCTCGCGAACAGGCACCATTGTCGATCGCCGTCATTGCGTTGGACGATAACCGCTGGTCCGCACTGCTCTCCGCGGTCGACAGGATCGCTGCGGCAATCAAGCAAATCGAGGCGGGCCAACACTACGATTTCGCCGTTCGCGAATAGTGCGCCTTCTGCCATCGCAGCGTAACCGGCTGGAATCAATCTCCCGCTCTCTGGCGCATCGTCCGAGCCGTGAACATGCGGATTCGCCGCTCAAGTTCCTGCTCCGGCATTGACCGCGTTTTTCAGCGCCTTGCCCGGTTCACCGACGGCGGGCGGATTGGCTATCGGCACTGGCTGGACGATCCCGGCGTGTTCCTGCGCCGCGCCCGGTCGTGGAAGGCGGGGAGCGGTAGCGCCGCCCGGCGGCCCGGCATCGGAAGGAAGTTCGTCGGCCGGATCGCCCATGACGAACGTGCGCAGCTCCCTGTTGCCGCGCACCAGATCGTCGATGGTGTAGCGGTCGAGGACGGTGAGTGTGCACGCGGTATCTGATGGCGGGATGCTCGCGTTGTTCGATGGGTTTCGGTTGTGGGGCGGGTCGTGACGGCGCTGGTGGAGATCGGCACCCGGGCTCCGCTGGCCTGGTGCGGCGGGGCCCGCTGCGGGGGTCGGAGATGGCGCAGGCGGAACGGCTGGTGCCCCACCTGTCGCCTGGCCTGCTGGTGCTCGCGGACCGCTCCTACTGCGGCTTTCCGCTGTGGTCCCAGGCCCGGGCGAGCGGCGCCCACCTGCTGTGGCGCGTCAAGTCGAACCAGCGCTTCCCCGTGCGCGAGAGCTTCCCGGACGGCTCCTGGTGAAGCGTGCTGCGGGGCAGCGGCCGCGACCGCAAGCGGACCCGGGGGCGTGCACGGTGCGGGCGCTCTCCTACCGCCTCGCCGGGAGCGACGAGCGCTTCACCCTGGTCACGACGCTCCTCGATCCGGCCGCCGCGCTCGCCGCGCTCTGCCACGAGCGCTGGGAGATCGAGACCGCCTACGACGAGGTGAAGACCCACCTGCTCGGGCCCGGCGCCCAGTTGCGCAGCAAGACCCCGGACCTCGTGATGCAGGAGTTCGACGGCCTGATGCTGGCCCACTACGCGGTGCGCTACCTGATCCAGGAGGCCGCCGACCTGGCCGGCGAGGACCCGACCGACTATCCTTCCTGCATGCCGTCAACGTCATCCGCCGCCGGATCGTCCATCCCGGCGGTTTTCCCCCGATGCCAGCCGCACCGACGCCTGACGCCAGCCTCCTCGACGAGATCCTGGAGGAGCGCGCCGTCTCCAGCCGCCGCCAGGTGAAACCCCGCAGCGTCAAGCGCAAGATGATCAACGACCCGCTCCGCACGCACGGCCACCTGTCCCGCAAAGTCCACCGGTGGGTGCCTGAAATCCAACCGGTCAGACCTCAAAGCAACAGTATTGTGCTTAGGGGGCGCAAAGGGGGACATGAGGCGCCTGACGCATGATCGAAAAAATTCGCCGAACGGCATTGCCGCAACTCTTTCATGTCAGCACGCGGAGCGCGGTTTCTGGCGCCTTGTCGAGCACCCGCAACAGGGCGCGTGCCGCGCCGGTCGGGCAGCGTTTCCCCTGTTCCCAATTGCGGATTGTCTCGTGCGGCACGTCGATGCGTCGCGCCAGCTCGGTCTGGGACAGCCCCAGCCGCCGCCGGATCCGCCGCGCATAACGCGCCATGTCCTGCATAGCCTCGGCCTCGTCTTCCCGCTCCTGTGCCGCAATCTCCGCCTCGGTGGTGGCGTCCACCCTGGCGGGGTCGATCCGCCCCTCGGGGAGGGTCGACGGATCGTCGGGGTCAATCCTGATGCGCGTTGTGCTCATGATCCGCGACCTCCTTGCGGTTGCCCTTGCGGGCCGAAATGATGCGAACGGCCGAACCCCGCACCGTGTAGACGACGACATACACGCGCCCGTCGACCGTGCCGAGCAGCCGGTAGCGGTTCTCGCCATTGTCCAACCGGCGATCCTGCGCGACGATCCGGTGCGGATCGAGGAAGGCCCGGACGGCATAGGCGAAGTCGAAGCCGCGACGCTCGAAACAAGCACTGTTCTTGGCCTCGTCCCATTCGAACTCCATAACGCAATCATAGGCCAATGGCCTATGAATATCAAGCTTGTAGTTCCAGCTTGTGGTTCCAACAAATTCCGATGGACCGCGTCTTGTCCTGTCTCTCCGGGCAAGACGACCAGGTGCCACACGATGACAGACGCGCGGCTTCTGGCGACCACCGATCGGCAATGATGCGTCACCGCAGCGGAAACGAACGCGTGATCACACTCAACAAGCTGCAGTCAATCGATCGAACCAGTCGAAGACACGCCGCGAGTGCGTGGCGCCCGGAAGCGAACGAGGACAACGACCCTGTGGATAACCTTGTGGAAAAACTGTGGATAAATCGCAAACCCGCCAACCACGCCCCCTTGACGCGAAACATGGATGCTCACACGTGCCGCCACTGCGCCTCGTCGGCGCGGCGCCAGTTGGAGGCGTTTAGCTCGGCCGACGCCACGGTCTCGCCGCTCGCGGGCCGGATGAGCCGCACCCGCTCTTGCACGCCGCCGTCGTCGATCATGCGCGACAATGCCGGCAGGATGACGGCGGCGCGCTTCGAGCGGGTTCGCGGCCAGCCGGAGCTTCCCATCCGGTCACGGTCTCGACGCCGACCTCGTAGCTGCCGGCCTCGATGGCCTGCTCGATGTTGGAAGCGACGCGACTCACCAACTCGGCGAAGAGCTAGTTCTGCTCGGCGACGGGGAGCGCCAGCAGCCGGTTGAGGAACCTGGGCATGGGCGGCAGGTCCTCCTTGAGCGATCCCTCCCAGGTGAGCTTGAGCCCGGTGGTCTTCTCGAAGCGCTCCAGATTCCAGCCCTCGATGCTGCCCCGCCATAGCGCGCCGTAGAATTGGCGCAAGGCGGCCCGGGCGCAGATGCTCTCCAGATTGTCGCTCTCGCGGAACAGCGCCGCGTCGCTGCTGCCCATGGCGGTCTGGCTGTTGCGCTGTCCGCGCCTGATGGTGCCCAGGCTGTAGAGCCGCCGCGCGATGGTGGCGATGAAGCGCCGCTCGCCCTTCACGTCCGTGGTGACGGGCCGGAACAGAGGCGCACTGGCCTGGTGGGAACGGTGGGTCCTGCCCAGCCCCTGGATCGCTTGGTCGGCGCGCCAGCCGGGTTCCGGCAGGTAGTGGGTGCGCCGCTCCGTGTTCCCGCAGGACAGATCCGCGTGGTAGCTGCGCCCGGTGCCGCCGGCCATGGAGAACATCAGGATGCGCTTCTCGCCGTCCATGAACGCGACGGTCTCGGCGAGATTGGCCGAGGCCGGCCGGCTGCGCAGCGCGAGGCGTTCCCCCTTGGCGTCCGTGATGCGCAATACACGCCGCGACCGCCCCGTGACCTCCGCGACCGCCTCGTGTCCGAAATGCTGCACGATCTGATCCAGCTCCGTAGGCACCGGCGGCAGTGCCGCCAGCTTCTCGATCAGTGCGTCGCGCCGGTCCTCGGCCTCCCGGCAGATCACAGGGTTGCCGTCGGCATCCCTGGCGGGCCGGCTGAGGAGACTGCCGCCGTCGTCGGTGAAGGATTCCTGAAAACTAAGCCCAGACTATCCGCGCCATCTTGTTGGCCAACGCCATCGCGACGAGCTTCTTCGGCTTGCGCGCCAGCATCCCGGCAATCCACGGGCTGGCCCTCTCGCTGTGCGTGCCCGCATGCCGGACGACCGACATCGCGCCAGTGATCAACAGGCGCCTCAGGTCCCGATGACCCATTGTAGGTGACGGCCAGAAAGCGCGCATACTTGATGGAGTCGTGGGTTTTCTTGGGGCGCGACAAACAGGGTGAGACTGGCGACGCCGGGATTGTGACGGGGCCGGGGACGGAAGGAGGGCGTAGCCCGACTGGAGTCCCCGGCCCCCGTCGCGCGGAGATTTTGGCCTTCTGCGGGGAGGAGCCGTCGTGGCGATAGCGGCGGGGGGACCCGTGCTGCGGCAGAGAGTAGACTTGATCTGCTGAGAACGATGCGGCGCCGCACCCCCAAGGCTGTGCAAGGCGCGGCCCGTCTGCACAGTATCGTGCGGGTTCTGGTGGGGGTCCACCCCGTTCTCATCGGTTGTCGCGATGAGGAACGCCGCCCGCCTGTTCACCTGCGCCTTGTGCCGTCGTCAGGTTGTTCTTTGCCGGCGATGCGACCACGGCAACATCGACTGTTCGCGGCGCTGCAGCGGCCGGGCGCGACGGCGGTCGGTACGCCGTGCCGGGCAGCGCTACCAGTCGTGTGCTGGCGTGGGACCAATCCGAGCCAGGCCGAGCAGTCGCGACCACGCCGGAAGCTCTCCATCGGCGGAGCGAAGGCATGGACGGCCATCGCTGTGATCGGCCCGACCCCCGGGATCGTCATCAGCCGCCGCGCGTCCGCATCCTCGGGGACCGCGCGACACAGTGTCTTCTCCGGCCCGGCGATCCGCTCGTCGAACCCGGCGATCTGCCTGACCAGCAGGCGACCCGGCTCACGGACCTCCTCGAGGAGCCCGAAATTCGGATCCTCAAGCACCTCCGCCAGCCGGATCACATTGGCCGGGCCCTGGGCCGGGATCAGCACAGCCGTCCGGCGCGGAATGGCCATTCCCGGCACCGCCCCGGATCACCGCCGGACCAGAACGGAAAACTGCACGGACTTTGGCGAGAAGATCTGCTTTCGCATCGATGAGCCACCACGTCCGCGGAGATCGGCAAGGCGGGTGCGAGGCCAACTTGCGGCAACGCTCCACGGGCACCGGTAACGCCGAAGCTGGCGATCTGCCGCCGACCGCCGGGACAGCCTGCAGTTACCACATTGATGCCGCCGAGACAGGTCCCGGGTCGGGAAGTCGTCGAGCTTGTTCACCTGCGTGGAGGTGCCCTGGCGGGAGTGCGGGCCGACCGGCTTCCGGAGCTTTCGCTCCGGAAACGCCGGGCATGAGGCGATACCCTTACTGGTAACATCGTTTGGATATCGGCGACTTTCCCGTGGAACTGCAGTGGCGCGGAGAGTCTGATGATGAGAGCAGGGGCGGTAGCAGTCGAGGACCTGGCATTGTCCGGCCGGGTGCAGGTCTTCATATCGGGACGGCCGTGGTCACCGTCATTCCCTCTCCAAGTGGAGTGGAAGATGGAAACGGTCACGGTATCTGCCGTCACACCAAAGCCGAAATGGTGCGCGGTGAACAGGCGTGACACTCGCCGATCAGGGATGGTGATCAGAAATTGTAGTCCACATTGACACCGACGAAACTGTCGCGTCGGACGTCGTAAATCTGGTCGGATTCGTCGATATCCAGGTACACTGTACTCTCGATGTGTAGGAACCAGTTGTCCGAAAGGCGGCGCTTGAACTCGGCGGTAAGGACCCTGCTGCTGTTGGCGAGCGAGTTCAACACGCTGACGGTGAACTCCGTACCGGGTTCGTCGTTTAATCCCAGGCGGGCTGCGAGAAGCAGATCATTGTCGAATCCGTTGGTCGCCCAGCGACCCCGTCCGTCGCGGGCCCATTCGGCAAACAGGGTCAGGTCGGCGCCGGACTCCCAGATACCGTTGATGGCATACTCGCCACCCACGATGAAGGCCGAATAGTCCTTTTCCTCGTATCTCAGGTACTGATCGGTTCGACGGTTTCGAGCGCCGGTGCGATGAATGGCCTCGAGCTTGAGAAGCCACGAACCGAAAGTGTACTGGGCGTCCAGACCATACTGGGTGATGAGTTCGTAGTGTGGCGCCAGGAACAGTCCGTCGGCAACAGGCGTGAGCAGGAGGGCAGGTTCCCGGCTGGTTCCATTGAACACACTCGCGCCAAGGGCCAGTGGTCCGAAATTGCTCGTATACCGGGCAGCAAGATCAATATGCCACTCTTCCGCTTCGGCCTCGTACGATGTCAGTTCATGGTCGACGAAAAGCCCGGTGCGAAGTCGACCGTGCCTGCCCGGAAACGTGCGGGGGCGGTGCCCGGTCAGCACAAAGCCTTCCAGCGCACCCCAGTCGCCGGACCACGTCAGGTGAGCCATCGGCTGGCCCATCTTGGTCTTTTCGTCAGGATGTTCGATCACGTCGGACTGGTTGATGATGTCAACCAGAGACCGCGATTCGACGACGCCCCAGAACACGCGATCAACGCCAAGCCGCAGTTCCCACTCGTCGTCGCCGAGATCACCGTAAGCGAGAAAAAACGCCTCGCGCAGATCTGCGTGAGTGCGTTCGGAATCGCCGGCATCGTAGCGGAAGAAAGGGGTTACCGTCACGCTCGTACCTTGGTCGCCTTCCATGTAGACTGTTGCTTCCACGGCGATACCGCTTGCGTGCGAACGCTGGTCCGGGTACGCGGCCTTCTGCGAAAACACCCTGGTTTCCGGGGAAATGCGGCCGAACACTTCCACCAGTTCGGGAAAAGCACCGTCGGCCTGAGCCGGGCCGGTCAGCGGTGTGACCAGCAGGCAAAGCGATGCGGCACAACCGATAAGAGAGCGCATGGCCGCCACAGTGGTCCCGCAGTCGACGGTGCAGGATCGTGCTCCGGACTGATCATGACCTGTCAGTGTGTGTCGATGGGGGGCATGGATAGTGCCAAACACGCTTAACTAGTCTCCTCGAAGCAGGTTCGATTGTCGGTACATGCGGCACCGTGTACCTGTCGCTTCCTGCCTCACGGCACCGGGGCAGGAGAGTGATTACCGATCAGGATAGCAAACTGCCTGATGATGACAGTCCAGGCAATGGGCCGTTTCGGGCCAACTTGGCCCTTCACCGCTCCGAACGCTTAACGCCAGGGACCCGGCCCTTCGCTCCCATCGACCAGCCTCAGACTCCCACTGCCTGACCCCGCGTCGTCTTGCGACGACGCGATGCGCCTTCGGCGGGTGGTTACCCATCACCATGGGGCCGGACCGGACCACGACCCAGAGGGTCCTTGTCCGGCCCCCAACACCGACAGAACACCTTGTTGTTGACAGTCCCGCGACCTTCGACCGTCACTCGACGCAACCGAAAGGAGAACCCTGGATCAGACACCTGCACAGTGGCAAGGACGGTACGCGCTGCGCACGTGGACCCCGTGTGAGATCGAACCCGTCTGGAACGGTTCGCCTGTCAAGTTACGCAGGATTCACGGTCAAGTGGCCTGGATTTTGCACCCGTCCTCCTGCGGCATGTCGACGGTAACGGCGTTGCCGCCGACCTGGTCCTGTGCCTCGTACAGTCAAATAAAATCGGTCAGAGGGGGTCAGGGTGCCTGTTCAGAGCCCAGGCGACACCGAGTCCGGAAACCCTCGCGCCGATGATCGCCACCCGACTCGGCATTGCACCACCCCGGTGTCCGGAGGAAGACAGCGCGGATCGAAGCGGACGATGGGTGTCCTACCGTGCCCGCCTGAGCGCCGTTCTGGTGAAGTCGCCGGCGTCGAGGCCGACCCCGTACTGTATGTCGTCCCAAGTCAGGACAGTGCTCTTCCCTGTCACGTGATTTGTCATGGTCATTGTGGTGCCCCGCCAAAAACGATCCAGATGCAGCTCGAAGTCCTCGACAGTCATCGTCTTGAAATGCTCGTTTCTGCGGTTGAAGTAATGGACCTGAATGGTGCGGAACTCCGGCTTTTCCAGCCAGGCTATCTGGCGCGAATATCCCGAATCCTCGCTCTTGGGGTTGCGTTCCAGCACAAAGCACTCAACATCACCGCAGGGTTCGTCACGCAGGTGCCGGTGCGTGAATTTCTCAACCTCGCTGGCTCCAAGATCTTCGTAGGAGAACTCGCTTCCCATGAAGGAGCCCGACTGCTTGGACGAGCTGATCTGCTTGACCCGTTTCAGGGCGGGCAGGTACAGCCACTGGTCATCCGGTTCGGTGGTGTGGGCGTGAATCAGGAACGCGGTTCCCCTGACGTCACGCGGACGGTTGAACACGAACAAGGTTCGATCCCCGTCGCCCTCCACTTCGACAACCTTCAGACTGAGATCGCGTCGGCTTTCCTGTCCGCGCTTGTTTCGCAGAACCATGGCCATGTCTGCGGTGAAGTCGCCGAATCCCTTTTCGCGTTCGCGGGCTTCCGTCGCGATTCTGAACCCGGCGTCCTCGGCGCTTTCAGCCCGGACGTCTGGGGGCAGTACGAGCCAGGCAGCGACGGCGAGAGCAGTCACGGTCAGGCAGGAGATCGGGCTGAAAAGCATGACACGCATGATCGTTACCTCCGCTCGGCAAACCGCTTGTCAGGGGTCTCCGCGGCGCCGTTGCGATGTCGTCAGTGCGCTCCCGAAACACAATAGTCAAGAATACGCGATGGCCGGTGCAGGAGCATCCCACGCTGAATCCGTCTGATTTTTGTTGACGTCGATCATCGCGGCGTTGCACGCGCGCGTTCCGTGGTCACGGGATTGTCAGCGGTCACGGGATTGTCAGTGTTTTTCTCTGGCGTTCCTGCGTACCCTGTGCGACGTTTGCGGCATGTCGATACGCACTCGCATGGAGGCGTGCCCGGTTCACCGAGCCCCTCCCGAAGGGTTTGTGCTGTCCGAGGTGGAGGTCCGCCTGGCGCGTCCGGAGGAGCGTCCGCTCTGGGACGCGCTGATGGACGAGCACCACTATCTGGGCTTTCGCCGTCTTGCGGGTCGCGGCCTGCGCTATGTCGCGACCTTCGGGGAGCGGTGGCTGGGCCTTGCCGCGTGGCAGAACGGCGCCTTCAAGTGCAAGCCGCGCGACCGCTGGACCGGCTGGAAGCCGGAACAGCAGTTCCGGCGCCTTGAGATGATCGCGAACAACACGCGGTTCCTGGTGCTCTCGCAGCCCGGCGTGTTCCCGAACCTCGCCTCCCGCTTCCTTGCGGGGATGACGCGGCGGCTCGCCGACGACTGGCTGAACGTGCACGGCCACAAGGTGCTTCTGGCCGAGACGTTCTGCGATCCGGAGTTCTTCCTGGGCACCATGTACAGGGCGGCGGGCTGGACGGGGCTGGGCGAGACCAGGGGGTTCGCCCGTGCCAACGGGCGCTACACCGACCCCCATGGCAAGCCGAAGGTGATCTGTGCGCCGTGGAAAGGCGCGTTTTCCTTGCGGGTGCGAACCCCGCCCAACAGTTGTCGCTTCGGTTGGTAGCAGCCGCGGCGGATCATGGAGGCAACGACATGGTTTGAAGCACCGCGGAGAGAAGGGCTGCCTTGGGCAGCTCAGCGACCATGCAGGTCGGAACGTGAGTGAACGCTGAGCAGGCCTCGAAACGGCTCATGTGGAAGCCGACCCACCAGATTTCTGGGGAAGGCCGACGGCGCACCGGGAAGCAAGCGACACGCGCACCGGGGCGTTTCCACCGGGGTAATGGCGCCGACATGCACGGAAGATGGAAAACGCAGCAACACGGGAAGCCCTGATGGTGGTGTGGCACGCACCAACCGGAAGCCCGCGAGGGACAGGCCGGGCCGTCAGGGTGGCGGATGGGCCCGTAATACTGGAGACGCCGGGTAACGCCGGTCGAGGGAAGGGGCCCTGAGTCGGGAGTTGTGTGGAAAGGAAGCAAGGCATGCCTACTGGCGAAGGTCTAACCTGAAGTTCCAGCAGTGTTGAAACGCAAGTAGTTGATATGAATAGGAATCATGAGATTTCAGTGGTGTGTTACTGGGTACACTATGTCCGGATCTCCAGGAGTTCGAGTACCTTGCGCTGAAGCGGCGTGGGCCGTGTGGTGACCTGGAAGGGTTCGGCGCCCGGGATGTGGGGCGCCACGGTGTTGCGGGTGATGGTGGCAAGATCGTCGATGAGGGTGCGGAAGCTGTGCACCGGATCACCGTCGGTGGTTGTTCTGGTGGCCGCCTTGTCCTGAGCACTCATTGATCTCTTCGCCGGCGCCACGACGGACGGGCGCCGGGCCTTGGCGCCTTCGGCATCCTCGTCGTCGAACAGCATGGGTTTGAGTTTCTGGCGCATGTGCCATTCCACGTAGTAGGCGAGCATGCACAGGAAGACGTGGGCACGAACCCGGGGTTCGGTGCGGTGGAAGACGGGGCGGACCTTGAGGTCCATGGTCTTCAGGCTGCGGAAGGCCCGCTCCACGGAGCTCAACCTCTTGTATGCCTGCACCGTTCCGGGTCCGTCGAGTTCGGTCTCCGGCAGGCTGGTGCGGATCACATAGAGACCGTCGAGCCTCGCCTCGGCAGCGATGGAGGCGTCATCACGCTGCCAGGTGAAGACGCCGTCATCGTCGATGGACCATGTGAAGTGCTTTGCCATCTTGTGCCTGCCGATGACCCTGCCGACCCGCTCGCCGATCTTGTCGGCTCCCGTGAGACGGCGCTTCTTGCGCCGTGTCGCCGCACCGATGGGTTCAAGCAGGGCCTCGGTGGCCTCAAGGAGTTCCGAGCGCTTGCGGGCCCGGTCTTCGGCCAGCAGCGGATTGCGACAGACCATGAGGCGCTCGCCGGGGTATGCGTCACTGGTGATCTCCACCAGGTCTGTTTCATCGAACAGCGACATCTCCACGTCACCGGCCTCGACCAGTGACCGGATGGCCGGTCCCCTGAGGGCACTGATCCAGTCCAGACCCGCAGGCTTCACCTCCTCGCGGATGCGCGCCTCGGTCAGCATCCCCCGGTCCCCCACCAGGACCACCTTCGCAAGCGAGAACCGCTCCTGCACCGTGGCGATCTGTGAGCCCACTGTCGCCGGATCCGCGGTGTTGCCGGAGAACACCTCCACCGAGACCGGACATCCGTCGCGGTCGCACAACAGGCCGAACTCGATCTGCAGCTTGCCCTTCTTGCCGTCCCGGGAATGTCCGCGTTTGGCCAGGGGACACGCTCTGCCCTCCATCCACACCGAGGTCAGGTCATAGAGAACCAGGCACCCCTCTTCGAGGTGCCGCTTCGCCAGGCCCTGCTCGATCCTCTCCTGGCGCTCGAGCAGCCAGTCCATGGCGGCATACAGGTCGTCTTCGTCGAGTTCGGGATCGAGCATCTCGCCCAGGGTGCTCGCCGCCGTGGCCGCGGCCAGTCCCCGCGCCGTGGCCAGCTTCGAGGCCGGCTCGAGGATCCTCGCTGCGATCATGGCCATCACCTGATCGCGCCGGGGCGATGACCTGGGGTCGATCAACCGGTCCAGTCCGAGCTTCCCGAGAGTTCCCAGCACTGCCGCGACATGGCCATGAGGAAGCGAGCGGACGATGTCGAAGGCGTCCTCGAGGCGTGGCACCGCGGTGCCTCCCTTGAGCAGGCATCGCAAACCTTCGACCAGAGCAGACGGCCAGTTTGTGAGGTTGGCGAGGGTGCGCTTCCTGACCTTGCCGCCTTCGCGATAGGACTCGCGCAGCAGGATGGCGGGCGGGGAGGACCGGTTGGGGACGGATTCGATGTACATGGCTACCTATAATACCCATATCTCTCACCACATCAACGCCAATATCCACATTTACATGGGTACACTCTGTTGCCCGAAAATCCGCAAAAATCCCGCCGAAGCACGCACTTAGGCACAAATATCAACTGGAAATCAGGGGAACTTCAGTCTAACAGGGGCACAACGGGTTCGGAAACTCCAGAACACACTGCATGAGAAAGCGAAGGAAGAACCTGACCGGCGCTTTCACGCCCTGATCGACAAGGTGTGGCGCGAGGACTTTCTGCTGGAGGCCTGGACGCGGGTCCGCCGCAATGGCGGGTCGGCGGGGGTCGACGGCGAGACAATTGCGGACATCGAGAAGGCGGGAGTGGGAGACTGGCTTGGGGACCTGTCGCGGGAACTGAGGGACGGGACCTACGCACCGCAAGCGGTCCGTCAGGTCCTGATCCCGAAGAAGGAACCGGGGAAGTTCCGGCCCTTGGGCATTCCGTGCCTGAAGGACCGGGTTGCGCAGACATCGGCCATGCTTGTGCTGGAGCCGATCTTCGAGGCGGACCTGCAACCGGAACAGTATGCCTACCGGCCGGGCCGCAGTGCGAAGGATGCGGTTAACCGCATTCATGGCCTGCTGTCACGGGGGCACCACGAGGTGGTTGACGCCGACCTCTCGAACTATTTCGGCGAAATTCCGCACGCCGAACTCCTGAAGAGCATCGCCCGGCGCGTCAGCGACGGACGGCTCCTGGGGCTCATCAAGGCGTGGCTGGAAGCGCCGGTGGAAGAGGACGACGGGGACGGCGGCACACGCCGCACGAACCGGGCACGGCGGGAGCGCAAGGGAACCCCTCAGGGGTCACCGGTGAGCCCGCTGTTGAGCTCCATCTACATGCGTCGCTTCATCCTTGGCTGGAAACTCAACGGATACACCCGCCGGTTCGGGGCGGAGATCGTGAATTACGCGGATGACTTTTGTGTACTCGGAAAGGCACCGGCGGCAGAGATGCTGGCGGCGGTCAAACGGATCATGGGAGTGCTGAAGCTGCCGGTCAACGCCCGCAAGACCCGATGTCTTCGATGCCCCGAGGAACCGTTCGAGTTCCTCGGATACCGCATCGGCTGGAACTGGCGCCGGACCGACGGCAGCCGCTATGTCGGCACTCGCCCGAGCAAGGCAAACGTCCAGGACATCTGCCACCGGATCAGCAAGAAGACGGACCGCAAGTCCGTCTGGATGGACACCGGGGCGAAAGTGGCCGAACTCAACCGGATGATCTCCGGATGGGCGAACTACTTCACCCTGGGTCAGGTCTCACCGGCCTACAAGTCCATCAACCGACATACGATCCGGCGGCTGCGACGGTGGCTTTGTCACAAGCACAAGGTGAAGTCCGGGCAATATGTGCGCTTCCCGGATGCCAGACTGCGAGATGACTTCGGTCTGAGACAGCTTGAGCGGACAACAAAGACCTTTCCGTGGGCGAAGGCATGATCCCGACTGAGAGCTGGGTGCGGGAAAACCGCACGCCCGGTTCGACGAGCGGGGGTGAGGAAACGCGGCTATGGCTGAGACTGAGGCACCGGCGTCGAGCGAAAGCGGCCGGCAACAGCTACTCCCTCGGGCCTACGGCAGGGCGCGCCTCCCCTCGACTCTACTCGTCACGCCGCTGAGGCCCGACGCCCGTGAGCTGCTTTCGAACCCGCTGGCGCTGCCGCGTGACGTGGTGCCGCCCGCCAGTCCTGAACTGGCGCCCCGCGCTCCTGGGGCGATGCGCTCCCTGCATGCTGAGCTGGCGGCGGTTCCGGACTTCCGCCGGGCGCAGGGAAGGAAGCACACGGTGGCCTGCGTGCTCGCGATGCATGTGCTTGCCGAACTCGCCAACATGAAGGGCTGCCTCGCCGCCGCGCAGTTCGCGCGGTCGCTGTCCCAGGCAGAGCTGGAGGCCGTCGGCGCATGGACGAACCCGAAGACGGGGCGTCGCGAGCCGGTCTCGAAGTCCACCATCCACCGGGTCGTCCAGTCGGTCGATCCCGAGGCGCTGGAGGATGTGGTCGCGCGCTGGTCACGGCCCCGGCTCCCCCTTGCCCGGGCGCTCGCCGCCGACGGCAAGCGCATCCGCGGCGCCAACCGCAACGGCGAGGACCATCACGAGACCGTGGCGCTTGTCGACCATGCCTCCGGCGCACCGTTTGCGCTCCTGAACTTCGGTGACAAGGGAGGCGAACTGGCGGCCATGCACGACCTCCTGGAGCGGAGCGACATCTGCGCAAAGGTGATCACCCTCGACGCGCTGCACACGACGCGCAAGACCGCGAAACTGATCACGGAACGCGCGGACTACGTCTTCACCGTCAAGAGCAACGCTCCGGAAACCTTCGGCATCCTCGATCGCATCGACTGGGAGAGGGACGCCGCCGGCCACTTCGAGGAGGATGTCGAAAAGGCCCACGGGCGCCTGGAGCAGCGGTCCATCCGTGTCATGACCCCGCTCAAGGGCACCATCAACTACCCTGGCGTCAGTCAGGTCGCCCGCGTCACCCGCTACCGGGAGCCGCTGAAGAAGCATGCCGGCGCACAGGACGGGAAGGACCATGTCGAGACCGCGTATCTCATCACCTCTCTCGATGCCAGGGCCGCGTCGCCGGCCGACCTGCTTCGGCTGAACCGCGGACATTGGGCAGTGGAAAACCTGAACCATCGCCAGAGAGACTGCGTCTTCGGCGAGGACGCCTGTCTGACCCGCACGGGACACGGCCCGGCAAACCGGGCCAGCCTCAACACCATCGCGCTCGCGGTCATCTTCGCCAACCGGCGAGAGGCGGAAAGCCTCGCCGAAACCCGTCGCCGGCTCCAGCTCAACCGCAGCGAAGCCGTCGCGGCCCTGACCCGGCCCTGAGAGGCTGCCGCATCCCCGCGGTTCCACGGTGCCGCCGGAATGACCCCGGATCCTGACAACAAATCACACGGCCGACCGGAAACGGCCTGCGGTGGCCCGTGGTGGTCCGTGGGGGGCTCCGCAACCTCGGAACTCGCACAGGCAACCACAACCCGTGCCCCGTTCATCGGTTGCCGGTCAGAATCTGCGACAGCGTGGGAAAGTCCTGTCTCCCTGCTCCTGCTGTTCGTCTTCCGAAGCGTGCGCCTGGGTCTGATCAGCTTGATACCCAATTTCGTACCGGCGGCAATGGCTATGGGTCTTTGGGGCTACGCGGTCGGGGAAGTCGGCGTGGCCGCCTCGGTCGTGACTGCGATCGCATTCGGTATTGTTGTGGATGACACGATTCACTTCATGACCAAGTATGTTGGCGCGAGAAACAATGGGCTTTTGCCCTCGGAATCCGTGCAGTCTGCGTTTCGCTCTGTGGGCAAGGCGCTGTTGGTAACGACGATTGTGTTTGCGCTTGGGTTCATGGTGTTCGGTGCCTCGGGAATGTCGACCAACCAGGCGCTCGGCGTGCTGGTGGGCATGACGGTGATCGTCGCCCTGCTGGCCGACTTCCTGCTCCTGCCGCCGTTGCTAATGATGTTCGACGGAACCAGGGAGACGAGCGATCAGATCAGGCAACGGCTGCAGCGCGCTTCGAGTCACCATTGACCCGGGGCAGGAGGGAACGGCGATCTGCATTTCGCCCTGCGCCCGCCCGGCCGGAGACCGTGGTCACCGTATTGCGTGCGTGTGGTGGCCGGCCGAAGATGACCGGGGTCAGGATTGCGGTGAAGAGGGCCTGCTGGCGCCAGATTGAACTTGGCAGTTTCATCGCGAAATTGTCCATGATTCCGCGCAGAAAATCGGGCAGGAACGCAGGCGTGAACCCTGATCCGGATGCATCGAGGCCAAGGCGCGGCAGACCGGTCGTGACAGGGGGTCCGTAACTGCTCCGCGTGCCTGTCCTCCGGACCCTGCAATCCAGACCGGCGAGGCGGTTCCCCGAATTCACCCGCAGCGACATCTCGTACGCGCACCAGGGTCGCCGATGCGGAATGTCCGGTCGCCGATCAAGGGCGCATCGCACCGCCGCCAGGCCGATCAGGGCCTGAAGGTGGAAAGTAGCTCGTAGCCTGCATGCGTGAGGTCGCGGGCAACGGCCGCAATGTGATCCGGGCCGATCTCGCAGCAACCGCCAACAATGGTTGCGCCCTCCGCGATCCAGTCACGGACGTGGCGGACGTATGTCTGCGGATCCAGGTCGCGGCGGGCCTGCAGGATGTCGATGGTCTTGCCGGGTCTGAGTGGGGCAACCGTCACAAAACCGTTTGCATAGGCGCCGAAGGGTACACCGCGTCCGGCGAGGATCGGTAAGGCGGTGGTGGTGGACTCCGGGCTGGAACAGTTGACAAGTACCGCCTCGGCTCCGGCCTCGATGGCGGCATCGACACCGTCGCCGACCGAAGCGCCGGAGCGCAGGAGAGTGCCGTTGCATTCGTCGACGGTGAGTGCGGTCCAGACCGGTTTGCCGCTTTCTGTCGCCACTGTGGTAGCGATATGCGCTTCACGTGCCGAGACCATGGTCTCGCACAGGAACAGGTCGACGTGGTCAGCCTGGATGCGCACGATCCTGCGGTAATCAGACAGACACTCGTCATCAGGTGGCGTCAGTTCGGCCCGGTAACTGCCTGCCAGCGGTGGCAGGCACCCGGCAATCCTGACGTTCTCTCCGCTGGTGTCCCGGGCCCTGCGGGCCGCGTCCAGCGCCACGTGCTGGAGTTCGTCAAACATGTCGGCCCTGGCGACACGGGCCAGCTTCTGCGGGGTGACGGCGTAGGAATTCACCGTGATGATGCGGGCGCCGGCCCTGATGAAATCAAGATGGACGGCCTCGACGAGATCAGGCCGGTCGATCATGACCTGGGTGGTCCACAGCGGCGTGGCCGGTCCTGTCCGTCGCGAAAACACTTCCTGGCCGACACCCCCGTCGAGCAGGACAAGTTCCGAAGAACGGGCTGACATGGCTGTGCTCCGTGGGGAATGGCACCGGTCGGGCATGCCGCCGACCCTGCTCCTGTACCATACGGCATCGGTGCCTGGCTCGCCCCATATTTCCGGTCATTCGGGCTCAGATGCGGCGCGTCAGACGGAATGCGTCGAGGATCGCCGCGGCGATGTTGCGGCTGGCGACGGCATCGCCGATCCGGTGCAACTCGAAGCCGTCGCGAGCCACCGGCTGCGGCCGATCTTCAACCAGAGCATCAATGTCGGTTACCCCGTCGTTGCCCGAGCCTGCGCGCAGTTCCGTGAACAGGTCATCGACCGGCAGTGTTCCCCCCTCGACCACCACCTGGTCGGCGAGAAAGGTGCCGGACGCGCCGGTCACGTCGTTGGCGAAACGTGCGGCCAGCCGATTGTCTGCCCTGGTAATGGCGACCAGGCGCTGGTCAGGGATGCTCCCAATGCCGAGTTCATAGAGCCGCTTCTTCCAGATGACACGTTCCGCATAGGTCATTTCGGCGGCCGGTGCCGCGTCGATGCCGAAAAACCGGACCTCGGCACCCCGCATCGCGGCAGTAACCGCGGCCTGTGGCCCCGGTACCCGGCCGGTTCCATCACAGACAATGACGCTCCGGCCGGGTGGCGTGTGCCCGCCCACGATGTCCCAGGCGCTGGTACTCAGCTCCGCACCGTCGATATCGCCTGCGAACGGGATGCCGCCGGTCGCGATGATGACCACCTCCGGATCCAGATCCCGCACGGAGGAAGCGTCGGAGAACGTCCCCGTCCGCACCTCCACCCCCAACCTGGACAGTTCGGCGACGCGCCAGTCGATCACACCGATGATATCCCGACGCCAGTCGGCGCGGGCTGCCAGCAGCACCTGGCCACCCGGACGGGATGCAGCCTCAAGGACGGTGACATCATGACCGCGCTCCGCCCCCACCCTGGCGGCCTCGAGGCCGGCGGGCCCGGCGCCGACAACCACAAGCCGCTTGCGAACCGGGGCCCTGTCGATGACATGCCCGAACTGGGTCTCGCGGCCGGTTGCCGCGTTGTGCAGGCAGACCGGTCGGTGGGGCGACATGCAGTGGGTCGCACCGACACAGGGCCTGATCTGCTCCTCGGTTCCGGCGCGAAGCTTGCGCACCAGGTGGGGGTCGGCAATGTGCGCCCGGGTCATCGCCACCATGTCGAGCAGTCCGGTGGCGATCGCGTGCCGGGCCGTCGGGATGTCGCTGATCCGCGCGGCGTGGAATACCGGCAGACCGACCTCACGTCTGAACCGTCCGACCGGCTGCAGCCATGGAGCCAGCGGCGATGCCATTCCCGGCATGTTGTCGACAGCGAGGTCAATCTCCCGATCCATGCGTCCGTAGATGGCGTTGAAGAAGTCGATGTGGCCTTCGGACTCGAACCGTCGCGCGATCTCGACGCAGGAGTCGAAACCGAGCCCGTCCGGGTCGCCTTCGTCGATGACGAACCGGAAACCGACCAAGAACCGGTCTCCGGCCTGGCGGCGGATCTCCTCGAACACCATCAGGCCGAACCGGCACCTGTTCTCCAGTGATCCTCCAAATCGGTCCTGGCGTCGATTTGTCTTCGGGGACAGGAACTGGCCGATCAGGTGGCCGCCTGCCAGGGTCTCGATCCCGTCGAGCCCACCTTCCATGCAGCGCCGGGCCGCGGCGCCATAGGCCTTGATCACCCGGGAGATGTCGTGTTCGTCCATCTCGCGGGGAATGCTGCGATGCAATGTCTCCCGGACCGGACTTGGTGCGATGGCGGGAAGCCAGAGTCCGGCATAGGGCTCGCCGCGCCGGCCCAGGTGGGTGATCTGGCACATGAGGCGCGCGCCCTGCGCGTGGATCCTGTCGGAGAACTTCTGAAGGTACGGGATCACCGCGTCGATACCGACATTCAGCTGACGGAAGACCGACGGGGAGTCCGCCGCCACGTTGGACGATCCCCCGAACATGGTGAGGGCCAGTCCGCCCTTTGCCTTCTCCTCGTGGTAGGCCTGATAGGTCTCCCCGGGCATCCCGTCCTGTTCCAGGCCACAGGCATGACTCGTACTCATGATGCGGTTGCGAAACCGGACATGCCGGATCGCGAACGAAGAGAGCAGGGGGTCGGATGCGGCGTTCATTGGGCAAAGCCGTCTTCTCTTGTGGTGGGGAAACGCGGGCCGAACGCCGGGGGCGGCTCCAGGTCACGGCTCGCGATTGCGACCGCGTCCTTCACCGCCGCAACGTCACCGCACCTGTAGGCAAGCAGCAATGCGAGCTTGGCGAGAAACAGCCTTGCGCGGCAGGGATCCACCGCGTCGATCGCGTCGGCAAGGGTTCCGTAGACGTCCTCGACCTCGGATCGGTCCAGTGTCATCGTGATGGCCTCCGCGCACCCGGTGCGGCCGGGCTGGATCCTGTTGCCTTCATCGTCCGGCGAGCCTTTCCATGGCGAGTGCAATGCGCCCGGGATCGGGCGAACGCCAGCGCCCGGCGACGTGACCGTCCGGGCGAACAAGGTAGCAGGTTCCGTCCGTGGCGCCGTACCGGGCAAACACCCTGCCCTCCGGGTCGCCGATATCGCCGCCGTGTCCTGCTATCCGAACCAGCCGCGCCGCACCGCTCACGGTCTCCACTGGGCCGCGGCCGAAGACGAGCAGGGTCGGCCCGGGGCCGACCTGGTCGAGCAGGTAGCGGCCCTGTGCAAGCCGGACATCCGGTGCCAGGGCGCCGACAGCGGGTCCAGCGCCAAAGCGGGCATCGTCATCACGGGGAGCCGAAAGCGGACCATCGGCGTAGTCATGGGGACGTGACTGGCGCGGATCGGCGAGTTCCCCGGCCCAGGACCGGGAGCAGGCAAGCGACAGCGCGGCATCTCGCATCAGTGCGTGGCCGGGGGTCGGAGGCGTCATGAAAGCGGTGCTCTTGGCGGCCTGTGCAAGGATCTCCAGCGTTGCGGAGCGACGTTCCTCGCTGTAGCTGTCGAGCAGCGCCGGGTCTGCGGTACCCGACAGTACATCGGCCAGTTTCCAGCCAAGGTTGTTGGCATCAGCGAGTCCGGAGTTCAGCCCGCGTACGCCGAAGATCGGAACCAGATGCGCGGCATCACCTGCAAGAAATACCCGCCCGCAGCGATAGTCGTCGAGACACAGGCAATGTGCCCGGTACAGCGAATACCAGTCGAGACGCCAGGGCGCGTGTTCGCCGATCATTGCAAGATGCGCATCGATGCGTGACCTGATGCGTTCGGGCGCGAGTTCCTGCCGGGGGTCCTCGTCCGGTCGCAACTGGTAGTCGATGCGCCACAAACCGTCGGGTTGCTTGTGCATGAGCACAGTGGAACCCCGGTTCGACACCGGGTCGAACCAGGCATGGCGTTCCGGGGGCAGGCTGGCGTCGATCCGGATGTCGGCGATCAGGTAGAGACCCTCGTAGGATGTGCCCCGCATTTTCAGGTCGAGGCACTCCCGCACGGTGCTGCGTGCGCCGTCAGCGGCGATCACGTATCTGGCATGCGCCTCGTACGGACCCTGCGGCGTGTCAAGACGCAGCACGACACGGTCATCGAGCTGCAACAGGCTGTCCATCCGTGTCTGCCAACGGATACCGCCGGGGCTCTGTTCGCGCAGCCTGTCGATCAGGTAGAGTTCGAGGTAGCACTGCTGGAGGTTCGACATCGGGCCGAAGCGCTCGTCCGGATCGTCGGGCATCTCAAGCCGGAAGATGACCCGGTCGCGATAGAACGAGCGCCCGAACCTCCAACCCAGGGCCTTGGCCCGGAAGCGTTCACCAATGCCGAGGCCGTGCAGGATCTGCTGGCTTCGGGCACTGATCGACAGTGCCCGGCTGCCATCGGACAGCGTCCGCTTCGACTCCACCACCACCGGGCGCACGCCGTAGCGTGCAAGCTCAAGGGCGCAGGTGAGCCCGACCGGTCCGCCGCCGATCACGACCACGTCATGCAGGATCGCGGCTCCGCCTGCCTCCGGCGGCGGATCAAAGGAAAATTCGGGATAGCTGAAATAGGTTGAATCACGGCGGACAGGCGGCGGAACATGCATATCTCAACAGTTCCTGATCAGTGGCCGGACCTCCGGCGTCATCCGCTCGGGAGTTGGTCCTCGCCGAGTGTCTCGACATAGCGGCAGATGTCGCCGGGCCTCGTCAGCCAGATACGATCCCGATGCTTCAGGATGTGCCGGAACGCGCGCCTCAACTCCCCGATACGGTATGGCCGACCGACCACGAACGGGTGCAGCGAGATCGGGCAGACCACCGGGTGACCGTCACGGTCGGACTGGGCAAGCATCTCGTCGAAACCGTCGATCAGCATGTCGGCAAACTGCGCCGACGACTGGCGGCTCCAGACGATCGCCCGGGTGTCGTTGGCCTCGATCGGGTAGGGGATGGCGAGGATCCGGCCCTTTCTGGTCTGCATCCAGACCGGTTGATCATCCATGGTCCAGTCCATGACGTAGCGGTAGCCGGCCTCCTGCAGCAGATCCAGGGTAACGGCGCTGTTGGACAGCCACGGGCTCATCCAGCCCGTTGGCGGACTGCCCTCGTTTCTGGTGATGATCTCGGTGCAGGACTCGATCAGGTTGCGCTCCTCCTGTTCCGACAGTCCGCCCTGCTCGTCGGAGTTGGTGTGGCCGTGGCCGAGTATCTCGTCGCCGCGACCGCGTATCCGGGCCGGGATGTCGGAACAGTGTTCGTAGATCGCGGTGTTCAGCTGGTGTTCCGCAGGCATGCCGAGTTCGTCGAACAGATCCATCAGACGCCAGAATCCGACGCGGTTTCCATAGTCCCGCCACGAATAGATGCTGTGGCTGACGGACTGGTCGGGGGGTGCGATCGCCGCGCCCTTCCCGGTTCCGAACCGGAATACCTCGACGTTCATGGCGACATAGACCGCAACTCTGGTGCCATTCGGCCACCGATAGCGTGGCCGTGAAGTCAGGCTTGAATAGGAGTAGCGGGTATGGGTCTCGATCATGCCGGTCTCCCCCAGCGCAGGGTGTGTTCTGTCACAATTGCTGCAACTCTACCCCAAGGTGACGCCACTGCACGTGCCTTATTCGGCCGGGCCCGTCACATCGTCCGGGCCATCCGGCTGCGTCGCAGGACAAGCGTCAGCAGGAGCGATCCGGCAAGTGCGTACAGACCGCACGTCGCCGAAACCGCTTCGAGCGAAACCGTGGCGTCGATCAGCCAGCCGAACACCGCCGGGGCGAGGGAACTGGAGATGACCGAGAGACCGGCGACCATGGCCTTGATCGAGCCCAGGTTGAGCACGCCATAGAGCTCGGCCCAAATGGTGGCAAGCAGCGTGGCGCCGGCGCCCCCGGTCGTTCCCGCCAATGCCATGAACGGAACTATGGCGAGAGGGGAGTCGAAGACCGCGATCACCAGTGATGCCGCAGCGAGCGGCAGCAGGTAGACATGCGTCAGCCGGCGCGAGCCAAATCTGTCGACGAGCAGTCCGACCAGTACCGAGGTGACCACCTGGCAGACTGCGTAGATGGCAAAGCCGGAGGCGTACAGAGAGAGCGCCCATCCCTTGGTTTCGGCAAGGTGAACCTGGTGAAAGTTCAGGCCGGTGATGATGAACGAAGGCGCAAGCATGGCGGGCATCGCCAGCAGGAACCGGGGGTCGCGGATGACCTGGCGCCGGGTCCACTGACCCGGGGACTGGTCACCCGAGCCCTCGAAACGGCGGATCCGGTGCAGCAGTCTGGCGTGCCGGTGGTCGTGTCCCCTGAGCAGCCAGAGAGCGAGCGGTGGCACCAGCAGGACCACCGCGATGGCGCTCGCCAGCCAGACCGTCCGCCAGTCGGCCAGCGCGAGCAGCAGCACCGCCGCAGGAGGGAATACCGCCTGACCGGTGGGAAAGCCGAGAGCCGCGATGCTGACAGCGCGCCCGCGGCGGTTCTGCGGAAAGTAACGGGCCATCGTCACCGTCGCCGCCTGGCTCAGCAGGCCCTGGCCGGCGATGCGCAGAAGGAAGATTGCAAGGACGAGCAGCACCACGCTGCCGGCGAGCGAAAACGCGAGACAGGCGACTGCGATCAGGGCGCACAACGCCAGGGTGTAGTGGCGCAGGTCCAGGCGATCGATGACCCGCCCCACCCAGATTATCAGGATGCCGCTGGTCAGCGTGCCGATTGCATAGACGGTTCCGAAGCCGCCATGGCTCAGTGCGAAGGTCGCCCGCACCTCGCCTCCGTACATGGCAATGTAGAAGGTCTGTCCGAAGGTCGAGGTCAAGGCCAGCAGGAAGCCGAAGCCGAGAAACCGCGCGTGGGCGAAGACGAACGACAGGTACCGCACGCCGGCCCGATCCCTAGCTGCGCCAGCGCAGGATCGACTCAGTAACCGGGTTCTCGAACGGCGCCTGCTCGTCCACCATGCGCTGGTGCGCCTTCTTGAGGCGGTAGTACCACCGCGCCTGCACATCCGCGTCGTCGATCAGGAGCATTCCCGGGCGGTGCCTGAGGCCGCGCTGCTGTTTCTCGACGATGCGGCGGTCCTGTTCCAGGAAAGCGCGCGTGAAGGGGCGCAATGCCGGTTTCAGGACCGTGAGCCAGGGCATCGTCCAGTACATCACGTGGTGCAGCGCACAGGAGTGCTCGGTAACCGGGGTGACCGCGGTCAGTCCGACCAGCGCACGCGATCCGACGCGCACGTGTTCGATGCGCACCCCGGGAAGCCGGAAACTGATCTGTGTGACAGGCTTGCCGCCGAGCAGCCTGTAGGCCGCGGAATTTCGTGACGGGCGGTGTGGCAGCATGGTGAAGCCGTACTCCGACGGACCGAACCTGCGCTCCTTCGCGTGGATGGAACGCCGGGAACGCCACCACCACGACCGGTGAACGAACGGTCCGTGGGCGGGATCCATCAGCCCGATCACCGCGTGATCGACGTGGCACGGCATTACCGTTTGCGTGGCAAGCTGCGGGCGCCTGGCTTCAGGCGGCAGGTCGGGAGGTGTTGTGGTCGGGCTGCTGTCCCCGCGTGTGCCGGGCCGCGGCATGTAGATCCAGAGTAGCCCCGCAGTCTCGTGTACCTGGTAGGAGCGAACGCGGATCCGCCGGAGTTCCATGTCCTGCCCATCCACCAGGGAAGGAATGGCGGTGCATGTGCCCTCAGTGCTGAAGCGCCAGCCATGGTAGGCGCACTCAACCTCGTCGTTGGCCATGCAGCCTTCGCTCAACGGAATTCCACGGTGCGGGCAGATGTCGCGCAGGGCGAAGGCCGCGCCGTCGCGGCGCCGGCCGAGCAGGACGGGTTCACCAAGGATGATGAGTCCGACGAGCCGTCCTGGCGCCAGGGCGACTGATGGCGACGCGAGATACCAGCAATCGCGAAGAAATTCCTGCGAGACGGGCCCGCTTCGGGACGTACTCATGGCACGCGACACTGCCACCCGGAACAGGGTGGTGCAAGTGCGCGGTGCCACAGGGGAGACCGACGGTCAAATGATGGCGCGGACGAAACTCTCAAGGTAGTCGTTGATGCGCTGGAACGCGTCCTCGGCCCTGTCCGCGTCACCTCCGGAGACGGCGCGCGCCGCCTGGGTATGCAGGCGCGGGCCGAGTACGAGGTCACCGCTGGCTTCGTGGTGGCAGAACCAGAATCGTCGGGTGTGCGGATGGATCATGCGACAGATCTTGGTCGCATGTTCGTTGTCCATCGCTGCAAGGCACAGCGCGTTGAATTCGCTGTCCGCACGAAGCAGACCGACCGGGTCGTGGCGTGATGCTGCGGTTTCGAACTCTGTCGCGATCCGCAGCAGGCTCCGACGCTGCGCCGGCGTGGCCCGCAACGCGGCGCCTCGAGCCACGGCGGAGTCGATTCCGCGGCTCACTTCCAGCATGCGCCGCACGCTTTCGCCGTCAACATCGGTCACGTAGATGCCACGTCGCGGCCGCACTTCGAGCAGGCCTGCGAAAGCGAGGCGCTGGATGGCCTCCCGAACCGGAGTCCGTCCGATCCCGATTGCGGCTGCAAGCCGCTTCTCCGTCAGCACGGAACGCGGAGCAAACTCGAGACGAACGATCATTTCCTCGAGGCGGTGGAAGGCGATTTCCTGCAGGCTCTCCGGCGCCTGGGGATGCAGGTCGGCGAGGTCGGCCGACAGAAGGTTCTGGAAGTCCATTCAGCCCGGTCCCGCCGTCCCTCGTTTGGTCACAGTGTCGGTCCTGTTCCGGCGATCGTGGTGCGATGCATCACGCGGGCGTGTCCGGCGTCCCATGGGCGGCCGCGGTGCAGGGCGCAGCGGTTGTCCCACATCACCAGGTCGCCTTCCTGCCACTCATGGCGATAGACGAATTCGGCCCGGGTGGCATGCGCTGTGAGTTCACCGATCAGCCGTCGTCCCTCGGCGAGCGACAATCCGTCAACGTAGGAGGCGTGGGCACCGGTAAACAGGTTGCGTCGACCGTTAGCGGGATTGCTTCGCACCAGCGGGTGACGCACTGGCGGGACTTCCGACTTGTCGCGTGTGCGCAACAGGTTCGGGTCGATCAGTCCGCGGGAATAGGCGAAGTCGTGCACGCAGACCAGCTCGTCGAGCTCAGCCCTGCGGTCGGCTTCCAGGGCGTCATATGCCGCTCGCATGGTTGCGAACTCCGTCTCCCCGCCCCGAGGGGGAACCCGGCGGGCCGAAAGCAGCGAAGCGGTTGCCGGCACCTGCTTGAACGAACTGTCGGTGTGCCACATCTGGTTGCCGGTGTTGAAGACCATGCGGTGGTCCTCGGGCGGGATCACCGAGCCGTCACCGTCGAGATTGGACAGGATGGCAACCTCGGTTCCGGCGCCGCCCGGGTTCGAGTTGACGGTGGTTTCGAGCGGACCGAAACGCCGGGAGAACGCAACTTGCTGCTCGTCATCGAGCGGCTGGTTGCGGAAGACCAGGATGGAATGGGTCTCGAATGCGTCAGCGACCTCGGCGAAGTCGCGATCGGCGACCGGCCCGGTGAGGTTGACGCCCCTCACCTCGGCTGCGAAATAGCGGGAAATCGGTGTGATCGTTATGGTCATGGCGCGCTCAGGGTCCGTCTCGGGGCACGATACGGCAACAGGACCCAGAGTAGAAACGCTTGTCAGACGCGTCCACCCGAAGCGCCTGCCCGGTGCCGGCCATCCGAACCGTGATCAGTCCCGTGCCGGTCTTCAAGGACGGAGCATCGCCCATGAACAATTCTCCCGCCCGGGTTCTCGGTATCGACATCGGCGGAACGTTTACCGACCTGGTCGCGCTTGACCCGGACCGGGGCGACTACCTGGTCGCCAAGACGCCGACCGTTGCCTCGCGGCCGGAATTCGGCGTCGCCCGGGGACTTCAGGACCTGCTGGGCCGCATCGGCGGAGGCGAGGTCGTCACGCGGGTGATCCACGCGACCACGCTGTTCAGCAATGCGCTTATCGAGCGCAAGGGAGCGAGGACCGGGTTGATCACTACCGCGGGGTTCCGCGACGTGCTGGAACTCGGCCGCGAGCGCAAGTACGACATCTACGACCTGTTCCTGCACTTTCCCGAACCGCTGGTTCCCCGGGACCTTCGCCTCGAGGTGGGTGAGCGCATCGCCGCCGACGGCACGATCCTGGCCGAACTCGACGAGGACGGGGTGCGCGATGCGGCGTCGCGCCTGGTCGCGGCCGGTGTGCAGTCGCTCGCCATCGCCTGTGTCAATTCCCACGTCAATCCGGCACACGAACACCGGGCTGCGAACCTGGTGCGGGAAGCCTGTCCCGGCGTGCGCGTGACCGTCTCGTCGGATGTCGCAACCAGGCCCGGGGAGTTCGAGCGCTTCCAGACAGCGGTCATCAACGCCTGCATCAAGCCGCTGGCCGAGGACTACATCGAGGGTCTGACCGGTGTTCTGAGCGACGAGGGGATCACGGCACCGTTGATGCTGATGCTGTCGAGCGGAGGTCTGACCACTGCCCGGATGGCCTGCCACATGCCGGTGCGGTTGCTGGAATCCGGGCCGGCCGCCGGCGCCATGTGTGCCGCAAGGACCGGTACAGCGATCGACGAGGCGAGACTGGTCGCATTCGACATGGGCGGGACCACGGCCAAGATCGCGATCGTCGATGACGGCATGCCCGAGGTTGCGCACGAATTCGAGGTCGCACGGGAACGCAGGTTCGTGCCGGGCAGCGGGTTGCCGGTCGACATCACCACGGTCGAACTGCTCGAGATCGGTGCCGGTGGCGGCAGCATCGCCCGGCGCGATGCGCTCGGCCTGCTGAAGGTGGGGCCGGACAGTGCCGGGGCCGAACCCGGGCCGGCCTGTTACGGGCGAGGCGCCACCCGCGCCACGGTGACCGATGCCGACCTGGTCCTGGGCAGCCTGAATGCGGACGGCTTCGCATCCGACCTGATCGAACTCGACCCGCAAGCGGCCGCCTCCGCGATGGCGGCAACCGGGGTGGAACTGGGACTGGGAGCTGCCGGGACGGCGCGGGGCATCCAGGATGTGGTTCGCGAGACCATGGCTCGGGCAGCCCAGGTTCACCTCGCGCGCAAGGGGCGCGATCCCCGTGACTACACCCTGTTCGCGACCGGCGGCGCCGCGCCGGCCCATGCCTGCGCAGTCGCGGCCCGGCTCGGCATCTCCCGGGTGATCATTCCACCTGCTGCAGGTGTGGCATCCGCCCTCGGGCTTGCGGTGGCGCCGGTCCGGGTGGACGGTGCCGCGTCAGTCGGAACCGGAGTGGCGGCTCTCGACCCGGCCGCGCTCAGGTGCATCTACGAGGCGCTGGAGGATTCGGCAAGGCAGACTGTATCTGCCTTGGCGGCGCGGGGAGCGCCGGAGTGCCAGCGCTTCGCCGAAATGCGCTACCGGGGCCAGGGTACGGTTCTCGTCGTCGACATTACCCGGGCGCTCGGATCCGACGATCCGCACGCGGCGATCACTGCGGCGTTTCACGAGGCGCACGAGCGCGATTACGGCCGCTGTCTCGAAACGGTGGCGGTTGAGTTCATGACGGCCCGATCGGTTGTGCGCGCTGCCGTGATTTCCCCGGACATGGTGCCGCGACTGGCTGATGCCCGGACCCATGCTCGCGCCGGCCGACGGGAGCGCACGGTGCAGTTTCCGGGATGGACCGAACCGCGTGCGGTGCCGGTGCTCGAGCGCGGCTGTCTTGCCGAGGGTGCCGTCGCCGACGGGCCGGCCGTGATCGAGGAAGGCCAGACCACCACGGTGCTGCCCGAACAGTCGCGCCTGCGGGTCGATGACATGGGCAACCTTGTCATCGACCTCGACCCGACCCACGCGTTGCGGTCGCGTCACGTGGAACTGGACGACCCGGTTCACCTCGAGATCCTGTGGAACCGTCTGATTGCGGCGGTTGACGAGGCGGCGGCCTCGTTGGTGCGAGCGTCCTTCTCCACCGTGGTCAGGGAATCCTACGACTTCTCGTGCATTGTCACCGACATCGAGGGTCGGGCACTGGCACAGGCGAGCGACAGCATTCCCTCCTTCATCGGCACGCTGCCCGATACCGTCAAGCACATGATCAGGAGATTTCCTCCGGAAACGCTCGGTGCTGGTGATGTGCTGATCACCAACGACCCCCACATGGGCACCGGGCACCTGCCGGACATATCGGTGTGCCGTCCCATTTGCGGACCGTCGGGCAGGATCGTCGGTTTTGCGGCGAGCACCGCCCATGCGCCGGACATCGGAGGAAAGATCCGTTCGCCGGAACCGCGCGAGGTGTTCGAGGAGGGGTTGCAGATCCCGATCCTGAAGCTGCACGATCGCGGCAGGCCGGACGAGACCCTGCTTGCCATGCTGCGCCAGAACGTGAGGGTGCCCGAGCAGGTTGAAGGCGATCTCGACGCTCAGCTCGGCGCACTGGCGGTGATGGAACGCCGGGTCTGCGAGATTCTGGACACCTACGCTCTTGCCGACCTGCTGGGCCTTTCGAGTGCGGTTCGCTCCCGCAGCGAGCGTGCCCTGCGCGAAGCGATCTGGGCGCTGCCAGACGGAGCCTACCGGGCATCGGTATCGACCGACGGCCTGGCTGACCGGCCGGTCACGCTCAGGGTGCGGGTCGAGGTTGCGGGAGATCGGCTTGAAGTCGACTTCTCGGGATCGTCCGGCCAGGTGGACCGCGCGATCAATTGCCCGTTCTGCTATACGCGGGCCATGTCGGCCTACGCGGTGAAGTCGTCGCTCGCCGCCGAGCTTCCGAACAATGACGGGGTGCTGGTGCCGCTTGCCTTCGGGGCTCCGGAAGGGTCCATCGTCAATCCGGGTCACCCGGCGGCGGTCGGCTCCCGGGTTCTGACCGGGCACTACATTCCCGCCCTGGTGATGGAAGCGCTGTGGGGGATCGTCCCGGACCGGGTGCTGGCCGGTGCGGGTTCACCGATCTGGTGTGTCAACATCAACGGCACCCACGCCGACGGGACCCGCGTGGCGGGACTGTTCTTCTTCAACGGCGGCATGGGAGCGTCAGCACAGGGCCATGGCCTTTCCTGCGTCAGCTGGCCCTCGAACATTTCGGCGACCTCTGCGGAAGAGATCGAGCATCGCCTTCCGGTTCGTATCCTGCGCCGCGAGCTGCGCGACGGATCAGGTGGTTCCGGATTGCACACGGGCGGTTGCGGCCAGTTGGTCGAACTGCGCTACACCGGTGCGACACCGGGCGTGGTCGCCTTCCTCGCCGAACGCACCGAGGCTCCGGCGCGCGGGCTTGCCGGTGGCGGGGACGGCGGGACCGGCCGGGTCGAGATCAACGGGGTGCCCGTCGATCCCAAGGCGCAGCAGGGGGTCGAACCCGGAGACGTCATCCTGCTCGCGACCCCGGGAGGTGGGGGCTACGGAGAACCGTCGCGGTCATGAGATGTGCGGCCCTCGATTGCGCTCCCGCTCTCCGTGCGTACCGCCTCGAGCACGCAAGGTGATCCGGCGAATGACCCGGCAGCGATCTGGGGGCCGGGAGAGGAGACACGGGTTCCAGGGAGCGGACGACCTGGCGACGTTCCCGCGGTCGCGACGGAGAACGACATGGAGATACAGGTACTGGTGGCCGATGACCCGATGCGGGGCCGGCTGTTCGCGCAGGGGCGCGAATTCAGGTGCTGCGTCGGCGCGGCCGGTGCCGTTGTCGACAAGCGCGAAGGTGACTGTGCAACCCCGATCGGTTGCTGGCCTGTACGCGGGCTGTACTATCGCGAGGACCGGATCGAACGACCCGCCTCCGGGCTCACCGCAACCGGCATCGATCCCGACTTCGGCTGGTGCGACGATCCGTCGGATCCGTTGAACTACAACCGGCCGATCACGTTGCCCTGTGTTTCGCGCCACGAGCGTCTCTGGCGCGAAGACGGGCTCTATGACCTGCTGGTCGACCTTGGCTACAACGATGCACCGGCGGTTCCCGGCCGGGGCAGCGCCATATTCATTCATGTTGCTCGGCCGGATTACGGGCCGACGGCGGGCTGCGTGGCGCTTGCACTTCGCGACCTGGTCGATGTGGTGGGGATGATGCAGCCGGGAGATGCGGTCAGGATAACCAGAATTCATCCGTAAACCGGCGCCCGATGTGCCCTTGAGCGTGACGGGCCGTCCGGACCAGGACCCACGCCGTTGACTGACTGACGGGTTCATGCGCCTGCCTGCGATCCGTTTCCGGTTCGTGGATCGAGCATCCCTCCGAACAGTAGCCCGCTCTCCGGAACCGGTATGTTCCCCGCCGCGTTCAGGACCGCATTCCCGGCATGCCCGCGCGCCGAGTGTCTGGCTGCGAGTGCTGGGGGCGGGTGTCAACCATGCCGCGGGCCGTGCAGGTTCGCTTGTGAAAGTGCCCGCCCACACCACCTCGCGCACATGCGTCGCGCCCGCCGCGGTGGACAGCCGGAGCCGCAAGAACCAGGCGAGCTTCGTCTGCACCACCTGTGGACATCGAGACCACGCGGACATCAATGCGGCACAGGTCATCCTGCGTCGGAACACGGCGTTGATGCTCATGGAGGAAAGGCATTGGCCCTCCGGTGAAGCGAGAACGATCGGTGGAGCGACAAGCCCTGCCGGAAATCTCCGGCCCTCAGGCCGGGGAAGATGTTAACAGTGGGTTGCCGGAACGGCGCGCGGTCGTTTTCGGCGTGTCGGTCGCAACTTTCCGGTTCCTCATCCACCCCGGGTCCGAATTCCGCACACTTCGACCCTTCGACTGGCCGGGGTGCGCCCCGAGGTGCCGGCGAACTGGAGGCGCCGGCGTCGCTGGCATGATTGACCAGTGGGTCGCTCAGTTGCGACGATACCAGGCACGAGCAGGCGCGCCCTCTCAGGGGCATGCGGTTCCGATCGCCATGCTGGCACCGGAAGCGCGAGCTGAACCGAACCCGATCAGGCCGAGGTGCCACGACAACCCAACGGATATGCCACAGTGCAGACAGAATCGTGCAAAGTGACTTTGCCACCGGGGCATGTTTCCGTACCCTTGCTGATCAACTTTGGATTCTCGGCTGAGCAAGTGAAGTCGAGAGACTTGTCGGCACCGGACGCTGAACTCTCCGGTTACCGCCCTTCGACTTCATCCTGCGAGTACGCCGGGGCAACCGGGAACGCCAATTGTGTGTTCCGGTTGGGTGGTAGATAGCGGAGAAACGCAATGGACCGGTTGAACCTGATGATCGACGCGATCAACGCGTTCGCTTGGGGTCCGCCCATGCTGGGCATCCTGGGCGTGACCGGGGTGCTTCTGACCCTGGGCCTCGTGTTCATGCCCTGGCGCAAGGTGGGCTACGGCTTCCGGCTTCTGTTCGACAAGGACGGAGCCACGGGCGATGGCGAGGTCAAACCGTTCAACGCACTGATGACGGCGCTGTCGGCGACCGTTGGCACCGGGAACATTGCGGGCGTCGCCACCGCCATCGCACTCGGTGGACCGGGCGCGATCTTCTACATGTGGCTGATCGCGCTGTTCGGCATGGCCACCAAGTATGCCGAGGCGGTGTGCGCGGTCACCTACCGGGAGCGGGATGCCACGGGAAAGTACGTCGGCGGGCCGATGTACTATCTGCGCAACGGTGTCGGTGAGTTCGCCCCCGGGCTCGGCAAGTGGCTGGGTCTGGCATTTGCGATATTCGGCGCCGTGGCCGCATTTGGCATCGGCAATGCGGTGCAGGTCAACTCCATGGCGGCGGCGCTCGACAACAGCTTCGGGGTGCCGACCTGGGCCACCGGCGTTGTCGTTGCAGCACTGGTTGGCGTCGTCGTGCTTGGCGGCATCAAGCGGATCGGCGATGTCGCGGGCAAACTGGTGCCGGCGATGATCGTGCTCTATCTCGGCGCCGCGCTGCTGGTCCTCGTGATCAATATCACCTCGATTCCGGAAGCCTTCGGGCTGATCTTTACCCACGCCTTCACCCCGGCCGCAGCGGCTGGCGGCTTCGCCGGGGCGGCGGTGGCGGCCGCCATTCGTTTCGGGGTCGCGCGGGGCGTGTTCTCCAACGAATCCGGCCTCGGCTCGGCGGCCATCGCGCATGCGGCGGCGCAGACCAACAGCCCGGTGAGGCAGGGTATCATTGCCATGCTCGGCACCTTCATCGACACCATCGTGGTGTGCACGATGACGGCGCTGGTCATCCTGACCTCGGGTGCCTGGATGCTGACCGGCCCTGACGGCGGTGGGCTGACCGGCGCGGTGCTGACCTCCACCAGCTTCGAGACCTCGATGGCTGGTGGCCAGTACATCGTGACCATCGCGCTCGCGGTGTTCGCCTTCACCACCATTCTCGGCTGGTCCTATTACGGTGAGCGGTGCTGGCAGTACATGTTCAAGGAGAAGAGCCTGTTCATCTACCGGGCGCTGTGGGTGGCGGCCGCACTCGCCTTCGCCAACGTGAAGGTGGACCTGGTGTGGAACCTGGCGGATACCCTCAACGGACTGATGGCGGTGCCCAACCTGATCGGCCTGCTCCTGCTGGCACCGATGGTGTTCAAGGTTACGCGCCAGTACTTCGAGGAAATCGGCAAGCCACTCGAATAGGTCCTGCGCGCTGCGCCGGAGTGGATCATGATGCCATTCCGGCCTGCGCGCGGTTCATGGCGACACTAAAGCCCTGGCCCGGGCGGATGTGCTTCGGGCTCCAGAAGGCGATCGCGCATGATCGCCGCGGTCGCCCGGATGGCTGTGCGCCTGTTCGGCCTTGAGGCGCTCGGGCCTCGGTGCCGGTCCGCGCGGCGTTCTTTATCGTCGTCTGCCGCTCGGGGCCTTCGAGCGATACTGCTGCTTACCTGATCCGGGGATGCGGTGAAGTCCACCATGCCACGGTGCATTTGTCGGAATGCGGTTTGCTGACAGACCCTCCATCGTGACACGAACGCTCCCACCCAGAACGTCCGGGCCATCACCGCCGGATGTCGCCTCCCGGCCCTGCGACCTGGCAGAAGGCGAGATCTCCGACCAGGCATTCAGGGCAGCGTCGGATCCCCGAGCAACCGATCCCGGGCCTGATCGAAGCGCTGACAGGCGACGCGATGCGGGCCATGAATTCAGTTCTGGTCTCCGGAACCGATGCAAATCCGATGGCTTCCGAGGAAGGCCGTGCAGGTCCGCCGTCCGGTTCCTGCTTCGCGGAGACCCGTTTCACGCGACCGGCTCCGGCCCGCGAACGGGCGGGGTCGCCCGACAGCGCGGCCCTCCACAGGCAGTGACCGCAGAGCTCGCGGTCAGGCCTTCGAGGTTGGTCGCGGCATTGAGATCCCCGTCGATTTTCAGGCCGCAGGAGGCGCAGCGCCAGAGGTGCTGCGAGAGGTCCGGTCCGGCCGCAACCGAACCACGAGCCGAGAACAGGATGTTGCTTGGGGGAGACCAGCGGTCCGCGACGGTCACCGTCGCGCCATGCATCGTCGCCTTGTATCCGAACTGGCGGCGGAACTCGTGGAATCTGCCGTCCAAGATCGGGCAGGCCAGGTGCCGGTTGGACACCATGCTGCGCACACTGAGGCGCTCGATTGCGATGCGCTTCCAGCCCTGCGGCAGGCGGGTCGTCGCCTTGTGCGTCGCATCCCGGCGTTACGGGGATGCAGGCGGGCGAGACGCGCCTGAGCCTGCCCCCGGTTCGCCGAGCCTCTGCGAGAGAGCACCACCAGCAGCTGCCTGTGCGCTTTCGGGCCGGGGATGCGCTCGACCGTGCTCGGCACCGTCACACCCAGTGTCCCACCCCGACGGCCTTGACGGGTTGAGCCACCGGCGGGGGGTCCGGGATTTCCACCGCGATCGAGTCGAGCCGGCGCCCGGCCTCGCGCGCGAGCGGATTGTGACGGGTGATGGTGAACTGCAGAGGTGATCTGGAACCGACTACCCTGGTCCGGTACCGGCGCGCTCACCGAAGATCGCGGAGCCGACCCGCACATGGGTGGCGCCGAAAGCGACAGCGGTCTCGAAATCGCCGCTCATGCCCATGCTCAGGCCCGATAGCCCGTTGCGCTCGGCAATGCCGCGCAGCAGCGCGAAGTGCAGTGCCGGCTCCTCCTCAGCCGGCGGAATGCACATGAGGCCCACGAGTGTGAGTCCGAAATCGGCGCGGCAACGGGTGATGAAGGCATCGGCTTCCTGCGGAAGCACCCCGGCCTTCTGCGGCTCCTCGCCGGTGTTGACCTGGATGAAGCAGGTACACTCCCGGCCCGAGCGGTCCATTTCGCGGCGAAGCCCATCGGCCAGCCTGGGACGGTCCACGGTCTGGATCACGTCAAACAGGCGCACAGCGTCCCGGATCTTGTTGGTTTGCAGGGGACCGATCAGGTGCAGTTCCACACCGTCGTGGCGTCGGCGCAGGTCCGGCCACTTCCCGGCCGCCTCCTGGACCCGGTTTTCGCCGAAGACCCGATGGCCGGCCTGAAGCGCCGCTTCGACCCGTTCCACCGGTTGCGACTTGCCGACCGCGACAAGGGTGATGTCATCCGCGGACCGGTCGATCCTGCGCGCTTCCGTCGCGACACGCCGAGAGACTGCCGCGAGGTTGTCGGCGACGATCCGCGCCGTCGCAACACTCGGCGTCACCATGTGCGCCATGCGAACCCTCGCTAAACGCGTAACGTGCCGTTCCGGGACATGTAACGGTGCGCGATCAACACGTCACCATGGGCATCGATGATGCGATCGACCTGCTGTTCGGTCAAGACATCCCGCCAACCGCCGACCGATCCGGACCGGAAGAACACCTGGTCCCGACGCGCCCGTTCCCGGAATCCGTGTTCGCGCTCCTGTGCTGCCACGGTCGCGAAACCGCTGTGGCGGACCGCGCGGCGCAATCGTTCCGGGTTGCGCGGCAGCCCGAGTGCGCGGACGAACTTCTCGAAGGTCCTGACCGGGCGCTGAAGCAGGTCCTCGTAGCGCAACACCAGTGACCTGAACGGAGCGGACGATGTCCAGCTTTGCACGTGCTGCGACCAGGTCCCGAGGATCTGGAACACAGACTGGCCCGAGGTCTCGACGCGGTTGTGCGGGGAGGAGATGGCCTCGATCGCGTCATCGAGTCCGATGTCGTAGTGATGCGCGTAGGAAACCACCAGGTCGAAAGGGTTGCGGACCAGATAGGCCGCGCCCACCGTGTATTGCGGATAGATCAGCGGGAGTCCCTGATGGCGGGCCAGGATGTTGTGGGTCTTCACGAAACTGGTCTCGGCCTGCGAGGCGAGGAAACGCTGCACCGGTCCCCGCAACCGGTGAAGCTCGGCGTCATCACCGAGCTTCGATGTGGGCTGCCCTCGTACCGCCTGATAGAGCCCATGCACCGTATCGGCATACCTGACCACCGTAAGGTCGGTGATCGACGCGGGCTCGGTGGTGTTGCGGAAAAGGTTCTCCATGAAGATCCGCAGCCAGGTGTTGCCCGACTTCGGATAGGACGCGAGCCAGTAGATGCCGTTCACCGCGTGTTCCCGGACAAGACGCGACTTGTACAACCGGCGAGGCCCTGTGGCGGCATGCCGGATCCGGAGTCAGAGAGGCCGCCCGAAGGCGGCCTCTCCGGAGACTCGAGATGGCAGGTTGCCTAGTAGGAAACTGCCACGCCGACTACGAGGTATGTGGCGGAGACGTCGTCGGCACTTTCGTCAATGGCCGTGTCATCGGATTCGATGCTGGCGTGACCGAGAGTACCCTTGGCGGTGACGCCCGGGCCGAGTGCATACTTGGCCGACAGGTGCACGGTGTTGAGCGCGGCCTGGTCCATGAGAGTGTCGTCCATCATGGTGCCGTCACGCTCGCCATGGAAGTAGGTGAGGCTGACACCCCACGGTCCCGTGCCATAGTTTGCACCGACAGAGTAGCCCTCGCCGTTCTTGACGCCGGAATCGTCGAACGCCGCATAGGATGCACCGATGCCGAAGCCACCGACGCCCACGGTCAGGCCCATGCTGAGCGCTGACGGATCGGAGTCGTCGTCAGCCATTGTCCGGGTCACCGTGCCATAGGTGAGCGACGCGCCGACACTGGCGTTGTCGAAACTCTGCTTGTAATTGATGCCGGCAGAAATGGCGTCGGCATTATCCGTATCACGATTCGGCATAGAGCCATCGTCTTCGCCCGCGCTCACGTCCGGAGTGTAGGTGAGACCGATCTGCACGCCCTGGAACCGCGGGGTGTAGTAGGACACGCCCTGGGTATCGTTCATGCCGAGCACTTCAACCCAGCTCGACGACCCCATCGGGTTGCGCCAGTAGCCCTTGCTGGTCAGGCTGATCTTGTCACCCTCTGCATCCGCGACCGGGGTGACCCAGCTCGGCTGGTCACCGGAGATCAGCCCGATGCCGAAGTCGGACGGGCCATAGCCCATCTTGTACTGGGCGGTGTTCTCGGAACCCAGGATGAACTGGCCGAAGCTGCCGCTGATCCACATGTAGGATTCGTCGATCTGGTCGCCGCCGGTATTGCCTTCCAGCTGCACGTCGACGCCGACGGTCAGGCCGTTGTCGAGCTCGGTGCTGCCCTTGAAGAAGACTTCGGCGTCCATGATCTGGTTGAACCCGCTGAAGTCCTGACCGCTCTCGCCGTCCTGGGCGGAGTAACCGAACCACTGTTCCATGTAACCGCTGACGCCAAGCTTGAGCTTTTCAGCGGCGATGGCCGACGGTGCGGAGGCAAGCATGCCTGCTGCGACCATCGCCGTCGTTCCGAGCAAAACCTTTCTCATTGGTGCGTTCTCCCGAGTGTGTCCTGAATGATGTGTCGCCGCTGATGCAGCTCGCCGTACGCAGGTGTTCGAGATTCCCTCGAATTTGGCCAAGCTCTAAAGACAAAATGCGCCGACTGCAAGGCAGTTCGTGCCGGCGGGCCCCGTAGCTGGTGCAAGAATGCCGCTTTTGTTGCACGACTGCAACAAGGGTGCAGGATGGCCACAGGGGCGTGTGGCAGCTGTCAGATTGTTCCGACGGCACGGACGCGCTACATAACGATCCTGAATCCATACGGGTGCGAGATCCAGCATGGGAATGCCGATGAAGGTGCAGCGATACCTACGTGGATACGGTGCGATCGTGGCCGTGGGCCTGCTGGTCGGCTGCGGCGGTGCCGATGTCGAGTACAACTACCCTCGTACGGGCTCGGGCGGCATTCCGACCTACGAGCAAAAGCAGAGCGTGTTCGGCGAGGACGGACTGTTCCTGTCCGACATCTTCGGTGATGACGAGGCGTCTTCGGGGCCCGTGGAGGGGGTCGGTGTCAACAGCTATCTGTGGCGGGCGTCCCTCGACACGCTGGCGTTCATGCCGTTGCAGTCGGCCGACCCGTTCGGCGGTGTCATCATTACCGAATGGTACAGTGTCCCGGACGGACGGTCGGAACGGTTCAAGGTGACTGTCTACATCCTCGACCGTGCGCTGCGCTCCGACGGGATCCGGGCCAGGGTGTTCCGCCAGCACCTGTCGGAATCCGGCGCCTGGATCGACGAACCCGCGAATTCCGAGCTCGACCGCCAGCTTGAGGATACGATCCTGACCCGGGCGCGCGAACTGCGGGTCGGCAGCAGGTCCCGGTAGGGTTCGAATGGCAGATCAGACCGCAGCGAACGGCGAATCGACGATCCGCTACGACTTCCGTGCCGTGGAGGCCCGCTGGCAGCAGCGATGGGAAGCGGCGGGTGCGTTCACCGTCGTCGAGGATCAGGCGCGACCGAAGTACTATGTCCTCGAGATGTTTCCGTATCCGTCCGGACGCATCCACATCGGTCACGTGCGCAACTACACCCTGGGCGACCTGGTCGCCCGCTACAAGCACGCCCAGGGATTCAACGTCCTGCACCCCATGGGCTGGGATGCGTTCGGATTGCCGGCGGAGAACGCCGCGATCGAGCGCGGGGTCCATCCGTCCCTCTGGACGTGGGAGAACATCGCCACCATGCGCGGGCAACTGCGCGGCATGGGGCTGTCCTACGACTGGCAGCGCGAAATTGCGACCTGCGCGCCGGACTATTACCGCCACGAACAGAAGATGTTCCTCGACTTCCTTGATGCCGGACTCGCCTATCGCCGCGAGAGCTGGGTCAACTGGGACCCGGTCGAGGACACGGTACTGGCCAACGAGCAGGTCATCGACGGGCGCGGCTGGCGATCAGGGGCCCTGGTGGAAAAGCGGCTTCTGTCGCAGTGGTTCCTCAGGATAACCGCCTATGCGGAGGACCTGCTCGCGGCCACGGCGCAGCTGGAACGCTGGCCCGAACGGGTCAGGCTCATGCAGCACAACTGGATCGGCCGGTCGGAAGGAGCGCTGATCCGCTTCCCGGTGTCTGGCCGGGACGAGGCGCTCGAGGTCTTTACCACGCGCCACGACACCCTGTTCGGTGCGTCTTTCTGTGCGATTGCCGCAAACCATCCGCTGGCGGCCGCCCTGGCAGCGAGGGACCCGGAGCTCGCCGGGTTCGTGGCCGAGTGCAACCGGATGAGCACCAGCGAGGCCGAGATCGAACGGGCCGAGAAACGGGGCTACGACACCGGTCTCGTTGCCCTGCATCCCTTTGTCGAGGGTCTGGAACTGCCGATCTACGTCGCCAACTTCGTGCTCATGGAGTATGGAACCGGCGCTATTTTCGGCTGTCCCGCCCACGACCAGCGCGACCTCGAGTTTGCCCACGCCTACGGTCTGCCGGTCCTGCCCGTGGTGTTGCCACCCGACGCCGACGCCGGCGGCTTCGCGATCGGGGACGAGGCGTGGACGGGCCCGGGTTCGATCTACAATTCCCGCTTCCTCGACGGTCTGTCGGTCGACGAGGCCAAGGAGGCCATGTCGCGGCGACTGGAAGAAACCGGTCACGGCGCCCGGTCCGTGACCTGGCGGCTGCGTGACTGGGGGGTGTCCCGGCAACGATACTGGGGCTGCCCGATCCCGGTGATCCACTGCGCGGCGTGCGGCGTGGTTCCCGTGCCCGACGCGGACCTGCCGGTCACCCTGCCCGACGACGTCGAGTTCGGCGAGCCGGGCAACCCGCTCGACCGGCATCCGACATGGAAGCACACGGCCTGCCCCGCGTGCGGCGGTACCGCCACCCGCGAGACCGACACCTTCGACACCTTCTTCGAATCGTCCTGGTACTTCGCCCGGTTCTGCGATCTTGCGGAAGACAGCGCGTTCGGACGCGAGGCCGCACGGTACTGGCTCCCGGTCGACCAATACATCGGTGGCATCGAACATGCGGTCATGCACCTGCTCTATTCGCGGTTCTTCACCCGCGCCCTGCGCAGGCGCGGCTACCTCGACATCGACGAGCCGTTTGCGGGCCTGATGACCCAGGGCATGGTCTGTCACGAGACCTACCGCGACGGGTCCGGCTGGCTGTTTCCCGACCAGGTGCGCCGGCAGTCCGACGGGACCGTGGTGACCGTCGACAGTGGCACGCCGGTAGAGGTCGGACGGGTCGAGAAGATGAGCAAGTCGCGCCGCAACGTCATCGACCCCGAGGCGATCATCGCAAGCTATGGAGCGGACACGGCACGACTGTTCATGCTGTCCGATTCTCCCCCCGAACGCGATCTCGAATGGACCGAGGCCGGGATCGAGGGCGCGTTCCGCTACCTGAACCGGCTGTGGCGGTCGGTGATCGAACTGGCCGGCGTGGCACCTCCGCACGGTTCGCCGCGTCCCGGGCGGATTTCCGCCGAGGCGCAGGAGCTCGAACGGCGAATTCACAAGACGATCAGGGCCGTCGGCGAGAGCGTCGAACGCTGGCGGTTCAACAGTTCCGTCGCCTTCATCCGCGAACTCAGCAATGCGCTGGCCGCCGCCCCCCTGTCCGGGCCCGGAGAGGCCTGGATGGTGCGGCACGGCTACGAGACGCTGTTGCGACTGATCGAACCGATGACGCCGCATATCGCCGAGGAGCTGTGGGAGCGGCTGGGCGGCGAGGGCATGCTGCGACTCGTGCCCTGGCCCTCGTTCGACGAGGAGCTGGTTGCCGATGAGCTGGTCAGTATCGCCGTCCAGGTCAATGGCAGGCTGCGCGGAACCATCCATGCGCCGCGCGACAGTTCCGAAGAGACCGTGCGACAGAGCGCGCTCGAAGTCTCGAATGTGCAGCGGTATCTCGACGGTGCCAAACCGCGCCGGATCATCGTCGTACCCAACCGGGTGGTGAACCTTGTGGTGTAGGCCTCACGCTGCCGTACTGGCCGTCGTCGCGGCCGTGCTGGCCGGGTGCGGTTTCTCCCCGCTCTACGACAAGCGGTCCTGCGGCGGGACGCAAGCGGTATCCGGAGGCGCCGCCATCGAGGTCGCCCGGATCGACGACCGGATCGGACAGGTCCTGCGCAACGATCTGCGTGATCGCCTGAACCCCTCGGCAGAGACACGCGTGCCGCTCTACACGCTCGTGGTGGTGGTGGACGAGTCGTTGTCCCAACTCGTGATCCGTCGTGATGCGGCGTCAACCTTCTCCCGCGTCAGGGTGTCGGCCCGCTACACGCTGCGCGACCGGGAAAGCGGAGAGATCCTCGACAAGGGGCGCGCTTCGGCAGCGGCAGCCTTCAATATCGTCGAGTCGGGATTTGCGAACATGAGCGCCGAACGGGCCACCCGCATCCGTGCCGCGCGCGAAGTGGCCCGCAACATCCACACCCGGTTGAGCCTGTTTCTCCGCACGCGGCACGGCTGCGACTGACGCGGCCGGGCACCCCCGTGGACAGTGTCATGCGACAGCTTCCCTTCACCAAGATGCACGGACTGGGAAACGACTTCGTGATCATCGATGCGCGTGCCAACCCGTTCGTGCTCGAGCGCCGTGACGTGTGCGCACTTGGCGACCGGCGGCGCGGCATCGGGTTCGACCAGCTTCTCACAATCCTTCCGGCCGAGGGCGAGGGCCATGCGAGGCTGGTGATCCACAACCCGGACGGCGGCCAGGCCGAGGCCTGTGGCAACGGAACCCGATGTGTTGCCGACCTGCTGATGGGTGCTGCAACCGAGGTAACGATCGAGACCGTCGTCGGGCCGCTCCGTTGCCGGCGCCGACCGGACGGGCGCATTTCCGTCGACATGGGAACCCCGCTGCTGGGCTGGCGGGACATTCCGCTCGCCCATGCCCACGACACCCTGGCAGTCCCGGTGTCCGATATCGATCTCGCGGCGTGCTGCTGCGTGAGCATGGGCAATCCCCACGCCGTGTTCTTCGTTCCCGATGTCGAGCAGATTGCAGTCGGGGAACTGGGACCGGAACTCGAGCGCAACCCGCTGTTTCCTGAAGGAGCCAACATCGAGTTCGTCACCGTCGAGAGCCCCACCCGGCTGCGGACCCGGGTCTGGGAACGCGGGGCAGGCGAGACCCTGGCCTGCGGGTCGGGCGCATGTGCGGTCGTGGTTGCGGCCGTCCGCCGCTCGCTCGCCGCCCGCTGCGCCGAGGTCGTGCTCGACGGCGGCGTACTCGAAATCGAGTGGATGCCGGATGGCCGTGTCGAGATGACCGGCCCGACCGTGCGGAGCTTCACCGGCACCGTCGACCTCGAAGCGCTTGAAGCCGGCCGGGCGCCGTAAGCCGGGGCGACGCGACACCACCCTTGCGTTTCGCATCGGGAGCGGCCATGTCTCGCCGCATGCACAGTCCTGCCGACCGCATCGAGACCTTTGGCTGCCGGCTCAACAGCCTGGAATCGGAAGTCATCCGCCGCCACCTTGCCAGGCAGGGTGCGGGAGGGCGCATCGTGTTCAATACCTGCGCGGTGACCGCCGAGGCGGAACGCCAGGCGCGCCAGGCCATTCGCCGGGCCAGGCGAAGCGATCCGGACGCCGAGATCGTGGTTACTGGCTGCGCGGCGCAGATCGCTCCCGCCCGGTTTGCCGAAATGCCGGAGGTCGACCGGGTGGTGGGCAACCGGGAGAAACTCAGGGCCGGAACCTGGTGCGGTTCGGAACGGATGCTGGTCTCCGACGTGATGGAGCGCGACGATGCGCCGCCACCGACCGTCGATGGGCTCGAAGGCCGGGTGCGGGGATACCTCCAGGTCCAGCAGGGCTGCGATCACCGGTGTACCTTCTGTACCATTCCGTTCGGACGTGGCAACAGCCGCTCGCTACCCGTCGGGACCATCATCCGCCAGGCACGGAGCCTGGTGGACAGCGGGTACCGGGAACTGGTGCTGACCGGTGTCGATATCGCGTCCTGGGGTCGGGACATGACCGGGACACCGCGGCTCGGCGACATGGTGTGGCGGCTGTGCACGGCCGTCCGTGACCTGCCGCGGCTGCGACTGACCTCGCTTGATCCGGCCGCGATCGACCCGGATCTGCTCCGGCTGGTTGCCGAGGAGCCTCGGCTGATGCCCCATGTCCATCTCAGCATCCAGGCCGGCCACGACCTGATCCTGAAGCGCATGAAGCGGCGGCATTCGCGCCGCGACGTGCTGTCGCTGGCGCGCCGGCTGCGGCACCTGCGTCCGGACATCACGCTGGGAGCCGACCTGATCGCGGGGTTTCCGACCGAAACCGATGACATGTTTCGCGCCACTCTCGACCTGGTGGGCGAGGCCGGACTGACGCACCTGCACGTGTTCCCGTTCTCGGCGCGCCCCGGGGTTCCGGCGGCTCGCATGCCGCAGGTCCCGGTGGTGCTCCGGCGCGAGCGTGCGCGCAGGTTGCGCCGAGCCGGATCGGCGATGCTCGCATCCCACCTCGAGCACAGGATCGGCCGTCGGGAACGGATGCTGGTCGAGCGCGACGGAACCGGTCGTACCGAGCACTATCTCGTGCTCGAGACCGGGGACAATCCCGTTCCGGGGAGCATTGTCGAAGCGGTGGTCAACGCGAGGCGTGGCGAACGGCTGCTCGGAACCGTGTTGCGATGAGCGACGCGACGTCGGGCGCAGGGCGACGGGGTCTGTGGTGGCGGATCCGGTCGGGGCTTGAACGCACGTCCGGCAGGATCACCCGTGACATTGTGGCACTGGTGTCCGACAGGCGGCTCGACGAGGCTATGCTCGAGGAACTCGAGGACCTGTTGATCACCGCCGACCTCGGAACCGACTGCGCGGCGCGCCTGGTTGCCGGACTCCGCAGGGAGCGGTTCGACCGGCGGGTGACCGATCTCGAGATCCGGGCGTCCTTTGCCCGCGACATCGCTGGCATCCTCGAGCCGGTGGCGCAGCCGCTGGTAGCGCGGCCGGAACGCAAGCCGCATGTCATCCTGGTCTGCGGGGTCAACGGCAGCGGCAAGACCACGACCATCGGGAAGCTGGCCGCCCAGTGGGGTGCACAGGGCCTGTCGGTCTGCCTCGCTGCCGGTGATACCTTCCGTGCCGCAGCGATCGAACAGATTGAGGTGTGGGGTGAACGGGCCGGCGCGACCGTGGTTTCCCGGCCCCGGGGGACCGATCCGTCGGGACTGGTGTGGGATGCGCTCGAGAGCGCCCGGGCCGGGCAGACCGACGTGCTGCTGATCGATACGGCCGGCCGGCTGCAGAACCGTACCGAACTGA
Organism: Thalassobaculaceae bacterium; assembly: GCA_965213935.1. Lineage (GTDB taxonomy): Bacteria > Pseudomonadota > Alphaproteobacteria > Thalassobaculales > Thalassobaculaceae > Bin52. Next base: position 1,304,480 of record CBDCAO010000012.1, on the reverse strand, counting down.
TGGACGAACTCGCCAAGATGGTGCGGGTCATTCGCAGGCAGTGTCCCGACGCGCCGCACGACTGCCTGCTGGTCCTGGACGGAACCGTGGGCCAGAATGCCCGGAGTCAGGTTGCCGTGTTCCGGGAGATGGTCGATGTCAGTGGTCTTGTCGTGACCAAGCTCGACGGGTCGACCCGGGGCGGGGTGGTGGTGGCACTGGCGCAGGAGTTCGGACTGCCGGTGCATGCGGTCGGACTCGGCGAGGGGCCCGAGGACTTGCGCCCGTTCGATCATCTCGCCTTTGCGCGCGGCCTGATGGGGCTCGACGAGGCGACGGATGGCCCGGGAGAAGGAGGTGGGGCATGAACGAGGCAATCCCGGCGACACGGGCGGACGATGACGAATTCCGCACCCGGCTGCGCGGCCTGGACATGGCGCCGCTGTGGGACGTGATGGCCACCCTGGTCTCCCGCGAGCCGCAGACCCCCTGCGTTCCGGCGCTGTGGCGATACGATGCGGTCCGGCCACTGGTCATGGAGGCGGGAGACGTCATCACCGCGAAGGAGGCGGAGCGCCGGGTGCTCGTGCTCGAAAACCCCGGGATGCCGGGCATGTCCCGCATCACCCGGTCGCTGTATGCCGGGCTGCAGCTGATCCTCCCCGGAGAGGTGGCGCCGAGCCACAGGCACAGCCAGACGGCGCTGCGGTTCGTGGTCGAGGGCAACGGGGCCTACACGGCCGTGGACGGCGAACGCACCGTGATGCAGCCAGGGGATTTCGTCACCACCGCGCACTGGACCTGGCACGACCACGGCAACGAGAGTTCGGACCCGATGATCTGGCTCGACGGGCTTGATATCCCCATCGTGTCGCTGTTCGATGCCTCCTTCGCCGAACAGGGCGAACGGGACGAACAGCAGGTGTCGCGTCCGGCCGGCGATGCGCTGGCACGCTACGGCAGTGGCCTGCTGCCGGTGGACCAGGAGCCGGGCGCCCTGTCGTCCCCGGTCTTCAACTACCCCTATCTGCGCACCCGCGACGCTCTCGACGCCCTGTGCCGGACGTCGGAATGGGACCCGTGCCACGGCCTGCGCATGAAGTATGTCAATCCCCTGACCGGCGATCATGCGTTGCCGACCATGGCCACGTTCATGCAACTGCTGCCCGCCGGGTTTTCCGGGACCGGGTACCGGTCGACGGACGCCACGGTGTATGCCTGTGTCGAAGGTACGGGCGAGACCGAGATCGACGGACAGCGGTTTCGCTGGGGGCCGCGCGACATCTTCATAGTGCCCAGCTGGATGCGTTCCGTGCATCGGGCCGGGGGCGAAGATGCGGTCCTGTTCAGCTTCTCCGACCGTGCCGCCCAGGAGCGGCTCGGGCTGTGGCGGGAAGCGCGCGAAAGCTGACGGCCTGTACAATCGGGACCACGCCCATGAGGATCGTTACCTGGAACGTCAATTCCGTCCGGCTGCGCCTGCCGCTGGTGATCAGGCTGCTCGGGGAGCTGTCGCCCGACGTGCTGTGCCTGCAGGAGACCAAGTGCCCGGACGACAAATTTCCGCATTTCGAGCTGATCGACGCTGGCTATCCCCACATCGCGGCCAGAGGCATGAAGGGCTACAACGGTGTCGCGATCATCGCGCGCCGGCCGTTTTCCTCGACCGTGGCCCTCGACTGGGTCGGGCGCGACGACAGCCGCCACCTGTCGGTGCTGCTCGAGGACGGGATCGAGCTGCACAACTTCTACGTGCCGTCGGGTGGCAATACTCCCGATCCGGAGGTCAATGACAAGTTCGACCACAAGCTGCGGTTCCTCGACGAGATGGCCGAGTGGTTCAGGACCAACAGGCCGGGGGGCCGTGACCTGGTGCTGACCGGAGACCTCAACATCGCGCCGTTCGAGCACGACGTGTGGTCCCACCGGCAGATGCTGAAGATCGTGAGCCACACCCCGGTCGAAACCGAGCGGCTCGCGACGGTGCGGTCGTCGCTCGGCTGGATCGACACCACACGTCACGTGATCCCCGAGCCGGAACGGGTCTACTCGTGGTGGAGCTACAGGGCGCGGGACTGGACGGTCTCCGATCGCGGGCTGCGGCTCGATCACATCTGGGTGACGCCGGACCTGGCATCACGGATTTCCGGCGGCTTCGTTCACCGCGAGGCGCGCGGCTGGGAGCGGACCTCCGATCACGCGCCGGTGGTCACCGACCTCGCCTGAGGATCCGGGTCACGCCGGTGGTGCGGCGTCGAGATCGTCCTCGATGAACGCCCGGATCACGTCCTCCATGGAGTGGTCGCGGACAAGGCCGAGGGCATCGGCCTTGTCGGTGTCGAACTCGGGCGGCCAGCCGTCGACGATGGCTTGGATGAACGGATCGGCACTCCAGTCGATGCGCCCGGCGATCTCGTTCCCGGCCACCGCCTTGAGCGCATCCACCATTTCCCCCACCGACAGTGTGAAGCCCGGGAAGGTCACCTCGCGCGACGGGCCCCAGTCGGACTCCGCGAGGTTGTGGGCGCGCAGCAGGTTCTCGATGATCGAGCGCGGTGAGGCAAGGAACATGCGCGACCGGGCGGCAACCGGACAGGTCGCCCGCTGACCCTGCAGGGGTTCGCGGATGATCGAGCTGGCGAAGGTGGACGCCGCCTTGTTGGGCTTGCCGGGACGGACCACGACGGTGGGGAACCTGACGGCACGACCGTCAACGAACTGCTTGCGGCTGTAGTCGTTGACCAGCAGCTCGCCGATCACCTTCTGGGTGCCGTAGGAGGTCTGCGGGGTCCGGGCGGTCATGTCGGCGATCGGTTCCGGCATTTCGCCGCCGAACGCGGCACAGGAGCTGGCAAACACCACCCGCGGCCGGGTGCCGTGCCCGCGGCAGATCTCGAGGATGGTGCGGGTTGCGTCGAGATTGACCGCCATGCCGAGATCGAAATCCTCCTCGGCCCCCGCACTCACCACCGCAGCGAGGTGGAAGACGCTGTCGGTCCCGGCCGGAAGCGCCTGCTCCAGCAACGAACGGTCGCGCATGTCGCCGGTGAACACCGTGACCCGCGGATCGTTCGCGGTCGCGTCGTCAGGCGGCGCCATGTCGAGCAGGATCATCCGTTCGAGCGGCCGCATGGTCCCGTCCCTGCCGGCGAGCGCGTTCGAGTCGAGCAGCCGCCTTGCCAGCTTGCGGCCGATGAAACCGGCGGCACCGGTGATGGTGACCTGCACCGCTCAGGCCTCCCGGAACCAGCCCAGTCCGGCGACGGTCTCGCCGCGGGGCCGATATTCGCATCCGACCCAGCCGTCATAGCCGAGCCGGTCCATTTCCTCGAACAGGAACGTGTAGTTGACTTCGCCCGTGTCGGGTTCGTGCCGTCCCGGGGTTCCGGCAATCTGCATGTGCGCGATGATGTCGATGTAGTCGCGCATGTGCACCGCGAGGTCCCCTTCCATGATCTGGCAGTGGTAGAGGTCGAACTGCAGGCGAACGTTGTCGGCTCCGACCTCCTCGATGATGCCTCGGGCCTGGGCCTGGTAGTTCAGGAAGTAGCCGGGAATATCGCGCGTGTTGATCGGCTCGATGATGAGGGTCTTGCCGCGGGCGGCGGCAAGGGGAGCCGTGCGCCTGAGGTTGGCGACCAGGGTTGCCCGGTGTGCGTTCCGGTCCCCGCCGTCGGGAACCAGTCCGCTCATCGCGTGGATGCAGCTGTTTCCGAGCTCGTCCGCGTAGTCCAGGGCCTGGATCACCGCCCGTTCGAACTCTTCTTCCCGTCCCGGGACCGCCGCCAGGCCCCGTTGCCCGGTTTCCCAGTCCCCCGGCCAGGTATTGAACAGGGCCTGTTCCAGCCGGTTCGCGCGCAGCCGGTCGGCAAGGTCGTCGGCGGCCCACTCGTAGGGAAACAGGAACTCGACACCCGCAAAACCGGCCCGGGCCGCGGCCTCGAACCGGTCGAGGAACACGTGTTCGGTGAACATCATCGAGATGTTGGCGGCAAATTTCGGCATGGTATCGGGACGTCCTTCACCTATCATCCGTGCATGCGCCCGACCCTACACGAAGCGCGGCCGGGCGACCACGTCAAGATGCGGGGAGGCGACATGGCACCGATACTCGGGTGTATTGCCGACGACTACACCGGAGCGACGGATCTTGCCAACATGCTGGTGCGCGGCGGGCTGCGCACCGTGCAGCTGCTCGGCGTGCCGGAATCCGGCGACGGGATCCCCGGGGAAACCCTTGATGTCGAGGCGGTGGTGATCGCGCTGAAGTCGCGCACCGTTCCGGTTTCCGATGCCGTGACCCAGTCATGCGTCGCACTCGAGTGGCTGCGCCGTGCCGGAGCGCGGCAGTTCCTGTTCAAGTACTGTTCGACCTTCGACTCCACCGACGCCGGCAACATCGGACCGGTCACCGAGGCGCTGATGCAGGCGCTGGAGACCGACTTCACCATTGCCTGTCCGGCGTTTCCGGAAACCGGCAGGACCATTTTCAACGGACACCTGTTCGTCGGTGACCAGCTGTTGTCGGACAGTCCCATGCGCGACCATCCGCTCACTCCGATGACCGACAGCAACCTGGTCGACGTGCTGGCACGCCAGATGACGCGTCCGGTCGGCCTGGTGCAGTACGCGACCATCGACGCCGGTGTCGATGCCATCCGCGATGCCTTCGCCGAACTCCGTGCCGAGGGGGTCGCCGTTGCCATCGTGGATGCGGTGAGCGACGCGCAGCTGCACCGGATCGGACGTGCGATCGCCGGCTTGCCGCTGGTTACCGGTGGATCGGGTATCGCGATCGGACTTCCCGAGACCTATCGGCGCGCCGGTCTGCTGACGCCGGGAAGCGGAGCCGATACCGTTCCCGCCATCTCCGGGCCGGGGCTCGTGCTCTCGGGCAGCTGTTCGACGGCGACCCTCGCACAGGTTGACGCGTTTGCCGCCGGTCATCCGGCGCTGCGGCTCGACCCGCAGGAGCTCGCCGCCGGTTCCGCGGCAGTTGACCGGGCGATCGGGTGGGCCCACGAGCACATCGGGACCGGGCCGGTGCTGGTCCACGCCGGAGACGCGCCCGACCGGGTCAGGTCGGTCCAGCAGGCGCTGGGCAGGGACCGGGCCGGGATGCTGGTGGAACAGGCCTTGGCCCGCATCGCGGTCGCGATGGTCGGCGATGGCGTGCGCCGGCTGGTGGTTGCCGGAGGCGAGACCTCAGGCGCCGTGGTCGGCGCCCTCGGAATCCGGGGGCTGCGGATCGGCCGGCAGATAGATCCCGGGGTTCCCTCGACGGTGACCATCGGAGAGCCGGGCCTCGCGCTCGCGTTGAAGTCCGGCAACTTCGGCGGGCCGGACTTCTTTGCGAAGGCGCTGACCCGGATGGGCTGAGCCCGGCCGATCCAGCAATGGGCGTTCTTCCTTTCAGATGTCCTGGACCAGGTCCAGAAGTTCGCGGGTGCGGGTGACCCGGCCTTCCCACACCCGGTCGAACTCGGCGATCAGTTCGCCCAGTCCGTCCGACTGCATCGCTTGATCGACGGCCGCCTGGTCGGCGAACTCGTAGATGGCGATGTGGACCGATGCGTCTTCCTGGCTCCATCCACGGCGAGCGCGGACCGCGCCGAACGTCCGGGCCGCATCGGGCAGGTGCTCGGTCTCGTACCATGTGTCGAACCGGTCCCGGTCCCCAGGTTCAACCCGGGCCCGGACCATCAGGCAAGGTGTCATGACGCGCCTCCTCGGTGTGCATGCCCGTCACGCCCTACCCCGAACCTGCTGACAGCTGCAACTCCAACCAGTCCGCGCAGGACCATTTTACGGTCGGGTCCGAGACGCAGACGTGGCGATTGTTCCGGAATCGGAATAATCGCCACAGGTTCGGGATGATCGCGACCGAGTAGCGTCACCAGGTGAAGGCGTCGGGCCCCGCCTGGCTATGTGCCGATGCTTGAGGCTACGAACCGCCTCGGCGTGTCGCGCCACGCCGTGTTGCTGCGTGCAGAACGCGGCGAACTGGACGCAATTCATATCCGATCTGACAGAAAAAGGCGTTGCGACTCAAATTCCCGACCGACAACTCCAGCCAGTTCGATCAAGGCACACAAACCGGGGTGTCGAATGAACGCCAACCCAGCCATCCTGTCCCACAAGCGGTGTTCCTGCGCACCCCAGGCCGGGCGCACCGTAACCGCGCGAAGATCAATCGACCTGTCCGGGCGCCGCAGCATGACCGTGACTGGCACGCCGCCGCATCAAGAGCGTGATGGCCGGCCCCAGAGCTCCTCGCGCCAATCACCGCACGGACGACAAATTCACCATGCAGGCTGCAGCGACCGGCTTGACGGGCTCCATCCCGGGCAATAGGCTCGCGCTGTTCCTGATGTTCCTGATGTCGGGAAGCGGTCACTTAGTGGGAGACGCTCATGCTCTGGAATGCTCCGAAGTTCGAAGAACTGTGCTGTGGTATGGAAATCAACGCGTATTTTTCTGCCCATTGATCCTTTTGCGGACGGGACCGTACGGGCTAGGCTATGGCCCTGCAGGTTCTTGTTCTGGGCGCAGCAGCAGGGGGCGGCCTGCCACAGTGGAACTGCAGTGCGCCCAACAGCCGTTCCTTCTGGCCGGCCGATACCCTGCTTGCTCCCGCCACCCAGTCTTCCCTGGCTGTCAGTGCTGACGGCGAACACTGGGCCCTGCTGAACGCATCGCCGGACGTTCGCGCACAGATCCTCGCGAATCCGCCGATCCAGCCACGCGATCCGGCGATGTACGGCCTCAGGAACAGTCCCATCGCGTCGGTACTTCTCACCAACGGTGACATTGACCATATCGCCGGCCTTCTGACATTGCGCGAAGGGCACAGCTTCGACCTGTACGCGACGCCGGCGATCCTCGCTGTCCTCGACGCCAACCCCGTTTTCGATGCTCTCGATCGTAACCGTGTGATCAGGAAGGTCGTCGCCTTCGGCACCCCCTTCGACCTGCTGCCGGGCCTGTCGGCAGAACTCTTTGCCGTGCCGGGCAAGGTGCCGCTGTTCATGGAATCCGGCGAGGACATCCAGACCGGTCTTCTCAATGAGCAGACGGCCGGAGTGAGACTCGAGGCCGGAGACAGGGCTGTTCATTACATTCCGGGCTGTGCCCGCATGACACCCGAACTGACGGATCGTCTGCGTGGCGCGCAGGTCGTGCTGTTTGATGGCACTGTATTTCACGATGACGAGATGGTTCGCGCCGGCGTCGGCGCGAAGACCGGCAGGCGGATGGGACACATGCCGATTGCCGGTCCGGGAGGATCGCTGGCAGCGTTTGCAGATCTCTCGGTGACACGCAAGATCTACGTGCACATCAACAACACGAACCCCATCTGGCGCGCTTCAAGCCCAGAAAGGCGGATCGTCGAGGCGGCAGGATGGGAAGTTGCCCGTGACGGCATGGAGATCCTGCCATGACAGCGATGCTGCTCTCGCCGGACGAACTGGAAACAGCGCTGCGCGCGATCGGCCGGGAACGCTATCATGATCGGCATCCGTTTCACCGGATGCTGCACGCGGGCGAGTGTACAATCGACCAGGTCCGGGCCTGGGCGCTCAACCGGTACTGTTACCAACGAATCGTCCCGCTCAAGGACTCCGCCATCCTGGCGCGGATGGACAGTACCGAACTGCGCCGGGAATGGCGCCGCCGGATTATCGATCACGACGGCGAGGTGGGTGACACGCCGGAGGGCGGCCTGCGCGCCTGGTTGGCCTTGACCGATTCCCTGGGATTTGAACGGGCCTACGTGCAGTCGTTGGATGGCGCACTTCCAAGTGTCCGGTTCGCCTGCGAGGCCTACCTCAACTTCGTGCGGGACAGGTCCCTGTTGGAAGCGATTGCTTCCAGCCTGACCGAACTGTTTTCTCCGACAATCATCGCCGAGCGGGTCGAGGGCATGATCGCCGGTTATGACTTTGTATCCCGCAATACCCTGCGTTACTTCGAAAAGCGCCTGACCCAGGCACCGCGTGATTCGGATTTTGCGCTTGGGTACGTGCGGGAGCATGCGACGACACTGGAAAGCCAGGCACTGGTTCTCGATGCATTGCGCTTCAAGTGTGACATGTTGTGGGCGCAGCTGAATGCGATTGAGCATGTCTACGTTTACAGTGGTCCGAGTCCGGGCGCATGGCAGCCTGGCATCGGAATGCGACAGGTGTAACGCAGGTGGCACCCGACGACGTGACCTACCTGCCGCGCGGGGTGCGGCTGCACCGATGCGGCGTGCGGAACGAGTGGTTTCTGTTGGCCCCGGAGCGTGCGATTCGACTTGACGAGATCGGAATCGCAGTGCTCTCGGAGCTGGACGGTGCCCGGCCGGTGCGCGACATCGTTGCCGGCCTCGCGGAGCGGTACGCGGCTCCCGCCGAGATCGTCGCACGTGATGTCACCACATTCCTGTCTGAACTGCTGCGCCGCCGCATGGTGGAGGTACGATGAGCGCTGTTCCGACTCCGCTGGCCCTGTTGGCAGAGGTCACGCACCGGTGCCCGCTCAGATGTCCGTACTGTTCCAACCCTACGAACCTGGTCAAGAGATCGGGCGAACTGTCGACCGGGATGTGGCTGGATCTTTTTCGGCAGGCGGCAGGACTTGGAATCCTGCATGTACACTTGTCGGGCGGGGAACCGGCGGCGCGGTCGGATCTTCCGGAACTGGTCGCGGGTGTGGCGGAGACCGGGCTCTACAGCAATCTGATCACGTCGGGGGTCGGTCTGAGGGAGTCGGTTTTCGCTCGCTGTGTCGAAGCCGGGCTCGACCATGTCCAGCTGTCGATCCAGGCTGCCGATGCCGACACTGCCGATCGTATCGGCGGGTACAGGGGCGGTTTCGCGACCAAGCTGGAGGTCGCGGGATGGGTGACGTCGTTCGGGCTGCCGCTGACCGTCAACGCGGTGGTCCATCGTCAGAATCTTGACCGCCTGCCCGAGATGATCGCACTGGCCCGCCAGCTTGGCGCCCGCCGTCTCGAAGTGGCCCACACCCAGTATCACGGCTGGGCCCTGCTCAATCGCGATGCCCTGATGCCAAATCCGGAACAGGTCGAACGGGCACATTCCATCGTGGAGGAAGCGGGCGGTGACATGGTCATCGACTACGTGACGCCTGACCATTTCGCCACCTGGCCCAAGGCCTGCATGGGTGGGTGGGGTCGGTACGGCATGACTGTCACGCCGGAAGGCGCGGTGCTGCCCTGTCAGGCTGCCGAGAGCATCGCCGGTCTAGAGTTCGAGTCGGTGACCGACCGGTCGCTTTCGGAAATCTGGCGAAACGGGTCAGCGTTTGTTGCCTATCGCGGTACCGACTGGATGCCCGAACCCTGCCGCAGCTGTGAGCGACGGGAAATCGACTGGGGTGGGTGCCGGTGTCAGGCGATGGCATACCTGGGGAATGCGGGTGCCACCGATCCGGCGTGTTCGCGCTCACCTCATCACGCCGAGTTTCGTTCCGGCGCACTCGGGTTCGCAACGTCCGGGGTCGACAGTTTCACCTATCGCGGCTGACTGTGACGAAACCGTACGCAGTCTGCATGCCCGGGCCACGGTCGCGGCAGCGACGGGCCCGTACTCCGGCTCATCCCGGATCTCGCACGAGTCTCAGATTGTCTGTCGCACCGCACATCTCCGGTGTTACAAGCCGAAAGGTTTATCCCTTTGCCTCAGCTTCAGACTTCCTGACCTCTTAGCCGGAACTTCACACGGGGATTTTGGGCACAACCCTCTGAAAAGCAAAGGGAATTTGCGATCCAGAGGCCCTGTAGATGGATTTTTGTTGCCATAACGTGCGCAGAGGTGGAGTCCGGCGCATCCGGCGAGCGGTCTCACGGGGGTTGAACGAGGGCGCAATATTTTTTCGATTTTCGGCTTGACATCATAGAGCGGGTCGGGATGATGTCCTCCGGACAGTTCCCATAACGGATGCCCGCCATGGCCTTCAACATCGAATCCGTCCCCAACCAGGCCGGAAAGCCCGCAATCCTGCTGCGCCAGGCATGGCGGGAGGGAAAGCGGATCCGCAAGAAGACCATCGCCAACCTCTCGAAGTTGCCGCCGGAGATCGTCGAGGGTTTCCGGGCCGTGCTCAAGGGCGCCGTCACCGTCAGCGACGTCGGCGACCTCATGCAGGTGGAGCGCTCCCTCCTGCATGGACATGTCGCCGCCGTCCTGGGCACCGCGCGCAATCTCGGCCTGGAGCGCATGCTTCACCGGACCCGCAGCCGCGAGCGCCAGCTGGCGCTGGCCGCCGTCGTCTCGCGGGTGTTGTCGCCCGATTCCAAGCTCGCCACCGCCCGGCGGCTGTCGCCCGAGACCGCGACGAGCAGCCTTGGCGCCCTGCTCGGGCTCGGTCCCGTCGCCGGCAACGAGGTGCTCGCCATGCTCGACTGGCTGCTGAAGCGCCAGGTCTGGATCGAGAGGAGCCTGGCCAACCGGCACCTGAAGGACGGAACGCTCATCCTGTATGACGTCTCCTCGAGCTACCTGGAGGGAACCTGCTGTCCGCTCGCGGCCTTCGGCCACAACCGTGACGCGAAGAGGGGCAAGAAGCAGATCGTGTTCGGGATGCTCTGCGCCTGCGACGGCTGCCCGGTCGCGGTGGAGGTGTTCTGCGGAAACACCGCGGACCCGTCGACGGTGGCGTCGCAGGTAAACAGGATCCGCACGCGCTTCGGCATCGAGCGCGTGGCGCTCGTGGGCGACCGTGGGATGCTCACCACGGCGCGGATCCGCGAGGACATCGAGCCGGCGGGGCTCGACTGGGTCTCGGCGCTGAAGACGCAGGACATCCGCACACTCCTGAAGGAGGGTGTGGACGGCGCCCCGGCGCCGCTTGTGCCCGAGGCGCTGGTTCCCGACGCGGTGGCCGAGGTCACGGGCCCGGACTTCCCCGGCGAGCGGCTGATGGTCTGCATGAACCCCCGGCTGCGACAGGAACGGGCGCGCAAGCGCGCGGACCTGCTTCAGGCCACCGAGGAGGCGCTGGCGAGGATCGCGAGGTCGGTGCGCTCGGGCCGGCTGAAGGGCCGGGAGAGCATCGAGCGCCGGGTGGGCAGGGACATCAACCGTCGCAAGGTCGGCAAGCACATCGAGGTCGACGTGACCGACAACGCCATCTCGTGGCGCCGGCGGTCGGAGCGGATCGCTGCCGAGGCGCGGCTCGACGGCGTCTGCGTCATCCGCACCAGCCTGGATTCCGCCTCCATGGGCGCGGCCGAAGCCGTGGAGGCGTACAAGAGCCTCGCCGGCGTGGAGCGTGCGTTCCGCAACGCCAGGAGCGACCTGCGGATCCGTCCGGTCTACGTCTACTCCCCCGACCATGTCCGCGCGCACGTGTTCCTGTGCATGCTGGCCCTGCATGTCGAATGGCACATGCGCCGGCGCCTCGCGCCGCTCCTGTTCGAGGACGACGACCGCGCAGGCGCCCGCGCGCAGCGGAACTCGCCGGTGGAGAAGGCCCGGCCGTCGGAATCCGCCCGGCGGAAGGCCGCCACAAAACGCACCGCAGACGACCTGCCCGCCCACAGCTTCCGGACCCTGCTCGACGATCTCTCGGGGATGGCGCTGAACCAGCTGCGCCTGCCGGGCCATGGCGAAAGCCTGCTGTCCGTCGTCACCAGGCCCACCCCGGTCCAGAAACGGGCGTTCCAGCTTCTCGGAGTGAACCCTGACCACAACCTTCCCATGAGACTGACAGGGTGACCAGCGGCCGCAGGGCCAAAAAATCCATGAAAAACCGGTGGTTGGTCACGGGCTCCTTCTTCAGATCCCCCTGAAGTTCCGGTTAGCACCGTCAGGTGCGGGTATGGTGTATTGGTGTGTCGCGTCGGCAGTGATCGCGTGCGTGGCCAGTCCTCCGGCCGTGACTGGCGCATGCCTTTCGATGCGCTATTCCCGGCTCCGGGTCTCGATTATCACCAGGAGTTCCTCGGCCGGGTTGGACAGGGTGGCCGTGTGGCCGGGCCGGATGGCGACCGTATCCCGTGTGGCAACGGGTGTCGTCCTGCCTTCCCGGGGCCACCCGGCAAGCCTGCCGGTGCCGGACAGCACCGTCACCGTCCGGTCGGGCCCGAGCAACAGTTCAGCCCCCGGGTCAACGACGAGACGTGCCACCCGGTACCCGGGCCCGCGGTCGAGCTCGACAGACCGTCCCCAGGGATGCCGTGCTTCCGGATGGCGGGTTGCCTCGGATCTGCCCGCCGCTGCAAGCGCCCCGGCGATCCGTCCCGTCTCCTGGGCGCGGGAGAGCGGCAGCACAAGCACCGCGTCCGGGGTCTCGATGATCGCGATATCCCGCATGCCGTGCACGACCACCAGACGTGAGCCGGCGCGGACGAGGCTTGACTCGACGTCGTCCACGACGACATCGCCCGCGATCGCGTTTCCTGCCTCGTCCCGGCCCGTTGCCTCCCACAGCGACAGCCAGGATCCGGCATCGTGCCATCCGGCCTCGAACGGGATCACCGCAGTGTTGTCCGAACGCTCGATGACGGCGCGGTCAACCGAATTCGATGGACAGCGGGAAAACGACATCCTGTCAGGGTGGAGTATTCGTCCATCGACACCGTCGAGCGCTTCCCGGCACCGGCGGGCGATCCCTGGAGCGAGGCGCGAGACCTCCTCCAGCCAGGAATCGGCCCGGAACAGGAAGACGCCGCTGTTCCACAGCCAGTCGCCCGAACGGCTCCACTCCGCTGCCGTCGGGGCGTCCGGCTTCTCGACGAACCGGCTGACGCGGTGGCACGCGGGGTGTCCGGGAACCGGTTCCCCGGGAAGGATGTAGCCGTAACCGGTTTCCGCGCGATGGGGGCGGACACCGAAGGTGACAAGGTGACCCGAACCGGCGGCCGAACCGGCCCTGGTGACCGCATCGACCAGCCTGTCGGGCCTGTGCACCACGTGGTCGGACGGCAGGACCAGCATCCGGTCATCGGGTGCGCGGTCCTCGAGGCACAGCGCGGCCAAAGTCACGGCAGGCGCAGTGCCGCGGCCATCGGGCTCGACCACGATCCGCTCCGCCTCGACCCCGATCAACACGAGCTGGCGGCGGATCTCGTCCACATGCGTCTGGTGGCACAGGATCAGCGGCGGGGTGAAGACGGCCGCATCGGCGCAGCGCAGCACTGTCGACTGGAACAGGCTCGGCATCCCGGCCCGGGCTTGCAGCTGCTTGGGAAACCCGCTACGGGATTCCGGCCACAGGCGTGTTCCCGAACCGCCTGCCAGAATGACCGGGTGGATCCTCACCATCTGCAATCCGCCTGGCAATGGCCGGGCGGATCGGCCAGGAGGCGATGCCAATGATCGTGGTCTTCGGGTCGATCAACGTCGACCTGTTCTTCGAGGTGGCGACGCTGCCGCGACCGGGCGAGACCGTGCTGTGCGCGGAGTACGTGACCTGGCCGGGCGGCAAGGGTGCAAACCAGGCGGTCGCTGCCGCCCGCGCCGGAGCCGAGGTCAGGATGATCGGTGCGGTCGGAACCGATCCCCATGCAGGCCCCGTCCTCGAGGCGATCGATGCGACCGGGGTCGATACCTCGCACGTGGTCAGGGTCCCGGGAGTGACCGGAACGGCGATCGTCATGGTCGAGGAGAGTGCGGAGAACCAGATCGTGGTCGCAAGCGGCGCCAACCTGCAGGCCCGCGCCGAACATGTTCCCGACCGGGTGCTCGGGCCCGGGACCACTCTGGTGGTCCAGCTCGAAGTCCCGATCGCGGAAATCCACGTGGTGCTCGAACGGTCGAAACGGGCCGGCAGCCGAACGGTGCTGAACGCCGCTCCGGCGCAGACCCTGCCGCAGGGCATGCTGGAGGCGTGCGACGTGATCGTGGCCAACCGCGGCGAGGCGGACGTGCTCGCCGGAGCCGCACGCGACGCGCTGGCCCAGGTTCGCACCCTGGCGGACCGGTACGGGTGCGACTGCATCATCACTCTGGGAGACGAGGGTGCGGTACTGGCGAGCGGGGGCGGCCTGTTTCGACTGGGCAGCCTCGACATCCGTCCTGTCGACACCGTCGGTGCCGGTGACGCGTTCGTCGGCGTTCTTGCGGCGCGGCTTGACGCCGGCCACCCGCTGCTGGACGCGGCACGGTATGCGAGTGTTGCCGCGGGGCTGGTGTGCCTGGAGGAAGGGGCGCAGATGCGGGTTCCGGCAGCCGACATCGAGCTGGCCCTCGGGCGGCTCGCCCCGGCGCAGCCCGTCTGACCCCGTCACGGCGACCCCGCGGCAGCCCGGGGATCGAGAGCGGCCTGGAGGCCGTCGCCGAGCAGGTTGAAGGCGATCACGGTGACGAAGATCAGCAGACCCGGCCAGACCGCAAGCAGCGGCGCCTGGTGCATGAGTTCCTGGGCGCCGTTCAGCATGTTGCCCCAGCTCGGGACCGGTGGATGGATGCCGAGACCGAGGAAGCTCAGGACGCTCTCGAACAGGATCACGTTGCCGACAGCGAGTGTGGTGGCGACCAGCAGCGGAGACGCGGCATTGGGCAGGATGTGCCGGAACATGATCCGGGCCGGTCCGAGCCCGAGTGCGCGCGCGACCTGGACGAACTCCCGTTCCCGCAGGCTGAGCGTGGTTCCGCGAACCAGCCGTGCCACCCCGGGCCAGCCGACGATCGCGATGATGGCGATGATGCGGTAGAGGCTGAAGCTCGCCGAATTGCCCACGCCTTCCGGCAGTCCGAGCTTCGCCGGATCCACCGCCGCGAGCACGATCAGCAGCGGTAGCAGCGGCAGTGAAATCAGCGCGTCGGCACAGCGCATGATCACATCGTCGACCCGCCCGCCGACAAAACCGGACACGAGCCCGAGAACCGCGCCGATCACGGCGGTGCACAGGGCGGCCGACAGCCCGACCAGCAACGAGACGCGGCCACCGTGGAGCAGCCTCAGCAGCAGGTCCCTGCCGAGTTCGTCGGTCCCGAGCCAGTGAACAGGGCCGGGGGGTGCGAGCCGGTTGAACAGGTCAACGCGGGCCGCGTCCAGCGCGAGTACGGCCTCGAGCAGGGGGGCAGTGACGACCAGCAATCCGAGACCGGCCAGGATGATCAGGCTGGCCACTGCCGAGGGGTAGGTGCGCAGGCGCCGCCACGCCTGGCCGGTGCGGGTTGCCGGACGTCTCATCCGTGCGCCCCGCTGCGGTAGGTGATGCGCGGATCGAGCCAGGCGTAGGCAATGTCGGCGAGGATGTTGGCGAGAAGGGTGACGAGTGTTGCCAGCAGCAGGCCGACCAGGGCCAGGTTGTAGTCATTGCCCATGACCGCGTCGTAGATCGTCTTGCCCATGCCGAGCCAGCCGAACATGGTCTCGGTGATCAGTGCGCCGGAGAACAGGCCTCCGACATCGAGCGCGGCGATCGTCACCACCGGGATCAGCGCATTGCGCAGCGCGTGGCGCCGCACGACGTGCCTTTCCGCAACGCCCTTGGCCCGGGCGGTGCGAATGTACTCCTCCCGCATTACCTCGATCATGGCCGAGCGCACGTGGCGCGTGTAGCCGGCCACGGCGGCGGCCGAGAGCGTGAGCACCGGGAGGACCATGTAGCGCAGTCGCTCCAGCACCCCTTCGCCCTCGTGTCCCATGCCGCCCGCCGGCAGCAGTCCGAGGACGACGGCGAAGAGCAGGATCAGCAGCAGGGCGAACCAGAACGGCGGGATCGACACGCCGGCAAAGCAGCAGAGGTTGATCGCCTGGTCACTCCACGATCCGGGCCGCAGCGCGGCATGGATGCCGGCGGGAACCGCGATGGCGACGGCGATTGCGAGCGAGACCGCCATCAGCAGCAGCGAGTTGCCGAGCCGCGGGGCAAGAACCTCGAGCACCGGCTCGTTCAGCAGCCGCGAGTACCCGAATTCGCCCGCAAGGGCGTTCGAGAGCCACGCGAGGTAGCGGTCGATCAACGGCTGGTCGAGGCCGTGCAGCGCCTTCAGCCGCGCGATGTCGTCCGACGTGATGTCCGGGTCGGCCGCGAACATCAGGTCGATCGGGTCACCGGGCATCAGGCCGAGCAGGACGTAGATCGCGAATGACATTGCCAGCAGCACGACCGCGGACTGGCCGATCCGTGCAAGCAGGAACCTCAGCATGGCGTGGCGCCGGCCGGCGCTACTCGACCCTCCATTCCTCGATCCAGTTGGTGGTCGGAGCCAGGTGGCCTGTTGGCCGGATGCCTTTCAGCCACCGGGGAATGATGTAGGCATCGGACCGGAAATAGAGCGGCAGCACCGGAAGCTGATCGGCATAGATCCGCTGCACCCGCTTCCACAGCCCGGCGCGACGGGTTCGATCGAGCTCGATTTCGATCTCGTCGATCAGTCGGTCCATGTCCTCGTTGCGAAACCCGGTGTAGTTCTGGCCGCTCCAGTTGTTGCCGGCAGCGGGAATGCTGTTCGAGTGCAATGTCGTGCGCGGCAGGCTTTCCGGGGCCGACAGCCAGGCGAACATGGCAAGGGCGCTGAAGGCGCGCTGCGAGATGGTCTGCCCGAACAGCACGCGTGCCGGCTCGTTGCGGATCGTGACCTCGACGCCGACCTCGCGCCAGTAGCTCTGCAGGACCTGCTGGACCAGTTCCCGGACCCGGTTGCCGGCGGTGGTCATGAATTCGAGCCCAAGACGGGTGCCGTTCGCGTCATGGCGGATGCCGTTGCGGATCGTGGTCCAGCCGGCATCGTCCAGCAGTGCCCTGGCCCGGTCGGGATCATGCGGATAGGTGCGCACGTCGTCCGTGTGGATCCAGTCGAGCGGGTTGACCATGGTGTGTGCGACCGGCTGCTTGCCCTCGAACAGCCGGGCGTTGACCGCTTCCCGGTCGATTGCGTGCAGGAGTGCCCGCCTCACGCGCAGGTCAGCCAGGATCGGGTTGTCGAGCATCAGATCGATGTGCTCGTAGACCAGCCCTGGCTTGTAGACGACATCGAACCGGTTGCCGTGGCGCTTCTCGAAGGACAAGGCCTGGTCCAGCGTAAGACCCATCTCGCCGGGAATGTAGTCGATGGCGCCCGACAGCAGGTGGGCTTCGAGGGCAGCGGTCTTCTCGATGGTGCGCACCTCGATGCGGTCGAATGCGGGGGACTGCCCCTTCCAGTGCGCGTTGCGCTCCAGCACCACCGTGGTGCCCGGCGAGACCGCCGTGATCCGGTACGGGCCGTTGTACAGGCCGGGATTGGTCGGATCGGTCTGGTAGAGGGTGCGGTGACGGTAATTCCGTGGCTCGGCGAATGCGGCTTCTTCCAGATGTGCGGGCAGAAGCAGCCCGAACGAAGCCTGGTAGAGGTAGTCGAGCTTGCTGCTGACGACGCTGAAGGTCTTCTCGTCGTGCACCTCGATCCGGGTCACGTCCAGGAACGACTGGCGGTCCGGCACACCGGTGTCGGGATGTCGTCCCACCTTCCAGGTAAACACCACGTCCTTCGTAGTGACCGGAACACCGTCGCCCCAGAAGATGTCGTCGCGCAGCGTGACCCTGGAAATCACTCCGCGCCTGCCGGTGGGCGTCCCGTCCGCGTCCACGGCGTCGGTGGCCACCGCCCGGCCGTTCTCGAAGGTGGCGAGTTCCGTGCACATCCGGCAGGTCACGTTCCAGTCGTGGTCGAACATGCTGACCGGCCGGTGCGCCATCGCGAGGATGTATGACTTGGCCAGCATCGAATCGATCAGCGGGTTCAGCGTCGAGGGAAACTGCGTGATGCCGATGGCGAGCTGATCGCGGGCGTCAGCCCTCGCCGGCAGCAGGCAGACAATCGCAACCAGCCCGGCCGCGACGACGGATCGCAGCCGTGCGGACAGGCATCCGGTCATCGCCCGGCCCTCCGTGTTTCAGGTCAAGGGGATGTCCAGCACCGTGGTCCTGAACGCGGGCCGCTCGCAGATCCGCGCGTACCAGCCTTCCAGGTTGGCCATCGCCGGGCGGTCGTCGACCAGCGTGAACCAGCGGTAGACCATGACGCCGAGCGGAATGTCGGCCATGGTGAGCCGGTTGCCGACCATGAAGCTCCTCCCGGAGAGATGGCGGTCCATGATCTGCATCAACGGGATCATGCCGAGCCGTCCGGCCTCGATGGCCGCGGGATCGCGGTCGGGCTCGGGGGTCCGAACCAGGTTCCAGAAAATGGGTGTGATCTGAGGGGCGACGGTCGTCTGCTGCCAGTCCATCCACCGGTCGGCGTCCGCGCGCGCCTGCGGGTCCTCCGGACAGAGGATCCCGGACCCGTGCCTGCCGGCCAGGTAGCGGACGATCGCGTTCGACTCCCACAGGACGAACCCGTCCTCCTCCATGGTCGGAACCCGGGAGTTGGGATTCATCGCCTTGTACTCCGGCGTGTCGACCACGCCGAACGCGCCGCCCGCGTCCCGTCTCTCGAATGTCACGTCCAGTTCCCTCAGTGTCCACAGGACCTTCTGAACGTTGGACGAATTGTTACGGCCGTGGATGGTTAGCATGGTGTGGTCTCCTCGTGAAACGGAACCGGCAGGGGTGCTGCCTCGGCAGGTTGTACGAACCGGCCTGATCCCTGTCGAGAAAAGAAGCGCCGGCCGCCACGTTACCGGGGCGCGTGCCGCTCGCTCATGGCCAGGCCGGCGGCAAGGCACAGGCCGGCCCCGGAGACGGCCAGCATGACCCACCAGGATGCAGCCCATCCGCCGAGACCAGCGACAGCGGCGGCGAGTACCGGGGGCCCGAGCAGGCTGCCCAGTGCCGCGCCCTGCACCACGGATCCGCTGGCGGTCGCGACGAGGGCCGCTCGCATTGCTCCGGCCGCCGCCCCGGCCAGGGCCGCTGCCGGCAGCAGACCGCCGACGGCGCTGAAGACGAGGGCGAGCGGGACCCGCAGCGCGTCGGGCGTGCCGGCGAGGAAGATGCCGGCACCGGCTCCTCCCATGGCGCCGTACGCAACGGCAACCAGGATCCAGCGCGGAACCCGGCGGTGCATGGCCCAGGCGGCAGCAAGGTTGCCGCAGGCATTCACCGCGACCACCAGCGCGGCCCAGGCCGCCGCCGCCGCGGTTCCGTGACCCTGGTCCTCGATCAGGAAGGTCGGGAGCCAGGCCATGATGGCGAACCATTGCAGCGTGTAGAGTGCAAAGCCGAGGCTGAACAGCCAGAGCGGCAGGCTGGAAAGCGTCGCGCGCACGCCGGGCCAGTCGATGGCGCGCACGGGAAACGGCTGCGGCCAGCTGCTCGGGTGCAGGCGCCATCCGAGGACAACCGCAAAACCGGCAACAAGTGCGCCGCTGACCAGCCAGAACATGCGCCAGCCGGCCATGTCGGCGATCGCCGGGGCCCCCAGCATGGCAATCGCCATACCGATCGGCATGTAGGCGCCCCAGATCCCGAATACCAGGCCGTAGTTGCGTGGGTGTGTCGCGACCGCGAGCAGGCGCGGTGCGGTGACTGTGACGGCGACGAAACCCGTGCCCTCGAGAAAGCGCGAGACCAGAAGGACGGAGCCCGTATCGGCGAGGCCGCCCAGGAGGCTGCCGGCCGCGAGCAGGATCATGCCGGCAAGAACCAGGCGCCGGGGGCCGGCACGGTCGGTGACCATCCCGGTTGCCACGGCAAGTACCGCGCTGGTCGCGTAGCACAGCGAGGTCAGCCAGCCGGCGGTGATCAGGTCGAGACCGAGGTCGGACCGCAATTCGGGAAGCACCGGCGAGACCTTGCCGACCTGGAACCCGGCAAGGATCCCGGCACCGAGCACTGCCAGCACAATGTCCCAGCGTGTGGTCATGGCCTGCCGGAGTTGCGGGGGGACTCGAACCCCCGGTGCGCGCCGCCGCCCGGGATCTGCGGGCTCCGACCCGGGCTCCGGCCGCGGATATCGCGCGCCGCCCGCGCCAACCGCCACGTCCCGGACCCTACATGGCCGACGCAAGCGAGACAACCGCGTGTACCGTATCCTGACCGGAACCCCCCGGTGCCGGGGTCAGCGGCTTGACGGAAGGCGCGGTTCGACGTATATGCCGCGCCTGCCGGGTTGGAGCAGCCCGGGTGCAGCAGGATACCGCGGAGGACGTGACCATGGCCCGACGCTGTTCGATGACCGGCAAGGGTGTCCAGGCCGGCAACAATGTCAGTCACGCCAACAATCGAACCCGGCGCCGGTTTCTTCCGAACCTGCAGCGCACGTCGCTGATGAGCGAAGTCCTCGGCCAGCCGGTGCGCCTGCGCCTCAGCACCTCGGCCATTCGGACCATCGAGCACAAGGGCGGCCTCGATGCTTTCCTGCGCTCGACCCGGGCCGACCGTCTCGGTCCCGAGGCGCGCAGGCTGAAGCGGCGCATCGAGAAAGTGGCGGCGCGGAGCTGATCGGGCGGCGGTGCCGTTTCGAAGGACTGCTATGATGGATCAGGCCGATTACCGGGTCGCCGACATCATGCTCGCCGAGTGGGGCCGGCGCGAGATCGCGATCGCCGAAACCGAAATGCCGGGCCTGATGGCCCTGCGCGAGGAGTACGCGGGACGCCGTCCGCTGGAAGGAGCCCGGATTGCCGGGTGCCTTCACATGACGATCCAGACCGCGGTGCTGATCGGCACCCTGCGGCGGCTCGGCGCGGAGGTCCGCTGGTCGTCGTGCAATATCTTCTCGACCCAGGATCATGCCGCCGCCGCAATGGCCGCGGAGGGCGTGCCGGTCTTTGCCTGGAAGGGCGAGACCGAGGAGGAATACGACTGGTGCATCCGGCGCACGATCGAGGGACCGGACGGCTGGACCCCCAACATGCTGCTCGACGATGGCGGCGACCTGACCCGAATCATGCATGACGACTATCCGCAACTGGTGCAGCGTGTGCGCGGGGTCTCGGAGGAGACCACCACCGGGGTGCTGCGGTTGCAGCAGATGGCGATGGACGGAACGCTGAAGGCGCCGGCGTTCAACGTCAACGACAGTGTAACCAAGTCGAAGTTCGACAACCTGTACGGGTGCCGGGAGAGCCTGACCGACGGCATCCGCCGGGCGACCGACATCATGCTCTCGGGCAAGACTGCGGTGGTAAACGGCTACGGCGACGTGGGCAAGGGGTCGGCTGCAAGCCTGCGCAACGGCGGGGCCCGGGTCATCGTGGCAGAAGTCGATCCGATCTGCGCCCTGCAGGCGGCCATGGAAGGCTACGAGGTCGCCACCATGGATGCCTGGGCCCCGAAGGCGGACATTTTCGTGACCGCCACCGGGAACCGGGACGTCATCACGGTCGACCACATGCGCCAGATGAAGGACCGGGCCATCGTCTGCAACATCGGGCACTTCGACACCGAGGTACAGGTCGACGCGCTCAGGAACTACCCGTGGCACAACGTCAAGCCGCAGGTGGACGAGATCGAGTTTCCCGACGGCAAGCGGGTGATCCTGCTGGCCGAGGGCCGGCTGGTCAACCTGGGCTGTGCCACCGGGCACCCCAGCTTCGTGATGAGTGCCTCGTTTACCAACCAGGTCCTGGCGCAGGTCGAGCTGTGGACCGGCAGCTATCCGGTCGGCGTTCACCTGTTGCCGAAGGTGCTTGACGAGAAGGTGGCCATGCTGCACCTCGCACGTGTCGGCGCCGTGCTCACCCGGATGAACGACGAGCAGGCAACCTATATCGGGGTCTCGACCGACGGCCCGTTCAAGCGCGACGACTACCGCTACTGACGGGCGGTCTGGCATCCGTGCCGGGCCGCTGGCATTCTGTGCCGGGAATTCAGGCCTTCAGCCCGGAGCACAGGAATGTCGGTTCTCGTACACGGCGCGGCAGAGAGGTTCATCTCGAGCAACTCTGGCCTCGAGATTGCGCGGGTGATCGCTCAGGGAAACGGCGCGGCCGCCTGCGAGCTGTGGGAACAGCCACTTCGGCCCGGCGATGTCATCCCGATGCACTATCACCTGGTCGAGGAAACCGTCACCTTCATGCAGGGCAGGATCAGCGTGGTCCTCGACGGTACCGAGCACCGGATCAATGCCGATGCCGACGGAACCTGCTCGTTACTGTTGCCGGCGCGGCTTCACCACGAGATCCGCAACATCGGCGAGACCGCGACCAGCATGCTGGCGTTCTTCCCGACGGTCGCGCCGGAGATCTTTCCGGTCAGGTAAACGGACGCTTCCGCTCAGGGTCCTGACAGGTGCGACGTGCCGCGGTAGG
This sequence comes from Thalassobaculaceae bacterium, assembly GCA_965213935.1. GTDB lineage: Bacteria > Pseudomonadota > Alphaproteobacteria > Thalassobaculales > Thalassobaculaceae > Bin52. The sequence goes on along the minus strand of CBDCAO010000012.1, from coordinate 1,282,361 downwards.
CATCGTGCAGCCGCGAGACGTGCCGTTCGGCGATGCGCGCAATCCGGTCGGGCCGGAAGTTGGTCTGGGAAAGCGCGATCGCGATATCGAACACCTCGCCGTAGTGTGTGATCAGCCCGTCACGCAGGCGGAACCGGCTCATCCCTTCCCAGATCACCCGCGTGCCCCGCGCGTCCGGCAGGCGCGAGGTGAAGCTGAAGGTCCAGCCGGCATAGCCGATGGCGCCCACGACCACCGGCTCCCGCATCTCCCAGCGATACCGCTCGCCGTGTTCGTAGAACAGTTCGTCGAGCATGCGCGCGATCGCGTCGCGGCCCTGGAACGGGCCGTAGAACACGTCGTGGTAGATCCCGTCCTCGCTGAACAATGCCGCGAGCGCGGTACCGCCTTCCCCCTCGACAGCAGCGGTAAACTGTCCGAGCACTGCCTCGAATTCGCCGATCTCCATCCGTCCCTCTCCCGTTGTGGGCTGCCGCGAAACACTGTCGCGCCGGTCCATGGTGCGCGGCCGTGACAGGGCTGCGCAAGCGCTCGGTCATGGTCTCGGGCCATGCGACCAGCGTGTCGCTTGAGCAGGAGTTCTGGGAGGAACTGCAGGTGATCGCGCGCGCGAGGGGCGTTTCGCTTAACCGGCTGGTCTCCGAAGTGGACCGGGTCCGTACCGGCAACCTCTCGAGCGCCCTGCGGGTCTTCGTGCTGGCGGCACTGCGCCGCGCCGGCCGCGATGCCTGAGGCCGCACCGAACCGCCGGCGTCCGGAGCCTGGGGCCGAGCCCGCCATTACTGTGTGCCCGGAACCCCCGGCGAACGGTGCGGTCTCCTGTCCCGCCTTTCTGTCCCTTGACCTCGAAGTCGACCCCAAGGACGGGCGCATTCATGCCGTGGGCGCGGTGCGTTCGGATACCGGCCGGCACCTCAGCCATTCCGGCCGCGGCCTGTCCGGAGCACTCGACCGGCTCGACGCCCTTGCCGACGGCGTCGCCTTCGTGCTCGGTCACAATCTGATCGTTCATGACCTGCCCCATCTGACCGCCGCAAGGCCGGGGCTGCGGTTGCTCCATCTGCCCGCGGTGGACACGCTGCGCCTCAGTCCCCTGGCCTTCCCGGCCAATCCCTACCATCGTCTCGTCAAGCACTACCAGGATGCAGGTCTGGTGCGCGGGCGCCGCAACGATCCCCTGCTTGACGCCGGGCTTGCGCTCGAGGTGTTCGGCGAACAGCGCGAGGCGCTGGCAAGGACTGCACCGGAGCTGCTTGCCGCGTGGCACTGGCTGTGCACTCCGGAACCGGCGGGTGTCGATCGAGGCCTCGACGCCGTCTTCTGCGTCCTGCGCCAAACTCACCGTCCTTCCCGCGCACAGGCCGGCGCCGCCATCGCCCAGCTGCTCGAAGGTGCCGGCTGCACCGTTCAGTCGCGCAGGTTCCTGGCGGATGCGGGTGCGCACGGCTGGTCACTTGCCTATGCCCTGGCATGGCTGTCTGTGGCCGGCGCCAACTCGGTGATGCCGCCGTGGGTGCGCCACCAGTTTCCCGAAGCCGGGTATCTGGTACGCCGTTTCAGAGACACCGCCTGTACCGATCCGGCCTGCGACTGGTGCCGGGAGCGCCACGACGCGGGCAGGGAACTCAGGCGCTGGTTCGGTTACGACGGCTTTCGTTCCGAGCCGGCGGGAGCCGACGGCAGGCCAATGCAGCAGGCCATTGTCGAAGTGATGCTGGCGGGACGGCACGCGCTCGGGATTCTGCCCACCGGGACAGGCAAGTCCCTTTGCTACCAGATCCCCGCACTGTCGCGCTACGACAAGACCGGCGCGCTGACGGTGGTGATATCGCCCCTGGTCGCACTGATGGCGGACCAGGTCGCCGGGCTGGAGCAGCGCGGCATAGCCTGCTGCGTGACGATCAACGGGCTGCTGTCCACGCCGGAGCGCGCCGACGCCCTCGACCGCGTCCGGCTGGGGGATGCCGGGATCCTGCTGATCTCGCCGGAGCAGCTGCGCTCGCGAACCCTGCGCCGGGCGCTCGAGCAGCGCGAGATCGGCGGCTGGGTGCTGGACGAGGCCCACTGCCTGTCGCGCTGGGGGCACGACTTCCGACCCGACTACCGCTACGTGGGCCGTTTCATCCGGGAACGGGCAGGCGACGGGTCGATCCCGCCGGTCCTGTGCCTGACCGCGACCGCCAGACCGGACGTCATCGCGGACATATCCCGGCACTTTCGCGACCGGCTCGGTATCGAACTGGAGGTGTTCAACGGCGGTGCTGAGCGACCCAACCTTGCCTTCGAGGTGATGCCAACAACGAGCGGTGAGAAGTTTTCCGACATCCACCGGGTCCTGATGTCCCACCTGCCACCCGACGTGCCTGGCGGCGCCATTGTCTACTGCGCAACGCGGCAGCAGGCCGAGGATATCGCGGGGTATCTCCAGCTCAAGGAAGTCGCCTCGGACCGGTTCCATGCGGGCCTGCCCCCGGAGACGAAGAAGGCGGTGCAGCGGCGTTTCATCGCCGGTGATCTGCGGGCGATCGCGGCCACCAACGCCTTCGGCATGGGGATCGACAAGCCCGACGTGCGGCTGGTCATCCATGCCGACATACCGGGGTCACTGGAAAACTACCTGCAGGAAGCCGGCCGTGCCGGACGTGACCGCGGCCCGGCGCGCTGCGTGTTGCTCTATTCGACGGACGATGTCGAACGCCAGTTCGGCATGTCGGCGCGTTCGCGGCTGACCCGCGAGGAGATTCACGGGATCCTGAGGGCCCTGTGGAATCTCGACCGGAAGAAGCGCTTCAACGGTGAGGTCGTGGCGACTGCGGGCGAAATCCTCGGCGAGGATGAGGAGGAGGCGTTCAAACGCGACTCCGCGACCGACGACACCAGGGTGCGCACCGCTGTCGCCTGGCTGGAGGAATCCCGGCTGCTGAGCAGGGAGGAAAACGTCGTCCGGGTGTTCCCGTCGTCGCTGCGGGTGGGATCGATCGAGGAGGCCGGCCGCCGGCTGGCCGGGGCCGGGATCACCGATGTCTACCGCGCTCAACTGCTGCGGATTGCGGCGACGCTCATCGGCGCGGATGCCGACGAGGGGATCAGCACGGACGAACTTATGACGGTCTCGGGGCTCGGTTCCGAAGCGGTTCGCCACGCGCTGCATGAACTGGAACGGGTCGGCATCGCCAGCAATGACACCGCGCTGACCGCGTTCGTGCACACCGGCGTGGAACGCTCGTCGCGCAGGCGCTTCGAGGAAGCGGCCGCGCTGGAGACCGCCCTCATCGCCCACATGCGCGAGACCGCTCCCGATCTCGGCAGGGGAGACAGTTCGTGGCTTCACCTGCGTAACGCCGCCCAGGTCCTGCGGGACCAGGGGCTGATCGATCCAATTCCCGAACGCCTGCTCCGCATTGTCCGCGGCATTGCCCATGACGGGCGTGGCGAGGATGACGGCGCGCCAGGCAGCCTCACGGTCCGCACCCGGGACCTGGAGACCGTGGGAATCACGCTGCGGCGCGAGTGGGAAACGCTGGAGGAGACCGCTGGCCTGCGTCGCGACGGAGCCGCCCGCCTGCTGCAGTACCTGCTCGGCTGCCTGCCGTCGGGAATTCGCGGCACCGATCTGCTGGCGGAGACCACGCTCGGCGAACTCCTGCAGGCAATCGAGTCCGACCTGGTCCTGAAAGCCAGAATCCGGAACCCGGCCAGGCTGCTGGATCGCGCACTGCTGTGGCTGCACGAACAGGAGGTGATCCGCCTGAACAAGGGACTGGCGGTGTTCCGACCGGCAATGACGATCCGGCTCGAGCAGCGGGACCGGCGCGGTTTCACCAGGGCGGACTTCGAGCCCCTTGCACTCCACTACACGGGCCAGGTGCTGCAGGTCCATGTCATGGTGGCGTTCGCCGAACGCGGGCTCGTGGCCATGAGCGAGGCGCTGCGCCTGATCATGGACTACTTCTCGCTCGGGCAGGACGCGTTTCTCGCCCGCTGGCTGCCCGGACGGGAACGGGAGATCGGCCGGCAGACGACGCCGGCGTCATGGCGGGCCATCGTGGAAAGCCTGGGCAACCCGGTGCAGCAGAGCATCGTCGCCGACGGACGGGCGCGGACCAACGTCCTGGTCCTGGCCGGTCCGGGTTCGGGCAAGACGCGGGTCATCGTCCACCGCATCGCCTGGCTGGTCCGGGTCCGCCGCGAGAATGCCCGCAGCATCATCGCACTTGCCTACAACCGGCACGCCGCCGTCGACATCCGCCACCGCCTCGCCCGGCTGATCGGCGACGATGCCCGTGGTGTCACGGTGATGACCTGCCACGCGCTGGCGATGCGGCTTGCGGGCGCGAGCTTCACCGGCCGGGCGGAGCAGCCCGACCGGGAGGTGTTCGACGAGGTGTTGCAGCTTGCAACCAGGGTCCTGCACGGCGAGGGACTGATACCCGAGGAGGCGGACGAGCAGCGGGCACGCCTGCTCGCGGGGTTTCGGTGGATCCTCGTCGACGAGTACCAGGATGTCGCCCGTGAGCATTACGAACTGATTTCGGCGCTCGCCGGCCGGACGCAGGAGGACGAGGCGGGCAGGTTGACCCTGTTCGCGGTCGGCGACGATGATCAGAACATCTACGCCTTCAACGGCGCGTCGGTGGAGTACATCCGCCGCTTCCAGCGGGACTACGGGCCCAGGCCGACCTACCTGACCGCCAACTACCGCTCCACGGCCCATATCGTGGCAGCCGCGAACGCGATCATCGCGCCCGCGCGCGAACGGATGAAGGCGGACCACCCGATCCATGTCGATCTTGCCCGGGAGGACCGGCCGCCGGGCGGGAAATGGACGGCGCTCGACCCGGTCTCGCGCGGGCGGGTGCAGATTCTGCCGGCGGGCGCCGAGCGGGTCGAGCAGGCGCGGAGTGTCATGGCGGAACTGCTGCGCCTGTCCGGGCTCGCAGCGGACTGGGACTGGTCACGCTGTGCGGTGATCGCGCGCGAATGGAAGGACCTGATGCCGGTCCGCGCGTTCTGCGAGGCGCACAGGCACGCCGAACGGATCCGCGCGCAGGTGGCGAACGAGGAGATCCCGGGGTTCTGGAGGTTGCGGGAGACGCGGCAATTCGTCGACTGGCTGCGCCGGCGTGAACCCCGGGTGATCGACATGCCGGTCCTGCGTGGCTGGATGCGGCGGCGCCCGGCCGGTCCCTGGAACGACCTGCTGCGCCAGGCGGTGGAGGAGCACGCGCTGGAACTGGGCGACGGGGAAGCGCCGACCGACCAGTTCATCGAGTGGCTGGCGGAATGGGGCCGAGACGTGCGTCGCCGCCAGCACGGACTGCTCCTGCTCACCGCCCATCGGGCCAAGGGGCTGGAATTCGATCACGTGGTGGTTCTTGACGGCGGCTGGCGGCGCCGGGGCGAGGGCGAGGATCCCGATGCGCCGCGCCGGCTGTACTACGTAGCCATGACCCGTGCCCGACACACCCTTGCCCTGGCGCGGATGGACCGGTCCCGGAGCTTCCAGGAAGAGCTGTGCGGCCATGACGCGACGGTCATGCGCAAGGCAGCCGAGCTGCCCCCGTGCCCGGTCGAGGCCGGGTACCTGCATGTTCGTTTGCCACTACAGGATGTCGATCTGGGCTTTGCCGGTCGCAGCAATCCCGGTTCGCCGGTCCATGCCGCCATCTCCGCGCTCGCACAGGGTGACCCGCTCGACGTCCGGGTCGCAGCGAACGGCCGCTGGATCTGTGTCGACCGGGAGGGCCGGGCCGTGGGACGTCTCGCCCGGTCCTTCGAGCCTCCACGCGGAATGAGCGTCAGGTCGGCGGAGGTCTACGCGGTGGTGCGCCGCAGCCGGGAGGACTCGGAACCGAGGTACCGGGCCGCCGTCCGATGCGGGGAATGGGAGGTGATCGTGCCCGAGATCGTGTTCGAACCGGACCGGTAGAGCTCTGCGGCCGCGGGACAGGGTCACGCCGACCCGCCTACTCCAGCAGGCCCTCGAGGATGGACTGGAAATCGCGCCGCCCGCCGGTCGCTCCGGATTTCTCGCGCCCGGGATCAGGTTGCGAGCTCTGCGGCCGGGTTTTGGAACTCCCGGGCTCCGGTGTCGAGATGGTCGGCCCGGACTCCGCGCTGTCCGGCCCTGGCCTGGTACCGTCCGACCGCTGTCCGGCGACCCGCGGTTCATGGCTCGGGGTCCGGGGCCCGGCATCCCCGGTGCCCGGTCCGGGTCCGGCGTCCTTCGGCACGGGTTCCGTACCCTCCGGCTCGATGTCCGCGCCTTCCGGTTCCGGTTTCGCATGGTCCGGATCAGTTCCGCCGGTCCCGGTTCCGGGCTTCGACACCCCGGACTGATGCCCGTCCGCGGCAGGTGCCGCCTCGGGTTGCGTGGCGAGTCGCTCCAGCACGCCGGTCCGCTTCATGCGCTGGAGCACGTGTTCCTGCATGCGTTCGACATCGAGCTCGACGCGCGGCGCGCTCATCGGTCCGACCAGCCGTACACCGAGCGGAGGTGACTGCGGGAGGTCGGTCAGCCACAACTCGGACCGGAAGTCGAGTTCCCGGACCGGAAGATCGAGCGCCATCACGGCGGTTCCCGAGGTTGACGGTGCTTCCATGATCAGGTCGCGGGAACTCAGGATGCCGTTCCGGACCGTGAAGCTGCCGGCGATCCGCTCGAAGGGGGTCGCGCCGCCGCTGGTGACCTCCTGGAGCATGGTGAGCAGGTCGGCCGTTCGCTCGATCGCCGGCAACCGGGCGCTGGCGGCGGGAAGGTCGATCCCGTTGATGACACCATCGGTCAGAACCGCGGTTCCGTCACCCCGCAGGCCGGAGACGAGCTCGAACTGCGATCGTCCCTGCCCCGACAGGCTGACGGAGTACTCCAGCAGGCCGGAAACGGGAAGGTGTTCGCCTTCGGGCGCGTGGTCGAGCCGTGTGCCGGCAGCCCGGACCTCCAGTTCCAGCTCGGGTATCCCGGTTGTCGCAAGCCGCCCTGTGCCCTCCACCGTCCCGTCCTGCAACCGGCCCCGCAGCTGCGTTATCTCCGCGGTTCCGTCGATCAGGGTTGCCGCCAGCACGAGATCCTCGATGACGGAGGCGCCGTACTCGACCCGCTGCGCGTTGAGGTCGAGTGCAAGGTCAATGACGCGAAGGGCGCTGAAGTCCCAGGGCTCGTGCGACCAGCCGCCGCGACCGGGTGCCAGCGGTGCGACGGGGCCGGATGCCACGGAGTCGCGCTCGGGCAGCCAGGTGTCGAGGTCGAGCGGGTCCGACGCCAGCGCCAGCGTGACGGAAGGCCGGGGACCGGTCCGGTCTATCCGTCCGGTCCCCCTGATCCCGGCGGTTCCGATCCGCGCATCGATGTCGCGGACCTCAAGCCCGGCGCCCGTCCCTTCCAGATGCGCGGTGATGTTCAGCGCACCGGGACCTCCGTGCACCGGGGCAAACCCGGGGTCACCGATCCTGATCAGTTCGGCCAGGTCGGCATGGGAGAACTGCACCCGGACATCCAGGGCCTGGTCGGGGGCGAACGGGTCCGCCATGCCGTCGAGCGCCATGCGCGCGGCGCCAAGGCGCAGTACCGACTGGATATCGACACCCCGGTCAATGCGACTTGCAAGAGTGATGTTCGCGGTTCCCTGACCCAGGTGCTCCGGCGGGGCATGTGACCGGCCGGTCAGGCGGTGAAACAGTGCGCCGGTATCGGGATGGTCCGCCTTCAGCTTCAGCAGGAATTCCGGCGGTGATCCGGGGACGATTCTGCCCGCAGCCGTGACGGTCCCGCCGGCGGAGGTGGCCGTGCCCTTGACATCGAGCCCCGTGGTGGTGCCGGTCATGGTCGAACTGATCGCGAACCTGTCGAGTGCGGCCAGTTCCTTCGCCAGGGGGATGTCAAGCAGCCGGGCCAACCCGGGTATCGATCCGTTCCGCACCTCGAGCCTGACGTTGACCGCGTCGGGTGTCGTCTTTCCCAGCGTGCCACTCAGCGAGAAGCTCCCCTCGTCGGCATTGCCCACCGACAGGTCGCGCAGATCGACACGCCCGTGATCGATCCCGGCATCCAGGCGCACCTTCTCCAGCACGGTGCCGCGCACGGTTGCCTCGTTGACCTCGACCAGCAGGTTGGCGTCGAAGCGTTCGAGTGCTTCGACCACGCGTTCCCGACGACCGTCATCAGCCGCATTGATTTCGGCGGCGGCGTGCAGGATGGGCAGGTACGGGTCGAGGTTGATCCGGTCGGCGAACAGGCCAAGACCGAACGCCGGGCGTGGACCGAACAGGACCGAGAGGCCTCCGTCCACGCGGGTGGCATCGAGCCCGATGCGCCACGCTGGCAGGTCGAGTCGGTCGGGCGTGACATCGATTTCGGAGCGAAAGCTCCCGGTACGCAACCAGTCGGGAGGTACGGCGTCGACCGGCAGGTCCAGCCAGCCGAACAGCGTCCGCAGTTTGTCGGACGCAACATCGATCTCGCCCACGAAGCGGGGCCTGCCGGCGACGGCGTGCAACGTGCCTGCCACCCTCGTCAGCGTGCCGCCGGGCAGCTCCGCCGTGAAGTGCCGGACGGTCAATGCTCCCCCGTCCAGTACACCCTCGAGCCGCAGATGCCGGACCAGGCTGCCCCCGACGTCGATCGCGTCGGAAGCCAGGGTCAGCGTCGCACCCATGTCGTGAGGTAGCGAATACCCCTGCGCGCTGTCGAACAGGGCACCGGCGATCGCCTCGCCGGCCCGGGTCACGTCCTCCAGGCTGCCGAGGTTCACCCGTGCGAGCGCAAGGTTGAGCCCGACCTTGAAGTCGGGCGCGCGGGTGACACGCGCGTCACCCTCCAGACGCGTGCTGCCGAACTCGAGCGCGAGGCCGGTCGCCTCGGCGCCGTCGGGCCCCGCCGAGAGACTGGCGGACAGGCGCAACGGGCGCGGGTCTGCCCGGGCGTCCGCGGCATCGGTCGCGTCCAGGCCCGCAAGGAACCGCAGGTCCCCGATCGCGTTCCCGGACGTCACGGCAAGAGCACCGCGAAACACCGGGGCTGGACCGAGGTGAACCCGCCCGGAAATCTCCATGGTACTGCCGGCCAGCCCGATCCCGGCGTCGAGCTGCGCCGTTCCTCGCGCGTCCAACTCCCCGAGGCTCGCATCGATCTCCAGCGACTGGTCCCGCCAGGCGAAGGTGCCGGTCATCCGGTGCGGACCGCGCGGGTCATCGGAACGCAGTGTCGCGTTCAGCCGCTCGATGCGGTGTTCGTCGCCCGACAGCAGGTCGCGGTAGACGATGGTGCCGTCCCTGATGGCTGCCTCGCTGATGGTAAACGGCCGTTCGGCCCAGGGAGCGAGGCCGGCGACAACGCCGATGAAGTCCCGGTCGAACCGCTCGACGGTGAGCACCGGACCGAGCAGCGAGACGGCCTTGACGTGGGTGCGGCCGACCAGCAGCGCCCAGCTGTCGAGGCTGATGTCGAGCGTGCGGATCGTGAGCAGGTCGGTTCCGTGCTCTCCTGCCGGATCAGACAGCGTGATGTCGGAGGCAACGTACCTGGGCGAGGGGAGGAACCGGAAGTCGACCTCGCCCGCGATGCTGACAGTGGTCCCGGTCAGCTGCTCGATCGTCGCCGCAATTCGGGCGCGGTTCGGCGTCCAGTCGACGAGCACGGGAGCGAACAGCAGGCCGACACCGACGAGCCCAACGGCGATGACGGCGCCGATGATGATGAGCCGCGCCTTCACCCGTTCCTCCAGGTCACGGGGCTGCCGGGCCGGTCAAGGCGGCGCTGCGGAGCGGTGGCCGACCCGGGCCCGGGGAGCCCGTAATTCAAAGGATGGTGCAGATCTCGTCAAATTCGAACCGGGGGGAGCGGGGAAACAGGCCGGTGTCGTCACCGTAGCCGAGGTTGCACAGGAAGTTGGAACGAATGCGGGTCCCGGAGAAGAATGTCCGATCAACCGCATCGTTGTCGAAACCCGACATCGGTCCGCAGTCGAGACCGACCGCGCGCGCGGCGAGAATGAAGTAGCCGCCCTGCAGCGACCCGTTGCGGAATGCCGCCACCTCGGACATGGCCGGGTCGTCGCGGAACATCCCGGTCATGTCCTTGTGCGGAAACAGCCGCGGCAGGTGGGTCCAGAAATCGAGATCATGGCCGATAATCGCACAGACCGGTGCGCTCATGGTCTTCTCGACATTGCCCGGCGCCAGTGCCGGCCGCAGCCGCTCCCTGGCTTCCGGGTTGCGCAGGAACAGGATCCGCGCCGGGCTCATGTTGGCGCTTGTCGGCGCCATCTTCATCAGGGCGTAGAGGGAGCGCAGGGTCTCGTCCGCAACCGGTCGGTCGGTCCATATGTTGTGGGTACGCGCTTCCCGGAACAGCTGGTCCATGGCATCATCGGCCAGGGCTTGAGCCCGGTCGGCAGCACGGGTGTTCATCCGTTCGTCTTCCCTGTTCCGGCCGTGACGGGTTGCCCGGAGGTGTAGCGGTCGGGTGACCGCCTGTCACGCAAATTCGCTCCCGGTGCCGGCCATGGAAGAGGGGACGGGAATGGAACTGTTGCCGGCCGGATTCGGCGCCGTGGAAGCGGTTGCGTTCATCGCCTTCAGCTACCTGACCTCGGCGGTGACAGCGGCATTCGGACTGGGCGGCGGGGTCATGATGCTGATCGCCATGGCATCGGTGCTGCCGCCGCTTGCTGTGATCCCGGTGCACGGCGCGGTGCAGATGGGCTCGAACGGCGGCCGCGCCTGGGTGATGCGGTCACACGTGAGCCGGGAGATCTTCGGCTACTTCGTGATCGGCTCGCTGATCGGGGCGGCCGTGGCGTCCCAGGTCGTGGTGGCCCTGCCCGGAGACATGCTGCGCCTGGTGCTCGGGCTGTTCGTGCTCTGGGTGGTGTGGGCGCCGAAGCTGACCAGGCGCGATGCCGGGCCGCGGAGCTTCGTTCCGATCGGAATCGGCACCACCTTTGCCAGCATGTTCGTGGGAGCAACCGGTCTCTTGATCGGCGCTTTCCTCTCGCCCGAGAGGCTCGGTCGCATGACCACGGTCAGTACCCATGCCGTGTGCGCCATGTTTCAGCACGCGCTGAAGATCGTGGTGTTCGGACTGCTCGGGTTTGCCTTCTGGGAGTGGATCCCGCTGATCGTCGCCATGGTGGCGAGCGGTTTCCTGGGAACCATGACCGGCAAGGCGCTGCTGGAGCGGCTGTCCGAAAGGGTATTTGGCTGGGCCTTCAAGGCGATGCTGACCCTGCTGGCGGTCCGCCTCATCGCGCTCTCGGTCGTCGACCTGCTGGCGCCGGCCTGACGGCGCCGCTACGCGCCCCAGACCTCCTCGAGAAAGGCAAGCCAGTTCCGGCCGAGCACCCCGCTGATCCGGGTCTGCGACCAGCCGGCCCGTTCCATTGCGGGGATGAAGTTGCCGAAGTCGCCCAGGGTCTCCAGTCCCCTGGGCATTCGCGGCACCCGGCTCTGCGGCGTGGCGGTCGGCCGCCCCCGGCCCTTGTCGCGCGAGAGATAGTGGAAGAAGTCGAGATCCTGGTCCTGGACCCAGTCGGTCCCGATACCCACCCGTTCCTCGCCGACCAGGTTGATCAGGTAGTCCATGGCCGCGACACAGTCGTCGACGGTGCTGTCCTCGCCACGCGGCAGGAACGGCGTGTAGCTCGCAAACCCGACGAACCCGCCCGCGTCGGCGATGGTCCGCAGCTGCTCGTCGGTCTTGTTGCGCGGGTGCTGCTTGAGCATCGGACAGCAGTGGGTGTAGGCGACCGGTGCGCGCGAGTGGCGGATCGCCTCGTCGCTGGTCCTCGGGCCGACATGCGACAGGTCGATCAGGATTCCCAGCCGGTTCATTTCCTCGATTGCATGACGTCCGAAGTCCGACAGTCCGCCGTCCTCACTCTCCCAGCACCCGGAACCGACCAGGTTCTGCGAGTTGTAGGTGAGCTGCACGATCCGCACGCCGAGGTCGCGAAACAGCACCAGCGAGCTGATGTCGTTCTCGATCGCGCTGGTGTTCTGCCAGCCGAGAATGATCCCCACCCGACCTTCCCGCCTGGCACGCAGGATGTCGGCCGTGCCGTGGACCTGGGTGATCAGCGATTCATGTTCGGCGAACCAGTGTTTCCAGCGTGCGATCTCCGCCATGGTCTCGCGAAAGTCGTGCCAGACCGAACAGGTGCAGTTGGCCGCGGTAATGCCGCCGCGTGCCATGTCCTCGAAGACCTCGCGCGAGAACCTGGCGATCACCAGGCCGTCGATGCGGATCGCGTCATCCTGCTGGGTCATGGACTTCTCCAGATTGCCGGTCTTGCGGCCCGTTCGGCTCCGTGCGCACCATTCCACGCAGGCCCGGGAAGGTGCAACCGCTCAGGGAGACTCCGGTGACATCCAGACCGACCGTGTACCTTGCAAATCCCTACGGGTTCTCGAAGCAGCTGCGCACAGGCCCCCTGGGCGAGCTCGTGGCCGCCCTCGAGGCCATCGGGTGCGAGGTGTGGGAGCCGTTCGAGCGCAACAACCAGATCGACCGCACCGCCGACGGGTGGGCCCATGCGATCGCACGGGCCGACATGCGCGACGTGCGCGAGGCCGATGCCCTGTTCGCGGTGGTCAACGGCTGTCCGCCGGACGAGGGGGTGATGGTCGAACTGGGTATGGCGATTGCCTGGAACAAGCCGGTCTTCCTGTTTCGCGACGACTTTCGCCGTTGCACCGACTGCGAGACCTACCCGCTGAATCTGATGGTGTTTGCCGGCCTGCCGGAAACCGGCTGGGAAGCCTCATGGTACGAATCCCTCGGCGAGATCGCGGATCCGGACAAGGCGCTGGTCCGCTGGCTCTGCGCAGGCATCCAGGCCCGGGCCGGGTAGCCCGCCATCGCCGGCAGCGGCGCCACCGCGCGGTCGCGGTCGGGCTCCGGGGCGCAACGGGCCGACAGCCCGGATACCGCGAGGGACCCCAGGTTCCCGCACCACCGGGCGGGGCACGTTCCGTCTGTCTCCACGAAGCTGATTCCGCAAGCGCGCGCCAGATCGTTCCAGCGGCGTTCCCCGGACAGTCGCACGCCGTCACGTTTCCGGGGTGTAGTCTTCATCGCGGGAGCCGGGCGGTCCGTGGCGGACGGTAGGTGCCCCCGGCGGCGACATTGCCGGGGTTGCGGCTTTCGTCTATCGCTGGGCCGGGAAGGAATCGGAGAAAGCATGGACGTCCTGCTGCCTGTCCTGTGCGCGCTGCTTGCGGGCGCGGCACTGATCTGGTTCGTCTTCGCCGCGCCGGCCCGCAGCCGGGCGGAGAGGGCGGAGGCGCGGCTTGCGGAAATCGACAGGTCAACCGGAAGCCGCTTCGCGGAGCTTGCCACCGACGTGCTCAAGAGCAACAGCGACTCCTTCCTGCAGCTGGTGAGCGAGCGCTTCCAGTCGCACAGGGTGGAGGCGGAGCGGGACCTGCAGGCGCGCGAGAAGGCTGTCGAGGCGCTCGTTGCGCCGATCCGCGACGAGTTGAAGAAGGTCGAGGAGCGGGCGCAGCAGCTGGAGAGGTCCCGTGTCGACGCCTACCGCTCGGTCACGGAGCAGGTCCGCCAGCTGGCCCAGGTCCAGTCCGACCTGCGATCCGAGACCGGCCGCCTCGTCCAGGCGCTTCGCCGCCCGCAGGGCGCCGGCAGGTGGGGCGAGCATCAGCTTCGCAACGTGCTCGAAATCGCGGGCATGGTGGAGCATGTCGATTTCGAGGAACAGCCTACCCTGTCCGGCGAGGACGGCGTGCTCAGGCCCGACGTGGTGATCCGCCTGCCTGGCGGAAAGTCGGTCGCGGTGGACGCGAAGACGCCCCTGCAGGCCTATCTCGATGCGGTGGAAGCAAAGACGGATGACGAGCGCGCCGGCCACCTCGACGTGCTGGCGGGCAACGTCCGTTCGCACATACGGCGCCTTGCGGGGAAGAAATACTGGGACGGGCTGGTCGGGGGGACGGAATTCGTCGTCATGTTCATTCCCGGTGACGCGTTCCTGGCCGCCGCGCTGGAGCGTGAGCCGGGCCTCTTCGAGGAAGCCGTCAGGAACCGGGTGCTGATTGCAACGCCGATCACACTGATCGCACTCGTCAGGGCGGTGGCCTACGGCTGGCAACAGGAAAGGTTGGCCGAGAACGCCAGGGCCGTGGCGGAGACCGGGCGGGAACTGTACGAGCGCGTGAAGCGGTTCGGCGGTCGCATGGAAGATATCGGAAAGTCGCTACGCCGGGCCGTTGAACACTACAACAGGGGTGTGGGCACGCTTGAACGGCAGGTGTTACCGTCGGCGCGAAAGCTGGAGGGGCTGAGCGTCGTTTCGGCCGGAGAGTCCATCCCGCCGCTGGAACAGCTGGAGACGGAGCCGCGGACCCTGCAGGCCGCGGAACTGACGGAACCGGTGGAGAAGGCGGAAAGCGGTTAGGCTGTTGCGCCGCCCGCCTGCGATCCCTGGCCGAAACTCTCGCCGCCCGCCGCCATGTGAGCCTCTTCCTCCGCCGTGCCCGGGCGTCCGAGCACGGCGTTGCGATGCGGGAACCGGCCGAAGCGGGCGACGATGTCGCGGTGCCGGGTCCATCCCTGGATGCTCCGGTCCACGTAGGCCTGCCAGACCGGGTCGGCCTTCCGCCTCAGGGCCCGCAGCAGGTCGAGACCGCGGTCCTGTTCGGCGCGGTCCTCCGAATGATGGAAGGGGTGGTAGAGCCAGATGCGTGCCACCGGGTGCAGCGCGCTGTCCAGTCTGTGGACGATGGCGTGTTCGACGATCTCGAATGCCCGGGCATCGCCGTCATAGGCCTGGACCGTACCGCGATGGATGTTCCGCGTGAACTGATCCAGCAGCAGGACGAGAGCCAGCGCACCGTCCGGCGTTTGCTGCCAGTCCGCGAGCTTCGGGTCGCGGCTGCAGGCGCGCGTGACCAGATGGCCGAATCGTGCACGGATCTCGCTGTCGACCCCGGGGCCGCCCCTGTACCACCAGTCGCGACGGGCCGAGGCACGCTCCGGGCTGTCCCGGCTGTCCGCGAGCCAGAAATCGACGATCTCGGCAATCATGCCGGAACGGTGCCGCCCCGTGCGCGGTCCGGGGTTCTTGATGGTTTCAGTCATGGCGCCTTTCACCGGCAGCGAGCCTGCGGTCAGACTGTCACCCGGGGCCCCGGCAGTCCATGGCGAACCGTCAGGGCCGCACATCCGGCGTGCGCCCGGCGGGATCTCGGGGTTGACAGCGCGGGCTGGTCCGTGTAGGCACCGGTCCAAGCGCCGATTTGAGCACCAGCTTGCGGGCGCGTTAGAAATGCAGCTAAAGCGGCGGAAGACGGGTCCCGTCCTCTGTTGCCATGGCGGGAGAGCGAGTCTTCCGGCCATGGTCTCCGGGCCTGATCCCTTCCCGATCGTTTGGCGGCATGAACCTCACGAGCCGGCTGTTGTCGGCCATTCGGGAAGGAGAGTGTCGATATGACCTCGAAAGCAGCTCATCCGCAGACCCTGGCGTTGCACGCCGGATATCGCGCCGACCCCGCGACCGGTTCGGTCGCGGTACCGATCTACCAGACGACCTCCTACCAGTTCCAGAGCACCGAACACGCCTCGAACCTGTTTGCGCTCAAGGAACTGGGAAACATCTATACCCGCATCATGAATCCGACCTGCGCCGTGCTCGAGGACCGCATCACCGCGCTGGAGGGCGGTTCGGGCGCGCTTGCGGTCGCATCGGGGCAGGCTGCGTCGGCGATAGCCCTGCAGAACCTGGCGCGCGTCGGCGACAACGTCGTCAGTTCCACCGACCTGTACGGCGGGACCTGGAACCTGTTCGCCAACACGCTGAAGGACCAGGGCATCGAGGTGCGTTTCGTCGATCCGGCCGATCCGGCCGCGTTCGCACGGGCCACCGACGACCGCACCCGTGCTTACTACGCCGAGACCCTGCCCAATCCCAAGCTCCAGGTGTTTCCGATCGCCGAGGTCGCGGCGATCGGCCGGTCGTTCGGCATCCCGCTCATCGTCGACAACACGGCGGCACCGCTGCTGTGCCGTCCGTTCGACCACGGGGCTGCGGTGATCGTGTACTCGACCACCAAGTACATCGGCGGTCACGGAACCTCGATCGGTGGTCTCATCGTCGATGGCGGCAACTTCCCGTGGGCGGAGTTTTCCGAGCGCCAGCCGGCACTCAACACGCCCGACCCGTCCTACCACGGTGCGGTCTGGGTCGAGGCCGTGGCGCCGATCGGACCGGTGGCATACATCATCAAGGCCAGAACCACTCTCCAGCGTGACCTCGGAGCCGCGTTCTCGCCGTTCAACGCCTTCCAGGTGATCCAGGGCCTCGAGACCCTGCCGTTGCGCATCTTCGAGCACTCCCGCAACGCGGCCGTGGTGGCGGATTTCCTGTCCTCCCATCCCGCGGTCGACTCGGTCATCTACCCGGGACTGCAGGAGGGCGAGGCGCGCCGGCGCGCCGACACCTACCTGTCGGGCGGATACGGTGGCCTGGTGGGTTTCGAGCTCACCGGCGGGCGGGGTTCTGGACGCGCCTTCATCGATGCCCTGGAACTGTTCTACCACGTGGCCAACATCGGGGATGCTCGCTCGCTTGCCATTCACCCCGCCACCACGACCCACAGCCAACTCTCGCCGGAAGACCAGCAGCTGACCGGCGTATCGGACGGATATGTCCGGCTGTCGGTCGGTATCGAGCATGTTGACGACATCCTGGCCGACCTCGGCCAGGCGCTCGACCGCGCAACGGGAGCCAGCCTCGCGGCCGAGTAACGAGGTACGGATCCGGCCCCGGGGGAGGGTTCGAACCTCCCCTTCCGGGGCCGGTCCGCTCCCTGTCTGCCGGTGCCCGGATACCGGCTGAAGGCGCTTTGCAATTTGCGACGCCCTCTAGTATGAAGGCCTGCCCGCCCACACGCACGGACATGCCGGTGCGGACCGAGTTTCTGCATGGGATGACTGTGGCCGGCGGCAGCCCGGGACCGGCAAAAGGCAGACGTGATGGCTGAGACTCACGACGGCGCGACCAGGCGCGACTTCATCCATGTCGCCAGTGCGACGATGGGCGTGGTCGGCGGGGCCTGCGTTGCATGGCCATTCATCCACCAGATGAACCCGGCGGCCGATACCCTGGCGCTCGCGTCGACGGAGTTCGACACCGCTGGGGTCGCGGAGGGTATGGCGGTCACGGTGCTGTGGCGGGGCAAGCCGGTGTTCGTGCGACACCGCACCGCCGCGGAGATCGAGGCGGCGAGCGCGGTCGACCTCGACAGCCTGCCGGATCCGCAGGCCGATGTCGACAGGGCGGAACGCCCTGAAATGCTGGTCCTGGTCGGTGTCTGTACCCACCTCGGCTGCGTTCCGCTGGGGCAGAAGGCGACGGATCCCCGAGGCGAGTGGGGAGGCTGGTTCTGCCCGTGCCACGGGTCGCACTACGATACTTCAGGTCGTATCCGCAAGGGCCCGGCGCCCGAGAATCTCGAGGTTCCGCCCTACACCTACATTACGGATACGGTCATCAGGATCGGGTGAGGAGCTGAAGGATGAGCGGCCCGAATTTCTCCAATCCGGTGGTACGGTGGATCGAGCACCGGTTGCCGGTGTTCTCGTTCATGCACCACGAACTGCATGAATACCCCACGCCGAAGAACCTCAACTACTGGTGGAATTTCGGGTCTCTGGCGGGAATGGTGCTGGTCATCATGCTGGTCACCGGCATCGTGCTCGCCATGCACTACACGCCGCATGTCGATTACGCCTTCGCGTCCGTCGAACGCATCATGCGCGACGTCAACTATGGCTGGTTGATCCGCTACATCCATTCGAACGGTGCCAGTTTCTTCTTCATCGTCGTCTACATCCACATCTTCCGCGGCCTCTACTACGGTTCATACAAGGCACCGCGCGAGCTGCTGTGGATCCTTGGCGTCGTGATCCTGCTGCTGATGATGGCGACGGCCTTCATGGGCTACGTCCTGCCGTGGGGCCAGATGAGCTTCTGGGGCGCGACGGTGATCACCAACCTGTTCTCGGCCGTTCCCGGCATCGGCGACTGGATCGTCACCCTGCTGTGGGGCGGCTTCGCGGTCGACAACCCGACGCTGAACCGGTTCTATTCCCTGCACTACCTGCTGCCGTTCCTGATCGTCGGCGTGGTGGTGCTGCACGTGATTGCGTTGCACCGCTTCGGATCGAACAATCCGCTCGGCATCGATATCCGTGGCCAGCAGGACTCGATTCCGTTCCATCCCTACTACACGGTCAAGGACATGTTCGGTCTCGGCGTGTTCCTGATCTTCTTCTCGGCCGTGGTCTTCTTCCTGCCGAACGCGATGGGGCACGCGGACAACTACATTCCCGCCGACCCGCTGGTCACACCGGCCCACATCGTTCCCGAGTGGTATTTCCTGCCGTTCTACGCCATCCTGCGCGCCATTCCCGACAAGCTGCTTGGCGTCATCGCGATGTTCGCATCGATCGGGGTGCTGTTCATCCTGCCCTGGCTTGACCGCTCGCCGGTGCGCAGCGCGAGTTTCCGGCCGATCTTCAGGATATTCTTCTGGGTACTGCTGGCCGACTGCGTCCTGCTCACCTACCTTGGCGCGAAGCCGCCGGAAGGGATTTATGTCGCGCTGGCCCGGATCGGCACGGCGTACTACTTCATCCACTTCCTGCTCCTGCTTCCCGCGCTGTCAATCTTCGAGACACCGCGCCCGCTGCCGCGCAGCATTAGCCGGCCGGTGCTCGATTCGGCTGGATCCGTGGTCGCCCCGGCGGCAGTGTCGAAGGAGGCACCGTGATGCGTGCGCGCGCTCTCCTGGTTGCGGTCGCAACCGCCGTTGTCCTGGCAACGGGTCCTGTCATGCCGGCCGGGGCCGCCGGCGGCGGCGCCGAACCGCCGGCACAGGACTGGTCGTTTTCCGGCGTGTTCGGGACCTACGATCGTGCGGAACTGCAGCGGGGCTTCCAAGTCTATACGGAGGTCTGCGCCGCCTGCCATTCACTGGACTACATCGCGTTCCGCAACCTGACCGATCTCGGGTTCTCCGAGACCGAGGTCAAGGCAATTGCGGCCGAGTACGAGGTTCCCGCCGCACCCGACGAGAACGGTGACGTATTACCGCGACCGGCCACTCCGGCAGACCGGTTCCCGGCGCCGTTCGAGAACGCGAATGCGGCACGTGCCAGCAACAGCGGCGCCTTTCCCCCGGACCTGTCCCTGATCGTCGAGGCGCGTGGCGGGGGTGCGGACTACATCAACGCCGTGCTGGTCGGCTATGCCGATCCGCCGTCCGACACCGACCTGGCTGATGGCATGAGCTACAACAGCTACTTTCCCGGCGGCCAGATTGCCATGCCTCCGCCCCTGTTCGAGGACGGGGTCACCTACGGTGACGGCACGGCCGCAACGGTCGCCCAGCAGGCGCACGATGTGACAGCCTTCCTCGCCTGGGCCAGCGAGCCCAACATGGAGGAACGCAAGCGCATGGGCGTGATGACCATGATCTTTCTGGTCGTCATGACCGGTCTGCTGTACGTCAGCAAGCGAAAGATCTGGTCCGACGTGCACTGACCGGATCCGGTGACCGCACCGCAAGGACCGGCAGGAGGAAGCGGCACATGGCGCAAGCGGTCCTTGGCATCATCGGCGGCAGCGGCCTGTACGAGTTCGAGGCGCTGACCGACAGGCGCTGGGAAACCGTCTCTTCGCCGTTTGGCGAGCCGTCGGACCAGCTGCTGTTCGGGACCTTCGGGGAGCAGCTGCTCGTGTTTCTGCCCCGCCACGGTCGTGGCCACCTCCTGCCACCGAGCGAGATCAACTACCGCGCCAACATCGATGCGCTGAAGCGGGCCGGCGTCACCGACGTCCTGTCACTCAGTGCCGTCGGCTCGTTTCGCGACGACCTTGCTCCGGGGCATTTCGTGCTGGTCGACCAGTTCATCGACCGCACCTTTGCGCGCGAAAAGTCGTTCTTCGGGGCGGGCTGTGTCGCCCATGTCACCTTCTCTCACCCGGTGTCGGCGCGCCTGCAGGATGCGCTGGAGGAGGCGGGCAGGTCGCTCGGGCTGGTGATGCACCGGGGCGGCGTCTACCTGTGCATGGAGGGTCCGCAGTTTTCCACCTACGCCGAGAGCATGCTGTACCGGTCCTGGGGCTGCGACGTGATCGGCATGACCAACATGCCCGAAGCGAAACTGGCCCGGGAGGCCGAACTGCCCTACGCCACGGTGGCGATGGTCACCGACTACGACTGCTGGCACCCCGATCACGACAGCGTGTCGGTGGAGGCGATCATCGGCGTCCTGACCGCCAATGCCGACAATGCGAGAGCGCTGGTCAGGAAGGTGGCGCCGCGGCTGGCCGAGCGTCCAGAGGTTGACCGGGAAGGCGGCGACCGGGCGCTCGATACTGCGGTCGTTACCCACCCGGACATGCGTGATCCGGAGTTGGTGGCGAAGCTCGACGCAGTCGCGGGGCGCGTGCTGGGCTGAACGCGGGGATCGCTCCGGGCCGCGGCAGGGAAGGACATGTCCGAGACAGCACAACGCGAGGCGATCGCCAGACTGGCCCGGTCGATGTTCGAGCGCGGTCTGACCTTCGGCAGTTCCGGCAACATCAGCGTCAGGCTCGAGGACGGCTGGCTGATGACGCCCACCGGCACCAGCATGGGCGACCTCGATCCCGCCCGCCTGTCCCGGCTCGATGCCGACGGCAGGCTGGTATCCGGGGATGCTCCCACCAAGGAGAACTTCCTTCACCTGGCGATGTACGGGCAGCGCCCGTCGGCCGGTGCCGTCGTGCACCTGCACTCGACGCACTCGGTGGCCGTGAGCTGTCTTGCCGACATCGATCCGGCGAACGTGCTGCCGCCGATCACCGCCTACTACGTGATGAAGATCGGTGTGCTGCCGTTGGTACCGTACTATCCGCCGGGCGACCTTGATCTTGCCCGCGCGGTCCGGGAAATGGCGTCGGCTCACCACGCGGTCCTGCTGGCCAATCACGGACCGGTGGTGGCGGGAACCTCGCTCGAGGACGCGGTCTACGCCACCGAGGAGCTGGAGGAGACCGCGCGGCTGTTCCTGATGCTGCGCTCGATGAATACCCGCTTCCTGACTCCCGGGCAGATTGCGGCGCTGAAGGCACGAGGCGGCTGACTGCCCGGTCACAGGCTCCAGTAGGTGATGTCGCCTGCCAGCATGGCCGGGTCGAGCGCCGATTTGATGTCGATCAGCACCCGGGCGCCGTCGGGCCGCAGCAATCCGGCCAGCCGTTCAGGGGCGCCCTCGAGATAGACCGAGTGCGGAACCGCGAGGACCAGGGCGTCGAGCCCGGCGAGCCGGTCGAGCCCGCAGGTCTCGATCCCGGTCGCCCCGGCAAGCGCCGTGGCATCGGCATGCGGGTCATGCGCCAGCACCTCGGCACCGTAGTCACGCAGTGCGTGCACGATGACCGGCGACTGGCTGTTGCGGAAGTCGGACACGTTCTCCTTGAAGGTCATCCCGAGCACCCCGATCCGGGCTGACTGCGGGGTGCAGGCCGCGCCGGAGAGCAGCGTGAGGATGCGCCGGACGACGAAGCCGGGCAGTTCACCGTTCAGCCGCCGGGCGGCGCGGATCACCTCGGGGTAGTAGCCCAGGCTCTCGGCCCGGGAGATCAGGTAGTGCGGATCGACCCCGATGCAGTGACCGCCGACCAGGCCCGGGGTGAAGCGCTGGAAGTTCCACTTGGTCGCCGCCGCCTCGAGCACTTCAGCCGTGCGCAGTCCCAGGCGATCGAAGATCATTGCCAGTTCGTTCATTAGTGCGATGTTGAGATCGCGCTGCACGTTCTCGACGATCTTGGCGGCTTCGGCCACCTGGATCGACGGGGCCCGGTGCAGGCCGCCGGAGATCGCCGGACCGTACAGCGCCGCCATGCGCTCGAGCGTCGGGCCGTCCTGGCCTGAAATGATCCTGGACACCGATTCGAGCGTGTGGCGTCCGTCACCCGGACTGATGCGTTCCGGCGAATAGCCGAGCGCGAAGTCGATGCCGGCCCGCAGGCCGGACACCTCCGCGATCAGCGGTCCGCATACCTCCTCGGTGGCGCCGGGATACAGTGTCGATTCCACGATCACGAGATCGCCGGGCGCGATCGAGGCGGCAATGGTGCAACAGGCGCGGCGGACCAGACTGAGGTCGGGCCTGCGATCGCTGCTGATCGGGGTCGGTACCGTGACGATGTAGACACTCGCACAGGCGATGTCCCCGGGTTCGCTGGTCAGGGCCAGGGCAGCCGGAATCTCGATCGCAGTGCCGTGGATGGCGTTCCGATCCGTCCCCGACCTGAGCTCGGCAATCCGGCCATGGTCCGTATCAAACCCCACCACGCGAGGGTGATGACGCGCGAGTGCCAGAGAGAGCGGCAGTCCGACATAGCCGATTCCGAGCACGGCGATGGCTTGTTCGGGCACTGGTCGTCTGTTCTCCTGTCGGGTTGCGCAGTTGCTCTATCGGGCCCGGGTGTGGCTGTCAATCAGGACCCGAATGGGCGGCAGCATCACGCTGCGTGCCCGGGATCGGTTTCGCGGGCTCACGGGCCGGGCAATCCCGCCGCTCCCCGCGCCGCAGGCCTGGAGCCGGAATGCCCACTGCCGGGTCAGGCCGGTGTGACCGGCGCACGGCTTCGAGTTTTCTGTGTCAGATGCGGGCAGGGACCGCGCCGTCACCGGTCTCGACCCGGCCCGCGCCCGTCTCGACAGTACGCGCCGGTTCTGGCAGATACGGAGACCGCAGACGCTGACCCCGGGCCCGACCGGCCTTCCGGAGACATGAATGACCCCACCGCTCCGGGAAACCGACCGCATTCCCGGGCTCGGAGAGGCGTTCGCGGTCTGGCTTCGCGTCGGGATCCTGAGTTTCGGCGGGCCGGCCGGACAGATTGCGCTGATGCACCGCATGGTGGTCGAGGAGCGGCGCTGGATCGACGAGACGCGGTTCCTGCACGCCCTCAACTACTGCATGTTGTTGCCAGGACCTGAAGCGCAGCAACTCGCGACCTACATCGGCTGGCTCATCCACCGGACCGCCGGCGGCCTGATTGCCGGGCTGTTGTTCATCCTGCCGGGCGCCCTTGTCATGCTCGCCCTGAGCGTCGCCTACCTGCTCTGGGCCGACCTTCCCCTGGTCACTGCCGCCTTCGAGGGGATCAAGGCCGCGGTCCTGGTCATCGTGGTCGAGGCGGTGGTCCGGATTGCCCGGCGGGCACTGGTCGACGCGGTGATGGTCGCGATCTCGATTGCCGCCTTCATTGCGATGTTCGTGCTCGCGGCCCCCTTCCCGGCGATCGTTGCCTGTGCCGCCTTCGCAGGACTGCTTTCCGGCCTGTTGCGCACCGGCCCGGCCCTCGGCGAGACGGTCGGTCGCGACGGCGACGGCGAGACGGTGATCGCGCGACTGGAGGCGTCGGGACGGCTGGACCATACCCGGCCCGATGCCCGGCGTGCCGTGATGCTGGTCGCGGTCTTCGCGGTGCTCTGGGCAGCACCGGTCGTCCTGCTGCTCGGTCTGCTCGGTTCCGAGCACGTGCTGGCCCGCCAGGCGGTGTTCTTCAGCAAGCTGGCGGTGGTGACCTTCGGCGGGGCCTATGCGGTTCTGGCCTACATGGCCCAGCAGGCGGTCTCGGCGTTCGGCTGGCTCACGCCGCAGGAGATGCTGGACGGGCTCGGACTTGCCGAGACCACGCCGGGTCCCCTGATACTGGTCACCCAGTTCGTCGGCTTCCTCGGAGCTGCGCGCCTCGCCGGAGGAGATGCGATCTGGTCCGGCGTGCTCGGTACCGTCGTGACCCTGTGGGTGACCTTCACCCCGTGCTTCCTGTGGATCTTCCTCGGCGCGCCGTGGGTCGAGCGGCTTCGCGGCAACCGGGCGATCTCTTCAGCACTGTCGGGGATCACCGCCGCCGTGGTCGGGGTGGTGCTGAACCTGGCGGTCTGGTTCGGACTGCACGTGAGCTTCTTGGAACTGGTGCCGAGCGGCCTCGCGTGGGTGGCCTTCGAGATCCCGGTGCCGGACAGCATCCGCCCGGCCAGTCTGGCGCTGACCGCCCTCGCCGTGCTGCTGCTCCCGGTGCTTCGCCAGGGCGTGTTGCGAACACTTGCCGGATGCGCCGCCGCAGGCATGATGCTTTCGGTGCTGTAGCAGGGGGACAGGGATACCGGACATGACCGACCATGAACGCAGGATCGTACAAACCGCGAGGGGTCCGGTGTCGTACCGCGAAGCCGGGAGCGGACCCGCACTGCTGCTGCTGCACGGCATCGGCGGCAACAGCCGGTCGTGGCGCTGCCAGCTGGAGGACTTGTCCGGCGACTGGCGTGTCGTCGCCTGGGATGCGCCGGGCTACGGCGAGACGGTTGCGGCGGACCCCGACCTCAAGAGTTACGCGGCGGTTGCCGCCGCACTGCTCTCGGCACTCGACATCGACCGTACCCAGGTGCTCGGTCACTCGATGGGCGGTGTCATTGCCCAGGGACTCGCCGGGCTGTTCGGGGAACGGGTCGACCGGCTGATCCTGTCCGGCACCTGGACCGGTGACGGTGCGGAGGGACCGCTGGGCCCGCGCTGGACCGCGAGACTCGATGACCGGCGCCGGATGGGTCCCGAGGCCTACGGCCGCACACGGGCTTCGGCCATGGCGGCGGCGGGGGCGTCGAGCGACGTCGTGGACGAACTCGCCGGGATCGCATCGGAAGTCCCGCTCGCCGGCCTGGAACCGGCCTGCCTGATGCTGCACCACGCCGATACGCGGCCGCTCGCTCGGGGTTTTGCGATGCCGGTCCTGGTGCTGTCGGGAGCAGGAGACGGGATCATCGCACCGGAGCGCAGCGAAGAACTCACCGCGATCATCCCCGATGCCCGCTCGATTCGCATCCCCGGCGCGGGTCATGCAGCCTACCTGGAGAATCCCGACGCCTACAACGCCGAGGTCCGCGGGTTCCTTGCGCCCTGAACGGGCGCTCCTTCACACGGTGAAGCGCCAGGCCTCGGGTACCATCCGCCAGCCGCTGCCGTTCCGGACCATGTGGCAGAAGCCCGGGAAGTGCAGGTGCATGCCCGCAATCAGCATCCGGTCGGTGGCTGTCATGTCGAAGGCCCGCCTGCGGGCCCGGATCGCGGCGTCGGGATCGACATCGAACACCATGGTCACTTCAGGCTGACGGACCTGGATGTCGGGAACGTGGCAGATGTCGCCCCAGATCAGCAGGGTGTCACCGCCCGACGCGACCAGGTAGCCGGTATGCCCTGGCGTATGTCCGGCAAGCGGCACCGCGGTGACGTTCGGAAACGGCTCGCCGCCCGGTGATGCCAGGCGGTCCTGGTACGGAGCGGCCTGGGTCCGTGCCGCGTCGAAGTAGCGCGCCCGGGCAGTCTCGTCGGCACGCGATCGCGCGGTGTCGTCGTGCCAGTGCGCCAGTTCCTTCTCGTCGACGACCAGTTGTGCCTCGGGAAACAGCCTCGTGCCGTCGGCATCGGCAAGGCCGTTGGAATGGTCGGGATGCATGTGGGTAAGAAGAATGGTGTCGACATCGCCGGCAGCAATGCCGAGACGGGCAAGAAGACCATGGAGCCTGCCCAGCGTCGGCCCCATGCTGTCGCCCGAAC
The DNA here is from genome assembly GCA_965213935.1 of Thalassobaculaceae bacterium. Lineage (GTDB taxonomy): Bacteria > Pseudomonadota > Alphaproteobacteria > Thalassobaculales > Thalassobaculaceae > Bin52. Next base: position 1,256,731 of record CBDCAO010000012.1, on the reverse strand, counting down.
CGGTGTCGACCAGGGCGGTACGGGTCCCGCTTTGCAGCAGGTAGCAGTTGACCGAGATTCGTGGCGGGGCTGGCCGGAAGTTCTCGCGCAGCACCGTTTCGGCCCCGGCGGCGTCGATGCCGCGCAGCACCTCGAAGGTGGCATCGAGATAGCCGTCGGAGATCGCGGTTACGAGTACGTCACCGATGCGACACCGGTACAGTCCCGGAACCTGGTTGCTGTCATGTTGGGTCACTGCTCTGTCCTCCATGGTCGATGGATCGCGGTGATCACACCATCCCGGGCGACGGCCGCCAACCCCCGGGTACCGACGACTTGAACCCGTCCCGCGCGGAGTGGCAGGGTGCGGGCCCGCACGGTACTGCCAGCAGAGGCGAATCGGCATGACACTGCACCAGGCCTACGAGCCGGAACTGCTTCCCGACGGCGTGACCTCGCGCCACCTGGACAATCGAAACGGGCTGGTCATGCACCTGCTCGAGGCCGGAGACCCGGGCAGCCCGGCACTGTTGCTTCAGCACGGGTTCCCGGAACTGGCCTACAGCTGGCGCAAGGTAATGCCGGCGCTTGCCGGGGCCGGGTACCACGTTCTCGCTCCCGATCTGCGGGGCTACGGACGCACCCTGGGCTGGGGCCCGGTGGACTGGGATGCTCCGCTTGACCAGTTCAGGCTGCTTAACACCGTACGCGACGCCGTCGGTCTGCTGGCAGCTTGCGGGCATGACCGCGCGACGGCGGTGATTGGTCACGACTATGGCTCTGCGGTCGCAGCCTGGTCGGCGCTGACCCGCCCGGACGTCTTCGCGTCCTGCATCCTGATGAGCGCGCCGTTCGACGGCCCGCCACCGCTGGCGGCACCCGCCCCGGCAAGGCCCGACATCCACGCCGAACTGGCAGCACTCGAGCGACCGCGCAAGCACTACAACTGGTACTACTCGACCCGGGCCGCCAACTCGCACATGGTCGATCCGCCGGGAGGGCTGCACGCGTTCCTGCGAGCCTACTATCACATGAAGAGCGCCGACTGGTCCGGAAACCGCCCGCACCGGCTCGAGGCCTGGAGGGCCGACCAGCTGGCGCTGATGCCCACCTACTACATCATGGACCTGGCCGATACCATGCCGGCCGCCGTGGCCGGGGCGATGCCGGACGCGGATGAAATCGCACGTGCAACCTGGCTGACCGATGCCGAACTCGCAGTCTACACCGGCGAGTACGCGAGAAACGGCTTCCAGGGCGGGCTCAACCTGTACCGGCGGGCCACCGGCGAATTCGACCGCGACGAGTTGCGGACCTTTGCCGGTCGGACCATCGACCAGCCGTCCCTGTTCATATCCGGCGTGAGTGACTGGGGTGTGTTCCAGAAACCGGGTGCCGCCGAGCGCATGAACGGGAAGATCTGCACCGACATGCGCGGACTCGTGCTGATCGAGGGCGCCGGCCACTGGGTGCAGCAGGAACAGCCGGAGGAAACCTCGCGGCTGATTCTCGAGTTCCTGGCCGGTCTCAGCGACCGGCGCAGGTGTTCATGAACCGGGCGAGGGTGATGTCCAGTCCGGTGACACCGCCCGCATCGTGGGTCGCCAGCGTGACCTCGACCCGGTTGTAGACGTTGAACCATTCCGGGTGATGGTCCATCTGCTCCGCGCGCAGCGCCACCCGGGTCATGAAGGCAAAGGCCTCGCCGAAGTCGGCGAACCTGAAGTTGCTCTCGATGGCCTCGCGCCCTTCGGTCGCCGACCAGCCAGGCAGTCTGGCAAGTGCTTCCTCGCGTTCCTGCCCCGTCAACCTGTCAGCCATGATCCGCTCCCCGTCAGCCGGCCGGAGAACGCGGAACGATGGGAACCTTCCCCGACAGTCCCGCCTCCTCCTCGTAGAGTGCCGCGGCCGACAGCAGCGCCGCCTCGCCGCGCGGTCCACCGACCAGCTGCAACCCGACGGGCAGGCCGGAGGCGGTGAAGCCGGCCGGCACGCTCATCGCCGGGTGGCCGGTCATGGTGATTGCGTAGGCGATGGTCAGCCACTCGACGTAGTTCGAGAACTCGTGGTCTCCGAGACGTTCCACGTAGCGCTGTTCCACCGGGTACGGCGGCACGACGGTTGCCGGGCACACCAGCAGGTCATAGGTCTCGAAGAAGGCCCGGGCCCTGTCGATGTAGCGGCCGCGAGCGAGCTCGACCCGGGCGAAGTCGTCGACCGAGATGTCAGAGGCCCGCTCGATGTTCCAGATCACTTCCGGCTTGAGCTCGGAGCGGCGGGTCTCCAGCAGCGTTCGCTTGCCGGTGTAGAACAGCAGCGCACGCCAGGTCTGGAAGATATCCTGGATGTCGGAAAAGTCCGGATGCGCCTCCTCAACGGTGCAACCGAGGGCGGAGAACCGCCGGCAGGCGGTTTCGCAGATCTCCGCGACCTCGGGATCGACCGGTGTGACGCCGAGGTCGCGCGAGAACGCAACCCGGCGCGGCACGGTCCGGGCGGCGACCGCATCGACGTAGGATCCCGGCTCGCGCGGCAGCGAGATCGGGTCAGCCGGATGAAACCCGGTCATGGCGTCAAGCATCAGCGCGACGTCGGGCACGGTCCGGGCCATCGGGCCGGCGACGCCGAACGGCTGGCCCGGGATTCCGAAGAGGTCGTCGGGCGCGGCTCCCGGGCCCGCGGGTCCCGCCGCCACCCGGCCCGGGCTCGGCCGGAAGCCGATCACCGAACAGAAGCTTGCCGGGTTGCGCAGCGAACCGCCGAGATCCGACCCGCTGGCGAGCCAGGCCTGTCCTGTCGCGAGCGCGACCGCTGATCCGCCGGATGACCCGGCGCAGCTGCGCGAGGTGTCCCACGGATTGACCGTTGCTCCGAAGACTTCGTTGAAGGTGTTCGCGCCGGCGCCGAACTCCGGCGTGTTGGTCTTCGCGTAGATGACGGCGCCCTCGGACTCGAGGATCTCCACCAGGCAGTCGGACCGGGCCGGAACAAAGTCGGCGTAGATCGGGGAACCCCAGGTGGTGCGTACACCGGCAACCGGATTGAGATCCTTGATGGCCACCGGCATGCCCGCGAGCCGGCCGCGTTCGCCGACAGGGCGCTCCATGATGCGCCTGGCGTCTTGTCGCGCACGGTCGAAGCAGAGCGTGATCATGGCATTGACCGCGCCGTCCACCTCGGCGATGCGCGCCTCAAGGGTGTCGAGCAGGTCGAGCGGGCTGATCTCTTCGGAGCGCAGCAGTGCGACGATTTCGGTCGCGGTCCGCGGTATGAGACTGTTGTCGGCGGTCATCGGGGTTCTCCGGGGGCAGCGGCGGCCTGGTCAGTAGGTTGCCCGCCCGCCCGAAATGTCAAACACGGCACCGGTGCTGAAGGAGCACTCCTCCGACGCCAGCCAGGCCACCAGGCTCGCCATCTCCTCGACCAGGCCAAACCGGCCGATCGGGATCTTCGAGAGCATGTAGTCGATGTGGGACTGGCTGACCTGGTCGAAGATCTCGGTGCGGACCGCGGCCGGCGTGATGCAGTTGACCGTGATCGGGGTCGACGCCAGCTCCTTGCCCAGCGACTTGGTCAGGCCGATCACTCCGGCCTTCGCCGCGCTGTAGGCCGACGCGTTCGGATTGCCTTCCTTGCCCGCAATCGAGGCGATGTTGACGATCCGGCCGTAGTTGCGTTCGCGCATTCCCGGAACAATGGCGCGGCAGCACAGGAAGGTGCCGTTCAGGTCGATGTCGATGACCCGTTGCCATGCCTCGACCGGATACTCCCAGGTCGTGTGGTTGGGACCGGCGATCCCGGCGCTGTTGACCAGGATGTCGACCGCCCCGATTGCGGCCTGGGTCGTCTCGGCTGCGGCGGTGACCGATGCGGGGTCGGTAATGTCGACGGTGCGGCAGTCGACACCGTCGGGAAACCGGCCGGCGACCTCGGCCATGCGCTCACCGTCGAGGTCCCACAACGAGACCCGGGCGCCTCCCGTTGCCAGTCGCAGCGCGATGGCGAGACCGATGCCCCGCGCGCCCCCGGTTACCACGGCGCCGCGGCCGGAGAAGTCATGTGTGACGGTCATTGTCGTCCCTCCATCCTGTGCGGCCTGCTTACGCCGCCGCAGCCATCTCCACCATCTCGGTAATGGTCCGTTCGAAATGCTGCAGTGCCGGCTCGTTGCGTCCGTAGATCACCTGACGCTGGGCCCCGGATGTCATGCCGGCCTGGATGCCCTCGCCGGTGGGAAAATCCTCCTGCTCAATGGTCCGGATGGTCAGTTCAAGGTTGCGCCGCCAGTGCTCGATCGCCTTCTCGGTGGTTGCTGGTTCGGGGATGTAGAACTCGAAGTACACCAGCGTCTCGTCGACCTTGCCGCCGGCCGGATAGAGCCGGAAGATCTCGAGGTGGTCGATCTGCGAGATCACGACCACGTTGGGGACCAGGACGTAGACGATCGCCGTTTCCCGGATCAGGTTCCACCGGGACTCCGGCTGGTTGCGCATGTCCACGATGGACCGGCGCGCCAGAACCTCGCGCAGGTTGCGGCCGAAGACATCGACCAGGCACAGGTTCGGCAGGAAGATCGGGGCGACCGTTTCCCGGTGCAGGGCCGGGAAATGATAGGGCTCGAGGAAGGTGTCGACCGCCACCTTCCAGTTCATCTTCCAGGATCTCGCCCTGGTTTCGTAGTGATGGTAGCTGGAGAAGTCGTAGCTGGCGAACTCGTCATCCAGGCCGCCGAGACACCTGTCGAGGTCAATCGCGCCATCCGGCCGGGCGCACACCCAGATCATGCCATGGCGCTCCTCGCACGGCAGTTCGCGCAACCCGCGCGACGCGGTATCGACTTCTCCGAAACTCCCGCGCTGCGGCACCGATACCAGCCGTCCCGCCGTGTCGTAGCTCCAGGCGTGGTAGGGGCACACGAAGGCCCGCTTGCCGCACCCGCGGCCCTCGACGAGCCGGGCGCCGCGGTGCCGGCAGACGTTGAGGAACGCGCGTGCCGACCCTTCCCGGTCCCGGGTCACCAGGATCGGAACCCCGAGATCGTCGTTGGTGAAGTAGTCACCGGGATCACGGATCTGGCAGGACAGCCCCAGATACTGCGGGTGATCAAGGAACAGCATACGCCATTCCCGCTCCAGCCGGTCAGGGCAGGTAAAGGCGTCGACGCTGTTGTAGGCAACATCCGGCGCCATGTCGGTGGTCCGGTCGTCGATATGATCGAACAGGCGCCGGGCCAGCGAGACCTGGGTGCTGTGCTGCATGGTCAAACTCCGTTCCGGATGCGGGGCCGCGGGTCGATCGATGCCTGCGAGGTGTAGCCGATGTGTCCCGCGATTTCCACTGCCGGCCGGTCCGCGATCACAGGAACACCGTGCCGCCGTCGACCATGATGGTCTGGCCGGTCACGAAGCGCGAGGCGTCGCTTGCCAGCCACAGCACGGTTCCGGCCAGGTCTCCGGTCTCGAGCGTGCGCTTCAGTGTCTGGCCGTCGGCTATGACGGTGGTGGCACGGTCGAGCTTGTCGCCGAAAAACTCGGCTGTTCCTTCGGTCATCACCGCCGAGGGCGCAATGGCGTTGACACGGATCCAGTTGCGCCCGAGTTCGCGGGCCAGCGACCGGGTCAGTCCGATCACCGCTGCCTTCGACGTGGCGTAGTGGAGGCCGTACGGCAACCCGGCCACCGCGGCCAGCGAAGAGATGTTGATGATCGACCCGCTCTCGCGCGCCTTCATTTCCGCGGACACCGCCTTGCAGCACCGCCAGATGCCGCCGACATTGACGTCCATGCAGTCGTTCCAGTCGGTTTCCGACAGCGTCTCGAACCGGCCGCCGCGAAGCGATCCGTAGAGCGCTGCGTTGTTGACCAGGATGTCGATACCCCCGAACCGTGCGCGCGTCGCCTCGGCCACGTCCTCGCAACTCTGGTGGGAACGTACGTCGAGGTGACACGCGATCGCAGTCCCGCCCCGGGCCTCGATGGCCGAGACGGTCTCGGCGCAGTCGATGATGTCCGCCGCCGTGACCGAGGCGCCGGCCAGCGCCAGCTTTTCCGCGTATTCGCGTCCGAGGCCTCGTCCCGCACCGGTAACGATTGCCACCTTGCCCGCAAGGTCATCTGTCATTGTTCGCTCCGCATTGCCTGCACTTCCTCGAGAATGTCCGCCCGGTCGGCATCGAGTTCGGGCGCCTTGCGCGACGGGGCCGAGGCCAGATCGTCGATGTGAAGCGGGCTTGCGACCGAGAGCATGCGCCCGCCGTGCCCGTCGTCGGTCCAGCGGATCATGCCGCGCGCGATCAGGTTCGGGTCCTGCACCACTTCCGCGAGGTGCCTGACCTCGCCGCACGGAACCCGCCCGGCGTTGAGCAGGGCCATGATCTCGGACCGGTCGCGCTGCATCGACCACTGCGAGATCAGTTCCGTCACCGCGGGGAGGTGACGCACCCGGTCAGCCATGGTCCGGAAGCGTTCGTCGCCGGCCAGGTCGATCCGGCCCAGGATGTGGAGCAACCGGTGCCAGTGCGTGTCATTGTTGCACATGATCGAGACGTGCCCGTCGCGCGCCGGGTAGACGCCGTAGGGGGCAATGGAAAGCCCGCCGTGCAGGTTGCCGGTTCGGCCCGGGAGCGAACCGGACTCGTCGTCGAAGAACAGGCCGAGGTTCGAGGCGAAGGTCGGGAAGACCGATTCCTGCATCGACACGTCGACATATCCGCCTTCCCCGGTGCGCTGGCGGCGAACCAGCGCCGTCATCGCACCGGCGTACAGATGGATTCCGGCAAGGAAGTCGCACAGCGCGACTCCCGCCTTGACGGGAGGATTCTCGGGAAATCCGGTGACACTCATCACCCCGGCCATTGCCTGAACGGCTATGTCCATGGCCTGGTAGCCGCGATAGGGGCCATCCTGGCCGTAACCGCTGCCCGAGGCGTAGATGATGTCGGGCCTCAGCGCGCGTACGGTCTCGTACCCGACCCCGAGCCGGTCGACGACGCCTGGCGCAAAGTTTTCCACCACCAGGTCGACGGTGGCCGCCAGTTCGAGAAATGTCGCCCGGTCCCCTTCCTGTTTCAGGTCCAGCACGATGCTGCGCTTGTCCGGATTCAGCATCAGAAACGGATAGACCGCGTTGCCCCGCGCGTTGCGCCGACGCAGATGCTCGCCGCCGGGCGGCTCGACCTTGATGACGTCGGCACCGGCCATTGCCATCAGGAAGGTGCAGTACGGCCCGTTGTAGATCTGGGTCATGTCCAGGACCCGGATGCCGGCAAGTGGCAAGGTGGCTGCGGTCATGACAGGATCCAGCGGAACGGTTCCGGGAGGGAGGACAGTGGTCCGGGTCGATCATTCGTGGATATAGTGTGATTGTTCTGTCTGCAACGGAGGATGACGCCGGTGGCCGTCGACATCGAATTCAGTGACCTGTTCCGTCCCGAGCTGCCGGTGCCGGCCGCGCGCTGGTCGGGTTTTCCGCGCTACAACTTCGTCGGCGGCCACAACGACAGCGCCAGCGTTCCGGTTGATGACATGATCCGCGCGGTCTCGGACGTGCTGGGTCGCGACGGCCACACCCTTGCCACCTACGGTCTGCAGAGCGGCCCGCTCGGCTACCGGCCGCTTCGCGAGTTCGTCGTGCGCAAGCTGGCCGAACGCTGCGGCATGTCGGTCTGTGCCGACGCGGTGCTGATCACCTCGGGATCGAACCAGGCCCTGGAACTCGTCAACACCGTGCTCTGCGCTCCGGGAGACACGGTTCTTCTCGAGGAATTCAGCTATGGCGGAGCCATCTCCCGTCTGCGCAGCAGGGGTGTCCGCCTCGCCGGGGTTCCGATCGATTCGCACGGCATGAGGATGGACGCCCTCGCCTCGATGCTGGCTGATCACGCCGCCAAGGGCTCCAGGATCAAGTACATATACGTGATTCCCACGGTCCAGAACCCCGGCGGCAGCGTCATGCCGGTCGACCGGCGTCTCGAATTGCTGCGGCTGTCGGCCGAGTACGGAGTGCCGATTGTCGAGGACGAGTGCTATGCCGATCTCACCTGGGACCAGCAGCGTCCGCACGCGATCGCGTCGCTCGATGGCGCCGGGAACCGGGTGATCCACGTCGGGTCGTTCTCGAAGACGATCGCGCCGGCGCTCAGGGTCGGCTACGTGACTGCGGAGCAGTCCGTGATTGCGCAGATGGTGGCCTGCAAGAGCGACGGCGGAACTGGTGCGCTGGAACAGATGATGCTGGCCGAATACTGCAACGCCCGATTCGACACCCATGTCGAAACCCTGGCGCGCAGGCTCGAAGCGAAACTCGACACCCTGGTTGACGCGCTCGGCGAGGAGTTCGGCGCAACGGCCGAATTCGAACGTCCGACCGGGGGCATCTTCCTGTGGGTCACCCTGCCCGACGTCGTGGACACCCGGGTGCTGGCAACAGAGGCGGCGGCGGCAGGGGTTGCGCTCAACCCGGGTCCGGAATGGTCGGCGGATCCCGAGGCCGCACGCTCCCGGCTGCGGCTGTGTTTCGGACACCCGGAGGCGGCGGAGATCCGCGAGGGAGTGCGCATCCTCGCCGACATCTGCCACCGTACCTTCGGAGTGCCGGTGCGCAGTGGCAATGTCGCCCGCGGCTGACAGGTGGCACTACCTTCGGGCGACGTGATCGCGACGCGAACCTTTCGCCGGATCGTCTGGCCGTTCGCCGTTGTCGAGACCTTGGTCTGGGCGTGCTACTACTATTCCTTCCCTGCGTTGCTGCCGACCTGGGAGGCCGAGCTCGGATTCTCCAAGGCGGTCCTGACCGGCGCCTTTACCCTCTCGCTCACGGTATCGGCGGTCCTCGCACCGGTGGCCGGGCGCCTGATCGACCGCGGACACAGCCGGGAGGTGTTCGCCGGCGGCGCCGCTCTCGCGGCGATCCTGCTGCTGCTGCTCTCCCAGGTCCGGGACGTGTGGCAGTTCTACGTGATCTGGTTCGGCCTTGGCGTGGCCATGTCGGGTACGCTGTACGAGGCCTGTTTCACGATCCTGACCCATTGCCTGGGCGGGCGGGCGCGCCGCGCCATCACCATGGTCTCGCTTGCCGCAGGCTTTGCCGGAACGGTCTCGTTCCCGAGCGCGCACCTGCTCACGCAGTTCCTGGGCTGGCGTGGTGCGATCGTGATCTTTGCCGCGGTGGTGATCGTGGTCTGCATTCCGCTCATCCTCTACGGATGTCACCATGCCGCGCGGGTCGCGCCCGCAATCGCCCGCCAGCCGAGCGCCAGTCCGCGCACAGCGGCACGGGCGGCGCGCACCGTCACCTTCTGGCTGCTCGCACTGAGTTTCACCAGTATCGCGCTCGATCACACCCTGCTCGTGAGCCACATGTTGCCGATCATGGCCGACCGGGGCCTCGCCGTCGGAACCGCGGTGGCGGCGGCTTCGATGATGGGCCCGATGCAGGTTGCCGGGCGGCTGCTGATGCTGTCGGTCGAACACCGGGTCTCGACCCTGATGATCTGCTGTACCTGTTTCGTGTCCATGGGCCTGGCGGGCACGGCGCTCTATCTCGCCGGGATGGCACCGGGCCTGGTCATCGTCTTCGTCGCCCTGCAGGGGTCGGGCGCAGGTGTGCTCAGCGTCATCCGTCCGACCGCGGTGGCCGAACTGCTCGGGCGTACCGACTTCGGGGTCACGGCGGGACTGCTGGCGATCGGTTTCGTCGGCGGATCGGCCGTCGCGCCCATCCTCGCGTCCCTGATCTGGCAGGTCGGCGGCTACGACCTCGTGCTCATCCTCACCATGATCGTGCCCGTGGTCGGACTGGCCGCGGCGCTGGCGGCCTGGAGGTTCCGCCCGCGCGACGCGGTGCTGGCCGGCTGATCAGGACACCGTGTTGCGCGGGATGTCGCGGAACGGCCTGCCTGTGTCGACCCGTGTCTCCTTGGGCATGCCGAGCACCCGTTCGGAGATGATGTTCTTCTGGATCTCGTCGGTCCCCCCGGCGATGGACGCGGCGGGAAACGAGACCAGGATTTCGGCGATGGTGCCGTCACACGGACCGTCCGATCCCGAGAGCATCGCGTCCGCGCCCGAAATCACCGTGTGAACCTGTGCCGCGAGTCGCGCGACATTGCTCGACGCAAGCTTGCCGAGCGACCCCTCCGGTCCCTGGGGTCGCCCGCGCTGCTGTGCGGTCCGCGCCCGCATGGCCGTCCATTCGGCGGACTTGTGCATGATGAGCAGCCGCGCGATCTCCTGGCGGATTACCGGATCGTGGATGGCCCCGGTCTGGTGCGCGCGCGGCAGCACAAGGTCGACCCTGCCGGCGCGTTGCGGATACCAGGAATAGGGGGCCATGGCGGTGCGGTTCTCTTCCAGTGCCTCCTCGTAGACGCGTCCGGTTCCGGGCTGACCGGCACTGCCCCAGCTGCGTAGCGAATCGGCGGCGCGGCGTTCGTGCATGAGCGTGGTGGTCGCGACGTTCCATCCCTCGCCGCTGGCCGCGACCTGAAACTCCGGCAGCACCTCGGCATCGGTCAGGAACACCTGGTTGAACGAGGCGTGTCCGTTCATCTGCCTGAGCGGAAGCGCTTCCACGCCGGGCTGCTGCATGTCGAGGATGAAGTAGGACAGTCCCTGGTGCTTGGGGACGTCCATGTCGGTCCGGGCCAGAAGCAGGCCCCAGTGGGCCTTGTGGGCGCTGGTGGTCCACACCTTCTGGCCGTTCACCACCCACTTGTTGCCGACCATGACGGCACGTGTGGTCGCACCCGCGAGATCCGAGCCGCTCCCCGGTTCGCTGAACAGCTGGCACCAGACGTCCTCGCCGGTGATGATCCGGCGCAGGAACTTCTGCCGATGCAGGTCGGACCCGTGTTCCAGGATCGTGGCGGCCGCCAGCATGCGAATGCCGCTGCGGGTGACCTGCAGGGCTCCGAAGCTGGCGAACTCGGCATCGACCAGGGGGGTGAATCCGACCGGGAGGTCGCGCCCGTACCATTCCCGCGGCCAGTGCGGCATGCCCCAGCCGGAGTCGGCGAGCATGGACCGCCATTCGAGCAGTCCCCGTTCCGGGTCCCAGTTGTCGGCCAGCCATCCGCGCAGTTCCTCAAGGGTCTCCTGTTCACGAAGGTCGGTCATGCCGGATCTCCCCTCAGTCCTGCCAGTGTGCCATCAGCCGCTCCCGGTGCTGGGCGGATGACCCGAGAAACATCTCCGATACCTTGGCCCGCTTGAACCACAGGTGGGTATCGTTGTCCCAGGTGAACCCGATGCCGCCATGCATCTGGATGGCGTGGATCGCGGTCTGCATGTAGGCCTCTCCGGCGCCGGCCTTGGCCAGAGAAGCGAGCGCGAGCACGTCGTCGTCAGCCTCGTCGTGGGCGGCAGCGGCGTAGTATGCCGCCGACCGCGCCAGTTCGACCTCGAGCAGCATGTCCGCCGCCTTGTGCTTGGTCACCTGGAAGGACGCGATCGACCTGCCGAACTGCATGCGCATGCCGACGTAGTCGAGGGCGTCGGCACGCAGACGCTCGGCGCCGCCGACCATCTCGTTGGCAAGGCAGATCGCGGCGCGCGCGAGCACCCGTTCCATTGCCGCCGCCGCCGCTCCCGGCAGCGATTCCGCCTCGACACCGTCGAAGGCGAGGCGCGCGATCCTGCGGGTCTCGTCGATGGACTGAAGTGCCCGACGCTCCAGTCCCCGGGCATCGCCGCGCACCAGGTGCAGGGACAGACCGTCGGTCCCGGTTGTTCCCGGTGCGCGGGCCAGGACTACGACAAGGTCGGCGGCCTGTCCGTCGAGCACGTAATTCTTGCTGCCGTGCAGCGTACCATCGCCGCGGGACTCGAGCGCGACGCCTTCAACATCCCAGCGACCATCATCCTCGCAGAAGGCCAGGGTGGCGATGGTCTCGCCCGACGCGATACCCGGCAACAGGGCCTGTTTCTGCTGTTCGGACCCCGCGAGCTCGATTGCCGATGCGGCGAGGACGGTAGTGGCGAAGTAGGGAGAGCAGACCAGCGCGCGTCCCATTTCCTCAAGCGCGATGCACTGCTCGACAAGGCCGAAGCCCTGGCCGTCGTAGGCCTCGGGGATCGCGATCGCGGCCAGGCCGAGCTCGCTGTTCATCCGGTTCCAGCCCTCGCGTTCCCAGCCCTGGTCGGTGGCCATGAGACGGCGGACCTCGGTGGTCGGGGAGCGGTCCTCGAAGTACCGGCGCAGCACATCGCGGAATGCCTCCTGTTCTTCGGAAAACCCGAATTTCATGCGTCCACCTCGCAGCAGAACCCGTCCTTCAGGGCGGGGAGAAATGGGGTGCCGCCTGATTCCTGCATGAGTGCTCTCTCCCTGTTCCGGATCATGTCGGGCGAGGCCGTCGCCGGGCTGAATGACACGGCAGTTCCCGCGGGAGATGCCCTGACCGGTGCCGCCTGCCGTGCAAGCAGTGAAGCAGCCGGAGGCGCGCTCCGCACAGGCCGCGAGGATATATTCGGCGATCTGGCGCCGCAACTCAGGGACCCCTGGTCCGAAACCGGCCGCAACCGTCTTCAGTGACGGGTATTCCGCCAGCATGACTCACGAAGTGCGCAGGATGAACCACGCACCCGGCAGAAAGTCGAGCGCGTGATGGGTCGATGCGATCAGGCCGCCGAATCGTTCGGCCCGACCCGGCGGGAGAAAACCGCCGAACCGAATGTTGAATTTCATTATCAGTGTTCATTTCACGCAATTATTCACGTATTTTTGCTGATTCGTCTCTCTAACAATCGATTTGTGATTGCCGGTCCTTTCCCGTTCGCACTCCACCACCACTGCTTCCCAGCGTCCGAGCGAAGAAGCCACGCCACTGCCGGAACCGTTCGGACCAGGCCACCCTTGCGACAGAAGCCCGACAACAGGCAAACACGCTTGGTCACGAAACCGCGGGCTCAGGCCGGACTGGCGCGACGCTTTTCTGCTGCCGACAGTGCGCAAGCGGTGCCGGGAGCGCTGATGGAACCGTTCAGCAAACCGTTAACCGTGTCGGCCGTTTCGTCATAGTGTGCGGCCTTGCGCATGCTTGGAGGGACCGGCCCATGCAGACAGACAGCGAGTTCATCGCCTCGATCGAAGCCCTGGCTCCACATGTCGGCAGCAGGAGAGTGGTGGAAGACGAGATCGGACTTTCCTCGGTCCGGCGAATAGCCAGCATGCTGGACGAAAACCCGGACAGCTACCGGGCCGGGTCGGAATTGCCGCCGCACTGGTTCGGCATGTTCTTTGCCAATGTGGTGCGCCAGTCCGCGATCGGTCCCGATGGTCATCCGGCGCCAGGAGTGGTGCTGCCGCCGATCCCGCTGCCCCGGCGCATGGGAGCCGGCCGCCGGGTCAGGGTGTCCGGCAGCCTCCGGGTCGGGGTTCCGGCAACCAAGACCATCGAGGTGGTCCGGATCACCCCGAAGATCGCCCGCACTGGCCGGATCGCCATCCTTACACTGCGCGATACCGTCGCAAGTGACGGACAGGTGGTCGCCGTTGACGAAAACGATGCCGTTTACCGCGAAATGCCTGCGCCGGGCCAGCAGAGCCGGGTCACTCCGCCGGTGCCGGCGCCGGCCGACCCCGACTGGTCGGACATGGTGACGCTCACCGAAACACTGGTGTTCAGGTTCTCCGCGGTGACGTGGAACGCACACCGGATCCACTACGACGCCGACTACTCGAGGGATGTCGAGGGCTACCCGGCGACGGTGCAGAACGGCGGTCTGACCATGACGCTGATGGCAGGCGCCGGGGTGCGCCGCGCACCGGGTCGGCTTGCCGGGTTCACGACACGTCTGACCCGCCCGATCCACGTCGGGGACACGGTGCAGATCCAGGGCAGGGGTGCGGACGGAAACGGCATGTCGGTGTGGGTGGCCGACGCCGATGGTGCCCAGTGCGGTGTCATGAACATGGAATTCGCCTGATGGGCCCACTTGAGGGGGTCCGGGTCATCGACCAGACCACGGTGGTGGTCGGGCCGATCTGCAGCCGCACCCTCGCGGACCACGGGGCCGAGGTCATCAAGGTGGAAGCGCCGGGGGGCGACCTGCTGCGGACCATGGCACACGGCAGCCGTTCACCGGGAATGTCGGGGAAGTTCCTGAACTTCAACCGCAACAAGCGCTCGATCTGTCTGGATCTCAAGCATCCGGACGGGCACGACGCCATGCGGCGACTGATTGCCGGTGCCGACGTGTTTGTGACCAATGTCCGTCCGCAGGGGCTGGAGCGCGCCGGTCTCGACCCGGCCGGCCTTGGCGGCGTCAATCCTCGCCTCGTCCACTGCATGATCGTCGGGTTCGGCAAGGGCGGGCGTTACTACAACACCCCGGCCTACGACCCGGTGATCCAGAGTGCCTCGGGCGTAGCCGCTACCCTGCACCGCGCCACCGGCGAGCCGCGGTTCGTTCCCATGGTGATGACGGACCACATCACCGGGTTGATTGCCGCCCAGGCGATCGGTTTTGCGCTCTACCGGCGCGAGCGGACCGGTCGTGGCGAGGCGATCGAAGTGCCGATGTTCGAGAACATGGCGGGATTCGTCACCGCCGAACACATGGGCGCCGCAACCTTCCTGCCGCCGGTGGGACCGACGGGCGACGGACGCCTGCTCAGTCCGCACTACCGTCCGTTGCCGACCCGCGACGGGTACATCACGGTCGGGCCCAACACAGACGACCAGGCCTTTGCCTTCTTCGAGGAGATCGGCAGACCGGAACTGCGGGAGGATCCACGGTTCGCTAGCGCCGCTGCGCGAACGGCGCATGCCGAGGAGTATTTCCAGGTACGCAGGGAGGGACTGGCCACCAGGACGACAGCCGAATGGCTGGAGATCTGCCGGCGCCGGGACATTCCGGCGACACCCTACAACACGCTGGAGGACCTGCTGGACGATCCGCATCTCCACGATGTCGGGTTCTTCCGGGAACTCGATCATCCGAGCGAGGGCCGGGTGCGCACCACGCGGGCTGCCAACAGCTTCTCCGGGGGCATGCCCGACGAGCACCGGCACGCGCCACGGCTGGGCGAGCATACGGCCGAGATCCTGGCCGAGATCGGCTACGGGTCAACGGAGATCGAGCGAATGACCGGGGCCGGGGCGGTCCATCAGGCCGCCCCGGGTGGCGAGCGTCAGCTGGCGTAGTCGGGTTCCTTGCGGTCGAGGATGCGCTTGAGCGCATTGAAGTGCCACTCGGCGTTCGACTTCTCGCCATACTTCATCGTGGTGCCACGATAGGTGCTGTAGGTCTTCTCGATCACCTCATCCGGCAACGGCCGCAATGGACGCCCGGTCCACATTGCATAGAGCTGTACCTGGGCGACCCGCTCGAGGTAGTAGAGCCGGTCGTACGCTTCGGCCACGGTGTTGCCGAGGGTGAGTGCACCGTGGTTGGCCATCAGGAGCACGGTGTGATCGCCGCACACGGTGACCAGCCGTTCACCTTCCTCGAAACTGACTGCCGGGCCGGTATAGCTGTCGTCGTAACCGGTCCGCATCATCGTGCCGAGCTCGGTCTGGCCGATTGGAAGGATGGTCTGGTCCTCGAGCCGGGTGAGCGCGCTCGCATACGGCATGTGGGTATGGAATACGGCGGCCGCCTGCGGCGTGTCACGGTGCATCGGGGCGTGGATGCAGTAGGCGGACCGCTCGACGATGCCGTCGCCGCGCTTGACCTCGCCGTCGTACCCCACCTCCATGAAGCAACTCGCCGTCACCTCTGACCAGTGCAGGCCGAACGGGATCTGGTAGTAGCGATCCTCGTGGCCCGGAACCCGCAGGGTCAGGTGGTTGAAGATGCCTTCGTGCAGGTCATGCATGACAGCGCAGCGGTGGGCCGCGGCCAGGTCGAGTCGCGCCTGCCATTGTTCGGCTGTATGGCCGAGCGCTTCGGCCTGCAGTCGCATGTCGTTCATCGCGAAGTCCTTTCGTGGGCGGGAGCGGGAGGAGCGACAGTGTCCCCCGCTTCGCGCGGCCGGTCAATCGCCCGGCGCCGGGAGCGACAGTGCACGCGCGATTTCGCGGTAGCTCGCGATCCGTGCGCGGGGGTCATGGGTCCAGGTCACGATCGCCACCTCCCGGACCTGGAGTTCGTGTGCGAGCGCCGTGATGCGTTCGGCTACCTCGGCTCCGGTTCCGACCATCGACGTCTTGCGCAACTGCTCGATCCGCGCCGCCTCGCCCTCGTTCAGCGGGGCGGCAAGCGCGGTGTCCGGATCCTCGAATGGCAGGTGGAGACCGCGGTCACGGAACAGTTGCCAGCGTGCCCTGGAACTGAAGTGGTATTGCGCCTCCTTTCGGGTTTCCGCCGCGAGCGCCCAGACACAGATCCCCGCCTGCGGCTCCGGGTGACGCCGGCTCGGCCGGTACCCGTCGCGGTAGAGCGCCAGGGCCTGGGCACCGCCGCGGCCGTCGGTGAAGAACCACGCGAAGGAGTATGGCAGTCCGAAATGCGCCGACACCCGCGCACCGTAATCCGAGCTGCCGAGGATCCAGATCTCGGGCGCCGTGGCGCCCTGCGGTCGGGCCTGGAGCCGTGCGAAGGGGTGCCCTTCGGTCAGCGGCTCGTCGTGCAGCCATGCGTCGAGATCGACGATGTCGCGCGGAAACTCGACCGGCCGTTCATTGGCCCGCGGGTTCAGCGCGAAGGCGGTCATCGGGTCGGAACCCGGAGCCCGGCCGAGCCCCAGGTCGATCCGGCCCGGCGCCAGGGCGTCGAGCACCCGGAACTGTTCGGCGACCTTGAAGGGCGCATAGTGTGGCAGCATCACCCCGGCACTGCCGACGCGGATCCGGGTGGTTGACACCGCGATCGCCGCCACGAGGATCTCCGGCGCGGTTCCCACGATGACCGGGTGGTTGTGGTGTTCCGATACCCAGAACCGGTGGTACCCGAACGCCTCGCAATGCCTCGCCAGCTCCACGGTTTCGCGAATGGCGTCACCCTGCGGCCGGCCTGCGACGGCAATCGACTGGTCAAGGACAGAGAAACGGAGCACAGGATGGTTCACGACGGCCGGATCAGTCCGGGTCGTCCTCCGGTTCCTGGGTCGCGATCAGGTGCCAGTTCGGATCGCGTGAACGCACGTCGCGGGAGAATACCCACAGGTCGGTCAGGGTCTCGATGCGGTGCGGATCCCCCTCAATGACCGTGTCCGTGCTGTCACGGACCACCTTGACCTGGTCGGTAATGAACTCGACGGTGATGGCGGCGACGGTGCCTTCGAGGCGTACGTTGTGAATCGAAGCCGACTTGATGGAGGCGACGGTCGTCTCGAGTGTTTCGCCGGCCTGTTCGCGCTGCGCGATCGCCGCCTCGAAATCCTTGTAGAGAGACGGGCCGAGCAGGCCGCGCAGCGTATCGCGGTCGCCACGCGCGAACGCCGTGACGATCCACTCGAAGGCAGCCTTCGCACCCTGGACGAAGGTGCGCGGATCGAAATCCGGATCCTCGGCGCTCAGCCGGGTCTGGCCGCTCAGCTCCTCATCCTTGCTGTCGCCGGAGGGGAGATAGGCCGTGGTCTGCTCTCCACCAACGGCATCAACGGCATCATTGTCGTTGTCGGCAGCATCCTGCTGCTTGCGCGCTAAGGCGTCCGGACGACGCTGCTGGTGTCCGGTTCGCCTGCCAAGGACCCTTCGCAACTGGAAGACCAGGTAGCCCGCCAGCATCGCGAAGATTATCAGATCGAAGAATGCGAAGCCTTCACCCATCCTGCGCGTCCGGCTGTGAGGGCTGTGAGGGATCGCCAAACTGCTTGAACCTTCACCCTGCTGTACCCTACTTAAGCCATTCTCATGCAAGGGGCAACCATGCCGGTCCTGCTCGTTCTTCTCGCGGTGGCGGGTCTGCCCCTGCTCGAGATCCTGGTCTTCGTTGAAGTCGGCAGCGAGATCGGTGCGTTTACCACCATCGCACTCACGGTCATCACCGCCGCTTCGGGCGTGATTCTGGCCCGCATCCAGGGCATGAACACCCTCGTGCGGGCCCGCGCGGCGCTGGAACGCGGCAATCTCCCTGTCGCCGACCTGTTCGGCGGCCTGGGCATCCTCGCCGGGGCGGTGCTGTTGCTGATCCCCGGGTTCGTGTCGGATACCGCCGGACTGCTGCTGCTCCTTCCGCCGGTCCGTGCCCTCCTGCTGCCGGGCCTGGTCGGCTGGGTGGCGTTGCGCCACGCCCGGCGGCGCCCGAGGGGGCCGGTCATCATCGATGGCGAGTTCAGTGACCTTGACAGGCCCGGAAACGGGACAACACTCGTTAACGGGATATTGGAAGACCGGGCGGACGCCGGGCCGGTGACGGTGTCGTCACCACCGGAACCCGGTGAGCACAGGTAATCGGATCATGGCACGGTTTCCCCTGTTCAACTCTCCCCTGATGCTCGGCTTCGAACAGTTCGAGCGCACGCTCGACCGGGTCAGCAAGTCCGCCGCCGACGGCTATCCGCCCTACAACATCGAGCAGACCTCGGACGAAAGCCTCAGGATCACGCTCGCGGTTGCCGGGTTTGCCGAGAGCGACCTGTCGATCCGGCTCGAGGACAACCAGCTGGTCATCCTGGGCCGGCAGACCGATGATGATGACCGGGTCTACCTGCACCGCGGCATTGCGGGCAGACAGTTCCAGCGCACCTTCGTGCTTGCCGAGGGGATCGAGGTGATCGGGGCGGAGACCGGCAACGGCCTGCTGCACATCGAGCTCAGGCAGAGGCCGCCGAAGACGCAGGTCCGCACCATCGAGATCGGCTCGCGCCGGTCCCGTCGGCAGGAATGACGGGCGGCTCTGCGGGAGCCTGTACCGCGCCACGCCCGTGTCCCAGTTGATGCGGGGTCACACTGCGAACGGAGACCTCATGCGCTTTGGATGGCTCACCCTTGCCATGTCGCCGGCACCCGACGAGGATCATGCCCGCATCCACGAGATCATCGCCCAGGTCGAGGAGGCGGAACGGCTCGGTTTCGCTGACGTCTGGCTGACCGAGCACTATTTCACCGGCGAGAGCGTCTACAACGACGCGGTGCTGTTCGCGGGCGCGCTCGCGATGCGCACCCGGACCATTCGCCTCGGCTTCGCTGTCCTGCAGATGCCGTTCCACCACCCGGTCCGGCTTGCAACCCAGCTTGCCCTGCTCGACAACCTTTCCGGAGGCAGGGTCGATGTCGGCATCGGCCGCGGCACCATCTACAACGAGTACGAGTTCATCGGGCACGGCCTGCGCAGCGACGACAGCCGGGAGCGAATGGAAGAGGCTGTCGACATCCTGCAGCAGGCGTGGAAAGGCGGACCACTTTCCTACCAGGGCCGGTTTCACAGTTTCGAGACCCCGGCAATCCGGCCCCGGCCGGTACAGCATCCGGGCCCGCCGCTCTGGCGCAGCGCGATCTCGCCCGACTCGTTTCGAACCTGCGGCAGGCTGGGCATACCGGTCCTGGCTGCCCGTCTGCCGGTGCCCCAGATCAGACAACGCTGGGCACTGTACCGCGACGGGCTCGACGAAGGCGGGCACGATCCGGTGGTGCGGGAACGGCTGCTGGAGCAGACTGCGCTGTGGCGATACATCCATGTCGCCGAGAGTGACGCGCAGGCGCGCGAGGAGCTCGAGTGCTACCTGGTACGAACTCGCGAACACATGATGCACATGCGCAGTGCCTTCAACCCGCCGGACTTCGCCCCCGACCCGGCAATGCTCAATGCGTGGTCCGATCCCGCGGTCGGCCATGCCGAAGGGGTTGGCATGGTGATGGAGACCGGGTCGCTGTTCGGCAGCCCGTCGACAGTCCGCGACGGAGTGGCGGAACTTCGCGATGCGGGGGTGCGTCACCTGCTGTGCCAGACCGGTTTCGGCGACATGGACCACGACGCCAACCTGGCCTCGATGCGCCGCTTCGCGGCCGAGGTCATGCCTTGGTTCGGCTGATGGCGGGGTGGAGCTGATGAACGGGGATGGCCGCCGCGCCGGGTTCGCTGCCCTGATCGGCGCACCGAACGCCGGAAAGTCGACGCTGCTCAACCGCCTGGTCGGCGCCAAGCTCGCGATCGTGACCCACAAGGTCCAGACCACCCGTACCCGGATCCGCGGCGTGTGCATCTGCGGCGATGCCCAGGTGGTGTTCGTCGATACCCCCGGCATCTTTCAGCCGCGGCGCCGGCTCGACCGGGCCATGGTCAACGCCGCCTGGAGGAGTGCTGCCGATGCCGATGTCGTGGTCGTGGTGCACGACGTCGCCCGAGGCGCCCGCGATGCCGAAAGTGTGCGGATTCTTGACGGGGTACGGCGTGAGGACCGCCCGGTGGTGCTGGCGCTCAACAAGATCGACCTGGTCCGCACCGAGACCCTGCTGCCTCTTGCCGCCGAGTTTGCCGAGGAGGGTGTGTTCGAGGAAGTGTTCATGATCTCGGCCCATTCCGGGGACGGCTGCGACCGACTGGTTGCGCACCTGGCCGACCGGATGCCGTCCGGTCCCTGGCTCTATCCGGAGGACGAGATCAGCGACCTGCCGGAGCGGCTGTTCGCGGCCGAACTGACCCGGGAGCAGGTTCTCCTGCGCCTGCACCAGGAACTGCCGTATCAGGCGACGGTGGAGACCGAGCAGTGGACCGAGCGAGATGACGGCGCCCTGGTGATCAACCAGGTGATCTACGTGCGGCGACCCGGACACCGAAAGATTGTGCTGGGACGCGGAGGCCGCATGATCCGGGCGATCGGATCGGCGGCCCGCCTTGGCCTGCAGGAGGCGCTCGAGCGGACCGTGCATTTGTTCCTGTTCGTGAAGGTGCGCGAGAACTGGATGGATGATCCGGGACGCTACGTCCTGTGGGGGCTCGACCCGAATGCCTGACCGCGACCATGCAGTGGACTGACAGTGGCGTGGTGCTCTCGGCGCGGCCGTTCGGCGATTCCGCGGCAGTCGTCACACTGCTTACCGAACACAATGGCCGTCACGCCGGGCTGGTGCACGGTGCGCGCACGGCGTCAAGACGCGGGTTCCTGCAGTGCGGGACCCTGGTGTCCGCGCGCTGGTCGGCGCGGCTTGCCGATCACCTGGGCCGGTTCGATCTCGAGCCGCAGCGCGCCATCGCCGCCGCCCTGTTCGACGATGCCGACCGGCTGGCGGGACTGACCTCAGCGGCCGCGGTCGCGGAACGTGCGCTCGCCGAACGCCAGCACTACCCCGGCGTCTACGACGGTCTGCGCGCGCTCATCGACAGCCTCGCCGTGCCGGAGCTCGGAGACACCTGGATGGTGGTTTACCTGCGCTGGGAACTCAACCTGCTGCAGGTGCTGGGCTACGGGCTCGACCTGTCGCGGTGCGCGGTGACCGGGGAGCGGACCGGCCTTGCCTGGGTCAGTCCGCGCACCGGCCGCGCGGTGACCGGGCAGGGAGCCGGCGAGTGGACGCCGCGGCTGTTGCGGCTGCCGGGGTTCCTGGATGGCGAGGGTAGGGTGGACGCCAGCGTGCCCAGGGCCGATCTGGCCGCCGGACTCGATCTCACCGGGCACTTTCTCGTGAGGCACGTCTTTGCTCCGGCAGGACAACCGCTACCGCCCGCCCGCGCGCGGCTGGCGGCACAATTTGCCGGTTGATCGGTGTGACCCTCTTCGAGCGGAACAACCAATGGTCCATCCCGAAAGCGGGATACACGGCACCGGGCCCGATCGCTTCCGCGCGCGAAGCCGCAGCTGCAAGGCTGCCTGATGAGGCAAGGTGAGAGCCCGGGTCGGGGCCCTGCCCGTGACGAAATTTCAGGGCGCAGCCGGGCTCTTGTCCCGGTCGGGAGGCAGGACGCTCGCGCCGACGCTGCGCACGATGCCCCGGAACAGTGCGATCCGTGTCGCATCCGTGGTCTCGACCGCGACGTCGACGATGCCGGTCCTGCCGCGCAGGTCGGTCATGGTCGCGGTGGCGGTCAACCGCTCACCGGCGTGGGCCGGATTGAGATAGGTGATGGTGCTGCTCTGCAAAACCATCACCTGGCCTTCGCTGCAGCAGGCAAAGGCGCAGGCGGAATCCGCGAGCGTGAACACGGAGCCGCCGTGGCAGATGCCGTGGCCGTTCAGCATGTCCGCGCGCACGCTCATGGCCATGACCGCGTGCCGCGCTCGTACCGATACCAGGTCGATGCCGAGACCGGCGCTCGCGGTATCGCGCACGGTCATGAAGGCGGCGACCCGCCGGGCCAGCCGATCCGCGTCGGTCTCGTTCATGCATGCTCTGCCCGTGGTACGGCGACCGGGCCTGCCGGCGCGGACCGGGTCCCTGCGGGCCGACGGGGCCGGTCCAGCTCGTCTGTGCAATGCCGGTTGGCCGGCGTGTCGCGGATCAGGATCGTGCCCGGGGTGTCGTCCGTCCGCTCCGCCGGCCCGGCCGCGTTCCCGCGGCCGGGCGGCAGTGCGGGTGCAGGCTCAATACTTCTTGCACTCGGGGTTCTCGCGGCTCGGCAGACCGATGGTCTTGAACACCGCGGGGTCGATTCCCAGCGTCTGGTTGACGTCGGGGACCACCTTGATCAGCTTGTTCACCAGCTGGCCGTTCTCCTCCACCACCTCGGTGATGAAGTTGGTCCCGATCGCCTGGCGATTCCCGTCGAGCCGAATCTTGCCGTTCGGCGCGTCGATTTCCAGGCCCGCAAGGCACTGGCGGAACGCGGCATGGCCGTCACTCAGATCGCCACCGATCTCGTCCATGCACGTCTTCATGGCGGTGAACGCGTTGTAGTAGCCGGTCGCCATCAGGGCCGGGGTCGGGAAACGTTCCTCGGGCGGGAACGCATCCTGGTACGCCTTCACGAAGGCCTGCCAGTTCGGGTTGTCCCAGTCGTCCGCCTGCGGACCCGAGCCCGGAGTGCCGATCAGCGCGTTCTTGGCACTGCCGCGCGAACTCAGCACCGTGCCGTCGATCATGATGGTGCCGCCGATCAGCTTCGCGTCACCGCCGGCCTGCTGGTACTGGTTCAGGAAGTTGACCGCGTCGCCGCCACCGAGACCGAGGTAGATGGCGTCGACATCGTCGGGCAGGGCCGCGATGATCGAACCGAAGTCCTTGGTCCCCAGCGGGACCCAGAAGCGCTCGGTGATTGTGCCGCCGGCGTTGCAAAATTCGAGCGCGAAGCCGAACACCTGGGTGTAGATGAAGGAGTAGTCCTCGCCGATGGTGGCGACCGTGCGGTAGCCCTTCTCGTTGTAGACGTAGTCTCCGAGACCGGCCGACCACTGGGCACCGTCCATGTTGAAGCGGAAGAAGTTCTCTGACGGGGTCACGTAGGTGGTTTCCTGGGCACCGGAGATGCCGTTGATGAAGGTCACCTGCGGCTGGGTCTTGGAATAGTCGCGCAGCGCAATGCCCTCGGAACCGGAAAGCGGACCGATCACGATGTCGACCTGGTCCTGCTCGACGACCTTGCGGACGGCGCGCAGCGCACTGTCCGGGCTGGCGTCGGTGGCGCCGATGATGACTTCGATCTCGCGGCCTCCGGCCATGTTGTTGGCCTGTTGCAGCGCGACCTTGAAACCGCGCAACCCGTCCTCGCCGAGCACGGTATATGTCCCCTCGAGCGTCGCGAGGAACCCGATCTTGAGCTTCTCGGCTGCAACCGCCTGGCCGGCGGCCAGCACCGCCAGGCCGGCCAGGGTCGAAACCAGTACCTTTCGCATCACATCATTCCTTTCCGTCTCTGGCGCCCGCACGCGCCGAAGCGCACTGCGCAGCTGTTGTGCCATGCCCGATCATGCGACATCGTTCCGGCCGATGCCAGATGCTTTGGGGGACGTGTATCGAAAGCTTGACAGCGTCGTGCCACCAGACTCCGATCCGTTTCACGGGTCACGGGTCACGGGTCACGGGTCACGGGTCACGGGTCACGGGTCACGGGTCACGGCAACTCGAACGCTCCTCGCCGTGCAGCAGCGCTGGTCCCCGACGCCGGATGATGCGGGCCGCGTTCAGGTCCGCGTGATCCGCGTGGCCGCAGGCCATGCACTTGAATGCCCGGGCGTGCGGGGAGGCGGCATCGACATGCCCGCAGGCGGCACAGGTCCCGCTGGTGTGGCGGGGATCGACCGCGATCACCCGATACGCCTTGTCTTCCAGCATCCTGCGCAGGGTTCCCCGGCCGGTGGCGAAGATCTCCCGGTTCAGCCCGGCCCTTGCCTTCACCTTGCGCCCTGGCTCTTCGGCCATTCGCTTCGCGCTCAGCGTCATGCGAAACGTCTCCAGGTCCTCGGTGACGATGGTGCCGGGCGCGTTCGCAAGCCCGCTGCTGGTCCGGTGATGCCAGTTGCGGCGCACCGTCGCGACCCGCCGCCCGGTCCTGCGCAGTCGAGCGTCCCGGATGCGCACATCCTGCGCGATCGTGACGGAATCGCTCCCGCGCCGCTTGAATCGCGGGAGCCCGGCCTTGCGCTTGAGGCACCGCTACCAGGCGTCGGCCCGGGACCTGAGCGCGTAGCGGACGGGATCGAACGGCATTTCCTGCAGCCAGGGCGTGTTCCGGCGCAGCCGTGTCAACACGCGGCCCGCTGCAAAAGAGGCGGGTCCCGGCAGGCGCCTGACCGTCGCCGCGCTGTCGAACAGAACCCGGTATGTGACCTGGCAGCGCTCGACCTCCGGTTCCGTCTCGGGAGGCATGCCGCCTTTCTGGAACAAGACAGGGATATAACTGCATTATATAGTATATATAAGAAGAATATTCCTGCCAAGTTGTCGATTGGGAGTCCCTTGGCGTTCCGGTCGCTGCGGGTGTCCCGGATCGGGCTTGTCGCCCGCGGCGGTGCGGGGCACAGTATCGCTCATGCGAAAACTGTCCTACGAACAGGGAACCGGTGGACCGATCCATCCACGCATCCCGCCCGGCGATTCGCTCGAGCGCAGGGTGTGCAACGAGTGCGGCTTCATCGACTACGTCAATCCCAGGATCGTCGTGGGCTCGGTCTGCACCTGGGGCGACCGGTTCCTGCTCTGCAGGCGTGCCATCAGCCCCCGCAAGGGATACTGGACCATTCCGGCGGGCTTCATGGAGCAAAACGAGACCAGCAGCGAGGGCGCGATCCGCGAAGCGCGCGAGGAGGCCTGCGCCGACATAGAGATCGATGCGCTGCTTGGCATCTACAACATCGCTCGCATCAGCCAGGTGCAGCTGATCTTCCGCGCCCGCCTGGTCTCGCCGGACGTTGCCGCCGGGCCGGAGTCGGAACAGGTGGGACTGTTCTCCTGGGAGGAGATCCCGTGGGAAGAGCTTGCCTTTCCCTCTGTGCTCTGGGCGCTGCAGCACTACCGGGAGGTTGACGGGGCCACCGACTTCGCGCCGCGGGAAGAAGGACCGATCCCGGGGCGCCGGTAGAGGTGGATCCTTCCCGGTATCACGCCCTCGGGCGGCAGGAGCGCCGGCCAGGACGGGACCGGCTGGTCGGAAATCACGATGGCGCCGGGCGCCAGCAGCCTGTCGAGGCCGGGCGCGATGCGCAGGACCAGCGCCTCGCTTGCGTGCTTTTCGCCGGTACCGATGTCGATGTGGGCCAGGACCGCTACCGGTCCGAGTGTGCGCGCCGCGACCGGCACGGTGGTGTCGATGTCGCCGAGAAACAGCCGGTCGGCCGGCGGCACGCAGTCCGGATGGGCGGCGATCCTGCGCTCGAACACGTAAATGTCGCGACCGGGTGCGATCTCGCGCAGGTGATCGTAGGTCCGCCCGTTGCCCAGTCCGAACTCGAGGATCGGGCCCGGACGCCCGGCGAGATCCGCGACTGCCCACTCGAGGGCGCGCCTCTGCGCCTTGAGCCTGCGGATCGCGCTGTCCAGCCGGCTCATCCGCCGCCGGTGCCCAGGGCCTCGCGCAGCTGCGCGTTGGTCCGTTCGAGCCGGGCCGCGAGCTCGCGCATGATCTCGATCGCGACCTCGGGAAACTCGGTCACCAGGCGGAAGAAGGTCTCCTTGGTCACCCGCAACGTCGTGAGCGCCTCGGTGGCCCGCACCGTCGCAGTGCGCGGGACGTCGCACAGGATCGCGATCTCGCCGACCACGTCGCCGCGGCGCAACCGCGCCACCTCCACCTCGCCGGCGTCGGTTTCAATCAGAACCGCGGCGCTGCCCTCCATGATGATGTAGGCGGCATCGCCGTCGTCACCCTGGCGGAACAGCGTCTGGGACGCGTCCCAGTCGAGTCGTTCGGAAGTGAAGGCCAGCAACTTGAGCCGCGATGTCGCGATCCTGGAGAACAACGGAATGTTCTTCAGCAGCTCGACCTCCTGGTTCAGGCTCATCTCATCCTCCCGCCTTCTCTTCCTCGACCAGCGACGCGAAGAGGCCGCCGCGGGCCATCAGCTGATCGTAATCGCCGTCTTCGACCACCCGGTTGCCCGAGAACACCAGGATGCGGTCGAACACCGGGGCAAGTCCGGCCCGCTGCAGGGACCAGACCACGGTTCGGTGTCGCGCCTCCGCGAAGACAGCAGTCATCACACGGGCCTGGCTCGCCGGGTCCAGTGCCCCGGTCGCCTGGTTCAAAATCAGGATGTCCGGGCGGCGCAGCAGGGTCCGGGCCAGGGCGGTCTTCTGGCGCTGGGCCGCGGTCAACCGGGTACCGGAGATACCGGCCTCGAAGCCGATCCCGATCCCGAGAACCGCGTCGCGCAGCCGTTCCCCGTCGATCACTTCGGCGAGCAGCCGTCCGACCTCGGCCTGGGCATCGGCCCGGCCGTGGATCACCTTGCCGAACAGGATGTTGTCCTGCAACGTCGCCGCCGCGTTGTACCGGTCGGACGAGAAGAACGCGACCGCCCCGCGCAGCCCGTCGGGCAAGTCCTCGGTGAACACCTGGCGCGCCTGCAGGATTCTGTCCTGGATTTCGGGCGTGATCATGCCCAGTCGGTGCCGTGCCGGGATCAGCTTGAAGGGCAGGGATACCAGCCGGTCCCTGTCCTCGACATCCAGGCCGTCCAGCCCCAGCCGTTCAGCCCGGCCGAGCAGGACCTGGTAGGTCGGCAGATCTTCCGCCGAAATGAACGAGTACTGGGAGAAGTACTCGTGGTCCGGCGGCAGGTCCGCGAACAGTTCGACCATGGTCACCGCCACGTCGCGGCCGATGCGCGCGAAGTCGTCGACAAGGCCGGTCTTGTCAAGGACATGCCTCACATGCGGGTGCTGTCCAATCTGGTCAAGCGCGAATGCCGGTCCGACCGGGGTGCCGAACAGCAGGTTCTCCGCCACCGACGCATTGGTGTTGTAGGCGGTCTCGTCGAATGCCTCGACGAGCTCGGCGGCGCCTTCCTCGCGCAGACGTTCGCGCAGGCGTCGCCGCGCCCCGACAACCCGCTCCGCGAGCCCGGGCCATTCGTCCGGGTCAATCACGCTGCGCAGTCCGAAGCCGTAGACGTCGTCGCCGAGGTCGACGCGGCCCAGTAGTTGCGTCAGCCGGGCCTCGAGTTCGTCGTCCGACCCGACCCCGACCGCGGCACGATCGACCCAGTCGGCCGTGGTTTCGTCGGTGCTGTTCCCGGAGGCAGCCGCGGCGGCGCGCCGGCGCTGGCCGGCCGGGGTGTCGTGGTCGTGCCCCGGGCCGACCGGCCGATGCATCGCGCCCAGGAGGATGTTGGCGCGCAGGCTGGCGTTGAACAGGTGCGGCGCCGGCCCGACGTAGCCGATCCGGCGCCCGGTCACCGTCTCCGGCAGCTCGGCGAGGGACGCGCCCGCGATCGACAGTCCGCCGCGGTCGGGGAACAGCAACCTGGCGAGCAGCATGGTCGCGCTGTCCCTGCCGTTGCCGCCCGGCCCGACCAGGGCCACCTTCGTCCCGGTCTCGATCGTGACGGAGAGGTTCTCCACCTCGGCTTCCCCGTCCTCGTCCAGAAGGGTCACGTTCGAGCCGACCAACGGGCCGACGAGCGAGACCTCGTCGGAAGGCTCGGCGAACTGCAGTTCGGCGGACAGTGTTCCGGCCGGGTCGAACTGTTCGATCGCCTGGTCGTACTTGATCCGCGCGTCGGCGAGGCGCTGGTAGTAGGTAAGCAGCTCCTTCCAGGGTGCGGACAGGTCCTTGTAGGCGGCGAGTACCGCCACCAGGGCGCCGAAGGTCAGGTCGCCACGGATCACCAGCCAGCCGCCAATGGCGTAAAACAGGAACGGCGTCAGCTGGGCGATGAAATTGTTCAGGAACTTGATGAAGAACTTGCGCCGGTAGATCTCGTAGCGGATGTCGAAGATGGTGCCGAGCCGCTCGGCGACATTCGCCAGCGCCCAGCGGGCGCCGTCATTGGCGTGGATCTCCTCGATGGCGGAAATCGACTCGCCGATCCGTTCCGACAGCTGGCGCACGGTGCGAACCCGTTCCTTGCCCAGCTCGTTGACCCGTCGCTGCAGCTTCGGGATCATGTAGGCTTGCATCGGGTAGAGCGAGATCGCCGCAAGCCCGAGCATCCAGTCCTGCACGAACATGAAGATCAGGATCGTCAACAGGGTTCCGCCCTGGAAAGCGGGAAGGGCGATGGAATCACCGACGAACCCGCCGAGCGGTTCGACCTCGGCGGTGATCATCTGGATGATCTCGCCCTGGCTGGTGCGCCTGAACCGGCCGAGCGGAAACCGCAGCACCCGGCCGTACAGGAGGTAGCGCAGCCGGCGCAGCATGCGTTCGCCGAGTTGCCCCCGGAATACGTTGATGACGTACTTGAAGGCGCCGTTGACGCAGACCAGCACCAGGAACAGGCCGCTCAGCACAAACAGGTACTGGATCTGGTCGACGGGCACGCCGAACAGATCGCCGGGAAGGTTCTCGCCGCCGATGGCTTCGTTGATGATGGTCTTGGGCAGTTCCAGCGACACGTACAGGAACGGAAAGGAAAGCCCGGTCATGACCAGCAGCAGGATCTGGTCCCGCTTGCTGTAACGCCAGATGAAACCGAAGAGCGTCCGTTCCATACCGTGCGGCCCTTCCAAGAACCTGCCCCGCGGTCAGGCCTGCTGTGGCCGCCACCGTCGGCCGGCCGCCCCGATTCTACCTTTCCCGCGTAGCAGTTTGAACAGCGGGCGATGGTGCCGGGGTCCGCACACCCGATTTACGTTGACGCGATCCTGCACTATACCATCCGGGTCCGGACCGAGGGCGGCGCCGATCCGACCGGCCAGTGCTGGCGGCGTATCCCGTATCGCACAGCCAGTGGACAAGACATCGTGACACGCACCTGGTCGCCTCCGCGTGGCGATGCGCGCATCCTGATGTACAGCCACGATACCATGGGGCTCGGCCATCTGCGCAGGTGCCGCGAGATCGCGCACTGCCTGGTGGCGCGCAACGACCGGCTCTCGGTCGCGATCCTCAGCGGCTCGCCGATGTCCGGAAAGTTCCGTTTCCACGACCGGGTGCAGGTGGTTCGTCTTCCCGCGGTCCGCAAGCTGCAGAACGGCGACTACATGTCGCGGGCCGCCCATCGCGACATTGACCAGACTGTCGGGATGAGGGAGTCGATCATTTCCCGCACTGCACGGGAGTTCGATCCCCACCTGTTCATCGTCGACAAGGAACCCTGGGGTCTGCGCGGCGAGGTGCGCCCGGCGCTCGAACTGCTCAAGTCACGCGGAACCGCGCTGGTGCTGGGGTTGCGCGACGTGCTCGACGAGGCCGCCGCCCTGGTCCCCGAGTGGGAGCGCAAGGACGTGCTGCCGGCCCTTGACGGGCTTTACGACGACATCTGGATCTACGGCACGCGCTGCATGTGCGACCCGCTCCTCGGTCTCGACCTCCCCCGGTCGGTACGCAAGAAGGTGCGCTACACCGGCTACCTGCAGCGCCAGGCGCCGGAGCCTGTCCCCGGCACCGCCGCCGGGGTGCCGGGGAAACCCTACATCCTGGTCACTGCGGGTGGTGGCGGCGACGGTGACGGCCTGATGGACTGGGTCCTGCGGGCCTACGAGCACGATGCCGGCCTGCCGCTGCTGGGACTGCTGGTCCTGGGGCCGTTCATGCCGCGGGAACGAACGCGTGACCTGATGCGCCGCGCCGAGGCACTCGAGCGCATCAGGGTCATCATCTTCAGCCCGGAAATCGAGATCCTGATGTCGAACGCCGCCGCGATCGTCGCCATGGGAGGCTACAACAGCTTCTGCGAGATCCTGTCGTTCGACAAGCCGGCCCTGATCGTTCCGCGGACCGAACCGCGCCTTGAACAGCTGATCCGGGCCAGCAGGGCACGGGATCTCGGACTGGTCAGCATGCTGGTGGACCAGGGCGACCGGGATCCGGAGGTCATGGCGGGCGCACTGCGCAGCCTGCCCGGCCAGGACAGGCCGTCGGAACGGATGGCCGAGGGCATGCTGAACGGCCTGGAACAGGTCGAGATGCTGACCGCCACGTGGCTGCCGGACATGAACCGGCAGGCGGTGACGTGACCGCTGGCGCCGCCGTCGGCGTGGTGGTGAAGGGCTATCCGCGCCTGTCAGAGACCTTCATCGCCAGGGAACTGCTCTCGCTCGAGGAGGCCGGAGTGGATCTGATCATCGTGTCGCTGCGCCATCCCACCGATCCGCAGGTGCATGCGATCAACCGGCGCATCACCGCGCCGGTGGTCTACCTGCCGGAATACCTGCACCACGAGTCGTCCAGGGTCGTGCACGCCTGGACCAGCGTGCGGCGATGGCCGCGATACCGGGCAGCGCGGCGACAGTGGCTCGCCGACCTGCGGCGTGACCGCACCGCCAACCGGGTGCGCCGCTGGGGACAGGCGCTGGTGCTCGCAGGGGAACTCGAGGGACGTGTGTCACGTCTCTACGCGCATTTCCTGCATACCCCGGCGTCGGTCGCCCGCTACGCCGCCATGCTGCTCGGTGTCCCGTGGTCGGTATCGGCCCACGCGAAGGACATCTGGCTGACACCGGAATGGGAGAAGCGCGAGAAACTCCGGGACTGCGACTGGGCAGTGACCTGCACCGCCTACGGTCACACCCACCTCGAGAGCCTGGCTCCCGGCCGGGTTGCGCTATGCTACCACGGCATCGACCCGGGCGTCCTGCCCGCGGGCCCGGTGCTGCGGCCCGCGCGCACGGGCGAGGAGGCCGGCGCACCGCTGCAGCTGCTGTCGGTGGGGCGCGCGGTTCCCAAGAAGGGGTTCGACCGGCTGCTCGACGCGCTGGCCCTGCTGCCGGACAGGATGCACTGGCGCTGGACCCATATCGGCGGCGGGCCCGGCCGCGAGCGTCTCGAGCGGCAGGCAACGGCGCTCGGACTGGCCTCCCGCATCGACTGGCAGGGACCACGGACCCACGATCACGTGTTCGCGGCGTGCCGCGGCGCCGACCTGTTCGTGCTGTCGAGCCGCATTGCCGAGGACGGTGACCGCGACGGCCTGCCCAACGTGCTGCTGGAAGCGGCGAGCCAGGGACTGTGCTGCCTCGCAAGCGACGTGGCGGCGGTCAGGGAACTGCTCTCGCACGGCGAAACCGGCTGGCTGGTGCCGCCCGACGAGCCGGGTCGGCTGGCCGCCGCGATCCTGCATCTCGCAGGTGATCCGGCCCTGCGCCGGCGTCTTGGGGAAGCGGCCTGCGAGCGGGTTCGCGGCGAGTTCGACCACACCGGCGCTGTTGCAACCTTGCTGCACCGTCTCGGAGCTCCGGCCCGCGAGGCTGCATGAGGATCGCGTTTCACGCCCCGCTGAAGCCGCCCGATGCTCCAACGCCTTCGGGGGACCGGCGGATGGCGCGGTTGCTGCTCGCGGCGCTGCGGCTGGCCGGGCATGACGTGCGGCTGGCCTCCCGGCTGCGCAGCCGGGAGCCCGACGGAAACCGGGCCCGCCAGTGCCTGATCGAGGTCCGTGGCCAGCGGATCGCCCGCGCACTCGTGGAGCGTGCCCGGCGCCCCGGTGCCTGGGTTCCCGACCTGTGGTTTACCTACCACCTCTACTACAAGGCTCCCGATTGGCTGGGACCGCCGGTCTCCGGTGAACTGGCAATACCCTACGTGGTGGCCGAAGCGTCGCACGCGGGCAAGCGGGCGACCGGTCCATGGAGCGCCTGGCACGCAGCGGTCGCCGATGCCCTTGCCCGGGCAGACCTCGTGCTCGGACTGAACCGGGCCGATCGCCCGGGGGTGGAGGCGGCGCTCCGGCACCGGGGTCGCTACCTCGCGCTCCGGCCCTTCATCGAACCGCAGGCGGGCCCGGGCCGGGAAAACGCGCGTCGTGCGCTCGCAACCCGGCACGGGCTTGACCCGGGCCGGACCTGGCTGCTGGCGGTCGGCATGATGCGCAGGGATGTCAAGCTCGAGTCGTGGCGCCTGCTGGGCGCCGCGCTCGAGCGGCTGCGCGACTGCCCGGACTGGCAGCTGATCGCGGTTGGCGACGGGCCGACCCGCGCCCGGGTCGTGGCGGCGCTGGGCCCGGACACCCTGTTCGCCGGCACGCTCGGGGCGGATGAACTCGCCTCCTGGATGGCTGCGGCCGACCTGTGCCTGTGGCCCGCCGTCGGGGAAGCCTATGGCATGGCGTTGCTGGAGGCCCAGGGCGCGGGCCTGGCGGTGGTGGCGGGGGCCGCCGGCGGCGTTCCCGACATCGTGCGCGAAGGTGAGACCGGCCTGCTCGTACCCGAGGGTGACGTCGCCGCCTTCGCCGATGCCGTCCGCAGGCTGCTTGTCGATGCGGATCTGCGCCGGCGCATGGGCGCGGCCGCCGCACGCGCCGTTCGCGCCCGCCACGGTCTCGAACAGGCGTCCGGGCGGATCGATGCCGCGCTGGCCGAGACCGTTCGCCGCTTTCGGACACGCCGCGCGGCGGCATGACGGTGCGACTGATCGCGATCCGCCACGGGCCGACCCGGTGGAACCGGGACGGACGGATGCAGGGCCGTGCCGACACTCCGCTCGACGGTCCGGGACGGCGCGAGGTGGCGCGATGGCGCCTGCCGGACTGGAGTCACGCGGCGGCGTGGCGAACCAGTCCGCTGCGGCGGGCGGCCGAGACCGCGCGCATCCTCGGGCTCGACCATGCCATCACGGACGAAAGGCTGGTCGAGATGGACTGGGGCCGCTGGGAGGGATGCAGCCTGGCCGGACTGCGAGCCCGACACGGCGAGGAGATGCGCGCCAACGAGGCGCACGGCCTGGAGTTCCGCCCGCCCGGCGGCGAAACGCCGCGCGAGGTCCAGGCCCGGCTTCGTCCCCTGCTCCGGGAACTGGCCGGATCGGGCGCCGGGGCGGTCGGGGTGGTCACCCACAAGGGGGTGATCCGCGCGTTGCTGGCGCTTGCGACCGGCTGGGACATGCGCTGCGGGCCCGGGTTCCGGGTGCCGGAAGGCTCGGCCCAGGTGTTCCGGCTCGAAGCCCGGGACCGGCTCAGCCTGGCCTGTCCGGCGCTCGCGCTGGCCCCGGAGCGATGCGACTGATGCGACGGCTGCTGCTCCATGTCCAGACACTGCTCGGCATCGGCCACCTGCGCCGGGCGGCCGCTGTCGCCCGGGCGGCGGTCGGGGCCGGGTTCGACGTGACAGTCGCTTCGGGCGGCATGCCGGTGCCCGACCTCGACATCGGCGGCGCCCGGCTGTTCCAGCTGCCGGCGGTCAGGACCCGTGACAGTGACTTCCGCATCCTGGTTGACGCGCAAGGCCGACAGATCGACGACGACTGGCGACGGCTGCGTCGCGATACCACCCTGGCGCTGTTCGAGAGGATCCGGCCGGACGTGCTGGTCACCGAGCTGTTTCCCTTCGGACGGCGCCAGCTCAGGTTCGAGCTGCTGCCGCTGCTCGAGGCGGCCCGCGGCGGCCCTGACCGGCCGGTGATCGTCAGCTCGATGCGCGACATTCTGGTGACCAAGCCGAGGGCGGACCGCAACCGCGAGATTGTTGAAACCCTGCACGCGTATTACGACCGGGTACTGGTGCACGGCGACCGCCGGGTCATCACCCTTGCCAGCACCTTTCCCGACCACCGCCGGATCGCGCGGATGATCGAGTACACCGGGTACGTGATGACGCCCTGGCACGCCGGAAACGACGAGGGGCGCGGCGAGATCGTGGTTTCCGCCGGTGGCGGCGCAGTCGGGGGAACGTTCATGACCAGGGTGATGCAGCTGCGCGGCGCGCTGCCGGCCGGTGGACGCCCGTGGCGGTTCGTGACCGGACCGCACATGCCCGAGGAGTTCGCATCCCGCCTGCGCCCGGCCCCCGGGGTCACGGTGGAGCGCAGCCGGGCCGACCTGCCGGCACTGGTCGCGAACGCCGACCTGTCGATTTCGCAGGCGGGATACAACACCCTGGCCGAGGTGCTCGCCGCCGGCACGCCGGCCGTGGTCATCCCCTTCGAGGGCGGGGTCGAGACGGAACAGCGGCTCAGGGCCGACCTGCTGGCGAAAAGGGGGGCGCTCGAGGTGGTGGCGCAGGACCGTCTCGCGGCCGACACCCTCGGCGCCGCCATGCGGCAGGCGCTCGACCGTGGACGCCAGCACCCCGGCGGGGTCCGTCTCGATGGAGCGGCGCGGACTGCAGGCATCCTGCACCGGCTGGTCGACGCCCGGTGACCGGGCACCGGGACCTTGCTGGCGAGCTCGATCGCTGGAGCGCAGCCGGGCTGACCGTGCGCGCATGGTGGCGCGACGATGACCTCTCGGCGCCGGGACCGGGACTGAACCGGCTGCTTGAACACGCACGGGCGCTGGCAGCGGTTCCGCTCCTCGCCGTCATTCCGGCTGGGGTCGGCACCGCGCTTGCCGAACGTCTGGACGGCGAACCGGTTGCCATCGGCGTGCATGGATGGTCGCACGCAAACCACGAGAGCGCCGGCCGCAAGGCCGAATTCGGCCCGTCGAGACCGCCGGAACGGGCCTGGTCCGATCTTGCGCGGGCCCATGCCCGCATCCGGGACCTGTTCGGGCACCGGGCCGCTGCGGTCCTGGTACCGCCGTGGAACCGGATCCGGCCGGACCTGGTTGACCGGTTGCCCGGGCTCGGGTTCGACCTGCTTTCGACACACGGCTTCCGACCCGCACCCGGGGCGGTTGCGGGGCTCGTGCAGGTCAACACCCATCTCGACGTCATCGCCTGGCGCGGAGACCGCCGCTTCATCGGAGCCGACGCCATGGCCCGGGAACTGGCCGGCCGGCTTGCGGCCTGCAGGACGGCCGGGCCGGCGGAGCCGGTCGGGCTGCTTACACATCACCTGGTGATGTCAGCGTCGGACTGGAGCGGGTTCGCCAGGGTCTGTACCGCACTCATGGCGCATCCCGCAGTCCGCATGATAGACTCGCGTGAACTGCGCAGAGCTGCAGGAGCCGCATGACAGAGCACAGATATCCTGGCAGGTCGCTTGTCGGCGACTACCTCCGAGGCGGGGTCGGGCTGGTGATTACCTGCGCGCTGCTCGCGATGGCCAACATGCTGAGCGTGTTCCAGTACATCATGATCGGTCTCGCACTGCTGTTTGCCGGTTTCGTGCTGCGGACGCTGCAGCGCCATTTGACGGTGTACAGCGTGAGCGATGCCGGTCTGCACGCCCGTGGCCCGCTCGGCCGGGAGATTGGCTGGTCAGATCTCACGGACCTGCGGCTGCGCTACTTCGCCACCCGGCGTGACCGCAAGGCCGGATGGTTCCAGCTGACACTGCGCAGCGGCACCGCCAAACTCTCGCTGGACTCGGAACTCGACGACTTCGACACCGTGCTGGAACACGCCGCCGCTGCGGCGCGTCGCAACCGGCTCGCCCTGTCGGAGGCCACCGCCGAGAACCTTGCCTCGACGGGCTTTGCCGTCGAGCCGCCGCCGCGGGTCGACACACCGCCGGAGCCGGCGTGATCCCCGCAGGTCCGGCGGCGGCACCGCCGCTGCTGCAGCTGCGCTCGGTCCGCATCGGCTTCGACCTGCCAGAAGGACAGCTGATCGCGGTCCGCGACGTCTCGTTCTCGGTCCCGAGTGGCGGCGTGGTGGCGCTGGTCGGCGAGTCCGGTTCCGGCAAGACCGTGGTCAGCCAGTCGATCATGGGACTGCTTCCCCGTCGGGCCAGAATTCTCGGCGGAGAGATCCTGTTCGCCGATCCCGACACGCCGGGCACGGTGGTCGACATCGCCCGTCTGCCTGCGGAGGGACGGCAGATCCGGCGACTGCGCGGGCGGCGGATCTCCATCATCTTCCAGGAACCGATGACCTCGCTGTCGCCTCTGCACACCGTCGGCAACCAGGTCCGCGAAGCTGTGGAAGTACACCGGCTGGCGACCGGCCGGCAGGCCGAGGAGCTGGCGCGCGACATGCTGCACCGCACCGGATTCCCGGACCCGGTTCGGGCTTACCGCGCCTATCCGTTCGAACTCTCCGGAGGCCTGCGGCAACGGGCGATGATCGCCATGGCGCTGGTCTGCCGGCCGGCGCTGCTGATCGCCGACGAACCGACGACGGCGCTTGATGTCACCGTGCAGGCCCGGATCCTGAAACTGCTGCGGGACCTGCAGTCGGATCTCGGCATGGCGATGCTGATGATCACTCACGACCTCGGGGTGGTTGCCACCGTCGCCGACGAGGCGGTGGTGATGTTCCGCGGCGAAATCATGGAGAGCGGCTCGATCGACGACATCTACCGCCGGCCCGGGCATCCGTATCTCAAGGCGCTGATGGCGGCGGTTCCCCGGTTCAACATGGAGCGCGATGAGCGCCTGGTTCCGCTCAGGGAAATCGGTCCCGCCGGCGGCCTCCTGCTTGCTCCGCACGGTGGGGACCCGGCTTCCGGCCCGCCTGCCGGCGATCCCGACCCGGTGGTGCTGCGGGTCGACCGGGTCTGCATGTCCTATGCCGCGCGTCGGGGAGGGCGGGTCACCGCACTCGACGACGTGAGTTTCGAGGTGCGGCGCGGCGAGTGCCTGGGGATTGTCGGTGAATCCGGCTGCGGCAAGACCACCCTGGCGCGCATCATCATGCGCGCGCTCGAACCCGAGAGCGGGCACGTGCGTTATGCGGCCGACCGCGAGAGCCCCGGTCCGGGCGAGGCGCTGGCGCGGTTCCGGCGAGAGGTCCAGTTTGTCTTCCAGGATCCGTTCGGTTCGCTCAATCCGCGCATGACCGTCTTCGACATCGTCAGCGAACCGCTGGTGATCCACGGTATCGGTGACCGCGCGTCGCGTCGTGCCATGGTGAGCGAACTGATGCAGGCGGTCGGGCTCGACACCCGCCACCTGACCCGTTACCCGCACAGTTTCTCCGGCGGCCAGCGCCAGAGGATCGCGATCGCCCGGGCGCTTGCGCTGCGCCCGAGACTGCTGGTGTGCGACGAACCGGTCTCCGCGCTCGACGTGTCGATTCAGGCCCAGATCCTGAACCTGCTCAGGGACCTGCGCGGCGCACTCGATCTCACCTACATCTTCATTTCCCACAACCTGGCGGTGGTCGACTACATCGCCGACCGGATCGCGGTGCTCTGCGCCGGCCGCCTGGTGGAACTGGCGCCGCGCGACGTCCTGTTCGCACACCCGGTTCATCCCTATACCCGCGCGCTGCTGGCCGCCGTTCCCGAGCCCGATCCGGGTCGGCCGCTCGACTTCAACGCGCTTGCGGACGCGCGCCAGTCGATGCCGTCCGAGTGGCCGATGCCGTTCCGCAGCGATGACCATCACCGCCCGGGGCTCGTCGATGTTGGCGACGGGCACCTGGTACGAGCGGCGCACGCGCCATGATACGCCGGCTGCTCGTCGCCATCTGCGGGTGCGTGCTGTCCGGTGCGGCACCGGCGGCCGACCGGTACATCGAGACGCCGGAACTCGCCGCGCAGGTCGAGGCGGGAGACCTGCCGCCGGTTGCCGAACGCCTTCCGGAGATGCCGCGCATGCTCGACTTCGCGGCCCTTGGACTGGAGCCCGGCGTGCATGGCGGGGCGATCCGTACCCTGATGGCGCGTGCCAAGGACGCCCGGCAGCTCACGGTCTACGGGTATGCGAGGCTGCTGGTCCGTGAGCCGAACGGGTTCCTCCTGGAACCGGACATCCTCGAGTCGGTCGAGGTCGAGGAGGGGCGCATCTTCACCTTGAGGCTGCGGGCCGGGCACCGCTGGTCCGACGGGCATCCTTTTACCACCAACGACTTCCGCTACTGGTGGGAAGATGTTGCCAACAACCCGGAACTGTCACCGGCCGGGCCGCCTGTCGTCATGCGGGTCGACGGCGAACTCGCACGGTTCGCCGTCCTCGACAACAGGACGGTGCAGTTCCGCTGGTCGAGGCCGAACCCGGATTTTCTGCCGCGGCTTGCCGCCGCGAGGCCGCTCTACATCTACCGTCCGGCGCACTACCTGCGCCGGTTCCATGCCGCTCACGCGGACCCGGCGGAACTGGAACACCTGGTGCGCGAGGCCGGTCAGCGGTCCTGGTCGGCCCTGCACAACAAGCGCGACAACCTTTACCGCAACGACAACCCCGACCTCCCGGTCCTGCAGCCGTGGCGGATCGTGACGGCGTTGTCGTCATCGCGGCTGGTGTTCAGGCGCAACCCCTACTTCCACCGGGTGGATCCGGCGGGCCGCCAGTTGCCGTACGTCGATTCCTGGCTGGTGGACGTGGCGAACAACCGGCTGATCGCAGCGAAGACCGGGACCGGGGAAGCCGACCTGCAGGCGCGCTACCTCAGGTTCGACGACTACACCTTCCTGCGCGGTGGCGAGGAACGCTGGCCCTACGAAACCCGGTTGTGGCAGACGGCGAAGGGAGCGCATCTCGCGCTCTACCCCAACCTGAACGTGAAAGACCCTGTGCTGCGCGAACTCATGCGCGACGTGAGGTTCCGCCGCGCCCTGTCGCTGGCGGTCCATCGCCACGAGCTGAACCAGGTCGTCTATTACGGCCTCGCGCTTGTCGGCAACAACACCACCCTGCCGGAGTCGCCGCTCTACCGGGAGGAGAACCGTTTCGCCTGGACCCGTCATGATCCCGACGCCGCTAACCGGCTGCTTGACGAGATCGGCCTGGTCGAGCGCGATTCCCGCGGCGTGCGGATGCTGCCCGACGGCCGGGCGCTGGAGATCATCGTTGAGACTGCGGGTGAGAGCACCGAGCAGACCGATGTCCTCGAACTCGTCCACGACAGCTGGCTCGAGATCGGGATCAAGCTCTATTCAAGGCCGCTGGAGCGCACCGTGTTCCGCAACCGCGTCTTCGCCGGCGCAACCGCGATGTCGATCTGGTCCGGTGTGGAGAACGGCCTCGCCACCGCGGACAGCAGCCCGGCGGAGTTCGCGCCGACCTCGCAGCTGTCACTGCAGTGGCCCAGATGGGGGCAACACTACGAGACCCGCGGTGCGGCGGGCGAGGCGCCGGACCTGGAGCCGGCGCGCGAGTTGCTCGCCCTCTACCGCACGTGGCGCTCGGCCGCAGACCACCGCCAGAGGGAGCTGACCTGGCAGCGCATGCTCAAGATCCACGCCGACCAGATGTTTACCATCGGCCTCGTCGCGGCGGTTCCGCAGCCGGTGGTGGTCGCCGCCTCGCTGCGCAACGTACCGGAGCGGGGGATCTGGAACTGGGATCCCGGAGCTCATTTCGGCATCTACTGTCCCGATACCTTCTGGTTCGGGACCGGCGAGCGGTAGCGGGAGGGCGAACAGGTGCTGGCCTATCTCGTCCGCCGTGTCCTGATCATGGTGCCGACGCTGGTCGCGATCAGCGTCATCACCTTCGTCATCATCCAGCTGCCGCCCGGCGACTACCTGTCAAGCTACATCGCCGAGCTCGAGAGCCAGGGCGAGTCGGTCGACCCGAGCCGGATCGCGGCTCTGCGCGCGCAGTACGGGCTCGACCTGTCAGCCACCGAACAGTATCTGGTCTGGGCCGCCGGTCTGCTGCAGGGAGACCTCGGGTTCTCCTTCGAATACCAGCAACCGGTCTCCGAGGTGGTCGGGGACCGGCTGTTCCTGACGGTGGTGTTGAACGCGGCGACGATCCTGTTCATCTGGGTGGTGGCCTTCCCGATCGGGGTCTACTCGGCGACCCACCAGTACAGCTGGGGCGACTACGGCCTGACCCTGCTGGGGTTCATCGGCCTGGCCACCCCGAACTTCCTGCTGGCACTGGTGCTGCTGTACCTCGGCAACCTGTGGTTCGGCACCTCGATCGGCGGGATGATGGATCCGGTCTACGTCGACCAGCCCTGGAGCACGGACAAGGCGCTCTCGGTGCTCGAGCACCTGTGGGTCCCGGTGGTGGTGATCGGGACCTCCGGAACCGCCGGAATGATCCGGCGCCTGCGCGCCAACATGCTGGACGAACTCCACAAGCCCTACGTGGTTACCGCCCGCGCCAAGGGCCTCGGGCCCATGCGCCGCCTGGTCAAGTACCCGCTGCGCACCGCGCTCAACCCGTTCGTCGCCGACATCGGCAGCCTGCTGCCGCAGGTGGTCTCAGGCTCGGCGATCGTCTCCATGGTGCTGTCCCTGCCCACAACCGGACCGATGCTGATCGCCGCGCTGCAGAGCCAGGACATGTACCTCGCCGGATCGTTCCTGATCTTTCTCGCGCTGCTCACCGTGGTCGGCATGTTCTTCTCCGATCTGGCCCTGGCCTGGCTTGATCCGCGCATCCGGCTGGGAGCGGGGACAGGACGATGACCACTCACTACGTCAATCCCGCGCCGTTCGATCCGTACGCCACCGATGCGATGACCCCGGAGCAGGAACGCTACTACATGGCCACGCAGTGGCAGCTCATGTGGTGGAAGCTGCGCCGGCATCGGCTGGCGCTGGTCTCCGGCGTGATCCTCGCCATGATGTACTTCTCGATCCTGATCAGCGAGGTGCTTGCTCCCTACGCGCTTGTCACCCGGCACACCGATCACATCTTTGCGCCGCCCCAGGGCCTCCACCTCTTCCACGAGGGCCGCTTCGTCGGGCCGTTCGTCTACGGTCTCGACTACGAACTCGACATGCACACGCTGAAGCGGACCTACACGCCGGACCACTCCCGGGTCATGCCGGTCCGCTTCCTGTGTTCGGGTGACAGCTACCGGTTCTGGGGCCTGTTCGAAACCGACGTCCACCTGTTCTGTCCCGCCGAGGGCGGAACACTGTTCCTGCTGGGTACCGACAGGCTGGGACGCGACCTGTTCTCGCGCATGGTCTACGGAACCAGGATCTCCCTGACCGTGGGTCTCGTCGGGATCACCATCAGCTTCGCGATTGGCATCGTCGTCGGCGGGCTTGCCGGCTACTACGGCGGCTGGGTGGACGGGCTGGTCCAGCGGGTGATCGAGATCATCCGGTCGTTTCCGGAACTGCCGCTGTGGATGGCGCTGTCGGCGGCCCTGCCGGTGACCTGGAGCCCGATCCTGGTCTACTTCGGGCTGACCCTGATACTCGGGATGCTGGACTGGACCGGTCTCGCCCGCGCGGTGCGATCGAAGCTGCTGGCGCTGCGCGAGGAGGAGTATGCGCTGGCGGCCCGGCTCATGGGCGCGCGGCCGCGCCGCATCATTGCCCGGCACCTGCTTCCCGGCTTCATGAGCCACCTCATCGCATCGGCCACCCTGTCGATCCCGTCGATGATCCTCGGAGAGACCGCACTGAGCTTTCTCGGCCTTGGCCTGAGGGCTCCCATCACCTCCTGGGGAGTGTTGCTCACTGAGGCACAGAACATCAACGCGGTGGAGCTCTATCCCTGGATCATGACACCGGTGATCCCGGTCATCGTGGTGGTGCTCGCCTTCAACTTCTTCGGCGACGGGCTGCGCGACGCCGCCGACCCCTACCGCTGAACCGGCCGGGCGGGTTCGAGTCCGACCGATACCCGGCCGAATGATCCGAAGTCGGCGGTGACCCGGTCTCCGTGCGAGACGGCGAGCGGCACCGTGCAGGTCCCGGTGGTGATGACCTCGCCGGCGGCGAGCCCGGTTCCGTGGCGCGACAGTTCCGCGGCGATCCAGGCGAGCGCCAGCACCGGGCTGCCCAGCACATTGGCGCCGGCACCGCACCGGCTTCCGGCTGCGCCTGATATCCGCACCGGGTGCTGCGCCAGGTCCGCCTCGCGCCAGGTTTCGGGCATCGCCGCGCCGAGGACGAAGTGTCGTGCACAGGCGTTGTCGGCAATCAGCTGCGGGCCGCCCGCCTGTTCGAACGGTTCGAAGCGCGAGTCCGGCAGCTCGATGGCCGGGTGAAGGCTGTCGACCGCCGCGAGGACCTCTTCCGGCGCCCACGGTTCGGCGCGGGCCGGCAGGTCGGCGCCCAGCCTGAACGCGAATTCGGCCTCGGCGACCAGCATGCGGTTGCAGCCGAGCGGCACGGTCGCACCGTCATCGTACACCCGTCCGGCGAGGAGGCGTCCGGCAAGCGGCGCGTCCACGCCGATGTGCTGCTGACCTGCCGGGCTGGTGGCGGCAAGCTTCCAGCCGATCTGCCGGTCTTGTGCGAGCTCGGCGTAGCGTGCCTGGATCGCGTAGCCGTCGGCCCGGCTTGACGGTCGAAGGCCGTCGGGGAGCGATGCAATCACCGAACCGTCGCGCCAGCGTGCGAGCAGGATGGCGGCAGCCTGTTCGATCTTCCCGTGCTCCATGGCAGAGCCTCCTACCAGGTTTCGC
Source organism: Thalassobaculaceae bacterium (assembly GCA_965213935.1). Taxonomy (GTDB): domain Bacteria; phylum Pseudomonadota; class Alphaproteobacteria; order Thalassobaculales; family Thalassobaculaceae; genus Bin52. The sequence continues at coordinate 1,214,247 of CBDCAO010000012.1, read as the reverse complement.
CGTGCGGACGGATCTCGACCCGGAAGCTCCAGGCACTGCGCGGCTGGTGCGCGACGTGAAACACCTCCTCGGCGATGTCCCGGGGCTGGATGAAGAACGAGTCGGGCCGGTGCGGCCACGCGCGCCGGGTCCATCGCAGGTCGATCACCGCGTCGATCATGACGTAGGCGACGTGAATGCCCCGGGGTCCGAGTTCCCTCGCCATCGACTCCGCAAGCACACGCTGCGCAGCCTTCGACGGGGCAAACCCGGCATAGGCCGCGCGTCCGCGGTAGGCGGCGGTGTTTCCGGTGCAGATCAGCGCGCCCCCGCCCTGTTCGATCATGGCCGGGACTGTCGCGCGAGCGAGGTGCAGCAGGCCCATGCAGTTGACCCGGAAGGCCTGTTCAAGACCGGCGGGCTCGATCTCCAGGAAGGTGCCACGTTCGGCGCTCACCGCGTTGTGGATGACGATTGCGGGCGGACCGAGGTCCGCGATGACCCGGCCGATCGTGTGCTCGAGTGCCCTGGCATCGGCAACATCGCAGGAGTAGGCCCTGGTGCCCGCGAGTTCGCGTTCGAAGGCCGCAAGCCGGTCGGTGCGGCGTGCCAGCATCGCAACCCGGTAGCCGTCACGGGCGAATCGCTCGACGAGCGCCCGTCCCGTGCCGTGACCGACGCCGGTCACAAGGCAGCACCGTTCCTTCATGCGCGAGCGTTCCTTACCGTCGAGCCGCAGCAGGTGACAGGATCGGCGGTGGCGGGACTGCGGTCAAGCGGGCGGGCCCGGGGCCGATTTGCGACCTGCACCGGGCGGTGGGATCACCTATACTCGGATCAAGCGAACGGGAAGAAGGGGAATGGAACATGCAGGGTCGGGTCATCATGGTCACCGGTGCGGCCGGTGGCTTCGGGCAGGAATTCGTCGGTGCGTTCCTGCGCGAGGGGGCGAGCGTTGCCGCACTCGACGTGTCGGAGGAGGGTCTTGCGGCCCTGCGCGCGGCCCATCACGGCGTCAACGAGGACCGCCTGCTGACACTCGCGGTCGACATCGCGGACTATGCGTCCTGCGAGGCGGCCGTGGCCCGCACGGTCGACAGGTTCGGAGGCGTGCACGTGCTCATCAACAACGCCGGTCTGGGCATGGGAGCGCTTCGTGAATCCCACATGGTCGAGCCGGTCGGCATCGACGAGGTCACACCGGAATTCTGGGACCGGATGGTCGGGATCAATCTGACCGGTCCGTGGCACATGACCCGTGCCGCGATCGATCACCTGCGCCGCGCCGACCGGGCGCGCATCATCAATGTCACCACCAGTTTCTTCACCATGTTGCGCGGCAGCTTCCACCCCTACGGTCCATCCAAGTCGGGGTTCGAATCGATGAGTGCGGGTCACGCTGCCGAGTTCGCCGACCAGGACATCACCGTCAACGTCGTGGTGCCCGGAGGTCCGGCAGACACGCCCATGGTACCGAAGGACGCGGGGTTCGACCGCCACGACCTCATCCGGCCGGAAGCCATGACCGGGCCGGCCCTGTGGCTGTGTTCGCCCGACGGTGACGGGGTGACCGGCAACCGCTATGTCGCGGCTCTCTGGGACCCGGACCGCCCGCCTGCGGAGAACCGGGCCGTGGCCGAGGCCCCGATCGGCTGGCCGGGGCTTGCGCTCGACCCGGTCTGGCCAGGCGGACGGCCGGATGAGTGAAGCCTGCAGCCGGAGGCGATTGCGACCACATGACCAGGGCACCCGGGTGCCCGCACGGGAGATCAGCACATGGATGTACAGCGCGAAACAGCACTGGTGACCGGGGCCGGCAGCGGGATCGGCCGGGCGGTCGCCACCGCGATGGCGGCGGCGGGGCGCAATGTGGCCTGTGCCGACATCGACGAGGGCGCGGCGCAGACTGTCGCCGACATGGTGCGTCAGCACGGCGTCGATGCGATGGCGATCGAGACCGACGTCGGGGACGTCGCGGCCATCAATGCGATGATCGATGCCACGGTCGAACAGTTCGGATCGCTGGATGTCATCGTCAACAACGCCGGTGTCACCCGTGCTGCCTGGATCATGGAACTGACCGAGGAGGACTGGGACTGGATGCACCGGGTCAACGCCAAGGGTGTCTTCTTCTGCCTGCAGGGTGCGGCCCGGCAGATGATAGCCCAGGGCGGCGGCCGCATCGTCAACATTGCCTCGATCGCCGGCCGCGGCTTCGCCGGAACGTCGAATGCCGCATACGCCGCGAGCAAGGGCGCGGTGATCAGCCTGACCAAGACCGCGGCCCAGCAGCTGGGCGGACACGGGATCACCGTGAACTCGGTGTGCCCTGGCGTGACGCTGACGCCGATCGTCGAGGGGATCGTGAACACGCGTGCCGCCGAACGCGGAGTCTCGCGCGAGGAGATGGTCGAGATCTTCACCCGTGACATCCCGATCCGGCGCGCGAACGACCCCGAGGACATCGCGGCCCTCGCCGTGTTCCTCGCCTCGCCCGGCGCGCGGAACATCACCGGCCAGTGCTACAATGTCGACGGCGGGCTGGTCCCGAGCTGATCACCGCGGTGATCCGGTGGCGCTGGCCGGGCGCCACCCCACCGCGCAGTGCAGCGGGTTGGCCTGGAACAGCAGCCCGGCTTCCTCCGCATCCCGGCAGGCGTGATCCCATGTCTCCCGGTCTGCCCGGTCGAGTGCCGAGCGGACATGCGACGCCCTGTATTTCCACATCGGGCCGTCCGGCCGGTCGAAACCGAGGAGGTAGGGAAACCCGCGGACCCGTTCGAGACCCGCACCGGCCATGCGCCGGTACAGAGAGCGGTCCGCGATCGAGCCCGGTGAGCGCGACTGGGGTTGCATCGATGCCACTGTCGCGATGTGGTCCGGCAGATCGAGGTTCCACCACTGCGCCATGTCGATCGCACGCACCGCCACCCCGACCGGTGCGCCGGGCCGGGCGACGCGCACCATCTCGGCGAGCGCAGCATCGCCGTCACACTCCTCGAGCACCGTGACCGAGTAGACGGCGTCGAACGCGGCGTCGGGCAGCGGCAGGTCGGTCGCGTCGCCGGATGCGAGCGACAGGGATCCGGGCCCGGCATTGCCGATACGGATCCGTTCCGATCGGGCGATTGCGGCCGCTTCTCGTAACAGGTAGCCGTTGATGTCGACACCGGTGATCTCGAGGTCCGGGTGCGCGCGCAACAGCGACCGGCTCAGTGCGGCAGTGCCGCATCCGACCTCGAGAACCCTGGCGCCGGGGGGGATCGCCATGCGGCGCAGCAGCACCGAAAACATGTCGCCGTAGCCGGCGAGACCGGCCCGGTCCTCGAGCATGGCGGCGCCGCCGACATGCGGACCGCCCAGCGAGATTACCGTGAAGTGTCGCGACAGCCGGTCGATGACCGGATCCCACTGCGAGGCGGCGAGGAAGAACGGGAACAGCAGCAGCGGCGGTCCGCTGCCGCTGCAGCGCCAGTGGAGACCCGCCGTCGTGCCTGAAGCAGGCAGCGCGGGGCATGCGGGAGACGCGAAACCTGCAAAGAACGCCTGAAGTCCGGCGCACAGCTCGTCGGGGCGGTCTGCCGCGACATCCGTCCAGGCGGTGGTGGCATAGTCCTTCATGCGGTACTGCCGGCACTCCGCAAGGGTGGTTGCCGCGCGCGCAGCGGCCTCGGACGGGATGCCGCTGTTGCCGGTGATCATGAGGAGGCGGTTGGCGAGGGCGCGGAAGGCATCGGGTTCGATACGGCTTGCGACCACCAGGGCAACGGCGCCGACGCGGTGCGGCTGCGCCAGACAGAATTCGGCAATGTCTCCGGGCATCTGGGTCGCGATGAAGGCGCGGTCGAGACCGAGCCGGTCGAGCAGTGCCGCAATGCGCTCCGCGACGGTCACGGCGCGAAGGCCCGAGCGGGCATCCCGGTGCCTTCGCGCCGTAGCGCCCTGGCGGCCGGCCACCGTTCGACAGGAGAGGCGGCAGGGCACCGCGTCCGGACAATGGCACGGAGAGGACCGGCGAGGTCCGCGTCGAACACGCCACGCACCCGGGTGTCGTGATCCGCACGGGCAACTTTGTTCGCCTCGCTCCCGGCGACCCGGTCGCAGGTGAATCGCCCCCGGAGCACCGGAAGGAACGGCGGTCGGCTCCTTGCCGCGGATTCCGGACGGTCGACGCCGCGGACCGAATCATCGCCGTCACCGACCGGGAAACCGGGTTCGGCCCCGATGCCGGACAACGAGGTCCGGGATCCGGCAGCATGGTTCATGTCGGCCCTCCATGGCGCGGCTCCCGGAGCGGGATCGCCAACTCCTTGTACAGCATGCGGGAGCGCGCGACAGCGGCAGGGTTGGACGGACCCCATTGTCACCACCCGTCCCCTCCGCTCCCGGTACCCGTAGTGCTCCGTAATCAGGACAGACGCAGCCTTCCGCTCCTGTCCCGGACCCGCGCATCCCGGCGAATGGCTCAATGCTCGGCCGCTCGAGTTCCGGCCTTGTACCCATCCCGGTTCCCGTCGTTCCAAGAAATGGGATGCCGCAGCGGTGGTGCCGGTCCCCGGTTGCCAGGACGGACTTGCGTCCCCGCTTGCCGCCGTCCCCGCGCTGATGCACATTGGGGGTAGAGTCAGGAGCGGGTGGGACCGGGATGTATGGCAGCGTGCTTGGACGATTGCGGGCGGCTGCGATCTCTATCGTGGTGATGGCGGTCATCTTCGTTTCACTGTTCCTGCTGCTCGGTCTCGAAATGTCATCGCCCTACACGCGCGACAGCCCGGACTGTTCGGTCTGGTGCGTTCTGGAAGGCAAGGTCCGGAACCTCTTGGGACACTGACGGTGCAGGCTGTGGGAGCGGGCATGTCGACACGTCGCGGCACGTGCACGAACCGGAAGTTCCAGGATGCGCGGCGCACTGCCTGCGGCTCGGAACGGGCGGTGGTACCATTCCGGAACCTCGATACCCTGTGGGTGAACACCGGGACCCTGTGCAACATCGAGTGCGCCAACTGCTACATCGAATCGTCACCGCGCAACGACCGGCTCTCCTACATCGCCGCCGGCGAGGTCTCGGCCTACCTCGACGAGATCGAGAACCTCCGCATGGGGACCCGTCTGATCGGATTTACCGGCGGCGAGCCGTTCATGAACCCGCACTTCATCACCATGCTCGATGATACGCTGGGACGCGGGTTCCAGGCGCTGGTGCTCACCAACGCCATGAAGCCGATGTGGAACCGGCGCAACGCGCTTGCCGGACTGCGCCATCGCCATGCGGCCAGCCTGCAGGTGCGGGTCTCGGTCGATCATTATTCCCGGGAGCAGCACGAGGCCGAGCGTGGTCCGGGGACCTGGACCTCGATGCTGAGGGGGCTCCACTGGTTGCAGGAGCAGGGTTTCGAGCCGACCGTTGCCGGGCGCGTACCCGATGACCAAACGGAAGCGGAACTGCGCGACGGTTACGCGGCGCTCTTTTCCGTCGAGGGTCTCGAGATCGATGCACAGGACCCGTCCCGGCTCGTGCTGTTCCCGGAAATGGACGAGACCCGGGACGTCCCGGAAATCACCCGGCAGTGCTGGGACCTGCTGTCGGTCCGGCCCGAGGACCAGATGTGTGCGACCGCGCGCATGGTGGTGAAGCGCCGGGACAGTCCGTGGCCGGTGGTGGTTGCCTGCACCCTGCTGCCGCATGATCCGCAGTTCGAGCTGGGAGCGACCCTGGCCGAGGCCCGGCGCCCGGTCCGGCTCAACCATCCTCACTGCGCGCGGTTCTGCGTACTGGGGCGCGCGACCTGCAGTGCCGGGTTCGACCGGTCCAACGCCTGATTCCGATTGCCGACGTCTGGAAATCCGGCCGCAACTTCCCCATCTGACAAATCTGCTGTCGGACCGACGTCGTGTCCCGGCGGTGGCAGGAGGACCGTCGGGCAGGTACATGGACTTTCTCGGTGCAGCAGCATCTGCCGGGGGTGGCTGTCAGGACCCGCCATCGGCGCCGGACGAGACCGGTGCGACCGGTCTGCCGGCACTTCGAGTTGTCCGATGACCGCAATCCTGCTCGGCCTGGCTGGGCTGGTCGTTCTGATATTCGGTGCCGACCTCATGATCCGGGGCGCGATCGCGGTCGCGCGTGGTCTCGGCATCAGTCCGCACGTGATCGGCCTGACCGTCATCGCGCTGGGAACCTCGGCTCCCGAACTGGTGGTCAGTCTCAAGGCGGCCCTGATCGGTTCACCGGGAATTGCGGTCGGCAACGTCGTCGGCAGCAATATCTCCAACATCCTGCTGATGATCGGAACCGTGGGCGTGATTTGCCCGTTCCTGACCGACGGCCGGTCGCTGCGACGGGACTGCGGCGTGCTGGCGTGCGCGACCCTGATCTTCGTGCTGCTCGGGCAGAACGGCGTGATCGAGATCTGGCAGGGCCTGCTGATGCTGGTCCTGCTCGCGTCCTACCTCTACTACTGTTACTGGAGCGAACGACGCTCCATCGCCGGACACGGCAAGGCGGAAACCGGACAGATCGGCCGTCATTCCGGCCAGCTGGTATCGTGGTTGCGGGTGGTCGGAGGCATTGTCGCCGTGATCGGCGGGGCCCAGATGCTGGTGATCGGGGCCGTCGACATCGCCGCCCAACTGGGTGTCTCGGAGACGGTGATCGGCATCACCATGGTTGCGCTTGGAACCTCGGTCCCGGAGCTTGCCACCACGGCGTCGGCCGCCTTTCGCCGGCACACCGATGTCGCGCTCGGCAACATCATAGGCAGCAACATCATCAATACGCTCGGCATTGTCGGCGTGGTGGCATCGATGGGTCCGCTGACGGTCACGCCCGAGCTGGTGCGAGTCGACCTGTGGGTGATGGCGGCCATCACCATCGTCTTCATCGCCTCCGCACTGCTGTTGCGTACCCTGGTCCGCCCGCTCGCGGTCACCTTCTTCTTCACCTACGCCATTTACGTAACGCTCCAGTTCTATCCGGCCGGGTCGCTGCTGGCCTCGCTCGTCCCCTGATCGTCGCGCGCAAACCGCATCTCAACCCCGACGGCCGCGCAATCGGAATAGACGTCCGGCTTGCGCGTGGTGACCCGGCCGGAGCGGACCTCGTCACGGGCGAGCAGTAGCCCGATGATGCCGCGACAGAAGGTCTCCTGCAGGTTGAACCTGCGCGAGGCGGCGAGCACCCGGATCTCCCGGCGCAGAAAGTCGTAGTCGAGCGTCTCGTCGATGCAGTCGGTCTCGGGCGCCGGGCCGATCTCGATCTCGACGGAGACCAGCACGCGTTGCGGCGTCGCCTGCTCGAAGTCGTGAATCCCGATCTCGACGTCGAGCGCAAAGTCCTCCAGCAGGAGCCGGGTGCTGATGTCGGTCACGGCGTGTCGGCCGGCGGTTCCGGTTCGAGAAACGCGACGTCGCGTGGCAGCCGCTGCAGCATCTGGCCGCCGTCCACGGCGATGACCTGACCGGTCAGCGACGGGGTCGCGAGAATGAACCGCAGGGTGTTGATGATGTCGTCGACGCGCGAGACCCGGCCGAGCGGGCTCATCCTGAGCCCGGCCTCGAAGCTTTGCCGGCCCTGGTTGCCGCTCTCCAGCGTGATGCCCGGGGCGATTGCGTTCACCCTGACCCGGGGAGCGGATGCCATGGCGAGCGCGAGCGTCGCGCCGTGCAGACCTGCCTTGCTGACGGTGTAGGAAAGGTAGTCGGGATTGATGGCGAGCACCTTGTTGTCGAGCATGTTCACGATGCACCCGGTCCCGTCTTCCGCCACGCAGTCGACGAAGGCCTGGCAGAGCAGCAGCGGAGCCCGCAGGTTGACCGCGAAGTGGAGATCGAGTGCTTCCGCCGTGAGCGAGCCCAACCGGTCATAGGCAAACATCGAGGCATTGTTGACCAGGGCTGCGAGCGGCGGCGCCTGTGCCGCAATCCTGTGAACCAGCGCGCCGGCCGCTTCCGGATCGCCCAGATCGGCCGAGACCAACATGCCGTCTCCGCCGTCACGGCGGATATCGATCAGCAACGAGCGCGCGTCCTCGCCGGAGCGGTTGAAGTGCACGACCACGAACCAGCCGTCGGCCGCCAGCGCGCGGGCCATCGCCGCGCCGATCCGCCGTGCGGCGCCGGTGATCAGCACCGACTGGGTGTGCGGCGGTGACGCCATGGCCACGCTCCGGTGGTGGGTTCATGACCGGGACCGGCGGTCCGGACCGGCCCGGGGCGGGTGGCGGATACTAGGCGAGCCCGGGACCGGCCTTCAAGCGATGCCTGCGGGGCGGCGAATGCCGATGACGCGCCCGCACTGTTCCGGCCAGGGCCGCGCGGCGTCCGCGGCACCGAGTTCACCGATCACGTCCATGTGGGGTGCGGGGAAGGGCGCCGAGCGCCGCTCGTTCAGGGATACATGGACCGCGAGCAGTTCGGCCGTGGCCGCCAGCCATCCGTCCTGCTCGTGATGCATGGCGTGGAACAGGTGCAGGCGCTTGCGGTCGGCATCCAGCAGACGGCTCGCAAACCGCACCATGTCGTTCTCCGCGACCTCGTGCAGGTAGGTCACGTGTGATTCGAGGATGAAGATCGAGTGATTGCTGCGCTGGCGGTATGCCAGCCCGAGGTCGAGATGGTCGAGCAGCGCGTCCGTGGCCTTGTCGAAGGCGACGGCATAGTACCCGACGTTGAGGTGACCGTTGTAGTCGATCCACTCGGCGGGAATGCGCAGGCGGTGACCGGGAATGGGAAGGGTCATGGAGCGCGCCTGTCCGGACCTCGTATGGCCTGTCTGGTGCCCGGAAGGTAGGAGAGGAGGCGCCGGGTCTTCAAGGGTGGTTCGGCCGTGCAGCCCGGACCGCCCGGTTGATCCGTCTCACCGGGGGGCATCGGGAACCGGGGGAGGGACTTCGAAGCGTCGCGGGGAGCGGCTCCGGGAACCGTGAATGAGTGCGGGCCGGGCGACCCGGGCGGACTCGCCGCCGCCGGCGTCGGGCACCTGATGAACCGTGAGTTCGTTCGGAAAGCCCATTGTGACTTTTCGACACAGGTTCCACAGTGTGGTCATGACACCAGCGGACGCCGAACCGGATACCACCGCGGCGGCGCCGAAGCGCCGTCCCGACCTCGCGGCCGGAATTGCTGCGGTCCGCGCCAGCGCGCGCACGCTTCCCGGTTCCCCGGGTGTCTACCGCATGATCGACGACCGGGGCACCGTGCTCTACGTGGGCAAGGCTCGCAACCTGCGAAGGCGTGTGGCCCAGTATGCCAATCCGTCGCGGATGCCGACCCGGATCGTCCGCATGATCGCCGAGACCTCGACGATCGAGATCGTCATCACCCACACCGAGGTCGAGGCGCTGCTGCTCGAGAGCAACCTCATCAAGCGGCTGAAGCCGCGCTACAACATCCTGTTGCGCGACGACAAGTCCTTTCCCTACATCCTGATCACCACCGACCACGAGGCCCCGCGACTGCTCAAGCACCGCGGCGCGCAGTCCCGCAAGGGGTACTACTTCGGACCGTTCGCGACGGTCGGCGCCGTCAACCGGACCCTGTCGGCGATGCAGCGTGCCTTCCTGTTGCGGAACTGCTCCGATTCGGTCTACCGCAACCGGTCGCGCCCGTGCCTGCAGTACCAGATCAAGCGCTGTGCCGCGCCATGCGTGAACTACATCGATCCCGTGGACTACGCGGCCCTGGTCAAGGAGGCGAGGGCATTCCTCAGCGGCAGGAGCAGTCAGATCCGCGAGGAAATGGCCGAGCGGATGCACGAGGCCAGCGACCGGCTCGACTTCGAGACCGCGGCCGCATACCGCGACCGGATCCGGGCGCTTGCCGCCGTCCAGGCGCACCAGGACATCAATGTCGACGGGCTCGGCGATGCAGACGTGTTCGCGGTCCATGCCGAGGGTCCCGCGAGCTGCATCCAGGTGTTCTTCTTCCGCGGCGGCGGCAACTACGGCAACCGGGCCTATTTCCCGGGTCACGACGCAAGCTGGGCGCCGGAGGAAATCCTGTCGGCTTTCATTGCCCAGTTCTATGACAACAGGCGTCCGCCGCGCCAGGTCCTGGTCAACCATTCGTTGCCCGAACAGCAACTGCTGGCCGAGGCATTGTCGGTCAGGGCGGGAGCGCGGGTCACCGTTACCGCCCCCGTTCGCGGCCGAAAGCGCAACCTGGTCACCCAGGCCGCGGTCAATGCCCGCGACGCGCTCGCCCGGCGACAGGCCCAGGGCGCCTCGCACCGCCGGTTGCTGGGCGATGTCTCTGAGACCTTCGGGCTCGACGAGCCGCCCGGACGCATCGAGGTCTACGACAACAGTCACCTTCAGGGTGCCGACGCCGTGGGAGCGATGATCGTGTTCGGTTCCGACGGCTTCGAGAAGGCGGCCTACCGCAAGTTCACCATCCGCGACGGCGCGGCCGGGGCGGAGCAGATGTCGCGCGGCGACGACTACGCCATGATGCGCCAGGTGCTGCGCCGACGGTTTGCCCGCGCGCTGCGAGAGGATGCCGGCCTTCCCGACCTCGTGCTGATTGACGGTGGCCCCGGGCAGCTCGGCGCCGCCTGGGAGGTGCTCGACGAGCTCGGAATTTCCGATCTCGCCGTGGTCGCGATCTCCAAGGGACCGGACCGCAACGCCGGCAGGGAGCGTTTCCACCAGCGCGGCAGGCCCTCGTTCCTGCTGCCGGAGCGCGCTCCGGTGCTGTACTTCCTCCAGCGCCTGAGGGACGAGGCGCACCGCTTCGCCATCGAGACCCATCGGGCGCGGCGCCACAAGGCGTCCCGGCGCTCGGCGCTCGACGAGGTCCCCGGCATCGGGGCGAAGCGCAAGCGGGCGCTGCTCAACCACTTCGGGTCGGCCCGGGAGGTGGCCCGGGCGGGTCTCGCCGACCTGGAGACGGTCCAGGGTATCAGCAGCACCACCGCCCGCAGGATCTACGAGCATTTCCATTAGGCCCGGCGCGTGCGACGGGAGACGTACGGGAATGGCGACGGTCGGAGCTCCGGTTCGCTCGAATACCGGTAGCACTCAGTCCGGTTCTCGAGATACCAAAAACTGTCCGCGACGGACCGCTATGCACTCGCCGCAGTCCCGGTCAGTGCGGGCCTCGCTTGCAGAGGGACCCATGTTCAGCCGATCGTCCGGGACGATTTCGGCCCCGAAAGCGATATCGGCGTTCTGGTCGAGTTCAGGAAGGAAGCGCGCCACACTCTGTTCGACATGTGGCGGATGGAGCAGGAGGTGCAAGCGATCTTCGGCCGCAGGGTGGACGTGGTCGAACGTGCGGGTATCGAACAGAGCAAGAACTGCATTCGCCGCAAGGCCATCCTCCAATCGGCCGAGACGATCCATGCGGCGTGACGACGATGCTTGTCTTCTCGACATGCTGCTGGCCGCGCGCGAGGCAATGGTGCTCGCGGAGGGATTGACGTTCGTGGCGTTCGAGCGGAACCGCATGGCCCAACTCGCGATCCTGAAGGCGGTGGTGATCGTCGGAGAGGCCGCCTCCCACGTCGGCACAGATACAAGGGAGGCGCATCCCGAGATACCGTGGTCCGGCATCGTCGGGATGCGGCATCGTCTCGTGCATGGATACTTCAACACCAATCTGGCGCGCGTGCGGGAAACGGTGGAGCGGGACATTCCCCGTCTCATCACGCAACTGGAGCGTCTGGTCCCGCCGGAGGCGACGTAGTGGCGCGCGCGACCATTGACCGCCTGATCGTCAATTCTCCCCACGGGGAGCCGGCACGCCATTGGCGTTACGACCGGACGACGCGTCTGTTCGACCTCGCGGACGGACGCCGGCCGGGTATGTCGTCGCGTTGCAGGATTCCAGGGCTTTCGACGATCCCGGCGTGTTCGTCGAGATTCCCGTGGTCAAGCTGATCCGGCCGCGAGTGAAAGCGTGGCGCAAGGCGAAATGGCCGGGTGTCTCCGGTGTCACCCGCCGGCTTCTCGAGTACTGGACCGACGAAGGAGAATCCGAGAACCGGCAATTCTTCTTCTGTCAGATCGAGGCGGTGGAAACCCTCATATGGCTCACCGAAGCGCCGGTGGCCGACCGGGTTGGAGTCGATATCCCGTCAGACGGCGGCGCGTTCCAGCGGCTATGCGCCAAGATGGCGACCGGCTCCGGCAAGACCGTCGTCATGGCCATGATCATCGCCTGGCATGTGCTGAACAAGATCGCCAACCCGCGAGATGCCCGGTTCGCCAGGAACGTCCTCGTCATCGCGCCCGGTCTCACCGTGAGGAACCGCCTGGCCGTTCTGGCGCCGTCTCACCCGGAGAACTACTACGAGGCCTTCCGCGTCGTGCCGTCGGCTCTGCTCGACAAGCTGCGGCAAGGCAAAGTGGCAATCTGCAACTGGCCCGCGCTCAATTGGAAAACCGACCAGAAGATTGCCGGCAAGCGCGGCGTGGACAAGCGTGGGGCCAAGAGCGACGAAGCCCATGTGCGCGACGTGCTCGGCGGCATGGCACGCGCCGGGAACATCCTGGTCGTCAACGACGAGGCGCATCACGCATGGCGTATCCCGGCCGGAGCAAGGTCAGGGGCGTTGCCGGGGCACCATCGAGGAAGCGACCAGGTGGATCGGAGGGTTGGATCGACTCCACCGGGCGCGCGGCATCCTCGCTTGCTACGACTTTTCTGCCACGCCGTTCGCGCCGTCGGGCAAGCGGAGTTCCGAGGAAGCGCTGTTCGACTGGATCGTGAGTGATTTCGGATTGAACGACGCCATCGAGTCCGGCCTCGTCAAGACGCGGCGCGTGGTGATCCGCGCCGCCGCCGCGCCTGACGCCATGACCTACAAATCCCGCCTCTACCACATCTACAACGATCCCGGGGTCAATGACCTGAAGGTCGCAGGTTCAGGTCCTGCCCTGCACCCACCACAAGAGGATCGGGCCTGACACGCTCGATCACGGAACAGACCAGGGGGCTGCTGATGACGCCGTGCCGCTCCCGGGCAGAACGGTTGGGCCGCATGGTTGTGGAAGTTCCCGCGCGGAAAACCTCGTGCGCGCGGTCGCGATGCCGGATTCGGCACTTGCCCCCGGTCGAGGGCGATACCGATGCGTGGCGTGCCACGGTGGTGCCGGCCCCGGCCTGATCGCGCCGATCGCCGGACCAGGGCCGGGAATGCCGCCCTCGCTGGTCGCAAGACTGCAGCACGATGCAGCGACGGGTTTCCGCACTACCCTACATAAATCCGTTTGCGATAGAATGCCCGCCACCTGAGACCTGAGACCTGCGGCCACGGCTGACACCGGGTTCCCGTACATGATGCGCTTGCCCAACATTCTGACCATGTCGCGGATCGCGATCATCCCGGTGCTGGTCGCACTGCTGTGGATCCGCGAACCGGAAACCCAGTGGGCGGCGACGGTGCTGTACGCGCTGGCATGCCTGACCGACTACCTTGACGGGTATTTTGCACGCAACTGGAACCAGCAGTCCCTCGTCGGGCGGTTGTTCGACCCGATCGCGGACAAGCTGTTGGTCGGCGCCTGCCTGCTGTTGCTGTGCGCCTTCGGCAACATCGACGGCTGGAGCGTGCTGGCCGCCATCATCATCCTGCTGCGCGAAATCCTGGTGTCGGGACTACGCGAGTACCTCGCCGAGTTCCGCCTGCACCTGCCGGTCAGTCGGCTTGCGAAATGGAAGACGGCGCTGCAGATGACGGCCATCGGCCTTCTGATGCTTGATGATGCCGGGCCCGGCTTCCTGCCCACAACCGAAGCCGGCGAGGTCTGCCTGTGGATGGCGGCACTGCTGACCCTGTGGACCGGGTACGACTACCTGCGCTCTGGCCTGCTGCACGCCAATGCGCATGATTCGGAGAGCCCGGACAAGGAGTCGGTCCGGTCCGGAGGGTGAGCCGCGCATGATGGTGCTAGGGTTGGCCGGGTGGAGCGGTGCCGGCAAGACCACCCTGGTCCGCCGTCTGATCCCGCGGCTTGGCGAGCATGGCCTGGCGGTCTCGACAATCAAGCACGCTCACCACGCCTTCGACGTCGACCAGCCGGGCAGAGATTCCCACACTCACCGACTCGCCGGCGCCCGCCAGGTGCTGGTGTCGTCGTCGCGGCGCTGGGCACTGGTGCACGAGAACAGGGGTGACCCGGAGCCCGGGCTCGCGGAACTGCTCGCCCGTCTCGATCCGGTCGACGTGGTGCTGGTCGAGGGATTCAAGCGCGGCTCGCATGACAAGCTCGAGGTGTACAGGGCGGCAAACGGCAAGCCGTTGCTGTACCCGGACGACCCGCAGGTCTGCGCCATTGCCAGCGACGTGCCGCTGCCGCAGTCGGACCGGCCTGTGTTCAGCCTCGACGACATCGATGCCGTCACCGGTTTTGTGGTCGCTCGCGCACGTGCGTTCCGGCCGTGCCGTGCCCTGTGATAGACTGCGGCAATGGCCCAGCTCAGTGATGACTGTTTCGCCTTCGGTGCCGGGCTCACGCCGGTTGATGACGCGCTTGCGCAGCTTGCGCGGGTGCTCCCGGTGGTGGCGGAACCCGAGGAAACCGGACTTGATGCGGCGCACAGCCGCATCCTGGCGGAGGATGTCGCGGTGCGAGGGGACGTGCCGCCGCACGACAACTCCGCGGTCGACGGGTTCGCGGTGTACTTCGATGATCTCGCACCGGGTACGGAGACCGTGCTTCCGGTGGTTGGCCGGGCCGCCGCTGGCCATCCGTACCCGAAGACCCAGCGCCGTGGCGAGGTGGTGCGGATCTTCACCGGGGCACCGATGCCTGCCGGACCGGACACGGTGATTATGCAGGAGGACTGCCGGTTGACGGACGGCGCCGTGGTGATCCGGCCCGGGATCAGCCGCGGCGCCAACCGACGGTTTCGCGGGGAGGACCTCGAGGCCGGAGCCGTGGCGCTCGAGGCCGGTCGCAGGCTGCGCGCCCAGGACGTGGGGATCGCGGCGGCAGCCGGACACCGGACGCTGTCGGTCTATCGGCCGCTGCGCGCGGCGGTGTTCTCCACCGGCGACGAAATCTGCGATCCGGGTGCGACGAGACCCGACGGCAAGATCTTCGACTCCAACCGGTTCGCGCTGTCGGCCGCACTTGGCGGCATGGGGTGCCGGGTCAGCGATCTCGGGATCCTGGAGGACGACCGGGGCCGGATCGGGACAGCGCTGCGCTCGGCTGCTGCCGATCACGATGTCATCGTCACATCGGGTGGGGTGTCGACCGGTGGCGAGGACCATGTGCGCGGTGCGGTGGAGGACCACGGCTCGCTGCACGTCTGGCGGCTTGCGATCAAGCCGGGCCGGCCGGTCGCCCTCGGCCAGGTCGGCCAGGTTCCCTTCATTGGCCTGCCGGGCAACCCGGTCGCGGCCATGGTCACCTTCCTGCGTATCGCCCGACCGCTGCTCTTGCGGCTGGCCGGTGCGACGGTGACCGAACCGCGGCTGTTCCAGGTCAGGTCCGGGTTCGACTACACCAAGAAGCGCAACCGGCGCGAGTATGTCCGGGTTCGGCTCGAGGCCGACACCTGCGGCACGCTGATCGCGCGCCGCTTCCCGCGCGAAGGAGCCGGGATCCTGTCGTCGATGGTATACGCGGACGGACTGGTCGAACTGTCCGAGACGGTGGTCGCGGTGTCGCGCGGCGATCCGGTCGATTACCTGCCGTTCAGCGAGGTCGGAGTGTGACGGTCCTTTATTTCGCATGGGTGCGGTCCCGGATCGGGACCGGTTCCGAGTCCTTCGCGCTGCCCGACGGCGTGCGCGACGTTGCCGGCCTGATCGAGTGGCTGCAGCGGCGCGGTGGAGGCTATGCCGATGCCTTCGCCGATCCGTCGCAGATCCGGGTTGCGGTCAACCAGGAGTACGTGGACCCCGACCACCCGCTCAGCGACGCCGACGAGGTGGCGTTCTTCCCGCCGGTGACCGGAGGGTAGCGGCATGATCCGGGTCCAGCGCGACGACTTCGACCTCGGCGCCGAGCTCGACGCGCTCGCCTCTGGCAATCACCGCGTCGGCGGACTGGCAAGTTTCGTCGGCCTGGTCCGGGACATGGCAGTCGACGGTCCGGTTACCGCAATGACGCTCGAGCACTACCCCGGCATGACCGAGCGCCAGCTCGCCGCAATCGAAGCCGAGGCGCATCGGCGCTGGCCGCTGGAGACGAGCCTGATCATCCACCGTTTCGGCCGGCTGGAGCCGGGAGACCGGGTGGTGCTGGTGGCCTGCGCCTCGGCGCACCGGCAGGCGGCACTCGCCGCCTGCCACTTCCTGATCGACTGGCTGAAGACCCGGGCGCCGTTCTGGAAGCACGAGGAGGCGCCCGACGGTGGCGGCGACTGGGTCCAGGCGCGCGAGGTCGATGACCGGGCGGCGGCCGCGTGGGACCGGAACGAAAGCTGACCGGTCAGTCCAGGACGCTTCCGGGTTCGACGACGCGCCCGCGCAGGAAGTCCGGCACCGCCACCGCGCGCCGGCCCGGCCGGCACACCCGCAGCAGCCTGAGCGCCTGATCACCACAGGCGACCGTGAGCGACCGGTCGATGACCGTTCCCGGCGGGCCCGCACGGTCCGAGGCGGCAACCCGTGCTTCCAGGACCTTGAGGCGTTCGCCGTGCAGCCTGCACCAGGCGCCTGGCCACGGGTCGAGCGCGCGGACCCTGCGTTCGAGTTCGTCCGCCGGCCGGCTCCAGTCGAGTCTGCCGTCCCGCGACGTGAGTCTCGGTGCATGGGTGATCCCGCTGCGGGGCTGGGGGACCGGAGTGTCCCGCCCCGTGGCAACCCCGTCGAGCGCCAGGCAGATCAGCCTGGCACCGAGCCGGGCCAGCCGGTCATGCAGCTGCCCGCCCGTGATCGTGTCGGGCAGCTCGATCCGCTCCGAACGCACCACCGCACCGGTGTCGAGCCCGGCGTCCATCTGCATGATCGATACCCCGCTTTCGCGATCGCCGGCCATGATGCAGTACTGGATCGGCGCCGCGCCCCGCCATCGCGGAAGCAGCGATGCGTGTATGTTGAAACATCCGCGCCTCGGTGCCACCAGCACAGGGGCTGGCAGCAGCAGCCCGTAGGCGGCCACCACCGCGGCGTCGCACGCGGCGAGCAGGGAGACGTGGTGTTCCTCGCCGAGGCGTTCCGGTGTCAGCACCGGGATGTCGTGGCTCGCGGCGGCCCGATGCACCGGGGTCTTGTGCAGGGTGCGACCGCGTCCGGCCGGTTTCGGGGCGCGGGTGAACACCACCGCGATCTCGTGCCCGGCAGCGCGCAGCGCGTCGAAGGCCGGAACGGCAAAGTCCGGGGTGCCCATGAAGGCGAGACGCAGGCGCGAGCCTTGGGCCGGTTCACCCACCATCAGGCCGCGCTGGACCGGGCACGTTCCCTGCGCGCCTTGACCATCTTCTTCAGGATCATGTTGCGGCGCAGCGGCGAGAGGTGATCGATGAACAGGATGCCATCAAGGTGGTCGAGTTCGTGCTGGACGCAAATCGCCTCCAGACCCTCCACGTCGAGCGTTCGTTCCGTCCCGGTCTCGTCGACGTAGCGCACGGTGACCGCGCGTGCCCGTTCGACTTCCCCGACATGTCCCGGCAGCGACAGGCAGCCTTCCTCGCTGACGACCCGCTCGGGAGAGACCGCCACCAGTTCCGGGTTCGCCATGCGAAACGGCTGCGAGGCGGTGCCACGGGGAGCGCAATCCACGACAATGACCCGATCGAGTACTCCGAGCTGCGGCGCCGCCAGCCCGATGCCGTTGTTCGCCCGCATGGTCTCGACCATGTCGTCCATCAGGCCGCGGACACCGTCGTTGACGGCACGGATCGGTCGTGCGCGGGTCTTCAGCATCGGGTCGGGGGCAAGGATGATCGGACGGACAGCCATGGTCACTCGGTTCTGCGCGGTCTGGGATGCGTGCTTAGGCCAGGGCGGTGCCGCGGGTCAATCGACGAGCCTGCGAAAGGGAAGATCCCCGGCCGGCCGGACATGCCCGGTCACCTCGCCGCGACGGTTGTGGACGGCGGGGGTGGCGACATCGTCGAGGTCAGAGCGGGTTGCATCATCGAGCAGGCCGAGGCGATGAAGTACCTCGACCATCAGTACGCCGCCGGCCCGGCCATTGCCGTCCTCGATCTTCAGCGCAATGCCGATGCCGTCATCGGGCGCGGCGGCGCAGTACACGCCCTCGGCACCCGTCTTGACCACGATCTGGCCCCGCGCGGCGGTCATGATGCGGGTGCAGCTGCGACCGGATCCGGCAACCAGCCACGGCTCGGAGGCCATGGCCGCGACCACGCGCCGTGCGGCTCGTTGCCGACGTTCGGGCTGGTCGGCCGGATCGGCCAGCCTCGCCATGGCGAGCGCGATGTTGCCGAGCGGCATCGCGAGGACCGGGATGCCACAGCCGTCGCGCCCACGCGCGGCATCGGACAGGTCCAGACCGGTCATTTCTTCGAGAATGCCGAGCACGGTCTGTTGCACGGGATGGTCCAGTTCGACATAGCCGCGCACATCGCATCGCATGTGTCGCGCCAGTGCCAGGAATCCGGTATGTTTACCGGAACAGTTGTTGTGTTCCGGCCCGGCCGATCCGCCGCTGCGCAGCAGCGCGCAGGCCGAGGGCTCGTGGGATGGCAGGTGGGCGCCGCATTCAAGGTGGCCGGGCGCGAGGTCAAGCTCCGAGAGCCAGTGGCGGACCAGGGACACGTGGCGCCCTTCCCCACCATGACTGGCGCAAGCCAGTGCAAGGCGGTCGTGCCCGTACCCGTCAGCGGCACCCGACTCGACCATGGCCAGCGCCTGCAGCGGCTTGATTGCCGAGCGGCCGTAGACTGGCAGTTCCACGTCTCCGCAGCTGCACAGTACCGTGCCATCGGCAGCGGCAACCACGACCGAGCCGCGGTGCCGGCTCTCGACCATGCCGCCGCGCGAAACCTCGACGACCACGGGGACAGGACCGGAGGAAGAGGGCAGGTCGGTCATGGCCTACCGTATCACGCGGGAACCGGTGGCGGCGACAGCCGGGCGCTGCCATGTTATCGGTCGGGCCGCCTGCCCGACCTCGGGCGGGCGAAGCAGGAGCATGGCGACGAACCGATCGAGACCGGCCGCAACCACGCTGGGTTCCGCACGCACGCACTGATGCTTGCACTGTTCACAACCGTGGCCGCGGCCGGGGGGTCAGGACAGGCCGGCTGGTACGTCAGTGCCGCAGGCGGGCTGAGCAGGATGGCGGACTGCGCCAGACCGGGACGAACCGGGACGCCACCTGCTACTCGACCGATTCCTGCGCCGGTCTGGCCCTCGACGGGTACTGCTGGATCTACGATCTCGATGCCGATCAGGGCAGCGCGTTCGAGCTCGCCCTCGGTTACAGGATTGATGACGTCCGCGTCGAAGCGTCCGCTCGTCGGCAGGCAAGCGACCTTGAACACCGGTTCAGGAGCAACAGCCTGCTCGATGGGCCGACGGTCCCCGCTGGCCCGACCTCGCCTTGCCGGAGCCATGTCGAAACCTCGATCGATGCGCTGGAAAGCATGACCCTGAGCATCAATCTCTACCGCGACCTTGCCCTGCCCGGGACCGACTTGACCCCGAATCTCGGGGCCGGCGCAGGCGTGTCCCGGGCCGAGGTGACCGGGCTGTACGACCGCAATCGGTATTCCTGCTCGACCGGCTGCGACGCCGGTGCGCCGGAACGCTTCGAGTCCTGGCAGGAGACCGACCTGTCCGACACGGTGCTCTCCGGGCACCTGCATGCGGGCCTGGACTACCTACCGGGTCGACGATGCCTTCTCGCTCGGCGTCAAGGTGACCTACGGCGTGCTGCAGGACTTGGAGGACGAGAGCGGCTACCACGTCCATGCCATCGACGGGTTGACCAGCACGACGACGATCTCGGACATGTCGCAAATCTCCGTGCTGTTCGCCGTCACCTGTCTCTTCGGCACGTTCCGGCAGGCGCCGCCGGAGCGAAGAACCTGGACAGGTTCGGTGGCATCCACCGTTCCGCGATGGCGAACCCGCTGCCCCTCGGCGCCGTCCGCCGAATTGACGCCGGTGTCCGGTGGACCTAGTTTGGCGCCACGGGAGAATATTGAGAAAGACCGGGAGGCAGTACCATGTCCGAGACCGCAAGACTTGCTGAATTTGCGTCGACCCTGACTCGGGAGGCCCTGCCGGACGAGGTTGCAGCACGCGTCTGCCTGCTGGCTCTCGATACCGTCGGGATTGCCGTACGCGCCATGCATGACGCGGAGTCGACACCGGCGCTGCTGCAGGCAGCCCGGGCCACCGGGCAGTCGGGCGGCGGTGCCCGGATTCTGGGCAGCGACGAGACCTTCACCCCGCTCGCCGCGGCAATGATCAACGGAACCCTCGTGCACAGTCTCGACTTTGATGACACTCATGCCGCCGGGTCGATTCACACGAGTGCCCCGATCGTGCCGGCGGCACTGGCGGCGGCCGAGATGACCGGTGCCGACGGCGCCCAGGTGGTGACCGCGATCGCGGCCGGCTACGAAACGCAGATCCGCCTGAGCCTGGCACTCGATCCGAGCGCCCATTACCAGCGCGGTTACCATCCCTCGGCAACCTGCGGCGTATTTGGCGCCGCCGTGGCCGCGGGCCGCATTTTCGGACTCGATGCGCAGCAGATGGAGCGGGCGCTCGGCATCGCCGGCTGCCAGAGCTCGGGTTCGATGCGCTTCCTGTTCGACGGCGCCTGGACCAAGCGGTTCCAGGTCGGCTACGCGGCGCACAACGGCCTGCTGGCGGCGACCCTGGCGCGCGAGGGCTTTATTGGTCCCGCAGGCGCGATCGAGGGGCGGGACGGCTTCCTGCGTTCCTACGCGCCCGACCCGGACGTGGCCAGGGCGGCGGCCGATCTCGGTTCGGTCTGGGAGACGCTGAACATCGCGGTCAAGCCCTACCCGTCGTGCCGGTACAGCCACGCGGCAATGGGCGCTATCGCGGCCGCGCGTGCCGCCAACGACATTACCTCCGAGGAGGTGGAGGCGGTCGAGGTCGGCCTCCCGCATACAGGCTGGCGGATCATCGGCGAGAACGACGAGATCAAGCGTTCGCCGACCGGGCCGGTCGACGGCCAGTTCTCCATGCCCTTCTGCGGTGCGGTGGTGCTGCGCCAGGGGACGATGGGGTGGGACGACTATGCCCTGCACCTCAACGACAACGAGACCCTTGCCCTGGCCAGCCGGTTCTCCACCGTCACCGATTCCTGGGCCGAGGCGGAATACCCGGCAAACATGGCCGGTATCGTGCGGATAACCACCCGGCGGGGCCTGTTCGAGGAACGGCTCGCGGTGCCCAGGGGTGAACCGGACAACTTCCTCACGCTGGAAGAATTCCGGGCCAAGTTCGACGCCCTGACCTCCCCCTGGCTCGACGAGACGTGTCGCGATGCGCTCGCCGACGAACTTCTCGGGCTCGACGCGGCCGCCTCCATGGTTCCGATGCTCGAGCTCACCCGACCGGGCTCCCAGCCGACCCTGCGCATGGTGGGTGAGGACTGAGCGCCGTGAGCTACCGGTCGACCCCGGTTGCGGGTGTCCAGGGCCAGCGCTACCGGGAGGACATCGGCCGGTGTTACGAGGATTTCGAGGTCGGTGACATCTACGAACATCGTCCGGGCCGGACCATCAGTGAAGCCGACAACACCTGGTTTACCCTGCTGACGATGAACACCCACCCGCAGCACTTCGACGCGGTTCATGCCAGCGAGACCGAGTTCGGACAGCTGCTGGTCAATTCGTGCCTGACGCTGTCGATTGTTGCCGGCATGAGTGTCAGCGATGTGAGTCAGAAGGCCATTGCCAACCTGGGCTGGAGCAACATCACCCTGCCGGCGCCGGTGTTTGTCGGCGACACGATCTATGCCGAGTCCGAGGTGCTCTCCAAGCGACTGTCGCGTTCGCGGCCCGGCCAGGGGATCGTGTCGGTGCGCACGACCGGGCTGAAGGCGGACGGGATCGTGTTCATGACCTACGAACGCTCGATCCTGGTTCCAACGCGCGCTCACGACACCAAGGCGTGAGCACCGGCATCTATCCGGAGAGTGCATTGATGCAGACGGCCGAAGACCTGACACCGCAGGAGCGGGAAGAGCAGGACCGGATGGTCCTCGACAGCGTCGACCGCTTCCTCGAGCGTGACGTCGTTCCCTACGCGCACGATCTCGAGGCCGGGGACATCTACCCGCAGGAAATCGTGGACAAGATGGTGGATCTCGGGCTGTTCGGAGCCACCATCTCGACCCGGTACGGCGGGCTGGGGCTTTCGGCGATCACCTACGCGAAGATCGTCGAGCGGGTCTCGGAGGTCTGGATGTCGGTCTCCGGCATCTTCAATTCCCACCTGATCATGGCCGCGGCGGTTGAGCGCGCCGGAACCCCGGAACAGAAGCAGCACTGGCTGCCGCGGTTCGCGTCCGGCGAGCTGCGGGGCGGCATCGCGCTGACCGAACCGGATGCAGGGACCGACCTCCAGGGAATCAGAACCAGGGCGGACCGGTCCGGAAACGGCTATGCGCTGACCGGCGCGAAGTCGTGGATCAGCAACGCTGTCGAGGGCGGAGTGCTCGCCATCCTGGCCAAGACCGATCCGGAAGCGGTGCCGCGGCACATGGGCATGAGCCTGTTCCTGGTCGAGAAGAGCCCGGAGTTCCAGGTCGAAAAACGGCTCGAGAAGCTGGGCTACAAGGGAATTGATTCTGGCGAATTCGTGATGGACGGCCTGTTCGTGCCGGGAGAGAACCTGATTGGCGGGGTTGAGGGGCGAGGTCTGCAGCAGATCCTGGCCGGACTTGAACTCGGGCGGATCAATGTTGCGGCCCGCGGCGTCGGGATCGCCCGGGCCTGTCTCATGAAGTCGGTGGCCTATTCCCAGGTGCGCCGCACGTTCGGCAAGCCGATCTGCGAACACCAGGCAATTCAGATCAAGCTCGCCGACATGGCCACCCAACTCGAGTCGGCCCGTTTGCTCACCGAGCAGGCAGCCCAGGCCTACGACCGCGGGGAACGCTGTGATATGGAGGCGGGAATGGCCAAGCTCGCCGCCAGCGAGGCCGCACTGCACAACAGTCTCGAGGCCATGCGCCTGCACGGTGCCTACGGCTATTCCAAGGAGTTCGACATCGAACGCTACTACCGGGACGCGCCGCTGCTCGCGATCGGCGAGGGGACCAACGAACTGCAGCGACTGATCATCGCCCGCCAGCTGATCGCCCGCTATCCGGCCTGATCCGCGCAGGCACCGGCCCGGCGATTCGGCTCAGTCCCCCGTCCACCGCCAGGGCGCGGGGCTATGGGACGCGTGCGCATGCGGGTAGAGTGCCTGACCGGTTGACGGGACAGGGCACGAAACGGTCACTGCCCTGTGGTTTCATGTGCGCCGGCCAGACTGGGAGCGGCAGACACGATGCCGGAAGCGACCGGAACCGACCCGAGGTCCGAAGCCCGCCAGCGATGGATGGGAGTCCTGGCGAGAGCCGGGGCTGACGCGCTCGAGGCCGCCTGGGCCAGTCTCGCCGTGCGGCCAGGATATCGGATGCTGCGCCCGCCCGAGACCGGGCTTGTGATGGTGCGCGGGCGCACCGGGGGAACCGGTCGCGACTTCAACCTCGGTGAAATGAGTACGACGCGCTGTGCCGTGCAACTCGAGGACGGGGTGGTCGGTATTGGCTACGTGGCGGGGCGCAGTGCCCGCCACGCCGAATTGGCCGCGGCGTTCGACGCCATTCTGCAGCGTGATGACTGGCGCGAAGAGGTGGAGGAGACGGTGATCGCACCGCTCGTGCAGGCCGAACGTGCGCGGCGCGACACGGAACGCGCCGGTGCCGAAAGCTCGCGGGTCGAGTTCTTCACCATGGTCCGCGGGGAGGATTGAGGCGGTGCCCGGGTCCGGCAGCGCCCCGGAACTCAGGCCCGGGTTCGGCGCCCCGGTTGCCGACAGCCAATCGGTGTTCCGGGCGGTGCTGGCGGCGATGTCGGAGCCGGGTACGGTGCGGACCGTTGCCGTGGAACTGGCCGCGCCGGCGCCACTGCATCCCGCGACTGCCGCGGTCTGCCTTGCGCTGATGGATTTCGAGACCCCTGTCTGGCTCGATGCCGCGGCATGCACCGACGCGGTCCGGACCTGGCTGCGATTTCACTGCGGCTGTTCGCTGGTCGCCGATCCGGCCGCGGCCCGGTTCGTCGTCGCGGCCGACCCGGTGACGCTGCCGCCGCTTGAGGGTTTTGCGGCCGGTTCGGAGGCCTATCCCGACGAGGGCGCGACACTGGTCCTGCAGGTCGGCTCATTTTATGGCGGAATGCCGGTAACGGTGTCGGGCCCCGGAATCCCGATCGAACGCGCCTTTGGTCCGGAAGATGTCACGCGCGACTTCTGGCTCCAGCGCCGCGCGTTTGAGGACCTGTTCCCGCAGGGGCTGGATCTCGTGTTCACATCGGGTGTCGGGGTGGCGGCTATTCCGCGTTCGACCCTGGGGAGGTGGTAAGATGTACGTCGCGGTCAAGGGTGGTGAACGGGCAATCGAAGCCTCGCACCGGCTGCTGGAAGCGGCGCGGCGTGGTGATCCGGCCGTGCCCGAACTGTCCACGAGGCAGGTTTCCGAGCAACTCCCGCGTGCCGTGGACCGGGTCATGGCCGAAGGGTCCCTGTATGACCGCGAACTCGCCGCGCTGGCGATCAGGCAGGCTGCGGGCGACCTTGTCGAGGCCATCTTTCTGCTGCGCGCCTACCGCACGACCCTGCCGCGGCTTGGCAACAGCGAACCGGTCGACACCGCCCGCATGCTCATCCGGCGCCGGATCTCGGCAACCTTCAAGGATATTCCGGGCGGACAGATCCTCGGCCCGACCCCGGACTACACGCACCGCCTGCTGGATTTCCGGCTTGCGGACATCGCCGCGACGGACGCCGGGCAGTGCGATGATACGGTGCAGCGCGACCGGCTCCCTCCGGCGGAGGAACCGATGCCCCGGGTCATGGATCTCCTGGGACGGGAGGGCCTGGTCGAGGACGAAGCGGCG
This sequence comes from Thalassobaculaceae bacterium, assembly GCA_965213935.1. Classification (GTDB taxonomy): domain Bacteria; phylum Pseudomonadota; class Alphaproteobacteria; order Thalassobaculales; family Thalassobaculaceae; genus Bin52. The sequence continues at coordinate 1,189,251 of CBDCAO010000012.1, read as the reverse complement.
GCCGTGGACGAAGAGCGGCCGCCGGCGGACATCACCAGGGAACCGCTGCGATTTCCGGCCGGCCGCGATGCCCGTCTCCAGGTACTCGCACGCGGTGACGAGGGATTCCTGCTTGCGCTCGGCTACGCCAGCCAGCGCGGGTTCTCGAATACCCACCCCTTCGCGGGCGAGATCCGCTACGGCCTGGTCGCCGTGGCGATCGTGCCCGAGGAACTCGGCTTCGCCATCGAGATCGGCGAGATCGAACTCACCGAAGTGCAGATGGTCAACCAGTTTGCCGGCAGCGACACGGCTCCGCCCCAGTTTACGCGCGGATACGGCCTCGTCTTCGGGCACCAGGAACGCAAGGCCATGTCGATGGCGCTGGTCGACCGCTCGCTCAGGGGCGGGGAACTCGGGGAGGAGGGCGACTCGCCCACCGATGACGAGGAGTTCGTGCTCTACCACAGCGACAACGTCGAGGCCTCGGGCTTCGTTCAGCACCTGAAGTTACCGCACTACGTGGACTTCCAGTCGGAACTCGAACTGCTGCGCAGACTGCGGTCGGAATTCGATCCGCCTTCCGCACAGGCGGCGGAGTAGCGTTCGTGAGCACCGCGGCGTCCGACAGCGGCTACACCTTCGCCTACCTTGACGAGCAGACCAAGCGGATGGTCCGGCGCGCGATCCTGAAGGCCGTCGCCATTCCGGGCTACCAGGTTCCCTTCGCGAGCCGCGAGATGCCGCTGCCGTTCGGCTGGGGTACCGGAGGCATCCAGATCACCGCCAGCATCATCGGCAAAGACGACACGCTGAAGGTGATCGACCAGGGTGCTGACGACACTGTCAACGCGGTTAGCATCCGCGCGTTCTTCGCCCGCACCACCGGTGTTCCGACCACCACGCGCACGGACGATGCCACCATCATCCAGACCCGCCACCGGATTCCGGAAACACCCCTGCGGGCCGGTCAGATCCTGGTCTACCAGGTGCCGATCCCCGAACCGCTGCGCTGGCTCGAGCCGCGCGAGGCCGAGACCCGCAGGATGCACGCGCTGCAGGAGTACGGTGTCATGCATGTGCGCCTGTACGAGGACATCGCCCGGTACGGGCACATTGCCACCTCCTACGACTACCCGGTTCGCGTGAACCGGCGCTACCTGATGCGCCCGTCGCCCATTCCCAAGTTCGACAATCCGAAGATGGACCGGTCTCCGGCCCTGCAACTGTTTGGCGCCGGTCGCGAGAAGCGCATCTACGCGGTGCCGCCGCATACCGAGGTTCGTAGCCTGGACTTCGACGATCACCCGTTCGAGGTCCAGAAATGGGACCAGGCCTGCGCACTGTGCGGTTCGACGGGGAGCTTCCTCGACGAGATCGTCACTGACGACCAGGGCGGGCGCATGTTCGTCTGTTCGGATACCGATCATTGCGATGCCCGCGTGCGGGCCGGCCATGTCGGGCCCGCGCCAGGCGACCGGGACCCGGGAGGGGCGTGAGATGGCGTGCGAAGACCGCCCCCTGCTGTCGGTGCGGGGGCTGACCCGGTACTATGGCCGGATCCTCGGTTGCCGTGACGTGAACCTCGACATCTGGCCGGGGGAGGTGCTGGGCATCGTCGGTGAATCCGGTTCGGGCAAGACGACGGTGCTGAAGTGCATCTCCGCCCGTCTCGAGCCGTCGGCGGGAACGGTGACCTACGACACCCGCAGCGACGGTGCGGTCGACATCCACGGCATCGGCGAACCGGCGCAACGGCTGCTCATGCGTACCGACTGGGGGTTCGTTCACCAGGATCCACGCGACGGGCTGCGCATGGCGGTGAGTGCGGGAGCCAACATCGGCGAACGGCTGATGGCGGTGGGCGCGCGCCACTACGGTCAGATCCGCGAATCGGCAACCAGCTGGCTCGGCAAGGTCGAGATGGATACCGGGCGCATGGATGACCTGCCCCGCACGTTCTCGGGCGGCATGCAGCAGCGCCTGCAGATCGCGCGCAATCTGGTGACGGCTCCGCGGATCGTGTTCATGGACGAACCCACCGGCGGGCTTGATGTCTCGGTGCAGGCGCGCCTGCTCGATCTGCTGCGCGGCCTGGTCTCGGACCTGGGCCTCGCGGCGGTTGTGGTCACGCACGACCTGGCGGTCACCCGGCTGCTGTCGCACCGCCTGCTGGTGATGCGCCGTGGCTCGGTGGTGGAAACAGGCCTGACTGACCAGGTCCTCGATGATCCGCAGCATCCCTATACCCAGCTGCTGGTCTCGTCGGTCCTGCATCCCTGAAGACCGGAGGCACAGGTCGATGACGGGGGCGCTTCGGATTGATGGTCTGGTGAAATCCTTTGTCCTGCACACCCAGGGTGGAGTGCGCCTTCCGGTCCTGGCCGGTCTGGACCTGGTGGTCGAGCCGGGCGAGTGCGTGGCGCTGCACGGCCCGTCGGGGGTCGGCAAGAGCACCGTGCTTCGCTGCGTGCACGGCAACTATCGTGCCGATGCGGGACGAATTCTCGTCCGTCACCGTGAGGGGATCGTGGACATGGTGACCGCGCATCCGCGCGAGGTCCTTGCGCTCCGCAGGGAGACGGTCGGTCATGTCAGCCAGTTCCTGCGCGTGATCCCGCGGGTTTCCACCTCCGACGTGGTGGCCGAGACCCTGCGTGACCGCGGAGCGGACCGCGAAAGCGCTGCCGACGCGGCCCGCTCCATCCTGCGCCGTCTCAACATTCCCGTGGAACTGCAGCAGCTGGCGCCGGCGACGTTTTCCGGGGGCGAGCAGCAACGGGTCAACCTCGCGCGGGTACTGGTCGCACAGTACCCGGTCCTCCTGCTTGACGAGCCGACTGCCGCCCTCGACCGGGAGAACCGGGAGGTCGTGATCGACCTGATCCGCGAGGCAGCCGGCCGGGGTGCGGCCATCCTCGGCATCTTCCACGATGCCGGAGTTCGTGATGCGGTGGCGACACGCATCGTTGCCATGGATCCCGGGCGGGAGGCGGCATGAAGACGCGGATGACGATCACCAACGCGCGGATCGTCACGCCCGAGGTGGTCGTCGCCGGCACGGCGGAGGTCGCGGGCGGGCAGTTTGCGACCGTCGGGAACGGATCGATCAGATCCCGGACGGCGGTGGACTTCGAGGGTGACTATCTGATCCCGGGGCTGGTCGAACTGCACACCGACAACCTGGAACGCCATTTCGCGCCTCGGCCCGGTGTTGCCTGGCCGGGCAGACACGCCATGCTCGCCCACGACAGCCAGGTTGCCGCAGCGGGCTTCACCACGGTGTTCGATGCCATCTGCGTCGGCGACGAGAACGAGTTTCGGGTCACGCACATGCGGACCATGACCGAGGCCGTGAGCCAGGCGGCCGCCCTGAACGTGTTCCGGGCCGAACACTTCCTGCATATGCGGTGCGAGGTCTCCTGCGCGACGATGATGGAACTGTTCGCACCGTTTCGCGACGACTCCCGGGTCCGGCTGGTCTCGCTGATGGACCATACCCCCGGGCAACGCCAGTTCGTCGATATGAGAAATTACCGGGAATTCTACCGGAACCGGCTTGGCTACACGGACGCGCAGCTGCACGATCATATGCAGGAGAGACGTCTGGCGCGGGCACAACACAGCAGCCGCAACCGCCGCGCCCTGCTCGCGGCACTTGACGGTCGGAACATCGTGCTTGCAAGCCACGACGACGGCACCCGGGACCACATCGAAGAAGCGGTGCGCGAGGGGATCACCATTGCCGAGTTCCCGACCACGTTCGAGGCCGCGGACGCCGCGCGCCGGAACGGGTTGACCATCCTGATGGGCGCACCGAATCTGGTTCTCGGCGGCTCGCATTCGGGCAACGTGTCCGCACTTGACCTGGCCGCGGCCGGCCTTCTGGACGCGCTGTCGTCGGACTATGTTCCGACCAGCATGTTGCAGGGCATCTTCATTATCCGCGACACCGTCCGGGACATGACGTTGCCACGTGCTGTCGCGCTTGCGACCGGCAACCCGGCCCGAGCGGCAGGGCTCGAGGATCGCGGTGAAATCGTGTGCGGCAAGCGGGCTGACTTCGTGCGCGTGCGCGAGGTCGACGGTGTCGCCGTCGTGCGCGGCACCTGGCGCGCCGGACACAGGATCGCCTAGACGGGAGAACGGAGCCATGTCGGGTCTGGACCGCATCATGACCATCCTGGAGACCAGGGGGGCCGGCCAGTACGACGAGGAGCCGGTCAGCCAATTGCAGCATGCCCTGCAGTGCGCGCACCTGGCCGAGGCCTCCGACGCACCCGTCTGCCTCGTGGTGGCGGCACTGCTTCACGACATCGGTCACCTGATCCACGGGCTCGGCGACGACCCGGCGGGGAAAGGCATCGACGATCGTCACGAGCGGCTCGCTGAACGGTTCCTCTCCCGATGGTTCGACGAGACGGTGACCGCGCCGGTCGGTCTGCACGTCGATGCCAAGCGCTGTCTGTGCGCCATCGACCCGACGTATTTCGGGACGCTGTCGGCGGCATCGGTGCGCAGCCTGGAACTGCAGGGCGGACCGTCCGGAAAGGCCGAGGCAGCCGCCTTCATGGACGGACCGCATGCACGCGATGCGATCGCCGTGCGCCGGTGGGACGAGCAGTCCAAGGACCCAGCCGCGGTCACGCCCGGCCTCGAACACTACCGGGGGATCATCGCTTCGGTGATCCGGGGCTGAGTGAGGTGGCCGGCGGGTGTCTCGTTCTCGTGGTCGGCCCGAGCGGTGCGGGCAAGGATACGCTGCTGCGTTGCGCCGAGGCGGCACTGCGCGACGACGGACGATTCCGGTTTGTCCGCCGCGTGATCACGCGTGCTGGCGGGGATCCGAGCGAAGACCACGTCGCGCTGTCCCGCGAGGAGTTCGTCATGCGCGAGCGCGCCGGTGACTTCGCGCTCGTCTGGCGCGCTCACGGGTTGTGCTACGCGCTTCCCGGATGCGTCGACACCCTGCTGGCCGAAGGCCGGGTGGTGGTGGCGAATGTGTCCCGCGGCGTGCTCGGGCAGGCGCGGGATCGCTTCGCGCGAGTCGGCGTCATCCATGTCACCGCGAGCACGCGGACGCGCGCGCGCCGGCTTGCCGGCAGAGGCCGGGAGTCCCGTGACGAGCGCCTGCGCCGGCTTGCCCGGACGGTGGAGGATCCTGTCCCGGGCCCGGACGTGCGGGTCCTGGACAATGATGGCCCGCTCGATCGAGCCGTCGGTACGATGGTCACGATGCTCGTGGCGCTTGCCGCGGGACGGCCTGGTCGCCCGCAGGTGTGGGCCTGCCGCGTATGAGGCGGCGGCGGACCGCGCCGGACAGACTGTCCATGGCGATCACCAGCACGACGGTCAGGATGATGATGTGGAGCGTGTTTTCCCGGTCCCGGGAAGTCCGCATGGTCTCGACCAGAAGCAGGTCGATCCCGCCGGCGCCGAGCGCGCCGATGACGGCAGCGGAGCGGTCGATCGGTCATATCGCCCATACCCCGGACCTCGCGCTCAAGGGAGACATTCGAATCTGGTCCATGCACGGCGTCCGGCTCCATCTTTCCGACCACATGCGGGCCAGGGCGACTTCGTTTCTCGGTTCGAGGGCGGTTCCCTGCGCCGGCCCTGGGGAAACGGCCGGCAAGGATGGCCATATTCACAACCGTACGCTCGTGTGTCGCAGCGGCCACAGCGTACCGCGGTCGGTGCGTCGCTGCCTGAAGAACAGTGTACGGGCGGTATGAACCGGGTTGTCGATCGAGGCGGGTGCGGGGGCTTCGTGGACCGGTTCGTTCAGCCCCAGACCGCTTCCGCGACCCGCAGGAAGTTGCCGCCGAGTACCGCGCGGACGTCTGACGTTCTCCGCCCCCGGCGGAGAAGCTCGGCGGCGAGTTCGCGAAGTTGTGACGGCGCCGCGCATCGTATCTCGCCTCCCGGGTACTGCTCGCGTGGCCAGAAGTCTTCATTCGCGGCGAGCGCTTCCTGAAAGCTTGCGTCAATGTCGGACTTGAAGAAGTAGTCGAGCCCGATCCCCACGTGCTTCGGTCCGACAAGGTCGAGCAGGTACTCGACGTGGTCCGCCATGGTCGATGTGCGGATGTCATCCTCGCCGAGAAAGAGGCCGATGCCGTTGACGCCGATGACACCGCCGGTCGCTGCGCACGCCTGGGCCTGTTCGTCGCGGATATTCCGTTCGTGATCGCGAAGGAAGCGCGGATTGGAGTGCGAGAAAATGACGGGAGCCGACGAGAGTTCCATCGCTTCCATGGTGGTGCGATAGCCGCAGTGGGAGCAGTCCACGAGGATCCCGAGAGCGTTCATCTCATCAACTGCCGCTCGACCGAAGTCGGTGAGGCCGGTGTCCTCGTCGTGACAGCCTCCCCCTGCGACGCTGTTCCGGTTGTAGGCAAAGAGGATCTGGCGCACCCCGAGCGAATGGACCAGGTGCAGAAAGTCGAGCGAGCCGTCGAGAACGTTCATCCCCTCGAGATCGAAGGCGACCGCCATTCGTCCCGCCGCACGGGCGGCACGCACATCCGTGATGCTGCCGACGAGAGCGTAGTCATCCGAAGCGTCGAACCATCGCCGAAATGCGGCGAGCACCCGGATGGTATCCGTCCAGCTCTGCACGTCGTAGCCGACATTGACGGAAAGGAAGTCGACCCCCGCGTCCTTCCAGATCCTGAGATTGCGGAGATCCGTGGTCGGCCACGACTCGAAGCCGGCGTGAGCGTCCCAGACAAAGGCATCCGCATAGAGCGACTCGACGTCGTTCCCGGCGATGTCCCTGGCGGCACGCCCCGCGTCCCGGTCCCCGGTTTCGCCTGGAGCGAGACTAGCCACGGCCGTCTGCTCCCCCCGCGCGCCGGGCGACGACGAGCCAGCCCGGGCGATCGATCCGGTCCATGTAGTTGGATTCTTCGGTGCGTTCGATAGTCCAGATGCCGTCCTCCTCGAGCCGACGGAGATGCGACGGGTAGTCGTCAGCGACCCACGGGATGCCGTTCGCGTAGAGGACGATCATGCCCCCCGCACGCACGGGCCGGGCAATGCAATCGAGATCCCCGGGCTCGACATGGCCGCCGCCGAACACCCCAACCGCTATTGCCGCGTCGTAGCGGCCGGGAACGATCAGGTCGGGTTGGCGTACATCGCCGTGGATGAGGTCACGATAGACCCCCTTTGCTCGGGCCCTGTCCAGCATGCGAGGGGATGCGTCGAGCCCGTCGACGGTCGTGAACCCAAACGCGGCGAGTTCCTCGGCCACGAGCCCGGTGCCGCAGCCGATATCCAGAATCGAACCGGTGCGATCCGTCCGGGCGGCCGCCATCGCCATGGCCGCGATCCGATGAGCGGCGTAGCCATACCCGTCGACGAGGTCGCTTTCGTAACTCGGCGCCCACGCTTCGTAAACGTCATGCGCATCGTCCTCGGCGGTCATCGCGGTGAGCTTCCTGACGAATCCGTGGAGCGATTTGCCCCCGTTACCGCTATTCACGGAGCGCCTCCGGGAATTCCCCGTCCCGGTTCACGAGCGTGACGATGGCTCCGGCACCTCGTGCCCGAAGGCGCTGCACTGCCGCCCTGACGCTGTCGGGTACGTCCTCGAACCTGATGTCAAGGTTTCGGTCCCACCCATCCGTGTCCCGTCGGGCAAACGGGCCGCCCCGAACCCCGGCGGTGTTGACGGGACCGTCCAGGCCGTCCTGAGCTTTGGCAAAGGTCGCTTCGTGGTCAATGCCGAGGCCAGCGTCTTTCGCGCCGGGGTTGCGGATCGCCGGTCGTGTCGGCGCGCCGATGTCGTTCATGGGCAAGCCCCCGATGGTTCGCGCTGGCGGCGGCGCAGACGCCCCAACGTACTGCGCGACTCTCACGCAGGGAGGATAGGCCAGGCCGGCAACGTCGGCCAGACCAGCGTCGGCGTCTGCGTACTCCACTCGACTTGGTGCAGATTTCATGTCTGGTACCCGACCCTGTGGCGGGCCACGAGCGAGGACTTGCGCGTCGGCTGGCGGGAGGCGGGGGAGATGACCTGGCGGATGAGAGATGGAGCAGGCATCACCATGGACGTGCATCACCGGGCGTGACACGGTCGCATAGGGTCATCGGAGCGGCGGATCATCGGGCCGGAAACGGGTGATGAGCCCGATCGGGACGTACGCAACCGTCAGCACAACACTGATTTACCGGTTTCTGGCCTGCTTGCCTCCCGGTCTTGCCAGCCTTCGGACCGCCTTCGCCGGGCGACCGGATTCCGTCCTTCGTGCCGTCCACAACGATGCGGGTCGGCCGGGTTCGGACCGGGTGTCGTCTCGTCCCGGAGCAGACAGGGCGAGGCTCGGCTCGAAGGCTCCGCTCTCACGCACGTAGCGCTGGAAGTTCCCCGGGTCGAGCGAGACGCCCCAGACCGTTTCGTAGACTTCCCTGAGCTGCCGGATTGTAAATTTCGGCGGGCAGAACCCGGCGGCGAGCGCTGTGTGCTCCATGCTGGAGCGAATGCGTTCGACCGCGTCCGCGACAATGCGTGCGTGGTCGAAGGCGAGGCGCACGGCACCCCTCTCGATGTCTTCCACCGGCAGCAGGCTCGCCGCGGCAGCGTCCCCGCCACCGCGCGGCGAGGCCGGCAGACTGGCGCAGACCGCCCAGAAGGCGACCGTGACCACCCGCATGCGCGGGTCCCGGTCCGGGGTACCGTAGGCGGCCAGTTGCTCAAGATACCATGGTCCCGCATGGAGCCCGGTTTCTTCCGCCAGTTCCCGGGCGGCAGCGTCCCGCAGATCCTCGTCTTCCCGTACGAAGCCGCCGGGCAAGGCCAAGGCCCCGAGAAACGGTCCCTGGCCCCGCTCGATCAGCAGCGCCTGGAGCCCGTTGTTCCCGATGGTGAACAGCGCCACGTCCGCGGTGACCGCGAACGGCGGGAACGCTCCAGGGTCATATGGGTACGGGACTTCACCGACCATCGCCGAACCATAAATTGTGTAGTTGACAATATCAAGGCTTGCCCATATATTGTCATATGAACAATAAAAGAGGAGTGCCTCCCATGATCAAGCCAAACCTGGACACTGTCGCGCTGGGACCTCCGATCGAGCGGCTCGGCGTGTGGTTCTTTCCGCTCTACCTGCCGGGCAACGACCTGCCGTCGATTGCCACCGGCGACGCTTCCGGACTGCTCGTTAACGAACTCGAGACCGCATCGGTGCAGAAACTGCGAGTAACCAATCCGACGGACAAACCCGTGCTGGTGGCAGAAGGCGAGCACTTCCTGGGCGGCAAGCAGAACCGGGCGGTCAACGCTTCGGTACTGGTGGGCTCCCTGTGCGATGCCGACCTGCCGGTGAGTTGCCTGGAACAGGGTCGCTGGGGGCGTCATCGGGCCTGGAGCCGGGCCGAGGCGTTCGCACCAGCCCGCATCCGGGCGGCGCAGCGCCGTGGCGTCGCCCGCTCCATGCAGGACGGCTCGCGCGCCGGAGACCAATGCGGTGTGTGGTCCGAAGTCCGCGAGATGCTGGCACACGAGGACGTCGAGTCCGAAACCGGGGCGGCTGCGGACCTGCAGCAGACGTATCGCCGGACGGCGCCGCGTTCAAACGCCGTCGAGGCACTCGTCAGGCGCGGCCCGCTGCTGGGCCAGAGCGGCATCGGTGTCGCCCGGGGCAGCCGGGTGACGGCGATGGACCTGTTCGGCGCACCACAACTGCTTGCGGCACACTGGGGGCGGCTGATCCGTTCGCACTATGTCGAATCAAAACCACCGGGCGGCCGTCCGTCCGCGGACCGGATGCTCGCACTCATTCGTCACTTCGCGCATGCGCGTGCGAGAGAGATGCCGGGTGTGGGCCTGGGGATGGAGCAACGTGTCGCAGATGGCAGGGTGATCGGCCAGGCACTGACGCTGCGCGGCGCAGTAGTCCATGCCGCGTTTTCGCAGACCGATGACAGGGGAGGACATGGCCATGGCTGACATGGATCGCGCGCACGGACTGATGGTCGGAATTGTGGTGGGAAACCTGCTGGGGGTCGTGACGGAGGGGTGGTCGCAACGGCGAATCGCCCGGGACTACCCGGACGGTGTCTCCGAGATCGCCGCCAAACGGGGATATCCCGACGACGACGATCTGGCGCAGGCCATCGACATCGCGGACGCCGCCGCCATGGACGGCGAACTCGACATCGACGACCTGGGCCGGCGTTTCTGGGCGTGGGCGGAAACAAACGGCCTGGGCATGGGCGAGCTGACCGCGGACGTGCTGGCCCTTTATGGCGGCAGCTATCCGCAGCGGCTGGCGCGCATCCGGGCCGCCGGAAACACGCGGCCTGCGAAGGGCATTCCCATCGTCGAGGCGTCACGACAGGCCTGGGGTGGAGACCGGGCCGGCAACGGTGCGCTGATGCGGTGTGCCCCGCTCGCGATCCGCTGGCGCGACGATCCGTACCGACTGGTGCGGGAGAGCGTGGTTTCGGCCGTGCCAACCCACTGGGACCCGCGATGCGGCTGGTCCTGCGCGCTCGCAAACCTGGTCGCCGCGGCGGCCTTGCGCGGCGAAACGCTATCGCCGGACGACCTGCTGCGGGCGGCTCGGGACGGAATGGCGGCATCCCTGCCGGTGCTGGGTCGTTATGGCTACCGCGATGAAATCCCGTCCTGCGTGATGGAGGCGGTGGCGATCGCGTCCCGTTCGGAACTGGACATGGTGCGGTTCGACGGCCCGGACATGGGCTTCACGCTGCTGTCGCTGCAGGCGGCCCTGATCTGCTACTGGCAGGCCGGGGGCTTCGAGTCCGCCCTGTCCGGGATCATCGAGGCGGGTGGCGATACCGATACCAACGGCGCCATCGTCGGTGCGATCCTCGGCGCGCGGTTCGGTCTGGCAGCGATACCCGAACGCTGGCGCCGCAAGGTGGACGAGATCAGGGCCGGGCGCATATCGATGGAGTCCCTTGCGGACCGGCTGGCGGCAGCGGCCCGTGAGACCGGGGCCGCGAGCGAGGGCGAAACATCGCTCCGGCACTGTCGTACCGGAGACGGAATCTGAAGCGTACGACAGCCGCGTCGGGCCCGGAGTCCGCCTTCTCCACCGTGACCTCAGGTTCCAGCCTGGGTTCGTTGCGCAGGTTCACGATTGCACGCATCCATGTCGGAGGGCGCGCATCGAGCCAGGTGCGCTGCACGCCGGCAATCGTTTCGTCGCTGCCGGTAACGGTGGCGACCAGCGCCGGGAGGCGGCGCACCGAGGCGTCTTCGCGATAGCGAAGCGCGGGGTGGAAGCGTAGCGCCGCGAAGCGGCAGCGCGCGAGACCGCGGGCGCGGAGATAGCGTTCGGCATGCCTGCCGTCCATGGTGCGGCAGCGCCGCCTCGGTCGCGTCATGCCGCTCCTCCGCGTCCGGCGCCGTTTCCGCAACGGGGGCGGGCGCCGGTCAGGCGCAAGGCGCCTCGGCAATCCGGCCGAGCTCGATCCGGCCGGTCCATGCGGCGGCCCGCGAAGCGGGATCGCCGTCGCGCAACTGCTGGCGGAACTCCATCTACAGTCGCTCCAGCACGTTGGCGCCGCGATAGCTGTCGCCCGTCGACATCGCGCCCCACCAGGCATCGCGGGTCAAGACCTCGACGATCGCCCACTCGCCACTGCGCGCCAGCGCGGCGTCGATCGCGGAGGTATTGGCTTCGCGCTTCATGCGCAGCACCAGCGCATCCCGTTAACGTGCTGCGCCATCCAGTCCGGACTCATGTCTGTTTCCGTGCCGCGCCCGATGGTGGCCGCGTGGCAAAGGCCTTCGGACCCACCGGAACGTCCACGGGCCGGCGGTGACCGGCGCGGCCAGCGGCGCGAAATTGCTGAACACGCCCCAGCGCTCCCGGACGAACCGGAACCCGCAAACCTCGTCGCGCCTGTAAAACCGCATGGTGTCATCCTCCATCTGCGTGCGGCGGACCCCTCCGCCCCATTCTCCCCATTCCGCCCACGGGCAAGCGCGCCTCCGCCTCGTGCGCAACGCCGGCTGCGAGCGTGCGGAAGGTGGCCGAGACACGGATGGCGGTGCCGCGCGCGGCGTTGGCGGCGGCGAGGCTGAAGAAGGGCTCCGGCGCGTCTGCAATGGAATGGGAGCGACGCCGAAGCGCCGACCCCGAGGGAGGAAGAAAACGGGACGCCGATCAGAACGGATCTGATCGGGGTCGTAATCGGCGAGCGGGGTGTCGGCATCGAAGCCGGTATCGAAGGATGAGAGGAACATGACGCAATCTCCCTGTGCCGATGCCCTGCTCCGCACGGGGGAGGCTCCCTCCGATGCTGCCGGGCATTCGCCCGGCACGCGCTCACCCCTCACTCCCGGAAACCGCCGGCCCGGCGGATATCCCGCAGCCGCTCGCAGACCGCCCGCGGCGCCATCGTACCCAGGTCGAACACCGGGATGCCGCGGGCCCGGGTGATCCGGATGGCCTTCCCCGTGCCGCCCTCTGCCCGTCCCCCGACCGACCAGCACACGACTGCATCGACGGGCCGGTCCCGCCCCTCACCCAGCAGGATCGCGACATTCCTCGCATGCAGTCTGTGCAGGGCTGGCGAACACCGCTCCCACGCCGGATGCAACGGGGCCGCGATCTCCATGCAAGCCGACAACCCAACCGCCGACAGCACCCGGCAGCCCGGTCCGCCGTGTCCCCTGTAGCCCCGCCACGGCAGCCAGACCGTCCGCTGCTCCGCCGGCGCTCCCGCCGCAAATGCACTGTCGGCTTCGTCACCCCGCCGCTCGCCAGATGCCAGCCGGTCCGCACCAGCCAACTCGCCATCACGGTCATGTCCGCCAGCACGGCCGCCGGAGTCGCTCGCGCCCCAATCCCCGCATATCGCAATGCCGCCATGTCCCCGTCCTCCTCGCTTGCCATCCCTGCCGCTCCCTCTCCGACAACGGCCTCGCTTCCCTGCCCGCTCTCCTCCGCCTCTCCCGCATGGACCTGCCGGCCTTGCTTGCCCTGCGGCGCGTTCCGGGGCATCGGTGCGGCATGGACGGATGGATTGCGCGGCACGGGTTCTGACCGCTGGCTCTGCTCTGGCTACCGGCCGGGGTGGTCATGCAGGCGGTGCTGCGGTTCGGAGGGTCGGCGGTTGCATATGCGGATTCCGCGGAGGCGACGGCGGCCCTGGGCTCGCTCGCCATCACCATCCCCTGCGGCAGGCCGCTCGCGCTTGGCTGCCGGTGCCTCCGGCGTCTCGGCTACCGGCGCGGGGCCTGGGCTGCGGGCATGGCGCTGGGCCTGCCGACCGTGTGGAACACGGTCATTGCCCGGCTTCTCGGCCCCATCGCGATTGCGGTCTGCGCGGCGGTGCTCAGCCTGCCGGTCTGGATCGCATGGAGGTGGCTCGCGCGCGCCGGGAGGAAACGCAGCGGCTGAGCGCGGACGGCGTCAGGCCGGCTATGCAGTAGGGCCGGCGGCCGGCAGCCAAACCCGGCGGGACGACCCCGGCTGGCGGCGGACGACAATATCGATATTGCGCCCGAGTGCGGCCAGCAGCCGGAACAGGCGCTCCAGCGAGTACTCGCGGAAGTCGCCGCGCAGCAGTCGCGACATGTCGGCCGGGAGAGGCCGGGCAGTCGCATGACCTCGGCCTGACGGACAGGAAGGGGCAGAGGACTGTGAGGGGACCCGAGGGAAAACGCAGGCAGCGCGCCGCAGTGATGACCGACCATGAGTGGGAGCGCATCGGTGAGCCCGGACCGGTGAGGCGGAGTCGATCGGATGTCGGATCGTCATGGGGCCCAGGGGATGGTCCATGCGCGGGACGGGCGCGACACCGGCGCTCCGGAGGGTACTCCGCCAGGGTCGGCGGGGTTGCAGCGATGACAGGGTTTCACCGCTGCGGCGCGTACCGGGCCGCCAGCCCCTTCTGCAGCCGGGCGCCGAGTTCCTCCGCGCTCGCCGTGCCCGCAATTGCGGCGACCGCCGCGTCCCACGCCTCGCGTTCCAGATCGGGCGTGCCCCGCGACAGGAACCTCGATGCAAAGCGAACGGTCGAGCGGCACTCCTCCCGCCAGGAGAGGAAGGTTCGCGCCAGCGGATCGTCCAGCTCCACCTCGTGGTCCGCCAGCGGGAAGAATCCGGGCAGCGCATTGGCATGGAGCGAGGCGAACTCGGCCGACGCTACCCAGTTCAGGAAGGCGCGCGCCGCCGCGCCGTTCGGGCTCGCCGCGTTCAGCCCGATGGCCATGTCCATGTGGTCGGAGATATGGCACGGGTCGCCCGCCTGCCGCACGGGTGGCCGGAACGCGCCGATCCCGAACCCGGCCCGGGCATTGAAGCCCGCGATCTCCCAGCTCCCCGAAGGGTAGATCGCCGCGCCGCCGCCGGCGAACAGCGCCTGGCTCTCCCGGTAGCTCCTCGTCCGGTATCCCTCGCCCAGGTAGCGGCCCCACCGGGCCAGGGTCCGAAAGGGCGCGACCCAGGGCTCGCCAGTCAGCTTCTGCCGGCCCGCGACCAGGGCCTGGCGGCCATCCTCGCCTTTCCAGTAGTTCGGCCCGATATTGTTGTAGCCCACGGTCGCGGCCTCCCACTGGTCGCGGAGGCCGAGCGCCATCGGAACCAGGGCGCCGTCCGCGCGGAGTCTTTCGAGAACCGCGAAGAACGCTGCTTCGGTCTCGGGCGCTTCGACCCCGAGCCTGCGAAACGCGTCCCGGTTGTAGACGAAGCCGTGGATCACCGAAGCCACCGGCACGCAGAAGGCGACCGACCCATCATCGGTTTGCCAGGCGGATTTGGCGGCGAGCGGGAAATGGGCCATGCCCGCCAGATCGCCGAGATCGGCAAGATGCCCGGCCTCGTACAGGGCCAGGGAAGCATCGAACGGGCGGCAGGCGATCAGATCGCCGGCGGTACCCGCCGCGAGCCGGGCCTTCAGGACCGCGTCGTAGTCGGTCGGCGCCGTCGCCCGGAATTCCAGACGGATCGCCGGATGGGTGGCCTCGAAGGCTGGCACGATCCTTTCCTGCCAGACAGACCGGTCGTCGTCCCGCCAGCTGTCGAGGACAAGGGTCGTCCGGGCGGAGGCCGAGGCAGCGAAGGCCGCGACCGCCAGAAGTACCGATATGCCGAACGATCTCATTCCCGCCCCCGAGCCGTGGCCGCAAACTCCCCGATGTCGGGACACCGAACCCTCATGCAGATCCGCCGTCATACAGTATCGGGGCCGACTTGTACCTTGGGTCTTCACGCCAGGCGATCGGCGTCGCGTTCCGCGGATCGACGCGGAATGCCCGCTTTCCCGGTGCCGGATCCGGGAGCGAACCGCCCCCCCGTGCGTCGAGGCAACCTGTCCCTGTTCTGCGTGTGTCGGGTTCGACTCCGGATTGCGCAGCCCCGATCACAAACGACTTCTTGCACCAGATCTTAAGGTGAGTGACGCTCGCAGAGTGGCACTGACCCGATTGAATCCCGCAAGAGCCACCGCTCGGTCCATGGGCCCAGATGTGCCACAAAATTCCGTACGCCTCTGGCGGTGGGGGTGGGATTCGAACCCACGGTGCGCTTGCGCGCACAACGGTTTTCGAGACCGCCCCGTTCGACCACTCCGGCACCCCACCCCGCTGCACAATCGGTCGCCTTGTATCGGGTCTTGCGCATGTCGCCAAGAGGTTTGTCCGGCCCGATGTTCGCGCCAGACGGGAGGGCATGGTGCGGAACACGTCCGGTCTGCCGTACCCGGGATCGCCTCGAGCCTTTCGTCGTGGTTCCGGGTACGGGCACCGGCGGCGGAACACCGGCGTGGCCCTCCCGGGCACGGCGTCAAGGACCCTGGACATCGTTCAGGCAGGCCGCCGCATACGGCCGTGTCAACGGAGGATGCGGGACGAGCCGGTGCGCCCCGCGTCGGTGTGATGCGGCGCCGGGCCTGCGGTGAATTCCCGATTGACAGTGCGGGCGCCGGGGCTATAGTCCCCACCCTTCGGGATGCGGATGCCGCGTGCCCCAAATCCAGACCTCTCCCGGGATTCCAGGCGATGTATGCGGTTCTCAAGACCGGTGGCAAGCAGTACAAGGTCGCCGTCGATGACGTGATTGTCGTGGAGAAGCTCGTCGCCGAGGCAGGCGACAGCGTGGACCTCGACGAGGTTCTGATGCTCGGCGACGGCGAGTCCTCGACCGTCGGCAGGCCGGTGATCGACGGTGCCAGGGTCACGGCCCGGGTGCTGGAGCAGAAGCGCAGTGACAAGATCATCGTGTTCAAGAAGAAGCGGCGGAAGAACTACCGGCGTACGCGGGGTCATCGCCAGGACGTGACGGTGCTGCGGATCACCGACATCCAGGCAGCCGGGGAGTAGCAGTTCATGGCGCACAAGAAGGCAGGCGGCAGTTCGCGCAACGGGCGCGACTCGGCGGGACGGCGTCTCGGGGTCAAGAAGTTCGGCGGTCAGGCGGTGATCCCGGGCAACATCCTGGTGCGCCAGCGTGGAACGCGGTTCCATCCCGGTGAAAATGTCGGCATGGGCCGGGACCACACGCTGTTCGCCATGACCGAGGGGCTGGTCCGTTTCAGGCGCAAGGCCGGCGGTCGAACCTACATCGCCGTCGAATCCGCCGCGGCGGAGTGATCCTGCCCCGTTGACGGGGGCCCGTGGGCAGTGAAGTTTCTTGATCAGGCCAAGGTCCACATCACCAGCGGAAACGGCGGTGGTGGCTGTGTGAGCTTCCGGCGCGAGGCACACGTCGAGTACGGTGGCCCCGACGGCGGTAACGGTGGGCGTGGCGGCGATGTCGTCGCGGTCTGCGTCGACGGTCTCAACACCCTGATCGACTACCGCTACCGGCAACACTTCCGTGCCGGGACCGGGCGTGGCGGTGCCGGCCGCCAGAAGACCGGCGCGTCGGGGGGAGATGTTGTCCTTCGCCTGCCGCTCGGCACCCAGATACTCGAGGATGACCGCGAGACCCTGATCGCCGACCTTACCCGGGTCGGACAACGGGTCACCCTGCTGCGCGGCGGTGACGGCGGGTTCGGCAACGCACGCTACAAGAGTTCCACCAACCGTGTCCCGCGCAAGGCGCTGCCCGGATGGCCGGGGGCGACCAAGTCGATCTGGCTGCGCCTCAAGCTGATCGCCGATGCCGGCCTTGTCGGATTGCCCAACGCCGGCAAGTCGACCCTGCTTGCGCGTGTAAGCCGGGCCCGGCCCCGGATCGCTGATTACCCGTTTACCACGCTGCACCCGGGGCTGGGGGTGGTCGGGTTTTCCGACGAGGTCATCGTGCTTGCCGACATCCCGGGCCTGATCGAAGGGGCCCATGCCGGTGCCGGCCTGGGTGACCGGTTCCTGGGCCACGTCGAGCGCTGTGGGGCCCTCCTGCACCTGGTTGACGCCACCGGACCGGAACCGCTCGAGGCGTACAGGGTGGTTCGCGGCGAACTCGCGGCATACGGCGCAGGCCTGGAGCACAAGCCGGAGGTGGTCGCGCTGACCAAGGTCGACGCCTGCGAGCCTGCCGTTGCCGCGGAGCTGGCCGGGGACCTCGGCCGGTTGTGCGGCGAGACCGTGCACCGGATCTCGGCGGTTGCGGGATATGGCCTCGACCGGATGCTGTCGGAGGTGCTGCGGCATGTCCGCACCCGGCGCCGCAGCGACACTGCCGCCGGGGAGAGCGCATGGGTATCGCACTGACGGGCGGGTCGAACATGTTCGCGCAGTCGGGGCGGCTGGTCGTGAAGATCGGCTCCGCCCTGCTGGTGCGTGAACGCGACGGCCGGGTCCGGCGCGACTGGCTCGACGCGCTCGGCGAGGACATTGCGAGGCTCCGCCGCCGGGGACTCGAGGTGATCGTGGTCTCCTCGGGCGCCATCGCCGTCGGCTGCCGGCACCTCGGCCTCGACATCCGAACTCTCAGGCTCGAGGAAAAGCAGGCCGCGGCCGCCACCGGCCAGATCCGGCTGGCGCACGCGTGGCAGGAAATGATGGCGCGACACGGCATGACCGTCTCGCAGATCCTGCTGTCGCCCGACGACACCGAACGCCGGCGCCGGCACCTGAATGCGCGCGCGACCATCTCGACATTGCTCTCGCTCGGCGCCCTGCCGGTGATCAACGAGAACGATACGGTCGCAACCGCCGAAATCCGCTTCGGCGACAATGACCGCCTGAGCGCGCGGGTGGCACAGATGGTCAGCGCCGACACGCTGCTGCTGCTGTCCGATGTCGACGGTCTGTACGACCGCGACCCGAGAGGCGACCCGTCGGCCTGTCACATCCCCCACGTGGCCAGGATCACGCCGCAGATCGAGGCGATGGCAGGATCCGTCGGCAGCGAGGTCGCGTCGGGTGGAATGGTGACCAAGCTGGCGGCGGCCCGGATCGCCACCGGCGCCGGCTGCCGGATGATCATCGCGTCCGGCGAAGTGATGGGACCGCTGGGCGCGGTGGAGCGCGGGGCCCGCTGCACCTGCTTTGCACCGTCGGGAACGCCGCGCGGAGCGCGCAAGAACTGGATCGCGAGTGCGCTCGGTCCAGCCGGAACACTGACCATCGACAGTGGCGCCGCAGCCGCGTTGCGGCGCGGTCGAAGCCTGCTCCCCGCCGGAGTTGCCCGGGTTGAAGGGCAGTTCGAGCGTGGTGACCTGGTTGCGGTCACCGACACCGGCGGCGCTGAACTCGCGCGCGGACTTGCCGCCTACGGCTCGCGCGACGCCGCGCTGATCTGCCGGCGCAAGTCCGGTGAAATCGAATCCATCCTGGGGTATCGTGGCCGCGATGAAATGATCCATCGCGACGACCTCGTCTTGACCAGTTAGGAACGGACCCATGTCGCTTGCCGAAGCCGGCCATGACAGCGAGACATCGCTCGAAACCGTTATGCAGACGCTCGGCCGCAACGCCAGGGCGGCCGCGCGTACCCTGTCGAGGGCGGGCGAGAATCGGAAGAATCGCGCATTGCGGCTGGCGGCGGACGCAATCCGCGCGCAGGCTGGCGACATCTTCGAGGCCAACGAGCGCGATGTGGCCGCCGGGCGTGACCGCGGCCTGCGGGCTTCGCTGCTCGACCGGCTGGCTCTGGATGGGCCCCGACTTGGCGGCGTGGCCGCCGGGCTCGAGGCGATTGCGGACCTGCCCGACCCGGTCGGGTCGGTCATGGCCAGCTGGACCCGGCCCAATGGCCTCGAGATCAGCAGGGTGCGAACGCCGCTCGGCGTCATCGGCATCATCTACGAGTCCCGGCCCAACGTGACCGCCGACGCCGGCGGCATCTGTATCAAGTCCGGCAATGCCGCCATCCTTCGTGGCGGATCGGAATCGCTGCATTCCTCGCGCGCCATTGCGTCCTGTCTTGGCCAGGGCCTGGAGGCGGCCGGTCTGCCCGCGACCGCCGTGCAGCTGGTGCCGACACGCGACAGGGCGGCGGTGGGCCACATGCTGACCATGCCGGAGTGGATCGACATCATCGTGCCGCGCGGGGGCCGGTCACTGATCCAGCGAGTTCAGGACGAAAGCCGGATCCCGGTCATCGCGCATCTCGACGGGCTGTGTCACGTCTATCTCGACCGAGCGGCCGATCCCGACATGGCCAGGAACATCGTGCTGAACGCCAAGATGCGCCGCACCAGCGTCTGCGGTGCCGCGGAAACCCTGCTGGTTGACCGGGCTGTCGCATCCAGACTGTTGCCGCCGGTCGCAGCGGCGCTCACCGAGGCCGGCTGCAGCCTGCGTGGCGATCCGCAGGCCATGCTGCTGGTGCCGGAAATGGTGCCCGCAACCGAAGACGACTGGAGCACCGAGTACCTGGATGCAATCCTGGCGGTCAGGCTGGTCGACGGGGTTGACGGCGCCATCGGGCATGTCAACCGATACGGGTCGAGCCATACCGACACCATCGTGACCGGTGACGGTGCTACCGCCGAGCGGTTCCTCGACGAGGTCGACAGCGCCATCGTGCTGCACAATGCCTCGACCCAGTACGCGGATGGCGGCGAGTTCGGCATGGGGGCTGAAATCGGCATCTCGACCGGACGGCTGCACGCACGCGGGCCGGTGAGCGTCGAGCAGCTGACCAGCTTCAAGTACGTTGTCCGCGGCAATGGGCAAACGCGTCCGTGACGCCCACGCCGGGCGGCCGAGGGACCGTGGACACGGGTGACCGGCCGCACACGCGGCACGCGGCGCTGTCCACCCTGATCAGGCCGGATCCCGGTTCACTGCGCATCGGGCTCATGGGCGGATCCTTCAACCCGGCGCACGACGGACACCGGATGATCGCGCTGCTGGCGCTGCGCCGGTTACGGCTTGACCGGGTCTGGTGGCTGGTGTCGCCGCAGAACCCGCTGAAGTCGGAAGACGGCATGGTGCCGCTCCCGGACAGGTTGGCCACGGCCCGGCGCGTCGGCGCACATCCCGCGATCGAGGTTACCGCGCTCGAGTCGGACCTGGGCACCGCCTTTACCGTGGACACGGTCCGGTTGTTGCGCCGGCGGTGTCCACGAACCCGGTTCGTCTGGCTCATGGGGGCTGACAACTTCCGCGAACTGCCGGACTGGCAGGACTGGAAGTCCCTTATGCAGTCCATCCCCGTCGCGGTGTTTGCCAGGCCCGGCTACGGGGCGACGGCCCTGTCGGGAGCGGCAGCGCGTGCGTTCCCCCGTGCGCGGGTTCGCGAACGTGAGGCGGCGCTGCTGGCGGCGCGGCCCGCACCGGCGTGGGCCTATCTTCACACCCGGCTCAACGCGTCATCGGCGACACGCCTGCGCGATGCCGCGGGTCGCGACCATGTTGCGGACCTGCTCGCACTGGTGCTCGGTTCCCTGGACGAGGACAGCGCGCAGGACGTGCTCTCGATCGACCTCGCCGGCAGGAGCACGATCGGCGACTACATGGTAATCGCGAGCGGCCGCTCGTCACGGCACGTGACCGCGATGGCCGAACACCTGCTCGCCCGCCTCAAGCCAATGCAGGCACAGCGGCGGCGGGTCGAGGGACTGCGACAGGGGGACTGGGTCCTGATCGATGCCGGAGACGTGATCGTGCACCTGTTCAGGCCCGAGGTGCGCGAGTTCTACGGCCTCGACAAGATGTGGACCGCGACAGTCCGCGCCGGCAGCGATGCGACTGGCGATCCCGGTCGGGCGCAGTGAGTGGTGGGATGCGAATCACGCTCGCGGCTGTCGGACGGGCGAGGGACGACGTTTTCCGCGACCTCTACCGTCACTATGCCGGCCGCCTTGCCTGGGATCTGGAGCTCAGGGAGGTCCCCGCCGGGGCCGCCCGCGACGGGGGAACCCGGCTGCGCCGCGAGGCCGATGCGCTGCTGGCTGCGGTACCGCGCGGTGCACGCACCATCGCTCTGGACGAGAACGGGACGGATCTTGACAGTCGAAGGCTGGCCGGGTGGATCGGGCGTCATCGCGACGAAGGCACCCGGCAGTTCTGCCTGCTGATCGGGGGCCCGGACGGTCTGGGCGGGGCGGTGGTCGGGCGGTCCGACCTTGTTCTGTCGCTCGGCCGGATGACGTGGCCCCACATGCTGGTTCGCGGACTGGTTGCCGAACAGCTCTACCGTGCCGAACGAATTCTCTCCGGACATCCGTACCACCATGGCTGACCAGGCCGGTTTGGCCGGCCCTGCCGGTTGGGATAAAATCGGGTCATGAAGCCGGTCATGCTGTGTATCATGGATGGGTGGGGCGAGCGCGCGGATCCCGATCACAACGCGGTTGCCCTGGCTCACACCCCGGTCTTTGACCGCCTCCGACGCAGGTGGCCGTCCGCCCGGCTTCATGCCTCCGGACAGGATGTGGGCCTGCCGGACGGCCAGATGGGCAATTCCGAAGTCGGACACATGAACCTCGGTGCCGGCCGTGTGGTCATGCAGGACCTTCCCCGCATCAACAGCGCCCTTGCCGGGGGCGTACTCGACGGGCATCCGTCGCTCGACCGGCTGATCGAGTGCACCGCTGCCGGAACCGGGCGCTGTCACCTGGTGGGCCTGGTCTCCGCCGGCGGGGTGCATGCCCACCTGAACCACGTGAAGGCGCTCGCAAACAGGCTCGCTGGATCGGGCATCCGCGTCCTGGTCCACGCCGTCCTGGACGGCCGTGACGTCCCTCCCGCCCAGGCCCGGTCCGATCTGCCGCGATTCGAAGCTGCGCTGCCCGCCGGCGCGTCGCTCGCCAGCGTGATCGGCCGGTACTTTGCCATGGACCGCGACCGGCGCTGGGACCGGGTCCGCACCGCGTGGGAGCTTCTGGTGAACGCGGAGGGCGAACCGGCTGCGCGGGGGAGCACCGCCGTGGAAACTGCCCACGCCAGGGGCGAGACCGACGAGTTCGTCCGCCCGTTTGCCATTGCGGGTTACGACGGGATGCGCGATGGCGACGGGCTCATGGTCGCGAACTTCCGGGCCGATCGCGTGCGCGAGATCCTGGCCGCGCTGCTCGATCCGTCGTTTGCCGGGTTCGAGCGTCCGCGCCTGCCACGTTTCGCCCACGCGACCGGGATGGTGCGCTACTCCGACGAGCTCGACCCGTTCATCGAGCCGGTGTTCCCGCCGGCGGATCTTGCCGGGACCCTGGGCGAGGTAGTCGCCCAGGCCGGGCGGCGCCAGCTTCGGATCGCCGAGACCGAGAAATACCCGCACGTGACCTTCTTCCTGAACGGTGGACGCGAGCAGGGTCACGAGGGGGAGAGCCGGATCCTGGTTCCGTCGCCGCGGGTCGCAACCTATGACCTGCAACCGGAAATGTCGGCGCAGGAGGTGACGGACCGGCTTGTCGAGGCCATCGGCAACGGCGAGTTCGACCTGATCGTCGCCAACTATGCCAACCCTGACATGGTCGGCCACACCGGTGACCTCGCGGCCGCGATCGCGGCGGTGGAGACAGTCGATCACTGTGTCGGACGGGTCGAGGAGGCGCTGCGCCACGCCGGAGGCGTGATGGTGCTCACTGCCGATCACGGCAACTGCGAGACCATGTTCAACCCCGAGACCGGTGGTCCGCATACTGCGCATACCACCAACCCGGTTCCCGCGATCCTGGTCAATGCACCGGAAGGCGTCAGGTCATTCGCGGATGGACGACTGGCCGACGTCGCACCGACCCTGCTGGAGCTGATGGGGATCGGTATCCCGGCCGCAATGAACGGCAACTCCCTGCTTCGCTGGTCCGGATCCGGTTCGTATCGTGATGATGCCTGACAGGTTTCGCACTGTCGTATGGCTGCTGGCCCTGCTGGTTGGTCTGACCGTCGCGGCCCGGGCCGATGACGGGCTCGGTGGCAAGCTTGAGACGGTGCGCGGCCAGCTCGTGGAGCTGGCCCGCGCGGTGCGCGCGCAGGAGTCCCATGTCACGCGCGCCGAACATCGTCTGGCCGAGCTGCGCCGCCGCCAGGAGAACCGCGAGACCCAGTTCCGGCGGATGCAGGGACGCCTCGCCGATCTCGCCATGGCGCTGCAGCGCCTCGCGCGCAGGACACCTGGCGCGGTGGTGACGACACCGCATTCACCGCTTGATTCGGCCCGGGCACTCAGCCTGATCAGCTCGCTGACGCCAGGCATCCAGCGACAGACCGCGGCACTCGGCGCGGAGGTCGATGACCTTGCGGAATTGCGACGGGCCATTACGCGGGAGCAGGCTCGGCTTCGGATCGCGGAGTCGGAACTGCAGCGCCAGCGCAACCGGCTCGATCGGTTGATCGGGCAGAAGACGGTTGCCCTGCAGCTGGATCGTGCCGGAAGCGGGGTTCCGCTCGTCGCCGGGCCCGATATC
The DNA here is from genome assembly GCA_965213935.1 of Thalassobaculaceae bacterium. Taxonomy (GTDB): domain Bacteria; phylum Pseudomonadota; class Alphaproteobacteria; order Thalassobaculales; family Thalassobaculaceae; genus Bin52. The sequence goes on along the minus strand of CBDCAO010000012.1, from coordinate 1,165,545 downwards.
CGGGAAACGGTGCAGACGCTGGACGAGCTTCACGCTGCCCTGAAGGCGGCGTCCGGGCATCAGCGCGATGCCGTGCTGAAGCTGCAGTCGCTGCTCGCACGGGTGCCCCATGCTCCCGGTGGCCAGCGGCCGGAGGGGTCCGCGGCGCGTGATGCCGTGCTGACGGTGCCAGAGGTTCCGGGAACCGGCGAGGCGGTGCGGGCGCGGTTTACCTTCCCGGTCGCGGGCGATGTCGTGACGGGCTTTGGCGACGCCGACGGTCAGCACATGAAGTCGAGGGGTATCACGGTCGCGGTGCGTCCCGGAGCCCGGGTCGTGGCGCCGAACGACGGCACCGTGGTATTCGCTGACGAGTTTCGCGGATACGGGCGTATGGTGATCATCGAGCATGACGGCGGCCTGCATTCCCTGCTGTCGCCTCTGGGTCGCGTCGACGTGCGGGCACAGCAGATGGTGTTTGCGGGTGAGCCGGTCGGCGTCATGGGGCGATCCGCACAGCGGGAGCAGCGTCTGTACGTCGAGCTCTGGCGGGACGGAACACCCGTTGATCCGCTTTTCTGGATCCCGGTCGGAAAGGAAACGGTGCCACGATGAGAGTGCTGCAACTGACGTCAAGGCCACTTGGCCGCCTCGTGGCAGTCCTGCTGCTCTGCGCACCCACGGTGGCGCACGCCAACAATTCGACCGACACCTACATGCAGCTGAACCTGTTCGGTGACGTGTTCGAGAGAGTGCGCGAGCAGTACGTGGAAAAGGTGAGTGACAAGGAGCTGATCGAGGCGGCCATTACCGGAATGCTGTCCTCGCTCGATCCCCACTCCGCGTTTCTGGATGTCGAGGCCTTCAAGGATATCGGCATCATGACAAGGGGCGAGTTCGGAGGCCTTGGCATCGAGGTCACCCTCGAGAACGGACTGGTCAAGGTTGTTTCCCCGATCGACGGGACCCCCGCCTACCGCGCGGGGCTCCAGCCGGGTGATCTCATCACCCACCTCAACGGGGAGGCCGTGCTCGGGCTCAGCCTTGCCGAGGCGGTAGAGCGCATGCGCGGTCCCGTGGACTCCACCATCGTCCTGTCGGTTCGCCGCGACAACCAGAGTCCGTTCGACGTGACCCTGGTCCGGGCGGCCATCAAGATCCGGTCGGTCCGCTCCCGTGCAATCGACCGGGTCGGCTATCTCCGCGTGACCGCATTCAACGAGAACACCCAGAGCGGCCTTGAGGAGGCGATCGCCGATGTCCGGACCGAACTCGGCGACCAGCTGATCGGCTATGTCATCGATCTGCGCAACAATCCGGGCGGACTGCTGGACCAGGCGATCTCGGTCAGCGATTCGTTTCTCGACCACGGTGAAATCGTGTCCACTCGTGGCAGGGATCCGGATGACATAACGCGGGTGCATGCCACCAAGGGCGACCTGGCCGAGGGTCAGCCGCTGGTGGTGCTGATCAACAATGGCTCCGCTTCTGCATCGGAAATCGTCGCCGGCGCCCTGCAGGATCACCACCGGGCGGTCATCCTTGGGACACGGTCCTTCGGCAAGGGATCGGTCCAGACCCTGATGCCGCTTCCCGGCAAGGTGGCGATGCGTCTGACCGTTGCCAGGTACTACACGCCGTCGGGCCGGTCGATCCAGCAGACCGGCATCGTCCCTGACATCGAGGTTCCGCTGGCGCTGATCGAGCAGGTCGAGACCAGGTCCGCCTACCGGGAGGCAGACCTGCGCAACGCGCTCGACGGGGGAGCCGCAGCCGAGCCCGGCCAGGACGAGACCGCCGAACCCGGAGAGCAGGAGAAACAGGACTACCAGATCTCGAGGGCGGTTGACCTGCTCAAGGGACTGCACCGTTTCCGGGAACTTGCACCGGTCACGCCTCCCGGCGCTGACCGGGACTGACACCCGGGACGCATCATGGCAGCGAGCGCGCCGATCGACCTGCCGTACAGGCCGTGTGTCGGGATCATGGTTCTCAACCGGGACGGGAAGATCTTTGCGGGCCGACGATCCGGCATTCCGGGTGCTGCGTGGCAGATGCCGCAGGGCGGTATCGACACCGGTGAGGACCCGCGCGAGGCGGCCCTGCGTGAGCTCGTGGAGGAAACCGGCATCAGGTCGGTCAGGGTCCTGGCGGAGACGCGCATGTGGCTGACCTACGACTACCCTGATGCGGTCCGGCGACGGTCCTTTGCCGGGCGGTTCCGCGGCCAGAGGCAGAAGTGGTACGCGATGCGGTTTGTCGGCGATGACACGGAAATCGACCTGCATGGACACAGTCCCGAGTTCGACCGCTGGGACTGGATGTTGCCGGATGACCTGATTGCGCAGATCATCGCGTTCAAGCGGCCGATCTATGATGCGGTGGTGCGGGAATTCGGTCCCTGGATCGGCGGCACCCCGACATGAGCGGACCGTTACGGGACCATGACGTCACCGGACGGATTCGCGCCGTCCTCGAAGCGGAGGCCGATGCGATCAGGTCGATTGCCGTGGGTCCTGCCTATGCGAAGGCGGTCGACCACCTGGTGGACTGCCGTGGCAAGGTTGTCTCCACCGGCATGGGAAAGGCCGGTTTCGTGGCGCGCAAGTTCGCGGCGATCCTCAGCTCCACCGCCACCCCGGCAATCTTCATCCATCCGGCCGAGGCGGCGCACGGAGACCTCGGCATGGTGGCGCCCGGCGACTGCGTGGTCGCATTCTCGACCAGCGGCAAGACCACAGAGGTACTGGAATTCATCGAACTTGCCCGGCACCTGGACGCCGGTCCGGTGATCGGCATCACCTCGCACCGCGATTCCGGGTTGCGGGACCTCTCCGACGTGATCATCGACATGGGAGTGATTGCAGAACCCTGTCCGCTCGGGCTGACACCGACCGCCAGTATGGCGGTCATGTCCGCTATCGGTGATGCCCTTGCACTGGTGCTGCTCGAGCGCAAGGGGGTCACGCGGGCTGACTACGGCCTGCGCCACCATGGCGGCTACCTGGGCAATCGCGTGCGGACCGACAACCTTCCCGACTGATGGGCGAACTGCCCGGCGCCCCGTGGATTGTCACCGATGCCCGGGGCATCCACGTCGTTCCCGGCGGGTTTCACGTCGACCCGGCGGCAGCGGTGGACACCGCCGTCATCACCCACGGACACGGTGATCACGCCCGTCCCGGGCACGACCGGGTGGTGGCGACGCCGGAGACCCTCGCCATCATGGAGGCGAGGCTCGCACGGCGCGGCGGCAGGCGCCGTGACGGGCTCGGACTGTTCCGTACGGTCAGGATCGGCGAGGTGGATGTCCGGTTCGCACCGGCGGGTCACATTCTCGGCAGCGTCCAGGTGGTGCTCGACTACCGCGGCACCCGGGTCGTGGTCTCGGGCGACTACAAGCGTCGGGCCGATCCGACGTGTTCTGCCTTCGAGCCGGTGGCCTGCGACGTCTTCGTGACCGAGGCCACCTTCGGTCTGCCGGTGTTCACCCACCCTGTGGTTGATGACGAGATCTCGAGGCTGCTGGCATCGCTCGAGATGTTCCCGGACCGCTGCCACGTGGTCCGGGCATACGCCCTTGGCAAGGCGCAGCGGCTCATCGCGCTGCTTCGCGCCCGCGGCCATGAGCGCCGGATCTACCTTGATGCGCCGACCATGCGTATGTGCGCGGTCTATCGCCGGTTTGGCATTGATCTCGGCGCGTTGGCGCCAGCCGAACCGGCCATGGAACGCGGCCTTGCGGGCGAGGTCGTGGTGCTCTCGCGCGACCTGCCAGCCTGTAGCCACCTTGCGGACCCTGTCATGGTCGCTGCCTCCGGGTGGCTCGCGCTTCCCGGCCGGGCACGGCACGCGGGCGTCGAACTGCCGCTGGTAGTCTCCGATCACGCCGACTGGACCGAGTTGAACCGGACCATCCTGGACGTGGGCGCATCCCGGATCCTGGTGACGCACGGGCGAGCCGATGCCCTCGTTCATCGTGCAACCCGTGACGGTTTCCTGGCCGGGACCCTGCCGCCGCCGGGTGGCGCATGAGAGCGTTCCTCGAACTCGTCGACCGGCTTGTTCGCTCCCCGCGCGAAGACGTTGCGTGTCGATGGCTGGTCCACCATGTTCACAGCATGCCCGATCCTGAACGCGGGTTCGCTCTCGGCGTTCTCGCGGGGGCGATACACCTCCCTCCGGTCACTCCCCGCAGGCTCCGTACCCTGGTTCTCGAACGTCTTGATCCGGTGCTGTTCGAGATGTGCCGTGAGACCGTGGGCACCGTAACCGGGGCCGTCGCCCTGTCCTGGCCCGCCCGCAAGCCGGGCTCTCCGGTGCCCGGCCTTGCGGACCTGGTTCACCTGGCCGCGACGGGGACGTGGAGCGAAGGGGTCCTGACGGATCTGCTTGACCGGATGGGGCCGAGGGAGCGCCAGGGCCTGCTCGCGGTTCTCGCGGCCCGCTGGCGCCCACCGGTGCCGGCTGCGCTGCTGCGAACGGCGCTCGCCCGGGCCGGCGACCGGCGGCCGGCCGAGATTGACGAGCTGTGGTCGGCCGATGAGGCGCCCTACCTTGCCCTGCTTGCGTGGCTCGACGGTCAGGGCCCGCGACCGTCGCCACCGGACACCGTGCCGTGGTGGCCGATGGTGCCGACGTGTCGGCTGGATCGGCGTGCGATGACCGCGTGTGATCCGGCTTCGTGGTGTGTCGAGTGGAAGTGGGACGGACTCCGGGTCCAGGTTGCGACACAGTCAAGCGAACGGCGCATCCGGTCTGCGCGCGGTGAAGACCTGGGCACGCGATGGGACGGGGTTGTCGGGAGCGTTGCGATCGACGCCATCCTGGACGGCGTGCTGCAGACAGACGGCGCCGTGGCGAGGATCCGGCTGGTCGACATCCTGTCCGATGCTTCCCGCGATTTGCGCGACCTGCCGCTCAGCGTACGCAGGCGCCGGCTGCATCACCTGTGCTCGGCCGGTTCGCTCGGGAACATGCTGGTTCCCGCAGCGCTCGACTTTGCCGACAGTGCCGAACTTCGTGCCCTTCACTCGGTCTCGCGGGGGGCGGGACGCTCCGGTCTGGTGCTGAAACGCCTGGACCGGGCCTACCGTCCGGATGACGCCGACTGGTACTCGTGGGACGCGGATCCGCTCGTGGTTGACGCGGTGCTGCTGCACGTCGCGCGCCTGCGGCCCGGCGCCGTGACCTGCACCTTCGGGGTCTGGCGGGGCGATGAGCGGGTCCCGGTCGCCAGCGTGCCGCTCGCATCGGGCGACCCGATCAGGCAGGCGCTCGAGGGCCGGATGCGGGTGATCGGCCGGTCGGGTCCGGTCCGGGTGCTGTCACCGGACCTGGTGTGCACGCTCGAGTACGACCGGGTATGCGCAGCCCCGGCCAGAAAGGCGGGCCTGGTGTTGCACAACCCGCGGGTCAGGCGTGTGTGCGACACGATCCCCGCGACCGGCGTCGGGACGCTGGACCAGATCGAGAGGTGGCTCGGCTGACGGTCATGCGGTCATGCGGTCGAGGCTTGCGCGCAATATCCGGTTGAAGGCGAGCGGGGTCTCGACATTCGACAGGTGCCGGACGCCCGGGACCACCGAAAGCCGACTTCCGGCGATGCGCCGGTGCAACTCGCGGGAGCATTCGAGCGGGGTGACCCGATCCTCGCCGGCCGCGATGATGCGGGTGGGAGCGGTGATGCGATGCAGCCGGTCCCGCCAGGCGAGCCGGGTGACGGCCGAGGTCGCCGCCAGGTAACCGGGTATCGGGATCCGCACGAACGCGTCGCGAACCGAGAGGTAACCGGCACCGCGCCCTGCGATGAAGGTGTCGGTAAACCACAGCTGATCGACCATGGTCCAGGCCGCCTCCATGCCCTCGCTCAGGACCACTTGCTCGCGTTTGGCCACCGACTCCCGGTACCCGTCAACGGCCTGCGAGGTGGTGTTGCACAGCGTGAGGCTGGAGATCCTCTGCGGTTCGAGGATGGCCATGCCCTGGCCGATCATCCCGCCGGTGGACAGTCCCACCCAGTGCACCCGGTCCAGCCCGAGGCCATCGAGAAGTGCGACCGCGTCGGCGACGAACATCTCGAGACTCCAGGAACCCGGCGGCGCTTCGGTTTCACCGTGACCCCGCCAGTCATAGCGCAGCACCCGGTAGCGATCGACAAGCGCGGGAACCTGGCGGTCCCAGATGCGGTGGTCGGTGCCCAGCGCATGCGCCATCAGGACGGGAGGACCGTCCGACGTGCCGTCAGCGCGCCACGCGGTAGTGACATCCCCGGTCCTGATGCGCGCGATGGTCATGCTCGTCTCCATTCGTTCCGGCGATCGGCCGGACTACAGCCTGCGCGCAGGGTGCAACAGAAACAGGCTGTCGGCGAGCGCCGGTTCAGGGCCGTGATGGCGCCGGCGCATCAGTCACGGCGAACACCGGTTCGACGCCGGGCAGAATGCGCGCCGAAGTGCCGGGACATCGACGAACGACGATGCGACAGGGACCGCGCGGCACCGCGCACTTGTCGCGGCCTGCCAGCCGAAGGCCCTGCGCTGGCAGACGGCACGCCGGATCCGGCGCCCGCCCCGGCGTGGCAATGACCAAACGGGAAGCCGACACGATGCAAGGTGCAGGCGCCGGCTGCAGCCGGCCCTCGAGACATCAGCGCCGCACGGGAATCGGGCCCTGTATCGGTTGGGAAGCATTGGGATGCGCCGATCGCAGAACCATGCCGCGATGCCGAAGACTCCGTCATCGAAGCTCCCCGGGGGAAGGCCGCAAGGTCTTTCCGGGCATTTCCGGCGACGACTGGCGGTTTTGCTTTGCGCAAGTGGACATCCGGATCCCGGACTGGACTGTGCTCCCGACCGCCGACGCGGACGCCGTCAGCGTTGGCCTCGGAACTCGTTGCGGCGCCGAAAACGCGTTTGAGTTCCAGCAGCTTCGGCCACCCAATGCCGATGGGCACGGTTCGGCGGCCAGCGTGAAACTGCTGCCACCGATGTGCCCCTGACAGCGACCCGACCCGACCCAACTGCGAATCCGGCCTCGACCGTGTCATCCCGGGATCAGCCCACGCTGGTTCCGGTCCAGGGCGGATCGGTTCCATGAGGTATCGCGTTGTCAGACACAGGAACGGTTTCGGTCGCACCATCCGGAACAGGTCGGCGCTGTGCGAGGCACCGGTGCGTCTTGACGCCTGCGTCGCCTGGCGTCATGTGCTGGTGCGTGAAACGACCAATCGTGCGGCACCGGCGATGGTCGGCACGGTCAGGGGCGTTTGCATGCGCCGCGCACGCTGCGCCGACCGGATCGCGGAGCCCATGAAGGACAGGATGTGACCGTGACACTCCATTACCGGCTCGGTGGACCGGGCGATGCCCCGCTGTTCTGCCTGCTGCACTGCTTCGGGGCCGACCACCGCTACTGGGACCTTCACCGTGCAGCCTTTGCGGGGTGCAGGCTGCTGCGCGTCGACATTCCCGGGCACGGCATGAGCCCGCTTGGGCCGGAAGGCTGCAGCCTCCAGTCCCTGGCGGCGGACGTTGTCCGGCTTCTTGACATGCTGGACCTCGACGCGGTCCATCTGTGCGGCGTGTCTTTCGGTGGCCAGATCGCCCAGACCCTGGCCCTGGATCACCCAGGCCGCGTGCACTCGCTCGCACTGGTGACCACCACCTGTCGCTACGATGACGATCAGAGGGCGTTGTGGCGATCCCGGGCCGACCTTGTGGAACGGGAGGGGTTGGAACCGGTGACCGGCGCGCTGATGCAGCGCTGGTTTACGCCGGAAGCGGCGGAACGCAGGGTGCCGGGCTACGTCTACATGGAAGAGGTGTTCCGGCGGTTCCGGCCGGAAACCTTCGCCGCGGCTGCACGGGCCATGTGCACACTCGACACCGAGGCCCGGCTCGGGCAGATAGCGGTACCGGCTCTGGTGGTGGCCAGCCCGGACGATCCGGGGGTGCCGCGCGACGTCTCCGAACGGATGGCCCGGCTGATACCCGGCTGCGGCCTGCACTGGATCACGCCCTCGAGGCACCTGGCATCACTGGAGCAACCCGAACAGTTCAACCGCCTGATGCGCCGCCACGTGATGCAACTCACCCGCTGACGGTGCCGCAGGCCTGCAGGAGGTTTCCGACCATGAAGTTCTACGACTGCGCTCCCGCTCCTTCGCCCAGACGGGCCCGGATATACCTTGCCGAAAAGGGTCTCGAGGTGGAGACGGTGCAGGTCGATCTGGGCAACGGCGAACAGATGACGGAATCCTTCCGGGCCATCAATCCCCGTTGCACGGTTCCGGTCCTCGAACTTGACGACGGCACGCGGCTTGCAAGCACGGCCGGGATCCGGCGCTATCTCGACGTCGCGTTTCCGGAACCGAACCTGTGCGGACGCAGTGCCGCAGAACAGGGGCGGATCGCCGACCTGCTGTGGCAGATCGAGGCCGACGGCCTGATGGCGATGTCCGAGGCACTGCGCAACCGGGCCAGCAGGATGCAGGGCAGGGCCCTGACCGGTCCGGTCAACTACGAGCAGATACCCGCACTCGCCGAGCGGGGCCGGGGCAGGGTGCTGCGCTTCCTCGACGGTATCGATGCGATGGTGCGTGACAGGCCGTTCGTGGCCGGCGACGCCTATTCGGTCGCCGACATCGACCTGCTGGTCGTGGTCGACTTTGCCGGCTGGCTGAAGATGGGCCTTCCGGAAGGCGCCACCCACGCGGCGCGTTGGTACGATGCCGTGAGTTCGAGACCGAGTGCAGCTCTCTGAACACCGTGGCCTCCGCGTCGGCGTGCACGGCACGCAGGACGCGGAATATTGCCCTTCCACGGCGTGCCAAATGCGCTTCGACGCGGGAGAATTCCGGGCCGGACCGCGTACACGGGTACGGTACCACCCAGGGTTGGCGCCGGATCTGCCACGAACGGGAGTGAACGGTTGGCGATCGACGACGGGCGAATCCTCGGCTGACGGGAATGGGTGTCGCTGCCGGACCTCGGGATCACCGCCATCAAGGCCAAGCTTGACACCGGGGCCAGGACCTCGGCGCTCCATGCATGGAATGCCGAGCCCATCGAACTCACCCTGGCCAACCGGGATCCGGTGGGGTTCAGAATGCTGGTGGGCCGCGAGGCCATGCGGGACCGTTTCATTGTTGATCCCATGCCTATCCGCTTGTCACATGCACCCACTAGATGCAGGGTCTGAGTGAGCAGCATGGATCGTGAGCCATGGACGTTCTCGACCGCACCGACCTGCAATTCCCTCGGTCGCTCCCCGGGTTTCAACAACTGTTTCCCGGTGACGCGACCTGCGCGGCGTATCTTGAAAGGGCTCGGTGGGGCGATGGATTCGCCTGCCCGCGCTGCGGCGTCGTGGGCGAGCCTTTCCGCATCGCCACGCGGCCGGGCGTGCTGAGCTGTCGCGCTTGCCGCCGCCAGACGGGATTGACGGTCGGCACGGTCATGGAACGCAGCCACACGCCTTTGAGCACGTGGTTCTGGGCCGCCTATCTGGTCACCAGCCAGACGAAGGGCATGTCCGCAGTGCAGTTTCAGCGGCAGCTCGGGCTGACGCGGTACGAGACCGCCTTCGGCATCCTGCACAAGCTCCGCGCGGCCATGGTGCGGCCCGGTCGGGATCGGATCGGTGCGAGAGACGGAGAGTATGTCGAGGTCGACGAATCCTATGTCGGAGGCCGGACACGCGGTGAAGGCCGCGGCGTTCACCACAAGACGCTCGTGGCCGCCGCCATCGAAGTCCGCCAGAGGAAGCCCGGCACCGCGCAGGACAAGCGGAAGGATGGCCGCGACGCCGGGCGCGTGCGGCTGTCCGTCGCCGCCGACCGCAGCGCCGATTCGCTGTGTGGCTTCGTCGAGAGTGCCGTCATGCCGGGCGCCCGGAGTGTCACCGACGATTGGAGCGGTTACGACAGCCTGGGCACACGCGGCTTCGATCACCACGCCATCGCCGAACGCGGCGCCCCCGCGGTGTCCGAAGAGTTCCTGCCGATCGTCCACCTCGTCTTCTCCAACCTGAAGACCTGGCTCGGTGGCATACACCATGGCGTCAGCGCGAAGCATCTACAGGCCTACCTCAACGAGTTCACGGTCCGCTTCAACAGGCGGTTCTATCCGTTCAACGCCTTCCGTTCATTGCTCGGAATCGCAGCCTGCGTAGAGGCGCCAACCGACGCCAAGCTCTATTCCGGCGAGTGGGAGCATCCCACATCTAGTGGGTGTCTGCGCTAACCGGACAGGCATGGTTCGAACGATCCCCAGGTCCGGGCCAGCCTGGACAGTCCCGAAATCGAGGCCGGGGCGCGGGCCTTCGGCGTTCCCGTGGTGCTCAATGCCGGCTTCCGGCAGGGCAGCCTGCGCGGGGCGGCACATGTGCCGGGGGTCCCGGTGATCGTCTACGAGGCCGTCGAGGCACTGCGCTTCGACGAGGCGGGAATTCGTGCCGGTGTGTGCGGCATCATCGGTGTCATGAAGCATCTGGCGATGCTGCCGCGGCGCGAGGACCGTGCCGGGCCTCCCGAGCCGCTGGGTTCGCGCGCCGTGCGGCGGCGTGCTGCGGATCATCGAACCTCTTGACGCCCAGGTCCGGCTGAACCAGGTGCTGGCGTTCATTTCCGATCCCCGGGGCATGATACCGACACCGAGGTCGAGGCTCCGGCAGACGGTGTCATTGTCGGCAGAACCAACATGCCTGTCATCCATGACGGCGATGCCCTGTTCAACATCGCCCTGGCCGAGGGAACCCGGATCGACGCCAGGGCGCTCAACGACTTCTCGCCGCTGGAGCATTGCGAGACCGGCGCGACCGCGGACCTCGCCCGCGCCGAACGGCAGATCGTCTGACGTTTCCGTACCCGGTCCCGACGCTGCAGCCCCGACAAGCCCCTTTTCATTGGCCATCCGGCGTCGCACAGTGCCGCGTCACGGGTGTGGAGGAAACAATGACGCGGAAGTCCTGGGATCCGATCGAGTTCGAGTTGCTGCGCAACGCGGTCTCGGCGATCGCCGACGAGATGGCGCTGACCATCATGCGCACCACTTACTCGGGTGTGTTGCGCGACAACATGGACTTCTCCACCGCGTTCTGTGACGCCGATGGCAGGCTGGTTGCCCAGGGCCTGACGCTGCCGGGGCACCTCGGGTCGATTCCCACCGCGCTTGCCGCTGTCGTGGAGCGGTTTGGCGAGAACATGCTGCCCGAGGACATGTTCTGCCTGAACGATCCGTTCAGGGGCGGGATGCACCTGCCGGACATCTTCATCTTCAAGCCGATCTTCAGCCACGGGCGCCGCATCGCCTTTGCGGCGACCATCTGTCACCACACGGATGTCGGCGGCCGGGTTGCCGGGTCGAACGCGTCCGACTCGACCGAAATCTACCAGGAAGGGCTGCGCATCCCGCCGATGTACATGTTCGAGCAGGGACGGCGCAACGAGACCCTGTGGAGCCTGATCGAGGCCAACGTGCGGGTGCCGGTCAAGGTGTTCGGCGACATTCGCGCCCAGCTCGCGGCCTGCAACATTGCCGAGCGCCAGTTCCTGGAACTGGTCAGCGAACACGGGGTCGACACCATGACCGGGTTCATGGACGACTTCATCGACTATTCTGAACGGGTCACCCGGGCCGCGCTCAGGGAGCTGCCGGACGGAGAATGGCAGTTCGAGGACTGGATCGACGACGACGGTGTCGATGTCGGATCGCCCATTCGCCTGTTCGTGACCCTGCGCAAGCGGGGCGAGGTGATGCAGGCCGACTGGACCGGCACCTCGCCCCAGGTCAAGGGCGCCATCAACAACACGCTCTCCTTCACCAAGGCCGCCACCTACTGCGGGGTGAAGTCGGTCCTGCCGCACGACGTTCCGGCCAACGAGGGGTTCTTCCGCTGCGTCGAGGTCACGGCGCCACCGGGGACCATTGCCAACGGCGTGCTGCCGGCGGCCTGCGCTGCCCGCGGCCTGACCGGGTTCCGGATGCTCGACTGCGTCTTCGGGGCGCTCGCGATGATGCTGCCTTCAGCGGTGATGGCGGCGTCGGACGGCGGCAACACCGGGGTGTCCATCGGCGGATACGACGATGACCGCAACCCCTTCATCTACGTCGACTTCGCCTGCGGAACCTGGGGTGGGCGCCCGTGGGCCGACGGTCTTTCCGGCAACTCGAACCTGTTCGCCAACATGGCCTCGCAGTCGATCGAGGTCACCGAGGCCGAGAACCCGGTCGAGGTGCTTTCCTACGAGTACGTACCCGACCGGGCCGGCGCCGGAAAGTTCCGTGGCGGCGCACCCTATCGACGTGACTACCGGCTGCTCGAGAAGGAGGCGGTCCTGCAGGTTCGCTCCGACCGCCACGCCTTCCGGCCCTACGGACTGTACGGCGGCAATCCGGGAGCGCCGTCGCGCAATGCCATGAACCCGGGGATCGAGGACCGGCCGCTCGAGTCCAAGCTGACGATGACGATGCGCTCGGGCGACGTCTTCCGCCACGAACTCGCCGGCGGCGGCGGCTGGGGCGACCCGCTCGAGCGTGACCCGGCGGCGGTGCTGCGCGACGTGCGCAATGAACTGGTGAGTCCGGAGCGCGCGCGCCGCGACTACGGCGTGGTCGTCGATACCGCGACCTGGAGCGTGGACGAGGCGGCGACGCGTGCGCTCAGGGACGAGATCGATGGCGACCGTGTCGGAGCAGCACCATCGGTCCTGTGGCAGGACTGGCCCCGAGCCGGGCAGGGAGCGGACTCATGAGCCGGTTTCGGGTCGGGATCGACATCGGGGGCACTTTCACCGACATCGTGCTGCTCGACGCTGACGGCACGGTACTGACCCGCAAGGTGTCCTCGAGCGTCGACAACTATGCCCGGGCCATCGTCGAGGGATTGGCCGAGCTGTTCGAGGCCTCGGGCCTGGTGCCGGGTGACATTGGCGAAATCCGCCACGGCACCACAGTGGCGTCGAACGCCATCCTTGAGCTCAAGGGCGCGCGGGTTGGCCTGATCACCTCGCAAGGGTTTCGCGATGTGCTCGAGATCCGCACCCTGCGCATGCCGAAGCTCTACGATCTGGCATGGGAAAAGCCGCCGCCGCTGGTCGAACGCTACCTGCGGCGCACCGTGGACGAGCGCGTCAACGCCGACGGCGTGGTCGAACGGGCGCCGGATCCGGACGAGATCGCCCGCGAGGTCGGCATTCTGCTCGAGCAGGGTGTCGAGGCAATCGCGGTGTGCCTGATCAATGCCTATGCCAACCCGGCGCATGAGCAGGCGATCGCCGGGGTGATCCGTGCCATGGCTCCCGACCTGCCGCTGTGCATCAGCGCCGACGTTCTGCCGGAGATGAAGGAATACGAGCGTACCTCGACCACCGTGATCAATGCCTACGTCCTTCCGGTCGTGAGCACCTATCTTGCGGCGCTGCGTGCAGGGCTTGATGCCGGCGGTGTTGCCGCGCCGCTCTACCTCATGCAGTCCAACGGCGGACTGACCACGGCAGCCGCCGCCGCCAGGCTGCCGATGCACATCATTGAGTCCGGTCCGGCCGGGGGTGTGATCGGAAGCCAGGCGATCGCGCGCGCGCACGGGATCGAGAACGTCATCGCCTTCGACATGGGGGGCACGACGGCGAAGACCTCGATGATCACTCGCGGAGAGGTCACCCGTGCGCTCGACATGCAGGTCGGGGGCGGGATCATCCACGGCTCCCGGCTGCTCACCGGCGCCGGGTACGCCCTGAAGGTGCCGGCCATCGACCTGGCCGAGGTCGGCGCCGGGGGCGGTTCGATCCTGACCATCGATCCCGGCGGCTCGCTCCTGGCAGGGCCACACAGCGCTGGCGCCCAGCCGGGACCCGTATGCTACGGCACTGGCGGCGAGGAGCCGACGATCACCGACGCCAACCTGGTGCTCGGATACCTCAACCCGGAGCACCTGGTCGGCGGCGCCCTGCGGATCGACCATGACCGGGCGGCGCGGGTGCTCGAGGAGAAGATCGCGCGTCCGCTTGGGCTGCCGCTCGAGGTCGCGGCCCACGGCGCCCACCTGATCGCGGCTTCGAACATGATCCGGGCGATCAAGGCCGTCTCGACCGAACGCGGCCGCGATCCGCGGAACTACGTGCTGTTCGCCTTCGGCGGCAACGGGCCGATGTTCGCGGCCGGCATGGCCCGGGCCATCGGGATTTCCCGCGTGGTGGTCCCGCCGGCCCCGGGACTGTTTTCCTCCTTCGGCCTGCTGTACGCCGACGTCGAGCACCACTATTCCCGGACCTTCCGGTGCCTGCTGTCCGACGCCGACCCGGCGGAACTCACCCGCGCGTGGGATGCGCTGGCCCGGGAGGCGGACAGGGAACTCGGGCAGGAAGGGTTTTCCGGCCCGTCGGCGGTGATCGAGCGTTCGGCCAGCCTCCACTACAAGGGCCAGATCTACGAACTCTCGGTGCCGGCGCCCGACGGGGTGCTGGATCAGGGCAAGCTCTCGGATCTTGCCGAGCGGTTCGGCCAGGAGCATGAGACCGTCTACGGCCACAGGGCCGGGCCGGAGGAACCGGTCGAGCTGGTCAACATCGCGGTGGTGGGCCGGGGCCTGTCCGAGGTCAACCGGGTGCCCGAGCGTCTCCGGCTGGCGGAGATGGACGGAACCGTGGCGGCGCGCCAGGTCTATTTCGGGCGTGACGCCGGCTGGCTCGAAACCCCGGTTCTGCGCCGCGGCGACCTTTCGACACCGCGCGAGGGCCCGGTCATTATCGAGGAGTACGACGCGACCTGCCTGGTCCCTCCCGGAGCACGGAGCGAGCGCGACCGTTTCGGCAACATCGTGATCAGCTTGTGAGCGTTGCGGGCGCAGCGAAGCCGGCGGCGTTCCTCGACCGCGACGGAGTGCTCAACCTGGACGTCGGTTTCGTCAGCCGCCCGGACCAGGTCCGCTGGGTCGACGGCGCGTTTGAAGCGGTGAGGCTGCTGAACGAGACTGGCTACCTGGTCCTGGTGGTGACCAACCAGGCGGGTATTGCCCGCGGGCTCTACGGGTGCGGGGACGTCGAACGGCTGCACGAATGGATGAACCACGAGATGGCGCAGCGCGGCGCCCGGATCGACGACTTTCGCTACAGCCCGTATCACCCCGACTTCGACGACGGCCGGTATCGCGACCGCGCGCACTGGCGCAAGCCGGCGCCGGGCATGCTGCTCGACCTCGCGGAATGCTGGTCGGTCGACCTGGCCCGTTCGTTCATGGTTGGCGACAGGGCGAGCGACATGGAGGCGGCGGTGGCGGCAGGGATCCGCGGGTACCCGTTTGCCGGTGGCAACCTGCACGACCGCATCCGCGGCGTCCTGGCCGGTTCCGGCCCTGCCCGGGAGACTTCAGCACCTCTGTGATGTCTGTGATGAAGGTGGGTGCGAGTCCCTGGCCTGGCCTGTATCGCGATCGACAACCTGATCAAGACGGCGCTGTCGCTGATGAGACTGGTGCCGGACCCGCCCGCCCGGATCATCTTCGGCACGGTGGTCCTCGACGGACGCGATCAGACCGCGCTCCCGGAAGAGGAAATGCGCGACGTGCGCGGCAACGACATGTCGATAGATCTTCCAGGAGCCGATGACATCGCTCAACCCGGTGATGACGATCGGAACACAGATCGGCGAGGCACTGGTGCTGCACCAGAAACCGTCCAAGAAGGAAGCGCTTGCCCGCGCAATCGACATGCTTGCTCCGGCTGGTCGGGATTCCGGAGCGGGAGCAGCGGTGCCGGGAACAGACGCCCCGTCTGTCCGAGCGCGCACCCGGGCACTGGCTCTCCTGCCACCTGCGGTAACCAGCCGCCCGTCGGGGCGGATCAGGGCGTCCGGCGTGTCCTGCGGGCGACGGCCTCGCGGTGGGCGATGTAGGTGGCGCTGGCGACGATGATGGCCGAGCCGATCCAGGTGGTGGCCTCGGGCACCTCGGCGAACACCAGGTAGCCGATGAGCGCTGCCCAGAACAGTTGCAGGAACTTGACCGGCTGCAGGGCCGAAACCTCGGCGATTTTCACCCCCCTGACCATGCACAGGTGCCCAAGCGTGGCCAGGCCGGCGGTCAGTGTCATCAGGACCCATTCCTGCAGCGTCGGCGCCTGCCAGACCCAGAGCGCCGGACCCATGATGGTGAGCGTGACGAAAACCGAGAGATAGGCGACCACCGCGGCACCCGTTTCGCGCCGGGTCAGGACCTTCGAGACCAGGTCGGCGGCGGCAAACACCGGTGCGGCAACCAGCATCGCGAGCACGCCCGGGTCCATGCTCCCGGCTCCGGGCTTCAGGATCACGATGGCGCCGAACAGCCCGGCGATGACGGCGAGGATCCGTCGGATCCGAACCTGTTCACCGAGGAACAGGGCCGCACCGATCACCGCGAACACCGGGGCCGTGAACCCGATGGCGGTCACCTCGGCGATTGGAATGCGGCTCATGGCAAAGAACCAGCACATCACGCCGAGTGCGTGCATGACGCCGCGGGTCGCGTGCAGACCGAACCGGGCGCTCCGAAGATCGGCGAGGGTGACGCTCAGGAAGAACGGCAGCATGAACACGAGGCCGATGGCGTAGCGCATGAACGCGACCTGGATCGGGTTCATCGTGGTCCCCACATGGCGCACGATCGCCATGAACGATGCGAAGATCAGCCCCGCCAGCGCCATCCACAGCATGCCGCGGACCGTGTCGGACACGCCCGAGAACAGCCGGGAGACTTGAGCGACCTGCCACATCAGGTAGAGTGACCATCGTGGCCGCCCGGTGCGGTACCAGTACGAGGAGCATGTGCATGACCGCCAGCGCGGCCGGATACCGGCACCCCGACGTCCTGATCGATACCGCGGAGCTGGAAGCCCGTCTCGGTGATGCGAACCTGAGGGTCTACGACTGCACCACCCACCTGCTTCCGCACCCGACCCTGCCCTACACGGTGGAGAGCGGCAGGGCCGACTACGACCGCGGACATGTTCCGGGAGCCGATTTTCTGGATCTGCAGGGAGAACTCTCCGACAGCGACAGCCAGTATCGTTTCACCTTTCCCGATGCCGGCCGGTTTGCCGGGGCGGTCGGCCGCCACGGTCTCGGCGATGACGCCTTGGTGGTGCTCTATAGCACGACCTCGCCGCAGTGGGCGACGCGCGTGTGGTGGATGCTGCGGGCCTTCGGCTTCGACCGGGCCCGGGTGCTCGACGGCGGTTTCACCAAGTGGGCGCAGGAAGGCCGCGCGGTGTCCACCGAGCCCGCATCCTATCCCCCGGCCATCTTCACGCCGAGCCCCAGGGATGGTCTGTTCGTCGGCAGGGACGAGGTGCTGGCGGCAGTCGGCAACGGCGCGGTATGCACGGTCAATGCGCTGGCGCGCGAGCAGCACGCCGGGACCGGCGGACGCGCCTACGGCCGGGTCGGACGCATAGCCGGCAGCGTGAACGTGCCGACCGCGGAACTGCTTGATCCCGAGAGCACCGCCTTTCTGCCGGCAGGGCAGATCGCGGCACGGTTTGCGGACATCGGGGCGGACAGCGCCGAACGTGTCCTGACCTATTGCGGCGGCGGGATTGCGGCGAGCGCGACCGCGATGCTGCTGGTCATGCTCGGTTACGAGAACGTGGGGCTTTACGACAACTCGATGTCGGAATGGTCGCGCGACGACACCCTGCCGATGGAGACCGGGTAAGCGGCCTCAGCGCTTCGGCATCCACTCGTCCACGCGCTGGTCGGTGACCAGGGACTGGCGCCGGGCGCCGAGCCCGTCGAACAGCACCTCGACCTTCGCCTCCGGCTCGTCGAACAGCGGCAACGACGAACGGGCCTCGATGAAGAATCGCTCCTTCATCTCCTCACGGCGGACATAGGCACTTTCCCACCAGTCGAGAATGCGCTCCCGCGAGGCGGCAAGCGCCTCGGCCGAGGGCATCCGGTCGCGTTTCTGCTGGTTGACGGCCGGGGCGCTCGGCAGCAGGTTCCACAGGTCGTCGCAGGGCCACGCCGCCCACGGGATGCAGTGGTCGATGTCGAAGCTCGCCTCGCGCAGGCGCCGTCCGGACCACACGCAGTAGAGCGCTCCCTGCCCGGCGAGCTGGAGCGCCCGGGAACGCGACGCGTGCACGTCGCGTGACGGCTCCGACCACGTCATGGCCCGGGCGAGATCTGCGCGATCGAGCGACCGCCCCTGCCTCCCGGCATAACCGTCCATCAGCCGGATCCATTCCGCCGTGACCGCCGGTTCGATCCAGCAGCTGTACCGGGACAGCGCGCGCCACAGGTGCAGCGGGACCCGGAGTTCCCCGAACCGCGCAAGATAGTCCCGGTCGATCAGGATCCGGGACGGCGGTCGACCGGCGGCCGATGGTGCGGCCCGGAAGATCGGGTCGGCGGAACCGGGCCAGGTGGTGTGGGTGGCAGGCATCCGGGCGATGGTTCTCGCCACCTCTGCGAGCGCCTGGTGCAGTCCGGCGGCACGCGTGCCCGAGAGCAGGGCCCCGACCCGAAGCTCGGGCGGTTTCAGGTCACCGATCCGGCGCCACCCCTTCCCGGCGAAGCCGAGACCGTCGGGGCCCCGGTTGTGGGGCAACTGAGGGAAACCGCCGTCGACAAGCGGCCTGTACAGGCGCAGCCAGTTCAGCGCGACCAGGCCCAGAGGGATGCTGATATCACGGTCCGCAGGGGCGGCCATGCCGAGCGCTCCGTCGGATGCGCGCGCGATTGCGCGCAGCAGTCCGAGCTTGTAGGTCGACGACTTGGCGTCGTTCAGGATCACGTGGCGCAGCAGCGGCAGCGCGCCGGTGCCGTCGTCGGGAAGGTGCACCAGGAGACGGGCCCACACGAGACCGGTCCGTCCCAGCCTGTCCGCGTCCTGGTCCTGGAAGGCGAGGAACGCGCCGTGGCGGCGCGCCAGGCTCTCGATCTCCTCGACACGTGCGGGATGCTGTCCCCGCGCCCGGTCGGCCGGCCCCTGCGGAAAGGTGATCGCCAGCCGTCCGCCCGGCTTCAGCAGGCCGATCAGCTTGCGGAACGCGCGCTGTCGGTGTTCGGGGCGGACGTGCATCCAGACCGCGCTCAGCAGCACCAGGTCGAAGGCGAATGCCTGCCTGTAGACACGCTCGAGTGCCGGCAGGCTGTCCCGGACCCAGGAGATCGTCGACAGCGGATGCCGCCGTCGGGCCTCGGACAGCATGGTCGCCGACGGTTCGACGGCGACGACCTCGTGACCGGCGTTGGCCAGCCAGGCGGCGTCACGCCCGGAACCGGCTCCGACGTCGAGTACCAGTGCCGGGACCTCCGGCAGCCAGGGCTCGAGCCAGGAGTGGAGGTCTGCGGCCTCCACCGTCTCGTAGAGCGCGGCCCGGCTGACACCGGCGTCACCCTCGTACGGTCCGCCCGTCATCCGGGCCCTCCGGTGGCTGGCACGCGGCGCGGCCCCGCCCCCCGTGCGTCGTGCTCACGTGTCAGGCGCACCGTGCCGTCCGCTGAACATGGGCCCAGGCGGCCTCGATGTGATGACGTTCGGTCCGGGTCTGGCCGATCGACCAGCGAATGGCGAACCGCCCCTTCACCAGGTTCTGGGTGAAGTAGACCCGGCCCGAGTCGTTCAGCCGCTCGAGCAGCGTCCGGTTGGTCCGTTCGAGTTCGGCCTCCTCGGTCATCCCGGACGGTCGGTAGCGCAGGTTCAGCAGCGAAAGCGAACGCGGTGCCATGAGCTCGAAGTCGTCGGCCTGCGCAATCATCTGCTCGAGTTCGACCGCAAGCGCGACGTGCCGGCGCAGGATCGCCTGGAGACCCTCGATCCCGTAGGAGCGGATCACGAACCAGAGCTTGAGTGCCCGGAACCGGCGGCCGAGCGCAACGCCCCAGTCGCGGTAGTCGATCACGCTGTCACCCTCCCGACCCTTGAGGAATTCCGGCAGGATCGAGAAGGTGCGGACCAGCGCGTCGCGATCGCGCACGAAATGGGCCGAACAGTCGAAGTTGGTCATCAGCATCTTGTGCGGATTGAAGACCAGGCTGTCCGCAAGTTCGAGCCCGTCGGCCATGGCCCGGTGTTCCGGCAGGAGCAGAGCCGATCCGGCCCAGGCGGCGTCGACGTGCAGGAACAGCCCGTATCGGGCGCAGATTTCCGCAGTGGCGCGGAGCGGGTCGCAGCCGCCGACGCCGGTGGTTCCCAGCGATGCCACCACGCAGGCCGGATGGAGCCCGGCCTCCCGGTCGGCGCGGATGGCCTGTTCGAGACGGTCGGGGCGCATGGCGAATGCCTCGTCCACCTCGATGAGGCGCACGTTGTCACGACCGTATCCGGCGATACCGGCACCCTTCACGGTGGCGCTGTGTGCCTCGGCCGAGGTGTAGGCGATGAGCGGCTCTCGCCCGGCCAGTCCCTGCCTGTTGGCCTGCCAGCCGGTGCTGCGTTCCCGTGCCGTCAGCAGGGCACAGAGGATGGCGGACGACGCCGTGTCCTGGATCACACCATGAAACCCGTCCGGCAGGCCGATCATCTGCCGCAGCCAGTCGGTCATCCGGGTTTCCATCTCGGTTCCCGCCGGGCTGGTCTGCCACAGCATGCAGTTCGCACCGAGCGTGGCGGTCAGCATTTCGGCCAGCACCGACGGCGGGCTCGAATTGGCCGGGAAGTAGGCATAGAAGTCCGGGTGTTGCCAATGGGTGATGCCTGGCAGGACGATGTCGCGGAAGTCGCTGAAGATCGTCTCCATGTCCTCGCCGCGCCTCGGCGGCGAGACCGGAAGGCTGTTCGCGATCGCACCGGGCGGGACCTGGGCGCGGACCGGCAGGTCCGCGACATCCTCAAGGTAGTCCGCCATCCAGTCGACCAGGGCGTGGCCGTGCCGGCGAAAGGTCTCGGTGTCCATGACCATCTCCCCCGAGGGTGTGGGTCCATTCGCGTCGGACCTGCGGGTCGGGTTCTCCCGGCATCCTGGTCTCCCGCAGCGCCGCAACCCGCTCCCGTGGCGCCAGCCGGCCCAGTGCCCAGACCGCCATGGCGCGAACCAGCGACGACGGATCGTCGAGCAGGTCGTGCACCCGGGCGGGCAGCGGCCCGTCGGCATTGGCCACGGCGATCAGCACGTTGCGCAGGAACCGGTCGCGCCCGAGGCGCTTGACCGGCGAGCCGGAGAACCGGGCGCGGAATGCCGCGTCGTCCAGCTCGAGCAAAGGGGCAAGCTCCGGGAGATCGAGGTCGTCGCGGGGAATGAACCCGGCCTCGCGGGCGGTACGCGCAAATCTGTTCCACGGACAGACTGCCAGGCAGTCGTCGCACCCGAAGATCCGGTTGCCCATGGGGATTCGGAACTCTCGGGCGATGTGACCCTTGTGTTCGATGGTGAGATAGGAAATGCAGCGGCGCGCATCGAGGGTGTAGGGGGCCGGGAAGGCGTCGGTCGGGCAGATGTCGATGCAGCGCCGGCACGTCCCGCAATGGTCCGCCGACGGGTCATCGGGCTCGAGCTCGAGGCTGGTGAAGACCTCGCCCAGGAACAGCCAGGACCCGAAGCCGCGGCTGACCAGGTTGGTATGCTTGCCCTGCCAGCCGATGCCGCCCGCCTGGGCGAGCGGTTTCTCGAGCACCGGGGCGGTGTCGACGAACACCCGCACCTCGCAACCGTAGCTCTCGCTCATCCAGCGCCCGAGCCGCTTCAGCCGCTTCTTCATGATGTCGTGGTAGTCGCGGTTGCGCGCGTAGACCGAGATGTTGCCGCGCTCGCGCCACGCCAGGTCCCCGAGCGGAGGCCGGGCCGGGCCGTAGTTGGCGCCGACCACCACGACCGAGCGTGCCGGCGGCCACAGCCGCGCCGGATCGCGCCGGCGCTCCGCCGTGCGCAGCATCCAGTCCATGTCGCCGTGCTCGCCGCCGGCAAGAAAGCTGTCGAGCCGCGCCTGCTCGCGGGTGCCGACCGCCACCGGTGCAATCCCGGCTATGTCGAAACCGGCCGCACGCGCCGCATCGAGCACGCGTTGTCGGACCTGCTCGCTCACGACGGCCCCGCGTCCTGTTCCCGGCGGAAATCGGCGGCGAAGCGCTCGAACTCCTGCCGGTCGATCGCGGTGCGGATTCCGTCCATCAGCTCCTGATAGTAGTGCAGGTTGTGCCAGCTGAGCAGCATCGCTCCCAGGATCTCACCGGCGCGAACCAGGTGGGCGAGGTAAGCGCGTGCGAACCCGGTACACGCCGGGCAGCCGCATGCGTCGTCAAGCGGGCGCGGATCGTCGAGGAAACGCCGGTTGCGCAGGTTGATCGGACCGTGGCGGGTGAAGGCCTGACCGTTGCGTCCGGACCGGGTGGGCAGGACGCAGTCGAACATGTCGATGCCGCGCAGGACCCCGTCCACCAGGTCCTGCGGCTTGCCGACGCCCATCAGGTAGCGGGGCCGGTCATGCGGCAGCAGCGGAACCGTTCCGGCGAGGATCCTGAGCATCTCGTCGCGGCCCTCGCCGACTGCGAGCCCGCCGACCGCGTAGCCGTCGAACCCGATCCCGGCCAGGGTTTTCGCCGACTCCGTGCGCAGCGCCTGGTAGACACTGCCCTGCACGATGCCGAACAGCCCGACGCCCTCCCGGTCGCGGAACGCGCGGCGCGACCGTTCGGCCCAGCGCATCGACAGCCGCATCGAGGAGGCGGCCTGCGTCTCGTCGACCGGCCAGGGGGTGCACTCGTCGAACGCCATGCTGATGTCCGCGCCCAACAGGTCCTGGATCCGGATCGAGGCTTCGGGCGAGAGGTGATGGCGTGACCCGTCGACGTGGCTGCGGAAGGTCACCCCGTCCTCGCTGATCCGGCGCAGGCCGGCGAGCGACATCACCTGGTAGCCGCCGGAATCGGTCAGGATCGGCCCGTCCCATCCCATGAACCGGTGCAGCCCGCCGAGTCCGGCGATGCGCTCGGCTCCGGGCCGCACCATCAGGTGGTAGGTGTTCCCCAGCAGGATCTGCGCTCCGGCGGCGCGGACCGAGGACGGGAGCATTGCCTTGACGGTTGCCGCCGTTCCCACCGGCATGAAGGCGGGTGTCTCGACGGAGCCGTGTGCCGTGTCAAGCCGGCCGCGCCGGGCCACGCCATCGGCGGCCGTGACCCGGAAGCCCGTCGGCATGCGCGGTCTACCGGTTGTTGCCGAACAGCAGGATATGGTTGCCGGTATCGATGTCGGCCCCGGCCACGCCGTGGTCGGGCAGACCGGCCGCGAACCCGGCGCGCAGAGCCGCGGCGGTGGCGTGCCCGCCCTGGCCTTCCAGCAGCACGATCCACTGCGGTGTCTCGTTTTCGGGGATCGGAACGCCCTGGGCCCTGCGTCCCTCGTTGACCACCGCGAGGTCGTTTTCCGCCAGTACCGCCCCGACCATCCCGGGACGGGCGACCAGGTCCGGCAGCAGGGTGTCGGCGAGGTGTCGGCGCAACCCGTCCATCACCCCCGGCTCAGGGTGGAACCGCGCGAAGGCGCAGGCGCCGGCAAAGCCGTGCGACAGGTCAACAGTGACCCTGGCCGTGACCCGGTCGAAGGCGGTGAATGTCTTCATCACCCGCTTCGACCAGTCGGACTGGTCGGCGAGCAGCTTCATGTACTCCGGGTCGGCCAGGTCCTCGACAGTGTCGGTCTCGTAGGTCGCGAAGTACCTGATGCGCGCATCCCCGGTACAGTCGACATAGCGACGCGCCCGGTGGAAGCCGGGCATCCACACCCGTTCGTCGATGTGCTCGCGGTTGTACCATTCGTTGAAATCTTCCTCTCCCGCCGCGTCCGGCTGGGTGAAGGTCATCAGCATGCCCGTACCATAAAGTGCCATGTTTCAGTTCCCGGCGAGAGTGTTGATGAAGTCGCGTGCCGGCATGCCGGCCTCGGCCCCGGCCGTGGCCGCGGTCCGGTTGACGTGGCTCAGCACCCCGTCATGGTAGATCGAGGCACCGTCGCCGATCCGAGCGCTCATGCAGGCCACCGTGGCGGCGACGATGCCCCGGTCATCAAGCGGCGTCAGCCGGCCGAGTGCCGCCCGGTCCCTGCCCACACCGGCATCGTGAAAGAAACCGGCATGGGCGTCGACCCTGAGCGCCGCTGCCGGATCCGGGCTTGGCACGCCGCCATGGCTGCCCGTGACCACGATCCGGCCGACGTCCTCGTCGATGATCAGCGATGCCGAATCCATCAGCACGATCATCCGGGTGCCCGGCGGACACGGCAGCTCGGTGCGTGCCTCCGCGTAGGCCGGGACCGGCCGGTCTGACAGCGCTGCCCGGCACATGCGCTCCGCTCCCTCGCGTGCGGTCATGCCCGGTGCGACGCCGAGCGAGGCCGCGAGCGGATTGGCATGGGAGATGACCCCGTCGCGGAACGCGCTTTCCCCGTCCCCGATGCGACACGACATGGCATCGACGGTGGCGTAGGGGATGTCGAGTTCCTGGCAGTAGACGCCGCCGCCGATGCCCGAGTCGTCCTTTGCGCGGCCGGCATCGTTCAGGATCACACCCCTGGCCCGGGCCTTGACCGCGCAGTAGGCGGCGTAGACCCCGCCGTGCGATCCGCCGAGCACCACCCGTCCCGCGCATTCCGCCCCGAGCTTGGTCACGGTGTCGGCGATGACGATCCTCTCGTCGAAGACCCGGTTGGCCATGTCCGGTTTCTCCCTGCGTTGCGTTCCGGAACCAAACTTAGGAGACGGCCTGACCAGGCGCAAGCGAGGCCGCCTTCTCCCGTGCGTCCTGTTGCGACGCGGCGGGGTTCCGCCTAAACAGCGGGTTCGTGTTCCCACTCGCGCCGGAAGGACTGGCATGCGACGGTCCGAGACAAAGGCTACAGTGCTGGCCGTGTGTGCCATGGGCATCGTGGTGCTGGTGTCCAACATCGCGGTCGAGTACCAGCTCGGCGACTGGCTGACCTGGGGCGCGTTTACCTATCCGGTGGCGTTCCTGGTGACCGATGTGACCAACCGCCTGCTGGGGGGCGCACCGGCGCGCCGGGTGGTGTACGCCGGGTTCGCGGTCGGGGTGGTGCTGTCGTTGTCGCTTGCCGACATCCGTATCGGACTCGCGTCCGGCACCGCATTCCTGACAGCGCAGCTGCTCGATGTCGCGATCTTCGACCGCCTGCGGCGCGCGACCTGGTGGAAGGCCCCCCTGGTCTCCTCGCTCGCGGGTTCCGCCGTCGATACCGCCCTGTTCTTCTCGCTCGCCTTCGCCGGCACCGATGTACCCTGGGTGACGCTCGCGATTGGTGACTACGGCGCCAAGCTGGCGATGGCCCTGGTCCTGCTCGGACCATTCCGTGCCATCGTGGCGGCCGCCGGCAGGTCGAACGGAGACTGCCGGCACGGGATCGCCGGGTGAACCGGCATGCGCGTCGACCTGTTCGACTACGACCTGCCGAGGGAACGGATCGCCGATCACCCGGTGCGTCCGCGGGACGCGGCACGCCTGCTCGACATGACGGGCACCCGGCTCGCCGACCGCTCCATCGGGGACCTGGCCACGCTGCTCGGGCCCGAGGACCTGCTGGTGGTCAACGACACCCGGGTGATTCCGTCACGGCTTGACGGCTGGCGCGGCGATGCGCGGATCGAGGCCACCCTGCACAGGCCCACCGGCCCCGGGCGCTGGAAGGCCCTGGCCCGGCCCGCCCGTCGCCTGCGGTCCGGTGATACGGTCAGGTTTGCAGGCGGACTGGAAGCGGTGGTGCTCT
Source organism: Thalassobaculaceae bacterium (assembly GCA_965213935.1). GTDB lineage: Bacteria > Pseudomonadota > Alphaproteobacteria > Thalassobaculales > Thalassobaculaceae > Bin52. The sequence continues at coordinate 1,139,876 of CBDCAO010000012.1, read as the reverse complement.
CGCGCGACGCCGGGGAGGTCGAGTTCGACTTCGGTCTCGACGACGCGGCCCTGCGCGCGCGCCTGCACGAGGGCGGGCGCATGCCCCTGCCACCCTACATCAGGCGCGGTCCGGATTCGGACCACGCCCGGGACCGCTCCGACTACCAGACGCTGTTCGCGGCCCGCGATGGCGCCGTCGCCGCTCCCACCGCAAGCCTGCACTTCACCCCGCGCCTGGTCGGGGCGCTGGACCGCCGCGGCGTGCGGAGGGTCGCCGTCACGCTGCATGTCGGTGCCGGAACCTTTCTGCCGGTGACCGTTGACGACACCGACGATCACCCGATGCACGCCGAGTGGGGGTCGGTCAGTGCCTCCACCGCCGCGGAGATCCGGCGTACCATCGATGCCGGCGGACGGGTGGTGGCGGCGGGCACCACGACGCTCAGGATCCTCGAGACCGCCGCGGCGCCAACCGGCCGGCCGGCGCAGTACGACGGCGAGACCGCACTGTTCATCACCCCGGGATACCGGTTCCGGGCGGTCGACCTGCTGCTGACGAACTTCCACCTGCCCCGCTCCACCCTGATGATGCTGGTCAGCGCCTTCGCCGGGCACGAACGGGTGATGGCCGCCTATCGCCATGCCATCGATGCGGGCTACCGGTTCCTGTCCTACGGAGACGCCTGCCTGATGTCGCGTCCGCGCGCGTAGACCAGGGCGGGCAGGCCGAGCAGGACCAGGCGTTCCTCCTGCTCCATGCCGAGTTTCTCCGCCACCCTGATCGATGCGGCGTTGTCGGGCCGGACCATGCTGATCAGCCGGTTGGCGCCGTAGGCATCGAACGCCCAGTCCATGGCCGCCGCCGCCGCCTCGGTCGCCAGTCCGCGGTTCCAGACGCCCGGGTGCAGGGCCCAGGCGAGTTCGAGTGCCGGCCAGCCGTCAGGGTTCAGCAGGCCGACCCGGCCGATCATCCGGCCGTCGTGCTCGACCGCCCACATGCCGCAGCCACGCAGGATCCAGTGCCCCAGAACCATGGCCAGGTGCCGCCAGGCCGCGGTCCGGTCGAGCGGGGTCCCGTCGCCGACGTGCCGTGCGACCAGCGGGTGTCCGACAAGCTCGACGTACTCCTCGAAATCACCGGCCCTGAAGGAACGCAGCCTCAGACGCTCGGTGACAATCTCCGGGGCGGTGTTCCCGAGAGCCATGCAAGACTGTCCTCTGGCGGTTCGCTGGGACCCTGCGCGGGTGCGGTGCCGGAATCAAGACCGGTCCCGAACATTGCCCGACCCGCCTCGCCCGGGCTACATCGGGACCCGTCGCCCCTGCCGGGAAGGTGAACCATGGATTCCGTCGACCTGCTCAACGCCATGTTCGATGCCGCGGTTGCTGCCGCCAATCCCGAACGGTGCCTTGCTGCGCACCTCGACCGGGTTCTGGCCGACCCGCCGGCCGGCCGGGTGGTGGTGGTGGGCGCGGGCAAGGCCGGTGGCTCGATGGCGCGGGCGGTCGAGACCTGGTGGGACCTGAACCGGCCCGGCCGGGCGCTCGAAGGGCTGGTGGTGACGAGGTACGGCCATGCGGTCGCGTGCCGGCACATCGAAGTGGTCGAGGCCGCCCACCCGGTTCCGGATGCGGCGGGGCTTGCGGCTGCCGCCCGCCTGCTCGATCTCGCACGCGGTCTCGGTCCCGATGACCTCGCACTCTTCCTGGTCTCGGGAGGCGGGTCGTCCCTGCTGTCGCTGCCGGCCGAGGGGCTTGAACTTGCCGACAAGCAGCGGGTGACCGAAGACCTGCTGGCGTGCGGGGCGACCATTCACGAGATGAACTGCGTGCGCAAGCACCTGTCGGCCAGCAAGGGAGGGCGACTGGCGCTTGCTGCCGCGCCGGCCCGCCTGGTGACCCTGGCGATTTCCGACGTGCCGGGTGACGCGCTCGATGTCATCGCATCGGGTCCGGCGGTCGCGGACCCGACCAGCCTCGCCGACGCGCGTGAGGTGCTGCAACGCTACGCCATCACGCCGTCGCCGGCGGTGGCCGCGCATCTGGCGCGCCCGGAAAGCGAGACCCCGAAGCCGGACGATCCCCGGCTGGGACGGGCCGAGGCCCGGCTGGTCGCCACACCCCAGCAGGCGCTGGTCGCGGCGGCGGAGACGGCACGCCTGGCCGGGGTGACGCCGCTCATTCTCGGTGACGCGATCGAGGGCGAGGCCCGCGAGGTTGCACGCGTGCACGCCGGCATCGCCAGTCAGGTGGCGCGGCACGGCCAGCCGCTGCCGCCTCCCTGCGTGCTGCTGTCGGGCGGAGAGACCACCGTCACCGTCACCGGTGACGGAGAGGGCGGGCGCAACGCGGAGTTCCTGCTCGGCCTTGCCGTCGCCCTGGCCGAACGGTCGACCGATTGCCTGGACCGGATCTCGGCGATCGCCTGCGATACCGACGGCATTGACGGGACCTGTGACAATGCCGGTGCGATCTACCTGCCGCAGACCCTGGGCCGGGCCGCAGACACCCGGCTGCGGCCAGCGGAATTCCTTGCGCGCAACGACGGATTCGGGTTCTTCTCGCGTCTTGACGGTCTGGTGATGCGCGGTCCGACCCTGACCAATGTCAACGATTTCCGGGCTGTCCTGATCGACGCCGCACGCTGACGGGGAGGGTGGCGATGTCCGATACCAGCAACCGGGACCTGCCCGGATACGCACCGTTCGATCCGGAAACCCAGCCGGGCTGGGTGGTGCCCGACTACCACTCAAGCGTGTCCCGAAGCCCCGGACGGCCGGCGATCCCGCTGGTCCAGACCCTTTCGGAACTCACCGGACCCGTCTACGGGCACGGCGCCCTGCAGCCGCTCGACCACGACCTGACACGAAACGGGGTGACCGAGGGCGCGCCGCTCGGCGAGCGGATCATCGTGACCGGCCAGGTGCTCGACGAGGACGAGCGAGCGCAGCCCGATACCCTGATCGAGATCTGGCAGTGCAACTCCGCCGGGCGCTACATGCACACCGCCGACCAGCACGACGCGCCGATCGACCCCAACTTCTTCGGTGGCGGGCGCTGCGTGACCGACGAGCGGGGATGCTACCGGTTCATCACCATCAAGCCGGCTGCCTACCCCTGGGGCAACCATCCCAACGCCTGGCGTCCGGCGCATATCCACTTCTCGCTGTTCGGCCCGGCCTTCGTGACCCGGCTCGTGACCCAGAGCTACTTTCCGGGAGACCCCTTGCTCGCGCACGACCCGATCTACGCAGGCACGCCGCCCCCCTTCCGCGACCTTCTGGTCATGGACTACGACCCGCAGGTGACCGAGGAGGGCTTTGCGCTGGGTTACCGGTTCGACATCGTGCTGCGCGGCCGCCGGGCCACGCCGCTGGATGACTGAACCGTGCGCCGGCGCCAGACACCGTCACAGACCGTCGGGCCGTTCTTCGCCTTCGGGCTGACGCCCGGCCAGTACGGCTACTCCGCGCTCTCCAGTATCGCGGACGGGACCATTGCCGGACCCGACATCCCTGGCCGGCGACTGCGCCTGGAGGGCCGGATCTTCGATGCCGAGGAGGAGACGGTGCCGGATGCCATGGTCGAGATCTGGCAGGCGGATGCCACCGGCCGCTACCCCGACGGCAGGAGCAATACCGGATTCGCCGGCTTCGGGCGATGCGGAACCGGCACCGATCCCGAACACCGGTTCGTGTTCGAGACGATCCGGCCGGGTCCGCCGGGCGACGGCCAGGCGCCGCACCTGAACGTGATCCTGTTCATGCGGGGCATGCCGCGCCACGCATTCACCCGGGTCTACCTTGCCGACGAGGCCGAGGCGAATGCATCCGACCCGGTGCTGTTGGCCGTTCCGCCCGAGCGCCGGGACACCCTTCTCGCCGTACCCGGCTCGCGCGACGGGGTCTATCTCTTCGACATCCATCTCAGGGGTGAGCGCGAGACGGTCTTCTTCGAGCCGTGACGCATCGCGGCACCGTTCAGGCGTCGACAGCTCCTTCGGCACTCGCGATCTGGTCCTTGAGCGCAAGCTTGCGCCGTTTGAGGTCTGACAGGATACCGCTGTCCGGCATGGGCCTCGCCTGTTCTTCTGCCAGCAGGCGATCCAGTTCGGCGTGACGTGCACGCAGTTCGTCCGTCCGTGCCGTATCCGTCATCTGCGTCCTCCGTCTGTACTGGACTGGTCGGTCGAGCGAAGGCTCAAAGTCTATTGCGGGGCCGCGCCGGGTGCAATCTCGATGAACCGGAATGGCGTGCGCGCGCACCGCCGTTGCCGCTGTTCATGCACGACGAACCTTGCTATGACCCGCCATCCTGTAGACGGGCGGGAAGAGCATCGTGAGCATGCGGGACAGGGAGGAAGTCAAGGTGCGCCTGCACCAGCTGCGCGAGGAGCACCGAGACCTGGACAGCGTGATCGACAGCCTGTCCCGCCCGACCGGATTCGATCAACTGCGCCTGACACGGCTGAAGAAGCGAAAACTGGCGCTCAGGGACCAGATCGCCCAGATCGAGAGTGACCTGTTGCCGGACATCATCGCCTGAGCGGCAGGTCGGGCAGCCGCGAGACGCACCGGAGAACGCCATGGGACAGCAGGCGCCCTCCCGCCCCCGTGTCGGACTGATCATGGGAAGCCAGTCGGACTGGCCGACCATGCGGCAGGCCGCGGCCATTCTCGAGGAACTTGCGATCGACTACGAGGCGCGCCTGGTGTCCGCGCACCGCACGCCGGACCGGATGACGAGCTACGCACGCGAAGCCCGCGGCCGCGGGCTCAGGGTCATCATCGCGGGTGCCGGGGGAGCGGCTCACCTGCCGGGAATGGTCGCGGCCCAGACCTCGGTGCCTGTGCTCGGCGTCCCGGTCGAGAGCCGGGCGCTGAGCGGGCTCGACAGCCTGCTGTCAATCGTGCAGATGCCCCGCGGCATCCCGGTTGGCACACTCGCGATCGGCAGTGCCGGGGCGGCGAACGCCGCCCTGCTGGCGGCCGCCATTCTCGCAACCGGCGACGAGGACCTTGCAGGGCGGCTTGACGCGTGGCGGCAGGCGCAGGCGGAGGCGGTGGGCGAGGTGCCGCAAGACCCGTGCTGACCGCGAGGCTCGGCCCGGGCAGCGTGATCGGCATCCTGGGCGGCGGGCAACTCGGCCGCATGACGGTCCTGGCCGCGGCTCGGCTCGGATACCGGTGCCATGTCTACACCCCCGAGGCCGACAGCCCGGCCTCCCAGGTCACCGATCGCGTAACGGTGGCCGAATTCGGCGACAGCGACGCGCTTGACGCCTTTGCAGACGCCGTTGACGTCGTCACCTACGAATTCGAGAACATCCCGCTCGCATCGGTGCGCCGGATCGGGGAACGGGTTCCGGTCCGACCCGGCGCCGCCCTGCTCGCAGTGTCACAGCACCGGGTGCGCGAAAAGGAGTTCGCGGTCGCGAACCGGGTTCCGGTTGCCCGCTGGCGACACGTGACCGACCGAAGCATGCTGTCCGCCGCGGCCGACGCCATCGGCTTTCCCGCGGTGCTGAAGACCTGCAGGTTCGGCTACGACGGCAAGGGCCAGGCGGTCCTGCGTGCACCGGAGGACCTGGAACCGGCCTGGACGGCCCTTGCCACCGGCGACGCGATCCTCGAGGGGTTCGTGGACTTCGAGCGCGAGGTCTCGGTCATCGTCGCACGGGGTGTCGACGGCCTGCCGATCCCCTACTGCGTGGTCGAGAACCGGCACGAGAACCACATTCTCGACACCACCATCGCACCGGCCGACGTTCCTGCCGCGGCAGCGGCAGCGGCGTACCGCATCGCGGTGACGCTCGCCGAGGCCGCCGGGCTGGTCGGAGTTCTGGCTGTCGAGATGTTCCTGCTCGCCGACGGCTCCCTGCTGATGAACGAGCTCGCGCCGCGACCCCACAACTCCGGGCACTGGACCATCGATGGTGCGGCCACCAGCCAGTTCGAACAGCTGGTGCGCACGGTCACCGGACACGCGCCCGGGCCCGCGGACCTGCTGCATCCGACCGTGATGAGGAACCTGATCGGCGAGGCGGCGGACAACTGGGCCGACATCCTGGACGAGCCCGGCGCGCGGCTGCATCTCTATGGCAAGTCCGAAACCCGGCCGGGGCGCAAGATGGGGCACGTCAACCGCGTCGCAAGGACCGTCTGAACCCGGGGTTCGGGCAATGGCATTTCTTTTGACCGCAAGGTCTGGCCGGACTTTCTTTCGCTCCCGCGAGGCCGTTGTTCCATGGCAGTCGGCGCCGGTGCGGATTTTTTGGCACAGGGGGGTTGACACTTCCGCCGGTCCGTGCAATCCAGGCTGCGGGACACTACATCTTCCGGAGCGGGAGCGATGGATCCGCGGATCGAGCGCCTTGAGACGACCACCTTTTTCGGCCGCCGCCTGACGCGGCGCCAGATCGCCGACATCCAGGAGACGGTGGCGCTGCTTCCCAACAACACCCGCAACGAGCTCGCGAAGACGATCTGCGAGCACCTGAACTGGAACACGCCCAAGGGCGACTACCGCGTGTCGGCCTGCCTCCGCATGCTGGAGCAGCTGGAGGGGTTCGGGATCCTGACGCTTCCGGAGAAGCGGAGCACCGGCTCCGGCGCGCTGCCGCCGATCTGCCACACGGCGGCATCGGACCCGCAGCCGGAGATCGCCTGCGAGCTGTCCGCCCTCGAGCCTCTGTCGCTGCACGCCGCGGACGGTCCCGACGAGAAGGCGGAGTGGAACGAGCTTGTCGACCGCCATCACTACCTGGGCTGTCCGCGCCCGTTCGGCCCGCACCTGCGCTGGTTCGTCCTGGACCGTGACGGCCGCCGCCTCGGCTGCCTGCTGTTCGAGGCGGCGTCGCGGACGCTGCCGGCGCGCGACGAATGGATCGGATGGAGCGGACCGGACCGCGAGCGCCGGCTGCACCTGGTGCTGGGCAATTCCCGCTTCATCGTGTTTCCATGGGTGGCCGTGACGAACCTTGCCTCGCGGGTCCTCGGCATGGCGGCGGCCCGCCTTCCCGGGGAGTGGGAGCGCCGCCACGGCTGCCGCCCCGTGCTGTGCGAGACGTTCATCGACCCGACGCGCTTCGACGGGGCGTGCTACCGCGCCGCCAACTGGGAGCGCATCGGAATGACCGCCGGCCGGAAGTCGGGCCGGCGGGCGAAGCCGGCGAAGGAGATCCTCGTCCTTCCCCTCGGCCGGGACTTCCGCGACGTCCTCCAGGGGCGCGCGGCTCCGGCACGCTCGCCGCGCCCGCCGCGTCCCGACCGGGACGATCCGCTGGTCGCGGCGTGGCTGCAGGTCGTCGACGCCGCCACGGCGCTGGCCGACGCGCACGACCGCCGCTGGATGAAGCGGCGGCGGGTCCTCAACAGCCTCATCGTGATGCTGTTCGTGTTCCGGCTGGTCCTGTCGCGGGGGGAGAAGGGCTACGCGACCGTGACCGCCGAGCTCTGGGAGCAGTGCCGCAAGCTGGGGATCGCCCTGCCTCAACGCGAGCCGGTGGCCGCCTCGTCGATCTGCAAGGCCCGGCAAAGGGTGCACGAGGAGCTGTTCCTGGACCTTCACCGCGAGATCCTCCGCCACGGCGGCGAGGGCGGGCGCTGGAAGGGCCGCCGCCCGTTCGCGGTCGACGGAACGAAGATGAACCTGCCCCGGACGCTGGTCGATGCCGGCTACCCGCTCCCGCACGGCGGCGCCCACTATCCGCAGGGGCTGGTGTCCTGCCTGTACCGGCTCGACACCAAGGTCCCGGTCGACTTCTCGCTCTCCGCCCGCGCCTGCGAGCGGGCCGCGGCCATGGGCCACCTGCACGCCCTGGAGGCCGGCGACGTCGTCGTGTTCGACCGGGGATACTTCTCGTTCGAGCTCCTGTACGCCGTCATCCGCACGGGCGCCCATCCGGTGTTCCGGCTCCAGCGCAACCGCGTGGGCGCCTTCAGGGACTTCATGGAGGGCGACCGCACCGAGACCGTCGTCACCGCCGCCCCGGGACCGGACACGCAGCGAGAGCTTGCCGAACGTCGGCCCGGCGAGCGCTTCGATCCGGTCGACCTCCGGCTGGTCCGCTGCAAGACGGACGGCGACGACTGCCATCTCGTCACGACACTGCTCGATGCCGGCCACGTCTCCGCCGAGGATCTTGGCCATCTCTACCATGGACGGTGGGGAATCGAGGAGCTGTACAAGGTCTCGAAGCGAACCATCGCGGTGGACGAGTTCCACGGCCGGACCGAGCGCGGCGTGCGCCAGGAACTCTACGCCCACTTCAACCTGATCGCCATGACGCGGCTGCTTTCCGGGCATGGCGACGACCTGCTCGCAGACATCCGCGAGCAGGGAAAGGAACGCCAGGCCGTGAACTTCAGAAACGCGATCGCGATCGTGGCCGCCAACATCGAGGAGATGCTGCTCGCGCAGGCCGAAGCCGTCGCGCAGGCCGTGACCCGGATGGCCGAGGGAATCCTCAAGGTGCGCGGCCGGCTCCGGCCGGGACGGTCGTATCCCAGGAAATCGATGAAGCCGGTCAGCAAGTGGACCCGAAGGAGAAAGGCCGCAGCCTGAAGCCGGAAAATCTCCGGAAAGGCAGGGCCCCCTGCTGCGAAAAGGCGCGACTCCTTAAGGAAATGACGCCAAATCCTTAAGGAAATGCCATTGGGGGTTCGGGACCATGCGGCGGATGCGCCCCCGCAGCTTCGGGATCCGCATGATGTCGGCAATGCGCCTGTCGAGGAACGCCGCGGTGTCGACGAACCCGTCCGAACCGTCGTCAAGCCAGAACAGCGTCGTCGATACCAGCACGCCGGCGAGCAGGCCGCGTTTCGTGTAGTAGCTGAAGTCCGTCGACCGGTCTCCGGCGGCGTGCCAGATCTCGTCGACGCTGCGGCACGCGCACCCGAGCCCGAGCAGCTGGTTGCCGGGCAGCGAGAGGTATCCGATCGCGTGGCGCACCGCCTCGCGATGAGCGGCCACGACGTCAAGACGCAGCCGGATCGCCAGCGACACCCGTTCCCGGGTCCGCAGGCTGTCGATCTCGGTTCCAGCGAGGCGGTCGAGCATGCGCCGGTCGGTCCATGCGGCGAAGTGGCTGACGCTGTTGCGGGCGGGGTCGGGAAAGGCCGCGTGAACCTCGCCGATACCGAGCCCGATATCGGCTGCGCCCGCCGCCAGGGCCCGCAGGGTCCAGCCGTCGAATGGCACATGCGGAAGCGACGCCTCGACCAGGTGATCGCGCAGTGCCTGGATCCGCTCCGCCGCCGCGGCGTCACCGGTCATTGGTCCATGTCCTTGCTGTCATCGAGTTCCTCGACAAAACCGAACCGGCGCATGTCGGTCATCCGGTCCGGATAGAGAACTCCGTCGAGATGATCCACCTCGTGCTGCACCACGCGGGCCGCGAGCCCGGTCGCCTCGCGTTCGACGCGCTGTCCTGTCCCGTCGATGCCGCTGTAGCGGATCCGTGCGTGGCGCACCACCTCGCCGCGCAGGCCCGGGATCGAGAGGCACCCTTCCCAGTCAAGCGCGATGTCGGAGCCGACGGGCACGACCTCGGGGTTTATCAACACCTGCAGCGGCGCCGGCTCTTCGGTCTCTCGGCAGGCCATGTCGAGGAAGACGATGACACGCAGGCTCTCGGCAACCTGGGGCGCGGCGAGCCCGATGCCGCGGGCGGCGTACATGGTCTCGACCATGTCGCGCACCAGTCCTGGCAGCAGGGCCGCATGATTCGCCGTCACCGGGACCGCACGCCGGCGCAATACGGGATGCCCCATCCTGATGATCGGCCTGACCGCCATGACCGGATAGTAGGCAGCCGCGCGTTTGCGGTAAACAGCGTGCGGACGTGCGGACGTCGGCGAATTGCGCCCCGGCATGAAGCTGTGCTATCCAGAGTGGTCTGGGGAAGCCATGGCCTGCAGGCGCAGCATGTCTGCATGAAGCAGAACAGGAGGCCGAATTCCGTGCATGTGACCGTCCGTGACAACAATGTTGACCAGGCGCTTCGGGCGCTGAAGAAGAAGATGCAGCGGGAAGGGATGTTCCGGGAAATGAAGCTTCGCCGGAGCTACGAGAAACCCTCTGAACGACGCTCGCGCGAACGGGCGGAAGCGATGCGCCGCCACCGCAAGCTGCTGCGCAAGCGCCTGGAGCGCGAAGGCTACTAGGCGCGGCCACGCACCCGCGTGCGACGGGGCCGGTTCCGCCGGCACCACGACCATACCAGAACTGAGCGGAGGGTCCGATCCGCGATGCCGCAACCGGTTCGAGACCACGACCTCGCCTCGACCATCGTCCGGTTCTGGTTCGACGACAGCGGACCCGAGCAGTGGTTCTCCAAGCGGCCGGAATTCGATGCCTTGATTCGGGAGCGGTTCGCCGGAACCCATGACCGGGCGCTCGCCGGGGCATACGACCACTGGGAGCAGGATCCGCACGCCTGCCTGGCCCTGGTGGTGGTGCTTGACCAGTTTCCGCGAAACATGTTCCGCGAGGATCCCCGAGCCTACCGGGCCGATGCGAAGGCGCTCGGGATCGCGAGGCGAGCGGTCGCCGCCGGCCATCACCGGGCGCTGACGCTGGATCAATGCAAGTTCATGTTCCTGCCGTTCGAACACAGCGAAGCGCTTGATGACCAGAAACTGTGCGTGGAACTGATGCGCGAGTTCTGCGATGAGGAGAGCGTCGAGTATGCCCGGCGCCACCGCGAGATTGTGGAGCGGTTCGGCCGGTTCCCGCATCGAAACGCGGTACTGGGACGCGAGAGCACGGCGCAGGAGCGCGACTTCCTGCTGAAACCCGGGTCGGGTTTCTGAACCCGGGCCCCGGCTACACCAGCGACAGGACACGACCGTGACAGCGAAGCCCGAAATCCTGATCCAGTCCCCCTGGTACGAGCCGGCGATGCGCAGGCTCGACGAGCTGGCCGTGACCCATCATCTGTGGCAGGCGACGGACCCTGACGCCCTACTCGCGGAGGTCGGCCCGCGCTGCAGCATCATCGGGACGTTCCAGGTCTGCCCGGCGAGCCTGATGCACGCGGTCCCGAACCTCGAACTGATCCTGACCTTTGGTGTCGGCTATGACGGGGTGGATGTCGCCGAGGCCACCAGGCGCGGCGTGCGGGTGGTGAACACGCCCTCGGTGCTGAACGACTGTGTGGCGGACCTGGCCATGGCCCTGGTCCTCGCCGGACGCCGGCAGGTGGTGCAGGCGGACCGCTATGCCCGCGAAGGCAGGTGGGAAAGGGACGGCGACTATCCCTACACGCTGCACGTGACCGGGTGCCGGATCGGCATCGTAGGGCTGGGGCGGATCGGCATGGAGATCGCCGCGCGCTGCGCCGCCTTCAAGATGGATATCTGCTATCACCAGCGCACGCCCCGGTCCGACGTGCCGTGGCCGCACCATCCCGACCTGGTCGCGATGGCACGCGAATGCGACATCCTGATCGTCATCGTGCCGGGCGGCGATGCGACCAGGCACCTGGTGGGCGAAGAGGTGATGGAGGCGCTGGGGCCACAGGGCCACCTGGTCAATGTCGCCCGGGGCAGCGTGATCGACACCGATGCGCTGGTGGGCTGCCTGAATGACGGACGGCTCGGCGGCGCCGCGCTCGACGTCTATCCCGATGAGCCGCACATTCCCCGCGAACTCCTCGACATCACCGGGAACCTGACCCTGACACCCCACATCGCCAGTGCGACGCACTACACCCGCATGGCCATGGGAATGGTGCTCCACGACAATCTCAGGGCATGGCTGGACGGACGCAGGCTGATCACCCCGGTCAACTGACCGGACTGCCCGCATACCCGCCACTCTCCCACAGCGCGTGCCGCAGCTGATCGGGGATGCGGCGCGACGTCCGCTCGACGGTGTCGAAACACACGCTGACACCGTGTGATGTCGCCGCGCAGTACTGCGCGGTGAAGACGCCGATCTCCAGGATCATCGACGAGGTGCCCATGCGGGTGATCGAAAGCCCGACCTCGACCTCGCCCGGGTAGCGGATTTCGCGCAGGAAATCGAGTTCTATGCGGCGCAGGATCCAGTCGAGAGTGCCGAACTCGTGCCCGGAATCAAGCTGCTGCATGACCCGGTGAAACAGCATGGTCCGCGCGTTCTCGATGTAGACGGAATAGGCGGTGTTGTTCACGTGACCCACTGGGTCCAGATCGGCGTACCGCAGGGATTCCCGGGTCCACACCCGGTAGGAACCGCGTTCCGTCGCCGCGAAGCCATCGCTGACCGTCATGTGTTCCGACCTGTCCCCGTTGTCAGGAATCCGCACCGCCCGCCCGCGCGTGCCGGCAGGCCAGTATAGAGCACTGGGCGCACCGCGCTGTCTGCCGCCGAATACCGCCTGTACCCGGACCGCGGGCGTATGATACAGAGGGCGCCGGAAACGTCCGTGACCCTCGGAGTTGGCGATGACACTGCTGCGAATCGTTCTGAAGGGAATGCTGCTGGCCTGCGCCCTGATGCTCTTTCCCGGATCCGACGCCCGGGCGGGCGACGCCGATGCTGGCGCCAAGGTGTTCAAGAAGTGCCAGGCGTGCCATTCACTGAAGGCGGGCAAGCGTCGAACCGGACCGTCGCTGCACGGCGTCTACGGTCGTCAGGCCGGGACCTTCGTCGACTCCAAGGGCAAGGCGTTCAGGCATTCCAAGGACATGAAGGCGGCCGGGGAGGCCGGGCTGGTCTGGTCCGCCGAAGTGCTTGCGGCCTACATCGCCGATCCCAAGCCCTATATCGGGGCGATGATCGGCAAGAAGAAGGCGAAGACCAAGATGGTGTTCCCGGGCCTGAAGAAGCCGGCGGATATCGAGAACCTGCTCGCCTTCCTCGAGCCCTTCGCTTCGGGCGCGAAGGAAGGCAAGAGATAGTCACAACGCCAGTTCGGGCGCGGTCAGGTCGCGACAGTCGAGCCCGGCGACGATCGGGGTCCCGGTGAGTGTCTGCAGTTCGTCGATGGACAGGCCGGCGACCTTCTCCAGCACCACCAGCCCGCCAGGGGTGACCGCGATCACCGCGAGGTCGGTGAAGATCCGGGCGACGCAGCCGGCCGCGGTGAGCGGATAGCTGCATTCCTCCACGATCTTCGGCGCGCCGCCGCCGGTCACGTGGGTGGTCATGACCCATACCTGCCGGGCGCCGACCGCCAGGTCCATCGCACCGCCGACCCCGGGCGGAAACCGGTCGTCATCGGTCGTCCAGTTCGCGAGGTCACCGGCCCCGGAGACCTGGAAGGCGCCGAGGATCGCGATGTCGAGATGGCGACCGCGGATCATGGCAAACGCGTCCGAATGCACGAAGTAGCTGCCGCCGGGCAACATGGTGACAGGCTGCTTGCCCGCGTTGACGAGGTCCGGGTTCTCGCGGCCGGGTTCCGGGCGTGGTCCGAAGCCGAGAACCCCGTTCTCGCTGTGCAGGACGATCTCCCGGTCCGGCGGCAGATGATCGGCGCAGAGCGTCGGGATGCCGATCCCGAGGTTGACGTAGCTGCCGTCGGGGATCGCACGCGCGGCGCACCATGCCATCTGCTGGCGCGACAGCCGGCAGGACGCAAGGTCGAGTGCAGGGTTCATGGCGGTATATCCACGCGGAAAGAGGGACCAGATGCCGCTACTCTAGGCAGTGCCGCGCGGTGGCGAAAGCGACATCACCGGCTTTCAATTGCGCAGGCCCGCGCGTATGCTCCGCTGCCGTCATGGCGCCAGCGGCGATCCGTGACGGCACTCCCCGTATCGAGAGTTTCCGGAGAGCCCGCATGTCGCTCAAGCGCGGTCGCAAGTTCCTGAACACGCCCGGTCCGACCAACGTGCCCGAGCGCGTGCTCAATGCCATGCATCGCCCGACGCTCGACCTTTCGGACCCGGAGTTCCTGGATGTCTCCATCTCGTGTTTCCGCGACATGCGGCGCGTCATCCTGACCGAAGGCGAGGTTTTTCTCTACGCCAGCAACGGGCACGGGGTCTGGGAGGCGGCACTCGCCAACCTGTTCTCTCCGGGCGACCGGCTGCTGGTGCCCGAAAGCGGCAACTTCTCCGCTGCCTGGCAGGACATGGCGATCGCGCTCGGCCTGGACGTTCAGCCCGTTCCCGGGGACTGGCGCCGTCCGGCACGCCCGGAAGCGATAGAGGCCGCGCTCAGGCAGGATGCGGGAGGAACCATCAAGGGCATCCTGCTCGTGCACGCGGATACCGCCACCTCCTCGCTGTGCGATGTTGCCGGTGTGCGCGGCGCCATCGATGCCGCCGGACACGATGCCCTGTTGCTGGTCGACACCATCGCGGCACTGGGCACCACCGACTACCGGATGGACGAGTGGGGCGTCGACGTGACCGTCGCCGCGTCGCAGAAGGGGCTGATGATGGCGCCCGGGATCGGGATCATCGCCGCCAGCGAGAAGGCATTGCGCGCCCATGAACGGGCTGCACTGCCGCGACGCTACTGGGACTGGCGCACCCGGCTTGAGGCCGAGCACTACCGAAAGTTCTGCGGCACAGCGCCGCAGCTGATGGTCTTCGGGCTGCGAGAGGCCCTGGACATGATCTTCGAGGAGGGTCTCGAGACCATCTTCGAACGACATCGGGTTATGGCCGGAGCGACCCATGCGGCGGTCGAGGTCTGGAGCCAGGCCGGGACCATGAGCCTCAACATCCAGGATCCGCGCGAGCGCTCGCCGGGTGTGACCACCGTGCTGACGGCAGACGGTATCGATGCCAACAGGATGCGTGCCGTGTGCCGCGACGAGATGATGGCGGCACTCGGTGGCGGTCTCGGCAAACTGGACGGCAGGGCGATCCGCATCGCCCACATGGGAGACCTCAACGCACCCATGCTGTTCGGGGCTCTGGCCGCCGTCGAGGCGACCTGTGGCTACCTTGACATTCCCTGCGCCTCGGGTGGCGTCAGTGCCGCGATCGACCACGTGACCCGGGCCAAGAAGGAGGCGTCGGCGCCAGCCACCTACTGATCCGGCGCTTCGGACGTGATCACAACGGTAATTCCGCGTGCCGGAACGGTGTGCGGACTTGCCGCGACCAGCCGGCATGCCTAGCGTGCACGCAATTGCGCGATCGAGACAGATGGAGACTTCAGTCATGGCCACGATTACCGGCGCCCAGCTCATGGTGCGCTCGCTCAGGCAACAGGGTGTCGAGTACATGTTCGGCGTGGTCGGGTTTCCCGTCCAGCCGATTGCGGCAGCCGCCCTGGAACAGGGCATTACCTATATCGGGATGCGCAACGAGCAGGCGGCATCCTACGCTGCCCAGGCGGTCGGGTACCTGACCGGGCGGCCCGGCGCCTGTCTCGTGGTATCCGGCCCGGGTGTGGTGCACGGCCTGGCGGGACTGGCCAATGCGCAGCAGAACTGCTGGCCGATGATCCTGATTGGCGGCGCCTCCCCGACCTACCAGAATGGCATGGGGGCGTTCCAGGAGGAGCGCCAGGTCCGGATCGCAGAGCCGTTCTGCAAGTATGCGCATGCGGTTGAACACACCTACCGGATCCCGTTCTACGTCGAACAGGCCGTCCGTCACTCAATCTACGGCCGGCCCGGCGCCGCCTATCTCGACATGCCCGATGACATCATCCAGGGCGAAGTCGACGAGGCTGACGCGGTGCAGGTGGCGCGGATCCCCGATCCGCCGCAAAGCCAGGCGCTGCCGGAGAGTGTCGAGGCGGCGCTGGATGCACTTGAGACTGCCGAGCGGCCTCTCGCCATCATCGGCAAGGGCATGGCGTGGGCCCGCGCCGAGGACGAGGTGCGCGCCTTCATCGAACGCACGCAGGTGCCGTTCCTGGCCTCGCCGATGGGCAAGGGCGTGATGGATGATTCCCATCCTCTGTCGGTTGGGGCGGCGCGCAGCCATGCGCTGCGCGAGGCCGATGTCGTGTTCCTCATGGGCGCACGGCTCAACTGGATCATGCATTTCGGAATGAAGCCCCGGTTCAGCGAGAACGTGCGGGTGGTACAGCTCGACATTGCCCATGAAGCGATCGGCAACAACGTTCCGGCAGAAGTCGCGCTGGTCGGGGATGGCAGGGCGATCACCGGACAGCTGAACAGGGCGCTCGAGAACCGGCAGTGGTTCTATCCCGCCGACACGCCGTGGCGCACCGCGCTCAGCGAGAAGGCCGAAGCCAATGCCGAACAGATCAGGCCGATGCTCGAGGATGACTCGACGCCGACCAATTACTATCGCGCACTCAGGGACATCCGTGCCTGGGCAGGCGAGTCTGCGGTGATCATCGGCGAAGGCGCCAACACCATGGACATCGGGCGGACCCAGTTGCCCAACGCGCAGCCGCGGCTTCGCCTCGACGCGGGAAGCTACGGAACCATGGGCATCGGCATGGGGTTTGCGATCGCCGCCGCTGCGGTGCACCCCGACCGGCCGATCATTTCCGTCTCGGGTGACTCGGCGCTCGGGTTCTCCGGCATGGAGATCGAGACCGCCTGCCGGTACGGGTTGCCGATCAAGATCGTGGTCCTCAACAACGGTGGCATCGGGCGAGGTGTTGCGGAATTCAAGGAAGGCGAACAGATCCCGCCGTTCGCACTGACCATCGGGGCACGGTATGACCGGATGATGGAAGCGTTCGGCGGCAAGGGGATCCTCGTCGAGGACCCGGCCGATCTCAGGCCGGCTCTCGATGCCGCGAGCGCCCATGACGGACCGGCGCTGGTCAATGTCATTCTCCACCCCGAGGCGGGCCGCAAGCCGCAGCAGTTCCGCTGGCTGACCACCTGAGCGCCAGGCTCGCTGCACCGTGTCCGCGCTGGGACATGGTGCAGCGGCCGCCTCCCGGCAGGGTCTGTCG
Source organism: Thalassobaculaceae bacterium (assembly GCA_965213935.1). Taxonomy (GTDB): domain Bacteria; phylum Pseudomonadota; class Alphaproteobacteria; order Thalassobaculales; family Thalassobaculaceae; genus Bin52. The sequence goes on along the minus strand of CBDCAO010000012.1, from coordinate 1,123,062 downwards.
CAAGGATCCTGACCCGTGGGTCAGGGCTCCGCGACGGTTTCTCCCGAGCCCGGCCCCTCGATCCGGATCACCCGGTCGACAAAGATCGACGGTGTCACGATGACTTCGGGGTCGAGGTCGCCCAGGGAGACGATGCGGCGGACCTGTGCAACAGTGAGCCGGGCGGCTGCGGCCATGACCGGTCCGAAATTCCGCGCCGACTTGCTGAAGGTCAGGTTGCCCCACCGGTCGGCGCACTCGGCGAAGATAAACGCGGCGTCACCGTGGAGCGCATGCTCGAGCACGTGTGCCCGCCCGCCTATCTCGCGGATCTCCTTGCCTTCGGTCAGCCGGGTCCCGACGCCGGTCGGCGTGTAGAAGGCGCCGATGCCGGCGCCCGCCGCCCGCATGCGTTCCGACAGGGTTCCCTGCGGTACCACCTCGAGTTCGACCTGGCCCTTCGCCCACATCTGTTCGAAGACCACCGAGCCGCCGGATCTGGGGTAGGAGCAGATCACCTTGCGGACGCGTCCGGCCTCGAGCAGCCCGCCGATACCGCGGTGGCCGACACCGGCATTGTTGGACACGATGACGAGATCCCGGCACCCCTGGTCACGCAGGGCGTCGAGCAGTTCCGTCGGCATGCCGGCACCGCCGAACCCTCCGACCAGCAGTGTCGCGCCGTCCTGGATGCCGCACACCGCATCTTCGAAACTCTCGACGATCTTGTTGATCGGCATGGCGGTGCTGCGTTCCGGTTGCGCGAAGCGGAAGGGTCAGACGAAAACGGGCCGCACTGGGTGCGGCCCGTCGTCGAAGCCGGTTCCCGGCCGGGTACGGGTCGGCGTCAGCGAACGACGCCGATATCGACCCGCCTGTTCTTGGCTTCCCGGACACCGTCCTTGGTCGGGACCACTGTCCGTGTCTCGCCGTACGCCATGATCTCGATCATGCCCTGCAGGTCTGTCGAGGAATTGGCGTCAAGGGCCTTGGCAACCACATCGGCACGTTGCTGCGAGAGCGTCTGGTTGTACTTGTTCGGGCCGGAGCGGTCGGCATGACCCGAAATCGTCACCCGTCGCGCACCATGCTGGTCGATGGAAAGCACCGCCTTGTTGACCGCCTTCATTCCGTCCGCGGTCAGTTCGGCGGAATCAAAGTCGAACAGCACCGTGAACTTCTCGAACAGGCGCGCAACCGGTCCCTTTGGCTTGGGTGGCGGCGGCGGCGGAGTGAGTGCCGCGGCAAGCGCATCCTTGGCAAACACGAAGTCATCGCGGCACTTCGCGATGTGGTCGGGCTGCCGGTTTTCCTCGAGTTCCTGCAGCCAGCAGTCAAGCGACAGCTGGGCAATCGCGGCCAGCTTCGGGAACTTCTCCGAACCCTCGGCCAGCATCTCGCTGAGCTCGCGATGCGCGGCCATCAGCTCGCCGACGTGCTCCGAGGGAATTCTGCGTTCGGCGACCGGCTGCGGACCGGACACGGCACCGCCAGCGGCCGCGATCGCGCGGTCGGCAAAGTAGTCTGAATCGATGTGGTCGCCTTCGTCATATTCCGTCTGGGACAGCGCGAGATAGCCCTTGTAGAGCTGACCACCGAACGGATCGCCTGTCCCGGCGGTTTCCTTGGCTACCTCAAGCTGTAGCCCGACGCATCCTGTAAGGAGCAGGGCTGCGGCGCCTGTCCCCAGGGCCGCCTTCAATGCGTGCCACGGCATTCCAACCTCCGATTGATGCAACGGGCTCGAACACGGTGAATACCATACGCGCTGGGGGCATTGCGACGCAACACGCTTGAACGGCGCCCTTTCCGAATCTCATGCACCGGGACCTCCGAACCGGTCGGCCCGGTAGGGCGCCAGATCGATGCCGGGGTCACGTCCTGCAACCAGGTCGGCGATCAGCTGGCCCGTGCGGGCGGACTGGGTCAGGCCGAGATGGCCGTGGCCGAACCCGAAGAAGACGTTGTCGTGGTGCGGCGAGGCGCCCAGCACCGGCTTGCTGTCCGGAAACGACGGACGAAATCCCATCCACTCGCGGCTGACCGTCTCGCCGAGCCCCGGCAGGGCTTCGCGCGCCAGGGCCAGCATCCGGTAGATCCGGCGAAAGTCCGGCGGCGCCGCGAGCCCGGCAAACTCGACGCCGGAGGTAAGCCTCAGTCCGTCACGCATGGGCGCAAGCACGAACCCGTGGTCCCCGACCACGACCGGCCGGCGCAACCCGGGACCGGCCTCGACCCCGAGATTCAGGTGGTAGCCCCGCTCGGTATCCAGCGGCATTCCGGAGCCGAGCATGGCTGCCAGCGGACGGGACCAGGCGCCGGCACAGATCACGAAACAGTCCGCGGCATGGATGCCGAGGTCGGTCACCAGCCGGACCGGCCGGTTGCCCTCGAACTCGAAACGCACCGCCCGCTCCGGCAGGATCCGCCCGGAACGGCGCACGAACGCCTCGGCGTAGGCATCGGTCAGTGCCGAGGGCTGGGTGACGAAGCCGTTGGACGGCTGGAAGATGCCGCGGGTGAAGTGGTGGGCGAGCCCCGGCTCCAGTTGCCGGATCTCGTCCGGCCCGAGTTCCTCCGCCGCGAGACCGTTGCGGGTCAGGGCTTCGCGCTCCGCCGCGGTGGCGTCGAACGAGGCCTGCGATGCGTACACCTTGAGCCACCCGGTGGGGCGGACGATATCGCTGATCCGGTTCTCCGCCATCAGCGCCTCGTGGGCCGCCATCGCGTCGCGGTTCAGCGCGTGGATTTCCGCGGCAATGCGCTCGACCCGCGACGGAAGTCCCGCCGCCAGGAACCGGAGCAGCCACGGGGCCATCCGGGGCAGGTAGGGCCAGCGGATGCGCAGCGGCGCCGCCGGGTCAAGCAGCATGCGCGGAACCTGCATCCATGCGCCCGGCGTGCTGACCGGCCAGATGGAGTCGACGGCGATCGACCCGGCGTTGCCGAACGACGTCGCGCGTCCCGGAGCCCTCGGGTCCACGATCACCACCTCGTGCCCGTCCCGGGCCAGGCAAAGCCCCGTGCATACCCCGACAATCCCGGCGCCGACGACGACCACGCGCCGCGGTGCGGACGCCATGGCGGCGGGTCTCACCCGCGGCCCAGAACGCCGAGTATGCCGATCAACCGCGCATCGCGCTCGGCTTCGAGCTCCGCGATGCTGCGCTCGCCGGCTTCGTGCTCCACGCCCGCGACAATGGTTTCCGCGAGCTCGCCGGCAAGCACCGGGTTTTCGGTCATGGTCTCCCACCAGGCGTGCATTCCCGGCGCGAAATGTCCGAGCATTCCCCGGTAACCGGCAGTTCCGCCGGCGAGGTTCATGGTCATGTGCGGCCCCATGAGCGCCCAGCGCAAGCCGGGGCCCCGGCAGACCGCGGCATCGATGTCCTCGACCGACGCCAGACCGTTCTGTACCGCGAGCACGGCCTCGCGAAACAGCGCAGCCTGCAGACGGTTGGCGAGATGGCCCGGAACCTCCTTGCGGATCCGGATCGGGTGCTTGCCGACGTGGCGATAGAACCCCATTGCCCAGTCGGCGGCGTTCGGATCGGTCTGCCTGCCGGCTACCACCTCGACCAGCGGGATCAGGTGGGGAGGGTTGAAGGGGTGGCCGACAACGAAGCGTCCGGCCGAGGCGAAACCCTCCTGCAGTTCGCTCATGATCAGGCCCGAGGTGCTCGACGACAGGATGGTCCGCGTGGGCAGGACCGGATCGATGTCGCGGTAGAGCGCCCGCTTCACGTCGAGCCGTTCCGGTGCGTTTTCCTGCACGAAGTCCGCGCCGGCAACGGCCGCCGCCGCCGAGGGGTGGGGGGTGACCGCACCGCGATCGGCACCATCGGCAAGCCCGAGCGCCTCGAGATGTGGCCAGGCGGTCTCGATGAACGATGCCAGTCGCTGTTCCCAGTCGCCGGCCGGGTCCCAGGCGTCGACCGCGTATCCGCGCGCCAGGAACCATGCGGCCCAGCTCGCGCCGATGGTTCCCGTCCCGAGCACCGCGATCCGTCGCACCTGCGTGTGATCCGGATAGTCAGACATCATCCTCTCCCCTGCGGGCCCGCATCCCCGGTCAGCGCCCGGAATGCCAGCACGGTGATTGCGGCAATGCAGAGCCAGGTTTCCTGCCAGATACCGTATGAGACCAGCGCAGTGAACACTGCGGCCGCCGCGGCGGCAAGCGCGGTGCTGCGCCACGGGTCCGGCAGGGCGGTGACGCGCCGGACGGTGCACCACAGCAGCAGTCCCGCGGCCACCACTCCGACCAGGCCGAGGTCGAGCCACAGCTGCAGGACCATGCTGTGCGGGTGGCTGGGATTGGTCGTGAGCAGTCGGTAGGGCCGTGCGCCGATGGCCGCCAGGTCAAGTTCGCGTGTCGCGTCGACACCGTGGCCCAGCAACGGCCGGTCCAGGATCGCGGTTGCCGTCGCGTGCCAGATCTCCACGCGGTGCAGCACGGTGGCCGGGACGGTGTCCGCCAGTGGTTCCAGCCAGTCCGGTAGCGCAAGGAACAGCCAGGGCGCGATCGCGGCCAGGCCTGCCGTCAACCCGATTCCGCACCACAGGACGGCACGTGGCGCATGGCAGGCCAGCGCAAAGATGCCGGTGGCGAGCAGGGCGGCGGTCGCGGCAGACGCCGAATCACCGATGCAGGCAACACCTGTCACCAGCCCGATCAGGAGCCACGCCGCGCCACGCCGGCGTTGGCTCCACAGCCATCCGGCGGCCGGCCAGGCGAGCAGGACCAGCGCGCTGGTCGCGCGGTTGTAGCGGACCAGCGGCCAGTCCCGGTTGGCCGGGCCGGACGCGAGCATGCGCGAGACCATGCCGCCAGTCATGTTCTCGAACAGCAGCAGCGCGACCGCGGTGCCGAGACCGCCGATCAGCCAGTACGCGACCCGCCGGCGCGCGCGCGCGCCAAGTCCGGCGGCGGCGCCGCAGGACGCGGTCCACACGATGAGCGCGAGCACAAGCGCCTTGCCGCCCGCCCATCCGCTGAAACCCGAACCGGCGGACAGAAGGCCGAGGACACCGGTCATGTGAACCGCCAGGACCACGGTGACCACGCCCGGCAGGGTCATGGGTCGCAACCGCGCCGCGCGGGTGAGCGCGGTTGCCCCCAGCAGCGAGACCGTGAGCAGTCCGAACACGGGAACCAGCGTGACCTTGGCCAACAATCCGACGGGAACGAACACGGCGAGTGCGGCACACAGGCTCCCGGCGCGAAAACCCTCGGCCTTCAGGGACAACGGGCGTGCCATCGCCTCACTCCGCGGTCGACGGCGTCGCCGTCCGACCGCCTCTAGCGGGCGGGAAGGTTGGTTCCCCTGACACGCCAGCCGCCGTCGAAACCGGGTTCCGGATGAAGCCTGTCAATCAGGGTGGTTGAAAGCGTGTCGACCGAAAAGCCGAGTGCATGTGCCGGTTCGATGCCGAGAGCAAGGGCAAGGGCGGCGCGGATGGTCCCGCCGTGGGCGACACAGACCACGTCGCGGCCGCGCCAGCGCTCGCTCAACTGGTCCAGGCACTCATGCACCCGCACCGCGAGGCCGGCAAAGCTCTCGCCTCCGGGCGGTACCTCGTCCGACGGCGCCAGCCAGAACCTGTTCCAGCCATCGCCCTGGAGTGCCCGGATCTCGTCGTAGGTCCGCCCGGTCCAGTCCCCGAGGTCCTGTTCACCGAGGCGTGCATCGACCACCGGATCGGGCAGGCCCAGACCTGCGGCGCGAATCGCTTCGAGTGTCTGGCGCGTCCGCATCAGGTGGCTGGTCACGCTCACCGAACCGGGCGGCAGCCGCCCGGCCAGCAAGCGAAACGCGTCATCGTCCGACGTGTCGGCCGGTCGGTCCGACGCACCGTAGATGCGCTGGCCCGGGTTCGGGACCGGAGCGTGGCGCACGATATGCCAGCGTGTCTCGTTCATGTGGGCCCCAAGCCCGGATCCGCTCCGAACCACGCTGCCAGCGCCAGCAGCGCGAGGGTCTCGGCGGCCTGCTCCATGCCGCCGAGGACGTCGCCTGTATACCCGCCGAGGGTCCGAGATGCCACACCGGCCGCGACTGCCGCACCGGCGAGTGCCGCCACGAGGACCACGGCCGCGGCGGCCGCGGGGAGCATCACGACGAGCAATCCCCCGGCGCAGGCGAGTCCGAAGGCCGCGGTCCCGCGTTCGGGGTGCCCGGCGGCGTGAGCCAGTCCGTCGTCGCTCGCCGGCTCCATCACCGACGCCGCGGCCACCATGGCGGCCCGTCCGGCGGCAAGGGCCGAGGCGAACGCGAGCAGGGCCGCGAGTACGCCGGCACCCTCCAGGATCGCTGCAATGGCGGCCGACTTCAGCGCGATCATCAACACCAGCGTCAGGACGCCCCAGGTTCCGATGCGGCTGTCGCGCATCGCCGCCAGCCGTCGTTCGGGGTCGGGACAGCCGAGACCGTCGGCAAGGTCGGCGAGGCCGTCTTCATGCAGGGCGCCGGTCGCCGCCGCCGCCGCCGCCAGCGCACAGAGGCTGCAGGCCAGCGGCGGCAGTCCGAGCCACGCGGCGAGAACGAGGACCAGACCCGCGAACAGCCCGATGCCGGCTCCGACCACCGGAAAGCACCAGGCCGTGCGCATGAGGTGCGGCGGCTCCTCGAGGACGATCGGGATGCGTGTCAGGAACGCGGTTGCGGTGGCGAGATCACGCAGCACCCGCCGCGGGGACGACATGTCCGTCAGCGGTTCGGGCGACATGACCGGCCTCGTGCCTCTCTTCGGGAACTCGCCGGCATCGCGGCGGGTTTCCAACGCCGCGGTCCAGGCGTATAGGCTGGCGCGACCGGTGGCGTCGGTCCCGTTCCGTGCCCGGTCTGGCAGAGGTGATCATGAACCACGCGGCAGGGGCGGTTTCCTCGCTCGACGAGATCCGCACGCTGATCGGCAGCCTGCCCGGTGCCGATCTCGCGGCCGGCGCTGCGGCCGCGGCGCGCGAGCGGGTGCTGACCAAGCCCGAGGGGTCGCTCGGCCGGCTGGAAGACCTCGCCCGCTGGATGGCCGAGTGGCAGGGCCGGCATCCTCCGGCAATCCGTCATCCCCGCACCGCTGTCTTCGCCGGCAACCACGGGGTGGCGGCACGCGGCGTGTCGGCCTATCCGCCCGAGGTCACCGGGCAGATGGTCGCCAACTTTGTGGCAGGAGGTGCCGCGGTCAACCAGATGTGCCGCCTGTTCGATGCCGATCTGCGCGTCTACGAACTCGGACTGGAAAGCCCCACGGCCGACTTCGTCGAGAACCCGGCCATGAGCGAGCAGGAGTGTGTCACCGCGATCGCCTACGGGATGACGGCGGTGGAACCGGGCATCGACCTGATATGCCTCGGCGAGATGGGGATCGGCAACACCACCTCGGCTGCCGCACTGTGCCTTGCGCTGCATGGCGGGACCGCTGCCGACTGGACCGGCGCCGGCACCGGCGTGGCGGGGGAGACACTCCGCCGCAAGGTCGAGATCGTCGCGCAGGCCGTCGGCCGGCACCGCGACCGGGCGGGTGATCCGCTCGGCATCCTGGCGGCGCTGGGCGGACTGGAACTGGCTGCGATCGCCGGAGCGGTGCTGGCGGCCCGGATGGCCCGGGTCCCCGTGCTGCTCGACGGATTTGCCTGCACCGCGGCCGCAGCAGTCCTGCATGCGGTATCCCCGCACGCCATCGATCACTGCCAGGTTGCCCACTGTTCCGTCGAGCCCGGTCACCGACGCCTGCTCGGGCGCATTGACAGGAAACCGCTTCTTGACCTCGCGATGCGTCTTGGCGAGGGCTCGGGCGCGACCCTCGCCCTCGGCCTGCTGCAGGCCGCTGCCGCATGCCATCAGGACATGGCCACCTTCGCGGAGGCGGGCGTCTCCGAACTCGACTGACGCGGTCGCGTCGTCAGGTGTCGACGAGCGAGAGATTATCGGCTGCGGACCGGCCGTCCCTGCCGGCCACCAGGTCATAGCTGACGCTGTCGCCCTCGTTGACTCCCTGGATGCCCGAGCGGTGCAGGGCGGTGATGTGAACGAACACGTCGTTACCGCCTTCGTCGGGCTGAATGAATCCGTACCCCTTGGCGTGGTTGAACCACTTGATCTTTCCTACAGGCATGTACCTTGTTCCGTACTGAACGTGAAACCGGCGCGTTCGCGACGGCTCTGGCACGGTTCCATCCCCGCGAGTGAGGGTGCGGTGCGCCCGGCCTCGCCGGAAGCCGTGCATGGGACAAGCTTGACAAAGACTGGGTCGGAAGGCAACAGCGGCTACGGCACTCTCTCGATTCTGAGCACGTTGGTCGATCCCGGCGTCCCCATCGGGACGCCGGCGGTAATGACGATCTTGTCGCCCGACTGCGCAAATCCCTCGGCAAGCGCGCTCTGCGTGGCGCGAACCACGACGGCGGAAAAGCGTTCCTCGCGCGGGACGTGAACCGCGTGCACGCCCCAGGTAATGGCAAGCCGCCTGGCGGTGCGCAGGGACGAGGTGATGCACAGCACCGGGACCGGTGGCCGTTCCCGGGCGGCCCGCAGCGTCGTCGACCCGGAAACTGTGTAGGTCACGATGCAGCATGCGCTGACGGTTTCTGCCACCTGGCGCGCCGCAAGCGTGATGGCGTCCGACACGGTCGGTTCGGGAGCTTCATGGCTGGCGGCGGACAGCGCGTGGTAGAACCGGTCACTTTCCACAGCCCGGATGATCCGGTCCATCATGGCCACCGCCTCGACCGGCCAGGCACCGGTGGCGGTCTCGGCCGAGAGCATGACCGCGTCGGCCGAGTCGAAGACGGCGGTGGCGACATCGGATGCTTCGGCCCGGGTCGGTGCGGGCGCATGGACCATCGAGTCGAGCATCTGGGTCGCGACGATCACGGGCTTTCCGAACTGCCGCGACAGCTTGACGATCTGCTTCTGCAACCCGGGCACCTGTTCCGGCGGCAGCTCCACGCCGAGGTCGCCCCGCGCGACCATCACGGCGTCGGTCATCTCGACCAGCTCGTCGAGGTGCTCGATCGCGGCCGGTTTCTCGAGCTTGATCAGCAGGCTGGCAGCGCCGCCGACGAGCCGGCGGGCCTGTGCCACGTCCTCCGGTCGCTGGACGAAGGACAGGGCAACCCAGTCGACGCCGAGGTCGAGCGCAAAGGCGAGGTCGCGATGATCCTTGTCGCTGAGCGGCGACAGGTCGAGGACCACACCCGGCACGTTGACGCCCTTGCGGTCCGACAGGCCGCCTCCGGTGATCACCTCGGTCTCGAGCATGCGGGCGGTGTTTCGACCGACCCTGAGCCTGATCCGACCGTCGTCGAGCAGCAGTTCGGTTCCTACCCGCGCGGCCGCGAAGATCTCCGGGTGCGGCAGCTGCACCCGGCTCCGGCTGCCGTCGACCGGGTCCAGGTGCAGCCGGAAGGTATCCCCGGGTTCGAGCGTGATCCCGCCGTCCGGAAAGGTGCCGATCCGCAGCTTGGGCCCCTGCAGGTCGGCCATGATTCCGATCGGCCGGCCAAGAGCCTGCTCTGTCTCCCGGATCCTCTGGTAGATCGCGCGGTGATCGTCATGGGTCCCGTGACTGAAGTTCAGCCGGAAGACGTCGACCCCGGTCTCGACCAGTTCGAGGACGCGGTCCGCGGATGCGGGACCGAGGGTGGCGACGATTCTGGTATTCCTGTACCGGCGCATGTCAGCAGAAGACCCCGCGAGTGTGACAGCCTCGTGTCAGCCGGGTTCACCCGAGCAGCGTACCGTAGCGATCCAGCAGCGCCAGGACCTGGTCGCGCCCCTCCGAGGGCAACGGGAGGATGGCGCGGTTGATGCCGGCCTGCGCGTAGTTCTCGAGTGTCTGGGCATCTGCCGGAGCTCCGAACACGCTGACCGTCAGGCTTGCCATGTCCCGACCGGCGTCGTCGGCGGTGCGCCGAAGCCTGTCCATCGCCACGGCCGGGTCGAAACCGCCCCGACCGCGTGGGAACCAGCCGTCGCAGTATTCCACGACGCGCCGCAGCGTGTGGTCGCTCTCGCCGCCGAGCAGCAGCGGCGGGTGCGGCTGCTGCGCCGGCTTGGGCCAGGACCAGGTCGGCTCGAAGGACACGTGCTCGCCGCTGAAGGTGGCCTCATCCTCGCCCCACAACGCCTTCATCGCCAGCACGTGTTCACGCAGCATCGCGAACCGGGTCCGGTAGGTCGCGCCGTGGTCTTCCATCTCCTCGACGTTCCAGCCGCCGCCCATGCCGAAGACGAATCGTCCGTTCGACATCATGTCGAGGCTGGCGACCGACTTTGCGGTCACGATCGGGTCACGCTGCGGCACCAGGCAGATCCCGGTCCCGATCCTGAGCCTGCTGGTCACCGCCGCCGCCCAGGACAGGGTCACGAACGGGTCGAGAGTGTGGGAGTACTGCTTCGGAAGCGGGCCGCCTCCCGGGAACGGCGACTTCCGGCTGGTCGGAATGTGGGTATGTTCCGGCACGAACAGGGACTCGAAACCCCGGTCCTCGAGTTCCCGGGCAAGCTCGTCCGCCCTGATGCTGTAGTCCGTGTCGAAGATGAAAACACCGATATCCATGAACCGTCCCCAGTTTCTCGACTAGTGTGGCGCCTGCTCACTATACCAAGCCCGGTGCCAGCATGCGCGCTTCGTGCGCCGGCATCATCACCCTTGCGATGGGTGCGGAGCGCTGGCGGTGGTATGACGCCGTCGACGAGCCGCAGTTTCCGACCCGGAGATCACGATGACACGAACCGTAGCCCGGCTGCTCGCCGACAGCCTCGAGGCGCATGGCGTCGACCAGATCTTCTGCGTACCAGGAGAGAGCTACGTGGGTCTGACCAGTGTGCTGGTTGCGCGCAACACCGTGCGCATCGTGGTCTGCCGGCACGAGGCCGGTGCCGCCTTCATGGCGGCGGCCGACGGGCGGTTGCGTGACCGGGCGGGTGTCGCGGTGGTCAGCCGTGGTCCCGGGCTTGCCAACGGCCTTGTTGCGGTTCACTCCGCCTACCACGATGCCACCGCTCTGGTGATGCTGATCGGCCAGGTCGAGCGCGCCGATTTCGGTCGCCAGGCGCTGCAGGAACAGAACTACTCGCTGCTGCTGGCCGACATCACCAAGCTGGTGATCGAGGTCAACGAGCCCGACACGGCGTCGGAGGCCCTGGCACGGGCGTTCCACGTGGCCGAGAGCGGCACACCCGGTCCGGTCGCCGTGGTCCTGCCGGAAGACCTTTTCGACGCCGTCACCACGGCGCCGGTGGACCCGCCCCGGCCCGCGGTCGTCCCCGGGCCCCGCGCACGTGACCTCGATCGGCTGGTCGAGATGCTGGCCGAAGCCGAGAGACCGCTGGTGCTGGTGGGAGGCGCGATGCTTGCCGACGCGGTACGCGACCCCCGGGCCCTTGCGGACCTGTGCAGCCTTGCGGAACGCTGGTCGCTGCCGATCAGCCCGACCCATCGCCGTCCGCAGCTGTTCGACGCACGCCACCCCAACTTCGGGGGGTACATGGGCATCCGCGTCCCGCCTGTCCTGATCACCGAGATGAAGCGGGCCGACCTGCTGCTGGCACTGGGCGAACGGCTGACAGACACCGTCAGCCAGTCCTACAGCTTTCCGGCGGCTCCGGCGCCGCAGGTGCCACTGGTGCACGTCTGGCCGGATGCAGACGAGGTCGGCCGCGTATGGCGACCCGATCTCGGCATTCCCGCGAGTCCGCACGAGGTCGTGCGCGGCCTGCTTGCGCAGGCGCCGCCGCCGCCGCCTGCCGGACGGGCGGAGTGGATTGCCGGGCTGAACGGCCTGCATCGCCGGCTGCTGGCTCCGGAATGGGAGAGCGCGGAGGACGGCGTGAACTTCGCGGCCGTGGTCTGTGCCGTCGAGCGTCACCTCGAGCCGGACGCAACGGTGACGACCGACGCCGGCAACTTCGGAAGCTTTGTGCACCGCCATATCGGTTTCGGCCAGCGCCACGTGTTCCTCGCCTCGGTGGTCGGGGCCATGGGATCGGGCATGCCGATGGCGGTTGCCGCCGGTCTGCGTCGCCCCGGAACCCAGCAGGTCTGCTTCATCGGGGACGGGGGCGCCCTGATGATGGGCAACGAGATCGCCACCGCCCGGCAGTACGGCGTGAATCCGGTCATGATCATCGCGGACAACTCGGTCTACGGCACCATCGCGATGCACGGGCTGACGCGCTATCCCGAACGCCCGATCCTCGAGGGGACGCGGCTGACCAATCCGGATTTCGCGGACTGGGGCAGAAGCTTTGGCGCGGAAGGGTTCACGATCCGCAGCGAGGACGAGGTCGAGGAGGTGATCGCGTCGGCCTTCGCGGTCCGGACCCGGCCGGTGGTGGTACACTGCCACACCTCGCAGCTGCAGATGAACGCGTGGCGGCGCTACGAGGGCGGCGAGGTGCTGCCGTGAGCGTCCGGGTTCCGGCCGAACTGGTTCATCGCCAGATCCTCACGGTCCTGATGGCCTGGGGCATGCCGGGCGACCTCGCCGAGACCACCGCGGGCGTTATGGTCGAGACCGACCTCAGGGGCGTGGATTCCCACGGAATCAACATGCTGCGCCAGTACGACGAGACCTTCCGGCGCGGCGCCCTTGACGTGCGCGCGCGTCCGAAGCTGCTGCGCGACCGGCCGGCCAGCGCCCTGCTCGATGCCGGGCACGGCCTCGGCCACCCGGTATCGGTCGAGGCCATGACGCGCGCCATCGAGAAGGCGAAGTCGTGCGACATCGCCATGGTGTGCGTGGTCAACTCGCATCACTTCGGGGCAGCGGGCCATTATGCCGAGCTGGCGGCACGGGCGGGGATGATCGGCCTGGTCACCACCTCGAGCCGGAGCATTACCATGGTCCCCACCCGCGGTCTCGAGCCGGTGCTGGGTACCAATCCGTTCGCACTTGCGGCCCCGGCCGGGCGTCACCCGCCGCTGGTTCTCGACTTCGCGACCACCGTGGCCGCCGTCAACCGCGTGCGGGTTCGTCACCTGCGCGGTCTCGAACTGCCCGAGGGCTGGGTTGCGGACGGCGCCGGCCGTTCGGTTCGTGACGCCGGCGAGGCGCTGGAAATCTTCACCCGGCGTTCGGGCGGCGGCCTTAACCCGATCGGCGGTGCCGGCGAGATCCTCGGCGGTCACAAGGGGTACGGGCTGGCGCTGTTCTCGCACCTTCTCGGGGGAACGCTTCCGGGCGCGTCGTTCTCGCCGGTCCGGGTCCGGACCCAGAAGCGGGAGGACCCGGACCGGCTCGGTCACTGGTTCCAGGTGATCAACCCGGATGCGTTCCGCCCGGCGGACGAGTTCCGCGCCGATGTCGACGAGGTGATCGACACGCTGAAGGCCTCCCGACCCGCGGACCCCGACCTGCCTGTCCTGGTGGCCGGGGAACCCGAACGCCTGACCCGTGAGGACAGGCTCCGTCATGGCATTCCGCTCCCCGATGCCCTGTGCGACATCGTGCGCCGGCTTGCCGGGGCGGCCGGCGTGCCGTATCTGCTCAACGGGCATCGAGATGCCCCGCTCTCCAGGGAGGATGCCGATGAAACTGGCCTTTCACGATGAGTTTGTCCCTTCCGTGGTGACCGGGCGGGGCGTCGTCGACGTGTCCGACATCGTTCGAGAAATCCCGCACACCGGACCCGGCGATCTGATGAACGGGTTGATTGCCCGCTTCGACGCCTATCGGGACCGGCTCGAGACCCGCGCCGCGGACGGTCCGGCGGTGCCGCTTGACCAGGTCCGGCTCAGGCCGCCGTTGCCGCGCCCCGGGGCCATCGACTGCATGGCGGTCAACTACATGGAGGACGGAACCCTGTCGGAGAAGCCGCCCCGCAACGGCTTCCACAAGACGCCGGGAGCAATCATCGGCCCTGATGATACCATGGTCCTGCCGGATGTCCCGGCAACCATCTTCGAGGGCGAGGCCGAACTGGCGCTGGTGATCGGGAGGCGTGCCTGGCAGGTCTCGGAAGCCGACGCGATGTCGTACGTGTTCGGCTACACCAACTTCATCGACGGGTCCGCTCGCGGACTTCCACCGGACCGCAACGTGTTCTTCCAGGTCAAGTCACGCGCGACCTTCGCACCGATCGGACCCTGGATCGTCACCGCCGACGAGATCGATGACCCCCAGGACCTGGACGTCCGGTTGTGGGTGAACGACGAACTCAAGCAGGATTTCAATACCAGTGACATGGCGCACCGGATCCCGGAGGTCATCGCCTGGCTGAGCTCGATCCACGTGCTCGAGCCCGGAGACCTGGTGGCCACGGGAACCAACCACCGCGGTCTCAGCGCCTTCCAGGACGGCGACCGGATCCGGCTCCACATCGCCCGTATCGGCACGCTGGAGATCTCTGTCAGCGACGCGCTCGGGCGGACCTGGGCACGGGAAACCAGGCTTGACAGGGCCAACCAGGGGCATGCCACTCCGACCCCGCAGCTGACCGGGAAGTACGCGCCGGGGAGCGGGTGATGGCCGGGCTGGACCGGTTCGGCCTCGATGTCGGGATTTACGGCAGCCTGGCCGAGCCCGGCACCATCATCGATCTTGCGCGGTTTGCCGAAGACACGGGTTTCGGGTCGATCTGGCTCGCCGATCACGTTGCCATGCCGGTGCGGTTTGCCTCGCGCTACCCCTACAGTCCCGACGGCGGGTTCCCGGCACCGGTCTCGGAGGCGCTGTACGAGCCGCTCGCCACCCTTGGTGTTTTGGCTGGTGCCACCCGCCGGGTCCGGCTCGGCACGGCGGTCCTGATCATGCCGTACCGCAACCCGCTGCTGACCGCCCGCATGCTTGTCACGATCGACAGGTTTTCCGGCGGCAGGGTGACGCTCGGCGCCGGTGTCGGCTGGCTCAGAGAGGAATTCGAGGCGCTCGGGGCCGATTACGCGCGGCGGGGCCGGGCAACCGACGAGGCGCTCGAGGTGTTCAAGGCCGTCTGTGCCGGGGGCGAGGTTTCCTACCAGGGCGAGACCACGCGGTTCGATCCGGTGCACTCAAACCCGGGTTCGGTCCAGCGGCCGCATCCGCCGATCCTGGTGGGAGGCGTTTCGGACCCGGCCCTGCGCCGGGTGGTCCGGCACGGAAACGGGTGGCTGGCGGTGGCGCTCGACCGGCCCATGCTGACCGAGCGGTTGGCTACGTTGCGTCGCCTTGCCGCAGACGTTGGCCGGGACCCCGCCGGTCTCGATCTTGCGTTCAAGATCTTCATCGCCCCGGGCGAAGCGCGCCCGGGTCCTTGGGGTGGACGCGACATCGGCAGCGGCTCTCCCGACGAAATCCTCGGTGACCTGCGAATGATCCTCGACGCCGGGATCGAAACGGTGATCGTGCGCTACCGCGGCGACGATGCCGAGGCCCAGAAGCGGGAAATGGAACGGTTTGCCGCCGAAGTCGTCCCCCGGCTGTAACGGTCAGCCGAGTCGGTCCCGGAGCCGGTACCAGCTCGAGGCCAGTGCCAGCAACGGTTCTCGCAGCACCCCGCCCGGAAACGGCCGGTGCCGGAGTGTCGCGAAGACGTCGAACCGCTCGGCGGTCCCGGCTACCGCCTCGGCGACGAGGGTGCCGGCCAGCCCGGTGAGCGCCACCCCGTGCCCGGAGAATCCCTGGGCGTGGAACAGGTCGGGACCGCATCGGCCGATGTCGGGGATCCGTGTCCTGGTCACTCCGATGAGCCCGCTCCACGAGCTGTCCAGCTCCACCGGACCGAGCGAGGGGAAGACCCGGGCGATCCGGCGTTTCAGGAAGCGGTCCCTGCCGCCGTTGTCTCCCGGACGGTAGCGGGCTCCAGCCCCGAACAGCAGCCGACCGTCTCCGGTCACCCGATAGTAGTCCGGAGCCGGGGCCCAGTCGCAGACCGCGACATTGCCCGGCATGATGCGCCGGAGGGTATCTGCCGGCAGTTGCGGCGTGACCGCGACGTGGCTTGCAACCGCTGCCAGCCGGGCGTGCAGCGGCGGGAGCAGCCCTTCGAGGTAGGCGTTGCCCGCGAGCACGACGAACCGGGCGCGCACCTCTGCCCGCGCGGTGTGCACGCACCTGCGTCCGTCCGCGCGGTCGATGGCCAGGACCCGGCTGTGTTCGAACATCGCGGCGCCGGCCAGTCGCGCGGCCGCCGCGAGCCCGCGCAGGTATTCCAGGGGATGGATCTGGCCGCCTCCGGGATCGGCCAGGCCGGCGAGGTAGCGGTCGCTGCCGACCAGCCGGGCGAGGTCAGGGCGATCCAGCAGACGGGGCCCCGTGTAGTGGTACACCGACGCCCAGTCCTCGGCCGTCCCGGCAAGATCGGCACGCTGTCTCGGGGTTCCGGCGACGAACAGGTAGCCGCGCCGCAGGTCGCAGTCGATCGCGTAACGCCCGACCCTGGAACGGACCAGGTCCATGGCCTCGAGCCCCATGTCCCACATGTCGCGGGAAGCGGCCAGCCCGGCAT
Organism: Thalassobaculaceae bacterium; assembly: GCA_965213935.1. Lineage (GTDB taxonomy): Bacteria > Pseudomonadota > Alphaproteobacteria > Thalassobaculales > Thalassobaculaceae > Bin52. The sequence goes on along the minus strand of CBDCAO010000012.1, from coordinate 1,106,653 downwards.
GACGGCGGAGTTCGCGCATGTCGCAGCTGAAGCCGGTGACCAGCTGGCCGCCGTTGCGGCCCGATGCCCCGTCCCCGATCCGGCCGGCCTCGAGCAGCACCACCTGGTAGCCGCGCTCGGCCAGTGCGAGTGCCGCCGAGACACCGGTCAGGCCGCCGCCAACCACGCAGACGTCGGCATCGACCGCCTCGTCGAGCGGGGCCGGGGCGGCGAACGGGCGGGCACTGGTGTGGTACCAGGTGGCCGGCTGCGGCGCTGACCCGCAGGGCGGGGGTGCCGCCCGGTCACGACGGGTCTGCATCCATCTGTCTCCGTCACCGTCCTTGCCGGCGCGGCAGGCTACAGGCTGCGGTCTCGCCGTTCCAGCCCGGTGCGGAAAGTCCGGTTTCAGCGGGTGCGTCATACGGTGACGCGGGGTGAACGGTTCCGTCACCGGGACAGGCGGACGTATTCCCGGTCGCGGGTGAGTCACGTCCCGGACCCGCTGCTTGCGAAGGGCAGTGCGAGGGAGTTCCGGAGGTCAGGGAGAAGCGAGCCGTCGGATGTTCCCGAGCCGGGAGTGTCCGGCGCCTTCCACGGCCCGTGTCGGGTTGTCCGTGCCGCGCCTGTGTGCACCGGTCCCGGGACCGGCTCTGCCACTCGCGTGACAGGGATCGACAGGAGCCTTTCAGTGGAAGTCACGGCTGGTCACCCGCAGGCCCGGCCGCATCCTGCGCGGATGCATCCGCAGTGGCTGGGTCGTTGATCCGGCGGCGGGGCCGGCCGCATCGGTCAGCCGCTCGAGTTCCGCGGTGAGGTCGTCGAGGCCATCGGCAATGACATGGACCACCAGTCCCTCGCGTTGCACCGTGCCGGTGACGCCGAGCAGCCGTGCTGAAATGACGGTGCGGCGGAACTGCTCGAACCGGTCCGGCCACACAACGAGATTGGCGGTCCCGGTCTCGTCCTCGAGCGTGATGAAGACCACGCCCTGGGCGGTCCCGGGCCGTTGCCGGGCGAGAACCAGGCCGCTGACCCGGATGCGGCGACCGGCCTCGATCGTCGAGAGCCGTTCGCAGGGCCGGTAGCCGGCGGCCGCGAGGTGGCCGCGCAGCAGGGCCAGGGGGTGGGCCTTCAGCGAAAGCCGCAGCGCCTCGTAGTCATCGACCACTTCTTCGCCGAGCGGGGCGGGCGGCAGGCTGATGTCGGGTTCCTGCCCGGCCGGGTGCAGGCCCGCGGCTGCAAAAAGTGGCAGGGGTGCGCCCCCCGATCCGGCGGCAATACCGCGAATGGCCCAGAAGGCGTCGCGCCGGGACAAGCCCATGGATCCGAAGGCGTCACCGCGGGCCAGTCTCTCGAGAACCGGGGCATCGAGACCGGTTCGCAGGGCAAGCTCGAGCGGTGTGCGGTAGCCGGAGCCGCGGTGCCGGACAATGGTGTCCGCATCCTGCTGCCGCAATCCCTTGACCAGGCGCAGGCCGAGGCGCAGCGCCGGCCAGTCGGGGCGGTCCGGTTCGAGATCGCAGTCCCAGCCGATCCGGTTGACATCCGGAGGCAGGACGGTCACCCCGTGCTCCCGGGCATCGCCGACAATCTGTGCCGGGGCGTAGAACCCCATGGGCTGCGAATTCAGCAGAGCGGCGGCATAGGCCGCCGGCACATGGCATTTCATCCAGCTCGAGATGTAGGCCAGGAGCGCGAAGCTCGCCGCGTGACTCTCCGGAAACCCGTAGTTTCCGAATCCCCTGATCTGCCGGAAACACTGTTCGGCGAAGCGACGGTCATGGCCGCGCGCCACCATTCCGCCGATCATCTTCTCCTCGAACTGCCCGATGTTGCCGGGGGCACGGAAGGTTGCCATGGCCCGTCGCAGGCGGTCGGCCTGCGACGGAGTGAAACCGGCGCAGACGATGGCAATCCGCATCGCCTGTTCCTGGAACAGCGGCACGCCGAGGGTCTTGCCGAGGACGGATTCGAGGTCGGCGGACGGGAAGCTGACCGGTTCCTCGCCGTTGCGCCGCCGCAGGTACGGGTGGACCATGTCACCCTGGATCGGTCCGGGCCGCACGATGGCAACCTCGATCACCAGGTCGTAGAAGCAGCGCGGCTTCAGCCGCGGCAGCATGGCCATCTGGGCCCGGCTCTCGATCTGGAATACGCCGAGGGAATCACCGGCGCACAGCATGTCGTAGACGGCCGGATCGTCTGTCGGAACACTGGCGAGATCAAGGTCGCGCCCGTGATGGCGGCGGACCAGGGCAAATCCCTTGTGCAGGCAGGTCAGCATTCCGAGCGCGAGTACGTCGATCTTCAGGATGCCGAGAGCCTCGAGATCATCCTTGTCCCACTCGATGACAGTCCGCTCCGGCATGGCCGCGTTCTCGATCGGCACCAGTTCGTCGAGCCGGCCCCGGGTGATGACGAAACCGCCGACATGCTGCGAGAGGTGTCGCGGGAAACCGGCAAGCTGCCGGGCGAGGACCAGGACCTGCTGCAGGGTGCGATCGGCCGGATCCAGCCCGAGTTCGCGGACCTGCGCGCGCAACCCGCTGCGGTCGTCCCAGTTGCGGATCTGGCCGGCCAGACTGCTGGTGACATCGGGTGAGAGCCCCATGGCCTTGCCGACATCGCGTAGCGCCGAGCGGAGCCGGTACCGGATGACCGTGGCGGCCAGTGCTGCGTGGTTGCGGCCGTAGGTCGCGTAGATGTGCTGGATCACCTCCTCGCGCCGCTCATGTTCGAAGTCCACGTCAATATCCGGCGGTTCGTTGCGTTCCTCGCTGATGAACCGTTCGAACAGGAGGTCGGAGGTATCGGGGTCGACGGCGGTGATGCCGAGACAGTAGCAAATGGAGGAGTTCGCGGCCGAGCCGCGCCCCTGGCAGAGAATGCCTCGCTGCCGGGCAAAGGTGACGATGTCGTGAACCGTCAGGAAATACGGCGCGTAGCCGAGACGGCCGACCAGGACCAGTTCGTGCTCGTTCTGGCGCCGGACCTTCTGCGGGACGCCGCCGGGATAGCGGTGCGCGGCGCCGGCATGGGTGCGGGCCTCGAGTTCCTGCTGCGGCGTATGGCCCGGGCCGACCTGTGGTTCGGGGTAGTCGTGATGGAGGGTGTCGAGGGAAAACCGGCAGCGATCGGCGATTTCGAGACCGCGGGCCAGTGCATCCGGATGACGCCTGAACAGCCGCGCCATTTCCTCGGGGGGCTTCAGGTACCGTTCGGCATTGGCGTGGAGCCGGTATCCGGCCCGGCTGACCGGGCAGCGCAGCCGGATCGCGGTCAGAACGTCCTGCAGCGGCCGCCGGTCCGGGCGGTGGTAGAGCACGTCGTTGGTTGCCACCAGTGGTGTTCCGCAGTCCCTGGCAAGCAAGGCCAGGTCTGCCAGCCGGTCGGCGTCAGCCCCGTCATGCCGGATGCTGCCGGCGAGGTAGACCGCCCCCGGAACCATGCGGTTCCAGTCCGACAGTTCGTTCGCGAAGCGGAGTGTTGCATGGAGCGGCGGAGGCAGGACGATCAGGATCTGGCCGTCGGCACAGTCCCGGACATCGGTCCGCCACAACCGGCAGGCGGCCTTGGCCGCACGCCGCTTGCCGCGGGTCAGCAACCGGGTCAACCGGCTGTAGGCGGCAGAGGTGCGGGGCAGGCAGAGCAGACTCGCGCCGTCCTCGAGATCGAGCCGGGCCCCGACAATCAGGCGAATGCCGGCTGTCCGGGCGGCCTCGTGGGCGCGGACGATGCCGGCCAGGCTGTTGCGGTCGGCAAGCGCCGCGGCCCGGTACCGGAGTGCTGCGGCGGTCTCCATCAGTTCGCCCGGGTGCGACGCTCCACGCAGGAAGCTGAAATTGCTGGTCATCTGCAGTTCGGCATACTCGGCCATGGTCAGGCAAACAGGCCATGCAGGTGCCAGGCAGGGGTTTCACCGCGCTCGGCGAGACCTTCGCGGAACAGCCAGTAGCGCCGGCCGTCCCCGTCCTCGACCCGGAAGTAGTCGCGGGTCCGGATCCGCCGGGTTTCCCGCCACCATTCCGGTGCCAGCCGTTCCGGTCCGGTTGCGCAGACGACGCGGATGTCGGTCCCGCGCCAGCGAAACCGGACCGGTGGATGGTCGGGGACAAGCGCAACCGCCGTTACCGGTTCCGGCGGATGCAGCAGATGCAGCGGCCGGTCGCGGCGGGGACCGGCCGCGTCGGCCGGCCAGCCGGACCGGCAGGCCCGGGTCCGGACTTCCGCCAGTTCCGGCAGGTGGCTTGACTGCGGGACCGCCCGCGTGACCGCTGCAGTGCCGAGACGGTTGGTGATCCGGTCGTGCAGGTCGGCCAGTCCGACACCATCGCCCCTGCCGGAGAAGTCCGGGGTTTCTGCCAGGAACGGTTCGACGATGACGGCATCGAGGAACGCGGCCTCGATTCCGAAACCGGGATCGACCGTATCAAGGTGCTGTGCGAACAGCCGCCAGAGGGCGGCGAGGTCGCGTGAGCACCGACTGGTGCCGACCGCAAGGCGCTGTGCCGATCCGTCCACCCGGCGGAAGACCAGTTCGAGCCGGCGAACCCCGAGACTTGCGCGTGCCATGCGTGCGATCAACCGCTGCAGCAGGTTCCGGGCCAGATGTTCGAGAGCGTCGCGGGTGCCCACCGGTTCCGGCACGGACATCCCCACCCGGTGCGGCACGGTGAAGGGGCGATACGGCAGCGGATCCGGCGCCGTGCCCAGGGCCTGATCGATCCGGAGTGTCACCTCCCTGCCGAAACGCGGGGCGATCGATGCACGGGGAACCTCGAGCAGGGTTCCGATGCGGCGCATTCCGACCTTCCCGAGTGCCTCGGTGGTTTCTGCCGGCAGGCGCAGTGCCGCGACCGGCAACGGGCTGATCGCGGCCCGCTGGGCGCCCGGAGGCACCACTGCCAGGTCGGGGCTCGAGAACCGGGCCACTGCCCAGGCTGCGCCGGGGGTATCGGCAAGAGCGATCCGGACGGTCCAGCCGAGACCGGTCAGCCGGGCATGGATATCGCGGCACAGCGCCGTCTCCCCGCCGGACAGGTGCGCGCAGCCGGTCACGTCGAGCCACACCCCGCCGTCACCGCGGGCCTGCGCCGGTGGGTCGGTGGACACCGTCGGAGAATAGCGGCCGCACCAGTCGGAGAGGGCCTCGAGTGTTGCTTGCTGGCCATCCGGGTCCGCCGGAAGCATGTGCAGGCCCGGCACGAGGGCACGGGCGTCTGCGGCCGACCGACCCGGAGCGATACCGGCTGCCAGTGCCAGGGGGCAGGCAGCGATGACCTCGCGCCGCCCGCTCGCGCCATGCACGATGACCGTCGGGCCGGCACCGAATTCAATGTCGAGCCGTTCGAACGCCAGACCCGGCAGCCAGAGATACAGGATCCGCCGGGATGCGGCCGGCAGCGATGTCATGCGCGAAACCCGGCAATTGCAGTTCATTATGTGATCATGATTTGTTCATAATCATTCGTCAAGACGGCGTGGCGAGACTGTCCGGGCATACGGGTACGGGGTTCGGCCGCGGAGGACCCCGGCGTCGCTTACCCTTCCGGTCCGAGCCCGGGGCAGCAGCAGTCCGTGAGGGCCGGACGCTCCCGCGGCGAACGGCCCGGAGCCATCACGCCAGGGAACGACTCCGCGTGATCCTGTCGTAGGCCGCGTTGATCGCCGCCATCCTGTCGTTTGCCTGGCGGACAAATTCCTCCGGCAGGCCCTGTGCGACCAGGCGGTCGGGGTGGTGCTCGCGAATCAGGCGTCGGTAGGTGGCCTTGATCTCGTCATCGGATGTGTCAGCCGTGACCCCGAGCACCTGGTAGGGATCCTCGTCGGGAGCAGCGCCGTGCATGGCGAGAAGCTTCTGGAATGCGTCGGCGTCGAAGCCGAAGATCTCGGCGATCCGCTTCAGGTAGGCGAGTTCGTTCTCGTGGACGACCCCGTCGGCCTTGGCAATGTGAAGCAGGCTGACGAGCAGCTCCCCGAGTACCGGCGAGCCGGAGTTGAACAGCCGGGCGATCTGTCTGGCGTAGGTCTCGAATCCACTGATGTCGCGACGCGCCTGGTTCCAGACCTTGGCGACGTTGCGCGCCTCGCTTTCCGGTACGTGGAAGGCCTCGCGGAAAGCCCTGACCTCGTCGCGGGTAACGACACCATCGGCCTTGGCCATCTTCGCCGACAGGACGATGACCCCGATCGTGAACGCGACCTTGTGGGTCGACGCCTCCTCGTCGGGGACGTGCGGTTGCGACGTAGTCATCCGGTCGACGGCATGGCCGGCGACGGCGCCCAGCAGTGCACCGATCGGCCCGCCCAGAGCGAGTCCCGCCGCCCCGCCTATGACCTTTCCCCAGATGCTCATTGTCTGTCCACCATCACGCCGCGCCCGGCCCGACTCACCCGGCGCCCCCGTTCAGATCCTGTAGCGTGTAACCGCATCGGGATCGATCGTCACCCCAAAACCGGTCTCCCCGGCAAGCCGGATGACCCCGTCTTCGATTTCCGGTCCGGTGCTGAGCATTCCGTTCCAAAGCGGGTCGCGTTCGGGGTCCGCGAAGCACTCGACACAATACCCGTGAGGATGTGCCGCAAGCAGGTGGAGCGCGATCTGGGGTTCCTCGTGGTGGGTCATCGTCAGGCCGGCGAGTCTTGCCAGTCCGGCAACACGCAACCAGCCTGACACTCCGCCGGACTCCGAAGCGTCATGGTTGACCATGTCGACAGCACCGGAGTTGATCAGCCGGCGCATCGCCTGGCCGGTGATTTCGCTCTGGCCGGCATTGATCGGTATCGAGGTCCGGCCGCGCAGTTCGCGCATGCCGTCGATGTCGTCGAACCAGTGACAGGGTTCCTCGAACCAGGCGATGTCGAGATGCTCCACGAGACCGGCAAATCGCGCGGCGTTGCGCCACGACCATCCCCGGTTGGCGTCGACCGCGAGCATGAAGTCGGGGCCTGCGCCGTCACGTGCCGCCTTTACCCGCTCCGCATCCTCCTGCGGCGACAGCCCGCCGACCTTCACCTTGCATCCGGCCATGCCGCGGTCGCGCAGGAGGCGCATTTCCCGGGCCAGGTCGGACGCGGTCTTGCCGTCCTGGTAGTATCCGCCGATCGAGATGATCGGCATTTCCCGGCGGTAACCGCCGAGCAGCTGTGACACGCTGGTCCCGTAGCAGCGTGCGGCCGCATCCCAGATGGCGCAGTCGACGCAGGCGATGGCCTGCATCATCAGTTCGGGAGACATGGCGGCACCGGGTATCTCCGCCTCGAGGCGCGCGGCGTGACGTTGCCAGTTGCGCACGTCGCCGCCCGTTACCAGCGGCGCCAGCCGGTCGTTGATGAGGCTTGCGATCTCGACCCCGTGGCTGCGGTTGTCACCGTTGTAGATCTCGGCCAGGGGCCCGTCGCGAACCTGAAGCCGCGTGACCACCGTGCACCGGGACGTCACTGTGTAGACACTGCCGCCAAAGTTCCGCGAAAGCGGGATGCGCAGCGGCACGGCTTCGATGCTGTCGATGATCATTGTCTGCGCCCCTGAAACCGGGTGCCTGCCCGGCGGGCCTGATGTCGGCCGGTACCCTCGTTCTGTCCGCTCGACATCCCTGTGCCCTGCACCGCGCCGCCTTGACGGATCATGAACCAGTGACAGGGGTGGCGTCACGCCCCTTGACGTGGCGGGGACTCGCGGCAAGCTGCGCTCGCTCGATCCCGACCGGAGAAGGAACCGCAATGAGCGCAGGCGAACGGTTGCCCGGTACCCCGGAGCCCCGGCACGTGTGGACGGGTCACGGGGGAATTCGACTTGCAGCCGACAGTTGGGGAAATTCGGACGGTCCGCCGGTGATCCTGATGCATGGCGGCGGCCAGACCCGGCATTCCTGGCGGAGTGCCGGTCAGCGGCTGGGAGCCGCCGGGTACCGTGCGATCGCCTTCGACGCGCGGGGCCACGGTGATTCCGACTGGGCGGGAAGGGACGGCTACGGTGTCGACCGGATGGTTGCCGATCTCGGCTGCGTGATCGGTGAACTGGGGACCATCCCCCCGGTTCTGGTGGGAGCGTCCATGGGCGGTGCCACCGCCCTGGTCGCGGTCGGCGAACGACGGGTCGAGGCTCGGGCCCTGGTCATGGTCGATATCGCGCCCCGGATCGAGGCCGACGGACGCGCCAGGATCCGGGATTTCATGGACCAGAAGCCGGAAGGGTTCGACAGTCTGGAGGAGGTTGCCGAGGCGATCGCGAGATACCAGCCGCACCGCAAGCGTCCGCGCACACTCGACGGACTGGCGAAGAACGTCAGGCTGGCCGCGAACGGAAAGTACGTCTGGCACTGGGACCCGGCACGCCGCCTGTCCCAGGGCAGTGCCCCCGGATACCGGCAGCGCCTCTCGGACGCAGCCGACAGTCTGGACCTGCCGGTCCTGCTGGTCCGTGGTGGCATGTCGGACGTGCTGAGCGAGGAGGGAGTCCGCGCCTTTCTCGAACAGGTGCCGCATGCCGAGTACGCCCGTGTGGGAAATGCGGCCCACATGGTGGCCGGCGACAGGAACGACCTGTTTGCGCAGTCGGTGATCCGTTTCCTGCTGCGTGTGGTGCCGCCGGCCGGCTGACGAACCGGATGGCGGGACGTCCGGTGACGCGGTGTTCCGGGATTCCCGGCGGAACAGGCTCGGAGAGATCGGGTAGTCGGCATGTGCGTGTCTCGGGAGAGTGATTCCGGTTCGAATTCTCCAGCGTGACGAACAGAAGACCCGTCTTTGTCGCTGCGTTCCAGAGGACTCCGCCTTGCGGACGGACCGGCGCCAGGCGGCCGCGGTCCCGGGGAGAGCGTGGCGCAGCGCAGGCCGGTGCGGCCTCGATCCGGCCCGCGGCCCGGGACAGCCACGACGCACGGACTTTCCGACCGGCCGGCGTGGATGCGGGCAGGACGATGCGCTACTATCCGGTGGGTTTGACCATGTCGCAAGGGAGAAGGTGATGCGTCTGGGACTCTTCATGCAGCCAGTGCACGATCCGGCCAGGGATCTGACCCGGGTTCTCGACGAAGATCGCGAGACCATCATCCTGGCAGACAGGCTGGGGTTCGAGGAGTGCTGGATCGGCGAACATGCCAGTGCCACGGTCGAGCCGATCACAGCGCCGCTCGTCTTCCTCGCGACCCTGCTCAACGAGACCCGCACCATCAAGCTCGGGACCGGAGTGTTCTGCCTGCCCAATCAGCATCCGGCCCAGGTCGCGGGCCAGGCCGCACTGTTTGACCACCTCTCGCGCGGACGGTTCCAGATGGGGATCGGAACCGGAAGCCTGTCCTCCGATGTCGAGCTCTTCGAGGTGGGCGGCGATACCGATCGCGGTGCCTTGGTCCGGGAGTCGATCGAGCACATCCTGGCCATATGGCGGCAGGAACCGCCGTATGACCGTGCGGGAGAACAGTGGGCGGTGCGGATACAGGACATGGACCGGTCGGAGTTCGGCGTCGGTCACTTCATCAGGCCGTACCAGAAACCGCATCCCCCGATTGCGATTTCGATCATGTCTCCGGGATCCGGAAGTGCCCTGGTGGCCGGGGAAAACGGGTGGATTCCGATATCGGGCGCAGCCTTCCTGCAGCCGCGGTACACGGCGAGCCACTGGGAGCGGTACGCCGAGGGATGCGAACGGGCAGGGCGGCGTCCGGACCCGTCGATCTGGCGGGTTTCGCGCAGCATCGTCGTCGCACAGTCGGACGAGGAGGCGCGGGACTACGTGCTGGATCCCGACGGTCCGATGGCCTTCTGGTTCCGCTATTTCGAGAGCTCGGTCCGTGCACGCGGCATCGCGAGATTTGCCGCGCCGGACGACCACCCCGATCCCGACAACGTGACCTGGAGCGAAATTGCCGAGTCCCAGGTCGCCTTCGGTTCGCCCGGTACGGTGATGGACAAGCTGGTGGCCCTGCGTGATCGCGTCGGGCCGTTCGGTGTCCTGACCGCCATGGCGCACGAGTGGGATGATCCGGTGTTCTGCCGACGGTCGATGACCATGCTGGCCGAGGAGATCATGCCGCGTCTGGCCCAGCACGCACGGGCGGCGGCCTGACTGCGGGGGTCCCGGGCACCTCAAGGCGAGCGTTTCTGTTGGCCGCGGCGGCGGCAGGGTGCGTCATCCTGCCAGCCCCGGTGCGGTGTTGCGCGGAGGTTTGCCAGCACCGGATGCGGTCTGTATAGACAGGCACCCGAGACGGTATGTGGGTGCGAAGGACAGGACGGAGGTCGCGATGGGCAAGGCGCTGGACGGGGTACGGATCCTGGATTTTACGCACGTCCAGTCAGGTCCGACCTGCACGCAGCTGTTGGCGTGGCTCGGAGCGGATGTCATCAAGGTGGAGCGGCCCGGGGTCGGGGACGCCACCCGCAAGCAGCTGGTCGATGTTCCCGGGGCGGATTCGCTCTACTTCACCATGCTGAACCACAACAAGCGCTCGATCGAGATCAACACCAAGCACGAGACCGGCAAGGAGGTGCTGGAACGCCTGATCCGCGCGTGCGACGTCATGGTGGAGAACTTCGCGCCCGGTGCGATCGACCGGATGGGGTTCGGGTGGGAGCGTATCCAGCAGATCAATCCGCGCATGATCCTGGCGTCGGTGAAGGGGTTCGGCCCCGGTCCGTACGAGGACTGCAAGGTCTACGAGAACGTGGCCCAATGTACCGGCGGAGCCGCGTCGACAACCGGGTTTCTTGACGGTCCGCCACTGGTGACCGGAGCCCAGATCGGTGACAGCGGAACCGGTCTGCATCTGGCACTCGGCATCGTGTCCGCGCTGTTCCAGCGCGAAAAGACCGGTCGGGGCCAGAAGGTCCTTACCGCGATGCAGGACGGTGTCCTCAACCTGTGCCGCGTGAAGCTGCGGGATCAGCAGCGCCTGGGACACGGTCCCCTCAAGGAATACAGCCAGTTTGGCCAGGGCATACCGTTCGGTGAGGCGACTCCGCGCGCCGGTAATGATTCCGGGGGTGGACAGCCAGGGTGGATCCTCAAGTGCAAGGGGTGGGAGTCCGACCCTGACGCCTATGTCTACTTCATTACCCAGGCGGCCGTTTGGGGCCGGATCTGTGATCTGATCGGCGAGCCGGGCTGGAAGGAGGATCCGGAGTACGCAACGCCGGCGGCCCGTCTCGACAAGATCCCGCAGGTCTTCGATCGAATCGAGCAATGGACACGCACCCGGACCAAGTTCGAGGTGATGGATGCGTGCAATCCGCTGGACATTCCGTGCGGTCCGATCCTGTCAATGAAGGAATTGTCGGAGGAACCGTCGCTTCGGGAAACCGGGACCATCGTCGAGGTGGATCATCCGGAACGTGGCCCCTACCTGACGGTTGGCTGCCCGATCAAGCTTTCTGACAGCGAGGCGGAGGTCGTTCGTTCACCGCTGCTCGGCGAGCACACGGCCGAAGTCCTGAGCGAGGTGCTCGGATACTCCGGGGCCGAACTCGACCGCGTGACCGCATCGGGGGCCGTGGGCAACGTGACCGCGGTTGCAGCCGAATAGCCCGTTTCACCGTCAGAAGGGATTGAACCGTTGGTTCTGGTCAAGGAAGGTTCAGGCCCGTGAATGCCGATCTCGAACACCTGCGGGTTGACCTCGCATGCGCGTTGCGGTGGGCGGCCAGGCTGAACCTGCACGAGGGTGTGGACAATCACTTTTCCCTGGCAGTGCCGGACAGCGACGGTGTCGTGCGCGGCAATCGTTTCCTGATCAATCCGTACGGCTGGCACTGGTCGGAGGTCACCGCGTCGTCGCTGGTCCTGTGCGATGACACCGGCGCCGTGCTCGAGGGCGAGAACACGGTTGAGGATACCGCCTTCTGCATTCACAGCCGCATTCATGTCGGCGCACCCCATGCGGCCTGCGTGCTCCACACCCACATGCCCTACGCCACGTCGATCACTCTGATCGAGGACGGCAGGCTCGAGATGGCTGAGCAGAACGCGTTGCTGTTCGATGGACGTATTGCCTACGACGATGACTACACGGGGCTGGCGCTTTCCACCGACGAGGGCGACCGGCTGGCCCGGAAACTAGGAAACGGCACCATCCTGTTCATGGCCAGTCACGGTATCGTGGTGACCGGTCCGACGGTCGCCGACGCATTCAACGACCTCTACTACCTCGAACGTGCCGCAATGTTCCAGGTTTTGGCGCGGGCGCAGGGCAGTCCGCTGCGGCGGGTGTCGGACCGGGTCCGGGAGGTTTCACGGCAGCAGTTTGCGGCCGAGGCGCCAAAGCTTGCCGACCGTCACTTCACGGCCTTGCGCAGGGTGCTTGACCGGCTCGAGCCCGACTACCGCCACTGAACCGTCTGCCCCGGGCAGCAGACCCCGGCTTCTCCGCCTGCGTCGGCAGCCGGCCACTACGCGACAACCTCGACCAGCCGTGGACCTGGTTCGGCAACCGCGCGTGCCAACTGATCGTTGAATTCGTCGGCGGTCGTCGCCCGGGTTGCGGGCACTCCCATGGAACCGGCGAGCCGGCACCAGTCCAGATCCGGGCGGTCGAGGTCGAGCATGTCGAGGGCGGTTCGCCCGGGGTTTCCGGCTCCGACCTTGGCGAGTTCACCCTTGAGTATCGCGTAGCTGCGGTTGTTGAACAGGACTGTCACCACATCGCACCCTTCGCGGGCCTGCGTCCACAGGGCCTGGATCGTATACATCGCCGATCCGTCGCCCTCGGTGCAGATCACCTTGCGGTCAGGACAGGCGAGGGCGGCGCCGGTGGCGCACGGAAGGCCATAGCCGATCGACCCACCGGTCAGCGCCAGCCAGTCGTGGGGAGCCGCATTGCGGGTAAAGGGCATGAAACCGCGACCGGAGGTGACGGACTCGTCTACCAGGATCGCGTTTTCCGGCATGTGGTGTCCCAGTGCGCGAGCGATCGCTTCAGTCGTCAGGGCGCCGGTCGCCAGGTCAGGAGGATTGTGGTTCTCGAGTTCGGGTGCGTCGTGTGCGTCGAGTTCGTCGACGAGGGACTGCAGCACCGCCAGGTGGTCGTGGTCGATGTCGGCCAGGTGGTGTACCTGGCAGCCATCCGGCACCAGCACGCTCGGACGGTCCGGGTAGGCGAAGAAGGCAACCGGAGCATCGGTTCCGACAAGGATGATGTGCCGCACGTCGTGCAACTGGCGAAGTGCCACGTCGACCGGGTACTGGATTCGTTCGACAGACGCTCGTCCGGCTCCGCGCTCCCATCGCGCATTGGCCGTCATGCAGGAGAGCCTGCACCCGGTCCTGCTGCGGATCTGTCCTGCCAGCCTGAGCGCGTCCTCGCGCAGGGCGCGTCCAGTCATGTGGATCAGGGTGTTCTCACCCGATGCGAGCGCCTCTGCTGCGGTTCTGATCACGTCGGCAGCGACACCGGTGCGCCGGGGGACCGGCATGGCTGCCGGATCGTCGCTCCCGGCCTCGTTCCACGCCGTATCGGCCGGAAGGATCAGTGTGGCGATCCGGCCCGCTCCCGTCCGCGCGGCCTGCACCGCCCGTGCACCGTCGCGCGCGACATCTCGGGACGACGGTGACGTCCGGATCCAGTGGGAAACAGGTCTGGCCAAGCCTTCGATATCGGCGGTCAGTGGCGCGTTGTACCGTAGGTGATAGGTGGCGTGATCACCGACAATATTGACGATGGGCGAATGCGCCTTGCGGGCATTGTGCAGGTTGGCGATGCCATTCCCGAGGCCCGGACCGAGGTGGAGCAGGGTTGCGGCCGGGCGTTCCATCATGCGCGCGTAGCCGTCGGCCATGCCCGTGACCACTCCCTCGAACAGGCCGAGGACGCACCGCATGCCGCCAATGCGATCGAGGGCTGCGACAAAGTGCATCTCCGATGTGCCGGGATTGGTGAAGCTGGTGTCTATGCCGCTTCGAACCAGAGTGCGGACGAGTGATTCGGCACCGTTCATGTGCGGGTCTCTTCTGAGGAGGGGGAGGGCCGGGCTGCGTTCAGACGGCGCGGGCGCCGGCTGCGCGCACGGTTTCGCTGACCTGGCTCTCGAATGGCCGGAAGTTCTCGATGAACCGGCTGCAGAGGTCTGCTGCCGTCACATCGTAGTGCGACTTGTCATGCCACGTCGCGCGCGGCTGGAGAATTTCTTCCGGGACATCGGGACAGCGTTCGGGGACCTGGAGACCGAAACGCCGGTCCTCGCGGATTGGTACCGTATCGAGAACGCCGTCAAGGGCGGCCCGGATCATGGCCCGGGTGTACCCGAGCGGCATGCGCTGGCCGCCGTCTCCTGCCTTGCCCCCGGACCATCCGGTGTTGACCAGCCAGCAGGTTGCTCCGTGTTCCGCGATTCTGCGGCGCAGCATCTCGCCGTAGACCGTTGGATGTCTTGGCATGAACGGAGCGCCGAAACAGGTTGAGAAGGTGGCTTCGGGCTGGCGGCCGAGACCGCGTTCCGTGCCGGCGACGCGGGCGGTGTAGCCGGACAGGAAGTGATACATGGCCTGTTCCGGTGACAGGCGGGCGATTGGCGGCAGTACCCCGAAGGCGTCTGCGGTCAGCATGACGACGTTGCGAGGATGACCGCCGGACCCGTCGGCCGTGTTCCCGACATGACCGAGCGGATAGCAGGCTCGCGTGTTCTCGGTCAGCGAATTGTCGGTGAAGTCGAGTTCATGGGTGACCGGATCGAACACCACGTTCTCGAGCACGGTGCCGAACCGCGCGGTGGTCGCATAAATCTCGGGCTCGTCCTCTGCGGAGAGGTTGATCACCTTCGCGTAGCAGCCGCCCTCGAAGTTGAAGACCCCGGAATCCGACCAGCCGTGCTCGTCGTCGCCGATCAGCCTGCGGCTGCTGTCGGCCGACAGGGTGGTCTTGCCGGTTCCGGACAGGCCGAAGAAGACGGCGGTATCACCCCTGAGCCCGACATTGGCCGAACAGTGCATCGGCAATACGTTTCGGTCCGGAAGCAGGTAGTTCAGAATACCGAAGATGGATTTCTTGATTTCACCGGCGTATCCGGTGCCGCCGATCAGTACCAGACGTTTCTCGAGATGGATCAGGATGAAGGTCTCGGAGTTAAGGCCGTCGGTCTGCCCCCGGGCCCGCAACCCGGGGGCGTGCAGGATGGTGAAGTCAGGCTCCGCCCCGGCGGCATCTCCCGCCGGTGGCCGGATGAACATGTTGCGCGAGAACAGTGCACACCAGGCCAGTTCGGTCACGACGCGCACCCGGATGCCGTAGGACGGGTCAGCGCCGGCGATGCAGTCCTGCACGAAGACATCCCGGTTTGCAAAATGGGCTGCCACCCGCCTGTGCATGTCGTCGAAGACCCGTGGTTCGAGCGGTTGGTTCACCGCGCCCCAGTCAATGGCCCCGTCCACTCCCGGTGTTCTGACGATGAACCGGTCACGGGGCGAGCGACCGGTGTGTTCGCCGGTATTCACGACAAGGGCTCCGCCCGGCGCGACACTGGCCTCGTTGCGCCGAACCGCATGCTGGTAGAGTGCCGGCAATGACAGATTGCGATTGACGTTCGCAAGGTCGAACAGCCCGTGCGTTCCCAGGGGTGCGCGGTCGGCGGGTTCGCGGACCATGGTATGGTATCCTCCACAACAGACTGTCGCGCTGCGAGGGTACCGGACCGTTCGCGCGAATGTGACTGTTTGGTTTATCGGCGCGTGAAAATCAACCGCTGACGGAAGGACGATGCGGAGGGGGGACAGCCTCGGGCCCGCACCGGTTCTCCGGGACCGGACAGCGTGACCCGTGACACACGTGCGCCGGAGGCCCCGAACGGCAGGACGAACCGGTGCGTGCGGCGACAGTTGTGGCAGTCGGCCAGGGTCACTTGCCACTTTCGCGGCAGAGTATCGTGCGTGGAACCTGGTCTCGACGGGGAGGTCACCATGGCTCAGTCAGGCGACAGGAGGTGCATCCTGCTGGTTGATGATTCGGCAGACTTTCGTATTCCATTGGCTGAAGGCTTGTGCCGCATGGGCTACGAGGTCCTGGAGTGCAAGTATTACAAGGACGCGAAAGAAACGTTCAGTCAAACATACGCAGAGATTGATTTGATCATTCAGGACATTTGGCTTGATGAGCCTGATAGCGGATACAAACTCATCAAATATTATCGAACAAAAAGTAATGTTCCAATCATGGCGCTATCAGCTTATACGGATCTTGAATACCATCAGAGATCCATTGACAGTGGTGCAAACACGCATGTTCCGAAGGATCCCAGCTTCAACCCCATGCCAACAATTGTTGAGAGTGAATTTGATAGAGAATTACGAGAGGAAGAGTTCAGAAGTTATTCCTTGTCCTTTGTACCAAAGGAAACTTCACTGAAATCCATAAGAGATATGGCAGAAGCATTGATTGTTCGACACAGGCAGGGACAGTGTGAAACAACCGCAAACGAAACCAGGGACAAGCTGTTGCAAGTTGAGGGCCTGATCCTCCATGGAGACGACAGAAGCGCAACATGGAATGGCAAGCACGTCGCCCTGACGGCAGACGGCTACCAGATCGTCCATTCACTCGCACGGTATCCGGACCACAGTCTCTCGCGAAGCCAGCTGGCCGAAGCCCTGGGACCAGGACGAGTAGCGAAATCCAACAACCACATCAAGGATCATATCAAGCGAATCAGGAAGGCGTTCATAAAGGCTGACCCGGGATTTGACAAAATCAAGACGGTTCATGCTCAAGGCTACAAGTGGGAAAAATAATCGATATGCTGCACTGGCAGTAAACTGGGTGCAACATGAAAGAATACATGACAGAACGTGCACAATGTCTTCGAAACTCGCTTAACGGACTTCGAAACGCTCGCTTGGTTGTAAATGCTGGCGCATCGTGGCTCAGGACCGCACGCGTTTCGCACAAGTTCGTTCTGACCGCGCTGGTCCCGGTCACGTTCTTCCTCTGCGCCATGCTCGCATTCGTGGTGCTTCAGCCTGGTGAGCGGGAAGAGGCGCTGCGCAGAAATCAGGAGTCGGCCCGGTTCATCGCGCAACTTATCGCCGACACCTATACGTCGGATCCCGATCCTGGCGGGCAAGGGGCGGGCAGACTTCATGCCGGCACGGTGATCGGGATTGCCGATGCCGTCGGCCGGTTCCTTGCCGAAGAGAGGTTTCGCGGAGGCGAGCACGCCAGGGCCGAGATCGGTACCGGAGGCGTTCCGACTACTGTCTGCATCTATGATGCTCATGGAAGGCTGCTGTCGCGAAAATCCCGGCCACGCCCGCCCGAGCCCGGCAGCAGGGAAGCGTCAGGCCGATATCACATGATGCAGGTCCTCAGTGGCCGGGCTCCGGCTGCGTGGGGACGGTTCATTGAAGGATATGGCACTGTCCTGATGGCGTTTTCGGGTCCGAGGTTCCGGACGAGTGTGCACGGGGTGATTCCCGATCGCTTCTGGTTGGAAACAGGGCGTGAAGCAAAGGAAATAAAGTCGGCGAATGGTGTTTTGGCACACACAAATACAATAAAATATAGAGTTGATAAGACCTTCAACAAAGTACAAACGAGTTGGAGTGTAGAAACAATTCGAATGGGTGAAGGAACAGAGAATTGGCCTAATCACGTGCCTGGACATGCACCGCCACCAGTCCCAGCGGCATTGCTGCTCCCGTTTCCGGCACCAGATGAAGAACCAGGGAACGACTGTCCTGAAATCAGAGAGGGCGTACCCTATGCGACACACCAAAGCGAGTCAGGAAAGGTATGGCATGAGTATAAGATAAATGGTCAACCCGTTGACCTGTTCTATCATCCTGTATTGATAAATACATCTGAGACAATCGGCCATGTTCTATTGATCAAGGAACAGCTAACAATTGAACCGAATTCCCGCGTGTTTCTCAGTATTACGGTAGGAGGATTCCTGCTCATTGCCGTGTGTTTTGGTATTCTGGCATTGTACCTGGCGCGTACGATTGCGTATCCGCTTCACGAACTGGCGGGTGCAGCACTGGACACTCCGAACGCGCCAGACCGGGCGAGACTATTCGAGGCCGTGGCGGAACGTCCGGACGAAATTGGCGTGCTGGCCAGGTCACTGGCGGATATGACCAGCGAACTCGAGGGGAGGATTCAGCGCAGGAAGTTGTACGCGAGCACGCTATTTCACAGCTTCAAGTCTCCAATCGAGGGTATGGCCATTTGCGCTGAGCTGGTGGAAGAGGATCTCGGACACAGGGACTACGAACGGGCAGGCAAGAACATCAGTCGGCTCAAGGCGTCCTTGAACAACCTGAGGCGTATAGCTGAGAGGGTGGTGAGTTTTGAGTCCCTGGAGGCAGATATAAATGCGGAAGAACGCGATACAAGAACTGTCACACAATGGATTGAACTGTATCGTCTCAATAAGACGCAAATGCATGGGATGTCACTTACTGTAGTTGAAGAGAATGACATGACCCACGTACAGATGTGTACGTGTTGGCGGTTTCTTGACATGATTTTTGACGAACTGGTAGCGAATGCGCAAAATTTTGTCGAAGAAGGCAGTGCTCTCCGCATGGTTTTCTTCAGAGAACCGGAGTTTGTTCGCATCTCATTAGAAAATAGCGGTGCGGGCATCGAGCAGGAAAATCTGGAAAGGATCTTCGACCCGTTCCGGTCTATCCGGCCTGGCGAACCGGATCAAGGCCATCACGGCATCGGTCTGGCAGGCTGTCGGGAGATCATCAGGTCGCTTGGCGGAACAATACACGCGGAGAATGTGACGGGTACGGATGGAACGGTAACGGGAACGCGGTTTGTCGTGCGCCACCCGCGGGCGCCGGACCGGTCGGACAAGGGAGCGGGATGAACTGCACGGTACATGGAACCTGCGTCGCCGTTGACGGGAGAGCCGTTCTGTTTCGCGGGCCGTCCGGGTCGGGGAAGTCGGATCTCGCCCTGCGTCTCATTGAACGGGGCGGGAGACTGGTTGCGGACGATCGCACCATTCTCGAGCGTGACGGTGAACGGCTGATCGCGCGATGCCCGGACGCTATTGCCGGTCGAATCGAGATCCGGGGAGTGGGCATATGCCCCGCACCTTCCCTTGATCGTGCCGAGCTGATCGCGGTATGCGATCTGGTCGAACCTGGCAAGATCCCCCGGCTTCCGGAGCCTGCATCGTGCCGGTACCTTGGAATTGCGGTCCCGCTCCTGCGCCTTGCGCCGTTCGAGGCGTCTGCGGTAGCGAAGGTCCGGTTCGGAATCATGCCCGGAGTGCGGCCCAGCCCATCGTAAAACGGGTTGCGTGCGCGTTCTGGTCCGTGTCACCGGGTTCCCCGGCGAGGGGCGGCTCCCGGACCGCAGGGAGTGGACATGTCCATGGATGAATCAGACAAGTCGGTACGGGTTGGCATGGTCGTCGTGGCCCACGGATTGTTGGCGGACGGTCTCCGCGAAGTCTTGGAACATGTTGTCGGTCCCCAGGAACAGATAGCAACGGTCTGCATCGGGCCGGAGGACGACATGGAGCAGAGACGCGACGACATCGTGAAGTCCATCAACGATGTCGATCGCGGTGCGGGGGTGATCGTGTTTACCGACATGTTCGGTGGCACGCCGTCAAATCTGGCCATATCGATCATGGAGCGTGACCGCGTGGAGGTCATTGCCGGAGTCAACCTGCCGATGCTGGTCCGGTTCGCAAGCCTTGGCAAACACGAGTGCCTGCAGGATGTGGTCCGGGAGGTCACGAACGCCGGACAAAAGTACATCAAGGTTGCATCGGAAGTACTGAGAGAGCCGTCGTGACCGGGCCACAGGGACCGGTACACGAACGAAGCGTCACGATCCTCAACCGGCGCGGGCTGCATGCGCGCGCAGCCGCACGGTTCGTGAAGCTCTCGAACATGTTTGAAAGCGAGATCGAGGTTTCGAAGGATGGCGAGACCGTGTCGGGCCGTTCGATCATGGGGTTGATGATGCTTGCGGCTGCCACGGGGTCTGTCATACGGCTGATTGCGCGCGGTCCCGATGCTGCCGACGCGGTTCACCGGATGGTACAGCTGGTCGAGAACAAGTTCGATGAAGAGTGACGCGCGTGACTCCGATGCCGGGGAGGTGTCGGGCGGGCACGAATTCAGCGGCGTGGGTGTGTCGGCCGGAATCGCCGTCGGCTCGGTGCACGTCATCGACTCCGGTCTCGCGCACGTACCTGAATACCGTATAGCGGATCGCGCCGTTTCGCGTGAAGCCGGGCGGTTTGCCGATGCCCTCGAACGGGCGAGAGCCGAGGTGGCGGAGCTCAGGAGCAAGGGCGACAGCCTGAACGCGTCCGCGCGCGAGGAACTTGGCTTCCTGCTCGACGCCCACCTTGCCCTGCTGGCATCGAACCGGATGGTGGCCGGAGTCGAGAGCCGGATCCGGGAGGAACGAATCAATGCCGAGGCGGCGGTTCGCTCGGTCATCGGTGACATTGCGCGCGGGTTCGAGGGCATCGCGGACCCGTATTTCGCGGCCAGGGTCCACGATGTCCGTGACGTGGGGTCCCGGATCATCCGCCAGTTCGTGCGGGCTCCGTCTCCCCGGGTCGCAGGGCTTCCGAAGGGCGTGGTGGTGGTGGCGGATGAACTCAGCCCTGCCGACATCGCCCTGCTGGACCCGGAACACGTGGCGGCGATCGTGACCGCCTCGGGAGGGCCGGAGGGCCATACGGCGATCCTGGCGAGGTCCATGGGTCTGCCCGCCGTCCTCGGGGTTGCAGGGATCATGGATATCGTTCGTACGAATGACCGGATTGTCGTCAACGGCGAGGCCGGTCTCGTACTCGTGCGCCCGGACGCGGCGGTTCTGGCCGAGCACAGGCGCAGGGCGGCAGCGCAGCGTCGGCTTGGCCGGCAGCTGGCACGGCTGCGTTCCCTGCCGGCAGAAACCACCGACGGGACCATTGTCGGACTGCAGGCCAACATCGAACTTGCCCGGGATGTTGACACTGCGCTGGAGAGCGGGGCGGAGGGCGTTGGCCTCCTGCGGACCGAGTTCATGTTCATGAACCGGGACGTGCCGCCCGGTGAAGAAGAGCAGTACGCGCTGCTTCGCTCGGTCGTCGAGGGCATGAAGGGAAGACCGGTCACGATCCGTACGCTCGACACCGGCGGTGAATCACAGGTCTACGGGGTCCACCAGGGCAGGTCCGAGGGAGCGAACCCGATGCTGGGAATGCGGGCGATCAGGCTGTCGCTTCGCCACCCGGAACTCTTTCACGTCCAGATTGCCGCAATCCTTCGTGCCGCCGCCCATGGCCCGGTACGGCTTCTGCTGCCGATGATCTCGAGCGTGCAGGAAGTGCGCGAAGTCCGGGAGATCATCGGCCTGGTTGCCGCCCGCATTGAGGACCGGTCGCCGGTCACGATCCCGCCGCTCGGAGTGATGATCGAGGTTCCCGGCGCCGCACTCATCGCCGAGGAGTTGGCGCAGGAGGTTGATTTCTTTGCGATCGGAACCAACGACCTCACCATGTACACGCTGGCGATCGATCGCGGTGATGAACAGGTCGCACCCCTCTACAATCCGCTTCATCCGGCGGTCCTGCGGCTCATCCGGATGACTGTCTCCGCAGCGAACCGAGCGGGCAAACCGGTGAGCGTGTGCGGTGAAATTGCCGGCAACCCCCGCTTCACCTCGTTGTTGCTCGGTCTCGGGGTCCGTGAGCTCTCGATGACCAGCAAGAGCGTTCCG
>CBDCAO010000012.1:0-1082500 GCA_965213935.1 Thalassobaculaceae bacterium | reverse complement strand
ACTGGGACATGTGCCCTGGGTATCCGGTGTTGTTGTGCCGGGGGTATGGGGTGTGTGTTCCGGGAACGTGAGAAGCATCTTTGCAGCACGGGTGTTTTCCCGTGTGCGATGTTGATCAAGCGTCAGAAGGGCATTTGGTGGATGCCTTGGTGCCAAGAGGCGATGAAGGACGTGACACGCTGCGAAAAGCCATGGGGAGCCGCGAGTGGGCCTTGATCCGTGGATATCCGAATGGGGCAACCCGACCGCAAGGTCATCCGCATCTGAAGAACCGATAGGGTGCGGAGGCGAACCCGGCGAACTGAAATATCTCAGTAGCCGGAGGAAAGGACATCAACCGAGACTCCGTTAGTAGTGACGAGCGAACGCGGACCAGGCCAGTGGCCGTCGAGACCTGAACCGGAAGCGTCTGGAATGTCGTGCCGGAGCGGGTGAGAGCCCCGTACGGGCAGGGTCTTGATGGTCCATGAGTAGGGCGGGACACGTGAAATCCTGTCTGAAGATGGGGGGACCACCCTCCAAGCCTAAGTACTCCTTGGCGACCGATAGTGAACGAGTACCGTGAGGGAAAGGTGAAAAGCACCCCGACGAGGGGAGTGAAAGAGACCTGAAACCGGATGCCTACAATCAGTCGGAGGGGGCGGTGTCCCCTGACGGCGTACCTTTTGTATAATGGGTCAGCGAGTCGGTGTGACGAGCGAGCTTAAGCCGATAGGTGGAGGCGCAGCGAAAGCGAGTCTGAACAGGGCGTTTTGGTTCGTTGCATCGGACCCGAAACCTGGTGATCTAGCCATGGGCAGGTTGAAGGCGCGGTAACACGCGCTGAAGGACCGAACCCACCACTGTTGAAAAAGTGGGGGATGACCTGTGGCTAGGGGTGAAAGGCCAATCAAACCAGGATATAGCTGGTTCTCCGCGAAAACTATTTTGGTAGTGCGTCGTGTGATTACCGTCGGGGGTAGAGCACTGGATGGGCTAGGGGGGCGCGAGCCTTACCACACCTAACCAAACTCCGAATACCGGCGAGTACAGCGCGGCAGACAGACCATGGGTGCTAAGGTCCGTGGTCGAGAGGGAAACAGCCCAGACCTCCAGCTAAGGTCCCGAAGTTGTGGCTCAGTGGGAAAGGAGGTGGGAAGGCCAAGACAGCCAGGAGGTTGGCTTAGAAGCAGCCATCCTTTAAAGAAAGCGTAATAGCTCACTGGTCTAGACAAGCCATCCTGCGCCGAAGATGTACCGGGGCTCAAGCCACGCACCGAAGCTGAGGATGCGGTCTCATGGCCGCATGGTAGCGGAGCGTTCCGTAGGCCTGTGAAGGTGTCCCGTGAGGGGGACTGGAGGTATCGGAAGTGCGAATGCTGACACGAGTAGCGACAAAGAGTGTGAGAAACACTCTCGCCGAAAGCCCAAGGGTTCCTCGGCCAGGGTAATCCTCCGAGGGTGAGCCGGCCCCTAAGACGAGGGCGAAAGCCGTAGTCGATGGGAATCGGGTTAATAATCCCGAGCCTGGCGGTGGTGACGAATGCCGGACGGTGTGTGTCCTTGAGTGGAGTGGATGCGCAGCCATGGTGTTCCAGGAAACAGCCCCGCCGACAAGACCGTACCCGAAACCGACACAGGTGGGCAGGTAGAGCATACCGAGGCGCTTGAGAGAACGACGTTGAAGGAACTCGGCAAAATGCCCCCGTAACTTCGGGAGAAGGGGGACCTCCATTCGGGCAACCGAGTGGGGGTGGCACAGACCAGGGGGTGGCGACTGTTTACTAAAAACACAGGGCTCTGCGAAGCCGCAAGGCGCGGTATAGGGTCTGACGCCTGCCCGGTGCCGGAAGGTTAAGGGGAGAGGTTGGCGCCTCGAACCGAAGCCCCGGTAAACGGCGGCCGTAACTATAACGGTCCTAAGGTAGCGAAATTCCTTGTCGGGTAAGTTCCGACCTGCACGAATGGCGTAACGACTTCCCCGCTGTCTCCAACGTCGGCTCAGCGAAACTGAATTCTCCGTGAAGATGCGGAGTTCCCACGGTCAGACGGAAAGACCCCGTGCACCTTTACTACAGCTTTGCAGTGGTATCAGGGGATGAATGTGCAGGATAGGCGGGAGGCTTCGAAGCGCTGGCGCCAGCTGGCGTGGAGCCGCCCTTGAAATACCGCCCTTTTGTGTCTTGATATCTAACCGCGGCCCCTGACCGGGGTCCGGGACCCTGCATGGCGGGTAGTTTGGCTGGGGCGGTCGCCTCCCAAAGAGTAACGGAGGCGCGCGACGGTAGGCTCAGGCTGGTCGGATATCAGCTGCTGAGTGTAATGGCACAAGCCTGCCTGACTGCAAGGCCGACAGGCCGCGCAGAGACGAAAGTCGGCCATAGTGATCCGGTGGTTCCGCGTGGAAGGGCCATCGCTCAACGGATAAAAGGTACGCCGGGGATAACAGGCTGATACTCCCCAAGAGTTCACATCGACGGGAGTGTTTGGCACCTCGATGTCGGCTCATCACATCCTGGGGCCGGAGCAGGTCCCAAGGGTTCGGCTGTTCGCCGATTAAAGTGGTACGTGAGCTGGGTTTAGAACGTCGTGAGACAGTTCGGTCCCTATCTGCCGTGGGTGTACGAGACTTGAGAGGAGCTGTCCCCAGTACGAGAGGACCGGGATGGACGGACCTCTGGTGGACCTGTTGTCGCGCCCGCGGCACTGCAGGGTAGCTACGTCCGGCCGGGATAACCGCTGAAAGCATCTAAGCGGGAAGCCCCCCTCGAAACCAGGTCTCGCCTGAGAACCGTGGAAGACCACCACGTCGATAGGCCGGGCGTGGACGCATGGCAACATGTGAAGCTGACCGGTACTAATCGTTCGAATGGCTTGATCAAACATCGCTCACTGGAAAACACCCCCAACAGCGCATCGCTCCGGCCTGGTGGCCATGGCGAGGGTCCCCCACCCGATCCCATCCCGAACTCGGCCGTGAAACCCCTCCGCGCCGATGGTACTGCGTCTCAAGACGTGGGAGAGTAGGTCGTCGCCAGGCCGGAACGATGCGCTCACTCGACAACCAATACTCGCAACCAAGACTCCCAACCAAGACTCCCACTCGGCATCGCGGGGTGGAGCAGCCCGGTAGCTCGTCAGGCTCATAACCTGAAGGTCGCAGGTTCAAATCCTGCCCCCGCAACCAAAAAAGCCCCTGAAAACATTGATGTTTGCAGGGGCTTTTTTGATTCTAGGCATTTCTCGTTTCGGCCGCTGTCAACACACGGTCAACACGATTGGCCGGGCGGGGATGGGGGATGAAGGCCGCCGGCAATATGGCATGGCCCCGCCGAAACGGCCCGGCTTCGCAGCCGGACCCCCAACGCGAAAATTCACGAACTCGACGAAAGGCTCACACGGAAGGCGAAACTGCTGCGGGAGCAGCTTCGTTCAATCCAGTTTCCGATGGCGCCGGGTCGAATTATGCTCCGACGAAAGGATTGGGAATTTCCCGGTCGACAGAAGGGTCCTTGCACTTCCGGGGCCCTTTTGTTTTTCGGAACAGCGAGATTCAGGGCAGGTATTGCAGCCCCCCGATTCTGGGACGGATGATTTCGAGCGCGCGGTTCGCCTGGTTGGGGCGCAGTTGCAACGGCGCGGTCGGGCGGGCGGTCAGGTCGGCGAGTTGAAGGCCGGCCGAATTCGCGGCCTTCGGCACGAACACGGGATGGAAGTCGAACCGGCCGAAGTCCCGACAGCCGTGACCGGTGCGGCCTTCGTTGGCGGCGATGCGGCGGAACTCCAGTTCGAGCTCGCGGTCTTCCTTCCTGCCCCGACTCTCGAAGACGATGTGGACCGTCTTGCCGTGCTGTTCGCCGGCGCTCAGCATGCCGTGCAGCTGTTCCATGCAGAAGCGAAGCGCGATCCCGGAGGGGTTAGCCGTGCGGTCCGGTCCCGTCTGCAGGCGGGGGTTGTCGATGACCGTGGTGAAGATGGTCATCGGCATTGCCTCCATCAGACGGTTCAGCTGCTCGTCATGGAATCGTTCGCGCAATGCGCGAGCGGTCATCAGGATCGCGAACGGCCCCTTGCTCTTGCGGATGTCGTGCTCATGCAGCACGACGGCGTCGTGGCCCCACAGGCCGAACTTGAACACCAGAAGGGCCGGGACGACGAACAGCGAGCCCGGTAGGCCGGACGGACCGGCCGCCTCGTCCGCGCCGTGCTCCCGAGTTTCCGGTTCGCTCGCCTGCGGGCGCCGGGCGCATGGCCGGGCCACCGCGGCCACGGCCGAACCTGACCTGCCGGCCAGCAAGTTGCGCCAACCCTCGCATTCACATTACAGTTATCCACATGCAACGCGAGCAGCACGCATGGAAGTGCTGGCGGCGCCTGGCCTCAGATCGGGAGTGACATCATGATCGGTGGTTCCACGATGACGCATCGGGCGGGTTCGATGCTGACCCTCGCCGGGTTGCAGCGTGCGGATGGCGGCCTTGAAGCCAGGTTTCACTTGACAGCCGATCGTGATTCCTGTGATAAAATAAGCCGCCGAGCCGCCGAGCCGCCGAGCCGCCGAGCCGCCGAGCCGCCTTTCCTGCGTCTTCATGGTGGCGCCGCCGCCTAAGGCACTCCGCCTCCCGGCCTGAGTCTCTCGGCTCTTCCGGCGTTTGCACCGCAACTCGCCGGCCCGCTTCTTCTTCCGATCCTTTCGTTGCTTCCGCCGCGTTCGCGGGCCGCCTGCGCCGGAGCACTGCCGCCGCACTGCTCGCCCTTTCGCTCCTTGCCCCGGCTGCCGGGGCGCAGGCGCAGGTGCTTGCCAGCAATATCGGTCAGGCGGACGATGGCACGGTGACCTTCCAGCGCGACCACGCCCAGCTCTTCGTGCCCGGGTTCAATCCCGGGGGCTACCGGCTGGAGAGCGTTGACATCGAGTTCGCATCGGCAACAAGCTCGAGCGCCTTTGACAGCAATGTCCTTGCGGTCGAAATCCGGCGCGGTGACAACCACCTCAGGGTTGGCGAGCTTGTTGGCCGCCTGACCAACCCACAGGGCACGTCATTTTCCGCCGACCGGCGCATCAGGTTCACGGCGCCGGGTGGCGGCATTGACCTTGAGCCGAGGGACGGACCGACGGACGGACGCGGATACTATCTCGTGCTTGATGTGGCCGGCCACCACGACGCGGATTTCGCAAAGATCCGGACCACGACCTCAACCGACGATGATGCGGGCAGTGCCGACGGTTTCGGCATTGGCGCTAGCAGAAATTGGCGGACGGCTGGCGACAATACCGCCGCCGGCTGGACTTTTTTAGGAGCTCGGCCCCTGAAGGTCCGCCTCAACGGCACGGTAAAGGCCCCGCCGGCCCCGCCCGGTCTGGAGTTCAGCGCCACGCACCTGACCTGGAACGAGAGCAAGGGCTGCGGCGAACTCGAATACTACGATCCATCCGGCAACAAGATCGAAAAGAGGGAAGGAGAATCTGCCCAACAACTCCGGGAGCGCGCCCGGAAAGTCACCGCGCCCTGGCAGACGGGCATGCATTCAACCCCTGGGGCAAGCATGGAGCTTCCCGCCAGCGCCCCCGGGCCGAAGTACAAGGTCAGGCTGACGACGAAGCCGTCGGAGACGGTGAAGGTCAATATCCATGACCCCAACGACCTCATCTGGTGGGGCAACAACACCCACCGGACGCTGAGCCGCGTCTTTGTCGGCCCCGACAGGGGGGCGAGCCGGCACAACCGTCGGGACAACCAACTCGGGCCGACGCTGACCTTCACGCCGTCCAACTGGAACCAGTGGCAAACGGTCAAGGCCAAGGTGGCCTGCACCGATCATTTCCCGGATGCGGTGCCCCTCAAGCACGTCATCCAGGGGGAGCAGGGCGATTTCGACGGCGCCAAGCGCCGCGTCAACTACGGCGAACTCGACCAGAGCTGGACGGTCTGGGTCCGCGTCAAAGAGGCAGCGCCACCGGTGGAGATCGAGGCGGAGAGCAAGGTGTCGGGCCTGCCCCCGGCGGGCGAGACGATCACCCTGGCCGAGGGAGCGACCAGGGATTTCAAGATCACGATCGGCGAGGCGCTGCTGCCCATTGGCAGCAGCGGGAGAGTCGATGTCCATCTTTTTGCCGAGCCGGTCGGCAATGTGATCAGGGCGACGAGACGGGACGGGCAACCTCTCGTTGACGGCGTCCTCATGGACACCATGACCTTCACGAATTCCAGCCGCGAACAGTGGGTGCGCCTGGAAGCCGTCGGCGCCGGCGATACCAGGCTTGTGGTCTCGGCGGAACGGGACTTCACCTGGGCCCATGAAACCCGTCGTCACTGGTCGCCGGAATGGCCGGTCACGGTCACGGGCGAGTACGCCGGCATTTGCGGGCGCACGAAGGCGGTGCGCGACGCCATTCTCGGCATGATTCCCGGCGTCAGCAACTGCGCCGACGTGACCCCCGGACACCTGGCGGGCATCAGCGGCGACTTCCAAAACAACTTCCTGAATTTGCTCAGTAAGGGGTTGAGCAGCCTGAAGGCAGGCGATTTCGACGGGCTCACCAATCTGAAGCGCCTGCGGCTGACCCGAAACAGCCTTTCAACGCTGCCGGCGGGCATCTTCGACGACCTCACGGGATTGCTGGCTCTGGACCTGAATTACAACAACCAGCTGACGACGCTGCGGCCAGGCGTCTTTGACAGTCTCACAAAGCTCAGATATCTGTATCTGAATCACAACAGCCTCGCTGTGCTGCCGGATGGCGTGTTCAGGAACAATCTGGCGTTGGCGACACATCGGTTGGACAACAATCCCGGCGCAAACTTCACCCCGTCGGCGAATGCCGGCACCGATCAGACGGTGGCCACCGGCGCTGAGGTCACCCTCTCGGGCACCGCCCCCGGGCCCTGGGCCGAAAACGACATTGCCTGGCGCTGGCGGCAGGTGGACGGCCCGTACTCGGACGGGGTCGTCCAGGAAGGCGTGCAGAAGGACGGTCAAACTGCCACCTTCACCGCCCCGGCCACAGCCACGGTCATGCATTTCAGGCTGGCCGCGATACCAAAGGTGCTGGTCGAATCACGTCCAAATGTGAGCGGCGCCTCGCCACCGCCGGTGTCGATCAGGGAGCGCGGCATCTTCGACGGCTTTGCCTGGGTCACCATCACCGTCGGCGGCGGCCAGGGCTCGCCGCAACAGGACGCACAGCCGGCGCAGGTTGAAGCACCCTCCTGCGTCTCCGACGCCCTGCTTGCCGACGCCCAGCTGGCTGCGACCGAGACCTGGCGGACGTCGCCGGGCCATGTCGAGCGCTGGAGCCGGGTGCTTGCCGCCTTCGGGGTGGACAACGCCTACAGCAGCAACCCGATGACCGTCGCCGAGGCGCGGGCGCAGGCGGACCGCGGCCTCAAGCGCTGGGCGCCGGTGCCGCCGGCGCTGGAATGCCTTGCAGCGGCGCCGGAGGAACAGCCGGAACAGGCTGAGGTCCAGCCGGTAACACCCGCCACGCCCGAGCTCAGCCTCCAGGCGGGGTCCGCCGTGGACGAGGGCGGCCAGGCCACCTTCACCCTCACGGCCAACCCGGCCCCGGCCACCGACCTCACGATCACCTGGACCGTCGCCCAGAGCGGCGAGTACCTGGACGCCCCCGGCGCGGGCAGCCGGACGGTGACGCTCAAGGCAGGCACGACCAGCACCGATCTCTCCGTGGCCACAGTGGACGACGGTGCGGACGAGGCCGACGGCTCGGTGAGCGTCACCCTCGGCACGGGCACGGGCTATACCGTGGCCACGGGCAAGGGCAGCGCCGCGGTGGCGGTGCGCGACAATGACGAGCCAGTGGTGAGCATCGCCGCCGGCAGCGGGGTGACGGAAGGCGCCTCGGCCTCGTTCACGGTCTCGGCAAGCCCGGTGCCGGCCGCACCGCTCGACGTGACGCTCGCCGTCGGCCAGAGCGGCGATTTCGCCGCCTCGGGCGAGACCGGATCGCGGACGGTCACCGTCCCGGTCACGGGCAGCGTGGACGTGGAGGTCGCCACGGTGGACGACGGTGCGGACGAGCCGGACGGCTCGATCACCGCCACCCTGGGCACTGGCACCGGCTACACGGTGGCCGCCGCCCCGGACAATGCGGCCACGGTGGCGGTGTCCGACAATGATGCGGCGGCCTCGGGTCCGACGATTTCGATTGCCGATGCCACCATGAAGGAGAACCAGCGCAACGGGTATTTCACGGTGACGCTGAGCGAGAAGGTGGCCTGGCCGGTCCATGTCTACTATGCGACGCGGGATTCGACCCCGGTGTCGGCCGTGGCGGGCCAGGACTACCTGGCGTGGCAGCGGTCCTGGCAACTGCGGGCCCGATTCAGGCCGGGCCAGACCGAGACGCAGATCCATGTCCCCCTCTACAACGACAGCCATGACGAGGACCCGGAGACCTTCGAGATGGTGCTGTTCGATGCCGGTGTGAATGGCCCGCCCGGTGTGTCGGTGTCGATTGCGGACGGGATTGCGGTGGGCACGATCACCAACTCGGACCCGATGCCGGCGGCATGGCTGGCGCGGTTCGGCCGCACGGCGGCGGAACAGGCGCTGGACGGCATAGCCGGGCGCATCGCGGCACCGCGCGGCGCCGGGGTGCAGGGCACGATTGCCGGACAGACGCTCAACTTCGATCCTGGATCGCAGTCCGGGGCGGCGAACGACCATGCCGCGCCGGGCAGCCTTGCCGGCAATGACCTGCTGGCGCAGTCCGATGTCGCCCGCGCCTTCGGCGGCGCCGGCCATGTCGGTTTCGGCAGCAGCGGCCCCGATGGCTTCAGTTCTCTCGGCTTCGGCCATGATTCGCATGGTTTCGGCTTCGACAGTATCGGCACTGGCGCACAGTCATACTCGATGACGGCGCGCGAGACGCTGCTCGGCAGCAGCTTCACGGCGACGGGTGAGAAGGACGCCGCGGGCGGCAGTCTGGCCTTCTGGGGCCGGGCGGCGCAGTCGAGCTTCGACGGACGGGAGGGGACGTTCTCGCTCGACGGCGAGGCGACCACGGCGATGCTGGGCGCCGACTATGCGCGCGGCAAGTGGCTGGTCGGCATGGCGCTGATGCGGAGCAGCGGCGAGGGCGGCTATGCCGACAACGGCACCGGCCCGCAGCACTGTCCGGATGTTGGCGAGGGCATGGACCCTGCCACGATGGCGTATCTGTGCGGCGGGGCCATGCGGGAGGGCGACGGCGAGGTGGAGGCGTCGCTGACAGCGGCGGTCCCCTATGCCGCGATCCAGGCGTCGGACCGGCTGAAGCTCTGGGGCGCGGCGGGCTACGGCACCGGCGAGGTCACGCTGAAGCCGGAAGTCGGCGGCTCGCTCAGCTCCGACATCGCCTGGACGATGGCGGCGGCGGGGGTACGCAACGACCTTGTTTCCCTGTCGAGGGAAGCGAGCGGCCCCGCCCTGGCGCTGACTTCCGACGCCTTGTGGGCGCGGACGAGTTCGGAGAAGACGCACGAGCTTGCGGCGTCGGAGTCCGACGTGACGCGGCTCCGTCTCGGCCTGGAGGGGAGTTACCGCATCGCCACCGAGGGCGGCGGCAGTCTCACACCCAAGCTGGAGATCGGCGCGCGCCATGACGGGGGCGATGCCGAGACCGGCTTCGGGGTCGAGCTCGGCGGCGGTCTTGCCTGGGTCAACCCGACGCTCGGTCTGTCGCTCGACCTGTCGGGCCGCACGCTGGTCGCGCACGGCTCGGACGACCTGGAGGATCAGGGCTTCGCGGCTTCGCTGGCCTGGGATCCGGACCCGTCGACCGGACGCGGCCCCTCGCTGACGCTGACCCAGGACTGGGGCGGCGCCGCGCAAGGCGGGCTCGACGCGCTGTTCGCGTCCGACCCGCTGGCGGACCGCGCGGGCGGAGGTGAGGCAACCGCCCGCTGGACGGCCGAAGCGGCCTGGGGCTTCCCGGCCTTCTCGGGGCGCTTCACCGGCAGCCCGCATGTGGGGGTGGGGGTGGCCACGGGTGCCCGCGACTACACGCTCGGCTGGCGAGTGGCGCCGGCGGCCGGCGCCAACGCGCCGGACCTCTCCTTCGGGGTGCGGGCGACCCGGCGCGAGAGCGACGCGGCACCGCCTGAACATGCTGCGGGATTCGAGGTGATCGGGCGCTGGTGACGTCCTTGAACGCCGCGTAGCCATGGAGACGGGCGGCGGTTCCGGCCGCCGCCCGCGCCTGCGACAAGGCTTCGAACCTTGCCGAATCGACGCCCCTGATCGAGCGAACGGTTCCGCTACGCCTGGGGTTCGGCGATGCTCCGTCGCGATGAGATGGCCGCGGCCGGGCGCATCGCGTTTCGCCTGGAGGACGGCCGGCGGCTGGAGCTGGGCCGCGGCGATCCGCAACTGCGGCATCTCGACCGCGCCTGGGCGTCCACCGTGCACGCGTTCCAGGGGCGAACGGTCGACAGCGTGATCGCGGCGATCGAGGCGAGGCACCCGCACTCACCACGCAGAAGCGCTTCCACGTCGAAATCAGCCGCGCCCGGGAGCGCGCCGAGCGGGTCACCGACGCCGCGGCCGGCCTCCGGGCGCAGCCCCAGGCGGCCACCGGCGAGCGCATCGCCGCGCTCGAAGGCATCGGGGAGATGGCGCGGGGCGGGCCCGGGCGGGCGGACGATGCCGGCGGATCACCCGCGAAGGCGTCGGCAAAGGCCATGGGGAACACGGTTGCCGGGGGACGTTCGTGTACGGATTCGCAAACTGTCGAGCCGAATACGGCCGCCCGGGGACGCAGTCTTGGCGCCGGGGCGGACCTGGAACGGTAGGGAAATGGCATGCGGGCGGCACGGATCCGGGTCCTGTAGGTGACGGCCAGAAAGCGCGCATATTTGATGGAGTCGTGCGTTTTCTTGGGTCGCGACAAACAGGGTGAGACTGGCGACGCCGGGATTGTGACGGGGCCTCCCACAGAACCTGGCGGGTCACGCGGGCCGCACGCCGCCGCCTGGGCGCCTCGAGCTGCCTCACCAGTGGGTCCAGGTCCGGCGCCAGATACGCGCCGGGCGACGTGTCCGCAGGCGGATACAACGCTTCGTGCACCGCGGCCGGATCGAGATCCGTCGGCCACGACACCCCGGCTTCTCGGGCCCGGGCAAGGATGTTCGAAACCGTCCCGGTGCTCACATTGACTGACCGCGCAATCTCCACACGCGTCAGGCTGCTGGTCCCGTGCAATCGCAATACGTCGTAGACTGTCATCACGTTGGTCCTTCCCATCTGACGTCCCTTCTTGTGCCCAACAAAAAGGAACAGCGTAGACGGGTGGAGATCGGCGCGGCCGGCTGCCCGGGCAGCCGGCCTCACTCCTCTCCACCCGACGGTCAGAGGCAAGGAAACGCGAGGACACTCCCAGCGAAACGGACGCCGCGAACACGGCCCGCTCAAGGGCAGAAGGGGCGAATCGTTTCGACACACACCCCCGCTGAGACCGCCATCAACGCGCGTTCAAATCGTCCGTCATATGCGCTGGATCCACCGTCAAGTCACATCGGACCCACGGTCAAGTGCGCTGGATTCGCGGTCAAGTCAGATCGGATTCACGGTCAAGTGCCGCTGGACTTTGCACTCCCCTGATCCGATCGAGCTTCAACAGGATCGAACGAAAGGTAGCGATGACCACTCTTGGCAAAGGCTCGTTGCTGCCGATTTCGATGAAGTCTGTCAGCGCGCCTTCCTCTTCTGCCATCGCCTGAA
The DNA here is from genome assembly GCA_965213935.1 of Thalassobaculaceae bacterium. GTDB lineage: Bacteria > Pseudomonadota > Alphaproteobacteria > Thalassobaculales > Thalassobaculaceae > Bin52. The sequence goes on along the minus strand of CBDCAO010000012.1, from coordinate 1,070,800 downwards.
CTTCATTCATCAGGACCGTCTTGCCGACCCCCCGCAAACCCACGAACATGAAGCTGCGGGCCGATTGCCCGGACCTGTTGCGCTGGATGGCCAGCCGTGCGCCGGCCAGGATGGCATCCCGTCCTGCCAGTTCCGGCGGTGGCGTGCCCGCCCCGGGCGCGTAGGGATTGAGGAGTGGAGGGTGCAGTTCTCGTGTGGCGATTGTAAGTGGTTGATTTGACGTGATGTCGTGGTGGCGATGGACCTGTGAGATTGGGTTTTCGTGACAATCGCCCGTTCCGGGGCAGGATTTTGTCACGACGGCGGTGATCGGCGGGGAGGTGGGGACACTCCTCACCGCGCGATGCGGTAGGATGCGGGTTCGCAAAAACACGACATCAGGAGTGTCCCCATGGCAGTGTCGCAACCTCGGCTTCCCTCGTCCATCGATCTTTCGGGCCTGCCTCCCCGGGTTGTCCAGGCGGTCGCGCAGATGACTGCGGTTTGCCATCAACAGCTCGGCTCTGAGCGCTCTTTCGAGGCCTTCGAGGAGACCGAGCGGCGGGTGCGTGAGGGCATGCACGTGCTCGGCTGCGAAGATCCTGGGCGCCTGTGCCGAGAGCCGGGACGACGGTGCGCCGCGGATCGAGCGGGACGGGCGGAGCTGGTTCCGTGTGGCGCCGACGCCGAAGACGATCATGTCCTCGCTGGGTCCGGTGACCTACCGGCGTGCGCGCTACCGCACCGGCGCTTCCGGCACGTCGCTGATACCGGTGGACGAGAGCCTGGGGTTGGTGAACGACTATCTGACACGGTCGGCGGCCCACCTTGGGCTGATGATGATGGGCCACTGCACGGCACGGGAAGCGGAGGAGTTTTTCGAGAAGGTGGGCGGCATGACGCCGTCGGTGAGCACCCTGCAGCGGCTCACCGTGGCCATGCAGGAGCGCTGGGAAAGTCTCGGACCGGAGGCCCTGGCCGGCATCCGCAATACGGAGGACATCCCGCAGGAGGCGGTCAGCGCGTCGGTCTCGCTCGACGGCGTCATGGTGGCGCTGCGCGCCGGCGAGGATGGGCGCGCAGCGGCCTGCTGGCGCGAGGCCGCCTGCGGCACGGTCTCCTTCCACGACGCCGAGGGTGAGCGCTTGAAGACCATCTATCTCGGCCGCATGCCCGAGAGCGGCAAGCTCACGCTGAAGGCGCAACTCGCAAGCGAGGTCGCGCATATCAGGCGGGTGCGACCCGATATCGCCATCACCGCCGTCGCTGATGGCGCCCCCGACAACTGGACCTTCCTGGAGAACCTCTCGCCCGAGGCGCAGGCGATCGATTTCTGGCACATCTGCGAGCATCTGCGCACAGCCTCCGACCATGCCGTCGATCCCCGCTGGTTCGAGACCTACCGCCATATCCTGCGACACGACCCGCACGGCAGCGCCAGGGTCATACGGGCGCTGCGCTACCTCCGCGACAAGGCAGGCAGGAACCGCGCCGCCATCGAGCGCGAACTCGCCTTCTTCCGCAAGAACCGCAAGCGCATGCGATACCGCGACCTCAGCGACCGGGGCATCGCCATTGGATCCGGTGTCGTCGAAGCTGCCAATAAAGTGCTCGTTTCACAGAGAATGAAGCGCTCCGGAATGCGATGGCGGATCGTCGGTGGACAGGCCGTTCTCACCGTCCGCGCCCTGCTCAAATCCGGACGCTTCGAGAGCGCATGGAAGGCCATGATCGCCGCGGACGCCGCTCCGGCAAACGACAACACCAGCCTGAATCACCCCCGGGCGCTGGCTGCCTGAAAAAATAACCGTGGGCGCTGAAACTACAACTGCCATACGAGACTCGCACCCGGAGTGGATCCACTTATCCGGTTCCAGAGAGTTTATCCAAGATCGGCATAAACAGCCTACATCTAGCCGGCCTGGTCAGTGAATAGGATCTTATCGGTCGTGCGCAGCATGACCGATAAGATCATTGAGCTGAGCCGCGCGGCACGGCGGTGATGCAGTTCTATGGGGAAAGTAACCGCTCGGCGCGGGTCGACTACGCCGGGGAGGCGCGGCCGAGCGCCCCTGACAGATGCGGCGCCAATGCAAGATTGGTCGCGGCGGCGGTCATGATGTCGGAGCGGCCGTCGGGACGGCCGGTCCGTCGATGCGCGGCGTCATGCGGGCGCAGCGATGACCGTGGCGCGCCGATGGGCGGGCGGTCATGGGACCGTGATGGGCACCGGCGCATCGTCATGGCGGTCCGGTCTTCATCGCCGCCATTCCCGAGCGGTGCTGCGGCTCCAGAACGAGTCTCTGCCTCAGCGTTCCCTCGCCGCACTGCCGACACACGGTGACGTCGATCCCGGTCAGGCGCAGCATCATCTCTTCAGCGGCTTCCGGCTCACGCGGTTCGGGGGTCGGCTGATGAAGCAGGCCTCGGCAGAGGGCGAGCTTGCGAGCCCGGCAGCGATTGGCGAGCAGTCCGTAGTGACGCAGCCGGGTAAAGCCGCGCGGCAGCACATGCAGGAGGAAGCGGCGAATGAACTCGTCGGCGTCGAGGCGCATCACCTTGACGCTGTTGCCGTCGGCGTAGTCGCGCCATCGGAAGCGGACGTTCTCGCCGTCGAAGTCGACGAGGCGATGGTTGCCGATGGCGCTCTTGTGGGTGTAGCGCCCGAGATAGGCCAGCACCTGCCCGGCGCCGGCGAACGGGGCCTTGCTGTAGACCACCCATTTGTGCGACCGCAGCGTGGTCTCCAGGGCCTCGAACTCACCGCCGCCCGCGGGCTTCAGCCGCAGCTCCCCGTTGCGGTGCGCGGCGCCGAGGAAGTCGAGATACTTGCCGCGGAAGACCTTGGAGAGCGCGGCCGTGGGGAACAGGAAGCCCTTGCGCGCGGGGGTGAGCCAGCGCTGCCCGTCCGGGCTCAGTCCGCCGTCGGTGACAATGCAGTGGACATGGATGTGCTGCCCCAGGTTCTGCCCCCAGGTATGGAGCACCATGGTGATCCCCATCTCGCCGCCGAGCCAGCGGGGATTGCGGCCGAACTCCAGCAGGGTCCGGGACGCCGCCTTGAAGAGCAGCCTGTAGACCAGTGCCGGGTTGCCCTGGGCGACGGGGTTGAGCTCGTGGGGCAGGGTGAACACCACATGCCAGTATCCGATGTCGAGCAGATCGGCGCACTGACGCTCGACCCACCTGGTCTGCGAGAGGGTCTGGCACTTGGGGCAGTGACGGTTCCGGCACGAGGCGTACTGGATTGTCACCGCCCCGCAGTGGTCGCACTCCGACTTGAACCCGCCAAGCGCGGCAGTGCGGCAGTTCACCAGCGCGTCGACGACCCGCTGCTGCTGGGCCGAGAGCCTGTGTGTCTCGGCATAGGCACTGCCGCGCTCGCGCAGGATGTCCGCGACCTCGAGTGTCGGCCGCGTGGCCGGCGCCGCGTGGTCAGCATGGGCCACCGGTCAGGCCCGGGCGGGACGCGGGAACTCCAGCAGGTCCAGGGGAGACGGGGTGGCACTCGTCTTGTCGTGGGCCAGATGCAGGTAGCGCATGGTCGAGCGGATGGAGCTGTGCCCGAGGCGGCGCTGGATGACATGGAGTTCGACCCCCGCCTCGAGGAGCCCGGTGGCGTAGCAATGCCTCAACGTGTGGACGCCGCCGCGCTTGTCGATCCCGGCCTTGTTCTTGGCCCGGTTGTAGATGTCAGTTGGCCAGGAACGCGACATCGGGTGACCGTAATGACCGGGGAACAACCAGTGCTCGGGGCGCACGCGGCGCCAGTACGCGCGCAGTTCGTCCAGCAGCCGTGGCGAGAGCGGGACGTAGCGGTCCTTGTTGCCCTTGCCCTGGTCAACCCGCACGCACATCCGCTGCGAGTCGATATCGCTGATCCGCAGGCGGCTGAGTTCGCTCGCCCGCAGCCCTGCGGCGTAGGCCGTCATCAGCATGGATCGGTGTTTGCAGTTTGTGGTGACGCTGAACAGCCGCACCAGCTCGTCTTGGTTCAGGAGCTCGGGCAGGATCGACGGCGTCTTGGCGCCCGGCAGGTAGAAATGCGGGTCGGGCAGGCCGAGCGTGATGCGGTACAGGAAGCGAATGCCGTGGCGGGCGCAGTTGCAGCTCTGCCAGGTCAACCCCCGCTCTTCATGCAGAAAGAGAAGGTAATCCTGAACCTCCTGCGCGGAGATCCGCTCCGGGCTGCGGCCATAGTGACAGGCGAGGCCGGAGACCGAGTTGAGGTAGGACTTCTTCGTGTTCTGGGCAAGACCGCGAACGGTCATGTCGTTGATCATGCGCTTGCGCAAAGGTGTCATCTGTCGTCTCCCTCCTGGTCTGATCGGTCACGAAGACACGTCCACGCTCTTGCTCGTGGACGTGGCCGTCGATGACTATGGATCAGACAGGGAGACAGGGGACCCGCCCCTGCGCCGCGACGTCACGAAGACGCTGTCCTTCAACTCGCCTGGAACACCGAGATCACTTCCGACACCCGGCGGCCAGAACACCCCGCCGCGGAACGCGGCTCAGTTCATTTTAAGCAATGTCGATATAAACTTACTATACCGGGAAGGAAAAGCCTGAACAGACGGGTCACTATTGCAGGAGCATGGTGGGTCAATTTTGGAAGATCATTGACAGTCGTGGGCACGGTCGCGAAGAACGGTCTCGACGTCCTGCGTTGGCTCGAGGCGTGGCTTGATGCCTGCGCGCAGAACGGTGGCCTGCCACCCGAGGATCTGGAACCATGGCTGCCATGGTCGATGAGCGAGGAGAGGAAGCGGAGCTTCGCGGCGCCGCCGTGAGCGACGAGGTCGCATGCCGCTACTCCGGACGCGACTTCACCGTTGCCGAGATGGAGGTGTTGCGCGAGGTGATCGCTGCGGAGCCGACCCGCGCGGCCATCGCCCGCGCCTTCTGCCTGCGCACCGGCTGGCTGAAGCCCGACGGCGGGCTGACGACCATGATGGCGAAGGTCGTCACGCTGGCGATGCACCGTGACGGGATCATCGAGCTGCCGCCGCCATCGCGGGTCCCACCCGTCGCGAAGCCGATCACCTTCGGGCCGGACACGGAGCCGCCGCTGTTTCCTGCCCCGAAGACCCTCGAGGAGATCCGCCCGCTGGAGATCCGGATCGTCAGGAGCGGCACCCGCGAAGGCCGGCTGTGGAACGAATTCGTCGCCCGCTACCATTACCTGGGCTACACCCGCCTGGTCGGGGCGCAGATGCGCTACGCCATCCACGATCGCACCGGCTGGCCCGTCGCCATGCTCGGCTTCTCGACCGCCGCCTGAAAGCTCGCCCCGCGTGACAGCTTCATCGGATGGACGCCCGAGCAGCGCGAAAAGAACCTTCCCCTCGAGCCTCTTGCAAAATTGCTGCCTCAGACTGGTGGGAGACACACTGACCGGTGTTGATGGGAGTGGTTGGCGTCGATTTTTCGTCCCTGGCCGCGCATCCGGGGCCTGATCTGGCGGATGTGGTCCGATTCGGCAGAATCCGGGCGAGCGTGACCGCTGCTTGCGCGGGAAGCGACCAGGATCGGTTTTCAGACGGGGAGTTCAGAGCAGGAGGCGCTGCAGTTGCTCGACGGTCAGTGCCAGGATGCCGAACATGAGGTGACAGGACACCTTTGCCGCCCCACGGACCCGGACATGACGGCCACCGAAGTCATCCTTCAGACGGGCATTCACTCTCTCGCTGTTGGTGCGTTCGGCGTAGCGGACCGCCGTCGCATCGCGATAGTTGATTGCCCGTTGCGCCTTCGCGTCCTGGCGCAAGGCCTCCTTGAGCGCGGCATCGCGACGAGGATTGGGGTCGATGATCGCGACATGACCCATGCTCTTGCTGAATTCGTGGATCTGCTTCGCGTCGTAGGCGGCATCCATCAACTCGTACAGGTACGTCACCCTCTGCCCGGTCTGTGTCGCCAACGGGATCGCAGCCTGGCTGTCGTGCAGTGACGCCGAGGTCAGAAGGCAGCTGATCGGGATGCCGCCGTCCGCCGAGTCGATATGCAGCTTGTAGCCATTCCAGGACACCGTGTGGCCCTTGGCATTTCGCTTCGTGCCCCGGTCGCACTGCTTCGGCAGATCCGCGATCATTTCCGCGAGATCCATCCGCAGCTGCGCATCGAGCCGCTTGTCTTCCTTCACCACCACCTCACCCTTGCGTGGGCGGCCGCGCTTGCGCTTCGGCCTTTCGGCCTTCGCCGGCTTCGGTGCCGGTTTCTCCCGCGCTTCGATCGCGGTGGAATCGCGGGAGACATGCCCGACGATGGGTGTCTCCAGGGCCGTGGTGACCAGTGCTTCGTGCATCCGTGCCGGAAGGTCGCTGGAGGCAAACTCGGCGAAGGCACGCGAGAACGTCGCCTCGCTCGGGATGGCGGAACGCCGTGGCCACCCGCACAGCCGTCGCAGCACCGGATCCGCATCGATCCGGTCGATCAGATCGCGCGTGGTCGCCAGGTTCCAGATCGCCTTGGCAATGAACGCGCGGGCCAATGCCACCCGGTCCGCGCAGGGACGGCCCACAAAACCGGGCTGGCCGATGAAATGGTCTTCGGGAGGCGCAAACTCCAGCACCGCAACCAGCTTGCGGTGCCGATCCGACAGACGGCCCACGGCGTCGGTCAGTTCGGGAAACAACTCGCCTTGAAATCGGCACCAGAGGTCGGATACACTCTCGAACAAGGGCATCGGGGAGACTGCCTTTCGTCAGTATGTTGTTGGTCTCACAACCCCAACATACCACTGGGCGGTCCCCGTGTCCCCACTTTTTCCGAAAATCGCCCCCGTTCAGGGCCCAGAAATCGCGCGAGCCCGCTGTTTTGCAAGAGGCTCCCTCGTCATCGATAATCCCAGATTCCTGATCATGCCATGGCTGACCGTGCCGACCTGGGGTCCCATATCCTCTCGCTCGTCCGCAGGCGGCTGCCCGGGGACTGCACCGCGCGCTCCGCCGTCACCCCGGTGCTCTGCGAGACCTTCGTGCAGGTGCCGCGCTGCAACGGCGGCGTCTACCGGGCCTCGGGCTGGATCCGCGTCGGGACCACCCTGGGGCACGGCCGCTGCGACCGGGACAAGAAGGCCGACAAGCCGAAGAAGGACATCTGGCTCTGCCCGCTCAGGAAGGACTGGAAGCGCACGCTCAACCGCTGAACCGCGCCCTGTCCGCAGGCTCGCAACCGGAACGCCACCTGCCCTCAACCCAACCCGGCCACACAGGTGCCCACGGCGACGGGAAACCGCGCACGAACACCTGTGCAGCAAACGCGCATGAATGAACGGTGCGGGCAACGGTTCACGCGACTGCTTCGCGCGTCACCAACGATCGGAAATGACAATCAAGCGAGCCGGGAAACAGCCTGCTGAACATGGGTCGTCACCGCATAACCGAACGCTTACACAGGCTGTGGACGCGTTTGGCTGCGATGAAAAAAATCTCCGATCATCGCGTACTCGCGTAATCGGCCAGCGTCATCACGGCCTCGCCATGCTCGGTCGATGAAACGGCCGTAACAAATCGACGGTCCGCCGTGACCACGGTCGCGCCGATGCGATGCGCGAGCGCGAGATACACACAGTCGTAAACCGGGTGGTCGAGGGCCAGCGCCAGACGAACCGCATCCGCGGAGACGAACTCGTCGGCGCCCCAACGCACCGGCATATCGGTCATCAAGGCCAGCGCGGCGCCCGCATCGGCGCGTTCGATCTGACCCAGCCGCTCCTTGCGCCACAGCGCATTGGCGATCTCGGAAGCCATCAGGCGCGGCGCATGCGACTCCTGGCCGCTCGCCGCCAGTTTCCGCGCGACATCCGAACCGGGCTCGTCGACCAGCAATTTTACCGCTACGCTCGCATCGATGACGAAGCGCATCAGAAGTTGTCGCGATGGCCGTGGTCGCGATCCTCGCGGATCAGCACTTCCGCCGGGGTTTGCTTGCGGCCCCTGGTCTTCTCCTGCAGCCGGTCCGATGCCTGCAGGAAGCGAACGCGTTTCGCCGCCATGTCGTCGTCGGCCGCGCATTGCAGGATGTGGCGCGCCTCGCCCTCCAGGGAGCGGTTGTTCCGCGCCGCACGCTGTTTGAGGCGGTCCACCACGTCGTCGCCGAGCCGCCGGACATTGATCGTCACCATGGGTACACCTCCAGTCATCGGTTATCACACTGTTATCAGACTGTTGCGAGACATTCGAGCCCCTGCGGGAAGGACAGCGGGCGACAATGGCGGCCATGCGATGACAGGACGATGAGATCGTCCGTGCGGCCCTTGTTCCGCGGCCCGCATGTGCATGCCCGACCTGTGGAGAAACGGGCGATCGGCGACCCGTCTACGCGAGGCGCGAAGCGCCGGCAACGCGTTCGGACACCTATCAGATCGGGTCCGTCGCGGTCAGCATCTCCAGAAAGGCGTGTCTCAGGTCGATCGCCGTTTCCTTGTCGTCGGCGATGACGGCCGCGTCGCTCGTGATCGGGCAGCACCATTGCCCGGTCGAGGTCATGCAGCATTGCCAGTCATCCGCGGCGTCTGCATTACAGCTACAACAAGGCCGCTGGGGTGGTTGCGTCTGGGACGGCGGCAACCGGTCCGGGGTTTGCAACCCGGGCGGCAATTGCGACACTTGGGTCTGACAGGCGGAGAGCAGAATGATCAGCGCTACCGCTCCAATCCCGCCGCGAGTCCTGAATGCCGAAAGCCGCAAATGTTTCCTCCGATGGGCCCGAAGCCGGGCTGGACACCGCCAAGCTTAGCGGGGGGGCCGAGGGAAGTAAACGAGGGAAGAGCCGGGTGGCGCAAAGGCTGCAAGGGTGGCCAGGAAACCCAGTGTCTTCAACGATATCTCTCCAGCGTCTACGCGATCACGCCCAGCGCAGCGTTGACGAAGTCGGGCGGTATTCCATTGGCAATGGTCGAGCCGTTGCCCATCGCGATCGGCTATCTGCGGCGAATGCACGACAGGGCGCAATCCCACTACCGGAGGTGACTCACTGCGCGAATGCAGGCCGTTTGCGTCGGCCGATGCCTTCGGCGCGTGACAAATCCGCCGGGCGCCACTGCCGTAGCAGTGGCTGACCGGAATTCGGCCGCAGTCGGGTGCAGTTCTCGTGTGGCGATTGTAAGTGGTTGATTTGACGTGATGTCGTGGTGGCGAGGGAGCGCTGAGATGGGGCTTTCGTGACAATCGCCCGTTCCGGGGCAGGATTTTGTCACGACGGCGGTGATCGGCGGGGAGGTGGGGACACTCCTCACCGCGCGATGCGGTAGGATGTGGGTTCTGACACAACATCAGGAGTGTCCCCATGGCAGTGTCGCAACCTCGGCTTCCCTCGTCCATCGATCTTTCGGGCCTGCCTCCCCGGGTTGTCCAGGCGGTCGCGCAGATGACTGCGGTTTGCCATCAACAGCTCGGCTCTGAGCGCTCTTTCGAGGCCTTCGAGGAGACCGAGCGGCGGGTGCGTGAGAGCATGCACGTGCTCGGCTGCGAGATCCTGGGCGCCTGCGCCGAGAGCCGGGACGACGGTGCGCCGCGGATCGAGCGGGACGGGCAGAACTGGTTCCGTGTGGCGCCGACGCCGAAGACGATCATGTCCTCGCTGGGTCCGGTGACCTACCGGCGTGCGCGCTACCGCACCGGCGCTTCCGGCACGTCGCTGATACCAGTGGACGAGAGCCTGGGGTTGGTGAACGACTATCTGACACGGTCGGCGGCCCACCTTGGGCTGATGATGATGGGCCACTGCACGGCACGGGAAGCGGAGGAGTTTTTCGAGAAGGTGGGCGGCATGACGCCGTCGGTGAGCACCCTGCAGCGGCTCACCGTGGCCATGCAGGAGCGCTGGGAAAGTCTCGGACCGGAGGCCCTGGCCGGCATCCGCAATACGGAGGACATCCCGCAGGAGGCGGTCAGCGCGTCGGTCTCGCTCGACGGCGTCATGGTGGCGCTGCGCGCCGGCGAGGATGGGCGCGCAGCGGCCTGCTGGCGCGAGGCCGCCTGCGGCACGGTCTCCTTCCACGACGCCGAGGGTGAGCGCTTGAAGACCATCTATCTCGGCCGCATGCCCGAGAGCGGCAAGCTCACGCTGAAGGCGCAACTCGCAAGCGAGGTCGCGCATATCAGGCGGGTGCGACCCGATATCGCCATCACCGCCGTCGCTGATGGCGCCCCCGACAACTGGACCTTCCTGGAGAACCTCTCGCCCGAGGCGCAGGCGATCGATTTCTGGCACATCTGCGAGCATCTGCGCACAGCCTCCGACCATGCCGTCGATCCCCGCTGGTTCGAGACCTACCGCCATATCCTGCGACACGACCCGCACGGCAGCGCCAGGGTCATACGGGCGCTGCGCTACCTCCGCGACAAGGCAGGCAGGAACCGCGCCGCCATCGAGCGCGAACTCGCCTTCTTCCGCAAGAACCGCAAGCGCATGCGATACCGCGACCTCAGCGACCGGGGCATCGCCATTGGATCCGGTGTCGTCGAGGCTGCCAATAAAGTGCTCGTTTCACAGAGAATGAAGCGCTCCGGAATGCGATGGCGGATCGTCGGTGGACAGGCCGTTCTCACCGTCCGAGCCCTGCTCAAATCCGGACGCTTCGAGAGCGCATGGAAGGCCATGATCGCCGCGGACGCCGCTCCGGCAAACGACAACACCAGCCTGAATCACGCCCGGGCGCTGGCTGCCTGAAAAAATAACCGTGGGTGCTGAAACTACAACTGCCATACGAGACTCGCACCCCCGCAGTCGTACAATTGCCGCGATCATCGCGTTCGCTGAATTGCAGTGCTGTTTTTCCGAACGATGGGGCCGATGAGGGGTAAACTGATAAAGTGGATGGCTGCGCTATTGCTTGGACGTGAAAGCGAGCAACGGGTGGGTCGGATGCCGGACTGGCTTGTTATCTTTCTGGTGGGTCCAGCACTTCCATCTGTGTTCATAATGACTGGCACTTGGCATCTGCTGACGTCCGCCGCTATCGGAATTCTGACTTTTGCGAACATCTGTTTCTGCTACTGGATATTGAAATTGTTCAAAAGCGAAAAGTGAGGGCAGGATATTGTCAAACTGCTCCGGCAGGCGTAATTCCGCATCCGGCAATTCAGGGTTATGCCCGACTGTCGTGAGACTCCCGGCCAGATCGATCATGAGGACCGTGGCGATTTTCGGCAACAAGGCCGAATTTCAGAGTTCAGCGGTGGCGTAGCCAGTCAACGGTCTCGCGTCCGGCAATGTCGGAGAGTTCGACTGGAGGGCGGTCGGGGAAGCGGGCGCGTTGCTTTATGGCGGCGCTTACGCTGGTGAACTGACTCGCCAGGAAATCACGGAGTGCGGCTTTTTCAATCCGCCGCGCGCCCTCCGCACCCTGGCCCGTCCGGTCGGCTTCTCAGCGACCTCCATCCCTCCCGCAAACGGAACCATGCACAGCGTGCTCCACAGACGGGGTGAGTAGATACAAATCTGCATTCCATTTGATGACTGGTTCAGTATTCCCGGCTGGCCGTTGTCTAAGGGCGCTCGCCAGAATAACTTGTTCATTTAGATTGGATTTGCTAGTCATGCAACCATGGATGGTATGGTTGACATGCTGCACTCCAAATTTGTGGTGCTGCGCCCGGTTCTGGATGAACGGGCCCGGCGCCTGTGGGCGGCCACGGAAGCCCGTGCCATCGGGCGCGGGGGCATCGCCCGGGTGGCCGAGGCGACAGGGATGTCGCGCGGCACCGTTCGTGCCGGGCTGAAGGAACTCTCGTCGGGCGTGGTCACCGAAGCCCCGGGCGAGGCGCCCTCGGGGCGTTTGCGTCGAGCGGGTGGCGGGCGCAAGCGGGTGACGGACCTGGACCCGGAGCTTGTGGCGGCGCTGGAGCGCCAGCTTGAGCCGGTGACGCGCGGTGATCCGGAGAGCCCGCTGCGCTGGACGTGCAACAGCGCCGCACGGCTGGCCGACCGGCTCACGGGTGAGGGCCACCCGGTCAGCGAGCGCACGGTGAACCGGCTGCTGCATGATCTGGGATACAGCCTTCAGGCCAACCGCAAGACGCTGGAAGGCCGCCAGCACCCGGACCGGGACGCGCAGTTCCGCCGCATCGACCGCCGGGTGCGCGCCTTCCAGAGGCTGGGCCAGCCCGTGGTGTCGGTCGACACGAAGAAGAAGGAACTCGTTGGTCCGTACCGCAATGGCGGTCGGGAATGGCGCCCCAGGGGCGAGCCCGAGGCCGTCAATGTGCATGACTTCCCCGATCCGGACCCGGGCAAGGCCATCCCCTACGGGGTGTACGACCTCACCGCCAACACCGGCTGGGTCAGCGTCGGCATCGATCACGACACGGCAACCGTCGCCGTCGAGACCCTGTGCCGCTGGTGGCGGCAAATGGGACGCCCGCTCTACCCCGATGCCAGACGCCTGCTGATCACCGCCGACGGCGGCGGCTCCAACAGCAGCCGCAACCGGCTGTGGAAGCTCGAACTCCAGAAGCTTGCCGATGAACTCGCCTTGACCGTGTCCGTGGCCCACTTCCCGCCCGGAACCAGCAAGTGGAACAAGATCGAGCACCGGATGTTCTGTCACATCACCCAGAACTGGCGCGGGCGACCTCTCGTCAGCTACCAGGTGATCGTCAAGCTGATCGCAGCCACCACCACAGGAACCGGCCTCACCATACGCTCAGACCTCGACGACAACAGCTATCCGCTCGGGGTCAAGGTCACCGACGATCAGATGGAGAGCCTCGCCATCCGCCGGGACCCCTTCCACGGCGAGTGGAACTACAGCCTGACCCCACGGCAATAATAGACAATCTATTTTGGCGAGCGCCCTAAGCGGGGAAATCGCTCCCTTTTCCCGGCCGTTTCCGTCTCGCTGCATCGCCTCCGCCTTCCCGGATTCGGTGACCCTGGAAGGGAGACTTGAACCTGCGGGCAAGCCTTGTCAAACGGTGCAGTGGTATATTTCCTGCATGGAATCAACTACTTGTCCGCATCAAGCACGCCCTGGCACGCTGTGGTCGCGCTTGGCCGCAACGAAAAATTTTTCGCAACGCGACAATCATGCTGGCTGATACCGCCGAACGTCGATCTCGTCGGCCCGCGCCCGCATCTGCGTCGCGTCGTGCCATGCCTGCATCCGCAACAGCAGGTCCATGCTGAGGCCGAACGCCTTCTCCACCCGCATCGCCATTTCGGGCGACAGCGAGGCGTTGCCGTTCAGCAGGTCCGAAAGCGTCGCACGGCGCACGCCGAGAATCCGCGCCGCCGCCGAAATGCTCAACCCCAACTCCTCAAGGGCCTCGATCCGGATGAAGGTGCCGGGGTGGGGGGGCGTCATCCCCATCTTGATGCCGCCGCTGGTCATCAAGTGGTAGTCCTCCAGGTTCAGGCGTTCGATTGCGCCGTCGCGTTCCTCGAAGGTGATCCGCCAGTTGCCCGACACGGAAACGCTCCATTCGTTCCGGCGCTCGCCGGAAAGCCGGTGAACCCGCCATCCGGGAGCCGCCTCGCGGACGAAGCCCTCCATGGTCTCGGCTATCGCCAGTGCGGCGAGGATGCCGCGCACCCGCTCCACGAGGTCCTGTTTCAGCAGCCGGGACGAATTGTTCTCGTATAGCGGGCGCATTCCCCGATGACGAATGGAACGGACGATCATGCTGCGCATATGTACGGCATGACCGTGCACAATGCAAGCGCCCGGTTACAGGCATACAAAGACAATCGCGGTCACAGGCGAACAGCGGTGGACGCACGTATGTTCGGCACTTGTTCCGCCCATCTCAAACGCCCAGTTTGCCGATAGGGACAGGCGCGAATCCCACGAATCCGTCCCTGCCGGCCTGCCCCGGCCCCCGAGCCGGGGAGCGCCACGGCAATGGTAGCCTCCATCGGCAAGATCGCCTCGCTGTCGCAGGACGCGGGCTATTTCGAGAAGGACGGCTACTACACCAGGGACGACGGCGCACACCGCGAGGCGAGCGCGTGGGCGGGCCGGAGCGCTGAGGCGCTCGGCCTCGCCGGTCCGGTCGATCCCGAGCGCTTCCGGTCGGTGCTCGAAGGCGAGGTTCCGGGCGACCGCCGTCTCGGGCGCAGGGAGATCGACGGCGGCATCGTCCATCGGTCCGGCCGGGATGTGACGCTGAGCGCGCCGAAGTCGGTCTCGCTGATGGCGAAGGTGGGCGGCGACGGGCGCATCGTCGAGGCGCGCGACAAGGCGGTGGCGGCGACGCTGGGCTGGATCGAGAAGAACGCCGTCGAGACCCGGATGCGCGACCCCGCGACCACAGCGATGGTCCGCGCCGGGGACCAGAAGATGGTCGCGGCCACGTTCCGGCATGACACCTCAAGGAGCCTCGCCCCCAGCTTCACACGCATGCCGTCGTCCTTTAGCCGTCGCTTGCCGGCCTACAACTTCTGCCGGTTCGGGAAGATTCATCCCTTCCTCGACGGCAACGGCCATGTGAGGTGGCTCACAGTTGCGCGATTTGGGAAGGGAGGCCGTGTCGTCGTCGCGTGCAATGACGATAAACTTGCGGTCGGGGCGGATACGGAGCTATTGCGCGAGGTATCCGTCCGTGCGCGCGAAGTGGTCGGGCCATCTGCGCGCTCTTCAAGTCGTCGATAGTGAAGAGTGATTGAGGGGTCGGGCTGTCCGGCTTTCCACCGGCCCACCAGTCACGGTGGTGAACGCGCTATCCGGGACCAACGCAGAAACTGCGTGATGGCCTCCCCTCGGTCGGACGGCACGCGTCGGCATTCCGCCATTCCCGCGCTCCTGACCTGGCCTCGGAGGCTGAGGCGCGGTTCTCTCAACCGCTTGAGGCGCGTATCGCTTTCAGTCGGTCGACGGCTCTTGCATGCAGCAGCTGGTCGTGGGCTGTTGCCGGCGCAATTGCCACGGCGCGTTCGAGAAGATCTTGCGCCTTTTCCCGGTGTTCGTCCTCATCGATGTCGAGCAGGCTGAGCGCATACTGGTACGGTACTTCCTTTGCATCGGGAGCGAGACTGACAGCGCGTTCGAAAGCAGCCACGGCTTTCATTTCCGTGGCCCCGTACGTCAGGCGTGCCAGGAACGAGCCCACCGTGCCCACAAGTCCGGCGTGCCACCCGCCAATGCACAGGTGCGCGGTGGCCAGCTCGGGATTGAGCCGGATCGCGGCGTCCGCCGCCGCGCGGATCTTCTCCGCGTACCCTTCGTTCGCCGCCTCGTAGGCACCGATGGTTTCCGCGTACCGGCCGATGGCACGGGCCAGCTCCATCTGCGCGTCCGCGCTGCCGGGATCCAGGTCGACCGCCCTGCGAGCGAGTGCCGTGGCGCGTTCAAGTAGTGCCTTCCTGTCGGCTTCGACGGCGACATAGACCGCATGCACGACCAGTGACCGTGCGGCAAGCGCGTACCCTTCGGAAGTTGCGAGGCTTTCGCCCATTCGGGCGGCATCGACGAACCTTCCCTGTATCCATGCCACTCTGGCGTCTTCGAGGGACGATGCCGCCGGAGGGGCACCGGACGGCGCCATGCACAGGAGGGACAGGATCAGCAAGCGGAGGAAGGTGGTGGGCTTCATGGTGGGTCTGGCTGTTGGTGCGACATGCTTCCGCACAGGGAACGCGAGCGGTTCAGCGCGTGGACCGCAACGCACGACGACTGGCAAGCGAACGGCCGGGTCCACGGTGCGCCGGGGCCGTCGCGTGTGTCAATCGCCGGTCCGGTTCGAGTTCGGGCTTTGATCCGGCCTCGATCGACCGGTACGCGACCGGCTTGAACCTACGTCCCTTCGAACCCTCGCATGTCATCGGAGCCACCATGGCATCCGGGACTGCGGGTGGCAGGTGGCAGGCCGAAACTGAGGAGGTGAAAGAGCATCGCAAGCGCGGGATTGAACCGGACGGTGGCGTTGACCAGGGTCGTGGCGGTGGCAACGCTGCGACGCGAGATCGTTACCTCACGACCGCTGCTGTATCCTGGATTGGCGTGGATACGCCGCAGCGTCAGCACCGCGAGCGCCACGGCCCACATGCAGAATCGGCGAATGCCGGGTTCGTGAGCCGGGATGACAAGGACGTATCGACAGGCATTGACAAGGTGATGCCGCGCAATCGCAACCAGGGTGTTCAGCCCTTCGGCGAACCCGGGGCTTCCGTGCCCCGGTGTCAGCAATGCGAGGTCGAACCCGCTTTGCGGGAATGCGGTGCGCGGCAACCAGCACACACCCCTGCTGCGGTCCTCCCACACGTCCTTGAGTATGTTTGTCATCTGCAGGCCCTGGCCGAAGGACCTTCCGAGTTTCAGCAGTTCGTCCCTGCGGGCCCCGATCTCGCGCGAATGGACGCAGAACAGTTCCGTCAGCAATTCTCCGACTACGCCTGCAACGAAATAGCAGTACCTGTCGAACTGCTCGAAGTCGGCAAGTCCTCCAAGGTTGGCACGTTCCTGGAAATGGACCATTCCCGTGGTCATCACCGCGATGCACCGGGCGATTGCCCGGTGTTGCGCCTGTGGCAGGCTGTTGGTGATCCCGAGAACGCGACCGGCATTGAACACGAGATCCCGTTCACTCGCCGTCGTCGCCGGACCAAGGGACCTGTGCAGTTCCAGCGCGAACCGGTGTGCATCCTCGGACCCCTCGACAGCCCGGGCGAACCGTGCCGAGAACTCGTGCTTCTCATGCTGAGCAAGGACCGGCTCATCTTCGATCGTGTCGGCAATCCTGCACAGCAGGTAGGCGTTGCCGACCGCAATGCGCAGGTCGTGCGGAAGTTGTGGGATTGTCAGGGCGAATGTGCGGGAGACTCCGTCGAGAATCGACGCCTGGTAGTCCAGGTCACGCTCAGGGACGGAGTTGGACACGTTCAATTCCGACCTTCATCATGGTGCAGTTACCGGTCCGAACACCCGGACCCGATCCTGACTCCTTGAGGATCGCAGCCCGACCATCGAGATGGTTGCCGAGGGTGTTCCTCAAGTCAATCGGGACCAGCCCCGATCCACGAGTGCGTGACAAGGTGTGATGGTCCGGAGTCCCGGCACCATTCCGTACGGGAGTATGGTGCCCGTTGTTCGGGCCCGGGTAGTCACAGCACAGCGTGAACACTGCCACGGGGCGGTGCGAGGTAAAGGAGACGGCCGAAGTGGCAAGGCCCGCCCCTGCTGACGTTCCGATGTGGCGGCTCGCCCTGCCGATGACACTGTCGAACCTGACAGTGCCCCTGGTCGGCATGGTGGATACGGCGGTGGTGGGGCGGATCGGTGTTGCCGATATCGGTGCGGTCGCCCTGGGCTCGTCCGTGTTCGCCTTCGTCTGCTGGGTCTTCGTCTTCATCCGAATGGGCACCACCGGGTTCGCCGCCCAGGCCTGGGGCGCCGGCAATGTCCGGGAACTCTCGAACTGGGCCGTTCGTGCTTTCCTGGCTGCTGCAGTGATCGGCGTGATCCTGGTTCTGCTGTCGATGCCCCTGCGATGGCTTGCGCTTCTCGCGACCGATCCGGCTCCCGGTGTGGCCCCCTTTGCCGACCGCTATCTTGCGATCCGGATGTGGTCGGCGCCGGCGGTGCTCGTGAACTTTGCGGCCGTGGGCCTGTTGCTCGGATGGCAACGGGCGGACCTCGTACTCGCGCACCAGCTGCTGGTCAATGTTCTCAACTGCGGCCTCGACCTGTGGCTGGGAGTTCATCTCGGCTACGGGCTGGCGGGCGTTGCCTGGGCCTCGGTGCTGGCCGAGTGGAGCGGACTCGTGCTTGCAGTCGGCATGACCATCGCCCTGGCCAGAAGGCAAGGGGTTCCTCTCGACTGGCGTGCGGTTCGTGACACGCCGGCGCTGCGCCGCGCACTGCGCGTCAACGGAGACATCTTTCTGCGCACCCTCCTTGCCGTGGGTTCGGTGATGCTGTTCACCGCCGTGGGCTCGAGAATGGGGGAACTGATACTGGCGGCAAACGGGATCCTGTTCCTGCTCCAGACCCTTGTCGCCTACGGGCTGGACGGCTTTGCCCATGCGGCCGAGGCCCTGGTCGGATCGGCCGTCGGCCGCCACGATCGAGCGCGCCTGCGACGCGCGGTCCTCTCGACGACCCGATGGGCCGCCGTCGTGGCCATGTTTTTCACAGCGATCTTTCTCGGTGCCGGTTCGCACATTGTGGCAACCATGACCGACATCCCCGAGGTCCAGTCGACGGTTGCCCTGTTTCTGCCATGGGCAATCGTGCTTCCGTTGGTGTCGGTCTGGGGATTTCAGCTTGATGGCATCTTCATCGGTGCCACCCGCACGCGGACCATGCTGCACGCCATGAGTGTGAGCGTTGCCGTGTTCGTGATCGGCATCGCGACCCTGGTCCCCTTCTTCGGCAACCATGGCCTGTGGGGCGCGTATTTCGGCTTCATGGTGGCGCGTGCGGTCACGCTGGGCCTTTCCTATCCGGCACTGGAACGCAGCATCAGCCGGTAGGAGGAACGGCTGGGCTTCGGGCATTGTCCGTAGCGCTGGCGGGAGGCTCGTTGCGCCATTTCCACGGCGCTTCCCGGGTGGGTCCGGGAGCTATCCGGCATCCCGGTGACAGAAGGTCGCGGGCAGAACAGGGTGGTCGCCACCACCGGGCGTGGGAACGTGTCCGCATCCTCCGACTGTCCTCGCCGGAAAGATGGGATACCATGCGCCCGCCAGTCTCAACTGGCGGAAGCCGGAAACAGGGGATCATTCGTCATGACCGGGTGGGTTCGACGACTTGTTCTCCTCGTGTGTGTCGGCGTGATTGCCTGCGCGCCGGTCATGTCGGGGCGCGCCGAACCGGTGTCGGTCACCCTGGTCCACGTCAACGACTGGGACCGGATGGACGGACTAAAGGGGCGGGGAGGTGCGGCACGGATCGCCACGGTCGTACGCGAGGAGCGTGTGCGCGCAGAGGCAGTCGGAGACCTTGCGATCGTCACCTTTGGCGGTGACATGATCTCGCCATCGCTGCTGTCTGCCGCCGACAAGGGTGCGCACATGATCGCGCTTGCCAATGCCATCGGGTTCGACTTTGCGGTTCCGGGCAACCACGAGTTCGACTTCGGGCCGGAGATCCTCCAGCAGCGACTGGCCGAGTCGAACGCCACTTGGCTCGCCGGCAACGTGACCTGGCAGGGCAAGCCGGGTTTTCCGGGCACACGTCCCACCGGCATGATCGAACACGGCGGGTATCGAATCGGGTTCCTGGGGATCACAACCCCGGAGACCGCGAGGATTTCGGCACCGGGTGAGGAGATTTCCTTTGCCCCCGTTGTCACATCCGCCGCCGCTCTTGCCGACGGGCTCAGGGACGCGGGAGCGGATGTCGTGGTCGCGCTCACACACAACCATGTCGAGCAGGACCGGGAACTCCTCCGCGAGGTTCCCGCGATCGATATTGTCCTCGGTGGGCACGACCACCTCGTGCTGGCAATGAATGATGGCCGGCAGACCATCCTGAAGGCAGGCTCCCAGGGAATCCATGTCGGGATCCTCCGGCTCGAGATCGATCGGAAAGAGGACGGGAGGGGCGGCAGCCGGCTGGTCCTGACACAGGGTTATGAGCTTCGCCCGACTGCGGAGGTCGACCTCGATCCCGATCTCGTCGATGCCATCAAGGTGCTGCGCCGGCAGCTCGAGCGGGGAATGGACACGGTCCTCGGCCAGACCTCTACGGAGCTGGATAGCCGGCGCGTGTCCGTGCGTTCGGGTGAGGCCGCGATCGGAAACCTGGTTGCCGACGCAATGCGCATGGCAGTCGGCAGTGACGTTGCGCTGACGAATGGAGGAGGAATTCGCGGTGATACCGTCTATCCCGCCGGAACACCGCTTACCCGTCGGATCGTGTTGACGGAACTGCCGTTCGGCAACAAGACGGTGAAGCTGGCCGTGACGGGAGCGCAGCTCAGAACGGCGCTCGAGATCGGTGTTGCAGGTATCGAAGACGGTCGCGGCGCCTTTCCCCAGGTGTCGGGACTGACGTTCTCGTTCGATGCGCGCAGGCCGACGGGTTCGCGGGTGGTTGATGTCACGGTTGGGGACAAGTCGCTCGACGAAGCGGCGGTCTACACCCTGGCGACAAACGACTTCCTGGCCAGGGGTGGAGACGGGTACGCCGTGTTCGAATCAGCCGAGAGGCTGATCCCGGCCCGGGACGGCACGCTGCTTGCCGCCCGGGTCATCGAGCATGTCACGGCCGCGGGAACCGTCTCGCCGGTTCTCGAGGGACGGATCGTGCGGCTGGACTGATCTGTCGGGCCAGTGCCCGGCTGGCCCAGGCTACGCATTCGCAGGGCCGAGGGTTCCGTGGCGTTCCGCCATCAACCGGGCAACCGCCGTTCGGTCGTTCTTGCCGGCGCCGTTCAGCGGGATCTGTTCGACGATGTGCACCCGGCGGGGATGGGCGTAGGGCGGGCCGTACTCCAGGCAGTAGGTCCGCAGGTCGTCGGGCGAGGGTGACGCGTCGCGCGTCACCATGACCAGGGCGACCGGGACCTGACCCTTCACGGTGTGTATGACCGGCACCACGCAGGCGTCAACCACCGACGGGTGCGACAGCAGCAGGTTCTCGACTTCCTTCGGGTAGATGTTTTCGCCGCCGGAATTGAACATGTCGTCGGTCCGGCCCCGGAAGTAGAAGAAGCCATCGGTATCGCGATGAAACAGGTCGCCGGTCCGCAGCCACCCGTCTACCAGCCGCTCGCTGTTGAGGCCGGGCAGGTTGTAGTAACCCGGCGTGACGCCCGGATTGCGCACCCATAGCTCACCGTCGGCGGGATCGTCCACTCCGTTCGCTCCTACCAGCCTTACCTCGCCATCGGGCCAGGCGACGCCGCAGCTGCCGTGCGGGACTGCACGGCCATCGGTTGGCGGGCCCAGCATGACCGGCCCCCCTTCCGTCAGGCCGTAGCTTTCCGAGACGGGGACCTCGAACGCATCCTCGATCTGTTCGGCCAGTTCTCTGGTGACCGGCGCCGATCCAACCATCAGCGACTCGAGGTGGGGAAACTCGAGCCTGTCGATGAGGTCGCGATGGCGAAGCATCATGGAGAACGCCGCCGGGACACCTCCGGCGCGGGTGCAGCCATACGCACTGAGCGTGCGGATGAACCGCTCGGGCTCGAAGTCCGGCAGGATCACCACCGAGCCGCCGGCATGAAGCATCGGCTTGACGGCACCCGCCATCGCGTTCTTGTGGTACAGAGGCATGGCGGCAAGCGCGCGGCTGTTCGCGGACGACGGCCAGTGGCGCTGAACTGTGCGGATCCACCACAGCTGGCCCCGGTGCGTCAGCGGAACTCCCTTGGGGTGGCCAGTGGAGCCCGAGGTGTACGGCAGGAACGCGAGATGGTCCCCGTCGATATCAACTGCGTTGAAGCCGGGTTCCGCGGTAGTCACCTGCGGTTCCCAAGCGTTCCAGCCAGGCAGCTGCAGGTCCAGGCTGAAGCGTACCGGAAGGGCAAGGTCCTCGACGATACCGGTCACGAATCTGTTGGTAGCCGGCTCGACGATCGCGCCCCGGCTTCCCGAGTCGGAGAGGATGTAGGAGATGACGTCTCCGGAAAGCCTGGTGTTGAGCGGGACCGGGACAATGCCGGCGCGCATCATGCCGAACATGATCTCGACAAACTCGAACCGGTTGCCGACACACATGGCGAGACGTTCGCCGGGCCGCGCTCCCGCGGCTGTCAGCAGCGACGCCACCTGGTCAAGTCGCCGCTCGAGTTCCCGGTAGGTCACCGTGCGTGGCGGCGTGCGCGAGAGATCGATGACAGCGGTGCCGTCCGGGTTGTCCTGCGCCGCCTCGTGCGAGAAGTAACCGAGATTGCCGTGTCTCCCCCCGCTCGGGTCCATGGTTTCTCTCCTCAGGCAGGCCAGCCGGATCGGAAAGGAAAGGTGCTTTCGAACACCCGGTTCGCAAGGCATCGGTGTTTCAGGACGGAGAAGAGCGTTTCGGTGGGGTTCAGTTCCGGACTGTACGGCGGCAATCGGAGCAGTGAGACGGTTGCCGGAAT
The DNA here is from genome assembly GCA_965213935.1 of Thalassobaculaceae bacterium. Classification (GTDB taxonomy): domain Bacteria; phylum Pseudomonadota; class Alphaproteobacteria; order Thalassobaculales; family Thalassobaculaceae; genus Bin52. The sequence continues at coordinate 1,048,847 of CBDCAO010000012.1, read as the reverse complement.
GTCCAGGTCCTTCGATCGGTGCAAGCCTGCCCCGTCGAGGACCATCAGGGCATGTTTGCCCTCGGGAAGCGTGCTGCTGACGTCCCGCAGATGACGGTTCATTTCGACGGTGTCGGCCTTGTCGCAGACATGTCCGACCGCGTTGCCGGTCTCGGGACAGGCAGGCGAGAACAGAGAGACGGAGCCATACCGGTAGTCCCGCGGCATGCGCGGGCGTGTGCCCTTTCGTGCCCACACCCGTGAGAGCATTCCTTTCTGACCAATGCGCGCCTCGTCCTGGAAGGAACCCAGAACATCCTTGCCAGACACGCCCTCAGGAAGGGCCGCCATCGCCAACTGCTGGAAGTTCTGCCGGAAGTTCTCCTGATCCTCGGGCTTTGCCCGAGGGTGGATCGGCCGTGGAGACATATGCCGGAAGTCAAGACGGTGGATCATCCGGCGCACACCCTCCAGGGTGAAGTCCATGTCAAAGCGGCACTTGATCCAACGCCGGATGTCGCCAACCGTCCAGCAGCACGGCTCGCCGGCGTCAAGGTCCGGGCCGGCATCCATCCATCCACGCCACGAGTTGCGCCTTTTGACGTGCATCCAGCTTCGGCGGGCGGCCCGGGCGTCGCATCACGCAAGCCGTCAACACCCGCTTCATTGGAGTGCACAACCCAGTCGCGCAGGGTCTGAACATCAACGCCGACACGACGCGATGTCTCGGCGCGAGACACGGTGTCCTCAATCATCAACGCCACCGCCCGCTGACGGCTCCGGCAGTCTCGATACTTGTACGACAACGCCAGCCTGCGTACCCTCTCAGGGGTGTGGTCGGTGCGCGTCACAGCGATCTTCGCCGACATGGCATCCTCCTTCTGTGTTCTCGATAACCACAGAATAGAGGATAACCCCACCGATCACACACATCATATGCGATACAAAATACGAATCATTCGCAAGAGTCATCACCTGGTTGGTTTGGTACAAGTCCCAAATCGATCTACTCCCGGTTCGAGGAGGTGCTGACCCGATCCAACAGCCGTGACGGGCCCCGACCGGCAGGCAGAGCCCGAACTACGAGCAGTGGTTGCTGCACTCGCTGGCGAAAGTCGGACCGTACACCGCGCAGTGGGCCGAGACTTGCCTGCGCAGCAAGGACTTCTGCGAATACGGCGTTCGCGGTCATGCACTGTACGCGCCGCCGGCCGGGGAACTGCGCCGATGGTGCGCGCCGTTGCCTGACAGGGCCGACACCCGGACAGGTTCCGATGCATGTGCGGGCGAAGATACCGGGCCGTCCGTGCTTCGAAACCGGCAGCGCGGGTCGTGGCGCGCATGCCGTCGCTCCGCCTGTATCCTATCCCGGTGCGCTCGAAGGGCGAGGGGCCGCGGTCGTCCTGATCGAGATCTCGATCACGCGCAGTTCTCGACCGGTTCAGGCTCGGGATCATGCCAATGCGAGCAATACCGGCATCGTGAAGGCATGTCCGACACGTGGACATGACGGGCGATGCACGGCGGTCGGTCATCGGCGGATATGTCGCCGTTGCTACTGCACGACCATAAGGTAGCGTCGGGCGATCTCGGGATCGCTCTCGAATTCCTCCATCGTGCCTGAAAACACCATGCGGCCACGATCGATGATATAGATCCGGTCGGCGGTTTCGTGCACCAGGTGCAGCTGCTGTTCGGAAATCAGCATCGATACACCCAGCGACTTAAGGGTGTTGACCGCCTTGATCACGTCCCGCGCAACGACCGGTGCCAGTCCTTCATGCGGCTCGTCCAGCAGCAGAAACTCCGGATTGGTCAGCAGGGAGCGCGCGATGCTCAACATCTGTTGCTGGCCGCCGCTGAGGTTTCCGGCGAGGCGTGAGTGAAATTCGCCCAGTTGCGGAAACAGCTCCGTAATTCGCTCGACGTTCCAGTATCCGCCCTGCCCGGTATGCGAGCGCGGTACCTTGAGGTTCTCCGCCACCGTGAGGCTGGCAAAGACCCGACGGTCTTCCGGGACATAGCCGATGCCTCTGCGGGCCACCAGGTGCGGGTCGAGACCGGCGATGTCCTCGCCCTTGAAGCGAACGGATCCGCCGGTCACCCGAATCAGGTCATGCACGATGCACCGCATGGTGCTGGTCTTGCCGGCGCCGTTGCGACCCACCATGCAGACGACTTCGCCTTCCCTGACCTCGAGGTCGATGCCGTGGAGCGCCTGGCTCTGTCCGTAGGCCGCAACCACGTCTTCAAGTGCCAACATCAGCCGGTCCCGCCCAGGTAGATGTCCTGAACCGCCGAATTGGCCGCAATCTCGTCCGGTTTCCCTTCGGCGAAGACGCCTCCCAGCGCCATGACGGTGATCGTCTCCGCCGCCTTGAAGACGACGTCGATATCATGCTCCACGAACACCAGGGTCAGTCCCCTCTCGCGGGTGACCGCCAGGACCAGGTCGATCAGTTCGTGTCGTTCGCGCAGTCCCATTCCGGCGGTCGGTTCGTCGAGCAGCAGCACCTTCGGGCGTGTTGCCAACACCATGCCGAACTCCAGCCGCTTGCGGTCGCCATGTGAAATGTCATCAACGACCTGGTCCGCCAGTCCGTCGAGCTCGATCGCCTTCAGATCGGCAAGCACAGCGTCATTCATCGCCCGAAGCCGGCCGGCACTCAGGCTGAACCACTTTCCCGATACGGCGTTGTGGGCGCAGAGCATGTTGTCGAAGACGGTCATGCGTCGCAGGGTGCTCGATATCTGGTAGGTGCGCCCGACGCCGAGCTTCGCCACCTGGTGCGGGTGCTGGCGGCTGAGCCTGCGGCCGGCGACTTCGACACTGCCTCGGTCGGCCACGATCTGGCCGCCAAGCACATTGATCAACGTCGTCTTGCCGGCGCCGTTCGGGCCGATGATGGCGCGAATTTCTCCTTCATCGACCGTAAGGTCGACACTGTCCAGGGCAACGAAGCGGCCGAATTCCTTGTGCAGGCCCCGTACCCTGAGTGCCGGCCGCGACATCGGGTTCCCGTTCATCGCCGCGGCCCGATCCGACTGACGATACGACGCACCAGGCCGGCGATCCCGCTGGGAGATACAAGCACGACGATGACGATGATGCATCCGATAACCAGTTGCCAATACTGAAAGTAGTGCGCCGCGAGATTGTCGAGGAGCTTGTAGACGATGGCGCCGTAGATCCCGGCACCGAAGCTGTACAGCCCGCCGAGCACCACCATGAGCAGCCCGTCAACGGTAAACAGAATGCCGACATAGTCCGGAAAGACATTGCCGTGGAAGATTCCGAACAGGGTGCCCGCAACACCGGAGAAGAACGCCGAGATGACGAAGGCGGTCAACTGTACCGACTTCCGCCCGTGACCGAGGGCGGCGGCGCGCGCCGGATTCTGCCCGACTGCACGAATGGTGAGTCCCAGCGGCGAATACACGACGCGCCACAGCATCAGGATCGCCACCGTCACCACGCACAGGACGACAAGGCCGAACTGATAGGGCTCGAGCCCCAGCATGGTCGGCACATGGCCGGAGATGCCCGAATCACCTCCGGTCACGTCAAACCACTGAAAGACGACCGCGTATGTCACTTCGGCGCACGCCAGGGTCAGCATCGCGGCATAGATTGCGGTGAGCTGGACGCAGAGAATGCCGTAGATCAGACCGAAAAAGGCACTGACCAGCGGCCCGGCGATGATCCCGAGAGCGATAGGGAAGTCAAAATGAGTAATGGACAGCGCCAGACCGTAGGCCCCGAGACCGAAATACACGGCGTGCCCGAACGAGACCATGCCGCTGAAACTCAGCAACAGGTTGAGAGCGCTGGCGTACAGGGCGAAGATCATGACTTCGATCAGTGCGAAGACCACAAGCGGCGGCGATACCACCAGCAGGATGGACTGCAGCACGACCACGGACAGGACCAAGCGCCAGTTGATCGAATAGGCGTCACCACGCTTTGGCGCCGATGCCGAGTCCGTCCGGGTCCCGTCGCCTGGCGTCATGGTCACTCCGTCGTCCTGCGCAGGGACCGTATCAACAGGACCACCGCCATGAGAAGAAAGATGATCACCATCGACAGTCGCGGCGCAAAAAGCAGCCCGAGCGCCTTCAGGATGCCGACCGCCAGAGACGCGTACAGCGCTCCGTAGAGATTGCCGAGGCCGCCGATCACCACCACGATGAAGGCAAGCACGATGACCCGCGTGTCGAGCAGGTAATTGATGCTTTCGAAGGCGGCGGCAAAACCGCCGGCAATTCCGGCGAGGAAGCAGCCGATGGCGAAGACCGAGGAAAAGACGTGGGCCTGGTTAATGCCGAGCAGCGCTACCATGCCGCGGTCGTCGGTCGCGGCCCGCAGGATGATCCCGGCATGGGTGAACTTGAGGAAGCCCCACACGGCCGCCAGCACCACCACGCCGACCCCGACCATGACGAGCTGATACGTCGGCAGATAGGTGCCTCCGACCACCGCCGCGCCGGCCAGCGCGTCCGGCAGCGACACCGTGACGTCATCGAGACCCCAGATGAATTTGGTGGCGTCGCGGATTATCAGCACCGCAGCCAGGGTCAATACCAGCTGCATCAGTTCCTCGGCGTGATAGACGCGCCGTAACAGGAAGACCTCGAACAGCAGGCCGAGAGCGGCCACCAGCAATCCGCAGATCACGATAGTTGCAAAGAAACCGAGGGCCGTCCCCTCCGCGATCCACGGATATATCTGGTAGGTCAGGAAGGCGCCGACCATGTAGAACGAGCCGTGGGCAAAATTGACGATCCGCGACACGCCGAAGATCAGCGTCAGGCCCGATGCGATCAGGAAGAGGAAGATCCCCTCCATGACGCCCTGCAAGACTTGAACGAACAGCATTGTCCGACTTCCGCGACGGCGCAGGGAGCCTGCCCCGCGAACCCGGGGGCAGGCTCCCTGACAGCAGGTGATCGGCGACCGCTACTTCGCGGCAGCGGCCCGAAGCGCCTTGACCGTGTCTTCGGACGGCAAGGTCACGTCGCCGGAGATCACGGCCACGTCCGACATGGTCGGAAACGGATAGGCGTCGCTCATCATCGTCACCCCCAGGTAACTCGGCGCGTTGAAGGTGTTGTCGAGCATCCGCATCTTCAGCGGTCCGCGCATGGTGTCGAAGGTCATGGAGCCGAGCGCCTCGCGGAATTTCTCCGGATCCGTTCCGCCGGCCGCGTCTATGCCGTGGGCAATGATGTACATCGCGTCATAGCCGAGCATGCCCCAGTCGTTCGGATACTCGCCGTCGTGGGCGTTGCGGTACTTCTCGACGAAGGCTTTCGCATTGTCGGATCCGAGAGCGTAGAACGGACCCCTGGCCCAGCCGTGCACACCGTCCGGGATGTCCTTGCCCAGAGACATGTAGCTCTCCGTGCTGAGGAAGGTGAGCAGCTTGGTCCGCTCGAGCAGGCCGTAGGACTTGCCCTGCTTGATCAGGCTGTTGGTGCCGCTGCCGAACAGGACTCCCATGATCGCGTCCGGCTCTTCCGCCAGCGCCGCCGTTATGTAGGAGGTCAGGTTGGTCTCGCCGATACGCGGCCACAGCTGTTTCGAGATCTTCACCTCGGGCTTGAGCTTCGCAAGTTCCTCGGTGAAGACCTTCACCGTGGTCCGGCCCCATTCGTAGTCGAGGCCCATGGTGACGATGTTGTTCCAGTTCTGGCGCGCCGCGTACTCTGCCAGGGCCTTGCCCTCCATGAGAGTATGCGGCTGGGTCTGGAAGACGAACGGATGTCCGAAATCGATGGTGGCCTTGTGGGTGCCGCTGATCGCACTGATGAGCGGGACGCCGTACTGCTGCGAAATCGGGTTGATCGCCATGAACACCGAGCTTGAGCAGACCCCGGTCAGGAAATCGACCTTTTCGGTGAGGATGAGGTCGCGCGCCTGCTTGGCGCCCTCGTCGGGCTTGGTCTTGGAGTCGCGCCAGATTACCTCGATCTGGCGACCTGCCGCGCCGCCGGCCGCATTGATTTCCTCCAGCGCGATCTTCATCGCCTTGACTGCCGAATGGGTAAGCCCGCCGCATGCGCCGGAAATCCCTCCCACATAGCCGATCTTGACCGGGTCGGCAGCCTGCGCGGCGCCCCCCAGGCCGACCGCCAGTGCCAGAACCGTGGATATCTGCAGAAGCTTTCTGCGGTGCATCATTTCCTCCCGTCACATATGCCCGTCTCTTCGGCACGCGGCGCCGAGGCGTTCCGGGCACCCATTGTTGTGCCCGGAACACGAAAAATGCAACCGCGCGCATCGCGGAGGATCGGCTGTCCCCGCCTTGTCGCCCGGACGCTGGTGGTTCACACTGGCCGCAGTGCGACAGGTCTGCTCCGGAGTGCACATGGCCGCCTTGGAAACGCGCCTGACCAGGGAGATGGTGCGAACCTACCGCGACGCCGGATTCTGGCGGGGCGAGACCTTCCACGACATCCTGGTTCGCCGCGCCGGACAGCATCCCGAGCGAGAGGCGCTGTACGACGGTCGCCGCCGGGTCACTTATCGGCAACTCGCCGACCGCGTGGACGCGGTGGCCGCAGTGTTGCAGGCCCACGGAATCGGGCGCCGGGACGTCGTGACCATCCAGCTTCCCAACCGGATCGATTTTGCCTGCGTGTTCTTTGCGATCGAGCGCCTCGGAGCCATTGCCGTCCAGGTCAGCATCGATTTTCGCGAACGGGAACTCGCCTTCATACTCGACTTCTCCCGAAGCGCGGCCTTCATCTGTCCGGGCACCTTCCGGGGCTTCGACCATATGCGGATGATCCGCGGACTGCGCCCGTCCCTGCCCGGGCTGCGCATCGTTGCCGGTACCGACCCGTCGGCCGAACCCGACGTGTTGTCGCTTGCCGACGCGATCGCGGGGCGTTCGCCGGCGGCAGGCCTTGTTCCGGTGGCGATGGATCCCGACGAGATTTTCCGGATGGCCTTCACCTCCGGCACCACGGGCGATCCGAAAGCGGTGATCCACAGCCACGAGACGACACTGTCGGCGGCGCGCATTCAGAATCTCGACCTGGGCGTCAGCGCGGAGGACGTGCTGTTGCTCTACCTGCCCCTGGGCCTGAACTGGGGGTATCTCGCGCTGGTGCAGACCCTGATCGCGGGCGCCCGCGCCGTGCTGCTCGACCGGTTTTCCGCAACTGCGGCACTGGGTCTGATCGGGTCGGAGAGGGTAACGAACATCCCCACGGCTCCGGCAGCGATCATCGAACTGCTGAATGCGCCGGAACTGGACCGCACGGATCTTTCCTCTCTCAGGCAGGTGGTGAGCGGCGGGGCGTCATGTCCGGTCGAAACGATCCGGGAATTTCGAGCCAGAATGCCGGGCGACTTCATCGAACTCTACGGCATGCTGGAATCGGGCTTTCACAGCTACACACGGCCGGGTGACGACCCGGAAGCGGCCAGTGGTACCGTGGGCCGGCCGGCGACAGGCCTCGGCCTGCGCATTCTCGATGACGCCAACCGGGAGGTCGATCCCGGAGAGACGGGCGAGATTGCCGGGCGTGGTCCGTCGATCCACCTCGGCTATCACGACAATCCTGGCGCCAATGCGGCCGCGTTCACGGCCGATGGCTGGTTCCGGACCGGAGATATCGGGTACGTGGACGGGAACGGCAATCTTGTTATCTCCGGCCGCAGCAAGGAGCTGGTCAATCGTGGCGGCAAGAAGTTCCATCCCCGTGAAATCGAGGAGATTCTCTATGCCTGCCCCAAGATCCTCCATGCCGCGATTGTCGGCATGCCCGATCCCAGGCTTGGTGAGCGCAATTGCCTGTGCGTGGTGCCGCGGCGGGGACAGACCGTGACACTCGAGGAAGTGACTGCGTTGCTCGACGGCAAGGTCGCCACATACAAGCTGCCCGAGGCTCTCGAGATATTCGAAGCGCTGCCGTTCACGCCGACCGGCAAGCTGCAGCGCCATCGTCTCGTCGCCGAAGTCGTCAGCAGGCGTTCAACCCGAACCGGGGACAGCCGGGCAGTGTGAGATCCGATGCGTATTGGCGAACCCCATATTCCGGCGTGGCGCATGGCGCAGTATCGAAGCGCCGGATTCTGGCGGGAGACAACAAGCAATGACTGGCTGGAAGCCGCCGCGAACAGCGCGCCTGCGAGGCTCGCACTGCAGGACGGTCGCGGCAGGCTCGACTATCGCCTGTACCTCCGCCGGGTACAGCGGCTGGCGGCGCGTTTCGTGGCGATGGGACTGACGTCCGACGACGTGCTTGCGGTGCAGCTGCCCAACTGGAACGAATTCGCGATCACAATCAATGCGGCGATGATGGTGGGCGTGCCGTTCTGCCAGTATCACAGCGACTTTCGCAGCCGCGAGGTCGAGTTCATTCTGGGTTTTGCCGGAGCATCGGCTCTCGTGGTCCCGCACCGCCATCGCAACTTCGACTATCTCCCCATGATTGAAGAGATGCGCGCGAGGCTCCCGCGCCTGGACCATGTCATCGTGGTCGGTGACGATGTGCCGTCGGGGTATGTCGATCTCCGTGCCTTCCTCGAAACCGATGACGATCCGGAAGTGCCGCCGGATACCTTGCACTCGCGCCGGCCGGACGCCGACCAACTGGCGCGGACGGCCTTCACCTCGGGCACCACGGGCAATCCGAAAGCTGTGCTGCACACCCACAACACGACCAACTGCGCACTGAGGTTCCTGAACCGCGGCCAGCGGATCTCCGCAGACAGCGTGCTGCTGGTCTTTCTCCCGGTCGGCCTGAACTGGGGGCTGTTCAATGTTCTGCAGGCGATCGACGCGGGATGTCGCGTCATTCTCCAGGATGTCTTCAGGCCTGAGGAGGCGCTGGCACTGATCGCCAGCGAGCAGGTCACGCACTTCTGCTGCGCGCCTGCCCATCTGGTGGCAATGCTCAATGTGCCCGGGTTCGAGTCCTGCACCCTTGCCAGCCTGCAGGTCATCATGACGGGAGGCGCGTCCTGTCCGATCGAGGTTATCCGGGAAGTGCAGGCCCGCATGCCGGGGCAACTTCTCGAGATGTACGGCATGCTCGAGTGCGGCACCCAGGCTCATACCGTGCTGGCCGACGATCCTGCCGCGGTCTGCGGTACCGTGGGCCGACCGGTACCGGAGATGGAAATCCGGGTCGTGGACGATGACGGCTCGGACGCTCCGCCCGGCACTGTCGGAGAGATCCTGACCGCAGGCCCGTCGGTCACCGTCGGCTACTACAACAACCCTGCGGCCAATCGCGACAGCTTCACCGCGGAGGGCTGGTTCCGCACGGGTGACCAGGGTTGTTTCGATGCCAGCGGAAACCTGCAGATCGTGGGGCGGAAAAAGGAAATGCTGATACGGGGCGGTGCCAACATCTATCCCCGCGAAATCGAGGAAGCGCTGTATCAGCATCCGGCGATCCGTGACGCGGCCATCGTCGGCGTTCCCGATCACCGGCTCGGGGAACGTGTCTGCGCCTGCATCGTCCCGAAGGCCGGCGAGGTCATCACCTTCGAGGCGCTGACCGAATTTCTCCGGGACACGATCGCGACCTACAAGTTGCCGGAGTATCTTCAGATATACGAGGATCTCCCCAGAACACCGACCGGCAAGGTACAGAAGCAGCCGCTTGCCGACATGGCCCGTCGACGGCTGGCGGCCGACGGGCGCTGAGATCGCTGTCGGTCCATTCCGCAGCGAGGACATCGCGATGCGCTACATCGACATGCATTCCCACTGGAAGACCCGGCGCGGCTACGTCCTGCAGACCGAGGCTGAGCTTGCGAGACAGGGGCACACCTGGCGCTCCGAACCGGGCTACGCGACCGAAGAGGAAATGGCCGGGGATTTCCGGCGGGCCGGGGTCCGGGTCATACTCGATTTCGGGTTCACCAAGTTTGTTCCCGTCGGTCAGGCCCGCGACCTGCACGACTATGCCTTCGACACGCAACGTCGCTTTCCGGACGCGATTCTCGGCAACTGGTTCCACTTCCAGCCCGAGAGCGGACCGGAGGCGTTGCGCGAGTTCGAGCGCTGCATCGCCGAGGGCGCCGGTTTCACGGGACTGGCCGTCTCCGGTTCCGGTGGCGTGCCGGCAAGCGATCCGGCCTACGATTCCTTCTACGGCCTATGCATCGAGGCCAACGTCCCGGCGCTCGTCTTCGTCGGCACGACCGGTCTGGGGTCCGGCTTTCCCGGCGGCAACGGGATCCTGCTCGATCACTGCCATCCGCGCCATCTGGACGATGTTGCAGCCCGCTATCCGGAGCTGAAGATTCTTGCCGGACGTCCGGCCTGGCCGTGGCAGACGGAAATGATCGCCGTCCTGATTCACAAGGCCAATGTCTGGTATGAACTGCACGGCTGGTCGCCGCGGTACTTTTCCGACGACCTCAAGTACGAGATCCCCCGGCGGCTCAGGGAGCGCGTCATGTTCGGTGCGGACTACCCGTTGCTGAGCTACGAACGGCTGATCGCGGACTGGCGCGGCCTCGGCTATTCCGACGAGGTAATGGAACGGGTGAATTACCGCAACGCCGAGAATTTCCTCGCCATGTTTGGACAGTGATGTGGATCTCGGACTCGAAGGCAAGATCGCGATCGTCAACGGAGCGAGCCAGGGCATCGGGTACGCGATCGCCGGAACCCTCGCCGGGGAGGGGGCGCGGGTCGCGATGTCCGGTCGGCGCGCACCAGCGCTCGATACCGCCTGTGACGCGTTGAGGCGATCGACGGGCGGCGAGCTTCTCGCCATGCCGGGCGACATCCGCCGGGCCGAGGACTGCGAGCGGATCATCGCCGGGACAGTCGCGCACTTCGGCGGTCTCGACATCCTGGTCAACAACGACGGTGCGCCGCCGCTGGGTCATTTTCTCGACTTCGACGACGGCGCCTGGCGCCGCGCCGTGGACCGGAACCTGATGAGCGTGGTCCGGTGCATTCGGGCCGCCGCGCCCCACATGAAGACACGCGGCGCCGGCAGCATCGTGAACATAACGGCGCTCTCGGCGATCCAGCCGATTGCCGGTTTCGGGCTCTCCGTCGCCACCTGGGCCGGCGTCATCGGGCTGGCCAAGACCCTGTCGCGCGAACTCGCACCGGAAATCACGATCAACACCCTTGCGCCGGGACTGATCGACACGCCGCGGCTGCGCCTGGTTGCCGAACAGTCTGCGGACGAGATGTCCGAACTGATCCGTGACATTCCCCTGGGCCGCCTCGGCGATGCCGACGAGGTCGCTGCCGCTGTCGCGTTCCTGGTCTCTCCGCGTGGCCGCTACATCACCGGCACGACGCTGGCCGTCGATGGTGGCCTGTCGCGGGCAACGTTCTGACGCGGCGCGATTCCCGCCGTCCGCCGGTCAGGCAAGCCCTCCGGGGATCCCGGGCGTAGGCACGGCCCTCAGGACCACCGTGTCGTCATGCTCGACACCGAGCGCCTTCCGTCCGAACGGATCGAGCAGGACGGTCCCGTCAGCATGGCCGGCGTCAATCGTGACCCAGGCACGAAGCGGCGCCGGGTTGGCGCCGATCAACTCTGTCAGGTCGTCTTCGGCGACCCCGAGCCGCGCCGCCATGGCGGGTGACACCCGCACTGTCCGGCGCCGTCCCCGTGCGCCGACGTACGGATCGAGGGCATTGTCGGCCACAACCCGAGCCCGGTAGCGGGCCTCGGCAAGTGCCGTCCGGGCGGCGTCGCTTGCGGCGGCGTCGACCTCACCGTCGTCGTCGAGCACCACACCGTAGACATCGGCCGCACTGGCCCGGCTGACGAGACCCTCGGCGACATCGCGGCGGACCGATCCCGGGTTGCGGATCAGCGGGTCCCCGTAACCTCCGCCCCCGGCCGAACGCATGACTACGGTGTCGTCGCGCTGAATCGTATGGCCCGTCACCTTGCCCGGGGTTGAAAATCCGGTTTCGACGCCGTCGCGGACCACCGAGACGACATAGGGTTTGCCGCTGGCGCCGCCGAGCACACCGAAGGGAGGGATCACGGCACGGTCGCTGAGCACCGAGTAACTGCCTTCCTCGTCCAGCAGACGCACCTCGCGGCGCATGCCGAGCCCGCCGCGGCTGGTGCCCGGTCCTCCGGAATCGATGCGCAGTTCGCACCGATTCACGAGCAGCGGCATTTCGTTCTCGATCGACTCGACGGTCTGCACCGACGGCAGATTGCCGAAGTCGACGTTGACCATGGCGCTCGGACCGTCGTGCTGCAGAAAGCCCCCGTTTCCGCCGGCCGGCGCCTCGTAGTAGACATATTGCCGGTCCCGTCTCTTGTTGAAACCGCCAATCGCATTGGGAAACGAGGTGCCGCAGAGATCGCCCGATACGAGGTCGGGGACGATCTGAGCCAGTGCGCCGAGCGTGACCGATACGGCCCGCTTCCGGACCTCTCCGTGAGCGCCCGCCGGCGCGTCGTGCCGGACGTCGGCGATGGATGCCTCCGGCGCACGCAGCTCAATGGGCCTGAACGCGCCCTGGTTGACCGCTCCGCCGGGGTCGAGCGTCGCCTTGACCGCCACGAAGACGCCGGCGCCGGTTACCGCGAGGGACGAGTTCACCACGCCCGGAACCTGCGGGTTGGTGCCCGCGAAATCCGCAACCATCCGGTCGCCCGATATTGTCAGCACGAGACGCATCAGGACCGGATCGAGGCGGCCGTCGTTGAAGTACTCCAGATAGTCTTCATAGCAGTAGCTGCCGTCCGGCAGCGCTGCGATCCGCTCGCGCAGGCGCCGTTCGGTGCGATCGAGATGAGTGGCGATGCAGTCTTCCACGCAGACCCGGCCATACTTCTCATAGAGCCGGCGGATGCGCTGTTCGGCAATCCTGCAGGCGCCGAAAGAGGCGTTGAGATCCCCTTCGCGCTCCTCCGGCACCCGCATGTTCGCCATCAGCAGGGTCATGGCTGAGCGGTTGATCCGTCCCTCCTCGACAATCTTGATCGGCGGAATCCGCACGCCTTCCTGGTAGATGTTGGTCGAGAGGCCCGAATAGCTGCCCGGCACCATACCGCCGACATCGACCCAGTGCGCGCGAACCGCCGGAAAGACCATCGGCTCGCCGCTGCTGTCGAATATCGGAAAGAGCAACGTGACGTCGTTGAGGTGCGTACCGCCGCGATACGGATCGTTCAGCAGGACCGCGTCGCCGGGCTTCAGGTCGTCGCGAAAATCTTCCAGCGCGCATCGCACGCCCCATGGCAAGGGCAGGACATGGCCCGGATGGTCCCATGACTGCGCGACCATCTGGCCGTCGGCATCGAAGAGCGCGCAGGAGAAGTCGTCGAACTCATGGATCACGGAGGAATACGACGCCCTGATGATGGTTGCCCGCATTTCCCTCACGATTGCGATCAGTCCTTCGGTCACCACTTCAAGGGTGATCGGATCGACACCCGGTGCCGCCATCGCCTATCTCCGTTCCAGTACGAGGTCGCCGTGCTCGTTCGCGCAACCGCGCCAGCCCGGCGGCAGCACGGTCGTCGCACCCGCTTCCTCGACGATCGCCGGGCCCTCGACCGCTGCCGCGGGCGGCAGCCGGTTCCGGTCGTAGACGGGCGTATCCCGGAAGGCGCCGTCGAAATAGACCCGCCTGTGCTCGGCGAGGGCGGCAGCACTCCCACCGCCACTGCAGGGCAGGGCGGGCAGTTCGAGAGGCACAGCCAGGCCGATGGCGGCGACCCGGAAGGTGACGATCTCGGTCGCACCCGCGCTGCGGTGGCCGAAGCGCCGGTCGTGCACCTCATGGAAGGCCCTGTTGATCGCCTCAGTGCTCTGCACGTCATCCCCGATATCGACGTCCAGTTCCCAGGACTGGCCGAGATACCGCATGCCGAGGGAACGTCTCACGGCGATGTTCTCCGGAGCTACGCCTTCAGCCTGCAACAGTACCCGGCCTTCTTCTTCCATGTTCCTGAACACCTGGTCGATCTCTGCATAGCCGGCTCGGGCGGGCTGCAGTGGTCTGGTCAGGGCGTGGTCCTGGCGGATATCCGAGATCAACGAGCCGAGAGCGGCAAAGGTGCCCGGGCCGCGCGGCAGGACGACCCGCGAGATATCCATCTCTTCGGCGATCAGCGCCGCATGCATGGGTCCCGCACCGCCATAGGAACACAGGACGAAGTCCCGCGGATCGAATCCCTTGGCAATCGATATCTGCTTGATCGCGCTGACCATGCGGGCGACCGCGATACGGATGATGCCCTCGGCGAGCGCGTTGGCCTCCAGACCGAGCTGTTCCATCAGGGGTGCCATCGACGCAAGAGCCAGGTCGCGCTCGAGCGCGATGTGGCCGGCCAGTCGGGACCCGGACTTCAGGCGGTTCAGCACCAGATTGGCATCCGTTACCGTCGCGTCCGTTCCACCCTGACCATAGCACGCCGGACCGGGCACCGCTCCTGCGCTTCCGGGCCCGACCATCAGGATGTCTCCGGCGTCGAGCCAGGCAATGCTGCCGCCGCCGGCTCCGACCGTGTTGATCTCGATCTGGGGCGTGCGGTTCGCATAGGGCCCGATCGTCTGCTCGTTGGTCACCGGCACCTTCAGGTCGCTGATCAGGCAGACGTCGGTACTGGTTCCGCCCATGTCGCAGGTAATCAGGTTGCGGAGTCCGGTTCGGGTGCCGAGATGCAGGGACGCCGCCACGCCGCCCGCAGGACCCGAGAGCACCGTCGCGATCGGCAGGCGCCGCGCCCGGCCGGCAGCCGAGACCCCGCCGTTCGAGGTCATGATGAAGATATTGCGGACGTAGCCGCGGTTGCGGAGGCGGTCCTGAAGATCGGTCAGGTACCGGTTCATCAATGGACCGATATAGGCGTTCAGGGCCGTCGTATTGAACCGTTCGTATTCCCGGAACTGCGGCAGAACGGCGGACGATGCACACACGAATACGTCCGGATACGCCTCCTCGAGCAGTGCCGCGACGCGGCGCTCGTGGCCGGGAAAGGCATAGCTGTGCAGAAAGCACACGATGACGGCCGCACCGGGTTCCAGGGGCAGCCGCCGGATCGCCGCCCGGACCTGGTCCTCGTCCAGTGGAACCAGCACCGTGCCGTCGAACATGAGCCGTTCGTCGATTTCGGCGGTGCGGGTGCGCGGGACGATTGGTGGCGGCTTCAGGGTCGTGATGTCGTACAGGGTCGCACGATTGGTTCGCGCAATGTCGAGGACGTCCCGAAATCCGCGCGTGACCAGCATCCAGACCTCCGCTCCCTTGCCTTCGAGAATCGCGTTGGTGCCGATGGTGATGCCATGGACAAACCGGTTGATGTCGGAACTTGCGATATCGAGCGCGTCGAGAGCGGCGATCACGGCCTCTGCCGGATCCGCGGGTGTCGAGGGGACCTTGGCGTAGCGGACCGATCCGGTGTCGTCATCGAAGGCGACCGCATCGGTAAAGGTTCCTCCGACATCCACGCCGACACGGAAAGCTGTTCTTGCGTCCTGCATGATGTCCTGCCCGGCCGGTCCGGCGATGGTTGAATGGGCGCCGGGCCGGGACGGGCTCACCCGTCCGGAAGGCCTGGCAGCTGTCGTGCGCTGCATACCGGCAGTCTTCCGGGTCGCGCCGGCATTCCCCCTGAAGTGATCGTCCTGGCGGAGCTGCCGCCGCGGTGTGCTGGCTCGGTACGGAGCCGCTCGCCCACCATATCCGCAGGCGGCTCGCCGGCACAGACGGGCAGGCAGTCCTCCGGAGCCGACCCGCTTCAGGGGACCAGAACGATCTTGCCGAAGAAGTCGCGGTCCGCGATTTTCTGAACGGCCCTTCCGGTTTCGCGGAGCGGAAACACGGTATCGATCACCGGTTCGATCTCTCTGTCTGCCGTCATGCGCAGGATCCTCGCCTGGTCCTGCATGGTCCAGCCATTCGATCCGATGATCGAGATTTCGTAGGTCCAGATGTACCGGCAGTCGTTCTCGGTCCGGTAGTCCTGGGTGGCGCCGCAGACCGTCATGCGGCCGCCCGGAGTGATGCACTTGAGCGAATCAACCCAGGTGTCACCGCCGATGTAGTTGATCACCAGGTCGACACCGCCGGCTGCGCCCATGCGCGGCTTGCCGAACCGCTCCCAGGTCCACTGGCGAAAGTCGGTGATCGCCGTGTTGACGACGTGATCGGCACCCAGGTCGGACAGTCTCGCGAGCTTCCACTCGGACCCGGAGCAGGCAATGACCTGTGCGCCGGCTGCCTTGGCGAGCTGCACGCAGGCGGTTCCGACACCCCCGGCCGCTCCCAGGATCAGCACCGTCTCGCCGGCACCGACCGGGCATCGTGTCTTCAGCATGCGCAGGGCCGTGGCATAGGCGATCGGCAGGGCGGCGGCCTCTTCGAACCCCAGTCCGTCGGGCATTGCGACGAGGTTTGCGGCTGGAACGCGGTGGTACTGCGCACAGGTGCCCAGGCGGGTCTCCCCGGTCATGCCCTCGCCCGCGACCATGGGGTAGATCGAGACCCGGTCGCCGATCGACCACCCGTTGACCCTGCTGCCCAGTTCGACGATTTCCCCGGCGCCGTCGCCGGCGACGATCATGGGCAACGGTGTCCGCAGCGCGGTGGTCCTGAACAGGATCATCGGCTCGAAACCGTTGAGTCCGGCGGCGCCGATCCTGATCACCGCATCGTCGGGGCCGCAGACCGGATCGGGAAACTCCTCCCACCGGATATTGTCGCAGCTCCCGTGTTCGTGAAACACCGCCGCCTTCATGACTGTCTCCGTTCCCGTTGCCGATCGTGTCCCCGGGGCGCTTCGCGGGCCGTCCGTCCGTCGGTCCCTGCCATGATAGACCGAACCCGTTCGCCCCGGCCAACCGGTCGGGGTCCGAAGAGCGTCTGCGTGACCGCAGCCTGGCGACCGGCGCCGCGGTCCCGCAACCCCGTAGGCAATGACGGCCGGCATGTGCCCGTCGCGCCTCAGTCGTGGAGAGCGAAGAGCCGGACCCGCTGTTCCCGCCCGCGAACCGCGACCTGCGGCATGGCCTCGGCCCGGATGCCGTCGGCCAGGGTGAGGAGATCCATTGCCTGCGCGGAAACAAGGAACTGCCGGTCAAGCTCCCTGCACAGCTGCTCGATCCGTGCAGCCGTGTTCATGGTATCACCGAGCAGCACGATTTCCGGCTTGCTGTCGCCCATTTCGCCGACCACCACCGATCCGGCATGCAGTGCCGCGCGAAAGTCCGGCACCGTGGCGAAGCGCTCGGAATAGAAGCCGGCGCGTTCGCCGATGCGCCGGCGCAGTCCGAACACCAGGCCGGGTGCGGCGGAGATGTCGCGCACCCGGTGCATGCGCCAGGTGACGATGATCTCGTCTCCGACGTAGCGGTGGATTTCGCCGCCGCTGCCGTCGAGCACGGTCTCGAAATCGCGTACGAACTCGTTCAGCAGATCAAGAAACCGGCTCGGCCCCAGCCTTTCGGCCAGCGCTGTGGAGCCGACGAGATCGACGAACAGGCACGCCCGTTCCTCCTCGACCGGCCGGTGGTAGCGCCCGAGAACAAAGTCCCGGAGCACACCCCGCCCCACCAGCCTGCCCACGGCAAGGGTGCCGGCGACGGCGGTGCCGAGCGCAATGGAAAATGCGACGGTGATCCAGTAGTCCGGGCTGGCGGGCAGGTCGGCGAGCGGGATGGGCCACAACGTGGTTGCGGCGATGGCCGTGCCCACCAGGATCCAGCAGCCCCAGACGAGCGAACGAAGGGTGACGAAGCGCGCGAACGGGATCCTGCGGAATTCCGCGCCAAGCGGGCTGTAGACAAACAGCAGTTCGAAGGCGAGTATCGGCAGCCCGATCAACAGCGTGCTTCCGGCAGAAATCAGTGCAACCGTGACGTCGACCTCGCCGCGTAGCGCCGAACCGAACACCAGGCCGCCCACCAGCACGATGACCGCAACCCGTGCCATGGTCCTTGCCGCAGAGATCGCATAAGCCCTGCTCATCCGCGCCGGTCCCGTAGCCTGCCAACAGGTGCTGGCGAGATCCTACCATGACCGGACGCCGGTTCCGGTCGCGTCTCGAGGTTCCCGGACGTGTCGATACGCGACGTTACGGTTCTGATCCTGATGTGCCTGGCGATGTATCTCGCCGGCCTCGGCGCCATTCCGCCGCTCGATCGCGACGAGGCGCGGTTCGCGCAGGCGTCGAAACAGATGCTGGAAACCGGGGACTATGTCGACATCCGGTTCCAGGACGTCCCGCGCTACAAGAAACCGGTCGGAACGTACTGGGCGCAGGCGGCAACAACTGGTCTGCTGTCATCCGAGCGCAACGCGATCTGGTCCTACCGTGTCCCGTCGGTCCTGGGCGCGACCGCCGCGGTGCTGCTGACCCTGGCGCTGGCGCGCCTGTTCCTGCCGCGCCGGATGGCCCTGCTGGCCGCCGCCGTGCTTGCCACCAGCCTGTTGCTGGGCGCCGAGGCCCACATGGCCAAGACCGATGCGCTGCTGCTTGCCACGGTGGTTGCGGTCCAGCTCGGCCTCGCCCGGGCCTGGCTCGGACGGGACGGGCCGGCAACCTGGCTCGTGTTCTGGCTCGGGATCGGGGCAGGCGTGCTTCTGAAGGGCCCGGTCACGCCAATGGTCGCGGTCCTGACCCTGGCGGCACTGTGCTGGACCAGGCGGTCCGTGCGCTGGGCGGCGCTGCTGCGACCACTGCCCGGCCTGGTCACGGCGTTCGCGCTCGCGCTGCCCTGGTTCGTCGCCGTGCACCTGCACACCGGCGGCGCGTTCCTGTCCACCGCCTTCGGAACCGATCTTCTCCCCAGGCTCCGGGGCGGAATGGAATCGCACGGTGCCCCGCCAGGATACTACCTGGTGCTGCTGGCCTTCATCTTCTGGCCCGGCTCGCTGCTTCTCTGGCCCGGGCTCGTTCATGCCTGGCGCCATCGCGCAGAGTCGGCCGTCTGTTTCCTGTTGTGCTGGATCCTGCCGACGTGGCTGGTCATGGAGGTGGTTCCGACCAAGCTGCCTCACTACCTTCTCCCCGTCCTTCCGGCACTGGCGATCGTCTCGGTGTACTGGATCGATGCAGACGCATCCGGCGGACCCGTGCGCCGCCTGAACGCCTGGTCCTGGATGGCCGTTTCGGCCGTGCTCGGGTGTGCGGTCCTTGCCCTGGTCGTTGCGGGGATCGCCGGACCGGCCCATCTGACCGGCGAAGGACTGCGCCACGCCTGGGCCGTGGCGCCACTGGCGGTGCTGGCGGCCGGGGTGCCGCCCGTGACCGGGCTTGCCGCCGGCCTGGCCCTGCTTGCCCGGCGTCCCGAGGCCGCGACCCTGCGCGCGCTTGCCGGCGCGGGACTGTTCGTGATTGCGCTCTCCCAGTCGGTCCTGCCGTCGCTGACCCAGTTCCAGGTCTCGTCGAGAGTGGTTGCACAGATCAGGGCGTTCAACAGCGACACGCAGCCGACGGTGCTGGCCGTCGGTTATCACGAGCCAAGCCTCGTGTTCCTTGCGGGAACCGCCACCCGGCTGGTCACTGCGGAACAGGCCGCTCTCGCCCTTTTGCGCCTGCCGGGCGCGGTCGCGGTCATCGAACGCCGCCAGCGTGCCGAGTTCCGGGCCGCGGCCGCGGGACTGGGCCTGTCGGTGCAGGACCGGGCAACGGTGTCGGGCGTCAACTATTCCAAGGGACGCGAGGTGACACTCGAGATCCTGACCCGGAAGGGCGACGGATGAGACCGGGACTGTCCGGGTGGGTGCGGGCCCGTCCACTGGTCACGCTCGCCACACTGACAGGCGGGGTTTGCATGGCGCTGGCCCTGTGGGTCGACCGGCCCGTGGTCCTGTGGCTCGCCGCCTCGATCGACCCCGGGGTCAGGGAGGTCTTCCAGGTCATCACCAGGCTTGGCGAGGCGACGCCCTACATTGCCGCGCTGCTGGCGGCTGTCGCCTTCGCCTTCGGCCTTTCCCGGCTGGCCCGTTTCCGCCACGCGCGAACCCGATTGCTGGTCCATGCCTGGAACTGCTGGTTCGTGATCCTGGCCTGCGCTGCGTCGGGCGTGGCACACCACGCTCTCAAGATCCTGGTCGGACGCTACCGGCCGCGTTATCTGCTGTCGGAGGATCTCTACGGTTTCGCCCCGTTGAGCTTCGACATCGCCCGCAACTCGTTTCCGTCCGGCCACACCCAGACCATCGTGGCGATCTGCCTTGGCCTCTACCTGGTCTATCCGCGCTTCGCAGTGGTCTGCCTGCTGCTGGCCGTCACCGTGGCGCTCAGCCGCCTCGTGGTGCTCGCGCACTTTCCCGGCGACGTCCTGGCCGGAGCGGTGCTGGCTGCGTGCGTCACCATCCTGCTGAAGCGCCATTACCGGGATCCGCGGGTGCGAAGCCTGTTGAACCGGAACAACCCGCAGGGCTAAGTAACCGCTTTCCGAGCATCAGGAGAAACGTGTGTGGCCGAAGCCCGGAATCCAGGACAGTCGCGCACCTCCCTTGCCGGGCCGCCCCTGCTCTCCGTGGTCGTCCCGGTCCTGAACGAGGCGGCGCACATCCTGCCGCTCGTCGCCGAGATCCGGGCTGCCCTCAGCGATACATGTGCATACGAGATCGTCTACGTCGACGATGGCAGCACCGACGGGACTCGCGAACGTCTGCGCGAGGCAGCCGGCGAAGGCCCCGAAGTCCGGGTTGTCAGGCACAACCGGAGTTTCGGGCAGAGTGCGGCGTTGCGCAGCGGAGTGCTGGCAGCCCGCGGGAGCCTCGTCGTCACTCTGGACGGTGACGGACAGAACGATCCGGCCGATATTCCGCGACTGCTCGAGGTTCAGCGCTCCCATGCCGGACGGCGCCAGTTGATGGTGACCGGGAACCGGGTTGACCGGAAGGACAGCGCGACGCGCCGTCTGGTGTCGCGGGTGGGCAACGCGGTCCGCCGCCGGGTACTGCGCGACGACAACCCGGATACCGGGTGCTCGCTCAAGCTGTTCGATCGCGACCTGTTCCTCTCGCTTCCGTATTTCGATCACATGCACCGGTTCCTTCCGGCCCTGGCACGGCGGGAGGACTGCGAGATCCGGGTGGTTCCGGTATCGCATCGACCGCGCACGGCAGGCCGGTCGAAGTACACCACACTGGGCCGGCTCCTGGTCGGCATCCCCGATCTTGTCGGCGTCCTCTGGTTGATCCGGCGGTTTCCGCACGGGTTGGAGCGAGAGGAACAAACGTGATCGCGGACCTGTTTTCGGACGTGCTCGCCTGGTTCTTTCCCGACGGGCTCCATGTTGCCGAGGTGCTGCTGCTGTCGATCGGCCTGCTGGCGCAGACGATGTTCAGCGCCAGGTTCCTGGTGCAGTGGGTGATCAGCGAACGGCGCGGCGAGAGCGTCGTGCCGATTGCGTTCTGGTATTTCAGCCTGGCAGGCGGGCTGATGCTGTTCACCTACGCGCTGTTGCGCAAGGATCTCGTGATCATGCTGGGGCAGGGGACCGGCATCCTCATCTACAGTCGCAACCTGTGGCTGATTCACCGCAAGCGCCGGGCGGGAGCCGCGTCACCGGTTCCGGGGGGTGGTGCGGGCGGGGAGACTTGAACTCCCACTTCCTGAGGAAACCAGATTTTGCGTACCAGCTGCGGCTTCCGCCGCCATCCCGGTTCCGGGATGTTTGTGGTCTGGACTTTCTCTTCACCATGCCCCGCCGAGGGGTTTAGGTGGGTGCCGTCAAGTCTCTACACCTTCCACTCCGGGTCTGCGACCCGGGGGCTTGGCTCGGGATCAGCAGCGGCGCGACCCGTCAGCCTTCCCCGAATTTGACACCTGCTACCGCCGGGTTTCCCCGACGGCGACCCCGTTTCGAGTCTGGCGCGTCTACCACTTCCGCCACGCCCGCACGTGCGCACACTATAGCCGAGGCAGCGGCGATCGGAAAGTTCGGGTTCAGCGGTTCTCGAGTGCCGCCCGCGCCGCGGCAAGACGTGCGACGGGAACCCGGTACGGCGAGCAGGAGACATAGTCGAGATCCGCCCGTTCGCAGAAAGCGATGGATGCCGGATCGCCACCATGTTCGCCGCAGATGCCGATCTTCAGGTCGGGACGAACGGCGCGACCGCGTCGTGCGCCGAGGTCGACCAGTTCCCCGACCCCTTCGGCATCGAGTGTCACGAACGGATCCTGCTCGAAAATTCCGCGTTCCTGGTAGGTTCTGAGGAACCCTCCTGCATCGTCGCGGCTGATCCCGAAGGTGGTCTGGGTCAGGTCATTGGTGCCGAAGCTGAAGAACGCGGCGGATTCCGCGAGATCGCTGGCCCGCAATGCCGCCCGTGGCAGTTCGATCATGGTGCCCACCAGGTAATCGATCCGGGTTCCCGTTTCCGCGAACACCATTTCCGCCACCTGGTCGACGATGGCCTTGACGGTCTCGATTTCCCGGCGGGTGGCGGCGAGCGGGATCATGATCTCCGGGATGACCGCTGCGGAACTGTCGTTGGCGACGGCTACGGCGGCCTCGAAGATGGCACGGGCCTGCATTTCGGGAATTTCCGGATAGCTGATGGCGAGGCGGCATCCCCGGTGCCCGAGCATCGGGTTGGTCTCCCGCAGCTCCCCGGCGCGGCGTCGGACCAGCTCGACGGGAATGTCGGTCGCCTCTGCAAGCTCCGCGATGTCGTCGTCGGTGTGCGGCAGGAACTCGTGCAGTGGCGGGTCGAGCAGGCGGATCGTGACCGGCAGGCCCTGCATGATCCGGAACAGGGCCTCGAAGTCGGAGCGCTGCATGGGCAGCAGCCGACCGAGGGCAGCCCGGCGCTGCTCCTCGCTGCTGGCCATGATCATTTCGCGCACCGCGACCACGCGTTCTGGCTCGAAGAACATGTGCTCGGTCCGGCACAGCCCGATTCCCTCGGCTCCGAAGTCCCGGGCCGTGCGGGCATCCTCCACCGTCTCGGCATTGGCGCGGACACCGAGACGCCGGCAGTTGTCGGCCCAGTCCATCAGGGTGGCGAACTCGTCGGACTGCCCGGGCTGCGCGGTTGCAACGCGTCCGAGCATCACGTCACCGGAACCGCCGTCAAGCGTGATCCAGTCTCCCGCGCGCACCGTAATGTCGTCGACATGGAAGCACCCGGCCTCCTGGTCGACATGGATCCGGCCGGCCCCGCACACACAGGGCCGGCCCATGCCCCGCGCGACCACGGCGGCGTGGCTGGTCATCCCTCCGCGAGTGGTCAGGATGCCCTGGGCAGCGTACATGCCGTGAATGTCCTCGGGGCTGGTCTCCCGGCGGACCAGGATCACCCGTTCGCCATCGTGGCTCCGGCGTTCGGCTTCATCCGCCGTCAGCACCACCGTGCCGCTGACCGCCCCGGGTGACGCCGGCAGTCCGGTCGTGAGCACCTGGCGCTCGGCCTGCGGGTCAAGCGTGGGATGCAGCAACTGGTCGAGCGCACCGGGATCGACGCGCAGGATCGCCTCCTCGTGCGAGATCATCCCTTCGTTCGCAAGGTCGACGGCAATGCGGATTGCCGCCTGGGTCGTCCGCTTTCCGGATCGGGTCTGCAGCATGTAGAGACGGCCGTTCTGGACGGTGAACTCCATGTCCTGCATGTCGCGGTAATGGGTTTCGAGCCGGTTGCGCATGGCGAGCAGTTCGCGGTACGCCTCAGGCATCACCTCGTCCATCGATCCCGCATCCCCGTTCCCGGTCACCGGGACCGGGGTCCTGATGCCGGCGACGACGTCCTCGCCCTGGGCATTGACGAGGTACTCGCCGTAGAGCCGCGCCTCCCCGGTCGACGGGTCTCGCGTGAATGCCACACCGGTCGCGCAGTCCGGTCCCATGTTGCCGAACACCATGGCCTGGACCGTAACGGCGGTTCCCCAGCTGTCGGGAATGTCGTGGAGCCTGCGATAGGTGACTGCACGCCGGTTGGTCCACGACCGGAATACCGCGCCGACAGCGCCCCACAGCTGGTCCTCCGGCCGCTCGGGGAAGTCCTCTCCGGCCTGGGATCGGACGATGCTCCTGTAGGCTGCGGTCAGCCGCAACAGGTCGTCGGGGTCGAGATCGGTATCGAGGTCGACCCCCTTTTCGTCCCTGGCATGGGCCAGCGCTTCCTCGAACAGGTAGGCGTCAACTCCCATGACAACGTCGGCGTACATCTGGATGAACCGCCGGTAGCTGTCATAGGCGAACCGGGGATTGCCGGTGCGCATTGCCAGTCCGCCCGCGGTCCGGTCATTCAGTCCGAGGTTCAGCACCGTGTCCATCATGCCCGGCATCGACACCCTCGAGCCCGAGCGCACGGAGACAAGGAGCGGGTTGTCGGGATCACCGAACACTGCGCCGCCGAGCCGCTCCACGAAGGCGATACCGTCGCGAACCTGGCTCTCGAGGCCCGGCGGACGGGTTCCGGTGTTCGTGCAGTAACGCGCGCACGCCTCGGTGGTGATGGTGAACCCGGGGGGAACCGGCAGTCCGAGACCGCTCATCTCGGCAAGGTTGGCGCCCTTGCCGCCGAGCAGGTCGTTCATCGAGGCGTCGCCCTCGGCCGCACCACCACCAAAACTGTAGATCCACTTGGTCATGGTGCCCGGTCCTGTCGCTCGCTCATGCCTCGATGCCCGAGAAATCGGCGACCCGGTTCATCGTCCGGGTGATCGTGCCGAGCATCCACAGGCGGTTCTCGCGGATCTGCGGTTGATCCACGTTGACCGTTACCTCGTCGAAGAAGCTGTCGACCGGTTGGCGCAGTCCGGCAAGAACCGCCATCGCCTCGAGGAAGTCTTCCTGCCTGATCAGCGGCCCGAGTCGGGCGTCTGCCTCGAGGAGATGCCGGTAAAGCTCGTGCTCCTCCGGCTGGGTGAACCGTTCCTCGCGCGGCGTGCCGTCATAGTGACAGCCGTCACGGGATTCCTCGATGCGCACGATGTTGCTGGCGCGACGGTAGGCGACCAGCAGGTTTCCGCCGTCGGAGGAGTCAAGGAATCCCGCGAGCGCCTCGACCCGGGCGATAAGGCGGACGAGATCGTCCTCCTCTCCCGTGCCGCGCACGGCGGCGATCAGGTCGTGGCGCAGCCCCTCGGTTCGCAGGTGCACGGCAAGCCGATCGACGATGAACTCGAAAAGCCCGTCCGTGGTCCCGACATCCCGGTAGGCGGAAAGGGCCGCCCCGATCAGCCGGGTGAGCGGCAGCCGGAGCCGGTTTTCCCGGATGATCCGGACAACGCCGAGCGCGGCCCTGCGCAACGCGTAGGGATCGCGTGAGCCGGTCGGTTGCTCGCCGATGGCAAAGAACCCGACCAGGGTATCGAGCTTGTCCGCGAGTGCCACGCAGACACTGACCGGCGCCGTCGGCACCCGGTCGGACGGTCCGAGCGGCGCATAGTGATCCGCGATCGCGGCACAGACCTCCCCGGTCTCGCCGTCGTGTTCGGCGTAGTAGCGGCCCATGATGCCCTGGAGCTCGGGAAACTCGCCCACCATCTGCGTGGTCAGGTCCGCCTTGGCAAGGCGGGCGCCTCGCCTCGCCGACGCGGTGTCGGCCAGGCCGAGCATCCCGGCGATGTCGTCTGCCAGCGCCTCCATGCGCGCGGCCCTGTCGGCGAGGGTGCCGAGACCTTCGAAATACGCCACGTCCGCGAGCGCGGAAACCCGTTCTTCCAGCGTCACGGCCCGGTCCTGGTCCCAGAAGAAACGCGCATCGGCCAGTCGCGCGCGCAGGACCTTTTCGTTTCCGGCAACGATGGCGGCGTCGCGCTCAGGCTCGGGCGCCATGTTGGAGACGGTGACGAAGCACGGGGCGAGTGTTCCGTCGGCGTCGAGAAGGGCGAAGTACTTCTGGTGGGACCGCATGGACGTGACCAGGACTTCCGGCGGCACGCTCATGAACTGCGGGTCGATGCGCCCGAGCAGCGGCGACGGCCATTCGACGAGGCCGGCGACCTCGTCGAGCAGCCCCGGGTCATTGCGAAGCGACAGACCCCGTGCTTCGGCGAGCGCGGTTGCCTGCTCGAGGATGATCTGCTTGCGTTCCTCGCGGTCGAGAATGACGAAGGCGCGCCGCAGGCCCGCCCGGTAGCGGGCGAAGTCGGTCACCCCGAACGGATCCGGGGCCAGGAACCGGTGTCCCCGCGTCCGGTCACAGAACGCGATCCCGGTCGTGCCGAGCTCGAGACGGCCGTCGAGCGGTTCGCCGTCGAAGAGTGCGAGCACCTGGTGCAGCGGGCGGACCCAGCGGAAACTGTTGCGGGCCCATCGCATGCTCCGCTGCCACGGCATCTGCCGGATCGCGTCGACCAGCAGCTCCGGCAGGACCGCCCGGGTGTCGGCACCGGTCTGTTCCAGGGTGACGAACAGGAAGGTGCCCCTGGCGGTGGCGCGTTCCTCCACCTCGTCGCGCGACTTGCCGACGGACTTCAGAAAGCCCTGTATCGCGCGTTCGGGGGCATCGACCCTGGGGCCGCGACGCTCGGTCCGCACGTCAGGCTGACGCAGCGGCAGACCGTCCACGACGAGGGCGAGACGCCGCGGCGTGACATGGGCTTCCGCGTGCGCATGGGCAAGTCCGCACCCGGACAGGCGGTCGGTGACAAGCCGCTTCAGGTCGCCGGCGGCGCGCGCCTGCATGCGCGCGGGGATCTCCTCCGAAAGCAGTTCGAGCAGCAGTTCAGCCATGATCGGTCTGCCGTGCCTTCCAGCTGTCGCCGG
Source organism: Thalassobaculaceae bacterium (assembly GCA_965213935.1). Classification (GTDB taxonomy): domain Bacteria; phylum Pseudomonadota; class Alphaproteobacteria; order Thalassobaculales; family Thalassobaculaceae; genus Bin52. The sequence goes on along the minus strand of CBDCAO010000012.1, from coordinate 1,022,230 downwards.
CGGCAATCCAGGCCTCGCAGCATCTCCGGGCCAGTGTCCGTACCCGACCGATATAGGATTGGCGTTCGGCAACGCTGATCACACCCCTGGCATCGAGCAGGTTGAAAAGGTGACTGGCCTTCATGCACTGGTCGTAGGCCGGCAGCGGCAGCGGGATGCTGCGCTGCAACAACCGGGCGCACTCGGCCTCGGCATCCTCGAAGTGGCGCAGCAGCGCCCGGGTGTCGGCGCACTCGAAGTTGTATGCGGAGTATTCCTGCTCGGCCTGGTGGAAGATGTCCCGGTAGAGCTTTCCGCCGTGACTGGCGGGCCTGCCGTTCCAGTCGAGATCGAAGATCGATTCGACGCCCTGGACGTGCATGGCAAGCCTTTCGAGACCGTAGGTGAGTTCCAGCGGCACCGGATCGCACTCGATGCCGCCCATCTGCTGGAAATAGGTGTACTGCGACACCTCCATGCCGTCACACCAGACCTCCCAGCCGAGCCCCCAGGCGCCCAGGGTCGGGCTCTCCCAGTCATCCTCGACGAAACGCACGTCATGTGCCATGGGATCAAGGCCGATTGCCGCCAGGGAACCGAGGTAGAGTTCCTGGCTGTCTGCCGGAGACGGTTTCATCAGTACCTGGAACTGGTAGTAGTGCTGCAGCCGGTTCGGGTTCTCGCCGTACCGGCCGTCGGTGGGTCGTCGCGACGGCTGCACGTAGGCGGTGTTCCACACGTCGTCCGGACCCAGCGACCGCAGGGTGGTTGCCGGATGGAATGTCCCGGCCCCGACCTCCATGTCGAGCGGCTGCAGGATCACGCAGCCCTGGTCGGCCCAGTACTGCTGCAGCGTCAGGATCAGGGACTGGAAATCGTTTGCGGGCCTGTCGGAGACACGGTCGGTCATTGTGGATGGTCAATCCGGCATCATGCTGCGGGTGCGAGAAAATAAGAGGCGAAACCGCCGGAATCAAGGCAGTCAGCCTGACCGCACCACCACACCGGGGCTGCGCAACCTGCTGACCTCTCCCGGTCGGTCAGGGCGTTGCACGCGATCAGCTCCCGAAGGTCGACTTGACCGCGTTCAGTGGCAACCACAGGGCCAGGATCGGGAACAGGAGCACCAGGATCAGCACCAGGCCGTCGGTGAAAAGAAACGGGATGGCGCCCTGCATGACCTTGGTGACCGAGACACCGGTGGTTCCACTGACAGCGAACAGGTTGAGCCCGACAGGCGGGATCACGCCGCCCATTTCGATCGCGAGCGCTGTCAGGATGCCGAGGTGGACCGGGTCGACCCCGAGCGTCAGCGCGACCGGGAAGAAGATCGGCACGGTCAGCACCAGGATCGCGACACCGGTCAGGAACATCGACAGGAACAGCATGACCACGAGCAGCAGGACGAGGAATCCGAGCTGTGACAGGCCCTGGTCGTTCACCCAGTTCGCCACATCCTGCGGCCAGCCCTTGTTGGCCAGCAGGAACTGGAACACCCCGACGCAGCCGAGGACGAAGAACACGATGGCGGTCAGGTTGGCGGCGCGCTTCGTTGTCGGCATCAGGTCCCTGAGGAACCGCACGCCACCGGACAGTAGCCCGTAGACCATGGCATAGGCGCAGGCGGCCGCCCCCGCTTCGGTGGGCGTAAACAGTCCGCCGTAAAGTCCGCCCAGAATGATCACCGGCATCAGCAGGGCTGGCCATGCCTCCCACAGCGCCGAGAAGATGTTGCGAACGCTGAAGGTGCCTGCGGGCAGCCGCATGTAGAACGAAATCGCGACGATGATCACCGCGTCGCTCAGCGCCAGCATGATGCCGGGGACGACGCCGGCAAAGAACAGGGCGACGATCGACTCCTCGGTGATGATGCCGAACAGGATCAGCGTGATGCTCGGCGGGATGAGCAGGGCGATGCCGCCACCGCAGGCAATGATGCCGGCGGCCATCCACACCGGGTAGCCGCGGCGGATCATCTCGGGATAGGCGATCACCCCCATCGCCGCGGCCATGGCCGTGCTTGAGCCGGAAATCGCCCCGAACATGACTGCCGCGAGCAGCGTCGCGTAGGCAAAACCTCCCGGCAGCCAGCCGATCAGGGAGTCGGCGAACCTGAACAGCTTGGCGATCAGCCCGGTCCGTTCCATCAGGAAACCGGCATAGATGAAGAACGGGATTGCCATCAGCGTGTAGCTGGACAGGAAGCTGAAGAAGGACCGGAACAGGGCCTTGGGGGTCATGATCGGATCCGACAGCACCACCAGTATGGTTGCGCCGGAAAGCGCGATCCCGATCGGTGCGCCGACCACGAGCAGGATGATCAGGGAGGAACCGAGAAGGTGCATGTCGACAGCGCCCTTGGGTCAGATATCGGTGGCTTCTTCGGGCGGTGACCAGGCGAAGACCGTGGTTCCCATCAGGGCGCGGACATCCTGGTAGAGGTGAAACAGGGTCACGAGCGCCATCAGCCCGAACCCGACGATCAGGCAGGTCTGGAACGGCCACACCAGAAGGACCATGCTCTGGGACTTGCGTTCCATGAGGATGGTTCTCTCGAGTGTGGGAATCCCCCAGGTGACGAACCCGCTGAAAATCCCGATCGAGAGCATGGAGACGCCGGTACGCAGCACGACCAGGGTGCGGTGCATGCCCTTGGCGCGCATGGCGTCAATGCCGGCGCTCATGATCAGGTGGCCTCGTCGGGCCTGAGTAACGGCGAAGTACAGGAACATGGCACTGATGACCATGTAGGTCACCGCGTCCTGGCCCCATTCGAACACCACGCCGAGTATGTAGCGCCGGAAGATCTCGGCGATCGCGAGCAGGGTAGCCCCCAGGAGGACAGCCGCCGCGAAGTTGCCGATGACTGCATCGAGGAAAAACCGCAGTAACCGGTACACCCGGTCCACAGTTTCATCCATTGCACACATCCTCCCAAGGCCGGAAGCGGGCTGCCACCGGCAGCCCGCTGCCTTCATGCATGCACGGCTTGCGCGGCTACTTCTTCACGTACTTTGCGAAGTACTTGGCCATTTTTCCACAGTCGGTGTTCTCCAGCGGATCCGAACCCATCGGGTTGGCCGCCGTTGCAGCGGTCGCCTCCTCGACGAACCTGTCCACCCACGGGTTGGCATCATCCGGCGTGTTCGCCTTGACCCAGTCCGCCGTCGCGTTGCCAAGCTTGGCACGCAGGGCGCCGGACTCCTCGGCGTTCATGATGTAGATGCCGGGCTTCGACGGGTCCTTGGTCTCGAACTTGTCGACCAGGCGCCGGTCGTTGCACCAGTTCATCTGCTTCTGGAACGGGATCACGTCGTTGACGATCAGGTTCTCGATGATAGTACGCTGCTCGTCGGACAGGGAGTTCCACCAGCTGAGCGAGGCACCGATCCAGTAGTAGTCGCCGACGATGCCGTTGATGCCGGCAACCGTGAAGTACGGTGCCTGTTCCTTGGTGTTGTTGAACCCGCCGAGACTGGTGAGCAGGCCGTCGATCACGCCGGTCTGCAGCGCCGGGGGCACGTCACCGAAGGCCATGGTGGTCGGGTTGGCACCCCACGCCTTGAGCGCGGCGTTCTCCGCCGGTCCCATCGAGCGGATCTTCCGGTTCTCGAAGTCCTCGGGTTTCAGCAGCCGGAAGCCGGCGCCTGCGCCCATGTACATGCTCAAGTGTGCCGAGGCGAAGATCTTGACGTCGTGGACCTTGGCGAACCGGTCCTGCAGCATCTTGAAGGTCTCGAAGGAATCAAGCGAGTTGATGGCGCCCGGTGTCGTCAGCAGCTGCGGGCCGATCACCACGCTCGCATAGGGCTCGATCTGCGAGGACTTGCCAAACTGACCCCAGGTCATCTCGAGGTTGCCGTCTGTCATCGCCTCGATGGCCTCCGGGATCCGGTACAGCGCGCCGGCGAAATAGGTCCGGACCTCGCTGCCGGGAATCTCCTCGGCGAGACGTTCCTTGAAGTACTCCATCGCGATGCCGGCGGGATGCGGCGGTCCGGTCAGGTCGGCCGCGATCCGCAGGGTCACGGGGTCCGCGGCCAGCGACCCGTTTGCGGAAAGTCCGACCAGTGCGCCTGCGCACACGGTCAGCATGCCAAGCCGGCGTGTCATGCCGGTTTTGCTGAACTTCATCTGTAGGTCTCCCACGCTCTGTTGTTCGGCAAGTGCCTCCTGTCGGTCCCGGCCCACACTACACGGTGAAACGGTTGGAAAAAAGCGCGCGTTGACAGCCGACCTGTCGCGCGTGGTCATAACACTCTGTCGCCATGGAACATGATCGACCATAGTGACACCGGACGCAGTGCTTGACGGGAGAACGGGCGCATGACTTTCGTCCGCAACGCCTGGTACGTCGTCGCCTGGAGCCGGGACCTGGCCGATCGGCCGCTCGGCCTGCGGGTGCTCGACGAGGACATCGTTGTCTACCGGACCGCGGCCGGATCGGTTGCGGCGCTTGAGGACCAGTGCCCGCACCGGCGGTTGCCGCTCTCGATGGGCCGGATCCGCGGCGATGCGATCGAGTGCGGATACCATGGCATGACCTTCGGGCCCGACGGCCGCTGCGTGCGCATTCCGGGCCAGTCGAACCTGCCGGACTCGGCCTTCGTGCGCTCCTACCCGGTGCACGAGGCACACGGGGTGGTGTGGGTGTGGGCCGGCGACCCGGCCGCGCTCACCCCGGTGCACGATCTGTCGGCCTATCTCGGCTCCGACCGGGCGCTGGAGTACGGAGACGCGCTGCACGTCCGGGCGAACTACCTGCACCTGGCCGAAAACCTGTGCGATCCGGCGCATGTCGCCTTCGTGCATCCTACCACCCTTGGCAATCCGGAGAGCGAGGGTGTGCCGGTCGATGTGGTGCGGCGGGACAGGACGGTGATCACGTCGCGCTGGATCAGGAACGCGCCGCCGATCGGGTTCTTCAAGGCATTCGGCGGGTTTGCCGGCATGGTCGACCGCTGGCACTACTACCACTTCCACGCGCCCAACATCGCGGTGATCGACTTCGGCAGCATCGAGACCTCCCGCCATGCCACGGAGGCCGACCGCGACGAGGGAGTCCGGCTGTACGCCATGCACTTCCTGACCCCGGTGAGCGGGACCGAAACCGTGGATCACTGGGCGCATTCTCGCAACATCGGCCTCGACGATCCCGGAATCGGGGAGCGCATGAACACCCAGCTGCGGGTGGCGTTCGACGAGGACAAGGCGATCCTCGAGGCGATCCAGCGGCGCGAGGACCGGGCGGACGACCGCCGGCCGGTCAGGCTGGCGATCGACCGCGGGCCCAACATGCTGCGCGGCATCATTTCGCAGATGGCGCGCGAGGAACAACCGGGCGGCTGAACGGTCGGGGCTGTCAATTTCGGTCCCGGAAGAGTAAGGAGCGGCCGGGTTCGGGTAGCCGGGTCCGGGGTCAACCTTCGCCGTGCTGCGTACGGCGCACGGGCGGTGACGACATGACCGGCGACGATCGTCTGTATCTCTTCGACACTACCCTGCGTGACGGGCAACAGACCCGGGGCGTCGACTTTACCGTGGCCGACAAGGCGGCGATCGCGCGCGCGCTCGATGAGATCGGGATCGACTACATCGAGGGTGGCTGGCCGGGCGCCAACCCCACCGATGACACCTTCTTTGCCGCTCCCCCAGCGCTCGCACGGGCCAGGCTGGTGGCGTTCGGGATGACCCGGCGCGCCGGGCGCAGCGTGCAGAACGATCCCGGTCTTGCCGGTGTGCTGGCAGCGCGCGCCCACGCGGCGTGCCTGGTTGGAAAGAGCTGGGGCTTTCACGTCGACCTCGCCCTTGGCATCAGCCGCGACGAGAACCTGGCGATGATCGCCGACAGCATTGCGCATGCGGCCGCCAGAGGCTTCGAGCCCATGTTCGACTGCGAACACTTCTTTGACGGCTACAGGGAAGATCCCGGCTTCGCCCGGGCCTGCGCGGAGACTGCGTACGATGCCGGTGCTCGCTGGGTAGTGCTGTGCGATACCAACGGCGGGACCCTGCCGCACGAGATCGGGGACATTGTCGGGGACATGACGGCCGCGGTCCCCGGCAGTCACCTCGGGATCCACTGCCACAACGACACCGAGAACGCGGTCGCGAATACCCTGGCCGCCGTCAGGGCCGGTGCGCGCCAGGTCCAGGGGACCATCAACGGGCTCGGCGAGCGCTGCGGCAATGCCAACCTGTGCTCGCTGGTCCCGTCACTGATGCTGAAGCTGGGATACGAGACCGGCGTGACCGCGGATGGACTGCGCAAGCTGACCGCGCTGTCGCGGCTGCTCGACGAACGGCTCAACCGGGTGCCCGACACCCGTGCCGCCTACGTCGGGGCCGCGGCCTTTGCCCACAAGGGCGGCCTGCACGTTTCGGCGGTGGAGAAGAGCCCGCGGACCTACGAGCACATCGATCCGGCGCTGGTGGGCAACCAGCGCCAGATCCTGGTGTCGGACCAGGCCGGACGCTCGAACATCCTGGCCAGGCTGCGCCAGATCGGACTGGAACTCGATCCCGGAGACGCCAGGATCGGCCGGCTTGTCGAGGACGTGAAGGAGAAGGAGTACCTCGGCTATGCCTTCGACAGTGCGGAGGCGAGTTTCGAACTGCTGGCGCGCCGGCTGATCGGGACCGTCCCCGGGTACTTTTCCATCGACCGGTTCCGGGTGATCGACGAACGACGCTTCAACGCCCGCGGTACCCTGGTCATCGAGTCCGAGGCAACGGCAACCATCGAGGTCGGCACCGACCGGCTGCATGAGGTCGCCGTGGGCAACGGTCCGGTCAACGCGCTCGACATTGCGATCCGCAAGGCTCTGGTCCGCCACTATCCCTGCCTCGGGGACGTGCGCCTGAACGACTACAAGGTCCGGATCCTGCCGCCGCCCGCCGACGGTGACGGTACCGCCGCCACCACCCGGGTGATGATCGAGAGTGGCGACCGGCACGGGCGCTGGACCACGGTCGGTGTCTCGGGAAACATCATCGACGCCTCGATCATGGCGCTCTCCGACGGTCTGACCTACAAGCTGCTGAAGGACGGTGTGCGACGCCCCGACACGGCACGCCGGACCGGGGAACGGCGGCAGGCGGCGGCCGGTGCAAACCGCTCGTCCTGACGGGACGGCGGCGCGCGGACCGGGGGAGGACGGGTGGTCCACGCGCCGCCCGGCGGACAACAGGCCGCAATACTGCACGACAATTCTGGCAGGGACGTGGCAACGGCATGACGGCCCGCCACCTGCAGATTGACTTGTATGAGCCCCGGGGCCATCGTCTCGTCCCGAGGGTCCGTCCGGGGAGATCCTGATCATGCTGCGCACGCTGTACCGCGTCCTCTCGGGCTTCGCATTTCTCTCGGCGGCCTCGAAGGTCCCGGCCGGAGTGGTCCGGTTCGGTGGGCGTCGTGGCGCGCGCTGGGGGCTGGACCGGTCGATGCGCAGGTTCGGCCTGTAGGCGCCCGCTACAGGACCCGGGCCCGCCCGGATCGGGTGGGTGCGCGGCAACCCAGCCGGACAATGGGGAGATCATGGCCATGCCCACGGCGCCTGCCTCGACCGCGCTGCAGAGGTTCACTGTCCTCGACCTTACACGGGTGCGTGCCGGTCCCACCTGCGTGCGCCAGCTCGCGGACTGGGGTGCGAACGTCATCAAGGTCGAACTGCCGGAGCGGCTCGAGGGCGGCAACGCGCTCGGTGGCTCGCGGCACGGTTCGGATTTCCTCAACCTGCATCGCAACAAGCGTGCGGTCACGCTCAACCTCAAGGATCCGCGCGGACGGGAACTGTTCATGCGTCTTGCCCGGGCCGCCGACGTGGTCGTGGAGAACTACCGCCCGGACGTGAAGCACCGGCTCGGCATCGATTACCAGGCGCTGAGCGCCGACAATCCCGGACTCGTCTACGCCAGCATCTCGGGGTTCGGTCAGGACGGCCCGTACGCGGCCCGGCCTGGCTTCGACCAGATCGCCCAGGGCATGGGCGGGCTGATGTCGATTACCGGGCTCAGCGGCCAGGGTCCGGTACGCGTCGGGATCCCGGTTGCCGACCTCTGCGCCGGCCTGTTCGCGGCCCAGGGCATCATGATTGCCCTGCTGGAGCGCGAGGTCTCGGGCAGGGGACAGTGGATCGATACCTCGCTGCTGCAGGCCCAGCTGTTCATGCTCGACTTCCAGGCCGCCCGCTGGCTCGTGGACGGCGAGGTGCCGAAGACCGCCGGAAACAACCATCCGACCAGCATTCCGACCGGTGCATTCCGGACCAGCGACGGATACATGAACCTCGGGGTTGCCGGCCAGGTGATCTGGAAGCGGTTCTGCGCCGTGGTGGGACGCGAGGATCTTGCCGAGAACCCGGACTATGCCGACGCCGCGTCCCGGTCGGCGAACCGCGACGCGCTGAACGCCGAAATCCAGCAGCTGCTCGCAAACGGGACTACCGAGCACTGGGTGACGCTGTTCAATGACAACGGGGTTCCTTCCGGTCCGATCCATACCGTGGACCGGGCCTTCGAGGATCCCCAGGTCCGCCATCTCGCCATGGCGAACACGGTCAAGGGGCACGCCCGCGGCGACCTGTCTCTGGTGGCCCAGCCGGTCCGCCTGTCCCGTACGCCGTCGAGCTTCACGCGCCCGCCGCCCGAGTACGGGGAACACACCGACGAGGTCCTGGCCGAACTCGGCCTGGAAGAAGCCGAGATCCAACAGTTGCGACGCGATGGCGTGATCTGACGAACAGACAGGGAGAAGACGGATGGCAGCCGAACCCGAGCGGAGCGACGAGCGGCTCCTGGCCAGTGTCGAGGGAGGGATCGCGTGGATTACCTTCAACAACCCGGCCCGCCACAATGCCATGTCGCAGGACATGTGGGACGGAGCGGCGGACCTGCTCGACCGTTTCAACTCCCGGGACGATGTCCGCGTGATCGTGCTGACAGGAGCGGGCGAGCGGGCCTTCGTGGCCGGCGCCGACATCTCCCGGTTTGAAACCGAACGCGGATCGCTCGAGGCCATTCGCGCCTACGAGATTTCGGTCGCCAACTTCCACCGCGCGCTCGATGCGGTGGTCAAGCCCACCATTGCGCGGATCAACGGCTACTGCATCGGTGGCGGGCTTGCGATCGCGGTCGGGTGCGACATCCGGTACTGCTCCGACATCTCCACCTTCGGCATTCCGGCAGCGAAGCTCGGGATCGGCTACAAGTTCCAAGGTATTCGCGGCCTGGCCCGTCTGGTCGGACCGGCGTTTACCGCCGAGATCTTCTATACCGGCAGGCAGTTCGACGCGCAGGAGGCGCAACTCATGGGGCTGGTCAACCGGGTGGTGCCGCAGGCCGGTCTCGATGCCGCGGTCTCCGACCTGGTCGAGCGCATTGCGCGCAACGCTCCGCTTTCGATCAGGGCGGTCAAGCAGGCACTGATCGAACTGGCAAAGCCCGAGGCGGAGTGGGACCTCGACGCTCCGGAGACCGTGGTTGCCATGTGCCGAACCAGCGAAGACCACGAGGAGGGCCGGCGGGCCTTCATGGAAAAGCGACGCCCGCAGTTCCGGGGACGGTAAGATGCCGCTTGCGGTGAACACGTCGCCCGCCGGCTCGCCGAACTGACGGGTTGGAATCCAGGCGGGCAGCGCAGCGGCACGGTCAATCCGGGCCTGACCCTGCGCCGCGAGGGCGTCGGGTGATCGCCCGCGTCGCAGTGTGTCACGAGACAGGGTGACTGCCGGCACCGTCCAGTCCGGTCCTGCTTGTCGGGGACTCGCGGCCGGCCTTCGCGGTGCAGGTCGAGACAGAGAACGCCGGAGCCGGGGAGGCGGGCTCGCTGATGCGGTCCGTTCGCGTCAGCGTTTCGGTCGGGTCAGGCTGTCGCGGGTTGACCGCAGGCGGGCGAAGGCGCGCTCGGGCAGGCGGAACGCCCAACCTTCGGTGCGCTCCCGGATCCCGGCCGCTTCGTCCAGCACCTTCTGTTCGGTGTCCGGGGCGGTGTCAACGGCGAACAGCGCCCATGGCACCGGGTCGTTCCCCGAACCCGGTGCCAGCGCAAGGGTGAGCACCAGGCCGTCGATGGTCCGCCAGGTCGCGCCGCCGAGTTCGGGGTCGGGCGTCAGACCCTCCGCACTGCGCACGTCATCCAGCACCATGGTCTCGGCCAGCATGCCGACCTGGAGCAGTTCGTAGTTCGAGGCGATCTCCCGGTCATCGGGCAGGTCACGGATGCGAAACTGCCGGGTCCTGTTGTCCCAGGACAGTTCGAGCGGGTCGGCCCCGGGTGGTGACAGGCGGGCGAGCGCAATCCGGGTCCTCTCGATACGGGCGAGCACGATCGGGACCCAGTCGAGATGCCCGCCCCTGATCCGCAACTCACCGCTTGCAAGCCAGCTCTGGGCATCGCCCGACCGGCGCATGTACATCGACGGCGTGTCTCCGGACAGGCTCGGAACCGGCTTTCCGAACAGCGCATCGATCAGTACCGCACCGGTCGCGTCCTCGAGCACAATGCGGGTCGCACGCGAGCCCGGGGTATCGGTGTCGGACAGGTGCAGCCTGTGATAGCGGGCAGGGGTCCGGGTCCTGGCGTCGATCAGTTCGAGATCGGCCAGTCCGAGCAGCAGTTCGCGGACCGCCGCCGGCCGTGTCCGGTAGCCGTCCTTCTCGGCTACCGTCCAGTGGTCCGCCGCGCGGGTGATGGTGAGACTCCCGTCGGGGTTGTCCGCGGCGCGCTCAATCCGGATGGTTGTCACGTCCTCGAGCCGTTCGCCAATGCCGGGAAAGGCGGGCTCGGCATCGACGCTGCGGATGGTCTCGTGCCATCGCTGCCAGGTCAGTCCTGCGGCGGCGGCGAACGCCGCGGCGCTCAGCAGCACGAGGACGAGGATGAAACGTCTGGTCAGCATGCCGGGACACTCATCCTGCAACCGCCTCGTGGACACGGTCGCGCCGACGGAACGCACGCCAGACCGCAAGCAGGATGGCGGCCAGGGTCACGACCAGGGGGGCCAGTGCGATGTTGAGGAACCACAGCCTGGTCTGCAGCCGCTCGAAGTCCACGTTGAGCGACCGCTGGATCTCGCGCAGTTCGGAGCGCAGCTGCAGCCTTTCGCGCTGGAACCGTTCGATCTGCCTGCGGTCGCGCTCCGGAACCACCCGCGCCGCGTCCTCGGGATTGCGGACCCTGAGCGCGTGGAGTTCCTGCTCGGTCTTCTCGAGTGTCTGGCGGAGTTCGCGTTCCTTGTCGGTAAAGCTCCGCTCGGCCGCGCGCCGGATCTCCTCGACGACCTCGAACGGTCGGCTGACGCTGCCGCGGCCGCGCAGTTCCATCAGCGTGCTCGATCCCGACAGCGCCTCGAGCGTGTTCAGCACGAGAGTGCCGTTGCTCGCGGTCGGAACCGGAATCTGGCCCCCGACATAGTCCTGCATCCTGATCCAGAACCGGTCGGAGAGCAGGTCGGTATCCCCGAACAGAACCACGTCCAGCGGCTGCACCGAGGTTGTGAGCACCGGCCGCGTCCAGGGTGGCGGCGGTGTGGCCCGGGCGTCATCCCCGTCCGGGGTTGGTGGCGGCCCGTCCGGAAACGCCGTTTCGACCATGCCGGTCACCCGGGCGGCGAGGACGTAACGCTGGCCGGCCCTGTATTCGTCGAGCAGCCGCTCCGGATCGCGGAAGCCCTGGACCTTGGCGGCATCGATCAGCATCGATCCGGGCGAGGAGGTCAGCAGCGGTGTCATGGTCACCGGAGCGTCATCGCGCAGGGTGAAATGACCGGCACTTGCCATCGCCACCACCTCGACGCCTGACATGATCGGTGAGGAGGAATTGATGCTCGGCCCGCGCAGTTCCAGCCAGGGCACGTACTCGATCAGACGTGAGCGGTCCTGGGCAATGACCTTGCGGGCACTCAGCTTGTCACCGACAACCGTGCCGACTCCGAACTCCACGCCCCAGGCATCGAACATCGCCTCCAGGCTGCTGCCCTCGATCACGGTTCCGAGCAGCTGCCCCTCCATGCCCTGGGTTTCCGAGTACGAATCGACGAGGATCACCGCCTTGCCGCCCGCGAGCAGGTACTGGTCGATGGCAAACCGGGTCCGCGGCGTGGCATCCATCGGGTGTGCGATGACCAGGACGCTCACGTCGCCTGGCACCTCGTCGACCTGCCGGCCCAGGTACCGGGTCTCGAACAACTCGCCGATCCGGGTCCGGATCACGTAGGGCGGCACTTGCTCCTGCACGCCCTGCGGGTTCATCCGCACGGTCCCGTCGGTGGGCAGCGACGTGATGATCCCGACCACCGTCGGTTCGGGGGTCGAGAGCGCGTGCAGCATGCGCGACAGCTCGTATTCGAGAAAATCCTCGAGATCCACGCGCATGAACGCGATCGTCTCGATATCGTCCGTGGTATTGGTCCCTACCAACCCGAAGTAGAGATTCTCGCTGCCGCCTGTGGTGGTCACGGCCTGCAGTCCGGCTGAGACGGCGCGATCCTCGACATCGGAGAACGGCTCGGGGTCCAGCACCTCGAGGCGCACCAGACCTCCCGACATGGTTTCGTACTCGCGCAGCAAGTCGCGGACCCGACTCGCGTAGAGCCCGAGCCTCGGCGCCGCCTGCGCCAGCGAGCCCGAGAGGTACAGCCTGAAGGTGACCGGTTCCTCCACCTTCGCCAACAGGGTGCGCGTCGAGGGCGACAGCGTGTACAGCCGGTCCTCGGTCAGGTCGAGACGGGCCGAGGTCAGAAGTACCGAGGCAATGGTGTTGATCGAGACGAACAACACCGCCAGCAGTCCCAGCACGAGGACAACCGTCCCGGTGCCGCCGGGCGCTCTCGATGTCGGGGCAGCCATCTCACATCGCCTTTCGCCAGTCGACGATCACCGCATTGGCAGTGAGTGCGATCATGATTACCGAGATGAAGAACACGATGTCGCGCAGGTCGATCACGCCGCGCTGGATCGACTGGAAATGCGGCAGGAACCCGAGACCGGCCACGATCTCCACCACGGTGGACGGAGCCCAGGCCGACAGGAAGTCGAGCACGAATGTCGATCCGGCAAGCGTGAGGACGAAGCAGGCCGCGGTGGTCAGCACGAAGGCGATCACCTGGTTCTTGGTGGCGGCCGAGATCATCGAACCGATGGCAAGATAGGCGCCGGCCATGAGCAGGCTTGCGACGTAGGACGCCACGATGACGCCGTTGTCGGGATTGCCGAGGTAGTTGACGGTCAGCCAGAACGGGAAGGTCAGCGCCAGTGCCGTCCCGGCAAATGCCCAGGCGGCAAGGAACTTGCCCGCCACGGCCTCGATCATCGAGATCGGCAGGGTCAGGAACAGCTCGATGGTTCCGAGCCGGCGTTCCTCGGCCCACAGGCGCATGGACAGTGCAGGAACCAGGAACAGGTAGAGCCAGGGATGGAACTCGAAGAACGGCACGAGGTCGGCCTGGGCGCGTTCGAGGAAACCTCCGAGGAAGAACGTGAGCAAACCGGCCAGCAACAGGAAGATGACGATGAAGATCGAGGCAAGCGGAGTCGCGAAGTAGGCGGCGAACTCCCGCCTGAAGACGAGCCACGTGTTACGCATTCCGGGTGACCCTCCGGAACACGTCGTCGAGGTTGTCGGAATCCCACTGCGACCTCAGCGTGTCGGGGGAGCCATCGGCCATGATGCGGCCGCGTGCGATGATCATGGCGCGGGTGCACACCGCGTCCACCTCCTCGAGCACGTGGGTCGAGATCACGATGCACTTGTCCTGCGCCATCGTGCGGATCAGCTCGCGTACCACCTGCTTCTGGTTCGGATCGAGGCCGTCCGTCGGTTCGTCGAGAATAAGTACCTGCGGATCGTGCAGCAGAGACTGGGCCAGTCCGACCCTGCGCTTGTATCCCTTCGACAGGGTTTCCACCGGCTGGCCGGCAACCTCCTCGATCCGCGTGAGCTCGATGACCCGTGCAACCCTCTTGCGGCGCTCGGCCCCGTCATATCCCCGAATCCCGGCTATGAAGTCGAGGAAGGCCCTCGGGGTCATGTCGGGATAGGCAGGCGCTCCCTCCGGCAGGTACCCGACCCCCGCCTTGACTCCCAGCGGATCCTGGAGGACATCACGTCCGAGGACCCGCGCGGTGCCCCGGGTCGGTGCAAGGAACCCGACGATCATCTTCATGGTCGTGGACTTGCCTGCACCGTTGGGTCCCAGAAAGCCGAGGACCTCACCGGTGTCAGCGGTGAAGGTCACTGTGTCGACGGCGATCCTGGAACCGAAATGCCTGGTCAGGCCATCAATGTGCAACGCATGTGTCACGGTGTCGCAAGGTCCGGCTGGAAGAGGCGCGGCTTTATCGCGCAGGACGGCGCCGAGTTCAAGTTCAACCGACCGGTGATCGGCTGATGACGTACCCGCCGTCCGAAGCAACGCGCAGGGGCCCGCGGCAACTGGTTCAGCGGCTGCGGCTGGCCAGCGGCCTGGTGCTGATGGTCTACGTGACCAGCCACCTCGCCAACCACATGGTCGGGCTGTGGTCGCTCGAGGCACTCGAGACCTCTCGGCTCTGGTTCATCGCCATCTGGCGTTCCGGACCGATGACCGTGCTGCTCTACGGTGCGCTTGCGATCCACATGGTGCTTGCGGCCGGCAGCATCGTGATGCGCGAGAAGCTGAGCGGGCTGCCGGTTCTTCAGCAGCAGCAGTATATCCTCGGACTGCTCGGACCGTGGCTGCTGCTCGCACATGTCGTGGGGACGCGGGGACAGCACCAGCTGTACGGGATCGACGACACCTACACCTATGTCCTGCTGGGACTCTGGCACGACATGTGGTCGGGTGCCGCAATGCAGGCGGTGGCGTTGGTGGTGGTGTGGACCCACGGCTGCATCGGCGTCCACCAGTGGCTGCGCTACTCGGAGTTCTATCGCCGCTCCCGGACGTGGTGGTTTGCCGCAGCACTCCTGGTCCCGGCATTGTCGCTTGCCGGTTACGTTGCCGCCGGCGCCAGGGTGATGCGGTTCGCGGCCGACCCGGAGTGGCTCGCCGCCGCCGAGGCAGCCTTCAACCTTCCCGGCCGCGGGACGGACGTCGATCCCGAAGGTCGCGTGATCGCGGCCGCGACCGGCTACCTGGTGCTGCTCGCAGTCCTGGTCGGGGTACGATGGCTGGTGCTTGCCCTTCGCCGGCGCCGACGCAGCGTAATCGTGCGCTACGCGTCCGGCGAGGAGGTCGCGGTCCCCCAGGGGACGACACTGCTCGAGGCAAGCTGGCTTGGAGGGATCCCGCATGCGAGTGTCTGCGGCGGGCGGGGACGGTGTTCGACCTGCCGGGTGCGCATCTGCGACGGGCTCGAAAGGCTGGCTCCGGTCCAGGAACCGGAGCGCCGCGTCCTGCTGCGTATCGGGGTTCCGCCCAACGTGCGTCTTGCCTGCCAGACCCGCCCGGAGACATCCGTCGAGATCCTGCCCCTGCTGCCGCCGCAGCAGTCCGCACCGGTACCCGCCGGGTCACGGGCGGCCTATACCCACGGACAGGAGCGTGACATCGCGGTCATGTTCGTCGATATCCGCGGGTTTACCGGGCTGGCCGAAAGCCGTCTGCCCTATGACGTCGTCTTCATTCTGAACCGGTACGTTACCGAGATGGGGAGTGCGATCGAGGCGGCGGGCGGACGGATCGACAAGGTCATCGGTGACGGGATCATGGCGCTGTTCGGCGTGGGTGACAGCTACGCCTCCGGGTGCCGGGCCTCCCTCGACGCGGCGCGGAGGATGGGAAACAACCTTCGGGAACTGAACGAGAGCCTCGCCAACGACCTGGAGCACCCTCTGCGAATCGGCGTCGGCATTCACGGCGGATCGGCAATCATCGGCGAACTCGGCTACCGCGAGAGCCGCTCGCTGACCGCAGTCGGCGACACCGTCAACATCGCCAGCCGGCTCGAGGCCATGACCAAGGAGTTCGAGACCGAACTGGTGGTCTCGCACGCGGTCGCCGATGCGTCGGGACTTGACCTCACCGGATTTCCCAGCCGCCGGGTGACGGTGCGCGGTCGTGACGACAACCTGCCGGTCCGCCTTGTCGATACCCTCTCGGCACTGCCCGACGCCGGCGACACGCAGGTCGCTCGTGGCCGGTCCCGCGTTGCCCGTCACTCGTCGTAGGTCACCAGCGAGACCAGGGGCACGTCGAGCCGTTCCCGGGCACTGAGGAATCCGAGTTCGATCACGACCGCGGCGGCGATGACCTCTGCGCCAGCGTCCGTCAGCAGCCGGATCGCCGCGTTCATGGTTCCGCCGGTTGCGAGCAGGTCGTCGACGACCACCACGCGCTGTCCCGGACGCACGGCGTCCTGCTGGATCTCGATGGAGTCACTGCCGTACTCAAGGTCATAGCTCAGCGCCGAGGTCGGTCCCGGGAGCTTGCCGGACTTGCGGACCATGCAGAACCCGACGTCGAGCCTCAGGGCAAGCGGCGCGGCGAGAAGGAAGCCGCGGGACTCGATCGCCGCCAGGACCGCGGGTCGATGCGGCGCGATGGCATCGGCAAGCTGCTCGATGGTGGTCTGCCACGCTTCGGGGTGGGCGAGCAGGGTGGAGATGTCGCAAAAGTTGATGCCCGGCTCGGGAAAGTCCGGCATCTGCCGGATATGCTGCTTCAGGTCCATTCCACTCTCCGGGTGCGGATCCGGGCCGATTTGCCGGGGCTTCACTTCCCGCCGGTCCGCAGTTCCGCCAGTGCCGACCGTGCCCGCGTGCGGGTGGAGGAGGAGCGGTGCTTGAGCGCAATGTTCTCCAGCGCGACCAGCGCCTCGGGATCGCCCGCTTCGCCCATCTCGATCGCTCGCATGTCGCGCCGGTCGTACCAGTGATAGGTGAAGGGCTCGACGGCGAGGTCGAGATTCCGCCAGTAGTACCGCAGTGGATCGTCCTCGTCCCAGTCCGCGTAGAGCTCATCCCAGGTCTTCATCTGGTGCGACACCCCCAGGTACTTTTCTCCGACCGGTTCGGAAAGCGGCTGGTATCGACAGTCCATGGATACCCGCATGGCGCCGGAGGTGTTCGCGCATCCCTTGTGGATGGTCTGGCAGTTGTGGATCAGGACATCTCCGATCCGCATCGGGCTCCAGCGCCAGTCACAGGTGCCGAGATCGGCATCGATCACCATCTGTCCGGCACCGAGCGCGGGACGCATGTCGAGTACCCCCTCCCGGTGCGATCCCGAGGCAACGGCGAGGCCTCCGCGCGCCTGGTCGATGTCAACGAACGGGATCCACGCCGCCCAGTTGCGCCGGCTGCCCTCGAAATGGGTGTAGTCCTGGTGGGCCGGTGTCGCGTAGTCGTCCCTGTAGGGAAATGCCATGCGCATCACGAAGTGGGGCGGGCAGAAGACCTCCTCGCCGAACAGCTGCCCGAACAGGCTGACGAGGTTCCCGTGTTGCTTGAGCGCGTGCAGCGAGCGCAGGGACAGCAGCCGGTAAAACACCTCCATGAAAGGCGGCTGCGGCTCGACGCAGAACCGCGCGAGATCCGCGCGCGCCGCCGCAAGCGGCTTGCCCGGCTCGATCCAGCCTGCATCGACAAGCACTGTCGATATTTCGCCGGCGAGCTCCTCGATCAGTTCTGCGGGCAGCAGGCCGCGAACGAGGACGTAGCCGTCGGCTGCCGCCTGTTGGCGCAGGCGGCCGGAGTCACCCAACAGCCGGGTCGAATCGAAGAGCGGCTTCACCTGGCGCCTCCTCCCTGTACCTGGCGACGATCCGACATTCAACGCGGCAGCCGCCCGTTCGGTCAACCTCTGCGGAGCGACCGGCAGCATGCCGGTCGGCCGTCAGAAACCGTAGCGGAGCGAGAGGCGGATTCCGTGATCGCTGAGCCGGGCCCGGGTTTCCTCGAGGTCGAGTGGGATCGGCGGCTTGCCGGCATCGCGCCAGAGCACCTGCCCGGCGCCGCGACCGGTGCGAACCTCGCCGAAATCAGTGTAGCGCCATGCGAATTCGACCGTTATCCGCTCGCTGACGGCGGCTGACACACCGACGGTCGCCATCCAGGCGAGCGCCGCTCGCGAAGCGCCGGGGACCTCGGTGACGGACTGCGGGAAGGTCATGCGGGTGGTGCCGATCCGGAGCTGGGCGACACCAGCGCCGGCGCCGAGAAACGGGACGATGCTCTCGTGGCCAAGAACGAGCGGCAGGTCTGCGTAGCCTGCCACCATGGCAGAGAGCACGGAGACGTCAGCCGTGACCGACTGCGTCCGCTCCGGGTCCGGGAAATTGGCGTCACCGTGGAATCCGAGGCCGGGCAGATACTCGAACCGGGCCTCGACCCGCATCCCGGGCACGGGTTCGTGGCCGAGTCCGAGTTCGAACGCCGTTGCGGTGTCGAAGTACCCGGTCGTCCGGGTGGGAGCCCTGTCACCCCCGGTGTCGCAGCCGTAGAGCGCCGCCGGGGCCACGGACTCGCAGTGCCGGTCCTCGAACACGGTGTCGTCGATCCAGTCCAGCCCGACACCGGCCCGCAGGTAGAACTCGGCGGCGGCGGAAGGGGCCATGACCGCCATGCCTGTCGCGAGAACCAGTGCCGCCAGCCCGATGACGCGACCCTGCAGTTCCCGTGCCATTGTGACCCTCCAGCCGGTCCGGAAACATCGCATGTTTCCTCAACCAAAGGATCATCAACCGGACGTAACTAGTAAAGAATTCATACGTAAACCGCTTGAGACACGCACAAAATCAGCGGCGTTTCCGACCCCATGCCCGGCGCGGGGACCCTGCGAATCGTCAGCGATACGGCACGGCGCGGGCCCGCAGGCGCTCCTTCAGCAGTTCCAGTCTCTCGCTGCCCCAGAACAGTTCGCCGTCGAACAGGAACGAGGGCACACCGAACACACCGAGTTCCACTGCCTTTTCGCTCATCTGCCGGAACTCTTCCCCTCCCGGACCGGCCTGCCAGTCCGCGAAGCCCTGCGGATCCGCACCGCACCCGGCCAGAACCGCTTCGATTGCGCCCGGGTCCTCGATGTCGAGGGCGCGACGGAAGAACTGCTCGAACACGGTGTCGATGAATGCCGTCTCGGCACCGTGACGCTGCGCCCAGAGCAGGCCGACGCACGCAACCGTCGAGTCGTAGACCTTTTGCGGGCCCAGGATCGTCATGCCCCGCTGGTTGGCCAGCCGCCGGCAGTCCATATAGGAGTACTTCACCCGGCGCCACTGATGGTCATTGCGGCTTGCGACCTCACCCAGAAACTCGCCGATCGTCAGGTTGAACGGACGCCAGTCGAGCCGGACGTCGTACTCGAGGGCCATCGCGCGGATGGGCCGAATGGCCAGAAAGGCGTACGGGCTCTTGAAGTCGATATAGACGGGAATTTCTGTCTGGTTCATCTGTCAAGCTCGCAGCAGGGCCCGTTTGGGGCGGGGAGGAATACGGCACCGCCTGTTTCATGCATGGTTGTCTTCTCCTTGTTCGGGGACAAGCCCGGCGAGGCCGTCGCCAGTCTGGATGATGCGCCAGTGCCTGCGGAACATGCCCAGAACGGCACCGCCCGCGATCCACGCCCTGAAGGAAACGGAGGCGGGCTCCGCGACACGCCTGACAGGGAGATCCCGGCGCTTTCCGGCCGTGTCCGCGCGCAGGAACCCTGGCCCATGTGTGCCGGGGAGGGACTGTCCGGTCCGGTTCGGGGTGAATCGGATGGTGATCTCCTTAGTCATGTGCCGGTGGGCATGGCTCCCGGAGCCTTGCCGCACAAGCTGTGTCCTTGCAGGAGAGGTCGCCGGGCGCCGTTCCCTGCTCAGGAACCCGGGCGGTCACGCCGCAGGCGCATGCCGGCAGCCTCGCGGTCCCAGGTGTCGGAGGTGATCCCCGCTTCCCGCAGGCCGGTTTTCTGCACCTTTTCCGTCGGCGTGCGCGGGAGGCTGTCCATGACCCGGACATAGCGCGGGACCATGAAGTGCGCCATGCGCGGGCGCAGGAATTCGACGAGTTCCACCGGGTCGATCACCGCGCCCGGCTGCGGCGCCAGCACCACCATCACCTCGTCCTCGCCGTGTTCGCTCGCCACCGGAATGGCGGCACACTCGCGCACCGACGGGTGGTCGCTCACCACCACCTCGATCTCGAACGACGAGATGTTCTCGCCGCGGCGCCGGATCGCGTCCTTCAGCCGGTCGACAAAGTGGTAGGATCCGTCCGGGTCGCGACGAAACGCATCACCGGTATGGAACCAGCCGTTGCGCCAGGCCCGCACCGTCGCCTCGGGGTCGCGGTAGTAGCCGTGGTTCAGCGCCCAGGGCAGTTCGGGACGGATCACGAGCTCGCCGACACTGCCGTCCGGCACCTCGATGTCGTGCTCGTCGACGATCCGCAGCCGATTGGCCGGCCGGGCCTGGCCGGCGAGGCCCGGCGTGCGGGGATTCGGACCGGAAATGATCGGGGTGTTCACCTCGGTCATGTTGAAAATGGTGCAGATCCCTGTCCCGAACCGTTCGGGAAACTGCACCGCCTCCTCGGAGAGCGGCACGGTGAAGGCAATTCGCAATCCGTGCGACCGGTCGTCCGGCCGGGGGGGCTGCTTGACCAGGAAGCTGCACATGACGCCGAGCAGGAAGACGGCGGTGCTGCCGGTGCGCCGGACCACGTCCCAGAACACCTCGGTCCGGAACCCCGGGTCAATCGCCACCGATCCGCCGCGGCACAGCATGGCGTGGACGATGAAGCTGCCGCCGATGTGGAACATCGGCAGGTTGATCAGGAACCGGTCATCGGCACGCACCGGTGGCCACGCCTCCTCGTTCATGCCGTTCCAGGCGTGGAAATACGACGACATCACCCCCTTGGATGGTCCGGTCGTGCCCGAGGTGTAGATGATCGACTGCAGGTCCCAGGGCATGATGGCGCGCCCGGGATCGTGCGGAACCCCCGCCGCGGCCAGCACCGTATCGAACCCGAACGGCTCCAGACCGGCCGGCGCCGTGCACTGTCCGCCGCACACGACCAGGCGTTCGAGCCTGGCGAGCGGGACCTCGGACAGCCGGGGAACGAGGTCGCGGTGGGCCAGGATCAGCCGGGCACCGGAGTTCTCGATCACGTGCGCGAGCAACTGGCCGCGATAGCCGGTGTTGATCGGGACATAGACCGCGCCGATGTAGCAGATCGCCAAGTAGGCGAGCAGGGCCTCGCGGCCGTTCGGCAGCCAGACCACGACGTGGTCGTCCTGCGCGATGCCGAGCTGCTGCAGCGCCGCCCCGGCACGCCGTGTGTGCCCGAGGGTCTCGGTCCAGGTCCAGCATTCGCCAGAGTCGAAGACCGCAAAGATCTCGTCGCCGCGCTCGTACGCGTGCCGGTGCAGCACCTCGCGTGTCACGCAACGGTCCGGGGGTGGCAGAAGGTCCGGCATGTCGGTCCGCCCGCTATTCCAGCAACTGTTCGAGACGGGCGATGGTCCGATCCGGCGAGACCGTCGCGTGACCGGGCAGGATGCCCCGGCCCCGCGGGTCCCGCCATATGCCGCGGATGCCGAGCCTCTGCGGCGCCGCGACTTCCCACTCGAGGTTGTCACCGACCATCCACGTCTCCTCGGGACGTGCGTCGAGTGCGGCGAGCGCACGACGGTAGGCTTCCGGTTCAGGCTTGCCCACGCCGGCCTCGCCCTCGATCTGGACGTGGTGGAAATGGCGGGCAAGTGCGAACCGTTCGATCTTCTCGCGCTGAACCGCTGCGGCGCCGTTGGTCACCAGGGCCAGCCGCACACCTTCCGCGTTCAGCGCCTCGAGCGTTGTGATGGCGTCGGGAAACAGCCGGGTTGCAGCATGCATCAACCGACCGCAGCGATCGGCGATTTCGGTTCGCAACGCGGCGGGGAACCGATCGTCCCGGCCGAGGCCCGCATCGAGAATGCGCAGCCTGGTGGTCGCCAGGTCGAGCCGTCCGTGCCTGTGGCGGGCCGGGTCCGACCAGAAGTGGCGTGCCGCCCGGTCGACCGCATCCACCAGCCGCTCGAGGTCGCCGGGCAGCGGACCTGCGCCCGTCGGATCTTCCCGCCACGCACCTGCGATCGCGTCGTTCCAGAACACGGTGCGGTGCAGGTGTGGCGAGATCAGCGTGTCGTCGAGATCGAACAGGATTGCGCGGGGCCGCATCGCGGATTGTCAGCCCTCGCGCAACCGCCTGGCGGCGTCGCAGGCGAAATAGGTAAGCACACCGTCGGCACCGGCACGCCTGAAGGCCATCAGGCTTTCCAGCATGCATGTTTCGCCGTCGATCCAGCCGTGGTCGGCCGCCGCCCTGATCATCGCGTACTCGCCGCTGACCTGGTAGCCGTAGGTCGGCATTCCGAAGCTGTCCTTGACCCGGCGGATCACGTCCAGGTACGGCAGGCCGGGCTTGACCATCACCATGTCCGCACCCTCGGCGATGTCGAGCGCCACCTCGCGCAGTGCCTCGTCGCCATTCGCCGGATCCATCTGGTAGGTCGCCTTGCTGGCGGAGCCCAGGGTCGGTGCCGACCCGACCGCTTCCCGGAACGGTCCGTAGAACCCGGACGCGTACTTGGCCGAGTAGGCCATGATCTGCACCCGGTCATGACCGGCGGCGTCAAGGCTGCGGCGGATGGCACCGATCCTGCCGTCCATCATGTCCGATGGCGAGATGATGTCGCACCCGGCCTCGGCCTGGACCAGCGCCTGCCGGCACAGGATTTCGACAGTCCGGTCGTTGCTGATCTGGCCGTCGGGATCAAGCACCCCGTCATGGCCGTGGCTGGTGAACGGGTCCAGCGCGACGTCGCACTGAATCCCGATGTCGGGGTGCGCCTGCCTGACCGCCCGGACGGCGCGGCAGACCAGATTGTCCGGCACGAGCGCGACCGATCCGTCGGGGTCCTTGATGTCGGGTTCGATGAAGGGAAAGATGGCCACGACCGGAATTCCCAGATCGCGTGCCGTACCCACTGCGTCGACCAGGGTTTCGCAGGAGTAGCGTACCACGCCGGGCATGGCGTCGACCGGTTCGGCCAGGCCGTTTCCCTCGCGCACGAACACCGGCCAGATCAGGTCGTCGGGCGCCAGCGAGTTCTCGCGAACCAGCCGGCGTGACCAGTCGGTACGGCGGTTGCGGCGCATCCGGGTGGACGGGTAGCCAGGTCCATGCCGGTACTGCTCGATCAGCGGCGGGGTTGTGGTGTAGTTCATCGGCACACCTCTCCGGCCGGAAGAACCGTTCCTGTCCCGGCGCGGCTGGTATATTACGGTGCCGGGCACCCGGATGGGAAGAACGGAGCACCGGGCGCACCCACCTGGGCAGGGAGAACGGAGATGCGAATCGTCATCAACGGCCAGCAGGCTTTCGGCAGGGCCTGCCTCGACGCCATCGTCGCGAAGGGAACCGACGAGGTGGTGGCCGTCTACACCGCGCCTGACGTCGAGGGGCGTCCACTCGATCCGATCAAGCAGGCAGCACTGGAGCACGGCCTCCCGGTCCACCAGCCGGCCGACTATTCCGACGGAGCGGTCCTCGACGGCCTGCGGGCGCACGACGCCGACCTCATGGTGCTCGCCTATGTCACGCTGTTCATTCCCGAGGCGGCCCGACGGGTGCCGAAGTCGGGCACGATCTGCTTTCACCCGTCGCTGCTGCCGCTGCACCGGGGTCCCAGCTCGATCAACTGGCCGATCATCTGGGGGGCCGAGCACACCGGTCTGACCATCTTCTGGCCGGACGACGGTCTCGACGAGGGCGACATCCTGCTGCAGAAACAGGTGACGATCGAGCCCGACGACACCCTGGGCTCGGTCTATTTCGGCAAGATCTTCGAACTCGGCGTCTCGGCGGTGCTGGAGGCGATCGACCTTGTCCGCTCGGGTTCACCGCCGCGCGTTCCGCAGGACGAGTCGCTCGCGACCTACGAGAGCTGGTGCCGGGCCGGCGACGTCGAGATCGACTGGAAGCGATCCGTCGGAGAAATCTACAACCTGATCCGTGGTTCCAATCCGCAGCCGGGCGCCTGGACGACGCTCGACGGCGAGACACTGCAGATCTTCGAGTGCGAGAAGGCGCCGGCCTCGGGCCGGGTGGGCCGGGTGTGCGCCGTCGACGGGGAGAGCTTCACCGTGGCTGCCGGACGCGGCGGCATCCGGGTCAGACGGGTCCGCCTCGGCAGGGGCGCGAAGGTCGCTGCCGCCGACTTCATCCGCGAGACCGGTCTCGAACCCGGGCGCCGGCTCGGGACCTGACCCGCCCGGGCGACTCTTTGTCATTCCCAGTCGAGGACGACATGCCATGAGAGAACATGCTCGAAACCGTCTCTCCCGTCGTGGCCTGCTTGCCGGCGCTGCTGCCGCTTTCGCGGTACGGCCCGGCCCGGGCCTTGGTGCGGAGGAACCGCGACTGAACTTCTACAACTGGGACACCTACATCGGCGAGACCACCCTTGCCGACTTCCGCGCGGCCAGCGGCATCTCGGTCAAGATGGACCTGTTTGCCGACAGCGACGAGCTGTTCGCCAAGCTGCGCGAGGGCAATCCCGGCTACGACGTGATCGTGCCGACCAATGACTATGTCGAGCGGATGATTGCGGTCGACATGCTCCGGCCGCTCGATCATTCGCTGATCCCCAACCGTGCGAACCTGCAGGACGCGTTTGTGGACGCCGCCTTCGATCCGGGCAGGCGGTACACCATGCCCTACATGTGGGGAACATTGGGCATCGGCTACCGCAAGTCGAAGGTCGACGGAGTGCCGGACAGCTGGAAGTGGCTGTTCGATTCCGATCGCTACAGCGGACGCTGCGCCCTGCTCGGCGATGCCAGCACGGTGCTGGGGGCGGCAATCAAGTACCTCGGCCACCCGCTCAACTCCAGGGACCCGGCGATCATCGGCAAGGCCGAGGAACTGCTGACCGGGCAGAAGCGGCACATCAGGACCTTCGCGCCCGACAACGGCCAGGACCTGCTGCTGTCCGGTGAAGTCGACATCACCATGGAATGGAACGGCGACATCCTGCAGGTGATGGAGGAGGATCCGGACCTGTCCTACGTGGTTCCGCGCGAGGGCTCGATCATCTGGCAGGACTGCCTCGCCATCCCGGTCGGAGCCCCGCATCCGCTGAACGCCCACGCCTTCATCAACTACATCCTCGACGGGCGGGTCGGGGCCGATATCGCGGACTTCATTCGGTACGCCACACCAAATGCGGCAGCCAAGACACTGCTTCCGGCCGATTACACCGAAAATCCGGGAATATTCCCCTCAGACGTTACCCTTGCCCGCTGTGAGGCCGCCATCTACCAGGGGCCGGAAGTGGTCCGGCTCTACGACGAGGCCTGGACCCGGATCCAGGCGGCCTGACCCGGCCGGCGGCGACGCGGACGGCAGTGAAACCGGGCACCGGACTGCTCCACCGGGTTGCCGGCGTCGTTCCGGGCCTGTGGCTTGCCGGCTTCTTTCTGCTGCCGCTTGCCTTCGTCTGGGTTCTGAGCTTCGGGGAGAAGCAGGGACTGGTGGCGGTCGATATCGTCTGGACCGCCGACAACTACCTCCGCGCGCTCGATCCCCTCTACCTCGGCATCCTCGCCAAGAGCCTGTGGATCGCGGCTCTCACCACCGTGATCTGCCTCGCCGCCGGGTTGCCGGTGGCCCTGGGGATCGTGTTTGCGCCGCCGCGCTGGCGACCGCTGCTGCTGCTGCTCGTGATCCTGCCGTTCTGGACCAATCTGCTGATCCGCACCTACGCGCTGATCGCCGTACTGCGGACCCGCGGCCATGTGAATGCCACCCTCGGGTGGGCCGCGGAGCTGTTCGGCCTGCCGTTCGAGCCGCTGTCACTGCTCTATACCAACGCGGCGGTTGTCGCCGGGCTGGTCTACGTCCACCTGCCCTTCATGGTGTTGCCGCTTTACGCCACGCTTCACCGTCTCGACCGGTCCCTGGTCGAGGCTGCGGCGGACCTTGGCGCCGGGCACCTGCGGGTGTGCGTCACCGTCATCCTGCCGCTCGCGGTTCCGGGTATCGTGTCCGGATCGCTGCTGGTCTTCGTTCCGGCCCTCGGATCCTACCTGACGCCGGACCTGCTCGGCGGTCCCGACAGCCAGATGATCGCCAATGTCATCGAGCGGCAGTTCAAGAGCGCCAACGACTGGCCGTTCGGCGCTGCGCTGTCGTTCCTGCTCATGTATGTCACCTTCGGCGCGCTCGCGCTCAGGTCACTGTCCCTGCGCCGGCCGGTCGCTCGATGAGGATCCCTCCCGGTCCGCTGGAGTTCACGCGCCGTACCTGGATCAGGCTGGTCCTGCTCGCGACCTTCATGTTCCTGTACGCACCGATTGCAACCCTGGTCGCCTACTCGTTCAATGACAGTCGCCGCAACATCGTCTGGCGCGGATTCACAACCCGTTACTATGAGCAGGCGATGGCGAATGACGGCCTGGTCGAGGCGTTCGGCAATTCCCTGCTGATCGCGCTGGCGGCGACCGTCGTGAGCACGCTGCTCGGGGCCATGACCGCCTATGCGCTGTGGCGGTTCCGGTTTCGCCTGAAGCCGCTGTGCGAGGGTGTGGTCGTGCTGCCGATCGTCATCCCGGAAATCTGCATGGGGGTCGCGATGCTGGTGTTCTTCGCGCGGATCGGCTGGCCGGGCGACCTGGCGTGGCCGATCAGCCTGTCGCGGATCACCATCGCGCACATCAGCTTCTGCTTTCCCTTCGTCGCCGTGGTGGCTCGCGCGCGCCTCTCCCGCTTCAACGACGAACTGGCCGAGGCTGCGCGCGACCTCGGCGCCGGCGAATGGGCGGTGATGCGCGACGTGATCCTGCCGCACATGCGGCCCGGCCTGGTTGCCGGCGCGCTGCTCGCGTTCACCCTGTCCCTGGATGACTTCGTCATCACCTTCTTCACGTCCGGGCCGGACACCGTGACCTTCCCGGTGAAGATCTACTCGATGGTCCGCTTCTCGGTGACCCCGGAGGTCAATGCCGCCTCCACGGTGCTGATTGCGGTCACGGTGACGGTGACGGTGGCGGCCATGTGGCTGCAGAACCGGACGCGGCCCGGAGCGGGGCCGTGACCGAGGCTGTCAGGGTCGGCGGGATCTGCAAGCGGTTCGGGGCGGTGACCGCGCTCGCGGAGGTCTCGCTCCGGATCGAGACCGGCGAGTTCTTCGCCCTGCTCGGGCCATCCGGCTGCGGCAAGTCGACGCTGCTGCGCATCATGGCCGGGCTCGAGCATCCGGACCGGGGCTCGGTCTTCATCGACGGGATCGACGTGGGGCGGACACCGGCCAACCAGCGGCCGGTCAACATGGTGTTCCAGTCCTACGCGCTGTTTCCGCACATGTCGGTGCGCAGCAATGTGGCCTACGGTCTGCGCGTGACCGGCACGGGCCGAGCCGAGGCGCGTGAACGTGCCGAGGCAGCGCTCGGCCTGGTCCGGCTCGCCGGCTACGGCGACCGGATGCCGCACCAGCTCTCGGGCGGCGAGTCCCAGCGGGTGGCGCTCGCCCGCGCGCTGGTCAAGCGGCCGCGGGTTCTGTTGCTCGATGAACCCCTGTCCGCTCTCGACGCCCGACTTCGCGACGAGATGCGGCTCGAACTGGTCACGCTGCAGAAGACGGTCGGCATCACCTTCATCGTCGTGACCCACGATCAGGAGGAGGCACTCTCGATGGCCGACCGGGTGGCGGTGATGGAGGCCGGGCGCATCAGGCAGGTGGCGCCCCCGGCAGAACTCTACGAGGCGCCGGCCGACCGGTTCGTCGCCACCTTCATCGGCCAGGTGAATCTGTTTCCGGCCACTGTCGAAGCCGGCGGCACCGCGCGGGCACATCCGTTTCCCGGCGTTACCGCCCGGGCTCGCGAGACCGGGGCCGGACGGCAGGTATGGATCGCGGTCAGGCCGGAGAAGATCACCATGGCGCCGCGCGGCGGTGCGCCGGCGGGGCGCCTGTCCGGAGTGGTCGAAGAGGTCGTCTACCGCGGCGACCTCTCGGTCTACCTGGTCCGCTGCATGCCGGGCCCTGAGGGACTGGTCAGGGTGTCGCACGCCAATGCGGTGCGCACGGCGGATCGGCGGCCGGGGCCTGGGTCCGAGGTCGTGCTCGACTGGGCGGAGGACTGCGCGGTGGTGCTCGCGTCATGACCGCACGCTCCGCACCCGTGTCCGGCGTTCCCGCGATCCGCGACCATGAGGGTATCGAGCACTGCTGGACCGCGTGTGACGGGACCAGGCTGCGTTATGCCGTCTTTCCGCCGCGGCCGTCCGGTCCGGTGGAGGCGCGGACCGTCCTGCTCCCGGGCTTCAGCGAGTTCATCGAGAAGTACCTGGAGACGATCGAAGAGCTGCAGGCGCGCGGGCACGAGGTGCTCTGCCTGGACTGGCGCGGACAGGGGCTGTCGGACCGTGCGCTCGCCGACCGGAGGCGGGTACACGTCGAGACGATGGATGACCTGCTTGCCGACCTCGGCGGCATCCTGCGGGCAAGCCGGTTTGCGGCGCGCGACGGCCGGCGCCTGTTTCTGATGGGGCATTCCATGGGGGGACACCTGGCCTTGCGTGCGGCACGCCGGATCCGCCCCGACCGACTGGTCCTGCTCTCGCCGATGATCGACATCCTGCCGGACGGGGTCGCGGGCAGGGCGCTGCGGCTGATGGTCCGGTTCGCGGTCACCCTGGGCCTGTCGCGTCACCTGGTCGTCGGAACTCCGCGACGGGGCCGGTTCGAGGGCAACCGGGTGACCCGTGACCGGCGCCGGTTCCGCCGCACCCTGTCCCTGGTCGAGCATGAGCCGCGGCTGGCCGTGTCAGGCCTGACCTACGGCTGGCTTGCCGCCGCCTATGCCTCCATCGCGGCGCTCGCCCGCGAACCCGTGGATCCGGGTGTGCCGGTGCTGATCCTGCAGGCAGGAGCGGACCGGATCGTTTCCAACCGGGCGCAACACCGTCTCTGCCGGCGTCTGCGTCGTGCCGAGCTGCGGGTGCTTGCCGGGGCACGGCACGAAATCCTGTCCGAGGTCGATGCGGTCCGGGCCTCAGCCTGGGCTGCGATTGACGGTTTCATCGCCGCGGGCCGCGAAGGCGCGGCGGATCAGCCTGAAGCCGAGCGGCGCCAGTAACACGATCATCCCGATGCGGCACAGGTGATGGGTGGCCACGAAGGCGACGTCCTGGCCGATGCCAATCGCGACCAGGCTCATCTCTGCCAACCCGCCGGGTGCGTAGGCCAGGGTGACCACGTACCAGGGAAGCCCGGTGAGTTCGGCGACCAGCAGTCCGAACCCGGTGGCGGTCGAGATCAGAAGGAAGGCGGACCCGACCGAGGTCCGCAGGATCCGGAGCACCTCGGTGTAGCGGGTTCCGGCGAACCGGCATCCCACCGCGGTGCCGAGCACAACCTGGGCGGCCGCCACCAGGGCGACCGGGGGCGATGCGTCGCTCCATCCCGCAATATGGGTGGCGGCGCTGAGCAGCAGAGGCCCGAGCAGGAAGGCGGCCGGCAGCCGGCAGGCCCGGGCGATTGCCGGGCCGAGCAGCGCGCAGCCAAGCAGCATTCCCCATTCCGCGAGCGACAGGTCTCCGAAGCCCGGCCCGTCAGCGATCAGCCCCTCGGGGGGCTCGTAGCCGCCGAAGACCCGGAACAGGACCGGGATGGTCAGGACCACCAGCAGGATGCGCGAGGCCTGGGTCAGTGCGATGACCCGGTCGTCGCCGCCCATGTCGCGGCCGATGATGGTCATGTCGTTGAGCCCGCCTGGCGCCGACGCAAAGTAGGCGGTGACCGGATCGTAGCCGCCGAGCCGGCGCAGATACCCCAGCACCAGTGTCATCGCCGCGATGCCATAGACCAGCAGCCCGCCGACCGAGACCAGCCATTCTCCGACCCGGTCGAGCAGCCCGGGCGTGAACTGGCTTCCGAGCATGGTGCCGATGAACACGACCATGCACTGGCGCAGCATGTGGGGCAGGCGTACCGGCGCCCCCGAGATCGAGGCGACGGTCACGCACACCATGGCGCCAAGCATCCATGGCAGAGGCAGCTTGAGCAGGGCGAAGACGGTGCCGCCGCCGGCGCCGATGATGATGGCCAGCAGCAACGAGCCGCCGGTCTGCCCGGTGGTGAGTTGTTCTCCGCCGCGCCGGTCCGATGCGGATTCGCAAACCGGTTCCTCCCGGTCAGCCAACGATGCGGCCCAGCCTCACCGCAGTCTGTCCCGGGCCAAGCCGGCGGGAAGGCATGATGAGCACGCAGCGGTCATGCGGGGTGCGGACCTCGCGGTCACCGTCATGCCCGATCACGGTGCCCGCCTTCTCGATGATCTCCATGCCGAGGTAGCTGCGGGAGAACCGGAACCGGTTGGTCTTCACCGTGACCGGGTGGGTCACTTCGATCACGGTCTGCTCCGGGCACGCGACCGGGTCGAACCGGTCCTGTCCGGCAACGCCGGATGCGACCAGGAACCGCACCAGGGTCTCCCGGGCGACAGTCACGCTGGTGGCCGCCCAGTGCTGGCCGCATTCGACCAGCAGCGCCGCCCCGGGGACCTGCGGGTCCGCGAACCGTCCGTAGTCGCGCAATCGTCGACCCGCCGCGTGGCCGGCATCGAGCACGATCGTGGCCGGCACCCCGACGCTCTCGGCCAGCCGCCGTCCCTTGTCGAGTGGTCCGGCCAGCATCAGCGGTTCGGTGGGGTGCTGCATCGAGTGAATGTCGAGCAGCATGTCGACATCATCGAGGAGCGGGCGGATCTCCCTCGCGCGCTTCAGTTCCAGGCTGGTGCGGTCGCCGTCGAGAACCGCCCCGTCCCATACCCGGTTCAAGTCCTCGTCGACGTAGCGGCTCAGCGTCGGGCGGTCCGGATCGAACTGCAGACAGGCCGCGACGTTGCAGAAACCGAGGGTCAGCCGGCCGCGGTCGGGCCGGAAGTCGTCCCGCAGCAGCCGATCGAGCACCACAGCACCGCACAGTTCGTTGCCGTGCATCAGCGCGGTCACCATCACATGGGGTCCGGGCCGCGGTGCCGCCAGGGTGGTGAAGTAGGGAACACCGGTATTGCCGGACCGGTGCGCCGACAGGTCCGGGGGTGCGACTTCTACCGGGTAGGGTCGCAGGTCGGTGCGACCGGGCTGGGGAGTGGTCATGTGGCTTTGGGCTCGCGGCTGTCGCGGTGCGGGAGGTGGACCCCGGGTCGCACGGCCGGGGTCGGATGGACCGGGCCTTCGGCGACGGTGCTGCGTGGCGGCATGGAACCCCGACCCGATCTTTCGTGCGGTCTCGCTCCCGGCCAAGGTGGCGCAACGTCGCGCCCGCTGTCAATCTCCCGCAGTCCCGACGCCCGACGCGAGGGCCCTGGCCACGGCGACCATGAAGCGGTGCGTGAGCCGGTCGTGTGCCTCGGTCAGGATGCCCCCGGCGAACGCATCCGACCGGCGCCCGGACTGCATGCGTTCGACCACGCCGACATCCTCAGCAAACACCAGTTTCCAGGTATCGACCAGCTGATCCACCGCCCGGTCGTGTTCCTCGCGGTCCGGCCGGTTGCCGACCAGGTACAGGTGGATGCGCTCGCGGGTGCGGTCGGCTGCGAGCGGGTCGATGATGATGGCGTAGAAATGGTCGGGCTGCACGCCCAGCAACAGGTTCGGAAACACCAGCGGGTACTCGCCGCGCCGCTGCAGTTCGGGTGTCAGGCCCGGAAACGGGGTGAACGGCGTTTCGCCCGTGGACAGGGCCGAGAATTCGGACGTGACCTGTCCGTAGACCCCGTCGCTGACGAC
This sequence comes from Thalassobaculaceae bacterium, assembly GCA_965213935.1. Lineage (GTDB taxonomy): Bacteria > Pseudomonadota > Alphaproteobacteria > Thalassobaculales > Thalassobaculaceae > Bin52. The sequence continues at coordinate 990,504 of CBDCAO010000012.1, read as the reverse complement.
GACCTGGTGATGGTTCTCCAGCGGCGAGCGCGAGGTCAGGTTCGGGTGGATCCACGGCAGGTGGTATGACTCGAGGTAGTTCTCGATTGCGAGCTTCCAGTTGGCGGCGAGTTCGAGTTCCCAGCTCGCCGCGTGGCGCAGCCGTGACATCTCGTAGCCGGACCAGCGCTCGTCGAGGGGTCCGAGGAGGGTCGACAGCGGTTCCGCGTTGCCCGAGAGGTCCGCGAAGATCAGGTCGTTCCAGACCTCGAGCCTGACCGGAGCGAGGCCGAGAGCCGATTTTTCCAGCGCCGGGCAGCTGTCCAGGTTCCAGCCGCCCGCGTGCGGCGTTCGCACCAGCCGGCCGTCGAGCCCGTAGGTCCAGGAATGGTAGGGGCAGCGCAGCGAACTGCGATGACGTTCCGGCCCGGTGACAAGCAGCACGCCGCGGTGACTGCACACGTTGTGAAAACCGTTGATTGCCCCGGTGCTGTCCCGCACCAGCACCAGCGGCATGCCGGCCAGTTCCACCGGACGGACGTCGCCGGGCTCGGGAATGTCGGACCCGACCCCGATGCAGGTCCAGGTGCGTGCGAACAGGGAGTGCGCCTCGAGCAGGTGGGTTTCGGGGTCGCGGTAGCAGGTGTTGGGCAGCCCCCGTCTGGTTTCGGCCGGGGCGGTGAGACCCGCCATGATCGCGCCGACATCGAGATTCGACATGCGGAACACCCTCCGACACGGGGTCTGGAGTTCCACTTGTGCATGACGAACGGGTGCTCGTGCTGTTTCCGGTCCGTCACGATTCTTGCCAGAAACCGCCGTTTGCGGGGTCAGGCGTCGATCTCGAGCCAGACCGGCGTATGGTCGGAAGCCCTCGGCCTGCCCCGCGGGGTGGTGTCGATCCCGGCGCCGAGCAACCGGTCGGTGGCCCAGGGCGAGACCAGCAGGTGATCAATGCGCACGCCGTGGTCCTTGTGCCACGCGCCGCCCTGGTAGTCCCAGAAGCTGTAGAGATGCGGAGTGTCGTCGAACACCCGGAACGCATCCATGTAGCCGAGGTTGAGGATCTGGCGGAACCGCGACCGCGACTCCGGCTGGCACAGCGCATCGCCGGCCCAGGCCGCGGGATCGTGCACGTCGTCGTCGCCCGGCACCACGTTGTAGTCACCGGCGAGCACCACCGGCATCTCGAACTCCAGCAGGGCGCGGGCCCGGTCGATCAGACGGTCCATCCATGCGAGCTTGTAGGAAAACCGGTCGGTGCCGATCGGGTTGCCGTTCGGCAGGTAGATCGATGCAAACCGCACCGGTCCGACCGTGGCCTCGAGATAGCGCGCCTGGGTATCGTCATCGTCGCCCGGAAGCCCCGCCTCGACATCGTCGAGCGGGTCCTTCGAGAGGATGGCAACACCGTTGTAGCTCTTCTGGCCATGGACCGCGACGTTGTAGCCGCGGTCTTCGATCTCCAGGCGCGGGAAGGCCTCGTCGACCGTCTTGGTTTCCTGCAGCATCACGACATCGGGCCGGGCCTGATCGAGCCAGTCGAGAAGGTTGGGCAGCCGGGCGCGAATCGAGTTGACGTTCCAGGAGGCTGCCTTCACACCTCCGGGTCCCTGATCGAGAACGAGGTCCCGCAGCCGCACGACGACGCCGCATTCGGATTGGTGACCTGGAAATACGACCCGATCAGCTCTTCCACATAGTCGAGCACGCCGCCGCGGACCAGGTCCAGCGACACCGGGTCGACCAGGACGATGACGCCGTCGCGTTCGAAGGCGAGGTCGTCGGCCTCGCGCCGGGCCTCCAGCGCGAAGTTGTACTGGAATCCCGAACACCCGCCGCCGTCCACCGAGACCCGCATGTACACGGGTGTCCTGTCGCCGCCGTCGGTCTGTTCGTCGCGCAGCAGCACGCCGACGCGCCGCGCCGCGCTCTCGGTGAGGTCGAAGGCCTGGACAGATGCGGGATGGCCATCGGGCATGGTGCACTCCGTGTTCCGGACGGGAATGACCAGTACAGCATACCGGGAACACGGCTGCTTCTTCAATGGGCGCCGCCGCGACCGGAAAGTCGTGCCATCCGGATCCAGCGTGTCGCCCCCGCTTCCCGACGAGGCGATCGCTCTCAATCGGCCACGCAGCCGCAGATGGGGTCTCCGGCCTGTGCGCATGACAACAATGCGGTGGGCACTTGGCGATGATACCTATCTGACATGATTGTGCAATTGTTCCGTTTCTGGTGCAGCTGAGCGCGAAATCATGGCGAGAAATCGCCTTACGCAGCGTCGCGTCGAATCGCTTCGCGGTGCCCAGAAAGTCTGGGACGTCCGCGACGCTGAGCTGAAGGGGTACGGCATTTGGGTGATGCCTTCGGGTAGCAGACGGTGCTTCATCCGTAGCCCAGAAGGAGGGCCGGCGGCTCTGGAAAATCGTCTGCGATGCCGAAGCGATGTCCGAGACCGAGGCGCGCGCCTGCGCCCGTTCGATGCTGGTGACTCTCCAAGAAGGCCGCGACGAAGATACGAGCGCTACGGCCGATATGCCGTTCGAAAACTTGCCGAAGAGGTCTTCGAGTAGAACGGGTGCGAATCTCGTATGGCAGTTGTAGTTGCAGCACCCACTGTTATTTTTCAGGCAGCCAGCGCCCGGGCGTGATTCAGGCTGGTGTTGTCGTTGGCCGGAGAGGCGTCCTCGCCGATCATGGTCTTCCAGGCGCTCTCGAAGCGGCCGGATTTGAGCAGGGCTCGGACGGTGAGCACGACCTGCCCGCCCTGGATGCGCCATCGCATTCCGGAGCGCTTCATTCTCTGTGAAACAAGCACTTTATTGGCAGCCTCGACCGTCACCACCATGACCTGCATCTGTGGACTGGTCGCGAAATTGCGGACCTGGCCAAGCTTCGCCGAATCGTAGAGGAAGTACTCGAACGGCACACCCGAGTAGAGCGCGCGGAAGTGATCGTCAGTCATCTGGAGCGACTTGTAGACGCCTTCCTTGATCGCGACCGACGGCACGACGATGACGAATTTGGTAAAGCCGTAGCGTTTGTTCAGTTCGAAGATCGTCCGCAGATAGACATAGGTTTTGCCGGTTCCGGTCTCCATCTCCACAGTGAAGTCGCCGGACTCCAGCGACCTGGACGGAGCCAGTCCGTTGCGAAGCTGGATGTCCTTCAAGTTGGCGAGAATCTCGTCGTCGAGCAGCGTTAGCCGGTTGCCGATGCCGAGATCGTTCCGGGCGAAGGCCAGCCTTTCCTGCGGATCCAGTCGGTCCCGCGTGACCGTGAATTCTGTCCGGCAAGTCTCCTGTCCACGGAACAGATCGCAGACGGCTTCTACCGCCTGCAACTGGAAATCGAGGTCGGGCTCGAAACGAAGCTTCATCATGCCGGCGCGGCCCTCGCCTGCGTTGCCACGTCTTCCGGTCAGGCCAGCATCAGGCGCTCGCCTTTAGGCTGCGGGACCGGCCGTCCCAGTTCCTGCGCCCGCTCGATCCAGAATCCCATGGCGTCCTTGATGTTCCGCAACGCTGCTTCCTGGTCGTCGCCGTGCGCTGTGCAACCAGGCAATTCGGGAGCCTCGGCGACGAATGCCTGATCCTCGTTGCTCCAGTAGAGAATGATTTCGTATTTGTGCATCAGTCATCTCCTCCCAGCTTGTATTTCAGCATCAAGTGCCGAACCTGTCTCACCTGATGGGATTTGGCGTGCCCGTGCCCGCTTTGCAGATTGACGATTTCCACGACGCCGTCCTTGTCGAACAGATGATGGCTCCCGCGTATGCGCTCCTCAAACCCCAGATACGCCATCAAGGCGCGCAAGTCGGAGAAGCGTATGTTCGCGTCCGACCGTCCGCGGAGGATGGTGTGTAGCAGACGTTCATGCCGGTTCATGCGCCGTCATCCCCAACCCGTCCGTATCACAGGCTTCGCACGTTGCCGATGCCGCGCTGTTTGAGATTGGTCTTGGCGACATCGTCAGCGAATGCGCTGTCACGAAATACGACCGTGCATTTGCCTGCGGGTGCGAGCGCGTCTTGCCAGTCGGCGATCCCCGCCGACAGCGGCTCCACATCGTCGCGAGCGATCGCTTCGTCGAGGCAGGCGAACAGCGTGCCGGCACCGACCGAATGAACGGACTTGCCTGCGATGGTCATGGTCTCGATGGGCACACAGAGATCGAGCCCGAGCTTCAGAAGCAGCTCGTAGAGAATGTCTTCCTCGGTCCGGCCTGGCTCGATGTGGTCGAGGCTGGCAAGCAGCGCGCCTTTCAGATCCCCAGGGGTCGGGTCCCAGGCACGAATGTTCGACGTGTCCAGCTTGAAGACGCGGAAGCCGAGGTCGCCCGCGAACGAGGAGTGCTCCTTCCTGATCTCCATGGCCGCGCGGCGGAGGCGTTCCTTGGTTAGTTCAGAAATATTGCGGGGTTTACCGAGTCTTTCGCAGAACAGAGCGGCTTGTGTTCCATTCATTGAATCAAATGTCTCCGGAAGTTGAACGAGGAGGTAACGACGCTCCCCACCATCAATAGCGTTTTGAACCATTGTCGCGTGTCCTGTAGTGCCCGATCCCGCGAAGAAGTCCAGTACAACATCTGTCGGGCGCGTACATATCTGAATTAGTCGCCGAATTAATAGGGTAAACTTTGGGTAATCGAAAATGCCTGGCGATCCAAGCAAGCCATCGACCTCCTTTTTGGCAGCCGCCGTATCCCCTGCAAACTTGCGTGAAAACAGAGTTACCGGAACCAGCCCATCTTGTACGTCTGCGAGATAACGCTCTATCATTGGGCGTGCGTCATCATTGCCCTAAATGACCTCCTTCGCTGCAACCTTTTCTTTCCAACTTTTTCGCTAAATCTCCAGTATTTCCCAGAAGGTCGAGCCAGCACAGTTCCGTTGGGAGTCGTAATTGTGTAATTCGCGCTGTATGGATTATGCGCGGTTACGGGATAGTCCGTATACACCCTTTGAAGAAGAGACGAAGCGAGTCGCTTACCCGGATACGTGCCTCGAGTTCAAGCAATCACTTATCTCCCTTGCTTAGCCTTTCCGACTGTTCATCGTTCCGCCTCATAGTCTGCTACGCTGCCTCATAATACGCTGTATATCAAGGAAAAAAGCAGGCGATAGTCTCAGTTCATGTCAGCGCTATGAGCATCGATCTCTTTGAAGACTTCGGCTCACGGTGGGGACACATGACTGCACCTTGTCGACACGGCGGTAGACGATGGCAGGGAGAACGCTGAAGGGTCCGGTGGCCTCGGTGACGAGTTGCCCTGGTCGATGGGCCGGCGTGCCGGACTGCGCTGGTCGGCGCACTGAATGGCCGCTCACCATCCTTCGTCCGCACGGCTGTGAACAGGATATGGTTCGTACTCTACGATCCCTGCCGATACGGTCAGGATCATATGCCGCTGGGGCAATGTCCTTCGGGAGATGCCGGCGTCGATTCATGGATCGCCACAGTCCACCCGTGATCGCCGAAGCGTGCCTGCCGCATCCGGGCGGGGGTGGGGAGCGCCTTCCTCCGGGACGCTGGTCCCGGTGCCGAAGCGAGCTGGTTGATGCGCTTGCTTCTGCATTGAACCTGCATAGTCGGGACAAATGGAAGGAGTGCCGTCGTGTCGGGCTTCAGCGACGGCACGGCTCCCTGGACGAAAAGGCGACCGACGACATCGAGACGCGGACGGAGCCGAGCGACATGGAGGGTGGTGCACGGGCCGTCGAGTTGTTGGGCATGAAGCTCACCGAGAGGGTCCTGCGCGTGCATCAGACCACGACGCTCCCGACGTGCAATAACCGGACACTACTGGAGGCGCACCGGGACGCGGTGGGCGACTGCGCTCCCGGATTGCCGGTGAGGGTGGCGAAGAGCCGCCGTTCGGTGCCGGAATCGGCATAGACGATGATTGGGAAGCGGTCTTCGCGCGCCGCAGAAAGTTCCGCCGGCACGTCAGGTTGCGGAACGTTCAGGACTGGCCGGCACGAATGCTCATCGCCATGAACACGATGCGGGTCATGTTCGCCAGCAGGCAGCGGATCCGTCGATGCTCCATGCCCGGGAACATCTTGTGTCGGGATTCCCGCGTGCGTGCTCGTCAAGCACCGCAAGGCAAGGAAGCCATGATGTCCGGAAACCCGTCATCGCAAGTCAGCCATGTCGAATCAGAACCTGGACTTGTTCCAGGCCAATGGGCGAGACAACGTTCCACAGTTCCGCGCCTGACTCAGGCCCCGTGACCCCTCGATTCAGTTCCCCCGTTTCTTGCGCGCCGGTACCCGGGCCGGTAAACTGCCACGCGTCGGTGACACCGGGAGAAACAGATGAGGATCGCGGTACGCACAGGTGTGGTGGTGCGGGCCGCCCGTCGTGCCGTTGTCCTTTGAGAACCGGATGCCGACCGGCACCGCGATGCGGACCGGGGTCTGATGTCGGACGACTCGTCGCGTTCCCGCTACGGGGTGCTTGCCGCCTACGCCTGCGCGCCGTGGCAGACCCGGGGGCGGCTGCATGCGGAGCCGGAGGCGCGGGAGAGGACCCCGCACCAGCGGGACCGCGACCGCATCGTGCATTGCGGCGCCTTCCGCAGGTTGCAGTTCAAGACCCAGGTCTTCGTCTATCATGAGGGTGACAACTTCCGCACCCGACTGACCCACAGCCTGGAGGTCTCCCAGCTGGCCCGCTCGATCAGCCGGGCGTTGGGCCTCAACGAGGACCTGGCCGAGGCGCTGGCGCTTGCCCACGACTTCGGGCACACGCCGTTCGGCCACGCCGGGGAAGATGCGCTCGACACCCTGATGCGACCGTGGGGCGGTTTTGATCACAATGACCAGTCCCTGCGGATCATCACCCGGCTCGAGCAGCGATACCGGGGGTTCGACGGGCTGAACCTCACCTGGGAAACCGTGGAGGGGATCGCGAAGCACAATGGCCCCGTCACCGGTCCGCTGTCACCGGTGCAGGCCGTGGTCGACGCCGACTACCGCCTGGACCTCGCGAGTCACGCGTCGGCCGAAGCCCAGGTCGCGGCGATCGCCGACGACATTGCCTACGGCTCGCACGACATGGACGACGGGGTGCGCGCCGGGCTGTTCGGGCTTGCCGACCTCGCAAGCGTAGGCCCAGCCGGCGTGAAGCTGGCCGGAATCGAGGCGAACGGTCACACCTTCGAGGATCATCGCGCGGTGCACGAACTGGTGCGACGGCTCATCGACACGCTGGTGACCGACCTGCTCGACAACACCCGCCGCGCGCTCGACCGTCTCGCGCCGGAGACTCCTGACGACATCCGCCGGGCCCCGTGGCCGGTGGTTGCGTTCTCCGACGACATTCGCTCCGGGGTTGCGGACTTGAAGTCGTTCCTGTTTGCGCGCATGTACCGCCACGAACGGGTCAACCGGATGACGCGCCGCGCGCGCCAGCTGGTTACGGGCCTCTTCGAGCGCCTCATGGAAGAGCCGCAGAGACTGCCCTGCAGGTGGCAGCTGCAGTCGGCCTTCGACGACGAGGCGATCAGGGCGCGGCTGGTTGCCGACTACATTTCCGGCATGACGGACCGGTTCGCGATCCTCGAGCACCGGCGGGTGTTTGAACAGGAAGGATAGATGGACGTCTTCAGGGAATTCGAGGCCGTGGTTCGCGAGGTGCTCGCAACGGTGCCGGAGGTAACGGCGGCGGTCGACCCTGCCCGGGAGCGTATCGTGGTCGAGGTGCCGCGCAGTGGTGCTCACGGCGATCTGTCGGCCAATGCGGCCATGGTGCTGGCCAGGCGGGTGGGCATGCCCCCGCGCGATCTCGCCGCGCGTCTGGCCGCCGGGCTCGAGGACCGTCCGGAGATCACCCGCGCGGAAGTGGCCGGGCCGGGGTTCGTCAACATCACGCTCGCCGACGCGTTCTGGCGCGAGCGGCTGCGCGACGTTCTGCAGGCTGGCGCTGCCTGGGGAGAGTCGACCATCGGCAGCGGCCGGAGGGTCAACGTCGAATATGTCTCGGCCAATCCCACCGGACCGCTCCATGCCGCCCATGCCCGGGGCGCGGTGGTGGGCGATGCGCTGGCGCGGCTGCTCGGCAAGGTCGGGTACGACGTGTGCAGGGAATACTACATCAACGATGCCGGCTCCCAGGTGGACGTGCTCGCCCGCTCGACCTGGGCTCGCTATCGCGAGGCGCTGGGCGAGCAGATCGGAACGCTGCCCGAGGGACACTATCCGGGCGACTACCTGGTCGATGTCGCCGAACGCCTGGTGGCCCGTGACGGTGACCGGTGGCTGGACAGCACAGAGGAAGAATGGATGCCCGTCATGCGAGGTCATGCGGTCGAGACACTGCTGGACGGCATCCGTACCGACCTCGAACGTCTTGGCGTGCATATCCAGGTCTGGTCGTCGGAGCGCGCCCTGGTCGAGTCCGGGCGGGTCGACGAGGCGATGTCCGCGCTCGATTCCGGCGGCCTGCTCTACACCGGCGTGCTCGAACCACCGAAGGGGCGTGTCCCGGAAGACTGGGAACCGCGTCCGCAACGACTGTTCAGGGCGACCGAGTACGGGGATGACATCGACCGGCCGATCCGCAAGTCCGATGGAACCTGGACCTACTTCGCCTCGGACGCCGCCTATCACTTTGACAAGTACCGGCGCGGTTTCGGCGAGATGATCGACGTCTGGGGCGCCGATCACGGCGGTTACGTCAAGCGCATGCAGGCCGCTGTCCGTGCACTTACCTCCGGTCAGGGATCACTCGATGTCAGGATCTGCCAGCTTGTCAACCTGACCCGGGATGGCAAGCCGGTGCGCATGTCCAAGCGTGCCGGGACATTTGTGACCCTGTCTGACGTGATCGATGCCGTCGGCCGGGACGTGGTCAGATTCATCATGCTGACACGGCGCAATGACCAGCCGCTCGACTTCGACCTTGCGCGGGTGACCGAACAGAGCCGGGACAACCCGGTCTTCTACGTCCAGTACGCCCACGCACGGTGCCACTCGGTGCTCCGTCATGCCGCCGGTCTCGTGGATGCGGCCACGCTTGACTGCGAGTCGCTCGGGTCCACTGATCTCGACCCGCTGACCGACGACGGAGAACTCGGTCTGATCCGGCAGCTCGCGCGCTGGCCGCGAACGGTCGAGGTGGCGGCCGAGACCCGCGAACCTCACCGCATCGCGTTTTTCCTGACCGACCTTGCCGCCGGGTTCCACGCCTTGTGGAACCGGGGTCGGGACGACTCGCGCCTCAGGTTCATCGATCCCGCACAACCGGAGGCGACCCGGGCGCGGCTGGCCCTGGTGCGCGGCGTTGCCACCGTCATCGCATCCGGCCTCTCGGTCATCGGGGTCAGGCCGGTCGAAGAGCTGCGATCGTGAGTCGGCCCGACCATGTGGCGCAACGTGGATACGGGATGCGAACGGCGCCGCGCTGGTTGTCGGTTGTGGTCGGGCTCGGCGCCGTGCTCGTGTTTGGCGGGCTGTTGCTGTACGCCTACAGCGACGCCTTCGTGAACCCGATGACGGAGGACATCCCGTTGATTGCGAGGGAGCCCGGCCCGGAACGGATCAGGCCTTCAGACCCGGGCGGACGAAAGATCCCCTACCGGGACATGGAGATTCTGAAGGACCAGTCCGGAGCCGGATCTACCGCACCGGTGGCCGAACGCGTGCTGCCGCCGCCGGAAAAGCCGGTGGACACGTCGACCCTGACAGCGGTCGCCGGTGATGCGGCGCCCCCCCGGCGGGATCCCGCCGCTCCGGATGCGACCGCTGAACCGGCTCCTGCCGTCGGTCCCGGTGCGGATGCGGGAACGGATCCGGACACGGGTGCAGGTCCCGTTCAGGTCGCCGGACCGGACGAGCGGACTGTTGCCGATGCCGGCACGGTCGAACCCGGCAGCGGTTCGGTGGCCGGAGTGCCCCTGCCGCGCTCGAGGCCACCTGCGACCCTGGCAGTGCCCGAGGCTGAAGATGAAACCGGCGTGCTGCCGAAGTTGCGGCCGTTCACCGACCAGGCCGTTCACGGGCCCGGTGGACGGATTGAGGTTGGAGCGGTCAGGGGCAGGAGCGACGCGCTCATTGTCTGGGAGGATCTTCAGGCCCGTCATCCGGCCGAGCTCGGCGACCTCACCCTGCGGCTGGAGCAGAGCGGGGGTGAAAACGGATTCTTCCGCCTCCTGGCCGGCCCGGTCACCGTGGCGCGGGCACGACAGATCTGCAGGACCCTGATCTCGCACGGCCAGACCTGCATTCCGGTTTCGCCATGAAGGCGTGCATTCTCGGCTGCGGCGGACCGGTCCTGACCCCGCGGGAACGCGCCTTTTTCCGGGCGGCCGACCCCTACGGGTTCATCCTGTTCGAACGCAACTGCCATTCGCCTGATCAGCTCCGTGCGCTGGTTGCGGACCTTCGCGACACCGTCGGGCGCCGTGCACCGGTACTGGTCGACCAGGAGGGAGGCCGGGTGCAGCGGCTCGGTCCGCCGGCATGGCGCAGGTATCCTCCCGCGGGCCTGTTCGGCATCCTGATGGAGGAGAATGTGCCGGTGACGGTGGAACTGGCCAGACTCACCGCGCAGCTGATCGCGAACGATCTGCGCAATGGCCCGGACATTGACGTCAACTGTGCCCCGGTGCTCGATCTGCGGGTTGACGGTTCGCACGGGATCATCGGAGACCGGGCGTTTTCCGGTGAATCGGACCGGGTCGCGTTGCTGGGAACCTGCTGGATCAATGGTCTGAAGGCGGGCGGTGTCGTCCCCGTCATGAAGCACCTGCCCGGACACGGTCGCGCCCGTTGCGACAGCCACCTGTCGCTGCCGGTCATCGATGCGCCGGCCGAAGTACTCGTCCACGATGACTTCATGACCTTCCGCCTGGTCGCCGGCCAGCATCCGGGTCTTCCCGGCATGACCGGTCACCTGCTGTTTTCCGATATCGATCCGCACCTGCCCGTCACGCTGTCGCCCATGCTGGTCACCAGACTGATCCGCAGGTACATCGGCCTGACCGGTCTGCTGATCAGCGACGATCTCTCGATGAAGGCACTCGAAGGGCCGCTTGCGGACCGTGCGGCCGCGGCATGCCGGGCCGGGTGCGACGTGGCCCTGCACTGCAACGGCCGGTTCGAGGAGATGGCGTCGGTTGCGGACGCGGTTCCGGTGCTTGCCGACGGAGCCCGCGAGCGGGCGGTCGCGCTGATGGCGGACTCGGAAGCATTACGCAGCCGCGCCGAACAGGTCGACGCGCGCGAACTCGAGGAGCGGTTTGCCGCCACGGTCCGGAGACTGGCAGATGGCTGACCTGGCTGTCCAGGCGGAAAGGGCGTTGTGGCTGCTGTCGATCTGGGCGCTGCCGGTGGTCCTTGCGGTCACGATGCACGAGGCTGCACACGGCTGGACGGCAGCGCGGCTCGGAGACACGACCGCGCGCGACATGGGTCGCGTCACGCTCAACCCGCTGCCGCACATCGATCCGTTCGGGACGGTGATCCTGCCGCTGCTCTGCATCATCTCGCCGCTGGCGCTCGTCTTCGGCTACGCGAGGCCGGTACCGGTCAACATCGCCCGGCTGGGCGCGCCGCGCCGCGACATGATGCTGGTTGCCGTTGCCGGTCCGGCGGCGAACGTCATGCTCTGCGTGATCTCGGCACTGCTGCTGAGCCTCGTTCCGCTGGTGCCCGACGTGATGGCGGCCTGGATGGCCAGCATGCTGCAGTGCTCGATCGTCCTGAACGCGGTGCTGGCGGTGTTCAACATGCTGCCGGTTCCACCGCTTGACGGCGGGCGAATCGTGACCGGCCTGCTGCCGCCGACGCTGGCGATCCGGTACGCGCGGATCGGACGCTACGGGATCCTGCTGATCCTCGCGGTACTGATCCTGCCATCGCTGGTCGGTGACCTGCTGCGGGTCGATCTCGATTTTCTGTGGCCGCTGCTGGTCTTTCCGATCGAGGGGTTGATCGGCCTCGTCATGGCGCTGGCGGGACCCTGACGGCGCATGGCGGGGACCGGCGCGCCGTTCTGGCAGGGCTTCGGGGAGCCGGTCCGGTGACCAGCGAGGCGGACCGCAGGGATGACGGTCTCCTGCTCAGCCTCGACGGCTATCAGGGTCCGATCGACGTCCTGCTCGACCTGGCTCGCCGCCAGGAGGTTGACCTGGTCCGGATCTCGGTCCTGCAGCTTGCCGACCAGTACGTCGCCTTCATGGCGGCTTCTCCCGACCTGCAGCGATCGGCCGACTACCTGGTCATGGCGGCGTGGCTGGTGTGGCTGAAGTCCCGGCTGCTGCTGCCCGAGGACGAGGAGGACGAACCGGTCTCGGCCGAGGAGATGGCCGAGGTGCTGCGTCTGCGGCTTCGTCGCCTCGAGGCCATGCAGCAGGCGGGGCAGCGGCTCATGGATCTGCCCAGGCTCGGCCGGAACCGGTTCGCCCGCGGCATGACCGACGAGGTTGTCGACGTGACGCGTACCCGGCATCTTGCGACGCTGCGGGACCTGCTCAGAGCCTATGCGAACCGTCGCATGCGACAACAGGACGCGTCACTCAGAATTACACCGCCACGGCTTCACTCGGTACGAGATTCAGCGACACTCCTGCGCCGCATTCTCGGTGTCTCCACGCGTTGGCACCGCTTGTTCGACATGGTTCCGGCGGACGTCGGCGGCGGGCTCGAGGTCCGCTCGGCGATCGCATCGCTGTTTGCGGCCAGCCTGCAGCTCGCGGGTGACGGTGAGGCCGAACTGCGCCAGGACAGGCCGTTCGGAGAGATCGAACTGAGGGGTACGGGGCGTCGGGAGGAGGAGACGTGAACGAAGGATGGTCGGAGACCGCGCGCAGGAAGGACGGCTGCCGGCTTGCCGAGGCGCTGCTCTTTGCGAGCGCAGAGCCGCTTGCGGAGGCCTTCCTGCAGCAGAGGATGCCGGAGGGTGTGGCGGTCGGCGAGGTCCTGGCCGAGCTTGTCCGGACTTACGACGGGCGCGGGGTCAACCTTGTCAGGGTCGGTGCAAGCTGGGCGTTCAGGACCGCGCCGGACCTCGCCGACCGCCTGCAACGCGAGGTCGACGTGCCGCGCCGGCTGTCGCGGGCAGCTGTGGAGACCATTGCGATCATTGCCTACCACCAGCCCGCAACCCGTGCCGAAGTCGAGGAAATCCGCGGAGTGGTGCCGGGCCGGGGCACCATGGACTTGCTGCTCGAACTGGGCTGGATCCGGCCGCACGGACGCCGGGAAACTCCGGGCCGGCCGCTGCAGTGGGCAACGACCGAAGCGTTCCTCGACCATTTCGGGCTGGCCGCGCTCGATGACCTGCCGGGTCTGGAAGAGTTGCGCGCATCGGGACTGCTCGACCCGGTTCCCGAGTTCGGATCCGACCCGGAACCGGAGGACAACGGTGGCTGATCCCGCGTCTGGCGACAGGACCACACGCGCAGCCCGGCTCGAGGTGAGCGGTCTCGGTCACCGTTTCGCGGCGGTGCAGGCGCTTGTGCAGGCGTCGTTTGCCGCAGAAGCCGGACGGATCACCTGCCTGCTCGGGCCCTCGGGCTGCGGCAAGACCACGCTGCTGCGCCTGGTCGCCGGCCTCGAGCGCGTCCAGCAGGGACGGATTCGCATCGGGGAAGAAACCGTAGCCGATCCCCGGGGACAGGTCCCGCCGGAACGGCGCGGGGTTGGCCTGGTGTTCCAGGATCACGCGCTGTTCCCCCACCTCTCGGTGCTCGACAACGTGCTGTTCGGCCTGTCGCGGCGGACGGACCGGCTCGGTCGCGCCATGCAGACGCTGAAGCGGGTACGGATGGCGCGGCACGCGCATGTCTTTCCGCACATGCTTTCCGGCGGGGAGCAGCAGCGGGTCGCACTGGCCAGGGCGCTGGCGCCGGGGCCGGACGTGCTGTTGCTCGACGAGCCGTTCTCCAGCCTTGACTCGCGGCTGCGCGACGAGGTTCGCGACGAGATCCTGCAGGTACTGAAGGCGGCGGACTGCACCACGCTGATCGTCACGCACGATTCCGAAGAGGCGATGTTCATGGCCGACCGGATCGTGCTGATGCAGGCCGGAACGGTGGTGCAGTCGGGAACACCGCATGAACTCTACTGCGCTCCGGCAACGTCGTTCGTGGCCGACTTCTTCAGCCACATCAACCGGTTCGACGGCGTGGTTGACCGGGGCGGTGTCGAGACACCGCTCGGCCGGGTGGCGGCGGACGGGCTCGCGGAGGGCAGCGCGGTCGAGGTGGCCGTGCGACCCGAGGGAGTCCGGATCGTCGGCGAGGCAGGCGGTGACGGGGTTCCGGCGGTGGTCCGCGATGCCAGGCTGCTCGGGCGCAGCAGCCTGCTTCAGCTCGCCTGCACGGGCACCGAGGGCACGGTGCATCTGCAGGTTCGCACGCCCGGCGTGGTGACGCCGTGTCCGGGTACCCGGCTCTCGGTCCGGCTCGACCCGGCACAGACCTTCGTCTTTCCCGCCTCCAGGTGATCCCGCCAGTTCGGGCCCGGAGTGGCGCTTGGACGTTGCGAAGGGCAGAGGAGTCGTGCATACACTCCTGCTGTCAGCGCGTGAGCCGGTCGCACGGCTCGGGTTTCGGGAGCAGTTTACATGGGATTCACCAGCATCTGGCACTGGTTGATCGTACTTGCCGTCGTGCTCCTGTTGTTCGGCGGACGAGGCAAGATATCGTCGCTCATGGGGGATTTCGGCAAGGGATTGAAGAACTTCAAGTCCGGGCTGAAGGAAGAGGAACAGCCGGAGACCGCGTCCGGGGCGCTCGGAGGTGATGCGGTCGCCCAGACAGAACCGGCGAAGAATGACCAGGCGGCCAAGAGCTAGTTTCCAGGCCTCTGCCCCCGTGGTGCCGGACCGGCGATGCGGTGCCGGGTGCGCCGCATCCCCGTAGCGGACCGGCGGCATGTTCGATCTCGGTTGGCAGGAGTTTTTCCTGATCGCGGTCATCGGGCTGCTCGTGGTGGGCCCGAAGGACCTGCCCGGTGTGATCCGCACGGTGGTCAAGTGGATCCGCAAGGTGCGGGGGATGGCCAGGGACTTCCAGCACCAGGTCGAGGAAGTGGCGCGCGAGGCCGAGCTTGACGAGATCCGCGAGGAAGCCCGGAAACTGTCGCGCTCCGACATTGCAGGCGCCATCCGTGACACCGTCGATCCCGACGGAGAACTGACCCGCAGCGTCGACGAGACCCGCCGGACGATCGAACGCGAGGCCCGCAGCGACGATGCCGCGGCGCCGGTTGCGGAGGCGTCCGATGCCGTGACCGCGGCGGCCGGCGCCGGGGCCGGCGTCACGGATGACCGGGCAGAAGAGGAGGCCGGCGCCGAACCTGTCGCCCCGGTCGGGGACCGGGTGGAGAACGCGGGCGGGGACCCCGGCTCCCGGGGAGGGGCCGAACCGGCGGCGCCCGAACCCGTGCCGGCCGTCGACGAGCCGGATGAACGCGGAGTTGCCGCGGCGGCCGGGGAGCGACGGTAGATGACGTCGGACGACCTCGACGAAAGCAGGATGCCGCTGCTCGATCACCTGGTCGAGCTCAGACAGCGCCTGATCTGGTCATTCGTCGGCCTGATCATCGCCTTCTTCGTGTGCTACGCGGTGGCCGGTCACATCTACAACTTCCTGGTCCAGCCGCTCGCCGACATCACCGAGGGCCAGGAAGGGCGCCGGATGATCTTCACGGCGCTGCACGAGGCGTTCTTCACCCAGATCAAGGTCGCTTTCTTCGCGGCCATGTGCATCGCCTTTCCCATCATGGCGACCCAGGTATGGGGGTTTGTCGCTCCGGGACTCTACCGGACCGAACGCCGCGCGTTCCTGCCGTTCCTGATTGCGACGCCGATGCTGTTCGCGCTCGGCGCCGCAGTGGTCTACTACCTGGTGATCCCGCTGGCCTGGCGGTTCTTCATCAGCTTCGAGCAGCCGGGCGGCGACGGTGTGCTGCCGATGCAGCTCGAGCCCAAGGTGGACCAGTACCTGTCGCTGGTGATGCGGCTGATCTTCGCCTTCGGCGTGTGTTTCGAACTGCCGGTGCTGATCATCCTGCTGACCCGGGTCGGGATCGCCAGTTCCGCCGGCCTGCGCGCCAAGCGCAAGTACGCGATCCTGATCGCCTTCGTCGTTGCCGCCGTGATCACGCCGCCGGACGTGATCAGTCAGATCCTGCTGGCGGTTCCTGTGATCATGCTCTACGAGGTTTCGATCCTGTGCGCGCGGGTGATCGAGCGCCGACGGGCCGACCAGGAGGACTGATCCGGTCCGGTGGACCGCAACCCGTGCTGCGGCTATAAGGGCCGCCGACAGCGGCGGCGGGCAAGCCCGGGTTCCCGGTCCGGGGTGAGTGGCACATGCATGACATCAGGCGAATTCGCGAAGACGGGGTCGGGTTCGACCGCGAGATGCGCCGGCGTGGTCTTGGCGACGTCGCAGACGAGATCCTCGATGCCGACCGTCGCTGGCGGGAGTGCGTCAGCGCCGCGCAGGCGCTGCGCCAGCAGCGCAACGATGCCTCGCGCGAGATCGGGCGGCGCAAGCGCAAGGGCGAGGATGCCGACGAGCTGATCGCGCAGGTCGCCCGGGTCCGGGGCGAGGCGCAGCAGCTCGAGGGGACGGCGCACCAGCTCGAGGCCGGGTTGCGCGACCTGCTGTCCGCGCTTCCGAACAGTCTGGTCCGGGAGGTGCCGGACGGTCGCGACGAGACCGACAATCTCGAGATCCGCCGCTGGGGCGACCTGCCGGTGTTCGACTTCCTGCCGCAGGACCACGTGGCCATCGGCGCCGGGCTCGGGCTCATGGATTTCGCTCGCGCGGCCCGGCTCTCCGGGGCCCGGTTCGTGTTCCTGACCGGCATGCTGGCGCGGCTCGAGCGCGCGATTGCCGCCTTCATGCTGGATCGCCAGGTCGGCCATCATGGCTACCTCGAGGTCTCGCCGCCGTTCCTGGTGCACGAACAGGCCCTGTTCGGGACCGGGCAGCTGCCGAAGTTTGCCGACCAGCAGTACCGGACCGAGGACGGGCTCTGGCTGATCCCGACTTCCGAGGTCCCGCTCACCAACCTGGTTGCAGACGAGATCCTCGATGCGGCCGACCTGCCGCTCAGGTTCGCCGCCCACACGCCGTGTTTCCGCTCCGAGTCAGGCGCGGCGGGCCAGGACACCCGTGGCATGATCCGCATGCACCAGTTCACAAAGGTCGAGATGGTCTCGATCTGCCGTCCCGACCAGGCCCAGGCCGAGCATGAGCGCATGACGGCGTGCGCCGAGGATATTCTCCGCGTGCTGGGACTGCCGTTCAGGACCGTGCTGCTGTGTTCGGGCGATACCGGGTTTTCCGCACGCAAGACCTACGACATCGAGGTCTGGCTGCCAGGCCAGGACGAGGGCCGCGGACGGTATCGGGAAATTTCCAGCTGTTCGGACTGCGGCGATTTCCAGGCGCGGCGCATGAAGGCGCGTTTCCGCCACGATGGCGGGATCGACCACCTCTGCACCCTGAACGGGTCGGGTCTCGCCGTCGGAAGGACCCTGATCGCGGTACTGGAGAACTTTCAGCGCGCCGACGGCAGCGTCGCCATTCCCGAGGCGCTGCGCCCGTGGATCGACGGTCTTGAGGTCATCGCGCCCGGTGACCAGCTCTCGTGACCGCGCGGTCGCGCAGCTTCCCCGCCGATCTGCGGGGCGCCCGGGTCCTGCTGACCAACGACGACGGGTACGCCGCCGCCGGGCTCGCGTTCCTGCGGACTGTCATGGCCGGGTTGTGCGATGACCTGTGGGTGGTGGCGCCGGAAACGGACCAGAGCGGGGCCGGCCACTCGCTGACGTTGCGCAGGTCGTTGCGAATCACCGAACGCGGCGAGAAGTGTTACTCCATCGACGGCACGCCGACGGACTGCGTTCTGCTGGCCATCAACCGGATCATGGTGGACCACCGTCCGGATTTCGTGCTCTCGGGTGTGAACCACGGGACCAACCTGGGTGACGACGTGACCTATTCGGGGACCGTCTGCGCGGCGCTGGAAGCCGAGGTGCTGGGCGTGCCCTCGATCGCCTTCAGCCAGGAGCTGGACGAGGCCGGTGCGACCGACTGGTCGGCTGCGCGCGAAGGTCTCGCCGGGCTGGTACAGGCAATGGTCGCGTGCGGATGGCCGTCCGATACCCTGATCAATGTCAATTTTCCGCGCGAAGCGGGCGGGGTCGCGGTCACCAGACTCGCGCGGCACAAGGTAGGTGACCAGACCGTGCCCGAAAGCGACGCGTCCGGTGAGACCCGTTTCTGGATCGGCGACATGCACACCATCGAGCCGGGTGACGGGACCGACGTGGCCGCCGTGGCCGCAGGGCTGGTCTCGGTCACGCCGCTCAAGCTCGACTTCACCGACTACCGCACACTCGCGGACCTGGCCGCGGCACTGGGGTGAACGACGCCGAACGCGGGCGTTCGCGCATGGTGGAGCTGCTGCGGCGCCAGGGCATCAGCGACACCGGCGTTCTCGATGCGCTGCGCCGGGTGCCGCGCGAGCTGTTCGTTCCGGCGGTCTTTCGCCCTCACGCCCACGCCGACCGGGCGTTGCCGATCGAGGCCGGTCAGACCATCAGCCAGCCCTTCATCGTCGCCTACATGACCGAGCGGCTGGAGATGTCGGCTGATCACAAGGTTCTGGAGGTGGGGACCGGTTCAGGCTACCAGGCTGCGGTGCTCGCCATGGTGTGCCGGCGGGTCTACACCATGGAACGCTCCCGCGTGCTGCTGGCGCTGGCGCGGCGCCGGTTCGAGGAACTCGGCCTGGTGGACGTCATCAGCCGCCTGGGCGACGGGTGGCGGGGGTGGAGCGAACAGGCGCCGTTCGACCGGATCATCGTGACCGCGGCTGCACCCGAGCTGCCCAGGGAACTTGTGGGACAGCTCGCGGACAACGGACGCATGGTGGTTCCGATCGGCCCGGAGCAGGGAGACCAGACCCTGGTGCTGGTCACCAGGAACGGCGACGAGCTTGTGCAGCAGCGACTCCTGCCGGTCCGGTTCGTCCCCCTGGTCAGCCATGCACGCACCGGACGCGGTGCCGCTCCCGGCTGAGGCCTGGAGCGACGGTCTCGGGGACAGGCCCGCACGGCCGGAACCCGGACGACGGTGTGCCGCCGGATGCGCGACAGACCTGCTTCATGTCGACGGCCCGCGTCCCGGCTCCGTTCCCCTCCGGGCCGGGATCACGTCCCTCACATGGCGCCTGGCCCCGGATGGCGGCAGGGCTTCAGGGTTGTGCGGCCTCCGCCGGAAGGTATCATCGTGTTGATGCGGTCATTGCGAGCACTCGTCCGTTCCCTGCTGCTGGTGCTGCTCGTCGGCGGGTGCAGCGGGCTGGGGGTGCCGCCGCAACGGGATGCGGTGGTCAGCCGGCCGCATGCGGACACCTCCGGGCGGCGGTACGTCCGGGTCGTCCGTGGTGACACCGTGACCGCGATTGCCCGGCGTCATGGTGTCACGGTCCGGGCTCTCGTCGAAGCGAACGGACTGGAGAGCCCCGACACGCTGAGGGTCGGCCAGCTGCTGCGTCTGCCGGTTCCGGAGAACTACACGGTCCGGCCCGGCGACTCGCTGCTCGGTATCGCCAGACGGTTCGACGTCGAACCGGAACGACTGGCACGGCTCAATCGTCTCGAGCGGCCCTGGGCGGTTCGTCCCGGCCAGGTCCTGGCGATGCCGGTTACCTCCGGTGGCGGTGCCGCAGTCCCGGTCCCGGTACTGCGCGGCGCATCGACGGCGGCTCACGAGGAATCCGGGACCGACTGGCTCGGCGACATCCTTGCGCGAATCCGGTCCATGGACCCGTCGGCGCCGGATCTGCCCCCGGAAGACCCGGTTGCCGCTGTCTCGACGCCTGCCACACTCTCCCCGGCACCCGCCCCCGGCGCGCTGCCCGCGCGCGAGGCCGGGCCGCTCATGTGGCCGGTGCGCGGCCCCGTGATCTCCGCCTTCGGATCCGGTGGTGACGGATTGCGCAACGACGGCATCAACATTGCAGCCCCGACCGGTACTCCGGTGCTCGCCGCCGGACACGGGGAGGTGATCCTGGTTGCCGGGGAGCTGGCCGGGTACGGCACCCTGGTGCTGATCAGGCACGCCGGCGGCCTGATCACGGCCTATGCCCATGTCGGACGGGTCCTGGTGCGCGAAGGCGACACGGTCCGGCGCGGCACGACGATCGCGACCGTCGGGACCAGTGGCGGGGCACGAAGACCGCAGCTTCACTTCGAGGTGCGTCGCGGTGCAACTGCCCTCGACCCCGAACGGCATCTCGGATCCTGAGCATCCGGCGGAACCGGGCGGGACTGTCCGCGGGACGCTGTGCCGGGGAGCGCAGTTCGTTGCAATCACCACATCGATCGCTATAGTCCGGCGACGCGCGTCACCCGTGTGCCAACGAACCGACCCGTCGCGGGATCGGGGACCAGGGAGCTGACCATGTTCACCACACCTGCATTTGCCCAGTCGGCGGGCGGTTCCGGAGGGTTCGACCTGGTAGCGCTGGCGCCGCTCGCACTGATCTTCGTGGTCTTCTACTTCCTGCTCATCCGTCCCCAGCAGAAGCGGATGAAGGAGCACAAGGCGATGCTCGAGAAGATTCACCGCAACGACCGGATCGTCACCAATGGCGGACTGATCGGCAAGGTGGCCAAGGTCGTCGCCGACCGTGACGAGCTGGAGGTCGACATCGCCGACAACGTCAGGGTCAAGGTCCGCCGCGGCATGGTGTCGGAGGTGATTTCGAAAGGCAGCGACTGACAGCCCGAACAGAGCAGGCGGCAACCGGCCATGTTGCACTTTCCACCCTGGAAGATCGCGATCGTCGTGCTGGTGTGCCTGATCGGCCTGGTCTATGCCGCGCCCAACGCGATCGATGCCGACTACTCGGACCGGGTTCCCGACTTTGCGCCGGGCAAGAAGGTCAGCCTCGGCCTTGATCTGCAGGGGGGATCCTACCTGCTGCTGAAGGTCGAGCTCGACGTGGTGATCGCCGAACGCCTGGAGAGCATCGTCGACGCGGCGCGCCAGGCGCTGCGACGGGAACGGATCGGTTACCGCGGACTGGGCGTGGCCGGCGAGCGCGTCGAGGTGGGAATCAGGGATGTCGCGGACGTACCGCGGGCGCGGGAAATCCTGCAGGGACTCGACCAGGAAACGGTGGTGCAACTCGACGAGGCGTCTGGCCGGGCGACGATCACGCTCACCGAGACCGCCATCGTCGATGCCCGTGCTGCGGCGCTGCAGCAGTCAATCGAGATCGTGCGCCGCCGTATCGACGAAACCGGCGTGCGCGAGCCCACGATCCAGCGTCAGGGCCAGGACCGCATCCTGGTCCAGCTGCCCGGCGTCGATGATCCCGACCGGATCAAGGCGCTGCTCGGCCAGACCGCCAGGATGGTATTCCGGATGGTGGACATTACCGCTCCGGTGGACAGCGCTCTCGCCGGCCGGGTTCCGCCGGGATCGCTGCTGCTCCAGGCCGCCGATCCCGGATCCGGCGAACCGGGCCACTACGTGGTCCGCCGCCGCGTCGAAGTGAGCGGAGAGAACCTGGTCGACGCCCAGCCGACCTTCCAGGATGGACAGCCGGTCGTGAGTTTCCGATTCGACACGCTGGGGGCAAAGCGGTTCGGCCGTACCACCTCGGACCATGTCGGCGAACCGTTTGCGATCGTGCTCGACGACAAGGTCATCAGCGCGCCGGTGATCCGCGAGCCGATCCTGGGGGGCACCGGGATCATATCGGGAAACTTCACGGTGAAGTCGGCCAACGATCTGGCGCTGCTGCTGCGCGCCGGTGCCCTGCCGGCGCCGCTTGTGGTGCTGGAGGAACGCACGGTCGGGCCGGGACTGGGCGCCGACTCGATCGCCGCCGGCAAGGTTGCCAGCGTGATCGGGCTGGTGCTTGTGGTGGCATTCATGGTGGTGGCCTATGGCCTGTTCGGCCTGTTTGCCAATGTCGCGCTGCTGTTCAACATTACCCTGATCCTGGGCGTGCTCTCGGCCCTGCAGGCAACCCTGACCCTGCCCGGCATCGCCGGAATCGTGCTGACCATCGGCATGGCGGTGGACGCCAACGTGCTGATATTCGAGCGGATCCGCGAGGAAATGCGATTGGGTCGCACGCCGATCTCGGCGATCGATGCCGGCTACAAGCGGGCGCTGACCACCATCATCGACTCCAACCTGACCACGTTGCTGGCCGCGATCTGCCTCTATGCCTTCGGATCGGGGCCGATCAAGGGGTTTGCGGTCACGCTGGCGGTGGGGATCGTGACCTCGATGTTTACCGCGATCATGGTCACCCGGTTCATGGTGGTTCTCTGGCTGCGTCGTCGCCGTCCGGCGGCGGTCCCGATCTGAGAACCGGGAGAGGGGTGCGACGGACATGCTGAAGCCGCTGCGACTCGTACCGGCCGGTACCCGGATCCCGTTTGTCGCGAACCGGCGCTACGCCTTTGCGGCATCCGCCTTCATGGCGATCGGCTCGCTGCTGGCGGTGCTGCTGATGGGGCTCAACTTCGGCATCGACTTCCGCGGCGGCATCCTGATGGAGGTGCGCTCCCAGCAGGCCGTCGACATTCCGCAGGTCCGCAGCACCCTGTCGGACCTCGGCCTCGGCGAGATCAGCATCCAGGAATTCGGCGTCGAGAGCGACGTGCTGATCCGGGTCCAGCGCCAGGACGGGGCGGAACGGGAGCAGATGGCCGCGATCGAGGCGGTCAAGCGGGCGCTGGGCCAGGACTACGACTATCGCCGGACCGAGTTCGTCGGACCGACCGTGGGCGAGGAACTCAAGGAAGCCGGCGCGCTGGCGGTGGGCCTCGCGCTGCTGTCGATCCTGGTCTACATCTGGTTCAGGTTCGAGTGGCAGTTCGGGATCGGCGCGATCCTGGCGCTGGGCCATGACATCCTGACAACGGTCGGGCTGTTCGCGATCATCCAGCACGAGTTCAACCTCGCTACGGTGGCAGCGGTGCTGACTATCGCCGGGTACTCGATCAACGACACCGTGGTCGTGTACGACCGGGTGCGCGAAAATCTGCGCAAGTACAAGCGCATGGACCTTGCCGACCTGTTCAACATGTCGATCAACGAGACGCTGTCGCGCACCACCATGACCTCGGTGACGACCCTGCTGGCCCTGCTCTCGATCTACTTCTTCGGCGGCGAGGTCCTGGCCGACTTCGCGCTCGCCATGATCTGGGGCGTGTGCATCGGCACCTACTCCTCGATCTTCATCGCCGTGCCCCTGCTGCTCTACACCAATCTGAAGCGCGGCGAGGAGACCCCGACGCACGTGTCGGTGCCCCAGGACGAGCGGGTCGGGGAGGACGGCTGACCCGTGGACGTGACCCCGCTGGTTCCCGAGGGACGCCAGGTGGTCGAGGGCTACGGCGACGGGTATTTCCGGGTATCGGGAACGGTCTGGCAGGGAGCCGTGATCATCTTTCCCGACAGCTGCATTGCCTGGCCGGCCGCGGCCGGCGGGGCGGACATGCGCTCCGCACTGGCCTCGCAGGCCGGCGCACTCGAGGCCCTGGCACCGGTGTTCGAGGTTGCGGCGGTCCCGGAGATCCTGCTGCTCGGATGCGGTGCGCGGGCCGTGCCGGTTTCGTCCGCCGTTCGCGCGGCGGTCAGGGACAGGGGACCGGTGCTCGAGGTCATGGACACCGGCGCTGCCTGCCGGACCTACAACCTGCTGCTCGCCGAACAGCGCCGCGTCGCGGCGGCCCTGGTTCCGGCAGGCTGACGGGGAAGGTCTCCTGCCCCGCCTGTCGGACTGTGCGGCGCTGGTCCGCCGGCACGATCCCGACCGGTATCTGTGCGCGCTGTTCGCAGACGCCGCAAGCAGGGAGGCACTGCTTGCGCTCTACGCCCTGAATGTCGAGGTCTCGATGGTCGGCGACCGGGTGAGCGAACCGCTCACCGGCCGCATACGGCTGCAGTGGTGGCGGGACAGCATCGACATGCTGGCCGCGGGACAGCCGCGGCGCCACGTCGTGCTCGAGGCCCTGGCCGTCCGCGTGCCGGACCCCGCGAAGCTGCACCGCCTTGTGGATGCGAGGGAACTCGATCTCGAGGATGCGCCGTTTGCGGACAGTAGCGAGCTGGAAACCTACGTTGCCGACACCTCGGGCGTGCTGTCCGAGCTGGCGCTCGACCTGCTGGGGGTGGCGGATGACGATGCCCGGGACAGTGCCGGGCATGTCGCCCGCGCCTGGGGCCTCGTCGGTCTGCTGCGTGCGGCGCCGTTCCATGCCAGGGGCCGTCGCATGACGGTGCCTGCCGATGCACTGCGCCGCCACGCGGTGCCGCCCGGCGCCTACCTCGAGCTTCGCGGCGGGCCGGAACTCGGCGCACTGGCGCGCGAGACAGGGGAACTCGCCACTGCCGCACTGGAACGCGCGCGCCGGCCCGTCCGCTATGCGGCTGCCGCCCCGGTGCTGCTCCCCGCGACCCTGGCGCGGCTCTACCTCGCCCGGCTCGCGGCCGTCGACTGGGACATGTTCGACCCCCGGGTGACGGCGCCGGTTCCGCACGCGGTATTCCGCCTGGTGCTTGCCCGGCTGTTGCGCCGGGTCTGAGCGGACGGGCGCGGCAGGGTTGCGGGTCGGGCCGTCCTTGCCCTATGCAGGAAGCCCTTCGCCATGGACCCGCGCCCGGGCCCGCGGTCCCCTCCAACAATGGAGTGCGCAATGACACACAAGCTGGAAGCCGGCGGCGCGATGCCGGACATCACCCTGCCGACGGTTGCTGGCGACGAGATCAGCATTGGCGGTCCCGGCGAGCGGTGGCGGATGGTCGTGGTCTACCGGGGTCTGCACTGCCCGATCTGCAAGGACTACACCGCCCGGGTCGAGGCGCTGACCGGGGAGCTGGCCGAGCTGGGGACCGACATCATCTTCGTCTCCGGGGACTCGCCGGAAAGGGCGCAGGCCTTCGCCGAGGAGGTCGGTCTGAAACAGCCGGTGGCGCACAGTCTGTCGGTGGAGCAGATGCGCCGGCTCGGCCTCTACGTCTCCGAGCCGCGGCCGACCGAGACCGACCGGCCGTTTCCGGAACCGGGTGTGTTCGTGGTCAACGAGCAGGGCCGAGCCCACATCATCGAGATCGCCAACGCCCCGTTCATCCGCCCGGAACCCGCGCTGGTTCTCCGGGGCATCCGCCACATCCGCACCAACAGCTACCCGATCCGCGGCACGCTCGCCTGAACCGGTCCCGGAATCACAAGCCCGCCCAGGCGGTCACGTCTCCGAGCGCGCGGGCTGCCATCGCGCGCTTGCGTTCGCGCCCACGCAGGCGCACCTGGGTGGCGAGCGGTGGAAACAGGCCGAAGTTCACGTTCATCGGCTGGAATGTCCTGCTGTGCGCTCCACCGGTGATGTGCGCGAGCAACGCCCCGAGCGCAGTGGTTCCGGGCGGTGCGGAGCCTGCAGCGCCGCGCCGCTCGGCGGCGGCGAACCGGCCGGCCAGCAGCCCCACGGCCGCGCTCTCGACGTAACCCTCGACTCCGGTGATCTGCCCGGCAAACCGCAGCCGCGGCTCGGCGTGCAGCCGCAGCCGGTGATCGAGCAGGGCGGGCGAGTTGATGAAGGTGTTGCGGTGCAACCCGCCGAGCCTGGCGAACTCCGCGTGCTCGAGCCCGGGGATCATGCGGAAGACGCGAACCTGTTCGGCATGGCGCATCTTGGTCTGGAACCCCACCAGGTTGTAAAGCGTGGCAAGCGCGTTGTCCTGGCGCAGCTGAACCACTGCGTGCGGACGCCGTCCGGTGGCGGGATCGGCAAGACCGACGGGCTTCATCGGGCCGAAGCGGAGGGTTTCGCGTCCGCGTGACGCCATCACCTCGATCGGCATGCATCCCTCGAAGTACGGGGTGTCACGTTCCCAGTCGCGGAACTCGGTGGTCTCGGCGGCGAGCAGGGCGTCGAGGAACGCGGCATATCGCCCTTCGTCGAGCGGACAGTTGATGTAGTCGGCCCCGTCGCCGTCAGCGGACCCGCGGTCCCAGCGCGACTGGAACCAGGCGGTCGTGAAGTCGATGCTGTGCCGGTGGACCACCGGTGCGATGGCATCGAAGAAGGCGAGCGCGTCGGTGCCGGTCAGCCCGGCGATGGCGTTTGCAAGTCCCGGCGAGGTCAGGGGGCCGGTGGCAATGATCACGCTGTCCCAGTCCGGCGGTGGCAGTCCGTCGACCTCGTCGCGCTCGACGGTGACCAGAGGGTGGGCGCCGAGCCGTTCCTCGACCGCGGCGGAGAAGATCTCCCGGTCCACCGCCAGTGCGGAACCGGCCGGCAGGCGGGCGCCGTCGGCCGCCTGCATCACCAGCGAGCCGCACCGGCGCATCTCGGCATGAAGCACGCCCACGGCGTTGCTCTCGTGATCATCGGAGCGGAACGAGTTGGAACAGACCAACTCGGCGAGGCCGCCGGTACGGTGGGCGTCGGTCATGCGCCGGGGACGCATCTCGTGCAGGACCACCGGCGTTCCGGTCCGGGCAAGCTGCCAGGCGGCCTCGGACCCGGCGAGGCCGCCGCCGACCACATGCACCGCCCGGGTCATGCGGACCGGCGCCGGTCGAGGCCGGGAAGACAGCCGCGGAGGTACTGGCCGGTGAAGCTCGCCGCACAGTCGGCAACGGCTTCCGGCGTTCCCTCGACCACCACCTCGCCGCCGCCGCTGCCTCCGAGCGGACCGAGGTCGATGATCCAGTCGGCGGTCTTGATGACCTCGAGATTGTGTTCGATCACCACCACGGTGTTGCCCTGCTCGACCAGGGCGTTCAGGACCTCGAGCAGCTTGCGGATGTCGTCGAAATGCAGCCCGGTGGTCGGTTCGTCGAGGATGTAGAGCGTCCGTCCGGTCGCCCGGCGCGACAGTTCCTTCGCCAGCTTGATGCGCTGAGCCTCTCCGCCGGACAGGGTGGTGGCGGGCTGGCCGATGGTGATGTAGCCGAGGCCCACCTGCTGCAGGGTTGTCAGCCGTTTGTGGATGGCGGGGATGGCGGCGAAGAATCCGGTGCACTCGTCGACCGTCATGTCCAGGACATCGGCGATCGACTTCTCGCGGTACCTGATCTCCAGGGTCTCGCGGTTGTAGCGCCGGCCGCGGCAGACCTCGCACTGCACATGCACGTCCGGCAGGAAGTGCATCTCGATGCGGATGACACCGTCGCCTTTGCAGGCCTGGCAGCGTCCGCCGGCGACGTTGAAGGAAAACCTGTTCGCCTTGTAGCCGCGTGCCCGCGCCTCCGGCAGGCCGGCATACCACTCGCGGATGGGCGTGAAGGTGTTGGTGTAGGTCACCGGGTTGGACCGGGGGGTGCGGCCGATCGGCGACTGGTCGATGTCGATCACCTTGTCGAGCATCTCGAGTCCGAGCAGTTCGTCGTGCGGTCCCGGAACCTGGTCGGCTCTCTGCAGTCTTCGTGAGGCCCCCTTCCACAGGGTCTCGACCACCAGGGACGACTTGCCGCTTCCCGATACACCGGTGACGCAGGTGAACACTCCGAGCGGAAACCGCACGTCAACCCCGTTCAGGTTGTTGGCCCGCGCGCCGTTGAGCCGCACCATGCGTTGGTCCGACACCCGCCGCCTGGACGGCGGCACCTCGATCCTGCGGGTTCCGCGCAGGTATTCGCCGGTCAGGCTGCCGGGCGTGCGCATGACGTCGCCCGGAGTGCCGCTGGCCACCACCAGCCCGCCGTGCTGGCCGGCGCCGGGGCCCATGTCGACCACGTGGTCGGCGGTGCGGATCGCGTCCTCGTCGTGCTCGACCACCATCACCGTGTTGCCGAGGTCGCGCAGGCGCTTGAGATTGGCGAGCAGCTTGTCGTTGTCACGCTGATGCAGGCCGATCGACGGCTCGTCGAGCACGTACAGCACCCCGGTCAGCCCCGATCCGATCTGGGAGGCGAGTCGGATGCGCTGGCTCTCGCCGCCCGACAGGGTTCCCGAGGTGCGCGACAGGGTGAGGTAGTCCAGGCCGACATTGTTCAGGAAGCCGAGCCGCTCGCGGATCTCGCGCAGGATGCGGTGGCCGATCTCCGACTGTTTCGCGGTCAGTGTGCGCTCCAGCGCGGCAAACCACTCGACTGCCCGGGCAATGGACATCTCGGTGATCTCCGAGATGGTCAGTTCGCCGACCCGGACTGCGAGCGCGGCCGGCTTCAGGCGCGCGCCGTTGCAGGCCTCACACCGGGCCACCGACTGGTAGCGGCCCAGCTCCTCGCGCACGCGGCCGGACTCGGTCTCCCGGAAGCGTCGTTCGAGGTGGGGTATGACACCGGGAAACGGTGCGCGGGTCCGGTAGTTCTTGCGTCCCGCCTGGTAGCTGATCGTGACCGGCTCGGCGCCGGTACCGTACAGGACCGCGTGCTGTACCTGCTCCGGGAGCTCGCCGAAGGGGGTGTGCGTCGACACGCCGAAATGGTTCGCGATCCCCTTCAGCGCCTGGTCGAAGTAGACGTGCTCGCGCTGGTGACGGCCCCACACCAGGACTGCACCGTCAGCCAGGGAGATGGTGCGGTCCGGCACCACGCGATCGGGGTCGAAGTACAGGCTGCGGCCGAGACCGTCGCAGGTCGGACAGGCGCCGAAGGGGTTGTTGAACGAGAACAGCCTGGGTTCGATCTCGTCGATGGTGAACCCGGAGACCGGGCAGGCAAAGCGCGACGAGAAGGTGAGGCGATCGCCGGTATCGGCGTTGTCCGCGAACAGCAGTCCGTCGGAGAGTCCGAGCCCGGTCTCGATCGAATCGGCGAGCCTGGCCTCGATGTCGTCACGCACTGCGACCCGGTCGACCACCACCTCGATGTCGTGCTTGAACTTCTTGTCGAGCTTCGGTGCGTCGGCGATGGTGGTGATGTCCCCGTCGATCCGCACCCGCTGGAACCCCTTGCGGCGCAGTTCGGCGAGTTCACGGCGGAACTCGCCCTTCCTGCCGCGCGCCACCGGGGCCAGAAGGTTCAGCCTGGTGCCACGGGGCAGCGCCATGACGATGTCGACCATCTGGCTTACCGTCTGGCTCTCGATCGGCAGGCCGGTGGCAGGCGAGTAGGCAATGCCGATGCGGGCGAACAGCAGGCGCAGGTAGTCGTAGACCTCGGTCACCGTGCCGACGGTGGAGCGAGGATTGCGCGACGTGGTCTTCTGCTCGATCGAGATCGCCGGTGACAGCCCCTCGATCAGGTCGACGTCGGGCTTGTCCATCATTTCCAGGAACTGCCGGGCATAGCTCGACAGGCTCTCGATGTAGCGGCGCTGTCCCTCGGCATAGATGGTGTCGAAGGCCAGCGAGGACTTGCCCGAGCCGCTGAGCCCGGTGAGCACGATCAGCCGGTTGCGGGGCAGGTCGAGATCGACGTCGCGCAGGTTGTGTTCCCGTGCGCCCCGGATCCGGATGCTCGAAATCTCCGTGTGGTTCGCCATGCGCCCGCCCGGGCGGCCTCCCGTTGCGTGTGGTGCCCGGATGAATGACCGGCGCGCTGCCTCGAGTCCGCAGGATGCCAACCGGGTGCGTTCGCATCAAGGGCGAGAAGGCTCGCGGTCACCGGCATGACGGTCTGGATTCACGTCCCCGGCTGTGACACAGTCCGTCCGGAGTGATCACGAAACTGGACGCGACATGGCGGGCAGCATCAACAAGGTCATCCTGGTCGGAAACGTGGGCAGGGAACCTGAAATCAGGACCATGCAGACCGGGGGGAAGGTCGCGAGCTTCACGCTTGCGACCAGCGAATCATGGCGGGACCGTGACAGCGGCGAGCGACGCGACCGCACCGAATGGCACCGGATCTCGATCTTCAACGAGCATCTGGTCCGGGTAGTCGAGGACTACGTGCGCAAGGGGCAGCAGCTCTACGTCGAGGGGCAGCTCCAGACCCGCAAGTGGACCGACCGGGAGGGACAGGAACGTTATACCACCGAGGTCGTGCTGCAGCGGTTTCGCGGCGATCTGCAGATGCTCAGCCGGCGCGGCGACGCACTGGAGGACAGGTCGGACGTCGGCGACACCCGGGAACGGCAGTCCGATGCCGGTCCCCCCGCCGGACGCGCGCCGACGCGTGGCGATGCCTCCGGCCAGTCGGACATGCGCACACCGGTCGATGACGATGGCCTCGACGACGAGGTTCCGTTCTAGGAAGTCCCTGGTTGTTCCTGCAGAATTCGCAGGGGGTCTTTCCTTGCCCGACAATTTCGCGGCGGGCCGCGCTTGCGGCACACTGGACGGGGTTATCCGCGACCTCGCCCGGTCCCGGATCCGCGCCAGCCCTGACACCCGCTCCCTGCTGCCCAGCCGGTCCGCCGCTCTCCGATCCTGACCCTGCCGTCTCGGGTTTCAGCTCAAGACCGCGCCCGGCGGACTTCCTTCCGTCCCCGCAGTCCTGAACACGAGCGGGAGGGAGGGTGCTTGCGGGACTGCAAGCCGATGTGGCGCAGTTCCGGATTCCCGGGTCAACCGGTGAGTCGTCACGAAGTCGCTCGCGTTTCGGGGCCTCAACGCCGGGCGGCGCACGCGCAGGTCTCACAGCGACTCCCGGGGATCATCCAGGGAGGGCTCCTCGACCAGGGTGTACTTCAGGGCCCCGGGGCCGGTGTGCACATGGGAGCCGGGCGAACCCGGCCGAGACCGGGGGTTTCCCGAAGATGCGCACGCGGATTTCGGGAACGGTGCGGTGGCCGGCGCCCTGCCGCCGGGGGTGACCTGTGGTGAGTGATGTCCGGTTGGAGGCGGGCACGCCGGCGATGATCCGGACCCCGCGCACCGACCAGTCCGGCGCGCTTCCCCTGGCGCCGGAATCGGGCCGGAACCGGCCGGAAGCTCCCCGATCACGGGGACCGCAAACCTTGCCCGCTGCCCCGACATATGGTATGTTGCCATTATCTAACCGACGAGACCTGCACACTCCCGCCGAACGCACGCGGTGCGGGCTGTCGCCGACATCCGACACCTTCCGGGCAGGCATCGCGTGACCGTCATAGACCAGTATCCTCCCGACATCACGCCGGTTGCGATCGAGGAGGAAATGAAGCGCTCCTACCTCGATTACGCCATGAGCGTGATCGTGTCGCGGGCGCTTCCGGATGTGCGCGACGGTCTCAAGCCCGTTCACCGTCGCATCCTGTACGCCATGAAGGACGGCGGGTACGACTGGACCCGCCCCTACCGCAAGTCGGCACGGATCATTGGCGACGTGATGGGCCAGTACCATCCGCACGGCGACGCCGCGATCTATGACGCCATGGTGCGCATGGCACAGGATTTTTCCATGCGCCTGCCGCTGATCGACGGCCAGGGCAACTTCGGGTCGATGGACGGCGATCCGCCGGCGGCGCATCGCTATACCGAGGCCCGGCTCGCCAGGTCGGCCGAAGGACTGCTTCGCGACATCGACAAGGAGACGGTGGATTTCGTCGCAAACTATGACGAGTCCGCGCTCGAACCGTCGGTGCTCCCGGCCGAGTTTCCAAACCTGCTGGTCAACGGCGCCAGCGGCATCGCGGTCGGCATGGCGACCAACATCCCTCCCCACAATCTGGGAGAAGTGATCGACGCCTGTCTCGCCATGCTGGAGAACCCCGGACTGACGGTCGCCGAACTGATGGAGTACCTGCCAGGCCCGGACTTCCCCACCGGCGGAATCATTCTGGGACAGGCCGGGATCCGTGCCGCCTACCACCTGGGCCGCGGCTCGATCACGGTCCGCGCCCGGACCGCGATCGAGGAGGTCCGCAAGGGCAGGTCCGCGATCGTGGTTTCCGAGATCCCGTACCAGGTGAACAAGGCACGTCTGCTGGAACAGATCGGCGAGATGGTGCGTCTCAAGCAGGTCACCGGGATTTCCGACCTGCGCGACGAGAGTGACCGCGACGGGGTCAGGGTGGTCATCGAACTGAAGCGCGACGCCGAGCCCGACCTGGTCCTGCACCAGCTGTTCCGCCATACCCGCATGCAGGTGAGCGTCGGGGTCAACATGCTGGCGCTGCACGAAGGCCGTCCATGCGAACTCGACCTCGCCGCCATCATCCGGGCGTTCCTCGAGTTCCGCCGCACGGTGGTGAGCCGGCGGACCGCCTACCTGCTCGATCGCGCGCGCACCAGGGCACATGTGCTCGCCGGGCTGCTGGTCGCGCTCGGCAGTCTCGACGAGGTCATCGCGCTGATCCGGGCCGCACCCGACGCCGCCGCGGCGCGCGAGGCCCTGATGGCCCGGTCGTGGCCGGCAGGCGATGTCTCCCGCTTCATCGCGCTCATCGATGACCCGGGGCACGGGGTGACGGACGATGTCTATCGCCTGTCGGAAGCCCAGGCGCGGGCGATCCTCGAGCTCAGGTTGCAGCGCCTGACCGGGCTCGAGCGTACGAAACTGGAGGACGAGACCCGGGACCTCGCAACCCGGATCAACGACTACCTCGAGATCCTGCAGTCGCCTGCCCGGCTGGTCTCGGTCCTGCGCGAGGAGTTCGAACAGTCCCGCAGGAACTGGGCCGACGCGCGCCGGACCGTCATCGAGGAGAACGAGTTCGAGGAGGATGACGAGGCGCTGATCCCGCGCGAGGACATGGTCGTCACCGTGAGCATGCGGGGTTACATCAAGCGGGTTCCGCTCTCGACCTACCGGGTGCAGCACCGGGGTGGCCGGGGGCGCTCGGGAATGTCGACACGCGAGGAAGACGTGGTCAACCGGCTGTTCGTCGCCAATTCCCACGCCCCGATCCTGTTCTTCACGTCCCGCGGCATGGTCTACCAGATGAAGGTCTATCGGCTGCCGCTTGCCTCGCCGCAGTCCCGCGGCAAGGCCATGGTCAACCTGCTGCCGCTGGAACGGGACGAGTGGATCCAGGCGGTGATGCCGATGCCGGCCGACGATGACGAGTGGGACGACTACCAGGTGGTGCTGGCCACCTCGTCAGGATCGGTGCGCCGGAACGCGCTGTCGGACTTCACCAGGATCAAGAAGAACGGCAAGATCGCGATGAAGCTGGAAGACGGGGTGCGGCTGATCGGAGTCCTGCCGTGCCGGGACGACAACGACGTGCTGCTGGCCACCCGCGAGGGCCGCGCCATCCGGTTCCCCGCCACCGCGATGCGGGTATTCCGCAGCCGCGATTCCCAGGGCGTGCGCGGCATCCGGCTGTCCGAAGGAGACGAGGTGGTGTCGATGTCGATCCTGGGCCAGGTGAGCTGGCACGACGTTCCCGGAACCGACATGCATGAACGCGATGTCTATCTGCGCCAGTCGTCCCGCCTGCGGCGCGGCGCGGAAACCGAAGACGAGAACGACGAGGCGGTCGAACTGGACACTGCGCGCTTTGCCGAACTTGCCGGGCTCGAGGAGTTCGTGCTGACCGTCACCGGGACCGGCATGGGCAAGCGAAGTTCGGCGCATGACTACCGCACCACCAGCCGGGGCGGCCTCGGGATCCGAAACCTGGCTCAGGGCGATCGGACCGGTCCGGTGATCGCGGCGTTCCCGGTCAGGGAGACCGACCACGTGATGCTGGTAACCGACGGCGGCCGTCTGATCCGGTGTCCGGCCGACCAGATCAGCATCACCGGTCGGGTGACACAGGGCGTGCGCGTGTTCCGCGTCGACGAGGACGAACATGTCGTCTCCGTCAGCCTGGCTCCCGACGAGGGCAACGGCGGGGTGAACGACCACCAGGACGGCGGTTTCGACGTCGTCGAGTGCTGAGATCCCCGAGCCCAGGTTCCCCAGATCCCCGGAGACAGGCATGCGAACCGGCGTCTATCCAGGCACGTTTGACCCGATCACCAACGGGCACATCGACATCATTCGTCGTGGCAGCAAGCTGGTCGACAGGCTTGTGGTTTCTCCGGCCCGCAACATCGGCAAGTCCCCCATGTTCGGGATCGACGAGCGCGCCGAAATGGTCGGTGACGAGGTCGCCATCATCATCGAGGAGAA
Organism: Thalassobaculaceae bacterium; assembly: GCA_965213935.1. GTDB lineage: Bacteria > Pseudomonadota > Alphaproteobacteria > Thalassobaculales > Thalassobaculaceae > Bin52. The sequence goes on along the minus strand of CBDCAO010000012.1, from coordinate 956,588 downwards.
CCGCCGGGCAGGGATCGAGTGCGACATCAGGGTCACCGCGTTCGACACCCTGCTGATGCACTTCGTCGAGGCGTGCGGAGCGCGGTTCATCATCCGCGGACTGCGCGCGGTGTCCGACTTCGAGTACGAGTTCCAGATGGTTGGCATGAACGCGCGGCTCAATCCGCAGGTGGAAACCATCTTCCTGATGTCGTCGGAACGGCACCAGTTCATCTCCTCGCGTCTGGTCAAGGAGATCGCGCGGCTTGACGGGGAGATCCGCGAGTTCGTCTCTCCTCGGGTCGAGGTGCACGTGAGGACGGCGATCGCGCGCGGGAACTGACGGTCCCGTTGACCGCGTGCCCGGCCTTCCATAGGGTGCGGCCCGGTCGGGCGCGTAGCTCAGTTGGTAGAGCAGCTGACTTTTAATCAGCGGGTCACAGGTTCGAATCCTGTCGCGCTCACCATCCCCGTGTCCGGCGTGCGGTTCCGGTAGATGGCGAGGAGATTGTCCGACGGCATGCCGCAGACCCTGTCGAACCCGAGTCCCGCCCGAGCGGCGATTTCGGTGACCTCGTCGAGATCCCGCACGCCCCATCGCGGATCCTGGTGACGCAGGACGGCATCGAACCGCGCGTTGCCGGGCCCGGTGTGGCGGCCTGACCGCATGAACGGTCCGTAGATGCACAGCGGACCGCCGTCCGGCAGGACACGCGCCGCGCCCGCGAGCAGGCCGAGAGTGACCGGCCACGGTGCAATGTGGAGCAGGTTGATCGCGACGATGGCGATGATACGGTCAGATGGCGAGATGTCCCAGGACGGTGAAGCGGCATCGATGCTGCGGGCCGGGAGCGGGGCGTTTCCGGGAACCGAGGCGGTCCACGCGGAGATGCTGGCGCGCTGGACGGGATCAGGATCACTGGGAAGCCAGGCAAGCGGCGCCAGGGCCGGACCGAACATGGCGGCGTGCTGGCCGGTACCGCTCGCGATCTCGAGCACGGTGCCCGACCGCGGGAGCACCGTGCGCAGCACGCCCAGGATCGCGGCGCCGTTACGCCGTGCCGCCGGTGCGTCGCGCATGGAAGAGTGCCGGGAGACCATGGCGGAACATCTATCCGAACGGTGTGCGACACCGCAACCGGGAGACGGGCAATGCTTCGCAGGCTGAAGGCGGCCCTGGAGGCGCGCCGGGCGAGCGAACCGGCTGTTCCTTCCGGGTCGACCGACCCGGTGCGTCTGGCCTGTGCCGCCCTGCTGACCAGGGCGGCGTGGCTGGACGGCCATCTTTCCGAGAGCGAGGAGGCTGCGGTCGAGCGCGCCATGGTCGAGCGGTTCGTGCTCAAGCCGGACGACGTGCGCACGATCCTTGCCGAAGCCGAAGAAGACCTCGCTCGCAGTGTCGACATCTATCGCTACACCCGGGCACTGCGTGTTGCCTTCGACGAGAAGGAACGTATCGAGTTGCTGGAGATGCTGTGGGAAGTGGTGCACGCGGACGGCGTGGTTCATGCCTACGAGGCTCAGCTGATGCGACGCCTCGCCGGGCTGCTCTACGTCGAGGACCGCGACAGTGGTGCCGCGCGCAAGCGCGCACTCGCGCGTCTGGGGCTTGCAGGCAACCCGGCCAGCGAGTAGGAGACGCGGGCGCTGATCGCAGCACGCGGGAAGGGCTGGAGAATGACCTACATCGTCAACGAGAACTGCATACGGTGCAAGTACACCGACTGTGTGGAAGTCTGCCCTGTCGACTGTTTCTACGAGGGCGAGAACATGCTGGTGATCCATCCCGATGAATGCATCGACTGCGGCGTCTGTGAACCGGAATGCCCGCCCGAGGCCATTGTTCCGGACACCGAACCGGGTGCGGAAGACTGGCTGGAGCACAACAGGCGGTTCTCGGAGGAGTGGCCCAACATCGTCCGCATGATCCCGCATGCCGAGGACGCGACGTCCTACGAGGGTGTCGAGGACAAGTTCGAGAAGTACTTCAGTCCCAACCCCGGCAAGGGCTCCTGAGCCCGGTCGGCCGGGCGCGGTGCTCCGGGATCAGCCGTCTGCGAGCCATTCCTCGAGAACCGTGCCCGCGTGCTCGCCCAGCAGCGGTGCCGTGCCGACCGCCGGCGGTGCGTCTCCGAAACGGACCGGCCATCCGCTCATGACGTAGTCCCCGATGACGGGGTGGTGCATGGTCTGCCGGATCCTGCGGTCCTCGAAGCTGGCATCGTCGGCCAGTTCCCGGGTGTCGAGCACCGCTCCCGTCGGAACCGTGGCTTCACCGATCAGACGCATCGCGGTGTGCTTGTCGTGCTGACGGGTCCACTCTGCCACCAGCTGATCGACCTCGTCGCGTCGTTCGCGCCGCGCTTCGGGCGTGCTGTAGCGCGGATCGCCGATCAGGTCCTCCCGTCCCATCACCCTCAGCAGCCGGTCCCAGTGTTCCGGGTTCGACGGGCTGGTGAAGACATAGACGTAGTCGTTGGGACCACCGCCCTGGCAGGGGTAGACGCCGATCGGCGGATGGGCGCCGCCCACGGTCCGCGATCCGGCCCGGGGCGCGGCCTTTCCGTCGGTGCGTTCCATGTAGGCGAATGCGTTGCGGATGAAGTGAAGGATGGCATCCTGCATTGCCACCTGCAGGTGTTCGCCCCGGCCGGTACGCATCCGTCGCACGTAGGCGCCCAGAATCGAGACCGCCATCAGCATGCCGGTCCCGGTGTCCCCGATGGTGGCGCCGGGCTTGCATGGAGGCCCGTCCTCCTGGCCGGTGACCGACATCAGCCCGCCGCACGCCTGGGCGATCATGTCGAAGGCAAGGTTCTTCTCGTAGGCGGTTCCGATACCGAAACCCTTGACCTGGCAGTAGATGATGCCCGGGTTGATCGCTCTCGCGACGTCGTATCCCAGGCCGAGGCGTTCGATGGCCCCGGGAGCGAAGTTCTCGATCATCACGTCGGCGCGGGCAAGCAGGGCCTTCGCGGTCCCGATGCCGTCCGGATCCTTCAGATCGAGCGTGATCGATCGTTTCGCGGCGTTGTACTGCAGGAAGTACAGCGCATCCTTCTCCGGGTCCGTCCGACCCAGGGACCGGCCCGGGTCGCCGCGGTGCGGATTCTCCACCTTGACCACGTCGGCTCCAAGCCAGGCCAGCGCCTCGGTACAGGACGGGCCGGCTTCAAACTGGGTAAAGTCGAGGATCTTCAGGCCCGCGAGGCAGTCTTCGCCGTTCATCGGTCGTTCTCCGCTTCGATCACTGTCAGCCCGATGCTACGCACCGTCCCGTGCCGGGTCGAGTGGGCTTCGTCCATCACCGCCGGCCTGATCCCGCCGCCTGCCGTTCGCCCTGCCAGACATACAGTCCGCTGGCAATGATGATCAGGGCGCCGGCGAAGGTCACCGGCGCCGGCCAGTGATCGAACAGCATGAAGCCGAGCGACAGCGACCACAGCAGTTCGCAGTACATGAACGGGGCCAGCAGGCTGGCCGGTGCCCGTTCGCAGGCGCGGATCAGCAGGTAATGCCCCAGGCCACCGAACAGGGCCGGCAGAGCGAGCAACATCCAGCCGGACAGGTCGGGCGTGCGCCAGAAGAATGGCACCGCGATGCTGCAGGTCACCGCGCCGAGAAAGGCGGCGTAGAACAGGCCGACAAGGGTCGGGGCCGTCGGGGCGAGCGCGCGCGTGACCACCTGGTACAGTGCGTAGAACAGGGCCATGGCGAGGGCGTAGAGAACGCCTGTCGACACCACGAAGCCGTCGGGCCGGGCAACCAGTACCACACCGGCAAGACCGGCCGCCGCCGCTGTCCAGCGGCGCCAGCCGACCTTCTCGCCGAGTCCGATGGCGGCAAACGCCATCACGAACAGCGGTGCAACGAAGGTAATCACGTTCATCTGCGCGAGTGGCAGGCGCGCCAGAGCGGCGAAGGAACAGATGGTGGAAAGAACCAGCAGGGCGCTGCGGAACAGCTGAAGGCCTGTCCGGCCGGTTCGCAGCACCTGGCCCGCGCTGCCCGGTACCATCACGACCACCAGCACCAGGTGCAGGCTGAAACGGGCCCATGCCACCTGGACCGGGGAATACCCTGCTTCCGTACCCGCCTTCGCCGCCGCCTGCATGCAGACGAAGCACAGCCCCGCCAGCAGGATGAGCCCGATTCCGCCGAGCGTTCCCGGCCCGCTCCGCGGTGTCCCCGGTCCGGTCACGGCCGGGGTGTTCAGATGCTGATCGGTGACAGGCTCTCCATGATCCAGCGGGCCAGCGCCGTAACCCGGGCGTCGGATTCGGGCGGGCCCATGACCTGCACACCCACCGGCAGGCCGTCGACTGCAAGCAGCGGCATGGTGACAGCCGGTGCAAACAGGTAGGAAGACGGCGCGTTGAACACCGGGTCGCCTGTCGGTCTCTCCGTCAGCGGCTCACCGGACCGGTCGCCCTGCCAGACGTGCGCCGGCCCGGGACAGGAGAGCATCACGATCGCGTCGGCGTCAGCCAGAACCGCTGCACCGGCCTGTTGTGCCGCGGCCCGGCGCTGCAGCGCATCGCGGTAGTCGGCGGGCGTGAGCGCCTCGGCGCGGGCGAGGACTTCCCGCGCCCGGGGGCTGACGGAGTCCGGATCCTGGTCCACCAGGTTGCGATAGAGCCAGTGATTCTCCCAACCGGTGATCAGGTTGCAGGTCTCCATGCTGTCGACGAGGAGGTGCGCAAGCTCGTCCACCCGGGGGTCGTTCCCGGCACCGGTCATCTCGACCCCGATGTCCTTCAGTTCCGCGCAGACTGCGTCAAACGCGGAGCGGGTTCCCGGGTCGAGAGCATCCCAGCCTGCACCGTGCAGGACGACGAGACGGTTTGGACGGACGGGTTCGGGGAGGTGATCCGGGCCACTCAGCCCGGCGTGGCCCGGGTCGCCTCCGGCGCGTTTCGCGATTTCGATTGCCACCCGCCACATGTCCTCCAGGCCATTTGCATGCACGCCGTGAACGCTCATGCTCGTGGCCTGGCGTTCGCCCCTGTTGATGGCGCCCTTGCTGGGCTTGATGGCGACATTGCCGCAATAGGCGGCAGGCCGGATGATCGAGCCGGCGACCTGGGTACCGATGGCGGTCGGCATCATGCCGGCGGCCACTGCCGCGGCCGAACCCGAGGACGATCCTCCCGGCGAGCGCGACGGGTCGTGGGGGTTTGTGGTCGGACCGGGATGCGACCCCCCGAGTTCGGCGGTGACCGTCTTGGCCAGGATGATGGCGCCGGCGGCCCGAAGCGCCCGTACCGCGGCATTGTCGCGGCGGGGAAAGTTTCCTCGAAACGCCGCGCATCCCATCTCGGTGGGCATGGTAGCGGTCTCGAGCAGGTCCTTGATGCCGATCGGCATGCCGTCGATTGCCGACAGCGCCCGGCCGTCCTTCCAGCGCCGGGTGCTGGCGTCTGCCCGGGCCCGCGATCCGTCCTCGTCAATGGCGGTGAGCGCCTGGACCACCGGTTCGCGCGCGGCGATGGTCTCGAGACAGGACTCCAGGTACTCGCGGGGCGTCGTCTCCCCGTTCGCCATCCGGTCGAGGGAGTCGCACCAGGTGAGGCCGCGAAAGGTTGTCGGGTGGTAGGTCATTGGCGCTTCCCACGACGGTTGGAGGCAACGAAACGATGTCCGGGAACCCCGGCGCGGGCCGCGGGATCGGCCCGTTTCCAGCGATTTTCCCGTGATTTCCTGCAGGTTTCATGGTACAGTAGCTTATCCTCGGAAGTACACGGGTCCTGGACCCTGTGTCTCCGGCCGCGACAGCAGCGCGGCAACCCTGCCCGCGAATCGGACAGGCCTGCGCCTGCATTCAGCAGGGCGCACGGGACTGTTGTTCGCCCGATGAAGGTACGATCAGAAAGAAGGTTCGAATGGCAAAGAAAGCAGAATACAAGGCCGGTGAATTCGTCGTCTACCCGACCCATGGTGTGGGCGAGGTGATCGGAACGGTAACTGAAGAAGTGCTTGGCAGCGCGCTCGACCTTCTGGTGATCAAGTTTCCGCAGGACAGGATGACACTGCGCATTCCCGTGGCCAAGGCCGGCGATTCCGGGTTGCGCCGGCTGAGTTCCCGCAAGGTGATGGACGAGGCGCTGGCCAAGCTCAAGGGACGGGCCAAGGTGCGCCGAACCATGTGGTCGCGCCGCGCGCAGGAATACGAGGCCAAGATCAACTCGGGCAACCCCGCTGCGATCGCCGAGGTGGTTCGCGACCTGCGTCGAAACGCGACCCAGTCGGAACAGTCCTACAGCGAACGACAGATGTACCAGATGGCGCTCGACCGGCTGTCGCGTGAGGTCGCGGCGATCGAGAGGATCGACCAGGAAAAGGCGACCACCAGGCTCGAGAAGATCATGACCGTCGCGTGAGCAGCACACGTGTGTCCAGTGGCGTGTGACGAGAACCGGGTGCAGCCTGTGGCAACGGGGGTCCGGCAGGCGGGCGACGGCTGCAGGCGGTGCCGTGCGTGTGCGGCCGTTCCGGGTACCGGGTTGATCCGGGGTGCCGGACCGGCTGCCGGCCGGCGGAGGTGACCACCGGTCTGGAAACAGGCGGTGGGCACGCATCGCCGCCGCCACCGGGCGGACGGTCACCATGAGATCGGTGCTCTTTCCCGACATCACGGCGCGATGCAGCGGCATGCTGCGGGTGTCCGACCTGCACACCATCTACTGGGAAGAAGTCGGACGTCCGGACGGAATCCCGGTCCTGTTCCTGCATGGCGGTCCGGGATCCGGCCTTGCCCGGTCACACCGGCGCTTCTTCGACCCCCATGCCTACCGCGTGGTGCTGTTCGACCAGCGCGGAGCCGGCCGCTCGACCCCGGTCGCGGAGACCAGGGAGAACACGACAGCGGATCTCGTCGGCGACATCGAGAAGCTGCGCAGGCACCTCGGCATCGACCGCTGGCTGCTCTTCGGCGGGTCCTGGGGCAGCACGCTGGCCCTTGCCTACGGCCAGCAGCATCCGGACCGCTGTCTCGGATTCATCCTGCGCGGCATCTTTCTCGGGCGTCGCTGCGAGATCGACTGGTTCCTGCATGGCATGGGACTGTTCCATCCGGAGGCGTGCTCCCGGTTCCGGGAGTTCCTGCCCGAGCCGGAGCGCGACCGGGTGCTCCAGGCATACGGCGCGCGACTGAATGACCCGGATCCGGCGGTTCACGGCCCGGCGGCAATCTCGTGGTGCCGCTACGAGGCGGCTTGTTCAACCCTGCGGCCCGAACAGCCTGGTCAGCAACCGGCGCCGGATCCTGCCGCGACCCTGGCCCTTGCCCGGATCGAGGCCCACTACTTCACCCACGACATGTTCCTCGCGCCAGGGTCCCTGCTTGACGGAATGACATGGATTGCCGACAAGCCCGCGTGGATCGTGCAGGGGCGTTACGACATGGTCTGTCCGATCCGGACAGCCGACACTCTTGCCCGCGCCTGGCCGGATGCGACCTACGTGATCGTGCCGGATGCGGGACATTCGGCGATGGAACCGGGTATACGAGCGGCATTGGTCCGTGCCACGGAAGAATTCAGGTGTAGACTGCGTGGCTGAGCAGGCACATCCGGGGGGAGCAATGCGGAGATCGGAACGAGGACGAGGCGCCGGACCGGCGATTCGTCGATGCGCGGCTGTCCTGGCAGCCGGGCTGTACGCCATGGTGCCGCCGGTTGCACAGGCCTCCGCGGACGACGGGGATGCCGTCACCGTCGGTGTCGGTGTCTATGACGTGACGGATGATCGCACCACCGCCGAATTTCGGGCCGAGTACGTGTTCGGCGGCTTCGACTTCCAGCCCTTTGTCGGGCTCATGGCGACCGGCGAAGGTGGCGCCTACGCCCACGCCGGGATCGGGTTCGACTTCAAGATCGCCGATCGCATCGTGCTGACGCCAAGCTTTGCGGCCGGGGTGTACGCGAACGGCAACGGCAAGAAACTGGGGCACGCGGTGGAGTTCCGGTCCGGCGCCGCGCTTGCCTACAGGCTGGAGGACGGCTCGAAGCTCGGCGTCGGCGTTTACCACCTGTCGAACTCCGGTCTCGGATCGATCAACCCGGGGGTCGAATCGGTCATGCTGCTCTGGACCATGCCGATTGACGTTCGTGCATCACGGTGATGCTGCGGAGGCGTGGTGAAGGTCAACCTCAACTACGGACGTGCCACCCTTCCGGTCGAACTGCGCGACGACTGGGACGTGACCGTGTTCCGCAAGTCCGACATGCCGGTGCTGCCTGCGCCGCGGCAGGCCCTTGAACATGCGCTCGCAGACCCGCTCGGCAGTCCGCCGCTTGCGGCCATGGCACGTTCCGCGCGTTCTGCCTGCATCCTGATCTGTGACATCACCCGGCCCGTTCCCAACCACCTGCTGCTGGGACCGCTGATCCGCTGCCTGCTGCATGCCGGCATGGCGCCCGGCGCGATCACGGTGCTGGTGGCAACCGGGCTGCACCGTCCGAACGAGGGCGCCGAACTCGAGGAACTCGTCGGTGATCCGTGGGTCCTCGAGACGGTCAGGGTCGTCAACCACCACGCACGCAACGATGACGACCATGTCCATGTCGGCACCACGCTGAGCGGCACGGCGGTTCGGCTGGACCGGCGGTTCGTCGAGGCGGACCTCAGGCTGGTCACCGGGCTTGTGGAGCCGCACTTCATGGCGGGATGGTCGGGGGGACGCAAGGTCATCGCCCCCGGTGTCGCCCACGCGGAGACCATCACCACCTTCCACTCCTACCGCTACATGGAGCATGCCGCGACCGCGAACTGCGTGCTCGACGGCAACCCGCTGCATGCCGACCAGCTCGAGATCGTCGGCATGATCGGTGGTGCGCTGGCGGTCAACGTGGTCATCGACGAGCGGCGGCGGGTCTCGTTCCTCAACTTCGGGGAAATCGTCTCGAGCCACCTCGAGGCGGTGGACCACGTCCGCCGCTATGCCGAGGTTCCCTCGCGGCGCCGGTTCCCGACGGTGATCACCAGCTGTGCGGGCTATCCGCTTGACCAGAACTACTACCAGACGGTGAAGGGCATGGTCGGGCCGATGGACATCCTCGAGCCGGGCGGTGACCTGATCGTGGTGTCCGAGTGCTCCGGCGGATTCGGGTCCAGCGAGTTTGTCGATGCCCAGCGCCGGCTGGTGGCGCTCGGGCCGGACCGGTTCCTCGAGACACTCAGCCGCAAGCCGCGTGCCGACATCGACGAATGGCAGACCGAGATGCAGGTCAAGCCCATGCGCGTCGGCCGCATCCACCTGTTCGCCGGAGAGCTTGCCGAGGAGTACTGGCCGTTGACCGGGGTCAATCGCGTCGATGACCTGGCGCACTGCGTCGAACGCTGCGTCGGCCGGTCGGCCGGCCGGTCGGTGGCGGTCATCCCCGAAGGACCCTATGTCATCCCTGTCATGCAGGGCGCGTGAGGTCGCCGGTGCACATTCATCTCGACCCGATCGGCGGGCTCGCGGGCGACATGTTCCTGGGGGCGCTCCTGCACGGCTGGCCGGAGCTTGCGGAGGAGGTGGAGGCGTCGGCGCGGGCCGCCGGCCTGCCGCAGTCCTGGACGGTCATGGTGGTCCCGGGCTCGTCGGGAGGGATAACCGGAAACCGGTTTGTGGTGAGTGGAGAGGCCGATGGCCATCCGGTGGGCCGGTTTCGCGACATCCGGTCACGCCTGCTCTCGGCCCCGCTCGCCGAGGGAGTGCGCTCCAGATCGCTTGATATCTTCGGTCACCTGGCGCGGGCGGAGGCCCGGATCCATGGCGTCGAGGTGGACGACGTGCACTTCCATGAACTGGCGGACTGGGATTCGGTTGCCGACATCGTGGGTGCGGCCGCTGCCATCGAGGCGCTGGGCGCGGCCAGCTGGTCTGTCAGCGACCTGCCGATGGGGTCCGGCACGGTGATGACCGCGCATGGCCTCATGCCGGTTCCCGCACCCGCCACCGCCCTGCTGCTGGCCGGCTACCGGCTCGTCGACGACGGGGTGGCCGGCGAACGGGTTACGCCGACCGGTGCGGCGGTCCTTGCCCACCTGCAGGCCGGGCAGGACGGTCGCCGGCCGTCGGGGACCGTGCTCAGGAGCGGATACGGGCTGGGCACCCGCACGCTTGATGGCATGGCCAACATCCTGCGCGTCATCGCGCTCGACACCGGGCAGGCTGCGGCGCGCGGGGCAGTCGGTGTCATCAGTTTCGAGATCGACGATCAGACACCCGAGGAGTTGTCGGCGGGACTCGACCGGGTGCGCGCACAGGACGGCGTCCTTGACGTGGTGCAGGTCCCGGTGACGGGAAAGAAGGGCCGTGTGGTGGTGTCGGTGCGGGTCCTGTGCCGGCCCGGGTCCGCACAGGCGGTCATCGCGGCCTGTTTCGCCCAGACCACCACCATCGGTCTGCGCTGGCGGATCGATGAGCGGGTGGAACTGGCGCGCGAGGAGGTGACGATCGCCGGACACGGCGCCAAGCGGGTCCGGCGTCCGGACGGGACCATTACCACCAAGGCGGATCTCGACGCGCTTGTCGACGCCGCAGAGGATCACGCCGGACGTGCCCGGCTGCGACGCCGCATCGAGGGAGAGGTGGACAATGGACAGCCGTGAGGCCCGTGTCCGGATCGAGGATGTCCTCCGGCCGACGGGACGGGTCGCGATCGCGGTAAGCGGCGGAGTGGACAGCATGACGCTCGCCCACATTGCGGCCCGCATGCCGTGTGTCGATCCGGTCATCTACCACGCCCTGTCCCCGGCCGTGCCTGCCGAGGCAACGGCACGCATCGAGCGGCACGCGGCCGGGTTCGGCTGGGCGCTCGAGATCCTGAATGCCGGCGAGATGCTGGATCCGGACTACCTTTCGAACCCGGTCAACCGGTGTTTCTTCTGCAAGACCAACCTCTACGGCCGGATCGGCGGGCTCACTGACCGTGTGATCCTCTCGGGCGCCAACCTCGACGACCTCGGCGACTATCGTCCCGGGCTCGAGGCTGCCCGGAACCACCGGGTGCGTCACCCGTGGATCGAGGCCGGGATCGGCAAGCCGGCGATCCGGCGCCTTGCCCGTGACCTGGGACTGAACGACGTGGCCGAACTGCCGGCATCGCCCTGCCTGTCGAGCAGGATCGAAACCGGGATTCCGGTCACCCGGGAACGGCTTGCACTGATCGCGGAGGTTGAGGGCGCGGTGAGGGCCGAGATCGGTGACACCACCCTGCGCTGCCGGGTGCGCCGCGACGGTGTGGTGGTGGAACTCGAGCCGGGCGTGCTCGCCGGAACCGGTGAGCACCTTCCCGCCCTGCTGCAGGACGTGCTCGACCGGCACGGCGTGCCCGGCCCGGTCCGGATCGAGGCGTACCGCCGCGGAAGCGCGTTCCTGCGCGACGGGACGGTGCCGCAATGAGTGACCCGGTCGCCGAAGTCCGGTTCGATGCGGAGAGACGGGAGCGTCTGGGCCTGCCGGAAGCGGTGCTCGCCGACGTCAAGTCGCCCGGACAGCTGGCCGAAGCGGTTCGCCAGGCGCTCGGTTCCGGCGGACCGGTACTGGTGACCCGGATGTCGGAACAGCAGTACGCGACGTTGCCGGAACAGTACCGCTGCAGGCTCGACTACGACCCGGTTTCGCGGACCGCGCTGGCTTCCGATTCCCTCCCGCTCGCGGGGGCAGTGGCCGAGGTCGGCGTGCTCACGGCAGGCAGCGCCGACGTCCCGGTGGCACGCGAGGCCATCCGCACGCTTGCCTGTCACGGGTACGCGTGCGTGGAGATCAACGATGTCGGCGTAGCCGGGCTTTGGCGGGTTATGGAACACCGCGAGGCGCTGGTCCGCCTGCCTGTCCTGATCGTGTGCGCCGGCATGGAAGGTGCGCTGTTCAGCGTGATGGCCGGACTTGTTCCCGGTGTGGTAATCGCGGTCCCGACCTCCACCGGGTATGGTGTCGCGGCGGGCGGCCGGGCGGCGCTCCACGCGGCCCTCGCGAGCTGCGCCCCTGGGGTTGCGGTCTCGAACGTGGACAACGGCTACGGTGCCGCCTGCGTGGCGATCCGGGTGCTCTCTGGCGGGAGAACTGGTATCCGATGCGGGGACTGACGAGATTGCTGCGGTACCGGCTGCTCGTCCCGATCCTGCGCAAGCGGGAGCCGCCGGTCATCCCGGCGCGTGGCGTCATGGTCGGCGTCATCTGTGCCCTGAACCCGTTCGTCGGTGCGCAGATGCTGATCGTGAGCGCGGTGTGGGCGATCCAGCGGATCCTGGCGCCGGGCTGGAAGTTCAGCGTGGTTGCGGCGCTGGCCTGGACCTGGATCACCAACGTGCTGACCCTGCCGTTCTTCTACTATGTCTTCCTGGTGACCGGGCGGCTGATGCTCGGTCAATGGGACCAGCTGCTCGGCTTCGAGTCCTTCAGGGTGGAGCTCCAGACCATTCTCGACGGGCAGCAAGCCGGCCTGTCAAAGATCTGGAACGTGACCGAGGCGTTTATCACGCTGTGGGGCATCCCGATGTTCATCGGTTCCGTGCCCTGGGCCGTCCTCGGTGGCTGGCTGGGCTACTACTGGAGTCTCCGCTTCATCGCGCGCTACCGGCACCGGGCGCGGACGCGTTTCCTGCACCGGTCCCGGCGCATGCGCAACCCGGTCGCGCGGGTCGGCAACGAGGAGACGGCGTGAGGCTGCGAGGGACGGCCGCACGCACCATGAGGCGCGACCTGACCGTGGTGTTCGAAGGGTGTCCGGCGGGCCTACTCTGCCGCCTGTTTCCGGTCCCGTTCCTCCTGGCGGTCGATCTCGGCCTGGACCGCGTCCTGGGCCCGGCCCACGAAGGCATCGCGATTGGCGTAGCTGTAGTCGTAGCTTTCCCGGCGCAGGGTGTTCAGGTCCTGGAAGTGCGGAGCGACGTGACGCGACATCAGCTCGTAGTGGCGTCTGGTCCCGGACCAGTCCGCCCAGTTGTGCGCCAGTTCCATGTAGGCGCCGAAGCCGCCGGTCCCCTGCTGGAGCTTCTCGATATGGCGGATCGCGTCATCCGGGGTTCCGATCACCGCCATGCTGTTTTCCACCAGGTAGGCGGCATCGTCCTCCACGTCATCGGGCACGATGGGGAAGGTGGCGATTTCCCGGAAGTAGCGGGTCCACTTTGCCAGTCCGAACTTCACGTTCTCGAACGCCTGTTCGCGGGTGTCCGCGATGTGGGCCAGAGTGACGACCCGCCAGTTGTCGCGGCTGACCGTCCTGCCATGTTCGGCGGCCGTCTGCTCGCAGATCCGCCAGTTGTTCGCATGGTGCGCGAGGGCCTCGTCGGAGGTTCCTCCGATCGAGAGCATGCCGATCCCGTGCTTGCCGGCGGCTCGCGCACCCGACGGTGACCGTGCGCAGGCGACCGCCATTTCGATGTGCGGCCTGGTGAAGCAGGGCAGCTGCATCCGGCAGTCGCGCATCTCGAACCAGTCCGTCTTCGCATTGACCACTTCACCGCGCAGCAGCGGCATGATCACGTCGAGAGCCTCGTTCATGCGGTCGCGCTGTGTCGCCGGGTCGATACCCATTCTGTAGGCGTCACCGACCAGCGCTCCGGGCCCGACACCGAACATGGCCCTGCCTCTCGACTGGTGGTCGAGCTGCACCATCCGGTCCACCGTCATGAACGGGTGGTGATACGGCAGCGAGACCACGCCGGTCCCGAGCCGGATGTGCCGGGTCCGTTCGATCGCTGCTGCGATGAAGATCTCCGGCGAGGCGATGATCTCGAAACCGCCGGAATGATGTTCGCCGATCCAGGCCTCGTGGTAGCCGAGCTGGTCGAGGTGTTCGACCAGCTCCATATCCCGATCGATAGCGTTGGTGGGATTCTCCTCCAGCGCGTGAAACGGCGCCAGGAAGATCCCGAACCGAAGCGGCCTGTCGGACATGGCGGTACCCTCCCCGGGGCAGGATGTGTCAGGTCACACTATAGCGCAGGTCACCCGGCGCAAGGGGTGCCGATCGTCAGGCCGAGAGCAGCCGTCCCGCGCCCGCGATCGCGTCATCGAGTCCGGCGGTCCGGGCGGCCTTCCAGAACAGGGCCTGGGTGCTCGAGATCACCGGCAGGCCGGTCCGGCTCTCGATGCGGCCGATGGCGTCGAGTGTCGGCATGTCGCAGCAGCTGAGCACCACAGCGTCGACATCGTCGCGGTCCGCGCGCGACACCGCCCGTTCGGTCAGCACGTTGCAGGGAACCGCGCTCATGTTGCGAAAGGCGTACTGGCCCTCGTCGACGATCACGCTCTCGTCATCCAGAACCGTGATGCCGTTGCCTGCGAAGAAATCCCGTTCCTTGTCGTTCACGGCCTGGGGGTAGGGTGTCAGCAGCACGATCCGCCGGGCGTTGAGGACGGCGAGCGCATCGACGAGCGCGCCGGCTGCGGTGATCGTCGGGGTGCCGGCCTGTGCCGTCAGCCTGGCTTCGACCTCGGCCGGATTTCCCCGTGCCGAACTGGCGGTGCAGCCGTAGGCGATGACATCCGGTCGCGCCGTGTTCACTTCCTCGAACACCCGTGGCAGCGCGGCTTCCATGGCATCGAACGGCCGTGCGTGCCGGTCGCCGAAGAAGGGCATCCGGGAGGTATGTACGGTCACCCCGGCGGGAGCCATGGTCCAGAACTCGGTTTCCGCGACCGTGTTGGGCGAGGGAACCATGAGGGCGATCCGCGCCCGCATTCCGTAGACGCGCACCGGCTGTTTGGTCACAGCGGCCTCCGTGCTGCCGGTTCATGATCGGGGCACTATCGCACTGCCGGGATGTGTGCAACAACCGTGGCCGGGCCGGTTACCGGGAAAGCACGCGTTCGACTGCCCGCTTCCAGTGCGTGATTGCCGCGGTGCGCCCGGGCTCCTGCAACGACGGTTCGAACCGGCGTTCCAGTGCCCACGAACGGGCGAAGCCGTCCTGGTCCGGCCAGGTCCCGGCTGCGGATCCCGCGAGCCACGCCGCGCCCAGCGCCGTGGTCTCCGCGATGACCGGCCGGTCGACCGGAGCTGCCAGGATGTCGGCCAGGCGCTGCATCGCCCAGTCCGACGCCACCATGCCCCCGTCGACGCGCAGGACTGTTGACGCGTCCGGTCCCGACCAGTCGGCGTGCATGGCCTCGAGCAGGTCGAGGGTCTGGAAGGCGACACTTTCCAGAGCGGCGCGTGCCAGTTCCGCGGGACCGGTGTTGCGGGTCAGTCCGAAGAGGGCGCCGCGGGCATGGGGATCCCAGTGCGGGGCGCCGAGCCCGGTGAAGGCGGGGACCAGAACCACCGTCTGGGTCGGGTCCGCGTGTGCGGCGAGCTCACCACTTTCGGAAGCCCGGGAAATCACGCCGAGCCCGTCGCGCAGCCACTGGACGGCCGCACCGGCGATGAAGATCGAGCCTTCCAGCGCGTAGGTGGTTCTGCCGCCGATGCGATACGCGATCGTGGTCAGCAAACCGTTCCGCGACTTCACCCGATCGGTCCCGGTGTTCAGCAGCGCGAAACAGCCGGTGCCGTAGGTCGCCTTCATCATCCCGGGCCGGAAACAGGCGTTGCCGGCGGTGGCGGCCTGCTGGTCGCCCGCGACACCGCGGATCGCGACCCCGGCGCCGAACAGCGACGGGTCCGTGTTCCCGAAGTCCCCGGCACTGTCCCTGACGACGGGCAGCATGGCCGCCGGGATACGGAACAGCGCCAGCAGTTCCTCGTCCCAGCACTCTTCGGCGATATTGTAGAGCAGGGTTCGCGACGCATTGGTCGCATCCGTCGCATGAACACGTCCGCCGGTCAGGTTCCAGACCAGCCAGCTGTCGATGGTCCCGAAACACACCTCGCCGGCCTCGGCGCGGTTTCGCAGCCCGTCGACGGTATCGAGCAGCCATGCGAGCTTGGTGCCCGAGAAGTACGGGTCGAGCAGCAGCCCCGTCCGGGCACTGACCATCTCCTCGAGACCCTGTTTCCTGAACCCGTCGCACATCGCGGCGGTACGTCGGTCCTGCCAGACGATGGCACGGTGAAGCGGAGCACCGGTGCGGCGGTCCCACACCACCACGGTCTCGCGCTGGTTGGTCACGCCGAGAGCGGAAATCCGGTCCGCGGCGACGCCGGCGTGCTCAAGCGCCACCCTCGCGGTCTTCACCACGGAATGCCAGATTTCCTGCGCGTCGTGTTCCACCAGCCCTTCGGCGGGAAAGTGCTGGGTGAATTCCTGCTGGCCGAGACCGCAGATCCGCCCTTCGCCATCGAAGACGAGCGAGCGGGTGGAGGTGGTTCCCTGGTCGATTGCCAGGACGTGACCGTTCATGGACCGGGATCCCCGCGCGTGACGTATCGATCCCGGACGGTACAGCAGGTTACCGTGGCACTCCACCCGCCCCGGAAGGCTGCCGGGGTGCCGGGCCGTGGAACCGTGAACACACAAGCAAAGATGGCGGCATGAGCCGGCAACCCTTCCTTGAATGTCCCTCCCTGTCGAAGACCGGATCGCGATCGACTGGCGCGGCGCTTCGAGCGCTTCGAGGCTGCGGCCTGACAAGAGGGCTGTACACCTGAGGGACAACGCTCGCCTGTGCTGCCCGAGTCCGGGCCAGTTCGACGCTCTCCCGGGTCCGGTCCGCACTCTCCGGCGTGACAACGGGTCGCCCATGAGAGCCCCGAGAGGGGAGTCCGGTGCAAACTGCACACACCGGTACCCGCGCGGCGAGGGGACCGAAATGCGCTGTTTCGTGCTGTGATCCTGCCTGGCTTTGCGAGGATTGAGTTTGAAGACGAAAGCCGCAGGGCAGGCCAGAAGGTACTTGCGCTGCGGCGGCGTGCCGGACGCGTCGCGCAGATTCCTGATGCCGTGATCTGGCTGTGGTTCCCTTGCCCCGCTGCGCCGGGCCGGCCTGTGACGGTGTGCGAGGTGGGACCAGTCCGGTACGCCGTGCTATAGAGCGGGGCCCGGTCCCGGGACGCGGGGCAGTCACCAGGGACCTCTTCATGCGTATCGAAATCCTGTGCACCGGCGACGAGATCCTGAGCGGCAAGACCGTCAACACCAACCACAGCCACATGGCGCGGCGCCTGGGCGAGGTCGGTCTCACGGTCTGTTGGGGAACCTCGGTCGGAGATGACCGCGCAAGCCTGCGCGAGGCGTTCCGACGCGCGGCCGCGCGCGCCGACGCGGTGATCGTCAACGGCGGCCTGGGACCAACGGTTGATGACCTGTCGCAGGAGATGGCGGCGGAGGTGGCGGGCGTCGAACTGGTGTTGCACGCGGACTGGCTTGAGCGGATGGAGGCGTTCTACGAGCGCCGCGGCCGGGTGATGCCACCGAACAACCGCAAGCAGGCGCTGCTCCCGTCGACGGCCGAGTTTATCGACAACCCGATCGGCACCGCCTGCGGCTTCGCGCTCGAGATTGACGGAACCCCGTTCATCTTCACTCCCGGCGTGCCGCGCGAGATGCGCCGCATGCTGGAGGAACAGGTGATACCCCGGTTGCTGAGCCGTAGCGGACACCGGGTCGCGATCCGGATGAAGCGGTTCCATTCCTTCGGGATCGGCGAATCCCGGGCCGACCACATGCTCGCCGGCGTGGAGACCCTTGCGCCTGCCGGCACGGTCAAGCTCGGGTTCCAGGCCCACTACCCGCAACTCGAGACCAAGCTGTTGGTCCGGGCCGGCAGCGAGGCGGAACTCGAGCATGTGCTGGCACCGGTCGAGACCGAGGTTCGCTCCCGGCTCGGAACCCATGTCGTCGCGGAGGACGACGACACGCTGGAAGGGGTGGTCTCGACGTTGCTGGCCCGGAACGGGCACACGCTTGCCACCGCGGAAATGCTGACCTCGGGCGCCATCGCGGCCAGGTTTCTGCCGCGCCAGGACGTTGCCGACCCCCATGTTGCCGGCGTGGTGTCGAGGGACCTGGGCCAGCTTGCCACGGCCTCCGGCCTGACCGCGGTTCCGGGCAGCCCGGACGGTGCCGCCGCGGCCGCGATCGCTTCCGCGCTGCGCCAACGGGTCGGCGCGACCCATGCGCTTGCAACCCTGGTCGCGGTTGACGAAGGCGAGGACCGGATCGAACTTGGCGGAACTGTCGTGGTCGGCATCTCGGACGCGGGCGGCACGGTGACGCGGGAGGCACGGCTGCTTGGAGGGCGGGAATGGGTCCGTCTCGGAGCCGTGGAACTCGCGATCGACTGTCTGCGCCGGCGACTGGCCGGTTTGCCGGTCGATGAACGGATCGATTTCGAAAAACGGTAACGGGCACGGGGAGAGGGCGCATGGCGATCGAGAAACGACCGTTCGGCAGTACCGGACACATGAGTTCGGCGGTGATCTTCGGCGCCGCGGCGCTCCGCGAGGCGGACCAGGCGACCGCGGACCGGGTGCTGGACCTGTTGCTGGAATACGGCATCAACCACATCGACACTGCTGCCGCCTACGGTGACGCCGAACTGCGCATCGGCCCGTGGATGCTGCGGCACCGGGACGAGTTTTTCCTGGCCACCAAGACCCGGGATCGCGGCTACGCCGAGGCTCGTGACAGCATTGCGCGTTCGCTCGACCGGTTGCGAACCGACCGGATCGACCTGATCCAGCTGCACGGCCTGTATCACCCCGACGAACTCGACCGCGCCCTGGGTGACGACGGGGCGCTGCGCGCCGCGCTCGAGGCGCGTGAAGCCGGCCTGGTGCGGTTCATCGGCATCACCGGGCACGGCTGGACGGTGGCCGCCACCCATCGCCGCGCACTCGACCTGTTTGCGTTCGACTCCGTGCTCATGCCGTACAACTGGGTGGCAGCACACCATGCAACCTATGCCGCCGACTTCGAGCGGACGCTGGCGGTTTGCCGGGAACGCGGTGTCGCGGTCCAGACCATCAAGGCGCTGGCCCGCGGGCCCTGGGCCGCCGGTGCGGTGAGGAGTCGGAACACGTGGTACGAGCCAGTGGAGGCCGAAGACGACATCCACCGCGCTGTCTGCTACGTGCTCGCCCGGTCAGACCTGTTCCTCAATTCGGTGGGCGACGTCGACCTGTTGCCGGCGGTGCTGCGGGCGGCGTCATTGCAGATCAGCATGCCGGACGATGCCGCGATGGCGGCCCAGGCCGGCCGTCTCGGTCTGTCCTCGATCTTCGGCCTGTAGGCGGTTCAGAACGGCAGGGTTCCGGCAAGCCCGAACCTGTCCGCCAGCGCCTTCAGCGCGTTCCAGGTTGAATCCTCGATCTGAATTCCCTCGCGGGTGCGGGTTTCGGTGGTCCGGTGCTCGATCTCTCCCGGATAGAACACCTCCTCGAAACCCTGGGCCGGCTGCGTCTGCTTGAGGTAGCGGGCAAACTCCGTCACCTCGGCGCGAAAGGTCTCGAGGTCGCGGAAGGCAGAGACCTTGAACGCCGCCATGAAACAGCCGTCATTGTGCCTCCCGGTCGGCTCGACGCCGTGACCGAGTCCGGTCAGGATCCCGGAGAACACCTCGATCATCGCCGACAACCCGTAGCCCTTGTATCCCTCGGTCCCTCCGAGGGCGAGCAGCGGACCGCCGCTCTCGAAGTCTGTCGGGTCGGTGGTCGCCCGGCCGTCCCTGTCGATGATCCAGCCCTGCGGGATCTGCTCGTCGCGCGCAATCGCAAGCTTGATCTTGCCTGCCGCAACCGCCGAGGTCGCCATGTCGACGAAAAACGGACCGTCGAGGTCGGACGGCATGGCGATGGCGATCGGATTGGTGCCGAGCCGCTTCTCCCGTCCGCCGAACGGCGCGACATGCTTGGGACCCCGGCCGGAATCGGCGGTGATCAGCGCGATCATCCCCCGTTTCGCGGCCATGATCGGGTAACTGGCCAGCCGGCCGATATGGCCCTGGCGAAACACGGTCGCTGCCGCCACGTTGGCGGTCTCCGCCTTCTCGATGGTGTGCAGCATGGCCCGTTCGTTGACCACGTATCCGAAACCCCAGTGGCCGTCCACCACCGTTGTCGCTGCTGATTCCCGCACGATCTCCCACGGTGCTCCGGGTACGATATGCCCCTTCTCCACCCGTTCGATATAGGTCGGGATCTGAATGATGCCGTGACTGTCGTGACCCGCCAGGTTGGCGTCGATGACGTGGCGGGTGACCACGGCCGCTTCTTCGGCCGGAACCCCGGCGCCGCGAAGCAGCGCATCGGAGATGGTGGCAAGTCGTGCGGGCAGGACTCGGGGCATTGTTGTTCTCCCGTCAGCCGTGGCCGCCGTCGGGCATCGGCAGGTGCCACAGGCCCGGGGTCGGCATCTCGAGACCCAGATTCTCCCGCAGCGTCGCCCCGGCGTAGTCGGTCCGGTGCAGACCGCGGCGCTGCAGTTCCGGCACCACGTATTTCACGAAGTCTGCGTAGGTGCCCGGAACGTGCGAGGCCGCGATCACGAAACCGTCGCAGCCGCCGGTCACAAACCACTCTTCCATGATGTCGGCGACGTCCGCTCCGCTGCCGACCCACGGATTGTGCAGCAGTCCGCGACCGCTGTAGTGCATGAACTCCCGTGGCGTCGGGTTGAGCTTGCCGCTCGCTTCCACCACCCGGTCGCGGATCCCCTGGATCCCTTGCATGCCTGCAAGGTCGGCATCGGTGAGCGGCTCGTCAAGGCCGCGGGTTGCAAAGTCGAAGTTCAGTGCTTCGGCGAGAAGCGACAGCTGGTCAAGGTCGGTCGGCAGGCGATCGATCAGAGCCCGCCGATCCTCGGCCTCGGCCCGGGTCTCGGCAACGACGATATGGGTGAGCGCGGCAATGCTCACCCGGTCCGGATCCCGGTCGTGTTCGGCGATCTGCCGCTTGAGGCTCGCGTACTCCGTGCGCGCGATCTCGATTGTCGGATAGGCGACGAACACCACCTCGGCCCAGCGGGCTGCAAACCTCTGGCCCCGCCCGCTCTGGCCGGCCTGGATCAGCACCGGGTGGCCCTGCGGCGAGCGGGGAACCGTAAACGGTCCCCGTGACCGGAAGTAGCGGCCCTCGTAGTCGAGCCTGTGCACCTTCTTCGGGTCCGCGAACCGGTTGCCGGCCTTGTCGTTCAGGATCGCGTCAGCTTCCCAGGCGTTCCAGTGACCGAGCACGATCTCCATGAACTCATCGGCCCGGTCGTAGCGGGTGTCGTGCTCGATGACCCCGACGCTGCCCATGTTCATGGCCTCGCCGTCATTGAGCGAAGTGACAATGTTCCAGGCCGCACGGCCCTTGCTCATGAGGTCGAGGGTCTGGAATACCCGGGCGACATGGAACGGTTCGTAGTAGGTGGTGGAGTAGGTCGATCCCAGACCGAGGTGTTCCGTGCACATGCCCATGGTCATGAGCACGGTGACCGGGTCCATCTTCACGCACCGGATTCCCCCTTCGACCGCGTGCTCGTGGTTGCCGCCGTACATGTCGGGCATCGCCAGCCGATCGTCGAAGAACCCGATGTGGAACCTGCCTTCCTCGAGAATCCGGGCGATGTCACGGTAGAATTCCGGCGTTGTCGAGTCGGTGCGTGACTGCGGATGCCGCCACGATGCGGCAAAGTTCGTGCAGTTCTGCGCCTGCAGGAACGCGACGAGGGTCATCTGGCGCACGGCCGGTCAACTCCACTCCCGTTGGAAGGCGGCAAACCTACTCGAGGGCCGCCGATCTGTCGATGGCGCAGCCGGCCGCACGGTGTGCCTCGGTTTCGGGTTGAATGTTGGGCCGGGCAGGCGCAAACCACGCGGGACAGAACCATCAGGAAGCGGAATTCAGGCAGATGTCACGCTCCCACGAAAGGTTGATGATCATCGGTTCGGGCGCGGCCGGACTGACGGCGGCAATCTACGCGGCGCGCGCGAACCTTGGCCCGGTGCTGATCGCCGGACTTCGGCCAGGCGGCCAGATGACGATCACCACCGACGTCGAGAACTACCCGGGATTCGCTGACGTGGTGCAGGGGCCCTGGCTCATGGAGCAGATGCAGGCCCAGGCGAAGGCCGTCGGGACCCGAATTGTCGACGACATCATCACTTCGGTCGATCTCGCCCGGCGGCCGTACGCGCTGCGGAGCGATACCGGTGCACAGTGGACGACCGATGCACTCATCATTGCGACCGGCGCCGAGGCCCGGTGGCTCGGGCTCGACAGCGAACGGCGCTTCAGCAGCCGCGGCGTGTCCGCCTGCGCAACCTGCGACGGGTTCTTCTTTCGCAACCGCCCGGTCGTCGTTGTCGGCGGCGGCAACACGGCGGTGGAGGAAGCACTCTATCTCGCCAACATCGCAGAGAGCGTCACTCTTGTACACCGGCGTGACCGGTTGCGGGCCGAGCACATCATGCAGGAACGCCTGTTTCGCAACGCCAGGATATCGGTGGAGTGGAACAGCGTCATCGACGAGATTCTCGGGGGCGAGGGGCCCATGGCAGGGGTCGAGGCGGTGCGGCTGCGCGATGTGCAGTCCGGCGAATGCCGGGAACTGGCGACCGAGGGCGTGTTCGTTGCGATCGGGCACGTGCCGGCAACCGAGCTCTTTGCCGGCCAGCTCGATCTCGATTCGGACGGGTACATCTCGGTGGCGCCGGGAAGCGTGTGCACGACGGTTCCCGGTGTGTTCGCCGCCGGAGACTGCGTGGACAAGGTCTACCGACAGGCGGTCACCGCGGCTGGTCTCGGCTGCATGGCGGCGCTGGAGGCGGATCGCTATCTCGGCGCACTCGATGACAAGGATGCCATTAGCGGTGCGCAGCATCTTGTATCACCGCGGGCTTCTCCTACATCCTAGGGTACAAGCGACAGCAATGGCGCCCGGCTGGTCAACCGGTGCGGTGCGATGTGGCCGGAGCGAGTCCCGCAGGGAGTGGGCGGATCTGGCAGGCTTCTGCGGATCGGAACGATGGACTGGGACAAACTTCGCGTCTTTCACGCCGTGGCTGAGGCTGGCAGCTTTACCCATGCCGGCGAGGTCCTGAACCTGAGTCAGTCCGCAGTCAGCCGACAGGTGAGCCACCTTGAGGAAAGCGTCAACGCTGCCCTGTTCCACCGCCACGCACGCGGACTGATCCTGACCGAGCAGGGCGAGATGCTGTATGCGACAGCCCGTGACGTGTTCGCAAAGCTTTCGGCCACGGAGGCGTTGATCAGCGAGGGTCGCGAGCGTCCGAAGGGTCCGCTTCGGCTTACGACCACGGTAGATTTCGGATCGGTGTGGCTGGCCAGCCGAATCGGAAGATTCATCGAACTCTACCCGGAGATCGCGGTCAGCATGCTGATCAGTGATCATGAGCTTGATCTCTCCATGCGCCAGGCCGACGTGGCGATCCGCTTCGTGCCGCCGCGACAGCCCGATCTGATTCAGCGGCACCTCAGGACCATGCGATTGCATCTGTACGCCGCATCGTCCTACCTCTCGCAGTTCGGCACGCCCGGCTCGGTCGAAGACCTTCGTTCGCACCGGATCATCGTCTACGGGGACACGACCCATCCACCATTCGCCAAGGTGAACTGGCTGCGCGATGTGGTGGCGGGGGGCGTGCATGCGCGCCCGCGCATGGTGGTCAACATCGACAACTACTGCGCGATCCTTGGTGCGGTGCAGGGAGGTGTCGGCATTGCACTGCTCCCCGACTACATGACCGCCGGGGATCCCGGTCTGGTCAGGCTGCTGCCTGATCTCGAGGGCCCCCGGGTTCCGGCCTACTTCGTCTATCCGGAAGAGTTGCGGAATTCGAAGCGGATTGCCGTGCTGCGCGACTTTCTGCTGCAGGAAGTTGCCGGGACCAGTTTCTAGGCCGCGCGGTGTCGAAACACCGGACACAGGGTCACCAGCCATGCAAGAGACGCATGGCCGACCTGCCGGAATGTGCATTGCAACCCTGCCGGTGGCTGCCTAGTTTCCTGAGTTACGAGTGCCGGACAGCTTGAGTGACAGGGTTTGATTGCAGCCTCTCAGCGTCCTTTGCGGGCTGCCCCGCCCGTTAGGATGACCCTCAGGTCCGGTATCTCCCACACGTTAAGCCTCCCTGTTCCAATTGCCCTGGAGCCAGCCGGCTCCGGGGCCCTCTTTCCTCCCGGGTCGGGAGTACGGGTTCCATGCGGCTGAAGTCCGATGTCCTGGTCCGGGCCGGGCTGCGGCTGTGCGCGCACCGCGCAGTTCCGGTCACGGTGGTCCATCGTGGCGACCCGGATGCGGGAGCGATCCTGGTCAAGGTCAACCGGCTGGAACACGGTTGCACCGTGCTGGCGCAGGCATGGGGCGAGACCGGTCGGGCGCTCTGGCTTGCCGCAAGCGGCGAGACACCGGTGTCGGAGGAGGAGGCCGATACCCTTCTGGACCGCCATCTCTCCCGTGACCCCGACCTGTGGGTGGTTGAAGTCGAGGATCGTGAGGGATACAACCCGTTCGCTGCGCTCGACGGCTGAGTGCCAACACCCCACATCCCGTCAGGACCTGCGCCGGAGCGGAACGAGAACCACGTGTCCGGTCCAGTTGTCGACAGATCTCCCAGCCAGTGGGCGAGCGGTGTCCTCTTTGCGGTCCTCTGCTCGATCGGACTGGGACTCGCGGTCGCTTTCGGCCGGCTCGCCTTCGATGGCGGAACCACGCCGCTCACCGTCGGTCTGTGCCGGGCCGCGTTCTCGGTTCTGGTCATGGGCATGTTGTGCCGACTGGCCGGGGTTTCGCTGCGCCTGCCGCCCGGTTTCCTGCTGCAGATGCTGTTCGCCGGCGTCCTGTTCTCGCACATGGCCTTCGGCAATGTCGGCGCGACCAAGTACATTCCGGTCAGTCTGGCGGCTCTGCTGTTCTTCGTCTATCCGCCGCTGGTTGCACTGCTGAACGGCGCCGTCGACCGACGCCGGCCCGGCGTGGTGAAGATGGCGGCAATGCTCACGGCATTCGCGGGCCTGGCGGTCATGCTCGGAGTCGATCTCGACCGGCTGGACCTGCGCGGCGTCGCCCTCGGCCTGACCTCGGGTCTCGCGTGCGCCATCAACATCGTCTGGGTCAGTCGCCGTGCGCGCGGTCTGCACCCGTTCCAGATCGTCTTCTACCAATCCTGCGTGGCAACGGTGGTCCTGGGCGCCCTCACCGTCAGGCTCGATGCCTTCGCCTGGCCGGAACTTGAAAGCGGCTGGTGGGCGCTGGGACTGGTCGTGGCGCTGCAGTCCGCGTCGATCCCGCTGTACTACTTCTCGATCCAGCGCATCGGGACCGAACCGGCCGCGATGTTGAACAACCTGCAGCCGGTGGCCAGCATCGTTGCGGCGATGGTGCTGTTTCAGGAACTGCTCACGGCCGAGACGCTGGCGGGGGCCGCCATGGTCCTTGGCGGCATCCTGCTCATGCAGTGGAGCGACCGGGTGCGGGAACCGCCACGGGCGCAACATTGACAGCCGACCACGCCTTCCATAGGACCGGCCCCGAAGACTGCACGTGCGGGAGGGATGGAATGATCACCGCTCAAATGGCCCACCTGATCCGCCACAACACCGTCGCCTTCGTGGCGACCGTTACGCCTGAAGGCCGGCCGGCGGTCTCGCCCAAGGCGACGGTGGTGGTCATCGACGAACGCACCCTCGCATTCTCCGATCTCCGCTCGCCGGGGACCATTCGCAACATCGAGGCCAATCCCCTCGTCGAGCTCAATTTCATCGACGTGTTCCGCCGTAAGGCTGTCCGCGTCGGCGGCGAGGCAGGCTACGCGGCGCGCGGCAGTGCCCGGTTCGAGGAGCTTCTTGCCAAGTTCGGAACATGGGCCGACTACGCCGATCGCATGAAGGGCATAGTGGAGATCTCGGTCACCGATGCCAGCATGGTGCTGTCGCCCGCCTACGACATCGGTCTGGACGAACCTGAACTCATCGGGCAGAACTTCGAACGCTACCGTGGCCTGGTCGAATCCGGGGAACTGGCAGGGCCGGGGGCCCGGGGGACGGCATGAGCACGGCGCTTCCGCTCAACCGCGACTTCGACGTCCGCTACGGTGAACTCGAGATGGTGGCGCCGGGGATCCGGCGCATCACCGCGCACAATCCGGGGCCCTTTACCTTTCGCGGGACCGGCACGTTCGTACTCGGCACCGGGAGGGTCGCCGTGCTCGATCCGGGTCCCGATCAGCCCGAACACGTCGAGGCCCTGCTCGCCGGCCTCGGACAGGAAACGGTGAGCCACATCCTGGTCACCCACACCCACCGTGACCATTCTCCCGCGGCGCGCGCGCTCACGCAGGCAACCGGTGCCCCGACCTGGGGGTTCGGTCCGCACGGCGGCGGTCGCCCGCCGGGTGACGGAGAGGTCGAGGCCGGTGGTGATTTCGATTTCGCGCCCGACAACACGGTGGGTGACGGGGACCGCATCGAGGGCGACGACTGGGCTGTGAGCTGTGTGCACACCCCGGGTCACACCTCGAACCACCTGAGCTTCTCCTGGGACGAGAGAAGGGTGCTGTTCCCGGGAGACCACGTCATGGGCTGGTCAACCAGCATCGTCTCGCCGCCCGACGGCGACATGGGAGCATACATGCGCAGCCTGGACCGGCTGCTGGAGCGTGACGACGAGGTCTACTACCCGGCGCACGGACCGGAGATCCGCGACCCGCACACGCTGGTGCGCGCCTTCATCGCCCACCGCCACGAGCGCGAGGACCGGGTACTTGGCTGTCTTGCCCGGGGCATCGGGACGGTCGGCGAGATGGTGCCGCTGGTCTACGAGGATGTTGCCGGGCACCTGCATGCCGCCGCGGCCAGGTCGCTGCTGGCAACACTTGTCCACCTGGTCGAGGCCGGACGTGCCGAGGCCCTGGGCCCGCTTACCGTGGAAGGCCGGTACCGGGCACGGTAGCGGTCAGCTGTAGCGCTGGTAGGTGCGATCCCTGCGATAGCCGAAGAACGGGTAGACCGTCGGGGTTTCGAAGCCGCTGGCCTCGCGGCGCAGCATCTCGTCGAGCATGAACCGGGTAACATCGACAAGCGGCAGGTCGCGCGCCTCGCGCGCCGGGAAGAAGTCGAGGTCCGCCAGTTCGCCCGACCCGGCCAGCTCACCCTGCAGGTCATGGGCCCAGACGCAGAAGAACCGGGCGTTGAACCGGACCGCGAGCGAGGCGGGGGTGATCGCGTGGCCGACATAGCCGAGCTTCGCCAGGTCCGGTGCGATGCCAAGGGAGCCGAAACTCTCCCAACTGTCGCTGCCTGTCGCTCCGGGACTGCCCCGGGTGCCGAGCGCAAGCCCGGTTTCCTCCCAGGTCTCGCGGACTGCCGCCATGGCGAACAGCCTGGCCCGGGACGGGTCGCTTGAGATGTGACGCGCCACCGCCGGGTCAAGATCGGTACCGGGAGACGCGATCTTGTCGTCCCGGTCCACCTTGCCGCCGGCAAACACCCAGACGTCGTTGAAAACCGCCTTGCGACCGCGCCTCCCCATCAGGACTTCCAGCCCGCGCGATCCGGTTCGCAGGACCAGCATGCTGGCGGAGTCCCGGGGCTTGACCGGATGGCGCCGGTCGGCAGGGCGCTGCGCGATGCTGCCGGGTGTCGAGGAAGATGTCGAGGAAGTCAACGGAACTCCCCGAGGTGGAAGCGGCTGCCCGAGTGCGGCAAGCCTACCGCAATCCGGGCCGGTACGGAACCGGTTCGCTTGCCAGGAAAACCGCAAGATGCTAACACCGCGCCACCTGTATTCCCGCGCGCGCGGTGGGGAATAGTTTAACGGTAGAACAGCGGACTCTGACTCCGTCGGTCCTGGTTCGAATCCAGGTTCCCCAGCCAGCCAGACCCCCGGACACGGTCAGGTAGGTCAGTGCCGACAGGCCCGGTCCAGATTGCCATGGTCGGCCTGCATTCCTTGCGCGGCATAGCCTGCAATGCGATAGTTATTGTTCTGGCCACAGCGAAGACTTTGGAGCGGCAATGAAGATCGTCGAGTCCAAATACGCACTGGGCGCCATCGTGCGGCATCGTCATTACGACTTCAGAGGTGTCGTGTTCGATATCGATCCGGAGTTTGCGAACACAGAGGAGTGGTACAGGTCCATTCCGGCCGATCGCCGGCCGCGGCGAGACCAACCCTATTACCACCTGTTTGCAGAGAACCCCGAGAGCTACTACGTCGCCTACGTCTCCGAACAGAACCTGTTGGAAGACAGCGACAACGGTCCGGTCGGCCATCCTCACATCACCAGCATGTTTACTGGACCGGAAGGCGGCCGGTACATCTCGAAATCGATGTCCGCCTGACGGTGCGGGCAGGCGGGCGCGCCATGGTGCTCTCGACGCGGCGGGTGTGACCGGCATGGCTGGCAGGAGCACGGGCGGGGTCCGGGTGGAGCGGGTGCGGCTGCGCACGGCGCGGGGCCGCAGCGCATCGTCACAACGCTGGCTGCACCGCCAGCTGAACGATCCTTACGTGCAGGAAGCCCGGCGGCTCGGCTACCGGTCGCGCGCCGCGTTCAAGCTCCTGCAGCTCGATGAGCGCTTTGGCCTCCTGCGCCCCGGCATGCGAGTTGTCGACCTTGGCGCGGCGCCTGGCGGCTGGACCCAGGTGGTGACGGCCCGGGTCGGCAGCTCGGGCCTGGTGATCGCGCTGGACATGGTCGCGATGGACCCGGTGGCGGGTGCCCTGGTCCTTGAGGCGGATTTCATGGAAGAGACCGGCCTCGGGGCGGTGCTCAACGCGCTCTCCGGCACTGCAGACCTGGTGCTGAGCGACATGGCGGCTCCGACCACCGGACACGCGCTGACCGATCAACTGCGGACCTCGGCCCTGTGCGAGGCGGCCTACGATCTGGCGGAACAGGTGCTGGCGCCGGACGGCGCCTTCGTGGCCAAGGTCTTCCGCGGCGGAAGCGAGGCCGGGCTGCTTGCCCGGATGAAACGCAGCTTCGCCGCAGTTCGACATGCCAAGCCCTATGCAAGCCGGCCCCGTTCGCCCGAGACCTATGTGGTGGCCAGGGGGTTCCGTGGCCCGCCGGCCGTGGAACAGCCGTGACGTCCGTCGCAGGCGTGGCAGCAACAATGGCGTACCGGGACCACATCGAGCGCTGCAACCGTCACGATTTCCGCGACCGTGTAGCGTGGACCATCGATGGCGCGCCGGCGGGGTACGTGACCCGCGCGCTCGCGCGCCGGCTTGCAGACGAACCGGATGTCTTCGCCCGTGCCGGCGACGGACTTGTGCTCGCTGATCGCCTCGGCGATCCGGAAGACCGGACGCAGGCCGTCGCCGGGGTCATCGACCGGCTGCGTTCCGACGGCGTGATCGCTCCGCAGCGCGACGAGGACTATGCCGTTCGCCAGTACATCGGTGGCGGAGAACTGATGCGGATCGATCGCAGTGCGGCGGAGGCTTTCGGCGTGCTGTCGACCGGGTTCCACCTGAACGGCGTGCGCGGGCGCGGTGATGACGTGGTGATGTGGATCGCGCGGCGCGCCCTCGACCGGCCGACCTATCCCGGCGCGCTCGACAACATGGTCGCCGGCGGTCAGCCGGCGGGTCTGACGCTCGTCCAGAACCTGGTCAAGGAATGCCGGGAAGAGGCGGACATTCCCCCAGGGCTGGCCCTGTCAGCCCGGCCTGCCGGTCTCATCTCGTACACCATGGGTGTTCCCGGCGGACTGAGACGGCACCTCATGTACGTCTACGACCTTGCGGTGCCCGACGGGTTCACGCCGCAACCGCGTGATGGCGAGGTCGAGGAATTCATGCTGTGGCCGATCCACGAGGTTGCGGAGATCGTGCGCACCTCGCTCGACAGCTTCAAGTACAACTGCAACCTGGTGATCATCGACTTTCTGGTCCGACACGGGTTCATCGCGCCGGATGATCCGGACTACCCGGACCTGGTCAGCGGTCTGCGTCGTCCTGTCGTTCCGTCATGGACGGCGGGACGTCCTGATGGGCCTCGATGACGCCGCGCCGGATCGCCCGGGTACGGCTGAACAGGGTCTGCAGCGTCTCGCCCTCGCCCCAGCGGATCGCGCGTTGCAGTGCCGTCAGGTCCTCGGAGAACCGCTGGAGCATTTCCAGAACCGCCTCGCGGTTGTTCAGGAAGATGTCGCGCCACATGATCGGGTTCGAACCGGCGATGCGCGTGAAGTCCCGGAACCCGCTCGCGGAAAACCGGATCACGTCGTTCTGGATCTGCTTCTCGAGGTCCACCGCGGTGCCAACGATGGTGTAGGCAATCAGGTGCGGGACGTGCGAGGTGATGGCGAGCACCTTGTCATGGTACTCCGCATCCATCACCTCGACCATGGCGCCGATGCGCCGGTAGAGCCCCGCCAGCCGTTCGACCGCATCCGGGTCGGTGCCCTCGGGTGGCGTCAAGAGCCAGTACCGCCCTGCGAACAGCTCGGCAAAACCAGAATCCGGCCCCGAATGCTCGGTGCCTGCCACCGGGTGACCCGGGACCAGGTGGACGTGGTCCGGCAGGTTCGGCGCCATGTCCCTGATCGGGGCGCGCTTGACCGAGCCGACGTCGCTCACGATGCAGCCGGGCTCGAGATGGTCGGCCATGGCTCTCGAGATCGCCCTGCAGGTCCCGACCGGGGTGCACAGGATGACGCAGTCGGCTCCGGCCACCGCCTCCGCGGGCTCCGCGTGCAGCGAGTCGGCAAGGCCGAGTTCGCCGGCCCGGCGCTGCGCCGCCGGGTCGAGATCGGAGACCGCAAGGTGACCGACCATGTCGGGTTCCCGGCGGATCGCCCTCGCCAGCGACGAACCGATGTGGCCGATGCCGATCAGCGCCATGCGCCGGAAGATCATGCCTTCCGGCTTCGGAGTCTCGCCGCTCATGCGGAAAGAAACTCAGAGATCGACTCAACCACGGTTCGCATCTCCGTTTCCGTTCCGATCGACATTCGCAGGAACTCCGGCGCCCCGTAGCCGGCCATGCCGCGCACCAGTATGCCCCGCCGCTCCAGCCATGCCCCGGTCTCGGCCGCCGTGCGCCCCGGTTCGTCCGGGAACCGCACCATCAGGAAGTTGGTGACGCTCGGAAGCACAGTCAGGCCGAGCTCCGCCAGCCGCTGGCCAGTCCACGGCTGCCAGGTCTCGTTGTGCGCGACCGACCTGCGACGGAACTCGTGATCGTTGACAGCCGCGATCCCGGCCGCAACGGCGGCCCGGTTGGCACCGAAGGGCTGCTTGACCACGTGCATCGCGTTTGCTGCCACCTGCGGCGCATAGGCCCAGCCGAGTCTCAGCCCGGCCATGGCATAGATCTTCGAGAACGTTCGCAGCATGACCACGTTTTCGGATTCCTCGACCAACTCGGCGCCGCTCGCATAGTCGTTTCGCGAGACGTATTCCGCATAGGCGGCGTCGATGACGAGCAGGACATCCTCGGGCAGGCCGCGGTGCAGCCGTTCGAGCTCGCTGCGGCCAATGTAGGAACCGGTCGGATTGTTGGGATTGGCAAGGAACACCATTCGGGTCCGCGGCGTGACGCGCTCGAGGATGGCATCGACATCGACCCGGTATCCGCGGTCCGGGGCAACCACCGGTTCGCCGCCGGCGACCCTGATCGAGACCGGGTACATGATGAATCCGTACTCGGTGTGGATCGCCTCGTCTCCGGGTGAGAGGTAGGCGAGACACAGCGCGAGGATCAGTTCGTCGGAACCGCAGCCGAACACCATGCGCTGCGCATCAAGGCCCAGCTCGGTGCCGATCGCGTCCGCGAGTGCCGAGGGATCCTCTTCCGGGTAGTGATGCAACCTGCTCGTGACTCCGTCCAGCGCCCTGACGGCTGCGGGGCTTGGACCCAGCGCGCCCTCGTTGGCCGAGAGCCGGATGATCCGGCCCCGGGCCGGCGGGTTGAGGTTGGGCTGATAGCGCGCCATGGCGCTGATCGCGAGGCGCGGTTGCGGAGCAGGCATGTCGGTTCTCCGAAGGATCCGGTCTCAGTTCCGCACCGGAGTTGCGTAGACGCCGAGCCGATGCCACGGCGCGGACCGCGCGACTGCCGGTGGCTGGTCGTGAAACCCGTCGAACTGCACGGCATGCCAGGCACAGGCATTGTTCCAGCTGTCGAGCAGCTTGCCGTCGGACGGCGGGCTGCCGGCAATGGCGAACAGCGTGCGGTCGTCACCCGACGATTCCGGCGGCTGGGCCGCGACCACCAGGGCCTCGCAGCCCGGGACCTCGGGTCCGCAGAATGGCAGCCGGGCGACGACCTGGAGTGACGGCGCCCGCGCCGGTCCGGCGAACAGCAGCGGCCACCAGCGGTCGGAAACGTTACCGGTGATCATCGGCAGGATGCGCATTGTCGCCCGGGTGGCGGGATCGAGTGCGGCGGCAGCCGTTTCGACGACGTCGATCCGGCTTGCGGCCGTACAGTAGTCGCGGGCCAGGTCCCTGGTCCCGGAATCCGGCGCGTAGAGCAGGGCGGTGACCGGCTCCTGCTGGTTCAGGTTTGCGCTCATGATCGCACGCCAGACACTGTCCAGGACCCGGGCCGACAGCGGTGGCCGGTTGTGTTGCAGCAGCCGGCGCATCACCTGGGCTTCGCGGGCCGGGCGGTACGGAGGTGCCGTATCGGACGACTTGGCGCTGGCCATCTCGCGTCCGATCGCCACCCGCCGGATCAGCAGGTCATGCAGCCGACGGTCGATCGTGTCGATTTCCGCTCTCAGTTCGTCGAGGCTCGGCACGGTCCTTCTCCTGTGGGCCCGCGAACGGTCACTGTGAAGGCAGGGGCGAGCACGCGGGACAGAATTAGTCCGGCGAATGTGGGATTGCAAGCCGCCGGCCGGTCGCCGAAACCGGAGGGCCATGGGCTGTCGCCGGAACCAGGGTTCGCGGGCGCGACCGAACGGTTCGCGCCGGGCGCGTCGCATAGAGCCGCTTGCCGGCTTCCAGGATGATCACGCCTCCCAGATGCCTGAACCGGCGCGCGCAAAGCTCCTCGACGGCGAGCGCCGATCTCAGCATCAGGCGCCAGGCATAGGGTGGAGGGTAGAGCGCGTGTGCGGTCTGCTCCGGCACGAAGCCATTGGTCTGCAGCAGTCGGGACAGCTGGAGGAGCGAATAGGGGTGACCATGACCGAACGGTGTCCGCTCGAGCCGTGTCCACAGTCCGAGACGGTTGGGAACCACCACCATGAGACGTCCGTCGCCGCCGAGGATTCGCCACACTTCCTGAAGCATCGCCCTGGCGTTTTCGCTGCCCTCGAGTCCGTGGACGATGAGAACGCGGTCAACCGAGACGTCCTGCAGCGGCAGCCCGTCGTCGTGGATCTGTGTGGCCAGGTTGCGCCCGTCGCGAGGCCAGTGCGTCACGCCCTGCTGGGCGGGTGCCAGCAACAGCACCCGTTCGGCGCTCTGACGGAACGGGCCCAGGTAGGGCGACGCATAGCCAAGCCCTGCAAGTGTCAGCCCCGTCGCGTCGGGCCAGAGGGCCCGAATCCGTCGCCGGATCAGTCTCCGGGCCATCTGACCCAGTCGCGATGCGTAGAACCGCTCGAGATCGGTAACGTCACTGTACATGGCGCCGGAGCCGCCGCCGGGGCGGATCCCGTCCTGTTTGCATCGTCGGGCGCACCCGTGCCCGACCGGTCACCGCGCACACCGCACCCTGTTTCGGTTGCACGGTGCACTGTGGGTCGCGATTCTCGTGCAAGTCAAGGGCGGGTCAGGGCGTCAGCCGACCCGGTACTCCGCGATGACGTCAGGGTCGGGGTCCGGGCCGAGCCCCACCTCGCCGGGAACGCCGAAGGTCCCGTCCGCAGGATCGTGCATTCCCTCGGGGTAGAGCGATGCTTCCGGCTCGAGGAAGATCCGCTCGATCATCCCCGGCGAGGGGAGCGCCTGTGCCAAGTGCAAGGTCGCAAGAAAGCCCGGTCCGAAGTACGGACAATGCGGCATGATCTGGGTTGCCCGGGTTTCGCACAGCGCGGCAACCTTGCGAAATTCGGTAATCCCGCCGACCTTGGTCACGCTCGGCTGGGCGTAGTCCACCGCCCCGTGTTCCAGCATGGCGCGGAACTCGAACGCGGTGCATGCGTTCTCTCCGGCCGCGATCGCGATGCCGCAGGAACTGCGCAAGCGAGCGAGGGCCGGGAAGTCCTCCGGCGGATTGATCGGCTCTTCCAGCCAGAGCAGGTCATACCCGGCGAGAGCCGTTGCCATACCCGCCGCCTCGGCCGGGGTCCACGGACAGTTCACGTCGAGCATCAGCGGCACGTCCGGACCCGCCGCCTCGCGTGCGGCCGCGACCTCGGCGCAACGGGTCTCGTGCAGCTTGACGGACCGGTAACCGAGCTCGATCGACCGCGTTACCCGGTCCGCGACCAGCTCCGGGTCCTCGTAGCGGAACAGGCTCGAATAGGCAGGAACCCGGCGACTGCCATCGGCGCCCAGCAGCCGGTGCAGCGGCTGCCCGGCGCTCTTCGCCGCGAGGTCCCACAGTGCGATGTCGAGGCCGGAGATCGCGAACATGGTGATCCCGTAGCGTCCGAACAGATGCAGTGCCTGCTGCAGGTCACTGCTGATCCCGGCCACGTCACGGGCGTCACGGCCGAGGACGCGCGGGGCGACCATGTGCCGGACTGCTTCCGCGACCGGCTTCCTGCACTGGAAGGCGAAGGCGTCGCCCCAGCCGACAAGCCCGGTGTCGGTCTCGACCCGCACCAGGCAGAAGTCGAGCATTCCCCAGTTCAGAAAACCGACCTCGCGTCCCGACGACACGCCGCGGCTGAACGGCATTTCGAGTTCGATTGCTTCCACACCGACGATCTTCATCCTGTCCTCCCTCGGTCCCGGTTCACGATCTTTGCGCCGGATGTTGGCTGGTGGTAGGTTCCGCAGCGATTCATCCCACATGCTGGCGGAGACAATCCATGGCCCCGTTCGAGATCGTGCTGGTGCCGGCCCTGTCCGACAACTACGTCTATCTCGTGCACGATCACGCATCCGGTGCAACGGCGGTCGTGGATCCCGCCGAGGCTGCTCCGGTGCAGGCTGCGCTCGACGCACGGCGCTGGAACCTGACCCACATCCTGAATACCCATCACCACGGCGACCACATCGGTGGCAACCAGGAACTGGTCGAGCGCCACGCGGCCGTGCTGATCGGGCCAAAGGCGGAGACGGCCCGGATCCCCGGGATGGACGTCACCGTCGCCGAGGGTGATGTGGTGGACTTCGCGGGTCACACCGGTACGGTATTCGAGACCCCGGGCCACACCTCCGGGCACATCGCCTTCTGGTTTGCCGATTCCGATGCCCTGTTCTGTGGCGACACCCTGTTTGCGCTTGGCTGCGGCCGTGTGTTCGAGGGCACGATGGAGCAGATGTGGTCGTCGCTGCTGAAGCTGCGGGGTCTCGCCTCAACGGCGCGGATCTACTGCGGCCACGAATATACCGTTTCCAACGCCCGGTTTGCCCTCAGTATCGACCCGGACAACGTGCGCCTGCAGGCGCGCACCCGCGAATTCGAGGAGACGCGCGCGCGCGGCACGCCGACCATTCCTGCAGTGCTTGCCGACGAACTCGATACCAATCCGTTTCTGCGCGCCGATCATCCGGGGCTTGCGGCCGCGGTCGGGATGGCGGGCGCTGATCCGGTAGCGGTGTTTGCCGAGATCCGTGGTCGCAAGGATCGGTTCTGATTCCGCCGGACGGGCTTGATCCAGTCGAGACGAGGTCGCGCGATGAAACTCTTCCATGCCCAGGCATCACCCTTCGTGCGCAAGGTGATGGTGCTGATCCACGAGACCGGCCAGCTCGACCGGGTCGAACTGGTCCACGGAGAAACCACTCCGCTTGCCGCCAACCCCGACCTGGCGCGGGCGAACCCGGTCGGCAAGATTCCGGCCCTTGTTCTCGATGACGGCACCACGCTCGCCGACTCCGCGCTGATCTGCGAGTACCTGGATACGACCCATGACGGTGCACGGATGGTGCCGGCCTCGGGACCGGAGCGCTGGGAAGTTCTGCGGATGCAGGCGTTCGCCGACGGGCTGATGGATGCCGCCGTACTCAACCGGTACGAGATCTTGATGCGCCCGGCCCAGCTGCGCTGGCCGGCATGGAGCGACGGCCAGATGGCCAAGGTGGACCGGGTCATGGATGTGTTCGAGGCGGCGGTGCAGGGGTCTGGCGCCACGGTTGACCTTGCGACAATCAGCATGGCCTGCGCCTGCGGGTACCTGGACTTCCGGTACGCCGACCGTGACTGGCGTTCCGGCCACTCGGCGCTGGCGGACTGGTACGCCGGATTCTCGGACCGACCCTCGATGAGGGCGACGGCCCCGCCGGCCGGGTAGGGTACGACGGCAACTGCCACAGGGGAGGATGCGATGGAACTGTCCGAGGTGATGCGGACCACCTTCGCCTGCCGGGAATACACCAACGAGGCGGTGTCCGACCGGCAGGTCCACGACATCCTGGAACTTGCCCGGTTTGCGCCGAGTGGCGGCAACCGGCAGGGGAACCGGGTGGTGGTGGTACGCGATCCGGTGACCAAGAACCGGTTGTCCGAACTGGCGGGGCCGGCGGCGAAACGCTACGGGGCGCAGGTGGCCGCGGGCGAGAACCCCTGGAACACGGTGATCCCGACCGCGGTGTCCGACGAGACAGTCGCCGCCACCGAGCCGCCGGCACAGCTGGTGCGGACCTTTCGCACCGCCCCTGTTCTGCTGGTATTCCTGGTCGACCTGCGGGTCGTTGCCTCCATGGACCAGAACCTCCCGCGCGTCGGTGTCATCTCCGGCGCATCGATCTACCCGTTCGTCTGGAACACCTTGCTGGCGGCCCGCGAGGCCGGGCTCGGCGGGACCATCACCACGCTGGCCTCGGCAGAGGAGCCGCAGGTGCAGGAGCTTCTGGGGGTTCCGCAACACTACGCGGTGGCCGCCGTGGTGCCGCTTGGCAGGCCGGTGCGCCAGCTCACGCGCCTGCGACGCCGCCCGGTGGCCGAGATCGCAACCATGGAACGGTTTGACGGCGAGCCGCTTGCCTGAGACGCCTGGCCGGCTTCACATCGTCCGGCGAGCCTCGAGCGCCTGTGACAGCGTGCCGTCATCAAGATACTCGAGCTCACCCCCGACCGGCACTCCGCGAGCCAGCCGGGTCACCGTGACACCGCAGTCAGCCAGACACTCGACCAGGTAGTGGGCGGTAATCTGGCCGTCGACGGTCGCGTCCATGGCCAGGATCACCTCTTCGACCTCGGGTTGATCCGCCCGCTCGCGCAGCACCGGAATGTTCAGGTCATCCGGGCCGACGCCGTCCAGTGCCGAAAGGAGCCCCCCGGTCACGTGGTAGAGGCCGCGGTAGGTCGCACTGCGCTCCAGGGCCCACAGGTCCGCGACTTCCTTCACCACGCAGATCTGGCTCCGGTCCCGCTCCGGGTGCCGGCAGATCCCGCACGGATCCTCGGTGTCCAGGTTGCCGCAGCGGCTGCAGGTCGACACCTGGTCGACGGCGTCGAGCAGGGCCTGACCCAGTGGCCGCATCAGGCCTTCGCGGTGCTTCAGCAGGTGCAGGAT
This sequence comes from Thalassobaculaceae bacterium, assembly GCA_965213935.1. GTDB lineage: Bacteria > Pseudomonadota > Alphaproteobacteria > Thalassobaculales > Thalassobaculaceae > Bin52. Next base: position 919,188 of record CBDCAO010000012.1, on the reverse strand, counting down.
CGCGCGGCGCGCCGACCGGCGCCCGAAACCGGGCAACCGTCCGAGCAGGCGGATGATCTCCGTGATCTCGACCGGCGCCTCGCCCCCGCGCATCCGGCGTCAGTTCCCGAAGGGCGAAAGACCGGGTGGCAGCAGCGAGCCGATCCTGGAGGCGAGCTCTTGTTCGACCTTGGCGCGCGCATCCGCGTGCGCGGCCCGGACAAGGTCCTCGAGCACGTCCACCTCGCCGGGGTCAACGATCGAGGGGTCGATGTCGAGCGAGAGCATTTCGGACTGGCCGTTCAGCCTGACAGTCACCATGCCGCCACCGCTCGTACCCTCGACTTCGATGGCGGCCATGGCCTTGCGCGCGGACTCCATGCTCTCCTGCATGTCCTGGAACTGGCGCAGCATGCTGCTGAGGTTCTTCATCTCTTCTGGCTCCAGCCTGCCTGCCAGGTCACGTGGCGGTTTCGCCGGTGGTTCGGTCCCGTACCTCGCGCACCGTAGCGCCGGGAAACTCGCGCAGCACGGCCGCTACGGTCGGATCCGCGGTGACGGCCTCGATCCTCGCCCTGGCCTCCGCCCGTTCACTCTCGACAATCGTCGAACCACCCTGTGCGTCCGCGTTCAAGATGACCGACCAGGAACGGCCTGTCCAGTTCGCGAGATGGCGCATCATCTCCGCGGCAAGGTCGGAATCAAGACCGGTGCTCGCGGCGAGTTCGACCGTGCCCGGTTCGATCCGGATCAGGCGGGCGTGCCGCCGTAGCCGTGCGACGATGACCGCCTCCCTGTTCTGCTCGAACAGGGCCACGATCTCGTCCAGGGTCTCCGGCAATCCATGTTCTTCCGCCGGACCGTCGGCGGCGGCCGGGGTTTCGGTTTCCTCGGCGGCCGCATCGGGTTCGACAGGCCCCTCTGCAGGCCCGGTTTCAGCGGGGCGGGCCCGGGGGGCGACGACCGTGTCGGGTTCGGCTGGACCCTCTGCAGGCCCGGCTTCGGCAGGGTGGCTCCGGGGGGCGGTGGATGCCGCCCCGGCGGATGTCCGGCGGGCTCCCGGGCTTGCCGCTGTTCCCGGCGGAGCATCGGCGAGATGGACGAGCCGGATCAGCAGCATCTCCAGGGCGGAGAGGGGGACGGGCGCACTCTGGATTTCCTCGACGCCCTTCAGCATCATCTGCCACGCACGGCCAAGATGCGGCATGGCAAGGCCGTTCGCGAGCGGTTCGCAGTGTTCCCGTTCGACCTGGGATGCCTCGAGCGCAGCCTCGGCGGGGGTCACCTTGAAACGCGTGACCAGATGAATGGCGTCGAGCAGGTCCCGGGTGATGACAAGCGGGTCGGCGCCCCGGTTGTGCAAGGCGCGGAGCTGGGTCAGGACTTCGGTGATCCGGCCGGTCATCAGGCCTGAGAACAGGGTGAAGATCTCGGTGCGGTCGGCAAGGCCGAGCATGTCCTGAACCAGGCTGGCGGTGACTGGTCCGCTGGCGAGTGCCATGGCCTGGTCGAGCAGAGAGAGGCCGTCGCGGGCCGAGCCATCGGCGGCGGTTGCGATCAACCGCAGTGCCTCCGGCTCGGCCTTGACCGATTCCAGGCCGCAGATCCGCTCCAACAGTCCCGACAGGTCCGCGACGTCAATCCGACGAAGGTCGAAACGCTGGCAGCGCGACAGCACCGTGATCGGCACCTTGCGGATCTCGGTGGTGGCGAAGACGAACTTCACGTGTTCCGGCGGTTCTTCCAGCGTCTTCAGCAAGGCGTTGAACGCGTTGCGCGAGAGCATGTGCACTTCGTCGATGATGTAGATCTTGTACCGTGCCGAAACCGGCCGGTATTGCACGCCCTCGATGATGTCGCGGATGTCATCGACACCGGTGCGGCTGGCGGCGTCCATTTCCAGGACGTCGACATGCCGGTCCTCGGTGATCGCCCGGCAGTTCACGCAGGTGCCGCAGGGATTGACGGTCGGACCGCCGTTCCCGTCCGGGCCGAGGCAGTTGAGCCCCCGCGCGATGATGCGTGCGGTCGTGGTCTTGCCGACGCCCCTGACCCCCGTCAGCACGAAGGCATGCGCCACCCGTCCCTGTTGGAGTGCGTTGCGCAGTGTCCGGACCAGGGCGTCCTGGCCGATCAGGTCGTCCAGTGTCTGCGGGCGGTACTTTCGCGCGAGCACGCGGTATTCCGCAGTCGACCCCGCGCTTTCATTCATGGCCCGGTCCCGGAAACAATATGGAAGGCTGGGTCATGACCCAGGCCGGAACTCGTTACGGCTGCTTCCTTCCGGATCTGACCGGGTTGGCGAGGAGCCTGTCCATTCCAGCCTTCCATCCGTACGCTACCAGAGCCGGGCAGTAGCACGCAACCGGACGGACGCCCGTGGCACCCGCCATTGCCCGGGGATACCGGCATCGGCGCGGACAGCGGTGCATCGCACGGACGTGCCCGCGACTGCCCCTCGCCGGGTATGTCGGCAGGAGGCCTGACACCCCGGGTTCCGGCACGTGTTGTTCCTCCGTGTCGTCCTTGATTGGCGGTGCGGTCTTGCCGGCAGTCGCGACATTTCCGCTCGTGCCCGCCCCGAAGCCGGCGGACGGGTACGCCGCGAGTCCGCTGCACGTGGCCGCCCGGGCCGGCAGACGGGGAACTCAGGGGCATCGGGAACCTGTTCGCGGGAGTACCACGCGGAAGTGTCCTCGGGCACCCGACTACTCGGTACACTGATATGCCCGCTTCTTCTCCGACGCCCATTGTCTCCACGGCCTCAAGACCAGCCTGGTGATCGCGGTGATCGCCACGGCCGTGTCCACCACGGCGGGTGCAAGTGCGGCCCCCTGTTTCTGCTCGACCGGATCGTGGGTATGGGCCGGTTGATCGGAACGGTCATGTATCGTGTGCGGGAGGCTCGCCGCGATTGCGCCAGGGCAAGCTCTGGAAAGGGGGAAGCGATGAGCTAGAAACCTTTCATCGCAAGCCAGCGGGTTCGACTCCCGCCCGGTAAAGGCGCAGTCCGCCAGCCGGAAGCGAGTGTTGCATGGCATGCGGCAACGCAGGTCGTGAAGCGTACACAACGGGTGGTGAAGCGACGCACATAGAGCCCCGAAATAGCCGTTGCTGGCGCCCTCGTCCTTCGCGGAGCGGGGGCAGCACCGGAAACGCCGTGATGACGAGGCGCAACGGGCCGGCCGGGGTCGCGGGAACGATCGCAAAGCCACGGGATGGCTTGCCAGGGAACCTGGGAGACCCGGACACGTCCGTGTGAAGCAAAGCCGGTGGGGATGGACCGGCATCGTGACCAATCCTGGCCTGCCGCCCTGCCTGCGGGGCAGCAGGAGCGCCTCGGCGACGACACGAAAGAGCAGGCACGCACGGTACCGGAACGCGAAACAATAAGCCGACGGGAAGCGGGTTCGGGGGTCGTAGCGCCTTCATAGTACTGCTGAAGACGGGGAACCGTGGCCATCGGGACCCGGGCGAGGGAAGGGAGGCGTCACATGAGAGACCCACTGGTGTGAAACGATGGACGAAACACCGAGTTCGACAAACACGTCAACGAAACAACAGTGGATAGCCGAACAGGCGAGGATGCACCCGGACCGGGTGTTCACATCGCTCAACCACCTCATCGACCTCGAGTGGATGCGGGAGGCGTGGCGACGGACGCGCAAGGATGGTGCGGTCGGCGTCGACGGCGTGACAGCGGAAGAATACGAAGCAAATCTGGAGGACAATCTCCAGGACCTGCTGAACCGGATCAAGTCCGGCCGCTACATCGCGCCGCCGGTCCGGCGGCACCTCATTCCGAAGGCGGACGGCACGCAACGACCGCTTGGCATTCCGACGTTGGAAGACAAGGTGGCACAGCGAGCGGTCGTGATGCTCATGGAGCCAATCTACGAGGAGACCTTTCGGTCGAGTTCGTATGGCTTCAGGCCCGGACGGTCAGCCCATGACGCTCTGGACGCCGTGTTCGAAGGAACGTTCAGGGACAGGCTGTGCTGGGTGATCGATCTCGACATCAAGTCGTACTTCGACACGATCCGGTTCGATCACCTTCGGGACTTTCTCGACCTGAGGATCAAGGACGGAGTGGTCCGGCGCATGCTGGGCAAGTGGCTGAAGGCCGGGGTCCTCGACAACGGGGTCCTGTCCCGAGCAGACACAGGAACACCTCAAGGCGGGGTGGTGAGCCCGCTGTTATCGGAACGTTCCGATAAGCAGGCTTGAACTGAGCCGCGTTCCGCGGCGGGGTGTTCTGCCCGCCGGGTGTCGGAAGTGATCTCGGTGTTCCAGGCGAGTTGAAGGACAGCGTCTTCGTGACGTCGCGGCGCAGGGGCGGGTCCCCTGTCTCCCTGTCTGATCCATAGTCATCGACGACCACGTCCACGAGCAAGAGCGTGGACGTGTCTTCGTGACCGATCCGACCAGGAGGGAGACGACAGATGACACCTTTGCGCAAGCGCATGGTCAACGACATGACTGTTCGCGGTCTTGCCGAGAACACGAAGAAGTCCTACCTCAACTCGGTCTCCGGCCTCGCCTGTCACTATGGCCGCAGCCCGGAGCGGATTTCCGCGCAGGAGGTTCAGGATTACCTTCTCTTTCTGCATGAAGAGCGGGGGTTGACCTGGCAGAGTTGCAACTGCGCCCGCCACGGCATTCGCTTCCTGTACCGCATCACGCTCGGCCTGCCCGACCCGCATTTCTACCTGCCGGGCGCCAAGACGCCGTCGATCCTGCCCGAGCTCCTCAACCATGACGAGCTGGTGCGGCTGTTTGGCGTCACCACAAACTGCAAGCACCGATCCATGCTGATGACGGCCTACGCCGCGGGGCTGCGGGCGAGCGAACTCAGCCGCCTGCGGATCAGCGATATCGACTCGCAGCGGATGTGCGTGCGGGTTGACCAGGGCAAGGGCAACAAGGACCGCTACGTCCCGCTCTCGCCACGGCTGCTGGACGAACTGCGCGCGTACTGGCGCCGCGTGCGCCCCGAGCACTGGCTGTTCCCCGGTCATTACGGTCACCCGGTGTCGCGTTCCTGGCCAACTGACATCTACAACCGGGCCAAGAACAAGGCCGGGATCGACAAGCGCGGCGGCGTCCACACGTTGAGGCATTGCTACGCCACCGGGCTCCTGGAGGCGGGGGTCGAACTCCATGTCATCCAGCGCCGCCTCGGGCACAGCTCCATCCGCTCGACCATGCGCTACCTGCATCTGGCCCACGACAAGACGAGTGCCACCCCGTCTCCCCTGGACCTGCTGGAGTTCCCGCGTCCCGCCCGGGCCTGACCGGTGGCCCATGCTGACCACGCGGCGCCGGCCACGCGGCCGACACTCGAGGTCGCGGACATCCTGCGCGAGCGCGGCAGTGCCTATGCCGAGACACACAGGCTCTCGGCCCAGCAGCAGCGGGTCGTCGACGCGCTGGTGAACTGCCGCACTGCCGCGCTTGGCGGGTTCAAGTCGGAGTGCGACCACTGCGGGGCGGTGACAATCCAGTACGCCTCGTGCCGGAACCGTCACTGCCCCAAGTGCCAGACCCTCTCGCAGACCAGGTGGGTCGAGCGTCAGTGCGCCGATCTGCTCGACATCGGATACTGGCATGTGGTGTTCACCCTGCCCCACGAGCTCAACCCCGTCGCCCAGGGCAACCCGGCACTGGTCTACAGGCTGCTCTTCAAGGCAGCGTCCCGGACCCTGCTGGAGTTCGGCCGCAATCCCCGCTGGCTCGGCGGCGAGATGGGGATCACCATGGTGCTCCATACCTGGGGGCAGAACCTGGGGCAGCACATCCATGTCCACTGCATTGTCACCGACGGCGGACTGAGCCCGGACGGGCAGCGCTGGCTCACCCCCGCGCGCAAGGGCTTCCTGTTCCCCACGGCCGCGCTCTCCAAGGTCTTCCGCGGCAAGTATCTCGACTTCCTCGGCGCCGCGCACCGCAACGGGGAGCTGCGGCTGAAGCCCGCGGGCGGCGGTGAGTTCGAGGCCCTGGAGACCACGCTGCGGTCGCACAAATGGGTGGTCTACAGCAAGGCCCCGTTCGCCGGCGCCGGGCAGGTGCTGGCCTATCTCGGGCGCTACACCCACAAGAGCGCCATCGGCAACCATCGCCTCGTCGACTTCGACGGCGAGAACGTCCGCTTCCGATGGCGCGACTACGCCGACGGCAACAGCGTCAAGGTGATGCGCCTCGACGCCGACGAGTTCATTCGCCGCTTCCTCCTGCATGTGCTGCCGCGCGGCTTTACCCGGCTGCGTCACTACGGACTGCTCGCCAATCGCTGCCGGGCTCGCAAGCTCGCCCTCTGCCGAGGCCTGCTTCATCAGCCAACCCCCGAACCGCGTGAGCCGGAAACCGCTGAAGAGATGATGCTGCGCCTGACCGGGATCGACGTCACCGTGTGTCGGCAGTGCGGCGAGGGAACGCTGAGGCAGAGACTCGTTCTGGAGCCGCAGCACCGCTCGGGAAGGGCGGCGATGAAGACCGGACCGCCATGACGATGCGCCGTTGCCCATCACGGTCCCATGACCGCCCGCCCATCGGCGCGCCACGGTCATCGCTGCGCCCGCATGACGCCGCGCATCGACGGACCGGCCGTCCCGACGGCCGCTCCGACATCATGACCGCCGCCGCGACCAATCTTGCATTGGCGTCGCATCTGTCAGGGGCGCTCGGCCGCGCCTCCCCGGCGTAGTCGACCCGCGCCGAGCGGTTACTTTCCCCATAGAACTGCATCACCGCCGTGCCGCGCGGCTCAGCTCAATGATCTGTGCGCCGTGGAAAGGCGCGTTTTCCTTGCGGGTGCGAACCCCGCCCAACAGTTGTCGCTTCGGTTGGTAGCAGCCGCGGCGGATCATGGAGGCAACGACATGGTTTGAAGCACCGCGGAGAGAAGGGCTGCCTTGGGCAGCTCAGCGACCATGCAGGTCGGAACGTGAGTGAACGCTGAGCAGGCCTCGAAACGGCTCATGTGGAAGCCGACCCACCAGATTTCTGGGGAAGGCCGACGGCGCACCGGGAAGCAAGCGACACGCGCACCGGGGCGTTTCCACCGGGGTAATGGCGCCGACATGCACGGAAGATGGAAAACGCAGCAACACGGGAAGCCCTGATGGTGGTGTGGCACGCACCAACCGGAAGCCCGCGAGGGACAGGCCGGGCCGTCAGGGTGGCGGATGGGCCCGTAATACTGGAGACGCCGGGTAACGCCGGTCGAGGGAAGGGGCCCTGAGTCGGGAGTTGTGTGGAAAGGAAGCAAGGCATGCCTACTGGCGAAGGTCTAACAGGGGCACAACGGGTTCGGAAACTCCAGAACACACTGCATGAGAAAGCGAAGGAAGAACCCGACCGACGCTTTCACGCCCTGATCGACAAGGTGTGGCGCGAGGACTTTTTGCTGGAGGCCTGGAAGCGGGTCCGCCGCAATGGCGGGTCGGCGGGGGTCGACGGCGAGACAATTGCGGACATCGAGAAGACGGGGGTGGGAGACTGGCTTGGGGACCTGTCGCGGGAACTGAGGGACGGGACCTACATGCCGCAAGCGGTGCGTCAGGTCCTGATCCCGAAGAAGGAACCGGGGAAGTTCCGGCCCTTGGGCATTCCGTGCCTGAAGGACCGGGTTGCGCAGACATCGGCCATGCTTGTGCTGGAGCCGATCTTCGAGGCGGACCTGCAACCGGAACAGTATGCCTACCGGCCGGGCCGCAGTGCGAAGGATGCGGTTAACCGCATTCATGGCCTGCTGTCACGGGGGCACCACGAGGTGGTTGACGCCGACCTCTCGAACTATTTCGGCGAAATTCCGCACGCCGAACTCCTGAAGAGCATCGCCCGGCGCGTCAGCGACGGACGGCTCCTGGGGCTCATCAAGGCGTGGCTGGAAGCGCCGGTGGAAGAGGACGACGGGGACGGCGGCACACGCCGCACGAACCGGGCACGGCGGGAGCGCAAGGGAACCCCTCAGGGGTCACCGGTGAGCCCGCTGTTGAGCTCCATCTACATGCGTCGCTTCATCCTTGGCTGGAAACTCAACGGATACACCCGCCGGTTCGGGGCGGAGATCGTGAATTACGCGGATGACTTTTGTGTACTCGGAAAGGCACCGGCGGCAGAGATGCTGGCGGCGGTCAAACGGATCATGGGAGTGCTGAAGCTGCCGGTCAACGCCCGCAAGACCCGATGTCTTCGATGCCCCGAGGAACCGTTCGAGTTCCTCGGATACCGCATCGGCTGGAACTGGCGCCGGACCGACGGCAGCCGCTATGTCGGCACTCGCCCGAGCAAGGCAAACGTCCAGGACATCTGCCACCGGATCAGCAAGAAGACGGACCGCAAGTCCGTCTGGATGGACACCGGGGCGAAAGTGGCCGAACTCAACCGGATGATCTCCGGATGGGCGAACTACTTCACCCTGGGTCAGGTCTCACCGGCCTACAAGTCCATCAACCGACATACGATCCGGCGGCTGCGACGGTGGCTTTGTCACAAGCACAAGGTGAAGTCCGGGCAATATGTGCGCTTCCCGGATGCCAGACTGCGAGATGACTTCGGTCTGAGACAGCTTGAGCGGACAACAAAGACCTTTCCGTGGGCGAAGGCATGATCCCGACTGAGAGCTGGGTGCGGGAAAACCGCACGCCCGGTTCGACGAGCGGGGGTGAGGAAACGCGGCTATGGCTGAGACTGAGGCACCGGCGTCGAGCGAAAGCGGCCGGCAACAGCTACTCCCTCGGGCCTACGGCAGGGCGCGCCTCCCCTCGACTCTACTATCGGTCATGCTGCGCACGACCGATAAGAGCCTATTCAATATGGGAACCGTATGATTCTGGGAACCTGAGCCGCTGCGGGCATTGCTTATCAAGGGATTGGGCGCGATTCAGGTTCCCATAAAAATGTGCTCTTCTTCTGCCGGTTTTAACCCTGGACAGGAGAATCAGCATGCCATCCATGATCGCCAACGCGGCGTCGCCCGACGCGAGCGGTGACCCGGACCCGGGCATCGTCGAGGACTACAAGGCGCGTTTGCAGGTCCTGGGATATTCCCCCAGCCTGACGGGCAAGTGCATCCGAACGATCCTGCACCTCATCGCGTGGCTGTCAGCGAACGGGACCGGGATCGAGACGCTCGATATTCGCGTCCTGCATCGATTCCTGGAGCACGACTGTGCCTGTCCCGGTCCGCGCGGTTACCGCAAGAACCTCGAACGCGCCCGATGGCATCTGCACCGGTTTCTCGGCTTCCTCATGGAGACGGGACGCGCGCGGATTCCTGCGGAGATCGAGAGCGGCGGCGGCGTGGTGGAGTCGTTCCTTCAAATGCTCGCGGCACAGGGATATGTTCCCGAGTCGATCGCCGCCTACCGCAAGCGCTGTCGACACTTCATCGTCTGGCTCTACCTGCACGATATCGCGCTCGCCGAGGTCGATGACGACGTCTTCTCCCGGTTTCTGGCGCACGACTGCACCTGTACCCACCCCCACTTCTTCATCAGAACCGGCCGGTTCGCGGGCCGCGACAACAGCCGATCGAAGATCGGGTTGTTCATCGAGCACCTGATCGGCACGGGCATCGCCCCTGCGCGCCCGACGCCGGCGTGTGAGGATCCGGGCCGCCATGTGGCACGATTCCTGGTCTGGCTGCGGCGCTATCGCGGCATCGGGGAGGGGACCATACAGAGCTACCACAAGGCCATGCGGGTGCTGCTTCCCCATCTTGGCGACGACCCCGATCGATACAGCGCGACGCTGATCAGGAATACGGTACAGCACCGCCTCGAGACGGCGTCGCGCGATCTTGTCCGACGCGAGACGTCGGCGCTTCGGTTGTATCTGCGCTTCCTCGTGCTGGACGGCCTTTGCCGGCCCGGGCTTGTCGGTGCGGTGCCGACAGTTCCCCTGCAGAGGTTCTCGACCTTACCCCGTCATCTGCCGCGGAACGATATCGAGCGCATCATCGCCTCGTGCGACCGGGCGACGCCCATGGGACTGCGGGACCACGCCATCCTGCTGCTCCTCGCCCGGCTCGCCCTGCGTGCCGGCGACGTCGCCACTCTTCGCTTGAACGATATCGACTGGGACAATGCGGTCGTTCGGGTCAGCGGCAAATCGCGACGCGCTGCGGTCTTGCCGTTACCGCAGGATGTAGGGACCGCGGTCAAGGATTACATCCTCCATGCGCGGCCTGTCGTGGAGGCCGAGACGGTGTTCCTGCGCATGATGCCGCCGCTCCATCGGCCCCTGACCAGCGGTGGTGTGTCAGCGGTCGCGCAGGCTGCAATCAAGCGGTCCGGCGTCGAGGCCGAGGGACTGCCGGCGGGGCATGTCTTCCGGCATTCCGCGGCGACGAACATGCTGCGCGACAACACCCCGCTGGAGGTCATCGGCACCCTGCTGCGTCATCAATCCATGCAGACAACGGCGATTTATGCGCGGGTCGATGTGCGAATGCTCCGGGAAGTGGCCCAGCCCTGGCCGGTCGCCGGAGACGAGAGATGACGCTGGCCGAGCACGTGGAGCGCTACGTCACCTTCCGCAGGGCCTTGGGTCATGCCTATGTGGAACAGGCGCGGTGCCTGCAGGACTACGCGGCCTACGCCGAGGCCCGTGGCGACAGCTTCGTGCACACCAGCACGGTCCTCGATTGGGCATCGACGACGCCGTCTCCCCGACAGGCGCAAGCCAAGCTGCGGTATGTGTGCGACCTCGCCAGCGTCCTGCACGCCGACGACGAACGTCACGAGGTGCCGGACCGCGACGCCCTGGGCAAGGCACGATCGCGGCGGCCAACGCCTCATCTGCTGTCCGTGACCGAGATCCGGCGGATCATGGATGCGGCGCTGGAGCTGCCGCCGGCCGGTTCGATCACGCCGCTGACGTTCCATTACATCCTGGGGCTGATCGCCGCGACCGGCTTGCGGCGCTCGGAAGCGACCGGCCTGCTGCTGACCGACCTGACGGCGGATGGCTTGCTGATCAGGAAGGCGAAGTTCGGCAAGCGCCGCCTCGTCCCGCTGGAGGACAGCGTCCATCGGGCCATGGAGGCGTATCTCCGGGAGAGGAAGCGCCGCGGCGGGCCCGACGACCACCTGTTTGTGCTCTCGACGGGCCGGCCCATGCATCCGGTCTATCTCGCGACCGTCTTCGTCAAGCTGGCCCGGCGGGTGGGGCTTCGAGCCGGGCCAGGCCAGCCTGGCCCGCGGCTTCATGACCTTCGACACTCCTTTGCGGTTCGCGCGCTCGAAAGCACGATCTCGACCGAGCGGCGGGATGTCGGCCGCCACATGCTGACGCTGTCGACCTATCTCGGCCATTCCAACACCGCCGACACCTACTGGTACCTCGAAGCGACGCCGGTGTTGCTCCGACAGGTGTCGCAGGCCACGGAGAGGCTGCATGCGGGGAGCACGAACGATGGCTGAACTCGCTCCTCCCCTGGCGATGTTCCTGCGGGAGTATCTTCCACGCGACAGGGGCACGAGCCGGCATACCGTTGAAAGCTATGCCCTGTGCTTCAAGCTGCTGGTCGTCTTCGCGGCGGACAAACACGGCATCCGGCCCTGCACGCTCGAGATCGGACATCTCGACATAGCGACCCTTCTCGAGTTTCTCGAACATCTCGAACGGGATCGCGGAAACGGGGTGCGCACACGCAATGCCCGGCTCGCGGCCATCAAGGCCTTCTTCCGCTTCCTCGAGTTCCGGCACCCGAGATATCTCGACCTCGCCGCGCACGTGCGCCAGATCCCGGCGAAAAAGGGCGACGTGCCCCTCATCGGCTCTCTCGACCGGGCCGAAACGCGGGCCCTGCTCGACGCGCCGGATCCGGACACGGTGGCGGGAATACGGGACCGCGCGATGCTGTGCCTCACCTACAACGCCGGCCTGCGGGTCTCGGAACTGGTCGGGCTGGCGCTCGACGATCTCAAGATGCCGGCCCTCGACGAGGTGCATATCATCGGCAAGGGCCGGCGCGAGCGCATCCTGCCGCTGTGGAAGGAAACCCGCAGGGCCCTGCGGGACTGGTTGGCTCTCCGGCCGGAGAGTGCCGACCGCCATCTCTTCCTCAACGCCATGGGCACCGGCATGACCCGGCGCGGCTTCGCCAAACGGCTCTCCCTGCATGCACAAACCGCTGCGCGCAGCGTGCCGTCAATCACCAACAAGACCGTATCCCCCCACCTGCTGCGTCACGCTTGCGCAATCCACACGCTCGAGGCAACCGGTGACGTCAGGAAGGTCTCGCTCTGGCTCGGGCATGCAAGCCTTCAGACCACCGAGATGTATCTGCAGGCCGATCCGACCGACAAGCTCGATACGCTCGACAAGTGGCGCCCGCCCAGCCTCAAAAAGGGCAAGTTCAAGGGTGTACAGGACGAGTTACTCGCAATGCTCGCAGGCACCTGAACCCGCCATTTTTATGGGAACCTGAATCGCGCCCAATCCCTTGATAAGCAATGCCCGCAGCGGCTCAGGTTCCCAGAATCATACGGTTCCCATATCCGCTGTTATCGAACGTTTATCTGCACCATGTGCTGGATGAATGGTTCGAGACAGTGGTCACGCCCCGCATGCGAGGCCGGTGTCGGCTCGTGCGGTACGCCGATGATGCACTGCTCCTCTTCGAGACCGAACGGGACGCCAGGCGGGTGCTTGATGTCCTGGGCAAACGTCTTGGGCGGTACGGGCTCACGCTCCACCCGACCAAGACCAGGTTCGTAGACTTCCGGCCGAAGCGCCACCGGAGCCACACAGACGATGCGACCTTCGACTTCCTCGGCTTCACCCATGTCTGGGCGAAGTCCCGCAGGGGAGATCCGGTGGTGCGTCAACGCACGGCCAAGGGGCGTTTCGCGCGGGCGGTCAAGTCCGTCAAGGACTGGTGCCAGAGTAACCGGCACAGACCGCTCGGTGACCAGCAGGCCCATCTCGCGCGGGTCATCCGGGGACACTGCGCCTACTACGGGATCAGAGGCAACAGCTCCAACATCGCACGCTTCCACTATTTGGTCACCCACATCTGGCGCCAGTGGCTTTCCCGCCGCCACCGCCAGGGGCGGGTGGCGTGGACACGGATGCATGACATCCTGCGACGCTTCCCGCTGCCACCAGCTCGCATCCGGCGGGCGGCCACGAAGACTTGAGCGAACCTGTCATGTGAGGAACCGAGTGCGTTAGACGCGCATGCTCGGGTCTGTGGGGGACGGGACGCCGCAAGGCTCCCGTCTACCCGGCCGGTTCTCGAGCTCTTGTATGACCAAGCGTTTCGGCGACTTCACCGCGGTCCACGATGTGTTGCTGACGGTCGACAAGGGGCAGGTCCTGGCGCTTCCTGGTCCGAGCGGCTGCGGCAAGACGACAACCTTGCGCATGGTCTGCGGCTTCGGGGAGCCGAACGAGGGCAGCATCTTCATCGCGGGCCAGGGAAGGGCAAGCGGCCCTGCGAGCGTAATGTCGGCCTCCTGTTCCAGGATTATGCGCTGTTTCCGCACATGACGGTTGTTCAGAACGTGGGCTACGGACTGAAGAACTGCGGATACGAGAAGAGCGGGATACCGGCCCGCATCAGCGACATGCTGACCTCGTCAAGTCGACGGGATTCGAGCATCCGCGCCCGGCCAGTTCAGCGGCGGTCAGCCTGGAAGTGGTGCTGCTCGACGAACCGCTCTCGGCCCTTGATGCGAAGCTCCGGCAGGAGCCCAGGCTCGAGCTCAACGAAACCCTGTCGGCCGTCGGGGTCACGACCATCGTCGTGACACACGACCAGGAGGAGGCGATGAGTCCGGGCGACCAGGTCGTTGTCATGAGTGAAGAGCGGATCATGCAGCAGGGCCTGCCAACCGAAATCCATGCCGACCCGAAGCCCCGGTTCGTGGCGGAGTTCATCGGACGGTCCAACTGGTTCTCGGGCCGGCTCGCAGCCGAGGTGGCCGGGACCGTCCGGGAATCTCATCCTGATTGACGCGCGGATCTCACCCAGATTGTCGCGCCACAAGATCGCAGGCGCCCGGCACATCACCGTCACCCGACAGTCCCTGGGAGAACCCCTGGAGCAGGCCGATCGGCCTGGTCTTCCGGCCCGAGGACTGCATCATCGTCCCCGCCGCCTCCTGAACCCCGGAACTCCGGCGCGGGAACGACGGACGCCGCCCGGGGACCCGTCGCACGGTGCCCTTCCCGTGGCCGGGCGCCCGGACCGGACTGCTGCCGGTCGGTTCAGGCCGAAAAAATGTCCGCAGGCGTGCTCAGCCAGCGACGGCGCGCTTCACCGAGTTCCACAGTTCGCGCTTGAACTTGGTATCGATGGTCACGGTGGCGGTCATGCCGGCGCGCAGCGGCGGATGGTCGGACCGGTGCTCGAGTTCGATCCTGACCGGCAGGCGCTGGACCACCTTGACCCAGTTGCCCGAGGCGTTCTGCGGCGGCAGGACCGAGAACTCGGCGCCGGTAGCCGGGCTGATGCTGGCCACCCTGGCCAGCCAGACAACGTCGGGGTAGGCGTCGACCTCCACCTCGACGGTCTGGCCCTCCTTGACGTGGGTCAGCTGGGTTTCCTTCAGGTTGGCCTCGATCCAGGTCCGGTCGATCGCGATCAGGCCGAAGGCCGGTTGCCCTTCCTCAACCCACTCGCCCGGCTCAAGCCGCAGCCGGGTCACCACGCCGTCGATCGGAGCGCGAACCTCGGTGTAGCTGAGGTTCATGCGCGCCATCGAGATCTCGGTCTCGGCGGCGAGAAAGTCAGGGTGAAGCTCGGCTGCCAGCGACGGGTTGCCGCCGAGGCGGGCGAGCACGGTCCGGATCTTCTGGTTCAGCGTGGCGACGCGCCGGTTGGCAGCCCGCAGGTTGTGTTCTGCCTCCTCCAGCCGCGAGCGGGTGGTGACCGCCTTGCGTGCAAGCTCGCGCTGGCGCAGCGCCTCCTTGCTGTAGTAGTCCACCGCCGATTCGGCTTCCAGCGTCTCCGCCTTGATCTGGTGGAACTCGGCGCGCAGGGCCTCGATGCTGTGGCGGGCATTCTCGCGCCGGGCCTCGGCGCGGCGTACGAGCATCAGGTACGGCGTCTGGTCGAGCGTGAACAGCAGTTCGCCGGCGCTTACCCGCTCATTCTCCTCGACCAGCACGCTGGTGACCCGCCCGTCCACGTCGGGACTGACCGCGATCACGTGCGCCTTCACATACGCGTTCTCCGTGGTGACGTACCGCCCGGTCGAGGCGTACCAGACACCGCCACCGACCACCGCGACTGCCGGAATGGCAACCAGCAGGAACAGTCGCAGCAGCGTCCGGCCCCACCTGCGGCGTGACCGCACCGGCGTTTGGCCAACGGATCTGGTGTCGTCTTCACTCATGTCCAGCCTCAGTCGTCCGTGCCGAGTGCGTTCCTGCGTTCCTGGGTGTCCGCACCGATGTCGTCAAGGCCGAGCAGGTTGGTCCTGATCCGGACCAGCGTGTTGACGAACCGTTCGCGTTCCGCATCGTCCAGATCGCCCAGCGCGTCGCGGCGTACGCCGGCGGCGGTGCTGCGCAGTACCCGCATCAGGCCCTGGACGGTCTCGGTGAGGTACAACCGATTGACGCGTCGATCAACCGGATCCTGCCGGCGCTCCACCCACCCCTTCTCCTGGAGACGGTCAAGCAGGCGCCCCAGCGACGGCTTTTCCCACTCGAGGTAGTCGGCAAGTTCCGACTGGGTGACACCCTCGCGCGCGTACAACATGGTCAACACCCACCACTGCGACCGCGTCAGGCCGAGTTCACGGCCACGACGGTCGAACACGGTGCGCATGAGCCGTGCCACGTCATGCAGGAGAAATCCGAAATTCTGCTCGAGATCCTCACGTTCCATGCCGGCCAATATGATTGCGCTGGCAATTGTAGGCAAGATTATTATTGCCGGTGCATCCTATTTCCGACGCCGTGACGGATCCGGAACAGGAGGCGACCGGCCCGGAGCGCCCCGGGGGATCTGGTAGCGGGTGACAACGGACCGGTTCGTGTTCTAGGTTCCCGGCACCGGAAGGACCCGCGGGGTTCCGGCGGCAGAACGGGGATATCGCATGGAATACCGAAACCTGGGAACGTCGGGCCTGCGGGTGTCGCTGATCGGACTGGGCTGCAACAACTTCGGCATGCGGCTCGATACGGAGCAGACCCGGACCGTGGTCGACCGGGCGATCGACTGCGGCATCACCCTGTTCGACACCGCCGACATGTATGGCGGGCGCGGCGGGTCGGAGGAACAGCTCGGTCAGATCCTCGGCTCACGCCGCAAGGACATCGTGCTCGCCACCAAGTTCGGCATGGACATGAGCGATGACGGTCGCAAGCGCGGCGCATCGCGACACTACATCATGTCGGCGGTCGAGGCGTCGCTGCGTCGTCTGCGAACCGACTGGATCGACCTCTATCAGCAGCACCAGCCAGACCCGCTCACCCCGATGGACGAGACCCTGAGGGCGCTCGAGGACCTGGTGGCGCAAGGCAAGGTGCGGTACGTCGGCTGCTCGAACCTCTCGACCTGGCGGATGGTCGAGTCGCAGTGGATGGCGCGCAATGCCGGTGGCGTGCGCTATGTCTCCTGCCAGGACGAGTACAACCTGCTGAACCGCGCGATCGAGACGGATCTCCTGGAGGCGATGGCAGTCTACGGCTGCGGTCTGCTGCCGTACTTCCCGCTGGCGAGCGGCATGCTGACCGGCAAGTACCGGCCCGGTGACATGCCGGCCGGAGCCCGGCTCACCGACAACCCGTCCTTTGCCAGCAGGCAGTACGTGACCGATCGCAACTTCGCCCTCGTCGCCGAGCTCGAGAGCTATGCAACGGCCCGCGGCCGGACCCTGCTCGAGCTTGCCTTCGGCTGGCTGGCGAGCCGGCCGGTCACCGCGAGCATCATTGCCGGCGCGACAAGGCCGGAACAGATCGACGCCAATGTCGCGGCCGCCGGTTGGGTCATGGACGCCGGAGAGGTTGCCGACATCGATGCCATCGCGGCACCATGACGCCTGCCGGTACGGTTCGCGGAGACGGGCATGGCCTTTCTGACCGATAGCCTGACGTTCAGGCGGAGACTCGGCGGCGTCGACAGGGTGCTGCTGGTGTTTGCCGGCCTCTTCGCGGTGCTGGCGCTGACGGTCCCGGACCAGGCGCTCCGCAGCCTTGAGTTCACTGGCGATGCCCTGCTGTTCATCGCCCCGTTCATCGCGGTTTCGGTGCTGGTGGCCGCCAGTGCCAAGGCCAGCGGCTTCGACCGCCAGATCGCACGCGCCTTCGCCGGCGGACCGTGGCGCGCGGTGATCCTGGCCGCCGCCTTCGGGGCACTGTCACCGTTCTGCTCCTGCGGCGTGATCCCGCTGATCGCGGGGCTGCTGGCCGCCGGCGTGCCGCTGGCGCCGGTGATGGCGTTCTGGCTTGCCTCGCCGCTGATGGACCCGGAGATGTTCATCCTGATGCTGCCAATCTTCGGGACAGGGTTTACCGTTGCCAAGTTGATCGCGGCCTTCGCGATCGGCGTGGTGGCCGGAGGGGCGACCCACCTGCTGAGCACAACGGCGATCCTCTCGGATCCGCTGCGCTCCGGCATCGGCGGGTGCGGCGGATGCGGGGCCGGCACTGCGCTCGACTCCGCTCCCGTGGTCGCGACGTTCTGGCGGGATACCGAGCGGCGCTCGTTGTTCGTGCGGGAAGGACGCAGCAATGCGTGGTTCCTGGGCAAGTGGCTGGCACTTGCCTTCCTGCTCGAGAGCCTGATGATCGCCTACATTCCCGCCGACCTGATCGGATCGGCGCTGAGTGGCGAGAACTGGTGGTCGATCCCGGCGTCGGTGATCTTCGGCGTCCCGGCCTATCTCAACGGCTATGCTGCGATACCCACGGTCCATGCCCTGATCGAGATGGGAATGGGTCCCGCGGCCGGGCTCGGCTTCATGATCGCTGGCGGTGCGACAAGCATCCCGGCCGCGATGGCGGTGTTTGCCCTGGTCCGCATGCCGGTGTTCATGCTCTACGTTGCCTGGGCCTTTGTCGGCGCCCTCGTTACGGCGTACAGTTTCCACGTCGTGATGCTCGTCCTGGCCGGGTAATGGCGGTAACGGAGGCGGCGGCATGGCTGGACCTGGACCGAGACCCGAACCCGTCCTGGATCCGATCTGGGTATCCATGTGTCGCGACGCACGGGACTGGCTCGAACGGGAACCGGCCCTGGCGGGTCTGCTGCACGGCACGGTGCTGGACCGGGGCGACTTCGAGGAGGCCCTCGGATGTTTGCTGGCGGTCAGGCTGGAGGGTCCCGGTGTGGACCGCCTGCTGCTCAGCCGCATGTTCGACGAAGCAATCCGGGGCGATCCGTGGATCGTCGAGGCGTCCCGGGCCGACATTTCGGCCACTCACGAGCGTGACCCGGCCTGTACCAGCTATCTCGAACCCTTCATCCTGTTCAAGGGCTACCAGGCTCTGCAGGCGCAACGCATCGCGCATTCGCTGTGGCACAGCGGACGGCGCATCATGGCCTGCTACCTGCAGAGCCGCGCCTCGGCAGTGTTCGGGGTCGACATCCATCCGGCGGCCAGTATCGGCAAGGGCATCATGATCGACCATGCGACGGGCGTGGTGATCGGAGAGACCGCGGTGATCGGGGAGGGGGTCTCGCTGCTGCACGGCGTGACCCTGGGCGGAACCGGCAAGGAACGCGGTGACCGGCACCCAAAGATCGGTGCCGGAACCATGATCGGCGCCAACGCATCGATCCTCGGCAACATCTCGATCGGATGCTGCTGCAAGATCGGGGCGGGCAGCGTGGTCCTGACCGACGTTCCCGACAACACCACCTATGCCGGTGTCCCGGCGCGCGAGGTCGGAACCATCGGTGGAGAGGACTGGCCGGCCCTGTCGATGAACCAGGAGTTCTGAAGACACCGCCGCTGCCGCGCGTTCAGTCGAGCTCTCCCGCCATGACCATGCCGGCCACCTCGAGCAGGCCGTCTGCCAGGGTTCCGAACCGGTCCGCCCTGGCGATACCGTCGTCGCCAGCCCGATGGCGTCGGTAGATCTGCCGGAACACCACGGCCAGCCTGAACTGCGCGACGGCGCGCCAGGGCGCAAGGCCGGACAGGTCGCGGCCGGTTGCAGCGGCATACCGTGCCGCGACCTCGCGCCGTGGCGGAAACCCCGGGGCCGCGGTGGGCATCTGGCCGAGACTGCGCAGTGCGTCGGGATCCTGCGGTTCGCTCCAGTAGCTCAGCAGCACCGCCAGGTCCCACAGCGCGCTGCCGCGGGTCCCGAGATCCCAGTCGATGAGCGCGCGGGGCGCGAGGCTGTCGGGATCGAGTATCAGGTTGTCGAGCTTGTAGTCGTTGTGCAGCAGCACCGGGCGGTCAGGGGCCTGATCGTATCGGGCGAGCCGATTGAGAAGCTCCCGCGCCTGCCTCGGTGCGGTTCCGTCCCACGCCTGCTCCGCGCGTCTCGCCCAGCCCTGCGCGGTCCGGGCCAGGAACCCGTCCGGACGCCCGAGCGTTTCGAGCCCGGCCCGGTCGGGGTCGACCCGGTGCAGCCGGACAAGCACCTCGACGAGCGTGTCGGCCAGCCGCTCTCCCGTTCCGGCGACCGCGGCATGGTGCTGCGGCAGCCTTTCGCGGATCACGATCCCCGGACGGTACTCCATGACGAGGAACGGTGCGCCCAGTACCCTGGTGTTCCCGCAGACGTGAAGGCATCGTGGTGCGAGATCGAACAGCGGTGCGAGTCCGGTGAGAATCCGGCCCTCGCGGACCATGTCGTGTGCGCCCGCGGGTGCCGGTCCCGGCGGGGGCCGGCGCAGGACCGCCGGGCGACCGTCGATGACCAGACGGTAGTTCAGGTTGCCGAAGCCGCCCGCGAACTGCACTGGCGCGATCCGGTCGTCGAACGTCATCCCCTGGCCGGCGAGGTACCCCGCCAGCCGGGACCAGTCCTGCGCGATCTGCCTGTCCTCGGGAACGGTGGGGGTCAGGTCGTACGTGTCCATCCGTCTGGGTAGCATGGCGGCGTGCGCCTGTCGAAATCCGGCCCCGGGCGTGGTAGCGTTCCCGACCGGCCGGCGGCTGGGTGCCGCGGGCGAGACGAATGGACGGGAACCGGCATGACAGTGACGAACGTGATGATGGACAAGCTCGAGGCGGGCGAACTCGCCATCGGGATCGGACTGCGCCAGGCCAGGACGGTCGACATCGGCAAGGCGATGAAGGCCGCTGGGTTCGACTGGCTGTTCATCGACATGGAACACAACACCATGGATCTCGATACTGCGGTGCAGATCAGTGTTGCAGCGCAGTCCGCCGGCATTGCGCCGGTCGTGCGCGTTCCCGGGTTCCAGCACTTCCATGCCTCCCGCGCGCTTGACGGCGGCGCCCAGGGCATTGTGGTTCCGCATGTCGATACCGTCGAAACCGCGCGCGAGATGGTGGCGAACTGCAAGTATCCGCCGCTCGGACACCGGTCGGTGCAGGGAGCCCAGCCCGTGCTGGGATTCGAGACCCGGCCCGTGGCAGAGGCCACGGCTGCGGTCAACGCGGCCACTGCCCTGGTGGTGATGCTCGAGACCCCGGAGGCGATCGCCAATGCCGACGGAATTGCCGCGGTGCCGGGGATTGACGCCCTGCTGATCGGGACCAATGACCTGTGCATGGAAATGGGAATTCCCGGCGAGATCGGCCACCCCGACGTGGTCGAGGCATACCGCACGGTGGTGGCGGCGTGCGCGGCGCATGGCAAGCACGCCGGCATGGGGGGCGTATACGACCCGCCGCTGATGCGGACCTACATCGGGATGGGCGCCCGGCTGGTCCTGGGAGGCAACGACCTGTCGTTGCTGATGGCGGCCGGGCGCGAACGGGTCGACGCGCTGCGCGCGGCCCAGTGATGGTCGCGACGGGAGAGCTGCGTTGACCGAAGCCCTGTGGAGCCTCGATGCGATCGAGACGGCGCGGCGGATCGCCGAACGGGATGTCAGCGCCGGCGAGGTGGTCGAGTCCCATCTCGAACGCCTCGACGCGGTCAATCCGGCACTGAACGCGGTCACCCGACCGCTGCACGATGCCGCACGCGAGCAGGCTCGGGATGCGGATGCACGACAGGGCCGGGGCGAGGGCCTCGGGGCACTTCACGGCGTTCCGGTGACGATCAAGGACAATGTCGACATTGCCGGGCAGTCGAGCCCCAATGGTCTTGCGGCACTCGACGGGATCTTGGCCGGGGCGAATTCGCCGGTGGTGGACAACCTGCTGGCGGCCGGCGCCATCGTGATTGGCCGGACCAATACTCCGGAGTTCAGCCTGCGCTGGCACACCGACAACCCGCTGTTCGGGGCGACCGTCAATCCGTGGAACGCGTCGCTGACGCCCGGCGGATCGTCGGGTGGTGCGTCGTCGTCACTTGCCGCTGGCATCGGCTGCATCGCGCACGGCAACGATCTCGGCGGGTCGCTGCGCTACCCGGCCTACTGCACCGGACTCGCGACCATCCGCCCGACTCAGGGCCGGATTCCTGCCTTCAACCCGACGGCCACGGGCGAGCGTCCGCCCGCGCTGCTGCGCATGTCCACCCAGGGACCGATCACCCGCTCGGTGGCCGATGCGGGGCGGGCGCTCGAAGTCATGGCGGGACACGATCCCAGGGACCCGTTCTGGGTGCCGGCCCGTCGGGAGCAGCCGGATCCGGAATCTCCGGTACCGGTAGCCCTGGTCCGTACGCCGCCCGGTACCCCGGTGAGCCCCGGTGTCGCCCGCGCCCTCGACCGCGCGGCACGGATGCTCGAGGCGAGCGGTGACTACCGCGTCGAAGAGCTCGAGCCGCCGGAACTCGGACTGTGCGCCGAGGTCTGGACCGGCCTGATCACGGCGGAGACCCGCACCATGATGGGGGAGACCATTCGCGAGATGGGATCCTCTGACATCGTTGCTTCTCTCGAACACTTCGAGTCCTACCATCCGGCGGTGGACCTTGCGGGATACATGGGGCTGCTCGCCGAGCGGACCCGCCTGCTGCGGGCCTGGACCAGGTTCCTGCAGCAACACCGCCTGATCGTCGGGCCGGTGAGCACGATCCCGCCGTTCGCATCCAACGAGGACGTGGGACCGCGTCCGGGCGCGGAACGGATCTTCAGGTCGCAGTCCCTGCTCGTGACGGTCAACCTGCTGGGCCTGCCGTCGGTGGCCGTGTGCACGGGGCTTGACGAGGGACTGCCGCTCGGGGTGCAGGTGATCGGGGCACGGTTCGCTGACGAACTGTGTCTCGGGGCTGCCGCGACCATCGAGGCGGCGGCGGGGCAGGTTACGCCGATCGACCCGCGCTGAAACGGCCGGCGCCGCAGGCGCCGGCGCGGGCGACTTTGCGCGCCTGGCCGGGTAGACTGGCGATGTGCCAGGGAGGGGCGTGAACATGGCTGTCAGGGCCCGGGACTTCCTCGATGACCTCGATGCGCGGGTGAACGGCCTGCTGGATGCCTGTACCGCGTGCGGCGAGTGCGCGCGCGCGTGTCCGACCCCCGGGGTCGCCGGATTCGACATTGACGATCCGGAAACGGTCACCGCGGGAGTGCGCCAGGTCCTGCGCACCGGAGGCGGACCGCAGGCTGCCGAACTGTGGGCCAGCTCCTGCTGCGGCAGCGGCGCCTGCCTCGACGTCTGTCCCCACGGCATCAACCCGCGATTCATGCTGGCCATGGCGCGGCGGGCCATGACCGTCGCGCGTCCGGCAGACGAGCGGCGCGCCGCCGGCAAGGCGGCGTTCGGACGCATGAGCCGCGGGGTTCGCGTCCTCGCCCGGCTGACCATGGCGACACCGTCGCTCGAGCGGCTCAGCCCGCGTTCGCACCCCGAACGCAACGAGGCGCCGGACGTGGTCTTCTATACCGGCTGCAACATGCTGAAGACCCCGCACATCGGCCTGCTCTGCCTTGACGTGCTTGACCGTCTCGGCGTGACCTACGAAGTCCACGGCGGTCCGGGAAGCTGCTGCGGCATCCTGCAGACGCGGGCAGGCGACATGGAAAATGCGGCCCGCCAGGCGCTCTCGACGCTCGACCGGCTGGCCGGTGCCGGGACCTCGCAGGTGCTGTCCTGGTGCCCGACCTGCCAGATCCAGTTCGGCGAGACCATGATCCCCGGCTACCGGGACCTGACCGGGACCGATCTCGACATGACGATGTTCCCGGTCTTCCTGGCTGCGCGCCTTGACAGGCTGAAGGACCACCTGGTCCAACCGGTTCCGCGCCGGGTTGCCCTGTATGAATACGCCGGGGGGCTGGGCGTGATGGACGCGGTCCGGGAGCTGCTCGGCGCCGTGCCGGGCCTCGAACTGGTCGAGACCGGTCATGCCAGCATCGGCTATACCAGCACCGCGCTCGCGCCGCTCGGCTCCTATCACCGGGACACGATCGCAGCCGGGCTCGCGGCGGCCGAAGCCGCCGGTGTCGATACCCTGGTCGGCGTCTACCATGCCGATCACCGCGAGTTTTCCGGGCACGAGTCGGCGTGGCCGTTTGCGGTCGCCAACTACATGGAGCTGATCGGCGAGGCGATGGGGATCACACAGCCGGACCTGTTCAAGCGCCTGAAGCTGATCGGTGATGCCGACGCGATCATGGCGACGGTCGGACCCATGATCGGCGAACACGGTCTTGAGGCCGGCGAGGTCCGGGACGTGGTCCTGGCCGACCTGCTCGGCGACCAGCATCTGCCGACGGAACGCACCCTGCACGGCGGAGCCTGATGCCCGCACCGGCATGTGCGGAGGCGACACCTGATCCGGTTGCTGCTATCAGCGTGCGGGAACGCGCATGACCAGGAGGAGACAGCATGTCCGGGCTCTTCTACGAGCAGTTCGAGGTGGGCATGGAATTCAGGCACGCTCTGACGCGCACGGTGACCGAGATGGACAACGTGCTGTTCTGTGCCCTGACCCACAATCCGCAACCGCTGCATCTCGATGCGGAATTCGGCCGGCAGACTGAATTCGGCGAGCGCATCGTCAACAGCCTGTTCACCCTGGGCCTGGTGATCGGCGTGTCGGTCGGCGATACCACGCTCGGGACCACGGTTGCCAATCTCGGCATGACCGACGTCCGGTTCCGAAGTCCGGTCCTGCACGGCGACACGATCCGATCGGTGACCACCGTACGGGAGATGCGGTTGTCGAAGTCCCGGCCCAACGCCGGTCTGGTGGTCTTCGAGCACTACGGCTTCAACCAGCGCGACGAAGAGGTCGCCTTCTGTGTTCGCACCGCGCTGATGCGCAGGACTCCGTCATGATCATCCGCTCCTGGCTGTTCGTTCCCGGTGATTCGGAACGCAAGATGCAGAGGGCACGCGAGAACGAGGCCGACGCGCTGATACTCGATCTCGAGGATGCGGTTGCCGATGACCGGCAGGAGATTGCGAGGGAGCTTGTCCGGAACTGCCTGAGCGAGCGAACCGACCGGTCGCGCCAGCAGCTCTGGGTGCGGGTCAATCCGCTCGACTCGCCGATGGCGCTGCCGGACCTGGCTGCGGTGATGCGGGGGGCGCCGGACGGGATCGTGCTCCCGAAGGTGCACTCGGCGCACGACGTCAACGTGTGCGCCAACTATCTCTCCGCGCTCGAGGCGCGCGAGGGACTCGAGCAGGGATCGACCCGGATCCTGGTGGTTGCCACCGAGACGGCGGCGTCGCTGCTCGGTTTCCACACCTATCTGGACGGGGTGACCGACCGGATGACAGCGATGACCTGGGGAGCGGAAGACCTGTCGGCGGCACTCGGCGCGAGCGACAACAGGCACCCCGCTTCGGGGGCGTATGATGATCCCTACCTGATGGCAAAGTCGTTCTGCCTCGCAGCCGCCCGTGCCGTGGACGTCCAGCCGGTCGGCGTGGTCTATGTGAGCTACCGTGACCTCGACGGGCTGGTGCAGGAGTGCCTGCACGACAGACGGGCCGGGTTCGTTGGCAAGATTGCCATTCACCCCGCGCAGTCACGCGTGATCAACGATGCGTTCACGCCCGGCGAAGACGAGATCGCCCATGCGAGACGGGTGGTGGAACTGTTCGAGCGGAACCCCGGGGTTGGCACCGTCGGCCTCGACGGCCGGATGCTCGACATGCCCCACCTGAAACAGGCGCGCACCCTGCTGGAGCTCGCCGGGCAGATCCGGGCTCGCGAGGCCGCGCTCTAGCCGAAACGGGCTACTCGGCCGCCCTGATCGTCGGATCCTCCTCCTGCTGCGAGGCAAAGATCGAGGTATAGCCGTTCGACCAGTCCGGGGGCAGGGGACACGGATCCGCGTCGAAACGCGCCCAGCGCGCCGGCTTGCCGCGCACCACGTGGCCAACCTGGGGACACGGGGAGGGATGTGCGGTGATCGGCAGCGCGTCAGCCGCCGAGTAGGCGTTGATCAGCAGCGGGCGCATGCGCGCAGAGTTGTTCGGCATCGACGCGTGCACGGTCCGGCAATGATGGACGGTGATGGTGCCGGCCGGTCCCTTCATCCAGCCGGTCCTGTGGACATCGAGCCCGGCCGCGTCGGCGTCGCGCATGGAACCGACCCACTCGTTATGTTCATTATAGTGGGAGTAGATCTGGCCGTGCTGGCTGCCCGGGATGCCGCCCATCGGACCCATCTCGTCATCGACATCGCTCATGTACAGGCCGATGGCGAGCACCGAGTAGTTGGTGTGCGGGTAGAACGGGATGTCCTGATGCCACTTGACCTCTTCGCCGCCGCCCGACCACTTGAAGTTGAGCTTGGAATGGTGGAACACGACATCGGGACCGAGCAGATCCTCGGCCACGTCGACGATGGGGCCGTTGCTGGCAAACTCCCAGTAGGTCTCGTGATGCGAAACCGGCGCCGTGAGACGTCGCAGGCGGGGTTCGTTGGCGGTATGGGCGGGCTCGAGATCGAACTTGCTGTCCGACCGGGTCCAGGATCGGCTCTCGCTAATGAAGCCGTTGGTAACGTCCCACAGGCGGTCGAGCCAGTCGCGGTCGATGAACCCCTCGAGCACGAGGTATCCGTTCGTGAAGTACGCCTCGCGCTGTTCGCGCGTCAGTACCTTCAGTTCGCGCTTGCGCACCTGTTCCGGTTTCATGGCAGCCTCCGGTCCCCGTCACGTCCCTTCAACATACATCACGGGGAAACCGGCATGAAGTACCTCGTGATCCTGCGGCCGGCCGCGCCCGACCGGGATATCCGGGCAGAGTTGACGGTCGCGTGACTGACCTGACGGCGAATTCCGAATACCAGACAGGCGGAAGTGCCGGAGCCGCGTCCATGGCGATCCGCATCGCTCCCGGCCTGGCCCTGCAGGTCTGCCAGGCAATCCTCGACGTTGCCCCGAAGCGCCAGCACTACGAGATCCGCGCCGCACTCGACGGTCCTGCCGCCCATAATGCCGTTTGTCGGCCGACCGGGACCCTGTGCTTGCCCGCGGCCCCGGTGAACGCGGCGCCGGGGTCCTCCCGGCCGGAGGCACGTCGGTTGCGGCTGGCGAAATCCGCGCACAGGTCCGGCACGATGAAGCGTTCCACTCCCCGGGTCCAAGAGGTCTCGGGAAGCCCGCTCCTTGCGGCAACCGCCGGGCCGCACTGGCGGTTCCCGCGCCGGACCATGGGCGAGGTGTTGCGACAGGCGGAACCTCCGTCCAGCAACCGGCGTCAGCATCGGGAGATCTTCGACACCGTCATGGCCGGGGGACGGCGAGGCGCCGGAAGCCCTGGCTATCGCGCAGGTCCGGGTTGCAGCCAACACGCTTGCCGCCGTCCGGTTGCCCGCTGCGATTGCCGGCAAACTCGTGGATGCCGGCCACATCAGAGTCGGGGACGGAGGTTTCGCCTCAACGAGTCCTCGCGTCGGTGCCTCCAGCACACGGCGTGGGTCTGGTGGCGAGATTGACAGCCGGAGCGGGCGTGGCATGCGTGCCGAGCGGAACGACCCGGCAGACCGGTAACGGAGGCCCGCCAGGTCCGTACCACCCCCCTTCGGACCGGGTCCGGCTGCGTCGTTATCACGAGCGCGGTGCCCACACTCCACTGGCGTGAGGACGACCACATATGTCGGCACTGATCCTCGGTAAGCCGGATTCTGCGGGCTGTCGAGGACATCCCGGTCTGCCTGACAGTCTCGATCACGGACGGCATCGTGCTGGCAAGGGCCGGGTTTCACCACTTGATCAACTATCGTTCGGTCATGATGCTCGGCACCGCGCAAAAGGTGGACGATAGCGAGGAGAAGGCAAGCCGGCTCAGGACATTCGTCGACGCGATGTTTCCCGGACGCTGGGACATGCTGCGACCGCCGACCGGCCAGGAGATCAAGGCAACGACGGTCATGACCATGCCGATCGACGAGGCGTCCGCCAAGATCCGCCACGGCCCGCCTGGTGTTGACGGGGAGGACTATGAACTCCCGATCTGGGCCGGCGTAATCCCCGTGCGCACCCAGGTCCTCGATCCGGTTCCCGACCCGCGCAACATCGGGGGTGTCTCTGTCCCGGACCACGGCACCCGGTTCCGGATGGGGTGAGTGATGCGGGGACCGGCTTTCAGAAGGACCCGGTTGCGGCGCGACTGACCGCGTCGCGGGCCCACGCGAGACAGGCGGCACGGTCAGCCTCGAGGCCATCTCCGACCCAGCGGATCTCGAGTTCGCGCAGCATCGCGCCGATCCGCGGGCCGGGTTCAATTCCCAGGGCGACGAGATCTTCGCCGCGAAGCGGAAATGACGGTATCGACCAGTCCCGTACCAGCGCCAGCGCGCGGTCGGTCTCGGCATCCGCAAGCCGGTCGAGTGCGGACCCGGCAAGAGCGGCATCGGTGAAAGACTCGGAGCCGGCGCGGTAGAGCCGGGCCTTCAGGTCGTGTTCGGACATGCCGGGCGCCAGCCGTTCGCACCGGATCCGGCCATGCCGTGCCTTCTGCGCCGAGGAAAGTCGCAACTGCTCGGGAGTACGAGAGTCGTTTGCAAGGACCGCAAGGCGGCGGACCGGATCCGGCTGTTGCTCGCGGCCGACCAGGCGTGCGAGTGCATCAGGTCGCTTCCGCCCCGGCAGGACCAGGTCGAGCACACCGTCCTCGTCCATCGCCATGACCGCGGCCACGACGCCGGGAGCTTCGAGCAGCTTCAGGAGTTCCGTCCGTATCCGTTCGCCGGGAAGGGTGCGCAGCCCCGGTGCCGCGTTGCGACAGGCCTGGCGCGCCGCGTCGTCGAGGGGGGTGCGGGCAAGGGACGCCGAGAATCGGTAGAACCGCAGAATTCGCAGGACGTCCTCCGCGACCCGCTGCGTCGGATCTCCGACAAACCGGACCCTGCCGGCCTCGAGGTCGTCGCGTCCGCCGACCAGGTCGTGAACCATGCCGTCGGCATCCATGAAGAGTGCGTTGATGGTCAAGTCGCGCCGCTTCGCATCCTCCGCCCAGTCGTCAGTGAAGCCGACCGTCGCGTGCCGTCCGTCGGTCTCGAGATCGCGCCGCAGCGTGGTGATGTCGAACACCATTCCGCCGGCGATGGTGGAGACGGACCCGTGCGAAATCCCGGTCAGGCGGGGGGGCAGCCCGGCTGCCTCCAGCAGCGCCGCGGTTCGTTGCGGCAGGTGGACCGTCGCCATGTCGATCTCGGTGAACCGGCGGCCGAGGAGCGTATCCCTGACACACCCGCCCACGTACCGCGCCATGTCGGTGCCGGTCTGCATCGCGGCCATCACCGCGCTGGCGGGTGGCCGCCGCCACCAGTCTCCCATGGCGCCGCTGCCCCTTTGTCCGACCACGTCGCACCTACGCCGGGTGCCGGTCCTGCAGCAGTTCTGCAAGGTTGACGAGCATGCCGGCCGTCGCCCCCCAGATGTAGTGTTCGGGATGCGGAATGACGTAGAAGTGCCGAATCTGGTTCTGCCACTCCCGGCTGTGGCGCTGGTGGTTGGAGCGGTCGAGCACGAAGGACAGTGGCACCTCGAACACGGCCGCGACCTCGACCGGATCGGGCCTGATCTCGAACGGCGGACGCACCAGCCCAACCACCGGGGTGACCACGAACCCGGTGCGGGTGACGTAGGTTCTGAGCCGGCCGATCACATCGACATGGCTGCGATCGAGGCCGATTTCCTCCTCGGTCTCGCGCAACGCGGTATCGATCGCGTCCCGGTCGCTGCTTTCGGCCATGCCGCCCGGAAAGCTCACCTGTCCGGCGTGGTGCGGGAGGTCGGAGGCCCGCCGGGTCAACAGGATGGTCGGTTCGTGCTCGCGCCCGATGACCGGGATCAGCACCGAGGCCGGACGGCAGTCGTCGGGAACCGACATCCCGGGGTTCAGGTCATGGTCACCGCCCTGTTCGCGCTCCAGGATGCGGGCGTGGCGGAACCGTTCGCGGAATTCCTCGAGCGTCAGCATTCGGTGTCGGCCGGCCCCAGGACAAAGAACGTTTCCCTGCTCCATACGCCGAGCACCCTTTCGCCGTTGATGTCGCGTTCGCGCGCAAGTTCCGCGAGTTCCAGGAATACCGACCGGGTAAGCCGGGCTTCCAGACCGTCGCGCACCATCACATAGGGACGTGGACGGCCGGTGTCACTGTCGACCTCGACCCGGAGCGGTCGGTTGCCGCCGCACTCGATCCAGTCATCGACGTTGGTGCGAAAGTCGATCACGTCGTCCCGGCCGTCGGAGTCCGCTCCGGCCCGCCAGGACAGTTCTACCGCCGTGAACGGCGCATCATCGACATCGACGAGACCGCGTTCGGCAGGGGTCACCATCCAGAAGCGGCCCTGGTCATCGCGACGCAACACTGACGCGAACAGCCGGACCATCGCGATGCGGGGGATCGGGGTTCCCCGATAGTACCAGGTTCCGTCCGCGCCGATGCGGATCTGCAGGTGCCGCGGCGCATCTGCGGCCGGCGCCCGGGGCTGTTCGAAGTTGGTGCCCGTTTCGGTATGCTTGCTGCCCATCCCGGCACATCATCGCATACCGCGATCCCTACCGGAACAGGAGCCTGCCCCGCCCATGACCGACATCTCCAGTCTCGAACAGACAGTCGAGCATCTTCATCTCCAGGACATGGACGCGCTGGCCGAACGCCTGGGCCGGGTCCGCCAGCAGGTGGAGCGAAAGATCTACGGGCAGCGGGAGGTGATCGACCAGACACTCACCTGCATCCTCGCCGGCGGACATGTGCTGCTCATCGGTGTTCCAGGGCTGGGCAAGACCCGGCTGGTGAGCACGATCAGTACCGTGCTCGGACTCGAGAGCAAGCGTGTGCAGTGCACACCCGACCTGATGCCGGCGGATATCGTCGGCTCGGAAGTCATGGAGGAGGATGGCAACGGGCGGCGGCATTTCCGCTTCATCCGCGGACCTGTATTCTGCCAGCTGCTGATGGCGGACGAGATCAACCGTGCCAGTCCCCGTACCCAGTCGGCCCTGCTGCAGGCGATGCAGGAACAGACCGTCACCGTTGCCGGACAGACCCATGAGGTAGCCAGCCCGTTCCATGTCCTCGCAACCCAGAACCCGCTGGAGCAGGAAGGCACCTACCCACTCCCGGAGGCTCAGCTCGACCGGTTCATGCTGCAGGTCACGGTCGGCTACCCAGGCCTCGGAGCGGAACGCGAGATGCTGCTGAACACCACCGGAGCGGCCGAGGACGGACCGCTTGCAATGCTGACGCCTGCCGAGTTGCGCGATGCCCAGCTGCTGTTGCGCAGGGCACCGGTTGGCGACAGCGTGGTTCAGGCGATCCTGGCGCTGGTGCGTGACGGTCGCCCTGAAAGCAGTGATATCGAGTCCGTCCAGCGCCACGTTGCCTGGGGCCCGGGACCGCGCGCCAGTCAGGCGCTGCTGATGGCCGCACGCGCCCGTGCGGTGCTTGACGGCCGGCTGGCACCGTCCGTGGAGGATGTGCTCGCCCTGGTTCACCCGGTCTTGCGCCATCGCATGGCTCTCAACTTCGCGGCACAGGCCGAAGGGATGACGCTGGACAGCATCATCGACCGCCTGTGCGAGCGCCACGGTTGAACCGGTGGCAGACGAGACCCGCACGCGGGCCGAGGGCCTCGCGACCCGACTGCCGCCACTGCAGGTGGCGGCGGCGCGAGTGGCTGCAACGGTGCTGCAGGGCCTGCACGGCCGCCGCCGCCGGGGACAGGGGGAAGCATTCTGGCAGTTCCGGCGCTACCAGCACTTCGACGAGGCCCGGCGCATCGACTGGCGCCGATCGGCGCGCGGGACCGGGCTCTACGTCCGCGAGACCGAGTGGGACGCGGCGCAGTCGGTGTGGATCTGGTGCGACGTGTCGGCGTCCATGCACTACCGCTCGCGACGGCGCCTCGAACATGCGGGCGACCGGGCCCGGGTTCTCGCCGTTGCGCTTGCCATCCTGTTGACCGAGGGAGGTGAACGGGTGGGGCTTCTCGGCAGCGGCGTTCCCCCCCGCGGCGGGCGCGTCGGCCTTGAGCGGTTTGTCGCCACGCTGTCGGGTGAGCTTCGGCAGACCCGCCTGCCCCCGGTGGTCCGGGTGCCGCGACACTGCTCGCTGGTGCTGATCGGCGATTTCCTCGAACCTGTACAGGACTATCGCGAAATAGTGCGCAGCTACATTTCCGCCGGATGTTCCGGGCACCTGCTGCAGGTGCTTGACCCGGCCGTGAGCGGATTCCCGTTCCGGGGACGCATTCGTTTTCAGGGGAGTGAGGCGGAGGAGCCACACCTGCTCAGGCGCAGCGAACAGGTGCGCGAGGAGTACCGCCGCCGGCTCGAGGAACACTGCGGCGCCGTGCAGGAACTGGCCGCCCGAACCGGGTGGAGCTACGCCCGCCACACCACCGACCGCTCGGCCGATTCGGCGTTGCTGGCACTGCACAGCGCACTGTCCGGCGTGATTCACTGAAGGGACGGAACAGTGCTGTCGCTCGGTGCTCTCAGCTTCGCCAGCCCCCTGATCCTGCTGGCGCTCGCCGGCCTCCCGTTGCTGTGGCTGCTGTTGCGCGTCACCCCGCCGGCACCGCGCACCACCGTCTTTCCGGCGATCCGGCTTCTGTACCGCCTTCAGGCACGCGAGGAGGCGCCGGACCGAACTCCGTGGTGGCTTCTGCTGCTGCGCCTGCTGATAGCGGCGCTGGTGATCGTCGCGCTGGCCAGACCGATCCTGAATGCGGCCGACGATCTGGCCGGTTCCGGACCGGTGCTGCTGGTAATCGACGATGACTGGACGGCCGGACGGGACTGGACACGACGGATTTCGATGATCGATGCGGTGATCACCCAGGCCGAACGCCAGGGGAGGGAGGTGGTCCTGCTCACCACGACAGGATCGACGCACGCCGGAGACGGGCCGCTGACCCTGCGTCCCGCGCCGGAGGCCCGTGAACTGATTCGCGGCCTCGAGCCGGTCCCGTGGCGGTCGCGTCCCGCCCGGCTTGCGGCGCACCTGCAGGATGCAGCGATCCGGCCACCGGCGGAAAGCGTGTGGATCAGCAACGGGATCCGCGACGAGGGCGAGGACGATCTGCTTGCGGTCCTGCGCGGCCTGGGTGCCGTGACCGTGATCGCGGAGAGGTCGGAAGGCCCGAGAATCATCTCGCTGGATCGGGGAGCCGGACGTGATGTCGTCGTGAGGGTCACCCGGCCGGCAGCCGGACCCGCGGCTCCGGTATCGGCTCGCGCACTTGCCGGCGATGGCCGTCTTCTCGCCGGGACGACCGGCGCCTTCGATGTCGGCGACACCCATGTCCAGTTGCAGTTTGCGTTGCCGGTGGCGCTGCGCAACGAGATCGGGCGCATCGTTCTGGAGGGAGAGGGAGCAGGAGGCGTGCTGCTGCTCGACGATGCCTTCCGGCGCAGGCCCGTTGGCCTGGTGTCGGAAACCGCCTACCGTGGCGGTCAGCTTCTTCTCGATGAACTCCATTACATCGAACAGGCTCTTGCCCCGACCAGCGACGTCACCCGCGGTCCGCTCGAGGACCTTCTGCAAACGGGAATGAGCGCCCTGGTACTGGCGGATGTCGGCCGGTTGCCGGACGCGGTCCGGGCCAGGCTGTCGGGCTGGGTCAGGGACGGGGGCGTGCTGATCCGGTTCGCTGGTCCACAATTCGCCGACGGCGGTGCGGAGCAGTCGCGAACCGTGCACGACACCCTGGTTCCGGTGAGGCTTCGCATCGGCAATCGAACCCTCGGAGGCGCGCTGTCCTGGTCGGCGCCCCTTCCGATCACCCGGTTTGCGCCAGACGGACCCTTCGCCGACATTCCCTCCTACGACGACGTTAACGTGCGGCGCCAGGTGTTGGCCGAACCGGCTGTCGACCTTGCCGAGCGCACCTGGGCCCGGCTGGCGGACGGTACGCCGATCGTCACCGGTCGCGAGCACGGCGAGGGCTGGCTGGTCCTGTTTCACACCACGCCGACGCCGGACTGGAGCAATCTTGCACTCTCCGGCCTGTTCGTGGAGATGCTGCGGCGCGTGGTCGCGTTGGGCAGCGGCCTGGAAACCGAAGCCGCCGGATCGCGGTTGCCGCCACTGGAGACCCTTGACGGATTCGGTCATCTCGGCGCTCCAGGGGCTGCAACACGGTCATGGACGCCCGGAAACGGCACTGCGGACAGCGTGGTCGGTCCCTACCTTCCACCCGGTTACTACGGGCGTCGGGGGGCACCGCGTGCGCTCAATCTCGAGATCGACACCGAGGGGTTCAGCCTTGAGCCGGATCCCCCGCAAGGTGTCGCGAGCCGCGGTTTCGATGCCGGTTCCGAGCGCAGTCTCGGTCCGCTGCTTCTGGTTGCAGCCTGTGTGCTGTTCCTCCTCGACCTGCTTGTCACCCTGGCGCTGAGAGGGGTGCTGTTCAACCTTCGGCCCGGGGTTCACGCAGGTGCGGTCGCACTGCTGGTTGTGATCGTCTCAACGGCTACGCCTCTGCAGGCACAACTGATCGAACGCGATGGGGACCCGGAGGCGATCGCGGCGACCCGGCGGACACATCTTGCCTATGTCATCACCGGCCTTGATCGTGTCGACAGGGTCAGCCGGGCCGGTCTTGTCTCACTGTCTCGCGTGCTGCGCGAGCGCACCTCGGTCGAACCTCCCGATCCGATCGGTGTCGACCTGGCAACCGACGAACTCGCGTTCTATCCGTTCCTGTACTGGCCGATCTGGAGCGCCCATCCGCCGCTCGCACCTGGAGTGTCGGAGAGGATCAACGGCTTCATGCGAAACGGTGGCACGGTGGTGTTCGATACCCGCGACCGGTTCGAGACCAGCCCGGGAGGGTTCGGGTCCGGCATGCAGCGACTGCAGGCCCTGACCCGCGATCTCGACCTGCCACCGCTTGCCCCGGTGGCGCCTGATCATGTGCTGGGCAAGGCTTTCTACCTGCTCAGCGAGTTCCCGGGCAGATTCGCCGGTGGACCGGTATGGGTCCAGGACGAACAGTCGGCTTCGGCCACCGACGTAAGCCCGGTCGTCGTCGGAAGTCACGACTGGGCCGGTGCCTGGGCCCGGGACAGCGACGGCCGTTTCGTGTTTCCGGTCATCCCGGGTGGGGAACTGCAGCGCGAGTTTGCCTTCAGGTTCGGGGTCAACCTCGTGATGTATACGCTCACGGGAAACTACAAGTCGGACCAGGTCCACGTTCCGACCATCCTCGAGCGACTGGGCCAGTGATGGCAGACGCGATCGGCCTGGACGTCGATCCGCTCCTGAACCCGTGGGCCTTCGGCGCCATTGTGCTCGTGGCCGTGCTGCTGGTCGGCTGGGGCCTGCGGGTCGGTGCGTCCGGCATTGCGTGGCGCGCGCTTGCCGTGGCGGTATTCCTGCTCACGCTTGCCAATCCGACACTGGTTCGCGAGACACGTGAGCCGCGAGCCGATGTCGCGGTACTCGTCGTTGACGACAGCGCCAGCCAGAGCGTGGCCGACCGTGCCGCAGTCAGGGACCGGGTGCTTGCGGACTTGCGGGCATCCATGCAGGACCGTCCCGACCTCGAGGTCCGGGTCGTACGGGCGGAGGGAACACGCCGGCGCGGGACACGCCTGTTCGACGTGATTTCCCGCGTGCGCGGCGATATCCCCGACCACCGGCTCGCGGCAATCGTCGCGATCACGGACGGGCAGGTTCACGACGCCGATGCCGGCCTTGAGGGAACGCCGTTGCCGGCGCCGTTCCATCTGGTGTTGACGGGCAGGCGCAACGAGGACGATCGCAGGATCGTGATCGAGCAGGCGCCGACATTCGGGATGGTGGGCCACACGGTCGGCATCAGGTTCCGGGTGGAGGACGCCGGGGTCCCGCAGGGCACGGTCGTTCCGGTATCGGTCCTGGTTGACGGCGAACCGTTCAGGACCATGAGCGTCCCGGTCCAGCAGAACCAGGAGCTGACGTTCGAACTCGTCCGGGCCGGTGAGACCATTGTGGAAATCGAGGTCGCGGAACGGTCCGGCGAACTCGGCATCGTCAACAACCGGGTTGCCCACGCGATCAACGCGGTGCGTGACCGGCTGCGCGTGTTGCTGGTCTCGGGGACGCCCCATGCCGGCGAGCGAACCTGGCGATCGCTGCTCAAGGCCGATCCGGCGGTCGACCTGGTGCATTTCACGGTGCTGAGACCGGCAGAGAAACAGGACGGAACGCCGGTGCGCGAGCTGTCGCTGATCCCGTTTCCGGCGCGCGAGCTGTTCGAACTCAAGATCGACGGTTTCGACCTGATCGTGCTCGATCACTATCATCGCCGCGGTGTGGTGCCGCGGGGATACCTGGCGAACATCGTCAACTACGTCCGCTCGGGCGGGGCATTGCTGGCGGCCTCGGGACCAATGTTTGCCGGGCGCTTGTCGATTGCCGCAACTCCGATCGGCGAGATCCTGCCGTCATCTCCTCTCGGCAACGTCATCGAGGCCGGCTACCGGCCGCGGATCACCGAACAGGGGTTTCGCCACCCGGTCACAGCCGGCTTGCCGGGGGGCGGGGAAATGGACCGGAACGGAGTCCGGATGTCGGAAGCGAGCTGGGGCCGCTGGCTCCGCCAGGTCGAGGCTGAGGCCCGGCAGGGGGATGTGTTGTTCGAGGGGGTCGGGGGCCGGCCGCTGCTGATGCTTGCCAGGATCGAGGACGGCAGGGTGGCGCAGCTGCTGTCCGACCATGTCTGGCTGTGGGGCCGCGGCTACGAGGGTGGCGGGCCGCAGGCCGAGCTGCTGCGGCGCCTCGCGCACTGGCTCATGAAGGAGCCGGCTCTCGAGGAAAACGACCTGCGTGCGACCGTGACCGGCCAGCGGATCGAGATCGTCCACCGGTCCATGGACGACGCCGGGAAGTCGGTGACCATGACTGCGCCGGACGGGCGCAGCGAGACCCGGGAGCTGGAGCGGGTCGGGCTCGGGCTCCACACCGCGGTCTTCGATGCAGAACGGGTCGGCCTGTACCGGTTTTCCGATGGAGAACTGGTCCGCCTGGTTGCGCTTGGCGACCTCAACGACCTTGAGTTCGCGCGGCTGCCAACCACGGCAGACATCGTCGGCCCCGTGGCGCAGGCCACCGGCGGGGGTGTGTTCTGGGCGGGCGATGATGGCACGCCCGACGTGCGCCGGGTCCGGCCGGGCCGGGCCGCGGCCGGACGCGGCTGGCTGGGACTGCGAGCCAATGAGGCCCATGACGTGACCGGGGTTCACGCGACCCGGCTTCTGCCCGAGGTGCTGGCCCTGGTCCTGCTGTTGGGCAGCGCGGTCTTCGCCTGGCGACGCGAGGCCGATTGAGAGTTCAGATCCCGACTGCGGATCCGTCGCGGCGCGGATCCGCGGTGCCGAGCAGTGCTCCGGTTGCAGGGTCGCGCATGACCGCCTGCATGCCGCCACACAGCGCGGTAAAGTCGGCCCCGGCAGGTTCGATTTCGTGGCCCCGGTCCCCGAGTGCCGTGATGACCGCGTTCGCGACCCGGTCTTCCGCCACCACGCGACGGCCATCGAACAGCCGGGCGCGGGGCGCCTCGATGGCCTCGCGGATGTTCAGCCCGAAATCGACGTGGTGGACCATGGCCTGGGCCTGGGTCTGCATGATGCCGTAGCTGCCAGGGGTTCCGATCGCGAGCGTCGCGAGCCCGTCGCGGGTACAGATGACGGGCGACAGGCACATCGCCCACCTCCTGCCGCCGATCAGGCGGTTCGGGGACGCGGGACTGAGATCGCCCCAGTTCATGAAATTGTTCATGCACACGCCGGTGCCCGGAATGACGACCGTCGATCCCCACGGCGAGCCGAGGCTCTGGGTGATGCAGACCATGTTTCCGAACCGGTCGGCAACCGACATCGAGGTGGTATGCCCCCGGGCGTCGGCGACTTCGGGCGGCGGAGCGTCGCCGAACTGCTCGGTGCGTCCGTCGACCGGCCGGGGGTCCGAGACGCGGTTGCGCAGTGCCGCGACCTCGCTTTCACCCAGCAGCGCCTCGATTTCGGCCCGGCTGCGGTTGTTGTTCACGATCCGAGTCTCGGCGGCAAGCCTGATGGAGCGCAACACCAGGTCGAGGTGGTCCGCTCCCAGGTGCTCGAGTGCACCGAGGTCGAACCCGTCGAGGATGCGAAGCGTCAGCAGGAACTGGAAGGCTTCGCAGGGCGGCGGGGGCACATGTGCGACCAGCCCGCGATAGTCGGCAGACAGCGGGTCCTCGAATTCCGGTCGGACTGCCGCGAGATCCTGCATGGAAAGACATCCGCCGTGCTGGTCGAGGTGAGCGACCATCGCAGCCCCGAGAGGTCCGCCGTGCAGATGGGCTGGTCCGTCTGCGGCAATGGCCTCGAGCGTGGTGGCCAGGTCGGGTTGCCTGAGAATTTCCTCCTGCCGGGGCTCGGAGCCGGTGGGCCAGTAGACCCTGTGCCACTCGCTCCCGCTCGCGCGCGGCGCGGTTCCCCGCGCGAGATGACAGTAGAGCGCGGAGAGCGGAAAGCCGTTGCGCGCGTGCCGGATTGCGGGTTCGAGCACGCGCGCGAACGGCATCGAGCCGCGGGTCTCGTGCAGGGCGCACCATCCCGCCAGGTTACCGGGAACGCCGCTCGCCATCGGCCCGGTGACGATCGAGTCCCGGCTGACCCCGGTCGGGTCGAACCCGGCCGGGACCGGCGGGATGAAGTCGAGACAGCGGACCCGGCGTTCAGATGCGTCCCAGAAGGTGGCCACGCCGAGCCCGGCCAGTCCGGACATGAACGGCTCGACAACGTTCAGGGTTGCCGCCGTTGCCACGACGGCGTCGAAGGCAGTACCGCCGGCCTGCAGCATTTCGGCGCCAGCCGACGAGGCAAGGGGGTGGGCCGAGGCGACCACGCCGCCAAGGGCGCGAACCGGAGCATGGGTGAGCGACATGGTTGAGGTTCCCTGCAGGAAGGCGGCGCGCTGCGCACCGGAGCACGCCGGACAGCGCATGGTAGACGACAACACCGGCGGGTGCACAGGGCCGGTTCGGGGGCGAAACAGCATCGTGGGTCCGTCACTTGCGCAGGGAGTGGTCCGTGCAGACGGGTATTGTCGGAAGCCGGGCCGACGCATTCGTCACTGGTGTGGCCGATATCCCGCCGTGCACGATGCCATCTTGCACCGCCGCCCTGTGCTACGATCTCCCTCTCCACAGGGCCGATCCGGACGCCATACCCGGGCACTGACCGCTCCTTCCATCGGCATCGTTCTTCGGGTCCTGCGGCACAACGTCCGAGCGTTCGAATGGAACGGGCCCGCGATCCTGCACGGTGAATCGGATGGCGCTTCCCGGTCGGTAATGCTCGCGTTGCGAACACAGGCGCGGCGTCGTTCCCCGTTCCCGCGGGTGCACGCTTGACCGGTCCCCTGACGGGACGATCCACTGCCGTTTCTTCCGCTGGTCGTGTCCTGCGCCTCACTCGGGCGATGGTTTGTGCGGAGGGCGCCGGCTGTCGGGAACATGCGGCCGGACCGGGACCCGTCCATGAACCTGCTGGTTTCCAGAGAGTCTTGGCGAGCGATGAAGCGCTACCCCGAACAACAGGGCCAGTGCGACCCGACGCTCAGGCAGTTCCGCGAGGACTTCAGGCATCCCGGGCTCAACTTCGAGAAACTGGGAAGTGCCCGCCGCCCAAACCACTTCTCGATCCGCGCATCGCAGGAATGGAGGATCATGCTGGCGCTGCCGGACCCCGAACGCTTGCCCCCGGACACGATGATAGTCGTCAACTTCGGCCTCCATGATCAGGCGTATGGCTGGTCGGAGCGCCAGGACCCTTCTGCGGGCACCATGTACAGGGCGGCGGGCTGGGCGAGACCAGGGGGTTCGCCCGTGCCAACGGGTGCGACACCGACCCCCATGGCAAGCCGAAGGTGATCTGTGCGCCGTGGAAAGGCGCGTTTTCCTTGCGGGTGCGAACCCCGCCCAACAGTTGTCGCTTCGGTTGGTAGCAGCCGCGGCGGATCATGGAGGCAACGACATGGTTTGAAGCACCGCGGAGAGAAGGGCTGCCTTGGGCAGCTCAGCGACCATGCAGGTCGGAACGTGAGTGAACGCTGAGCAGGCCTCGAAACGGCTCATGTGGAAGCCGACCCACCAGATTTCTGGGGAAGGCCGACGGCGCACCGGGAAGCAAGCGACACGCGCACCGGGGCGTTTCCACCGGGGTAATGGCGCCGACATGCACGGAAGATGGAAAACGCAGCAACACGGGAAGCCCTGATGGTGGTGTGGCACGCACCAACCGGAAGCCCGCGAGGGACAGGCCGGGCCGTCAGGGTGGCGGATGGGCCCGTAATACTGGAGACGCCGGGTAACGCCGGTCGAGGGAAGGGGCCCTGAGTCGGGAGTTGTGTGGAAAGGAAGCAAGGCATGCCTACTGGCGAAGGTCTAACAGGGGCACAACGGGTTCGGAAACTCCAGAACACACTGCATGAGAAAGCGAAGGAAGAACCCGACCGGCGCTTTCACGCCCTGATCGACAAGGTGTGGCGCGAGGACTTTTTGCTGGAGGCCTGGAAGCGGGTCCGCCGCAATGGCGGGTCGGCGGGGGTCGACGGCGAGACAATTGCGGACATCGAGAAGACGGGGGTGGGAGACTGGCTTGGGGACCTGTCGCGGGAACTGAGGGACGGGACCTACATGCCGCAAGCGGTGCGTCAGGTCCTGATCCCGAAGAAGGAACCGGGGAAGTTCCGGCCCTTGGGCATTCCGTGCCTGAAGGACCGGGTTGCGCAGACATCGGCCATGCTTGTGCTGGAGCCGATCTTCGAGGCGGACCTGCAACCGGAACAGTATGCCTACCGGCCGGGACGCAGTGCGAAGGATGCGGTTAACCGCATTCATGGCCTGCTGTCACGGGGGCACCACGAGGTGGTTGACGCCGACCTCTCGAACTATTTCGGCGAAATTCCGCACGCCGAACTCCTGAAGAGCATCGCCCGGCGCGTCAGCGACGGACGGCTCCTGGGGCTCATCAAGGCGTGGCTGGAAGCGCCGGTGGAAGAGGACGACGGGGACGGCGGCACACGCCGCACGAACCGGGCACGGCGGGAGCGCAAGGGAACCCCTCAGGGGTCACCGGTGAGCCCGCTGTTGAGCTCCATCTACATGCGTCGCTTCATCCTTGGCTGGAAACTCAACGGATACGCCCGCCGGTTCGGGGCGGAGATCGTGAATTACGCGGATGACTTTTGTGTACTCGGAAAGGCACCGGCGGCAGAGATGCTGGCGGCGGTCAAACGGATCATGGGAGTGCTGAAGCTGCCGGTCAACGCCCGCAAGACCCGATGTCTTCGATGCCCCGAGGAACCGTTCGAGTTCCTCGGATACCGCATCGGCTGGAACTGGCGCCGGACCGACGGCAGCCGCTATGTCGGCACTCGCCCGAGCAAGGCAAACGTCCAGGACATCTGCCACCGGATCAGCAAGAAGACGGACCGCAAGTCCGTCTGGATGGACACCGGGGCGAAAGTGGCCGAACTCAACCGGATGATCTCCGGATGGGCGAACTACTTCACCCTGGGTCAGGTCTCACCGGCCTACAAGTCCATCAACCGACATACGATCCGGCGGCTGCGACGGTGGCTTTGTCACAAGCACAAGGTGAAGTCCGGGCAATATGTGCGCTTCCCGGATGCCAGACTGCGAGATGACTTCGGTCTGAGACAGCTTGAGCGGACAACAAAGACCTTTCCGTGGGCGAAGGCATGATCCCGACTGAGAGCTGGGTGCGGAAAACCGCACGCCCGGTTCGACGAGCGGGGGTGAGGAAACGCGGCTATGGCTGAGACTGAGGCACCGGCGTCGAGCGAAAGCGGCCGGCAACAGCTACTCCCTCGGGCCTACGGCAGGGCGCGCCTCCCCTCGACTCTACTCGTCACGCCGCTGAGGCCCGACGCCCGTGAGCTGCTTTCGAACCCGCTGGCGCTGCCGCGTGACGTGGTGCCGCCCGCCAGTCCTGAACTGGCGCCCCGGAACCCCGGGGCGATGCGCTCCCTGCATGGCGAGCTGGCGGCGGTTCCGGACTTCCGCCGGGCGCAGGGAAGGAAGCACACGGTGGCCTGTGTGCTCGCGATGCATGTGCTTGCCGAACTCGCCAACATGAAGGGCTGCCTCGCCGCTGCGCAGTTCGCGCGGTCGCTCGCTGCCGACGACAAGCGCATCCGCGGCGCCAACCGCAACGGCGAGGACCATCACGAGACCGTGGCGCTTGTCGACCATGTCACCGGAGCACCGTTTGCGCTCCTGAACTTCGGTGACGAGGGAGGCGAACTGGCGACCATGCACGACCTCCTGGAGCGCAGCGACATCTGCGGAAAGGTGATCACCCTCGACGCACTGCACACGACGCACAAGACCGCGACACAGATCACGGAACGCGCGGACTCCGTCTTCACCGTCAAGAGCAACGCTCCGGAGACCTTCGGCATCCTCGAGCGCATCGACTGGGAGAGGGACGCCGCCGGCTCCTTCGAGGAGGATGTCGAAAAGGCCCACGGGCGCCTGGAGCAGCGGTCCATCCGTGTCATGACCCCGCTCAAGGGCACCATCAACGACCCTGGCGTCAGTCAGATCGCCCGCGTCACCCGTGACCGGGAGCCGCCGAAGAAGCATGCCGGCGGTTCCACGGCGCTGCCGGAACGACTCCGGATCCTGACAACGAACCACCCGGCAAGCGGAAACCGCCCTGCGTTGGCGCGTGGGCGGCTCCGCAGCCGCAAGACTCAGCCAGGCAACCACGACCCGTGCCCCGTTCATCGGTTGCCGGTCAAGATCACCGACAGCGTGGGAAAGTCCTGTTGTGAATGACGCCGAAACGGGTACGTTTGTTCCTGACACTTTTCGATGAAGGTGCGGCCGTGACGCCCGGTCTAATGCCCGAACCGGTAGACGATGGCCAGGCGGAGCGCGCTCGTGCGATTGTGGATCGTATAGGAGCATGGTGCCCGCGGCCCGTTGGGGCCGCAGGAATTGTTCAGCGAACGGTTGACGCGGTAGCTGTGCCCCCCGAAATCGAAATACGCGCCGTCGAGACGAATCGCCCAGCGTGGCGTCAACTCGGTCTCGATCCCGATGCCCAGGGTCCAGCCGAACCGGGTGGATTCGCGGCGGAACGAGTCGTCGGCGTCAAGACGCAGGTCGTGTTCGAGGCAGCTTCCCGTGTAGTCGGTATCGGTCACGGCGTTGACGATGCGCGCCAGCGCCGGTCCGGCGAGAGCGAATACCCGGACTTTGCCGATCTCCTCCTCCACGCCAAACCGCGCCGCGACGGCCCAGCGTAATCGCGTGTCGGCCGACTCGTCGGGGCAGGTCGGGTCGAGCCCGTCTGTGCGTGCCGACAGATTGCCCAGCATCGCCTCGGCCTCGTAGCGAAGACCGAGGCCGCCCAACGCGAACCGTCGGCCGGCGAAGACGCCGCCGACCGCGCCGTCGGCTTCATAGTCGCGGGTCGAGCCGGGATTGCCCCAGTTCGCGAAACCGTCGACATCGCGAATGTGGTTGGAAAGGTGGCCGATGCCGCCCGAAATCCCTGCGTAGCTGCCCGCCCACGGCAACCCGTTCCGGCCATCTTCTGCCTCTGCCGATGTCATGGAGACGATCAGCAGCAACCAGGCGACTGCAAATGCCGGGAGATGCCGGCGCCGTGGCGTCGTCGGAATGTCTCGCTGTTGCACGATCGGGTTCCTCCACTTGCCGTGTTGGCAGGGTCGTGGTTTCTCCAG
This sequence comes from Thalassobaculaceae bacterium, assembly GCA_965213935.1. Classification (GTDB taxonomy): domain Bacteria; phylum Pseudomonadota; class Alphaproteobacteria; order Thalassobaculales; family Thalassobaculaceae; genus Bin52. The sequence goes on along the minus strand of CBDCAO010000012.1, from coordinate 876,047 downwards.
CCGTCAGCCAAGCGGTCGCACGGTAGACTTTTACCGCGCAGGCCGTCCAGCAATCCATGTGGGCGGATTGGCCGAGCAGAATAGCAGGCCACAGTCGATCCTGAGCTTTCCGGATTCGAAATCCGGGCGAGCCAATCCGCAAATTGCGCTCACTTCTTGTCGCGCTGAGATGGTCGCGCCGGGCGATCCTTCCGTCATCGCGGTTCAGTCGGACTGCGTGGTGAAGAGCGTGCACCGGCGCCATGCCCGCGATAGGGGGCAGTTGCACTTGACGAGGCGGAAGGGGCCAAGCCGTTCGAAAGCTTCGCAACCATGGAGATTTCGTGGAACGCGATTGACGCCACCGATCTTTACTCGTTCGCAGGTGCCGGTGACGGCGGCCTGCCAGTGTCTCCGCAGTGCCAGGCAGGACACGAGATGCTGCGCGCCCTGCGCGAGGTCAGGTATCTGGTGGACGAGAAGGGTCTGAGGCCGGAGGAAATCGGCATTCTGATGAAGCACAACGTCGACGTCAGGGCGCGCGCGGTGTCTGCGAGCGGGACGAGGTCCGCGCCGTTGCGGGACCTGCGTACCAGAAGCACACTGCCCGGCGGTGCAAGGGTCAGCACGCTGGACCGGACAAGGGGAATGGAATTCAGGGCGATCCTGATCCTCCGGCTCGGTGCGTCACTGTTGCCGGGTCGATACGTTGGTCAGGAGGAAGGCGACGTGGCCACGCCGGATGTCGGGAGGCCCGACAAGGAGGTCTCGGAGCACCGGTTGCAATTGTTCGATCGGCTCTACATCGGAATGATCCGGGCTCGTGAATGCCTGGTCCTGATCGCGAGCGAGGCACCGTGTGAGGAGATCGAGCAGGCACGCAACTGTCTTGACTGGTATCTGCCGAACCGTCCGCGATTCTGACGCGGCCGGCGACCAGATCCTGCGCTGACCGTACCGAGCCGGGGATCGGTCATGCCGGTCCGGCGAGAGCCGATCTCGGCAGGACGACGTGAATGCCCTTGTTGCCGTTGACGATCTGGGTCACCCGGAGATCGGCGGCGAGCGAACACAGCTGGTAGGCCTGGGCTGGGCCAAGGTTGGTGCGCGCGGTGATCTGCCCGATCATCTGGCGCAGCGCCTCGCGGGCGGCGGTGTCGAGGTCCTCGTCAAACGCCATGGTAATCAGGTTGTCCGGGGTCTCCGCCCACGGCAGGTCACAGTGGATGTCGTCGCGCACGGTGAGCCGGAAGCGTCCTCGCAGCGCCGTCTCCACCGCGGTCACGCACACCTCCCCGTCGCCCTGGCAGCCGTGTCCGTCTCCGGCAGAGAACAGGGCGCCGTCGACAAAGACCGGCAGGTACAGTGTCGTGCCCGCGATCAGTTCCTTGTTGTCCATGTTCCCGCCGTGGGCCCGGGGCTGGATCGAGCTGATCATCCCCCAGGCGGGCGGAGGCGCGCAGCCCATGACGCCGAAGAAGGGCCTGAGCGGCAGCCGCGTCCCCCAAGGTAGTTCCGCCTCGCCACTTTCGGCGTGCAGGCGAATGGTCATCTGCACGGTTTCGGGGAACTCGCCGGCCAGAGCGCCTGACAGCGGCTTGATGTAGTTGTAACCCCAGTCCTGACGCAGGCCGACCTCGAGGATGTCGACCTGCAGCGCCTGCCCGGCGCGCGCACCGCTGACCCTGACCGGTCCGGTGAGCAGGTGTCCCGGCAGGGGACGCGGGACCTCCCGGTGAATGTCGAGCAGTTCCGGCGGTACGTGGTAGCCCGGCCCGGGCAGGACCTCGGGCCCGCCGGAGACCGATTCAAGCACCAGCGTGTCACCAGACGCGATCTCGAGCACCGGATCGAGAGCGGCGTCAAAGAAGCCCCAGTGCACCGTGGACGGAGAGGGGGACAGGTGATGGGTCGTGGACATGGCTCGTGTTCCGGGTAGCGGAGGGGTACGCGGGTCGATACCGTACCCGGCGGGTCCACCACCATGTCAACCGGCCCGGACGGTCGTCCTCCGCATGCAGGACCCATGCCGGGCGGGGGAGGAGACATCATGAGCAACCCGGATGCCATCATCATCGGGACCGGGGTGATCGGATCGGCGATCAGCCTCGAACTTGCCAGGGCCGGGTGGAAGACGCTGTCGCTCGATCGCAACCGGGAAATCGGTCACGGCTCCACCGCCGGCTCCTGCGCGATCGTGCGCATGCATTACTCGACCTTCGACGGGACCGCGTTTGCATGGGAAGGGTACCACTACTGGCGCGACTGGGCGGCTTATCTCGAAGCTCCGTCCGGCAGCGACCTTGCGCGGTTCAGGGAAATCGGCTGTCTGGTCATGAAGACGGACGGCAACGGGCAGCTCGCCCGGCACATGCGGTTCAGCGCCATGCTCGACTGCCCGTTCGAGGAGTGGGACAGCGCGCAGATCCTCGATCGGCTGCCGATCTACTCGCTGGAGAGTTTCACTCCGGCGAAGCGGCCTGACGACCCGGGGTTCGGCCAGTCGAACGGCAAACGGATCGAGGGCGCCGTCTACTGGCCGAACGGGGGCTACGTCACCGATCCGGCACTGGCGGCGCGCAACCTCGCCGATGCGGCGGTCCGCTGCGGCGCGCAGATCCGGCTCGGCACGACGGTCACCGGGATCGTGCAGCGGAACGGCCGGGTCACCGGTGTGCGGCTGGACGACGGCGAGGTGATCGGTGCGCCAGTGGTGATCAACGTGGCTGGCCCCGGCTCTGCCCGGGTCAACGCGCTCGCCGGTGTGCTGGGCGACATGACGATCGCGACCCGGCCCCTGCGCCAGGAGGTGGTCCATGTCCCGGCACCGGAAGGATTCGACTTCGAGCGGGACGGCACCATCGTGTCCGATGGGGACATCGCCTGCTACTGCCGGCCGGAACACGGCAATCACATCCTGATCGGCAGCGAGGATCCTCCGTGCGACCCGCACGTGTTCACCAACGATGACCAGTCCTACGACCGCAGCTTCACCGAGCAATGGAACACCCAGGCGATGCGCTACGCGCAACGGGTGCCGACGCTCGGCATTCCCAACCGGGCGCGCGGTGTCGTCGATCTTTACGATGCCTCGACCGACTGGATCCCGGTCTACGACCGTTCGGTCCTTGACGGCTTCTACATGGCCTGCGGTTCGAGCGGCAACCAGTTCAAGAATGCGGCGATTGCGGGGAAGTTGATGGTGGCGCTGGTGGAATGGTGCGAGAACGGGGGTGACCATGACGCCAGTCCGATGCGGTTCCGGTTACCCCGTATCGGCCGCGACATCGACACCGGATTCTATTCGCGCCGACGCCCGATCAACGAGCAGTCGAGCTTCTCGGTGCTCGGCTAGAGGCCGGGTGCGCCGAAACTAGGCAAGCGAGGGGAACTTGTGGTAATCGCCGACCGCGAAGTATATGACTGTTTCATCGGGTGGCGCGGAGCAACCGCGCCCGTGCGGCCGGCTCGCACAGGGCGGTGTGCTGAAGGAACTGGGGAATGCCGACATGAGTGAAGTCGCCGAAAAGGTAAAGTCGATCGTCATTGAACATCTGGGTGTTGACGGCGCAAAGGTGACCGATACCGCCAGTTTCATTGATGACCTCGGTGCCGACAGCCTCGACACGGTCGAACTTGTCATGGCGTTCGAGGAAGCGTTCGACGTGGAAATTCCCGATGACGCTGCCGAGAAGATCGTGACCGTCAAGGATGCGATCGCGTTCATCGAGCAGGCAACAGTCTGAGCGTGCACTCCCGCCTGGGTCAGGCCGGCATGGATCCGACGGGTGACGGGACGCGATGAGGCGCGCCGTCATCACAGGTATGGGTCTGGTGACTCCGCTCGGGGTCGGCATCGAATACAACTGGTCCCGGCTGATCGAGGGACAGTCCGGCATTCGAGCGGTCGAGCATTTCGATGTCTCCGATCTTGCCAGCAGGGTCGCGGCGATGATTCCGGCTGGTCCGTCCGACCAGGGACTTTTCGATCCGGATTGCTGGGTCCCGGCCCGCGACCAGCGCAGGATGGACCGGTTCATCCTGCTTGGACTGTGTGCCGCGGCGCAGGCGATCGAACAGTCCGGCTGGGTGGCGGACACCGAGGAAAAGCAGGACCGGACCGGCGTGATGATCGGGTCCGGTATCGGCGGACTCGAGACCATCTACGAAACGGCGCTGAAGCTTGCAAGGAGTGGTCCACGGCGGATTTCGCCGTTTTTCATCCCGTCGGCACTGATCAACCTGGTTTCGGGTCAGGTTTCGATCCGATTCGGCTTCAAGGGTCCGAACCATGCCGTGGGAACCGCGTGCGCCACAGGGGCCCATGCCATCGGCGATGCCGCGCGCCTGGTGCGTGACGACGCGGCCGACGTGATGATTGCGGGCGGGGCGGAAGCCGCAATCAATCGCCTGGGACTTGCCGGATTCATTGCCGCAAGGGCGTTGTCCACAGGATTCAATGACACCCCCGAACAGGCTTCACGGCCGTGGGACGAGGATCGCGATGGTTTCGTCATGGGTGAGGGAGCCGGTATCGTGGTGATCGAGGAGCGCGAGCATGCTCTCCGGCGTGGCGCAACCATCCATGCCGAAGTCACGGGTTACGGCCTGTCAGGGGACGCACACCACATCACTGCGCCGGAGGAGAGCGGGGACGGAGCGTTTCGGGCCATGCGGAACGCCTTGGCGCGTGCCGGAATAGAACCGGAGCAGATCGACTACATCAATGCCCACGGGACATCGACACCGCTCGGGGATGCGATCGAGGTCGGAGCGGTTCAGCGCCTGTTCGGTGATGCCGTCGCCAGTGTCAGCATGTCATCCACCAAGTCGGCGATCGGGCATCTCCTGGGGGCAGCCGGCGCGGTAGAGGCGATTTTTTCGATCCTCGCGATTCGTGATGGCGTGGCCCCGCCGACTCTCAACCTTGATCGGATTTCCGATGGCTGTAACGGAATCGACCTCGTGCCCCTGGCGGCAAAGGAACGCAGGATCGACAACGTGTTGTCCAATTCCTTCGGCTTCGGAGGGACCAACGCGTCCCTGGTGCTGACTCGAGCAAACTGATCTTGACGGGATGCCATGCGGCGCGTGCTGCTGACGCTCGGGTACCTGGTTCTCGCGACGGGCATCATTGCGGCGGTTGTGGCGATCTGGGGCTATGCCGAATACACGCGTCCGGGGCCGTCTGATGTCTCGCGGGTGGTGGTGGTCGAGCGCGGTCGCGGCATCCAGGAAATTGGCGGGATCCTGAAGCGCGCCGGTGTCGTCCAGCACGCGGAGGTGTTCGTCTTCGGGGCGCGGGTCTCCGGTCGTGCGAGTCGGCTGAAGGCTGGCGAATACCGTTTCCCGCCCTCGGTCAGCCCCCGCGAAGTGGTGGAAATCCTGATGTCGGGTCGTACCGTTGTGCGGCGCATCACCCTGGTTGAAGGCCTCACGACGGGACAGGTGCTCGACAGGATCAGGGCGAGCGATGGCCTGTTCGGCACGATCACACGCCACCCCGAGGAAGGCTCGCTGCTCCCGGAAACCTACCATTTTTCCTGGGGAGATACCCGGGATGGCCTGATTGCGCGCATGCAGAAGGACATGCAGGACCTGCTCGCGCGGCTCTGGCCGGAGCGCAAGCACGGGCTGCCCTTCAGCACGCCCGAAGAGGCGGTGATCCTGGCCTCCATCATCGAGCGCGAGACCGCCAAGCCCGACGAACGCGCGGTGATTGCCGGCGTGTTCACGAACCGCCTGCACCGCGGCATGAAGCTGCAGTCCGACCCGACAGTCGCCTACGGCATCGCGCCGCGCGGCCTGAACCGGCCGATGACCCGCGCCGATACTGCAACACCCACACCGTACAACACCTATGTCATAACCGGGCTGCCGCCGTCCCCGATCTGCAATCCCGGCGAGGCATCGATTCGGGCCGCGCTCAATCCTGCCGATGTCGACTATCTCTACTTCGTTGCCGACGGCACCGGCGGACACACCTTTGCCCGTACCCTGGCAGAGCACCAGCGCAACGTTCGCATCTGGCGTCGGCTGCGCGATCGTCGAACGGGTACCGAATCCGCGGGTCAGGGGGACGGCACCAGACAGTGACCGCTGCCTGCGCGCCGCGCGGCTGCCCCTGGACACGACCGCGGGCAGCTGCCTTGCGGGAACCGGATCGATGCGAGAGCCCCTGCACGCGATCGAAAGCACACTTCGGACGGGCGTTACGCCGCATGGCGCGCTGGGGGTCCGTCCCGTTCGATACCGGGATTGCATGTGGGTCGGGTGATCGGTGTCCGATGGTGGGTTCCGGGGCAGGACCGCGGACGGTTACTGTCGGGCAGGTTCCAGTCACGATCTTGTTGCCTGTCCCGTGACCGTATATTCAGGAGCGGGTCCGCGGGATCGGATGGTGGGGTGCAGGTGACGGTTTCGAGCATGACCGGGTATTCGCGAACCGACGGTCTGGCCGGACCGGGCAGATCCTGGCACTGGGCGTGGGAACTGAAGAGCGTCAACTCCCGCGGGCTGGATATCCGCTGCCGGATACCGACGGGGCCGCCGGCACTGGAGCCCGAGGCGCGACGCATGGTCGCCGCGCGGCTGTCGCGGGGATCGGTGACCGCGATCCTGACGTTGCGGCATGACCGTGAAGCCGCCGCAATCAGGATCAACCATCCGCTGCTTCGCGAGCTGTTGTCCCTGCACGAGGCGCTGGCGAGAGACGGCGTGCGGGTGGAGGTGCCGCGGCTGGATACCCTGCTGCAGGTGGACGGTGTGCTGGAACGTCCCGAAGCCCGAGGCATCGCGGTCGAGGAGGAGGCACTGGAAGAGATCCTGGCCGGCCTGGACAGGTCGCTCGACGGGTTGTGCGAGATGCGACGGCACGAGGGCGAGCGGCTCGGGGAAGTGCTGTCCGATGGACTGGCCACGCTGGCCTCCCTGGTCGAGCGCGCCGGACAGGAGGCGCAGGAGCAGGTCCCCCTGCTTCGCCACCGGGTTCGGCGCCAGACCGATGAACTGCTGGGCACCGTGCCGGCACTCGACGAGGAACGGCTTGCCCAGGAGGTGGCGCTCTTGGCGGCCAAGGCGGATGTCCGGGAGGAAACGGACCGGCTGCATGCGCATGTGGCGGCCTGCGGCACGCTTCTGGAACAGGGAGGGCCGGTCGGCCGGCGACTCGATTTCCTGTGCCAGGAAATCAACCGGGAGATCAATACCATCTGCTCGAAATCCGCCGACCTGGCGCTCACGCGCCTGGGACTCGAACTGAAGGCGGAGACCGAACGGTTCCGCGAACAGGTGCAGAACGTGGAATGACGGGAGGGGCGGTAATTCGCCGACGCGGCGTCATGCTGGTGCTCTCATCGCCATCGGGAGCGGGCAAGACCAGTATCTCCCGCCGCCTGCTTGCGACCGATCCCGAGTTGGTGATGTCGGTCTCGGCCACCACGCGGCCACTCCGCCCGGGCGAGGTCGAGGGCTGTGACTATTTCTACGTCGATGCGCCCCGGTTCCGGCAGATGATCGAGGCCGGAGAGTTGCTCGAACACGCGCGTGTGTTCGACCACTACTACGGAACCCCGCGCGCTCCGGTGGAAGATGCCCTGGCCTCGGGACGCGACGTGCTGTTCGACCTCGACTGGCAGGGAACCAGGCAACTCGCCGAACACGGCGACCGGGACCTGGTACGGGTGTTCATTCTGCCTCCGTCGACCGCCGAATTGCGTCGTCGGCTGACCACCAGGGGCCGGGATCCTGCAGACATCGTCGAGCGACGCATGGCGCAGGTGCTCGAAGAGGTCATTCACTGCTCCGAGTACGACTACGTCATCGTCAACGAGGATCTCGAGACCAGCATTGGCGAGGTACGATCAATCCTTGTCGGCGAACGGCATCGCCGGAGCCGGCTGGCCGGGCTCGACGATTTCGTCGACCGGTTTCGCCGCGGCTCCTGAAGTCACGGTGCGGTCGTACGCGCGGGCGAGACGGCAGAAATCCGCGACGTCGAGGGTCTCGGGGCGGGCTTGCGGGTCGATGCCGGCCTCTTCCAGCAGTGGTTCGCCGCCCAGTCGGCGCAGGCTGGCGCGCAGCATCTTGCGCCTCTGGCCGAAGGCGGCGGCCGTCAGCCGTTGGAGGGTTGCGCTTCTTGCCGGGTACAGCGGCTGCTGTCGCGGTACCAGCCTGACAAGCGCCGAGGTCACCCGCGGCGGCGGTGTGAAAGCGCTGGGGGGCAACTCGAACAGTACGGTTGGCTCGGTCAGCCAACGCACCAGGATACCGAGGCGGCCATGGTCGGATGACCCGGCGACGGCACACAGGCGCAACGCCACCTCTTTCTGGACCATCACGGTGATGCTCTCGAAGGTCCGGGGTGTCGCGAGCCATTTCACGATGAGCATTGTCGCGATGTTGTAGGGCAGGTTGGCCACTACCCGGCGCGGCGGGGTCCCGAGAGTGTCGAACGCCTGCCGGCGCGCATCGCCTTCGATCACGACAAGCCGGTCTCCGGCCGCCTGCTCGAGGTCGCGCAGGGATGCGATGGCCCTGGGGTCGCGTTCGATTGCGATGACGTGGTCCGCGCCCTCGATCAGCAGGGCCCGGGTGAGGCCGCCGGGACCCGGACCGATCTCGATCGTGGTCCCCGTCTGGAGGGGCCCGGCCGCGCGGGCAATGCGTCGCGCCAGGTTGAGATCGAGCAGGAAGTGCTGGCCGAGCGAGCGGCGGGCCGAAAGGCGTTGTCGGCCGATCACGTTGCGCAGTGGCGGCAGGGCCGCAACCCGGGCAATGATGTCATCCGGAGGATGATCGTCAGGCACGGCGCCGCATGCCCATGGCGGCAGCAAGCTGCAGGGCACGCACCAGGCTGTCCGGCCGGGCCCTGCCCGTCCCGGCCAGGTCCAGCGCGGTGCCATGGTCCGGAGACGTGCGCACGAACGGCAGGCCGAGGGTGATGTTGACCGCTCCCCAGAAGTCGAGGGTCTTGACCGGGATCAGGGCCTGGTCGTGGAACATGCAGAGTGCGGCATCGTACCCGGCACGGGCCTCGGCGTGAAACATGCTGTCGGCAGGCAGCGGACCGCTGACCTGCTCTCCTTCGGCGCGCAGCGTGGCAACGGCGGGGCCGATGACCCGGTCGTCTTCCTGGCCCAGAATGCCGCCCTCGCCCGCGTGCGGGTTCAGGCCCGACACCGCAAGCCGCGGCGCTGCGATCCCGAAGTCGGTCCTGAGCGCCTCCAGCACGATGCGGGCGGTCTCGACCACGAGGTCGTGCCTGATCAGTTCCGGGACCCGGGCGAGCGGTACATGGATGGTTGCCGGCACCACCCTGAGCCCGTTGCCGGCCAGCATCATCACCGGACGCCGGCAGCCACCGGCCAGCTCGGCGAGGAACTCGGTGTGGCCGGGGTGAGCGAAACCGGCCGTGGCCAGGGTGTGCTTCTGGATCGGGTTGGTGACCACGGCGAGCGCGGTTCCGTCGCGGACCGCAGAGACCGCATCCTCGATTGCCGTGGTGACACCTGCGGCGTTGGCAGGGTCGGGGTGGCCCGGGGCACAGTCCACCGGGAACTCCGTGGGCAGAACGGGAACACCGTGGGGGAACGCTTCCGGCGCCTCCGCCGGGTGACTGATGACGACACAGCCGGCCGTCAGGCCGGACCGGGCTGCGCGGCGGCTCACCCTGTCGGGATCGTCGAGCAGAAAGAAGACGGGCACTGCTCCGGTCAGCCAGGCGCCAAGGGCGATTTCCGCCCCGATGCCCGCCGGTTCACCGGGGGTCAGGGCCAGCGGGGGCGGCGCTCCCGCCACTACCGGGTCTCGATGAAGGCGGACTGACGCAGGTTCCTCATGTACCGGCGGGCCAGGGATCGCAGTTTCTCGGCGCGAAGCCGGGCAACGATGTTCTCGCGCTCCGGCGTGTTGTCGGGTGCGGCCTTGCGTTCACACACCATGAACACCGATATCGCCGTTCCCATCCGCACGGCACGACTGACGGTGCCGACGTCGAGGTCAAGCACGATGTCGCGTACCGCCGGTGCCGCCTCTTCCAGCCGGATGGGGCCCAGAACGCCGGCCGAGGCGCCGTCCCGTCCCTCGGCCAGTTGCGCCAGTTCCGGACAGCTTCTCACGTCGGCGACATCCCGCTCGATTTCCTGGAACAGTCCGGTGTTCGTGTTGCCTCCACCGCCGCCCGTCAGCGGCACCGACAGGAACTGAAGCTTGACCTCCGACTCCAGCGGGTCCGACGCCCGCAGGATTCGTCGGTCTTCGAGCTTGATGATCTGGAACCCGGGATCGGTTCGCACCGGAGGCGCGACTTCTCCCGGTCCGAGTCCGGAAAGCAGCGTCTCGATCCCGGGTGCCAGTTGAGCCGCGGTTACCCAGCCGATCAGGCCGCCCTGGGCCGAACTGGCCGAGGACGAGAACTGCCGGGCTATCGCGCGGAAATCACTTCCGGGTTGCTGCAGCTGCTGGTGGATCCGCGCGGCGAGGTCGCGGACCTGTGCCTCGGTGCCCGGATCATTGACTGGCAGCAGGATTTCGGAGACCAGGTACTGGGGCTGTCCCAGACTGCGCCGGTAGATGTCCAGTACCTCGTCGATCTCCTCTTCGGCAACGGTCGCCACGGATCCGAAACGTCGGCGGACCAGCTTGGACCAGGCGATCGATGCCCGCATCTGCCGCATGGCCATGCGGCGGTTCAACCGGTTGGAGGCAAGGAAATCGTCCAGCGTCCCCGGCCTGATTCCGAGACGTTGCTCCAAAAGTCCGGCGGCATGGGACATCTCGGCGTCGCTCACAGTGACAGAATTCTGCTGGGCCTCCTGCAGGTACAGGGTGTCGTTGATCAGTGACTGCAGGACCTGGCTCCGGATCCGTCGGACGGTTTCGGCAGTTGCCGGCAGCCGCGCGACAACCGTTGCCAGTTGTGTGGCGTTTTCGAGGTCGCGAACCGAGATGACCTCGTCGTTGACGACCGCGGCGATGCGCTGCGTCTGCTGGGCAGGGGCCGCGGTTGGCGAGGCGGCCATCGCCGCAAGTGCCAGGACCAGGCCGTGACGGCATGCGGTGCGGAATGCTGCGGGAATTCGCATCATGACCGTCGACCCATGTGCTGTTCTCCGGGGGCGCCGGTTACTGAATGTCGGTGCCCTGCACCGAACCCAGGTACTTGAAGTTCACCCGGAAGGAAAACCGGTGTTCCGGCCTGATGTCATCGTCGGTGAAATTGAGACGCTCGTACTGCATTCCAAACGAAAAACACTCGTCTGCGTAGAGCAGGCCGGTGCTGGCGGAACGGATCTGGTTGTCATTGTCAGCCAGGTCCTGGATCAGCCGGGTTGACGCGAACACGTAGTCATCGACCTTGACGTTGACCTGCAGGTCGAGCTGTTCACGGTCTCCGAACTGGTGCTCGGCCACGTGATCGTCGAGCTGCACGTAGTCGAGCTGGACGCCGAAGTCCTGCCGGTGCAGCTGGACGCCAAGTTCGGTGCGCCGTGGTTGCAGGTTGTCCTTGCCGAGTCTGTAGCGCCACAGCAGGTCCACCCACTCGGCCGGCGAATACCTGAGCCGGCCCACCAGGTCAGAGAGGTTCTCGTCCAGTCCGGAGCCGGGATCGAACGAGCTCTTGCCGACCAGCCGGTAGCTTTGTCCCAGGAAGGCCTGACCGTTCCCGAACTCGGAATCCAGCATGGTGAAGTTGACCCCCAAATCCACGCGGGTGCCGGATGTCACCCGGTCGGTTCCGTAGAACCTGTTCACCTCGAAAATGTTGATGTCATCGAACTCGAACGCCTGGCTGTCCTCGTCCGGAATATCCGGGCCGTAGCCGCCCGTCGGTCCGGCCACGAGGTTGATGACCGGTTCGACCACCTGGCTGCCGCCCGCCCGGGCCCGCGCCAGCGGGAACCGCCAGTTGAAGGAAAACTGCGGGAACAGTCGGGTGAGGTGGTTTTCATCGGACTTCTCGTCACCCGAGTGCGCCATTCTGGTGGCGTAAAGGTCCGATTGCACGACAGCCTTCAGTTCGTAGATGTCTCCCGCCTGGGCGTACCAGGGTCGGTTCCAGCTGGTCACAAGCGACAGCTTGCGGCTGTTCGCCCCGTTGGTCCGGCTGAGCGAGAGGGCCGTGGCGTCGAAGTGGACGTTTCCGCCCGCCGGTCGTGCAAGACTGTCAAAGCTGTACCGGGCGAGCGGCAGGACGGTGGGCTGCCGGCTGCGGTCGTCACCGGAGCGCAGCCCCTGGAACTTGAACGCCTCGATCGCGGCGTACTGTTCCGGCCAGAACCCTTCCATGAACGCCCGGGAGGTCAGGATGTCCTCTCCGCCCAACCGGTACCGGCGCAGGTAGGTGCGGCTGCTGGCCTGTTCCACGTCGAAACCCGAGCGCCAGTCCTCCGACAGCGAAAAGCGGCCGGTCACGTCGACGCTGCCCTGCAGGTCGTGGTCGTCGGTCTCCTCGTTCCCTTCCAGAAGCCCGGCTGTGGCCTCGAGATCGAGATCGCCGGTGTTGAAGGCATGCCGGTAGCGGCTGCGCAGCACCATGCCTTCCCTGGTGTAGAAGATCGGTTCGACCTCGATGTCGCTCGACTGATCGATCACGTGGTAGTAGCCCTGTCCGTAGATCGATCCCAGTTCGTCCGAATGTCCCAGTGTCGGCGACAGCAGCCCGGAGCGACGCTCGACCGTCGGGTCCGGGTGAGTGAGATACGGTGACCAGGCAACCGGAACTCCGAACATCTCGAGGGTCGCGTCCTCGTAGATGACGTTCCGGCCGACCTCGTCATGGATCATGTTCTCGGCCTTGATCTGCCACAGCGGTGGCCGGCCGGACCCCTCCTTGCAGGGCAGGCACGGGGAATAGACTGCGCTCTCCATGGTCTTGCTCACCCCGGCCTGGCGGCTGGCCCGGTGCGCGGCAACCCGTGATCCGTCGGCGAGGACCATGCGCAGGTTCTCGATGATGCCGTCCCTCAGCCTGTTCTTGAGGACCACCAGACTCGCGTGCACGACCTCCCCGGTTGGCTCATGCAGGATCACCCCGCCCGACGCGGTGACGGTGTTCGCCTGGATGTCGTAGACGACCTCGTCGGCCTGCAGGACCCGGTTGTCCTGGGAAATCTCGATGTTGCCGCGAACGGTGACGAGGCTGCGGGCCTCGTCATGGACGATTTCGTCCGCACGCATCAGGATCGGGGGATCTTCCGCGGACACTGGTACACAATACAGACAGACAGTGAACAGAAAAACGGCAAGGCAGCGTACGACACGTGTGTCCATGCTCGCGCCATGCCGCCTTGCAGCCATCGCCTACCCATCCTCCAGGTGCAGGAGACTCCACGCGCCGAGCAGTGTCGTGACCGTCGCCGGAGCCCATGCTGCCAGGACAACCGGGATACGCGAGGAGAGACCGAGGGCAAATATAACATCAGATACAAAGAACAAAAGAAAGGCGCACAGCAGACCGGCGCACACGCGCGCGGTAATGCTGCCGTGCCGGGTGCGGCGAAGGGAAACGGCGGCAGCGATCAGGACCATCGCGCAAAGGAGCAACGGAGTGGCCAGCAGGATGTGCCACTGAAGCCGGTGCCGAACCGAAGAGAAGCCGGCCTGTTCCAGCAGTCTGGTGAATTCCGGCAGCTTCCAGAACGAGACCGTCTGCGGCGATCCGAAGCTGTCCCGGATACGGTCTCGCGTCAGTTCGGTTGCGACCCGGTAGACGTCCTGGGCGTACTGGGTCGCGTCGTTGCGCGTCACGACGGCATCGGCCAATTCCCAGAAACCACGGTCGAGTCTGCCGCTTGCCGCGTCGACGCGCTGGATGAAGTCGCCGTCGCTGTCGAACATGAACACGGTGATCCCGGCGAACTGCAGGCCGTCCGGGCTTGCGCGCCCGTGCACAACCGAGTGGCCGTCGGGACCGGTTTCCCGGATCCACAGTCCCTGGGCCGACAGGGAAAGGGCGCTGCTCCTTTTGCCCATGATCCGGTCTTCCATCTCCTCGTAGCGCTCGATGAGGATGGAAACCACCGGGTTGACAGCCCCGACAAGCACGGCGCCCAGAATAGCCGCGATGATTAGTGCCGGGGCGAGGAACTGCCAGACCGAGATGCCTGCGGCACGGGTGACGATGAGTTCCTGGCTCCGGCTCATGCGCATGAAAACGATCATGCCGCCGAAGAGGACCGCGAAGGGGATGACAGACATCGTGGTGCCCGCGGACTTCATCAGGGCCATGCCGAGGACGGTATCGAGCTGAGCGACCTGCTTTCCGGCGCTGCGGCGCAACAGTTCGATAGTGTCGGTCATGACGATGACCACGCCGAGGCCGAACAGCATGCCGAGACAACCGATAAGGAACTCGCGGCCGATGTAGACGGAGAGCGTGCCGGCGTGTCTCATGGCGGTGCCGGTACCGGCCGGCGACGCAGACGGTGTCCGATCAGGGCCAGGACCGCAACGAGGCCCGGGACCAGTACCGCGATGTAGAGCCCGGGGATTAGCCACGCGTGCCTTGCCGCCAAAAGCTTGCCCGCAATGACGAAAACCTCAAGCCCGACGGCAATGGCCACCGCGACGACGATCCGCAGCGCGCTGCCGCGCCGCGACAGTTCGCCCCTCAGCAGGACCGCCAGTCCGGCCAGTGGAAGGACCAGAGCAAGCAGTGGTGCCGCCAGGCGGTGGTGCCCTTCGGCCACCAGCGAGCTGAAGTCCCGTTTGAGCGCGAATTCGACCCTGGGGTTGAGCAGGTCGGAGATGAACAGTTCGTTGCGGTCGCGCGCCGCCCTGCCGGTGTCTTCGCGAACCGAACGGAAATCGACATCGTAGCTGTCGAAGGACAGGAACTCGACCTTGCGCGTCCTGACGTTGCGGGCCTGACGGGTTCCGGAGGTCAGTCCGAGGGTCGGCCCGTCCGGGGTGATGGCAAGACGCCCGGTTCGTGCGAAGTAGGTAACGGCCTCGTCCCTGTCGCGCTTGTCGTGAATGATGATGCCCTCGATCTCGTTGCCGGCCTGGTGGGTGCGCACGAACAGCATCACGTTGTCGGTAATGGCATTGAAGACGCCTTCGCGCAGGATCAGCCCGGCGTAATCGTGCCGGATCTGATACTGCAGGTCCTTGAATTCCCGATAGGACACCGGGATGACCCAGAGTGACAGTACGTAGCAGATGACCGTGGCGACGGCAGCGACCATCAGGGCCGGCCGGGCCAGCCTGAGCGGGCTGAACCCGGAGGACTCGAGCACGACGATCTCGCGGTCGCCCGTCATCCGGTTGTAGACGAACAGCACGCTCACGAAGACCGCGATCGGCAGGACCAGCGAGAGCCACGACGGGAGCAGCAGCATGGTCAGGAAGACCAGGGTCTCGAGCGGAACGCCGCGATTGATGATCAACTCGACGAACCGCAGCGACTGGCTGAGCCAGATGATGCAGGTCAGCGACCCGATAACGATCAGCGAAGCCGCGAGCGCCTGGCGCGCAATATACAGGTCGAGCCGCATTGTCCCCGCAAGCCGGCGTAGGTCGGACATTCATCCTACCGCAGGCGACACATGAAACGATACGACTTGTGGTGGTTCGTTGACAGTGCCGGGAACGGCCGGTAGTGCAGGGATGTCGCAGCCAGACGGGAATGGGTCATGCAGGTACAGTTCGCAAGTCCGGGCGAGTCCTGGGACGGAGCCCTGGCGCTCGGGGTGTACGAGGAGCGCAAGATGCCGGCCCGGACAGCCGAGGTCGATGCATCGGTGGACGGCCTGCTTGCACGGGCGATGAAGTCGAGCCGCTTCGCCGGCACGGCGCACCAGACGCTGACCGTGTTTACGCCGCGTGGCCGCGTGGTGCTCTACGGTCTTGGCAGCGGCGAGGACACCGATGATCTCTGGTGTCAGAAGGTTGGTGGCACACTCGTGGCGGCGCTTGCCGATTCAGGGGAAACCCGGCTGACCGTTGTCGTCGAGCAGCGTGACGAAGCAGGTCTGGACGCCGCCGGCGGTGCAGCTCATATCGGCTACGGCGCGATGCTGCGATCCTACCGGTTCGACAAGTACCGGACCACGCAGAAGGAAGAGGATCGGCCGAGCCTGCAACAGATCACGCTCGAACTCGACGGTGCGGATACGGCGCGTGAACTCTTCGGCGAACTCGAGGCGGTGGCAGGCGGTGTGTTCCTGGCGCGCGACCTGGTCTCCGAACCGCCGAATGTGCTCTACCCGGCAAGCTACGCCGAGCGACTGCAGCATCTCTCGAGCTACGGGGTCGAGGTCAGTGTCCTTGACGAACAGGCCATGACCGAGCTCGGGATGGGAGCCCTGCTCGGGGTCGGGCAGGGATCGGCGAAGGAAAGCCGTATCGTTCTCATGGAATGGCGGAACGGTGCCGATGGCGACCCACCGGTCGCGTTCGTCGGCAAGGGTGTCTGTTTCGACACCGGCGGGATCTCGCTGAAACCGGCTGCCGGAATGGAGGCCATGAAGTGGGACATGGGCGGATCGGCGACCGTGGCGGGCGTGATGCGGGCGCTGGCGGCCCGCAAGGCCCAGGTCAACGCAATCGGTGCCGTTGGCCTGGTCGAGAACATGCCCGATGGCAATGCGCAGCGTCCCGGTGACGTCGTCACGTCGATGAGCGGCCAGACCATCGAGATCATCAACACCGATGCCGAGGGCCGGCTGGTCCTTGCCGACCTGCTCTGGTACGTCAAGGAACGCTACAAGCCGAAGTTCATGGTCGACCTCGCCACGCTGACCGGTGCCATGCTGGTTGCGTTGGGTGAGGAGAATTGCGGCTATTTCGCAAACGACGACGAACTCGCAATCCGCATTGCGGATGCGGGCCGGGCGGTCGGCGAAGGAGTGTGGCGCATGCCGCTTGGCGACGGATACAACCGCATGATGGACTCCGACATCGCCGATGTGAAGAACGCGGGCCCGCGCAACGCCGGGAGCATCACGGCGGCCTGTTTTCTCGAGAGATTCGTCGACGGGTGTCCGTGGAGTCACATGGACATCGCGGGGATGGCGTGGGCGTCGAAGGATGCGCCGACGGTACCGAAGGGCGGAACCGGGTGGGGTGTGCGCCTGCTCGACCACATGGTGAGGACCTGCTACGAAGCCCCGCGCGCGTGATCCGGCAATGAGCCGGGTCGGGTTCTATCACCTGCATGGAAACCAGATCGGGTCGGTCCTGCCGAAACTGCTCGAACGCGTGCTCGGGGAAGACATGCGCGCAGTCGTGATTGCGCCGGACGAGGCGCGTGTCCGGGCTCTCGACCGGATGCTGTGGACCTACGAGCCGGCGTCCTGGCTGCCGCACGGCACGGCTCTGGACGGTAGTCCCGACATGCAACCGATCCTGCTTGGCACCGATGCTGCCAATCCGAACGGTGCGACCTGCCTGTTTCTCACCGGGGGCGTGTCGCCCGGGCACTTCGAGGACTACGACAGGGTGTTCGCCCTGTTTGACGGCAACGACGACACCGAGCTGCGCCAGGCGCGGGTCCTGTGGCGCAGCCTGAAGGACGGCGACCACGAGCTTGCCTACTGGAGGCAGGACGGGCGGCGCTGGCGCAAGGCGGGGTAGACATATGAAGACTGTCGCGGTCCCGGCCGGAGAGGTCGTTCCGGCGCTCGGCCTCGGAACCTGGAGGATGGGTGAGCGCCCTGGCGAGAAGGACCGGGAGGTCAGGGCACTCGCCCGTGGTCTCGATCTCGGGATGACGCTCGTCGACACTGCCGAGATGTATGGCGACGGGGGAGCGGAACGGGTGGTCGGGGACGCGATTGCCGGGCGTCGCGCCGAGGTGTTCCTGGTCAGCAAGGTGCTTCCCTACAACGCCAGTGCCGCCGGAACGGTCGAGGCATGCGAGAGAAGCCTGCGCCGTCTCGGCACCGATGTGATCGATCTTTATCTGCTGCACTGGCCTGGATCGCATCCGCTTGAAGAGACGGTCAGCGGATTCGAGCGCCTTCGGCGCGACGGCAAGATCAGGCTCTGGGGAGTGAGCAACTTCGATACCGCCGGGATGGATCGGCTCGCCGCCGTTTCGGGCGACTGCCAGACCAACCAGGTCCTCTACAACCCTGCCCGTCGTGGTGTCGAATGGGACCTGCTGTCCTGGTGTTCGCGCCACGCGATGCCGGTCATGGCCTACTCGCCGCTCGAGCAGGGCCGGCTTGACCCGGGAGGGGCACTGGGCCGCGTTGCCGGCCGGCACGGAGCAACCCCGATGCAGGTCGCCCTCGCCTGGTGCATGCGCGATGGCCGAACCATCGTCATCCCCAAGGCAAGTTCCGCGCGCCACGTCGAGGAAAACCGGGCAGCCGCGGCGGTTTCGCTCACCGACGCCGACCTCGCGGAGCTCGACACCGAATTCCCGCCGCCACGCGGCCCCGAGCCGCTGGACATCCTGTGATCGCCGACCGGAGATCGATGTGAGCGCGATACGGCGGTTTGCGATCGAGACCGCGGAGGAGGATCTGGTCGACCTGAAGCGGCGGATCCACGCAACCCGCTGGCCTGACAGCGAAACCGTCGATGACTGGTCGCAGGGAGCTCCGCTCGCCTACGTGAGGGAACTCGCGGCCTATTGGGCCGATTGTTACGACTGGCGTGAGCGCGAAAGGGCGCTCAACCGGTTTGACCACTTCCTGACAGAGATCGAGGGGGTGGACATCCACTTCATCCACCAGCGTTCTCCCCATCCCGATGCGCTGGCACTGCTTGTCACCCACGGCTGGCCGGGTTCGGTCGTTGAATTTCACAAGATCATCGAGCCGCTGACGGATCCGGTCGCGCACGGAGGCGATGCGCGCGATGCGTTCCACGTCATCTGTCCGTCCCTGCCCGGTTACGGGTTCTCGGGCAAGCCGACCGGGGCCGGCTGGGGCGTGGAGAAGATTGCCGGAGCGTGGCAGGTCCTGATGCGGCGTCTCGGCCATGATCGGTACGGGGCCCAGGGCGGCGACTGGGGCGCGGCGGTGACCACGCGTCTCGGCGGGGTTGCCGGTGACGGATGCATCGGGATTCACCTCAACATGCCGATCGCGCGACCGACACAGGCTGCGCGGAACAATCCGACAGCGCAGGATGAGGCCGCACTTGCCGCGCTGCAGCACTACCTTGACCGGGATTCGGGCTACGCGAAGCAGCAGCGCACCCGGCCACAGACCCTGGGATACGGACTGGTTGATTCTCCCGTCGGGCAGCTTGCGTGGATCATCGAGAAGTTCTGGTCCTGGACCGACTGCGACGGGCACCCCGAAAACGCGCTTGGCCGAGACGAGATGCTGGACAACGTGATGATGTACTGGCTGACAGGTTCGGCCGCATCTTCGGCGCGTTTGTACTGGGAGAGCTTCGGCAGGATGGGCCGCGACCGGGTGGAGGTGCCGACCGGTGTCGCGGCATTCCCGAAGGAAATCCTGCGGGCGCCCCGGTCGTGGTGCGAGCCGGTCTACAACATCGTCCACTGGACGGAGATGCCGCGCGGCGGGCATTTTGCGGCTTTCGAGCAGCCCGAACTCCTCGTCGAGGACGTCCGCGCCTTTTTCGCGCCGCTGCGAGGCTCCTGATCCGCGCATCACCAGCCTGCCTTGATGCCTACGGTCCGACCAGACGGATGAGCGTGGCCGCCCGGGGCGGTGTGCTCCGGCGCGGGCAAGGGGCCGCGGGCGTCACGGATCATTGACGTGCCGGCCCTGCCTCTTCCGGGGATGACCGCGTGTCCCGGAGAAACCGGTGACACCCGCATGGCATGCGCGACCGACCGGCGTCGGCTGCCGGGAGCGAGTTCAAATCTGCCGGGCAGGGACTCTCGTCGAGCACAAGGCGCAAGAAGCAATCCCTGCTGACCTCTCCGCGTGAGTGTGCTCCGAAAGTGTTCGAGTTGCTCCAGATTTTCGCATGGGTGCGGCGTCACTGCGCGGTCACCGGGCCGGTGTGAGGACCTCTGCGGTGGTTACGGCGTTTGCCGCGCGAAGGTTGCGGGCATCAGCCGGGTGCGGTGTAGACCTCGAACCTCTCCTCGTCGAAGACGAAGTTCTGGACGACGCCACCGGCCTGGGCGATGACCTCGGCGAATTCCGGCACCGCGATCGCATTCTCCCAGACCCGGGCCAGTACCGGGAATTCGCCTGGCAGGTCGATGCGCGCGAGCAGGGCGTTTCGGACCTGGGGAACCAGGAAACAGTCGGCGACGGTGATTTCGTTTCCCACCGCGTACCTCCCCGCGGTCTGCTCGAGGATTGTCTCGATGGCGCCGAACTCGCGGCGGATGTAGTGGCGGCGCAACGGGTGGACCAGGGGTGGCGCCTTGGCAAGACCCCATTCGCCTATGGCCTGGATGATGAACGGAACATTCTGGTAGGGCTGGGTATCGGCGGCGATGATCGAGGCGATCCGGCGCGCCTGCGCGCGGTCCCACGGGTCCTTCGGCAACAGGCGCGGGCCGCTGCCGACCGGAACTGTCTCTTCCAGGTACTCCACGATCGGTCCGGTCTGTGTCATCATTCGCCCGTCGTCGAGCAGCAGGACCGGGACACGTCCTTCCGGGTTGAATGCGGTCAGGTCGGTGGTGCCGCGTTTCACGGTCTCGGGATCGCCTTCCGGCATGGTGAACACCGGGATACCGCGGTGATCGGTCTCGAACCCGGTCTCGACCAGGGTGATCGCGATCCCGCGGCGGCGCAGGTACAGGGTCACGCGCATCGAGGCGCTGCTCGTGGTGTGGTAGTACAGGCGCATCCAGGGCCTCCTCCAGTGTGAAGGCGGCGACCATGGGATGTTTGGACATCGCTGACAAGAAGGCTCGCGCCCGTGCTCGGCCGGGCTGTACCGCGAATGCGACGGGGAGCACCGGTGCATGGATCATTACCGCATCGTGGGAACAAACGGGTCGGGCTACTCGCGCAAGCTGCGTGCGATCCTGCGCTATCGCCGGTTGCCGCACGTCTGGGAACTGCGTACCGACCGGAACATCGACGAGTTCACCCGGGTCCGCCCGCTGCTGATGCCGATCCTGCAGTATCCCGAGGACGGGAGCATGCATGTCGATTCAACGCCGATCGCCTATGCGCTGGAGGAGCGCCACCCGAACCGGCGCTCGATCGTGCCGCAGGATCCGGTGCATGCCTTCCTCAGCCACCTGATCGAGGACATGGGCGACGAGTGGCTGACCAAGCCCCTGTTTCACTACCGCTGGTCCTTCGACAGGGACATCCGCTACGCGAGCTTCTGGATCGCGGACGACTTCCATCCGGACCGAACGGGTGAGGAACGTTCGGCCGCGGCCCGGGAGTTCGCCGAGCGCCAGATCGCCAGGCTGCCCGTGGTCGGATGTACGCCCGGCAATGCCCCGCTCATCGAGGAGAGCTACCGGCACGTGATTGCGCTCCTGGACACGCACGTGAGTGCGTTCAGCTACCTGTTCGGGTCACGCCCGGCACTCGGGGATTTCGGTCTGTTCGGC
This sequence comes from Thalassobaculaceae bacterium, assembly GCA_965213935.1. Classification (GTDB taxonomy): domain Bacteria; phylum Pseudomonadota; class Alphaproteobacteria; order Thalassobaculales; family Thalassobaculaceae; genus Bin52. The sequence continues at coordinate 854,605 of CBDCAO010000012.1, read as the reverse complement.
CAGCTTGCCACCCTTGCCTCCGATCCGACCCCGATGGCCATCATGCGCAACGAGGCACAGCGCACCGAGAGCTGGGTCCGCACGCTCGACGACGCGTCCGGCATCGAGGGCGAGTGGCTGGATCCGGGCGAGGAACTGCCGGATGCAACGGTGCAGATGGTGCGCTACTGCGGCGACCTCTACCTGCCCTTCCTCGAGGGCAATGCACGCGCGGCGAGGGCCGGGCACCCGGAGTTCACCATCGAACTGCTTGGACGGCCGTACAGCCAGTCGGTGTTCGGCTACCAGGTGAAGTGTCTCGAGGAGTTGCGCCGGCGCTACCAGGCGCTTGACGAGGCCGGGCGCAGGAGGGTTGATGCGCTCCTCGGCCAGACCGCTGGCAGGAACGTGTTGCACCGGGCCGCGGCGTGACCCGACGACATCACCGACAGGACAGGACGGAACATGCGTATCCTCATTACCGACAGGCATACCCGTGGTGACGAACACATAGAGCAGGACGCGGTGGGACCGGGCGTCGAACTCGAGTTCTTTGACCACCAGGACGAGGTCACCGACGATGCGTGGGCGCGTGCGGACGGGATCGTGACCTACCGTGGCACGGCTGCCGTGATGGCGGCAGTCCCGATGATGCAGCGTGCCCGGATCGTGGTGCGAGGCGGGGTCGGTTTCGACGGTCTCGATCTCGAAACCCTGGGACAGCGGGACATCGCGGTATGCACCGTGCCCGACTACGGGACCACCGAGGTCGCGGATCACGCGCTCTCGCTCATGCTGGCGTTGCGACGGGGTCTCGACCGCTACGATGCCAGGATGCGCAGCGATCCGGCGGGCCTGTGGCGGTATGTCGAGAGTCCGTGCATCGACCGGCTGCGTGGGCGGACCTTCGGTGTCCTCGGGCTCGGACGCATCGGGCTGGCAGCTGCGCGGCGCGCCGCGGCCTTCGACATGAACATCGTCTTTCATGACCCCTGGCTGCCGGATGGTGCCGATCTCTCGACCGGGTATCGCCGGGTCGCGAGTCCCGAGGAACTGTTCGAGACCGCGGACACGGTGAGCCTGCACGCGCCGCTCTCCGAGACGACCCGACATGTTGCCAATGCCGACAGGCTGGCCCGCATGAAACCCGGAGCCATCCTGGTGAACACGTCACGCGGCCCCACGGTCGACCTCGACGCCCTGTATGAAGCGCTCGGGGCAGGGTGCCCGGCCGGCGCGGCGCTTGACGTCCTGCCGGATGAACCGGCGGACGACACGCACCCGCTGATCAGGGCCTATATGGCGCGGGAGGAGTGGCTCGAGGGCAGGCTGATCATCACGCCGCACGCCGCCTTCTACAGCCCGCCCGGACTGGTCGACCTGAGGTCGAAAGCCGTGCAGACTGCCGCCGCCCGGCTGCATGACGGCACCTTGCGGAACTGCCAGAACGAGAGGTTCCTGCCGGACTGACCTGGTCCGATTCCTGCGGGTCAGGCAGGTCGTCTGCCCTTCCCGGCCCGGCGGTGGCTTCCAGGAACGGTCGGTACGCGATCCGCTGCGCTGGCCCGCACCTGTGTGTTCGTTCCGTGTCTCCCATCAGGTCCAGGCGGGAAGTGCCATGACCGGTACGGCGGCCCGGAGAGAGCCGGGCCTTTTCGGCTTCGGGGCATGGCGAAGGCGCCAGTGGATGCAAACGCGGTTCCGGTGCACGGGCATGTCGCGTGCGGACCACGGGTCCGGCACCGCGCACCGCCTTGTGCGGTATGGCTGACTCTTTTGCCCGGTTGCGCCCGGGGGTTCCCCGCGTGTCCACGAAATCCGCGCGTACGCCTCCGGCATTGCCTCAACGGGTCGGTGCTTCCGACAGCCAGGGTCCCAGGCTTTCGCCATAGGCAAAGAGCGCCGGCAGCCCGCCGGTATGGATGAACACCACCCGGCTGCCTGCGGCAATCCGGCCCGTGCGCACGTGGTGGATCAGTCCTGCCATCGCCCGTCCCGTGTAGACCGGGTCGAGCAGCAGTCCTTCGTGATGCGCTGCCAGTGCCATCGCCTCGCGCACCGCGTCGTTGAGCTTCCCGTAGCCCGGAGAAAGAACCGCGTCGGAGACCTCGACGTCGCCTTCACCACATGAACCCTCCCGGCAAAGCGCCCGTGCGAGCGCGTAGACCACGTCCGTCACCCGCGCGGCCTGCCTGTTCGCATCCCGGCGCACGCAGATGCCGAGCACCGGCATCCACTCGCCGAGCGCCCTCCAGCCCGCCAGGAGGCCGGCATGCGTGAGCGCGCTTCCCGAGGCGGTGACAGCCGCGTCGAAGCCGATGCCCATCTCGCGCGCCTGCACCTCGATCTCTTCGGCGGCCAGCACGTAGCCCAGTGCGCCGAGAGGAACCGGCCCCGGCGCGGAATGGACGACATAGGGTTTGCACCCCTCGGCCGCGAGCGCGGCTGCGCGTCGCTCCATCGCCTGGTCCGCCGCTCCCTCGTCCTCGCCAACGGGGAAGCTATGCAGCGTCGCGCCCAGCATCCGGTCAAGCAGCAGGTTGCCCGACGTGCGATAGAGCTCGCCCGTGCCGTCCACCCGGTCCTCGAGCTGGATATGGGCCGCCATGCCGAGCCGGCGCGCGGCCGCGGCCGCAACGCGAACAAGGTTGGACTGCACGGCGCCGGTGACAAGGACGGTGTCCGCACCCCTGGAACGGGCCTCGCCGAAATGGAATTCGAGCTGGCGCACCTTGTTGCCGCCAAGCGCAAGTCCCGTGCAGTCGTCCCGCTTGACCCAGAGCTCGATTCCGAGCGCCGCACCCAGGTTCCGGGCAGGTTCCAGCGGCGTCGGCGCATGGCCGAGCCGGACCCGGGGGAAGCGGGCGACGACATCGAGCGGACCGGACATTGCGACCCCTGCCTCCTGCTGTTTCGATCGGCAACCGCACCCCGCACCGCCTCCCGACAGGTGCCACTGCAGGTCGGCGATTGCAAGCGCCCTCGGGCAGGAAGTGCCTGTTGCCGGGCGGACCTGTCTGCGGGCAGGGTACTGGTCCGCACAGCGCAACGGGACATGTCCCGGTGCCATGCAGGTCCGCCACGAGCCCGGAGCGCTATCCGCGTCTCAGCAACAGTGCGCCGCCGACCAGCGCGGCGGGCAGTGCGATCAGGCTCCAGGCCGCGAGGTAGCCGGCAAGCCAGAATGCCGCGCCGAACAGGACCGGGTAGAAGAGTTGTCCGGCGGCACCGAAGGCAAGCACTCCGCCGGTCAGGCGTCCCGCTTCGCCGGCCGGGGCCAGCCGCGCGATCTCGGACAGAAGCACGCCGTGCCAGGAGAGCACCGACAGGCTGATCGCGCAGTTGACCGCGAGGATGGCGGCCTGACTCCAGTGAGGATCGAACGCTCCGACCAGCGCCGTCGATGCCGCCATCAGCAGGGCGAGAAGGGCGAGCAGGGTACGGGGCCGGACCAGGGTACTGCCGATCCAGCCCCAGAAGATTCGAGCCGGAATGGCGACGAGGGTTGCGAGGCCCAGGACGCGTCCGGCCTCGTCGAGCGAGAAGTCGAGCTTCTCGTAGAGATAGGTGACGGTGAAATTGATGTAGATCGCCTGCATCCCGACGAAGATGAAGGCGTTGATGGCCAGCGTCCGGGTCTCGGAGTGCAGCAACACGTTGCGGACTGTGTCGGCGAACCCGCCCAGGCCGACCGCGGCACGGGGGTCCCGCGTACTGTCGAACCTTGCGCGAAGCGGCTGCAACAGAACAGCCATGGCAAGGCAGAGCAGTGCAAGGCCAAGTGCGGTGCCGCGCCAGCCGAAAACCACGGCAAACGGGGCGAGGACCAGTCCGGATATCGCCACGCCGGCCGGAACACCCGTCTGCTTGATCGAGAAGACGAGAGGGGCCCAGCGGGGCGGCGAGTAGGTTGCCAGGATCTGCGAACTCGCCGGCGTCGCCACTGTCGATCCGACACTGATCAGCAGCGCGGTCACGGCGAGCACCGGAACAACAAGCAGCGGGGTCGCAAGCAGTGCGGCCGCGGCCAGCCCGGCTGCCATCAGGACACAACCGGCCTGGCTGGTCCGCAGGCCGCCGTAGCGGCGGATGGCGCCGCCGCAGCCGGCCATGACCGCGAGCGAACACGCGGCGTAGACCCAGGCGTAGGCGAGCACGTATTCGGCATCGAAGGCGAGGTCGCCGGCCAGAGCCGGGAACAGGGCGGGCAGCCCGATCTTCGCCGTGGTTGCGACGGTCTGCTGCACGAGCATCGCAATGACGGCGATCAGGAGCACGGACATGGGCAGATGCCTGTTACCTGCGTCCCATGAGGCGGTCGGTTGCGCGCCGCTGTTCCTTGGTCGGTCTTCCGTCTCCCGCCGCACGCCGTGCCGGCCGTGCCGGGAATTCGACCGGATCCCGCCGCTTCATCTGGTTCTCCACCGGTTCCAGGTCCTCGTACAGGGTACGGGCGACGGGAGCGGGTCCGCGGCGTTCCGCCAGATCCAGGACCCTGACCACCCTCAGCAACGGTCCCTGCGGGAATGTCAGGACGTCACCGGGGCGAACCAGCTGGTGGCCCTTGGTGACTACCTTGCCCGAAAGCCGCAGCCGTCCGGAGCCGAGCAGCTTGTGCGCAAGGTTGCGACTCTTCATGAAACGGGCGCACCACAGCCACTTGTCGAGACGCTGGCTCTGGTCGGGATGCTGCATGGACAGGGCCTGGAGGTGCGAAAGGCGGCATGCGTCCGACCATGCCGGACGCGTCGGACTATGACACGGCGACGGGCACCGCGTCACCGGTCGCCGCCGCTCGCGTCACGCATGTTGCGCGTGGCTACTGCAGGGTCTGGAACAGGCGGCGCAGCAGCACCATGCGCGGGACCAGGGACGGGATGAGGAGATGTTCGTCCATGGTGTGGGCGCCGGCGCCGTCGACGCCGAGACCGTCAAGGGTTGGCGCGATTGCGGCGGTGAAGTTCCCGTCGCTGCCGCCACCGGTGAAGGTATCCTCGAGATCGAACCCGAGTTCGGCCGCGAGGCCGCGGGCATGCTCGAAGAGTGCCGCCACCGAGTTCGACTTGCTGTAGGGCGGCCGGTTCATGCCTCCTGTAGCTGCAAGCCGCACCGAGGGATCATGGGACGCGAGGTTCCGGATCCTTGCTACGGTCGCATCGCCGTCCTCGGGGAAGATCACCCTGATGTCGATCTCCGCGGTGCAGAACTCGGGCACGACGTTGACGCCGCTGCCACCCTTGACCATGCCGACATTCAGCGTGATGCCCCGTTCGTAGTCGGTCAGCGCCTCGATCGCGACGATCTGCCGCGCGATCTCGAGAACCGCGCTTGACCCGTCCTGGTGACGCGTGCCGGAGTGCGAGGGGACGCCGTGAGCTGTCAGTGTCATGCGCGCCGAACCCTTGCGACCGGTCACGACCTTGCCGCCGTCGCGAGCCGGTTCGGTCACCAGCACGTAGGTCGACCGCTCGGCGATTGCCTCGATATGCGCGCGTGACGTCGGACTTCCGACCTCCTCGTCCGAGACTACCAGGAACCGGATCGGCAACGGAGTGGGCGTGCCGGCATCGATCAGGCTGCGGATGGCGTTGAGCGCCAGGCACACCCCGCCCTTCATGTCGTAGATGCCCGGGCCGTAGGCGCGGTCGCCCTCGGTGCGCAAGGGGTTGCGCTCAAGGGTGCCGGCCGGATGCACGGTGTCGAGATGACACAGGACCGCGATCCCGGGACGTTCGTCGTCCCAGGGGACCGCCGCCTCGAAATGCGGGCCGTGGCCGTCCCGTCCGGCAATTTCCCGCACCGCGAGACCGGCATCGCGGAACTCCGACATGGCCTGCTGCATCATCCGGTTGATGCCGGCCTCGTCGTCGGTCTTGCTTTCGATGGCGGCCCACCTGTTGATGCTGTCAAGCAGCTCCGTTGCGTCCGGTGTCTGCATCGCCTTGGTCCTTTCGCGTGCGAGGGAAAGTGCGTATGCCCCGGCCGGGCCGGCAGGGTTCAGTCCCGACGGTCCGCCTCGGCGTGATAGTAGTGGCCGCGGTGGTACAGGCCGTCCGGTCGCGGCAGCGCTTCCCGCCGCCTGCGCGTCTCCTCGTGATCGATGGATTCACCACGAAACACCACCCCATAAAGTTCTTCTGCAGCCTTTTTCGACACAAATCCGTCGAGAACGTCATCAAATACCAGTTCTACCGGGCGTTCCGCGGGATTACCCCACCCGCCTCCACCCGGGGTTATGATGCGCAGCAGGTCGCCCTTGCGAAGCCGGGTGCCGTCGCTCATGGTCGCGATGTCCCGCTCATCGGGCTGTCCGGGGTTGACCAGCACCCGACCTGGCTGGCCGCTGTGGCCGCCGTTGACGCCGAAGGCCGGGTGACGGCAATTGTCGAGACGCAGGCCGAGCTCCGCCTCGTCCGCGAGCACCCGGACATCGCGGATGATGCCGCACCCCCCGCGCCAGCGCCCGGCGCCGCCGGAATCGCGGTGGATGCCGAATGCCTCGATCTCCACGCCAAACTCCATTTCGGCAAACTCGATCGGGTAGTTCTCCTGAGCGACGTAATAGACCGCATCGATCCCGTCAGCGAAGGTCCGGGCTCCGAAACCGACCGAGAGCCCCTCGATGCACAGGGTATCCTCCCGCCCGGCGCTGCGGCCGCGCAGGTAGTAGAGCACGTAGACCGCCGGTGCGGCCGATGCCCTGCCACCGGTTGCCTGTGCGAGGACGCCGAACAGCGCGCTGGTCACCCGGATCATGGTATGCGAGCGCAGGCCGAGCGGCGCCGGGGATTGCGGCGCGACCAGGGTGCCAGGTCTGGTCGCGATGGCGTCGACAGCGCGTTCGAACCCTCCGTTCATTCCGATACCCGGGTCGTCCATGCACATCCACAGACCGAGCATGAACTTTGGCACCGAGTCATCCATCAGGAAGTTGATCGGGCCGTCGGCCTGACGGTCGGATCGCGAAAAATCGAGGGTGAGCGAGCGACCCTGCTTGCGCAATTCGAGATCGACGAAATACGACCGCTCGCTTACCGCGTCGGAGTCGATCCGGTCCCGGAATCCCCATGTGCCATCCGGTATCCGCTCGGCGATCCTGTTGCGCAGCGCGGTCTCGCTTTCGGTCAGCATCGCCTCGAACGCCAGTTCGACCTGCTCGACACCGTGGCGCCCGATGGTCTCGTCGAGCCTGCGCGCGCCGAGGCGACAGGCTGCCATGATCGCCCTGATGTCGCCCACGTGCATGTCCGGGAACCGCGAGTTGCGGGTGATGATCCGCATGATGTCCCGTGTTTCCACCCCGTCACGCATCAGGCGGACCGGCGGGATCATGATCCCTTCCTGGAACACCGATGTCGCATGCGGGCTGATCGAGCCGGCCACCATGCCGCCAATGTCCCACAGGTGTCCCCAGGACTCGACGAAGGCGATCAGCCGGCCCTCGTGAAAGACCGGCATCACGAACGCCATGTCCGGGAGGTGACTGACCGCACCACCGGTGCCGTAGGCATCGTTGTAGGCGTAGATGTCACCCGGCCGCATGGTTCCGGCCGGAAATTCTTCGAGCACCGCATCGACCAGATTGCCCGCAAGGGTGAGAGCCGTCGAGACCACGAGTTCGCCTGCCGGGTTCAGGAACGCGGTGAAATAGTCCTTCTTCTCGCGGATGAACGGCGACATGGCCGTGCGCGCGATCAGAGCCTCCATTTCGGCACGCGCGCCGTTGAGCGTGCCCTTGATGAGCTCGATGGTGAACGGGTCGACCTGCGGGCCTGTCCCGGAGTTCATTGGGCATGCTCCCGGCTCGTTCTCTCCCGGATGACCAGGGTCCCGTACCGGTCGGTCATCGCCACCTGGCCGTCGAGGATGACCGAGGTGGAGTCGAACTGTTCGATGATCGCCGGCCCGGATACCTCGTGACCGGCGCACAGTGCACTGCGCCGGTATACCGGGACCGGCACCGCCGCCCGACCGTCCAGGCGGACCCTGCGTTCCGCCACCGGTTCCGGCCTTGGCGATGATGCCCGGGCGACCTCGGGCAACGCAAACTCCCCCGTGCTTCCGGATGCCTCGAGCCTGAGCGTGACGATCTCGACCGGCGCGGACGGATCGGAGAAGGTGTAGAGGCGCTGATGCAGGGCGTGGAAGTCCTCGACCAGGGCTTCGAGTGTTGCCGTGGTGACCGGGCCGTCCGCGAGCCCCACCGTGAGTTCCACGCCCTGGTGGGCATACCTCATGTCGACAGCACGTCGGCTCAGACGACGTTCCGGCGGGATCCCGTCCGCGGTGAGCCTCCGGTCGGCCTGGTCCGCGAGGTCATCGAGGATTTCGCCTGTCAGCACGGGATCGATGTCGCCGGCTCGCTGCAGCCGTGTCACCGCGAAGTCGTACCTGAGATCGGTTGCCAGAAGGCCGATGGCACACATGATACCGGGATGGCGTGGAACCATCACGCAGCCGGTGCCGAGGCTGCGCATCAGCATGGCGGCATGCACCGGGCCGGCACCACCGAATGCTGACAGTGCGAAGTCGATCGGGTCCAGTCCGCGTTCGACCGACATCACCTTGAGCGCACCGGTCATGGAGGCGTTCACCAGGTCGATGATGCCCAGTGCGGCGTCGTCGACCGATGTGTCCAGAGGCCTGGCCACATGTTCGTCGATGGCGCGTTCGGCCGCATCGGTATCAAGTGCGACCTCGCCGTCCAGCAGCGACACCGGGATGCGTCCGAGCACCAGGTTGGCGTCGGTCACCGTCGGGCGGGTCGCACCGGCTCCGTAACAGGCGGGTCCGGGATCCGCACCCGCGCTCTCGGGTCCGACCCGGATCCCGCCCTCGTCGGTAACCGAGGCGATCGAGCCGCCGCCGGCGCCGATGGTATGGATGTCGATCATCGGCAGCGACAGCGGGTGGTGACCGATCCTGCCCGCGGTCGTGCGCACCGGCTCGTTTCCGCGCACAAGCCCTACGTCGGCACTGGTTCCTCCCATGTCGATGGTCAGAAGGTTCGGGAAACCGGCGAGCCGGCCGAGCCAGGCTGCTCCGGCCGTACCGGCCGCCGGTCCGGACAGGGCAAGCGAGACCGGAGCACGGGCGGCTTCGGCGGGCGGACAGGTGCCGCCGTTCGACTTCATGAGCAGCAGGGGCGCCCCGATGGCGCGTTGCTGAAGCCCGGAGGCGAGTTCGCGGACATAGCGTGCGACAACCGGCTGCACCCTGGCGTTGAGCGTCGTTGCCACCGTGCGTTCGTACTCGCGAAAGACCGGCAGCACGTCGACCGACAACGAAATGTCGATATCGGGCAACCGCGCGCGCAACCTGGCGGCGACCCGCCGCTCGTGGTCGGGATTGGCGTAAGAGTGCAGCAGCACCACCGCCACGGTGTCGAGTCCGGCGGCCCCGATCGCGTCGGCGACCGCATCGAGCGCGGTCTCGTCGAGCGGAACTGCCTCGCTGCCGTCGAGCCGGATCCGGCCCGGAACTTCGAAGATGTGCCGGGCCCGCACCGGCCGTTCCGGCTTGACCCATGAGAACAGGTTGGCGGCGCGCGGGATCTCCGCGCGGCCGATCGCCAGAACGTGCCGGAATCCGGCGGTGGTCACCAGCCCGGTTCGCGCGCCGGTGTTCTCCAGTATGGCGTTGGTGACAATGGTCGACCCGTGCAGGACCGAGGCGACATCGGCGGGTCCGGCACCGGCATCCGCGAGTACCCGATCGACACCTGAGAAAAATCCCAGGGCGGGTGCGGCGGGAACCGAGGGGGTCTTTGCGATCGCGAACTCGCCACTCTTCCGGTCGACCAGGATCACGTCGGTGAAGGTGCCACCGACATCAAGGGCGAGCAGACTGTCCGCACAGGCCGTCATCATCGCGTCACGGTCCGCCGGTCACGGGCAGGGTCTGGCCGGTGATCCAGCTCGCACGGTCGGATGCCAGGAACAGGACCGCGTCGGCAATGTCTTCAGGCTGTCCCAGCCGGCGCATGGCGGTGCTCTCGACCAGGGCTTCCTGTCCGGCCCGACCGTAGGAGTCCCACTGGCGCACGTAGTCGGGCGAGGTTGGCATGAAACCGGGCGCGACGGTGTTGACCGTTATCCCGAAGGGTCCGAGTTCGGAGGAAAGCTGTCGCGCGAGGCCGAGCAGTGCCGTCTTCGCGGTCCCGTAGCTGTGCAGGCCGGTCTTCGATACCTTGAGGGCGGCCCCGGACGAGATGAACAGGATTCGGCCGTTCGCCCGTGCCTTCATGCCCGGGGCCACTGCCCGGGACAGGTGGAAGGCGCCGTCAAGATTGACGGCCTGGATGGCGCGCCAGTCCGCATCGCCCAGTTCCTCCAGCGGGCCGGCAGTCTGCCCCAGCACGCCGCCGGCCACATGGACCGCGATATCCACCGTCCCGATTGCTGCCACAAGGCCGTCGACCTGCTGTGACAGGGTGACGTCGAGCCGATGCCATTCGACCGGCGCCGGAGCGCTGGCCGCGACCTGTTCGACCGCAGCGACATCAACGTCGGTGGCGTGCACCCGGGCCCCTTCCCTGGCAAAGGCATGGGTAATCGCCGTGCCGATCCCCCTTGCCGCGCCGGTGACGAGGACGGTCTTGCCCGGAAAGGTGATTTCCATCTGTGCTCCGGCAGCTGCGTGGGCCGGGTGAATAGTGGAACGGTGCGCCCCGCTCGTTCAAGTCCGACACCATCAGGCCCCGGGTACCGGCTCGTCTCCGTCAGGCGGAATGATGGCGTGATCCCATGTGCCGGCACCACCGTAGCCGGCGAACCGGGCGAGGGTCTCCTCCATCTCCCGGTCACCGAGGATCACCGGAGTGCCCGCCTGTAGCGCGAGATGGTACTGGCGCGCGATCGCCTCCAGTTCCACCGCCCGCCACATTGCCTGCCCGAGCCCGCGGCCCCCGGCAATCATGCCGTGGTTGGCAAGCAGGCAGGCGGTCCGGTCCTCCAGCGCCCCGATTGCCAGTTCCGCCAGCTCCGCTGATCCGAAGGTGTTGTAGCCGGCACAGCGCACGGTCGTCCCGCCGAATGCCGCGACCATGTAATGGCAGGCCGGGATTGACCGGCGCAGGATGGCGAGTGCCGTGCAGTACGGGGGATGGGCATGCACCACCGCCGTCATGTCGCTCCGGGTCTTCAGGAGCAGCCAGTGAATTCGCCACTCGGTCGAGGGTGCGAGCGGCCCGTTCCAGGACCCTGTCATGTCTCCCGACAGGTCCATCGATGTGATCATCCCGGGCGTCATCTCGCTGTAGGGTGTCGCCGACGGCGTGATCAGCATCCGCTCCTCGTGGCGTACCGAGATGTTCCCGGATGTCCCCTGGTTGAGCCCGGTCGCATTGAGTTCGAGGCAGGCCTCGATGATCTCCTTGCGGATGTCGGTTTCGGTGGCCATTGACGTTCCCTGCGGTCAGAGCGGCTGTTGCGTGCCGGCCTTTGCCAATTTGTAGTCAACTCGAACCATTCCCGCCATCCGGACCAGGGTTTCGATCCTGCGCAGCACGCCAGGACGGTCAGCCGGTCGGAGAGCTGCGCAGCCTGTGCGCCGCGCACAGCACGAAACCGGCGGCGATCGCCGGCCAGTGCAGCTCGGCCGGGGCGGCCAGGACCAGGGCGGCACAGGCGAGCCGGGCCACGCTCGCGACCGGCGACAGCGCCGTCCGGTCGAACCGGGCAAGTGCGCTGGCCAGCAGGTAGAGCGCCAGGACCAGGCGCAGGCACAGCCAGGCGACGCTTCCCCAGGCCAGGTCCGGGCCGTAGCCCGGCAGGTGCGCGGTGCCGCTTCCGGCCGGGTCGAGCCTCGCCGCTTCGATCAGCAGCAGTTCCGGATAGAAGGCGAACACGAACGGGATCGCGAACATCACGATCCCGGCCCGTACCGCCGCCACGGCGGTCACCACTGGTTCCGAGCGCGAGATCGAGGCCGCCGCGAAGGCGGCAACGGCGACCGGAGGCGTGATGGCGGAGGCCACCGCGAAGTAGAAGATGAACATATGGGCGGTGAAGGTCGCGATCCCGAGCCCGACCAGCAGCGGTCCCATCAGCAGTGCCACGTTGATGTAGGCTGGTACCGTCGGCATTCCCATGCCGAGCAGGATGGCCAGCACCATGGTCATGAACAGGGCTGCGAACAGGAACACCCCGTGTTCGCCGATCGCGTGGCCGAAGGTGTTCAGCGCATGGATCACGTCGCGGGCCACGTAGCTCGACAGGCCGGTGAAGTTCAGGCAGAAGTCGATCACCGAGACCGCGAGGAACATCAGGTAGAGCGTGCTGACCAGCACGCCGGCTTCGGCGAGCGCCTGCACCAGCCGGCCGGGTGCCGCGCGGATTTCCCGGTCAAGGAAGAACAGCCCCATCAGCAGGACCGAGGCCCACCACCCGGCCGAACCCGCGTCGCCGGCCGAGTTCTGGACCAGCTGCAGCAGCCACGGCAGGGTGTCGGGGGTACACGCCCCGTCCGGTCCGATCCGTGCGATGCCAAACAGTCGGGAGACCGGTCCGCAGCCGACGGCTTCCTTCGGCGTGAGCAGCAGGACCAGGATCAGCAGGATCGGCGCGAGGATCATCATCAGGTGAACGGCGTCCTCGCGGGTGAGCCGTACGTCCTCGTCCACCCCGTCCTCGATCCGGATGCCCTGCCTGCGAGCCTGGAAGACCACCGTGAAAAACAGGCAGCCGAAGAAGGCGACGGCAGGGATGACCGCGGCGATGATCACCTCCCGGTACGGGACCACGGTCATGGCCGAGAGCACGAAGGCCGCCACCCCCATCACCGGCGGCATGACCTGGCCGCCCGAGGACGCCGCCGCCTCGACCCCGCCGGCAAAGGGCCGACTGAACCCGCGGCGCAGCATCATCGGGATGGTGAGCACACCGGTGGACAGCACGTTGACCACCGGTCCGCCGGAGATGGTGCCGAACATGGCCGAACTCACGATGGCGGCATGGGCCGGCCCGCCACGGAGCCGGCGGGTGGCGACAAACGCCAGCCGGATCAGCGACCGTCCGCCGGCAGAAGCGCCGAACAGGCTTCCAAGCACGATGTAGGGAAACACCGTGTTCATCAGGATGCCCATGAACCTGCCCAGCAGCCCCTGGGCATTGTTGACCAGGACGTCATGGATGTTCGGTCGACCATCGATCAGCTGGCGCGGTTCACCACCCAGCTTGGTCACCAGGTAGCGATTGATGTCGTCCGCTCCCCACAGGTACCAGACCAGGACCGTCAGCAGCGTGTAGCAGGCCACCAGAATGGCCACCATCACCAGCGGCAGTCCCCAGACCCTGACGTTGTAGACCAGGAACACGGTGATCGCGGCTCCGACCAGCGGGAAGATCCACACGCCGAGCGTGTTGATGCAGGCGGGATCGTCGACGCTGTCGGGGACGGGCAACCCGTAGAGAACCGCAAACTCCCGTTCCTCCTCGAGCGCCCGGGCAATGAGGGCGGCGCGCTCGCCGGTCAGCTGGTCGACGAGGCAGACCGAGTCGATCTCGACCAGGTAGGCCAGCGAGATCGCAACCGCCGTGACCACCAGCACACCGTCCATGAAGGCGCAGGCCGAGCGGCGCAGCAGGTGCCGCGAGGGCGTGTTGCGCAGGAACGAATGCTGCAGCGCCACGATCGTCATCATGACGACGAAACAGACTGGATACAGGTACTCGTAGGAGAACTTGCGAATCCTGATCCCGTCGACGCCAATCCCCTGCTGGATCAGCGCCTCGAGTCCCGGCACCGCGGGCTGGGTGTTGGCCATGCCGACCAGCACCAGGCAGAACCCGAGCACCAGCGCGAGCCGGCCGGCACCGCCCTGCCTGGCGGCAGGGGTCTCGCCCGGGTCCGACATCTCGGCCCGCGTCCGGCCGGTCCGGGAGGGCTCCGGCCGGCGCGCGCCTACTTCGCGCAGTCAGGCACGATGTAGCCGGCGTCTTCCCACGCCATGACGGCGCCCGGGTGGTACTTCACCGGGTTGGCGCCGCAGAAGCCCGACTTTTCGGGATCGAGTTCAGCCAGACCGATGTTCTTCACGTAGGGTGCCCGCGCCAGCAATCGGTCGATGCTGGCGATGTATGCCGCCGTCAGGGCCCGTACGAGGTCCGTATCCATGTCCTTGTGCACGACGTCGGCAAACGCCGTTCCCATGCCCCGGAACACGCCGTCTTCCGAAATCAGCGTGACACCCTGGTCGGCGCCGTAGCCCATCTCCGCCTCCGGCACCACGATCGGCACGTTGCCCGGTGCCTTCAGGGTCCGCTGGAACGCGTCGCCCTCGAACACCGCCTTCGGGGTGGAGATGATGTTGACCTTGCCGGCCGCCAGCGACACCGTGACACGCTGGGACGGGAAGGTGAGAGGGATGACGAAGGCATCCACCGAGCCGTCGACCAGGATGGTGGCAAGCTGGCCCCAGTTGGCCTGGAACCCGTCGTAGTCGGTACCGTCCTTCAGTCCGGCCGCCAGCTGGATGGTCTGGCGGGCGTTGACCAGGGCGGCGCCGCGCGGTGGACCGTTGAACACCTTCCTGCCCTTCAGGTCGTCCCACGAACGGATGTTCTCGGCTTCATGGGCGAACAGTCCATAGGCGCCGGCGTTGTACGGATACAGGGCGCGGAGGTTCGCTGCCAGTGCCGCGCCCGCGTCACCGAGCTTGGAGTAGGGGCCGCGTCCCTTGCTCATCAGGAAACCGAGGATGATCGGCATCGGCGCGATGTCGGTCTTGCCCTCCGCGACGTTCTTGACCGAGTTGGTCAGCGTCTGGCCTTCCTGCACCTGCAGGTTGGCGACACCCGCCTCGCTGGCGATTTCGGCCATGTGGATGATCGAGAGGTGGGGAGAGTTGCCGGGGCTTGACGCCTCGGCCGAGAGATTGACCTGGGCATGGACCGGCGCGGCCATGACCGATCCGGTTGCCAGGGCGGCCAGGACCGGCAGGGTCCGTCTGATCAGTGCGTTCATTGTGGCAGGACCTCCGTTTGCGCCCGCACCCGACCGGCGCCGGCACTCGTTCGCAAGCATGACCACGGTAGCGCGTCAGCCTATCCGACGGAACAGCCGATGCCGCCTGGCGGCAGTTCAGCCGGCTTCCCCGCTCGCATCCCTGCCGAACAGACGGACCCTGGCGCCTGCGAGCATGTCGCGCAGCGCTCTGCGGATCGCCCACAGGCAGACGAGTGAGGGGATCACCATGAGCGTGGTGATGACGAAGAACGTGCCCCAGTCCCCCTCGAGCCAGTCGACGAGTTCGCCCGAGGAGGCCGCAAGCAGGGTCCGGCCCGCAGTACCGATCGAGGCGAGCAGCGCGTACTGGGTCGCGGTGTAGGTGCGGTCCACGAGCATGGAGATGAACGCGACGAAGGTGACGGTCGCGAACGCGCCGGTCAGGTCGTCGAGAACGACCGCGACCGCGAACAGCGCCTCCGACTTGCCGGACCAGGCCAGTGCCGCGAACAGCAGGTTGGTGCACGCCATCGCGATGCCCGAGAGGAACAGCGCCGGTATCACGCCTGCCCGGATCGCGACCAGCCCGCCGAGCAAGGTGAACGCGATGGTGGTGATCCAGCCGAACCCTTTCGAGTACAGCGCGATGTCCGACTTGGTAAATCCGATCTCCGTGAAGAAGACCAGCGACATGCGGCCAAGGAACGCCTCTCCGACCTTGAACAGGAAGATGAACCCGAGCACCGCCAGGGCGATCGCGAAACCGTTCTGTCGCAGGAAGCTCATCAGCGGGCCGATCACCGTGGCGCCGAGCCACACGGCGGCGTTTCCCAACAGACCCGGCATCGCGAGGCGGGTTGCGAGCCGTTGCTCGTCTTCCGCCTGGGCGGCGATGCGCCCGGCAGCCGGCGGCTCGTGCACCATGGCGAGGCCCAGCGTGCACCCGATGACCACGACACCCATGACCAGGAAGGTCAGTTGCCAGTAGTTCGCGAACCCGGCCTGCTGGAGGGTGTCCGCGGAGACCAGCGCGACGATACCGCCCAGCTTGAAACCGCTCCACCAACCGACAACGGCCACCGCGGCGCCGGCCGCCATCTGCCGGTCCTCGGACCTGCCGAACTGCTCGATCCTGAGCGCATCGATGGTGATGTCCTGGGTCGAGGACGCAATGGCGATTGCCAGCCCGACGGCGACGACTCCGGCAAGGCCCGACGCGGGCTCGGACGCGCTCCACAGCACCAGACAGCCCAGGATGACCGTCTGCAGCACCACGATCCAGGCCCGTCGCTGCCCGATCCGCCGCGACAGCCACGGTAAGCTCACCCGGTCGACCAGCGGTGCCCACATGAAGTTGAAGGCGTAGACGCCGAAGATGAGCCCCGCCCAGCCGATGGTGCTGCGGCTGAGCCCTTCCTCCTTCAGCCACAGGTTGAGGCTGCTGCCGATGAGGACCCACGGCAACCCGCTGATGGCGCCGAGCAGCAGGATGCGGCCCATTCGCCGGTCGCCGTAGACCGCGAGCGACGAGAGGACTTCGCGCACGACGTGTTCTCCCGTTCTTTCCGGGCCAGATCAGACCATGGTGTGGCGCGGGTGCCGGGCCGGCAAGTCACGCCGCCGCCCCGTCCCGTGCGCGAAGGGCGTGAAAGCCCGTCACGCACGGAAAACCGTGCGCCTGGCACTGTTCCCGCTCGCGGTGGAATCGGTCCGGGCGTCGGCGGTCCGGGGCGGGAATCGCTGTTCCGGCCGGGATGCGGGGTTCAGTCCGCCGCGTCGGCGAGCTGCGGGAACTCGGTCTGCAGCGTGGCCAGCATCCGGTGGACATCCGAGCCGTCCCCGCGCCGTGTCCGCGGATCCATGCGGTCCATGGCTTCGAACACCCTGTGCTTGGCGAAGAAGCGCCAGTGCACGGGCAGCCGGGCGAGGCCTTCGGTCAGCGCGGCGTAGTTCGCCTGGTTCCACACGGTCTCGAACTCGGTGCGTTCGGTTCCGTAGTCGTAGAAACCGTCGGCGGCCTCGCCGCGGCGCTCCGCACGCAGTGCTGCGGTCGCGGCATGGTCGACGGCGCCGTCGCAGATCACGACACCGTAGGCATCCCTGGCGTGCTCGACGCTGACCCAGCCCCGGCGATGGTCGAGCAGCACCGCCTCGGAGTCGCGCTGTAGCGCGTCACCCCATCCGCCACCTCCGCCGCAACTGACGTGGATCACGTCGCCCGGGCCGATGGTCAGGATGTCAGTGTTGCGCAGGTTCACCTCGTGGTTGGTTCCGGGGTTCAGGATGAACCGCGACGGCCCGCCGGTCCGTCCGCCGGCGATGCCCCAGCCGGTAAACCGGGTGCGGTCGCGGTTCCTTGCCGTCACTCGGGTATTGGGCGAAAACGCCTGGAAGACCATGTCGGTGCCCAGACCGCCCCGGTGCAGACCCGGTCCGGCGCTGTCCGGCGCCAGGCCGTAGCGCAGGACCTTGATGCCGGCCTCGACCTCGTTGACTTCGACCGGCGTGTTCTTGAGGAAGCCCTGGTTGGCACCGGAGCCGTCCTGGCCGTCCTCCGATGCCCGCCCGCCGGAACCGCCGGTCATCGGGTTGATGGCCGCCATGATGCGCCGGCCGGTGGCATTGTCGGTGGTGTTGACGTTCATGATCGGCCCGCCCGAGCCCGGCGCACCGGCCATGCGGTCCGGTGCCGCCGGGGCAAAGGCGCCGAGGATCAGTCCCTGCAGGCGGCTGCAGGACAGCGTGCGCATGCCGACCGCTGCCGGAAACACCGGGTTGACGATGGTGCCCGAGGGCAGGATGCAGCGGCAGACGCGCCCGATCCCGGAATTCAGGTAGAGCGACGGATCGAGCGAGTAGAGCACGTAGGTCATGCCGACCATGAGCAGGGTGTGTCGCTCGTCGCCCCCGGTCGGCATGTTGAGCGAACTCTCGAGCTGGGGGTCGGAACCGGTGAAGTCGAAGATCAACCGGTCGCCGTCGATGATCAGGGTCAGCATGATCCGGCAGGGCCATCCGTCGACCGAGTCCTCGTCCATGTAGTCGGCGAACGGGTAGGTGCCGTCGGGCAGGGCGCGCACGATGGCGCGGGCCTGGGCCTCGGCGTAGTCGAGCAGCGCGTCGCATCCCTCGCGAAAGGTCTCGGCGCCGAAACGCCTGATCATCTCGTGCACCTTGCGTTCGCCGGTATTGCAGGCGGCGATCTGTGCCTTCAGGTCGCCCCAGTTCTGCTCGGGTGCGCGCACGTTGGCGAGGAAGATGTCGAGCACCTGCCGGTTGAGTTCTCCCTCCTCGAGGATCCTGGTCGGCGGGATCCGTACGCCTTCCTGGTGGATTTCCGACAGCGTGCGCGACAGAGACGCCGGCACCGCGCCGCCGACATCGGTGTTGTGGACGTGGCCGACCGAGAAGGCCACGATCTCTCCGTCGTGAAAGATCGGCTTCCAGATGTGCATGTCGGGCGAGTGGGTGCAGACGAAACCGGAATAGGGATCGTTGGTCATGGCGATGTCGCCGGGCCGGTAGGTGTCGATCAGCCCGATCGCGCGGCCGTAGTTCAGCCCGACGAACCACGTCGCCCCGAGTTCGGTCGGGGTCGCGAAGGTCTCGCCGGACGGCGTGGTCAGACCGGTGGTGAAGTCCTCGGTTTCCTTCACGAAGGTCGAATGCGCCGTGCGGTAGAGCGTGTAGGCCATGCTCTCGGCGGCCGCCCTGGTGTGGTTCTTCAGGATCTCGAGCGTGACCGGGTCAACGGGCATGGTCAGGTCTCCGGTTCGATGATCAGGTTCGTCCAGTCGTCGACCGACGCGGTGAACCCGGCCGGGATCACGCTGGTGCAGTCGTCCTGGATCACGATTGCCGGCCCCGAAAGGGACTGGCCGGCGGCAAGGTCGGTTCGGCGGTAGAGAGTGGCGTCCCTGTCGGCGCCGTCGAGCCGGATCCGGCTCGTGCCGAAAACCGGGGGCCGGCCGCTCGAACGCCGGTTGCGTGCGATCTCGGGCCTGGGAACGCTGCCACGGATCACCAGCCGCAGGTTGACCACCTGCACCGGCGCTTCCGGGTCGGCGTGCTCGTAGACCGCGTGATGCTCGCGGTGGAATGCCTCCGCGACCGGTTCGATGCGTCTGGCGGCGAGATCGGACCGGTCGATCACGGTCTCGATCTCGTAGGACTGGCCGCGGTAGCGCATGTCGGCCGACCAGACCAGCGACGCCGGACCCGCAAAACCCTGTTCCCCGCGTAGCCAGGCGAGCGCCCGGGCTTCGAGGTCGTCGGCGTGACGGTCGAGAACCGTGAGACCGTCGGGGTCGAGATCGACGAAGGCGGTGCGGATGAAGTCGTTGCGGATGTCGGCGATCAACCCGCCGTAGGCCGAGAGCACGCCGGGCAGGGGCGGGACGATCACCCGCTTCATTCCGAGTTCACGGGCGAGCAGGCACGCGGTCATCGGTCCGGCGCCTCCGAAGGCGAGCAGCGCGAAGCCGCGCGGGTCGGCGCCGGTTCGGGCCAGCAGTTTCGAGGTCTCGAGGTACATCCCGGCGACGGCTACCCGGATGATGCTCTCGCCGGCCTCGACGAGCGACATCCCCATGCGGCGTGCCAGTGCGCCCACGGCGCGCTCGGCCGCTTCCCGGTCCAGCGTCACGGTACCGTAGCCCAGTTCCCCGCCGAGCAGACCGAGCACCGCGAAGGCGTCGGTAATGGTTGCATCGGTGCCGCCGCGCCCGAAACACGCCGGTCCCGGACTCGACCCGGCGCTCTCGGGGCCGACCTTGAGCACGTCGAAATCGTCGACCCGTGCGATCGAGCCGCCACCGGCGCCGATCGAAGTGACCGAGACCGTGGGAACGTAGATCGGGAACTCTCCGACCATCTCGCCGGTGCCGAAGGCCGGACTGCCGCTGCGGATCACCGCGACATCGGCCGAGGTTCCGCCGACGTCGTAGCTCAAGACGTCGACCTCGCCGGTTCGCGCCGCGATGTCTGCCGCCCCGATCACGCCCGAAGCGGTGCCGGACAACAGCATCGCGACCGGATTGGTCTTGCCGAGTTCCGCGGCCATGATGCCGCCGTTCGACTTGGTCACCATCGGCACCGCGGGAACACCGGCGGTGCCGAGTGCTGCCTGCAGCGAGGTGATGTAGCCCGCCACCCGGCGCTGCACGTAGGCGGCAACCGTCGCCGTGACGGTGCGTTCGTACTCGCGGATGACCGGCCACACGTCCGATGACAGTGTCACGCCCAGATCCGGATCGGCGGCGAGAATCGCGTCGCGCACCGCGCGTTCGCTGGTCGGGTTGGCGTAGGCGTGCAGCAGGGCGACGACGATGGTGTCCGCCCCGTCGGCACGGGCGAGCGAGACGGCCGCGGCGACGTCCTGCGGGTCAACCGGGCTCTCGATCGTACCGTCGAGCAGGGTTCGTTCCGCGATCCCGTAGACCCGCTCGCGTGGCGCAAGCGGCGGCGCCCGGCGCGAGAAGATGTTGTAGGGGTCCGGGACCTTGAGACGCGCCACCTCGAGGACGTCCTCGAATTCCCGGGTGGTGAAAAGGGCAAGCTCGGCGCCGCGGCGCTGGATCACCGTGTTCACGCCGACGGTGGTTCCGTGCACGAAGCTCGCGATGGCGCCGGCGGGGCAGGCGAACCGGTGTTCGAGTTCCCCGATCCCCGTCATCACCTCCTCTCCCGGCCGGTTCGGGGTCGAGAGCGTCTTGAGGCTGCGAAGGGTGCCCGACACCTCGTCGAACAGGCAGAAGTCGGTAAAGGTCCCGCCGATGTCCACGCCGATCCTGAACCGGCTCCCCTCCGACATCGCGCCAGCCTCCTCGGGACTGTCCACTGTCATCCTGCTCGCGCCTCCGGGTTCACGTTCCGCCCACGGGTCGGGTCCGGGGCGACGATACCGCCTGGTATCCGGTCCGTCACCTCTTCGACCGGATCACGGTCATCACGCTGAGGGTTGCGTCGGGCTGGCGGAGACAACCCGGACTGTCCGCGCCGCCGACCGTCCCGGATCCGCGGTACAGCACCGGCCGACGCCCTGCCTCGAGTGTTGGGCGGGTCCCGGCCCTGTGAGGGGAGCACCGAGCCCGGTCTTCAGGAATCCGGACGCGCGGGTGGTCACGCTTCAGCTGCCAAATTCTCAGTTTGACCCGGGTTTCAGGAATATATTGCCTGATTTTCGGTGTATTCGGCTTGAAGCTTCTTTTTGTGGCGGATTTCCAGGATATCGGAGATCCTGATGCAATCCGAATGTCCGTGCCACGCGTGCGCGGTCCCTAAGGACGCGCCATGCGCTGGCGATGACTGAAGATCAGGCCTTCCGGCCCATCGGCGCAGCTCCCGCAGCAGTGCCTGGATCCAGGGGTGCTGGAAGACACTACTGGCAATCCGAACTCCCATATTCGGCTCGCATTCGGGGCCGCAGTCGGCTGACGGGCATTGATCCGTGCTTTTGTTCCTGTGGTGGCTGCGGGTGGCGCGGCGGCTCCATCAAAAACCGGGGACAGCGCAAGTCCCTCTTTGCATCCAGTCATCTTGACATCATCGCATCATTGCGTTAGTTTTCTCACCCATGAGAACGACGCTTAACATCGACGACGAGATTCTCGAGGCGGCCAGGTTCATTGCGGGAGAACGAAATCTCTCGGTGGGCGCCGTGCTGTCCGACCTGGCGCGGCGGGGATTGCGACCGGCGCCTGCGGAGTCACGCACCCACACGGGATTTCCCGTGTTCAAGGTCTCGGACGACAGCACCGTTCTGACCCTCGATCGTGTCAAGCGCCATGAAGGCGAGCCTTGAAGTTCCTGCTCGATCTCAATCTCCTGCTCGCCCTGGCGTGGCCGTCGCACGTCCATCACCGTCACGCCCACGCATGGTTCGAAGCGGAAGCACATGAGGGTTGGGCGACCTGCCCGCTGACCCAGCTCGGGTTTGTCCGGCTGTCATCCAACCCCGCGTTCACGTCCGATGCGGTTGCGCCCACTGCGGCGCTCTCCCTGCTGCAGGACATCACCACCATGGATGGTCACGAATTCTGGCCCGATGACGTCGATTGCTTGTCGGCTGCGTTTTCCGGCGGCGTCCAGCTCACGGGGCACCGTCAGGTTACCGATGCGTATCTCCTGTCGCTCGCGCGGGCGCGGTCGGGATGTCTGGTGACACTGGATCGCCGGATGGGCCAGGTCGTACCCCCGAGCGATCGACCGGCCCCGCATCTTCGTATCGTCAACGCCCGATGAGTGGGGTCCGATGGGACGGTGGCGGCCGTTCCGCCAACTGAAGAACGCGATGTCGGGATGGAGAACACTCCATGACGACAATTCCGTCGGGAAGGCCTTCAACGGCTGCTGATCGGTGAGGCGCCCTGCCTCAGGTTCATGTCCCGTTGCGCCCGGAAGATCCCGCGCTCGCGCCATCCGTGTTCCGGTTCCCGGGTGCATCTCGCCGAAGCCCGGTGCGACGCAGGGCCGCCCGGTGCAGGCCGGGGCCGGGTCTCCCGCCAGGGCAGAGGGGCCAGGTTGAACCTGTCTTCCACAAGCGCGGCCGTGGCACGCGTCGCAAGGGACGCGGGCGAGCGGTGCAGTGCGAGGGCCCTTTCCGCCAGTACCCGCGCCTCGTCGTCGCACCCGGCCCGCACGGCGACCGATGCCCCCGCCGGCATCGCCGGGCGCCACGATGAACCCGCGCATTCCGTGCTCTCGTTGACGGGGCCCGTGCACGTGGTCAAGATCGACCCTCCTGTGCTGGCCGGAGGGGTGCATGGATCGCAGGGTGGCTATCGTGACCGGTGGGGCACGCGGCATTGGCCGCGGATGTGCGCATGCGCTGGCCGAGCACGGCCTTGCCGTCGCCCTCGTCGATGTCCTCGAGAACGAGATGCGCCGTACCCGCGGCGAGATCGAAGCCATGGGTGTTCCGTGCAGCACCCATGTTGCCGACGTTGCAGACCATGCCCGGGCGCACGAGGTCGCGGATGAGGTCCGTGACGCGTGGGGGCGCATCGACGTGCTGATCAACAATGCCGGGCGCGCGATGCCGGTCGGCATCCTCGAGATCGCCGAAGCCCAGTGGGACGCCACCATCGACGTCAATCTGAAGAGCTGTTTCAACTACATCCAGGCCGTGGCGCCGTCGATGCTCGAGCGCAGGTACGGCCGGATCGTCTCCATGTCCTCGCTCAACGCTCACTCCGGCGGAGTGACGGCGGCGGTATCCCGGTTCGCCTACGCCGCCGCCAAGGCCGGCATCATCGGCCTGACCCGGGCGCTGGCGAAGGAACTCGGACCGGACATCGCCGTGAACTGCGTCTGCCCGGGCCTGATCAAGACGGAGCTTGCCGGCAAGAACCCGGTGATCGCCGCCCGGGAGCCGGAACTGGTGCGCGGGATCGCGCTCAACCGTACCGGGTCGCCACGCGACGTTGCCGGTCTGGTCGCGTTTCTCGCGACCACCGATCCGCTCTACATTACCGGCCAGGACATCACCATCGACGGATTCCAGTGGAACCGTTGAACCGGCGGGCCGGCCCGCCGGCCCGGTTTCGCAACGGATCGGGGAGATACTGATCATGAAAATGCTGGATCAATCAGCAGGGGTACGCCGCTTCCTTGCGGTCACGGCCCTCGCCGTGGGTGTCGCGACCGCGTCACCGGCCGTGGCGGGGGGCAAGTTCGTCTTCGCCAACTCCTCGGCCTATGACACCCTGGACCCGCACGCGATCTTCGATGTCGGCCGGGTGGCGTCGCGCATCAATCTGTACGACGGCCTGATGCGCTGGTTCGACAACCCGCCGCATCTCGAGCCGTGGCTTGCCGAGAAGGTCGAGGTGTCCGACGACGGGCTTACCTACACCTTCACCCTGCGTGACGCGACCTTCCACGACGGGTCTCCCGTCGAGGCCTCGGACGTCGTCTATTCGATCGAGCGCATTCTCGAGATGAAGAAGGGCGCGTTCTCGCTGTTCGCCGGGACCGTCGAGCCGGGCTCGACCAAGGCGCCCGATGCCAGGACGGTGGTATTCACGCTCAACAAGCCCTCCGCCATCTTCCTCGCCACCGTTCCGGAAGTCCATGTCGTCAACGAGGAACTGGTTCGCGCGAACGAGGTCGACGGAGATCTCGGCACCGCGTGGCTGTCGAAGAACGATGCCGGGTCCGGCTCCTTCCAGCTGACGCGCTACGACCCGGCGGTGGGATGGCAGGCGAAGCGGTTTGATGACCACTTCTTCGGCTGGGACATGGTCGAGAATCCGCTGGACATCATCGAGTTCCGCACCGTCGTGGAGATCAATTCGCGGGTGCTCGGCCTGATGAACGGCGACTTTCACGGTACCGACGGCTACCTGCCGCAGGACCAGGTGAAGCGGCTTGCGGCGAGCGAGAACGTCAATGTCGACGAGCAGGAGTCGATGCGGATCTTCTACTCGATCATCCACAACGGCCGGTCGCCGATGACGGATGTCAACTTCCGCAAGGCGCTTGCCTACGCCTTCGACTACGACGGGTTCATCAACAACATCCTGTCAGGCTCGGTGGCCCGTGATCCGGTTCCGCTTCCCAACAACATGTGGGGCGCGCCCGCGGACGTCACCGGTTACACCTACGATCTCGACAAGGCGGCCGAACACCTCGCCATGGTCAAGGAACCGTTGCGCGAGATCACGCTCGGCGCGCTTGCCGGTTACGGCCAGACCGAGCAGGCCGCCGCGCTGTTGCAGAACGGACTGAACAAGATCGGGGTCGAGACCAGGATCGTGACCGAGCCGTGGCCGGTCGCCTCGGGCAAGATGCGCGACGAGCAGCAGATGTACGACCTGCTGTTCCTGTGGAAGTCCACCTACTACGCCGATCCGAACAACTGGCTCGGCGAAATGTATGCCTGCGAACAGATCGGAGCACGCAACAACTCCTGGTACTGCAACGAGGAGGTCGACCGGCTCCTGAGCGAGGCCCGGGTCTCGACCGATCAGGCGGTTCGCCAGGCGAACTACGAGCAGGCCAACCGGCTGCTCGCCGAGGATGCCGCGGGCATCTTCGTCTACAACACCAAGTGGTTCGGACCGTTCAGCAACCGGGTGAAGGGCGTTCGCTTCTGCCCGATCGGCAACGGCCAGGAAATGCGCTGGGTGTCCATCGACTGAAGACTGAAGCATGACCGGCGCGGCTCCGCGGGGCCGCGCCGGAACGCTGCAGCCGGGACTCGAAATGCGCGCACTGGTGCTGACCGTCAACAGGCTGGTCTGGTTTGTCCCGACGTTGCTGGGGCTGCTGGTGATCACCTTCACCATCAGCCACATCATCCCCGCAGACCCGATTGCCTTCATCGCCGGTGACAATGCGACGGCAGAGCAGATCGCGGCGCTCAAGGCGAAGTTCGGCGTCGACAAGCCGGTCCCGGTGCAGCTGTGGAACTACATCCTCGGGGTCGCCGAGGGCGACTTCGGCATCAGCCTCTACACCCAGAGACCCATCGCCGAGGATCTCATTGCCCGGCTGCCGGCCACGCTCGAACTCGCGTTCGTCGCCGTCATCCTGTCGGGCGTGATCGGCATCCCGCTCGGCGTGCTGGCTGCGGTCAGGCGGAACTCCTGGCTCGACCACGGGCTCAGGGTGTTCACGGTCTCCGGCCTGGCGATCGCCGCCTTCTGGTTCGCCATCCTTCTGCAGCTGCTGTTTGCCATGCATCTCGACTGGACGCCGCTGCAGGGCAGGGTCGACGGCTGGGGGCCGGATCCGGTCACCGGCTTCTACATCGTCGACTCGATACTCGCCGGCGACCTCGAAACGCTTGCCGACGTGATCGGACACATGGTCCTGCCGGCAGTCACCCTGTCGTTTCCGGCCATGGCGACCATCATGCGGTTTACCAGGGCTGGCGTGCTCGATGCGATCAACTCGAACTACGTCGACTACCAGCTGGCCATGGGGGTACCGAGGCGGGTGGTGGTCTGGCGCTACGTGCTGCGCAATGCGCTGATCGGCACGGTCACCCAGGTCGGTCTGGTATTCGGGAACCTGATCGCGAACGCGGTGGTGGTCGAGGCGGTGTTCGACTGGCCTGGTCTCGGACTCTATGCCGTCAATTCGATCCTGCAGTCGGATTACAACGGCATCATGGGCTTCACGCTGATCATGGGAACGGTGTTCATCATCGTGAACCTCCTGGTCGACATCAGCCATGGGCTGATCGATCCGCGCGAGACGGGATAGCGGTCATGCTCGAGACCACCCTCTTCCTGTTGCGCAGGCTGGCGTCGGACCGCACCGCTGCCCTCGGAGCCCTGATCATCACCCTGCTGGTGGTGGTCGCCATCGCCGCCCCGGTGCTCTCGACCCATCCCGGGGACGTGACCGAATTCCATCCTCCGGAGCGGCTGCTGCCGCCGTCCGACGACCATTTCTTCGGCACCGACAGAATGGGCGCGGACGTCTATTCCCGGCTTCTGTTCGGCGCGAGGATCACCATCGCCATTGCCGTGATCGCCATCGGAGCGAGCGTGCTGGTCGGCATTCCCGTCGGGCTGGTTGCCGGATACTACCGGAACTGGGTTTCCGACGCCCTGATGCGCATCTCCGATATTTTCCTCGCGGTGCCCCAGATCGTGCTGGCGATCGCCATCGCCCAGACGCTCGGCCCGTCGATCGAAAACGTGATCCTCGCGCTGTCTGCCACCTACTGGCCGTTCTGGGCCCGGCTGGTCTATGCCGAGACGCGCTCGGCACTGAACGACACCTATGTCGAGGCCTCGATCGCACTGGGCGCCTCTCCGTGGCGGGTGATGATCCTGCACGTGCTGCCGAACATCTCCTCCTCCGTGATCGTGCGCACGACCATCGGCATGGGGGGAACCATCCTGACCGCGGCCGTCCTCGGGTTTCTCGGCCTCGGCCCACCGGCGCCGAGCCCGGAGTGGGGCCGGACCATCGCGGAGAGCCGCGAGTTCCTGCCCGAGGCCTGGTGGTACGCGACCGCGCCCGGTCTTGCCATTTTCCTTGTGGTGATGGGGTTCAACCTGCTGGGCGACGGCCTGCGCGACATTCTTGATCCGCGGACCCGGAGATCGGGCGATGGATGACCTGCTCGCCGTCACCGGACTGACGGTCGGGTTCGCCACCGAAAGCGGGCTGGCACAGGTGCTTGACCAGGTCGACTTCCGGATCGGACGCGGCGAGATCGTCGGTCTCGTCGGTGAGTCCGGCTGCGGCAAGACCACGCTTGCCAGGGCCATCCTCGGCGTTCTGCCGGCCAACTCCGCCCGGATCAGCGCCGGAAGCATCGAGTTCGATGGCCGCGACCTGCTGCAGGAGGATCCCGACGCGCTCGCAACCGACATCCGCGGCCGCGCCATCACCTTCGTACCGCAGGATCCGTTCTCCTCCTTCAACCCGGTCTTTACCATCGGCACGCAGATCGCGGAGCTCATGAAGTGGAAGTCTCCGGACGCGGAACCCGGCTCCGGTCCCCGCCGGTATGCGCGTGCACGCCGGCGCAGCGACCTGGAACGGGTGCTCGAGCTGCTGCGAATCGTGCAGCTTCCCGACCCGGAAGCCCTGCTCAGGAAGTACCCGCACGAGGTCTCCGGCGGTCAGCGCCAGCGGTTGATGATCGCCATGGCGCTGCTGCCGGAACCGAAGCTGATCATCGCTGATGAACCGACCACGGCACTCGACGTCACGATCCAGGCCCAGATCCTGAAACTGCTGCGCCGGCTGGCGGCCGATCGCGGGGTCTCCGTGCTGTTCACCACCCACGATCTCGGCACCGCGTACGAGATCTGCGACCGGATGACCGTGATGTACGCCGGTCAGGATGTTGAGAGCGCGCCGTCCGAGAGATTCTTCACCGAACCGCGGCACATCTACACCGTGCGCCTGCTGCAGAGCCTGCCCAGCCGAGACCATGGAATCCGCGGCATTCCGGGGCAGGTCCCGGACTTGACCGCACCGCCGCGGGGATGCCGGTTTCATCCGCGCTGCGACGCCGCAAGCGCACTTTGCCGACAAACCCGTCCCGATCCGAGCGACATCGGGGCCGGCCACGTGGCGCGCTGCTGGCACCCGGCCCCGGGGGAGGCAATCCCATGACCGCGGACGCGCTCCTCAGTCTCGAGAACCTGTCCAAGCACTTCCCTGTCCTCAACGTGTGGAAGCGGCGGTCGGGATGGCTGAAGGCGCTCGACGAGGTCTCGCTCTCGGTTCACAAGGGTGAGATCCTCGGCGTCGTCGGCGAATCGGGCTGCGGCAAGTCGACGCTGGGCAAGACGGTCATGGGCATCCACCGGCCCACCTCGGGCCGGATCATCTTCGAGGGCAACGACATCACGCACCTGAAGCCGTACCAGTCCCGGGGCATGCGGCGTGACCTGCAGTACACCTACCAGGACCCGGGGGCGTCGCTCGACCCGCGCTGGAAGATCGGCCGGTCGCTCGACGAGCCGCTGGTGATCCACACCCGGCTTGATCGCCGCGCCCGCCGCGAACGGGTACGTGAGATCCTCGATGCGGTCGGCCTGCCGGACGGCCATCTCGACCTGTATCCGCACGAAATCTCGGGCGGCCAGCAGCGCCGGGTCGGACTGGCGCGGATCCTGACCCTGAATCCGACGATGGTGGTGCTCGACGAACCGACGTCCGGACTCGACGTGTCCGTCCAGGCCACGATCCTCAACCTGTTTCTCGATCTGCAGAAACGATTCGACCTGACCTATGTCTTCATCAGCCACGATCTCGGTGTCGTGCGCATGGTCTGCGACCGCGTCGCGGTGATGTATCTCGGCAAGGTGGTGGAACTCGGCAGGTCCGACGAGATCTTCGACCGGCCGCGTCACCCGTATACCCAGTCACTTCTGGCTGCGGTGCCGCAGATCGGCAAGGGCAGGGTGACCGAGACCTTCTGGCTCGAGGGCGAGCCGCCCGATCCCGGAAACCTGCCGTCAGGCTGCCGGTTCCGGACCCGGTGCGCGCAGGCGCGGGACGACTGCGCGCTCGAGGTGCCGCCGCTGGTCGAGCACAGCCCCGGCCATGCCGATGCCTGTCTGTATTCCGCCGCGCCGAGGGACTACAGCCCCGCCTGATCCCTGCAGTAGCGCGCGACATCCGCGTGGGTGGCGAACCAGACACCCGGGTGCGAGCGGATATGACGGATCAGCTCCTCGAGCACCTGCAGCCGCGACCGGTGGCCGATGAAGTGTGGATGCATGGTCAGCAGGAACAGGCTGTTCTCCTCGTATGCGCCATCGAACTCCCGGACGAACACCTCGAGCACGCCCGAAGGCGGAGTGTAGGGACGCAGTCCGGAGAACCGGTCCATCGCCCAGTAGGGGGCGTCGTCACGGATCCACTCGACCGGGAGTTCCACGATTCCCGTCGGCCGGTTGTCCTCAAGGATCTCGTAGGGGTCGTCATCGGCCATCAGCGAGGAATCGTAGAGCAGACCCATCTCCCGGGTGATCGCCAGGGTGTGCTGCGAGAAGTCCCATGACGGCGTCCGGATGCCGACAGGACGCTGGCCGCTGATTCGCTCCAGGGCGTCCGCCGCACGCATCTGCAGGTCCCGTTCCACATCAGGCGGCAGTGCCGAGTTCAGCTCGTGGATCCAGGAATGGATACCGATCTCGTGGCCGTGGCCGATCACCGCACGCTGTTCGTCGGGGTGCAGCATGGCGACCACGGCGGGCACGAAAAAGGTCGCCGGGATGTCGTATCGCGCCAGCAGTGCAAGGATGCGCGGTACGCTGACCCGCGAGCCGTACTCCCCCTGGCTGAGCCTGCCCGGCGAGGAGTCACCCCAGCGCAGTGTCTGGGTCTCGTGATCCGAGTCGAAGGACAGGGCAACGGCGCAGCGAGCGCCGCCGGGCCAGGTATCGGGCTTGAGTGAACGACCGGCACGGACCTTCTCGACGATCGGACGCCAACGCTCTTCAGGCCAGCTCCAGGTGTCTGGCTGTTCGGGCAGGCCGAGTGCGGTTCTGGACATCTGTGGTGCTCCCTCCGGTTCGGGGTCAGTCGGCGGCCCCCATGGTGGCGAGGACGGCGAACGGCGAGTGGTCCTGTCTGGTCCTGGCGGCCCGGTGCCGGGTCCGGGACCGTCTTGCCGGGCGTCTGAACATCGGGTGTTCGTCGGACCCTCCCGTGCGCACATATCCGAGATCCGCAAGCACGGCCCCGGCGGCGGCCCGCGTGACACCGAGCAGCGAGAGCATGTCCTGGCTGATTGCGAAGGGACGGTCGCGCGGCTCGCGACGGGCCGCCGCCGCAAGTCGTTCGAGGATGTCGGCGCGTACCGCCAGTCCGCCGATGCGGACATAGCCGGTGGCGCTGTACAGTCCGGCCGGCATGACGCGGTTCGCCACAACCGCGGCCCGGCCCGGCGGGACCAGCGCATCCTCGTGCCACTGGCCGTGGTGGACCTGCCACAGCAACGCCAGAAACCGCGCGGCCCGCGGCTTCAGCAGGCCCGGCATGAACACGCTTTCGGTCCCGAACCGGACCCCGGCGCGGCTGAGCGTTCGCCGACCGGTCGCGTCAAGGTCGGCCAGCAGCGGCGTGACCTGCCGGCGTGGCAGAAGGCCGGGGCCCTCGGTCAACTGGAAGAAGATGCCTCGGACCGGGCCGGTTTCTCCGGCGGCCCGCAACCGGTCGAGCCCGGGGATCAGCCGGGCGCGGCACGACCCGAGCCAGTCCTGCAGGCATTGTGCGACCGCATCCCGGTCGGCTGACGGCAGAAGATCGGGAACGTCCATCTCGATCGCGGGTTCGAGCGGGTGCCGGCCGCGGGCCAGTGTCGCGATCCGCTCGCCGTTCCACAGCACCGCTCCGCGTGGACCGAACCTGAAGGTTCTGTCCGGTGCCGAGCGGATCTCGGCGGCCTGCCGCACAAGTTCGCGGGGCAGGATGCGCCGTGTCGCCGTCACGATCGGCCGCGGTGTCCTGCTGTCGGGCGCATCGGGTGTGAACCGCAGGCCGGCGAGACGACCGACCCTGTGCCCCTCGACCGTGACCGTGCCATCCGGCTTGACCGCGGCCGTCAGTTCGTCGCCGTCGCGCAGACGCCGGGACAGGATGGCGGCGCGGCGATCGACGAACCGGCTGATCAGCCGTGCGTGCAGGGCATCGGACAGACGGTCCTCGATCGCCCGTGCCCTCTCCCGCCAATGCACGGGATCGGTGATCCAGTCCTGACGCTGGGTAATGTATGTCCATGTCCGCACGTGGCTGATCCGGCCGGCGAGCGTGTCGATGTCGCCGTTGGTCCGGTCGAGCCGTTCGACCTGTCGTGCCACCCAGTCCTGCGGCAGTCGTTCCGCCCCGCCGGCCAGGTGGCCGAACAACAGTGTCAGCAGGCGGGTGTGCGGTTCGGTCAGGGTCTTGCGGAAGTCGGGGACCTGGCACACGTCCCACAGCAGCCGAACCCTTCCGGGGGTGTCGGCGCGCTGCATCAGCGCGGTGTCACGCGACAGCGCAACGAGTGCTGCCTGGTCCTCGGCATCGCGCTTGGGCGCGAGAAACGGCCACGACGGGGCTCGCTCGAGCGACCGCTTCAGGTCGCGGACGGTGTTGAAGTCGAGATCGGCGTTGCGCCAGTAGATCCGCCGCAGGGACTCGAACCGGTGCTGCTCGATGGCAGTGATGGTTTCGGCATCGAACTCGGCGCAACCCGCGGTGACCCCGAAGGTGCCATCGTTCATGTGCCGCCCGGCGCGCCCGGCGATCTGTGCGAGTTCCTGGTGGTCAAGGCGGCGCGGCCGGCGCCCGTCGAACTTGGTGTCGCCGGCAAAGGCGACATGATCGATGTCCATGTTCAGGCCCATGCCGATCGCATCGGTCGCGATCAGGAAGTCGACCTCGCCGGCCTGGTACAGATCCACCTGGGCGTTGCGAGTGCGCGGTGACAGGGCTCCCAGCACCACCGCGGCGCCACCGCGCTGGCGGCGGACCAGTTCGGCAAGGGTGTAGACATCGTTGGCGGAGAACGCGACCACGGCGGAGCGCCGCGGCAGGCGGGTGATCTTGCGCGGGCCGGCCCAGGCGAGTGATGACAGGCGGGGACGGCCGGAAAACGCGACCTCGGGAACCAGTTTTTCCAGCAGCGTGCGCATGGTGCCGGAACCGAGAAACATGGTCTCGACGGTGCCGCGTGCAGAGAGCAGCCTCTGGGTGAAGATGTGACCGCGTTCGCGGTCGCCGGCCATCTGGATCTCGTCTATGGCCAGGAACTCGACCGACCGGTTGGTCGGCATCGACTCCACGGTGCACAGGAAGTAGCGTGCCCGGGCCGGGATGATCTTCTCCTCCCCGGTGATCAGCGCCACCTGGCTCCTGCCGGCGCGCGCGACCACCCGGTCGTAGTTCTCCCGCGCCAGAAGTCGCAGGGGAAACCCGATCATCCCGCTGTGATGTCCGAGCATCCGCTCGATCGCCAGGTGGGTCTTGCCGGTATTGGTCGGCCCGAGTACGGCGGTGATCCGTGGGACGTCCCGGTGGGTCATGGCATGGCCCTCGTCGACGCGACGTTGGCGCAGGGGCTTGCGCCGTGCGCCAATCTTGCACATATCAGCGACAAAATCGCCCCCGGAACCGACGGGGCGGACACGGGTCGGTACGCGGTGAGGCCAGCGGGCAAGAGACGGAGGTAGCTTCACAATGACTGCACAGACCGGAAGTGTGGAAACTCGGACGTTCCAGGCGGAAGTCAGCAAGTTGCTGCATATTGTCGCGAATTCGCTTTACAGCGAGCGCGAGGTGTTCCTGAGGGAGCTGGTGTCGAATGCCGCGGATGCATGTGACAGGCTGCGCTATCTCTCGCTGACCGATCCCGACCTGACCCGCGGCGACCCGGAGTTTGCGATCCGCCTGGCGGCAAGCGCCGATGCCCGCACGCTTACGGTATCCGACAATGGCGTTGGCATGAACGAGGCCGAACTGCATGAGAATCTGGGTACCATCGCCCGTTCCGGAACCGGCGCGTTCCTCGATAATCTCTCGGGCGACGAGAAGCAGGACGTCGGGCTGATCGGACAGTTCGGCGTCGGGTTCTATTCCGCCTTCATGGTTGCATCGGAAGTGGAGGTGCTGACCCGCAGGGCCGGCGATGAAACCGCGTGGATCTGGCGTTCGGACGGGCTCGGGTCCTACACCGTGGCACCGTCGGAGAAGGCGGGACGCGGCAGCATCATCACCCTGCACCTGAAGGAAGACGCGGCGGAGTTCCTCGAGGCCGCGAGGCTGCAGTCGATCGTGAAAACCTATTCCGATCACATCGCGGTGCCGATCCGCCTTGCCTCCGGTGACAGTGACGAGACGGTCAACGAGGCGTCGGCCCTGTGGACCAGGCCGAGGGGAGACATCACCGAGCAGCAGTACACCGAGTTCTACCGTCACGTTTCGCGCTCGTTCGACGAGCCGTGGCAGACCATCCACTGGCGGGCCGAAGGCCGCTACGAGTACAGCGCCCTGCTGTTCGTTCCATCCGCGGCCACGACGGAGCTCTACGACCCGGAGCGCCGGAACCGTCTGCGGCTGTACGTGAAGCGGGTGTTCATCACCGATGACTGCAAGGGGCTGGTACCCGAGTGGCTCCGTTTCATGCGCGGTGTCATCGACTGCGAGGACCTGCCGCTCAACGTCAGTCGCGAACTGCTTCAGAAGAACCCGATGCTGACGGCGATCAGCGGTGCGGTGACCCGCCGGGTCCTGACCGAACTGGGGAACCGGGCAAAGGATGACACGGAGCAGTACTCAGAGTTCTGGGACCGGTTCGGACCGGTGTTGAAGGAGGGTCTGTACGGGTTCGGCAACGAACACCGCGACACCCTGCTGCAGCTTGTGCGGTTCAGAACCTCGACCAGGGACGGGCTGGTCAGCCTGGCCGAGTATGTCGAGGCGATGAAGGACGGGCAGGAGCATATCTTCTACATCACCGGCGAATCGCATGACGCCGTGAGCAACTCGCCGCATCTCGAGGGTTTCACCGCCCGCGGTGTCGAGGTGCTGCTGTTGTCGGATCCGGTCGACGACTTCTGGATCTCGTCGATGTTCGAGGGTTACGAGGGCAAGCAGTTCAGTTCGGTAACCCGGGGAACCGCCGAGCTCGACGCCATCGCGCCGGAAGAGACGCCGGACGAGGAGGGGGCCGACAGTCCGGAGAGCTCCGAATCGGGTGACGTCGCACCGTTGATCGCCTCGATCAGGCTCACGCTGGGAGACGCGGTCAAGGACGTGCGGGCGTCGGTAAGGCTGACCGACTCCGCCGTCTGTCTGATAGCGGACGAGGGTGACATGGACATGAACCTCGAGCGCATCCTGCGCCAGCACAAGCAGGTTCAGGAGGCCTCGCCGCGGGTCCTGGAGATCAATCCGGGGCACCGGTTGATCAAGGGGCTCGCCAGGCGCATCGAGCAGGGGGAAAGCGGACCCGAGATCGAGGACGCCGCCTTCCTGTTGCTCGATCAGGCACGGATCATGGACGGTGAACCGGTCGCCGATGTCAGGGCCTTCGCCTCCCGGCTGTCCCGGGTCATGGAACTCGGCTACACCGCTCCTACGAGCCGGTGAACCTCGCCGGGCGTTTCTCGTGGAAGGCGGCAACGCCTTCCGCGAAGTCCGCAGAGGTCCGCAGGCGGCCGTAGGCGTTGCCCTCGATCTCGATTCCGGCTTCGACGGTGGTGTTCTGGGCGGCGTTCAGCACCCCCTTGATGGTGCGTTGCGCGAGCGGCGAGAAGCCGCGCAGTTCCTCGACCAGCCGGTCGGTCGCGGCCTCGAGCCCGTCGTCGGGCACACAGTCGAGCACCATACCCCAGTCTCTCGCCTCCGCGCCCGAGATCCGGCGGGAACGAAGGGTCATGTCCTTGGTCCGCTGCATCCCGATCATGTGCAGCAACCGGATCGAGCCACCGGAGCCCGGGATCTGGCCGATCCGCTGTTCGGGCAGGGCATAGAGTGCTGTTTCAGAGGCGAGCCGAAAGTCGCAGGCGAGCGAGAGTTCGAAACCGACGCCAAAGGTATAGCCGCGATTGGCCGCGATCACGGGTTTGCGGCACCGGGCCGGTGCCGCGATGTTGTCGGCCAGTCTGGAGACGTGCTCGGGGCTGGCCGCGAGGAAGCCCGCGATGTTTCCGCCCGAGGAGAAATGCCGGCCCTCGGCGCGGAGCACGATGACCCGCACCCGGGAGTCGCGGTCAAGCGCCTCGAAACTCTCGCGCAGCGCCTCGCGCTGCGGCATCTCGATGATGTTGAGCGGCGGGCGGTCGATGATGATGTCGCCGCGCTCACCGGCGGCGTCGACCTCCACCCTGAAACCGTCGTGTGTCCCTGTCATGTGCGCTCCCCGTTTTCCGGTTCCCAGTCTCCCGCCACGAGCAGGCGGCGCAGGATTTTTCCCACCGGAGACTTCGGGATGGCGGCGACGAATACGTACTGCCGCGGCCGCTTGAAGTCGGCCAGGCTGCTGGTGCGGCACCAGCGCTCGAGTTCGTCGGCCTCCACCTTCCCGCTCCGGGTCAGAAAGGCCGTCACCTGTGCACCCCAGCGCGGGTGCGGCATGCCCACCACCGCGACTTCTCCGACGGCGGGGTGCAGCGACAGCACGCTCTCGATCTCGGCGGGAAGGATGTTCTCGCCGCCCGAGATGATCATGTCGTCGACCCTGCCGGTCACGAACAGGTCGCCGTCCCGGTCGCGGTAGCCGATATCGCCCGTGTAGTACCAGCCGTCACGCAGGGCGTCGGCGTCGGCGTCGGGACGTTTCCAGTAGCCGTCGAAGGCCTCGTCGCCGTCGAGTGCGGCGATGATCTGGCCCTCGACACCGGCCGCGACCTGCTGGCCGGGATCCGGGTCGTCGAGGGCGACCACCCTGATCTCCTGGTTGATCCCGGCCTTGCCGGCGGACCCCGGCTTGCCGGCGGCATCGGTCTCGACGGTGAAGGTGTAGATTTCCGACGAGCCGTAGTGGTTGACGAACAGTTCCGGCCGAAAAACGGCGTCGAGCCGTGCCACCAGCCCGTCGGTCATGGTCTGGCCGGCAAATCCCAGCCTGCGGACCGAGCTGATATCCGCGGTTGCAAAATCGGGTGCCTCCAGGAGGTCATGGTACAGCGTCGGCACCAGGTAGAGTGCGCTGATCCGTTCGCGTGCGATCAGCGCCAGCGCCGCCGCCGGATCGAACCGGCGCTGGCAGACGAAATGCCCGCTCACGACAATCGAGGCGAGCAGGGCCCGCACACCCATGGTGTGATAGAGCGGCATGACCCCGAGGACGACTTCGCCCGGCCGGTACAGGTTCTGGGCCACGTGGGCCACGGCGGCGGCGCGTTCCGCCCCATGGCTGCGCGGCACCCCCTTGCCACGTCCGGTGGTTCCCGAGGTGTAGAGCATCACCGAGGTGTCGTCGCGCGAGGCGGCCGGCGTAACCGCCCCCGCACCCCACAGATCCTCCCAAGGCGTGCCGGCGGCGCCGTCGAGCCCCACGAGACGGACGGCGGCGATGCCCGGGCAGGCTTCGACCCGGTCCGCGACCAGCGGTTCGTGGACCAGGACCCGCGCCTCGGCGTCCGCAAGCACATGGCCGATCTCCTCGGCCGATGCCCGCCAGTTGAGCGGGGTGATCACCAGGCCGGCCAGCTGGCAGGCGATGTGAAGGGTTGCCGCCTCGTGCCGGTTGGTCAGCAGGGTCACGACGTGGTCGCCCGGCTCGAGGCCGAAGCGCAGCAGGCCGCCGGCAAGCTCGCGTGCCGCGCGCTCCCACTGGCGCCATGTCAGCCGCAGGGTGCCGTCGCTGAGCGCAATCCGGTCGGGTTCGCGTGCCGCGCTTGCCAGGAACCCGCGGCCGAGATCGAACATCAGCCTGTCTCGCCCAGCGCATCCAGCGCCGCGCGCACGAGCGCCTCGTAGCCGGTGCAGCGGCAGATGTGACCGGAGAGCGCCTCGCGAACTCGCTCCTCTCCGGCCCCGGGCTCCTGTTCCAGCAGGCAGGTGAGCGACATGAGGATCCCCGGAGTACAGAAGCCGCACTGGACGGCATGGTGGCGCGCGAGGGCCTGTTGCAGGCCGGTCAGGCTGCCGCCCGCTGCCAGTCCCTCGACGGTGGAGAGGGTCCGGCCGTGGACCTGGACCGCGTAGAGCAGGCAGGACCGGGCAGGTCGGCCGTCGAGCAGGACGGTGCAGGCACCGCAGACGCCGTGTTCGCACCCGACGTGGGTTCCGGTCAAGCCGAGTTCGTGCCGCAGGAAGTCGCTGAGCAGCGTCCGCGGTTCGGCGTCGCCTGCGGCGGAAGTGCCGTTGACGCACAGCCGCACCCGGTGACGCCGGTCAGGCTCGAGGTAGCGCATCGCATGCCTCGCGGATGGTTGCAGCTCCCAGGCGACGGACCAGGTGCCGGCGATAGGAAGCCGGTGCGTGCATGTCGCTGTCGCCGCCCGCTTCCCAGGCGATCGCATTGAGCGCATCGGCGAGGGCGTCGGCCTCGAGATGCTCGAGCCTTCGGACCAGGGGAGTATCGGCGATGCCTCCGAAGCCGACCGTCACCCCCGCGGGGTCGGCAACGGCGCCCACCGCCAGGATGGCGAAGTCGCCGCGACGCGGGCTGACCTCGCGAAACGCGGTTGCGAGCGGACCGCGCCGGATCGGGAAGCTGGCCGCGGTCACCAGTTCGTCTTCGCCAATGTCGGTCAGCATCACGCCCTGCTGGAACCGTGATGCCGCCACCCGGCGCCGACGGCCACGTTTCTGCAGCACCACCTCGCCCCCGAGCACGGCGAGTACCAGCGGCAGTTCGGCGCTCGGATCCCCGTGCGCGAGTGATCCGCATACCGTTCCACGTTCCCGGGTCTGCGGATGGCCGACGCAGGGCAGGGCTGCCGCGAGCAGGGGCTGGACGGCGAGCCCGGGCCAGCGAAGTACCGCGGCCTGGGTGACCGAGGCGCCCACGGTTACCGTTGTGTCTTCGGCGTCGATGGTGTCGAGTTGGGCGAGGCCGGAGATGTCGACCAGCACCCGCGGCTGCACCAGGCGCATGTTGAGCATGGCGGCAAGGGACTGTCCGCCGGCGAGCACCCGGGCATTGGCACCGTGCTGCGCCAGCAGCTCGAGCGCCTCGTCGAGGGTGTCCGGCCGGGCGTAGGCGAAGGACGCCGGTTTCACCGCCGTACTCCGAGGAGGCGGCGCAGCACACGCCCGAGCCACCCGCCCGGCCCGGGCTCCGGTGCGAGCCTTGCGAACGCCTGATCGATCACGGCCCGGACAGCGCCGTTCAACACCCGGCCACCCACTGCGGCGATGGTCCCCGAGACCGTGACCACATAGTCCCAGGCGAGATCGGTTCCCCCGTCCCCGGCTGCTTCGAGCCGGATGATGGCGCGGCCGCTGGCCGATCCGAGCGGGCCCTCGGCCGTGCCGGTGATCACCAGTCGGTCTGGCTCGTGCATCTCGACGAACCGGACCCGGGCAACGAACCGGCCGCGTACCGGCCCGGCCCCGAGACTGGCGACCGCGCGCCAGGAACGGCATCCGGTGGGCTCGAGTGAGTGGCAGCCGGGTATCAGCCGTACCAGGTGCTCCGGGTCGGTGATGATCGCCCACAACCGCGACTGCGGCATGGCAACGCCGCGGGCGCCCGACTGGCGCAGTTCCGGACCCTCCGCCGCCGCCGGCGGTTTCCGGTCCGGCGGGGGCGGTTCGGGCTCGCCGATGAGCGCGCAGATCCGCGGGCGGGTAAGCGGCAGCGTGTCGACCGCCGCCCCGATCGCGTCGGAGACAGCGTTCGCCAGGCACACCGGTGTCGACATGCAGTTGCCCTCGCCCAGCCCCCTGGCCCCGGTCGGGGTGACCGGAGACGGGGTGTGGTCGTGTAGCACGATCAGCTCGGGGATGTCGGTCGCGCGCGGCACGCAGTACTCGGCCAGGGTTCCGGCAAGGAACGCTCCGTCGGGCCGATAGGCGAGTTCCTCGAACAGCGCCGCCCCGAGACCGTGCGCGAAGCCGCCCCGGATCTGGCCGTCGGCGAGAGCCGGGTTGAGCAGCCGGCCGGCATCGTGCGCGGTGACGTAGCGATCAATGCGCACCGACCCGTCATCGGGGTCGACTTCCACACCGCAGTAGTCGTGGATGAACCCGTAGGTGGCGGAGGAATTGACCCGGTCGAGATCGTCGGGTTCACGCAGGCCCGGCGGGGTCCAGAACGCGGTTTCCCTGAGACCGCCGGCGGCGTCATCGGGGCTGGCCGAGAGCGGGGCCCAGTGCGCCTGGGCCGCCAGGCGGTTGAGCGCGACCGCGTTGTCGGGATTGTCCCGAGCCCGTGCCATGCCGTCCGCGAGTTCGATCTTCTCCGCGGTGGTGTTCAGTTCCGTCGCCGCGGCGCTGCGCAGCCGTTCCGCGATCCGGGCGGCCGCAAGGCTGGCCGCCCCGGCAACGGCGCCGGCGAACCGGCTGGAGTAGTTGCCCGACGCGATTGACCAGGCATCCTTCAGCGTGTCGTGTTCGGATACGGTTACAATCTGCGACGGGGCGAGGCCGAGTTCGTCGCCGACAACCTGGGCCAGGACCGTCCGGTGTCCCTGGCCCTGCGGAATCGAGGCGGCGGACACGGTGACCGCGCCAGAGGGGTCGACGGCGACGGTGGCGGTCGCGAGCGCACCGTTCTTCGGACCGGCCCGGGCGCGCTGTTCCGCGGTGAGCAGCGTCGTGATGTATCCCATGTTGGAGATCGACGGCTCGACCACCATCGCATGGCCGATCCCGTAGAGGCGGCCCTCGCCGCGGGCGGCATCGCGTCTCTGCTCGAGTTCGGCCAGCCCGCCGTCGCGGACGGCCCGTTCCACAGTCGCGGCATAGTCGCCGCCGTCGAGCACCGCGCCCGGAGCGGTGGTGCACGGCATGGCGTCGGCGGGCACCAGGTTGCGTCGGCGCAACTCCAGCGCATCGAGCCCGAGTTCTGCCGCTGCCCGGTCCATGAGGCGCTCGAGCGCAAAGTAGACCTGCGGCCCGCCAAACCCCCGCATCAGTCCGGTCGGCGTGCGGTTGCTGACCACGACCCGGTTGCGGATCCGCACGGAACCGATCGCGTAGGGGCCGGTCATGTTGCCGTGCATCCTGTACAGCGTTGCCGGTTCCGGCGCCCTGAGCCAGGCGCCGCAGTCCTCGATCTGGTCCCAGTCCAGTGCCCGGACCGTGCCGTCACCGTCGACCGCGGCACGCAGGGTGGTCGTGCGGCTGGTGGCCGAGGTGGCGGCGGCCAGGTGTTCGAGCCGGTCCTCGATCCACTTGACTGGACGCCGGACGATCCGGGCCGCGACCGAGAGCGCCACCACGTAGGGAAACACCGCCTGCTTGGTTCCGAACGAACCTCCGGAATCAGGCGGGGTCCGCACGCGCAGGCGGTTGCCGGGGACCCCGAGTGCCCGGGCCATCACCGTGTGCAGCGTGTAGGGTCCCTGGAAGTTTGCAGTGACGTCGTAGCTGGAATCGCCCTCGCGCCAGGCGGCAATCACCGCGAAGGTTTCGACCGGCGTGCAGGCGTTGCGCGGGTAGCGAACCGTGGTGGAGACCACGTGGTCGGTTGCCGCGAAGGCGCCGTCGGGGTCACCGTAGCTGAAGCTGCGCTCGTGCAGCAGGTTGGAACCGGCGTCTGGATGCAGCACCGGTGCTCCGGGCGCGAGTGCGCCGTCCGGGGTCACCACCGGCTCCAGCGGTTCGTAGGCGACCACGATCAGGCCGGCGGCGTCTTCGGCCAGGTACCGGTCCTCCGCGACCACCAGTGCCACCGCCTCGCCCACGTACCGGACCCGGTCGATCGCGAGAGCGTACTGGTGTGCCGCCACCCTGACACCGCAGAGGAACGGCGAGGTGAGTCGCGCGACCTCGGCCCCGGTCACGATTGCGCGCACACCCGGCATGGCCGCGGCCGCGGCGGTGTCGACGGCGACCAGTCGGGCATGGGCATGCGGGGAGCGCACGAACGCGCCATGCAGGCAGCCCGGCGGTTCGGCGAGGTCGTCCGCGAACCGACCGTCACCGATCAGGAGCGAGGGGTCCTCGACCCTGGGCACAGAGGTTCCGACCGTGGTCATGGGATATTGGTGGCAAGTTCTCGAGCCCTGCGCAACCCCGACCCGGTATCGGGCGAACGCATTCCTGGCCCGGTCCTCCCGGCGCGCCTCGCGTCGCGCGGTATCGCACGGTAGGATCGTCATTCCCGTATCAGCCGGCGGCGAGGTCACCCATGAGCGCACCCTACACCGGGATCTTTCCCATCGTTCCCACCCCGTTCGACGATGCCGGCGGGCTTGATCCCGACGGTCAGCGGCGGGTTCTCGACTGCATGGTCGACCAGGGGGTGGACGGGGTCTGCATCCTTGCCAACTACTCCGAACAGTTTCTGCTGAGTGACGCCGAGCGCGAGATGCTGCAGACGCTGTGCCTCGGGCATGTGGCGTCGCGGGTTCCCGTGATCGCGACCTGTAGTCACTTCAGCACCCGGATCGCGGTGGAACGCTGCCGGCGTGCCGAGGCCGAGGGGGCTGCCATGGTGATGCTGATGCCGCCCTACCACGGTGCGGCACTGAAGGCTGACGAGGAGGGTATCGTGGCGCAATTCCGGGCGGTGGCCGAGGCGATCGACATCCCGGTCATGGTCCAGGACGCGCCGCTGTCGGGCGTGACCCTGCCGGTTCCGCTTCTGGCCCGGATCGCGCGCGAGTTGCCGACGGTGGGCTACTTCAAGATCGAGACTCCGGGCACGGCGGACAAGCTCCGCGCGCTGCTCGCGGCTGCCGGCGAACATGTCGACGGGCCGTTCGACGGGGAGGAGGGCATCACCCTGCTCGCCGACCTCGATGCCGGCGCCACCGGCACCATGACCAGTGCCCTTGCGCCGGAACGGATCCGCCCGATCGTGACCAGCCACCTCGCCGGATCGCGCGAGGAGGCGGAGGAGCTC
The DNA here is from genome assembly GCA_965213935.1 of Thalassobaculaceae bacterium. GTDB lineage: Bacteria > Pseudomonadota > Alphaproteobacteria > Thalassobaculales > Thalassobaculaceae > Bin52. The sequence goes on along the minus strand of CBDCAO010000012.1, from coordinate 812,751 downwards.
TATTCCGGCATGCTGCCGCTGATCAACCTCGAGAATCGCCAGTGCGGGCTCAGGGCGACCAAGACGGTGATGAAGGAAGGCGGGGTGATCCGGTCCGACGCCGTGCGTCACCCGCTTGCGCCGCTGCCGGCACCGACGCGCGAGACCCTGCTGCGCATGGCGCGCGACCTCGACCTCGTGGCGCTGCGCTGGGGCAGGTAGCATCGGCCTGCGTCCGGAATTCCACGGTCCGTCCGTCGCCCGGATACTGTCACGCAGGGGTCCGGTCCAGAACCCTCGCGAAGTTCCCGCCGGACGTGCAGCAAGCCCCGGCTCGACCGGATCCCGGTGGGCCCGGAGCAGGCAGCGTGGCGTTGCGGTGTACGCAAGCCCGTCGGGCGCCGGGCCGAACCGGACATTGCAGCGCTTTGGTCCAGCGGCGAGGCTGAAACCACTCCCTGTCCGTTCCGGTGTTCGAGGACCGGGCGATCAAGGCCGAGGTCACCAGGGCCGCCGGAGCCAGCATCTTCGGGGACGCGGTCTTTGCCTTCATGGCGAAAGGGACGCCGGAACTTGCCGGTGGACAGCGCCTTCCCGGCGGGCCACACCGCCTGTGCCGGTGTCGGGGAGGAGCCGTTTGCGTCGAACGGGCCGGACGCCAACCGCTGGTTAGTTTGGGACTCTTACCGAATAGTTGACAGCTCACGCTGCCGGCCTCCGATCCATTTCACGGGTCGTCGGGGTCGCTGAGTGCGAACGCCCCTTGCCGTGCAGCTGCGCCAGTCCCCGACGCCGGATGTTGCGGGCCGCGTTCAGGTCCGCATGGTCCGCGTGGCCGCAGGCCATGCACTCGAGCCTCGCCGGGCTGCGGCGTGAGGCCGCATGGGTCTGGCCGCACGAGGCGCAGGTCTGCCTCGTGTGCCGGGGATCGACGACGATCAGCCGCGGCGCCTTGTACTCGAACATGGCGCGAAGCCCGCTCCAGCCGGTCGCCAGGATGACGCGGTTCAGGCCGGCCTTCTGCCGGACATTCTGACCGGGCGCGTCCACCGTGCCCTTGGCCGATGCGGTCATGGCGCGCGTCTGCGCCGCCTCGAGCCCCGGCGCAGCCGGAGCCAGCCTGCGCGAGACATGGTGATGCCAGTTGCGCCGCCGCATGGCGAGGCGGCGTTGCGTGCGGGCGAGCCGTTGGCGCGTGCGTTCGCGCCGGATCTTTGCCTCGAGACGCCGCAGGTCGGGGGCATGCAGGATGCGGGCGCAGCGGCCGTCGCTGACGGCGATCCGGCCGCCGTTCATGCCGACACCGGTCACGGTCCCGTCGTCCGGGCGTTCTGCGGCGGCGATGGCGTCGCAGACCACCGCCATCCATTTGCAATTGACGCGCTTGAGCGTGGCCTGCACGGGTTCCGCGTCCGGGTACGGGTTGCCGCCGCGTCGGCGCAGCCGGAGCCAGCCCAGCTTCGGAAAATACAGCCGGTCGCCCCGGATGCGCACGTCCTGCGGGACCGTCATGCTGTCGCGGCCGCGGCGCTCGAACCGGAAACGCCCGGCCTCGCCCGGAAGGACCGCCGCCAGGCGTCGGCCTGGTGTTTCAGGGGGTACCGCACCGGAGCCGACGGCATGGCCTGCAGCCAGGGCGTCACCCGGCGGAGCTGCGTGAACGCCTTGCTCAGCGTGAAGAACCTCGGGGCCGGCGGTCGCGCGCCGCACATCCGCGCGACGTCGACCAGCTGCGCCTGCTGGTCCAGCATCTCGTTCCAGACGAACCGGCAGGCGCCGGCGACCGCCGCCAGGCGCCTGGCGGTCGCTGGACGGTCGAACAGCACACGGTAGACGATCTGGCGATGTTCCAGGCCGTCCGGTGTGTCCGTCGCCGGCCTTTCAGCGGCATGATCGAGCCGGCCAGCCGGCTGACGTTGTTGCATCCGCGCTCTTGTTCCGTGGAACAAGAGCGGAACATGATGAGCGGCGGATACGGCTCTGTCACCCTTTCGATAGGAGCCCCTATCGTTTCGGCGGGCCAATGCAGGAAGGTCGGCGTCCTGAGCCTTTCTCTCGAAGGGCACTTCGGCCGCATCGAGGTTCGCGGATGACGAAGAAACGAAGAGAACCCTCTCGATGCGTTACAGCTTGTGACTTCGTGGCAAACGGCACGGGGAGAGGTGACAGGCTGGCGGATTGTGCCCTACCCTTCAGGCACGGAACGGTCCGGACGGGCGGCAGACTGATGAGACTGACGAACACACAGATCGCACGGTTCCGGGACGACGGGTTCCTGATCCTGCCATCACTGTTCTCGCTCGAGGAAGTAGCTCTTCTCAAGGCGGAGTTGCCGCGCCTGTTCGCAGAGCGCCGGCCGGAGAATTTCCGGGAAAAGGGGAGCGACGCCGTACGCACGGCCATGGCCCTGCACTTGCGCAGCGAGGTCTATGCCCGGCTGGTCCGGCATCCCCGCCTCGTCGAACCGGCCCGGCAGCTTCTCGGCGACGATCTCTACATCCAGCAGGTCAAGGTGAACGCCAAGGCAGCCTTTTCCGGTGACGTCTGGCAATGGCACTACGATTTCGCGACCCACGGCGGCGAGGACGGCGTGCCCGAGCCGCTCGCACTCAACCTTCACGTGCTGCTCGACGAGGTGAACGAGTTCAACGGGCCGATCGTCTTCATCCGCGGCTCGCACAGGCGCGGCGTCGCGCCCGCGACGCTGGATGCCGAGACGACGAGCTATCCGCTCTGGGTGGTCGATGACGAGACCGTGGCCGGCTTGGTCGCCAAGGGCGACCTGGTCGCCGCCAAGGGGCCGCCCGGCACGGTGCTGATCTTCGGCGACACGCTGGTCCACGGCTCTTCGATCAACATGACGCCCTGGCCGCGCACGATCTTCTCGCTGATCCTCAACCCGGTCGCCAACGCGCTGACCCGCCACAAGCGGCCGGAACACCAGCACCACCGCGACCTGAGCCCGGTTTCGCCGCTCGGCGACGGGTGCCTGCTGGTGCCGGCGGCCGGGTAACGGCGCAGCCCGTCCGCCGTGCCGCGGCCTGCCGGCGACACGCTTCGCCGGCCCGTTTCCGGCGTCGCGGTTTCGACGGAAACGCCTCATCCGCCGTACGGACTGGTCTGTTGCAACGAGGTTCGGGCCGTGCGAACATCCCGTCCATTGGCAGGAATCGATGGTGCAGGCGATGGCATTCAAGATCGGCTTGCTTGTTTTTCCGGACATCATGCAGCTCGACATGACCGGGCCGCACGAAGTCTTCTCCCATTTTCCCGACAGCGAGGTACTGCTGGTCTCGAAATCCCTCGACCCGGTACGGTCGAGCGGCGGAATGCGGATTCTCCCGGACACCACCTATTCAGACTGTCCGCAGCTCGATCTCGTCTGCATGCCGGGCGGCGGCGGCATGAACGCATTGCTGACCGACGGGGAGACCCTCGATTTTCTCCGCCGGCAGGCGCAGGGCGCCCGCTACGTCACGTCGGTCTGCACCGGGTCGCTGGTGCTGGGAGCCGCCGGCCTGCTGAAGGGGCGGCGCGCGGCATGTCACTGGATGTCGAGGGAGATGCTGTCGGCTTTCGGTGCGATCCCCGACCCGTCCCGGGTCGTCGTGGACGGCAATATCGTTTCGGGTGGTGGAGTGACCGCGGGAATCGATTTTGCCCTCACCGTCGCCGGCGAACTGTTCGGCGCCGATGTCGCAAAATCGATACAACTGGCCATCGAATACAATCCGCAGCCGCCCTTCGATGCAGGCTCCCCGGAAGGAGCGGGCCCGGAGATCGAGGCGGCGGCCCGTTCGGCGGCGAGCGCCCGCCAATCCCGGCGCGCAGCGGCGGTTCGTGCAGCCGCCGAAGCCGTTCAGGAACGATCATGAGCGGAGGCACCGAAGCGCACCCGCAAACGCGCACAGAGAGAATGCACTCGATTATCTGCCGGTTCCGCAAACCGAAAGACGTTTCAGAAAGTGTTCGCTGACCCGGAGGACACGGCCGGCGGCATCGAAAACAACCGCCGGCCCGGCGGCTAAGCGATCGTCGGATGGAACTTGTCGTTGCCCTTGCGCTCAACGGCCTGGTCTGGGGGCTGATCATCGCCCTTATCGCACTCGGCCTGTCGATCATCTTCGGGCTGCTCGACATCATCAACCTGGCGCACGGCGACTTCTTCATGGTGGGGACGGTCCTCACCTGGTTCGTGCTCGAGGCAACCGGCAATTACTGGCTCGCCTTCCTGATCGTGCCGATCGTGGGGCTGGTGCTGGGGGCCCTGGTCGAGCGCTCGGTCATTCAGCCGATCCGCGGCACGGCGGCGCTGTCCATCGTGGCGACCTTCGGCCTGTCGATCATCATACAGGAGGTCGTCCGGGCCGGCTTCGGCGCGGCGCCCAAACGCATTCTGCCGCCGATCGAGGGAACGATCCCTCTGTTCGGCATCGAGTACGATTACTACCGGATCTTCGCGGCCGGGGTCTCCATCGTCGCCATCTTCGGATTCTTCGTCTTCTTGCACCGCACCAAACTGGGCACATGGATGCGCGCCGTGCGGTTCGACCGGGATACCGCACTTGCCATGGGCGTGCCGGCACGCACGGTATACATGGTCACCTTCGCGCTTGGTTTCGCGATGGCTTCGCTCGGCGGCGCGGTCGCCGCGCCGATCACCACCGTCGATTTTCAGACCGGCGTGGACGTGCTGCCCTTCTGCTTCATGGCGGTGATCATTGGCGGGCTGGGGAACCTGCCCGGAACGGTGGCGGCGGCGGTTCTCCTGGCGGTTACCGAAGGCATCGTGACCAGCTTCACCGACCCGACGGTTGCCCGCATCGTTTCTCTCTGTCTGATGAGCGCCGTCCTGTTGGCACGGCCGCACGGACTGTTCGCCGGCGCAACGCGATGAAGGAGCGTATCAACCGCACCGTCCTGCTGGTGGTCCTGGTATTCCTGGTTGCCGCGCCGTGGGTTCTGCCGGCGATCGGGTTTGACTACTGGCTCGATATCCTGGCCGAGATCATCATCTGGTCCCTGTTTGCGGCAAGCGTCAATCTCCTGTTCGGCTATGTCGGGCTGCTGTCGTTCGGGCAGGCGTTGTTTTTCGGCATGGGCATGTTCGGCGTCGCGATCGGCATCGCCAAGCTCGGACTCGGATTTTGGCCCGCTCTGGGGTTCGGCATGACGGTCGCCATCGGAACCGCAGCGATTGCCGGGGCGCTCGCCGTGCGGCTGACCTGGCACTACTTTGCGATTATCACCGTCGTGTTTTCGCTCATTTTCTACTTCATCGCCCTCAGTGCAAAACCGCTGACAGGCGGAGACGATGGAACGAGCTTCTCGATGCCCGCCATGCTGGAAACCGACGGGTTCGAACTCAGCCTTACCGATCCGACCGTGCAGTATTTCTTTATTCTTGCGGTTGCTTCCGCAGCCTACTTCCTTAAACATCTGATCGTCAAGAGCCCGTTTGGCATGGCGCTGATGGCGGTGCGGGAAAACGATGTCCGCGCGTCCCTGATCGGCCTGAATGTCTATTTTCTGCGCTGGATCGCCTTTGTTATCGCCGGCGGTTTCGCCGGACTTGCGGGATGTCTGTTCGCCCTGTTCGGACGATACGCCTCGGCAACCTACATGTTCTACCATGTGTCGGGCGAGGGTGTTGTGTGGACGATCATCGGCGGCGCGGGAACGCTGTTCGGTCCGGCCGTCGGGACCGCGCTGCTGATCGTCGTCCGGGAAGAACTGTCCAATTTGTGGGAGCATTATGCCATCCTGGTCGGCCTGGTCGTCATTCTGACGGTCATCTTCGCACCGAAGGGGTTGATGGGCTTCTGGAACGCGTTTCTGGACCGCCTGCCGCCAGCGTCTGCTGACCGCACGACAGGGGGCGGGCGGCCGAACGGAACCGTGGACGCTGCGGCTGTGCCGACCGAGCGCAGGACGGGCCCGTGAACGCGCCCATGCTGCGGATCGCCGACCTGACCAAACGCTTCGGCGGGCTGGTGGCGCTGGATCGCGTCACGCTCGATTTCGAACCGAACGTCCTGCACGCGATCATCGGGCCGAACGGGGCCGGCAAGACCACCTTGTTCAATGTGATTTCGGGGATGCTCAAATCGGATTCCGGGACTGTGCAGTTTCGCGGCAAGGATATCTCCGGGATGGCGCCGCACAGGATCAGCCGCCTTGGCATGAGCCGATCGTTGCAGATCAAGAGCGTGTTCGATTCGATGACCGTTGCTGAAAATCTATGGATTGCAGCGCAGGCGAGACAGGGCGTCATGCATCCCTTTGCGAGCCGGTCCCGCTTCGGGCGAACAACCGAACGCGTCGACGGGATCCTCGAGCAGATCGGCCTTGCAGGCTTGCGCAATTCTCCCGCGGGCACCCTGTCCTATGGCGATGTCGCCCTGCTGGAGATCGGCATCGCCCTGGCAACCGAGCCGTCGCTCCTGCTGCTGGACGAACCGATTTGCGGGATGGGTCCGGCGGAAACGGCGGAAACGGTCGAGAAAATCCGCCACCTGGCCGAAGAGGTCGATGTCATCATCATAGAGCATGACATGCCGGTCGTGTTCGATCTCGCCGACCGGATTACCGTCATGGCGCAGGGCGGCGTGCTGGCCCGGGGCACGCCGGACGAGATCGCGAAGAATGCTGCGGTGCGGGAAGCCTATCTCGGCGACGAGGAGGAGGAGGAAGACGATCCCGATGCTTGAGGTACGCGACCTTCACAGCAGTTACGGCAAGGTGGAAGTGCTCCGGGGCGTTTCGCTGAATGTCGGCGACGGGGAAATTGTCGGTTTGCTGGGCCGCAACGGTGTCGGCAAGACGACCACGCTGAAGGCCATCATGGGTCTGGTCCGGACATCGGCCGGACGCGCGACCTTCGATGGCGTCGACCTGACAGACATCGCGGCGCACAAGGTTCCGGGCCAGGGTATCGGTTACGTTCCGCAGGGGCGGGGAATCTTTCCCAATCTCACCGTTGAGGAAAACCTCTTTCTCGGCCTTCGAGGCGAACCGTCGGCGCCACAGCGGGCGGCGGTTTTCGACCGCTTTCCGCAACTGCATCAACGACTGTTTCAAAAAGGCGGTACGTTATCGGGTGGAGAACAGCAGCAACTGGCGATCGCACGCTGCCTCGTCATGCAACCCAAACTCCTCATTCTGGACGAACCGACCGAAGGCATTATGCCGATCCTGATCAAGAAAATCAGATCCGAAATTCGGAAAATTAACAGTTCCGGTGTTTCCATACTTCTGGTCGAGCAAAACCTGGCCACTGCGTTCAAGATTTGCAGCGTAATTTACCTGATGGAAAAAGGGAGCATCGTTCACCGGTCCAGTGCAGCCGAACTCAAGAACCGGCCCGATGTCATTCATCGGTATCTCGGTATGGCCGCATGAGACCAGTTGGGAGAAAGAAAATGACACGCAAGACCAAGACAGGCAAACCGGAGGCGGCGGGGCTTCGCACAGGACTGCCACGCCGATCCTTCCTGCAAACCGCCCTGGCCGGCGGCGCCGTTGCGTCGACCGCCTACCTGTCCCTCACCCGCGATCTGGTCGCCAAGGCAAGCGGTCCGATTGTGATCGGACATCAATGCGAACTGACGGGCGGGTTTTCGTCCTGGGGCTATTGGCATGACAAATGCGCGAAGGCTGCCGCGAACCTGATCAACGAAGGCGGTGGAATAGCGGGGAGAATGCTCGAAGTCCCCGTGGCGGATACCGAATCCACTCCCGCGGCGGGTGCGCGGAAGTTGCGTTCCCTGATCCAGCGGTCGAAAGCGAGTTTCGTTGTCGGTTCGGTGCACTCGGGCATCATGCTCGCGTCGATTCCCATCGCTAGCGAATTGAAAACGCCGTATTTCTCTGCCGGCGAAGCGACCGAGGCGACCGGCTCGAAAGGCACGCGTTACAGTTTCCGCACCGGCACCGACACCTACGCCCTGGCAGCGGCGGGTGCACCCTGGGCCTTCGAGAACCTCGGCAAGAACTGGACGATGATTTTCCCCGACTACGCCTGGGGTCACAGCCATCACCAGGAACATCGCAAGCTGATCGAGTCAATGGGCGGCAAGGTCAACGATCCGATAGCCGTACCGCTCGGCACTCGGGATCTGGTGCCGTATCTCGCCAAGATACCGGAGGAAACGGAAGTTCTGTTCTCGGTGTTTTTCGGAGCGTTGTCCGTCGCGTTCTATACCCAGTCCAAGTCCATGAAGCTGGACGAGAGAATGAAGATGTACTCGGTCAGTGGAACCATCGAAGCGATCCATCCCGAGGCGATCAACGGTGCGGCGGAGAACGTCTTCTTCCTGGAGAATTTTCCGCGTCCTCTGGAATACAAGAATGACGAGTATCACAAGCAATTCATCGAAATGATGGATATCGATCCGGTCCATGCCCAGGAGAACGGGTCCGACCGGGTGATGGCGAAGAGCCACGCCTGGCAGTCGTACGAGAACTTCTTCGTGCTCAAGAAGGCAATCGAGGCTTCAGGCTGGCAGCGGAACAAGGACACCCCCGGCGTCATCGAAGCGCTGGAAGGCCTGGAGATGGACAATTCGCTGGCGCATCCGCAGGGCGCCAAGCTGCTGCGTGGCCAGGATCACAGCGGCATGATCGACTGCTACATGAGCCAGGTCGAAAACGGCGTATTCGTCGTCAAGAGGCGGATCCCGCGTGCGGAGATGGAAGCCCTGCTGCCGCCGCGGTACGACTTCCGCGAATACAAGCTGTAGGGAGTTCGACAGCGTATCGGGCCGTCCGGACCGAAAGCGCGAGGCGGCTTCGCCCTTTCGGAACTCCGGCGGCCCGGTTTTCGCGAACGCCGGATCTGAAGCAGATGGGTGACCTTTCCCGCCGATCGTGCCTGCGGTGGGCCCGCGCCTTGCCTCGCGAGGCGTCAGTTCACCCTGCGGCTGTGCCGGTCCTTGTTCTCGATCCTGTCGATCGCGACGGGGCCGGTCTCGCCGGTGCGGGGTACACGGGTGCCGCCGCAGCGCTGGAGTTCGACGTGATCGGCCGGCTCGCCCGCCCGCAGCAGGCGTGCCGGGCCAGCACCCGTCGACGGCTTGAAGGAGAGGGTGCGCACCAGGTCCGGGCTGGTGGTCGGTTCCGCATGCGAATTCCATTCGGCGCCGAGCGGAAGGTCGGCCGCGTTGAGCGCGGCCCGCATGGCGACCGTACGCGGCAAGGGAGCGGCAGCAGGGCGGACCGGGGAGCGTCCAGGCAATCCCTGCGCGCCCGCAGCCCGGGTTCACGTGGTGGCGGGCGGGGTGGCGTCACCCTCGGAGACGGGGGAAAACTCCCGTCTCCGGCCACCGGTTCATCGTTGATGCGGTCAGGAACCAGAGCTCAGATCGGGCTCTCCAGCCGTGTGTTGGCGATCATTTCCGGAACACTGGCCTGGTTCGGGAGGGACAACAAAAAAGCCACCATGTCCGCGACGGTTTCCGGTTGCAGGCGTTCGGCCCTGGGCGTCGTGCCCGGGATCCCCGCGAGCAGGTCGGTGTCGATCGCTCCGGGGCAGAGTGCCGTGGCCCGTACGCCGTCCTCCCAGCCGGCAAGGCGGACCGCCTGGGTCATCGCGAGGAGGGCGTGCTTGGTCATCGAATACCCGATGGAAACACCGTCCCGGTAGCGCTTGGCATCGGTTGAGGCAATGTTGATAACCCGACCCCTGCCGGTCTGCCTGAGATGCGGCAATGCGGCCCGGATCAGCCGGAAGGGAGCCTTGACGTTGACTGCCCACAGGTCGTCAAGGTCCGTCTCGGTACCCTGCTCGAAGTCGACGATGCGCAGGATGCCCGCGTTGTTGATCAGGGCGTCGAGCCGTCCGAAGCGGTCCATGGTACCCTCGACCCATGGGGTGACGGTGGACGGGTCCGTCGCATCGAAGGGAAACACCGCGAGCGTGCCGGGCAGGGCCGTGAAGCCATCCGCCTGTCCGCGATCCCTCAGGCCCAGCGACAGGGTCCAGCCGTCTTCAAGCAGCTTTCGGGTGATCGCTGCGCCGAGGCCCCTGCCGCCACCAGAGATCATCACGACCTTCATAACAGGAGTTCCTCACAGACCCGGCCGTCGTTGACGGTGTTCCGCCGCCACATGAACCCTGCCCGGGCAGGGCGCGACTGTGCAACCAGGTCTTCGCACTCCCACGGTTCCGCGAACCGTTCCGCCTGCCCGCTCACATCCGGCAGGGTCGTGCCCCGGTTGCTGCCGCAGAGATCGCAGAGATCATTGACGTGGCGATGGCCTGCCCGCACGCTCGGGAATCAGCACCGGCTCCGGAACACCGCACTCGGGAAGCAGCAGTTTGGCGACTGTGGCCTTGCAGGTTTGCAGGTTTCGGGAGGACGACGAAAGCACGTGCGTGGATTGACGCATGACGACAACCGGAAGCCGGGATGCGGGACATCCGCCTGTCCGGTCCGACGAACGGGAGTGAGATAACGCAGCCTGCGGTCAGGACCGGGGTACTGGCACAGGACCGGGTGCCGCCGGCAGATCAGCTGTTCCCTTGAACTGTCGGTCGAACGCGCCTTCCCTCGACCCTGTGGCGTGGGGGACGCGTGTGAAGAGGTCCGGCGGGTTTGCCCGGCCCGGGAGACGCGAAGACGACAGGAACATGGTGGCGGAAGCCCCATGGTCAGGCGTACAGGTCCGGGTTCGAGACTGTCGCGGGAAAGGCTTCAGTGCGAAGGAATGCAGCGATGGACAGAACCACGATAGACTGGTCGGGTCCGATGGTGGCCGTGACGACACCGTTTCTCTCGGACCTGTCGATCGACGAAGACGCGTTTTCGGCAAACGTGCAAAGACTGTACGCCGCCGGGGCCACGGGCATCGTCGCAGCGGGATGCACGGGTGAATTCTGGGCGCTGGATCTTGCAGAGCGGGAAAGGCTGGCGCGCCTGACCGTCGCCGCTTCAGCGGGACGGGGACCGGCGATCATCGGCACGGGATCGATCCGCGAGGAAGAGATCATCACCCAGATTCACGCCGCGAAAGAGGCCGGTGTTGACGGCGTGCTCGTGATGCCCCCTTACTTCGTGCGCTCGACCGAGGCCGAGATCATTGCGCATTTCGAGGCGATCGACGCGAGATCGGTGCTGCCGATCCTGCTGTACAACATCCCCGGAAACGCGGGGAACGAACTGACCCCCGAACTCACCGACCGTCTTGCCGATCTCGACAACGTCGTGGGCATCAAGGAAAGCAGCGGCAACTGGAACACGTTTCAGGGAACACTGAACCGTACCGGTGGCCGAATCCGCGTCTTTTGCGGCCCGTCCTCGGTCCTCGGTGTACCGGCGGCGCTCGCGGGAGCGGACGGCACCATCGATTGCTTTCCCAACGCCTGGGCGCCCGGATGCCTCGACCTGTGGCACATGGCCAGGGCCGGCCGCCTGGCCGATGCCTGGGCGCTTCAGCGGACGGGTATCGAAATGACCGAACTCTTCACGACGGGCGGGTGCACGCTGTACCCGGCCACCAAGGCTGCCATGGATCACCTGGGCCTGCCCGGTGGCGGCCCGCTGCGTCCGCCGCTGCGCCCGCTTGCCGGTGCGGCGCTGGACCATGTCAGGCAGGGCATGGACCGGCTGTTGTCCGGAAAGCCAGAAGCGGGATGAAAGACCGCTGCTCCGCCGGTCATGATGCCGTGGCTCGGCCCAGGAGGCGTTCGCCACTGCCGCCGTCTCTGGAGGTCGCGGTCGAGATGGTGTTGTCCGGGCTTCGGGACACGGTCGCCCGCGTTCTCGTGCGCTATGAGGCAAACCGCTCGGGCGAACAGGGCGTCGGATCGGCTGGCGGATCGCACCCCAGTACAATGGATGCTGCCATTTGTGCCACGAGCGGGGCGAGTGTGTACCCTGCATCTCCCGGCACGGCCATGATGACCCGTTCCGCGCCCGGCAAGCGGCCGACGATCGAGTTTCCGTCTGCGGTCGTGTTCATGCCGGCCCATGTCCGGATGATGCGAAGCGTGCCGATCGCCGGTGCCAGCCGCGCGGCGAGCGCCACGTTGCCGACAAGCGAACCGGCACGGACGCCGGGCACCGTGTCTACGCCGTGGTCATGCGCGGACCAGCCACCCCCGATGACGATCTGGCCGGTCCCGAACTGCTTCAGCGTGAGCGAGCGCTCCGCGTGCTGGACCAGGTGGTCGATTTTCTGTTCGCACGCTTCCGTAATGTTCATGTGCAGCGGTTCGGGGGCGGTTGGAATGTCGACGCCAAGCGCCCTGACCAGTGCACCCGAGCCCCAGGCCGCGGCGACGACGGCTTCACCGGCCCGATAGCGGCCCTGTAGACCCCGTGCCGAAACACGATCGGCGGTGACGGTCAGCCCGTCGATTCTGTCCGAGATGCAGATCACCCCCAGGTCCGCGCAAGCCTTCGCCAGCAGCCGGTTGACCAGCAGCGGATTGAGCGAGCCCTCGTCGCGGCAGAGCTCCGCGCCGACAATCCGAGGGCCGATCCAGGGGGCAACGCGATCGAGTTCCGCCCGGTCCAGAAGCGCCACGTCGAGCCCCTTCGCTTCTTCACGCCGGGACTTCTCTTCCAGGAAGGCCATCTGCCCGGAACTCTCCGCCAGCATCAGCCCGCCCTTGCGGACGAGGTGCATGGGTCCAAGGCCGGCTTCGAGCGTGTCCCAGCACTCCGCTGCCTGCTTGTAATAGGGTAGCGCCCGCTCAAGGTTCGGTGCGTGTTCGGGGTACAGACGGATGAACCTGCTCTGCATCTGAACATGGAGGCTTCCGGCGTTCGTCGTACTGCCGGCGTTCTGTGCGGCGTCGACCAGGGTCACGCGCGCCCCGGTCCCGGCAAGTTCCAGTGCCGCAATCTGCCCGACGATGCCACCACCGATGACCAGGAGATCACTCGTCACCGCGAAGCGCCTCTTCGACGGAGAAGATGGCATTGATTGTCACCGGCTTGACCGGAACACGCGGGGCGAAGAAACTGCGGTCGGTGAGAGCCTCGCCGGTCTTTTCCGCGATCAGGCGCGCGGCGGCGGGACCGCAATAGCGGCCCTGACACGGTCCCATCCCGATGCGTGTTGCGCGCTTCAGGGTCCCGAGATGACCAGGGATAACGGCGTAGCCGGCCAGGGTTTCACCCACGGTGACTTCCTCGCAACGGCAGAGGACCGTGTCTTCCGGCAGTCTGTCGAGCGGTGTCGGGGACACGTCGTGCAGTTGCCAGAGCGCGTTCTGGAACCGCCGGTGCCGTCGAAGGGCACGCCGATCGGACGCGAGATCGCGGCCATCCCCGTGACCCGAGAGCGCTGCCGCTGAACGTCCGGCGATGCGCCCTTCGGCGCAGGCCGCGGGAGCCCCGCCGAGCCCGGCGCAGTCCCCGATAGCGAAGATCCCGGAAACCGAGGTCTCGAGCATTTGGGACCGCTCGCAGCGCAGGTGCCCGACGGCGGGATCGTAGGTCATCCGGGCGCCGAGAAGGCGCAGGATCTCGTTCTGTGGCTCGAACCCGGCGTTCATGCACACGGCGTCCGCCCGCACGGTGCAGGTTCCGCCGTCCGTGCGTCGGAACGTCGCCGATAGCCCGCCCTCGTACTGTTCCACGGCGGCCAGCCGCAGTCCGTTGCGCACGGGCACCCGCCGCCACCGGAGACCGCACAGCATGGCGAGTCCCTTCCAAGCGAGCGTCGGGCCGTGGATCGAACACCGGGCACCCCGAAGGGGGTGACGAAAGGCAGACGGCGCGGCCTCGGCCACAAGTGCGATCTCCGCCCCGCCGACCGCGAGTTCCAGGGCAACCTGCAGGTTCAGCGGCCCCGACCCGCAGACCACGATGCGGCGCCCCGGCAGCGTCCGGTAGCTGCGCCACAGGGTTTGCGCCGCCCCGGTGGTCATGACACCCGGCAGGGTCCAGCCGGGTACGATGATGGGCCGATCATATGCGCCGGTTGCGACGATCACAGTGCGGGGCCGCACAATCAGCGCCGCATTTTCGCTTTCGGCAAGGATGAGAGGGCCATCGAACGCCCCCCAGATCTCGACGCTCTTGATGATCTCTGCGCCGCTGGCCCGGGCGTCTTCCACCAGAGTCGCTCCCTCGGCCTGTTGGGCGTCGAGCAGGCCGCCCTCGGCGGACTGCTTGTAGTACTGACCCCCCGGGACAGCACGCTCATCCAGGGTGACGACTTCGGCGCCCGCCCGTCGTGCCGCGATCGTTGCGGACAGGCCTCCGGCGCCGCCTCCGATCACCAGTACATCCGGCGTGAGGACCCGCGCCCGTGGCGTGTCCGGCACCTCCGCATCCGGGCGAAGTCCCGGGAAGGCGGACTGGGTCTCGACTGCCATGCCGTCGACCGCCCCGGTCATGCATGCGCGCCGGTTTGGTGTACCGTCGACGGTGACAAGGCAGTCCTGGCAAACGCCAATTCCGCAGAAGACCCCGCGGGGTTTTCCGCCTGCCGTGACCCGGAACTCGCGACGTCCCGCTGCGATGAGTGCCGCTGCCAGCGATTGCCCTGCGGACGCGGCTACACCGGCTCCATTGAAGGTGAATGTGATCTCGGTCATCCCGTTCCATCCTTGCGGCAACAGGCCGCGTCACAGCTCCCGTGCGCCAGCCGCCGCGCGACGGAATGCGGAGCGCTGGCAGGACAGGACTGGCCGACGACGTCGTTCAACGGTCAAGACGAGGGCTCGCAGCCACCGAGACCGACACGTGATCCGAAATTCAGTCTGAACCACGTCAACCTGTTGATCCAGAACCGGGAATCGTTGCACCAGCTCACCGCACGTCCCGACTCTCGCTGACCGACGCACAATACGGGTCCGGTCTGACACCGCATCGAACGTGGCCAGGCGGCGCACCGCCACCTTTGTCGGCGCCGGACTTGTTCTTCAGGCGCCTGAAGACCTGAGCAGTTACGACAGGACTCGTATTATTTGCGGCAATGCCGCAGAATAACGATCCATGCAAGTTTACTCTACGCGCACTTGCGAGCGTGCCATTCGCAAACTGCTTGGGGAGGAGGCCCGCAGGGAGATGGAAGAAGCGATCGTGGCCGCCCCGGATGCGGCGCCGGTCATTAGTGGCACCGGCGGTATCCGTAAGCTGCGATGGGCCGGTTCGGACCGTCTACTTCTACCACGCTGGCCCGAACGCCATCTATCTGCTTACGGCCTACGCGAAAGCGGATCGCGAAGGCCTGACGCCGGCGGACACCAGGGCGCTGTCGCGTCTGGTCGCGGCAATCAAGAAAGGGACGACGTGACAATGACGGCGGAACGCACCGGGCTCGGGCGGGAGATCGAAACGGCGCTGGGCGAGGTACTTGCGCATGTCCGCGGCGAAACGGAGTCGCCATGCCGGATCGTCGATGACCCCGCGGCTGGCCGAATCGTCGCTTTGCGCAAGCGGTTCCGGCTGAGTCGTCAGAAATTCGCCGACCGCTTCGGTCTCGATGTTCGTGCCCTTCAGGAGTGGGAGCAGGGACGCCGGGTTCCCGACAGGGCTGCCCGCGTTCTGCTGACCGTCATGGACCGAATCCCTGAGGCCGTGGTCAAGGCGCTCGGCGACGATGGCGACAGCGGACAGAGAGATCATTCCCTCGCGTCGTGAGAGGCGGGCGCGCCATCGGGAGCAAGGTTCCCGCCGATGCTCCCGCTGATCCGTGCGGCGGCGATCTGGCGTGCGCACATAGCTGTGCCCGAGCAGGCGGGCGACGACCGGCAGGGGAACGCCGTTCATCGCGGCCTGGCTGACGACGGGAATGGCGGAGATGGTCAAGGTGGCCGTCCTCAGTGCCCCTCTCGCGCCGAGTGTGGTCACAGGACGGAAGGTTGCAGCTTCGGCCAGCGGGGGTCCTCGCCACGCGCGCCCATGCCTCGGAATGACAGGAAGCACGGCATCGGCGCCAAGGTCAGATAGTATCGCTTGGGATATTCTCCGAAGGGACGGTTTATGGGCGTGATCAATCTGGAATATGGCTCGGATGCGGGGATCGAGAATTTGTTACGCCTGGTCGACCGCCCGGGCAATTTCTGTGTCCACGGAAGGCAGTATGTGCCGATGCCGAGGCTGGAAGTGGAGGGCGCGGGCGTGCTGGCCTTTCCGGTGCCCGAGGCGCATCTCCAAGCCCTGATCGGGGCGGCCGGGCGGGCTCCTTACGGCAGGGGACCAGAGACCGTGATCGACACCACGGTTCGCGACTGTTGGCAGATCGGCGCGGAGCGGGTCTCCCTGTCGGGACGGGTGTGGCCGGAGACATTCGCGGGGATCCTGGACAGGTGTGCGGCGGGGTTGGGCTGCCCGGTCGAGCGTATTGAGGCGCGGCTTTACAAGCTGCTGATTTACGAGCGCGGCGGCTTCTTCTCTCCTCACCGCGACACCGAGAAGGCGCCGGGGATGGTGGCGACGCTGACGATCTCGCTGCCGGTAGCGGGCAAGGGCGGCGAGCTGATCGTCCGCCATGGCGGACGGGAGACCACCATCGACATGAACGTCGAGGAGCCCTCGGAACTCGCCTTCGCGGCGTTCTATGCCGACTGCCCGCACGAGGTACGGCCGGTCACATCGGGTCACCGCGTGGCGCTGGTCTTCAACCTCTGCCTTCGGGCGGACGATGAACGCACACCGTGCGAGCCGCCGGAGTACGGCGAAGAGACAGCCGCGATCGCGAAGCGCATCAAGGCGTGGCTTCGGGAAGACGGTTCGCCGGAGAAGATCGTTTGGCTGCTCGAACACTCATACAGCGAGGCCGGATTGTCGTTTGAGACGCTGAAGAACGGCGACGACGCCCGGGCGCGGGTTCTTTCGGCGGCTGCCGATCTGGCCGACTGCGATCTCCATGCCGCCGTCGTCCACATCGAGGAGCATGGCGACGCGATGTATGGCGACGATTACGTGCATGACCTGCGCTGGGACCTGGACGAGGAAGACGCGGAGGACATGGTAATCGGCGAGTTGTACGACAGCCGGCACTGGCTCGGCGAGTGGGTGGCCCGGGACGGCGCCCGGCCGGGGCTCGGAGAGATCGCGTTGCAGCCGGGCGAATTGCTGCCGCGCGGTGCGTTGGACGACGTTGCGCCGGACGAGCGGTGGGTAAACGAGGCGACGGGGAACGAGGGCGTGAGCCTGGAGCGTGCCTGGCGCCGAGCGGCGCTGGTACTTTGGCTGCGTTCGCGGACACTGGCGATACTCGCGGGCGCGGGCATCGGCGGAGCGGTCGCGTGGCTGGAGGCGCGGGTCGAGCTGCGCGGAGACGACGCCGGACCGGGCATCGCGTCCCTGGCATCGGAGGTCATCGACCTCTGGCCAGCCGGGTTCCCCCACCGCAACGTACCGGGCCGCGCCCGGATGCTGCGACTGCTCTCGACCGTTGGCGACAGGGAATGCCTGTCGCGCTTTTTCGGCGAAGTGATGCTGTCGGACTATACGGGCGAAGAGAACGGGGAACTGCCGGCGGCGATGGAGGCGGCCGGGCCGCAGATTGCAGGACGCTTTCTTTGCGCGCTGGTCGATTCGCGGTTCCGGCAGCGGCCGGAAGAAATCCTGGCGCTGCTTCGGCGTCTCGACGATGAGAGGGACGGATCCGCAAGCGAGGCTTGGATCGACATGGTCCGCGAGACTGTGAAGTCCGCCCTGCGCGTGGTTTCGGAGGCGGCGGTTGGCGGGGAAGTGCATCCCGAAGCCGCGTTCCCCGGAGAGGACGAGACGGCTCCCGAGTGGTTGGCGGAGGCGGAGACCGACGCAACCGGCCGGGAGACCCGGCCCGTCAGGCTCTCCGAACTGGCGCTTCGCAACTTGTTCACGCTCGCATTGCGTTGCGGCCTGCCCGAGGAAGCCGGAGCGGCGGCCGGCGCCATCGCCGCCAAGCCGCTCGCCGATCCCCACCGCGCGTTACCTGCGGCGCTGGAGGAGATGTCGCGCGAGCCGGTCCTGGCGGGCACCGCCGCCTTCGCAACACTCTGGCGCCACGCGGCGCGTTCCCTCCTCGATCGCAGCGCGACCCCGCCGAGAGAACCGGGGCACTGGAGGATCGCCTGCGACGTCGATTGCGGCTGCGAGCACTGCGCCGGCCTCCGGGCCTTCTGCGCCGACTCCGAGGCCCGGGTCGCCCGGTTCCCGCTCCGCAAGGATCTGCGCGCGCATCTGCACAGGACGATCGACGCCCACGGTCTCGACATCGACCACGAGACTGAGCGCCGCGGTCGGCCATTCACTCTGGTCTGCACCAAGAACCGCCTGAGCTACAAGAAGCGGGTCACCGAGTATTCCGCCGACATCCGGTGGATGCGCCGATTGACGGGTGTTGCGCCCGAGGGAGCGCGGGAAATCGCCGGGCTGCGGGAGGCGGTGGAGGCATCAGCGCACCTGTGAACCTTGCTCACCTGGGAGGCGGGATTGGCGACATCGGCGACGTTCGGTTCAAGCTCCTGTCCGGGTTCCGGCCGATCCCGCGCTGACATCACGCGGATATGGTGACGGGCTCGGAATCATTCGTCCCCCGGCTGCGCCGGGCCGAACGACGCCGTACCCGGAGCCGCTCCGGCCCGCATTGTGGCGTTCCTGCACACGATCTGTCGCGCGGGATGATCCGGGAGCCGCGATGAGCCTGGCGTATGGCGCTGGCCTCGGGGAGGGGAGACTGGCCATTCGCGCCCTGTGTCAGCCCCCCGGCGCTTCGCGACAATTCTCTTGTGACAGGGAGCAGGGGCCATGGGAAGCCTGATTGGAAAGACCGTGGTCGCAACCGGGACGTCAAAGGGTATCGGCGCGGCCATTGCCTCGGCCCTTGTGGCGGCAGGTGCCCGGGTCATTGCCCATTACCGGGAAGACAGGGCCGGGGCTCAGGCGGCGGTGGCCGGGGCGGCTCCGGGACAGGCCGCGCTTCTGAGCGCCGACTTTCGCGACATGGGTGCCGTCGATCGCTTCTGGGCAGAGGCGAGGGATGCGGCGGAAGGATCCATTGATGTTCTGGTGAACAATGCCGGAATCATGCGACAGACAGGCGGTATTTCCGACCCGATCGAGGAATGGGACGCGGTCTGGCTGGAGACGATGACGGTCAACGTCCATGCACCCGCCCGGCTGCTGCGTCACGCGGTGGGCGACTGGCTTTCGACGGACCGGCCAGGCTCGATCATCGGGATCGGTAGCTGGGTGGCGACGCGCGGCACCTCGAACCCGGGTGCCATCGCCTATGCCGCCTCGAAGGCCGCCATTACGGCTGCCACGAAAACCGTTGCACGGAACTACGCGAACCGCGGGATCCTTGCCTACGTGATCGCCCCCGGCGTCGTGCGAACGCAAATGTCGGTGGACAGCGCCGCGACCGTTGGTGGCGAGGCTGTGGTAACGGCGACGCTACCCATGGGGGAATGGATACCGCCATCGGATATCGGTGAGATCTGCGTTTTCCTCGCTGGCGGCCGTGCCCGCCACCTGTCCGGTGGCACGATCGACGTGAATGGTGCGGCCTACATCCGGTGAGCCTGCCTGACACCGGTCTTCCGGGCCTCGATCGCGTCGACCGCCAGGTCGAGTTCCTCCATCAGCGGCACCATTCGCGCCACCCGGTCACGTCCTTCCGCGCCCAGGCTCTCGAATGTGGTGATCGGCGGGCGCACATCGCCCACCGGGCATCCGGCCGCCGCGGCGAGTGCCTTGGAATAGCACTGGTGCCCATAGAGCGGATGACCTTTCGTGATGATTGCATCGAACTTCGAAATGATGGATTGCACCGTCCAGACATCATCCCAGCGGCCCTGCTCCGCCCACTCGACGAACTTGACCGATGCCCGCGGGATGTAGTTGCCGTAGGGATTCACGTACCCCTTGGCGCCCATCTTGTATGATTCAAGCACTTTCTGGCCGGCCCAGACGTTCATCAGCCCCTCGGATTCGACGATGATCTCGTGGACGCGCTCGATCCGCTGCGACGCTTCCTTGATGTACCGGATCTGCTCGAAGCTCTTCGTGAGCCTGCCGACCAGTCTTGCCGGCATGTCCACGTTCGAGGTGAACGGGTTGTTGTAGAGCATGATCGGCAGGTTGCAGGCCTCGCAGATCGTCTTGTAGTAGTTGAAGATCTCGTCCTCGGTCGGCGTGTAGTAGTAGGGCGGAATGATCATCAGCCCGTCCGCGCCAAGCGCCTCGGCTTCGACCGAATACCGCACCGCGTTCGGCGTATGGGCATTCATGGTCCCCACGAGCACCTTCATCCGACCGGCGACCAGGGCGACGGTCTGCTCCACGAACTCGCTCCGCTCGGCGTCGGTTACGGTCAGAAACTCCCCGGTTGTCCCGAGAATGATGATGCCGGGCACACCGCATGCCACCTGCCAGTCGAGGAACCTGCGCCACGCCTCGTAGTCGATCGTCGCACCTCCCGGCGTGAACGGGGTGATCGTGACGGTGTAACTTCCGGAAAAGGGGGCTTGCATGGCAGGGTCCCTCACAGTTGTGCGACCGACGCGGCGGCATGGACAGGGTAATGCAGGAAGGCGCCGACATCGTCATCATCGGCGGCGGGATCGTGGGTCTGATGACCGCCCGGTATCTCGCGCTTGAAGGGGCGGATGTCCTGCTCCTTGAAGCAGGCGACCTGGGGGCCGAGGCCTCGGGCGCGAATGCCGGGTCGATCCACCTGCAGATCCCGTACCCGGAGTTTGCGGCCTATGGCGAGGACTGGGCGCGTGCTTACCGGCCGTGCCTGGGGTTTCTCAGGCAGTCGCTGGCGCTCTGGATGGCCCTGCCGGAGGAACTCGGAGTCGATCTTGACGCCAGGTTCGCCGGAGGGATCATTGTGGCGCGGACCGGAACGCAGATGGACCGCATACGCGCCAAGGTGGAGATGGAGGCCGAAGCCGGGGTCGAGACCGAAGTCCTGGACAGGGACGGACTGCTGGAGCGGGCGCCCTACCTGTCGCCAGAGGCAGTTGGCGGCGGCTTCTGCCGCCTGGAAGGCAAGGCAAGCCCCCTGCGCGTGATACCGGTGCTTGCGCGAACGACGGCGTGCGCCGGTGCCCGGCTCGTGATGCGAACCCGGGTTCAGGACATTGCATCGGTGCGGGGTGGCCATGTGGTCGTCACCACCCGCGGTGAGGTCCAGGCCGGCCGGATCGTGAATGCTGCCGGGGCTGCTGCGGGCCGGATCGGGACTATGATCGGTACCGCGCTGGACATCAGGGGATTTCCCCTTCAGGTGACCATCACGGAACCCGTGACCACGACGATTCCCCATCTCGTCTACTCCGCAGGCGGCAAGCTCAGCCTCAAGCAGGTCGCGAACGGGGGGTGCGTGATCGGGGGCGGATGGTCCGCGCGGGAAAGGGCGGACGGCGTGCTCGTGACCGATCCCGAAAGTCTTGCCGGCAACATGGGTGTGGCGGTGCGGGCCGTGCCCGCACTGGCGCGTGCCCGCGCGCTTCGAAGCTGGACGGCCTGGGTGAACGGAACGCCCGACTGGCGACCGATCCTTGGCGAAGACCCCGGTCGTCCGGACGTGATCCATGCCCTCTTCCCATGGGTCGGCTTTTCGGCCGCTCCGATGACGGCCCGGGTCGCCGCGGACCTGGCGCTCGGGCGTCCCTCGCCCGTCGCCCTCCGGGGCCTGTCTCAGCTCTACGACTAGACGGTCGCCCATCGGTCACATCGCTCAGGCGACGCCGCGTTCGTTCCGGTCCGCACCGGCCTGCTTTCGCTTCCAGGCTCGCCAGGTCATCGCCCATTTCGCCGGGTCTTCGAAGGCGTCTCCCCTGACCTGGGCAATGGCCTGGTTGTGGGGGGCGGACCTGACCATCTCGGGGTCCGAACGTGCCTCCTCGCAGACCTTCGCGACAACGTCGATCCAGAGGTCGATGTCCTCTTTCGACCAGAGTTCCCCCGGCTCGGGAGTGAACGGTTCGGCCACGATCCACGGCTCGTGGCTCATCCACCACGGATCAATTCCGTAGTCTGCCATCCGGTTCGCGAATTCGACCGTGCCGATACCGGTTTCCCCGGCGATGGGGCCAAGCGACCAGCGTGTCATTTCCATCCGCCTTGCCGACACGTCCGGGTTCGAGATGGCGAGGCCCGGGATCTGCGAAAGCCGCTTGTCCATGTAGTTGTTGGCCACCACCGAGATATCGGCGCCAAGCTCGATCCCGTCCGCGCCCATGGCACGGGTCCAGGCATAGGCCTTCACCACCTGGGGGACGTTGCCCCAGAATTCCCGGATCTTGCCCAGTGACTTCGGGCGGTCTTCATCCAGCGTGTAGCGGTCGCCGGACTTCACCACGACCGGCGTCGGCAGGTAGGCGGCAAGCTCGTCCGTGCAGCCGAATGCGCCCACGGCAGGGCCGCCGCCAGCCTTCGGTGCGCCGAATGTCTTGTGCAGCATGAACATGCACGCGTCGAAGCCCAGTTCGCGCGCCGACAGCTTGCCCATGACGCCGTTGAAATTCGCGTGGTCATAGAAGCTGAGCGCGCCCGCTTCCCTGGCGACCCTGACCCATTCCCTGATCTCGGGATTGTAGATCCCCATGTCGTCCGGGTTGTTGATCATGATGAGCGCGGTCCTGTCACCGACCGCCGCCCTCAGCGCGTCGAGCGACGGATAGCCGTGCTCTTCCAGCGGCAGGTTCACCACCCTGAAGCCCGCTGCCGCCGCGGTCGCCGGATTGCACGGGTGCGCCTGGACCGAGGTGACCATTTCGGTACGCTGCCCGAGCATGCCCCTGTCCGCCCAGTAGGCGCGGGCCAGGCAGGCCATGGTGTAGGCCGCGTCCGCCCCGCCGCCCGGCTGGAAGACGAACTGGTCCATTCCCGACAGGGACTGGAGCATGCCGTCCATGTCGTGGAAGATCTGCAGAACGCCCTGCAGCGTGTCCGGGTGCTGGTAGGGGTGCACCGCCGCCAGCTCCGGCCGTAGCGTTGCGAACTCGGCGGTCTTCGAGTTGTACTTCATCGTGCAGGTGCCGAAGAGGCTGACCCCCATCATCCCCAGCGTCATCTGGCTGAGGTGCAGGTAATGGCGCTGCGCTTCGAACTCGGTGATTTCAGGAAGGTCCGGGCGGTCCGTGCGCGCCATCCCTTCCGGGATCAGGTCCACTCCGACCGAGGTTTGCACCTCGTCTTCGGGGGCGGGGAAGATCTGGCCGCGACCACCGGGGCGGCCCATTTCCATCACGACAGGTTCATCCCATCTTGCAGCGTGAAAGTCTGGCAGGCGGGTCATCTCAGCACCTCCGTCAGGGTCCGGGCCAGGCGGCGGATATCGGCGGCGGTGTGAACCTCAGTGACGCAGTACAGTGCGGACTGGCCGAGGCCGCCTTCCTCTCCCGATATGTCCTTGCCCCCGAAGATGCCGCGTGCGCGAAGCACATCGTTGATTTCGGCGACGGTCCTGCCGGTGTCATCGAAGTTCACGACGAATTCCTTGAAGGTCGTATCGGGCCAGACGATCCGCACACCGTCGATGTCACCGAGGAGCCTTGCCGCATACCGTGCGCGAGACACGATCAGGGTCCCGAGTTCGCGGAAGCCCTCGGGCCCGAGAAGGCTCATGTACACGGCTGCGGCAATGGCCCACAGGTAGGTCGAATTGCCCGTCCAGTCGTTGCCGTTCTCCCGCATTCCGTATGAGTTCTGATGCGGGCAGGCGAGGCCAAATCCCAGCTGACCCGGTTTCCGGGTCTCCACGACCGACACCAGAAAACCGTTGTACGCCCGCACGCAGCGTTCCTCGTCACGGGAGGCGATGAACCCCCCGGCGCCGCCGCCGCAGTGCATGTGCACCCCGAGCGGCTGAACCGGGCCCGTGACGATATCCGCGCCGTAATCGCCCGGCGCCCTGATCACGCCCAGGCTTGCCGGGTCGACTCCGACGATGGTCTCGGCGCCGGCGGCACGGGCCAGCCGCGCGATTTCTGCCGCGCCGGTTTCGATAGTGCCCAGGTAGGCAGGGTTCTCGAAATAGACAGCCGCCACGTCGTCGCCGAGCCTTGCCGCGAGGTCACCGACATCGAGCCGGCCCGAGGTGGGATCGGCTGCGAGCGTGACGACCTCGATGTGGCCGTGCATCCCGGACGGCTGGCAGTAGGTGCGGATCACGCTCAGCCGCTCCGGATCGGACAGAGCGGGAACCAGGACCCTGGTGCGTCCGGTGATCCGGGCCGCCATGCGGATCGCGTGGCCGATGGCACAGCCCCAGGAATAGACCGGCAACTGCACGACATCGAGGTTGAGCAGCGCACCGAGCTGGGAGTTGAATTCGAACCAGGCCTGGTTGCGGCCGTGATCAGACTGGTAGCTGCCCCACACGTTCGTGGCGAACTCGGTCCGCCCGACGATCTCGTCGACGATGGCCGGAACGTGGTGCTGCCAGACGCCGGCACCGATGAACGAAAGGTTGTCCTCGCAGTTGGCGTTTTTCCTGAGCTTGCCGAGGAGGTCGCGGCGAAGCTCGATTTCTGATGTCAGGGCAGGCGGAAGGTCGATCGGTGTCGACCTGAAGTGATCTTTCGGGATCTGTTCGAATACCTCGTCAACAGAAGCGGCGCCGATCTCCTTCAACATCACCTCGAGGGCGCCGGGGGCTGAACTTGCCATCCAGGGATGGGCCCGTCTCTCGCCTGCCATCACAGTTCTCCCGGTCGAATTCGCAACGCCGGGGAAATAATGGGGAATTATACCGAATAGTGCCAACACCGCTCCGCCAGCATCCGATGGTTTCGCGTCTCCCGGACCGGATGCTCACTGCGGGAGCGGGCTGACAGCACCGACTTCATGCTCATGTTCCCGATTACTTGATGTCCGGCATCTGTCGTGTTCAGAAGCGCCTCCATGCCCGATCCCGTCACCTGCCGCCAGGTCACATACCGGCTTCTGCCACGCGGGACGTCGGCATGGCGGTGGCTGGAGCGGGTGCTCGAGGAGCAGCGCCAGCTCTGTAACGCCGCACTGCACGAACGGGTCGGCTGCTGGCACAAGGAGGGAAAGAGCCTCACCTGGCGCGACCGGTTCACGTCGCTCTACCCAGGTACCGGCGGGAAGTCCCCGGCATGGAGGATGTCGCGGTCGCGATCCAGTGCGGGACGCCGAGACGTCTCGACGATGCGATGCAGGATTTCTTCAGGCGCACGAAGGCGGGGCTCGGCGGTTTCCCCCGTTTCAAGGGGCGCCGGCACCGGAACAGCATTTCGATCATTTCCGGCGTCAGGATCCGGGGCAACGCCCTGCATGTCCCGCGCTACGGGCAGATGACGGTCCGCTGTCGCGAAAGAACCCGCACCCGGCTGGCGACGACCACGCGGCGGATCGCGATGGTACGCCGCGACTGGCATCACCGGACCAGCCGCGCGCTTGCGAACACGGCCGGCAGCATCGTCATCGAGGACCTGCAGCCGGTCCGCATGACGCGGAGCGCGAAGGGAACGGCCGCAAGGCCCGGGCGGAACGTCAGCGCCAGGGCGGGGCTGAACCGGGAGAGCCTGCGCCGAATGCTGGAATACAAGGCACACCGGGTGATCGCCGTCGATCCCCGGCACACCAGCCGGACCTGTGCAGCGTGCGGGCACGTCGACGCCCGATCGCGCAGGACACGGGACCGGTTTCACTGCGTGGCCTGCGGCCACGCCGATCACGCCGACCTGAATGCAGCGGCGAACATCCTGGCCTCGGGGACCGGGGCTGCTGCGCGCGGAGGCGGCGGGGGTGCCCGGCCCGGGAGACGCGAAAACGATCGGGTGCTGGCGGCGTGATGCCGGCACTGTTCGACAGGAGTCCCAAATGATGCACGAATGGGCGCGCAAGGCACAACTTGCTCGTTCATGACATCCGGACAGAAAGACCGCGTGTTCGTAATCCGTTCCCTGTGGTCGCGTCGCGTACACGGTATCGCGCGCACGAAGCGAATGGCGAAACGCTTCGCCGGCCTTCGGTTCCCCGGAGCGCTACCGCGCGACACCGGTCCGCCTGCGCCGGCCGCACTGCCTGTCGGCCGACCGCGACTCTCGCCGGCCGGGTGGCCGTGGGTCCTGACGGTGCGCTCCCTGCAGGAGGCAGACCTCGCCCGCGGCGGGCAAGAACTTCCGTGCGACCGGTCTGGCGCTGTCGGCCCGACGAGTGCTTGCCTGCCTGATCGGGCGGGCGGCACGAACCGGTGCGGTACCGTGTCGCCGTCTTCTCGCATGCGGGCACCGCGGCGGACGGACAGCGCGCTCGTGCTTCAACCCGCTCCAACTCGCATCATCGTCTCGCGACCCGCACCCGTCTTCACTCTCAGATATCCCGAGAGCGCCCGATCGAGCACCGGGTCGCCCGTATCGACCCAGAGGCGGGGTTGCGCCAGGGAGGCAAGCTTCTCTGCGGAGGCCATCACGATCAGGCCCTCGGGTCCGGCCCGCGCAATCAGCGAGGGAGTGATTTGCTGGTTCCCCCGCCCGAGGAGAAATCCCTGCTTTCCCGTGACCCCGAGGACGATGCGCACCGGGGTGTCGCCTGCGAGCGCCTCCAGCTCTTCGGCCGTTGCATCCCAGGCAACAACCCTGCCGTCGCGGACGGCATCGATCCCGAGCAGGCTGGGCGTTGCGCCCAGTGCCGTCAGGACGCTGCCGGCGCTGGTCCCCGGACCGATCACATAGAGCGTGCCCTGCGTCATGTTGTCGACGAGTTCCCGTGCGGCGCCTGCCAGGGCGCCCGCGGCGGGGAACGAAGGCCCGCCCTTCGAAACCTGCATTCTCATACGCGACACGGGGATGCGGGCATGGCCGAACAGCCGTGGCGCCAGGCGACCGGACCGCAGCGCCGCCTCGTCGATATCCATGACCTCGGCTCTGTCGTCCCAGCTGAAGCGGTCCGGCGAGGTCACAAGGTCGGCCAGCATCGCGCCCGCCGCCTCCGGCGAGACGGCAAATACGCCCGAGTGCATCTTCACGCCGCAGGGGACGCCGAGAACGGCGTGGCCCGGAGCAAGGCTGTCGGTCACGTCCCGGGCGGTTCCGTCCCCACCCCCGAAGATGACAAGGTCGCACCCTGTCAGCGCCCGGGCCGCGGTGCGCGTATCACGTGCCGTGCCTGTGACCTCGAACGGGGGCAGGGGTCGGATATCCAGGTCAAGGCCCACCAGCCAGTCCACAGCCAACTCTCCAGGAGCGGCCCGGACTGGCGTTGCCGGCGCACGTTCGGCGAGTCGCGCAAAGGCCCGTCGAACCCGTTCGCCCGCACGGGGTACGGCTCCGCGATTCAGCGCCTCGGCCGCTATGCCGGGTCCGTCCGTTCCCCTCAGCCCGACAGGGCCGCCGAGACCGGCGACGGGATTGACGACAAGGCCGAGGGTCAGGACTTCGGCGGGCATCTTGACGGCTGTGTCTGCCGGTCCGGAATGATCGGGGGGATTGACTGTGCCATGGTCCTCCTCCGAACTGTCATTGTCGAAGAGTTTGGTCTTGGAACGGGTGCGATGGCAGGCAGACACAAGTCCGCCAGCCCTGTGCGCCATTGGAGCAGGTTATGATCACCTTCTACTACAACAACGCACCGAACCCGATGAAGGTTGCCCTTTTCCTCGAGGAAACCGGTCTGAACTACGAGCCCGTTCCGGTCGACACCCGCTGCGGCGAGCAGCACACGGCGGAATTCCTGGCGATCAACCCGAACCGCAAGGTGCCCGTGATCGTCGATGGCGAGACCACGGTTTTCGACAGTAACGCCATACTCCTCTACCTCGCGGAAAAGACGGGAAGGTTCCTGCCCCCTGAAGGTCCCGGCAAAAGGGGCGAACTCCTGTCCTGGCTGATGTTCGTGGCCTCGGGCGTGGGCCCGTATTCCGGACAGGCCGTGCACTTTCGCAACAACGCACCCGAGAAGTTGCCCTACGCGCTCAGGCGGTACGATTTCGAGGCCCGTCGGCACTGGCAGATCGTCGAGGATCGTCTGGCGGGCCGCCCGTACATGCTGGGCGAGAATTACTCAATCGTGGACATGGCCGTCTGGGGCTGGGCGTCGCGGCTGGCCTACATGCTGGGGGATGACCGGATCATGGAGGTCTACCCGAGCCTGGACAGGCTGCTTCGCGAAATTGACGCCCGCCCGGCAACGGAACGGGCGCAGGCCCTGGCAGCGTCCCACCCCTTCAAGGCGGTGTTCGACGAGGAGGCGATGCGCGCCCTCTTTCCCCAGATCTTCACGCCCGACCCGGACTGATCCATGTCCGGACCTGTTCCGGCCCACGCCTGCCGCTCGCCAGCGCTTCGCCCGCCGCCTCACGACGACCGACAGATGGTTGGCGGAGGAAGTGGTGGTTCCCTTGTCTTCCTGCCCGGACTTTCGCCCGGCGACATTCCGCCAGCTATCCTGGCGCGCCAACCACCGATATAGACCCCTGCTATAACCCGACCCGCACCAACCGAAATCCGCAAGAGGATTGTCCAGATGGAAAATGCCGAAACCATCGTGTTTCTCTACAGCGCGTCCCACGTTCCGGACCTTGTCCGCGACGCGGCGATGAAGCAGGTTCCGTCCGGGTTCCGGCTCGAACTGTGCGAATCCGCGACCGATGCCGGCACTCGCCGTGACCGGGTCGCCGAGGCGGACTATCTGATGCTCTACGGGGTCGGATTCGATGATGTCGATGTGGCGGACCGGGTGCGACTGCTGCAGATACTGAGCGCCGGATATGACCGGCTGGATGTTCCGGCACTGACCGCGAAGGGCATTCCGCTTGCTACCAACGGCGGTGCCAACGCACCGACAGTCGCCGAGCATGCGCTGATGCTGATGCTCGCCGTCTATCGCAAGCTGCCGCTGCACCATGGCGAACTGGTCGGCGGGAACTGGTTGGGACACCGCGAGGCGCTGCGCATGTTCGAGCTGCGCGGCAAGCGGATCGGGATCGTCGGTTTCGGCAAGATCGGCCGCGAGGTCGCGCGCATGGCTCGCGGCTTCCTCGCCGAACCGGTCTATGTCGACGTGATGGCGGCGGACCCCGACGTCGAACGGGAACTCGGCGCGCGCCGTGTCGAGCTTGACGAGCTGCTGGCGACCAGCGACATCGTCACCCTGCACACGCCACTGACGGAGGGTTCGCGCGGACTGATCAACGCCGCGAAGTTCAGGGCGATGAAGTCGTCGTCGGTCCTGATCAACACCTCGCGCGGCGAGATCGTGGTCGAGGACGACCTCGTGGAGGCGCTGCGGTCGGGCGAGATCGCCGGTGCCGGTCTCGACGTGTTCCAGACGGAACCTCTCGGAGCCAGCCCGCTTGCCGCCATGGACACCGTGGTGATGACGCCGCACACGGCGGGGACCACCATCGACACCTGGTGGCGGCGCCTCGATTTCGCCTTTAGCAATATCCGCAGGGTGTCCGCAGGTGAGGTTCCCGGTTTCGTGGTGAATCCGGACTACGCGTCGTCCTCCGGACAGTCCTGAAGGTTCCGGGCCCGCGGGATCAGGTCTCGGAGCAGAACAGCTCGTAGAGCACCTCGATCACCTGGCGCGGCCGATCGTCGGTCAGGCTGTAGTAGACGGTCTTGCCGTCGCGTCGCGGTGTGACCAGCCCCTCCAGGCGCAGGCGGGAGAGCTGCTGCGAGACAGCGGTTTGCCGGATCGCCAGCAACTGCTCGAGCTCGGTGACGGATTTTTCGCCCGATGCGAGATGACACAGGATCATCAGACGGCCCTCGTGGCTGATCGCCTTGAGGAACTGCGACGCCTTGCGGGCGCTCCGGCGCATCGCTTCGCGATCCTCGGGCGACATGGCACCGTCCGGGACGGGAAGCCAGCCCGGCGAATCATGTCCCGTGGTGCTGTTCACGTTCCTGTCTGGTGCCTCCCTGGTGTCCCGAACGCAGGGTTCGGATTGATGAGAGGGGAGCGTGCTTTCGCGGGACATGGTGATGCGGCCGTCGGTGGAGATCAAGTTGACTGTGGAAGGGCACAGCAAGTCCGGGCACCTTGCGCGGCGGCGCACGGTCCGGCGTGGCCGGTCGTATCGGACGCAGGTCGGGATACCCGCGACCGGGGGCCTGATCACAACCCGCAGATCGACAACGCGCCTGACGTGACCGACCGGACTGTCGGGAAGGGGCGCAACCGACCGTCCTGGCGGGCCTGGCGGCGAGCCGCGCTCCGGGCGTTCACGACGCAACGCCCATGATGCCGTGGCCGGACTGGTGCGCAGGATGGCGGAGGAGACGCCTCGTGGCGCGACTCCCTGGAACTCGCGCTCGCTGTCGCATGCGGGAGTGCATGGCGCCGTCGACGATCAGCCGCACCGCAGCGAGGCCTCCGGCGAGGCCAAGCGCCTGCTGCTCCTGTTCCAGCAGCGTGGCTGCATCTACTGCACACAGATGCGCGAAGAGGTGTTCCCCGACCCCGACGTGGCCAGGGCCGTCACCGGCAACTGCTCGTCGTGCAGCTGAACCTGAACGATACCGAAGTGGTCGACTTCGGCGAGAAGGCGATCGCGCGCACGTGGGGCGTCCTGTTCACGCCGAGCATGATGTTCATGTCGGAATCGGTCCCGCAGGGTCAGTCGACGGCCGAGGCCGCGGTCGCGTTGAAGCCCGGATCCATCGCATGCAAACAATCAGGTGTGTGAAGTTGAATTGCGCTCGGCCTGCGCTATGACTACACCTGTGGTCGGAGTGCACATGTCGACATGACGTTTCGGGGAGGATTCATGCGTCCGGTGATCGGGCTGACGACAGGGCCCGTGCTGGGGTTTTTCCTGGCTACGTCGGCGCCGGCGGACACCGTCGCACCAGGCGCGGCCGAGCGTTCCCTGAGCGGAAGGTCCGGTGACCCGGAGGCAGGCGCACTGATCATGGACAAGGGTGCCGGCACCTGCATTGCGTGTCACCAGGTCAGCAGGCTGGCGCATCTGCAATGGCATGGTGAGATGGGTCCCTCTCTCGACGGCGTGGCCGACCGCTGGTCGCAGGCGGAGATCCGCAGCATCGTTGCGGAGCCAAGGCGATG
Source organism: Thalassobaculaceae bacterium (assembly GCA_965213935.1). Lineage (GTDB taxonomy): Bacteria > Pseudomonadota > Alphaproteobacteria > Thalassobaculales > Thalassobaculaceae > Bin52. The sequence continues at coordinate 781,825 of CBDCAO010000012.1, read as the reverse complement.
TTCGAGGGATCGATGATGCCGTCGTTCTACCGGACCGGGAGTTTCATTCGCATTGGCGACGCGTTTGCCGGCAAGCCGTTCGAGGGCGAGGTGCGGCCGCTGCTGTCCGCCCAGCAGGTGGAAGATGTCGTCGCGTGCCTGATGACGCTCAGGCAGGAGTGATGCCAGGCAACAGGAGAGACAGATGGAACTGACACGCAGAAACCTGCTTGTGCTCGGCTCGGGTGCGGTGGCAGCCGCCGGCACCGGCAGTCTGCCCGCCTTCGCGACGCCGACCGAAAACGCGATCGCGGCGCTGACGGGCAACGCGGTGCCCGGTGAGGGAGTGATTACGCTCGATGCGCCGGAGATTGCGGAGAACGGCAACGCGGTGCCGATCAGCGTCAGCGCGCCCGGTGCGGCACTGGTTGCACTGTTCGCCGACGGCAACCCGGTTCCGGATGTCGCGACCATCAGGTTCGGGCCACTCAACCCGACCCGCACGGCCTCGACCCGGATCAGGCTCGCCAGGACCCAGAACGTGATTGCGGTAGCGCGGATGGAGGACGGGTCGTTCCAGATGGCGCGGGCGGCGGTCAAGGTGACCATCGGCGGCTGCGGCGGCTGAGACAACAGGGGGAAGACAGGATGGCAAAGGGTGTGAAGCCCCGGGTCAAGGTTCCGAAATCCGCAAGACCGGGCGAGACGATCACGATCAAGACCCTGATCCGTCACAAGATGGAAAGCGGCCAGCGCAGAGACAAGCAGGGGACCGTGATTCCCCGCTCGATCATCAACCGCTTCGTGGTCGACTTCAACGGCCAGAATGTGATCGACGTGACCATGCAGCCGGCGATCTCCACCAACCCGTATTTCCAGTTCGATGCCGTCGTTCCGGAGGCAGGCGAGTTCACCTTCACCTGGTACGACGACGACGGATCCGTCTACACCAAGTCCAGGAAGATCAAGGCCGGGTAACGGTGTGCGCTGTCGCACCGCGCGGAGCGGGAAGGGGTTCGTGACGTTCGGGCCCGGGATAACCGGCGCACTCCGCGTTGCCGCGACGCTGCTGGCCAGCGCACCGGTCCTCGCCGGTCCCGGCCCCGACGACGATGAACTCGTCGTCAACGGAAAGATCGTGATGGTGACGGAGACCAGCCCTCCGGCACATGTGGAGGGTTTCGACAGGCTATGGTCAGGGTGGCGGTTCCGTACCGACGAGACACAGGCCATGCAGATGGACGACTTCGACAATCCTGCCACGCTGTTCGTCGAGGTCGCGGCGGAGGTCCGGTCGATGGCCAACGGCAGCGCGGGCAAGTCCTGCGCGTCATGCCATGACGATGTCTCCACCATGGTCGGTGTGAAGGCGGTGTGTCCGAAATGGAACCAGGCGGCGGGCGAGGTCCGCAGCATCGAGATGCAGATCAATGACTGCCGCACCATCCGGATGGGTGTCTGGGCGTGGCAGTACGATGGTGGGAGATGACCAACATGGTCGCGCTGCTGGCGTCGGTCTCGCGCGGCATGCCGGTCAACGTCGCCAGCGATGGGCCCGCACGGGCAACGTGGGAGCGCGGCAGGGAATTGCACTGCACGCGCTTCGGCCAGCTCGAACTGTCCTGTGCCAACTGTCACGAGGACAACGACGGCACCATGATCCGGGCCGATCACCTGAGCCAGGGACACACCAACGGGTTCCCGACCTGCAGGCTGAAGAACACCAGGCTGAACGCCGTGCATTTCCGGTTCAGGGGGTGTGTGCGGGACACCCGCGTCCATGCCTTCACCCCGGGATCGCCCGAGTTCGTCGCGCCTGAACTCCACGTCGCCTTGCGTGACGACCTTTCTTGTGGACACGTGCTCGCATTCACATTTGAAAGGGCCATGAGCAGATGATCTCGAGACGCGACTTTCTCCAGGCCGGCATGGCCGCGTCGGCCCTGCTCGGGGTCTCGGGCTTCGGCAACTGGGCCCGCGTCGCGGCCCGTCAGGGCCTCACCCAGGAGCAACTGCTCGACTTCGAGACCTTCGGCAACGTGACGCTGATCCACGTCACCGACATCCACGCCCAGCTGAAGCCGGTCTATTTCCGCGAACCGTCGGTCAACATCGGTGTGGGCGGCAATCGCGGCGCCGTTCCGCATGTCACCGGCGCCGATTTCCGGCGGCTCTACGGCATTGCCGACGGCAGTCCCTCGCACTACGCGCTCAGTTCCGGCGACTTCGCAGCACTCGCGCGCGCCTACGGCCGGGTCGGCGGACTTGACCGGGTGGCAACCGTCATCAACGCGATCCGTGCCGATCGCCCCGGCGCGCTGCTGCTCGACGGCGGAGACACCTGGCATGGCTCCTATACCTGTTATCACACCGCCGGTCGGGACATCGTGAACGCAATGAACGCGTTGCGCCCGGATGCGATGACGGTCCACTGGGAGTTCACACTCGGTTCGGAGCGTGTGCGCGAGCTGGTGGAGAGCCTGCCGTTCCCCGCCCTCGGTCAGAACATCTTCGATGCCGAGTGGGACGAGCCGACCGATCTGTTTCCACCCCATGCCGTGTTCGAACGCGGGGGCGCGAGAGTCGCCGTCATCGGCCAGGCCTTCCCCTACACGGCGATCGCCAATCCGCGCTGGATGTTTCCGGAGTACTCGTTCGGCATTCGCGACGAGCGGATGCAGGAGATGGTTGACGAGGTCCGCGGTGACGGTGCCGACTGCGTGGTCCTGCTGTCGCACAACGGGTTCGACGTCGACAAGAAGTTGGCGGGGATCGTCTCGGGAATCGATGTGATCCTGTCCGGCCATACCCACGACGCGCTTCCCGAACCGGTTCTGGTAGGCAGCACTATCATCGTGCCGTCGGGCTCGAACGGGAAGTTCGTCAGCCGGGTCGATCTCGATGTCCGCGGCGGCCGGATGCACGGGTGGCGGCACCGGCTGATCCCGGTCTTTGCAGATGTCATCGCGCCGGATCCGGCGATGGCCCGGCTGATCGAGGCCGAGCGCGCGCCTCATCTCGAGGCACTGGGCGAGGTGATCGGGCACACCGGGTCGCTGCTTTACCGGCGCGGCAACTTCAACGGCACCTGGGACGACGTCATCTGCGATGCGCTGCTGGCCGAACGCGACGCCGAGATCGCGCTGTCTCCCGGCGTGCGCTGGGGCCCGACGCTGATCCCTGGCCAGGCGATCACGCGCGAGGACATCTGGAACGTCACCTCGATGACCTATGGCGCTGCCTACCGCACGGAGATGTCGGGAGCATTTCTCAGGGAGGTGCTCGAGGACGTCGCCGACAACATCTTCCACCCCGACCCCTACTACCAGCAGGGCGGCGACATGGTCCGAACGGGCGGAATTGGTTACCGGTTGGAGATCGACAGGACCCGGGGTTCACGGATCAGCGACCTCGTGCTGCTGCGGACCGGCGAGGCCATCGATCCGGCGCGCAGCTATGTTGTTGCCGGCTGGGCATCGGTCAACGAGGGTACCAGGGGGCCGCAGATCTGGGACGTCGTCGAAGCCCATGTCCGCAGGCTCGGGACGGTCACCGTCACGCCTGACAATGCCGTGCAGGTCGTCGGGGGATAGGCAGGCAGCAGGAGGAACGCCATGACAACGCGGATCAGTCGTCGCGGACTGCTGGGCGGAGGTCTCGTCGCGGGTGCCGCCGCCGCGGTCCCGACCGTGACCAATGCGGCTCCGGATCCCCTGATCACCCAGGTGCAGGACTGGACTTCAACCCTCGGTGACGGGGTGGACGCGGTTCCCTACGGCATGCCGACCGAACACGAGAAGCATGTCGTCAGGCGCAATGTCGACTGGTTGACGGCCGATGCCGTCTCCTCGGTCAACTTCACGCCGATCCACGCGCTTGACGGGACCATCACGCCGCAGGGATGTGCGTTCGAGCGGCATCATTCCGGCGCGATCGATGTCCGCAAGCAGGACTGGCGTCTGTTGATCAATGGCATGGTCGACACGCCGATGGTGTTTACCTATGCCGATCTCGAGCGGTTTCCCCGGGTCAACCGGGTGTATTTCTGTGAATGCGCGGCCAATACCGGCATGGAATGGGCCGGGGCGCAGCTGAACGGTGCCCAGTTCACCCACGGCATGGTTCACAACATGGAGTACTCGGGGGTGCCGCTGCGCACCCTGCTCGAGGAGGCCGGTCTCGGGGCGGCAGGCGCGGTTGCCGGCAAATGGGTCTTTGTCGAGGGGGCCGACGCCTCGTCCAACGGGCGGTCCCTGCCGCTTGAGAAGGCACTTGACGATGTCCTCGTCGCCTTCAAGGCCAATGGCGAGGCCCTGCGCAAGGAGCATGGCTACCCGGTCCGGCTGGTGGTCCCGGGCTGGGAAGGCAACCTGTGGGTGAAGTGGCTGCGCCGCGCGGAAGTGCTGGAGGCACCGGTGGAAAGCCGCGAGGAAACCTCGAAGTACACCGATACCCTGGCCGACGGGACGTCGCGCAAGTGGACCTGGGTGATGGATGCGAAATCGGTGATCACCTCGCCCAGTCCGCAGTCGCCGATCGCGCACGGTCCCGGACCGCTGGTGATATCCGGCCTTGCCTGGTCCGGCCACGGGCGCATCATGCGCGTCGACGTGTCGCGCGACGGCGGGATGAACTGGGAGACGGCGCGGCTGGCCGCTCCCGGCCAGGACCGGGCACTCACGCGGTTCTATCTCGACACGACATGGAACGGCGAGGAGATGCTGCTGCAGTCCCGTGCCATCGACGAGACCGGCTACGTGCAGCCGACCAAGCGGCAGCTGCGCGAGGTCCGGGGCCTGAACTCGATCTACCACAACAACTGTATCCAGACCTGGCATGTCAGGGCCGACGGGGTGACCGAGAATGTGGAAGTGTCCTGAACTGGTCGTGGTGGCGGCGCTCCTGATTGCGTCGCCGGCCCTGGCGTCGGACCGGTTCGGTCTCGGTCGACCGGCGCTGCCCGAGGAGATCGCGGCGTGGGATCTCGATATCCTGCCAGATGGAACCGGCCTGCCCCGGGGCAGCGGCACCGTGGCGGTCGGAGAGGAGCTGTTCAGCGAGAAATGCGCCGCCTGCCATGGCGAGTTCGCGGAAGGGGTGGACAACTGGCCGGAACTGGCCGGCGGCGTGGACACCCTGGCGGATGAGGACCCGGTCAAGACCGTCGGGTCGTACTGGCCGTACCTTTCGACGGTGTGGGACTACGTCAACCGCTCGATGCCCTATGGTGCCGCGCAGACACTCGCGCCCGACGAGGTCTACGCGATCGTGGCCTACATCCTGTACTCGAACGATCTGGTCGACGAGGAGTTCGAACTCAACCACGAGACCTTCGGGGAGATCGAGCTGCCCAACGCCGACGGGTTCGTCGTCGATGACCGGCAGGAGACCGAGTATCCCGCCTGGCGGGGCGAGCCGTGCATGCGTGACTGCAAGGACGCCGTGACCGTCACCATGCGCGCCACGGTGCTCGACGTCACGCCGCGGGACGAAACCGCGGATGCCGCGCCTGCCGTGACCGCCCGCAAGACCGGTGGCCGAGCCGCCGCCCGCCGCACAGCCCGACCCGGCGCTGGTCACTGCGGGAAAGAAAGTGTTTCGCAAATGCAAGGCCTGTCATACCGTCGGTGATGACCGCAGGAACAGGATCGGGCCGACGCTCTCCGGCGTGTTCGGGCGCAGGATGGGCGACGTGGAGGGGTTCAGGTACTCCAGGGCATTCCGGCAGGCAGCAGAGGAGGGCCGGGTGTGGGATGAGGCGGAAATGGCGGGGTTCCTTGCCAATCCCAGGCGGTACCTGAAGGGCACGAAGATGGTGTTCGCAGGGCTGAGGAAGGACGCCGACATCAAGGCCGTGATCGCTTACATCAGGAGCGAGGGAGGCTGAACGGACATGGGCACCTTTATCGCCTGTACCTGGAGCGAGGGGGGCTGAATGGACGCGGCTCCGCGGCTTCTGGTCCTGCTGGCCGCAATCGCGATCCATGCCGGAGCTGCGCAGGCGCAGTCCGGCGATGCCGAGGCCGGCCGCACGGTCTTCGGTGAGTGCGAGGGCTGTCACGAGATCGGCGTCGGAGCGAAGCACGGGATCGGTCCGCAGCTGAACGGCCTGTTCGGCCGGCTGGCGGCCAGCCACGAGACCTTCGCCTACTCGCCGGCCTTCCTGCGCCTGCGGGACCGGGGCCTGGTCTGGGACCAAGCGACGCTTGGGCAGTTGCTGGAGGATCCCGGCACTCTCGTTCCCGGCTCGCCGATGAGTTTTGACGGACTCCCTGACGCCGTTGACCGGCACAATCTTGTCGCGTTCCTGCGCGAGATCGGCGACGGGTCCGACATCCCGGGATCGGGGGGTGACCAGGGTCACGGTGTCGACCCGGCGGTTCTCGAGTTCAGGGGTGACGCCGAATACGGTGCCTGGCTCAGCGGAGAATGCGTCACCTGCCACCAGGCAGACGGCGGGGACGCGGGGATTCCGTCGATCGTGCGCTGGCCGGCAGACCGGTTCGTGATCGCGATGCATGCCTACAGATCCGGACGGCGCGACCACCCGGTCATGCAGATGATCGCACGTCGGCTGGGTGACGAGGAGATTGCGGCACTGGCCGCATATTTCGAGAATCCGGGCGAGTGACGGTGAAACCGGCCGTCGCCGCAGTGGCAACAAGGAGGAAACGGCAATGAAGATGAACAGAAGGACGTTCCTGGGCACGGGCGCGGCGACGACCGCGGCGCTGGCGGCTCCACAGGTGATCGGCCAGGCGCGCGGGCGGGTCGTGGTCATCGGCGGCGGTGCCGGCGGCGCGACCGCGGCGCGCTACATTGCCAAGGACAGCAAGGGCGCGATTGACGTGACCCTGGTCGAGCCCACCCGCACCTACTACACCTGTTTCTTCTCCAACCTCTACCTCGGGGGATTCAAGGAGGTTGCCGACATCGGCCACACCTACGGCCGGCTGGCGAGCGACTACGGCATCAATGTCGTGCACGACTGGGCGGTCGGGGTCGACCGGTCCGCCCGCACGGTCAGCCTGGCCGGTGGCGCCACGCTGTCGTATGACAGGCTCGTCCTCTCGCCGGGCATCGACTTCGTCGACGGTTCGGTCGAGGGCTGGGATATTTCAGCGCAGAACGCGATGCCGCATGCGTACAAGGCGGGATCGCAGAGCGAGCTGCTGCGTGCCCAGATCCGCGGCATGCCCGAGGGCGGCGTCTACGCCATGATCGCGCCGCCGAACCCGTTCCGGTGTCCCCCGGGCCCGTACGAGCGGATCTGCATGGTCGCGCACCACCTGAAGTCCTCCAACCCGACCGCGAAGATCATCATTGCCGATCCCAAGCCCAAGTTTTCCAAGATGGGACTGTTCCAGGAAGGCTGGGGCGACCATTACGAGGGCATGATCGACTGGATCGGTCCGGAATTCGGCGGAGACAAGGTTTCAGTCGACCCGGTGGCCATGACCGTCACCATTGACGGCGAGATCACCAAGGTCGACGCGTGCAACGTCATTCCGGCCATGAAGGCGGGACGCATTGCCGAGATCGCGGGGGTGACCGACGGCAACTGGGCGCCGGTCAGTGCCTACGACATGTCTTCAAGGACGGATCCGAATGTTCACGTGCTCGGCGATGCCGCACAGCAGGGCGACATGCCCAAGTCCGGGTTTTCGGCGAACAGCCAGGCCAAGGTCTGTGCCAACGCGGTGCGTGGTGCGCTGACGGGCTCGAAGGTGTTCCCGGCCCGGTACTCCAACACGTGCTGGTCGCTGATTTCCGCCGAAAACGGCGTGAAGGTCGGCGCGTCCTACGAGGCGACCGACGAGAAGATCAAGTCGACGGGAGGCTTCATTTCCAAGACCGGCGAAAGTGCCGAACTGCGCAAGGCCACCTACGCGGAATCGGAAGGCTGGTACACCGGCATCACGGCCGACATGTTCGGATGACCAAGGTTCGCGAGGTGCGGAAGCGGCCTGTCCGCTTCCGCACCCGGTAATGGCGCCCGCGAGGGCGGTGGTTCCGCATCCTGCCTGAGCGCGGCGCGTCCCGCTGGCCTCGTGCGTCCGTGCGGTGTTTCCGGATCCTGGTCCGCTCCGCTGTGCCACTGCGGCCGGGCGAGGGCAACGAGGTGGTTGCCGATCGCGTCTGCGGTCACGAGCACGGCGTCCCGGCCGTTGCGGACCTCGAAGCTCATGTGACCCGGCATGTGTCCCGGTGTGGAGACTGCGCAATGCCGGGGAGGATCTCGTCACCGTCGTCGAACCGTTCCCTCACGTCCTCAACGAACGCCATCCGCCTGCGCGTGCCGATGGCAAACGCTGCACGCACCTCGCCGATGGTGTTCACGGTCCCGGGGTGCCACCAGTAGTCCCACTCCACCCGGCCCATCATGCAGGTCGCCTCGCTGAGCACCGGTTCGTCGAACTCGTCGATCAAGCCCCGGATGTGATCCGGATGGGCGTGGGTGAAGACGACATGAATGATCTCGTCGGGCGCCACGCCGGCGGCATGAAGACTGTCGAGCAGCATCCCGGCACCCGGCATCAAGTCGGGCCGGCTCCGACATCGAACAGCACTGTGTTGGTGCTGTCGCGGTAGAGCCTGACATTGCACTCCGGTTCCTGCCGGTCGGCGGAGACACCGAAGCTGGCAAGGATGCGCGCGAGATTGGCTTCGGGCACCGGGGCGTAGACGAAACTTCCGGGCGGGACCAGGGAGCCGTTGGTCACGGTGGTGAGCGAGGCCTCTCCGAGGCGGAACGATGCCGGCAGGCTCCGCGGAATGGCGGCAAGTACCGGCAGGGCACTGGTCCCGGCCAGGAAGTCCCGGCGCGTTACTGTCACGGCGTCCTCCCGATGTTCACATGTCGGAACGTGAACAGGAGGCGCGTGCCGGCGCAGGATTACCCGAGCGGGGGAACGGTGCCTCAGACCACCGGGACCTGCCGTGACGCGACCATGGCCGGAGAGATCACGTCGATGTCGACGGGAACGTGCCAGCGTTCGGTCAGGCGGATCTCGGGCGACACCGCCGGCGTTGGACTGCCGGTGATGATGAACCCCTCGTAGCCGGCGTCCATCACCTCGTTGCAGCGGTTCACGTAGATCGGAAATCCGCCGATGTAGGGCATGAACACCCGCGGTCTTCCCGGGATGTTGGCTCCGACGTACCAGGATGAACAGGTCGAGCGCAGCGAGACGCCCGCGACCTCGTTGACGTGGTCCACCCACGCGTCCTCGGCCGCGACCTCGGGTTCGATGGTGCGCGCACCGATGTCGCGCAGGTGCGCCATGCAGTCCGCTATCCAGTCGACGTGCTGCTCGATGGCCTGGATCATGCTGGCCAGGACCGACGGACTGCCCGGACCGGTGATCATGAACAGGTTCGGAAACCCGTGCGACGACAGCCCGAGGCAGGTGCGCGGACCCGCGCGCCACTTCTCGGCGAGTGTCCGGCCACCGCGACCGGCAATCTCCATGCGTTCGAACGAGCCCGTCATGGCGGCGAAGCCGGTGGCGCAGATGATGACGTCGGCCGGCCACGTGGTCCCGTCGACCACCACGCCGTCACGGGCAAACCGCTCGATCGGCGTACCCGACACATTGACGAGGCGGACATGCGGCAGGTTGTAGGTCTCGTAGTATCCGGTATCGACGCACAGTCGCTTGCAGCCGAACACGTTGTCCGGGCACAGCAGTTCGGCAGTGGCCGGGTCACTGACGATGGCGCGGATCTTGCTGCGTGCGAACTCGGCGGCGGTCTCGTTGGCGTCGGCGTCGAAGAGCAGGTCGCCGTAGGCGCCGAGAAACGGCAGGCCTCCCCGGGCCCAGAACTCCTCGTACTGGCGCTCGCGCTCCTCCTGTGTCGATGCGAGTGCCGGGTCGGCGTTGAACGGAAAGAAGAAGCCGGTGGGGCGACCCCGCATCCGCGCCCGCAGTCCCGGATAGTCGGCCTTCACTTCACGTTCCTGTTCCCGGTCCATGGGACGGTTCCACGCCGGGACCGAGTAGTTCGGCGTGCGCTGGAACACCGTGAGCCGGCTTGCCTGGCGGGCGATGATCGGGATCGACTGTATCGCCGAGGACCCGGTGCCGATGACCGCCACCCGCTGGCCGGTGAAGTCCACCTCCTCGTGCGGCCAGTGCCCGGTATGCAGGACCGGTCCCTCGAACTCGTCGCGTCCCGGGAAGTCCGGGATGTTCGCGCTCGAGAGGCAGCCGACCGCCATGATGCAGAACCACCCGGTGACCCGGTCGCCACGGTCGGTCTCGATCTCCCAGCACCCGGCCTCCTCGTCGAACCGGGCCGAGGTCACCCGGGTTGCAAAGCGGATGTCACGGCGCAGGTCGAACCGGTCCGCCACGTGGTTGGCGTAGGCGAGAATCTCGGGTTGCGGCGCGTAGCGTTCTGACCAGCTCCATTCCTGGTCGAGATCCGGGTCGAAGGAATAGGAGTACTGCAGGCTCTCGATGTCGCAGCGCGCTCCCGGATAGCGGTTCCAATACCAGGTCCCGCCGACATCGTCTCCGGCCTCGAACACCCGGGCCGAAAATCCCAGCCTGCGCAGGGCGTGCAGCATGTACATGCCGCCGAACCCCGCTCCGACGATCACGGCGTCATACCGGGTTCCGGTCTCGGCGGGCAGGGGGGAAGGTGCGGTGGCTGGTGATGTCGTCATGGTCGTTCCACTGTGCGTGGGATGAGCGAGCAGGCCGCCGTTCACTCGCTCGGGCGGAAAAAGCCGTCCTGTTTCCGCCATCTGGCCTGAGCGGCAGCGCCCGCCGCGCGTGCAGAACCAGGGCCCCGAACCGCCACGCGGCGTCCATGCGATACTGTAGGAAGCGGGGAGCGGCAATGCAAGCCGGCGGGGGTGTCCGGCCGGGGCCAACGCGAATGGCTACACAGGCGGTGGTGTGGCGTCCCGGCACGCATCAATGCAGCGACGCTTTCATGCCGGAGCGGGACAGGGACAGACCTGCGGTGTTACCACGCTCGAGAGCCGCCGCTGCTGTGCGGTCGGGTCGGCGGGAACCGGGCTTTGCGGTGCCGGTGCAACATGGTAGCTGTGTAGGTCGAACCAGTATGGCGGACCTGCGGGAGTATCGGCATGGCGATCACGTTCTTTGACCTTGCCGGCGGCGACGGACGCCGGTTCAGCCCGTTCGGCTGGCGCGTGCGCATGGCGCTTGCGCACAAGGGTCTGGAAGCGGGCGCCACGGTCGAGCGGGTGACGTTTTCCCAGAAGCACAAGCTCGCGTTTTCCGGCCAGGAACAGGTCCCGGTCATCATTGACCAGGGCACCGTGGTTCCCGACAGCTGGCAGATCGCGCTCCATCTCGAGCGGGTACACGAACGCGAGCCGTCGCTGTTCGCGGCCACCGGCGTGGCCGCGGCGCGGTTCATCGCCGCGTGGACGGACAGCCAGTTGCACCCCCTGATCGCCCGGTGTGTCGTCTCCGACATTCCCGCCGTGCTCGATCCGGCCGATCACGAGTACTTCCGGCGTTCGCGAGAGGCCCGGTTTGGCACCACGCTCGAGACCATGGCCGAGGGGCGTGACGCGGCGCGCGCCGAGCTCAAGCGCGCGCTCTACCCGCTGCGCAAGAGCGTCGAGACGGACGGGTTCCTCGCCGGACCCGGGCCCGGGTACGCCGACTACGCCGTGTTCGGCGCCTTCATGTGGGCGCGCGGGGTCAGCGGGTTTCGCCTGCTCGACGATGACGATCCGGTCCACGCCTGGCGGGAGCGCATGTTTGACCTGCACGATGCCATGCCACGGACCGAACCCGGCTTTCCGGTCTGAGGGAGACGGAAGATGACCCGATTGCAGCCGCCTTCGCTTGAGCAGATGACGCCGGAGCAGCGCGCCGTTCACGATGATATCGTCTCCGGTCCGCGCGGACGGCTCCAGGGCCCGCTCGCCGTCTGGCTCACCAGTCCGGAACTTGCCGACAAGGCTCAGCGTCTTGGCCAGTTCTGCCGGTTCGAGACCTCGCTGCCGCCGCAGCTGTCCGAACTTGCAATCCTGGTCACCGGCCGGTTCTGGGGCGCGGAGTTCGAGTGGTGGGCGCACAAGCGGATCGGGCTCGAGGCCGGTCTTGACCCGCAGCTGGTGGAGGCGGTGCGCCAGCGCCGGGTCCCCGAGTTCGCAGGTGACGACCAGCGCATCGTCTACGATGTCGCGACCCAGCTGCACCGCGATCACCGGATCAGCGATCAGACCTATTCCGAGGCGGTGGTGCTGCTGGGCGAGACGGGTGTTGTCGAACTCGTCGGCATCCTTGGCTACTACACCTTGATCTCGATGACGCTGAATGCGTTTCAGGTTCCGCTGCCTGCCGGCGCCGGGCCCGAACTCGACTGAACCGACGACAGGTCTCGTGGTCGTCGAAGCAGGACCATGGTGCTCACCATGGCCACGGTGAACAGTCCGGCCAGGACCAGGAACCCGTCCTGGAAAGCCAGTTCGTTGGCCTTGAGCACCAGGGACTCGCTCAGCCACGCCGTCGAGGCCATGAGGCGCTGGTGTTCCGTCAGCCCGGTGGCGGCAAGCTCGCGCGAGATCGTCCCGATCATCGCCATGCCGGTTCCGTTGCCGGCGGTCTGGGACGTCGCGAGTTCGAGACCGTGTCCCGTGATCCGGGTGTCGAGGACCAGCGCAAGGATGCTCACACCGAGCGAGGCACCGGTCATGCGGATAAAGTTCAGGGTCCCGGCTGCGTAGGCAACGAGGTCGCGAGGGACCGCGCTCAACGCCGACAGGTTGAGTGGCGGGATCACCAGTCCGAGCCCGATCCGGCCCAGGGCCACCAGCAGCGCCATGGCCCAGAAGTCGGTCAGCATGCCGGTGCCCGCCAGCAACAGGCACGAGAGTGCGAAGATGCCGAGGCCGACCGTGATGGTATGGGTGACGCGAAAACGGCCCGAGAGCATGCCGGCAACCGGGAAGATGAACATCGCGACCAGACCGCCGGGCAACAGCATCAGTCCGGCCTTGAGTGCGGTGTAGCCCTGGATGGTCTGGACCATCACCGGCACGATGTACAGCGATCCGAACATTCCGGCCCCGAAGATGAAGGCAACGATCGCCGACGCGACATAGGTGCGGTAGGCGAACAGCCCGAGCTGCAACAGCGGGGCCCTGCTGCGAAATTCACGGACCATGAAGCTGAGCATCCCAAGACAGGCAGTGAACAGCAGCAGGAACACGGTGTTGTCGGACCAGCCCTCGCGTTGGCCAAGGGTGATCCCGGTGAGCAGCAGCATCAGTGAACCGGTCACAAGCGCGAAACTCGCGAAGTTGAACGGTACCGCCGGTCCGTCGTTGCCGCGGCCCGGCAGGTAGACGGTGGCCATGGCAGCCGCCACCACCATCACCGGGACCGGAGCCGCGAACACGAGGCGCCAGTGGGCGATGTCGACGATGAACCCGCCGAGGACCGGACCGATGGTGGGACCGAACACGATGCCCATCCCGATCCAGCCCATGGCGACCGGTCTCTGCTCCGGCGGGTAGGCCAGGAACACGGTGGTCATGGCGAGCGGCTGGATGAGCCCGGCACACAGTCCCTGGACGAACCGCGCGAACACCACCCCGGTAAAGGTCGGTGCGTACTGGCCGGCGAATGCGGTGAGGCAGAACAGGGCCAGGGAGGCGATGAAGACGTTGCGAGGTCCGAAACTGGTCACCAACCAGGCGTTGAGCAGCATGCCTGCCGTCATTGCCGACAGGAAGCCGGTCGATATCCAGTGCGCCTGGTCCTGTCCGATTCCGAATGCGCCCATGATATCGGGGATGGCGACATTGACCATGGTCGACGACATGATCATGGCGATCATCGCCAGCATTGCGGTGACGGAAATGCCGATCCTGCTGGCGATGCGGGGCGGCGTGACGTCGGTCACGGCCATGTCAACCAGGGTGCGAACCGTGCTGCGGTCCCGTCATCGACATAGACCTCGACCATCATTCCCGGTTTCAGGCGAGACGATCCGTCTGCAAGGTTGATCCGCACCCGCACCCGCTGGGTGACCTTGGTGAAGGTTCCGGATTCGTTGAGCCGCGGCAGCAGTGCGAACTGGCTGGTCGCCGCGGTTCCGATACGGCCGACCACGCCGGTGAAGGTCTCCTCGGGGTAGGCGTCGACTACGATGCGGGCCGGTTGCCCGACCGCGAGTCGCGCGAGTTCGGTTTCCCTGATGTTGGTCTCGATCCAGACGCGTTCGGGGTCATGCATCATCAGCATGCGCTGCCCGCGGACCAGGAATTCGCCCTCGGCGACGAACACCCTGCCGACCACGCCCGCGGCCGGGCTGCGAATGATCCGGTTGCCAAGCGCGATCCGGTGCAGGCCGATGCGCGCCTCGATCTGGGCGATGCGTGCATCGAGTTCCTCGGTCTCCGCCTGCTTGACGTCGAGTTCCGCCTGCAGGGCACGGGTTTCGGCCAGGTCCGCCCTGGCGGTCGCGGTTGCGGCCTCCGCACGCTCGAGTTCCTGGCGTCGCTTCAGAAAGTCAGTGCGGGCACGCTCCAGCCGCGACGCGGGAACGGATCCCGATGCCGCCAGCTGTTCGATGCGGCGAAAGTCGCCTTCGGCAAAGTCGAGCTCGTGGGCATGGATTCCTTCGCTGGCTTCCGCCTCGGAGAGACGCGCGCGGCCGCTTTCTAGCCTGGCCTTGATGTTCGCGTCGATCACCGCGGACTCGGCTGCCACCCGTTCCCGCTCGCGGAGCAGCGCGTTGCGCTCGGCCGCGATCTCCAGGACCAGCGCCCGCGCAGCCCGCGCATCAAGCCGTGCCAGCATCTGTCCGGCATCGACCCGGTCGCCTTCGTGCACCGGCAGTTCGATGAGCCGGCCGTCCACCTCGCTCGAGATCGTGACCAGGTCGGCCATGACCCTGGCGTCGGTCTCGTGCACGTAGAGCACCGCGATACGGGCCCACTGCACCGCCCAGGCGGCCATGGCGCCGAGAAGGGCAAGGAGCAGGAGGATGCGGACAAGGCGAAACAGCCGACGGCCCCGCGCCGGCTCGATGGTACTTTCGGTCATGATGCCCTGTCGCTCAGCGCCTGAACAGCGCTTCGGCCGCATTGCCCACGGCCCGCTTGTGCGCAATGACCCCGCGCACGCGGTCGATCTCCTGTTCGAGTTGCCCGATGTAGGATTCGAGCTCCTCGATGTTCCAGCTGTCGAGGTCGCCGGGCGTGGTGAACGCGGTTCGCGGCTGGAGTTCCTCTGGATCCATGGCACACCCCTTTCCGAGACGATATGGGTGCCTGCAAATGCCGCCGGTGGCAACAGATGGTGTTTGATCGGTCACGTCAGTTCCTTGTATACACTGGCCATCCGCGGCCAGGCAGGGCCTGCGGTCTTTCCCGGAACGGATGACGCGCGAAGGATGCGAGGCACATGACGCAACCGGTGATGCCGAAGGCGACCGCCGTCTGGCTCATTGAGAACACCGCCCTGACATTTGAACAGATCGGGGATTTCTGTGGCATGCATCGCTACGAGGTCCAGACCCTGGCCGATGCAGAATTCTCCGTGCGCGGATTCGATCCGGTCGCCAACGGCCGGCTTACGGGCGAGGAGATCGAACGGTGCACCGTGGATCCGTCGGCGCGGCTGCAGGGGCTCGAGTCCCCGGTGGCCAGCCAGACCCCGAAGCGCCGCGGAGCCAAGTACGTGCCGATTACGCGCCGTGGCGACAAGCCCGATGCCATCGCCTGGCTGTTGCGGCATCATCCGGAGCTGTCCGACACTGACATCGCCCGGCTGATCGGAACCTCGAAGCAGACCATCGGCAAGGTGCGGGACCGCACCCATCAGAACACGCCGACCATCTCCCCGCAGCACCCTGTCTCGCTCAAGCTGTGCACGCCCGAGGAATTCGAGGCGATGGTCGTGAAGGAGAGAATGCTCAGCGCCTCGGTCGCCTGGCTGCTGGCAAACCATCCCGAACTGTCCGACACCGACGTCGCGAGGCTCTCGGCGGGATCGAAGCAGTCCGTCGCCAGGGTTCGCGAACGCATCAAGTCCAATACCCAGACCGTCCCGCCGGAGGATCCGGTCACGCTCGGGGTGTGCACGGCCGAGAAGTTCGAGGCAACGATCGCGAAGGCCGGGGCGTCTACGGCAGCGTCGTGAATCCGGAGATCCGTGCGGTCCGGTCGGCCTCGAACGGCGCAGGGGTTGTCTGGCGCAGTGATCGTTCGGCCCGAGGTGTCCGGCCGAAGCACTCCCTGTAGCACTTGGAAAAGTGGCTCGCGGAGACGAAGCCACTGGCCAGTGCAACCGAGAGAATCGACATGCTGGTCTGCAGCAGCAGATTACGCGCCCGCTGCAGCCGCAGGTTCAGGTAGTACCGGGTCGGGGTTGCCTGCAGGTACTTGCGGAACAGCCGTTCGAGCTGTCGGGTCGAGAGGTTCGCCTGCTCTGCCAACTCCGTCTGGCTGATCGGTTCCTCGAGGTTGGCTTCCATGTTGCTGATGACGTCGATCAGCTTGGGGTGGCTGATCCCCAGGCGCGAGCGAAGTTCCATGCGCTGGTGGGCGTGCGGCTCGCGGATCCGGTCATGGATGAACTGCTCCGAGATCCCGTTGGCCAGTGCCTGGCCATGCTGGCGCCCGATCAGGAACAGCATCATGTCGAGTGCCGCCGTGCCGCCGGAACAGGTGACCCGGTCCCGGTCGATCTCGTAGATGTCGGGGGAGACGGTAATGTCCGGGAAATCCTCGATGAACCCGCCGAGGTTCTCCCAGTGGATAGTGCAGCGTCGCCCGGCCAGCAGCCCGGCCGCGGCCAGGATGTAGGAGCCCGTGCACAGGGCGCCCAGTACCGCGCCGCTGCGGACCATGCGGCGCAGGAACACGGTGTCCCGCGAATCGAGGTGGCGCTGGACGTCGACACCGGAGACCACGAAGGTCACGCGGCTGCGCACCACATCGGCGATCGAGGCAGACGGCACGACCGCGATCCCGTTGCTCGCCTGCACCGTCTTCCCGTCCCGGCTGAGCAGCCGCCAACGGTAGAGTTCGCACTCGGCCAGCCGGTTCGCTGCCCGAAGCGGTTCAACCGCGGAGGTAAAGGCCATCATCGAGAAGTCGGGTACGAGCAGGAAGTCGATCTGCAGCGGGACGTCGCCGGGATCGTCGAACATCCGTGTTACTCTCTTCTGGCGGAACGCCGGCCGCGTCCCGACTGACCCCGAACCGGTGGTCCGCATGAGGCCTGAACCTGCACAGGCGGCAGTCCGGAGAGGATAGAACGACACTTTTGTGAATTTCCATGAAAAATCCAGCACGCTGGCGTCCGTCTCCGCCCACAGGGCGCGACATCCCTCTTGTGCTTGCGCGGCATCTCGCCCGGTACGGGCTGATGACGCGCGGCGGGTTCAATCTCGACAGTGGTGAATCTCTCGCGGGCGTGACTCCACCGGCGCATCCGGTGCACGCCGTTCTGCTGGTCGGCAACGCCGGACCGGGACTGTGGTCCCGCTTCCCGCATGGTTCGGCGGGCGGGTCCGACCCGCTCGACCGGTGGTGCCGGAATATCCTGGATGCGTGTGCACACATCTTTGGATGTTCTGTGATCATGCCTTCCGACGGTCCGCCCTGGGCGCCGTTCCAGAGCTGGGCCCTTCGCACCGGCCGGGTGCACGCCTCGCCGATCGGGCTTCTGATCGATCCTGTCTGGGGCCTGTGGCATGCGTACAGGGGTGCCCTTCTGCTTCCCTGGTACCTCGATGCGCCAAAGCAGACGCCGCGACCCTCACCCTGCGCGAGCTGTCCGGAGCGGCCGTGTCTTGACGCGTGTCCGGTCCGGGCGTTTACCCGCGATGGATTCGACCGTTACTCCTGCCGGTCGCACCTGGCGACACCGCAGGGTCGCCACTGCGTCGAAGGCGGTTGCCAGGCGCGCGGCGCCTGTCCGGTCGGCGTCGGCGCGCGCTACCCGGACGGGCAGGTGCGTTTTCACATGGGAGCATGGGTCTCCGGTGCCTGATCCCGGTTCTTTCGAAGCCGAGAGCGCACCGGTATAAGCGTGACCGGACCAACAGGCGGGAGGATGCGTGGTGAGCAGGGGGGTACTGATCGTCACCGGAGGCAGCCGAGGCATCGGCGCGGCAACGTCGGTGCGCGCGGCCGAAGACGGCTGGGACGTGGCCGTCAACTACGCGCGTGACGCCGAATCGGCGGCGCGGGTTGCAGAACGGGTGCGCGCGGCAGGCAGGCGTGCGACCACGATCCAGGCCGATGTCAGCCGGGAAGACGAGGTCCTGCGGCTGTTCGCCGAGACCGGCTCGGCCCTGGGACCGGTACGTGGGCTGGTGACCAGCGCCGGGACCACGGGACTGGCCACCAGGGTCGAGACGATGAGCGAGGAGGAGATGCACCGCGTCTTCAACCTGAACGTGATTGGCCTCATGCTGTGCTGCCGGGAGGCGGTACGGCACATGTCGACCGCACGCGCCGGCTCCGGCGGTGCCATCGTCAACCTGGCATCGGCGGCATCGCGGCTCGGAGGTCCCAACGAGTTCGTCCACTACGCGGCCTCGAAGGGCGCGGTCGATTCCTTCACCCTCGGACTTGCACGCGAGGTTGCCGGGGAAGGCGTGCGGGTCAATGCGGTTTCGCCCGGCATGATCGACACCGAGATCCATGCCGCGGCCGGCCTGCCGGACCGGGCGGTACAGGCTGCTCCGTCGATTCCCATGCGCCGGGTCGGGTCGGCAGAAGAGGTGGCTGAGGCGGTGGTCTGGCTGCTGGGCGATGGCGCGAGCTACTGTGCCGGATCAATTATCGACATCACCGGCGGCCGGTAGGAATGGCGCCCGGAGAGGGCCCGCTCCGTCGTTACCGATCCCTGCTCGAGACCGGAGTCCTGCAGCCGGATCCCGCGCAGGAACATGCGGTTGAGCGGCTGCAGTCCCTGCATCTCGCTCTCGGTACATGGCGCCCGCAGGCTCCGACCGGAGCACTCGGCCGCCTTGTGGGGCGGCTCGCCGGACGGGGGAGGGCCGTTCATCCGCCGCGCGGTCTCTATATCCACGGTGGTGTCGGTCGCGGCAAGTCGATGCTGATGGACCTGTTCCACGACACCGTCGCCGTCGAGAGCAAGCGTCGGGTGCATTTCCACGCCTTCATGCAGGAGGCGCATGACCTGATCCACATGCGGCGCCGCTTCCACCCCGGAACAGAACCGGTCGGCCCGGTCGCAACCATGCTGGCGGAGCGCAACCGGCTGCTGTGCTTCGACGAGTTCGAGGTCGGGGACATCGCCGACGCGATGCTGGTCTCGCGGCTGTTCCGAGGCATGTTCGAGTGCGGGATCGTCGTCGTCGCCACCTCGAATCGACACCCCGATGATCTCTACCGGGACGGGCTGCACCGCGACCGCTTCCTGCCGTTCATCGCGATCCTGCGGGCCCGCCTCGACATTCTCCGTCTCGATGCCGTGCGCGACTACCGTCTGGACCGGATCAGGACCCTGGAGGTCTATCACTCGCCTCTCGATGCGGCGGCCGAAGCGTCGCTGGAGCGTGCGTTCGCAGTCCTGACTGACGGGGCCGGAGGGAGCGCGGAGAAGATCTCGTTTCGCGGACGTTCCATCCGGGTCCCGCGGGCCGCCGGACAGGTGGCGCGGTTCGACTTCGACGACCTGTGCGCACAGCCCCTCGGTCCCGGCGACTTTCTGGCCATCGCGCGGCGCTACCGCTCGGTACTGATTGCCGGTGTTCCGGTCCTCGGCCGGCACAGTCCCGACGTCGTGCGCCGTTTCGTCACCCTGATCGACACTCTCTACGATTGCCGCACCCACATCGTCATGTCGGCCGAAGCCCGGCCGGCCGACCTCTACCGGGGAAAGCGGTGGGGGTTCGAGTTCGAACGGACCGCCTCACGGCTGGAGGAGATGCGCTCGACCGACTGGGCCGAGGCGGCACGGCTGGCGTCGGACGAGGAAAAGCCGGCAGCCTGACCCGCCGTCTTGCCGGGGGGACGCAATCGCGATACATGACGTCACGCCGACGACCGGACAGCTGGAGAGGCAGGCATGGCCCGAAACAGGATCGCCCTTATCGGGGCGGGCAACATCGGTGGGACACTGGCACTTCTTGCCGGTCTGAAGCGACTGGGTGACGTCGTGCTGTTCGACATTGTCGAGGGCATGCCGCAGGGCAAGGCGCTCGATATAGCCCAGGCGGCGCCGGTCGAGGGGTTCGACGCCGTTGTCGCCGGGACGGGTGAGTATTCGGCGCTGGCCGGCGCAGACGTGGTCATCGTCACCGCCGGGATCGCCAGGCGACCGGGAATGAGCCGCGATGACCTGATCGGGACCAACTTCAAGGTGATGCAGTCGGTCGGGGCCGGCATTCGCGACAACTGTCCCGATGCATTGGTCATCTGCATCACCAATCCGCTTGATGTCATGGTGGGAGTGCTGCAGAAGGCCTGCGGTCTGCCGCCGAACCGGGTGGTCGGCATGGCCGGCATCCTCGACAGCGCCCGGTTCCGCCGTTTCCTGGCAGACGAGTTCGGAGTCTCGGTACGCGATGTGACCGCCTTCGTGCTCGGTGGGCACGGAGATACCATGGTTCCCCTGGTGCGCTACTCTGCCGTCGCCGGGATCCCGGTGCCGGATCTCGTGAGAATGGGCTGGAGCACCCCGGAGCGCATTGACGAGATCGTGCAGCGGACACGCGATGGCGGCGCGGAGATCGTGGGGTTGCTGAAGACCGGTTCGGCATTCTACGCCCCGGCGTCGTCGGCGATCGAGATGGCGGAGGCCTACCTGCACGACCGCAAGCGGGTCTTGCCCTGCGCGGCCTGGTGTGACGGGCCCTACGGTCTCGACGGCCTCTACGTCGGCGTTCCGGTCGTGCTCGGAGCCGGTGGTGTCGAACGGGTGGTCGAGATCGAGCTCGATGCCGCCGAGCGCGCCATGTTTGACCGGTCGGTTGCGGCTGTCCGCGAACTGAACGCGGTTGCCGCCGGCCTGGAGGACTGATCCCGGACCGGCGCCGGTTGCGTGGCCAGGATGCGACCCCTAGAGTGAAACCGCCTGAGGTGTGGTCAGGTTTCGCTGTATCTCCCGATGGCAGGTCGTGATGAACGTGCACGAGTACCAGGCCAAGCAGCTGCTCGCAGGGTTCGGTGTCTCGGTACCGAAGGGCGAAGTGGCCTACACGCCGGAACAGGCCGGGGCCGCGGCCCGGGAACTGGGAGGCGCTGTGTTTGCGGTCAAGTCCCAGATCCATGCCGGCGGCCGCGGGGCCGGCCGGTTTGTCGGCGACGAGACCGGAGCCGGCGGGGTCAGGATTGCCCGTTCGCTCGAAGAAGTCCGCGAGCACGCCGAGGCGATGCTGGGGCGCGTACTGGTCACCCGGCAGACCGGCAGTGCCGGGCAGCAGGTGCGACGCGTCTATGTCGAGGCCGGCTGCGACATCGCGCGCGAACTCTACCTCTCACTGCTGGTGGACCGCGCAACCTCGCGAATTACCGTGATGGCCTCGAGCGAAGGCGGCATGGACATCGAGGAGGTGGCCGCGCATTCGCCGGAAAAGATCGTGACAGTGGCCATCGATCCGGCGATGGGCCTGCAGCCGTTCCACGCCCGTGCCGTCGCCTGGAAGCTCGGTCTCGAGGGCGCACAGGTCGCTTCCGCGGTCACACTGCTGGAAAGACTGTATCGGGCCTTCGTGAAACTTGACGCGTCGCTGGTCGAGATCAACCCGCTCATCGTGACCGCCGATGACGAGGTCATGGCGCTCGATGCCAAGATGAACTTCGACGACAACGCGCTGTTCCGCCAGCCCGACGTGGTCACGCTGCGTGACGAGGACGAGGAGGATCCGGCCGAGGCCGAGGCGGCGCTCCACGAACTCAACTACATTCGCCTCGATGGCACGATCGGATGCATGGTGAACGGTGCCGGGCTCGCGATGGCGACCATGGATATCATTGCCCTGCACGGCGAGAAGCCGGCCAACTTCCTGGATGTCGGGGGCGGCGCCACCCGGGAGCGGGTCGCGGCCGCCTTCAGGATCCTGCTGTCCGATCCCAACGTCGAAGGAGTGCTCGTCAACATATTCGGCGGCATCATGCGCTGCGACGTGATTGCGGCGGGCGTGGTCGAGACCGCGCGCGAAATGAGCGTCGACGTCCCGCTGGTGGTGCGCCTGGAAGGCACCAACGTGGAGCAGGGGCGCCAGATCCTTGCCGAAAGCGGCCTGACCATCGAGGCCGCATCGGACCTTGGCGATGCGGCAGCCCGGATCGTGGCCGCGGTGCGGAGAGCGGACTGATGGCGGTGCTCGTCCATGCCGGGACCCGGGTGATCTGCCAGGGGGTGACGGGATCGCAGGGCACGTTCCATACCGAGCAGGCGCTGGCGTACGGCACGCGCATGGTCGGGGGAGTTACACCGGGGCGCGGCGGGAGCGAGCACCTGGGCCTGCCGGTGTTCAACACCGTTGCGGAAGCGGTTTCGGTGACCGGGGCTGACGCTTCGGTCATTTACGTGCCGCCGAGATTTGCTGCCGACTCGATCCTGGAGGCCGTCGATGCCGGGGTTGCGCTGGTGGTTTGCATTACCGAGGGGATCCCGGTGCTCGACATGGTGCGGGTCAAACGGGTCCTCGCAGGCTCGCGGACCCGGCTCATCGGTCCGAACTGCCCAGGCGTCATCACCCCGGACGAGTGCAAGATCGGCATCATGCCAGGCCACATCCACCGCCGTGGCAAGGTGGGAATCGTGTCCCGCTCGGGCACGCTCACCTACGAGGCGGTGGCCCAGACCACGGCCGAGGGGATCGGTCAGTCAACCTGTATTGGTATTGGCGGTGACCCGGTCAACGGCACCAGTTTCATCGACTGCCTCGAGTTGTTCCTCGGCGATTCCGAAACCGACATGATCATCATGATCGGGGAGATCGGGGGCACGGCCGAGGAGGAGGCAGCCGAATTCCTTCGCCGCGAGAACACCGGTGTCCCGGTGATCGGGTTCATTGCCGGGATTTCCGCGCCGCCGGGCCGGCGCATGGGGCATGCCGGCGCCATCATTGCCGGCGGCAAGGGCGGCGCGGGTGACAAGATCGAGGCCATGCGTTCCGCGGGCATCACGGTCGTCGAATCACCCGCGGAGCTGGGCACGACCGCGGCCGGGCTGCTTGCCCGGTAGAGGAGAACTGCAAGCCAGGGGTAGCAGAGACCATGCAGCTCGATGAACCCGGAATCCTGAACGGCGCCAACGCTCCCTACATTGCCGACCTGTACCGGAAGTACCGCGAGGATCCCAATTCTGTCGATGCAGGGTGGCGGGACAGCTTTGCCTCGCTTGCCGAGGAGGCAGGTGGCTTCCTGTGCGACAGCGAGGGTCCGAGCTGGGCGCCGCGCACCACCCGCATCGTGGGGGTCCCAGCAACCGAAGTCGCGGCTTCGCCGCGCGGCGTCGACGAGCGCCGGGCCGCGCTCGACTCGCTCAGGGCCATCATGCTGATCCGCGCCTACCGCATCCGCGGGCACCTGAAGGCGAGGCTCGATCCGCTCGAACTCGTGGAACCCGAACCGCACCCCGAACTTGATCCGGCGCACTACGGGTTCGGTCCGGATGACCTTGACCGCCCGATCTTCATCGACAACGTGCTCGGGCGTGAACGGGCGACCCTGCGCGAGATCATGCAGATCCTGTACGACACCTACTGCGGCAGCATCGGTGTCGAGTTCATGCACATGCAGGACCCGGAGCAGAAACTCTGGATCCAGAAGCGGATCGAGCAGGCCGGCAACCAGACAGACTTCACAGTGCTGGGCAGGCGAACGATCCTCGAACGGCTGACGGAGGCCGAGTGTTTCGAGAAGTTCCTGGCGGTGAAGTATGTCGGAACCAAGCGGTTCGGCCTCGACGGATGCGAGGCGGTGATCCCTGCGCTCGAGCAGATCCTGAAACGCGGCAGCCAGCTCGGTCTCGAGGAGGTCGTGGTCGGCATGGCGCACCGCGGCAGGCTCAACGTGCTGTGCAACTTCATGAACAAGCCGTTCCGGGCCATCATTTCCGAGTTCCTGGGCAACCCGGCCAATCCGGAGGATGTCGGCGGATCGGGTGATGTGAAGTACCACATGGGGGTGTCAGCGGACCGCGAGTTCGATGGCAACTCCGTGCACCTTACGCTGAACGCGAATCCGTCCCACCTGGAGGTGGTCAACCCGGTGGTTGTGGGCCGGGTGAGGGCCAAGCAGGTCCAGCGCAACGACGCCGACCGTCGCAAGGTAATGGGCATCCTGATGCACGGCGATGCCGCCTTCGCCGGTCAGGGCATCGTCGCAGAGGTGTTCGACTTTTCGGAACTGCGCGGATACCGCACCGGCGGTACGATCCACGTGATCATCAACAACCAGATCGGCTTTACCACCAGTCCGGCCTATTCGCGCTCGTCGCCCTACTCGACCGATGTGGCCAAGATGGTCATGGCGCCGATCTTTCACGTCAACGCGGATGATGCCGAGGCGGTGATCCACGTTGCGCGGATTGCAACCGAGTTCCGCCAGACCTTCGGAGTCGACGTGGTGCTGGACGTGATCGGCTACCGGAGATTTGGCCACAACGAGGGCGATGAACCGACCTTCACCCAGCCGCGGATGTACCAGAAAATTGCCGGTCACCTGTCGGTTCGCGAACTCTACGCACGGCAGCTCGAGGCCAAGGGTGTCGTGGAACCAGGCACCGGCGACCAGCTGGTAGCCAACCAGAACCACCTGCTGAACACGGAATTCGAGGCCGGCGTCAGCTACCGGCCCAACAAGGCCGACTGGCTCGATGGCGTGTGGTCGGGTATCAGGCAGGCAGAGGGCAACGACGCGCGGCGTGGCGTGACCTCGGTGGAAATCGCAACCCTGCAGCAAATCGGCGAAGTCCTGTGTCGGCCGCCGGAGGGGCTGCACCTGAACGGCAAGCTGGTCCGCGTTCTTGAACAGAAACGGCGGATGTTCGAAACCGGCGAGGGGCTGGACTGGTCCACCGCCGAAGCGCTCGCCTTCGGGTCACTGTTGCTCGAGGGCGACGCGGTTCGCCTCTCCGGACAGGACAGCGGTCGGGGAACCTTCTCGCACCGGCATTCGGTCTGGGTTGACCAGGACAGCGAGGAACGCTACCTGCCGCTCAACCATCTCGGGCCGGAGCAGGCGACCTTCGAGGTGATCGACAGCCCGTTGTCGGAGGCCTCGGTCCTCGGGTTCGAGTACGGGTTCAGCCAGGCCGAGCCCAACGCACTGATCCTGTGGGAGGCCCAGTTCGGCGACTTTGCCAACGGGGCGCAGGTGATCATGGACCAGTTCATCAGCTCGGGCGAACACAAGTGGCTGCGCATGTCCGGCCTGGTGATGCTTTTGCCGCACGGCTACGAGGGTCAGGGTCCCGAACATTCCTCGGCCAGGCTTGAGCGCTACCTGCAGCTCTGCGGCGAGGACAACATGCAAGTGGTCAACTGCTCGGCACCGGCGAGCTACTTCCACGTACTCCGCCGCCAGCTGCGCCGTGACTTCCGCAAGCCGCTGGTGATCATGTCGCCGAAGTCGCTCCTGCGGCATCGCCGCTGCGTGTCCACGCTCGCGGACATGGGGCCGGGAACCTCGTTCCACCGCGTGCTCTACGACAACGAACGACTGTGCAACGACAGCGAGGTGCGCCGTGTCGTGCTGTGCAGCGGCAAGGTCTATTACGACCTGTACGAGGAACGCGCCCGGCGGGAGATCACCGACATCTTTTTCCTGAGGCTGGAGCAGCTCTACCCGTTTCCGCAGGCGGCCCTTCTCGACGAACTGTGGCGGTTCCCGCAGGCCGAGGTGGTCTGGTGCCAGGAGGAACCCGAGAACATGGGCGCGTGGAGCTTTGTCGACCGTCGGCTCGAGGCGGTGCTCGAGGAACTCGGCGGCGCTGCACGCCGCCCGGTCTATGTGGGGCGAGCGGAGGCGGCATCGCCCGCGACCGGCAACTTCCGGACCCACCAGAAGGAACAGGAGGCTCTGGTGGATCGTGCACTGTCAGCCGAAGCGCTCGACGTGTCGAACCGCCGCGCGGCCCGCGCCGCCGCCGAATAGCTGCACGCAGGATCGGGGAGACCGATGGCAACCGAAGTATTCGTTCCCGCACTCGGGGAGTCGGTCTCCGAGGCAACCGTCGCCGGATGGCGCGTCGAGCCAGGCGGAGCGGTCACTGTGGACCAGCCGCTGGTCGAACTCGAGACCGACAAGGTCACGCTCGAGGTGAATGCTCCGACCTCCGGTGTCCTGGCCTCGATCGTTGCCGAAACCGGCTCGACCGTCACAGTGGGAGCATTGCTGGCCGTCATCGCCGAGGGTGCCGTCGCCACGGCTCCGGCAGCGGCGGCCGCTCCGGCTCCTGCCTCCGCTTCCGATCCGGCCCCGGTGACCCGGTCCGCACCGGCGCCCGAACCCGCTCCCGCACTGTCACCGGCGGTACGCAGGCTGGTGGACGAGCATGATCTCGATCCAGCACGGATTGTCCCGAGCGGGCGCGGGGGCCGACTGCTGAAGGCCGACGTTCTGGCGGCAATCGCCTCGGGCGACGCGCGGCGCGAGATCGCGAAGGCGCCGGAGCCCGAAGCGGAACCGCGCGAGGAGCGCGTGCGGATGAGCCGGTTGCGCCAGGCGGTGGCCCGGCGCCTCAAGGAGGCGCAGAACACCGCGGCGATGCTCACCACCTACAACGAGGCCGACATGGGTGCCGTCATGGAACTCAGGTCGGAGTACCGCGATGCCTTCGAGGCCCGGCATGGCGTCCGTCTCGGGTTCATGTCCTTTTTCGTGAAGGCCTGTGTTGCGGCACTGCAGGAGCTTCCTGCCGTCAATGCCGAGATCTCGGGTGACGAGATCGTCTACAAGAACTACTACCACATCGGGGTTGCCGTCGGGTCTCCCAGGGGCCTTGTTGTGCCGGTACTGCGTGACGCCGACAGGATGGGGTTCGCCCGGATCGAGCAGGCCATCAACGAGTTTTCGGCGCGTGCGCGCGACGGCCGACTGTCTCTGGAGGAACTTGCCGGGGGAACCTTTACCATCTCCAATGGCGGGGTGTTCGGCTCCCTTCTGTCGTCACCGATCCTCAATCCGCCCCAGTCGGGCATCCTCGGCATGCACAAGATCCAGCAGCGACCGATGGCGATCGACGGCAGGGTCGAGGTCCGGCCGATGATGTACCTGGCGCTTTCCTACGATCACCGCATCATTGACGGTCGGGAAGCGGTGACGTTTCTCGTTCGGGTGAAGGAGGCGATCGAGGATCCGCGACGCCTGCTGATCGACCTGTAGCACGACCTGGAGGGACAGATGGCTGACCATTTCGACCTGGCCGTCATCGGAGCCGGGCCGGGGGGCTACGTCGCGGCGATCAGGGCCGCGCAGCTCGGCATGAAGGTGGCCTGCATCGACGAACGGCCAACCCTCGGCGGGACCTGCCTGAACGTGGGTTGCATTCCCTCCAAGGCACTCCTGTCGACGTCGGAGAAGTACGCCGCGGCCCGCGCCGGAATGTCGAAAATCGGCATCGAGACCGGCGAGGTGACGCTCAACCTGGCGAATATGCTGGCCCACAAAGACAAGGTCGTGCACGACCTGACCCGGGGGATCGAGTTCCTGTTCTCGAAGAACGGAGTTTCCCGGATCACCGGAACCGCGCGCATCGAGGCCGCCGGCAGGATTGCGGTCGAGGGCGACGGGACGAACCACGTCGAGGCTGACCGTATCGTGATCGCCACCGGATCGGACTCGATGCCGCTTGACGGGCTCGAGGTCGATGAATGTCGTGTGGTCACCTCGACCGGGGCGCTGTCATTGGAACAGGTGCCGGAACACCTGGTCGTGGTCGGTGGCGGCTACATCGGCCTGGAGATGGGCTCGGTCTGGTCCCGTCTCGGATCGCGCGTCACGGTGATCGAGTTCCTCGACAGGATCGTTCCCGGCATGGACCGCGAGATCGGCGAGCGGTTCCGCCGCGCCCTGCGTCGGCAGGGACTGCAGTTCAGGTTGTCAACCCGGGTTGCCGGGGCGACGGTATCCGATGAGACCATCGCCGTAGCGCTCGAGCCGGCGAAGGGTGGTGACGCCGAGACCGTGGAGTGCGACGCGGTTCTGGTGGCGATCGGCCGCAGGCCGAGGACGGCCGGCCTTGGACTGGGGGAACTCGGGGTTGCGCGCGACCGGCACGGGTTTATCGAGGTGGACGAGGATTTCGAGACCTCGGTGCCCGGCATCTTCGCGATCGGTGACTGCATTCGCGGGCCGATGCTGGCGCACAAGGCGGAGGAGGACGGTGTTGCAGCCGTGGAGATCATGGCCGGGCTGCCGGCACATGTCGACTACGCTCTGGTTCCGGGCATCGTCTACACCCATCCGGAGGTCGCGGCGATCGGTGAGACCGAGGAGGCGCTGCAGGAGCGCGGGGTTGCCTACCGCAAGGGGATGTTCCCGTTCAGCGCCAACAGTCGGGCGCGTGCGAGCGGCGACAGCGAGGGGCTGGTGAAGATGCTGGCGCACGCCGATACGGACCGGGTGCTCGGCGTCCACATCATTGGCCCGGAGGCCGGGACGCTCATCCACGAGTGCGCCGCGGTGATGGCGTTTGGCGGTTCGGCCGAGGACATCGCCCGGACCTGCCATGGCCACCCGACGCTGAGCGAGGCGGTGAAGGAAGCGGCACTCGCGGTGGATGAACGCCCGATCCACGCCTGAATGCCATGGCCCGGGCGCGGTCGCTCGTTGCCGGGTCGCCGTCGACCCCGGGAGGCATCCGCACACCACCGGCTATCGATGGCCGCCCGTCGGCGATGCAATCCGGTTCCGGAGACCGGCACGGAGCCCGGATCGCGGCGCCCTCGGCACGCTGGCCGGCGTGTTCGGCACGGTACCCGCGCATCCGGGCGATGAACCAGGCGGCGTTCACCCGCCAGACCGGCACCACTGCTTCACCGAGAGGCAACAGTGGCGCCAAATATCGAGTCAGCCGCGGGCGGCCGCAGGCGGCGCGAAGTCGTCGGCCCTCTCGTCGTGCCCGGTCGAGACGAGGTCGTGCTCCGGGTCTCCCGCCACCCGCACATGACGCATGACCCGCGGCAGGGCGTAGTCATAGGCGCCGGCCCGGTGCAGGACGCAGCGATTGTCCCAGATCATCAGGTCACCCGGCTGCCACCGATGCCTATAGACGCGCGGCGGCGAACATGCGTGCTCGAGCAGCCTGTCGAGCAATGCCTGTGCCTCCCGGTCTTCCATTCCGGGAATCCGGAAGGCGTGCCGTCCGATGAACAGCGAGCGGCGCCTGGTCACCGGGTGCACCTTGACAAGCGGGCGCAGCGGTGCGCCCCGCGTGTGATAGCCGTAACCGTCTCCGGTCCTGAAGACAAATCCGGCCTTGGCCTGCGATGCGTAGAGCGAGTGGTAGGCCGACAGCCCTTCGATCTGACCGCGGGTTGCGTCGTCGAGCGTGTCCCAGGCGTCCCGCATGTCCGCGAGTTCGGTGTCGCCGCCCCGTTCAGGGACGATCTCGGCCGCGAGTGCCGACGCCTTGGCGGCCAGCGGCATGTAGGAGCTGTCGGTATGCCACCCTTCGTTGCCGCGCAACGTCTGGTAGCGCTTCTCCTCGCTGTTCATCACCGTGCCGTCAGGCTTCAGGTTGCTGATGCGGACCACCTTCTGACCGTCACGCAGGAATTCGATGGCGCCGAAGTGTTCGGCGAAGGCAATGTGCTCGTCGTCGCTGAGGTGCAGGGCGGGGAACACCAGTGCCGCGTGGCGGTGGAATGCGTCCTCGATCTCCTGCCACTCGGTCCTGGTGAGCTGCAGGCCCGGCGGAACCCCGGTGACACGTGCTCCGAGCGAGCAGTCAAGCGGTGTGATCTCAAGCATCATGGTCCCCTTCGCCGTGCGTGCAGTGCCTGTCGGAGCGTACAGTGTCTCAGGTTGGCCCTGCCGGAACAATGCCGGAGCACGAACCCCGGTCGGTGATTTGGTCCGCTGGTGCCGGGACCCTGACACTGGTCACGGTGAAGGGTGCCACGACTCCTGGACCGGGTACCGCGGGTGTCGATCTGCGATCGGTGGCACTCGGCACCGGCGTTGCGAGATGGAACCCGCCCGGTTGCGCGCTGCGGAGTCCGTGTGCCCGTCCCACCGCGGTCCGGGGGACTTCGTGATGCGCAATCAGCGCCCGGGCCGCGGTCCCCGCGCCACCACGGGTCGCCCGGCCAGTCCGGATCAGGCGGGCCCCTCCATTCGGAATTGTGCTTCGACTGACCTTCCTCGCAAGGGGGGTCGTCCGGCGTCACATCCTGTGCATATGGCAGGTGTGGAGGTGTAAGGTCAGGTGAGAACGTCGCACAGCTTGGGACCAGCAACGCGATATGTTATATTATAACATCTGGCGCTTGCGCCAACACCGACTCGTGCGACGCAGATGAGCCACAAAATCGACGGTGAGATCGCGCTGAACCTCGACGGGCTGGGCTACAGCGCCCCGAACGGTGCTGTTCTCCTGGACGCGGTTTCGCTGCATCTGCACCCGGGCGATATCCTTGCCGTCGTTGGTCTGAACGGCGCGGGCAAGAGCACGCTGATCCGGTTGCTGGCGGGACTGTTGGAGCCCTCGGCCGGAACGATCGAGCTGCAGGGCCGATCCTATGCAACGCTCTCCGGTGCCGAGCGGGCCCGCCGGATCGCCTATGTCGGCCAGCACGACGATGCCGACGGACGGTTGCTGCTGCACCACTATGTCGCTCTGGGCACGCTGCCGCATCGCGCCATGCTGTCCGCTGCCGAAGTGGATGACCGGGTCGACCATGCGCTGCACCAGGTGGGTCTGGCCGCGAACGCTGCGGCACGCCTGGACCAGTTGTCTGGGGGCGAGCGTCAGCGAGCCAAGTTCGCTCGCGCCATCTGCCAGGTGCCGAGCCTGTTGCTGCTGGACGAGCCGACAAACCATCTCGACCCCGCCGCCAAGGGTGCGCTGCTGTCCGCGGCCATGCGGCTGGGGATCACGGTCGTGACTGCCCTGCATGAACTGACCCTGATCGAGGCCTTCGCCAGCCATGTCGCGGTGCTGCGGCAGGGGCGGCTCGCCGCCTATGGGCACCCCGCAGAGATCTTCACCACCGACACGGTGCGGGAGATCTTCGGTGTACACCTGTACCGCCTGGCGCATCCGCACGAACAACGCATCCTGCCGTCGCTGGACATCGCAATCGGCGATCACGCCGACTTCTCTCCCGACGATCGAACCTGAAGGACATTCGACATGACCCACCGACCGATGCTGCGCGTCCTTGCGGGCGTCGCCGTTGCCATGATGTTCGGTACCGCCCAGGCCGAGCCCGTCACGGTCGACAATTGCGGCACGCCGCTGACCTTCGACACGGTGCCCGGACGCATGGTCGTGCACGACATCAACATGTCCGAGATGGCCTTTGCACTGGGTCTGCAGGACAGGATGGTCGGCGTAACCGGCATCACCGGTTGGTACAAGACCACGCCGGAATTCGATGAAGCGCGGGGTTCAATCCCGGAACTGGCGCCAAAGTATCCGACCATCGAGAATCTGGTCGCGGCAATGCCAGATCTGTACTTTGCCGGTTGGTATTACGGCATGCGGCCAGGCGGCGACGTGACGCCCGAGACGCTGGCGCCGCACGGGATCAAGACCCTGATCCTGACCGAAAGCTGCGTCCACCTGGACAAGTCCCGTCCCGCCGCGTCGCTGGAACTACTGTTCACGGATGTGGAACGCCTGGGCAAGATCTTCGGCAAGGACGCTGAAGCCGCAGTGCTTGTCGCCGGCTGGAAAGCCAGGGTAGCCGAGATCAAGGCGACGGTGGGCGACGTTTCCGGTACACGGGTGTTCCTGTACGACTCGGGCGAGGACAAGCCGTTCACCGCGGGCAAGTTCGCCATGCCGACCGCGATGATCGAAGCGCTGGGGGCGACCAACATCACCGGCGGGATGGATACCAGCTGGGGGACAACCTCGTGGGAGGCGGTGGCCGCCGCAGACCCCGGGTTTCTGATCCTGCTGGACTACCAGACCGGTGGCGGTGCGACCGATCTTCTTGAGTTCCTGCAGTCACATCCGGTGATGAAGCACACTACCGCGGTCAGGAACAAGGCCTATGTGGCGCTCCGCTACGAGGAACTGACACCTGGTCCGGCGAACATCGAAGCAATGGCCAGGATGGCCAAGGCCATGAAGGATGCCATGAACTGACCTGCCGGAAACCCGCCATGCGGCTCGCCGGTGTCCTTGCGCTTGGCCTGGTGGGGGTGTTCGGGCTGCTGCTGGTTGCGGTGGCCGTCGGCTCGACCCAGCTCGGCGTTGCCCGGGTCATCGACGTGGTGCTGGCCGGTCCCGGAACCGAACCGATCAGTCGGATCGTGTTCGATCTGCGTCTGCCGCGAGCGCTGCTGGCGGTGATCGTCGGTGCGGGTCTCGGAATGGTCGGGGTCGTGCTGCAGACCCTGACCCGCAACGACCTGGCTGACCCCTTCCTGTTCGGACTGTCGTCCGGTGCGGCGGCCGGCGCGGTGGTGGTAATCACGGTTACCGGCAACGTGCTCGGCTTCTGGACGCTACCAGTGGCGGCGTTCGCAGGCGGTCTCATCGCCTCGCTGATCGTGCTCGGCCTGTTTGGCCGACTGGTCCGGCAGGGGGCCAGCCAGATGGTGCTGGCCGGCCTGGCGGTGTCGTTCCTGTTCCTGTCGCTGACGTACTATCTCATCTTCGCTGGCGATCAGCGCGCAGCCCATTCCGTGCTGTTCTGGACGCTGGGCGGGCTGGGTCTGGCGAACTGGGACGTGCTGCCCATTGCGGCGGTCGGGCTGACGGCCATCGGTGCCCTCGCCCTGATTGCTCATCGGAGCCTCGACGCGCTGCTGGCCGGCGACGACGCCGCGGTTACGCTGGGCGTGAACGTTATCCGCTTTCGGCAGTTGACCTTCCTGGTCTGTGCCTTTGCGACCGCCAGCTTCGTCGCGCTCACCGGCGTGATCGGCTTTATCGGTTTGATGGTGCCCCATCTGGCGCGTGGTCTCGTCGGTCCGCTGCATGGCGCGCTGATGCTGACCTCGGCCGTGACCGGCGCCGCCCTGCTGCTGGCCAGCGATATTGCTGCGCGCACGCTGCTGGCCCCGCAGGAATTGCCGATCGGTGTGCTGACCACCTCGATCGGCGCGGTGTTCGTTCTGTTCCTGGTGCGCCGGACGCCGTGACGGAGACCGCAGTCACCCGCTTCGTGGCTGCGCGACCGGAACCGGTACGCCAGGCGACCTGATGACGTCGAGCATCATGTCGACGACAGTCTCGGCCCGCCGGTCGACTGGTGTGACTGCCGCCTCAGGCAGGCCGGGACGGTTCGGGAGAGACCACCGCACGCTGTCGCGGCGGTCAAGGACCTCGCCTGCGATACCCGGGCTCCTGATGACGCATCCCGTCCGAGTTTCGAGTTGCGGCTCGAAGCCGGGGCGGGCCATGCCTGCAGGAAGTCGCCGGTCGTTTCAGGCGTGCGGCCTCGAGCGGTTCAAGCAGCACTCCGGTATCCCGCCCGGAGCGGGCTACTCCCGGTGTTCCCGGATTTACACGATTCTCCTCACTGAACGAAGACATCATGGCCACATTCCGGTCACTTGGAAGACCGGTTCTCCTGGTTTTCCGGGCGAGTTGGCCTCGCTTTGGCCCCGGTGCCTGCTGCCGACCTCCCGGGACAGGTTTCGTGGAGAGGGCGGACTTCAGGCAGGGTCTGCCGCCCGTGTGGCCAGCTGGTCCAGGACCAGGTGGGTCTCGTCCGCCGACGCGCACTCACGGACCAGTCGGTCGAAGTGCCGGGCCAGCGCCCGGACCTGGTCGCTGGCGGTGACGACCAGGTAGGAGTGTCCGAGGTAGATGGCGGCCCTCTTCATGGCGAACACCGTCAGCGGTGCGCAGAAACTGTTCTGCAGGTCGAACAGGTGCAGCCGCACGGTGGGGTAGGACGCTTCGACCAGCTCGGCCATGTGCCGAAGCTGCGTGACCCTGTCGCCGCGGCTGACCGCGCTCCACACGCCACTGCCTTCGGCCAGCGCCTCGAGTTCCTGGCGCGGCATGCAGATCTCCATGTCGAGGTCGCCGATGCGGACATCCGACAGCAGGCTCTGACCCAGGCGCGCCAGCGCCTGGTCGCGTTCCGGTTCCGCACCGTATCCGTCAAGTGCCGGGTGACGCAGCACATCGGGGAGCACGGCCGGAACGTAGCGGATCTTGCCGCCCTCGGCTTCCCGGCGCCAGCGGTCGAGCGGGGAACGGCCATCGTCGGCCATCGCGAGTTCTATCTGGACACTGCCGCGAACTTCCTGGCCGGCCTCCGGAGTGTTCGCAAGCCCGAGCAGCCAGTCGGCCGGTACGCTGGTGGCCTCGCTTATCCGGCGCAGGGTATCGGCGCGCGGCAGGCGGTGCTGCTCGGGATCGAGGAACTGTGACAGGGCCGACCTGTCGACACCCGTGAGCCGGGAAAACCGGGCTGCCGTTCCGCCGTTCCGGGCCATCAGGTCCGCCAGGCGCTCACGGAACAGGTCGGCGATGGCGCGCTTGTTCATTGTTCCGTCTTGTACATAAAACACACGAAAAATCACGTTAACACTTTGAATTGATCCATTCAAATGTTTGAGACGCATTCGTTACGGACATTCGCATTGATGATTTTCTGGAGCTTGCGATGATGCCGTATGGGTCACGCAATTCGCTTCCATGCCGTGGAATGGCCGACCCTGGGCCTGGTCGTGGCGGTATACGCCTGCTGGATGCTGGTGACTGCGGGCGCGGACAGCCTTGGCCCGTGGGTGACGGCACCGCTGCTCACGATTGTGCTGGTCCTGCACTCTTCGGTGCAGCACGAGGTTATCCACGGCCATCCGTTTCGCAACCAGGTGCTCAACGACGCGCTGGCGATCATGCCGTTGGGCCTTTTCATCCCCTACAATCGATTTCGGGACACGCACCTCGCCCATCACCGGTCTCACACCCTGACCTGTCCGTGCCGTGATCCGGAATCAGGTTACGTCGATCCGGCAGCCTGGAGTGCGTTGCCAGGACCGGTGAAGATGCTTCTGCGCGCCAACAACACCCTCGCCGGTCGCATTGCCCTTGGCCCCCTGATCAGCCAGTTCCTGCTGGTCTCGGGGGATCTACGGCGCGCCTGGTCGGGAGAGGCGGGCCTGGTCAGGGCGTGGGTTCTGCACATGGCGGGGCTGGTCCCGGTGATCTGGTGGCTGTCTGAGGCAGGGGAGGTGCCGGGGTGGATGGTGCTTGCAACCGCCTACGCGGCGCTCTCGATCCTGAAGGTCCGCACCTATGCCGAGCACCGCGCCCACCCGGACCCGCACGCACGCTCCTGCGTGGTCGAGAACGGGGGGCTGCTCGGCGTGCTGTTCCTGAACAACCACCTGCATGCGTTGCACCACGCCGAACCCGAACTTGCGTGGTACCGGCTGCCGGCACGGTATCGCGCCTGTCGTACGGCAATCCTGCGCGTCAACGACGGCTACCGGTTTGCAAGTTACGCAGAGTTGTTCTGCCGCCACTTCGCCCGGCCACGGGACCAGGTCCCGCATCCGCTACCCGGCATCTTCAACCCGAAACGGTAATCCGCCCCTTGCCTCCCGGTGCACTGCGGCCGGTCAACCGAGGGCGTTGATCGGAACCTTGAGCACCGGGTGACCCTCGTCGTCGCGTGGAACTTCCCCGGCTCTCATGTTGACCTGCAGCGAGGGCAGGATCAGCTGCGGCATGGCGAGTTGCGCGTCGCGCGCGGTGCGCAGCGCGACGAAGTCCTTCCTGGTCATGTTGCCGCCGACGTGAATGTTCGAGGCCTTCTGTTCACCCACGGTGGTCTGCCAGGCGATAGCGCGGCCGCCGGGGGCGTAGTCGTGGCAGACGTGCAGGATCATGTCATCGGGCAGGTCCAGGATTCTCCGGATGCTGTCGTAGAGCAGTGTGGCGTCGCCGCCCGGAAAGTCCGCCCGCGCTGAACCGCCGTCCGGCATGAACAGCGTGTCGCCGATGAAGGCCGCGTTTCCGATTACATGGACCGTGCAGGCCGGTGTGTGCCCGGGCGTTTCCATGACGAACGCCGGCAGCGTTCCGATCGTGTAGGTGTCGCCATCCCTGTACAGGGCATCGAACTGGGACCCGTCCCGCGCGAATTCGGTGCCCTCGTTGAAGATCCTGCCGAATGTCTCCTGCACCTCCACGATCCCGGCACCGATTCCCAGCCGGCCGCCCAGCTGCTGCTGCAGGTAGGGGGCTGCCGACAGGTGATCGGCATGCACGTGGGTCTCGATGATCCACTCGAGCGAAAGTCCCGCGCCCCTCACGGCAGCGACCAGCATGTCGGCGCTGTCGGTGCTGATGCGGCCGGCGGAATAGTCGAGATCAAGCACGCTGTCGATGATACCGCAGGATCCGGTTGCCGGGTCGGTGACCAGGTAGGAGATGGTGTTGGTTGCGGCGTCGAAGAACCCTTGCACCTCGGGACGGACATCCATGCGCACGGGATAGTCAGGCATGGCCACCTCCGTCGGCCTGCTCCTCACGTCTGTGCCCTCGCGTCACGACCGACGGCGCGATGGCATTGCCTCAACCGGCCACGCGGTCGGCGATGGCAAGAATACGGTACATGTCACGGAGCACCGGCTTTTCAATCAGCTTGCCGTCGATCACGACCAGGCCCGTATTCGCCTGTTCGAACTCGTCAATGATGCGTCGCGCACGCTGCACCTCGTCCGGTGACGGTGTGAACACGGTGTTCAGTGCCGCGATCTGCCTGGGGTGTATGGCTCCCTTGCCGGAGAAGCCCAGGTCGCGGGCCTGCTCGGCCGCAACACGCATGCCGTCAGGGTCATCAAGGTCAAGGTAGGGGACGTCGATGACATCAAGGCCGGCGCCGGCGGCCGCATGCACCACGCGGGAGCGCGCGTACAGCAACGGTTCCCACTCGTTGCGGCACCGCAGCTCTGCGGCCATGTCGACGCCGCCGAAGAAAAGGGCCTCGAGCCGCCCCGAGCAATGCGCGATTTCATGCGCGGCTTCCAGGCCGGCATTGGTCTCGATGATCACGTGCAGTCTGGTCGAGTGACCGGCCTCGGACAGCAGATCGTCGACAAGCCTGACCTCGTCGGGAGTGCGGACCTTGGGAAGCATCAGTGCCGGGGGAGGCGCCGCACTTGCAAGGATCGCGCGCATATCCTCGATGCCCGCGCGTTCGCGAAGCGAGTTGACGCGCACCATCCGTTCGACCCCGTCGTCCGCCTGGGGCTTTTCGAACAGCGCCATCGTGCTCGTCCGTGCCTCGGCCTTGTCCGCGGGTGCAATCCCGTCCTCGAGCTCCACACAGACGATATCGGCGCCGCTTGCCAGCGCCTTCGGATACATGTCGGGCCGCAGGCCCGGAGTGAAGATGAAACTGCGTCGTGGACGCGGCTGGCATTCCTGCATCGTGAATTCTCCGGGCAATCGGATCCGGTTACCGTCGCCGTCAGTACCGGCACGTCGGCCCGAGGGCAAGCCCCGGGCTTTCCGCATGGGGGGTCGACATTTGCATCAATCCGCTGTTCAACGGGAGATCGGAACTGCCGGGAAGACCGACAGTCCGGCACACGAGACTGGAGGATGCGAGCATGCGCCTGCACATGATGACCTGGCTTGAGGTCGAACGGCATCTCGGCCGCGAAACCGGCATCATCATCCCGATCGGGTCTACCGAGCAGCATGGACCGATCGGTCTCATCGGGACCGACGCGATCTGTCCGGAGGTGATCGCCGATCTTGCCGCCGCCGAGTGCGGACACCTGGTCGGGCCGACAATCTCCGTGGGCATGGCACAGCACCACCTCGCCTTTCCCGGCTCGGTGGCGCTGCGCCCGACGACCCTGATCGCGGTCATCTGCGACTACGTGAATTCACTGGCACGCAACGGCTTCGATCGATTTTATTTTCTGAACGGTCACGGCGGCAACATCGCCACCGTCGGCGCCGCGTTCTCCCAGATCCACTCCGAGCGCAGTTTTGCGCGCGGGACGAACCAGCCGCCGGTCAGGTGCAAGCTGGCGAACTGGTTCGGTTTCCCCGAGGTGAGGGAAGTCGCCAGGGAACTGTATGCGGACCGGGACGGTCGCCACGCGACTGCATCGGAGGTGGCTGTGACCCAGTATGCCTGTCCGGACTTCATCAAGCAGGCGCCCATGGATCCGGCACCTCCGGCACTGCGGGCGTTCCAGGATGCCGAGGACTACCGCGCCCTGTTTCCGGACGGGCGGATCGAGGCGGACAGCTTCCTTGCGAGACCCGAACACGGCGAGCGGCTCGCAAGGGCCAGTGCTGCGTGTGTCGCCGCCGATTTTGCGGCGTTTCTCGACCAGGAGTGACCGCGCCGCGACTTGTGCGCAGAGGCGTGGCACACCGTGCCGCTGCGGGGAGGAGCGATGACCGTCGCCTGGCTCGGAATGTACGACTGGCCGGAGGTGCGCGTCGCCACCGACGCCCTGTGGGCCGGCATTCGGGATGCATTGAGGGCCGATGGCATCGCGGCGCCCGACCAGCTCAACCGGGATCTTGACTGTGATGCGGCATGGACCGCGCCGACACTGGTGCTGGCGCAGACCTGCGGCTTGCCCTGGGCGCTTGGCCGGTGCGGAGGTGCCCGGATCATTGCTGCCGGCGACTACGGTCCCGAAACCGGTCCGCCTGGCAGATATCACAGCGTGATCATTGCGCGCCGCGGTGAACCGACTCCGGCACGGATCACCGTGGCGGCCGTCAATGGGCTGGATTCGCAGTCCGGTCACGTGGCGCTGCTCGGTTTTCTCGCCTCCCGGAACCCGACGGGCTCACCGCGGTTGGTGACGACAGGCAGTCACCGGGGCTCGATTCGCGCGGTCGCGGCCGGTGATGTGCAGGTCGCTGCCATCGACGCCGTCTCGTGGCTCCTCGCCTGCAGGCACGAGGCTTCCGCATCCGGGGTCGACGTCATCGCGCGCAGCCCCACCGTTCCCGGTCTGCCGTTCATTACCGGGCCGGACATGCCGCGTGAACGGGTCCTGGCCGCGCTGGTGGCCGGCGTCGGCGCGCTCGATTCCGCAAACAGGTCCGCACTGGGCCTCAGAGCGGTGCTTCTGGCCGGCAACGCGGACTACGCCGGGTTGTTCGGCCTGCCCGGCTGATCAGCCGGAGGTGTCCCTGGGATGGGTACGGCGGTGCACGTCGATCAGCCGGCGCGCGTCGACGTGGGTGTAGCGCTGCGTCGTTGACAGCGACGCATGGCCGAGGAGTTCCTGGATGGCGCGCAGGTCGCCGCCACCTGCCAGGATATGCGTGGCAAAGGCGTGACGCAGTGCGTGCGGGGTGATGGCCTGCGGCAGGCCGAGTGCCGTGCGTGCCGCCTTCACGGTCCGCTGGACAACAGCCGGCTGCAGCCTCCTGCCCCGCTGGCCGACAAACAGCGGGTCGGCGGGTCCGGTGTGCCAGGGACACAGTTCCCGGTATGTGGTGATCGCGTCCCGGACCACCGGCAGGAGCGGGACCAGTCGCTCCTTCCCGCCCTTGCCGCGGACCAGCATGGTTTCACCGTCGGGTACATCGCCAAGGTTGAGCGCAAGAGCCTCTCCGATCCGCAGACCACACCCGTAGAGCAGTGTGAGCAGCGCCGTGTCGCGGGCGGCGATCCACGGCCTGCGGGCGATCCGTTCCGCGTGGTTGATCACATCGCGCGTCTCGGCCGTCCCCGGGGCCCGCGGCAAGGGCGGCAGATGCTTCGCGCTCCGCACGCTTCGCACGGCGGGGTTGACGATGCCGTGACGCAACTCGAGGTAGCGGTAAAATGTGCGGATGGCGGACAGTTCCCGTGCGGTCGATGCCGGATCCAGTCCCTGGTTGCGCCGATGGGCAAGCCAGGCGCGAAAGTCAAGCACCTCCAGTGCGCCCAGTTCGGCACATCCTGGCGGGGCGCCGAGGTGGCGGACAAGGAACTCCAGGAACGAAGCGAGGTCGTGCGAGTAGGCGAGTACCGTGTTTCCGGCCAGCTGTCGCTCCACCGCGAGCCAGTTCAGCCACTGGCCGGTGATCGGCGCCAGGTCGGCGTCGACCGGCATGTCGTTCAGGCGGCCCGGTCCAGCCATTGCCGCATGATGCTCTCGAGTGCACGCGCGAGAAACACGATCAGCTCCGTACCCTGGGACTGGCGGAACGTCCCGCGTTCGCGCGCGCCAAGCGCAAGCAGTCCGGTCGGAAAACCTGGACCGACACGGAGGCGAACCAGTGCCTGGCTCCGAATCACGCCGGCCACGGCACCGTAGATCCGTGCCTCGCCGATACAGCTCGGAACCAGCATACTGTCCCGGCCAGCCCCCACGTAGTGGTCGACGGCTCCCTCCGACAGCAGGCGCACGCCGGCGGCGTTCCCGAGCGGCAGGCCGGAAACGCCTGCCTCGACGCACACGGACACCGCATCGACATTAAGCGCGAGCGGAAGGTCCGCGGTCGCGGCGTGGACCACCGCCTCCAGGCCTTCGGCGGCAAGCAACTGCAGGACGCTTGCATGGATGCGGCCCTGGGCCGAGCGGTTGTCGCGGGCCGCGCCGATGATGGCGCCCATGGTCTCACGAAGTCGCGCGTTCTCGCTCCGCAGCCGGTGCAGGAACACGGACTGAAGGTCGATGACCCGGTCGCCCGGAAACCTCGGTGCGGGAGCCAGGGCTTCCAGCAGTTCCGGGTGATCGGACAGGAACTCCGGGTTCTGCTTCAGCCACGCCAGGACCCGGGTCGGCTGATCGCCGGCCGCAGGGTCGGTCGGTGACCCGGTGCCCGATGTCGAGGCAGGCCCGTTGCCGCTCACGCGGCTTCACCTTTCGTGCGCAGGATCGTCTGGCCGGTAGCGCGCCAGTCCTTGAGAAACGCCGCGAGTCCCTTGTCGGTCAGCGGGTGGGCGTACATGGCCCTGATGACCGCCGGCGGGACCGTTGCGACGTCGGCGCCGAGCCGCGCCGCCTCGATCACGTGCGCCGGTCCCCGGACCGAGGCGACCAGGACCCGGGTCGGAAAGTGGTAGTGGGAGTAGACCTGCACGATGTCATGCACGAGTTCCATGCCATCGGACCCGATATCGTCGAGCCGACCGACGAACGGCGAGATGTAGGCAGCACCCGCCTTGGCGGCAAGCAGTGCCTGGGCGGCAGAAAAGCACAAGGTGACATTCACCCGGGCGCCGCTGTCAGACAACGCCTTGCACACCTTCAGGCCATCGACGGTCAGCGGCACCTTGACCGCGACATTGCGATGCAGCGCCGCCAGCGTCCGGCCCTCCGCCAGCATGGTTTCAAAATCGGTCGCGGCCACCTCGGCACTGACGGGTCCGTCGACGAGTTCGCAGATCTCGCGAACCACTTCGAGAATGTCACGACCCGACTTGGCGATCAGTGACGGATTGGTTGTCACGCCATCCACCAGACCGGTTGCAGCCAGATCACGGATCTCTGCGACGTCGGCGGTGTCGATGAAGAACTCCATGCCGGCCTCCCCTGCTTGCGCCGTCGGATCTCGACCGCGGTTCATCCTACCTGCCGGAATGTCCGTATGTCGACGTTGTGGCATGTTCGGCAGCCTATGCCGAAATGCCACAATCATGCGGCTTTTCCGTTACTGCGCGGGACACGGGCCTGGTGGCGAGGTGACCAACCTCTTTGCCATGCCTGATCCCGGCGTCGGAGCGCATGCGATTGAATTCGGTTCGGCGCGGTCCGCGTATCCGCATGCCACGGCCTGGAAGCCGGCCTTCGTCCGCGCGCGGGTCCGCGGCCGATCCCGGGGATCAGGCTCTCGACAAGCAGCCGGCCTTCGTCCGCGCGCGGGTCCGCGCCCGACGCCGGGTGGTTGCTGCCGCTCGGTTGACCGACCGTGCGCGGCGCGCTCGCTGTTGCGGGAGCGAACGACGAACAGCCTGGCGGTTGACGGCACGCTCACCCGTCCGCTCGATCAGGTGTGTCGTTGGCGCCCGGGAGACGGGCGAGCGCAGTTGTTCCGCCCACGCTGGCGCCCCGGGAGCCCGTGCTCCCGCCGGCCTGCAACAGGGGGACCGAACACGTGCCAGCTCACGCTGCCGGCCTCCGATCCATTTCACGGGTCGTCGGGGTCGCTTGAGTGCGAACGCGCCTTGCCGGGCTGCGGCGTGAGGC
This sequence comes from Thalassobaculaceae bacterium, assembly GCA_965213935.1. Lineage (GTDB taxonomy): Bacteria > Pseudomonadota > Alphaproteobacteria > Thalassobaculales > Thalassobaculaceae > Bin52. The sequence goes on along the minus strand of CBDCAO010000012.1, from coordinate 739,605 downwards.
CGCATGGGTCTGGCCGCACGCGGTGCAGGTCTGGCTCGTGTGCCGGAGATCGACCGCGATCAGCCGCGGCGCCTTGTACTCGAACATGGCGCGAAGCCCGCTCCAGCCGGTCGCCAGGATGACGCGGTTCAGGCCGGCTTTCTGCCGGACATCCTGACCGGGCGCCTCCACCGTGCCCTTCACCGATGCGGTCATGGCGCGCGTCTGCGCCGCCTCGAGCCCCGGCGCAGCCGGAGCCAACCCGTGCGAGACATGGTGATGCCAGTTGCGCCGCCGCATGGCGAGGCGGCGTTGCGTGCGGGCGAGCCGTTGGCGCGTGCGTTCGCGCCGGATCTTCGCCTCGAGACGCCGCAGGTCGGGGGCATGCAGGATGCGGGCGCAGCGGCCGTCGCTGACGGCGATCTGGCCGACGTTCATGCCGACACCGGTCACGGTCCCGTCGTCCGGGCGCTCTGCGGCGGCGATGGCGTCGCAGACCACCGCCATCCATGTGCCATTGACGCGCTTGAGCGTGGCCTGCACCGGTTCCGGGTTGCCGCCGCTCCGGCGCAGCTTCGGAACATGCAGCCGGTCGCCCCGGATGCGCACGTCCTGCGGGATCGTCACGCTGTCGCGGCCGCGGCGCTTGAACCGGAAACGCCCGGCCTCGCCCGGGAAGAACCGCTGCCAGGCGTCGGCCTGGTGTTTCAGGGTGGACCGCACCGGAACCGACGGCATGGCCTGCAGCCAGGGCGTCACCCGGCGGAGCTGCGTGAACGCCTTGCCCAGCGTGAAGAACCTCGGGGCCGGCGGTCGCGCGCCGCACATCCGCGCGACGTCGACCAGCTGCGCCTGCTGGTCCGGCTTCTCGTTCCAGACGAACCGGCAGGCGCCGGCGACCGCCGCCAGGCGCCTGGCGGTTGCCGGACGGTCGAACAGCACAGCACTCGGTAGACGATCTGGCGATGTTCCAGGCCGTCCGGTGTGTCCGTCGCCGGCCTTTCAGCGGCATGATCGAGCCGGCCAGCCGGCTGACGTTGTTGCATCCGCGCTCTTGTTCCATGGAACACGAGCGGAACATGATGAGCAGCGGATACGGCTCTGTCACCCTTTCGATGGAAGCCCCATATAGTGCGCCTCGCCCGCGGGGCCAGGCCATGTCATCACGCCGGAAGGATTTCTGCAATGTCTGCGGCCAGGTCGCGACGTGTCTCGGTCCAGCCCCTGGTGCCGCTGCCAGGCGCCTACGAGTACCTCGACTGCGGGCTGTCGCTCGAGACGGGCGCCATCGTGGAAGTACCGCTCGGTTCCCGACGGGTGCTCGGGGTCGTTGTCGGCACCGGCCGGTGCGAGGTGGCGGAGCACAGGCTGAAGCCGGTCCTCCACCGGTTTGACGTGCCCCCTGTCCCCGCGGTCTCGCTCGCCTTTGCCGACTGGGTGGCCGGCTACACGTTGTCACCGCGGGGCGCGTTGATGAAGATGGTGGTGGGCGGACGGGACATCGTGGCAGCCGCGGCACCGGTGCACGCATGGACCCGCAGCGGGCAGGGGTCAGCGGCGCGCCTGACCCCGGCACGGCAACGGGTGCTCGATCACCTCGGGCCCGGTTCCATCCTGTCCGGCGCGCGAATCCGGGCTGCGGCCGGGGTCTCGGACGCAGTGCTTCGCGGCATGGCACAGGCAGGACTGATCGAGCGCGTCACCTTGCCGGCCGAACCTGAGGAGATTGCCGCGCCCGATCCGGACCGTGGGCCGGTGGTCACCCTCGATGCGGCCCAGTCCGAGGCCGCCGACCGGCTGGTGCGTGCCGTTCGGGACCGGAGTTTTTCAGTGACTGTCGTGGACGGTGTCACCGGCAGCGGCAAGACCGATGTCTACTTCGAGGCCGTCGCAGAGGCGCTGCGCCAGGGCCGCCAGGTCCTGGTGCTCGTGCCGGAGATCGGTCTGTCGGTCCCGTTTCTCGACCGGTTCGCTGCCCGCTTTGGTGTGCCTCCGCTCGCCTGGCATTCCGAGCTGCCGCCATCGCAGCGTCGAATTGTGTGGCGCGCCATCGCCGATGGGCGGGCGCGGGCGCTGATCGGTGCCCGCTCGGCGCTGTTCCTGCCCTACGCCGACCTGGGATTGGTCGTCGTCGACGAGGAACACGAACCGGCCTACAAGCAGGAGGACGGCGTGCGCTACCAGGGCCGCGACATGGCGATTGTCAGGGCTCGACTGGCCCGCATCCCGGTGGTGCTGGTGTCCGCCACTCCGTCGCTCGAGACAGTGGCCAACATCCACCGCGGACGCTTCGGGCGGGTCGCTCTTCCGGCGCGGGTCGGCGGCAGCAGGTTGCCGGATGTCTCCCTGGTCAACTTGCGCGTGCGTGGTCCCGGCCGAGGTGAGTGGCTGGCGCCCCAGCTGGTCCACGCCGTCGGGGCGGCCCTCGATTCGGGCGAGCAGTCGCTGCTGTTCCTGAACCGGCGCGGCTACGCGCCGCTGACACTGTGTCGTCGCTGCGGCTGGCGCTGCAGCTGCGACCATTGCAGCGCGTGGCTGGTCGAGCACCGGTTGCTTGACGTGCTGCAGTGTCATCACTGCGGCGCGACCCGGCCGCGGCTCACGGTGTGCCCCGGCTGCGGCGCGGCCGGGAGCCTGTCGGCCATTGGTCCGGGAGTCGAGCAGCTGCTGGCCGAGAGCCGGATGCGCTTTCCCGACGCCGTGACGGTGATCGCCTCCAGCGACACGCTCTCGGGACCGGGTGCGGCGAGGGAATTCGCGCGTTCGGTCCAGGCCGGCGAGGTCGACATCATCATCGGGACCCAGGTCGTGGCCAAGGGACACCACTTTCCGCTGCTGACCACGGTCGGGGTGATCGACGCCGATCTCGGACTGTCGGGTGGAGACCTGCGGGCCGGGGAGCGGACATACCAGATGCTGCACCAGGTCGCGGGACGTGCCGGACGGGAAGAACGGCCCGGCAGGGTGTATCTCCAGACATACCAGCCCGAGCACCCGGTGATGAAGGCGCTGGCGGCATGGGACCGGGACGGGTTCGTCGCGGCCGAGGCGCGTGAGCGCGAGGCCGCGGGCATGCCGCCGTTCGGACGTCTCGCGGCCCTCGTTGTCAGTGCGCGTGATGGCGCCGAGGCAGACGGGGCCGCGGCGGCACTGGCCCGCACCGCGCCACAGTATTCGAATGTGCGTGTGTTGGGGCCGGCCCCCGCCCCACTCTCCCTGCTTCGCGACCGGCACCGGCGCCGGCTGCTGGTCAAGACGGACCGCGACGTCGATGTCCAGGCGGTATTGAGAGACTGGATCGAACCGCTGAAATTCCCGTCCCGGGTGCGGGTCGGGATCGATATCGACCCCTATTCGTTTCTCTGATCGGGACCCCGGGATTGCTTGCGCGCTCCAGGTGCCTGTGCTAGGTAGACGCCGCCTTGCGAGCTGTGGTCGGACACACTCGAACGGGGCGTGGCAGGGCGCGCCGTGGGGCCGGCTCCTGCACAGCAGACATTCGGCAAGGGACGGTCCCTGGTGGCACTTGAATCGCACGGACTCGCGGCCCGGTACGCCTCGGCCCTGTACGAACTTGCCGAGAGCGAAAGGGCACTCGATACCGTTGCTTCGGATCTTGCGGAACTCAGGGCGCTGATTGCCGGACATGGCGACCTGGGGCGCCTGGTTCGTTCTCCGGTGCTCGGTCGCGAGGATCAGGCGCGTGGCCTGGACGCTGTGCTGGAAGCGGGCGGCGCCCACTCGCTTACCCGCAGGTTCGTCGGTGTCGTGGCCATGAACCGGCGGGCGTTCGCACTGGCTGAGATGGCCGCGGCGTTTCTCGCCGAGCTGGCGCGCAGACGCGGCGAGGTCGTGGCCGAGGTGATGACTGCCGTGGAACTGAGCGCTGCGCAGGCAGAGGCCGTCGCGACAGCGCTTCGTGACGCGATCGGACAGAAGGTCGCAGTTACCCATACCGTCGATTCATCCCTGATCGGAGGACTGGTGGTGCGCGTGGGATCGCGCATGGTCGACAGTTCGATCAGGACCAAGCTGCAAAGGCTGCACAGCGCCATGAGGGGTGTAGGCTGATGGATATCAGAGCCGCCGAGATTTCCTCGATCCTGAAGTCGCAGATTGCCAACTTCGGCACCGAGGCCGAGGTCGCGGAGGTCGGACAGGTACTTTCCGTCGGCGACGGGATTGCCCGGGTCCACGGGCTTGACCAGGTCCAGGCCGGCGAGATGGTCGAATTTCCGAACGAGATTCGCGGCATGGCGCTCAACCTGGAGAGCGACAATGTCGGCGTGGTGATCTTCGGTGATGACCGGGACATCAAGGAAGGCGACACGGTCAAGCGCACCGGAACCATCGTCGACGTTCCGGTCGGCCGGGGACTGCTTGGTCGGGTTGTGGATCCGCTTGGAAACCCGATTGACGGCAAGGGACCGATCGAGGCCACCGAACGGCGCCGCGTCGAGGTCAAGGCCCCCGGGATCATGCCGCGCAAGAGCGTGCACGAACCGATGCAGACCGGTCTGAAGGCGATCGACAGCCTGATCCCGATCGGGCGGGGGCAGCGCGAACTCATCATCGGTGACCGGCAGACCGGCAAGACCGCCATCGCCATCGACACCTTCATCAACCAGAAGGCGGTCAATGACGCGGCGGGAGACGACGAATCCCGCAAGCTGTACTGCATCTATGTTGCGATCGGGCAGAAGCGCTCCACCGTGGCGCAGATCGTCAAGACGCTCGAGGATTACGGCGCGATGGACTACTCCATCGTTGTTGCCTCGACGGCGTCGGAGCCGGCCCCGCTGCAGTTCCTGGCCCCGTACGCCGGCTGCACCATGGGCGAGTATTTTCGCGACAACGGCATGCACTCGGTAATTGTCTACGACGACCTGTCGAAACAGGCGGTGGCCTACCGGCAGATGTCGTTGCTGCTGCGCCGTCCGCCGGGACGCGAAGCCTATCCCGGCGACGTGTTCTACCTGCATTCGCGCCTCCTCGAGCGTGCGGCCAAGATGAATGACGAGCACGGCGCGGGCTCGCTCACCGCACTGCCGGTCATCGAGACCCAGGCCGGTGACGTGTCGGCATATATTCCGACCAACGTGATCTCGATCACCGACGGACAGATCTTCCTCGAGACCGAGCTCTTCTACCGCGGTATCCGTCCGGCGGTGAACGTCGGGCTGTCCGTCAGTCGCGTGGGTTCGGCGGCCCAGGTCAAGGCCATGAAGCAGGTTGCCGGCCGCATCAAGCTCGAGCTTGCCCAGTACCGGGAGATGGCGGCCTTTGCCCAGTTCGCATCCGATCTCGATCCGGTGACCCAGCGTCTGCTGGCCCGCGGTGTCCGGCTGACGGAACTGCTGAAGCAGTCCCAGTACGCGCCGCTGCCGTTCGAGGAGCAGGTGGTGTCGATCTTCGCCGGGGTGCGGGGTTTTCTTGACGGTGTCGAGGTGAATGCGATCACTCGGTTCGAGCAGGGTCTGATCTCCGAGATCAAGGCGAACGGTACTGCCATTCTCGATGCGATCCGGTCCGAGCAGGAACTCAGCGACGCGACCGACAAGCAGCTGGCCGAGTTCGTGGGAGCCTACGCCAGCAGGTTTGCCTGATCGCCCGGGTATCGTGTCGGGACCCGGCCGGGAGACAGCATGCCAAGTCTCAAGGATCTGAAGATCCGCATCAACAGCGTCAAGTCGACGCAGAAGATCACCTCGGCCATGAAGATGGTGGCGGCGGCGCGTTTGCGGCGTGCCCAGGAGCAGGCCGAGGCAGCGCGCCCCTATTCGGAACGCATGGACCGAATGATCGCGTCGCTGGCCAGCCGGGCTGCCCGCGGACCGGCACTGCTGTCCGGAACAGGATCGCAGGACCGGCATCTCATCGTGGTGATGACGGCAGATCGGGGGCTGTGCGGCGGGTTCAACAGCTCGATAGCCCGGGCCGCGCGCACGCGGATCGCCGAGCTCAAGGGCGAGGGTCGGTCGGTCAGCGTGTTGTGCATCGGGCGCAAGGGCCGCGATCAGCTGCGACGCGACCACGCTTCGATGATTGTCGATACCATCGAGGGGGTGACCCAGCGCGGCGTCAAGTTTGCGTCGGCCGACGACATCGGCGGCCGGCTGATCCGGATGTTCGAGGAGGGTGCCTTCGATGTCTGCACCCTGATCTACAACCGTTTTCAGTCGGCCATGACCCAGATCGTGACGCTGCAGCAGGTCATTCCGGCGCCTGTTCCCGACCAGGAGGGTGATGCCGGCGGAGGACTGTACGAGTACGAGCCGGACGAGGAGGAGATCCTGGTCGATCTTCTCCCGCGCAACGTGGCGACGCAGGTGTATTCCGCCCTGCTGGAAAACACCGCGAGCGAACATGGTGCGCGGATGACGGCGATGGACAACGCGACCCGCAACGCGGGCGACATGATCGACGACCTGACACTGACCTACAACCGCACGCGTCAGGCGTACATCACCAAGGAACTGATCGAAATCATTTCCGGGGCCGAGGCACTCTAGGCGAAGGCCTGGCAGACGCCTGCCCCTGCGGGAACAAGCCGGCCGAGAGCCGGGTCGACCAGACGGGAGTGAAACATGGCAACCAATACGACAGGCCGGATCAGCCAGGTGATCGGCGCCGTGGTCGACGTGCAGTTCGATGGCGACCTGCCGTCGATCCTGAACGCGCTGCACACGGAGAATGCCGGCCAGCGCCTGGTTCTCGAGGTCGCCCAGCACCTCGGCGAGAGCATGGTTCGCACCGTTGCCATGGACAGCACCGAGGGGTTGGTGCGCGGTGCCGACGTGATCGATACCGGCCAGCCGATCATGGTGCCGGTGGGACCGGAGACACTCGGGCGCCTGATCAACGTCGTCGGGGAGGTGATCGACGAGGGCAAGCCGATCGAGGCGCGGATCAACTATCCCATTCACCGGCCGGCCCCGGCCTATGTCGACCAGTCGACGGAGTCGGAGATCCTGGTCACGGGCATCAAGGTGGTGGACCTGCTGGCACCATACGCCAAGGGCGGGAAGATCGGACTGTTTGGCGGCGCCGGCGTCGGCAAGACCGTGATCATCATGGAACTGATCAACAACATCGCCAAGGCGCACGGCGGTTTCTCGGTGTTTGCCGGGGTCGGCGAGCGCACGCGCGAGGGTAACGACCTCTACCACGAGATGGTGGAATCGGGCGTGATCAGGGCGGACGGGTCCGAGGGCTCGAAGGCAGCTCTGGTATACGGGCAGATGAACGAGCCTCCGGGGGCACGGGCCCGTGTCGGCCTGACGGGGCTGACTCTCGCCGAGTACTTCCGCGACGAGGAAGGCCAGGACGTGCTGTTCTTCGTCGACAACATCTTCCGGTTCACCCAGGCGGGCTCGGAGGTCTCGGCGCTGCTCGGACGCATCCCCTCCGCAGTCGGGTACCAGCCGACACTGGCAACCGACATGGGCACCCTGCAGGAGCGGATCACCTCGACCAACAAGGGATCGATTACCTCGGTGCAGGCGATCTACGTTCCGGCCGACGACCTGACCGACCCGGCGCCGGCCACCTCGTTTTCGCACCTTGATGCGACCACGGTCCTGAGCCGGCAGATCGCGGAACTGGGCATCTACCCGGCGGTCGATCCGCTCGACTCCACGTCGCGCATGCTCGACCCGCGGATCCTCGGCGAGGAGCACTACGAGGTTGCCCGGCGGGTACAGGAGGTGCTGCAGACCTACAAGTCGCTGCAGGACATCATCGCCATCCTCGGCATGGACGAGCTTTCGGAAGAGGATCGGCTGACGGTGGCGCGGGCCCGCAAGATCCAGCGGTTCCTCTCGCAACCGTTCTTCGTGGCCGAGGTCTTCACGGGCACCCCGGGTGTGCTGGTTCCGCTCGAGGAAACCATCCGCGGCTTCCGGGAGATCGTGGAGGGAAAGTACGACGACTTGCCCGAGGCGGCGTTCTACATGGTGGGAACCATCGAAGAGGCCATCGACAAGGCCAGGGAGATGGCCGCGGAAGCGGCCTGATCCGACCGGCTGTTCTGGAGCAGGCTCAATGGCTGACGAAACCACCCTGTTCGAACTGGTTTCTCCGGAACGTCTCCTGCTGTCCCGCCAGGTGGGCATGGTTGTCGTTCCCGGATCGGAAGGACTTTTCGGAGTCCTGCCCCGGCATGCGCCGTTGATTTCGACGCTGGTGCCGGGCGTGATCGACGTCTACGAGGAAGGGGCCGTTATCGACCGGATCTTTATTGCCGGCGGTTTTGCGGAGGTCACGGAAGACAGGTGCACTGTGCTTGCCGAGGCTGCGGTTCCGGTTGACGAACTCGACCTGGCGGCGACCGAGCAGCGTATCGTCGATCTCGGCGAAGAGCTGAAGAACGTGTCGGGCGCCGAAGCCGAACTCATGACGACGCGACTGGAGAAACAGCAACGGTTGCTCGAGGCCATGCGGGCGGCGACCGACTGATCCGTGAAGCCTGTGCATCCTGCCGGTTGACACTGGCGTTGTGCGATGCAATATCAAGGTCAGCTTTCCTGACCCAAAAAAAGAGCGCCTGTCATGTCCGGAACAATCGGGACCGTCGTTGCGGTCGGACTGATGTCCGTGCCGTTCGTGTGGGCGCTGTTGCACCTTTGCTGGCACTGCTGAGACCCTGTCGGCCCGGCACAACGCCGGGACCCGGCCCGGCTCCCGTGACTTTCAGAATGCCGGGGCCAACACCAGCGGCCTGACCGGCATGTTCGACTCGGGGTGCCCGGGCCGGGACATGATGGCGGAACGGACGGGAAGACCGCACCTGCGGTGCGGAGTACGCGATTGGACATTCCCGTGACCCCGGAGCGGCCATCGGCATTTCACCGGCACCTAGGCCGTATCGACACACCCGCTTCGACCGTGACCGCGCAGCGCTTTCCCGAACTCCGTCTTCGCGGCGCCGGGGACGGCACCGCGGGATCTGCGGCAGCCTGCTGCCTCCTGGCCACCCCCCGTTTTCGGGACGGCGCCAGGGACAGTCTGCACCCACCGTTCCGCCCGCGGTTGGCTGGCGCAGGAACGCGGGCTACCCTTCCCGACCAGCAGGGATGCGAACCTCGGGGAGGGGCGGATGATCTACGACTACATCATCGTCGGTGGGGGCAGTGCCGGATCGGTGCTCGCGAACCGGCTCTCGGCGCGCGGTGCCAACCAGGTGCTGCTGTGTGAAGCGGGGCAGGACACCCCGGAGGGCAGGATTCCGGCCGAGATCCGCGACAGCTACCCGGGATTGGCCTATCTCAACCCCGCGTTCCTGTGGACAGATCTCAGGGTGACAACCCAGCCGGTCCCGCACAATGACCCCGATGCCGCGCCACCGCCGCGCCGGGTCTACGAACAGGCGCGGGTGCTCGGAGGCGGATCGTCGATCAACGGTCAGATGGCCAACCGCGGCGCTCCGGCGGATTACGACGAGTGGGACGAACGGGGCGCGACCGGTTGGAACTGGCAGGCGGTGCTTCCCTACTTCCGCAAGGTCGAGCGCGACATGGATTTCGAGGGACCGTTGCACGGGCGCGAGGGCCGCATTCCGGTCCGGCGCATCTTTCCTGACCTGTGGAGCGATCACGCGAAGGCAATGGCCGAAGCATATGAGGCGCTCGGGTACGAGTATCTGCCCGACCAGAACGGGGAATTCCTGGACGGACACTTTCCGGTGACCATTTCCAACGCGTTCGAAACCCGCGTCTCGGCCGCCGTCGGCTATCTTGATCCCGGGGTCCGGCTTCGCTCCAACCTGCATCTTTCCACCGGGACCGAGGTGACCGGACTGGAGTTCGATGGTGCCCGGTGCACGGGAGTGACGGCGCTCGTTGGCGGCGAGAGGCGGAGTTTCCAGGCGCGCGAGGTCATTCTGGCCAGCGGCGCGATCCATTCGCCGGCCCACCTGCTCCGGGCCGGCATCGGTCCGGTCGGCCATCTGCACGACATGGGTATCGAGGTCCGTCAGGCACTTCCCGGAGTCGGCCAGCGCCTGATGGACCACCCGTCGATCGCGGTTGCCGCGTTCCTGCGGCCGTCGGCGCGGATGGATGAAACCCTGACCCGCCGGCACCTTCTGGTGGGACTTCGCTATACCTCGCAGATCGAGAACGCGCGCCAGGGCGACATGTTCATCGCGACTGCGAGCAAGTCATTCTGGCATGCGGTCGGACGCCAGTTCGGATCCATGATCATCTTCGTCAACAAGACCTATTCGGAGACGGGCGAGGTCCGGCTCGTCTCGTCCGACTGGCGCCGGGAACCCGAGGTCGAGTTCAACCTGCTGTCCGATCGTCGCGACCTTGACCGGCTGATGGAGGGTGTGCGGCTTGCTGCCAGGGTTCATGCCCATCCGGCGGTGCAGGCGGTCGCCAGCGATCCGTTTCCTGCCGTCTGGGGCGACAAGGTGCGCCAGTTCGGGAACCGGACCGTGCAGAACACCGTGATGACCGAGATTGCGGCCCGGTTGCTGGATGGGCCGGGTTTCGTGCGACGGGTGCTGATGGACCGGTTCGTGGCCGACTCCGGACGCCTCGATGAGGTGATCAATGACGCCGACCGGCTGGAGGCCTTCGTGCGCGAGGGGGCCGTCGGGGTCTGGCATGCATCCTGCAGCTGCCGGATGGGGGCGGACGATGATCCCATGGCGGTGGTTGACGTGACCGGAAGGGTCAGGGGCGTGGACGGGTTGCGGGTCTGCGATGCCTCGATCTTCCCGGTCGTGCCCAGTGCCAACACCAACTTTCCGGTATTGATGACTGCGGAAAAGATCGCTGACACTATTCTTGCCGGCCAGTAGCAGGTCCGGAAACCGCCGCGCACCGGTCCCGGGACCGGTGCGCGACGATTCGCAAGGCATTACCCGATCGGGCCGCCGTCAAGCCGGGTGACGGCAATCACCGTCGAGCGCGGTACAGTGTTTCCGCCGCCCGGGAAGGTGCTGGAGCCCCGTTCTCCCGGGTGCTGCAATCCGACGAACATGGTCTTGCGGTCGGGCGACCAGCACAGGCCGGTGACCTCGCACTCCCTGGGGCCGACCAGGAACCTGGCGATGGTGCCGCTGTCGGCGGATGCATGAAGCATCTGGTTGTTGCCATGCCCGGCAAAGTCACCCTCGTTGCTGTAGTTTCCGTCGGTCTGGATCCAGAGCCCGCCCTGGTCGTCGAACTTGAGCCCGTCGGGCGAATTGAACATGTTCGCGGCATTCACGTTCGCCGAGCCGGCCCGGGCGTCATCGTGGACTGCCGGGTTGCCCGCAACCACGAACAGGTCCCAGGAGAAACCCTCCGCGGTATGGTCGCCGTTGTTCGGGCGCCAGCGGACGATCTGGCCGTAGAGGTTTTCCGGCCGTGGGTTGGGACCACCGACCGGGGTCGGATCCCCGCCGGGATTTGGTTTCCTGCCGCGGTTCTTGTTGTTGGTCAGACAGCAGTAAACCTCGGGCCGGTGTGGGTTGCTCGCCACCCATTCGGGTCGGTCCATGGTGGTCGCCCCGACGGCGGACGCAGCCATGCGCGTGTGGATGGCGATGAGGGCAGCCGAGTCCATCCCGGTGGTTTCGGGGGTCAGCGGAATCCACCGGCCGGTCCCGTCGTCGCTGAACTTCGCAACGTGGACGATGCCGTTCTCGAGAGCGTCACGGTCGTCGCCCGCACCCGACCAGGGCGTGGCGGAGACGAACCGGTACAGGAATTCACCGCGTTCGTCGTCGCCGAGATAAGCCACGACGTGTCCGTTGTCCGCGACCACGACCTCGGTGTTTTCGTGCTTGAACCGGCCGAGGGCGGTGCGTTTCTTCGGAGTCGAGGCGGGATCGAACGGGTCGATTTCGACCACGTAGCCGGCGCGGTTCGGTTCGTTGGGATGCCGTGCGATGTCGAACCGTTCGTCGGCCATCGCCCAGCCGTAACCCCGGTCCTTGTGCTTCACGCCATAGCGCTTCAGTGCGTCGGTGAGTGGCAGATCGGGATCGCTGGAGGAGAAGTAGCCGTTGAAGTTTTCCTCGCAGGCGAGGTAGGTGCCCCACGGAGTCTGGCCGTTGGCACAGTTGTTCCACGTGCCCAGCGAACGGGTGCCGGACGGGTCGTCGCGCGTCTTCAGAAGGTCGTGCCCCCGGGCGGGGCCGGTGAATTCCATCGGTGTGTCGGCGGTGATCCTGCGGTTGAAACCGGAATCGAGCACCGGCATCCACCTGCCGTCGGTCATCGCGATCTCGACCACGCTCACGCCGTGGTTGGCCTTGCTCTTGCGGACGTCATCGTCGGTTTCCGGGCCCTTTGATGTGCGGTTCCCGTGGCTGATCTTGAGGTTGGTATACTCGTTGTTCACCACCAGCACGCTGTTCCCGTCTCGCGCAAACAGCGACATGCCGTCGTTGTTGTCACCGAAACTGCGTTCCTGGCTTGCTCCGGTGCCGCGGGTTTCGTGGTCGAATGCCGGTGTATCGGACCACAGCGGGTCACCCCAGCTGATCAGCGGATACCATTCGAATCCGTCGGGAACCGTCACGGTGTCCAGGCTGTTGGCCGCTATCGGCTCGAACGCCAGCCACGCCGGTCCGGCGGAGTCTGCCCGTGCCGTGCCCGCACCGATAATGCCGATGGTGCCTGCGGCAGCAGCGCCCTTCATGAAGAACCGCCTGGTCACGATGGACTCGAAGTCCGTCGGCTGCGCGCTCATCCTGTCCTCGTTCCGACTTTGTGTGTGGTCAACCAATGGCTCTCTCCCCCTGCGGCCGCTGGATCTGTTCACGCACGAGCAACTGCGGGAGTGCCGCCATGGGTCCCCAGCGCGCCATGTCACTTCCATGCATCAACTACCACAAGCGTTGTGACCGTTTGTTGAAGGCTCCCGCTTCGGGGACCCGCGCCAACACGTCGCGTCACGGGCGGGTTCCCGCCGTGGTTCAGGTGTGGATGAACGCGAACGAACGGTCGGGTTCGGCCAGGACCAGGTCAACGATGGTCTCGAGCGTCGTGCCGACCGGTGTCATTCCGGCGGCGCCGGCGGCGCCGACCATCGCCCGCATGGCGCGCACGAAGTTGCGGCAGACCCGGTCCCCGGGGTCGGAGAAGTCATTGTCGTTGTGCGTGATGCAGTTCATGACCGGGATCGTCGGGCCGCGCTGTCGCACCTGCTTCGTGATGTTGGCGGCAATGGTCTCGTAGTCCGCCTCCTGCCAGTCGGGACGCATGTCGAGGTGCCCGACGAGGGTATTGTCCTCCAGTGATGCCGCCGACGGCTCGACCTCCTGCCACCTGATCCCTGTTGTCGCGCGGGTTCGCGAAAAATCCACCGACACCGGCATGTTGGCAAAGGGCAAGCTGCCGACGAGTTGTCTGAAGGTTGCGTGCGCCCGGTGCGGATCGGGCGCCGCCCCGGTCCAGACGGCGTTCATGCGCGGCCAGACCCGCCCCGGCAATGAGCAGGAACCGCCACGGAAACCCAGGTCGACCAGGACCCGGTACATCAGGTCGTTCGCCGAAAACGTCCCCGGGCGGAAGTACAGCGGACGGCGTCCCATGCCGGACTGCCACATCGAGACCGCTTCGGAGAGAACGGCCCGCATGTCGCCCTCGCCCAGTCCGCCGAAGTGCGCCCTGTAGATGCCGTCGCGGAACTTCCACGGATGCAGGTGAAGGCCCTCGACGCAGCAGCCCCGTTCCTGCAGTTCGCTGAACAGTCCGGCCTGCTCCACGGCCACCTCGGGATGGATGAAGAAGGTGACCGGGAAACCGAACTCGCCAGCCCTGTCGACATAGCCCCGGATGAACTTCTCGCTATCTGCCCAGCTCGCGGGTCCGGTGGCGGCCGGATGGGTGTCATGGACCGGAGGCTCGACGTCCATGGTGACGACAATGTGCAGCGGTTCCATGGGCCTCTTCCTCGAATCCGGGTGACGAACGGACAATCAGGCAGCCGCCGCCCGATGCTGGCAGCGTGCAGCGGCGCGGGCAATCCTCGAGTTGTCCCCGGCTTCTCTTCGCGAACGGGATCGGAAACAGGCGACGCGATGCCGTCGACCGTGCGGGGCAGGACCTTGTCGCTTCCATGTGCCGGTGACCGAAAACCGGAGTATCCCGCCTCGAGGGTGACCTGGCGGCGAAGCAGCCACAGCCCTGCCGGATCCGGCACTGCGGCACCGGACGGTGGGGCGGCTCCGCGTTCGAGGTGCGACCTTCAGGCGACCGGGACGAGCAGCCCTCGATCCCGGTTGGCACCGTCTGCGGACGGGTCTTCAGGTTGAAGGGCCGTGGACTTCCTGCGCGTCAAGCCGGGCCAGGAAGGTTGTCGGGGTCAGCAGGACATGTGCTTCGAGCGGCGGTGCGAGTTCGAACGCCCTCGGTCGCTGCAGGACGTCCCAGATCCGCAGCAGGCGCCATTCGTCCCGCCGTTGCCGGGAGACCGTCAGTTCATTCCTGGTGATGTGGAAGGGCGCGTATTCCCAGCCGCAAGTGGTCTTCACCTCGAGGAGGCGGCTGCGTCCGTCGGGTTCGAAGCTCGCGATGTCGTAGCCGGCACCGTCCCCGTCCAGTTGCGACACCCAGCGCACCCGGTCCGCAAGGTCGCCCCGGCCCGCATCGTACAGCGAGGCGCGTTCGTGCGCGAGCGCGAGCTTCTCGCCCGCCTGGCCGAGCGCCCGGTTGCGTTCGTCCCGTCCCGCCATGTCGACGGTGTGTGCCAGCCCGAGCATTCCCTTGAGCGTCGGCGGCTCGCGGTTGCGCCGAGTCGGTGGCGGTCCGGTTTCGAGCCGGTCCGGGATGTCGAGACATGTCTGCCACGCGGGTTCGGGTAGTGCCGGGTTGCGTGCGAGCCATCTGCCCACCGCCTCGACAAGCGCCTGCTGGTAGTTTTGTGCCGGGCGGTATCCGTCGATCCTGGTCACTCCCAGGGTCTGCAGCACGGCGCTGATGTTCTGGTGCTTGAACTCGATGGCGCCCTTCGATCGGTTCGCGAGCTGAGGTGCAAGGCGGCGTCGATGTTCTGCCTTGTTGTACCCACGCCCTGCCATCTGATGGGCCAGCATCGCGAAGTAGTCCGCGACGACACGGTCGTTTTCCTGCTGCGACCAGGCGCGGCTCACGTCAGCTCCGGCCTGGCCGTGTCACGGCGGGGGGGGTCGGTCTACCCCGACACCGCGGCAGCGTTCACCGCGGCAACCGAGATCTTGATCGCGGCCAGCAGCGTGGCGGTCCCGACCTCTCCGTTCTCGATGCGCTGCGAGAGGTTGCGGACCCACAGGTCAATGACCTTGAAGGTCACGATCTGGATCGCGAGGGTCACCACGCCCCAGATGACGATGTCCCAGACGCTGGCGCTGTATGCCATGCAGATTGCGAGCGGCAGTGCCAGACCGATGATCGCGGCCCCGAGGGAAATGGCAGCGGCCATGTTTCCGTTTCGGATGAGGGCCCGTTCGTCGTGCGGGGTCATCCACATGTAGATGACCACGCCGATGCCCAGCATGGCGAGGGTGACGGCAAAATGGCTGAACAGGAACGGGGCTCCCGCCAGGAAACTCTCGAACGCCGCGTTCATCGCTGTTCCTCCGACAGAATGGGCGTGAAGGCCCGGACCCCCGCCGGGGCCCCGTCCGGATGGTTCCATACCGCGCCGACCACGGCAAGGAAGTCGGCACCGGCCTTGCGCAGCGGCCCGCAGTTTGCGGGAGTAATGCCGCCGATCGCCACGCAGGGGACAGTGGAGAGATCCGACCACCACTCGAGAATCCCGGGCGATGCCGGAACGGTCACCTCCTTGGTCGCCGAGGGATAGAAGGCGCCGAAGGCGACGTAGTCGGCACCCTGTTCGGCCGCGACCATGGCAAGGTGTCGCGACGCCTTGCAGGTCACGCCGATCATGGCGTCCGGGCCAAGCAGGCGCCGTGCCTCGGTGTACGGCGTATCGTCCTGACCCACGTGCACTCCGTCGCACCCGGTCCCGAACGCCAGATCGGGACGGTCGTTCATGATGAGCGGAACACCGGCCGAGTGGCAGACCGGCCGCAGGCAGTCGGCCGCGCGTCGGATCCGGTCGTCGTCCGCCCGCTTCAGCCTGAGCTGCACGCAGGCGACCGGGCCGGCCTCGAGCGCGCGGGCCAGCGTCTCAGCCAGGGCGACCGGTTCGAAGGCGGGAGGGGTGATCAGGTACAGCTGGCAGGACGCCATGGCGGCGCTACGCAGCCTGGCGATAGATGCCGATGATCCTGTCAAGCATTGCGATCGCGTCCTTCTTCGGGCGCTGGAAGGTGTTGCGGCCGATGATCGAACCGGTGGCGCCACCATCACGGAGCTGGCTGATCTCGTCGAGCAGTCCGTCGAGCCCCTTGGCTTCGCCGCCGGAGAACACCACCAGGCGCCGGCCGTTGAAACAGGACTGGACCACGTGGCGGACTCGCTCGGCCAGGGTTGAGATCGGAATGCGGTTGCTCTCGTAGGCCTTGCGTGCGGCGTCGAGTTCGATGTGGGCGGTCGGTGGCTTGACCTTGATGATGTGCGCCCCCGCCAGCGCGGCCATGTGGGCGGCATAGGCGACGATGTCGACGGCGGTCTCGCCCTCCCTGGACAGCGCGCCTCCTCGCGGATAGGACCAGAGCACGACGGCGAGACCGCAGGCCTTGGCTTCCTCCGCAAGGTCACGGAAGTCGGACATCATGTCGTAGGCGGCGTCCGAACCGGGGTACATGGTGTAGCCGATCGCCGAACAGCCCAGCCGGAGCGCATCACGGACCGAACCGGTGGTGGCCTGGCTCGGAGCTTCCTTTTCCCGTGACAGGCTGTTGGCACTGTTGACCTTGAGGATGGTGGGAACCTCGCCGGCGAAGCTGTCGGCTCCGGCCTCCAGCATTCCGAGGGGGGCTGCGTAGGCCGACAGTCCGGCATCGCGCGCGAGTTCGAAGTGATAGTGGGGGTCATACGCATCCGGATTGGGAGCAAAGCTGCGGGCCGGGCCGTGTTCGAACCCCTGGTCGACCGGCAGGATCAGCAGCCTTCCGGTACCGCCGAGCTTGCCCTGCATGAGGATGCGCGCAAGGTTTGCCCTGGTCCCCGGGCAGTCGCTTTCATAGTTGTCGAGGAGTCGCGAGACGGTGCTGGTCAGCTTCATCGGTGCCATTTCCCTGGATGCCGTGTTCGTGCGGTCCGCTCAGAGTGTCCGCGCCACCGCGGCGGCGGTGTCGGACATGCGGTTGGAGAACCCCCATTCGTTGTCGTACCACGCCAGGACCCGGACCAGCCCGCCTTCGATCACCTGGGTTTCATTGAGATCGAAGGTGGAACTCGCCGGGTTGTGATTGAAGTCGCTCGAAACCAGCGGCTCCTCGTTGGTGGCAAGGACGCCGGCGAGCGGACCGTCGGCAGCAGCGCGGATCGCATCGTTGACCTCCTCGACCCCGGTCGCACGATCCGGGACGAAGGTGAAATCGATGAGACTGACATTGGCCGTCGGCACCCGGATCGCCGTGCCGTCCAGACGGCCCGCCAGCTCCGGCAGCACCAGCCCGACCGCCCTTGCGGCACCGGTGGAGGTGGGGATCATGGAGCCTGCCGCGGATCGGGCCCGGTGCAGGTCGCCGTGCAGCGTATCGAGCGTCGGCTGGTCGCTGGTATAGGCGTGGACGGTCGTCATGTACCCGGTGCGGATGCCCACTGCCTGATTCAGGACGTGGGCGACCGGCGCCAGGCAGTTGGTCGTGCACGATGCGTTGGAGATCACCAGGTGTTCCGGGGTGATCCGGTCGTGATTGACGCCGTAGACCACCGTGAGGTCGGCGCCTGAGGCCGGTGCCGACACGATGACCCTGCGTGCTCCGGCCTCGAGATGCAGCGCCGCCTTCTCCCGCGACGTGAAGATCCCGGTGCATTCCATGACGATGTCGACGTCGAGTTCCCGGTGCGGCAGCCGCGCCGGATCCCGTTCCGCCGTCACCCTGATCGGACCGGAACCGAGGTCGATGCTGTCCTCGCCCACCACGACTTCGCCGGGGAAGCGCCCGTGGTTGCTGTCCCACTTGAGCAGGTGCGCATTGGATGCGACCGGTCCCAGGTCATTGATGGACACGACCGCGAGATCAGTGCGACCGCTTTCGTGCAACGCACGCAGGACCAGCCTGCCGATGCGGCCAAACCCGTTGATTGCCACCCTCGTGGTCATGCATTCCTCCCGAGAAGGGACAGCGCCGTGCCGGCAACCGTTGCCGGCGTGATTCCGAAATGGTCAAAGAGCTGGTTTCCCGGTGCCGAGGCGCCGAAGCCGTTCATGCCGACAAAACCGCCGCGCTCGCCGATCAGCCCGTCCCAGCCCTGTCCGATTCCGGCCTCGACTGCAACCCGCACAGTGCCAGGTCCGAGCACGGCATTGCGCCAGGACGGGTCCTGGGCGGCAAAGAGTTCGAGGCAGGGCATGGAGGCAACGGCAGTTCCTACCCCCTGTTGCTCGAGTGCGGCGCGGGCCCGCAGTGCCACGGCAACCTCCGAGCCGGTCGCGAGCAGGGTGACCGCCCGTTCGCCGGCCTCGGCCTCGCGCAGCAGGTAGCCGCCCCGCGTGCACGGGTTGTCCCGGTGCGGATGCAGCCTGACCTGTTCCAGACCCTGCCTGGTCAGGGCGATGACGGACGGGGTGGCGGTGGAGTTCAGCGCGATTTCCCAGCACTCGGCCGTCTCGACCGCGTCGGCGGGACGGAACAGGTTGAGGTTGGGAATTGCGCGCAGGGCTGCGAGATGCTCGACCGGTTGGTGGGTCGGACCGTCTTCCCCGAGTCCGATGGAGTCGTGCGTCATCACGTAGATCACCCTGAGGCCCATGAGGGCGGACAGACGGATGGCCGGGCGGCAGTAATCGGTAAAGGTGAGGAAGGTACCGCCGTAGGGGATGACGCCTCCGTGCAGGGCCATGCCATTCATTGCAGCCGCCATCGCGTGCTCGCGCACGCCGTAGTGAAGATAGCTGCCGGAACGGTCGGTCCGGTCAAAGGGGGCCTGGGCCGCCACGCGGGTGTTGTTGGATCCGGTCAGATCGGCCGATCCGCCGAAGAGTTCCGGGATCTCCGGGAGAATTTTCTCGATTGCGTGCTGTGATGCCACCCGGGTCGCGATGGTCACCGGGGCTGCGAGCAGGTCTCCGACATGCGACGCGACCGCGCTCCGCAGCCCGGCCGGTACGGCCCCTCCGCTGGCGGCGGCGAATTCGTTCCGGCGTCCGGAGGCCGCCAGGCGCTGTTCCCAGGCCCGCCGCAGCGGCGCGCCGCTGCGGCCGAAGCCGCGCCATGCCGCGAGGACCGGCTCGGGGATCATGAAGGGGGGATGGGGCCAGTCGAGCGCCTCGCGGGCGAGCGCGATTTCGACCTCTCCCAGAGGTGCGCCGTGGGCCGCAGCCGTAGCCTGCTTGTTGGGAGAGCCATAGCCGATGACGGTCCGTACGGCTATCAGAGACGGCCGGTCGCTCTCGCGGGCGGCTGCGAGCGCCCCTGCGGTCGCGCCGTGATCATGTCCGTCGACTGCCTGGGTATGCCAGCCGAGGGCGCCAAACCGGGCAATGGTGTCGTCGGATGCGGCAAGGCTGGTAGGTCCGTCGATTGAAATCCCGTTGTCATCGAACAGCACGATCAGCCGCGAAAGGCCGAGATGCCCTGCCAGGGAGGCGGCCTCATGGCTGATCCCTTCCATCAAACAACCGTCGCCGGCAATGCAGTAGGTCCGGTGGTCGACCAGGTTGCGGCCGAAACGGGAGGCAAGCTTCTCCTCGGCGATCGCCATGCCGACGGCGTTGGCAAGTCCCTGGCCGAGCGGGCCGGTGGTGGTCTCGATGCCGGCGGCAACATCGTACTCGGGATGGCCGGCGGTGATCGCGTCCAGTTGCCGGAAGTTCTGCAGCTGGACGAGCGTCAGCCTCTCATAGCCGGTCAGGTACAACAGTGCATAGAGCAGCATCGAGCCGTGGCCGGCCGACAGGACGAACCGGTCCCGGTCGGGCCACTCCGGACAGGCCGGGTCGAATTTCAGATGTTCCGAAAACAGCACTGTGGCCGCATCGGCCATCCCCATCGGCATGCCGGGGTGGCCCGACTTCGCGCGTTCCACCGCATCCATCGCGAGTGCGCGGATGGCGTTGGCAAGCTCTGCGTGGTCCGGTGCCGGAGCATCGGGACAGGAAGAAGGCGTGGGTGTCATTGTGAGCAGACCTGTCCGTCGTGAAGCGTCCGGGCCGCGTCCGAGCGGTGCAGCCCATGCACCGGAAGGCCCAGGCCCGGGCGTGTCCAGAACTCGCGTCCCCGCAGTGGCGGCACCATGCCTGCGGGCGCGGTGAGCGTCAACCTCGCAGTGGCGGTTCGTTGCCCGGACGGACGTGATCCGAGACACCGAATTCACGCCTGTCTGTTAAGTGGTTGTTTCCAAATACGACCGCTTTACGGGTGCAAGAAAAATGTCATCCGGGTGCGATTCGGCGGTTGCGCCCCCGGCGGCGACCGAGTAACGTGATTGTGGATCAGGGACGCAAAAGCAAGAATAAATGTCATATGTTTTCTTGTAAAAGAAGTTGTGAATTCTTGTATTGATATAAAGATGGTATTGAACGTGTTGTGCGTTTTGAAAAAGTCTGGTGCACTGCATGGAGCGGATTTGCAAGTGTAGTGATGATTACATTATATTCGTGGACACATTTCTTGAATGATTTTTTTGATACATATAAAGGAAAAGTAACGAAAGCATTTGTGCGCGGGGCAGGCTGAGGGGACTGGCCGGAAAATGCGCTAGCTCAATGGGCTTGGCACATGAACATAAAGCATGGGTTTGAGTGCCTGGGGGGAGGTGTGACGGTCCGGAGTTCATGTCCCGGTCATCGGCCGGGTTGGGCCGTCGCAAGCAGGAAAGGGGCAGGCGTTGGACGACAGTATGGGCAACGCGTCGTGGACGCGGTTCTTGCGGCTGGTTGCCGCGGAGGTTGGACAGGGAACGTTCCGCAGATGGCTGAGGCGCCTCAGCCTGGTCGGTCTGGAAGACGGGGTGCTGACCCTGGCCGTTCCGTCCTTGGTGGAGCGAGACAGGATCAGGACACAGTTCGCGGAAATACTGCGCCTTGTCTGGATGAAGGAAACCGGCACGCCGGTTGCCGGGGTCGACGTGCGATTCGTGCCCGATGCCGCCCGGCCGCAGGAGGTTTCAGCGGCACTGGGCGAGGCGAACACATCTTCCGGCGGAGACACGGAGCGGCCTCGGGCAGTGTTCGGCGGGATGCTCAACCCCCGGTCAACCTTCGAGCGTTTCGTGGTGTCCCGAAACAACGAGCTGGCGCATGCCGCGGCTCTGGAGGTCGCACGGGCCGATTCGTCGGAATATGGCCCGCTGTACCTGTATGGCGGCACCGGGCTGGGCAAGAGCCATCTCCTGCACGCGATCGCGATCGAATACCGGCGCCTGTTTCCGGAACGCCACGTACTCTACATCATGGCCGAGAACTTCATCTATCAGTTCGTCCAGTCCCTGAAATGTCAAACAACCGGAGAATTCAAGCAATACTTGCGAAACGTCGACTTCTTGTTGATCGATGACATCCACTTCATCTCGGCTGCCCAGAAGTCCCAGGACGAGCTTCTGCATACCTTTGATGTCCTGTCAGGCCGGAACGCCAGGATTGTCATCTCCGCGAACGGGCGCCCCGCCCAGCTGACCGGTCTCGGCGAGGCCCTCCAGTCACGGCTCGGTTCCGGATTGCGTGCGAAGATCCGCCCGACAGACCTCGAGTTCCGGCTCAAGTTTTTGCATGCCCGGGTGGGCGAGCTTGACATCCCGATCGACGATGCCGTGGTCGAGAAGCTTGCCGACCGGTTTGGCGGCAGTGTTCGTGAACTTGAAGGCGCGCTTCGAAGGGTGGTTGCAAATGCCAAGTTGTTAAAGAGGAGAGTAACGACAGATGTCGTTACGGAAATGTTCGATGATTACGAAATGAGAGAAACACAAAGGCAAGGAAATCCGGAGCAGATTTGCAGAATGGTTGCGGAAAAGTATGGCATTACGGTTGATGAACTTATTTCCGGAGGCCGGGCGCGTCGATTCAGCCGGCCGCGTCACGTCGCCATCTACCTGACCAAGCGCCTCACTGCGCTGTCGCAGCCGGCCATCGGGCAGGCCTTCGGCGGACGCGATCACACCTCGGTGCTCTATGCGGTACGCCGGGTGGAGAAGCTGATGTCCGAAGACCCGGAGGTGACGGGCCGGGACGTTGAACAGCTGCTTCGGGATCTCGGTGGATGATGTTCCGGCGAGTTCCCGGCCACGAAAATCGGGGCCGAGACAGGCCGGATATGCTATAGGTCGCGTTTCGGAGCCCTGCATGTCCATGCATCGGGCTGGCCGCAATCGATCCGGACCGGAAAGCCGACACGCCGATGAGAATTTCGATCGATCGAGCCACGCTGATTCGTCCCCTTTCCCACGCTCAGGGCGTGGTGGAGCGACGACAGACCCACCATATGCTGGGCAACGTGCTGCTCAACGCCGAGAACGGTCTGCTCACCATGACGGCGACTGATTCGAACCTCGAAGTCGTCCAGACCATGCCGTGCGAGGACGAGGCCGCCGGCAGCGTGACACTGCCGGCCGGCGTCCTGCATGAGATCATCCGCAGGCTGCCCGCCGATTCCCGCGTCCGGATCGGTCCGTCGGACGACGTCGGCCGGATGGAAATATCGTCGGGCCGATCAAGCTTCACGCTGCCGATGCTGCCTGCGGAGGACTTCCCCGTTCTCGGTGCCGAACCGCCGACCCACCGGTTCGACCTCGATGCCAGCGCCGCCCGGCTGCTGCTTGAACGAACGCGGATGTCCATGTCGTCGGAAGAAACCCGGTTCTACCTGAACGGTGTTTACCTGCATGCGACCCGCTCGGAAGGCATTCCGGTGTTGCGGGCGGTCGCGACCGACGGGCACCGGCTGGCCCGGGTGGAGATGCCGCTGCCTGAAGGTGCCGAGGAAATGCCCGGGATCATCATCCCCCGCAAGGCGGTGGGCGAGGTGCTCAGGCTGACGGACGAAACGGTGGAAACGGTTGCGGTCGCGGTCTCGGAGACCCGGGCGTCATTCGGTTTCGGCGACCGGACCCTGACCACAAAGCTGGTCGACGGGTCGTTTCCGCAATACGAACGGGTCATTCCGCGCAACAACGACCGGGAGATGGTGGTCGACAGCCGTTCGTTTGCCGACGCGGTGGACCGTGTGGCCGCGATCGCGTCGGACCGGAACTCGTGCACCGTCAAGCTGGCCATCGACCCGGGAGAGCTCGTGGTCAGTTCCAGCAGCGGCGATTCCGGGTCAGGCGAGGAGGTTCTCGAGGTCTCCTACGGGGCTACCGCCATGCAGATCGGCTTCAATGCCCGCTATCTGCTTGACATCACAGGACAGATCCAGGGCGAGGGGACGGTGTTCCGACTGGCTGACGGCGGCGCGCCGGCGATCCTGCGCGATCGGGATGACGAGAGCTCGATCTACGTCGTGATGCCGGTCCGGGTGTGATCCGGATGGCGCCGAGCCGCACCGCACCGGCGCGCCGGCACGCACGGGCATGACGGGAACCGGGATCGCGGAGCGGGTGAGTGCGCACCGCGAGGCTGGTCCGGCAGTTCGCCGCCTCGTGGTTACGGCGTTTCGCAACCACGAGCATTTCGGCCTTGATCTCGATCGCTCGCCCGTCGTGCTGACGGGCCCGAACGGTGCGGGCAAGACCAATGTCCTCGAGGCGCTGTCGTTTCTGGCGCCGGGGCGTGGTCTGCGCCGTGCGCGGCTGGTCGAAATCGACCGGATGCCGGCCCGTGCGGGCGTCGGATGGGCGGTGTCGGCCCGGGTGGAAACGGCGACGGGTCCGGTGTCCATCGGCACCGGGCGCGATCCGCAGGAAAACAGCGAGCGCCGGCTGGTGCGGGTGGACGGCAGGCCGGCCCGCTCGCAGGGTGCGCTGGGCGACATTCTTGCCGTGTCATGGCTGGTGCCGCAGATGGACCGGCTGTTCCTGGATACGGCGGGGGACCGGCGACGGTTCCTGGACCGGCTGGTCCAGTGTTTCGATCCGGTCCACGCGGCCCGGGTCAACCGGTTCCGTCACGCGGCCCGGGAACGGGGACGGCTTTTGCGGCAGGGCCAGGGCGATTCCGCCTGGTTTGCCGCGCTGGAGGACCGGATGGCAACCGCGGGAGTGGCGGTCGTGGCGGCGCGCCACGAACTGGTACAGCGTTTGCGGCCGCTGGCGTGCGAAGGGACAGGACCGTTTCCCGGCGCAGGGCTCGTGGTGGCCTGCCAGGTCCAGGACTGGCTTGAGGCCGAACCGGCGCTCGCAGTTGAAGACCGGCTGCGGGACGCGCTGCAGGCGGAACGGCGGTATCCGGCCGGCCAGCCGGTTCCCGGACCACACCGCAGCGATCTCGAGGTTTGCCACCTGCGCCGGAACATGCCGGCACGACAGTGTTCGACCGGGGAGCAGAAGGCACTGCTGATCGCCATCGTCCTTGCCCACGCCCGGTTGCACGCGCTGCGTTGCGGTGCGCCGCCGCTGATGCTGCTCGACGACGTGGCCTCTCACCTCGACCGGGCCCGTCGCTCGGCGCTGTTCGGTATACTGGCAGGATTCGACAGCCAGGTCTGGCTCACCGGCACCGACGCGGCGCTGTTTTCGGATCTGCGCGACCAGGCGCAGTTCCATGAGCTGGAGGCATGACGTGGAGAGAGTCAACACATCGCGGACAGTGTCATGACAGACATGCCGGATCCGGTCGATAACCCGACCGACGAGTACGACGCGGACTCGATCAAGATCCTTCGCGGGCTTGAAGCTGTGCGCAAGCGGCCGGGCATGTACATCGGTGATACCGACGACGGCTCCGGTCTGCACCACATGGTCTACGAGGTGGTCGACAACGCGATCGACGAGGCCCTTGCCGGTCATTGCGACACCATCCTCGTAATCCTGAACAGCGACGGCTCGGTCACCGTGCGTGACAATGGCCGCGGCGTTCCGGTGGACATCCACCCGGAAGAGGGGGTATCGGCTGCGCAGGTCATCATGACCCAGCTGCATGCCGGCGGGAAGTTCGACCAGAACTCCTACAAGGTCTCCGGCGGCCTGCACGGCGTCGGCGTGTCGGTGGTCAACGCGCTGTCGGAAACTCTCGAGATCCGGATCTGGCGGGATGGCTGCGAGCATTTCATGCGGTTCAGCCACGGCGAGCCTCTTGGCGACCTGGCCGTTGTCGGCGAGGCGGGTGACAGGTTGGGAACTGAGGTCACCTTCAAACCGTCGGACACGGTGTTCACCAACCTCACCTTCGAGTTCGCGCGGCTGGAACACCGGCTGCGTGAGCTCGCGTTCCTGAATTCCGGTGTCCGCATCAGACTCGAGGATGCACGGGGTCTCGAACCTCGTGTCCTCGAACTGTCCTACGAGGGAGGTCTCGTTGCATACGCTGACTACCTCGACCGCGGCCGGCAACCGTTGCATGAACCGATCATCGTGGATGTGAATCGCGGCGGCATCGCCGTCGAGGTGGCCATGCGCTGGACCGATTCCTACCACGAGACCATGCTGTGCTTTACCAACAACATTCCCCAGCGCGACGGTGGAACCCACCTCGCCGGTTTTCGCGGCGCACTGACGCGCACCGTCAACTCCTACGTGGCCGACAGCGGGGCAGCACGCAAGGAGAAGGTGCAGCTGACCGGTGACGATGTGCGCGAGGGTCTGACCTGCGTGCTGTCGGTCAAGGTTCCCGATCCCAAGTTCTCGTCACAGACCAAGGACAAGCTGGTGTCTTCGGAGGTGCGACCGGTGGTCGAGTCCATCGTCGGCGACCGGCTGGGCCAGTGGTTCGAGGAACATCCGGCCGATGCCCGCCGGGTTGCCGCCAAGGTCGTTGAGGCTGCGAGCGCGCGAGAGGCCGCGCGCAAGGCACGCGAACTGAGCCGGCGAAAGGGTGTACTGGAGGTCTCGAATCTTCCTGGCAAGCTGGCTGACTGCCAGGAGCGTGATCCGGCGCTTGCCGAACTGTTCCTGGTTGAGGGAGATTCCGCGGGCGGTTCGGCCAAGCAGGGACGGGACCGGCGAACCCAGGCGATCCTGCCGCTTCGCGGCAAGATCCTGAACGTGGAGCGGGCACGCTTCGACAAGATGTTGTCGAGCCAGGAAATCGGCACGATGATCACGGCGCTCGGGAGCGGCATCGGACCGGACGAGTTCGACATCGCGAAGATGCGGTACCACAAGATCATCATCATGACCGACGCGGATGTGGACGGATCGCACATCCGCACCCTCCTGTTGACCTTCTTCTTCCGTCAGATGCCGGCGCTGATCGAGGCCGGGTACCTCTACATCGCCCAGCCGCCGCTGTACCGGGCGAAACGGGGTCAGGACGAGACATTTCTCAAGGATGACCGGGCACTCGACACCTACCTGACCGACAACGGAGTGAAGGGTGTCGTGCTGCGCCGAGGTCCCGACACCAGGCTGACGGGACCGGATCTCGACCGGCACGTGCACATTGCGATCAGGATCCGCGGAATGATCGAGTCCCTCGCGTCCAGGGTGGGATCGCGGGCAGTGGTCGAACAGTGTGCGATTGCCGGCGTGATGGGGCCGGACGCGTTTGACCATGCCGCGGCGGCAGCGCCCGGGATCGCCGGGCGGCTCGACAGGATGTGCGAGCACCTGGAGCGCGGCTGGACCGGAGAATTCGACGCGGTACGCCGCGAACTGGTGTTCTCCCGGACCCTTCGCGGCGTAACCGAACGCCACGTTCTGGGCGAGCAGGTAATGCGTTCTTCCGAAGCACGCGGTCTGGCGGCCGAGGTCGATGCGCTGATGGACCTCTATTCCGAGCGCTGCGTACTCGAGACCGGGGACGATGAGGTGGTCATCGACGGTCCCGTTGCCCTGGTGACCCGCGTGCACGACCTCGCCCGCAAGGGTCTTGCAATCAACCGCTACAAGGGTCTGGGCGAGATGAATCCGGACCAGCTCTGGCAAACGACTCTCGATCCGGATCGCCGGTCGCTGCTCCAGGTCAGGGTCGACCATGCGGAAGAGGCGGCCGACGTGTTCTCCACCCTCATGGGAAGCGTCGTCGAGTCACGCCGGGAATTCATTCAGGACAACGCGGCGAGGGTAGCCAACCTCGATATCTGAGCCGTTCAGTCCTGGTGGCGGTCGGATTTCGAAGGCTCGTTGCGTCCGGCTGCCTCGTCGAGTGCCTCGTTGATTTCGTCCAGGCTGAGCGGCTTGAGGACCTGCTGGGGCCGTCGATAGGCCTCCGGGATCACGCGGCGCACGATCACGAGCAGCACGGCGGTGATCGGCCGGACCACGATACGCAGTGGCCACCACAGGGGCAGAAGGGGCCGGTAGAGATGCGGCATGGTCTCTCCGGTGACAAAGATCGCGGCGGCCGCGATGATCCAGTAGGCGCCGCGGTCGAAATCGTTCCACCACCACCAGACCCAGCATGCCATCAGCAGGGTCGACAGGGTCCGCGCCAGCGCTGTCTCGGGTGGAATGACCCGCGGCGCATGGAGCTCTTCCGGCGGAATGTCCGGCGGCTGGGTGAAGAACGGTGCCATGCGGGTTCCGGTACAGGTGTTCGCTTTGCCGCAGGCCCCGACTATGCGTGCGAAGCCGCTGCAATGGAAGGGGACACGCTGCCTTGGTCGCGCGTTGACAGAGGTCTTCAAGTGGAGCCCCCGTGAACTCCCCCGATGTCAAACCGGAATTCGCTCCACCGCGTCCTGTTCCTCCTGCCTCGTGTTATCCTCTCACGACGGGTCGCGGGTCACGGCAGACCCGAACTCTCCTCGCCGTGCAGCAGCGCTGGTCCCCGACGCCGGATGATGCGGGCCGCGTTCAGGTCCGCGTGATCCGCGTGGCCGCAGGCCATGCACTTGAATGCCCGGGCGTGCGGGGAGGCGGCATCGACATGCCGGCAGGCGGCACAGGTCCCGCTGGTGTGGCGAGGATCTCCCGGTTCAGCCCGGCCCTTGCCTTCACGTTCCGCCCTGGCTCTTCGGCCATTCGCTTCGCGCTCAGCGTCATGCGAAACGTCTCCAGGTCCTCGGTGACGATGGTGCCGGGCGCGTTCGCAAGCCCGCTGCTGGTCCGGTGATGCCAGTTGCGGCGCACCGTCGCGACCCGCCGCCCGGTCCTGCGCAGTCGAGCGTCCCGGATGCGCACATCCTGCGCGATCGTGACGGAATCGCTCCCGCGCCGCTTGAATCGCGGGAGCCCGGCCTTGCGCTTGAGGCACCGCTACCAGGCGTCGGCCCGGGACCTGAGCGCGTAGCGGACGGGATCGAACGGCATTTCCTGCAGCCAGGGCGTGTTCCGGCGCAGCCGTGTCAACACGCGGCCCGGTGCAAAAGAGGCGGGTCCCGGCAGCGTCGCGCCGTTCAGGCGCGCGTCAATCGAGGAACTGTTGCTGGTGGTCCGGCAGGCGCCTGACCGTCGCCGCGCTGTCGCACAGAACCCGGTATGTGACCTGGCAGTGCTCGACCTCCGGTTCCGTCTCGGGAGGCATGCAGCTTTTCCTGAATGGAACATGTATAATACAGGAGTTTTCACCGAACAAACAAGGGGAAAATACGCTGCGTAGTCATCGATGTAATCCCCTTTCAAATCCTGGACGCGTCATCTACTCTTTGCGGTGCAACCGTATCTTGCCGGGCGGGCGCAGGTCATGGCCCCGGCACCTGTCGAGACAGGAAGGGACAGTTTCATGGCGGCAATACTGACCAGCTTGCGCAACACGGTCATCGCCGGTGTTGTGCTCACCATCGTGATGGTGCTCGTCGTGGCGGGGGTCGGCGAGGGAGTGATGTTCGACCACGCCTATTTCACGTTCTTCATGCGCTGGCTTCATGTCCTGAGCGGCGTGATGTGGATCGGCCTGTTGTGGTACCTCAATTTCGTCCAGATACCGAACATGCCCAACATCCCGGACGAGCAGAAGCCGGCGATCAGCGGCGTCATCGCACCGGCAGTCCTGTTCTGGTTCCGGTGGGGTGCCATGGCGACCATCGTGACCGGCCTGCTGCTGGCATGGATGAACGGCTACCTCGTCGAGGCGATCACCCTCGGCCTGACCGATCAGGTCGCCAAGCACACTGCGATCGGGATCGGCATGTGGCTCGGCGCCATCATGTGGTTCAACGTGTGGTTCGTGATCTGGCCAAACCAGCAGAAGGCTCTGGGCATGGTCGAGGCCGATGCCGCCACCAAGGCGGCGTCAGCGCGGACCGCGATGCTGTTCTCGCGTACCAACACCTTGCTGTCGGTGCCGATGCTGTATGCGATGGTTTCCGCACAGAACCTGTACTAGTTCGCGGTTTCCGGCGCGACGGGGCCGGGCCAATGTGCCCGGCCCTTGTCCGTCCCGGGGGGAGGGCCATCGCAATGACGCCAGCGGCAGGCGGGCGGGAAGACATGCGCAGCCAGCTCCATGCCCTGATCAGGGAACGGTCGTTCCGCGTGGGGGACTTCACGCTGACCTCGGGGCGCAAGAGCCGGTACTTTTTCGATCTCAAGCCGACCATGCTGCATCCGACCGGGGGCCGGTTGCTGGCCAGCATGGTCCTGGATGCACTCGACGATCACCCTGAGGTCGACGCCATCGGGGGCCTGGCGCTCGGGGCGGTGCCGATTGTTTCGGCGGTGGCCGTAATGAGTTCGTTGCGCCAGCGGCCGGTGTCCGGATTCTACGTGCGCAAGAACGCGAAGGGGCACGGGACCCGGCAGCGCATCGATGGCGTGGTGGACGCCGGCCAGAAAGTGGTGATCATCGACGACGTGACGACCACCGGAGGTTCATCGCTCGAGGCCTGGCGCGCGGTCCGCGAACTCGGGTGCGAGGTGCTCGAAGTCTTGACGGTGGTCGACCGCATGGAAGGTGCCACCGAGGCGCTGGCCGAACACGGATTGCGTCTGCGTCCGCTGTTTACCCGCGCGGATTTCGGTTGACCACGGCAGCCCGTCCGGGCGCGGCGTGTGCGGCCGCGAAGTCCCCGAGCCGGTCGAGAACGGTCGCCAGGTCCGACCGCAACCGGTCGAATGCCGGCAGCAGGGTCCGCGTGGACTCATCCATGTAGAGGTCCTTGTTGACCTCGATCTGCAGGCAGTGATGACCGTCATCGGGGGCGGAGTAGGCGCGGACGATCTCCGCGCCGCGAAACACCCGGTTGATGTGGACATCGTATCCGAGGTCACTCAGCAGTTCCGCGGTGAACCCGGTGAACTCCGGTGCGCAGGTTGTTCCGTTGCGATCGCCCAGTTCGAAATCCGGCCGCCTGGTCCCGTCCTCGGTG
The DNA here is from genome assembly GCA_965213935.1 of Thalassobaculaceae bacterium. Lineage (GTDB taxonomy): Bacteria > Pseudomonadota > Alphaproteobacteria > Thalassobaculales > Thalassobaculaceae > Bin52. Next base: position 709,292 of record CBDCAO010000012.1, on the reverse strand, counting down.
CTGCGTGACCGCATGGAATGGCAGTTCAGGTGGTACACGCTGCCGAAGGTTGCATGCAGAACACGGTGCAGGCGGGCAAGCGTGCGGTGATAGGGTTCATGATACCGCGCGATTCGTCCCGCTACCTCGCCGACGGACAGACGGCGGTCGTAGAGCGGGAACAGGTCGCCGCTGAGTGTCCGGCGGATCAGGCCGTTGCCGCGGGCCGAGCGTCCTGTGGGCTGTGCCGGTCCGGGCCAGGGCCGGTCCAGCATGTCCTCGTCGATGTCGGTGGCGGCCCGGTTCGGGTCGACGTAGGTCCGTGGAAAATGGGCATGGAGCATGGTCAGGCCGGAGCCCGGCGAAGGACGAAATAATCGGTCCACGGCGGTGTCCACCGCCTCGAGCAGCATCTCCTGGGACACGACGGTATCGAAGTCGTCGGGAAAGCAGGTTCCGCTGTGCGGTGAATCAAGCAACAGCGGTCGAACCGGGCCGGTTGGCCCGACCAGGCTCAGTACTCCGGGTACATCGAGATCGTCGATCATGTGTTCACTGCGCCGCCGCCGTGCCGGTCGACCCGTACGGATGCGGGCAGTCGCCGTCGGTTTCAGCCGACCGTGCATGAACCAGATCGTCCCGCACGTCCATGTCCCTGCCTCCCGGCGTTCCGGCTGCACTGGACTGTCTGCCCGGCAGCGATGACGGATGCCGGTCCATGGTACCCGATCCGCGGTCCATGTCGCGCATCGTTCCCGACAATCCGGCCGAAATGTTCCGGGACCGTTTCGCATGCCGCCCCGACGGGACAGGTACCCGAAGCGGGACGAGCACGCCTGCTCTGGCAGATGGGAAGCGGAGCGGATCTGCTCCGCTGGATCCATTCCTGTGAACGCCGAACTCCATATGTGGCGACACAGGTGCCGCGACGCGGTCGACTGGGAACACGTCGTCAATTCCGGCTGAAATCTTCTCAACTGAGCTCCGGAACGGTGCCGCCTCGCGCCGCGGTTCCGGAAATCGGCAAGGCCGTCCGCGGCGCGCCCGGCGAACCGCCATGGCGAGCGTGAAACGAGTGGGCGGCAGGACGGCGGCCGGCCGGATGTTCTGTCCGGGTCATGCGTCTGTCATGAGGTCTGCGGGTCTTGCCCGGCGTTGCCGTGATTGCCCGGTGCGAAGCGGTTGACTGACGGGCGCGGCTTCAGGGCGACTTTTCGTGAATGTCAGCTTGCGAACGCTGACGGGATCGCTTGTCCCCGCCCGCACGCGTACCAGTCGGGTCCGTGCAGACCCGGTCAGAAGACCAGGCAGACCGTGGTGTGCGCCCGCGAACGCTCCGGCTGACGGGGAAGGTCCCCCGGTTTCCCCCGTCCCTGGAGGATCGTGTCCTGCGCACCTGCGCCGCCGGAACGGCGCAATGCGCCGGGCAGACCGTCGCGTGTCGGCGGTTTCCGGCATGTCCTCAGTTTCGGGCCCCGTTTCGCCATCCGGTCGCCACCGGCCGTGCCGGATCCCTTTGCGGGCTCTCGCGACATCTTGAGCGGGTCTGGCGCGCCCGGGAGGACTCGAACCCCCAACCTCCTGATCCGTAGTCAGGCACTCTATCCAATTGAGCTACGGGCGCCCGCAAACCGGGTGCGGGAACCTACGCACTTCGTCGGGGATTTGCAACCCGGCGACCAGTACCGTTTCAATGACGAAATGGGGGCGCGCGCGGTGGGAAGGACCCGTAACCGCGGTGGCCGCCGCCCGAAGGGTTGATGACGTCTTCCCGATTGCGTGGTAGTTTGCCCGGCCGGTAGACGGGTGCGCGCGGTTGACGCGTCGCGACGGGTTCAGCGAAGCGGGGTGATGGCGTCACATGAGGACCAACCGACTTGTTCTAGCCGTATTCGGTAGCGTCATGTTCCTGCAAGCCTGCGGTGGGTCGCCAGGAAGGCTGGATCCGCTGGTGCTGCCGCAGTCGGGCATCGTGCTGCCGGCGCCCACGACCGCCGGCGCGCCGCCGCCTGCCGAAGCGGCGCCGCCACAACCTGTCGCCGTTACGCCTGCTCCCGCCGCCGCCCCGCCTGTCAACGAGGCGGGATCAACCTTCGTCGGAGGCAAGGTCCGCGCGCTGCAGGCCGACCTGCAGCGACTGCAACAGTCCATCGAGACCGTGTCGGGCAAGTTCGAGGGAGTTCGGTCCGGTATCGACGACATCGTGGGGAGCTACCACGGGCGGGTAGCGGCCATCCGTGCAAGACTGCAGCGCGGAACCACCCCCGGCAATCCGGAACTCACCCGTGAGTGGCAGGCCGCACAGGAGGAACTCGAAGCGATCAATGGCCATGTCGGGCGGCTGAATGCACTTGCCACCACGGTATCGTCCGATGCGGCCCTGGCATCCTACCTGCTTGAGTCCGCCCGGGCATCCTACGGGATCTCCGGTGCGACCGAACAGGATCACCGCGAACTGGTCATGCTGGAGGCTGATGTCGGTCGGGCCGTAATCCGTATCGATCAGCTGCTTGAGGAACTGAGTGACGATGTCCGCAGGCACCTGCGGTACCTGGCCACGGAACAAAGCGATCTGCTGACGCTCTCGCTTGCGGTAAAGAACGCGGAGTACCTGGGGCCGAACCTGTCGCCCGCGGGCGCCTCGGCGCCTCCCGCCCGCGCAATCCCGTCAGGCACGGTGGAGCGGATCGACACGCGCCAGCCGCTGGTGGTGATTCGCTTCGACCGTCCCGACGTGAAGTATCGCCAAGCCTTGTATACCGCAGTTCGGAAAGTGCTGGACCGCAAGCCCGATGCCGGGTTCGACCTGGTTGCCGTCAGTGGCCACCGAGGAGGTGAGGCGCAGGCCTCCATCGACGTTGTGGAGATCCGCCGCAACGCGGAAGGGGTATTGCGGGCTCTGGTTGAAATGGGCGTGCCCGCAGACAGGCTCACGATTTCAGCAACCACATCCTTGACCGGCGGCAACGAGGTGCGCCTGTACATTCGCTGATTGCCGGCACATCGCGTGGTCATCGTACCGTTCATGACGTTGAAGGCAGGGGCACCGGCAGCCCGGGCGGTGGTGTCCGTGCTCCGGCAGGCACCGTGCATGCCGTTCCCGGCTTGGAGAGAACGATCGTGAGTTCATCATCCGGCTATACCCGACCGTTTCCGGTCAGCTGGGAGGAGTTGCATCGCACGTCGAAGGCGCTGGCCTGGCGTTTGCACGAACTCGGACCCTTCGATGGCGTGATCGCGATTACCCGGGGAGGACTGGTCCCGGCCGCCATTGTCGCCCGCGAACTGGAATTGAGGATAATCGACACGATCGGCGCGATCAGCTACCGCGACAACGCGATCGAGAAGTTCGAGGAGCGTGCCAGGGGTGCGGTCGAGATCATCAAGTCGCCGAACGTGACCGGGACCGGCGGCGGATGGTTGATGGTCGACGACCTGGTTGATACCGGGGAGACGGCGAAGGTCGTTCGCACCCTGCTGCCCGATGCCCATTTCGCGACGGTCTATGCCAAGCCGGCCGGCCGACCCCTGGTGGACACCTTCGTGACCGAAGTGAGCCAGGATACCTGGATCTACTTCCCCTGGGACCTGGAACCCCGGCCGGTCGAACCGATCGTGGTCATGAGGTAGGGGGGAGCCGGCGGGCGCCGTAGCGGTCGATGGCGCCGCCGTCACCGGGCTCCGGGTGCGTGCAGCGCCATGTCGAGCCAGAACTCGTGCACGACCTGGTCCTGGCGTGGTAACGCCGGACCGGGGTCGAGATCGGGACGAAAGCGCTGCCAGGTCTCGATCATGACCAGGTATTCGCGAGCCCCGGGTCCGCCGCCGTAGATCCTGCGCTCGGCCGTCATTATCCCCGATACCTCCTCGTCGACCCGATAAAGGCGAACGTCGATCACCTGCTCGTGGTGCGCAAGCCGGTCCAGCCACTCGCCGGCGAGCCGCGGCTCAACCTCGCTGCGCGTCGCCGGATCCAGGTTGAACCGGCAGGTTGTCACGTAGGGTGGTTCGGTTTCCGCCGGCGTCCCGGATGCGGCCAGGAGGCTGAAGATGGTTCTGTCGGAATTGCGGTAGTGCTGCAGCATCGCCGTGGTCCAGGGCGTGGGGTCGTTGAGGCGGGCGTGGTAGGCCGGGCTGGCCAGGACCGCCGCATTCTCGGTCTCGTAGTACATGAGGAACATCGGTGCACCGTCGATGCCGCAGTAGCGTCGTCCGACGATGAACCCGGGGATGGCACACCGTTCGGCCATGTGCTCGCAGTTGTGCCATTCCCGGAAATCCTGGACGTGGTCATCCACGATGTCGGCCCAGAACGCCATCAGGCCGCCCGCGCGCGCCGCATTACCCATCACCGTCTCCCTTCTCCTGTCACCGGCGATTATTGCGTCCCGGTCGGCTTTGATGCTACCCGCAAGTCCCTGTCGCCTCCCGGGATCGGTGTCTTTGATGACCTCCCATGCACCACGCTACCTGGAACTGCTGCACGCGACCGGCGGCCGGCGCATCGGCGTGATCGGCGACATCATGCTGGACCGGTCGGTGTTTGGCGCCGTCGACCGGCTCTCCTCCGAGGCCCCGATCCCGATCCTGGATGTGTCCCGGGAGTGCGAGCATCTCGGCGGAGCGGCGAATGTCGTCAACAACCTGCGCGCGATGGGTGACAGGCCGGTGCTGTTCAGTGTTGTGGGGGATGACGGGGACGGGCTGCTGCTGCGCACACTGCTGGGTGAACACGAGGGCATCGAAACGGTGATCCTGGCTGATCCGTCACGTCCGACGACCGTCAAGCTGCGGTTGTTTGCCCAGAATCGCCACATTGCCAGGGCGGACTTTGAATCCCGCGCTCCCGTCGACCAGCGATTGTGGCGGGAACTGGCAGCCGCATTCGAGACCGCCGCCCCCGGCCTCGCAGCCGTCGTCGTCCAGGACTACAACAAGGGTCTGCTCACCGCGGAGTTCATCGCTGAGCTGCTGCGAATAGCCCGCCAGCATCGGGTCATGGTCCTGGTCGACCCCAAGTTCGAGAATTTCTTCGCCTACCGGGGTGCGACAGTGTTCAAGCCAAACCTGCGCGAGGCTGCAGAGGCGCTGGCCGTGCGGTTGCAGGACCGGGCGTCGATCGAACGGGCGGCTGCGGAGTTGCGCAGCCGGGTCGACGCAGAGAACCTGGTACTCACCCTGGGCAAGGACGGTGTCATTCTCGCCGGAGCTGACGGGCGCTGCACCCGCTGGCCGGCGTTCGTGCGCGTGGTCAGTGACCCCTCGGGGGCGGGAGACACCGTCATCAGCATCATGGCGTCGGTGATGGCGGCGGGCGGGACTGCCGCGGAGGCAGTCGTGCTCGCCAACTGTGGCGCCGGCGTGATCTGCGAGAAGGTCGGGGTCCAGCCGGTCGCCCGCGACGACCTCGAGGATGCGGTGAGACGGCACACGGATGCCGGGCCGACCGATCACGCCACGGGGCCGAGCGGGTCCTCGTCGTAGGGAGGACCAGCCAGGCGCGCCGCGCACCCGCCCGGACGATCAGCACCTGCTGCGCGAGCGTCCCGCCCCGGTGTCTGCCGGGATTCACGGGTAGAACTTCCCGCCAGGCGCACTCCCGGCTGCGGGATGCCTTCTCGTCCCGTGGTGGTTGAACCGGTCGCCGTGAACGATCCGGAGGCATTCAACCCATGTTCCGACGCCACGGCGGAGCGAACTGCAGCGGACTCCCGTGAGCGTGGAACTCGTGCCCGGCCCTGTCCGGCAATTGGGTCGGAGCGAGGAACGGTATAATGTGTGCTCGATATGCACAGGAACAGGGAGGGGCTCCATGCTCTCCGAAGACCAGATCCGCCAGTACCATGAAGACGGGTTCGTGATCCCGGACTTCCGTATGCCGGAGAGCGTCCTCGATTCGATCAAGGATCGTCACCGGCACCTTCTGGACCGTCACCCGGAATTCCGCGACTACTGTTCGGCAGTACTCCAGCATGACGAGGGTTTCCTGTCCTACTGCCGCAATGACGAGATCCTGGACATGGTCGAGCAGCTGATCGGTCCGGATATCGCATTGTGGAATTCCAGTTTCTTCGCCAAGCCTGCCGTGAACGGCAAGGCCACGCCGTGGCATCAGGACGGCGAGTACTGGCCGATCCGGCCGCTGGCCACCTGCACCGTGTGGCTCGCTGTCGACGATGCGACAACGGAGAACGGCTGCCTGCGGGTCATCAGGGGATCGCACCGGGAACGGAGACTGCGCGCGCACGAGACCAATCCGAGCGAGGACCTGACCCTGAACCAGGAACTGCTCAAGTCGGAATACGACGAAGCGGAAGCGGTCGACCTCGTGCTTGAGAAGGGACAGATCTCGCTGCACGACGTGTTTCTCGTGCATGGCTCCGAACCCAACCGGTCGCCGCGGTCACGCCGGGGCATGACCATGCGGTTCATGCCGACGACCAGCGTGTTCGACCATGTTCTCGCGCGCGAGCGGTACAACAATCTCAGGGTGCCGGATCACTCCGAGCGCAGGATCTACCACATGCGCGGGATCGACCGGTCGGGCCGGAACAAGCTGGTCTATGCGTAACGGGTGCCTCAGCTCACGGTCGGCATCACGAACTCGGCTCCCGAACGGATCCCCGTCGGCCAGCGCGCCGTGACCACCTTGTAGCGGCTGTAGAACCGGACGCCTTCCGGACCGTGCATGTGGTGGTCGCCGAACATTGACTGCTTCCAGCCGCCGAAGCTGTGAAAGGCGAGAGGCACCGGGATCGGCACGTTGACCCCGACCATCCCGATCCTGACCCGGTGTGCGAACTCGCGGGCGGCGTCTCCGTCGCGGGTGAAGATCGCCGCTCCGTTGCCGAGCGGGTGGTCGTTGACCAGGCTGGCCGCCTCGTCGTAGCTGGACGCGCGGATGACCGACAGTACCGGACCGAATATCTCGTCCTGGTAGATCGACATGTCCGGCCGGACATGGTCGAACAGCGTGCCTCCGGCAAAGAACCCGTTCTCGTAGCCCTGTAGCGTCAGGCCCCGACCATCGACTACCAGCTCGGCCCCGGCTTCCGCACCCTGGCCGATATAATCCTCGACCCTGGCCTTGTGCGCAGCTGTGATCAGCGGGCCCATCTCGCTGTCAGGGTGCGTCCCCGGGCCGACGCGCAATCCACGGACCTTCGGGATCAGCCGGTCCATCAGGGCGTCGCCGGCGGATCCGACCGCGACCGCAACCGATACGGCCATGCAGCGTTCTCCGGCGGAGCCGTAGGCCGCGCCCATCAGTGCGTCGGTGGCCTGGTCCATGTCCGCATCCGGCATCACCACCATATGGTTCTTCGCCCCGCCCAGTGCCTGGACCCGCTTGCCGCTGACGGCGGCGGCACGGTGTACCCGCTCGGCGATCGGTGTCGAGCCGACGAAGCTGACCGCGGCGACATCGGGATGGTCGATCAGCAGCTCCACCGCTTCCCGGTCGCCGTGCACGACGTTGAACACCCCGTCAGGCAACCCGGCTTCCTTGAGCAGCTCGGCAAGCCTGACGCTGCAGCCTGGATCACGTTCGGACGGTTTCAGCACGAAGGTGTTGCCGCATGCGAGTGCGACCGGGAACATCCACATCGGCACCATGGCCGGAAAGTTGAACGGGGTGATCCCCACGCAGACCCCGAGCGGCTGACGCGTCGACCAGCTGTCGATACCGCTGCCGGCCTCCTCCGTGTACTCGCCCTTGAGCAGGTGCGGGATGCCGGCGGCAAATTCCACCACTTCCAGGCCCCGGATGACCGAACCTTGCGCATCGGAAAGGGTCTTGCCGTGCTCCGAGGTAATGATGGCCGCAAGTTCGGCCATGCGGGACTCGATCAGTTCCCTGAACCGGAACAGGATCCGCGCCCGTCGCAACGGGGGAGTCGCGGCCCAGGCGGGCCACGCCGCCGCCGCCGCGCCGACCGCGGCGTCGATGTCGTCCGAACCGGCGAGCGGGACCCGCGAGCCGACCTCGCCGGTCGCCGGGTTGAACACGTCGCCACGACGGGTCGCGGTGCCGGCGACAGGTCGCCCGTTGATCCAGTGCTGCTGCATGCGTGTCATCCGGCATCCCTCCAGTCACGTGGCCAGCAGCGAAGGTCGGATCCCGGTCCGATTGCTGCATCGTCGCAAGAGCCGTTTGACGATATGTCCTCCCCAGCAGGCGTCAAGGCGTATTCGGGGCGCCGGTTCCCAGGTCGGCCCTGTCCTCGGCGAACAGCTGTTCCAGCTCAGCCGCTTCTTCCCGCCGTGAGCGGTCCGCCGCCTGGTGCACCTCCTCGGGTTCGTGACTGCTGGCATGGAGCATCGCCTCGTCATGCACCCGGAACCGCTCGATGGTCTCGTGGACATCGGCGGAGGCCATCCCAAGGCTCTGCAGGGCATGGCTCGCGATCTCCAGGCTGCCGCCCAGTGTCTCGCGGACTGCGCGATCGACCCCGTGTTCGACGCACCGGGCCGCGTGGTCCCGGTCCCGGGCCCGGGCATAGATCTTCAGGTGCGGGAAGTGCTTGCGAGCGAGATCGACCAGCTGGATGGAGGCGTCCACCTTGTCGATGGCGCAGATCAGCACCTCGGCGTGGTCGGCGCCGGCGGCACGCAGGAGCCACAGGCGGGTGAGGTCGCCGTAGTAGATCTTGATGCCCATGCGGCGGACGACCCGGATCCGCTCGAAGTCATAGTCGACCGCTGTAAATCCGACGCCGCAGGTACGGAAGACGCGGCCGACGATCTGGCCAACCCGACCGAACCCGGCGATGATGACCCGATCGTCAACCCGTTCGATCCGGTCGAAGTCCTGACCTGGCTGGATCGCCGCCGCAGGGGAGGCGAACAGATGCTGGCTTGCCAGGTGCAGGAACGGGGTCGCGATCATTGTCAGGGACACGACAAGAATCATCAGGCCGGCAAACTCGGAATCGACCACTCCGTTTGCAACCGCTGCGGTAAAGAGAACGAATGCGAATTCTCCCCCCTGAGGCAGGGCAAATGCCAGGCGGCCGGCGACCAGCTTCGGCTGGCGCGCCAGCCGGGCGAGCAGGAAGATGCATACTCCCTTGACGAGCAGCAGCCCGATGGTGAGCCCGGCTACCGTCACCGGCTGTTCCAGCACGCGGCCCAGGTCGACGTAGACACCGACCGAAATGAAGAACAGGCCCATCAGCAGGCCCTTGAACGGCTCGATGTCGGCAACCAGGGCGTGACGGTAGGCGGACTCGGACAGGATCACCCCGGCGAGGAACGCTCCAAGCGCCATGGACAGCCCGACAAATTCCATCAGCGCTGCCGTTCCGGCGACGACGAGCAGGGCGGAGATCGTGAACAGCTCGTTGATGCGGCTCGTGACCACGTAGCGAAGATAATGAGGCAACAGGAAGTGACCCGTCATGATCACCGCGGTGATCGCGGTTGCGGCGAAGAAGATCGCCTCCGGCTCGATCGAGACCTCGCCGAGACCGGACGCCAGGGTCAGCGCAGGCATCAGCGCCAGCAGCGGGATCACCGCCATGTCCTGGAACAGCAGGATCGAGAAGGTGACCCGGCCCATCCTGGTGCGCAATTCGCCCTTCTCGGCGAGCAGCTGGACCACCACCGCCGTCGATGAGAGCGCGAGAATGAAGCCGGTGACCAGTGCCGTTCCGGCATCCAGATCGAACAGCATGCCGATGCCGGACAGCACCAGGCCGGTCACGATCACCTGGGCGCCGCCCATCCCGAAGATCGGCCGTCGCAGTCCCCACAGCCTCGCGGGCTGCAACTCCAGACCGATCAGGAACAGCAGCAGCAGGATCCCGAGCTCGGCGAAGTGCAAAATGTTCTCGACATCGCCGACCAACCCGAGGGCACTCGGTCCGATGACGATACCGGCGGCGAGATACCCCAGTACCGATCCGAGACCGACCCGGTTCAGCAGCGGGACCGCAATGACGGCGGCCCCGAGAAACAGGACCGCATCGACGATCAGGTTCATCAGGGCGCAGGGTCAGCCCGGGCGCGCCGGGCCGGGTGCACGAAGAATCCGGTGTCGGGCATTGCCGGTCAGCGCGGCTGCATCCGTATGGCACCGTCAAGCCTGATCGTCTCACCGTTCAGCATGACGTTGCCGATGATTGACTCGACCAGCCGTGCATACTCCTGCGGCATGCCGAATCGCGACGGGTAGGGAACGGAGGCGGCCAGGTTGTCACGGACCTCCTGCGGCATACCCATCAGCAGCGGTGTCTCGAAGAGTCCCGGAGCGATGGTATTCACACGCACGCCGTTGCGGGCGAATTCCCGCGCACCGACGATTGTGAGCGCGTGCACGCCGCCCTTTGACGCGCTGTACGCCGCCTGTCCGATCTGGCCCTCGAATGCCGCAACCGAAGCAGTCGAGATGATGACGCCGCGCTCTCCGTCGTCCAGCGGTTCGAGACCGAGCATGTCGGCAGCCGCAAGTCGCGTCATGTTGAAGGTTCCGATCAGATTGACTTCGATCACGCGCCGGAAATTGTCGAGCGCCATTGGACCGTTACGCCCGACGATCCGTTCGGCTGGTCCGATCCCGGCGCAGTTGATCAGGATCCGCGCCGGGCCGTGACGGTCGCGGGCGCGGCCGGCGGCCGCCACTCCGGAATCGGCATCCGACACGTCGCACCCGACTGCCAGGCCGCCGATTTCGTCCGCGACCGCTTGCGCTCCGTCCTCGTTGATATCCAGAATGGCAACACGGGCGCCGGCCCCCGCCAGCAGACGTGCCGTTGCCGCACCAAGACCACTGCCGCCGCCGGTAACGAGGGCCGCATGTCCCGAAATCTGCATGGGTGTCTCCTGTTCCAGGCCGCTTCCGATGAGCCGTGGATATAACAGATCACACGATGGCGGGCGAGTGACGCCGCCGTGTTCCAGCCGATTCGGTGCTGCCGCGTGGTGGTGGGCCGGCCTGGCATTGGCGCCGTTTCCGGCCTGCGCGGCCGCGGTCTGGCTGGTTGATGCCGCGAGGGTTGCGATGATCCTCGATGCCCTGTTGCTCTACGCGGCGATCGGGCTTGCCTGCGTCGGAGCCATCCACTGGGGCCTGTCTCTCGCATCGCGCGCGGACGGGTCCGCCAGGCTGGCCTGGGTGGCCGTTCTTGCGCTCTCTGCCTGGTTTTCGGGGCAGCTGGTACCCCCGGCCGCCCTGTGCCTGCTGGCGGCCGGTCACGCCGGCGCGTTCCTGCTCGACCGCGACGCCGGTCGACGCGGCCTGCTGCCGCCGCGGTACGTCCTGCTTCGCCGGTGGTCGGTCATGATCATGCTTGGCGCGTTCGCGGTGCTGCTGTTCAAGGCGTGACCTCGGCACTGGTCGCCGCAATGTCGGTCCGGAAGATGCCGTCGGGCCAGTCGATCCGTTCAACAGCCCGGTAGGCCCGGGAACGCGCGGAGGCGACATCCGCGCCGGTTGCGGTCACTCCCAGCACGCGCCCGCCGCTCGAAACCAGGGCTCCGGCCGCGTCGCTGGTGGTGCCCGCATGGAAGACCATGACCTCCGGGTCTGATTCGGCGTCCTCGATCGCCCGGATTGGCGAGCCGGACCGGTAAGGTCCGGGATATCCCCTGGATGCCATCACCACGCACACCGCGGCGTCGTCCGACCAGCGCAGGTCAACGTGTCTCAGGTGCGCGTCGGTGCATGCGAGCAGTGCCGGAAGCAGATCGCTGCGAAGCCTCGCCATCAGCACCTGGCACTCGGGATCACCGAACCGCACGTTGAACTCGATGAGCTTCGGACCGTCGTCCGTCAGCATGAGGCCGGCGAAGAGTACGCCGTGGAATGGCCGGCCTTCGGTGGCCATTCCCGAGATGGCTGGCTCGATGATCGTCTCCATGATCTGGCGGGACACCGTTGCGTCCACCGCCGGCGGTGGAGAGAACGCGCCCATGCCCCCGGTGTTCGGACCGGTGTCGCCATCGCCCGCGCGCTTGTGGTCCTGGGCTGCGGCGAGGGGAAGGGCCGTGGTCCCGTCGCTCAAGGCGAAGAAGCTGGCCTCCACTCCCTCGAGGAAGTCCTCGATGACCACGCGGTCGCCGGCTGGTCCGAACGAGCGGTGTTCCATGGCGGCACGCACTGCTGCCTCCGCAGTCTCGAGGCTGGCCGCAACGGTCACGCCCTTGCCCGCGGCAAGCCCGTCGACCTTGACGACCACCGGAAGGTTGCATCGGCGCAGGTGGGTGAGTGCCCCGTCGAGTTCCTCGAATGTCCGCGAGCCTGCGGTCGGGATCCCGTGTCGGGCACAGAAGTCCTTGGTGAAGGCCTTGGAACTTTCGAGCGCCGATGCACCGGCAGTCGGACCGAAGGCACGGATCCCGAGCTCGCCAAGCCGGTCCACGAGACCCGCCGCCAGCGGGCCTTCCGGGCCGACAACGACCAGGTCGATGGCCTGCTGCTTGGAAAACGCGACCAGAGCCGGTATGTCTTCCGGGCTGATCGGCACGCATTCCGCGTCCCTGGCAATGCCGGGGTTGCCCGGTGCGCAATAAAGTGCGCCGCACAGTGGTGAGGCGGCGATTGTCCAGCACAGCGCGTGTTCGCGCCCACCGGAACCGACGACGAGAACCTTCATGCGCAATCCCTTCCCCGCGATCGCAGGGTCGCCTTGTAGCACGGTTCGCGGCCATGGCTGACTCCGGCGGGAACCGGACCGGGGCGCTGGCAGGAAACCTGCCGGAACTCTCGGTCAGCGAACTGTCAGCGCAGGTGAAGCGCACCGTCGAGACGTCCTTCGATCGGGTCCGGGTGCGCGGCGAGGTGTCGCGGCCGGCATTTGCGTCCTCGGGGCACGTGTATCTCACGCTGAAGGACGACCGGGCGGTGCTCGACGCGGTCTGCTGGCGCAGCCAGGTTCCAAGGCTGTCGGTCCGGCCCGAGGACGGGATGGAGGTGATCTGCACCGGTCGTCTGACCACCTACGCCGGCCGGTCCAAGTACCAGCTCATCCTGGAGGCAATGGAGGTGGCGGGCGAGGGCGCCCTGCTCAGGATGCTGGAGGAGCGTCGGCGCCGGCTGGCGGCCGAAGGCCTGTTCGACGAGGAGCGGAAGCGGCTGCTGCCGTTCCTGCCGGAGCGGATCGGCGTGGTCACCTCGCCGACCGGCGCGGTAATCCAGGACATCCTGCACCGGCTGGATGATCGTTTCCCTGTGCACGTCCTGGTTTGGCCGGTGCGCGTCCAGGGAGACGGCGCGAGCGGCGAGGTTGCCCGGGCGGTCCGCGGCTTCAACGCGATTGACGGCCGCGGCGCCGTGCCGCGGCCCGACCTGCTGATCGTTGCCCGCGGCGGCGGCAGTCTCGAGGACCTGTGGAGCTTCAACGAGGAAGAGGTGGTCCGGGCGGTGGCGGAGAGCCGGATCCCGGTAATCTCGGCCATCGGCCACGAGACTGACACCACGCTGATCGACTTCGCGGCCGACCAGCGGGCCCCGACGCCGACCGCCGCGGCGGAACGCGCGGTGCCGGTGCGCACGGAACTGCTCGTGCGCGTGACGGAAACCGGCAGCCGGTTGCTCCATGCTACCGTCCGCATGACGGAGCATGCGCGGACCAGGGTGGAGGGCCTCGGACGCGGTCTTGGAGATCCGTCCCTGATGATCGAGACGTGGGCCCAGGCGGTGGATCTGGCCGACCACCGGCTGTCGGGCGCGGTCGGACGCGAGCTCGAGCGTGGGGCCGGGGAGGTGGTGCGTCACGCCGGCCGTCTGGTTGATCCCCGATCGCAGCTCGAGGGCGTTGCCGACCGGCTCGCCGCCCTGGAAAAACGGCTGCACGCGGCCGCAGACCGGGCTGTTCAGCTGCGTCGCCTGCAGTCGGGACACGCCGCCGACCGGCTGGGGGCACGCTGGGTAACCGGTCGGGTCGAGCAGGGTCACGCACGGCTGGCGCACGCCGCAACCGGACTCGGATCGGTGCTCGACCGCGCATTCGAGCGGGTAAGGTCGAGACTTGACGCCCTGGCCCGGCTGCTGGATGCCGCGTCGTTCGAACGCGTGCTCGAACGGGGGTTCGCGGTGGTCAGGGACACCGACGGGACCCCGATCGCGGGTCTTCGCGGACTCCGGCACCGCCAGGAGGTCCGGGTGCAGTTCCGGGACGGTGAAGCCGGCGCCGTGATCACCGGTCTCGAGGATCGGCCCGGCCGCGGTTCCTGACGCCCCTTGGGGACTCTTACAAAGCATGACGGCTCATGCCGCCATCCTTGCTTGTGTGTTCACGGTTCCACGGCCCGGCATCCCGGCAGCCTCCCCGTGCAGCAGCGCCAGTCCCCGACGCCGTATGGTGCGGGCAGCATTCGCGTCCGCATGATCGGCGTGGCCGCAGGCCACGCAGTGAAACCGGTCCCGTGTCCTGCGCGATCGGGCGTCGACGTGCCCGCACGCTGCACAGGTCTGGCTGGTGTGGCGGGGATCGACCGTGATCACGCGCCCCGCCTTGTACTCCAGCATCGCGCGCAGGGCGGCCCAGCCGGTGTCGAGAACGACCCGGTTGAGCCCGGCCTTCTGCTCCACCCCGCTGCCCGGCTCTTCCGCCGCACCCCGGGCGCTTGCCGTCATGACCTTCACCTTCAGGTCCTCGATCGCGACGGTGTGCGCACCCTCCGCGATCCTGCGCGAGACCTGGTGGTGCCAGTCGCGCCTTGTGCCGGCCTGGCGCCGTCTCGTCTTCGCCAGACGGGCGCGGGTGCGCGCCCGGCGGCCCGAACCGCGCTTCTGCCGCGCCAGTTTCCGCGACAGGCGCTTCGCCCGCGCCTCGAGGCGGCGTGTGTCCGGGGCGTGGAACAGCCGTCCGTCGCTCGCCGCGACCTGGCCGGCGTTCATGTCGATGCCGATTGCGGTCCCGTCATCCTCCGGTTGCGGGACCGCGAGCGGGTGGCAGACCACGGCGTACCACTTGCCGGCCTCGCGCCTGAGCACCGCCGTATCCGGACGGGCGTCCGGATACGGCGGTGCCGCCGCGCCGGCGGACCGTCATCCAGCCGATATCGGGAAGACGCAGCCTGCCTGCTTCCACCCTTACGCCCGAAGTAACGGAGATGCTGTCAAACCGCCGTCGGCTACGGAACCGCGGGGAGGCGGGCTTCTGCCCGGCGTTTGCCCGGCGGAAGAAGCCCTGGAAGGCTTCGTCCAGGCGCTTCAGCGTGCCGCGCTGGATGGCGACCGGCACGGCCGCCATCTCCGGGATCTCCCGGCGGCACACCGTCAGGGACTTCGCCTGGTCGATAGAGGAGAGCGAGACGCCCGCCAGGCGCCAGACGCCAGGCGTCCGACCGCTCCTGCAGGGCGGCGTTGTAAAGCTGGCGCTGCGCCTCCAGCACCCGCTCCAGGCGGCGCCAGTTACCCTGCGTCTGCGGCAGCAGACGGTAGGTCACCTGGCGGTGTGCACGCTGCGGTTTCGTCCCGGGTCTTGTCTCGGACGGCATGCGGCGTCCCTCGAACAGTACGGGAAATAGATAGGACAAAACGTGGAACATACAAGGAAAAGCGCCTGCAGGTCTTCGATCCAGACCCTGCAGGCGGCATGAGTCGTCAAGTTTTCTCGATAAGGCCCCTTACTTGCCCCAGCGCCGGTGCGGCCACAGCCACTGTTCCGGGGTTTCGCGGATCCAGTTCTCGACCATCAGGGTGATGTTGCACGTCAGTGTGTGAATGTCGGCGTCACGATCCCCGGTATCGGGCAGTTCGAGCGGCGGCGAGACGGTGACCCGGAACTCCGCGCCGCGGGTACGCTGCACGCGGATGGGGATGACCGGACAGCGGTGGTGCAGGGCGAAGACCGCCACGGCAGGAGTCGTGCGTGCCGGGCGCCCAAAGAAAGGGACCGTGATCCCCTCGTTAAGCCGCTGGTCGACCAGGAACGCAACATGCTCGTTGCGTCGCAGCAACCTCGCGAGACGACCGGCGCCGGCCGAACCCTTGGGGATCATCAGGTGGGCATGGGGCAGTATCCGCTGGCGCAGCACCCGTTCGGAAATCGGCGCGTTGAGCGGCCGGTAGATGCTGTGGACGGTCAGGCCGTTGGCCACTGCGACCCCCGGCAACAGCTCCCAGTTTCCGAGATGGGCGGAGACGAAGATCCCCGGTCGGCCGTCGTCGCGGGCGGCGAGCAGGTGTTCCCGGCCGACTACTGTCACGCGGGGGTCGTCCCCCGACAGGTTGAAGTCGCGCATGTGCACGTATTCCCCAGCAACCCGGCCCAGGTGCTCCCACATCGCGAGCAGGGTGTCGTCGATCTCGCGCTCCGACCACTCGGGGAAACTGTCGGCAATGTGACGCCGTGCGCGACGGCTGATGGCAAGACGGGGGCCGATCCGGCGCGCAACGGCGCCCCCGGCCCGCGAGGCGGCGTCCAGCTGCATGCGCGAGAGCACCGTGGCTGCACTCCAGGCAAGCGCGCCGGAAAGCGGCCAGGTCAGGTAGCGCTTGCGCCAGGGAGCTGGCGTGCGCCCGGTCTCACCCGGCGGCATTCGATACCGTCCCCTCGACCAGTGCCGCGAGCGCCGGCCGGTCCTGCCAGTCCAGGTCAAGGTCGACGCAGGCGACCGTCGAGCCTACCGAGCTGTCCAGCCGGACATGGTCCTTCGCGGTGGTGACCGGGACCGCCCCGAGTTCGGCCGCGGTCGCGAGCAGCCTGTCGACGTCCTCGCGACCGTACGGGTAGTGATCCGGGAAGGGCCGGAAGCCGCGAATGTCGAGGCCCAGGGCTTCGAGGCTGTTCCTGAACCGGACCGGCCGTGCGATGCCCGCAAATCCGAACACCGGGGTTCCGGGGCCCAGCCCCGTTGGAGCGATTGGGGAGGCGGTGGCGCGCAGGACCGGGAGGCCGGACGGGACCAGGGCCGAGGCCGCAACCCGGTCCGGCATGACCAGGACCACCGCGTCGGCGCGCGCCATGCCGGTCGCGACGGATTCGCGAAGGGGTCCTGCCGGCATGACCCGGCCGTTGCCGACACCGTAGTCGCCGTCGATCACCAGCAGGTTGAGGGCGGCGCAAAGGGTGGGGTTCTGGAAGCCGTCGTCCATGACGACCACTCCCGCCCCGCTCCGTTCGGCGGCCCGTACGCCCTCGACCCGGTTGCGTGCGATCCATACCGGCGCCTGCCGCGACAGCATCAGCGCCTCGTCGCCGACGTCGCGCACCGAGTGACGGGCAGGGTCGACCCGGACCGGTCCGCGCAAACGGCCGCCGTATCCGCGCAGCAGCAGCGCGACCCCGTGCCCGCGGACTGCGAGCATCTCCGCGATCGACCGGCTGACGGGGGTCTTGCCGGCTCCTCCCACAACCAGGTTGCCGACGCAGATCACCGGGATGTCGAGCGATGTGCTCCGCACCAGTCGGCGCCGTACCGCGCCGGCGGCGCGGACCAGGTGGCCGGCCGGACCCAGCAACCGGGCTGCCGGTCCGTCACGGTTCCAGAATTCGGGCGTGACCGGCAGTGACACTGTCATCCCCGCTGAACCAGGAACGGATGCAGGCTGGTGACGATCCCGTCCAGCACGGCGCGGCCGGAGGAGGCATACTGCCTGGCGGCCTCGATGAGTGCGTGCCGCCGCGGCCCGTTGGTCAGGACGGCGTCGATCGTGGGTCCGAGTGCATCGGCATCGGGAAACTGGATCGCCGCGCCGGCACTGATCATCTCGTCGGCGATGTCGAGGTTCTTCGTCATGAGTGGCCCGAACAGGACCGCGCAGTCGAAATGCGCGGGTTCGACCGGGTTGTGCCCGCCCACCGGGACCAGGGATCCGGCGACGAAAACGACGCTTGCGACGTTGAAGAACAGGGACATCTCGCCGAAGGTGTCTGCAACATACACGGACGTGTCCCGGTCGATCCGTTCGCCGGCGGCGCGTCTGGCGACGGCAAGGCCGAACGAGCGGACGAGCGCTGCGATCGCCGGGCCACGATCAGGGTGGCGCGGCGCGATGACGGCGAGCAGGCCGGGGTGCCGGACCAGGAGGTCAAGCTGGGCGCGGACAACCGCTTCTTCCTCACCGTCGTGGGTGCTGGCCGCGAGCCACACCGCCCGCAACCCGATTTCGCTGCGTAGTGCGCTGGCCGCCCTGTCCTCGAGCGGCAACCGGTGCGCCGCCCGTTTCAGGTTGCCCGCAACCGTGACGCGGCGTGCGCCGAGAGCGCGAAACTGGTCTGCCTGGCGATCACTGGTCGCAAGCACCAGGTCGATTGCCCGGAACATCGGACCCGACAGACCGGACCAGCGCCGCCATCCCCTGTAAGAGCGATCGGACATCCTTGCGTTTGCGGCGACGATCGGAACTCCCCGCTCGTGGGTGCGAAGCAGTTTCTCCGGCCAGAACTCGGCCTCGAAGAACAGCGCGAGGTCCGGTTGCCAGTGGTCGAGGAACCGCCCGACCCACGCCGGCCGATCGATCGGGGCGAACTGGTGGCAGGTGCGGTCCGGCAGCCGGCCGGCAAGAATGCGTGCCGAGCTGACGGTACCGGTGGTCACCAGCACGTGCAGGTCGTCCGCCTCCTCGAGCAGCCGGTCGATCAGCCCGAGCGCCGAGATGCTCTCGCCGACGCTGACCGCATGCAGCCAGATCAACCGGCCTGGCGGGCGCGCGAACGCGGACACGCCACGCCGTTCGCCGAGACGGGACCTGTCCTCCTTGCCGCTGCGGGCCCGGCGTGCCAGCAGCAGGTCGATTGCCGGAGCAGCAAGCGTCATGGATGTCCTGTAGAGGGGCAGCATCATGGCAGTTCTGTCGCAAGCGTGTCGGGGTCCCCGAGAGAGTACTGCAGCCGGTAGAGCCGGGCGTAGGCCGCGTTCAGCGTCAGAAGATCGTCGTGATGCCCCGATTCCGCGATACACCCGTCCTGCAGGACGTGGATCACGCTGGCGTTGCGAACGGTGGAGAGTCGGTGCGCCACCACGAGCGTGGTCCGGCCCTGCATCAGGGACGCGAGAGCCGCCTGCACCGCCTGCTCGGATCCGCTGTCGAGAGACGAGGTCGCCTCGTCGAGCAGCAGGATCGGTGCATTGCGCAGCGTGGCGCGGGCAATTGCAATGCGCTGGCGCTGGCCGCCCGAAAGCCAGGCGCCCTGTTCCCCGACCCGGGTGTCGTAACCGTCCGGAAGTGCCTCGATGAACACGTCAGCTGCCGCGTGGCCGGCGGCCCGGCGGACGTCCTCGTCACTTGCGCCTTCCGAACCGTAGCGGATGTTGGCGGCAACGGTGTCGTCGAACAGCATGATATCCTGGCTGACAAGCGCGATCTGCTTCCTGAGCGAGCTCAGTGTCAGATCGCGGATATCGATGCCGTCAAGCGTGATGCGCCCGGCGTCGGGGTCGAAGAACCGCGGGATCAGGTTGAGGACGGAACTCTTGCCGGCACCCGACGGTCCGACCAGAGCCACGGTGTGGCCGGCCGGAACCGCGAAGCTGATGCCACGCAGTGCCGGGCTGTCAGACGCGTAGGAAAAGTCGATGTTCTCGAACACGATCTCGCCCCGCGCCCGGTCGATGGGCCGCGCCCCGGCCCGGTCAACCACCGAGGGCCGGACATCCAGCAGGTCAAACACGCGCTCTGTCGCCGCCAGCCCCTCCTGCAGCCGGGCGTTCAGCACCACTACCCGCTTCAGCGGATCGTAGGCGAGCAGCAGCGCAGTCACGAAGGAGAAGAAGGTTCCGGTGGTCTGCGCACCCTCCATGACCTGCCACCCGCCGTAGCAGATCACCATCACGATCGCGGACCCGCCCAGGGTCTCCATGATCGGGTAGGCGGCAGCCCGGGTGCGGGCCGCCCGGACCACGAGGAGGAAGATCTGCTCGATTACCCGGTTCGCACGGTCACGCTCATGGTGTTCCATGCCGTAGGCCCGGACCTGTCGTGCACCCTGGAACACTTCGCGCAGCAGAGATGTCAGATCGGCCCGTTCGCGCTGGGTGTTGCCGGAGACCCGGCGCATGTGCTGGCCGATGCGCACCAGCGGCAGAATCGCGGTGGGAAAGGCGAAGAAGGAGATCAGGGTCAGCAGCCAGTCCTGGTAGACCATGACACCGACGAGGAAGACGATGGTCAGCGTGTCGCGGCCGAACGCGGTAATGACGTCGGATACTGCGCTTCGCATCTGCTCGACGTCACTGATGAACCGCGAGATCAGCTTGCCGCTCGAACGCCCGTGGAGGTAGCCGAAATCCGCCTGGAGCAGGTGGTCGAACATCTGCCTCTGCAGGTCGGAAAGGATACGCTGTCCGACCCGGTTCATGAGCACTGCCTGTCCGTAGGTGGCCAGTCCCCGGGCGACGAACACCGCCATGACCATGACGGCGGTCAGGTAGAGGACGGTGGGCTCCCCGGCCGTGAAGACGTCATCGAGAATGGTTTCCATCAGGAATGCCAGCGCCGCGGTGCTCGCGGCAACGACCGCCATCAGCACCAGTGCCACGACCAGTGTTGCGCCCTGGGGCCGAACATGATCCAGCAGCAGGCGGCGCAGGAGCACGCGGGATGGCGCGGCGGTACCGGCATCGCTCGAACGGGCGGTCACGCAAGCTGTTCCTTCGGCAGATCTGGCGCACGCAGCGCACTGCTATAGCACGCCGGCCGCCGCATGGGCACCGGGCCGCCATTCCCGGATCCGCGCTCACCCGGCATGAAAATGCCCGATCCGACGGCCCGCCGGACCCGTTCCCGCATTCCTGGACTACAGGCGGCGGAGCGGATGAGGAAGAGGCGCGCGGGTCCGCTATCGTTGGCACCCGGCAGCATCGGACCAGGCATGGACCCGGCGTCCTCAAGATCCGGGCAGCCGCTGGCAGCCGCTGGTCGCGATCAGGCGGTGTCCGGCACCGGGCGGGCATGTTCCGGAGCAGGTGGAGCATCCGCTCGTCGCGAAAGGACCTCGCTGCAACCGGGCGGCCCGCAACCTTCCGCGCGACGTGCGCCCAGGTGCGATCATGGCTGGCGGGACCCGGGATCCCGGGTCCCGCAGGCAGGACGCGTCCTACTTCTTGCGGAACTTCGAATGGCAGGACTTGCAGGAGTCCGCGCCCAGGGTCTTGAGCGCGCCGCCGGTCGCCCTGCGGTCGCCCGTCACCGCCACATCCGCGAGTGCATTGGCCAGCTGGACAAACTTCTCCAGTTCGGCCTCGAATTCCGCTGAATGCCGGTCGCCGTCCCAGATGTCCGGCAGGGCCCCGGTCTTGCCGGCCTCCGGTCCCGACCCGGCCGGGAAGATGGTCCGGGTGATCTCGGCCAGCTTGGCCATGGCATCGGCGTGATCGGCGAGATGGTCCATGGAGCCGCCTTCCTGCTTCAGGATGCTGACCACCGCTCCGGTGTGACCGCCTACCGCCTTCATCACCTTCTGGCGATAGTTGATGTCGCCTTCCCCGGCGGCTGTCGCGACGGCGGGCGACAGCAGGCCCAGCACGAGCGTGACACAGGCAATCATGGTGACGCGTGGACAGGGACGCATGTGGATTCTCCCGGTTGAGGACAACTGCCCGAGCGGCAAGTGTGGGCGGGATGGCCCCGTGGGGCAAGTCCCTGTCCGCGACGACAGGGCCCGAGGCGTCGGACCCTGCACAAATCGTGTCGCGCACCTGCTACTGCGGGGCTGGTCCGAAGGGTAGGAGTGAAAACAGCGGACCAGTATGCATTGTTCCCGGACTTGCTGGAGTACGGTGCGTGAGTGATGAACCGGAAGACGAAATCGTCCTGTCCGAACTGGATGATGACGAGCTTGTTCAGCAGATGCACGACGACCTCTACGACGGTCTCAGGGACGAGATCGTGGAGGCGGTGCATATCCTGCTGGAACGTGGATGGACACCATACAGGGTCCTGACCGAGGCTCTGGTCGAGGGGATGCGGATCGTCGGGATCGACTTTCGTGACGGGATCCTGTTCGTTCCGGAAGTGCTGATGGCCGCCAATGCCATGAAGGCCGGCATGGCGATCCTCAGACCGTTGCTGGCCGAGACCGGGGCGCCGCAGGTCGGCAAGATGGTCATTGGTACGGTCAAGGGCGACATCCATGACATCGGCAAGA
This sequence comes from Thalassobaculaceae bacterium, assembly GCA_965213935.1. Classification (GTDB taxonomy): domain Bacteria; phylum Pseudomonadota; class Alphaproteobacteria; order Thalassobaculales; family Thalassobaculaceae; genus Bin52. Next base: position 687,279 of record CBDCAO010000012.1, on the reverse strand, counting down.
ACCTGGTGTCGATGATGATGGAGGGCGCCGGTTTCGATGTCATCGACCTCGGGATCAACAACCCGGTGGAGTCCTATATCGACGCGCTGGCGGAACACCAGCCCGACATTCTCGGGATGTCGGCGCTGCTCACGACCACCATGCCCTACATGAAGGTGGTGATCGATGCCCTGAAGGAGAAGGGGATCCGTGACAACTACATCGTCCTGGTCGGTGGTGCGCCGCTGAACGAGGCCTTCGCCGAGAGCATCGGAGCCGACGCCTACTGCCGGGACGCGGCGGTGGCGGTCGAGACCGCGAAGGAACTGATCGCCGAGCGCCGCCGGTCGAATTCGGCCGCGATGAATGTCGCCTGAAGACCCCAGCCGGCGGACGGGAACACTTTTCATAGCCTGCGGGGCGCTGGGGCGGGAACTGGTTGCGGTGCTGCGAACCGCCGGCCTGCCCCGGCCGACCATCGCGTGCCTGCCGGCCCACTGGCACAACACTCCCGAGCGCATCACGCCAGCGGTGCGTGAGAAAATCCGCGGGATCGGCCGCAACTATGAGCGGATCTTCGTTCTGTACGGTGACTGCGGTACCGGCGGCGAGCTCGACCGGATGCTGGAGCGCGAGGGGGTCGAGCGGATACCGGGGCCGCACTGCTATCAGTTCTTCATGGGAACCGACGAGTTCACCGAAACCGCGGAACGCGAGCCCGGCTGCTTCTATCTCACCGACTATCTGGCCCGGCATTTCGATCGCCTGATCGTGGCCGGACTCGGTCTCGACCGGTATCCCGAGCTGCGCGACATGTACTTCGGCAACTACACCCGCCTCATTTACATTGCTCAGACCGACGATCCCGTACTGTGCAGGAAGGCGCGGCAGGCCGCGGACCGGCTCGGCCTCGCGTACGAGGTACGCTATCGCGCCTACGGCGAGCTTGCGGCCTTTGTGAACAGGGCGATGGTGCCGGCCGGCGACTGAGCGCGGCCGGTCGCCAACCGGAGGCTTCCGGCGTAGGATGCACGGACCGACGGGCCGAGAATGGAGCAGCCGCGATGCCGATCATCGATTCCCAGGTTCATGCCTACGAGCGTGACCACCCCGGACGACCCTGGGTCGGAACTCTGGCCGGGCCGCCGGAGGTGACCGGTGACGACATGGTTGCCGCGATGGCGCAGGTCGGTGTCGACGGAGCGCTCCTGGTTTCGCCCTTTGCCATGTACCGGTTCGATGCGAGCTATGCGCTCGAGGTGCATGCTGCCCACCCGGACCGGTTCGGGCTGATCAAGCCGGTCGACCCGGCTGATCCTGCGGTCGGGGAGGTGATTGCCGAGTGGGCCGGCCTCGACGGCACCGTCGGCGTCCGGATCATGCTGGCGAGCCCGGGAGGCGGGGGCAGTGACGACGGGTCCCTGCATCCGGGCACCGCAACTGTGCTGCGCGCCGCGGCGCGGCACGCGCTGCCGGTCAACCTGCTGTGCTGGGGTGTGCTCGACCAGGCGGCGTCATTGGCCCGGGCGCATCCCGACGCGATGGTGGTCGTCGACCACCTCGGACTGCCGCAGCCATTCGAACCCCCGGCTCCTCCCGAGCCGTTCGCTCCACTTCCCGAGGTCCTGGCCCTCGCCGACCTCGACAACGTGGCGATCAAGATTTCCGGGGCCGGCACGCTTTCGCACGCGCCGTACCCGTACGATGACATCTGGGATCCCCTGTGCCGCATCTTCGATGCCTTCGGCTTCGAGCGTTGCCTGTGGGGCACTGACTGGACCCGGGCCATCAATATCCTGACCTATCGGCAGGGTGTCGAACCGTTTCGCCTGACCGGTCGTCTGAACGACTCCGAGCGCGCGATGCTGATGGGAGGAGCGCTCGCCGCGATCTACCGGTGGACGCCCCGCGTCTAGGCGATCCGTCCTGTCGGAAACGGAAAGCTGGTGGTCACGGTAGCTCGCGCGCGGCTTGACCGGTGCAGTGCCGGCGCGTCATGAGTGCGATTGACGATGCCGTGACGATACGTGCACCATGCCGCGTGATTTCTCGTAGACGCCAATACTCATTCATGACCGGGGGAGGTACCTGATGCGACCAAACTTGCCAGTCGGCCTTGCGGCCGGGGCAGCCCTTGTTGCCGGCGCCGTGATGTCTGCGCCGGCTTCGGCCGACCAGACGCTGCGTGTCGTCATGCATTCGGATCTCAAGATCGTCGATCCGATCTGGACCACTGCCTACATGTCCCGCAATTACGGGTACATGGTGTACGACACGCTGTTCGCAATGGACGCGAATACCGACGTGCATCCGCAGATGGTCGAGAGCTACGAGGTCAGCGCCGACAAGCTGACCTACACCTTCACCCTGCGTCCGGGTCTTGCCTGGCACGACGGTTCGCCGGTGACGTCTGCCGACGTCATCCCCTCCATCCAGCGCTGGGGAAGCAAGGATTCCATGGGCCAGAAGCTGATGGAATTCGTTGCCGACATGCAGGCTGTCGATGACCGGACCTTCACGATGGTGCTCAAGGAGCCCTATGGTCTCGTCACCATGTCGCTCGCCAAGCCGAGCTCCAACGTGCCGTTCATCATGCCGGCCAGTGTTGCGGCCACGCCGTCGAGCGAGCAGATCTCCGAGTATATCGGCTCGGGCCCGTTCGTCTTCGACGTCGAGAACTGGAAGCCGGGCGACACCGTGCTGTTTACGCGCAATGACAATTACCAGCCGCGGAGCGAAACTCCGAGCTGGGCGTCGGGAGGCAAGGACGTCAAGGTCGAGGCCGTCGAGTGGGTTTCGGTGAAGGACCACCAGACGGCGGTCAATTCGCTGATCGAGGGTGAGATCGACTACATCGAATCCCCGCCCAACGACCTGTTGCCGTTGCTCGAGGGTGACGAGAACGTGGCGCTCCAGGTCATCAACCCGCTCGGCGCCCAGTTCATGTTCCGGCTCAATCACCTGCATCCGCCGTTTGACAACGTCAAGATCCGCCGGGCGGCCCTTGCGTCGATCAACCAGAAGGACTTCATGCAGGCAACCATCGGCGATCCGGCCTACTACAAGGAATGCGCTGCGATGTTCATCTGCGGCTCGGCGCTTGCGACCGATGCCGGTGCCGACATCGTGCTGAAGTCGGACTTCGAACTGTCCAAGAAGCTGCTCGAGGAAGCCGGATACGACGGCACCCCGATCGTCATCATGCAGTCGACCGACGTCAACGTGCTGAACAACCTCGGCCCGGTGGCGAAGGCGAACCTCGAGAAGGGCGGTTTCGTGACCGACCTGCAGGCGATGGACTGGCAGACGCTGGTTGCGCGTCGCGCCAAGCGCGAGCATCCGTCGGAAGGTGGCTGGAACGTGTTCATGACCTCGTGGACCGCGGCCGACATCCTGAACCCGATCATGGCGGCCGGCTTCAATGCCGGGTGTGATGGCGCATGGTTCGGCTGGCCGTGCGACGAGAAGATGGAGGCGTTGCGCGACGCGTTTGCGCGTGAGACCGACGCGGCGAAGCAGAAGGAAATCGCCGAGCAGATCCAGATCCGTGCCATGGAGGTCGTCACCCACGCCCATGGCGGGCAGTGGTATCGTCCGGTTGCCTATCGAAGCGATCGGCTGGACGGTGTCCTTGACGGTCCCGTCAGCTATTTCTGGAACATTTCCAAGAAGTAGCGGGGTGTAACGAACAGGTCAGAAACAGTGTACGGATTTCTGATGCGGAGGCTTGCGGCCACCATTCCGGTTCTCGGAATGGTGGCCCTGTTCGTCTTCCTGATGCTGCGAATGACCCCGGGCGATCCGGCAGCGGTGCTTGCCGGCGACAACGGGACGCCGCAGCAGATCGCGGAAATCCGCGAGACGCTTGGCCTGGAAAAGCCGATACCGGTGCAGCTCGGCATCTGGTTCGGCGACCTGTTGCAGGGTGACCTGGGCCAGTCCTATTTCTTCAAGAAGGACGTGACGGAGTTGATCCTGCTCAGGGTGGAACCCACGGTCGCGCTCGCGATCACCACCCTCGTGATCACCGTGCTGATCGCGGTGCCCATCGGGGTGATCGCGGCCTACCGCCACGGAACCTGGCTTGATCGTTGTGTCATGGGCTTCTCGGTACTCGGCTTCTCGGTGCCGGTATTCGTTGTGGGCTACATCCTGATCTACCTGTTCGCGATGCAGTTCAAGATGTTCCCGGTCCAGGGCTACAAGGAACTGGCGGACGGTTTCTGGCCCTTCATCCACCGCCTGATCCTGCCGAGCATCACACTTTCCGTAATCTACATCGCGCTGATCGCCCGCATCACCCGGGCGAGCGTGCTGGAGGTCCTGGGCGAGGACTACATCCGGACCGCCCACGCCAAGGGACTGCCCAGCCGGGTGGTGCTGCTGCGCCATGCGCTGCGCAACGCCGCGGTTCCGATCGTGACCGTGATCGGGATCGGGGTTGCGCTGCTGATCAGCGGCGTGGTGGTGACCGAGAGCGTCTACAACATCCCGGGTCTTGGCCGGCTGACGGTCGATGCCGTGCTCGGACGCGACTACCCGACGATCCAGGCAGTGATCCTGGTGTTCTCGGGCGTGTATGTGCTGATCAATCTGCTGATCGACCTCACCTACAGCTTTCTTGACCCGAGGATCAGGTATTGAGCGATCTGAGCGATCTGCGCCAGCAAACCGCCGGCCTGGTCGATGCGGCAGCCAGTGCGGATGCGGCGGCACGCAAGCTGTCGGTATGGCAGCGGCTGGCACGCAACCAGAGTGTGGTGATCGGTGGTGCGGCCATGGCGGTGATGCTCCTGGTCGCCATCATGGCGCCCTTCCTCGGCACCATGGATCCGGCGGAAATCAATCCGGCGTGGCGAAACAAGGTGCCGGGTACCGAACTGACCGTTCCTGCCGCCGACGGTTCGCAGGGCTGGGTGTACCGAATGGGCACCGACACCCTGGGTCGGGACACCTACAGCCGGGTCGTCTACGGTACGCGGGTCTCGCTGATCGTCGGACTTTCGGTCGCGAGCCTGTCGATTGCCATCGGCCTGGTGGTCGGGCTGGTCTCGGGCTACGTGCGCTGGCTCGACGGAATCATCATGCGAGTGATGGACGGCCTCATGGCCATTCCCGGCATCCTGCTCGCGATCGCCCTGGTCTCCCTGTCGAGCGCCGGCCTGGATACGGTGATCCTCGCCATCACGATTCCCGAAGTGCCGCGCGTGGTGCGTCTCGTACGCTCGATCGTCCTGTCGATCCGGGAGGAGCCCTACGTGGAGGCCGCCATTTCGGTGGGGACCCGGCTGCCGTTGCTGCTGATCCGGCATGTCCTGCCGAACACGGTGGCACCGCTCATCGTCATGGGAACCTACATCGTGGCCTCCGCCATCCTGGTGGAGGCGATCCTGTCGTTCCTGGGTGTCGGCATCCCGCCGGAAATCCCGACCTGGGGCAACATCATGGCCGAGGGCCGGCTGCTGTTCAGGATCTTCCCGCACAACATCCTGTTCCCGGGCCTTTTCCTCGCGGTCACCGTACTGGCGGTGAACATGCTGGGTGACGGACTGCGCGATACCCTGGACCCGCGTCTCGAGAAACGGATGTAGGCAGACCATGTCGATGGACACCGAAACGGTGCTGACGGTCTCCGGCCTGACCGTCGAGCTGCCCAAGGGGACCGACCGCCGGCACGCGATCGAGGAAATCGACCTGCATGTCGGACGACGCGAGATCCTGTGTCTGGTCGGCGAGTCGGGTTCGGGGAAGTCGGTGACCGCGCACAGCGTCATGGGACTGCTGCCGAAGGACCAGCTGACCGCGGTCGCCGGCTCGATCCGGCTGGAAGGCGAAGAACTGCGCCAGGCGACGGAGAACCGGCTGCGCGATCTCAGGTGCACGCGCATGTCCATGATCTTCCAGGAGCCGATGACGGCACTCAACCCGGTGATGTCCTGCGGACGCCAGATCGACGAGGTGCTGCAGACTCATACATCGCTCGACCAATCGGCCCGGACAGCGAAGATCCTCGATATCATGGAGCAGGTGCACCTGCCCGATCCCCGGCGGCTGTTCAGCTCCTATCCGCACCAGCTGTCCGGTGGCCAGCGCCAGCGGATCATGATCGCCATGGCCCTGGTTCTCGATCCGGTGCTGCTGATCGCGGACGAACCGACCACGGCACTCGATGTCACCACCCAGGCCCAGATTCTGCAACTGATCAAGGACCTGCAGGAGCGCCACGATACCGGGGTGCTGTTCATCACCCATGACTTCGGGGTGGTGGCGGAAATCGCCGACCGGGTCGCGGTGATGCAGTGGGGACGCATTGTCGAGCAGGGGACGACCGAGCAGGTCCTCAAGCGTCCGGATCATGCCTATACCAAGATGCTGATCTCGTCTGTTCCGAGCCTGGTTCCGCGCCACCGCGAGACCCGCCGCGCCGCGCCGGTGGTGCTGCGCACCGAGGAACTGGCCATGACCTACAGACAGGGCGGAATGTTCCAGTCCAAACGCTCTGTGGTGGCGGCACAGGACGTCAACATCGAGATCCGGCGCGGCGAGACCCTCGGCATCGTCGGTGAATCTGGATCGGGCAAGACCACGGTGGCGCGGTGCATTGCCCGTCTTATCGATCCGACCGGCGGGCGGATCTACATCGATGACGACGAGATCGCACGGGTGTCGATCGGGCAGATGCGCAGTCACAGGCGGCGCATCCAGATCGTGTTCCAGGACCCGTACCGGTCGCTGAACCCCAGGCGCATGGTCGGCGCATCGATCATCGAGGGTCCGATGAACTTTGGCCAGTCGCGTAACGCGGCCGTGGCGCGAGCGCGTGAGCTGATGGGGCTGGTGCAGCTCGACCCGGATGCGCTCGACCGCTATCCGCACCAGTTCTCCGGCGGCCAGCGCCAGCGGCTGTGCATCGCCCGGGCCCTGGCGATGGAACCGGAGCTGTTGATCGCCGACGAAGCGGTCTCGGCGCTCGATGTCTCGGTCCAGGCCCAGGTCATGGACCTGCTCGACGACATCCGCATCCAGCTAGACCTCGCGATGCTGTTCATCACCCATGACCTGCGGGTGGCGGCCCAGGTGTGCGATCGACTCGCGGTCATGAGTGCCGGCAAGGTGGTCGAGTACGGCGATGCGGCGGAGATCTTTGCCAACCCGAGCCACGAGTACACCAGGGCACTGTTCAGCGTCGCCCCGGGCCGGGACTGGACCTTCGGGGAGTTCCTGACGGACTGATACCAAACGCGCTCCACATTGACACATTGGCTCAATGCGTTGTGGTGACGAGCCGAACAGCGTCCATGGACTGTGATGATCGATTCACGACGGTCGGAGGATGCTGATGAGTTCGGCACCGCCGATGACCTGGATGGAACACACAGCGGACGAACTCCATGCGCTGGCGAAGCACGGCGGGGGCGCGAAGCAAGCCTCGCGCGCGTGCGATCGCGATGGTCATGGACGGCGCGTCCCGCACGGAGGCAGCGCGGGCGCAGGGCCTGGAGCTTCAAGTCCTGCGCGACCGGGTGCTGCGCTCCAGCACGGAGGGCCTTGTGGATCGTCCCCGCGGCGGGAGCGAGGGGCGCCTGACGCAGGCGCAGGTCGCCGAGGTCGGCGCGTGGATCGAGGCGGGTCCCGATCGTGAGCGGGACGGTGTGACGCGCCGGCGTGTTCGGGACATCGTGCGGAAAATCGAGGAGGCCTTCGGGGTCGTCCATACGCAGAAGCGGTGCCCGCATGATGCTTCGAAGGGCCGTGTTTCGCTTCGTCTCGGGGCGGCCGGTCCACCCCAGGGCGGATGCGGACCGGCAGAGGGCGTTCGTGGCGGGCTTCGAGGAACTGTTGACGTCGACGCTCATCGCCGAGGCGCTGGGGGCCCGGTCGAGATCGGGTTCCAGGACGAAGCGCGCGTCGGCCGGAAGGGGATGACGACGCGGGTCTGGTCGACTGGGAAGCAGCGTCCGCGACCATCGCCATGGCCCCGTCTTTCTGTTCGGCGCCACCTGCGCGGCGTCGGCATCGCCCATGTGGCGGACAAGGCGAACACGGCGTCGATGAACGAGCACCTGGCGGTGATCGGCGCGGCCGTTGCCCGGGTGCGCACGGCGTGGTCGTCCTGGACGGGGCAGGCTGGCATCGCTCGGGCGACCTTCTCGTGCACCCACCCTGACGCTCCTGCGTCTGCCGCCCGGAGCTCAAGTCCATGGAGCAGATCATCCTGTTCCTGTAATCGAACCGCTTCGCCAACCGCGTGTTCACGGATGTCGCCGCCCTGAGAGAGGCCTGCTGGGCGGAGTGGCAATGGCTCACCGACCAGCCCGACATCACCACGAAGACGATCCGGGCCCGGCGCCATCGTCTCCGGCAGCCTGCCGATATCGGCGGCATCAACGCGGCCCAGGGGGATGAAGCCAGGGTCGTCGTCTGTCCTTCCGCGCGCCTATTGGCCGTTACGACCGCGGTCGATGACGAACCCCCCGCCCGATGCATCGAGGCATGCGCCTGAGACGAAGGACGCGGCGTCGGACAGCAGGTAGAGGATCGGACTCGCGACTTCGCAGGTCTCGGCCGGCCGGCCCATGGCAATCGTCGCGGAGACATGGTTGCGTTCGGTCGGGTTATCGCGGACCAGGGCGGTCATGTCAGTCAGGGTGACCCCGGACGAATGGCGTTACCCCTGAAGGCATCGATCGCGCCTTGGATGCCGCGTAGTGGCTCTTGCCCGGACGCCCGCCCATCGTGCCTGCCATCGAGGAGACGTTGACGATGGTCCCGCCCCGGAACCCGAAGCGGGTCGACATCCGCCGCACTGCCTCGCGCCCCCGTCGACCCCCGCGCTGTTCACGGGCGCGGTGACAGGGTCGAACGCGTCGTCGACGGTGCTGAACACGCCTGCGACCGCTGTGTCGTCGGCGTCATCGGCGCGAACTGCAATTGCCCGGTGTCCGCCGTCTCGGTAGTTGATCGCGACGGCGCAACTGGCAGCCGTCGCAAGACGCACGCAGGGTCGCTGCTCCGATCCCCCGCCCGCCGCCGGTTAACAGGAGTACCCGATCCATGGACACAGTTCCTTCACGTCGTTTGCCGGTCCCGGCCCCAGTGGTCGGCCGGTGGTGCCGACCCGGCGCTGCGGTCTTGCCTGCGAGGACAGTATCACGCCGCGAGCGCACCGCCGCGCGGGTCCCGGTGGGCCGGACTGTCGCGCGCTCCGGCCCGTGTGACCCGCGAAAGAGACCGGAGGACCGAGGCGCGATACCATCAGGAATGGCCGGAGTCGGTCCCGCAGCTTCCTTGCCCTGATCCTCGCACGCACCGAGGCCGCGCCGGTTGCAGTGGCGAGCTTCGTGTATTGCGCGGGCCGGAGCATGACAGGTTCGCGTCCGGCGGCTCCATGGTCGTGTTGCCGGTGCTGCTGTTTCCCATCCCGGTGCGTCGGTCACTGATCCAGGGGAAGACTGCAGCTGCCGTCAGTGACTGATCCGAACCGCCCATGTGGATTTCAAGGCGAAATCCTGTCCATACACGAGGTTTGATGCCGGTATTAACGACTGAATGGGGAATATCGTTCGAAACGATGAATACACCTGCTCTGACCCTTGTGTTGACCAACAAGGATGGGCGCCGGCGTCCGGCCGGTCCTCGCTCGTCCGGTTGCCGTGATCGAAAGGGTGTCAGCCGCCGCGGTCGTACAGGCTGTTCAGCGCGCTGTCGTAGACCTCCAGGACCTTGTGGCGCCTGACCTTCAGCGTCGGTGTCATCAGCCCGTTGTCGGTGGTAAACGGTTCGCTCGCGACAATGATGCGCCGGACCCTCTCGATTGGAGAGAGCGTGGCGTTGATCTCGTTGACGCGGTCAGCGAGCGCGGCCCGGAAGCGCTCGTCATCCGCAAGTGCGGCGAGGTCCGGCAGTTCCAGGCGGGAGCACCAATCACTGACGCAGTCCTCGGAGGGAACCACCACCGCCGCCAGCCACGGCCGGCGGTCGCCCGAGACCATGGCCTGCGCGATGTCCGCATCGAGTGTCAGAAACCCTTCGACCCGGGCCGGCGACAGTGTATCGCCGCCGGAATTCACGATGATGTCCTTCTTGCGATCGGTAATGCACAGCGCTCCATCGGCGTCGATCACGCCGATGTCTCCGGTATGCAGCCATCCGTCGACGATGGCGGCGTCGGTGCTTTCCTGGTCGCGCCAGTAGCCCTTCATCAGCAGGGGACCGCGCACCAGGATCTCTCCGTCGTCCGCGATCCGCACTTCGACCCCCTTGAATGGCGGACCGACGGTTTCGATGCGAATCCGTCCGGGCCGGTTGCAGCTGACGATCGGTGATGTCTCGGTCTGGCCGTAACCCTGGAGAATGCGCACGCCAAGCGAGAGGAAGAACAGGCCGACGTCGCGATTAAGCGCGGCACCGCCGGAAACGAACGCCTTGAGTCGGCCTCCGAACCGGGCCGCCACCTTGCGCCTGACCAGCCGGTCGAGCAGGGGATCGAGCAAACGGTCGGACACCGTAAGCGAGCCTGAATCCTCGATCCGCCGCCGGCCGGTCTCCACCGCCCGGCGAAACAGCGTCGCCCGCATCCCGCCGGCCTGATCCACGCCGCGCCGAATGCGTTCGTGCAGCACCTCGTAGAGCCGGGGTACCGCCGTCATGATCGTCGGGCGCGCCTCCTGCAGGTTCTGGGCAACGCGATCCGGTCCCTCCGCGTAGTAGATCTGGGCACCGATGGTGATCGGAAACATCAGTCCGGCGGTGTGCTCGTAGGCGTGCGAAAGCGGCAACAGGGAAAGGAAGGTCTCGTTCCCGATGCCGATCTCCGCAAGCAGGTCATGGGCCCCGGCACAGTTGGCCAGGATCGAGGCGTGTGTCAGCATCACGCCCTTCGGCCGGCCGCCGGTTCCGGACGTGTAGATGAGGCAGCACAGCGCCTCGCGCGCGATGTCACGGGCGTTGCGCCGGATGAGAGCGGCCCGTTCGGGACCGGCGTCGCGGAACCCCGAGAGCGGCAGGATGCGGGTATCGCCGACGGTCTCCCGGCTTCGGCCTTCGTCGATCATGATGACATGTGCGCACTCCGGCACTGTCTCTGCCGCCGGCAGGACGGTGTCCATCAAGGCATCGGTGGACACGATCGCGGCGCACGCGCCGGAATGCTCGATGATGTGGCGCGTGTCCTCTGTCGTGTTGGTGATGTAGGTCGGTACACTGAGAGCGCCGATCGCCATCACCGCAAGGTCGGCCACCACCCACTCCGGCCGGTTTTCCGAAACGATGACAACCCGGTCGCCTTCCGTGACCCCGAGGTCGACGAGACCCGCGGCCAGCCGGCATACCTCGTCCGAGACGGTCTGCCATGACCAGGACCGGTAGCTGCCGTCGCGCTTCGCCCACAGAAACGGCTGATCCGCGAGACGGTCCGCCTGATCGAAAAAGGCAGTTGCGAGATTGCCGATGCCACTGTAGTCCATCACCATACCTTTCATCCCGTCCCCAGAAGCGAGCGGCCGGAAACGGTATGCCGGTCACCGGCATGCTCCAGAAGTGATATCGCCATGACCCCTGTCGCACAACCGCCAGCGACGCGAGCGCTTCCCGAGTGGAACCTCGACGATCTCTATTCCGGTCCCGATGCACAGGAACTCGAGCGCGATCTCGCGGGGGCGGCGCGCGACGCACGGGCCTTCCGGGAGCGCCATGCCGGTCGCCTGGCGGGCCTCTCCGGTGCCGGGTTGGGCAGGGCGGTGGCCGAGTACGAGCGGATCGACGAGGTGCTGGGGCGGGTCAGTTCCTACGCCCAGCTGCTCAATGCGGCCGACCTGGCGTCACCCGAAACCGGCCGGTTCTGCCAGTCCGTCCGGGAACGGGTGACCGCCATCGCAACCGACCTGCTGTTCCTGGTTCTCGAGCTCAACCGGATCGGGCAGGAGGAGATTGAACCGCTGCTCGCCGCTCCGGAACTGGCGCGATATGCGCCGTGGCTGCGCGATGTGCGGGTCTTTCGTGACTTCCAGCTCGCCGAGGAACTGGAGGAAGTCCTGCACCAGAAGAGCGTGGCCGGGCGTGTTGCCTGGATCCGGCTTTTCGACGAGACACTGGCCGGCATCGTCTTCGAGGTGAACGGAGACAGCCTCGCCCTGGCAGAGGTCCTCGACATGCTGTCGGACCACGACGGAGCGCGCCGCAAGGCGGCGGCGCTGGCACTCGCCCGGGAACTCCGCGCCCGGGAACGTCTGTTCTGCCTCGTGACCAATACCCTGGCCAAGGACAAGGAAATCGAGGACAGGTTGCGTGGCTATCGGGCGCCTGTCTCGATGCGCAACCTCGACAACCGGGTCGAGGACGAGGTCGTCGAGGCACTGGTTTCGGCGGTGACTGCGGGGTACGGCCGGCTTGCACACCGCTACTACGCGATCAAGGCCCGCTGGTTCGGCGTTGATGCCCTCTCGTACTGGGATCGCAACGCTCCGCTTCCCGACGACGACGATCGGGAGGTGTCCTGGGACGAGGCGCGCAGGATCGTTCTGGGGTCATGGACCGGATTTTCTCCGCGCATGGCGGAACTCGGCCGCCGCTTCTTCGACAGTCGGTGGATCGACGCCCGACCGCGCCCCGGCAAGGCGCCGGGAGCGTTTTCCCACCCGACGGTGCCGTCCGCACATCCCTACATCCTGATGAACTACCTCGGGCGTACGCGCGACGTCATGGTGCTCGCGCATGAACTCGGTCACGGTGTGCACCAGCTGCTGGCCGCGCGCCAGGGTCACCTGATGGCGGAGACCCCGCTCACCCTCGCGGAAACCGCCTCGGTGTTCGCGGAGATGCTCACCTTCCAGGAACTGCTGGCCGGCGCGGACGGACCGGGGCAGCGCCGCACACTGCTCGCGGGCAAGGTGGAGGACATGCTGAACACGGTGGTGCGCCAGATCGCGTTTCACCATTTCGAGACCAGGGTTCACGCGGAGCGCCGAAAGGGCGAACTCACGCCGGATGCGATCGGGGACATCTGGATCGACGTGCAGGAACAGAGCCTCGGTCCGGCCATCCGCCTCGACGATGACTATCGCGTGTTCTGGGCCTACATTCCCCACTTCATCCACTCGCCGTTCTACGTCTACGCCTATGCCTTCGGCGACTGCCTGGTGAACTCGCTCTACGCCGTCTACCGGGAATCGCCGCACGGATTCTCCGACACCTATCTCGAGGCGCTGGCCGCCGGAGGGTCGCGCCGTCACCGGGAACTGCTCGCACCCTTCGGGCTCGACGCATCCGACCCGGATTTCTGGGACCGGGGACTCGGGCTGATCGAGACCTTCATCGATGAACTGGACGCAACCGGCTGACCGCCGCAGCGCGCTCGTGCTGTTCACCGGTACTGCCCGCGCGTGTACACTGGCCCACGGCGTCCTGCTTGTGGAGCATTCCAATGTATGCGGTGATCTTCGAGGCCGAACCGACTGCCGAGGGCAGGGCCGAGTACCTCGACATTGCTGCGCGGTTGCGGCCCGAACTCGAAACCGTCGACGGGTTCATATCAATCGAGCGGTTCGAGAGCCTTGCAACCCCCGGCAAGGTCCTGTCCCTGTCGTTCTGGCGCGACGAGGAAGCGGTCCGGACCTGGCGTGAACGACGGATACATCGTGCGGCGCAGGCCCGCGGCCGTTCCGAGCTGTTTGCCCAATACCGGATCCGGGTGGCGCGTGTGGTTCGCGACTACGACAAGGATGCGTCGCCGTGGTACCCGGCGACCTGACGGATTGTCGCGCGGCCGATGAACGGAAATGAGGACAACAGGCTCACCAGGCGACTCGGCCGCTACGCCCGGGTAACCGGCACGGTCGGCGGTCTTGCGGCACGTGTTGCCGGCCAGCGCTATCTCGGGCTGAACCTTCCCGGCGGTGAGCTTCCGGCCGAGATTCGCGCTGCGCTCGGTGGTCTCAAGGGACCGCTGATGAAGGTTGCCCAGCTGCTGGCCACCATCCCGGACGTGCTCCCCGACGAATATGTCGAGGAATTGCGTCAGCTGCAGGCAAATGCCCCTGGCATGGGACGACTGTTCGTGCGCAGGCGCATGTCGTCCGAACTCGGTCCCGGCTGGCGTGACCTGTTCTCCGGGTTCGACGAGACCGCCGCTGCCGCAGCCTCGCTGGGTCAGGTGCACCGGGCGCGGGACCACGATGGCCGCAGCCTTGCCTGCAAGCTCCAGTACCCCGACATGGCCTCCACCGTGGAAGCCGATCTTGCGCAACTGCGCGTGGCCCTGGCGCTGTACGAACGCTACGACCGGGCCGTCAGGTCATCTGAGATCTACAAGGAACTGCAGGTGCGGGTCAGGGAGGAACTCGACTACTCGCTCGAGCGCCGCCATCTCGAACTGTACCGATTCATGCTGGAGGCCGAGGAGGCCGTGCATCTTGCCGAGCCGGTGGAGCAACTCAGCACTGATCGTCTGCTGACCATGACCTGGCTGGAGGGCCAGCCGCTGCACGAGTTCATGGCCGGGAACGCCGGCCTGGAGATTCGAAACCGGGTTGCACACCACATGTTCCGGGCCTGGTACGTGCCATTCTATTACTTCGGGGTCATCCACGGCGATCCGCATCTCGGCAACTACACGTTCCGCCCCGACGGCTCGGTCAACCTGATGGATTTCGGCTGCATCAGGGTTTTTCCGGCACCGTTCGTTCAGGGCGTGATCGACCTGTACGTCGCGCTTAGGGACGGGAACGAGGAACTGGCAATCGAGGCCTATCGGAACTGGGGGTTCGATGATATCGACCGCGAGACCATGGAGGTGCTGAACCACTGGGCCCGCTATCTCTACGGGCCGCTGATGGTCGACCGGGTTCGCACGATCCGGGACCGCGACGGAGGCGTGGACGGAAGAAAAGTTGTCGGACGGGTCCACGGCGAACTGCGACGGTTGAACGGGGTCAGGCCGCCGCGCGAGTTCGTCCTGATGGACAGGGCTGCGGTGGGGCTCGGATCGGTGTTCATGCATCTTGGCGCCGAGATCAACTGGCACCGGCTCTTTCACGACCTGATCGACGACTTCGATCAGCACGCCTTGGCGGCGCGCCAGGCCTCGGCCCTGTCGCGGTTTGCCATTCCGGTGCAGGACGAACCGAACACGGGCACGGATCCGGGCTGACCGGTTTCCGGCGGTGCTGCTCCGCGGCTCAGGACAGCAGTTCGCGCAGACTGGAAAGCAGGGTCTTGTGGAACTCGGTCCACAGCAGCTGCAGTGTCTCGGGGTGCCGCCACCACCGGTCCATCTCGACCCGCTCGGCAAGTACCGGGAAGGGATGGATCACCACGTCGGGAAGCAGTAGCAAAAGCTCGAACCGGCTGCGCGGCATGTGGTAATTGCTGGTGACCAGCAGGATCGACCGCACCCCGTTCTTGCGGACCCAGGCTGCGGTCTCGGTGGCGTTGCCCAGCGTGTCCTTGGCTTCGTGGCCGAGCTCCACGCAGCACGCAAACAGCGTGTTCGACACGGTGTGTCCCGCCCGGTCGCGCATCTGCTGTTTTGTCACCCGCGCATTGACCCCGGAGACGAACAGTCGTTCGGCCCGCCGGTCCGACAGCAGTTCGAACCCGGTTTCGAGCCGTCGACTCCCCCCGGTCAGCACCACGACCGCGTCGGCCTGTGCCGCCTGGACCGGACCCGTGCGCGGCACCTGATCAACGAAACGCAGGAACCCGGCGGACCAGACCAGGGGTGCAAGCACCAGCAGGACCACGAAGGTCCGGCGGAACGAACTGACCCGGGCGTGGCGCGCGCCGGTCGTCATGACATCCGCCGCAGTGCGTACAGGGCCGCCAGCCGTGCGGTGACGACCGTCAGGATGGCGAACGCCAGGGGAACGGCCGCAACGATGATCCAGTCGATCAGCGACAGGGCTGCCGGGGAAAACTGGACGGGAGATGCCTCCGACGCGGCGCCGTTCGCCCGGGTGAATCCCGTGACGGCCAGCACGGTGCCGATCGCGCACAGTCCGCCCAGTCCGCAGACCGGAAGGGTGGTCCCGACCATGTGACCCTGGAACCTGCGGGCAATGTAGGTGTCACGCGCTCCCATGAGCTTGAGCAGTTCGACGATGTCACGGTTGACCGTCAGGCCGGACAGGATCGCAAAGACGACGGAAATCACCGCCACGAGACCGACCAGGAGAACCACAGTCCATCCTCCCCGGGCGAGTGTCGACGTGGTGGCCGCCACCCGCGAAAGCCAGAGTCCATGATCGTCGAGCACCGAGTTGGGCGCGACCGAGGTGATCCGCTCGCCGAGCTTCGTGAAGTCCACCCGAGCGCCGCGTTCGAGCTGGACGTCGATCATGACCGGGAGGGGAAGTTCGGCGATCAGGGACTCGCCGAGCCACGGTTCAAGCAGCGCCCGGGTCCGCGTATCTTCCAGAACCGCGTGGGCGTGGATGCCCGGTGTCTCTCCAAGAATTGCCCTGACAGCACCGACCCTGTCCAGGGTCCCGTTCGACGCCGGTTCCGATGCCTGGGGTACCTGGACCGTGACCACGCCGGCGAGCGACAGCGACCAGCGGTCGAGCACCGTCTGCGCGAACAGGGCGCCGGCAACGGCAAGTGTCGCAAGGTAAACCATGACCCCGACGGTCCAGCCCAGAAAGACAACGGTGTTTCCGTGGCTGACCGCGAATTCACGTCTGTTGCGTCGCGCCATTCCTGCCATCACTTCGGATGGAAGGTCGATGCGGACGAGTACCTCGAGTAGTGCATCTCGACCCCCTCACCGACGATTACGAGGCGGGGATGCCGGTATCTCGAGACCATGGTCTCGTTGTGGGTGGCGATCAGCACGGTGGTCCCGGCGCGATTGAGTTCCTCGAACAGGAACAGCAATCGATCGGCAAGCCGGTCATCCACGTTTCCGGTTGGCTCGTCCGCCAGCAACAGTGAGGGACGTGCGATCACCGCCCGGGCGATGGCGATCCGTTGCTGCTGGCCACCCGACAGTGCCGGTGGACGCGCATCGAGATACCGTGACAGACCAACCCATTCGAGCAACTCCGACACGTGCTGGTGAATAACCGATTCCCGTTCTCCTGCAATGCGCAGCGGCAGGGCGACGTTCTCGAGCACGCTCAGGTGATCGATCAGCCGGAAGTCCTGGAACACGATGCCGATGCGCCGGCGGATGTTCGCGATGCTGGACGCGTTGTCCTGGTGAGGATCGCGGCCGAAGATCCGTACCTGTCCCCGGTTCGGCCGCAGCGCCAGGTACATCATCCGCAGGATCGACGACTTGCCCGCTCCGCTGCGTCCGGTGAGGAAATGGAAACTGCCCAGCGGAATGTGGAAGGTCACGTTGCGCAGAATGGGCGGACTGTCCGCATAGCGCATCTCGACGTTGTCGAACGAGACGATATTGTCGGATGCCATCATGCTCATGGTTCGGGTTCACTCACCCTGCCGGTGACAACTGACGCACGCATGCACGCGACGGGTGCGCCGTGCAGGGAATAATGCCGACGTTTCGCCGGACTGCAACGACCGGTTCCGCATCCGGCGATCAGAACTGCTGCAACAACCGGTCAATGTAATCGAGTTCGAGCTGCGGCCGGTTGATCTCGCCCGAACGGCGGTGCAGTTCGTCGCGAATCCGCCGGGTCTTCTGGAAGTCCGGTTCGTCGGGTATTCCGATGATTGACTCGCTGTCATGGCCGTCTCCCGGCCGGCGCGGGTTGAGCGGATCGCGTGTCACGCTGCGGGGATCGTTGCTGCCCGACGGCTGTTGCCTGCCGGCATTGCGCTGGAGCAACTGGTCCAAGAGCGCCTGTTCGGCACGGCGCAGCTGTTCGATCGCGGTGGCCTGGGATCCAAGGGCACTGCCAGGCTGCTGGCGATGGAGCGATCTGGTCGCATCTCCCATCGAGCGTTCAGCCTGCTCGAGGCTGGACGGGACCTCCTGGCTCAATTCGCGCAGCCGGTCGCGGATCGACTGCAGGCTGCGCTGCAGCTCCTGCTGGGCCTCGGCCAGTTCCTGGGGCGACATGCGGCGGAACCCCGCCTCCCCCTCGGACGGAGGACGCCTCGTGTCGCCGCGAGCGGGCTGGCTGCGCTGCTGCATGTAGGTCTCATCGAGCAGATCCTGCTGCCTGCGCTGCATCGCACCCAGCCGCTGCATCATCTGGTCCAGCGCCCTTTCCTCGGGCGAGGCCCGACGCTGGTCCATGTGGAGATTCTCCAGCATCTCCTGCAGGCGGGAGAGCATCTGCTGCGCCTGGCTGCGTGCGCCGGTCTCCGCCAGGTCCCTGATCTGGTCCAGCATCTTCTGCAGGTCCTCGCGACGAACGCCGTCGGCATCGTTCCCGGTCCGTGGCGATGAACGTTGCTCCGGCGGGTTGCTCGCCACTTCCCGAGCCATGGCCTGCAGGTACTCGTCCAGCGCTTCCCTGAGCTGATCGACCAACTGCCTGATTTCCTGGTCGGAAGCATCGGAGGCGAGGGCCTCCTGCAACTGGCGCTCCAGTTCGCGGACCCTTTGTGCGGCGTTGGACAGGCCGCCGTCCTCGATCCGAAGCGCCGTTTTCCACAGCAACTCGGTCACCTCCTGATCGGCGCTGCCGTCGGCGACGAGGCGCAGTCGCTGCGACGCCGACTTCAATGCCAGGAAGGCCACCAAGTCGTGCCCGTAGGCGTGCGGCCGACCCGCAAGGGTGAGCACGACCCGCGCCACATCGGTCCGGTCTTCCGGGCGCAGCAACAGGCGCCGACGCTGCTCGATCACCGCCCGGGCCACCGGGTGCAGGAACACCCGTTCCGGCAGGACCATGTCTTCGGGCTCGGACCGGCCAGCCTGAGCGGCACCGTCGGAGGCCTGCAGCACCATTCGAACCGTGCGACCGGCCCACGGATGCGGAGTGAGGTCGTGAATGCCCTGGCCGGCGTGTTCGGTCCTTCCCGGTGTGACCGGCGGCATTGCGCGCTCGAGCACCTCCTCGCCGACGCTGCCGTCTTCGTGAAGCAGTCTGATTTCGAGCACGGTGGAGACGAGGCCGTAGTCATCGCGGGCCTCGTAGGAGACCGAGACACTCCCGCGCCGGGTCGTTGAAGGCGGGCGGGCGAACCGGATGTCGGGCGGCAGGTCGGGCACCACGTTGACGGACCAGTTCGCCAGATCCTGTCCGTTGTGGCGAATGGCGAATGCAGCGCTCGCGCCGATCTGACGGCGGACCCGATAGGTCTGCGGGGCCAGTTCTTCGAACGTCTCCGCGTCCTCCTCGTGATCAGTGAGGACACGCAGGGCAGGAGCTGCTCCGGAACCGTTAACGGTGGCGAAAAACACGCTGTTGACCGGAGCTGCCAGCGGACCGGGCTGCGCGTTTCGCTCAAGCAGGATCGGCGCCCGCCCGGTGTAGGCTGGCGGGTCGATCCAGGCATCGACGGTGATATTTCCGGTTGCGCCCATCCCCGACAGGTCGGGCATGAATGCGGCGGACAACCTCGCGACCGGGTCGTCCCTGGCCGCGACCAGGGCAATGATAAGCGCAATCCCGACCCCGGCCCGCAGTCCGACGGGATCGAGATACGACAGGACCGGTCGCGGCGGTCGGAGCCGCAGGACCGGAAGCGAGTGCGCGACCCGTTGCTGCCAGGCCCGCCACAGCCGTTCCGCTCGCGGGTCGGACCCGTTGGCGGGCTGTTCGCTCAGGGTCGTGAGCGGGCGATGCGCAAGGTTGCTGTCGGTCTCGAGCCGACGGCGCGCCGCTGCCTCGTCCGGCACTTCGAACCCCTGGACCGCGCGGCGCAACAGCCAGAGGACCAGGGCTGCGAGTGCGATCAGCAGCCCGAGGTGGGTCAGGGGACCCAGCACAAGGGAAAGAAGCTGGGGAAATTCGAGCAGTGCGGCGGCCAGCACCGCCAGCGCAACGCCGAAGGCAGGAGACGCCGAGCGAAGCAGTGACTCCCAGACCAGCACCAGCCGGGCGAGCCTCAGGCGGGCGTGGTACTGACCGGAGCCGGTGACCTTCATTCCTGGTCCCTCGTTGCCTTGCAGCCTGTCAGTGTCACGTTACCGGCCACCTGCGGTCAAGCACTGCCCTGCCGGTCGGCCAGCCAGTCCGGCAGCCGTTCAAGCGCAAGCGCTTCCTCAACGGTCTGCCGGCGCCGGACCACCGCAAAACGGTTCGCCCTCACCAGCACCTCCGGGACCAGCGGCCGGCTGTTGTAGGTCGACGCCATCACGGCGCCGTAGGCGCCGGCATCGAGAACTGCCAGCAGGTCGCCGTCGCGGGGAACGGCCAGATCGCAGTCCCTGGCAATATAGTCGCCGCTTTCGCAGATCGGCCCCACCAGGTCGCAGCGCCGCACCGCGGCTGCGGCTCCGGCCCGGGTGACCGGCACCACCCGGTGACGGGCTTCGTAGAGCGTCGGCCTGATAAGGTCATTCATTGCGGCGTCGGCGATGACGAACCACTTGTCCGCGCCCGGCTTGGTGAACAGAACCCGGGTGACGAGCACGCCGGCATCGCCGACCAGGAACCGGCCCGGTTCGAACCCGAGCCGGCAGCCGAGATCGCCCACCGTGTCCGAAACAATGCGCGCGTAGGCGTCCAGGGCGGCCGGCGCGTTTCCGTCGTAACCGATCCCCAGTCCGCCACCGAGATCGAGATGGTCGACCCGGTGTCCGGCGCCGCGCAGCGTGCAGGTCATTTCCCGCAGGCGCTGGTAGGCGCTGCGGTACGGCGACAGGTCAAGCAGCTGGGAACCGATGTGCATCGACAGGCTTTCGAGCCGTACGCCGGAAAGCGCGGCTGCCCGGTCGAACAGATCGGGTGCGCGGGCGATGTCGACCCCGAACTTGTTTTCCCGCGTGCCGGTGGTGATCTTGGCATGGGTTCCGGCGTCGACATCGGGATTGACCCGCAGTCCCGCATACGCGGTGACCCCGAGACCGCCGGCGACCTCGGCGAGGAGTTCGAGTTCGGGTCCGGACTCGACGTTGAATTGCCCGATGCCGGCGCGCAGGGCGGCCGACAACTCGTCTCGGGTCTTGCCGACACCGGCAAACACGATGCGTTCAGCCGGGACACCCGCCCGGAGCGCCCGGGTCAGTTCGCCGCCCGAGACGATGTCGACGCCTGCGCCTGCGTCGGCCAGCAGCGAGATCACCGCGAGGTTGGAGTTGGCCTTGACCGCATAGTAGATGCTGGCGTCAACTCCGGAGAAGGCGCGGGCGAAGGTATCGTAGCGTGCCTGGATGGCGCCGGCCGAATAGCAGTAGAACGGCGTTCCCACTTCGCGGGCGATGTCGTCGACGGCAACCTGTTCAACGTGAAGGGATCCGTCCCGGTACGTGATACTGGACACGCGATTCCGCCTTCCTGTCACTCAGTTGGACGGATAGCTTCGCGGGTGCGTGGCTGCGGCGGGGTTCGCCGGCTTCGGATCTCCGCGCTTGCCGCACGCGGCAAGCGGCATCGCGAGAGAGACGAACAACGCTGTTATCAGCAGCCAGTGCATGCGGGTCTTCATGCGCCTGCCCCGACGGGCCGCGTCGGGAGGAACCGGTCGCGCGCGGCACGCGCCGCCTGCCGGACGTTGACCGGTGCGGTGCCGCCGAAGCTGGTTCGACTTGCAACCGACCGGGACGGGTCCAGCACCTCGAAGACCGCCCCGGTGATCCGCGGTTCGATCGACTGCATCGAGGCAAGGTCGAGCTGGTCGAGCCGGCAGCCGCGTTCCTCCGCCATCTGCACCACTGCGCCAGTGGTGTGATGTGCGGACCGGAAGGGCACGTCGAGGGTGCGGACCAGCCAGTCGGCGAGATCGGTCGCGGTGGTGAAGCCGAGATTGGTCGCCCGGCGCATGGCGGGCGCGTTCGCACGCAGATCACGGACCATGCCCAGGGTGGCGGCGATGCACATGTCGAGGGTGTCGGCGGCATCGAACAGCGGTTCCTTGTCCTCCTGCATGTCCTTGCAGAACGCCAGTGGAAGCCCCTTCATCATGACCAGAAGCGCCTGGAGCGCGCCGAAGATGCGTCCGGCCTTGCCGCGGACCAGTTCGGCCGCATCCGGATTGCGCTTCTGCGGCATGATCGAGCTGCCGGTGGTAAACGCGTCGCTGAGACGCACGAAGTCGAACTGGGCACTGGTCCAGTTGACGATCTCCTCCGCGAACCGCGACAGGTGCATGGCGGCGATCGCGGCGGCGGCGAGAAACTCCAGCGCAAAGTCCCGGTCCGACACCGCGTCCATCGAGTTGGCCATCGGCCGGTCGAAACCGAGTGCGGAAGCGGTGTGGTCGCGGTCTATCGGAAACGACGTCCCGGCCAGTGCGGCGGCGCCGAGCGGACACTCGTTCAGACGGGTGCGGCAATCCGCGAAACGGCCACGGTCGCGGCCGAACATCTCCACATAGGCGAGCAGATGGTGCCCGAAGGTGACCGGCTGGGCTGCCTGGAGGTGGGTGAAGCCGGGCATGACGGTCTCGGCCTCGGCCTCGGCCTGGTCGATCAGAGCTTCCTGGAGTGCCGCAAGGGCGTCGTCGAGCCGGTCAATCGCGTCCCGGACCCACATCCGGAAGTCCGTTGCGACCTGGTCGTTGCGCGACCGCGCGGTGTGCATCCGGCCCGCGACATCTCCCACGAGCTCGGCGAGCCGCGACTCGACATTCATGTGAATGTCTTCGAGACTGCGGCTGAACGCGAAGCTGCCGTCCTCGATCTCGCGGCGGATCTGGTCGAGGCCGCGTGCGATCTGCCCGGCATCCTCCCGGCTGATCAGGCCGCGGGTGGCGAGCATTTCGGTGTGGGCGCGCGAACCGGCGATGTCCTGGGAGTAGAAGCGCCGGTCGAAGTCGATCGAGGGGTTGATCTCCTCCATGACCGCTGACGGGCCGTCCCGGAACCGCCCGCCCCACATTGCGCTGGCGGTACGACTGTCGCTATCCCTGTGTCGGTTCGTCACTGCCCGGAGACCTTCCTGTGCATGAGAGAACGAGAAACATGGGTCATGCGGTCCGCTCCCTGCTGATTGCTGTCTTCCTGGCCTGCACGATGCCGGGAGCATGGGCGGGGTCGGCCGGCGGTTCGTTCGGCTTTGTCCGCCATGATCCTCCCGTCCCGGTGCCCGACACACAGTTCATAGGGTCAGGCGGAACCCCTATCAAGCTCGCAGCGTATTCGGAGCGGTTGGTGCTGGTGAATTTCTGGGCGACCTGGTGCGCGCCGTGCGTGCATGAACTGCCGTCGCTCGCCGCACTGCGCGCGGCGATCCCCGATCCGCGTTTCGAGATCGTGCTGGTCTCGATCGATCGCAAGGCAGCGGAGGCGACCGGGCCGTTTCTGGCGGAAATGGAGATCACGTCGCTGGTCTCGACCCATGATCCGAGGGCCGGGCTCATGCGGGCGCTCGAGGTACGGGCCCTTCCCACCACCGTGCTGATCGGCCCCGCCGGAGATCAGCTCGGCCGGCTGGTCGGGCCCGCCGACTGGTCTTCGGCCCGGGCGGTTGCGCTGATCGGAGAATTCCTGGCCAGGGAGTGAAGGGACCGGCTACCGGGTCGGAACCGGAACGTCGCCCGAGTAGTCGTAGAAACCGCGGCCCGCCTTGCGTCCGAGCCAGCCCGCCTCGACGTAGCGGACCAGGAGCGGGCAGGGACGGTACTTCGAATCGGCCAGCCCGTCGTAGAGCATGTGCATGACCGCCAGGCAGGTATCCAGACCGATGAAGTCGGCCAGCTGCAGCGGGCCCATGGGGTGATTGGCGCCGAGCCGCATCGCGGTGTCGATCGAATTGACCGACCCCACGCCCTCGTAGAGCGTATAGACTGCCTCGTTGATCATCGGCAGCAGGATCCGGTTGACGATGAAGGCCGGGAAGTCCTCGGCTTCGGCGACGGTCTTGCCAAGACGCTCGGCTAGATCGCGGACCGCCTCGAAGGTCTCCCTTTCGGTCGCGATGCCCCTGATCAGCTCGACCAGCTGCATGACCGGGACCGGGTTCATGAAGTGCATGCCGATGAACCGGCCGGGCCGGTCCGTGGTCGCGGCGAGTCGCGTGATGGAGATCGACGAGGTGTTGGTGGCGACCAGGGCATCGGCGCCGAGGTGCGGTGTCAGGGTTCTGAAGATCTCCCGCTTGACGTCCTCGCTCTCGGTTGCGGCCTCGATCACGATGTCGCAGTCAGACAGCTCGGCATAGTCGGTTCCGGTCGAGATCCGCGTCATCGCGGTCCCGACCACCTCATCGGAGATCCGTCCACGGCTGGCCTGGCGCGCCAGGTTGCGCTCGATCGAGTCCCGGGCCGCGGCGAGGATGTCGGGGCCGAGGTCGATGAGCCGGACCTGCAGGCCGTGGAGCGCGCAGACATGGGCGATGCCGGAGCCCATCTGACCGGCACCGATCACTCCTATCCGATTCAGCACGGTTCGCTCTCCAGGTTCAGGTGCCGTAGCCCTGCCGTTCCAGTTCCTCCTCGAGTTCCGGAACGGCCTTGAAGAGGTCGGCCACCAGTCCGTAGTCGGCCACCTGGAAGATCGGTGCTTCCTCGTCCTTGTTGATGGCGACGATCACCTTGCTGTCCTTCATGCCGGCAAGGTGCTGGATGGCACCGGAGATGCCCACGGCAATGTAGAGTTCCGGCGCGACCACCTTGCCGGTCTGTCCGACCTGGTAGTCGTTCGGGACGTAGCCCGCGTCCACGGCGGCGCGCGACGCACCGACCGCCGCGCCGAGCCGGTCCGCAACCGCCTCGATCAACGGGAAGTTCTCACCCGACTGCATGCCGCGACCGCCCGAGATCACGACCCGGGCCGATGTCAGTTCCGGACGTTCCGAGGAACTGAGTTCCGAGCCGACGTAGCGTGACAGGCCGGCGTCGCCGGTCGCACCGAGTGCAGTGACGGTTCCGGCCCCGGCCCCGGTTTCCGCGGCCTCGAACGCGGTGGTGCGCACGGTGATCAGCTTGACGGCATCCGAGGACTGCACGGTGGCAAGGGCGTTGCCGGCATAGATCGGTCGCACGAAGGTATCCGCGTCGACCACTTCGGAAATGTCCGAGATCTGCTGGGTGTCGAGCAATGCCGCGGCGCGCGGCATCACGTCCTTGCCGAAGGTCGTCGCCGGCGCCACGACGTGGGTGTAGTCCGCGGCGACCTGCACCAGCAGCCGGGCCATGTTTTCCGCCAGGCCGTTGGAGTACTCGGGTGCGTCGGCCACCTTCACGGCGCCGACCCCGGCGACTGACGCCGCCTGTTCTGCCACGCCGCCGCACTCGTGCCCGGCGACCAGAAGGTCCAGGCCGCCGCCGATCGCGAGACCGGCGGTCACCGCGTGCAGCGTTGCCGGCTTGAGTTCGCTGTTGTCGTGTTCCGCAACGATCAGGACCGCCATGATCAGATCACCTTTGCGTCATTGCGCAGCTTGTCCACCAGTTCGGCGACGGTTTCCACCTTGACCCCGGCCTCGCGTCCGGGTGGCTCCACCACCCGCAGCACCTGCAACCGCGGTGCCGGATCCACCTCCAGGTCTTCGGGCGTGTACTGGTCGATTGGCTTGCGTTTCGCCTTCATGATGTTGGGAAGCGAGGCGTAGCGCGGCTCGTTCAGGCGCAGGTCCGTGGTCAGGATCGCAGGCAGGGCAAGCTCGATGTTCTGAAGGCCGCCGTCAACCTCGCGGGTGGCGCTGACCGTGTCACCGGTGATCTCGAGCCTGGAGATGAAGGTGGCCTGGCCCCAGCCCAGCAGCGCGGCCAGCATCTGGCCGGTCTGGTTGCAGTCGTCGTCGATCGCCTGCTTGCCGAGAATGATGACCTTCGGCTCTTCCTTCTCGGCGAGTGCCCTGAGGATCTTCGCGACCGCGAGGGGTTCGGTCTCACCGTCGTGAAGCACGTGGATGCCGCGGTCGGCTCCCATGGCCAGAGCGGTCCGGATGGTCTCCTGGCACTTCTGTTCGCCGATCGAGACGGCAACCACCTCCTCCGCGACACCGGTTTCCCGCAGGCGCAGGGCTTCCTCGACCGAGATTTCATCGAAGGGGTTCATCGACATCTTGACGTTGGCGAGTTCGATACCCGTCTGGTCGGCCTTGACCCGGGCCTTGACGTTGTAATCGATCACCCGCTTGACGGGGACGAGCACCTTCATGGCGACTCCGGCTGCACTGCGGAAGGGGGAACCCGCACACGTGGCAGGCAAGCGGGTCTTAGGTAAGCGTCATCACGCTGTCAAGCGTCGGTGCGGCCACGCCGCGGCCGATTGGGGCCACACAGTTCCCGAGAACGCAACCGGGGCTGCCGACGCGCCCCGAGCAGCGCGATCCCCGTACCGGTTTCTCGGCTTGTCACACCTGACCGGCTCCGGCCCCCCGGGCGCATCGCCGCCGCGCGGCCAGGCCCGTGGTCGCCGTTCGAGTGCCCGATGCTCGCTTCAAGGGTTTCCTGGTGCGGCGAACGGCGATCGTCGCGCCTTTCAGTGTCTCAGTGAATGGTACGCGACCCCGGCAGGCTGACCTGACCACCGCCGGCATGGACGCAGCCCCTCCCGCGGGATAGGCGCTGCACGGATGTCCAAGTGCCACTGCCCGCATGGCCCCGAGGCGCCGGTCAGGCTCGCGCTGGAGCGGATGCTGGCGATGCGGGCCTACATGCGCGCGCGGCATGTCGAAGACAGGCGCGAACTGGAGGTGCTGGACCGGGTCGGCCTGACGGAGGCCGCGATCGAGGACATGTACCAGACCATGGCGATCGCGAACTACGAGGACAGGTTCGTAATCCCCACCAGCCACCGCGAATACGCGGAGGAGGCGTTCGATCTTCGCGGCGAATGCGGCTTCAGCTTCGGCGACGGCTGCAGCGGCGGCGGCGGCAAGATCGACCTGTTCAGCCATGAGGTGCGGGTCGGTCCCTCCGCCGGCGGTCGCTCGGAAAGGGTGGTGCCCGGGCGATGATTGTCTATCGGGCTCTCGGCGCGCTGCTGCAGTACCCGACCCCCGAACTGGCAGGGGCGGCGGATGACATCGCCGCGCTTGTCAATCAGGAGCGGTCCCTGTCCCGGTCCTCGCGCGGCGCGGTTTACGGGCTGGCCGCAAGACTGGCGCGCGACGACCTGATGTCTGCCCAGGAAGCCTATGTCGGTCTGTTCGATCGCTCGCGCAACCTCTCGCTGCACGTGTTCGAGCATATTCACGGGGAATCCCGTGACCGCGGGCAGGCGATGGTCAATCTTGCAGAGCATTACAGGGCCAAGGGCTACAGCATCGATGCAAACGAACTGCCCGACTACCTTCCGCTCTTTCTCGAGTTCCTGTCCCTTGTCGAGCCGAAGGAAGCGTCCGGCCTGCTCGCCGACGTGGTCCATATCCTTGCGGCGATCCGCGTCCGGCTGGAACGGCGCGGCAGCGACTATGTCGGCGTTTTCCGGGCCCTGGAGGACATGGCTGCCCGCAAGCCCGACCGCGCCCTGGTGGAGGGTCTTCTGCAACACGACAAGTCCCTGGCGGAGGAGACGGCGGAAATCGACAAGGAATGGGAGGAAGCCCCGGCCTTCAATGGTGCGCCCGACGGCGGCTGCGTTGCGGCCCGCGAAGTCCTCAACCGAATGGCCGTACCCCCGGAGGCCCCGCGCCCGCCCGGAATCGACGGAGCATGACCCATGGCTGACTGGTTCCACATCCTCGTGTTCGGCTACTACCCGTATCTGGCGGCTACGGTGTTCCTGGCGGGCAGCCTCATCCGTTTCGACCGCGAGCAGTACACCTGGCGCAGCGGTTCGAGCCAGTTGCTGCGACGCCGCCAGCTGATCTGGGGCAGCGTCCTGTTCCACGTGGGCGTCCTGCTCCTGTTCCTCGGACACTTCGTCGGCTTGCTGACGCCCAGGGAGATCTACCACGCCTTCGGCATGGGTTCGGGCACCAAGCAGGTGCTCGCCGTCGTTGCCGGCGGCCTGTTCGGCGTGGTGTGTCTTGTCGGTCTCACCATGCTGCTCCACCGCAGGCTGTTCGACCCGCGCATCCGCGCCACCTCCAGCGTCATGGACATTGCGATCCTGGTTCTGCTCTGGCTCCAGCTCGTTCTCGGGCTTGCGAGCCTGCCCTTGTCCTGGGCGCACAGGGAAGGCGGCGAGATCATGGTTCAGCTCTCGTTGTGGGCGCAGAAGATCGTCACCTTCCAGTCCGATGCGGCGGACTATGCGATGGGTGTCCACTGGATTTACCAGGCGCATATCGTCCTCGGCCTCACGATCTTCCTCGTGTTCCCGTTCAGCCGCCTGGTGCATGTCTGGAGTGCGCCGGTCGGGTATCTGGGGCGGCGCGGCTACCAGGTGGTGCGCACCCGCGAAGGCCGCCGAGCGGCCTGACGACTGCCATGATCCAGGTCAATGACCGCTGCATCGACGAGGAAGAGATCCTGCGCGAGATGCAGTACCACCCGGCGGAAGACGCCGATACCGCGCGCCGAGCGGCGGCCGAATGGCTGGTGATCCGGGCCCTTCTCCTGGACCGGGCCGGCGCTCTCGGCATCGACGTGACGCACGAGGAGACCGCGATCGGCGCCGTGATCGAGCGTGAAGTCGACGTTCCCGTCCCGCAGGAGACAGAATGCCGACGCTACTATGCCAACAATCCATCGCGATTCCGCAGCCCCGACCTGGTCGAGGCGGCGCACATCCTGCTGCCCGCGCGGCCCGATGACGAGGAGGAGCGCGCGCGGGCGGAAACCCTGGCCGGAGAACTGATCGATGTGCTGTCCGCCTCGCCGGACCGATTCGGTGACGTCGCGCGGTCGCGGTCGGCCTGTGATTCACGGCACAATGACGGGCGCCTCGGGCAACTGTCGCGCGGTGACACTGTTCCGGAGATGGAGACCTTTCTGTTCAACCTTGAAGAGGGGCAGCTCTCGCCGGTTCCGGTCAAGACGCGCTACGGGGTGCATGTCGTGCGGGTGGACAAGCGCGTACCCGGACGTGCGCTGCCCTATGAGGCGGTCGCCGAGAGGATCGCGGAGTATCTGAAGGAGGCGACCTGGCGGCGAGCGTTTGCCCAGTATGTCCGGTTGCTCGCCGGCAGCGCCAGTATTGCCGGTTTCGACATCGCCTCCGCCGAGACGCCTCTGGTCCAGTAGAGCGGCGCCGTTTCGGTAGAGTCCCGCGGAGCGGTTCCGGTTGCAGCTGGAGGTCTTGCGCCGTTCGATGTCTTCAACTAGAACACGACTACTCCTTAGTGAAGTAGGGTGATGCACATGATGATGAACCGATTTAGGCTTCTGACCGACCATTGCACGGCCACCTTGGTCCCTACCACGGTAGAGCCCGCTGGTAGCATTCATCGGTTGCCACGGCTCGTACAGGGTCACCCCCCCCCCCCCCCCCCCACACACCCGCGGAAATATTCTTGTATATCTGACTATAGCGGTACTGGCCATTGTCGGCAGTGTCGGAGTCGGAGTATCCCCTTCATTAGTATGGGCACAGTCCAGCCAGTCAATCGACTACACTTTGTGTGTTAGGGATACGCGAACTGAGGATGGAGATATTGTAACGATTACAGTGGACGGGGAGACAATATTTTCGGAACACTCTCTGTTGACGAGCGGAACTTGTGAAACTGTTACAGTCAACCAATCGCCTGTCGGCAGCATTGTTATAATTGAAGCTAACAGTACAGGGTTCAGCGGCCCTAACACTGCAGGGGCGGAATTTTTCTCGATAGATGGCAATATCGAGGTTATTGAGCAAGGCTGGGATCTAGCTTTAGATGAAACCGCGCGATGGCAACTCTTTGCTGTAAGTCCGACAGAAATAAGTTTGATTATACTAGATGAAGAACCAGTTTTTAATACTGACGTTCAAGATTATGTATTTGACGAAGGTGTCGCGATCAATGACATAGTATTGCCGGAAGCGCGCGGCGGTAACTTGCCATTGACATATTCATTGAGCCCGGCGCTGCCAGACGGTCTGACGTTCGACCGAGCGACCAGAACCTTGTCCGGCATACCCACACAATCGTGGCCTGAAACTGGGTACACGTACCGTGCCGAAGACGCGGACGGCGACAGGACGCAAGATCTGACCTTTACAATCAGGGTCGTTGCAAAGCCGGTTGCAGGCCCGATGTTCCCGAGCGGTGGTCTCGCAGGACAGCAATATACCGTGGGCAAGGACATCGGGACCATTCACCTTCCAATGGCGGATGGCGGTGACGGCAGCGTCACCTACTCTCTCGCTCCCTCGCTTCCGACGGGACTCGTGTTTGATCCGCAGGCCGTGACACTCACCGGTGTTCCGACACAAGTCACGCCAGCAACCCGGTACACGCTGACAGCACAGGATATGGCGGGCCGTACGGTGGAACTCGTCTTCGGCATTGAGGTCGTAGACGCACCGGAACTGATGGCCCGGCGGAACGCCCAGTCCGAGGTTGTGGCATCCGCCGTGTCCGCGGGAGTGTCCAGCGCCATCAGCAATATCGGCATTCGGTTCTCGGCGCCATCCACCGGCGGCACCAGCGTTTCGGTGGGAGGACGGTCCTTCACGCCCACGGGTAATTCTGCAGAGCGCAATTGGAACATGGATCAAGTGACGGCCGCGGACACGGCTTCCTTCGATGACATGTCGTCACGTTCCACGCCATGGCTCGGCAGTACGCCATCCCGCAACTTCGAGATCGCGCTCGGCCTTGACGAAAGCAAGGCAGGGCCCAATGCGCAGTTTACGATCTGGGGTCGCGCCGACTTCCAGTCATTCGAGGACGACCGGACGCCAGGTCCGGACGCGAGTTCCTACGATGGCGAAGCGACGACAGGCTATGCCGGTGCCGACTATTCCACCGGACGTGTGCTTGCGGGTGCAGCGGTCTCGAGCATCGCGTCAGAGGCCGACTATGCATTCGAGGGTGGCACGGGCTCGATGGAAATCGATCTCATCAACTTTTACCCCTACTTGCGTATTGCGGTCACTCCCCGGACAGAAGCCTGGGCGATCGCCGGCTATGGTGAAGGCAATATTGAAGACCTGTCGGACGGGGCCCGCTCCGAGACTGACCTGACTGTCTGGATGGGATCGGCCGGCCTCAGACACAGCATGTTTCCGGCTGGGGAGACCCTGGGTCTTGATGTGTTTGCCGACGCCAGTTATGCCACTATAGAAACCGAAGACGGGACATACACCATCTCCGGAATTTCTGCCGACGTGTCGCGCAGCCGGGTCGGAACCGAAGCGTCCTACGTCATCGGCCATGACACCGACACCTCCGTTGTTGCCTATCTCGAGGTCGCGGCCCGTCACGACAACAACGAGTCGCTCAGCGGATGGGGCGTCGAGCTCTCCCCGTCGGTCCAGATATCGGACGCGTCGTCGCGGTTCTCCCTGGAAGCCCGCGCCAGGGCCCTGGCATACCACTCGGTTGACAGCTATTCCGAAAGCGGGGTCAGCATCACAGCCAGTCTGAGCCCCCTTGCGGACGGGACCGGACTCTCGCTAGCGGTGTCGCCACAGTGGGGAGCGTCGGCTCGCTCGGCGAGCGACATACTCACGAACGATCCACTCACCGAAACCATGGACGCGTCCGGCGAGCCACAGCTGTCCCTGAACTCCAGGCTGGCCTACGGCTTCAGGTACGGTGATGCGGTGGTCGCCCCGTTCTGGGGCGTGTCCCTTTCGGAATCGGCCGGCAACCGGAACCGGATCGGTACCCGCTACCT
Organism: Thalassobaculaceae bacterium; assembly: GCA_965213935.1. Lineage (GTDB taxonomy): Bacteria > Pseudomonadota > Alphaproteobacteria > Thalassobaculales > Thalassobaculaceae > Bin52. The sequence continues at coordinate 655,626 of CBDCAO010000012.1, read as the reverse complement.
GATCGGACCAGCTGCAGGTCTGGAAATTGCGGGCAGTCACCGTGACCTCGGAGCCGACGCCGCCGAATATGCCGTCACTCTTGGCGGTCGGCTCCGTTTCTGAAACCCCGGGCGCATACCCCGGACGTCCTGACAGCGGTCCCGGGGTGTGCGGCCTTGGAATTCCACCAGGCAGATCAGGAGTACAGGTAACCATGAAACCAAGACCTGCTACAGTCGCGCACGCGCTGGTATCAAGAGGACCTCACCTGTTGACCACGGCGAAGATTGTCGGGGTCACCTGCTTGCTCGCGCTTTCAGCCTGCGCGAAGGAAGCCCAGCAGGCGGCCCCGGCCCCGGCCCCGGTCCCGGTCCAGACAAGTAGTACCGCTGTTCTGGTCGCCAGCGCGCCTTGCGCTCTTCCAGACTTCAACATTGCCACAAATTTCAGGATAGAGGCCTGGGGGGTACCGAATCCACACTTCTACGTTGGTGCACCGCTTCTGATTCAGTCAAGGGTGAGCACTCCGTCTTATCTCAGCATCTATCATGTGAGTTCATCCTGCAAGGTGTCACGCCTGTTGAACAACGTGAGCGTCAACACCGGAGAGATCGTCGACTTCCCGCTCAAAGAGAGCAATATCGATCTGATCGTGAAGCCTCCGGCAGGTGACGAAGCATTTTACTTTGTGGCTACCCATCAGCCTTTTGAATTCCTGTCCCCGATCGATGTTCTCAGCGAATCCGGCCATATTGCCAGCCTGGATCTGAGTCCGGACCAGTTCTATGAGCGACTTGAATCCGTAAGAGGACGTATTGATCCCAGCACGTTGAGCATGACAACACTTCGGACAAAGATTATCCAGCACTAGTCGCAGATCCGATTCCGTACGAACGAACCCACAACCGGGATTACAAGACCATGTACAAGATCTTGACATCAACGCTTATCGCTTCCGTGTTGGTTGTCGGCTCGGTATCATCTCCGACGCTGGCCGCAGGAACCGGAATAACCCAGGACAACGAAAACCTCTACAAGGACATCAGCCCGCAGCAGCGTTCGGTTGTGACCGGGTTGCCAGAGGCACCGGCCGGGGCGGCCGACGGTTTGCGGTTGAACGTGAACCTCGACCGGGAGAGCCGGACCTACCGGATCGGCGAGACGCTTTCAATCAATATCAGTGTGAACGAAGACGCCTATGTCGAGGTCTGGAATATCGGGACCAGCGGCAATGTTACGAGGGTGTTTCCGAATACCTACGCCAAGGACAACCACGTCAAGGCGGGCCAGACCATCACCGTACCTGGAGCGAATGACGACTATGTGCTGAAGGTCATGCAGCCGCAGGGCAAGGAACTGGTTACTGTCTTCGCCTCTGACCGGCCGTTGTCCCTGACCGAACAGTACGTCCAAAACCCCGGAGGTTCTGGTGTTTTTGCTGTCATGGGCCCGAAGGCTTCGGTGTTGGTGAAGGACATTCAGCCGAAAGTCAGGCAGGCGCACCCGCGCTCGGCCTTCAAGCACAGCGTTTACACGATCGAGAACTAGTCACCTCGCGCGACAGGGGCCGGGTGTACCGGGACCGGCCCCATTCGCGACAGTCATGGAAGTCCCAGATGTTTTCGCGCCCTGCACAACTGTGTGTTCCGGCTGCCCTCTGCGCAGCGCTCCTTCTCGCAACTCCGGCCCGTGCGGACGACCCGAACGGTGCACGAACCTGGCAGGACATCGTCCAGACACTTGTCTCCAGCGACAAGTCGGTTGGAGTGTACGCAGGTGCGGAACTGCCAGGCTCTCAGCGGGTCAATCTTCCCGCGATCCAGTTCGAGTTCGACTCGGCAATGCTGACCGGTGCGGCCAAGGAGCAACTTGATGACCTGGCCCAGGCGCTGCGCCACGAGACACTCGAAACGTCGCACTTCGCCATTCATGGCCACACCGACAGTGCCGGAGCAGCCGCATACAACCGCGAGCTCTCGGAACGCCGGGCACATGCGGTCAGTTCACACCTTCAGGAGAAGGGCGTCAACGCGTTCCGCCTGGTCGAGGTCGGGTTTGGGGAAACGCACCTTCTCCACGGAGTTCCTGCAGGGGACAGGCGTAATCGGCGAGTCGAAATCGTGCGGATCGATGCCGCCTCGGAGACGCCGGTGCCTGCCTCGAACGACCGAGCCCTCATCATCGGGATCGGAGATTATCCCCAGGTCAGCAAGCTTGACGGCACTGTCAGGGATGCCATTGGGATGCGGGATTTCGCACTCTCGCATATGGGGTTTGATCGTGACGAAGTAACACTGCTCATTGACGAGAATGCCACCCGCGACTCCATCCTTCAGACAGCTGAGGAAGTCCTCGTCAACCAGACCAGAGAAGGAGACACTGTTCTCCTGTATTTCAGCGGTCACGGCTTTCAGCAGCTCGATCAGAATGGAGATGAGAACGACCGTCTGGATGAGACGCTAATCCCTTACGATGCCAAACTCGTTGACGACACGCCTCAGGGAATGATCTCCGACGACGAAATCGCCGGGTTGCTTTCCCGGTTGACGGGAAGGCGCATCCTGTTCGTGGTCGACGCATGCCATGCCGGGACAACTGACAAGTTGACGGCCGTGGTGAGTGACGACAAATGGTCTGGTGTCAAGTCACCGCGCACGCAGGACGGCAGTCCGCTCAAGCCGGGAGTACCGGGAGCCGCGAGGCCGGGTGCCGACCGGAGCGAGGGAGGGCTTGTTGCCACCAAGGACCTGGGCGGTGATATCCTTGACCTGACTGTCTGGACCGCCGTGCGTGCTGACCAGAAGGCTCTGATGCTCCGACCGCAGGAACGTGAACCTGACGGCGCCGGGAGTGTGTTTACCCGCTACCTCCTGAACGGTTTCCGCGACAACGCGGCGGACCGGAATGGCGATGGAGATATCTCCAGAGACGAACTGCATTCATTTGTGACAGCAGGGTCCGCTGCCTACTGCGAGAAGAACCGGGATCAATGCGAGAACGGCCTGACGCCACAACTGTACGCAAGCAGGGGGGCATCAATTGCCTTCAGGAGTGTTGGTGGACCGCCGACAACTGAACCGGCAGGAACCAAGGACCTGGTCGTCCGCCAGGTTGAGGCGATCGCCGCTGCCTCCAAGACCGGGGTGACACTGGAGGTTGAGCCGGGCACCAGTCTTGCCCTCGACAGCCCAGTCCAGTTTTCCGTCACCAGCGAACAGGATGGTTTCCTGACCCTGCTCGACATCTCGCCCGACGGAAACATTGTTCAGCTCTATCCCAATCGGTTCACGGAGCAGGACCAGAACCCGGGCCGCATAGTGGCGGGTGGCTCGATCCGGCTTCCCGGGAACGACGAACGGTATCATTTCCGCGCGGCACCGCCTCTCGGCAGTGGAGTGATCTTCGCACTCGTGACAGATGAACGGTCTGACGCGCTCGGTTCCCTGACGTCCCGGCACAAGGACCTCCAGCCCGTGGCGAAACCCAGGGCCTATCTTTCCGAACTGATCGAAGCGTTGCGCGCCATGGATAAAACCGGTCGGCGAACCGCGAAGCTCCGCTACACCGTTGCAGACAGGTCCGATTAGCGCCACTTCCTCGGGCAAGGAGGTGGACGGCGTGACCAGCTTGTCCGCAACCCGCGCAATTCTGGCGGCGACTCTGGTTCTGGTCACCGTGCTCGCCACGACCATGCCGGTGCTTGCACAGGGTGTGCGTTTCCGGCCTCCTCCAGTGAGGCCCCCGGCTCCCATCCCGCAAATTGTCGGGCCGCGGGTCCTTGAGCCCGCCCGGGTGATCGGGTCGGACCGTCGCTTCCAGGTGGTCAACACCCGGATCACTGTGGATCGCAACCGCCAGGCGGGTGAGATCACCGGCCTGGCACTTGATGCCGACAGTTCCGTTCTCCTCGTTTCGCTCGGAAACGGCAGTCTGCGATGGTGGGATCTCGAACGGGGCATGCAGTTTGCGCATGTACGCGGTGCGAATCCACTCGCGACGGCACTGCGTTTACGCGATCCGAACCCTGCAGCACTGGTTGCGCAGCCGGATGGAACTGTCCTCGAGATTCGGCCGGAGGGAAGCCGCCGCACGCTTTCACCGCCGATCGACGGGTTCGATCATCGTGCACGGCCCGCACTATCCGGAGACGACGGAGTGTTCGTCTACCGCACCGGTGACAGCAAGTGGCACCTGCGACCGGCGTCCGGCTACGGGTTCGTCCTTCCTGATGCAGCACCTGATGCGTATCCGGCGATCTCGGCCAGCGGATCGATGCTGGCCTATGTTTCGGGCAACCGTGGAGAACGGGTGACGGTGCGCTTCGCGCGGGCAGGATGGAACGGCTTCAGCCTGCAGTGCTCCGATGACGGTGCCCGCATCACGGCGGTTGCGCTCAACGAGCACTTTGTCCTGGCCGGAGACGCTCGTGGCACCGTGTGCTTGTGGAAAATCCCGGCCGGGCAAGTCCAGCCCTCCCTGCAGGGAGCAAGGAGAGTGGGGAAGCTCGCAGACGCAGTCAGGGTCCTCGCGCTCGATTCTACGGGCAGGATGGTGGCTGCCGGAGATGGACGAGATACGGTCAGGATCTGGACCGTGGGTGGCGGTGGCGCAACTACAAGCGAAATCCGCACCTTCTCGACGGGCCGGCATTCGGCACTGATCTTCGCCTCTGACAGTGACTGGCTGCTTGTCGGACTGCCGACAGGCCAAGTCGCCATCCATTCGAGCCAGGCCCGACAGACCGGCGATAGTCCGGTTGCGCAACTGCTTCCGACTGCGGACGGCTGGTCGGTCATTGACGCCAACGGCCGCTTCGACGGCTCCCAGAACGGGATCGACGCCTTGTCCGTATCCGGTGAGACAAACACCGAAACCGAAACCGCCCGTGTTGCACTGCCGGTCGACGCTTTTTCGGCGACCCACCACGAACCAGCACTCCTGCAGAAGATCCGCGGCACGGAGGAATTACTGACCGACGGAGCATTGAACCTCACCCAGGGGTTCAGGCGTCCGCCGGAGGCATCGATGCGTCTGGGTGTACCCGGTCCGGACGGCATGGTGACCGTCACTGTCAACGTGGAAGCCGGCTACCCACAGGGCAATATCGGATCAATTCGGTTATATCACAATGGCAAACTCGTGATGGAAGCCCGCGGACAAACCACTCATTCGAGCCGCGTCGTTCTTGTCGCCGGCGGCAACGAGTTCCGCGCCGTGGCCGTTGACGGACAGGGCATCGAGGGAAGACCCGCGGTGCATTCGATGGAGCATCGTATCCGCCGGGAATCAGGTGCCGACCTGCATCTCGTTGCCATCGGAATTGACACCTACACGGTCCCGGCCTGGCAACTGTTCTACGCAAGAAAGGACGCGGAAACTGTAACCCGCACGGTAGGCGAGCAGGGCAAGAGCGTGCGCACCGGTTCGGGCAGACCGGCCTACGGCAAGGTTCATGTGCATACCCTTGTGGAAAGTTCCGCTGACAGGAACGCGATTACCGACCTGCTGAAAGGCCTGCAGACCAGTCCGGAGGATGTGCTGATCGTCTATTTTTCCGGCCATGGCATTGTCCTGAAGGAGCAAGATGACTGGGAATGGTACCTCGTTGCGTATTCCGATGAATGGAGCAACGCGACCAGCGAGGAAAAACTGCATCAGCTGATCCGCAAGCACGCACTCTCCGCTCGCGAACTGATGCGGATGCTGACAGTTCAGACACAGGCACGTCGGGTGTTCGTGGTCCTGGACGCCTGCTACTCCGGTGCTGCCGTGAAGGTGTTCGACGATACGGCGACGCAGAAGGTCCTGCGACAGCGGGCACGGGTAGGGGGCATTCATGTCCTTGCAGCCTCGCAGGCGGATGAAAGGGCAAAGGAACTCCCCATCGAGAAACATGGCGCCCTGACCTGGCTCCTGCTTGAAGGGATGAATGGCGCCGCCGATACCAATTCAGACCGGCAGGTCTCGGTGCGGGAAGTTGTGGACTATTCTGCGGACGCGCTGGTGCGGTTCGCCCGCAAGTACTACCGGCACTCAGTCACCCAGCGCCCGATCGCCTATTCTCACGGCAAGGAGTTCGGCTTGGTCGGGCTGTGATTCCGGTTTGAGCTCCGCCGTTCGCCGCCCGCAGGCCGTTCACTCTCCTGTATCGACCAGGCGAAGTCCCTGACTGTGTGCCGGTGGCAGGTCCCGGAGATGGCGGCCGTCCCGGTCGCAATTCAAAGCGGCACGCTGAAGCGTGTGGATGAGGTGTGCCGCGGCTCTTTTGCGGCGGGTAAAGACTGGCCCAGCCGCACCGCGCTTCCGTGGCCGCCGCCGCCGGATCTCGCGATACCCGGCCTGTAGCGGCCAGAACGCTGGCGCCTGGCTGCCGGACAAGACCCGGACCGGTACCACCCACCTGCGCCAGGGCCATGACACACTCAAGGGCGGGCCCGGCGATGACCGGATGAACAGCAACATGGGTACCGTCATCCTGCGCGGCGGCCCGGAAAACGACTGCGTGCTCGGTGGCCAGGACATGGACCCGCTGAACGACGGGGCCGGTGACGCCACGCTGTGGGGCGATCTGGAAGGTGACACGTTCGACTGCGGGCCAAGCGCTGATCACCTGGTCGCAGGCAACGACGCCCGGGCCGGCGATGGCCATGTCGACCACCTGCACTTCGCAACCGGGAAGGACGCTGGCGGCGTCTTCTACGGCCTCGATGACCACGACGTGCTCTGGATCGACGGGATCATGTCCACCCGAGAAAGGGTCGGTGCGCCGGGGTCGCGTTCATCCCGATTGCTGGCGCCTGACCGGGCCAACCAGGTCGCACGAATCTTCAAGAGTCGGCGCCGGCAGGGAATTGCAGGCGAAAAGGGTCGGCATCGAGGACATCCTGCCCTCGTGTATGGGTAGAACGACCTCGATTCAGGGGTGCTTCGCGTCGAACTGACGCCCGGTCTGGAGAGAGAGTCGCCCGGACCCGGCTCCGGTGGTGTCAGGAGCGAATGTGTTCTGCGCGGCAAGGGCCGGTAGAGGCCGCATCGTCCGTGACGTTGGCCAATCGGCTCCTGGCTGCAGACGCCGGCATCACCGGTTCGCTCCCGGGACCCAGAGGACGTCATCGCGTCCGTCGCCGTTGGCATGGCGTGCAAGTACAAACAGGTGATCTGACAGCCGGTTTACGTACCGGACCGCGTGCGTGTTGATCTGTTCCTGACCCGAAAGCCGGGTGACGTGTCGCTCGGCGCGGCGGACAACCGTGCGTGCGTGGTGCAGGTGGGCCGACAGAACGCTTCCACCCGGCAAGACGAAGGATGACAGGGGCTCAAGGCGCTCGTTCATCGCATCGATTTCCGCTTCGAGCCGCTGGACCTGTTCCTCGGTCACGCGCAGTGGCGGGTGTTCCGGGTGCTCCTTGTGGGGCGTACACAGGTCCGCACCGAGATCGAACAGGTCGTTCTGGATACGGCCCAGCATGGCGTCAGGCTTGCCCGAGGCGTGCAGGCGGGCTAGTCCGATCGCAGAGTTCGCCTCGTCGACAGTTCCGTAGGCTTCCGGGCGAGCGGAATGCTTGTCCACGCGGCTGCCGTCACCCAGTGACGTCATGCCCCTGTCGCCGCCCCTGGTGTAGATCCGCGTGAGTACGACCATGGCAGGTGCCTTCTAGCCTTTTGCGATCGCGAGAAGAATGACGAACAGCAGTACCGCAGCGCCCTGGAACAGCACCCTGTAGCGCATGAACAGGTTTGACCGCTGCGGTCCGGCGTCACCGCCGCGTGCCATGGTGATCAACCCGCCCGCCAGCGTTCCGATGACCAGAAGCAGGGCAATGACCAGCATGATCACGACGAGGACATCCATCACCTTCATCTACCGCCCGGAGCCGGCAGTCACAATGCAGAATCCAGCCCACTTGACCGTGAATCCTGCGTGACTTGACGGGCGAACCGTCCCAGACGGGGTCGATTTCACACGGAGTCCACGCGCGCAGCGCGCACCCGGCCCTCCCTGCAGCCGCCACGGCAGGTCCCCTGCCGCGGACTTGGGATGTGGTTGGGGTGTTGTGCCGGGGCTCACGGCCACCGGAACGCGGAACCCGGTGAGAGCGGACCCGATTCCTCCGGCTCGAAGGCGCCGAAGACGACATCGGATCCCCGGAATCCGCGAATGTGCTTGCCCGTTCCGCAAGGGGTGTATAATGGCGTGCCATCGCCGTACAGCGAGGCAGAAACATGCAGATCCGCCAGGCCTTTACATTTGACGACGTTCTGCTCGAACCGGCGCATTCGTCAGTCCAGCCGGCGCACACCGACACCAGCACGCGCCTGACGCCGGAAATTTCACTGGCAGTGCCGGTGATTTCGGCGGCCATGGATACGGTGACCGAGAGCCGGCTCGCCATTGCCATGGCGCAGCTCGGAGGCCTCGGGGTCATCCACAAGAACATGTCGATCGAGCGCCAGGCCGCAGAGGTGCGGGCGGTGAAGAAATTCGAGGCCGGCATGGTGGTCAACCCGGTGACCATTCACCCGGACCAGACGCTCGCCGATGCGCTCGAGCTCATGCGCTGCAACAAGATCAGCGGGGTCCCGGTGGTGCGGCGGCGGTCGGGCAAGCTCGCGGGCATCCTGACACACCGCGACGTCAGGTTCGCAACCGACCCGCGACAGCCGGTCAGGGACCTGATGACACGCCGCGTGGTGACCGCGCACGAGGGGGTTTCCCCCGAAGAGGCCCGCACCCTGCTTCACCGCCACCGGATCGAGAAACTGCTCGTCGTCGACGACAACCAGAAATGCGTCGGACTGATCACCGTCAAGGACATGGAAAAGGCGGGCAATCATCCGGATGCCTGCAAGGATGTCCAGGGCCGTTTGCGGGTGGCGGCCGCGACAGGTGCCGGGTCCGATGGCCTGAGACGGGCCGAGGCACTGCTGGATGCCGAGGCCGACGTGCTGGTCATTGATACCGCACACGGCCATTCCGAGAATGTGCTCGAGACCGTCTCGCGTGTTCGCCGGCTCTCCAACTCGATCCAGGTGATTGCCGGCAACGTCGCCACCGCTGATGGCGCCACGGCGCTCATCGACGCCGGGGCGGATTCGGTCAAGGTCGGGATCGGTCCGGGCTCGATCTGCACCACCCGCATGGTGGCAGGGGTGGGTGTACCTCAGCTCACCGCCGTGATCGACGCGGTGGAGGTCTGCCGCGAGGCCGGTGTGCCGGTGATATCTGATGGCGGGATCAAGTATTCCGGCGATCTCGCCAAGGCGATCGCGGCCGGTGCCGACTGCGCCATGATCGGAGCGCTGTTCGCAGGCACCGACGAAAGCCCGGGCGACGTCTATCTCTACCAGGGGCGGTCGTACAAGTCCTACCGCGGCATGGGATCGGTTGGCGCGATGGCGCGTGGTTCGGCCGATCGCTACTTCCAGGAAGAGGTCGCCGACACCCTGAAGCTGGTCCCGGAAGGGATCGAGGGAGGGGTGCCGTACAAGGGGCCGCTGAACGCGGTCATCCACCAGCTTGTCGGCGGCCTGAAGGCGGCGATGGGCTACACGGGCAACCGGACCATCTCCGACATGCAGACCGGGTGCAGGTTCCTGCGCATCACTGGCGCCGGCCTGCGTGAAAGCCACGTCCACGACGTGACGATCACCCGCGATGCGCCGAATTACCGGGCCGGCCTGTGACACCGGCCGGCCGGCTGGCGGCCGCGATCGAAATCCTTGAACAGGCGGAGGCGGAGCCCGGGCGCCTCGACCGGGTGATGTCCCGGTACTTCCGCGGGCGGCGCTACGCGGGTTCCGGGGACCGGGCGGCCGTCACGGCCCGGGTCTGGCGAGTGGTCCGCTCCCGGTGCCGGCTCGACTGGTGGGCCGGGAAGCTGGGCGAGGATGTGTCGGCCCGCACTCGGGTCCTTGCCGACCTCGCCCTGGTCGACGGCCTTGACAGCACCACGGCGACCCCGTTGTTCGCCGGAACCCCGCACGCGCCGTCGCCGCCCTCGCATGGGGAACGCCGGTTGCTCGACCGATTGTGCGGTACCGGGCCCGGTCATCCCGACATGCCCGCACCTGTGCGTGCCGAGTGCCCGGACTGGATCGCCAGCAGGCTGGAACCGGTGCTGGGCGACCGGTTCGCCGCCTGCATGGCGGCACTGGGCCGCGAGGCGGGACTTGACCTGAGAATTAACCCCCTGAACGGGACCGGTCGCTTCGCGGTACGGCGTCGGCTGGAGCGGGCGGGGATCGTGACCCGTCCGACACCCTGGTCGCCGCTTGGACTTCGCTGCGACGGGAGGCCACGGGTTCGCGGGATTGCCGCCCTGCGCGACGGGCTTGTCGAAATCCAGGATGAGGGCGCGCAGCTTGCGGCCCTGCTGACCGGGGTCGAACCCGGCATGCAGGTCGCCGACTTCTGCGCCGGTGCCGGCGGCAAGACCCTGGTGCTCGGAGCGCTGATGCGCAACCGGGGACGGGTGCTGGCGCTTGACGTGTCGGCCGCCCGCCTCGAGCGGGCAGCCGCGCGTGTGGCGCGCGCCGGGTTGCATAATGTCGAACGCCGGGTCCTGGGCGGGGATGCCGACCGGTACACGCGGCGCCACCGGGGACGGTTCGACCGGGTCCTGGTCGACGCTCCGTGCACCGGCATCGGCGCGTGGCGCCGCACGCCCGATGCCCGGCACCGATATGGCGAGGCGGATCTCGCCGGCATCCTCGCCACCCAGGACGCGATCCTCGCCCGGGCCGCGAGGCTGACCAGGCCCGGGGGCCGGCTGATCTACGTCACCTGCTCCCTGCTTGCGGAGGAAAACGAGGAACGGGTGGCGGCCCTGTTGCAGCGGCGCTGCGACTACCGGGTGCTTCCGGTCGGTGATGTCTGGTCCGCCACGGTCGCCGCGCGCGGTGGCGGAGTACTGCCGCGGGCCGGTGCCGACATGCTCCGGCTCGATCCCGACGGGTTCGGAACCGACGGCTTTTTCGTCGCGGTGCTGGAACGCCGCGCGGATGCGCTGGCATCGACTTGACACCATGGCGCGGCGGTCGCCACCATGGCCGGGACCGTGGGGAGCCTGAGAGACGGCTGAGAAACCTGGTGTGAGACCGGGTGACCCATTGAACCTGATCCGGATAATGCCGGCGAAGGGATCGGACCTGTTGCCCGTCATTCCTCCTTCGCATCGTGTTTTCCGGGCGCATTGCCGGAGCACTCACAGATGATCAACACTCTCCTGCGACGGACAGGACCTGTCCTGTGTACCGTCCTGCTGCTTGTCGCCGGTTCGTCTGCGTCGGCCCAGCAGAAGCTCACCGTCATGCTGGACTGGTTCCTCAATCCCGACCATGCCACCCTGGTGGTGGCCGAGAAGCTCGGGCTGTTCGCGAAGGCCGGTCTCGAGGTCGAGATGATCGAGCCCGCCGATCCCAGCGATCCACCCAAGCTGGTGGCGGCCGGCAAGGCCGATGTCGCGATTTCCTATCAGCCGCAACTGCACCTGTATCATGCCGAGGGACTGCCGCTCGTGCGGATCGCCACCCTGGTCGCGACCCCGCTCAACACGCTGGTGGTTCTGGCCGACGGACCGATTCGCTCGATTGCCGATCTGAAGGGACGCAAGGTCGGGTTCTCGGTCGGCGGTTTCGAGGACGCACTGCTCGCGGCGATGCTCGCGCGCCACGGTCTGGGCACCGACGACATCGAACTCGTCAACGTGAACTTTTCGCTCAGTCCCTCCCTGATCTCGGGTCAGGTGGATGCCGTGATCGGCGCCTACCGGAACTTCGAGCTCAACCAGATGGATATCGTCGGGCGGCCGGGCCGCGCCTTCTACGTCGAGGAGGAAGGGGTTCCCGGCTATGACGAACTGATCGTGGTGGCGAATGCGGCCGATCTTGACCGGCCGGAACTCGGCGCACTGGTTGGCGCGCTCGAGGCGGCGGTGCAGTTCACAGTCAACCATCCGGACGCCGCCTGGGAGATGTTCAGCGGCTACAGGGACGGTCTCGATGACGAGCTGAACAGGAGGGCGTTTCGCGACACGCTGCCCCGGTTCGCGCTTAGGCCCGCCGCCCTCGATACCGGCAGATACCGCCGTTTCGACGAGTTCCTGGTCGAACAGGGCCTGATCACACAGCCGGGCACGGTCGAGGAATTCGCCATCGAACCCGACATTCCGCCTTCCTGACCGGCGCCGGGTTTTGGTCGCGGTACGGGCGGTCTCGACCGCCCTCCTTGCCCGCCAACACGATGCGGCCGGCGTGGGCGCCCTTGCAGGGTGCCTGCGCCCGGCATCGTGAGGGCTCGGGACTGTCGCTGTGCAAGGCGCCGTTTGCTGGAACGCGCTCGCTGCGCAGGAACTCGGTCAGCCCCGGCTCCTGCCGATGCCGACACCGCGCAGTGAGCTTCCGGTCCCGGCGCCGGATGTTGCGGGCAGCATTCGCGTCCGCATGATCGGCGTGGCCGCAGGCCACGCAGTGAAACCGGTCCCGTGTCCTGCGCGATCGGGCGTCGACGTGCCCGCACGCTGCACGGGTCTGGCTGGTGTGGCGGGGATCGACCGCGATCAGGCGCCCCGCCTTCCGGCGTACGCAGAACCCCGGCTCTTCCGCCGTGCTCCGGGCGCTTGCCGTCATGTTTCGCACCTTCAGCTCCTCGATGGCGAGGATCGCGAGGTCGGTGCGCTCGGGCCGGCTGAAGGGCCGGGAGAGCATCGAGCGCCGGGTGGGCAGGGACATCAACCGTCGCAAGGTCGGCAAGCACATCGAGGTCGACGTGACCGACAACGCCATCTCGTGGCGCCGGCGGTCGGAGCGGATCGCTGCCGAAGCGCGGCTCGACGGCGTCTGCGTCATCCGCACCAGCCTGGATTCCGCCTCCATGGGCGCGGCCGAAGCCGTGGAGGCGTACAAGAGCCTCGCCGGCGTGGAACGTGCGTTCCGCAACGCCAGGAGCGACCTGCGGATCCGTCCGGTCTCCGTCTACTCCCCCGACCATGTCCGCGCGCACGTGTTCCTGTGCATGCTGGCCCTGCATGTCGAATGGCACATGCGCCGGCGCCTCGCGCCGCTCCTGTTCGAGGACGACGACCGCGCAGGCGCCCGCGCGCAGCGGAACTCGCCGGTGGAGAAGGCCCGGCCCTCGGAATCCGCCCGGCGGAAGGCCGCCACAAAACGCACCGCAGACGACCTGCCCGCCCACAGCTTCCGGACCCTGCTCGACGATCTCTCGGGGATGGCGCTGAACCAGCTGCGCCTGCCGGGCCATGGCGAAAGCCTGCTGTCCGTCGTCACCAGGCCCACCCCGGTCCAGAAACGGGCGTTCCAGCTTCTCGGAGTGAACCCTGACCACAACCTTCCCATGAGACTGACAGGGTGACCAGCGGCCGCAGGGCCAAGAAATCCATGAAAAACCGGTGGTGGGTCATGGATCCCTTCTTCAGATCCCCCTGAAGTTCCGGTTAACTGTCAACAGGACCTGGGGTCTGATCAATCGGGATCAAGAATCAATCCATCAAAGGCTAGGCGTGTAGGTAAATAAAATCCGTACAAATACATACCACTAGCAGCTTCGTATTGAGGACTCGTCAGAACTAATTCCAGTGTCTCACCGCTGCCTTCGTCAAGATCATCCTCGAATAAATTTATTTCGATCTTTGCGGTCGTTGCCGAACCTGCCGGAAAAACGATCTTGCCTGTTTTCCCGTCAGGGACACTGTAGTCCGATCCAATCTCCGCCGAACCGTCATTCACACTATACGAATAACGGACTTGTTCCGGATAATTGTAACCGGCATTTGTCGTTGGTTTTGTTATCTTGAAGGTCATGGTGTTGCCTTCGTATTCTTTTACATCACTGCCGTATGCCATGCTCCCGGGTGCGTAGACGACTGCTGCCAGCGCCAGGAGTATGTATTTCACTTCTGACTTCAGCAGTCGTGCGACACGATGGTCACCAGTCATCAGCACACTACCTCCGTTCTGTTATCAATTCGCGCAATCGACTGAAGCCGCCGAACGCGGCGAATTGCAGCATCCTCGTGAACTGCACGTTTCAGGGCTTTCAGATCGAATGTAATCGTTTGTTTCTCCGTTCGATCATACCGGCAGGCATTGCCAAAGCAATTGGCGCGGATGCGGCGAGCACAGCCTCAAGAGTTTGGATGTTGTGTCGAGGCGTTCTAATCATGGCACAGGGAGTGAATCAAATTCACTGCCGCCGGGCAATTGCTAATCATGCGGGGCTGCTCGACCCTCTTCGGCCGACCCGCGACGGCCGCCAGGTCCGCACTGGATGGCGCCACTCGATCCCCTCGAGCACTCCAGCCAGCCTGTCAAAGCCGGGTCTGGTGGCGCTTCGCGGTATCGTTTGAGGAACTCGTTCACCTGCCACACTGCCGGTCCGCCGCCCGGCCTCCACCGCCGCGCCCTTCGCCGTCGAGAGGAGAGGCCTGGCCGTGAGCGGGTCGGCGGCGGGGATGTCCGGGGGAGGGCGTCTGGCCGCCGTTTTCCCTCATCGGCAAGATGGAGATGGTTCCATGACGGCAGCACTGGCGATTCCCGGCAACACGGCGGATACGTTCTTGGTTCATTTCTTTGGCACCGGCCTGGCCGACGACCGATACGTGGTCGAGCGCTTCAATGCCCGGTTATGTGGAACTCAACATAACGAAGGGCATGGTCGACGGCGACATCCGCCGCTGTCCCGACCCGGCGCAGCCGAAGGGAAGGGGCCGGTGCGGGGCGGACTACGCCACCGTGACCCTGAAGGCGGTCAGGGAGATGCGGCCCGCGCGCACGGAGATCTATCGTCTGCACCGGGCTGAAGACCCGGGGAGGCGTCCAAATTGGGGCGACATCGTCTCCGGCCTGTTTCACGACCGCCGCCAGAAGGGCTGACCGCCCCCTTTCAGGACGTCCAGCCGGTCTTTCGACGGCCGCTACCCGCCCCTGGCGCCGGGCATCAACACCGGGCCGCCGGCCGGGCGTCCACACTTCCTCATTTCCATATCCATGGAGACAGCCGATGGCCTATCGGGACCCCGAGGTCCGCCGTGAGCGGGACCGTGAACGTGTCGCCAGGCGCACCGCCGCCCGCCTCGCGCCGCTCCTATTCGAGGACGACGACCGCGCGGGCGCCCGCGCGCAGCGGAACTCGCCGGTGGAGAAGGCCCGGCCGTCGGAATCCGCCCGGCGGAAGGCCGCCATAAAACGCACCGCAGACGACCTGCCCGCCCACAGCTTCCGGACTCTGCTCGACGATCTCTCGGGGATGGCGCTGAACCAGCTGCGCCTGCCGGGTCATGGCGAAAGCCTGCTGTCCGTCGTCACCAGGCCCACCCCGGTCCAGAAACGGGCGTTCCGGCTTCTCGGAGTGAACCCTGACCACAACCTTCCCATGAGACTGACAGGGTGACCAGCGGCCGCAGGGCCAAAAAACCCATGAAAAACCGGTGGTTGGTCATGGATCGCTTCTTCAGATCCTCCTGAAGTTCCGTCTAGCTGCTGAACTTGCGGGTGCAAGTCCCGCCGGCACAGTTCTCAGTGTGCTCGAACTGCGGGATATCGCCACCCGAGTGATCGCGAAGGACCGCGCGCCTGGAAGGGTCAACGTCCATGAGATCATGTCGAAACCGGCCCGGACCGCCGCCGCCGACATGCTGGTGGACAATGTCGTCGACCTGCTTGTGCGCTTTGAACTGACCCGCGCCATAGTGGTGGACCGCGACCGCAACCCTCTCGGAATGGTCTCCCTGCGCGACCTGTTGCTGCGGCGACCCTCCCCATGACGTTGGCGGCACCGTTACAGGAATTGTGGCGGCTGGAGGCCCGGGTCAGCGAAGCCGAAGCTTGAACACGCACCAAGTGACATGACGGCAACGGTCTGGGAGACGACCGTCGCCGAAGCTGCTCCGGCTGACGCCGCTACCCCCGTCGCGACCGGGCTCGGGCCCGCCGTTTCGGTGGTTTCGTCTCGGCCAGTCCGAGGTCTGCCGCCTCGAGGCGTCGGATCTCGTCGCGCAGACGGGCCGCTTCCTCGAACTGCAGGTCGGCCGCGGCAGCGCGCATCCGCGCCTCCAGGTCCTGGATCACCTCCTCGAGCGTGCGGCCGACCAGTGCCCCCTCGGGAGCCCCGGTCTCGACGGTGAGCCGGTCGCTGCGCTCGTGGTCGGATTCCAGGATGGTGCCGATCGCCTTGCGAACCGATTCGGGCGTGATCCCGTGCGTCTCGTTGTACTCCGTCTGCCGCGCACGCCGCCTGTTGGTCTCGTCGATCGCGTACTGCATGCTGTCGGTGATGGTATCGGCGTAGAGCAGCACCCGACCGTCGATATTCCGCGCCGCACGTCCGATGGTCTGGACCAGCGAGGTGCGCGAACGCAGGAACCCTTCCTTGTCCGCATCGAAGATGGAGACCAGGGCGCACTCGGGGATGTCCAGTCCCTCGCGCAACAGGTTGATGCCCACCAGGACGTCGAACACGCCGAGCCGCAGGTCGCGGACGATCTCGATGCGCTCGAGCGTATCGATGTCGGAATGCAGGTAGCGGACACGCAGCCCGGCTTCCGACATGTAGTCGGTGAGCGACTCGGCCATGCGTTTCGTCAGCGTCGTGATCAGGGTTCTCTGGCCCCGGTTCGCCACGGCCCGGCACTCCGCAATCACGTCGTCGACCTGGGTCGCGGTCGGACGCACGATGCAGACCGGGTCGATCAGACCGGTGGGCCGCACCACCTGTTCGACGAAGATCCCTCCGGTCCGATCGAGTTCCCACGGCCCCGGAGTCGCCGAGACGAACACCGTCTGGGGGCGCATCTGCTCCCACTCCTCGAAGGTGAGAGGCCGGTTGTCCACACAGGAGGGAAGCCGGAACCCGTACTCGGCGAGCGTGGACTTGCGATGAAAGTCGCCCCTGAACATGCCGCCGATCTGCGGAACGGTGACATGGCTCTCGTCGATCATGAGCAACGCGTTCTCGGGCAGATACTCGAACAGCGTAGGGGGCGGCTCGCCGGCATTGCGTCCGGCGAGATACCGCGAGTAGTTCTCGATGCCGGCACAGACCCCCTGGGCCGTCAGCATCTCGAGGTCGAGCACGGTGCGTTGCTCGATGCGCTGCGCCTCGAGCAGCCGCCCGGAATCGCTGAACTCGGCGACCCGCTCCTTCAGCTCGACCTTGATCTTGCCGATGGCCTGGTCGAGGGTCGGCTTCGGAGTGACGTAGTGCGAGTTGGGAAACACCCGGACCTGGGCGAGCGCGGCGGTCTGCTCGCCGGTCAGCGGATCGAACTCCTGGATCTCCTCAAGTTCGTCGCCGAAGAACGAGAGCCGCCATGCCCGGTCCTCGAGATGGGCCGGAAAGATCTCGAGCGTGTCTCCTCGCACCCGGAAGGTGCCGCGGGTGAAGCCGAGGTCGTTGCGCCGGTACTGCAGTTCCACCAGGTGTCGCAGCAGGGTCCGGGTCTCGTAGACCTTCCCGGCCTGCAGCAGGAAGGCCATGGTGCTGTAGGTCTCGACTGCGCCGATTCCGTAGATGCAGGAGACCGACGCGACAATGATGACATCCTCGCGCTCGAGCAGCGATCGCGTGGCCGCGTGGCGCATCCGGTCGATCTGTTCATTGATCGACGATTCCTTCTCGATGTAGGTGTCGGTCCTGGGAACGTAGGCCTCAGGCTGGTAGTAATCGTAGTAGGAGACGAAGTACTCGACGGCGTTGTTCGGAAAGAACTGTTTCATTTCGCCATACAGCTGCGCGGCCAGGGTCTTGTTCGGCGCAATGATCAGTGTCGGCCGACTGATCTGGCTGATGACATGGGCCATGGTGAAGGTCTTGCCGGAGCCGGTCACCCCGAGCAGCACCTGGTCGAGATCACCCTGCCGGATTCCGTCGACCAGCTGGACGATCGCCTCGGGCT
Organism: Thalassobaculaceae bacterium; assembly: GCA_965213935.1. Lineage (GTDB taxonomy): Bacteria > Pseudomonadota > Alphaproteobacteria > Thalassobaculales > Thalassobaculaceae > Bin52. The sequence continues at coordinate 637,737 of CBDCAO010000012.1, read as the reverse complement.
GATCGCCCGCCGGCCTGAATTCGGACACCACCTCGAACGGCCGTCCCGCATCCTGGGGTGCGACCGTTGATTTGAGGTCGACACCCTCGCTGCCGGCCAGCCGGGCCCGGTGACGTTCCTGGCGCCGTGCCTGGAGTTCTGCCGACGAGTCGGCGCGGGTCGTGATTTCTGCATCCATCGCGCTTCGCTTCCAGCTCCCGCTTCAGCTCCCGCCACGCGCACCCGATGTGACAGGCGGTGAAGCCGCCTGCGCACTGCGAGTGCAGGCGCGACCGCCGCATGGTATATTCGTCCGATGCACAGGTTAACGGGGCAGGAGTGAACGCACCTGCGGGCGCAGATGAACGCACCCAGAGCATACAGGAGGCCGCAATGATAATCGGGTTGTCATCGAGACGGGCGATGACTGTCTTCGCCGCGTTGATCCTCGCAGTGCTGCCATCGGCTTCCCATGCCTCCGGTCACGAGGAATCGGCCTTTGTCCTGAACAGTTTCGCCTTTCTCATCTGGGGCGTGCTGGTGATGTGGATGTGCGCCGGATTCACCATGCTCGAGGCCGGTTCGGTGCGAACCAAGAATGCCTCGGTCATCTGCCTGAAGAACGTCGGTCTCTACTCGATCGCGGGACTGGTGTTCTACGCTGTTGGCTACAACCTCATGTACAGCGGTGTTGATGGCGGCTGGATCGGGACTGTCGATTTCGGCTACCGCACCACGCCCGACGAGATCGCGATGCTCGGCGGCGACACCGAAGCCGCCGCCAGGGTGCACGCCAACGGATACTCCACCATGTCGGACTGGTTCTTCCAAATGGTGTTCGTGGCGACAACGGCTTCCATCGTGTCGGGAACACTGGCCGAGCGGGTCAAGCTGTGGTCGTTCTTCCTGTTCATCGTGGTACTGACCGCGGTGATCTACCCGGTGATCGGGTCGTGGACCTGGGGCGGCGGCTGGCTGAACGAGCTAGGCTTCCAGGACTTTGCCGGTTCCACCATCGTGCACTCCACGGGTGGATGGGCGGCTCTGGCCGGCGCCCTGGTCATCGGGGCGCGTGCCGGCAAGTTCCGCCCGGACGGGACGGTGAGGAACACCGCGCCGTCGAATGTCCCGGCTGTCACCCTCGGCGTGCTGATTCTCTGGATGGGCTGGTTCGGCTTCAACGGCGGATCCCAGCTCGCAATGTCCACGGGTGTCGACGTTGTCGCGATCAGCAACATCCTGGCCAATACCAACCTGGCGGCCGCAGCCGGCGTCATGGCCGCGATTGCGCTGTCGCGGCCGGTGCTCGGACGGATCGATCTGCTTGCCGGGCTGAACGGAGCCATAGGCGGACTGGTTGCGATCACGGCGGGGCCTGATATCGTATCCCACGACTGGGCGGTGATCATCGGCGCCATCGGTGGAGCCGTTGTCGTGCTTGGCATAAAGCTGATGGAACGGCTCAAGATCGATGACGTGGTCAGCGCGGTTCCGGCGCACCTTTTTGCTGGCATCTGGGGAACACTCGCGGTATGCATTGCGGCAGGAGGTGATCCGCTCACGCAGCTTATCGGCATTGTCTCGATCGGTGCGTTCGTGTTCCTTGCATCCCTGCTGGTTTGGGTGATCATCGACAAGGTATTCGGCGCCCGCATTTCCGAGACGGCCGAGGCGCTTGGACAGGATGTCGTCGAACTCGGCATTGAAGCCTATCCCGAATTTGTTGTAATGCCAGATGCGGACGACTGAGGAATGAGCGCAGGACGCAGCGGGGTGCGCGAAGGGGCTCCGGGTTCAAGCCAGGGTGCTGCGTCTCTTGCAGTACAGGAAAAGGACGGGGATACCAATCCATGGAAGTGAGCACCGAACGCCAGGACAGCGTGTTGTCAGTTCGTGTTGTCGGGCGCATTGACGGCACCAACGTGCGGGAGTTCGAGGAGTCGGTCAGGGGGGCGATCGAGCAGACGGATCGGGCGGTTATCCTCGATTTCAAGGCCATTACCTATATCAGCAGTGCCGGGCTGCGCGCCCTGCTGCTGACGGCCAAGGCCATGCGGACGCAGAATTCGGAATTCTCCCTGTGTTCGGTCTCTGACGAGATTCGCGAGATATTCGAGATCAGCGGCTTCGATCGTATCATCACGATCCACGATACCAAGGAAGCGGCCCTCAAGGCGGTGGAAGGGTAGGCCCATCCCCGTGCTGCTGCTGCGGGAGCGCATTACCGTGTACCCGGCCCGGAAAGCCAGCAGATAGACCGTCAGGCTGATCTCGACCAGGCGGGACCGACCCCGCCGGTCCAGGCCCTACTCCGCAGCCTCGCGAGGCAGAGGCGCCTGCTTGACGAAGTCCGGAACACGACAGCCCACAGGACAGCACCGGCCGGGTTGGCGATCGGGCCGGGATCCGTCGGTTCGCTCCAGCATGTCACGTTCCATGAGGGAGCGGACCAGTTCCTGTTTTTCTCCGACCGGGTAGTTGCGCCAGATTTCCCGTTTCATGGCCTCGGGCGATCCGCCGCCATGCAGTGACATCACCGAGTACCAGCCCGCCTGGTGCGAGGCGGTGAGGTCCTCGAGCAGGCGCACCGTCTGCAGCCGGTGTTCCGACGGGATGGCCGGGTTGCCCTGCAGGACTTCCGACAGCGTTGCCCGGGTGTGCGGATTGTGATCCTCGTCGGGCCCGGGCAGGGCGACGACGAGGCCGCCGGTCACGGTGTGGGCGAGCCGGTGCATGTCATAGATCTGGGTTGCCATCAGCAGTTTGCCGATGTTGGAGAACACCGGATCCGGCATGATGGTGCCCCAGCCTTCATCGCGGCCGTAGGTCGACGCCGCCACTCCGGTGGCGAAGAACCCCTCCACGATCTTGATCAGTTCGACCATGGTCTCGCGCAGGTGGCCGTGGCGTTCGGTATCGAGACCGTTCGCCTCGATGATGGTGGCGCCCGCACCGATCAGGAGGTCGCCAAAGCCGGCGCGCGCCGCAATGCAGGAGTGGCGATGATGGGTCGCATAGGATCGGGTGAGGTACTCCGACTGTCCGGTCTCGCCGTTCAGGAACACCCGTTCGGTCGGTACGAATACCCGGTCGAACATGACGATGCCGGTGGTCTGGCCGTATCGACGGCTGAAGACTGCGCCGGCTTCGCCCGGGCGCCCGGCCGGCCGGGCCGAAACCGTCACTCCCTCCGCGTCGATCGGAACCGCGCAGCTGACCGCGAACGGACCGTCATCGGCTGTCATGGCCCGTGACGGCATCACTATGTAGCCGTGCATGTACGGGGCGCCGGTCACGATTGCCTTGGTGCCCGAGATCACGATCCCGTCCGCTCTCTGCTCGACCACGTGCAGGTAGCTGTCCGGGTGCGCCTGCTGCCAGGGCTTGCGGGACCGGTCGCCCTTGGCATCCGTCATCGCGATGCCGTAGGCGAGGTTGGAGTCCTGAACTTCGAGCATGAAGTCGCGGAACCGTTCGAAATACGAGGTTCCCTCCTCGGCATCGCACCGGCGGGTGGCCTGGTACAGGCCGTTGAAGGCATCGTGGACCAGGTAGCGCTGCACGCACCCGGCTTCCCGGCACAGCAGGCGGATGGCCTCGAGCTTGCGCAACAGGTCATCGGAACTGCGATCGATGTGCAGCATCCGGTTGACGGTTCGTCCGGTTTCGGACTCGGTGGCCAGCATCAGTCCTGCGTAGTCCGGCTGGAGGGCGAAGTCGTAGGTTGTGCCGACCGCGTTGATCCCGGGCTGCAGCGCCGGCTCGTCGGCGACGCTCTCGACCGGCCTGCCGTCGACGAACACCCTCGGGTGCAGCGAACGCAGACTTGCCCGGTAGTCATCTGTGGATCGGATCATCGGGACGCACTCCGCTTGTCTGTCGAAAGGGAGGACCGGACGCTGGCAAGCGTGCGAACCGCCTTCTCGTAGATCGGATAGTCGACAAAATACCCGTCGACCTGGATCGACGCGAGGCCGGCCTGTTCCGCCTGCTCGAATGCGTCGACAATGGCCTGGCAGCGTTCGACTTCGGCCGTCGAGGGGCTGAACACCTCGTTGGTGATGCCGACCTGGTCGGGGTGAATGCACAGCTTGCCCTGGAATCCGAGGTCACGGGCCAGGGTTGCCGAGGCACGAAACCCGGCATGGTCACGGATGTCGATGAAGACCGTATCGACTGGCGGCTCGAGCCGGGCGCAGCGCGACGCCAGCACCAGCTCGGAACGGGCATGGACAAGCTCGTTCTCGTGCGCTGACCAGGTGATGCCGAGATCAAGCGTGAAGTCGCCGGCACCGAAGGCCAGGCGACGCACCCGCGTTCCCGCAGCCGCGATCTCGCGGGCGCCGGCGAGGCCTCGCGCGGTCTCGATAATCGGCACGAGATCAACCGACCCGTGCGCGAGGCCCCGCTGGCGCTCCAGGTTCGCAATCAGCCAGTCGATCGCGATCAGGCACGACGCGGATTCGACCTTCGGCAGAACGATTCCGTCAAGATCCGGTCCGACAACGGCGTCGATGTCACCGTGACAGAACTCTGTGTTCCAGGCATTGACCCTGACAAGGGCCGCGCCGGTGCGCGGACGTGCCAGCAGGTCCCGAACCACCGCGCGTGTTGCCGATTTTTCCGCGATTGCGACTGCGTCCTCAAGGTCGAGGATGACCGCATCGGCGTCAAGTTCCAGCGCCTTCGTTGCCCTGCGTTGGTGGTTGGCAGGTGCGAACAGCCATGACCGGGCAGCGTGGGTGGTCATATGACTCCCGCCTCCTGCAGTTGGTGAATCCGTTCCTCTGTCAGGCCGAGCTCGTCACGGTAGACGCCGATGTTGTCGGCTCCGAGCCTGGGCCCGAGACTCTTCACGCTTCCCGGTGTGCGGGAGAGCTGCGGCAGGGCCGCGGGAACGGTAACCGGGCCGATACCCGGAACCTCGATACTTGCGAGCGTGCCGCGTTCGCGCACGTGCGGGTCTTTGACGATGTCGGCAATCGAGTTGACCGGCCCTGCAGGAACGCTGTGCCTGGTGCAGAGCGCGAGCACGCGGTCGCGCGGCATGGACGAGGTCCAGGCCTCGACCTCGGCAAGGACCTCGGCGCGACCGGCAAGCCGCGCCTCCTGCCTGGCGTAGCTGGCCAGCAGGTCAGGGCGTTCCATGGCCCTGGTCAGTCGTTCGAACATCTTGTCGGTGGTGCAGGCAATGGCGAGGAAGCTGCCGTCGCCGGCGGCGAAATGACCGTGCGGACATGCATTCACGGTACCGGTTCCCTCCGCCTCGCGGACGAAACCCTCGCGCACATACCGCGGCGCTATTTCGTCGAGTGCGCGGAACACGCTTTCGTAGAGTGCGCAGTCGATCACCTGACCTTCACCGGTGCGGTCCCGGTGTCGCAGTGCGAGCAGGACGCCGATACAGCCGTACATGCCGGTCATGTAGTCGCCAAGCGACGTCGAGCCGGGCGTAACCGGGGTCTCGCCGGGCATGCCGGAAAGATAGGTCAGGCCGCCGTAGGCATGGGCGATCCGGGCGAATCCGGGGCGGTCGCGATAGGGACCCGACTGGCCGTAGCCCGAGACCCGCAGCATCACCAGTCCCCGGTTGGCGGCCGACAGCGCCTCCCAGCCGAGACCCCAGGCCTCCAGCTTTCCCGGCCTGAAGTTCTCGCAGACCACGTCTGCACCGCGAACCAGCTCGAGGAACAGGCCGGCTCCCTCGACCCGGCTGAGATCAAGGGTGATCGAGCGGCGGTTGCGCGCTTCGGTCAGCCAGGCCAGTGAACAGTCGGGCAGTTCGGTCGCGGTCCCGTACCGCCGCCACGGGTCGCCGCCGGCCGGGTGTTCGACCTTGATCACCTCGGCTCCGAACTCGCTCATGATGCTGGCGGTGAACGGGGCGGCGATGAAACAGGCCGCGTCGAGCACACGGATACCCGCAAGAGGAAGGTCGGTGGCGGGTTCTTCATCAGGCATGTCGTTCACCGCGAAAGCCGAAGGACCGGCAGGCCGTGAAGGCAATGCAACCGGTGGACATGAAAGGGACCATGCAAATTCGCCGCGCTTTCCGCAAGTCCGGACCATGTATTGCGCGTGCCCGGCGGTCGGGACCGGCCTGGAATCCATGCACGCGATGCCGGCCGGACAGATTTCGGTTCACGGGTGCGCGGAAGTCGGGCAACCCGGTTCCGCCAGACGGAACGGAGCGTTGGGCAAGACACCGAAACAGCAAGGGTCGTGATGGTGACAAGCACCTGTTCCGCGAGCCCGAGCCAGTTCCGGGAACGGTCAGGGCAGTCGATATGCGCTTCGGCCCCGGCGGGACTGCGCGAGACGACACGGGGCCGGGCTAAGGATTGGGGACTGAAAGACGGAATAACTACCGGGTTTCTGAAAATGACCCGGCAACGGTGAAGCATGACACGGGTACGGCCAACCCCTGTTTGGAATTCGTGGGCCTGTGACAGTTCAAGGCCAGATTTCATCCTTTTTTGCTTGATCTCGATCGAAACCCTTCCCAGTTGTGGACTCCATCGTGAGGCTGACTTCCTGTTCGCACCACAGCGGCAAGATCTCAAAGCAGAAACTCATCCGGACAGTATCCCGATCGAAGTGATTACGAACTACCCTGCCTCCTTGTGTGATCCCTGATTTCCTCCCGCTCCTCATTCTGACGAACCTTGGACAAGGCCGCTGCCATGAGGCCGGTGGGGACCGCAACAATCCCTAGTCCACACATCAGGATAACGAACGTGAACAGTCGTCCGCCCGTGGTGACAGGATAGACATCGCCGTAGCCGACAGTCGTGAGCGTGGCTGTTGCCCACCAGAGGCTGTGCAGGACGGAGGGAAAAGCCTCTGGCTGCGTTGCGTGCTCGAAGTGGTAGATGCCGAAGGCCGCGAGGTAGAGCAGAATTGCCGTGGCACCCGAAAAGAGCACGATCTCTTCCTTCGCAAGAACGACTGCTTTGTGAAACCGGTGCATGGCCCGACTGTATCGGGTAAGCTTCAGGATTCGGATGATGCGGAACAACCGCACGATCCGCAAGACCTGCGCGTCAATGGTTCCCAGCGAAAGATAGAATGGAACAATTGCAAGCAAATCGACGACCCCGTAGAAGCTGAATATGTAGCCGAGCTTGCGTGGAGCAGTCGCGATACGCAGACAGTATTCGAGCGTGAAAAGCCCCATGACGACAAACTCGGATATGGCGAGGATGGATTGCAGCGGCTGAGCAAGGTCGGGCAACGTATCGATCGAGAGCGTTACGATCGAAATCATGATCAGACCAATGATAATCCAATCAAAGATGCGTCCCGGCGTCGTATCGCTACGCTGCACGATGTCGGCAATATTCATTCGTCTTCCCTCGCTTCAGAGTCATGGGCGTGCGCTGACTGTGGTCCATAGCATATCTGCCGGTCGCGAGCAGGTCTCAGGAGAATCTGCGCTGAACCGGCAAGACGCCTGCAGGTTTCACCCCCGAGGATGAACGCAGTGTAAATCAGAGCGAAGTCTGGTCCCCGCTGCCGAATGTAACCGCTACGCCCGAGTTAAAGACGGCGCCAGAAGGCACTGTGGCCAATCCGGGTCGTTCCAGCGGACGGGCCCTTTGGAAGGCTCAAAAGGGGGATTACAGGCAAAGGACTTCCTTGAGCGCATTTCCTGCATCCCGGGAGGCTGCAAGGCCCTTCAGAGCCTGCTCTCCGATGAAAGGGCCGGGGATGAATGGGTGAGGAGTGCAAGCACGGCGCTACCGTTCGGCGGTCGTTCCGCTCTTCACCGGATGCTGTCCGGCCAGATGGTGGACCTCTTCGTCGTACGGTAATACCTCGACGCACAGCGGGGTGGCTGCGCATGACGTTGCCGCTCGGTCGCATTGAGTGGAAGCCGTGCCGGCGAATCTTCACCAGTCGGTTTCCGGCGGTTCAGCTGTTCGAGCGGGTGGCCGATCACGACGACCTCGAGGCGATCTTCACACTGGCGGCGGGAGGTTCGCCGTCGCGGACGGATGATCCCGTCACGTGCGCTCGATCCGTGTGGCGCTTCGGGCTGTGACCCCTGTGGCGTCGCCCGAAAGTCCCGCGGTCCGGCCGGCGCAACGTCGATCATGACCGGCCGGTGGTCGGATCCGATGTCGGGACCGGTTTCGATGTCGAGGATGCGAAGATCGGCACTGGTGAAGGCGTGGTCGATCGGGATGCCGACGAAACCGAGCCAGACGGGCCAGGCGGCCCGGGTGTCGAAACCATGCAGGCCGGTGTCCGAGAGAAACGCGCGCAGACCCGCCGACCACAGGGTCGCGTTGAAGTCTCCCACCACGCGAGCCTTAACGCCTCGATCTCCGCAAGGATGACGCCAGAGAGCCGGTCAGATGATGCCGCGCTCGCGCAGCGACCTGATCCGGGCCGGATCGTAGCCGACCGAGCGCAGCAGGTCGTCCGTGTACTCCCCGAGTGCCGGAGCCGGACGGTTCGGCACCGAATCGCCGGACGAGCGCACCGGATGGGCCGCCATCCGGTAGGTTTCGCCGGGCCGGGCCGGGTGGGGAAACTCCTGGATCCCGCCCCTCTCGGTGACGAACGGGTTGGCAAAGGCCTGGCCGATATCGAGGATCGGAGCGGCGGGCACCTGCCCGGAGAACAGTTCAAGCCACTCGCCGGTTGTCCGTTGCGAAAGCGCTTCGTCCAGAAGTTCCTGGACCAGGGTGCGATTCCGGAGCCGGTCGGGAAACCGCAGGAACCTCCCGTCTTCCGCCCATTCCGGGTGTTCGATCTTTTCGCACAGGATCGGCCAGAACTTCTCCTTGTTGCACATCAGGAAGATCCAGCCGTCACCGGTCCGGTACAGTTGGCACGGGGTCATGGACGGATGGGCCGACCGGGGCAGGCGTTCGGTGACCACAGCGTCGTTCAGGTACCAGGTGGAGAGGTAGCTGGTGTTGTGCAGCGCGAGATCGAACAGGGAGACGTCCATGTCCCGGCCGGTGCCGGTCTCGCGCGCGGCAAGCAGGGCCGAAACCAGGGAGAACGCCATTGCCAGACCGGTCATCATGTCGACAACCGACAGCCCGAAGCGGGTTGGCGGGGTGCCCGGTTCTCCGGTCAGCGAGAACCAGCCGGTTTCCGCCTGCATGAGATAGTCGTATCCCGGCCACGTACGGCGGGACCCGGTCCGGCCGTAGGCGGTGAGATGGGCGCAGACGACCCTGGGGTTGATCGCCGCGAGATGGTCGTAGGTCAGGCCGAGCCGGTCCGGGACGTCTCCGCGCAGATTGTTGCAGACCGCATCGGCGGTCCGCACCAGATCGTGGAACACCGCCCTGCCGTCATCCGTGCGCAGGTTCAGCGTGACGCTGCGCTTGTTGGCGTTGAAACTGTGAAAGAAGGCGCTGTCCTCGGGACCGAGGAAACTCGGTCCGACCGACCGCGACATGTCACCGCCGTCACTCGGGTTCTCGATCTTGATGATCTCGGCACCCTGGTTGGCCATGTACATGGAGCCGAAGGGACCGGCGCCGTACTGTTCGATTGCAAGCACGCGTATGCCCGTGAGCGGTTGCATGGTCTTCGTACCCCCGTCTGCTGCCCGCGCCATGCACACACTGCATGGCGGCCTTCAAATGATGCCAAATTGGAATTTATGCCCTGATGATTTCCCCTGTTTCATTCCGTATTTGAAATAACTATCTCCTGTGCACTGCACAATCCGATACCAGGAGAGTCATGATGTACAGCTATCGAACCAATCCGGACTACCCTTCGATCGAGCTCTCGCAGGAGATGATCGAGACGGCGATGCGGGCCGGCAGGCGGATGCGTGCCCTGTCGGCCCGTGAGGCGCCGGCAATCTTCATCGGCTGGACGTCCGCTGCCCGGGACACCCTGTTCCGTCGCGAGGCGGCCGGCACGGGGCGTCATGCCGATGCGGCCGGGTGATCGCATTCAGGAACCGGCCGGCTGTTCCGAGCACCAGGTCCGGCGCATCCCGGTGCGGAGCGTGACCGCAGTCGGGGATCACCAGTCTCCGGCTCGGTCCGCGCAGGCCGTGCGCGATGGCGTCGAGCTGGCGCAGCGTGCCATAGGCATCCAGTTCGCCCTGGATCAACAGGGCCGGCGACGTGATGCGACCGAGGCTCGGCACGATGTTCCAGTCGGCAAACGCCGGATCAAGCCAGGCTTCGCACCAGGCCCGGAAGGTCAGTTCCGGGTCGGTGTGATGCCGTGCAAGCCGGTCGCGCAATTCGCCGGTCCGGAACGCGGCGCGGGCGGCACGCACACCGTCGAGCGAGACTTCCTCGACAAAGACATGCGGTGCCTCGAGTACCATCGCCGTGACGTTCGGGCCGCTGTCACCGGCGTAGATGAGGGCGATGGACGCGCCGTCACTGTGCCCGTAGAGGACCGGACGGGCGATCCCGTACCGTTCCAGCACCGCCGGCAGGGTCTCGGTCGCTTCGCGGTGCAGATAGTCGGTGCCGAGCGGGCCCGGATGAGGTGACGAGCTGCCGTATCCGCGACGCGAGTATGCGAGCGCTCCGCAGCCGGTCGCGGTAGCCAGCCGCCAGGGGAAGTCACGCCACAGTGACTGGCAGCCGAGCCCCTCGTGGAGAAACACGATGACCGGTGCGTCCCGGTGCGGTCGGTCAATCCATGCAACCTCGAGCCGGGCCTGTGCGACGGTAATGGTCTCGACGACCGGATCAGCGTTCATTCGGCGGCTCTCAGCCTGAAACGCTGGATCTTGCCGGTCGCGGTGCGGGGCAGGTCATCGACGAACTCGATCCAGCGCGGGTACTTGTACTCCGCAAGACTGGCACGCACGTGGCGCTTGAGCTCCCCGGCGAGAGCGTCGGTCCCCGCAATCCCCGCCTGCAGCATCACGAAGGCCTTGGGCTTGATCAGCTGGTCCTGGTCGGGATGACCCACCACCGCGGCCTCGAGAACGCACTCGTGCTCCACGAGTGCGTTCTCGACCTCGAAGGGAGAGACGTAGATGCCTCCCACCTTCAGCATGTCGTCGTTGCGCCCGCAGTAGGTCAGCAGCCCCGATGCATCCATGATGTAGTTGTCACCGGTCCGGGTCCACGGGCCGCGGAAAGTCTCCTTGGTCTTTTCCCTCTGATTCCAGTACATCAGCGCCGCCGTCGGCCCAGAGACCTCGAGCACGCCCATCTCGCCGGGCGCGCATGGCGCGTCGTTCTCGTCCAGCAGCCGGACCCTGTATCCCGGAACCGCCTGTCCGGTGGTCCCGGGCGTCACGCCGTCAGGGCGGTTGGAGATGAAGATATGCAGCATCTCCGTGGTGCCGAGACCATCGAGGATGGTTGTGCCGACCCGCTTGCTCCATCGGTTGAGCAGGTCGGCCGGCAGCGGCTCACCGGCGGAGACGCAAACCCTGAGGTTGTGGGCGTCCGGCGCTGGCAGCAACCCGCTGGCGAGCAGCATGGCGTACAGGGTCGGCACGCCGAAGAACACGGTCGGGCGTTCGCGCTCGAGTATGTCGCAGACTGCTGCCGGTTCAGGCGGACCGGCCAGCAGCACCGTCGTGGCACCCACCGCCATGGGAAAGGTCAGCGAGTTCCCGAGGCCGTAGGCAAAGAACAGCTTGGCGGCTGAATAGACCACGTCGTCCGCGCCAAGTCCCAGGATCCCGACGGCGTAGAGTTCGGCGGTCGGAACCAGGTGGGAGTGGAGGTGCACAACCCCCTTCGGCGCTCCCGTCGTGCCCGAGGTGTAGAGCCAGAAGCACATGTCGTCCGCCCGGGTCAGAGCGGCGGCATGGTCCGCCGGTTGCCCGGCCAGGCTGTCGGCAAGCGACGGGTGGCCTCCTGTCGTTCCGCCGTCAACCAGCACCATCCCCGGAACCGGCCCGGTACCGAGAACGGTATCGAGCATCGGCGCCGAGACGATCAGTCCGCTGGCACCGCAGTCCTCGAGAATGTAGGCGTAGTCCCGCGGGGCAAGTCGGGTGTTCAGCGGAACCGGAATCACTCCGGCCTTGATCGCGCCAAGAAAACAGGCAACGAGGTCGACGGAATCGAGCATCACCAATGCCAGGCGGTCCTCCCGGCCGAGTCCCCGTGCGACAAGCATGTTGGCCACCTGTCCGGCTCGCTCCGCAAGCCGGGCGTAGCTGTGGCGGCCTGACGCGTCGACGATGGCCACTTTCTCGTCGCGGCCGGCTGCGAGATTTCGCGACAACAGATCTTCGGCCGCGTTGTAGAACTCGATCGCATACCGGTCGGTCATGTCTGGGGTCTCCCGGGCAAGCGCGGTGCCCGGCACAATGGACGACGCACCGGACCGGTTCAAGGACGCGCGGCGTTCAACGCGAGGCGCACGCCTGCGCTGCTTCGGACCGGATCATGCCGACCATTGTGGCGTGGCGGACCAGGCGGGATGATGGTGCCGGAGTGTTCCGGTCGGCCGGGGGATTACAAGAGATGCGACGCGAACGACTCGGACTGATTGGTGTCCTTGTCATGTTCCTGCTTGGCATGATCTCGTCGGTTCTCGAACGGCCGGACGGCAGTCCGAACCACCCGCGCCGGCCGGATGCTGGCCGGGAACAGCAGCAGTATCGCCGTCCGCAGGTGCTGCCTGGTGCCGGCGTGCTGGGGCCGATTTCGCCGCAGGATCCGGCCATCACCATCGCACCGGCGCAGAAGGGCAACAGCACCGGGACTGCCTTCGCCATCGCTGACGGGGTCTGGATGACGGCGCGGCACGTGATCGACGGTTGTACCGCCTTCGGGGTGGTCGACGGACGCCGGGCACATCGCGGCGACGCGGTACGGCTTTCGCCGGTGCACGACCTGGCGGTGTTCCGCACGGACGGGCGGGCCCCGGTGCTCGGCTTCGACCTCTCACCCCTGCACCGCGGCCAGGCCGGTTTTCATCTGGGGTATCCGCAGGGACGACCCGGGGACGTGCGCTCTTCCCTGCTGGGGCGCATGCGGGTCGTTGTCCCCGGCCGTCGCCGGTCGCAGCCGGTCATCGCCTGGGCGGAGGCGGTGCGAACCCCCCGGTTCTCGGGCTCGCTTGGTGGAATGAGCGGTGGACCGGTGCTGAACGGCGACGGCGACGTCATCGGGGTTTCGGTGGCGGAATCGCGTCGCCGCGGCCGGATCTTCACCTCCGCGCCCGCAGCCGTGCACGACATGCTGGTCGGCGCCGGGGTCGCCGTATCTCCGGCGGGGTCGGGCGCACCGGTATCCGACCGCGGATTCGAGGACGCCGGTCAGGCCCTCAGGGCCAGCCGGACGGTGTCACAGGTCATATGTCGGGTGCGATAGCAGGCCTGGTGCTGCCGGTGAGATTTGAACTCACGACCTCTCCCTTACCAAGGGAGTGCTCTACCCCTGAGCTACGGCAGCCCTGACGCGCGCGGACATTGCCACAGCACCAGCAAGGCCGCAAGCAAGCAGCGGGGCTTTCCGCCGGCCCTGTGCTGTCGCGGAGCGGTGGATGAAACGACCACAGGCAAGGTTTGTGCGACATCGTTCCGGGCCCGGAACGGATGCTCGGGCCCGGGCGGCGTTCCGGGTGGACCCGCGCGCCTATCTGGGCGCACAGGCCTCGATGACGGCGAGGAACTTCTCCCGTGCGCCGGGTCCGCGGGCAAACGGGCTGACAATCGGGAGGTCGAGCCCCGATGCGCGGTAGGCTTCCAGCCTCTCCCGGCATTCGGCCGGTTTGCCGACCACGCCCGTCGCGCTGATCATGTCGTCGGTGACCGCATGTTCGGCAGCGGTCCGGTCTCCGGCGGCCCACGCCCGCCCGATTGCGGCTGCCTCCTCGGGAAATCCACTCTCCGCGATCAGGCGATTGTACCGGGGGAAGAAGCCGGCGTAGAAGGCAAGCCCGGGGCGGGCGGCAGCAAAAGCGCGGTTCCGGTCCTCGTCAACGCTTGCAGGCAGAAGCGACGAAATCTCGATCCGGTTGGTTTCGCGACCCGCGCGCCCGGCTCCGGCCGCAATATGGGTACGCGCCGTCGCCGCCGTCTTCAGCGTACTGCGGGTCAGGATCAGTCCGTCGGCAATCTCGCCGCACAGCTCCGTCATCTTCGGAAACAGCGCCGAGACGTAGATCGGGACGGTGTCTCGGTGTGGCCGGAACCAGAGATCGAAGTGTTCGATCCGAACCGTTTCGCCCGCGTGACTGACCTCGCCGTTTCGCAGCAGTTCCCGAACCACGGCGGCGGTATCCCGGACCCGGGTGAGGGGTTGCGCGTATTCGACGCCGTGTTCCGGCACGACCTGGACCCTGTGGCTCGATCCCAGCCGAACCGCCCGCCCGACAGCTCGTCCACCGCCGCGGCTGCCATCGCGATGGTGGGTGCCGTACGCACGAACACACTGGTAATCGCGGTCCCGATCCGTACATGCCGGGTCCGCAGCGCACAGGCCGCGAGGATCGCGAACTGGTCACCGCCGTGTCCCTCCGCGACCCACACGGATTCATACCCGAGCGCCTCGGCCCTTTCCGCACAGTCGGCGATTTCCGTTGCCGTCAGCCCGCCCGAAAAGGCGATTCCAATTCCTGGCACCTGCGTCCTCCATCGCTGTCGTTGCAATGTTCGAACAGGCCGGGACCGCATGCAAGCACGAGAGGTACTCCGGCGGGCGGGCCTGGCCCACTCTGCCGGCGCTTGCCCGGCTCCGCTCGGCCGGTGCGCCGGCCCGGACCGCGAACACGCCTGTTGCTGCCGGCCACGGACCGGTGGCAGTGGTCCTGGAGCACGGTGCCTGGACCTGCCGGTATCCGGCTTGACAGCCGGCGTCAAACCGTGTGGAACCGAACCGGACCGGCACGGTGGGCGGGGACATGGAAGACGAGACGCGCGAGGAGGCTGGGAAGCCCGCGAGATCGGATGCCGGCGCACGCGAGTCCAGGCGCGCGGCCGCTCTGCGCCGCAACCTCCATCGGCGCAAGGAGCAGGCGCGGGCGCGCTCTGCGGAGACGCCGCGCCGACGGCCGGACCGCATCGAGTGACCGCTGCGGCGGGACCGGGCCGCGGCCTTGTCTGGCCCGGCGCGGTCCAATACAAAACGGTGCCGTATCCGGTGTGACGCGGCAGGTGAGCCGGAACCCCGGAAGGAATGATGGACAGGATCAGGATCCGAGGCGGCAACCGGCTGGTGGGAACGATCCCCGTGAGCGGTGCCAAGAACGCCGCCCTGCCGATTCTGGCCGCGAGTCTGCTGACGTGCGAACCGATGCGGCTCGAGAATGTCCCGCGGCTTGCGGACATCGAATCGATGCTGGCCCTGATCGGAGAACTCGGGGCGACGTTACGCCGGGCGGGTTCCCCGGGAGAGCCCGAACTGGAGATCGGCGTTCCCCAGGTCACCGCAACCGAGGCACCCTACGACATCGTGCGCAAGATGCGCGCGTCGGTTCTCGTGCTCGGACCGCTGGTCGGGCGCTGTGGCCGGGCGCGGGTGTCACTACCGGGCGGATGCGCGATCGGGACCAGACCGATCGACCTGCATCTGGCCGGGCTGCGCAGGATGGGCGCGAGCATCGACCTGTCCGGCGGATATGTCGAGGCGGTACTGCCCCGGGGCGGTCGCCTGCACGGGGCCAGGCACGTCTTTTCCACCCCGTCGGTCGGGGCCACCGAGAACCTGATGATGGCAGCCGTGCTCGCCCGCGGCGAGAGCGAATTGGTGAACGCCGCGCGCGAACCGGAAATCGTCGATCTCGCGGACTGTCTTGTCGCAATGGGCGCGCAGATCGAGGGTGCGGGGACCGACGTGATCCGCATCAGCGGCCGCGAGACGCTCGGTGGCGCCGCGCACCGCGTCACGGCTGACCGGATCGAGGCAGGAACCTACGCGATTGCCGCATGTGTCACCGGCGGGGAACTGGAACTGACGGGCGTCGGGCCTGGCACGCTGGAGCGGGTTTTCGACACCCTTTCCGCGGCAGGCGCCCGGATCGATGCGGCGGCCGACCGCGTCAGGGTGACGGCGCCGGACGGCCGGCCACGCGCGGTCGACATCGTGACCGAGCCCTATCCCGGTTTTCCGACCGACCTGCAGGCGCAACTGATGGCGTGCATGACCATTGCCGACGGCTCGTCGCTCATCACCGAGACCATCTTCGAAAACCGGTTCATGCATGTCAGTGAACTTGTGCGCCTGGGCGCGGACATCACGGTCCGGGACGGCACGGCACGGGTGCGCGGCGTGCACGGCCTTGCCGGAGCTCCGGTGATGGCAACCGACCTGCGGGCATCGGTGTCCCTCGTTCTGGCCGGTCTCGCGGCAAGTGGTGAAACCACGATCAACCGGATCTACCACCTGGATCGCGGTTACGAACGCCTTGTCGGCAAACTGGTTGCTTGCGGTGCGGTCATCGAGCGCGAGACCGACCCTGACAGCGTACAGGTAGCCTGATGACAACCCGGCGCATCGATCCGTGCCGCCGGTTCCGGGTTAGGGTCGAGTCCCGTGACGACCTGGAACTCGTGTCCACCCTGTTGCAGGACGCGATCGTGCCGGTGCGTGAGATCGTCTACGAGCCGGCGCGCCGGCGGTTCGCCATGATGGTGCAGCGGTTTCGCTGGGAACTCGGGAAGGCTGCGCCGGCCGGGGAGGACGACCCGGTCTCGGAACGGGTTCACTGCGCCGTTCTCATCCACGAGGTTGACGCCGCTCGGACCCGAGGTTTCGACATCACCGAGCGGGGACGGATCCTCGAACTGCTGTCCTGCAACCTTGCCGACGACGGCCTGTACCTGTGTTTTGCCGGCGGCACGACCATCGGCCTGTCGATCCGCCGGCTTTCGTGCCTGGCGGAGGATGTCGGCGAAGCCTGGCCGACCTGGTCCCGGCCCACCCATCCGGATGATGCCGATGAGCGCGACTGATCCCCTGGTGCTTGCGGTGCCGAAGGGCCGTATCCTGAAGGAGGTTGGTCCGTTGCTGTCCCGTGCAGGCATTGGGCCCGAGCCCGACTTCTTTGACGAGAATTCCCGCCAGCTCATGTTCCTGACCGATGACCCGGGCCTGACGATCATCCGCGTGCGCAGTTTCGACGTGGCGACCTTCGTCGCGTTCGGGGCCGCGCACCTGGCGGTGTGCGGCAGCGACGTGCTGATGGAGTTCGACCATCCCGAGATCTACGCCCCGGTGGATCTCGAGGTCGGTCGCTGCCGGCTGTCGGTGGCCGAACCGGAGGAACTGGCCGCGCGCGAGGACCCGAAACGCTGGAGCCACCTGCGCATCGCGACCAAGTATCCGAAGGTGACCCGCAGGCATTTCGCCGCACGTGGCGTGCAGGCCGAGTGTGTCAAGCTCAACGGAGCTCTGGAGCTCGCACCGCGGCTCGGACTGTGCCGGCGCATCGTCGACCTGGTGCAGACCGGGTCCACGCTCAGGGCAAACGGGCTGGTCGAGATCGAACGGATCGCCGAGGTCAGTTCACGCCTGGCGGTCAACCGGGCGGCACTGAAGACCCGGCCCGCCCTGGTCAACGACCTGATCGGCCGGTTCCGGGAGGTGGCCGTTGCCGCATAGACTTTCCACCCGTATGCCGGACTTCGAGAGCAGGTTCCGCGGCTTTCTCGATGCGCGCCGGGCAGCCGACAGCGACGTCAGCGACGTTGCCGCAGCCATCATTGACGACGTGAGAGCGCGGGGTGATGCCGCGCTCGTGCAGTATACGGAGCGCTTCGATCGCATTCTCCTCGAGCCGGACTCGTTCCGGGTTACCGGAGCGGAGGTGACCGCGGCCCGCGCATCCTGCGATGTCGGCCAACTCGAGGCGCTCGAGATGGCCGCCCGGCGTATCGAGGCCTTTCACGCACGCCAGGTGCCCGGCGATCTCGAGTGGGAGGACGAGGAAGGGGTCGGACTGGCCATGCGCTGGCGTCCGGTTTCCTCGGTGGGCCTCTATGTACCTGGCGGCAGTGCGGCCTACCCCAGCTCCGTGCTGATGAATGCCATTCCCGCCCGGGTGGCCGGGGTACCGCGCCGAGTGGTGACGGTGCCCGCGCCCGATGGCAAGATCCCGCCGCTGGTGCTGGCGGCGGTCGACCTGGCCGGGGTCAGCGAGATCTATCGTCTCGGTGGTGCCCAGGCGGTGGCCGCACTTGCCTACGGGACCCGGGCCATCAGGCCGGTCGACAAGATCGTCGGACCGGGAAACGCCTATGTTGCCGCCGCCAAGCGGCTTGTGTTCGGACAGGTCGGGATCGACTCGATTGCCGGGCCGTCGGAGATTCTGGTGGTGTCGGACGGCGACAGCGATCCGGCGTGGATCGCGATCGACATGCTCTCGCAGGCGGAGCATGCCGAGGATGCGCAGGCGATCCTGATCACCGACGATGCCGGGTTTGCCCGGTGTGTCGAGACCGCGATCGAGGAGACGCTCGGGCGTCTTCCCCGGTCGGACATCGCCGCTGCGAGCTGGCGCGATCACGGAGCGGTGATCGTGGTCGGTTCGCTTGACGAGGCGCCGGGACTTGTCGACCGGGTGGCGCCTGAACACCTCGAACTTGCGGTGTCTGACCCGGCATGGTTCGCCGAACGGATCGCCAACGCTGGCGCGGTGTTCCTCGGGCGTCACACGCCCGAAGCGATCGGCGACTACATCGCCGGCCCCAACCATGTGCTGCCGACCGGCCGGACCGCCCGGTTCTCGTCCGGCCTGTCGGTACTGGATTTCATGAAACGGACCAACACGATACGCTGTGATGCAGAAAGCCTGTCCCGGATCGGTCCGGCCGCCATCGTGCTGGCCGAGGCGGAAGGCCTGCATGCCCATGCCTGGTCCATCGCCTCGCGGCTGGATGCGTGCGGGGACTGACCCGGTGTAGAGAGGACACGCAGCATGACACGGCGTGCGTTTACCATGCCCGAAGGCGTGCCGGATCCGTCGAACCAGAACACCGGGGGGCGGATCGTCCAGATCACGTTGAACGAACGTACGGTCCTGCGACGCAGCGCGGAGGTGGAACACGAGCGTGCGGTGGCGATCTATGATCTGATCGAGGACAACAGGTTCTGTCCGGTCGGGGTGGAGCAGGCAAGCTTCCACCTGCATCTCGCGATCGGGGAACGCCGGTTGCTGTTCGACATTCGCACCACAGACGGGACCACGGTCGGAGATGTCACCCTGCCGATCACACCGTTCCGCATGGTGGTGCGCGACTACTTCCACGTCTGCGAGAACTACTACGAGGCGATCCGGAACCTGTCGCCATCGAAGATCGAGGCGATCGACGTGGGCCGACGCGCGCTGCATGATGAAGGGGCCAGGATCCTGCTGGAGCGCCTCGATGGACAGGTCGCGATGGATTTCCCGACGGCGAGACGCCTGTTCACCCTGATCTGCGTCCTGCACATTCGGGGCTGATTCTTGTCGTGACCGGGATCGGAGAGGCTCCGTTCCTGCCGCGACCCGGCGCGGCGCCGGGCGCGGTGCTCTTCGCCTGCGTGCAGAACTCGATTCGCTCGCCGATGGCAGAGGCCATCCTCAAGCACCGGTGCGGAACCGGCATGTACGTGGATTCCTGCGGGATCAGGCATGGAACCCTCGACCCCCTCGCGGTCGAGGTTCTGGCGGAACTGGGGATCGATCTGGCCGGTCACCGGCCGAAGACCTTCGACGAGATGGAGGACGGGTTCTTTGACCTCATCGTCTCGCTGTCGCCCGAGGCCCACCACCGGGCAACGGAACTGACCCGCACCATGGCGTGCGACATCGAGTACTGGCCGATCCTCGACGTCACCATCTTCGAAGGCAGTCTCGAGATGCGGCGCGCCGGCTACCGGGAGGTCCGCGACGAACTGATCCGCCGGATCGAGAAGCGATTTCCGTAGTCCACGCCCGTCACGTCGCCGGAACAAGCGGCTTGATTTTTCCCGTGCCGGGCTCCACCTTCGTGCCCATCCGATCAACACAAGCTGATGGTGCCATGGCGAAAGAAGATGTCCTGGAAGTCTCGGGAACGGTTTCCGAACTGCTCCCGAATGCGATGTTCAGGGTCAAGCTGGACAACGAGCACGAGGTTCTGGCCCACACCAGCGGCAAGATGAGGAAGAACCGTATCCGTGTTCTTGCCGGCGACCGCGTCAACGTCGAAATGACGCCGTATGACCTGACCAAAGGTCGAATCACCTTTCGATTCAAGTAACGCAACCGGCGTCCGGCGGCCCTGCGCATGAGCCCCCGCGCGGTGTTTCGGCCGCAGTCCGGCCTGCGCTGTGTGCTTGCCTCGGCATCGCCCCGCCGGCGTGACCTGTTGCGGCAGATCGGCCTGGTCCCCGACCGGATCGACAGCTCCGGCGTCGACGAGACCCCGTCCAGGGGTGAAGTGCCGCGAACCTACGCCGCACGGATGGCAGACGCCAAGGCCGATGACGTGGCGCCTCGGCACCCGGGCGCCTTCGTGCTCGCGGCCGATACCGTCGTCGCTTGCGGGCGCCGAATCCTGCCCAAGGCGCTCGAGCCGGATGAGGCACGGCTGTGCCTCGGGTTGCTGTCCGGGCGCCGTCACCGGGTTCTGGGCGCGGTCACCCTGGTGCGTCCCGACGGTGCCAGACTCCGGCGCCTCGTTGCGACCCACGTGCGGTTCAAGCGCCTGTCCGCCGACGAACTCGACGTCTATCTCGCCGCCGGTGAGTGGCGTGGCAAGGCCGGCGGTTATGCGATCCAGGGCATGGCAGCCGCCTGGGTCGCGTCTCTCAACGGGTCCTACAGCAACGTGGTCGGTCTGCCGCTCGCCGAGGTCCATGCCATGCTGGCCGGCAGCGGGTTTCGCTACCACGTTGCGGACCCGTCATGACGGCGCGCGAAATCCTGGTCGACAGGTCTGCCGCCGAAACCCGGGTCGCGATCATCGAGGACGGGCGACTGCGGGAGTTGCTGGTCGAGCGCGTGTCGCGGCCGTGGCGGCTGGGCCAGGTGGTGGTGGCGCGTGTCACCGCGGTGCGGCGCGGGCAGTGCTTTCTCGACCTGGGCGGGAGTGCCGGCGTGCTGGACCGTGGCGGCGGGAACACGGTGCACGAGGGCGCCTCTCTCGCCGTCCAGGTTCGCTCCGAGGCCCGGCGCGGCAAGGCGGCGCGGGTGTCCACCGGTCTCGGCCTCGACGGGAAGTTCGTCTCGCTTGTTCCAGATCGCGCCGGGACCAGCGTGTCACGGCGCATCGTCGACGCCGGGAAGCGCGAGCGGTTGCGCCGGGCCGTCGCGGACCTGGCGCCAGACGGAGCCGGCATCATAGTTCGCGCAACCGCCGGGAACCGCCGGTGCGCGGACGTGGCGGCCGATGCACGCGCCGTGGTCCACCGACTGCTCCGAGTGCGAGAGAAGGCGGGCGAGGAGCCGGTGGGAACCGTGCTCGATTCCGCTCCCGGGCCGGTAGCGCGCTCGCGCCTGCGCGCGCCTTCAGCGCTGCTGCGCGAGGGACGCGACGGCGAGCTATTCGATGACTTCGGTGTCGAGGACGCGCTCGAACTCGCGTTGCGGCGGACCGTTGCCATGCCGGACGGGCTGCGGCTGGTGATCGAGGAGACCGAGGCGCTGAACGCGATCGATATCGATATCGCCGACGGAACCCTGACCGCGGGCCGTGCCGTGGTGCTCGGTGCCGAACTCGCCTGGCAGGTGCGCCTGCGCCAGCTTGCCGGGCTGATCATGATCGACGTGCCGCGGGCCCGCCGGGTTCGTGACCGGGTTGCGGATGCGTTCGCCGCCGCGTTTGACGGCGAGCCGGACGCTCCGGCGGTCCACGGCTGGACCCGGACGGGGGTTCTGGAGGTCACCCGGCCGCGCGGCCTGCCGACACTGAACGAACTCTACGCCGGCCCGGATGACGGTGTGCGTCCGAGCGCGGAGACCGTCGCCTGTGACGTCCTGCGGCGGATGCCGGGCCGTGTCCGCACGCTGGCGCACCCCCGGGTCCGGTGCGCGCCCGAGGTGGCGGCGCTGATGACCGGTTCCCTGCGACCGGCGGTGGTCGAGGTTGCCCGGCGGCTCGGCTGCGAGCCCCGGTTCGAAGCGGTCTCCGGCCTGCCCCACGGTGAGTGGTGGATCGACGGGGAGTGACAGAAGGCATGGCGCACAGCTGTCCGGAATGCGGGGCCGCGACCGAGCAGGCGCACCGTCCCTTCTGTTCGGCACGTTGCAGGTTGCGGGATCTTGCCCGCTGGCTGGGCGGGGAATACCGGGTGCCGGCCGATCATCCTGAAGAGATGACAGACTTTCCGGTGCCCGGTCCCGACGATGATCCACAGGCCGGCTGACCGATCCTCATCCCCGCCAGGGATGCACCTGCATCCAGTGCCGTGCAATGTCCATCCGGCTGCAGATCCACACGTCGTCGAACTGGCGGACATGGTCGAGGAGGCGCGCCAGTCCCATGGCTCGCGCGGGGTGCCCGGTAAGGCGCATGTGCAGCCCGACCGACATCATCCGCGGATGTGTCTGGCCCTCCTCGCGCATGAAGTCGAACGCATCCCGGCAGAAGGTGAAGAAGTCCTCCCCGCTGGAAAACCAGCCACGCCCGAACTTGGAGTCGTTGTTGGTGAGCGTGTAGGGCACGACGAGGTGCGGTCGGTCTGCGACGGTGACCCAGTAGGGCAACTCGTCGTTGTACGCGTCGGAATCGTAGAGAAACCCGCCTTCCTCGACCAGCAGCCGACGGGTGTTCACGCTCGGTCCGGTGCGGCAGTACCAGCCGTAGGGGCGCTCGCCGAGGGTGCTGGCAAGAGAGGCGACGGCACGGCGGATGTGCTCGCGTTCGACGAATTCCGGCAGCTTGAAGTGCTCGATCCAGCGCCAGCCATGGCAGCAGATGTCAAGACCCGCTTCGCGGATTGCGCGCGCCGCTTCGGGATGACGCTCCAGCGCCAGGGCACAGGCGAAGATGGTCACCGGCAGGTCGCGGTCGCGAAACATCCGCAGCAGGCGCCAGAACCCGACCCGCGAGCCGTATTCGAACAGCGATTCCGCCGCGAGGTCACGGTCGCCATGCGGGATGATGGATGACGGTGCCTCGGTCAGGCTGGCCTCGGAAAACCCGTCTCCGTCGTGCAGCGAATACTCCGAACCTTCCTCGTAGTTGATCACGAAGTTGAGTGCCAGCCGGGCGTCGTTCGGCCACTGCGGGTCCGGGTGCGACGCCCCGTAACCGACGAGGTCTCGTGGCGTGAGTGTCATGGCACGGCTCCATGGGGTCCGGAACGGGGACGGGGCGCCCATGATACGGGGTCATGCCCGCCCTGTCGCGTCGGTGTCCCGTGGCAACGTCGCACACAGGACCGATGCCAGCGCCATTGCCGCGCCACCGACGATGAAGACCGGTGTGTGACTCCCGGTGCGGTTGAACAGTTCGACCAGCACAGGGGCACCCAGCAGCTGGGCGGCGCCGACTGATACGGTCATCCAGCGCCACAGGCGCGTCATGGCGCCCCTGCCCATCACCTGTTGGGCGCGGCCGGCGATCACGGCGCTCGATCCGGGTTGAGAGCCGAATACCAGGGAGGAGAACAGCAGCACGAGTCCGCCGGGAGCAAGGACCGGGAGCACGATGGAGGCCGAAAGCATGGCAAAGATCACGACCAGGCCGGGGGTCAGCCCGATCCTGTCAGCGAGGCGGCCCCAGAGCAGGGTGCCAAGCACGGCGCCCGCACCGACCAGGGTCCAGTGCAGGGCCCCTTCGGACATCGGGTGGCCGAGCCCGCGCACGATGTAGTCCACCCAGTAGATCGAGTGCGGGATCAAACCGACCGAAAACAGGAACTGGGCTGCGACCAGTTTCCAGCCCTCCAGCGGGATCGGCACGCGGTGTTCCGGAACGTGCGGAGGCTCGAGGCGTGGCGCACCTGACCAGGCCCACAGCCCGACCCCGGTCGCAACCGCCCCCACCGCGGCCGCTCCAGCCCACCCGGCTGCAACACCCGTCTCGAGCAGGAAGGGCAGGCCAACGGCGGAGAAGAAGATGCCGAGTCCGACGCCGGAGAATGCGATCGATGTCGCCCGGGCAACCCGCTCAGGCGGAGCGAACCGGGTGACGTAGGAGATGCCGAGGATCATCATCACCGCGACAACGATCCCGACCAGCAGACGCCAGGACGCCAGCCACAGGTACCCGAACGGCAGGATGCTGGCGACGAGCGACAGCAGGGCCAGCACCAGGCAGGTCCGCAGGATCGTGGCCTCGTGCCAGCGATGCCGCAGCCGGGTGGTGGCAACGGCGCCGAGCACGTAGCCGGCGAGATTGAGCGCTCCCACCCGCCCGGTTTCGAACTCGGCCAGCTGTCCTGACTCGATCAGGACCGGGATCATGGGTGCGTAGCCGAACCGCCCGATTCCCATGCCGACCAGAAGGCAGGCCTGGGCTCCGATCGCGTATCTCAGCCAGATCGGCATGACGGGGGTGCGGTCACGATCGCGGGGTCCGTCTCGGGTGATGACAGGCTGTCTCCAGCCGGCGCACAATGCCACCCGACATGAAGCCGGTCCACGACGCGAAGGGCCGGTACGGCAACAGGGGACGGCCTGATGAAGATTGCCCTGGTCCAGGACCTGCATTGCGGCGCCGGGTGGCGTGATTTCTCCTTCCTGAAGATCGTGACCGACACCGGCATCGTCGGATACTCGGAATATCTCGAGGGCTTCGGCAGCCCCGGTCTGACCGGGGTGATCCGCAGGTTGGGCGAACTCATCATCGGCGAGGACCCGAGACCGGTCGAGGCTGTGGTAACCCGGCTGCGCCTGGTAACCCGGCACGTGCCGGGCGGCATGGCCGCCCAGGCAATCGCCGCGATCGAGAACGCGCTCTACGACATCAAGGCCCGCGACCTCGGGGTGCCGGTCGCCGCCCTTTTCGGTGGCCCGTACCGGACCCGGCTGCCCGTCTACTGGTCGCACTGCGGCACCTTCAGGCTCAATCACCACGAGGCGATGGGTGTGCCGCAACCGCGCTCCCTCGACGACATCCACGCGCTCGGGCGCGAGGTTCGCGACAGCGGTGTCGGTTCTCTCAAGACCAACATCTTCCTGTTCGGGGACGGGGAGCCGCAGGTCTACATGCCGGGCTTCGGGCGCACCACGGGCGGTCCGGAACTGAATGCCGAGCCGTGGCTTCTTGACGTGATCTGCCGGCAGATGCAGGCGTTTCGCGACGGTGCCGGACCGGACATCGGACTGAAGCTTGATCTCAACTTCAACTTCCGCACCGAAGGCTACCTGCGGGTAGCACGGGCACTGGAGCCGCTCGGCCTCGACTGGCTCGAACTCGACATTTTCGAGCCCGACGCGCTTGCGCTCATCCGCAGCCGGGCACCGATGTCGATCGCCTCCCTGGAATCACTGTTTGGCCGACGCCAGTACCGGGCGTATTTCGACGCCGGCGCGGTGGATGTCGCGATCGTGGACGTGCCGTGGAACGGAATCGCGGAGGCGATCCGGATCGCGAACCTCGCGGAGATCCACGAGATCAACGTCGCGGCCCACAACTTCAACGGTCATCTCGGCACGCTCATGGGAGCGCATTTCTGCGCCGCGGTCCCGAACTTCAGAGTGCTGGAAACCGACTACGAGGACGTGACCTGGAAGGACGGGATCTTCGATCCGCCGCCGGTGATCGAAAACGGCGAACTCCTCCTTCCGGACACGCCCGGGTGGGGAACCACCATCAACGAGAAGGCGCTGGCCGCACATCCCCCGGCCAACCGGTTGTGGATCGGAAGCCGGGACGGGTAACCGTCCATTCGCGCAGTCTACGGGTAGGCGATGCGCATGAAAGCGGCGCGCTTTGACCCCGATTGTCCCGTCTCGTCCTCGCGGGTCACCGTGACCTCGCCCCGGTAGGCGCCCGGCCGGAGCGTTCCGTCACTCACCTGCACACCGACAGCAAGCCAGATCCGCGGCTGGTCGTCCTTGGCGCGTTCCGACCTCAGCGCCACCGGCTGGCCCGACGGGTCGGTGAGCCGCATCGAGATCAGGTCATTCTTGCGCAGGCCGGCAATCTCGGTCCAGAAGGCGAGCGAGGCTGCCCCGGGGGCAAACAGGGTCTGCGTGAGTTCACCGGAGCGGATGGCGGCGGCATCCGGAATGGTGTCGGAGAACCCGACGTTGTGGATGATCGCCGAGCGGTAGGGCAGCCGGTCCAGCACCTGTCGCTGCCACAGCGGCGCGCGGCCGATCGTGCAACTGCGTGCGCCGGACACGCCGGTGAACGGATCGACCACGCGGTTTTGGTAAAGCACACCGAAGTGCAGGTGCGGAAAGTTCGTATGCCCGGACAGGCCAACGTCGCCGATGTGGGTGCCGGAGCGTACCGTCTGGCCCGGGGTCACCCGCACGCTGCCCCTGCGCATGTGACAGTAGGTCGAGGTCCATCCCGCCGTATGGTCGATGATGACGGCATTGCCGCACTGGCGTTGCGCGACGTCCGGGGCGCCGGGGCGGCCCTGCGGGATGTCCGGCATCTCGTCGCGGATCGCGCGCACGATGCCATCGGCCGCCGCCCGGACCGCAACACCGTCCCGGATCCTGCCAAAATGCGCCAGCGCGAAGTCGGTCCCCTTGTGCCCGTCATGCGTGATCGACCCGCAGCCGAAGTCCGCGGTGCCGGGACCGGGATCCAGGTCGACGTACTTGAAGATCCAGCAGTCGATCCCTGGTTCGCAGTCAATCGGCAGGTCGAAGGCGATTGGCGGGGCTTCGACACCTCCCGGCATCGGTGCGACGATCGCGTGTGGTTCCGAGGCGGAGACGGACGCGCCTGCTGCCAGGACTGCGAGCAGGGCCGCCGCCGCGATGGGGGGGGTGATCATCGGAAACCTCGCGGGATACTCGTTCCTTGAGGGCGGGGAGGAAGGCGAGAGCGGCCCCTGGCCGCTTCGCGCTGTGATGCGACGTCATCGGCGATCACGGAAAGGGGCGCGCCGCCACAGGAAGCCACGACGCATGACGGCGACCAGAGGACGCCCTTGTGGGAGCGACCGGTGATTTCAGGGCGGCTCTCGCGCAGAAGGCGGCTGGACACGGCCTTGAGACTGTTCACCAACCGCGACACAGCACCCTTGGGTGGGTACTGCACCAGCAGGCGAACGTGATCGTCCTCGCCATCGCATTCGATCAGTTCCGCCTCGAAATCCCGGCAGACCGTGGCAAAGATCCGCGACAGGTCGCGAATGGCCGGTTCGAACAGCACGTCGCGGCGGTATCTGGTGACGAAGCCCAAATGGGCATGCGGCATGTACACTGCATGTCTGCCCGTTCTGTAATCCACGCCTGAAAGCCTTGAACCAATTGCCAGAATCGCACCATGATCTCTCGCGGTTATGTCTTCAAGCTGAAACCGACGCCTGCGCAGGCACGCCTGTTCGCGCAGTTCGCAGGTGTGTGCCGCCTGATCGACACTCTCGCCCTTGAGCAGCGGCGCGACCATGACCGTGCCTGGAGACGCGCCACCGGCACGAGCGTCAGCTATCCGGGTCAGGCCCGTGAACTGACGCAGCTGTGCGGGGAATACGACTGGATCGCGGCGGTGCATGTCACGCCCCGGCAGCAGGCGCTGCGCGATCTCGACCGGGCATACAGCAACTGGTTCAGGGGCATCGCCCGATACCCGTCGCCTCGCAAGAAGGGCCAGAGCGACAGGTTCCGCTTTCAGGGCCGCGAGATCGAGACCCGCAGCCTGAACCGCACCTGGTCGGAAGTGCGCCTGCCAAGGATCGGATGGGTGCGCTTGCGCGACACCCGCCCGCTGCGCGGCAGGATCAACAACGCCACGGTCAGCCTTGCGCCGAACGGCTGGCATATCGCGTTCAGCCTCGCGATTGAACACGAGCCCCCGGCGACTATCGCGCCAGCCGTGGGCATCGACCGGGGCGTGGCCAACACGCTTTCGCTGTCCACGGGCGAGCATCTCCCGGTTCCGGCCAGTCTTGCGGATCTGGAGTGCAGGCAACGCAGGGCGCAGCGCGTCCTTTCTCGCCGCAACCGTGGATCCAGGCGATATGCCAGGGCCAGACGGCGCGTGGCGGCGCTGTCGGCGCGGCGCGCCCGTATCCGCCGCGACTGGCACCACCGGGCCAGCCTCGATCTCTCGCGGCGCTTCGGCACGGTCGTGATCGAAGACCTGAACACCCGGAACATGACCGGTTCCGCTCGCGGGACGATGGAGGAACCCGGGCGCACTGTTCGCCAGAAGGCCGGTCTGAACAGGTCGATCCTGAACCAGGGCTGGCATCTCCTTGAAACCCTGCTGGCCTGCAAGCTGGAAGAACGGGGCGGAACGCTTGTCAAAGTGCCCGCCCACACCACCTCGCGCACATGCATCGCGCCCGCCGCGGCGGACAGCCGGAGCCGCAAGAACCAGGCGAGCTTCGTCTGCACCACCTGCGGACATCGAGACCACGCGGACATCAATGCGGCACAGGTCATGCTGCGTCGGAACACGGCGTTGATGCTCGTGGAGGAAAGGCATTGGCCCTCCGGTGAAGCGAGAACGATCGGTGGAGCGACAAGCCCTGCCGGAAATCCCCGGCCTCCAGGCCGGGGAAGATGTTAAGACAGGTCTCCACGTCCGACGAGCGAGAGCAGGTATTCGCCGTAGCCGCTCTTCCTGAGCGGGGCCGCAAGCCTGCGTACCTGCTCGTCATCGATGAACCCCATGTGCAGGGCCACCTCCTCGACACAGGCGATCTTGAGCCCCTGGCGATCCTCCACCGTGCGCACGAACTCCGATGCTGCCATCAGCGCATGATGGGTGCCTGTGTCGAGCCACGCGAAACCGCGGCCGAGGCGTTCGACCCGCAGTGCTCCGCGCTCGAGGTAGATGCGGTTGACGTCGGTGATCTCGAGTTCCCCGCGAGGTGAGGGCCGCACGTCGCGGGCGATGTCGAGGACCTCATTGTCATAAAAGTACAACCCCGTCACCGCCCAGTTGGACTCCGGGTTCTGCGGTTTTTCGACAATGCTCCGGGCCCGACCCTCCTCGTCGAACGACACCACGCCATAGCGTTCGGGGTCTCTCGTGTAGTAGCCGAACACCGTCGCGCCGTCGGTGCGCGCTGCGGCCGCCTGCAACTTCTCGGTAAGACCGTGGCCGTGGAAGATGTTGTCACCCAGGATCAGGCAGCACGGATCGTTGCCGATGAAGGACCGGCCGATGATGAAGGCCTGGGCCAGCCCGTCCGGCGACGGTTGAACCGCGAAGCTGATGCTGATGCCCCAGTGGGACCCGTCGCCGAGCAGGGCCTGAAACTGTTCCTGGTCTTCCGGGGTGGTGATCACCAGGATGTCCCGGATGCCGGCCAGCATCAGCGTGCTCAGCGGGTAGTAGATCATCGGCTTGTCATAGACCGGCAGCAGCTGTTTCGACACCGTGACGGTCAGCGGGTAGAGGCGTGTGCCGGAACCCCCGGCAAGGATGATCCCCTTCATTGCAGGCCATCTCCCCCGGCACGATCCTGTTCGAGCATCCCGTCCAGCACCCGGGAAAGACTGGCCGACCACTGCGGCCGTTCGGGTCCGACCAGCCGGTCGATCCTGCTGCAGTCAAGACTCGAGTTGGCCGGCCGGCGCGCGGCGGTGGGCCAGGCGCTGGTGGGAACGGGGTCGACCCGTGGCCGGCGTCCGGTTACCGTGGCCGCGCGGTCAACGATTGCCTGTGCCAGGCCGTGCCAGCTGGTCCGTCCCCTGGCCGTGTAGTGGTAGGTTCCCCAGTCGGCGAACCCCTGGTTGAGTATGCGTCTTGTGACGCACAGTGTCGCGGTCGCGATGTCTCCGGCCCAGGTCGGGGCCCCGTGCTGGTCATCGACGACCTGCAGCACGTCGCGTTCGCCTGCAAGCCGCAGCATGGTTCGCACGAAGTTGGTGCCGTGGGCGGCATAGACCCATGACGTGCGCATGACGATGTGGCGTTCCAGCAGGTCCGCGACCGCGCGTTCGCCGGCAAGCTTGCTGCGGCCGTAGACCCCGACGGGATTGGGTGGATCGGATTCCAGGTAGGGGCGCGATCCCGACCCGTCAAAAACGTAGTCGGTGGAAAGATGGATCAGCGCGATGCCGCGCCCGGCGCACTCGCGCGCCATGATCGCGGCACCGCCCTCGTTGACGGCAAAGGCGGTGCCGTGGTCGGTTTCGGCGCGGTCCACCGCAGTGTAGGCTGCGGAATTGATCACGACATCGGGTCGATGACGATCCAGTGCCTGGCGAACCGATGCGGCGTTGGTGACATCGAGCCCGGTGCGGGCCTCGACGGTGATCTCCAGTCCGGCAAGGCCCTCGCGCAGTGCCAGTTCCCTGCCGACCTGTCCGCCCCCACCGGTCACGAGAACACGCGGCATCAGCCTCGCGTCCCCAGCCGACCGCCGGCATAGCGCGTCTCCAGGATCGCCTGCCACCAGTCTCGGTTTCCGATGTACCAGGAAACGGTCCTGCGCAGCCCGGACTGGAAGTTCTCGCGCGGATTCCAGCCCAGTTCGTTCTCCAGCTTCGCGCAATCGATTGCGTAGCGGAAGTCGTGTCCGGGCCTGTCGGTGACGAACTCGATGCGCTCGAGGTGGGAGGCACCGTCCGCTGACGGTGCGAGTTCGTCGAGCAGGTGGCATATGCCGGTCACGACGTCGATGTTCCGCAGTTCGCTGCCGCCGCCGACGTTGTAGCTCTCCCCGGTCCGGCCTCGCGTGAGGATCTGCCAGAGCGCGCGGGCGTGGTCCTCGACATGCAGCCAGTCGCGGACGTTCTCGCCGGATCCGTAGACCGGGAAGGGCTCGCCTG
Organism: Thalassobaculaceae bacterium; assembly: GCA_965213935.1. GTDB lineage: Bacteria > Pseudomonadota > Alphaproteobacteria > Thalassobaculales > Thalassobaculaceae > Bin52. The sequence goes on along the minus strand of CBDCAO010000012.1, from coordinate 607,023 downwards.
CCAGTCCCTTGATGATCATGAGCGGGATCAGCTTTTCCGGAAACTGGTTCGGTCCGTAGTTGTTCGAGCAGTTGCTGAGCACGACCGGGAGGTCCCAGGTTTCGTGCCAGGCCCTGACAAGGTGATCGGACGCGGCCTTGCTGGCGGCGTAGGGCGATCGCGGCGCGTAGGGGGTCTCCTCGGTGAAGGCCGGATCATCGGTTGCAAGCGACCCGAACACCTCGTCGGTGGAAATGTGGTGGAAACGGAAGCACGACCGGGCACCGGTTTCGAGTCCGGTCCAGTAGGCCCGTGCCGCCTCGAGCAGGGTGTAGGTGCCGGTGATGTTGGTACTGATGAAATCGTCCGGGCCATCGATCGAGCGGTCGACATGGCTTTCCGCCGCCAGGTGCATGATCGCATCCGGGCGGTGGCGCTGGAGGATGTCGGCAAGCGCCTCGCGGTTGCGGATGTCGGCGTGCTCGAAACTGTAGAGTGGCGACGCGTCCACCCCGGCCAGCGAGGAGGGATTGGCGGCGTAGGTCAGGGCGTCGACATTGACCACCCGCGCACCGACGTCACCGACCAGGTAACGGATGACGGCCGAGCCGATGAAACCTGCGCCACCGGTGACCAGGACACTCCCGATTCCGCTCATCCCCCGGGCCCGAAATTGAAGTACGCCCGGGTATCGGCGAGTGTCGGGTAGACGGTATCCTTCTGTGACAGCACCGGATTGCCGCCGCCAAGTGGCCAGGGGATCGAGAGGTCGGGATCGTTCCAGATGATGCCTGCCTCGTGATCCGGCGAGTAGGGCGCCGTCACCTTGTACAGGACCTCCGTATCGGGCTCGGTGGTGCAGAAGCCGTGGGCGAACCCTGCCGGGATCAGCAACTGGTTCCACTCCCCGGCACTGAGGGTCCGCGCGACGTATCGTCCGAATGTGGGAGAGCCGTGACGGATGTCAACCGCGACATCGTAGATGGCGCCGTGGGCGACCCGGATCAGCTTGTCCTGGGCAAACGGGGGGATCTGGAAGTGCAGCCCGCGGAGTGTTCCGACAGCCGCCGACATCGAGTGGTTGTCCTGGCAGAACTCAAGCGCAATGCCGTTCTCGGCCAGACTGGCGGCGTTGTAGGTTTCGGAGAAGAAGCCCCGGTGATCGCCAAACCGGCGTGGGCGGATGACCAGCACCCCCGGAATCTCGGTCTGCTCCAGATGCACGGCGCTGCCTGTCAGTCAGTGGCATACGGCGCGCTCTTATCACTTCCGTGACGGCGCCGCAATCGCCAACGGCCGCAGGCCATGGTAGCCTCGTGGCACCGGTACCGCCGCTTCACGGCACCTGAGACCGGTTCGTTTGGAGGAAGCGGTGAATCCACGGGCGGCGCAGGTTTCCACCGGGGACGCCGCGCCGGCAGGGCGCTGGGCAGCGGCCTGCAGTGTGGTGCTGGTGTCGTACCGGACAGGACCGGTCCTGCTCGAGTGCCTGGGCTCGGTGTTGCGCCAGAACGGTGTGCGGGAAGTGATCCTGGTCGACAATGGCAATCCTCCCGGCCTTCTGGCCGAGGTGGACCGTCTTGCCGCTGCCGATGCCCGTCTCGTGGTGATGACCGGACACGGCAACGTCGGTTTTGCGCATGGCTGCAACCTGGGTGTTGCTCGGACCACCCAGCCGACACTGCTTCTGCTCAATCCGGACGCGGTTCTCGGGCCGGGTGTGATCGAGGCGGCCCTCGACGCGCTTGCCGGGCGCGAGGACGTGGCGCTGGCGACGGTCCGGCTTCTCAACACGGACGGAACCGAACAGCGCGGATGCCGTCGCAACCTGCTCACGCCGTGCAGGTGTGTCGTGGAGCAACTGCGTCTCGCCAGTCTGATTCCGGGTCTGTCGGGGATCAACCTCAACACCGCGCCGGTTCCCGATCACCCGGTGGAGGTTCCGTGCATTTCCGGAGCGTTCATGCTCATGCCGCGCGATACCTGGGAACTCACCGGGGGGATGGACGAGGGGTACTTCCTCCATGTTGAGGATGTCGATTTCTGCCTGCGGCTGCGGCGGGGCGGAGGCCGGATCCTCTACATTCCGGGCGTCAGCGTGACCCACGTGCAGGGAACGAGCCAGGCCAGCCCGATGGTGGTCGAGTGGCACAAGGCGCGAAGCCTCGTGCGGTACTTCTTCACCCACTTCCGGTCGGGCTGGCAGGCACCCGTCCTGCCGCTGATTGCGGTTCTCGTGCAGCTGAGGTTCGTTGCAATCGCGCCGGCGCGCACGCTCGTGTGGATGCTCCGGAAGAGCAGGGGCGTTCACCCGCCGTCCGAAGCGCGGTAGCGGACACGCAGCAGGTGCTTGTAGAGCTTGCCGTTCTCCTGTCTCGGCAAGGCATCGTCGACGTCGATCGAGCGCGGGCACTTGACGAGGCTCAGCTGCTCACGGCACCAGGCGATCAGTTCCGCCTCGAGCCCGGGACCGGGGAAGGCCATGTCGACCGGGTGGACCACGGCCTTGCGAAAGTCTGCTGTCCGTCGTCACCAGGCCCACCCCGGTCCAGAAACGGGCATTCCAGCTTCTCGGAGTGAACCCTGACCACAACCTTCCCATGAGACTGACAGGGTGACCGGTGGCCGCAGGGCCGGAAAATCCATGAAAAACCGGTGGTTGGTCACGGGTTCCTTCTTCAGATCCCCCTGAAGTTCCAGTTAGTGATGTGCTGGAGCCCGACGCCACCGTGAGCTTGCTCGATTAACTCCATCAAGCGGGAATCTATTGCGATCTTCAGAAATGCCTTATCAAAAGCACCGGCCAGCAATATAGTCTTGAAAATGTGCTGATTTAGGACGGCTGGCCCTCGATTCCAGATATGCGCACCGAAAGATGTTCCCGGCATCCCCGACCAACTAATCAGAAAATCTCCTGTGTCGATCAAGAATTTCTGTTTGACTTCGCCGTTGAATTGGTTGAACGGCGCAGAGAGGTTATTCAGGTTCTGGATACGGACAATTGGGAGCCCCTGAGGTGTACAATCTGACGGTTTGAATGCGCGACCGTTGATGAGGTCCATCGACTCGCCAAGTCAAACGACGCCCCAATTCGAAGGAACGTCGAATGGCACGTCATCCCGACAGACAGCAGGCCATCTCTTGATTTTCTTAATCAGGCCTCTATGAACACGCTCCTTCCATGCACTTTGAATCCGATGTTTTAGGTCATCACCTTGACCTTCGCACGGATCCTGCTCGACCAGCTTCCCCCGCACGGCGAGGTCGAGCACGAAGCGACGCAGGCGGGGAACGGCGTCAGGGGCCTCCGCCACACGGTCGTAGAGGGCAAGCAGGCGCTCGGCGTTCATGCCTCCAGATGTCCCAACTCGGCAAGCAGTTTCTGTACGACACTGCGCAGTTCCGGCAGATCATTCTGGGTATAATCCCAAACCCGGTCGGGTATCACGGTCGCATAACCATGGATCAAAAGATTGCGGAAATCGACGATCCGGCGCAGCCGGGGAATTCGCTCTGCGAATTCGGGATGGTCGCCGTGCAGGCGGTTCAGCGCTTCGCCGATGATCTCGAACTTGCGCTCGACCGCAGCCTGAGTGCGCCCATCCCGAAGGTAGGCCTCAGGCTTCATAACCTTCGGTGAAGCGCTCAATGTCCGCGCTCGCCCGCTCGACGTCCGCCAGCAGTACGCGAGGGTCACGACGCATAGATCAGCTCGCGTGACTGGTCGATGGCCGATCGCAGATACGGATTGCGAATGGCGCGAGGTTCAATCAGATCGACAGGACGGCCGAGTGCATCGCGCAAGGCGTCTCTGAAGTCGAAATACTGGTCGAGCGTTGCGGGGGTGCTCTGGAGATCGAATTCCACCAGGAAATCGGCGTCACTGGCCTGCGGATCGAAGTCGGCGGCGCGCGCCGCCGACCCGAAGACTTCGAGCCGGACGCACGTGGTGACGCTGGCAGAGTTCGACCAGTTCTTCCCGTTTGTCAGAAATGACGGCGTGCATTGCCGGCCCTCCAGCTATGGTGGCAGATGATGCGCTTGAAGATCATCGCAGCAGCGCCTCCGCCAGAACTTCCTTCAAACGTTCGCGCGCCGATGTTACCTCGGCCTCGGCGGTGTTCAGTTCCGCCAGCAACGTCTCCGGGTCACCGGGTTCCGCCTCTGCCGTGTGCGGGTTCCTGATGTCGAGATTGTAGCCGCGCGCCCGGATGTCCTCGGCGCTCACCTTCCAGGCCTGCTCGCATTCGGCGTGTTCCGCGCGTTCCGCGCCACCCCACCACGCGGCGCAATCGTCCAGATGCTCCAGCCGGATGGGTCGGGTCATCGAGTAGGCCTTCTGCCCCTTCGGGACGAGGTGTTCCCAGAACCAGATTCCCCTTGTTGGTTCTCCCTTCTGGAAAAACAGCAGGTTGGTGCCGATTGAGGCATAGGGGCGGAACACCGAGTTCGGCAGTCGCACGATGGTGTGCAGGGCGCATTCTTCCATCAGATGCTCCTTCAGCCTCGTCTTGACGCCCTCGCCGAACAGCGAGCCGCGAACGATGATGCGTTCCTGGGTGAAGCTCACCTCCTCGCGGACTTGGAGCATCTCGTCCCATCCCGCCCGACGAATGGCGGGAGTGATGAACTTGGTGCAGATGTCCCGCTCGGAGAGGTTTCGCTTGTCCATGCCGATCAACGGTTTTTTGTTCCGATTTCGTTCATCTCCAGCCAGGTCTCTCTGGGCAGGCCTTCAGGCGCGTCCAGCGCCTTCAGCCGCCCGTATTCCTCGACCGAGAGCACGACAACGACCGGGCGCCCATGTTTGGACACCGCGACGGGTTCCGCGCGAGCGAGGTCGATCAGCCGTCCGAAACCGTACTTTGCATCTTTGGCGCTCAGGGTCTGCATAAGCCCTCCCCACAGGTGCTCCCATCTATTCTGGCCAATTTGGCCCATTATGCAATAGTCAAGCGGTCGCCGCCATTGGTCCGCCGCAGTGTGTGCAGCGGGCGAACGTACATATTGAGGGTAACTGGCTGCGGTCACAGCCAATCCAAGGCCGGGCGTGGGGGAGGCGTCTGGGGCTCGTCTTCGGACTCCATGCGATCCGATCGCTCGGACTCTCCGGTCCCGACACAGGGTGGAGTTCGCTCCCCCTCCGGCGCGTTCGTCCCTTGGGAGCTTGGGACCTCAGGCATGGTGGCCCATGCGGCTCGGCAGTCCGGGTCATCCGGCACTGGAGACGGCTCCACCCTGTAGCCCATGGCGTGCGCGATGACGGCGGCGGCCTTCTCGCGGGCCTCCAAGACGTGGATTTCATAGGCCTTTCCGAGAACGATGGTGTCTCTGCCGAGCTTGCGCGCAATACGGACGATGAAGGTTCGGGTGCCCTTCTTCGAGACCTTCAGGGCGAAGGCGGGCAGATCGTTGTCGATGACGGTCAGGCCGTTCCGACCGATTTTCCGTTCGCGGAAGGTGCGGCGAACCGTCCGCTCGTTGAGGGTGGCGTGGATGCGCATGGGCGTGTCTCCGTTGTCTGCTACCTCGGGCGCCGTTCGTCCCGAGGCAACAAAACGGCGGCCCTGAACGGGCAACGCACCCCGAGCGCGGGATCGCGGCCAGAGGCCGGTACTGGCCTACCTACTGTCGCATAACGGAATTCTCCCGAACGATGCAGGCCGGTCGGGTCTCGCTCTCTGCGCCTTCAGGCGCGTGGGGTGTGAAAACCATGCGCCGAAGGGCGTCCCAATCGCGCTTCCTGACCACCCAAACCATGCGCCCATGCAACCATCCCGGACCAGCCATGGAACGTCTGTGCTATGGTGTAAATCGGAATCGTCATCGCCCTGAAATGACAGCTGGAACGACTCCCTCAATGCCATCAACGGTCAGATCAACGCGCCACAACACCCAGACAGCCGACGTTCCCGGCACAATTGTCATGCAAGGAGAAAATCACCGAAATTTAGGGGCGAGGAGTTACCTTGAATGAACGACTTGCCCGAATCGTATCCTGAGCATCAGGACCTTGTGTCGGCCATGGAGGCCCTGTTGCTCGACGTCGAGGGCATCGGCGAAATCGAGGCCCGGCTCGGCGGCTTCAACATTTTCGAAGCCATCGGACACACCCGCGCCGAGGAGCGCCATTCCGACTTCCTTGCGTTTCTTCTCGATCCGAACGAAACCCACGGTCTAGGGACCGAGTTCTTGAGCCGGTTCGTCGTCGAGGTCCTCAAGGCGATGCGTCCCGAGTCGCGACCGGTGTCCCTCAGCGAGATGGTACTGACCGATCTCGGGGACTGCCTTGTACTCAGAGAGCATCATCTGATCGATGTGGCTTGCATCGATGAGACGCGCCGATTCCTCCTCGCGATCGAGAACAAGGTCGGGTCCGGAGAGCATTCAGACCAGTTGCGGCGATACCGCTCTTTCCTCGAAGGCCAGTATCGCGACTACCGTCGCGTCCTGGCCTACCTGACCCCGGACAACGAAACGCCATCCGACGAGGACTGGGCGCCGGTGGGCTACGGCGAAGTCCTTTCGATTGTCGAAAGCCTCGCCGACAGGCATGAGGAACGGCTGGGACAGGCCGTATTCATATGTCTCGATCACTACGCTCGAATGCTGCGGAGAAACATCGTGCCCGACAACGAACTCGCCGAAATCGCCAGAGCCGTCTACCGAAAACACAAGGCCGCCCTGGACTTCATATTCGAGCAGAGGTCGGACGATCAACTCGAAGTCGGCGAATTCGCCGCCGATCTTGCATCCCGTGACGAGCGCATCGAAGTCGCGCGCCGGACCAAGACCTACATCAACTTCTTTCCCACGGCTTGGCGGGAAATCCCGGCGTTCAACGCGACGTCAGTCGAAGACTGGACGCGCAGCGGACACAGCCTGCTCTTCGAAATCAGGAACTTGCCCGACTCCATAAGGATGGCCATCGTCATCGGACCCGCTCCGAACGATGATCTGCGGCGCGCGATCCTCGACTTCGCCCATGAAAACCCGGGAATGTTTCCGGGCGCCGCCAGCAACCTCTACTCGAAATACACGCAGATCTATTCCAGAACCCTGATCGACAGGACCACCTATGAGCGGGAGTCGATCGAGAAAATCAAGAGCAGGCTGGGGGACGGTTTCCAGAAGTTCATGGAAGAAAAATTTCAGGAGATTGTGAAGGCTCTGGCTGACCGGTTTTCCTGAGTTGCGCCGGATTCGTACCCATCCCCCCCTATGGACGCTGGCACGAACTTCATCGGCCCCGAGGGCACTGCGGGTAGTGCTGCGTCGGATCGGATGATGGTGGTACGTCCCTGAAGGGAACTCGTCGGCGACCGTGATCCTCATCGACCTTGCCGAACGGCACCTTTCCCTCCTCACCCGCCGGTCACCAGGGTACCGGTCGAAACCTTCCCCGGTCGGGGAACTCGTTCAGTATCCCGTGACGAAACGGCCATGGATCGACCCATGAGTACCAGTCCGAGTTCCTGCCTGGGTTCGGTAATGCCCCTGAGAGGCTCTCCAAAGGCCTCTGAGGGCCTTTCCCGTTCGACCGTGGTGGTGGCTGCCCGGTGGAGGATCGAACGCGAGCATGATGTGTACCTGTTGGTTCGTGAACCGAACAATCGGACGCCTTGAACGGATGCGGGGCGGAGACATGTCGAGCGAGCAAGGGCCGGCTTCAGGACCAACCAGCCTTCCGGGAACGGACATTCGTTCCATCAATCAGGAACTCAGAACGGGCCGGGCAAAAGCGGACTATTACCCGCCGGAGTTCGCGGCCGGTCAGGTCGCGTTTGGCTCGGTTGTAGCTCCGGTGCGTCAACTGAAGATTGGAGAGGCGATCGGTCCCGCCCTTGGCTCGCGGTACTCGATGATCGATTTCGATGTCTGGATTCAACCGTCGGTTTCGGAGCGGGCCGGCATACAGGGGCGGCAGGAGCACTTTGGACAAGAGCGTCGGTGGCCTTCTGCTTTGCGTAGAGACGTTCCATGTACCCCATCCGGAGGTTGGTGGAAGTCGCCACTGCGCCGAGCCTGACTTGTCCGTACCACTGTCTGACGGAGTCCGCCGCGTTCGAAACCCGGCCCCAGGCACGTTTGGCGGGTAGAGCCAGGCCCCGACATTCGAGATGCAAGCCCCTGCCGGCCGCGACTGTTGCCTTCCTGGCGTCACCGGGTTCCGGCTACATCACCGGCCAGAACATACGCGTCGACGGCGGGATCACCCGCAACGTCTGACCGGCCGGCGCAGGGATCACGCCATCAGGGCGAGCACGCTGGCGGGCAGCGCGAAGGCCGCCGCGTGGACTTCCGGTGTGTAGTACCGGGTCCTGAACCCCGCACGTTCGAACCGCCGGGTCAGTTCGGCCACGCCGGTCCGGCGCACCGCCGCAGTATCACTGGCCCAGCCAAAGGCCATGTGTCCGCCCTGGTAGGTGGGAACCGGCGCGAGGTAGAACCAGACGTCGGCAAACGAGGGACCGAGCCGTCGGTAACTGCCGGTCAGTTCCTCGGCCTGCACGTGCGGAACCCCGTTCTGGGTCACCAGGACTCCGCCCGGCGCCAGACGGTCCCGGCAGGAGCGGTAGAACGCCTCGGAAAACAGAACCTCCCCGGGGCCGACCGGGTCGGTCGAATCGATGATGATGACGTCCCAGTGCCGGGTGGTCTCCGCCACGAAACGGGCGCCGTCGGCGATGACCAGTTCAAGGCGCGGATCGGACAGGGCGCCATCGGCCAGAGACGGCATCCAGGTGGCGCACAGATCGACGACCTCCCGGTCGATCTCGACCATGGTCAGCGCCTCGACGCTGCGGTGTCGGAGCGCTTCGCGTGCCGTTCCGCCGTCGCCGCCGCCGATGACGAGCACACGCGAGGCACTGCCGTGGCCGAGTATCGGCACGTGGGTCAGCATCTCGTGGTAAATGAACTCGTCGCCCTCGGTGGTCTGGACGATGCCATCAAGCGCGAGGACGCGTCCGAACAGCCTGTTCTCGAAGATCAACAACTCCTGCTGACCGGTCGAGGAGCGGAACAGGACCCGGTCCATGGACAGTCCCTGGGTCAGCCCCGGGTGCAGTGCTTCCTCGAACCACTCGGTCACGTGACGATCCCGCGGCGATGGTCCCCGATCTGAACGGACTCGGGGCTGAAGGCTGCGGTGAGTACCGGGATCGCCTTGTGTGGATCGGTGTCGCCGCACATGAATACATCGAGCGCGGCGTAGCGTCGTTCCGGCCAGGTGTGGATACTGATGTGTGACTCTGCCAGGACCGCGATCCCCGATACGCCGCCTTCGGGCGTAAACCGGTGCAGGTGCAGATGCAGCATGGTCGCGCCTGACGCGTCCACTGCCCGGATCAGCGTGTGCCGGACATGCTCCACGTCGTCGAGATTCGAGGCACCCCACAGGTCGATGATCAGGTGGGTACCTGCAAATGTCATGCCATCGCGGCGTGTGAAGTGATCGGAGTGGTCGTCGTCCACGGCTTCAGGCCGGGGAACAACAACCGGCCGGTTCATGGAGTCACTCCTGGCACCCCGGAGCGGGCGGTCTGCGCGTTGCGGCGGGTCATTTGGCCGATGCCGTCCGACGGGCTCGGCGGCGGGTAACACGTCGCGCACGCGGCGCCGCATCGCCGCGCCGGCTGTGCAGTTCGTCAAGCACGTCGCGCTTTTCCTGGTCCGAGAACCGGGACCAGCGGGCCACTTCCTTCAGCGTGCGCCAGCACCCGAGGCAATACCCGGTCTGGGCATTGATCTGGCAGACGCCGACACACGGTGAAATGATCGGAAAATCCTGCTCCATGAGCTCCGTGTCCCAAGACCGGTACGGACGCCCACACATGGCGTGTCAACGCCTTGAGAGCAAGAGGAAAATCGATCGTTCAGGCTGCGAGGTGGTCGTCTTCTCGCCGGTAGGCGGCCACGAGCCCTGCAAAGGCGTCAATTGCTGCGCCTGCACTCTCGGAACCCGCGCCGGTCACCAGGGCCGTATCGGTCACGACCGGCTCGTCCTGCCACGTCGCTCCCGATGTGGTCATGATTTCCTGCAGTGGTGCGGTACCGGTCACGGTACGCCCGTCCGCGCTTTCGGCCAGGACGAGGAGACCGACGGCATCCCCGATCAGCGCAACCGGCATGCTGGCGCGCATGAAGGCCTTCAGGACCCTGAGGGAATGCGGGTCCTCCGCCATCTTCTCCACGCTGCGTTGCCCGCCGGGTACCATCAGGCCGTCGTAATCGATCGCGAGAGTGTCGACGAGGTCGACATCCACCGGGAAGAAGTGGCCCCAGCTGTCGTCGTACCAGCCGTGGACCAGCCCGTTCGCACGGGAAACGACCCTGATGGTTGCGCCGAGCTTGATCAGGCGCTTCTGCGCACCGGTGAAATCGATCTCATCGAATCCGTTGGCGACCATCAGGGCAATGACTTTTCCAGCGAGCGGCGTGTCACTCATATTGATCTCCAGTTGGTTGGATGGCGAAGTACCGGGTGGAGCGTCAGCGATCCGCAGGCCTCGGCCGCGAACCGCGATGGCATGGATGCCCGCCCGGGAACCGTCGACGGTACGGGAAGGAACGAGAATGGCGTGTAGGTCAGAGAGCGTGACCTACTCCGAAGTGCCGCATTTTGCAACACCTGGAGCATCGAACCCGCTCGGTTCCTGCGGCGGTCGCCGCGGTTCGTGGAGCGGGTGGGGGGAATTGAACCCCCATATCCAGCTTGGGAAGCTGGCATTCTACCGTTGAATTACACCCGCCCGGTCCATTCAGGCTACCACGCTCGCGCACCCGCTGCCACCCTGCCGTCGGCCGGTTGCCTGCCGCGGACGGGCGGGCCTATCGTGTCCGCCGGCGTCGGTGCCGCGGGGGAGGACATGGCGGAAATCGCCCTGACAGGGGAAGAACGGGCCATGCAGGCCGGCGAGATGGGGTGGCCGTTGTCCTGGGCGATCAATCACCAGCTCCAGGTCGGACGGATGTTCGATGCCCCCGACCTGATAGTAGTGAACCAGGCTCACATGATGGCCGATCCCGAGGCGGTCGGCGAAGCCGGTGTGCAGTTCGTGGAGGACCTGGTCCGGCAGGGCGCGAGGGTCACGGTTCCCACGACCACCGATCCACGCGGCGTCGACCTCGCCTCATACCGCCCGCTCGGACAGACCGAGGAGATGGCCGAACTCGAGCGGCGCATCATCGCTGCCTGTACCGGGATGGGCATGCTGATGACCAACACCTGTGTCAACTACCAGACCATCATGCCACCGGTCATGGGCGAGCATGTTGCCTACGGTGACACCGGTGTCGTGATCTACACCAACTCGGTCTGCGGATCGCGGTCCAACTTCGAAGGTGGTCCGTCGGCACTTGCCGCCAGCCTGACCGGCCGGACCCCCAGGTACGGACTGCACCTTGACGAGAACCGCAGGGCGACGCGGCGGTTCGTCGTGGCCGAGCAGCCGCGCGAACTGACCGACTGGGGCGTGCTCGGCGCCGTCGTGGGCGAAAGTGCGGGATCGTACTGGCAGGTTCCGGTGATCGAGGGACTGGAGGTGGTTCCGAACTCCGACCATCTGAAGCACATGGGTGCAGCAATGGCGAGCTACGGATCCACGCCGCTCTTCCATCTGGCCGGGATCACGCCGGAGGCACGGCGACTGTCGGATGTCGGCGGAGACCTGCTTGAACCGGAGACGGTGAGCGCCGGGATGATGAACGCCCTGAGATCGCGGTTCGGGGCAACCGGCGAGAAGGTTGACGTGGTGGTGTTTGCCGCACCCCAGCTCTCCATCGTCGAGATGCAGCAGGTTGCGGCGCTGTGCCGGGGCAGGACAATGTCGGTGCCGCTCATCGTGTGCACTTCGCCGCAGGTCTACCCGGATGCCGTGCGCCACGGGTTCGTGGGTACCATCGAGGCTTCCGGCGGAATGGTCCTGCAGGGGACCTGCTTCTACAACCAGTTCGCCCGCGAGATCGGCGAGGCCAACGGCTGGAAGCGCCTGCTCAGCAACTCGGCGAAGATCGTCAACATCCTGGGCGGATACGGGTACGAGCCGGCACTGGCCAGCATGGAGCGGTGCGTGGCGTCCGCCGTTGCCGGGGAGGTCCGCTGATGATCACGCTCGCGTGCCACACCGGTATCGGTCCGAAGGCGGAGGGTTTCGCGCTGGTCGCGCGCGACAACTTCTCCGCCCGCTACGACCTGGATCGTCGCAGGGGGATCTTCTCGCGTCCCGGACACGTCCTCGTCGGGCGGTCGTATCACGACATGATCCTGGTCATGAACACGGTCAAGGGCGGTGTCGCCACCGCGTGGATGTTGTACGCGATGAAACGGAGCGGGGTTTGTCCGCGAGCCTTCCTGTTCAACACCGCCAACGCGATCATGGCCCAGGGCGCGGCACTGGCCGACCTCGCGCTCTGCGACCGGTTTGCCGGGGGAGACATCACTGAACTGGTCCGTGACGGCGACTACCTGGTCGTGGACCCGGCCAGCGGCCTGGTTCAGGTGACCAACCGGAACTGACCGTCCGCGCACCTCCCTTCCTCCAGTCGGGCATGTCCAGTGGTCCTCGAAACCCCACCTTCCCGATCCGGCCTGCTGCCGGACTTGCGTGAGGCACTCGACCGGCGAACGGTGACCACCGGAGCGGTGGCCGCCCTGTTTGCGACGACCGGACCGCTTGCCCTGCTGCTGACCGTCGCACGCGAGAGCGGGCTGTCCGCCGACGAAACCGTCGGCTGGATCGCTGCGGGCTACGGTTTCGGCGGCGTGCTCAGCATTCTTGCAAGCGCCCTGTACCGTCAGCCGATCGGACTGGCCTGGTCGATACCCGGAACGGCGATGCTGCTTGCGGCACTGGATCACCTGTCGTTTGCCGAGGCGGTCGGCGCCTACCTGGTCTGCGGCCTGGTCATGGTGTTCCTCGGCCTGTCCGGCCTGATCGGGCGCTTGACTGCACTGGTGCCGTTACCGGTGGTGATGGGCATGGTGGCCGGCGTGTTCCTGCCGTTCTGCCTGACCCTGGTCAGCGGCTTCATCGATGTTCCGGTGGTTGCAGGCGCCACCATCGGTGCCTTTCTCGTGGTCTCGGCCGTCCCGGCGCTGACGCAGCGCATCCCTCCCGTGCTGGCGGCGCTCCTGGTCGGTGCGGCGGCCGTCGCCGTGACCGGGGGAATGGCAGATATCGAGCTGCGGTCGGACTGGATCTCGATGCCGTCGGTGCACCGGCCAGAGTTCACCCTGGCCGCGATCGCAGAACTGGTTCCCCCGCTGCTGGTCTCGGTGGTCGCGATCCAGAACCTGCAGGGTTTCGCGATCCTCACCAGGGCCGGGCACCCGCCGCCAGTCAACGCGCTGACCGCTGCCTGTGGATACGGCACACTGGCGATGGGAGCCTGCGGCTCGGTTCCCACCTGCGTGACGGGCCCCGTCAACGGCATTCTCGTGACTACCCACCCTGCCGGGCATCGCTGGGCCGGCGGCATTGTGTTCGGCGTGCTGATCGGCCTGTTCGGACTGTTTGCGCCACTGACCACGGCAGTGGCGTCGGGGTTGCCACAGGCGTTCATCGGCGTACTCGGCGGGCTGGCGATGTTGCCGGTGCTCTCGGGCGCGTTTGCCGGCGCGTTCTCGGGCACGGCGCTGCTCGGGCCGGTCACCGCGTTCATCGTGACCATCAGCGACGTGGTCCTGCTCAACATCGGTGCGCCCTTCTGGGGCCTGGTGTTCGGTGTCCTGGTCTGGCTGCTGCTTGAACGTCCACGCCCAGTGGCAGGCAACGACGCCTGAGCGGCGGTCCGTCAGCCGATCAGTGTCCGCCTGACGCGGGTTCCGGCCTTGGCGAAGTCCATCCGGCCAGGGTAGCGCTGTTTCAGCAGGGCCATGATGCGACTCATGTCCTTCATGCCGTGCCCGCCGCATTCCCTGATCGCATCGCTGATGGCGCTGTCGATCTCGCCCGTGTCCATCGGGGCCGGAAGGAAGCTGCGGATGACCGAGACCTCGTCGCGTTCAAGCTTCGCGAGGCCGCTGCGCCCGTGCGCCTCGTTAACCGGGATGGCCTCCTGGCGCTGGTGGACCATGGTCTGCAGCAGCGACAGGATCTCCTCGTCGGTGATCGGCTCCTCGGTTCCGTTCGACCGCGCAGATATCTCGCGATCGCGTATGGCGGCGAGAATCAGGCGGATGACGCGAACGGCACACGCATCCCGCTCGCGTATGGACCGTTTCAGCGCGTCCGACAGGTCGGTGCGGAGCAAGACGACGAACTCCCCAGCCACATCATGCGTGGCCCGGACAGGCCGGCTCGCTTGGCCGTCGTTCAGGGTACCGCACGATGGCTTGTGAAACCCGATATGGATTTCTAGTCCGCGGCCGGTCCTGCACGCAACCCGGATTCGCACTCCGTTGCGCAAAGATGATCGATGAGGCCGGTTCCGCGCGGATTTTCCGCCCCAACCTGAGGGAACGCGGGCTCGGCGCGGGCGCGTGGATTCCTCACCGGGCGGTGTCGCCGCCGCGCTCTATCAGGTTGACCGGATCGGCCGGTTGCCCTAATCAACGCGGGCAACATCACCCCCCGGAGACACCCGTTTCATGGCGGATGCAGTTCCGTCAGCGACCGCTGGCGACCGGTTGCACGCGCCCGAAGGGGCGACCGCGGTGCTTGTTCTCGCGGATGGTACCGCGTTGTGGGGGCGCGGCCTCGGAGCCGCGCGCAGCACGGTGGGGGAGGTCTGCTTCAACACCTCGATGACGGGCTACCAGGAAATCGTGACCGACCCGTCCTACGCCGGCCAGATCATCACCTTCACCTTCCCGCACATCGGCAACGTCGGCGCCAACCGGCTCGATGTCGAGACCGCAACCCCGCACTGCCTCGGAGTGGTGCTCCGCGCCGAGCTGACCGAACGGTCGAACTACCGCTCCGAGTGGGAGTTCGATCACTGGCTGGCGTCGGTCGGTCTGCCCGGTATCAGTGGGGTCGACACGCGCCGCCTGACCCGCAGGATCCGTGACCGGGGCGCACCGTCGGGAGCGCTTTGTCATGCGCCCGACGGCGTGTTCGATCTGGAGGCCCTGCGCCGGATGGCGGCGGACTGGCCGGGCCTGGAAGGGATGGACCTCGCCTCGCATGTATCGTGTACCCGGAGCTACAGCTGGTCGTGCGGCCTGTGGGATGCATCGCCCGGGTCCGACCGGTACCACCCGGCACCCGACCCGGAGTTTCGGGTAGTGGCGGTGGACTTTGGCGCCAAGCAGACGATCCTGCGCAACCTCGCGCACCGCGGCTGCCGGGTCACGGTGGTCCCCGCAGGGAGTTCCTGCGAGGACATCATGGCCCACCGCCCGGACGGGGTCTTCCTCGCCAACGGACCGGGTGATCCGGCCGCGACCGGGCGCTATGCAGTACCGGAAATCCGCCGCCTGCTCGCAACCGGAATACCGGTGTTCGGAATCTGCCTCGGGCACCAGCTGCTTGCGCTCGCGCTTGGCGCGCGCACCGAAAAGATGCACATGGGCCATCGGGGCGGCAATCACCCGGTCAGGCGGCTCGAGACCGGCACGGTCGAGGTCACCAGCCAGAACCACGGTTTCGTGGTGAGCGAGGACACGCTCCCCGCAGCCGCGGAGATCACCCATCGCTCGCTGTTCGACGGGACGATAGAGGGGTTCCGGATGCGTGGGCGCCCGGTATTCGCGGTGCAGTACCATCCCGAGTCGTCGCCGGGGCCGCACGACAGCGACTACCTGTTCGATACCTTTGCCCGGCTGATGCGCGGGAGAGACTGAGCCGGTCATGCCGAGGCGCCAGGACATCTCTTCGATCATGATCATCGGCGCAGGTCCGATCGTCATCGGGCAGGCGTGCGAGTTCGACTATTCCGGCACCCAGGCCTGCAAGGCGCTCCGCGAGGAGGGGTACCGGGTGATCCTGGTCAACTCCAATCCGGCGACGATCATGACCGATCCCGGCATGGCGGACGCGACCTACGTCGAGCCGATCACTCCCGCGACGGTCCGCCAGATCATCGCGAACGAACGCCCCGATGCGCTGCTGCCGACCATGGGGGGCCAGACGGCGCTCAACATCGCGCTCGCGCTGGCGGGCGACGGAGTGCTCGAGCAGTTCGGGGTGGAACTGATCGGCGCCGACCTGTCCGCGATCGAGAAGGCGGAGGACCGTCTGCTGTTTCGAAGCGCCATGGAGCGCATCGGTCTCGAGTCACCACGCTCGCACCTGGTCTCGTGCGAGGAGGAGGCCCGGGATGCACTGGCGTCGGTCGGGCTGCCGGCGATCATCCGCCCGTCGTTCACCCTGGGCGGCACCGGTGGCGGCATCGCGTACAACGCTCCCGAGTTCGAGGAGATCGTGCGCTCGGGCCTGCGCGCCTCGCCGGTCGGCACGGTCCTGATCGAGGAATCCGTGCTCGGCTGGAAGGAATTCGAAATGGAGGTCGTCCGCGACCGCGCGGACAACTGCATCATCATTTGCTCGATCGAGAACGTCGATCCGATGGGCATTCACACGGGAGATTCGATCACCGTCGCACCGGCGCTGACGCTGACCGACAAGGAATACCAGCGCATGCGCGATGCCTCGATCGCGGTGCTTCGCGAGATCGGGGTCGATACCGGCGGATCGAACGTGCAGTTCGCGATCAATCCGCAGACCGGTCGCCTGGTGGTGATCGAGATGAACCCGCGGGTGTCACGCTCCTCGGCGCTGGCTTCCAAGGCCACCGGTTTCCCGATTGCGAAGATCGCCGCGAAACTGGCGGTCGGTTACACGCTGGACGAGCTCGACAACGACATAACCGGGGTCACGCCCGCGAGTTTCGAGCCGACTATCGACTATGTGGTGACCAAGGCGCCCAGGTTTACCTTCGAGAAGTTCCCCGGCACCGCGGCCACGCTCACGACCTCGATGAAGTCGGTGGGAGAGGCGATGGCGATCGGCAGGACCTTTGCCGAATCCCTGCAGAAGGTGATGCGCTCGATGGAGACCGGACTCGCCGGGCTCGACGATGTCCCGTTGCCCGGTGTCGGCCCGGACGGCGCCGTGATCGACCGGGAGACCGTGATCGCGTCGCTGTCGGAACCGGTCCCGGACCGCCTGCTGCGCATTGCCCAGGCGTTTCGCTGCGGCATCGGCCTTGAGGACGTGCACCGCGCGTCATCGATCGACCGCTGGTTCCTGCGCCATGTCATGGACATCGTCGATGCCGAGAACCGGATCGGATCTGCCGGACTCCCAGACCGGGCACTGGCGATGCTGGGCCTGAAGCAGCTGGGGTTCTCCGACGCCCGGCTAGCCCGGCTTGCCGGGGTGACGGAAGCCGTGGTGGCCGGGAGGCGGAGGGCCCTCGGTGTACGGCCGGTCTTCAAGCGGGTCGATACCTGTGCGGCGGAGTTTCCGGCGAAGACGCCCTACATGTACTCGTGCTACGAGGGCGACGGTGCCTCGCCGGCGGAATGCGAGTCCGATCCGACTGACCGGACCAAGGTCGTGATTCTCGGCGGCGGTCCGAACCGGATCGGGCAGGGGATCGAATTCGACTACTGCTGTGTCCACGCCGCATATGCGCTCACCGAGGCCGGGTACGAGACCATCATGGTCAACTGCAATCCGGAGACGGTCTCGACCGACTACGACACCTCCGACCGCCTCTACTTCGAGCCCCTGACCGGCGAGGACGTGATCGAGCTCGTGCGTGCCGAACAGCGCAGGGGGACTGTCGCCGGGGTGATCGTGCAGTTCGGCGGGCAGACGCCGCTCAAGCTGGCGCATGCGCTGCAGTCTGCCGGAATCCCGATCCTGGGAACCTCGCCGGACGCCATCGATCTTGCCGAGGACCGTGAACGGTTCAGTACCCTGCTGCGCCGGCTCGGACTGCGCCAGCCCGACAACGGGATCGTGACCTCCACACCCGAGGCCGAGACCGAGGCGGCGCGGATCGGCTATCCGGTGGTCATCCGCCCGTCCTACGTCCTCGGCGGCCGCGCCATGGAAGTGGTCCATGACCCGGCGTCGCTGCGCCGCTACATGGAACAGGCGGTGGTGGCGTCGGGCGACAATCCGGTACTGATCGACGGGTTCCTGTCGAATGCCACAGAGGTCGACGTTGACTGCGTGTCAGATGGATCGACCGTCCACATCGCCGGCATCATGGAACATATCGAGGAAGCCGGGATCCACTCCGGCGACAGTGCGTGCTCGCTGCCGCCGCAGTCGCTTGCGGACGGCGTCGTCGCGGAAATCCGCCGCCAGTCCGACCTGCTGGCCCACGGGCTCGGGGTGTGCGGGCTGATGAACGTGCAGTTCGCGGTCAAGGACGGCGCCGTGTACGTGCTGGAAGTCAACCCGCGTGCCAGCCGGACGGTCCCGTTCGTTGCCAAGGCGACCGGGGTGCCGATTGCCAAGATTGCGGCTCGGGTCATGGCGGGCGAGGCGCTTGCCGACATCGACCTGCCTTCGACCGAGCTGCGGCACGTCGCCGTCAAGGAGGCGGTGTTTCCGTTTGCGCGTTTCCCGGGCGTGGATCTCATCCTCGGCCCGGAGATGAAGTCCACCGGCGAGGTGATGGGGGTGGACGAGAGCTTCCCGGCGGCCTTTGCCAAGAGCCAGATCGCATCCGGAACCAACCTGCCCCAGGGCGGGACGGTGTTCGTCTCGGTCAAGGACGACGACAAGGAACATCTGGTCGACATCTCCCGCCAGCTGGCCGGAATGGGGTTCGATCTGCTTGCCACCAGGGGAACGGCACAGGCGCTGGCGGCGGCCGGTCTCGAGGTAACCCTGGTTCGCAAGGTTCTCGAAGGTCGTCCGCATGTCGTCGATGCCATGTTGTCGGGCGACGTCGATCTCGTGATCAACACGACCCAGGGACTGCAGGCGATCGCGGACAGTTTCAGCTTGCGCCGGACTGCGCTCACCCACAATATTCCCTACTACACGACTGTGGAGGGCGCTCGGGCAGCGGTGCTCGCAATCAGCGCCATTCGCGGTGGCCGGCTCAGGGCAGTGCCGCTGCAGTCGTATCTCGGCGGATCATTCTGATCTGCCGTGCGCGACCCGGCGCAGGCGCGCCGGGCGGGCGGCGAGCGTATCCTCAGGCGACTGGAAACCCGTATGGACAAGGTTCCGATCAGACGTGAAGGCCTGGAACGTCTTCAGGAGGAACTGCGGCAACTGAAGAGCGTCGATCGCCCGCAGGTGATCCGCGCGATTGCCGAGGCGCGCGAGCACGGCGACCTGTCGGAAAACGCCGAGTACCACGCCGCCCGCGAACGGCAGAGCTTCATCGAGGGCAGGGTTGCCGAACTCGAATCGGCGATCAGTCGGGCCGAGGTCATCGACGTCTCCCAGGTCGGTGGCGGGACGGTCACCTTCGGTACCACCGTGACAGTGGCGGACGAGGAGACCGACGAGGAGACCGCCTACACCATCGTCGGTCCCTACGAGGCCGACATTTCCCGCGGACTGATCTCGACATCCTCTCCCATCGCCCGAGCCCTGATCGGCCGCCAGGTCGGCGACAGCGTCGAGGTGATTACCCCGCGCGGCGCGAAAAGCTTCGAAGTGCTCGACATCAGCGTCTCGTGACATCCCGGGAACCTGCTCCTGCCTGCTGGGTCGTGAGCGACGGCACGGCGGGCATGGAGATGCAGTCGATGGCGCTGGCGCGCGGGCTCGGGTTCGAACCCCGCATCCGCAGGGTCACGCCACTGTCCCCTCTCAGGCTCGCGCCGTGGCTGGGCCGGGTTCCGGGCATGCCTCCGGCCGGACGGGGGCATGCCATGCATGCGCCGTACCCGCAGGTCGCCATTGGTTGCGGCCGGCGCAACGCCGGCGCGGTGATCGCGCTGAAGCGGCTCTCCCGCGGTCGGACCCTTGCGATCCAGATCCAGGATCCGCGCAGTGCCCGCGGGCTGTTTGACATCCTGGTGGTTCCCGACCACGACCCGGCGGCCGGGCCCAACGTCGTGACCACGAGGGGATCGCTCAACGACATCGACGACGACGCCCTGGATGCCGCCGCGCGCGGCGTCGTGGACCGCGCCGCCGGGCTTTCGCGACCGCTGGTCGCGGTCAACATCGGTGGAGACACCCGCGGTCACAGCGTTGGCCCCGGCGAAGCGGCGGCTCTGGCCGGAGCCCTGCGCGGTCTTGCCCGGGATCACGGATGCGGTCTCCTGGTGACGACGTCGAGGCGGACCGGACCGCATCTGCGCGCCGCCCTCGCGGGACTGGCCAGCGAGGGTGGCTGTGTCCTGTGGTCGGGACCCGACGATGGTTCCAACCCCTATCTCGGGTTTCTCGGGCTGGCCGACCGCGTGGTCGTGACCTCGGACTCCGTCAACATGGTCTGCGAGGCCTGCGCCACCGGCAAGCCGGTCCACGTCATCCCGCTCGGACCGGCGCCGCGGCGCCGGCGACGGTTTCTCGACACGATGGTTTCGGAGGGATATATCAGGTGGTTCGACGGTCGGCTTGGCGTGTGGGACTACCCGCCCCTTCGCGAAACGGAGCGGGTTGCCGGTGTGCTGCGCGCCCGTCTGGTCCAGGCGGGTGTCACCGCGCAAGTGCCCGACGCATCGACCTGACCACGTGATGCGCACCAGCCGGCAGGTCGGGATGAACACCGGACCACAGCACAGTGTCGAGGTTTCCTACGGGTGGGTGGTGATCATCGCGTCGCTGCTGCTCAACAGCATCGGTCTCGGTGCGCCGAACATCCTGTTCGTGGTTCTCAAGCCGATCGCCGCCGACCTCGGTACGGACCGCTGGGTTCCGTCTCTTGCCTATTCGCTGATGATGATCGGGGCCGGTGTCGGCGGTATCGCGATGGGCTGGTGGATGGACAGGAAGGGGATCATATACCCGGTGATGTTCGGGTCGGTGATGATCGCCACCGGCGCCTTCATGGTCAGCTGGTCCGAGACCATGTGGGGGCTGTGGGTGGCGAATGGCCTGCTGATCGGCCTGCTGGGCAAGTCGGCCATGATTGCTCCCCTGATCGCCAATGCGACCCGCTGGTTCGACCGCCGGCGTGGACTGGCAGTCGCGATCATCGCATCGGGCCAAGGGCTGTCCGGCGCGGTCTGGCCATCGTTGATCGGCGCCATGGTCGCCGTGGTCGGCTGGCGCGAAACCTACTTCTGGTACGCGGTGTTCTCCCTCGCCACAATGATCCCGCTGGCCTGGCTGATTCGTCACCAGCCGCCGACGCCCCCGCCCGGCCGCATCGAACTGGGCGGCAGCGCGGACGGGCTCGTGCTCGGCTGGTCGCCCACGCGGGTCCAGGTCATGCTGTGGATCGCGGTGGTGGGGTGCTGCACCGCAATGGCGATGCCGATCGTCCACCTGGTCAGTCACGCCAGCGACCTCGGGCACTCCCCGGTACGCGGGGCGGAAATGCTCTCGGTCCTCATGGTTGCCGGCTTCGTCAGCAGGATCGGGTTCGGAGTCCTGGCCGACCGGATCGGTGCGGTGCCGACCCTGCTCATCGCATCGGTCTGCCAGATGATCATGCTGGGTGTCTTTGCGGTCGTCGAGGGTCTGGTCGCGCTCTACGTCGCAGCCCTGCTGTTCGGTCTCGGGTTTGCCGGGATCATGCCGTGCTACCCGCTGATCCTGCGGATGTGGTTCCCGATCGGACAGATGGGGTGGCGCATCGCGGCACAATACCTGTTCGGCGCCCTGGGGATGGCGCTCGGTGGCTGGACGGCGGGTCAGGTCTTCGACCTCACCGGATCCTACTCACCGGCATTTGTACTCGGCATGCTGTTCAACCTGGTGAACTTCGGCCTCATCTGGACGCTGCACCTGCGTGAGGCCGGCGGCCGGTTCAGCCCCCGCCCGACCTAGTGGTTGCACCGCCCCTGCGGGCGGGTGGCGCCGGAGCCTGTCGCAGCCGTGACCGGCACGCGATCCATCCCCGCACCGGGACCGTCCGTCCGGGTGTCGGGTCCGCTTGCCTTTGCTCCGCGGTTTCGTCATCTTCGGGAGCCTACCCGGCCGCCCCGGACCACGTCCGCGGGAGTGCGTGGTACGAGGACGAGAGATGTCGAGCGTGCTGCACGAGATGCTGCAAACCCGGGACTGGGTGCTGGCGGACGGCGCAACCGGGACCAGCCTGTTCGAGAAGGGGTTGCCCCACGGCGAGGCGCCGGAGGTGTGGAACCTCGAACACCCCGACCGGATCCGGGAACACTACCGCGCCTTCCTCGACGCGGGTGCGGATCTGGTGCTCACCAACAGTTTCGGCGGAACGGCGAACCGGCTGAAGTTGCACGGACTTGCATCTGCCGTGCACGACGTGAATGCCCGTGCCGCGCGGCTGCTGCGCGAGACGGTCGACCGGCACGCCCGCCCGGTGGTATGCGCCGGTTCGATCGGCCCGACCGGCGAGTTGTTCGAGCCGCTGGGGCCACTTACCCGCGAGAGTGCCCGCGCCGCGTTTCGCGAACAGGTCGAGGGCCTCAAGCACGGCGGAGTCGACGTGGTCTGGATCGAGACCATGTCCTCGCTGGACGAGGTGGAAGCCGCGATCGCAGCTGCCGGCGAGGCGGGGGTTCCCGCCTGCTGCACGATGTCGTTCGATACCAACGGCCGCACCATGATGGGTGTGGAACCGGGCGTGTTTGCGGCCTGGCTGGAAGGGCAGGTGCTGAGGCCCGTCGCCTACGGCGGGAACTGCGGCACCGGGGCTGCCGACTTGCTCGCCTGTCTTGTGTGCCTGCGAGAGCGGATGCATGCGGGAGACGTGCTGATCGCCAAGGCCAACTGCGGCATTCCGCAGTATGTCGATGGCGCCATCCGGTACAGCGGAACGCCCGAGCTGATGGCCGGGTTCGCGGTACTGGCCCGCGATCTCGGGGTCCGGATCATCGGCGGTTGCTGCGGAACCGCGCCGGAGCACCTCTCGGCGATGCGCCGCGCACTCGAGCGGTCGCCGCCCGGACCGGTGCCGTGTCTCGAGACCATCGTTGCGCGGGTCGGTCCGCTGACGACGGCGTTCGGCGGCGGACCACGGGAAACGCGGACAGGCCGGCGCCGGCGGACGGATCGGACGGGGCCGGCAGGAGAAAGGCGATGATGAAGGCGTGGCAGATCACCCGATGGGGAGAACCGCTCGAGGAACGCGAGGTACCGGTGCCGGAACCTCGCGGGACCGAGGTCCTGCTCCGGGTCCAGGCATGCGGCGTGTGCCATTCCGACATCCACATCTGGGACGGCTACTTCGACCTTGGCGGCGGCCGGCGGGCACGTCTCGAAGACAGCGGCATGGCACTGCCCTTCACCATGGGACACGAGCCGCTCGGCGAGGTCGTGGCGCTCGGTCCCGATGCCGAAGGAGTGGCGGTCGGCGACCTGCGGGTGGTCTACCCGTGGATCGGCTGCGGGGCTTGTGACGACTGCGCCAGGGACGAGGAGCTGCTGTGTCCGACCCCGGCCATCATCGGCACCCGGCAGGCGGGCGGCTACGCCGAGTACCTCGTCGTCCCGCACCCGCGCTACCTGGTCGCGTTCGACGGTGTCGACCCGGCTGTCGCCGCGACCGCGGCCTGTTCCGGGATCACCGCCTATAGCGCACTGACCAAGGTTCGCGGTCTGCGCGAGGAGCAGTCGCTGCTCATCATCGGTGCCGGGGGTGTCGGGCTTGCGGCCATCGGCATGGCGCGCGCCGTGGTTGGCGCCCGCCTGGTCGTCGCCGATATCGACCCCGCCAAGCGCGATGCGGCGCTGCGGGCCGGCGCTGACCACGTCATCGACAATTCCGATGCCACCGCCCGCCGCGAGCTCAGGTCAGTGACCGGCGGTGGCCCTGCCGCGGCCATCGACTTCGTGGGTGCACCGGCCAGCGTGCGGTTCGGCTTTGATGGCCTGGCCCGGGGAGGAACCCTGGTGGTGGTCGGTCTCTTCGGCGGATCGGTGGAGATCTCGACCTCGATGTTTCCGCTGAAGTCGGTCAACATCCTCGGCTCCTACGTCGGGACACGGCGGGACCTGGTCGATGTGCTGCAGCTGATGCGCGCGGGGCAGATCACGCCGGTCCCTCTCGTCAGGCGCCAGCTGAGCGACGCCGCGATAGCGCTCCAGGACCTGCGCGAAGGCAAGGTGCTCGGCCGCTGCGTGCTGATCAACTACTGAGCCGTCCGGCCAAAGTTTGATATTGACACTCATTCGCAACCGTGATTCCATGCCGGTCGGATACTGACGAGGTTCGACGATGTACGTCTGCCTGTGCAACGGTTTCACCGACCGCTGCGTCGACCGCGCCGTCGCCGGCGGCGCCAGCACACCGGCGCAGGTCTACACCAGCATCGGGGTTGCCCCCCAGTGCGGCCGCTGCGTGACGGAGATCAGGTTGCGGATCAAGGAGCGCAGTACAGACAGTCAGCATGAGCCGGTTGGCGGTGTGATCGCCGGGCTCCAGCTCGCCTGACTCACGCGACCGGCGCGCGTCCCGCCGGATCAGCCCTTGTATCCGTCACGGCATGTCCGGTGCATCAGGGTCGTGGTGTGGTCGGGGCTGTGCGCCAGGGCCGAGGTCGCGGAGATGCGGCGCGCCCGGTGGGGAGCCCCCTGACATCAGGCGTTCCTGCAGTGCCTTTGCAAATGATACTGCAATTCATTCGCACGTAGTCAATGCAAGTGACTTGCAATATCAATAAACGAATTCACGTTGACAATGAATAGCGTCGGTTATATTTTCCGTAATGCCAACGCGGAGGTATGATCATGCAGGGCGACAAGAGAGTCATAGGGCATTTGAACAAGATACTCAGAAACGAACTGACCGCGATCAACCAGTACTTTCTTCATGCCCGCATGCTGAAGGACTGGGGCGTGACCCGACTTGGTTCGCACGAGTACGAAGAATCGGTCGACGAAATGAAGCATGCCGACCAACTGATCGAGCGCATTCTGTTTCTCGAAGGGCTCCCCAACCTGCAGGATCTGGACAAGCTGCGGATTGGCGAGAACGTTGCCGAGATCCTGGCCTGCGACCTTGCGCTTGAACAGGCCGCCATTCCGGACCTGCGCGAGGCGATCAGTCATTGCGAGGAGGTTCGGGACTACGTGTCGCGCGACCTCCTCAGCAGCATCCTCGAGAGCGAGGAGGAGCATGTCGACTTTCTCGAGACCCAGATCGGCCTGATCGAGAAGATGGGCACCGCAAACTACATCCAGATGCAGTCCGAGCCCGGCGCCGGCGGATAGTCTGCGTCGCCCGCGAACTGCGCGCGTCGCTTACACTCCGACCCGCGCGGCCAGCAGTGTCGGGTCCGACTGCAGTTCATGCGTGGTGCCGGCCCACACGATCGCTCCCTTCTCGATGATGTAGTGCCGGTCGGCAACCCGGGCCAGGTCGGCGACGTTCTTGTCGATGACCAGGATCGACTGGCCGTCCGCCTTCAGCCGCATGAGACAGCGCCAGATCTCGTGGCGCACCAGAGGGGCCAGGCCCTCGGTCGCCTCGTCCAGGATCAGCAGCTTCGGGTTGGTCATGAGAGCCCGTCCGATGGCGAGCATCTGCTGCTCGCCGCCGGACAGCAGGCTGCCCATGGCGTGGAACCGGTCCGCGAGCGGCGGAAACATGTCGAGGATCCGCGCCACCGTCCACGGATCCGCCCGGGCGTGGCGGTTGGCGGCGGTCGCCACCAGGTTTTCGCGCACGGTGAGATTCGGGAACACCTGACGGCCCTCGGGTACCAGCGCGATTCCGGCCTGGCCGATCCGGAAGCTCCGGGCCTTCTCGATTCGCCGTCCCTCGAACTCGATCCTGCCCTTGCGCGCCGGAACGATGCCGGTGATCGAGTGCACGGTCGTGGTCTTGCCCATGCCGTTGCGTCCGAGCAGGGTGACCACCTCGCGCTCGCGTACCTCGAGCGTGACCGAAAACAGCGCCTGGCTGACCCCGTAGAAGGTCTCGAGCCCGTCCACCGTCAACACGTCACAACTCCTCCTCGCCGAGGTAGGCGCGCCGCACTGCCTCATCGTTTCGGATCCGCTCGGGCGGACCGGAGGCGACGGCCCGGCCGTTGACCAGCACCGTGATGCGGCTTGCCAGGGTGAACACAGCGTCCATGTCGTGTTCGACCAGCAGCATCGGCATCTCGCTGTTGAGGCTGCTCAGCAGGGAGATCATCCGGCGCGATTCCTCCGCGCCCATGCCCGCCATCGGTTCGTCCAGCAGCAGCAGGGTCGGCCTGGTTGCAAGCGCTACGGCGATCTCCAGCTGGCGGTGTTCGCCGTGCGACAGGATCCGGGCCTGTTCCGCGGCCCTCGCCGCGAGGCCGACACGATCGAGCGCTGCAAGCGCCGGTTCGACCAGGTCGGCCTGCCGGCGAGCATCGGCCCAGAACCGCCAGGCGCCGGAGCCACGGGCCTGGATCGCCAGCATCACGTTGTCGAGCACGGTCATGTCGAGCATGAGGTTGGTGATCTGGAACGATCGCGCCATTCCGAGCTGGGCCCGGGCGTGGGCCGGTAGGGCTGTCACGGTCCGCCCGGCGAAGGTTACCTCGCCGCGCTCGGGCAACAGTTCGCCCGACAGCAGCGAGATCAGCGTGGTCTTGCCGGCCCCGTTCGGCCCGATGACCGCGTGGACTTCCCCTGCGGTCACGTCGAGGCTGAGCCCGTTGACCGCCACCAGGCCGCCGAACGACCTGGTGATCTCCCGCACGCTCAGGACGACCGGCGCCACGCCTGTCTCCCGAGCCGGTCGATCATGCCCGCCATGCCGTTGCGCGCAAACAGCACCACTGAGATCAGCAGTGCGCCGAACAGGAAGTGCCAGTAGATGGTGACCGCCGACAGCCATTCCTCCAGCAGCACGAATGCGGCCGCCCCGAGCACCGATCCGGTCAGCGAACCGGTTCCGCCCAGAACCACCATGAAGATCAGTTCGCCGGACGCGGTCCAGTCCATCATTTCCGGGCTGATGAAGTTGGTGAAGTTGCCGAGCAGGGCCCCGGCGTAGCCGCACAGCGCGCCGGCGATGACATAACAGGCGAGACGGTAGCGGAAGGTGTTGTAGCCGATCGCCTGCATGCGCCGTTCGTTGCCCCGTATCCCCTCGATCACCATGCCGAACCGCGAGCGCATGATGCGGTGCACCAGGTAGAGGCTGGCAAGCAGGGAGGCGAAGATGAAGTAGTAGAGCGTCGTGGCATTCTCGACGTCGCCCAGACCCGCGAAGCGGCTGCGCATGTCGATCACCAGTCCGTCGTCTCCGCCGTACTCCTCGATGCTGACGAAGGCGAAGAACACCATCTGGCTGAAGGCCATGGTGATCATGATGAAGTAGACGCCCCGGGTTCGCAGGCAGATCAGTCCCGTCACCAGGGCGAAGGCGGCAGAACAAGCAATCGCCAGCAGGAACTGGAGGTAGCCGTCGTGGATGCCGTAGTAGGCCGGAATTCCGACACAATAGGCTCCGATCCCGAGATAGGCGGCGTGACCGAAACTGATCATGCCGCCGTGTCCGAGGATCAGGTTGAGGCTGACCGCCGCGATGGCGAGGATCATCAGCCGGCTCGCGAGATCGAGATAGAACGGCGTGTGCGCCCACGCGACCCAGGCCGGAAGCAGGGCCAGCAGGAGCAGGACCACGGCCAGGGCGATCGCCGGGCCGGATCTCAGCCCGCGCACCGGTCAGCGGCCCCGCGGCGGGAACAGCCCCTGGGGGCGGAAGGCCAGGATGCCCGCCATCAGGATGTAGATCATCATGGCCGAAAGTGCCGGGGCCGCGGTCTCGGCGTTCTGGTTCGACATCACGAGCTTCATCAGCGTGTCGAGAAAGGCACGACCCATGGTGTCGATCAGCCCGACCGCGAGGGCGGCGATGAACGCACCCTTTATCGAGCCGATCCCGCCGATGATGATCACGACGAAGGCGATGATGATGATCTCGTTTCCCATGCCGATGCTGGCCTCGGTGATGGGCGAGATCAGCATGCCGGCAAGTCCGGCAAGCGCGGCGCCGACCGCGAACACCAGCGCGAAGAGGATCTCGATGTTGATGCCGAGAGCCGCAACCATCCGCCGGTTCGATGCGCCGGCCCGGACCAGCATGCCGATCCGGGTCCGGGTCATCACCAGCCACAGGCCGGCCGCGATCACCAGCCCGGTGGCAATGATCAACAGGCGGAAGGTGGGGAACACGATCCCGGCCACCAGTTCCGTCTGGCTGTCGAGGACAGCCGGCAGCGGGATCGCCATTCCTTCCGGGCCCCACAGGTAGTGCACCGCGGCATCGAAACACAGGATCAGTCCGAATGTCGCGAGCACGTGGTCAAGGTGATCACGTGCGTACAGGTGCCGCACCACGACGACCTCGACGGCAAGTCCCACCAGCGCGGTGGCAGGAAGTGCGAGCACGATGGCGAGCACGAATGACCCGGTCAAGTGGGTCAGGGTGGCGCAGAAATAGGCGCCAACCATGTACAACGACCCGTGCGCCAGGTTGACGAAGTCCATGATGCCGAAGATGAGCGTGAGCCCGGAGGCGAGCAGGAACAGCAGCACCCCGAGCTGAAGCCCGTTCAGCAGCTGGATGACCAGCAGCGACCAGTCCATGTCGCGATCCGCTTCCGGTGCCGGGGATGAAAGACTATGCAACCATATCGAAAACCCGCAGGGAATGCTCCTGGCGCGGGACCGTGGCGACATGCGGGGACCGGTTCACCGGCCGGGACCGGGCGCTGGCGCACGGGAAGAGTGATGCCGCCGGGCGCCCGGTGAACCGTGCAGTGGACCGGAAGGTCCATGGTGACCGTTCGGTACACGTCCCGGTCACAACTGCGGGGCCGGCCCCGCAGTTGCCCGGATTCGCGGCCCGTCGGTCCGCCCGGTCGCTACATCGAGCATTCCTGGGCGTAGGTGTCCTGGTGATCCCTGAGCACCACGTCCCGTACCGCGGTGGTCCACACGCCATCGGTGTCCACGACCACCTCGCGCGAGTAGAAGTTCTGGATCGGCATGTGATTGTTGCCGTACCGGAACGGTCCGCGCACCGATGGGAAGTTCGCACTCTTCATCGCGGCCCGCATGCCGTCCATGTTCGACAGGTCACCGTTGACCGCCTCGACCGCACTCTTGATGAGGAAGATCGAGTCGTAGGACTGGGCGGCGTAGAACGAGGGATAGCGGCCGTATTTTTCCTTGAAACCGGCGACAAACGTCCGGTTCTGCGGGAAATCGAGGTCCGGAGCCCAGAACTGGGTCATGATCGAGCCCAGCACACCGGTCATGTTGCCGCTCTGCAGCCGTGGCAGGGCAATGGAGTCGACGGTGAAGACCGTGTAGAGCGCGATGTTGCCCCGCAGACCCGCCTGTTCATACTGCTTCATGAACGCCCCGCCGGCCTTGCCGGGATAGAAGACGAAGATGCCTTCCGCGCCCGATGCCTTGGCCTTGGCGAGTTCGGCGGAAAAGTCGAGCTGGGCGTCCTTGCCCCACTTGGTCATGTCCTTGCCGACAATGGTGCCCTTGAAGGTCCGCTCGAGACCGGCAACCATGTTCTTGCCGGCAGCGTAGTTCGGGGCCATGACGTACAGCGACTTGACGCCCTTTTGGTTCAGCACCTCTCCCATTGCCATCGGAGTCTGGTCGTTCTGCCAGGAGGTGGAGAAGAAGTTCTGATGGCACAGCGGACCGGCCAGCTGCGACGGACCGGCATTGGAGCTGATCAGGAAGGTCCCGCTGTCCAGAACCGACTTCTGGGCTGCCAGCAGCACGTGCGACCAGATGAAGCCGGCCACGAAGTCGACATTGTCCTGCTTGACCAGCTTGTCGGCCTTCTGCTTGCCGATCGCCGGCTTGAACCCGTCGTCCTCCACGATCAACTCGACCGGCAACCCCGCCATGGATCCGCCGATCTGCTCGATCGCCAGGTTGACGGCGTCAACCATGTCCTTGCCGATCGTACCCGCCGGGGTGGTGATGGTGGTGATGAAGCCGATCTTCACCTTGTCCGCTGCCGCAGCCGGAGTCGCTGCCAGCAACCCGGCCATGACCAGCGCTGCAAGTCTGTACACCATTGGGCGTCTCCCACAGATTTTGAAGGACTGTCGCCGTATCGGGCGCAAAAGTCAAAGCGGCCGGGCCGCATCAGCCCCGCCGGTTCGACACGCAGATTCCCGGCGTTGTGCGATGGCTCAGCCGGCTGTGCACTACGCGAGGCAGGGGAGGGCGGGACGTGAACCGCGGATCGCGAACGTCGCGTGGCTCCGGCACCGGGAAGGCCGCCTCGAAACGGGGTGCTGCGCGCGGCACGAAGACACGGGCGTCGCAATCTCAAGGCGCGGCTGCACCCGCCCGCAGCCTCGGTCGGCGCATCGCGCGGGGACTGGCGCGGCTCGTGCTGCTGGCGGTGATCTGGTGCACGGCGGCGGTGGTCCTCGTGCTCGGCTGGCAGGCGACCCGGCTTCCAGACATCTCTCGACTGGATGACCACGACAGGCGCGGCGGCATCCGGATGATCGCGCTCGACGGCACCGATTTTGCGCAGTACGGGGCCGTGCACGACACTCCGGTGGCTGCCGGCCGGCTGCCAGACGCGGTTGTCGACGCCCTGCTGGCGATCGAGGACCGGCGGTTCCGCTCGCATTTCGGCGTTGACCCGCTCGGTGTCCTGCGCGCCGCCTTCGTGAACCTGCGCGAGCGCACGGTACGCCAGGGCGCGAGTACGCTGACCCAGCAACTGGCCAAGAACCTGTTCCTTACGCCTGAGCGCACCTTCAAGCGCAAGGTCAGGGAGGTGCTGCTGGCCCTGTGGCTGGAAGCCACCTACAGCAAGGAACAGCTGCTCACCATCTACCTGAACCGAATGTACTTCGGAGCGGGCGCCTGGGGACTCGGCGCCGCTGCCAGGACCTATTTTGGCAAGCCGGCAACGGAGTTGACGGTTTATGAAGGGGCCATGCTGGCGGGACTGGTGAAGGCGCCGTCACGCGACAACCCGGTGGTCAACCCGCGGGCCGCGCGCAACAGGACCAGCGTCGTCCTGTCGGCGATGGTGGACGCGGGGGTCCTTTCCCGGTCCGATGCCGACGCCGCGCTCGCCGGCGGGGCGACAATCCGGGGAACCGCGGCCGCGAGCCGCAACAACCGCTATTTCGCCGACTGGGTGCTCGGCCAGGCGACGGGGTACCGGGGACCGGTCGATGCCGACATCGAAGTGCACACCACGCTCGACCGGCGGCTGCAGAGGCTGGCGGAGGCCGTGATGGCGGATGCACTGGCCGACCAGCCCGCGGGGCGCCAGGCGGCTCTCGTCGCGATGAACCGGACCGGGGCGGTGCGTGCCATGGTGGGCGGTCGTGACTACCGGACCAGCCAGTTCAACCGGGCGGTCCAGGCGATGCGGCAGCCGGGCTCGGTCTTCAAGCCCGTCGTCTATCTCGCGGCACTGGATGCCGGTGCGCGCCCGGACAGCACCGTCAGCGACAACCGCCTGGTCATCGGCGGGTGGACCCCCCGCAATTTCGACGGTCGCTACCACGGTGACGTGACGCTGACCGAGGCGCTGGCGCGCTCCTACAACGTCGCGACGGTTCGGCTTGCGAGACGCGTCGGGGTCGATCGCGTCATCCGTCTTGCCCGCCGTCTCGGCGTGACTGCGCCGCTCGTCGAGGGACCGAGCCTGGCGCTGGGGGCCGCCGAAGTCTCCCTGCTCGAGATGACGGCGGTCTACGCGGCCTTCGCCAACGGCGGTATCCCGGTACGGGCCCACGGCATCAGCGCAATCCGGCCGCGCTCCGGCAACAGGGCCCGGCCAGGAGACGACACTCTCTATCGGCACCGCGCCGAGCGCAGGCCCGCGGTGGCGGGCAGGCGGGCGCTCGCCGATCTGGACGTGATGTTGCGCGAGGCCGTCCGTTCGGGAACCGGCGGGAAGGCGGCGGTCCGCACCGATGCCGCGGGCAAGACCGGAACCAGCCAGAACCACCGCGATGCCTGGTTCATCGGCTATGCCGGCAGCGGCGCGGACAGGCTGGTGGCCGGGATCTGGGTCGGACACGATTCAGGCTCTCCGATGAAATCCGTCACCGGCGGCGGTCTTCCGGCCCGCATCTGGGCCCGGTTCGTTACCGGTGCGCTCGAATAGCCCTGGTTCCGGCGGAACGGATGACGCATTCGTGATGTCGGCCGTTGCGGTGCAGCAGGCGTTGACAGGCCGGTCGATGCCGGTTGACCATCGGGTGCGTGCGCCGTGATGTCCGCGCGCGGAAGGTCGAAGAGATGCACCCGACGTGCTGTACCAGTTGCCTGGCTCGACAATGTCCCTGTTGAGCGTCCGTGATCTCGAACTCGGTTTCAGGACGGCGGCGGGCCGTGTTCACGCTGTGAACGGCATATCCTACACCGTCGAACCCGGTGAGATTGTCGCCATTGTCGGCGAGTCCGGCAGGACGATGAACCCGGGGAGGCGCGGCACACGGTCGCTCGCCCCTGTACCGGGCCGTGAGCGTGCTGGCGGGCGACGAGATCGCGAAGCGCGCGACGCCTTGGAGGTCGGCGGCAACCGGCGCGGTGGCCAATGTCCATTCATGATTTTCAGTCGCTGATGCTTCGAGCCCTCAGGGTGGTTATCGGCGGCGGGGAGCCCCCGCTCTCCGAAGTTCGCTGACGGATCGCCGTTTGCGACGGAGGCCCCGCGAAAGTTGTCCGGGAAATGCTCCCGGATGGTCGGCAGGCGGTCTTCGCAAATCGTGTGAGTTGGGACGTGCTCTGCATGGAACGCGCCGGGCTGCCGGAGTTGGTCCGTCGTGGCGACCGGCCTGACCGGGATTCCCGCGCCAGCTCGACCATGTCGCGAAACCCGGCTCCGTCACGCTGTCCATCCAGATGACGCTGGTCTGCGGACCGGCAGGGCGCCCGGTGCAGGTGTCCGGGGCTTGCAGGCAAGACAGGCGGCGCTCGAATGTGTATAGTGACGCCGTGGGAACACAACGGGTCGTGGTCGGGCCATGGGCCCGGCGTTTTGGCGTGTCTTCAGCTACACGCAATCTCCACATCGCTGATTGCAGAGGGACCGGACCCCGGTCGGGGGAGTGGGAGTTGCACGATGAGCCAGGGGATCGGCCATTCAGGGTACGGGCTTCCGCCGGCGCAGGGGATGTACGATCCCTCGAAGGAGCATGATTCCTGCGGGTTCGGGTTCATCGCCAGCATCCGCAACGAGCCCCGACACGACCTGGTTCACCAGGCTCTCGAAATCGTGCACAATCTCGATCATCGCGGCGCTGTCGGAGCGGATCCGCTTGCTGGCGACGGCGCCGGGATCCTGATCCAGCTGCCGGACAGGTTCCTGCGCCGGACCATGGCCGAACGGGGTCTGACGCTGCCTTCGGCGGGAGACTACGCCGTCGGCATGATCTTCCTGCCGCGCGACCCCACCCGCCGCGACATGGCGATCCAGGCGATCGAGACCTCCATCCGCCGCGAAGGCCAGATTCTGATCGGCTGGCGCCGGGTACCGGTCGATGACAGCGTGCTCGGCCACTCCTTGCGGGGCAGGGAGCCCGACATCCGCCAGGTGTTCATCCAGCGCGGCCCCGAAACGCCGGATACCGACGCCTTCGAGCGCAAGCTCTACGTGCTGCGCAAGCAGGCGCACCACGCCCTGTGGGACCAGAACCTGAAGGCGTTCGAGGACTTCTACATCGTCTCGATGTCGTCGAGGACCATCGTCTTCAAGGGCATGCTGCTCGCATGCAACCTTGCCAGGTTCTACCTGGACTTCCTCGACCCCGACTTCGCTACGTCGATGGCGCTGTTTCACCAGCGGTTCTCCACGAACACCTTCCCGTCGTGGCGGCTCGCGCACCCGTTCCGGTTCCTGTGCCACAACGGCGAGATCAACACGGTACGCGGCAACATCAACTGGATGAACGCGCGCCGGCACTCCATGAGTTCCACCGTGATCGGGGACGACCTCGAAAAGCTGTGGCCGCTGATCGGTGACAGTCCGTCCGACTCCTCAACCTTCGACAACGCGCTCGAACTGCTCGTCATGGGTGGGTACTCGCTTGCCCACGCCATGATGCTGATGATCCCGGAGGCGTGGCAGGACAATCACCTGATGAGTCCGCAGCGCAGGGCGTTCTACGAATACTATTCGGCGCTCATGGAACCGTGGGACGGTCCGGCGGCGATGGCCTTCAGCGACGGACGGCAGATCGCGGCAACGCTTGACCGCAACGGTCTGCGTCCCGCGCGCTACGTCGTGACCGATGACGACATGGTCATCATGGCGTCCGAGGTCGGCGTCCTGCCCATCCCGGAAAGCCGGATTGTACAGAAGTGGCGGCTTCAGCCCGGGCGCATGCTGCTTGTCGATCTCGAGCAGCACCGGATCATCTCCGACGATGAA
Organism: Thalassobaculaceae bacterium; assembly: GCA_965213935.1. Taxonomy (GTDB): domain Bacteria; phylum Pseudomonadota; class Alphaproteobacteria; order Thalassobaculales; family Thalassobaculaceae; genus Bin52. The sequence goes on along the minus strand of CBDCAO010000012.1, from coordinate 572,655 downwards.
CTGAAGGACGAACTCGCCAGCGCACGACCGTACCAGGAGTGGCTTGACCGCACGCAGCTGCGACTCTCGAGCCTGCCGTCGGAAATCGGCCCGATGCCGCCGGATCCGGATACCCTGCTCGACCGTCAGCAGGCCTTCGGCTACACCCGCGAGGATATCAGGTTCTTTCTCGAACCCATGGCCGAACTCGCCGAGGACCCGGTGGGATCGATGGGGCGTGACATCCCGCTTGCCGCGCTCTCCGACCGGCCGCGACTGCTCTCCGACTACTTCTTCCAGAACTTTGCACAGGTGACCAATCCCCCGATCGACCCGATCCGGGAACAGCTGGTGATGTCGCTCGTCAGTTTCATCGGACCGCGGCCCAACCTGCTCGACCACGAGTCAGGCGGCTCGCAGATGCGGCTCGAGGTCGAACAGCCGATCCTGACCAATACCGATCTCGAGCGGGTGAGGCAGATCGAGAACCATGTCGAGGACGGCGCCTTTCGGACCTATACGCTGGATGTCTGCTATCCCGTTCAGGGCCCGGGCATGATGACCATGGAACAGGCTCTGGCAGCGATCCAGGAACGGGCCGAGACCGTCATCGAGCAGCGCGGCTACAACATCCTGATCCTGTCCGATCGCCGGGTGAGTGCGGCCAACGCGGCGATTCCGGCGCTGCTTGCCACCGGCGCGGTGCACCACCACCTGATCCGCAAGGGGCTGCGGACCTGCGTCGGGCTGGTGATCGAGACGGGAGAGGCGCGCCGGGTTCACGACTTCTGTCTGCTTGGCGGCTACGGAGCGGAGGCGATCAACCCGTATCTCGCTTTCGATACCCTGAGCACCCTGGTCGCCGAGCGCCGCGACGTCATCAGTGAAGAGAAGGCCCACGTCAACTACGTGAAGGCCATCAACAAGGGCATGCTCAAGGTCATGTCGAAGATGGGAATTTCCACCTACCAGTCCTACTGCGGTGCCCAGATCTTCGATGCGGTTGGACTGTCCAGCGACTTCGTCGAGGCATATTTTACCGGGACGGCGACGCGGGTGGAGGGTGTCGGACTCGACGAGATAGCCGCCGAGACCGAACAGCGCCACGCGCTTGCCTACGGGGACGCACCCATCTACCGCAGCGCACTCGACGTTGGCGGCGATCTCTCCTATCGCCTGCGTGGCGAGGAACATGTCTGGACGCCGGAGACCATCGGGACGCTCCAGCACGCAGTCCGCGCCGGGGACTTCGACGGGTTCCGAACCTACACCGCCAGGGTCAACGACCAGTCCGGCAAGCTGAAGAACCTGCGCGGACTGTTCGACCTGAAGCCGGCAGGCGGGCCGGTGCCGATTGACGAGGTCGAGCCCGTCTCGGAGATCATGAAGCGGTTCGCCACCGGCGCGATGTCGTTCGGCTCGATCTCCTGGGAGGCTCACACCACCCTTGCCATCGCGATGAACCGGATCGGCGGGCGCTCGAACACCGGAGAGGGTGGCGAGGAAGCGGAGCGCTACACACCGCTGCAGAACGGTGATTCGATGCGCTCGCGCATCAAGCAGGTTGCATCGGGGCGGTTTGGGGTGACCACGGAGTACCTGGTCAACTCCGACGACATCCAGATCAAGATGGCACAGGGTGCGAAGCCGGGCGAGGGCGGACAGCTTCCCGGCCACAAGGTGGACCGCTGGATTGCGCGGGTCCGGCACTCGACGCCCGGCGTCGGCCTGATCTCGCCGCCGCCACATCACGACATTTACTCTATCGAGGACCTGGCGCAGCTGATCCATGACCTGAAGAATGTCAATCCGGAGGCGCGGATCTCGGTCAAGCTGGTTTCCGAGGTCGGAGTGGGAACCGTGGCCGCCGGCGTCAGCAAGGCCTATGCCGACCACGTGACAATCTCCGGCCATGACGGTGGCACCGGCGCCAGCCCGATCACCTCGGTGCTCAACGCCGGCGGTCCGTGGGAGCTCGGGCTCGCGGAGACGCACCAGACGCTGGTCATGAACGGCCTGCGAGGCCGGATTGCGGTGCAGGTGGACGGCGGCCTGCGGACCGGGCGCGACGTCGTGGTCGGGGCGCTGCTCGGCGCCGACGAGTTCGGGTTTGCGACCGCGGCTCTGATCTCGCAGGGCTGCATCATGATGCGCAAGTGTCACCTGAACACCTGCCCCGTCGGTGTCGCAACCCAGGATCCGGAGCTGCGCAAGCGGTTTACCGGGGAGCCGGAGCACGTGATCAATTTCTTCACCTTCATTGCGACGGAGGTGAGGGAGATCATGGCCGGACTCGGGTTCCGGACCATCAACGAGTTGATTGGGCGGCGGGACCTGCTGGACATGCGCCGCGCTGTCGATCACTGGAAGGCACATGGCATCGACCTGTCCCGCCTGGTCGTGCCGCTCGACGTGCCGGACGGTCTGGCAGTCTACAACTGCGAGGCCCAGGATCACCGGCTGGATCGGGCGCTCGACCTGCAGCTGATCGAGCAGGCCCGCGGCGCTCTCGAGCACAAGCGGCCAGTTCGCATAGAGATGCCGATCCGCAACATCAACCGCACGGTCGGCGCCATGCTGTCGGGCCAGGTTGCCGGGCAGTACGGTCACGCCGGACTTCCTGATGACACCATACACGTCCGTCTGACCGGCAACGCCGGCCAGAGCTTCGGCGCCTGGCTTGCGCGCGGGGTGTCGCTCGAACTCGTGGGAGACGCCAATGACTACGTCGGCAAGGGGCTATCGGGTGGACGGATCAGCATCTATCCGTCACCCGACAGTCCGCTGGTGCCGGAGGAGAACATCATCGTCGGCAACACGGTGCTCTACGGCGCCATTGCCGGGGAATGCTACCTCCGCGGTGTTGCCGGCGAACGGTTCGCGGTACGAAATTCCGGTGCGCGGGCCGTGGTCGAGGGATGTGGTGACCACGCCTGCGAATACATGACCGGAGGCGTGGTGGTCGTGCTCGGGCGCATTGGCCGGAACTTTGCGGCCGGAATGTCCGGCGGCGTGGCATACGTGTATGACGAGGACGGCAGCTTTGCCGCACTGTGCAACCGCAGCATGGTGGATCTCGAACCGGTCGCCCGGGATCCCGCGAACGATGACGGGGTCGCCCCGGGCGAGGAAGAGCTGATGTCCGATCACATGCGCTTCGACGAGCAGCGGCTGCGGTGCCTGATCGAAAGGCACGCACGCTACACCGGATCGGAGCGGGCCCGGAGCATGCTTGCCGAGTGGGACGAAACCCTGCCGCGCTTCGTCAAGGTAATGCCGTTCGAGTATCGGCGCGTCCTGCTTGAGATGAGGAAGCCCGTCTTTACCTCCGAGTCAGAAGACCGGTCGGCAGCAACGGTCCAGATCGGAGAATAGGCGCATGGGAAAACCGACAGGTTTCCTGGAGATCGAGCGGTCCGACCGGACCTATCGTCCGGTCGAGGAGCGGATCCTTCACTACCGGGAGTTCGTCGAGGACCTGCCGCGCGCCGAGGTTTCGCAACAGGGCGCCCGCTGCATGGACTGCGGCATTCCCTATTGTCACCAGGGCTGTCCGGTCAACAACATCATCCCGGAATGGAACGACCTGGTCTACCGGGACAAGTGGCGCGAGGGGCTGGAACTGCTGCACTCGACCAACAACTTTCCCGAGTTTACCGGCCGGGTCTGCCCCGCGCCCTGCGAGGAGGCCTGCACGCTCAACATCACCGACGTTCCGGTCACCATCAAGACCATCGAGTGCGCCCTGGTCGACCGGGGCTGGCAGGAGGGCTGGATCAGCCCGCAGCCGAGCCGTAGGCCCACGGATCGCTCGGTCGCCGTCATCGGGTCCGGACCGGCCGGTCTCGCCTGCGCCCAGCAGCTCGCCCGTGCCGGGCACAGGGTGGTGGTCTACGAAAAGAACCAGCGCATCGGCGGCTTGCTCAGGATCGGCATTCCCGACTTCAAGATGGAAAAGCACCTGATCGACCGCCGCATGGCCCAGATGCGTGCCGAGGGTGTCGAGTTTCACCCGAACTGCCATGTCGGCACCACGATCCCGGTTGCCCAGGTGCTCGCGTCCCATGACGCGGTGGCGCTGTGCGGCGGATCCGAGCAGCCCCGGGACCTGCCGGTCCCGGGACGGGAGCTCGACGGCATCCACTTCGCCATGCAGTTCCTCTCACAGCAGAATGACCGGTTGGCCGGCGTCACGGTGTCCCGGGACCGCTCGATACTCGCCACCGACCGGCATGTGGTCGTGATCGGTGGCGGCGATACCGGATCGGACTGTGTCGGGACCTCGATCCGCCAGGGCGCGTTGTCGGTCACGCAGCTCGAGCTGTTGTCGCGGCCTCCGGAACGCGAGAACAAGGCGCTGACCTGGCCGGACTGGCCGATGAAGCTCAGGACATCGAGCTCACACCAGGAGGGATGTGACCGGGACTGGTCGGTCCTGACCCGGAGCTTTTCCGCTGACGCGCAGGGACGGGTTGCGGGGCTGAACGGTGTTCGCCTCGAGTGGCAACCCGGGCCTGACGGGCGGTTGCAGATGTTGGAGCGTGCCGGCTCGGAGTTCACGCTCGAGACCGACCTCGTGCTGCTCGCGATGGGGTTCGTCCACCCGGTACACGAGGGGCTGCTGGACTGCCTCGGCGTGGCTCGCCGGCCAGTCGGCACCGTCGCTGCCGATACCGACAACTACCGCACCTCGACAGACAAGGTGTTTGCGGCCGGCGACATGCGGCGTGGCCAGTCGCTGGTGGTCTGGGCGATCCGGGAAGGCCGCCAGTGCGCCCGGGCGATCGACGAGTACCTGATGGGTGCGACCGACCTGCCGCGGTAGCGTGCGTGCCGGATCGACAGCAAAACGGGAAGACGAGAATGGTCGAAGGCTGGGCCCGCGAAACTCACGGTCTGTTCAGGACGCACGGGGTCAGGCAGGTCGGGTACGTACCCGATGCCGGACTGTCGGAGCTGATCACCGCGTGTGAAGGCGACAATGACATACGCACGGTGCTGCTGACGTCGGAGGAAGAGGGTGTTGGTCTCGCCGCCGGTGCCTGGCTCGGGGGTGAGAAGGCGGCCCTCCTGATGCAGAGTTCGGGGGTGGGCAATACCGTCAACGCGATCGGATCGATCATCACGGCATGCCAGATGCCGCTGTTCCTCGTCGTGACCATGCGCGGCCAGTACGGGGAATCGAACCCGTGGCAGATCCCGATGGGTCAGGCCGTTGCTCCGGTGCTGCAAAGCCTTGGCGTAAGGGTGTTTCGGGTCGAGAGTGACCGCGAGGCGACGGAGGCGATCGAGGCCGGGCTGAAGATGGCGTTCCTGTCGAATGCGGCCGTCGCGGTGCTGATCGGACAGCGCCTGATCGGGGCCAAGTCATTCATCGCCGATGTGGCAGAGGAGACACGCCATGTCGGGGCCTGAGCTCGAACGGGACAAGGTGGTCTCCCGGCTCATGCAGGTGCGCGGCGATGCGCTTCTCATCACCGGCCTCGGCTCGCCGGGTTGGGATGCCGCCGCCAGTGATCACCGGCCCGAGAACTTCTACCTGTGGGGCGGGATGGGCTGTGCGGTGATGACCGGGCTCGGCTGTGCACTGGCCCGACCGGACCGGAAGGTCTGGGTCCTCACCGGCGACGGAGACGCGCTGATGGGAATCGGCTCGCTGGCGACCGTGGCGGTGCAGCGCCCGGAAAACCTCGCCATCATCGTGCTCGACAATGAACACTACGGTGAAACCGGCATGCAGCCGACCCATACCTTCCACGGGACCGACCTGGCAGCGATGGCCGCGGGTGCGGGCATTCCGGTGACCGCCTCGGTGACGGATGACGACGGAGTCTCCGGGTTGATCGACATGCTCTCAGGCGGCCGGATGCCGCTGTTCGCGGCGGTCAAGGTCAGGGCGGGCAAGCCGAAGCCGGTATTGCCCCCACGCGACGGATCCTACCTCAAGACCCGATTTCGCCAGGCGGTCCTGAGCCCGACCGACGCGGTGCAGCCGCGCTGAATCGGCTCAGCCGACCCGCAGCGTCCAGGTCAGACTGTCACCGCCGTCAAAGCCATCCGGAAATGGGGTCAGGGGCTGCTGCGCCCGAGCGCGGCGCCGGTCAAGGAGAACGACGCGCTGGAGCGTGAGAACGTCAGCTTGCGCGCGCGGATCGTCGCGCTCGACAGCACCACCAGCTCCAGGCCGCCGGCCAGCGATGGTCTGAAGAAGAAGAGCGCAGACCGGGAGACGCGCACCAGGACGCCAGCGCGGCACGTCCGGCAGACCCAGCGGCGGTCAGCCGGGCCACCAGGGAACCACCCTGGAGCGGACCGCGACGCCCGACCATGTCGTGGATCATGACCCGTCCGCCTGTGCGGGCTGCGGCGCGCTGCTGTCGCACGATGATCGTCACGGAGCGCCGGTCTGTCGGCAGGTCTTCGATGTGCCCGAGCCGCAGCCCCTCGAGGTCACCGAACATCGCGGCCATCGCTGCCTCTGCGCCGCCTGCGGCACCGTGACGACAGCCGTCTTCCCGAACGGCGTGAGCGCTCCGGTCCAGTACGGGCCGCGCATCAGCGCGTGGGTGACCTATCTGTTGCACGCTCAGTTCATTCCCGAAAACCGCGTCGCCGAAGTCATGAGCGACCTCTTCGCGGTCAAGATCTCAACGGCCACCATCGCCGCCATGGCCACGCGCACCGCCCGGCGCTTCGACGGCTTTCTCGATCGTGTCGCAGAGATCATCCGCACCGTAGCCCCGGTCAAACACCTCGACGAGACCGGCATTCGCATCGCCGCCCGGACCCATTGGCTCCACGTGCTGTGCACCCCGATGCTGACCGTCCTGCGCGTCGCCACCGGGCGCCGCCATTTCGACGAGACGCTCAACGGCATCGTCGTCCATGACGATTACGCCACCTCCTTCGCTCTCGAGGGTGTGCGCCACGGAGCCTGCAACGCCCATCACCTGCGCGAACTCCAGGCCCTGATCGAGATCGAGAAGGAAGACTGAGCAACGAGCACGCACCGGCTCCTCACCCGCGCCAACAGAGCCGCCCGCTTCGCCCGCAAGAACGACCGCGACGTGCCCGCCTCACTGGTGGCCCGCATCCTTGAGCGTGCCATCGCGTCCCACGAAGAGATGCCGCCGCTCCAGACCGGAAAGCGCGGACGACAAAAGCGTCGCATCGGTCACAACCTCGCGCTCCGGCTCCAGAAGGACAAGGAGGGGTGCCTGCGCTTCCTCACCGACCCGCGAACCCCGTTCTTGAATAAACAGGCGGAGAGAGATCTGAAAATGGGCAAGCTGCGTCAGAAAATCTCGGGCGGCTTCCGCTCGATGCAAGGCGCCCGCGACTTCGCCAACCTACGGTCCGCCATCGCTACCGCCCGAAAACAGCGCTGGAATGTCCTCGAAACCCTGGCGCACCCCGAGCCCATGAAGATGATCCCGCAACTGCAATTCTGAAATCACACGCCAGCCCCACCAGACCGAAAGCTTCAATCCATCACGTGAAACTGCGCGCTGGACTCAGACCTGAGTAGTTACGCGCAAGGTAACAATTCAACGCAGCCGGAGATGTGCGGTGGCAGCGCCATGCACCCAGCCCACACCGTGGGTGCCGGGCATCGGGGTGAGCGTGATCCTGTCCCGGCTCACGACCGCAAGCCTAAGCACCTTTACGCAAACCGTCATGCCGGTTACAGTCGGCTGGTGTGATACGGAGCTTCAGGGATCAGGCGACGCGCCGACTGACCATGCTGGACAGTGCGGAGACACTTCGTGATCTGGCCGCGTTGCGCAGCAATCGGCTGGAGGTGCTGCTGGGCGACCGCGCCGGCCAGCACAGCATTCGGAACAACATGCAATGGCGCATCTGTTTTCAGTGGACCGACGACGGGCCGTGCAACGTGGAGATCGTGGACTATCACTGAGGGAGTATGGCATGAACGCAAGAGGTTGCATGCGGCCCGTGCATCCGGGGGAGATCCTGCGTCAGGAACTTGACGCGCTTGGGCTGTCGGCCAACGCGCTGTCGCGCGCGCTCGGGGTGCCGGTAAACCGGGTGACGATGATCATGAACGGGCAGCGCGGCGTGAGCGCGGATACGGCGTTGCGGCTCGCACGGTATTTCGGCACGGCGCCGGAGCTGTGGCTAAACCTGCAGAAGACCTGGGAGTTGCGCCGGGCGGAGATCACGGCGGGTCGCGAGATCGCTGCGCGCGTGACTCCGCGGTCGTCAGTAGCCTGAGGCGCGGCAACCGATGCCCGTTCCTGACTTCCAGTTGCTGATGCTCCCGGCCTTTCGAGCGTTTGCTGTCGGGGTGGAAACGCCGCTGTCGGTGATCCGCGAGCAGGTCGCCGCGGTCGAGGGGTTATCGGCGGAAGAGGTCCGCGAGCTGCTCCCAAGCGGCCGGCAGTCACGTTTCGGGAACCGTGTGAACTGGGCCGTGATCTACATGGAATGCGCCGGCCTCCTGGCACGCGTCCGCCGCGGCGTCTATCGGTTGACGACTGATGGCGAGTACCTGCTGTCCCAGGCCCCTTCGCGCATCGACCTGGACGTGCTTGGAGCGTACCCCACCTACGCGAACTGGTCACGCCAGGCGAAGGTGCCGCCGCCCGTGAAGGACGCGCAGGCAGACTCGCGTCGCAGTAGCTCGGAAACGCCGGAGGAGGAGCTGGACCGCAAGGTCGGGCAGCTGAACCGGCCATCGAAGCCGATCTTCTGCTCCGGGTTCGCACCGCATCTCCGGCGTTCCTCGAAAGGGTGGTGGTGGATTTGCTGCGCAAGATGGGGTACGGCGGCGGCGATGCCGCCAGAAGCCGCGTGACTGGAGGTGAGAGAGATGGCGGCATTGGCGGCACGATCCGGGAGGACGCGCTCGGCCTGGACGAGGTCTAGGTGCAGGCGAAGAAGTGTGCCGCCGGCAACAACGTTGGCGAAGGGTGTCTCCGGGGATTTCGCCGGTGCCATCGACGCGGCGGGAACGACCAAGGGCGTGAGCGTCACCACCGCCAACTTCACCCAGTCGGCACAGAACTACGTGAGGCGCAGTCCGAAGCGGATCGTTCTGATCGACGGCGAGGAGCTGGCGCCGCTGATGGTCCGTTACGGCGTCAGGGTGCGGACACGAATCTCTTGCGAGGTCAGGCTGATTGACGAGGACTATTTCGACCAGGAAGAGTCCTGGGCCGTGCGGCAGTCGCGGAACGAGGTCCGGGCTTGCGCGGCCGCCACCTTCGCCGAGGACTGGAAGGACGCAGTCTACGAGAAGGGCGAGACGCAGAGCTTCTACAGCGCCTTCCTGGATGTGTTCGGGCGGCGGCGGCGATGCGTCGCCCATTACGAGGAATATGTCGAAAAGCTGGACAACCGCTCCGGCTTCATCAATCTGTCCCGGCCCGGCGTGTTGTTCGTTGAGCAGAAGAGCGCCGGGTGCGATCTCGATACAGTAACCCGACTGAGTACCCGCACCGCAGGACCTCTGTTTGACCACTTCGACTTCGTCTCATATGCCACGTTCCAGAAAATCGACTACATCAGCCGGGTGACCAGCCAGAAAGCTGCTTGCCGCGTGCGCTACAGACGACGGTCACAGCCGAACATCTTTGCATGACTGACGGTGCAGTGCCTCGCTGCGATGTCGCAATTGTCGGTGCCGGGCCCGTCGGCAGCATTTGTGCCTTGGCTTATGCGCGCAAGGGTGCGCGGGTGGTTCTGCTCGAAGCCAACCCGAAAGCTTCCCGGCGGATGGCTGGTGAATGGCTGCATCCGCCCGCCGTGCAGATACTGAAGGAAGTCGGACTTGGTTCCGACCGGCTGTCCGGCGCTATGCAAGGCAGGGGATTTGTCGTTTTCCCCGAAGATGGTAAGGACCCGATCATGCTGCCCTACCACGGCAGTTCCCGCGGTCTTACCTATCAACACTCGGCCCTTGTCGCTGTGTTGCATGAAGCAGTGAAGCGCGAGGGTGATATCGACTTCATCACCCATGCGCGTGTCAGCTCGGTCGAAGACGGGAGGTTGACCTATACCCGCGACGGCTCGAGCCGTGAATTGCGGGCCGAGCAGATTGTCGGTGCGGATGGCCGGGCCTCCGTTGTGCGACGGTCCCTGGGTTTGTCGACCGACTCACAGATCTGTTCAATGATGCTCGGCACAACGCTCCACGGTGTGGAACTGGCGCACGAGGACTACGGGCATATCCTTCTGGGCGGTCCCGGCCCCATTCTCATGTATCGCCTGGCCGACCAGCAGGTGCGGATCGTCGTTGATGTTCCGCTGGATCACTGGTCGCCGCAGGACCGGGTTGGATTCCTGTCGGAATCCTTTGCGGCGCGATTGCCGGAACCGCTCAGGCAGGCCTTTGTCGAGGCATTGTTCCAGGGTCGGTATGAAACCGCGGTGAACCGCCTGATGCTCCGCGTCACCTATGGAAACGAACGCTGCGCACTCATCGGCGATGCGGCCGGACACTATCACCCCATAACGGCCGTGGGCATGACTCTCGGTTTTGGCGACGCACTGGCCCTCGCCGAAGGAAGCAGGTTCCGGGACTTCACGGCACGTCGTTTCCAGGCGGTCCGCGTGCCGGAACTTCTCGCCATGGGACTGTATGAGGCCTTCGGTGACGACCGGGCCGAGGCAGTAGCATTGCGGCGCGCTATCTACCGCGGTTGGAGGTCAAACGTTACCTATCGCGACAGGACAATCCGCCTGCTGGCATGTGAAGACCGCTCCGTGTTCAATCTTTCCCTGGCATTCACCCAGACGGTAATGCGGGTGGTCGGCGGGGTCTTTCCGCGCTCGGACAACCACCCCCACCCCCGTCGCGCACGTCGTGTCATCCGGGCGTTCCTTGTCCGTGTGTGGTGGCTGACACGGGGGGGCTGGCATCTTGCCAATGCGCGACGTTCAGGTGGCCGGCAGGACACGCGAATCCGGGACTGCCTCTCCCACGCCTTCCCGTTTTCCATGGTATCGAGCGCGCCCCGTAGTGAAAAGCGTCGTCACACTAACCGGGCACCAGTCGATATCAAACCGGCGTTGAAGAGGTCGACAGCGCGTCTGCTTGAACTGCAGGGAGATGATGGCGGTTGGGAAGGCGAGATGGTCTGGTGCCCGGTGCTGACCGCACAGTATGTCCTTCTGCATCACATTATCGGCGAGCCCCTTGAACCAGAGCGTCGCCGGCGGGTGTTGCATTCCTTTGCCAATACGTGCCTTCCGGATGGAACCTGGGGATTGCACGACCAGTCTGCGCCGCACCTCTTTGTCACCGTGCTGGTCTATAGCGCGGCCCGTCTGCTCGGAGTCGAAAGAGGCGACCCCCTCATTGAACCTGCCCGGAAATTCATAGAAGGCGAAGGAGTGCTCAACATTCCGAGCTGGGGAAAGTTCTGGATGGCACTTCTCAATCTTTATGACTGGAGCGGCATCAATGCCATTCAGCCGGAATTGTGGAGCTTGCCCCGCTGGCTGCCCATGCACCCCTCGAACTGGTACTGCCACACTAGGCTCATCTACATGGCGATGGCCGCAATCTACCCCCGCCGTTATCAGGTCCCTGTCACGCCCTTGATCTCAAGCCTGCGCGAGGAACTTTATCCCCGGGGATACGACAACGCCGACTTTCGTGATGCCCGCAATCGTCTTCGTGGCGCCGACCTCTTCGCGCGTCCCGGTATGTGGCTGCGGGCGTCTTATGCATGTACGCGGCTGTACGAGAGATGGCACAGCAAGCCCTTAAGGAGGCGTTGCACGCGGAAAATCATCCAGCAGATCAGGTGGGAACTCGAGGTGAGCGACCACACGAGCATTTCGCCGGTCAGCGGCCTTCTCAACATTCTTGCCCTGTGGCTCAACGATCCCGCTGACTCCGATGTCCGCCAGGCGCTCCGGCAGCTGGAAGGCTGGATCTGGGAGGACGAGGAGCAGGGAACACGCGTGGCCGGAGCGAGAAGCGCTTCGTGGGATACGGGGCTCGCCCTGCAGGCGCTGGCGACGGTGGGCGAGAGCCGGGAAGTCCGTCACGCTCTCGTGCGAGGGGCTGACTTCCTTTCGAGACATCAGATCAGGGCGAGCTTCGGGGGATTTGAAAGAGCCTGGCGGGCCGACCCCCGCGGGGGGTGGTGTTTCGCCGGCGTCTGGCACGGCTGGCCGGTGTCCGATTGCACGGCCGAGGCGGCGCTGGGACTCATCGCTGCCCGGGAGTCGCGTGCGGATCCGGAAGCCCTTCATGATGCAATCCGCTTCATGATGAACAGCCAGAACCGGGACGGTGGATTCGGCAGCTATGAGGCCCGACGTTCGGCGGTTGGACTGGAGTGGTTGAATCCTGCGGAAATGTTCGGTGAATCGATGACCGAACATTCGTTCGTCGAGTGTACCGGGTCCTGTCTTTCGGCACTTGCGGCCGCTGTGCGGACGATCCCGGAACTCACTGACCGGTCGGTGAACGACGCCATCTCGAGAGGAGAGAACTGGTTACGCCAGGTTCAGGGCCACGACGGATCGTGGCGCGGCGTATGGGGCGTCCAGTACATCTACGGCACCCTCTTCGGCATCAGGGGCCTGCTTGCCGCCGGGGCACAGCCCAACGATCCTGCACTGCGTTCAGCCTGCCGCTGGCTCCTTGAGCGTCAACGGGCAGACGGCGGATGGGGGGAACATCACAGTGGCTGTCTGACTGGCCAGTATGTCGAGCATAAGGAAAGTCAGGTCATTCAGACGGCATGGGCCCTGATCTCTCTTCATGAGGCCAGCGAAACAAACTGGCCTGCGATGTCGCACGGAGCCCGGTTCCTGAACGATATGCAGAACGCCGACGGCACATGGCCGAGGCAGGACGGGGCGGGGGTGTTTTTCCGAACAGCGCTTCTGGACTACGCCCTGTACCGACAATATTTTCCCCTGCACGCACTGGGGCTCCATGAAGCCCGTCTTCGTGACAGCTTCGGACCAGACATGCCGCCGGGCCGGGAATATGGTTAGCCATGTCAAAATGTCCAGTATGGTAGATCCTACACAATGAAATCCAAATTGAAGTCCCGCTTTGTCGATTTGGTTGTGGGACGCCCCGCATGGACGACAGCCATCAGTTTGCTGGTGATCGCAGTCCTTACCGCAGGAGTACAGCAACTTATTACCGTCAACGTAGACCTCCGAAATCACTTTAATCACGACGATCCACACTTAATAAAACTGGATAACTTCGAAGATCTCTACGCCTTGTCCGACGCCATTCTTGTGGTTGTCGCCCCGTCAAATGACACTGTTTTCACGCGAGAATCACTTGTTGCGGTTGAGAACTTAACGGAAGCACTGTGGCAAACGCCTTATTCTACCCGCGTTGACTCCATTACGAACTATTCCCACACCGAAGGACAAGGAGACACCTTGATCGTTGAACCTTTGGTCGACGATGCTGCAGTTCTTGGTGATGGAGAAGTTGAACGGGTTCGATTTATTGCTCTCACCACACAGGAGACAGTCGGCCGGTTTGTCTCTCGTGACGGTCGTCTGGCTGGGCTGACCGTCAGCCTCGCACTTCCCGATAAGGCACGGGAACAGGCAAAAGATGAAGTGGTCGATGGTCTCTACGATATTATCAACAAGCAGCGCGCTGCGTACCCCGACATTGAATACCACATCTATGGCGAACTATTATTGGATCGGGCAGTTCGGGACGCATTGACTGATGACATGTCCATTCTCGCACCGACTGCGTTTGCGATGATGGCCCTGGTGGCCATTTTCTTACTGCGTTCGGCTTGGGCAGTTTGCGGAACTTTCATAGTCCTAGTCGGAGTGATGGCATCGAGTTTTGGACTTTCTGGCTGGATCGGTTTGAAGTTCTACGCAGAGAGCGGCGCCGCGCCATTCGTCCTGATGGCGATTACCGTCGCGCACTCCGTCCACCTGATTCAAGGAATGACAGGCGGAAGAATTCTCGGAATGGAGCGCAGGGCTGCCATCGCTTACTCCTTGCGAACTAATGTCCGCCCGATTTTACTCACTTCGATCACCACAGCGATCGGTTTCCTGAGTTTGAACTTTTCGGAGATGCCTCCTTTCCGGGTCATGGGAAATATCGTTGCGTTTGGTGCCATGCTTGCATTTGTTTTTTCGGTTACCCTCCTGCCTGCGTTGTTGTCAATGATGCCCATGCGCGCTCCGTCCAAGCAAAACATTGGAGTAAAGCTGTTCGACAGATTAGGAACCTTCGTTGTTTCCAAGAGCACCCCGTTACTCTGGTCGTTCGCTATTCTGTCATTAGTGAGTGTAATAGGGATCTTGAAAATTGAACTAGACGATAACAATGTCAAGCTTCTTGATGAAAGCTACGAGCTGCGCCGTTCTGCCGACTTTATCAACCATAATTTTGCGGGACTGGACTATTTTGAGTACTCACTGAATGCCGGGCGGGAAGGGGGAATTACCGACATTGAATATCTGGATCAGGTAGATTCATTTGCAAACTGGCTGCGCGAGCAGCCCGAAGTCTCTCATGTCACCTCGATTTCCGACGTCATGAAGCGGCTGAATCAGAGCCTGCACGGTGACGCGGCCGATTCCTATGTCCTTCCTGAGAACGCGGACCTTGCAGCGCAGTATCTGTTTCTTTATGAACTTTCTCTCCCGGCCGGCCTTGATCTGAACAATTTCATCACCTTTGACCGTTCGGCAACCCGCGCAACGGCTGTCATCAAAGGAATGTCAGTCAAGGAACAAATTGAGTTGGATAACCGGGCTGTGACCTGGTTGCAAGAGAACGCGCCGCAGATGCAAACCGGAGCGACAGGCGTTGTCATTGTCAGCGCTTACTCGGTAATGAGAAACATTGAAAAAATGTTGGTGGGGACTTTCATCGCGATGTCGATCGTCTCTCTGCTTTTGGTTGTTGAGTTCAGAAGCCTGCGTCTAGGTCTGTTGAGTGTGGTGCCCAATTTCTTTCCAGCAGTCATGGCGATGGGGGTGTGGGGGTATGCTGCGGGGACCGTTAGTATCGCGGCCTCACTTGTTACGGCTATTGCGTTTGGCATTGTCGTGGACGACACCATTCATCTTCTGTCCAAGTACCGCAAGTCACGCTCGGAGGGCAAGTCACCAGAGGAGGCAATCGCGGTAACGTTCAGACTGGTTGGCAGCCCTCTGCTGACTACAACATTGATTTTTGCACTGGGGTTTCTGGTGTTTGGTGTATCGGGGCTATCGACCAATCAAACACTGGGGTTGCTGGTGGGACTGATGGTCATAATTGCAGTGGTTGCCGATTTTCTGTTGTTCCCGCCGCTACTTATGCTTCTGGATAGGGCAAGGAGTCGGTAACAACCGTGTGCCCAGAGCATCAGGTTGATGCGTTTGTGTATGGATATTCTCGTTGTGCCGGGCGAAATGAAGGATGAGAGTCCGGCGGCTATCAGGGAGAGACGGTGTTCGTCGGCCAGTTCCGGAAGTCTTGTGGCGTCGGTGGCCGGTTGGGCGACGATTGTGCTCTCCCGGGTCGAAGGGGAGTACAGGGGTGCGCGGCCGCCTCATCAACGAGTTTGCCAGAAGAGGCTCTGCATGAAGCTGAGAAAGACCCACACAACCGAATTCGGGTCCGCGAAGGCGGGTTTCAGCCGAGCCACCGGCTACCGTCTGGGCGCCGATCTACCACTTCTCGATCAGGAGGAGGCCAGGCCACGGGGCCGGCGGCGGCCTGACCCGTTGGCCGATGTCTTGGACACCGTCTTCGTGCCGGTTCTCGAGAACAGCCCGGGCATCCGCCAGGCTGGTGTTTTCCAGGAGCTGATGCGCCGCCATCCCGAGTTGGACACGGGCGTGCGGCGTACCCTGGACCGGCGCGGGAGGTGATTGATCTTCCGCCAGAAGCACGAACCGGGCCGGCAGGGCCTGTCAGACTTTACCCACACGGCACCAATGTCCGCGCCCCGTCCGGGGCCACCGGCTCCTCAATCTCCGGCACACATGCACGCCCGGCCAGCCACCGGATCTCCTCCACGGGACTGCAGGCGAGACCATGATCCACAAGGTCGATCGCCCCGCCGCCGCCGCACTCCTGAAGGTGATGGTAGAACTTCACGGCACGCACAGTGATCACCGAACCCGACCGACACCAGCGAGAACGGTCCGTCGGATCCCGACGGCAACTCAAACGAGCCGCGCAACCTCGCCAAGGGGCCTGGATCTCACATCATCAGCAACCCGCCGCAGCGCCTGACCCGATCCCCCCGTCATCCCTCGTCCTCCCGATAACCACAACCGGAAAAACACCCGTACCGGGAAGGAAATGCCTGAACAGCCGGATCACTATTGGAGGAGCATGGTGGGTCAATTTTGGAAGAGCATTGAGGCAGAATCGCAGGAAGATGCGGCGCGAGTGGCCGAGCACCATCACGAAGCCCATCAGCGGGCGCTCCGCGCGCCCGATCCTCACCTTGCCGAAGTGGGCCCAGTCAACCTGGGCCTGCTCGCCGGGCAGGACCTTGAGCCGCAGATAGGCCTCGGCCACGAGCCGCGGCCGCTCGGGCGCGATCATGTGCCGGAAGTGGCTCTGGCTCCCCCGGTAGCCGCGCTCGACCGCCATCCGGTAGAGCCGGCTGGAGGGCAGCCTGGGCCAGGCCGCCAGGGTCTGACGGATGAAGGGCCAGAACGGATCGATCTTCGACGCCCTGCGCTGCTTCGCACGCACCGGCGCCCCGCTGGCCGCCACCGCGCGCTCGACCGTGCCGTGATGGACACCGAGCTGGCGCGCAATCGTGCCGATCTTCCACTTCTCGGCAAAATGCAGACGCAGGATCTCGGCACGGGTCTGCTTGTCGATCGCCATCTCACTCCCTTCGCGCCGGACGCGGCGACGGTCGCGGTAGCGCCGCTGGCGCTCGGCATGCTTGTGACGGCCCCGGCGGCTGTCCTGGTAGCGCTGCCCGGCACGGCGTACCGACCGCCGTCGCGCCCGGCCGCTGCAGCGCTGCGAACAGTAGATGTTGCCGTGGTCGCATCGCCGGCAGAGAACAACCTGACGACGGCACAAGGCGCAGGTGAACAGGCAGGCGGCGTTCCTCATCGCGACAACCGATGAGAACGGGGCGGACCCCCACCAGAACCCGCACGATACTGTGCAGACGGGCCGCGCCTTGCACAGCCCTGGGGGTGCGGCGCCGGTCGTTGCCAGCAAGCAGACGAGGCCGGCGCCGTATCGTTCTCAGCAGATCGAGTCTACTCTCTGCCGCAGCCCGGGTCCCCACGCCGCTATCGCCACGACGGCTCCTCCCCGCAGGAGGCCAAAATCTTCGCGCGACGGGGGCCGAGGACTCCAGTCGGGCTACGCCCTCCTTCCGTCCCCGGCCCCGTCACAATCCCGGCGTCGCCAGTCTCACCCTGTTTGTCGCGACCCAAGAAAACGCACGACTCCATCAAATATGCGCGCTTCCTAGCCGTCACCTACACCGCCGCCATTGGGTATACAGTTTGCGGGTCAAAGGGCCTGCACAAGGGTACATTCTTCAAGTGGGCAACTCGTGTAACTGTTTTGCGATACGCAACTTAAGTTTCCTGGTAACTGACAATCCTGGCAAGGGATTAATCTTGAGTCTATAATTTTTGGGCAACGGCACAAACTCAAAATAATATGCAATATTCAACAGGGTAAGCATCAACTGAAAGTGCACCCAAATCTGGCCCATGCACCTGTGGGTGTCTAGGCCAAACGGCGCATATCCAGGACCGTGATGTTCCTTGCGCGATGGCAGATAACGGTCGATATCAAACTTGTAGGGGTCCGGAAAGCAATCACTCATATAATGAGACGCGGTCTGCATAATGAACAACCGTTCACCAAGCGGTAGCGAATAATTTTCCACTATACAAGAATTCGCCACGTTACGCACTACCATGGGAATAATTGGGTACTTGCGGAGACACTCCATGAGGAAACGACGTGTAGTGTCACACTTGTTCAGAGAAAAGCTACCGTCGCTCAAATCTGTGCTTTCAAATATGGCGTTAGCTTCTTTCCGAATTTTCGCGGCCAGTTCCGGTTGTCTTGCCATTTCAAACAGCGCGAATCCCAAACAGTCGCCAAGATAAATGCTTTGAAATACGGGCGTCACTGCCAACATGAATGGAAGGTTCTGCTCGGGAACAAATTGAGGGTCGTTGCTGTGCAACGAAATAAGGTCATCTCCCAAATTCCGCATAGCACCCGCGCGTTGATAAGGAGTATGATTTTGTTCGATGCGTTGCAAGAGCTTGTCGTAAAGCCGGAAACGACGTTTCATCGCAGGGGTGTGCGACAGGAACTTTGGGAGGAGGTCTCCGACGTAACAAATGATTGCCCTTTCATTCCATTTGACCAAATCCTCAAAAAGATCTTGTGCGTTCGTACTGAGAAGAAGTTGAAACATTTGCAAGTTGATCATTAATCGAGTATCTCGCTGTACTTCCAGTACCGAACCTGCTTTCCAGTCTTCAGAGAGCATGAACTGCTGAGACAGTTGGCATATTTCAACCAGCCTCTCATGGATTCTATCTGTAGAATAGACTTTTGTCATCACCTTCCGGAACTGAAAGTGTTCCGCGCCATCCAACGACGGGATCAATCCGTTTGCACCACAAGCCTTTTCCACGTCCCGAAAAAAGCTACCGGACGTCATGGTTCGGCGCGCATTTCTGGATACCCATTGATTGATTTCAGGCCCGGCCATGAATGTTCGCGTTTTCTGAAACGGCACACCAATTTGAAAGACCGGGCCATATTGTTCGGCGAGACTACCAAATAGAGCGGGAAGGTTGCCATTCCTCAAATGTTGGTTTGACAGTATGCTTTTCAGAGGAATCTTCGGAATATGTTTTGTGAGAGGTGTCTGCCGCAACATCGGTGCGACGATAGTTTGCGTAACAGCAGCAGAGATGTCCCGGTTGATCAGCTCGGTATTACAAATCCACTCGATACGTTTTTCGTGTTCTGCATCGATTTCAAAAATGAGTGTAAGAACATTGCACGCGTTCAATAGGCCGATGATAAAGGAGTCTTCTGGATCGGGAATGGCGTCGGTGAAAATCGCTTCTCTAATGCGCGCCTTGACATATGGGTTGACCCTTTCACCTTTGTGATGTTCTTGCGGTTCCCCGTTCCGAATGGATTTATCAATTGTGTAAAAATCACCTTCATAATGCTTCAAAACGCCTAGATCTACCAAGGAGGTCAAAGTGTCGCTGATAATAGTGTCGGAATGAGCTGTAAGCTGTTCTATCCAGTAACGTGTCTCTCTAGGCGGGCCTGAATGTGAAGCTATTGTCTCCAGGCACGGATCCAGAATGGGATCCTCGGTTTTGATTTCGGATAAAAGAGTAAGTGATCGCTGATCCGAGTCGATGCGTAGTTGCAGGGCGAGATCGGCCAGAACTGCACCTACGATGACGCAGTTCAAATTCCAACCGTCCAGTTGATAGAAGTACCCGGTCTGTTCGTTGAGAATCATGCAAAGGAATTCTTGTGGAATGTTCAGCGAACGCTTCGCCATGGTGTAGAGAACTCCACTCAGTGGGTAATCGAAAACCCTGATCACCTTGATTTGAGGCGCCTGCCTGTCCGAATGCCGGACGGTGTCGCCTTCCAGGACATTCAAAGTCATCGGGACGCGGACGCTGAATGGTGACTTCAGCGCTATTGTCGGCAAATTGGCAAGTTGCAGAACAGGCTCTAAGAGCTTGACCTAGAAGTGCGAATGGCCTCGCCACATGTGGTATATCCTTGTCGGCTCCGACACCAGACGAGGAGGTCCACATGTCTTGGGACGAGGCCACTCATGCGCAGTATAGGCGCTCGCAGGATCGATATGAAAGCGATCTCACGGATGAAGAGTGGGACGTGATCAGACATCTTCTCCCGGAACCGTCGACGCGGGGACGACCGCGCACGACGGACCTTCGGGATGTGTTCAACGCGGTTCAGTACATGCTGGCGACAGGATGTCAGTGGCGTGCCATTCCCAAGTGTTTTCCGCCGTTTACGACTGTTCAGAACTCTTTCTACGCATGGCGCGCCAGCGGTGTCTTCGACTGCATGCTGGATGCGTTGCGCGAGCAGGCGCGGGCTCTGGCGGGACGCTCTGGGGAGCCGACGGCTGCGGCGATTGACAGTCAGACCGTGAAGACGACGGAAAGCGGAGGCCCTGCGGGCTATGACGCCGGCAAGAAGATCAATGGCCGCAAGCGTCATGTTGCGGTTGACGTTGAAGGGATCCCGCTTGCGATCCGGGTTCACGTGGCCAGTGTGCAGGATCGGGACGGTGCGCCGGAGGTGATCCTTGCGATGCTGGAGAAGGCGCCGACGGTGACCCGACTGTGGGCCGATGGTGGGTATCAGGGTCCGAAGCTTGCGAGGGCGCTGGCGGAGCTGGGACTCGCCGATCTGCTCGAGATTGTGCAAAAACCCAAGAATCTCACATCCTTCACCGTGCTGTATCGTCGCTGGGTCGTCGAGCGGACCTTCGCCTGGATGTCGCGGTGCCGGCGCTTGGCCAAGGACTTCGAGAGGACGCTGGAAAGCTCTCTGGCCTGGGCACAACTGGCGGCCTGCCGGTTCCTGATGCGAAGGGTGGCGCGAGGGGCAACCGCTTGAAACTAATATATAAAACCATATCAATGACTTATGATTCAAGCTCTCAGTCGTAGTCGCGTGCTGGAATCCTGTCAACTCGACAGGTTGGGGTGAGGAGGACGGATGCATTCTTTGAGTATTCGCTCCGGGTGACAGGGTGTTGACGGCGATGCTGAAAGTCTCCGCCATGCTCGCATGTCATGGCTGCGAGGCGGGCGTTTGGACGAAATGGCGGTGGCGGTGGTTTCCGAGGTGGGTGTCGACATCGTGGCAGTGGCGGACGGTGCGTGGTTCTGCAACCTGATGCAGGCGTACCACTATCTTGGCGCGATGCCGGGGATGGGCGGGACAATGCGCTGTGTATCGTAGCGTCGGTGGCGCTGTTTGGCGCTTCTGGTGTTCTCGGCGGCGGCGCTGAAGTGTGGTGCGCACGGCCGCTCGATCGAGTAGGGAGTAAGGCGACCAGTGGGGCCGTCTGCACCTGGGCTTCAGTAACGCGCGCTTCAGGACCCTGCCCAGCGGCCCGCCCAACGGCCCGCACGTCGGCAGTGGGGAAGCGCGTGCGTCCATGCCAGCGTCGTGAATCAATCTATTGTTCTCGACTCCGACGGGAGGCTTCACCCGGCAGACATCCTTCCCAGGCCGGTGGGCAATCCAAGGCCGTCGGACTACTCCGCAGAGAACACGCTCCAAATCCCAAACTCAAGTCATGCGATCGCCCTGCGCCACTCCTCCGCCTTCCCTGGTGGCGATCATCAGCTGCAGCCCGATCAGGTACTGGAGATGGAGCTCGGCCTGGGCATGCACGGCGGCGCACGGCGAGGAGGGAGCGCCGGCATCCATGTCGGAATCCCGCAACGGTGGAATGATGTGAGGAGGAGTGACGGTGCAGGTGCAGGGAACGCGGTGGACAGGGTGACAGGACCCCAGACTACGCCGCTGTACCATCAAGGTCACACGCACGCGAGCCTGGCGCTCGGGGGAGGCGAGAACGTCCTCGCCATCGGAGAACTGCCGGGCTACCGCAGCGCGTGGAGACGACGGTGAAAGGCACCCGTTCCGCCGACGCCCTCCGTTCAGGTTGAACAATATCCGGCGTGGCGGAAATCGTTGGCGCACTTGTCGGGTTCGAAGCTCTCGAACAACCTGCCGATGACTGCCCACAGGTTGCTGACGGGGTGGTCGCCTTGCGCAGCAGCGCCCTGAACCCGGCGAACAGCTGCTCGGTCCGGTTCAGGTCGGGAGAGTGCGGTGGCAGATGGACGAGTTCGGCTCCGTGCGCCTCGACGGCCTGGCAGGCCCCGTCGACCTTGTATGCCGAGAGGGTGTCCTTGATCATGATGGCGCCCGGCCGCAGGCTCCCGATGCGGCGATGGAGGCACTCGGCCCGCGCATGCACGACAGTACGGCGGCAGTGGCGTGCGTACCGGGATGCCGGAACCGTGAATTGTCTTCGAAGGAGTGACACAGGTGTACACGCTCTACTACGCGCCGGGCGCGTGTTCGCTCGCCTCGCACATCACGCTGGAGGAAGCGGGTGTCGGATATTGCCCCGTGCGGGTGGACTTCTCGCGCTCGGAACAGCGCGGCGAGGATTACCGCACGATCAATCCCAAGGCGCGGGTCCCGAGCCTGGTGACCCCGCGCGGCATTCTGACCGAAACTCCGGCGGTCCTTGCCTTCCTCGCCCAGAGTCATCCCGACGCCGGGCTGGCGCCGCTGGACGACAGCTTCGAGTTCGCCTCCATGCAGTCCTTCAACTCCTACCTGTGCTCGACCGTTCACGTCGCCCATGCCCATCGCGGCCGGGCGGCGCGCTGGACCGACGATCCGCAGGTCATCGAGGCGCTGGCAGTCAAGGTGCCGGCGAACATGATCGAGTGTTTCGCGCTGATCGAGGCGACCATGCTGCGCGGACCCTGGGTGATGGGCGAGGACTATACCGTCGCTGATCCCTACCTGTTTACCGTGACGCGCTGGCTCGAACGCGACGGGGTGAGCGTCGACCGGTTTCCCGGGGTTCGGGATCACAGGGACCGGATGCTGAGGCGCCCGGCGACCGGGACCGTGCTCGAACGTGAGGGAGGAGGCGCCTGACCGCCGCCTGTCATCCGAGCGCCGTCATCGTGCGGACGCGATCGGGGATCGGCCCGACGGCGCCGTAGCCAGTGGTGGAAAGCGCTGCCGCCGTCACCGCGTAGCGGGCGGCCTCGAACTCCCCGTCGCCGGCGGCAAGCCGGGCAAGCAGGCTGCCGGCGAAGGTGTCCCCGGCACCGCTGGTATCGACGGTCGCAAGCCGGGGCGCGGGGATGTGCTCGATCCTGCCCCGGGCGGCGATCCACGCGCCGTCGGCCCCGCAGGTCAGGGCGAGGAGTTCCGGCTCGTACTTGAGGTAGCGATCGAGAATGGCTTCGGGACGATCGAGTCCCGTCAGACTCTGCGCCTCCTCCAGGCTGGGCAGCAGGATGTCGGCGTGGCGCATAGTCTCGTGAATGATGGCGCGCGCGCGTTCGAGGCTCCACAGGTTGAGACGCAGGTTGGCGTCGTAGGCCACCCTGGCTCCGTGTGCCCGGGCGAGTGCGACCGCGCGGAACACCGCGTCACAGGCGCTTTCGCTGATCGCCTGGGTGATCGCCGAGGTCTGGAAGATCCGTGCCCTGCGAATCAGCGGCTCCGGCAGGTGTTCCGGTGCGAGCCTGCTTGCCGCCGACCCGGCGCGGTAATAGGTGAAGTCGCGGCCTTCCGGCGCCGGCTCGATGAAGTAGACCCCGGTCGGCGCCGAGGGATCCCGGCGTACGCCGGACACGTCGATCCCCTCCGAGCGCCACAGCTCGAGCAGGATGTCGCCGAACCGGTCGTTGCCAAGCGCGGTGAGGTAGCCGACCCGCGCGCCCTGACGCACAGCGGCAATGGCGCAGTTCGAGGTGTCGCCGCCGAAACCGCCCTGCCAGGTGTCGCCACCGGAAATGCGGACGAACTCGACCAGCGCCTCGCCCATGCACAGGATGTCGAGCGATCTCTCACCCATCGTCGGCGGAGCGCGCATCCATGACCCGGGAACAGAACCCGCCGACGGCGTCGGACTCGATCCAGCGCATCACGGCAACCAGGTCCGCATCCGGCTCGACCCAGATGATGTTGGAGCCGAACCCGAACGCGCAGTACCCGCTCGTTCCGGCCCCGGGCAACCGGGTTCCAGACCGGTTCAGCCACCACAGGAACCCATAGTCCGGGTTCGCCGGCGACGGTTCGAGCGCCTTGTTGATGTAGGACCGCGACAGCAGGCGCCGTCCGTTCCACACTCCGCCACGCAGCATCAGCAGGCCGATCCGTGCCTGGTCCCGCGCCCCGATGAATACCCCGCCGCCCCAGTGCGAGCCACCGGAGACGGACTGCACCTTGCGACCTGCAACCTCGACCCACGAGTTCTCGTAGCCGTGCCACTCCCAGTCGTCCGTGGCCCCGAT
Source organism: Thalassobaculaceae bacterium (assembly GCA_965213935.1). Taxonomy (GTDB): domain Bacteria; phylum Pseudomonadota; class Alphaproteobacteria; order Thalassobaculales; family Thalassobaculaceae; genus Bin52. Next base: position 548,613 of record CBDCAO010000012.1, on the reverse strand, counting down.
CGGGTCCATGATGCGCTCGGCGAACAGTTCCGGCAGTGGCCGGCCCGCGACCCGCAACAGCGCCAGCGACAGCCGATTCACCCTGACATCGTTGTATTCCCAGAAGCTGCCGGGCTCCTGCAGTGCCCTGTGCGTGCCCTTGGCACTGTTTTCCTGCGGGCTTATCGAAAGATCACGGTTGCGATCGACCAGGTCCGGCTTGTCCCACAGCGTTCCCTCCCACTCGCTGGTCTGCTGCAGCAGGTGGCGCCAGGTGATCCGGTGATTGTGCGGCGGATCGAACCCGCCGTCGTCGACCAGGTCCCGGACCGGGGCGTCGAAGTCCGGGATCAGCCCGTCGTCGTGCAGCAGTCCGGCGCAGATCGACAGCAGGCTCTTGGCGACCGAAAACGTGATGTCGGGCCTGGCGGTGTCGCCCCACTCGGCAACGATCCGCCCGCCGGCAAGCAGCAGACCCTGTGGCGCGCCACGCGGTCGTGTCGGGCCGATGATGTCGCCGAGCGGCGGCGGCTCGCCGAAGGCGCGGTTCTCGAGCGCCCGGCGGATGTCCCGGTCGAGCACGGATTCATGCTCGCGCGCATGGGCGACCGCGGCAGCGAGGCCAGCGGGATCGAACCCCGCGTCGGCGGGTTCGCGTCTCTCCCATCCGGACCCCGGGTCGGGACAATAGGATCCTGTCATGCCATGGCTCCGTGACGGTGCTCGCTGCCCGGGCGGACACGATAGGCGAGCAGCGCGCCATCGTCATCGGATTTCAGTCATTGGACCCGGACGATCCGGGTATATAGTGCGGCGTGCGTCAGTCGGAAGGAGAATGCACTGATGGCCGAGACAGCCGTGACCGCCCAGGAACTGGAAGCACTGCGGCAGTGGGACACGCCCACGATCTGCAACGGGCTCGAACTGCTGGGCTCCGAATACCGAACCCGGGGATTCACCATCGAGCACATGCAGTGCTTCGATCCGGCGTTGCCCCCCATCGTCGGGTATGCGCGCACCGCGATGATCCGTGCAGCCACGCCGGCGGCAGGCACGCCGGAGGAGGTCCGCGACATGCGTGCCGCCTACTACGAATCCATTGCTGCGGACCCGGCCCCTTCCATCAGCGTCATCCAGGATCTCGATCCGGTGCCCGGTTTCGGCGCGTTCTGGGGCGAGGTCAACACCGCGATCCACCAGGGTCTCGGATGCCTCGGCGTGGTGACCAACGGGTCGTTCCGCGACATCGACGCCTGTGCTCCCGGATTCCAGCTGCTCGGCGGCAAGGTCGCTCCGAGCCATGCGTGGGTGCATCTGGTCGCGATCGAGTGCGAGGTCAACATCTTCGGAATGGCAGTGCGTCCCGACGACATCATCCACGCCGACCGGCACGGCGCCGTGGTGGTGCCGGCCGCCTGCGTCAGGGAACTTCCCGGTGCCATCGACGTGATGACGCGTCGCGAGGCGGTGATCCTCGCAGCGGCGCGCGCTCCGGGCTTCAACGCCGACATCCTGCGCCAGGCCATGGCGGATTCGGCCGAGATCCACTGATCGCACCCACATGACGGCATTCCCCAACACCAAGCGGGTTCTGGTCATCCAGTCCCTGGACCCCGCCGGAATGGCCATGCTCGCGGCACGTGACGACATCGAGGTCGTCCAGTGTGCCTCGCTTGACGAGGACGAGATCGCCCGCGCGGCCGCAGGCGTTCATGCCATGACAGTCCGAGCCGCCCGGATCACCAGGCGTATCATCGAGGCGGCACCGGACCTGCTGGTGGTCTCCCGTCACGGAGTGGGCTACGACTCGGTCGATCTCGATGCATTGAACGAACGGCGCATCCCGCTGTGCATCTCGATCCACTCAAACATGGTCTCCGTCGCCGAACAGTCCATGGCGCTCCTCCTCGCCCTGGCGAAGGAACTTGCCTACTACGACCCGGTCACCCGCACCGCCGACTGGGCCGGCCGGTATCCGGTCCGGGGGTTCGATCTGGAGGGCAAGAACCTTCTGATCGTCGGTTTCGGGCGCACTGGCAGCCGGGTTGCGAAACGCGCCCTTGGCTTCGACATGGAGGTCTATGCCTGCGACCCCTATGTCGATGACGAGGTGATCCGGGCGCACGGCGCGACGCCGGTGCCGGACTGCGCCGCCGTCCTCGGCGACATGGACGCCGTTGCGATCCACTGCATGAAGACGCCGGAAACCACCGGAATGTTCGGGGCCGGGCAGTTCCGGGCCATGAAGCCCTCTGCCGTCATCGTCAATTGCGCACGCGGCGGCATCATTGACGAGGCGGCACTGTACGAGGCGTTGACCAGCGGGCAGATCCGGTCGGCGGGACTGGATGTGCTTGCCGCCGAACCGTCGCCCGCGGACCATCCGCTGTTCGGCCTCGACAACGTGCTGTTCAGCCCGCACATCGCCGGTGTGACCGTCGAGTCGATGCGGCGCATGTCGACCCAGGCCGTCGACAACGTCCTTCGCGTCTTCGATGGCCGGCCCGATCCCGACTGCGTTGTCAACCGCCACATTCTCCAATCCTGACTGCACAACCTGACCCCGGGAGTTTCTCCATGCAGAACCGTCTTCGCGACACCTGGAATGCCGGTAAACCGGCGCTCAACGGCTGGCTCGGCATTCCGTCCAGCTTCTCCGCCGAACTGATGTCCATGCAGAACTTCGACTCGATCACCATCGACCTGCAGCATGGCCTGGTCGACTACACCGCGGCGGTGCCGATGATGCAGGCCATGGCGGCGAGCGGCGCCACCATCCTGTGCCGGGTGCCGTGGCTCGAGCCCGGCATCATCCAGAAACTGCTCGACGCCGGCGCCATGGGGATCATCTGTCCGATGGTCAACACCCGCGCCGATGCGGAGGCCTTCGTGGGGGCGACCCGCTATGCGCCGGACGGCTACCGCAGCTCGGGACCTGTACGCGCGGGCGTGATCCACGCCGACTACCACAACCAGGCCAATTCCCAGATCGTCTCCATGGCGATGGTGGAGACCGAACAGGCAGTCAACAACGTAGCCGAGATCTGTGCCACTCCCGGGTTGACCGGGATCTACGTGGGGCCCAGCGACCTGTCCATAACCATGGGCGAGCAGCCCGGGCTCGACCGCAAGCCGGGCAAGGTCTACGACGCGATCCAGCACGTCCGCGAGGTCGCCCAGGCCGCCGGCATCAAGGCAGGACTGCATTGCGCGACGTCCGACTACATCAGGCAGATGTTCGCGACCGGATTTGATTTCGCGACACTTTCCAATGATGTGCGCCTGCTCACCGCGGCGGTCTCCGCGCAGGTGGCAGAGGTGCGCGCCTGACCGGGGTCGCGCTTCCATGAATGGCCCTGCCATCCTTGTCGGTCAGGGCCCGCTCGCAGCCCTGGTCGTCGGGGTCTTCGCCGCGCTTGGCTGTTCTGCCGCGGAAGCCGGCCGGATTGCCTCGAGGCTGGTCGGTGCCAACCTGCGCGGCCACGACAGTCACGGCGTGGTGCGGGTTCCGCGCTATGCCCGGATGCTCAGGGACGGGCTGCTGGTTCCGGACGTCACCGTCGAGGTCACCGGAGGAAACGGGGTTGTCCTGCTGATTGACGGGCGCTACGGGTTCGGCCAGTCGGTGGGCGAGCAGGCGGTCGACATCGGTATCGAGGCAGCGTCGCGCCACGGAGTGGCGGTGACGGCGCTCAGGAACTCGGGCCATCTCGGGCGAATCGGCGACTGGGCGGAGCGGGCGGCGGCAGCTGGCCTGGTGTCGATTCACATGGTCAATGTCCGCGGCAGCCTGCTGGTTGCGCCGTTCGGCGGCATCGACCGGCGAATGAGCACCTCGCCGTTCTGTGCCGGGGTTCCCGGGTCAGGGGACGAGGAGCCTATCATTCTCGACATGGCCACTTCGGTGGTGGCCGAGGGCAAGGCACTGGTCGCGCTGAAGGGTGGCAAGCCGCTGCCCGGCGACGCGATGGTTTCCGGTGCCGGCGAGGTGTCCGGCGATCCGCGACACCTCTACGGCCCGGTGGCCGAGGGGGACTATCCCGACCCGTCACGTGGCCCGGGCGCCCTGCGAACCTTCGGCGAGCACAAGGGATCGGGGCTGAATTTCCTGATGGAGGTCATGGCTGGCGCGCTGACCGGATCGGGGTGTACCGGAGCGCTGGACCAGCCGCGGCGGCGATCGTGCAACGGGATGTTCTCGCTCTATCTTTCGCCCGAAGCCCTGGTCGGAACCGATCCGTTCCTGGCCGAGGTCCGCTCCTACGTCGCGTTTCTGAAGTCGTCCCGCCCGGTCGAGCCGGGGGGCGAAGTCCTGATCCCGGGCGAGCCCGAGCGCCGCACGCTGGCACGGCGCAGCAACGACGGTCTCCCGCTGCCACCGGAGGTCGGTGCCGACCTGGCGGCGACGGCACGCGACGCCGGGGTGGACCTGGAGACGATCGAGGCGTTCGAACGGGCCGCCGGCTGATCGGTCCGTGTCAGCGCCTCGCCCCGGAATGGCGCAGTTCGCGCACCTGCCGCGCGCCCTTCTCCGCCAGGAGGGCGAGCAGGAACGCGGCTGCACCTGCGAGCAGACCCTGGAACGGGTCGGTCCAGACGGTCACTCCCGCGGTGACCGCGATGACCGGCCAGTGAGACGGCGGACTGCCGAGCAGGCGCCGGCCAAGGGCAAGTTCGCCCGCCGCAACCAGCAGCAGTGCTCCCAGGCCGGCTGCCGGAATCATGGCAACCAGGGCAAGGCCCGACGGTGCCAGCGCGACCGCGGCCAGGGCGAGGCCGAGGAGCAGTGGAGCGGTTCCGCTGCGGGCCCCGAACCGGTAGTGGGCGGCGAGGCCACCGGCTCCATGGCACATCGGCAGGGCGCCGAGAGGAGCAAGAAGCAGGTTGGCAATTCCACTGGTGCATGCCAGCCGGGCCGGCGTGACGTGGGCGGCGCGTTCGCCGAACCGGTCACCGGCGACCAGTGCGGTCAGGAGGATCGCGTTTGTGATCGTGAGCGAGAGCTGCGGCAGCGCGAGCACCGTCAGTGAACGCTTGATCTCGTCGAGCGAGGGAATGATGTCCACAGGCAGGCCAAACAGGTCAGGCCAGGCGGCGGGAGAAAGGCCCGGGACCTCCAGGAACCGGGCAAGCACGGTCGCTGCCACCAGCGCGAGCAGGGCTGCCGGCAGCCAGGGAGCGACGAGGACGGCCGAGAGGATCAGCAGGGCCGCAATGGCAACCGGCGGCGACGTTCCCATCAGTTCCAGGCTCATCAACGCAAGCGTGATGCCGAGACCGACCTGCAATCCGGCCAGCACCGGTTTCGGGATGACCCGGGCCAGCCACCCGATCCATCCGGTTGCACCGAGAACGAGAAGGGCGACGCCGAGCAGAACGCCCGCGGCCGCGACTTCCGGAGCTGTCGCCCCGGTGGTCAGCAGCACCGCGGCCACCGCCTTCATCGGCTGGACCGGGACCGGCAGCCGATACACGACGGCGGTGGCGAGGTAGAAGGCGGCGAAACCAAGTACGACCGGCACAGGGGCGAGACCCGCGACGAAGATCGCGCCCAGCATCAGCGGCAGGAGGGTCCCGAGGTCACCCAGCGCTCCGTTCAGCTCCCCGATCGAAACCCGGAAACGCTCGCCCCTGTCCCGCACGCCACTACCCCCTGATCAGGTGCACAGCAGTACCGGCACCCCGTCTGCCTGACAGGTCGGGAATATCATCCCGGACCGGCCGTGGCCACCGCGCGGCGGGTCGGCAGGCCGCAGGCGGGACCGGCGAACCGGACGCCGCATCCGGGGTGCCCCGATGGATCGGTCGTGTTTCGAGCCTGTGCCTTGGGCGTGCAGATGACCCGGACCACATGAACGGAACCAGTCATGGTGACGGCTGGTGGTACAACAAAATCGAAGACGGTTGGCTCCATGCCGGTGAAGACCTTGTTCGCTGGTGTCCAGGGAATCTCCTGCGTGCCACCGATCGGTGGCACGGGCGGTTGCACAATCTGATGGGGGCACGTCGCCGGACGGCGTTTCTCTCGCCTGTCGCGCCGCTCGTGGTATGCCGTACTTGCGATCCGGATGGTGTGGGATTTCGTGGCGAATTCGATCCGAACAGACCACACTTGTGACGGGAATCGGGAACAAGAGCAGGGAACCGCCCTCGCGGCCAGCCAGCTCGTCGTCGAGCTCGCAATCGAAGCCCTTGATCGACGGGGATGGCCAGGGAGTGAGACGGAGATCCGGGTCGCGCGCGCATCGCGGTTCGCCGCCCAGACCCTCGCGCGTGGCTTGATCGCGGACAGCCGGGAGCAGGAGGTCCAGGAAATCCGCGCCTTCATCTCGACCATCGTGCTTAATCCGGACGCCTGATTATCGGGCCGGCCCATTCAGGTCGCCATGTCAGCCCCGCCCAAGACTCCTGGCTGTGCTCCAAACACATCGTCGCGATGGCCGCTACACCACGCGAACACGAAGCTCCAAGCGTTGTAACGCGACAGTATTGCCATTAGATTTCTGACAAATGAACAGGAGATATCGACCGATGCGAGGCCTTCCCAAGCGCATCATGGAGTACGCTCAGGCTCTTCCGGAGGCCACGCCGTTATGTCCAGGCGCCCTGCTTCACCTCGGCCACCGGGCGGCGATCGACCAGGCATTGTCGCGCCTGGCCCGCTCGGGTGAGCTGATGCGCGTCTGCCAGGACGTCTACATGCGTCCCGTCGAAACCCGATTCGGGCTCCGGGCGCCCCGTCTTGGCAAGGCCCTCGCCGCGCTGTCCGCACTCTGGGGCGAAACCATCGTGCCCTGCGGAGGTGCGGCGGCCAACCGACTCGGTCTGACGACGCAGAACCCGGTCCGCGCGGTCTACCTGACTTCCGGCTCCAACCGCCGTCTCCACTTCGGATCGTCCGTCGTGGAACTGCGACACGCGCCGCGCTGGCAGCTCGCGGCCCCGCATCGCAAGGCCGGCGATGTCATCCGTGCCCTGGCATGGCTCGGTCCGGAAGAGGTCGAGGATGGGCTGGAAGCGGTCCTGCCGACGCTTCGCGACGAGGACCGCGACGAACTTTCGGCCGCACGAGCCACCATGCCGAACTGGATGGCGCAATCGGTGAGCACCCGCCTCTCGCATGGCTGAGGCACGGTATCAGGACCTTTCGGCCGACGATCAGCACGATGCTTTGCAGGTGGTGGAGCGCGGCGGCAATCACAAGGCGCACCTTCTGGAGAAGGACATCTGGGTCGTTGCGACGCCCGGTGTTCTCTTCGACGGCCCTTTCGCCCAGCACCTGACTTTCAAGGGCGGCACTTCGCTGTCCAAGGTATGGTGCGCGATCCGGCGTTTCTCCGAAGATGTTGACATCACCTACGACATCCGTGCCGTTGCGCCGGATCTGGTTTCCGGCGCCGGCGACGAGGCGTTTCCCCCGACCCGGAGCCAGGAGAAGCGTTGGACGCGATCCGCCCCCGCCTGACCGAGTGGGTTCGGGATCAGGCGCACCCGGTCGTCGAGGCCGGGCTCGGGCGCGCTGGGTTCACCGCAGCATTCCGGGTTGACGGGGACCGCCTTTTCGTCGGCTTCGAGCCGCTGTTCGAGCAGACCGGTCTGGTGCGCCCGGAGGTCATGGTCGAGTTCGGTGCGCGCTCCACGGGCGAACCGCACACAAGTCACCCAGTCGTTTGCGACGCAGCGGCGCATCTGCCCGGTCTGGCGTTTCCCACGGCGAGTCCCGCTGTCATGCTGGCCGAGCGGGCCTTCTGGGAAAAGGCGCGATCCACGTCTTCTGTCGCCAGGAGCGGCGGCGTGGCGAGCGGCTGTCCCGGCACTGGCATGATCTCGCGCGTCTCGACGAGGCCGGCGTTGCCGGGCGCGCATTGGCCGACCGCTCGCTCGCGCTCTCGGTCGCCCGCCACAAGGCGATGTTCTTTTCCGAAAACGACGCGAGCGGCACGCGAATTGATTACGAAGCAGCGGTATCCGGCGACCTGCATCTCGTGCCGGCCGGCGCTGCGCTTGCCGTACTCACCGATGACTACGCGCGGATGCTGGCCGATGGCATGCTGCTCGATGCCGAACCGTTCGATGCGCTTATGGAGCGGTGCACCGCGATCGAGGCGCGCGCCAACGCTGCGGGGTCGAGGAGTCGCTGATGGACGTATTCGCCTTCCGTGATGAATTCGTCGCCGAGTACGAGCGGTTTTCCCGAAGTTTCGCCAGGATCCGCGCCGAGGACATCTCCCGCGAAGTCGATGCGGCCTACGCCGCTGGTCATTTCTGGCCCGCCCCGCTCATCCGGCTCAATCCGAACTTCGAGACCGGCGGATACATCGACGATCTGGTCGCCGACGGCACGCTCGATGCGGAGTGCGCGAAAGTGTTCCGGCTCAAGTGTGGTGAGCATCTTGCAAAATAGGGGGCTCACACGATTTCGGGGCCCTGAACAGGGGCGATTTTCGGAAAAAGTGGGAACACGGGGACCGCCCAGTGGTCTGTTGGAGTTGTGACAGCCACAACATCCTGACGAAAGGCAGTCTCCCCGATGCCCTTGTTCGAGAGTGCATCCGACCTGGGGTGCCGATTTCAAGGCGAGTTGTTTCCCGAACTGACCGACGCCGTGGGCCGTCTGTCGGATGTGCACCAGGGGCACAGGTCTTCACCGACGGCCGGGGTGGATACTCCGGTCTGCCCGAAAACCCGCACGACGCCAGGGTGATCGGTGACCAGGAGGCGCACACGGTTCTGGAGTGGGCCCATCGGGTGTTCTCGAACCTGAAGCGAAGGGCCATGGGCGTCTGCCACGGCCTGCGCAGGAAGCACTTCCAGAAAGACCTGGACGAGTTCGTGTTCCGGTGGAACCGGAGGCGACACAGGGCGACCTCCTTCGACAGGCTCCTGAGTATCGGCCTCGGGTTGAAGCCTGTCACGGATCGCGACCTTGTCGAGGGACGCGCCTGAAGCGCCAGGTATTCGCTCCCGGACCCCCTCTCCACACGGCACAGTCGCTCCCGGACCTTTCCCGCCCTCAGGCCATTGCGACAGCGCCACCGGCACGGCCTTGGCGCCGGATCCGGTTAACCCGGCGCACGGGGCTGCCGACACAACATCTCGGGGCACCGCAATTTGGGGGACAAGCCTTTCCCTGCTTGCCCGCGACCGGATAATCGGACAGTCGAAGCTCGTTCCGCTGGCCCTGGCCGCGGAGTGACATTCGTGTCCGCCGCCGCGCACTTGCGGCGACGAGGACTTGATCGCCATTACCGGTCGGCTCCGCAGGTTCCTGTAGCGTAGCTCCGTCGCCGGCCGTGATGGAACGGCGGGCGATCTCGGCGCGCTGCAGTGAATGCGCAACCCGGCGCACACGGGTGAACTCATCCGCGAGAGCATGGACGAGGTGGGCTGAAACATGACCGATATGGCTGCGCATCCCGGGTGAGAGCATGGAACACTGCCCTGCTTGCTGAACGGCAAGGCCTGAGCCTCGACGAACAAGTCGGCCCTGGCGCTGGTGAAGATCGGCCGGGGAATCGCCGGGCACCGGATGCGAATGCAGGCGAGCGACGAGCCCGCGCAGCCATATCGCGAGAGGCTCGCAGCCGAACGGCGCACAGGCAGGTTCGTATCACGACCCCCGGCACGGACCGGCGTCAGGGCCCGAGGGTGGCTCACCGGGCGTGCCGCCCTTGCACCGGCACACCTTGCCGGAACCACCCCGGCCTGAAGCTCGACCAGGGTGCCGGCTGATGTGGTAATATCCGTGACAGCGCTGAGTGACAGGGGAGGCCAGTCCATGAACATCACGCCCGGTACCGGGGCAACCCGCTTCCAGGTTCGCAGTCTGCATCCGGCTCTCGGCGCGGAATTCCGCGGTGTCGACTTCAATGGCCCGATCGACGAGGAGGCCGCCGCGGCGATCCACGCGGCCTGGATGGAACACCTGGTCCTGGTGTTTCCGGACCAGCCGGTGTCCGACGACCGGCACGTCGAGGTGACCCGGTGTTTCGGGGAGGCCGAGGTCTTCCACCAGGACATTCTCAAGTCGACCACGGTGCGCGAGATCTTCCGCGTCTCCAACACCGACGAGACCGGGACCATCATGCCGCGCGAGCACCCGACCATGCAGCAGCTGTCCAGTGCGCGCACCTGGCACACCGACTCGAGCTATCGGCCGGTTCCCGCCATGGGATCGCTCCTGCATGGAATCGAGGTCAGCCGGACCGGGGGGCAGACCTGTTTTTCCAACATGTACGCGGTCTGGGAGGCGTTGCCGGAGGCGTGGAAGGATCGCGTCCGCGGTCGCCGGGCCCGGCACGATTTCGAGATGCTCAGCCGGCTCACCGGTGCCCGGAAGCCGACCGAAGCCGAACGGGCGGCCATGCCGCCGGTCTGGCAACCGATGGAACGCCGGCACCCGGTCACCGGGCGTACGTCACTCTACATCAGCCCGATCTACAACGACCGGATCGAGGGCATGGAGGACGAGGACGCCGTCGAGTTCATCGGGGAACTCGCCGAGTTCGCGTCCCAGGAACGGTTCGTCTACTGCCACCGGTGGGAAACCGACGACATCGTCATGTGGGACAACCGTTGCACCATGCACAGGGTCACGCCTCACGATCCCGGTGAACGCCGGGTGATGCATCGCACCACCATCGTCGGTGACGGGCCTGTGCTCGCAGCCTGAAGGAACGGGTGCAGTTCAGTCCGCCGCGTCCTCCACGCATGCCGTCTTCCAGCCGGCCGCGGTCAGGATCTCGACCGGCCGGAAACGGGACTTGTAGGCCATCTTTTCCAATGAACTGATCCAGTACCCCAGGTAGACATAGGGCAGCCCGAGCGCACGGGCGTCGGCGATCAGGGACAGGATGATGTGGGTGCCGAGACTGCGGTCGGGGCGGGTGGCACCAAAGAAACTGTAGACGGCAGACAGGCCATCACTCTGGAAATCGACCAGGCCGACACCGAGAAGCTGTCCGGAGCCCGCGAGACGAAACTCGGCGATCCGGGTCTGGATCGGGGTCTCGCGCACCATGTCGGCATAGTCGGCAAATCCCATGTCCTGCATGCCGCCACCCTCGTGTCGGCAGCGCTGGTAGCTGCTGAACAGCCGATACTGTTCAGTAGTGGCCACAGGGTCCCGCCAGTCCATCACCAGGTCCCGGTTACGGTTCAGGACACGCCGGAACGAACGGGTCAGCGTGAACCGGTTCACGTCGACCCGGATCGGCACGCAGGCGGTGCACTGCGGGCAGGCCGGACGGTACGCGAACTGCTGTACGCGCCGGAACCCGGCCCGGGCCAGGGTGTCATGGCTGGCGGCGGCGAGGGGATTCGTCATGTTGGTGACCACCCGCTGTTCCAGCCGGTCCGGCAGGTACGGGCACGGGTTCGGATGGGTCACGAAGAAGTCGAGCAGCCGAAGCTGCGCACGATCGATCATGCCTGGTCTTCCCTCGGGGCAGCCCGCATCCATATTGCGGGGAGTTGGCCCGTCCTGCCAGCCCCGCGCGACCGGTCCGTCACCCGCCCGCCCGCCACCGGACAGAAATGGCTTGCACGGGACCCGGCGAGTGTTGACGCTGTCGCGGACAAACGGCGCTGACGGGAGCCGAGGACATGATGATCGACCAGCGCCTCTTTCGCGACGCGATGGGCCGATTTGCAACAGGGGTGACCATCGTGACCACCCTGGTGGATGGCCTGCCTTGCGGTATCACCGCCAACTCCTTCAGTTCGGTTTCGCTCGACCCGCCGCTGGTGCTGTTCTGCCTCGGGTGCGCCTCCACCAACTATGATGCCTTCATGTCGACCGACTGCTTTGCGGTCAACATCCTCTCGGGCGAGCAACAGGAGCTGTCGACCCGGTTCGCGGTCCACGACGGCGACCGGTTCGACGGTGTGGCATGGAGCCGGTGGGCAACCGGCGCACCCATCCTGGATGGCGCTGTCTGTGCTGCCGACTGCGTCCTCGATGCGCGCCACCAGGCAGGCGATCACGTGGTGATCATCGGACGTGTCCGCCGCGTCGAGATCCTTTCGGAAACACCGCCGCTCCTGTACCACCGGGGAGGGTACGCCCGGCTTGCCACCCCGGCGGTCTAGTCGCTTGCGCGGCGAACGGCGCTGGTGACACGGTCGCTCGATCAGGTCACGCGGCTGACGGCGTCCCGGGCCCCGCCGCGGCCTGTATCGGGTGACGACTTGCGACCGATCCCGGCAGGACGCGTGACCCGTGTGCGGTACCGGATTTCGTCGAACCTTGAAGCTTGCGGCCTGCGGGCGTATGTAGCGTGTCATGACCCTGGTACCGGCGTGGCGGTGCGGTCCTGTCGATCGGGGCTGGATTCAGCGCCATTGTCCAAGCCATAGTCCAAGGTGCCTCCGGGTCGGGCGCCGTATCTCGGGAAGTGCCAGCAGACCATGAGCCCAGACGAGCACAAGCCCGGCGCACGGGCGGACGTGCCGCGAACGCACATGCGGCCCACCGACATCACCGACCCCCAGTATTTTCACAAGGTGGTGGATTGCCAGTGGGCGTGTCCGGCTCACACCCCTGTGCCCGAGTACATCCGGATGATCGCCCAGGGCCGCTACACCGACGCCTACATGGTCAACTGGGAATCGAACGTGTTTCCCGGAATTCTCGGGCGTACCTGTGACCGGCCATGCGAACCGGCCTGCCGGCGTGGCCGCGTCGAGGACAAGCCGGTTGCCATTTGCCGGCTGAAGCGTGTGGCCGCCGACTACCGCGGCGACATCGAGCACCTGATGCCCGAGATCGCGGCGCCGAACGGCAGGCGCGTCGCGTGCATCGGGGCCGGTCCGGCCTCGCTGACCGTCGCCCGCGACCTCGCACCGCTTGGCTACCATGTCGTGGTCTATGACCGTGACGCGAAGGGTGGCGGAATGATGCGCAGCCAGATCCCGGCGTTCCGGCTGCCGCAGTCGGTGCTGGACGAGGAGGTCGACCGCATCCTTGATTTCGGCATCGAAACCCGGTTTGACACGGACGTGACGAGCCTGCAGTCGGTACTGGACGAAGGCTACGATGCGGTATTCGTCGGCACCGGGGCGCCGCGCGGGCGCGATCTGCAGATCCCGGGCCGGGACGAGGTCGCCGACAACTTCCACATCGGCATCGACTGGCTGATGAGCGTTGCATTCGGCCATACCGATACCATCGGCCGGCGGGTGATCGTGCTTGGCGGCGGCAACACCGCCATGGACTGCTGCCGCACCGCGATGCGCCTCGGCGGAGAGGACGTCAAGGTGATCGTCCGCAGTCCGTTCGAGGAAATGAAGGCGTCTCCCTGGGAAATCGAGGACGCGCAACGCGAGGATATCGAGATCCTCAACAACCACGTCCCGCTGGAATTCATCCACGAGAACGGCAGGCTGGTCGGCGTGACCTTTGAGAAGGTCAGGCCCGTGTATGACGACACCGGCCGGCGCAGGCTGGTTCCGACCGGGGAGGAACCGGTGTTCTTCCCCTGTGACGACGTGTTGTGCGCCATCGGCCAGGAGAACCACTTCCCCTGGATCGAGCGGAACATCGGCCTCGAGTTCGACAAGTGGGACATGCCCGCGGTGGACCAGGTGACCTTCCGGTCCACCCATCCACGGGTGTTCTTCGGTGGTGACGCGGCCTTCGGACCGGAGAACATCATCTGGGCCGTCGCCCACGGCCACCAGGCGGCGATCTCGATCGACCTGCTGTGCGAAGGCAGGGACCTGACCCAACGGCTCGCGCCGCATGTCACCCTGGTCAGCCAGAAGATGGGCATGCACGAATGGTCCTACCACAACATGATTTCCGAGGATCAGCGCTACCTCGTGCCGCATGCCGACAAGGCGCTGGCGCTCGGCGACATCCGGATGGAGGTGGAACTGGGATTTGACGAGCGGCTTGGGTTCGAGGAGGCGATGCGATGCCTGAACTGCGACGTCCAGACCGTGTTCGAGACAGGCCGGTGCATCGAATGCGATGCCTGTGTCGACGTCTGCCCGGTCGACTGCATCAACTTCATCACCAATGCGCCGGAACCGGAGTTGAGGCAGCAAATCAGGGTGCCGGCGCTTGACGAGAGCCAGGATCTGTACGTTTCGGATGACCTGCCGACCGGGCGGGTGATGGTCAAGGACGAGGATGTCTGCCTGCACTGCGGACTGTGCGCGGAGCGGTGTCCGACTGCCGCATGGGACATGAAGAAGTTCCTTTACCAGGAGGCGAAGGCGCAGAACCAGAGGCTCGGGCCATGAAGACCAACGAGTTTGTCCTCAAGTTTGCCAACGTGAACGGTTCGGGGTCCGCCAGCGCCAATGCCCTGGTCGCCCGCGCAATCTTCCGCATGGGTGTCCCGGTCGCGCCGAAGAACATCTTTCCGTCGAACATCCAGGGCCTGCCGACCTGGTTCGAGGTCCGTGCGAGCGCGCGCGGCTACCTGGGACGCCGCGAAGGCATCGACCTGATGGTGGCGATGAACCCGCAGAGCTGGGATGACGACATCGCCTCGATCGTGCCCGGTGGATACGTGCTGTACGACAATACCTTCATCCAGAAGTTCGAGCGGTCGGACATCACGCCGATCGGGGTCCCGTTGACCCGGCTCGTCAACAAGCGGTTCGAGATTCCCCGCGAACGCCAGTTGTTCAAGAACGTCGCCTATGTGGGTGTGCTCGCCGCACTCCTCGGCATCGATGTCGGGATCCTCGAGGAGATGATCGTCCGGCAGTTCCGTGGCAAGGACGACGCGATCCGCGCCAATCTCGAGGCTCTCGCCATCGGACGCAACTACACGCTCGAGACCTTCGACTGCCCGCTCGACGTCAGGGTCGAGGCCAGTGACGCGATCGGGGACAACATCATGATCGAGGGCAATGCTGCCGCCGGTCTCGGTTGCCTGTTCGCAGGGGCGACGGTCGCCGCCTGGTATCCGATCACGCCGTCGACCTCGCTGGCCGAGGCGTTCGAGCGATTCTGCAGCCGCTACCGTATCGAGGAGGAGACCGGCAGGCGTACCTATGCCATCGTGCAGGCCGAGGACGAGCTGGCCGCCATCGGCATGGCGATCGGCGCCGGCTGGAACGGCGCGCGCGCCTTCACCGCCACCAGCGGCCCGGGCATATCGCTGATGGGCGAGTTCCTGGGGCTGGCCTACTTTGCCGAAATCCCTGTGGTGCTGTTCAACATCCAGCGCGGCGGGCCGTCCACCGGCATGCCGACGCGCACGCAGCAGTCCGACATCATCTCCTGTGCCTATGCAAGCCACGGCGACACCCGGCACGTGCTTCTGTTCCCGGCCGACCCGGCCGAGTGCTTCGAGTTTGCGATCGAGGCCTTTGACCTCGCCGAGCGCGTGCAGACACCGGTCATCGTCATGAGCGACCTCGACATCGGCATGAACGACTGGACCACCCGGCCGCTCGCCACGGATCCGGATCGACCATTCGACCGGGGAAAGGTGCTCGATGCCGATGGGCTCGACGCGGTCGAGCGGTTCGGTCGGTATCTCGATGTCGACGGTGACGGCATTCCCTACCGGACCTGGCCCGGAACCCATCCGGAGAAGGGAGCGTTCTTCAGCCGGGGAACCTCGCATGACGAGTATGCCGGCTACACCGAGGACGGAACGGTGAACGTCCGGGTCATGGAGCGGTTGCTGCGCAAGTTCGATACCGCCAGAAGTCTCGTTCCCGCGCCCGTGTACGGCCAGGACACGCTCGGCGCCACCCTGGGCCTGATCCACTTCGGGAGTACCGGTGCCGCCATTCCCGAGGCGCTGGAGATGCTGACGAACCGCCGGATCCATGTCGATTCGATGCGGCTGCGCTCCTTCCCGTTTCCCGCCGAGGTGGCAGACTTCATCCGCGCCCACGAGAAGGTGTTCGTGGTCGAGCAGAACCGGGACGGCCAGATGCGCTCCCTGTTGATCAACGAGTGCGATATCGATCCGGCGAGACTGGTCCCGATCCTGATTTTCGACGGGTTCCCGGTGACGGCCACCCGGGTCACCGAGTTGATCGCGGCTGCTGTCGGCCACGGGAGAGCGGCCGGCGGATCCGAGGCGGCCTGACGGGAGGAAGTGCGATGTCATTCGTATCCAAGCCCAGGTTTCATCACCCGAGACTGCCGCGCAACTCGCTCGGACTGACACGGCGTGACTACGAGGGCGCCATGTCGACACTGTGCGCCGGCTGTGGGCACGATTCGGTCAGCGCCGCCATTATCGAGGCCTGTTTCGAGCTCGATCTGCCCGCGCATCGGCTTGCCAAGCTCTCCGGCATCGGCTGTTCATCGAAGACCCCGACCTACTTCCTGTCGAAGAGCCACGGCTTCAACTCGGTACACGGGCGCATGGCGTCGGTCGCGACCGGCGCCAACCTGGCCAACCGCGATCTCACCTATGTCGGCGTTTCCGGGGACGGGGACACCGCGTCGATCGGGCTCGGTCAGTTTGCCCATGCGGTCCGCCGCCAGGTCGACATGCTCTACGTGGTGGAGAACAACGGGACCTATGGGCTGACCAAGGGCCAGTTCTCCGCGACAAATGACCGGGTTTCGGTCGGCCGCAAGGGTCAGAGAAACGCGTTCGAGGCCATCGATCTCGCGGTGATGGCGATCCAGCTCGGCGCAAGTTTTGTGGCGCGCGGATTCTCGGGCGACAAGGACCAGTTGGTGCCGCTGATGAAGGCGGCGCTGACCCACAGGGGGTTCGCTTTCATTGACGTGATTTCACCCTGTGTCACCTTCAACAACCATTTCGGTTCGACCAAGAGCTTCGAGTTCGTACGAGATCATGAACACTCGGTACTTGCCACGGACTACGTGCCGTACCACGAGACGATCACGGCGAGCTACGCCGAGGGTGAGGTGATCGACGTTACCTTGCACAACCAGTGCCGGCTGCGCCTGCGCAAGCTCGATTCCGACTACGATCACGGGGACCCGGTCGGTGCCGTTCGCTACATCATGGACCGGCAGGCCCAGGGCGAGGTGGTGACCGGGTTGTTGTACCTCGATACTGGGGACGATGACCTGCGGGAGAAGCTGGAACTGACCTCCCGTCCCCTGAATAGCCTTGACGAGGACGCGCTCCGGCCGTCTCCGGAGGTCCTGGAATCCATTAACGCCAGCCTGCGCTGAGGACCGGACCGCACGCTTTTTTCGCTCGCGAGACCCTGTTCAGCTGCACTGCTCGCGCGGTGTCGCGCGACAGTACAGTTGACAGAGGCAGAACGGACTACGAGCATCTTGTTGAAAGCCGGCAAGTGAGTTGGAGGATAATGCCCGCGCGAACGAACGTGTTTGTCGTGTTCCTGGCCGGTGCGGCGCTTGTGCTCTTCGGGCTGGCGGGAGTCCGCGAGCAGCTGTTTTCGCCCGAAGTGGCAGAACCGGCCGTTGTCGGCGGAATGCTTCCTGCGGAACAGGCGGCGCCCGAACGGGTCGTAGCACCCGAGGTGAAAGAGCCGACTGTTGCAATCGCACTGGCCCCTGCGGAACAGGAAGTGTCCGAACCGGTCCCGGCGCCCGGGCCGGAAGGGGCGGACACTGCCCGTCCGGCCATCCCCACGCGTACGGTGGTTCTGACCGTCGACCGCGGTGATACGCTGTCGGGACTGTTGCGCAGGGCGGGACTCGATCGCGGTGAGGCGCAGGCGGTGATCTCGGTCGTGGGGCCCGTCTACGACCTGCAGAGAATGCGGATCGGCCAGAGCTTCACGATCGAGATGCTCGATGAAAGCAGGGTCGGACAGGGCGCTCATGATGATGGTGACGCGGCCCAGATTCCCGGACTGGTCTCGATGTCGTTCCGCCCGACGGTCGAGCAGGAAATCATGGTGCTGCGCACCGGGGACGGGGGATACCGCACCGAGGTCATCGACCTGCACCTCGAGGTCAGGGACTCGTATGTCGAGTCGGAAATCACGACCAGCCTGTACCTGGCCGCGAAGGCGAAGGACGTGCCGATGAACGTGCTCGCCCAGGTGATCCGCATGTTCAGCTATGCCGTCGATTTCCAGCGCGGCATTCACCCCGGCGACAGCTTCTCGGTGCTGTTCGAGACCCATCACGACGGTTCCGGGGCCATGGTCCGGGGCGGTAGCGTCATCTGGGCGGCGCTGATGCTCGGCGGAACCACGCTTGAATTCGTCCGCCATGTCCCCGCCGACGGCAGGACCGACTATTTCGATCGCGGGGGCAGGAGCAACCGCACGGCGCTGATGCGCACGCCGATAGACGGCGCGCGGCTGTCGTCGTCCTACGGCAAGCGCAAGCACCCGATACTCGGCTATACCCGGATGCACCGCGGCCTCGACTTCGCGGCTCCGACGGGTGTTCCGATCATGGCGGCGGGCGACGGGACGATCGACTCGATCGGGCGTAACGGCGCCTACGGCAAGTACATCCGCATCCGGCACGACAGCGAGTACAAGACCGCCTACGCGCACATGTCGCGCTACGCCAAGGGCCTGAAGAGGCACTCCCGGGTCCGGCAGGGCCAGGTCATCGGCTACGTGGGCTCGACCGGGCTGTCGACCGGCCCGCACCTACATTACGAGGTGATCCGCAACGGTCGCCAGATCAATCCCCAGACCATGAAGCTGCCCGGCAAGAATCTCAAGGGCGTCGACCTGAAGACGCTCGCGCGCCAGTGGGTACTGAACGACGACCGGGTCGCCGCCGCACGCGCCGACCGGACCTATGTGAAGGGGCCGGACCGGCACGGTTGAGTACGGGTCGCACCGGCTCGACAGGGCGGCTGTGGAACGGGCATGCTGCGCGGATCGGGAATAGCGGGGCGGGCGCATGCGATGAGTGGAAACGATGCAGTCTACGACGCGCAGTTCCTGCAACTGCTGTTTCGCCGCCTGCACCGACGGGGGCTTGACGACGGCGATGCTGCAGGACTGTCCGGCATGGTCGAACCGGTCGAAACCCTGGCCAACCGGGCAGCGGCCGATCTTGCATTCGACGTAGAGCCCGCCGATTTCCTCCGAGTCCTCGACGAGCAGGCGAGGGGCACGTGACGGCACTGACGCACCGCGGCCTCGTCGAGGTCGCCGGCATGATCGCGGCCGGCGAGGTGACTTCGGAAGAGGTGACGCAGGCCTGCCTGGCGCGGATTGCCCGCGCCCAGCCGGTCCTGAACTGCTTCATTTCGCTCGAGGCCGGGGCGGCACTCGAGGCGGCGCGCGCCGCCGATGCCGCGAGGAGCAGGGGCGAGCCGCTCGGTCCGCTGCACGGCGTGCCGCTCGCCCACAAGGACATGTTCTACCGCGCCGGACATCGCTCGACCGGGGGCAGCGCCATTCGCCGGGACTTCGTTCCCGACCATACCGCGACCGTGATGCAGCGCTTGGCTGATGCCGGCGCGCTGTGCCTGGGTGGCCTCAACATGTCCGAGTTCGCGGTCGGCCCGGTCGGGCACAACATCCATCACGGCCATTGCTGCAACCCCTGGGATCCGGCCCGAGCGCCCGGTGGCTCGTCTTCGGGATCAGGCGCGGCGGTGGGCGGCCGGCTCATCTTTGGCGCGCTCGGATCCGACACCGGGGGCTCGGTCCGCATTCCGGCAGCCCTGTGCGGACTGGTGGGGCTGAAGGGGACCATCGGCAGGGTGAGCCGTCATGGCGGCATGCCGCTGTCGTGGTCGATGGACTGCTTCGGTCCGCTGGCGCGCACGGCCGCGGACTGCGCGCGGCTGTTCGGCATCATCGCCGGGCCTGACCCGATGGACCCGACCAGCTCGGACAAACCGGTCGACGACTACGAGGCCGCGTGTACGCAACCGGTCACCGGGCTGCGGATTGGCGTCGATCCGACCTGGGGCGGAATCGATCCGGACCCGCAGGTCGAACAGGCCATCGCGGCGGCGCTTGACGTCTTCAGGGACCTGGGCGCACACGTGGTCGAGGTCGAGATGCCGGACCAGGACGAACTCAACGCGCTTTCCAACCTGGTGGTGAGATCGGAAGCCGCAACCCTGCACAAGTCGTGGCTGGGAACGCAGCGTGATGCGTACTCGCCACAGGTGCGCCGGCGCATCGAGGTCGGTCTTGCGGTACCGGCGACCCGCTACATCGAGGGACTGATCCTGCGTTCATCGCACCTCGAGCAGTTGTCGCACGCCGTGTTCGCATACTGTGACGCGCTGATTCTGCCCACCGTCGGGGAACCGGCGCCGACGCTGGAGGAACTCGACGTGGGCGACGCCCCGAACCTGCCGGGGATGCTGACAAGGATGACCGGCTATACCCGGGCGATGAACTACTACGGTGTGCCGGCGCTCTCGGTTCCGGCCGGGTACGCGGCGAACGGGATGCCGATGGCGTTCCAGCTGGCAGGGCGGCCGTTCTCGGAGGCCTGCCTGTTTCGGTTCGCCGGTGCCTATCAGGGTGTGACCGACCACCACCGGCGGGCACCGGAAATCCCCGGCGTCGACTGAACCGGGCCGCTCAGCTCCCGTCAGGCTTGCCTCCGCCCGAAAGCGCACGCAGCTGGCGCTGCAGCACATCGAGCTGTTGCTGCATGGCGTCAATGGCGTCACTGGCCGGGGCGGGAGACGGGGTTCCCCCGGCGGTAAACATGTTCAGGGCCTGCTCGAACATGGCCATGTTCTGCCGACTCATGTCCTCGAACTGGGCAAACGGAAACAGGCCGCCGAACGCGGTCTTCATCTGCGAGCGGGTGCGTTCCTGATTCTCGGCGAATGCCGTCATGGCATGTTCAAGGTATCCCGGGACGACCAGCTGCAGGCTGTCGCCATAGAACCGGATCAACTGGCGCAGGAAGGCGATCGGCAGCAGGTTCTGGCCCTTCGCCTCCTCCTCGACGATGATCTGGGTCAGGACCGAACGGGTGATGTCCTCGCCCGTCCGTGCGTCATAGACCACGAATTCCTCGCCGTCCTTGACCATCTGGCACAGATGATCGAGCGTCACGTAGCTGCTTGACGCGGTGTTGTAGAGGCGGCGGTTGGCGTATTTCTTGATGATCGTGGCGGACGGTATCGCGTCGCCGTCATCGAGAGGAGTCCCTCCGGCACCGCGTGCGGTCCGGGCGGCCTTTCCGGAGTTTGCCATTGTCCAGCCTGCCACCTTGTCATCGTCCGGTCGCGGACCAGCCTGTTCCGGTTCGTGTTGCGATGCAACGAAATTCGACGAGTGTGCGGTTGTTGCCGGTCACGCAACGGTGCATTGTGTCCCGATGCGGGCCGTGGCGCGAGGGTGACGGCGGAGCGGGAGATGAACGAACGCGATCAGATGGCGGAACTCGCCAGCCGGTTTCTCGACCTGTGGCAGGATCAGGCCACCGCCATGGCGCACGACCCCGAGTTCGAGCGGTTCTGCCGGACCTGGATGGAAATCTGGACCGCACGCATGCCGCCGCAGTCCGCAGGAACCGGAGATGAGACCGCACAGGCTCGGTCCGCGCCCGCTTCCGCTGCACCTCGCGACGGCGTTTCTGACATGGACGCGTTCGCGCGCCGCCTGCGCCATCTCGAGGAGCGGGTTGCCGCCCTTGAACGCGCCGCTGCCGCTCGGGGTGCCGATCCCCACGACTGACCCCGGTTTCGCGGCTGCGGTCGACGCGGAAATCCTGCGGCGCAGCCGGGCACTGCTCGGCGCCGTGCTGGCCTACCGGTCGCATCCGTTCCTGCGCCCGGAACCCGCCCTCGAGCCGGTCCATGTCGAGGGGACGTCCAGGGTGCTTGCGCCTGCCCGCACGGATGGCCCGCCGGTACTGGTCATCCCGTCGCTGATCAATCGGTGGTACGTGCTTGATCTGCTGCCAGGACGCAGCCTGGTCGAGTACCTCGCCGGTGCGGGCCTGTCGCCCCACGTTGTCGACTGGGATGCGCCCGGACCGCTCGAGCGCGATTTCGACCTCACCTCTTACGTTGCCGACCGGCTCGAGGGCGCACTGGACGCCGTGCTCGGGCGTACCGGAAGGAAGCCCGCCCTGGTCGGCTACTGCATGGGAGGACTGCTTGCACTGGCCCTGGCGCAACGCCGGCAGGCAGACCTCGCATCCCTGGTGCTGATGGCGACACCCTGGGATTTCTCCGGCTCCGGCGCGGGCCGGCTGATCATGGCCTGGCGACGGCAGATCGAGTTCATGCTCGAGATGCACGGCGAATTGCCGACGGAGATGATCCAGGCCATGTTCCATGCGATCGATCCGCTGCTGACGGTACGCAAGTTCCTGAAGTTCGCCGAAATGGATCGGTCCTCGCCGGAATGCGAGGGCTTCGTGGCGCTGGAGGACTGGATCAACGACGGGGTGCCGCTCGCGGCACCGGTAGCGCGCGAGACGCTGTTCGGGTGGTATGGGGAAAACCGCCCGGCGCGCGGTGCGTGGGTGGTTGCCGGTGAACCGGTGGAACCGCGGCGGATATCCCTTCCGTCGTTGCTGCTTGTGCCTGCGAATGACCGTATCGTTCCGCCGGACTCGGCGACCGGGCTTGCCGCCGACCTGCCGAACGCGGTGGCGATCCATACCGCACTCGGCCATATCGGCATGATGACGAGCAGGCATGCGCGGATGCGCGCCTGGCAGAGACTGACCCACTGGCTGCAGGGGAACATGCGAGAATGACGGCAGGACGCACGGACGGGGACAGCACCGCATCCGATTTCCGGTTTCGGTTCCAGGCCCTGCACGAGATGGTCGCGCTGGCCCGAGAGAGGCTGAGCCGGAACATCTGGGACTACCTGCAGGGCGGTGCCGAGACCGAGACGACGCTGCTGCGTAACAGGGCGGCACTGGACGCACTCGCGTTCCGTCCCAGGGTGCTGCGTGATGTGCGCAGCGTCGATGCGAGCGCAACGGTGCTGGGATGGCACATGCGCCTCCCGGTCTGCCTGGCGCCGATCGGCTCGCTGGAGAGCTTCGATCCGGAGGGTGGGATTGCGGCGTGCCGCGCCGCCTCGAGCTTCGGATGCGCCATGATGCTGAGTTCGGTCAGTACCATTCCGCTCGAGGACGTCGCGGCGGCCGGAACCGGGCCACGGATTGCCATGCTCTACAAGCGCGGCGACGACACCTTCCTCGACCGGTACGTCGAGCGCGCCGCCGCGGCCGGGTTCGACGCGTTCTGCCTGACGGTCGACAGTGCCTGCTACAGCCGGCGGGAGCGCGACATCGCGAACCGGTTCGCGAAACCGTGGCGAACCGGCGTTGGCACGGACTGGCAGGCAGCGCTCAGCTGGAAGGATATCGAACGCTACAGGCGGAACCACTCGCTGCCGCTGATCCTGAAGGGGATCGCCACCGCCGAGGATGCCCGGATCGCGGTCGAGCACGGGGTCGACATGGTGTACGTGTCGAACCACGGCGGGCGTCAACTCGATCATGGCCTCGGTGCGATCGATCTGGTGGGCGAGGTGCGCGATGCCGTCGCCGGGCGCTGCCAGGTCGGCGTCGACGGCGGGTTCTGCCGCGGCTCCGATGTCGTCAAGGCGATGGCGCTCGGCGCCGACATGGTCGGGTTGGGCCGCATGCTGTGCTACGGGCTTGCCGCCGGGGGAACCGGCGGGGTCGTGCGCATGCTCGAACTGCTGGAGGAGGAGGTCCGGATCGCGTTGCGGCTGCTCGGGGAGACCCGGTACGCCGACCTCGGCCCCTCGCACCTGCGCACCGCCCGTCCGGTCGCCGCTCCGCACGAGACCAGTGCCTTTCCCCTGATCGACCGGCGATGACCAGAAAATTGTGCGGTGCACAAACTGTTCTGGCCAGCGGGTCGGGGCTGCTGTAGAACAGGGGCGCCACAGGCAAGGCCAACATCAATCGAAGAGCGGGAGGATGCCATGTCCAACGTCGTCGTCGCCGGGGCTGCACGGACCCCGATCGGAGCGTTCGGAGGCGGTCTCAGCACCAGGACCGCGGCGGAACTGGGCGAGGTTGCCATCCGCGCGGCACTCGACCGCGCCGGAGTACCTGCGGAGGACGTTGACGAGGTGATCCTCGGCCAGGTGCTCACCGCGGCCAACGGCATGAACCCGGCCCGTCAGGCCGCGATGTCGGCCGGCATTCCGAAGGAGCGCACCGCGCTGACCATCAACCAGGTCTGCGGCTCCGGCCTGCGGGCGGTCGCGCTCGGCGCCCAGGCGATCAGGGCCGGGGATTCCGGCGTGGTCGTTGCCGGAGGGCAGGAGAACATGAGCATGGCGCCGCATGCCCAGATGCTGCGCAATGGCCAGAAAATGGGCGATCTCACCCTGATCGATACCATGATCAAGGACGGGCTGTGGGACCATTTCAACGGCTATCACATGGGCACGACCGCGGAGAATGTGGCGGAGCGCTGGCAGATCACCCGCGAGCAGCAGGACGAGTTCGCACAGGCGTCCCAGGCGAAAGCGGAAGCGGCCCAGAAGGCGGGCCGGTTCGTTGACGAGATCGTCCCGGTCACGGTTCAGTCACGCCGCCGGGAGACCGTGGTGGATACGGACGAGCATCCGCGCCACGGGACAACGATTGAGGCGCTCGGCACGCTGCGGCCCGCCTTCGCGCGGGAGGGAACAGTGACCGCGGGCAACGCGTCGGGCATCAACGACGGTGGGGCCGCGGTCGTGCTGATGACCGAGGAGGACGCGGCGAGGCGCGGGATCGCGCCGATGGCGCGGATCGTCTCCTTCGCAACCAGGGGTGTCGATCCCGCGGTTATGGGGACCGGGCCAATCCCCGCGAGCCGGGCCGCGCTCGAGAAGGCGGGCTGGAGCGCCGACGACCTGGACCTCGTGGAGGCCAACGAGGCATTTGCGGCCCAGGCGTGCGCGGTCAACCGGGAACTCGGCTGGGATACCGGGAAGGTGAACGTGAACGGCGGCGCCATCGCGCTTGGTCATCCGATCGGTGCGTCGGGGACCCGGGTATTCGTCACACTGCTGCACGAAATGGCGCGGCGTTCGGCACGCCGCGGCCTGGCGACGCTCTGCATCGGAGGCGGCATGGGTGTCGCCATGTGCGTCGAGCGCCTGTAGTCCTGACCGGGTAAGGGAGCTTCGACATGGCACGAGTGGCACTGGTGACCGGCGGAACCCGGGGAATCGGTCGGGCGATCAGCGTCCGGCTCAGGGACGACGGCTACAGTGTTGCCGCGAACTATGCCGGTAACGATGCAAGGGCCCGGGCATTCCGCGACGAAACCGGCATCCCGGTGTTTCGCTGGGACGTCTCCGACCACGAGGCCTGTGTAGCCGGGATCGGGCAGGTCGAGGCGGAACTCGGACCGGTCGACGTGTTGGTCAACAATGCCGGTATCACGCGCGATGGCACCTTGCACCGCATGGACCAGGCGATGTGGCAGGCGGTGATCGACACCAATCTCGGCTCATGCTTCAACATGTGCCGAGCCACGATCGAGGGCATGCGCGAACGCAGGTTCGGCCGCGTGGTCAATGTCGGTTCGATCAACGGCCAGGGCGGGCAGTACGGCCAGGTCAACTACGCCGCGGCCAAGTCCGGCATTCACGGCTTCACCAAGGCGCTCGCCCAGGAAGGGGCACGCTACAACATCACGGTCAACGCGATCGCGCCGGGCTACATCGACACCGACATGGTTGCTGCGGTGCCGGCCAACGTTCTGGAGAAGATCGTCGAGCGTATCCCGGTCGGTCGTCTTGGCAAGGCCGACGAGATTGCCCGGGGTGTCGCGTTCCTGGTTGCCGACGATGCCGGCTTCATCACCGGCTCGACCCTGTCGATCAATGGCGGCCAGCACATGTACTGAGCGCCGTCAGCCGGAGCCGGCAATCAGGTCCCGTCCGATGATCTCCTTCATGATCTCTGAAGATCCACCGGCGATGCGTGACATCCGGGCGTCGATCCAGGCCCGGGCGATGGGGACTTCCTGCATGTAGCCGTAACCGCCGTGCAGCTGCAGGCAGTCGTCGACGATCCGCCCGAGGGTCTCGGTGGCATGCAGCTTTGCCGCGGCGGCGTCCTCGGAACTGAGCCCGCCGGCCAGGTGGCACGCGATGCACTGGTCGATGAAGGCGCGGGTGGCCATGGCGGCGGTCCTGACCTCGGCCAGCGCAAACCGCGTGTTCTGGAAATCGATGATGCGCCGGCCGAAGGCGGTCCGGTCCGCGGTGTAGCGGACCGTTTCCTCGAGTGCCGCCTCGATCGAGGCCGCGCAACGGATCGCGACCACCAGGCGTTCCTGGGGCAGCTGCTGCATCAGCTGCACGAAGCCGCGGCCTTCCTGTCCCAGCAGATTGGTGATCGGGACCCGGACGTCGCGCAGGAACAGCTCCGAGGTGTCCTGGGCCCGGCAACCGATCTTGTCGAGGTTGCGACCCCGCTCGAACCCCTCGCGGTCTCCCTCGACCAGCAGCAGTGACACGCCCTTGCCGCCGAGATCCGGGTCGGTCTTGCAGGCGATGACGTACAGGTCGGCGATCTGGCCGTTCGAGATGTAGAGCTTCTGGCCGTTGATGACGAAGTGGTTGCCGTCACGCACGGCCCGGGTGCGGATTGCCTGCAGGTCGGAACCGGCCGAAGGCTCGGTCATGCCGATCGCGGTGACGGTTTCGCCGGAGGCCACCCGCGGCAGCCACTCGACCTTCTGGTCCTCGCTGCCATAGGCCTGGATGTAGGGGACGATGATGTCGGAGTGCAGGGAAAATGCGGGGCCGCTGGCGCCTGCCCGGGCCAGTTCCTCGATCACCACCACGCTGTGCAGGAAATCGCCTCCCGGGCCGCCCCGGTCTTCCGGAACGGTGCAGCAGAGCAGCCCGTGCTCGCCTGCCGCACGCCACACGTCGCGGCTCACGATCCCGTCGCGTTCCCACTGCGCGTGGTGCGGCGTGATCTCGCTGGCGACAAAACGCCTGACCGAGTCGCGGAACGCGTCGTGCTCCTCGCCGAACAGCGTGCGCCGCAGCATCGCGCTCCTCCCGCCCGGTTCCGATCCCATCACGCAGGTGATGGAAAACCGGTCCGTCTTGAACTAAGTGTGGCCTTGGTACTCTCAACCGGACCGGTGCGCAAGCCACGCAACCCGGCGTGAAACCGTGGAGAATCGCGTCATGACACAAGACAGGCTGCTCGAGGGCAAGGTCGCGCTCGTGACCGGAGCCGGCCGCGGAATCGGCCGGGACTACGCACTGGCCTTCGCTGCGGCAGGTGCGAAGGTGGTGGTCAACGACCCCGGTGGCACCACCCGGGGCGAGGGGGCGGACCGCATCCCGGCACTCGAGGTGGCAAAGGAGATCGAGGACGTCGGCGGAGCAGCGGTGGTGAACTTCGACAGCGTGTCGGATTTCGATGCCGCCCAGGGCATGGTCGACCAGGCCATGTCCGAGTTCGGCCGCCTCGACGTCGTCATCAACAACGCCGGCATCCTGCGTGACGTCATCTTCCACAGGATGACCGAAGACGACTGGGATTCGGTGATTTCGGTTCACCTGAAGGGCAGTTTCAACGTCAGCCGGGCGGCCGCGACGGTGTTTCGCCATCAGGAGTCCGGCGCTTTCATCCACATGACGTCGACCTCCGGGCTGATCGGCAACTTCGGCCAGGCCAACTACGCGGCGGCGAAGCTCGGCATCGCCGGGCTGTCCAAGTCGATCGCGCTCGACATGGCGCGGTTCAACGTGCGGTCGAACTGCATCTCGCCCTTCGCCTGGAGCCGGATGATCGGCACCATCCCCATCGGTGACGAGGCACAGCGGGAGCGGGTGGAAAAGCTCAAGACCATGACCACCGCAAAGATCGCGCCGGTTGCCGTTGCACTGTGTTCGGACCGGTCCACGGTGACCGGCCAGATCTTCGGGGTACGGAACAACGAGATCTTCCTGATGGGACAGTCCCGTCCGTTGCGCTCGGTACACCGGGCCGAGGGATGGACGCCGGAAACCGTGCTTGACCATGCCATCCCGGCAATGTCGGCCAACTTCTACCCGCTTGACAGGTCGGCGGACGTGTTCAGCTGGGATCCGATCTGACACCTGGAGACGTCATGGCGACCTTCGACTACCACCGCCTGAAGAACTGGTCCTTCGACGAGGTCAGGCAGACCTACGGCGCGCGCGACACCATTCTCTACGCGCTCGGCGTCGGACTGGGCACCGACCCGATGGACGAGGACGAGCTGCGCTACGTGTTCGAGGAAGCGGACGGATTTGCCGCCCTGCCCACCATGGCGGTGGTCCTGGGCAGCCCCGGCTTCTGGGCGCGCGACCCCGAGAGCGGCGTCGACTGGGTCCGCATCCTGCACGGCGAGCAGAAGCTTGAACTGCATGCGCCGATCCCGGTCGAGGCGACGATCTCGGCTGCTTCCCGTATCGTCGGGGTAGTCGACAAGGGAGCCGGCAAGGGTGCGCTGATCCTGACCGAGCGCACGCTTACCGATACCGGGTCCGGAACGCCGCTTGCCACGTTGACCTCGACCACGTTCGCGCGCGGAAACGGCGGCTACGGTGGCCCGAGCGACGAGGCCCCGGCCCCGCACCGCCTGCCCGAGCGTGCTTCCGACATGGTGGTCGACCTTCCGACCGTGGCCCGGGCGGCACTGGTCTACCGGCTGTCGGGTGACTGGAACCCGCTGCATGCCAGCCCGGCGGTGGCCCGGGCGGCGGGGTTCGAAAAGCCGATCCTGCACGGTCTGTGCACCCTGGGCGTGGCGGGACAC
Source organism: Thalassobaculaceae bacterium (assembly GCA_965213935.1). Lineage (GTDB taxonomy): Bacteria > Pseudomonadota > Alphaproteobacteria > Thalassobaculales > Thalassobaculaceae > Bin52. The sequence continues at coordinate 520,006 of CBDCAO010000012.1, read as the reverse complement.
GCACTGCTCAGGACGTGCTGCGGGTACGACGCGCGCCGCTTCAGGGCGATGCAGCTGCGGTTTTCCGCTCCCGTCTATCCCGGAGAGACAATCCGCACCGAGATCTGGCAGGACGGCCCGGTGGTGTCGTTCCGCTCCCGCGTCGTCGAACGCGACGTGGTGGTGCTGAACAACGGACGCGCGGAGATCGCGGACTGATCCGCGGGCGCCAACCGGAGGGGACAATCCATGCCACAGGGCGAACGCGAACTGCCGCGGCCCACGCCTGAGACCAGCCATTTCTGGGAAGGGACCCGCCGCGGCGAACTGCGGCTGCAGCGCTGCGAGGCCTGCGGGACGGTCTACTTCCCGCCGCGGCATTTTTGTCCCAAATGTGGCTCGACCGACGTGTCGGTATTCCGCGCGTCCGGCCGGGCCACGCTGCACAGCTACGTCATCAGCCATCTGCCGGCGCCCGGATTCGAGCCGCCCTACGCCATTGCCGTGGCGCTGCTCGAGGAGGGTCCGAAGATGATGTGCAACATCCTCGAATGCGCGCAGACACCCGAAGCGCTGGTCCTCGACATGCCGCTCGAGGTGTGTTTCGAGAAGATCAACGACGAGATCACCCTGCCCCAGTTCAGACCGGCCCGGGAGTCGTGAGATGAGGCCCAACTCCGTTGCCATTGTTGGTGCTTCGGAAACCACCGAGCTCGGCAAGGTCCCGACCATGTCGCAGGTGCAGCTGCATGCCGACGCGGCGCTCAACGCGATCACCGATGCCGGGCTCGAGCTCGGCGACATCGACGGAATCGCGACCGGAGGTCACAACCCGGTCGAGATCGCGCACTACCTCGGCATCGTGCCCGAGTGGCTGGACGGGACCTCGGTCGGCGGTTGTTCCTTCATGCTGCTGGTGCGCCATGCCGCCGCCGCGATCAACGAGGGGCTCTGCACCACCGTCCTGATCACCCACGGCGAAAGCGGGCGCTCGGGGCTCGGCCGGCACGGCTCGTCGATCTTCCCCTCGCTGTTCCAGCAGCAGTTCGAACGGCCCTACGGGGTGACCAGGCCGCCGACGATGTTCACCATCCCGGTGCTGCGCTACATGAAGCAGTACGGCCTGACCGAGGAGACGCTGGCGATGGTCGCCGTCGTACAGCGCGAATGGGCCGGCCTCAATCCGCGTGCGAGTTTCCGCGATCCGATCACGGTCGACGACGTGCTGGGCTCGCGGATGATCTGTTACCCGTTCCGGCTGCTGATGTGCTGCCTGGTCACCGACGGTGGCGGCGCCCTGGTGCTGACCCGGTCCGAGCGGGCGCGTGACATGCGCAGGCCCCCGGTCTACGTCCGCGGATCCGGAGAGAGCGGCGAGACGCCACTGATCAGCCAGATGGACGATTTCACTTCCTCGGCGGCGTTCCGGGTTGCCGGGGCGAGGGCGTTCGCATCCGCCGGCATCAGTCACGGCGACGTCGATCACCTGATGATCTACGACGCCTTCGCCCACCTGCCCATCTACGGTCTGGAGGATCTCGGTTTCGTCGACCGAGGCGAGGCGGGGCCGTTCATCGCCGAGGGCCACACCCGGCCGGGCGGTTCGCTGCCGCTCAATACCAACGGTGGCGGGCTGAGCTACATGCACTCGGGCATGTACGGCATGTACGCGTTGCAGGAAGGCGTGCGCCAGATGCGCGGCGAGGCCCCGGCCCAGGTCGAGGACGCCGAGATCTCGGTGGTGCACGGTGTGGGGGGCATGTTCGGCGCGAGCGGCACCGTCGTGCTGACCAACGTGGCCTGAGAGCGCTCCCCGGGCCCGTCCACCGCGCCAGCACGTCGCTCGGCCGCACTTGCCCGGTGAGGACCGGGTGGTGCCAGCACCGTCGTTGTCCGTCGCGGTGTTCTCCCGTGCGCATGGTGTCGGGGAAAGCGGCGTTCCCGCCGCCCGGGTGCGCACGTTCGGTGCTACAGTCGCCGCCAACCCGGCATGGAAGATGTCCACATGACCGACCCCGCGTTCCCCGCCCTGTTCTCGCCGATCGTGGTGGCCGGCCGACGGCTGCGCAACCGTGTCTGCCTGTGCGCCACTGTGACCAACCTGGCCAGGGACAACCGGATTACCGATCCGTGGCGCCACTTCCTGCTCGAACGGGCCCGCGGCGGTGCCGCCATGCTGGTCACCGAGATCATCGCGGTGGATCCCGAGGCCATCGCCCAGTCGACGACCGTGATCGGGTACGAACCGGTCAACGACGATGCGTTCCGCGCCATCGCACGTGACGTGCAGGACGAGGGCGCGCTGCTGATCGGACAGCTGTGGCATCCCGGCCGGCAGCAGCTGTGGCACCCGACGAAGGCGCCGATCGGCGTGTCGGACCTGCCCGACCCCTACAGCTGGACGGTTCCGCACGTGATGTCGACCGATGAGGTCGTCCGCGTGGTCGGAACCTTCGTCGAGACGGCGCGGCGCCTGCACGCCTGCGGCTTCGACGGCGTGGAACTGCATGGCGCCCACGGGTACCTGATCATGCAGTTCCTGTCGCCGGCGTCGAATACGCGGACCGATATCTACGGAGGCGATCTCGAGGGCCGGACCAGGTTCGTTCGCGAGATCGCGGCAGGGATCCGGGCGGCATGCGGTTCCTCATTCGCAATCGGCCTGAAGGCGCCGGCTGAGGAGGGTGTGGCGGGCGGGATCGACCCCGCCGAGGCGGAACGGATCACGCGCCGCCTGGCCGCGACGGGGGATTTCGACTACCTGGCATACGGCCAGGGCAATTTCAGTCTCAGTCTCGAGACCCATGTCCCGGACCTGTACTTCAGGCCCGGCCACTTCATCGACCTGCACCGGCGCATGCGCGAGGCCGCCGGCGGGATCCCGGTGATGGCGCTGGGGCGCATCGGCACGCCCGAGCTGGCCGACAGGGTGGTGGCCGATGGCTACGGAGACCTGGTCGGCATGACCCGCGCCCTGATCGCCGATGCCGCGTGGGCGAACAAGGCGATGCGCGGACAGGCCAGGGACATCAGGCCAAGCGTGTTCGACAACTTCCCGTGGGGCGAGGTGCACCGGGGCAAGCCGGTGGCCGACCACCACACGCCGTACATCGGCCAGGCCGGCGAAGCGGACAGGGTGCCGGAACCGGCGGCCAACGCGAAAAGGGTCCTGGTCATCGGGGGCGGGCCCGCCGGGCTCGAGACCGCCTGGGTCGCTGCGGCCCGGGGCCACGGAGTGACCATGTTCTGCGGTGGCTCCCGGCCGGGAGGCGCGCTCAGGCTCGAGGCCGACCTGCCCGGTCGCGACGAGATGGGGCGGATCATCGAGCACCAGTTGCGGATGTGCGAGCGCTACGGTGTGGAGATCGTCGTCGGCCACCGGGCGGATCCCGACCGTATCCGCTCCTACGACGCCGACGCGGTCGTGCTGGCCACGGGTTCGGTGCAGCGGCCGCCGCCTGGTCTCGAGCCCGGCCCCCGGGTGATCCCGGCCCGCGACCTGGTCGCCGCAGGTCACGAACACCGGGGAGAATGCGCGGTGCTGGTGGATGAGGACCAGACCGCGGCGGTCTACGGCGTGGCCGACCTGCTGGCCCGGAGCTTCCGCCGGGTTATCCTGACAACGTCCCGTCCCGCCTTTGCCGGCGGGGTCAATCACTGCAGTGCCATCGGCGTGTTCCGCAGGCTTCATTCTGCCGGGGTCACGCTTCTGCCCGCACTGGAAACCGTCCGGTTCGCCGACGGCGTTCTGGAACTGCGCAACCCGTACAGTCTCGAGCAGACGGCGATCGAGGGGGTCGACCTGGTAGTGCATGCGACGCCGCGGATTGCCTGTGACGGACTCGTGGCCGAACTCGGCGGGCTCGAGGTGCACCTGGCCGGTGACTGCCGGTCACCGCGCAATCTTCAGTCCGCAATTCTGGGCGGCCACGGCGTCGCCGAAAGCCTGTAGCTGACGGGGAGGGCACCAGCCCATGCCGCTTGGGAACCAGAAGCACCTGTTCGAAATCCCGCACGACGTGGTGTGGCTCAACTCGGCCTCCCAGTCTCCCTGCCTGCATGCCAGTGCCGAGGCGGGCCGGCGCGCGGTCTCGCGCAAGGCACAGCCGTGGGACCCCGAGCGCCACAGGATCGACGGCGAGATCGAAGCCTGCCGCGAGCTGCTCGCAGGCCTGATCGGGGCATCGGGGGACGATATCGCGCTCACGCTGACCACGAGCTTTGGCCTGGCCCAGGCAGCCGCCAATCTCCCGCTTGCGCCGGGCCAGGATATCGTGGTGCTCGCCGAGCAGTTTCCGTCCAACTACTACGTCTGGAAACGTCTTGCACAGCGGTCGCAGGCGCGTCTGCGGATCGTGCCGCGGCCGGAGGACTTCGACTGGACGTCGGCGGTGATGGATGCGATCGGTCCGGCCTGCGGCCTGGTCGCACTGCCCAACTGCCACTGGACTGACGGCTCGCTGGTCGACCTGGAAAAGGTCGGCGGCCTGTGCCGGGACCGCGGCATTCCGCTGGTCGTGGACGCGACCCAGTCCATGGGCGCCTGTCCGACCGATGTCGGGCGGATCGGTGCGGACTTCATCGTGGTCTCGGCGTACAAGTGGCTCCTGTGCCCCGACTGCACCGGGTTTACCTACGTGGCGCCGCACCGCCAGCAGGGTCAGCCGCTGGAACTCAACCACAGGCCGCGCGCCGGCGCGCCGCCGATGACGCAACGGATCGGGTATTCCGACCGGTTCGGTGCCGGTGCGCGGCGTTTCGACATGGGCGCCAGCAACAGCATGATCCATGTCCCGATGGTCAGGACCGCGCTCGAACAGCTGACCCGGTGGGGTGTCGGCGAGGTGGCGCGGACACTGCGCCCGCTCGTTGACGAGATCGCGGAGCGGGCCGTCGAGGCGGGATACACCGTCCCGCCCGCCCGGTTCAGGATCGGGCACTTCATCGGACTTCGCGGGTCCGGGCCGCCACCGCCCGATCTCGACCGGCGGCTCGCGGCCCGGGGTGTCTACATCAGCCTGCGCGGCGGTGCGATCCGGGTCAGTCCCTATCTGTTCAACGATACGCGTGACGTAGAGTCGCTGTTTGCGGCGCTGCGTGCGGAAGCGGCGTGAGGGCCGCGACCGGAACATTGCGGATTTCCCGGACCAGCTTGCGGGTAAACGCCTCGGCGAAAACCTCGTAGTCGTCGGCGACCTCGACGAAGGCACCGCTGCCGCCGATCACATTGCGGCGGAAGTAGATGTCCAGAGTGGGGTGCTCGTTCAGGATGGTGAGCCCGTTGACGGTGATCCCCCGGGCCAGCACCAGGTCGCGCACCAGGTCGACATCGTTGCCGTTGTTGTTGCGCCCGTCGCAGGAAATGTCGATGACACGGCGGGTGCCGTGGAACGGTCCGGTCTCGAACAGTTCGAAGGCGAACAGCAGCGCACCCGAAATCGAGGTCGCTCCGGTCTCCACCGACCGCGGCAGCGAGCTGATCCGTTCGGCCAGAACCCGGGCCGTGGCCGGGCCGTCGACCAGGGTCCAGGGAATGTCCACCCGCTGCTGGTCGGAACTTGACCATTCGATCAGGGTGACGCCGATCGCACGATAATACCCGCTTGCGATCGCCTCGATCACTTCGGGTGAGCGGAACGCGTGCGCCATGCCGTTGATCTGGAGGTCGAACTCGCCGGCATCGACACTGGCCGAGGAGTCCACCGCCAGCACCAGCTGCATGTCAACTCGGACCTCCGCCGTGTTTGCGGGTGTCCACCCGATGGCACAGGCAAGCGCAGCTGCTGCGACGGTGCGGATCATCCGGACAGGGTGGCACCGCCCGGGCGACATGCCAAGCGGGTGCGCTCACCGCTCAAGCAGCGGAAACTCCACGACCGGCGTGTAGTGCGCCGCCTTGCGACCGAGCCGGCTGTCGAACAGCACGAACTCCGTGACCCGGAATGCGGTCGACCGGAACTGCGCCTGCGCGCCGAGCCAGCCGGCAACCGTCTGCGGGCCTGCCCCTTTCAGGCGTGCCAGGGTCACGTGCGGCAGGAACCTGCGACGGTCGGCGGGCGCTGCGGCGAGGCTGACCGCCCGGTGCACGGCGCGGTGCAGCTGCAGGAGCTCCGGGCACGGTGCCACGCCGGCCCACAGCGAGCGGACCGATGTGGCGCTCCCGAACTGCCCGACACCCTCGAGCCTGATATCGAAGCCGGGCTGGGTGCAGCCCGGCCAGTGCGTCGACGATGTCCTGCTCGAGTGCGCCGTCGACCTCCCCGATAAAGCGCAGTGTGATGTGCAGGTTGTCCGCGGCGACCCAGCGGGCGCCCGGGATGCCGCCGGCAAGCAGTGACAGGTGCCGGCGCACGGGTTCGGGCACTGTCACCGCCACAAACAGCCGCCGCATCATGACTCAGTCAGCGCGGCGCCGGGACACGGGCCAGCAGTTCCTCGACGAACGGGAGGATGCGGCGGACCAGTTCGTCGACCCCGCGTGGATTGGGGTGGATGCCGTCGCGCTGGTTGAGTTCCGGACGGGTTGCGATCCCCTCGAGAAAGAACGGGTACCAGACCACGTCATGACGCTCGGCGAGCCGGGCGAAGACGGAGCGGAACTCGTCTGCGTATTCGGGCCCGTAGTTGGCCGGCGCCTCCATTCCGGCGAGCAGAACCGGCAGTCCGGCCGCATCGAGCCGGTTCAGGATCCAGTCGAGGTTCTCGTGCGTGAGCTCGGGGTCGATGCCGCGCAGCCCGTCGTTCGCCCCGAGTTCGAGCAGGACCGCGTCCGGTGCCTCCTCGAGCCACCAGTCAAGTCGGGTGCGCCCACCGGTGCTGGTATCGCCGGACCGCCCGGCGTTGACGACCGTGACCTGGTGATCGCGCGCTCTCAGTGCCGTCTCCAGTCGGACCGTGAATCCTTCGGATTCGGCGAGTCCGTACCCGGCGGTCAGGCTGTCGCCGAAGGCGAGCAGCCGCAGGTCCCGGGCGTCGAGCGGGGTCGCAAGCACCGACAGCAACACTGCGAGAACCGGCCACAGCGTGGTAGTAATGTTGCGCTTCCACATGCCCCCGTGTCCTGAGAGACCACCATGACCATGGCTGCACCCGCGAGCCCGCTGCCGGCCCTGATCGAACTCGATGACGTGCACCTCAGTCTCGCCAGCGCTGCCGGCGAGGTTAGCATACTGCAGGGTGTCAGTCTGCGGATCGGGACCGGGGAAACCATCGGGGTTGTCGGCCCCTCCGGCGCCGGCAAGTCCACGCTCATGATGGTGATGGCGGGGCTCGAGGGCGTCACATCGGGTGACGTGCGGGTTGCCGGGCACGACCTCGCGGGCCTGAACGAGGACCGGCTCGCCACCTTCCGCCGCGATACGGTGGGAATCGTGTTCCAGGCGTTTCGCCTGATCCCGACCATGACGGCGCTCGAGAACGTGGCCATTCCGCTCGAACTGGCCGGTGTTTCCGGCGCCTTCGACCGCGCCGGTCACAGTCTCGGCCTGGTCGGACTGGGTCACCGCGTCGGACACTATCCGGACCAGCTCTCGGGCGGCGAACAGCAGCGGGTCGCCATCGCCCGGGCCTTCGTGGGGCAGCCGGCGCTGCTGCTGGCGGACGAGCCGACCGGCAACCTCGACAGCGTGACCGGCACCGGCGTGATGGACCTGCTGTTCGACCTGCAGGCCGAGCACGGCACCACCCTGGTTCTCATCACCCATGACCGTGAACTCGCTGCGCGCTGCGACCGGATCCTTGCCATGGCCGACGGCCGGATCGCTGCCCCTAACGGTGACGGGCAATGATCCCGGTCTCCCTGGCGGTCACGCTGGCGGCCCGGGAACTGCGCGGCGGCCTGGGCCATTTCCGGATCTTCATCGCCTGCCTTGCCCTGGGCGTGGCCGCTATCGCCGGCGTCGGATCGGTGTCCGAGGCCATGCGCAGCGGTATCGTCCGCGATGCGCGGCTGCTGCTTGGCGGCGACGTTTCGATTACCGTGCTCCATCGCCCGATGGAACAGCGGGACCGCGACCGGCTCGGGGAATTCGGCGAGGTCTCGGAGGTGACAAGCCTGCGCGCGATGGCGCGCCCCGCGAGTGGAGACGGGCACAGCCTGATCGAACTGAAGGCCGTTGACGGCCTCTACCCGCTCTACGGCTCCCTGGTGCTGACAGACGGGATGGCGCTGTCGGACGCCCTGGCGGCGCGCGAGGGGGTACACGGCGCCGTCGCCGACCCGGCATTGCTGCTGCGACTGGGCCTTGCCGTCGGCGACCGGGTGCTGGTCGGCACCGGCGAGTTCGAGATCCGCGGCGAGATCGAGAGCGAACCCGACCGGACCATCCGGTTCACCGCGCTCGGTCCGAGACTGATGATCTCGACTGCGGGTCTCGGGCAGACCGGACTGGTGACCGTCGGAAGCCTGGTTGATTTCCTGTACCGCGTTCGCGTCCGCGGCGAGGCCGGTCCGGCGGTCGGAACCCTGAGGCGGGAGTTTGCCGACAGCGGTTTCGAGATCCGCGATACCACCGGAGCGGCTCCAGGGTTCCGGACCTTTATCGACCGCGCGTCGCTGTTCCTGACCCTCGTGGGTCTGACGGCACTTCTGGTCGGGGGAGTGGGCGTTGCCAACGCGGTCCGCGCCCTGATCGAGCGGCGGACCGGTACCATCGCGATCCTGAAATGCCTGGGTGCACCGGGCCGGCTGATCTTCGCGATTTACCTGGTCCAGTCGCTGGTGCTGGCAACCGTCGGCATCGTGCTCGGCGGACTGGTCGGTCTGGTTGTGCCTCCGGCGGTCTCGATGATGATCAGCGGGTTGTTTCCGGTCGCGCTTCCAGCCGGCTTCTACTGGGAGCCGGTCGCGGTCGCGGCCGTCTTCGGCTACGGCACGACGCTGGCCTTCGCGGCCTGGCCTCTGGGCAAGACCAGGGCCATCCGGGCGGCACACCTGTTTCGCGCCAGCATCGCGCCGCCCGGCGGCTGGCCCGGGACAGGCGCGTTGCTGATCACGGCGGGCGCGTCCGCTGGCCTCGCCGCGCTTGCCCTGCTCACCAGCCCTGACCGCGGCCTGACGCTCTGGTTCATTGCCGGGGCTGTCGGCGTTCTGGTGGTGTTCGGCGGCGGCGGACTGCTGCTGGTGCGGCTGCTGCGGCGATTGCCGCATCTGCGCAACCCGGAGATGCGGATGGCCATGGCCAACCTGCACCGGCCGGGCAGCCCCGCGCCTGCCCTGATCCTGTCGCTGGGCCTGGGCCTGACGGTGCTGGTGACCGTCGGCCTGGTGCATTTCAACCTGCTTCACCAGCTCGGCACGCGGATACCCGACGAGGCCCCGTCCTACTTCTTCCTCGACATACAGCCGCACCAGGCTGACCGGTTCATCGAGGTGGTCAGCTCGGTTCCCGGCGTGACCCGGTTCGAACGCACGCCGATGGTGCAGGGACGGATCGTGCGGGTCGCGGGTGTCCCGGCGGACCAGGTCGAGCCCGACGAGGAAGTCGCCTGGGCGCTCCGCGGTGAACGCGGGCTGACCTACAGGGCGGCGGAACCAGCGGGAGTACAGATCACCGCCGGGGATTGGTGGCCGGAGACCTATGCCGGTCCGCCGCTGATGTCGTTTGACGCCGCCGTGGCCCGGGGGCTCGGCGTCGGGCTCGGCGACAGCATCACGGTCAACCTGTTCGGGCGCGAGATCACCGCCACCATCGCCAACCTGAGGAACATCGAGTGGCGAAGCCTCGCGATGAACTTTGTCATTGTCTATTCCCCGGGCGTGCTCGAACGCGCGCCGCACAGCGTGATTGCGACCGTCTACGCCGACGGGGTGGAGGCGGAGGAGGCGGTGCAGGGCGCAGTGATCGACGCCTTTCCCAACGTCTCCGCGATCAGCGTGCGCGACGCGCTGCGCAATGCCACGCGCATCATCGAGGCGGTCGCGCTGGCGGTGCAGGGGACCGCGAGCGTCACCTTGCTTGCCGGTGTGCTGGTGCTGGCCGGGGCGGTCTTCACCGGGCAGCAGCGCCGGGTGCACGACGCAGTGATCCTGAAGGTGCTCGGTGCGACCAGGTCCAGGATCGTGGTCTCCTACCTGGTCGAACACGCGGTGCTCGGCCTGCTGACCGCGCTGGTTGCCGCCGTCCTCGGGTCGGTGATCGGCAGGTTCGTGGTCACCGAGCTCATGCGCGCGGAGAGCTACGTGCTGAGCATGCAGACGATCCTGGTGGCAACGCTCGCCAGCCTCGCCTGCACCGTCGGGCTCGGCCTGCTCGGCCTGTGGCGGGTCCTGGGCGTGAGGGCAGCGCCGATGCTGCGAAACGAGTAGTCGCGTTCCCGCTTCCAGAACAATTTCGGTCGGGCGCCTCCGGCGCCGTCCCCTGCAGACGCCCCGCCAGCAATTGACATCGACCGGTTGCCGGTCCGGTCGCGGACCCTATACTGCCGCGCCGGACAGCCGGTGAGAGATGACGTGGGGAAATGCAATGGCCGATCAGATCAGGAAGGTGGTGCTCGCCTATTCCGGCGGACTGGACACGTCGATCATCCTGCGGTGGCTCCAGGATACCTACCGGTGCGAGGTCGTGACCTTCACCGCGGACCTGGGCCAGGGCGAGGACCTGGAACCGGCGCGCCAGAAGGCGCGGCTGATGGGCATATCGGAAATCTATGTCGAGGATCTGAGGGAGGAATTCGTCCGCGACTTCGTGTTTCCGATGTTTCGCGCCAATGCCCTCTACGAGGGGACCTACCTGCTCGGAACCTCGATCGCCCGGCCGCTGATTGCCAAGCGGCAGATCGAGATTGCGGCCGAGACCGGTGCCGACGCCGTTGCCCATGGCGCTACCGGCAAGGGCAACGACCAGGTGCGTTTCGAGCTCAGCTACTACGCACTCAATCCGCATATCCGCATCATCGCGCCGTGGCGGGAATGGGAACTCGCGTCGCGGACCGACCTGCTGAACTACGCCGAGTCGCGCCAGATACCGATAGCGCGCGACAGGCGCGGCGAGGCGCCGTTCTCGGTTGATGCCAACCTGCTGCACGCATCCAGCGAGGGCAAGGTGCTGGAGGATCCCTGGGTCGAGGGCGAGGAGTACATCTGGTCGCGAACCAGGGCGCCGGAGGACGCGCCGGACCGGCCGACCTATGTCGAGGTCGGTTTCCGGTGTGGCGATGCCGTCTCGATCGACGGGGTCGAACTGAGCCCGGCGACCTTGCTCGCGCGGCTGAACGAGCTCGGGTACGAGAACGGCATCGGCCGGCTTGACCTGGTGGAGAACCGGTTCGTCGGGATGAAGAACCGGGGGCTCTACGAAACGCCGGGCGGGACCATCCTGCATGTTGCCCACCGGGCGATGGAGAGCCTGACGCTCGACCGGGGCATGGCGCATCTGAAGGACGAGCTGATGCCGCGCTACGCCGAACTGGTCTACAACGGGTTCTGGTTCTCGCCGGAGCGCGAGATGATGCAGGCGGCAATCGACTTCAGCCAGCGCCATGTCACCGGAGTGGTGCGGCTCAAGCTGTACAAGGGGAACACGAGCGTGGTCGGGCGGAAGGCCGAGAAGAGCCTGTACTCGGCCGACTACGTGACCTTCGAGGAAGGTGAGGGCGACTACGATCACCGTGACGCCCACGGCTTCATCAGGCTGAACGCGCTGCGTCTGCGCCTGAACAGGATGATGCTGGGATAGGCATCCGGATTCCCGGGGGCCGGGTGCTGCGCGTCTGCCGCCGTGCGGTAGCGGGGGTTGCGGACAGAAGTGTTCGTTGCTCGTCCAGTTCCCAAGTCCGTCCGCGTCAGCCAAGACACTCCACGCCCGACGCGCTGGTTCTCCGGGCCGTCCACTGGCCCGCGTTGTTCCGCTTCCGACAGCGTGATCGCCACCGACGCTCCGCTCACCGGTCAGGCCACCGGCGCAATCGTTGAACCTGCTCTCATGAACGTTGCGATCGGGACGCAGGCTCCGCCTGACGCACCGTTCGGCTCCGGGACCCGGACCTGCTGATCCCCGGAACCTCTTCGCGCGGCACCGGCTTCGTGTCTGTCCCGCTTGTCGGCGACACCTGTTCGGACCAGTCTGCGACAGCCAGAACGAAAGAGGGTCCGTTCTGGAGGCGCATGCCGTGTCCGAAATCGGAGCATTTGAGGCCAAGAGCCGATTTCACCAGCCGCTCCGGCGCCTCGAGGCTGGCGAACGCTTCGTCATCACCATGCACGGTCGCCAGTCGCCGAGTTGGTCCCGTTCCGCCAACGCGATTCTGCCAGGGTACGAAGCGCGATCGACGCCCTGACAGCATTTCAGGAAACCCACAGCCTCGGAGGGCTTCCTGTGCGCCGTATCGTCGAGGAAGCGCGCAGGTACGAGTGCCGATCGCGCTCGATCGCTCCGTCAACATGGCAGGGGTGTTCCCTGACGAGGCGATTACGCCTGCTTCGACCCATCCGCCTTGCCGGTAGAGGTCGGAAGCCTTTGCTTCTGCACCACCCTCGGGAACACATCCGGGGCGGAATACAGCGGCCGTGACCAGACCCAAACGCAGGAGACTTCAGATGGCGTGATCTGCCTGGGGTATGATGGACTGATCGTACCGCAGCCCGACACCATGCACATTTGTCAGGGCACGGTGGGGCCAGGCGCCGCCGCTACTCGTGAACGTCGGTATGAAACGTCTTGGAGATGATTCGCCAGTCCGAACCGATCCTGAGAAGTGTCAGGTAGTCGGTGAAATACCGTGGCGGAATGGCGCAGTTGACCGTGGCGAGCGCAGTGTCGGGGCCGGCCCGGTGAATGGACACGATCCGGTCATGGCGAGGCAGGCCCTGGGAGGCCGGGGACGGGCGGGCCGCGATCCGTTCGAAGTACTCCGCGCGCGGCCAGTCGGTCACGTTCTGGCCGTCGGTCGCATAGAGATGGGCGTGCTCGTGAAACACCCGGGCAAAGGCGTCAAGGTCGCCTTCGTAGAGCCCGTCGAAGTACTCCTCGAGCACACCGGTGATGGCGCGCAGATCCCCTTCGTGGTCCGGCCTGCTCATGGACTGTCTCCCACCCTGACAACCGAGGCAGGTGCAGTGCCCTAGTTGACGATCTGCCAGCTGCCGTCCGGCTGACGGCAGGCGGTTCCATAGCCGGACTCGTTCTTTCCACCAACCGTGATGGACTGCTGGAACTCCCGGCAATAGCGACCGGTCGTGTCCTTGAAGGCCGGTTCCGGAACGATGGTGCCGAAGTTGCCTGAGTCCGGGTTGCTCCAGCCCACCTGGGTTCCCGACGGCTGGCTTTCCAGCGCCGACTGGGTTGCCTGACCCATTGCAAGGCGATCGGCACGATCAAGCGAGGCGCCGATCTCCGAACCGATCAGGGCGCCGAGCAGCGCTCCCGCGGCTGCCATCGCGACCCGGCCGTCTCCCGACCCGAACTGGGAACCGGCGACCGCTCCGGTAACCCCGCCGAGAAGCGTTCCGGCTCCCTGTTTCGGCCCGCCTGTCTGGCAGGCAGCCAAGCCGAAAACCAGCGCGGCGACTAGTGCAAGTTGACGAACCATTACCAGGGTCTCCCGTGATAGCGGCGTACCGGCAAGGACCGGACCGCACGATTGGTCTGGACAGGCCCAAATTCGTCGTGACAATACCGCACCGGAAGAGTGGATGTACAGGACGAGCGTGATCCAGCGCGTCGTCCGCGGATGCGGAGCATCATGTTCGAGCCGGACACTGACGATCCTTTTGCACTGTTTGACCGGTGGTACGCCGAGGCCCAGGCGTCCGCGGAACCGGAACCCGACGCCATGGCGCTTGCGACGACCGACGGCCACGGGCGTCCGTCGGTCCGCATGGTACTGGTGAAGGGGACGGACCGGCGAGGATTCGTGTTCTACACCCACCTTGATTCGCGCAAGGGAGAGGAACTGGCTGCCAGTCCGCAGGCCGCGCTGTGCTTTCACTGGAAGGCGCTGGGACGCCAGGTCCGGGTGGAAGGCCCGGTTGAATCGGTGACCGATGCGGAGGCCGACGCCTATTTCGCAAGCCGTGGCAGGGTCAGCCGAATCGGTGCGCTGGCATCGCGCCAGTCGCAGCCGCTCGCCAGCCGCGAGGTGCTGTTGCAGGCGGTTGCGGAGCTCGATCGCGCGCACCCGGGCGATAACATTCCCAGGCCCGAATCCTGGAGTGGGTTTCGTGTCTTGCCCGACCGGATCGAGTTCTGGCAACAGGGTGATCACCGGTTGCACGACCGGTTCCGGTTCGAGAGCACCCGGACCGGCTGGACGGTGGCGCGCCTGTATCCGTGACCGGCGCCGGCGTCAGTCGGTGACAGGCTCCAGCCTCAGGATCCGGCCGTTGCGGGAATCGGTCAGCAGGTAGATATGGCCGTCGGCGCCCTGGCGTACGTCGCGGATGCGTTCCCCGAGTTCCTCCAGCATGTGTTCCTCACCCGTCACCCGGTGGTCGCCATCGAGCGTCACACGGACCAGCATGCGGTCCTTCAGCGCGCCGATCAGAAGGTTGCCCCGCCACTTGTCGAACGGCGTGCCGGTCACGAATGTCATGCCCGACGGCGCGATCGACGGGTCCCAGTAATGAAGCGGCTGTTCCATTCCTTTCCTGGCATGTCCAGCGCCGATCTTGCTCCAGTCGTAGTGGGTACCGTAGGAGATCTCCGGCCATCCGTAGTTTCTGCCGGGCAGCGGCAGGTTGATCTCGTCGCCGCCCCGGGCTCCGTGCTCGTGGATCCACAGCTGCCCGGTTTCCGGGTGCACGGCAGCACCCTGGGGGTTGCGATGGCCGTACGACCAGATCTCCGGACGGGTGTCGGCCCTGCCGGCGAACGGGTTGTCGTCGGGCACCCTTCCGTCTGTGGTCACACGGATCACCTGGCCCCGGTTGACAGTGAGCGACTGCGCCAGTTCCGCCTGGCCGCGGTCGCCGATGGTGATGAACAGGGTTCCGTCCGGCGCCAGCGCCAGTCGTGAGCCGAAATGCCGGCCGCCGCCGCTCTTCGGGGTCTGACGGAACAGGACCAGGGGGTCCCGCAATGTCATGCCGTCAAGCACGGCGCGCACCACCGTGGTGCCGCGACCGTCGTGATCCCGTTCGGAATAGGCGAAGTAGATGATGCCGGAGTCCGCGAAGTCCGGGTCGACGAGGACATCGAGCAGTCCGCCCTGGCCGCCGGCGGCGACGGACGGCAGGCCCGCAACCGGTTCGGAGACTTCGCCTTCTGGCGTGACCAGCCGCAGGCGGCCAGGGCGCTCGGTCACGAGCATGCGCCCGTCCGGCAGCCAGGCGAGGCCCCACGGATGGGCAAGCCCGTCGGCGACGGTCACCACCCTCACCCGGTAGCGCTCGGTCGAGACCTCCGTCGCATCGACCGGCGGTGCGAAGATGACAAATGCAAGGAGAACGGTGAGTATGGCGGTTCGCATGATCGTGTTTCCTGTCGGACCGGTGCCGTGACGGGAACGGTCCGGTCCATCACCGCGCCGGGGTGCTGCCATGGATGACTCGCGACGAACGCTGCTTCTGACCGGGGCCAGCCGGGGGATCGGACACGCAACCGTCGCACTCTTCAGCGAACGCAACTGGGACATCATCACCTGCTCGCGCGATGAACCGCCGGAAGAGTGCCGGCGCGATCCGAACTGGTCGCACCACATCACTGCCGACCTCGGAGACCCCCGAAGTCTGGACAAGTTTCTCGAGCGCGCCAACGGACTTCTGTCCGGCCGGCCGCTGCATGCGCTGGTCAACAACGCCGGCTGGTCACCCAAGTCGCCGGTCAAGGAGCGACTCGGCTGCCTGAACGGTGACCTTGACGCCTGGCGACAGGTCTTCGAGCTCAACTTCTTCGTTCCTCTCCGGCTGGCGCGCGGCCTCGCGCCGGCCCTGTCCCGGGGCAGGGGAGCGGTGGTGAACATCACCTCGATCGCCGGTCACGCGATCCACCCGTTTGCCGGATCGGCCTACAGTACCTCCAAGGCGGCGCTTTCAGCGCTTACCCGGGAGCTTGCCAACGAGTTTGCCGAACTCGGTGTCCGGGTCAATGCGGTGGCGCCAGGTGAAATCCGGACCGCGATGCTCTCTCCGGAGACCGACATGCTGATCCCGAGAATTCCGCTGCAACGCCTTGGCGAGCCGGAGGATGTTGCAGCGACCGTTCACTATCTCTGCTCCCCCGACAGCGGTTACGTCACCGGGACCGAGATCTTCGTCACCGGGGGCCAGCACATCCTCTGACCGGATCACGGAGCCTACTGGGAACGGAGCAGCCGCACGCCGAGGTGGTCGAGTATTTTCCTCTGGAGCGGCGTGGGCCGGGTAATGGCCTGGAAGGGTTCGGCGCCCGGGAGCCGGGGCGCGACAGTGTTGCGGGTGATGGTGGCAAGATCGTCGATGAGGGTGCGGAAGCTGTGCACCGGATCACCGTCGGTTGTTGTTCTGGTGGCCGCCTTGTCCTGAGCACTCATTGATCTCTTCGCCGGCGCCACGACGGACGGACGCCGGGCCTCGGCGCCTTCGGCATCCTCGTCGTCGAACAGCATGGGTTTGAGTTTCTGGCGCATGTGCCATTCCACGTAGTAGGCGAGCATGCACAGGAAGACGTGGGCACGGACCCGGGGTTCGGTGCGGTGGAAGACGGGACGGACCTTGAGGTCCATGGTCTTCAGGCTGCGGAAGGCCCGCTCCACGGAGCTCAACCTCTTGTATGCCTGCACCGTTCCGGGTCCGTCGAGTTCGGTCTCCGGCAGGCTGGTGCGGATCACATAGAGACCGTCGAGCCTCGCCTCGGCAGCGATGGAGGCGTCATCACGCTGCCAGGTGAAGACGCCGTCATCGTCGATGGACCATGTGAAGTGCTTTGCCATCTTGTGCCTGCCGATGACCCTGCCGACCCGCTCGCCGATCTTGTCGGCTCCCGTGAGACGGCGCTTCTTGCGCCGTGTCGCCGCACCGATGGGTTCAAGCAGGGCCTCGGTGGCCTCAAGGAGTTCCGAGCGCTTGCGGGCCCGGTCTTCGGCCAGCAGCGGATTGCGACAGACCATGAGGCGCTCGCCGGGGTATGCGTCACTGGTGATCTCCACCAGGTCTGTTTCATCGAACAGCGACATCTCCACGTCACCGGCCTCGACCAGAGCACGGATGGCCGGTCCCCTGAGAGCACTGATCCAGTCCAGGCCCGCAGGCTTCACCTCCTCGCGGATGCGCGCCTCGGTCAGCATCCCCCGGTCCCCCACCAGCACCACCTTCGCAAGGGAGAAGCGCTCCTGCACCGTGGCGATCTGTGAGCCCACTGTCGCCGGATCCGCGGTGTTGCCGGAGAACACCTCCACCGAGACCGGACATCCGTCGCGGTCGCACAACAGGCCGAACTCGATCTGCAGCTTGCCCTTCTTGCCGTCCCGGGAATGTCCGCGTTTGGCCAGGGGACACGCTCTGCCCTCCATCCACACCGAGGTCAGGTCATAGAGAACCAGGCACCCCTCTTCGAGGTGCCGCTTCGCCAGGCCCTGCTCGATCCTCTCCCGGCGCTCGAGCAGCCAGTCCATGGCGGCATACAGGTCGTCCTCGTCGAGTTCGGGATCGAGCATCTCGCCCAGGGTGCTCGCCGCCGTGGCCTCGGCCAGTCCCCGCGCCGTGGCCAGCTTCGAGGCCGGCTCCAGGATGCGGGCCACGATCATGGCCAGCACCTGGTTCCTTCTCGGTGACGGCTTCGGATCGATCAGTTTCTCCAGGCCGATCTTGCGGAGTGTTCCCAGCACCGCGGCGACATGGCCATGAGGAAGCGAGCGGACGATGTCGAAGGCATCGTCACGGCCGACGAGGGGTTCGTTCTTCAGCAGACGCCGCAGGGTCTTGACCTTTTCCATGGGCCAGGAGGAGAGGTTGGCGATGGTCCGCTTCCTGATCTTTCCGTTCTCGCGCCATCCCTCGCGCAGGAGGACGGCCGGCGGGGAGTTCCGATTGGGGACGATGTCTATGTACATGGCAACATGTATAGCGCATGTCGCAAGCACTGTAAACAGAAAAACGCATCATTACATGGGAACACTCATGTGATGATATCATGCCATTTTGCGGCTGAAATCATATGCTTAGAGCGATCCGGCCGCTGGAATCAGAGGGAACTTCGGCCTAGTCCTACCCATGCCCCACAAGTGATGCTGAACACTTGATTTCCTGCTTTTCCCAGAAAGTCGTCCTGCGATGAGGAGGCGATAGGGCATGGGCTCGGTGCGTGCGGCGCTATGGACGAAACGCGGGATCATTGTCTTGAGTTGATAGCGCCGGTTGTGGCGCCAGGCGAAACTGGCGAGGTAGCGCTCGGCGTGATTGGCGCCGAGCTTGCGATAGGTCCCGGAGATCGCGCACTTGATGTTGCCGATCGTCGTGTTCACCTATTTGAACGGCGCCCTGCGGGCCGCCTGTCGGCCCGAGCCGGTGCGGATTGCCTGATGGCTGCAGGCGACCTCGTCGAGTGCGCTCCAGCAGCCCAGCCCATCCGTCACAATCACCGCGCCAGGGGCCAGTGGATCAACGCCCTGGGCGGCAGGCCCCTGCTCTGTCTGCACAAGACGCTGGATCCGCGGATGGTTGCCGCCATCGAGGCCGACGTGGTGCCGGCGCTGCAGGAGCTTGGGATCGTCGACGCCGGGGCGCCGGACCTGACCGCTCCGACGCCCGGCCAGCCCGCGCTCACCCTGGTCTTCGACCGCGAGGGCTGGAGCCCGGATCTGTTCCGCCGGCTGGCGAAGCGCGGCATCGCCTGCCTGACCTGGCACAAGAACTTCAGCGGCGAAGACTGGCCGGTCGAGGACTTCAGCCCGATCAGCGTTCCCATTCACGGGCCCGCGGCAAACACCAGTGCCACCGTCCGGCTGGCCGAGAAGCCGGTGACCTTGCCCAACGGCCTCAGGGTGCGCCAGATTCGCCGCCTGCTCGACAACGCTCGTCAGGTGCCCTTCATCACAACCGATCCGCACAAACCGATGGCCGAGGCCGCAGGCGCCATGTTCTCGCGCTGGTCGCAGGAAAACTTCTTCGCGTACATGCGCGAGGAGTTCAACCTGGACGCCCTGCCGACCCGCGAGCTCGAGCCGCTCGCTCCCGACACCGTGGTCGTCAACCCGCTCCGGCGCGCCTGTGACAAGGCGATCCACCGCCTCGACCACCAGCTTGCCCGCCTGCGCAACCGCGTCGCCGACGCGGCCAGAAAGAAGCAGCCGACGGCCGAACTCAAGAGCGAAGTCAGGGACCTCGAGGGCGCCCGCGAGATCGTCAAGGCCAGCCGCAGGGGAGTCCCCAGGCACTGCCGGGCCGGCGACCTCGACGAAGCCGAAAAGCTCGACGTCCTGCCGTCGCGTGAGCGCCTCCTCCTCGACGTCATCCGCATGATCGCCTACCGCGCCGAGACCCGCATGATGCTTCCCGTCATGCAGGCGCAGGGCAAGAAGACCCATCCGCGGAAACTGCTGCGCGCCCTGCTTGCTGCCGATGCCGACATCCTGCCGGACCCCGCCAGTGGCGTCCTCACAGTGCGCATTCTCGGCCTCGGAAATGACGCCTGCGACCGCCAGATCGACGCCTTGCTCACCGAGCTGAACACCACCGGGACGGTCTTCCCCGGAACCGAAATGCGCATGGTCTACGAGGCCGACGGAGCCCCCGGAACGCGCCCGGACCGTGTCACCCAATATCAGCAGAGGTCAGGAGGTCTGATACTGGGGGCACCATACATCCTGCTTCTTGCAAATTGCACCGCAATTCGCTTCGCGAGAACTTGAAACTCAAATCCCGAACAATCCCAATAGTTCCTTGCGGTTTAGCCTTATCGAAAGGTCCATAGATACATCATCCACAAGCTCATCGAACAGTTGTTGCTTGTCTTCAAGTATCCGGTCAATGCGCGCTTCGATGGTGTCCGCACAAATGAATTTAATGACGTTCAATTTAGCCGTTTGTCCGATCCGATGGGCTCTGTCCTCCGCTTGTCGCTCCACTGCAGGGTTCCACCAACGGTCCAGATGGAAAACATATGACGCCTCTTGAAGGTTCAACCCAACGCCGCCGGCGCGCAGCGATATAACCATTACCTTATGCCTGTCAGAAGTTCGGAACCGCTCGACGATGGAGAAGCGTTCCTTCACCGGGACCTCACCCATCAAGGCCAAGGGGTCGAACTCCTGCAAGTATCTGACCGCTGCCCCGACACCCGAAATATCGTTGGTGTATTGCGAGAAAATGAGAGCCTTGTTCCCGCGCGCCGTTATTTCCCGTAATTTGTCCTTTATGTCGTCCATCTTGCCGGACGAGCCTGTCTTCGGGTCGAAATTGCATATCTGTTTCAGACGAGTAATGAGTTCCAGAATATGCTGGACCGTAACATTTGCGCCAAGGGACCTGAGATAGACGATCCCCTCCCGCTCCGCGACATCGTAGCTCCGCCTCTGGTCGGGACGCAGCCCGACTGTCAGCTTCGTCTCCAGCTTGGGCGGAAGGTCCGCCAGAACGTCGCCTTTCCTGCGCCGCAGCTGCAATTCCCGGTGGCGTTTCGACAGGGCAGGGCCGGGATGGTAGCGCGCGGGCGGCGCGTCTTTGCAATGGTCCACGAACTCCATGATGCACGCCAACTCGTCCTCATGGTTCTCGACGGGCGTGCCGGTAAGCGCCCAGGACCTGATTCTGGAAAGGCCTTTTGCCGCCTGGCTGGTGTTGTTGCGATTCTTGATCCGCTGCGCCTCGTCGGCGACGACAGCGCTCCAGACCTCTCCAGGAGGCCGGAGCGCGCGAATGCGGCCGGCATCCGAACGTAGTGTCTCGTAGCCGACCAGCGTCACATCCTTTCGCGCCCGCCATTGCCATGTCCGGTCGTCCGCCGAGCCGCGGACGACGATTGCGGAAAGCTCCGGCGCCCACTTGGCAAGTTCCCGTCGCCACTGGTCGAGCACGCTCGCCGGCGCGATCACCAAGGCGGGGCCGGTCTTGTCACGCGCCGCCAGAATGCGGAGCGCGGCAACGGCCTGCACTGTCTTGCCGAGCCCCATATCGTCCGCCAGCAACAGCCGGTCCATCTCCAGAAGCGCCCGCACACCGTCCTGCTGAAACGGCATCAACTCGCCGGCCCATTCCAGCGGCGCGTCCGCATCGACCGGAGGCAGCCCCGCAGGCGCGGCCAGCACAGCGCGAAGCCTGCTGGCAAGGTCCTGACCCATGCTGCCGCCAGAACGGGCGGGGTCCATCGGCAACGAAAACAGCATATCGAGTCCCGGAATTTGGGCGGCCTGTCGAAAATGAGCGTCGGCGAGGGCCATGCGGAGCGCCACCGCCGCGCGTTCCAAAGGTTCGAATGGGTCGCGCCGGGCCATCAACTTGGCGAAGGCGCGTTCGGCGGGCGAAGCGGGCGCAGGCCGTGCCTTCGCCCACGACACGCCGGAATCCGTCCGCGTGCCCGGCGCACCGACAAGGCAGAACGGTGCAACCGGCTGCGAAACTTCGCCCAATATGCCGACAGGCAGTTCGTCCACGCGGGCGACTGCCAGTGTCGGCAAATGCGCCGCAGCCCGAAAGAGCGCTGCGACGGGCCCGCCGACCTCCCTCCAGTCGCCGCTGCCCGTTACGCCGAAGCCAAGCAGTTCCCCTTCTGTGGAAGTCTCCAGCAGGGCCGCGCGAAAGCCGTCCCCACTCACGGTCGGGATTATCCGCAGCCACGCAACGACCCTTACCCGCGCTGCCGCTTCATCCTGTCCGGTAGCCACCGGAAGCCGACCGGTTACCGCTGCTCTCTATTCCGCATTATCCGCGGCCGGCTTTTCAAGGTCGGAGTCTTCACCATAGTCGTGTTGAAACTCCTGCGCTTCAATTTCCGGCCGATAACCGGGACGCAGCCTGAGCAAGTCCCATTCGTTGATTGCCGACCTGACCTTGTAGCGCATCTGATTCATGTGGCCGGCGGTCTCCGATGCTACCGACGCCGACGGCGGCTGCCAACCATACGCCTTGGCATAAATCCCGCGCAGCTTCTCCAGCATCGCTTCGACATCCGGTGTTCGGACAGACTGCAATGCAAAGAAGTCCCGCATCAATACCTCCATGCCGGCTTCCGCTGTGTCTACAAGGCCGCCATATCGGGCGCTATCTCGCAGCCGGGGAGCAATCTTATCTCCATCCTGTTTGCCGTTGGCGTCAATAACCGCCGGCACAAAATCACCCGTAACCGCCCCAACCGCAATCAATCCGGAGCGGTCGGACTCCCGCGTACGTCCCATCCAGTGCGCAATCTCGGCATAAGAACGCCCCCTCTGCAATATTGAATAATTGCCTATCAACTCAATCTCATCCAGAAAGACGACCCATCCGCGATATCCCGCTCCCCGTATGAGTTCAGCAGCGAATCGAAGGCGTTGCAACGGTAGCTCAGCAGCCTTTGGTGCCGAAAAACGGTAATTGTGTGCTTCTCCAATTGATCGTAATCCTTTCCTCACACTCGCAACTGCAATTCTGTCTCCAGCCCAAAAGGACTCAATTTCATTAATTACATCTTGATCCTGAGACCGTTCATGCACAATACGGGTCGCAGGAAATATCATGCTCATATGACCATCCAATGCCGCTTTGGCGATAGCGCTGGAAAACACGTCGTAATTTGCCGTTCCCGGCCTCAGAGCCAAAGATAATTCTTCCATGAATCGGCCGTTCCGCCTAGGCAGCTTTCCGTTTTCGACCGCCGAAACAAAGACTTTACCTAAATCGTATAGAGGAGTTTCCTTGCTGATTACCACTCGGCTAGAAGCGAAGTTCCGCGATAGCGCAAGCTGTTCGAAATGAGCTAAGAGGTGAGATTTGCCTGCTCCGAAATCTCCTGAAACCAGCATCCCGCGTGTTACCGGCAAGGGTCGACTGAAACCGTCGTTTTGTTCCAGCATCTCGATGAATTGCCGCTCTGCCTCTGGTTGGCTACTGCCAAGTTCGCGAACGGCCTCGCGATTGGGTACCCCGCTCCTGAGCGCCTCTATCGCGCGTCTGGATACTACTGCTGCGTCAGCGTTCGATTGCATAGGCATGGCTGCGGCTTACCCATCATTCAGGATATTCTGACCAGAGAAGAAACCGGGTTGACAACGTTCCTGTCCCGAACATCGTCCATAATCCTCGTACGCAAAGCCGAATAGATGTTCCAACCCCTGCTGCTCCGCGAGGATTCGTCAAGAAACCCGTAGTCGGTTGCCACGACGAACAGCAGGCCGGACAAGCGGTCAGCGTCGTCGATAAACTCTCGTAACACCTCATAATGGTCCAGTGTCATGGCCTTGGTGTAGTATCTCAAACTGTCCTTCGGATTTCGTCCAACGGTCACGCGGGCATTATCCAGAACGAGAAGCATGCCAGGACAGCCGGCTTGCCGTATCCAATGGCAGGCGGACTCCAGGAAATATCGAGCCGTCGTACGGTCGATCCGGGTCCGAATCTGGAAATCGCGTAACTGGCCGATCCTGTTGTCTGCACCAGTCAACCAGTCCAGAAGAGGTTGTCCCGGATACCGTTCCATTCCCGCAGTATCTTGTATCTCAAACCGGCAAAGGTGCAGCATGGCGATGCGGAACGCCTTGGAGAGGTCAGCGTTCCTGAAAATCCGGCTCTCAAGATGCGGTCTCAACACACGACTGATATAATCCCGTCCGGAGTTGTTTGCGGCGATAATGGAATCAATCATGCGAGGCTCCTTCGCATCTATCCCTTCGACCTCAAAACCTTCTTCAACGAAAAAGCCCTGGATGACGCGACGAGCCAGAAGCCGCCAATCGATCTGCCGCGCCATACCGAAGAAGAGATCCTGCGGCATATGGGCCCGGCAGGTAGCTGCGTCCAGATGGACAAACAGGTACCCTAACGACTCGCCACGAGCCTTCAACGCCTGGGATAGCGCGCGCCTTCCTCCCTCCTCGGCCACAGCGAATTTGACGGCTGCGCCGCCGGCTCCAATGAAGTCGACCAAATATTCCCCGTCAATGACCTCAAGCCACTCGTCTAGGGCAATTCTATTGCTCATTGCGCATTTTCCCGGAAGCGAATGCCGTAATAGTCCATGCTGACGCCGTAGGAATCGACGAAATAGAAAAGGTCACGAGGGCGATATTTGCCCCCGGACGACGAAAAGGATACTTCCGCCCCCTTCCTGGTCCGGTGCGGTCCTTTTGAATCCAGAACGTACAGGTCCCTGCCGAAATCCATCGGATCGTAATTGCGGCCGATACCCGGCAAGGCAGTCATCAGCCGGTAGATACGGGCCAGCGGCACGACGCCACCGCCCTGTTTCGACATCAGCGCTGATGGGCCGGTGATGTCGGCATAAACCGCATAGAGCGCCTCCAGGAATTGCGTCGGCGTGAAGCCGCTGGACTTGCCCTTGCTGCGAAGCAGGAGTTCCGCGAGCCATGACGGTCTGATCGTCGACCGGCTCTTCCGGTCCAGCATAACGGAGCGCCTGTCGGGGAGAATTCTCAGGATAGACGGTGGAGATATCAGTTGGCCGTCGCGTTCATACAGGCTCAGGCCTTTCTCCGCTGACACGGCCTGCAATTCTGCCGCGTATCCATCCTTCAAATAGTCGGCTTCTTCACTTTCGGAGAAAGGCCAACTGGCGGCGGCACGCTCGACCTCCCGCCGCGCCTCCTCCATCGCCTCGCCGAGTCTGTCCGGCCCGCGCCGGATGGCTGCGACATTGCCCGCCTGTGCAGCCTTCTTCAGCGCGTTTGCAGTGGACGCCAATTGCACCGCCGCTTTCCGCGCCGCCTCGGCAGCCTGTTCCACATCATCGAACGCCTGCTCGAACCCGGCCATTGTGAAAACCTTCCGAAGAGTTCCCCTCTCTTGAGTAACATGACTTTCCATCCGTCGAGGGTCAAGAACAGGCTTGCGCTACGCCCCCGTCGAGCCGAAGCTGCCTTCGCCGTGTTCCATTTTTCGTCTTCGGCGGCGAAACGCCGAACTCCCATCGCATCTGGATGCCTGCGGCGGTGACAGCTAGGCACTGGTCAGGATTGCGACTGCCGCGACCCAGCGGAAGCCCTTCGAGAGGCGGTGGCGTTCCAAGATGGTGGTGGCGGTCCGCTCCAGCACTGCCTGGCACTCCCGGCCTCGTTACGGAACCGCTCGGCCATGCAGTCCTGCGTTTTGTCCGGATTCTGGACAAGCAGGCTTTCGAACCGGATGAGACCGAGCGTGCGATCGGAGTTTACCGTGAAACAGTCTCGTTCGCGGCTTGCGCGGAAGCTTTCCAAGCCCATGGTCATGGAGTCTTCGAGCGGCAGCGCCAACGGATGATGACCGTGAGACCGAGCCGGGTGCCAGGCCGCTGTTCCTGCCGGCCTCGGCCGGCGCGCAGCCTGCTCGGCCGCGCGGCGGCGCTGGGCCTGAAGGGCCGTGTCGACGCGAGGCGGTTCCGCGAGGTCCTGGAAGGGAAGGTCCAGAAGACGGACCTCCGCCTCGGACGGCGTACGGGCGAGGGCGAGACGGAGCATGAGCCCGGCCACGACATCACCTTCTCTGCGCCGAAATCGGTCTTCCTGGAAGGCCTGCTCTGGGACCGGGACGGTGTCGCGTGCGCATGAGGGCGCGGTGAATGCAACGCTCGATTGGGACGGGACAGGCGGGTTGGTCCCGCAGGAAAGCACCCATTCGACAGGGGAGCACGGTGAATGTCCCTCTTGCACGGTTTCTCCGATCGGAAGGAAACCACGTCCCGGCCCGCAGTGCGCCACGCTGGCTGGCTACTGCCGTACGGCCCCGGCGGGATCGCGATGCCGTCGGGAGGTGGCGTTCGCTCCACTGCTGGTGATCGGGAACTGCTTTCGGACCGTGTCGAGCGACAGGGGGAGC
The DNA here is from genome assembly GCA_965213935.1 of Thalassobaculaceae bacterium. GTDB lineage: Bacteria > Pseudomonadota > Alphaproteobacteria > Thalassobaculales > Thalassobaculaceae > Bin52. The sequence continues at coordinate 494,175 of CBDCAO010000012.1, read as the reverse complement.
TGGATGCTCTTGCCGGCGGTCCACAGAGGGATCTGGTCGTCAAAGGCACCGCTTCCGAACCAGCCGTCCTGTCCGCCAAGCAGAATGAAGAAGTTGGCATCCGGATCGCCGAGGTCGGAGACGTGGCGCGCATGGGAACCGAAACTCGGCGAGTGCTGATCGATCTCGAGCTCAGCGCCTGACTTCAGGACCGTCTCTCGGCCACCTCGTCCGGGAAGGTCGCCAATGCGGTATCCCGCGCCAAGGACCGGGATCAGTCCAAGGTAATGCCGGTTCGCCAGTCGGTGGCGATCCCCCCACACTTCGTGCGCACTGATTTCCCGGGCCGCGGCGGCAAGCGCTGCCGCAACCAGCTCCCGACGCCGTGCCTCGCCGAGCGACCGGAGAACCTCCGCGGCCTTGATGTCCAGGAACCCGGTCTTTAGCCAGAACGCGAGTTCGGCGCTGCGACCGGCCGCCCCGAACGCGTCCGGTGCGAGATGCGTGAGCACCGCCTCGTAGACCAGCGCCCCTCTCGATCCGGCTTCATAGGTGCCCTGCCACCTGGCGAGATCGGGAATGAGGACCCCGCCCGTCGGCGCCGACGCCAGGATGAGCCGGGCGAGCTCGTGTGCTGCCGCGCTGTAGACGTCCCGCTGCATCGTGGTCAGGTCCGACAGGTCGACCGGGTCGAGTGCTTCCACCAGGTGCGCCAGTCTCTCGGCACGTTGTCCGGGAGAAAACGAAAGGCCAATGCGGGTTGGCGGCACCTCGAACGCGCGGTCGTTGGCCGAAACGACGTAGCCGGTCTCGGGGTTCTCGATCGACGGCAGTTCGCCGGAGGTCAGGATGCGCTCCCAGTGGCGCCGGGATGTCGCGGCGTCGACGAAGATGTCGGGGGGAAACGCGACAGGGCGGTCAGGCAGCCACGTCGCAACCAGGTGGCCGATGTTCCCTTCGCAATCGGCGTAGACGATGTTCTGTGCCGGTACGGCAAAGGACCGCAGGGTCCTGGACAGATCACGGCCATTCGGCGCCCTGAGCAGGTCGAGCAGCGCCGTGATCTCGTCACTGGGCAGGTGACCGATCCAGCGGGCCGTGTAGGTCCGGCCGGGAGGGAATTCCAGCAGTGCCGCGTCGCTGATCACGGGCCCGAGGTCGGATTGGCGGATCCTGGCCCGCGTATCGAACCAGAACCGCACACCGATGTCGTGGACTTCTTCCGACAGCGGGTCGGGGTGGTCGGCCAGGTCCACCAGGTCCGTGTTCCAGCCATGCAGGTTCGTGCCTCCCCAGGCCAGGCACGGCGTGCGTCCGAATGCAAACACCGGCAGCCCGGGCGCCATCATTCCCACGGCCCTGTAGGACGGTGTGTGGAGCCCGGCCATCAGCCAGGTGTTCGGCAGGTGCAGCCCGAGATGCGGATCGTTGGCAATCAGTGCGCCACCGCTCGCGCTGCGCGACGGCGCGACGGCGATCGAATTGCTGCCGAGCCTGGCCGTGCGCCGGAACAGCGCCGTCAGCATGCTCGCCCGGCCGCGCGCCGGTGCCCTCGCACCGGAGGCAGGCAACCGGGCCTCTCCACCCGGCCTGGCGAGCTGCTCCCAGACGGCCTGCCACTGTGGCGTGGCGCGAAGCTTCAGCAGTTCCGGCAGGACAATCCAGGTGAAGTCCATGCCGCCCAGCCGGCCCAGTGCCAGGGTGTCCTCGGCTGTCCAGGGCTCCTCGTCAATGCCAAGTGCCGAGAACTCCGGCGGCCTCGCGTCGGTTGCCGACTTGTAGAAGTTGATCCCGGCGACATAGGCGTCGAGCCAGGCACGGGTTTCGGGCGGCATCCTGCGCAGGATCTCCGGCGCTGCCCTGGCAAATCCGATCGCCCGGATTGCCGCGTCGAACTCCGTTGTGAACGGACCGACCATCTCGGAGATGCGGCCCCGGGCGATGCGCTTGAGCACCTCCATCTGACCGAGCCTGAGGTGCGCGTGCACCAGTCCCAGCGCAAGGGCTCCGTCGCGGTCGGTTTCGGCAATGATGTACGGCACCAGGTGGAGGTTCCACCGGATCTCGACCGGGCGTTCGAAAGGCGGTGCGGGCAGGCGGTTGAACGCCTCCAGTCGATCCGCGGCACGAATACTGCCCGGCGATGGCGGAATGAGCCCGCTGCAGGCCGCGACAAGGGGGAGTGTCAGGGTGAGCGCGAACGCCGTCCGGAGTCCGTGACACAGCCGCCGCATCCCGGCCTTCCCGGGGAACGCGGACCTCCATCCGGAGGAGCGGGCATTTGGGCCCGAACCCGATCGCCCGGTTGAAGCGATCGGCCGGGGGCGGGCCTTCGGCCCCGGCGGCGCCACCTTGGAACGGCGGCAGCCGGCTTGCCGCGGGGACATGGGTATCATCGCTCACCTGTCAGGCTGAAGGTCCCACGGCGTCGACCTTTCGGAAAGTCCGCCAATGGTTTTCTGCGCTTCCGACCGGTTCATGGCAATCCGCCCGTGTGGCCAGCTCTCCCGCGCCACACCGGGTGCAGGCAGGATGCGGGTCGGGCCGGCACCGCGCGGCGGGCGGGACTGGTCCTGTCGACGATGCCGCGGTCCGCGGCTCGTGGTCGAAACCGTGTGTGGCCGGACCGCGCAAGTCCCTGCACGTGCATCAGTCCTTCGACAGGTTGTACGCATCGGCAAAGGCCCGCAATTCGGACAGGAGCTCCGGGTCGTTGATGATGCGGGGCACCTTGTTCTGTCCGCCCAGTTTGCCGCGGCTCTTCATCCAGGCGGCAAAACCGCCCGGGGCGAGAATGTCCACCCGGGCGGCGTCCAGTCCGTATCCGTCCGCCCGGTGGGCCGCGTAGTCGTCGTTGAGGCCGCACAGGGCCGCATCCAGCCGCCGGGCGAAGCGCACGCGCTGCTCCGCATCCAGCCCTTCCCCGGTACCCTGCGGCCCGAACTCGACGATGTAGAGGTGCCCGCCGCGCGTGCCGGTCTTCTCCGGAAACACGCTTCCCGCCGCGAAGTCGGTCACTGTCGCGTTGATCTCCCGGGCGGCCTCGGTCACCGCCCGCTCGACTTCGATGCCGATCACGTGCTCGCCGAAGGCAGAAAGCATGTAGCTCGTCCTTCCGGTCACAAGGACGCGCGGGGGCGAGCGGTCGACCACGGTCACGGTATCGCCGACAAGGTAGCGCCAGAGTCCGGCGCAGGTGGACACCGCCAGGGCGTAGTTGACCCCCGGCTCGACATCGCCGACCCAGCGACAGTCCGGGTTCGCGCTGTCGAGCTGATCGAGGGGGACGAACTCGTAGAAGATCCCGGTATCGAGCAACAACCTGAGCCCGTCGCCATCCGGGCCGTCGGCAATGGCGAAGAACCCCTCGCTCGCCGCGTAGACTTCGCGCGTTTCCGCCCGGCTGCCTTCGAGCAGTTCGTTGAAGCGGTCGCGATAGGGCGCCCAGGCAACGCCGCCGTGCGCCAGCAGTTCGAGGTTGGGATAGATGTCGGCGATCCGGCTCGTCCGTCCGCCGCCTGCGGCTCCGGCAACCTTGGCCAGGCGCTCGAAGAAGATCAGCAGCCAGCTCGGTGTGCCGGCAACGGCCCGGATGTCCGCGTCCAGCGAGTGCTGGGCAAAGCGATCGATCTTCTGCTCCCAGTCCGCGATGCCCTCGAGATCGCGGGGCGGGAAGTAGCGCAGTCTTGCCCAGGCCGGCATGGTCGCCGCGGCGATGCCGCTGAGGTCGCCGCTGTGAACGCCGGGCGCATGGCGGACAAGCCCGGTCGAGCCGCCGAGCATGAAGACGCGCCCGGCGAGCAGCCGGCTCTGCGGCCGGCTGGCGAGATGGAAGGTCAGCAGGTCGGCGCCCGCGCGGACGTTCGAGCGACGCATCTCCCTGCTTACGGGAATGTACTTGGTGGTGCCCGTCGCCGTTCCCGACGACACGGCGAACCACGGAATGGAGCCGGGCCAGGTACAGTCGATGAGGCCAGGGAAGGGCTCGCGCCAATAGGCCTGCCAGTACGCGTCGTAGTCCCGGAGCGGAACCCGTGAACGGAACTCCTCCAGTGACCAGCCGAGAGAGAACCCGTGGTCCCGCCCGAACTTCGTGCCGCGGGCGCGTGTGATCAGGGAAGACAGGACGGCGCGCTGGGCATCAACCGGGTCCATCCGTGCGAGATGCACGAGACGTCTTCGGGCGTAGAGACGAAGCAGCCAGGTTGCGTCGTACATGACCGGTGGCCGATCTTGCGCGTTCCCGGATCGACTTTCCGGCAGCGCCACACGGGAAGGTATGTCGGGTCCGGAAAGGCGTCAAGGTCACGCCGGCGGTTGCCCGACGGGGTGCTGGCGGTCAGGGACTGCCATGCCGATGCGGGCACGGACCGGGAGGCGGGTCGGCTGACGTCCCGGTTCCCGCCGCCGGCCGGTGGGGTCAGGACCGCTGCGCGATCAGCTCGCGGTACCACTGCGCACGCTGTTCGGCCGCGGCGCGTTCCGACACCAGCCAGTCGCGAAGCAGTCCTCCGTGCCACTCGGTCCGCTCGAGCAGGTCGTCGAGACGCACCGCATCGGCCTCGTTGATCCGCTCGAGCGCGCGCAGCTGCGCGACTTGTTCGCTAATATCGAGTATGCCGATGAACCGCAGCTTCAGCGCAATCAGCAACCTGTGGTGCGCGGATGCGTCGGGATTGATGTCCGCGCGCAGGTACTCGCGCAGTGCGGCAAGCCCGGTCTCCGTCAGCCTCAGGATCGGTTCGTCCGCCTGCTGGCGGCTGGTTGCCTCGAGCAGGCCCTCGAGGCGGAGCAACTCGATCGAACTGCCGAGCAGCTCGAGCGAGGGTCCGACGATGCGTGCGGTGAACTGCCGGACCTCGCGGGCAATTTCACTGTAGGGTCGATCCCCCTGGAGCAGGGCGCCGAGCGCCGCCATGCGGATCGCATCCCTGGGTACGAGCGAGCTGTCCTGGATCATGGTCCGTGCCGGACGGTGTCAGCCCGGCGACATGCCGCGCAGCCGTTCGCTGCGCCGCCGGAGAAGCTCGACCGTGGTCAGCAGCGCGATCGAGATGCAGACCAGGATCGTTGCCACCGCGAGGATGGTGGGCCGGATTTCCTCGCGGATTCCGGAGAACATCTTCCACGGGATGGTCCTTTGCTCCACCGACCCCACGAACAGGACCACCACGACCTCGTCGAATGACGTGATGAAGGCAAACAGTGCGCCGGAAATCACTCCGGGCAGGATCAGCGGCACGATGATCTTGAAGAAGATGCGGGTCGGTCCGGCCCCGAGGCTGGCGGCGGCCCGGATCAGCGATCGGTCAAACCCGACCAGGGTCGCGGTGACGGTAATGACCACGAACGGAGTGCCCAGCGCCGCGTGGGCGACGATCACCCCGATATGCGTCGAGGATATCCCCATCCGCGTGTAGAAGAAGTACATGCCCGCCGCGGATATGATCAGCGGCACGATCATCGGCGAAATCAGGACCGCCATGATCGTGGTGCGGAACGGCATGTACGGCTGGCTGAGGCCGAGAGCGGCCAGGGTTCCGAGCATGGTGGAGACCAGGGTCGCGAAGACCGCGATGAAGAAGCTGTTTGCGACCGCGTCCTGCCACGACTGCTCGGTGAAGAACTCCTCGTACCACTTGATGCTGTACCCGTCGGGATCGAAAGACAGCATCTCCGGTGTGAAGGTGAAATACGGCAGCTCGTTGAAGCTCAGCGGCACGATCACGAAGATCGGTCCGATCAGAAAGACGAAGATCGCCGCACAGAGGACCCGAAACGAATAATACCAGGCGCGTTCGCCGGAGGATGCGTGGACTGGCAGGGCCATGGTCGCGCCCTCTAGCCGAGCTTCATGTTGTCGATGCCCACGATACGGTCGTAGAGCAGGTAGAGCGCCAGCACGAGCGCAAGCAGGATGACGCCGAGCGCGGCAGCCAGGCCCCAGTTGAGGGTCTCGCTGACATGCGAGGCGATGAAGTTGGAGATGAAGGTGCCTGTCCGCCCTCCCACCAGCGCCGGAGTGATGTAGTAGCCGATCGACAGGATGAAGACGAGAATGCTGCCCGCGCCGATGCCGGACACCGTGTTCGGCAGGTAGACGCGGACAAACGCCGTAAACGGGGTGGCGCCGAGCGAACGGGCCGCCCGCATGTATGACGGCGGGATGGTCTTCATGACCGAGTAGAGCGGCAGGATCATGAACGGCAGCAGGATGTGGGTCATCGCCACGAAGGTGCCGATCTTGTTGTGGATCATCTGCAGTCGCCCATCGTCGGAAATCAGGCCGACGACCACCATCAGGTCGTTAAGCACGCCTTCGTGCTGAAGCAGGGCGATCCACGATGTCGTGCGCACCAGCAGCGACGTCCAGAACGGCAGCAGGACCAGCACCATCAGCAGGTTGCTGGTGCGCAGCGGCAGGGTGGCCAGCAGGAACGCAACCGGATAGCCAAGCAGCAGGCACAGGATCGTGATGAGCCCGCTCATCCACACTGTCTTCCAGAACAGCTGCAGGTAGATCTGCCGGTTTTCCGGCTGCCAGCTGACCGCTCCCAGGTCGTCGAGCCGCATGTCCACTGCGGCCAGGAAGTAGCTTTCGGTCACGTGGTCCGATTCACGCTTGATCAGGCGCCATGTGTTGATGTCGCCCCATTTGCGGTCGATCTTGATCAGCTGTTCCGCCCATGGCGCCTCGGTGATCCTGAGAGAGCGCCGGCCCGACTTGCGCAGCAGGCTGGCCATGCCGGGTTTCTCGTAGTTCAGCCGCCGGGCCAGCCGGCCGAGCGTCTTTGCCTTGAACGCGGCCTGAATATCGGCGACCGCAGTCTCGAACACGGTCTCGTCGGGCAGGGCGTCGCCGGTCTCGTCCCAGTCCCGCAGGACAACCACGGTTTCCGGCAGGACCTGGGCGACAATGGTGTTCTCGACGCTCCTGTAGAGCATGTCGAAGATGGGCAGGATGAATGCGAACAGAAGGAATGCCATGAGTGGCACGACCAGCAATGCGGCGCGAATGCGGCTGCGAAGCAGTGCGCGCTCCAGGCTGATCCGGAGCGGAACGCCGTCAGCCGTGGTCAGTTCGTGTGCCATCATGCGTGCCGGTCAGAACCCGGGGGTGGACGGGGACGGCCGAGACCGGCGCGTCCCCGAGCCGGGCCGGCACACGCTGACCCGAAAGGATGCGGTGTGCCGGCGTGTGATGTCCCGGGCTCCGAGTGCTACTTGGCGAGCCACGCGTTGAAGCGCTCGTCAAGTTCCGCCCGGTGGTCGGCCCACCAGACGTAGTCGAAGTTCAGGATGGTCTTGGCATTGGCCTCGTTGGTCGGCATGTGCGGCTTCATGTCGATCCCCAGATCGGCGTGCTTGCCCACCAGCGGACCGGACGAGTAGCGGGCCGGGCCGTAGGAAATGAACTTGGCCTGGTCGGCGAGCCTCTGCGTGTCGGTCGCGAACATCATGTACTTGAGCACGGCATCCTTGTTCGGGGTGCCCTTCGGGATCACCCAGCCGTCGAGGTCAAACACCTGCCAGTCCCACAGCATGGCAATCGGCTGGTTCTTTTCCGCAATGGCGGAGAACAGCCGGCCGTTGTACGCCGATGCAATCACCACCTCGCCGTCAGCCAGCAGCTGGGGCGGCTGTGCGCCCTTGGTCCACCAGACGGTACTTTCCTTGATGGTGTCCAGCTTCGCGAAGGCGCGGTCCACGCCTTCCGCCGTGTTCAGCACTTCGTAGACCTGTTCGCCGGGCACGCCGTCCGCGATCAGTGCCCACTCGAGGTTGCCGATCGGCTTCTTCTCGAGCGCACGGCGGCCAGGAAACTTCTCCAGGTCGAAGACGTCGGCGATCGTGGAGGGCTGTTCGCCCTCGAAGGCGTCGGTCCGGTAGCCGAAGGTGGTGGAGTAGACGATCTGCGGAACGAAGCAGTTCGTGCCGCCGGGCGTCAGCGTGCCGGCGAAGAAGTCCTGCGATGCCGGGGTGCCGTCAGGTGCGGCGGCGAGCATCGAGTCGGGATCGATTTCCTCAACGAGGCCTTCGTCACAGGCCGTGATCGCGTCCGAGGCGACCATATCCACCAGGTCCCAGGTCACGTTGCCGGACTCGACCTGGGCACGCAGCTTGGCGAGTCCTTCGGCGGCAGAGTCATCATTGACGATCTTCACGTCTGGATTCGCTGCCATGTAGGGGTCGTGGTAGGCCTTCTGCTGGCTTGCGGTGTAGGCGCCGCCCCAGGACACGACCGTGAGATCGACCGCAAGGGCCGTTCCCGCCCCGAGGACGACCCCCATCGCAAGGGCCGACGAACCGAACAAGAGTCTCATGAGCTTTCTCCATGCATGTCTGGCCGCATGCGGCCTCGATTGTCCCCCGACACCCGTCCTTCCGGGCGCAGCGGCACTTTCCCGGCTCCCTACGCGGGAGCCGCGTTGCCAACTCCCGCGTCCAGTGCCCGGCAGTCTTCCGAGGCCCACCCGAGAGGGACTTCCGAACCCTGACTGAGGCGCACATGATCGTGGGCATTCGCCACCTTCACGATGAAGGAATCGTTTCCGGCGACGGTGAGCCTGGCCCGAATGTGATCTCCGAGGTAGATCAGTTCCTCGACCCGGCCCGAGATCCGGTTGTCGGCAAAATCCTGGCCCGGCCCGATAACAACCCGTTCCGGCCGAAGGGACAGTGTCGTGATCTCTCCGACCCCGGAGACATTGACACTGAGCGCCCGTACCTGCTGGCCGTCCTCGAGTTCAACGGTGCAGAATGAACCGTCCATCTCCTTCACACGCGCCGTCAGGCGGTTGTTTTCGCCGATGAACTGGGCAACGAAAGCGTTTTCGGGCTTTTCGTACAGCACGTCCGGGGTTGCCAGCTGCTGAATGACACCATCGTCGAACACCGCGATCCTGTTCGACATCGTAAGCGCCTCGGACTGGTCATGCGTGACATAGACCACCGTGACGCCGAGAGACTCGTGGATGTGCTTGATCTCGTACTGCATTTCCTCGCGCAGGTTCTTGTCCAGCGCGCCGAGCGGCTCGTCCATCAGCACGAGGTCCGGTTCGAACACCAGTGCCCGGGCCACGGCGACCCGCTGCTGCTGTCCGCCGGACAACTGCGCCGGCCGCCGGCCGCCGAACTCGGGAAGCCGGACCATGTCCAGGGCACGGGCGACCTTGGTCTCGATCTCGGCGCGGGACAAGCCGCGCACCTCGAGCGGGAAGGCGAGGTTTTCATGGACCGTCATGTGCGGGAACAGGGCATAGTTCTGGAACACCATGCCGATGCCGCGCCGGTGCGGCGGAACCCGGTTGAGTTCCGTTCCGTTCAGAAGGATGCGGCCGTGGGTCGGCGTCTCGAACCCGGCGAGCATCATCAGACAGGTTGTCTTTCCCGAGCCTGACGGCCCGAGCATGGTCAGGAATTCGCCCCGCGCAATGTCGAGGTTGAGATCGCGCACCACCAGTTGCCTGCCGTCGTACGTCTTCTGTACACCCTCAAAGGCCACCAGGGCTTCCTGTGCGTCAGGCATTCGGGCTCCCGCAAGCGCTCGGTGCTTGTCCCTGCGCCGGCAATGGTTGGCAGAGACGCGAAAACCCTAGCTCACATGGGTGCCTGTTGCAAACTGCGGCTCACTGGCATGGTTGCCGCCGAAAGCCGCCGAAACATCCTGAATTCGACAGGATACCGTCGCGTTCGTCAGGGCTTGACGGCCCGCCCGGGCGGAAGTTCGGGATCCGGGACAGCAGGGGGAAGGACCAATGAGAGCAACCGCGCGCGTGGTGGTGATCGGAGGTGGTGTCGTCGGAGTCTCGGCGCTCTACCACTTGGCCGCAAGAGGCTGGAGCGACGTGGTGCTGCTCGAGCGCACGGAACTGACCGCCGGCTCGACCTGGCACGCTGCCGGTCTGCTGCCGCTGTTCAACATGAGCTACTCGGTCGGCCAGCTGCACCAGTATTCGGTCGAATTGTACAAGCGGCTGGAGCAGGAGACCGGCCAGGCGGTCGGTTTCCATCCGACCGGCAACCTGCGCCTTGCGTGCAATCGCGACCGGATGGACGAGTACCGCAACTATCAGTGCACGGCCGAGACCATCGGTGTCGACTGTCGCCTGATCGGCGTTGACGAGGTTGCGGCCCTGTGGCCGCTTGCGAACATGGAGGGTCTGGTCGGCGCCCTGTGGCACCCGACAGACGGCCATATCGCGCCAGTCGACGTCACCATGGCGCTTGCCCAGGGCGCGCGCATGCGCGGAGCCGAGATCATCCAGCGTACCGAGGTAACGGCGATCGAGCGGACCCACGGATGCGAATGGGTGGTCCGGACGGACGCGGGAGACATCACCTGCGAGCACGTGGTGTGCGCTACCGGCAACTACGCCCGGACCACCGCGCGCATGGTGGGTCTCGAGATCCCGGTTATCCCGGTCGAACACCAGTACATCGTCACCGATGTCGACCCGGTGCTGAAGGAGTGGCGCGAGGCCGGAAATCCCGAACTGCCGATCCTGCGGGAATCCGACGCCTCCTACTACTTCCGCGAGGAGCGCATGGGCTGGATCCTCGGGCCGTACGAGAAGGGAGCACCCGCCTGTTTCGTCGACGGTGTACCGGCGACCTTCGAAAAGGATTTGTTTCCCGGCGACCTCGACCGCCTGCTGCCGCACGTCGAAGCGGCGGCGCGTCGGGTTCCGTCGTTCGAGCATGCCGGCATCAAGGACGTCGTCAACGGGCCGATCAGCTATTCACCCGACGGCAACCCGCTGGTCGGACCGGCGTTCGGTCTCGAGAATTTCTGGATGTCCGAAGGGCACAGCTTCGGAGTGACAGCGGCCGGCGGCGCGGGGTGGCAACTCGCCGAGTGGATCGTCGAGGGCGAGCCCGGCGTCGACATGCTCGGCGTCGATCCGCGCAGGTTCGGTGTGGTGTCCCGGAACTTTGCCCGTATCAAGAACGAAGAGGCCTACGCGCATGTCTTCGTCAACCACTTCCCCATGGAGGAACGCCCGGCTGCGCGTCCGGCCAAGGCTCCGGCGATCTACGATCGCCTCGACAGGGCAGGGGCGGTCTGGGGGGCGCGGTTCGGTTGGGAGCGGTCGAACTGGTTTGCACCCGAAGGCACGCCGCGCAAGGACATCTACTCGTTCCGGAGATCGAACTGGTTTGCTCATGTCGGTGCAGAGGTCGAAGCAATGCGCACGCGGGTGGGGCTGATGGAACTGTCCTCCTTTGCCAAGTTCGAGGTCGAGGGGCCGGGCGCACGGGACTGGCTTGATCGCCTGGTCGCAAACCGGATTCCGGGTGGTATCGGGCGCATGCGCCTGGCCCACGCGCTCAACCCGTCGGGGTCCGTCCGCTCGGAGTTCACGATTACGCGGATGGAGGACGGGTTGCACGCGGAGCGATTTTTCCTGGTCGGGCCGGGTGCGGCGCACGACCATGACCTGGACGGTCTGCAAAAGGCCCTGCCCGGGGACGGATCCGTGCACCTGACCGACGTGACCGGCCGCTACGGAGTTCTTGTGCTGGCAGGTCCGGATGCCCGGACCGTGCTGCAGCGCCTTGCCGACGCCGATGTCTCGAACGAGGCCTTCCCCTGGTTGACCATGCAGGAGATTCCGGTCGGGTTCTGCCCTTCGGTCCGTGCCATGCGGGTGAACTTCGTCGGGTCGCTCGGGTGGGAACTTCACCATCCGATCGAATACCAGATCCACCTCTACGACGCCCTGCGCGAGGCCGGCGCGGAGTTCGGGATTGCCAATGTCGGTATGCGGGCGATGGAGTCGATGAGGCTCGAGAAGTCCTATCGCCTGTGGGGAACCGATCTGAACGCCGAGAACTCGGTGCTCGAAGCTGGTCTCGGCCGGTTCGTGCGCCTGAACAAGGGTCAGTTTGCCGGACGGGACGCGCTGGTTCTCCAGCAACAGGCCGGAGTGCCGACACGGTTCTGCACCATCGAGATCGAGGCGGAAGATGCCGACCCGTTCGGCAACGAGCCGGTGCTGCTCGACGGTACCGTCATCGGGCGGGGTACCGCCGGCGGGTACGGCCATCACGTCGGCAAGTCATTGATGCTGGGGTACGTGGAAAGCGACCATGCCCGGGTCGGGCTCGAGTGTCATGTTCGCGTGCTTGATCGCACGCTGCCGGCCCGCATCGTCGAGGAGAGTCCCTACGACCCGGAAAACCTGGCGCTCAGGGCGTGACGCCGGACAGTCCGGCTGATTCATCCCGCGCGGTGCGGGTTGCGGGCAGCAGGTTCGGCCAGCTGCCCAGCCGGACACGGCCTGACCTGCACGTGCACGGCCTGGCGCTCGCGGTTGCCCAGCCGGACCCATGGTGTAGGATGCCGACGCGTCGCGGACGATATCGGTGCGGGCCGCGGCGGTCCTGGGACAGCGCGGGGCAGAGTATGGATCAGTCCAGAAAATTCATGGCCGGCCGCAGGGGCCTGATCATGGGGGTCGCCAATGACCGGTCGATCGCATGGGGTATAGCCCGGGCGGCGGCAGAGCAGGGTGCGGAACTCGCGTTTACCTACCAGGGAGAGGCGCTGCGCAAGCGCGTGGCCCCGTTGGCGGAAAAGGCGAATTCACGGATCCTGCTGCAGTGTGACGTGAGTGATGATGACAGCATCGCCCACACCTTCGAGACGGTGCGGCGGAAATGGGGAAACCTGGATTTCCTGGTTCACGCCATTGCCTATTCCGACAAGGAGGAGCTGAAGGGCGCCTACATCAGCACGTCACGCGATAACTTTTTGAAAACGCTTGATATTTCATGCTATTCCTTCACCTCGGTTGCCCGCCATGCGGCCGAACTGATGGGATCGGGCGGCAGCATGCTCACCCTGTCGTACTACGGGGCGGAACGCGTGATGCCGCACTACAACGTGATGGGCGTGGCCAAGGCGGCGCTTGAGGCAAGCGTGCGGTACCTTGCGGTGGATCTCGGTGGCCGTGGCATCAGGGTGAACGGGCTTTCGGCCGGACCGATGAAAACGCTTGCCGCGTCCGGTATCGGCGATTTTCGCTACATCCTGAAGTGGAACCAGTACAACTCGCCGCTCAGGCGCAACGTGTCCCTGGAGGATGTCGGCGGGGCCGCCGTCTACTTGCTCAGCGATCTGTCCAGCGGCGTGTCAGGCGAGATTCACCATGTTGATTGCGGGTACAATATTGTTGGCATGAAGGCGGTGGACGCACCGGACATATCCGTCGTCTGAACGGAGGGGGCGGTGGCGGGCAACAGTTTCGGGTCGGTCTTCCGCTTTACCACCTGGGGCGAAAGCCATGGTCCGGCAATCGGGTGTGTCGTGGACGGAACCCCGCCCGGGATTCCGCTCGACGAGACTGGTATCCAGCGTTATCTGGATCGTCGCAGACCCGGCCAGTCCCGTTTCACCACTCAGAGGCGCGAACCCGACACCGTGCGCATCCTTTCCGGCGTGTTCGAAGGGCTGACCACCGGCACGCCGATCGGAATGGTGATCGAGAACGCCGACCAGCGCTCGAAGGACTACAGCGAGATCCAGGATCGATTCCGCCCCGGGCATGCCGACTACACCTACGAGGCCAAATACGGGATCCGGGACTACCGGGGCGGCGGTCGGTCATCGGCGCGCGAGACCGCGATGAGGGTCGCCGCCGGTTCTGTTGCTCGCGCGGTTCTGGCCCATCGTGTCGGGCCCGGGATCACGATCAGGGGCGCGCTGGTCCAGGTCGGTCCGCATGCGATCGACCGCTCGCGCTGGGAGTGGGAGGAAATCGACCGGAACCCGTTCTGGTGTCCCGACCCGGTCATGGCGGAACAGTGGAGTGGGTTCCTGGATACGGTTCGCAAGCAGGGTTCCTCGGCGGGCGCGGTGGTGGAGGTGGTGGCCGATGGCGTGCCTGCCGGCCTCGGCGAACCGGTCTACGGCAAGCTCGACAGCGACCTCGCGGCGGCGATGATGTCGATCAACGCGGTCAAGGGCGTGGAAGTCGGCGACGGATTCGGGCTCGCTGCCGCCGACGGCAGGGAGGCAGCCGACGAAATGCGCATGGTGGACGGCCGCCCGGTGTTCCTCGGCAACCGGGCCGGCGGGGTGCTGGGTGGAATTTCCACGGGTCAGCCTCTCGTCGCGCGGTTTGCCGTCAAGCCGACCAGCTCGATCCTCGAGCCGCGGCGCTCGGTTGATCGTCACGGCCGGGAGGTCACGGTTTCGACCACGGGCCGGCACGATCCGTGCGTCGGAATCCGTGCGGTTCCGGTCGGCGAAGCGATGATGGCCTGCGTCCTCGCCGATCATCTGCTGCGCCACCACGCACAGTGCGAACCGCGGGCCGATCTGTCGGACCGGTGAGATTCCTGAGGTTCCTGCTCTGGCTGTTTGCGGCGATCGGCGTCCTTGCGACGGGGGTGTTTGTCGCGGCGGTTGCAGCCCTGGTCTGGGTTCAGGAACATGAGCCGACGCTGCCGGACGAAATCGTTCTCACCCTGCAACTCGACGGTGAGCTCGACGAGGTCCGCGATCCGTCGGTGATCCCGACCCTGTTGCCCGGCCAGTCACGACTGTCGCTGTTCGACATCGTCCGCGCACTCGACGTGGCAGCGACCGATGACCGGGTTTCGGGCGTCGCAGTCGATCTTTCGCAGGCGGTACTCGACCTTGCCGAGGCCGCTGAACTCCGTTCCGCCATCATGCGGTTTCGCGCATCCGGCAAGTCTGCAACGGCGTTCACCGAGTCCTTCGACGATCCGGCCGCGCTGGCGAACTACTACCTTGCCACCGGTTTCGAGCGGATCGACCTGCAGCCTTCCGGCACGTTCTCCGCCCTGGGGATCACGGCAGCGGTGCCACTGGTGGCGGATCTGCTTGAGGAGCACGGCATCCAGGCCGAGTTCGACCGGCGCCATGAGTACAAGGGCGTGATGATCGGTCTGACGGAAAGGGAGCTGCCCGACACGGTCCGTGGCAACCTGCGGACCCTGATCACCTCGCAGTTCGAGAGTTTCGTTGCCGATGCCGCCGTGGCACGCAACCTGTCCCCGCAACGGCTGCGTGAACTGGTCGATCGTGCCCCGTTGTCCGCCGCAGACGCCCTGGCGCAGGGCCTCGTCGACCGGCTGGGATATCGCGACGATTGGCTCGACAGCCAGATGCCCGGCGATCACGAGCCCGCTGCGGACAAACCGGCCGGGACCGTCGAGCTTGCGGACTACCGTGAAGTTCTCGACGCATTGGATTCCGGTGTCCGGATCGCGGTCATCGAACTCGCGGGTTCGATCGCCCGCGGGGAACCCGACCTGCCGTTCGGCACCCGGTACCGGGCAGTGTCGGGACGGTTGGTCGAGGCGATCGGACAGGCCCGAGAGGACACCTCTGTCCGCGGTCTGATCCTGCGTATCGACAGTCCCGGCGGTGACTACATTGCCTCCGACGCGATGCGCGACTCCGTGGCCAGGTTCCGGAACAGTGGGCGGAGCGTTGTTGCTTCAATGAGCGGGCTGGCCGCGTCCGCCGCGTATTTCGTTGCGGTGGAGGCGGACAGGATCCTGGCGCATCCGGGCACGGTCACCGGTTCGATCGGGGTTGCGGGCGGCAAGGTGAGTTTCGGCCGGGCCCTGGCACGTCACGGCATCGCCGTTGCACGGGAATCGGTCGGCGAGAATGCCGCCATGTACGCGCCGACCGACCGCTTCGATGCGCACCAGCGGGAACGCCATGCCGCGATCCTCGACGGCATTTACCACGAATTTGCCGGGCGGGTTGCGGACAGGCGCGGCCTCGGCCCCGATGAACTCGACCATGTGGCACGCGGACGGGTCTGGAGCGGTAGCGATGCGCTCGAGGTCGGACTGGTGGACGGGCTCGGTGGCTTCCACGAGGCGGTACGCCAGGTCCGGGAACTCTCGGGGCTCACCGAGGGACAGCCGGTCGAACTCGTGGTGTTTCCACGCGCGCCCGACCGTCTTGAAGCCGTGCGCTCCATGCTCGGCAAGGGCGGGCTCCTGTCCGTGTTTGCCCGCCTTGATGCCGTGCTGCGTACAGCCGGACCGGTGCTCGGGCTCCTGGCCCCGCTGTTCGACGTGCGTTCGGGCATGTCCGCCGTTCAGCCGGAAATCGGGCCTGCCACGCTTCTCGAATAGTAGGCGTGGACGCAATCCGCATCGGCTGGCAACCGTTTCGGCATTCCCGGCGTCACGTCCGGTTCACGCAGACCGATCCAGCTCTTGCGGCAGACACTCCAGCACGGACGCGGACCCTTCGTGGAAGCGGTGCGGCAGGTCAGGAAAGTGCACGCAGAGCGTGCGGTCCGGCGCGGACTCGGTCTTGCCGCACTTCAAACATAACCTCGCCGCCGCCGCTTCTCGATGTCGCGGTAAGCCACAACGGTCTCCTTCCTGCCAATCCGGAAACGGACCGAGGACGCCCCGCCGACACCGGGCCGGCGGGGCGTCCGGGAGAGGGGCCGTCAGCCCTTCTGCTTGCGGTCGCTAAGACAGGCGATTTTTCGTCCCTCGGCCAGCCAAGTCCCCCCGGTTCCTTTCGAGGCCATGCGCGGCCTAATTTACTGATGTAAATGGCTTATCATCTGTAACTGCCCAGATCTGATTCTGCCGAGCACTCGGACGTGCTGGCTCACATCACAGACCGGATCTCAGTCCGTAACCGTATAGTCACCGGACTGGAAGGTAATCCTGACGGGACATGCCCCGACAGGTGCCGACAAAATCCTCCATTTTCGATTCGTGCGCGATCCTGGCACCGGCAGTTTCCGTTCATTCATCCCCGCAACTTCGGCAGTTCCGCCAGCACGATACCGTAGTCGTCGAACGCGTCCAGGAATTCGACATGGCGGACAAGCTCGGCGATGTCGAGCGCCTTCAGCTTGCCGAAGGCCCGGTTGAACACGGCCACGCAGGTGTCGCCGGTGAACCGCGACGGGAACAGGAACCCGTCCGTCTCCGCAACGTCCGCATAGGCGGTCGCCGACAGGGCGCGGCCCGCCGCATGGTTGCCGTCGTGCGTCACCCGCGCTCGGCGCCCCGATGCGCACCGGCCCGTCGCCGCGCAGGTCGATCAGTGCGAGCGGTTCGGTGGAGCCGATCGACGCACCAGCCGGGCCTCGACCTCGATCCGTGGAAGCTCACGCCGCCGGCGGCGTGTGAAGCGGTTGCGTCCGAGGGCTTCCCAGAACGCGCAGCGCACGGCCTCCGAGGCGTACAGCACGGCGTAGCCGCCCTGTGGATCGCTGAACCGGCTCGGCGCCGCCACCGCCCCCAAGGGGTTCGACCGGTGGTCGCGACGAATGACGCGGAAGACACGCCCAAGACGGACCTCGCGCAGCCGCGCACGCAGACGCTCCGGATCGTAATCGGCGGTCACGCAAAGTCGCCCTGCTGGTCTCCCTGCGCTGCCTTCGCGACGCGGTCGATCTCGCCCTCGGCAGCATCAACGGGGTCGCCCCGTCGAGCGAGGGCCGCGGCGTCGTCAGCCATACCCAAGCGGCATAGCCGTCGCCGAACATTCTGACCACGCGGTCGAGTCCTTCGAGCGGCCGGCCACGCTCGTCGATCTGCCCCTCCGGGAAGACATGGCCGCGCCTGGTGCCTTGCCAGCCGACGATCCGGCCCTTCTTCAGCCAGTCATGGACCGATTGACGCGTCTTGAGCCCGACCCGCGCCGCCAGTTCGTCCGAGCTCAGCAGCGCTTCGGCGGTGCCCTCCCGCGTACGTGCCGCCATTTGCCTTTCCGCCTCTTCGGCGCCGACGCGAACCGGCTCTGCGCCCGCGATGGTTTCGACTTCGGGCCGTCCCGCATTGTCCGTCGACAGCACGTCCGCTGCCACCGCCAGTGCCGAGCGCACGGCGTCGGGATGGGCGACCAGCGCCGCCACATGCGCTGGACTGAGACGACCGACGGCTTCATGCAGCACGCTTTCCAGCTCGCGTATCGATTCGCCCCCGGGGCGAGCCATGGCAGTTCTCCGGAACGATGAAATCTCGCTTCGATAGTGGTCTATCCCGTCTGTTCCGTCGATAGCCTGTCCTGCGCCGCCGACATCCTCGACCGGCCCCGGCCACGCGAGGCCAAACCCGCCCGAGCGGTCAGGCACCGCGCCGGGCTCCGGTGTGCGTATCGCCGTCCGTCGGGCGATGCGGTATTTCCCGGCATGGACAGCGCGGCGTAGATTCGATCATGCTGTCGGCATTCCGATCCAGCCGGACGGCGTGCGATGTTCGACGACGAGACACTGAGAGCGAAGCTTGCCAAGGTGGAGGCGCTGTTCCGCCGCGCCGGCAGTCCGGGGGAGCGCGCGGCCGCCGAGGCCGCGATGGGCCGGTTGCACGGCCGCTTGGGCGGTTCGGACAAGCGCCCCGAGCCCGAGGCCGAACTCCAGTTCTCGCTCCCCGATACGTGGTCGGTTCGGCTGTTCGTGGCGGTCTGCCGCAAGCACGGCGTGCGTACCTTCCGCTACGCGCGCCAGCGGCGTACGACGGTAATGGTGCGCACGCGGGAACGGTTCTTCGACCGGGAGGTATGGCCGGAGTACAGCCGGCTCCAGTCCGAGCTGGAGAGCTATTTCGTGGACGTCACCGATCACCTGGTGGAGCGCGTCATGGGGTCCGACGGCGACGACAGCAACCTCGACGCGCGGCCGGGCGGGCCGGCGCGATGAGCGACGAGCGGGTGAAGGACAGGATCGACGAGGCCGTGCTGGCGCTGCTCTGGCTCGGCATCGTCGAGCGCTACCCGACCGGCGGCGCTCGGACCTGGAAGTCGTTCGACTGGTCGGCGATGGACCGGCTGCACGACAAGGACCTTATTTCCGATCCGGTCGGCAAGGCCAAATCGGTGATCCTGACCGAGACCGGTCTCGCCCGGGCCGAGGCGGCCTACCGCCGGCTGTTCGAAGCCAGGGACTGAGCGCCACGGTTCGCGTGCGGCCTCCGGGGACGGAACTGCCGCGCCGCCGTCCGCCATACGTATTGCCGGCCTGCGGTCAGCGGCTCCCTCAGCGCGCCGCTGGCAGTCCCGTGCCGGCGTCGAGCGTCGGCAGCCGGGCTCATGGCGAGCGCGTCGAGGTCGTCGCGCAGCGTCACACCGGAAAGGACGGGCTCGCGCATGCCGCGCCTCCCATAGGTGGCAGTCGACGATTTGCACTTCGGTCGGACCGGAGTTGCCCCCGGGAACCCGCAACGCCGGCCAGCCGAGATCCCGGGCGCTCAGCCATCGGCCGGCACCAGATCCACGGTCAGCCGCGTGCCGGTCGCTTCGGCGTAGCGGCGCAGGGTGGCGAAGGACGGCGACACCCGCCCGCCTTCCAGCCGCGCAACGGCCGACTGCGTCGTGCCGAGCCGCCCGGCAAGCTCCGCCTGCGTCAGCTTCGCCGTCGTGCGGGCGCGCACCAGCGCCTCGATCAGCGCATATTCCCCGTCGATGCGCGCATATTCCTCCCGGAACACCGGGTCCTCCATGAAGCGCGCCTTCAGTTCCTTCAGCTTCGTCATGGCGTCACCTGCCTCATCCGTTCCCTGGCGGTTGCGAGCGCCCGGCGTGGCGTCTTGCGCGATTTCTTCGCGAAGACGTGCAGCACCACCACCCGACGTCCGGCCGCCGTCACATAGATCCCTCTGGCGATCCCTCCCTCAGCCCTGACCCGCAGCTCCCAGAGCTTGCCGTCGAGATGCCCGACATGCGGCGCGCGAAGCGCGTCGAGGCCGACAGTCTCCACCGTCTCCAGCAACCGCAGCAGCCGGGCGCGCAGCGCCACCGGCAGGGTCTCGATTTCTGCGTCGACGGCCGACAGGGTTTCGACCGTCCAGGCCATGCCGGTCATATAGCACATCCGCTATAGGTATTCAAGCGCCGGACCGGCGCTGCGTCCCGCGCCGCCGGCCCGTCGTCCCCCGACCGGATTCGATCCGACGATGACGCCGGATACGCGCGATGGTGCGCGATCGCGCCCTGCACCACGGAGAGGAGAGTCTGGCCGGAAGCGGGGCGGCGGTGGGCGTCCTGGCGGGAGGCGCCGCCGCCGTTCCCCGCCACCGCATGACGGAGACGGCACGATGAATGCAGCAATCGCGGTTCCCGGCAACACTGCGTCCACCTTTCTGGTCCACCTTTTCGGCACACCGGCCTCGAAGACGACAGATACGTCGTCGAGCGTTTCTGGTCCCATGTTCGCCGCGACTATCTTGAATGTGACGGCAGCCAGACAACCCCCTGGAAGCAGGCCTGGGTCGATCGCATCGATCGGCTCTTCGAGATCAACAGAATGCGGCGCCAGCACCACGACCCACACCGCCATGAACAGACTGCAGACTTCAAGGCCGCGCAACGCATGCTCGAGGAGGCATGCAACGCCCTGTTCGATGAGGCGTCACGTGACCTTGAAGACCGGCACGAGGATGAGCCGGAGGCGAAGATCCTGCGCTCCCTGCTCAACCATCGCCAGGGATTGGAGGTGTTTGTCTCCAATCCCGCAACCCCCATCGACAACAACAGCTCCGAGGGTGGCCTGCGTGGTCCCGCGATCGCCCGCAAACTCTCATTCGGGTCCGACTCGGTGGGCGGGGCCCGCGTCAGCGCCATGTTCTACTCGCTGTGTGCGACCCTCCAGCGCAACGGCATCGATTGTGTCTTGTGGCTGCGCCAGTGGCTCGACGCCTGCGCCGCCAACGGCGGCCGGCCGCCCCACGATCTCGCCCCGTGGCTGCCATGGTTGATGACGCCGGCCCGCAAGGCGGAACTCTCCCGGCCGCCGCCCCGGCCGCCCTGACCCTCCGCGTGCCCGCCACTTCTCAGGGGCCCCGCGTCACCTACAGCCCGCCATGACAGACCGACACGTCGCATGTCGCTACTACGGTCGTGACTTCACCACCGCCGAGATGGCGCTGATACGCGAACTGATCACCACGGAACCGAGCCGGGCGGCCATCGCCCGGGCCTTCTGCGAACGCACCGACTGGCGCAAGCCCGACGGCGGCCTCAAGACCATGATGGCCAGGGTCACCATGCTGGCCATGCACAGGGATCGCCTCATCACCCTGCCGCCGCCACGATGGCAACCGGGTCCGCGCAAGGCCATCGTCTTCGGGCCGGACACCGAACCACCGCTGTTCACCCCTCCAACCACCCTCGACGAGGCACGGCCTCTCGATGTCTCCATCGTGACAAGCGGAACACGCGAAGGAAAGCTGTGGAACGAGTTCGTCGCCCGCTACCACTATCTGGGATACACAACACTGGTCGGCGCCCAGATGCGCTACGCCGTCCACGACCGCAACGGATGGCCCGTCGCCATGCTCGGCTTCTCCACCGCCGCATGGAAACTCGCGCACCGCGACACCCTCATCGGATGGACACCCGAGCTGCGCCAGAAGAACCTGCCCATGGTGGTCGACAACCCGCGCTTCCTCATCCTGCCATGGATCAAGATCCCCAACCTTGGGTCCCACATCCTCGCCATCATGCGACGTCGCATGCCCGGCGACTGGACCAGGCGCTACAACATCACGCCGGTCCTCATCGAAACCTTCGTCCAGACACCGCGCTTCACCGGTGCCGTCTACAAGGCCGCAGGATGGATCCATGTCGGAACCACTCAAGGCCGAGGGCGCTACGATACCCACACCAAACGCGACAAGACGAAAAAAGACATCTGGCTGAGACCCCTGCGCAAAGACTGGAAACGCATCCTCAACCGGTGACACTCACGTCACCCATCACCGCTCGACCAAACGCTTACCTTCAGATTAGCGAGGTGAACTGCGATGCCCAGGCAATACGGGAGTGACGTGCTGGCGTCGGTGCATGAGACCGCGCTCGGAATGACGGAGGCGGGCGTCATGTCGAAACGGACGATGAAGGCGTTCGACGAGATGTGTCTGACGCCGGTCAAGGACATGGCACCGGAGCGGATTCGCGAAATCCGGCTGCGCGAGAACGCGAGCCAGGCGGTGTTCGCGCGCTACCTCAACGTGACGAAGGGTCTGGTGAGTCAATGGGAGCGTGGCGAGAAGCGCCCGCGCGGCGCCTCCTTGAAGCTCCTGACCCTGGTGGCGAAGAACGGCCTCGGGGCGGTCGCCTGACGGACAACCGCCGGCGGGTCGCCGTGTTGCGATAGTGTTGACACGCGACCTGGAAATTCCTGGATCCCTGAAATAATCAAAATAATACAGCAGGTTATAATTTGGCTGGCGCCCTGCCGTGACGCTACTGAAGCACGCGGACGAACTGGGCGGATATCCTGCAGCAGGCGCTCGCCTTGGCCGAGATCCGGCATGGCGGCGGCGAGCCCTGGGCAAACGGGCAGGCTATTCCTGCAGTGCGCCTGCGGCACCATCGGCCAATTGCGGCGGAATTCCCGGTCCGGGAATACTGCGGGCGTCGATCACGGTGGTGACCGGGTCCCGCTTTGTGGTGGCACCAGTTCCTTTCGTTCCTGTAGACCCGTTGTGCTGCGGATCTCGAGAACGAGCATCTGCCGCCGTTCCGGGCATTCAGGCCCCGAAACCCACGCCGGGAGAGTTTCATGGCCCGCGACCTGCCGAATATCCTGCTGATCCAGGCTGACCAGCTCAAACCCCAGCTTCTGCCCGGATACGGCGGATCGGCCGTGATGCCGAATATCGGCAGGCTGTGCGAGGAAGGGGTTATGTTCGCCAATGCCTACTGCAACTTCCCGCTCTGCGCCCCATCGCGCTTCTCGATGCTGGCGGGCATGCTTCCTTCGCGCGTGCGGGCCTTCGACAACGGCGCTGAATTTGCCGCCGCCACGCCGACGATGGCGCATTACCTGCGGTTGGCGGGGTACCGTACCGCGCTTGCCGGCAAGCAGCATTTCGTTGGTCCGGACATGCTGCACGGCTTCCACGAACGTCTCGTGCCAGAGCTCTACCCGACCGACTTTCACTGGACGCCGAGCTGGGACGAGGTGCGCATGGAATCGAACAACAATTCCAGCGGCGTCATCCGTTCCGGTATCTCGTCCCGCAGCATGCAGATGGACCATGACGACGCGGTGCTGTCACGGTCGGTGGAATGGCTGAAGCAGGTCGCGCGCAGTTCGGAGCGGCAGCCCTTCTTCCTTTGTGTGTCATTCACCCACCCTCACGAGCCCTATTTCGCGCGGCGCGAACACTGGGACCGGTACCGGCACGAGGACATCCCGATGCCCGCGACCCCGCTCCTTCCCGAGCAGGAGCGAGACCTGCACAGCCGGCGTATGCTGGCCCACCACGGCCTCCTCGAAGGCGACATTGGCGACAGCCATGTACGGATTGCCCGGCACGCCTATCTCGCCAACTGCTCCTGGCTCGACGACATGGTCGGGACGCTGATGGAGGTGCTGGAGGTGGAGGACTTGGGTCACGACACCGCGATCGTGTTGACCTCGGACCACGGGGACATGCTCGGTGAGCGGGGCCTCTGGTTCAAGAAGCACTTCTTCGATCACGCGGCCCGGGTGCCGCTCATCCTTCACGCGCCCGGACGGTTCGCGGCGGCGCGCCGGCCGGAGCCCGTTTCGCTGGTTGACCTGCTTCCGACATTCTGTGACCTGGCGGATATCGATCTTGCGGACCGGGCGCCGCGGCCACCCGATGGCCTGAGTCTGTTGCCGCTGTGCGAAAATGCGTCGGCGGTCCGAGATCGGGCGGTGCTCGCGGAGATAACGTCGGAGGGAGTGCCGTCGCCGATGTTCATGGTTCGCAGCGGGCGCCTCAAGCTCATGACCGGCGGTCACGCACCCGATCTGCTGTTTGACCTCGAGGCCGACCCCGAGGAACGGATCAACCTTGCGGCCGATCCGGAGAGCACGGCTGCGCTGGCCGCGCTGCGCCGGGTTGCGGACCTGACCTGGGACCCGGGTGCGCTGGAAGCGGAGATCCGTGCAAGTCAGCGGGAGCGCCGCCTGGTACAGGCCGCACATGGACACGGCCCCGTGCCGGTCTGGGACGCGCTTGAATCCGATCCGGTCCGGGCGTCCTGCCTGCGCGCACCTGACGACTACAATGACTGGGCCTGGCGGGGAATCGTACCATCGGGCCCGTGAGTTCGCCGACCCCTGTCGGAGATTCCATGCCGCGCCGAACGCAATTCGCTCAAGGCGCGCTTCCCGTCGAATGCTCCGCCTGAAGATTGTAAACCGTTGTCGTGGCGCGATATATCCCGTTCCACCAGCCCGGTACCGAAGCGGAATAGAGGAGCTGATCGTGACCCGGAACCGCCGGGGAGTTCGCCTTGCGCTACTTCCCGTCCTTCTTGCCCTGTCCTTCGCGGGCCCGGCCACTGCCGCGGACAACCGCCCTTCGCCCTACGCCGGTCAGGAATCCGGATCGATCAAGAGCCTGTCGGCGGAAGATCTCGCCGAGCTCAGGCGAGGCGGCGGATGGGGGCTTGCCAGGGCAGCCGAACTCAACGGCATGCCCGGTCCGGCCCACCTGCTCGAGCTGAAGGATCGGATTCCGCTGTCCCCGGGCCAGGTGGCGGCGATTACCGCTATATTCGGAAACATGCGCGTGGCCGCAATCACTGAAGGCAAGCGTCTCATTGCCCGCGAGGAAACACTGGAGAAGGCGTTCAGGAACGCCAACGTCAACGACCGATTGCTGCGAGAATTGCTGTCGGAAATCGGACAGGCCCGGACAGCGTTACGCTATGTGCATCTGGCGGCGCACCTCAAGACGCGTCCGCTGCTCTCCGACGACCAGATCGCGCGATACAACATCCTTCGCGGGTACGCCGGCGATCCTTGCACCAATCCGCCCAAGGGACATGACGCAAGCATGTGGCGCAAGCACAATGGCTGCGACTGACTTTGCCATTGCTCGGGACAGTCCTCCGGAACTCTTCCTGAACATGTGGTGGAATGTGCCACGGTAGCCGCGCCTCAACAGACACAAGGCGCTTTCCACGCCGTTGGTGTGGGCGCGATCGCGGACATTCTCGCCAACGCCGTGCCGCATGGTCTCACGCTTCTTGGTTCCGAGTGGACCGCGGACGTCGCACTCGGTGCAGTGACGGAGACGTTGCCGGCCCGGCTGTTGGGGTCGCTCGCGAACGCGGTCTGCGCCCTCGCGATCGGCGTGCCCGTCTGGACTGGTTGGTGGTTGGCGTGGAGTGGCTGAGCGAAGTCGGCTCCGGGCCGGCTGCGCAGCAGGAATGGAGGAAGGCGCAATCGCGCGCCAGGCGTCGGGTTGTACCGTCTGTGAAGTGGCGATCCGCAGTTTCCCGCTGCCGACGGAACGAGGCTGGCGGATGACGATGTCGACATCGCGATCGCGGGCTGTCAGAAGCCGCAGCCGCCGCTCCAGCGAATACTCCCGGTAATCCCCCCTGAGCAGCCGCGAGACGTCGGGCTGGGAGAGGCCGAACAACCGCCCGGCCTCGGCCTGGGTGATGCCGGAGTGGCGGACAATGGCGTCGATGCGGGTGACCAGCTCGGCCTTCACCATGTGCGCTTCGGCGGTGGCCGCGCGACACGCCCTCGTACCGCCGGAGCGGCCAGCGGCTATCGCCGCGCGCAATTCCGAAGCGCGCCATGCAAGCCACTGGGCAATCGACAAGGAAATCGATTCGCTCGCGCCGAGCGGTCAACATTCATGGGTCTTGCGATGTCCTCGGCAGGTCTGACCGCGGTCGCGTGGGCGGTGCCCGCCAGCTGACCAGCAGCAGCTTCAGCCCAACCGGTCATCGAACGGGTACGTCGACATCCTTTCGACCCGATCTTCGTGGATGAGAAACTGGTCTTCGAGTTTCACGCCCTCGGCAGACTTTTCCCAGCCGACATAGCTCTCAAGACATATGACCATCCCTGGCTCGATGACACCACCGAGCGGATAGTCGGATTGCGCGTCGACGTGGGGAATATTCGGCCATTCTCCCGACATCCCCAGGCCGTGCCCTATGCAGTAGTACCGGCTCGCCAAATGTTCTTCGGGAACCGGCCAGGCACGCTCGGCCAGTTCGCGAAAGGCGAGGCCGGGCTTCAGAATGTCGGCATGGTGCTCAAGCTGTTCGCGTGCACGACCATAGAGCAGCCTCTGGTCACCGCTGGCCTTCCCGTCACCGCTCAGAAAGGTCCGTGAAAAGTCCACGCAATACCCCTCGTAGCCAACGGCATCGGTGTCGAGGCACAGCAACTCCTCGCGTGCCAGCGTCCTGCTGCCGGCCTCCTGGAAATAGGGGTACGTATTGGAACCGCTCTGGAACAGGCGGGTCGAGACATACTGCCCTTCCTTCGCCATCAGTTCGTGGTGAAACTCGGCCCAGACCTCCGACTCCGTCCTGCCGGGTTCCGCGTGTTCTTCGAGCCGCCGGACCGCCGTGTTGACCCGCTCCATCGCCGTACGCAGGTAGGGGATCTCGATCGGAAGCTTGATCGCACGCGCCTCGGTCAGGATGTCGTCGGATCCGGCCAGCTCAAATCCCTCGGCGCGTAGGGCATCGACTGCCAGCCATGGGAAGCGGTCGATGTGAATTCTGTCGATGGCCGGGTCGCGGTCCCGGATGGTTCCGGCGATCTCCCTTGCGAATGCGCCGTTGGACCAGGCCGCGTTTCCGCCCGAGCTGATGCGACTAAGGCCCCTTGCTGGCCGGACTTCGTCGATGGTCGGCAGTCCGGCCGCCAGGTGCTCGCACCCGACGTACTCGAAGAGAGCCGTAAAGCCGTCTTGCAGGACAAGCAGATATCGCGCCGGGGTCCGCATGGCAAAGATCGTCATGTTCCGTGCACCGGTGATGTAGGAAATATCGTTCGGGTCGAGCACGAGCATGGCGGCAGAACCCGACTTCTTCATTTCCTCAAGAACATGGTTCTTGCGGCGCATATAGAGAGCGTGCCTGTTCGATATCAACTCGCCTTCGGTAAGCCTGTCTGACCAAAGTCGTACGGTGTCAAGATCCTGTAATACATTCATTTTGAGCGCCTATGAAATTTGCGGTGTGCCGTGCGAAGAGGAACGTGGTTGGTATAAAAGCGAGACTAGATCAAGCTGAGTATATGCTCGATACAGCGAGGTCCCGCAAGGGTGTACGAATAGAATGAAACTTCGCCTGTTGGCCTGGCGATGGAAGGTCCTCGTTCGAGACACCAGGTTGTTCCTTTTGGTGGACGTCCCCAATATTGGGGCGGTGGGGTGACCAAGGTCACAGAGAGGTTTTGAGAGTCCGGGACAGACTTCCGCTCGACACGGTTTCGGCGATGCCAGCGTTTCAACGGTCCCTGCGCTCCTGGGATGTTGGGCGGGCATTGACACTGCCGCATCCATGCGTGACCTATTCTTCCTCGGGTGCCCTGGATGGGCTCGGTATGGTTCGCCCAGCCTGACATCACTTGCCCTCCGTTCGGAGGGCCCTTTACGGTTATGCGTCCCAGGTTTTGGTCGCCAGCGCGGACAGCGGCGAACGGTCCGGCCACACCTGCAGTCCGTCCAACGCCGTGCTCTGCCGGCGCCGATAAACGTTCCGCAGTACCCTCTCGAAACACGGGTATCTGAAGTCTTTGTCCTTCAAGACGCGTAGGACGCCGTAAGCCGGCAGGTCCGCGAGCTGGACGCCGTTCGACGGGTCGCTGCGCGCAAGGAACGGCTATTGGACGATTGTCGCAAACGTCATGTTCCGATTCCCCGCTCTGGCACGAGGCATGTTTCATCGCGACGGCGCGGTCGGGCCCGCGGCGGCGGGCGTTCGGGATCCCGGGACGACCTCAGTCGTGCGGGCCGATCATGATCGTGTCGATCACGGAGACCGTACCGTCCGGCCGCGTCTCGAGCAGCAGGACCTCGCCCGATGCGACGCTCCGGCCGGCAAGTGCCCTGATGTTGACGTAGTGGGTGACCAGGATGACGGTCTCTTCCGGAGGGAGGCCGGACAGGACGTGGCGCAGTTCGGAGGTCTGCCGGTCGGCGCGGTCCAGGGCCTCGAAGAACGAGTTGAGCGCGACCACGTCCTCGACCGGACCCAGGTCGAGGAGCCGGGCCGTGTCGCGGCAGCGGCACCACTGGCTTGTCAGCACCCGCTCGACCCTGGCCCCGGCGGCCCGGATCGCCGCCCCGGTCCTGCGGGCCTGCTCCCTGCCGTGCGCGTCGAGATTTCGCTGGGTCGTGCAGTCGTTGAGCGCGAAGTTCCCTGGATCGCCGGTTCCCGGGGCGTGTGCGTGACGCATGATGGCGACGACGCCGGGGTCGGACAGGCGGGCGAAGCGTGCATCGGCGGTTGCCGGGGACGCAGGGAGGGACAGGATCGCCACCACGGCGAGGAGGAGAAGCAGGCGCATCATCGCCAACCGGCGGGGCGGATTTCGAAACACCCGGTCAGGCCGGATACGACAGTCCGGTCATCGTCTCGCTGATGTCCCACAGGGTACGCTGGGCAGCCAGGTCCTGCGACTGGCTGGAGGTGTCCGCGGGCTGCCTCTTGACGAAGTACTCGCCGGAAACCCCGGCAACACCCGGGTCCGTGGCGAGGTAGATCACGGTATCCGCGCCCTTCTCCTCGCTGATGGCGAACAGCGTCTTGGCCACGGTGAGCAGCACCCGCTTGATCCCTGCGTTGTTGTTGCCGAACCGGCTGTTTACGAAACCCGGGTGCAGGCAGTTCACCGTGACCGGGGTTTCCTCCAGCCTTCGCGCGAGTTCCCGGGTAAACAGCAGGTTGGCGAGCTTCGACTGCTGGTAGGCGCGCCAGCCCCGGTAACGCCGGGCAAGCTGCGGGTCCCCGAAATCGACCTGTGGGCCGCGATGGGCGGCGGAGCTCACGGTCACGATGCGTCCCTGGTCCGATGCCCTGACCCGGTCGAGCACGAGACCGGTCAGCAGGAACGGGGAGAGGTGGTTCAGCGCCCAGGTCATCTCGACGCCGTCGGAACTCAGCGTGCGCCTGACAAAAAGCGCGCCGACATTGTTCACCAGCACGTCGATACGCGGCAGGGTCCGGTTCAGCCGTTCGGCCAGGGAGTGCACCTCCGCCTGGACCGACAGGTCGGCAACTTCATGCTCCACGGCCTCGTTCCCGGTTTCCCGGGCAAGGCGTCTTGCCCGCTCCTCGGCCTTCGAGGCGTTGCGCCCGACAATGACGACGCGTGCGCCGGTCCGGGCGATGCCGAGCGCCGACATCCAGCCGATGCCGTCCGTCGCTCCGGTGATCACGCAGATCCGGTCCTTCATGGGATGTTCCATCGCAACCCTCCCGCCTGCCTGTGCGCGCCGTTCGTCCATGATGCACGACAAATGCGGCCGATGTCCCGCCGTTCCGGCCGGTCATGCGCCGCCCGGTTACGACCTGCGCGCGGCCAGGAAGTACTCCTGGTTGCCGTCGGCGCCGGTGATGATGGAGGGCATGACGCCGAGGGTGCGCCAGCCGGGGCGCGCCTCGATCCAGGCTTCCACCACCCGGCACGCCTCGGTGCGCGAGCGCTCGTCGCGCACCACGCCGTTCCTGCCGACCCGCTCCGGTCCGAGTTCGAACTGGGGCTTGACCAGGACGAGGGCCGAGCCGCCCGCGCGCACCAGTTCGAGCGCCCGGCCGAGCGCGGTTCGTACCGGAATGAAACTGAGGTCCGCGACCAGCAGGTCGATTGGCGACGCGATGATGTCCGCCGTCAGTGACCGTGCGTCCGTTCGCTCCATGAGCGTGATCCCGGGGTCCGCCGCGAGCTCGCGGGCGAACTGCCCGTGTCCGACATCGACCGCGAAGACGTGCCGGGCGCCGCGGTCGCGGAGCACGTGGCTGAACCCGCCGGTCGAGGCCCCGATATCGAGACAGACCATGTGCTCGGGCGAGAGGCGGAAACCGTCGAGCGCCGCCGCGAGCTTGATCCCGCCGCGACCGACCCACGGGTAGTCGGCTCCGGTCACGGTAATCGGGGCGGTCGCCTCGATCAGGGTTCCCGGCTTGCGCAAGACGGTTTCGTCGCGCGCTACATGCCCGGCACGGACCAGCTCCCGGGCCCGGGTGCGCGACCGGGCGAAGCCACGTTGCACCAGCAGACGGTCAAGCCGGATCCGCTCCTCCGGTTCCCCCACCGGCCAGGCTCGTCAGTCCCCGGCGGCTGTCCGGTCCGGCACGTCCTGCCCGAGCGTCGCCGTGGCGGTCTCGACAATCGCCTCGGCGTCGAGCCTCGCCTCACTGTACTGCCTGGCCGGCGAGTTGTGGTCGATGAAGGCGTCGGGCAGGGTCATGGGCCGGACCCGCAACCCGCTGTCAAGCAGTCCCTCGCCGGTCAGCAGGTGAAGGACCTGGGTAGCGAACCCGCCGGTCGATCCCTCCTCCACGGTAATCAGCACCTTGTGCGAGCCGGCGAGATCGCGAACGAGGTCCTGGTCAATCGGCTTGGCAAACCGGGCATCGGCGACCGTGGTGGACACGCCCGCCGCATCCAGCCGGTCAGCCGCGGCCAGACACTCCGCCAGCCTGCCGCCCAGTGACAGCAGCGCAACTGTGCTGCCGCGGCGCATGATCCGGCCGCGACCGATTTCCAGCGGCTCTCCCTGCTCGGGCAGCTCCACGCCGACACCTTCGCCCCGCGGGTAGCGGACCGCTGATGGCCGGTCGTCGATCGCGGCACAGGTCGCCACCATGTGCACCAACTCGGCCTCGTCGGCAGCGGCCATCACCACCATGTTGGGCAGGCAGCAGAGATAGGCGAGGTCGAATGCCCCCGCGTGGGTGGCACCGTCGGCGCCGACGAGCCCCGCCCGGTCGATGGCGAACCGCACCGGCAGGCTCTGCAGGGCGACATCGTGAACGATCTGGTCGTAGGCGCGCTGAAGGAAGGTCGAATAGATCGCGGCGAAGGGCTTCATCCCTTCGGTCGCCATTCCGGCAGCGAAGGTCACCGCGTGCTGTTCGGCGATGCCGACATCGAAGCTCCGGTCGGGAAACTGCTTGGCGAAGGCCGAGACTCCGGTTCCCGACGGCATGGCCGCGGTAATGGCGACAATCGCCGGATCCCGTTCGGCGAGGGAGATGAGCGAGTTGGCGAACACGCTGGTGTAGCTCGGGGCGTTGGCGACCGAGCGGTTCTGGGTTCCCGTCGCGACATCGAACTTCTGGACCGCGTGGAACTTCTCGCTCGAACTCTCGGGAAACGGATGACCGCGACCCTTTTCGGTGACGATGTGCAGCAGTACCGGATGCGCATGGTCGGCGTCGCGAATGTTGCGCAGTACCGGCAGCAGGTGCTCCATGTTGTGACCGTCCACCGGCCCCACGTAGTAAAACCCCAGTTCCTCGAACAGCGTTCCACCGGTTATCATCCGGCGTGCGTAGCCTTCGGCGCGGACAGCCGTGTTCTCGAGCGTTCGCGGCAGATGGCTTGCGATCTGCGCGGCGAGGTTTCGCAGGTTGAAGTAGGGACGCGAGCTCAGCAGGCGGGACAGGTAGGCACTGAATGCCCCGACCGCCGGTGCGATCGACATGTCGTTATCGTTGAGGATCACAAGCAGCCGTGTGTCGGTGGAACCGGCATTATTCATGGCCTCGTAGGCCATGCCGGCGCTCATCGCGCCGTCTCCGATCACTGCGACCACGTGGTTGTTCCGCTCGGTCAGGTCGCGCGCCACGGCCATTCCGAGGCTCGCCGAGATCGAAGTGGAACTATGGGCGGCGCCGAAGGGGTCGAACTCGCTCTCCGAGCGCCGCGTGAACCCGGACAATCCTCCTGCCTGGCGCAGCGTGCGAATGCGCTCGCGCCTGCCCGTCAGGATCTTGTGCGGATAGGCCTGGTGGCCGACGTCCCAGACCAGCCGGTCAATCGGCGTGTTGTAGATGTAGTGCAAGGCCACGGTGAGTTCGATGACGCCGAGACTGGCGCCGAGATGACCGCCGGTTTCCGAAACCACGCCAATCACCTCCTGGCGCAGTTCACGCGCCAGTTGCGGCAACTCTTCCGGAGCGAGTTTCCGCAGATCGAGTGGCGAGTGGACCGTATCCAGGAGAGGTGTTTGCGGTGTCATGGGAGGCAACCAGTCCGAATCAGGCTTCACGATCGACGACGAAGTAGGCCAGTTCTCTTAGCAGGTGGGCAGAGCCGCCCCACAGTTCAAGCGCCTTGACCGCCTGTTCGCACAGGATGCGCGCCTGGGCCCGGGCCCGATCGACGCCGAGAACCGACACGAATGTCTCCTTGCCGGTCTGCCGGTCCTGTCCCTGCGGCTTGCCGGTGAGTTCGGGGTCACCCATCACGTCGAGCAGGTCGTCGGTAATCTGGAAGGCCAGTCCGAGTTCCTGCGCGTAGGTCTGCAGGGCCTGGTAGTGGCGCCTTGACGCCCGTCCGAGGACCGCGCCCGACACCGCGGAGAACGAGAACAGCCTGCCGGTCTTCATGTTCTGCATGCGCGTGATCGCGCCGATGCCCAGTTCCTCGGTCTCCGCCCTGATGTCGATCATCTGGCCGCCGCACATGCCGGCATGACCCGCAGCGCGGGCGAGTTCCGCAACGAGTTCGCAGCGCACGAAGGCGTCGGAATGGGTTTCCTCGGCCGCGAGAACACTGAAGGCCAGGGTCTGCAACGCGTCGCCGACCAGGATGGCAGTGGCCTCGTCGAACGCGGAATGACAGCTCGGCTTGCTCCGCCGCAGATCACTGTTGTCCAGTCCGGGCAGGTCGTCGTGCACCAGAGAGTAGCTGTGGATGAACTCGACGGCGGCGCCGACCCGGATGGCGCAGCGCGGATCGACGCCGAACAGTCCGGCGGACTGGCTCACGATGAACGGCCGCAGACGCTTGCCGCCGCCGAGGGCACTGTAGCGCATGGCCTCGTACAGCCGGGCCTCCGCCCCGGATGGGCGCGGCAGCAACAGGCTCATCATGCGCTCGACCCGCAAGGCGCACTCGTCCATCGCCGTGCTCAGTTCACTCATCGCCGCGTCGCATGCTGTGCGGAAATGACCGTTACCTCAGCGCTCGAGAGCCAGCTCGTCGGCGTCACTCTGCGGTACCCGGATACGCTCGACCCGCAGGCGCGCTTCCTCCAGCCTTGCCTGGCAGTGCCGTTTCAGGATCGACCCGCGCTCATAGGCTTCTATCGCATCGTTCAGGCTGCCCTGGCCACCCTCTAGGCGGTTGACGATTTCCTCGAGTTCCGCCAAGGCGTCCTCGAAAGAGAGGGTCTCAACCGGTTTTCGGTCGCCTGTCACACGCATTCTCCAGCATGTCGGGGGAGGGGACCCGAGTGTATTGTTGCGGCCAACCCCGGACAAGGGACTGCCGGGGCATCAGGCAGCCATGAGTTCCCGGACGTGGGCGGCTGCCGATTCGGCCAGGCCATCGAGGTCGTAGCCGCCTTCCAGTGACGAGACAAGGCGGTCGCCGGCATGTCGCCCCGCGATTGCCAGCAGTTCCCGTGTCACCCACGCGTAATCCTCGGCGACAAGCCGAAGCCCGGCCAGCGGGTCGTTGACGTGGGCATCGAACCCCGCCGAGACAATCAGTATCTCGGGCGCGAAGTCGTCGAGTGCCGGCAGCACGATTTCGGTCATCGCCGCGCGAAACGCCGACCCGTCCGCCCCGGATGGCAGCGGGGCATTGACAATGGTCCCGTGGGCACCGCGTTCGGCGCGCGCGCCGGTGCCCGGGTAAAGCGGCATCTGGTGGGTCGAACAGAACATCAGGTCGGGTTCGTTCCAGAACATGGCCTGGGTGCCGTTTCCGTGATGCACGTCAAAATCCACCACGGCAACGCGCCCCGCGCCGTGTGCAGAGCGCGCGTGGGCGGCGGCGATGGCGACCGTGTTGAACATGCAGAACCCCATGGCACGCCCGGGCTCGGCATGATGCCCGGGAGGTCGAACCGCACAGAAGGCGTTCGGCGCCTGTCCGGCGTATACCGCGTCAACCGCCGCACAGGCAGCCCCAACGGCCCGCAGCGCCGCCTCGCCGCTTCCCGGTGAGAGCGAGGTGTCGGGATCAAGCGAGACCCGGCCGCGCTCGGGGACACTCGAGAGGATGTGGTCGATGTAGGGTCTCGGGTGCATCGACTCCAGCCGTTCGACCGGTGCCAGCGGGGCCAGCCTCCTGTCCAGACCCGCAAAACCGTCCTCGTCAAGCGCGCCGAGCACGGCGGTCAGCCTGGCCGGACGCTCCGGGTGCATGGGCCCCATGTCATGCGCGCCGCACGCATCATGGGTGAACAGGATGGTCATGGCGGGGGGTCTCCCGGTGCAAGGAGCGCTACCATGCGACAACCGCGGTCGCCTGTCACCTGCCGGCCGGTCCGGCTTGACCCTCGTGCCCGATCGCGTGTAGGCGGCCGCAATGCAGCGGGAGCGGGTGATGCGTGTTCTTGTGGCGGGGGGAGGTCCGGCAGGCCTGTGTTTCGCCGGTCTCTTTCGTCGATCGTTTCCCGCTTCCCTGGTCACGGTGCTCGAACGCGACCCCCGGGGAGCAAGTTACGGTTTCGGGGTGGTGTTTTCCGGCCAGGCGCTTCGCGCGCTCGAGGCGGCGCACCCGGAACTCTGTGCGCGGATCACGCCGGAACTCGAACGGTGGTCCGATCTGACCATCGTGCACAGGAACGAGGCGGTTGCCGTCGACGGCAACGGCTTTTCCGGCATCTCGCGGCGCCGGCTGCTCGCCTGCCTCGAGGAGATCGCCGAGACCGCCGGCGTGGACCTGCGCCACGAAACGGTTGCCACCCGCGGGATGCGGGATGAGTTCGACCTGGTGGTCGCGGCCGACGGCGCCCATTCCCCGCTCGGCCAGGACTGGGTACCGGACGCCGGCCAGCAGGTCACGCTCCCTGACAACCGGTTCATCTGGTACGCGACCCGGCAGCGCTTCGAGACCCTGACGCTCACCTTCAGGGTCACGTCCGGAGGGTGTTTCGTCGCCCATCACTACCGCTACGCGCCCGATCTCAGCACCTTCATCGTCGAGTGCGACGGCACTGCCTGGCGGAACGCCGGTCTCGCCCGCATGTCGGACGATGCGAACCGGGCCTGGTGCGAGCGTATCTTCGCGCCCGAACTCCGCGGCAATCCGCTAATCTCGAATCGCTCGGTCTGGCGCCGGTTCCCGATGGTGCGACGCAGTCGCTGGCGGTGCGGCAACGCCGTGCTGCTCGGCGACGCGCTCGGGACGGTTCATTTCTCGATCGGTTCGGGCACGCGCCGGGCGCTCGAGGACGCCGTCGCGCTGTGGCGGGCCTTCTGCACCCATCCGGGCGACGTCCCCCGTGCCCTCGAGGCGTTCGAGACGGATCGCCGGCCGGCGGTGGACCGGCTGCTCGATGCCGGTGCCTGCAGTTCGGCCTGGTACGAGACCATGGCCGGACGCATGGATCGCGAGCCCATGGATCTCGCCCATGACTACATGACCCGCAGCGGCCAGGTGGACGACGCGCGCCTGCGCCGGATCGCGCCGCGCTTCATGCGCAGATACCAGACCTTCCTGACCGGAGACAGCAACCATGTATGACATTCTGAACGGCCTGCGGGTGGTGGAAGGGTCGGCCTTTGTCGCCGCGCCGCTGGGAGGCATGACACTGGCCCAGCTCGGCGCCGAGGTCATCCGGTTCGATCCTGTCGGTGGCGGTCTCGATTACCGGCGCTGGCCGCTGGACGGGCAGGGGCGGAGCCTGTACTGGGCCGGGCTCAACAAGGGCAAGAAGTCGATCGCGATTGATACCCGCTCGCCCGAGGGCAGGGAACTCGTGAGCGAACTGATCTGCCAGCCGGGTCCCGACCGCGGACTGTTTCTCACCAACCGGCCTCCCGGAGGCCCGTTCGACCACCACAGGCTCTGCGAGCGCCGGGCCGATCTGGTCACGGTCAACATTCTCGGCAGTCACGACGGCAGCGGCGCGGTCGACTACACCGTCAACTGCGCAATCGGATTTCCGTTCGCGACAGGACCGCGCGACACACGCCGTCCGGTCAACCATGTGCTGGCGGCGTGGGACCTGCTGACCGGCAGCATGGCGGCGACCGGAATCCTTGCTGCCGAGCGGCAGCGTTCGCGCGGCGGCGGCGGCCAGCTGATCCGGCTGGCGCTCGCCGACGTTGCGCTGTGGGCGGCAAGCGGCCTCGGGCACGTCGCCGAGGCCGAACTGCTGGGACGAGACCGGCAGGCTGATGGCAACCATATCTTCGGCGCCTTCGGGCATGACTTCGAGACCGCGGACGCACGCCGGGTGATGCTGGTCGCGCTCACCCGCGGCCAGTGGCGGCGCCTGGTGGCGGCCGCCGGCATCGAGGTGGCGGTATCCCGTCTCGAGGCCGCGGAGGGACTGGACCTTGGCCGCGAGGACGACCGGTACCGGGCGCGGGACGCCATCGTCTCGATGATCGCACCGTGGGTCGAGGCCCGCTCGCTCGAACAGGTCGGACACGAACTCGACGCGGCAGGGGTGCTGTGGGGACCCTACCGGAGCTTCACCCAGATGCTCTCGGAGGACCCGCGCTGCTCCGTGGCCAACCCGCTGATCGAAACCGTGACCCAGCCGGGCATCGGGACCTACCGGGCCGCCGGCCTGCCGCTGCGGTTCGCCGACATGTACGCCCGGCCGGTCGCGCCGGCCCCAGTTCTGGGGGCCGATACCGACGCGGTACTCGCTGATATCCTCGGTCTGCCGGAGCACCAGATCGCCAGCCTGCACGACCGGGGCGTGGTCGGCAGACCGGTACCGTAGGGCCCTACCGCCTCCAGGCGGTGCCAAGGTTGCGGGTGCTCAGCCAGTCGGCGAACCGTTCCGGTTCGTACCGCCCGCGTAGCCAGGCCGCGATGTCGCCGTCCGCGGCATCGTCGCACAGGAATTCAGGAAACCGGCGGATCCAGCGCTGCTCCCCGCCCGGAATGTGGAGATACGGCAGCACCTTCATCTGCCGCAGGGCCGTCTCGCGCGCGCCCGGCCCGTCGCGGAGCAACAGGTAGAGCGCTGCCGCGAACGCGCTGCGGTCGGCACCTCCGGAGCACTTGAGCAGCATCGGGCGCGCCGCGGTTTCGTAGGCCGTGAGCAGGGCCAGCAGGTGCCGGCGCGTCGGCAGCCGGCGCGAGTGCAGGGCGCAGTCGACATGCTCGATACGCAGGTCTGCGCAGGCGTCCCGCTCCGCCTGGTACCAGCCTGTCCCGGGATTGGCTCCGCGCAGGTTGACCACCGTCGCGATTCCGTGTGCGGCAAGCAGGATGCGCACATGGCCCCGGTACATCTGTGCGGAGCGAAACAGGTTCGCGTCGATGCGGTGCCAGTTGTAGAGCCGCGCCAGCAGGAAGTCGCGGACGGTCAGGATGCCGCCTCCGCACGCGGGACCCATGTTTCGGGATCGGCGGGTTCCTGGTGGCGGGTCTGCGAGTGCTTGACCTGGTGTTCACCGTCCTCCCGGGCCGGCGGAAACCAGATCCAGGGGATGTCCTTCTGCGAGGCGTATCTGAGCTGGGCGTTGAGCCGCCGGTCCTCGTGGTACTGCTCCACCCGCCAGCCGCGGGCACGCAGCGCACGGGCGGTCCGGCTGACCAGTTCGTACGGAGCGCCCCGGGTGTGCACCACCAGGATGTCGGTCGGGCCGCGCCGGCCCGGGCTGATCCGGCCCTCGCGGACCAGCTTGGCGAGGATCCTGGTCAGTCCGATCGAGATGCCGATCCCGGGAACCCGGCGGTTGACGAGGTCGCCGACCAGGTTGTCGTAGCGCCCGCCGCCGCAGATGGTCGGAAAATCCGGGTAATCGGCAAACCGGGTCTCGTAGACCGTGCCGGTGTAGTAGGCGAGACCGCGGGCGATCGAGAAGTCGGCGACGAAGGTTCCCTGTGGAAAGCGCTGCAGTTCGCGGAGCACGAAGTCGAGCTCGTCCAGTCCCTGTTCCAGCAGCGGCGTCGTGATCGAGAGGCCGCGAACCCGGTCAATGACCGCCGGGTCGGTCCCGCGGATCGCCGCCAGCGCCAGCATCTGCTTGATGGTCGCGTCACCGAGTTCGAGCTCCGCCTTCAGTTGCGAGGCGACCCCGTCATCACCGATCTTGTCGCGCTTGTCGATGATCCGCAGCGCCGAGGCGGTGTCCTCGATGCCGAGCCCGGAATAGAAACCCTCCAGCACCTTGCGGTTGTTCAGCCCGGTCACCACGGGTCCGGCGCCGATCGCCTCGATCGCCTCCTGCATGATCACGGGCATCTCGGCATCGAAGTGCAGCGGGATCTCGCGCGTATCCACCACGTCGACATCGCACTGCAGGAACTCGCGGAACCGCCCCTCCTGCGGTCGTTCGCCGCGCCACGCCTTCTGGATCTGGTAGCGCTTGAACGGGAAGACCAGCTCGTTCATGTTCGCCGCGACATAGCGCGCCATCGGAACCGTCATGTCGTAGTGCAGGCCGTAGGCCGGTTCCGGGGCGGTGTCCTCCTCCTCCTGCAGGCGGGAGATCGCGTAGATCTCCTTGTCGGTGTCGCCCTGCTTGAGCAGGACCTCGACCGGCTCGACCGATCGCGGTTCGATCGAGCAGTAGCCGTAGCTTTCGAATACCCGCCGCAGGCTGTCGATCCACTGCAGTTCGATCGCGCGAATCTCGGGCAACCACTCCGGAAACCCGCTGATCGGCCGGAGTCGTTCCTTCGGGGTCAGTCGTGCGCACATGGGGCGCTCCTGACGGGTTGCGGGAGCCCGGGCGGGAACCTCCCGTTCAGGTCATGCCGATGGCCTGCTGGTAGAGTTGCAGCAGCTCTTCCTGTTCCAGCCGATCGTGGGCATCCATCTTGCGCAAACGGATGATCTGCCGGATGACCTTGGGATTGAACCCGCTGCTCTTGGCCTCGCCATAGATCTCGCGGATGTCGGCCGTGATCCCGGTCTTCTCCTCCTCGAGGGTTTCGATGCGCTCGATCAGCGAGCGAAGCTGCTCGCCCGCAAGGTTCTCGACTTCCGGCATTCCGGCCACTCCGCCAATCACAGAGGTCGCGAAAATAGTGAGCGACGCGGCGTCCCGCAAGCGGCCTCAGGCCGGCGGCGTGTCGATCTCGGTTTCACCCATGGCACAGATGATCCGCCAGTGCTCCCCGCTGACGGGAACGACGGACAGGCGGGACTGCCGGACCAGTCCGAAGTCGGCGAGCCTCGGATGGGCCTTGATGTCCGCAAGCGTGACCGGGACGTTCATCGGCGCCACGGCCCGCACGTCCACAAGGCCGAACCGGCCGCTCGGATCGGTGTCGTCGGGCCGGTAGGTTCCGACCACCTCGACGATGCCGACCACCCGTCTTTCCTTGACCGAATGGTAGAAAAACCCAAGGTCGCCGAGCTTCATCGCCTTCATGTTGTTTGACGCCTGATGATTGCGCACCCCGTCCCACTCGGCCGTGCCTTCTTTAACCTGGTCATCCCACGACCAGGCACCGGGTTCGGACTTGAACAGCCAGTACGCCATGTTCCCAATCCTCCGCCAGAAACCAAGCCTGTTTCCCATACCACCGCCGGGACGCCGCCGCGACACCTTACGCGATCGGCTCTCCGCCGCCTTCCGTGCGCAGTGGCCGGTCGAG
Source organism: Thalassobaculaceae bacterium (assembly GCA_965213935.1). Taxonomy (GTDB): domain Bacteria; phylum Pseudomonadota; class Alphaproteobacteria; order Thalassobaculales; family Thalassobaculaceae; genus Bin52. The sequence goes on along the minus strand of CBDCAO010000012.1, from coordinate 454,741 downwards.
CAGGTTCGCGATGGCACGATCGAGATCCTCACGATGATTGACGACCCGGTCGACCGCTTCGCAGATCGGCGTATCGCATCCGGCCTGCCGGGCCCGGCGGACCACGGCGGCAGCGGTGTGGCGGCCCTCGACCACACCGCCGGCTCCGCACTCGGCATCGGCAACGGTTTCGCCGCGGCCCAGCGCTTCCCCAAACCGGTAGTTGCGCGACTGCCGGCTGACGCAGCTCAGGGACACGTCACCGAGACCGGCCAGGCCGGCGAGGGTTTCGGCCTGCCCTCCCAGCGCGACGGCGAGCCTGATCGTTTCGGCAAGTCCACGGGTGATGAGGGCAGCCCGGGTGTTCTCGCCGAAACCCCGGCTCATGGCGATGCCGCAGGCGATCGCAAGCACGTTCTTGACCGCGCCCCCCGTCTCGGCGCCGATCACGTCGGTGGAGATGTACGGCCGAAAATACCTGGACGCGAGTGCGTCGGCGACCTGCCGGGCCCGGCCCGGGTCCGGCAATGCCAGAGTGGCGGCGGTTGGCGTGCCGGCGACCGCCTCGGCGGCGAAGGTGGGGCCGGACAGGCAGCCCGCCATGATGCCGGGGATGGCCGCGGCCAGCACTTCCGACATCATGAGGCCCGTTGCCGTCTCGATACCCTTCGCACAGCAGACCGTCGGCGTGTCCGGGCGCAGGTGCTCCGAAAGCCCGGTCGCGACGGCGCGGACCTGCTGCGCGGGGACGACCAGCAACACCGCGTCCGCCGCGCATGCGTCCGCCATCCGGTTCGTCGCTTGCAGGGCCGGATCAAGCCGGCAACCGGCCAGACGATGCGGGTTTTCGCTCCGCTCGTTGATCGCGTCCACAACTGCCCGGTCGCGTGCCCACAGCACGGTCGCACAACCTGCCCGCGCCGCGAGGTGTCCGAGCGCGGTTCCCCAGGCGCCCCCGCCGATGATGCCGATGCGCAGCGTCGTCACCGGTGCGCGAGCTCTGCAAGCGGCCAACGTGGACGTGGGGCGAAGTCGAGGCCGCTGGTCCGGCCGAGGCGCAGGTGCTCGATGCCGGCCCAGGCGATCATGGCGGCATTGTCGGTGCACAGCGCCGGTGGCGGAACGACAAACCGCATTCCGCTCTCGCCGGCCAGGTGTTCGATTGCGTCCCGCAGCGCCGCGTTGGCGGCCACGCCGCCGGCGGCAACGAAGGGCAGGCCCTCGCCGTGGCTGGCACGGAAGCAGCGGATCGCATTGGCACTTCGATCCACCAGAGACCGCATCACCGCAGCCTGGAATGCCGCGGCAAGGTCGGCCCGATCGCCGGCATCGAGCGGTTCCATCGCCGCGACCCGGTGGCGGACCGCGGTCTTCAGCCCGGAGAACGAGAACGAGCATCCGGGCCGCCCAACCATCGGGCTCGGCAGCGGAATGCGCCCGGGGTCACCGTCGCGGGCGGCGGCCTCGAGTGCCGGGCCGCCCGGATAGCCGAGGCCGAGCAGCTTCGCGGTCTTGTCGAACGCCTCGCCCACCGCGTCATCGACGGTGCTGCCGTACTGCAGGTACTCGCCAACGCCGAGGACCCCGAGCAGCTGGCAGTGGCCGCCAGAGACCAGCAGCAGCAGGTAGGGAAACCGCAGACCGTCGGTGAGCCTGGCGGTCAGCGCGTGTCCCTCGAGGTGGTTGACGGCGATGAACGGAATGTCACGGGCAAGTGCGACGGCCTTGGCCATGGTCGAGCCGACAAGGACACCGCCGATCAGCCCTGGCCCGCCGGTGGCCGCGACGGCGTCGAGATCCGGAAATCCGGCGCCGGCCTCGTCCATTGCCCGGCTGATCATGTCGTCGAGGTATTCGATGTGGGAGCGGGCGGCGATCTCCGGGACGACCCCACCGTATTCCCGGTGCTCCCGCACCTGCGAGCGGACGACACTGGAGTGGATGGTGCGTGCGCCGTCGACCACGGCGGCGGCCGTCTCGTCGCAGCTTGTTTCGATACCCAGGACAACCGGTGTCTGCTTGCGATCGCGCATGGGCGCCTTCATGGTGTGGTGCGCGGGAACCTGGACGAGGGCTGGACATGAACTGTGATGCCGTCTGCGACCGGCCATGAAACCTAGCATGCCGCTGGTTCGGATCGGAACCCGGGGGTCCAGGCTGGCACTCGCACAGGCTGGAGAGGTGCGCGCGCGCCTCGGTTCGATTCATGCCGAGCTCGGCCGCGACGGAGCGGTCGAGGTGGTGGCGATCACCACCACGGGAGACCGGGTCAGGGACCGGCCGCTGGCGGACATCGGCGGCAAGGGGCTGTTCTGCAAGGAGATCGAGCAGGCGCTGCTCGAGAACCGGATCGATGCCGCCGTGCATTCGATGAAGGACGTGGAGACGGTGCTGACCGACGGGACCGCGATTGCGGCCGTTCTGCCGCGCGAGGATCCGCGCGACGCATTTCTCTCGCCCGTTGCCGCGGATGTCGCGGAACTGCCACAGGGAGCTGTGGTCGGCACCTCCTCGGTCCGGCGCGCGGCGCAGCTTCGCACCCGCCGTCCGGACCTGCGGATCGTGCCGTTGCGCGGCAACGTGGAGACGCGGCTCGCCCGGCTCGACGAGGGCGCCGTCGCCGCCACGGTTCTGGCCCTGGCCGGGCTTCGCCGGCTTGGTCTCCATGAACGCGCAACGAGGATACTCCCGGTCGAGGACATGCTGCCGGCTGTGGGCCAGGGGGCGATCGGCATCCAGTGCCGCCTCGATGACGGGAGGGTATTCCGGTGGATGAGGGCAATCTCCCACCGCGAGAGCGAACTGGCGGTGCGCGCCGAACGCGCGATGCTGGCGGAACTCGACGGGACATGCCGGACCCCGATTGCGGGACACGCCCTCTTCGTGCGGCCCGGACGGCTGAGGCTCGCCGGGTGGCATGCCGGGGCCGGTCCAGGACCCGGACACAACGCAGAAAGCGCCGGACCTGCGGATGCTCCGGAAGCGCTTGGTTGCGTGGTTGGCCGGGCATTGCGCCGGTCTGCCGGTGCCGCCGCGTCGCGGTAATGCACCGTGCGGCTGCTGCTGACCCGGCCGATGCGGGACTCGCTGCGGCTCGCCGCACTGCTTGAGCGTCGCGGGCTGGAGACGGTGATTTCACCGGTGATGAGACGCATCGAGCTTCCGCCCGGTCCGGTGCCCGGGTGGGGACTGCAGGCGGTGCTGCTGACGAGCGTCGGCGCTCTGCCGGCGCTGGCGTCCGCCGACGTCGATCCGGCGCTGGCCATCTGCTGCGCCGGGGAAGCGACCGCCCGTCGGGTGCGACATGCCGGCCACCGTGTGGTCCTGTCGGCGGCCGGTGACGCCGCCGACCTGGCGGAGCTGGTGATCCGCAGGTTCAGTCCGGAAGCCGGCCGGCTGCTCTGGCTGTGCGGGGAGGTGACGCACGGCGATCTGCAGCCCCGCCTGGAGGCGGCGGGGTACCGGCTCGAGCGGCGGGTGGTCTACCGGGCCGAGGCCGTGGAGGCGCTGAGTGCGGCGGCGAGTCGTGCGCTTGCCGCCGGCGGGATCGACGGCGTCCTGCATTTCTCGCCGCGCTCTGCGCGCCTGTTCGCCGAACTGCTCCGGCGGGCCGGACTGGCATCGGCGACCGGGGGCATGATCGCCTTCTGTCTCAGTCCGGCGGTTGCGGAAGCGGCCCATGAACTCGAGTGGAGGGCAGTCAGGATCGCGGCCCGGCCCGACCGGTCCGCGATGGTCGACCTGCTCCCCGGCGGAACACACAAGCCATGACGAACCTGCTATTGTCAGACCGGAACTGGCAAGCCGGACGGGAGCATGTCGTCACCGAACGAAAGTGATCGGGAAAAGCCCGCGGCGGCGTCGCCCGGCGCCGGCCCGGTCATCGATGTCAGGCCGTCTTCGATCCTGCGGACCCGGCGCGTTCCGCTGCTGGTGGCGGGTGCCGTCATCCTCGTCCTCGGCGTCCTGATCGCCAGCTATTCTTCCTGGCGCGGCGGTGTCGCTCCGCTTCTGGCTGCGGTCGGGGCCGACCTCGGCGACATCGAGCAAGGCCTCGGGCTGCCGTCATGGATGACGGGCGGGTCGGGGACGGAAGCGGACGGCGCTGCCAGCACGGTGCCCCACCCCTCGGGTCCGGCACCGGCCGCGTCTGCCGCGGCGACGGAGACAGCCGCTCCGCCCGGTGACATCACGGCGGAGACCGAAACCCGGGCCGGGCCCGCGGCGGCCGTGACCGCCGTGGCCGTCGATCTCGAGGCGCTGCGGGAGGAATGGCAGCCCCGTCTGGCCGCGATCGAGGAACGCCTGGACCGGCTGGAAGCGGCCGGCAAGGAACTGGCGGCAGGCACCGGAGCGGCGCGGGAAAGGACTGTCGGGGAAACACGCGAACTGGCGGCGCGACTGGCTGATCTCGAGACCCGCATGGAGCATCTCGAATTCGTCGACGAGCAGGGCGGGAGTTTTCCACAGTTCATGTCGCGCCTGCTGCAGATCGCCGAGCAGGTGGCGGCCGTGGAGTCCCGCGAGCGCGTTCTGCCCGAGCAGCTCGATGCGGCACGGGCCGAGACGGGTGCGGTCCGGGAACAACTCGACGTGGCACGGGCCGAGACCGGTGCAGTCAGTAAGCAGGTCTCGGGCCTTGAACGGCGCATCGACGTGCTGGCGGCGCAACTCGAACGCCCCGACCGCGAACGGCTTGCCTTCGCCCTGATCGGTCTCGGACAGCTGCGGATTGCCACGGCCACTTCGAAACCCTGGCGCCGGCACCTCGAAACACTTCGTCCGGTATTCGCCGGCGAGCCGGACGTCGAGGCGGCGCTTGCGGCACTCGAGCCGGGCGCCGATGCCGGCGTGCCGACGCTGGACCGGTTGAGGGCCGGGTTTTCTGATGTTGGCCGCGCCGCGCTGCAGGGCCGCGCCGCCGAGGCGGCCGAGGGACTGGTCGGCGAGGTGCTGGCCAGGGTGACGTCGCTGGTCACGATCCGGCAGGTCGAGGATGTGGCACCCGACAGTCTCGAGGCGCGTGTGGCCGCGGCCGAGACCGCGCTTGCCGACGGCGATCTCGCCGGCGCGGTTGCGACGCTGGAGATGCTCGAGGGCGCTGCCGCCGCAGCCGTTGCGGACTGGCTGGCCGGGGCCCTCAGCCGGCTTGCCGTGGATGCCGCCATGGCCTCTCTGGAGGCGGCGGTACTGGCCGGGCTGGCGAGCGGGTAGGGAACGATGCGCCTGATCCTGCTGTATTTCGTGCAACTCGCGGTCCTGGTTGTCGCCGCGGTCTGGCTGGCCGACCACCCGGGCACCGTCGTGGTGGACTGGCTGGGCTACCGGGTGGAGACGCAGTTTGCCCTGCTGATCGTGGCGGTGGTCGGGCTGGTCATGCTGTTCAACATGACGCTCGCGGTCTGGCGTGCGGTCTCGCGTGCGCCGGGCAGCTTCGTTGCGCGGCGCACGGCGCGCCGGCGCGAGGAGGGGTATCGTGCCCTGGCGCTCGGCATGGCTGCGGCGACGGCGGGGGACCGCGAGGAAACCATGCGCCTGGCGCGCCGTGCCGATTCCCTGCTGCGGGAGCCCGAGGTCACACGGCTGCTGTCGGCCCAGGCAGCGGCACTGAGCGGCGACGAGGAAGCGGCCAGGCGGTACTTCGATGCGCTCACGCACAACGAGGAAACCGCCTTTCTCGGCCTGACCGGCCTGCTGCGCCAGGCGCTGCGCGAGAACGACACCGAACAGGCGTTCGCCATTGCGGAACGCGCGCGCCGGCTGCGGCCGGACTCGAGCTTTGTCGTCGAGACGCTGTTTGACCTGCAGTCACGGGCCGGACGGTGGGCCGACGCCCAGGCGACCCTGTTCGACGCGGTCCGGCGCAAGATCAGGCCCGAGGGCGAGGCGCTGGAGCACCGTGTTGCGATCTTCTCGGCCAGGGCGCAGGAAGAGCTGGATGCAGGCCGGGTCACGGAGGCGTTCGAACTGTCCGAGCGCGCGCTTTCCACCGCCTCCGACTTCATTCCCGCGATTGTCCTGAAGTGCAGATCGCTCGCACGCAGCGGCAAGACCCGGGCGGCGGCACGGCTGATCGAAACCTCCTGGCCGAAGCGGCCGCATCCCGATCTGGTGACGGTCTACACCGGACTTTGGCCACAGGACACGCCGCTTGACCGGTTTCGCCGGATCCAGCGGCTGACCTCCGATACCCAGGACGAACGGGAGAGCCGGCTCGCCATTGCCGCGGCCGCTCTCGACAGCCGGTTCTGGGGCGAGGCGCGCCGCGTCCTTGCCGGACTGGGCCTGCCCGATGAGGCCGGGGCCCGGGCCTGCATGCTGATGGCGCGGCTCGAGCAGGAGGAGCACGGAGACAGTGCGTCCGCCCGGTCCTGGCTGGAGCGGGCGGCCGGGGCGCCGGCGGACGAGGCCTGGACCTGCCGGTCCTGTGGCGCCGGATCGCCGGACTGGGGGGCGCTGTGCGGAAACTGCGGCGCGTTTGCGACCATTGACTGGCGCAAACCACCGGGAGTGGCACTGCTGCCGGTCCCGCCCGAGCCGGAGGTGGTGATCGAAAGCCCGGTCACCGCGACCCCGGCCCCGGCGGACGCCGACCGGCGCGAGGTTGCGACCGTACAGGCCTGAAGACCGGCGCGCACACGCGCTGTTCGCCGGAGGGTCTGTGATCCTCGGATCACGTGCGGGTGGATGGAAGTCGCGCTCGCAGGGTGAACACGGTGGTCCTGCCGGCACCGGATGCCTGCCCTTGCGGGTTGGCGGGGGCATCGGCCGGTCCCGACCGGACCGCGGCCGGACAAGTCACGCCGCGTTGCGCTTGCGGGGGTTTCCGGAACCACCTGGTTGCGCGTTGTGTGCGTGGCGTTGGTCTCCGGCCGGAACCGGCGCGGCTCAGCTGAGCGCGATGACGATTTCCTCGCACATCTTCTTGGCGTCGGCGAACAGCATCATGGTGTTGTCACGGAAGAACAGTTCGTTGTCGACGCCGGCATATCCCGACGCCAGGGACCGCTTGACGAACAGCACTGTCCGCGCGTTCTCGACGTCGAGGATCGGCATGCCGTAGATCGGGCTTGTCGGGTCGGTCTTGGCGGCCGGGTTGGTGACGTCGTTGGCCCCGATGACGAAGGCGACATCGGTCTGGGGGAAGTCGCGATTGATCTCCTCGAGTTCAAGGACGTGGTCATAGGGAACATTCGCCTCGGCGAGCAGAACGTTCATGTGACCGGGCATGCGGCCTGCCACCGGGTGAATGGCATAGCGCACGCTGACCCCGCGCTGGCGCAGGATATCGCCCATTTCGCGTAGCGTGTGCTGCGCCTGTGCGACCGCCATGCCGTATCCGGGAACGATGATGACCGAAGACGCGTTTTCCATGATGAAGGCCGCATCCTCGGCACTTCCCGACTTGATCGCCCTGTCGCCGCGGGACGTTCCTGCTGCTTCGGATTCACCACCGAACCCGCCCAGAATCACGCTGAAGAACGACCGGTTCATCCCCTTGCACATGATGTAGGACAGGATCGCACCCGAGGATCCCACGAGGGCCCCGGTGATGATCAGCAGGCTGTTCGAAAGCGTGAACCCGATCCCGCAGGCCGCCCAGCCCGAATACGAGTTCAGCATGGAGATCACGACCGGCATGTCCGCACCGCCGATGGGGGCGATGATCAGAATCCCGATCAGCAGCGAAAGCGCCAGAATGCTCCAGAAGGTGACCTCCGACTGGACCTGGACCAGCAGGACCACCAGCGCCACCAGCCCGATTCCGAGCACGGCGTTCAGCAGGTGCTGGCCCGGAAAGACCAGCGGGGCGCCGCTGATCAGTCCCTGCAGCTTCCCGAAGGCGATGATGGAGCCGGTAAAGGTGACGGCGCCGATCGCAAGCCCGAGTGACATCTCGATCAGGCTGGCGGTGCCGATGTCGAGAAACCGTCCGATCCCGTAGGCTTCGGGGCGGTAGAACGCGGCTGCGGCCACGAAACATGCGGCGAGACCGACCAGACTGTGAAACGCCGCTACCAGCTGCGGCAGCGCGGTCATCTCGATCTTCCGCGCGATCAGCGTACCGATCGCTCCGCCGATCACGATACCGGCGATGATCACCTCGTAGCTCAGTACTGCGGGCAGTGCCGCCGTGGTTCCGACGGCAAGGACCATGCCGGCAACGCCGAACAGGTTTCCCTTGCGCGCGGTGTCCGGCGAACTCAGTCCCCTCAGGGCGAGGATGAAACACACGCCCGAGACCAGGTAGAGGATTGCAGAGAGGTTTTCAGGGATCTGGATCATCGCGATGTCGCACCTGCCGGATCAGCGTTTCTTCCGGAACATGGAGAGCATGCGCTGCGTGACGATGAAGCCGCCGAAGATGTTGACCGACGCCAGGACGACAGCGCAAAAACCCATGATCTGCGAGAAGTTCATCTCGGCGGGGCCGGCGGCGATCAGGGCGCCGACAATGATCACCGAGGAAATGGCATTGGTCACACTCATCAGCGGCGAGTGCAACGCCGGAGTGACCCGCCAGACCACGTAGTATCCGACGAAACAGGACAGCACGAGGACCGTGAGGCCGAACAGGAACGGATCGATGCCCGCTGCCGGGGCGATCTCGGGCGTGGCGGATGTCGCCTGGCGGATCAGCTCGGCCGCGTGCTCGGCGACCTCGCGGGACTCCTCTGCCAGCCGGTTTGCCCGTTCGATCAGCTGTTCAGGGGTCATGACGCCTCTCCGCCGGTCTCATCCTGCAACTCGAGGACGGCCGGATGCACCACGGCACCGTGCCAGGTGACAAGCGATCCCTTGATGATCTCGTCCTCGGTGTCGATCGAGAGCAGCCCGGTGTCGCTGTCGATCAGGGGAGTGAGGAAGTTCAGCAGGTTCTTCGAGAACAGTGCCGAAGCGTCGACCGCCACTTCGCTCGGCATGTTGGCGCGCCCGATGATGGTGACGCCGTGCCCGCTGACGGTTTCGCCGTAAACCGACAGCGGGCAGTTGCCTCCCTGCTCGACGGCCAGGTCGACGATCACCGAACCCGGCTTCATCGCCTTGACCATGTCCTCGCTCACCAGAACCGGCGCCGGTCGACCGGGGATCAGCGCCGTGCAGATGACGATGTCCTGGCGCGAAATCGTCTGCGCGATCAGCGCCGCCTGCTTTTCCCGGTACTCCCGGCTCATCTCCCTGGCGTAGCCGCCCGCCGTTTCGGCCTGGCGGAACTCCTCGTCCTCCACGGCGACGAATGTCGCACCAAGGCTCTCGACGTTTTCCTTCGCCGCCGGGCGCACGTCGGTCGCGGATACCACCGCGCCCAGGCGACGCGCGGTGGCAATGGCCTGCAGGCCGGCCACTCCGGCTCCCATGATCATGCATTTGGCCGGCGGAACGGTGCCGGCGGCCGTCATCATCATCGGAAACGCCCGGCCGAAGGCGGCGCCGGCCTCGATCACCGCCTTGTAGCCGGCGAGGTTGGCCTGGGAAGACAGCACGTCCATGGTCTGGGCCCGGGTGATGCGCGGGATGAGTTCCAGCGCGAAACACGTGATGTTGCGGGCCGCGATCGCATTGAACAGCCCCCGGTCCCTGTAGGGTTCCATCAGGCAGGCCAGAACCGCCCCATCCTTGATGAGATCGACCTCGTTGTCCGGCTCGTCGGGGCCGAACGGCTTGCGGATCTTGAACACGATGTCGGCGTCGCCGAGCGCGTCGGCCGGCGTGTCGACCAGGCTTGCGCCCGCCTGGGCGTAGGCGATGTCCTGGATCGCCGCGGTCAGTCCCGCACCCCGCTCGACCACCACGTCAAGACCGAGGCCGACCAGTTTCTTGACCGTATCCGGGGAGGCCGCGACCCGTCGCTCGTGAGGACGCCGTTCCCGGACGATGCCCAGTTTCATCTGCCATGCTCCTCGGACGTCGAAAGGTGTCGCGCCAGGACCCTGCCAAGGCGAGCAGAACATGCCTTGGGGCGCACCGCAGGGCAAGCATCGAACTCGGGGCCGGGCTCATGCGGAAGTACACAAACCGGTACCATCCGGTCCCGAACTCGCTAGAGTGCATGCTGGAGCAGGACGGAGAGGCCGGAACATGCCGCGTATCCTGCCGGGACTGGCGGTGCTCCTGCTGGTGACCGTGGGGGCGAAGGACGCCACGGCACAGCCGCACGATATCCCCTTGCTGCCGGTGCCGCGTCCCGGGGGCGCCGGGGATCCGGTTACGATCGAGGATCCGGCGGATGCATTCCGGGCCGCTGCCGGGGAGGATGCCGCACTGCTGTTCCATGTTGCGCCGATCGGGCCGGCGAGCAGCCGGACGCTGCTGGTGCGAACCGCCCTGGGAGCGATCGAACTCTCGGCGATCGCGCTGGAGGCGGCGATCAACCTGTGCACGGAGGCGGACGGGAGTTTGTGGGGCAAGCCCGGTGGCAAACCGGGCTCCGGTGCGCCGGGACTGCCGGAGCCTGATGTGCCGCTACCCGTCCTGGCGCTCGACGGTCTCAAGGACGCGATGATTGATCTTCGCATCATCCCGATGATCGGGTCCGACCTGCCGAGAGCGCCGGACATGTGCGGCGCGCCCGGCCTGTCATGTGACACCTATCATGTGGAGTTCCAGTGCACGGCCGAGAGCACGGACCGCTGATGGCTGTCCGGCGCGAGCCGGACGGTGCGGTCGCGGCGTGGCTTGTGCTCGTCGCCGTCATGGTCGGGTTGATGGTGATCATCGGCGGCATGACCAGGCTGACCGGTTCCGGTCTGTCCATGGTCGAGTGGCGGCCGCTGCTGGGCATTCTGCCGCCGCTGTCACAGGAGGAGTGGGCCAGGGTTTTCTCGCTGTACCAGGCCTCCCCCGAGTATCGCCAGATCAACAGCTGGATGGGGCTCGACGAATTCCGGCGCATCTTCTGGTGGGAATATCTGCATCGGCTGTGGGGGCGGCTGATCGGACTGGTCTACGCGATGCCGTTCCTGTGGTTCCTGGTGCGCGGGAGCCTGCCCGACCGTCTTCGGACACGCTGCTGGTTGCTGCTCGTGCTGGGGGGTGTTCAGGGTCTGATCGGCTGGTGGATGGTGCGAAGCGGACTGGTGGACGACCCGCACGTCAGCCCGTTGCGGCTCGCGATTCACCTGTCGCTCGCCCTCGTCATCCTCGGCACTGTGATCTGGACCGTGCTCGATCTTCGCACGCCGGTATCAGCCAGTTCACCGAGACGCCTCGTGCGTCATGCCGACCTGTGCCTCGGCCTGGTGGGGCTCACGGTACTGGCGGGCGCCCTTGTCGCCGGGCTCGACGGCGGACGCGTCTACAACACGTTTCCGCTGATGGGAGGATCTCTGATCCCGCCCGACTACGGCCACCTCGGTTCGGTGTGGCGAACCCTGGTCGATGACCCCGGGTCCGCGCAGTTCCATCACAGGGTGCTGGCACTGGTCACGCTCGCGGCGGGAGCAACGTTCCTGGTCCGGGCATCAAGGCCCGGGATTTCAGGGCAGGTACAGGCTGCCGCCGCCGTGCTGACCGGACTGGTTCTTGTCCAGTCTGCGCTCGGAGTCGCAACCCTGCTCAGCGTGGCGCACATTGATCTGGCGATCCTGCACCAGGCCGTTGCCGTTGCGCTGTTTGTCACTGCCGTGGTCCTGGCGCACAGGGTGCGGGTCTGATCCCGGGCGGCGATCAGGATCGCGGACATCGCCCGGTTCGAGTGCGGCCCGCGGAGACGCCCGGACCCCGGGGGCAGGGTCCGACCGATCGTTCGGCGCTTTCCGGCGCGCAGTCGCTGATGACGTTCCCGTTGCGCCGGCGGACACCGCCGCACCCGGTTGCATTGCGCCGGCGACGGCCCGGTGCAGACCAGCGGACTTCGGGCGGACGGGCAGGTTTGGGTTGCAGGGGGCAGGCTCGAAACGCATTGTGTCGCCGCACATTGGATAACCCCGGAGACAAGCCATGGATCTCGGAATTGCCGGCAGCCACGCCATTGTCTGCGGATCGAGCAGAGGGCTCGGTCGAGCCTGTGCCATGTCGCTCGCCCGTGCCGGCTGCATCGTGGTCGTGAACGGTATCGATCCCGAGCGGCTTGCGCGCACGGCTGCAGAGATCCGTACCGCCACCGGAGCCGACGTCCACGAGGTTGCGGCGGACGTCACGACACGGGATGGCCAGGATGCCCTGTTCGCGGCCGCGCCGCAGCCCGACATCCTGATCACCAACGCGGGCGGCCCTCCCTACCGTGACTTCAGGGAACTCGACCGCGACTCGATGCTGACCGGGGTGACCTGGAACATGGTGACCCCGATCGAGATGATCCAGCGGGTCGTCGACGGCATGGCCGAACGGGGGTTCGGCCGCATACTCAACATCACCTCGATTTCCGTGCGGATGCCGGTGTTCGGGCTCGACCTGTCGAGTGCGGCCCGGGCCGGGCTCACCGCGTTCTGCGCCGGTGTATGCCGCTCGGTTGCATCGAGCGGCGTCACCATCAACCACATCCAGCCGGGGTTCTTCGACACCGACCGGTACCGTGGTGGCATTGATGCTGCCGCCGCACAACTCGGCATCAGCCACGAGGAGGCTCACGAGCAGCGGATTGCCGGTGTACCGGCCCGCCGGGCCGGCGATCCCGAAGAGTTCGGCGAGGCTGCGGCCTTCCTGTGCAGCCGCCAGGCCGGCTACATCACCGGCCAGAGCCTTCTGCTTGATGGCGGCCTCTACAACAGCGCGTTCTGAGACCGCAATCCGAGCAGGAGGGAACTGCCATGACCTCAACCGGACCGCTCGCTGGTGTTACGGTCATCGACCTGACACGGGTTCTCGCCGGCCCGTACTGCACCATGATCCTGGCCGATCTCGGCGCGCGCGTGATCAAGGTCGAGACACCGGGTCGCGGTGACGATGCACGCGAATACGGTCCGTTCGTCAACGGCAAGTCCGCGTATTTCATCTCGATCAACCGCGGCAAGGAGAGTATCGCGCTCAACCTGAAGGAGACTTCGGACCGGCGAATCTTCGAGGCATTGCTCGCGGGCGCCGACGTGGTGATCGAGAATTTCCGGCCGGGGACCATGGAGAAGCTCGGCTACGGCTGGGATGACGTGCAGGACCGGTACCCGGCGCTGATCTACGCTGCGTGCTCGGGGTTCGGGCATACCGGGCCGCATTCGGCCCGGCCGGCCTATGACATGGTGGTGCAGGCGATGGGCGGCATCATGTCCATTACCGGTCAGCCCGGCGGCGAACCGACACGCGTCGGCATGTCCATCGGAGATATCGGAGCCGGGCTGTTTACCACCATCGGCATTCTGACCGCCCTGTTCGACCGCAGGACCTCGGGCCGGGGCCGGAAGGTCGACATCGGCATGCTCGATTGCCAGGTCGCGCTGTGCGAGAACGCGATTGCACGCTACAGCGCCACTGGCGAGGTTCCCGGTCCGCTGGGTGGTCGGCATCCCTCGATCACGCCGTTCCAGACCTTTCGCACCAGGGACGGCTGGATGATCGTTGCCGCGGGCAACGACGTCATGTTCACCCGGTTCTGCGACATCCTCGACCGGGCGGATCTGGCTGCGGATCCGCGCTATGCCTCCAACAACCTGCGCAACGAGAACCAGCAGACGCTGGAAGCCGAGATCGAGGGCATCCTGAAGGGTCGCGATACCGCGGACTGGCTCGCGCTGTTGGACCCGGCCGGGATTCCGGCGAGCGGGATCAATTCGATCAGCACCGTGCTGGAGCACCCGCAGGTCGAACCCCGCAACATGGTGATCGACATCGACGACCCGACAGCCGGACACCTGCGCGTGGCCGGAAGCCCGATCAAGATTTCCGGGTTCGAGGACCCGCGCAGTCGGCCGAGCGCTCCAGATGTCGATCAGGACCGGGCGCGAATCCTGGAGGAACTCGGGCATGCGGCCGAGTGAACGCGCCATGACGCTGCGGGCGTGCCCGGAGCCTGTCCCAGTCACGCGGTGATGCCTCGCCCGCTGCGTTACGGGGTCATCGGACTTGCCGCGGGCGTGATGGTGCTCGCCGCCGGTGTCGGTGGCGGTGTGCTGTGGCTTCGCAGCTCGCTGCCGCAGCTCGACGGGCAGGTGAGCCTCCAGGGCCCGGACCAGCGGGTCGAGATCCTGCGTGACGCCCACGGCGTGGTGACCGTCAGGGCCAGGACCCGTGCCGATGCCGCCTTCGGCCTCGGCTTCGCGCATGCGCAGGACCGCTTCGGGCAGATGGAGATGATGCGCAGGACCGGTGCCGGTCGCATGGCCGAGCTCGTCGGTGCCAGCGGAGTTCCGCTCGACCGCTTCTTCCGGGGTCTCGGCCTCTATCGCCAGGCGCGTGAGCAGGAACGGATCCTTTCGCCGCGACTGCGCGCCGAGATCGAGGCCTACGCGGCCGGTGTCAACGCCTGGCGGACCAGCCATGACGGCGCGCTGCCATGGCTGCTCGAACTGCTGCTGCACGACCCTGAACCGTGGCAGGTCACCGACTCGCTGCTCTGGGGACGGATGATGGCCCTGCAGCTGCTCGGAAACTGGCGCACCGAACTGCTGCGCGGCAGGCTTGCCGAACAGCTGAACCCGGAACAGCTCGAAGATCTCTGGCCGCAGGACGTCGGTGGCGACCCACCGGACGCCGTCGCCCCGGTGGGAACCGGAGGATCGAACCTGTGGGCCGTGCGGTCACCCCCGGTGCTTGCCAATGATCCGCACCTGGGACTGTCGATCCCCGGCATCTGGTACCTGGCCCGGATCGAGGTGGGCGCCGATGTCCTCGCCGGCGCCACGGCGCCGGGAGTGCCGATGATGGTGCTTGGCCACAACGGCGCCATCGCCTGGGGCATGACGAACGCCGCAACCGACATGGCGGACCTGGTGCGCGAACCCGAGGTGCTCTCGACACGAACCGAGACCATCAATGTGCGATGGGGTGAACCCGAAACGCTGGTGGTGCGGGAGACGGCATCCGGGGTGGTGCTGTCCGACCTGTCGGACCGGTACCCGGAAGGCTGGTCGCTGGAGAGCCCGATCTTCCTCGGCAACGACCGGACCGTCGAGGCACTGGCGCAGGTGAACCGCGCGACCTCGTGGGCCGGGTTCGAGGCCGCGCTCGCATCGTTCCACTCCCCGCACCAGAACGTCGCCTACGCCGACCGGCACGGGCGGATCGGGATGATATCGCCGGCGCGTGTCCCGCTGCGCGAGCAGCCGGGCGGCCTCGTGCCGTCGGCGCGGCGCAGCTGGGAACGGATGATCCCCTACGACGAACTGCCGCGCGTGGTGGATCCCCCCTCCGGCCGGCTGCTCAATGCCAACAACCGCATGGTCGGGCCGGACTACCCGTACTTCCTCGGCCGGGACTGGCGGCCGCCCTGGCGGGCGCGGCGCATTGCCATGCTGCTCGCGAAGGGGGCCGACCACCGGTCAATCCAGATGGACAGCGTGTCGCTTTCGGCCCGGATGGTTCTGCCGCACCTGCTCGGCGCGGCTCCGGTTCCCGAACTCGCCGCCTGGGACGGAACCATGGACCGCGACAGGCATGAGCCGCTGCTCTACATCACGTGGGTCAGGGAACTGCTGCGCGGCATCTTCGCCGACGAGCTCGGGCCCCGGTTTACCTCGTGGTGGCGCTACCGGCCGCAGGCCCTGGTTCACGTGCTCACCCGGCGGCCGGAATGGTGCGACGTCATCTCGACACCCGGTATCGAGAACTGTGAGGACCGCATCCGTGATGCGCTCGCGCGTGCCCGGAGCATGATCGGGGATCGCTACGGGTCGGACAGGCCGGTGTGGGGCAAGGCCCACGCAGCGCGGTTTTCCCACCCGTTCGCCGGGCGCATCCCGCTGCTGCGTTCAATGATCGAACGGGAAATTCCGACCGACGGCGGGCCGGATACCATCAACCGTGGCGGTGTGCGGTTTTCCGACGAGGCCCATCCGTTCCGCCACGTGCACGGAGCGGGGTATCGCGCCATCTACACCCTCGATGACCTTGATCGGTCCGAGTTCATCGTCACGCCGGGCCAGTCTGGAAATCCGTTCTCCCGCTGGTACGCCGATCTCATGACGCGCTGGCGCGACGGTGATCCGTTGGTACTGGCGGGTACGACGGCTCCCGCCCACAAACTGGTGATCGAACCCGAATGATCCTGACACTGTCCGATATCGAGGCCGCCGGCCGCATGCTGGACGGCAAGGTGGTGCGCACGCCGTTCGAGCACTCGCTGACCTTGAGCGAAATCACCGGGGCCTCGGTGTTCCTCAAGCTCGAGAACCGGCAGTTCACCGCGTCCTTCAAGGACCGCGGAGCCCTGGTGCGGCTGGCCGACCTCACCGCGCCGCAGCGAGAGCGGGGCGTCATCGCGCTCTCGGCCGGGAACCACGCACAGGGCGTCGCGTACCGCGCAAGGCAGATGGGGGTGCCGTCGACCATCGTCATGCCGGTCTCGACGCCGTTCGGCAAGATCGGCTCGACCGAGCTGCTCGGTGCGACCGTCATCCTGCACGGCGACTCGGTCTCGGAGGGTGAAGCCTTCGTGCAGGAGCGCGCCGAAGCCGACGGTCTCACGGTCGTGCATCCCTACGACGACCCGAGGATCATTGCGGGCCAGGGGACGGTCGGGCTGGAGATGCTGCGGGCGGTTCCCGATCTTGACTGCCTCGTTGTCCCGATCGGCGGCGGCGGCCTGATCGCCGGCATCGCCGTGGCGGCGAAGGCGCTCAAACCCGGGATCCGCATCATCGGAGTCGAGGTCGAGAGCTACCCCTCCATGCACCACGGGCTCAGGGGCTGGTCGCTGCCGACTGCAGGGCCGACGATTGCGGAAGGGATCGCGGTCAAGCGTCCCGGCGTGAACACCATGCCGGTCGTCCGTGAGCTGGTCGAGGACATCGTGCTGGTGAACGAAGCCCGGCTCGAGCACGCGGTGCAGCTCATGGCCGAGATCGAGAAGCAGGTGGTGGAAGGGGCCGGCGCGGCATCGCTTGCGGCCGTGCTGAGCGAACCGGAACGCTTTGCCGGTCAGAGGGCCGGCCTGGTGGTTTCGGGAGGCAACATCGATTCGAGGCTGCTGTCCTCGGTGCTGATGCGCGGACTTGTGCGAAGCGGCCGGCTGGTCCGGATCCGGGTCCAGACCGCCGATCAGCCAGGCGCCCTGGCTCGTGCCGCCCAGGTCATTGCGAAGGCCGGCGGCAACATCGTCGACGTCCACCACCAAGTCTGGTTCGAGGATGTGCCGGTCAAGCTGGTCGAGGTCGAGTTCGTGCTGGAGACCCGGGATGCGGAACACGTGGAACGCATCATGGCGGCACTTGCCGATACCGGCATGCGACCGGAGCGCGTGCAGGCCGGCCATTCCCGAACGAACCGGCCTGCGCCTGCGCAGCCGGCCCTGTAACCGGCGTTCCCGCGTCACCTCCAGGCCGGGATTGTTCCCGTACTCGCGGGTCAGTCACGGCTGAACAGGTACCCGGGAGCAGGTCCCGTGCCTGTCGCGGGGACCGGGTGCGATCAGCCCGATGGCCTCGCCGTAGCGTCGCAAGCGCGGCATCCGCGTCTCACAATCCGGAAGAATCCCTGTGTCGAGATCAGCCGCGTGCGCGATCGGGCGAAGCCGGTCAACGACGCCCCGGCCAGGCCGCGCGCCCCGGCCGCAGGGCGTCACCGCCGAGCCATTGGCCGCGTTCGAAGGCACGTGAGAGGTGCGGCGCGAGATGCCAGACAGGACCATGGAGACGAAGATGCTCGAGCGGACACCGGCGCGCTGGCACGAGGTCGCCGACGGCTCGACGGACCAGCGCCGGGGCCCCCGGCGCTCGAACACGAGCGGAGCGCCGGCACGGACCCCGGGGCTGTCAAGGTCCGCGGTGTGCGTGCTTGACTGTTCGCAGCCGCGCGAGTCCCGTGACGCATGTCAATTGCTCCTCGCCGGGCTCGCAGCACGGCCCTGGCGGGGTTTTGTTGAGGACCGCATGCCGGACGAGCCGGGATTCAAGCGCGCCGTTCCGTGACCTGTCAAAGGACGCGTGCTATCCCGCCGTATCGATCCAGATCGTGACCGGGCCGTCGTTGACGAGGTGGACCTGCATCACCTCGCCGAAACAACCGGCGGCGACAGGCACGCCGTGCTCGGCGAGGGAGGCCTTGAAAAGCTCGTAGAGGCGCTCGCCCTCATCCGGCGGCGCGGCGTAGGAGAAGCCCGGCCGGTTGCCGCGGCTCGTGTCGGCGGCAAGCGTGAACTGGCTGACGACCAGCGCCGACCCGCCGCTCTTCAGGATCGAGAGGTTCATCTTGCCGGGTTCGCTCTCGAAGATGCGGAGGTTGGCGACCTTGCGCGCGAGGAGTTGCGCCTGCTCGTCGCTGTCGCCCTGCATTGCGCATACGAGGACCAGCATGCCGTTGCCGACCGCGCCCACCGTCTCGCCGGCGATGTCGACGCGGGCCTCTGCGACCCGCTGGATGAGCGCCCTCATGGAACCTCTCTCGACACCGTCACGTTGGCCACGCTCGATCTCCCGCCCGATTGTGGTCGCACCGCCACCGTGTACCATCGGCCGGGCAGTGGGCAAGCGGAGAAGACGGCGACGGGTTCGCCAGCGACGGATGGCGCGCCGGGTGCGACGCTCGGACCCTCGATCCCGAGGCGTCCCGGATCCCGAACGGGGAAGCCGGGGCGGCGCCTTCGTCGACACCGCCGCCTGCATGCCGGCGGTTGCCCACGGAACGACAGTCGCAGGTTCGCTGCCAGCGCTGATGGTTCCTGTTCACTGAACTCGGGCTCACCCCGAGCCGCTCATCCATGGCGCGGGGCGTGCCGCCCGCTTCGGCCGCCTCCAGCAAACCGACACGCAGGTCGTCCGACAACGGTCTCGGCATGGCGTCCTTCCGGCAGGACTCCTTCAGCTCCGCGGGGCTTCCCTCCGCCCGAGAGCAGGGCTCGACGGAGCTGCCTGAGGCTACCGGGACCGCGAAGGTGGGCGTGGTGCTGACGGCGTCGGTGTACGGCCGGCCGGGCATGTTGAAGCCGGAGGTGGCTGGGGACGGGATCGACTGGCGACTCGCTTTTCAGGAGAGATCCTGCATGAGCGCAGCACAACGTTTCCCGACGATGTCTGATACCCGGTCCCGGACGGTCCTGGCTGCTTCCGACTGCTGCGCAAATGCTGGCAAATCGAGAGTGGTCGCACCTCGGGAGAGTCGCGCAACGAGGTCCACCAAGGCCGTCCGGGCTTCGCTGCCCCGCAGTCCAATCGTTCGGGCCGTCGTGAGAAAGTCCCGGAGGCGGAGCCGATCATCCTCGCCGTTGAGCTTCAGGGCCATGCGGTCGCCGGCAAGGCCGGGAAAGACGCGGGTGGTGACCGCGTCATAGAGCGGCGCCAGCCGAACAGAGGCGAAGGTTTTCGCCCTGGCATCAGCCGTTCTCAGGAGAGCGACATTCTTCAGGTGCATATCGCCGTCGGCAATGAGCCAGGCGAAGGCGGCGCGACGGAACAGGAGGCCGAGATCGGCGACCGGATCGGTCGAGAGCGGCCTGAGATGCCTGGCCACGCGCTCGATGATGCTGTCGTATTTCGCCGAGGCGGGCATGTCCAGAACCGAGCAGAAGTCCTCGAGCGCAAGACGGCGCCGGTCTTCCGGGCCGCGCCGGATGTCGAAACGTTCGACCAGAAATGCCGGGGGCATGTCGTCGGGCATTTCGACCAATGTGGCGGATGGCACTTCGAAGCCGCCGGCACGGCCGAGTTCCAGGCAAAGCCATGCGGCTCAGGCGCTCGCGTTTCGGCGAACGGACGGGCGGGACGGCGGCTACATGCTTCGCCGGCTAACTTGCCGGCGAAGCATGTCGTTTCATTTGACTTCATTCGACTGCTGATTGCACGTGCGGTCATTGGCTGCGATCCCGGATTTGCAGGCGACGAAGCCCAGGCCAGACAGCTGATTAGGAGCCAGTTCCCGCCCCTGTCGTCCGATATCGGAACCGAAGAGTTCCTAATCACCGCCAAGGAGGCTCTGGGTCGCATCGGTCGGGACGGACGCCTGCCCTGTACGCTGATCGTGCTGGACGAAGTTCAGCAGTATGTGGGCGACTCCAATGATCGATCGGTCTACGTCACCGAGCTTGCCGAAGCTGTGGCCAAGCAGCTCGACAGCCGGGTGATGATCGTGGGTGCGGGGCAAAGCGCTCTCACCGAAATGTCGCTGCTTAGCAAGATGCTGGATCGCTTCACGATCCGTATTTCGCTGTCCGACACGGATGTGGAGACCGTCACCCGAAAGGTCTTGTTGCAAAAGAAACCGTCAGCGGTGTCCGACGTCCGGCGCCTCATCGAAACCCACAGCGGGGAAATTTCCCGCCAGTTGCAAGACACACGTCTGGGACGTGTGGCTGAAGACAATGCGATGATCGTAGCCATTTGTTCCAGCAGATCTCACCTTACGCCCATCTGGTTTCAGGCGGTAAGGCGACAGTGGCCAAGATGTTTGTCAACAACGCGAACGGCCAGCGGGGCTTGGTATGTCAGTACGACGTGGTCTGCTTCGACGAAGTGGCCGGTATCTCCTTCGACCAGAAGGACGGCGTTAATATCATGAAGGGATACATGGCTTCCGGTCAGTTCAGTCGTGGCAAGGAGAATATTCGCGCCGAAGGCAGCTTGGTCATGGTGGGCAATCTCGACGTCGATGTCGAACAGCAGCAACGAATCGGACACCTGTTGGGACCGATGCCTCCCCAAATGCGCGACGACACCGCTTTCATGGACCGGTTGCACGCCTACGCGGCAGGATGGGACTATCCGAAGCTGAGTCCGGACGAGCATTTGACCGACCACTTTGGGCTTGTCAGCGACTTCCTGAGCGAATGCTGGAGTCGACTGCGCAGCACCAATCGGTTGGCTGCGGTTCAGGGACGGGTTCATCTAGGGGGCGCGCTGAGCGGCCGCGACATCGAGGCGGTGAACAAGACCGTCAACGGCCTGCTTAAGCTGATATTTCCGGGCCCCGAAATGGACGTCAGTGACGAAGACTTGGAGTGGGTCTACCGAATGGCCCTCGAATCCCGCCGACGGGTCAAGGAACAGCAGAAGAGAGTGTTCAAGAGCGAGTTTCGCAATACCCATTTCAGCTACACCCTCGGCCCCGAAGGTGTTGAGCAGTTCGTGGCGACACCGGAACTCCACAGCGACGAGGCGATCGACAGCGATCCGTTGCCGCCTGGGCAGGTCTGGGGAGTCAGTCCAGGTACGGGAGAAACCGGTCCTGGTCTCTACAGGATTGAAGTTGCCTGCGGTCCCGGTAGCGGTGTCAAAGTCCTCAACCAACCGACGCCGCCCGCATTTCGCGAAAGCGTCAGAGTCGGGGAACAAAACCTTTATGCACAGGCCAAACAGTTGGTTGGCGACCGCAATCCGAGGGAAGAGGAGTTCACAATTCAGATGCGCCCAATGGACACCGACAAGACAGGCGGCGGACTGGGCGTGCCCGTTGTTGCGGCCTTGTGTGGCGCCCTGTTGGGGCGCAACACGCGCGGCGGCACCATCATTGCCGGCGCACTAAACTTGGGTGGGTCTATCGAAACGGTTCCCAACGCGGTTCAAATCGCAGAGTTGGCCGTCGATAAGCAAGCCCAAACTTTGCTGATGCCGGTATCTGCCCGTCGGCAACTACACGACCTGCCAGATGATCTCTGGACCAAGATCAGCATCGAGTTCTACAGGGATGTCTCCGACGGCGTGTTCAAATGTCTCATTGATTGAGAGCTTCCAGGTTCCTCTATCGGTGAGAGTAGAAATCCGCCACAAGTGGTTGTCCTTCTACGTCACGACGGTGGGGAAGTGCTTGCCGGTCATGTCTCAGCCAATGGTGTAAGAACTTGGCGTCCTTCGCGGCACGCGGCGGGACGGGCGGCTCAGACTACCCTGTCGTGCTTGCTCACGCCCGCTCGGCCAGAAGCGCCAGGAGCGGGGGGTTGATGTAGAGGTTCTCTCGCCCCGCCTTGATCTCCTCAAGGAGGCCTTCGTCTGCAAGCGCTTTCAGGTAGATCGCGGCCGTCTGGCGCTTGGCGATGTCCGCTTTGACCACGTCGCTGATCCGGCAGTAGGGATGCACGAAGATCAGTTCCGCCAGTTCCCGGGAGTAAATCTTCGGCATCGTCTGTCGAATTGCACCTGCCTTCTCGTCGAGAAGCTCTCGGATCGCATGGATTTTCGCCGTCGTCCATTCCGCTGTCGTTCTGACAGCCTCCAGAATGAAGAGTATCCATGCTTCCCAGTCCTGTCGGGTCGTCACCTCCAGCAGATGCCGGTAGTAGAGCGCCTTGTTCAGGATGATGTGCCGGCTGAGATAAAGGACGGGAACGTCGAGCAGGCCCTTGTCGACGAGATAGAGCAGGTTCAGCACACGTCCGGTCCGGCCGTTTCCGTCGACGAACGGATGGATCGCCTCGAACTGATAATGCATCACCGCAAGGCGGATCAGCGGGTCGATCTCCTCGGCCTCGTGAATGTAGCGCTCCCAATTGGCCAGCTTGCTCCGGAGAACGTCCTCTCCCTCCGGCGGCGTATAGATGACCTCGTCGGTTGCGTCGTTCACCAGCGCCGTTCCCGGCGTGTTGCGAACGTCCAGCTCCACACCCTTGATCGTTCGACAGACTTCGACCGCGATGGCGGTCGAAACCGGCCGTTGGTTCAGCATCTCGAATCCGCGGTGCAAGGCGGTGCGATAGCGCAGAGCTTCCCTGGTGGCAGGGTCGGCTCGACCCGCCGCATCGTTGGCATAGCGAAACAGCCGGTCAGCCGTCGTCACGATGTTCTCGATCTCGGAACTCGCCTGCGCTTCAAGCAAGGGGATCGAGTTGATCAGCATCGCCTGGTTCGGGATGAGATTCCCGGAGACCCGGAGTTCCGCCAGCGCCGCGCGCGCGGCAATGCAACTCCGAAGAATGGCCTTTGTCTCGGTTTCCGAAGCCGGCGGCAGGTTTTGAAGGTCATTGAAGGGGCGATTGGGATCGAACGCCATGTCGATATATCCTGCTCCCGTCGACACGTGTTCCGAACATGTCGATCTCATCGACACTTCACTCAAACGTGTCGACACAGGGAGAATATATCGACATGTTGGTCCGTGGCAAGCAGATGGGCCGGTAATGTTGACAGCTGTCAATCAGGTGTCTCGCGCCCTGCCACGAGCGGACGGTAAGCTGAGGACTTACATATACCTTTTGTAAATCAAAGGGTTGCGGTGGATCAGACCGGGATTTCGACCAAATGTCGGTCTCGGTGGTTGCGGGCCCGGGATCCGGAACGGTCCGGTGCCGGTTTCGACCGGGCGTGTGCGCAGCGCTCGTGCGGGCGGCACGGCCGCACCACGGGCAGAGCACCATCGGTGAGACCTCCATCCCTTCCGCCTTCGCCCGGGCCGTGGTGAGGCGTCGCGGGCAATCCGGGCAACGCGCGCCCGTTCGTCTCGACAGGACCGCTTGACGATGCGGTCCGTGCTTCGGTCACATTGGCATGACGCGGCCGGATGGCCGAACGCTGTCGCTGGAGAGGCTCATGGAACTGATCGACCTCAGCCGGGAAATCCATCACCGCACCCCGGCCCACCCGTCGCACCCGCCGGTGATCGTCACGGTCTGGAATGATCACGAAGAGGTCAAACGGGCCGGCGATACCGTCTTCACGTCGAAGTCGCTGTCACTGTCGATCAGCGATCACTCGACGACACATGTTGACGCGCCGTGCCACTTCAACCCTGCCGCTGACGCGCCGTCGATCGAGCAGGTTCCGCTTGAGGACTTCTACACTGAAGCGATCTGCCTCGACCTGTCGGACGTACCGCTGCGCCACCAGGTCACGGTACCGGAAATGGAGCAGGCACTGGCTCGTTCCGGCCAGGAGATCAGGCCGCGTGACACCGTGCTGCTGTACATGGCGGTCAACGAGCGCCTGTTCGGCTCACCGGGCTATCTCGAGGACTTCCCGGGCCTGCATGTCGACGCGGTCCACTGGCTTGCCGATCACGGCATCGTGATGTTCGGGGTCGAGGCGATCAGCCCGGCCCCGGCAGGCGAGCCCAACTACAAGGCGCACATCGCCTGTGCCGAACGCGGCATCACCCACATGGAATGCCTGGCCAATCTGGATCGCCTGATCGGCAGGGGCCGGTTCCGCTTCATCGGGTTCCCGCTGCGCATCAGGGGAGGGACCGGAAGTCCGATCCGCGCCGTCGCACTGTTCGAATAGGATCGGGGCCCCGCCGGTCCCGGGCCGGACGGGCTCGGGACACGGCGACCTTGCGGGCAGTTCGAAAACCCGGAAGCTGCGGGACAGGTCGGGCGTTCGCGACCGACCTTGTGCCACGCGCGCGGCGAGAGGCGACAATGACGAGAGAACGACCAAACGTGCTGCAGATCTGTGCGGATCATTGGTCGGTCGAGCAGATCGGGTTCGCCGGCCATTCTGACCCCCGGTTTCAACGGGATCGCATCCTGCGGCGCGCTACTCGAACGCGTGTTCCGGGTGCCCGGTCTGCATTCCCGCGCGCCGGACCCTGATGACCGGACAGGTGCCGCGCACGCACTGCGACCGGGACTTCAACGACAAGCTGGGAATGCCCGCCAACACCATGGCCCAGGTCTTCCAGGACGCCGGGTACCAGGCCGATGCCGTCGGCAAGCTCCATGTCCATCCCCAACGGGCCAGAATCGGCTTTGATTCGGTGATCCTTGATGACGAGGGGCGTTCGCAGTGGGGAACGCTCGACGACTACGACATCTACCTGGGAGACCAGGTCCTGGCGGGCCGCCAGTTCGACCACGGCATGTCGAACAACCAGTCCCACTGGCGCCCGTGCCATCTCGACGAGGCTCACCATCCGACCGCCTGGGCCGGACGGATGATGGCCAGGGTGATCAAGCGCCGTGACCCACCCCGCCCGGTGTTCTGGTACCTCGGGTTCAGGCACCCGCATCTGCCGCTGGTGCCGCCACAGACCTACATGGACCTGTACCGCAGCATTCCCGTCGAGGAACCCTACGTTGGTGAATGGGCCAGGGACCGGGACACCCTGCCCCACGCGATCTCCGCCGTGCTCAGTCGCACCAGCCTCTACACGCCCGCGCAGATGCTGGAGGCGCGCCGGGCCTTCTGCGCGCTCTGCACCCAGATCGACCACCAGATCCGCTACCTGATCGGAACGCTGCGAATGGAAGGCCTGCTCGACGACACCGTCGTCATGTTTACCAGCGATCACGGCGACATGCCCGGCAACCACGACATGGCGGCGAAGCGGGTCTTCTACGAGAGTTCGGCCGACATCCCGATGATCCTGATGCCGAACGCGGGAAACGACCGGGTCCCGGAGGGCAAGGTCGACGACAGGCTGGTCGGGTTTGCCGACACCATGCCGACTCTGCTCGATCTTTGCGGCATCGGCTGTCCGCAGTCCGTCGATGGAATTTCAATGATTGGACCGGATCGCCGCAGCCACCTCTACGGCGAGGTCGGAAACGACGATCACTTGACCCGAATGATCCGGGACACGCGCTACAAGCAGATCTACGACCCGGTCGGAAACCACCGACAGCTGTTCGACCTCGAGACCGATCCCGGGGAAATGACCGATCTCTCGGCCGACCCGGTGCACGGGGAGGTTCTTGACCGCCTGACCTCGTGTCTTGTCGACGAACCGTACGGACCGGACCTGGAGTGGCTGGACGGACGACGTCTCGTGGGCAAGTCGGACCGACCGTACCGGTGGGCACCGCACCGAAGCCCGAATTCGCAGCGCGGTGACGGCTGGCCGCCATCACCGAAGGTCGACATTTCCCAGGTCGAGCGGGCGCGGGAGCGCGAAGCCACCTGGCCGTCGAATGCCGGGTAGTCGCCGCTCCCCGCCGGGGATGCGCGGGCGCTCCCGGCCCGCGAAGCGATGGTGCTACAGTGACGGGCAGGGGCACCGGGCGTTCCGGGAACGCTGCCCGGGCGAAGGGAGGCATGGCATGGCGGAGAAGCGGTTCCAGTTCTCGAATTCCCACCACGAACTGATGGCGCGGGACGAGGCCAGTGTCTACGGCTGGCGCTACGAGCCGCGCATCATGTTCGAAAGCGGCCGCGGGGTAATGCTGCGGGACGTGGACGGAACGGAGTACTACGACCTCACCTCGGGCATGATGTGCATGGTTCTCGGCCACAGTCACCCCGAACTGACCGAAACCATCCGCGAGCAGGCCGAGAGGCTGGTCCACCAGTCGTCCTGGTATTCCAATCCGTGGCTGGTCGAGTTTTCCGAACTGGTGGCGAGCACGCTTCCGGACGGACTCGACGTGGTCAACCTCGCGGTCACCGGCTCGGAAGCCAACGAGATCGCGATGCGCATGGCACTCGGCGTGACCGGGCGCTACGACATCATCTCGGTCATTCGCGGTCTGCACGGGGGAAGCCTGGCGGCTGAATCGGTTACCAGTGTCGCCGGCGGGCGCAAGGCCCAGCTCGGCCCGCTGCTGATGCCGTCGCACCGCAATGCGATCTACGCCCCGCTCTGCTACCGCTGCCCGGTCAATCTTTCCTATCCCGGCTGCAAGGTTGCCTGCCTGGATCACAGCGAAGAACTGATGGAGCACGTGACCAGCCGCAATCCGGCGCTGATCATGGCCGAAACCGTTCCGGTGGCCGGCGGCATGGTGGTCCCGCCCGGGGAATGGCTGCCCGGGCTGCGCGACCTCGCGGATCGCTGGGGCGCGCTGCTGATGCTGGACGAAGCGCAGCTCGCACCGGCGCGCACCGGTACCCTGTGGGCATTCGAGCAGTACGGTGTCGTCCCCGACATCGTGACCTTTGGCAAGGGAATGACCGCGGGTATGGGCATCGCCGGCACGGTCACGACCCGGTCTATCGCCGAGCAGGCCCGCGGCAAGGCCGGCCTGCCGTGGGCGGGAACCTATTCGGGCGATCCGTTGCCCGCCGCGGTGGCGCTGAAACAGCTGCAGATCGTCCTGCGAGACGGGTTGACGCAGCAGGCGGTAGTACGTGGCGACCGGCTTCGTTCCGGCCTCGACGCAATGGCGGACCGCCTCGAGGTCATCGGTGACGTCCGTGGCCTCGGCCTGTACCACATGCTCGATATCGTCGAGGGAGCCGACAGCAGGACGCCGGACCCCGCAATGGCGGAGCGGATCCGCTACAACGCGCTGCTCGAGGGACTGGTGCTGATCGCGGTGAAGAACTTCATCCGGTTGTGTCCGCCGCTCATCATCACCGAGGCGGAGATCGACGAGGTCCTGCACCGTCTCGAGGTCGCGATCGGGCGTGCCATGGACGGGCATCCGCACGATCTCGACTACGCAACGTCGAGTTCGCTGGCGGCACGGGCCTGATCCGGGCGGGCAGGTCACTCCGTCACACGCCGGACCGGGAAGCCGCTCTTCCGTCGATGATGCGACAGGTCGGGGAGAGATTTTCGGCAGGCAAGCGGGTTGACCAGGTCTCCAGCCGCGACGCCATTCGCCGAGGACGCCTTCCGGGGTGTGAACCATACGCCGGATGCTCGCGGATTGGTCCGGGACCCGGAGCCCACGGATCCCCTGCTGCGCGACACACAATCCGGAGTATCCGGGCGGCATGAGCGCCGGGCTGCACGTCTTCCCGGTGCACCGCGATTCGTCGCACCCCGGGGCTGTCACCGTGGTCCGCCGGAATGGAGCGGGCCATCGCGTTGCCCTTCGGGACATTGAGAAGGCGTCGCGGGTACGGCCGGTCGCGCAGGGGTGCTGGAACGAAGGTTTGAACAGGGCGCAAGTCTGCCGCGGATGCCGGCAACGCTCGGGCGTGCCAGCCCGACGCTTCAGCCGCGTTCGTTGCCGCGTGATGTGGCAAGCAGGCCCGCCACGGCGCGCTCGAGATAGGCGGTGTCGACAGGACCTTCGCGGAATTCCGCATCTTCGACGACCTGTCGCAGCAGGTCGAGGTTGGTCGCGACACCCTCGATGGCGACCTCGGATAGCGCATGCGCCAGGCACGCGAGCGCGGCGGGGCGATCGTCCCCGTGGACCACCAGCTTGGCGATGAGCGGGTCGTACCAGCGTGAGATCTCGTCTCCCGTCTCGTAGCCGGTCTCGATCCTCAGTCCGTCACGCCTGGCCGGCAGGATGAAACTGTCCAGGGTCCCGGGTGAGGGCAGGAAGCGGCGTGCCGGGTTTTCGGCATAGATCCGGCACTCGATCGCATGACCGCGGGCGTCGGGTTCGGGCGGGGTTGGCGATCCGTCAGCCAGCGCAAGCTGAAGGGCGACGATGTCGAGACCGGTGATCATCTCGGTTGCGGGGTGTTCCACCTGCAGGCGGGTGTTCATCTCGAGGAAGTGGAACTCTCCCGTGTCGCAGTCGACCAGGAACTCGACCGTGCCTGCGCCGAGGTAGCGCTGGCTGGCCGCAAGCGCGCATGCAGCCTGCGCCAGGCCGTCACGGATCCCGGGGTCGAGATCGGGCGCGGGCGCCTCCTCGATCACCTTCTGGTACCGGCGCTGGACCGAACAGTCGCGGTCGAACAGGTGAATGACCCGGCCGTCACCGAACCCCATGACCTGGACCTCGACATGCCGGGCACGGGGTACGAGACGCTCGAGGAAAATCCCGGCATCACCGAAGATCCGCCCGGCAAGCCCGGCAATCGATCCCGCCCGGGCCGCCAGATCGTCGGGTGCGTCGACACGGCGCATGCCGATCCCGCCGCCTCCCGCCGTCGCCTTGACCAACAGGGGGAACCCGACCCGGTGTGCGGCGGCGAGCACGGCTTCGGTGTCCG
Source organism: Thalassobaculaceae bacterium (assembly GCA_965213935.1). GTDB lineage: Bacteria > Pseudomonadota > Alphaproteobacteria > Thalassobaculales > Thalassobaculaceae > Bin52. Next base: position 425,978 of record CBDCAO010000012.1, on the reverse strand, counting down.
ACGGGTCAAGCCGGTGCGAACCGCCGAGCACGGGCACCCCGGCCGCCGCGGCGATCGCACGGGCCCGGTCCTTGTCACCCATGGCTGCGATGGTGTCGGGATCGGGGCCGACCCAGACCAGCCCATCCCCGATCACGCGCCGCGCGAAGCCGGCGTTCTCGGACAGCAGGCCGTATCCCGGGTGAATGAACCGCGCGTCCAGTTCGCGGGCGGCCTCGAGTACCGCGTCCTGGTCGAGGTAACTCTCGGCCACCGGCGGCGGTCCGACGCGTCGTGCGGCATCTGCGAGGCGGACGTGCAGCGCTCCGGCATCGGCATCGGAGTGGATCGCGACAGGTGAGTAGCCGGCCGCCCGGCAGCTGCGAATGATCCGGCAGGCGATTTCACCGCGGTTGGCGATCAGGACCCTGTCCACGGGGCGCCTGTCCGGTCAGGTATCGAGGATGAACAGCAGGTCGTCCTCGCTGATCGGGGCGCCTTCCTCGACGCAGACAGTCCGGACCCGGCCCGCCGCGGGGGCGTAGTGCGGGATTTCCATCTTCATCGCCTCGGCGATCATCAGTTCCTCGTCGGTCTCGACGTCCTGGCCCTCGCGTACCAGTATCTTCCACGCGGTTCCCGTCACCTCGCTCAGAACCCTGACTTCGGCCATCGGACAGTCTCCCGGTAAACGCTCGCGGCCCCAGTTCGCCGACGCCTGACCTGTAGACCAGATTTCGGGAGGGGCCAAGACCGGGGTCTGGCATCCGCCGGAACCATCGATACACTCGGCCGGGTCCATTCCCCGCACTGGAACCTGCAATGTCCTGGCACCGAGAGCTCGAAGAACTGCGCCGTCGCGAAGCCCTTGCCGAGAAACTCGGCGGGCCCGAGCGCGTCCGGCGCCAGAAGGACGGCGGACGGCTGAATATCCGCGAGCGGGTGGCGCTGATGGCTGATCCGGGCAGTTTCCACGAGATCGGCAAGATCGCGGGTCGTGCCGAGTACGACGGCAACAATGACCTGGCGGACCTGGTGCCCTCGAACTTCGTCTTCGGCCGTGCCCGGGTCGACGGACGCCCGGTGGTGATCGGCGGTGACGACTTCACGGTCCGCGGCGGCTCCGCCGATGCCACGATCAAGGAAAAGCACTTCCAGTGCGAGCAGATGGCCAACGCGCTCCGCCTGCCGCTTATCCGCATGGTCGAGGGTTCCGGCGGCGGCGGCTCGGTCAAGACCATCGAGACCACCGGCCGGGCCAACGTGCCGGGCGTCTCCGGCTGGGAACTCGTGGTCGAGAACATGGGAACGGTTCCCCGGGTCGCGCTCGGCCTCGGCTCGGTGGCCGGACTGGGCGCGGCCCATCTTGCCGCCTCTCACTACTCGGTCATGATCAAGGAGCGGTCCGCGCTGTTTGTCGCCGGACCGCCGGTGGTTGCGCGGACCGGGCAGGATCTGACCAAGAACGAACTCGGCGGTTACGAGATCCAGCTGCGCGCCGGCGCCGTCGACCACGCGGTCGACACCGAAGAGGAGGCGTTCGAATGCGCGAGACGCTTCCTGTCCTACCTGCCAAGTTCGGTGTACGAACTGCCGCCTCGCGGCGGGCGTGACGACGATCCGGACCGGCGCGTCGACTGGCTGATCGAGGCCGTCCCGCGCAACATCCGCAAGGTCTACCGGATGCGGCCGATCATCGAGGCAGTGGTCGACAGCGGGTCGTTCTTCGAGATGGGCCGAACCTTCGGGCGCTCGGTCATAACCGGGTTCGCCCGGCTCGACGGCTGGCCCGTCGCGCTGATGGCAAGCGATCCGTACTCCTACGGCGGCTGCTGGACCGCGGCCACCTGTCGGAAGGTTACCAGGTTTGTCGATCTTGCCGAGACCTTTCACCTTCCTGTTGTCTACCTGGTGGACTGCCCAGGCTTCCAGATCGGTCTGGATGCGGAACGCAGCGGTACCATCAGGGAAGGGGTGCGGGCGATGAGTGCGATCTGGCAGACCACGACACCGTGGTGCGCCGTCATCGTGCGCAATGCGTTCGGCGTCGCCGGGGCGGCTCACCGCAACGGCGGGCGATACTGCACCAGGTATGCCTGGCCTTCCGGACGCTGGGGATCGCTCCCGCTCGAGGGCGGCATCGAGGCCGCCTACAGGGCCGACATCGATGCGGCAGACGACCCCGGGGCAAAGCTCGCCGAGATCGAGGAGCGGCTGGACAAGCTGAGGTCGCCATTCCGCTCCGCGGAGACCTTCTGGATCGAGGAGATCATCGATCCGCGCGACACCCGCAGGCTGCTGTGCGATTTCGCACAGACCGCCGCGCCGTTGCGCGAGGCGGGGCCGCGCAGTTTTCCGATGCGGCCGTAATCCGGCTCAGGACCACCAGTTTCCGGCAATCACGGTACCGACAAGGCCAAACTGCTTCTCCCCGGTTCGGGTCTCGCCCAGGCTGTCGGTAAAGGTGACCGGCTCCTCCCTGATCTCGAGCACCGTCGCGTCGGCGATGCTGCCGGGCGCCAGGGTCCCGAGTTCAGGATGCCGGACCGCGCGCGCCGGACCCGTTGTGCTGGCGGCGATGATGTCCGAGAGATCCATGCCGAGATGCAGGAACTTCGACAGCGTGACCAGCTGGTCGTAGGCCGGTCCCCGGATGCTCAGCGAGTGCACGTCGCTCGAGATCGCGTCGGGCAGGAAGCCGTTCTCGAGCATCCGTTCCGCGGTGGTGAAGCCGAAGGACCCCATGCCGTGGCCGATGTCGAACAGCACACCGCGCTCGCGCGCTTCGAGGATCTCGTCGCGAACCGCGCCGTCAAACCGGACCGGAGCCGAGGGGAACGGCCGGAAACAGTGCGTGAGCACATCGCCCGGGCGCAGTCGGCTGACCACGTCGCGGCGGCTCGGCGGCGGCCAGTCGAGGTGGCACATCACCGGCAGTTCAGCCTCCTCGGCAACATCGAGCGCGATGTCGAGCGGCGCGTATCCCGATGACCCGCTCGCCCGCAATCCTACCCGGACCTTGATGCCCACCAGCATGTCGGCGTGCAGACGTGCGACGTTGAGGCACGCCTGCGGGTGCAGCAGCCGGAAGTCCTCGCATTCGCCCACCATGACCAGGTCGCTGAAGGCGAAGATCCCCGCAAAGGAGACGTTGAGATAGGCAAGGATGCGCGGCGTGGACGGTTCGATCACGTGGGCCCGGAACCCCGCGAAGTTGCCCGCACCCGCGGTCCCTGCATCAATCATGGTGGTGGTGCCGCAGCGCCGTGCGTAGTCCTCGGGGTCGACTCCGATCGAGGCGCCGCCCCAGTAGACGTGGGTGTGCAGGTCGATCAGGCCCGGCGTGACCAGGGACCCGGAGACCGAACGCACCTCGGCGGCACGCTCGCGCGGCAGATCCGGCCCTACGGCCGCGACCGCACCGTCGGCAAACGCGATGTCCGCGACGGTGTCGAGCGACTGCGATGGATCGATGATCCGGCCGCCGGTCAGAAGCAGGTCGTAGCGGTCGTCGGGTGATGAGGCCATCTCGGGCTCCGGTGGCAGGCAGCGGGGGAATTGATGCTCGCATCCCCGACCGCCCGGCGCAATGCGGGGCGGGGCCCGGTGGCGCCCGTGCTCCGGTCAGGGCTGGTTGATGCGGTCGAGCGGGAAGATCGGACGGCGGACCTTGCGGAAGTCGAGCAACCGGTTGTCCGAGGTCGTGACCCCCTCGCCATCGCAGGTGATGGTATGGGCGCCGAGCGAGCCGAACCCGGCGCGGTAGTGGATCCGCGACTTCAGAAGCAGGTAGCGCTTGTGCTGCGGCTGGATGCCGACCGAGGTGAACACCCCGGTGTCCCATGGTTCGTGATGACGCGAAGTGATCACGATCTCGACCCGGCCGGTATCGAGCACGGCGGAATGGCCCATCGATACCCGCACGCCGGTATACATCGGCCCGCGCACGGTCCATTCGCCGTCGGTCAGGGTCTTGACTCTGCCCCGGACCGTGAGCGGCCGCCCCGACAGGCCCACCGATGGCATGTCGGTCCTGCCGCCGAGCTCGAGCGTCACCTCGGCCCCGATACCCGCGGCCTGCATGACGCGGACCGCATCCGGGTCATGAACGGCTGCCACCGCGACGTCCTCGAGACCGGCGCGCAGCACCGCGTCGATCACCGTCATCACGTCCTGGGTCCCGCCCGAACCGACGTTGTCGGCATGATCGAGCAGCAGCACCGGTCCCTGATCGAGCGCCTTCGCCCGGTCGAGGGCGTCGGCGAGCGGCTCGCCCTGGTAGACAAACTCCTCCCGCCGGTTCCAGAGCTCCGAAACCATCCTGTCACGCCAGCGCGCGGCGAGGTCGGGATCGCCGTCGGCGACCACGCAGACCGAGCTGCCGGCATCGTGGATGTCGGCCAGCGGAAATCCGCCGAAGACGCTTGCCGCCAGGATCCCGGGTTGCCGTTCGGCTTCGCGCGCAAGCTCGAGCAGGCTGCGCATCGGTTCGTCGTCGTGCCCCATCCGCAGGGTCTGGGCCAGGACCGGCGGGCGTCCCCAGGCCATGACCGGCGACACGGTGCCGGCAAGCGAGGCGAGGAGCACGCGCCCGATCTGTTCGCCGACCTCGTACATGTCGCAGTGCGGGTAGGTCTTGTAGCCGATGAGACAGGTGGAGTTGTCCACCATGGCGGTCGTGAGGTTGGCGTGCAGGTCGCAGGTCACCGCAATGGGCAGTGCCGGCGCAATCTCGCGCATGCGGTGCAGCAGGGTTCCCTCGCCATCGTCGGCGGTCTCGGCGACCATCGCGCCGTGAAGGTCGAGCAACGCCGCATCGACCCCGTCCCGAACCGCGTCGAGGATGAGTTCGCTCATGTAGCGGTAGGCGGACGCCTCGACCGGACCCGACGGCATGGCTTCGGCCGCGATCGGGGTCACGATTTCGTGGCCGTCCCGGCTTGCCAGGTCCATGTAGGCGCTGAACGGCATCCCGGTTCCCCGGTACGCCCGCTGCGCCTCCTCTCCCTCGTATCCGCCCCAGGCGAGAAACCGGTCGAGGTCGGTGACCACCGGCGAGAAGGTGTTGGTCTCGTGCTTCATCATGGCGAGGAGCAGGCGCATGCGGTGGTCTCCGGCGAGGCTGGTATCTGGTGTTGTCAGGTCCCGATCAGGGTGTCGGCGAGCTCGGTCATGCTGCCGAGCGCCAGGTCCGGCTGGTGCGGGGACTGGCCGAAGCTGCGCTCCCTCCGGTTGATGAAGGCGGTGCGCATGCCCCAGGCGGCGGCGCCGATGCAGTCGAAGACATGGTTGGCAACGAAGAGGATGCCGGTGCGTTCGGTGTCCGGGAACGCGACGTGGATGATCTCCTCGGCCCGGGCGTAGGTGCGCCAGTCGGGCTTGAAGGCACCGGCCTCCTGGACCGAGATCGTCAGGTCGAACGGGAACCCGATATGCGGGCGGGCGGCCTCGAGCATGTCCCGGTCGCCGTTCGAGAGAATCGCCATTCGATAGTGTTCCCGGAGCCGGGCAAGCGCCGCGGGCACTTCCGGGAACGGCTTGAGGGTCTCGATCCGCGACACCAGCCAGGTGACATCCCCCGGCTCGTACGCGATCCCGGCCCTGTCCATGACATGGCTGACGGCGCGGTGGCCGATCTGGCGGTAGGGTGTGTGGCCCCGGTTGATCAGGGAATCGATCATCGAATCCTCGAAGTGGGTGCGGCGCCACCAGGTCACGAACTGGTGCGGGTTGCCCGTCCAGCCGCGTTCCTTCAGGAACGGCGTGACGGCCTCGACCAGTCCCTGTTGCATGTCGACGATGGTGCCGTACTGGTCGAAGACCAGAACCTTGATCTCGCGCCTGAGGATGTGGATGTTCGCATCGGCCATGAATGCTCGCCTGTTCCGAATGACGGGTCGGCATCCACTATATCCGAAGCACGGGTGATGTCTGCGACCGGAACCGGAGGGCGGGGATGAGTGCCGTGAAGACCCTCGACGAGCTTGAGTGCGCCGGCCGGCGCGTGATCGTCCGGACCGATCTGAACGTGCCGATGCAGGCCGGCACGGTCACCGATACGACCCGGCTCGATGCCGCCGCGGTGACCCTTGTCGAACTGGCGCGCTCGGGAGCGCGAGTGATCGTGATGTCGCACCTTGGCCGTCCGGGCGGCCGCGTCGACCCGGCGCTGTCGCTGCGTCCCCTTGTCGGTCCGCTGTCGCGGGCAGCGGACGGTATCCGGGTCCGGTTCGCCGAAGACTGCGTCGGGCCGGCGGCGGCCGAAGCCGTAGCCGGCCTGGCGCCGGGCGAGATGGTCCTGCTCGAGAACCTGCGGTTCCATGCCGGCGAGGAAGCCAACGACCCGGCGTTTGCCGCCGGGCTGGCCGAACTCGGTGACGTCTACGTCAATGACGCGTTCTCGGCCGCTCACCGGGCCCACGCGTCGATCGAGGTGATCACCAGGCTGCTGCCCTGCTACGCCGGGCGCCAGATGCGGGCGGAACTCGATGCCCTCGCGGCCGCACTGGAATCGGCGCAACGCCCGCTGACCGCGATCGTCGGCGGCGCGAAGGTGTCGACCAAGCTCGCGGTGCTGGGCAACCTGGTCCGCCGCGCCGACCGGCTCATCATCGGCGGGGGCATGGCCAACACCTTCCTGCATGCCCGGGGCATCGGTATCGGCTGCTCGCTTGCCGAGCGCGACCTTGCCGCCGAGGCCCGCGCCATCGAGGAGCAGGCGCGCAGCTGCGGCTGCGAACTGCTGCTTCAGGAGGACGCCGTGGTGGCAGCCCGGCTTGCGCCCGGTGCCGAGGTCGAGACCGTCCCGGTTACCGCGGTCCCCGCCGACCGGATGATCCTCGATGTCGGTCTCGCGTCACGCGCCGCGTTCGGGGCCGCGATCGCAACCAGCAGGACGGTGCTGTGGAACGGGCCTCTCGGCGCCTTCGAGACACCGCCCTTCCACGAGGGGACGGTCGAGGTTGCGCGCGCGCTGGCACGCCGGTGCGGCGGTGGCGGCATACTTGCGGTTGCCGGCGGCGGCGACACCGTTGCCGCACTCGCGCTGGCGGGGGTGACGGATCGCCTGGGCTACGTGTCCACGGCGGGCGGTGCGTTTCTCGAATGGCTCGAGGGACGCACGCTGCCAGGGGTCGCGGCCCTTGAGGTCCCCGGCAGCCCCTGATCAGGGTGCGTGCCAGATCACCTGTCGCCAGTGCACCGCGATGGCGATGCTGAGCGCGATGCCGGTCAGGCTGTAAAGAGTGACGGTGAGCGGGAAGCCGATCCGCTCGATCGCGACGCCGGCGATCAGCAGGCCGACCGGCAGGCCGTAGACCGCCAGCATGCGGACACCCATCACCAGGCCGCGGTGATGACTGTCGGCGACGTTCAGCAGCAGCACGGCAAGCGAGATCATTGACAGGCTCTGCGCCAGCCCGACCAGGAACAGGAACCCCTGTCCCGCCAGCTTGGTCTCGGCGAGACCGAACCCGAGCAGGGCCGCGTGCATCATCCACAGGGTGATGAGCATGAACTGGCCGGGATTGCGCCGGCGCGCAATCAAGGTCATCGCGATCGAGCCGGCAAGCGCGCCGCAGGCGTAGCTTGCCATCAGCTGGCCGAGACCGTTCTCGTCCACCATGTACACCTCCCGGGCGACATAGGGCAGGATGCCGTGCGAGATCGGGAACACCGTGAGGTTGGCAAGGAACGCGACCCACATTGCGGCCAGGATCGCCGGAGTGGTCCAGACATAGCCGAGGCCGGTGCACAGTTCGTTCCAGGGCGATGTCCGGGCCTGGCCGACACGGATGCCGGAGACCCCGAAGGTCAGCAGCAGGCTTGCAGTGTAGAAGACCACCACGACCGTATAGGCGGCCGACAGTCCGAGGGTGGAGAACAGGCCGGCGCCGATCAGCGCACCGCCGATCCGGGCAGAATCGAGAGTGGTCCGCGAGATGCCCATGGCCGCGGTCAGTCTCTCGGGCCCCATGGTGTCGCCGATCAGCGCGTTGCGCATCACCAGGTCGGACGGCCGGATCAGCCCGACCACGGTGGCGACGGCAAACACATGCACCGGGGTCAGGAGGTCTGTCAGCGACAAGGCGAGGATGCTACCGGCGGTAATCGCGAAGGCGAATCGCATCGCGCAGAGCACGGTGCGCCGTCCGAGTCGGTCCGCCAGTACGCCGAGCATGGGCGCGACCAGGGTGCCGAGGAACTGCAGCGATCCGAAAACGGTAAGTGCGAGCACCGAGTTGGTCTCGACCAGGATGTACCAGCCGAGGATCAGGATCTCCATTTCGAAGGCCCATGAGACCAGCAGGTCGGCCGGCCACTGGAACCTGAAACTCCTGACCCGAAACGGCGCAAGCGCGCCGGACTTGGAAGTCGGCGGCACGGTGTTATCCTCGATCCCGGCCGGCGGTGCCGCGTGCGCGGTGAGTGTGCAGGCGTCGGAACGCGGGGCCGGAACCGGAGGAGACAGCCATGGGACGCGTGCTCACCCTCGAGTTGCTTGACGAGATCCAGGACGGTTTCAACCGTCACGATGTCGATGCCATTCTCTCGCACTTCGCCGAGGACTGCGAATGGCTCATGGCCGGGGGGCCGACTCCGCCCGAGGGGCGACGCTGCGTCGGCAAGGCAGAGATCGGCCAGGTGCTGCGCGACCGCTATGTCGACATTCCCGACATGCGCTGGGAGGACATGCAGCACTGGATCGGTGACGGTGAACGGGCGGTTTCGGAATGGACGGTGTGCGGGACACCACGCTCCGGCGAGCCCTTCGCCTGGCTCGGGTGCGACCTGTGGCGCTTTCGCGACGGCTACGTCGTGCGCAAGGACACCTACTGGAAGTTCGCGCGGTAGATCTGCCCGTGCTCCGCACGTGACGCCGGGCGTCGGCTTAGGGCGGCGCCACCGGCCCGGCCACGGTCATTCGGCCCCGGTGCCGGTCAGGTTGATGAACCGGTCGTTCCCCTTGATCCCGGCCGGGTTGCCGTTCTTGGCCCGGAACAAGGACACCGTGCTCCCCCTGCCTGCGCGATCGTCACCGTGTGGTCAGGCAGGTATGGCCGAGCACACGCGATGCCAGGGTGCGCCAGCGCAACGCCACCGACTGCACATCGTCGTGACGGAGTGTCTTGAGTGCGGCGGCGTTCTCGTCTGCGCCTGTTCCCCGGCAGCGGACGTCGCCGCCTGCCTGCGCGATGGCTTCCGCGAAACCCCGCCCGATGCCGCTGTTGCCGTCGGTGTTCAGTGCCGCTTTGCCGGCGACATCGAAACATCCTCGGGCCGCGGACCGCTCGGTCCGTCACGCACCTGCGGTCATGCCCGGAGGGGCCCCGAGACGCCGGGAGGCCGGACCGATCACCGCTTCCACGGCAAGACCGATGGAAATCAGACGTTCGTCCATGCCGCGCGGGGCAAGCAGTTGCAGACCGACCGGCATGCCCGAGCCGTCGAGGCCGGCCGGGATTGTCAGTCCGCAGAACTCCAGAAGGTTGCCCGGCATGGTGTTGCGGAGCGCGGCCATGTTGTGCGTCCGATACCCTTCTCCTTCGGCGGCATGCTGCAGAAGGGGCGCGGTGATCGGCGTCGTTGGCCCGACAACGGCATCGATGTCGGCAAGCCGGGCATTCGCCGCCGCCGCCGCGCGGGCGATGCGCATCTTTCGCCCCAGGTACGCTGTCGCCGTCAATGTTCCGAAGGCCTCGAAACGACTGCGGACATTCGGGTCCAGCGTCGCCCGGAACTCGGGCAGTTCGTTCTCGATGAAGGCGATGAATTCCGGAACCGCAAGCCCGCCCTCACCGAAGATCTCCTTGGCGACGGCGACCTCCGGCAGGTCGAATGTGCGTACCGTCACGCCCCGCTGTTCCAGCTCGGCAAGTGCGGCGCGCACGACCTCTGCAACACCGGGCCCGCACCCCTCGAAGAAGCTCTCGATCACACCCAGCCGCAGGCTGGACCGGTCCGCCGACATGGGCGGCGTCTGGCAGACCGGGTCAATCGTCGCAAAGGCGAGAGCCGTGTCCGTAACCGAGCGGGTCAGCAGGCCCGCGGTATCGAGAGACGGGCTGAGCGGCACGATGCCCTGGAGCGACCAGCGTCCGAAGCTCGTCTTGAGGCCAACCGTGCCGGTGAAGCTCGCCGGAACGCGCACCGACCCGGCGGTGTCCGAGCCGAGCGCCGCGACGGCTGTACCTTCCAGCAGCGACACACCGGCGCCGGCGCTGGAGCCGCCCGGAACCCGGTGCGATGTCCCGCCCCACGGGTTTCGCGGCGTGCCCCAATGCGGGTTCGAGCCGACGCCGCCGAAGGCGAACTCGACCGTGTGTGTCTTGCCGGTGATGACGGCCAGACCGCTTCTGATCGCCGCGACAACCGGTCCCTCGGCTTCCCAGGCTGAAGGCAGCGGCTTCGGGGCTCCGGCATGGGTGGGCGTTCCGGCGACGCCGAACAGGTCCTTGACCGAGACAGGCAAGCCCTGCAGCGGCCCGGAATCAAGGCCGTGCGCGAAAGCGGCGTCAGCGAGGTCGGCTGCGCGGGCGGCGTGGTCCGGCATCCAGAGCTTGTAGGCGCCGAGCGCCTCGTTCCGGTTGGCCAGAGCCTGGTCGAGCAGGTCGCGCGCCGTGACCCGGCCGGCTCGCAGCGCCTTGCCGAGTTCAGCGATGGAGGCGGAGGAGATGTCGATCATCATGCTCCGACTGTAGCGCGTCCGTCTCGTCGATGTCATGACCTGACCGAGACCGGCAAGGCGGCAGGGTCCGTGCTGATCCGGTGCGGCCCTGTTTCAGACCGCACAGCAGGGTATTCCGTCATTCCATGACGAGTCTTCCGGCGCGCCGATTCCGAACCGGAGCGCTGGCTGCCACTCACTACTGTTCCGGTCGCGAATCCCTGGAAGCGTGCAAAAAGGGCGCCCGGTATGACGCCCGGCCTCGGCGGGTCGGACATGAACAGGCTCCCGAAGTCCGGATGTGGTCGAAGGTCTCGGGGGATCAGTTGCGCAGCAGAAGTCAGCATCCAGCGCTCTGGAACAGATGTGCGCTAACGAATCATCAGCCGGAAGCATGGCAGTGCGGAATCAAACCTGACAGTGCCCCTCTTGAATTCTTATTTGTCGTGGATGGAAATGATAGCAAGCGATACCTTCATTGCACTGGAATAACGTCTTGGACATGGGCATAGTTATCGCACGGTCCTGGCAAAGGCGCGGAGTTCCTCTAGAAACAGGTTCGGCTGTTCCATTGCCGCGAAGTGGCCGCCGCGCGGCATCTGGGTCCAGCGGGTCACGTTGTAGACCCTTTCGACGTACCTCCTCGGAGGCCATGACAGGAGTTCGGCGGGAAACAGGGCGCAGCCGGTCGGAACCTCCACCCTCCTGCCTTCCGGCGACAGCACGCGCCCGCCTTCTTCACGCCGGCCGTAGTAGACCCAGCTTGCGGTATTGAAGGTCCGGGTGACCAGGTAAACCATGATGTTGGTCAGCAGGGCGTCCTTGGAGTGAACGCTCTCGATATCGTCACCGATCGTGTCGGACCAGGAGTTGAACTTCTCGACAAGCCAGGCGGCGACCCCCACGGGGCTGTCCATCATCGCGTAGCTCAGCGTCTGCGGCTTGGTCGCCTGCTGCGTGCGATAGCCGTTCTCCAGCTCCTGTTCCTCCTCGAACCTCGCGGCCCACGCCGCTTCTTCCGCTCCGCTCGGGCCATCCGGATGGCGCATGATCATGATGTTGACGTGGATGGCCCGACAGGCCGGCACGTGCTCGTAGCCCAGCCAGGACGAGATGGCGCCGCCCCAGTCGCCTCCCTGGGCAAGATATCCGTCGTATCCCAGCGTGTCGGTCATCAGTCCGGCGAATGCCCGGGCCATCCTGCGGGGACCCCAGGGCCGGGGCGGCCGGCCGGAGAACCCAAATCCCGGGAGCGAGGGCGCGACGACGTGGAATGCGTCCGCGGCGCTGCCTCCGTGGCGTTCGGGGTGTGCAAGGGGCTCGATGATGTCGAGAAACTCGACAATCGACCCTGGCCAGCCGTGGGAGATGATCAGCGGCAAGGCGTCCGGGTTGTCGCTTCTTTCGTGAATGAAGTGGATGTCGATCCCGTCGACCCGGGTCATGAAGTGGGGATGCCGGTTGATGCGGGCTTCCTGCTGGCGCCAGTCGAACCCGTCCAGCCAGTAGGTGCACAGCTCCTTCATGTAGTCGAGGTTGGCGCCGTAGCTCCATCCGCCGTCGTCGGGCATTTCGTGCCACGGATAGTTCCTGACACGCCTGCGAATGTCGTCGAGGACCGTGTCGGGAACCTCAACACGAAAAGGTCGGATAGACTCCGGCTTGCCGGGATGATGTTCCATGGGTCGGGCTCCGGTTCCTCGTGTGGTTGCCGCGGCCGGACGGGGTCGGGGCCGCGTCAACAGTGCACTCGCATCCGCGCGTATACCATGGCAACCGCTCAAGCGCGCGACTCCGGCCGGGCGCATCGTCCACCATGAGCCGAAGGTGCGACCGGCGAGAAGTGAATGGGCAGGAAGCCTTGCGTCAGGCGCAATCTGCACGCCGGGCCGAGGTCGACCGCTGCCCCCGGTGATGTCTGCTTGTCCCGAGAGGAACGGAACCGGGACGGGATCCTGTCTGCCACAAGGATTGCGGCGAACCCCGTCACCCGGAGCTGGCGATGTCGGTGTTTTCGCGACAACAGATGCCTGACGCTCTTCTCCGCCTGGATGCCCGGGCACTGTCCGAGGATGATCTCTGGTGTCGCGCCCGCATGCTCGGCACCCTGCCCTCCGTCATCTGCCGGGACGGCAGGGTGCTTGCGGCCGGGAGGTGGCCGTCTTCGTTACAGGCCAACATGGGGCTCGCAGAGCGCACGGAGTCTCCGGGGTGCCACATTGACAGGCGGGGACCTCCCCCTATGATCACGCCCGTTCCTGGCAAGCGGGCGCATCCATGGACTTTCGGCTGTCTGACGAGCAGGTCGCCATCCGCGACATGGCGCGGGAATTCGCGGCCGAGCAGTTCGCGCCGCACGCCGCACGCTGGGACGAGGACGAGATCTTTCCCGCAGAGCAGCTGCGCTCTGCCGCCGCTCTCGGACTTGCCGGCATCTACATCTCCGAGGAGTTCGGCGGGTCCGGCCTGGGCCGGCTCGAGGCGGCGATCATCTTCGAGGAACTCGCCGCCGCCTGTCCGTCCACCGCGGCCTACCTTTCGATCCACAACATGGTCGTGTGGATGATCGACCGGTTCGGCAACGATGCGTTGCGCCGGCGCATGGTGCCCGGACTGACCTCGATGCAGGCCATGGCGAGTTACTGCCTGACCGAGCCGAACGCGGGATCCGACGCCGCATCGCTCGGGACCAGTGCGCGGCGCGACGGCAACAGCCACCTGGTACTCAACGGAACCAAGGCATTCATCTCCGGCGGCTCCACCAGCGATGTCTATGCCGTGATGTGCCGGACCGGCGATGACGGCCCGAAGGGCATCTCCTGCGTCCTGGTCGAGCGCGACACCCCGGGTCTCTCCTTCGGAGCCAAGGAACGCAAGCTCGGCTGGAACAGCCAGCACACGGCCATGGTGCATTTCGACGAGTGCCGGGTCCCGGTGGAGAACCTGGTCGGCGAGACCGGCGACGGTTTCACGATCGCCATGGCTGGTCTGGACGGAGGCCGGATCAATATCGGGGCCTGCTCCATCGGCGGCGCCCGCGCGGCGATGGAGGCGGCGCGCGATCATGCGCTTTCGCGCCGCCAGTTCGGACAGGCACTCAGCGAGTTTCAGGTGACCCGGTTCAAGCTTGCCGACATGGCAACCGAACTCGAGGCCGCGCGTCTCATGATCCACCGGGCTGCCTGCAGCCTCGACGAGGATGATCCCCAGGCCACCATGTACTGCGCCATGGCCAAACGCCTTGCGACCGATCTCGGCTCGCGCGTCTGCAACGAGGCGCTGCAGATCCACGGCGGCTATGGCTACCTGCGGGATTTCCCGATCGAACGTCTGCTCAGGGACCTGCGGGTGCACCAGATCCTGGAAGGCACCAACGAGATCATGCGGGTGATCATCGCCCGCGAACTGTTGCGTTCGTGACCTGCGGGAAGGAAACCCTGTGACGGAGCCCGAAGTTCTCTTCGACGTGTCGAACGGTATCGGCACCATTACCCTGAACCGGCCGCGCCAACTCAACGCGCTCACGCTTGGAATGATCTTCGACCTGCGCCGCACGGTCACCGGCTGGCTGGCCGATGACGCAGTCGCCGCGGTCCTGGTCAGGGGCGCGGGAGACAGGGCGTTCTGCGCCGGCGGCGACGTCAGGGCCATCCGGGCCGCGATCGTCGACCATGACGGCGACGGGACCCCGGAACTCGTGCGCGACTTCTTCTACGAGGAGTACATCCTCAATCACCAGATCCACACCTCCGCAAAGCCCTGGGTCGCGCTGATCGACCGGGTATGCATGGGAGGAGGGGTGGGACTGTCGGTGCACGGCCGCTTCCGGGTCGCGACGGAACGCACGCGCGTGGGTATGCCGGAGACCGGCATCGGGCTGTTTCCGGACGTCGGCGGCGCCTGGTTTCTGTCACGGCTGCCGGGCGAAACCGGGACCTTTCTCGCGCTGACCGGAACGCCGGTGGATGCGCGGGACTGTCTCGAACTCGGAATCGCCACCCACGTGGTTCCGGCCGACCGTCTCGAAGAGCTGGAAACGGCGCTACGCGGCTCCGATCTCGCGCCCGATGCCGAGGGGACGATCGGAGCAATTCTCGATGACTTGGCCATCGTGCCCGACGGCGAAGCCCCGGTGGTTCGGGCACGCGGTGACATCGACTTCTGCTTTGGCGCCAACCGGCTGGAGGAGATCGTCTCGCGGCTTCAGTCGATCGGAACCCCGTTTGCGAAGTCGGCTCTCGAGAGCATCGCGGGGAAGTCGCCGACCAGCCTCAAGGTCACTCTGGAGCAGGTCCGACGCGGAGCACGGGCGCAGACCTTCGCCGAGACAATGACGATGGAATACAGGATGTCGCAGCACTTTGCGCTCGGTCACGACTTCCGCGAAGGCGTGCGCGCACTGCTGGTCGACAAGGATCATGCACCCGACTGGAATCCGGCCCTGCTGGAAGACGTGTCCGACGAACTGGTGGCGCGCCACTTCGAACGTGTCGCGTGGCGCGAACTGACCTTCGGCTGAGGGCTCACGGGGGAACGGCAGGCAGAGGAGAGGTACCATGACGCGTATCGCATTCATCGGACTGGGCAACATGGGGCTGCCGATGGCGCGCAACCTCGTCGCGGCGAACCACGAGGTGACGGGTTACGACATCGTGGCCGGCGCGGTCGGGACCTTCGCGGCGGAAGGGGGAAGGGCGGCTGAAACCGCCGAGGCCTGTCTCCAGGGAGCAGAGTTCGTCGTGACCATGCTGCCCGAGGGCCGGCACGTCCGCGAGGTCTACTCCGAAACCATCATCCCGAACGCACCGGGTGACGCGGTCCTGGTCGACTGCTCGACCATCGACGTCGAGACCGCGCGCGAGGTCGCGGCCCGCGCGGCCGCGGCCGGCTTCACCATGCTCGATGCGCCGGTTTCCGGCGGGACCGGCGGGGCCGAGGCGGGTACGCTCACCTTCATGGTTGGCGGGTCCGGCGACGGGTTCCGGCGGGTTCAGCCGTTGCTTGATGTCATGGGCCGCACCATCGTTCACGTCGGAGGCGCCGGAACCGGCCAGGTGGCGAAGATCTGCAACAACCTCATTCTCGGCATCTCGATGATCGCGACCAGCGAGAGCTTGGCCATGGGCCAGAAGCTCGGGGTGAACATCGACGCCCTGTTCTCGATCATCTCGCAGTCGTCCGGTCAGAGCTGGGCCCTGACTTCCTACTGTCCGGTGGCGGGCCCGGTACCGGCCTCGCCGGCCAACCGCGACTACCAGCCGGGATTCACCACGGCCATGATGGCCAAGGACCTCGGGCTGGCCATGGGCGCGGCCAGGACCGCGGGTCAGGACACGCGGCTCGGTGCCGAAGCCTCGCGCATGTTCGACGAGTTTCTCGAGGCGGGTGGCGGAGCGCTGGACTTTTCGGCGATCTACCGCAAGATCGAGGCCGCATCGTCCTGAACCGCGTGCGGACGTCCCGCGTCAGCTGATACTTCCGGGGGTACCCGAACAGATGAGACTCTCCGGTTACTTCATTCCGACCCTGCGCGATACGCCGAAGGAGGCCCAGATTGTCTCGCACCGGTACATGCTGCGAGCGGGCATGATCCAGCAGGCCAGCGCGGGGATCTATTCGTGGCTGCCGATGGGCCATCGGGTGTTGCGCAAGGTGGAACAGATCGTGCGCGAGGAACAGGACGCCGCCGGTGCGCACGAGATCCTGATGCCGACCATCCAGGCAGCCGACCTGTGGCAGCAGAGCGGACGCTACCACGACTACGGCGCCGAGATGCTTCGGATCAAGGACCGGCACGGACGGGACATGCTGTACGGTCCTACCAACGAGGAGCTGGTGACCGACATCTTCCGCAGTCATGTCAGGAGCTACCGGTCGCTCCCGCTCAATCTCTACCACATCCAGTGGAAGTTCCGTGACGAGGTGCGGCCGCGCTTCGGTGTGATGCGGGGGCGGGAATTCCTGATGAAGGACAACTATTCCTTCGACCTCGACCGCGAGGGGGCGATCCGGTCCTACAACAAGATGTTCATCGCCTACCTGAAAACCTACGCCCGCATGGGACTGCGGGCGATTCCGATGGCGGCGGAGACCGGGCCGATCGGTGGTGACCTGAGCCACGAGTTCATCGTCCTGGCCGAGACCGGCGAGAGCGAGGTGTTCTGTCACCGCGACTGGCTGACCGATGACATTCGCGACCGGTCGATCGACATGGAGGGCGACCTGCAGCCGGTTGTGGATTCGTTTCTCGAACGTTACGCCGCTACCGACGACAAGCACGATCCGTCCAACTGCCCGGTGGCGCCGGAAGACCTTGTCGTCACCAGGGGAATCGAAGTCGGCCACATCTTCTATTTCGGTACCAAGTATTCCGATCCGCTGGGGGGCCGTGTCGCCGGTCCGGACGGCCGCGAAGTCGCGGTTCACATGGGGTCCTACGGCATCGGGGTCTCGAGGCTGGTCGGCGCGATCATCGAGGCCAGCCACGATGACCGGGGCATCATCTGGCCGGAACCGGTGGCCCCGTTCCGGGTCGGGCTCGTCAATCTGGCCGTTGGCAACGAGGCGTGCACCCGGGTCTGCGACGATATCTATGCACAGCTTGGCGCCGCTGGCATCGAGGTGCTGATGGACGATCGTGACGAACGTCCCGGGGCCAAGCTCGCCGACATGGACCTGATCGGCCTGCCGTGGCAGGTGATCGTCGGTCCGCGCGGCCTGCGCTCCGGCGCGATCGAGGTCAAGGACAGGCGAACCGGAGCGACCGAGGCAATGACACCGGAGGCAGCGACAGCCCGGCTCGCCGCCTGAACCCCGGACCGGGAGCAAACGGGTGTTCGGCAGTTTCGAACGGATGGTTGCCCTGCGTTACCTGCGCTCACGCCGGCAGGACGGTTTCATTTCGGTGATCGCGTGGTTTTCGCTGCTCGGGATCTGCCTCGGCGTGGGAACGCTGATCATCGTCATGTCGGTCATGAACGGGTTCAGGATCGAACTGCTCTCCCGGGTCCTCGGCCTGAACGGGCACGTGACGGTCTACGCGGACCACGGGCCGATGCCCGACTACGGTGATCTCGCCCAGCGGATCCGGGAGGTTTCCGGGGTCGTGACTGTGACGCCGCAACTGCAGGGCCAGGTCATGGCAATGGCCAATGGCCGGGCGTCCGGCGCCCTCGTCCGCGGCATGACCGCGGACGATCTCGTGGCGCGCAGGCTCATACCCGACAGCATGGTGGCGGGCTCGATCGGTGAGTTCACTGACGGCGTCGTTATCGGGGACCGGCTGGCCGAGCGGCTCGCCATCGGTGTTGGCGACCGGGTGAGGCTCATCTCCCCGGTCACCACAACCACGGTCATCGGAAGCGTTCCCCGGATCAGGGCGTTCCGGGTTGCCGGCCTGTTCAACGTGGGCATGTTCGAATACGACAACAGTTTCGTCTACGTGCCGCTCGCCCAGGCGCAGCTGTTCTTCCGCAGCGGAGATGCGGTCAA
Organism: Thalassobaculaceae bacterium; assembly: GCA_965213935.1. Lineage (GTDB taxonomy): Bacteria > Pseudomonadota > Alphaproteobacteria > Thalassobaculales > Thalassobaculaceae > Bin52. The sequence goes on along the minus strand of CBDCAO010000012.1, from coordinate 407,842 downwards.
TGCGATCGAGGTCATGGTCGACGACCCCGATCTCGTCGAGAGGTTCCGCGAGCCGCTTGCCACGGCCGCCGGTGATGACCTTCGCGTGGTCAGCTGGAAGCGACAGAACGCCAGTTTCTTCAACGCGCTCCAGGTCGAGAGGAACGTGATGTTCCTGATCCTGACCCTGATCATTCTTGTGGCCGGTTTCAACATCATTTCCTCGATGATCATGATGGTGAATGACAAGCGCAGCGCCATTGCCGTCATGCGGACCATGGGTGCGTCGCGCGGCATGGTCACGAGGGTCTTCTTCCTCGCCGGGGCCAGTGTCGGCGTGATCGGGACCGTGGCCGGTTCCATATTCGGGCTGGTGTTCTGCGCCAACATCGAGAGCATCCGCCGCGGACTGGAGAGCCTGACTGGTGGCGAGCTGTTCTCGGCCGAAATCTACTTCCTTTCCCGGCTACCGGCCGTGGTCGATCCGGTGGAGGTGGTCCTGGTCATCGCGCTGTCGCTGTCTCTGTCGCTGGCCGCCTCGATCTACCCGTCCTGGCGTGCCGCGAGGATCGACCCGGTGGAGGTGCTGCGCCATGGATGAACCGGCCCCGCCGGTGCTCGAACTGCGCGAGGTGGCGCACTCCTACCGGCAGGGAACGCGCCGACTCGACGTGCTGCGCGGAGCCGACCTCCTGCTCGACCGCGGCGAAATGGTGGCGCTGGTGGGACCATCCGGGTCCGGCAAGTCGACCCTGCTGCACGTCGCGGGCCTGCTCGAGGCCCCCGAAACCGGGCAGGTGCTGTACCAGGGTCGGAACTGCGGGTCGCTGGGCGATGCCGAGCGAACCCGCATCCGCCGGACCGGTATCGGTTTCGTCTACCAGTTCCATCACCTCATGGCGGAGTTCACCGCGCTCGAGAACGTGATGATCCCGCAACTGATCGCGGGACTGGTGTCGTCAACGGCCAGGAACCGTTCGCTGGAACTGCTGGACTTGGTCGGACTGGCCGACCGGGCGCGGCACCGCCCGGGCCAGCTGTCGGGCGGCGAACAGCAACGGGTCGCCATCGCGCGCGCCTTCGCGAACATCCCCTCCGTGGTGCTGGCCGACGAGCCGACCGGGAACCTCGATCCGCAGACCTCGGCCGAGGTGTTCACAACCCTGCGCGGGATCATAGTGGAAAGCGGACTGACGGCGCTCGTGGCAACGCACGACGCGGGTCTTGCCGGCCTGACCGACCGGGTGGTGACGATCAGGGATGGCCGGGTTGAACCGGCCGGGTATCCCGATGCCGGCGCCGACTGGGGGAACCCCGAGGGTTGCGTGACTTGATTCGCCCGGCGCAGGTCCGGGTGGGAGGCCGGGCCTTGCGCATTCCGACGGCGCAGATCTGCCGGTTCCGCGCCGCTGTGCAGCTCCCCGCGTCAATTGACTTGCCGGACAGGGCCCGAGTCTGGCAGGCAGGAGGGGCAGGCACGCCGGGTGTATCGGTATGGCCGGACCGTGTGGAGGGGGCCCAATGGCGCACGCCGACTTCGTTCACCTGACGGTCCGGACCGCCTACTCGCTGGCGCAGGGTGCGCTCAGGATCGACGAACTGGTCGGCACGTGCGCCGGCCATTTCATGCCGGCAGTCGCGGTTACCGACACCGGCAACCTGTTCGGGGCACTGGAATTTGCGGTCACCGCAAGCAAGGCCGGTGTCCAGCCGATCATCGGTATTTCCCTCGGCATCCACCGCGAGGACGCCGGTCGCATGGCCGGATCGGGCCAGCGGGCGGCAGCGCCCGACATCCTGCACCTGCTCGCGGCCACGGAGACGGGGTATCAGAACCTGCTCGAACTCTCGAGCCGGGCTTTCCTGGAAGGAACCGGCGGCGAGGAGCCCAGGGTATCGCTTGGTGACCTGGCCGATCACGCGGAGGGTCTGATCGCGCTGACCGGCGGGCTGCGTGGCTCGGTCGGCCGGCTGCTGCTCGAGGGCAGCGACACCCAAGCCTCCGAGGCCCTCTCGCATCTCGAGGACCTGTTCCCCGGACGGCTGTACGTCGAGCTGCAACGGCACGGACTGGAGGCGGAACAGGCCATCGAGTCGCGGCTGGTTTCGCTCGCCTACGACAGGAACCTGCCGCTGGTCGCGACCAATGACTGTCACTTCGCCGATGCGGACATGTACGAGGCGCATGACGCCCTGCTGTGTATTGCCGCCTCCACCACCATCAGTGACGCCAAGCGCCCGCGGGTGACCCCGGATCACCGGTTCAAGTCCGCCGACGAGATGCGCAGCCTGTTCGCGGACCTTCCCGAGGCCATCGACAACACCCTGGTGATCGCGCAGCGGTGCAGCTACATGCCGACAACGGTTGCACCGATCCTGCCGGCCTATCCGGCCGGCGAGGGTCGCGACGAGGCGGAGGAACTGCGGCTGCTGGCGCGCCAGGGCCTGAAGGAGCGGCTCGGGGAACTGCCGGACCGTCCCGTCGACGCGGAGCGGTCCGAGCCCTATGAACAGCGGCTCGAGCGCGAACTCGACATCATCATCGAAATGGGGTTCCCGGGGTATTTTCTGATCGTGTTCGATTTCATTCGCTGGGCCCGGTCCAATGATATTCCGGTCGGCCCGGGACGCGGCTCCGGGGCGGGCTCGGTGGTGGCGTGGTCACTCAGGATTACCGATCTCGACCCTCTCAGGTGGGGCCTGCTGTTCGAGCGTTTCCTCAATCCCGAACGCGTATCCATGCCCGACTTCGACATCGATTTCTGCCAGGACCGGCGCGGCGAGGTGATCGAGTACGTCAAGCAGCGCTACGGCAGCGACCGGGTCGCCCAGATCATCACCTTCGGCAAGCTGCAGGCACGCGCGGTGCTGCGCGATGTGGGGCGCGTGCTCGAAATGCCCTACGGGCTGGTCGATCGCATCTGCAAGCTGATCCCGTTCAACCCGGCGAACCCGGTCAGCCTCGCCGACGCGGTCGAGGGAGAAGACGAGCTGCGCACGCTGCGCGACCAGGACGAGAGCGTGGCCCGGCTCATCCGGACCGGCCTGCGGCTCGAGGGACTGTACCGGAACGCCTCGACCCACGCGGCGGGTGTGGTGATCGGTGACCGCCCGCTGCGCCGCCTGGTGCCGCTCTACCGCGATCCGCGCTCGGACACGCCGGCGACCCAGTTCAACATGAAGTGGGTGGAGAATGCCGGACTGGTCAAGTTCGACTTCCTGGGGCTCAAGACCCTGTCGGTGCTGCAGAAGGCGGTCAACCTGCTGCGTGACCGCGGCATCGAGGTCGACCTGCAGGCGATCCCGCTCGATGACGCCAGGACCTTCGAGATGATCTCGCGGGGCGACAGCGTCGGCGTGTTCCAGCTGGAAAGTTCCGGCATGCGCGACGTGCTCAAGGGCATGCGGCCGGACCGGCTGGAGGACATCATCGCGCTCGTTGCCCTGTACCGTCCGGGACCGATGGCGAACATCCCGAGCTACGTTGCGCGCAAGCACGGCGATGAACCGGTCGAGTACGTGCACCCGAAGCTCGAGCCGGTGCTGAAGGAAACCTTCGGCATCATGATCTACCAGGAGCAGGTGCAGCAGGCGGCCCAGGTCCTTGCCGGGTACTCGCTGGGTGGTGCCGACCTGCTTCGGCGCGCGATGGGCAAGAAGATCAAGGCCGAGATGGATGCCCAGCGCGAGACCTTCGTCGATGGCTGTGTCGCCCGGGACGTGCCGGCCAGCCAGGCTTCGGCAATCTTCGATACGATCTCGGCATTCGCCGGCTACGGGTTCAACAAGAGCCACGCGGCCGCCTATGCGGTCATCGCGTACCAGACCGCCTGGCTCAAGGCCAACTACCCCGTGGAGTTCCTCGCGGCCTCCATGTGCTACGAGGTTGGCAACACCGACAAGCTCAACGTGTTCCGCGAGGAACTGCGACGCTGCGGCATCGAGCTGTTTCCGCCCGACATCAACCGGTCGGGTCATGGCTTCCGGGTCGAGTCCGGCCCCGACGGCACGATGGGGATCAGGTACGCTCTGGGCGCCATCCGCAACGTGAGTGCGGGTGCAATCGAGCGGCTCGAACAGGAACGCGCCAATGGTCCGTTCCGCGACCTGACCGACTTTGCATCCCGCATCGAAGCCCGTTCCTTCAACCGGCGCACCCTGGAATACCTGGTCCGCTCGGGTGCATTCGACAGCATGACCGGCAACCGGGCGCAATTGCTCGAGGGGGCCGAACTGATCCTGGCTCACGCGGCCGCGGCCGCGGCCGAACGGGAGTCGGGACAGGCGAACCTGTTCGGAGACGCCGAGGAGGGGCTGATGCCAGCCCTCGCGCTGCCGGACCGGGAAGAGATGCCGCTTGCCGAGCGAATCAGCCTCGAGTTCGAGGCGATCGGCTTCTGCCTGTCAGCGGATCCGCTCGACGGCTATTCCTCCGCGCTCGATCGACTGGGCGTGGTGGGGTCGGCCGAGATCGAGGCAGGAGAAGCCCGCGGAAGGGTCAATCTCGCGGGGATCGTGACCGGGTGCAGCGTCCGTACGGGACGGTCCGGCAGAAAATTCGCGTTCGTCCAGCTCAGCGACCGCACCGGTAGCTTCGAGGTCACGGTCTTCTCCGATCTCCTTGCCGAGGCGCGACAGTTCCTCGAGGTCGGCACTATTCTGCTGGTCGAGGCCGAGGTCCGGGTGGAGGACGAATCGCGGCGGTTGCTGGCCAACGGCGTTCGCCCGCTCGACGAGGTAATGGATCGGACGGTGTCCGGACTGCGGATCTTCCTTGCGAATGCTCAGCCCCTGCCGCACCTCGCCCAGGTGCTGGCCGAGCACGGTAGCGGTGGTTCCGGTCCAGTCCATCTCGTGGTCTGGAGCCGGGACCGGGAGATCGACATCGCCCTTCCCGAAACCTACCGGACCGATGCCCGGATGCGCGCCGCGGTCAAGTCACTGCCCGGTATCACCGAGGTGCTCGAGATCTGACGCGGCGTCATTCCGCCATGCTGTCGTAGACCGACTTTTCGAACGCGAGGTAGAGCGGGAAGGTCTCGTGGTCGACGAAGGGCAGGACCTGGGTGAGCCAGGCGCCGCCGACCCCGCGGGCCGGATCGATCCAGAAGTAGCTGTTGGCAAGTCCGGCCCATGCGAGACTTCCGGCGGAGCGTCCGGTCGGCGCCTGCTCCTCGTTGATCATGAAGGCGAAGCTCCAGGTCCTTGGGATCTCGGGGAAGAACTCGGCGTCATTCGAGAGCGCCGGCATGGCCGTGCTGAGCCGGGACACCCTGAGCGGGCCGATCTGGTTGTGCGACATGGCGTCCACGGTTTCGGGCTGCAGGATCCGGGCGGAACCGCTTCGCCCCCGGTTCAGGATCATGCGAATGAACTTCAGGTAGTCGCCCACGGTCCCGTAGAGGCCGCCGCCACCCATCTCGAACTCGGGTTCCTGAGGCAGTTCGCGCTCCGGTTCCGGTTCGAGCGCGCCGCCAGGGCCGCGCGCGTACATCCGGGCGAGGCGGGTGCGCATGGCGCCCGTGATCCTGAAGGCGGTGTCGTGCATTCCGAGCGGTGCAAACACATGCTCCTGCAGGGAGGCGCCGAGGGTCATGCCGGTTGCGGCCTCGACCATCTTGCCGACCCAGTCGATGCCGATGCCGTAGTCCCAGCGCTCGCCCGGATCGAAGACGAGGGGGGTCATAAGGCTACGGTTCCTGCACGCGATGATGCCCGGCGTTTGCGTCACCTCCCGGTAGCGGAGCATGTCGGCGTTCCAGATGTCGTAGACCAGACCGGAGGTGTGGGTGAGCAGGTCGCGGAGGGTAACCGGGCGACGGGGCGGCCGAATTCGCGGCGTACCGCCGGCCCCGAAGCCCTCAAGGACACCGAGCCCGGCGATGTCGGGCACGGTGTCCGAGGCCGCGGCGTCAAGATCCAACCGTCCGGTCTCGACCAGTTGCATGGCCACGGTGCAGGTGAGCGGCTTGGTCATCGATGCGATCCACCCCACCGTGTCGGCGGTCATGACCATTCCTTCATCCGGACCGCGCCGGCCGAAACCCGCGAGGTAGCGGGTCTGCCGCGCGTCGGTGACACCGGCGACGATACCCGGGATGCGGGCGGGGACGCCGCCTGCCAGCAGTTCGTCGAGTGTGCTGGTCAGTGACATGACGATCGGTTCCGGTTCGGTGCACGCTTCCTCGCTACCGACAATCCCGGGCTGAAAGCATGCGCCTCTCAGGGTGTAACCACACACTCTACCCGCTCCGCAGTGCCCAAGCCTCCATCTTGTGCCAGTCGGATCAGGACAAGCATGACGCACTGCCGGTCCCGTTCTTCTGTCGCAAGCGTTCGGTCGTACAGCGTAACAGGGCGCAACCGTTGCGCCCGCGTCACCAGCGCAGCGTGGTTTCCAGCCCGAGCGTGTGTTCGGGTTCCGCCCAGCCGCTCTCGCGCCGCGTCCCCTTCACCCCGAAGGAGACATCGGGCGTGTTGGCGTTGGCCGCGGGGGCGAGGCGCCAGCCGAGGCTGTAGTCGCGCGCAGCCGTCGCGAGCCCGAGCCCGACATGCGGGCTGCCGGTGAAGCGCCCCGAGAAGGCCGGGAAGCCCCAGGCCGCTTCGGCCGTCCAGCGGGCGGTTGCCTCACCTCCGCCCGCGCGGTCCGCCAGCGGGTCGGACGCGAACAGCGCGTCGAGCCCGCCTTGCGCGGCGCTGCCCCAGTCCTGGGTCAGCGTCAGCGAGGGACCGCGCGCGGTCGCCGGGTCCGGATCCCAGGCCAGCGAAGCCGCGAAGCCCCGGTCCTCCAGATCGTCCGAGCCGTGCGCGACCAGCGTGCGGCCCGACAGGTCGAGCGACAGACCGAGCGTCGGGTTGACCCAGGCAAGACCGCCGCCGAGCTCGACCCCGAAGCCGGTCTCGGCATCGCCCCCGTCATGGCGCGCGCCGATCTCCAGCTTGGGTGTGAGACTGCCGCCGCCCTCGGTGGCGATGCGGTAACTCCCCTCCAGGCCGAGACGGAGCCGCGTCACGTCGGACTCCGACGCCGCAAGCTCGTGCGTCTTCTCCGAACTCGTCCGCGCCCACAAGGCGTCGGAAGTCAGCGCCAGGGCGGGGCCGCTTCCTTCCCTCGACAGGGAAACAAGGTCGTTGCGTACCCCCGCCGCCGCCATCGTCCAGGCGATGTCGGAGCTGAGCGAGCCGCCGACTTCCGGCTTCAGCGTGACCTCGCCGGTGCCGTAGCCCGCCGCGCCCCAGAGCTTCAGCCGGTCCGACGCCTGGATCGCGGCATAGGGGACCGCCGCCGTCAGCGACGCCTCCACCTCGCCGTCGCCCTCCCGCATGGCCCCGCCGCACAGATACGCCATCGTGGCAGGGTCCATGCCCTCGCCAACATCCGGACAGTGCTGCGGGCCGGTGCCGTTGTCGGCATAGCCGCCCTCGCCGCTGCTCCGCATCAGCGCCATGCCGACCAGCCACTTGCCGCGCGCATAGTCGGCGCCCAGCATCGCCGTGGTCGCCTCGCCGTCGAGCGAGAACGTCCCCTCCCGTCCGTCGAAGCTCGACTGCGCCGCCCGGCCCCAGAAGGCCAGACTGCCGCCCGCGGCGTCCTTCTCACCCGTCGCCGTGAAGCTGCTGCCGAGCAGCGTCTCGCGCGCCGTCATCGAGTATGACTGTGCGCCAGTGCCGATACTGTCGAAGCCGAAGCCATGCGAATCATGGCCGAAGCCGCGGGTGTCCAGACTGCCGGCGGAAGCGCCGAAGGCGCGGGCGACATCGGATTGCGCCAGCAGGTCATTGCCGGCAAGGCTGCCCGGCGCGGCATTGTCGTTCGCCGCCCCGGACTGCGATCCGGGATCGAAGTTCAGCGTCTGTCCGGCGATCGAGCCCTGCACCCCGGCAGTGCGCGGGGCCGCGATGCGCCCGGCAATGCCATCCAGCGCCTGCTCCGCCGCCGTGCGCCCGAACCGCGCCAGCCATGCTGCCGGCATCGGGTCGGAGTTGGTGATCGTGCCCACCGCAACCCCGTCCGCAATCGACACCGACACACCGGGCGGGCCGTTCACACCGGCATCGAACAGCACCATTTCGAAGGTCTCCGGGTCCTCGTCATGGCTGTCGTTGTAGAGGGGGACATGGATCTGCGTCTCGGTCTGGCCCGGCCTGAATCGGGCCCGCAGTTGCCAGGACCGCTGCCACGCCAGGTAGTCCTGGCCCGCCACGGCCGACACCGGGGTCGAATCCCGCGTCGCATAGTAGACATGGACCGGCCAGGCCACCTTCTCGCTCAGCGTCACCGTGAAATACCCGTTGCGCTGGTTCTCCTTCATGGTGGCATCGGCAATCGAAATCGTCGGACCCGACGCCGCCGCGTCGTTGTCGGACACCGCCACCGTGGCCGCATTGTCCGGGGCGGCGGCCAGTGTGTAGCCGGTGCCAGTGCCCAGGGTGGCGGTGATCGAGCCGTCCGGCTCGTCCGCGCCGTCGTCCACCGTGGCAACCTCCACGTCCACGCTGCCCGTGACCGGGACGGTGACCGTCCGCGATCCGGTCTCGCCCGAGGCGGCGAAGTCGCCGCTCTGGCCGACGGTCAGCGTCACGTCGAGGGGCGCGGCCGGCACCGGGCTCGCCGAGACCGTGAACGAAGCCGCCGCACCTTCCGTCACCCCGCTGCCGGCGGCGATGCTGACTGCCGGCTCGTCATTGTCGCGCACCGCCACCGCGGCGCTGCCCTTGCCCGTGGCCAGGGTGTAGCCCGTGCCCGTGCCGAGGGTGACGCTCACCGAGCCGTCGGCCTCGTCCGCACCGTCGTCCACCGTCGCCACGGAGAGCGCGACGCTGGTCGTGCCCGCCGCCAGCGTTGCCGTTCGGCTGCCCGCGCCGGGGGCGTCCAGATACTCGCCGCTCTGGGCGACGGTCCAGGTGACCGTCAGGTCGGATTGCGGCGCCGGGGCGGCCGTAACGGTGAAGGCGGCATTGCCGCCCTCGTCCACGGCGGAGCCCGCCCGGAGGCTGAGCTCGGGCGTGGCGGGCGTCGCCGGCTGCACCTCGGCCTGTTCCGGCTGTTCCTCCGGCGCCGCTGCCAGGCATTCCAGCGCCGGCGCCACCGGCGCCCAGCGCTTGAGGCCGCGGTCCGCCTGCGCCCGCGCCTCGGCGACGGTCATCGGGTTGTTGCTGTAGGCGTTGTCCACCCCGAAGGCGGCAAGCACCCGGCTCCAGCGCTCGACATGGCCCGACGAGCGCCAGGTCTCGCCCGCAGCGGTCCGGACTTCGGCCAGCAGGGCGTCGGAGACGCAAGCCGGTGTCTCGGCCTGTGCCGGCTGTGCGTCCTGTTGCGGCGAGCCCTGGCCGGCGCCGACGGTGATGGTGACCCAGGCAAAGCCGTCAAGGATGCCGCGCCGCCTGCTCGTATTTGACGTGCCGCCGCTCGAATTTGGACGTGCCTCGAGCAGCACCTTTGGTATCGCGGCCAGCCTGAAATGCATGACCGTGGGCGCGCCGGGGCGGTGAAGGTGGCAATTCGACCGTCCCTCTGCACGCCTCCCTGGACGAGCCTGGTCGAGTTCGGGCCGTCCACCTGCTGCCAGTGCCAGGCAAGTCGTTGCGGCCCAGGGCCCGGTAGGCGGTGCCCGAAAGGGTGACCTTAGCGCCGGCGGCGACCGTCTGGTCGGTGCCGGCATTCGCCGTCGGGGTGAACGGTACGCCGGGATTGCCTTCCAACCAATGTGTCGCCAACGCCAGATTGTTCTTGAACACGCCATCCGGCAGCGATGAAAGGCTGTTGTCATTCAGATACAGAACCCTGAGATTTGTGAGACTGTCAAAGACGCCTGGCCGCAGCGTCGTCAGCTGGTTTCTGTCCAAATCCAGCGTCATCAACCCCGCGAGGTCGTCGAAGATGCCCGCCGGCAGCGTTGTCAGGCTGTTTCGATCCATCCGCAGGCGCTTCAGATTGGTGAGCCCGTCGAAATCGCCCGCCTTCAGGCTTCTCAACCCCTTATTGTATAAATTCAGGGGGTTGCTGTGGACGTCGCCGCTGATGGCGGCCAGCTGTGTGTCGGTCACGTCGCGGCAGTGGCGGACGCCGGGGATCATGCGAACAATCTCGTCGCGCACCGCCTTCGTGCGCCCGCAGATGCCGGCGTGCTCGACCGTGACCGGCCATTCCGGCGACCAGTGACGACGGGTTTCATGGGCCCAGGTGAAGTCACGTTCCGCCGAGATCACAAGTTTGGTATCGCCGACGCCGACGGCTTCCAGGCGCACCCACTGTTCGCGGCTGGACGGCGTGAAGACCATGGTGTCCATGAGGACGCCGTCAACGAGAGGTTGCCCGTCCCGTCTCGTCGCCCTGATCACATTGCCGATCGGCTCGGCAAAGAGATGGACACTGACTCTCCCGCTGCTACCGTTGGGCAGCACCCTTTCGCCGATCCTGATCTTGAAATCCTTGGTGGTTCCCTCGGCCAGGGTGATCGTCTCGCCCGCCGGGGGCAGGCCCGACACCTTGCTCTCCGCCTCGATCGTCACCGGCGGCGTTTCATCGTTGACGCGGACCCAGACCGTCCAGCTCTGGTCGAGTTTGCCGTAATTGACGCGGCGCTTGGCGCCGTCGAAATAGCCCTGCTCCCCCTGGATGACGTGCTTGAGGGGCACCGCATCCGGGAAATGATCGGTGCAGGCCACCTTGGCCTTGACCGTTTGCCACTGGTTCCAGTTGGACGGCGTGAAGGTCAGCGTCGGCTTGCCGGCACCGTCGCGACCGTTCGACGCCCTCCTGTCGCGGCCGACAAGGACGCGGTTCAGTGTCCGGTGGGTGTTGTTGCCCCACCAGATGAGGTCGTTGGGGTCATGGATATTGACCTTCACCGTCTCCGACGGCTTCGTCGTCAGCCTGACCTGATAGGTCGGCCCGGGGGCGCTGGCGGGAAGCTCCATGCTTGCCCCCCGGGATGATAACTGGTTGCCCACCAAGGGCAGGGTGGCATCCAGGGCGTTCTGTCGGCGCTCCTGGGGGGTGTTACCGGCAATCTTGTTGCCGGATGGATCGTAGTATTCGAACTCGCCGCAGCCCTTGCTCTCGTTCCAGGTCAGGTGCGTGGTGCTGAACTCCAGGCCGGGCGGGGCCTTTGCCATGCCGTTGAGGCGGATCTTCAGGGTCTGCGCGTTATCTTGCCAATTGGTGGTGATGCCCGTGTTGTCGGCGGCCGGCCGGGAGAGGCGCGCATCGCCTATAGCGAAATTGTCGACGCCAGGGCTGGTGTCTGTCGCGGTCTGGACTTGTGCGAAGTCCGCATCGCGCTGACCAGCCACATCAAGCACGAGGTAGTATCGGTCGAACCGATCAAGGTCGATGCCGCCGGCCGGCGCCGTGAACCTGATGAGCCGGTCGGCAGAAAATGACGTGCCCGCGGGGTTGGTCAGGCGGCCGACAAGCGCCCCCGGCGCCCAGTTGTTCCAGCGCCGGATTTCGACCGTAAGGACAGTGCTGTCGAATGCGCTCGAGCGTGTTGCCGACGCGAACTCGATGTCAACGCTCTCCAGCCGGTAGCCCCCGGCATTGCCGCCGGCCAAGAAGAGCTGGGCGTGGTCGTGCTCGAACGTCACCGTGCCGCCGTCTGGCTGACCAACATTGCTGACGAGCACCTGCTGCGCCTGCGCGCCCGCGGCGAAGCCGAACAATAGCGGCAGGCACAGCAGGGCTGAAAACAGGCCGCGCCGCAGACGGCGGGCGGCAGCACGGGAACCCGCTGCGGCGCGGGCGGGAGAAGGATCGAAGCTGTCGGAGGAGGAACCGGGCCAGCGGGTATCGGAGCGCCTGCCGGCGGATGCAGAAGATTCAGGCCGGGAGGCGGAGTGCCTTAGGCGGCACCAAGAAGACGCACGAAGGGCGGCTCGGCGGCTCGGCGGCTCGGCGGCTCGGCGGCTCAATTGTACCACGGAATTCGCCACCGGATGATACGCCCGAAGCCGCGCGCCTGCCGCGATCCGGCCCGGTGGCCGCGAACGCCGATCCCAGCCATTGCGCCATCGACCGACCGCCGACCGAGATGCCCATCACGGATCCCTCCCAAGCTTTCGCGGGGCGCTGCCCGCACCCCTATCAGTGTCGCATATCCTGCGTGTATTCAATTCATTTCATACATCCGCCTTCGCCGTCAAGTCCATGAAAACCTTCCGATATCCGAGGGGCGGACCGACCCCCGATGTACCCCCCGGTCGAGGTCGGCCGGCACACCGGCGATTGCCGCCGAACGAGAGGCCGCCGAAAGCGTGCGCTCTCTCGCAGGACAGAGCGATCGCGCACGGCACGGTCTTGGCGTTGCGCAGTTCAGAATGTTCACGCCCGTCACTCGAGAGCCTTGAAATCTTGATCGAAGATTTCGATGTGATTCGGCCATGTCAGAGAGCCTCAAGGAGTGCGTCGAGCCCCGGGTGCCAGATGCCGGATTTCGACCTCGCCGAGCGGGGCCTGAACGGCCACCAGCGGGGTGCGGGGAACGATCCCCGACAGCAGGATGGTCATGGCCTGGCTGTCCTTGCCGCCTGAGTGATTGAGGACGACGAGCGCGCCTGCCCGAATCATCGCCCAGCATCAGTGACACTCTGCGAGCGTCACCAACCTCACGATTCTGCAAGCTGTTATTCCCGGGCCCCGAAATGGACGTCGGTGACGGGTGACGAAGACTTGGAGTGGGTCTGCCGACTGACCTTGAATCCCGCCGACGGGTCAAGGAACAGCAGAAGAGGGTGTTCAAGAGCAAGGTCCGCAATACCCATTTCAGCTACACGTTCGGCCCCGAAGGTGTTGAGTAGTTCGTGGTGTAGGTGACGGCCAGAAGGACCCCGTATAGCGACAAGGCTACTCCCGTGCGCAGGAATCTCAATATGCTTCAATCTCCTGTTCGTTCCGATGCGCTAACGGCAACCGCGACCCCACGATGATCTCCGCCAGAGCCCACCGGCAGGTTTCACCAGACCGAGGACGCGAATGCGAGGAAGAGCATGGTTCACCGATCGACGCAGATTGTACCCGCCGGAAAGCGCCGCCGAAACGGGCGAATGGGACCGTCTGCGTCGGGGTCCCGTCGCGACAAGACCGGAGTAGGTGAGAATGTCCACCCCGACCGCAGCGCGTCGGGCTACGGACTCGCCCGACGCGTGTCCGGTCGCCCGGCCCAGTCTCCTCAATGTGATCGTCTCGACCGTGGTTTCCCGCGACCGACGCCAAGCTTCTATATTGCAGATCGTGAATCGATCACGCTAGCCAGCCAACCTGCGACCCACATGCACACCGGCGGCCAGGACTCGACATTTACAGGTGGGCAGGTCTGTACCTTGTCGGTAGCCGACCGGGCGAGAATGAGCGACAATTGACTGACCGAAACAGGCCTCGAAGAGGATCGACCGGACATGTTCAACTCGCATTCGAAATGTTGCCGCGACACGGCATGGCGGTCGGTCGGTCTTCTAGCTGTCACCGGCCTGCCGATCTTGTTCGCCCTGTCCGGATGCCTCGCTGACGACGCCTACCTCGCGCGCGGTGGCTCGCGAGTCGTCATGCCGGCCGCTACGCCGCCGAGTGAGGTCTCGGCTTCGGCGCGGACGCCCATTTCGAGTGCCCGATCCTCCCCGAAGACCGAAACAGCATCGATTCGGAAGATCGCCAACAAGGTTCACGACAGGAGATTCTTCATCGCGATTGGCAGAGTCGTGCTAAAAAACCACGCGGGAGACGACTTCTTTTCCGACCCCGACATATTCGTCCAGGTGCAGCGGCGGGATCTGGATATTCTGCAATCGATCCGCCTTGCGGAAGAACGGTTGTCGGCACTTGGAAAGCAGAAACGCGCGATCCAAGAGGAACTGGGGCCGCTCGTGGTGAAGAAGCGGAACAGCGAGATAACTCCGGGGGAACCGCTTTCTCAAACGCGGGTTCGACGACTGGCAGATCTCTCCCGCAGTCTGGGCAACAGGTGCGACGAAGGGGCGAAACGGCGTGTGTGCAGGGGTTGTGGACGCTACGACGAGCGGCCCAACTGCCGCGAGTGCCGGGATTGCGACGAATTACGCTTCCTGCTGAAGTTGAAGTCCGCAAGCGAGGTCGAACCGGGTCCTCCCCTCAGCCACGCGGAGGAACAGAGGTTGCGCGATCTGAAAGAAACCAGTGCGCGCACTTCCAAGGGCAAGCAAGCAGCAAACCGGGAGGCCCAACGCCTGCGGGATCGGATCACCGGGAAAACGCACACTATTACGACTCCGGGATTCACGTTGGATTTCGGTTTCCAAGCCATTCAGGAAGTATTTCCCGAGGATGAATTATGGATAGCCGTATATGACGATGATCTCAATGAAGACGACCTGTACGGATCGACGGCATTGCGTTTAGGCAGCGAACTGCTGCATGGCGGCGATGTGACGATTGCAATGCCGAATGTCCGATCTCTGATCTTGCGGATCGTTTCCCATTGACTGCCCGGTTGCGCTCTTGTCGCATTTTCCGGATAACTCATGGGCCACACTGTCGGTACGGCGAAGTCGGTTGAAGCCGAAAATGAATGAGACGTACGCACCCGATTTACGTTGCACTAAAGGCTTCGGGAGACTTACGATTCTCACGTCGGAATTCGTGGATCGTCCGAAGTCCAGCACGGTAAAGAATTTCACTCGTTTCGTCTCTTTGCTTTTCTCTATTTTGGCATTCGGAATATGCGATGTTCGCGCTCAGGAACCACATGTCATTATCCATCATGATGCCGCCTTGCGTGCTTGTCCAGATTTCGAGTGCCAGGTCATCGCGCAGCTTCCGATACTCAGTCCGGTGTACGTCAAGAAGCAAAGAAGGCCGCCCAAACCTGAGTATGGGAAAGGGCTCTGGACCTATGTGGAAACAACGCAAAGGAATCGTGCGTCAGGCTGGACCCTTGATGACCATATAGGATTTCCGGGTAGATTTCGCCCGGTTCGAAGCTGGGGAATCCGACAGTTTTCGTACTGCATGGGCGACTACTGTCCTGAGTTCGTGTTTACGGCGTCAGGTAGGTTTACGGTAAGGTACCCTCCCTGTTTCGATGGAAACTGCTCGGACCCGCCCAGCAAGGCACCGTGTCACTCGGAAACGGACAAAAAGGAGACAATCGGCGGATCGGTCTTTTGTGTTTCAATGGGCAAGCTGTACCGTGCTGGCGAAGCAATCCGCTTGGGCGGCTCCAATTCGCATGAGTTCCTGTATTTCGATAGGCGGAACCAACTTTGCGTCGATATGTACACCTGCCAAGCGCATCGGGAGAAGAAACCCTGACATCGTTCATGGGGCGGCAAACAAGCGCCCGGTTTCGTTTTCCGATTTCGCGAATTCTCTCAGGCCGGCGGGAAGTTCATTCGAGTTGTGGCCGAGGCGGTTAGAGCAGTGGTGGCCAAAACGGAGATCCCAGGCGATTTCCTGCCGATTCGTCCCGACAGACAGAGCCAGGGTGTGATGTGATGTGCATCAGCAACAACGTCCACTATGCCGCGACGGTGGGCCTTGAGGTCGAAACGCACGGGAGGAATCTGGCCGGAAGTGCGTTGCGCTTCTCCTTGATGGGGTAGGGAGGGCTGGCTGGGGTCAGATATCGAGGACAAGCGCGTGTCGGTCTCGGCTGTAGCGAGCACCCGCAATCAGGCACAGGTGCGCATGACCCTCAGAGTAGTTCGGCGAAGTGCCATGAAAGAGGGTGACTCAATCGCCACCGCTCGAAAACAGCGATGGAATGTCCTCGAAACCCTGGCGCACCCAGATCCAATGCAGATGATCTCACAACTGCGCTTCTGAAATCCTGCGCTGCTCCGCGAAACCACCGCCTGAACCCTGCCTGGTCAGAACCATCAATTCAGCACGTCCGTGTGCTCGGCGGAACCAGACCTGGGCAGTTACGAAAAAGGCATGACGAACATGAAAACGAGACAGCTTGCACGCGGTAAGCCCAGACGAGGTCAATCAGGGTCGAGCGATTGATTCAATCCACTTTCGATACGAAGACGGCCGCCCGCGTATTTCGCCGGGCAATTCGAAGAGCCCCGCAATTCCGCCGGGTTGCGCGTGCCACCGCCGCATGAAACGGCGATTCTGACGAAATGAGGGCATGTCGTGACTTGCGGGACGGGGTTGCGCTCTTCGGTTGGAACGGGGAGAAGGGCGTGCAATATTGATGTTCTCTCCGGGTTTGGGTTCAAGGTGTCAGCCATTTTGGGGTCGACTCGTGAACCTCGAAGTAGGCGATCCCGAGTGGTGTAGTGGTATCTCCGGCGATGGAGCCTGTGTCCTGTCCGGGGACGGAAGGGTGCGGCCCTGTTGGCCGTGGGCATGACTGTTCGCGCGGTGGAGAGTTCATCAAGCTCGTCGTGCGAAAGTTCGGGCAGCGCCGCTGAGCGTGCCGGGCGCGCGTTGCCTGAAACGGGTTTCGATCGGGCGCATGTAGACGCCGCGGCAAACCCACACAATCTTGCCGAATCGGGCAAGACGCGACATCGCCTGGCCGACGGCCGGGCGTTTGCCGAGGTGATGCAGCGCGGACGGACACCGCGGCGCGGCCTTGGGAAGGGCCGTGGCGTGCTCCATGATCCGCACGAAGGGATATGGTTCCGGAGTCAGACGCAGGGGTATTCCGGGACAGTCGGAGCGTCAGTCTTCCTGGCGTAGCAGGTCGCGCTGGGTGATGCCCCTGTACTCGGTCCGGTAGATGCCGCGTCGCTGGAATTCCGGGACCAGGCGATCGACGATCTCCTCGATGGCGCCGGGTGAGTAGATCGGCGAGAGCATGAAACCGTCGCCGCCGGCCCGGGTAACGAAGTCCTGCATCTGGTCGGCCACGCCTGCCACGGTGCCGACGAACTGTGGCAGGCCCACGGATTCGCCATGGCGCCGTGCAACCTCGCTTACCGTCATCGCCCTGCCGTCCGGGGTGCGGAAGCGGGTGCGCATCCTGTAGAGCTCCGGCTCGCTGCGCGTGGTCATGTCGGCGTCGGGAGGCAGAGCCGAGAGATCGAAATCAAGATGGGCCGACAGGATGGCCATGCCGGCCTCGAGCGGGACGAGCTCGTTGTGCTGTTCCTGCTTTTCCCGCGCCTCCTGCTCGCTGTCACCGATGATCGGCTGGGCGCCGAACAGGATCCGGCAGTGAGCCGGGTTGCGGCCCATGGCCTCGACGCGATCCTTCACCTGGGTGAAATACGCTGCCGCGTCCTCCGCCCGGGGCTGGATGGCGAAGATCCCGTCGGCGTAGCGGGCGGCGAAATCGATACCCTTTGGCGACGTCCCGGCCTGCAGGATCGCTGGTCCGTTCTGCGGTGAGCGGACCACGTTGAGCGGGCCGCGGGAGGCGAAGAACCTGCCCTGGTGTTCGATGCGGTGGACCCGCTCGGGATCCGCGAAGACGGCGTTCTCCCGGTCCATGACCACCGCGTCGTCGTCCCAGCTGCCCCAGAGCTTGCGGCACACCTCCATGTACTCGTGCGCCTTGTCGTAGCGCAGCTCCGCCGGTTCGCGCTCGGCCCCGTAGTTGGCCTGCTGGTTGCGGTTGATCGAGGTGACCACGTTCCAGGCTGCGCGCCCGCGGGTGAGGTGGTCGATGGTCGCCCACAGCCGGGCGGCGTAGAACGGATGCTGGTTGCTGGTGGAAAAGGTGGCGGCGACCCCGATCCGCTCGGTGGCGGCCGCGATCCACGACAGCAGTGGAATCGGATCATGTTCCGGGGCCTGCGCGGCGTAGCGCAACGCCGGGGCGAGAGAATTGCGGTAGCTGTCGGAGATGTAGTTGAGGTCGGCGAAGAAGACCATGTCGAACAGCCCGCGTTCGCAGACCCGCGCGATGTGCTGGTAGAACTCGGGCCGGGCCCAGGACTCTCGGTCAAACGAGGTTCGCGGATGCCGCCACATGCCGAGACTGTGGTAGCTCGGGCCGTGTACGAGAAACTGGGCGAGGTGGATCTTCCCGGGCTTCATGCCCGGAGCATATCCAACCGGAGTTCGGGGCGACAAGCTGCGCAACCGCCGCTGGCCTGCTGATGCAAGCGATCAGCGCCGGGCGAGTGCGGGTGAGGCGGCGGGCCCGTGTCTTGCAAGGACCGTGCGGGGAAGTGGCTCCACGCGCTTTCCCGGTTCGCGAACCGGCCAGCCTCGCCGGTTCACCCGGTTGTGCGAAGGTGCGACTGGCTTCGATGCGAGGCGGGCCTCGGGGTCGTGCCGGGTGCGGTTCAAGTGACCGCCGCGGGTCAGGGCGCGGATGCGCACGGGGAGCGGGCGTGCCGCCCGGAAAACGGAAGGCGGGTGCACGCGGGCCGGCTTGGGGACAGTCCCGGATGGCGGTGTGGTGCGGGCGTGGGTCGATGCGGGTGGACATCCGCGGCCTGTTTCGTATCCTGTCGGCGTCGCCCGGCAGTGCAGGCACCGGCCGGGTCGATCCTGATGCTGCGACTGTCGTGAACCGGGCGAAGAAACCGGTCCTGCACGGTTGCGGCGGCTTATGGAAGCCGTGACGTGGCGCAGCCGCCTGGCTGCGCAAGGGATGGAACAGGGTGTTCCGCGATCCCCCGGGCGGGTGCGTCAGCGCATGCGCGAGTGGGGTCGCGGGCCGGCAGGAGATATGCTGAAGGTCAACGGACTTGAAACCGGGTACGGGCGGGTGCGGATCCTCCGGGGCGTCGACCTCGAGGTCGGGTCCGGACAGATCGTTGCCCTGCTCGGCGGCAACGGCACCGGCAAGTCGACCCTGCTCAGGGCCGTCTCGGGCCTCCTTCCCACGTGGAAGGGCAGCATCGAGTTCGACGGGGAAGTGATTCACCGGCTGCGTCCCGACCAGATCGTGCGCCGCGGCCTGGTGCAGGTGACGCAAGGCAAGGACTCCTACCCGGCGATGACCGTCGAGGAAAACCTGATGCTCGGCGCCCACATCCGCGCCGGCCGCCGGGAAATCGCCGATGACCTCGAGAGGATCTACGGATTCTTTCCGCGGCTGCGCGAGCGCCGCTCGCAGATGTCGGGCACGCTGAGCGGCGGCGAGGTGCAGATGCTGGTTATCGGCCGCGGCCTGATGGCGCGGCCGCGGCTGATCATGCTGGACGAACCGAGCGCGGCACTGGCCCCGAAGGTGGTGCTGGACATATTCGTCGCCATCAACCGGATCCGCGACACCGGGGTCACCGTGCTGATCGTGGAGCAGAATGTCCGCATGGCGCTGCTGCTGGCCGAATACGGGTACATCATCCGTGACGGCCTGATCCTGATGGAAGGCGAGGCCCAGGGTTTGCTCGCGGATCCGAACGTCAAGTCGTCGTTCCTGGGCGGTACCGTCGCCGGCAGCGAACGGGACGAACTGGTGCACTGAGGAGCGGGGATGGAGTTCGACTTCTCATCGTTGCTTGCGTTCATCATGTTCGGACTGACGATTGGCGTGGTCTATGGAATCGTCGCCCTGGGCATTTCGCTGATCTATTCGGGACTGGACATCGTGCACTTCGCCCATGGCGAGGTGTACATGTTTGGAGCCTTCTTCGGGCTGGTGTTCTCGTCGCAGATGGGCCTTCCCTATCCGCTGGCGCTGCTCGCGGCGATGATCAGCATCGGGTTGCTGGGCATCGTGATCGAGCGGGTGTTCTACCGGCGCCTGACGCGCAGCGGCGGCGGCTACACCGTTGCCGGAATGGGCATGATCATCTGTGGCTTCGGCATGTCGGTGGTCCTGCAGAACATCGCCTTCCTGATCTGGGGTGCGGATGCCGAACCGTTTCCGGTCGACCTCGGCCCGGCGCTGGAGGTCGGCGACATCACCCTGCCGCGCAGCTACGGGCTGACCGCGATCATCGCTGTGGTGCTGATGGCTGCGCTGCACCTGTTCCTCAAGAAGACCCGGACCGGGCTGGCCGTGCGCGCGGTCGCGGCCAACAAGGACATCGCCTTCCTGATGGGTATCAACGTTCCGCTGATGATCTCGGTCATCTTCGGGCTGGCCTGCGCGCTCGCCGCCGCCGCCGGAACCCTGATCGGGCCGATGCAGTCGGTCCAGGTCGAGATGGGCTACCTGATGCTGATGAAAGCGTTCGCCGCCGCCGTGGTCGGTGGGTTCGGCAGCCTGCCCGGCGCGATCATCGGCGGATTGCTGGTCGGCATCTTCGAAAACCTGGGAGCCGCCTACATCTCGCCCAACCACAAGGACATCTACGCGTTTCTGCTGCTGATACTCGTACTGATGATCAGGCCCTCGGGCCTGTTCGGTGTCGAGGTCAGGGTCAAGGCCTGACCACGGGCCGGGGCCGATCCCGACACGCCGCGTTTTCGTGTCAACCGAAGGAGGATGGAATAGTGAAACCACATGCACGCCGGCTGATCGCCGGTGGAATCGTCGCGGGCGTCTTTGGCGCACTTGCGTCGACGGCGATGGCCGGCGACATCCGCGTCGGCATCACCATGCGCATGATCAGCGAGAACGGCCAGAAGTACGGCCAGATGGTCATGGACGAAATCGGCATGATCAACGAGGCCGGTGGCATCAACGGCAACATGATCCAGGCGACCCTGCTCAACGACGAGTGCAAGTCGGACAAGGGAGTGGCCAACGCCAACAAGCTGATCTTCCAGGAAAAGGTCCATCTGCTGATCGGGTCGACCTGCTCGTCGGTCACGCTGCCGATCGTGGATGTCACCGCGAAGGCGGAGGTGCCCCAGATCATTCCGCACTCGACCAACGAGAAGATCACCAAGAAGGGAAGCGCCTGGGTGTTCCGGGTGCCGGTGTCCGGTCGGTACTACGCCGGGGTGAACGCCAAGTATGTCGGCGAGAACATCGGCAAGCGGATTGCCTACATCTGCGCAGCCGACGCGGCGTCCCAGAACGACTGCGAAGCGATGCAGGCGCAGATGCAGTCCCAGCACGGGGCCGAGGCGGTGTACGTGGCCCAGGTGCAGGAGAAGGAAGTCGATTTCCGCACCCACATGCAGAAGATCAAGTCAGCCGGTGTTGATGGCATCATGATCGCGGCACTTGCCGAGACCATGGCCCGGGCGCTGGTGCAGTCCTACGAGGCCGGGATCGGGCCGGACGTGCGCCGGGTCGGCTCCTCGTCGGCGTCCAACTCGCCGGTGCCGGCCATCGCCGGTGACGCTGCCAAGGGCGTGTTCTTCGCCGCCGCCTACGCGGCCGCCGACACCAGGCCGATTGCGCGCCTGTTCAACGAGATGGTCCGCTCCCGCTACGGAATCCACGCGCCGGACCACGATTTCAGCCAGGCCTATGACCTGGTCCGCATCGTGGAGATCGCGCTGGGCCGGGCCGGTCTGTCGCTCGAGGACGATGACCTCGCAGCCGACCGCACAGCCATCCGCGACGCGATCGCGTCGGTGAAGGGCTACCGCGGCCTCGGTTCGGGCGAGATCAGCTTCTGCGCCGACCCGACCCCGCAGTGCCGGGACGGCAACCGGACCGCGGTCCTGATCGCCTACTCCAGGGGAGGCGAGAACTACGAGACCGAGGTTCTGGCACGGGTGACCATGCCGGCGGACTTCGGCCTCTGACGTCATCCACCGGGCACGGACCGCCGGACGCCACGTCCGGCGGTCCTGCCTTCGGATCCCGCTGGCAGGAGAGATCAGTCAGGTGCGAGACGGACTGCAGGCAACGGCCCTCTCCGTTGCATCGATGTTCTCGGACGGGGTCGGAAGACTGAACCGGGTCCACCGGCTGGTGCCGTGGTTGGTCGTCTTCGTGCTGCTGCTGCCGGTGCCGCAGCTGGTCACCATCGGGCTCAGCGACTACTACGTCTACCTGATCAACAAGATCTGCATCTTCATCCTGCTGACGGTCGGTCTGAACATCGTCAAGGGCTTCTGCGGCCAGGTCACGGTCGGACACGTCGGCCTCTACGCGATCGGTGCCGTGTCCTCGGCGCTGCTGTCGATCCATCTCGGACTGTCATTCTGGGTCTCGTTTCCGCTCGGTGTCCTGATCGCGGGTCTTGCCGGGATCGTTGTCGGCCTGCCGTCGGTGCGGCTGGAGGGGGCGTACCTCGCCCTTGCAACCCTGGGGCTCGGCGAGAGCGTGCGGATCATGATTGCGGTCACGCCGTTTCTGGGATCCTCCACCGGGCTGATGCTGATCCCGCCTCCGGAAATCATGGGGTTCGTGTTCGACTCCTTCCAGAGCTACTACTACCTGGTGATGACTGCGGCGCTGGTTGGCCTGTATCTCTCGTTCTCTCTGCTCAGGTCGGCCACTGGCCGGGCCTTCATGGCGATCCGCGAGGACGTGATCGCCGCTGGCGTTCACGGTATCGACGTGCCCCGGCACAAGCTGCTCGCCTTCGTCATCAGCGCCCTGTACGCGGGAGCGGCGGGCGCGCTGTTTGCTCACATGCCTCCCGGCTACATCCACCACAACAACTTCACCATCATCGAGATGGTCACCCTGCTGCTGATGGTCGTGCTCGGCGGGATCGGACATATCTGGGGCGGAGTGATCGGGGCGATCGTCGTGACCGTGATCTACGACCAGACCCTCGAGTACTACTTCTACCAGCCGTTGATGTTCGGCCTGTGCATGGTGCTGCTCGTCATGTTCATGCCCCAGGGGATCGGCGGCGTCATCGACCGCTCCATCAACACCCGCCGGTTCATCGCGCTGCGCCGGCGCCGCGAGGCGGCGGAAGGGCAGGATCATGGCGCTGCTTGAGACAAGGCAGCTGTCGAAGAACTTCGGCGGCCTGCGCGCCATCGCCGACCTCGACATCTCGGTGGAGGCGGGCAGCATCCATGGACTGATCGGTCCGAACGGCTCCGGGAAATCGACCTTCTTCAACCTCGTGACCGGCATCTACCGGGCCGAGCGCGGCAGCACTGTCATTTTCGACGGACGCGACATCACTTCGCTGTCGTCGCACCGGATCGGCGCCATGGGAATTGCGCGGACCTTCCAGCTGCTGCGCCTGTTCCAGGAGATGACTGTCCTGCAGAACGTGATGGTCGGCCACCACATTCACGTCCCCTACGGCCTGTTCACGACGATCCTGAACAGCGGGCACGTCGAGCGACGCGATGCGGCGATCCGCGAGGAGATGATGGACCTGCTCTCCTTCATCGGACTTGCCGACTACGCCGATATGCCGGCAAGCGAGCTCTCGGGCGGACAGAGACGCCTGCTGTCGCTCGGCCGGGCCATGGCGATGAAGCCCAGGCTGCTGATGCTGGACGAACCGGCGGCCGGTCTGTCCCCGGTCAACGTCGACCGGTTGCTCGACATCATCATGCGGCTGAAGGATCGATACGGCCTCACGATCCTTATCGTCGAGCACATCCTGAAGGTGGTGATGGAGACCTGCAACACGGTGACGGTGCTGGACTACGGACGCAAGATCGGGGAGGGGCCCCCGGCCACGGTAAAGGACGATCCGGCGGTGATCGAGGCCTATCTCGGCCAGGAAATGAACGACGACGAAGTCCGTGCCATGCTGCACGAGGGCGCATCGCCGCACGACTGATACCCCGGCGGGCAGCCGGCCCCGATTGCCAAGCACGCGGGTGCGTGGCAAAACCGCAGCACTGCCACGCAGGATCTGACCGGGGAGAGCCATGTCCGCCTTTGACAAGTCCAGACTTCCGAGCCGCCACGTCACCGTGGGGCCGGAACGCGCGCCGCACCGCTCCTACCTCTACGCGATGGGGTTGACCGAAGAAGAGATCAATCAGCCCCTGGTCGGCGTCGCGACGGCCTGGAACGAAGCGGCGCCGTGCAACATCGCGCTGTCGCGCCAGGCGCAGGCGGTCAAGATCGGTGTCAAGCGCGAGAAGGGTACGCCGCGCGAGTTCACGACCATCACAGTGACCGACGGGATCGCAATGGGCCACGCGGGGATGAAGTCGTCGCTGGTCAGCCGCGAGGTGATCGCGGATTCGGTGGAGCTCACCATGCGCGGGCACTGCTACGACGGGCTGGTGACCCTCGCAGGCTGTGACAAGTCGCTGCCGGCAATGATGATGGCAATGGCGCGTCTGAATGCTCCGTCCGTCTTCATGTACGGCGGATCGATCCTGCCCGGAAAGTTCCGTGGCGAGGATGTGACGATCCAGAGCCTGTTCGAGGCGGTCGGAGCGCACTCCACCGGCGCGATGAGCGACGAGGACCTGCACGAGCTCGAGTGCGTGGCGTGTCCGAGTGCCGGGGCATGCGGCGGACAGTTCACCGCCAACACCATGGCCTGCGTCTCCGAGGCCATTGGCCTGGCCCTGCCCGGATCGGCCGGCGCGCCGGCGCCGTACGAGACCCGGGACGAGTACGCGGTTGCCTCGGGCGAGGCGGTCATGCGGCTGATCAGGGACAACCTGCGCCCCCGCGACATCCTCACCCGCAAGGCGTTCGAGAATGCGGCGGTGGTCGTTGCGGCGTCGGGCGGTTCGACGAATGCCGGGCTGCACCTGCCGGCGCTCGCGCACGAATGCGGCATTTCCTTCGACCTGCACGACGTTGCCGAGATCTTCAAGCGGACCCCGTATATCGCGGACCTCAAGCCGGGCGGACGCTACGTGGCCAAGGACATGTTCGAGATCGGCGGTGTGCCGGTGCTGATGAAGGCGCTGCTCGACGGCGGTTACCTGCACGGCGACTGTATCACCGTGACCGGCCGGACCATCGAGGAGAACCTGCGCGACGTCGAGTTCCCGACCAACCAGGACGTGGTGTATCCCACCAGCAGGCCGATCACCCCGACCGGTGGTGTCGTCGGCCTGCGGGGAAACCTGGCCCCGGAGGGCGCGATCGTGAAGGTCGCGGGGATGGAGACCCTGAAGTTTACCGGTTCGGCGCTGTGCTTCGACTGCGAGGAGGATGCTTTCGCGGCGGTCGAGCAGCGCCGCTACAAGGCCGGCGACGTCTTCGTGATCCGGTACGAGGGGCCGAAGGGCGGGCCGGGCATGCGCGAGATGCTCGCCACCACGGCGGCACTGTACGGACAGGGTGTCGGTGACACGGTGGCGCTGATTACCGATGGCCGGTTTTCTGGTGCAACCCGCGGGTTCTGTGTCGGCCACGTCGGTCCCGAGGCGGCGGTGGGCGGTCCGATCGGTCTGCTGCGCGATGGCGACGTGATCACCATCGATGCCGTCAACGGCACCATCGATGTCGATCTGACCGACGAGGAGTTCGCGGCGCGGCGAGCCGAGTGGACGCCGCGCGAGCACGAGTACCAGTCGGGCACGATCTGGAAGTACGCCCAGACCGTGGGGTCGGCGGAGAAGGGCGCCGTCACGCACCCGGGAGCCGCCTTCGAGACCCACGTCTACGTCGACCTGTGAGGCGGTGACGGGCCGGCGGGGAGCGGGCCGGATGGGTCGGGCCGAGTGGATCGGACTGGCGGTGTTCGCCGTCGCCGGCCTGCTCGCGCTTCCGCTGGTCCGCGATGCAGTCCTGATCCAGCAGATCTGGGTTACGCTCTGCGGCGCGGTCGGACTTTCCGGGTAGGAACGGACGGGCGCGCTGCTTGACGCACATGGGCTGCGTGTGGACTGTGGACGCGTTCCGCCGCCTGTCATTATCTACGGAGAGCCTCGTCATGGCCGGAAAGATCAATGCCCGTCTTGCCGAACTCGGCATCGTCCTGCCGCCCGCACCCGCGCCGGCGGCCAACTACGTCCCGTTCGTGATCTCGGGCTCGCTCGTCATGGTCTCGGGGCAGATCCCGATGCTGGACGGCACCATCCGCGGTGTGGGGAAGGTCGGACGCGACATGGACACGGCCGGAGGCGCGGAGATAGCGCGGATTTGCGGTCTCAACCTGATCGCGCAGGCACAGGCGGCATGTGACGGGGACCTCGACCGCATCGTCCGGGTCGTGAAGCTCGGCGGTTTCGTCAACTGCGTCGAGGATTTCACCGAGCATCCGGAGGTCGTCAACGGTGCGTCGAACCTGATGGTGGACGTGTTCGGCGAAACCGGCCGGCATTCACGGTTCGCCGTCGGCGCGAGTTCGCTTCCGCGCGGCGTCGCGGTGGAGGTCGAGGCGATCTTCGAGAGATCCTGATGCCGCTGAGCCTCGGACATGACCGTGGACCGTGACGAGGCCCAACTCTCAGTCCGCATGATTGCGTCCATCGGCGAGGTCGATGCGGCCGAGTGGGACGCATGTGCCGGGACGGACAATCCGTTCCTTTCGCACGGGTTTCTCTCGGCGCTGGAAGAATCGGGATCGGTATGCCCGCGCACCGGCTGGTTGCCGCGCCACCTGGTCCACGAGGACGCGGAAGGCCGGATCATCGGCTGCGTTCCGCTGTACCTGAAAGGACATTCCTACGGCGAGTATGTCTTTGACTGGGGATGGGCGGACGCCTTCGAGAGGGCGGGAGGCACCTACTACCCCAAGCTGCTCTCGGCGATACCCTTCACGCCGGTGACCGCTCCCAAGCTTCTGGTCCGGCCGGGCCACGAGCGGTCCGGAATTGAAGACGTGCTTGCCGGCGGCCTGGTCAGTGCGACCCACGCGCTCGATGTCTCCTCGGTGCACCTGAACTTTCCGCCCCGGGCCGAGTGGCAACGCCTCGGCGACGTCGGGTTCCTGCGCCGGTGCCACCTGCAGTACCACTGGCAGAACCGGGGATACGAGGGTTTCGACGAGTTCCTGGCGGCGCTCAACTCGCGCAAGCGCAAGGCAGTCCGCAAGGAGCGCCGGGCAGTCACGGCCCAGGGTGTCGACCTTCGCGCGTTGACCGGCGAGGAGATCGAACCGGGGCACTGGGATGCTTTCTACAGGTTCTACATCGACACCACCGACCGCAAGTGGGGTGGCGCCTATCTCACCCGGGACTTCTTCACCATGCTCGGTGAACGCATGGCCGACCGGGTCCTGCTGGTGATCGCGGAATACGACGGAATGGCCGTGGCCGGCGCGCTCAACCTGATCGGCACCGACGCCCTGTACGGTCGCAACTGGGGCTGCATCGCCGACTTCAGGTTCCTGCACTTCGAGGCCTGCTATTACCAGGCGATCGAGTTCGCGATCGAACGGGGGCTGGCCCGGGTCGAGGCGGGCGCCCAGGGACCCCACAAGATCCAGCGCGGTTATCTGCCGTGTTTTACCTACAGCAACCATTACGTCGTTCACGAGGGGCTGCGCGACGCGGTGGCCGAATTCCTGGCCCGCGAGCGCCGGCACATGGAACTGGAGAAACACCACCTTGAGGAGGCCTCGCCGTTCCGCCGGGAGGGCTGAACATCGCATTGCCGCACGGGTCGGGGCCCACGTGTGGCACTCCGGATACAGGTCCCGAATTTCGGTTCCGGGCCGCGAAAATTCTTGCTGCACTGCAAAATTCGGGTTGAGTGCCCCGGTCCGCCCCTGTACCGTGCGCGACATTGAAGTGACCGAGGTCACCTGAAACTGACAAATATCGCACAACGTGGTCAATGGAGGCAGGCACATGCATGACGCCTATTGCCTGACCGTGCGCGAAGCGGCCGAGATGGCCGGGGTCGAGGTGCAGGAGGTGATGTACTGCATCGCCTTCGACACCGATGTCGCGAACAGGGTTGGAGATGCCTGGCGGGTCGATCCCGATCGCCTGGCCCTGGCCCTGGACGCCAGGGAGCACCGGGCCGCCGCGTAAGCACATGCACGGCAGCACACAATCCGCGAAACCCGCTCCGGCGCCGGAGCGGGTTTCGTGCTTTCAGGACGGATCCGGCCTCTTCGGGGAAGCGGACGGGGAACAGTCGAAGGTGAGAGCCCCGTCGGCAAGTGCAATCCGGACCACGCCACCCTTGGCGAGGGTGCCGAACAGCAGTTCCTCTGCCAGCGGCCGCTTGACATGTTCCTGGATCACACGGGCCAGGGGACGCGCGCCGTAGTTCCGGTCGTAGCCCTTCTCGCCGAGCCAGGTCAGTGCCTCCTCGGAAATCTCGATGGTCACGCCGCGATCCTCGAGCTGGGCCTCGAGCTGCATGATGAACTTCTCGACCACGCGGCGGATGATGTCCGGGCCGAGACCCGAGAACCGGATGATGGCATCCAGACGATTGCGGAACTCCGGCGTGAACATCCGGTTGATCGCCTCGAGGTCGTCACCCTCGCGCTCCGAGCGCATGAAGCCGATTGCTTCCCTGGCCAGGTCGGATGCTCCGGCGTTGGTGGTCATGATCAGGATCACGTTGCGGAAGTCGACCGTCTTGCCGTTGTGGTCGGTCAGTGACCCGTGGTCCATGATCTGCAGCAGGATGTTGAACAGGTCCGGATGCGCCTTCTCGATCTCGTCGAGCAACAGCACACTGTGGGGTTTCTGGTCGACCGCGTCGGTCAGCAATCCGCCCTGGTCGAATCCGACGTAGCCCGGAGGCGCACCGATCAGGCGCGACACACTGTGCCGCTCCATGTACTCCGACATGTCGAAACGGGTCAGCGGCACGCCGAGAACCGCGGCCAGCTGCCGGGCGACCTCTGTCTTGCCCACCCCGGTCGGACCCGAGAACAGGTAGTTGCCGATCGGTTTCTCGATCTCGCGCAGCCCTGCCCGCGACAACTTGATGGCGCTGGCCAGCGCCCCGACCGCCAGGTCCTGGCCGAACACCACGCGCTTGAGGTCGCGCTCCAGGTTCTGCAGCACCGTGCGGTCGTCGGTCGAGACGCTCTTCGGCGGCATGCGGGCAATCTTGGCCACGATGCCCTCGACTTCCTTCACGCCGATCACCTTCCGGCGGCGTGATTCGGGCCGCAGCCTCTGTGCCGCGCCCACCTCGTCGATGACGTCGATCGCCTTGTCGGGCAGCTTGCGGTCACCGATGTAGCGTGCCGAGAGATCGACCGCTGTCTTCAGCGCGGCCGCCGTGTACCGCACCTTGTGATGATCCTCGTAGTAGGGCTTGAGCCCCTTCAGGATCTTCACGGCATCCGCGACCGACGGTTCGTTGACGTCGATCTTCTGGAACCGGCGGACCAGCGCCCGGTCCTTTTCGAAGTGGTTGCGGTACTCCTTGTAGGTGGTCGACCCGATGCACTTCAGTGTTCCCGACTGCAGGGCCGGCTTCAGGAGGTTCGAGGCATCCATGGCGCCGCCCGAGGTCGCACCCGCACCGATCACGGTATGGATCTCGTCGATGAACAGCACAGCCCCCTCTGTGCGCTCCAGTTCGGAAATCACCGCCTTCAGCCGTTCCTCGAAGTCACCGCGATAGCGGGTCCCGGCCAGCAGCGATCCCATGTCGAGCGCGAAGATCTCGGACTCGGCCAGCACATCCGGAACCGACCC
This sequence comes from Thalassobaculaceae bacterium, assembly GCA_965213935.1. Lineage (GTDB taxonomy): Bacteria > Pseudomonadota > Alphaproteobacteria > Thalassobaculales > Thalassobaculaceae > Bin52. Next base: position 378,627 of record CBDCAO010000012.1, on the reverse strand, counting down.
GTCGACGATCTGCCGGGCCAGACCCTCGGCAATCGCGGTCTTGCCGACTCCCGGTTCGCCAACATACAGCGGGTTGTTCTTGGTGCGCCGACACAGGATCTGGATCGTGCGCTCGATCTCGGGTTCACGTCCGATCAGCGGATCAATTCGGCCGTCGCGCGCCTTGGCGTTCAGGTTAACGCAGTAGGCGTCGAGGGCCTCGTGTCCGCTCTTGACCACGTCATCGGCCTTGGCGTCCTCGTCCGTGCCTTCGACGCGGCGGGTCTGCGACTGTCCGGGGACCTTGGCGATGCCGTGCGAGACGTACTGGGTCGCATCGAGTCGCGACATTTCCTGTTCCAGCAGGAAGTAGACCGCGTGGCTCTCGCGCTCGGAAAACAGGGCCACGAGCACGTTGGCGCCGGTGACCTCGGCGCGCCCGGAACTCTGCACGTGGACCACGGCGCGCTGGATCACCCGCTGGAAGCCGGTGGTCGGCCGCGCCTCCTCGTGCGGATCACGGACCAGGAAGCCGAGTTCGCTGTCGAGGAATCGCAGGAGGTCGGATCGCAACCGTTCGATGTCGACCCCGCAGCCGCGCATGACCGCCACCGCGTCCTGGTCGTCCGTCAGCGCATAGAGAAGGTGTTCGAGCGTCGCGTACTCGTGCTTGCGTTCGTTTGCCAGGTCCAGGGCCTTGTGCAGGCCGACTTCGAGGTTCTTCGAGAGCATGGCGTTCAGGCCTTTTCCACCTCGCATTGAAGAGGGTGCTCGTGGTGACGGGCGAAGGCGACCACTTCGTTCGCCTTGGACTTTGCCACATCGAATGTATACACGCCACAGACCCCGACCCCGCGCCTGTGGACATGCAGCATGATCTGCGTCGCCTCATCGCGGCTCTTGGAAAAGAACCTCTGCAGGACTTCGACGACGAACTCCATCGGCGTGTAGTCGTCGTTGAGCATGATGACCTTGTACATCGAGGGTTTCTTGGTCTTGACCCGGGTACGGACAACCACCCTGGTGTCCGACCCGTTCCCGTTCTGATGATTATTGGACATCCGGGTTGCTCCGACGTCTTCTCCCGCTCATCTCCGGCTCTGCCAGCCCGATCCGGGTTCAATCTCGCATTGGTCCGGATGCTAGCACAAGTCGGGTCCCGGTCACGAGGCATCCGTCCCTGACCACCCCGTCCGGCCGGTTCGCGCGGGATGCTGCCGGGCCGGAACCTCTCCGGATCGCGCCCCGGTGGCCGCGTGCGTTCGCGACGGTCCTGTCAGTTCCGTCACGCCCGCTGTGCCACTCCGCCGGCGCGCTCGAGCGGGCCGGAGCCCACCCGGGTGGGCGCGTTCGGCGCTTGAGGCGTGCTTCGCCTCATCATGACAGTCGATTCCGGTCCGGTTTTCGGCGACATTTGCCCGCACGGAGGGCCAGGATTCGCGATCCTTCATGTGCTTGCCGCTTGCAAGGGCTTTTATGACAGACAGTTGTGACGTATCCTTCACATTCCGGTTGAGGGGAATGGCTGCAGTGCCGTCGCCAGTCGGAGCGGGCGTACGACCAGGGAAGGTGTGAAACGTGGCAACACCTGCGCGATGCATCAGAGTCGGGATGCTGCGGACCATGCTCCGGTCCTTGCCGGTGCTGGCGGCGTGCCTCTTTCTCGTGCCGTCGGACAGCCATGCGCGGTATGCGTCGCTGGTGATGGATGCACGGACGGGCGAGGTGTACCGGGCGCGCCACGCCGACAACCTGCGCTATCCGGCGTCACTGACCAAGGTCATGACGCTCTACATGGTGTTCGAAAAGCTGGAGCGTGGCGGGTGGACGCTCGATACCAGGCTCAAGGTTTCGAAGCGGGCGGCGGGTCAGCCGGCGACCCGGCTCGGGCTCAAGGCCGGGTCGTACCTGCCGGTGCGAACCGCGATTCGCGCCCTGATCGTCCGGTCGGCCAATGATGTTGCCACGATGATCGCGGAGAACCATTCCGGAAGCGAGTCGAAGTTCGCCACGGCCATGACGAGGCGGGCGCGGGAACTCGGCATGTCCCGGACCACGTTCCGCAACGCCTCCGGCCTGCCGAACCGTCACCAGAAGAGCACCGCCCGCGACATGGTCCTGCTGGCGGTGCTGGTTCAGAGGCACTTTCCGCAGTACTACGACTTCTTCAAGACCAGGACGCTGAAATACAAGGGACGGACGTTCAAGAATCACAACGCACTGCTGAAGAAGTACTCCGGCACGGACGGCATCAAGACCGGGTACATCCGTGCATCCGGTTTCAACCTGATGGCCTCGGTCCGTCGCAACGGCCAGCACCTGGTCGCCGTCGTGTTCGGTGGCAAGACCGCCGGACGGCGGAACCGCCACATGGTCAAGATCCTCGACTCCGGCTTCAGGTCGGCATCCCTGTCATCAGCGCAGCGGGTCCCGCCGCTCCCGGTCCAGAGAGTGCGCGGCACACCACCGGTACAGGCCGCACGCGCCCTGGCGACCCCGGTTCCGCGGCCCGCGCCGTCCCGGGTGGACGGAATCGTGCTGCCGCAGCTGCGGCCCGGAACAGACACCCGGCACGCTGACGCCACGGCCGGTCTGCAGGGTCGCTGGTCGGTGCAGGTCGGCGCCTACTCGAGCGCGCCGGCAGCCCACGCCGTCATCGGTGTCGCCCGACTCGTCTTCGGCGAGATGGCGGACCAGCATTACTTCCGGGTTGACCGGGCCCAGGGCGGTAACGGGCCGGTGTTCCGTGCCCGGGTGCTCGGTTTCAGGGAAGGCGAGGCGCGGACCATCTGCACGGTCCTGCGCGATCGCGGCCTGCCGTGCGCACCGGTGCCCGCGGGAGTTGTCTCGGTCGCCGCGATCCCGACTGACTGATCAGGCACCGGGCAGGGTCAGGCCCGCGCGCGACAGCAATTCCGAAAGCTCCGCGTGAAGCCGTGCGAGACCGGCGCTGTCGGTCGCCTCGAGCCGTGCCACCAGCGCATCCTGCGTATTCGATGCCCGCAGCAGCCACCACCCGTCGGCACTGCGCACCCGCACACCGTCAATCATGCAGATCTCGACATCCCGCCGCGCCTCAAGACGGTTGCGAATCTCGTCGACCACCGCGAGCTTGCGCTCGTCCGGGCAGGGAAACCGGAGTTCCGGAGTGCTGGCGAGACCGGGAAGGCCGGCGCGGAACTCCGAGAGCGACGCGTGACGCCGGCCCAGGATTTCCAGAAGCCTGAGCGCGGCGTAGAAGGCGTCGTCGAACCCGAAATAGCGGTCGGCAAAGAAGATGTGACCGCTGAGTTCGCCTGCGAGCACGGCTCCCGTCTCGGCCATCCTTCGCCTGATGAGCGCGTGGCCGCTCGGCCACATCACCGCCTTGCCGCCCAGTTCGCTGACCCGGTCGAACAGCACCTGGCTGGCCTTTACGTCGGCAATGACGGTGCTTCCCGGACACTCGCGCAGCACCTCTTCGGCAAACAGCACCAGCAGCTGGTCGCCGGGAAGAACTCCGCCAGTCTCGTCCACCACCCCGATGCGGTCGGCGTCACCATCGAACGCAATGCCAAGGTCGGCCTGGCACAGACGCACCTCCGTTGCGAGGTCTGCCAGGTTCGCCGCGACCGTCGGATCCGGATGATGGTTGGGAAACCGTCCGTCGACCTCGTCGAACAGGATCCGGTGATGCCCCGGAAGGGTGCGGCACAGCTCTGCGAGGGCCGGGCCCGCGGCGCCGTTGCCGCAGTCCCAGACCACGCACAGCCCGGGATTGATGTCGATCCCGTCCCGCAGGCGCCTGGTCCAGGGGCCGATGATGTCCGCCTCGCGGACCCGGCCGTGTCCCGGTGCACGGATCACCGGCTGCGCCCTTTCCACCAGATCGCGCAGGTCGCTGCCGGAGAACGGCTCGACGCCGACCATCATCTTGAACCCGTTGTACTCCGGCGGATTGTGTGACCCCGTGACCATGACGCCACCGTCAAGCCCGAGGTGATGCACCGCAAAGTAGAGCGCCGGCGACGGACAGGTCCCGGTTCGGTGCACGGTGAGACCGGTCGAGACAAGGCCGTCAATCAGCGCCGCCTCGAGATCGGGCGAACTGGTCCGTCCGTCCCGGCCGACAGCGAGCGCACTGCCGCCGCGCTCGAGGATCACGGCTCCGAAGACCTCGCCCAGGGCGCGTGCGTCCGCAACCTGGAGCGTACACCCCACAACGCCCCTGATGTCGTTTGCGCGCAGGATCGCCGGATCGAACCGGTGCGTCACCGCTGCTGGCCCGGACGGCCGACACAACTGTAGCGAAACCCGGCCGCGTGCATGTCGTCGGGGTTGTAGATGTTGCGCAGGTCGACCATCACCGGCTCGACCAGCAGGGACCTGCAGCGTTCGAGGTCAAGTCCGCGGAACTCGTTCCACTCGGTGAGCAGGGTGACGGCGACGGCGCCATCCATTGTCTCGTAGGCATCGTCGCACCACTCGACCCCGGGAAGCAGCGCGCCCGCGTCCCGCATGCCCTGGGGATCATAGGCCCGGATACGGGCGCCATCGGCCTGGAGTGCCGGAATGATGCTGAGGCTCGGCGCTTCGCGCATGTCGTCGGTATCGGGTTTGAAGGTGACGCCGAGGATCGCGATCGTCTTGCCGTCGAGGCAACCGCCGCAGGCCGTCCTGATCCGGTCCGCCATTCCGGCCTTTCGCCGGTCATTGATGTCGATCACGGTCTCGACGATCCTGAGCGGCGATGCGCTCTCGCGTGCGGTTCGGACCAGGGCCAGCGTGTCCTTGGGGAAGCACGAGCCGCCGTAACCGGGTCCGGGATGCAGGAACTTGCCACCGATTCGACCGTCGAGACCGATACCGCGCGCGACATCGTGGACATCGGCTCCCAGCTGTTCGCACAGGTCCGCCATCTCGTTGATGTAGGTGATCTTGGTCGCGAGGAAGGCGTTCGCCGCGTACTTGACGAGTTCGCTGGTCTCGAGCGAGGTAAACAGGATCGGGGTCTCGATCAGGAACAGCGGCCGGTAGATCTCCCGCATCACCTGGCGGGATCGCTCGGTTTCGCTGCCGATGACGATACGATCCGGACGCATGAAGTCGGTAATCGCTGCCCCTTCGCGCAGGAACTCCGGGTTGGAGCAGATGTCGAAGTCGGCATCGGGCCGCAGTTCCCGGATCAGTCTGCCCACTTCCCTGCCGGTTCCCACCGGGACCGTCGACTTGGTGACGATCACGGTGTAGCCGCTCAGGGCAGGGGCGATTTCCCGGGCCGCGGCATGGACGTGGCTGAGGTCGGCGTACCCGTCACCGCGTCGGGTCGGGGTCCCGACCGCGATGAAGACGGCGTCGGCGGCCGCGACCGCCTCGGCAAGGCAGGTGCTGAAAGTGAGCCGGCCGGCGCGCATGTTGGCATTGACGAGCTGTTCCAGCCCCGGCTCGAAGATCGGGATGCCGCCGCCGTTCAGCAGGTCGATCCGGTCGCGGTCCCGGTCGATGCAGGTGACGGTGGCCCCGAACTCGGAAAAACAGGCGGCGCTGACCAGTCCGACATAGCCTGCGCCCACGACGGAGAGATTCATGCCGCGCTCCGTTCAACCGTAGGATGCGAGCAGGGCCGAGACCGCGGGCCGCATGTCCGCGCGCTGCAGCGCGCAGGCGATATTGGCCTCGAGCCAGCCGGCCCTGTCCCCGCAATCGAACCGCGTGCCCTCGAACAGCAGGGCATTGAACGGCCCGGTGCCGATCTCGCGCGCCAGCGCGTCGGTGAGCTGGATCTCGCCGCCCGTCCCGGGTTGCTGTCCTTCCAGGCGTCCGAGCAGCGATGCCTGCACGATGTAGCGGCCGATCACCGCAAGCCGGGACGGCGCCGTGCCGGCGGCCGGTTTCTCCACCAGTCCGCGGACCTCCACCAGTCTGTCGCACATCCGGCCGGGCGTGATGATGCCGTAGCTCGAGACCTGTTCGGCGGGGACTTCCATTGCGGCGATCATGGTTCCGCCAGTTTCCCGGTAGGCCTCGACCATCTGGGCGAGGCAACCGGGTTCGCCGATGATCAAATCGTCGGGCAGGATGATGGCGACCGGCTCGTCGCCGATGAAGTGACGGGCGCACCAGACCGCGTGACCAAGTCCGAGCGGATCCTGCTGGCGCGTGTAGCAGACCTGTCCGGGGACGGGGACGCTGTCCCTGACCAGCTGCAGCGCCGTGGCCTGCCTGCGCCTGGCCAGGGTGTCCTGCAACTCGACCGCGTGGTCGAAATGGTCCTCGATCGCCTGCTTGCCGCGTCCGGTCACAACGATGAACTGTTCGATGCCCGCGGCGCGGCCCTCCTCGAACGCGTACTGGATCAGCGGCTTGTCGACCACCGGGAACATTTCCTTGGGCAGGGACTTCGTTGCCGGCAGGAACCGGGTGCCGAGCCCGCCGACCGGCAGGATGGCCTTGCGAACCGGGACGGGCATCGGCTGCTCCGGTAAGGACGTGGTGACGATGCGGGGATCGCGCCGCGTGAGCGGGTAATGCCATAACGCCGCGGTCGCGCCAAGCCGGAGGCCCGGTCACGACGCTCCCAGCAGTGTCTCCTTCGCCCGGTTGATCTGCGAGGCGAGATAGGTGGATCCGCCCCGGTCCGGATGGTTGGCGAGCATCAGGCGCCGGTGCGCCTCGCGGACCTCCTCGGCGCCGGCGTTCGCCTCGAGTCCGAGAATGTGCAGTGCCTGCTCCCGTGTCATCCGGTCGCCGTCCGCTGCCGGGCCTCCGGGGCCGGCGTGCGCGCTCTCGCGCCAGGCATCGCCGTGGATCCGGTCGAGATATGTCTGGAGCAGGCGCACCGATTCCTGGTCTTCGCGGCACTCGCCCAGCAGGTCGAGCAGCTGCGCGAGCGACATCGACTCGAGCGTCGCACCCTGGTGTTCGCCCCTGGTCACGGTTCCGGCAAACTCGCCCGTGTCGTGGTCGAGCGTCATTTCCAGCCAGTCCGTGCGCACGGTCGAGCTGTGGCCGGGACTGGGGCCGGCGGCAGTCCGCTGGGCATTGCGCATCTGCTTCCTCACTGCCCGGGCGCGCAGGAGGAACGGCAGGCCGAGCAGCAGTGCCGACCACAGAAAATGGGTGTTGCCGCGAACGGCGACGGCGGCGATCGCGCTTGCCGCCAGCGCCAGCAGGACCCATTTCAGGCTGCGGCGGATGCGGGCGGGATCGGCGTTGAGAAGCCAGTAGCCGATCAGGCCGAGCCCGACGAACAGGAAGACACCGAGCACGAGCAGGTACAGCATACGCGCTCACTCACCGGGTAATGCGATGGGTCAGGCGCAGCGCTTCACCGCCGGTCCGGCGGGAATAGGACTCCAGTGCCTTGCGGCCCCCGGCGGCATAGACCGCGACCGCGCCGAGCAGCTCGCGCAGCTGGCGCGCACTGGAACCGTCGAAGGGACAGTAGGCTCCCCTGGTCAACCGGGCGATCTGCTCGAACCCGCGCCGGGCCAGAGGATCGCCGCCTTCGTGGAAGCAGAACACCGGTACACCGAGCACGCCGAGTTCGCCGGCATTGTGGCAGACGACATCGATGTCCTCCTCGAAGGAGTCGCCGACAAAGACGACCGCCTGCACCTTCTCGCGCCGCGTCTCCGCGGCCGCGTGTGCGAGCAGCTTGCCGATCTGGGTCATGCCGCCCAGGCACCGGACCCGGACCATCTCGTGCAGCAGTTTCTGTGAATCGGCAAGCCAGTCCGTGGTGCGGAACTCGCCGAAGCCGCGGTAGTAGGCGAGCTGGATCTCGAGCCCGCCGAGACCAGAGGTCTCGGTGAACATTTCTGCCTGCAGGTGACAGGCGCGGTCCCAGCTCGGTTCCCGGCTCGCTGTCGCGTCCATTGCAAAGATCAGCCGGCCGGGCCTGCCGGTCGGGGCAGCGGGTGTCATCGACTGAACCCTGCCGAGAAACGCGTCAACATCGCGGCGTGGCGAACGGGACGCGGCGTCGATGAACGCGTCGACATCGGCGCGGCCACCCTGTTCCTGCAGGGGCCCCGACTTGCGGGTGTCGTCCTTGCCGCTCATCGTCGCATCCGAGTCATGCCACCTTCTGCCGGGCAGCACCCGGGTGCGGGAGACCGAGCGCCATGATGAGGGTGCGGACCTCCTGGCGTGCCGCGATCTGGCTGGTCGTCGGCGGGCCGGTCCCCCCTGTCTCGAACATGTCGAGGATGGTAAGGCCACGCGGAAACAGTTCGCGAAAGATCACCCGTTCGGCAAACCCGGGTACGACCCTGAACCCGATGCGGAGGGCCAGCCCCTGGACCGCCTCGAACATCAAGACCTTGTTTCGCGCGTTCAGGCTGGAGAGCCGGTTGCGCATCACGAGCCAGTCGATCGATCCGCCGTCGCGTGCGGCGCGCTGCTTGCGCTGCTCCCAGACCTGTTCGGCAAACAGGCTGATCCGCCCGGTCTCGTGCGTGGACCCCGAGACCTCCATCAGCAGGTCGAGGTCGACGAAACTGTCGTTGATCGGCGTGATCAGCTTGTCGGCACGCGACAGTGCGTACCGGGTCACCGGGGTGTCCGCTCCCGGAGTATCGATCACGATGAAATCGACCGTATCCGCGAGCTCGGACAGCAGGGTATCGAACGCCTCGATGTCGGCCCTTTCGGCCTCGTCGCGCGAGACGTGGTCGCTGGCCGTGAAGGTGACGTGTCGGGGCATCGGCAGGTCGGCGCCGTCGCGTTCCTGCATCGCGCGCCGGTTGGCGATGTGCCGGGACAAGGTGGCCTGCCTGGAATCAAGATCGATCGAGCCGACCTCGAAACCGCTGCGCAGCAGTCCGACCACGATATGCATCGCCACCGTGGACTTGCCGGTGCCGCCCTTTTCGTTGCCGACCAGGATCACCGTTGCCCGCGGACCTGTCGGACCTTCGTGTGCGGTGGGGTGCATCACGTGCTGTTCTCCGTGATGATCCGGCTGCATGCGGCTGCGTCCGGGCAGGGAGGGTGCCGTCATCGCCGTTTCCGAAACCGTTATTCAGGGTTCCCGGAGCCGGAATTCGAGCATATTCCGACGACGACTCCTTCGCAACTGCACCATGGCCGCGCGACCGGTCACCTGTCCGGTCAGGCGCGCCGTTCGGGGGTCAGCGCGAACCGGTCTATCGCGTCCGGATCGAAGGAGAATCCCATCCCGGGCCGGTCGGGGACCAGCAGGTCGCCGTCGACGAACTCGACCTGCTCGCGGAACAGCGGCTCGAACCAGGGCATGTGTTCGGCCCAGCTGACGTTGGCCACCGCGCCGCACAGCTGCAGGCAGTGTTCGGTGAACAGGTGCGGGCTGACGGGAATGTCCCGGGCCGCGGCCATGTGGGCGACCTTCAGCCACTCCGATACCCCGCCGACCCGTTCCAGGTCGGGCATGAGGATGTCGGCGGAGCCGCGATCGATCATGTCCTGGAACCCGTATCGCGTGTACTCGGTCTCCCCGCTCGCGACCGGGGTGTCGATCTCCGCGGCGACCCGGGCGGAACCCTCGAGGTCGTATGCCTGTAACGGCTCCTCGAACCAGGCCAGGTCCAACCGGTCGAGTCCCCGGCCGAGCCGGACCGCGTGATGGACGTCCAGGCCCTGGTTGGCATCGGCCATCAGGCAGACGCCGGACCCGATGGCATTGCGGACCGCCGCGACACGTTCCAGGTCCTCGCCGATATCGGGCAGACCGACCCGCATCTTCACCGCACGGAATCCGCGGGCGACCAGTTCACCCGCTTCGCGCTCGAGTGCCGGGATGTCGCGCGAGGCCCACAGTCCGCCACTGGCGTAGGCGGGAACCCGGTCGCGCGCCCGGCCGAGCAGGCGGGAGACCGACATTTCCGCCGCCTTGCCCCTGATGTCCCAGCATGCCCAGTCAAGCGCGGACATCGCGAAGATGGTGACGCCCTTGTGGCCGAGAAAGTTGATCTCGCGCCATATCTTGGTGCCGAGCGCCTCGGTATCGCGGGCATCATGCCCCCGCACGGTGCCGAACAGCGAGTGGACCATCGCATCGAGCACCGGCAACCTGTGGGCACCGATCGTCCACAGGTAGCTCTCGCCGGTGATGCCGGCATCGGTCTCGAGCCACACCGCCAGGACGGCCGCCCCGTCGATCCGGTGGATCGAGGTGGCGATCGGTTCCGGGAACGGGACCTCGAGCGGGCGGGTCCGCAGTCCGGTGATCTTCATAACGATCTCCTGTGCTTCGCGGTCAGTGCTGTGGCAGGGCGTCGAGCAGGAGGGTTCCGAACCCGGCCATCTGCGGGCTGGTTCCCCGGTAGGTCGCGAGTGCGTCGAGCACCAGCTTGACGCCGTGCTCGTCAAGCGGCGGGGGCGACGCCGGGGGCTTGAGCCCGGCGAGGATCTCCGGGGCCGCGTCAACGATCCGGTCGGCGACGCGTTCGCATTCGCTACACACTGCGGGATCGCGCAGCATTGGCCCGAGGCCGTCGGCCACGCGAGCGAGATAGCCGGGCCACCGCGCCAGGATCCTGTAGAGGCCAGGGACGAACGCCTCTCCGGCAAGGTCGGTCTGGAAGACAGCGAGCGTCGCACGCAGGCCGGCGTCACACTCCTCCCACGGCACCATGCCCGGCAGTTGCGGCAGGGCTGCGGGCAGCGCGCGGTCCGCCGGCCTGGGCGCGGTTGCGCACAGGTCCAGCTGTCCTGTCACCAGTCTGGCGATACACCCCGCGAGCACCAGGTTGACGGGGCTGACCCGGGTGAAGGTTCGGCAGACGGTGTCGATGATCGCGATATCGGACCGTGACACGCCGAGACCGGCGAGTTCGCCGGCCGAGAGTGGCGGCAGGGACGGCAGGCCCGAGACATCGACCCGGGACCAGCCGGCGTGCTGGAGGGCGCCGGAGGTGAAGGCGGGACGCATCGCCTGCCAGATCCACTCGAGCAGCCCCGGCCGGGTTGCCAGGTGACGCAGCAGCGATGAGACATAGGGCGCCGCGTAGGTGCGTCTGACCTCCCCGTAGATCGCCGCGATCTCGCCTGTCGCCTCGGCCTCGGTGATCTCGCTCAGTACCGTCATGACATCCTCTCCGCCCGACCGGGCCCTCAGCGTGTCAGGCAGCGCAGGATCATGGCGATCGGAACCATGCGGCTGATGGCCGACCTGCGGAATTCCTCGATCGCGGCACCGATCACCGCATCGTTCTGCGGCCGCTCCGCCGCCGCCGGGCCCAATCTGCGGGCACGCCAGGCGGCCTGCCCGAGGGCCCTGTCACCCATCGTCCTCAGTCGGCCCGCGCGGTCAAGCGGCGCCAGCGCCGCCCAGGCAAGGGCGAGGTAGCCCGGCCAGTCGGCGAGGTGCCGGTAGAGGCTGGGCACGATCCGGTCCTGCGGCCCGGCGGCGAGACCGCTCAGTTCCATCACCAGTTCCCGGGTTGCGGGGGCAAGGGCGTCCAGCGCAGGCAGGGGCGGAATCGGAGTGGCGATGGTTCCCGGTGGCAGGATCGGCTGCAGTGGCGACGCCCCTCCTGTTGGAGGTGTCTCTGCCGATCCCGCAACCAGGGTCGAGAGCGCCACCAGGTTGGTCGCGTTGCCCCGGTTGTAGCTGTCGAGGATTGCCCGCACCGTCGGAAGGTCGCGCTCGTCAACACCGGCCGCCTGCAGGGCACTGGCCGGCCAGGGCGGCAGGTCCGGCAGTTCGAGGTCGCCAAGCAGTGCGTTGCCGGCCGCGGCCGCGGCACCGCCCGCGTACAGGGGGCGCACCGTCTGCCAGGCCCAGGGCAGGGCGCCGTCGATGGTCGCAAGGTGCCGCCAGATGAGATTGACCACCCCGATGCCGAGAGCGGAGCGGATGTCGCCGTAGATCTCCGCGATTTCGCCGGTCGCCTCCGACTCGGCAACGGCCGGTACCGGATCTGCAGCCATCGGTCCTGGTCTCCCGCATCCCGTGTGCACGGAGAACAGTCCGTCCGGGCAGCACCTGTCAAGACCGCGTCCTTGCCCCGTTGCCGGGCTTCGGGGTAATCCGGCCCAGGTTGCGACAACGGGAGCCGGATGTGGCTGAACATGTCGACTGCGTGGTGATCGGGGCCGGTGTGGTGGGTCTTGCCTGTGCGCGTGCGCTGGCGCTTCGCGGGCGCGATGTCATCGTGCTCGAGCAGGCCGAGGCCATCGGTACCGGGACCAGCTCACGCCACTCCGAGGTGATCCACGCCGGCATCTACTATCCGCCCGGAAGCCTCAAGGCGCGCATGTGCGTCGCCGGCCGCAGGATGATGTACCGGTACATGGACGAGCGAGGCATTCCGCACAGCCGACTCGGAAAGCTGATCGTGGCGACGTCTGATGACCAGGTTCCCGCACTCGAACGGCTGCGTGCGACGGCGGCGCGGAACGGGGTGACCAACCTCGAGATGCTGTCGGCCGGCGAGGTGCGGGGCCGGGAGCCGGAGCTTGCCTGTGTCGCGGCCCTGTGGTCGCCGTCCACGGGTGTTGCCGACAGCCATTCCTACATGCTGGGACTGCAGGGCGATGCCGAGGACTGTGGCGCCGTGGTGGCATTCCACGCTCCGGTGGAGTGCGGTCGGCTGTCGGACGACGGCGTCACGCTCGAGGTCGGCGGAGACGGGGCGATTGCGCTGCAGGCGCGCCTGGTGGTCAATTCCGCCGGCCTGTACGCCCAGGATCTGGCCCGGCGTCTCGAGGGTTTCCCGGAGGAACAGGTGCCGCCATCATACTACTGCAAGGGCAACTACTACTCGTTATCGGGGTGCCGGGCGCCGTTTTCCTCCCTGATCTACCCGGCGCCCGAGCAGGCGGGGCTGGGCGTTCATCTCACCCTCGATCTCGCGGGGCAGGCGCGGTTCGGGCCGGATGTCGAGTGGATCGAGCGCATCGACTACGATGTGGATCCGGGGCGTTCGGACGGGTTCTACGCCGCGGTGCGCAAGTACTGGCCGGGACTGCCCGATGGCGCACTGCAGCCCGGCTATGCCGGGATTCGCCCCAAGGTCCAGGCGCCAGGCGAACCGGCCGCCGACTATGTCATCCAGGGACCCGGTGATCACGGCGTGCCGGGCCTGGTCAACCTGTTTGCGATCGAGTCGCCAGGAATGACCAGTTCCCTGGCCATTGCCGAGCATGTCGCCGACATGCTGGAGTGAGGGCGGCAGTCCCGCATCTGGAGAAACGGTCCATGACCAGTGTTTCGTACTACATGACCCCGTCGAGCCCGTGGTCCTACCTGGGCAGCAAGCTGTTCTCCGGGATGGCGGCGCAGGTCGGCGCCGACGTCACGGTCTACGCCGTGGATTTCGGCACCATCTTTCCGGCAACCGGCGGCCTTCCGTTGCCCAAGCGCTCGCCGGAACGTCAGGCCTACCGGTTGCAGGAGCTGGCCCGGTGGAAACGGCGGCGCAACGCACCGATGCACCTGCAGCCGGTGAACTTTCCAGCGACGCGCCCGACGGCCGCGCTCGCGATCGTCGCGGCACGCGAAGCCGGGCACGACGCGCTCGGTCTGTCCTCTGCCCTGCTTGCCGCCCTGTGGGAGGATGACCGCAACATCGACGATCCGGATATCGTCGCCTCGGTGTGTGAGGCCTGCGGCCTGCCGGCGGCAGCGATCATGGAGGCGGCCGGAAGCGGAGACATTGCCGACCGGTTCGCGGCCGATACCCGCGAGGCGATCGAGCGAGGCGTGTTCGGCGCCCCGTCCTGGCTGATTGGCGGTGAACTGTTTTGGGGCCAGGACCGGCTGGACTTCGTTGCCGAGAAGCTCGGCGTTGCCTGACCGACTGTTCTCACACGGCGTCGCGCTCGAGTGACTTCTTGATCAGCGCCACTGTCTCGCGGATCCCGTAGAGGGCGACAAAGGACCCGAACCGCGGCCCCTGATCCTGGCCGAGAAGCACCTGGTAGAGTGCCTGGAACCAGCTCCTGAGCGGGTCGAAGCCGTGCCGCTTGCCGACTTCGTAGACCACCCCCTGGATCTCCTGCCCGGTGCATTCGTCCGCCAGGACCTCGAGCTCCCCGGCGAGATCGGCGAACGCCGCGCGTTCGCGGTCATCCGGGGCGCGGTATGACTTCGTGGGGCGAACGAAATCCTGGTAGTAGGCCACGGCGTGGCCGGCGAGCTGGTCCAGAAAGCGGTGTGTCTCGGGTGAGGTGCCGGGCGCGTAGCGGGTGATGTACCCCCACAGCAGGTCCTTGTCCTCCGCGTGGCACACGCTTGCCAGGTTGAGCAGAAGGCCGAAGCCGAGCGGCACCGGATCGGCAGGCGGGTCTCCGGTGTGGATGTGCCAGACCGGGTTGTCCACCGCCTGGCCGGGCACCTGGTCCGCGAGCCGGGCGCGAAGGCTGATGTAATCGTCCGTGTTCTTCGGGATCACGTCGAAGAACAGGCGCTTCGCGCGGCGGGGCTGCTGGAACATGAACAGCGCCAGGCTTTCCGGCGGTCCGTATTTCAGCCAGTCCTCCACGGATATGCCGTTGCCCTTCGACTTCGAGATCTTCCGGCCTTCCTCGTCGAGGAACAGTTCGTAGCTCAGGGATTCCGGTGGCGAAGACCCGAGGATCCGGCAGATCCTGCCGGAATCCCGGACACTGTCGATCAGGTCCTTGCCCGACATCTCGTAGTGGACTCCGAGCGCATGCCAGCGCATTGCCCAGTCCACCTTCCACTGCAGCTTGCAGCGCCCGCCGGTGACCGGGGTCTCGACCTGCGCTCCGGTCTGCGGATCGGTGTAGGTCACGGTTCCGGCATCGACATCGCGTCCGATGACCGGGACCTGCAGCACGTGCCCGGTGCGCGGACAGACCGGCAGGAACGGGCTGTAGCTCTGACGGCGCTCCTCGCCCAGCGTCGGCAGCATCACCGCCATGATCTCGTCGTAGTGCGCAAGCACGCGCAGCAGCGCGCCGTCGAACCGTCCGGCGTGGTAGCACTCGGTCGAACTGAGGAACTCGTAGCTGAATCCGAAGCTGTCGAGGAAGCTCATCAGGCGCGCGTTGTTGTGTGCGCCGAAGCTCTCGTGGGTTCCGAACGGGTCGGGAACCCGGGTCAGCGGCTTGTTCAGGTGTTCCTCTACCAGGTCCCGGTTGGGAATGTTGTCCGGCACCTTGCGCAGGCCATCCATGTCGTCGGAGAACGCGATCAGCCTGCACCGGCGATCGGTCATGCGCTCAAGCACGCGCAGGATGAGCGTGGTCCGAAACACTTCGCCGAAGGTGCCGATGTGCGGCAGTCCGGACGGGCCGTACCCGGTTTCGAGCACGATGTCGCCGTCCGGTTCGCCTGCACCGTCGCGCTCGATCCGCTCAAGGATGCGCCGCGCCTCGACAAAGGGCCAGGACCGGGCTTCCCGCAGGCTGTCCGTTGAGATATCGAGGCAAGGGCGCACGACCGACCTTTCTCAGAGCTTGACCTGAAATGTGAGTGGTCTGCCCAAGTGTGATCCTCCCGTTCAGTTACCACACCATCCGGGGAGGTTCACATGTCTTGGAGCAAGACCCCTCGCGAGGAGTATAAGCGTCCTGTGGAGCGATTTGAAACGGATGTGACGGACGCGGAGCGGGCGTTGATCGCACCTCTTCTGCCGCCGCCGTCGGGTCCACAGCACGCCCCGCCTGAGCCCGCGCACATGCACGAAGCGCATCCAGCATGCGCTCCAGGGTCCCGTCGTCACGCCACCCGCAGAAAGAGTTCTGAACCGTCGCAAACGGCGGAAAACAAGGAGGAAGAGCGCGCCACTGACACCCCGTACCCAACAGGAACTGGATCGCGTTGAACACCTCCCGAAGGTCGCCCCACCCGTTTCCGCAGGCACCGGCACCGGGGCTCCTGAAAGAAACCGGGACTGGACGTTCGCGCCGGGCCCGGGTCGGGTATCGGCGGCTTGATGGTGGCCCTCGCCGGATACGGGCCCGTCGTCCAGGGTGTCGAACCCGGTTCGAAGAGCGGGAACAGTCCAGACTGGCGAACCTGCGATGCCATGTTCCTTTATAGTACGCCCGTGCGATATTGTAGTGTCATATTCGATATCATGCATTCCTGCGCATTTATTTAATTATTATAGTAATTGCAACCGGTTGAATGCGATCGAGTCTTGCAGTACAAGACGTGAAAGGACGGCTTCCCTGCGCTGTCGTTCCGAACGCAGCCAGCACAGGTCGTTTCACCGACAATCACCGTTCCGCAAGAAAGGACACGACAAAATGCGCAAGAACTCGATCGCGGGGTATGCCGTCGGCGCCCTGCTTGGACTCGGGCTGACCGGAACCGTTTCGGCTGCCGAGTGCATCGCTCCGGCCAATCCCGGAGGTGGCTGGGACTTCACCTGCCGGACCATCGGCAAGATCATGCATGACATCGGTGTTGTCGACAAACCGGTACAGGTCACCAACATGGCCGGTGGCGGCGGCGGACTCGCGTTCAACCATGTCGTGAACGAACGCAACGAGGATGCGGACCTCATCGTTGCCGCGTCTTCGGCGACCGCAACCCGGCTTGCTCAGGACGCCTACGGCGGTCTCAAGGCGGACCAGGTGCGGTTTCTCGGGGCAATCGGCGCGGATCCGGGCGTGATCGTGGTTGCCAAGGATTCACCGCACCAGTCGCTGACCGACCTGATCGACTCGGTCAAGGCGGATCCCGGCTCGGTGACCTTTGCCGGTGGCTCCGCCGTCGGCGGTTTCGATCACCTCAAGGTCCTGATGGCTCTCGGGCGTGCCGGTTTCACCGACATACGCAAGGTCAAGTACATCGGACTCGACGGCGGCGCCGATGCGCTGACGCAGACGATCGGCGGCCATACCCAGGCAATGACCGGGGACATCTCCGAGGTCGTCGGTTTCCTGAAGGCAGACGATGTCCGTGTCCTTGCGGTGATGACCGAGGAGCGGGTTCCTGGATTCGAACACATCGCGACGGCACGGGAGCAGGGCATTGACGTGGTGGCCGTCAACTGGCGCGGTCTCTACGTGCCCAGGGGCATTTCCGAGGACGACTACCGGCAATGGTCCGACGCCCTGGCCACGGTTGCGGCCTCCGCTGAATGGGCTGCCGCGATGAAGGCCAACGGTCTTGCCCCCTTCACCAAGGTCGGTCCGGACTTCCAGGACTACGTCAACAAGGTCGTCGGTGAAATCGAACAGCTTTCGCGTGAGATCGGAGTCATCGAGTAGTGCGTGGCGACCGGGTCTTCGGTCTCGTCGTCACTCTCGCGGCACTCGGTTACATCGTGAGTGCAGCCCAGATCAGGGTCGGATTCCTGTCCGACCCTGTCGGGTCCAGGACCTTTCCGTACATGATTGGCGGGGTCGGGCTGCTCTGCGGGCTCGCAATGCTGCTGCGTCCCGATCCCGATCCGGAATGGCCCGGACCACCGGCCGTGGTCCGGATTGCGGTAACCCTGGTCGTGCTCGTCGCGTTTGCCGTCACCCTGAGACCCGTCGGCTTCCTGCTTCCCGCGGCACTCGCTTCGGCAATTCTGGCCTGGCTGATCCGCCCGGACCTCGCCCGTGCAGCGTTCGCCGGTGTCAGCCTTTCGCTCGGTCTCTTCGCTGTTCTGAAATACGGGCTCGGCCTCGGACTGGCACCCTTCGGCAGGGTTCTGACCGGATAAGGGCACCGGAATGGATATCATCGCCAACCTGACGCAGGGCTTTGCCGTCGCGCTCACCCCGACCACGCTGGTGCTGGCGGTGGGCGGCTGCTTCCTGGGAACCGTCATCGGCTCGCTTCCGGGTTTGGGACCTTCGAATGGCGTCGCAATCCTCATACCGCTCGCCTTCTCGCTGGGACTCGACGCGACCCAGGCCCTGGTCCTGATGACCGCGGTCTACTACGGCGCCATGTACGGCGGACGGATTTCATCCATTCTGCTGAACATTCCGGGCGACGAGCCCGCGCTGATGACAACACTGGACGGCTATCCCATGGCAAGGCAGGGGAGGGCTGCCGACGCTCTCGTATTGTCCGGGGTCGCCTCCTTTGTCGGCGCTTTCCTCGCGACCATCGGTCTCATGCTCATGGCGCCCTTGCTGGCCCGGGTCGCCTATCTCTTCGGGCCTGCCGAGTACTTTGCGCTTTATCTGCTTGCCTTCTGTACGCTTGGCGGCCTGACCTCGCGCAATCAGGCCAAGGCGGTCTTCGCGGCGGCACTCGGCCTTGCGATCGCAATGATCGGCCTCGACAACCAGACCGGAATTCCCCGTCTGACATTCGGCGCGATCCATCTCATGGACGGGGTCGATTTCCTGGTGGCGATCGTCGGTCTGTTCGCGGTGGCGGAGGTCTTCATCTTCATCGAGGGTCACGGCCGCGGCTCGGCAATCGGCACGTCACTCGGCCGTCTCACCATTCCGGTCCGGGACATCGTCGCCAGCTTCGGCGCGATGCTCCGGGCAACCGCCATCGGTTTTGTCGCCGGTATACTGCCGGGAGCGGGCGCATCCCTGGGCAGCTTTCTCGCCTACATGGGGGAGAAGGCAGTGGCGCGCCATGACAAGGAGACCTTCGGCACCGGCAATCCGAGGGGCGTTGCGGCGCCAGAGGCCGGCAACAACGCGGCCGCCGGCGGAGCGCTGGTCCCGATGCTGACGCTGGGAGTTCCCGGATCGGGCACAACCGCCGTCCTGCTGGCCCTGTTGCTGACACTCGACATCACGCCGGGACCGCTGCTGTTCGACGAACGACCGGAGGTCGTCTGGGGGCTGATTGCCGCTCTGCTGATTTCCAACTTTGTCCTGCTGATCATGAACGTGCCCATGGTCCGGCTGTTTGTCCACATCCTGTCGGTGCCGCCCTGGCTGCTGCTTCCCGGGATTACCATGATTTCCTTTTCCGGCATCTATTCGCTTTCGGGCAGCGGATTCGACCTGATCCTGATGATTGTCTTCGGCATCCTCGGCTACGTGCTCCGCAAGCTCGATGTCCCCACCGTCCCGATCATCCTGGGCATTCTGCTTGGCAACAACATGGAGGACAGCCTGCGCCGCGCCATGGTGATCTCCGACGGCGACTGGACCTACCTGTTCTCGTCGGGCATCGCCGTCGGTCTCTGGATCGCCGCCATTGCCGGCTTCGTTGCACCGCTGTTTCTGCGCAACCTCCTGAAGCGGCCCGAAAAAGCGGCGGACTGACCGGGCTGACTTCCCGCCACCGCAAGGGGACGGGAGTCAGCCGGTACCCATGCGACTGTCCGTGGTGCCCGGCGCACCGCGTCGGCCCCTCCACTCACCGAATTTCGTGCACCAATCGGCCGTGCCGTCCTGAACTCCGTTCCCGCGCCGGTCACCAGACCTCTGCGTCCGGGACAGGCCGGAACCTGTTCTCGAGCAATCGGGCGACAGCCGCGGGATCCCTGCCCGGATCGCATTCTGCTTGCGCACCACAGTCCCGCTGCAATCCCCGATGCCGGCCCGGGCGCTGCGATTGATCCGGTCCACGCGGATGCTGTTGGCGCCATGCCTGAAACTGCCGGCACCTCCCTGGCGACGAGCGCCGGAGTGCGGTTGACGCCGTCCGCTGCGGTGCCCATAAGTAGGACAAGTGGGCCTGTAGTTCAGCTGGTTAGAACGCGCCGCTCATAACGGCGTTGTCGGGGGTTCGAGTCCCTCCGGGCCCACCAGGTCATGCCGCCGGGAGAGGACGCGATGCAGACGCATGAGGGCGGGTGCCTGTGCGGCGAGGTGCGGTTCCGCGTCGAGGGCGAGCCGGAACGGGCTGCCATTTGTCACTGCCGCTACTGCCAGCTTCGCACCGGCAGCGCGTTCGGAGTTTCGGTGTATGTTCCGCTCGACCAGGTGACCCGGCTTTCCGGGGATCTGCAGGAGTTTTCCTTCCGGTCCGAAAGTGGCAACACCTGGCTGATCGAACGCTGTTCGAGCTGTGGCACCGGTGTCTACTGGACCATTGACGCCGAGCCCTGGGCCTCGCTGCAGGGAATTTCGGGCGGGTGTTTCGATCCTCCGAGCTTCTGGTACCCGATCCGCCGGGAGGTCTTCGCTCGCACTCGGGCGGACTTCTGCAGCATCGAGGTCAACGAGAGCCACGATACCCACCCGGCGCACGCTCCGCTTGAGCCCGACCGGGGTCGCCTGTCCTGGAAGGCATGAGATCCGGCCGCTCGGCGACCGTGGCCGTACCGGCAATTCCTGCCTAGACTGAGGGGCCCTGGATCAGGTCGGGAGTGCAAGCCATGTCGTTCGAAATCGTGCCGATTGCCGGCGCACTCGGTGCGGAAATTCACGGCATCGACGTGGCCGGGCTCGACGGGGAGGGCATGGCGGATGTCCGCTCGGCCCTTCTCAGGTACGGCGTCATCTGTTTCCGCGACCAGGACCTTTCACCCGAAGGCTACCTCGACTTTGCCCGGCAATGGGGCGAGGTGCATCTGCATCCGTATCTGCGCGGTCTCGACGAGTTTCCGGAGATCATCGAGATCATCCGGGAAGCCGACGACCCCACGGGTTTCGCGGACCACTGGCACACCGACCAGATCTTCACGCCCCGGCCGGCAAACTTCACCATGCTGTTCGCCCGCGAAACACCCGCCGCAGGCGGGGACACGATGTTTGCCAGCCTGACCGGAGCCTACGACAGGCTGTCGCCGGGCATGCAGCGGATGGCGGCGCGGCTTCGCACCTGCAACAGCTATGACAAGAAGGTGCCGCGATCCGCCGGGATGGCGGCGCGCATCGCTGACCGCGAGACGCCAACCCAGGAAGCGGTCCACCCCCTGGTGCGCCTCCATCCCGAAACCGGCAGGCCGGCGCTCTACGTGAGTGACGAGCGCAGCACCCGGCGGTTTGACGGCATGAGCGAGGAGGAGAGCCGGCCGCTTCTGGCCTGGCTGATGCGGCATGCAACCCGGCCGGAACTGACTTGCCGGATCCGGTGGGAGCCCGGGACGCTGGGCATCTGGGACAATCGCTCGGTGTTGCACTCGGCGCTGAACGACTACTACGGCCAGCGCCGCGTCATGCACCGCATCACCATCAGGGGCGAGCCGGTGAGGGGCCTGGCGGAGCGGAGCCACTAGCCCCGCGCATGCCCGGCCTCTTCGGGACATTTTCAGGCTTTGCCGATCCACTGACCGTCACGGTGATGCTGGCCGCCATGGTGGTGGCCGGGTTCATGCGCGGGTTTGTCGGGTTCGGCGCTTCGATGATCATGGTGCTGGTGCTGAGCCACGTGATCAGTCCCGCCGCGGCGGTGGCCGTCGCGAGTCTGAGCGGGGTTCCGGTCATGGTCCAGCTGCTCCCGGCCGCGGTCCGGCAAGCCGAGCGGTCCTTCGTGCTGCCGTTCGCGTGTTCGAGCTTCATCGCTGCACCGCTGGGGACCTGGGTCCTGGTCAGTGTCGACGGCGAGGTGATGAAGATCGCGATCGCGACTGCGGTCCTGGTGATGGTGGCGCTGATGTACCGGGGCTGGCACCTGTCGCGTTCACCCGGGTCGGGTGTGCTGGTCGGCATGGGTGCGGTCGCGGGCGCAATTCAGGGTGGCGGCGGTATCGGCGGACCGCCGGCGGTCGTGGTGGCGCTCGCGCGCGCCGGTGATGCCGAGCGCCAGCGCGCCAACGTGATCGGGGTGGTTGCCGCGCTCAACCTCTGTGGCATTCCGCCGCTCGCCTGGCACGGTCTCTACACCAGGGAAGTGGTGCTGATCAGCCTGGTGCTGGTGCCGGCCTACCTGGCTGCCAGCTGGTTCGGCATTCGCTTCTTTGCCTCCGGCGGGCACCGGTACTACCGCGATGCTGCCCTCGCTCTGCTCTCGCTCACCGGTCTCGCCACCCTTGTCCGGGGAATCCATGCAATCCTATAGGGAAAGGTTGGTGCGCCAGGCCAACTGGTGGAATGCAGCCGGGTGAAAGTCCTGGCAGGAAGAGAGGTCAACCAACCTTTCTTTATGGTTGTCTTCAAGTACGATCATTGACGTTCCTCCTTACCAATCGCCGTCGCGCACTTCGCGCACCACCCGCAGCACCGCTTCGTCGGGCGCCTCCTTCAGCTGGCGGATCAGGTCCGCGAACAGGCGCGGACGCTTGCGGATAATGGCCTGCAGGTCGGCGGACACCTTGCCCGCGAGCGCCAGCATGACGTCCGGGTCCTGACCCAGTTCCTTCGCAAGCCGCACCGTCGTTACCTCCGAGGGCGGCGACACCTCGCCGCGCTCGATCTTGCTCAGGTATGTCGGCTCGATACCCACGCGCCCTGCGACCTGGCGCACCGAATAGCGCCGGTCTTCCTCGTACAGCCGTTCGCGGATCGCGCGGGTGGTGGGGCCAAAGAGTGTCATGTGTCGTATATAGTACACGCCTGGGTGATTGTCAGGGCACCACCCGACCCACTCCGGCCCCGCGCGTTCACCATCCTGCCTGAGCGGCCCGATCTGTCCGCTTTGCCCGGCTCCGCCGCGCCCTGGCCGGAGGTCGAGACCGGCGGGATGCGGGGCGAAGCGGGTAAGTCCGGGACAGGACCGCCGCGGCCGGACAACCGGAGGGACCGGTCCATGACCACCGGCATCACCGGGGAGCACCGCCGCGCCTTCGAGGCGCTCGCCAGTGGCGACGGGCGTACCGTCGCGCCGATTACCGTCTTCGCCGACGGCGCTCCGGGCACCGCCAACGTGGCGGTCAACACATGACGTTCCGGTTCCTCGCCGTCCTTTCTGCGCCCGATGTGGCGCCAGGAGCATATCGGGGCTGAGCTGGCGTGAGCGTGCACACCATCTTGAGCGAAGTATCCGAAACGCCCGGCCGCTCCGGCTCGCATTCAAGCCATAATCACACGTTTTCGGCGGTCTTGCCACGTGCGCACGGACCGGATCAGCGCCAGGGGTCGACCCCTCCAGCAGATACAGGGGGTTGAAGGATTCCCGCGCGCTTCCGGCCAGGTCGTAGCGGCCGAACGACCATGGTGCGGCGTCGGCGTGTGTGGGTACCGAGACGAAGACGCCGCAGGCGATGCGCCGGATGGTGCGGTCTGGAGTTTCCGGGCGAGCACTGCCGTGACGACCATGTCATCTGTTCGGCGACCAGCCACCGCAATGCGTTCGGCCCGGCGGAAGACCGGGTTGGCGCTGAAGAAGGGTGCGGAGATGGGCCGGGGCGCGACGGTTCGGGTGCTTTCTTCAACAGTCTGGATAACGGCCATATGTGAATGATGGTTACAGTCATCGATCATGATATCGAACGTCTCGACCATGTGCCCGTCTGAGCGGGCTCCATCTGTCGCGCTGGAGGCAAGACGGGTCTCGGCAAGGCACCGGGGACGGCAGCTTCATCGCCGGCGTGCCAGCGCCCGGAGCGCAGAATGTCGCGCGCGGGCCCGTTCAGCAGATTTCGTTTCGCGCATCCACCACCGGCACAATCACCTTCGATCCCGCACAGTGGTACTCGTCGTCTCGCCACCGGTCGATATCCGCGTTCGGGTTGCGCCCTCTCCGGGCAGCCCGCTGGCGGCACTGCCCGGTCTGGTCAGGAGGTGGACACGAGGCGGTCCCCCGTCTGGTTGAACAGGACCTTGCGTTCCTCCTCGCTCGGCGGTCCGGCCCGGCGAAACTCCTTGCCCAGGTCAACCGCGCGCTGGACGGCAGGCCGGTCCTTGATCGCCGCGCGCCACGCCGAGACCCGGGGATAGGCATCGAGCGAGACACCGAGGGGACGGGCAATCAGCACCCAGGGCCACGCGATCATGTCGGCGACGGAATACTCCTCGCCCAGAAGCCAGGTTCGACCCTCCAGGCGCCGCTCAAGTACGCCGAGACAGCGGTCATACTCGTTGGCATACCGCTGGTGGGAGTACGGATGATCGCCGGACGCATAGTTGACGAAGTGACTGAGCTGGCCCGCCATCGGCCCCTGGTTGCCTGTCTGCCAGAACAGCCATTCCAGCGATTCCACTCGTCCACGCGCGTTACCGGGAATGAACCGGCCGGTCTTCTCGGCGAGGTAGAACATGATCGCGCCCGATTCGAACACGCTGACCGGCTCGCCCTCGACGTCGTGATCGACGATCGCCGGCATGCGGTTGTTGGGGCTGATGGACAGGAACTCGGGCCGGAACTGATCGCCCCTGCCGATGTTGACCGGGCACAGCCGGTAGGCAATCCCGAGTTCCTCCAGCAGGATTGCCACCTTCCAGCCGTTCGGTGTCGGCCAGTAGTGAAAGTCGATCCCTGACATCGGGTTTCCGTTCGGTTTGGTTTCACAGGGCGGCGTTCCGGGTCGTGTAACGCCGGTGCCGCCTGTGTACCCGCTCGATCGCCGCAATGCACCTGCGATGTCGTGAAGCCGCAAGCCTGTCGCGTCCTGAAAGCGGCAGACCCCAAACACCCTGCGGCAGTTCCCGGCAACCAGGCTCAGGACTTCGCCGGGTGCCGGGTTGGCCGCGGTCCCCGGATACACGACCGGTTGTTGTCAAGCCTGGTGGTCTACCCGATGTCTGTTGCCGGACGTATCGGGGTGTCTGTGTCGTTGGTCTCGTCGCAGGATCCATCGAGTCCGATCACCCCGTCACCTGCAAGGGTGGTGATCTGGTCCTCCCCGTAGCCGAGAGCGGAGAGAAGTTCGACCGTGAACTCTCCGAGCGCCGGAGCGCCCCGCGAGATGGAATGAGGCGTGCCCGAGAACCTGGCCGCCGGACGCGCCTGGCGAAGCGTTCCTGCGTGGGGATGCGGATACTCGGCGACGGTGCCGTTGGCGATCACTTGCGGATGGTGCGCGACGTCGCGCCGCCGCAGGATCGGGGCGCACGGAACATCGGCAGCGTCCAGAATCTGCAGCCATTCGGCGCTTGTTGCGGTCCGCAGCACCTCCTGGGTCAGCGAAAGGCGCGCGTCGATGTTGCGGTGACGGTCGGCGGGGGTGGCGAATCTCGGGTCACTGAGCCACTCCGGGTGACCAAGGGCATGGGCCAGGTTCGACCACTGCCGGTCGGTGTTGACCGCCACACTGATGTAGCCGTCCACGGTCTCGTAGATCAGGTCGATGAAGCTCTGGGCCAGCTCCTGCGGGAACTCGTCGCCGACGAAGGTCTGGCTGCCCATGTCGGAATGCCACAGGAAACTGATCACGCTGTCGAGCATCGAGAGGCGCACGTGCTGGCCCTCGCCGGTGCGTTCGCGCGCCAGCAGTGCCGCGGTGATCGCCTGCGCGCCGACGACGCCGGTCAGCTTGTCGGGCACGATCGTGCGCACCAGCCTCGGACGGGCGGTGTCGGAACCGCCCTGGATGGTCGTGAGGCCGGACAGCGCCTGCACCAGCGGGTCGTAGACCGGGCGACCCGCGTAGGGGCCCTGATCACCGAATCCGCTGATCGAGACATAGATGATGTCGGGGCGGATGGCGCGGACCGTCTCCTCGCCGAGACCCATGCGTTCCATGACGCCCGGCCGCATGTTCTGGACCAGGACATCGGCATCGGCAATGAGGCTGCGGACGATCTCCATGCCGCGCGGATCCTTGGTATTGATCGCGACCGATCGCTTGGAGCGGTTGTTGTTCAGGAACGAGGCCGAGAAACCGCCGCGACGGTTGGACATGGCCCGCGTGAAATCTCCACCTTGCGGATTTTCGATCTTGATCACCTCCGCCCCCTGGTCCGCCAGCATCATGGTCGCGAGCGGACCGGAGACGACGCTGGTCATGTCGATGACGCGATATCCGTGCAACGGGCCGGGCATGGGAGGCTTCCTCGATCGAGCTTCGCGGGGCCCCAAGGTGACCAAGGACGCAAGCCGGTTCAAGAGCCTGTGTGCCATCACAGTCATGCCCGCGGTTCACGGGTGGCACCCGGCAGTCGGCGCTTGACCGCGCGACCCGCGCTGCCGAAAGATCCCGGCAGCACAGGGGAGGGGAGCACGGCAATGGCGCGGGCGCTGGAAGGTCTTCGGATTCTCGACTTCACCCAGGTGCTCGCGGGACCCTTCTGCGCCCAGCAGCTTGCCCTGCTCGGGGCCGACATCATCAAGATCGAGCCCCCGGAAAACGGTGACCAGATGCGGAGCCGCGTGATACCGGGTCGCCATGCCGACATCGGCCTGAGCGCCGGGTTCCTGGCCATGAACATGGGCAAGCGCAGCCTGGCGCTTGACCTGAAGTCACAGCAGGGCCGCGAGGTCGTGGCCGAACTGCTGCGCGGCTCCGATGGTCTCGTTCACAACTTCAGGGCAGGTGTGGTCGAGCGGCTCGGTCTCGATTACGAGACGGTTCGCGCCATCAGGCCCGACATCGTCTGTACCGCGATCACCGGGTTCGGACTCGAGGGACCGCGTTCCGCCGACCCGGCCTATGACGGCGCGATCCAGGCAGCCTCCGGCATGATGGCCAACAACGGCACACCCGACAGCGGCCCGCTGCGCACCGGGTACTTTGCGGTCGACATGATGACCGGAATGTCGGCCGCCTTTGCCATGACCGCGGCACTGATGCGCCGGGAGCGAACCGGGGAAGGCCAACTGGTTGACGTTGCCATGCTCGATGCGGCGATGACGCTGCAGGCGGCCGGATTCAGCCGGGCGATGATCGACGGAACGCCGGACCTGCGACTGGGAAACCAGTCGGCGACGGGAGCACCGACCGCCGACAGCTTCCCCACCGGCGACGGAATGCTGGCGTCCGCCGCCCTGATGCCGCATCACATCCGCGGCATGTTCGAGGAACTCGGCATCGACGGTCTGCTCGATGATCCGCGCTGCGCAACACCCCAGGCACGGCGCGAGAACCGGACCCTGGTGCGTTCCGCGGTGATCGAAGCGCTGGCCCGGGATAGTGCGGAGAACTGGGAGCAGCGGCTTGCTCGCCGCGGTGTGCCGGTCGCGCGGATCAACTCGCTCACCGATCTGTGCGGGATGGCGCAACTCGCACACCGCAACATCCTCACCCGGATGGACAGTCCCCCGGGGGTCGACGGCCCGCTCACCCTGGTCGGGGCGCCCTACGTCGCCTCGGTCGACGGGCCGCGCGCGTGCCGGCCGCCGCCGGTACTCGGACAGCACAGCCGGGAGATCCTGAGGGAACTCGGGCTGAACGACAGTCGGATCGACAGCCTCGTGGCTCGCGGTGTCGTCGGTCAGGCGGACCCATGAGTTCCGCGGGCCGGCCACGCTACGGCGACCTGGTCCATGACCGGGCCGCCCGGACTCCCGGGGCACCCGCGCTGCAGGACCGGGAGGGGACATACGACTGGGCAGGAGCCGCAGCCGGCGTCGACGATGCCGCGCGCCGGTTGTTGGCGATCGGCGTCCGCCCGGGCGATCACGTCGCGCTGTGGCTGGGCAACAGCGCCGACTGGGTACTCATCGCCTTCGCCGTGTTCCGGATCGGCGGTGTCCTCGTACCGCTCAACACCCGGTTCCGGGCGAGGGACATGGCCTATGTGCTTGCACAGTCGGACAGTTCGTTCCTGATTGCCCAATCACGATCCGGGCCGATCGACTACATCGCACTGATCCGCGAGGTCGTGCGCCTGCCCCGGGCCGCGGAGCCGGTCGCCGACCCTGGGTTTCCGGCGCTCCGCCACGTCGTGCTGACTGACGCCGCCTTGCCGGGAACCATCGCCTGGGACGACATCGATCCTGCGAATGCGGACCGGACTGCGATCGACGCACGTGCGGCCGCGGTCGACCCGGACGCGCCGGCCTTCATCATGTACACCTCGGGGACCACCGGGACCCCGAAGGGGGTGGTGCACTCGCACGGGCTCGTGCGCAACGTCGAGGAGCGGGCGTTCCGGATGGGGATGACCTCGTCAGACATCATCCTCGACTACCTGCCGCTGTTCCATGCCTTCGCGTTTTCCGAAGCCATGCTGATGTCGGCGGTGACCGGTGCCAGGCACATCGTGACCCGAAGCTTCGAGCCCGGACACTGTCTTGATCTGATTGAACGGCACCGGGTCACGGTCATCCACGGGTTCGAGGCACACATGAAGGGGCTCGCCGAGGCGCAGGAGGCGAGACCGCGGGATCTTTCGAGCCTGAGGACCGGGATCTTTGCGGCAGGAATGCTGAGTGCGACCCCGGTGGTGCGTCGTGGCGCACGCGCGCTCGCCCCCATCGTCAACCTGTCGGGCTTCGGCATGACCGAGACCTGGATCGGAGTTGCGCTGTGTTCGCTCGATGACGACGAGATTCGGCGCTGCGAGAGTTCGGGACACCCGGCACTCGGTTACGAGGTGCGGATCGTCGACCCGGAACGGGGCACTCCCTGCGAGCCCGGCAGGCCGGGCGAGTTGCAGGTGCGGGGCCGCTCCATGATGCTCGGCTACTACCGCAAGCCGGAGGAAACCGCGGCGAGTTTCGCCGGGGGCGGCTGGTTCAGGACCGGTGACACCGCGGTCTGGCTCGACGATGGCTACATCCGCTTCCTCGGACGCTACCGCGACATGTTGAAGGTGGGTGGCGAGAACGTGGATCCGATGGAGACCGAGGGACTGCTGCTCGAGGATGCGCGGGTGCACCAGGTTGCGGTGGTCGGATGTCCCGACCAGGAACTCGGGGAGGTTCCGGTCGCCTACGTGCAGCCGGAGCCCGGCTGTCGGCTCGAGGCTGGGGACGTGATCAGGATCTGCCGCGGGGTGATCGCCAGTTTCAAGATCCCGCGTCACGTGGTGTTCGTCGACGGATTCCCGATGACCGAATCCGGAAAGATCCGCAAGGAGGAACTGCGAAGCGACGCCCGGCGCCTGGAGGGGACTGTGCCATGAAGTTCGGAGCCATGGTCGTCCCGCGCATCTCCGACTGGCGTCTCATCCCGGAACTCGAGGCGCTTGGCTACGACAGTGCGTGGGTGCCCGATTCGCAGATGCTGTACTCGGACTGCTACGCCGTGCTCGCGCTGGCTGCGGCGCATACCTCGCGGATCCGGCTGGGCACCGGGGTCGCGATCGCGCCGACCAGGCTTGCGCCGGTCACCGCCCACTCGATCGCCAGCATCAACCAGCTGGCGCCCGGACGGACCTTCCTCGCCCTGGGAACCGGTCACACCGCGATGCGGGTGATGGGCCGGGCTCCGATGGGTGCCGGCCGGTTTCGCGAGTATGTCCGGGTGGTCCGCAGCCTGCTCCACGGCGGCGAGGTCGACTATGCCCCGGACGGAGGCGAGGCCCGCGAGATTCGGTTCCTGCATCCCCGCGACGGCTTCGTGAACCTGGAGGAACCGGTTCCGATCTACGTCGCGGCCGATGGCCCGCGCGCTCTCGAGGTCGCGGGCGCCTACGGTGACGGGCGAGTCTGTTCCTTCAACCAGAGCCGGGCGCTGCTGCGCGACAGCCTGCAGCGGATCGGGGAGGGGGCCGAAGGGGCGGGCCGGACACTGCCCGGGAACTTCCACACCGCCGCACTCACCTATGCCTGCGTGCTGCAGCCGGGCGAGAGCGTCACCTCCGATCGCGTCATCGACGAGATCGGTTCGATGGCGGTAGCCAGCCTGCACTACTGGTGGGAGATTTACCGCAGGAACGGCGATACCAGCACGGTTGCCCGCAGCTGCCGGGACTTGTGGCAGGAGTACCTCGCGTTTACCGAACGGATGCACACTCCGCCGCACAAGCGTTACCAGCAGGTCCATCTCGGTCACTGCGCCTGGATTGTTCCGGAGGAACGCCGGTTCGTGACTGCCGAACTGATCCGGGCAACCGGCGGCCTCGTCGGCACCGCGGACCAGATCATCGCCACCCTGCGCGAACGCGAGGCGATGGGGCTCGCGGAGGTCGCCCTGCTTCCGGCCATGGGCCCGGCACGACGCAACCTGCGGACCTTTGCCGAACAGGTGATGGCACGGATCTGACAGGGCCGGCGACGCGGACGAGCCACGGGCAACGGCGGCAGTCTCCGTGGTATCGGGCGGGGAGCTGAAGCGTCTGACGGCGGGGCGGATGCGTCCCGCCGATGGTTGAGACACGCCCGCAGGTTCACCGCGTCCTCCGGAAGCCGTACGATACGCTCCGGATACTCGAACGGGGAAGTTCATGAGCAGGGATGTCGAAGCGTGGGGCGGGCCGGCACGGCACTACGCGAGATCAGCCAGGCAGGCCGAAGCAGTCCATGCCAACCTTCGCTGGCACGACGCGGTCAACCGCGTCGCTCCCCGGTCCGCGGACACCGTCGGCCAGACCGTACGCCTGTGGAACCAGAGGATCAGGAACCAGCTGACGTCGGAGATCGGCTTTCAGCTCCGCGGTCGCCAGGTTTCGGTGCGTGTCGTGGACGGCCTGCCCGCGCCGCTGTCCGAGAAGCTCGAGCACGCCGATGCCCTGGCGCTTGTGGCGCTGAACCGCTCGCTGCTGAAAGACGTGGTCGTCGGCACCCGGTTCATGGAGTCCGAATGGAACAACGTGACCGGCGCACATTCCGGTGAGGTCGGGGCCGCCGGGCCGCCGGAGATCAGGCGCGTCAGGGAAACCGCGGAATCATGGTTGAAACTGCTCGAGAAACATGAACTGGGTACGGCCCTGCGCGAGATCAACGAAGACGTGCTCGGAGCGTATTTCTACAAGGAGTCGGAGGTCAGGATCTACTGGCTGGCGATCGGGATCTATGCCGCGCTGTACTCGGTTCCGGTCGAGGCCCTGACCTTCGTCGTGCTGGCGCACGAGCTGGCGCACGCGTACACGCACATTGGTTCCGATATCGACGGGCACACATGGTCGACGGACGAGTTCGCATCGACCGACATCGCGATCATCGAAGGCCTGGCCCAGTTCTACACCGAGGTCGTATGTGCCAAGCTGAAAGGCCAGATGCCGGGAGCGCTTCCCGCATTCGAAGCCCTGCTTTGCCACCAGAACGAAATTTACAGCACCCATCGCGAGTGGATCGGAAAGAACGAGCGGAACAGCGGCGAAATCGTCCGCGTCAGCCTCGTCGAGTGTCGACGATCAGGCAGGAAGATGCATCGCGACACTTTCCTGAAGACAGTCAACAGGCGCCGCAAGGAAATCCTGAGCCAGCCCGAGCAATCAACACTGTTCAACCGTCCGTGACACCCGGCCTCCGGGAAGATCGATGCCGGGAGCCGACCTGGACGCACCGCGCCGTCGGGGGCGTATTCCGCCCGGACCGCATCGATGTGCGCCTGTTCTGCCCCGGGTCCGTGTGAATGGCAGCGCCGGCGCGGCGACACTCAGAACGCGGGCTGGGTGCTGCGGCGACGCTGCAGCAGGATCACCAGCAGCAGAAGCAGCGCGGCCGGCGCGTAGAACACCTCCTTCGGCATCCGGTCGTTGGGCAACTTCACCGCGCTGATGACCACCGGGGTATCGCTATAGAAGTCGAACTCGCGTGACAGGGACTCGAAGCTGCTGCCCGGCAGCGGTTCCTCCATCACCGTCCGTTCGTCCTCGGCGAAGTACAGCAGTCCCGTCCGGGCAAGCCGTTCCTCCGCCCCGGCGCCCTGGCCGATAGGCACGGTGAGCGTCACGGTATCGACCTGGTCGGGGTTGTTGAAGTTCGGGCCGGTGACCGTGATCAGCAGATCGCCGCCGGGTGATTGCGCCTCGACCAGGCTCGCGAACTCCGTCCCCGGCCGCTGGTCGAACTCGGGCGCAACCTGGTCGAGCCAGAAGCCCGGTCGGAACAGGGTGAAGGCGATGAGCAGCAGTGCGGCGGTTTCCCAGTACCGGTTGCGGGCAAAGAAATACCCCTGGGTCGCGGCAGCAAACAGCATCATGGCAATGACCGCGACAATGAACACGATCACCGCCTTGGCCGGGGTGACGTCAATCAGCAGCAGGTCGGTGTTGAAGATGAACAGGAACGGCAGCAGGGCGGTGCGTATGTCGTACATGAACCCCTGCACGCCGGTCCTGATCGGGTCGCCGCGCGAGATGGCGGCGGCGGCGAAGGCCGCGAGCCCGACCGGCGGTGTGTCGTCGGCAAGGATGCCGAAGTAGAAGACGAACAGGTGCACGGCGACCAGCGGGACGATCAGGCCGCTCTTGGCTCCGAGCGCGACGATCACCGGCGCCATCAGGGACGAGACCACGATGTAGTTCGCCGTGGTCGGCAGTCCCATGCCGAGGACGAGGCTCATCACCGCGACCAGGATCAGCATCAGCATCAGGTTGCCGCCCGACAGCGCCTCGATGAAGGCTCCGACCACCTGGTGGGCCCCGGTGAGCGAGACCGTGCCGATGATGATCCCCGAGGCGCCGGTCGCGATCGCGATCCCGATCATGTTGCGGGCGCCGGCGATCATGCCGTCGCGCCATTCCAGCAGGCTGCGGCGGAACGCGGCCGCGTGGGAACCCTCGCCGCGGAAGAACGACTTCAGAGGATTGTGCGTGAGCGCGATGACAGTCATCAGCAGTACGGCCCAGAACGCGGCCAGCCGCGGCGACAGTTTGTCCGGCGTTGGCAGGATGCACCAGATCAGCACGATGATCGGCAGGAAGAAGTAGAGACCGGTCACCGCGACATCGCCCGCGCGTGGCAGGGCCTCGATCGGCGCGTCAGGATCGTCGACCTCGAGATCGGGATGGCGGGCTGCGATGCGGACCAGCACCAGGTAGGCGAAGAGGACGATCGCGGCGACCGTCGGCAGTGACAGGTCGGGCATCGCGTCACCAACCAGGTTCACCACGAAGTAGACCACCGCAAACATCAGCCCGATGACGATGAACCCGGTCAGGAAGCCAATCGCCTTTCGGGCCGCGGTCAGCACGGCGGGCGGCTTCGGCAGGCCCCGCAGCTGCAGCTTCAGCGCCTCGAGATGCACGATGTAGACAAGCGCGATGTAGCTCACCAGCGCCGGCACCGCGGCGTGGCGCAGCAGGTCGGTGTAGGGAACACCGGTGAATTCGGCAATCAGGAACGCGGCCGCTCCCATGACCGGTGGCGTCAGCTGGCCGTTGCTCGAGGATGCGACCTCGACAGCGCCGGCCTTCTCGGCGCTGAGACCGGTGCGCTTCATCAGCGGGATGGTGAAGGTCCCGGTCGTGACCGTGTTTGCGATCGACGAGCCGGAATACAGTCCGCTCAGGGCCGACGCGACCACCGCCGCCTTGGCCGGTCCGCCGCGAAGATGGCCGAGCAACGCAAATGCGAGCTTGATGAAGTAGTTGCCGGCGCCAGCCTTCTCGAGGATGGCGCCGAACAGCACGAACAGAAAGATCATGGAGGCCGACACGCCGAGCGCCACACCGAACACGCCCTCGTTCTGCATCCAGAAGTGCCACATGGCCTTGCCATAGGACGCACCCTTCCACTGGATCGCGTCGGGCAGCCAGCGGGCGTCGCCGAAGAAGACATAGGCGAGGAACACCGAGGTGATGATGACCAGCGGCAGGCCAAGGGCGCGGTAGACCGACAGGAGCAGCACCGCCAGGCCGATGGTGGAGACGACCAGGTCGGTCGTGGTCGGCAACCCGGCGCGGTTGGCGATGTTGGAATAGTTGACGATCAGGTAGAGACAGGATGCGACCAGCAGCAGGCCGAGCGCCCAGTCGTGGATCGGGATGCGATTACGCGGACTGCGCCTGGTGAGCGGGAAGGCGAAAGCGCCGAGCAGGCCGGCAAAGGACAGGTGGATCAGCCGCGCCTTGGCGTCGGTGATCACGAAGAAGCCGAGTCCGGTCCACTCGGCAAGATCGAACGGCAGGGTTGATCCGTTGTAGAGCTGGAACAGCGACCAGACAAACGCGAGCACCGGGATCAGCAGTCGCTGCCATCCGGTCGGTGCACGGCCTCCGGTGTCCACGGATGCCGCAAGCTTCGCGGCCTCGCTCGATCGCGCGGTGGCATCGGCCATCAGGGTGACCCCCGGGGTTTGCGGGCCGGTGTCACCGGCCCGCTCTCGGTCCCGAGCGCGGCGGTCAGTTCATCCAGCCGCGTTCCTTGTAGTATTTCTCCGCACCCGGATGCAGGGGCGCGGACAGGGAATCGCTGATCATTTCGCTCTCGCGCAGGTTGGCGAAGGCGGGATGCAGCTTCCGGAACGCGTCGAAGTTGTCGAACACGGCCTTGACCACGATGTAGACAACCTCGTCGGGAACATCGGTCGACGTCACGAACGTGGCGCCGACGCCGAAGGTCTTCACCTCCTCGGCATTGTTGTACATGCCGGCGGGTATCCGGGCCGTACGGTAGTACGGACGCTCGGCGACCAGCTTGTCGATCTCCGGGCTCTGGGCGTTGACCAGGTGAGCTGAGCAGGAGGCGAGGGTTTCCTGGGTGAGCGCGGAGGGATGTCCGACCAGCCAGAAATAGGCATCGATCTTGCCGTCGCACAGTGCCTGGCCGGTTTCGGCCGACTTCATCTGTGCCGCGAGCTTGAGATCGTCGCGCGACCAGCCCATGGCCTCCTCGATCACCTCGTAGGTTCCGAGCGT
This sequence comes from Thalassobaculaceae bacterium, assembly GCA_965213935.1. Classification (GTDB taxonomy): domain Bacteria; phylum Pseudomonadota; class Alphaproteobacteria; order Thalassobaculales; family Thalassobaculaceae; genus Bin52. The sequence continues at coordinate 344,349 of CBDCAO010000012.1, read as the reverse complement.
GCCGGAGCCCGGGTTGCCGATGTTCACCCGATTGCCGGGGAAATCGGTGATGTTGGAGATGCCGGAGTCATCGCGTGCGATGATGGTGATCGGTTCCGGATGGACCGAGAACACCGCCCGCAGCTTCTCGAACTTGCCCTGGTCGGCGAACTTCGATGTGCCGTGGTAGGCATGATACTGCCAGTCCGACTGGGCGACGCCGAACTCGAGCTCGCCGGCGCGCACGGTATTGATGTTGTAGATCGACCCGCCAGTGGATTCGGCGGAACACCTGATGCCGTGGGTCTTGCGGTCACGGTTGACCAGACGGCAGATCGCTCCGCCGGTCGGATAGTACACGCCGGTCACGCCACCGGTGCCAATCGAGACGAACTTCTGCTGTGCGTGTCCGGGTGCTGACAGCGCGAAAGCGAACAGGGCCGCTCCGACTGTCGGGATGAGACAGGTCCTCATGTTGTGTCCTTTCTTCTCTCGCAGACGTTCGGTTGTCGCATACGGCGGCCCCGCTGCGTTGAGGCCCGGCCACTGTCCCGGACGAGGTTCACCTCGACCGGTGTTCGCGTATGATGCCGCCTGACCACAGGATACTCCGGGAGCAACAGATGAGTGTCAACAGGATCACCGGCCGTTCCGCCTTCATCTCGTTGCTGAAGGACGAGGGTGTCACCCACATGTTCGGCAACCCAGGGACCACCGAACTGCCGATCATGGACGCGCTGACCGAACACCCTGACATGACCTACATGATGAGCATGCAGGAATCCCTCGTGGTCTACATGGCGGAAGGCTACTCGCGGGCCTCGGGCAGGCTGTCGGCCTGCAACGTGCACGTGGCTCCGGGCCTTGGCAACGCCATGGGAGCGATCTACGCCGCCAAGTTCGCCAACACGCCGATCATCATCACTGCGGGCCAGCAGGAACAGGGTCACGGCCTGACCGAGCCGTTGCTGTACGATCCGCTGGTGCCGATCGCCCAGCCGCTGGTGAAGTGGGCAGTCGAGGTCACCCGCCTCGAGGACCTTCCGCGCATTGTGCGCCGGGCCGCCAAGATCGCGTTGACGCCTCCGATGGGACCGGTCTTCATTTCGCTGCCGGGCGACATCCTGAACGAGGAAGCGGCCCTCGAACTCGGCGCTCCGACCCGGGTGCTGACCGCGGTCAGGCCCGACGAAGCGACGCTGGACCGGCTTGCCGGCCGCATTGCCCGGGCGCGCAACCCGGTGATCATTGCCGGCCACGAGGTCGCGGGTGACCGCGCGCTCGACGAGGCAGCAGCCTTCGCAAGCGCGCTCGGTGCGCCGGTTTACCAGCAGACCGTGCCCTACGGAGCGCATTTCCTCTCCGCTCACCCGGCCTTCATGGGAGCGCTCACCCGTGACCAGAAGCAGGTGCGCGATACCCTTGCTCCGCATGACCTGCTGGTCGTGCTCGGCGCCGATGTGCTGCGAATGTCGGTCTGGGCGCCGGTCGAGCCGCTACCCGACGGCATGCCGGTGGTGCAGATCGGCCAGCGCGACTGGGAGATGGGAAAGAACTTCCCGACCGAACTCGCGGTCCGGGCGGATCTTCGCCTGACGCTGGAGGCCCTCACGCCGCGTGTCGCGGAACTCGTGGAGCCCGGACTGGCACAGCGAAGGCTTGCGGAAATCGGGGAGAGAAACTGGACGGCGCAGCGGGGGCGGCTGGCGGAGCGTCTCGATCGCGAGGCGAATGGCGGTGAAGTGATCGACCCATCCTGGATGGTCAAGACCGTCGTCGAGACCATGCCGGATGAGGCGATCGTGGTGGACGAGGGCATCATCAGCACGCGGGCACTGACATCCCTGCTTCCCTACCGCGATCCGGTATCGCTGGTGGGAATGGCAAGCGGTGGCATCGGCTGGGGAGTACCGGCGGCCTGTGGCGTGCAGGCGGCCTATCCGGAACGCCCGGTGGTTGCCATCATCGGTGACGGCAGTTCGATGTACTCGATACAGGCGTTGTGGACCGCCGCCAACCAGAAGCTCCAGGTCACCTTCGTGATCTGCGACAACGGCGGCTACCGGATCATCAAGGAGCGGCTGCGCTCGTTCCACGGCAATGAACAGTTCATCGGCATGGACTTCAAGGAGCCTGATGTCGACTTCGTGGGACTGGCCCGCTCGCTGGGTGTGCCGGCGTGCCGGGTTGCGCAGCATGCGGACCTTGTGCCCGCGCTCGAGGCGGCGTTCGCCAACACCGCCGGCCCGAACCTTGTCAGCGTGAACGTGGACCGCGGGACCGTCTGACACCGGTCGGACACCGTGTCCGGTCAGTCCGGGGGCCGTGCGTTGGCTGCCCGGTTTGCTGAGCACACCCTGCCCATGGTCCTGCAGGCCGGCTGGGACTGGCAGCACGGCGGTCACGTCGAACGGCTCGGTGCCGACGGGCTGCCGCTTCCGGTGCCGTACCGGCGCGTCATGACCCATGCGCGCCAGCTTCACGTGTTCTCTGCGTGGGCGCGCCGCACCGGATCGCAAGCCCTTGCAGAGCATGCGGACCGGGTGTTCGACTACATGGTCCGTCACTTCCACGACCGTGAGCGGGGTGGCTGGTTTGCGCGGGTCGATCGTGGTGGTGCTGTCCTTGACAGCGACAAGCGTCTCTATGATCACGCCTTCGTCCTGTTCGGCCTCTCAAGCTACATCGCCGCCCTGGACCGGTCCGATGCGCACCGCTGGATCGACGAGACCGCTGACCTGATCGAAGACCGGTTCTCGCGCGCGGACGGCTCTTTCGTCGAACTGATGTCAGAGCGATTCGACGACCGTAACCCGGGCCTGCGCGAGCAGAACCCGCACATGCATCTTCTCGAGGCCGCGCTCGCGCTTGTCGAGGCTGACGGCGACGCCCGGTGGCGCTCGCTGGCGTTACGGCTTCTCGGACTGTTTCACCGGGGCTTCCTGGACCGGTCGCGGCACGTGGTTCGCGAATATCTCGATGCCGGCTTCACCCCGGACGCGGACAAGGGCAGAAGGGTCGAGGCCGGGCATCACTTCGAATGGTCCTGGCTGCTGGACCGTTCGGCGAAACTCCTCGGGGACGAACGGTCATCGCGGGCCGCCGTTCCGGTCCTGGAGCGCGGCCTGGAGCTGGGGTGGGATCGGGCGGCGGGCGGCGTGTTCGACGAAACCGACGCCGAGACCGGCCGCGTCCTGGTGGCCACCAGACGGCTCTGGCCGGTCTGCGAGCTCATCAAGGCGCTCGTGGTGAACCCGGCTCCCGCCCGGGGTCCGGGTCTGGACCAGGTGGTCCGGCTGATTGCGGAGCGCTACGTCGCGGCGGATGGCCGCTGGACCGAGCGGTTCGGGCCCGACTGGGCTCCGGTCGACCGGACCATGCCGGCAAGCAGCCTCTACCATCTGGCCATGGCAATTGCTGAACTGGAGGATCGGTCCGGGTGACCCGCGTGCCGGATCGCCGGTCACCCGGGGAGTTCGCCGGCTACCTGCAGGCGGTTACCATGATTTCGACCAGCAGTTCGGGAACCGCGAGGTCTGCCCTGACACAGGCGCGGGCCGGCGGGTTCTCCGGGTCGACCCAGTCGTTCCACACTGCGTTCATCGCACTGAAGTTCGCCATGTCGGTGATCCACAGGTTGGCCTGCAAAAGGTTCGACTTGTCGGTGCCGGCCTGTGACAGGTAATGGTCGATCTGGTCCAGGATCTGCCGGGTCTGGCCGGTGATGTCGGCGCTGCGGTCGCGCGCCGTCAGCCCTGCAAGATAGACCATGTCACCGCGGGTCACGCACCGGCTCATCATCGGTCCGGGCGGTGACGTGCGGTCAATGCGGGTTATCGACATGTCGAATTCTCCTCTTCCGGTTCAGGTGCCGCAGAAAGTTTCCTGGACCACCTCATCCGGCTGCGGCGGGCGGGTGTAGCGGTCGTCGGGAGCGCGTTCCTCGAACGGGGCGGCGAGAACGGACAGCAGGGCATGAAGCGGCCCGGTGTCGTCGTGCTCGACAGCGGCTTCGAGCGCCTGTTCCACCAGGTGATTGCGCGGAATGCAGGACGGGTTGACCATGCGCATCGCCGCCTGGCGGGCGGTATCCCCGCGCTGTTCGTGTACCAGGCGCGCCCGCCAGCTCCGCAGCCACTGCGAGCACCTGTCGGGGTCGGCGAACAGCGCGCACAGGTCCGCGTCGCGTTGGTCGGGTTCGAGACCCAGTGCAGAGAGACGGCGGAAGGCGAGCGTGTGGTCGGCACGGCACTCGGCCATGCGTTCCAGCAGGTCCTGGGCGAGCCTGTCATCGGCGGGCCGGGACCGGGCGAGACCGAGCTTGGCCGCGAGCCCGGCCGTGTATGCGTCCCGGTACTGGTCCGGATAGCCGTCGATCACCTCCCGGGCAATGGTCATTGCCGCATCCTCGGTGTCCGCCAGCAACGGCAGCATCGCGCGGGCGAGACACGCGAGGTTCCAGTGTCCGATCGCCGGCTGGTTGCCGTAGGCGTAGCGGCCCGCATGGTCGATCGAACTGTAGACCTGGCGCGGGTCATACCCGTCCATGAAGGCGCAGGGACCGTAGTCGATGGTCTCGCCGGAGATCGACATGTTGTCGGTATTCATGACGCCGTGGATGAAGCCCACGTGCATCCACGATGCGATCAGTCGGGCCTGGAGGGTGACAACCGTCTCGAGGAGGACCCGGTAGGCAGACGCGCTTCCGCGTGCGTCCGGCACCTGGCGATCGATCACATGGTCGGCGAGAAGGCGCAGGCCGTCGGTATCGTCACGGGCGGCGAGGAACTGGAAAGTACCGACGCGGATGTGGCTGCGTGCAACCCGGGTGAGGATGCCGCCGGGCAGGGTGCGTTCGCGGTACACCGGTTCCCCGGTCGCAACCACAGCCAGAGAACGGGTGGTCGGGATGCCGAGCGCTGCCATCGCCTCGCTTACGATGTACTCGCGCAGGGCCGGCCCGAGTGCTGCTCGTCCGTCACCCATGCGCGAGAACGGGGTACGGCCGGCGCCCTTCAGCTGGATGTCGCGTCGGGTGCCGTCGGGGAGGCGGATTTCGCCGAGCAGGATTGCCCGTCCGTCACCGAGCTGCGGCACCCAGCTTCCGAACTGATGTCCGGCATAGGCCATGGCAAGCGGGGCGGCACCTGCCGGCACCCGGTTGCCCGAGAGGATGTCGACGGTCGCCCTGTCGCCGAGACGGGAAGGATCGAGACCGAGTTCGCGGGCGAGGGCGTCGTTCAGCACGAGTGCGCGGGCCGCGGAAACCGGGGTCGGGGGCAGTCGGGCGAAGAACCGCTGCGGCAGGGTGGCGTAACTGTTGTCGAATGCGAACATGGGCTCGCGTGCGATTACCATTGTGCGGTTTCCGGCTGGTTCACGTCGTCGCGTCGATACGGTACGTCCTCGCCGCCGTCCCGGCAAACAGGTCGGAGCGTTCGGTCGCGCTGACTCCCGACGCCAGCTTCTTGAACGCATTCCAGCAGACGCGATAGCTGCAGGATCCCTTGTCGACCGGAAAATTGCTCTCGAACATGCAGCGCCGGGCGCCGAAGGCCTCGATACAGGTTTCGATCCACGGACGCCATGCGTCTGCAAGGCGGTTGGAATCGGGTGGCACTGGCTCGGTATGGAAGCCGTGACCGCAGGAGCCCATGGCCAGCCCACCGGTCTTGACTGCGACGTTGGGGCAGGTCGCGAGATCCCTGATCGCCGCCGACCAGTCCCTGAACACCTCGTCGCGACGCCCGGCGAAGCGGCCGATCCCGAGCGGACCGCCACAGTGGTCGAGGATGATGGTTGTTTCGGGAAAGGCGCGCGCGAGTGCCGCAACCTCCGCGATCTGCGGATGGTAGATCCAGACGTCGAAACTGAGCCCGAGCGGAGCGAGATGTGCGAATCCCTCCCGGAAGCGATTATCGGCGAGCATGCTCGCCTCGACCGGATAGCCCGGGGTCAGCAGCCTCGGGTCGCTGTCCCATGCGGTGATGTGACGGATTCCGCGGAACCGTCCGCCGCCGGCGTCGCAGTGGGCTTCCAGCACCGGGCGTACCCGGTCGCCCAGCATCATGTTGGCATGGCCGACGATACCGGCGCAGATCGCGAACCTGCCCAAGGCCCCGTCCGCGGTGTTCTCGGCCACGCCGCGTGTGAATTCGGTCTCGCCGACCGGCGCGAACTCGCCGGGACCATGCTCGCGGTACATCGAGCGGCACTGGACGTAGACCGTCGCAACGATCCTGTGACCGCTGCCGAGGTCATGTGCGAGATCATCGACCATGTAGACCGAGCTCTCCCGCTCCCACAGGTGATGGTGCGGATCGACGATCGGCAGATCCGGGTCGAGCACCTCCTCCTCGCACAGGGAAAGCCAGTCCGCGCGGACCGGGGGATAGATCACGATCGTCTCGGCGCTGTCAGTCATCGTCTCTCCCCTCACCGTCGTGGCATGCTTGCCGCAAGCAGGTGACAAGGTCAACGACGCCCGGATTCCCGGACACCTTGATCATTCGGGCAAGGAGCTGCCGCTCGTGCCATTGCCTGCCCACTCGCGCGGCCGCGCACCGGGAACAGGTCTGCGGCCATCCCCGTTCATGCGTGGGCACGTGTCCGGTGGAATCGAAGTCCCTCGTCAGGCTTCGGTACCGACTGGTCCCGGACTGTGGTGCGGTTCACCGGCAACGACGGGCGACGGTGATGACCACCCCACGCTGCCGGCCACCGGTCCCATGGCCGGCGCCGGGAGCCTTGCATGCGCATCCTCATCACTGTCGGCGCTGCAGGTGACACTGCAATCGCAGGCCTGCTCGGGGAACGCGACCACACCGGCACGATCCTTTCCGGGAGCCGGCGTGCGCATGGTCCGTGAACTGCCGGGGAACGGGACACAACCGGCGAACCGGCGACGACAGTCCCGGCCTGACCGGAACCGCGGTAGGCGAGGACAGGTCGATTCGTCGATTGCACGGGCCGGTTGCGGCCGGCATGGCGCGTTCTTCATGCCGTTGGGCTCCTGCTGTCCGACCTCTCCGATGAGCTCAATGTCGCAGTCGTGCGGTGCCTCGGCCTCTTCCACGAGCACGTTCTGTTGCCCGGCATTCAGCCGACCCCGGGCATTTTGCCATGTGCAACACTTCCCGGCGGCCCGAAGTGGTGCGCCATCGAGAAATGTCACTTTGTGCCCCTGTCGTTCAGCGCGTTGCCGACGGCGGTTTCGCCGCCATCCGGAACATCCTTGCCGGACTCCGGTTGCCAGGTCCCGATCGTGACCACCGGGATGCGCATCCTGATCGAAAAGGCAGCCTGTGTGACAGACGCGGTACGGTTTCCGGTTCCGTACGCGTCAATCCGCTAGAGCGGGATCGACGGGTCGCTGGCGGCCCGGGCCTGCCGGACCGCCCGGTCCTCGCTCAGGCGCTGGAACTGGGGCAGATCAACGCGCAGGCTGTCCTCGACTGCGGCGCGGTCGAGATCGGAGGTGATGAACATGAACCGGGAGTAATCAAGGTCGAGCCCCGGCAACCGCTGGGGAGGCTGGTAGACGTGCTGGACGCCGTTGATGATCACCAGTCCGTCAAGGTTCCTGATCCTGATCGCGCCCTTCGTGCGATACATGACGTCCCCGTTGGTCTGCGTACCCGCATTCAGCCAGCCGTGCAGCGCTTCCCATTCGAGCGCCTGCGGAAACTCGATCGCGAACCCGTGCAGACCGTTCCCGAGCTCATCGCTGCCGCGGTAGTGCGGAGACCCCAGCCACCCGCACAGTTCGCCCTCCATCAGGCGTGTTTCCAGACCCGCCCCGACCAGCGCTTCCGCAAGACCCGGCCGATCGAACGGAACCAGGTCGGCAACGGGGTTCAGGGCCCGCACCCAGGCACATGTCTCCGGCGCGACGGGCGATGCCCGGTCGAGTACCACACGGTCTGCGATGGCAAGCTGCTTGCAGCCGTGGTGTGACCCTGCCAGTGAGCCCGGACCGTCGTCCCCGGCCACGACCGCAATGACGCTGTCAAGGCAAAAGTACTCGGTAACCAGGGCATTGTTCAGCAGGGTTTGCATGACCGGGGCCGGATCGGTGTCGGCCAGGGTTTCGATCAGCACCCGGTCGAATTCGATTTCTCCCTGTGCCCGTCGGGCGAAAAGACGACGCAGACTGCTGACCAGCCCGGAACGCGTGACACAGCACAGGCACCCGATGGCATGCGGCACCATTTGCCCGGCAATGCGCTCGGTCGCCGCCGCGGCGAACGCAGGACCTTCAACTTCGTTGCTTATCACTGCCCAGCGGGCGCCGCCTCCTTCAAGCAGACGCTCGATCATTTCGGTCCGTGCACGGGCATTGATCCCGCAGGCTACGAGTGCAGGTACCTTTGCTCGGGCAACTTCAGGGACAAATCTGAGCATGATTGATGCAGGTGTGTGGCCACATTCGGGGTTTGTCGTGCCCGGACCGGCATCCGCTCCGTCGCAAAGCGGTCGCTCGTCCGTCTAACCGACGCCTGATCGAACCTACCTGATATGACAGATGCCGCTGTCCGGCAAGGTTGTCGGGGTGGCCGACCTGCATTCTCCGGCCCGGTCCTGATCCTTGCCGGGGATGCCTGTCAGCTCCGGATACCGCTTGCCCCGGGCCAGGATCCGACGCCTGCCCGCCCAGTTGTCCGGTTCACGACGCCCGCGGACATTCGGGGAAAGCCCGCAATGAGGGCCGCCAGGGAAGACAGGACCGCCAATTCCGTAACCCACCGGGCGTGAGCGTCGACACGTGTGGACCCTGGAACCATTGTCGGGTACAAGCGTTACAATATAACAGCTGCAATCTTCTGGCTACGGGGCCGAATTCGAGGTGTGCGTGACGCTGCGAGGACACAACATGCGTGAGGATGTCGTTGCCGGCATGCGGCAGAGCCGCATTCTGATGTCAGCGCATCCCGCACGTGACCTCTTGCGCGGTGATAACAGGCAGCTCGCACCGCCTCGCCGGGTGTTCGGGGTCCATGGTCCGTGCGCAGGTTGCGGGTCGGACGAGGCCTCGACATGAAGGCCGGGCGGAGCGCGGGACGCGGGGCGCTGATCATCGGAGTCGGCCCGAGGCTCGCCGCGGCGATACTGATAGTGATGTCGCTCTGGGCCATGTTTTTCCGGGCGACGTCAACGCTAGGGAACCCATGACCTACGCATTGGCATTCGAAAACCTGACCCTGGGCTACGGTCATCATCCGGCGGTAAACGGACTCGACGGCGAAGTCACCGACGGCAGCCTGACCGCCGTCGTGGGACCCAACGGCGCGGGCAAGTCGACGTTGCTGAAAGGGGTGACGGGTGTCCTGCGTCCACTTGCCGGTCAGGTCCGCTTTGGAACCTGCACGCGGGACAATATCGCCTACCTGCCGCAGCAGTCCGACATTGACCGGTCGTTTCCGATCTCTGTCTGTGATCTGGTGGCGGTGGGTCTGTGGAGCGAGATCGGCGGCTTTTTCGGACTGCGTGCCGCACATCATGCGCGGATCGAAGAGGCCATTTCGGCAGTCGGGCTCACCGGGTTCGAGTCCCGCCCGATAGGCTCACTGTCGGGCGGGCAGTTTCAGCGGGCTCTCTTTGCTCGGCTCCTGCTTCAGGACGCGCAGCTGGTGCTGCTGGACGAGCCCTTTACGGCCATCGATCCCAGAACCATGGTCGATCTCCTGGGTGTGGTGCAACGGTGGCACGGCGAGGGGCGTACGGTGATCGCCGTTCTGCACGATGCGGGGGCCGTGCGGGCACACTTTCCCGAGACGTTGATGCTGGCGCGCGACCTCGTGGCGCACGGACCCACGGCGAAGGTGCTGACGGCCGCGAACCAGTTTCGTGCCCGCCAGATGTGCGAGGCCTGTGTCGGCCCGCCTCACGACTGCGGAAGACCCGCCTGATGTGGGAACTCCTGTTTCAGCCGTTTGCCGAATTCGGTTTCATGCGCCGGGCCCTGATGGGCTGCATCGCGATTTCGGCAGGCGGAACGCCCGTGGGCGTCTTTCTGCTGTTGCGCCGGATGAGCCTCACCGGGGATGCGATGGCGCACGCGATCCTGCCTGGGGCCGCGGTCGGGTTCCTCGTCGCCGGTTTCTCGCTCGGGGCCATGACGATAGGCGGTCTTGTCGCCGGTATGGCGGTGGCCCTGCTTTCGGGTTTCGTTGCCCGCGTCACGGCGCTGCGCGAGGATGCGAGCCTTGCCGCCTTCTACCTGATCTCGCTGGCCATCGGCGTGCTGATCGTGTCCACCCGAGGCAGCAACGTCGACCTGATGCACGTTCTGTTCGGCACCGTGCTCGCGCTCGACAACGCGGCGCTGATCCTGCTGTGCAGCATCGCGAGCATTACGCTGATTGCGGTCGCGTTGATTTTCCGCCTGCTCGTTCTCGAATGTGCGGACCCGCAGTTCCTGCGCGCGGTCAGCGGACTGAGCGCGGTGACGCACTTCACCTTCCTTGCGCTCGTCGTCATGAACCTTGTTGGCGGCTTTCATGCGCTCGGCACGTTGATGGCCGTCGGCATCATGATCCTTCCGGCCGCGGCAGCACGCTTCTGGGCCACGAGTATCGGAGGTCTGATCGTTGCCGCGGTCATCATCGCGATCGCTTCGAGCGTCTGCGGTCTTCTTGTCTCCTACTATTTCGGGTTGCCGTCGGGACCGGCGGTCATTCTCGTGGCAGGCGTCGTCTACGGGATATCCCTGACGGTCGGGCCGCTGGGCAGCCTTGCTGCGTCGGTCGTTCGCCACCGTATCAATGCGTGAAAGGATCTCACAGTGACCAGCCGCGGAAATCTGCTGATCTCGGCAACGGCCCTCATCGGTCTTTCGTTGGCCGCTCCAGCCTCCGCATGGTCCGCCGAAGTCCCTGTCCCGGTCGTTGCCACCTTCTCCATGCTGGGAGACATGGTCAAACGCATCGGCGGGGCGCTGTACTCCGACGCGCTTTCCGGGCCGGACGGTCCGGCGCCGCCCTCCGTGGCCGACGGGAGGCCGCCGCAAGGCGGGTGATCGTCATAGCCTGCGACGGACCAGGATGTCGTCGCGGTTCTTCCGGTTTCGCGCTTCCTTGCGCACTTGCAAACGATGGGATCTTGAGATGAGCCAGACTATCCCTGTAACCGTGCTGACCGGGTTTCTCGGCAGCGGCAAGACCACCTTGCTGAACCGCATCCTGACCGAGAACCACGGTCAGCGTATCGCCGTGATCGAAAACGAGTTCGGCGAGATCGGCGTTGATCAGGATCTGGTCATCAACGCCGACGAAGAGATCTTCGAAATGAACAACGGTTGCATCTGCTGCACCGTGCGGGGCGATCTGATCCGGATCCTCGGCAACCTGGCAAAGCGGCGCGACAAGTTCGACCGGATCCTGGTGGAGACCACCGGCCTGGCCGACCCGGGCCCGGTGGCGCAAACGTTCTTTGTCGACGACGATACCCGGGACTCATTCGACCTGGACGGCGTCATCACCATGGTCGATGCCAAGCATGCGGGGCTGCACCTGGATGACAGCGAGGAAGCCATGGCGCAGATTGCCTTCGCCGATGTGCTTCTGATCAACAAGATCGATCTGGTCGATGGCGACGAGCTCGATGCGCTCGAGCGCCGGCTCAGGACGATGAATGCCATGGCGCGGATCGAGCGGGTTCGCATGGCCGATGCTCCCATGGAGCAGGTACTCGATGTCGGCGGCTTCGATCTTCGCCGTGCCCTCGACATCAAGCCGGGCTTCCTCGAACCGGAGTATCCGTTCGAGTGGGGCGGTGTGCTGCATATTGACGGGACGGCAAGGTTCAGACTCCACAATGGCCCTGATCCGGCCATGTCGGCGGTGCTGGAGCCCGTTGATGCGGCGACGTCCGAGGCTTTGACCGAAACTGCGGAACGTGTCTTCACCCGGTTCTCCGCGCCTGATTCCGTACTGAAACCGGGTGCTGCGATCCGGCCGGGTGAGACCCACTGGACGCTGGCGCTCACAGGTGCCGAACACTACGAATACATGCTTGAAGTCGATCGGCCCGGCCTCTACGCGCTGTTTACGGAGCACATGCCCGAGGAGTTCGACGCCGGGTTCTGCGATGCTGCCGGCGCGACGCTGAATGTCGCCGCGGAGCACGTCTTCAACCCGGAACATACGCACGACGACACCGTTCAGTCCGTTGCCCTCGAACTGCACGGAGAGATCGAGGAATTTGCACTCAGTGCGTGGTTGAGTCGACTACTGCAGACCCAGGGGCCCGATATCTTCCGCCTCAAGGGGATCGTGGCACTCAAGGGAGAAGACCGACGGTTCGTGTTCCAGGGCGTTCACATGCTGTTCGACGGCCAGCCAGGCGCCCCCTGGGGGGACCAGCGCCGTTCGAACCGGCTGGTCTTCATCGGCCGCAACCTGGACGAGGCGGCACTGCAACAGGGCCTGCGCGATTGCCGGGTACAATGAGAAAGGCCGCGGGTGCGCTGCCGGCCCGGGGCGAGCCGGAGACCGGCGAGGCACTCCGTTCCCGGGTACGGCGAAGGGCTCCCCCTTTCCCGGGGAGCCGGCGCTGAATGCGCGCCAGTCGTCGGAGGTTCCCGTGTTCCGTCAGCCTGAAGGCCGTGCATGCCCGTTCTCCCGGCCGATCAGTACGGTGTGAAGGACAGTGAACGGCTGCAGGCTGGACCGTTGGGCGGTCGACGCGCCGTTGACCGGCATCTGTGTCGAGCGCGGCGGGAGGTATGCGGCATTCGCCGGTGGAGACGGGTGCATTCGCGTCGTTGATCTGCAGGACCGGGAACTGGCCCTTTCGGCCCTGTCGCTGACCAGCGGCGCAGTCCTGGCGCTGGTCGCCGATGGCCGGGAGCCCGCGTTCATATGCGGAGCGGACAACGGTGCGGTGTACCGGGTTCACGCTGTGGAAGGGTCGCGGGAACTGGCGCGGTTCACCCGGCCCTGGCCCGATCAGCTTGCCACGCACCCGTGTGGCCTGAGGGCGGTCTCCGAGGGTCTGCAGGTCCGGGTGCTGGATGCCGGGGGACAGACGGTAGCCGAACTGGGAGACCATCCAAGCACCGTCGCCGGCCTGGCCTTTGACAGCAGTGGCCGGCGTCTGGCCGTTTCGCACTACAACGGGGTGAGCCTGTGGACGCTGGACGGGCGGTCCGGCGAGCCGCACCACCTGTATCACCGGGGATCACACCTCGATCTCAGCTGGAGAAGTGACGAACGGTTCGTGGTGACGGCCACCCAGGAGAAGACGATACACGCGTGGGATCTCGTTTCCGGGCAGGACACCAGTCTCGGTCCGTGCATGAGCAAGGTCAAATCCATCAGCTGGAGCGCGGACGGCTCCTGGTTGCTCGCTTCCGGCACCGACACCGTGAGCTGCTGGCTGTTCTCGACGGGCGGCCTGCCGCCGGCAGCCCCGCGAATGCTGGGACGGTACAGCGAACATCTGATCGCCAGGGTGAGCGCCAATCCGTGTCACGCCCTGATCGCCGCAGGGTACAACGATGGTGGCCTTGATCTGGTGAGCCTGGCCCCGCGGCCGCAGCGGCGAGCCCTCACAAGCGCACCAGGCAGCCCGATCGCGGGTCTGGCATGGTCGCCGGACGGGAACTGCCTGCTGGGTGGTGACTCAGACGGGCGAGTGTTTGTCTGTCGCTTCGAAACCGACGTACTCGCCCGTCTGGCCTGAACCGGTCGAGGCTTCTAGACAACCGCGATCGGGTTGCCTGGAGAGCCCGTCGCCCCCTTGATCGGCAGTGTCGAGAAGATGAAGGCGAACTTGTAGACGCCGTCTGCAGCCAGATGATCAAGCCGAACGTTTTCCAGGATGTGGATACCGTTCTTGGTCAGGAAGATCTGGTGTACCGGAAACGCCAGGTTCGGATCCGGGTTGGGCACGCACTCGATGGCCCAGCAGTCGGCGGCTCCCACCGAGATTCCCTTGGCTGCAAGCCACTCCCCTGCGGCAACGCCGATTCCCGGCTCTCCGGAATTGAAGCGGGCGTTGTCCTTCATCCACAGGTTTTCGCCCCATCCCGTACGCCACAGCGCTGCGCAGCCCTCGGTGACGTCATTCTCGGTCATGCCCTGGCGATCCAGGCAGGCCTGCAGGTCGGCGACGGTGATTTCCTCACCCTTGTCCAGCATGCGCCCTTTGAGGCCCATGACGTCGAACAGGATCCCTCGGCAGAAGAACGGTTTGACATGTTCCATGCCGAGCTTCTGCAGCCCGTAGGCACCGGCGGTGGAGCCTGCCTCGTTGTCGTTGTTGTGAAGGTCCCTGGTGGTGAACCCGTTGTAGAAAACCTCCTGGGACAGGTCGCCGGCATCGCCGACCCGGGCGCCGATATGGGCAAGCCCGTCGAACTGGGTGCCGACCTGACCGATTTCCGTGGTCAGGATCTCGTCGTGCCAGATGACCTGGTTCTTGCCGAACGCGCCTCCGGTCGGGGCACCCGGGATGCGCAATGCGAACACACGCTGGCCGAACAGGGGCATGCCGTATTCGTAGACCCGGCCCAGGCTGTACACCTTGCCGGTCTTGATCAGGCTCGCCGCGTCCAGTGCCACCGCCGGCGTCATGTGGTTGGTTGCGCCGGTCTGGTCACCATCGCCCCAGCGGGACGGCCACCATTTTTCGGCCACCGGCGTGCCTTCGATACCGCCTTCGGCGGCGTGTGCCGGCTTGACCAGGTCCAACTCGTGCATCACCCCGCCACCCACGGTGGCGAGCGCGGCACCGCCGGTGGCAACCGTGGCGGTCTTGATGAAGGATCGGCGCGACTGTGACTTAGGTCCTTCGCCGTCCTGTTCCTGGTGCGACTCTACGTCCGCCTGCTGTTCGACGGAGTCATCTTGATGGATTTTGTCGGTCATGGCGGGTCCTCACGATGGGTACTGCTGCAACAAACGGTATATTATAATATAACGAACTGCTTGCAAAATTGCGAGCTCAGACTGGTGGGAGAAACGCTGACGGGTCTTCATGGAGGTGGCTGGCGCCGATTTTCCGTCCCGGGCCGCGCATCCGGGGCCTGATCTGGCGGATGTGGCCTGATACGGCAGAATCCGGGCGGGCGTGACCGCTGCTTGCGCGGGAAGCGATCGGGATCGGTTTGCAGACGGGGAGTTCAGGGCAGGAGGCGCTGCAGGTGCTCGACGGTCAGTGCCAGGATGCCGAACATGAGGTGGCAGGACACCTTTGCCGCCCCACGGACCCGGACATGACGGCCACCGTCGTCATCCTTCAGACGGGCATTCACCCTCTCGCTGTTGGTGCGTTCGGCGTAGCGGACCGCCGTCGCATCGCGATCGTTGAGTGCCCGTTGCGCCTTCGCGTCCTGGCGCAAGGCCTCCTTGAGCGCGGCATCGCGACGAGGATTGGGGTCGATGATCGCGACATGGCCCGCGCGCGTACAGTACTCGTGGATCTGCTTCGTGTTGCAGGCGGCGTCCATCAACTCGTACGGGTCCGTCACCCTCTGCCCGGTCTGTGACGCCAACGGGATCGCGGCCTGGCTGTCGTGCAGTGACGCCGAGGTCAGAAGGCAGCTGATCGGGATGCCGCCGTCCGCCGGGTCGACATGCAGCTTGTAGCCATTCCAGGACACCGTGTGGCCCCTGGCATTTCGCTTCATGCCCCGGTCGCACTGCTTCGGCAGATCCGCGATCATTTCCGCAAGATCCATCCGCAGCTGCGCATCGAGCCGCTTGTCTTCCTTCACCACCACCTCACCCTTGCGTGGGCGGCCGCGCTTGCGCTTCGGCCTTTCGGCCTTCGCCGGCTTCGGTGCCGGTTTCTCCCGCGCTTCGATCGCGGTGGAATCGCGCGAGACATGCCCGACGATGGGTGTCTCCAGGGCCGTGGTGACCAGTGCTTCGTGCATCCGTGCCGGAAGGTCGCTGGAGGCACACTCGGCAAAGGCGCGCGAGAACGTCGCCTCGCTCGGGATGGCGGAACGCCGTGGCCATCCGCACAGCCGTCGCAGCACCGGATCCGCATCGATCCGGTCGATCAGATCGCGCGTGGTCGCCAGGTTCCAGATCGCCCTGGCAATGAACGCGCGGGACAATGCCACCCGGTCCGCGCAGGGACGGCCCACAAAACCGGGCTGGCCGATGAAATGGTCTTCGGGAGGCGGTGCAGCGATTCCAGCTCTACCGTGTCATGACAAGTGTTGCTGACAACGTGCTATTCCACTCCGGGCAGTGCATGCCTCTGGCCGTCCCGAAACCCGACTTCACGGCCGATTTCGTGGCCCAGCGCGGCGCTGGTCAGCCGGGTCTGGCCGTGCCACATGATCTGATGCCCGGGCTTGGGCATGCCGGCCTCGACCAGGCGCGGCCCGCCCTTCACCGCAGGCGCCGCAGGCGGCGGAAGCGTGATCGAGGGCACCCTCTCGGCCAGAACCACCAGCGCCTTCATGCAGCCGGCAAGCCGCGGGCGCCCGCGCGCGTCGAGGTAAAGAGAACTCCTCGCAGATCCGACGGCCCAGGGCCGACCGGCTGTCGAACCGTTCCCGCGACAGCAGTCCGGCTGTCCGGGAAACCGCCGCCTCGTCCCGCAGGCTGTGCCCGTGCATCAGCACCAATGCGCCTCCGGACCCGATCTTGGTCATGTTGACGCCGAAACTGGCGAGCCCGAAGACGTCGCCGAGCGTACGCTTGTCGCGGTGATCCATGAGCGGCGCGAAGGGTGCGGGGGTGTTCGACGACCTGGCCCGCGGTGGCACGTCCGTGACCGTGACGGTCGCTCGAATGGTGGTCCTGATCATCCCGTCCTTCCTCTCGGTCGGGGTCACACGGTACAGCGTCGCAGACGGCCGGACCAGCCGGTGAGCAGGGACCACGGACGCGGGAACCGCACCACCGCGGTGCTTTGACGCCGGGTGTGGCTGCATGCATGATGCGCCGCGCGAGCTCGGGAGGATGAGGCCGGTGGAACCGGATGCTGCAGTACGGGATCTGGGCAGCTTCGACTACGTGGTGGTCGGGGCGGGGACCGCCGGATGCCTGCTCGCCAACAGGTTGTCGTCCGACCCGGACAACCGGGTCCTGCTGCTCGAGGCGGGAGGCCGGGACAACTACTTCTGGATCCGGGTTCCGGTCGGCTATCTCTTCACAATGAACAACCCGCGCACCGACTGGTGCTTCTCGACCGAGCCCTGTGACGGGTTGAACGGGCGCGCTCTCGCCTATCCGCGAGGCAAGGTGCTTGGCGGATGTTCGTCGATCAACGGCATGATCTACATGCGAGGACAGGCCCGCGACTACGATCACTGGCGCCAGCTGGGCAATGTCGGCTGGAGCTGGGAGGACATGCTGCCCTACTTCTGTCGCATGGAAGACCGGGTCGGCGGGGGTGACGACCTGCACGGAACCGGGGGCGAGTGGCGGGTCGAATCCCAACGGCTGTCCTGGGAGATCCTGGACGCGTTCCGCGCTGCGGCGGCGCAGACCGGCATTCCGCCCACGGACGACTTCAACCGTGGCAACAACGAGGGATGCGGCTATTTCGAGGTCAACCAGAAGCGCGGCGTGCGCTGGAGCGCTGCCGACGCCTTCCTCCACCCGGCCGCCAACCGCAGGAACCTGACGGTGCTGACAGACGCCCACGTACGCGGAATCCGGATCGGGGACCACAGGGCGCGGCGGCTTGCGCTCTGGCTCGGCCGGGAGCCAGCGGAGGCGGGGATAGACGGCGAGCTGGTGCTTGCGGCGGGCGCGGTGGGATCACCGCATATTCTGCAGCTGTCCGGAATCGGCCCGGCCGACCTGCTCAGGGAACGCGGCATATCTCCGCTGATCGATCTTCCCGGTGTGGGCGGCAACCTGCAGGATCACCTGCAGATGAGGCTTGTCTTCAAGGTCTCGAACACCCGCACGCTCAACCGCCGTGCCAACAGCCTGCTGGGGCGGGTCGGCATGGGCCTCGAGTACTTCCTGGCCAGGCGCGGGCCGATGACCATGGCGCCGAGCCAACTCGGCGCCTTCGCCCGGTCGGACGAATTCAGGGACACCCCGAACCTGCAGTACCATATCCAGCCGCTCTCGACCGACCGGCTTGGCGATCCGCTGCATCCCTTCGAAGCCTTCACCGCCTCGGTCTGCAACCTGCGGCCCGAGAGCAGGGGCCGGGTGCTTCCCCGCAGTCCCGACGCCCGCGACGCACCGGAGATACAGCCCAACTACCTCCTTGACCCGGCCGACCGGCAGGTGGCAGCCGACGCCATCCGGCTGACACGCCGGATCGTCGCCGCACCGGCGATGGCGCCTTACCTGCCGGAGGAATTCCTGCCAGGTGCCCGCTTCAGCAGCGACGAGGACCTGGCACGGGAAGCCGGCAACATCGGGACCACCATCTTCCATCCGGTCGGGACCTGCCGCATGGGACCGGAGGGCGACGCCGGCGCGGTGGTCGACGACCGTCTCAGGCTGCGCGGTCTCGAGGGCGTGCGGGTGTGCGATGCCTCGGTCATGCCCACCATCACCTCTGGCAACACCAACTCGCCGACCCTGGCGATTGCGGAGAAGGCTGCGGAAATGATCCTCGAGGACGCGGGGAGGTGAGCCGTCGTGTTCGCTGAACTCATCGCGCGGGCGGGCGAAGTGAGCTTCCGGTTCGGTTCACTCAGTGTCGACCTTGTCGCAGACACGGAACGCACACGTCTCGTGATCGACGGCAGGGGCGCCCGTCTCGGGCAGGCGTGCAGGGAGAAGGCGGACTTCACGCTTGCGGCCACCGCCGCGGCATGGAGTGAACTCGGCACACCAGGAGCACGGCCCGGGTTCCAGACGCTGTCGGCCATGCGTCGCACCCGCAGCTTGGTGGTCACCGGCGACATGGTGGCGTTCAACCGTCACCTGCTCATGCTGGAGCGACTGTTTGCGCGCCTCGACGAGCCGGAGGCGGACACCGCGCCGCCGGCGTCACCGCTGATCGAACCGGTCACCGGCCGCTACCTGCGTCTCGCGATTGCGGGCCGGACCTGTCGGGTCTACTTCGAGGAGGCGGGCGAGGGGATCCCACTGGTCTGCCTCCATACCGCCGGCAGTGACTCGCGCCAGTACCGCGCACTGCTGAACGACCGGGAGATCACCGACCGGTTCCGGGTTGTCGCCTTCGATCTGCCCTGGCACGGCAAGTCCTCGCCACCGGCCGGCTACCAGCGCGAGACCTACAGGCTGACCACTGACGGCTACGTCGAAACCGTCATGGCCGTGATCGATGCGCTCGGACTCGAGCGGCCCGTGGTCATGGGGTGCTCGATCGGCGGGCGTGTCGTGGTCCATCTCGCCCTGCGTCACGCGGACCGGCTGCGCGCGGTCATCGGACTGCAGTCCGCACTGTATGCCGAGGACCGCAGTATCGGCGATCCCGCGCCCGAGATGACGCTGCACCGTCCCGACATCCACTGTTCCCAGACTGCAGGAGCGCTGATGGCCGGCATGATCGCACCGCGCTCGCCGGCACCGGAACGGTGGGAAACCATGTGGCACTACATGCAGGGTGGTCCCGGCGTGTTCCACGGCGACCTGCACTACTACTTCGAGGACGGCGATCTCAGACGGGAGCCGATCGATTCGTTCCGCGATTCGCCCTGTCCGGTGTATCTGCTGAGCGGTGAACACGACGTGTCCGCCACTCCCGGGATGGGCCGGGAACTTGCCGAGCGGATCGGGGCCGCGCATTTCGAGGTGATGCGGGACGTCGGGCATTTTCCGATGTCCGAGAACCCCGCGGTATTTCGTGACTACCTTCTTCCGGTGCTCGGACGGATCGCAGGGGAGAGCGACTGACGGGCATCACCGCTGTCGCGCTCCGCCCGCTACCCGTCGCGAGATCCGGCAGGGTGACCGGGGCCGAATTTCCGGGCCCGGCCATGGCCCCGTGCGCCCGAATGCCCGGTTTCTTCCTCTCACCATCACGAACGGAACATCGACATGCGGCCCCCGCAGCACTACCCGAGCAATGATCACCTGCAGCGGGCGGCGCGCCGGCGCCTGCCGAGGTTTGCCTATGACTACGTCGATGGCGGGACCGGCCCGGAGGTGGGCCTGCGCCGTAACCGCAAGGCGCTCGACGCGGTGACACTGGTTCCGCGTTACGTCACCGACCGGGAGCCTGTCGTCATGTCGGTGGACCTGTTCGGCCGCAGCTATACCCGGCCGTTCGGCATTGCGCCGATGGGGCTTGCGGGGCTGATGTGCCCGCACGCCGAACTGCACTTCGCCCGCGCGGCGGGCCGAACCGGGTTCCCTGGCATTCTCGCCACCGCCTGCACGGTGGAGATCGAGGACTTCGGCCGGTCCGCAGACGGCATGGGCTGGTTCCAGCTCTCTCCACCGAAGGACCAGGAGGTCAACGACGACCTTCTGCGCCGGGCGACCGATTCCGGCTGTTCGGTTGCCGTGGTCACCGTCGACGCGCCGACGCGCGGCTGGCGGCCGCGCGACATGTACAACGGCCTGGCGGTGCCGCCGCGTCTGACAGCCCGCAACATCATGCGCGCCGCCATTCGCCCGGGCTGGAGCCTGGCGACCGTGTCCGCCGGCATGCCCCGGTTCAGGACCCTGGGCCGCTACGCGCCGGGCAAGGGAATGTTCGACATCGCCGCCTATGTCACCGAACAGATCGGAAACCCGGTCAGCCGTGAGCGGCTGCAGCGCATCCGGGACCGCTGGGACGGCGAGCTGGTGATCAAGGGCATCATGCATCCCGCCGATGCCGAGGCGGCGATCGCCATGGGGTATTCCGGCATCCTGGTGTCCAACCACGGCGGGCGTCAGCTCGATGCCTCGCCGGCACCGGTCGAGGTGCTGCCGGAGATCCTTCGCGTCGCGGGCGACCGCGCCGTGGTCATGGTCGACAGCGGGTTCAGCTCCGGTCTCGACATCATCAAGGCCTACGCGCTGGGCGCCCGGTTCGTTTTCTGTGGCCGGGTGTTCATGTGGGGAGTGTCGGCACTCGGCCGGCAGGGCCCGGATCACGTGGTCTCCATGTTGACCGACGAGGTCACGCTGGCGATGACCCAGATCGGATGTTCCCGGATTGCCGACCTCGATTCGAGCTGGCTTGGCCAAGCCGCGCCCGGGCCACGCCTGCGGTGATCTGCACCACCATATCGGGGGCCATGACGTTCTGCGGGCTCCGATCGAACCGTTGCGCGGCTCGCCCTGTCCGGTCTATCTGCTGTACGGGACACACGACCTGTCCGCCGCGCCCGGGCACCGGATGCGTGCCGGACGGATCGGGGCCGCGTACATCCGGGTAACGCGCGCTGTCGGGCGCGTGCCGATGTCCGGGTGCCCGGCGCAGTGTTTCGTGACGACCTGCCGCCGGTTCCCGGTTCGAGTGCCAGGGACGGCGGATGAACGGAGAAGCCGATGTCGCTCTACCCGCCCCCCGTGGATGTCCGCACGGAGGTCTTCGCCCGTGTTCCCGACCGGCTTCGGCGCCCGGGCGCGCGCCCGGCGTGGGCCGAGGCCAACCGTCCGGGCCACGACGCCGACTGCTTTCTCGAAGGACCGGCGTTTGACCGGGCAGGAAACCTCTACCTGGTCAACATCCCGTTCGGCGAGATCCTTCGCGTGACGCCGGATGGCGAATTCGAAATCGTCGCCGCCTATGACGGCTGGCCCAACGGCCTGAAGGTGCATCCCGACGGAACGCTGCGGGTCGCAGACTACAAGCGCGGCATCATGCGGATCGATCCCGCCAGCGGCTCGGTCGAACCGCTGGTGGACCACCGCTGGTCGGAAAGTTTCCGCGGCTGCAACGACCTGCACATCGCACGCGACGGCGCCATCTACTTTACCGACCAGGGCCAGACCGGCATGCACGATCCGACCGGGAGGGTCTACCGGCTGACTCCGGCCGGCCAGCTGCAGCTGCTGGTCGGAACCGTTCCGAGTCCGAACGGACTTGTGCCCTCGCTCGACGAGACCCTGCTCTATGTCGCCGTCACCCGCGGCAACGCGGTGTGGCGCCTGCCGTTGCTGCCCGACGGCAGCACCACCAAGGTCAGCATCTTCATCCAGCTCTCGGGCGGGCATGGCGGTCCCGACGGCATGGCGCTCGACGCCGAGGGCGGGCTGCTGGTCTGCCATGCCGGCCTGGGCACGGTGTGGCACTTCGACCACCTCGGCCAGCCGTTGCACCGGATCCGTTCCCCACTCGGCCTGATGACCACCAATGCCGCCTTCGGCGGACCGGACAACCGCTGGCTTTACATCACCGAGTCGGAGTCCGGCACCGTGCTCCGGGCCGAGCTTCCGGTCCGGGGCAAGGCCATGGCCTCGCACGCCTGAATGCCCGGTTTCTTCCTCTCACCATCACGAACGGAACATCGACATGCGGGCCCCGCAGCACTACCCGAGCAATGATCACCTGCAGCGGGCGGCGCGCCGGCGCCTGCCGAGGTTTGCCTATGACTACGTCGATGGCGGGACCGGCCCGGAGGTGGGCCTGCGCCGTAACCGCGAGGCGCTCGACGCGGTGACACTGGTTCCGCGTTACGTCACCGACCGGGAGCCGGTCGCCATGTCGGTGGACCTGTTCGGCCGTAGCTACACCCGGCCGTTCGGCATTGCGCCGATGGGGCTTGCAGGACTGATGTACCCGCACGCCGAGCTGCACTTCGCGCGCGCGGCGGGCCGAACCGGCATTCCCGTCGGGCTCAGCACCGCCTGCACGGTGGAGATCGAGGACTTCGGCCGGTCCGCCGACGGCGTGGGCTGGTTCCAGCTCTATCCACCGAAGGACCAGGAGGTGAACGACGACCTGTTGCGCCGGGCGGCCGATTCCGGCTGCTCGGTTGCCATGGTCACCGTCGACGTGCCGTCACGCGGCTGGCGGCCGCGTGACATGTACAACGGCCTGGCGGTGCCGCCGCGTCTGACAGCCCGCAACATCATGCGCGCCGCCATTCGCCCGGGCTGGAGCCTGGCGACCGTGTCCGCCGGCATGCCCCGGTTCAGGACCCTGGGCCGCTACGCGCCGGGCAGGGGAATGTTCGACATCGCCGCCTATGTCACCGAACAGATCGGAAACCCGGTCAGCCGCGAGCGGCTGCAGCGCATCCGGGACCGCTGGGACGGCGAGCTGGTGATCAAGGGCATCATGCATCCCGCCGATGCCGAGGCGGCGATCGCCATGGGGTATTCCGGCATCCTGGTGTCCAACCACGGCGGGCGTCAGCTCGATGCCTCGCCGGCACCGGTCGAGGTGCTGCCGGAGATCCTTCGCGTCGCGGGCGACCGCGCCGTGGTCATGGTCGACAGCGGGTTCAGCTCCGGTCTCGACATCATCAAGGCCTACGCGCTGGGCGCCCGGTTCGTTTTCTGTGGCCGGGTGTTCATGTGGGGAGTGTCGGCACTCGGCCGGCAGGGTCCGGATCACGTGGTCTCCATGTTGACCGACGAGGTCACGCTGGCGATGACCCAGATCGGATGTTCCCGGATTGCCGACCTCGATTCGAGCTGGCTCGGCCAAGCCGCGCCCGGTGAGTGATAACCTGGTTGTCGGAACCCTGCGGGAGCCCTTGCGATGGACACACCACTGATTGGCAGGTCCTTGTTCCGGATCGAGGACCACAGGTTCCTGACCGGACAGGCGACCTACGTTGCTGATCTCGATCCCGACGGCGTGCTGCACGCGGTGGTGCTGCGCTCGGGCCATGCCCACGCGGACTTCACCATCACAGACACCGCCGCCGCCCTGTCGGTTTCCGGTGTGCTCGGGGTCCATCTTGCCGGTGACCTTGCTGCCGATGGCCTCGGCCCTCTTCCCTGCGGCGTGCGTTTCGGACCGGGGGATTCCCCGGTGGTCCCGGACCGGTTCGCGCTCGCACCCGGACGGGTCCGGCACGTTGGCGAGCCGATCGCGCTGGTGGTGGCCGAGAGGCGCGAGGCGGCGGTCGATGCTGCCGACCTGATCGAGGTTTCCTGGCAACCGCTCGACGCGGTGGCGGCACCGCAGGATGCGATTGCTCCGGGCGCGGTGCAGATCTGGGAACAGGCGCCGGGCAATGTTGCGTACCGGTTCCACCGGGGCGATGCGGCCGCCACCGACACTGCGTTCCGCGCCGCGGACCATGTCGTCGAGGTCGAGATCGTCAACAGCCGGGTGATGGCAGCGCCGCTCGAGCCCCGCGCCGGACTTGCGAGCATCGATCCCGAGAGCGGGGTGATGCATCTCGCCTGTACCGGCCAGGGCGTGCATGAGCTGCGCAACGAACTGGCAGATGCCGTGTTCCGTGTTCCGCGCGACCAGATCCGCGTGTCTGCTCCCGATGTCGGCGGCGGCTTCGGGATGAAGAACTTCCTCTGTCCCGAATGGGTACTGCTGCTGTGGGCGGCACGCCGTCATGCCCGGCCGGTCAAGTGGGTTGCGGACCGCGGCGAGGACTTCGCGGGCGCGGTGCACGGCCGCGCTGTCGCCGGAAAGGGGGCGCTGGCTCTTGATGCCGCCGGGCGCTTCCTGGCCCTGAGCAGCAGGATGTTGGCCGACATGGGAGCATATGTCTCGTCTGGCGGACCGAATGCCAGCACGCTGTCGATGGCGAGGGCCATGGGCGGCATCTACGACATTGCGGCGATCGACATGGAGACCACAGGGGTGTTCACCAACACCGTGCCGGTGGACGCCTACCGCGGCGCCGGCAAGCCCGAGGCCAACTTTCTGATCGAGCGCCTGGTCGAGCTCGCTGCCCGGCGATGCGGTTTCGACGTGGTGGAACTGCGGCGCAGGAACGCGGTCCGCCGCTTTCCCCACCATGCCGCTCTCGGATCGGTGCTCGACTCAGGCAGGTTCGTCGAGAACATCGATGACGCCGTGCGGTACGGCGATCGGGACGGTTTCGAGGAGCGCCGGACCGCTTCGGTCAGGGCCGGTCGTTTGCGCGGCCGCGGGATTGCGTGTTTCCTGGAGACTGCGGGCGGCAACCTGACCGAAGGTGCTGAGGTGCGATTCCTTGCCTCGGGCCGGGTCGAACTGAGGGTTGGAACCGAGTCCAACGGCCAGGGACACGCGACCGCCTATCGCCAGATTGCTGCCGATCGACTGGGGGTCGGGATCGGGGACATCGACTACCTGCAGGCCGACACCGCCGTAACCCGGATGGGTTTCGGCCACGGAGGCGCGCGATCGATGCACATGGGCGGCGGCACCATGGTGCTCGCGCTCGAACAGGCACTTGCCACAGCCCACAAGGTCGCCGCCATCCTGCTGCAGGCCGAACCCGCGAGTGTGAAGTTTGCCGATGGCCGGTTTGCGAGCGGCGGTCGGTCGGTCGGGCTGGCCGAGGTGGCCTCGGCTGCCCGTGACCCCGAGATCGCGCCCGATCTCGGGGGGGTCGGGCTCGACAGTTTCACGATCCGCGAGGATGCGCCACGGACCTATCCGAACGGCTGTCATCTCGCCGAGGTCGAGGTCGATCCGGACACCGGCGCCGTGACGCTGGAGCGCTACCTCATGGTCGACGACTACGGGACCCTGATCAACCCGATGCTGACCGAAGGCCAGGTGCACGGCGGCGTGACCCAGGGCATCGGCCAGGCGCTCGGCGAGGCGGTAGTCTACGACGCCGGATCCGGCCAGCTGCTCGCCGGCAGCCTCATGGACTACTGGATCCCGCGCGCCCGCGACCTGCCGCGGTTCGAGACCACGCTCAAGGGTGTTCCGACCGGGGCCAACCGGCTCGGGGTCAAGGGCAGCGGCCAGGCCGGGTGCATTGCGTCGACCCAGACTGTCGTGAACGCGGTTCTCGACGCCCTCGCACCGCTCGGCATCGATCACCTGCAGATGCCGCTTAACCCCGAAACGGTGTGGCGGGCCATCCGCGCCGCCCGGTCATCGTAGGCGTTCAGCCCCGGCGCGGGACGATCAGGGCATCGACCGCGACCGCACCCTCCGGCAGCACCAGGAACGGGTTCACGTCGATCGACTCGATGGTCCCGGCATTGGCCGCCGCCAGCACGGAGAGGCGCGAGAGCGCCCGGGCCAGGGCATCGACATCCCCCGGCGGCGCCCCGCGCACGCCATCGAGTACGGCGCGGCCGCGGATGGCATCAATCATGTCCCGGGCTTCGTCCTCTCCGAACGGCGCGACCCGAAAACTGACGTCACGGAGCACCTCGACGAAGATGCCGCCGAGTCCGAACATGACCACGGGGCCGAACGCCGGGTCCCGCACCACCCCGAGGACCGTCTCGATGCCACCCCGGACCATTCGCGACACGGTCACACCCGAGATCCGTGCGTCGGGAACGGCGGCACGGGCACGGTCGAGCAGGGTGGCGTAGCCGCCGTGCACGGCGTCCTCGTCGTCAAGGTCGAGCAGGACACCGCCGATCTCGGTCTTGTGGGCGATGTCGGGCGAGGCGATCTTGAGGACGACCGGCCCGCTGATCCTGCGCCAGGCTTGCACCGCGGCATCTGCGGTCGCGGCCTGCGCACCATCGACCACCGGGATTCCGGCCGAGGCCAGGAATTCGCGGGCGTCCTGCTCGCCGGCCATGGCACCCGGAACCGGCAGGACGCCTGCCGGAAGTTTCGCCGCCGGTCGCGGTGCGCCGCGCTCGAACACCCGGTTGAAGTGGCGCAGCGCCGCCATTGCCCGGACCGCAAGCGAATGGTCCTCGAAGCAGGGGTAGCCCATCTCCTCGTAGCGCCGTCGGATTTCCTCGGGCGCGATCATGCTCATCAGGAACAGCTCGTCCGGGAAGCGTTCGCGCAGCTCCCGGAAGACCGACTGGCTGAGATCACGCGTAAACGGTGAGGCCGCCAGGCTCGCAATGTAGATGATGTGGCTGTGGTAGCCGCCTTCCTCGACGGTGAGCTCCATGCACCGATCGAGGATGGTGCGGTCGTTGAGCGCCTGACCGGTGAAATCGACCGGGTTGTTGACGCCGCCGAAGGGGATCACCTCGAGCATCTTGGCCCGGGTTGTCTCCGGCAGCGGGGTGACTTCGAAGCCGCGCCGGCTCGCGGCATCGGCGAGCTGCACCCCGACACCGCCGGAGATGGTCAGCAGGCTGATACGGTTGCCGGTCGGATAGCGGTCGAACTGGGCGGCGTAGGCGATGTCGGCCATTTCCTCGGTGGTCTCGGCACGCCACACGCCGTACTGGGCGAACAGCCCGTCATAGATGCTGTCGCTTCCCGCAAGCGAGGCGGTGTGGGAGGCCGCGGCCCGGGCTCCCGCCTCTGTCATCCCGACCTTCATGAAGATCACCGGTTTGCGGGCCGCCCGGGCATCGTCGAAGGCCTGGCGGAGGCGATCGCCGTCACCGATCCCCTCGGCGTAGGCAACGATCACCCGGATCGAGTCGATTGCGGCATAGCACGAGATCACCTCGGCCACGTCGACATCGCACTCATTCCCGGTGGTCACCCAGTAGGTACTGCCGACACCGCGGTTCTGGGTGATGGTGAACAGGTGGCTGCCATAGGCGCCCGACTGGGTAATGATGCCGATCGGACCGCACGGCAGCTTGCGGCTTGCGAGCGTGTTGGCGAAGGTTCCGAACCACCCGATTTCCAGGTTGAAGATCCCGAGACAGTTCGGCCCAACGATGCGCATGCCGCTGGAGCGCGCGATTGCGGCGATCTGCTGCTGGGCACTGCTGCCCGAGGCTCCGGTCTCGGCGAATCCCGAGGTGAACACGATGGCGCTGCGCGCGCCGGCCTCGGCACTGTCGGCGATCACCTCGACCGCGACCGGGGCCGGAACCGAGACGATGACACAGTCGACCGGCTCGGGCACCGAGGCAATGTTCGGGTAGCACTGAAGTCCCTGTACGGTCCTGCGCCGCGGGTTCACCGGGTAGATACGGCCGGCAAAGCCGGCCGTGATCATCGAGTGGATCGGGCGACCGCCGATGCGCGCGGGCTGGTCGCTCGCTCCGATGACCGCGACTGATTGCGGGGCGAGCAGCGCCTCCAGCGACCCGGTCATGAACCGGTTCCGTCGACCAGGGCCTCCTCGGCGCGCAGCTGCGCGATTTCACCGTCGTCGAACCCCCAGCGCGAGAGCGCATCGTCGTTGTGCTCGCCCGGTCGCGGCGGCGGTGACTGGATCCGCCCAGGGGTTCGCGCAAATCGCGGGGCGGGCGCCGGCTGCAGCCAGCCGTCGGACTCGACGAACACGCCGCGTTCACGGGTGTGCGGATGCTCGGTGACCTCCTCGATCTCCATGACGGGCGCGAAGCAGATGTCCCGGGTGCCGAGCAGGCGTGTCCATTCGGCCCGCGTACGACGGGCGAAGACCTCGGCGAGCTGCCGCTTCTGCTCCGGCCAGGCTTCGCGTTCCCACTGCCGCGACCACAGCGGCCCCGACAGTTCGAGCAGCTCGCACAGCAGACGGTAGAACTGCGGTTCGATCGACCCGATGCAGATCCAGCGGTCGTCGGCACAACGGTAGGGCGCGTAGAAGGGTGCGCCGCCGTCCAGCCAGTTCTCGCCACGGGGGTGAGTCCACAGGCCGCTGGCGCGACTCTGGAAGATGCCGGCCATCAGCAGTGCGGAACCATCGAGCATTGCCGCATCGATCACCTGGCCGGAACCGGAGCGCGCCGCCTCGATCAGGCCGCATGCCATGCCGAACGCCAGCATCATGCCGCCGCCGCCGAAGTCGCCGACGAGGTTGAGCGGCGGAATCGGGCCGCGTTCCGCGTCCCCGATCGCGCCGAGCGCTCCGGCGAGCGCGATGTAGTTGATGTCGTGGCCCGCCACCTGGGCCAGCGGACCATCCTGACCCCACCCGGTGACCCGCCCGTAGACCAGCTTCGGGTTGCGCGCGAGACAGGTTTTGGGGCCGAGACCGAGCCGTTCCATCACGCCTGGACGGAACCCTTCCACCAGACCGTCAGCCTGTTCGACCAGGCGCAGCACCGCCGCGGTCGCCGTCGGCTGTTTCAGGTCGAAGGCGACCGATTTGCGGCCCCGGTTCAGGATCGCGTTTCTGTCGGTGCCGCCGACCGGGTTTCCGCCCGGCCGATCGATGCGGATCACCTCCGCGCCCATGTCCGAGAGCAGCATGCAGCAATGGGGGGCCGGACCGATGCCGGCGAGCTCCACGATTCTGATCCCGGCAAGGGGTCCGGAATGCGGCATGGTCGACCTCACGAATGGAGACAGGGGGCACCGTTGTCCGCACAAACGGCGATCAGGCCCGGTGCCGGTGCAGGGGACTACGCGACGAGGTGACGGTAGGCCCGGGGCATGCCGCGGACACTGATGCGCCACAGCAGGCGACGGGTGTCCTCGCGGTCGGGGTCGGCGACGTCGATCGGGGTTGCGGCGTGCATGGTCGACAGCGTGTCGAAGAGCACGATGTCCCCCACCGCGTACCGGTGGGCGTGGACGAATCGGTCCTGGATCGCATGGGTCTTCAGCTGCCACAGCAGTTCAACCGCCTCGGAGTCGTCCATGCCGCGAATGGCGAAGGAGGACTGACCGGTGGCATAAAGCCCCTTGCGGCCGGTCACCGGGTGACGCATGACCAGGGGATGATGGCAGGTGGGAACCCGGTCGATCTGCTCACCGGACTTGAGCGGACTGGCGATGAACTCGTCGTCGAGCAGCTTCCCCGCCCCGTAGAGATGCGCAACCTGGAGGTCGTCGATCCGTTCGCGCGTCCCGGCGTCGAGGGCATCGTAGGCGGCTACCATGTCGACAAACCGGGTCTGTCCGCCGATCCGTGGCGCCTGGATCGAGTAGAGCATTGTTGCGCTGGCAGGGATTGCCTCGTAGGACTGATCGGTGTGCCAGAGTGCCGCTCCGTTGCGGATCTCCTGCTTGCGATCCTTTTGCTCGGTGTTGCCGACGGCAAGCAGTTCCGGGTAGCCGGGCATGCGCATATGGTCGAGAACATGCGGGATCGGTGTGCCCCACCAGCGCCCGAAGGTCAGATACGCACCCTGGTCGAGTGACTGGTCCCTGATGACGACGATCCGGTACTCGTACAGTGCGTCTGCCAGGTCCTTCATCAGTCCGGCATCAAGCGGCCCGGCGAGGTCCGCACCTCGTACCTCGGCCCCGAACGGCGCATCGGCGATGGGTTCGATTCGCATCTGTCGTCCCCCGAGTTCGGAATCGGGACCATTGTTATCCGCGTCGGGATCGCGCTCAAGCGATTTCATGCACCCGGCGGCTGCGTGAGCCCGGCAGACCGCCACCGGCTGGCACGCGATGCGAGGTTCCTGCTCTACCTGGCCAACCGGACCGGGCACGTCATGGGAGTGCAGATCCTCACGGTGGCGGTCGGCTGGTACGTCTACCAGCTGACCCGCGACCCGATCGACCTCGGCTATGTCGGTCTGGCCCAGTTCGCGCCCGCGTTCCTGTTCGTGCTGGCCGCAGGCATGGCGGCGGACCGGCTGGACCGGCGGATGATCCTGGCGCTGTGCAACGCGATCCATGTCGTGGTTACCGGACTGCTGGTGGTGGTGCTGTGGGCCGGGGCGGGCGGCATGGCCGCCATCCTCGCCATCCTGTTCGTGCACGGAATTGCGCGCGCCTTCGCCCAGACCGCGGTGCAGGCACTGCTGCCCAACCTGATTCCCGTGGAGACATTCCCGCGGGCGGTTGCCTGGTCATCGTCCGCGAACAAGGTGGCGCAGCTGGCCGGACCGGCGCTCGGCGGGGGACTGATCGCCTGGACCGGTGACGGTGTCTACGGTGCGGCGGCAGCGTGTTTTGCCATTGCTGCCGGTTCGGCGCTGCTGATTCCACCTGCTCGCGGCGTCCGGTCGGCAGGACGCGTCACGTTCGATGCGTTGCTTGGCGGGTTTTTTTACGTCTGGCGCGAGAAACGGGTGTTCGGAGCCATCTCGATCGACCTGCTCGCCGTGCTGCTCGGCGGCGTGATGGGACTGCTGCCGGTCTATGCCAGCGACATCCTGCATGTAGGGCCGGACGGGCTCGGCGTCATGCGGGCGATGCCGGGTTTCGGATCGCTGCTGGTCGGCCTCGTGCTGGTCCGGCTGACGTCGCCGCGCCACATGGGCCCGGCGCTGTTTGTCTCGCTCGCTGTGTTCGCGGCGGCGATCGTGGTGTTCAGCCTCTCGAGCGTGTTCTGGCTGTCACTCGCCGCACTGGCCGTCTACGGCGCGGCCGACATGGTGAGCGTCTACATCCGCCTCACCCTGGTCCAGCTCGCAACGCCCGATGACATGCGCGGCAGGGTCAGCTCCGTCAATTCGGTGGCGATCAACGCCTCGAACGAACTCGGCGACTTCCGGGCCGGGATGACCGCGGCATTCGTCGGGGTGGTACCGGCGGTTCTTGCGGGCGGGGTAGCGACCTTCGCGATTGCAGGGCTGTGGGCCTGGCTTTTCCCGGCGATCCGCCGGGTCGACCGGCTGTCGGACATAACACCGGGTCGAACCTGACCGTTCTGTCCACGACGCGCTTCGGCCGTTCCCGGACAAGCACCGCGCTTGTATTTGCGCAAATCCTCACACCATGATGCACGCGGGCGGCCCCCGTGCCGGGCAAGTTTGCTGGGAGATCGATCGACCCATGCAGGGAACGCGACGAAGGACCGGGTTACGGCGTCGCAGTGCCGCTGCGCGTAACGATGGTCCGGCGATCAGACAGCTCGACTGGCAGCTGCCGGTCAACATTGACGCCCCGACCGAACCCTTCACCGAGGAGCAGGTGCAGTCGGTTCACGAGGGTGCAATGCGGGTGCTCGAGGAGATCGGTATCGAGTTCCTGAACGAGGAGGCCCGGGCGGTGCTGGCGCAGGCCGGATGCGAGACCCGGCCGGATTCAACCAATGTGCGCATGGATCGGGCGCTGGTAATGGAGAAGGTGAAGCTGGCGCCGGCACGGTTCACCATCACACCGCGCAACCCCGAGCGCGCCGTGATTATCGGCGGCCGGCATATGGTGTTCGGCAATGTCTCCAGCCCGCCGAACTGTTCCGACCTGGACCGGGGCCGGCGTGTCGGCGACCGGGAAAGCTATCGCGACCTGCTCAAGCTCACGCAGTATTTCAACTGCATCCATCTCGCCTGCGGCTACCCGGTGGAGCCGGTCGACCTCCACCCCTCGATCCGGCACCTCGATTGCCTGCTCGACAAGCTGACGATCACCGACAAGGTGGTGCATGCCTATTCGCTCGGGCCGGAGCGGATCGAGGACGTGATGGAAATGACGCGTATCGCGGCGGGCATGACGCACGAGGAGTTCGAGGCCGCGCCGCACATGTATACCAACATCAACTCGTCCTCGCCGCTCAAGCATGACTGGCCAATGCTTGACGGAGCGATGCGGTGTGCGCGGCGCGGCCAGCCGACCATCGTTTCACCCTTCACCCTTGCCGGCGCCATGGCACCGGTGACCCTTGCCGGCGCGGTGACCCAGTTCGTGGCCGAGGGGCTGTCGGCGATCGTGTTGCTGCAGTGCATACGCCCGGGTGTCCCCTGTGCCATCGGGTCCTTCACCTCCAATGTCGACATGCGGTCCGGCGCCCCCGCCTTCGGCACGCCGGAATACATGCGGGCGACCCAGATCTCTGGTCAGATGGCCCGGTTCTACGGTTTGCCGTTGCGCGCGTCGAATGCCTGCGCCGCAAATCACCCGGATGCCCAGGCCGCCTGGGAGAGCGCGTTCTCGCTCTGGTCGGTGGTTTCCGCCGGCGTGAACATCGTCTATCACGCCGCCGGCTGGCTCGAGGGCGGACTGTGCGCGTCCTACGAGAAGTTCATACTCGATTGCGAGACCCTGCAGCAGATGATGGCCTACCTGCGTCCGGTTCCGGCGAGCGAGGCCGACATTGCGGTGGATGCCATCCGCGAGGTCGGTCCGACCGGGCACTTCTTCGGGGCTGACCATACACGCCAGCGCTACCGCACCGCCTTCTACGAACCGTTCCTGTCGGACTGGAGCAACTTCGAGAGCTGGCAGGAACGCGGGTCGATTGATGCCACCCACCGGGCCAACGCCACCTGGAAGAAGATTCTGGCGGAATTCGAGCCTCCACCGCTTGAGCAGGCCCGTCGCGAGGAACTGGCCGCCTTCGTCGAACGGCGCAAGCGCGAGGGTGGTGCGCCGACCGATTTCTGAACGCTGGGCGCGGGCCCGCGCGCCGAAGGGCACCTGCCCGCCCGCGGGTGAGCAGGGCAGTGTCGATGCTGCCGGTGGTCCCCAATTCTCACCAGGGGACCATTCCGGCTGCGGGTATCCGGTGGCGCGGGTTCGCGCGGCGGCACGGTGGGCGCCGCCTATGATTATGACTGCCATGATATCGAGGTGGGGATGGACGCGACGTTGTCGGAAGCCGTCAGCCTGACAGGCACGCTGGGCGTGCGCCGGGTGTCGGGTTCGGCCGACGTGTCGGCAGCGACCGGCGGCCGCCGCATCGATGCCCTCGGCCATGGCGCGTCCCCGGGGATCACCTGGCGCTCGGAGGCGGGATTGTACGGAGCGGGTCGCGTCTCCGCCACGCGATATTCGGTCGACTTCCAGTCGGATACCCTCGGGGATCTGCGCGACGGCGTCGGCGCGCTCGTCCACGACGTTGAACTGGAAGCGGGCAGGCGGTTCGGCCTTGGTGACGGAATGGGCCTGACCCCGAAGGCATGGACACGGCGTACGGCTCTGTCGATGGACGGATTTGCGGATGCCACGGGCGTTCGGGCATCGCTGCGCGAGGCAAACCGGCTGACGGCCGGCGCTGGTGCGACTGTCCGGGCCCGGCTCGAGGGCACCGACGGCGAAACGCTGGTCCTCGAGGGCCTGATCGGAATCGAGGGCGCCGCCGAGGACCGCAAGGCCCGGGTCGATGTCTCCCGCGAGACACTGACGGCCAGGGAGACGGGCGGCCTGGCAGCGGGACGAGCCGTCGGTGCGCACCGAACTCGGTCTCGCACAGGCCATCTCCGCGGGCGACGCCGACTGGACCGGGCGCGTTACCGTCGGACTTGCGTTCTGATGTTCCGGGCCCCAGCGGTTCGGCCCTGGCCGTGAGCGCCCGACATGCAGGCGGCGCATTGTGACAACGAAGCCGGGTCGTCGAAGTGCCGGAAGACCAGGCGGGCAACAAGGTGTCTCGCCCGGCCACTTCTTCGGGAAACCGGGCGGGACCCGGCC
Organism: Thalassobaculaceae bacterium; assembly: GCA_965213935.1. GTDB lineage: Bacteria > Pseudomonadota > Alphaproteobacteria > Thalassobaculales > Thalassobaculaceae > Bin52. The sequence continues at coordinate 310,275 of CBDCAO010000012.1, read as the reverse complement.
CGGTCGACGGCAGGGGACGGATCGGGAATGGCAGACGGTATCACGTCCCGACACCCTGTGGCCCGGCACAACGGGTGCTTGTGCCTTCGGCCGCGCCCGCCTGGTCAACGACATGCTACAAGCATGTTCGGTACCGGCTGCGCGTCGGGGGAAGGGGACGGGATGGACGGGCCCGGCATGCCGACCACCGCCACTGGCCATGGACCGCGAACCGTTGTGCAGTGCAAGATGGAGGGTGCCGACCGATGCGACCGTATCGAAATGATCCCGGCACGGGATCGGATGCGGGTGTCACCAGCACGGCACACGGACCAGCAAGGCGCCCCTGCCGCGAAAGGTAGCCCATGATCCCGAACGACTTTCCGAGCCTGAACTTCGACCTCGGCGAAACCGCTGACATGCTCAGGGACTCGGTCCGTTCCTTCGCCTCCGACGAGGTTGCACCGCGGGCGGCCGACATCGAGCGGGCGAACGATTTTCCAGCCGATCTCTGGCGTAAAATGGGCGATCTCGGCGTTCTCGGCATCACTGTCGAGGAAGAGTACGGCGGGGCCGGGATGGGGTACCTCGAACACGCGGTTGCGGTGGAGGAGCTGAGCCGGGCCTCGGCTGCTGTCGGGCTCAGCTACGGCGCCCATTCCAACCTGTGCGTCAACCAGATCCGGCTCAATGGAACCGAGGAGCAGAAGCACCGGTTCCTGCCCCGGCTGGTCAGCGGAGAGCACGTGGGTGCGCTGGCGATGAGCGAGCCCGGGGCTGGGTCGGACGTGGTCGGCATGACCACCCGGGCCGATTGCCGCGGGGATCACTACATCCTCAATGGTTCCAAGATGTGGATCACCAACGGGCCGGACGCGGATACGCTGGTCGTCTACGCCAAGACCGACCCGGCAGCGCATCAGCGCGGCATTACCGCCTTCATCATCGAGAAGGGCATGAAGGGATTCTCGACTTCGCCCAAGCTCGACAAGATGGGCATGCGCGGTTCGAACACCTGCGAACTGGTGTTCGCCGACTGCGAGGTGCCCGAGGACAATGTGCTCGGTGGTGAGAACCGCGGTGTCAACGTGCTGATGAGCGGCCTCGACTACGAGCGTGCGGTGCTGGCCGCCGGTCCTCTGGGGATCATGCAGTCATGCATGGACGTGGTGCTTCCCTACGTGCACGAACGTCGCCAGTTCGGAACTCCGATCGGCGAGTTCCAGCTGATGCAGGGCAAGATTGCCGACATGTACGTCACCATGAACGCCTCGAAGTCCTACGTCTATTCCGTGGCAAAGGCCTGCGACCGCGGCGAAGTCACGCGCAAGGACGCGGCGGGCGCCATCCTGTACGCGGCCGAGAAGGCGACCTGGATGGCGCTCGAGGCGATCCAGTGCCTCGGCGGCAACGGCTACATCAACGACTACCCCACCGGCCGGCTGCTGCGCGACGCCAAGCTCTACGAGATCGGTGCCGGAACCTCGGAGATCCGCCGCATGCTGATCGGGCGTGAACTCTACAGGGAGTCGGCGTGACGGGATCCGGTGCAGTGCCGTTGCTCGCCCCGGGCCTCGCGGTCGGCCCTGACGGCCGGTTGCGGTGCGCCTGGTGTGAGGGGCGCGACGACTACCGCGCCTACCACGACGGGGAGTGGGGGCGGCCCGAGACCGGCGACCGGGCGCTGTTCGAGAAGATCTGCCTGGAGGGGTTCCAGGCCGGACTGAGCTGGATCACCATCCTGCGCAAGCGGGACGACTTCAGGCGCGTGTTCGCCGGTTTTGACATCGATGCGGTAGCCGCTTTCGGCGAGAGGGACGTGGAGCGGCTGCTCGCCGATCGCTCCATCGTGCGTCATCGCGGCAAGATCGAGGCAGCCGTCCACAATGCGCGGCTCGCGCAGCAGATGCGCGCCGAGTTCGGATCGCTCGCCCCCTTCTTCTGGAGCCACGAACCGGCACCGGAAGACCGCCCGGCGGTCATTGACCACGCGTCTGTCACCGCCACTACGCCGCAGGCAACCCGGCTTTCGCGCGAGCTGCGAGGTCGTGGCTGGCGTTTCGTCGGCCCGGTCACCTGCTATTCGTTCATGCAGGCGATGGGGCTGGTGAACGACCATATGGAGGGCTGTGAATTCCGGGCCGAGGTGGAACGCGAGCGCAGTGCACTGATCCGCCCCACACCAACAGTCACGAGGTCGGCATGATTGGAACACGACTCTATTCCGGTTCCCCGTTCGAGGAGATGTCGGGCTACGCGCGCGCGGTCGTCGACGGCGACACCGTTCACGTGTCCGGGACGACCGGGTACGACCCTGAAATCAACGGATTTGCCGCGACCGTCGAGGAACAGGCGATGCGGGCCTTCGCCACCATTTCCGACGTGCTCGAACGGGCCGGGACATCGCGGGAGAATATCATCCGCATGCGGGTCTACGTTGCGAGCAGGGAGGAGTTCGATCGTATCAAGTCGATCATCAGGGACTACAGCATGCCGGCGCGTCCTGCCAACACCGCGCTCATCTGCGGACTTGCCACCGAGGAGATGCGTGTCGAATTCGAGGTTACGGCGCGCATTCCCCAAGCCACGGAGTAGATGACCATGCCCAGTATTCTGGTGACCGGTGCGAGCCGCGGGATCGGCCGCGAGTTTGTCCGCCAGTTCGTTTCCGACGGCTGGGATGTCCTGGCGGCATGTCGCGACCCGTCCGGTACCGGGCAGATTGCCGGGGCCGAGTACCTGGAACTCGACGTCGACGATGCGGCGAGCATTTCAGTCTGCCGCGCCGCGCTCGGTGACCGACCGGTTGACGTTCTGGTCAACAATGCCGGGATCGTCGGGCAGCGGGCGGGGTTCGGATCACTCGACTACACCGCCTGGCAGGCGGCGATGACCACCAATGTCTTCGGACCGATGCGGGTTGCCGAGGCCTTCGTCGACCGGGTTGTCGCCAGTTCGCGCCGGCAGATGGTCTTCATCTCTTCCTACATGGGGAGCATCTCCCGGGCCGGCCCGGGCGCCTGCGTCTATCGCTCCTCGAAGGCGGCGCTCAACATGGCCGTCCGCTGTATGTCGCTCCAGCTTGCTGGCCAGGGGGTGACTGCGGTCCTGTTTCACCCGGGCCACGTGAGCACCGACATGGGCGGCGAGTCGGCGCCGGTCACTCCGGAACAGAGTGTGCGTGGCATGAAGGAGCAGATCCTGTCGCTGTCCACTGCGGACAACGGGCGGTTCCTGAGCTTCAGGGGCGAGGAACTGCCCTGGTAGGTCTCTCGCCGCACCCTTGAGAAGGCGCGTACCGATCGCGCGGCATGGCTGGAACACTGACAGGACCGCCATCCGAAGCTGATGGCCTGGGCGCGACACCATCGAGGAGACCCTTGCCTTCTACAGCCTGCCTCTGCAGGCGTCGTCGGACATTGCTGCCAAGCAGGGCAAACTCGAAAGGGCCCAATGCGGCATCCGGAAGATCATCGAGGCGATCAAGGAAGGATATCGCACGCCCGGCATGAAGGAGGAGCTGTTCGAACTCGAGGACCGCAAGGAGCGCCTGACCTAAAGAGCTCACCTCCGCCGAAGAGCCCCCGGCGCTGCTCCACCCCAACATGGCGCATCCATCACAAGCAGCGCCGCCGCGAAACGTCCGCAAAACCATCGTCCGAGACTGCCTCCGGACCACACCGGCTGAGCGGCCACGCAGCCGCAGGAAATCACTTGTAGTGCCACTCGAAATCTTGTCCCTTGATTATAAAGGACTTTTTGCACCAAACGTTAAAGGTGGGCTCAGATTCGACAGCAATTTCGAGGGTGTCGAGACTGGATGGAGCGGTAACGATGTAGTCACGCTGTGGTCTTGATTAACAGAGGCCATCGCGGCATAGTGGCGAAAGAGAAACCGAAACCGGGAGTGGTTCGTCATGGAACTTCCCATCCGCGATGCCAAGGCACGCCTCTCCGAACTGGTCGCCGCTGCCCGCAAGGGCGAGCGCGTGATTATCACAAGGCACGGTCAGCCGACGGCCGAACTGGTGCGCTGCGACCGGCGCGGCGGGATCGACTTCGACAAGCTGGAGGCTGCCCGGCAGCGTCTCGGGATCGAAGGCGACGGGGATGGCTGGCCGGAGGAATTCAACGATCCTGCCTTCAGCCGTAAAGTGCTTGGGCTCGACGAAGAGTAACCGGACGGACAATGCGCGTTCTGCTCGATACGTCCTACCTGTTCGACTTCATGGACAGGCCGGGCATGTTCCGGGACTCCGAGCGCCGCGTGCTGGCGGCGCGGGGGATGGATTTCTACGTCAGCGCGGTTTCGATCTGGGAAATGCGTCTCAAGCACAATGCCCGCCACCGGTCGGGCGGGCGCAAGAGCCGCTTCTCTCCCGAAGATGTCGTCGCCGTACTGGAGGATCAGGAGATGACGTTCCTGCCGATGACCATGCGCCATGCCGCCAGCGAGCTCGAAGTGCCGCTGGACCACAAGGACCCTTTCGACGAACTTCTGATGGTCCAGGCGCAGGTGGAAGGTCTCCGGCTGCTTACCGTGGACCAGCGCCTTGTCGGTCACCCGCTTGCGGTCGCGGTTCATGAGCTTGGGTAGCGAACTTCGTCGCAGCCAAGCGCGGCCACAGCGTGTCAGGGCCTGCCTTCTGCGGACAAGTAGTTGATTTCATGTAGAAATGCCTCTAGTGCACCGTTTGACAAGGCTTGCCAGCAGGTTCAAATCTCCCTTCCAGGGTCACCGAATCCGGGAAGACGGAGGCGATGCAGCGAGACGGGCAGGGAAGCGAGCGGGCGCGATTTCCCCGCGTTGCCGCGAACGACAACCCCGGCTCGAAGGCCGGGACGGGCGGCGGGCCGGACGCGCGGATCGAGGACGCGGTGATGCGCTTCGCCCGGCTGCTCGGCCGCCAGATCGCGCGCGAGACTTTCGAGGCAACCCGACCCGCCAACCACAATGCGCCGGAGAAGGAGGCGCTCGACCGGGTGAGCCGCGACCAGGCCGACGTCGCGACCCTCTGCAAGCATCTGCACTTCGCAGGCGTGATGATCGTCACGCTTGCGGAAGGCGAGATCAATGAGCTTCACGTTGAGTGTGCTTGCGGTATCTGATGGTGGTGTGCTCGCGTTGTTTGATGGGTTTCGGTCGCGGTCTGTTGCTTGGTCGTGGGTGGTGTCGGACGGTCGTCGGCGCGTCAAGCCGCTGCGCGGCTCCTGCGCTTCGCTCCGGCCCTTCGTGCGACCCGCCGCGCCCCGCCAGTGCGCCACCGATCCGGTCCTCGGCCTCCTCGAAGGCGCGCAGAAGGCGCCGGGCCTGCTCGGCGGCCACGGCGCCCAGCGCGGTCAGGCGCGCTCCGGTGCTGATGCGTTCGAACAACAGCGCGCCGAAGCGGCTCTCGAGCCCGGCGATCGCCCGGGTCAGCGCCGGCTGCCCAATCGCCAACCGGTTGGCCGCGGCGACGATCCTGCCCGCCTCCGCAACCGCCAGAAACTTCTCGACCTCTCCACGTCGCCTGAACATGGCGCTGCCCTGCGCCGCGCCGCCCACCGAGACCGTCTCGGCGTCCTCGTCGAGACTGTCGTCCACCGGGCTCAGCGTGAAGGTCACCGTGCCCGAACTCTGGCCCGCCGGGATCGTCAGCGTGAAGTCCGCAACCGCGGCGAAGTCATCGGCAGACGCCGTCCCCGCCGACACCGACACCCTCACCTCGGTATCCGAGATCCGGACCGCCCCGTCCAGCGCGCCCGTCACCGTGACGGTCGTCGCGCCGGCATCCTCATCGACCGTTTCGGGCTGGCGACCTCGTATGTCCGGTCGTTGCTCCGCAACGCCCAGATAACGCGATACATCGAGAGGTATCACCGGAACCTTCTCGAGGGGTTCCGGAAGATCTGCGAGGCGACGGCGCCGACGGCGGAGGCCGCCGAATAGCACTAGTTGGACGGTCAGCATCGGACAGCCGGTCCATCCGCCACAGCGGGGCAGATGTACCGGCCTGAATGGGGACCCGGACCCGACAAGCGCGGGGACCGAGGGAGACGCCGCACTGTGGGGCGGATCGAGCGCGGCGGTGGGGATGGTGGCGAACCCGTCTGGAGCCCACCAGGCCGGCCGTCATAGGGCCGGCCGCAAGGGCGGTCGATCTGCGGCCGCCCTCGTCGCGCGGCGATCCGACCGGCAATACCGGCCGGCGAACGCCGAACCGGCACGACAGGCCGGGGCTCCCCCGCATTCCCTGGCGTCCAGAGCTCGCCGTGCGGCGCGAGTGAAATTGCGCCCTGCCCCGTGCGCCGCGTCTGATCCACTCCGTGCAATCCGCTCTCGTCGCGCGGGTCCCTGTCGCCATCATTGGCGCAACGTGGTAGGGTCTCACCATGTCCGGGAAGCCGCATGATTCCAGTACCGTCGAGAGTGGCGCCACGGATCGGCTGCTGTCCGAAGCCGCGCACTTGCAGGCGATCGAGGGCAATCCCCTGACGGCGGAAGAGATCGCCATGTTCGAGATGTTCGAGCGCGAGGGGTGGTCGCCCGAGCGACGCCGCGCCCTTATCCTCCGCCGGATCGAGGATCGCAGCCGCGTCGCCGCGGCGGAATGAGCGATCGCGACTACTGCTATCCGCCGGACTACATCGTTCTCCGCAACAGGCTGGACATCCGGGACGCCCCGGCGCTGGAGGCGGCGGAGCGCGAGCTCGTCGCCCAGCGCCTTCTCGAGCCCGTGCCGGCGGGCGATTTCGACCTTGCCCACCTGAAGGCGATCCACCGCCATCTGTTCCAGGACGTCTATGCGTGGGCGGGCGAAATTCGCACTGTCGAAATCGCCAAGGGCGAGAGCCGATTCCAGCCGAGACGGTTCATTGTGGCCGGCATGGCGGACATTCACCGCCGCATCGTAGCGGCGGGGTATTTCCGGGGATCGAGGCCGGACGGGTTTGCCGAGGGCGCGGGTCCCGTCCTGGGCGACGTCAACCATGTTCACCCGTTCCGCGAGGGCAACGGGCGCACGCAGCTCCAGTATCTGAAGCAGCTTGCCGCGCGCGCCGGGCACGCCATCGACCTCACGCGGATCGACCCCGCTGCCTGGCTGGAGGCCTCGCGCCGGTCCAACGTGGGCGATCACGCCGCCATGACGCGCTGCATCCGGCAGGCGCTCGTCTAGCCGGAACTTCAGGAGGATCTGAAGAAGGGATCCATGACCAACCACCGGTTTTTCATGGATTTTCCGGCCCTGCAGCCGCCGGTCACCCTGTCAGTCTCATGGGAAGGTTGTGGTCAGGGTTCACTCCGAGAAGCTGGAACGCCCGTTTCTGGACCGGGGTGGGCCTGGTGACGACGGACAGCAGGCTTTCGCCGTGGCCTGGCAGGCGCAGCTGGTTCAGCGCCATCCCCGAGAGATCGTCGAGCAGGGTACGGAAGCTGTGGGCGGGCAGGTCGTCTGCGGTGCGTTTTGTGGCGGCCTTCCGCCGGGCGGATTCCGAGGGCCGGGCCTTCTCCACCGGCGAGTTCCGCTGCGCGCGGGCGCCTGCGCGGTCGTCGTCCTCGAACAGGAGCGGCGCGAGGCGCCGGCGCATGTGCCATTCGACATGCAGGGCCAGCATGCACAGGAACACGTGCGCGCGGACATGGTCGGGGGAGTAGACGGAGACCGGACGGATCCGCAGGTCGCTCCTGGCGTTGCGGAACGCACGCTCCACGCCGGCGAGGCTCTTGTACGCCTCCACGGCTTCGGCCGCGCCCATGGAGGCGGAATCCAGGCTGGTGCGGATGACGCAGACGCCGTCGAGCCTGGCCTCGGCTCCGCGATCCGCTCCGACCGCCGGCGCCACGAGATGGCGTTGTCGGTCACGTCGACCTCGATGTGCTTGCCGACCTTGCGACGGTTGATGTCCCTTCGCAGCCGGGGGTTCATGCAGACCATCAGCCGCTCGCCGGGGAAGTCCGGGCCCGTGACCTCGGCCACCGCGTCGGGAACCAGCGCCTCGGGCACAAGCGGCGCCGGGGCGCCGTCCGCACCCTCCTTCAGGAGTGTGCGGATGTCCTGCGTCTTCAGCGCCGAGACCCAGTCGAGCCCCGCCGGCTCGATGTCCTCGCGGATCCGCGCCGTGGTGAGCATCCCACGGTCGCCCACGAGCGCCACGCGCTCGATGCCGAAGCGCGTGCGGATCCTGTTTACCTGCGACGCCACCGTCGACGGGTCCGCGGTGTTTCCGCAGAACACCTCCACCGCAACCGGGCAGCCGTCGCAGGCGCAGAGCATCCCGAACACGATCTGCTTCTTGCCCCTCTTCGCGTCACGGTTGTGGCCGAAGGCCGCGAGCGGACAGCAGGTTCCCTCCAGGTAGCTCGAGGAGACGTCATACAGGATGAGCGTTCCGTCCTTCAGGTGCCGGTTGGCCAGGCTCCTCTCGATCCAGACCTGGCGCTTCAGCAGCCAGTCGAGCATGGCGAGCACCTCGTTGCCGGCGACGGGGCCGAGCCCGAGCAGGGCGCCAAGGCTGCTCGTCGCGGTCTCGGGCGACAGCACCCTCGAGACGACGGCGGCCAGCGCCAGCTGGCGCTCGCGGCTGCGGGTCCGGTGAAGCATGCGCTCCAGGCCGAGATTGCGCGCGGGTGCAACGCGGGTATGACCGACGTCAAGAAAAATCAAACGGATCCAGCGTGGGACGCGCCTGGGCCCGGCGTTTCAACTATCTTGCAAAACCCAACGGATAGGGTATAGCGACCCGTGGTCGTCGTTCACCGTGCTCACGGCTTCCCAGAGAGCAGGTTCCGCGTCTGCGCCTCCTTGATGAGAACGTCTTTCCCTCCAGTGTTCTGCAATGGGCACAGACACGCTCGTCCTGCGTGGTCAGCACCTGTACTTCGGTGATTCCGATATCCCGCATGCGGTGAAGATCTGCGCGCCTTGCCTTGGAGTTCGCTTGACGTAGAGCGCGAGCCCTTGCCTTTGTCTCTTGGCGCACCAGGCGCGCGTTTGCGTCCTCGGTGAGCAACTTGCGGTGGCCGCCTCGCGTCAGGGCTCGGTTTGGTTTCCCACAGGTGCTGCACTTCTTCTTCCGCTTCGCAGGAGGATCCTGAATCTCCCCGCAGTACGGGCAGACCGCGGTTAGTGCATTTCCATAGTCCGGTGCGGAGGCCGGCATAATGCAGGATGCTTGCCCCGGCCTTCCCCCATGCCTAACGTGCAGCGCGAACGGGCAAGCCGGGGCCGATGGGCGGGACGCGCCGGAAAGTCGACTGTCATTAACTTGTCTGACGTACCTGGAGGATCATGATGGAAAACAACCCCGACGGTTCACCGGTCAGGTTCTACTTCGACTTCTCCTCGCCCTACGCCTACCTGGCCTCCCAGGTAATCGACGGGATCTGTGCGCGCCACCAGCGCCCGGTCGACTGGCGGCCGATCCTGCTCGGCGCCATCATGCAGCATACCGGCAGCGAACCGCTGATGACCCAGCCGCTCAAGGGCGACTACTCGATGCGGGATCTTGCGCGCTGCGCTCGGGCCCAGGGTGCGCCGCTCAGCTTTCCCGATCCGTGTCCGTTTCTCTCGGTAGTGCCGGCACGCGCGCTCTACTGGCTGAAGGATCGCGACGAGGAGGCGGCCCGCAGGCTGGGGCAACGCCTCTTCCTCGAGACCTTCGGCCATGGCAGGACCATCACGACGCCCGAGGTCGTCCGTGACATCGCGGGGGAATGCGGCATCGACATGACCGGTTTCGAGGACGCGATTGCGGGACCCGGGTTCAAGCAGCGGCTGCGTGAGGAGGTGGAGCTCGCGGTTGCCGCCGGGGTCTGCGGCGCACCCTATTTCATCGTCGATGACGAACCCTTCTGGGGTGCCGACCGTGTCGACCATCTCGACCGCTGGCTCGAGAGCGGCGGCTGGTAGGACAGCGCGGCCCATGGCAGTCATCCGCAGCCAGATCGACACCGGATCGGACCAGTTCCGCGCCAACGCCGCGCACATGCAGGACCTGGTCGGGAATCTCGAGGCCGAGTGTGCGGCGGTTCGCGGCGGCGGCGGGGAACGGGCGCGTCGGCGTCATCTGGAACGGGGCAAACTGCTGCCGCGGGACCGTATCGAGCACCTGGTCGATACGGGGTCGCCCTTCCTCGAGTTCTCCCAGCTTGCCGCGCACGGCATGTACGGCGGCGACGCGCCTTCCGCCGGCATCCTGACCGGGATCGGTCGGGTGTGCGGTCAGGAAACGGTGATTATCTGCAATGACGCGACGGTCAAGGGTGGCACCTACTTCCCGATGACGGTCAAGAAACACCTGCGTGCCCAGGAGATCGCGCGGGACAACCACCTGCCGGTCATCTACCTGGTGGACTCGGGCGGAGCCAACCTGCCGCACCAGGACAACATCTTCCCGGACCGGGATCATTTCGGGCGCAGCTTCTACAACCAGGCGACCATGTCGGCGATGGGAATCCCGCAGATCGCGGTGGTGATGGGCAGCTGTACCGCCGGTGGCGCCTATGTCCCGGCCATGTGCGACGAGGCGGTGATCGTGCGCAACCAGGGCACGATCTTTCTCGGCGGTCCGCCGTTGGTGAAGGCGGCGACAGGTGAGGTTGTGAGCGCCGAGGACCTGGGGGGCGCCGACGTGCACAGCCGGACCTCGGGTGTCACCGATCACTATGCCGCCAGCGACCCGCACGCGCTTGCGCTGACCCGGCGCATCGTCAGCCACTTCAACCGGCGCAAGCCGGCGGACGTGGTCACGCGCGAGGTTCGCGAGCCGCTGTATGATACCGAAGAGTTGCTCGGCGTGATCCCGCGCGACGTCCGCATTCCCTACGACGTGCGCGAAGTAATCGCACGACTGGTCGACGACAGTGAGCTCGATGAATTCAAGGCACTCTACGGAACCACCCTGGTGTGTGGCTTTGCCCACATCCACGGGTATCCGGTGGGAATCCTCGCCAACAACGGCATCCTGTTCTCGGAGTCGGCGCTGAAAGGGGCGCATTTCATCGAACTGTGCTGCCAGCGCGGCATTCCGTTGCTTTTTCTGCAGAACATCACCGGCTTCATGGTCGGGCGCCGCTACGAGGCGGGCGGCATCGCCAAGGACGGAGCCAAGCTCGTGACCGCTGTCGCGTGCGCCGCGGTCCCGAAATTCACCGTGATCATCGGCGGCTCTTTCGGGGCCGGCAACTACGGCATGTGCGGGAGGGCATACTCGCCGCGCATGCTCTACATGTGGCCGAACAGCCGGATTTCGGTGATGGGCGGGGAACAGGCTGCGAGTGTGCTTGCCACGGTGCGCCGCGACGGTCTGGAGGCACGCGGCGAGACCTGGTCCGCCGAAGAGGAAGAGGCGTTCAAGACGCCGATCCGCGAACAGTACGAACGCGAGGGCCATCCCTACTACGCGTCTGCCCGGTTGTGGGACGACGGCATCATCGATCCGCGCCAGACACGGATGGTCCTGGCGTTGTCGATCTCGGCAGCGCTCAACCGTCCGGCCGAACCGACTCGGTTCGGCGTGTTCAGGATGTAGCCTGTCCGTCGAGCAGGAAGGCGACGCCGAGCCCGTCTGCCGCCTCGCGGACGTGCGCGAGTGTCACATCGTTGAGCGGGATGCCGTCCCGGCGGTGGTGCGCCGCCGTTGCCGCCTCAATGGCGCCCGGCGCATGCAGGGCATCGGTACCCTCAGCGCGTCGGGAGGTCCGGATCTGGCGAACCACCGTGTCCACCCGGGCCCTGAAGGTCCGGACGTTCTCGAACGCCGCAACATTGATCGCCGCGTAGAGCTGGCCGTCGGCGCCCGCGACCGCACCGGTCTCCATGGTGCCGGACTCGGTGCCGTAGCCCGCGCCCGACAGCAGGCTGGCGAGAATACCCATGCAGACCGCGAGCCCGAGCCCCTTGAAACCACCGATCGGCCGGATCAGTCCATCCAGCGCGGCCGCGGCATCGGTGGTCGGCCGGCCGTGCCGGTCAAAGGCCCAGTCCCCGGGGATTGGCTCGCCCTTCTGGTGGTAGACCCGGATCTTGCCGTGGGCCGTGGATCCCAGTGCTGTATCCAGCACTACCGGTTCCTCGTCACCGGCCGGAATGCCGATACCGATCGGGTTGAGACCGATGATCTTGTCGACTCCACCCCACGGGGCCATGGTCGGCAGGGCATTGGTGGTGGCGATGCCGATCATGTCTTCCGCGATCGCCATGCGCAGGTAGTAGTCCATGGTGCCGCAATGGTTGCTGCCTCCCACCGCCGCGGCCGCAATGCCGCAGGTCCGCGCGCTCTCGATCGCCTGGCCCATGGCAAAGGCACCGCCGACCTGTCCCATGCTGTTGTTTCCGTCGACGAGGATGGCGCCGCCGGTGCGTCGCACGACCCGCGGCACACCGCGCGGATTCACGCCCTCGTGCGTGAGCTTGGCGACGTAGTCGGGGACCCGCAGCACGCCGTGGGAGTGGATGCCGTGCAGGTCGGCATGCACCAGCGAGTCGGCCAGCAAGGACGCGTCGGAACCCGACATGCCGCAGGCCGCAAAGATCTCCGTGACCTGTCGCTCGAGCACGGCAGGGGTGACGCGCCGTTCAGCCCTTCCGCCCGGATACCGCGCCATTACGCTGCCCTCCGGCTACTCCGCTCTGCCGTCCGCGACCGGTCCCGTCAGTCGAGTTCCAGTCCGTCCATCCCGGAGTTCTTGCGCGCCTGGGCGATCATGGTGCGGATCTGTGGCCCGAGCTGTTCCGGATCCTCCAGCTGGTCCACCTCGGCGCCGCGTCGCCAGCCCTCGCATACCGCAACGCGCCCGTTGCCCGCCTGGATGACCCGCCCGGTGATGTCGCCCGCCTCCGCGCTCGCAAGGTAGACGACGGTTGGTGACACCCATCGCGGGTCCCGTATCTCGATGTCGGCCGGGCTGTACTCGCGCAGCCCCTCGGTCATGCGGGTGTAGGCCGTCGGCGAAATGGCGTTCACCGTCACCCCCAGCCGGCTGAGTTCCCGGGCCGCGATGATGGTGAAGGCCGCGATCCCCGCCTTGGCGGCGCCGTAGTTGGTCTGCCCGACATTGCCGTAGATGCCGGAGGTCGAGGTGGTGTTGATGATGCGGGCGTTGACCTTCTCGCCGGTCTCCTTGGAGAGCTGACGCCAGTGGGCGGCGGCGTGGCGCGACGGGGCGAAGGTTCCCTTCAGATGCACCGCGATCACCGCGTCCCACTCGTCTTCGGTCATGTTGACCAGCATGCGGTCACGCAGGATCCCCGCGTTGTTGACCAGCACGTCAAGCCTGCCAAAGGCGTCGAGAGCCTGGTTGATCATGGACCGGGCGCCGTCCCACGAGCTGACATCGTCGCCGTTGACGATCGCCTCGCCGCCCGCCGCGCGGATTTCGTCCGCGACCTGGTGCGCCGCCGACGCGTCGCCCTCGCTGCCGTCGAGCTCGGCGCCGATATCGTTGACCACCACTCGGGCACCGTGACGGGCCAGACCCTGGGCGTGCTGGCGACCGACACCGCGAGCCGCCCCGGTTACGATTGCCACCCGTCCCTCACACAACCGCGCCATGCAAATTCTCCTTCCTCCTGCGCATGCCGACCGGCGGGCCGGCGCGGCAGCATACAGAATCTCGCGAACGGGTGCAGGCCGGTGTGGCGCCGCAGCCGCCCGATCACTCGCGAGTGGCCAGGGCGACGCCGGCGACGGTCACAGCCATCCCCGCCAGCGCGACGGTGGTCAGTGTCTCGTCGAACATGGCCCAGGCCATGACGGCCGCTGTCGGCGGTGTCAGGTAGAACAGGCTGGTCACCCTCGTCGCCTGGTTGCGGCGCAGAAGGAACAGGAACAACGAGTGGGCGCCCAGCGAGACCACGATGACCATCCAGGCCAGAGCCCCGATGAAGTCGGCGGTCCAGTCGATGCGCATCTCCTCGAATGCCCACGCCGCCGTCCCGGCGGCCAGCATTGCAGTGGCCGACTGGATCGCGCCGCCGGTCAGCAGGTTCATCCCGGCGCAGTACCGGCGCTGGTGCAGGGTACCGGCCGAAATGCACAGCAGGCCGATGATGACCGGAAGCACTGCCAGGAACTTCATCTCGCCGGGTTCGAGACGGTCCCACAGGACCAGGACCAGACCGGCGAACCCGAGAACGACTCCCAGCGCCTGCACCCCGGTGATGCGGCCGTCCGATCCGCCCCGGGCCCAGGTCCAGACCATGGTCAGGATCGGCTGCAGGCCGAGAACAAGGGCAACGACGCCGACCGGAACACCGAGATCGATGGCGACGAAGGTGCCGGCCAGGTACACGCCCTGCACCAGAAAACCAACCAGCGCGACATGTCCCCACGCGGCAGGGCCCCGCGGCCAGGGCGCGCGGACAGCGAGTGCGCAGCACGTGAGTACGGCGGTGACGAGTGCAAAACGCGTCGCAAGGAAGGTCAGGGGATCCGCATGCGGCAGGCCGTAGCGCGCGCCGACGAAGGCCGAACTCCACAGGATGACGAAGATCGCCGGTGCCGAGCTGGTCAACCCGCGCATCCGGGCCCGGGCCGGGCTTGCATCACGCGGCGCGGTTGCGCTCCAGCCAGCCGTCGACCCGGCTCACGATGCCGTCGATGGCCTCGAGCTGCCGGCCCCGCGTCGCGCCCAGGGTCTGCACCAGCCGGTCGACCCGTTCGATCTGCGGCGCACCCGCCGCCAGTGCCCGGGCCGCGGATGACGGGGTGACCAGTGAACGGGCTGCGTCGGCGTACTTGTCGAACGGCACCATGTCGCCGCCGTTGGCGCCGAGCTCGACGCAGAGATCGGCGACCCATTCGTAGATGGCGCGCGATTGCGAGAGATCGTCGTGCACCGCTTCGCGAATCGGTCGCACTTCCTCGGTTCCGATACAGCGGTAGTTGCCGGCGATCAGCATGCACCACTTGGCCATGGGCACGAACAGCGACTCGTGTACCCTGAGCTTGACCGGGATCTCGAGCGCTTCGCCGTTCACCTCGAACCGGGACGCCAGGATGTCGGCCTCCAGACGGCGCAGGAGGGCGGTATGGCTGTCCGAGCTGAAACGGGCCGACTTGAAGTTGGTGGGCAGGCGCACCTGCAGCACGTTGACCGGTTGGTCCGGAGGGCGGAACGCCTGCGGATCCGGGCTGCACAGCGTCATCAGGTCGGGATCGAACGCGTCCCAGACCGTGGCATCGGCATAGCTGGTCCGGCAGGGATCGGTATCGAGGCCGGAAATCCGTTTCAGGTACGGCAGCGGCGGCATGTTCATGATCGACATGCACGGAACGCGACATTCGAAGACCCGATTGAGCAGTGCCCGCACGTCATCCGAACGGTATTGCGGTTCCTGCATGGCGAGCACCGCGAGGTCGTAGTCGGCCGGATCGACCGCGCCCGGCCCGGCAGCGTCCAGTCGTCCCGGCAGGACCCGGCTCGGAATGTCGACCAGCCCGTCACGGCCCCGCACCGGCATGCGTACCAGTGTTCCCTCGCTGTTGATCAGCTCCGCTTCGGCGGGAAGACAGATCAGGGTGGCGGAATGGCCGGCCATCAGGATCTTGGTTGCAAGCAGCGACCCGTAGGACGCTCCGAGCACGAGTACGTTGAGGCTCCCGGCCATGCCTGTTCCCCTTCCGGCATCAGTGATTCATTGTGCAGTGAGCCCGGGTGTTCTGTGGCATGACGGCGCCGAATGCAAGCCTGCCCGCGGCGAAAGCCGGGACTTCCCGGACTGGATCCCTGTCAAATCCGGGCCGTTTTGGTATACTATTCCGGCAGCGTTCGGGAGGCAGGCAAGATGAAGCTCACTGAAGAACAGGTCCGCCACTACGAAGAGGAGGGGTACCTCTTCATGCCCGGGCAGTTTTCGCCCGAAGAGGTCAGGGTGTTGCGCGATGCCGCTGACGAGGTCTACGCGACGGAGCGCAAGGAAGTGTGGCGCGAGGCATCGGGTATCGCCAGGACCGCGTTCGCGGCCCATACATACAACGAGGCGCACCGCCGCCTGGGAGCGCATCCGCGCCTGGTCGGGCCGGTGGGACAGGTGCTGGATGGCCCGGTCTACATGCACCAGTACAAGATCAACGCCAAGGCGGCCTTTGACGGCGAGGTCTGGCAGTGGCACCAGGACTTCGGTGTCTGGCACCGCGATGACGGCATGCCGGAGCCGAGGGCCCTCAACATTGCCCTGTTTCTCGACGATGTGACGGCGGCCAACGGTCCGCTGCTGTTCCTGCCGCGCAGTCACCGTTCCGGCGTACTCGATGCGACCCATGACCTCGAGACCACCAGCTATCCGTTGTGGACGCTCGACCGCGAGACGGTGTCCCGGCTTGCCGAGCGCGGCGGGTGTGTTGCACCGACCGGCCCCGCTGGCAGCATGCTGATGTTCCACTCGTTGCTGGTGCATGCGAGCCCGCCTAACATCAGCCCGATGCCTCGCACGATCGTCTACCTGTCACTGTGCCTCGTGGAAAACCACATTACCCGGTTCAATCGACCGGAGTGGATCGCTCACCGGGACTTTGCGGCCATCGAAGCGCTGCCGGATGACTGTCTGCTGGAACTGGCGGCCTCCAAGGTCGCCGCCGAGTAGCCGCCAGGGCAGTCGAGCAGGACCGGGCGGCCCTGGTGACGGAACTGCCGAACGCCCGCTCCCTCCGCGACCGAGCGGCGCAGGCCTTCCGGATCGGTGGCAACGAACCCGCCGAGCCGGTGGATGCCATACCGCGCCAGAATGGAAGGTGCGAGCGGCGTTCCCGGTCCGACGAGGCTGACCCGGGCGTCCGCTGTCAGCGTGAGCAGTCCTGAAAGGCTGGCGTTGGCCCATGCCGAAGCGGTGATCAGGAGGTGGCTGCATCCGGGAATCACGTCGGGCGCCGCCTCGGCCGGCAGGTCACCCGGACCAGGGGTGCGCTCGAGCACGATGGCGTCGGGCAGCCGGTCGGCGAGGCCCGGAAACCGGCCGATCACCACGACGCGGCCGGGGTTGCCGGGGGGAACCTCAAGGCCGTTGCCGGCCAAGCCCCGGAGGTTATACCGGTTGAGGCCGGCGTTGATGGCGGCACAGCCGATGGTGCGTTCGTACGGGTTGGCGCTGCGCGACAGCTGGGCCAGAGCCCCTAATGGCTGACCGGCATAGCTGCCGGTGCTCTCGGTGGTTCGTGCGCCGTCGACACCCTTCCCTGGTGTCGATGCGAGACCGGTTCCGAACTCCCAGTCCACCAGCGTCCAGTTGTAGCCGACGATGACCGTGCGGCTCGCCGCGTCCGGTGTGGCTGCGATCAGGTCCTCGCAGGCAACGACGCCCGGCTCCCCGGTCACGGGATCCTCCGGGAGTGCGTCGTGTGCCCCGGACCAGGACGCAGGTCCACCCGAAGCGTGGCAGGAGAGCACGCACGCGAAACAGTGACTGGCATTGACCGTCCCTCTCCCCCTGTCGGATTCTCCCTTCCTCCCACCGCGTTCGATCGGCTGCGGTGCACCTTCGCAAGGATGTTATCATTCGACAAGCGGGCGGCCAGGTGCAATCCCGGCTCGGCACACCGGGCCGAAGTGACTGCACGCGAGGCCCGACGAGTGAAGTGCGGAGTGGACGTTGAAGGGTGAAGGGATGGCCTGCCTGCGGCAGCCGGCGGCGCATCGCCCGCGCCGGATCGTCAAGCCGGCGAACACCGAAGTCGGCGAGGCCGGGGACCCGGAAGTCCGTCTCCGTGCCCTCGGCCCTGAGCGGCTCCACAATCCACCTGATCAGTCCGGGCGTGCTGCGCTCCCCCCGTGTCCTCTCCGCCGGATCGATGTCCGATCACCGGACCGGTGCTGGACAACATCAGGACGCAGCAACAATACAGTCGTCGAGCCGCTTGTCGCACCGCGACAATCAAAATCGCAAACCGCTTGCAATCGCCGCAGAGAGACGAAATCATCCTCGCGCCGCTGCCGCCGGGAATCTCATCCTGATTGACGCGCGGATCTCACCCAGATTGTCGCGCCACAGTTCAGGCCTTTCCTTCCCGGTAGGGTTGTTTTTCCGGTTGTGGTTGTTCTGAGGTTTCCCACCGCCAGGTCGTTTACCGCCTTGTGCCGCGCAGGCGGGGCAACTGGCGTCGTCTTGACCGGCTACTGGAGAGCCAGCGGCAGTTGCATACTGCCGCCCTCCAGGAGCGCTGCGACGCTTGGCGGCTGGTGGGCCAGTCGCTCTCCTCTGTCGACCAGGCGAAGGCGCTGACGCTGTGCCGGTGGGAGCTGCCGAAGATGGCGGCGCTTCGACAGCATTGCCATCGTCTCCGGCGTGAAGCTGGAGCCGGGCTGAACCCGTCTTCCGGGGCTGACGCGGCAGAAGCGCGGGTCCGGGCTTCGGGAGTGCAGCCGCGCCCGTCTGGCGAAGGTGAGGCGGCGCCAAGCGGGCATCCGGCGCACCTGGCGCCACCAGGTCTCGCGAGCAGTCGCCGACAGCGCCCACAGGGTCATCGTCGAGGACCTCCGGGTCGGGGACATGACGCGCAGCGCGAGGGGCACGGAACAAGAGCCGGGGCGGCATGTGCGCCAGAAAGCGGGTCTCAACCGGGTCGTCCTCGACACCGGCTGGGCCGGCCTGCGCTCGATGCCGGACGACAAGGCGGGGCGCCTGGTGGCGGTGGACCCGCGCCACACCGGCCAGACCTGCCATGCCTGCGGCCATGTCGCGGCCGCCTTCCATTGCGTGGCCCGCGGCCATGCCGACAATGCGCACACGAATGCAGCCTGCAACAGAAAGGCCCCGGGGCCTGGCGCAACTGAACGGGGAGCCTGCCGGGCCGGAGAACCGCGAAAGCGCACGGGAAGCGCGCGGCATGGAGTCGTCAACCGTGCTGTGCAAGGCCCAAGGATTGGCAAACGGTTCAACACAACAACCTGTCGCAGGCGGAATCTCAAGGGCCGGGTCGTGGTTTGGGCACCGTACCTCGTGCTTGTGCTCTGAGTTCGTGGGGACGGTCGGCATGGTTGCCGGTTGCATTCGGTGAGGGGCACAGTGGCGCATTGGGGCTCCATGGGAGAAGGGCGTGGCAACCGGATTGTTCGGTGATCGACGGTCAGTCCGCAGGAGGGAAACTGACATGCGTTGGTATCACGTCATCCGTTGGCTGGTGTTCGGTATGCTGCTGACAACCGTGGTAACGGGAGGTACCAACGCGCAAACGACAGGGTTCGAACCGGCCGACCAGGAAGAGTTCAACAAACGACTGAACCACATGACGCTCGTTGGAAGTGTCTTCAAAACCTGGGAAGTCAGAATTGACTTCTCAACGGACGGAATGATCTTGGACGACGACAAGGTGGTTGCAAGAGGCGTTTATGTCAGGTCGGATCATGATTCAGGAACATTGAACTTTCAGACCATGCCTGGCATCGATCCTGATGATCGGATCATAAACTGTTTGGTATTGTTGAACTTCTTCTCCGAAACGAGTGGAGCGTTCGTTCTTGTTCCGGGCTTGTTTTCTGCTGAACAATGTGAGGTTTCTGAGCAAAGAGTCCGGGGCACCTGGTGGATAGAAGAATAGGGAGAGTAACGGAAGAGCTGGGCGCGAGAGAGACAGGGTTTCGACGAAAAGGATGCTGTCGGACCTGTCAAGAGAGATGTTCCCGATTCCGTGTATGGAGGACAGTGATGCAGATTCAAAACCGTGGCGCGGACGTTCCCGTCCTGAGCCTCGCCGACTGGCGAGCCGGGTTTCCCGGGGCCCGGGGCAGGCTGGTGGCCACGCTCCGCCACGCGTTGCACGAGGTGGGCTTCTACATGCTTGTCGATCACGGCATCGACTGGGCCCTGGTCGAAGAGGTGTTCGAGGCCGCGCGCCGGTTCCACGCCCTGCCGCTGGAGACCAAGCATGCACTGAAGGCCAATCGCCACAACGTCGGCTACATGCCGGTCCGCGGCAGTGTCACACGGGCGACCCCGGCGGGAGAGGAGGCGGCCCTTCCCAACGTGGTGGAGGCGTTCTTCCTCAAGCGCGACCTGCCGCCCGACCACCCGGACGTTCTGGCGGAACGGCCGTTTCGCTGCGCCAACCAGTGGCCCGATCCGGAACTGCTGCCGGGGTTCCGGGAGACCACCATGCGCTACGCTGCCGAGATCGAGCGGCTCTGCCTCGACCTGCTGCCGCTGTACGCGCTGGCACTCGACCTGCCGGAGGATTTCTTCCGGGAGGCCTTTGCCGATCCCCAGTTCAGCCTGCGGCTTTCGCACTATCCGCCCGTCGAGGGCTATGCGGAGAGCGAGTACGGCCTCGCGCCGCACTCGGACTCGAGCTTCCTCACCATGTTGCCCCAGTCCGGTGCCGAGGGCCTGTCGATCCGCCTGCCGGACGGTCGCTGGATCGACATCCCGGTGATCGAGAAAACTATCGTGGTCAACTCCGGGGACCTGCTGAAGCGGTGGAGCAATGACCGGGTGCTCTCGACCCCGCACCGGGCCGTCAACCGGGGCGAGGGTGATCGCTACGCCGTTCCATTCTTCTTCGACTGTTCGGGCAGCTACGAAATGGTCTGCCTGCCGAGCTGCACCGATGCCGACAGTCCGCCACGCTATCCGCCGATCACCTACATCGACTACATGCTCTGGTTCACCAACAGGAACTACGCCCACGTCAGGCAGGATCCGGCGGGACCGTTCGGTCCCTGACACCGCTTCAGTCGGGCAGCGCTTCCAGCCGCGCGGCGCAGAACTTCAGTTCCGGGATCTTGCCGAATGGGTCGAGCGCCGGGTTGGTCAGCATGTTGGCGGGGGCTTCGACGTAGCAGAAGGGCAGGAAGATCACCCCGTCGGGAACTCCCGGGTCGCTGCGGACGGCTAGTTCGACCTCTCCCCGCCTGGTGGCAATCCTCACACGGTTGCCCGGACTGAGGTTGCCGCGGGCGAGGTCGCCCGGAGAGACGTGGACGTGCGGTTCCGGTTCGAGCGTGTCGAGCACGCTCGCGCGCCGGGTCATCGCGCCGGTGTGCCAGTGCTCGAGCAGCCGCCCGGTGGTGAGAACCAGCGGATAGTCCTCGTCCGGAGTTTCGTCCGGTGGCAGGATGTCACAGGGCACCAGCTTGCCGCGGCCGCTGTCGGTCGGAAATCCGTCCCCGAAGATCACTGACTGTCCCTCGGAGTTCTCGTCCGCACACGGATAGGTGACCGCGTCCTCGCGTTCGAGCCGGTCCCAGGTAATCCCGGTGAGCGACGGCATCATCTGTCCCATCTCGATGAACACGTCCCGGGGACCGGTGTAGACCCAGTCGAGCCCGAGGCGGCGCGCAATTTCCTGTACGATCCACCAGTCCGGCCGGGCGTCGCCGGGGGCGTCGATCGCCTTGCGGCCCAGCTGGACCCTGCGGTCGGTATTGGTAAACGTCCCGTCCTTCTCCGGAAACGCGGTCGCCGGAAGCACCACGTCGGCAAAGGCAGCGGTTTCCGTCATGAACAGGTCCTGGACCACCAGGTGTTCGAGGCGTGACAGCGCGGTTCGGGTGTGATTCTGGTCAGGGTCGGACATCGCAGGGTTCTCGCCCATGATGTAGCAGCCCTTGATGGCACCCTCGTAGATCGCGTCGGTGATCTCGACCACTGTCAGGCCCTTGTCGCGGTCGAGCGGGGTATTCCAGAACTCCTCCCAGCGCTCGGCCTCCGACACCCGGTCCACCGGCTGGTAGTCCGGGTAGACCATGGGAATGAGACCGGCGTCTGACGCACCCTGCACGTTGTTCTGGCCGCGCAGCGGGTGCAGCCCGGTTCCCGGGCGGCCGACGTGGCCGCACAGCAGGGCGAGCGAGATCAGGCAGCGGGCGTTGTCGGTTCCGTGGGTGTGCTGGGAGACCCCCATGCCCCAGAAGATCAGCGCGCTTCGGGCACGGGCATAGGTGCGGGCGAGCGTGCGGATCTGCTCGGGCGCGACGCCGCAGATGGCGGACATGTGCTCGGGTGTGAACTCCGCGGTTCGTGCCTGCAGGACGTCGAACCCCTCGGTGAAGCCGGCCACGTACTGCCGGTTGTAGAGGCCCTCGGCAATGATGGTGTGGATCATGCCGTTGAGCAGCGCGACATCGCTGCCCGGTCGGAACTGCACCATGTGGGTGGCATGGCGCGAGAGCGCCTGCCCGACCGGGTCCATGACGATCAGGGTTGCCCCGGCCTTTGCCGCGTTCTTGATGAAGGTGGCGGCGACCGGGTGGTTCACCGTCGGGTTGGCGCCGATGACGATGATGACCTCGGCATTGGCAGCCTCGGCGAACGGTGCGGTTACGGCACCCGAACCGATGGTCTCCATCAGCGCGGCCACAGACGAGGCGTGGCACAACCGGGTGCAGTGGTCGACATTGTTGGTCCCGAAGCCGGTACGGACCATCTTCTGGACCAGGTAGGCCTCCTCGTTCGACCCCTTTGCCGATCCGAACCCGGCCAGCGCGCCGCCGCCGTCGCGATCCCGGATTCGACGCAGTCCGTCGGCCGCCAGGTCGAGGGCCTCGTCCCAGGTCGCCTCGCGGAAGTTTGCCCACGGATCGGACCGATCGATCGGCAGCGAGGCCGACCGCGGCACGCCCTCGCGCCGGATCAGCGGGACGGTCAGTCGCTCGGGACTGTGCACGTAGTCGAAGCCGTATCGTCCCTTCACGCACAACCGACTGCGGTTTGCCGGTCCGGCCCGTCCGTCGACCGAGAGGATACGGTCCTGCTTGATGTTGAAGGTCAGTTGGCATCCGACACCGCAGTAGGGGCACAGGCTGTCGACCTTCCGGTCGGGCCGGTGCGCGAACACACCGCGGTCGTCGACCATGGTGCGCGGCATCAGGGCGCCGGTCGGGCACGCCTGGACGCATTCACCGCAGCCGACGCAGGTGCTTGCTCCCATGTCGTCGCCGAGGTCGAAGACGATGTGCGCATCCTTGCCGCGGCCGGCCATCCCGATCACGTCGTTGACCTGGACCTCGCGGCACGCGCGCACGCACAGCCCGCACTGGATGCAGGCGTCCATGTTGACCGCGATCGCCGGGTGGCTGCTGTCCGCGGGCGGCGCCTCGTGCGCCGGAAACCGACCGGTATCGATGTCCGCCTGTTCGGCAAACCGCCAGAAGGTCGAATCGGGGTCGCGGGCGACCTGGCGCGCCGGCTGGTCCGTCACCAGTAACTCGAGCACCATGGACCTGGAGGCCCGGGCCCGGTCCGAGGTGGTGTTGACCCTCATTCCCTCCGTCGGACGACGGATGCAGGACGCCGCAAGGGTTCGTTCTCCCTCGATCTCCACCATGCAGGCGCGGCAGTTTCCGTCCGGACGGTAACTGTCGGCCGGCTTGTGGCACAGGTGCGGAATTTCGGTACCGTGCCGGAAGGCAACCTCCCACAGGGTTTCCCCGGGGTCGGCCGTGACCGTGTCACCGTCAAGGACGAAGCTGATCCGGTCCGTCATGACCACCCCTCTGTCGACCGGTCCTGCGGACCCTGGATTTCGTCTGGAAAGAACCTGAGAAGGCTTGAGAGCGGATTGCTTGCCGCCTGGCCGAGGCCACAGATCGACGCATCGCGCATCACCGTGGAAAGCTCGCCCAGCAACCCGGTGTCCCACTCGGGCTGTTCCATGAGCCGGACCGCCTTCTCGGTCCCGACCCGGCACGGCGAACACTGGCCGCAGCTCTCGTCCTCGAAGAACCTGAGCAGGTTGAGCGCGACTGCCCGGAGCGGGTCATGCTGGGAGAGGATCACCACGGCATGGCTGCCGACGAAGGAGCCGTACTGCTCCAGTTGCCCGAAATCCAGGGGCAGGTCGCCCATGCTGGCCGGCAGGATGCCGCCCGATGCACCCCCCGGAAGGTAGGCGCGGAACTCGTGGCCATCGAGCATGCCGCCGCAGTGGTCGTCAATGAGTTCGCGGGCCGTGACGCCGGCCGGCGCGATCTTCACCCCGGGCTCGCGGACACGGCCGGAGACCGAATAGCTGCGCGGGCCGGGATGGTTCTCCTTGCCGAGTGCATTGAACCATTCAGGCCCCTTCTCGACGATGTCGCGGACCCAGAACAGGGTCTCGACATTGTTGACCAGCGTCGGATGCCCGAAGATCCCGACCTCGGCAACATAGGGCGGGCGGTGGCGCGGGTAGCCGCGCTTGCCCTCGATCGACTCGATCATAGCCGATTCCTCGCCGCAGATGTAGGCGCCCGCACCGCGTCGCAGGTGGATGCGGACGTTCGGGGCCAGCCCGTCGGTCTCGAGACAGGCGATCTCCTCTTCGAGGATATGGCGGATCTCCGGGTATTCGTCGCGCAGGTAGATGTAGCACTCGCCCGCGCCCACCACCCAGGCCGCCACCAGCATGCCCTCCAGCATGCGGTGAGGGTCGGTCTCGAGATGGTAGCGGTCCTTGAAGGTTCCGGGTTCGCCTTCATCGGCATTGACCGCCACGATCTTGCGGCCTTGGATGCCGCGGACCAGCGTCCATTTGCGCGGCGTCGGGAAACCGGCGCCGCCCAGTCCGCGCAGGGCCGAGCGGCCGAGCTGGTCCAGGACGTGCTCGGGGCTGGTCTGTCCCGACAGGCAGTCACGTAACAGCCGGTATCCGCCGGCTGCAAGATAGGCGTGATATCTGACCGGGTTCGACGGGGGTCGCGGCGCGGTTCCGCTCCCGACTGCGGCGATGACCGTTTCGACGCTGGCGGTCTCCACGAGGTCATGGCCGACGGCAACGACCGGGGCCTTGTCGCAGGCGCCCATGCAGGGCGCGCGCAACACCCGGACGTCCGGGCCGCAGGCCGAGGCCAGCCGGACATGCAGTGCCTCGGCGCCGAACATGCAGCAGCTCAGGCTGTCGCATACCCGCACGGTATGGGCCGGCGGTGGAGTCCCGTCGCCACGGACCACATCGAAATGCGCGTAGAAGGTCGCGACTTCGTAGACCTCGGCCATGGCAAGTCGCATCTCGCTGGCGAGTGCGGCGAGATGGGCTGCCGAGAGATGGCCGTAGCGGTCCTGGATGAGGTGCAGGTGTTCGATCAGCAGGTCGCGCCGCCGGGGCCGGTTCCCGAGCACGGTACGCACCTGCTCGAGTGCCGCCGGATCGACTTGTCGTCCCCTGGGAGTGTGCCGGCCCCTGCCGCGTCGTACCCCGCGCGGTCGCCCCGACCCATCTGCAGACGCGGTCTCACCCATGCCTTGCTCCCCGACCCTCGTCCCGGTCCTGCCGGTGCACTCCCGTGTGCACGGCCTCGTCCGGGGAGCAACCGGAAGGATAGGGGACACCCCGCTCCGGTAGCCTGTCCCGGTCCCGGTTGCACCGGGTGTCCACCTAGACTATTGAACAGGGTCGGGAAATCAAACACATGTTTGACGGCGGAGGCGGCCATGCCCTTTGTCACGTCGCTAGCGCAGGCGCGCGAGGCGAGCCGGACGGTAGACGTTCACGGTCAGACCTATACCCTCAATCCCTACGTCGGATCTGCGCCGCGCCGCGGCATGTATGTTCCCGGCAGCGAGGAGGACGACGACGGCCTGCCCCAGGGCTTCCTGGTGATGCAGCCGCCGGGATCGGTGACACCGCCGCATTTTCATGACCACGAGCAGTTCCAGGTCGTCGTCGAGGGCGACGGGCGGATCGGCCGGCGCCCGGCCCTGCCGCTTTCGGTGCACTATGCCGCCGGCCATACACCGTACGGGCCGATCGAGGCCGGCGAAGACGGGCTCTACTACTTCACCCTGCGGTCGCGCTGGGATTCGGGTGCCAAGTACATGCCAGGCGCCCGCGACCGGCTGAAACCCGTGCGACGGCGGCACAGGCTGGTGAACGACCTGCCGGTGCCGGATCCGGACGAGCTGGCGACGGGCTCCTCGCAGTGGACCGACGTGATGCCGGTCGACGAGGACGGCGTGAGCGCGCGGCTTTACCGTGTCGCAGCCGGCCGTACCGCCACCCTGACCTGCGCGACCGAGGCTGGCGGACAGTATGCCATCGTGGTCGGCGGATCGCTCGCCGAACCCGACGGTGGACTCGACTGGCTTGCCGGGCTCTACCGGTTCCGTCACGAGGCTCCCCTCTCAGTGACCGCCGGTCCGCGGGGAGCTGCCGTTCTGCTGATGCAGTTCTCCAGGAACGACCCGGCCTGACGGAACCTGGCTGCCGGATACGGCCGCATGCGGGTCGGGATCGAGGTTGGCGGCACCTTCACCGACCTCGTGGCTGTCGAGGCTGGCCGCGCGTGTACCGTGAAGGTTCCGAGTACGCCGGCAAACCCTGACATCGGCGCCATGGATGCCCTGGCCGCGGCGGGGATCGATCCGTCCCTGGTGACGGAACTCGTGCACGGGTCCACCGTCACGACCAACGCCGTGCTCGAGCGCACAGGCGCGCGCCTGTGCCTGTTCGTCACCCGGGGGACCCGGGACATCCTGCTGCTGCAGCGCCACGACCGGGCCTCGATCTACGATCTGCGTTACCGCAAGCCCGAACCGGTGGTCGCACGCCGCGACACCTTCGAGGTCGCAGAGCGCGTCACCGCCGACGGCACGGTTCTGGAACAGCTCGACCCGTGCAGCACCCGTGCGCTCATCGCCCGGGCTCTCGGCAGCCACCACTACGACGCGGCAGCCGTGTGCTTTCTGCACGCCTATGCCAACCCCGGGCACGAGCATGCATTTGCCGCGCTGCTGCGCGAGGCTGCACCCGGCCTGGCCGTGACCTGTTCGAGCGACGTCGCACGGGAGTTTCGCGAGTACGAGCGGGCATCGACCACCACGCTTGCCGCCTACGTGCAGCCGGTGATGGCGGGGTACGTCAACCGCTTCCACCATGCGCTCGAGCGCAAGGGGTTTCGCGGACACTTCAGCATCATGCAGTCGAACGGTGGCCGCATGCCGGCGCAGGCCGTCGCGCGCAACGCGATCGCCGCACTGTTCTCGGGGCCCGCCGCCGGCGTCATCGGGGCGGTGAGGGGGGCTGTGGCCGCCGGCTACCGCGACCTGATCACGCTGGACATGGGCGGGACCAGCACCGACGTCTGCCTGATCCGCGACGCCGTTCCCGACCTCGTGCCCATGACCCGGGTCGACGGGTTGCCGGTGAAGACCCCGGTCATCGACATCGTCACTGTCGGTGCCGGCGGCGGCTCGATTGCCTGGGTGGACGACGGCGGCCTGCTGCGGGTGGGGCCGCGGTCCGCCGGCGCTCACCCCGGTCCGGCCTGCTACGGCCGCGGCGGAACACTGCCGACGGTCACGGATGCCCACCTGGTCCGCGGCACCCTGCCGGAAGAGGGGTTCCTCGACGGCACCATGTCGATCGATATCGGCGCTGCCCGCGAGAGCTGCCGGGATCTCGCCGAGAAGTTCTC
This sequence comes from Thalassobaculaceae bacterium, assembly GCA_965213935.1. Taxonomy (GTDB): domain Bacteria; phylum Pseudomonadota; class Alphaproteobacteria; order Thalassobaculales; family Thalassobaculaceae; genus Bin52. The sequence continues at coordinate 282,995 of CBDCAO010000012.1, read as the reverse complement.
GATGAGTATCCAGGAGATGGCTGACAGCGTGGTCCGGCTGGCTGACGCCAGCATCGTCCGGGCGATCCAGCAGGTCTCGACCGAGCGGGGGCAAGATCCGCGCGACCATGTCCTGGTGCCCTTCGGCGGCGCGGGACCGCTGCACGCGGCACGGGTTGCAGAGGAACTCGGTATTGCCACCGTCGTGGTTCCGCCGCATGCAGGGGTCATGTCGGCGCTGGGCCTGCTGCGCGCCGACCACGTCGTGCACCGGTCACGGACCCGCCCGACCCCGGTCTCGCCGGAAACGGTGGGACAGGTTGCGGAACTGCTGGAGGAACTGGAGCGCGAGGCGCGTGACCGGCTGGCGGCACCGGATGCGAAGTCCGTCGGCGTCGACCGGACGCTCGACATGCGCTATCCGGGCCAGGCCTTCGAGATCCCGGTCGCCGTTGCCGATCCGTCGATGCTGACGGCGCCGGGGCTCGCCAGGCTGTTCGCCGCCGCCCATCACAGGGCGTTTGCGTTTGCCAAGCCCGAAGACGAACCGGTCGAGGTGATCTGCGCCCGGGTCGCTACCCGGCTTGCCCCGGTGGAACTGCCCAACCCCCCGCTGACGGCATCGGTACAGGCGGAACGGGTGATGAAACTGGTCGAACGGGGAGTGTCGCAGAGCGCACGATTGCTGGCGCGCGCCGCGGTACCGGACCAACCGGTGCCGGGAACCCTGCTGATCACCGACGGCGGCTCGACGGTTCACGTCCCGCCAGGCTGGACGGTGCGGCGCGATTCGCACGGTAACCTGGTGCTCGGGCGCGCCTGACGCTTCGACGACCGGGCGGTACCGGACTCCGGGGTGATCCCTCCCGACCGGGAAGGTAGGATCGGGTGAGGCGAGCCGCATCCGGCATCAGTTCGCGAAGAGGAGATCTCCCGGTGAAGTGTCACGCCGCTTCCCGCATCGCTGCTGACCTGGACCCGGGGCGGCCTGTCTCCTTCGAGGCGCGTGGTGCTACTCACGTCGGCGTGGTGGTCCGGCGCAACCGGCACACGGTACTGGTGCAAACCCCCGGTGGCCGGTGGCGGGTTCCGCCGGCCCGTCTCACGGTCGTGCCCGATCCACCGGCTGCGGACGGTGTCGATTGTTCCGTCCTCTCCGTCATCGGCAAGGGCGATGTCGTCGAACTGAAGGATCTTGACGGCCTGTGGCTGGTGGTGAACACGCGCGCATCCTCCTGTCACGTGGTCGGTGGGACGCCTCCGTTCACCCGGCTGCGCGCTCCGGCATCAGCTGCAACCCTGGCTCCGGCCAGGCACCCGGCGGCCGTCGAACTGCAGATCACGATCGACACTGAACGTGCAGGCTGGCGGATCGGCGACCGTGTCCTGCTGCGCGAGCAACCCGCGGCGGGCGACATCACCGGTGGTGTGATCGTCGGGTTCGGGACGGAACGCGCACAGCTGCGCGACGCGCGCGGGCAGCGCTGGAGCGTCCCCTACGGTACGCTTGATCCGTGCTCCAGGCGATCCGCGGACGTGGAGCGGGTGCGCCGCGTGCACGGGTTTGCCAACGGGCTGCTCGGCCGGCATGCGGACCGCCTGGCGGACTGGCGGTTTGCGCTCGATGACGGACAGCGCCGGGCAGGCGCCTGTTTTCCGCAGCGCAGGCTGGTGACGGTGTCGCGGCAATTCGCGCTTGAAGCTCCGTGGGAAGAGATCAGTGACACCGTGATCCACGAGGTGGCGCATGCGCTGACACCGGGACACGGTCACGGACCGGCCTGGAGAACGGCGGCGCGCGAACTGGGCGGATCGGCACGCCGGACCCACTCGGTAGCATTCGGTACCCGTCGCCGCGAGGCCTGAGTGCCGCCGTGGACCGCCCGGTTCCGCCGGGATATCGTCGGTGCCTGCCCGTCGGGCGGACGGTTTGGAACATGCGCGAGCGAGGCCGATGAAGCGCACAGCGGTTTCCCCGGTGGACCAGGCGGTGATTACCCGGTCGCTGCTGGCGGCGGCCGACGAGATGGGGGTCAAGCTCATCCGGTCCGCCCACTCGCCTGTGGTGCGCGAGGCGCAGGACTGCAGTGCGGCCATCCTCGACCCGATGGGCCGGGTGGTTGCCCAGGCGGAACTGATTCCGATCCAGCTGGGGTCGATCACCCGCACCTTCCGGGCCTGTCTCGCGTTCCATCCGCTTGACGAACTGACCGACGGCGATTTCCTGGTCAACAACGATCCCTATTCCGGCGGCCAGCATCTGCCGGACATCTTCCTGTTCTCTCCGATCTTCCTTGACGGTGACCTCATCGGGGTGACCGCCACCGTGGTCCATCACATCGATCTCGGCGGCGGTGCTCCGGGGCTCAACCCCGAGGCGGGGGACGTGCACGAGGAGGGGATCCGCCTTCCGCCGTCGCGCTGGTCGTTCGGGCGTGACTGGAACGGGGGACCGTTCGAACGGCTGGTGCGGGCCAATGTCCGCATGCCGGATGCCACCATCGGGGATCTCAATGCCCAGTTCGCGGCGAATGCCGTGGGCGGCGAGCGCCTCCGGGAACTGGTGCGCAAGTACGGCCGCGAGACCGTCGCGACCGCCATGAACGAGGTGCTCGACTACTCCGAGCGCCGGGTTCGTGCCGCGATCGCCGGAACACCGGACGGGCTCTACCACGGCGAGGCGTGGCTTGACGACGACGGTGCCAGGCAGGACCCGGTGCCGGTGCGGGCCGCGGTGCGGGTAGCCGGTGACAGCATCGAGGTGGACTTTTCCGGAACCGCCGGGCAGGCGGCGAGCAATATCAACAGCCCGTTTGCCTCAACCGTGTCCTCCGCGGTCGCCTGCATCAAGGCGGTCCTGACCGACCCGGACATTCCGTTCAACGAGGGTGCGGAGCGGGCGGTGACGGTGACCGCGCCGTTCGGCTCGCTGGTCAATCCGCGCCCGCCGGCGCCGGTCCGGGCCCGACTGCTGCCATCCTACCGGGTTGTCAACGCGGTTATGGACGCCCTCGCCCAGGCGGTTCCCGACCGCGTGATCGCGCCCGGCTATGACACCACGGCCGTGTGCTGTCTCAGTCACCGGAGCGAGGAGAGAGTCAACATCTACCTCGAGATCTTCGGCGGCGGCTTCGGCGCCGGACCCGGAAACGACGGCTGCGACGGTGTCGACTCCATGCTGTCGAACTGTTCGAACATTCCGATCGAGGCGATGGAAATCGAATACCCGTTCTTCCGTGTCGACGACTACAGCCTGCGCCCTGGCTCGGGCGGAGCCGGGCAGTGGCGCGGCGGCATGGGTTTCCAGCGCATCTACTCCATCCTGTGCGACCGGGTCACCTTTGCCACCTACGGCGACCGGTTCAGGATCGCGCCGAAGGGGCTGTTCGGAGGCCTGCCGGGAGCCCGCGCCGAAACCCTTGTCGAACGTGACGGGCACTGCCTTGTCCTCGGCTCGAAGCAGAGTTTTGCACTGCGCGCCAAAGATCGGCTGATCGTGCGCACCGGCGGCGGCGGTGGCTACGGGTCGCCGGACCGCCGTGATGTCGCTGCCGCCAGCCGTGACCGTGCCGATGGAGTTGTGGAAGGCAATGGGGAGGCGTGACGCCGTGGGCCGGACCCGGCATGTCGGGCCCGCATCGAAATGCCCGCGAAGCCGGGCCTTCACCCTCTCCGCGCCGCCCCTGACCACCATGGCGTCCATCAGCCGGTCCGCCGGGTAGCGGAAGCCGACTTGATCCATGGTGCATGCGAGGCCCGTCCTTGACGACCCGACGGCGTCCCGGTCAGCCGGCCCTTTCGGTGGTCGGGTCGATGGTCTTGGAAACGGCGGTGACCTTCGTCGCCGGAAAGCCGCTCATCTCGGCATGCTTGTGGATGATGGCCTCATCCTTTGCCAGGTAGACGCAGAAGGTCTTGTCCGCGGCAACGAAGCTCTCCACCCACTGGATATCGGGGCCGAGCCGGGCCAGCACCTCGTTCGACTTGGCGGCGGCCTCGGCCAGTTGCTGGCGTTCCAGGGTCCCGACCTCGGGAATCTCGCGTTCGATGATGAATCTGTTCAGCGCCATGACGTTCTCCCGTCTTCCGGCTTGCAAACGCCGCGAATACGGCATGCGGCAGAAACGCAGCTTATACCATCGGCAACAAATGAGAACCGACGAGCCCTTCCCGCTGGCACAGGCGGGTGGTGGATTGCCGCTTGTCTGCGCACCTGCCATTTCCCGAAACGGGTCGTCATCCCGGCGCAGCCCGGAGGAACGAGGCCCGCGTGCCCCACGTGAACTTCCGCATTTCCAGCGAACGCCTTGCCGTCATGGACTCTGCGGTGAAGATCCTGGGCGTCGGCCAGGCCGAGTTCCTGCTCCGCTCAAGCGAGGCCGCGGCGATCGACGTGCTGAACGAGCGTCCCATCATCGCCCTCGACGACCAGGCGTGGGATGACTTCGTTGCCGTGCTCGACGCGCCGGTGGAGATCGACCCGGCCGTGAAGGCGTGTTACGCGCGGCGGCCCCGACCCCAGCACCGCCTGGCTTCGGGCCAAGGCAAGGCAGAACGAGGCCCGGGGCGGCGCGCGCACCTGTGTCGGCTGCGACGGCGATCGCGTGGCCGGGTTCTGCAGTCTCGCCGCCTGCGCCGTGCCCGCGAGGCGCAGCGCCTCGCCCATCTGAGCCCGCCGATCCGCGGCCGGAAACCGGTAGCGTTGTGTCCGTGGAGCTACCGCAGTCAAGCCGACAGGCGTCTTCATCCGCACGCCCCTGCGCCGACCTTGCCGGTTTCCGGGACGCTCGCTATAAGGCCGGCGTCCGGGCGAGGGTCCTGGACCGGATAAAATCATGAAATTGACACGTGCGGGGACAAGGCAGCCCATGGCCACTCAGCGTACCTTCTCGATCATCAAGCCGGATGCGACCGCCGGCAATCACACCGGTGCGATCAATTCCCTGATCGAAAAGGCGGGACTGCGAATCATCGCGCAGCGACGGGTCAGGATGACGCGTGAACAGGCCGAACGCTTCTACGCGATCCATGCCGAGCGCCCGTTCTTCGAGGAACTCGTCACCTTCATGATCTCGGGTCCGGTCGTGGTGCAGGTGCTCGAGGGCGAGGACGCGGTCGCACGCTATCGCGAGGTCATGGGTGCGACCAATCCCGACGAGGCGGCGCCGGGGACAGTCCGCAAGCTGTTCGCCCGCTCGGTCGGAGAGAACTCCGTGCACGGCTCGGATGGACCCGAAACCGCGGCGGAGGAAATCGTCCAGTTCTTCAGCGAGGCCGACATCGTCGGCTGAACCGGGTGGTGGACCCGGTCACACCACCAGCCAGGCCATCAGCAGCAGGGTGATCACGATGCCGACAATGGAGACCTTGAACAGGGTCATCACGTTGTCGTAGGCCTGCTTGTGTTCCCGGTAATCCGGGTCCGAGTGCGTGTCTCCGGCCGCCATTGATGCTGGTCCCCTCCAGGTTTCTAGACACCGCTATATAGGCGTCGCCGCCGGCCCCCGCCAAGAGACAAGTTTGTCCGTCACGGTCACGCCCTGTCGGGCACCGCGAGTGCCTGTTTCGGGTCGGGCAGGGGGGCGTCGAGCAGAACCCGCCCGTTCTCGACACGGACCCGGCCGGCGGCCAGCAGTGCCAGTGCCGCAGGGTAGATGCGATGTTCCTGCACCAGCACCCGTTCCGCGAGCCGTTCGGCGGTGTCACCGGGCAGGACCGGCACCGCGGCCTGGGCCACGATCGGTCCGGCATCGAGATTGCGCGAGACCAGGTGTACCGTGCATCCGGCGATGGTCATGCCCGCGTCCAGTACCCGCTGGTGCGTGCGCAGCCCCGGAAACAGCGGCAGCAGACTGGGGTGGATGTTGAGGACCCGGTCCGGCCAGGCAGCCACGAACCCGGCTGTGAGGATGCGCATGAAACCCGCGAGGCAGACGATCGAGCAGTCGCGGCTACGGATCAGGCCGGCAAGCTCGGCATCGAAGCTCTCGCGATCGTCGAAGCGGCGATGATCGACAACGCGGGTCTCCACTCCGGCGGAACGGGCGCGTTCGAGTGCGCGTACTCCCGCCACGTTGGAAATGACGAGGGCGACCTCGGCCGGGAACACCGGGTCCCGGGCGGCGTCAAGCAACGCCTGAAGGTTGCTGCCGTTGCCGGAAACAAGGACGGCGGTCCGTGCCCGGCTCACGACGAGACCAGGGTGGCGACGGACCCGAGCCGGACCGCCGGGGCGCCGGCTTCGCGCCGGCGCAGCCGTCCGATCTCGAACACGCGTTCTCCGGCCCCGGACAGTGCGTGGGTGACCGCCCCGGCGTCATCCGGACGCACGGTGATGACCAGGCCGATTCCGCAGTTGAAGGTCCGCGCCAGTTCCCCAGCCTGAATGCCGCCGGTGCGTGCGAGCCAGCCGAACACCGGTGGAACCGGCCAGGCAGTGCAGTCAAGGTCGGCCGCCAGACCTGCCCCGAACGCGCGCGGCGGGTTCTCGACGAGGCCGCCGCCGGTGATGTGGGCAATTCCGGTGACTGTTCCCGCCCGCATCGCCGCCCGGGCGCCGGCGACATAGATCCGGGTCGGCTCGAGCATCACCTCAGCGAGCGACCGGTCCCGGTCGAATGGCGCAGATTCGCCGGGATCAAGACCGGCGCGCTCCATCACCCGGCGGACCAGAGACAGCCCGTTCGCGTGCACGCCCGAGGATGCGAGCCCGAGTACGACGTCACCCGCAGCGGCCGCGGAACCGTCGATCAGCGCGTCCCGCTCCACCGCGCCGACCGCGAAGCCGGCGAGGTCGTAGTCGCTGCCCCCGTATATGCCCGGCATCTCCGCGGTCTCGCCGCCGAGCAGCGCGCATCCCGCCGTCTTGCAGCCCCGAGCGATGCCTGCGATCACCGACCGGGCCTGTTCGAGCGACAGTGCGCCGGTGGCATAGTAGTCGAGAAAAAACAGCGGTTCGGCGCCCTGGGCAACCAGGTCGTTGACGCACATCGCCACCAGATCGACTCCCACCGTGTCGTGGCGGCCGGTGTCGATGGCGATGCGGAGCTTGGTTCCGACACCGTCGGTGGCCGCGACCAGCAGCGGATCGCGGTACCCGCAGGCTGCCAGGTCAAAGACGCCCCCGAATCCCCCCAGTTGCCCTTCGGTTCCCGCACGCCGTGTACTGCGGGCGAGCGGCGCAATGGCCTCGACCAGCCGCGCGCCGGCGTCCACGTCAACACCTGCGTCACGATAGGTGAGCGGCCGGCCCGGATCCTCCGTCGCGATGATCACCTCCCGTTCGAGCCGATACGCTGATGCCGCGGGCTTGCGGACCGGGGCCCTCGGGCTCTGCACGGTCGACAAGACAGGCAGCCGTATCGCCGTATATCGCTGTCCCCCAATCACGGCAACAGGCGGTGCGGTTGCGCACACCATCGGGACGCGCCTGGCGGCGCATGACGTCGCGACCACTCGCATGAAGGGTGTGGGTTTGCGGGGTTCCAGTATAAGTTGTGGAAAAAGTGGTGATATATTACTGTCGATCCCCCTTGTGAGGGAGGTGATTGTCATGACTGTCCTGACCAAGCAGTACGGACAGTGGCTTGATCCTGGCGGCTGGACGGAACTCGGGGTGCTGGTGAATGTGGAGAACGGGCTGAGGACGGAAGCGTTCCTGACCACAAGAAGCGGTAGGATGAGGCAGATCATAACCACTACATGCAGGAACATGCAGTGACAGAGTCGCACGATGAGACGATTTCATCGAGCGTTTTCTGGCCTGATGCCCGAGATCAAGGATCCTGTTGCGCAGGTTCTCGCCAGTATCGTGGCCGCTCAGAACGACACGGGAACGCTGATGCCCGCACGGTTCGAGGAGTTCGAACGTTCGACGCTTGTGGAGTGCCTGGATCTGGGCCGGTGCGTGGTGCGGCGCGCGCAGGGCGAATGACCGGCGAGGGCGGGGCACCCGACCCCGGAAAGCCTGGCATCGTGGGTGGGAGGCAATCATGGCAGGCGGATCCAATGATCGGGTGATTCGCTGATCGGCTTTATCGGCGCACCGCCGCTGGACTGAAAGGGAAGATCGAGATGAACAAGGGGGGAATTGGCGGATCGGCGTGCGGCCCGGACCGGGCTGGGCAGGACCGTCGCAAAGATGTGGCGGACGGCGTGTTCGAAACGATTGCCGAGGTCCTTAACGAATAGCGAGGAGTCACGAAGCCCATGTTGACGAGCCGTGGGCCCTGCCGCGCCGGGGACAACTCCCAGGAGCAGGCAGTATAGTGAAGCCCCGTAGCGAAACGCCAGGCAAGGCAGGCCCGGCCGGTGCTCCAGCCGCCATACACGCCGGTTTTGTATGCTGAGGCTTCGTCGGTGATGAAATACGGTGGATTGGCATGTTCCTCAGCTGCGGCGAAGCGCTCTTCGATCTTTTCCCTTCAGCCCAAACGAATACCGGTTTCATCTTCGATGCGCGCATCGGTGGCTCACCCTTCAATGTTGCTGTCGGACTCTCGCGCCTCGGGCGTGAAGCCGCGCTGTTCACCGGACTGTCCACCGATCTCCTGGGTCGCCGACTGGAACGCACGCTGCAGATAGAGGGGGTGGAAACCGCCTATCTCGTCAGCAAGCGGAACCCGACGACGCTGGCGCTAGTGGGTCTGGAGCCGAGCGGGGTTCCCCGATACAGCTTCTACGGCCGCGAGGCGGCTGACCGCTCGGTCGGCGAAACCGACCTGCCCGATCTACCGCCTTCGGTGACGGCCATGCACTTCGGCTCCTATTCGCTGGTCGTCGAGCCGACCGGTTCTTCCCTGCTTCGGCTCGCCCGGCGCTACCACGACGGGAAGCTCATCTCCCTCGATCCCAACCTGCGTCTGAACGTCGAACCGGATGTGGGCCGATGGCGCCGCCAGGTCGAGGCCTTCTCGGAGATCGCGGACCTCATCAAGGTGAGCGACGAGGACCTGGAAGTGCTGTTTCCCGGTAGCGGCATTGACAGCGCGGTCACGCATTGGAACGCGCGGGGCGTGCAGCTTGTCGTGGTCACACGAGGCGACGACGGTGCCGTGGTATCCCTGCGCGGCGACGTCTTCGAAGCCTCGGGCCGCACGGTCGAAGTTGTGGATACGGTGGGGGCGGGCGACAGCTTTCAGGCGGGCCTGCTCTGTGGTCTGGACGAACTCGGCAAGGCGACGAAGCTGGGGCTGTCGCAGCTTTCGCTGGAGGAATGCCGCCGGGCCGTCGCTTTCGCCATGGCGGCAGCGGCCATGACCTGCGCACGGCGCGGTGCCGATATGCCTCGCCGGCCCGACCTGCCCGGAGTCTAGACGTGCCGTGTCATGACAAGTCTGGCAAACAACGGACTGGACTATTCCACTCCGCGCAGTGCGTGCCTTTGGCTGGCCTGAAAGCCGATCGCATGGCCCAGCGCCGCCCTCGGCCATGACATCGGCCGTGAAGCCGGGTTTCGGGACGGCCAGAGGCAGGCGCTGAGAGCCAGAAAGTAGCGCTTTGTCACGCAACTCTACGTGTGCTCGACAGGGCTGGCGTCAGACACTTTCACCGCCTTGCGAAGGCGCGAAGTCCGGCACTCATGTCGCTATGTGAACGTTCCGGACTATGCTTAAGTTCGCGGTTGCATCGACACGACCGCATACGCACGAGGGAGCGCACACGGGATGCGCGGCGAAGACTCGACCGGACTCAGGGCCTACAACGAGCGCTTGATGATCGCTGCCATAAGGCAGGCGGGTGCGTTGTCGAAGGCGGAAATTGCGCGAACCACCGGCCTTAGCGGCCAGGCCGCCACCGTGATCGTCAACTCCCTGCTGGACGACGGGCTTCTCGTCAAGCGCGAGAAGGTGCGTGGGCGGATCGGCAAGCCCTTTACGCCGGTCGCGCTCAATCCCGAAGGTGCGTTTTCCCTGGGCGTCAAGATTGGACGACGCAGTCTTGAGGCTCTCCTCGTCGACTTCAGCGGCGCCGTCGTCGCGTCCCGGTCCTCACCCTATCCCGCTCCGCTTCCGGCGGAGACGATGGCACTCGCCAAGAAGACGGCCCTGGAGCTTGCTGGCTCCCTGAAACCCCGCCTGCGCAACCGAATGGTCGGACTCGGCGTTGCCATGCCCTGGGTCATGTACGAGTGGTCGGACCTGCTCGGCCTGGAGCGCGAGACGATCGCGGCATGGCGCGAGATCGATGTCTCCGCCGAGCTCGAGGCCGCAACCGGCCTGCCGGTGTCGCTATACAACGACGCCACCGCGGCCTGCGCCGCAGAGATGATTGCCGGCGACCGGATCGACCGGACCAGTGCGCTCTATATCTATATCGGCACATTTGTGGGCGGCGGAGTGGTTATCGACGGCCGTCTCTATCGGGGCAAGCAACTCAATGCGGGCGCTCTCGGCTCGATGCCCATGGACGAGGCCGGCGGGGGCGGGCGCCCGCACCAGCTTATCCATCAGGCCTCGGTGATCGATCTGGAGCGCGCGCTGGCCGAGGGCGGTTTCGATGTGTCGGAGATGTTGAGTCCGAACGGTGCGCCGAAGGCCGACGCCATCTTCGACGCCTGGTTGCTGCGCGCCGTCGCCGCTCTCTCCCGTGCCGTGGTGACGGCGATGAGCGTGGTGGATTTCGAGGAGGTGGTCATCGATGGCCTCCTCCCCCCCGACTGGCGCCGCCGCGTGGTCGAGGGCGTGGCCGGCGCCTACGGCCGGTTCGATTGCACGGGCCTCTCGCCCATCGAGATTGCGACGGGTTCCATCGGGCCGCCGGCGCGTGTCCTGGGCGCAGCGCTGCTGCCGCTCATCGGGCGGTTCTCACCGGACACCGACCTGCTGGTGAAAACGGCAAGAATTTCGCAATCGGTCAACCGGCAGCCCGCAACGACCCTGGCAGGTCCGGGACAACGCCTGCGATCAGGGACATGACCTGAACGCCGCGGCCGGCCGGCCGGCGCCGGTCTTCTGAAGCTGCCGGTCTCATTGCCACTTATTGCTTGACTCGCGAACGGGCGCCCACTTAAGTCAATCAAGTTGGGAAATTTTGGAAAGACACGGGAGAGAAACCGGATGCGGTTCAATACCACAATCCGTGCGGCCAGTGCGCTTGCGCTTTTCGCCGCGACGGGAGCCTACGCCAGTTCGCAAACCACGACCGTCACCATTGCCACCGTGAACAACGGCGACATGATCCGGATGCAGGGGCTGACGGAAGATTTCACGTCCCGGCATCCCGATATCGCTCTCGAATGGGTGACGCTGGAAGAAAACGTTCTGCGGCAGCGCGTGACTCAGGATATCGCCACAAAGGGCGGCCAGTTCGACGTTCTGACCATCGGCACCTACGAGGTTCCGATCTGGGGGAAGAATGGCTGGCTCGTGTCACTGAACGATCTGCCCGCCGGGTGGGATGCGGACGACCTCCTGCCTGCGATTCGCTCCGGTCTGACCGTCGACGGCGAGCTCTACGCCGCGCCGTTCTACGGTGAGAGCTCCATGGTGATGTATCGGACCGACCTGATGAAAATGGCCGGCCTTGAGATGCCGGAAGCGCCGAGCTGGGCCTTCATCAAGGAAGCCGCCGCGGCGATGACCGACAAGGATGGGGGAGTCTACGGGGTGTGCCTGCGCGGCAAGGCCGGCTGGGGCGAGAACATGGCGTTCCTGACCGCTACCGCGAACTCCTTCGGCGCGCGCTGGTTCGACGAGGACTGGAAGCCCCAGTTCGACAGCAAGGCCTGGTCCGACACGCTCAACTTCTACATGGACCTTATGACCGAGTACGGTCCTCCGGGCGCCTCGACCAATGGTTTCAACGAAAACCTGTCGCTGTTCCAGCAGGGCAAGTGCGGCATGTGGATCGACGCGACCGTGGCGGCCTCCTTCGTGACGAATCCGAAGGATTCGACTGTGGCCGAGAACGTCGGGTTCGCTCTCGCTCCGGACAACGGGCTTGGCAAGCGCGGAAACTGGCTCTGGGCCTGGTCGCTGGCGATCCCGGCGGGTTCCGATGCCACGGACGCGGCGAAGAAGTTCATCACCTGGGCGACCGGCAAGGGCTACACCGAGCTGGTGGCGTCGAAGGAAGGCTGGGCCAATGTCCCGCCGGGCACGCGGACATCGCTCTACCAGAACCCTGCCTATCTTGAGGCGGCGCCCTTTGCCCGGATGACGCTGAATTCGATCAACGCCGCGAACCCAACACAGCCGACCGTCGATTCAGTGCCCTATACCGGCGTGCAGTTCGTCGCGATCCCGGAATTTGCGGGCATCGCGACGCTGGTGGGGCAGGAGTTTTCGGCCGCGCTCGCCGGTCAGCAGACCGTCGCGGAGGCGCTTGAAAAGGCTCAGGCTCTCACGGCCGACGAAATGGAAGCCGCCGGCTACTAGGGAGACAGTCCGGAATACCCGAAAGAACTCATCCACTCCTCTGGTCCGAAGGGTTGACGGACCGAGTGCACAAATCTTTCCAGCCGAAGCCGTAAACGACACTTTTCCGGCGACGGAGGGCGGTATTCGCGCCCTCCGTTCGCAATGGCAATCGTCTCTGGCGCGAATGGAGATGCGTCATGGCCACCGAGCATTCCAGGTCTGCCGCGCGCCTGATGTTGGCGCCTGCGGTGTTCCTGCTCCTCGTCTGGATGCTCGTGCCGCTGACAATGACGCTCTTCTTCTCCCTCAAGCGCTACCTGCCGCTGAGAGGCGGCGACCTGGGGTGGGTCGGGCTCGACAATTATGTCCGCTTCGTCACCTCGAACTCGTTCTGGCCGAGCGTCCAGACCACGCTCATCATCGTCGGCGGCGTGCTCCTGATAACTGTGGTCCTGGGAGTGTGTCTGGCGCTCCTGCTGGACCAGCCGATGTGGGGGCAGGGTATCGTCCGTATCCTGGTGATTGCGCCGTTCTTCGTGATGCCGACGGTGTCCGCGCTGGTCTGGAAGAACATGCTCATGGACCCGGTGAACGGGCTCTTCGCGCATCTCTGGAAGTTTTTCGGGCTGGCGCCGGTGGAGTGGCTCAGCCAGGCCCCGATCTTCTCCATCGTGCTGATCGTCTCGTGGCAATGGCTGCCCTTTGCGACGCTGATTCTGCTGACGGCGATGCAATCGCTCGACAGCGAGCAGCTGGAGGCGGCGGAAATGGACGGCGCCTCTCCTTTCGCCCGGTTCGGCCACATCGTCCTTCCGCATCTCGGACAGGCGATCACCATCGTCATTCTGATCCAGACGATTTTCCTGCTTTCGATCTTTGCCGAAATCTTCGTTACGACGCAGGGCTCGTTCGGCACTCGGACGCTGACCTACCTGATCTTCCAGCGAGTGCTGGAGAGCCAGAATGTGGGTCTCGGGTCTGCAGGTGGCGTCTACGCAATCATCCTCGCCAATATCGTGGCGCTGTTCCTGATGCGCATCGTCGGCAAGAACCTGGACGCGTGAGAAAGAAGAGCCATGGCCCGCGCTGTCACGAACCAGCGAAAGACCGTCAACACCGTCGTCGCCTGGGCGATCGGCCTGCTGATCTTCTTCCCGGTCCTCTGGACCGTCCTGACGAGTTTCAAGACCGAGGCGGAGGCGATCGCCGACCCACCGGTCTTTTTCTTCTTCAACTGGACGCTGGAGAACTATTTCGTCGTGCAGGAGCGTTCGGACTATATGCGCTACCTGTGGAACTCGGTGATCATCGCCGGCTGCTCGACGCTCGTCGGCATCGTCGTCGCGGTTCCCGCTGCATGGTCGATGGCATTCGTGCCGTCGAGGCGGACCAAGGACGTGTTGCTCTGGATGCTTTCGACCAAGATGCTGCCGGCGGTCGGCGTCCTCTACCCGATCTACCTTGTTTTCATCGAACTGGGACTCCTCGACACGCGCGTCGGCCTCGTTATCGTGATGATGCTGATCAACCTGCCGATCATCGTCTGGATGCTTTACACCTATTTCAGAGAAATTCCCGGCGAGATCCTGGAAGCGGCGCGGATGGACGGCGCGCCGCTGAGGAACGAGATCGTTTACGTGCTAACGCCCATGGCCGTGCCGGGCATCGCCTCGACCGTCCTTTTGAACTTCATCCTGGCGTGGAACGAGGCATTCTGGACACTGAACCTGACGGCGGCGAAGGCCGGCCCGCTGACCGCCTTCATCGCCAGCTATTCGAGCCCCGAGGGCCTGTTCTACGCCAAGCTGAGCGCCGCCTCGACCATGGCCATCGCGCCAATCCTGATCCTTGGATGGTTCAGCCAGAAACAACTCGTCCGCGGCCTGACCTTCGGCGCTGTGAAGTGAGGACAAGGAAATGGGACGCATCGTTCTCGACAAGGTGGAGAAGAGTTTTGGCGAGGTCACTGTCATCCCGCCTCTCGACCTCGAGATCGAGGACGGGGAGTTCGTCGTCTTCGTCGGTCCGTCGGGATGCGGCAAGTCCACGCTTCTCAGGCTGATCGCGGGACTCGAGGATGTGACCGGCGGCGCGATCCGGATCGATGGGGAGGACGCGACCGCGGTGCCGCCCGCCAAACGCGGCCTCGCGATGGTGTTCCAGTCCTATGCGCTCTATCCGCACATGACGGTTCGAAAGAACATCAGCTTCCCGCTGCGGATGGCGAAGCTGGACAAGACCGAACAGGACCGGCGCGTCGAACAGGCGGCCGCGGTTCTGAACCTGACCGAATATCTCGACCGCAGGCCGGGCCAGCTCTCGGGCGGCCAGCGCCAGCGCGTGGCCATCGGTCGCGCCATCGTGCGCGAACCCGCGGCTTTCCTCTTCGATGAGCCCCTGTCCAACCTGGATGCGGCGCTGCGTGTCGGCATGCGCCTCGAGATAAGCGAACTGCATGAGCGGTTGAAGACGACGATGATCTACGTCACCCACGACCAGGTCGAGGCGATGACCATGGCCGACAAGATCGTCGTTTTGCAGGCCGGACGGATCGAACAAGTCGGCTCACCCCTGGAACTTTACCGCGCGCCCCGGAACAGGTTCGTGGCGGGCTTCATCGGTTCGCCCAAGATGAACTTTCTGGAAGGACCTGAGGCGGCGAAACGCGACGCACAGACAATCGGCGTCAGGCCCGAGCACATCGCGCCGTCGCCGAGTGAGGGCATGTGGAAGGGCCGAATAGGAGTCTCGGAGCATCTGGGCTCGGACACATTTTTCCATGTCCACATGGAGGGATGCGCGGATCCGATCACGGTGCGATCGGGCGGCGAGGTGGCTATGCATCACGGCGATACCATTTTCTTGACGCCTGATGCCGAGCGCATCTACCGGTTCGATGACAAGGGGCTGCGCATCGTGTGAGGGCCCGGATGGATCAGGAGATCTTGACACCACCGGATCGCCGAATTTCGGCTACGAGGTCACGTAGGCCTGCAACGACGCCTCGCAACCGTCTGATAGAATCTTGTTGAGCCAACGTTCGAACGCTGCCGAGAATCGTGGCGCCTCGACGAGGTCGCCATAGATTTGGCGCTGCTCCAGCCAGGCACGCGGATTGTTCCGCGCCGCTCTCGCGACGACCGCAAGCTTGTCCCACTGAGGGTCGTTCGGCTCGATGACGGAGCCATCTTCGCGCCGGCCCTCGCACATGCGCGCCCAGAGTGCCTCTACCAGCGCAAGCCCCTCGACCGGTGCGCCGGTTCCGATGGCGTCCCGAATACTCGGCATGAGAAACCCGGCATGGCGCGACGATCCGTCGAAGGCGACGCGCCGTGTTGTGTCTCCGATGGCGGGGTTGGAGAAACGGCAGGCGATCAGATTGACGTACTCGTCGGCAGTGAAATCCGGGACTGCCTTGACGTGGGGTGCAATTTCCTCGCGTTGCACCTTGCAAAAGAGAGCGGCGATCAGAGGCTGCGCCATGCACTCCGCGATAGTCTCGATCGAGAGAATTTCGCCTGCATTGGCGATGATCTGGTGCCCCGCGTTGAGAATACGAATCTTCATCGCCTCGTAGTCGTGGACCCTGTCCGAGAAAGAAGCGCCGACGCGTTCCCAGTCCGGCCGCCCGGAGCAAAAATCGTCGTCGATGACCCACTGGCGGAAGTTCTCATGCGTGACTGGAACTGCGTCGTCGACGCCGAATGTCCGCGCCAGAGCCAGCTCGTTCGGGCCGGTTGCAGGAACGATGCAATCGACCATCGAGTTCGGGAACGAGCAGTTCTCGTCGATCCACTCGGAAAGGACCGGGTCGGATTCCCGGGCAAGCGAGACCACGGTCTGGCGCAATAATGCGCCGTTGCCGACAAGATTATCGCAACTCAGGCCGGTAAACGGGCCTGTCCGTCGGTCCCGCCTGAACCTGAGTGCCGCCACCATCGCGCCGAATGCGGTGCGCGGACGGTCCGGATACAGGATGTCATGCTGGATGTCGGGATGTGCTGCGTCGAAGCCGTTCGTCGGGGTATCGACATAGTATCCGCCCTCGGTCACCGTGAGCGAGACAATCCGAATTGCAGGATCGACCATCCGGCGAATGAGGGCGGCGTTGCCTTCCGCAACGGGCGCGTAGTCGATCATCGCGCCACTCACTTCCGCCGACCGGCCGGCCGGGTCGAGTTCGATCAGCGTCGACAGGCAATCCTGTCTCAAGAGCTTCTCGCGCTGAACCGAATCGCTCGGACGGACCCCGGCGCCGACGATCGCCCAATCGCTGTTGTGGCCATGCTGAAACAGCCGATGCAGGTACCACGCCTGGTGCGCGCGGTGAAAATTGCCGAGCCCGATGTGGAGGATACCCGGCGTCAGGGCCGCCCGGTCGTAGACAGGCCGTGCAATGGACGTCGGCAGGTCATTCAACGTGGCATTGGAGAGACGGATCAAGGTCAGGTTCTCGGGTGCCATTCGCCGGTCCGCAAGACTTCGGCTTCCGTTGTCGAATGTGCGATATCGAAGCAGGAAATCAAGGCCGCATGTGTCGCGTCCGTTGGATGCATTGCTTGAGGTCCGGGAGTGGGTCGGCTTCAGATCCGACGAGCCCTGTTCCTGAAAGTGGTCTGGAAGCGTTACGCCTCATGTCTGTGGCGGAGCAAGAATGATAGACCACGAGTGCGGCTGTAGCTGGTCCCCGTAGCGGTTGACCATGGCGGCGGACTTCCACCGCCCGGCCTGCAGGATCACCGGCGGTTCGATGCCGGCGGCGATCGTGTCCCGGGCCGCGCCGACGCGCGTGCTGTGTTTGTCGGGCACCTTCAGCTCCTCGCATCGCCTCAGACGCTCGATCCGCTTGTCGTTGACCCGACCAGCCGGCGGCACGCGGCAGTGCCGCGATCCGTCGATAGCCGTACGGCCATACTGGCGCTCCAGCTCGATGATGTCCGCGACCAGGCGGTCCTCGTCGTCACGGCCGCGAGGGACACGGAGCTGGGTCAAGCGGGGCTGCCCCAGCACCGTGAGGCGGCGAAGCCGATCGCGGCTCATCGTGGCATACTCCTTGCGCCACCGATAAAACGTACCGTTGCTGATCCCCAGATGCCGGATCGCGTCCGCCATCGACATGCCCAGGCTGCACAAAACCTCTGCCCACTGCGGCAGACTGTCGATCGCTTCCGGCTTGTAACGCTTCTTCGCCGTCCGGCGTGACCCTGGTGTCACGCCATGAAGATTTCCTGTTTGTTCCGGCGCCTTGTCGTGAATCATGCGACGAGGGTGCGGTCTGACAGCGGTAAGCGATTAAAGGACGACGGTGTGTCCTGCACGAAAGCCGATAGCCTGTTGCCAGCAATACGTATCCTAACTCGGTAGCGCTGGCTCATTGCGGTACGCGATAAATCCGCCTTTGTGGATCGCCGGAAAGTACATCCACCACGCTGGGTACAAGGGGCTGCAACTCGACCAGACGGTTTCGTGGAGCCAGCATGACGATGATGGGGATCGGTAACTCGCTGAGGTTCTGCTGATGCTCGATACCGCGGTCCACCGTGACGAGGGCGTCGAAGCCTTCGGCGGCGGCGAGCGACAGCAGGAGACCGTTGGCGGTACCCGCCCATCCCATCTCCTGAACCGTATGCAGCACGAACGATTCGGGAAAGGATAGGGCGAGACGCCTCGGCACGGATTCGTCAAGCAGCAACTTCATCGCTGCCGGATACCAGCATGATCGTCGCGCGTTCCAGCAGCGCCACCGCCTGGTGCCGGGACACGGTGGGGTAGTCCTTCAGGAAGTCGTCGAGCCGATCCCCCGCCTCGAGATGCTCCATCAGGATACGCACCGGAACGCGGGTTCCCGCGAACACGGGGGTCCCGCCAAGTATGTCCGGGTTCCGTTCGATCAGCGTATCGGTCATCGCAACGCTCCGAGTTGGATGAAATTGGGTGCGTGCCGTGGCCTGAAATGTGTTCGAAGCCGAGGCCCTGGAGTCTGTGATATAGGGCCGGGCATCAGCTCTTGCCTAGAACATCGGTCAGCTTCCGCGCCTTCTGCAGGCGTGCGAAGGATGTGTAGCGCGGACCCTGCATGGCGCCAGGATGGGCGTCTCCATACGGTATGGGCCCGATGGGCTTGGCGCTCTCCGAAAACACGACCTTGTACTTGCCGCCTTCACCATAGGGCTCGATAAGGGATACAGGGGCGTAGTGTGTGATGGCTGACACAGGCTGCGTCTAGTATGCGGCGATGTACTTAATCTTGTCTAGCATGCCGCCCGCGATGCGGATCGCGTACCAACAGTCTTCGCCGAGGAACGTCTCATCGAACCCGTCCTTCTGGGCCGGAACGATGATCGTATCGCGCTTCCGGCTGCTCGGCTGTGCGCCGGTCAGAGGATCGGTGGCGAGCGGAGCCGCGACTGCCTTCGGGATTTCAAACGCGCGCAGGCCGACGAGGGGCAGGATTTGCAGGATTTCCTTCATGAACCCTTGGGTATCGGCTTTCTCCGCTTCGGTCAGAGCGGGCTCCTGGGGCGCGTTGCCGTTGTCCAGGTAGCAGCGACTTGTCTCCGTGGCCTTCTTGACAAGGGCATATTCGAGCCAGGTGACGTGGGCCCGGTTCAGGCCACCGCTGGTCGAAACGAATACCGCGGACCAATCCCAGAAATCCTTGTCCCTGTGGTGCGAGTCGATGCGCCCCTTAACGCCATCGGCCTGCCCGATATAGAGGGTGGGCAGGTCGTCGTCCTCGTTGCGGTAGCCGACGAGTACGTAGATGCCGGTACGCTGCATTTCGCCACGCTTGCGAACCTCGGACCAATCGGATCTGCGAAATACTAACCCGAGACCCGTCCAGTTCATGCGATCGATCAGGCGGACCCCTTCCGGGTCGCCATCGGGGACAAAGATGCGGATGGTGAACGGATCGGCCATCACTGCCTCGCAACGAGCGACGCCGAGTTTGTGTCGTATCGGAATTGGGTAATGATTCCCTCCCGGATCTTCTCGACCGCCTCGTCGATGGCGTGGAGAGGGGCTAGGACCGTGCGATCCGGCTGAAGCGGGGCACGTCCGTCGATTCCGAAAAGAGCCCTCCGTTCACATACGGAAACGAACCGGCCCAGCGGGGGATGTCAGCATCCTTTCGTGCGTCGGTATCCGTGTTCATGGCGCGGAATATCTCGCCGATCACCTCGTGAGTGTTGGAGCTGTCGGCTGCGCTCATCCGTTCGATCGTGTCCGTGAATAGACCGGAGATGTTGAAGATGTCGGTGTCCTCGGCGAAGAAGCAAAAGATGAGCCGCGCCATGAAGTGGTTCATTTCGGGGCGGCGGTCATCGGCGCCCCATGCCGGATTCTCCTTCAGCAGCTCGATATAGAGGCGGTTCAGGCGTCCGGTCGCCTTGATGTCGAAGGCGCTCTCGCGAATCTGCCTGACGGTCGTGATGCCGGCGAGCGGCAGGAAGAAGCCGAAATGCTCGGGGAAGTCGGGATAGTCGCAGACGACAATGTCGCCGCTGTTCAGATCCTCAGCGTGGAATTCTCTTCCGTCGGTGGCGAGGACGAACTTCGCCTTCGCGCGCGTCGTCGCCTGGCTGGCTTTGAGCGCCACCAGACTCGCCGCCACCTCGCCCTCTGGGCACACCTTGATGTGGATGTTGCTGCGCTGGAGCACGCCGCCGAGATTGGAATTGTTGGATGCACCCGAGCGCAGGCGCTTGATCGTTGTCTCCTTGTTGCCGAATGCCCGCAGGAACGCAAAAGGAAACTCCCCGGCCTCGAACGGCCGTTCGGCCAGCACCGATATCGCTTCCTCGATCTCAACGGCGTTCATCGATCACTCCATATCCGTGTCGAGGATACGCAATTGGGTCCGGCAATCCCACTGCCAAGCGAGCGTTCGAGCGCTGTTCCCGAGACAGGTCGCCGCTTTCGTAGCGAGCAAGGGTGTCGCGGTGCCGGTGTGATAGGATGGGGTGCCGGTGTGGTAGGATGGGTAGTGTCGCTCCCGGAGGCTGCCAGATGAAATTGCTCCGTCTCGCGCGCCCACGTGTTCCCGGCATGCTGGCCGCGCTCGTCTTGCTGGTCCTCGCCATGGCCACCGCAGAGGTGCGGGCGGGGGACGACGTATTCGTCGTCGCGCCGGTCGAGGTGGACATGACGGCGTCGTCGTCTCTGGTCGCGCGCGAGCAGGCACTCGAACGCGGAGAGACCGTGGCGTGGAGGCGTCTGGTCGAGCGCATGGTGCTGCCGGAACAGTCTGCGGAGTTGATCGGGCTCGGCCAGGAGGAGGTGCGCGCTCTCGTCCATGACTACGAGATCCTGAGGGAACGGACCTCGAGAGTCCGGTACATTGCGGAACTGTCTTTCGGTTTCCGACCGGACGCGGTCCGGAACCTGATGAACGACATGGGGATTTCCTTCGCCGAGACACCAAGCCGTCCGGTGCTGGTGATCCCGGTGCTGAACGACGGTGTGCGCGACGTGCTGTGGGAAGATCCCAATCCCTGGCGCGAGGCGTGGCAGGACTTTGAGCCGCCCGACGGACTGTTGCCAATCGTCGTGCCCTGGGGCGATCTGCAGGACATGCGCGACCTCCCGGTGAGCGGAGCGCTTGGCCGTGACTGGGGGTCGTTGCAGCTGATTGCCGAGCGCTACGGCGCCGGTAATGCCGTCGTCGCCCTGGCCCGTGAGGTCCCCGACGGAGAGACAGCTCGGTTCGAAGTATCACTGGTTCGCCACGGACCGGGGTCCGGAGCCGAGACCCGTGCCGATCCGGTTGCGGTCGGGAGCGGGAATGTGTTCCAGGCGGCGGTCGAGCAGGTGGTTGCGGCTCTGGAAGATGACTGGAAACGCGCCAACCTTGTCAGCCGGGATGCCAGGGCCAGTATCGCGGTGCTGATACCGGTCGAGGACTCCTTTCGACGCTGGCTGGCGATTCGCCGGCAGATCGAGTCGATCGGAATCGTTCGCGACGTGATGGTGCGCCGTCTGTCACGCCAGGAGGCGCTCGTCGACATCGTGATGGTCGGTGATGTCGACCAGCTGCGCACGGCGCTGCGCCAGCGGGATCTCGAACTCCACCAGGGCCGCGACCAGCCGGTGGTCACCGAGCGCTCGCGGCAGGTGCCGGAGCGTTACCGTTCGCCCGCAGCGGGCAGCCCGGTCGTGCCGCGCAGCTGACGATGACAAGACGCGAACGGGGACTGTTCTGGCTGCTGCTTCTTGGTGCGACCGGGCTGTTCCTGGTTGTGCTTGCCGACGTCCTGCTGCCGTTCGTCGCCGGACTGGCGATCGCCTACCTTCTCGACCCGATCGTGGACCGACTGGAACGGGCAGGCTGCAGCCGGACCATCGGCGCCACCCTGGTGCTGTGCGGCTTTCTGGTCGCGGTGGTCGGGTTCATGCTGCTGCTGGTCCCGGTAGTCAACGCGCAGTTGCTGCGGCTCGCGGAACTGCTGCCCGCCGCGGTCGCCCGGATCGAACCGATGGTGCGTTCCCTGGTCGAGAACGTTCATGCCGGAGCGCGCGACGGGTCGCTCGAGGGCCTGCCGTCGCTCGCCGGCGGGGTCCTGCCCTGGATCACTCGCACCGTCGGGGGACTCGTGTCCGGCGGGGTTGCGATCACCAACCTGCTGTCGCTGGTGCTGATTACGCCGATCGTCGCCTTCTACCTGCTGCGCGACTGGGACCGCATGATGTGCACCATCCGCGGCTGGTTGCCACAGGCGCAGAGCCCGGTGATACGGGAACAGGCGGGGCTCATCGATACGACGCTGGCATCCTTCGTGCGCGGCCAGGGCAGCGTCTGCCTGGTGCTGATGGTCTACTACGGGACCGCGCTCAGCCTTGCCGGCCTGGACTTCGGGATTGTCGTCGGCATCTTCGTCGGGGGGATTTCCTTCGTCCCGTTCGTGGGCGCCATCCTCGGTGGTGTGCTCAGCATCAGCCTCGCAGCCATCCAGTTTCCGGACTGGCAACCGATCGTCATCGTGGGAGTGATCTTCGTGATCGGCCAGGTGCTGGAAGGCAATGTCCTGACGCCGAAGCTGGTGGGGGATGCCGTCGGCCTGCACCCTGTCTGGGTCATCTTTGCGCTGCTTGCGGGCGGAACCATGTTCGGCTTCGTCGGCGTGCTGCTGTCGTTGCCGGTGGCGGCCATCGTCGGAGTGATCGGGCGGTTTGCACTCGATCGGTACCTTGCAAGTCCATTGCACCTGCATGGCATTCCGCCGGCCGATGACGCCGGCGAACCGGGCGATCGGGACCGATCGTGAGCGCGCCCGGGCAACTCACCCTCGACCTTGGCCGTGCGCCGGGGTTCCTGCGCGAGGAATTTGTGGTCTGCCCCTCGAACCGCGACGCGGCGGCCTGGATCGATCGCTGGCCGGACTGGCCCGAACAGATCACCGGTCTCAACATCGTCGGACCAGCGGGGTGCGGCAAGACCCATCTCGGGAGCGCCTGGCGGCGACGGGCCGGTGCCGCGTCTGTCGACCGGGCTGGACTCGTCCGACTGGCGCCCCCGGAACTGCTTTGCGGTGCGCGCCACCTTCTGATCGACGGTTTCGATGCCGACTGGCCCGGGTTGCCTCTGCTGCAGCTGTACAACATCGTGATGCAGCAGGGCGGCACGGTGCTGGTGCTGAGTCGGGTACCGTGCGGTGGTATCGGGATCCTGCCCGAGGATCTGGCGTCCCGGTTGGCGACCCTCGCCGTGGTCGCCATCGGCCAGCCCGAGGACAGGTTGCTGCACGAGGTGATGGCGAAGATGTTCCGTGATCGCCAGCTGCAGGTCGAGGACGGCGCACTGGCCTACATCACCGGCAGGATGAACCGGACCTTCGAGACGGCCGGACGGCTGGTGGAGGAACTCGACAGGACGTCACTCACCGAACACCGTTCGGTGACGCTGCCACTGGCCCGGCTGGTGCTGGGCAGGATGACCAGGGGAACGGAAGGACACTGACCATGGATCTGGGTATTACCGGAAGGAAGGCACTGGTCTGCGCGGCGAGCAAGGGGTTGGGACGCGCCTGCGCCGATTCACTGGCCGAGGCCGGCGCACACGTGACGATCTGCGCCCGTACCAGGGCCGATGTGGAAGCCACCGCCAGGGAAATCGGAGCCGCGCGCGGCATCGCGGTGACCGCGGTCGCCTGCGACATCACCACGCCGGAGGGTCGGGAAGCCGCCCTCGCGGCGGCAGGAGACATCGATATCCTGGTCAACAATGCAGGGGGGCCGCCGCCTGGCAATTTTCGTGACTGGACCAGGCAGGACTGGATCGCGGCGCTTGATGCCAACATGATCACGGCCATCGAGCTGATCAGGTCAACCGTCGATGCGATGATGGAGCGGGGGTTCGGCAGGATCGTCAACATCACCTCGGGCTCGGTGAAATCACCGATTGCGATCCTCGGCCTGTCCAACGGTGCCCGAACCGGACTGACCGGGTTCTGTGCCGGCATTGCCCGCGACACGGTCCGCCGCGGCGTGACCATCAACGGCCTTCTGCCCGGTCCGTTCGATACCGACCGCCTTCGCGGCACTCTCGTGGTCCGTGCGCAGGCGGCGGGCATGACCTACGAGGAGATGTATGAGGCCGCATCGGCGGAAAACCCTGCTGGACGGTTTGGAACCGCCGAGGAGTTCGGCAAGACCTGTGCCTTCCTGTGCAGCGCGCACGCCGGGTATATCAACGGGCAGAACCTGTTGATGGACGGCGGTGCATTCCGCAGTTCGATCTGAGTCCGGACGACTGGAGCGAAACGAGGAGGCCCCGACGATGACCAGCGCGGAAGTCCTTGATGGACTGGTGCCGGGCCGGAACTCTTCGGACCGGTTCATCAATCGGGAACTGTCGTGGCTCGCCTTCAATGTCCGGGTCCTCGAGGAGGCCTGCAATCCGGAAAACCCGCTGCTCGAACGGCTCCGGTTCCTGTCGATCTCGAGCGCCAACCTCGACGAGTTCTACATGGTCCGTGTGGCCGGGCTGAAGGGAATGATCTCGGCCGGGGTCACCACCTCGAGCCCCGACGGACTGACGCCGTCGAGGCAGCTGCAGGCGATCTCCAAGGAGGCGGACCGGCTGATCGAGGGTCAGCAGGACTGCCTGCACGAACTCGGCGAGGAGCTGCGCAACGCCGGCTTCCACCTGGTCGACCACGATGATCTGGACGCGGCCGACCGGACGTGGCTTGACGAGCATTTCCTGGCACAGGTCTTCCCGGTGCTCACACCGCTGGCCATTGACCCGGCGCATCCGTTTCCGTTCTTCCCCAACCGCAGCGCCTGCCTGGTGCTGCGGCTGCGCCGGTCGTCGGACGGTCACCACATGGAGGCGTTGCTGCCGTTGCCCTGGCAGGTCGGCCGGTTCGTACGCCTGCCTGGCAGGGAGATTCGCTACATCACCATCGAACAGGTGATCCTCCAGCATGCCGACACGGTGTTTCCGAATTTCGAGATCATGGAGTACGGCATCTTCAGGGTGCTGCGCGACAGCGAAATGGAGATCGACGAGGAGGCCGAGGACCTCGTGGTGTCGTTCGAGTCAGCGCTGCGCCGCCGCCGCCGAGGGACCGTCATTCGCCTGTCCACCAATTCCTCGATGCCCGACGACCTGCGGGCACTGGTGATGCGTGAGTTCGACACTTCCGGAGAGGAGGTGTTCGCGCTGCAGGAAATGGTCGGGCTTGCCGACCTGTCGCAGCTGATCACCGACGAGCGCCCGGACCTTCTCTGGCCACCGTTCAATGCCCGTTTCCCGGAGCGGATCCGGGATTTTGGCGGTGACTGCTTCGCCGCCATCGGGGCGAAGGACATCATCATCCATCATCCCTACGAGAGTTTCGATGCGGTGGTGCAGTTCCTGCGCCAGGCGGCCACCGACCCGGCGGTGGTGGCGATCAAGCAGACGCTGTACCGGACCATCCATGACTCGCCAATCGTCAAGGCGCTGATCGAGGCGGCCGAGTCTGGCAAGTCGGTTACGGCAATGATCGAGCTCAAGGCTCGGTTCGACGAGGAGGTCAACATACGCCTTGCCCGGGATCTCGAACGGGCCGGGGTGCAGGTGGTGTTCGGGTTCCTGGACCTGAAGACGCATGCCAAGATGTCACTGGTGGTGCGGCGGGAAGGCGGCGGTCTGCGCAGCTATGCGCATTTCGGCACCGGCAACTACCACCCGATCACGGCGAAGGTGTACACCGACCTGTCATTCTTCACCTGCGACGAGGTGATCTGTCTCGATGCCGCGCGCGCCTTCAACTACATGACCGGCTACGTGACTCCGCTGGCGATGGACAAGATCGCCATGTCACCGATGTCGCTGCGCGACCGTATCGTCGAGTTGATCCGCGCCGAAATGGCCCACGCCGCCGCCGGCAGGCCGTCCGCGATCTGGGCCAAGATGAACTCGCTGGTCGATCCCGACCTCATCGACCAGCTGTACGAGGCGTCCTGCGCCGGTGTCGAGATCACCCTCGTCGTGCGCGGCATCTGCTGCTTGCGTCCGGGCGTGCCCGGGCTGTCGGAGAACATCCATGTGCGCAGCATTGTCGGCCGGTTTCTCGAGCACTCTCGCATCGTGTGCTTCGGCAACGGCTACGGGTTGCCGTCCGGGCGCTCGCTGGTCTTCATATCGTCGGCGGACTGGATGCCGCGCAACCTCGACCGCCGGGTCGAGCACTTCGTTCCGATCGAGAACGAGACGGTGCATCGGCAGGTGCAGACGGAGATCATGGGGGCAAACCTGAAGGATCGCAAGAACAGCTGGGAACTCGAATCGTCCGGCCGGTACATCCGGGTGAAGGCACAGGCCGACGACTTCTCGGCCCACACCTACTTCATGACCAACCCGAGCCTGTCGGGCCGCGGCAGCGCGCTGCGCAAGCAGTCTCCGGCTCCGACCCCTGCGAGGCGGGACCGGCAGGAGGCCTGAGCGTGGCGTACTCTGCTTCGGCGTGGAAAGACGGCAACGGCCACAGGGTCGGCGTGCTGGACATCGGTTCGAACTCGGTGCGCCTGGTGGTGTTCACCGGCGACCGGCGCATGCCGTTTCCGGTGTTCAATGAAAAGGCGCTGTGCGGTCTGGGTGCCGACATGCGCCGAACCGGCAGGCTCTCGGAAACCGGACGTGCGGCCGCTGTCGACATCATCGCCCGGTTCCTCGAGGTGGCACGCGAAATGCGACTGGCGCGGCTTGACGTCATCGCCACCGCAGCGGTGCGCGATACCGAGAACGGGCCGGCGTTCGCCGAGGACGTCGAACACCGCTTCGGGATCCGCGTGCGGATGCTAACCGGCGCCGAGGAGGCGCGCCTGTCCGCCCTTGGCGTCATCAGTGCCTTTCCGGGCTGCGACGGCGTGGTCGGCGATCTCGGTGGCGGCAGCCTCGAGCTGATCAACGTTCCGGACGGTTCGCCCCGGTCGGTTGCGACCCTGCCGCTGGGGGCGCTGAGCGTGGGTGCACTCACGCGGGAGAACCGGAATCGGTTGCGCAGTCGCATCGATCACCATATCGAGAGGCTGCCGTGGCTTGACCACCTTGCCGGGCGACAGTTCTTCGCTGTCGGAGGCGGCTGGCGCAGCCTCGCGCGGCTGCACATGGTAGGGTGCCGCTATCCGCTCGAGATCATTCATGGCTACAGGATTGATCCTGACCGCGCGGTCAGGTTTCTCGAACGAGTCGCCTACGGCAAGGGGCTCGCCGCGCAACCTGGCATCGCCCGGCGCCGGGTCGACACGATCCCGACCGCAGCCCTGGTCCTGCATCGCCTGATCTCGCTTGGCCGGGTCGGGGAACTGGTGTTCTCCGCCTTCGGCCTGCGCGAGGGGTGCCTGTACGACAGGCTGTCGCCGGAGGAGCGGCGGCGGGACCCGCTGCTCTCAGGGTTTTCCGACATTGTCCGCCCGTTCAGCCGGTTTCCGCTGGAGGAGGGAGTGCTCGAGCGCTGGGTGACCGACTTCCTGCCGGCCCCGGTCCCGGCCCGACTGGTGCACGCCATCTGCCTGCTCGGTGATGCGGCCTGGGCCGAACATCCGAGTTACCGTGGCGAGCACGCCTTCCTCAAGGTCCTGCGGTTGCCCCTGGTGGGCCTTGAGCACGAGGAACGGGTATTCGTCGCTCTCGCGGTGCTGGCGCGCTACAACGGTCACATCGATCATCCGCGTGCCGGGGCCGTGGCCCGACTGATCAAGCCGGAGCAGCGAGATCTCGCCAACCTGATCGGGTGCGTCCTGCGGTTCGGATTCAGCTATTCGGGCGGTGTTGCGCGGTTGCTCAGCGAGCTCGAGGTGATCCCGCAGACCGATCGGGTCGTTGTCCGCTATCCCGGTGACCGTGCGGTCGTGCTCGGTGAGACCGTTGCCCGGCGGGTCACGCAGCTTTCCGCCGTGCTCGGCAGGCCGGTCATCATGGAGCCACGGGCCCGGGTCGACACCGACGCCCGGGAAGTCACTGCCTGACCAGCTCCACCCGGTCGCCGCTGGCACGCAGTGCCAGCTCGCCATTGCGGACCGCGAGCGCGTCGTCGCCGAAGATCCGGGCGCGCCAGCCCCTGAGCGCCGGCGTGTCGGCCGCACCGTCGTGTTCGGCGATGGCGTCGAGATCGGCAGAGGTTGCGATCAGCCGCGCTGCCACCGAATGCTGCTCCGACTTCAGGGTCAGCAGGACCCTGAGCAGGTCGACGATCGCGGAGCGGGCGGAAGCAGCGGGTGGAGCGGGCAGTCGCGGACAGGCGTGATCCGGCAGTGCGTTGGCGCGGGCGACCGCATCCAGCAGTTCGCGTCCGCTGCGCCCGGATGCAACCCTTTCGGAAATGTTGCGCACGCCGGCGAGTTGCCTGGCCGTTTGCGGTGCGCGGGCGGCAATCGCCAGCAGCACGTCATCGCGCATGATCCAGGGCCGCGGCCGGTCCCGTTGCCGCGCCTCGGTCTCGCGCCAGGCCGCCAGTTCCCGCACCAGTGCCAGGAACCGGGGTGACCTGTTCCTGACCTTGAGCCGGCGCCAGCACTCCCGGGGGTCGATGGCGTAGTTTGCGGGATCGGTGACACCGGCGAGTTCCTCCTCAAGCCAGTCGGCCCGCCCGCTGGTCAGCAACCGGTCGCGGAGGATTTCGTACACTTGGCGAAGGCCGGTCACGTCGGAAATCGCATAGGCGAGCTGGGAGTCCGACAGGGGCCTTCGGGCCCAGTCGGTGTAGCGGGAGCCCTTGTCGATGCGGGTTGCCGTCAGGTTGTGAACGAGTGCGTCGTAGCTCACCGCCTCGCCGAAGCCGCAGACCATGGCTGCAACCTGGGTATCAAACACCGGGGCGGGAACCGCGCCGGTCCGGTCGTGAAAGATCTCGAGATCCTGTCGACAGGCGTGGAGGACCTTGATCACGCCGCGGTCGTTCATGAGATCGTATACCGGCACCAGATCGATGTCCGGCGCCAGCGCGTCGATCGCCACCGCGTCGCGTGCACCCGCCAGCTGCACCAGACACAGCCGTGCATAGTAGGTGCGATCGCGCATGAACTCGGTATCCACGCACACGTACGGCTCTTCAGCCAGGCGACGGCAGAGTTCCGAGACCGACCGCGAATCGGATACAAGTGTCATTACCGAGCTATACATCGGGGGGTCGGATCCCTCAAGAGTGACGTCGGTTCAACATGTTCTTGCCGTGATCTCAGTCATCGGATAAAGTAGCCTGTGTAAGGTGTTGAGTGGTTGAACTCTGGGAGTCGGCATTGCCCGGTCAGAGGGAGGGGTGGTCATGATGCGTGTGGCCATGAGCGTGGGGCTGTGCACGATGCTTGCGGGATGTCTTCCGTTCGTTCCGCCCGTGATGTCGGCCGCGTCGCTCGGAGTGTCCGGTTTCTCGGTTCTGACCACGGGCAAGAGCACGTCGGACCACATCGTGTCAGCTGCCAACGGGCAGAATTGCGCGCTGCACAGGCTGCTGTACCTCAATCCGATCTGCCGCGAATACAACGATGCCGATATCAAGATTAAGGTCACCTACCCGACGTCATTTCCGGGAGATCATGCGGATGGCGGCCCTGAAGTGACGCCGGTGCACCAGGTTGTCGAAGAGAAAGCACGGACTCTGGCGCTGAAGATCGGGAGAGTGACCGGTTCGCCCAGGAATGCAGCCCGCGCGCCGGCGCGGGTTGCTCCCGAGAGCGCGTTCGGTGCGAACCTGTTCGAGACCCACTCGCTGCCCTTCGGCGCGGTTCCGGCCACGGGCGCGTCACCGGTCGGCACGGACCAGAAAACCGGTCACGCCGGCACGGCGACGGGCGCCGGAACCGCGGGCAATGCCTTGCCGGTGGTTCCGAAGCTGGTACCGTCCGGACTGCGCGTTGACGACTGGCACGCGGCGGCTGCGGGGACCACACCACTGGTGCTGCCACGTTCTTCGCCGTTCAAGCACATCCCTCCGTCCTGGAGTGGCGAAACGGGATTTGCCGACGTTCCGTTGCCGGCGTTTGCGCGCCAGCAGGTGATGATCATGCAGAACCGGCTGTCGGGTCCACCGTCGCTGGCAGCCGACCGGGTTGCCGTGCCGCGTGTCCTCAGTCGGTCCTGACGCAGACGGCCTCGATCTCAACCACCAGCGCCGGGTCGGCCAGGCCGGCGACAAACAGCAGAGTTGAAGCCGGGACGCTGTCCCCGAAAAACCGCTGGCGTGATGCCCGGTAGTAATCGACATCCTCGCGTCGCGTCAGGAACACCGTGATCTTGACGATATCGTCACGGGTGGTGCCGGCCGCGTCGAGCTGGGCGGCAAGGTTGTCCCAGGTCTGGTCGATCTGACCGTGTGCGTCCTCGACCATGGTTCCATCGGGGCGGATGCCGATCTGGCCTGAGACATGGATCCATGTGGTGCCGGCCGGTACTTCGACCGAGTGCGCGTAGCCCCTGGGGGCATGGACTGTGTCCGGGTTGCGTCTTTCAAGCATTGGTTTCGCTCCCTGGTCTGTCCCCTGATGCGGCAGGCGCCCGCCTGCCGGCACCGGAATGATTGTTCGAGCAGCTTGCGGTCTTCCTCGGTGATTTCAACCTCCCCGCCCGATGGTCGACGCCGGCTGGATCCGGGCGTTCCAGGCCATGAAGGAACACTCCTTCATGATCGCACCCATCAGGCTGATGATGCCGGGAAAGATCACCATCAGCGGCAGCTGGCGGCTGCGCCCGCCCAGGTTGCCGACGAGGACACCGATGCCGACATGCGCACCGCTTCGCAGACCAAGCGGGGCGACCACGAAGGTCAGCCAGACCATGACGAACTTGGAGATTTCCTCGGGCCAGGACAGGACATCGTTCATGACGTGGCGCATGAAGACCGCGACATCGACGATGGCCAGAATGCTGATCAGCAGGGCCATTGCGGGCCACTTGAAGACGACCGGTACCCGGTCGTTGAAAAGGGCGCTGCCAGTCTCCAGGTACCCGAGCAGTGCTGTTGCCGTCATGTCCACCCTGTACACCGTTCAAGGGACCGGAGCCGACAACGCTGGCCGATCCGGAGCACAATGACAAGTGCCGGGTGCACCCGCGGCGCAGGCATGGTCGTACGCAGCGGTCCGGCGAAGCAGTCGAGTCATTGTCGCTGTCGCGCGAGCGGCCCATAGTCTCCGCGTTCGCGAGGCCAGGGGAGGGCGCCGTCATGTCAGGGAGAATTCTGCGCGTCGGTGTGGTCACTGCCGCCCTGGTCATGCCGGCAGCGGGTCCGGCCCGGGCTGGGGATGGCAGGGCTGACGCTGTCAGGATCGTGCCCCACTCGGCGATCTATTCGATGTCGCTCGCCAAGATCGATCACGACAGCTCGGTCATCGATTTCTCCGGGGGACTGAAGATCAGCCTGGTCGAGGACTGCGACGCGTGGCACCTCAGCCAGGAGACCGCCATCGGGCTCGTGAATGCCCTCGGTCAGGGAACACCGACCATCCACAGCCATACCGCACGGGAGGGCAAGGATGGCAGCTGGCTCAGGTTTGACACCGAAAGGACGTGGGGCCGCGACCGCGAGGCCGTAACCGCGGCCCACGGCGGCACGGTCGAACGGCGCAACGGTCGGCTTGTGGCCACCTACGATGGCCACGACACTGCCGTGGCGCTGTCCGAGGAGACCCTGTTTCCGGTCGCGCACAGCAGGAAGCTGCTCGAGGCGGCGAAACGCGCCACGCGCGTGTTTGCCGCCCGCGAGTTCTCCGGCTCCGAACTCATGGAGGGCGACGTCCTGGTCACGGCCGTGATCGGAAACGGGAAAACGGGGTGGAGAATTCCCGAAGGCCTGGATGCGACGGTCGCGGAGGCCCTGTTCTCGGGTGCGTCATGGCCGGTTCATCTGGGCTACTTCAGCCCGGATTCCCGGGCAGACGCGCCCGACTACGAGGTGAGCATGCACCTGCACGAGAGCGGGGCCGTCTCCTCGTTGACGCTGCACTACGATGCCCTGGACATCGAGCTCGGACTCCAGGAAGTCAGCCTGAACGCGCTGCCCGACTGTCCCTGAGCGCGTGTCCCCGTCGCTACTGCCGCCCGTTCCTCGACAGGCTGCGTCCCTTGATGATGGCCGCGGGGCCCTGTTGCGTGCGAACCGCGTCCATGGCCAGTTCCGCACGCTTGCGCCGCTGTCCGGACGGGTCGGCCAGGTCCGGAAGGTCCGCTTCATCCTCGTCGGCCAACCCGGAGACACCGACGCCGAGCAGCCGGAAACTCCGCCCGTCCGTCTCGCGTTCGAGCAGGGACCGGGCGGCCCTGAACAGCGTGTCTGCCAGCTGGGTCGGAGAGGTGAGGGTGGTGCGGCGCGTCGCGGTGCGGAAAGTCGAGGTCCGCAGCTTGAGCATCACAACCCGGCCGGCCCTGCCTGCCTCCTTCAGACGCCGCGAGACGGTCTCGCACTGCGACCAGAGAACGGGGAGCAGCAGCTCGAGTTCGCGCAGATCGGTCCCGAAAGTGGTTTCGCTGGAGATGCTGATGCCCTCGCGGGAAGGATCGACCGTGCGCTCGTCGCGGCCCCACGCACAGGCCGCGAGCCGGGAGCCGATGGCTCCGTAGCGGCGGACAAGTTCGGTCTCCGGGACCTTCTGCAGGTCTCCCACGGTAGAAATCCCTGACCGGCGCAATGCGCGGCCAAGCTGCCGGCCGACACCCCAGATCACCGAGACCGGCATCGGCGCCAGCCTGGCGGGAGCCTCTGCCTGTCCGATGACGCTCATGCCCCGCGGCTTGTCGAGGTCGGATGCCACCTTGGCGAGGAACTTGTTGCAGCTGAGACCGATCGAAACGCTGACGCCGATCTCGCTCTCGATCCGTGTGGCAAGCCGGGCCAGGGTTTCGGCGGGACAACTGCGGTGCAGCAGTTCGGTCCCGCCCAGATCGAGGAAAGCCTCGTCGATCGACAGCGGTTCGACCAGGGGAGCGGTCTCGCGCATGATCTCCCGGATCTGCCGACCGACCGCGCCGTACCGTTCCATGTCCGGTCGCAGGACCACCGCGTCCGGACAGGCGGCGAGTGCCCGTGCCATCGGCATCGCCGAGTGCACGCCACGGGTGCGGGCGATGTAACACGCGGTCGACACCACGCCGCGGGTGCTGCCGCCAACGATGACCGGCCGGGCAAGCAGCTCCGGATTGTCACGTTTCTCCACATTGGCGTAGAAGGCGTCGCAGTCGAGGTGGGCGATGGCGAGCTCGGAGAGTTGCCGGTGGCGAATCATCCGCGGCGATCCGCAGTCCGGACACGCATCGATACCGTGCGACCAGGCAAAACAGTCCCGGCACAGGCCCCGGAACGTCATCCCGAACCGTCCGGATGACGCGGCCACAGCCAGGCGGCACCGCGCACGCCGCTCGCGTCTCCGTGCGCCGCCGCCGCCAGCCTGGTCCGGATCTCGTCCGAGAACACGTGCCTGTGCCTGTACTTCGGGACATCTCTGAACAGCTGGCTGATGTTCGACGGGCCGCCGCCGACCACGATCACGTCGGGGTCGAGCAGGTTGATCACCGTGGCGAGGCTGCGGGCGAGCCGGCTGGACCAGGCATCCAGGGTGTGTGCGGCGCCGACACCGGTACCGAGTACGACGGCAAGGACTGCGCCGTTGCCGGCTCCGTCGGCCGCCTCCGAGACCGCAAGACAGTTTGCGTCGTTCTCGATCCGTACCTGGACGCCGAGCGCCGTCTCGATGTCGTGCTGCAGGGGCCGGCCGATCAGCCAGGTCGCATTGCCGTGCCTGAACAGCCCGGTACGGGCCGACACGGCGCCGGGAATACCGATACCGACCGTTGCCCGACTCCCGGCGGCGCCGCGCGCGGCGGCAACCAGCCGCGCCAGGGCAGCGATGGTCCCGTCGTAGTTCCCTCGCGGCGTGCGGATCCGCCGGTGCCAGCAGACGGATCCCGTCGCGTCCATGACCACGCATTCGATCTTGGTCCCGCCGAGGTCAACTCCGATGCGGAAGCCGTCGGTCATGGTTCCCACCGGCGCCGTGCACGGAAACAGTCCGCGAGTGCCCCATGCTACAGTGGCTCGCTGCCGCCCGCCACCGCGCCTCAGTATCCCTGTTCCCAGGATATGACGTTCTTCAGCGGGCGTCCGGCGAGGTACAGGCGCAGGTTCTCGAGGAACAGCGCCGTTCCCCTGTGGGTGTTGATGTCCGACTTCGCCGAGATGTGAGGGGTGATCATCACACGCTCGTCCGACCACAGCCGCCGGTCCGGCGGCCGCTCGAATTCGCCATCGTACACATCGAGCACGACCCCACCGAGCGTGCCGGCGGCAAGCGCCCCGCACAGCGCCTCCTCGTCTATGATCTCGCCGCGCGCCACGTTGATCAACAACGCTCCGGGCTTCATGGCGGCGAAGGCGGCGGCGTTGATCATCCCGTGTGTCTGCGGGGTCCACTGGCAGCACACCGCGATGACGTCGGCATCGCCGAGCACCGCATGCAACTCGTCCGGCCCGGTCACGCGGTCGAACCCGGGATCGGGGGGGCCGGGAAGGCGCCTCACCCCCGTGACCCTCATCGCCAGGGCGGCCGCGAGCCGGCCGACCTCGCGACCGATGCCGCCGACCCCGATGACGCACATCGTCTTGCCAGCGACCTGCAGACCGGGGTAGCCGCGGGCGTCGAACCGGCCCCTCTCCCGCTCTATCGAGGAAATGTGAAGGCCCTTGAGGAAATGCAGCATTCCGGCGAGCACGTACTCGGCGATCGGCAGGTTGTGGGCGTAGCCGCGCGACGAGGTGACCGTGATGTCGGACTGCCAGAGGTCGCCGTGACGCATGTTCGAGGAACCGGCAGGGCGCTGGTGCACCCAGGCGAGTCCGGCGGCGCGGGCGCGCAGGTCCACGGGAAACGGAAACCCGACCAGCATGACCTCGGCGTCGGCGAGCAGCCGGTCGCGTTCCTCGCGCGTACCACGGCCGGTCGAGTCCGTGGCGAGGTAGCGGTCGGTGGTGAATGCGGGCCAGGTCTCGCGAATTTCGCCGTCGAACCAGCCCGCGGCTTCCACCAGCCGCAGCCCGGGATCGATCCTGCCGATCGCCTCCCGGTCCTGCGGCGCGAGGCGCACCAGGGAGAGGATGCTGCCTTTCATGCCATGTCATCTCCGGGGTTGCGCGCCGGACAACGGAACTGCCCGAGGACCAGGGACAGCCGTCCGGCGCGGTACAGTGGCCCTCAGTAGGTGTCGAACATCCGCTGGATCTCCTCGGGATCGCCGGTGCGGGTGAGTGCCAGCATGGCGAGGACCCGCGCCTTTTGCGGATTGAGGCTGTCGGCCGCAATGACGCCTGCCTGGCGCATCGACCCGCGGCGCAGCACACGCCCGCTTCCGGCCCTGCTGCTGTAGATCACGGGAATACCCCGGACGGCAGCCGCATCGAGCGCCTGTTCCTGGGCAGGCGTCGGCAGGCCGGGAGCCAGGGTGGCGCAGACGATCGCCCGCGCACCCGCGTCGACGAAACCCGAAATGGCCGCACCGTCCGCGCCGGCGTAGCTGAGCGCGATGTCGACCCGCGGCAATGTACCGGTGCCGGCAACGTCGAACTCGGTGTCGGGGCAGCAGAGCCGGACCGGCCGGCGATAGATGGCGACCGTTCCGTCGGGATCGGCGTAGCCGAGCATTCCGATATCCGGGGCACGGAAGGTCTCCAGCCGCAGGGTCGAGGTCTTGGTCACCTCGCGGGCGGCGTGGATTTCCTCGTTCAGGACCACGAGTACTCCGAGCCCGCGGCACTGCGGTGCCGAGGCGACACGCAGTGCCGAAAGCAGGTTCGACCCGGCGTCGGTCGCAAACCCCGAACTCGGTCTCTGGGCGCCAACCATCACCACCGGCAGATCGACCTTGAGCGCAAGCGAGAGGAAGTAGGCGGTCTCCTCCAGCGTCGCGGTCCCGTGGGTGATCACCACGCCGTCGAGGTCCGGTGTGGCGGCGACCGATCGGTGGACGGCGTCGACGAGTGCGAGCCAGTCATCCGGAGTGATGCCCGAACTGGAGACCTGGCGCACGTCGACAGGGATGATGGTGGCCGCCGCTTCCACTTCCGGAAACAGCGCAAGGATCTCCGAGACCGGCATGCGGCGACCGTGGTCCATGTATTCCCACAGGTCCATGCTGTCCCTGCCGGCAAAGGAAATGGTGCCACCGGTCCCGATGAAAAGGACACGGGGCCTGCTGTCGCTCATGGTGGTGGTCTCCGGACCGGTGGCGGTTGGCCCGCATCTTCTCCGATGTGGCATGCACGAAACAAGGCGCTGCGGGGGCGGGAGAGTCCGGCCGGGCGCTTGACGGCATGCAGTTTGTGGCGAACGGTGTCGCAGGCCTCCTCCCGAACCCCTGCAACCGGTGACGCCGGCGAGAGCAATGAACAGGACCCGCCCTGCCTTGATGTCGGCGAAGTTCCCGGGGCCCGCCCGCCTGGCGGCAGGGTGACTTGACCGTGTCGAGTCCGCTGCTGTCTCTGCTGCGTGATGGCGCCTACGCCCGGATCTGGCTGATCGGCCTGTTCGGCAACACCATGCGCTGGCTCGAGGTGCTTGCGGTCGGGATCTTCGTGTTCGAGACCACCGGTTCGGCGCTGCAGGTGGCGGTGATGACCGTGGTCCGGCAGGTTCCGCTGGCGCTGTTCGGCTCGATGACCGGGCAGCTTGCCGAACGGGTGAACCGGGGCCGGTTGCTTGCGACCGCCTTCGCGGTAACCACACTTTCCTCGAGCACCATGTGCGCGCTTGCCTGGACCGGTTCCATCGAGATCTGGCACCTGGTGGCCTGTGCCTTTGTCAGCGGAACTTGCTGGACCATGGATTTCCCGGCCCGGAGAACGCTGCTCGGCGAATTCTGCGGCCCCGAGCGGCTCGGGGCCGGCGTGTCCTTCGACTCGGCGACCAACAATGCCACCCGCATGGTCGGTCCGCTGGGCGGCGGCATCCTGTACGGACTTCTGGGTCTGGAGGGCGCGTTCCTGTTCTCGCTGGGGGCGCATGCCGCCTGTGTCGTCGTTGCTCTTTCACTGACGGTCGGCCCGAGCCCGATGGCAGCGGCGTCCGGGTCGTTCCTGCGCGATCTGCGCCGCGCGCTCAACGTGGTGATGGGGTCGCGCGACCTGCTCAGGATCTATCTCTTTACCATCGTGCTCAACGTGTTCGGGTTTCCGTATGCCGCCATGATCCCGGTACTCGGTCGGGCCCGCTACCAGGTCGAGCCGGCCCTGATCGGCCTGTTGTCCGCTGTCGAGGGCGCGGGTGCCTTCATTGGTGCGCTGGCGATCTCGATTGTGGTGCGACCGCGCTGGTATGTCCCGCTGTTCGTTGGCGGCTCGATCGTCTTCGTGACCGGCGTGATCTGCCTGTCCCTGGCTCCGTTCTACTGGCTCGCCGTGGCGCTGCTGTTCGGCGCCGGTCTCGGCATGGCCGGTTTCGGCTGCATGCAGAGCACCCTGATACTGAGCCTGGCACCCCTGGAACTCCGCGGCCGGCTAATGGGGCTGCTGTCGGTCTGCATCGGCTGTTCACCGGTGGGGCTCGTGACCCTCGGCCTGCTGTCCGACTGGCTGGGCCCGCCGCCGGCCCTGCTGCTGATGTCCGCAACAGGTCTGGCGTTGCTGCTGGCAATCGCGGTCAGGACCAGGAACTGACGCCACCTGCCGCGGCAGGGTGATTTTTGTTGCGGTGCTCAATCAACACCGGGTAACCTTTGAATGCGCACCTACAAAATGTAGGGGCGTCCTGGTAGCTCGGGAGGAGTCAATGTCCGAACAACCATCCGGCACGTGGAACGAGGATCGGTTGGTCAGGCTCAGGGAACTCTGGGCCAAGGGTGTGTCGGTTACCCAGATCGGTCGGGTGCTTGGCGTGAGCCGCAACGCCGTTGTCGGCAAGGCACAGCGCCTGGGGTTGCCGCGACGGCGCTCTCCCATCCCCGAAGTGGCGCCACCGGCCGTTGCCGGACGGCGTCGCGCCCTGCAGGAGGTTGCGGCGCAGTGGGCGCGAACGCGGTGTTGCTGGCCGATCGGCGATCCGCAGAATCCCGAGTTCAGGTTCTGTGGAGCACCGGTGAGCGACGGCCGCCCGTACTGCGAGGAACACTGCGAGCAGGCATACAACGTCCAACCGCTGCGCAGCTCGAGCGCCTGACGGCCCAATGCGGCGTGCGCCGGGCCGGCGATCGGACCCCGGCGCCGTACCAACCGGTCCATGATGTTGACAGTCCGGCCGGTCACCTGCCAGCTTCGGCCATCCAGGATCACCGGGGGCCGGAACGGGTGCCATGACCGCGGTTTCCACACCAGGTTCCGAAGAACCGGCGGAACCGAAGCGGCTCGGGGAGTATCGCCCGCCGCGATTTCTCGTTGACACCGTCGACCTCGTCATTGACCTCTGCGACGAGTGGGCGACGGTCACCGCCACGCTTGCGGGCCGGCGCAATCCGCTCGCGCAGACAGCGGACGGTGCGCGAGCCGATGATGTCCTCGTCCTGGACATGCTGGATCTCGAGGTTCTCGACCTGGTGCTCGACGGCCGGCAGCAGCCGGTCCCCGCGCGACATGATCCGGGGTTCGAGGTTGCCGGTGTCGGGGAGACCTTTACCCTTGTGGTGACGAGCCGGACGCGACCTGCCGACAACACGGTGCTCGAGGGCCTGTACCTGTCGAACGGCATCTACTGCACCCAGTGCGAGGCCGAGGGCTTCCGCCGGATCACGCCGTTTCCGGACCGGCCCGACATCCTGTCGGTCTACCGGACCACCATCGTGGCGGACCGGGGCCGGTATCCGGTCCTGCTGTCGAACGGCAACCTGGTCGAGACCTGCGATCTTGCCGGTGGCCGCCACAGCGCCACGTGGCATGACCCCTGGCCAAAACCGTCCTACCTGTTCGCGATGGTGGCGGGTGACCTCGCCTGCGTCGAGGATCGCCATGTCACCCGGTCGGGACGTGACGTTGCCCTGCGCATCTATGTCGAACACGGTGACGAGACCCGGTGCGATCACGCGATGCGGGCACTGAAATCGGCGATGACCTGGGACGAGGAGCGCTTCGGCCTCGAGTACGATCTCGATCTCTTCATGATCGTGGCGGTCAGCCACTTCAACATGGGAGCGATGGAGAACAAGGGCCTGAATGTCTTCAACAGCAAGCTGGTGCTGGCAGACCGTGACAGTGCCACCGATGTCGATTTCCAGCGCATCGAGGAGGTGGTGGCGCACGAGTATTTCCACAACTGGACCGGCAACCGGGTCACCTGCCGGGACTGGTTCCAGCTCAGCCTGAAGGAAGGGCTGACGGTGTTCCGGGACCAGGAATTCACCGCCGACATGCATTCCCGCGGGGTGAAGCGGGTGGCGGATGCGCGCTTCCTGCGCGCGCACCAGTTCCAGGAGGATGCCGGTCCGACCGCACACCCGGTCCGTCCCGACAGCTACATCGAGATCAACAACTTCTACACCCTGACCGTGTACGAAAAGGGGGCGGAGGTGGTGCGCCTGCTCCATACCCGCCTTGGTGAGGAGGGGTTCCGGAAGGGCATGGATCTCTACTTCGAGCGCCACGACGGCGAGGCGGTCACCTGCGAGGACTTCGTGAACGCCATGTCGGATGCGAACGGCATCGACCTTGGCGACATGGAGCTGTGGTACAGTCAGGCCGGAACACCCGAGCTGTCAGCGGTCCTCGAGCACGACCGGCAACGGCAGCGGGCGACGCTGCGGGTGACGCAGCGGGTTCCGGCGACGCCCGGACAACCGGACAAGGAGCCGATGCCGGTTCCGCTGCGCATCGGTCTGCTTGACCGTGCCGGACACGAGATTCCGTTGCAGCTGTCGGGAGAGTCGCAAAACGATGCGCCCACCGACCGGGTACTCGAAATCCGCGATGCCGAGCACGTGTTCACCTTCGAGGGCGTCGCGGAGCGGCCGGTTCCCTCCTTGCTGCGGGGGTTTTCGGCTCCGGTGAAGCTGGATCTCGATCTCGATGGCGCGGACCTGCTTCACCTTGCGGCCCACGATACCGATCCGTTCGTACGCTGGGACGCGATTCAGCGCAGCGCCAGCGCGGTGCTCCTCGATGCGACACGCAAACAGGACCAAGCCGGAGACGACCCGGCCTTCATCGAGGCAGTGCGCTCCGCCCTGCATGACGAGCGGCTGGAGCCGGCGCTCAGGGCCGAACTGGTCCGGCTGCCCGGCGAGACCGAACTCGCGAACCAGATGGAGGTTGTTGACGTCGACGCGATCCACACGGCCCGGACACGTCTGCGGGCCGGGATCGGGACCGCGTTGTGGGATGACCTGCACACGGTGCACGCACGCGCACTGTCGGGCCAGTCGCCCGACGACCTGTCGAGCGCCGCGATGGGCGCACGTGCGCTCTCGGCGGTGGTGCTCGACTACCTGGTGGCGACCCGACGGGCGTCCGCACTCGGGCTTGCCTTCGGGCAGTACACGGGAGCGCACTCGATGAGCGTGGCCATGGCGGCACTGCAGGCGCTCAATACCGTCGATTGCGCCGAGCGAACCGAGGCGCTCGCGCGGTACCACGACCGCTGGCGCGCACGGCCACTCGAACTGGACAAGTGGTTCGCGCTCAAGGCGACTTCGAGTCTGCCGGATACCCTCGAGGTGGTCCGCGGACTGTTGTCTCATCCGGGATTTGATTCCAAGGTCCCGGATCGGGTCCGTTCCCTCATCGGCAGTTTCGCGGCCGGCAACCAGGTGCGGTTTCACGCCGTTGACGGCGCCGGGTACCGGTTCCTGACCGACAGGGTGCTCGAGATCGACCGTTTCAATCCCCGGGTCGCTGCCCGCCTGGTCATGCCCCTGGTCCGCTGGCGGCGGCACGATGCCGTGCGTCAGGGCCTCATGCGCCGCGAGCTCGTGCGTATCCTGGCAACCCGGAACCTGTCGGGTGATGTCGGCGAGATCGTCGGCAAGGCTCTCGAACCCGAGACTGGAGAGAAGGCATGACCGGGCCTGTCATCGTGATCAACCCCAACAGTACCGAGCAGGTGACGCGGGCCATGGACCAGGCGCTTGAGCCGTTGCGGCTGGCGGCCGGTCCCGAGATCGAGAGCCTGACCAATCCCGGCGGCCCGCCGGGTGTCGAGACCCAGGAGCATGTCGACCGGGTGGCGAGCGACGTGGTGCGCATGGTCAGGGAGCACGAGCAACGGGCGAGCGCGTTTGTCGTCGCGTGTTTCTCGGACCCGGGCCTGCACGCGGCCCGCGAGGCTACCACCCGGCCGGTGTTCGGAATTGCCGAGAGCGGAATGCTTGCAGCACTCTCGCTCGGCAACAGGTTCGGTGTCCTTGCCATCCTGTCCGGCTCGGTGCCGCGGCACCTGCGCTACATCAGGTCGCTCGGGATCGAGTCGCGGCTCGCGGCCGACCTGCCGATCGGACTGTCGGTGGTGGAACTGGCCGACGCGTCGCGCACTCTGGCCCGCCTGGGCGAGGTCGGCGAGACCCTGCGCGATCACCACGGCGCCGATGTGCTGGTGCTGGGATGCGCCGGCATGGCCGCCTGCCGTTCCCCACTCGAGGAGCGGCTCGGCATCACGGTGATCGACCCGACGCAGGTTGCGGTGTGCGCGGCGCTTGCCGCGGTCCGGCTCGGCCAGACCACCGGACCGAGACGTCGAACGGCGTGATGCTGCCCGGTCTTGCCGTTGCGGACCCGATCATCGACCGCACGGATTTCTTGTGGCCGGGAGGCGGTCGGCTTGCCGTCGCGGTGATCCTTGCGCTGGATGCGGACGATCCGGTCGCCGAGAGGTACGGGATGAGCGTCGGGGCATGGCGGCTGCTGGAAATGTTCCGCACCTTCGAGATACCGGTAGCAGTTGCCGCCGGTCCCGGCATCCTGGCGCGCCACCCGCGGCTGACGGCGATGTTCACCGCCCGGGCCGACGAGTTCGTTGCCGTGGGCGCGGTTCCGGATCAGCGTTACCGTGATCTCGGGATCTCCAT
This sequence comes from Thalassobaculaceae bacterium, assembly GCA_965213935.1. Taxonomy (GTDB): domain Bacteria; phylum Pseudomonadota; class Alphaproteobacteria; order Thalassobaculales; family Thalassobaculaceae; genus Bin52. The sequence goes on along the minus strand of CBDCAO010000012.1, from coordinate 241,208 downwards.
GCCCCGGGGCCTGCTGGTGCGCGGCGAGGTTGACCTCGCATCCGTTCTGGACGCCGGCTACCGCTACCTGCTGGCGGCCTGCGGCGACGATCAGCCGGTCTGGCTCTCGAACGACGGTCACCGGATAGGCTGCGTCCCGATTGCACCGGAACTTGATGACCTGCAGCAGGTGCAGGTCCATCGTCATACCCCGCGCCAGTTCGCCGCCATGCTCTCGGACCATTTCGACGAGCAGCTGCGCCAGTCGGCACACCGCTCTCTTGTGATGTGCCCGGTGCTCAGGCCGCACCTGTCCGGCCAGCCGCGCTGCCTTGATGCCATCAGGCGCTGGCTGACCCATGCGACCGAGAGCCCGGGTCTGCCCTGGTTCTGCCACCCCCGCGACATCGTTCGCACCTGGCGGGACCGGGGATGAGCATCGCGCCGGCGCCACGGATCGTCTATCGCCGTCCCGCGGCCGTCGGGTCCGGCAGGCCGGAACGGTGCGCGATCGTGATCGTTGGCGCCGGGCCGGTCGGGCTTGCCGCGGCACTCGACCTTGCCCGTCTGGGGGTACGCACGGTGCTGCTCGAGAAGGGCGACAGGCTTGCCACCGGCAGCCGGTCGATCTGCTGGTCGAAGCGCACGCTCGAGATCCTGGACCGCTCCGGAACGGCCGGGAGCATGCTGGATCATGGGGTTGTCTGGCAGACCGGGCGGGTTTACCGGGGCGAACGGCAGCTTTACGCCTTCGACCTGCTGCCCGAGACCGGACATCGTATGCCGGCCTTCATCAACCTCCAGCAGTACCACGCGGAGGCCTGCATGATCCGGCGCCTGCAGGAGCTGGGGCTTGCCGACGTGCGCTGGCGCAACGAGGTCACCGGCGTGTGCAACCGGGATGGCGACGATGCGCTGCTGCGGGTTCGCACGCCGGACGGCGAGTACGAGATCGAGGCGCGGTACGTGCTGGCCTGCGACGGGGTGCACAGTACGGTGCGGCGTTCCCTGGGGCTCGAACTCGCCGGGCGGAGTTTCGAGGAGCGTTTCCTGATCACCGACATCCGGGTCGAGGCGGGGTTTCCGTTCGAACGCCGGTTCTACTTCGAGCCGACCTTCCATTCCGGCCAGTCGGCCCTGTTGCACCGCCAGCCCGACAACCTGGTCCGGATCGACCTGCAACTCGGTCCCGATGCCGACCCGGAACGGGAAAGAGAGCCCGCACGGGTGACCGAACGGATCCGGCGCGTCGTCGGTCCCGGCACCCGGTTCGAACTGGAGTGGATCAGCGTATACAGCTTCTCGTGCCGGCGGATGGAGCGGTTCCGCCACGGCCGCGTGTTCTTCGCCGGTGACGCCGCCCATGTCGTCAGTCCGTTCGGGGCCCGGGGCGGCAACGGCGGCATCCAGGACGTCGACAACCTCGCCTGGAAGCTGGCACTGGTCGAGGCCGGTGCCGCACCCGCCTCCCTGCTCGACAGTTACGATGACGAGCGGGTTCCGGCGGCCGACGAAAACATCCTGAACGCCGCGCGCAGCACCGACTTCATGACACCGAAGAACCAGGCGAGCGCCGACCTGCGTGACGCGGTGCTCTCGCTGGCCCGGACCGAACCCTTCGCGCGTGCACTGGTCAACAGCGGACGGCTGTCACTGCCACACAGCTATGCCACCTCGGCTCTCAACATCCCGGATGACCCCGCGTTCGGCGGTCTCGGGCCGGCTCCCGGCGCGCCGGCCATCGATGCCCCGCTGGAGTCGGGTTGGCTGCTCGAACATCTCGGTGGGCGGTTCGTGCTCCTGTGCTTTACCGATGTCGACGGAACCGGGAAGCCGAACGGGTGCGAGGAGATCCTTGCCAGCGCGATGCCACGGATAGACGTGCTGGTGGCGGAAGCGGCCGGCCTCGCCGCCCGCCGTTGGGCCGCCGTGCCCGGGTCAATGTACCTGCTGAGACCGGATCAGCACGTCGCCGCCCGCTGGCGGAAGGGGTGTGACGCCACCGCGCTCACGCGTGCACTCGCACGGGCATGCGCCGGGAGGGAGACAGGACAGTGAGCGACCTGGTACGCGCTTCGCGCATCGATGATCCCGATCGCTGGTATGAGATGCTGATCGAGGCGCACGAGGGGCTGTCGGATGAAGACGGACGCCGGCTCAACGCCCGCCTTGTCCTGATCCTCGCCAACCAGGTGGGTGACATCGCGGTTCTGGAAGACGCGCTCGCCCTCGCGCGGCGCACGCTCTAGCACCGGCTCCGCGCCATGGACCGAACGGCGGTTCTGGCCACGCCAACCGGACCGGGCAACAGCTCGGACGGGACGGCACACCGGAGGCGCTGTCGGTGCAACCGGCGGCACCGGCGCGGTCCCCGGTGCGCGTCGCTCCAGGACGTGAATGGTGCCGGGAAGCGATGCGAAAAGCAGTGGCGGGTTACCGTCAGCCGCTCACGGTGCCTGCTCCGCCTCGGTCGCTGACAGTCAGGCACCGTGTCCACTCTCATAACGGACCGCAAACGCAGCAGGAACCTCTCGGTCGACCGGACATCTCGACGGATAGTGGATTGCTCCGGTCAGCGGGTTGCCGAGCGATGGACCGGGAACGGGTCATCAGGTCGATTGTGGTGTTCCTCAATACCGGGACGGGGCCCGGGCTGCAGGCGGCGTCTGGCGGCAAGAGGCCGGCGCGGGCGTGGAGACTGTTTCGCAAGCACATTTCCCGGGGATGCGACCCCCACGCTGCCTCACGCGAGGACAGTCCCTATTGCCGGAAAGCCTTGTCCCTTTGCCACAGGTTGGTCCACATCTTGTCTCGGAGGGGTTGACCTGGCGGCGTGTTTGTCTTGTGTTCGCGCCATGCCCAGCCGGTACAGGCATGACCGCCCGATGTCGCTCCAGCGGTTCGGGACGCTCTTCCCGGACGGGGACGCCCGCGCCCGCCATCTCGTGAAGCTTCGTTGGGGCGACGGCTTCGTCTGCCCCGGCTGTGGCGGGACGAAAGGCCGGGGGCTCAAGGGGGACCGATGCCGCCGGGAATGCGCGGACTGCGGGCGCCAGATCTCGGTGACCGCGGGCACCGTGATGCGCCGCACCCATCTTCCACTGATGACCCGGCGGTTCCTCGCCACCCACATCGTGGCCACGCGTTCCAACGGGATCCCGGCGCTCCAGCTGCAGGCGCAGCTGGGCATCGGAAGCGACAAGTCGGCCTTGCTGCTTCTCCAGAAGCTGCCTCGGGCGATGATCGATCCGGATCGGAGTGTCCTTCAGGAGAGTGTGGAGGTCGACGAGGCGTCGATGCCATTCCGTGAGGGACGTGGAGCGCAAGGCCGCTCGAAAAAGGGCCGCAGCGCGGAGGGAAAGATGCTCCTGGCCGGCGCCGTCGAGCTTTCCCGGGGATGGAAAGCCCCGCCGCATCCGGTTGAAGGAGAGAAGCGATTACAGTGCGGCCTCGCTCCAGGGCTTCATCGCCGACGTCGTCGAACCCGGGGCGCAGGTCGTCACCGACGGCTGGAGTGGATACTCCGGTCTGCCCGAGAACCCGCACGCGGCCAGGGTGATCGGTGACCAGGAGGCGCACACGGTCCTGGAGTGGGTCCATCGGGTGTTCTCGAACCTGAAGCGAAGGGCCATGGGCGTCTGCCACGGCCTGCGCAGGAAGCACTTCCAGAAAGACCTGGACGAGTTCGTGTTCCGATGGAACCGGAGGCGACACAGGGCGACCTCCTTCGACAGACTCCTCCTGGGTATCGGCCTCGGGCTGAAGCCTGTCACGGATCGCGACCTTGTCGAGGGATGCGCCAGAAGCGCCAGGTATTCACGCCCGGAATGCTCTCCACTCGGCACAATCGCTCCCGGGCCTCGGGAACCGGACCTTTCTTGACCTCAGGCCAGTGCGACAGCACCACCGGCACGGCTTTGGCGCCGGATCCGGTCAGCCTGGCGAATGGCTGCCGACACAACATCTTGTGGCACCGTAATCAAGGGGATAAGCTTTTTTCGGTCTAGTTTCACGAGCCTGCAACGCTAAGGTAATGAGGCTGCAACCCGCGCCGGGGATTGTCCCGCCGCACCGCAACGCTAGGAATTTTTCCTGGAGGTTCCCGATGAGACCGAAGATCCTTCTGACCGCGATCGGCGCAACGATGGCCATCGCTCATGCCGGCCCGGCACTGGCCGCGACCGAGATCCAGTGGTGGCACGCCATGGGCGGCAAGCTCGGCGAAAAGGTCGTCGAAATCGCCGAGGGATTCAACGCATCCCAGTCCGACTACAAGGTGACGCCCGTCTACAAGGGCAACTACACCGAGACCATGACGGCCGCCATTGCGGCGTTCCGGGCCAAGCAGCCGCCGCATATCGTGCAGGTGTTCGAAGTGGGCACGGCCAGCATGATGGCGGCCAAGGGGGCCATCTACCCGGTCTACCAGATGATGGCGGATGCGGGTGAAGCCTTCGATCCGGGTGATTACCTCGCCTCGGTTACCGGCTACTATACCGATACCGATGGCAACATGCTGTCCATGCCGTTCAACAGCTCCACGCCGGTGCTCTACTACAACAAGACCGCGTTCGAGAAGGCCGGGATTTCGGAGGCGCCGAAGACCTGGCCGGAAGTCGAGGCTGCCGCCATGAAGGCGCAGGCTGCCGGTTATCCCTGCGGTTTCACGACGGGCTGGCAATCCTGGGTGCAGATCGAGAACTTCTCCGCCTGGCACAACCTGTCCATCGGTACCATGGCAAACGGTTTCGCTGGCACCGATACCGAGTTCACCTTCAACAGTGCGGACCATGTAAAGCACATCGGCCAGCTCGCCGAGTGGCAGAAGTCGAAGATCTTCGATTATGGCGGCCGGCGTTCGGAGAGTGCGCCCAAGTTCTACGGGCAGGAATGCGTGATGTACATGAACTCGTCCGCGGCCTATGCCGGGGTGAAGGCCAACGCCAAGGACTTCGAGTTCGGCGTCTCCGCACTGCCACACTGGGCGGATATCGGGAGCGCCCCGCAGAATACCATAATCGGGGGCGCCACTCTCTGGGTGCTTCAGGGGCACGATGCGGAAGACTACAAGGCTGCTGCGCAGTTCTTCTCCTACCTGTCCTCGGCAGAGGTTCAGGCGGACTGGCACCAGTTCACCGGCTACCTGCCGATCACGACAGCTGCCTACGAGCTGACAGCATCGCAGGGCTTCTACGAAAAGAACCCTGGCACGGACGTCGCGATCCAGCAGATGACGGGCAAGGCCCCGACCGAGAATTCCAAGGGGCTGAGATTCGGTAATTTCGTCCAGATCCGCGACATCATCAATGAGGAGCTGGAAGCGATCTGGGCCGGCACGAAGTCGGCGCAGGAAGGTTTGGACGACGCCGTTGCGCGCGGCAATGCGCTGTTGCGCAAGTTCGAGGCGGCGACCGGAGGCTGACCGGGACTTCGCGCTCGTCCGGCGGCCTCACCCGACACCTGGGGTCACGAGGCTGCCGGACGTCCCGTCCCGCACCGCCGCGCCATGGAAAAACGGGTCGTATTCTCAAAGCTGGGCCTGCCCATACTTCTGGTGGCCCCGCAGATCGTCATCACGCTGGTCTTCTTCATCTGGCCGGCGAGCCAGGCGCTGTACCAGTCGCTGCTGCTTGAGGATGCCTTCGGCCTCAGGAGCCAATTCGTCTGGCTTGACAACTTCATCGCCCTTTTCTCCGACCCTCACTATCTGGACAGCTTCGCCCGCACGGTCGTCTTCTCCGCGGCCACGGCTGGCCTGTCGCTCGGCGTCGCGCTCTTTCTTGCGGCAATGGCGGACCGGGTGCTGAAGGGAGCGACGGCCTATCGAACCCTGATCGTGTGGCCTTACGCTGTCGCTCCGGCGGTCGCGGGCGTGCTCTGGTTCTTCATGTTCAACCCCTCCATCGGGGTTCTCGCCTACCTGCTCAAGTGGCTCGGTTACGACTGGAACCACTATCTGGACGGTACCGACGCCATGATGCTTGTCATCCTCGCGGCCTCCTGGAAGCAGGTCAGCTACAACTTCCTTTTCTTCCTGGCAGGGCTGCAGGCGATCCCGCGCTCCCTGGTCGAGGCAGCCGCCATCGACGGCGCCCGGCCCTTCAAGCGGTTCTGGACGATCATCTTTCCCCTGCTGTCGCCGACCGCCTTCTTCCTGCTGGTGGTCAACATCGTCTATGCGTTCTTCGACACGTTCGGGATCGTGCATGCGACCACGAGCGGTGGCCCGGCGCAGTCCACCACCATCCTGGTCTACAAGGTCTTCAGCGACGGCTTTATCGGGCTCGACCTCGGCGGTTCGGCGGCGCAGTCGGTCGTCCTCATGGCCGTTGTCATAACGCTCACCGTGTTCCAGTTCCGCTATATCGAGCGGAAAGTGGCCTACTGACGGGCGGGGCGCCATGGTCGAGAATCGTCCCTGGCTTACGGTTTTCTCGCATGTCGTGCTCTGTCTCGGCGTGCTGGTCACCGCGCTCCCGATCTGGATTGCCTTCGTTGCCTCGACACATCCGGCCGACTCCATGCTGTCGGGGCGGACACCGCTGCTGCCGGGTGGCCACATGCTCGAGAACTATGCGACCGTGCTCGGTACCGGCGTGAAGGCCGCGGGCAGCATCCCGGTCGGCACGATGCTCTGGAACTCGTTTGTCATGGCCCTGATGATCGCCGTGGGCAAGATCGCGATCTCGATCATCGCCGCCTACGCCATCGTCTACTTCAGGTTTCCGCTGCGCAGGACGTGTTTTTGGGTCATCTTCATCACCCTCATGCTGCCGGTCGAGGTGCGCATTCTGCCGACCTTCGGCGTGGTGGCCAGCCTCGGCATGCTGAACAGCTACTGGGGGCTGTCGGTGCCACTGATCGCGAGCGCGACGGCGACATTCCTGTTCCGGCAGTTCTTCCTGACCGTGCCCGAAGAGCTCGCCGAGGCGGCGCGCATAGACGGGGCGGGGCCGCTGAAGTTCTTCCGCGACATCCTGCTGCCGTTGTCCCGGACCAATATCGCCGCGCTCTTCGTCATTCTCTTCATCTTCGGCTGGAACCAGTATCTGTGGCCGCTCCTGGTCACCACCGACGAGGGCTATTACACGATTGTCATGGGCATTCAGCGCATGCTCCAGGCCGAAGACGCCGAGCCGGCATGGCACGAGATCATGGCGACCTCGATGCTGGCCATGCTGCCGCCGGTGCTGGTCGTGGTCTTCATGCAGCGCCTGTTCGTGAAGGGACTGATCGAGCAGGAGAAATGACGGCCCGCGCCGGGCGGGCGGTTCGAGGGAGTTGACGGCATGGCCGGTCTGGAATTCATCGGCGTGCGAAAGACCTACCCCAACGGCGTGCAGGCGATCCACGGGATCGACATGGCCGTCGCCGACGGCGAGTTCGTCGTTATCGTCGGCCCGTCGGGTTGCGGCAAGTCCACCCTGCTGCGCATGGTCGCCGGGCTTGAGACGGTGACGGAAGGGGAAATCCGGATCGGAGAGAACCGGGTCAACGAACTGGAGCCTGCGGACCGGAACATCGCGATGGTGTTCCAGAACTATGCGCTCTATCCCCATATGAGCGTGTTCGACAACATGGCCTACGGCCTGCGCAACCGGCGCACGCCCAGGGACGAGATCGCGCGCCGGGTCGCGGAAGCGGCCGGAACCCTTCAACTGGAAGGACTGCTCGACCGGCGTCCCGGACAGCTGTCCGGCGGTCAGCGCCAGCGGGTGGCGATGGGCCGCGCCATCGTCCGCGAGCCCGAGGCCTTCCTGTTCGACGAGCCGCTTTCGAACCTCGACGCCAAGCTGCGCGTGCAGATGCGCCTGGAAATCAAGCGGCTGCAGCGCGCGCTCGGAACCACCAGCCTCTACGTGACCCACGACCAGGTGGAGGCGATGACGCTCGCCGATCGACTGATTGTCATGAATGCCGGCGTGGCGGAGCAGGTCGGCAGGCCGCTCGAGATTTACGATGCGCCCGCTACCCTGTTCGTCGCCGGCTTCATCGGCTCGCCCGCGATGAATATCCTGCCGGGGACAGTTGCCGATGACGGGAGCGGAGCGAATCTCGATGGGGCGGATCGGACGCTGTCGGTTGCGCCGCCCGTTTCCACCGGCAGGGGTCGGATCATGGTCGGCATCCGGCCCGAGCATCTGGAGCCAGTTTCCCGCGAGGAGGCAGCGATGGAAGTCGTCGTCGAACTCGTCGAGGCGCTTGGCGCGGACAGCCTGGTTCACGGACTGCTGGCCGACGGCGGAGAGGGTGCGCCGGTGACGGTGCGCATAGACGGCGCCCGCCGTGTCGCGGCCGGAGAGGTGCTGTCCCTGGCCGTAGCGCCGAACCACGTCCACTTCTTCGACCCCGACGATGGCAAGCGGCTGGCCTGAGTGGACGCATGCTGGAAATAAGCGGACATCGCGGCGCACGCGGGCTGCTGCCGGAAAACACGCTCCCGGCATTCGAGCATGCGATCGCGCTCGGCGTCGATACGCTCGAGTTCGACATCGGACTGACCCGGGACGGCGTTCCCGTCGTGCATCACGACCATGCGCTCAACCCGGACCACACGCGCGACACCGGCGGCAGGTGGCTGAAGCCGCCCGGGCCGCTGCTCCGGGACCTGGACATGCCGGTGCTGTCGGGATTCGATGTCGGCAGGGCGAGGCCGGGTAGCCCGACAACCGTCAGGTTCCCGCACCAGCGGGCGTACGACTGTGCGCGTGTACCGACCCTGGCGGAGGTTCTGGCCTTGGGCCGCCGGCCGGGGGCCACTGCGGTCGGCTTCGACATCGAGATCAAGCTGTCGCCTCTGGCGCCAGGCGAAACGGCGGCGCCGGAGGCGTTCGCAGAGGCGGTCGTGGCGGCGCTCAGGGTTGAGGGGATGACTTCCCGGTCGAGCGTCCGGGCGTTCGACTGGCGCGTGCTTCGCGAGATCCGCAAGCTCGCGCCGGAGGTCCCCCTGGGCTGCCTCACGGCCGAACAAGACTGGCGCGACAACATCCTGCGCGACCGGCCCGATCCGTCTCCCTGGACCGCCGGCCTGAATATCCACGCGCATGGCGGCTCGGTGCCGAGAATCGTGCATCGTTTCGGCGGACCGGTATGGTCGCCCTACCACTCCGAACTGACCGCAGAATCACTGGCCGAGGCCCGGGATCTCGGCCTCAGGGTCGTTGTCTGGACGGTGAACGACGTTCACGACATGCAGGCGCTGGCCCGTCTCGGCGTTGATGGCATCGTTACCGATTATCCCGACCGCGCCATCGAGGCGCTGGCGCCCTGGCGTCAGAACGCGCTACAGACCCTCTGAAGATAGGTTCCGAGGCGCATCGCGCCGTCGGCGGAGATGCCGAGGCCCTTGCGGGTGCGCCGCCACAGAACGTCCTCGGTGGTCAGGGCCCATTCCCGGCGGACCAGATGCTCCACCTCCGCTTCGTACAGCCCGGCTCCGAAGTGCTCGCCAAGATCCGCGACGCTCCCGCGGCCGGCAAGCAGGGTATCCGTCTCGGTCCCGTAATGGCGCATGTAGTGCCGGAGAAGTCCCTCGGGCAGCCATGAATGCCGGGCCGCGCACCGCGCCCCGAACGAGGCGAAATCCGCATCGGGGATATCTCCGCCGGGAAGCGGTGCTTCGCGGGTCCATCCCGGCCGATTGGCGCCGAGAGGCCCGGACAGCAGGTCCACCGCTTGCTCGGCAAGCCTGCGATGGGTCGTGATCTTGCCGCCATATACCGAGAGCATCGGAGCCGGCTCACGGTCGAGCTTGAGAACGTAGTCGCGGGTGACCTCGCTTGCCCTTTCCGCCCTGTCGTCGAACAGCGGACGGACTCCGGAATAGGTCCACACCGCGTCGTCCGGCGTGACGGGTGTCTCGAAATAGTGGTTGGCAGCCTCGCAGATATAGTCGATTTCCTCGGGCGTTATCTGGACCCGCCCCGGTTCGCCGGTGAATTCCACGTCCGTCGTTCCCAGCAGGGTATAGTCCTCCTCGAAGGGAAGCGCGAACAGCACACGCCCGTCTCCGCTCTGGAAGATGTAGGCATGGGCGTGGTCGAAGAGCCTCGGCACCACGATATGGCTGCCCTTGACGAGCCTCACACTCCGGTCCTCTTCCGCGCCGTCGGCGAGCGAGCGGGTGCGGCCAACCCAGGGGCCGGTCGCATTGGCGACGCCTCGTGCAGTGACGGTGAACCGCTCGCCCGACAGCCGGTCTTCCAGAACGGCTTCCCAGCCTGAATTGCCCGGAGCGAGCGACATGCACTGCGTGCGCGTGCGGACCTCCGCGCCCTTGGCTTGAGCGTCGCGCGCATTCAGCACGACCAGGCGCGAGTCCTGCACCCAACAGTCGGAGTATTCGAACGCCCGGCGATAGCGGCTTTGCAGGGTGCGGCCGCTCACATGCCGGCGCAGGTCCACGCTCGAGCATGGCGGCAACACGGCACGGCCGCCGAGGCGGTCGTAGAGAAACAGACCCAGCCGGATCATCCACCAGGGGCGCAGCCCGGCGTGGTGCGGAAGTACGAAACGCATCGGCCAGACGATGTGCGGTGCGTTGCGCAACAGCACTTCGCGTTCGCGCAGGGAATGGCGCACGAGCCCGAAGTCGTACTGCTCCAGATAGCGGAGCCCGCCATGAATCAGCTTGGTGCTGGCGGACGAGGTATGCGCAGCGAGGTCGTCCCGTTCGCACAGCAGGACCCCGAGGCCGCGACCCGCAGCGTCTCGCGCGATGCCGGCGCCGTTGATGCCGCCGCCGACGACGAGCAGGTCCACCTTGCGGGGAGAGGGGCTTTCCGAAGCCATTCGAACGCAGCCTTCCTACGGGCGACCGAAGCGTCGGCCCGGCCCGGGACCCGATGAAGAGCCGGTTGTCGCACCGCCTGTCAAGGTCGGACACGCCCTGCCGAGTGTGTGCACGACCGGTCGATGTCCACGCCGCGCCTCACCCAGGGGTGGTGACGGGTCACGCAATGCATGGGAGCCGCCGCGCGACCTTGCTATCGTCGGAAATGTCACTGGCGGGGAACCGGGCATGGAACCGACATCCGGAATTGCAGATCATTACACCAGCGGCGACCTGCTCGAACGGCTCGAGAAGCACCTCAGGGACGACGGGGTCGATCCGGTCCGCCCGACCCTGAAGGAACTTGCGCCCTACGACCAGTTTCACGCTCGTGGACTGGAGGCGACAGAGGACATGGCGCGTCTCCTGCCGGTCTCGGACACGGACGGGATCCTCGATATCGGCAGCGGGCTGGGCGGTCCGGCTCGCTACATGGCGCAGCACTTCGGCTGCAGGGTCGCCGGCATCGACCTGACGGCGGAATTCTGCGAGGTGGCGCGGCTGCTGACAGCACGACTCGGGCTCCGGGAACGCGTGACCTTCGAACACGGTGACGCGCTCGCCATGCCGTTCGAAGACGGGGCGTTCGACGGCGCCTACTCGATGAACGTGTCGATGAACGTTCGGCCCAAGCGCGCGCTTTACCGGGAGATCCACCGGGTGCTGAAACCCGGCGCGTGGTTGTGTCTTTCGGAGGTGGCACAGGGTCCGGGCGGTGAGCCCGACTACCCCGTGCCGTGGGCGGCCAGCGCCTCGTCGAGCTTCCTCTCGACTCCACAGGCGACCCGCGCCGACCTTGAGGCCGAGGGTTTCAGGATCGAACACCTGCGCGACACCAGCAGCCAGGCGCACGAATTTGCCGCCCGGTCCCGGACCGTCGTCGAGGCCGGAGGCAAGCCGCTCCATCGCGCCGTCATTTTGGTCCTCGGTGAAAAGGCCGGTGTCGCGGTGGCGAACTCGGGCCGCGCCATGCGGGATCGCCGCGTCCTGCCGATCGAGGTGCTCTGTCGGCGATAGTCGTCCGGCTCCCGGCGCTCCCGGCGCATTCGGGACCGGCCGTGACGACTGCCAGGCGCGCATGTGTTGCCCGATCCGGTTCCGATGCGGCGCAACGGCGTCCTGTCCGCCGAGGACGGTGCCCGGACACTCCCGGGCTTCATGACCTCGAGGGCGGGAACAAGGAGCACAGGGCAGCCCATGACACCGGTGACGTGCGGCGCGACAAACAGCCTGAAACCTGTGCAACACTGTCGACAACACGAAGGAGGATTAGGGCTGGAACAGTATCCCTGCGATGTCCGGAAATCTCTTGACCGCCAGCCGCGGCAAAGAGTAATACTATGGGTATGAAAGTTGCCGTCTCGATCCCCGATGACATTTTTCAACGCGCCGAGCGACTGGCCTTGCAGGGACGCCGGTCCCGGAGCGAACTGTACGCGACCGCGCTCGAGGAGTATCTCGCACGCCATGCGCAGGACGAGGTCACGGACGCAATGAACCGGGTATGCGATGAGGTCGGAAGGAATGATGATGCCTTCCTCGCCGCGGCCGGCAGGCGGGTACTCGCCGATACCGAATGGTGATTTCCCAAGGCGATGTATGCTGGGCCGAGTTGCCGGGGCCAACGGGTTCGGGACCGGGCTATCGCCGGCCGGTTGTGGTCGTCCAGGGCGATGCGTTGAACCGGAGCCGGCTGGCTACAGCGGTTTGCATTCCGCTCACGAGCAATCTGCGCTGGGCGGGTGCGCCGGGAAACGTGCTGTTGACCGCGGTGATGACGGGCCTGCCTAAAGACTCGGTCGCGAACGCGACGCAGATCGTTGCCCTCGACCGGTCACTTCTCGAAGAACGCACGGGTCGGATTTCGTCGGCCGGGCTCGATCTGCTGCTTGCCGGCATCGATACCGTTCTCGGCCGTTAGACCATCGAGCTTCTTGTCGCACCGGGCCAAGTTCCGGCAAGGGAGATGCATCAAGTAGCGGCAACCTGTTTTCGCAGGCCAACGGGTTCGACTTCCGTCCGGTAAGCGCGCAGTCCGCCAACCGGGAACGAGTGTTGTGTACCGCGTGGCGATGCGCACCGCGAAACGTGTATACAATTGTTTACTCGGCCGGGGTATCCGCATTCGACCGGATGTTCCTGACCGGCAGGCAGGCTGGCACGGGGTGGCCGCCGGGACGAAGTATCGGGGACTCTTCCGGGTCGGGCGGGGAACCGCCTCCCGTGCTCCGGGTTATGCCGGATCAAGTCCGAGGATCTGCCGGGCGATGCCCCGGGCCTGGTCCTGGTTCTCAACAATCCGCTCGCTCGGGACCGAGTGCAGGACATCGAAGGCCTCGAGTGTCTCGGCGATCTCCCCGGAACTCCCGGTGACGATGGTTGGCGTTTCCTCGTGGGCAGCGAGGTCGATCAGCTGCCTCACAACCGTCGCGGCGCTGTCGTCCATGTAGGTTGCGCCGGCAAAGTCGAAGATCACGACCTCGTGCTCGAGCAGGTCGATACTGATGATACGGACCAGCTTCTTCGACGACGCCACCGTGAGGCTCCCCTTGAGAACAAGCATTCCGACCCGCGCGGAAAACGGATCCGCATCCTCCGGTTCGTCATCGTCATAAAGAAATACCGAGTCCAGCAGAGGGACCGAAATCACGCTGTCGAGTTCCAGTTGCCCGACCCGGAGGGCGCCGGCGAGGAAAGAGATGATCAACCCCAGCACCACCGCCAGGATCGGACCGATGAACACGGCAATCAGCGTCGTGACCACGATGGTGACGGCGTACTCGCTGCGAAGCCTGTGCAGGCGCGCCAGCAGTGACCAGTCGACCAGGTCCCACCCGACCTTGAAGAGCACTCCGGCCAGGGCCGCCAGCGGGATCGGGTCGGCATAGGGCGCAAGACCGAGCAACAGCGCCAGCAGCAGCAGGGCGCAGATCAGGCCGGATACCCTCGTGTGCCCTCCGGCACGGATATTGGCGACCGTGTAGACCGGGGTCCCGCCACCCGGCAGGCCTCCGATCAACCCGGCGGCCAGGTTGCCAAGGCCCTGGCTAACCAGCTCTCGCTCCGGATCATGGCTCGTCCGGGTCAGGGAATCGGCGGCGAGCGCGGTAAGCAGGCTGACGATCGAGCCGATCGACGCCAGGAGGAGCGCGGGCTGCAGCGCGTCAAGCAGGAAGCTGATCGACGGCAGTGTCAGGTCTGGAACCATGAGAGTGGTCGGAACCGGCCCGAGGACCGGCGCATCGCCCAGCCACAGAAGCCCCAGTGTCGTTCCCGCCGCCAGTCCGGCGAGGGTGCGTGGCAGATAACGGTGAAGCCGTTTCGGCCAGATTATGGCCACGCCGAGGGTGGAGCATCCAATGGCGAGTGCGCTGTAGTTGATGGTACGGAGCGCGTCGGGCAACCCCGACAGCATGCCGATAACCCCTCCCGGCGCCGGTGCCGAGCCGAGCATCGGCAGGACCTGGATTGCCATCACCAGGATGCCGATGGCCGTCATGAAGCTGGCCACCACCACGTGCGGGGTATAGGCAACGAACTGGCCGAGCCGCAGCAGCCCGATCATGATCTGAAACACCCCGGCAAGCATCACGATCATGAGGGCTTCGGACAGGGTGTTTGAGTAGTCGGTGACGATAACCGCCATGATGATGGCCATCGGCGCCGTCGGTCCCGATATCTGGGTCGACGTGCCGCCGAAGACGGCGGTGAAGAATCCGACCGCGACCGCACCGTAGAGCCCGGCCGCAGCTCCCAGGCCGGAAACAACGCCGTAGGCGACTGCGAGCGGCAGGGCGACAAACATCGCCGTGGTGCCACCGAGCGCGTCCCGCCAGAGGTCGCTCAGGCTGTAGTCGGTCTTGAATCGAGCCACGTCAACCTGCCGATCCGGTCCGGTTGGCGGGGACTGCGGTTCCTCCCCGACAGTCTCGCCCGGCCGTTCGACGATGTGTCAACCGAAGGCCTTGAACGTAATGATGGTGAAGGTGTCGCGCACTCCTTCAAGGCGCTGAATTTTCTCGGTCACGAAGTGACCGATATCCGTGCTGTCCGGGAGGTAGCACTTCAGCAGCACATCGTAGTGACCCGAGGTCGAATAGGTCTCGGACACCTCGTCGATCCCCTGCGCCACGGCGTCCGCCACAACGTAGGCCGCTCCCGGTTCGCACTTGACCTGGACAAAAATCGTCTGCATGGCCTCACCCCCCGCCCCTGGTCATGTCCGCCGGCTTACCGTGGTTCAGGCCACTCCCGGACGCGCAGGACGCAGCAGAAACGCCGGTGTATGGTCGCCAAGTCCGGTGGTGGGCGCATTCTTGGGCACCGGCGGAGGTACCAGTTCCCGGTGCCGCTGTGTGCCGGATCGCATTCCCGCTGCCTGCTCCTGCACCATGCGCGCACCCTTCCTGGCGTTGCCGGTCCGTCCCCGGACCAGCTGGTCCTTGATGTCGAGGTCGATGGTTTCGATCGATCTCTTGATCAGGCTGCGAATTGCCTGCAGATACCGGGAATCCTCGTCGGTCGAGATGGTGAACGCGCGTCCGGAACGACCGGCGCGGCCGGTCCGGCCGATGCGGTGTATGTAGTCCTCTGCGTTGGTTGGAACATCGAAGTTGAACACGTGGCTGAGTTCGGCAATGTCGAGGCCGCGCGCTGCGACATCGCTCGCAACCAGGAGGCGGGCATCCCCGGCCTTGAACCGTGTCAGGGTTTCAGTCCGCGCCGGCTGTGACATGTCTCCGTGCAGGACCACCGCGTCGTAGCCGTGGCGGACCAGTGAGCGGTGGACGATGCCCACGTCACGCTTGCGGTTGCAAAAGATCAGCGCGTTGCCGACGTTCTCCCGGTCGATCAGGGTGCGCAGCACCGCCCGCTTCTTCCATGCCTCGGTCAGCAGGAGGAACTGTTCTACCGTTTCCGCCGTGCTGGACGGCGGCGCAACCGTGATCGACTTCGGATTGATCAGGAAACCGTCCGCGAGCTCGCGTATGCCCCGGTCGAGCGTCGCGGAAAAGAACAGGGTCTGGCGGATACGGGGCAGCAGCGAGACAATCCGTTGGACATCCGGGATGAACCCCATGTCCAGCATCCTGTCGGCCTCGTCGATGACCAGGATCTTGACATCGTTCAGGAGTACCCGGCCGCGTTCGATGTGATCAAGCAGGCGGCCGGGAGTGGCGACCAGAACGTCGACACCGCGGTCGAGCTTCAGGTCCTGCTCACCGAAGGCGACGCCGCCGATCAGCAATGCCTTGGTGAGTGAACAGTTCTTGCCGTATCGCTCGAAACTGTCCGCAACCTGGGCGGCAAGCTCCCTCGTCGGGCACAGGGTCAGCGAACGCGGCATGCGTGCCTTGGCCTGTCCGGAAGAGAGGATATCGATCATCGGCAGGGTGAAGGAGGCGGTCTTGCCGGTTCCCGTCTGGGCACAGCCGAGAACATCGCGACCCTGCAGGACGATCGGGATCGCCTGTTCCTGGATCGGCGTCGGCGTGGTGTATCCGGAATCGGCGACCGCTCCAACGACCTCATCGCTGAGGCCCAGTTCTGAAAATTGCAAGATTATTATTTTCCTTGTTGTGACCTGGCCGATGTGTAGCCGATGTCGTTGATGGTCTTGCCGTGTCCAAATTGTGCCAAGATTTGACTACATGTTCAAGTCATTGTCGTGAACGCCCGTTTCGGGTCTTGCGGACCGGGCCACGGAACACAGCCTGGTCAGGCCCCGCCCTCGGGAAATCGCGGCGGGCGCGGGAAGCCGTTCGGAACCGCGACACCGGCCTGTCCGCGTCGGCCCATCCACTGGCCGAGTTCGCGGATTCGACGCTGGCGTCCTCCCTGCATCGGCCAGGTCAGGCCGTCTTCGGCGCTCAGTACCGTCGCGTCGGCAAAGCTGCCCCGGGCGTACCGCTGCAGGATGACCCCCTTGCCGCCAGAGCGTTCCGGGAGTTCGTCGATCGGGAACACCAGCATCCTGCGGTTGCTGCCGACCACAGCCACGTGATCGCCCCCGACCTGCCGGCACAGCACGACCCGGGCGCCGTCTGCCGGCGACATGACCTGGCGCCCGGTCCGGGTCCGGGCGCCGAACCTGCTGCCCGGAACCAGGAAGCCGCGGCCGTCTCCGCTGGCGATCAGGTAGCGGGCGTGCTCTCGGTGCACCAGCAGGGCCACGAGGTCGTGGTCCTCCGCCATGTCGATCAGCAGGCGCAGGGGTTCGCCATGGCCGCGGCCGCGCGGAAGCCTGTCCGCCTGCACGCTGTAGGCGCGCCCGTCGCTCGCGACCAGAGTGAGCAGGTCGGTGGTGTGGGCCCGCAACAGGAACCGGAGGCTGTCGCCTTCCTTGAACCGGAACCCGGTCTCGTCCGCGCCGTGACCCTTGATCACCCGGATCCAGCCCTTCTCGGAACAGACCACGGTGACCGGTTCGCGTTCGGTAAGTGCGTCCGGCGGAATCTCGATGTCGGGCGGCGGCCCGCCGATCGCGGTCCGCCGTCGACCGAGTTCGGTGTCCGGTCCGAAGGACTCGCGCAGGCGCGACAGTTCGCCCGCGACGGCCTGCCACAGCAGGTCCGGGTTCTTCAGCAGGGCCTCGATTTCCGCCTTCTCGTCCGACAGCCCGTCGAATTCCTTGCGGATCTCGATTTCCTCGAGCTTTCTCAGTACGCGCAGCCGCATGTTGAGGACGGCTTCGGCCTGGCGGTCCGTGAGCTCCCAGCGTACGCGCATGACCGTCTTGGGATCATCCTCCTCGCGGATGATCCGGATCACCTCGTCGATGTTGAGGTAGGCGACGAGGTAGCCTTGGAGAACCTCGAGGCGTTCCTCGATCCTGGTCAGGCGGTGGGTCTTGCGCCGGATCAGGACCTCGTGGCGATGATGGAGGAACCCCTGCAGCGCCTGGGACAGCGACATGACCCGGGGTGTGCGCGAGGCGTCGAGCACGTTCAGGTTGAGCTGTACCCGCGACTCGAGCGGCGTGGTCGCAAACAGGCTCTCCATCATCAGTTCGGGGTCGACCCTGCGGCTGCGCGGCTCGAGTACCAGGCGGATGTCTTCTGCCGATTCGTCGCGGATATCGGCGAGCATCGCGATCTTGCGCCCCTCGATGAGCTCGGCGAGCCGTTCCACCAGTCGCGCCTTCTGGACCTGATACGGAATTTCGGTGACCACCACCTGCCAGGTGCCGTTCTGCAGTTTCTCCACGTTCCAGCACGCGCGCACCCGGAAACTGCCCTTGCCGGTCAGGTAGGCGTCGCGGATGTTTCCCGGTTTCTCGACCAGCACGCCGCCGGTCGGAAAGTCGGGCCCGCGAACCAGGGCCAGAAGCTCGTCGATGCCGAGATCGGGTTTGTCGATCATGCGCAGCAGCGCGTCGCACAGTTCGGCGACATTGTGCGGCGGTATTGATGTCGCCATTCCCACCGCGATGCCCTGTGCCCCGTTTGCCAGCAGGTTCGGGAAGGCCGCGGGCAGGATCACCGGTTCCCGGCTCTCGCCGTCGTAGGTATCGGTGAAGTCGACCGCATCCTCGTCGATGCCCTCGAGCAGCAGCCCGGCGACTTCGGTCAGCCGCGCCTCGGTGTAGCGCATCGCCGCGGCGTTATCGCCGTCCACGTTGCCGAAGTTGCCCTGTCCGTCCACGAGCGGATAACGCTGGGAGAAGTCCTGGGCGAGGCGTACCATGGCCTCGTAGATTGCGGCGTCGCCGTGCGGGTGGAACTTGCCCATGACATCGCCGACAACCCGGGCCGACTTCTTGTAGCCCTGGTCGGGATCGAGGCGGAGTTGCCGCATGGCGTAGAGCAGGCGGCGGTGCACCGGTTTCAGCCCGTCTCGCACGTCGGGAAGCGACCGCGACATGATGGTCGAGAGCGCGTAGGCGAGGTACCGCTCGGCGAGCGCATCTCCCAGACCGGTGGTACGAATGCCCGCCGATGTAGTTGTCATCTCGTCTGCCTCCACGACATATCGTAGTCAAGGAGAGGGACTGGGACAAGGTTGCGCCGATGCCCGGGCTGTCCTGACCACGGTCTCGCGGCGCGTCAGCTGCGCCGTGCCACGAACCGGCCGATCAGCGAGCCGAGGATGCCCTTTGGCAGGAAGATGATGAACAGGACCAGCGCGATACCGTAGATCGCGTTGTCGAGCCCGACCGCATCGGTGCCGATCTGCACCCGAAGGATTTCGGCCAGCAGCAGGGTGATCACCGCGCCGAAGGTTGGGCCGAGCTGCACGAAGATGCCCCCGGTGACGACCGCGAAGACGATCTGCAGGGAGATGGCGATGCCGCTGACGGTATCGGGCGAGATGAACAGCTGGTACTGCATGTACAGCGCGCCGCCGAGCGCTGTCATCACCGCGGAAATCATGGTGATCTTGAGTTTTTCGCGAGTAACGTTGATCCCGGCAGCGGCCGCGCTGTCCTCGTCCTCGCTGATGGCGTCGAGCGCATAGCGGATCATCGAGCGGTCCACCAGGCGCCAGATCGCGAGCCCGACCAGCCAGACGACGACCGCAATCACGAACCAGGTTTCCTTCTCGTCGAACTGCAGCGCAATGATCGATGGCGTGCCATCGTTGCCCTTCGGTGTCGGCGTGAATCCCAGTGACCCGCCGGTATGGTCCCGGGTCGCGATGATGGTCTGGCGCACCACCTCGCTCAGCGCCAGGGTCACGAGGGCGAAGTAGTGACCGGTGATGCGGAACCGGAAGCACGGGTAGCCGACCACCACCGCAAGCAGCATTGCGCAGGCGAGTGCGATCGGAATGCCGAGCCAGGGTGTCATGCCGGCGTAGTTCCACAGCAGCGCGGTCACATAGGCGCCGATACCCATGAAGGCGCCGTGTCCGAGCGACACCAGGCCGAACCGGCCCATGAGCGACCAGCCGGTATAGATGAACGCCCAGAACAGGATGACGATCATGATGTGCAGGGGATAGGGCGGCAGTCCGACGACAGAAGCCACCACCAGTACGCCGGCGATCGCCAGCGCCACGCGGAACTCGCTCAAGACCGTTTCCCCAGCAGGCCCTCGGGCCGGACGAACATCATGACGATGAAGAAGACGAAGGCGAACACGTACCCCCACTCGATGTCGAAGTGGTAGCCGCCGAGCGCGATCAGTTCCGAGAAGATGAAGGCAGCGATGAACCCCCCGACCATGTTGCCCAGCCCGCCGAGCACGCAGATCATGAAGGCGATCGGTCCGAAACTCAGGCCGACGAACGGGTGCACGTCGTACTGCAGCACCAGCAGGCAGGCGGCGAGGCCGGCCAGACCGCCGCCGATGGCGCTGGTCATCAGGTACATCCGGCCCTGCTGCACGCCCATGAGAGTCATGATTTCGCGGTCCTGGCTGATGGCCCTGATCGCGGTTCCCATGTAACTGCGGGTCAAGAACAGGTAGAGCGCGAACACGCAGACGGCCGCGGTGGCGAAGGCGGCCAGCCGCGACCAGGAAACGTAGATGTCCTGGGTAAGCGCGAACGACCCGAGGCTGACGCCGAGGTTGCGGAACTCGATGCCGAACGCGAGTGTCGCGGCGCTCTGGAAGAAGAACAGCAGTCCGCCGGTGGCCAGGAGCTGGTTGATCGGCTGGGCGTTCACCAGGTGGCGGATCACCAGATAGTGGATGGCATAGCCCAGCACAGCAGTGAGCGCGATGCCGGTCATCATCGACGGGATGAGCGGGAGCCCGAACACGGTGTGGCAGTAGAAGATGGCGTACATGCCCAGCATCACCACCTCGGCGTAACAGATCCACACCACGTCGATGACGCCGAATATCAGGTTGAGGCCGAGCGAAAGCAGCGCGAGAACGCCGCCGAGCAACAGCCCGTTGATCATGGTTTCGTAGAGGTAGACGTCCGTCAGCGCGAAAAGAATATCGCCTTCTCTGAGAATCGTCGGAACGTAGGCCAGACATGCGAACATGATCACAGCAAGGGTGGCCAGGATCCTCCCGGTGTTGAGTCGAACCATCCGGTTCCTCCGTTCCTGGCCGGTCTACAGGCCCATGTAGAGCCGTCGGACATCCTCGTTGTCCGAAAGCTCCCGCGCACTGCCGCTCATGCGGATCGAGCCGGCCTCGAGCACGTAGGCACGGTCGACGACCTGGAGCACCTGCTGCACGTTCTGCTCGACGATCAGCACCGTGAGATCCCGCTCCCTGATCACCCTGATCAGCTCGAAGATGCGTTCGACCACCACCGGAGCGAGACCGGCCGAAGGCTCGTCGAGCAGCAGTAGCTTCGGGCCGCTCATCAGTGCGCGACCGATCGCGCACATCTGCTGCTCGCCGCCGGAGAGTGTGCCGGCAAGCTGGTTGCGCCGTTCCTTCATGCGCGGGAACAGGTCGTAGACGAACTCGAGCCGCTCTCCGAAGCGGGCCCGTGCCATCGGGATGTAGGCCCCCATCCGCAGGTTGTCCTCCACCGTCATGCGCGGAAACAACCGGCGGTTTTCCGGTACGTGGGCAATGCCCAGCCTGATGATGTCATGCGACGGCGTGGTGACAAGGTCGAGATCCTGCATGGTCATGGTGCCCGACCGGGCGGGAATGAGCCCCGAGATTACCCGCATCAGCGTGGTCTTTCCGGCGCCGTTGGGACCGATCACCGCCACCGCCTCGCCGGTCCTGACCTCGAGCGTACAGCCGAACAGGGCCTGAAAGGTCCCGTACCCGGCATCGATTCCGGAAAGAGCGAGCATGGGCTGCACCTGTCCTGACCTGTACGACAAGACCAACCGCGTCAGGCCGTTTGGCCTGCGCCGCGCCGGGCGGCCTCACTGGCATCGTCGGCTCCCCGGCCCAGGTAGACCTCGATTACCTTCGGATCCCTGGCCACGCTGGAGGGCGCGCCCTCCGCGATCAGTTCGCCGTGATCCAGAACCATCACCCGGTCGACCACCCGCATCAGCACCCCCATGATATGCTCGACCCAGATGATGGTGATGCCCATTTCCTCGCGGATCCGCCTGAGCATGACGGCCGCCTGGTCCATTTCCGCATCGTCCAGACCGCCGAGGCTTTCGTCGGCGAGCAGCAGACGCGGCCGGGTGGCCAGCGCCTTGGCGAGCTCCAGCTTCTTCAGTCCGGCCGCTCCCAGCGTGTCGACCCGGGACTCCGGATCAGTCGGAAGGCCGACCAGATCCAGCGCGTCGCGGGCCGCCGACCAGGCCTCGGACCGGTCGGCATGGTTCTGCCCGTAGTAGCCGGCCACCGCCGTGTTCTCGAGGATCGAGAGGCGGCGGAATGGCCGCGGAATCTGGAAGGTGCGACCGATGCCGAGGTGGATGATGCGGTGGGGCATCATCCCGGCAAGTTCCCGGCTCTCGAAACTGATCGAGCCGCTCGTTGGCGGAAACGTGCCTGCAAGCATGTTGAAGATCGTGCTCTTGCCCGAGCCGTTCGGGCCGATCAGGCCGACGATTTCGCCCTGATCGACCGTGAACGACACGTCGTTGACCGCCGTGAAGCCGCCGAAGCGCTTCACGAGGTTGCCGACCGTCAACATGCCGTCACACCCTGGAGACCATGTGTCCTAGCGGGCAAACGGCGACGACGACGGCAGGGGCAGGACCGGATCGATGGTCTGCAGTTCCTTCGGCCACGCAATCTTGATCTCGCGGTTGACGTACTGCATGACCACCGGGAACGCCTCGGTGTTCTGGCCGTCCATGGCGCTTCCGGGCTGCGGGAACTTCACCCCGAACCCGAGCATGGTGCCGCCGACCGGGATATCGGTCTCCAGTGCCGCCGCGCGCAGCGCGTCGGCGGAGATGCCGCCGTGATCGCGGATCGCCCGCGGCAGGACATTGGTGAAGAAGACGTAGGCATTCGACGCCGCCATTCCGACATGGGCGGAGATGCGCTTCAGATCCATGTCCGGTGTGTCCACCGCCTTCGCGTATTCCTCACCCACCAGTCTGGTCACGTCACCGAGGCCGGCGGCAAGGGTTGCCGGGTCAAGCAGCCAGATGGCGACCGGATCGACGTTGAAGATGTGGTCGGCGGCAGACCCCAGCGATTCATACAGCTTGTCGGGAACCCCATATCCGGCACCGTGCCCGATCAGGGCGCGGAATTTCAGTCCCTGCTCCTGGGCCTGGCGCAGGAACAGCGAGATGTCCGGGTTGTATCCGGTGTGCAGCAGCACGTCGGGCCGGGCGCGCTTAAGCTTGGTGACCAGCGACGACAGATCAGGCGCCGTTGCGGCGTAGCCTTCCTTCAGCACCACCTTGAACCCCTGCGCTCCGGCTCCGGCCTCGTTGCCGGCTGCAACACCGGAACCGTAGGGGCCGTCCTCGTGAATGATCGCCACCCGCAGCTCTTCAGGCGCGATCCCGAGCTTCTCCTGGCTGTAGGCGGCCAGGAAGTCGGTCGAGGAGGTGCCGAACATCCCGCCGTGAACCTGGGGCCGGAACACGTACTTCAGATTGCGGTCCTTGAGCACGGCTGGCGAGATGCAGGTGGTAATCCACATGAACTTCTTCAGCTGGTCGACGCGTGCGGCCACCGGCACGCACTGGGCCGAACTGTAGAAACCCAGCAGCATGTCGACGTTTTCCTGCTCGATCAGCCGGACCGCCTCGTTGATGGCCACGTCGGGCTTGGACTGGGCGTCGGCATAGATCGGCTCGATCATGTAGCCTTCGACGCCGCCCTGGGCATTGATGTGATCGATGATGATCTTGGCACCGCGCGCCTGCAGGTCCGATCCACCCCCGGCGAGCGGGCCGGTGTAGTCATAGATCACGCCGATCTTGATGGTCTTGTCGGCCGCCTGGGCGGTAAAGGCGAGAGCGAGCGCCGCGAGCGCGACGACGGTGCCGCGCACGATCTGAAGTGGCCGCATGACAGTCTCCCTGTGAAACGTGACCGCGAGGGTCGCCGAGCGCACGTCGCGGTCGTGGTGAGGGAACTGTGGCTGGCCGTCTACACGGTGTCAACGCCGGCCAGGCGGGCCGGCCGGCCGGAGGGTCAGTCCAGGCTCACCGGGTCGATCGCCTGGATTACCATGCGATCCATCTGCGGCTCGTAGAGTTCCCACAGGAACCTCAGCCGCGCCAGCGGGGAGGGGTCGAGGTCGACCCTGAGGTCGACCAGCGGGAAGTCGTAATCGGCGACGACGAGGAGTGCCGCGGACTTGACCTGCCTGCGCTCACCGCCCGCCGCCTCGCCGGCCTCGAGCGCGCGCAACAGCCGCTCGGCAAGGTGATCGGCGGGATGCGCCTCGAAGCTGGCCACCATCGCGGCTGCGACATCGGTTCGTGAAAGAATGTTGCCGACAGCGGCGCACTGCCTGCCCTCGACCCCCGCGTGGAGCTCCGCGACCTTCTCGCCGGTAAAAACGGCCGTGCCGCCGGCGTGGTCCACGATGGCGAGTTGTCGCCGGGCGATGGCCGGGTCGCCCGAGACCAGCAGGTCACGTGCATCCGGCGCTGACATCCCGGACTGCAGCAACTCGAGCCCCCGGGGCCCGAGGCGCGGGTCGGTGCGGAACTGGGACAGTACCGCACCGGCTCCGGCCCGGGCATGGGGGCACCGGGCGCCGACGCAGATGCTCGAGGTGGCAACCGCTGTACCGATCATCCCGGTCCGGCTGCAGCGACCCGCCAGAGAGAAGGTCATCGCATTCTCCCGCGTCCATTCACCATTGCACTGTACGACCGGGCACCGGCTCGCGCCATGCGGCGGTATCTTGGTGGTGTCGGGCGCGAGCCTGTATCGTGACCGCGCCGGCGAAACGACGAACGGGTACGGGTGATGGACGGCGATGCGCTAGACCGGGTCACGCTGATTGCCGGGGCGCGGGTGCTCACCTGTGATCGGGCTCGCACCGAGATCGCTGATGGTGCTGTGGCGGTCGCGGGAACGCGCATTCTCGCGGTGGGACCGACGGCGAGGCTCGTTCGCGACCATCCGCGTGCCCGCATGATCCCGGCGTCCGGCAAGGCGGCGGTCCCGGGGTTCAACAACTCCCATGCCCATGCCGTGTTGCTGGTGCTGCGCGGAACCGTCGAGGACATGTGGGGCGATGCCATCTTCGGCTGCATGACCCCGATCAGTCTTGCCATGTTGCCGGACGAGCGTGCCGCGCTGGCCAGGCTTGCCTGTGCCGAGGCGATCCGTTGCGGAACCACGACCCTGGTCGAGGTGTTCCGGTTCCTTGACGGATATGCTGATTCGCTCGTCGACTCCGGGTTGCGCCTGTGGTTCGCCGAGAATGCCGCCGATACCCTGATCCCCAAGATCAGGTACGGCGTCTACGAGCATGACCGGTCTTTCGGCCAGGAGTTCCTCGATCGGACTGCCAGCCTGATCGAGCAGTTCCACGGGCGCGGGAACGGACGGGTCCGATGCCAGGTCGCCGCCCATGCGCCGGACGTGTGTTCGCCCTGGATGTTGCAGAAACTCAACGACTTGGCTGCCTGTCACGGGCTGCGGCACACGGTTCACCTGGCCCAGAGCTCAGGCGATGTGCGCGAACTTGCGCGGCTCTACCCCGGCCGAGTACCTGCGCGACCACGACTGGCTCGGCTCCGACGTGATCGCCGCCCACCGGACCTGGTGCACGGACAGTGACATCGAGCTGTGCGCCCGTCACGGTGTGCACATGGTGCATTGCCCCGCAAACAGTTCCCGCCTCGGCCCGCACCGGCTTCGGATCGGCCGGATTCTCAATGCGGGCATCAAGGTCGTGCTCGGGACCGGCAACAGCTACTCCCTCGGGCCTACGGCAGGGCACGCCTCCCCCCGACTCTACTTTGTAAGTCCCACCGAGGACATGTTCCACGCACTCAAGATCGGGTCGATCATTCACCGGCGCCGGCGCGGCGGTCGGCCCGTCGGGGAAGTGGGCCCTCAGCCGGCGGCAATGCTGGACACGGTCACGCGCAACGCCGCCCGCGCCCTCGGGGAGGGAGGGGAACTCGGAACGATCGAACCCGGAAGGACGGCGGAGCTGGCGATCATTGACCTCGACCGCGCGCACCTGCGCCCGATCATCAGCCTGGCCTCGAGCCTCGTGCATTACGGTCACCCAGGCGCGGTGAACTCGGTGATGGTGGACGGCCGGTTCGTCATGCGCGAGGGACGGATCATGACCCTTGAAGAGCAGACGGTCATCAGGGAGGCCCAGCTGGCGGCGGAGGTGGCGTGGCACCGTCTACACCGGGAGAGCGGGGACATCTCGCTCCCGCCCGGGATTCGCTGAGCGGGTTGCGGGCGGAAGCGATGCCTGATCACGCGCTGACTGCCGCTGGCATCGCGGCTGCTGCCCGCGAACTCGGCGAGCGCGATCAGCGCCTGCGCGACGTGATGGTTCGTCTCGGGCCGCCGCCACCGCGCGAGCGCCCGGGCGGGTTTCCCAGCCTGGTCCTGTTCGTTCTCGAGCAGCAGGTCTCGCTTGCATCGGCCCGCACGACCTGTCAGCGCCTGTCAGCGGCGGCAGGGGGGATCACGCCGGCGCGGGTGTGTGACCTGTCGCAGGAGGAGTTCCGCGCCGCCGGCGTCACCCGGCAGAAGACAGGCTGCATTCGCGAGCTTGCGCGAAGCATCCTCGACGGCTCACTCGATCCGGACGCGCTTGCGGGTTGCGACGACGACGAGGTTCGGCGCCGGCTCACCAGGATCCGTGGCATCGGCCCGTGGACGGCCGATGTCTACCTGCTCACCTGTCTGATGCGCCCGGACGTGTGGCCGGCGGGCGACCTCGCGCTGCAGATAGCCGCAGCCTCGCTGCTTGACCTTCCCGAGCGGCCCGGTGCGGTGGAACTCGCGAGCATCGGCGAGCAGTGGAGGCCGTGGCGCAGTGTTGCCGCCCGGATCCTCTGGCTTCACTACGCCGGCACGGCCGCGGGTGTCAGGGCGCGATCGGGCGGAAGGTCGGGACCGGCGGGCCGTCCTCGTCCTCGGTCGGACTGAAGACGAGCTCCACCCGCTGTCCGATCGCAAGTGCGTCGAGGTCGCAGTCGACGATGTTGGTCATCATGGTCGGACCGTCGTCGAGCGTGACATAGGCGATGGCATAGGGCGGATCGGCGCGGCGGAGCACGCTCCACGAGTAGATCTCGCCGGTTCCTGACGATGCGACAAGGGTGACGTCGTCACTGCCGCAGTGCGGGCAGACCGAGCGCGGATAGTAGTGCTTCTCTCCGCAGTTCCGGCAGGACCCGACCATGAGCGTGCCGTCCCGCGCGGCCTGCCAGAAGGCCTCGGTGTCGGGATCGGGGACGGGGGAGGGGAAGGATTTGCTGGCCATGGGTCTTACTCCCGTTCCAGAATCACGGTTGCCGCGCCGTGCCGGGTGCCGAGCGATCCGCCGGTCCCGTGCGCGAGCGCGAGGTCGCAGTTCGCGACCTGGACCGCCGGGTGGGCCTCGCCACGAAGCTGGCGAACCGCCTCGACCACCTTGGTCAGTCCGCCGCGGTTCGCCGGATGGTTGTTGCACAGTCCGCCGCCGTCGGTATTGAACGGCAGCGACCCGACACCGGAGATCAGGTTGCCGTCGCTGACCAGCCTGCCGCCCTGGCCCTTTTCGCAGAACCCAAGATCCTCGAGCTGCACCAGCACCGTGAAGGTGAAACTGTCGTAGATCGACACGTACTTCATGTCGGCCGGCCTGACCCCGGCCTCCTCGAAGGCCATCGCTCCCGACCACCGGGCGCCGGAGAATGTCAGGTCCACCGCGCCGCCCATCTGGTGTTTCGGCGCCTCGCCCGCACCGCGCACCCTGACCAGCGGCCGGTCCAGCGAGCGGGCAATCTCGGGCGAGGTCACGATGATCGCGCCCCCGCCGTCACTGATCACGCAGCAGTCGAGCCGGTGCAGCGGGTCCGAGATCATCGGCGAGTTCACCACTTCCTCGACGGTGACCACCTTCCTCAGCATGGCGTCGGGATTGTGTTGAGCGTGGTGCGACGCCGCCACCTTGATCCAGGCGAGCTGCTCGCTGGTGGTTCCGTACTCGTGCATGTGCCGGTTGGCGCACATCGCGTACATGTTGACCACGGTAGGCCCGAACGGAAACTCGAACGCCACGTCGGGCGAGGTACTGCCGTAGTTGCGCGGCGCCGTCCCGGTCGCCATTCCCTCGGCGCGCGGCCGCCCAGCCAGCGTGATGAGTGCGACCGAGCACTTACCAAGCGCGATCGCCTCGGCCGCATGGCCGACGTGCAGGATGTAGGACGATCCGCCGCACTCGGTGGTATCGATGTGGCGCAGATTCAGCCCGAGATAATCCGCCATCGACAGCGCGCCGAGTCCGGGGGCGTCGCCGGCACAGAAATACCCGTCGACATCGTTCTTGCCGAGACCGGCATCGGCCAGTGCTCCGAGTGCTGATTCCGCGTGCAGTTGCGCCAGCGACTTGTCCACCGCCTTGCGCGTGGGGTGTTCGTACACCCCGGCGATGTATGCCTTTCCGTTGATACCCATGACGCCTGCTTCTCCCAGGGTTTGCCAGCGTGTTCTACTCTCCGGCCCGGCGGTCGCGCCAGTGCCTGGCACCGTCATCGCCAGCGTGATGAAGATCGCGCGGTCACAGGAACCCGGCCCAGAACAGCCGTTTGTCGCGCGTTGCCATCGTGACCCGGTCGATCTCGCGCAGGGTGCCGTCGGTTTCGGTGCGGAACATCACGAGCCCGGGCGCGACATCGATCGTGTCTCCGGTCGGGGTCCTCGCACGCGCCGCCTCGGAATTGGCCGCGATCAGCACGGTTCCGTCCGGGTCGATGGAGAAGGTTCGCGGCAGGTAGCCGCCGGTTGGTGTGCGCGCGAGCGCCTCGAGGTGTCCGGTGTCAGGATCGATCGCAAAGGTCGCGATCGAGTTCTCCCCCGCTGCCATGACCGGTCCCGCGGGACTGGCGACGGTCCCGTAGCACCGGTTGGATACCGAAAGCCGTCTGCCGTCGGGATGGACGCGGAGTGCCGCGATCGCCTGGCGGCCCTCGCTGCCGGCCGCGACCGTGTTGATGCGGAACACCGGGTCCGGATCGACCGTGTCATCCACAGTCCGGAAAACCAGGATCTCGTTCTGCCGCTCGAGCCCGAGGAACATCCAGGGCAGCTCCGGGTGGAAATCGAGGTGCCGTGGCCCGAAACCGTACCCGCCGGCGGGCGCAATGCGGCCCCGGGGCGTGAGCCGGCCGTCGGCATAGCCGAACACCTGCAGTATTCCGGGCTGTTCGGGCTGTCCGTCGCGCGGATCGTGTCCGCGGCACGGAAACAGCACCGCCCCGCCGGCGGGAGTGACGAGGACCTGGTGGCCGAAGGTGCCCCAGGAGATGCCGTCGGGTTGCGCCACCTCCTCGCCGATGTGGCCGTCGGACGCGAGGCGGTGCACGGTGATCCCGCTCGGATCATTGTACGCAACCAGCAGGTGACGGGCCTGCCGGTCGACGGAAAGGTGAAGCGGGCGCGCGGCAAGGCGTACCGGTTCGGTCTCGAAGGAGGGACCGTCGGCCCGAAGGTGGCAGATCGAGAGTGCATGGTCGCTACCGCGCTCACCCGGCCCGCCGTTGCTGATCGCGAGGTAGGCAAGCGCATGGGTAGGGTGGGGCCACGCGTACTGGATGTCGAGTCCTGCCCGCGCCGAGCCGGTCGCCCGCAGCTTGTCGCCCTCGACCGAATAGCGGATGAACTCATCCCCGTGGGCAGCAAGGAAGTCGTCCGTCCGTCTCCGTATCTTCATCCTGCACCTCTCCCTGGCGCGGCCCGAAGACCGGCGCACCAGTTTACTGCGGTTTCCGGACCGAAGGCGACAAAACCTGCCTCCTTGTCAAGCGAACAGGCCCGATGCGGGCCCGCAGGTCTGGCCTGGCATGCCGCATCCGGAGGTCGCGTGCGCCGGCGGCACAGGAGCATGACGGTCGGCGGTCTCCGGTCAAGGCGTTGCCGGGGTGTATGCGACCGGATCCTTCATGCCACCGCGCGGACCACGGGC
Source organism: Thalassobaculaceae bacterium (assembly GCA_965213935.1). Classification (GTDB taxonomy): domain Bacteria; phylum Pseudomonadota; class Alphaproteobacteria; order Thalassobaculales; family Thalassobaculaceae; genus Bin52. The sequence continues at coordinate 211,447 of CBDCAO010000012.1, read as the reverse complement.
CGCATGGGCGGGGAAAGGCCCGGCGAGAGCCGGCGTGGGGGTCCGTGACTGGATTACTGCCGGACATGTCCACGCGCCGCCCGGCATCCTCTGCGCGGACGGGGCCCGACTTCGCGCTGCCTGGCGCGGCAGGCGACGGCGCCGGTTTCAGATCCTGATGAAGATCCGTCCGCCTTTGCCCCTGACAGGATAGGTCGTCAGGCCGACACAGACCGGCGGCCGAGAGACCTGCCCGCAGAAATGTCGAACCGGCCCTGGTGCAGCGGGCATTCGACGACACTGCCGATGACGAGTTCGTCCTCGAGGTGCTGCTTCTCGTGGCTGCGGAGCCCGTCGAGTGCAAAGAGTGGGGCTCACAGGTGCTTCAACCCGCGACCACTTTCCCTGCCTGATAGAGCCACCCGGGCATCGGGCGTTCCAGTTCCCACAGTATCTTCATGGGCCGTTCCGATTCATGGCTGCGGTAACGGGCACGACCGAGACAGTGGTACGGAAGGGTTTCACCCCGGCCGTCCTTCTTGCGTTCTCGCACGAACAGGACGACGTTGGTGTCGCTGGCCGGCTGCTCGATGTAGCGGCGTCCCGTGGGCGTACCCCGTGACGTGGTGTTCTGGGATTCCCAGTGGAACAGGGTCGGCGAGATGGGGTAGTCCGCATAGCGTGTTGCGGGAGAGTAGTCCCTGTCCGATTTTTCCAGCGTGACAAACAGCAGATCCGTCTGCGTCGCCTCGTTCCAGAGAACCCCGGCTTGCGGACGAACCAGTGCACGACGCCTGTCGGCAAGTCCGTGCGCCGCAACGATCTCGCCCAGGGTATAGGTGGCGTGGCTCGCCAGGGGAACTTCGCTGGAAGGATCGACCGGTCGAGAGACCGTGCGAATTCGGTCGGCGAGGATTTCCAGGAGGTCACGGATCTCGCGGCACAACTCCGCTGACCCTCTGACCCTTTCCAGGACCCCGTCCGCCTCCTCGATCGACTGGCGATTGCCGCCCAGGAGCGCGAACAGCATGAGACCCAGGCGGTGCTTGCGGCCCCGCAGTTCCGCGATGCCGACGGAACGATCCCCTGCCAGGAGATCTCGCCACGTCTCGATCCGTTCGTGGTCGTCCACGTGAAGCAGTCTGCCGACCGCCTTGAGGAGAGAGCCTTCGCCATCGCTGTGCTCGAAGCCGGCCCGCCGACGAAGCTCGGCAAAGCAGTGCCCCGAACCGGGTCGTGCGTAGATTTCGTCGAGTTCGACGCCGGCGTCATCCATGAAGGCGCCGAGCCGTGCATCAGGTCCGAGAGCACGCAGGTCATCGGCGAGGCGCGTACGCGCGCCGTGTACCGCTGCTCTCAGGTTGCGCAGCACCGTCTCCTTGGCGATGCGGTCCAGTTTGAGCGCGCATCCGGGCGGGAGCAGGGGGAAGTCCGCCTCAACGGCGCGCTCGACCTGATGACGGGTGCCCCCGATCAGGGCTTGATAGCGCACGTCGTAGCGGTACTCGCGCCGGACCTGGCCCACGAAGTCGAGGACGGTGAGGACCCGCTTTCCCTCGGCCCACCGCAGCCCTCTTCCCAGCTGCTGGAGAAATACTGTGGCGCTTTCGGTCGGCCGCAGCATGAGCACGGTGTCGACTTCGGGAAGGTCGACACCCTCATTGAAGAGATCGACCGCGAAGACGGCTCGAAGTTCTCCGCGCCGCAGTCTCGCGAGCGCTGACCGCCGGTCGGCCCACGGAGTGCCGGCGTCGAGGGCCATTGCCGGATAGCCGAAAGACGAGAACTGCCGCGCCATGAAGTGTGCGTGGCCGACGCCCGCACAGAATCCCAGCGCCCGCATCTGCTGCGGATCGGTCACGAACTCCTCGACAGCCTGCCGGATCCGAACTGCCCGAACGTGATCGCCGGTGAACACGTTGTCGAGCTCGCCAGGCACATATCGTCCACGCTCGAAGCGTAGCGTTGAAAGATCGGTCTCGTCATTTGTCCCGAAGTAGTGAAACGGGCAGAGCAGTCCCTGATCGAGGGCATCCCAGAGCCGGGACTCCGAGGCAATGCGACCGTCGAACCATTGCAGAACCGACTTTCCATCGGCGCGCTCCGGCGTTGCCGTGAGTCCAAGGAGAACCCGCGGATTCAAGCGCGACAGCAGGCGCCCGTAGCTTGCAGCTGCCGCATGATGAAACTCGTCCACGATGACCATGTCGAAATCGTCCGGATCGATCTCGTCGATGCGTTTGGCAAGGGATTGCACCGAAGCAAAGACGTGGTGACCCGCGCGTGGGCGCTCGCCGCCGACCAGCCGCTCACCGAACCCCGGCTCGCGCAGCACGAGCTGAAAGACCTGCTGGCTCTGACGGAGGATTTCGTCGCGGTGCGCGACGAAGAGCAAGGATCGAACCGTCCCCTGCCTGCGCAGGCGCTTGTAATCGAATGCCGCAATCCAGGTCTTGCCGGTGCCGGTTGCCGCGACCACCAGGTTGCGGTGGTATCCGCGCAGGCGCTCCGCTTCCAGGGCCTCGAGCGCGACCGCCTGGTGTGGCTTGGGAGCGACGTCGACCAGCAGGGACAGGAGAGCGCGGTCGTCAAGTCCGGTATCGCCGCGCTGTCCCGAGAGCGCGTGGTCGAGTCGCTCGCTGTCGCGCCGGGGCGCATAATCCTCGAACTCCGGCTCTTGCCAGTACTGCTCGAAGGTCGCCGCGAAGCGCTCGATCACCTCCGGGTTCTCGGCCGCGCTCACGCGCACGTTCCATTCCAGACCGTCGACCTGTGCCGCATGCGTGAGATTCGATGAACCGATATAGGCGGTATGCAGACCGCTGCGGCGGTGGAACAGCCATGCCTTGGCATGAAGTCGGGTCCGCGCGACTTCGTAGGAAACCTTTACCTGCGCGCCGAGATCGACAAGTGCGTCCAGCGCACGGCGTTCGGTCGAACCGGTGTAGACGCTCGCGATCACACGCACGCGTGCGCCCTCTCGTACCCGTTCTGCCAGCTCGGAACGGAACAGCCGCAACCCCGAGTGCCGCACGAATGCGCACAGGAGATCGATCCGATCGGCGCTCGGGATCTCCCGTGCGATCTCGCTTGCGATCTGGACGTCGCGCCTTCCATTGACGAGCAGGCCGGTCCGACGAAGTGAGAGTGTCGGGCGTCGGACTGCCGAACGTGTTCCGCCCAACGCCCGGCGTTCCACGGCTTCCAGAAGCAGGCGCGCGGCGTCTGCGACCCGGTCGTCGGGCATTGCACCATGTTCGACGAGCACCTCCACCATTCGGTTCGCCAGGGCGACCTGGTTGGCCAGCTGAGCGTCGTCTTCTCCGGGAATTCCTTCGAGCGCGCGTCGAAGGAGCCGATAGACATGACGGGCCAGGAGCTCGGGACGGACCGTTGAGTCAGCCGAGGCAACATCAACCCGCCATCCCTCCGCCGTACGGACATTGACTTCTGCCTCCAGAGCGGAGGTCAGCAGGTCTTCGTAGAGCCCGGGATACAGTCGACGGGTCATGATCGGCCGGAATGGAAGAACATGGTTGGTCGCGCTCGTGTCGCCATGACAGTCCGAAACGTCAGCTCAGTCGCGTCCCGGCGATTGTTGCGCCGGTTCCGACACGCATACCGGGGTATTCGTCTTCGCCGCGGATCGGAGCGACTTGACGTCTACAACATTGAAGGCGACCCCGTCGTCAGGGACGTTCACAGAGCGGATGGAGCGCATGCCATCCGCACCTGTCCACCCTGACCGGAGAGATGCAGCGCCGTGTTGTGCTGCGTGACTGGCGAGTGTGACATTTACTCTGCTCTTGTGGCCTGACGCAGGGTATTCATCACATTTGCTCAAGGAAACCCGGAGCAACCTGGGGAAAGGTGCGAAACGATTTGCGAAGGACCCGGCTCGTTCGGGGATGTGCCTGACCTGTCGCTGATCGGCCGAGGGAACGACGGTGCTCCAGGCGGGGAACTCCTGCGCCGGGATCATGCATCGACCCGGGGCGCGTGCCGCACGATGACCCGCCATGCCTGCGCGGGCCTGCGGGCCGCGTTTTCTGCTACGCTGCGCTGCATGGAGCTGGCCGCGCGAATCGCCCTGATCACGGCGCTCGTCTACGGGGTCGTCGTCGGACTGACATACATCGTGCAGCGGCAGCTCCAGTACTTCCCTGACCGGCGCATGTACTCGCCGCGCGAGGGCGGCGTACCGGAGATGTCGGTCGTTCGCTTCAACGCCGCCGACGGCGTGCAGCTCGTCTCCTGGCACCATGCCGCCGCCGGCGCGCCGACGGTGGTCTACTTCCCCGGCAACGGCGGCAACATCGCCAACCGCGGCGTTGCCGCGCGATCCTGGATCGACGCTGGCTACGGCGTGCTGCTGACGGGCTACCGCGGCTATGGCGGCAGCGGCGGGCGGCCGACCGAAAAGGGCCTGTTCGCCGACGGACGCGCGGCGATCGCCTATCTGCGCGGCCGCGGCGTGCCGGCGCACCGGATGGTGCTGTACGGCGAATCGCTGGGCACCGGGGTCGCGGTCAGGATGGCGGTCGAGCACGAGGTCGGCGCGGTGATCCTGGAGGCGCCGTTCACCTCGGCCGTCGATGTCGGCGCCCGCGCCTATCCGCTGCTGCCGGTGCGCTGGCTGATGAAGGATCGCTATGAATCGCTCGGCCACATCGCTGCCGTCGACGCGCCGCTGCTGATCGTCCACGGCGAAGCCGACCGCACAATTCCGGTGGCCCACGGACGCAGGATGCTGGCCGCCGCACGCGAGCCGAAGCAGGGCGTGTTCATTGCCGGCGCCGGCCACGACGACCTCCGCGCGCACGGTGCCGATGCAGTGATCCTGCGCTTCCTCGCGGCGACGTTCCCGCGCGAGTAGGCGACGGCGTCGCCCGTCAACTTCCCGCAGGAGCGGCCGGAGCCGGAGACGGACAGGGGGTGCAGGACGAAGATCGCCCGCTCGGGTGCGAACTCGAGGCCGGGTGGCCTGATCGGCGCAACGATCGAGGCGCGCGAAGCGCTCCGATCATCTCGGATGCCTTCGGCGGTGGCGCCACACCGACCACCGGTCCGCAGCTTCGAAGTATCTGATGCAAGCGGCGGCGACGAACGGCGCGAGGGCATGACAGGGCAGGGGACGCATCTCCTCGACCGGCACAATCGTCTCGCGGGACGTGGCCCCGTCGGCGAGCGTCGACAGCTCCCGGCCGAGCAGGGTCGCGAACGACAGTCCCCGGCCGCTGTATCCGAGCGCCGCCCATACGCCGTGGTCCAGGCGCAGGATCCGGGGAAGCTGGTGGCCCGTAAGCGCCACCCAGCCGCTCCATTGCTCCTCCCATTCAACGGCACCGAGTTCCGGGAACACCATCTTCACCCGTCGCGCCGCGCCGGCCAGGTCCGCGTCGGCGGATTTCGCGAGAGGCGGCCCGCCTGCTCCGACATGCAGCCGGTTTCCGGGCACCTTGCGAATGCCGGACCACAGGTGACGGGTATCGGTCAGGAAGTGGCGGTGCGGCAGAACGCGTTCGAGGATGCCGTCCTCGAAGGGACGGCTGACGGCGGTGTAGCCGCGTACCGGAACGACGGTGCGGGCCAGCCCCGGCCACAGTGCGTCGGTGTACGCGTTGGTGCAGATGAAGACCGTATCGGCAACCACTTCCCCGGCCGGCGTCGAGACGGTCCAGCGCGTTGCGCCGGACCGCTTGATGCGCGTCGCCGGGGAGTTGCAGAACTGGCTGACACCCGCCTGCCGCGCGGCCCGGGCCAGTCCGCGCGCGTAGGTGAGCGCGTTGACGGCGAACGCCCGCGGATCGGTCAGGCTGCCGCGATAGAAGGGGCTTCCGATCAGGTCCGCGGTTTCGCGGGCATCGTGGTAGGTCGGTCCGAAGCCGCTCTGCGCGAGCCGGCTCGCCTGTCGCTTCAGATCCGCCTCCGCCCGCGGCGTGTGCGCGGCAAGGAGCCAGCCTGCGCCATGAAGGACCGCGCCGATCTGAAACTCCGCGAGCAGCCCGCGCACCATCTCCGGCCCGGCCGCGAGCGCGGCATTCAGGCGGCGGCCGCGCTCGGGGCCGTAGATCCGCTCGATTCTGCGCCCTGCGTGCTTCGAGACCGGAACCACGTTGCCGAAGGCGCGCCCCGACGAACCCCACCCGGGCTCGCGCGCTTCGATATGGACGACGCGCTTGCCGGTGCGCGCCAGGTGCAGCGCGGTGGAGGACCCGGTTATTCCGGCGCCGATGACGATCGCGTCAGCGCGAAGCGACTCCGACAGGGAGGCCGTGGGCGCCGGCGGTTCCGGGGACGATGTGTCCCATGACGGGAGTGGGCAGGGCTCTTCGACCACGGTCCGGACCTGTCTGCCAATCGGCGCGCCGGCGCCGCCGACACCTGCATCGGGATGTGTGCGAGGCTGCCGCCGCCGACCGGCAAGGCGTGCACGGCACCTCTTCCCGGTGCCACCCTCCCGGAGATGTCATGCCCGTCGCAGCCTCGTTCCTTCACACAGGAAACCACTTTCGGTAGCGTGGCTCAACCGGCCGGGCGGTGCGCGCGGCGCCGTTTGTGACGACCGACATGGCTCGAGACGTCCAGTGAACACACCCGCACACACAGCAGCGAACCGACGCTTCGACCCCGTGACCCTGGAGATCCTGTGGTCGCGTCTCATCTCGATTGCGGACGAGTCCGCCGCAACGCTGCTGCGGACCGCCTTCTCCACCGTGGTCCGGGAATCGAACGACTTCACCACGGTGCTGCTCGATGCCGAGTGCAACTGCCTGGCCGAGAACACCGGCGGCATTCCGTCCTTCGTCGGCATGGTGCCGAGCGCGGTGAAGGCGATGCTGGAGCGAATCCCGGTCGAACGCTGGCGGCCCGGTGACTGCATCATCACCAACGACCCCTGGATCGGGTCGGGCCACCTCCCCGACGTCACCATGGCTTCCCCGATCTTCCACCGCGGTACTCTGGTGGGCTTTTCGGGGTCGATCGCCCATCTGCCCGACTTCGGCGGCTCCGGGTGGGCCTGCGACACGCGCGAGCTGTACGAGGAGGGACTGCGCCTGATGCCGGTCAGGTTCATCGAGGACGGGCAGGAGGCCGAGGTCGTCGCGGACATCATCCGCGCGAACGTCCGGGTGCCGGACCAGGTCATCGGTGACCTCTACGCCCAGGTGGCGGCGCAGCGTATCTGCCGCAAGGGGCTGCAGCAGTTCCTCGACGACACCGGCCTTTCCGACCTGACCGAGCTCTCCGCCGAGCTGCGCGGCAGGGCCGAGACCGCGATGCGCGCGGCGATCGCCGCACTGCCGGACGGTTCGTGGTCGGCGTCGACGGACGCCGACGGAATCGACGAGTTCGAGACCCATATCGAGTGCCGGATGACGATCAGCGGGTCCGACCTCGAACTCGACTTCGCGGGAACATCCGGGCAGGTGGCGTGCGGCATCAACTCGGTCATGAAGTACACCCGTGCCTTCGCGACCTATCCGATCAAGTGTGCGCTAGACCCCGACAGCCCGCGCAACGAGGGGTCCTTCCAGCCCATCACGGTCAAGGCGCCGGAGCGATCGATCCTCAACCCGACCCACCCCGCTCCGGTCGGGGCCCGTCAGCTCACCGGGCACCTCCTCTACGGCGTCATCTATCGGTGCCTCGCGCAGATTGCGCCGGATCGGGTGGTCGCGGAATCGGGCAGCACCCCGACCCTGCGCTCGGTCTACGGCGGTGTGGATCGGCAGGGCCACCGGTTCAACCAGGTGCTGTTCGCGAGCGGCGGCATGGGCGCGAGCCACAGGATGGACGGATACGCCTGCACCGCCTTCCCCTCCAACACCGGAGTGGGCAGCGTCGAGGCGCTCGAGAGCGTGTCGCCGCTGCTGGTGTGGCGCAAGGAGCTGGCGCCGGACTCGGGCGGGGCCGGGAAGTTCCGCGGCGGCCTGGGCCAGGACGTGGAGATCGAGGTTCGTTCCGATCAGCCGGTCCGGCTCTCGCTGATGTCCGACCGTCACAAGTATCCGCCACGCGGAATCCTGGGCGGCGGGGACGGCTCGCACACCCGGATCGAGTTCCGCGATGGTACCCGGCCGCACCAGAAGGGACGCACGGTGATGCAGCCGGGCGAGCTGCTCAGGCTGCACTTTCCCGGCGGCGGCGGGTACGGCGATCCGGCCGAGCGCGACCCGGCCTCGGTCGAGGACGACATCGCCAAAGGGTACGTCTCGGCGAAGGCAGCCCGTTCGGTCTATGGCCGCAAGGGTTGATGCGCCGAAGCGGCTCGCGCGCGCCGGGACGGGCCGCGAGGCAGTCCGTACCGGGCATTTCCTCCCGTGTTCCGGCAGGATGCAGACCGGCCTCGCCGCTGCCCGCTGCGATCGGCAGCACAATCGCGCCTGGATGCCGACCGATTGCCCGGCGCAGGCTCATGGGGCGTTTTCGGGATCATCGAAAGCGAGGAGCGACATGACCAGCATCGAACGCCGGGCGGCCCGCGGGCGCGGAGGGTCGTGATGGCATCGCGAGTCCGTCGCCGCATCGGCGTGGACGTGGGTGGCACCTTCACCGATTTCGTGCTGGTGGACGAAGCGCGCGACCTCGTCTTCACCGGCAAGCAGCTCACCACGTCGTCCGATCCGGGTATCGCGATCTGTGAAGGCGTGGAACGTGTCGCCCGCGAGGCGGGCCTCGAACTCGCCGACATCGACGGCATCGTGCACGGTACCACGCTGGTCGCGAACACCATCGTCGAACGCTCCGGCGCCCGGGTGGGGTTCATCACCACCCGCGGGTTTCGCGATGTGCTCGAGGTCGGCACCGAGATGCGCTACGACCTCTACGATCTCTTCATGGAGAAGGCGGAGCCGCTGGCCCCGCGCGACCGGCGCCTCACCGTGGACGAGCGGATCGCCTCGGACGGAACCGTGTTGCTGCCGATGGACGAGGCAGAGCTGCGCGAGGCCGTACGGGCGCTGGTCGGCATGGGTGTCGAGGCCGTCGCGGTCTGCTTCGTCAACAGCTACGTCAATCCCGTTCACGAGCGACTCGCGCGCGAGATTCTGGCCGAGTCATTTCCCGCGCTTCCCCTCACGGTGTCGACCGCGGTGGCTCCCGAGATCCGGGAGTACGAGCGCGCCTGCACCGCGGCCGCGAACGCATACGTCATGCCGTTGATGCGTCGCTACGTCACCGGCCTGCACGGCAGGCTCGGGGACCTGGGGCTCCGAGCCCCGCTCAACGTGATGCTGTCCGGCGGCGGCATCGCGGCGCTGCGGGTCGCCCGGGAAACCCCGATCCACCTCATTGAGTCCGGCCCCGCGGCCGGTGCGATCGCCGGGGCATACTACGCCGGAATTACCGATTCGCCCTGCGTCATCGCGTTCGACATGGGTGGCACCACCGCCAAGATGTGCCTGATCGAGAACGGGGAGCCGGAGCACGCGACGACGTTCGAAGCGGGGCGCGTCAGGCGATTCGCCCACGGCTCCGGTATCCCGCTGAAGGTCCCGGTCATTGACCTGATCGAGATTGGCGCCGGCGGCGGGTCGATCGCCCGGCTCGACGCGATGGGGCTCATGAAGGTCGGGCCGCAGAGCGCCGGCGCCGAGCCCGGTCCGGTGTGCTACGGGCGCGGCGGCACCGAGCCCACGGTGACCGATGCGGACCTGTGGCTCGGCTACCTGTCGCCCGACTTCTTCCTTGGCGGCGAGATGCCCCTGGAGGTCGCGGCGGTGAAGGCGGCGATGGATGCGGCCCTGTCCGCCCCGGCCGGCCTCGACACCACCGGCGCCGCGGCCGGAGTGCATGCCATCGTCAACAACAACATGGCCGCCGCGGCGCGCCGGCACATCGCGGAGAAGGGCCGCGACCCGCGCGGCTACTCGCTCGTCGCCACCGGCGGCGCCGGCCCGGTGCATGCCTGGGGACTGGCCCGGCTGCTCGGCATCCGCCGCATCATCTGCCCCCTCGGTGCCGGGGTGACGTCGTCGCTGGGCTTCCTGATCGCAGCTCCCGCCACCGATCTCGCGCACAGTCACGTCTGCCGGGTGGAGTCGGTCCCGGCGGATGTCGTCAATGCGTTCTACGATGCCATGGCCCGGGACGCGACCGCAGCGCTCGTGGAAGCCGGTGGCGATGCGGCGACCATCGCCATCGAGCGTCGCGTGGACATGCGTTATGTCGGACAGGGTTTCGAGATCGAGGTGCCGGTGCCGGACGGCGTCCTTGGCCCCGGCCTCGGGGTGGAGCTGCACGATCGTTTCCTCGATCGCTACAACGAGCTGTTCGGCCGGCGCATCGCAGGCGTCCCGGCGGAGACGGTGACCTGGCGGTTGAGCGCGTCCGGGCCGACTCCGAATGTCATCCTGAACTTCGAGGGCCAGCGGCTCGACGCCGGCGCGGCCGAGAAGGGGGAGCGGCCGGTCCACTTCCCCGAAACCGGTTTTACGCCTTGCACGGTCTACAATCGCTACGGTCTCGGCGCCGGCACCGTGTTTCGCGGCCCCGCCGTGATCGAGGAGCGGGAGTCGACCGTCGTCGCGGGCCCCGATACCACCGTGTCGATCGACCGATATCTGAATCTGATCATCGATCTTGACGAGCCTCGGTCGGGGTGGGAATGACGAGCCGCCTGGCTCTTTGCCACGCCGCAAAGCGAGGGTGCGGCAATGCCCGGGGCCGCACCCCCGGTGCCGCGGGCCGGGAGCCCGTGCGACAGGCAGCGCCATCGAAGTCCCGACGGGCACCAGGGAGTGCGGGCCCCCCTTCATCGCCAGACATCCCGGCGGCCGCCGGGTACGTTCGACGACCCGAGCGACGGACCCGGAGGAACCAGCGTGATGTCAAGCGACCGTGAAGGCCTGATCGTTTATGTCAATGGCGAGTTCGTGCCCTGGAACGAGGCCCGTGTGCACGTGTTTTCTCCATTGGCCAAGTACGGAGCCGGAGTCTTCGAGGGGATCCGCGGCTACTGGTCTGAACGGCGCGGGAAGATGCTGGTGTTCCGCCTGCGCGAGCACATGGAGCGCCTGGAGCTGTCGCAGCGCATCATGCGGTTCGAGGAGATCGTGACGGCCGGGGAAATGACCGCGACGACCCTGGAACTCGTACGGCGCAACCGCTTTCGGACCTCGGTGCACATCCGGCCCACGGTCTATGTCGACGGTGATGGCGGTTCCGCCGCGCGCGGGCCCGTCGGGACCTTCGTCACCGCGGTTCCACGGGGCACGCCGGATCGGGTGCGCGATGGCTGCACGGCGCAGATATCCTCCTGGGAGCGGATCGGCGACCGTTCGATGCCGGCCCGGGCAAAGGCCAATGCCAACTACAACAACGCCCGGTTCGCCGGCATCCAGGCCGGGATCGACGGCTATGACGCCGCCATCCTGCTCAACGGCCGCGGCAAGGTGGCGGAGGGGCAGGGCATGTGCCTGTTCCTGATTCGCGACGGTGTGGCGGTCACGCCGTCGGTCACCAGCGACATCCTGGAGAGCATCACGCGCGACACGGTGCTGACACTGCTGAGGGAGATGGGCATCGCCACCAGCGAGCGCGATGTCGATCGCAGCGAGTTCTTCCTCGCGTCCGAGGCGTTCTTCTGCGGGACCGGGTGGGAGATCACGCCGCTCAACGCGGTCGACGGTGCGCCCGTCGGCGCGGGGCGTCCGGGTGAGGTGACCAGGAGAGTACAGGAGGCGTATTTCGATCTCGTCTATGGCGTGTGCGGCGATCGCCCGGAGTGGATTTCGGAAGTGTGAATCGGAGCTCTGGCGACTGCTTGCGGTGCCGGCGGTTCCGCCAAAGCAGGTTGACCGGTTCCTGAAGAGTCGGGCGATTCAGCTGTAAGGGCCAGGACTTGATCTGGCACCTGCCAGGCCAGTGTGGCAGCGATGTCAGATCAAGCCCTGGATTTCATGTCCGGTTGCGGCCAGCACACCCCGGGCCGGCGGTCATCGCCCTTCGCATCCCGGTTCAGACTGCCTGATTTGCACACTCGGAGCGCTTGTCAGCGTCCCGGCCGCGTGCAAGGCTTTGCGACGCACCGCCGGTCACGACAACGGCATGCATCCGTCTTCAGGGAGGTAACGGACAATGCGCACAGGTTTCTTCACCATGCCGTCGCACCCGCCGGAACGGGATCTGCGCGAGGGTCACGAGTTCGACCTGCAGCACATCCGCTGGGCCGACGAACTCGGGTTCGAGGAGGGCTGGATCGGCGAACACCACACCGCGCCGTGGGAACCGCACCCGGCTCCCGACTTTCTGGTGATCGAGGGGTTCCGCCAGACCAGCACCATCCGGCTGGGCCCGGGTGGCTTCCTGCTGCCCTATCACAATCCCGCCGAGCTCGCGAACCGGATCGCGATGATGGATCACCTCGGAAAGGGACGGTTGAACTTCGGCGTCGCGGCGAGCGGTCTGCCCTCGGACTGGGGCATGTTCAACGTCGACGGCATGTCGGGCCAGAACCGGGAAATGACGCGCGAGGCACTCGAGATCATCCTGCGGCTGTGGAGCGACGAGGAGGAGTTCGATCACCAGGGCAAGTACTGGCACATCACCAAGCCGGCCGAGATGTTCGGCTTCCTGCGCCCGCACCTGTACCCCTACCAGAAGCCACACCCGCCGATCGGCGTTGCCGGGCTGTCGAAGGGATCCGACACCCTGAAGCTCGCCGGGGAGAACGGCTACGTGCCGATGAGTCTCAATCTGAACCCGGCCTATGTCGGCAGTCACTGGGAGGCAGTCGAGGAAGGCGCGAGGCGGGCCGGCCGGGTTCCGTGGCGCGGCGACTGGCGCATGGTCCGCGAGGTGTTCGTCGCCGAAACCGATGCCGAGGCGTGGAAGCTGTCGGTTGGGGGGCCGATGGGCCGGATGATGACCGAGTACTTCCTGCCGCTGCTGGCGAACTTCGGGTTCCTCGAGTTCCTCAAGCACGATCCCGACGTGCCGGACAGCGACGTAACGGCCGAGTACTGCGCGCGGCACAACTGGCTGGTCGGCTCGCCGTCCACCGTCGCGGAGAAGCTCGAGGCGGTCTACGACGATGTCGGCGGGTTCGGCAGCCTGCTGGTGTTCTGCTTCGACTACGCGGACCAGCCGAACGCCTGGCACACGTCGCTCGGCATGCTGGCAAACGAGGTCATGCCGCGGTTGCAGCACCTTTCGCCCGCCCCGGTCTCCTCGGCCGCGGACTAGAGCAAGACCGTCATTGAGTGACTCTTGGGCCGTCCGAAGCGCGGCGTTGTTCGGCGAGATTCCCGGGCAGGTGCCGGAGCTGGTATTTTGGCGAGAGCCCATAGTCCTCCAGGGCCGTCGCGAGGGTCCTATTCTCGAGCGACAGCTGCAGGCTCGAGCTCGAGCGCTCATCGGTGACGTCTGCGAATATTTGTGATGCCGCGAGGCACATCTGGTGTGTGAAATGACGAAGTGCGGTGTGTGAAATGACGACCGTCCGTGTGTGACGAACCCTGTCAAATGCCAAATGACAGATCCTGGCGGCATTGGCACACTTTGGTGCAGGCGCGAAGGGGAGGGCTACCTGCGAGGTGTGTGAAATGACGAATGCCGCCCGGTGTGTGAAATGACGAATGCCGCCCGACTTCTGCCCTGCTGTCTGAGCGGCATCCCCAGGGCGACCTCTTCATCTGTGACATCCTCGATGCCGCGCCGAAGGGGGACATGAGCTCCATGGAACACCCGGTGTTTTCCTTGGCGACCCGGCCCGATCTTCGTCCGAGGAACTGTCAGCGTGGAGACAACTGGCTCAAGGTCAATCCGTCACAGTACGGCCTGGCGGCAGTGCACGACCGCGACGTCCTGATCTACGCCATCTCCCAGTGCATGGCCGCCCTGAACGCGGGCAGGAAGGTCGATCGCAGGCTCCGGTTCAAGGCCTACGACCTGCTGGCCGCCACCAACCGCCAGACATCGGGCCAGGGCTACAGGCTGCTGAAGGACGCACTGCGGCTGCAGGGCACCCAGATCGAGACCAATATCCGTCAGGGAGGCAAGGAGTATTTCCGCGTGTCAGAAGGATCGGGATCATCGAGTCGGCGGAGATCGTACGCGAGACCCGGGACGGCAGGATGGAGGAGATCGAGATCGTCCTCTCCGACATTACTCCGTCTTCGCCCTCCTGTGGCTCGATTCGCGATCCACATCCGTGCTTCGTGCGGCGCTCGAGGAAGCCGGCCTGCATCCGGAGTCGTTGGAGTCGAGCTTCCATCTCACGGTGTATCACGCCCGCCGCTTCATCCCCGGTCTTCGACCGGTTCGGCGAACCGTGTCGATCGAGTGCGACCTTGCGGAAACCCGCACCATGGTGCTCGTTCCAGGCGGAGAGAATCCGAGGGAGGGTGTCATCCCGAGTCAGCATTCGCTTGCGTTGCGCCTCACGACCCGCAACGTGGCGGTACCCGAGATTCAGGCGCTTCGTGCGGAGTTCGCACAGCAGGAGACAGATGACGTCCTCGGGGCGCGTGCCGGTTCGACCCGCCGTCGAAACGCCTTTGGGGCCCGGCACTATCAGCCTCACCTGAAGATCTGTGGCCCTCGGAATGGGGCTCCCCAGAACCTCACCGAATTCGGGAAGCACCTTCGGGCAAGTCTCGACGTCGTCCGCTTCAGCTTCTACGAGGTCCGGGCGTCTCCTCCTGTTGGCTCGTCGAATTCGCAATGACGGGCGAGGAATCTCTCCGCATGCTCCTCTCCAGTGCGGACATGCGGCCCCTGGAGAATGGCGCCGTCTATCGCGATGCCGTGCAGCCTGGCAGACCAGTGGCCGAACAGTCCTGAAGCATGCTGAGCCGGTCACGGTAGCCCTTCTTGCCTCCTAACCCGCCCGGCTCTTGCGCGGTCGGCCTCCTTTCGCGCCGTTTGCCCGGGCCGCAGCGGCCTTGGCGGGCGTTGTGGCGCGTCCGGCCGTGCGCGCCCACTCCTTCGCCATCCAGTCCCGCGTGCCGAACACGCCCGCGACCAGGGCGGGGACGTAAAGGTCGGCATCGATCGCGGGCCAGTGCAGGTTGAAGCCCGCGCCATCGACCACGATGCCGGACAGGGCGTCGTCGTCGGCACCGTGCAGCTCCTGGGCCAGCTGCGCGGGAAAGATGTACGTGCAGCCGTTCGCAAGTTCGATCACCACACGGCCCGTTTCGCGGTCGTAATGCGCTGCGGTGGCCCGGGGTTCGGACTTCATCATCTCGCCGCCACGTGCCTCGGCAGCCTTGAATTCCGCGTCAGTCGGATCGACCATGGATACGCTCCCATTCCCGCATGAACCGGTCCCGGTGCTCTGTCACCTCGGCAAGCAACCGTCGCATATCCGACCTCTTGATGCGGACGAAATCCACGACCTCCGGACGACCGTCCGGCCCAAGCAGGTTGATCTTCGCCCGCCCCGGCCCGACGATATGGACGTGCGCTGGCTCGTGGTCCTGAGTGTGTAGATGATGACCCGGAAGCCGTGAGCACGGTGAACGACGACCATGAGCCACTATAACCTATCCGTTGGGTTTTGTACGATAGTTGAGACGCCGGCCGGTCCGCAACGGCGCGAACCGATAGGGGAACGGACGGCCGTCCGACACCCCCACCGTCACGCTCGGCCCCACGACCCAAACCCATCGAACAACTCGATCACTCCGCCATCAGATACCGCGGGCACACTCACCGGGTGTGGTCCGCCTCGTGCCTGTCCGGGCTGGGCTCGGGTGTCGGGGCGGGACTCCTGACCCGTGATGGTGGCGTGCGTTCGTCGAGGAATCCGTGGTGTTGGAGCCATTGTAGGGCTCCGGTGGTGTCGCAGCGTTGTTCGCGTCTGACGAGATCGGTCACGCCGCCGCCCTTCCCGGCTTCGAACTCCACGAAGAGCGGGTCCGATGACAGCTTGAAGGTCTCCGAGCGGTGCGGCTGCAGGCCGAAGGCTTGCCAGATGCGGTGGATGGTCGACGGCGCATAGCCCGGGGCGCGGGCCATCGAACGCAGGCTCCAATGGGTGCTATCCGGTGGCGTCTCTTCCAGGGTGCGGGCCATGATCTGCGCAATCTTCTCTTCGCCGATCTTGCGCGGAGCCCCGGAGCGTGGCTCGTCATACAGCCCGGCGAGCCGGTGCTCGGCAAAGCGCCGACGCCACTTGCCGACCGTGCTGGCATCGGTCCCCACAAGCATCGACGACCGACTTGTTCTCCAGCCCGTCCGCCGCCGCCAGAACGATCCGCGCCCGCTGCGCCAGTCCCTGCGACGTCTTGCGCCGCCGCGCCAGCCCTTCCAGCTCACGCCGCTCCGCGTCCGACAAGGTAATCGCTACGGCCGCTCTGCCCACCGGTCATCCCTCCAATACAGCCGATGAACATGCTCCAAGAAACTTGTCGAACAGAACACTAGGGATGATCGCAGGCGGGGTGACGGCGGTCAGGCACGACCGGCCGACACTCCGCCGTCGACCATGTAGACACCTCCGGTGCAGAACCCGCTTTCGTCGCTGGCGAGGAACAGCATAAGCCGCGCTACCTCGTCCGGCTGACCGAGCCGCTTGAGCGGCGTGAAGGTGGCGGTTCCCGGCCCGCCGTCGCCGGTCGCGTTCTCGAGGCGCCGGACCATGTCGGTCTCGATGGCCGCCGGGTTGACGGTGTTGACGCGAATGCCCTGGGCGGCACCCTCCATGGCGGCGGCCCGCATCAGTCCGATCACCGCGTGCTTGCTGGTGGTGTAGGGAGCAATCCCCGGGACCGCCCTGATCCCCGAGGTCGACGAGGTCACCACGATCGATCCGCCGCCGCGGCTGGCGATCCGGGGCATGGCATATTTGAGCCCGAGCCATACGCCGCGAACATTGACCGCCATCATCCGGTCGAAGTCCTCCTCGGTCTGTTCAACGATCGGTGCGATCCGCCCCTCGATACCGGCGTTGAGCAGGGCGATGTCGAGACCACCGAACCGGTGTACGGTCTCCTCGACTGCCTGGCGCATCTGCCCGGCGTCGCTGACATCGGCCACCGCGTATCCCGCTCCGTCGATTCCCGCCGCGAGTTCCGCGAGCGCGGTTTCGGAGAGATCGACCAGCATCACGCCGGCGCCTTCCTCGGCAAACAGCCGGGCGGCCATCGCCCCGATGCCGCCGGCCGCTCCGGTGATCAGCGCTACCTTGTTTGCCAACCGCCCCATGATATCGTCCCTTCATGCATGACTGTGCTGCCCCATTGAGACGGTTTCCCGGTCGCGGCGCAAGCGCGGCTCTGCGAGAGCGGAGGCCGGTGAACTGAAGACCCTGCTGGTGGTCGCCCACGTACCCTCGCCCAACACGCAGAGCATGTGCGATGCGGTGGTGCGGGGAGCCAGCCATCCGGATGTCACCGGTGTCAGGCTCAGGGTGCGGACACCGTTCCAGGCCGGCCCGGACGACGTGTTCGCGGCCGACGGCATCATTCTCGGGACCACCGAGAACCTGGGCTACATGTCCGGCGCGATGAAGGACTTCTTCGATCGCACCTACTACCCGGTGCTCGAACGCTGCCAGGGCAAGCCCTACGGGCTCTACATCCGCGCCGGCATGGACGGAACCGGCACACGCCGCGCGATCGAGGGCATCATGAACGGCCTGCGGTGGCGTGCGGTGCAGGAACACCTGATCTGCCGCGGCGAGTGGGATGCGGCGTTCCTTGCACGGTGCGAGGACTTCGGCCTTGGCATGGCGGCGGGACTTGAGGCCGGGATCTTCTGACCAGGCGTCAGCCAGCCGACAGCCGTCGTGCCTTCTCGAGCCGGGCCTCGCGGTGAGTGACGTAGGCGGTGGAGGCAAAGATGATGGCGCCGCCGAGCCAGGTCCAGATCGTCGGCTCCTCGTCGAACAGCAGATAGCCGAGCACGGCGATCACCGGCAGTCGGGTGAAGTCGAGCGGCTGCAGTTGCGAGACTTCCGATATCTGCAGCGCCCTGGTGAACAGCAGGTGGCCTGTCGTTGCGAAACCGGCGAGACAGGACAGCCACAACCAGGCCTCCGGCGTCGGCCAGGTCCAGACCGGAAGCGCGGGAATCAGCGAGACCGGCGACTGCAGGAGCACCATGTAGATCACGATCGTTTCCGGACGTTCCGTTGTCGTCAGTCGCTTGACGATCAGGATGGTCCCGGCAATCGCCACCGCATGGCCGAGCGCGAGCAGGGCCCCGGCGGAGACGGCTTCCACCCCCGGTCGCAGCACCACCAGCATCCCGAGAAACCCGATGGCAACCGCGGTGATCCGGCGTGCGCGCATCATCTCGCCGAGGAACACGGCGGCACCGATGGTCGCAAAGAGCGGTGTGGTGAAACTAAGCGCGGTTGCCTCGGCGAGCGGGATCATGGTGATCGACATGAACCCGGCGGTCATGCCCACGATGTTGATCGCCGAGCGGGCGATGTACAGACCGATGCGCCGGGTGCGCAGCACCTCGAGACCCTGCTGCAGGATCCAGGGGAGCAGCAGGAGCACCGACAGAAAGTTGC
This sequence comes from Thalassobaculaceae bacterium, assembly GCA_965213935.1. Taxonomy (GTDB): domain Bacteria; phylum Pseudomonadota; class Alphaproteobacteria; order Thalassobaculales; family Thalassobaculaceae; genus Bin52. The sequence continues at coordinate 192,996 of CBDCAO010000012.1, read as the reverse complement.
GGAAGAACACGGTCTCGAGCACATGCACGTGTTCCGACGCCAGTCGGATGAACACGCCCATGGTGGCAAAGCAGGCCATCGCCGCCAGCATGAGGAGCGCGCCACGCATGGCGGCGGGGCCGCTGCTACAGGACCGCCTCGGCCAGCAGCCGGACCGCGTCGTGCGACCCGGTGCGCGCGATCAACGTATCGACATGACGCGCTGTCGCCGCCGTCTTCCAGTCGGAAAGCCGCTCGACGATGCGTTCCCGCGGCCCGACCAGGGCCACCTGGTCGACCAGGCGCTGCGGCACGGCGGCTGCCGCCTCCGCCCGCCGGCCGGACAGGAACAGGTCCTGGATGCGCTCGGCCTCCGCCTCGAAACCGATGCGTTTCGCGTAGTCGCAGTAGAAGTTCTTGTTCCGTGCGCCCATGCCGCCGATGTAGAATGAGATGTTCTCGCGTACCGGCCTGCTGGCCCGTTCGACGTCGTCGTCGAGCACGACATGGCACAGGGGCATTACCGCGAAGTCTTCCAGCGACTTGCCGCCGCCGGCCCGCGCGAGGCCTTCCTCGACATGCGGTCCGAACACGTCGAACCGTGTCGGGTCCATGTAGATCGGCAGGAACCCGTCGGCGATCTCGGCCGCCGTGCGCACTCCGGTCGGGCTGATTGCCCCGGTGACGATCCGCAGCGAGGGATCACCGTGCAGGATGCTCTTGAGCGGCTTGCCGAGCCCCATGGCACCGGGACCGGTGTAGGGGAACTGGTAGTGCTCGCCCTGGTGGGTCAGCGGTTCCGTGCGCTCGAGCACCCTGCGCACGATCGAGACATATTCGCGCAGCCGGGTGAGCGGCTTGCCGTAGGGTTCCCCGTGCCAGCCCTCGACCACCTGTGGACCGGACGGGCCGAGACCGAGGATGAACCGTCCGCCGGAGAGCTGCTGCAGGGTGATCGCGGTCATCGCCGTCATGGTCGGCGCCCGGGTCGTCATCTGCATGATCCCGGTCCCGACCCGGATCCTGCTGGTCAGGGCGAGAGCCCACGCCGCCGGACTGACCGCGTCGTGCCCCCATGATTCCGAGGTCCACAGCGAATCGAAGCCCAGATCATCGGCGAGGCGGATCAGGTCCTCGTCCAGGCTGAAGCGGCCGCCGCCGCTGCCGATGCTGAGACCGAGTTTCATGGTAGAAGCCCTCCCGGAGTGTGAGGTGTCGCACGCGGCCCACAATAGGATCGCACCGGTCAAAAGGCGACAGGTGCGAACGTACGGCAGTGCACCGTCACGGCGCCGTCGGGCGGTACGGCATTGCGCGCGGCCGTGCTATAGGTGCCGCTGGCGCGCGAACGGGCGCGAACGCAGTTCAGGGGAGTGGCGCCATGGCGGAGTCGATCGCGGTCATCGGGGGTTCGGGTTCGCTGGGCGCCGGGCTTGCCATGCGCTGGGCGCGCGCCGGACACGATGTCGTCATCGGCTCGCGCGTCCCGGATCGGGCCGCGGATGCGGCGACGCGGCTGAACCGGCAGGCCGGGACCGATACCATCCGGGGAACCGGCAATCCGGATGCGGCCGCTTCGGCCGGCATCGTTGCGCTCACGGTCCCCTTTGCGAACCACGCCGCGACTCTCGACGTGCTGCGCCCGGTTCTTTCCGGGCGGATCCTGATCGACACCACCGTTCCGCTGGTGCCGCCCAGGGTGCGCACCGTCCGGATTCCCGAGGGCGGGTCGTGTGCGCGGCACGCCCAGGACGTGCTCGGCGCCGGGGTCCGGGTGGTATCGGCCTTCCAGAACGTGGCTGCCGATCACCTCGCCGATCTTACGCACGAGATCGACTGCGACGTGCTGGTCTGCGGCAACGATCCCGCCGCCCGCGAGATCGTGGTCAGGCTCGCGGCGGACGCGGGCCTGCGCGCCTGGCATGCCGGGGTGATCGCCAATTCGATCGTGGCGGAGGCGCTGACCTCGGCGCTCATCTTCATGAATGCGCGCTACCGGATCGACGGTGCCGGCCTGCGGATCACCGGCACTCCCGGTTCGGCGGGTCGATGACACCCGCTCTTTCCCTGCACGCGTTGCCCGGGATTCCGGAGGTGGCCCCGGGCGATGACCTCGCTTCGCTGATCATTGCGGCTCTCGGCCGGTTCGAGGTGCATGACCACGATATCCTGGTGGTGGCGCAGAAAATCGTGTCCAAGGCGGAAGGTCGGCTGGTGGCGCTCGGAACCGTCCGTCCCGGCCCCGAGGCACTCGCGCTCGCACCCCGGGTCGACAAGGACCCGCGCCTGGTCGAACTGATTCTGCGCGAATCGAACGCCGTGGTGCGCCAGTCGCCCGGGGTGCTGGTGGTCGAGCAGAAGCTGGGACTGGTCATGGCCAATGCGGGGATCGACCATTCGAACGTCTGCCAGTCCGGCGAGGCCGACGAAACCGTGCTGCTGCTTCCCAGGGACCCTGACGCGAGCGGCAGGGCGATCCGCGACGCGCTTGCCGGGCGGCTGGGCGTCGACGTCGGGGTCATTGTCGCCGACAGCATCGGCCGGGCGTGGCGGACCGGAACCACCGGGCACGCGATCGGCGTGGCGGGCGTGCCGGCGGTGGTCGACCTTCGCGGGGATTTCGACCGGCATGGCCGCGCCCTGCGGGTCAGCGAACAGGCGGTCGCCGATGAACTGGCCGCCGCGGCTTCGCTCGTGCAGGGCCAGGCGGCCGAGGGCCTTCCGGTGGTGCTGGTCCGCGGCTTCCGGTCCCGGGCGCCGCATCAGGGGGCCGGGGCGTTGCTGCGGTCCCGGGAACGGGACCTGTTCCGATGACGGACAGTCGGCCGGAGACCGGGCGGGATCAGGTCGTGGTGCTGTCCGGCGGGGTCGGGGGCGCCAAGCTTGCGCTCGGGCTGTCGCGGATCATGCGGCCGGACCGCCTGGTGGTCGTCGCCAATACTGCCGACGACTTCACCTGCCTCGGCCTGAATGTCTCGCCGGACATCGACACCGTGGTCTACACGCTTGCAGGTCTTTCCGATCCCGGGCGCGGCTGGGGACGCGCGGACGAGACCTGGAACTTCATCGGCGCGATCTCGGAACTCGGGGGCGAGGACTGGTTCCGGCTTGGCGATCGTGACCTCGCCATGCACGTGATGCGCACCCGGCGCTTGGCCGAAGGCGCGAGCCTGACCGAGGTGACATCGGAACTCGCCCGCGCACTCGGCGTCGGGGTTTCGGTCCTGCCGATGACCGACCAGTCGGTGGCAACGGTGGTCGAGACCGCGCGCGGGGACCTCGCCTTCCAGCACTACTTCGTGCGCGAGCGCTGTGAGCCCGAGGTAACGAGGTTCCGGTTTGCCGGAATCTCGGACGCGCGCATCAACCCGGTCCTGGAACGCGTGCTCGGGTCAGGTCGTGTGGCAGGCGTGATCATCGGGCCGTCAAACCCGTATGTCAGCATCGATCCGATCCTCGGGATCCCCGGCATGCGGACGGCGCTGAAGAGGGCAGGGTGCCCGGTGCTGGCGGTCTCGCCGATCGTCGGCGGGAAGGCGATCAAGGGACCCGCCGCCAAGATGATGGCGGAACTCGGGGTGCCGGTGACCGCGACCGGCATCGCACGCCACTACGGCCGCCTGGCCGACATCCTGGTGATCGATCACGCGGACCGCGAGGAGACCCGCGCGATCCGCGACCTGGGGCCGCAGGTACTGTGCACGGGGACGGTGATGCATACCCTTGAAGACCGCGAGCAGCTGGCGCGCGACTGCCTGCGCGCCCTGGGCTTGACGATACCGTGACGCAGACCGCCATCGTGGTTCCGGTGAAGGAGCCGGCGCAGGCCAAGAGCCGGTTGCGCCCGGTGCTTGGCGAGCGGGAACGCCGCGGCCTGGTCGCCGCCATGCTGGGCGACGTCCTGCGTGCCATCCCGGCGGACCCGGACCGGTGCCGGGTGTTCGTGGTCGCAACTGCGCAGGTCGAGGTCCCCCGTGGGGTGACCAGGATCACGGAGTCGGCCAGCCGCGGCTACAACGCCGCCATCGGCACTGCGCTCGCCGATCCGGCGATCTGCGGAGCCCGCTCCATGCTGGTGCTGCCGGCGGACCTGCCACTGGCCACGAGCGAGGACATCGATCTCATGATCGCCACTCCGCCGGTGCCCGGGATGCGGATTGCGCCCGACCGCGACGGGGACGGAACCAATGCGCTGCTGCTCTCGCCACCTGATCTGGTTGGCACGGGATTCGGGCCTGCGAGTTCGGCCCGTCACCGCGCGTCGGGAGAGGCGGCGGGTGTGGCGGTGGAGACGGTGATTCGCCCCGGACTTGCGTTCGATATCGATACTCCGCAGGATCTGGCCGACTTCTGTGCCTGCGCGGGCAGGACGGGGACCCACCGGTACCTGCGGCAGACCGGTGTTGCGGCCCGGCTGGCCGCGCGCTCGGGGCTGCCGGAGCGGGGATGACTGTGACTGATCACCTGTACTGGACCGATCCGGCCGGGCGGCCGGACCGCAACGCTAGCCTGAAGCTGGCGGAGGTCGACCGGACGGAGCCGTTGATGGCAGTGGCGGCCGCCATGCGCGATCACGGCTTCGGTCGCCGGGTGAGCTACTCGCGCAAGGTGTTCATTCCGCTCACCCAGCTGTGTCGCGACGTCTGCCACTACTGCACCTTCTCGCAGCCTCCACGCGTGCTTGGCCGGGCGTACCTGTCACCCGACGAGGTGCTCGCGATTGCCCGGGCCGGTCGCGACGCCGGGTGCCGGGAGGCGCTGTTTACACTTGGTGACAAGCCTGAACTGCGCTACGCCGCCGCCCGCGACGCGCTCGCCGAACTCGGTCATGCAACGACGCACGCCTACCTGGAGGACATGGCCCGACTGGTGTTCCGCGAGACCGGGCTGCTGCCGCATCTCAATCCCGGCGTGCTCGGCGCCGACGACATTCGCGCACTGCGCGCGGTGTCGGCGAGCATGGGCATCATGCTGGAGAGCACGTCGCGCCGGCTGCTCGAGCCCGGGGCCTGCCACCATGGTTCCCCCGACAAGGACCCGGCGGTGCGCATCGCCACCATCGCCGAGGCGGGCCGTCAGCGGGTCCCCTTCACCTCCGGCATCCTGATCGGGATCGGCGAGACCCGGGCCGAGCGGATCGAGGCCCTCCTGGCCCTGCGTGACCTGCACGACAGCCATGGCCACATCCAGGAGGTCATCATCCAGAACTTCCGGGCCAAGCCGGGAACCCGCATGGCCGACACACCCGAGCCCGACCTTGCGGAGTTGCAGTGGACCATCGCCGCCGCCCGGCTGGTGCTGGGACCGGCGATGTCGATTCAGGCCCCGCCCAATCTTTCCCCCGGCGAGTGTGCGGGACTGATCGCCGCCGGCATCAACGACTGGGGCGGGGTCTCTCCGGTCACCCCCGACCATGTCAATCCCGAGGCGCCCTGGCCGCACCTCGACCGGCTGGCCGACGAGACGGCCGGGGCCGGCTCGATCCTGGTCGAGCGCCTGACTGTCTATCCCGGATATGTGCGCGAGGCGGAGCGCTGGATCGACCCGGGCCTGGTCCCGTCGGTGCTGGCCGCGGCCGATTCCGACGGGCTTGCGCGCAGTGACGACTGGTCGCCGGGGGACTCGGATACCCCGGATCGCCGGATCGCCGACTTCCGGGCCATGCCGGGCCGCGCCGGCGGTTCCGGGCTCGACCGGATCCTGCGCCGGGCAATGACGGGCGAGACGTTGGACGAGGCCGGGATCGTGCGCCTGTTCGAGGCCCGCGACGGGGAGGTCGCGGCGATTGCGGCGGCGGCCGACAAGCTCCGGCGCGAGAACAGCGGCGAGGTGGTTCGCTACGTGGTGAACCGCAACATCAACTATACCAACATGTGCTACTTCGGCTGCCGGTTCTGTGCCTTCTCCAAGGGGCGCACCCACGAAAATCTGCGCGGCCGTCCCTACGATCTGGCAATGGAGGAAATTGTCCGCCGGGCGCAGGAGGCCTGGGAGCGCGGTGCGACCGAGGTGTGCCTGCAGGGTGGCATTCACCCCGAATACGACGGCAGCACCTACCTCGGGATCGTGAAGGCGCTGAAACAGGTCCTGCCCGACCTGCACATCCACGCGTTCTCCCCACTCGAGGTCTTCCAGGGCGCCGCCACCCTCGGACTCGGGCTGGACCGCTATCTCGGCATGCTGCGCGACGCCGGTCTCGGCAGCCTGCCGGGGACCGCGGCGGAAATTCTCGATGACGAGGTCCGGGCCGTGCTGTGCCCGGACAAGATCAACACCGCCCAGTGGCTGGAGGTGATCGAGACCGCGCATCGGGTGGGGCTGCGAAGTACTGCGACCATCATGTTCGGCCACGTCGAACGGCCGCTCAACTGGGCCCGGCACCTGTTGCGGCTGCGCGGACTGCAGCAGCGCACAGGCGGGATCACCGAGTTCGTGCCGCTGCCATTCGTGCACATGGAAGCGCCGATCTTCCTGCGTGGCGGAGCCCGGCGGGGCCCGACGTGGCGCGAGGCACTGCTGATGCACGCGGTTGCCCGGCTGGTCCTTCATCCGTTCATCACCAACATCCAGACCTCCTGGGTCAAGCTCGGTGCCGGCGGAGCCGGGCTCTGCCTCGATGCCGGCGCCAACGACCTTGGCGGCACCTTGATGAACGAGACCATCACCCGGGCCGCCGGGGCGTCGCACGGACAGGAACTTCCGCCGGAACGAATGGATGCGACCATCCGTTCGTTCGGGCGCACACCCGAGCAGCGAACCACGCTCTACGGCGCGGTCGCCGAAGAGCGTCGGCGGGTCTCCTACGGAGCACCGGAGCTCGCTCCTGTCGTCAACACCCCGCCGCGGCGACGGAACGGACGCAGGTCCTCCGAGCGCTTCCGCTTCGAGGGTGCGGCGGACTGAGTGGAGCCCCGGGATGACCCCGTCGATGCCGGGCTTCGGCCTGATCCTGTCAAACCGGGCCCCGGTGCTCGAGTACGGCACTGCCGCCGACCTGGTCGAGCTTGGTGTTGCGGCCGAGGCGTCGGGACTGTTCGACACCGTATGGTCGGGGGATGCGTTTCTCACCAATCCGCGGCTCGATGCCATCACCTTGCTGGCGGCGGTTGCGGCCCGGACCCGCACCGTGCGGCTGGGCCCCGCCTGCATGGGAAGCTTTACCCAGCGCGGTGTGCTCGACCTTGCCTACCAGTGGGCCAGTCTCGACCTGATCGCCGGCGGCCGGACCGTCATGGTCGCCTGCACCGGCGGCGGCAGTTCCGAGGCCTGGGAGAGGGAAGGCCGGCATACCAGCATCGAACCGGCGGAACGCCGCGCACTGATGTGGGAGCGGATCGAGGTCATGCGTGCCCTGTGGTCGGGCGAGCCGGTCCGGTTCCACGGCCGCTATCACAACCTCGACGGCGTGCGGATCGTGCCGGCTTCGGCCCGGTCGCACACCCCGATCTGGGCGGCGACCAACATCACCCGGCTTGCAACCGGGGTATCGTCAGGCAGGATGCCGATCCGCACCCTGACCAGGGTTGGCCGGCTGTGCGACGGGTGGATGACCCACTCGGTTTCGCCACAGACCTTTGCCGAGGCGTGGGAGCATATCCTCGGTGCTGCCGACGGGTGCGGCCGCGACCCGGAGGCCCTGGACAATGCCCTGGTTATCAACCTGTGCGTGCGCGACAGTGCCGCCGACGCGCTCGAGGAATCCCGGGAATTCCTGGCCGACTACTACGGGATCAGGTTTTCGGCCGAACGCACCGGGGAATGGACGGCGCACGGCCCGCCCGAGGCCTGTGCCGAACGCCTGGTCGGTTACCGCGCCAGCGGCGTGCGTCACCTGGCGATCCGGCTTACCTCGCGTGACCAGGCGGGACAGTTCTCCCGCCTCGTGGACGAGGTGCTGCCACTGGTCTCCGGCGGGTGCTGACACGGAAACGGGAGGAACGTCATGGCTGTCGGAGTGGGCCTTGGAATGGCCACCTACACCTTCTCCACCGCCGAAGGGTTCTGGCGCTGGGTGCGCCGGTGCGACGAGGCGGGAATCGATTCGCTGTGGCAGACCGACCGGCTGGTCTCCAGGGAACCGTTCCTCGAATGCATGTCCGTCATGGCCGGGCTGGCCGGTGCGACCCGCACCGTCAAGTTCGGCATGAACGTTGCATCGCTCGGGCTGCGCGATCCGCTGCTGACGGCCAAGCAGTGCGCCACCATCGACTATCTTTCCGGCGGGAGGCTGCTGCCCGCCTTCGGCCTGGGCAGCAACCGTTCGCGCGACTGGGTGGCCTCGGGGACGGTGACCCGGGCGCGGGGACGGCGGATGAACGAGGCGCTGGAGATCATGACCAGGCTCTGGGTCGAGGACGACGTGAGCTTTGCGGGGCTGCACTTCAGCTACGACCGCGCGAGTATCAGTCCCAAGCCGGTCCAGCACCCCTTGCCGCTGTGGATCGGGGGCAGCTCGGATGCCGCAATCGAACGGTCTGCCCGCTACGGCACCGGCTGGCAGGCTGCCTTCGACACACCGGAGGAAGCCGGGGTGATCGTCGAACGGATCCACTCGACCGCGCAGCGTCTTGGCAGGTCGCTCGATGACGATCACTTCGGTGCCGGATTCGGGATCCGGTTCGGTACCTGGGACGAGCCGGCGGTCCGGGCCATGGCCGAGGACTTTGAACGGCGGACCGGCAAGGAGGCGAGCCGCGGACTGGTGGTGGGCGGGGCCGCGGAGATCCTCGAACGCATCGGCAGCTACGTGGCGAACGGGGTGTCGAAATTCATCCTGCGTCCGGTCGGTCGCGGTGACGCGGAGATGGAATACCAGACCGAGCGTATCATCTCGGAGGTATTGCCCGAGGTACCCGGAATTGCGAGGGCGGCATGAGATTTGGCTTCCAGTTGATGCTGCGCGGCTCCGCGCTGGCGCCGGGCGACGTGACGCGCATGGTGCGCGCGGGGGAGGCGGCGGGGTTCGATATCGTCGCACCCAACGACCACCTGGTGGTGCCGGGGGGCATTGCGAGCACCTACCCCTACAGCGAGGACGGAACCTGGGCCGGCGCCGCAGTCGGCGAGTGTCACGAACAGCTGACTGCGCTCGCCTTCATCGCCGGGCTGACGGAACGCATCCGTATCCTGACCTCGGTGATGGTCGTGCCCTACCGCTCGCCGGTTCTCACCGCCAAGGTCGTGGCGACCGCCGACGTGCTCTCGGGTGGTCGCGTCATCCTGGGGTGCGGGGCCGGCTGGATGGAGGAGGAGTTTGTCGCCGTCGGGGCCGCGCCCTTTGCCGAGCGCGGACGGGTCACCGACGAGTACCTGGAGATCTTCCGCGAACTGTGGACCGGCGGACGGTGCAGCTATTCCGGCCGCTATGCCGAATTCTCCGACGTGCTGTTCGAGCCGAAGCCGGTGCAGAAACCGCATCCGCCGATCTGGATCGGCGGCGAGAGTCCGCCGGCGCTGCGCCGGGCGGCCCGATACGGCAACGGCTGGTATCCGGCCGCCAACAACCCTCGCTACCGGATCGCCACACCGGACGATCTCGCCCGCAGGCTTGGCGATCTCGGCGCAGCCTGCGAGGTCGTCGGCCGCGACCCCGGCGAACTCGAGATCGGGTTCTTTCACACCGCCCTGGTCGGCGGGCCGCGCGCGGGGCCGCTGACCGGCCGGCCCGACGACATTGCCGGGGATATCGAGGCGTTCCGGTCGGCCGGACTCGACACCCTGGTGGTGAGGATGCAGCGTGAAGAGCTGGCGCCCACGCTCGAGGCGGTGGACTGGTTCGGTCGCGAGGTGATCCCGCTGGTCGGCTGAGCGGCACCCGCGCGCGAATGCGCGGTTTGGCACCGGCGCGGGTCAGCCATATGGTGCAGGCGGTCACGCGCCGCCTGAAGGTTTGTACAGTGAGGGGAGGACATCACGGTGCAGTTCGGTTTCGGACTTCCGACCCGGGGACCACTCGCCCGGCCCGCCGCCGCCCGCGCGGTGCTGGCCCGGGCGGAGGAGCTGGGTCTTGCCTATGTCTCGGTGGCGGATCACATCGTCATTCCGGCGACGATCGCGCCGCACTATCCGTACTCGGACAGCGGCGAGCCGCCGTTCCCGACCGACGGCGAGTGCCTCGAGCAACTCACCACCATGGCCTGGATTGCGGCCGTCACCAGCCGGATTCGCATCCTGTCGTCGGTGATGGTGGTGCCCCACCGCAATCCGGTGCACACCGCGAAGACGATCGCGACCATCGACGTGCTGTCGGGTGGCCGGGTCACCATCGGCTGCGGTGCCGGCTGGATGGAGGAGGAGTTCCTCGCCATCGGCACCGAGCCGTTCGCCGAGCGCGGCCGGGTCACGGACGAATACCTGGCGATCTTCCGCGAACTGTGGACCAGCGAGCGGGCCGCGTTCTCCGGCCGCTACGTCGAGTTCTCCGACGTGCTGTTCGAGCCCAAGCCGGTGCAGAGGCCGCACCCGCCGATCTGGATCGGCGGCGAAAGTCCCGCGGCAAGGCGCCGGGCGGTCCGCCACGGCGACGGCTGGTTCCCGATCGGTGCCAACCCGGCGTTTCCGTTGAACACTGCCGCGCGCTACGCCGAGGGACTGTCGGCGCTGCGCCAGTCCGCGGCCCAGGCCGGACGCGATTCCGCGACCATCGATCTCGGGTTCTGGTCGAACTGGAACCACGAGGTCACCGGACGCGTGACGCCCCAGGACGGGGTGCGCCACATCATGACCGGCGGAGCGGGTGCGGTGCTCGACGACATCGGGTCGCTGCATGAACTCGGCGTGCGGACCTTCATGTTCCAGCTTGCGAATCCGGACGGACTCGACCAGACCCTGGCGTCGATGGACCGGTTTGCCGAGCAGGTCATGTCAAGGGTCTGAGCGATGGAGGCGGCGGCCGCCGACTACATCATCATCGGCGCCGGTTCGGCCGGATGCGTGCTGGCGGACCGCCTGAGCGAGTCGGGGGCAAGCGTCCTGCTGCTCGAGGCCGGCCCGCGCGACCTGCACCCGCTCATTCATATCCCGGCCGGGGTGCTCGGACTGCTCCACCATCCCCGGCTCAACTGGAACTACTCGTCGGAACCGGAGCCGACCAGCGGCAATCGCCGGATCCACTGGCCGCGCGGGCGGGTGCTCGGCGGGTCGAGCTCGATCAACGGCATGCTGTATGTCCGCGGCAACCCGGCAGACTACGATGGCTGGGCGCAGATGGGATGCCGGGGCTGGTCGTTTTCCGAGGTGCTGCCCTTCTTTCGCAGGTCCGAGACCTACCGGGGCGGCGGCGATCCGCAATGGCGCGGGACCGACGGTCCGGTCACGGTCGAGGACTACCCCAGCGTGCTTGAACTCACCCATGCCTTCGTGCGGGCCGCGACCGAGGCCGGGCATGTGAAGAGTGCGGACCTGAACGGTGCGGAACCGGAGGGGGTGGGGTACTCGCAGATGACGCGGCGCGGCAGACTGCGCCGGTCCACCGCCCGGACTTTCCTGGCCCGCGCGCGGCGGCGGTCCGGCGTGCGCATCGAGACCGGTGCGGTTGCCACCGGGCTCGAGTTCGAGGGGGCGAGGTGCACCGGGGTTGCCTGGGTGCAGCGGGGGCGGCGCCACCGGGCGACGGCGGGCCGCGAGGTGATCCTCTCCGGTGGCGCGGTCAATTCGCCGCACCTCCTCCAGGTCTCGGGGATCGGCCCCGCCGAACACCTGCGCGAGATCGGTGTCGAGGTGCGCCATCACCTGCCCGGTGTCGGGGCCAACCTGCAGGATCACTACGTCGCCCGGATCAGTCACCGGGTCACCGGCGCGGTCACGATCAACGAGCTCTCCCGCGGCCTGCGGCTGGTGCGCGAGATCGGCGCCTGGGCGCTGCACGGGACCGGCGCGCTGACCTTCGGCGTGACCAGCGCCATGGTGTTCTCACGCAGCCGCGAGGGGCTGTCGAGCCCGGACCTGCAGCTGCTGTTCACGCCGGCAAGCTACTCCGAATCCCGGTTCGGCCAGCTCGAGCGCCAGGGCGGCATGACGGTGGTTGTCTGCCCGGTCCGGCCCGCGAGCCGCGGGACCATCATGGCGGTCTCGTCCGACCCGCTGGCCCGGCCTGAAATCCGCCCGGGCTACCTGTCGGACCCGGCCGATCTCGCGGTGATGCTCGCGGGCATCCGCCAGGTCCGGGAGATCTTTGCCCAGCCGTCGCTCGCGCGCCACTCCGTAGGCGAGACCCTGCCGGGACCGGAGGTGGCGAGCGATGCGGAACTCGAGGCCTTCTGCCGCGAGAGCGGCGGCATCATCTACCACCCGGTCAGCACCTGCCGGATGGGAACCGACCCGATGGCGGTGGTCGATTCCGGGTTGCGGGTTCACGGGCTTGCCGGGCTGCGGGTCGTGGACGCCTCGATCATGCCGACGGTGACCACCGGCAACACCAATGCACCCACCATCATGATCGCTGAGAAGGCGGCGGCGATGATCATCGAGGACGCGGCCGCCCGGCCGTAGAAGACCGCGTCCGGACCGGGAGACAGCAATGTCCGCAACACTGCCCGACGCCGCCAGCCTGCGAGATGCGGCGGCCGACCTGATCGAGATGCTGCGCATCCGCACCATCCCGTTCGGCATGAAGCTGTTCGAGGATGCCGACGAGATGCGCCGCATCCCGGGCCTGCGGACACCTGCGGACGGTCGTTTCTTCACGACCTGCCAGCTTGTCACCCAGGTGCGGACCGCCGGGTTCACCCTCGGTATCGTGCAGGACAACCTGCGCCAGGGCGCGAGTTGCGGTGCCAACATCGGGCTCGAACCGGTTCCCGATGAGCTCGCCTCGGGCGAGAAGATGGACGGGGTCTGGTTCGGCAACCGCGAGGCGGCGGCGGCGCACCAGGCGCAGATGCCCCGCGTGGCCGCCGGGCGCTACACCGGGCTTGCCGCGTCGCCGTTGCGCTCGGCGAGGCTCGATCCCCCCGACATTTGCCTGTTCTACGCCTCGCCTGGCCAGATGATCCTGTTCATCAACGGCCTGCAATACCACGAGTACCGTCGCTACGACTTCACCGTGACCGGCGAGAGTGCCTGCGCCGACAGCTGGGGCCGGGCCCTGTCGACCCGCCAGACCAGCCTCGCGCTGCCCTGTTACGCCGAGCGGCGCTACGGCGGTGTCGCCGACGACGAGCTGCTGATGGCCTGTCCGCCCGACGAGTTCCTGCGCGGAGTCGAGGGCATGAAGCACCTGGCGAAGAACGGGCTGCGCTATCCCTATCCGCCCTACGGCGCCTTTGCCGACCCGGCCGCCGGCATGTCGCGCAGCTACGGATAGCCGGTAGCGGGGTCAGTCCGGGATCCGGTCAGCGCCGATTGCCCCGGGTCAGAGCAGCACCAGGCCGATCATTCGCGCCGGGGGGAAGAAATCCGGCCGGCGCTGGCCGGCAGGCAATCAGTCGCCCGGTGAGAGGCTCGGCAGGTCCTCGCCTGGCGCCGGGCCCTCCGACACCTGCTCCATGCAGTCCCGGAACGACGCAATCGCCTCGGGGAGTTCCGCCGGGACCTCGAGCGCCGCTTCCGCTGCAGTTCGCGCTGGATGACCCTCGTCTGTCCTGGGTGTCACCGGTGTGCTGGTGAGACCGGGCCAAGCAGCCATGTCAATGGCCGCGACCCGCGCCAGTCCGGCAATCTTCCCGGCCATGGCGTCGTTCCGTTCTCTGATCTCGAATGCCCAGTGATCGAGTGTTCCGGCAACGCGCCTGACGGCGGCCCTCACATCCGGTACCAGTGGCGGCCGGAGTTCGTACATCCCCGCATGGTGCGCGCGGCTGTCGCCGTTCAGGGCCGCCATCCGCTGTGCCAGCGTGCTCTCGTCCTGGCGCTGCGCACCGAAACCGGTGGTGAGTCCGCCACTGTCATGGCTCCGGTCGGCAGCACCTTCGCGCCGTTTCATCGCTGCCTTGACCAGGAGCTCCGCAGTGTCGGCGGTGGCTCGAGGAGCGCGCCACAATGCGTGCCGCTGCCAGACCAGCCAGACCGCTCCATTCGCCTGCAAGCACCTTGCCGTCGTGACAGACCACATGGGGCAAGGTACCTGGAGCACGCGCATTTCGGTGCCGGTTGTCCTCCGACAGGGCCTGGACATCGACGTGCGGCAGATCGGCTGGCAGCTCCGATCGCGGAAACACCGACCGTGCCGGGCGCAGGTGGCGCAGCTCGTCACCCTCGAGCACGATTGCGATGTCCCGGTCGCTGTCCGGGTGCGCCGTTCCGAGCGCTCGCGAACCGAACAGTACCGTGACCCGGGCGTGCGGCTGCTGGCGCAGGGTCTGTCGACAGGCGCCGGCCACAGTTCCCGTTCGGGGATGACAGGTAAGGTGCTCCTCCTCCCGGGCGCCCACGGAAGGGTCCCGGTATTGCAGGAACCCATGCAGGGCTGGAGGTCTGGTCGTCGTCGGGCCCAGCCGGCCCCCGCGGCAGCCCGGGTTGTATCGGAATTCAGGGCGACACCTCGCCGGCCCTTCTCGTACAGGGAATCCGCAGCATGGCCCAACGGACTGGTTCCGGGACCAGCCACGCCGGACGGGACAGATCATTTGTACGACCGGGGCCGCCCGCTGCCGGAAAGACGGATTTGAGAGACGGAACGGTGGTGCCGGAGCCCGGCGGCGACCTCCCGGCCCTGTGGTCACGGCCACGGTCACCGCTCCGGAGCGAGCAGCATCGACGGACGCGCCCCAAATCGGGGAGCGACAGTTGGCCGGGCGGCAAACGATCCGTCAACTCGGAGAGCCAGGCAGGTCGCGGAAAGCCGCGCCGGGAAGTGCATGTCGGGTCTCGGGGGACCTCGACACCCGTTCGTGGGAGCGCTTGAAATCCGCCGGGCTTGGCCGGATACTCGCGCCATCCCGGCACGTCGGGATTCCGGTGCCGGTCATGCTGGACGGGAACGGACATGCGAAACGCCTTCTGGATCGGTGTAACCGGATTTGCCACGCTGCTGGCGGTGATCGCGGCGGCAAAGGGTGTCGAGCCCGAATTCCGGACGCACGCCTGGATTGCTGCCGTCTGTTTTGCCGCCGCCACCATGGTGATGCTGCGCCAGGTACGGTTTGCGCCTGCACCCGAGACGACCGGCTACCAGGACGACGTGGTGCGGTGGGGCGTCATCGCGACGGTGTTCTGGGGCCTCGCGGGGCTTCTGGTCGGAGTGGTCATCGCCGCCCAGCTGGCCTGGCCCCAACTCAACGTCGACCCGTGGTTTACCTTCGGGCGCCTGCGGCCGCTGCATACCTCGGCAGTGATCTTCGCATTTGGCGGCAACGCGCTGCTGTGCACGAGCTTCTATGTGGTGCAGCGGACCTGCCGGGCCCGGCTTGCGCTCGGCAACCTCGTCTGGTTCGTTTTCTGGGGCTACCAGCTGTTCATCGTGCTGGCGGCGACCGGATACCTGCTCGGTATAACCCAGTCGAAGGAGTACGCCGAGCCGGAGTGGTACGTCGACCTGTGGCTGACCGCGGTCTGGGTCGCCTACCTCGCGGTATTCCTGTTCACCCTGTTCAGGCGCAGGGAACCTCATATCTACGTGGCCAACTGGTTCTACCTGTCCTTCATCGTCACGGTCGCCATGCTGCACGTGGTGAACAACCTGGCGCTTCCGGTCTCGCTGGTCGGCGCGAAGAGCTACATCGTGTTCGCCGGCGTACAGGACGCGTTGACCCAGTGGTGGTACGCGCACAACGCGGTCGGGTTCTTCCTGACGGCCGGGTTCCTCGGCATGATGTACTACTTCGTGCCGAAACAGGCTGATCGCCCGGTCTACTCCTACCGCCTGTCGATCGTGCATTTCTGGTCGCTGATCTTCCTCTACATCTGGGCCGGTCCGCACCACCTGCACTACACCGCGCTGCCCGACTGGGCCCAGACCCTGGGCATGGTGTTCTCGGTGATGCTGTGGATGCCGTCGTGGGGCGGCATGATCAACGGGCTGATGACACTCTCGGGTGCCTGGGACAAGATCCGAACCGACCCGATCATCCGCATGATGGTCCTTGCGCTCGCATTTTACGGCATGGCGACCTTCGAGGGGCCGGTAATGTCGATCAAGGCGGTCAACTCTCTCAGCCACTACACCGACTGGACAATCGGCCATGTCCACTCCGGGGCGCTGGGCTGGGTGGGGATGATCAGCTTTGCCGCCATGTACTTCCTGGTGCCCCGGCTGTGGGGTCGGGAGCGGCTCTACAGCCTGCGCATGATCAACTGGCACTTCTGGCTGGCGACGCTCGGAATCGTGGTCTACGCCGCGGTAATGTGGGTCTCCGGCATCCAGCAGGGGCTGATGTGGCGCGAGTACGACGACCAGGGATTCCTGGTGTATTCCTTCGCCGAGACCGTTGACGCGATGTTCCCGTACTACGTCCTGCGGCTGTTCGGCGGAGTGCTCTACCTCACCGGTGCCGTGCTCATGGCGTGGAACCTGTGGATGACGACCCGCGGCAGGATCCGTGACGAGGTGCCCCTGGTTCCCTCGGCAGCCGGAGGGCATGCGTGATGGCGTTTCTTTCCCGGCACAAGAGCCTCGAACGCAATGCCACCCTGCTGCTGGTCGCGAGCCTGCTGGTGGTGTCGGTCGGCGGCATCGTCGAGATCGCGCCGCTGTTCTACCTCGACAACACCATCGAGAAGGTCAAGGGAGTTCGGCCGTACACACCCCTCGAACTGGCCGGCCGGAACATCTATGTGCGCGAGGGCTGTTACGTCTGCCACAGCCAGATGATCAGGCCGTTCCGTGACGAGGTCGAACGCTACGGGCACTACTCGCTCGCGGCCGAATCCATGTACGATCGACCGTTCCAGTGGGGATCGAAGAGGACCGGTCCCGACCTTGCACGCGTCGGCGGGCGCTACTCGGACGAATGGCACGTCCAGCACATGATCGCGCCGCGCTCGGTGGTGCCGGAGTCGGTGATGCCATCCTATCCCAGCCTGCTCGCAACCGGGTTGCGCGACGGTCACGTCTCCGGCCACCTCGAGGTGCAGGCGGCGCTCGGTGTACCCTACAGCGAGGAGATGGTGGCGAACGCGGTGGCCGACATGTACGCCCAGGCCGATCCGGAAGCGGATTCCGACGGGCTCTTCGCACGCTACGGTCCGGTGACGGTCCGGGACTTCGACGGCCAGCCCGGCCGTGCGACCGAGATGGATGCGCTGGTCGCCTACATGCAGATGCTCGGCACCCTGGTGGATTTCACGGCGTTCCGACCCGAAGAGAACCTGCGGTAGGAGGCGGCGATGGACTACGAAACCCTGCGTCACCTTGCCGGCAGCTGGGGACTGATCTACCTGGTTATCACCTTCGTCGGACTGGTGCTGTTTACCTGCCTGCGGCCCGGCGCACGCGCCGCCGCCGAGAAGGCGGCGCGCATTCCGTTCCGGGAGGAGCGGGGCGATGAGTGAACAGGAGACAACCGGCCACGAATGGGACGGCATCCGCGAGCTCAACACGCCGCTTCCGCGGTGGTGGTTGTGGACCTTCTACCTCACCATCCTGTGGGGCATCGGATACTGCATCGCCTACCCGGCAATACCGCTCGTGACCGGCAATACCGCCGGGCTGCTGGGCTACTCGAGCCGTGGCGAACTTGAACAGACCATGGCCATGGTTGCCGACGAGCGCCGCGAAATCGTCGCGCGGATCGCCAGTTCCGACCTGGCAACCATCCGCGGCGACGAGGAACTGGCGCAGTTCGCCATCGCGGGCGGGGCCGCCGCCTTCCGGGTTCACTGTTCGCAGTGCCACGGTTCCGGCGCGGTCGGATCTGCCGGTTATCCGAACCTGAACGATGACGACTGGATCTGGGGAGGATCGCTCGAGGAGATCCACCAGACGATCAGCGCCGGCATCCGCGACGAGTCCAGCGACGATAGCCGGTTCTCCGAGATGCCGGCCTTCGGGACCGACGGCATCCTCGAAGCCGTGGACATCCGCGACGTAACCGCCCACCTGCTCGCACTCGGCGGCCGCGAGCCGGTCACCGGCGACGCCAACCTCGGCAGCGAAATCTACGCCGAGCAGTGTGAGGTGTGCCACGGCGAGGGCGGGGAGGGCATGCGGGACCTCGGAGCCCCGGCGCTTGCCGACGCCATCTGGCTCTACGGCTCGGATCCCGACTCGATCATGGCGCAGGTCAGGCAGCCGTCGCATGGTGTCATGCCGGCCTGGGGTGCGCGGCTCGGCGACACCGTGGTCAAGCAACTCACGCTCTACGTTCACAGCCTCGGCGGGGGCGAATAGCACGGCAGTGCGATGACCCAGACAGGCGAGCCCGAGCTTCACGAGGTTTCCGCGGTCGAGCATCACCGCAAGGGCCCGCTCTATGCGCCGCGGGTCCGCATCCATCCCAAGCGTGTTCGCGGGGCCTTCCGCCGGCTGAAGTGGTGGATCATGGCGGTCACGCTCGCCATTTACTATGTCACGCCCTGGCTGCGCTGGGACCGGGGCCCGCACGTGTCGGACCAGGCGGTTCTGGTGGACCTTGCCAACCGGCGTTTCTTCTTCTTCTTCATCGAGATCTGGCCGCACGAGTTCTACTATGTGGCCGGTCTGCTGATCATGGCCGGTATCGGGCTGTTCCTGGTCACCTCGACGGTGGGCCGCGCCTGGTGCGGCTACGCCTGTCCCCAGACCGTCTGGGTCGACCTGTTTCTGGTGATCGAACGGTTCTTCGAGGGTGACCGGAACGCCCGCGTCAGGCTCGACGCGGCGCCGTGGTCGGCCAACAAGCTGCGCCGGCGCGGTGCCAAGCACGCGGTGTGGCTGCTGATCGCGGTCTCGACCGGCGGCGCCTGGATCTTTTACTTCGCCGATGCTCCACGACTCGCCGTCGATCTCGTCCACGGCGAGGCCCCCGGGGTTGCCTACGCCACCATCGCGGTGCTGACTGCCACCACCTACGTGCTGGGCGGCCTGCTGCGTGAGCAGGTCTGCATCTACATGTGCCCGTGGCCGCGGATCCAGGGGGCCATGCTGGACGAGAACTCCCTTACCGTGTCCTACAACGACTGGCGCGGTGAACCGCGTGGCCGCCACCTGCGGCGCAACCGGGAGGATGACGCCCCGCGCGGCGACTGCGTCGACTGCAATGCCTGTGTCGCGGTCTGTCCCATGGGGATCGACATCCGGGACGGCCAGCAGTTCGAGTGCATTACCTGCGCGCTGTGCATCGATGCCTGCAACGGGGTGATGGAACGGATCGGTCGGCCAGGAGGGTTGATCTCGTATGCGACGCTGAGCGACCACAATGCCAACATGGCGCTGGCGCGCGGGCCGGACAGCGAGATCGATCCGGGCCGCACCCGGGCGCCGGACGGAGGCCTCGCGGACGGGGTCCGCCAGTTCTCGTGGCGCATCGTGCTGCGGCCACGCACGCTCGGCTATGCGGGTGTGTGGTGTGCGATCGGAATCGTCATGCTCGGCCTGCTGGCGACCCGCGATCGGCTCGAACTCCACGTGGTCCACGACCGCAATCCGCTCTTCGTGCGGCTGAGCGACGGGTCGATCCGCAA
This sequence comes from Thalassobaculaceae bacterium, assembly GCA_965213935.1. Lineage (GTDB taxonomy): Bacteria > Pseudomonadota > Alphaproteobacteria > Thalassobaculales > Thalassobaculaceae > Bin52. The sequence goes on along the minus strand of CBDCAO010000012.1, from coordinate 173,481 downwards.
CGGCTACACCATCAAGGTCCTGAACATGCAGACCGAGCCGCGCAAGGTCACGCTCACGATCGAGGGCCTGCCGGGTGCGCGGCTTCGACTGGCAGGGGCGACCGGAGAGCCGTCGCCGTCGCTCACCTTCTCGGCCGCACCCGACGCGCTGAAGACGGCGAAGATCTATGTCCATCTCTCGCGTGCCGATCTTCCGGGCTCGCACTCCGGTTTCCACTTCCTCGCCGAGGCGCGCGATGACGGTGAGGTCGCGGCGCGGGAAGCCGTGTTCGAGAGCCCGCGGAGAGACAGCGGGTGACCCGACTGACTGGCCGCCACGTCGCCTGGATGTTCGGGCTGTTCTTCGCGGTGGTGTGTGCGGCGAACCTGGTCTTCGCCCTGGTGGCAACCGGAACCTGGACCGGACTGGTGGTGCCCGACAGTTATGTCGCGAGCCAGCGCTACAACGCGGTGCTGCGACAGGCGGCAGAGCAGCAGGCGCTCGGCTGGGACGGCAGGCTACGGGTCTCGGCAACAGGCCTCGACTTCACCCTGACCGACCGGGACGGCACACCGGTTCCGTTGGGGGCTGCTGCCTTGCGCCTGGAACGCCCGGTCGGGACCGGGGAGGATACCGGCGGGCAGATGCGCATCGACGGCGGCCGCGGCGTGTTTGCGCCGCTGCCGGGGCCCGGAGTGTGGAACGTGCGCGTGGATGCGGTCGCCGCTGACGGGACGCGCTTCAGGCTCGAACAGCGGATCAGCGTCGATGCTCCGGGCTGACGCGGCGATCCCCGACCTCGATGCCCGCACCGCGGACACCGCCGTCCGGCGCCGGGCCGGGCGCTGCGAACTGGTTCTCTCGGTCCCCGGCATGCACTGCGGCGCCTGCATGCGCACGATCGAGATCGGTCTTGGCGCGGCGCCGGGGGTGGTCGAGGTTCGGGTCAACCTGACGCTGCGGCGCGTGCGCGTGGTCTGGCGCGAGGGGGTGACCTCGGCGGCAGCGATGCTCTCGGCCCTGCGCACGCTCGGGTTCGAGGCGCACATCCCCGACCCTGATCGCGAGACGGCGGGAGACGACGCGCGGTATCGCCGGCTGCTGCTATCGCTTGCGGTCGCAGGCTTCGCCGCCGGCAACATCATGCTGATGTCGATCGCGGTCTGGTCCGGCGCCGATGCCAGTACCCGCGACCTGTTTCACTGGCTCTCGGCGCTGATCGCCATCCCGGCCGTCGCAGTGGCCGGCAGGCCGTTCTTCTCCGGTGCGCTGGCAGCACTCGCGGTCCGGCGCCTGACCATGGATGTTCCGATTTCGCTCGCGGTGATCCTCGCCGTGGCCCTGTCGCTGGTGGAAACCGCCCGGGGTGGTCCGCACGCGTATTTTGATGCCGCGGTCGGGCTGCTGTTCTTCCTGCTGATCGGGCGCACCCTCGATCACCTGATGCGCCGGCGCGCCCGCGGCGCCGCGACGCTGCTGTCGCGGCTGGCGCCCCGACATGCGCTGCGGGTGGCAGCCGACGGGACTGTCCGCGATGTCGATGTCGCGCAGGTGAGCGCGGGCGAGGTGCTGCTGGTGCGTCCCGGCGACCGGATCGCGGTCGACGGCGAGGTGCTTGACGGACCGGGGCTGGTTGACGCGGCGATCGTCACCGGCGAGTCGGTGCCGGTGACACTGCGCACGGGGGATGAACTCAGCGCCGGCATGCTGAACCTCGGTGACGGGTTCCGCATGCGGGCCACCAGACCGGTATCGGAGAGTTTCGTGGCCTCGGTCACCCGGCTGATGGAGGCGGCGGAAGGCGCCCGGGCCGGCTACCACGCGCTCTCGGACCGGGCGGCCGCGGTCTACGTGCCGGCGGTGCACGCGGTTGCCGTCCTCGCCTTTCTCGGCTGGTGGGTGGCATCCGGCGATGCGTGGCACTCCGCCCGGATCGCGGTTGCGGTCCTCATCATTACCTGCCCGTGCGCGCTGGCGCTCGCGGTGCCGATGGTGCACGTGGTGGCCGCGGGCCGGCTGTTTTCCGCCCGGATCCTGCTCAAGGACGGTGCTGCCCTCGAGCGCCTGGCAGCGGTCACCCACGTGGTGCTGGACAAGACCGGGACGATGACCACCGGCGAGGCCCGGGTTGCCGATGGCGGGCGGATCGACGCGGCAGCACTTGCACGCGCGGCCGGCATGGCGGGTGCGAGTTCACACCCGAAGGCGCGGGCGCTCCGTGCGCTCGCCGATGCCCGCGCGATCACACCCGACGACTGCGAGGGTGTGAGCGAACACATCGGCGACGGGCTGGAGTACAGGCGTGACGGACAGTGCTTCCGGCTCGGTCGTGCGGGCTGGGCCGGCCGGTCTGCCGACGACATGGTGCTGAGCCGTGACGGCGAGGTGCTGGCCGGGTTCGGGTTCGAGGAGGTGTTGCGTCCCGAGGTTGCCGGCACGGTGCGCGCGCTTTCCGGGCTCGGTCTCGGGGTCGAGATCCTCTCGGGCGATCGATCGGAACGGGTTGCGGCCGTGGCCGCTGCCGCCGGCGTCGAGCGGTGGCTCGGCGAGGTGCGGCCGGGAGCCAAGAACGCGCGGCTCCGGGAATTGCAGGCCACCGGCGAGCGGGTCCTGATGGTCGGTGACGGACTGAACGACGGTCCGGCGCTCGGAGCCGCCCACGCCTCGATGGCGCCGTCGGGCGCCTGCGATGTCGGGCGCACCGCCGCCGACCTGGTCTATCTGGGCGACTCGTTCGGTGCTGTCTCCTCGGCGGTCGACTGCGCGCGCCGGGCGCGCACCCTCATGCGCCAGAACCTGGCACTGGCGGCGGTCTACAACCTGGTTGCGGTTCCGGTTGCGGTTGCCGGGCTTGCAACCCCCCTGGTGGCGGCACTCGCCATGTCGCTCTCTTCGGTGCTGGTGACCGCCAATGCACTCAGGCTCGCGCGCGGCGCCGGGGCGAGGTGATGGATGTCTTGCTGCTGCTGGTTCCCGTTGCGCTGCTGCTCGGCCTGCTCGGGCTGGCGGCATTCATCTGGGCGCTGCGGACCGGGCAGTTTGCCGACCCCAGGGGAGCGGCCGAGAGAATTCTCGATGAGGACGACATCGACACCACGTGACGAGGCCGCGCGCGCCCGCCGGCTGTCTGGACCTGCAGCACCTTCGCGCCACTCCGATGGTCTGGCACGGCGGGTGACCCGGAGCGGGGCCGATCGGGGAGGGCGGAAGCGTCACCGTTTTTTCTGGTGTCACTCCAGTCTGCAGGCAGGAGCGGTCGCGCTCCCGGGCGCGCCATGTGCCTGTGGCGACCCCGACGGCTCTCCCGGTGACGCCGGCCGACGTCGCGTTGAGGGTGTACTTGACCTCCTGGCCGAAGAAGCTCGCCGACATGCGGTGGGCTTCGTCGCAGACGATGAGGTCCCACTCGGGCGCCGCTTTCAGCTTCGCTTGCAGCTCGTCGTTGCGGGCCAGCATGTCGAGCCGCGCGATCAGCCGCGGGCGCTCGGCAAAGGGGTTGCCGCTCACCGAGGTCTCGACATGCTCCCGGCTCACGATGTCGAAGGCGAGGTCGAACTTTTCCTTGAGCTCGTCCTGCCACTGTTCGACCAGGCTGCCGGGCGCAACGATCAGGCAGCGTTCGAGGCTGCCTCGGATCAGGAGCTCCTTGATCAGCAGCCCGGCCATGACCGTCTTGCCCGCGCCCGGATCGTCGGCCAGCAGGAAACGCAGCGGCTGGCGGTCGAGCATCGAGCCGTAGACCGCGGTCAACTGGGTGCGGCAGGGGCTCGATCTGCGATGCGTTGACAGCAACATAGGGGTCGAAGAGGTGCGCGAGACGGATACGCAGCGCCTCGGAAGCCAGCCGGAACAGCCGGCCGTCGCCGTCGAAGGCGAAACGGCGGGCGGGCGCCACCTCCTTGATCCGCGGTTCGTCCTGGCGATAGAGAATCCGGCTGCCGAGCCCGTCCGGGCCTTTCCACGTCACCTCGACGGCGTCGGTGCCATAGGCACGGGTGGCGATGATTTCCACCGGACCCTCGCCATGGATGCCGGTCAGACGGCTGCCGGGGACGATGGACTCCAATTTCATCATGCCGCTCAAATACCCGTTTCCAGCGGCCTGAGCCATACACCATGGTGATCCGCGGGATGGTGCGGGATGCTCGCTCGATGTCTCGCTCTCGGAAACCAGCGTCTTCTTCTATCTCGGAAACGTTGAAGTTGATGGCCCGGCTTTGACAGGGTAAGGAGCATTCCTTACTATTGTGCACGGACAGAAGGAGTGCCAATCATGTCGATCATCCACGAAGTTGCCACGATGACGTCGAAGGGCCAGATCACCCTGCCCAGGACGGTCCGTCAGGCGCTCGGGGTCGATGTCGGCTCCAAGGTGGCATTCGAGTTCCATGAGGACGGTCAGATCGTCGTCAGCCGAGCCGACACCGAGCATGAAGATCCGGCCATCACTGCGTTTCTCGACCTGCTCGCCGGCGATATCCAGGCGGGTCGGCATGTTCGGGCGATTCCGGACGATCTGGCACACGACATGCTCGAACATGCGCGGCGTGAAGCAGGACCGGACGAGGACATCGACGGCGACGTCGATCTCTGATGCGGCGCCACGGATGGACGCTGCTGTTCCACGATTGTCTGATCGACCAGCTGCGCAAGCTCCACGACGCGGTCCAACGCGCACAACGAAGCGATCCGGCGGAGTTCTCATCGAATGCGAACGTCAAGCTGTTCCACGCGCTGAGCCGGCTGATGCTGGAAGTCATTCCACAGGATCCATCCCGGGACGAGTACCGCCAGGGCGACACGCTCGGCCCGCGCTACCGCCATTGGCGGCGCGCCAGGATCGGCAGACGGTTCCGATTGTTCTTTCGGTACGATGCCAGGGCGAAGGTAGTCGTCTACGCGTGGGTCAACGACCGATCCACGCTGCGCTCCTCCGGGAGCAGGACCGATCCGTACACGGTCTTCGCCGGGATGCTCGCGCGGGGACATCCGCCCGACGACTGGGCCTCGTTGACGACCGCATCGAGGCAGGACTGGCAGTCGGGGAAGTAATCGCTTGTGGACTGCGTCGATCCGCGAGGCGTGGAGACACTCCAGCCAAGTGTCCGGGGTCGGCTCAAGAGGAGCAAAAGCTGTCGGTGTCGCTTCGCCGGACAGCAAGTCAACCCAACAGGGGCCAGACCTGACGGTCGATGGAGAAGTGCCGTCCCAGGTTGAGCAAGGTGACCTGCCGGACCTTGCCGCCCTCGCGCCGGTTTTCGACAAGACGGTAGGTGAAGCGAGGCGAGCCGTCGCGTGCAGTGCCGGTCTTGGTGGCGCGAATGAACATGGGGCCACTGTACGGGGTGGGCAGGCCGGCGCAAGACCCATCCGCAAAAAAATGGCACTACAAAGACCTTTCAAAAACCGGACGGTTCGACAACTGACTGTTTTTACACAATTATCGCGACGGCTATCGCAGGCTGAAAGGCGCAAAAACGTCCAAATCGATGCCTGATCGGCTCAATAATGTTAAACATGGGCTACCGGGACGTGCTCGATGCGCCGGCGCATATGGTGGCCGAGATCGTCCGGCGCGCGCTGCACACCCACCCGAGGCCGGCCTTTCGCCACGCCATAGCCGGCTCCTCGCTCGGCATGGAAATCGGCGGCCCCTTCCAGCGGGGCCGGGGCGGACCGGGCGGCTGGTGGATCGTTTTCGAGCCGGAGCTGCATTTCGGCGAGGACATCCTGGTGCCGGACCTCGCCGGCTGGCGCCGGGAGCGGATGCCGGAGCCGCCGGACGAGGCTTACATGACCCTGGCGCCGGACTGGGTGTGCGAAGTGCTTTCCCCCTCGACGCGGAAATTCGATCTCGAAGAGAAGCGCCCGGTCTATGCGCGGGAGGGTGTGCGCCATCTCTGCTTCGTCGATCCCGCGGCGCGGACGCTGGAGGCCTTTGCGCTCGAGGGCGGCGCGTGGACGCCTGCCGGCGCGGCGCGGGACGACGAATCGGTGTCCCTCCCGCCCTTCGAGGCCGTGTCCTTCCCGCTCGACGCGCTCTGGCCCTGACCCGGGCTCCCTGCCCCCGCGCGTCTTCCAGCGCCATGGCCGCGCCCGTTTTTCGGCGATCATGATGGTGGGGCTGTCGGTGTTGCCGGAGGTGACCGCGGGCATGACCGAGGCGTCTGTGACGCGGAGGTTCTCCAGACCGCGAACCTTCAGCCGGTCGGTGACGACCGCCTCGCTGCCGTGGCCCGTCCTGCAGGTGCCGACCGGGTGGTAGGTGGTCGTGCCGAGATCGGCGGCGGCGAGTTCCTCGTCTGTCTCGAAAGACGGGCCGGGACGAATTCCTCCGGCGCACAGAGCTTGAGCGACGGCGCGGCGACGATGCGCCGCGTCAGCCTTGCCATATCGATCGCCACCTGCCGGTCGCCCGGCGTCGAGAGGTGGTTGGGCCGGATCGCAGTCGGTGGTCAGCGGATGGAGCCTGACTCGAAACTCGGTCAATGGCCATAAAGCCTTGCGAGCCATCGTGCAGCAAGGCGGATGTGGGCGATGTCGATCCATGCCTGGCTTGAAGCGATGGACTCTTCCACCAGTCTGGGCCAGCAATTTTGCAAGCAGCCCTGTAGGTAGGGAATTTTCTGACCGCTCGAAATCGACCGGATTGTGTCTTGATCGACAGGGGGTTGTATGGTGACCGCATCCGGGGCGAGCGCCTCCGGCCTCATTGAAGCCGGCCAACGGTCATACTGAATCAACCCCGAACGTCACATGCAGGGGCTCGAGCAACGTCTCGCAGAGCTGTGTTCCGGCCGCGATCGCCGCAAGATCTGGATCATCCGGGATGTTCCGGATGCCGTGGAAGTTCGCAATCTCGCTGAAGAGCATGTCGCGCATGAAGAAATGCTCCGAGAGCCGGACCCGGCCGAGCTCTTCGAGGGTCTTCATCGAGGTAGGCTTGCGCATGGGGTGTTGCCTCAGGTCTCGTAGGGTTCACCGTTTCGGCGGGTGAACCGAAAGCTGCCGCCGGCTTTCCGCGCTTCCAGGTCGACGTCCGGGTAGTGTGAACGCTCGTTCGGTGAGCGAGTGCCGATCTCGAGATAGCTTGCCGTTGAACCGGATCGATTGACGAGATGATGGCCGTTCGCCCGTCCGGCCGGGAAGCCCGCGCACGTGCCGGCCTCGAGTGTCTCCTCGCCATCGTCGCTGATCAGGACCAGTTCGCCTTCGATGACGTAGATGAACTCGTCCTCGTGTTCATGCCAGTGTCTCTGGGAAGACCAGGCGCCTGGTGGCAGCGTCGTCAGGTTGACGCCGAACTGGGTCAGGCCGAACACGTCGCCAAGGATGCGCTTGATCCGGTCCCTGCATTCGGCCGCAAGGGGCTCTGGGTAGCCGCTGCCGACGCGAGCCTCTACATCCGCAGCCCTGACCGCCGCCGATCCGGCCTTCGGTGAAAAGTCTGTCATCAGATCGCTCCTTGCCCTCTTGTACCGGTTTGCCAACGGGCCTTGTGCGACCGATCTCCCGGCAGCGCTCTGGGTTGTCCCTTGGAAGTCATACCGCGCGGTCTCCGGCGTGGGACGAGGTCACCGCAAATCGGTAGCCGCCCGGACCTTCGATGCGGAAGGTGTCGTGGATTCGTCCGCGCTCGACTTCGGTGGCTGTCACTCCGGCGCCCGTGAACTCCGCGCGGGCTGCGTCGATGTCGTCGACCATGAGGTCGAACGGGGCCTTCCGGCCCGGTTCGATCGGCGCCCTGGTGCGGCTCAGCACCAGGTGGGTGCCGCCGCGCAGCTCGAGCACTCCGAAGTCCTCGCCTCTGAAGATGTCGCGCATGCCGTGGCGCACAAAGAACGCGTAGGCCTCGCCGACGTCCTCCACCTCCAGCCTCACATGTCCCACCGCGAGTCTCGGTCTTGCGTCAGTGCTCATCTCTCCCGCTCCGAAGTCGCTGGTTGCATCGTTTCCGCCAGCGACATGCCCTGGCCGTGCAGAACCTCAGCCTGCCGCAACAGGCTCACGATCTCCTCCGGCTTGTAGCGCTTCCTCGACATCCTCGGTCCTCCAGGTTCCATTCAGATCAACTGAGGTGACGACGACGGCACCCGGACAGGAGTTGGAAGTCCGGCAGAATCAGGAGCTGACGTAGGCCGAGGGCTCCACGCGGGCGTCGCGCTACTTCGTTCCTTTCACCGACAATCACGAGACCAACGATGCATTGCAAGTGACGGCGACCTACCCGAACTTGCCGGCGTAGCCGCCTTCCGATGCCGGCTCCACGAAGTGGATCAGCAGGCCGCCGCCAAAGTTCTGTGGATGCACGAATCCGATCAGCGATCCGCGCCCGCCGGGCCGTCCCTCGTGATCGATCATCCGCCAGCCGTCGTCCGCAAGCCGGGCAAGCAGCGCATCGATCCCGCTGGTGGCAAGGGCGATGTGCGCCAGTCCCGGGCCGTGCCGGTCAATGAACCGGGCAATCGCACTGCGGTCACCCCGGGTCGAGCCGCCGTCTGCGGGCGGCCGTTCACCCGGAGGCAGGGGTGGCCCGGCGTCGGAGAGAAACTCCAGCTCGCAACCCGCAAGTGTCGCGAAGACGGCCCGCAGCCCGCCGAGGATATGCGGCGGGCGCGAGTGGAAGACGGCACCGTAACGGTCGGAAACAAAACTCTCGGTCACGGAGCGCAGCTCGAGATCGGTCTCGCTGCTCTCCAGCGGGCAACCCAGGGTGTCAACGAAGACCCGGATTGCGTCGTCCTCGTCGGCGCACGCGATTCCGAGATGGTCGATGCCGATGACCGGGCCGTCATGCCAGGGGATGTCGAGCGACTCGGTAAACCGGGTCCGAACACCGGCGGTTGCCGCCGGATCGAGTGCGGCAAACCGCCGTCCGCCGGGTCCGGTACCCTGCAGGACAACCGGCAGGGCACCGGCTGCAGCGACGGGATCGGGAGCTGCGAGCGCCATGTGATGGACCCCAGGGAAGACGGGGGAATCGAGCCAGGGGTCGGTGGCCTCGAACACTCCGATCGCGGTACCGCCAACGCCGAAGAACGTCACCTCCCGCGACCCGAGCGGCACGGGGGTTGCCTGCAGCCCCAGCGCCTCGCCGAGAAACCGGCCGGTTGCCCCGGCATCCCGCGCGACGAGAGCGACGTAGGACAGGGCCTGGCCGTTCATGGTCACAGTTCCTCGCGTTGGACGAAGTGCAGGAGCACCCCGCCGCAGGCGGCGGGGTGAATGAAGCCGATCTGTGCACGCCGCGATCCGGGACGACCCCGCCGGTCGATCAGGCGATGGCCAGCCGCATCAAGACGGGAGAGAGCGGCTGCGATGTCCGGGGTCTTGAAGGCGACGTGATGGAGTCCGGCCCCGCGCATGGCAATGAACCGGGCGATGGCGCTGCGGTCGCCGCGGGTGTTGCCGGCAGCATCGTGCCGGGCCTCGTCGGCCCTGACGCGAGTGGTCAGGTCCTCGAGAAACTCGAGTTCGGTATCGCCGACGGTGATGAAGGTCACGCGCATGCTGGCGACCAGGCGCGAGCGACGGACATGGAAGACCGGCAGGTCGGTATCGGTGGTGAAACTCTCGGCGATGGTCTCGACCTCGCTGTCGGTCTGCTGGCTCTCGTAGCGACAGGCGAGGCGTCTGGCAAAGATGTCGCGGGCCGCGCGGTTGTCGGTCGAGGCGACCCCGATATGGTCGATCCGCTCGACCACGTCGGACGAGGCTGTCCAGGACTCCAGCGGTTCGGTCAGGCGCACCCGGACCCCCAGGGTTTCCGACGGGGCGAGCGCCACCTGGCAGCGCCCGCCGGGACCGGGCCGTGGTTCGCCGCAGGTCGGAATGCCGGTCGCGGCGGCGGCGCCGGTCGGGTCGTCGTCGGCAATGGCGACGTGGTGTACGCCGCGAACGGTCCCGGGTCCGAGGAACGGGTCGGTCGCAGCGAACAGCGCGAGTGCCGTACGCCCGGCCCGGATCACCGGCACCGTGCGGCCACCCATCGCGAGTTCGTCACGCGGCAGTCCGAATGCACCCTCGAAGAATTCCGCGCTCGCCCCGGGATCGGCGACGGCAAGCGCAATGTAGGCAAGCTCGGGAACCGTCATGGCTGCACCTCCGACGCGTCGAACAGGGCCGGCAGCCCCGGCTTGTGAATCTTGCCGGTTGCGGTCCGCGGCAGGTCGGCGCCCTGTGCCAGGCGGATTGCGGCCGGAACCTTGTAGGCTGCGAGCAGTTCCCGGCACCAGGTGCGCAGCACCGTCGGATCGACGGTCCTTCCCGGCACCGGTTCCACCACGGCCGCCACGATCTCGACGCGGTTCGGGTCCGCCAGGCCGATCACGTGTGCCTCGCGTACATCGGGATGCTGGACGAGCACGGTCTCAACCTCCAGCGGTGACACGTTGATGCCGCCGGTCTTGATCAGTTCCCGGATGCGTCCGCGGAAACGGACCCGGCCGTCGCTGCCCACCAGCCCGAGGTCCCCGGTCAGGAACCAGCCGTTGGCGTCGAAGGCCCGGGCCGTGAGTTCCGGAGCCCGGAAGTACCCGGGAGTGACGTGACCGCGCACGGCGAGTTCCCCGACGGTGCCGTTCGGAAGCGGCGCGCGGGTCCGGGGGTCGACGGCACGAACCTGCATGCCCGGCAGTGGAAGGCCCTGGGTCGCGAGGCGAAGGTCCAGCGGGTCGAGGGCGTCGCTGACTGCGCAGTTGCCACAGGTTTCGGTGGAACCGTAGACGGTGCAGAGCTGCGGGGCCGACAGGGTCTCGACCATGAAGGTGACGTCACGTGCAAGCCCGATGGTCAGCCCGGTACGCATCGACGCGAAGGCTTCGGCTGACCAGCACGGATGATCGCGCATTGCTCGGACCATGTTGACCATACCGTAGAAGACCGTGCAGCCCTCCTCGCGGATCAGGCGGATCGCGGTGCCCGGATCGAACCGTTCCTGCAGGACCAGGGTGCCGCCGTGGCTCATGACCGCGGGCAGGGCATTCGCGGCGCCGAACGACCAGAACAGGGGGATGGCGCACCAGAGCCTGTCGTCGGCGGTCAGGTACTGGCGCTCGCCGATGTCGAACCCGTTGGCGATGACGTCGCGGTGCAGCAGCGTCACCCCCTTCGGGTCGGCGGTCGAACCCGAAGTGTAGAGGATGAAGCATGTATCCCCCGGTCCGGGTCCGGGTCCGGTGGCGGGTTTGCCGGAAAGGGCGCGGTCCCACGGCGTGCCGACCGGCGCGTCTCCGACCACGACCAGGCAGTCGGGCAGACGTTCCGCGCGGCGTAGCGCCGCAAGCCAGTCCCGGTCACCGAATGCCGGTGCGAGGACCAGGGCCATGGGGTCGCAGTGCGCGAGCGTCCATGCGAGTTCCCGCGGACTCGAAAACGTGCTGATCGGCACCGCGATCGCGCCGATGCGCAGTGTGGCCATCACCGAGATGAGCCATTCCGGCCGGTTGGGCAGCAGGATTGCCACCCTGTCGCCGCGTCCGATCCCGTGTCGCTGCAGGAACCCGGCAAGTGCCGCACTTCGCTCCTGCCATCCGGCCCAGTCGAGACGCTGCCCGCGCCAGATGATGGCCTCGCGGTGCCGGTGCTGGCTGGCCATCTCGTCGAGGAGATCGGTGAAGGTGCGCGCCCTGGGTCTTTCGCTCGTCATTTCGGTCTCAGTAGACGGGGCGGCGTTTCTGCCGGAACGCCGCGACACCCTCGGCGAAGTCGGGGCCGGCGCGGACCGCATCGCCGAGTTGCTGGTCCATCGGTTCGCGGGCGAGCGCATGCGCGGCGAGGGTCGCACTCATCTGGGTCTTGACCGCCTGGACGGCCGACGGGCTGTTGGCCGCGATCATGCCCGCTGTCTCGAGCGCCCAGTCGAGCAGGTCGTCTGCTTCGACGATCCGGTTGACCAGGCCGACCTCGACCGCACGCCGGGCCGTGATCAGTTGCCCGGTCAGCAGAAGGTCCATGGCGTGGACATGTCCGATCTGTCGCGCGAGCTTCACCGTCGCCCCGCCGAACGGGTAGATCGACCAGCGCACCTCCGGCAGACCGAATCGCGCATGCGGCACCGCAGCCCGGATGTCGGAAGAGAGCAGCAGTTCGACACCGCCTCCGGCACAGTCGCCGTTCACGGCGGCGATGATTGGCTTGGAATAGGTGTCGGTCTTGAGCAGGGCGTGGTTGACGGCCGCGGCCTGTTCCTGGTCGGCGGAGAGATCACCGCCGATATCGGCCCCGGCGCAAAAGGCGCGGCTGCCGGCGCCGGTCAGGATGATGCAGCGGGTCTCGTCACGCTCGAGCTCGTCCCACAGCTCGCCGATCTCGCGCAGCATCTCCCGGCTCATCGCGTTCATCTTCGGCTGGTTGTCGATGGTGATGATGGCGATGTGAGGCGAATGGCGGGCAAGGGTGAGAGGCATGCAGGACCGGCCGGAAAGGGTGCAGTGATGCGGGCCATCTTGGCTCCACGCACCGGCATGGCGCAACCGGCAGCTTGCCCGCGGCATCGCGGCTGCGTTATCGAACGGTTCGAATGCGCAACCGGGGAGGGGTTGATGAAGGCGGTGATCTGCAGCCGGCTCGGCGGGCCGGAGAACCTTGAGGTCCGTGAGATCGATCCGCCGCTTCCGGAACCCGAAGAGGTGCTGGTCCGGGTCCGTGCGGCGGGTGTGAACTTCGCCGACACCCTGCAGATTGCCGGGACCTACCAGAACAGGCTTTCTCCTCCGTTCGTGCCCGGAATGGAGGTTGCAGGCGAGGTCCTTGAAATCGGTTCGGCCGTGACCCGCCCGTTGCGCATCGGCCAGCGGGTGATGGCCTACATGCGCGGCGGCGGTGCCTTTGCTGAGCAGGCCGTCGTGCGTGGCGACTGGCTGGTGCCGGTGCCCGACGCGATGGATGACGTCATCGCGGCCGGGTTCCCGACCGTCTACGGAACCTCCGGATTTGCCCTGAAGGAACGCGGCGCGCTGCAACCGGGCGAGACCCTGCTGGTGCTTGGCGCGGCCGGAGGTGTCGGTCTGACCGCGGTCGAACTGGGCCGGTGCATGGGCGCAACCGTGATCGCGGCCGCTGGCGGACCGGCGAAATGCGCGGTCGCGCGTGAGCACGGGGCGCACCACACCATCGACTACCTCACCGAGAGCATCCGCGACCGGGTCCGCGCCCTGACCGACGGTGCCGGGGCTGATGTGGTCTATGACCCGGTGGGCGGCGACGCCTTCGACCAGGCGCTGCGTGCGGTCGCCTGGCACGCGCGGATGCTGGTGATCGGGTTTGCGTCAGGCAGGATCCAGCAGGTGCCGGCCAACATCGTGCTGGTCAAGAACATCTCCGTGATCGGTGTGGTCTACGGCGCCGAGACCGAACGGGACCCGGCGCACGGGTCCTCGTTTGTCAGCGATGCGGCAGACCTGTTCGTCCAGGGCCGGGTCAGTCCTCTGGTGGGCCGAGCCTTTCCCCTCGATCAGGCGGGCCAGGCGCTCGAGGCGCTGCTCTCGCGCTCGGTTGCCGGCAAGGTGGTGCTTACGATATGACGGTATTATAATACCGCTAATGCAACTGCATGGACCATAAGGAGATTTTCCGGTCTTGACGATCCCAGTCTGTCTGCGTACACCCCGATTGCGAACAGTGAGAGTGCGCGTCGCCGCGCCACCGACCGAAGGGTGACAGATCATGAAGACCTACACGGCGAGACCGGGCGACATCGAAAAGAAGTGGTGGCTGATCGATGCCGAGGGCCTGGTGCTCGGACGGCTCGCGAGCGTGATTGCCCTGCGGTTGCGTGGCAAGCACAAGCCCATCTTCACCCCGCATATGGACTGCGGCGACAACATCATTGTGGTCAATGCCGAGAAGGTAAAGCTGACCGGCAACAAGCGGTCGGACAAGACCTACTATCGCCACACCGGCTATCCCGGCGGCATCAAATCGATTACCGCGGGCAAGATCCTTGAGGGCAAACATCCGGAACGGGTGGTGCTCAAGGCGGTGGAGCGGATGATCAGCCGCGGTCCGCTCGGCCGTCGACAGATGTCAAACCTGAAGGTCTATGCCGGCCCGGCCCATCCGCACGAGGCCCAGCAGCCGGAAGTCCTCGACGTCGGCGCGATGAATCCCAAGAACAAGAGGTAGCACAATGGCAATCGAAGACCAGGTGCAGACTGACGCGACCGGCCTTGACGTGCTCGGCGCCCTGCAGTCGCAGGAAGAGCAGGCAGCAGCCGAGCCGAAGATCGATGCGCAGGGCCGGGCCTATGCCACCGGCAAGCGCAAGAACGCGATCGCGCGGGTCTGGATCAAGCCGGGTCTCGGCCGGGTAAACGTGAACGGCCGTGACATCGAGGTCTACTTTGCACGCCCCGTGCTGCGCATGCTGATCAGCCAGCCGTTCGATGCGGCGGGCCGCAAGGACCAGTACGACGTGGTGTGCACAGTTGGCGGGGGCGGGCTGTCCGGACAGGCCGGCGCGGTGCGCCACGGGATCGCCAAGGCGTTGACCAGCTACGAGCCCGAACTGCGGCCGGTGCTGAAGAAGGGCGGGTTCCTCACCCGTGACCCGCGGGTGGTGGAGCGCAAGAAGTACGGCAAGCGCAAGGCGCGCCGCAGCTTCCAGTTTTCCAAGCGGTAGGCGCGGGGATAGCCGGGCTCGCGCGACAGCCTGGCCGGGTGAAACCGGGAAGGCGCCGCTATCGGGCCGGATCACTGAACGAGGACAGGACCCATGCGTCTCGAGGGCAAGGTCGCCATTATCGTCGGAGCCGGGCAGCAGCCGGGCGAGACCATCGGCAACGGCCGCGCAACCGCACTTCGCTTCGCCCGGGAAGGCGCGCGGCTCTTCCTGGTCGACAGGGACCTCGACCGCGCCGCGGAGACCCGGACCCTGTGCGAAGCCGAGGGTGCCCAGGCCGACGTGTTCGCCGCCGACATTACCCGCGAGAACGACTGCGCCGGGATCGCGGCGGGTTGCGTCGACCGGTTCGGGCGGATCGACATCCTGCACAACAACGTCGGCCGATCAGAGGGCGATCGCGAGACCACTGGGATGGACCGCGAGACCTGGGATTTCCTGATGGCGATGAACGTCACCGGAATATTCCTGGTCTGCAAGCATGTCCTGCCGGTGATGCGAGAGCAGCGGTCGGGGGTGATCATCAACATCTCCTCGATCGCCTCGACCTGCGCCCACAACACGGTGACCTACAAGACCGGCAAGGGCGCGGTGAACACGCTGACCCACCACCTCGCGATGGAAAACGCGTCGTGGGGCATTCGGGCCAACGCGATCCTCCCCGGACTGATGGATACGCCGATGGCGATCGAACGCCGGGCGCGTGAACAGAACGTCGATCGCGAGACGGTGCGCCAGGCGCGCCATGAGCGGGTTCCGTTGCTGCAGCAGATGGGAACAGCCTGGGACGTGGCCAATGCGGCCCTGTTCCTCGCCTCGGACGAGGCGGCCTATGTGACCGGCCTGATCATGCCGGTTGACGGGGGCCTGTCGGCGAAGATCGGCTGATCGGCATGCGCCCGGTCGTCCGCAGCTACAGGGGCAGGCGTCCGAAGATCCATCCCGGGTGTTTCATCGCCGAGAACGCCGCTGTGCTGGGCGACGTCGAGATCGGGGCTGAGGCCAGCATCTGGTACAGTGTGACCCTGCGCGGCGACGGCAACGCAATCAGGATCGGCACCCGGACCAACATCCAGGACAACACCGTCGTCCATGTCGATCGCCCTGTCCATCTCGCGACAACGATCGGTGACGGTGTCACCGTCGGCCACGCCTGCATCATCCATGCCTGTACCCTGCAGGATCGCGCATTCGTCGGCATGGGATCGACCGTTCTCGACGGTTCGGTGATCGAGAGCGAGGGCATGCTCGCGGCGCACTCCCTGCTTTCTCCGGGCAAGGTGATCCGGTCGGGCGAGCTGTGGGCCGGTGCCCCGGCCCGGCGCTGGCGTACGCTCAGGGACGAGGAATACGAAATGATGAGCCACATCCGCGATGTCTACTGGCAGACCGCCCGGGACTTCCTGGCTGACATGGACACCTCGTGGATGGCCGACTGGCCGGCGTGATCCCCGCCACGATGCTTTCGGAGCGGATGACACCGGGATGGATATGGGACTCCTACAAAGATGGCTGGACGGCTCATGCCGCCATCCTTCCCCGTGTATTCACGGTTCCACAGCCCGGCAACCCGGCGGCCTCCCCGTGCAGCTGCGCCAGTCCCCGGCGCCGTATGTTGCGGGCAGCATTCGCGTCCGCATTGTCAGCGTGGCCGCAGGCCACGCAGTCAAACACCGCCTGCGAGCGGACGCATGCGGCGTTTCCCGAACAGTATGGGACAAATACAGGAGAAAACATGGAACATGCAAGGAGAAAACGCCTTCAGGGCTTCGGTTCAGGCCCTGCAGCCGGCATGAGCCGTCAAGCTATCTTTGTCCCATGGATATCGCCAGCAGCTCCATGGAGCGCACGCGGCATGATGCCGTGGGCGAGGGGGTCGGGGGGAAGTTCCCGCCTGGAGGTTATGGCCTCCTGCTGCGAGCAGCGGCCTCAAGGAGGAGGCCGGCAATCCGCAATCAGCTGTTAGATCGATTGAACGCGCCCATTGACCGGGTGTAGTCGTCCGGAAAGAAGGTGCCAGTTCGCCACCTTCAGGAGCACGCTGACCGCACGGCGTGGCGACAAGCGTGCGCACTCTCTGTCATGGTCCGTGACCGGGTGCTACCGTGATCCCGGAACTGACGACGAGGCTCTGCCCGCCTGGCGTAATGCACCCCGCTGGCTGCGACAGCTCGCACAGTTCGGCCTGCTCGAGGAACAGGGCAACGGCACCTTCCGCGTCAACTGGCAAGCACGGTCCACCGCAACCAACCCGGCCTGATCCCTTCACTGCGATCGATCCGGACAGACCAGGCCAACCGTCGCCAGTGCAGGGGAAGACGCGAGGCCCCTGTCCGTGCTCGCTCGCAGCACAGCCACTCACCAGGCTGCGCTCAAGGCAGCATCAGGCAAGGTGTGCCCGCTCCGCGCCAATGGTTTACGGCAATCGATCGAATGCGAGAGGATGTGTGCATGCGGTCGGTTGCGTGGGGGAGACCTGCAGCACGGGTTCGAACCCGATGGCGGTGGTCGCGAGCGGGGGCGGGCGCACGGGCTGGCTGGCCGCGGGGGGTGCCAGCGCCTCGATCATGCCGGTGCTCGGCCCGGGCAATCCCGGCGCGCCGTTGATCATGATCGGCAGGCAGGCGGCGCACGGTCTCATCCCGGACCATGAAGACGCATGGGGCCGAGCAGGCTGAACCACTCGCAGTGGTGCTGTTGCCGTTCTATTCTCGGTTCCGATCCGCAGAATGGCGGAAACAGTGTGCGAGGAGCAGGGTCGATGCAGGAAAGCCGCTATGACTACGTGATCGTCGGTGCCGGTTCCGCGGGCTCGGTTCTCGCCAACAGGCTGTCCGATGGCGGGCGCCACTCGGTGCTGCTGCTCGAGGCCGGCAGGCCCAGCCATCCCTGGTCGCGGATCCCGGTGGGGTTTGCGAAGCTGATCGACAACCCGCGGGCGAACTGGCTCTACTCTTCGGAACCCGACGAGGGCTCCGGACGGCGCCGTATTCCGGTTCCGCGCGGCAAACTGCTCGGCGGCTCGAGCTCGATCAACGGGATGGTGTTCGTGCGCGGCCAGGCCCAGGACTTCGATCACTGGGCCCAGCTCGGCAACCGTGGCTGGAGCTACCAGGACGTGCTGCCGTTGTTCAAGTCGATGGAGCGCTATGACGGTGGCGACGATGCATACCGCGGCCGATCCGGTCCGCTCAGGGTCACCGAACCGCGCGAGGGTGGACCGCTCTACGACGCCCTGTTCGCTGCTGCGGGCGAGATCGGCATCCAGCGCAGTCCGGACTACAATGGCGCGAGCCAGGACGGGATCGGCCTGACCCAGGCCACCATCCAGCGTGGCCGGCGCATGAGTACCGCTCGCTGCTACCTCGACCCGGCGCGCGGTCGGTCCAATCTCGAGATCGTTACCGATGCGCTCGCCGAGAGGCTCGTGCTCGAGGGAGGGCGGTGCACCGGTGTGCGCTACAGCCGGAACGCGGTGCCGTTCCAGGCCCACGCCACGCGCGAAGTGATTGTAAGCGCCGGGTCGATCAATTCACCGCAGCTGCTGGAACTTTCGGGCATCGGTCAGGCCGAACTGCTGAAGGGCCTCGGAATCGAACCGCTCCACGAGCTGCCCGGCGTGGGCGAGAACCTGCGCGATCACTACGCACCGCGCATGAAGTGGGCGGTCACCAGACGTGGCGTGACCTACAATGACCTGGCCCGTGGCATCGGCATGGTGCGGCAGGCCCTGCTTTATGGCCTGAAGGGAGAGGGGTTCCTGGCACTGCCGGCGTCACCGGTGCGCGCCTATGTCCGGACTCGCGAGGGCCTCGATTCGCCGGATGTGGGCATGTCGATCATGCCATTCCTGATCGGACCGAACATGAACATTGCCGATCAGCGCGGGCTGACCCTGATCACCCATGTGCTGCGCCCGGACAGTATCGGCTCGATCCACCTTGCCTCGGCCAACCCCGCCGAGCCTCCGACGATCCGGTTCAACTTCCTCTCGACCGTGGATGACCGCACGAAGCTGCTGGCCGCGATGCGCATTGCCCGCGACTGGATGGGGGCGCCGGCACTCGAGGGGTTCGTCGGCGAGGAGATCGCGCCAGGAGTTTCGCGTGCCGGCGACGAAGAGTTGCTCGACTGGGTCCGGCAGACGGCAGAAACCACCTATCACCCGGTGGGGACTTGCAAGATGGGGTCGGACCCGATGGCGGTGGTCGACAACCGGCTGCGGGTGCACGGGCTGGCTGGGCTCAGGGTTGCCGACGCCTCTATCATGCCCACACTCACCTCGGGCAACACCAACGCGCCCTCGATCATGATCGGCGAGAAGGCCGCACGCATGATTCTCGAGGACGCGGATGCCGAATCGGATCATGCGGCCCGCGCGGCCTGACCGGTCTGGCTGAGACCTTTTCGGCAAGATCACGCGAGGTCTCTCTGTCATGGTCCGTGACCGGGTTCCCGTGATCCCGGCACCGATGACGAGGCATTGCCCGCCTGGCGCAATGCACCCTGCTGGCTGCGACAGCTCGCACAGTTCGGCCTGCTCGAGGAACAGGGCAACGGCACGTTCTGCGTCGACCGGGAAGCCCGGTTCACACCCCACGCATCGTTGATGCACTTCACCAAGCCGCACATTCATCGCTGTCGAGACAAGATATCCCTGTAACAACAATGCCTTGGCGCGGCTCGAACTTCCAATCCGTTCCCTCCTCAATCCCGACTACCGTCGTG
The DNA here is from genome assembly GCA_965213935.1 of Thalassobaculaceae bacterium. Taxonomy (GTDB): domain Bacteria; phylum Pseudomonadota; class Alphaproteobacteria; order Thalassobaculales; family Thalassobaculaceae; genus Bin52. The sequence continues at coordinate 154,153 of CBDCAO010000012.1, read as the reverse complement.
TTGTTCAGGACACGATCTTAGCGCATCTACAATACCAAGAGACTCACAAGGAGCCTACCGCGCCCGCCATCTGCATCTATGGTGCCCAAACATCCTCCTTCTCCGTCCAATACTCCCTGACACTCTCGAACCGCTGTATTCTTTCTGTGATCTTGTGAATTTCTCGTGGATAAAAGGCCATCAATTCTTCGCACAATTGCAACATCCAGTCCCTTCTTGAATTTTGCGGCAACGTCTGAATATTGTTTGAATTGGCAATCTGAATCTGTCCCCACCCCAAAGCACCTACAGTCAGGCATCCCCAATCGAGAAACTCGATTGGCGCAAACAAGACATCCGAAACCTTCAGATCTGTTCCGTCAACGGAGTATTTGATCATAATGAGAGAGAAAACGTTAGTGTCTGACTCATAGAACCGTGCCAACCGCTCTACAGAAGTTAGGCTGGGCATATTGAAACGGGTGTCTTCTCTATGGGTCTTTACGTCTACTATAGAGTAGATTCCCTCCACATTGCAAAGTCCAGCGGCACTTGACCGTGGATCCGATCTGACTTGACCGCGAATCCAGCGCACTTGACCGTGGGTCCGATGTGACTTGACGGTGGATCCAGCGCATATGACGGACGATTTGATCGCGCGTTGATGGCGGTCTCAGCGAGGGTGTGTGTCGAGACGATTCGCCCCTTCTGCCCTTGAGCGGGCCGTGTTCGCGGCGACCGTTTCGCTGGGATTGTCCTCGCGTTTCCTTGCCTCTGACCGTCGGGTGGAGAGGAGTGAGGCCGGCTGCCCGGGCAGCCGGCCGCGCCGATCTCCACCCGTCTACGCTGTTCCTTTTTGTTGGGCACAAGAAGGGACGTCAGATGGGAAGGACCAACGTGATGACAGTCTACGACGTATTGCGATTGCACGGGACCAGCAGCCTGACGCGTGTGGAGATTGCGCGGTCAGTCAATGTGAGCACCGGGACGGTTTCGAACATCCTTGCCCGGGCCCGAGAAGCCGGGGTGTCGTGGCCGACGGATCTCGATCCGGCCGCGGTGCACGAAGCGTTGTATCCGCCTGCGGACACGTCGCCCGGCGCGTATCTGGCGCCGGACCTGGACCCACTGGTGAGGCAGCTCGAGGCGCCCAGGCGGCGGCGTGCGGCCCGCGTGACCCGCCAGGTTCTGTGGGAGGAGTACTGCGAGGAGGCAGCCAGGCAGGGGCTGAAGGCGTATTCGCGCAGCCGCTTCCTTGACCTTCTGAAGGCACGGCTGGGCAGCCGCAGGCAGACCCCGGAGATGCGGTTCCACTATCGGCCCGGGGAATGGATGATGTCGGACTTCAGTGGCAAGACCGTGTCGGTCCGCACCCGTCATGGTGAGGTCATGGTCGAGATCCTGGTCTGCCTGCTCCCGTGTTCCGGGTTGATCTTCGCGGTCGCGGTGCCCGACCAGACGCTGGCGTCATGGACCGAGGCGCACCGGGCGGCATTCGCGTACATGGGTGGCGTTGCCGAACGTCTGGTCTGTGACAACCTGCGCAGTGCGGTCACCCGATGGTGCGAGGGCGAGGCCGAGCTCAACCCCACCTTCGCCGACTTCGCCCGTCACTACGCGATCGCCGTTCTTCCTGCACGTCCGGGGCAGGCCCGGGACAAGGGGGCCGTTGAGGCCTCGGTGAAAGCCGTGCAGACCCGGATCCTGGCCCGTCTGCGCACCGAGAGCTTCTTCAGCATTGCCGATCTCAACCGGGCACTTCGCACCGGGTCTGACCGGCTCAATGACGAGGAAATGAAGGCATATGGTACCAGCCGGCGTCACCGGTTCGAGGAGACCGAAGCGTCGGCGCTGAGAACACTGCCGGCTCAGTCGTGGACCTTCACGACCTTTGCCCGGCGCAGGGTCGGACCCAATTACCACATCACCTTCGAGTACAATCACTACTCGCTCCCCTCGCGATGGATCGGCAGGGAGGTGATGGTGAAGGCCAGCTGCGCGCTGATCAGCATTCACCTGTTCGAGACGGACGAACTGCTGGTGCGCCACGCACGCCTGTCCGGTCGGTCCCGCTATCAGACGACACCGGGCCACATGCCGTCCCAGCACAGGGAGATGGCGGCACGTCAGAACCCGAACTACGAGCAGTGGTTGCTGGGCTCGCTGGCGAAAGTCGGACCGTACACCGTGCAGTGGGCCGAGAGCTGCCTGCGCAGCAAGGACTTCCGCGAACAGGGGTTCCGGACACTGCGCGGAGTGGTGCGCCTGTCCGAGACCCACACCCCGGCTGCACTTGAAAATGCCTGCAAGCAGGCATTGGGGCAGGGGCGGTTCACCTGCGGCCGGATCAAGGACCTGCTCGACAGACCGCTGCCGCCACCCGCAGAGCCGATCGAAGAGGTGCTGCCGGTCCACGAACACATCCGCGGCAGCAGCTATTACTCTTTCATCTCCCCACTTACGACTCCGTTTGATGTTTTGCAGTCCCGTTGGTCAGTCAGTGTGTTGTCGGCTGTTCTGCCATGAGCCCGCGGTGATAGATCCATGCGGGTTGGAAGCGGGTCCATGCTTCCCAGAGTTTTCGTGTTCCCGGCAGTGGTTGTCGCTTGGTGGAATCGAATCCGGCGGCATTGGCGAGATCGATGACGAAGGTTCGGATATCGAGCTGGTCGCGGTCCGGAGGCCCCCGGCTGAAGCGTCGAATGCCGAGCAGGCGCAGGAAGATGTAGAGGCACGTGATCATCTCGGGATCGATGACGGTGTGGGCCGGCGTATCGGGTTCGGTGCGGGCCATGAAGTTCAGATCGTGGACGTGGCAGGCGGTGATCGCGTCGAATGCGAGACACTTGCGCAGGTCGTCGGCGTCATCGAGTTGACGGTCCATCAGGCGCGTGCCGGTCTTGAGCACGGAAAACCATGTCTCGATGGCCCATCTGCGTTCGTACCAGCTGATGATGCGTTTCGCCTGTTCGCGCGTCGGTTCCCCCTCGGTGGTCAGCAGCAGCCAGTGCAGGGGGGCGGTGTCGTCGTGTGGTGTGATCTCGGTGGCGCTGACGGCGAGCATGTCGATCGGTGTCTGGCTTGCGGCCGTCCTCGGGGGTGCGAGCCGGACCCTGCAGGCCCGGAGTTCCAGTTCGGTCTGGCGTTTCCTGCGGCGGCGCGGCCCGCCGCAGGCATCAATGACCAGGTGTTTTCTGGCGCATGTCGGCTGCCCGGCGACATGCGCCCACAGGTCCGCCCGTGAGCCCTCGCCGGTGATCACCGTGCGTTTGCGGGCCCGGTTGGCCCGGACCAGAAGGCCGGTTCCGTCACGCGATGCCTGCTGGACCATCTCCCACATGTCAGCTTCCCGGTCGCAGACCGTGATCACCCGTGCGCCGGGGCAGGCCTCCTGCAGGTCCCGGCCCCGGTCAAGGCCCTCCAGCCAGCGCCGGCTTTCCTTCTCGTGCGCATCATCGGGGTCGTCGGGGTCGCGGAAGTCGGCGTCAAGCGTGTAGACACCCAGGGCCCGGCCCTGCGGGGTCACCGCCAGACCGACATGCGCCAGCAGCCCCTGCGCGCCGGTGCCACGACCGCCGATCCCGACCCGACCGGTCGTGGCCTGAAGACCGTGATCGTTCAGCGTCGTCGTGTCCTGGATCGCGAGCACCACCTGTTCCCGGGCACAGCGTTCGGCAGTCGCCGCCTGGTGGCTTTCCAGAATGTGTTCCATCGTCACCCGGTCATTGGACAGCACGCGGTACGCCGCCTTGCGTTCGGCCTTGTCCGGAAACACCGTCGGCACCGAGGCGCCCAGATGCGTCAGCCATGCCCGCCCCATCCGCTTGATGCGTTCCCGCAGCCGGCCGTCGGGATGGCGCTGGCGTCCATATTCGTGATCGGCCCAGTCCGCCTTTTCGGCAAGAGACACTGTCGGGGGCGCTTCGATCGAGCGTTCCGGCACCGCACACAGCCGCGGCTTCCAGTCCGGCGCCAGCGGCTTCATCCAGACCGAACGCCGCGGTCCGGGCCGAGCCTGTCCAGGTGGCATGCCGCTGGTGGGCTGGTCGCACCGGTCCCAGCCAGCGGCCGCATGGCAGCTGCCGGCCTGATCCGGGTCGACATAGGTGTAGACCAGCAGCGGCCGGCGTCCGCCGGCCGCTTCCCAGTCATCGGCAAGGCGCGCGGTTGCCATCGCGAGACCATGCGACGCCAGGTTCGGCACCTGAACCCACGGACACAGAAGGTATCTCTGGTTGCACACGATCTCGTTCAGATGCGCCACCCGGGCGTCATCGCACCAGCCGATCCAGCGATCACGCGCCTTCTGGTGCCACGAGGCCGATGCAAAGCCGATGCCACCGAGAAGCCCGTGGCGTGACGACCAGATCCAGTAGCGCAGTTGTCGACCCGGTGAGCGAGCCCAGCCCTGAGGGTGCCACGCATCAATCATTGCTTCCCAGCGACGCCGCGACGCCTTGTCCTCGACCAGAATCAGACGAACCGTCCCAAGCTCCTCCAGAGCGCACCGGATCTCATGGTCCGGGACCGGCGGAGCCTGCCCGGACCGGCCCGGAGCAATCCTGCGCACCGGTTCCGGAAGCGTGATGGCCAGACGCTCCGCAAGCCGCGGCAAAAGCTTGCGTGCCGAAGCGCCCGCATGGCCGCCGGAACTGTCTCGCCAGTCCGAACGCTCGCACAGACCTCGTGCCAGACTGCTGCGCGTGGCGCCCGGCTTCGTGACAGCGTCGCGCAGCCATTCCAGTGTCGAGGCATCAAACTGACGGAGGCCAACCTGCATGATGGACCCGTACGACAGCTCACTCGCAGAGTTAACAGTGGACCGATGAAAAATTCTGAATGCACGGTGCGGGCCGGGCGGCCGGTTGAGGGCGATCGTCCCGGTTTGCGTGTCCTGGCTGGCACAGACAGCGAAGTGGAGTAATCGATGCGATCACAACGCCTGGTGCACATCGTCGGTTGCCACGCGGAAGGCGAGGTCGGCGACGTCATCGTTGGTGGTGTTGCTCCGCCGCCCGGTGACACGCTGTGGGAACAGTCGCGATTTGTTGCCCGTGACCAGACGCTCCGCCGGTTCGTGCTGAACGAGCCGCGCGGCGGTGTGTTTCGCCACGTCAACCTGCTGGTGCCGCCGAAGGATCCCCGTGCTGCCATGGGTTTCATCATCATGGAGCCCGAGGACACACCGCCGATGTCGGGGTCGAACAGCCTGTGTGTCGCGACAGTACTGCTGGAGACCGGCATCCTGCCGATGATCGAGCCGGAAACGGTGATGGTCCTGGAGGCCCCCGGCGGACTCATCCGCGTGCACGCCGCGTGCTCGGATGGCCGCGTGGAGTTCGTGCGTGTGTACAACGTGCCATCGTTCGCGGCTCGGCTCGGGGTCGCGCTCGAAGTCGAGGGGCTGGGAACGCTCACGGTGGATACCGCCTATGGCGGCGACAGTTTCGTGCTGGTGGACTCCGACGCGCTGGGCTTCAGCCTCAACCCGGACGAAGCGCGGGACATTGTCGACGTCGGCATCCGCATCACCCGCGCAGCAAACGAGCAACTCGGCTTCGTCCATCCCCTGAACCCTGACTGGCGCCATATCTCGTTTTGCCAGATTGCGGCCCCGGTCCGGGATATCGACGGCCTGCCGACGGGCCGGAACGCCGTGGTCATCCGGCCCGGGAAGATCGATCGGAGCCCGACGGGTACCGGGTGCTCCGCCCGGTTGGCCGTGCTCCACGCACGGGGCCAGCTCAGGCTTGGCGACCGCTTTCGCGGGGTGTCGATCATCGGTTCCGTGTTCGACTGCCGCGTGGAGGAGGAGGTCGAGCTGGGGGGGCGACCGGCCATCGTCCCGTCGGTCTCGGGTCGCGCCTGGCTGACCGGGACGACCCAGCTTCATCTCGATCCGCGCGACCCGTGGCCGGAAGGTTATCGGCTGAGCGACACCTGGCCCCCTGGTACCGCGACTCAGGTCCCGGCCCCGCAGGACACCCGGGATTGACCCGTGAGGGAACCAATTCGCGGGGTGGCGGCAAGGCCGCGCCGTCACGCCGTGTAGCGGGCGACGCCCGTGTCACAGTTCCAAGCGGCACTGACTGTTCGTGTCACAGGCATGGAGCAGGGTTCGCCCTGCTCGTCACTCCTGCGGGTTTTCGCTCCCGGGGTGGCGAGGAATTGCTCGACGGCCAGGACCCGGCTCGTGCGCCCGGGTGACGGGCTGGATGTCTGTCCTTCAAGACCGTCGGGTGGCCGGCAGCAGCGTCTCGCGATCGTACGGGCGGCTTGCCATGGAGCCCGAACTGCATGCTGTCCGGCGAGACCCCGGCACTGGATCCGGAGCTGGCTGGAGAAATGTCCGATCCGACGCGGCTGCTCGCCGATGAAGGCATGATGCTGATCTGCGTGACCCGCAGGGTGGACTTGGCTCGCGACGTGTCAGTCCTGGTCGCCCATGTCGACGCTGGCCGGATCGAGGAGAACGGTCCGGCGTGCCGGGTCCCAGGCACACCGCAATCCGAAAGGACCAGTTGTTGCCTGGCCAGGGTCTGCCGAGACGGGCTGCTTTCTTGTTGCGCTGACCCCGGGCAGGGGCGGCGACCAGGCTCCCTGCGCCCGTTCGCATCAGTCGGGTGCTCCGCGGAGGCGATTCACCCGACTTCCCGATGATCCCCGACAGGCCGCCGGCAAACCCGGCGCATGATACGGTGTCGCCGGGAGGGTCACGCCGATCCCGAAACCCGACAGCGTCTGGGGTCCTCGCTCCGGATCGCGGGTCGTGCATGCCGTCCCGCGTGACGCCGTCCTGGTGGTACCGACCGGGACGAGCCGGTATGGTTGTGTCCGGTGCACAGGCAGCGGGGACAGGCCGGTGAACAGGATTCCCGTGATCGATCTCGAGCCCTGGTGGTCCGGGAACCCCGAAGGTCGGCGCGCGGTTGCCGCGAGGGTCGGCCGCGCCTGCGAAGAAATCGGGTTTCTCGCAATCGTCGGCCATCGGGTCGAGCAGGAGCTGCTTGACCGCGCGTTCGCGGTGTCCGGTGCGTTCTTCGACCTGCCGGATGAGAAGAAGCGCGCGCTGAAGCCGGACGACGAGGTGGTGCCACGAGGCTACCAGGCACTCGCCACCCGCAATCTCGCCCGCACTCTGGGGCACCAGGCGCCGCCGGACCTCAGGGAACAGTTCTTCATCGGCCCGCTGGACGACTGGTCCGGCCGGTTCGCCGGCATACCCGAGGCCGGTCCGTTCTACGCCGCCAACATCTGGCCGCGGCAGCCGGCCGACTACCGCGAGGTCTTCGTCGAGTACTACACCGTCCTCGAGACGCTGGCGCGCGAACTGATGCGGATCTTTGCCGTGGCCCTCGACCTGTCGGTCAACTATTTCGATGACAAGATCGACAGACACTTCAACACCTGCCCGGCGAACTTCTACCCGGCGCCTGACGATGATCCGCTGCCGGGCCAGATCCGCTGCGGCGCCCACACTGACTTCGGCAGCCTCACCATTCTCGCCTTCAACGACGCTCCCGGCGGACTGCAGGTCATGATGCCGGACGGAGCCTGGCAGGATGTGGCCGCACAACCCGGTCAACTGGTGGTCAACCTCGGCGACATGATGCAGCGCTGGACCAACGATCGCTGGAAATCCACGCTGCACCGGGTGATCAATCCGCCGGCGGACCGGCGCCGCGACAGCAGGCGGCAGTCGATCGGCTACTTCCTGCACCCGAACTACGACGCCGAAATCAGCTGCATCGAGACCTGCTGCGACGAAGGGCGCCCCGCCCGCTACCCGACGATCCGGGCCGGAGACCACATGCGCGAAAAGATGCAGCGCCGGGTCGACTCCTAGGCCTGGCGCGGCCGACACTGGTTCTCGATTTCCGGCTCGCGAGCGCGTACACTGGAAAGAGCACCACCATCCGGCGTGGTGGTTGCGGGCCGTGGTCGGGAGGAAAGGGTGCCAGGGGCACGGAGGACTCGCAGACGGCGCAATGCACCGCCGCTCGGGCGGCGGCGGCCCCTTATCTATCGTCTGCGCAGCTACCTGCTTGCCGGGATCCTGATTACTGCGCCGATCGGCATTACCCTGTGGCTGACCTGGGGGATCATTACCTTCTTCGACAGTCAGGTCGTGCCGCTGATCCCGCCGCGCTACAACCCGGAATCCTATCTCCCGATCCCCTTGCCCGGCCTCGGCCTGATCCTTGCAGTGGTCGTGCTGACACTCGTCGGCTGGCTGACTGCCGGCCTGGTGGGGCGCTGGCTGGTTCGCCTGAGCGAACAGCTCATGGCGAGCATGCCGATCGTGCGTAGCATCTACGGTGCGGTCAAGCAGATCATGGAGACCATCCTTGCGCAGAACGCCGATGCATTCCGCTATGTCGTGCTCCTCGAGTATCCCCGGCGCGGCATCTGGACGATGGGCTTCGTCACCGGTCATACGGAGGGCGAGGTGCAGAACGCGATCGACACCGAGATGGTCAATGTCTTCATCCCCACCACGCCGAACCCGACATCGGGATTCCTGCTGTTTGTCCCCGAACGCGACCTCCACTACCTCGACATGTCGTCGGAAGACGGGTTCAAGATGCTGGTATCGACCGGGATCGTCGCGCCACCCGACCGCAGGAGCGACGAGATTCGGGCGGCCCCGCAGATCCTGGCTGGCAACCAGGCGCTTGCGGAGCGCGACAATGCGCCGGCGACGGTCCTGACACCCGGCCGGAAGAGATCCTCCTGAACCACTGCACCGGCACGGTGCGCGGCGCCTCGCGCGGCGCAGGCGGAGACAGTTCATGCCCGACAGCCCGACCCTGGCGGAACGCCGCAGGAAGCTGCTGTACCGCAGCCTGTACACCGGAACCCGGGAGACCGACCTGCTGCTCGGCCGGTTCGCGCGGGCACGGCTTGCCGGCCTGGGGCCCGACCAGCTCGACGCCTACGAGGCCCTGCTCGCGATCGAGGACCCCCGACTCTACACCTGGATCTCCGGGATGGAGGTGCCGCCGGCGGTGTACGATACCGATGTGCTGCACATGATCCGGTCCTTCCACCATGCCTGAGAGCAGCCAGGTTCCGGTCAATCACTACGGATCCGCCCCGACACTGGTGGGGGAGGTGCCGGAAGGCTGGGACGCGCGCGTGCTGGCGCGGCTCGCCGGCGACCACACCCGGGTGCTCCACGTCTGCCGCGATGATGCCCGTCTCGACAGTCTTGCCCGCGCGCTTGCCTATTTTGCTCCGGATCTCGGGATCCTGCGGATCCCGGCCTGGGACTGCCTGCCGTATGACCGGTCGTCGCCGGACGGATTTGTCGTCAGTCAGCGCGTGGACAGCCTCGCCCGGCTCGCCGCCTGGCCGGTTGCCCGACCGCTCGCGGTGCTGACGACGGCCAACGCGGTCCTGCAGCGGGTTCCTCCCGGGAGCTTCTTTGCCGGATCGTCGCTGCAGGTGCGGGTCGGAGCCAGCTGTCCGATCGAACAGGTCCAGGCCTTTCTCGAGAACAACGGCTATCAGCGGACCGGGACCGTGCGCGAACCCGGCGAATACGCGATCCGCGGTGGACTGGTGGACCTGTTTCCCTCGGGCAGCGCCGATCCGCTGCGCCTCGACTTCTTCGGCGACGAGATCGAGGAGATCCGCGAGTTCGATCCGATGAGCCAGAAGTCCACCGGAACGCTGGAGGCACTCTCCCTCTCCCCGGCCTCGGAACTGCTGCTGACCGGGGAGGGCATCCAGCGGTTCCGGACCGGCTATCGCGGGCACTTCGGCGCACAGGTCAGTGATGACCCGCTCTACCAGGCAGTCAGCGAGGGTCGACGCCATCAGGGCGTGGAGCACTGGCTGCCGCTGTTCCACGAGGCGCTGGAGACCGTGTTCGACCATGTCGGGGACGCGTGCGTGGCGTTCGACAACCACGCCGGCGACGTGCTCTCGACCCGGTTCGAGATGATCTCGGAGTACTACGAGACCCGCAGGGTCGCGCACGAACGCGCCACCGGCGACGCCGCCATCTACCGTCCGCTGCCGCCCGGACTGCTGCATGTCGACCCGGCCGAATGGCAGGACATGGTTGCGGAGAGAAAGGTCTACCGGTTCTGCGGCCCCGGAGAGCTGCCGCCGGTGGACGCGTTCGAGGTTTTGCATGCCGGCGCACAGACCGGCGTGAACCTCGTTGAAGCCCGGGTCAACCCCGATCGCGCGCTCCAGGTCGAGGCCGTCGAGGCGGTCCGTGCCGCGCTCGATGCAGGCGAGCGGGTGCTGCTGACCGGGCACTCGGACGGGTCGTGCGCACGTATCACCTCGCTGGTCCGCGAGGCCGGGGTGACCGACATCGAGCAAGTCGGAAACGCCGCGGAATTCAAGGGCCTCGCTCCCCACGTGGTCGGGGTGGCGGTGCTGCCGTTCGAAAACGGGTTCCGGGCCGAGGGAACCCTCTACATCACCGAGACCGATGTCCTGGGCGAGCGACAGTCGCGCCCGTCGCGTCGGCGCCGGCGGGCGGGCGAGGACTTCCTGCGCGACGCCGCGGCGCTGTCGGAAGGCGACCACGTGGTGCACGCGGACTACGGTGTCGCGCGCTACGAGGGACTTGAGACCCTCGATCTCGGCGGTGCCGCACACGACTGCCTGAAACTGCTCTACGCCGACGACGACCGGCTGTACGTTCCGGTCGAGAACATCGAGATCCTGTCGCGCTACGGCTCAAGCGACAGCCTGGTCCAGCTCGACCGGCTGGGCAGCGCCGCCTGGCAGGCGCGCAAGTCCCGCGTCATGGATCGCCTGCGGGACATGGCCGACGAGCTGATCAGGGTCGCGGCCGAACGCCAGGTGCAGTCACTGGTCCGGATGGTGCCGCCACCCGGGCTCTACGACGAGTTCTGTTCGGGTTTCCTTCACGACGAAACCGAGGATCAGCTGCGCGCGATCAAGGACTCGCTCGACGACCTCTCGCGGGGTCGTCCGATGGACCGGCTGATCTGCGGCGATGTCGGCTTCGGCAAGACCGAGGTGGCGCTGCGCGCCGCCATGGTTGCGGTCATGGACGGGTATCAGGTGGCGGTGGTCGCTCCGACGACGCTGCTCGCACGCCAGCACCATGCGCTGTTCAGACAGCGGTTTGCGGGCCTGCCGGTCACCGTGCACCAGCTGTCCCGCCTGGTCCGGCCGAAGGAAGCGGCGGAAACCCGTCGCATGATCGCCAACGGGACCTGTTCCATCGTGATCGGCACCCACGCCGTGCTGGCGAAGTCGGTCAGGTTCGACAACCTTGGCCTGCTCGTGGTCGACGAGGAACAGCGCTTCGGCGTTGCGCAGAAGGAACGGCTCAAACAGTTGCGCAGCGACGTGCACGTGCTCACGCTCACCGCCACCCCGATCCCGCGCACCCTGCAGCTCGCGCTGACCGGGGTGCGGGACCTCTCGATCATCGGCACCCCGCCGGTCGACCGGCTGTCGGTTCGGACCTTCGTGACCTCCTGGGACCCGGTGGTGGTGCGCGAGGCGCTGCAGCGCGAGCGCAACCGCGGCGGCCAGAGCTTCTGCGTCTGCCCCCGTGTCAGGGACCTGCCGGAAATGTACGACCGGCTGATCGGACTCGTGCCCGAGGCACGAATCGCGACGGCGCACGGCCAGATGCGCCCGGCCGAACTCGAGGAGGTCATGGCCGGGTTCCTCGACGGAGCGTTCGACATCCTGCTGTGCACCAACATCATCGAATCCGGTCTCGACATCCCGAGTGCCAACACCATCATCGTGCACCGCGCGGAAATGTTCGGGCTGGCCCAGCTCTACCAGCTTCGCGGCCGGGTCGGACGCTCGAAGACCCGGGCCTATGCCTACCTCACCACCGGGTCGCGGACCCGCAGGCTTCCCGACACCGCGCGCCGCCGGCTCGCGGTGATGCGAACCCTCGACACCCTCGGCGCCGGGTTCAGCCTTGCCAGCCACGACATGGATATCCGGGGCGCCGGCAACCTGTTGGGCAAGGAGCAGTCCGGCCAGGTCCGCGATGTCGGTATCGAGCTCTACCAGCACCTGTTGCAGGAAGCCGTGGTCGCGGCCCGGGAGGACAGGGACAAGGGTGCGGTGGCACTCGAGACCTGGATGCCGCAGATCTCGCTCGGGATCCCGGTGCTGATTCCGGAGAGCTACGTGCGCGACCTGTCAGCCCGCCTGGCGCTGTACCGACGGGTCTCGCGGCTGACGGACACCGTGGATCTGGGCGAGTTCGCCGAGGAACTGGTGGACCGGTTCGGTCCGGTTCCGCAGGAGACCACCAACCTGATGGAACTCATGACCATCAGGCTCATGTGCCGCAAGGCGGGGATCGAGAAGGTCGATGCGGGACCGAAAGGCGGTGTTGTCGGGTTCCGCGAGACAGCCGACATCAATCCCTCCGGGCTCGTCGACCTGATCACGCGCGAGCGCGGGACGGTGCAGCTGCGCCCCGACCACAGCCTGGTGTTCCGTCGAAACTGGCACGACCCCCACGAGCGGGTACGCGGCGTGAAGCGCGTGATCCGGGACCTGCGCGCCCTCGTCGGCCAGTAGGAACTGCGAACGGATGCCGCCTTTGTGCCTCCCTGAAAACCGTGCCACCCTGTACCCGCGAAGCGACGGCGTGCAGAAACCGGGTCCCGGATGAGCGGACACAACGGAGCTGGCATGAGCATGGACGACACCGGACTGAGTGCCAACGCGGCCAACCACGTTCCCCTGGTTCCGGCCGACTTTCTCGAGCGGGCGGGCGCGACCTGGCCGGAGAAGACCGCGGTTATCCATGGCAGCCTGCGGCTGACCTACCGTGATTTCCGTGACCGGGCCCGGCGCATGGCCTCGGCCCTGATGCGCCGGGGCATCGGCAAGGGTGACGTGGTGTCGATCATCGCGCCCAACACTCCGGCGATGCTCGAGGCCCACTACGGCGTGATCATGGCCGGTGCGGTGCTGAACGCGCTCAACTACCGTCTCGATGCGGCGACCATCGCCTTCATTCTCGAGCATTGCGGCGCCCGGCTGGTACTGGTCGACCGGGAGTTCTCGGCGCTGACGGAGGACGCTCTCGCGCGCATGGACACCTCTCCGGCCGTGGTCGGGATCGATGATGAACTGGCCCCGTCAGGGGAGCTGATCGGCGAAGTCGACTACGAGTCCTTTCTCGCCGAGGGTGACGCCGATCCCGACTGGCCCCGGCCCGCGAACGAGTGGGAGTCCATGGCGGTCAACTACACCTCGGGAACGACCGGAAACCCGAAGGGGGTCGTGTTCAACCATCGCGGTGCGTTTCTCAACGCCATGGGCAATGCCATCGCATTCGGCCTCGACTCGCACACGCGCTACCTGTGGACCCTGCCGATGTTCCACTGCAACGGCTGGACCTTCACCTGGGGCGTGACCGCGGTCGGCGGAACCCACGTCTGTCTGCGCACGGTCGATCCGGCGCTGATCTTCCGGCTGACCGCCGAGCACCGGGTTTCGCACATGTGCGCCGCGCCGATCGTGCTCAACCTGCTGATCCATGCTCCCGCCGAGGTGCAGCGGCGCTTCACTCACCGCGTCGAGATCGCGACCGGCGGTGCCGCGCCACCCAGTGCGGTGATCGCCGGTATGGAACGCATCGGGTTCCGGGTCACGCATCTTTACGGTCTGACCGAGACCTACGGCCCGTCCGGCATCTGCGCCTGGCCGCCGGAATGGGAAGGGCTGGAGCTTGACGAGAAGGCGACGCGCATGGCGCGACAGGGTGTCGGGTACCCGACACTGGAAGGGTTCCGGGTGGTCGATCCACAGACCGGCCGCGACGTGCCCGCCGACGGCGAGACCATGGGTGAGATCTGGATGCGCGGCAACACGGTGATGAAGGGGTACCTCCGCAACCCCGCCGCCACCGCCGAGGCGTTCGCCCATGGCTGGTTTCACAGCGGCGATCTTGCGGTCATGCATCCCGACGGGTACGCCGAGGTCAAGGACCGGTCCAAGGACATCATCATCTCCGGCGGCGAGAACATTTCCTCGCTCGAGGTCGAGGAAGCGCTCTACCGGCACCCGGCGATCATGGAGGCGGCGGTTGTGGCCCAACCGCACGTGAAGTGGGGCGAGACACCCTGTGCATTCATCACCCGGGCGCCCGGCCATGACGGTCTGACCGAGGCGGAGGTGATCGCCTGGTGCCGCGACGCCCTTGCGCACTACAAGGTGCCGGGCACCATCGTGTTCTGCGACCTGCCGAAAACATCGACCGGCAAGATCCAGAAATTCGTGCTGCGCGAGCAGGCCAGGGAGCTGTGAAGTTGCTCACGCCAGCCTGAAGACCGTGATCCGGCCCGCGCGTCCGCGAATGTCGAAGGCGCCGACCTCGGGGGCGTCGAGTCCGGCGTCCGCGATGGTCTCGCCGCTCGCCAGCACCACCACATCGTCCTCCGGCGCGATGTCCTTGCCGAGCTGTTCGATGCGGTTGGCGACGTTGACTGTATCGCCGACAAGCGTGTAGTTGACACGGCCGGGTGCGCCGATGGTGCCGGCGATCACCGGGCCGGTGTGAACACCGATGCGCAGGCGCAACGCCTCGTCGCCGCGTTCCCGGCGCTCGAGGTTGTCGGCCCGGACCGCTTCGGCGATGGCCCGGACCGCCCGGCACCCGCGGGCGGCGTGGTCGTCCTGGTCCTCGGGCGCGCCCCAGAACGCCATCATGCTGTCGCCGATGTACTTGTCGACGGTGCCGTCTTCCTGTTCGATCCCGTGGTTGAGCAGCGCGAAGTGCCGGTTCAGCACTCCGGCCACTTCGCCGGCCGACAGGCGTTCGGACATCCCGGTGAACCCGGCAATATCGGTAAACATCACCGTCACCGCGCGCTGTTCCGACAGCTCGACCCCGGCGCCCGAGCGCATCAGCCTGAGCACCAGCGCTCTCGGCACGAAGGTTGCGAACAGCGTCAGCCCTTCGAGCATCCGGGCAAAGGCGTCACCGGCCTCGTTGAACTCGCGCACCAGCGAGGCACGCGCTGTCGGAGCGCTGGAGAAGTCCAGGTCGCGGACCTGCAACGACAGCCGGGCAAGCTCGCGCACCGGCCGGCGGATGTAGCGGCCCAGCAGGAACAGGGCCGCGAGCGCAAGCGCGACCAGCATCAGCCCCACGGTTGCGGCCCTGATCAGTCTTGTCCAGACATTGGCGCCTTCGAGGGCATCGGCCGGAGCGTGGAACCCGACCAGCCAGGGGACGCTGTCATAGTCCGCGAGTTCCTCCCACAGCAGGATGTGCTCTTCGCCCTGTTCGGAGGTCACGAAACGGGCATTGGCGCGCTGACCGGCTCCGATCACCCACGGGGCGCGGCCTTCGCCGTGTGCAAGGGCCTGCAGGATCGGATCTTCAAGCACCGCGAGGTCGGGCAGCGGTCGGTCGGGTCCGATAAGGTTTTCGATCGGAACGCCGAGCAGTTTCGGGTGGGCGATGACATGTGTGGTGCCTCGCAGGATGAAGGCCGTACCGGATGCTTCCGGTGCGAGGTCGTAGACGAACCGGGACAGTTCGCGCAAGGTCACCCCCGCCGCTGTCACGCCGATCAGCTGCCCGTCCCGGCTGACCGGGACCACCACCGGAATGACGGTCCGGCGGATCGAGGAAAGGTAGGCCGGATCGAGCCAGAGGGCATCGGCGTCCGGCGCCATGGTGGCAAACAGGCGTGCAACCCCTTCGTCCCCGGTCCAGGTGGACAGCTCGTAGCGGCCGGATCTGCCGTATCGCAGATAGGTGCCGTCCACCCCCAGAAATCCGGCGTGTCGCAGGTGCGGGATCAGTGCCATGGTGGTGTGCAGCCGGTCGACCGCGTCCGGTCCGGGAGCTCCGTCAAGCCGTGCGACCAGGCCCGCGGCGTGCCTCGCGTGGGCTTCCGCCGGTGCGACGTGCATGCGGATGGCCCGGGTCAGGCCATCGAGACTGCGCTCGGCACGCAGCGTGGTCAGATCGGTGGTGTTGCGTATCGCGACCAGGAGACCGAGCAGGTAGATCGAGGCGAGCGCCGTGAGCACGATCCCGCCGACACCGAGCATGAGGATCGCCGTGATCGGCAGGTCCCGGCGTCTCGTCATGCGCTTTGCACTCCGCAGGTGTTGACGCGGACCGGACCACCGGGGTGGGTGCATGTGGCGCGGTCGGCGGCGAACGTCCTGCGCCGGATCAATGCCGAACTCGCGCTGTGGCAGCCTGCCGATGACCCGGGCACCGTCTTCCTCTCATGGCGGCGAATGGTGGTTGGCACCGAGGTCCTCTACCTTATACCAAACCATAAAGAGTAATCATCGGGGGCTCGTCCAGCCGGTCGATGGCGGTGACGATGCGCGTCCGGTCCGGCCTGAGGATGCGCCTCGGCTCCCTGGCCGCGCTCTCCCTGATCCGTATCGAGCAGCGCACGCCGGACCTGGTCCCAGTCCAGCACCGGGTCTCCCCGGGTCGCGGGCCGGTCGATGGCGACGGAGAGATCGTCGAAGTCTTCGAGGTAGTGTTCGACGGCGAGTCGGATCACGTCCACAACCTCAAGTGCGCGATCACCGGGACCTATCGCAAGCTCGGCCTCGATCACGCCGGACGCTATCTCGCCAGTTTCGCCTGGCGCTACAACCGGCGCTATCAACTCGAAACGTAACTACCCAGGTACCCCGCCGCCAGTTCCGAGTGCGTGCTGATGTTGCTCGCTGCCGGCGCCGTTTCGCCGTCGTCGGGTCGATGATTTCCCCGATGATTTCCTCCTTGGCCTATAGGCACAGGGGCCCATGGGTTGCACTCTCATGCGAGAGGAGCAGCCGGTGGGGTATTTCGGATCGAAGGCGACGACCGGTCTGAGCCAGGCGCTGGTCGCGTTGATGCCCCCACATTCTGCATATCTCGAAACGCATCTTGGGGGCGGTGCGCTGATGAAGCGGTGCAGCGAGTCTAGCTGCTGAACTTGCGGGTGAAAGTCCCGCCGGCACAGTTCTCAGTATGGTGCCGTAGCATATCCCACTGGTCTCGGGGTGACCCGAGGCCAGCGAGCAGGGATGTAGGAAGTCACCGTGGGCCGGTGGAGACACAGAGCTGTGCTGGTCCGGTCAGCCAGGGTGGCGAGCAAACCGGAGGGCCGTAGCGAAAGCGAACGATTGTATGAAGCCTCGAAACAGCGCCCCACATGAAGCTGATTTGTGGGACATTCGAGAATGCCAAGGGCCTCGCTTCAGCCTGATGGCCAGTGCCGATGCGGAAGAACTGAGGAGCACGCATTGGGTTCTCCGGGGTAGAGACGGCGGCAATCCGGGAAAGTTCAGTGGTGAAAGACCGGAAGGTGAAAGAAGCAGACAGGATGACCCTTGAATGTCAAGGACCGGACCTATAACCGCGATGCGGGAAATGGCACGGAGTTTCTTTCACTGGCGGATGAGGTCGAGTAAGCGACGAGGGACGGAACAACACAACCCGTCTGGAGCGAGGACCTCAGGGCACAGGTGGCGATGTGTGCAGCCGACGCGTCCGTACGCAGTGACGGACGATCAGTCGGTGGGCGGCACCGTCGAAGGGCGGAGCAAACGCGGCGCCCGATCGGGGGTATGGCTGGGTCAGCCTTTACCTCGACGACGCTGCGGAAGGCCCCGTACCGAACTGAGAGGTGCCTGATGCTTGAAGCCGTACCCGGGAAAACCGGACGTACGGAATTTCAGGGGGGCCGCTGGAAACGTGGTCTATGGTGGAACTGCGCTCCCACCCGCAATCGAAAGAGCGGGACCGGATAAGCCTTCACCTAAGGATGCGCGCGCCAGTGGCCTACCCGACCAAGGCTCCGGCCATGCGCTCGATCGGGATCGACCGTGACGAGAGAGCGCTTGCGGCGTTCTCGTGCGACTACCCGGTGGAGCTTCACCACGGCTGCGCCCATTCCTTTCTGGCCTCGTACCCGTTCCTGGGCCCGGAGCTGGTCTACAGCGATCCGCCCTATCTGCACGCGACCCGGCGTTCGTCGCAGCGCTATCGCTTCGAGTATGAGGAAGCGGACCATGTCGCGCTCCTCGACCTGCTCAAGGGTCTGCCCTGCCAGGTGATGATTTCGGGTCATCCGTCTGCGCTGTATGACGATCTGCTGGCGGGCTGGCGCCGGCTGGCGCTGCAGGTGACGACGCAGGGCCAGGTGCGGACCGAGGTCGTGTGGTTCAACTTCGCGCCCGACCGGGTGCACTGGGCGAGCTATGCGGGCCGGAACTTCACCGACCGCCAGCGCATCAAGCGCAAGGCGGCCAACTGGAGCCGGCGCTACAAGGCCATGCCGGCGGGTGAACGCCTGGCGGTGCTGGCCGCGATCATGGCCGTCGAGGCCGACGAGGGTTCATGACAGTGTCGCCAAGCAGGTCTAGTATTGCTGCGCCTTTCAGACAATCCCGGTTCAGGAGAATCCGATGCGACGACGCCTCAAGGTAACGACGGCCCTTGCCGCTTTGGCATTGATCGTGTTGACGAGCGGCGCTGCCGGGGCCAGGACGACTGCGGCCCAGGTCAAGGACGATGAAACCCTAAAGGCTTTCGTCGAAGGGTCGAAGGCGCATATTGAGGCAATCACAGAAGTTGGCGAAATAATGAGCTTCAAATCCGAGCTCAGAACGGAGGGAAACTGGAAGTCTGGAGAGATGTTCCTCATCATCTTCTTCGAAAGCGGGGAGCCGTTCATCCACGGCCGCGATCAAGCGGCGGAGAGCAGGAACCTGCTAGGCGTTGAGGACGAACAAGGAACCAAGGTTGTCGAGGAACTCTTCGCGGCCGCTGCCCGAGGCGGCGGCTTCGTCAAATACCACGACGGTGGGCCGAAGACGGCATACGCTGTGGAATACATCTCCGGGATCACCGCAAGGCGATTCGTGCTGGTCGGCGGCTACTCGCAGGATGTTTCCCATGTCCCGGTCCAGATCGCTGACTTGCCGAAACCCTCCGTCACCGCATCGAAGGTTGTGGACCGCGAGACACTCATCGCCTTCGTCGAGGAAGCGGCCAAGGTGTACCGCGAAGGCGTCCTGTCCAAAGGCTATAGCGGCTACACCCCGGTCGCAAACGCCTTCCGGGTCGAAGGAGGGGACTGGAAATCAGGGGCCATCTACCTATGGGTTGTGAGTGGCGCGGGTAGCGAGGGCGTCACCATGTTTCACGGATCGGAACCCTATCGCGAGGGCAAGGTCACCGACATGAAGCGTACGGACTCCAAAGGGGTGAAGATCGCGGAAGAGCTGATCGGCGGTGCGCGGCGCGAGGGACGGAAGTTCCTGCGGTACCACTACGACAACCCGGCCGTCGAGGGAGACGAGGACACCGGTTCCCCGAAGCTTGGCTACGCGGTGAGCATGACGGTGCCCAACAGCGATCAGAAAATTGTCATCGGCTCCGGCATCTATCTAGACATAGACAGACAATGACGGGACTTACAAAGAATGTCTGACGTCAGCGCCTATGGGACAGGCTGAGGCATTTTCACAAGGGAGAGCCTCTTTCAAGATTGCGAGCTCAGACAGGTGGGAGAAACGCTGACGGGTCTTCATGGAGGTGGTTGGCGCCGATTTTCCGTCCCGGGCCGCGCATCCGGGGCCTGATCTGGCGGATGTGGCCCGATTCGGCGGAATCCGGGCGAGCGTGACCGCTGCTTGCGCGGGAAGCGATCGGGATCGGTTTTCAGACGGGGAGTTCAGGGCAGGAGGCGCTGCAGGTGCTCGACGGTCAGTGCCAGGATGCCGAACATGAGGTGACAGGACACCTTTGCCGCCCCTCGGACCCGGACATGACGGCCACCGTCGTCATCCTTCAGACGGGCATTCACCCTCTCGCTGTTGGTGCGTTCGGCGTAGCGGACCGCCGTCGCATCGCGATCGTTGAGTGCCCGTTGCGCCGTCGCGTCCTGGCGCACGGCCTCCTTGAGCGCGGCGTCGCGACGAGGATTGGGGTCGATGATCGCGACATGACCCATGCTCGTGCTGAATTCGTGGATCTGCTTCGCGTCACAGGCGGCGTCCATCAACTCGTACAGGTCCGTCACCCTCTGCCCGGTCTGTGTCGCCAACGGGATCGCGGCCTGGCTGTCGTGCAGTGACGCCGAGGTCAGAAGGCAGCTGATCGGGATGCCGCCGTCCGCCGGGTCGACATGCAGCTTGGAGCCATTCCAGGACACCGTGTGGCCCCTGGCATTTCGCTTCGTGCCCCGGTCGCACTGCTTCGGCAGATCCGCGATCATTTCCGCGAGATCCATCCGCAGCTGCGCATCGAGCCGCTTGTCTTCCTTCACCACCACCTCACCCTTGCGTGGGCGGCCGCGCTTGCGTTTCGGCCTTTCGGCCTTCGCCGGCTTCGGTGCCGGTTTCTCCCGCGCTTCGATCGCGGTGGAATCGCGCGAGACATGCCCGACGATGGGTGTCTCCAGGGCCGTGGTGACCAGTGCTTCGTGCATCCGTGCCGGAAGGTCGCTGGAGGCACACTCGGCGAAGGCACGCGAGAACGTCGCCTCGCTCGGGATGGCGGAACGCCGTGGCCATCCGCACAGCCGTCGCAGCACCGGATCCGCATCGATCCGGTCGATCAGATCGCGCGTGGTCGCCAGGTTCCAGATCGCCCTGGCAATGAACGCGCGGGCCACCCGGTCCGCGCAGGGACGGCCCACAAAACCGGGCTGGCCGATGAAATGGTCTTCGGGAGGCGCAAACTCCAGCACCGCAACCAGCTTGCGGTGCCGATCCGACAGACGGCCCACGGCGTCGGTCAGTTCGGGAAACAACTCGCCTTGAAATCGGCACCAGAGGTCGGATGCACTCTCGAACAAGGGCATCGGGGAGACTGCCTTTCGTCAGTATGTTGTTGGTCTCACAACCCCAACAGACCACTGGGCGGTCCCCGTGTCCCCTCTCTTTCCGAAAATCGCCCCCGTTCAGGGCCCGGAAATCGCGTGGGCCCGCTGATTTGCAAGAGGCTCATCCGACTGTCCGACCCCAGGGGCCCACTCTAATCGTGCGGCCGTACCCGGCCCGGCCAGGGCCTGCCCTGCCATCGGCTATGCAACAGTGCCGGTGCCGTCGTGCCGGCAAACGTGCATGGCCTCGCGTTCACAGGCCGTCGAGAACCTCCCGAACCGCTGCGACGGGCGTTTCGCGCCGCAGCTCCGTTGTGTTCTCACGCTTGAGAAGGTCCGGAACGTGTTGATTTGCCCGCAGGCGCCTGGCGGAAACCACGAAGAACCCCCGTTGCCCGGGCGCCCGATGATCGGCGACCGGCTCTCGTTCTTGGCCATGACAAGCGAAAATGCAAATGTCAGAAAGTCGGCTGCGGGGTGCAATCCAGTAACCGTCAGACGACCAGTGGTCCCACGGGGGTGCGGTGCCGCGAAACCAGAAGTTGCCAGCGGGACATTCTGGCCGATACCCCACGGCTCTCGCCAGGCAAATGACGCAGGAAGTAACCCCGTCGGTCTTGGCGGGTCCCGGCGGTCGAGATGATGTCCGGACGCGTGCTGGCAGTCCGACAGGATGTTTTCGGCATTCCCCGGCGGAGTGGCCGTGCCGTCGCCAGGCGACCATGACCGACCGGTACGCCGCCCGACGGTATGCGTACCTGTATTCCGCCCCACGTGGTCAGGGTCGGCCCGGTCCCGGGGCCTCGCTCCCTCTGACTCTGCGCAGTGATACGGGGCTGGAAGTACCGTCGAACGGGCGCGGTATGGAAGGCTCGAAAGGTCGGGCCCGGCGGCCGGGGGGCGAGAACAGCCGGGGTATTTCCCGACCGGCCGGAGGGCGCCGGTCGGCGTTTCTCCGCGACAGCGGGTTCGACAGTCGGCTGTATTGCCTTCGCTGCGTGCTCGGCATACGGTGCGAATGGAGAAATTGCGACGCTCGGCAGGTTTGTGCGCTGTGCGCACCGGCAAACCGGGCGACAGGGTCGGAGAGATCACGATGATCATCTTCAACGAAGGACGACATGTGATCCGCGCGCTGGTGGCGCTTGCGGCCATCGCTGGGCGCACGAAAAATTATTTCGCTCAAGGCTTGACAAGGGCTGAGGGGACTCCCCCCACTCAGTATAATCGCCGGATCGCCGGATCGCCGGATCGCCGGATCGCCGGATCGCCGGATCGCCGGATCGCCGGATCGCCGGATCGCCGGATCGCCGGATCGCCGGATCGCCGGATCGCCGGATTGGTGCGTCTTCATGGTGGTGCCGCCTAAGGCGCTCCGCCTCCCGGCCTGAATCTTCCGCATCCGCCCGCGGGCGTTCCGACACCCGCCGGCCCGCTTCTTCCTCTGACAGCTTCGCTCCCTCTCCCGCCCGCGCCGCGGCGGGTTCCCGTGCTGCCGCCCGCAATCTGCGGCGCGGCCTGTTCTCGGTCCTGCTCTGCCTGCCGCTGCTGTTCGGCCTTGCCGCCCCGACCGCCGCACAGACGACACCGACAATCTCCCCATCGACGCTGATCGAGACTGGGGTCGCAAATGTCCCCGGCTCGGCGACCACTGTGACTGTCAGCAACATCCCGTCGGACTGGGTCACTCCGGTCAACCATGCGCTGACGACCACCGGCACCGGCACCGGCCACGCGATCCTTGCCAACGCTACCAATTGCGGAGTTGCAGACACGTTCGGTGACTCACTCGACACCTACGACGTATGCGACAATCAGGGCATCGGCTACAGTTCGATCGGGAACTCTTACTCTCTCTCGCTCAGGGCGAGCATCGATACTCACTCGGATTCGGGCGAGACCTTCACGGTGACGCTGACGGACTCGTCGGCGACGCCGAAGACTGCTTCCTTCACGATGACGATCAACGATCCGCCCCCGGAGATCTCGGTATCCCTTCCGATCAGCGAGGGCGAGAGCCGCTCGGACGCGGGCGAGAAGAAGGTCCGGAGAGCGACGGGCGGGGTCGGCATCGGGTTCAACCTTGCCGCCGACCAGCCGCTGCCGAGCGCCCTGACGGTGTGCGTGCGGGTGACCGAGAGCGGCGGCGACCGGGTGGCCTCGGGCAGCGAGGGCATCCAGACGGTGAACATGCCGAGCAGCGGCCTCACCAACGGCTCGGGCACCCATACGCTCACCTGGACCAACACCGCCGCCGACGACCAGGACAGCAGCGTGACCGTCGAGGTTGTGCCGCCGAACACGGCGAGCTGCTCGGCGGCCAACGACAGCTACACGGTGTCGTCGAGCGACGCCTCCGACAAGCTGCTCATCCAGGACGACGAGGACACCACGGTCTCGCTCACGAGCACGGACCCGACCATGACCGAGGGCGACGCCTCGGACACGGCGACCCTCACGGTCGCGCTGTCGCGCCGACTCTATGCCGGCGAGACCATCGGGGTGCCGATCGCGCTGGCGTCGACCACCGGGGCGCGGCTGCCGGGGAGCGTGGACGGCGGCAATGTCGCCAACCACGACTTCACGGTCGCGGCCGCGGCCGGGAGCGGGCACAGCGGGGTGACGCTGGCGGCCGACGCGCCGGATCGCACGCCGAGGCTGATTTTCACCGGCCACGACAGCAACACGGTGCAGACGGCGACGGTGACGCTGACCCCGGTGGCGAACCGCGACGACGGCGACGCGGCCCACGAGACGATCACCGCGACGCTGACCTCGCTCGGCCTGCTGGACACGACGGTAAGCGGCGTGGCGGCGCATGGGACGAACAACGCGGCGACCCTGACGCTGGCGGACGACGAGGCCGCGCCGCCGCCGGTGACATGCTCCGCCCAGAACCCCATCTTCAATGATACCAGCCTTCGCATCCTCGAGACCGGCGAAACGACCTATTGCGTGCGCCTGACGACCGCCCCCTCCGGCGGTGACACCACCGTCACCATCGGCAGGATTGGCGGGGGCGCGACCGTCAGTCCCGCGTCGCTCACCTTCACGTCATCGAACTACCAGACGCCCCGGCAGGTGACGGTGACCGGCGCGGACGAGCTCAATACGCATCGGAACCGCACGACGCAGTTGACCCACACGGCCAACGGCGGCGGCTATTCGAGCCAGAACCTGGGCCGTGTCCGGGTGGAGGTGGACGACGCGCCCGAGGTCGAGGCGTATTGGTACATCAAGGGCGGCGCGGGCGGCGTGCGGATCCGGCGACCGCATACGATCACGTCAACGCGCGGGCTGACGGCGTGGCAGAACGCGGCACCCGGCGACAGGATAAACTACGCCGTGCGCCTGTCGAACCGCCCGGCGCCGGGCGGCACGGTGACCGTGACGGCGACGGTGCCTTCGGACAAGCGGAACCTCGTCGGCCTGTCGCTGACCGAAGGCGGCACGGCGCAAGACACGGTGACGGTGGAGTTCAAGGACCGCAGTCCCGGCGCAGGCACGGGCTGCAGCAACTGGTTCGGCCATCAAGCGCATCAATACTTCGACAGCTACGGCAACACGCGGACAGTGTCGGGCCGGCAGCCGAGCGAGAGCTACGACGGCACGGCGGACACGCCCTGGGAGTGCTGGCGCATGATTTATGTGGTCCGCAAGGACGCCTCGCGGAACATCGACGACACCTGCGCCGACATCACCCACACCGCCACAGGCGGCGGCGTGCGCAAGGTCACGGTCGATACGATCCGCGCCCATGTAAGGAACCCGGGGCGCAACAGACGGGGGTCAAGAGGTTACAATAGCCAGTGCCGCAACCTGAACGGCAACACGGTCTCCGCACCCGCCCTTGCCGCCCCGGCGCCCACCGAGGCGGTGGCCAACCTGCAGGTGACGGCGGTGGACGACACCAGCGCCAGCGTCACCTGGGACGCGGTGGAGCATGCCACTTCCTATGACGTGTCGTGGAGTGCCGAGAGCAGCGACGCGCTGAACGCGTCCGCCGGCGACCTGCCCGGCGTGACGGGCACCACGGCCACCATCGACCACGGCGCCCCGGTGCCGATGACGCTGACGGTGACGGTCACGCCGGAATATGTCGACAAGAACGGCGACACACAGCAACTGGCGAGCCTCGCCGGCACGGCAACCCTGGCGGTGGGGCCGGGCAGCGACGCGCTGAGCGCCAGTGCCGAGAGCACGGACAGCCCGGCGCCGGCCTGCGTCTCCGACGCCCTGCTGGCCGAAGTCCGGACCGCTGCGGGCGAGACCTGGCGCTCGCCGGGCCATGTCGAGCGCTGGAGCCGGGTGCTTGCCGCCTTCGGGGAGAGCAACGCCTGGAGCAGCAACCCGATGACCGTCGCCGAGGCGCAGGCGCAGGCGGATCGCGGCCTTCAGCGCTGGGCGCCGGTGCCGCCGGCGCTGGAATGCCTGGCGAAGGAGCCGGCAGAGGCACAGGCAGAGGCGCAACAGGCGGTTCCGGCGATTACCGTGACCGCCGGAGCGGGGGTGACGGAAGGCACGGCGGCGGGCTTCACGCTCAAGGCCGACCCGGCGCCGGCGGAAGAGCTCGCGGTGACGGTGGCGGTCGCGCAGACCGGCGCCATTGCGGATGCCTCGGCAATCGGCGAACGCACGGTGACGATCCCGGCCGGGACGGCGGAGGCGGCCTTCACGGCGGCGACGCTGGCCGACGAGACCGACGAGCCGGCGGGCGCTGTGGTGGCGACGGTGTCGGACGGCGCCGGCTATACGGTGGACGATGAGGGCAAGAGCGCAAGCGTGGCCGTGGCGGACGACGATGCCACAGGGGTGGTGCTGACGGCGCCGGCGGGCGACCTGCCCGAGGCGTCGGGTAGCAAGACGCTGACGCTGACGCTGGGGCGCGCGCTGGTCGAGGGCGAGAGCCTCGCGGTGCCGCTGGCCTTTGCCGGCACGGCGACGCTGGGTGCCGACTACACGCTGGCCGCGCCGGAGACGGCGCCCGCGGGCGTGACATATGCCAACCTCGCGGGAACCGATCCGAAAAGCCCGCCGACGGTGACCTTCACCGGTGCTGCGGGGCGCAATTCGGCGACCGTGGCGACGCTGGTGCTGGCGACGGTGGCCGACAGCGTGGCCGAGGGCGAGCAGGAGACGGTGACGGTGAAGCCGGGCACGCCGGTCGCGACCGGCCTCGGCGGCGGGGCGGCGGCCTCGGGCATGGCCGGCTTCGCCATCCTGGAGCCGCCGCCGGAGATCGCGATCGCGGCGAAGACCGGGACCGTGGCGGAGGGCGCGGACGCTTCCTTCACCCTGACGGCGAGCCGGGCGCCCGGCGCGGACCTGACGGTCAGGCTCACGGTCTCGGAGGCCGACGGCAGCGACTTCGTGGCGGCCGAGCACGAGGGGACCGCCACGGCGACCATGCGCAAGGGCGAGACCGAGGCCACCTTCACCGTGCCGACGGTGAATGATGTGGCGGACGAGCCCGACGGGGCGGTGACGGCGACCCTTGCCGGGGACGGCGAGAAGGGGCTCCTCTACACGGTGGCGGCGGCCCCGCAGGATGCGGCCTCGGTGAAGGTGACCGACGACGATGCGGCGGCGACGGCTCCGACCTTCTCGGTCGGCGACGAGACCGCGAACGAGGATATCGGGCTGATGCATTTCACGGTGCGGCTCGATCGGGCCGTGCAGCGGACGGTGAAGGTGACCGTCACGGCGCGCGAGGCGAGCCCGGTCTCGGCCCGGTATGGCGAGGACTATTACTGGTGGTGGCCGGACGGGCTCGCACTCACCTTCCATCCGGGCCAGACCGAGAAGAAGATGTGGGTCTATGTCTACAACGACAATCACGACGAGGACCCGGAGACCTTCGAGGTGGCGCTGTCGCGGCCGACGGGGGGTGCTGCGATCGGCGACGGTGTTGCGGTGGGCACGATCGTCAATGACGACCCGATGCCGGCGGCGTGGCTGGCGCGGTTCGGGCGCACGGCGGCGGAGCAGGCGCTGGACGGCATCGCCGGGCGCATCGCGGCTCCGCGCACGGCCGGGATGCAGGGCTCGATCGCCGGACAGGCGCTGAACCTCGATCCCGGATCCACCGGATCGCAGTCCGGGACGGGCGGCGGTTCCGACGGGCTGGGCGGCTCGACCCCCGGCATCGCGTCCGCCAATGACCTGCTGGCGCAATCCGATGTCGCGCGCGCCTTCGGCGCTTCCACCGGCCATTTCGGTACCGGCGGCACCGGCCATGACGCTCACGGCTTCGGCTTCGACAGCAGCGGCGCTGGGGCGCAGGCCTGGTCCATGACGGCGCGCGAGGTGCTGCTCGGCAGCAGCTTCACGGCGACGGGTGAGAAGGACGGCACGGGCGGGAGTCTCGCCTTCTGGGGCCGGGCGGCGCAGTCGAGCTTCGACGGTCGCGAGGGGACGTTCTCGCTCGAGGGCGAAGCGACCACGGCGACGTTGGGGGCCGACTATGCGCGCGGCAAGTGGCTGGTCGGCATGGCGCTGATGCAGAGCAGCGGCGAAGGCGGCTACCGGGATACCGACCCCGGCGGGAATGTCTGCGCCGACCTCGACATGGACGGCGTGGATCCGCCGCCGGACCTGTGCAACGGCGCCGTGCGGAATGGCGACGGCGAGGTCGAGGCGACGCTGACGGCGGCGGTGCCCTATGCCGCCATCCAGGCATCCGAGTGGATGAAGCTGTGGGGCGCGGCGGGCTCCGGCACCGGCGAGGTGACGCTCAAGCCGGAGGTCGGCGGCAGGGCGCTCGGTTCCGACATCTCCTGGACGATGGCGGCGATGGGCCTGCGCAGCGACGTGATCGCGCCGCCGAAGGAGGGCAGCGGCCCGACCCTGGCGGTGACCTCGGACGCGCTGTGGGCGCGGACCAGCTCGGACAAGACGCATGAACTGGCGGCGTCGGACTCCGACGTGACGCGGCTGCGGCTCGGTCTGCAGGGTGGTTACCGCATCGCCACCGAGGGCGGCGGCCATGTGACGCCGAAGCTGGAAATAGGCGCACGCCATGACGGCGGCGATGCGGAGACCGGCTTCGGGGTGGAACTCGGCGGCGGGCTGGCCTGGGTCGACCCGACACTCGGCCTGTCGCTCGACCTGTCGGGCCGCACGCTGGCCGCGCACGGCTCGGACGACCTGGAGGACCGGGGCTTTGCCGCCTCGCTCGCCTTCGATCCCGACCCGGCGACTGCGCGGGGTCCCTCGCTGACGCTCGCCCAGGACTGGGGCGGACAGGCCAGGGGCGGGCTCGACGCGCTGTTCACACCCGATCCGCTGGAGGACCGCACGGGCAGCGGCGAGGCCACCGCCCGCTGGCGGGCGGAAGCGGCCTATGGCTTCCCGGCCCTCTCGGGGCTCTTCACCGGCAGCCCGCATGTCGGGCTGGGGCTGGCGACGGCTGCGCGCGACTACAGCGTGGGGTGGCGTCTGGCGCCGGCGGCCAACGCCAATGCGCCCGATATCTCCTTCGGCGTCCGGGCAACCCGCAGGGAAAGCGACGGAACCGTGCCGGAGCACAGCGTCGGGTTCGAGGCGATCGCGCGGTGGTAAAGCGTCCCGGCGCGTAGCGGTGAGCATATGTGTGGATCGGGGCAGGTTCTGCCCGGTTGCGGGACCGGCTGTTTCCGCGCCGGCGGGGGCGACGGGCCGCAGGGGCTGGCCGTGGCGCGGCGGGTTGCCGGATGGGATGCGGTGCGGGCCTGGAGCTACCTTCGCAGGAGCAATACCTGCCGCAGCCGTGCCTGCCCGAACAGGCGCCGTTCCAGCTGCGGCTTCAGACATCCGTCGATCTCGCCGCCATGGCCTGGGGCATGCTGGCATGGGAAGACCCGTATGCGGAGCTGCCGCTGGCGCCTTTCTGGGCCCGTGCCGGGGTGATCGACGGCCGTGTGGTGCGGGATGCGCTGCCGCTGGTCCGGCCCCGGGAAGGCGGCGCCACGCTCTCGGGCCTCCGCCGGCCGGGACGGTAGTTCCCGAGGATGGCGGTCTGCGCCTCGTCGTGGAGCGGGAGGTGGAACGGATCGAGGACGTTTGGTCCGACCTGCCGATCCCTCGGTCGGGGCGGAGACGGGGGACGACGCGGACCGGGAACTTCTGCTGGCGCTGAAGAGCGAGACGGAAGGTCTTGCCTGGCAGGAATACGCGGCGCGGCTCTGGAAGCCGGAGCTGTTCGAGGAAGAATACGACACCGGCGGCTGGACGGATGGCCGCGTGCGCCGCCGCATATCCCGGCCACGGGCGATCCTGAAGCACTACCGAACCGATGGCTTCCCTTGAACGGATGCGGGGTCTGGCCTACGCTGCCCGACGGGTCCGGTCGTTCCGACTGACGGAGAACACGATCGCGGTTCCGCACGTCCCGGTCGGTGGGATGTCAACAGGGAGCAAGACCATGAAGAAACTTCTCGTCGCCGCGGTTGCCGGTTTGGTGGCTGCCGCCGGACTCGGTGTTCCGGGCAAAGCTTCCGCGGACTGCGGCGAAGTGTCCATCACCGAAATGAACTGGGCATCGTCCCAGATCATCACCGAGGTCGCCAAGTTCCTGATGGAGCAGGGATACGGCTGCACGATCGAAAAGGTGCCGTCGGCGACCACCACTTCGGTCGCGTCCCTGGCCGAGAACGGCGAACCCGACATCGTTACCGAGCTGTGGCTCAACTCGACCGGCGACGTCTATGGCAAGCTCGAGGCCGAGGGCAAGGTATCGCGGCTTGCCGAGGTGATCGCACCGGGCGGACTCGAGGGGTGGTGGATTCCCGCCTATCTTGCCGAAGCGCACCCGGAACTGGCCTCCATCGACGGTGTGCTGGCCAATCCCGACCTGGTCGGCGCGCGGTTCAATAACTGCCCGGACGGCTGGGGCTGCCGCATTGTCAACGACAACCTGGTCAAGGCGCTCGGTGTCGAGGCGGCCGGTATCGAGGTGTTCAACCACGGCTCTGGCGAGACACTGGCGACTTCGATCGCGGCTGCCTACGAGGACAAGGAGCCCTGGTTCGGATACTACTGGGGACCGACCGCGTTGCTGGGCAAATACGAGATGGTCAAGGTTTCTCTGGGCAACATCGACGGTGATGTCCACTCGGCGAACCAGAACAAGGACAACCCGAGCCCGGGCGTGTCGGACTTCCCGCCCGCCCCGGTCCTGACGGTTGCGACGGCCGCGCTGACCGAGCGTGAGCCCGCGGTTGCCGAACTGATGGGCAAGATCAGCTTCGAGGTCGGCCTGCTGAGCGGCATCCTTGCCTGGCAGGAGGAAAACGGCGCCTCGGCGGAGGAGGCGGCAGTCTATTTCCTGACCTCACGCTCCGACGTCTGGTCGCAGTGGATCAACGACGGCGCACGCGAGAAGCTTGCGAAGTTCATCAAGTAGGGTGCGGCGCGTCGGTCGTTTTCCGCACGACGCCCTGACCGACCTGCAATGGGCGCGATCCGGGCCGGGAACTGTTCCGGCCCGGTTCCCCGAACGGGGGTGAGCGGTCATGGCGACCTACGATTTCCTGTTTGACGGGCTCGGCCTGCGCGACTGGTGCGATGCGGGCAAGACGGGCGATGCGCCGCTGTCGATGGCGGACCTGCTCGCGAAAGGTGGCGCCGCCACGGACACGCCGTGGTGGGAGTTTCCGTTTCCGTCGCTCGACGCGCTGAACGAGGCATGCGGGCGGATCGCCCAGTCACGCGACATGACGAAGGCTGTCGAGGACGGGTTCCTGGCGATCAAGGATGCGCTGCGCTTCGTGCTCGATCCAATGACGCAGCCGCTGAGCTGGATACTCGAATTCGCGCTGCTTGTCTTCGAGGCCGCCCCGTGGTGGGTGATGTTTCCCATTCTCATGGCCGTGGTGTACCTCGCGACCAAGTCGGTCCGGCTGATCGGCTTCGTGACCGCCTGCATCGCGTTCCTGGCCTTCATCGACCACTACGGGTTCGCCATGCAGACGCTTGCGATCATCTTCGTCTGCGCCTTCCTCTGCGTACTGTTCGGCGTGCCCATCGGTATTGCCATGTCGCGCAGCGACAGGATGCAGCGCATGACGATCCCGGTTCTGGACATGCTCCAGACACTGCCGCCCTTCGTCTACCTGATCCCGCTGATCTTCCTGTTCTCGGTGACCGAACCGAAGCTCTACGGTATCGCGATCATCCTCTATGCGATCGTGCCCGTGATCCGGCTCACCGATCTCGGCATCAGGCTGGTGGACAGGGATGTCATCGAGGCCGCGGATTCCTTCGGCATGACCGACCGGCAAAAGCTGTTCGGCGTCCAGATCCCGCTGGCCCTGCCCAACATCATGGCGGGGGTGAACCAGACGATCATGATGAGCCTGGCCATGGTGGTCATCGCATCGCTTGTGTCGGCACCGGGTCTGGGAGTGCTCGTGCTGCGCGGCATCCGGAACCTGGAACTGGGTGTCGGACTGATCTCGGGTCTCGGTATCGTTCTGCTCGCGATCGTCCTGGACCGCGTGACCAAGGCCGCGCTTGACCGTGTCAACGCCGCCCGCAAGGTCTGACGGGGAGGCGGCGGCGTGACCGGGAATGTCAAGATCGCGATCCGGAGCCTGTACAAGATCTTCGGGCATGACCCGCAGGTGGCGCTGGAACATGTCCAGGCCGGCGTCAGCAAGACAGACCTGCTGGAGCAGTACGCACATGTGCTCGGCCTGCAGGACATCAATGTCGAGATGCGCGAAAGCGACATCACGGTCATCATGGGTCTTTCCGGGTCGGGCAAGAGCACGCTTATCCGGCATCTCAACCGGCTGATCGAGCCGACCTCCGGCGAGATCGAGGTCGATGGCGAGGATGTGCTGGCCTACGGCGAGGAACGGCTGCGCATGCTGCGGCGTGAATCCATGTCCATGGTGTTCCAGAAGTTTGCCCTCCTGCCGCACCGTACCGTGGCCGAGAACGCCGGAACGACGCTCCAGGTCCGCGGCATTCGCCAGAGGGACTATCTGAAGGACGCGGGGGAGTGGCTGGAACGGGTCGGTCTCGGCGGCTACGAGAACCACTACCCGCACCAGCTGTCAGGTGGCATGCAACAGCGTGTCGGCATTGCGCGTGCGCTGACCTCGAATTCCCCGATCATGCTGATGGACGAGGCGTTCTCCGCTCTCGACCCGCTGATCCGCACAGACATGCAGGACCTTCTGCTGGAATTGCAGAAGGAGCTGCACAAGACCATCGTTTTCATCACCCACGACCTGGACGAAGCCCTCAAGCTGGCGGACCGGCTGGTCATCCTGAAGGACGGCTACATCGTTCAGCAGGGCGAGCCGCAGCATATCCTGCTGAACCCGAACGACCCCTACATCGAGGATTTCGTCAGTGACATCAACCGCGCCCGGGTTCTCAGGGTGCGCTCGATCATGACCCCCCTGAACGGCGGCGGTCTGCCGGGTGACGCACACGGCGAGGTCGACATCAACGACACGCTCGAGGACACGATTGCGCGTTCCGGCGGCGACACCTCGCATTCCTACATCGTGACGCGCGAGGGAACGCCGGTCGGCGTGCTGGAGATGACGAACCTGGTCAAGGCGCTGGTGCCGCGCGTTGCCTCCGAGGCCGGCGCGCGGAAATACTGAACGCGGGCCTGTCCCGTTCTGGCTGCGGATCGCCGTTGAAGGCCGTGGCAATGGGTCATGCGCCGCCCTCTCCGTGCAGATCGGTGTAGGCCGGGGCTCCGCGGCGGCCGCGCGCGGCATGGACCCCGCGGGCGATGGCGCGGGCGACGCAGTTGGCAGCGTGTCCGCCGAGAATTGCGAGGTCGCGGACCGGATTGGCGAGCGGAACCCTGCCGGTCGAGAGCGTAAGGATCATGTCACCGTCGAGCGGCGTGTGAGCCGGCCTGACGGCGCGGGCAAGCCCGGCCTGGGCAATGGCGGCGAACCGGGTTGCCTGTACCCGGGTCAGTGCCGCGTCGGTCGCGACCGCGCCGATGGTGGTGTGCGCACCGGCCGACGCCGCCTTCGGGACCGACACCGCCGCCGGATCGTGCCGACCGTCGGGACGGTATCCACCGAATTCGCCTTCGCGTTCCATGTCCCAGGCCCAGAAGATGCCGGTTCCGGGCATCAGCACGTCGCCCACCGGGTTGGCCGCCACGATGGCGCCGACAGTGACCCCGAACTCGCCGACCACGACCGATGCGCTTCCAAGCCCTCCCGCGAGATGCCCGGCACGCGCCCCGGTTCCCGCACCGATGCTGCCGATGCCAAACCGTGTACCGGCACGCCCGGCCGCCTCCCGGGCGAGCCTGCGATAGGGCGAGTGCTCGCCCTGCAGGGCGACGGGCGGTCCCGCGAGGTCGAACAGGATCGCCTGGGGGACGATCGGCACCCGTGCCTGTCCGACCGGAAACCCGCGACCGCGGGCGGCGAGCCAGGACATGACCCCGCCTGCGGCATCGAGACCGAAGGCGGATCCGCCCGAGAGCACGACGGCGTCCACCATCTCGATGCTGGCGGACGGTTTGAGCAGCTCGATGTCCCGCGATCCGGTGCCGCCGCCGCGAACATCGACGGCGGCGATGGCCGGGTGATCCGGCAGGATGACGGTCACACCGCTGACAAGCTCCGGATCCTCGGCGTTGCCGACGGCAAGACCGGGAACATCGGTGATGAGGTTGAGCGGCCCGACCGGGTTGTCCATCACGTCGCCCGTACGGTGGTGAGCACTCGGGCCATGATACGGAGCGGGTCCGCGCCTTGGCAATTTCGGGTGCAGCCGCTATGAGGTCCGTCATCATCACCGGACCGGGGCGGCCATGGCGAACCTCACGCACGAGATCGCACGACGGCGCACCTTTGCGATCATCTCCCATCCGGACGCGGGCAAGACCACGCTGACCGAGAAGCTGCTGCTGTTCGGCGGCGCCATCCAGATGGCGGGAATGGTCAAGGCACGCGGCGCGCAGCGCCGCGCCCGGTCGGACTGGCTCGCGGTCGAGCGCGAACGCGGCATCTCGGTTGCCTCCTCGGTGATGAGCTACGAATACGAGGGACAGGCCTGCAACCTTCTCGACACGCCCGGCCACGAGGACTTTTCCGAGGACACCTACCGGACACTGACCGCGGTCGACTCGGCGGTGATGGTGATCGATGCCGCCCGCGGCATCCAGGAACAGACGCGCAAGTTGTTCGAGGTCTGCCGCCTGCGTGACATGCCGATCATCACCTTCATCAACAAGATGGACCGGGAGGCGCGGGATCCGCTGGACCTGCTCGACGAGATCGAGCAGACGCTGCAGATCGAGGTGTCACCGGTCAGCTGGCCGGTTGGTGCCGGTCAGCTGTTCCGCGGCTGCTGGGACCTGCTGGAGGACCGGCTCTGCCTGGTTGCCAGGGGCAGCCACGAGGAACCGGACCCGGGCCAGATCTGTCAGGGACTGGACGATCCCAGGCTCGAGACACTGTTGCCGCGCGACGTTGCTGCCGAACTGCGTGAACAGGTGGAGATGGCAGGTGCCCTATGCCCGCGGTTCGACCGGGACGCCTTCCTCGAGGGCAACATGACGCCGGTGTACTTCGGCAGCGCACTCAACAACTTCGGGGTCAGGGAACTGTTGCGCGGAATTGTCGGGTTTGCTCCGCCGCCACGCCCGCAGCCGGCCGAGGGACGCGAGGTCTCGCCCGACGAGGACCGGTTCTCGGCCTTCGTGTTCAGGATCCAGGCCAACATGGACCCGAAACACCGTGACAGGATCGCCTTTGCCCGGGTGTGCTCCGGCGAGTTCCGTCGCGGAATGCGCCTGCGCCATGTCCGCGACAAGCGGCGGTTTGCGGTCCACAACGCGGTCACGTTCCTCGCCCGCGACCGCGAGGTGGCGGAACAGGCGTTTCCGGGTGACATCATCGGGCTGCCCAACCACGGTAACCTGCGCATCGGCGATACGCTGACCGAGGGTGAGGAGCTGCAGTTCAACGGCATCCCGAGCTTCGCGCCGGAAATGCTGCAACGGGTCCGCCCGGTGGACCCGATGCGCGGCAAGCATCTGGGACGTGCCGTCACCCAGCTGGCGGAGGAGGGGGTGGCGCGGGTATTCAGGACTGCAATCGGTTCGAACTGGATCGTTGGCGTGATCGGCCAGCTGCAGTTCGATGTGCTGGCCGATCGTATACGAACCGAGTACGACATTCCGGCAGTCTTCGAACCGGCGGCCCTGCACACGGCGCGCTGGATCGACGCAGATGACCCCGGACTGGTGAAACGGTTCGTCGAGAGCAACCCGGGCGACCTTGCGCACGATCACGACGAGATGCCGGTGTTCCTCGCGCGCAACACGTGGCACCTGCGTCACACCGAGGAAAACTGGCCGGGCCTGCGACTTCTGCGCACACGGGAGCAGACGGTCCGGGCCGGCCGGTGATCCGGGCGGCGCGGATGTTCCGGCACCGCGTCTTCGCTATAGTCTGTGCCGGCGCAGGCGGGCGGGGTGAAGGACCATGTGCGGTATCGTTGGTCTCTATCTGAAGAATCCGGACCTGAGGAACCGGCTGGGCAGCCTGTTCGCTCCCATGCTGACGGAAATGACCGAACGCGGTCCCGACAGCGCCGGGCTTGCGGTCTATCGCGACCAGGTACCAACTGGTCGGGTCCGTGTCACGGTGCGGGCGCCGGGCGCTGACTGGCACGCGATCAGCCAACGCGCCTTGGCCGAACTCGGGACCCCGGTCACGGTCACGCCGATGGCGACCCACGCGGTGCTCGAGGCGGCGGTGGCCGGCGACGTGCTGCGCGACTGGGCCGAAGTCGGTGATCCGCCGTTGCGGGTTACCAGTTCCGGTACCACGCTCGAGATATACAAGGAAATCGGACTGCCCGCCGCGGTGCTCGAACGGTTCGGTGTGCCGCAGATGTCGGGCACCCACATGATCGGCCACACCCGGATGGCCACGGAAAGTGCCGTGACCACCGAGGGAGCGCACCCGTTCAATACCGGTGATGACCTGTGCCTGGTCCACAACGGCTCCCTGTCCAATCACCACCGGCTGCGGGACTGGCTCAGGGAGCATCAGGGCCTGAGGTTCCAGACCGAGAACGACAGCGAGGTTGCGGCCGGCTACCTGACATGGCGACTGATGCAGGGCGCGACCATCGCCGAGGCGCTCGAGGCCGGGCTGCGCGATCTTGACGGGTTCTACACCTTTGCGGTGGGGACCCGTGACGGGTTCTCGGTGCTGCGCGATCCGATCGCCTGCAAGCCGGCGGTCATGGCCGAAACCGATGACTGGGTCGCCATGGCGTCGGAATTCCGCGCACTCGCCAGGCTGCCGACGGTGGATGACGCCGTGGTGTGGGAACCGCGCCCGGGCCAGGTCTATTCCTGGGGCAGGGCATGAGCGAACGAGAAGAAATCAATCTCGATGCGGTACCGGTCCGCCGGCTGAACCGGCTGTTGCAGGGCCGTGAAGGCGCTCGGAAGGCCCGGTCATTTGATGTGCGCAATCCCCGCGGCCGACATGCGCTTGCCGCGGGCCTCGTCGATCAGATCGACGTGGTGATCCATGGCCACGCCGGATACTACTGTGCCGGGATGAACCAGCAGGCACGTGTGACCGTGGCCGGTAACGCCGGGACCGGTGTGGCCGAGAACATGATGTCGGGCGAGGTCCGGGTCCATGGAGATGCCAGCCAGTCGGCGGGAGCGGCCGGGTGGGGCGGCCTGCTGGCGATCGGCGGTGACGCCAGTGCGCGGTGCGGGATCTCGATGAAGGGCATCGAGATCGTCATCAACGGTTCGGTCGGTCACATGACCGGGTTCATGGCCCAGGCCGGCTGCCTGGTGGTGTGCGGGGATGCGGGCGCCGCCTTCGGCGACTCGATTTACGAAGCCGAACTCTACGTGCTGGGTGCGGTCGAGAGTCTCGGTGCCGACTGTGTCGAGAAGGACATGGACGACCGGCATGTCGCGCGGGTCGGGGAGCTGCTCGGTCGGGCCGGGTTTGCCGCAGACGCCGGTGCGTTCCGCCGCTATGGTTCGGCGCGACAGCTCTACAACTTCAGGGTCGACAATGCTGCCGCCTACTGACGCGGCCGCCTGCTGAGGATCAGTGCCATGACCGGTGACCGCCCGTCCAGGACCTCTGCGACCTTTCCGCCTCACGTGATCGCCGAGATTCACCGTGCCGCCGGTCATGGCATCTATGCGATCCGCGGCGGAGGCGCAAGGCGGCCGGTGCCCAGTTTCGACGACCTGGTGTTCCTGGGTGCGTCGGTTTCGCGCTACCCGCTCGAAGGCTACCGCGAGCGCTGCGGCACCGACGTGACCATCGGCACGCGGTTTGCCAGCAAGCCGGTGACCCTGAGAATCCCGATCACCATCGCCGGCATGAGCTTCGGGGCGCTCAGCGCCAATGCCAAACGTGCGCTCGGTCTCGGGGCAAGCGCGGTCGGGACCAGCACCACCACCGGTGACGGCGGCATGACCGAGGAGGAACGCGAGGCGTCCGACACCCTGGTCTATCAGTACCTGCCGTCACGCTATGGCATGACACCGGATCAGCTGCGCCGCGCCGACGCGATCGAGGTGGTGATCGGCCAGGGCGCAAAACCCGGTGGTGGCGGCATGCTGCTCGGTCAGAAGGTCAGTGAACGGGTTGCCCGCATGCGGGTACTGCCGCCGGGAATTGATCAGCGCAGCGCGTCACGACACCCGGACTGGACCGGACCGGACGATCTCGAGATCAAGATCCGGGAACTGCGGGAAATCACCGACTGGGAGAAACCGGTCTACGTGAAGGTGGGTGCCACGCGGACCGGCTATGACGTGGCGCTTGCGGTCAAGGCCGGTGCGGACGCTGTCGTGGTGGATGGCATGCAGGGTGGAACCGCCGCGACCCAGGACGTGTTCATCGAGGACGTGGGCATCCCCACCCTGCCGGCGGTTCGCATGGCGGTCGATGCGCTCAAGGAGCTGGACATGCACCGCAAGGTGCAGCTGATCGTCTCGGGCGGCATCCGCACCGGAGCCGATGTCGCCAAGGCGCTGGCTCTCGGGGCCGACGCGGTGTCGATCGGTGTGGCCGCGCTGATGGCGCTCAACTGCAACGCTCCGCTCTGGCCCGAGGACTACGCGGCGCTCGGGGTGAGTCCCGGACACTGCGACCAGTGCCAGACCGGTCGGTGTCCGGTCGGGATCACCACCCAGGACCCCGTGCTCGAGCGCCGGCTCGACCCGGAGGAAGGTGGACGCAGGGTACGCAACTACCTCGCGACCCTGGCGATGGAGTGCCAGACCCTGGCGCGGGCCTGTGGCAAGAGCCACGTGCACAACCTGGAACCCGAGGATCTGGCGGCACTCACACTGGAAGCGGCCGCGATGGCCCGGGTGCCGCTGGCTGGAACCGACTGGATTCCCGGCTGGTCGCGCTGAACGGGCGGGGACGGGGACGAGGCAGCGCAGTAACAGGGGGAAGGACGATGACGGGTGTTCTCGAGAGGTTTGCGGCGGAACGGGGTGTCCGGTACTTCCTGTTCAACTTCACCGACCTGAGAGGGATGCAGCGTTCGAAGCTGGTTCCGGCCTCCGCGGCGGGCGAGATGGAGGTCGCGGGTGCCGGCTTTGCCGGTTTTGCCGCCTATCTTGACATGGGCCCGGCGAACCCGGACCTGTTCGCCATTCCCGATGTCAACAGCGTCATGCAGCTGCCGTGGAAACCCGAGGTGGCATGGGTCCCCGGTGACCTGGTAATGAACGGCCGCGCGGTCGAGCAGGCGCCGCGTGTCACGCTGAAGCGCCTGGTCGAGCGCGCGGCCGGCCTCGGCTACCGTATGAAGTGCGGGGTCGAGGCCGAGTTCCACCTCATCGATGCCGACGGGGCAGGGATCTCCGATCCGCGCGATGTCGAGGCCAAGCCGTGCTACGACCAGCAGGCACTGATGCGGCGCTACGACGTGATCTCGGAAATCTGCGACGGAATGCAGTCGCTTGGCTGGTCGCCGTACCAGAACGACCACGAGGACGCGAACGGTCAGTTCGAGATGAACTGGGAGTACGACGATGCGCTGGTCACCGCCGATCGGCACGCGTTCTTCAAGTTCATGGTCAAGTCGATTGCCGAAATGCACGGGCTGCGCGCCACCTTCATGCCGAAGCCGTTCGCCGAGTTGACTGGCAACGGATGCCATATCCATGTCTCGCTGTGGGACGGAGACCGGAACCTGTTCCACGACCCGGCGGGCGAACTGGGGCTGTCGGCCACAGCACATGCGTTCCTCGGCGGCGTGTTGCACCACGCCGAGTCGATGTGCGCGGTCACGAACCCGATCGTGAATTCCTACAAGCGTATCAACGCCCCGGTCACGGTCTCCGGGGCTACCTGGTCTCCGAACACCGTGACCTGGTCGGGAAACAACCGGACACACATGGTTCGAACTCCTGACGAGGGGCGGTTCGAATTCCGGCTGGCTGACGGGGCGGTCAACCCGTACCTGCTGCCGGCAGTGTTCCTCGCGGCCGGTCTCGACGGACTGGCGCAGGATCGCGATCCCGGGCCCCGGCTTGACCTCGACATGTACAACGAGGGCCACAGGGCACGGCGTGCCCGCCGACTGCCTCGCTACCTGCTGGATGCGATTCGACTGTTCGACCGCAACCGGGTCCTGAAGGCGGCGCTGGGCGACGAGGTCTCAGCGGCCTACGTCACGCTGAAGATGCGAGAATGGGACGATTATTCGCGCTCGATCAGCGCGTGGGAGCGACAGACTTCGCTCGACATCTGAATGGACGCAGCTACGGGTGATGAATTCCGGGCGG
Organism: Thalassobaculaceae bacterium; assembly: GCA_965213935.1. GTDB lineage: Bacteria > Pseudomonadota > Alphaproteobacteria > Thalassobaculales > Thalassobaculaceae > Bin52. The sequence continues at coordinate 114,568 of CBDCAO010000012.1, read as the reverse complement.
TTTGCGTGTTAGGGTGGTGGCGTCGCAGGATGGCGCGACGGACGTAACTGGAGAGAGATGATGGGCAATTCGACCGACAGGTGGGACTTTTCGCACAATCAGGCGAAGGAAGCGGTCTGGACCGAGGGACTGAGGGAAATCTTCGAGTACCGTGATCTCGGCATCAAGGACGCGACCAAGGGCGACTATATTGCCCATATCGTCAAGGCCAACGGCAAGGAAATGAAGGACGAGGTCCAGTCGTGGCACGTGCATGACTGCGACTTCCAGTTCGTCCTGGTCCTGAACGGCTGGGCCGAGTTCGAGTACGCCGGAAAGGGTGTGCGACGCATCGAGAAGGGTGACTGCATCAACCAGCGACCCGGTATCCCGCACCGCGAGATCGGCTGCTCGAAGGATTTCGAGGTCCTCGAGATCGTCTCGCCGGCGGACTTCAAGACCAGGATCGTTGACGCCCCGGCAGAAGCGGCAGAAGCGGCCGAGTAACAGCCCGCGTCGGCGATGGCCGGCGCGGCGGCACCGGCCGGACCTCTCGGGCAGATCTGGACCAACGCCGGGTGTGATCCCGGCGCACTGGATGCTTGCGTGCTGTCCGGCGAGGACCCGGTGCTGCCATCGGTGTTCCGGGTCGGCACGGCGGCACGTACCGTGATCGCCGCGCAGTCGCTCGCCGCTGCCGAACTGTGGCGGGAGCGCGGCGACCGGCGCCAGCAGGTGTCGGTGGACATGCGACGCGCAGCCATCTCATTCTGCAGCGAGGCCTTCACCCGGATCCTGGGCCGGCCGGCTGCCGGTCGATGGTCGGCGGTTTCCGGCTACTACCGGACCCGGGACGGGCGCTGGATCCAGCTGCACTGCCAGTATCCGCACCTTCGCGACGGCGTGCTCGCGGTCCTCGACTGCGAGGAGGACCCGGACGCCGTGGCTCGTGCGGTGAGCAGGTGGGACGGTCCTGCCCTGGAGCGGGCCTGCCGGGACCGGGCGTTGTGCGTGGCACTGCTGCGCTCGCCGCGGGAATGGGCCGAGCACCCCCAATCCCGTGCGATCGCGGACCTGCCGCTCATCGAGATCGTGCGGATCGGGGATGCACCGCCACGCCCCGTGCCGCAGGACGGCGAGCGTCCGCTTTCCGGTATTCGCGTGCTTGACCTGACCAAGGTGATCGCCGGTCCGATCTGCGGACGGACCCTGGCGTCGCACGGAGCCGAGGTGATGCGGGTGGGTGCCGCGCACCTGCCCGTGCTGGAACCGCTGATCATCGATACCGGTCTTGGCAAGCGCTCGACCTTCGTCGACCTGCGCGAGCAGGACGGCCGCCGCGTTCTTCGCGAACTGGCGTCACAGGCAGACATCTTCGTACAGGGTTACCGTCCGGGAACCCTGGAGAGGCGGGGATTCGGGCCCGGGGAGATGGCCGCACTTCGGCCAGGCATGGTCTATGTCACCCTGTCGGCCTACGGCCATGCCGGTCCGTGGCGCGACTGGCGGGGGTTCGACAGCCTGGTGCAGACGGCGAGCGGGATCGCCTGGGAGGGGATGGAGGCCGCCGCCGCCGGCCGGCCGGTGCCGCTGCCGTGCCAGGCGCTCGATCACGCCACCGGGTACCTGGCGGCCTTCGGAGCCATGGTCGCACTTCTGAACCGTGCGCGAACGGGTGGAAGCTGGATGGTGCGGGTCTCGCTCGCGCAGACCGGTCGCTGGATCGACCGGCTCGGAAGGGTCGACGGTCTGTCCGTATCGATGCCGGGCGAAGATGACATCGCCGACATGCTGGAGGTGCATTCCTCGCCGTGGGGTGACGTGCTGCACGTGCAGGCACCGCAGGTCATGTCCGACACCCCGTCGTGCTGGGAGAGCGGCCCGGTCCTGCCCGGTACCCACCCGCCGGCCTGGGCAGCCTGACCGGCACTCAGCCGACGGCCACCACCATGCCGTCGTGACCGATGTCGAAGTCGTTCTGTCCGGTCCGGTCCTGCCCCCGCAACAGGAACAGCGCGCGTTGCGCGAGATCGGTCTGGACGTCGTCCTGGCCGCTGCCGACCGTCATGGCGCGATCGTAGAGCGAGGTGCCGGGCATGTATCGGATGGCGAACCCTGCCCGGCGGGATCCCGACCGGTTGGCTGCGGCTCCGTGCGCGGTGTAGACGTCGAACAGCACCATCTGCCCGGGTTCGAGCGGGACCGTCACCACGTCCGCCTCGTCGAACTCGCCCTCTGCAATCTCCTTGTCGAGTGCCGCTCCCTGGCCGGTGAGGCTGACATGCCGCATGAGCCGGCGCGCCCGGTGTGATCCGGCCACGAGGCGCAGGCAGCCGTTCCCGGTGGTGGCGGGGTCGATCGCGACCCACGCGGTGACGGTGGCAAGCGGACGGATCGGCCAGTATTCCCCGTCCTGGTGCCACGGCGTCGCCCGGCCGCTCCGGGCTGCCTTTGAGAAAACCCGGCTTCCCCACAGGATGATATCGGGCCCGATCAGTTGCTCGGTCACGTCAAGCAGGGCTGGCAGACGGCAGAATTCGAGGAACCTGTCGTGGATGTCCGGCCGCATGGTCCCGGCATAGCGGATGTGCGGCGAGACCAGTCCTTCGGTCGGAATGTCCGGGTAGATCCGGATCAGCTCGTCCACCGCGTTGCGCATCCGTCCGACGACGTCCGTGTTCAGCCTGTAGTCCGGGACCAGGAAACCGTCGCGGCGATAGCGGTCGACTTCGCCGGCCGCGAGCGTGACCTCGTAAGTCATTCTCGTCACCGCTATCTGATGCCGGACCAGGGCGCGGGGCGGCACAGCTTGTTGTCCTGCGAGACCACCAGCCCCTCGCTTCGCTCCAGGTAGTCGTCCCAGGCCGGGTCCGCGTCCCGGGCGCGACGGCGCGCTTCCAGGTCGGCGAGATCGCGGTAGCCCCACAGGTGAACCACCTGGTGCAGCGGACCGTGTTCGACCAGGAAGTAGCCGAGCGGACTGCCGAGGTGCTTCTCCAGTACCGGCAGGGCGTAGCTCTCGAACAGCTCCAGGTACCGCTTCATCTTGCGTGGTACGATGTTGTAGGTGCGCACGTCGACAATCATGCTTCAGGCTCCTGGTGCTCGCACCACGCTTGATGACGGGTGCCGGTGGTGTCTACTCTGCCACGGAACTCAGCCGGTTTCACTGTCGTGGTCCGGCGCTGAACATGATCGGGGGTGCCGCAGTGGGGACGGAGAGTCTGAACGCAGGGGCCCCGCCCGAACAGGGATCCGCTCCGGCGTGGGAAGAGTCCGGGGTTTCGCAGGACCGCCTTGACAGGCGGAAGTACGAAGAGCGCAAGACCACTCTCCAGGTCGAGCTCCTGAAGGCCCAGCGCTGGGTCATGGAAACCGGCAGCAGGGTGGTGATCCTGTTCGAGGGCCGGGATGCGGCCGGCAAGGGTGGCAGCATCACGCGCTTCATGGAGCACCTCAATCCGCGTGGTGCCAGGGTGGTGGCGCTCGACAAGCCGACCGAGCGCGAGCGCTCGCAGTGGTACTTCCAGCGTTACGTTACCCATCTGCCTTCAGCCGGCGAGATCGTCCTGTTTGATCGCTCCTGGTACAACCGGGCCGGCGTCGAGAGAGTGATGGGTTTCTGTACCGAGGAGGAGTACCGGGAATTCCTGCGCCAGTGTCCGCAGTTCGAGCGCATGCTCGTCGGGAGCGGCGTCCTGCTGATCAAGTTCTGGTTCTCGGTCTCGCAGGAGGAGCAGGCGCGCCGCATCGGCAAGCGGCGCGTCGATCCACTCAAGCAGTGGAAGGTCTCGCCCGTGGACCTTGCCTCGGCGGACAAGTGGCACGATTACACGCGGGCCAAGGAAGACATGTTCCTGTGTACCCATGTTCCTGAGGCGCCGTGGCTGGTGGTCAGGGCGAATGACAAGAAGCGGGCGCGACTTGCGAGCATGGAGGCGTTCCTTGCCCGCATTCCCTATCCCGATCGCCCCGAGGGGGCCGGGCCGGATCCGGAGCTGGTCGGCCCGCCCGGAATCGATCATCCGATCGGTGGAGCGACGTGAGCGGAGTGACGCCCGGGCAGTTTCGCGCTCTTGTTGACGGGTTGCTCGTGGTGTGGGCGTGCGACGTCAGGGCCGTTCATGCCGGAAACTCCTGCCGTCTCGTGCGCGCCGGCACCGAGATTGCCGCGCTCGGGGTCGAGGTCCATCCGTTCGGCACGGTGTGGCGCATCGCCGTGCCGGGAGACCGGGACCGGGTCCACGAGTCGGTGGTGGCGGCCCTGCGTACCCTTCGCGGCATCGTGAGCCCGGAACGCGGCGGCGGGCGGATCCTGTTCGTTGCGGAACAGACGACATGACGGACCGGGTGCCGCTGATCGTGGTGACCGGGTTTCTGGGGAGCGGCAAGACTACACTGATTGCCGCCTGGCTGCGACACCCTGGACTGGCCCGGAGCGCGGTCATCATCAACGAGTTCGGCGAGATCGGCCTCGATCACGAGCTTGTCGACTCGAGCGAGGAGGACCTCGTCGAACTGACCACCGGTTGTGTCTGCTGCGTCATGCGCAACGACCTGACCGAGGCGGTACTTCGCCTGAACGGGCGGGATCGCCTGAGGTATGACCGCATCATCCTCGAGACCACGGGCCTTGCCGATCCGGGGCCGATCGTCCAGGCGACCATGGCGGATCCGGCATTGCGCACGCTGGTCCGGCCGGGACGGGTTTTGACCACCGTCGACGCCGTCACCGGGCCGCAGACCCTGCGCACCCATGACGACAACCGCCGACAGGTAGCTCTCGCCGATGTTCTGCTGCTGACCAAGACCGACATTGCAGGCTCGCTCCTGTCGTTTCGCGAGCAACTGGCCGTTGCCAACCCGTTTGCCCGCCAGATCGAGTCGCGCCACGGCGGCGCCGACCCGATGTCGGTGCTGGCCCATGCGTCGGATGCGCATGGACTGCCCTCGGGTGAGAACCGCGATCCCGGCCACCATGACCACCGACTACATCACCATGACCATCATCACGGTCACGCGGTTGGAGGGTATGCTGCGGTTTCGCTGCGCCGGGAGCGTCCGGTGCCGGCGGTGGCGCTCACGCTGTTCCTGCAGGCGCTCTCGGAGGGACTCGGCCCGGACCTGCTGCGCCTGAAGGGGATCGTGTCGATCGCCGAAGCTCCCGAACTTCCGGCGGTGGTGCACGGAGTGCAGAACGTGTTCCATCCGATGACCTGGCTGGACGCCTGGCCGGACGGGGACCGGACCTCGCGCCTGGTGGTCATCGGTCGCGGCGTTCATGCCGACTGGATCACGGCACTGTTCGAGATCGTGATTTCCGAAGTCGAGATGCGCGGGCACTCTGGACCGCCGGCCGGCGATCGCGGAGACTTGCGAGAAATGCCGGTTCGGGGAGGACGAGGATGCTTGACCTGATCGTGAGGGGAGGAACCGTCGTCACACCACATGGCGCGGCAGTGACCGACGTTGCGGTTGATGGAGAGACCATTGCCGCCGTCACGGCCCCGGGCGCCATTCCGGACGATGCCGTCGGGCGCGTGATCGATGCGGGCGGAAGGATCGTGATCCCGGGTGGTATCGATCCGCATGTCCACTGCAAGTGGCACATGCCGCTGCCGGACGGATCGGTCGGCTACACCGATGGTCCGGAGGTGGTGAGCAGGGCCGCGCTCCACGGCGGCACGACGACGCTCATCGACTTCGCGGCCCGGATGGAGGAGCTGCCGCTGCGCGAGGTGATTGCCCGCCGCGACGCGGACTGGGTCGACAACTGCTACTGCGACTATTCCTATCACGTCATGCTGCTCGGCGATGTCGAACCGCCGGTCCTGGACGAACTCGAGGCCGTGATCACCGATGGCTACCCGACGGTCAAGATCTTCACCACCAACATCACGCCGAACCGGGCGGGTCGGATGGTGCATTTCGGTGACATCTGGGAGGTGTTCAAGATCATTACCCGAACCGGCGGCCTCGGCGTGATCCACGCCGAGGACAACGACCTGGTCATGCACATGTACGAGAAGCTGATCCGCGAGGGCCGGGTCAGCTTCCACAACCTTGCCGAGGTGCACAGCGCGCTCTCGGAAGACCTTTCGTTCAGGCGGGTGATCCGGCTGGCCGAATCCGAGCGCACGCCACTCTACATGATGCATGTGAGCGCGGCGACGGGAGTCCACGCGATCCGGGAGGCGAGGGCAAGGGGACTGGCGATCTACGGCGAGACCCTGCACCAGTACATGCTGTTCAACACCGAGGACTACAAGCGGCCGAACGGGCAGATCTACCACACCTACCCCTCGCTGAAGTCGCCTGCCGACCAGGCGGAGCTGTGGGCGGGAACCCTGGACGGCGCAATCAACTCCGTGGCGACCGACGAGATCTGCTGCACGCTGAAGCTGAAGACGGTGGGCAACCGCATCGACGATACCACCGGTGGCAACGCCGGGGTCGAGCCCCGCGTGGCGGTCATGTACCACGAGATGGTGACCCGGCGAGGTTACTCGCTCGAGCGTTTCGTCGACCTCGTCTCGACCAACGCCGCGCGGATCATGGGACTGTATCCCCGGAAGGGGGCGATTGCCGTGGGCAGTGACGCCGACATCGCGATCCTGGACACGTCGGTACGTCGCAAGGTCCGGCTCGAGGACCTGCACGAGGCGGACTACAGTCCGTGGGAAGGACACGACATCACCGCCTGGCCGGTGACGACACTGCTCCGCGGCAAGGTCGTGGTCGAGAACGGTGTCTTCAAGGGTGGACTGGCGGACGGGCAGTACCTGAAGCGGAGCATTCCGGAGTCCATCAGGACCGCTCCGGCGCTCTGATCCCGACATCTCGACTGGAAAGGGAAGCGGAATGAAGTTCGGCCTGTTCTACGAGTTGCCGGTGCCCAAGCCGTGGCACGAGGATACCGAGTCACGCCTGTTTCACCAGGCGCTTGACCAGATCGAACTGGCCGACCGCCTGGGGTTCGACTACGTGTGGGAAGTGGAGCATCACTTCCTCGAGGAGTATTCGCACTCCGGTGCCCCCGAGGTGTTTCTGGCCGCGGTGTCGCAGCGGACGAACAGCATCCGTCTCGGCCACGGCGTGACACTCACACCACCGGGCTACAACCACCCGGCGCGTCTTGCGGAACGGGTTGCCACGCTCGACCTTGTCAGTCGCGGACGGGTCGACTGGGGCACAGGCGAGTCGGCGACACTGATCGAGATGGACGGGTTCGGAATCGACCGGGAACAGAAGACCCGGATGTGGAGGGAAGGCACCGAACAGGCCGCCAACATGATGGCGATGACGCCGTACCCGGGGTTCGAGGGCGAGTACTTCTCGATGCCGTGCCGCAACGTCGTGCCGAAACCGGTGCAGAAGCCGCATCCGCCGCTGTGGATGGGGTGTTCTCGCCGCGAGAGCATCCTGCGGGCCGCCAGGGCCGGGGTCGGGGCGCTGGTGTTCGGCTTCGTCGAGCCGGACCAGGCAGCCGAGTGGGTGCGGGACTACTACGCGATCATCAAGTCGGACGAGTGCGTGCCGATTGGCCACTCGGTCAACGCCAACATTGCGGCCGTCTCGTCTCTGTCGGTGCACGAGGACGAGCAGGAAGCGGTCCGGCGCGGTCTCGACGGGTTCCGATTCTTCGGCTATTCGCTGGCCTACTACGTGAGTTTCGGTGAGCACAAGCCGGGACGCGCCGACATCTGGGGCCGGTTCGAGCCGTTGCGCGAGCAGATGCCGGACAATGCCGGGCGCGGCGGCATCGGGACGCCGGAACAGGTCCGGTCCCATCTCGAAGCCTATGACAAGGTGGGAATGGACCAGATGATCTTCGTGCAGCAGCACGGCAAGAACAGGCACGAGCACATCTGCGAGTGTCTCGGGTTGTTCGCATCAGAGATCATGCCGCGCTTCAAGGCGGCCGAACCGGAACGGGAAGCGCGCAAGGCCGAGGAACTTGCACCGTGGATCAAGGCGGCGCTCGCACGCAAGCCGCGCATGGAGATGCCTGCCGACGAGGACCTGCCGGTCATCAAGTCAATGGCGCGGGCGCTCGAGGACGCCGGACAGGCGCCCGGCAATGCCTATGTGGATCCGACCCGGGGCGGAGGCATTCCCCTGCCGCGCCAGGAACCGGTGGTGCCGCCGGGGGACGAGTGAGTAGCGGTGTGCGCTACTTGATCTTGCCTTCCTTGTAGAGCACGTGCTTGCGCGCGACCGGATCGTACTTGCGGAACTCGAGCTTGCCGGTCTGGGTCCGCGGGTTCTTCTTGGTGACGTAGTAGTGGCCGGTGTCGGCCGTGCTCACGAGCTTGATCAGAACGGTTGCTGGCTTGGCCATGATCGGGATCCGTTGCCGAGGAATTGTCAGGCTGGCAACAATAGTGCGTGGCATTGACCCGTCAAGGACCTGGATGTCGGCGAGGCCCGGACACCGGCGTGCATTCGTCGAAGCCGCAACCAGGCGCGACCGTGCAGGAACGTCGACCCGGGCGCCGGGAATGTGCACGAGTACGCCGGAACGCCCTGGCGCCGAACAGGATCAGGCATCGGTGCTCTCCGCCGTGCAGGTCCTTCAGCCGCCGGACCGCGCCGGAATCCGGGTGCGACGGGTGCCACATGTCGGGGCCAGCCCGTGCCGCGGGAATGAGTTCGGTCTTGGTACCCTGCAGTCCTGCGATCGGGCCGCTGGCGCGGCTGTCATGAGCTGACTTCGATGTCCGGACGTTTCGACGACGAGTTCGACTATGTGATCGTGGGATCGGGATCGGCCGGTTCGGTGCTCGCGGCGCGATTGTCCGAAGACGGGCGCTCTCGGGTGCTGGTCCTCGAGCACGGGGGCACCGATGCCGGCCCGTTCATCCAGATGCCGGCAGCGCTGTCCTACCCGATGAACATGGCACGCTATGACTGGGGCTATGTCACCGAGCCCGAACCCCACCTCGGTGGGCGGCGCCTTGCAACCCCGCGCGGCAAGGTGATCGGCGGCTCGTCCTCGATCAACGGCATGGTCTACGTGCGCGGCCACGCCTGCGACTTCGATGCCTGGGAGGCTGCGGGGGCGGCCGGCTGGGGCTATCGCCACGTCCTCGGGTACTACCGGCGCCTGGAACAGGCCCATGCCGGCGAGCCGGGGTGGCGCGGCACCGGCGGCCCGCTGCATGTGACGCGTGGCGCCATGGCAAATCCGTTGTATGCCGCCTTCATCCAGGCCGGTGGCGAGGCCGGTTACGGGATCACCGGGGACTACAACGGCAGGCGTCAGGAAGGCTTCGGCGCGATGGAAATGACGGTCTGGCGCGGCCGGCGCTGGTCCGCCGCGAACGCGTACCTGAAGCCCGCGCTGCGCCGGCGCAACCTCGAACTGCGCACCCGCTGCCATGCCAATCGCGTGCTGATCGAGGAGGGCAGGGCGATCGGGGTCGAGTACGAGACTGCCGGTTCGCCCAGGCGGGCGCGCGCCCGCGCCGAGGTGGTTCTCTGCGCCTCGGCCATCAACTCGCCGAAGCTGTTGATGCACTCCGGTATCGGACCCGCGGCGCACCTCGGCGAATACGGGGTGGAGGTCATTGCCGACCGGCCCGGCGTTGGCGCGAACCTGCAGGACCATCTCGAGATCTATCTGCAGGTGTCATGCCGCCGGCCGATCACGCTCTATCGCCACTGGAATCCGCTTTCCAGGGCATTGATCGGCGCGCGCTGGCTGCTGTCCGGCACCGGCCTCGGTGCAACCAATCACTTCGAGGCATGTGGTTTCATCCGTTCGCGCGCCGGGGTGAAGTACCCGGACATCCAGTATCATTTTCTGCCGCTGGCGGTTCGCTACGACGGCAGGACCGCCGCGGACGGACACGGGTTCCAGGTTCATGTCGGGCCGATGCGTTCACCCTCTCGCGGACGGGTTCGACTCACCTCGACCGATCCACGTGCCGCGCCCTCGATCCTCTTCAACTACATGTCCCATGAGCAGGACTGGCGGAGTTTCCGGGCCTGCGTCCGGCTGGCGCGCGAAGTGCTGGAGCAGCCCGCGATGGCGCGTTACGCCGGCGGCGAAATCGCGCCCGGGTCGTCAGTTCAGAGCGACGAGGAGATCGACGAGCACGTGAGAACTGCGGTGGAGAGTGCCTATCATCCCTGCGGAACCTGTCGCATGGGGGCCGCCGCCGACGCCCATGCCGTGGTCGATCCCGAGTGCCGCGTGATCGGGGTCGATGGCCTCAGGGTGGCCGACAGTTCGATCTTCCCGCGGATCACCAATGGCAACCTCAATGCCCCCAGCATCATGGTTGGCGAAAAGGCGTCCGATCACATCCTGGGCCGTACTCCCCTGCCAGCGGCCAACGACCGGCCGTGGATCCACCCCGACTGGGAAAACCGGCAACGCTAAGCAAGGCCGCCCTCCGCCGGGGTCGGGATCTTGCGCCGCGCCTTGCGGTGGAACCTGCCGCCGCCGGCGATCCAGAGATCGACTGGATTGCGCAATCCGTCCCAATCGGCACACGAGGGGCCGGTCGCGTTCTCGACCTCTCTGGAAGAGACGGGGGACGATGGAGACCGCGAACTTCTGCTGGTGCTGGAGAGCGAGGCGGAGGGGCTCACGTACCGGCAGATCGCGGAGCGACTCTGGGGCGCGGAACGGGTCGCGGAGGAATGGTGTGTCTGGACGGCTGGATGCATGGCCGCGTCAAGCGCCGGCGCAACGGGCACTCAACGATCGCGATGCGACGGCGGTCCGCTACGCCGAACGCACCAACAGCGAGAGGGTGAATGCCCGTCTGAAGGATGACTTCGGTGGCCGTCATGTCCGGGTCCGTGGGGCGGCAAAGGTGTCCTGCCACCTCATGTTCGGCATCCTGGCACTGACCGTCGAGCACCTGCAGCGCCTCCTGCCCTGAACTTCCCGTCTGCAAACCGATCCCGATCGCTTCCCACGCAAGCAGCGGTCACGCTCGCCCGGATTCCGCCGAATCGGGCCACATCCGCCAGATCAGGCCCCGGATGCGCGGACCGGGACGAGAAATCGACGCCAACCACCTCCATCAAGACCGGTCAGTGTGTCTCCCACCAGTCTGAGCCAGCAATTTTGCAAGAGGCTCCAATGAGAAGAATTTACGCGATTAGTCGACATGGGCTTGACATGAGGCGCAGCCGTTACCTTTTCACTTGTTCAGGGCGCACCGCCCCTCCTCGGGCTCCGCGTCAAGGAAAGAGGAAAGACCCATGCGACAGGATTCGAACAGGAAAACCGTACGGTCCGCATGGCGCGCCGTCCTTGCAGGCGTCATGCTGGCAGGGGGCACCGCGCTGCCCGCATTCGCCGGGAGCGACAATTCGGCGTTGCCCGAGGTGTCCTTTTCCCAGACGACGTATTCGGCGAACGAGGGTTCCGCTGTGACGTTCGTCGTGCGCAAGAAGGGTGACGGCGAGGCGGCTGTCGATTACCAGACCTTCGCCACAGGTGTCGACAATCGGGCCACGGCCGGGGCGGATTATACGGCTGCGTCCGGAAACCTGTATTTCTCTCCCGACGATACCGAACTCACCATCACCGTGCAGACGAACACCGATACCGAGCTTGACGAGCAGTCCGAAACGTTCGGGATCAAGCTCTCCGACGCATCGGGCAGCGATGGGAATGTTGCGGTGAAACTCGTGTATCCGCTTGCGGCCGTCGGCGTGATTTTGAACTGCAACACCTCGTGTTGAATCTGTTGGTGCCGGGCCGGGCCTTGCGCCTATCAATCAGGACTTTCCCACGCTGTCGCTGATCTTGACCGGCGACCGATGAACGGGTCACGGATGGTCGTTGCCTGGCAGAGTTTGGCGGCTGCGGAGCCACCCACGCGCCACCGCAGGCCCCGTTTCCGGTCGCCGGGTGGTTCGTTGTCAGGATTCGGGGTGTTTCGGGCGGTGCGCTGGAACCGCGGGGATGCGTCTGCCTGTCAGGGCCGGGTCAGGGCCGCGACGGCTTCGCTGCGGTTGAGCTGGAGCCGCCGGCCGGTTTCGGCGAGGCTTTCCGCCTCGCGCCGGCACGCGAAGATCACCGCGAGCGCGATGGTGTTGAGGCTGGCCCGGTTTGCCGGGCCGTGGCCCGTGCGGGTCAGGCAGGCGTCCTCGCCGAAGACGCAGTCGCTCTGGCGATGGTTCAGGTTTTCGATTCGCCCATTGAACTGCTCCTCTTCTGGTTCAAGGCTTCCGATCTCCGGAGATTTCTTCTACTGCCTTGAGTTGACGCCCTTTTCCTGATGCTGTCTGAATCTTGCCGGATCGGGTCATGGCGACTTTACACGCTGAGAACGGGCGTGGAGGCGCCGGAGTGGCTGCCTTCAGTCATCTGCGCGTTCCTCATCATCGGCGAGCATCTCCCTGAGAAGCGGACGGTCATCCGGTTCCAACCGAACGTGCAGGCCGCGGTTGCGGCCCCGCTTCACGTGGCAGGAGTCCAGCCGCCCCGATGCCACGCGTTGCCAGATCGTCTGTCGTGAGACGCCCAGGCGTCTCACAGCCTCCCTGAGGGGGATGAACCCCTCTGGCGGGTTGAGATGGAACCGACTGCGGAAGTCCGCATTCAGGCGAACGCGAACCGGGGCGCCGGGCAGATCCGGATGGGCACTGGGCAGAACACCGACCTTGATCCAGCGATAGAGTGTCGCATCGGAGACCCCGAGACGCACCGCCGCTGCATGGACGCTCAGAACTTCGTCTCCCTCCTCTTCACCTGTCGGCTTGTATCCTGCGATGCCGTTTCTGTACCGCAGTCTTTGCACCAGAGAGACCGTAAACAGCAGACCTCGGGCCGACCGCCGCCCCTGGTCGTTGAGGATCCGGGCAATCTGGACATCGGGATAGACCAGGGCCAGCCGACGGACCCACTCCACCGTGTCCATGTCATCGAGCTGGCGAACCGGCTTCCGCCGCTGGCGCGGAATCTCGAGTGCGTCGGTCTCGCCACCCCGCCAATGGATGACGACTTCCGTCTGATCGCCCTCGACCGCCTGCAGTGTGACTTCCTCGATGAGACAGGCAAGGAGGCGCTTGCGGTCACGGGCGGTGGTGGTCGGCGCATTCCAGACCCGTTCCAGTGCGGCGCCGAGGTTTGCAAAATATCCGGGTGGCGGCGCCTCGGGCCGACGGTCCCGGGCCGCCTTGAGCGCGGACTCCGCCGTCTCCAGCGCCGTCAGGGCGGCTTCCCACTCCCGTTCCAGAGTTGCCGCGATCAGGCGGTTGTCCGGATCGACCCGCCGGTACCGTCGCTCCGCAAGGCCGGCCTCGTAGCGGCACTGCTCAAGCTCCAGCCGACAACTGCGAAGCGCCGCTTCCTCCCGCTCCGAGACCGCCTGCTCCGCCGCCCGCGCCGCCTCCGTTCCGGCCGGCGATATCCGTTCGAGAAAGTGGTCGGCCACGACCGCGTCGATCCCGATGCCGCCAACCGAGAAGCAGCTGCGACGTTGGCCGAGATCCGGCGTACGATGGTTGCAGAAATAGCTTCGCCCCTTGTTGTACCGGACGAGAAGCGATCGGCCGCAGTGGCCACAGACGGCGAGGCCCTGGAGAAGCGCTGCCCCTTCGCGCGCCGCTCCGCGCTTCCGGTCGCGATGGGCCGAGTTCCGCGCCAGCGTCTCCTGGACCTCCAGCCACTCCGACCACGGCACATACCCCTCGTGGTGTTCCGGCTTCAGCACCCGCCACCTCTCCTCCGGCGCCAGACGCGTCCCGTCTTCCCGATATCCGAACCGGCCCTTCCCGTAGGCATAGGCCCCGCCCATCGCCGGGTGCCTCAGGATATCCATCACCCGGGAATAGGTTGCATCCTTCCACGTCACGGCTTCCGCATTCCCCGGCCGGCTTGGAAGCCGAACCTCCTCCGCCCGCAGAAGCTGGGCCGCCTGCAGCCCCGACCCGCCCTCGCGGAAGCGGGCGAAGACCGCTTCGATGGCCGCCTGGACCCGCAGATCGGGATCCTTGCGAAGAATGTCCCCCTCGCGGACAAAACCGATGGGCAGGCTCGCATAGAGTTCTCCCCGCTGGGCCTTGCTCCGCCGGCCCCCCTCCATGCGGGCACGAAGAACCGACATCTCGGCGGCAGAAAAAGTTCCCTTAATGCCGAGAATCAGGACATCGTCTTCGCGCCCCGGCGCATAGACCTGGCTGTCCTCGACCAGTATCGTGTCGTTGATCCGGCACAGGTCCAGCAACTGGAACCACTCGACGGTATTCCTCGCCAAACGCGATATCTCGATCCCGAATATCGCTCCCACCCGGCCCTGCGAAACCTGCTCGCACAGCTGCCCAAAGCCGCTCCGCGTGCCTTGCGACGCGGCACTCTCGCCGAGGTCGGAGTCAATGATCTGGATGCGTTCGTCCGGCCAGCCCAGTGCACGGGCACGGTCCGCCAGACCATACTGGCGCCGCTGCGATTCCCGGTTCTTCACAACCTGGTTCTGCGTCGACTGCCGCACGTACACGACAGCCAAACGCTCAAGATGAGCCGGCTTGATCCGCGACGGGTGACTCATCGCACATCTCCAGATCCGCGTGCCGGACCATCAGCTCCGCAAGCGTTCTCACCAGAACCTCCCGGTCTGCGGCAGGAACCCGCAGCCATGCCTCCAGACGCTCCTCCCACTCCAGAAGCGCCAGCAGCGACAATTCCCGGTCCGCCTCCATCCGAAGCCTCCAGGTGCCGTTCCAGATCATCGATCAGGGTCCGCAACCTGACAAAGTCCGACAACTCCCCGAGCAGGGCCTCGGCGTCAGGGTCGCGAGCCTCCAGACTCGTCCAGGTGGCCGGAATCCACAAGCGGGAACCGTCGGGCATCACGACATGCAGATTCAGCTTGTGATAACTGCCACCGCCACGCCGCCGCTCGAGAACCTCGACCGGCTGACCATCAAACGGGTGCCGGAAACGGCGCAAAAGGACCGGTCCAGGAGGCCGGGGGTCTTCAAGTGGTGTAGTGGGAAGGCTTGTTCTCCACTGCCCAATGGCCGCGGTTCAGCCGAAGCAGGTCGGCCGGCGACGCGGCCCTGGCATCGAGAGAGGTGATGAGATACGCGGTCTCGACATGGTCCTTCCCGTCCTGTGCGCCGGCATGCTTCTTCAGCGGCTCCCGGTAGCGGGTGACGCGGGCGACCTGACTGACGCCAGGGTCGTTGGTGGTGCCCTTGAGCGGGGTCATGACACGGATGGACCGTGGCATGCTGGCAAACAATCGGCATCAATCCGGCGGGGTTTCAGAATGCCTCACGTCCCCTTGGCAAACACGGGAGGCTTTGAAAACACAACGAAAATCACGCTCCAGCATCCTCCAGGGTCTTCATGTCACCTGATCGTGACCAAACTCATAACCTGAAGGTCGTAGGTTCAAATCCTACCCCCGCAACCAAATTAGCCCTTGAAAACATTGATGTTTTCAGGGGATTTTCCTTTGTGGGATACAGACGCGTGGTCGATCTGGCAAACGATTGGCAAACATCGGGAATCACTTTCAAGGGGCCGCAAGTCCCCATGGCCGGTGCTGAATCCGCCAGTTCTCGTTGAAATGCGTACCGATATGCGGTACAGACGGCCATGATCCGAAGCTTTCGTCATCGAGGCCTCAGGCGGATGTATGAGCGCGGAGATACGAGCAGGGTGGGGTCCGATCTCTCGGACCGTGTCTCGCTGGCGTTGGCCGACCTCGACGATGCCTGCAAGCCCTCGGACCTCGATCTGCCCGGCTATCGGCTTCATCCGTTGAAGGGCGATCTCAAGGGGTACTGGAGCATCTCAATTTCCGGAAACTGGCGGGTGACCTTTCGCCTTGAAGACGGTGATGTCTACGACGTCGATCTGATCGACTACCACTAAAGGGAGCCTTGAGCATGCCGATGATCGATCCTCCCCATCCCGGACGCAGTGTCCGCGAAAACTGTCTCCAACCGCTCGGCTTGAGCGTGACCGAAGCGGCGCGGGTGCTGGGTGTCGCCCGCCATACACTATCCAGAGTTCTCAATGGCCACGCCGGAATTTCTCCCGAAATGGCGATTCGCCTCGAGAAGGCAGGCTGGTCCAATGCCGAATTCTGGCTTCGACGCCAGACTACCTACGATCTCGTGCAGGCGCGCAGGCTCGAGGGCCAAATCACAGTACAGCGATACCAGCCGCAATCTGCGGCTTGATTCCAATATCAAGCGTTAAGTGTAGCACGGGCTGATCGGCGGCAGGACAGCAGATCCCGTCAATTCCTTCGCGCAGCCGCTGACGGACGCATCGCAGCATTCCCGACCGGCAGGCTGACACATATGTGAGCTTGCTCGTCCGACTGTAGAGCACGATATGGCCGTCACCAGGGTCATCTTGCGCTTTTCCCCTGAAATGAGCCGGGAATGGCCGTAATAGGCCGGCTCTACGCCGATGTCCGCCTCCCGTGTGCTCCCCGGCCATGGCCGCTCGAAATTGCCATCCCCCTTGATTCTAGGATGGCCAGATCCTCTCGAACTCGCCGCTTGTCAGCGGATGAGTTCGGCGAGGATTTCCCAAAGTGCCAGCGGCCCGTCCGCACGGTCCAACATGGCAAGAATGGCCTTCCGCCGATCGTCAATATCATCATCACCGACGATCCACCGAAAGTGTTGCCGAACCACCGACTTCGGTCTCACCAATGCCGGCAATTCGCACCGGCCGCAGTTCGTGCCGGAACCGCACGGTGACACACCTGGCCGCGTCATCGATTTCTGGCGGCGGCAGACCGGCCACTGCCGACAGTTCAGCCATCCTTAGAGTCCCCCGTCCCCAGCGCTCGATGATACCGCGCCGATCGTTGACAGCGACATCAAAAACAACGCACGCTACGCCCATCCGGCGCGGGACTCGGTCCATGATGCAGCTAAGCGGATTGCCTCCAGTCTTGCGGCCGGCACTCTGTTCCGAGATGGTAGTCAGTTACCAGTTGATCCACATTTGAAATCTGCGCCTGATTGCAGGCGCTAAAGGCTGTACAAATGGAACCAGTACCGTCAAGTCTAACGAAGACTTATTCCGAAACGCGGACCGCTTCAACAATTTCGCTTCGCTGACGGAACCGCGTTCAAATGCTTCCGCTGCGGTAATTCAAAGAAGTCGAAACTGATCACTGTGTACTCTGGAGACTGGTCTCGAAAACTCTGCAATGGTTGCTACGGTCGACTGCTTTCGCTCTACGAGATCAAGGCTGGCACTGCAGCCGAGGACCTGCGAGCCGAACAGCTCGCCGACGCTCTTCTTTCTATTGTAACGATTGACCAGCAACGGCAGGCTGAGCTCCTATTTCGAGCGTCCGATAATCGAGCCGAGGGCCTTTCTCCTGAGTCTTTGCGATTCATTGCGACAGCTGAGCATGTCGCAGCGCAACTTGAGCTGAACGCTCACCTCGAATGGTCACCTGCTGTAATCGGTCTTTGCAAGGCCGTTGAGGCCGAGATCGTCAATCGCATTCTCTTGCCGCTGGCTACCTTGGCGGAGGCTGAGGACTTGACCGATGACAAGAGCGATAAAGATTTTGGGCGTGTAGCAGAATTCTGTGCGGATCCTGGGCGGAAACCTCCCGAATTGGGGTCCTTCGCACACTTTCTGCAGACCACAATTCATAGCCGGCGGCGACGATAGACAAGCAAGCTGATCAACTGCTTCTTCGGGCTCTCCGCAGCGTGGACGGGCTCAACTTGGCTACTGCTTCCGGATGGACTTCATGCGGCCTTGAAACATCTAACTGAGACTTACAGAAACCGTGCTGCCCACATCGATGAACTTGCAAAATGCGACTATGTCGGTTGCCGGAAAATCACAATCGGAAGTTCAGGAGTCGTATGGAAACTGATTACATCAACCGCGCCTCACAAGTGAAAATCTTAAGGTTAGTGACGCTCGCAGAGTGTGACTAACCTTAAGATTTTGAGCGTGCAGGGGGCGTCGTTCAGCGCCTTTGCGGTGCTGGTGTCTGAGGTTTTCGGTTTTGGGGTTGAGGGTTGAAGGGTCTCGGATTGGCGGGGCACATCGCCCCGGCGGTCAGGGTCCCGAGGCGGCGAGGCGGCCGGCCAGCATGCGGAACAGGTCGGCGTCGGGACAGGCCGATGCGAAGTGGATGCGGATGCGCGCGGCTCGCTCGATCACCCGGGCGCCGATCTTGAGAAGTTTCTGCCTGAGGGTGGCGAACTCCGACCATGCGAGCGACATCCTGCGCGGCACGGCATCGCGCAGCGCGAGCATCAGCCAGTAGGCGGCGGTGTGGAGGATCAGCCTGAACTGGTTGGCGATCGGGCTCTGGCAGGAGGTGCGGTCGGAGGCGAGCTGGACCTTGTGCAGCTTGATCAGGTTCTCCATCTACCGAAGAATCAACATACAAAGAGTTGATCGACCGCAAGATACGCCCTATTCTGGGCGTCGAAGCACTACATGGGCTTGTTCGCTGGTATGAGCAGCGGCTCGAAGCGGAACGTTTGGACACAGTTGCCGGCGCTGCGCCGCGAACGCATCAAGCTGTGCCTGATACGCGCGGCAACAACCCTTCGGCCGGAAGCGGAACATGACGGACCGGGTACATCCCGCCCGCCCGGAGAGACGCGTTCGCGCATCTCACCTGGAGCGGAAGGCGGTGATCTACGTGCGCCAGTCGACGCCCAGGCAGGTTGAGCGCAACCGCGAGTCCACAGCGCTTCAATACGGCCTGCGCGAGCGCGCGGTTCTGCTGGGCTGGTCACCGGTTCGAGTCGAGATCAACGACCGGGATCTCGGACAGTCGGGGCAGGGAGGCGCGCGCGAAGGCTTCATGCAGCTGGTTGCCGAGGTCGGACTGGGACGCGTCGGCATCGTCATTGGCTACGAGGTGTCGCGCCTTTCCCGGAGCCTGGCCGATTGGGGCAGGCTGCTTGATCTGTGCAGCCGTACAGACACGCTTATTGCCGATGCGGAAACGCTTTATGATCTGGCGCTGTCGAACGACAGGTTCCTGCTCGGGCTGTTATGTAGGGCATGACATAACAGCCCGACATGCAACTCGTCGATCTCGCCTTCCGCAAGCGTGACGATCATCACGCCGGCGAACCGCAGATGCTTGTAGAGGATTGCGACGTCGGCCTGGTCGCGACTCACCCGGTCGAGCGCCTCGGCGACCACGACCTCGAACAGGCCCCGCCGCGCGTCCTCCAGTAGCCCTGGATGCCGGGGCGCAGGATCACGCTGACGCCCGATATGGCTGCGTCGCGGCCGGGCCGTGCAATGGCGCTCGTTCGCGGCCGTTTCCGTCTCGCTGCATCGCCTCCGCCTTCCCGGATTCCGTGACCCTGGAAGGGAGATTTGAACCTGCGGGCAAGGGGAAGTTTTGCATGGAATCAACGGTTAGTCCCCATACGGCCTCTCCTGTCAGGACATCAAGGGACAGGGGATGCCTGGAGGATGATCGACAAAATTTCGCGATCATCGCGTTTCCGCGTAATCGGCCAGCGTCAGGATGGACTCGCCGTGCTCGGTCAGCGTCACGGCATTCGCGAATCGACTGTCCGCCGTCAGCATGATCGCGCCGATGCGATGGGCGAGCGCGAGATACATGCAATCATAGATCGGGCGGTCGAGCGCCAGCGCCAGACGCACCGCGTCGGCGGAGACCAGCTCGTCGGCGCCCCAGCGCACCGGCATGTCCGGCACGTCCGCCAAAAGGATGCCCGCAGCGCGGCGCTCTATCTCGCCCGTCCGCGCCTTGCGCCAGATTGCATTGGCAACCTCGGAAGCCATCAGTCGCGGCGCGTGAAGGTCGTGGCCGCTCGTCGCCAGTTCCTCCGCAACTTCCGTATCGTCCTCGGCGACCAGCCACTTGACCGCCACGCTCGCATCGACGACGAAGCGCATCAGAAGTTGTCGCGATGGCCGTGGTCGCGATCCTCGCGGATCAGCACTTCCGCCGGGGTGTGCTTGCGCCCTTCGGTCAGGGGACGCAGCCGCTTCATGGTTTCCCGGAACGCGGCGCGCTTCGCCGCCATGTCGTCGTCGGCCGCGCATTGCAGGATGTGGCGCGCTTCGCCCTCCAGGGAGCGATTGTTCTTCGCTGCACGCTGCTTGAGGCGGTCCACCACGTCATCGTCGAGCCGCCGCACATTGATCGTCACCATGGATCTGCCCCTAGCTATCAGTTATCAAATTGTTATCAGGTTGTCGTGGGACATGCAAGTCCCTGCGGGGACGATTTCGGGCGCCATTTGCGGACATGCGGGGACAGGACGATGAGGCCGTTCGTTCGTCCCTTATTCTGCGATCCGAGAGCGCATATCTGGCCTGCATGGACCGACAGGAATCCGCTTGTTTCGCCTCCGTCGCGGGGCTGCCGCGATGGTAGCCTCCATCGGCAAGATCGCTTCGCCGTCGCAGGGCGTGGGCTATTTCGAGAAGGACGGCTACTACGCCAGGGACGACGGGGCGCACCGCGAGGCGAGCGCCTGGGCGGGCCGGGGCGGGGCGGCGCTGGGCCTCTCCGGGCCGGTCGATCCCGAGCGCTTCCGGTCGGTGCTCGAAGGCGAGGTTCCGGGCGGCCGCCGTCTCGGGCGCCGGGAGATCGACGGCACCATCGCGCACCGGCCCGGCCGGGACGTGACGCTGAGCGCGCCCAGGTCGGTCTCGCTGATGGCGATGGTGGGCAGCGACGGGCGCATCGTCGAGGCGCACGACCGGGCGGTGACGGCGACGCTGGGCTGGATCGAGAAGAACGCCGTCGAGACCCGGATGCGCGATCCCGCCACGGGAGCGATGGTCCGGGCCGGCGGCCAGAAGACGGTCGCGGCCACGTTTCGGCATGACACCTCAAGGAATCTCGACCCCCAGCTCCACACGCATGCCGTCATCGCCAACATGGTCCAGGGCGAGGATGCCAAGTGGAGGACAATGGTCGATGACGGCCTGTTCAAGGGCAAGATGGCCATCGGGACGATCTACCGGGCGGAGCTGGCGCAGGGGCTGAAGGGCCTCGGCTACGGCATCGACAAGACCCATGCGGACGGGCGGTTCGAGATCGAGGGCGTCCCGCGCGAAGCGATCGACGCCTTTTCGACCCGCCGGGCCGAAATCGAGGCGGCGATGGCCGAACGCGGCATGGGCGAGTCGAAGGACAATCCGCATCTGGCGGCGCGGGCGGCGCTGATGACGCGGGCGGCCAAGCGGGATATCGACCGGGGCGAGCTCGCCCGCTCGTGGCAACGCCAGGCGAAGGGGCTCGGCTTCTCGGCAAGCAAGGTGCGCGCCCAGGCCCGCAAGGCGGAACGGGGCCTGATCGGCCCGGACCTGTTCGCGGGTCCGGGCTATGCGGCGGGCGACGCGGCGTCCTGGGCAGTGGCGCACCTTGCCGAGCGCCAGTCGGTGTTCGGCCATGCCGACCTGCTGGCGGCGACGCTCGCCCGCGAGCCGGGCGCGGTCACTGTCGAGGCGGCATACGGCTTCCCGGCCTTCTCGGGGCGCTTCACCGGCAGCCCGCATGTCGGGCTGGGGCTGGCGACGGCTGCGCGCGATTACAGTCTGGGATGGCGACTGACGCCCGCGGCCAACGCCAACGTGCCCGATATCTCCTTCGGCGTCCGGGCAACCCGCAGGGAAAGCGACTGGACGGAGCCGGAGCACACCGTGGGGTTCGAAGCGACCGCGCGGTGGTAGGCGTCGCGCTCGCCGATGGCGCGGCGGGTTACCGGATGGGACGCGGTGCGGGCCTGGAACTTCATCCGCAGGAGCAAGGCCTATCGCGCGGCGTGGAAGAAGCGCCTGCCGCAGCCCGGCCTGCCGGAGCGGGCGCCCTTCCCGGTCCGCTTGCAGACCGCCACCGACAGCGGCGCCCTGCGTTGCGGCATGGCGGCCTGGGAAGACCCGTATGCGGAACTTCCCCTCGCGCCCTTCTGGGCGCAGGCCGGGGTGCTCGACGGAGAGGTGCGGCGGGACGCCCGGCCCCTGGTGCAGCTCGCGGCCGAAGGCGGGGCGACGCTCTCGGGCCTCCGCCTTGCCAACGGCACGCTGATGCTGAGGATCGAGCAGCCGGGCCGCTCGGTCCAGGTCCGCCTTCGGGCCGGGACCGTCTTCCCCGAGGACGGCGGCCTGCTTGTGATCCGCGAGGTCGAACGCATCGAGGATATCTGGCTCGGTGCCCCGATCCCTCGGTCGGGGCGGGGACGGGGGAGGACGGAGACCGCGAACTTCTACTGGCGCTGGAGAGCGAGGCGGAGGGGCTCACGCACCGGCAGATCGCGGTCCAGCTCTGGGGCGCCGAACGGGTCGCGGAGGAATGGTGGCCGGGCAGCTGGATGCATGGCCGCGTCAGGCGGCGACGCCGGCGCGCGAAGACGATGCTCAGGCAATACCGCGACATGGCGACCGGGGCATGACCGGCAATCGTCCCTTCCATCGTGAAGCCAAAACACCGCCACAGACCGCCGGAAACGCGCTGCAATACTCATCCTTGCGCAGGGCTCAGATATCGACGACAAGCAAGTGTCGGTCTCGGCTGTAGCGAGCCCTTGCATCGGGAGCCCCGGAGAATGCAGCTGACGCAACCGGTGGCGCACACATCCCGGGGCGCCTGGCCGGGGTGTCGTCAGTTGCCGGTCGCCGTCAGACCGCCGGTCTCTAATTCAATGGCCGCGAGATCATCGCCGCGGATGGCGCGTTCGAAGGCAGCCAGGCGCTTGTAGATCGAGATCAGCTCGACAATCGTCGTCCACGACATCACCAGGAACTGGAACGATGACTGCACGCGTTCGAAGGCACGGATGATCTGCTGCATGGCACCCAGCGTGAACCCGGCGGCGACAATGGTCGGGCCGAGCGCAATGTAGGGGACGAGGACACTGACCTGGAGGTAGGTATAGCGTGCGACATTGAAGTAGAGGTAGTTGAAGTAGATCCTGAAATAGTTGCGGCGCACATTGGCAAACAGTTCATCAAGGGTTGGCGGGTGTGCCCGGTCTTCCGTGTCCTCTCCCATCACGAGTTCCTTGCGGAACGCGGCCTCGACCCGCTGGTTGCGAAACTCGAGCCCGGGCAGGCGATAGCCGGCAAGGGCCAGCAACCCGGTTCCGAAGACCGACCAGACGATGGCCACCCAGACCAGGGCCTGGGCGATCTCACCGACTACCGGGATCTCCTTGATGGGTTCCGACAGCGCCCACAGTACCGGCAGGAAGGCCATGAGGGTCAGCATCGCGTCGATGAACCGGGATCCGAGACCCTCCATGATCGCGGCAAACCGCATGGTGTCTTCCTGGATGCGCTGGGACGCTCCCTCGATATGACGGACCTGGTGCCACATGGCGACGTACCGGTCGTTCATGGCGGTTCGCCAGCGAAACACGTAGTGGCTGGTGAAGAAGGCGATGATGACGGAGGTGAAGATGATCACCATCGCAATGGTGGCAAACGTGATCAGGTGCGAAAAGTACTCGGACAACGAGACCGCGCCCGGGTTGCCGAGCGCCGCCTGGACCGTGTTGTAGAAGACCCTGAACCAGTCGTTGAGCAACAGGTCCATCTGCACCTGGAACCAGCTGACCAGCAGGATCAGGCCGGAGCCGGCCACCGACCATAGCGACCATCGGTGCGGTCGTCCCCACGTCCACGCGATGACGAATACCGCGGCGCACGACAGTGCGTAGACGTAGAGCCAGACCGTGTCCCCCGAAACTCCCGCAACCTCGCCGATGTTGAGGGCCGTGGCCATGTCGAACGCCACCAGCTGCCAGAACAGGTAGACAGCGAACGTCCATCCCGCCCCGGTGATTGCGAAGAGGCGGGGACTTGGAAAGAAGCATCCGAACATGCTGGGTTCCTTTCGGTCGGCCGGACCCTGAAGGATCCGGTGGGCGTGGAAGACTGGTCCCGTGGACCGGATGGGCTGGCCGCAACGATGCCGGTGTCATGTGGCAAGGCCGAAAAGCGGACGGGTCGCGTGCATCCTGGCGGATACGAATCGTGGTGACAGGGAACCGCAAGGGGGTGGTCGGGCGTCTCCGGACGCCGCACGGCATTACCTGCGTGTCGCTTCTGCCCGGCTGTCGAGCCTGCGGTAATGGAGCAGCATGGCGCGGGCGGCCGGGACCGCGATCGGGTGGAACGGAACCGGCTGCAGGCTTCGCAGTTCGGCGGGAATCGGGTCGTCAGCTCCGATGCCGGACATGCACCGGTGTGCCAGGAGCCGTCCCATGGCGGTTGCGAGTGCAACGCCCCGGCCGTTGTATCCGAGCGCAGCCCATACTCCCGGTCCCAGTTCCACCGCCCGCGGCAGCCTGTCCATGGTCATGGCCACCTTGCCGTCCCACACGTGACCGAAGTCGGCTTCGCCGATTTCGGGAAATGCGGCAGACAGGCGCTTGCGCGCCACCGAGACCGTTCGTGTCCGTCCCCGCCACGGCAGCAGGATGTCCCCGCCCAGCACCATTCGCCCGTCCCGGTCCCAACGAAACGCCCACAATATGGTCCGGCTGTCCGACACGCTGTGGCCGCCGGGAAGCAGTGCGCGGCGTACATTGTCACCCTGGGGAGTTGTCGCTCCCAGGAACAGGCGGAACGGGACCACCGATTGCCCGAGGCCGGGCCACAGGTGGCCGGTATACGCATTGGTCGCAAGGACCACCGCTTCCGTGCTCACGGTCCCGCCGTCTGACGCCACCGTCCACCGGTTGCCGGAACGCATGAGACCGGTTGCAGGAGACTTGCCGTGGATCACGGCGCCGGCGCGGATGGCGGCATGCGCGAGGCCGCGGGCGTAGGAGAGCGGCTGGATGTTGCCGCCCCAGTCATGCCTGAGCGCCGATTGCCAGTAGTCGCTGCCGGTCACAGCGGATGTCGCGTCGGCGTCGAGGTAGCTGACCGGCATTCCCCGCATGGCCCAGGCCTCGGCGCGACGGTGCACCATGTCCGCGCGTGCCGGGCTGTCAACCGGCAGCAGCCAGCCGACGCGCTGGGCATCGCATTCGATGCCGTGGCGCTCGATGAGGTCGAACACCAGCCTGGCCGCTTCGCCGACGAACCGGTTGAATCGCTCACCCGGTTCACCACCGAACTTGCGGGCAATGTCATCCGGACCGTATCGCGAGAGCGTGGGGACGACCTGGCCGTGGTTTCGGCCGGACGCGCCGAACCCGACGTGTTCCGCCTCCAGAACCACCACCCGGGTCCCGACTTCTGCAAGGTGCAGGGCTGCCGACAGGCCGGTGTATCCGCCACCGACGACGCAGACGTCGGCCTGATGCGAGCCCGACAGCGGTGGGGTGTCCGGTTCAGGTGCGGCCGTCTGCCACCACAGGCTCGATTGATGCAGGGATGTGTCCATGGCCGGAATGATACTCCGCCGGGATTGCCTCGGAAATGGTGTGCCGTGATTGCGCACTGCCATTCGTGTGGCCGGGCCACGAACCGGAAGGACAGTGTCACCTCGCTGCGTGCACATCAGGCTCCGAGGCGCACCCACCGCCAGCGGGGCAGGGACTTCGCCGTCTGATTTCCGGTGCCGCCTGCCTTCCTGTTGTTGTCGCACGATGCTCCCGACCGGCTTCGGTCGGTCTCCGGGAAGGTGAGGGCCCCGGTGTCCGCTGGCGGGAGGAGTCGGGCCGCACAAGCAGCGGAATTCCGGCATCGTCGCGGAAGATGGGGCGGTCTGCAGGAATCACCAGAGGCGGGGTCTGGCTGATACTGTGGACTTCTCGTGCGCCCTCGCGCTGCAGAACGGAAAGTTGCCGGATTTGGTTCGCCGTGTCGGGCCGGGCCATGAACACGAAAAGATCCGCCGCGCCTGTCACGCTCACCGCACCACGCCCGGGCGCAAGCGTGGATAGCGGTCACGTCCCGATCTGCCTGTCTGAAACATCGGGCGGTGGCGTGAAGCCCGAAGTACGCGGCCACACCCGCTTGCACGCGAGCTGCGGACACGGCGTGCAGCTGTTCCGCGAGGGCGTTCGTGCCCCTCCGTGCGAGAACGGCAAAGGGAAAGGCGAGGGCACTGTTTCCACGGTGCGGCCGGACCAGGCAGCATGGTTCACGGTGCGACGGGCTGGACATGCACTTCGGTGGAGTCAGCCTCGTTCCCGTCGGCAGGAGTCTCGGAGCGTATTCGCAGCTCGCATCGAGGACCGGGCCCGGGAACGCATCGTCTCGCACCTGGATCCCGTTGGAGCTTCGGGCTCATGCAGTTGATGAACGCCGAAGGCGCGCGAAACGGTGTCCTGCAGCCGGTGATGCAGCGTGGCTCCCGCGGTCCCGCCGGTGCGCAGGCGCTGGTAGAGGGCGTTGTCGGCGAGCAACCGGGCGGCGAGTTCGATGTTGAAGTCGGTTCCACTGGCGGAGTTGCAGTCGGGCGACCCATTGACCCGGTGCAGGTGACGAATCTGCTCGAGCGCAAGATCGAGACTGCTGTCCAGATCGCCGGTACAGATCGCGGGACGCACGCCGTGACCGTCGATGGAGCGGCCGCTCGGGCTGTGCATGCGGGCCCAGGTAACATTGACCTGCCCGGTGTTCGGCAACTCGTGCAGGCGCTGGACCGTGCCCTTGCCCCGCGTCGTGCCCCCGATCAGGACTGCGCGTCGATGATCGCCAAGTGCCGCGGCCAGCACTTCTGTCGCCGAGGCCGAGCCGCGATCGATCAGTACCACGAGAGGGACTGCGACACCGGACTCCGCATCGTGGGCCTCGAACAGCTGATGGGCGCCGGGGTGACGTCCCCGGGTGCTGAGGATCGTTCCGTCCGCCAGCAGCCGGTCGGCAATGGTGATGGTCTCGTCAAGCACGCCGCCGGGATTTCCGCGCAGGTCGATGACGAGGCCAGAGACGGCTGCGTCCTCGATCGCCTCCATCGCATCGGCAAAACTCCGCGCGGTCTTGTCGTTGAACCCGCTGATCCTGATCAGCGCGTACCCGTCCCTGATCTCGACGAAAACGGTCTGCACCACGACGTTCTGCCGGGTTACCGTGATCTCGAACGTGCGACCGGCCCTGGACAGGACCAGGGTGACCGGTGTGCCGCGCGGACCGCGCAGGGTTTCGCCGATCCGCGCAAGTGACCACTCCGTAATCGGAACACCGTCGATCTGCACGATGATGTCATCCTTCCGGATTCCGGCCTGCCGTGCCGGCCCGTTCGCGAAAACCTCCTTCACGCGGATGAACCCGGGTCTGCCGTCAATACTGAGGCCAATCCCCGAGTACCCACGGCGTCTTGCACGGTTCGAGCGGGCTTCCCGGGCGCTGAGGTAGAGCGTGTAGCGATCGAGACCGGAGAATGCCGCGTCGAACAGGAGCTCGTAGAGCTGCTCCGCGCGCGCGGCACGTATTGTCGGTGAGACACCGCGCGCGGCGTCGATCGCCGTAACCGCGAGCCGGCTCCATTCCTCGGCGGTCACCGCATTGCGCACTGGATACTGCTGTGTCCAGCTACCGCGCCGGACCTCGAGCTGGTCCCGATCCTCGGGAAGATCGAAGCGAAGGTTTCGATCAAGCGAGGCAAGGCCATTCAGTCCCCGCAGGACCATCTCGGAAAGCGGTCGAGGTGCCAGGTGATACCTGTCCACAATCCCGAGACCGGCTTCCAGGACCCTCGTCGTCTCACCGGAAGCGTAGGGGCGTTCAGGGTCGACAGACCCGAGAGTGCACGATGCCAGCGCCACAAGAGACAGGAGCAGGCCGGCGACGTTCCATCCTCTCCTTGCAGGTTGCATCATCCATCCTTCGCAAGCGAGTACCCGACCTGCCGAAGCCGGGCCGGTCACCGTGCGAGTGAACGGTAGCGGCTGACGGGATTGCTGCCAACATATGAAACCAGTAGGCGCCCGGTTATCGGGTCTGCCTGTTCCAGGATGACGGTCACCTCGTCCCCGACGCGGAGCGCGGCTTTGCCGGCCCGTTTGCCGGAACGCCGGTCTGGGGCGAGCGCTGGTGGCAAGAGTCGGCCCGGCAGCAGGGCGTCGGGACACCCGTCGGGCATGGAAACGAAAAGTCCGGCGTGTCCGACGCCGGAAACCGTTGTGGTGAGGGATGTGCCGATACGCTTCCGCACGTGCCGTGCAGCGTAGCGGTCGATGGCGCCGCGTTCGGCTGCGAGTGCCCGCCGTTCTGTCGCCGAGATGTGGCGGCACATCTCCTCGAGCTCCTCGCGTCCCGGCCAGGCGCCGCCGGCCCCGAGATTGCAGGCGGCAATCAGCATCCGGTGAACCAGAAGATCCGCATACCTGCGAATTGGCGAGGTGAAATGGGTGTAGGAAGCGATCCCCAGTCCGAAGTGACCGGTGTCCGAAGGTGCATAACATGCCCGGGTCTGGGCGCGCAGGATCATGAGGTTGACCGGTCCGGCGGCGTCGGTTGCAGCCGCGCGTTCGAGAGCCCGGTTCAGGATTGTCGGGCCTGTCACCTGGCCGCGGGCAAGCGGGATACCCATCGAGAGCAGGTCGTTGCGCAGGGTTTCCATCGCCTGCGGTGAAGGCGGGTCATGGATCCGAAAGACGCCCGGGCACCCCGCTTCGCCAAGTGTGCGCGCGGCCGCACGGTTTGCACAGACCATGAAGGTCTCGATCAGCCGGTGGCTGTCGTACTGCGGGCGCTGATCAATGGAGACGGCATTCGCGTCGCAGTCAAAGCTGACGCGGCGTTCGGGCACATCGAGTTCGAGGGTTCCACGGTGCTGTGCCTCGGCGCGCAGGGTCCGGAAGGCCCCGAACAGGGGTTCGACACAAGCCCGGAGGGTCCTGTCGTTTCCGTCCCCGTCCATCACCCGTTGCACCTCCTCGTAGGTGGTGCGCAGGGTCGAACGCATCACTGCGCGCAGGAACCTGTGACGGGTCCGCTGTCCGTCGGCGTCGATGTGAATGTCTGCCACCACACACAGCCGGTTCTCGCCAGGTACCAGGGAACAGGTGCCGTTCGACAGTTCCTCGGGCAGCATGGGTATCACCCGGCCGGGCAGGTAGACCGAGTTGCCCCGGAGCCTGGCTTCGCGGTCGAGTGCATCACCCGCCCGGACGTGGTGCGCGACGTCGGCAATTGCAACCATGATGTGCCAGCCGCCATCCCTGTCCTGTTCGGCCCAGACTGCGTCGTCGAAGTCCCGCGCGTCGACGTCATCGATGGTGATGAAGGGAACGTGGGTCAGGTCGACATGGTCCGCCGCTGCCGGGAAACCGCTTCCGGCAAGTGCGAGCGCATCGGGGGGAAACACGTGGGGAATGTCGTGTGCGAGGACGGCAAGCAGGTCGGGCGACGGCGTGGAACCGGGCGGCTCCAACACCCGTTCGACACGGGCGTGACCTGAAGCATCCGGGCGCACGGAGACGATTGCGCCCACACGGGCGTTGCGGGTCCCGGACCGATGGATCGCGAACCGGCGACCGCCGCGGAGCGGCAGCAGGAAGAGGCCGCGGTGGTCACGGCCGAGTTGGCCGACGATCGGGCCGGATTCGTGGCTCCGGAACCGCCGGATGACGGACCCGCGCCGCATGCTGCCGGTGTTCCTGCGGATGCGGACCAGCACCCGGTCTCCCACGGCGAGAGCCGGCTGTCCGGCAACCAGCGGCAGGACAATCGCTTCCCTGTCGGTGGTCCCGCGGCGCCTGCTCACCGGGTGCGCGAGCGCATCTCCGTCCTCGTTGATGTCGACCACTTCGGCGACGCAAACCGAGGGTTCGCGGCGCGGCCCGGTCCCCGTCGGACCGGTCCTGTCCGATGGGTGGTGTCACGCCGTTTCCCGAACACAATCCGGCATCACGCACGGATCGCCAGGGAACAGAATGGCCGGCATCGACGGGATTGACATGGCAGGACGCCGCGCGCGCGGGGAGAGCAGTTTGGCAGGCGTAACGGGGGTAATGCGGGAACAACAGGACGCCGCGCGCGGGGAGAGCAGTGCCCTGCCTGCCATGCCTCCCCGTGCCACGACCAGGACGCCTCGCGCGCGGGGAGAGCAGGGCTGGGGATGGTCACGGTTTGCGAACGCATCTTTCCCCGGCGCCTCGCCGACTGCCATGAACGGTACCGTGTCTTCACTCGCTGTTCCGGAGCACTTGATCAGCAACGTCGCGGTTCGGCCCCACGAGTCGGTGCCATCCGCAAGCGGAGGACTGTCGCTGCGCATCAGTGTTTCCGACCGGGGTGATCCGGGGCTGTCAAGACTGGCGACCGGACCTGGAGCAGGTTTGCCGGCCAACACGATCGTGTATCCGCCCTCGTTCGGTCCGTTCATCACGAGGCGGCCTGTGTCGAACACGCACCGGACCTCGCGCGTCGCCCGGCATCAGTCCGAACTGGCGGCGGGGCTTCGCCGGCTTCGGGCTCGCGCCGCCGGCTTCCTGGCCGGTTTCCTGCCCGGAGCGCTCCCGGACCCCGACTTCGCCTGCTTCGCCGCGATCAGTTCCAGTGCCTGTTCAAGCGTCAGGGAGGCCGGATCGGTCGCCTTCGGTATGCTCGCCCGTACCTTTCTGAACTCGACATAGGGCCCGAACCGGCCCGAACGCACTAGCACCGGGGCGCCGTCATGCTCGCCGAGTGCCGTGCTGGCCGTCGATGCCTTTCGGTTGGCGGCGATAAGCGCGAGCGCCTGGTCGAGATCGATCGCGAGCACGCTGAGCGCGGCCGGGACCGGCGTGTAGGACCGGCCGTGCTTGACATAGGGGCCGTAGCGCCCGATGTCAGCTGTAACCGGTTCCCCGGACTCCGGATGCTGGCCGAGAGTGCGCGGCAACGCCAGCAGGGAGAGCGCGGTTGCAAGATCGACATCACCCGGCGACAGGCTCTTCGGCAGCGACGAGCGCTTCGGCTTGGTCTTTCCCTTTCCGGGATCCTGGGTTCCGAGCTGGACGTAGGGCCCGTACGGTCCCTTGCGCAGCGTGACCTCGAGTCCGGTCTCCGGGTCCTTGCCAAGATCACGTGGCTGGTCCAGGGACGTGTCGTCATTGCCGGACCCGTCTTCGGAGGGCGACAGTGAACGCGTGTGCCGGCAATCGGGATACGCCGAGCAGCCGATGAACGGACCGTGACGCCCGAGCTTGAGCGAGAGCCGGCCGTCGCTGCACAACGGGCACGTGCGATCCGGCTTGCCTTCGGCGTCCGCCGGAAACAGGAGCGAGTCCAGTTCCTCGGTCATGCTGTCGAGCACATTGGTGATGCTCAGGTCGCTGGCATCCCCGACCTCGCGGATGAACTGATCCCAGAACTGGCGCAACACCTCCTTCCAGTCACGACGGCCTGCGGCGATGTCATCGAGCTCGGCCTCGAGCCGCGAGGTGAAGTCGAACTCGACGTAGCGGTTGAAGAACCGCACCAGGAAGGCCGTAACCAGACGACCCCGATCCTCCGGCAGCAGACGGCGGCGCTCCATGCGAACGTAGTTGCGATCCTGCAGCTTGCGAATGATCGAGGCATAGGTCGACGGACGGCCGATCCCGAGTTCCTCCATCCGCTTCACCAGGCTCGCATCGGTGAACCGGGGAGGGGGCTGGGTCTCGTGTCGCTGCGCGGTAACGTCCTCCCGCGCAAGGACCTCGTCCCTGGACATCAACGGCATTTCGCGCCCTTCCCCGTCGTCCTCGCCCGGGATCGGATCATCTGACCCTTCCCGGTAGAGTGCGAGAAAGCCGTCGAAGGTGATGACGGTGCCCACTGCCCGAAGTTCGGCGCTTGCCGCATCGTCCTGCGGCGCACCGGTCAGGGAGTGTCCGGCTATGGTGACCGTGGTCCGCAGGAGACTGGCGGACTGCATCTGGCTTGCGACCGCCCGCTTCCAGATGAGTTCGTAGAGCCGTGCCTGGTCCCGGGCGAGATGGCGCGCCACCTGGTCCGGATGACGCATGGCATCGGTAGGGCGAATCGCCTCGTGTGCCTCCTGGGCGTTCTTCGACCTGTTGCGGAAGGTGCGTGGTCGCACCGGCAGGTACTCGGCGCCCCAGTTCTCCTCGATCGCCTGGCGGATCCGGTCCCGGGCTTCGCTGCCCAGCGTGACGGCGTCGGTGCGCATGTAGGTGATCAGTCCCGTAGTGGTGTCGCCGCCGATACTGACACCCTCGTACAGCTTCTGCGCAATGGACATCGTTCGGTCGGTCGCCATGCCGAGCTTGCGGGATGCCTCCTGCTGCAGGGTGGAGGTGGTAAAGGGCGGCGGCGGGTTCCTGCTGACCTTCTTGCGTTCGACATCTTGCACCCGGAACGAGCACGCATTGACCACGGCTACGGCCCGGTCGGCATCATCCTTTGACTCCAGGGAGAACCGGGTGAGTTTCCTGCCGTCGAGGTGGGTGAGTCTCGCCGCAAACCGTGCGCCTGCCTCGGTTCGCAGCTGCGCTTCGACGCTCCAGTATTCCCGGGCGCGAAACTGCTCGATTTCGGCTTCGCGGTCAGTGATCAGCCGAAGCGCCACTGACTGAACCCGTCCGGCCGACTGTCCCCGTCCGTTCGATCCGGAAGGCAGCTTTCGCCAGAGCACCGGGGAAAGTGTGAAGCCGACCAGGTAGTCGAGTGCCCGTCGCGCCAGGTAGGCGGAGACCAGCGCCTCGTCGAGCTCGCGGGGATGTTTCATCGCCTCGAGAATCGCTGACCTGGTGACCTCGTGGAACATGACGCGCTCGACCTGCTTGCCTTCGAGTGCCTTCTGGCGGAGCAGTTCGTCGAACAGGTGCCAGGAGATGGCCTCCCCCTCGCGGTCGGGATCGGTTGCGAGGACCAGTCCGTCCGCTTTCTTCAGGCCGTCCCGGATCTTCGCGACGTGTTCGCGTGACTTCGGTTCGACCGACCAGTCCATCGCGAAATCCTCGTCCGGACGCACCGAACCCGGTTTCTCGGGCAGGTCGCGCACATGTCCGTAGCTGGCGACAACCGTGTAGTCCTTGCCGAGGTACTGCTCGATGGTCCTGGCCTTGGCCGGTGATTCGACGACTACCAGTTTCATGAATGCGCACCGTTCTCGGTTGGAGCTGTGCCGGCAAGGTCGGAGCATGGTTGGTCGCGACGGGAGGGCCCCCCTGCCCCGGAGACATGCCCGCCTGCCGGATGTTCTGCAAATGTACCTGAAATCCGTGCCGGGGGACCGTCTAATCGCACCGCGAAACCTGTTCGTCAACCTGCAACCTGTCGCACCGTCGGCTCACGCGTCGGACGCAGACTGTGCCAGGACATCGTCGACCAGCGCCTCGCACGAGCCGATATAGCCGGCCGGATCCAGCAGCGCGTCGATCCGTGCCGCGTCGAGATGCGGACTGACGCGTTCGTCGTCAAGGAGCGCCTGGCGGAACGGTTTTCCGGATTCGTGAGCCGTCATGGCGATGTCGTGGACGACCTCGTGGGCGGTCTGCTTGCCGATCATCTTGCCCAGGGCCAGCATGATCCGCTCGGACAGCAGCAGGCCTCCCAGCAGGTCGAGATTTGCCCGCATGCGTGCTGGATAGACCTCCAGACCCTCGAGCACGACGCGCATCTTTGCCAGCAGGGACCCGGTGTAGATGATCATCTCGGGCACCGCAGCGAGTTCGATCCGCAGCATGGCGGTAAACCGTTCGTTTTCCTGATGGACCGCATCCATGATCGCGACCTGCTGGGCCCGGACCAGCCGCTCGAGCGCGATCGCCAGTTCCAGGGTGGCGGGGTTGCGCTTGTGCGGCATGGTGGAACTGCCGACCTTGCCGTGATGATGCGGTTCGGCGACCTCGCCGAACTCGATCTGCTGAAGGATGTAAAATTCGCGGGCGATCTTCGCGAGGGTGGCCGCGATCTGGGTCATGACATGCGCGAGTTCGACCACCCGGTCACGCGACGAGTGCCAGCAGATGGTGGGGGTCGCAAGCCCGAGCGCATCAAGGGTCCGTCGCTGCATCTGGCGGCCACGCGGACCGAACGACGCCATGGACCCGACGGCGCCGGTGATGTTGCCGGTCATGATCCGTGCCTCGGCTTCGCGCATCCGGGTCTTCTGGCGCCGGATTTCGTCAACCCACACCGCGCACTTGTAGCCGAAGGTCACGGGAAGTGCCTGCTGACCGTGGGTCCGGCCCGCCATCGGAGTGGACCTGTGGGCACGCGCCAGACCGACGAGCGCATCCTGGCAGGCGTCGAGGTCGCGACAGAGCACCGGCCAGGCCTGCCTGATCTGCAGGGTCATGCCGGTGTCCATGATGTCCTGGGTCGTGGCGCCGTAGTGGATGAACTCTCCGGCGCCGTTCTCGCACAGCGCCTCGACGGCACGGATGGCGGGAACGATCGGATGGGCAGTCTCCGAGATGCCGCGTCCGATCTCGACGAGGTCGACGTTCTCCACCCGGGCCCGGCGCGCGATCTCGCGCGCGGCGGGCTCCGGTATCATGCCGAGGTCGGCCTGCACCCGCGCCAGCGCGACCTCGACCTCGTACCACTTGCGGACCCGGTTCTCGTCGCTGAAGACGGCGCGCAGTTCCGGGGTCGCGAAACTCGCGCCGTAGAGGACGGACTCGGTGGCGTGACTCGGCATCGGGCGGTCTCCGGCACGCTACTCGGGAGGTGCGGCCGGCTTGCGTGCCAGGGAAATCCGGCCTTCCTCGCCCCGGACCAGCCGGACGATGTTGCCGGCGTGTCTCGCGATCACCACGACCGCCATGAACCCGCCGAGTTCGGCATGCTGAAGGTCCACGAGCCACCAGGCAAGAACGGGAACCGAGGCGAAGGCGCACAGTGCCGCGAGCGAGGAATAGCGGGCAAGCCCCGCAACCAGAAGCCATATCGCGCAGGCAGCCACTCCCACCAGCGGCTGCAGGCCGAGCAGGGCCCCGAGGCCGGTCGCCACTCCCTTGCCACCGCGAAACCGCAGCCAGACCGGAAAGCAGTGACCCAGCACGACGCCGCCTGTGGCAAGGACGCCGGTGTCGGGTCCATAGTACGCACCGAGCAGGGCCGCTGCCGCCCCCTTGCCGGCGTCGAGCACGAGGGTGGCTGCGGCCAGCCCGCGGCGACCGGTACGCAACACGTTGGTTGCCCCGATGTTGCCGGAGCCGATCGCACGGATGTCGCCGAGACCGGCGAGGCGGGTCAGCAGCACGCCGAACGGGATCGAGCCGATGAGGTAGCCGAGGACAGCGGCCGCGTAAAAGGGCCAAGTGTAGGCCAGACTGCCGAGCGGATCAGGCATCCCGACGGGCCCTCGCATGCCTCACCCCGCCGTTGAGCGCATCGTAGATCACGCGCCCGCCCCGAATGGTCTTCACCACCCGACCCTGCACAGGGCGTCCGTCGAACGGGCTGTTCTTGCATTTGCTGTGAAACTTCGCGGCATTGATCCTGTCGGCACGGTTGGCGTCGAAGATCACCAGGTCGGCAGGTGATCCCGGAGCCAGCGTGCCGGTCTCGAGACCGAGGATCTGCGCCGGAGCGCAGGTCAGGCAGGACAGCGCCTGGAGCATGCCGAAAGAGCCGTTGTGTACCGCCTCCAGCGTGATCACCAGCAGGGTTTCCAGTCCCACCGCACCAAAGGCGGCCTGATCGAACGGCAGCCGTTTCGAGTCCTGGTCGCGGGGACAGTGGTCACTCACGATCGCGTCGACCGTACCGTCGGCGAGGCCTGCCAGGACGGCGCGGCGGTCGGCATCCGAGCGCAGCGGCGGCGACAGCTTGCTGAAGGTCCGGTAGTCATGGACCGCGTCTTCGGCGAGGGCGAAGTAGGGCGGAGCGGTATCGCAGGTCACGCGCAGCCCGGCCGCTTTCG
The DNA here is from genome assembly GCA_965213935.1 of Thalassobaculaceae bacterium. Classification (GTDB taxonomy): domain Bacteria; phylum Pseudomonadota; class Alphaproteobacteria; order Thalassobaculales; family Thalassobaculaceae; genus Bin52. The sequence goes on along the minus strand of CBDCAO010000012.1, from coordinate 78,911 downwards.
CTCCCGAGATCGCATCGAGTGCAGCTCCGGTCGATACCCGGGAGACGTGGTAGCGGCCGCCGGTCATGGCGACCAGCCGCAGGTCGCGCTCGACCATCATCACCTCGGCTTCGGCAGGAATGCCGGCGAGGCCGAGACGGGTCGCGGTCTCGCCCTCGTTCATCACCCCGTCCCCCACCAGGTCCGGCAGTTCGGCGTGCTGGATCACCATCGCGTCGAAGGCGGTCGCGTAGCCCAGAAGTTGCCGCATCACCCGAGCATTGCCGATGGTGCGTGGACCGTCCGTAAAACCCCTCGCCCCGGCTGCGTGCAACAGGCCGATTTCCGACATCTGCCCGCCCTCGGTCCCGCGCGTGGCCGCCGCGTAGCTCAGGATCGAGACCAGTGCTGTATCGGCGGCACGGCGTTCGATGAAGTGCAGCAGTGCAACGTCGTCGATCACCGGTGCGGTATTGGGCAGGCAGACCACTGTGGTGACGCCGCCGGCGGCCGCGGCATGGGACAGGGTCGCCAGGGTTTCCAGGTGGTCGTGGCCGGGCTCGCCGCTTGTCACCCGCATGTCGATCAGACCCGGCGCGAGACAGGACCCGGTGCAGTCCACAACCTTCGCGTCGTCCTGGACCGCATCGACAATCACGTGGGCTCCCGCATCGACAATACGGCCGTCCGCGACCAGCAGGTTGCCCTGCACATCCAGGTGTCTGGACGGATCCAGCAGCCGGGCGTTGCGATAGAGCGTGCGCGCCGTCACGGTTCGGCCTGCCCGGAGCCCGCCAGCGCGGTCAGACAGGCCATGCGTACCGCGACACCCATTTCCACCTGCTGGCGGATCACGCTGCGATCGATGTCGTCGGCCACCTCGGAATCGATTTCCACCCCGCGGTTCATCGGGCCCGGATGCATGATCAGCGCGTTCGGCTTGGCGTATTCGAGCTTCTCGTAGGTCAGGCCGTAGAACCGATAATACTCGCGCAGCGACGGAACCAGGCCGGCATTCATCCTTTCGGTCTGCAGCCGCAGCATCATGACGATGTCGGCACCGGCAAGACCGCGGGTCATGTCGTGGAAGATCTCGATCCCCAGCCGGTCGAGACCGGCCGGGACCAGGGTGGGCGGCGCGACCACGCGGACCCGTGCTCCCATGATCGCCAGCAGATGGATGTTGGATCGCGCCACCCTGCTGTGCGCGATATCGCCGCAGATGGCCACCACCAGTCCCTCGAGACCGCGCTCCAGGGTGCGGCGGATGGTGAGCGCGTCGAGCAGCGCCTGGGTCGGATGCTCGTGAGTGCCGTCGCCGGCGTTGATCACCGAGCAGTTCACCTTCTCGGCGAGCAGATGCACCGACCCCGAGGATGCGTGCCGAACGACCAGGACGTCCGGGTGCATGGCGTTGAGCGTCATCGCGGTGTCGATCAGGGTTTCGCCCTTCTTGATCGAACTCGAGCCCACGGACATGTTGATCACGTCCGCCCCGAGCCTCTTGCCGGCGAGTTCGAAGGATGTCCGGGTCCTGGTCGAGTTCTCGAAGAACAGGTTGATCAGGGTGCGGCCCCGCAGGGTCCCGAGCTTCTTGTCCTCCGACCGGTTGCAGTCGACGAACCGGTCCGAGGAGGCGAGGAGGTCGGTGATGGTCCCGCGATCGAGTCCCTCGATTCCCAGCAGATGGGCCAGGCGGCGATTTCGTCCGGTGACTGCCGGTTCTGCAGGGTCCCGCATCATGGGGCCGGAACTATACGGGCGGGGCATCGGCATCGGCAAGCTACCCGAACAGTCCCACCATGAATGGTATGGTGACGGCGGCGAGGATGGTCTGGGTGGTCAGGATGGTCGCCATCATCTCGTGGTCGCCGCCGAACTGGCGGGCCATCACGTAGGCTGACGCCGAAGAGGGCAGCGAGGTAAACAGCACCGCAACGCCGGTCGCGACGGGATCGACGCCCTGGACATGACAGAACAGGGCGGCAAGCGCCGGGATGACCAGCAGTTTGCACACGGAGCTGCACAGCAGCGATGCCGGACTCTTCCAGGCAACCCGGAAGGCAAGCCCGGCGCCGACCGCGAGCAGTCCGAGCGGCAGGGCGGCGCCGGCGAGCAGGTCGAGCGTCGTCATCAGCATGTCCGGCATCCGGACCCCGGCCGCGTTGATGCCGAGCCCGATGGCGCAGCCGATGATGATCGGGCTGGTCAGCATCCGGACCGCGATCGTTCCGGCCCCCGGGCGTCCGCCGGCGTTCAGGGCCGCAAGCGACCAGACCGAGATCACGTTGACCATGGGGATGACCGCCGCGATCCCGACGGCGGCCAGCGCCAGGCCGCTGGTGCCGTACAGCGGTTCCGCAGCGGCGAGGCCGATGAACGAGTTCTGGCGAATCGCGCCCTGCAGGATCGAGGTGTAGAGCGGCCTGTCGATCCCGCTCAGCGGCCGGGCGAGAGCAAGGGCACAGGCAACCACGAGTGTCGCGCCGGCCATCGCGAGCGCCATCGGCCAGACGTCGAATCCGGCAAGGTCGGCAGTTCCGAGCTTGATCACCAGCAGGGCAGGGAGCAGCACCAGGTAGACAAGGCGCTCGATGCCGGTCCAGACCCGACCGGAAAACAGGCCCGACCGTTTCAGGAAATATCCGACCAGGATGAGGGCGATGACCGGGACGAGGGCGGAGACAAGCATGTGACCGGCCCCTCGTCGGCAAGCAGGAAACCTCGGGCTGGCGGATTTCATAGCAGGTGCCGCCGAACGATGGCAGGTGAGTCCCGGTCGCGTCTCGCTGGCGTACCCTCGTTCCAGGCGCGATCCCGCGATCGAGACGAGAATGTCCGGATACCAGAAACTGATGCTTGTGGTCCGGATTCAGCGCCAGGGCAGGAAGCTGCGGGACCGGAACGCGGCCTGGGTGGGTGCCCACTTTGCGGTCGGCTGCATGACCGGTCGGTGACCGGGACGCATGACCGGGGCCGTGGTCACGGATCTCTTCGTGACGCCTGCCCCGGGATCCGGGCAGGCAGGCGGTCCGGGCTCCTGGCTGTTGTCCGTGGGGGGAGGCGAAGCAGACACGGTCGCCACGCGGCGGTTTTCCGGCGCCGTACATCCCGGCGCAGTGTCACACCCGGAACATCGGGCGGGCGCGCCTGACGCGCCGAACGGGGCCGGTGGTGGCGGGCGTCGGGTCGGCGAATTATAATCGACATGTCGTGATCGTGAACGAGGTGCCGGTGCATGGAGTGGGACGAGACCGTCAGCCTGCGGATCCACGGTCGGGTTCAGGGTGTCGGATTCAGGGCCTGGGCCGTGCGCGAGGCGACCCACCTCGGGGTCGACGGCTGGGTGAGGAACCGGACGGACGGAAGCGTTGAGATGTTTCTTTCCGGAACGCCAGCGCAGGTCGTGGCCCTGACCCTGCTTTGCTACCGGGGACCCAACATGGCGCGGGTAGACGAAGTCGAGACCGAACAGGGGCATGACGTACCCGTTGCCCGGGGCTTTCGCGCGATGCCTGACACGTGACACGAAGTGTCCGGGAGCACCGGGCGGAGATGATGCGCCGCCGCTGGGTGCAGGATCGAATTGTCGAGTCCACCGGAGACGGAGGCCTTGCCGCCGGGCCGCACGCCGAAGCGCTGTTCGCCGAGATGGTCGACGTGTTTGCCGCCGCCGCCTGGCTTGCGACCGTGATCCTCGCGCACGCCGTGCTCGAGGCGGAGTTCGAGCAGCGCGACCAGGCCGATGCGGCTGTCCTGAACTCGGTGCGGCACGGCCGCGACTATGCGTGGCTGCGCCGCAGGCGCAACAGTCTCCTGCACGCCGACGGACCGGGCCTGACGATTACGACAGCCGGCAGGAGCCGCGACCGGGCGGAACTGGAACAGGATGCTCGCCGCGCCGTGATGCTGGTGATCAGGGCCCTGGCCGGGTAGGCACGCCACGCGGCCGGGACGCCGCCCAGAGTGCCGCTGTTCCAAGAACCGCTACCATCACTCCCTGCCAGGCTCCGATGGTGAACAGCACGAGGCAGGATACCGCGAGCCACAGGGCCGGAATGACCAGGAGTGAGGGAGCGTTCCGGTGGGTCAGTGCCAGGATCCCGAGAGTTGCGAGCACCGTCGGGTCCGGCGCGATGCCGAAAGCTTCGCTCTCGAGCAGGGGCCGCCCGTCAAGGACTGCGAGACCGGGATAGAGCCAGCAGGCGATGAGAATGACGCCGGCACCGGTCCATGTCCTGATGTCGCGGATCGGAGCGAACTCTACCCGGTTTGCCAGGATGCACATCAGTGCACCCTGGAGCAGAAATGGCCAGACCAGCCAGTCTCCGGCCCAGTTGAGTGAACCGTAGCGCTGCAGCACGAAGTTCCAGCCAACCCAGATCCAGCCCCCGGCGAGCAAGAGCAGCACCGGATAGCCCCAGCCCGCCCCGGGGCTCCTGCGAAGCTTCAGGACAAGCGCCGCGGCCGCCCCGGCGGCAACCACCGGAACCGGCCAGAACACCAGGTTCTCGGGCACGAAGAGTCGCCAGTAGGCATCGGCAGCGAACGGGACCAGGTCACCGATCCGGTAGGTCCACCATTCGGTCACAGGCTTGCGACATGTGCTGCCATGCGGGACCGCATCGTGGCATCCGGCATCGGACCGAGTTCCGCCGACTTGTTCTCGCGCAGGTGATCGACGCTGCTGGTTGCCGGAATCGCGGCGCTGACGGCAGGATGGCTGATGATGAACTTCAGCAGGAACTGCGGCCATGTGGTGACGTCGATGTCCCCGGCCCATTCCGGCAGCGGTGTGCCCTCGAGCCGGTCCGGCAGCCAGCCGCGCCTGAACGGACGGTTGCACAGCACCCGGATTCCCCGCTCGCGTGCGAGCGGCAGCAGGCGTTTCTCCGCCTCCCGGTCGAGGATGTTGTAGGTGAGCTGCACGAAGTCGATGGCGTGGTGCTCCATCACGATCTCGAGTTCACGATGCCGGCGCCCGTGCGAGGTCGTTATCCCGACATGGCCGAGCCTGCCCGCGGCCCTCATCTCGAACAGGATCCCGAGATTCGCCTCCCAGTCCAGCAGGTTATGGACCTGCAGCAGGTCGAAACGGTCCACTCCCCACAGCCGGGCGGTCTCGGCAATCTGTGCCGGGCCGCGGTCGGCGGAAGTCCAGACCTTGTCGGCGGAGAAGACCGAGCCCGGATGCCCGAGCCGTCCGAGGCCGTCACCGATGACCGCCTGGGCGGAACCGTACATCGGCGAACTGTCGATGACGCCACCACCTTCCTCCACGAAGGCGGCCATGACCCGCGCGCACTGGTCGCGCAACACGGGATCGTTGCCGACATTGAAGGTGATCCAGCTTCCAAGTCCGACCGCGGGGATTCCAGCCGCGGGTCGCGCCGTCGCCAGTCCTCCCGATGCCAGCACGCCGAGTGCTGCAGCACCGGTCATCAACAGGTTTCGCCGGTCCGTGCGCATCTTCGGCTCCCGTGCGAAGGAAGGTCCGCCGACGCTACCAGCCGGCGTGCCCGGCTCCAAGCGGTTCAGCCTGTTCGTCCGGGTGGGCGGCCAAGCGCTCCCGGCGCTTCGGCACGGCCGAAGAAACCGGCAAGCAGGATGACGGTCAGCCCATATGGAAGGACCGAGACCAGAGTGACGGGAACCGTGCCAAGCAGTGGAACGTCAAGCCCGTGCAACCGCGGTGCCGCCGCATCGAGCACCCCGAACAGCAGGCAGGCAAACAGCACCGGCCACGGTTTCCAGCGTCCGAAAATCAGCGCGGCGAGTGCGAGAAACCCCTTGCCGGCACTCATCTCGCGCACGAACCCGCCACCGTGCCCGGTCGACAGGTAGGCCCCGGCGACGCCGCACAGCACTCCCGCGATGAACAGTCCGCGGTAGCGAAGGACCGCGACCGAAACCCCGGCACTCTCGACCGCTTCGGGCAACTCGCCGGCAGCGCGCAGCCTCAGGCCGAACCTGGAGCGATAGATGAGCCACCAGACCACCGGGACCGAGGCGAGTGCCAGGTAGACCGGCAGGGTGTGGCCGGAGACGAGTTCCCCCCAGAACGGGCCTAGCACGGGTACCGCTGCAAGGGTCTCGGCGAAGGGCAGGGTGAGGGCGGGGAACCGGTCGTCAGGCGCTAGCGGCGGAGTGTGGCCTCCCTGGCGGAACAGCGCGTTACCGGCAACCACGGTCAGTCCGGCGGCGACGATGTTGATGGCCACTCCGGAGATGATCTGTTCGCCGCGGTGGGTGATGCAGGCAAATCCGTGCACCATGGAGAGCATGGTGGCGGCACAGACCGCGGCGGCGAGCCCGACCGCCACCGACCCGGTCAGCGTTACCGCGGCCGCGGCGGCAAAGGCGCCGGTGAGCAACTTGCCCTCGAGTGCAATGTTGATGACGCCGGAGCGTTCGGAAACCAGGCCCGCCATGGCGCACAGAATCAGTGGAGTGGCCAGTCTGAGTGCGCCGTCGAGCAGGCGAAGCAGGTCAATCCACGTCTCAGCCATCGCGCACCGCCCGCGCCAGGACCAGCCGTGTCATCCACGGTGTGAACATTCCCGCAAGCGCGCCCGAGAACAGGATGATCAGTCCCTGAATCACCAGCACGAGGTCGGTGGTGATGGTCTCGAACTCGAAATTGAGCTCGGCTCCGCCCTGGAACAGGGCGCCGAACAGCAGGCTGGCGGCACAGATGCCGGCCGGGTGATTCCGTCCCATCAGTGCTACCGCGATGCCGGTGAAACCGTACCCGGCCGAGAAATTGAGGATCAGCTTGTGCTGCACCCCGAGAATCTCGTTGAGCGCCATGCCTCCCGCCAGCGCGCCGGAGATCAGCAGGGTGACCACGATCATCCGTCGGATCGGGATACCCGCGTAGCGGGCTGCCTCCCTGCTGTGGCCAAGCGCGCGCAGGGCGTAGCCGAACCTGGTGCGCCATACCAGTACCCAGACCCCGGCGGCTGCGAGCAACGCGATCACGATCGACACGTTGAGCGGTGAACGCGCGATGCCGATGGAGCCGAGCAGGTCGTGCAGGTAGGGCAGGGCCGCGTCCTCGGCAAACCGCCGTGTCTGCGGCGAGCCGCGGCCCGGCTCCTTGAGCGGGCCCGACAGCAGCCAGACCATCAGGCCGGATGCGAGAAAGTTGAACATGATGGTCGTGATCACGACATGGCTGCCGCGCCACGCCTGCAGGACGCCGGGGACCAGCGCCCAGGCGGCCCCGAACACCGGCGCCGCAAGACACGCGATCGCCACGACGAGGACGGGCGGGAGCGTTGGATCGAGTAGCAGGCAGGTGAGGCCGACCCCGAGGCCGCCCAGGGTCGCCTGTCCCTCGGCTCCGATCGAGAACAGGCGGGCCTGGAAGGCGACAGCGGCCGCAAGCCCGGTAAACAGCACGTTGGTGGCGTAGTAGAGTGTGTAGCCGAGCGTCTCGGCCGAGAACGCACCGCTGATCAGGACCCGAAGGACCCGGAACGGATTCTCGCCGACCAGGACCACCACGATTCCTGCGGTCACCAGTGCGAGCAGCAGGTTGATCGCAGGCAGGAGGCCGATGTCGATCCAGCGCGGAAGCGGCGTCACGCTGTGGCCCCGCCGCCAAGGCCGGCCATCATCATCCCCACGACCGACCGGTCGGCGCTTCTGGTTTCAAGCGGGCCGGCGAGCCGTCCGGAACACAGTGTGACGATCCGGTCGGACAGCGCGAAGATCTCGTCGAGATCGGCCGAGACCAGCAGCAGGGCGCACCCCCGGTTCCTGAGCTCGATGATCCGGGAGTGAATGAGGGCGATGGTCGCGATGTCGACGCCCCGGGTCGGCTGACCGAGCAGGAGGATCGGCGGGTTCTCCGCGGTTTCGCGGGCTACCACGACCTTCTGCTGATTGCCGCCCGACAGCACCCCTGCCGGGCGGTCCGCGACAGGCGGGCGAATATCGAAGTCGTCAATCATCGTCTCGGCGCGCGCTTGCAGGACGGCGGGTCGCACCAGCGTGCCGGGACCGCACCGTTCCATTCGGCCGAGGACCGCGTTCTCGCGGATGTCGAACGGCAAGACCAGACCCTGGCGCTGCCGGTCCTCGGGCACGTGGGAAACACCGAGCGACCGCATCTCGGCCGGGCTTGCAGGATGGGCGTGATCGATCCGACGCCCGCCGACGCTCACACTACCGGCGGAAACCGGCCGCATGCCGGCAAGGACCTCGAGTAGTTCCGACTGGCCGTTGCCGGAAACCCCGGCGAGGCCGAGGATCTCTCCCGCCCGTAACGTGAAGCTCACGTCCGTCAGCCTGACGCCGCCCGTGTCCCGGAACCCAAGCCCGGAGACCTCGAGCACCGTGCGGACCTCGACCGCCGCTTTCTCCTCGCCATTCGCCGGCAGGTCATGGCCGACCATCAGGGTCGCGAGCTCGTCCGCACTGGTATCCTTCACGTCGCGCTCGGCGACGAGCTGTCCCGAACGCATCACCGAGACCCGGTCGCACACCGTCATGATCTCGTGAAGCTTGTGAGTGATCAGCACGACGGTCGCACCGGACGCGCGCATGCGGTCGAGCAATGCCAGCAGCTGTTCGATTTCGTGCGGGGCGAGGGTGCCGGTCGGCTCATCGAGTATCAGGATTCGCGCGCCTCTGTAGAGCGCCTTCAGGATCTCGACCCTCTGGCGTACCCCGACCGGCAGGTCGTCGACCGTGGCATCAGGATCGATGTCGAGACCGTGTTCCCGGCACACCCCGGCGAGGCGGACCCGCGCCCGGGCCAGACCGGGTCCAAGCCGGAAACCGGCTTCCAGTCCGAGCACGATGTTCTCGAGCGCGCTGAAGCCCGGCACCAGCATGAAGTGCTGGTGCACCATGCCGATGCCGTGGCCGATGGCGTCGACCGGACGCAGGTTGTTCACCGGTGCGCCATCGATCTCGATCGTGCCGGAGTCGGGGGTGTGCAGTCCGAAGATGATCGAGGCGAGTGTCGACTTGCCGGCTCCGTTCTCGCCGATGATGCCGTGGACGGTTCCCGGCATCACATCGAGATCGACACCGCGGGCGGCCTGAACGGTCCCGAAGCGTTTGGAAATGTTGCGCAGGCGCAGCGCCGGGACCGCCACGCCGGGCCTCACCCGGGGCAGGTGGAGTCCGTGGTGTAGTCGTGAACCCGGGTTGCACCGGAGATGATGTCGGCCCGGGCCTTCTCGATCGAGGTGCGCATCTCTTCGCTCACGAGTGGTGCATTGTGTTCGTCGAGTGCCCAGTCAACGCCGCCTTCCGCGAGCCCCAGTACGTTGACGCCGGCGGTGAAGCGCCCGCTCATGGCGTCGACCAGAGTCCGGTAGGTCGCAATGTCGACACGCTTGAGCATCGAGGTGAGCACCGAGCCCGGCGCCATGCCGTTCTGGTTCGAGTCGACCCCGATCGCAAGCCGGCCGGCCTCCACCGCGGTCTGGATCACCGCAATGCCGCTTGCGCCGGCCGCGTGGTAGATGACATCGGCATCGCGATCGAACTGGGAGCGGGCGAGCTCGGTGGCCCGGGTGGGATCGTTCCAGGCCGAGGGGGTGGTCCCGATCATGGCCTGGAGCACCGTGACATCGCTGCGTGCGGCACGTACGCCCTGAACGTACCCGCACTGGAACTTGCGGATCAGCGGGATGTCCATTCCCCCGATGAACCCGACGGTCCCGGTCTTGCTGGCCAGCGCCGCCGCGACCCCGACCAGGTAGCTGCCCTCGTGTTCCTTGAAGGCGTACTGACGCAGGTTTGGCCGGTCGAGCCAGGACACGTCGATGATCGCGAACTGCCGGTCGGGATGATCCGCCGCGACGGCATCGATGGCATCGGCCTGGGAGAAACCGACCGCGATCACCAGTGTCGCACCTCGTTGCACCAGGCGCCGCATCGCCTGTTCCCGCTGGGCCTCGTTGGTGATCTGGAACTCGGTAACGGCGATCCCGGTCTCGGCAGTGAACTTCTCGACACCGTTCCAGACACTTTCGTTGAAGCTCTTGTCGTACTTTGTGCCGACGTCGTAGACGACGGCCGGCCTGTACTCCAGGGCCATGCCGGGCGACGCCAGTAGCGCCAGGGCCAGGCCGAGGACAACTCGGCGGATCAACTGTCGCATCGGGCCTCCCGGGCGCTCATCGCCAGCTCGTTGCGGGAGGCGCAAGATATCATTCCGCCGGAATGTGTTCCACATCTGCCGCCGCGCCCGATTATCAGGGCAGCTCGTCACCGCGCTCTGCTCGCCGCAGCGTTGGTCCTCTTCGGCATCGACCCCGCCCGCGTTGTCCAACAGTCGCCGCATCTCCTCCTTCAGCCGAGCCTCCTCCTTCAACATCCGACCGTCGCTCATCGCCTTGCGCTTGCTCGCACCTTCGTACCGTCCACCGACAGCGTCCCGAACCGCACCACCCCATCTCGCGGGCCACCGGCACCACCTCGACCAACATCCGCTCGAACTCCTCGAGATGACACCAACGAAACTCACCAATCGTGCGGTGCCGGGGGAAGTTCTCCGCCCCCAGGACCCGAAACACCACATCCTCCTCGAGCTTCCTCGCAATGGCTCACGAGGAGAACACCCCGTCGCATAGGACCAAATCAGAACCTTCACCATCATCGACGGCTCGCAGGGGGCGTTGGGAGGACCGTCACCCTTATACGGCGCATGGAACGCGCACAGGTCGAGCGCATCGACCAGGTCGTTGACGTGATGGGCCAGATATCCCGACACGAGTCCCTCTCGAACGCCGGGCGACAACAGCAGCAACTGGTGCGGCTGACAGGGGCGGAACGTCGTGGGCATCCAACCTATTCCCGATCGGGGACACCGTAATGAGTTCATACTATCGACCCGTTTAGAAAAACTTCCCTGCGACCAACCATTCCTACGGCGCAGGCTCCTGGTGACCCTTGGCTCCGGCGGGACTTGACAAACTTCGTGACGTGTGCCTTGCTCTATCGTGGTCTATGGATGCGCGACGGCAACAACGACGATTGCCACCAAAAGTTAACCTGGTTTGAGGGACGTCATGATGATGCGTAGAAGAAGCTTTATCGGGATTCTGTCGACAGTCGCAGTGGGGGCATTCGCGTTTGCCGCGCCGGGTAATGCGGCGGAGTTCAATTGGCGCATGCAGAGCAACTTGGCGGCGGGGGAACCCGGCTACGAGTCGGTAAAAATTTACTTTGCCGAGGCCCTCGAAAAAATGTCGGCCGGCCGACTGAAGATCCAGTTGTTTCCCGTCGGCGCCTTGTTTCCGGTGAAGGAAGGCCTCGAAGCCGTCGGCAGTGGCATCGTCGAAATCGGCATGATGACTGGCGGCTACTTCTCGGGCAAGCTCGGACCGATCGCTACGCTGGAGTCCGGGGTGCCGGGTGCTGAGCGGAGCCCGATCGAGCGTTATGCGTTCTTCTACCGGAAAGGCTTCATCGACCTGGCACGGGAGGCATACGAAAAGTACAATATTCACTACCTGGCGCCGCATCTCTCGCCTTCTTGGGACATCATTTCGAAAAAGCCGCTTCGCAGCGCTGCCGACTTTGACGGTCTAAAAATCCGGACGTTCGGGATCGAAGCCAAGTGGTACGAATCGATGGGTGCATCGGCCGTCTTCCTGGGCGGTGCGGAAGTCTATACTGGTCTTGCCACCGGTGTCGTCGACGCTGTTCGCTGGGGCAGTCCGCATGCCAATCTGCAAAAGTCCTTGCACGAGGTCGGAAAGTTCTACATCCAACCGTCTCCGATGCCGGCGCCGAACAACAACTTCCTGATCCATAAGGAGGCTTGGGAATCGTTGCCAGCCGACATTCAGGAAATGATGAGACAGGCGGCAAAGTTGGCGTCACTGGACTACATGGCACGTGGCGCGCAACTCGATGCGAGTGCGACCAAGATCATGAAAGAGTCGGGCATCGAGTTCGTCCATATTCCGGCCGACGAATGGAGCAAAATGGAACAGAACGTCCGCGTACTGTGGGCGGAATACGCAAAGGAGGATGACCTTTCCGCCCGTGCGGTGAAGATGCTCCAGGACTACTTGATCGAGCTTGGACGCTAGTTTTCCCCTGACATCGGGCCACGGTGGATGCAGCCGGCGGGTCCAAATGGCCTGAAGCATGTCGCAGACAGGTGTGCCGGTGGGTCACCGCCTGGTCCGCCTCATATTTGTCGAGGAGTGGTCATGACGAACGGCCGGACTCGGCAATGAGGCGGATCGCTGTGGGCATTGATGCGTGCAACGCCGTGATCGGGCGCAGCATTTCCTTGCTCATCTTTGTGATGATTGGCGTGATCATGTTCGAGACGATCGCGCGATACTTTTTCAATGCGCCGACGCCGTGGGCGCACGATGTCAGCGGTTGGCTGCAAGTCGGCTATGTCTTTCTCGGTGGTGCCTTCGCCCTGCAACGCGGTTTCCTCGTCCGCGTCGACATCATCTATGCCCAACTACCGCTCCGGGCGCAGGCACTGATCGATTTGACCGTAAGCACGGTGCTGTTCGGTTTCTTCTCCTATGCCATACTCTGGAAGAGCAGCGAATTCGCCTATCTCGCATTCCAGATGGGCGAGGTTTCCTCGACTGGTGTCTGGTCGGGACCGGTGTACCCGGCGAAGTTCATGATTCCGATCGGCATGGTCCTGCTGACAGCATCATGGCTCGCACGGTGCATGCGGCAAATCCTGCGCCTGATCGATCCGACTTCGATCGAGCCCGAAGCCGGCGCACGGGTCGCCGGATAATGGATGTCTTCGGCCTCACCGCCTTGTTTTTCATCGCGATGTTCGGTTGCTTGGCGATCGGTGTGCCGATCGCCATCGCGTTGGGGGGCCTCAGCGCTGTTTTGGTCCTGATATTCTGGGGGCCAAACGCGCTCTCCATGATGGTTCTGAAGGCTTTTGGCAATACTTCAAGTTTCGAATTCCTGGCAATTCCACTGTTTGTCTACATGGCAAACATGCTCGAGCGTTCGGGCATCGCGGAGGATCTCTATGAAACCATGTACCGGTTCGTCGGATCCCTCCGTGGTGGGCTCGCCGCTGGCACGGTAGCGATCTGCACGATCTTCGCTGCGATGGCCGGGATCAGTGGCGCCGCGACGGTATCCATGGGGATCCTTGCCCTGCCAGCGATGTTGTCGCGCGGCTATTCGAAGCAATTTGCACTCGGCAGCGTAGCCGCCGGCGGATCGCTAGGCATCCTGATCCCGCCGAGCGTCACCATGATCATCTACGGCCTCATCGCGAATACCTCGATCGGCAAGTTGTACGCCGGTGGCGTGCTGCCCGGGCTCCTGCTTGCGTTGCTGTTCATAGCCTACATATTGATACGCGGAAAGCTACAGCCAGAACTCGCCCCAGCCTTGCCGGAGGAGGATCGTTTCACCTGGCGCGAGAAACTCGTCTCGCTCACCGGTCTAATCTTCCCGCTTTTGCTAGTCGTCTGCGTGCTCGGTGCAATTCTATCGGGCTTCACCAGCGTTTCCGAGGCGGCGGCTGTCGGGGCCTTCGGCAGTATCGTGGCGACCTTGATCAAGCGTGGCTTCAAGTGGCAAATGTTCCGGGAGGCCGCCGAGACAACGCTGCTGGTCTCTTGCTTGATATTCTGGATCATCATCGGGGCCAGCGCGTTTTCCACGCTGTACACTGCGATGGGTGCGTCCAGTCTGATCAACGACGCGGTTATCGGGCTCGAGGTCAATCGCTACGTCATCCTGCTCGCCATGCAGGGCCTCCTCATCCTGCTCGGCATGGTAATCGACACCGTCGGGATCATGATGATCACCATTCCGGTATTCGTGCCGATTATCTTGGCGTTGGGTTTCGACCCGGTTTGGTTCGGGGTCCTGTTCATCATCAATATGGAGATCGGCTTTCTGACGCCGCCGTTCGGCTACAACCTGTTCTATCTGAGGGGTGTGGCGCCGCCGGGTGTGACGATGATCGACATTTATCGATCGATCGTACCGTTTGTCTTTCTCATGCTGCTCGGCCTGGCCATCTGCATATTGTTTCCGGAAATCATATTGACACTCCCGCATATGTTGTTCTAGTTTTCCGGTAGAAGCGATATGAAAGTGGGCAATTGTACAGTACCTGCTTCGTACGATTCAGGGAGAAACCAGACGAATGAGCCAATGGCAGGCCGGAATCGACGTTGGTGGTACCAACACCGATTTGCTACTCCTTGAGCCGCAAAGCGGCGAGATCCGAGTAGAAAAAGTATCCTCGACGCCGGAGGACCAGTCCAGAGGCGTAATTCGTGGGTTGGTGGAGGCCAGGGTGCCGTTCGATCGGTTGACGGCAATCATTCACGGCACCACGATCGCGACCAACGCCGTACTTGAACGCAAGGGTGCACGGTGCGGTCTGATTACCACGCGCGGCTTCCGCGACATCCTGGAACTGGGTCGGCGCACCCGACCTCGAAACTATGGAATGATTGGCAGCTTCGAGGCGCTGATCGACCGGTCATTCCGTTTTGAGGTCGACGAGCGTATGGATGCGCGCGGCAGGGTTCTGATTTCACTCGATGAAGATCAGGTCCGGGATGCCTTGCAGGAGCTGCTGAAGCTTGGTGCCGAGGCGGTTGTCCTTCAGTTTCTGCACAGTTACGTCAATCCCACACACGAGCAGCGCGCCGCCGAGATCGCGCGCGAGGTCTGGCCCAACGGATACGTCACGGCCAGCAGCGATGTCCTTCGCGAAGTGCGCGAGTTCGAACGCGGTAACACTGCGGCGGTCAATGCGTACGTTCAGCCCGTGCTGGCGCGATACCTTGGTCGACTGTCCGACGATCTTGCGTCCAGCGGTTTCCCGAACCGTCTGTTGGTGATGCAGGGAAACGGGGGGATCATGGCCGCAGACTTGGCGGTACGCCAGCCGGTGCAGACCGTGATGTCCGGTCCGGCCGCCGGTGCGATCGCCGCGGCCCAAATTGGCCATCAGTCGGATTTTCCAAACCTGATCGCCTGCGACATGGGCGGCACCAGTTTTGACGTCAGTCTCATCCGCGACGGGATCCCGGTCGTATCGGCGGAAAAGGACCTCGCCTATGGAGTGCCGGTTCGGGTACCCATGGTCGACATCCATACCATCGGCGCCGGGGGTGGATCGATCGCGCGAGTCGACGCCGGCGGCATCCTGCGGGTCGGTCCGGAAAGTGCCGGCGCGATGCCGGGCCCCGTCTGCTATGGCCGGGGCGGCTCCCGACCGACGGTCACCGACGCCAATGTCATCCTCGGTCGGGTCGATCCTGCGGTATTTTCCGGCATCGAAAGCAGCGCCGCGATCGAGGCGGTGGAAACGGCGTTGACCGAAAAGGTCGGGCGGCCGCTTGGCCTCGACAGTGTCGAGGCCGCATCGGCGATCCTGGCCGTGGCCGGCAACCAGCTCGCTTCGGCGATTCGGCTGGTGTCGATCGAGAAGGGAAACGACCCGCGCGACTTCGCACTGTTTCCCTTTGGCGGGGCCGGCGCCCTGCACGCCGTTGCACTGGCACGAGAGCTCGGTGTGCCGCATGTGCTGGTGCCGCGGTTCCCCGGTATCACATCGGCTCTCGGCTGCATGCTCGCTGACCTGCGGCACGATTTCTCCCACACGATCTGGCGGTCGCTCACGGAGGTTGATCCCTCACACGCCGAGGCGGTGTTCGCCGAACAGGAAAGCAGAGGCCGCGCGATGATTGCCGAGGAAGGCGTGCCGATCGCCGACATCAAGGTGATCTTTGAAGCCGACTTGCTTTATCGAGGCCAGAGCCATGTATTTCGCATACCAGTCTTAAGCCCAGGTTTTACACATGACAGTGTCGTCAAGACTCTCCAGGAACATTATCGCGCCCGGTTTGAAATCGAGTTGCACGAGATGACCCCGGTTCTGGCAAGTCTGCGCACCACCGTGGTTGGCTGCCGCAAGCAGATCGATCTCGCACTGTTTGGTGCCAACGCCAGTGCGGAGCGGCATCCCGACCCCATCGACAAGCGAGCGGTGTATTTTGAAAGCAGCTTTGTCGAAACCGCGATCTATGACCGGGAGATGATCGGCGCGGGCGCAGTGATCGAGGGGCCGGCAATTGTCCAGCAGGCGGATTCAACGATTGTGCTGGATCCGGGCGCAGTCGCGACGTCGGATCGCCTGGGCAACCTAACGATCGATGTTGGAAATGTAGTCTGAGCGAAAGTGAGTAGTAGCCATGACTCTTGATCCAGTCACGTTGGCTGTTATCGAAAACGGCCTGAACCAGATCTGTAGCGAAATGGACCTGGTGCACGAAAAGACCTCGTTCTCGCCGGTGATTTCGGAGGGCTTCGACCGATCGAACGGCATCTATGCCCTCGAAAACGGTCAAATGATCGCCCAGGGCGCTCTCGGTCTACCGATCTTTCTTGGCGTGATGCAGTTCGCGACCGAGGCGGTCATCGAGCTGCGAAACGATCTCGGGCCCGGTGACATAGTCATCCAGAACGATCCCTATTTGGGCGGCACCCACCTGATGGACGTAAAGATGGTTATGCCGTTCCATTACCGTGGCCGGCCCTGGTGTTACCTTTCCAATACCGGTCACTGGCCCGATACCGGCGGCATGGTGCCGGGCGGCTTCAACTCGACGGCAACGGAGATCCAGCAAGAGGGCTTGCGCCTGCCCCCGGTGAAGCTGATGCAGGGTGGCGAACTTTGCCAGGACATCATCGACATCATCCTCACCAACATTCGCGTACCCGAAGAGCGGATCGGCGACATCCAGGCACAAATTGGGGCACTCCGGACCGGGGAGAAACGACTAACCGCCTTGCTCGACCGGTACGGTGCGGCGACCGTCGAGGCGGCGATCGTGGAGCTTCGGGCGCGTTCCGAGATGCAGATGCGCGCCTGTATCGAGGCGCTCGCGGACGGTACCTACAGCTTTACAAGCTACGTCGACAGCGACGGTGTGGTCAACGAACCATTGGCGGTCGCCCTCGACATGACCGTGCAAGGCAGCGACATAACCTTTGATTTCTCCCGAGCGAGCCCGCCCTGCCGAGGACCAATGAACTGTGTCTGGGCGACGACACAGTCCGCGGTTTACGTCGCCATGAAGCACATCTTTCCGGATGTGCCGATCAATTCCGGCTGCTTCGCGCCGCTTCATATCCCGAAACCCGAGGGCACCTTTCTGTATGCCGAATACCCGCGACCAGTCGCCGGCTGCGCGGCAGAGGTTTCGCAACGGATCATGGAGGCGGTCTTTGGCGCCATGGGGCAAATCATTCCGGAACGCATGTTCGCGGCGCCGGCGGGGACCAGCGGTAACCTTGCACTCGGCGGATATGACCCTGAAGAAGACCAGAACTACATCATGTATCTTTTTTCGGGCGGCGGCTATGGCGGGTGGTGGGAGACCGATGGCCTGACCAATGGCTGTTCGACTGTCGGCATCTCCAAGACCCAACCGATCGAAATTTTGGAGCAGCACTATCCGTTGGTGTTCGAGGAATACGCGCTGCGCGAGGGCTCCGGCGGCGCCGGCCGTCATCGTGGCGGCTTCGGCGTGAGCTATCGAATTCGGCTGGTGCGCGGCGAGGGCAAGGCCTCTTTCCTGATGGACCATGGTCGTTTCGGTCCGCCAGGCCTGATGGGCGGTGAACCGGGCGCCACCAATCAGATCGAGATCTCCCAAGGCGGCAGTGTGGCGTTGCCCGAGCACATATCGAAAGGCGAAGGCTATACTCTGGAGCCTGGCGACTGGGTGCAGGTGCGAACTCCCGGCGGCGGCGGTTACGGCTTGCCGAGCGAGCGGCTGCCCGAGACAATTGAACGCGACCGCCGTCGCGGCTACTACTCCTCGGCAGGGCAACCGTCAGTTGCGGCATGACGGCAAGCGACGCTTCAAGCCTGAAGTTCCATCTATGCTCGAGCGTAAGGGTTGAAAGTCTTGGCATTCGAGGAAATCGAGTGTGTCGCTACCGGGAACGCTACAGACGCACGCCGAGGTGGTCGAGGGCCTTCTTCTGGAGCGACGTGGGCCGTGTGGTGACCTGGAAGGGTTCGATGCCCGGGATGCGGGGCGCCACGGTGTTGCGGGTGATGGTGGCAAGATCGTCGATGAGGGTGCGGAAGCTGTGCACCGGATCACCGTCGGTGGTTGTTCTGGTAGTCGCCTTGTCCTGAGCACGCATTGATGTCTTCGCCGGCGCCACGACGGACGGGCGCCGGGCCTCGGCGCCTTCGGCATCCTCGTCGTCAAACAGCATGGGTTTGAGCTTCCGGCGCATGTGCCACTCCACGGAGCAGGCGAGCATGCACAGGAAGACGTGGGCACGCACCCGGGGTTCGGTGCGGTGGAAGACGGGGCGGACCTTGAGGTCCATGGTCGTCGGCCAGCAGCGGATTGCGACAGACCATGAGGCGCTCGCCGGGGTATGCGTCACTGGTGATCTCCACCAGGTCTGTTTCATCGAACAGCGACATCTCCACGTCACCGGCTTCGACCAGGGCACGGATGGCCGGTCCCCTGAGGGCACTGATCCAGTCCAGGCCCGCAGGCTTCACCTCCTCGCGGATGCGCGCCTCGGTCAGCATCCCCCGGTCCCCCACCAGGACCACCTTCGCAAGGGAGAAGCGCTCCTGCACCGTGGTGATCTGTGAGGCCAGCGTGGCCGGATCCGCGGTGTTGCCGGAGAACACCTCCACCGAGACCGGACATCCGTCGCGGTCGCACAACAGGCCGAACTCGATCTGCAGCGTGCCCTTCTTGCCGTCCCGGGAATGTCCGCGTTTGGCCAGGGGACACGCTCTGCCTTCCATCCACACCGAGGTCAGATCGTAGAGGACCAGCCAGCTCTCTTCGAGGTGCGGCTTCGCCAGAGTGCGCTCGATCCTTTCCGGGCGCTCGAGCAACCAGTCCATGGCGGCATACAGGTCGTCTTCGTCGAGTTCAGGATCGAGCATCTCGCCCAGGGTGCTCGCCGCCGTGGCCGCGGCGAGGCCGCGTGCCGTGGCGAGCTTCGAGGCCGGCTCGAGGATCCTCGCTGGGATCATGGCCATGAGGAAAGGAGCGGACGATGTCGAAGGCGTCCTCGAGGCCTGGCACCGCGGTGCCTCCCTTGAGCAGGCATCGCAAACCTTCGACCAGAGCAGACGGCCACTTTGCGAGGTTGGCGAGGGTACGCTTCCTGACCTTGCCGCCTTCGCGGCAGGACTCGCGCAGCAGGATGGCGGGCGGGGAGGACCGGTTGGGGACAGATTCGATATACATGGCTACCCATTATACCTATAGTTCTATCTATATCAGCGCATATATCCACATGTGCATGGGTACACGTTGCGACCCGTAAATCTGCAAGAGTCCCGCCGAAGCACACACTTGGGCACAAATATCAACTGAAAATCAGGGGAACTTCAGGTCAAGCTGTCAATGCACTAACATTCCAACTGGATCAATCGCGGGGGGGCAGGTCACCGAATAGAGCGGGACAGGAAAACCTTATGCAGGGCATGATGAGTCAATCTTGACCCTTATGTGATGCAACCTTTATTTTCAATTCGTTCGGGGTGCAATCGGCCGCAACCGGACCCCACGCCCGAGAAGGAGGATGGCATGAGACAGGACTCGAACGGGAAAACCGCACGGACCGCATGGTGCGCGGCCGTTGCAAGCGTCGTGCTGGCGGGGGCCACCGCGCTCACCATTCCGCAGGCGGCGCACGCCGTGGATACCGGCGCAACCGAGGGCGCCACGATGGAGTTCACGGTCAAGCTCGGGGCCGCGCCGAACGGCTGGGCGGTGCGCTACAAGTACAAGACGAAAGACGGCGCGGCCGTCAAGGGCGAGGATTACGACGAGACCACCGGTACCGTGACCTTCAACTCCGGGGTCAAGGAGCAGAAGGTCTATGTGGACACGATCGACGACAGCATTGAAGAAGACCCGGAGGTCTTCAAGCTCAAGCTCTACGACCAGGAGGTCAACGGGCTCTACCGCGACGTCACCGGGTGGGTTACACCGACGTCCAACATCCGGTCCATGCCGAGCACGATGACGTTGAAGGGCCAGATCCAGGACAACGATCAGGCGGTCAAGGCGGGATGCGGGAACGCGGGTCAGTATTGCGATTGAGTCCGCGCGACCGTGCGACGAGCGGGCACGCGATGCCGGTCCCGGCCCGCGCCCGTCGCTGTCCATGGCGGTGAGCAGAGGAGGCGAACGCCATGAGAACTTCATACGGAACCTGTCGCCCATCTATCCGGTTGCTCACCTGCCCCCGCGTCTTGCGCACGCTTGCGCTCGTCCTGTCGGCGCTTGGCAGCGGCCTCCTCGCCGCGCCGGAGGTCCACGCGCAGCAAGCGAGCGTGGATGCGAGCGCGAAGGAAGGCCGCAAGGTGACATTCGTGATCACCGTGACGGGATTCAGCACGCGCGACAATGACGTTCGCTACTCATACCGAACGAAGGACGATACGGCGGAGGCCGGCAAGGATTACAACTCGGCAAGCGGCACGGTGGACTTTACCCCGAACAATCCCAGGGTCGGGATCAACATCGTAACGATCGAAGACGATCTCGAGGAAGGTAACGAGACCTTCGAGCTGGAGTTGTACGACCGCAAGGTCAAGGGAGAGTATCCGGGCGACACGACGTGGCGCACGTCTTCAGCCACCTATCCCAAAGCGCAAAAGCTCACCATGACCGGTCGGATTGTCGATCGGTGACCGGGCGGAAAGGAAGGAAGCGATGAAAACCGATGGAACCTCGACCGGGCCGCGGGCGATTGCCCTTGCGGCGGTCGTGCTGGCCGCTGCCCTTGCCGCAGCCGGGCCCGCCCGCGCCCAGAACGCCCCGACATATGGCGACTGTGCTCAAGCGTGGTACGAGAGCGACGCCTCCGATCATTGCCCGGCTCCCGGCACCCAATTCTGGTTTGATACCCCGAACGGAGAGTGCAGTGTCACGGCCAGGTGCCGGAAGTTGAATGGTGTGCCATCGACCCAGCAAACCGTCACCGGCGATCTGGATGACATGCGCGATCTGGTGAGCTGCGACGGCACGCTCAAGATCGGCTCTTGCCTCACCGCTACTCAACAAGCCGCCCTGGAGACAGCATGCAACGACGCGTGGGATGACAGCGATGCCAGCCAGAAATGCGGTTCCTCCCGCGGATCCCACAGCGTGTCGACATATCAAGGCGTGCAATGTCAGGTCTCGACCTCCTGCGGGACCCCGGCGGCGGCAGCGTCCTTCTACGGGTCGCCCGACGATGTGAAACGGGTCGATTACTGCAACAGCGAATTGTCCACCTCTTGCCCATCGGTCGAGAAATGCACGAGCGCATGGAATGCGAGCTCGGCCAAGGTTACCTGCAACTATTCCGGCCCCTTCGGCACCGAGGTCGGAGTGGATTCGGGACAGTGCTCCATAAAGACCCATTGCGAAAGACTGGTTGACGATCCATTGGGGAAGACCGGGGGAAGGATCGCAGTCGAGACCTCGTACAAGGGGGACCTGGGACAGGTGCAAAACCTCAAGAACTGCCATGGGTACCTCAAGACCTCCTGCTGAGGTCCCGGTTTTGCGGGCCGCATGACATCGATCGGGGCGCGGGGCCTGTTCGGCCCGGCGCCCCGGCCGCTTCCTCCTTGTACTGGAGGCCAGATCAATATCACGACGATCGCGGACGATGCCGAGGAGGGTGACGAGACCTTCGAGCTGGAGCTGTACGACCGCAAGGTCAAGGGAGAGTATCCGGGCGACACGACGTGACGCGCGTCTTCGGCCACCTGTCACAGAGCGCAAAAGCTCGCCATGACCGGTCGGATTGTCGATCGGTGACCGGGCGGAAAGGAAGGAAGCGATGAAGACCGATGGAACCTCGACCGGGCGCCGGGCGATTGCCCTTGCGGCGGTCGTGCTTGCCGCCGCCCTTGCCGCAGCCGGACCTGCCCGCGCCCAGGACGACCCGACGCAGGCCGAGTGCCTTGATGCGTGGGACGAGAGCGACGCCTCCGCGCATTGCCCATTTTCCAGCAACCAGTTCTGGATGACGGCTTCGAACGGAGAGTGCAGCGTCACGACCAGGTGCCGGAAGTCGGATGGCTGGGCATCGCAGATGCAAACCGTCACCGGCGATCTGGATGACATGAGCGATCTGGTGAGTTGCAACGGCGTGCTCAAGATCAGCTCCTGCCTCTCCGCTGCCGAACAAACCGCTTTGGCGACAGCCTGCGAGGAGGCGTGGGACGACAGCGATGCCAGCCAGAAATGCGGTTCGTCCTACGGATCCCACAGCGTGTCGATATCAAACCGGCAGTGTCATGTCTCGACCTCCTGCGGGACCCTGGCGGCGGCAGCGTCCTTCTACGGATCGCCCGACGATGTGAAACAGCTCGACTACTGCAACAGCGAGTTGTCCACCTCTTGCCCCATCCCCGTAACGGTCGAGAACTGCAAGAGCGCCTGGAATGCGAGCGAAGCCAACGATACCTGCAGCGTTTCGGGATATGCCGATACCAGGCCGGTCGCGGTGGATTCGGGACAATGCACCATGAGGGCCAGGTGCAGAAGATGGAGTACGGTATTCCCCGGCAACCCGGAGATCTCCCCGCAGTACAGCGATTTCAGGGGGAGTGTGGAACAGGTGGAAGACCTCAAGAACTGCCATGGGGCGCTCAAGACATCCTGCTGAGGTCCCGGATTCGCGGGTCGCATGACATCGATCGGGGCGCGGGGCCTGCTCGGCCCGACGCCCCGGCGGCTTCCTACTTGCCCTGAAGTCCGGCGATGGGATCGAGCCTGGATGCCTGGTGGGCAGGCTGGAACCCGAAGAACAGGCCGACCGCCACCGCCGTGCCGAGGCCGCTTGCCACGGAGAGCCCAGAGATCAGGAAGTCCCAGCCGGTAAAGCGGCAGATCGTCCAGGTTGCCGCCAACCCCAGCGCGATGCCGAGTATGCCGCCTGTAATTGTCAGGATGACGGATTCGATGAGGAACTGGCTCCTGATATCGCGCTGCCGCGCGCCCAGGGCCCGGCGGATGGCGATTTCCGCGCGCCGCTCGGCCACGGATACGAGCATGATGTTCATGATCCCGATCCCGCCGACGATTAGCGAAATGCTGCCCACCGCGCCCAGCAACAAGGTGAAAATGCCCATCTGCGCCTCCATCCGGGCGATCAGCTCCTTTGCGGTGACGATATCGAGGCCGAGATCGGGCGCGCGCTTGCGGAAATAGGACCGGATGTCCTGCACCGCCGCCTCGTAATGGACGCCGACGGCGGATCGGGCGACGATGACCTCGATTCCGGGATCAGGGGCGATTCGCTGCGCCGTGGTTATCGGGACGAATATGGATTTGTCCGCGTTCACCTGGAACGGCAGTGCATAGCTCTCCCTCTTTCTGTCCAGTACGCCCACAATCGTGAAGAGAACCTCATCGACCTCGATGAGCGCCCCCGGGAGGCGATCCGCCCCCGCCGCGCGCATTTTCTCCGCGATCTCGGCGCCGATGACGCACCAGTATCTGTCGGCATCCAGATTCGAAACGAATCGGCCCTCCTGCAGCGTCAGCTTGTTCACGCTTTTGAAGGATCGGGTGACGCCCTGGACTGCGCCCCGCCCGACCTCCCGGCCGGCGAAGCGGAACGTCCCACGCTCCGATTTCCTGGGCGCCGCCTCGACGATCGAAGGGACCTTCGCCGCCAGTTGCAGGGCGTCCGGGAGGCCGATCACGGCCCTTCCGCCAGCATCCGACGATCGGATGACAACGATGTCGGTGCCGAGCGCCTCGAATTGCTTGCGGGCCTGCTCCCTGGCGATTTCGCCCAGTGAGACCATCGCAATGACCGAGGAAATGCCGATCATGACGCCGACCAGGCCCAGCACCGTGCGCAGCCTCGCCCGGCGCAGGCTGTCGGCCGCCTCGCGGGCATTGGCCGCAAGGACCTGGAAGGCTCGGGACATCGCCGGACGCCCGCGTCACGCCCCGGGCGCCGCAGTGGCGCCCGGGGCGTGACCGGATTGTTGCAGGGCGGACCAGGAGCGCCCAGCCTTCGGTTCGAAGAGCCTGCCGTCGCGAATGCGCGTCCGCCGCGCGCACCGGTCCGCGACCGACGGGTCGTGCGTGATAATCAGGATCGTAATGCCGCGCTCCTCGTTCAGCCGCCGCAGCAGCGCCATCACCTCGTCGGCCGTGTCGCTATCCAGCGCGCCGGTCGGCTCGTCGGCGAGCAGCAGCGCCGGCTCGCCCACCAGCGCCCGGGCGATGGCGACCCTCTGCTTCTGCCCACCGGAAAGCTGGTCCGGCCGGTGTCCGGTCCGGTCCGCCATGCCGACGCGGTCCAGTATCTCCTGCGCGCGGCGGCGCATTTCCGGCCGCCCGGCGCCCCGATAGACCAGCGGCAGGCAGACATTCTCCAATGCGGTCAACTGCGGCAGCAGGTGAAAGGACTGGAATACGAAACCGACATGCCGGTTCCGCAGCGCGGACAGCTCGTCGTCGCGAAGCCCGGAAACATCGCGCCCGTCGAGGACGCAGGTGCCCGATGTCGGGCGGTCCAGCAGGCCGATAATGTTCATGAGCGTTGTCTTGCCGCTGCCCGAAGACCCCATGATCGACATCAGGTCGCCCGCATCGACCTTCAGATCGATGCCCCGCAGAACCTCGGTCGTGACCGGCCCGATCCGGTAGGACCTGCGGATGTCGGTCAGCCTCAGCATCCCACCCGGCGCCTCACTTCGGCGCCCCGGTCCCTGCTCCGGATCATCGGACGGGGACAATCCTGTCGCCAGGCGAAAGGCCCTTCACCACCTCGACCGAATCGAGCGTGGTGAGGCCAAGCTCGACCTCGCGCCGTTCCGCGCCGCCGTTGGCGAGGACGCGCAGCCAGGCCTTGCCGTCCCCATCCTGTTCCACCGCGCCGATCGGCACCATCAGGGCTGCCGGACGATGGTGGACGACGATCGTGACATAGGCCGACATGCCGACCCGCAGCCGATTGCGGGCCTCCGCTTTCAGCCTGTCCAGCGTGACGACGACCTCGAACTGCGGCGCGCCGCGCCGCCGCGTCCTCCGATCCGCCCGCGGCGAAACGCGGGTCACGGCTCCCTCGACCTTCAGGCCGGGAAATCCGGGGCCGGTAATCCAGGCCCGCTGACCGGCCTCGACCTTCCTCACGTCCACCTCGTCCACGCTGGTGACGACGGAGAGGCGCTCCAGGTCCGCGATGCTCAGCATCAGCTCTCCCTGTGCCACCGGCCTGCCCTTCGTCAGGGGTCTGGCCCTCGGGTCCTCCGCCGCCATGACGACCCCGGCGATCGGCGCCCGGACCTGCGCCAGGTCCAGTTTCTCCTTGTGCGTGCGCAGGCGGTCCTCGGCCGTCCGTGCCTCCAGACGCGCCACCCGCCGCGCCTCTTCGCCGCCTTTCGCCTTCACCGCCTCCAGCTCCCGCCGGGCCTCCTCGATATCCAGGGCCCGGTTCTGCTGCTGCCGCTGCGCATCTTCTTGCTGCGAGGCGGGAACGAGCCCCTGCTCCAGAAGGAAGGCGGTCCTGTCGAGATGCCGCTCCGCATCGTCGAACGCGATCTTCGCCCGTCGCAAGGCTCGGCGGGCTCGCGCCATGTCGGCGCTGTTCTCCCAGTCCTCGAGCTCGACAAGCCGGTCGTGCACCTTGATATGCTCGACCTGGGCACGCCTGTGATCCGCGGCGAGCTGGCCAGTGTCGAGAGCGACCAGCGGGTCGCCCGCTGTCACCCGATCCCCGGGGGCGGCATGCACTGCGCCTACATGGCTTTCGATCGGGCTGACGATCTCGGCGACGCGGCCCGGTGCCAGATGGCCCCTGAGCGCGATGGTGGACCGGAATTCGCGGGGCTGCACCGTCAAGGCCGGCAGCGCGCCTGGATCGCCGGGCTCCTCTGCTCCCGGGCCGGCGTCCAGCGCCGCCGTAGCGCTGAACAGATCCAGCGGCCGGACATACCAGGCGCCGATGGCGAGAAACACCACCATGACGAACAGCATCGCCGCGCCGCGCACCGTGCGCACGCGCTTCGTCATCGCCGAAAGCGCCTCATTCCGGGCCTCGAGGTCGAGATAGGCGTTCTGGAGTTCGCCGAGCTGCGTCTCGATGACCGCCGCCTGGCGCAGCTCCGTCTCGCGCAGTTCACGGACTTCGGTGATGTCGGAGACGACAACGATCACCGCAACCCGCTCCTCTCCCGCCATGAGACAAGAGGTCGTGACGGACAGCGAGCGAAGCGCCTCGCCGACCCGGACCCGCGTGATGCGCCGCGCGATGTCCCCGCGTTCGACAACGGCGTCGAGGACGATCTGGGTGAACTCGTCGAAACCCTCGAATGCGATGAAGAGCTCGCCGAAAGAACGCCCGGGCGCCTCATCGGGGTCGAGGTCGAACATTCGGCAAAACGCGGCGTTGGCCATCCTGACCGACCCGTCGAACTGGATGACGATTACTCCGTCGGACAGGTTCTCCAGAAGCGTGTGGTAAATGTCGGGGTCGCGATCCGTCATTGCGGCGCCGCCTCAAGCCGGACGTCCCAGCGGTCCAGCACGCGTCCGGTGGTCCGGTCGAGCCGCGTCAACGCATCGAGATGGGAGAGGATGGCGTCCGCTTCGGCCTGCTCCGCCTGGACCAGCTCTTCCTCGGCCGACGCCACCTCGAAGGTGGAGGACAGGCCCTGGCCGAACTTCGCCTCCTCCACCGCCAGGTTCTGCTCCGCCAGTACGCGCGCGTCGCGCGTCAGTTCGGTCAGGCGGAGGCCCACCTCGACATCGTTCAGCGCCTGGCGCAGCGCCGTGCGGATCGACTCGCGCAATTCGACGACGCTTCTCTCCGCCTTCTTCAGCGCGTTGCGGGCCCTCAGGCGTTCGAGCTCAGGCGTCCGGTCGTTCAGCGGAACAGTGGCGTCTAGCCGCAGCTCACTATCCGTGCGACCAATGTTGCTGTTCATCCACCGGAAGCTGAGAGCAACATCCGGCAACAGGTTGTTGCGGGCCACCGTCAACGCGATCCTGGCGATCTCGAGCCCGAGCTTGGCCTGGAGATAATCGACGCGGTTTTGCAGTGCTTCTTCGAACGTCGGCGAAAAGGCGGCGTCCTGCTGCCCGGCCTGCAACCCTTCCAGCGGACGGATGCGGGTCCGGCTGTCAAGCTCGAGAATGTCGATCAGGGCAAATTGCGCTGCTTCCAGGCGGTTCCGGGCGCGGACCAGCGCCAACTCCCGGGTGGCGATCGCCGCCTCGGACCGCCCCGCTTCGCGCTCGGCCACGCGCCCCGCTCCGATCAGCGCGCGGGTTGCCTCAAGCTGTTCGCGGGCGCGCTGCAATGAAGCTTCGCCGATTTCCACTTGCCGCACCGCTCCGATCAGCGCCCGATACGCCCCGATCACGGCGACGACCAGATCCGCCGCAGTCTGGCGGAAGGCGAGGATGTCGATCCGTTCGTTCAGCCGCGCCTGCCGCACCGTTGCACTGTCGATATCAGCCCAGGCACCTTTCAGCAACGGTTGGGAAAAGCTGAAGGTTTGTGAACCGGCATCGTCGAACCTCCTCGACAGCGTTTCGTCCCAGCCGAGCGCGAACGCGCCGCCGGTGGGGACGCGCAGGTTCATCCGAGCGGCGACGCCCGCCTTGTCGTCTTGCCGGTCCCTGCTGGCGAAGGGCCCGACGGTAACCTGAGAACTCCAGCGCTCCTCGGCCACATCCAGCGAAAACCTCTGCACTTCCCGGTCGAGCCGGCTGTTGAGAAGCGGCCGGTTGCGCGCCAGCGCCAGCCCGATCGCATCCCGCAGCGTCAGCTCGCAAACACTCGCGGCGCAGCCAGGGGGATCGTCCGCAGTCGCGGGCGTCTGCGCAGCCGCTGGGACCGGTGCCATAAGGCAAAGAACGGAGACGACCGCGCGGAAATGCCCCGTCAGCCCCGGTGATGAGACGAACGCAGTCCACACCCGGCCGCGGTCTGCCGCCCTCGGTCGCCCGGACGATCCAACCGGCCTTGTCCACGCTGTCGTGCGACGAACTTCAACTCCGTCGATCACGTCCACCCTCTGCGAGCCTCCAGTGACAGGAGAGAACCGTTTCCCGGCATGCCGCCTCCAGAAAATCTACCCGATTTCAGCGGAGCAACCGAGGGCCGTTTGACAGGGAGGGATTCGGAGCGCATGCAATCCGGGTCCGGGGATGGTAAACGGTGGGTCTTCGTACTCCCTGTATACCCGATGCCCGTGAAGGATGATGACATGACCGACGCATCCGTTTACGAACCGCCGAAAGTCTGGACTTGGGAGCGCGAGAGTGGCGGCCGCTTCGCCTCGATCAACCGACCTGTCGCTGGTGCCACGCATGAGCAGGAGCTGCCGCGCGGCAAGCACCCGCTCCAGCTCTACTCGCTGGCCACGCCCAACGGCGTGAAGGTCACGGTGATGCTGGAGGAGCTGCTGGCGGCGGGGCACAGCGGCGCGGAATACGACGCCTATGTGACCAGGATCGGCGACGGCGACCAGTTCGGCTCGGGCTTCGTCGCCATCAACCCGAACTCGAAAATTCCGGCACTGGTGGACTATTCGCTTCCCAGGCCGACGCGCGTGTTCGAGTCCGGCGCGATCCTGCTCTACCTGGCGGAGAAGTTCGGTGCCTTCATCCCGGAAGACCCCTCCAAGCGCGCGGAGTGCCTCTCCTGGCTGTTCTGGCAGATGGGCTCCGCGCCTTATCTCGGCGGTGGCTTCGGGCATTTCTATGCCTACGCGCCCAGCAAGCAGCAATACCCGATCGACCGCTACACGATGGAAGTGAAGCGCCAGCTCGACGTCCTCGACAGGCAGCTGGCCGAGACGCGGTTCGTGGCGGGCGACGACTACACCGTCGCCGACATGGCGATCTGGCCCTGGTACGGCGTGCTGACGACGGACGCGCTCTACGGCGCCGCCGAGTTCCTGGCCGCGACGGACTATGCCAATGTCGTCCGCTGGTACGACGAGATCGCGGCCCGCGATGCCGTGATTCGGGGGCGGAAGGTCAACCGGATCACGGGGCCGCTCGAAGACCAGTTGCACGAGCGCCACGACGCCTCCGATTTCGAGTTCCGCACCCAGGACAGGCTCGAGACGGCCGAATAGCCTGCAGAGGGCGTCCACGATGGCGGACCTGCCGCAACAGCCCATGGTCACGCCCATGGTCACGGCGCGCAGCCATCTGTGCGGCGCAGGCCACTATCTGGCGACCGAGGCGGGTTTCGCCATGCTGGCGACATGATGTCAGTGGCGGGCCATACCCAGGTGTTTTCCACCAAGATCATCGCGAGAGACTCCCGGTAGCCGGCACCCTTTCGGCGCCGCTCCTTCATCCCCCGTGTCCGCGCGAAGGGGGGAACGGGCTGCTGGACACTGCGCTCACCTCCGGGTGCCGGTGTGTGTCCGGCAGGCTTTCGTGACCGGCGTCCCCGGAGTTCATGCCCAGGTACCCTGAGCGTGCCGGAGTGACGGGCGCCCACAATATCTGGCGTGGCGTGCCGGAGACATCCACAAGCAGGCCTTGAGAGGAGGCGACGTGCGGACTATGTTTGCGCGCAGGCCTCGGCTAGAACCACAGGGGCCGGGCGCATCACGGTCGCGTGGCGGTTTCGGGGAATGCCATGAAGGTTACGACAGGACATGACTTCTACCTGCAGGTTGCCGAAAGGGCCGAGGCGATCGTGCCGGGTATCGAATGGGCGACCATTGACGGGTCGGAAAACTGGTCAGGGTCACCCGAGGGATCGGACCTGATCGTCTATGCCGGGGAGGCCTATCGCACGGAATGGGTCGACGCCGTCTGTTCGATGAATCCGGCGCCGCGCTGGGCGCATACCGAGGATGCCGGCATCGACGGGTACTTCTATGACGTGATGCGGGAGAAGAAGGTGCCGGTCACCCACAGTCCCGGCGCCAACGCACCCGAGGTTGCGGAACTCGCGTTTTCCGGCGTGATGTGGGGCGCCAAGCGGCTCGACCGGCTCCACGGCCAGCAGCGGGCGCACGAGTGGAAGAAGTTCGAACTCCAGGCCATGAGTGCCGGGACCGTGCTTGTCGTCGGGCTCGGGGCCATCGGCAGCAGGGTTGCCGGTTACGCGAAGGCGTTCGGCATGCGTGTGCTCGGGATCAGGCGATCGAGCGGGACGGTGGCCGGGGTCGACCGGCAGGGAACGCCGGCGGATCTCGACGAGTTCCTGGCGCAGGCCGACTACGTGGTGCTCGCGATCCCGATCAGTGACGAGAACACGGGCATGATTGACGCCGGTGCCTTTGCCCGCATGAAGCCGACCGCAACGCTGGTCAATGTCGGCCGCGGCGCGCTCGTTAATGTCGACGCCCTGCGCGACGCGCTTGCGAACGGCCAGATAGCCTGTGCCTTCCTTGACGTCCTTCCTGTGGAGCCCTGGCCGGCCGACGACGACCTGTGGGATATCCCCAACCTGTTCATCGCGCCGCACATCGGCTCTTCGTCACCGCTCTACGCCGTGCGGGTCGGCGAGATGTGGCTTGAGAACCTCGCGCGCTTCGCTCGCGGCGAGTCGTTCCTTTACCGAGCATTCTGATCTCCAGCGGGTTTCCGGAGTTACTCGATGACACGCCTGTCCCATCCCGTTCCTGCGGTCGGTATCATCTGCAATCTCAGGGTTGACGGCGTTCACCGCCAGCACACCACGGGCGAGCGCAATGCCACCGCGGTGCTCGGGCTTGCCGACGCGATGCCGCTGCTGATCCCGGCGCTGGGCGAGCTGATCGATCCTGACCGGCTGTTCGGGATCGTTGACGGGATCCTTCTGACCGGCGGTGTCTCCAACATGGAGCCGCACCTCTACGGCCAGGACTGCGCACCGGGCGAGGACGTCCGTGACCCGGACAGGGACAGCCTTGCCATTGCGCTCGTGCGCCGCGCGGTCGCGCTTGGTGTCCCGCTGCTCGGAACCTGCCGCGGCATCCAGGAGATCAACGTCGCGCTGGGAGGCACCCTGCACCAGCGTCTCCACGAGGTTCTGGGTCGCGACGACCACCGGCGCAACCGCGAGCAGCCGATCGAGGTCTCGGTGCGTCCTCGCCAGCACGTCACGCTGCGTGACGGCGGCGTCCTCGCCTCGCTCCTGGGGGAAGGGGAGGCGATGGTCAATTCCCTGCACGGCCAGGGGATCGACCGACTGGCTCCGGGCCTCGAGGTCGAGGCGGTGGCCGATGACGGAACCATCGAGGCGGTCCGGGTGGGGGCAGCCCGCTCGTTTGCCATCGGTGTGCAGTGGCACGTCGAGATCGATGCCGTAAACCAGCCCCTGAACCGGGCCATCCTGGAGGCATTCGGCCGTGCCGTACGGGAGCGCGCCGCCAAGCGGTCGGAAGGCGCCTGGAGAGCGATCGCGGCCGAGTAGGAGGCTCAGCCCGGCAGGTCGAGACAGGGATTGCGATCGAAGAACCCCGACGGCACCAGCCTGAAGCCGCAGGGAGCACAGGGCTGCACCGGGAAATCCTCGGTCCTCGGCTGGTGATGCAGGCCGAACACGTGCCAGAGCACCAGGTCGGCATTGACCAGGGGCCGGTCCTGTTCGATCCAGGTTGCAACCCCGTCACTGCCGTCGGACTGGTTGACGAACTCTCCCGCCGGATAGCGTTCGCTCCGGTCGTGCGCCGTGACCCACAGATGGTTGCGGGTGAAGGCCGAACGCGTGCCTGACGGCGATCCGGGAAGAACGAACGGGGTGACACAGCTGGTCGGCTCGAGCCGGTAGCCGGTCGGCCTGCCGACCACGTTCTTCCGGTTGGTGTTCACCACCTTCCAGTAGCGCTGGGTGGCGGGGTTCACCCGTCTCGCAGCCATCGTCTCGCTCTCGAGGACCGTCTCCTCCTCGAAATAGGCATTGCCCCACGGGTTGCGCTCGGGAGGCTCGATCTGGGTGTTGCACTCGATGGCGGTGTTCGCATCCCCGTCGACCGCCATGTCAAGCCGCGCGCAGAAGAGGTGCTGGTGGATCTGGCCGACCACTCCCGGTGCGACTTCCCGGCCATGGCGTGCTGGCTCGCCCGGCACGCAGGCGGTGGTGTTGATGATGCCGGTCGCCTTCATCTCGAATTCGATCGAGCCGTCGAGATGCAGGTACCAGTAGTAGCCGTAGTCGTAGTTTCCGACCGTGATGATGCTCGATATCACCAGGCGCCGTGCCCGGCGAACCTCGACCTGCCCACTGCGCTGGTCGCGGTGCTTCCACAGGATGCCGGCGTCCTCCTCGTGGATGCAGATCGCATTGTCGATCCGCAACAGGTCGCCGTGGATGTCGGTGACCCAGGCGTCGAGGTAGCGGATCGCGCCCAGGCAGTCGCAGCCGAGCCTGAGCGAGTTGGCGAGCTTTCCCGCACCATACTCCCCGACATCGAACACATTCTTGCGAAAGTGCGCCCGGTCAGGCGAGCCGTAGGGGACCACCATCTCCGCGATCGAGGCGCGGTAGACCACCGGGCGACCGCCGTACCTGATGTCGTGGAGCGTTACCGCCTCGCGACCATTGAACCCGATCACCAGCTCCCACTCGTGCCAGGAAACCCGGTTGCCATCGAGTTCGAAGCTGACACCGTCGGGCTGAACGATGTCGATTGTCCGCAGGTCGCGGCGCGGCTCATGGGAGCCGGTTGAATACTCGTGGCTGCCGCCCGGCACGGGAATGATGCCGTGGTCGTCGATCTGGAGCACCTCAAGCCTGCGGATATCGACGACGGCGTTGAGCCCCTCGAGCGGGTGGGCGTAGAAGTTCTCGCCTTCTTCCGGCTTGACCCAGCAGAAGACGTGACAGACGTTGCGGTTCTCCTCGTCCCCGTGTCCGAACCGGCCCGCGGACCAGGGATCGCACATCACCCGGCTCATGTCCGTAATCCCGCGTTTGCCGCAGGCCTCGATGAAGACGGGGTCGGCGCGCACCAAATCCTCGATCCCGGCAAGCTGTTCCGGCTGGATCATCGGCCGCGCCGCCGGATGGTGGGTCACCGAGAGCACCTCGCCCTCGTCGAGCCCGACCACCACGTGCCATGCACCGATTGTCTCCGTGGGGAAGACCACGAGGCGCGCCCGCCGGTGTACCGGATCTCCGGCCCGGTGACTGCGTACATCCTCCTTTGCCGGCTCCTCGAGCTCCACGGTCTCGAACAACAGCTCGCGTGGCAGCTCCGGGTGGTGACGTACGGTGGCGATTGCCCGACGCATTTCATCGTCGGACAACGGATGAAGCGGATGCATCCCGCGGTCTCCAGGATCGGTGGAACGGGCTGGTCAGTACACGACGACCGAACGAATGGACTCTCCGGCGTGCATCAGGTCGAATCCCTTGTTGATCTCGTCAAGTGTCAGCGTGTGGGTGATCAGGTCGTCGATGTTGATCTTGCCGTCCATGTACCAGTCCACGATTCGCGGCACGTCCCGGCGCCCCTTGGCGCCGCCGAACGCCGTGCCCTTCCAGACACGCCCCGTCACCAGCTGGAACGGTCGCGTCGAAATCTCCTGTCCGGCGCCCGCGACACCGATGATGATGCTCTCGCCCCAGCCCCGGTGCGCGCACTCGAGCGCCTGACGCATGACCTCGACACTGCCGATGCACTCGAAACTGTAATCGGCGCCGCCATCGGTGAGATCGACCAGGTAGGGAACGAGGTCACCCTCGACCTCCCTGGGATTGACGAAGTGGGTCATGCCGAACTGAGAGCCGAGCGCCTCGCGGTCCGGATTGATGTCAACGCCGACGATCTTGTTGGCGCCGACCAGCCGCAGCCCCTGGATCACGTTGAGCCCGATGCCGCCAAGCCCGAAGACCACGCAGTTCGAACCGGCCTCCACGTCGGCGGTGTTGATCACCGCGCCGATCCCGGTCGTCACGCCGCAGCCGATGTAGCAGATCTTGTCGAAGGGAGCATCCTCGCGCACCTTCGCAACCGCGATCTCCGGCATGACCGTGAAGTTGGAGAAGGTCGAGCAGCCCATGTAGTGGTAAATGGTCTCGCCGCCGAGACTGAACCGGCTGGTGCCGTCCGGCATCACGCCCTGGCCCTGGGTTGCGCGAATGGCGGTGCACAGGTTGGTCTTGCCTGACAGGCACGACTTGCACTGGCGGCACTCCGGCGTGTAGAGCGGGATCACGTGGTCGCCCCGTTTCAGGCTGGTCACACCCGGTCCGATGTCGACCACGACACCCGCGCCCTCGTGTCCCAGGATCGACGGGAACACGCCCTCGGGATCACCTCCCGAGAGGGTGAACTCGTCCGTGTGGCAGATCCCGGTCGCCTTGACCTCGATCAGGACCTCGCCTTCCTCCGGCCCGTCGAGCGTGACGGTCTCGATGGTGAGCGGCTGTCCGGCGGCATGTGCTACGGCGGCTCTGGTTTCCATGAACTTTCCTCCCGCAAGGCTAACGGTTCGCTGGTGCGTGAGCGGTCGGAGATCGCTCAGAAATTGGTCACGAACGCGACGAGTGCGACCAGCGCCAGACCGGCCGTGACCCAGACCAGCCAGTGGGTTCCGGGATAGACATTCTCCTCGACCTGCTTGTCGCCCGCCATGGCACTCTCTCCCATTGATTCCGTGTGTTCCGCAGCGTCTTCAACCACCTCGCCGAAGGTGCGGAAAAAGTCCCCGGCCATCTTCTTGGCCGTGGAGTCGATCAGTCGTGAACCGATCTGCGCCAGCTTGCCGCCGACCTGGGCATCGACCGCGTAGCTGAGCGTGGTTCCTTCCGGAGCGTCCTGAAGCGTGACGTCGGCGCCGCCCCTGGCAAACCCGGCGACACCGCCCGAACCCTCCCCGGAAATCCGGTACCCGTTCGGGGCGTCGATGTTGGACAGTGTGACCTGGCCGGAAAACTTCGCCCTGACCGGCCCCACCTTCGCCGTCACCGTCGCGGAGTATTCGTTCTCCGCGGTCCGCTCCACCGACTGGCACCCCGGAATGCACTGCCTGAGCACGTCCGGATCGTTGAGCGCATTCCAGACTGCGCGGCGTGGCGCGGCGATGGTGTATTCGCCCGTCATCTTCATGGACAGCGCGCTCCCGTCACCATGTCCCCTGTGGTTCCCGCACCCGTTGACTGTCTACCACAGTCCCGCCTCCCGGGACTACCGGTGCCCCGTGGCGAGGGTCGCCCGATGACGCGCGCCCGGACCCGTTGATCAGGCTGTCGCATAGCTCGCAACCAGTGCCACCAGCAGCAGGACAACGATCCAGGTCACGCCGTTGCCGATCTGGATGGTGCGGCCGAACATGCCGAGGGGGCCGAAATGGCGGCGGCTGTCGCCGATGACGAAACCCGTCAGGTCCATGAGCCCGGCAACAATCACGACCCGGACGCGCTCGACCGACCGGCCGAGGCGAAGCGCCAGGTGTGCCAGGCTCCGGCGCCAGATCCAGTCCACGCCGAAGACCGCGACCTGTTCGCGCGGCGTCTCGAGAAACCTGCGCAGGAACAGCACGAAGACGAGCATGGCCGTCACGATCAGGACCAGCTGATGCAGCACGCCCTCCAGGTCGCGGGGATCGGCTTCGGGCGGGTACGGCAGCAGGGAGTGCAGCATGCCCGGCGCGATTCCCATGGCCATGCAGGCAACCGCGGCAGCGGCCATGGCCGCCAGCATGCCCGGCGGCGCCTCGGCGACCCTCACTTTGGGAGCATCCGCCCGGAACGCGAGCCAGGGCACCCTGAAGGCGATTGCCGGAACCGTGAGGGCAGCCCCCGAGACCAGGAGGACGCGGGTCCACTCCTGGCCGGTGCCCGACCGAACGGCATCGATGATCCAGGACTGCGAGACGAAGCCGGCGAACAGCGGGACGGCGGCGAGCGATGCCGCTCCGATCACGGTGAGCGCGGCGGTCACCGGCATTGCCGGCCAGAGGAAGCCGAGATCGGCCGCGCTCGACGACCCGGTTCGCAGCAGAACCGCGCCGGTTCCCATCAGCAGGATCATCATGGCCAGCGGATATGTGACCGCGTGCATCACCACCGCGTTGACTGCCGCGTCCGACCCGGCCCCGATCCCCGCCAGCATGAACCCGACCTGGGTGATCAGGCCGTACATCAGGATCCGGCGCAGGTCATGTTCGAACACGCTGAACAGCAACGGGTAGACGGCCATGACCGCACCGATGGCAAGCAGGTACTCGTCACCGGTGCCATGCCGCAACAGTGCATTCACCGCGACCAGGGTGATGAAGATCGGCAGGATCACCAGCCCGCCCGTCGTGGCTTCGGGACAGGCGTCGGTCATCCAGCTGTGCAGCAACGGGGCCCCGCAATAGGCGAGGAGAGCGAGACCGATCAGCACGGCGCCGGGCCCGCTGCCGCCGAGGCTGCCCGGTTGACCGGAGCCTGCGATGACAACGTTCGACGCGAGACCCTCGAGCATGAGCACCCCGGCAAGCACCAGGAACACCAGGTAACGCATGCCGGCCTTCCGGGCCCGTGCGGTCCCTCGCGCCCAGACCAGGAACACCGACGCCGCGACTCCGGTCTGCAGGAACACGAACAGGGTGACCAGGTCGCCCGCGGTCACGGCGGAGACCGCGCTGCCGGCAAGCAGCTTGAACGCGACCCGTTCCTTCAGACCGGCGCCGGTGCTCATGGCGTAGAGACTTGCGAGCGCAGTTGCGAACAGCAGGATCGCGGCAAACGGTCGGCTGATCGCGTCAAGGTGATAGAGGCTCACGGTGTGGCCGAGCAGCCTCGCCTGCTGGTGCGAAACCGGGTCGGACGCGATCACGAGGCCCAGCAGCGCCAGCGGCACGACGATGCCGACCGCCCGCGCGGGACTGCCGGGAAAGACCGCGACCACGGTGCCGAGCACGATCAGCAGCAGGCCCGGCGGTGTCCAGACAAGCAGGTCAGCGATCGCTGTCATGGCGGTTCTCGCTGCGTGGCAGGATGAAGTCGAGAAGCCTGATCGCCAGTGCAAGCGCCAGGATCGACAGGAGACCTGCGGCGGCGTGCATGGCGTCGTCGACCGGGACCGCAGAGTCTGCAACCAGGGTCACGACCCCCGTTGCGCCGACCAGGAGCACGAGTAGCGCGACCAACCAGGAACGAATGCGTGCGAGCTCCCGGGCCGCCCTCTCACCCGGCGCGGCTGCCGATCCTGTCCGAGACTCCGCTGATATCATGACGTCATTCCATCAGTGGGAGCAGCAGCGTGATCACGCTGTCGCCGTCGAGGAACAGGTACAGGCACAGGAACGCGGTGATGCACGGTGGCAGGACGCAGAGCCAGGGTACCCTGACGGGCTCGTGCTGCCAGTCTGCCGGCGCATCGTCGGGTCGCCCGAAGAAGCCGAGGACAACGACAGGCATCAGGTAGGCGACATTGAGCAGCGCGCTCGCCATGTAGACCAGCACCGCGATGAGCAGCCCGCTCTCGGCCGCGGCCAGTGACAGGTACCACTTGCTCAGCCCGCCTGCGAGCGGAGGCAGTCCGATGATGCTGAGCGAACCGATGCAGAAGGCGCCGAAGGTAAACGGCATGACGCGACCGAGCCCCTTCATGTCGCTGATCTCGGTCTTGTGGGTGGCGACGTAGATTGCGCCCGCGCACATGAACAGCGTGATCTTGCCCACGGCGTGGCTGGCGATGTGCAGGGCTCCCCCGAGCACGCCCAGCCCGCTGGCCAGGGCCGCGGCCAGCACGATGTAGGCGAGCTGGCTGACGGTCGAGTAGGCGAGCCGTGCCTTCAGGTTGTCCTTGGTCATGGCGACAAGCGACGCCGCGACCAGGGTGAAGCTCGCGACCCAGACCAGCCAGTTCGAGGCTCCGGTCTCGGCCAGCAGGTCGATGCCGAAGATGTAGATCACCACCTTGAGCACGGTAAACACGCCGGCCTTGACCACGGCTACCGCGTGCAGCAGCGCGCTCACAGGTGTCGGAGCCACCATGGCACTGGGGAGCCACCGGTGAAACGGCATCAGTGCCGCCTTGCCGATGCCGAACATGTACAGCGCCAGCAGGACGGGCAGGATTGCCGGCGGCACCGCATCACGAAGGATGCCGCCGGGCTCGAAGTCGAGCGTCCCGGCCGCCACCCAGGTCCAGACGATGGCGACAAGCTGGAACCCGATCGACGTGCCGATCAGCAGCCCGATGTAGACGCGGGCACCGATCTTCGCCTCCTCGTTCTCCTTGTGCGCCACCAGCGGGTAGGTCGACAGCGACAGCATCTCGTAGAACAGGAACAGCGTGAACATGTTGCCCGCGAAGGCAATGCCCATGGCGCTGGCAATCGCGATCGTGAAGCAGATGTAGAACCGGGTCTGCTTGTGCTCGTTGTTCCCGCGCATGTAGCCGATGGAATAGAGCGAGTTCACGATCCACAGGCCCGACGCGATGCAGCCGAACAACGCCCCGAGCGGCTCGCCCTCGAGCGCAATCGGCAGGCCGGGCAGCACCTCGACCAGAACCAGCCCGGGCCGCCCGCCGTTTCCGACCACCTCCATGAGCCGGTAGGCGACCAGGAACAGCAGCACAGAGGCCACGAGCGTGACGGCTTCGCGCAGGTTGGGCCAACGTCCGGTGCATGCCACCAGGACCCCGCCCGCGAGCGGGATCGTCAGGATCAGGACCAGCGGGTGCTCGACGAGACTCATGACCCGCCTCCGAGGAAGGCGTTGACGACCGTCCCCGCCACCGACGTGGTCAGGCCCGCATCGACGCCGAACCAGATATTGGCGAGCGCCAGCACCCATAGCGGGATCAGCATGTCGGGCGGCATGTCACGCACACGCGCCCGATCCTCCGGCGCGGGCTGCAGGTAGGCCGCCTCGACGAGCTTCCACACGTAGATGACCGCAAGCAGCGAGGCGGCCGCGATCAGCAGGGCGAGCAGCCACCAGCCCTTCTCGATGGCGGCCAGGATCAGGTACCACTTGCTGACGAATCCCACGGTGCCCGGTACGCCGATCAGGCTCAGCCCGCCGATCACGAGGGCGGCGAAGGTCCATGGCATCTCGCGCGCGAGCCCGCGCACCGAGGCCAGCGACACCGCTCCGATCCGCAGCATCACGCCTCCAAGGGCCATGAACAGCGCGCCCTTCATGAGCGCGTGGTTGAACAGGTGCAGGATGGTCGCGGTCAGTCCCGACGCGTTGGCAAGTGCAAGCCCGAGCATCATGTAGCCGATCTGCGCGACGCTCGACCACGCGAACATCCGCTTCAGGTTGTCCTGGTGGATGGCGACCACGGAACCCGCCACCATGGCGATGACCGCAAGCGGCAGGACCAGCCAGGCAAGCACCGGCTCGATGAACGCGAACTCGTGGCCGAAGACCGTGAAGACGAAGCGCAGCAGGACGTAGACCGACACCTTGGTCGCGGTCGCGGCCAGGAACACGGTCACCAGGGATGGCGCGTAGGCGTAGGCGTTCGGCAGCCACGTGTGCAGCGGAAACATGGCGATCTTGAGCCCCATTCCGGCCACAACGAAGGCAAACGCGGCCTGCACCACCCGACTCTCGGCCAGTGGCGGCAGCCGTTCGGCCAGGTCCGCCAGGTTGAGCGTGCCGGTCACCATGTAGAGCAGGCCGACCCCGAGCACGAAGAAGGTGGCACCGACCGTCCCGAGCACGAGGTAGGTGTAGGCGGCGGACAGTGCCCGGCGATCGAGCTTCCCGCCGGCAGCAACCAGCACGTAGGTCGAAAGCGAGGAAACTTCCAGGAACACGAAGATGTTGAAGGCATCTCCGGTGATGGTCACGCCGAGCAGGCCGGTCAGGCACAACAGGTAGGCGGTGTAGAACAGCCCGTGCTTGCCCGGTTCGATCTCGTGCCTGACGCTCGTGCGCGCGTAGGGCAGGGCGATGGCACTGATGCCGGAAACCACCAGCAGGACGAGCGCGTTGATCGCGTCGATCCTGTACTCGATCCCGATCGGCGGCGGCCAGTTGCCGAGATGATAGGCGATGCTGCCTCCGGCGCTGACCTCGGCCAGCAGCACGATGGAGCAGACGAGGGAGAACCAGCTGACCGACAGGGTGAGCGCCCACGGCAGGTGCCGGCCCGGCAGCATGATGCAGAGCGGGGCTGCCAGCAGCGGAACCGCAACCTGCAGGATTGCGACGTGATCGAGGAATTCCATCAACGGCCCTGTTCTGCGGCCGCCCGCAGCTCGTCCTGCCGGTCCGCCTCCTGCACCTGCGCTTCCTCGATCGTGCCGTAGGTCTCGCGAATTCGCACCACCAGGGCCAGGCCGAGAGCGGTGGTCGCCACGCCGACCACGATCGCGGTCAGGATCAGTACGTGCGGCAGGGGATTGGAGAACCGCTCCGGTTCCCCTGTCAGGATGGGAGCGGTTCCGCCCTCGAGCTTGCCGACGGAGATATAGAACAGAAAAACGGCGGTCTGGAAGATGTTGAGGCCGACGATCTTCTTCACGAGGTTGCCGCTCGTCATGGTCACGAAGAGTCCGGCCATGAGCAGGAAGATGACCAGCCAGTAGTTGTAGTGCCCGGTAATCGCCTCCAGCATGGCTACCAGTCCTCTTCGTCCACGTCCCGTGTGCGACCGGCATAGGCGAAGAATACCGTCACCATCACGGCACTCACCGTGATACCGACACCGAACTCGACCAGAAGGATGCCGAGATGCTGGCCGGCGGTCGGCGTGGAGCCGAGAACGTCGTAGTCAAGGTACTTGCCGCCGAGCGCAATGCCGGCGAATCCGGTCAGCGCGTACAGCGCAAGACCTGCAGGAACCAGGTAGCGCAGGACGCGTTCCGGCAGGACCTCCCGTGCGTGGTCGATCCCGAAGACCAGGGCATAGAGAACGAAGGCGGCGGCGAACAGCACCCCTGCCTGGAAACCGCCACCCGGACCGAAATCCCCGTGGAACTGCACGTAGAGCGCAAACAGCAGCATGAACGGGATCAGCATCTTGGAGACCACGCGCAGTACGAGGTGGTGTCTCACCCTTCACCTCCCGAATCGGAACGACGCGCCTCGTCCTGGATCTCGTCCTCGCGTCGGCGACCAAGAAGCAGCAGTACGCCGATACCGGCCGTGAAGATGACCGCCACCTCGCCCAGGGTGTCGTAGCCTCGGTAACTCGCCAGCACCGATGTCACGATGTTGGGAACCGCGATGTCGATTTTCGAGCCGGAGATGTATTCCGGCACCACGTGCCGGAATGCGGGCGCCTCGGCATCGCCGAAAGCGGGCATGTCGGTGGTGGCGTAGACGAGTGCGCTGCCGGTGAGAACCACTGCGAGCAGAGCGGGTCCGGTCCGGCGCCTTCGGGTCTCCTCGCTGCGCCGCTGGGTGAGCGCCAGGGTGCCGAGAAACAGGACCGTCGAGATGCCTGCGCCAACGGCGGCCTCGGTAAACGCGACGTCGACAGCATCAAGCGTGACCAGGAGTCCGGCTGACAGCATGCTGAACGCGCCGGACAACATCGCAACCGCAAACAGCTGGCGGACCAGGATGAGGGCGACCGCCGCGGCGCACAGCAGCGCGAGCAGGACCAGGTCGATCACGGTGATCATGTCGGGCCCCACGTCAGTCGTCCCTGGTCCGCAACGTCTCGATATCCGCTTCCGGCACCAGGGCGGGCCTCAGCCCGGTGACCCGCGCCGCATTTGCGAGCGCGTGGGTCGCCGTCGGGCTGGTGAAGAAGACGAACAGCGAGATCAGCAGGAGCTTGACGGTTACCAGGCTGAACCCGGCCTGGACCATCATGCCGATGAGCATCAGTTCCGCACCCAGTGTATCGGTGATGCCGGCGCCGTGCAGCCGGGCATAGAAGTCGGGCAGGCGCAGGAGTCCGAGTGTGCCGATCAGCACGAAGGTCGCGCCCGCCAGCAGCAACGTTCCGGAGATGATGTCCTGGACCAGTGCGATCATTCCAAGTTCTCCGGGTTCCGGGCCGCCGGACCGGACAGGCCGAGGTTGCGGTAACGGAAGAACTTCAGGACCGCGATCGTTCCGATGAAGTTGACCAGTGCGTAGAGCAGGGCGATATCCATGAACTCCGGCCGCTCGGTCAGGAAACCGAGGACGCCGATGAGAAGCAGGATCTTGGTTCCGAAGCTGTTGATCGCCAGGACACGGTCGAACAGGCTCGGACCCAGGAAGGCGCGTGTCAGCGCCATCGCCATCGCCACCAGCAGGGCAATCGCTGCAGCGGTCCACATGGGTCAGTTGGCCTCGATCGCAAGCACCCGGCGATCCATCTCGCCGTTGAGCACGCCCTCTGCCAGTTCCTCTGTCAGAGCGTGCACGATGATCTCGTCCCCCTCGATCTCGACCGAGACCGTCCCCGGGGTCAGTGTGATCGAGTTGGCGAGGATCACGTGGCCGAGATCGGTGTGCTGGCTCGAGCGCACACGCACGATCCGCGGAGACAGCCGCATCCTGCGCGAGAGCACGATGCGCGCAACGTCGATATTGGCCTTGAACACCTCGCGGGCGAGCCATCTCCAGTACCCGAAGATGCCGCGGGTCAGGTGGATCGGGAAGGTCTCGTGGTCGTAGATGTCCATCCGGTGTGCGATGTAGAGCACCAGCAGGACCGAAAGCACGCCGAGCGAGATGATGAGGCCGGTATACACGCCGGACATCACCAGCCAGAACGCGAGCAGGCTTACACCGAGTCCGACGATATGCTTCACTGCTCTCCGCTCTTTCCGGCTGCGGCTGTTTGCTGCGCCAGGGCGGAGGCCGGGTTGTCCCCGGCCGCCGCCGACGCGAAACGTTAATGCCACAGTCTGCCGGACGGGCCAACCATCCGGTACGGAGCAGTCAGGAGACGGGGAGGGGACGGATGACCGCGTTTTCGGCACCTGGCCACCGCAGTGCTCCGGGCGCGGCGCTGGAAGCGCTGTGGTCCGGGCCCGCGATCCTGCAGGTCCCCGGGGCTCACAACGCGCTTGCCGGCATACTGGCGCGCGAGGCCGGGTTCAGGGCGCTCTACCTGTCGGGCGGTGCGTTGTCAGCCAGTCTCGGGTTGCCGGACCTGGGCGTCATGACGGCCGAGGAGCTGCTGCTGTTCGCCCGTTCGATCGTCAGGACGAGCGCGCTCCCGCTGATCGTGGACGCCGATACGGGATACGGGGAGGCACTGAACGTGATGCGCCTCGTTCGCGATCTCGAGGCGGCCGGCGCGGCGGCGGTCCAGCTCGAGGACCAGGTCCTGCCCAAGAAATGCGGCCACCTCTCCGACAAGCGCCTCGCCGAGCCGGATGTCATGGCGGCGAGGATCAGTGCGGCACGGGCGGCGCGCACCGACCTGCGCATCATCGCGCGGACCGATGCGGCGGCATCCGAAGGACTGGACGCGGCGATCGATCGAGCCCGGCTCTACGTTGACGCCGGCGCCGATGTCATCTTCCCCGAAGCGCTCGGTTCGGTCGACGACATGGCACGGTTCAATGCCGGTGTCGACGCTCCGACGCTTGCCAACATGACCGAGTTCGGGCGCACGCCCTATCTCGCCGCCGCGGAATTCCAGGCACTCGGGTTCAGCATCGTGATCTGGCCGGTGACGTCCCTGCGGTGCGCCGCGGCCGCGGTGCGCGACCTGTATTCCCATCTCGCCGAGCATGGCGGGCAGGGCGACTATCTCGACCGCCTGATGAGCCGCAAGGACATCTACCGCACCATCGGCTACCACGAATACGAGGCTCTCGACAGGTCAATTGCCCGAAGTGTCGTCCCCGATGACGGGCGCGCCGACTGACGACGCGATCATGTCGAGAGCGCACAGCACCGCACTCCGGCGGACCGCGATCCGGTTTCCCTCGAACACCCGCTCCTCCAGCCGGAGACCGGCACCCGACGTGGCGAGCGCGAGATGCACGAGTCCCACCGGCTTGGTGACAGTGCCGCCGCCAGGACCGGCAATGCCGGTCAGAGCGATCGCCGCATTGGCGTCCGACCGGGCCAGCGCTCCGCGGGCCATCGCGGCCGCACACCGGGCGCTGACGGCGCCGTGGGCGGCAATCAGGTCGTGCGCGACGCCCAGCATCGCGGCCTTGGCGGCGTTCGAATAGACGACGAACCCCCGGTCGACCACCGCCGAGGATCCTTCAATTGCAGTGAGTGTTGCCGCGAGCAGACCGCCGGTGCAGCTCTCCGCGATCGCAAGCGTGACCCCGCCATCGCGGCAGCGCTCGAGCACGTGCCGTGCCCGGGTCTCAAGCGGATCCGTCCGCTCCGTCAGGGGAGGCCTCCGTGTTCCAGGATTTCGACGATCACCATCATCACCGCCGCCGCCTGCAGTCCGGCCACCACATCGTCAAGCATGATCCCGAGACCGCCCGGCACCCGTCGATCCACCAGACTGGCCGGCCAGGGCTTGATGATATCGAACAGCCTGAACATGACGAACC
Organism: Thalassobaculaceae bacterium; assembly: GCA_965213935.1. Classification (GTDB taxonomy): domain Bacteria; phylum Pseudomonadota; class Alphaproteobacteria; order Thalassobaculales; family Thalassobaculaceae; genus Bin52. The sequence continues at coordinate 34,587 of CBDCAO010000012.1, read as the reverse complement.
CGCCGACAAGGAACCAGGGATCCGGCGGGAGTGCGGCGACCACGATCAGCTGTCCGGCCACCTCGTCGATCACGCAGCTGTCGGGGTCGTGCTCGCCGGCATGCGCCTCGTGCCGCCCGGATGCCCAGACCCCGAGCGCGAAGATGACCGCGATTGCGGCCAGCAGGCCGGCGACGCCAAGGCCGTTCATGACCAGCCAGCCGACCGGAAGCGCGGCGAGCGAGCCCCAGGTTCCGGGCGCGATCGGAATCAGCCCGATGCCGCCCACGGTGGCGACAAGAACGGCCGGGTCAGCCAGGCGGTTCGACATCATCGATCGGCAGGGCAACGGACACCACGGCACATGCCGCAATCCCCTCGGACCGGCCGGTAAACCCCAGTCCTTCGGTGGTCGTTGCCTTCACGCTGACACGGTTGACCGGAACCGTCATCAGGGCGGCGAGCCTGTGGCGCATGTCGTCGCGGTGCGGACCGATTTTCGGTCGTTCACAGACCAGCGTCAGGTCGACGTTGACCAGCGTGCCCCGGCACCGGTGCACGAGCTCGATGGCGCGGGCGAGGAAGCGGCTCGAATCGGCGCCGCGCCACTTCGGATCACTCGGCGGGAAGTGGTGGCCGATATCGCCGGCACCGATCGCTCCGAGCAGCGCATCGGTCAGCGCATGCAGGCCGACATCGGCGTCCGAATGTCCGGCCAGTGCGTGGTGGTGCGGAACCGCGATGCCGCACAGCATGACATGGTTGCCTTCGGTGAACCGGTGCACGTCGTAGCCGATCCCGGTCCTGGTCTCGATGCCCGTCGACAGGTGACGGGCCGCGCGGGCCAGGTCCCCGGGCCGGGTGATCTTGAACAGCTCCCGGCTTCCCTCGACCGCGACCGCGGTCAGGCCCGCGTGTTCCCCCACCGCGATGTCGTCGGTCAGCGCCCGGCCCTCCGCCGCCCGATGGGCCTCGAGGATCGGTGCGAAGCGGAATGCCTGCGGGGTCTGCGCCCGCACCGTCGTGCTGCGTTCCACTGTTCCCGTGACCCGGTTCCCGCAGACCTGCTTCAGCGTGTCATGCATCCTCAGGACCGGAAGGGCGGCCGGTGCCGACCGCAGGGCTTCCAGCAGCCGGTCAATCACGGTGTGGGGAACGAACGGTCTCGCGGCGTCGTGGATCAGCACCTGCTCGGGAGCATGGGTCGAGAGTGCCTCGAGCCCGGCCAGGACCGATGCCTGTCGCTCGGGGCCGCCGGTGACCGGCGGCAGCAGCGGCAGGTGGCCGCAGGCTTCGCGAAAGGCTCCCGCGTGCTCGGGCGCAATCACCACGGCAACAGCATCGATGTCCGGATGCCGCATCAGGGCCGCGGCCGAACGGGCGACGACGCTCTCACCTGCGAGCTTCCTGTACTGTTTGGGAACCGGCCCGCCGGCCCGTTCGCCGCGGCCGGCGGCGACGACGAGGCCGATGGTGCGGTACGCCCGGGAACTCACGTCCCCGCCCCGGCGTGGTAGGATACGCACATGGAGCTGTCGGTCGTGTTCAGCCTGTTGGCGGTCTGTGCCCTGTTTCCCGCAGCGGCGGTCCCGTACTTCGCGGTGCCGGGACGGGTACTCGCGGCCTGCGTGGCCGGTGCGGCCATCGCCGCCGGTACCCGGTCGGCCGATCTCGTCGCCAGGGCGGAGGTCAGCGACCTTTCGGGCGCGCTGTGGCTGTCGATCACCGCGACCCTGCTGTTGCTGCTCTGCGCCGTCACCGTGCGGCGGTCCGCGCTCATGCTGACACCTCTCCTCGTTCCGTGGCTGATGGTTCTCGGGATGGTCACCGTGGTGTTTCCCGCATCCGGCGGCGAGGACCCGGAGCAGGTGTCGGGCCCGTGGGTGCTGGTCCACGCGACCACGGCGGTGGCAACCTACGGCCTGGTCACCCTGGCAGCGATTGCCGGACTGTCGGTGATTCTCACCCAGCGGTCACTGAAGCGCAAGACGACCGGACCGCTAGTGAGCCGTCTGCCGGCGGAGATGGAGGCGGAACGCCTGGAGGTCGGGCTTCTCGCCGCGGCCGTCGTCATCCTGGTTGCGGGCGTGACAACCGGGATGGTCCTTCAGCTGGCCGAGGCGGGCCAGGTGCTTGTCGCCAACCACAAGACCGTCCTCAGCCTCGCTGCCTTCCTGGTGCTCGGGGCGACGCTTGCAGCCCACCTCAGCTTCGGAACCCGCGGCCGGACCTCGGCCCGGTTCGTGCTGGTGGCGTGGGTGCTGCTCACCCTCGGGTTCCCCGGAGTCAAGTTCGTGACCGGCTTCCTGCTTGGCGGCGTTGTCTGAACAAAATATAAGCAAAATTTGTCAGTGACCAAGAACTAGTCACAGAGTATGATGCCAAGTTGCGGGACAGTCTTGGTCGGGGACATGGCGGACGGCGGGACGGAACACGGACGCGGGCCTGCGGGTATCCTGAACGCGCTCACGACACCGGTGCTCGTCATTGACGGCGAAGACCGGCTGGTGTTCCTGAACTCCGCGGCCGAGATCTTTCTCGACGGCAGTGTTGCGGTGCTGCGCGGACATGCGCTGTCCGTGCTGGTGCCCGACGACAGTCCGGTCTTCAGGCTGATCGAACAGGTCAGGCGGACCGGCAGCAGCCTGTCCGACTACAGCCTGCTGCTCGACAGTCCGCGCTTCGGGGCGCGCACGGTTACCCTCGGGATCGCGCCGCTCGGCGAGAGCGAGGGCGACCTGGTCATCACGCTGGCGGAACAGACGATCGCCAACCGATTGCACCACCAGCTCCTCCATCGCGGCGCCGCCCGCTCGGTCACAGCGATGGCGGCGATGCTGGCGCACGAGGTCAAGAACCCGTTGTCCGGCATTCGCGGAGCGGCGCAGCTGCTCGAGCAGACCGTGGGCGAGGATGACATCCAGCTCACACGGCTGATCTGCAACGAGACCGACCGGATCTGTTCGCTCGTTGATCGCATGGAGGTGTTCTCCGATGAGCGCCCGCTCGAGCGCGGGCCGGTCAACCTGCACGAGGTGCTCAATCACTGTCACAGGGTGGCGGCTACCGGTTTCGGCCGTCACGTCAGGTTCGTGGAGAACTACGACCCGTCATTGCCACCGGTCCTCGGCAATCGCGACATCCTGATCCAGGCGTTCCTGAACCTGCTGAAGAATGCCTGCGAGGCGGTTGCCGAGACCGGCGGCGAGGTCATTCTGGCGACCGCCTACCGGCACGGGATCCGCTTGGCAACCGGCGGAGTCGACCGTCCGGTCAACCTGCCGTTCCTCGTGACGATCCAGGACAACGGTTCCGGGGTCCCGGCCGACGTGCGCGGCACCATGTTCGATCCTTTCGTCTCCTCCAAGCCGTCCGGGACCGGTCTCGGACTCGCCTTCGTTGCCAAGGCAGTGGCCGACCATGGCGGCATCATCGAGGTTGACAGTGTTCCACGCCGCACGGTCGTGCGGGTCACGCTGCCGATCGCTGATCCGGCATCGCGGAGGATGAATGACAGATCCGAGCGCACCGAGACCCGTCCGTCATAGCACCGGACCGCACGACGGACCCGGGGAGACGGAGCGCGCGTCCATCCTGATCGCTGACGACGATCCGGCGATTCGGACCGTGCTCGGTCGGGCCCTGACCCGCCTTGGCTACGGAGTGCGCACGACGGCGACAGCGGCCGGCTTGTGGCAGTGGGTCGAGCAGGGCGAGGGTGATCTCGTCATTGCCGACGTGGTGATGCCGGACGAGAACGGTCTCGACCTGGTCACCAGAATCCGGCGCTCCCGACCCGACCTGCGCGTCGTGGTCATGAGTGCGCGCAATACCCTGCTCACCGCGGTGCAGGCCAGTGAACGCGGCGCCTTCGACTACCTCGCCAAGCCGTTCGACCTGGAGAAACTGACCGAGGTGGTCCGAACCGCCCTGTCGAACCCGGTGCAGGCCCGGGGTGCGGCGCAGTCGGTGGTCGACGATGAACCCATGCCCCTCATCGGTCGCTCGGCCCCGATGCAGGAGATCTACCGGGTGCTGGCGCGGCTGATGGGAACCGACCTGACGGTGCTGGTCACCGGTGAGTCGGGCACCGGCAAGGAGCTGGTGGTCAGGGCGCTGCATGACTACGGCAAGCGCAGGGCCGGCCCGTTCGTGGCCATCAACATGGCGGCGATCCCGCGCGACCTGATCGAGAGCGAACTGTTCGGACACGAGAAGGGAGCGTTTACCGGGGCCGCCGCGAGGTCGGCGGGGCGGTTCGCCCAGGCGCAGCACGGAACCCTGTTCCTCGACGAGATCGGTGACATGCCGCCTGAAGCCCAGACCCGGCTGTTGCGGGTCCTGCAGGAAGGCGAATACACCACCGTGGGCGGACGGACCCCAATTCGCGCCGATGTGCGCATCATCGCCGCGACCCATCGCGACCTCACTCGGCTCATCCGCCAGGGCCTGTTCAGGGAGGATCTCTACTACCGGTTGAACGTCGTTCCGATCAGGGTGCCGCCGCTGCGCGAGCGCAGGCCGGACATCCCTGACCTCGTGCAGCACTTTCTCAAGCAGGCGGTGGATGCGGGTCTGCCGTCGAAGAACGTCGATGCCGAAGCCATGGAGGTGCTGCGCAGACATTCCTGGCCCGGCAACGTGCGGGAACTGGAGAACCTGGTGAAGCGGCTGGTCGTCCTCTATTCCGAGGAGATCATCGGGGCACGGGCCGTCGGACAGGAACTGGCCGAGCAGAGCCGCGCGCTGGAGGGCGAAGTCACCTTGTCGCCGGATACGTTGTCCGACGCGGTCGAACGGCACGTCCAGGCGCTGGTTGCCGACGGGGACGCGGTCGGTTTGCGCGGACTGTACCATCGGGTCTTGCGCGAGATCGAACGCCCGCTCATCGTGTGCGCCCTTGCGGTGACCAACGGCAATCAGCTGCGCGCGGCGGAACTGCTCGGGCTCAATCGCAACACGTTGCGCAAGAAGATCCGCGATCTGTCGATCCCGGTGATCCGCGGGTCCTGAGACGCCCGGTTCCGCGCGCGTCGTGGTGACGCGACAGGGCCCATGGCGGAGGACATGACACCATGGCGACTGCGGACGACCTGAGGCTGCACCTGAATTCCCGGGGGACCCGCGTCCGGGCCTACGGTCCTGCCCAGAAACGGTTGATGTCACGCGAGACACGCGCGCAGGCGCGCGACGCGATCTCGCGCTGGCCGGGCTACGCGCCGACCCCGCTGGTCGACCTCCCCGGGCTGGCTGCTCGCCTCGGGGTCGCGGGACTTCGCATCAAGCACGAGCGACACCGGTTCGATCTCGCCAGCTTCAAGGCACTGGGCGGTGCCTACGGCGTGCTCAGGGTACTCGCGAGCCGGACCGGACGTTCGATGGACGACATCATGGCCGGGCGGGCCGCGGATGCGGTGCGTGAGATCGTGGTGTGCTGCGCGACCGGACGCTCACGCCCACGGAATCGCTACCACGCACGGGTCTCGGTATCGAGCGGCGCACGATCAACTGCAATTCCCGGTGACGGCGTCCTGGTTGACGATCACGCCGTCCATGTCGAACGCATCCGGTGGCATTCCGTAGAACTGCGAGGGGTCCGTCGACACCCATCCCGAGGTATTCCTGAGAAAACCGTTGGTTTCGAAATCGGAAAATTTCAGAACGAAGTTCTCGTTCCCTTCGTTCAGGGTGTCCGTGTATGTCGCCACCGAAACGGACTTGCTCCACTCGCCGCTATTGAATACCAGCTTGCCCGAGACTGAAGCAAAGTCCGTCCCGTTCGTGGCCGACCCGCTGGCCGTTTCGTACGACCAGCGATAGGACCAGTCGTTGGGCGGGACGCCCGTTTCCAGCTTGAACACCGCGTTGTTGCCCTCGCATACCTGTGCATCCGCCGCCGATGCTGCCGGAGAGCTTATCGCCCCGGCCGCCAGGGCAGCCGCAAGGACAGTGCACGATACGGCCTGCTTGAGGCTCTTGTCCGAAGCGTTCTGCATGATGCCGTCTCCTTTTCGCTGAACGCGCCCCGGCCGCTGACCGGGATGCGTGGTTGACAGGACGAAGGATAATTGCATCGTCCCATAACCGTCCAAGACCGAATTCCCATGCCAGTGATAAACTTTCCCAATAGGAAGGGCCGGCCCCACGGCGCGGGCCCTTGGTTCTGCCAGACAGCCTTCGATCGCCCCGCCGAAATGGGGTAGATTTCCATGCGGCCGGATGCGGACGAACGGCTCTCGCCTGTTACCGGAGTCCGGCAGCAGAGATTGGACGTGATCGACAGGGTTGAGGTTTTGCGCGCGATCAGGTTGGCAAGGTCGGCTGGATCGTCCGGGCAGCCGGTGGTGCCCGGCCGCAGCGGGGCTTTGATTGCGTTTGCATCATCGCCCGGCCTGGCGCGGAGTTTCTGCGTTGTCGTCTGCGGTCTGTGCCTCTGGACACCGGTCCCTGCGACCGCCCAGACGCCCACGCCGGCGGCCATCCCTGTCTGCACCCATGATGTCTGCGACCTGACGTTGAAGGACGCGCTCGGACTGGCGCTGGCCCGCAACCGGCCGCTTCTCAACAGCCGGCTCGACCGGGAAGTGCGGCAATTTTCGCTGGATGTGGCCGAGGACCGCTGGCTTCCCCGGGTCACCTTCGGCTCCTTTGCCAGCCGGGACCGGCGGGACCACCGGGCGGGTGTCGGCACCCGGATGCGCCTGCGCGTTCCCACCGGCGACTCGTTGGCACTCGGATGGGACGAAGCCCTTTCCGAGCGATTGGACGGCACCAGCTCGCAGATCTTCAGCTTTTCTCAGCCCTTGCTGAAAGGCGCCGGGGCCGGCATCGACAGCGCGACGGTGCGGCAGGCACGGCTCGGAGAACGGATCGACGTCCTCGCCTTCCGCCGGACGGGTGGAGGATCTGGTCGTATCGGGCGCTGATCGGGGCGGTGTGGCAAGTGGAGATCAGCGAGGCCTCGTTGCAGCGCGCCCGCGAACAACTTGAGGCCACGCGCGCGCTTATCGGCGCGTGGCCGAGCGCGAAGCCGGACGGTCCGAGGCGGCCATCGCCAACCGGGAGCTGGCGCTGGTCCGGGCGCGGAACCGTCTGGAAGCCGCGTAATTCCGCCTGATCGACATTCTGGAACTGGACAGCCGGGTTCGCATCCGTCCGTTGGAGGAATTGCAGGCCGGGCCGCAGGCCGCAGCCGTGGCGCCCGCGTCACCAGCGCATCGTGGCTTCCAGGCCGGCCGTGTGTTCAGGCTCCGCCCAGCCGCTCTCGCGCCTCGTCCCCTTCACCCCGAAGGAGACATCGGGCGTGTTGGCGTTGGCCGCGGGGGCGAGGCGCCAGCCGAGGCTGTAGTCGCGCGCAGCCGTCGCGAGCCCGAGCCCGACATGCGGGCTGCCGGTGAAGCGCCCCGAGAAGGCCGGGAAGCCCCAGGCCGCCTCGGCCGTCCAGCGGGCGGTTGCCTCACCTCCGCCCGCGCGGTCCGCCAGCGGGTCGGACGCGAACAGCGCGTCGAGCCCGCCCCGCGCGGCGCTGCCCCAGTCCTGGGTCAGCGTCAGCGAGGGACCGCGTCCGGTCGACGGGTCCGGATCCCAGGCCAGCAAAGCCGCGAAGCCCTGATCCTCCAGATCGTCCGAGCCGTGCGCGACCAGCGTGCGGCCCGACAGGTCGAGCGACAGACCGAGCGTCGGGTTGACCCAGGCAAGACCGCCGCCGAGCTCGACCCCGAAGCCGGTCTCGGCATCGCCCCCGTCATGGCGCGCGCCGATCTCCAGCTTGGGTGTGAGACTGCCGCCGCCCTCGGTGGCGATGCGGTAACTCCCCTCCAGGCCGAGACGGAGCCGCGTCACGTCGGACTCCGACGCCGCAAGCTCGTGCGTCTTCTCCGAACTCGTCCGGCCCCACAAGGCGTCGGAAGTCAGCGCCAGGGCGGGGCCGCTCGCTTCCCTCGACAGGGAAACAAGGTCGTTGCGTACCCCCGCCGCCGCCATCGTCCAGGCGATGTCGGAGCTGAGCAGCCCGCCCACCTCCGGCTTCAGCGTCACCTCGCCGGTGCCGTAGCCCGCCGCGCCCCAGAGCTTCAGCCGCTCCGACGCCTGGATCGCGGCATAGGGGACCGCCGCCGTCAGCGACGCCTCCACCTCGCCGTCGCCCTCCCGCATGGCCCCGCCGCACAGATACGCCATCGTGGCAGGGTCCATGCCCTCGCCAACATCCGGACAGTGCTGCGGGCCGGTGCCGTTGTCGGCATAGCCGCCCTCGCCGCTGCTCCGCATCAGCGCCATGCCGACCAGCCACTTGCCGCGCGCATAGTCGGCGCCCAGCATCGCCGTGGTCGCCTCGCCGTCGAGCGAGAAGGTTCCCTCCCGTCCGTCGAAGCTCGACTGCGCCGCCCGGCCCCAGAAGGCCAGACTGCCGCCCGCGGCGTCCTTCTCACCCGTCGCCGTGAAGCTGCTGCCGAGCAGCGTCTCGCGCGCCGTCATCGAGTATGACTGTGCGCCAGTACCGATACTGTCGAAGCCGAAGCCATGCGAGTCATGGCCGAAGCCGCGGGTGTCCAGACTGCCGGCGGAAGCGCCAAAGGCGCGGACGACATCGGATTGCGCCAGCAGGTCATTGGCTGCAAGGCTGGTTGAGCCGGCATTGTCGTTCGCCGCCCCGGACTGCGATCCGGGATCGAAGTTCAGCGTCTGTCCGGCGATCGAGCCCTGCACCCCGGCGCTGCGCGGGGCCGCGATGCGCCCGGCAATGCCATCCAGCGCCTGCTCCGCCGCCGTGCGGCCGAACCGCGCCAGCCACGCCGCCGGCATCGGGTCGTCATTGACGATGGTCCCGACCGCAACACCGTCGGCAATCGACACCCCGTCACTTGCGTCGAACAGCACCATCTCGAAGGTCTCCGGATCCTCGTCATGGCTGTCGTTGTAGATGTAGGCGGCGATCCGTCCTTTCGTGCTTCTGGCGGGGATCCAGAGCTCCGCCCCCCAGGCGCGCTTCCACTCGAAGTAGTCCTGGCCCGCCCTGGCCGAGATTGGAGACGAGCTCCGCGTTGCGTAATGGACGGTGACGCGGTGGTCCACCGGCTCGCTCAGCGTCACGGTGAAGTGCACCGTGCCCGCATTCTCATTGAACGTTGCGTCGGCAATCGACAGCGTCGGACCCGACGCCGCCGCGTCATTGTCGGACACCGCCACCGTGGCCGCATTGTCCGGCGATGCCGCCACCGTGTAGCCCGTGCCGGCATCCACTGTTGCCGTGACCGAGCCGTCCGGCTCGTCCGCGCCGTCGTCGTCGGTGGCAACCTCGACGGTCGCGCTGCCCGTGACCGGGACGGTGACCGTCCGCGATCCCGTCTCGCCCGAAGCGGCGAAGTCGCCACTCTGGCCGACGGCGAGCGTCACGTCGAGCGGCGCGGCCGGCACCGGGCTCGCCGAGACCGTGAAGGAGGCCGCCGCACCTTCCGTCACCCCGCTGCCGGCGGCGATGCTCACCACTGGCTCGTCATTGTCGCGCACCGCCACCGCGGCGCTGCCCTTGCCCGTGGCCACGGTATAGCCCGTACCCGTGCCGAGGGTGACGCTCACCGAGCCGTCGGCCTCGTCCGCCGCATCGTCCACCGTCGCCACCGAGAGTGCGGTGCTGGTCGCCCCTGCTGCCAGTGTCACCGTCCGGCTGCCGGCGCCGGGTGCGGCCAGGTAATCGCCGCTCTGGGCGACGGTCCAGGCAATCGTCAGGTCGGTGGCCGGGGCCGGGTCGGCCGTGACGGTGAAGGTGGCATTGCCGCCCTCGTCCACGGCGGAGCCCGCCGATAGACTGAGGTCGGGCGTGGCGGGTGTTACCGGCTGGACCTCAGCCTGTTCCGGCTGTTCCTCCTGCGGCGGGTTCGCCAGGCATTCCAGCGCCGGCGCCACCGGCGCCCAGCGCTTGAGGCCGCGATCCGCCTGCGCCTGCGCCTCGGCGACGGTCATCGGGTTGCTGCTCCAGGCGTTGCTCTCCCCGAAGGCGGCAAGCACCCGGCTCCAGCGCTCGACATGGCCCGGCGACGTCCGCCAGGTCTCGCTCGCAGCCAGCCGGGCGTCGGCAAGCAGGGCGTCGGAGACGCAGGAGGGTGCCTCGACCGAGGTGGGTTGCGCGGCCTCGGCCTGCAGGGGCGAAGCCTGTCCGGCTTGTATGACCTCAACCGGCCATCTCATCTCCCAGTCGCGCACATGTTCCAGACCGCCCCAGCGGAGTTGGGGAATCTCCACCTTGAGTTCATCACGGCCGGGGTTGATGGCGAACAGGCGCACCCACTGCGTGCGGTTCGACGGTGTGAAGATCAGACAGTCATCCAGCGGGCCGCCGCAGGATCGGGCATCGCCGTCCCGCCGCTTGACCCCGGCGGCCTTGCCGCCGCGGGCGGAGAGATAAACCGTGAGCGTGCTGTCATGCTTGAATGCCGCTTCGCTCAGGGTGATCTCGAAGTCCAGGTGGCTGCCTTCCTTCACATCGACCGTCGTTCCTTCGGCGGGCAGGGGCTTGACGGTGATCGGCGGGTCGTTCTCGCGGATATAGACATGCACCGTCCAGCCCTTGTCCACAACACCGGTATAGCCGGGATAGGCATGGCTGAGTCTGCCCTTGTCGCCGGTGTAGTTGGTGTACATGCGATGCTTGATGGGAATCTGCGCGGGTGCAGTTCTCGTGTGGCGATTGTAAGTGGTTGATTTGACGTGATGTCGTGGTGGCGATGGACCTGTGAGATTGGGTTTTCGTGACAATCGCGCGTTCCGGGGCAGGATTTTGTCACGACGGCGGTGATCGGCGGGGAGGTGGGGACACTCCTCACCGCGCGATGCGGTAGGATGCGGGTTCGCAAAAACACGACATCAGGAGTGTCCCCATGGCAGTGTCGCAACCTCGGCTTCCCTCGTCCATCGATCTTTCGGGCCTGCCTCCCCGGGTTGTCCAGGCGGTCGCGCAGATGACTGCGGTTTGCCATCAACAGCTCGGCTCTGAGCGCTCTTTCGAGGCCTTCGAGGAGACCGAGCGGCGGGTGCGTGAGAGCATGCACGTGCTCGGCTGCGAGATCCTGGGCGCCTGCGCCGAGAGCCGGGACGACGGTGCGCCGCGGATCGAGCGGGACGGGCAGAACTGGTTCCGTGTGGCGCCGACGCCGAAGACGATCATGTCCTCGCTGGGTCCGGTGACCGACCGGCGTGCGCGCTACCGCACCGGCGCTTCCGGCACGTCGCTGATACCGGTGGACGAGAGCCTGGGGTTGGTGAACGACTATCTGACACGGTCGGCGGCCCACCTTGGGCTGATGATGATGGGCCACTGCACGGCACGGGAAGCGGAGGAGTTTTTCGAGAAGGTGGGCGGCATGACGCCGTCGGTAAGCACCCTGCAGCGGCTCACCGTGGCCATGCAGGAGCGCTGGGAAAGTCTCGGACCGGAGGCCCTGGCCGGCATCCGCAATACGGAGGACATCCCGCAGGAGGCGGTCAGCGCGTCGGTCTCGCTCGACGGCGTCATGGTGGCTCTGAGGGCCGGTGAAGACGGCCGCGCCGAGGCCTGCTGGCGCGAGGCCGCCTGCGGCACGGTCTCCTTCCACGACGCCGAGGGTGAGCGCTTGAAGACCATCTATCTCGGCCGCATGCCCGAGAGCGGCAAGCTCACGCTGAAGGCGCAACTCGCAAGCGAGGTCGCGCATATCAGGCGGGTGCGACCCGATATCGCCATCACCGCCGTCGCTGATGGCGCCCCCGACAACTGGACCTTCCTGGAGAACCTCTCGCCCGAGGCGCAGGCGATCGATTTCTGGCACATCTGCGAGCATCTGCGCACAGCCTCCGACCATGCCGTCGATCCCCGCTGGTTCGAGACCTACCGCCATATCCTGCGACACGACCCGCACGGCAGCGCCAGGGTCATACGGGCGCTGCGCTACCTCCGCGACAAGGCAGGCAGGAACCGCGCCGCCATCGAGCGCGAACTCGCCTTCTTCCGCAAGAACCGCAAGCGCATGCGATACCGCGACCTCAGCGACCGGGGCATCGCCATTGGATCCGGTGTCGTCGAGGCTGCCAATAAAGTGCTCGTTTCACAGAGAATGAAGCGCTCCGGAATGCGATGGCGGATCGTCGGAGGACAGGCCGTTCTCACCGTCCGCGCCCTGCTCAAATCCGGACGCTTCGAGAGCGCATGGAAGGCCATGATCGCCGCGGACGCCGCTCCGGCAAACGACAACACCAGCCTGAATCACCCCCGGGCGCTGGCTGCCTGAAAAAATAACCGTGGGTGCTGAAACTACAACTGCCATACGAGACTCGCACCCTGCGTATCCGAGGATAGTCGCATGGCGAATGCCGAACACGTCACCTGGCTTCTCGAAGGACCCGAACGCTGGAATGCCAGGCGGGAGCAATTGGACTTCACCCCCGATTTTGAAGGCGAAGACCTCTACGCATCATTTCAGAGAGCGAACAAGCTAGATGAGGAGGACCGTATCCCTCTTTCCGGAATGAACCTAAAGCGGGCAAATTTCCGAAAGTCGCGGCTCAGTGACAGATATCGCGCACCAGGGGCGGACTTACGTGCCTCGAATTTGTGGTGCGCAGACTTGGAACAAGCCAATATGACCAATTCACTCCTCGAAGGCGCCTGTCTTGTCGGTACTACGTTCCGCCGAGCCTATGTACTCGGTTCTGTTTTTCGACACGTGAGGATGGCGAGCACAGGATTTGTTGGAGCGGACCTTTCCGAATGCGACTTTACGGGAACTGAATTCAACGATGCACTTCTGCAAGATGCTAGCCTGTTGAACGCAAAACTCCAAGGCGCCGGGCTCGTGAGTGCGATGCTTACGGGCGTCGACTTGAATTTTGCCCAACCATGGCAGGCCAAGCTCTATGAGGAACCACACGGGCCGCCGGAGCGGAATGAAAGTCAAGTTGCAGCGAAGTGTATTGGCTGCGTGTCGGACTTGATTGAGGAGTCCAGGGGGATACGATCCAGCGGTCAGGATATTGTGCTGTATTTTCGGGGAGAATGCAGAATTGAGGACAAGCAGGGGAAGGCGTGGAAGCTTGAGCCGTCGTTGATGCGTGATGTCAACCTTCGGGCGAATGAACGAAACATGCTTCGGAACTTCGGATCGACTACGGGCCGGGCTATCGCGTGTATTGCCTTCTGGTCGACGAAGGAACGGCGGTGCTGTTGCTTGGTGGCAACAAGAGCACCCAGCGGCAAGACATCGAGAAGGCGCGTGATCTTGCACATGAACTGGTGAAAGGGAGGGACCGATGACTGGGTCTGCAAAAGGCGCTGCGACTGCATTGGCCAAGACGCGGCCATGGGACCCCGCGGAGTATCTGGAGACTCCGGATGATGCGATCGCCTATCTCGAAGCGGCCTTCGAGGACGGAGATCCGCGTGTGATTGTCGCAGCGGTGGGCGACGTTGCCCGCCACCAGGGCATGACCTCCGTGGCGGCCAAGGCCGGACTCGGCAGGGAAAGCCTGTACAAGGCGCTTTCGAGCGACGGGAATCCGGGTTTCGCGACGGTACTCAATGTACTGGCGGCCTTGGGTCTCCGGCTTTATCCGCTGATGAAGGGTCGGGAAGGGATTGGACCGGGCAAGGTTGGCGAGGCCGGCTGGTCCGGCGGATTTGCGCTGCCCTGCACTGACCTCTTCGTGCTGTGCGGGGAACCCCTTCAATCGTCGGCGCAGCGTGCGTCCGACTATCGGTAGCGGACGCCAAAGAGTGCCGGGGAGATTTGAGACCATGAACGGCGTGCAATTCCTTAGGCTGATCGGGGACGCGCGGGCTTTTTTAGACAGTCTGCTTGGCTGGTAGAGCAAGAAATACGTCGTCTGGAGGTCAGGCAGGGAGATCTCTCGCCGGTAGGAGGCTCAACCGGGTGGCCGTCGCACAGCGTGTGGGAATCGCTCAAGACGGCCAGTCATTTCAATCTTGCGATCTCCCTTGAACTCAGATTGAAGTATCTGCTTCATCTAATCGGGGTCGATCCGTTCAAGGGTTTCAATGGACATTGTCTTAGCAAGCTGTACGGCCAATTCAACGATACTGTAGGACCCATCGTCGTGAAACTAGAGGAGTTGTTTCGGGAAACAACAACAGACTTTCCGTTCGATCTGGTTGCATTCCTTAGCACCGACGATCCTAGAGTTCCTACGAGGCCGAATGACCGGGAGTTGGTCACCTTAACGGACTTCTTCGCGTATATGGATGAAGATGTGGAACTGTGGAGAAAGAGGTGCTCGTGGGAGCAGGAGACCGGCAGGCAATGGCAGCACTATCTCGATGACTTGAGCGCGTTTTTTGCGTTCCTCGACAAGACAGAAGTCTTGGCGACACAAATGGCGCGAGAGCAGGGCGTTGTTCGCTAGTCGTCTGGTCGCTCTTTGGTAGAGGCTTTGCTGATATGGAGGTTCGACGACATGATGACTGACTTCCTCCCTCGCATGGTGCGGGCGGGTCGCGGTGCCGAAGGGCCGTGCTGTCGTCGAACTGGCAGTCGACCGCCTCGCGGACGTTGTGGCGCTGCTCGTTCGGATCAACCGTCTGGCCGCCAACATGCCGAGAGACGGCAACCTGGTTGGGCGAAGGCGGATGCCGTGCATGGCTAAACGCTGCACATGCCGATACCTTACGATATAGAAAATGAGTGGTGAAAGAGAATGTACAATTGGCTCGAGCAGCACATGCCTTGGACGGGCGGAACTGGGACCATCGAAACGGGACGGTTGTTTGAGTATACCGAAAACGCGCTAGAAAACCGATTCAAGAATAGCGGCTCGATCCTGTTCGACGAAATGATGCGGTTACCATGTTTGTTCATGCAGGAAGGCACGGTAGATGAGCTTGCCCATGTAGGGGAGATTACACGAATACGGCCTTCCCACTCCGAGATTTTAATCGACTATTTCTTAGACCCCAATATCGATCCGGTTCCAAACAAGGTTATTGTCGCGAACAGAGAAGATTTTGATATTCGAGCCTCTTGCAAATCAGCGGGCCCACGCGATTTCCGGGCCCTGAACGGGGGCGATTTTCGGAAAGAGAGGGGACACGGGGACCGCCCAGTGGTCTGTTGGAGTTGCTAAAGCCACAACATACTGACAAAACGCAGTCTCCCCGATGCCCTTGTTCGAGAGTGCATCCGACCTCTGGTGCCGATTTCAAGGCGAGTTGTTTCCCGAACTGACCGACGCCGTGGGCCGTCTGTCGGATCGGCACCGCAAGCTGTTTGCGGTGCTGGAGTTTGCGCCTCCCGAAGACCATTTCAGCTGTCAGCCCGGTTTTGTGGGCCGTCCCTGCGCGGACCGGGTGGCCCGCGCGTTCATTGCCAGGGCGATCTGGAACCTGGCGACCACGCGCGATCTGATCGACCGGATCGATGCGGATCCGGTGCTGCGACGGCTGTGCGGGTGGCCACGGCGTTCCGCCATCCCGAGCGAGGCGACGTTCTCGCGTGCCTTCGCCGAGTGTGCCTCCAGCGACCTTCCGGCACGGATGCACGAAGCACTGGTCACCACGGCCCTGGAGACACCCATCGTCGGGCATGTCTCGCGCGATTCCACCGCGATCGAGGCACGGGAGAAACCGGCACCGAAGCCGGCGAAGGCCGAAAAGCCGAAGCGCAAGCGCGGCCGCCCACGCAAGGGTGAGGTGGTGGTGAAGGAAGACAAGCGGCTCGATGCGCAGCTGCGGATGGATCTTGCGGAAATGATCGCGGATCTGCCGAAGCAGTGCGACCGGGGCACGAAGCGGAATGCCAGGGGCCACACGGTGTCCTGGAATGGCTCCAAGCTGCATGTCGACCCGGCGGACGGCGGCATCCCGCTCAGCTGCCTTCTGACCTCGGCGTCACTGCACGACAGCCAGGCCGCGATCCCGTTGGCGACACAGACCGGGCAGAGGGTGACGGACCTGTACGAGTTGATGGATGCCGCCTGTGACGCGAAGCAGATCCACGAGTACTGTACGCGCACGGGTCATGTCGCGATCATCGACCCCAATCCTCGTCGCGATACCGCGCTCAAGGAGGCCGTGCGCCAGGACGCGACGGCGCAACGGGCAATCAACGATCGCGATGCGACGGCGGTCCGCTACGCCGAACGCACCAACAGCGAGAGAGTGAATGCCCGTCTGAAGGATGACGACGGTGGCCGTCATGTCCGGGTCCGAGGGGCGGCAAAGGTGTCCTGCCATCTCATGTTCGGCATCCTGGCACTGACCGTCGAGCACCTGCAGCGCCTCCTGCCCTGAACTCCCCGTCTGCAAACCGATCCCGATCGCTTCCCGCGCAAGCAGCGGTCACGCTCGCCCGGATTCTGCCGAATCAGGCCACATCAGCCAGATCAGGCCCCGGATGCGCAGCCCGGGACGGAAAATCGGCGCCAACCACCTCCATGAAGACCCGTCAGCGTTTCTCCCACCTGTCTGAGCTCGCAATTTTGCAAGAGGCTCCAATATCAATGACTTATGATTCAAGCTCTGAGGGCCTGAATCCCTCCGAGCCTGACCACACGGGCGACGGCGTCGGTGCATGCCCGCACAGGCATCTCGTGATGGTGAAAGGGGAGCAGCACCGAATTCGGGACTGCCGGTGAGCAGGTCGCGGTGCCCGCGCGGCACGCTCCCTGTCGGACCGGTCGCTTTCGGCGCAAGGCGGAAGTGCCGGTGCAGGATCCCGAAACCGTGCCGGGTCCCGCACCGGCGCATCCCTGGGCGAACTGCCCTTCGGTCAAACCCGGTCGCGGAACTGCGACCGGAGGAACCGGGTGTCAGTCCAGATAGGTGCCCTTGAGAGCCTGGGCGTCACCCCAGATCTTGTACTTCTCGCGGAACGAGAGGTAGCTGTCGGCAAACTCCTTGAACAACGGGTCCTTTGCCGACTCTT
The DNA here is from genome assembly GCA_965213935.1 of Thalassobaculaceae bacterium. Taxonomy (GTDB): domain Bacteria; phylum Pseudomonadota; class Alphaproteobacteria; order Thalassobaculales; family Thalassobaculaceae; genus Bin52. The sequence goes on along the minus strand of CBDCAO010000012.1, from coordinate 17,704 downwards.
CCTCCAGCAGGTCACGCCACGCCTGTTCGAAGACCCCGAGCTGTTCGTCTGTCCACCGGTGGTTGGTCACCCCGTACTTCGTCTGCATTTCCAGCATGGCATCGGGGTTCAGGCCTTCGGTCTCGGCGTAGGTGTACAGAATCTGCCAGCCCAGGGCGGCATCGATCATGTCCTGGTATGCCTGCGGCAATCCCTCGAACAGGGTCTTGTTGACGAGGAACTCGCCGATCGACACCTGCTGATGCCATCCCGGGAAGTAGTTGTGCTTGGCGATCTGGTAGAAGCCGTAACCGATATCGATGGTCGGCAACGAGAACTCGGTGGCGTCAATCACCCCCCGTTCGAGTGCCGGATAGATGTCGCCACCCGCCAGCAGCTGGGTTGATACGCCGATCCTGCTCAGGACCCGGCCACCCAGGCCGAAGAACCGCATCTTCAGGCCCTTCATCTGGTCGAGTGACACGATCGGCGTCTTGAACCAGCCCGACGTCTCCGGGCCAATGCCGAAACAGTCAAATCCAAGCAGGTCATGGTCGGCGTAGACGCGGTCACGGATCTCATTGCCACCGCCGAACCACTTCCACGCCATGTATTCACCCAGACCCGGACCGAACGGGACCGCGGTCATGAACGCCAGTCCCGGGTAACGCCCGGCGTGGTAGCCAGGACTGGTCCAGGATGACTCGATCGCTCCCTTCGAGACCGCATCGAAGGTCTCGAGGGCGGGAACCAGGGCGCCCGGCTCGTGGAACTTGATCCGGAACTTTTCGCCCGACATGCTGTAGACCTTGTCGGAAAACCGTATCGCGCTCGGGCCAAGATGCAGGATCTTGCTGCCGAATGCGCTCTGCATCTTCCATCTGAGCCGTTTCTGGGCTTCGGAGTCGGTGGAGACCGCCACCGTAACGGCCAGGGCAAGCGGCAGGACCATCGCACCCCGTGTGAGTGTTCGTAAATTCATTACTGTAGGCCTCCCCTTTTCGTGTCGTGCACCGCCCACGCGAATGCACTCGCATGGTTGACGGTATCGGATACATGATGCGTCAGCAACCGGCTCCATACCCGGTGCATGGGCCGGGCGGACCGTCACTCCGCTCTTCACGACCATTGCGGGTGCCCGCAGCTCCCGGCGAGACAAGGCCGGCCGCGCGGCTGGTACCGGGCCCTGGAAAAAGGGCAGGGAACCCTGCCGGGCCACCCGGTACCCGCGACAGGACATGGCGCCACTTGCAGGGGGCCGGTTGCGCCGCGACAGACAGCGTGCAGACCTGATCGACATGCGGGCCCGCGTCGTGTGGGTGGCAACGGTGTACAGCATACGTCCCGCATAGGGCCCGCGCCGGGAAACGCGGGCGAGGCCATCACCTGTACCCGCCCGGGGGCTCCGTCCCGATCAGGGCGCGTGAGCCCGGCGCATGGCGCTCTGCCGGGTAGGGGATGCCCCGCCGTTCGGCCGCATCCCGGCTACGGTGCGATTGAGGCCATGCCGAGCCGACCGAGGCCGGGGAGTTTCAGTGCCGGAGGATCGACATCGACCCCCCAGGTCAGGCCGAGCAGAGAGACCTCGAGCCCTTCGTCCAGTCCCACAAGTACTCCGGCAAGTCCCCCGAGCGAGACCTGCCAGCCGGTCCCGCTCGGGCTGGGCGCCATCGCGCCGCCGCCGACCAGGTAGTCCTTGCCAACTGCCGTCGGCGGCAGGTCGACCGCGAGTCCGTCGACGGTCCGCGCGAGCCAGGCGGTGAAGCTGTTGCTGTTGGGACCCGGCCAGATCCGGTAGCGGGACCGGGCCGGGTAGGCGGCGACGGCCGGAGCCAGCTGGCCGATGATGCGCTCGGCCCGGATGCCCCGGATGTCGGCAAGCAGAGTCGGACGGGCGCCGTACCAGTAGCCGTCGGGCGTGCCGGTCGAGACCCGTACCGCATCACCGCCGTAACGTGCCCGCCAGCCGAGGACCTCGTAGCGGGTGTAGTGATCGCCGTTTCGCGGTTTCGCGGCGATCCAGGTGTGCACCCCGAACGCGCGCCGCCAGCCCCAGGCCCGCCCGGCATAGACCTGGACGACCGGACCCGGCTCGATGGCCGGATCCGGCGCAAGACCGCTGCTGTCGCGTCGGGCCTGGCTCCAGTGTGAACCGGCGGTTCCATGCACGCCCAGGCTGACGGGAAGCGGTGCCAGCAGCAGGACGGCGACCAGCAGCCACCTGCTCCAGCGCCGCACCGGATGCTACTCGGCGGCTGCCCGGGCGGTATCGGGATCCCGGAACGCCGCCAGAGCCTGATGCTGCTGGGCCCTGGCCCTGACGACATGGCGCTGCTTGACGTGACCGTAGCCGCGGATGAGCTCCGGCACCCGGGCGAGCTCGACGGCGGCCGCGTGGTTGTCCCGATCCAGCGTGCCGGTCACCTCGCGCATCTGTTCGAAGTAGGTCTCGATCAACGCACGTTCCATGCGTCGTTCCGCGGTCCGCCCGAATATGTCGAACGGGGTGCCACGCACACGGCGCAGCGCCGCCAGCAACCGGAACACCGTCATCATCCACGGCCCGTAGGTCCGCTTGCGCACCTCGCCGGTTTCCGGGTCGGCTCTGGAGATCAGGGGCGGCGCCAGGTTGAACTCGATGCGGAAGTCGCCCTCGAACTGTTCTGCGAGCGCATCGCGGAATGTTCCGTCGCTGAACAGGCGTGCGACCTCGTACTCGTCCTTGTAGGCCATCAGCTTGAAGGCGTAGCGCGCGACCGCCTCGGCGAGCCCCGACATGCCCGGTGTCCGGTTCGCCTCGGCGCTTTCCACTTCGCGGACCAGTTCGAGATAGCGTCGGGCCCAGGCCTGGTCCTGGTACGCCTCGAGGTACCGGACGCGGTGCTCGATCATCTCCTCGAGCGTCGTCGTCCTGTCGCGGTGTACCGGTGCGGTCGCGGGCGGTGTGGCCCGCCGTTCGACCTCCTCCGGGTCGTGCGCCGCCCGCCGTCCCCACAGCAGCGCCTGGCGGTTGAACTCCACCGCCACGCCGTTGAGCTCGATCGCGCGTTCGATCGCCTCCAGCCCGATCGGAACCTGTCCCTTCTGCACGGCATAGCCGAGCATGAACAGGTTGGCCGCGATCGAATCGCCGAGCAGGCGCGTCGCGATCCGGGTGGCGTCGACGAACCAGGTCGAGTTCTCGCCGGCCGCGGTGCGCAGGGCCTCGCGAAACTCGGCGCCGGGGAACGCGAGGTCCGGGTCGCGGGTGAAGGCCCCGGTCATGGTTTCCCGGGTGTTCACGATCGCCGTGGTCTCTCCGCGCGAAACCCTGGACAGTCCGTCCGGGCCCGCCGCGGTCACCATGTCGCAGGCGAGCAGCAGCCGCGCGCCGCCGGTGGCGATGCGCACGCTGTGCAGGTCGTCCGGTCGTTCCGCGATCCGCACGTGGCTGATGACCGCTCCGCCCTTCTGGGCCAGACCGGTCATGTCGAGCACGGTGACACCCTTGCCCTCGATGTGGGCTGCCATGCCGATGAGCGCACCGATCGTGACCACGCCGGTCCCGCCGATCCCGGTGACCACGATGTCCCATGGCCGGTCAAGCTGCGGCTGGCCGGGCTCCGGCAGGGTCTCGAACAGGTCGGTGGATGCGGCCGCCCCCGACCGGCGCGGGACGCCGCCGATCACCGAGACGAAGCTCGGGCAGAACCCCTTGGCACAGGAGTAGTCCTTGTTGCAGCTGGACTGGTCGATCGCGCGCTTGCGGCCGAACTCGGTTTCCACCGGGACCACCGATACGCAGTTGGACGCCGTGCCGCAGTCTCCGCAGCCCTCGCAGACCAGTTCGTTGATGAAGATGCGCCGCGCCGGGTCGGCCATGGTGCCGCGCTTGCGTCGCCGGCGTTTCTCGGCGGCACAGGTCTGGTCGTAGATGAGGACCGACAGTCCCTCGACCTCGCGGAGTTCGCGCTGGACCGTGTCGAGCTCGTCGCGATGGTGCACCACCGTCCCGTCCGGCCACCGGGTCCCGAGCGGGTACTTGTCGGGCTCGTCGGTCACGATGCGGACCGAGCGGGCACCTTCCGCCGCAACCTGTGCGGCGATCTGGGGAACGGTGAAACCGCCGTCCGCAGGCTGGCCGCCGGTCATGGCGACCGCGTCATTGAACAGGATCTTGTAGGTGATGTTGACGCCGGCGGCGGCGGCGGCGCGGATGGCCAGGAGGCCCGAGTGGGTGTAGGTCCCGTCACCCAGGTTGACGAAGACGTGCCGCGTGTCGGTAAACGGCGCCTGTCCGATCCAGGTCGCGCCCTCGCCGCCCATGTGGGTGAAGGTCTCGGTGTTCCGGTCCATCCACACCGACATGAAGTGACACCCGATCCCCGCCATGGCCCGGGAACCGTCGGGGACCCGGGTCGAGGTATTGTGCGGACATCCGGAACAGAAGTAGGGGGTCCGGGCGAAGCCGGTCCCGCCGTGGTGGACCGCGGCTTCCCTCTCGTCGAGCGCGCGAATCCGCCGGTTGATGGCCGGGTCGTCCCGGAAGCGGCCGATGCGTTCGGCGATCACGCGCGCGATGCGAGCCGGCAGCAGTTCGCCGTCCGAATCCTGCAGCCGCCGCCCCGCCTCGTCGAACTTGCCGACGACGCGCGGGCGCGCCGAAGCGGGTGCGTTGTAGAGCAGCTCCTTCACCTGCTGCTCGATCAGCGGGCGCTTCTCCTCGATGACGAGCAGCTCTTCCAGTCCCGCGGCGCACTCCGCCAGCCCCTCCGGTTCCAGTGGCCACGGCATGCCCACCTTGTAGAGACGAAGCCCGATGGCCTCGGCCTCGGCCTCGCCGATGCCGAGATCGTCGAGCGCCTGGCGCACGTCGAGGTAGGACTTGCCCGTGGTCACGATGCCGAGCCGGGCCCGGGAACTGTCGAGCATGATCCGGTCGAGCGTGTTGGCGCGCGCGTACGCCCTCGCGGCGGGCAGCTTGTAGTGGTGCAGGCGGGTCTCCTGTTCCAGCCAGTCATCGGGCCAGCGGATATTGAGCCCGCCGGCCGGCATGTCGAAGGCAGGCAGGACGATCTGCAGCCGCGCCGGGTCGACACTGATCGATGCCGAGCTGTCCATGTTTTCCGGTGTGGTCTTGAACGCGATCCAGCATCCGGAAAACCGCGACAGGGCCAGACCGTGCAGGCCGAAGTCGAGGATCTCCTGGACACCGGCCGGGTTCAGCACCGGTACGTTGGCGTCCATGAAGGCGAATTCGCTCTGGTGCGGCACAGTCGACGACTTCGCCACGTGGTCGTCGCCGGCAACCAGGAGCACACCGCCGTTCGGTGACGATCCGGCCATGTTGCCGTGCTTGATCGCGTCTCCGCTGCGGTCGACCCCGGGGCCCTTGGCATACCAGAGGGCGAACACGCCGTCGCAGGTCGCGCCCTCGAACAGGGTGGTCTGCTGGCTGCCCCACACCGCGGTCGCCGCCAGGTCCTCGTTGACGCCGGGCTGGAAATGAATGCGGTTTCTCGCGAGGAAACTGCGGGCGCGCCACAGCTGCTGATCGTACCCCCCGACCGGGGACCCCCGGTAGCCGGAGATGAAACACCCGGTATCAAGTCCGGCGGCGACGTCGCGCTGGCGCTGGACCATGGGCAGACGCACCAGCGCCTGGATGCCCGTCAGATAGATGCGTCCCGATTCCAGCGTGTACTTGTCGTCCAGCGTAACGGCAGGCGACACCATAGCGAGTTCTCCCTGCCCGCGGCCCTGCGGGCAGCATAGAATTATGCCGGTTTTGTGGCAACGCGCAGTACCGGCCTGTCGGGCCGGTTCCGCGCCGCCCTGTCTCCTGGCGTCATGATCGTGCCCGGCGCGCACGAGACAGGGTTCGCAACCGCCCTGTCGGAGGCGACTGGCACGGGAGTGCCTGTGCGGCGGACGGTTTTGACATTGCCGGGCGTCCGGCCTATCCGGTCACGGTGAGCCGCTGCGGAGTGATGCATGTCCATACTGCTGACCGGTGTCGCCGGGTTCATCGGCATGCATGTCGCGCGCTCCCTGCTTGACCGGGGCGAGCAGGTGGTCGGTGTCGACTCGGTCAACGACTACTACGATCCGTCGCTCAAGCGTGACCGGCTCGCCACCATTTCCGGCATGACAGGGTTCGAGTTTCACGAATGTGACGTGTCCGACCGGGCGGCGCTGTTCGGGCTGTTGGATTCGAATGCGGACCTGGACCGGGTCGTTCACCTCGCCGCCCAGCCCGGGGTGCGGCACTCGATCGAACGACCGTTCGACTACCTGCAGGCGAACCTCGCCGGCCAGCTGGTCGTGCTGGAGGTCTGCCGCCGGCTGCAGGACCGGCACGGGGGCTGCCGCGGCCTCGTCTACGCCAGTTCCTCGTCCGTATACGGCGCCGGCCCCGTCATGCCCTGTGCACCTGGCCAGCGGACCGATCACCCGGTCTCGCTGTACGGTGCGACCAAGAAGTCCTGCGAGGTCATGGCGCAGTCCTACGCCCACCTCTACCGGATCCCGGCCACCGGGCTCCGGTTCTTCACCGTCTACGGGCCATGGGGCCGGCCGGACATGTCACCGTGGATCTTCACCTCCCGTATCCTCGCCGGAGAGCCGATCCGCCTGTTTAACCACGGCAGGATGAAGCGGGACTTCACCCACATCGCCGACATTGTGCGCGGCGTGGTGGCCGCGCTCGACCGGCCCCCACGGCACGGCGAGGCCGATGCGCCCCACCGGATCTACAATCTCGGCAACGACAGGCCGATTTCTCTCACCGACTATGTCCGGGTGATCGAGCAGGCATGCGGGCGCGCCGCGATCATCGAAGGGCACCCGCTTCAGCCCGGCGACGTGCTCGAGACCTGGGCCGACATCTCGCTGAGCACTGCCGACCTCGGCTTCGTCCCGGCGATCCCGATCGAGACCGGTGTTCCGGAGTTCGTGGACTGGTACCGCGGATACCGCGGCGTCTGAGTCGCGCCGGTCAGCCGCCGGGGCCCGCCACGGTCATGCCGTCGATCCTGAGCGTCGGGGCGTTGACGCTGGTGCGGAACTCCAGGTCGTTTGCCGGTACCAGTTGCGCAAACATGTCGAGCAGATTGCCGGCGACCGTCACATCGCTGACCGGCCAGGCGATACGGCCATTCTCGATCCAGAAACCACCGGCACCGCGGCTGTAGTCCCCTGTCACCATGTTGACGCTGCTGCCCATGAGCTCGGTGACATAGAGTCCGTCATCGACATCCGCGATCAGCTCGTCGGGCCCCACGCTGCCCGCGGCCAGGTGCAGATTGGTCACTCCCGGGTGCGGTGTGCCCCCGGACGAGCGGCTGGCGCTCCCGGTGCTCTCCAGACCAAGCTGTCGCGCCGAGGCGAGATCAAGGACCCACGAGCGCAGATGGCCGTCCTCGACCAGATTGCGCCGGCATGTCGCCAGCCCCTCGCCATCGAACGGCCGCGACGCCAGTCCCCGCTGTCGGTGCGGATCGTCGGTGATGGTGATGCCGGGGGCGAAGATCTGCCGGCCCAACGCGTCCTGGAGGAAACTGGTCCTGCGCGCGACCGCCGTGCCGTTGATCGCCGAGGCAAGGTGACGGACCAGGCTGGATGACACCCGTGGATCGTAGACAACAGGGACGGCGGCGCTGGCCGGCCGGCGCGGGTTGAGCCGGCGTACAGCCCGTTCGCCGGCCCGCCGGCCGACCTCGGCGGGGTCGGCGAGGTCGGCGAGGTGGGTGGCGGCGGAAAACTCGTAATCGCGTTCCCTGTCCTGCCCGTCGCCGGCGAGCACCACCGCGCTCACACCGTGACTGGACTGCGAGAACTCTCCGAGGAACCCGTTGCTGGCCGCAAGCAGGTATCGCGACAGCGACCAGTCGGCCTCGCCCCCTTCCGAATTGGTCACGCCGGCAACCGCCATCGCGGCCTCCTCGGCTTCGGCCGCCCGCTGGACCAGGTCGTCGGGTGCGGGTTCGACGGGGTCGACGCTGTCGATCGCGACCAGTTCACCGGCGAGCTGGTCGGGATCGGCAAGTCCGGCCCAGGGATCCTCCGGGACCGCCCGGGCCATGCCGACGCAGCGTTCGACCAGTTCCTCAAGTGCCGGGGCCGACAGATCGGTCGAGGAGACCACCGCCTGCCTGTGCCCGACCATCACCCGCAGGCCGAGGTCACCGCCCTCCGACCGCTCCACCGCCTCCGGCTGGCCGAGGCGCTGGTGGGCGGACAGCGACCGGAATTCGGCGAAGACCGCGTCGGCGGCGTCGGCGCCCGCCCTGCGGGCCTTGCCGATCAGGTCGTTCAGCAACTCGGCTTTCTGATGCGTGTCCATCGGCAGCCCCGAAACAGGATCAGACCACGTCCGGCAGGCGGCCGCCCGACCCGGACGGTGACCGCGAGCCTGCGGAACATCCATGAAGAGGCGTGCGCTGTCGACCCTGTTCTGGCAGCCGGGACAGGGTCGGGGTATCTGCGTGCTTGCCACTGTCCGCCTGCCGACTAGACTGCCGGCCGGACGCCCTTGCGTCCGGCCGGAGCCGCTGCGGCGGTGACAACGTGAACAGAGAGGACTGACATGCAAGAACGGAAGACTGGCCGAACAACCGGCCGCCTGGTCATGGCCGGGGTTTCGGCGCTGGCCGTTGCCGCCCTGGGGCTGGCGGCGAACCATGCTGTCGCCGACGACTACCCGTCCAAGACCATCGAGGTCGTGACCCACGCCGGTGCCGGCGGTGGCACCGACGTGAACTCGCGCATGATGATGCTGCGCGCGCGGCGCACGCTGAAGACCGACATGGTGGTGGTCAACAAGCGCGGCGGCAACGGTGCGCTCGCGATGTCGTACTTTCAGAGCCGGCCCGCCGACGGCTACACGATCATGACCTTCACCAACGGTCACGCGCTCACCATGGCGCTTGGCAAGTCGGATCTGAAGGTCGAGGACATGCGACCGATTGCACGCGGCACCAACGACCCGCAGGTCCTGATGGTCAACTGCAAGACCTCGCCCTACAAGAGCTCCGACGAGTTCCTGGCCGGCGTGCGCGAGACCAAGCTCAAGTTCGGGACCACGAACATCGGTGGTCTTGACCACATCACCGCCTTCGTCTTCGCCAAGCGGGCCGGCGCGGTGCAGCCGACAATCGTTCCGTTCAAGGGCGGCGGGGAACTCGCCACCCAGCTGGTCGCCGGCTCGATCGATGTCGGCGTGCTCAATCTTTCCGAGGCATCCGCCCAGATCGAGGCGGGCGACATCTGCCCGATGGTGGTCCTGCACACCGAGCGGATGAAGCCGATCCCCGACGTCAAGACCGCCCGTGAGATGGGTGTCGACGTCGTCTTCGCCACGGTGCGCGGGTTCGTCACCCACGCCGGTGCCGACGACGCCAAGGCGGAAGTGCTCGAGAAGGGCATGCTGAAGGCCATGGGCCACAGCATCTATCAGGCGTATCTGACCACGTCCGGTCTGGACAACACCTCGGTGCTCGGCTCCGACGAGTGGGGTGCCCAGATCAGGCAGCTGCTGCAGGACCTGATCCCGGCGGCAAAGGAAATGGGCCTGGTGAAGTGACGGTCCGGACCGGTTCGCCGGATCCGGAGTGGTGAATCCCGATGACGTGACCGGCCGGGCGCAGCCGCCCGGCCGGCTTCACTGGTTCGACCTGGGTCTTCCCGTCACGGTCTTCGTGTTCTGTGCCGCGGTGATCCACCTGAGCATGACCTTCGAAGAAGTGCCGGAGATCATCGTCGGGGACTCGATGCAGCCGCGGGTATTCCCCATCTTCCTGATGGTGGTGATGGGGCTGCTCAACATCGCCCTGATTCTGCAGATCACCAGGACCCCCCCGAAGCGGCTGGAACTCGAACCGAAGGTCACCTGGTTCAGCGTCGTGCTGATGGGTGTCTTCTACATCCTCGCCGAACATGTCGACATGATGCTGGCCCTGCCGGCCGTGCTCTTCTGCATGTGCAGGCTGTGGGGCGAGACGCGCCTGTGGGTCGCGGGACTGGCCGCGGTGATCACCACCTGCGCCATCTTCTTCAGTTTCGATCTCGTGCTGGAAGTCCGTTTCCCGCGAGGGGTCCTGACGAACATCTACTACGGTTAGAACGGGCTGGGTGATGCTTGCCGATGCGCTGATCTCGATGTTCTCCGTCCTGAGCGACCCTTACCTGATGGGGCTGATCCTGATCACCACAGTGGGAGGGGTGGTGCTCGGCGCGCTGCCGGGTCTCGGCGCGACCACGGGGGCGGCGCTGCTGCTGCCGTTCACCCTGACCATGGACCCGGTGCCGGCGATCGCGGTGCTGACCACCATCTACGTCTCCGCGACCTTTGCCGGTGCGATTACCGCCATCCTGATCAATACCCCGGGAACCTCCGCGGCTGCAGCGACCTGCCTCGACGGCTTCCCGCTCGCTCAGCGCGGCGAGGCCGGCCGCGCACTCGGCATTGCAGTGGTCGCCAGTACCATTGGCGGCATCTTCTCGGTGATCGTGCTCTCGATCGCCGCTCCGCTGCTGGCCAGGGTGGCCTACGAGTTCCGGCCGCCGGAGTACTTCGCGCTCACCGTCTTCGGCCTCTCGATGCTGGCCTCGATATCGGAGGGCGGGGCGGTCAAGAACCTGATGGGAGGCCTGTTCGGCGTCTGGCTCGCCACCATCGGGGCGGATGCCAGCACCGGTGTCGAACGGTTCATGTTCGGGAACTACGAGCTCTACGAGGGGCTGAACTTCATCCCGGTCCTGGTGGGCCTGTTCGCGATCAGCGAGCTCCTGGTGCAATCGACGACGCTGAAGCTTGCGATGGAACACATCGCGATGAAGGCGGTGCAGCTGCCGAGCATGGCCGACTACAGGAAGATCTGGCGCACGGTGCTGCGTTCCTGCGGCATCGGGACGTTCATCGGCATCCTGCCGGCAGAAGGCGCCACGGTGGCCTCGATGATCGGCTACGCGGAAGCAAAGCGCTGGTCGCGTACGCCCGAAGAGTTCGGCAAGGGGGCGGTCGAGGGCATCGCCGGGGCGGAAACGGCCAACAACGCGGCAACCGGCGGCGCAATGGTGCCGACGCTGGTCCTGGGCATTCCCGGCAGCGGCACCACGGCGGTGATCCTCGTCGGGCTGATGGTGCACGGACTGCGTCCGGGCCCGCACCTGTTCACCGAGCAGCTCGACAAGGTCTACGCCATCTTCGGCACCATGTTTGTCGCCAACGTGCTGTTCTTCGTCCTTGGCCTGTTCGCGGCCAAGCTGTTCGCCCGTGTCACCCTGGTGCCGCGTAACATCCTGTGGCCTGTCGTCTTCGCATTCAGCGTTCTCGGTTCCTACGCGCTTGCGCAGTCGATGCTCGATGTCTACGTCGCACTCGTCTTCGGTGTCATCGGCTACCTTTTCCGCCGTTTCGGCTTCGCGGTCGCACCGGTTGCGATCGGTCTCATCCTCGGTGAAATGGTCGAGACCAACCTGCAGAACTCGCTCAAGATGTTCGACGGCGCATGGTGGGAAATCGGGATGCAGCCGCTGGCGGCGCTGTTCCTGGTGCTTGCGGTCCTCGGCATCATGCAGCCCTATATCGTCGGCTGGTTCCGGCGCCGGAAGGCCGCTCGTTCCTGAGCACGACGGATCGCCCGCCCCGGGGGTCGGTTGACACGCGCAGGGGTGCCCGGTAATGGACACGGAGTCGCGCTGCCTACCGTCGCCGCGCGATGCCCAGGTAGCTCAGTTGGTAGAGCAGCGGACTGAAAATCCGCGTGTCGGTGGTTCGAATCCGCCCCTGGGCACCATTCCTTCACGACCGTCCCGACCCCGTCGCATCCGGCGTCTGTTCCCGCCACGGTCGGGCTGGTATCGTGTCGCGCTGTCACGGACCGGGCGAGGGAGGCCAACATGCGTTCCAACTACAACAGGATCGAGGCGGGAGCGGTGTTTCTTGCCGTCTGGCACGAGCAGTGGGATGCCAACATCGATCACCATGCCGACCAGGGTGTCCTCATCGAGGTGCGCGGGGATGTGGACGGGCGCGAGACCAGCCTGCTGCAGTTCACCTGCATGCATGCCGAACGCAGTTATACCTATGCGCCGGAGGGCAAGGCCCGGATCTGCCAGATCGATCCGGTGACCGACGGAAACCCGATCGGCTGGTCGGCACGGCAGATTCGCGAGCGCCTGCCCGAGATGCTGGCGGCGGCCGGCTATCCCGGAATCGCGGCCTCGCTTGACAGCGCGGTGATGGCGGGGGCGGCCGACGAGGTCGAGCGGGTGGCACGGCACCTGTTCCGCAGCGCGATCAGGCTGGTCAAGCACAACAGGGGTGACCACATCATCGAGGCCGGAAACATCCGTTTCGGGCTCGAGAAACGGGTGCTGGGCCAGGATGGCGGTCTCGCGATCCACGTCCTGTCCGATGTCTGTGGCGGGCCGGAGCACGAATATGCCGAGGAAACCGAGATCATCGCCTTCGACTGCTTCCGGCTCGAGCCGCACTACCACTACGGTCCGCGCAACAAGAACCTTCGCTACTACTGGGACAAGACCGTGGTTCCGGATACGCTGGAGTGGACGCTCGACGTGCTGAAGGCGGGCAAGCTCGGCGCCATGATCGAGGCATCCGGCTATCCCGACATTGCCCGGGATCTCGATCCGGAACTGGTTCGCGCCATCCTCCCGGCACTGGAGGAGAAGGCGCGCGAGCTGCAGCCCCGCGCTGGCGCCGACCTGGCGGCGGCGGAGTAGGGTGGCGGTGTCAGGGGGCGACGCGGACGACGTGCAATCGGTCAAGGACTGGCTCGCACGCTGGCAACCCTGTGTGCGAGCCGCCGATTACGAGGCGGCGCGGGTGCTGTTCGACGAGCAGGTGATTTCCTTCGGGACCCACCGGGACGTGGTGAGCGGGCTCGACGCGCTGGAACAGGGCCAGTGGCGCAATGTCTGGGGCAGGATTGACCGGTTCGCCTGGGACTTCGACGCCATGCACGTCGGCTTTTCTCCGGACCGCCTGCTTGCGTTCCTTGCCGCCACCTGGACCTCGGTGGGCTACCATGAGGATGGCGGCAGTTTCCACCGGCCCGGGCGCACCACCGCAATCCTGTCGCGGCCTGGTCCCGGCGCGGCCTGGTCGTGCATCCACACCCACTTCTCGCTCTATCCGGGAACGCCGCCGCGCAGTTTCGGTCCCCGGATCGACGGCGCACAGGGGGCGGGCGGCGACGGTCCGTCCGCTTGACAGGGTCCGGTGCCGGACGGATGCTCCGGCGCATTCGCACTCACACAGAAACAGGTCCGGGCCGGTGATGCCGGCCGGACGTCGAACGGGAGGGATAGGGGATGAAACTGCTGCGCCACGGACCGGCGGGCGAAGAGAAACCCGGGCTGCTCGACGGGGATGGCGTGATCCGCGATCTCTCGGGCGTGATCGACGATATCGTTCCGCAGACCCTGGGTCCCGCAAGCATCGACATGCTCAGGGCGCTCGATGCGGGCACTCTTCCAGCAGTCTCGGCTTCGACCCGCCTCGGACCCTGCGTCGGCAACATTGGCAAGCTGGTCTGCATCGGGCTCAACTATTCCGACCATGCCGCCGAGACCGGTGCCAAGCCACCGCCCGAGCCGATCATCTTCATGAAGGCGAATTCCGCGATCAGCGGCCCGAACGACGACGTTCGCATCCCGCGCGGGTCGGTCAAGACCGACTGGGAGGTCGAGCTCGGCGTGGTCATCGGTACCGAGGCGAAGTACGTTTCCGAGGCCGACGCCCTTGACCACGTGGCCGGCTACTGCATCTGCAATGATGTCTCCGAGCGGGAATTCCAGGCCGAGCGGGCCGGGCAGTGGACCAAGGGCAAGAGCTGCGACACCTTCGGCCCCACCGGGCCGTGGCTGGTGACCGCGGACGAGATTCCGGATCCGCAGAACCTGAAGATGACGCTCGACGTCAACGGCACGCGGTTCCAGGACGGCAACACCAGCACCATGATCTTCGGTGTCCGGCACGTTGTGCACTATCTCTCGCAGTTCTTCACCCTGCATCCGGGCGACGTGATCTCGACCGGAACGCCCCCGGGTGTCGGCCTCGGGATCAAGCCGGAACCGGTGTTCCTGAAACCCGGTGACGAGATGCACCTCACCATCGAGGGGCTCGGCGAACAGCGCCAGAAATGTGTGGCCGACTGATCGGCGATGCCGCTTGACCTGACCGTTGCCGACATCCTGCCCGAGGACCGCGACTGCGCGGTCCTGGTCGGGCGGGCGTGGCTTCCCGGCACGCCGGGCGGCCCGGCGGTCGTTACCGTCCGCGACGACCGCGTTTTCGACATCACCGGCTTCGCACCCACCTGCTCGGAACTGATGAACCGGCCGTCGGCCTGTGCCGGGGTCAGGAGCGCCGGGGGCCACGACATCGGCAGCCTCGCCGACATCCTCGCGGTTTCCGTCCTGCCGGCGGCGGGCGCGACGGCGCCGTACCTGCTCGCTCCGGTCGACCTGCAGGCGGTGAAGGCCTGCGGCGTCACCTTCGCGGAGAGCATGCTGGAACGGGTGATCGAGGAACGGGCCAAGGGCGACCCGTCGGCGGCAGACGGAATCCGCTCGGAACTTCGACAGGCGATCGGGGTCGATCTCGGGGCCGTGGTCCCTGGTTCTCCCGAGGCGGCGCGGCTCAAGGACATGCTGATCGAGCGGGGGATGTGGTCGCAATACCTGGAGGTGGGAATCGGTCCCGACGCCGAGGTCTTTACCAAGGCGCAGCCGATGTCGGCCGTCGGCACCTGTGCCGAGATTGGCATTCACTCCGCATCCTCGTGGAACAACCCGGAACCGGAAATCGTGCTGGTGGTCAACGCCCGGGGAGAAACCGTGGGGGCGACGCTCGGTAACGACGTCAACCTTCGCGATGTCGAGGGACGCAGTGCCCTGTTGCTCGGCAAGGCGAAGGACAACAACGCCTCGGCGGCGATCGGACCCTTCATCCGGCTTTTCGATGACGATTACGGCATCGACGACGTGCGATCGGCGGAACTCGCGTTGCGGGTCAGCGGTCCGGACGGGTTCGTGCTCGACGGCGCAAGCTCGATGTCGCGGATCAGCCGCGACCCGCTGGCGCTCGTGGCCGAGACCATCGGGGCGCACCACCAGTATCCGGACGGAGTGTGCCTGATGACCGGCACGCTGTTCTCGCCGACACAGGACCGGGACACGCCGGGAGGCGGGTTTACCCACAAGGTGGGTGACGTGGTCCGGATCTCGACGCCGCGGCTGGGCGCGCTCGTCAACCGCGTGAACCACAGCGAGGCGATCGCGCCATGGACCTTCGGCACCGGCGCGCTGATGCGCAACCTGGCGGAACGGGGACTGCTGTAGGGGCTACAGCGTCCGCGCCCGGTCACGCAGGGCGAACTTCTGCACCTTGCCGGTCGACGTCTTCGGCAGCGGACCGAACACCACCGTTCGCGGTACCTTGAACCCCGCAAGTCCCGCGCGGCAGTGGCGGATGATGTCGTCCTCGCTCGCCGCCATGTCGGGTTTGAGGGTCACGAACGCGCAGGGAGTCTCGCCCCACTTCGGGTCGGGCCGGGCCACCACGGCGGCCTCCAGAACCGCCGGGTGGCGAAACAGCACGTCCTCGACCTCGATGGTGCTGATGTTTTCGCCACCGGAAATGATGATGTCCTTCGAGCGATCCCGGACCTCGATGTAGCCGGACGGGTGCATCACCGCGAGATCGCCGGTGTGGAACCAGCCGCCGCGGAACGCCTCCTCGGTGGCCGACGGGTTCCTGAGGTATCCCTTCATCACCACGTTGCCGCGCATGAAGATCTCGCCCATGGTCTCGCCGTCGGACGGAACCGGCTCCAGGGTTTCCGGGTCCGCCACCATCAGGCCTTCGAGCACCGGATAGCGGACACCCTGCCGCGCCTTGAGCCTGGCCTGTTCCGCCATCGGCAGGTCGTTCCACTCATCGTGCCATTCGCACACCGTGACCGGACCGTAGACCTCCGTCAGCCCGTAGACATGGGTGATGGACACGCCGCGCTGCTCCATACCCTCGATCACCGCCGCCGGCGGCGCGGCTCCGGCAGTCATCATCGCCAGTTCGTGATCGAAGGTGCGCACCTCCGAGGCCGGCGCATTCAGCAGCATGGTCATCACCACCGGCGCCCCGCACATGTGGGTGACCCTGTACTCGGCGATTGCCGAATAGATCGCCCCGGCCTCGACCCGGCGCAGGCAGACGTGGGTGCCGCCAAGCGAGGTCACGGTCCACGGGAAGCACCAGCCGTTGCAGTGGAACATCGGCAGGGTCCACAGGTAGACCGGGTGTTTCTTCATCCCCCAGGTCAGGATGTTGGCCAGAGCATTCAGGTAGGCCCCGCGATGATGATAGACCACGCCCTTCGGGTTCCCCGTGGTGCCCGAGGTGTAGTTCAGCGCCAGCGACTCCCACTCGTCGGCGACCGGCCGCGGCACGTAGCCGGGGTCCGCCGATGCCAGGAATTCCTCGTAGTTCATGGTCCCGAGCCGGTCGCCGCCGGGGCCTTCCGGATCATCGTAGTCGACGACCAGGATCTCGCGTCCGAGCTGTGCAAGCGCCTCGCGGATCACCGGTGCGTACTCGGTGTCGGTGATCAGGGCCCTGGCACCGCCGTGGTCCAGGATGAAGGCGATGGTCGCCGCGTCGAGCCGGGTATTGAGGGCGTTGAGGATCGCCCCGGTCATCGGCACGCCGAAGGTTGCCTCGAAGGCCGACGGCACGTTGGGCAGCATGACCGACACGGTATCTCCGGCGCCGATGCCGTGGTTCGCAAGCGCCGACGCCAGGCTGCGGCAGCGCTGAGCGGTCTGCGCCCAGGTCCAGCGCCGGGCGCCATGGATCACCGAGGTCCGGGTCGGGAACACCGCGGCGGTCCGCTCGAGGAAGGACAGCGGGGTGAGCGGAACATGGTTGGCCGCGTTCCTGTCAAGACTGGTCTCGAAGGGGTTTTCAGTCACTCCGACATCTCCAGACATGAAGCCAGGGTCAGCCTATCTGCACGGCAATTCGGGTGCAATCGGACCTGGCGGAGTTCGCCTGTTCCCGGGCGATTGCCATGACATGTCTTCTTCCCGTCACTCGCGGGCTCATGCCGGTTGCCGTGACTGCCCGGTCCCGTCGTCGGTGCAGTGTTCGCGCGCCCGTGCAAGCAGGGTGTAGCGCGCGCGGATGCGCGCGGCGTGAACCCGCGGCCATGCACCCGCCTCGAGCTGGTGGCGTCCCGGTTTCCCGGGCGGAGAGCCATGCGGCGAGGTGGCGCGTGAAGCCCGGTCCCGGAGTGCGTGGCGAGAGGTGCAACTCGCCCCGAAAGCCGGTCTCGGGCCCGCGCCGGGCAATGAGTGTCGCCTTGCTGCCCCTGACTGTCGTGCGGTGAGCGTCGCCGCCTCCGTCCGGCTCGCGCTGGCCCCACTCGGCACGCTGGCGTACCGGCACGCCCCGCAGCCGGTAGCGGATCTCGCCATTGCAGGCGAACTGCAGCACCCCGTCCCCGATGCATGGCAGGAGGTCCGGCGGGAAGGCGTCGAGCCCGGTACTGGCGCGGAAGAGTTCCAACGGTACCGGTGTGCTCCAGCGCCGTGCGCTCTCGATCGCGTAGTCGCGATCGAACACCAGACCGTCACCGTCACCGATGATCCACTGGGCCTGGTCGGCCATGTGCGACTGGATGTCGACAAGGCCGTCACCCTGGATGCGGGTATCGTAGTA
>CBDCAO010000011.1:0-831189 GCA_965213935.1 Thalassobaculaceae bacterium | reverse complement strand
GGCGCTGGAGATCTTCGAAACCGTGCTGGAGATCCACCCGCACGCGGCGCGCACTGCGCAGGCAATCGAGGAACTGCGGGCCGAACTCAGGCGTCGGCAGATCTGACGCCGGCCCGGCCCAGCCACTCGCCCAGCCGCGACCAACGCCTTGTACCGCCGCTGGCGTTGACCGCAATCCCCACCGCCTGTCTCTGGCCGACAAGAACGGCCAGCCTCTTGCCCCGGGTGACCCCGGTGTAGAGCAGGTTGCGGCGCAGCATGTGGTAGTGCTGGGTCATGACCGGAATGACCACCACGGGAAACTCCGAGCCCTGGCTCTTGTGGATGGTGGTGGCATAGGCCGGCACCAGGGCGTCGAGATCGCCCGAGGTGTAGGTCACCGGTGTGCCGTCGAACGACACCGTGAGCTCACCGGCCTCGTCATCGATGTCACTCACCTGGCCGATATCCCCGTTGTAAACGTCGCGGTTGTAGTCGTTCTCGGTCTGCATGACCCGGTCGCCGGGAGCAAAGGTCCAGCCGAACCTGGTGATTGACCGGGACCTGTCCGGGTTGAGCATCTCCTGCAGAGCAAGGTTGAGCGCCCGGGTTCCGACCACGCTGCGGGTCATCGGACACAGGACCTGGATATCCCGGACCGGGTCGAAACCGAACCGGTCGGGAATGCGGCGATGCACCAGCTCGACGATCCGGTCATGGGCGCGGTCGGGTTCATCGGCCGCAAAGAAGTAAAAGTCGCTCACGCCGTCCGGTTTCGACAGGTCGGGCACGACACCGCGGTTGATGTCGTGGGCTGACGCGATGATGCGGCTGCGCGCCGCCTGCCGGAACACCTCGACAAGCCGGACCACCGGCACAGCGCCGGAGCTGATGATGTCGGACAGCACCTGACCGGGTCCGACGGACGGCAGCTGGTCGACATCGCCGACCAGCAGCAGGGCGCACCGGTCGGGAAGTGCCGCCAGCAGTGCATTCATCAGGCCGACGTCAACCATCGAGGTCTCGTCGACGATCAGCAGGTCGCATTCCAGCCGGTTGTCTGCGTTGTGCCTGAACCCGCCGGTGACCGGATCGAACACCAGCAGCCGGTGGATGGTGCGCGCCGGTCGACCGGTCGCCTCGCTCAGACGCTTGGCGGCACGACCGGTAGGCGCGCATAACTCGATCCCGACACCCTTGGCCATCAGGATGCGCTGGATGGCCGTGACGATGGTGGTCTTGCCAACCCCGGGACCGCCGGTCATCACCATGACCTTCGACGTGAGCGCCCGGCGTACGGCTTCGGCCTGGCCCGGCGCCAGGTCGAACCCGATCCGTTCTCTGACCCATGACAGTGCCCTGTCGGCATCGATGACAGGCCAGGGCGGTGACCCGACCGCCGTTTCGAGCAGCCTGCGGGCGATGGCCAGTTCGGCCCGGTAGAGCCCGGCCTGGAACAGGCACGCGGTTCCCCCGACCTCGTCGGCGACCAGGTGGCCGTCCGCAATCTCGTGGTCGAGCGCCTGACGGGCCAGCGTATCGGGAACCTCGAGCAGGGAACAGGCCCGCTCGAACAGCTCGTGCTCGGGCAGCCCGCAGTGCCCCTGCCCGGTCGCCTCCTGCAGCACGTGCATGACCCCGGCGCGAATCCGGACCATGGCATGTTTCTCGATGCCAAGCTTGTGCGCGATCCCGTCGGCGACCCGGAAACCGATGCCGCGGATATCCCTGATCAGGCGGTAGGGATCCTGCGAGAGCACCCGTACCGCGTCCACACCATAGGTCCTGTAGATCCGGGTCGCCCGGCCGGTCCCGACACCGTGCTCGTGCAGGAACACCATGATTTCCCGGATCGCCTTCTGTTCCTTCCATGCGGCGATGATCCGGCGCGTGCGCACCTCTCCGATACCCGGGACATCCCGCAACCGGCGCGGCTCGCTCTCGATGATGTCGAACACCCGCTCGCCGAACGCCGTGACCAGCTTCTTCGCATAGACCGGTCCGATCCCGGGGATCATTCCCGATCCCAGGTATCTCAGGATGCCATCGGTCGTCGAGGGTTCGGCAAACCGCATGAATCCGGCCCTGAACTGCTGGCCGTGCCTGCGGTCGGTCTCCCATTCGCCCGTGGCCGTGATCCATTCACCGGCTCCAGGATGCGGAGTGTTGCCGACCACCGCCACCAGATCGCGGTGACCACGTGCCTTGACCCGCAGGACGCAGAAGCCGGAGTCGGGATTGTGGAACACCACCCGTTCCACCTGACCGGCGAGAACCTCGCCCCGGGCTTCGCTCATGGCCACCCGGACGCAACACCGCACGGTGCGCCACCCGCCCTCAAGACTGCATCCCGGCATCCACGTCGCTGAGCACATTGCGGTCCGGCCGATCGGGATCGTCCCTCAGCCTTGTCATGGCGTCCGTTTCGTGTTGTTCCTCCCGGGTTCCGAGACGCCCCGACTTCTTCCAATGCGCAACCAAGTCTGCCAAGTCCAGCGGACGGCGGGCAAAGTCCCATGCGTTCTCCCGCTCTCTCTTCAAGAAACGCGCCAACATCGTTGATACCCCGATGCTTTGCGAACGCCGTGATCTGGTCGCTCTTCATCGGCAGCATCGCAACCGTACGTATGGCGTTTTCCCTCGGCTCGCTCTGCTGTCGATGGCGGAACTGCACCGGTTCGGCAGATTCTCGCTGAATTGCCGCCATGAACACCTGTTCCGCTTCCAGCGCGACGACCTCTGCGACCTCGTCTTGAACCGGAAGCCAGCTTTGCAACGTTGTCACATCCAGACATGGACGCCAGTCGCCGGGGCGGGACGAAACGAACACCCGGGCACGACCGAGATGGCCGGTTATATCCCTCGAGAACCGCCGAAGCGCCCGCTCGAGCCTGCCATTTGTGAGCTTGAGCTCTTCCACCGCGTCGAGGAAAAACCAGCCCGGTTCACCATCCCGTCTGATTTCCAAGCCTCAAACTTCTCCCCTGCTGACGGTTCAAGCAGGCACGTCAGAGATTCACTATCGAGAGACTCCATGGGCACAGAAAAGGCGTGGCGACCCTCCGTCTCGAGACGCTTGGCCTGTTCGTTCATTTCCCTCGACTTGCCGGCCCCCGCTTCCGACAGAAGCGCAACCCTGGCATGTTCGAGAAGCTCATCCCGGCCGAAGGTCGGACCTGGCCCCCACACATCCAGAGACGCCAAGACACCCGGATCTTCGAATTCACTTTGAGCAGGTTCCGTATCCCGCAAGTCGCGAAATCGTCGCTTGAGGTCAAGAAAGTCGCTGCCAGCCAATTCCACGGTCCCTCATGCAACGATCACGTCAACAAGCTACGTCGGCCGCGGTTCCCGTCTCGTTGCGACCGCGCTAACCATGATCCCTTCGACCCCGGTGTCCACCATCGGCCAAATGCCGGACGCTGTCCGCATGTACGCTTCGTCCGGCTGGATTCGCGTCGCCTTCCATCGCTCCGAGGATCAGCCTGCTCGCGCCTCGACAGTCCGTATCTCCGACACGTCCACGGTGCGCTCGGCGACCGCCAAGTCGTGGCTGCGCTGCAGATTGATCCAGAAACGCCCGCCATTGCCGAACAACTTGCCGAACCGCACCGCCATCTCGGCGGTCACCGGCTGCTTCTCGTTCAGGATGTCGTAAAGCGTCTGCCGGGAAATGCCGAGAGCGTCGGCCACAGCCGTCTTGCCCATTGAAAGCGCAGGCAAGATATCCTCGCGCAGGACTTCCCCGGGATGCACTGGCTCGATGGAACGGTGTCTTTCGATCATTGATGATAGTCCTCTATGTCCACGTCCACCGCGCTGTCTTCAGCCCAACCGAAGGTCAGCCGCCAGTTGGCCGTCAGGCGAACCGCATACCGACCCGCCCTGTCGCCCTTCAGCGCGTGGCCGATCTCGTGCAGCAGGGTGTTGTAGAGCGTGTGCGCGTAGCGCTCGGCATCGGGGTTGATGCCGACCAGCGACCCGCAGCGGGTCCTGGGCCGAACCGCCGCCGATGCTGTTTGCGAAGATCCCCGGTGCCAGGTAACCGATGCGCAGGTTCGCGTCGGCGTTGTCGGCGACCTCGGTCCCGGTGATGCCGGAGACTTTCGCCCAGGCGTCAAGCGCCTCGCGCACCAGCCCGTGCACCGCCGCCGGCAGCGGGCTGTGCAGGTCCAGCTCCCCTTACCTGCCCGGATCCCCGGCCGGTCGGGCGCTGGAAGAACGACCAGGTGAGATCGGTGTCGTAGCGCTGCCCTCCCCGGCCCTCCGGCGTGAACAGCACGTAGCCGCTCGCGAGCTCGCCGCCGGCGCCGCCGCAGCGGCACGCCGTGCCGCACCCGGTACTGCTCCTGCAGGCTTGCGAGACGGGCCGCGTCCTCGGGGCGCAGGAGGACCTGCATGCGTTTGGGAGACGGTTTTGCCTGCGTGTTCGCGGCCATGGCGGCCTTCCTTTGCGCACCTTGTTGTACATATTGTGACTCAATTGCTCTTTTGGTCTCATACAGTCAACATTCATGCACACTGACGCCGACCTGATGAGCGGGCCGCGCCGGCGCTCGGGGACTGACCCAGACCATGCCGCCCGTCATCACCGAACGGGACCTGGCCGCTGCCTGCCAGGAAACCCTGCGGCCACAGGGCGCAGAGCCGGACAGCGACTGGGACGTCGCCTTCGTGCTCGCGGGCGGCGAACTGCACCGACCGCGCCGGGCGCGGTCACTGCGATTTCCATGTACTCTGTTGGGATAGAGCCGCGTCACGACGGCAGGAGTGCACGCCTGACCGCTTCGGGCTCCTTCTGGATCACCCGTAACAGTGTCGCAGCGGGACCGCTGACTCGCCGGACTCCCTGCTCCCACTTGCGATAGCCGGACAGACTCATGCCCATCAAGGGGGCCATCTGCGCTTGAGTGAGCTTCGCCTGCTTGCGGACCTCACGCGGGGTCATGGGTTCATGAATGACGGCAGAGCCTTCGCCCTTGGCATGGGCCAGCGCCTCAGTGAGAGACTGGATCAGGTCTTCTCCGAATGTGCTCATGGCTTCTCCTTTCGGGCTCTCTTGATTGCCTGGACGATCGCGGCCACCGCGCGCCGCTCCACCGGGTTCAAGTCCGACTTGGCGGACTTCGCATAGGCGAGGAGCGCATAGATGGGAATGTCCTGCCCTCCGTAGAAGTAGATCACTCGCGCGCCGCCCCTCTTTCCGCGGGCCAAGGCAGCGAAGCGCAGCTTTCGGATGCCGCCGGTTCCCGGAATCTCATCGCCTGCCGTCGGATGATCGGCCAGATAGTCGATCAGCTCCTTCCGCTCCTCCTCGCTGAACAGCCTGTCCGCTTGACGGGCGAAGGTCGGAGTCTCGGCGACGGTTTGCATGCGCCATTATATGACCCATTGGGGCATTTCAATCAAGGGCCTTGGATGGGGCTGCAGCAGCCACGAAGGATGGACCTGGTCCTGCATCCGACGGTGCCGGCAGCGACGAACGCCACCCCCCAGCGTCGCGGGGATCTCCGCGATGTGCTAGCCTTTCCGCATGGACAGCAACTTCGGCGACATCTCTGCCTGGCTTACACCCGCGATCCTCGTCGGATTTTTCCTGTGGCTGCGGGCGGACATCCGCAACGTGCGCCACAGGACCTGCGGGCGGATATCCGCGAGCTGCCGGGCGGATATCCGGGCGCTGGACGAGCGCCTGCGAGCGGTGGAGGTGGAGATGGCGGAAATCAGGGGCCAGCTCACCCTGATGCGCGACTACATCCTGGGTCGCAACCTGCGGCAGCCCGACGATGCGGCCGAGCCGGCGCCCGGGGACTGAGCCAGACCATACCACCCGTCATCACCGAACGGGACCTGGCCGCCGCCTGTCAGGAAACCCTGCGCCTGTGGCCACAGGCCCGGGCCGCAGTGCTGTTCGGCTCCCGGGCGCGCGGCACGGCGCACCCGGGCAGCGACTGGGACGTCGCCTTCGTGCTCGCGGGCGGCGAACTGCGCCGACCGCGCCCGGCGAGGTCAGTGTTTCCGCGACCGGACCTGCCGGCCGATCTGCCGCAGGTCGATGTCTGGGCCCTGTCGGAGGAGGACCTGCGCCGGAACGCCCGTGCACTGGGCACCCTGCCCTGCGTCGTCTGCCGCGACGGCAGGGTGCTCGCGGGCGAGTGGGCCGGGCCGGATCCGGCGCAGATGGAGCAGGAGGCCGCGGTGAAGCCGGAAGACTGGGCACGAGGGATGGACCTGGTCCTGACAAAGGTGCGCGCCGCGCTGACCTCGATCGAGACCATGTCCCTGAGCAGAACCTGGGCTGCCGGAGCAGCCGACTGCATCAACCTCCTGCAGAACTCCGCCGATGCCGCGGAGCTCCTGATCAAGGCGGCGATGGAGCGCCGCGGCGTGCCGGCCGACCGCAGCCATGACATTGCCGGCCTGGCCGGCGCTCTCGCGGCGCAACGGCCCGACGAGAGCATTCTGGCGACGCAGATGGCGGCCCTGAACGGTGACAGCCGTGCGCACCATGCGGCGATCTACGAGTTTCGGCCGCCCGCAGCCCCGGATGTGGCGACCGCCGTCAGGCGCCTTGCCGCCTCGATCGACCTGTGGGCCTCCGAGATCGAGACAACCGGCGATGCCATGACCGCACAGATGGCAGGGCTCGCCCGCTCTGCCGCCGATCGCGCGGAACCCTGGCCCCGCCTCGTGGGAGCACCGCTGACACCCAGAACAGACGACGATCGGGCAGCACAGGCCTCGGCCGAGGCCGCTCTCGCATCGCGTCCGGAGCTCGCCGCAGCGATCGCGTCGTTCCGGGATCGCATATGCCGGGTGCTGGAAGAGCAGGCGCCTGGCGAGGACCTGCCGGCCCCCTCACCGTTCGACTGAGCGGCAAGGGGCGCGCGGTGTCAGTCGGCCGGAGTGTGGTCGGTCAGGTCAAGGCGCCGCTCGATACGGTCGAGCCGCGTCTGCATGGCCGCAATCGTGCCGTCCTGGCGGAGTTCCGGCGCCACAAACGCCAGAACGTGGCCGTGCAAGCTCCGAACGGCCGCGGCAGTGTCGGTCTGGCTCTGCTCGAGCCGGTCGATCTGGGCCGACAGATTCCGCAGTTGACGCAGGATCAAGTTCTCCGGTTCATTCATCGGAGTGCTCTCCACGAGTGGGAAGTATAGCGACCGCGAGCGCGGTGCCACGCACCGTCGAATCCTTGCTTTATTCCCAAGCCGAACCTAGTCTTACCCCTTGCATCGACATCCTTTTGCAAGGATATGGATCGAGACCATGCGGCATCGTCACCTTGTCGATACGGAAATCGCTGCCCGGTCGCCAACGGCGGTCGATGACATCATCGAGCGCGGATTGTGGCGTGACTGGGCAATGCTTCGCCGATGGTGCACCGAGCAACCGTCACTGCTGGACGTCGTTGAACGGGTTTGCAACATGCATGTCGGAGATCCCGGCGCGCAGCGCCATCATTTCTGGCTGGCCTACACCAGAATGCGCCGCGATGCGGCAGCCTGACTGGGAACGTGTCATTTCCGCTGCGGCGCGCCTGCAGCGACACTTCCCCGAGGCTGTCCTGGTGGGTGGAACGGCGGCCGGCATTCATGCTGGGCATCGTTTTTCTCAAGATGCCGACCATGTCGTTACCGATCTTCGGGAACGGTTCGACGAAGTTCTCGCGAATCTGGAATCCGTGGCCGGTTGGAAGACCGCTCGGGTCCGGTCCCCTGTACTAATCCTGGGATCGCTGGACGGAATCGAGACCGGGATCAGGCAGTTGATACGCAGCAAGCCGCTGGAAACGGTCGAGATGATCTGCCACGGCGAGAGGGTCGTGGTACCGACTCTCGAGGAAACGCTGCGCATCAAGGCTATCCTGATCCTGAAACGGAACGCCTTGCGTGACTATCTCGATTTTGCAGCGATCGGGGCAAGCCTCGGACATGACGGCATTGCAAGGGCGATGGCATCATTTGACGAGCTGTATCCGCAGGACAACGACCAGTCTGCAACGCAGCAATTGCTGGCGCAGCTATCCAATCCCCTGCCGTGGGATCTGGGAGAGGAAGGAACAACGATATTCCGCGGCCTGGCGGAAGACCTGCAGGACTGGAGTATGGTGTGCGACCGATGCCGGTCCATTGCCGTGACGCTCTTTGAGGGCTTATGTTCGTGTCATGCCCGGCCGGTACGAGCATGACCGCCCGATGTCGCTCCAGCAGTTCGAGACGCTCTTCCCGGACGAGGACGCCTGCGCCCGCCATCTCGTGAAGCTTCGTTGGGGCGACGGCTTCGTCTGCCCCGCCTGCGGCGGGACGAAAGGCTGGGAGATCAAGGGGGACCGATGCCGCCGGGAATGCGCGGACTGCGGGCGCCAGACCTCGGTGACCGCGGGCACCGTGATGCACCGCACCCGTCTTCCGCTGAAGACCCGGTTCCTCGCCGCTCACATCGTGGCCACGCATTCCAACGGGATCCCGGCGCTCCAGCTGCAGGCACAGCTGGGCATCGGAAGCGACAAGTCGGCCTGGCTGCTTCTCCAGAAGCTGCGTCGGGCGATGGTCGATCCGGATCGGAGTGTCCTTCAGGAGAGTGTGGAGGTCGACGAGGCGTCGATGCCATTCCGTGAGGGACGTGGAGCGCAAGGCCGGTCGAAAAAGGGCCGCAGCGCGGAGGGAAAGATGCTCCTGGCCGGCGCCGTCGAGCTTTCCCGGGGATGGAAAGCCCCGCCGCATCCGGTTGAAGGAGAGAAGCGATTGCAGTGCGGCCTCGCTCCAGGGCTTCATCGCCGACGTCGTCGAACCCGGGGCGCAGGTCGTCACCGACGGCTGGAGTGGATACTCCGGCCTGCCCGAGAACCCGCATGACGCCACGGTGATCGGTGACCAGGAGGCGCACACGGTCCTGGAGTGGGTCCATCGGGTGTTCTCGAACCTGAAGCGATGGGCCATGGGCGTCTGCCACGGCCTGCGCAGGAAGCACTTCCAGAAAGACCTGGACGAGTTCGTGTTCCGATGGAACCGGAGGCGACACAGGGCGACCTCCTTCGACAGGCTCCCGGGTATCGGCCTCGCGGTGAAGCCTGTCACGGATCGCGACCTTGTCGAGGAACGCGCCTGAAGCGACAGGTATTCACGCCCGGAATGCTCTCCACTCGGCACAGTCGCTCCCGGGCCTCGGGAACCGGACCTTTCTCGCCCTCAGGCCAGTGCGACAACACCACCGGCACGGCCTTGGCGCCGGATCCGGTCAGCCTGGCGAATGGCTGCCGACACAACATCGTGTGGCACCGTGATCAAACGGATAAGCCCAATTGAAAAAATCTGCATTCGGTTTGATGACCAGTCCTGAAATCCTCGGACCACAGGCTGAACACTGATGAATTTTATTCCATTATGACAATGCTCTAAAGGAACGGCGCGAAAACTGCACCAGCTTGGTTCCGGTACCCGGCCCATGGGCGCAGACTGCAGCACGCGACCCTCCGGACGCGACCCGCAACGGGGTGCCGGGGTATCCGGGAGTGACGGAACCGACCGCGGCGGTATAGTCGGCTGCGACACGATGGGTTGCGGGGAGCGACACTCATGACATCGACCTTCGATCTCGTCCTTGCCGGCGGTCGCGTCGTGACCCCCGGCGGGATCACGCAGGCCGATATTGGCATCACGGGCGGACGCATTGCCGCGATCGGCGACGTGTCGGGAGCCGCGGCCGAGCGGCTGGACGTCGCCGGCCTGCACGTCCTGCCCGGGGTGATCGACAGCCAGGTGCACTTTCGCGAGCCGGGGCTCGAGCACAAGGAAGACATCACCCACGGAACCCGCTCCGCCATCAAGGGAGGGGTCACCTCGATCTTCGAAATGCCCAACACCAGCCCGCTGACGCTGGACGAGCACACGCTCTGCGACAAGCTCGACCGGGCCGCCCGGGGCGCCTGGTGCGATTACGCCTTCTTCATGGGAGGAAACCACGAGAATGCCCATCGTCTTTCCGAACTCGAACGGCTGCCCGGGTGCGCCGGGGTGAAGATCTTCATGGGCAGTTCGACCGGGACCCTGCTCGCCAAGGACGACGAGGTGATTGCCGCCGTGCTTGCGAACGGCAGCCGCAGGGTCTCGGTGCATGCCGAGGACGAGGACCGGCTCGTCGAACGCCAGCCGATCGCGGTCGATGCCGGCGGACCGGAAGCACATCCCGACTGGCGGGACGTCGAGTCGGCGGTCCGAGCCACCAGGCGCCTGCTTGCCCTCGCCCGCGCCGCCAACCGGCGCGTGCACGTGCTCCACATCTCGACCCGCGACGAGATGGAGATCCTGGCGGCGCACAAGGACCTTGCGACCGTCGAGGTCACCCTCAACCACCTGACCATGACGGCACCGGAGTGCTACGAGCGCCTTGGAGCCTTCGCCCAGATGAACCCGCCGGTGCGCGACGAGCACCACCGTCTGGGCCTGTGGGAGGCGATCCGGACCGGCGTGGTCGACGTCATCGGCTCCGACCACGCACCGCATACCGTCGAGGAGAAGGAACGGCCCTATCCGTCGAGCCCCAGCGGCATGCCGGGGGTGCAGACATCGCTGCCGCTGCTGCTCGACCACGTGCACCGAGGCAGGCTCACGCTGGAACGCCTGGTCGACCTGACCGCCGCCGGCCCGCAGCGCATCTTCGGGATCATCGGCAAGGGCCGGATCGCGGTCGGCTACGACGCCGACCTGGCGGTGGTCGACCTCGCGGCCCGGCGGCAGATTACCGACGAGTGGATTGCCAGCAAATGCGGCTGGACCCCGTTCGACGGGACCACGGTCACCGGCTGGCCGGTCGCGACCATCCTGCGAGGGCGCGTGGTCGTGCGCGACGACGAGGTGCTGGGAACCCCGTCCGGACAAGCGGTCCGGTTCTTCGATGCTTCCGCCTCCCGGCCGGCGACCTGACCCGTGTCCACGATCGGGGCGGCCTTCCGCGAGACCGTGTCGCGCTACCCTGACGCCGACTTCCTGGTGGTCCCGGCGGCAGACGGGCGAGGTTACCGCGAGGAAGGTGCGCGCTACAGCTACGCCGGCATGGCGCGCGAGGTCGATGCGCTGTGTGCCCGCTACCGTGCCGCCGGTTACGGCCATGGCCACCGGGTAGCGCTCGCCCTCGACAACCGGCCCGAACACGTGATGCACCGGCTGGCGCTCAACTGCCTCGGCATCTCCTGCGTGCCGGTCAATCCCGACCTGCGACCGGGCGAGGTGGCCTACCTGCTCGGCCATTCCGAAGCCGGACTGGTGGTCATGCTCCCGCACCATGAGGCGACGGTAACCGCCGCCGCACGCGAAGCGGCAACCGGGGTCGGGTTCTGGGACCTCCGTTCGCCGGCACCGCCCGATGCCCGCGTCCCGCCACCACTTGCAGGCGAGCCCGGGGAAGCGAGCGAGTCCAGCCTGCTCTATACCTCGGGCACCACCGGGCAGCCGAAGGGCTGCATCCTCTCGCATGGCTACGAGCTTGCCTGTGGCGCCTGGTATGCCGGACTGGGTGGTCTTGTCACCTTCAGGCCCGGCGAGGAACGGGTCTACAACCCGCTGCCGCTCTACCACGTCAACGCCGGGGTGGTCTCGCTGCTGGCAATGATGCTGACCGGCGGCTGCCAGATCCAGCCGGACCGGTTCCATCCGCGTTCCTGGTGGCGCGAGGTCGTTGAAACCCGTGCCAGCGTCATTCATTACCTGGGCGTCGTGGTGCCGATGCTGCTCAACCAGCCCGAGGACCCGCTGGAACACGCCCATTCGGTGCGGTTCGGATTCGGGGCCGGTGTCGAGCCGGAACTTCACGCGGTTTTCGAGGAGCGGTTCGGGTTCCCGCTGATGGAGGTCTGGGGCATGACCGAAATGTGCCGGGTGCTTGCCACCAACCACGAGCCGCGCCGGCGCGGCACGCGGGCCATGGGCCGGCCGCGGCCGGGACTCGAGGTCGAGGTGCGCGATGACGACGACAACCCGGTTCCGCCCGGCACCGTCGGGGAGATGGTGGTCCGCCATTCCGCAGGCGATCCTCGGCGGGACGCGTTTTCGGGTTACCTGAAGGACAAGGCCGCGACCGAGCACGCCTGGCGCGGGGGCTGGTTCCATACCGGCGACAGCGTGCGTCAGGACGCCGACGGCACGCTCTACTTCGTCGATCGCAAGAAGAACATCATCCGCCGCTCGGGCGAGAACATCGCCGCCGCGGAGGTCGAGGCCACGCTGCAGTCCCACCCGGCGGTCGAGCAGGTCGCGGTGGTGGCGGCGCCCGACCCGTTGCGGGAGGAGGAGGTGCTCGCCTGCATCATCCGCTTCCCCGGACCTGTGCCGGACACCGCGCTCGCGCGCGAACTGTTCGATCACTGCGGCCAGCGCCTCGCCTACTACAAGTGCCCGGGCTGGATCCGCTTCGTCACCTCATTGCCGAAGACCGGGTCACAGAAGATCCAGAAGCACCGGATCTTTGCCGATGGCGCCGATCCGCTTGCCGCCCCCGATCTGATCGACCTGCGGGCGGCAAAGCGCCGGCAGGCAAGCCGATGACGCGACCCGTGCTGCTTGTCGCCGGCGCATCCGGACTTCTCGGCCGTGCCGCGCTCGAGCACTTCGCCGGTCTCGGTGACTGGCACTTGCTCGGCATTTCGCGCCGTGCGCACGGAGTCCCCGGCGCGGGCCACCTTGCGGTCGATCTCGCCTCGCCGGACAGCGTGTGGCGGCACCGCGAGGCGCTCGCCGGGACGACCCACCTGCTCTATGTCGCCTTGCACGAGCGCGATGACCTGGTCGCGGGCTGGATGCACGAGGAACAGATGCAGCACAATCTGGCCATGTTCGCGACCCTGCTCGAGGTGCTCGAGGCGGCGGCGCCCGGCCTTGCTCATGTCAGCCTCCTGCAGGGAACCAAGGCCTACGGCGTGCACGTGGAACCGATCCCGGTCCCGGCACGCGAGGACCGTCCCCGCCATCCGCACGAGAACTTCTACTGGCTGCAGGAAGATCACCTGCGGGCCTGCCAGGCCGGCCGGCCGTGGACCTGGACCATCTGGCGGCCACAGGCGGTGTTCGGCCTCGCTGTGGGCAGCCCGATGAACCTGGTCGCCGCGATCGGGGCATGGCTGTCGATCTGCAGGCACCGGGGTGTGCCCGCCAGCTACCCGGGAGGAACGTGCGGTGTGACCGCGGCAACGGATGCGCGACTTCTCGCCCGCGCCGTGGAATGGGCCATCGCCTCGCCCGCCGCGCGGAACCAGACCTTCAACGTCACCAATGGTGATGTCCTGTCGTGGCCGCATCTGTGGCCGGCGCTCTGCCTGGCGTTCGGGGTCGAATGCGGCGAGCCCGAGCCCCGGACCTTCGCCGACCGGACGGAGGAACTCGAAGCGGACTGGCGGGGTCTCTCCGCGCGCCACCGGCTCGCCGCACCCTCGCTCGAGCAGCTGGTGGGCTCGTCCTGGCAATTCCTCGACCGCGCGATGGCGGCCGGCCCGGCGCCGTCGATCCTCTCGACGATCAAGCTGCGCCAGGCCGGTTTCCCCGATTGTCTCGATACCGAGCAGTCGCTGCTCTACTGGTTCGAGAGGATGCGGCGGGAGCGGCTGCTGCCGTGACGCCGCCCGGGCGGCGGCCCGTCAGCTGCAGCCGCTGGTGCCACCGCAGGTGTTGCACTTCAGGCAGGTGCCGTTGCGCACCAGCGTGAAGTTGCCGCACTCGTCGCAAGCCTCTCCCTCGTAACCCCGGATCCGCGCTTCCCTGATCAGGGCCCGCCGGGCGTCGACATCCGGGGTTGTCTCCGCCGGCTGTGTAGCGACTGCGGTGCCGGCGGCAGCCGGCACCGCGGTTGCGCCTTCCGTCACCTGTCCGCCGAGGCTGCCCGACACGGCCGGAGCCCCGTCGGACGCGGGCCCGCCGGCCCCGCCCTGCAGCAGCCGGAGCTCGTGGCGCGGAAATCCGCGGCTTGCCCCCAGCACGGCAATGCTCGACTCGTTGTCGCCATTGCCCATCGCGTCCGGTTTGAGGTCCTCCTTGTCGACATGGCTCAGGTCATGGCGATCGAGGTAGGAGATCGCGAGCTCGCGGAAGATGTAGTCGAGAATCGAGGTCGACATCTTGATGGCGTCGTTGCCGGACACCATCCCCGACGGCTCGAAACGGGTGAAGGTGAAGGAATCGACGAACTCCTCCAGCGGCACCCCGTACTGCAGCCCGATGGACACCGCGATCGCAAAGCTGTTCATCAGCGAGCGGAAGGCCGCGCCTTCCTTGTGCATGTCGATGAAGATCTCGCCGATGTCGCCGTCCTGGTACTCTCCGGTCCGCAGGTAGACCTTGTGGCCGCCGACGATCGCCTTCTGCGTATATCCCTTGCGCCGGTCAGGAAGCCGCTTGCGCCGTGCCCGCTCGCGTTCGACGATCCGTTCGACCACCCGTTCCGCGACCAGCGGCGCCTTCACCGCCGCCGGGGCCTCGAGCAGTTCCTCGAGTTCCTCCTCGTCCCCGAGCACTCCAGCGGCGAGCGGCTGGCTGAGCTTGGATCCGTCCCGGTAGAGTGCGTTGGCCTTCACCCCGAGTTTCCACGACAGCATGTAGGCATCGGCGCAGTCCTTGACCGAGGCGCTGTTCGGCATGTTGATGGTCTTGGAAATCGCCCCGGACACGTAGGGCTGGGCAGCCGCCATCATCCGGATATGACTCTCCGTCGACAGCAGCCGGGTCCCGGTCCGTCCGCACCGGTTGGCACAGTCGAACACGCTGAGGTGTTCGGCGCGCAGGTGCGGCGCGCCCTCGAGCGTCATCGCGCCGCAGACGTGGTTGTTTGCGGCATCGATCGCGGCACGGTCGAAGCCGATGGCCGAGAGGAGGTCGAACCCGACCTCGTCCAGCCGCTCGCGGGCGATCCCGAGGGTGTCGGTGCAGAACTCGGTGCCGAGCGTCCACCTGTTGAACACGAAACGGATGTCGTAGGCGGTGGCAAGCGATTTCTCGATCTTGTCGAGCTGCTCCTGCCCGAAGCCGCAGGCCCTCAGGCTGTCGTTGTTGACACCCGGCGCCCCGACGAGACTGCCGTGCCCCACGGCGTACCGGGTGATCTGCTCGATCTGTCCATCACCGTACCCGAGAACCGCGAGCGCGGCGGGGATCGCCTGGTTGATGATCTTGAAATAGCCGCCCCCTGCCAGTTTCTTGAACTTCACGATCGCGAAGTCTGGTTCGATCCCGGTTGTATCGCAGTCCATCAGCAGACCGATGGTCCCGGTCGGTGCGATCACCGTGGTCTGGGCATTGCGGTAGCCCGCCTGCTCGCCGCGTTCGAGAGCGCGGTCCCACGCCGCCCGTGCGGCCCGGACCAGGCCGGGGTCGGGGCAGGACGCCGCGGACAGCGCCACGGGCGGGATGCGGAGTCCCTCGTAGCCCGACCCCTCGCCATGTGCCGCGCGGCGGTGGTTGCGGATCACGCGGAGCATCTGCTCCCTGTTGTCCCCGTAGTGGCGGAACGTGCCGAGTTCGCCCGCCATCTCGGCCGAGGTTTCGTATGCGACCCCGGTCATCAGCGCGGTGATCGCCCCACACAGTGCGCGGCCGGCCTCACTGTCGTAGGGCAGTCCCGACGCCATCAGCAGGCCGCCAATATTGGCGTAACCGAGACCGAGGGTGCGGTAGTCGAAGGACAGCCGGGCAATCTGCCGGGACGGGAACTGGGCCATCATGACGGCGATTTCGAGCGTCAGCGTCCACAGGCGGACCGCGTGGGCGAAACCGTCGACGTCGAACCGGCCGTCATCCAGGCGGAACTTGAGCAGGTTGAGCGATGCGAGGTTGCAGGCGGTGTCGTCGAGGAACATGTACTCCGAACAGGGATTGGAGGCATTGATCCGGCCGCCGGCCGGGCAGGTGTGCCAGTCGTTGATCGTGGTGTCGTACTGCAGCCCGGGATCGGCGCAATCCCAGGCCGCCATGGTGATCCGGTCCCACAGGTCCCTGGCCTCGACGGTCTCGGACACCCTGCCGTCGGTCCGCCGGATGAGATCCCATGACCCGCCGCGCTCGACCGCCTCAAGGAAGGCGTCGCTGACGCGCACCGAGTTGTTGGAGTTCTGTCCCGACACGGTGAGGTAGGCGTCCGAATCCCAGTCGGTGTCGTAGGTCCTGAACTCGATTTCGGTAAATCCCTGGCGGGCGAACTGGATGACCCGCTGGATGCTGTTCTCCGGCATCATCGCCGCCCGGGCGGCGCGCACCGCCTCGCGCAGGCCGGGGTTCCTGCGCGGATCGAAGCGGGCCTCGCCTTCGCTTTCAAAGTCGACACACGCGCTCATGACGGCGCCCAGTGTGCGGGCGGCGGACCGTGACCCGGCAACCAGGGCCGCGACCTTCTGTTCCTCCACCGTCTTCCAGTCGATGTACTGGACGATGTCGGGGTGGTCGATATCCACCGTGACCATCTTCGCCGCACGCCGTGTCGTTCCGCCCGACTTGATCGCGCCCGCGGCCCGGTCGCCGATCCGCAGGAAGCTCATGAGGCCGGATGACCGCCCGCCTCCGGACAGGGCCTCGCCCTCGCCGCGCAGCTTCGAGAAATTCGACCCCGTGCCCGAGCCGTACTTGAACAGCCTCGCCTCGCGAACCCACAGGTCCATGATGCCGCCGTCGTTGACGAGATCGTCCTCCACGCCCTGGATGAAGCACGCATGCGGCTGCGGGTGTTCGTAGGCCGAGGTCGATTCGGTGACCTCGCCGGTGCGGTAGTCGACCCGGAAATGGCCCTGGGCGGGGCCGTCGATTCCGTAGGCCCAGTGCAGGCCGGTGTTGAACCACTGCGGCGAGTTCGGAGCTCCGACCTGGCGGGCCAGCATGGAGACCATCTCGTCGTAGTAGGCCCGCGCGTCGTCCCCGGAATCGAAATAGCCGCCCTTCCATCCCCAGTAGGTCCAGGTGCCGGCAAGGCGGTGGAACACCTGTCTCGCACTGGTCTCGCCGGTGGTCTCGTCACCGGTTCCGGCCTGGGGCCGACGCCGGCGCAGCCAGTCCGGCACGTCCGGTTCGTCGACGACCTCGGTTCGCACCGGCACGCCGGCCTTGCGGAAGTACTTCTGGGCAATCACGTCGGCAGCGACCTGCGACCAGTCCGCCGGCACTTCCACCTCGTCGTTGCGAAACACCACCGAACCATCGGGATTGCGTATCTCGCTGCTGGTCTTGCGGAACGGAAGATCCGCGTAGGGACAGGCTTCGTGCGTCGTGAACCGCCGTTCGATCTTCATTCCGGGTTTTCCGTACATGTTGTTATCGGCATGCGCCAGCTCATTGCATCTACCACATATGCCCCTGCAGGTCAGCCTGCTTGCCCATATTTTGTATAGCTCTGCAGATTCCTTGAGACTTCACCAGCCCGCCAGGACGTACGGCACACACCGATGCGATGCGGCAAGCACCGGGAAAGTCGAAGGGGGAATAGCGGGCGATATCGCCCGACGGTTCCTCCAGCAACCACACGGTTGGGCGACACCTCGGGACTGCACCACCGGGCTCGAGTCCGTCCCGAATCGGTCTGGCCGCATTCGCGCACCACTCCGGCCGCCTGCTTGAAGAGTCAGGGGTCGCTGGAGTAGTGTCGGCAGCATGGCGGACCGGAGGGTTCGCCGGTTCCGGACACCCTGGCGCGAGAAAGAAGACATGGACTTCGGAACACTGGTTCATACCTGGCTCTATGGGCGTCACGTGGGAGCGGACCAGTTCGGGAACCGGTACTTCGAGCACAGGTCACGCATCAGGCCTGACGGCCGACGCCCGCGCTGGGTGGTCTACAACGGTTTGGTCGAGGCGTCCAAGGTCCCGGCCGACTGGCACGGCTGGCTGCACTTCAGCACCGACGAACTGCCGACCCCGGCCGATGTCCGGCACGAATGGCAGAAGGAACACCTTCCCAACCTGACCGGCACCCGCTACGCCTACCGGCCGCCGGGACATATCCTGCGCGGCGGCAGGCGTGACCGGGCCACCGGCGACTACGAGGCCTGGACACCGGACTGACCGGAACGGCGCCGGGCCGCGCGAGGGGTTCTCATGCAGCGCACCCTGATCGAAACCCTGATGGGCGCCGTGGTCCTGGCCTGTGCGGGACTGTTCATGGTACTCGCCTACACGACCACCAATGTCGGTTCCGGCGACGGCTACGAGCTTTCGGCCCGGTTCAGCCGGGTCGGCGACGTCAAGGTGGGCTCCCCGGTCAAGGTGGGCGGGATCGGCGTCGGAACTGTTACCGGCCTTGAACTCGACCGGATCGACTTCTCGCCGGTGATCAGCATGATCATCGAAGAGGAATACCAGCTCCCGCGGGACACCGCAGCCGTGATCGCGAGCGACGGCCTGCTCGGCGGACACCATGTGGAACTGGTGCCCGGCGGCGACGAGGTCAACCTCGAGGCCGGAGACGAGATCGCGTTTACCCAGGACCCGGTGGATTTCGTGCAGATGCTGGGGCAGTACATCTTCA
Source organism: Thalassobaculaceae bacterium (assembly GCA_965213935.1). GTDB lineage: Bacteria > Pseudomonadota > Alphaproteobacteria > Thalassobaculales > Thalassobaculaceae > Bin52. The sequence continues at coordinate 812,724 of CBDCAO010000011.1, read as the reverse complement.
GTCCGGGCGGGTCCCGAGGGAACCCGGATGCGAAGTAGGGCAACCATCGCCCTGGCCCTGATTACCCTGCTCCACACCGCTTCATCCGCAGCGGCCCGTTCCGGCCAGGGAACCGACGACTGGCTCGACATGCCGGTTGCCGTCATCCAGGCACTCGACAAGGTGACCGCGCGTACCACGGTCATGAGGCTCGAGGTCAACCGCGAGGGAAGCTACGGTACGCTGCGGTTCACGGTTCGCACCTGCCAGCGCCGACCGCCCACGGAAACGCCGGAGAGTGCGGCATTCATCGAGATCGTCGATGTCAGACCCGATGCGGGAACCAGGGAGCTGTTCTCGGGCTGGATGTTCGCATCGAGTCCGGCGCTGAATGCGCTCGAACACCCTGTCTACGACGTCTGGCTGCTCGACTGCAGCATTCCGGCGGACCCGCCGCCTCCCCCGGGATAACCTGGGGCCTTATAGAGTAAAGTTGACAGCGTCATGCCGCCTGCAGGGTCTGACTCGAAGACCTGCAGGCGCATTTTCCTTGCATGTTCCACGTTTTATCATGTATATTTCCCGTACTGTTCGGGAGACACCGCATGCCGTCCGAAACAAGACCCGGGACAAGACCGCAGCGTGCACACCGCCAGGTCACATACCGTCTGCTGCCGCAGACGCGTGACAACTGGCGCCGCCTTGAGCGGGTCCTGGAGAGCCAGCGCCAGTTGTACAACGCCGCCCTGCAGGAGCGGTCGGACGCCTGGCGCCTGGCGGGCGTCTCCATCACCTGGCAGGACCAGTTCAGGTCCCTGACGGTGTGCCGCCGGGAGATCCCGGAGATGGCGGCCGTGCCGGTCGCCATCCAGCGCGGTACCCTGAAGCGCCTGGAAGAAGCCTTCCGCGGCTTCTTCCGCCGGGCCAACGCCGGGCAGAAGCCCGGCTACCCCTACCCATGCCCCACAAGTGATGCTGGACAAATGGTTCTGGTGGCGCTACGGTGCCGGCCATGGAGGTTCAGCACCAGATCAAGCGCCAGCTTTCCCAGCCGTCTGCTGTCGGTCGCATCACCGCGTTGCTGGATGCGGGCGATGTTCCGCATCGCACGGCGCTTGCGGCGCATCTGTGTGCTGAATTCGGGTTCCGGGATGGGCAGGGACGGCCTCAGGTCTCCACCTGTCTGTCGGCGCTGCGGGCCCTGGAGCGGTCCGGGCAGATCCGGCTTCCGGTCCGACAAACGCCCGGTGGAACCTGTGTCCGGCGGTGTCCGGCGGCGCCGGTTGCGCCGGCCCGGGACGTCCCGGCGGATGTCGGGCAGGTTCGAGGCCTGGAGCTGGTTGCGGTTTCGAGCTCGGCCCATCGAGAGATCTGGCATGGGTTGATGGAACACGAACACCCGCAGGGGGCCGGGCCGCTGGTTGGCCGGCAGTTGCGGTATCTTTTGTGGTCCGAACACGGCTGGCTCGGCGCGATCGGGGTTGCGGCATCGGCCCTGCAGCTTGCGGCGCGGGATCGCTGGATCAGCTGGGATGCGGAGCAGCGCCTGAACCATGGGCACCGGGTGGTGGGCCTGTCGCGGTTCCTGATCAGACCGGGTGTTGAATGCTACAATCTGGCGTCGCATGGGCTCGGTCAGCTTCTGCGTCGCCTGCGGGCCGACTTCTCCGCGTGCTATGGCTTCGAGCCGTGGCTCATCGAGACCTTCGTGTCGCCGCCGTTCGACGGCGCAAGTCTGCGTGCGACCAACTGGCAGTGGCTGGGCGAGACCACGGGCCGTGGCCGCGACGACCGTTGCCACGATGCGGCGGCCGGACGCAAGGCCATCTATATCTACCCGCTGGTGCGCGACTGGCGAACCCGCCTGGGCGTCGGCGCGGCGCCGACACGCGCGGTTGCGCTGAAGGCTGCGGACGGTCTTGACAGCCCGTCCTGGGCCGAAGCGGAGTTCGGTGACGCCGTCCTCGGTGACGCCCGCCTGACGGCCCGCCTGGTAACGATTGCGCAGGTGAAGGGAGCACGACCGATGGGATCCTTTCCGCAGGCTGCGAACGGCAATCGGGCCGAGATCAAGGGGTACTACCGGTTCATCGACCAGCCCGAAGAGACGGCCGTGACGCCTGAGGCCATCCTGGCGCCGCACCGTGAGCGTACGCTCGGGCGCATGCGGGCTGAGCCGGTGGTCCTGTGCCTCCAGGATGGAACCGACCTGAACTTCGCCTCGCGTCCGGGATGCGCCGGGCTCGGGGTCATCGGCACCAACCAGACCGGTGCAATCACAACGGGCCTGCATCTGCATTCGATGTTGGCGGTGACCCCGGGCGGACTGCCGCTGGGGGTTGTCGGGGCCCGCCTTGATGCCCCGCCGGGCAAGGGTCAGCCGAAGCAACCGGAAGACCGCAAGACCGAGCGCTGGCTCGAAGGATACCGGCGATGTGCCGAACTGGGTCGCGACCTCGGACCCGGCCGGGTGGTCTGTGTCGGTGATCGAGAGCCGGATGCGTTCGAGATCTTCGAGGCCCAACAGGCGCAACCGGACGCCGATATCCTGGTGCGCGCCAAGACCAACCACAAGGTGGCGACGGTCGATGTGTCCGGAAACACAGGTCCGGCGCACGCGATGCTGAAGACGATGCAGGCGGCGCCAGTGCTCGGCACGATGGTCGTCTCCATCGACCGGCTGACCGCACGGCCAAAGCGAAGCAAGCGCCCGGCCAGGGCCGGGCGCACCGCACGCAGTGCCACGCTGGTGGTGCGCAGCCAGAGGGTGGAACTCGCACCCACAAGCCCCACGCACAAGGGCAAGCCGCCCATCCGGCTGCAGGCGGTGATGGTCGAGGAGGAACGCACACCGGTTGATGCAACCCCGGTCCGCTGGCTGCTGCTCACCACCCTCCCGACCGACACCCTGGAAGACTGCAAGATGGTGGTCGAGTACTACGCCCGGCGCTGGCGGATAGAAGAGTGGCACCGGATCCTGAAATCCGGGTGCAAGATCGAGGAGCTCGAGAACCGCTCGGCCGATCGCCTCGCCCGGGCCGTCACCATCAATCTGGTCATCGCCTGGCGCATCCACCTGATGACGTTGCTCGGACGCGATCATCCCGCATCGCCGCCCGACATGCTGTTCTCCGACCTCGAGATCAAGGTGCTGAAAGCCTTCGCCGCACGACAGCGCTACGCATCGCCCGATACCCTGGATGCCGCCATCCTCACCATGGCGCGGATCGGTGGACACATCCATCGCCCCAGAGGGCCGCCGCCGGGCACAGAAGTCATATGGCGCGGCTACGCATCCCTCGTTGATTGGTGCATCGGATACGAACTCAGGCTGGAGCAGGAAACATGAAAACACAGGAAGCTCTCATTACACTGCAACTACTTGTGGGGCATGGGTAGGGCTACCCGCGGTTCCGCGGGCGGCGTCGCTTCGACAGCATTTCCATCGTCTCCGGGGTGAGGCTGGAAGCAGGCAGGCTGCGCCTTCCCGGTTTCGGCTGGATGACGGTGCGCCGGCGCGGCGGCACCCCGTATCCGGACGCCCGTCCGGTCTCGGCAGTGCTGAAGCGCGAGGCCGGACGCTGGTATGCCGTGGTCTGCCATGCTGTCGCGGTTGCGCAGCCGGAGGATGACGGGACCGCGATCGGCATCGACATGAACGCCGGCCAGGTCGCGGCGAGCGACGGCCGGCTGTTCCACGCCCCCGACACGCGCCGCCTCGAGGCCCGGAAACGCCGCTATCAGCGCATGGTGGCGAGGGGCAGGCGCGGGAGCCGCCGGCGGGAGCGAGCAAGGGCGCGGCTCGCCAGGACGACACGGCGCATCGCCATGGCCCGGCGCGACTGGCACCACCAGGTCTCGCGCAGGATCGCGGAGGGTGCGCACACCGTCGCGATCGAGGACCTGAAGGTGAAGGCCATGACGGCAAGCGCCCGGGGTGCGGCGGAAGAGCCGGGCAGCGGGGTGAAGCAGAAGGCCGGGCTCAACCGGGTCGTTCTCGACACCGGCTGGGCCGCCCTGCGCGCGATGCTGGAGTACAAGGCGGGGCGCGTGATCGCGGTCGATCCCCGCCACACCAGCCAGACCTGTGCAGCGTGCGGGCACGTCGACGCCCGATCGCGCAGGACACGGGACCGGTTTCACTGCGTGGCCTGCGGCCACGCCGATCATGCGGACGCGAATGCTGCCCGCACCATACGGCGTCGGGGACTGGCGCTGCTGCACGGGGAGGCCGCCGGGATGCCGGGCCGTGGAACCGTGAACACACAAGCAAGGATGGCGGCATGAGCCGTCCACCTTTCTATGTAAGTCCCATAACCTGGTCCGGCCGTCACGCCACACACCGCCACAGACCCCTTGCATCCACCCGGGACGGTGGCATCCGGTCTTCGGCCACAGGGGCTGCTTGCACTCTACGCCGTCGGGAAGCGTGGCCGCAGGACCCGGTCGAGTTCGGCTGCGGTGGTCCGGTGACGGTTGAAGTCGGCGTGTACACGCAGGGCATCGCGAAGCAAGGCCTTGAACCGGTCCTGTGCAATCTCGACGCACCCGAACTGGTCGAGATGATCGGTCCGCCACTGGCAGTCCAGGAGCACGAACCCCCCGGCGCGCAGCCGGGCCACGAGGTGGACCAGCGCAATCTTGCTGGCGTTGTCGGTGCGACTGAACATGCTCTCGCCGAAAAAGACGCCGCCCATTGCCACCCCGTAGAGACCGCCGACCAGCAGGTCATCGTCCCACGCTTCCACGGTGTGCAGGTGGCCGGAAGGGGCGAGTGCGAGGTAGGCATTCCTGATCGCGGAGTTGATCCAGGTCTCCGGTCGCGCTTCGGTCGGCGCCGCGCACAGGTCGATGACTTCGGCGAACGCCGTGTCGACCCGGATGTCGAATGCCTCGCGGCGGACCTGTCGGCGCAGCCGGCGCGGCACGTGGAACGCGTCGAGCGGAATGATCCCGCGGGTCTCGGGCTCGACGAATTGGACCTGCGGATCATCCCGGTCCATTGCCATCGGAAACACCCCGAAGGTGTAGCCCGCCAGAACCAGCGACGGCGTAAGCTCCTCACCCATTGGCACTTGTGCCGAACACGTGCCAGCTCACGCTGCCAGCCTCCGATCCATTTCACGGGCCGTCGGGGCCGCTTGAGTGCGAACGCGCCTTGCCGGGCTGCGGCGTGAGGCCGCATGGGTCTGGCCGCACGCGGTGCAGGTCTGCCTCGTGTGCCGGAGATCGACCGCGATCAGCCGCGGCGCCTTGTACTCGAACATGGCGCGAAGCCCGCTCCAGCCGGTCGCCAGGATGACGCGGTTCAGGCCGGCTTTCTGCCGGACATTCTGACCGGGCGCCTCCACCGTGCCCTTCACCGATGCGGTCATGGCGCGCGTCTGCGCCGCCTCGAGCCCCGGCGCAGCCGAAGCCAGCCCGTGCGAGACATGGCGATGCCAGTTGCGCCGCCGCATGGCGAGGCGGCGTTGCGTGCGGGCGAGCCGTTGGCGCGTGCGTTCGCGCCGGATCTTCGCCTCGAGACGCCGCAGGTCGGGGGCATGCAGGATGCGGGCGCAGCGGCCGTCGCTGACGGCGATCTGGCCGACGTTCATGCCGACACCGGTCACGGTCCCGTCGTCCGGTCGCTCTGCGGCGGCGATGGTGTCGCAGACCACCGCCATCCATGTGCCATTGACGCGCTTGAGCGTGGCCCGCACCGGTTCCGGGTTGCCGCCGCTCCGGCGCAGCCGGTCGCCCCGGATGCGCACGTCCTGCGGGACCGTCATGCTGTCGCGGCCGCGGCGCTTGATCCGGAAACGCCCGGCCTCGCCCGGGAAGAACCGCTGCCAGGCGTCGGCCTGGTGTTTCAGGGTGGACCGCACCGGAACCGACGGCATGGCCTGCAGCCAGGGCGTCACCCGGCGGAGCTGCGTGGACGCCTTGCCCAGCATGAAGAACCTCGGGGCCGGCGGTCGCGCGCCGCACATCCGCGCGACGTCGACCAGCTGCGCCTGCTGGTCCGGCATCTCGTTCCGGACGAGCCGGCAGGCGCCTGGCGGTCGCCGGACGGTCGAACAGCACAGCACACGGTAGACGATCTGGCGATGTTCCAGGCCGTCCGGTGTGTCCGTCGCCGGCCTTTCAGCGGCATGATCGAGCCGGCCAGCCGGCTGACGCTGTTGCATCCTCGCTCCTGTTCCATGGAACACGAGCGGAACGTGATGAGCAGCGGATACGGCTCCGTCACCCTTTCGATGGAAGCCCTCATCCATTCGATCCGAGAAACACCTGCTCCAGCCAGTGGATGTCGTATTCCCCGTTTATGAAACCCGGGGCCTGGGTCAGTTGCTGGTGCAGCGGCACGGTGGTTGCGATGTTCTCGATGACGAATTCGTCAAGAGCACGACGCAGGCGCAGCAGGCACTCGTTGCGGTTGGAGCCGTGCACCACCAGCTTGGCGACGAGACTGTCATACTGTGCCGGAACCTCGTAGCCGGCATACAGCGCTGAATCGACCCGGACCCCGAGCCCCCCCGGGGCGTGGTAGGCGGTCACAAGGCCGGGCGACGGGGTGAACCGGTACGGGTCCTCGGCATTGATCCGGCACTCGATCGAATGGCCGGAAAATGTCAGCTGGTCCTGGGTAAACGCGAGCCGCCCGCCCGATGCGACACGGATCTGCTCGCGCACGAGGTCGATTCCGGTCACCATCTCGGTAATCGGGTGCTCGACCTGCAGGCGGGTGTTCATCTCGATGAAGTAGAACTCGCCGTTCTCGTAGAGGAACTCGATCGTGCCCAGGCTCTCGTAGCCGCAGGCCCGCATTGCCGCAACCGCGCGTTCGCCGATCCGGGCGCGCTCGTGATCGTTCAGCGCCGGTGACGGAGTCTCCTCGAGGACTTTCTGGTGGCGGCGCTGCAGCGAGCAGTCGCGCTCGCCGAGATGAACCACCGTGCCGTGGCTGTCGCCGATCATCTGCAGCTCGATGTGACGCGGGCCGGCGAGGTAGCGCTCGATGTAGACTGCGCCCGATCCGAAGGCCGCCTCGGCCTCGGCCTGCGCCATTGTCACGGCTTCGGCGAGGTTCTCGGTGGCCCGGGCAATCTTCATGCCGCGCCCGCCGCCGCCGGCCGCAGCCTTGACCAGCACCGGGTAGCCGATGTCGTCCGCGACAGCGGCCGCCTCGTCGAGGGACGTGATCTCGGATTCGGATCCGGGAACACAGGGCAGGCCGAGTTCGGCCGCAGCCCGGCGTGCCGCGATCTTGTCGCCCATCAGCCGGATGTGCCGGGGTTTCGGTCCGATGAACGTCAGGCCGTGTTCCGCGGTGATCTCGGCGAAGTCGGCGTTTTCCGACAGGAATCCGACACCCGGATGGATCGCATCGGCCCCTGTAATCGTCGCCGCAGACAGGATCGCCGGAATGTTGAGGTAGCTGTCTCTCGCCGGCGGCGGTCCGATGCACACGCTCTCGTCCGCGAGTCGGACGTGCATGGCGCCGGCGTCCGCGGTGGAATGAACGGCAACCGTCTTGATCCCCATCTCGCGGCACGCCCGGTGAATCCGCAGCGCGACGTCTCCGCGATTGGCGATCAGGATCTTCTCGAACACGTCCGGTCCGCAGGCGCGATCACGCAATCACCATCAGCGGCTGGCCGAACTCCACCGGCTGGCCGCTGGCAACAAGGATGTCCTGTACCGTGCCCGACCGGTGAGCGGTGATCGTGTTCATCACCTTCATGGCCTCGATGATCATGACCGTGTCCCCCTCCTTCACCACGGATCCGACGGCCACAAAGGGCGGCGAAGCGGGATCTGGTGCGAGATACGCGGTGCCGACCATGGGCGAGGTGAGCGCGCCGGCCTGGTCCTCCTGGAACGCTGTTTCCTCGGCAACGGAAGTCGGGGCCGGGACCGGCGCTGCCGCGGCAATGACGGGCCCCATCGGCCGGGCGACGCGAATGCGCAGGTCACCCTTGGCATACTCGATCTCGGCGAGCCCGGTCTCCTCCAGCAGATCCGCGAGCGTGCGGACGAGGTCGCTGTCAACCACCGGGCCCTCCTGCCGGTACCTGCTGGCGCAGGTACCCCGCCATGCCCTCGATCGCCATGACGAAACTCCGGGCACCGAAACCGGCGACGATTCCTTCGGCGACAAGAGAAATGTAGGAGTGGTGCCGGAATTCCTCGCGTCGGTGCGGGTTGGACAGGTGCACCTCGATGACCGGGAGTTCGGCGAGTTTCAGCGCATCGTAGATCGCGACTGACGTATGGGTGTAGGCACCGGGATTGATGACGATGCCGGAAGCGCCATCGCGCGCCTGCTGGATCATCCCGACCAGTTCGCCCTCGTAGTTGGACTGTCCGAAGGTCACCTCGACACCGAGTGCCGCCGCTCTTTCGCGGCACATGTCCTCGACATCTCCGAGCGTGTGATGTCCATAGATGTGCGGCTCGCGCACGCCGAGCATGTTGAGGTTGGGTCCGTTCAGGACCAGAATCGGTCGCAGCCCCGTCATCGCGCTCTTCCCTTGCTCCAGGCGACCTGCATGGTCCCTTCCGACACGCCCGGAGTGTAGCATGCGGTCCGGATCCGCGCATCCGGCTCTGCCGCCCGTACAGCGGCGATCCCGCGCGGCAGCGGACTGCGAATGCGGGTCGGGTTTTCGCTGCGACAGTGCCGGACCGGGCGCCCGGCGTTCACCGCAGTTGTCTTGCGCAGGATGATTGAGTAGTGTCGCGCACTTGCAATTTCGGGCAGCGAGAGGCGTTGCTCGACGTGTCAGGGGAGAAGACCATGAATTCAGCGACTATGCTGAAGTCGGTGGCCATCGGCACGGTCGTGGGGGCAGTCGCCTTCGCAGCCGCAGGTGATGCCATGGCCGCCAAGCGCGTCAAGTGGAAGATGCAGAGCGCGTGGAGTACACAGGTCCCGTATGCGGGCGAATCCGGTGTGCGGTTCGTCGAAGCCATCAACAAGATGTCGGGTGGCGACTTCGCGATCAAGTTCTTCGATCCGGGCGCGCTGGTTCCGGCGCTCGAGACATTTGACGCCGCGTCGAAGGGTGCGATCGAATCCGCGTGGACCACACCCGGATACCACGCCGGCCGTTATCCTGGCCTGTCGTTCATGACCACGGTGCCGTTCGGCCCCAGCCTGACCGAATTCCTGTCATGGAAGTGGTTCGGTGGCGGCAACGACATTCGTGACCGGGTCTATGCCCAGCATGACCTGAAGGCCTTCGATGCCTTCTCGCACGGTCCGGAAACCTCCGGCTGGTTCAAGGAGCCGATTACCGATCTCGATCAGCTCAAGGGTCTGAAGATGCGTTTCTTCGGCCTCGGCGCCAAGGTCCTGACCAAGATCGGCGTGTCGACCCAGCTTCTTGCCGGTGCCGACATCTACCCGGCGCTCGAGCGCGGCGTGATTGACGCCACCGAGTACTCGATGCCTGAGAACGACATCAAGTACGGCTTCTACCAGATCGCCAAGAACAACTACTTCCCGGGCTGGCACCAGCAGTCTTCGGTTTCGGAATTCCTCATGAACAAGACCAAGTTCGAGGGCCTTTCGGAACCCTACCAGGAGATGATCCGCCAGGCGTCCTTCGCCCAGGTGATCTATACCCATGCGGATGCGGACTCGCAGCAGTTCGTCGCGATGAAGGCGCTGCAGGATGAACATGGCGTGACCATCCATCGCTGGTCCGACGAGCACCTGGCCGTGTTCGAAAAGGCCTGGCGCGAGGTCATTGAAGAGGAGTCCGCCAAGGACGAGCTCTTCAAGGAGTTCGCCGACAGCTACTTCGCCTTCCGTCAGGCGTTCAAGCTGTGGGGCGACGCTCAGTCAATGAAGCCGACCTACCTCGACTGAGGATCGTACCTCCGGCTCGCCGGAACGTACGACAGTACAACACTGCCTCGGAGCCCGGACCGCACTGCGGTCCGGGCTCCCGCTTTTTCAGCCTGTCACCGGGTTCAGCCGAAGACCGGCGCGTTTTCCAGGTCGTCCTCGAGAGCCTCGGCGCCCTCGGTCGGCAGCACCTTCACGTAGTTGAGTGCCGCCTCGATATCGCCGCCCCACACGGTGCGTGGAAGCTCGTAGAGCAACTCGACCCCGTAGCCGTTGGGGTCGCGGATGTAGAGGCTGTGTGTCATCCCGTGCTCGACCCTGCGGCCGAACTCCACCCCCTTCTCCTGCAGGAAGGCAAGCTGCTGCACGAACGAGTCCCGGTCCGGCAGTGTCACCGCGACATGGTTGACCGCCACCGGCCCGCTGCCGGGCTCGGGCAGTGACGTGTCTTCGACCAGCGCCAGGTCGTGGTGGTTGTGCCGTCCATCGCGCACACCGCTGTAGAAGCGCATTCGCGGGGGATCGGGGCGTTCCGCGGTGGCATGCAACGAGCCGACATGGGCAAAACCGAGGATCTCGGTCCAGAACCGGTGCGACTCCTCGAGGTCGCGCACGTTGAGCACCAGGTGGTTCAGACCGGTGGGCGTTACGGGAGCACCCGGTCGATTGTTCTGAGCCATGATTTCCTCCCGTCAGCAGGTACCGTCGTCGCCGGTCAGGCTATCAGCCGGCGGGTTGCGGCGGCAACCGGTTCCCGGCCAGCCCGTCCTTGAGCCGCTGCTCCAGCACGTGACGCTGGATCTTGCCCGACACGCTGCGGGGCAGCTGGGCAAGATCGATGAAATGCACCTCCTTCGGCAGCTTGTAGCCCGCGATCCGGTCCCGGCACATGTCGAGCACCGCATCGGTGGTCAGTTCCGGATCGGCGGATGCCGCGAACAGTACCGGCACCTCGCCCCAGCGCGCGTCGGCACGGCGCACCACCGCGGCGTCGAGAATCCGCGGATCGGAGAGCACGTGCCGTTCGATCTCCGCCGGATAGATGTTCTCGCCGCCGGACTTGATCATGTACGTGACCCGGTCAACGAAATCGAGGAGCCCGTCGGGACGGCGGCGGAAGGCGTCACCCATGTGAAACCAGCCGTCGCGGAACGCCTCCCGGTTGGCGGCGTCGTTGGCCCAGTACCCCGAGAACAGGCTCGGACCGCGGATCGCGCATTCGCCGGGCTCGCCATCGGGCACGTCGCGGCCATCGGCATCGACCAGCCTGACCTCGCAGAATCCGCTCTGCCGCTTTGGCAGGTCAACCGGGGCCTCGCCGACGGGAATCACGTTCGCCGAAGCCGGCGGCATCCCGGTCTCGGTCGATCCGAAGGTGTTGAGATAGGGGGCATCGAGCAGCGTGGTCACGTCGGCGATCACCGACCTGGGAACCAGATCGGCCATGGCGCCGACAACACCCACCGGCTGAGGGCGCACGCCCGATGCCCTGAGCTCGGAGACGAAGTCCTCGACCATTCCCGGGATCGCAATGAGGTAGCTCACCCGGAACCGTTCGATCGCCTGGATGATCGGACCCGGCCGGTATCCGTCGATCACGACCACCCGGCCGCCCCGCAGCAGGGTGGCAAGCGCAAAGTCGTTCGCCCCCATGTGGAACAGGGGCGCCCAGGCGACGAAAGTGTCGTCCCGCGGCACCCGGAGCTCGCTGGCGAAGATCAGGGCTCGGCAGAACATGGCGCGGTGACTGATGACCGCTCCCTTGGGCAGGCCTGTAGTCCCGCTGGTGAAGATGATGACGAGCCCGTCCTCCGGGCCCACCGGGACCGGGACGGGCGCCGTCCGGGCCCGGGCGAGTGCCGCCTCGTAGTCGGGCCCGATCACCAGGTCTGCCGCGCGCCCGGCCGCGCCGAGAGCGTCGACGAGGTCCGGACCGGCAACCACGAACCGCGGTCCCGTCAGCTCCAGACCATGGCGCAGTTCCTCCTGCGAGAACCGCCAGTTCAGGTTGACGCTGACCGCCCCGACGGTGGCCGCCGCAAGCTCGGTCTCGAGGTAGGCGGCGCAGTTGCGCGCGAACAGCGCGACACGATCGCCATGCCCGACGCCGGCCGACTGCATGACGGCCGCAAGCCGCCCGACCCTGTGCGCCAGCTCCGCATAGGTCACGGTCCGCCCGCCGTCCACCAGCGCCGGCTGTTGCCGGTTCAGCCGCGCGGTCTCGGAAAACTGGCGGCCGACATCGACGAACCCGGCCCTGAGGATCGCCGCACCGGCGCCGGTGTCAGTCATCGGCCTGCTCCTCGACCAGGGCCAGCACCCGCAGGGGACTGCCCGATCCCTGGCGAATCTTCAGTGGCGGAGTGACCAGCAGCGCACCCTGGGGTGGCAGCTGGTCGAGGTTGCACAGGCCCGGAAGTCCGAACCGGTTGTTGCCATGCATGTGGTGGTGACAGGGGAACGGGATCGGAAAATGCGGCGCCTGGCCCGCGTCGGTTCCCACTGCCTCGGAGCCGAACCCGATCACGTCGCGTTCGGAAATCAGCCAGGGAATGAGGTCGGGATGCGGTCCCGGCGTGTTGGCTCCCTCGTCTCCCATGTTGAGAAACGCCTCCGGGTCGGTCCTGAGCGACCAGTCGGTGCGCATCAGCAGCCAGGACCGGGACGGGACCGGACCATGAATCTCCTCCCATGCCTCGACCCGCTCCACGGTCAGCAGGTAGTCCGGGTCCGCGCGCGCATCGCGTGAACAGTCGATGACCGCGGCCGCGGCAAAGAACTTCATGGGCGGAATGGTGTCGGTGGCGTTATCGGGCAGGTCACGCCCGGAGATCCAGTGCACGGGCGCGTCGAAGTGCGTCCCGGTGTGCTCGCCGCAGGAGAAGTTGTTCCAGTATGTCGCCGGTCCGCGCCGGTCGTATCGCGAGATCTCCTCGATGCGGAAAGGCCAGGTCTGGCCCAGTTCCGGGGGCAGCACGATGGTCGGGGTGCGCTGGTCCAGCGTCACCGTGAGATCCACGATCCGGATTCCTCCCGACAGGAGCCCTGCCAGCAGCCGTGTCAGAATCCCCGCCTCGCCGGTGCACCTGTCCATGGGGTCTCCCTGCCCGCAACCGGTCTCCGCCTACAGGCGGATCGACCGTTCGATTTCCTTCGGGTTCTCGGCAAGCCGGTGCGCGATCTCCTCGGCGACAGCTCCCACCGCAATGTCCTCAAGCCCGCGCTCAAGCCCGCGCACCACCCGGGCTGCAACAGTCGCGGGATCAAGCTTCGGGGGCGGGACCAGCTGGTGCCACTCGTCATCAAGCGGACCGGCGAACACGTTCACGACCCGCACGCCTCCCGCCGCCAGTTCCGCCCGCATGCAGTGCGACAGCGAGAGCGCTGCAGCCTGCGACGCACTGTAGGTCCCCAGTTCCGGGTTATTGACCAGCGACCAGGCCGAGAACAGGTTGACCCACGCCGACGCCCCGTACGGGCCGTCGGCGCCGCGCGCGCGCATCACCGGCCCGAAATAGCCGGCAAGCCTCAGCAGCCCGTGGTAGTGGATCTCCATCTCCTGGCGGGTGATGTTGAAGTCGAGCCGGTCGAGCGCGCCACCCATGCGCACATGGGAGCTGTTGTTGACCATGATCTCGACCTTGTCGCCGATGAGCGCGGCGAGCTTCTCGACCGCGTCGGTGTCGGTCACGTCGAGCGGGTAGACCGATACCCGCTCCCGGCCGCGCAACGCCGCCAGATCCGGGCTCCGGTTCCACGGGCGCGAGAACCCGACGAACACCCCGCGGGCACCGGATGCGAGGAAGGCCTCGACAAGATGGCGACCCAGACCGGTGGTGCCGTCCACCACCAGGACCCGGCGTCCCCGGGGGTCGAACACCATCTCGCGCAGCCGCGGGTCATCACGGGACGCGTCCCGCTCCGGGCTGGCCGCTACCACAGCGTTTCCGGCACGGTCGAGGTGCAGGGCAAGTCTCACCCTGCGGCCCCTCTCGCATCCCTCGGCCAGGTGCGCCACGATGGACGGGCCCGCATCCGAGCCGACCAGTCCCAGCTTCCACGGCAACCGCTCCCGGAAGTACAGGTCATTGGCGTGGCGCACCGTCGTCTCGGCGAGCACCCGGCCTCCGTCGGCCACGTCACGCCACTCCAGCTCGCCGTCGAGGCAGCGTTCGCACAGTTGGCGCGGCGGGTAGTGTACATGTCCGCAGCGCCGGCAGCACTGCAGAGCGAACCGGCCGGCAGCAGCCATGGCGGCAAGTCCGTGCGCCTCGCGCGACCGGTTGCCCGGCGGCGTGACGGGAAGCCGTGTGCGCCGGGTCGGATCCTTGCGCCGGGGCGGTCCCGCCGGGCCGGTCACATCCCGCTCCGGCCCAGGATCGCGGCGGAACTGCACAGGCCGCGGTCGTATGTGATCATTCCGAAACACGAGACCAGTCCGTGGCGCGCACCCTCGACCGCCGCGCCCAGCACCTCGTCGGTCAGCTGGCGCAGGGTTTCCACCAGCCCCAGGAACCCGCCGGCGGCGCCGGCCTGGCCAGCCGAGAGCTGGCCGCCGCAGGTATTGAACGGGAAATCCCCGGCCGTGGTCAGGTCGCGTTCACGCACCAGTGCCGGCGCCTCTCCCCTGGCACAAAAGCCGAGATCCTCGAGCTGCATGAAGCAGATCACCGGATAGTCGTCGTAGGCCTGCACCAGGTCCATGTCCCCAGGGCCCAAACCGGCCATACCATAGAACGAGTCGACTTCCCGCGCCCAGCCGCCGCGGACCTGGATCGGATCATCCGGAAAGGCATTGTGGCGTTCCATGGTCGACAGGATCGCGGCATGCGGCAGGCCCAGTGCGCGAGCCCGATCGGAGCTCATCACCAGGAATGCCTCGGCTCCGGCGCATGGCATCACGCAGTCGAACAGGCGCAGCGGGTCGGCAATCAGCCTTGCCGTCAGGTACGCCTCCATGGTGAGCTGGCGCTTGAGCATCGCGTGCGGCAGGGCGGCCGCGTTCCGCCTCTGCGCGATGCACAGCCTGCCGAAGTCCTCGCGCACGGCACCGTGGCTGTGCATGTAGTGATCGGTCAGGAAGGCAAAGCTCGCATTGGGACCTCCGGAGCCGTAGGGATAGACCGCATCGTTGGCGAACTGGCTGAAGGTCGCAATGGTGCGCCTGAAGCTGTCAACATGGTTGGTATCGGCGCCGATGCAGGCGACGATCTCCGCGTCGCCCGACTGAACCGCGCGCGCGGCGCGGCGCAGCGCCACTGCCCCGCTCGCCCCGCCCATCGGCACGTGGTCGAGCCAGCGCGGCGAAACCCCGAGATGCTGCATCAGCCCGACGGCGCTGTCGGGCTCGAGCGTGAAACTCGAGATGCAGAACCCGTCCACCTCGTCCTTGCCGATACCGGCCCGCGCCAGGAGCCCGGCGAGGGCCTGGCCGCAGAACCAGTGGGCACTCCGAATGGAGTAGCGCCGGTAGGGGACCGTCACTGGCGCGCAAACCGCGACACCGTCGTACCCGGTGCGCGGCGCCGTTCCCCCGGTCGGGCGGGTGCCGGACATGCACTGCCTCCGTCAGGATTTCGCGCAATCCATCGCGCGCCGTCCGGACCCTGTCAAGCAATCCGGCCTTCCATCACGCTCCGGGTATCGGTCAGGATCCGTCAATCCCGGTTTTGACATCGGTCCTCCCGGCGGCCATAGATCGCGCCGACAGGCGCAGGTTCACACCTATCCGGGCCCGAGCATGAAACTGGAACGGCTGGACTGGCGGGTGGTACTGACGCTCGCCACCGTCTCGATGCTGTTGCAGCAGGCGTTCTCCTATGTCTGCCAGCTGGTGATGCCCTTTCTCGCCGACAGGCTGGCCGAGGAGTTCGGGATCTCGCGCGCCTGGCTCGGCGTTTACCTGTCGCTGCAGAACATCGCCGCGATCTGCGCGGCACTCGGCTGCGGCGCCCTGATCGTGAAGGTCGGCGCACTCAGGATCAGTCAGTGGTGCCTGGTGTGCATGGGAGCGAGCCTCTTCGTCACCGCGACCGGCACGCTGTGGCTGTACCCGCTGGGCGCCATCCTGCTCGGCGCCGCCTCGGTCTCGACGCCCGCCAGTTCCCACATTCTCGCCCGGTTCTGCCCGCCACGGCTCGCGCCGCTGGTGTTCTCGATCAAGCAGACCGGCGTCCCGGTGGGCAGCCTGATCGCCGGTGTGCTCATTCCGGCCCTGCTCGGGCTCGGTATCTCCGTCGCGTTTCTCGACCTTCATGTCGAACTCGATGCCTTCGCGACCGCGTTCGTGGTCGGCCTCATCGTCTACGCCATGGCGGCGTTGCTGGAACCGCTGCGGTCCCACTTCGATTCCGACCGCAAGCCGGACACCGGAATCGACCTGGCCGGGGTGCTGAGGACCATGCGGCATGTGGTCCAGACACCGGAATTGCGCGACCTGTCGATGGTCGCCTTCTCGCTCGGTGGCCTGCAGTCGGTCTGGGCCGGTTTCTTCATCCTGTTCCTGATCGATGGTCTCGACCGAAGCGAGATCGAGGCCGGAACCATGTTCGCGACTGCGAGTCTGACCGCGATCGGCGCCCGCATTCTGTGGGGCTGGCTCGGAACCGCGCTGGTCTCCCCGCGGCGCATCCTGGCAGCACTGTGCGCCATCGCAACGGCGGCAGCACTTCTGACCGGACTCTACCAGCCGGGCTGGGCAACCTGGCTGATACTCGGTGTGGCCATTCTCTACAACGTCACCTCGCTCAGCTGGCACGGTCTGCTGCTGGCGGAAACCGCCCGGCTCGCACCCACCGGCATGGTCGGTGGCGTGACCGGTGGCGTGCTCGCATTCACGTCGGTCGCGATGATGCTCTACCCGGCGTTCTACGGTGGACTGCTTGCGCTCACCGGCTCCTACGGCGCCGGGTTCGCCGCCACCGCGGTTCCGGCGCTGTTTGCCGCCCTCGTTCTTGTCCTGCCGCCCCGTCAGGGATCATGGCTCGCCGTGATCGCCCGGCCCGCTCTCCTGAGGGCGGGCCGGGCGCGCGCGGCGGCGTTCGCAGCTGTCCTGCTCGCTGCCGCGGCCCTGCTCGCCTGGTTCGCGCTCCTGTCCGCTCAGTCGTAACTGCGGGCGTCCTCGATCACCCTGCCGTCGTTGGCAAGGCTGCCGGCGGACCCGAACGCCACGTCACCGCGCAGCTTGGTCACGGACTGGATCGTCTGGCGCACCGCCTCGGCAAGGGCCTCGCCTGCGCCATCCGCAACCTCGGCATGCAGGGTCATGACGTCGCGGCCCGATTCGCCGCTGACCACGAGGCGCGCCCGCGCAATCTCGGGATGACGCTTCACGATCTCGGCAACCTGGCCCGGATGGACAAACATGCCTCGGATCTTCGTGGTCTGGTCAGCCCGGCCCATCCAGCCCCTGATCCGGAGGTTCGTGCGTCCGCACGGGCTGGTGCCCT
Organism: Thalassobaculaceae bacterium; assembly: GCA_965213935.1. Taxonomy (GTDB): domain Bacteria; phylum Pseudomonadota; class Alphaproteobacteria; order Thalassobaculales; family Thalassobaculaceae; genus Bin52. The sequence goes on along the minus strand of CBDCAO010000011.1, from coordinate 795,459 downwards.
CCATGATCGCCGACATGTCACCGGTCGCGAACCGGACCAGCGGATAGGAAGGGTTGAGCGTGGTTACCACCACCTCGCCCACCTCGCCGTGCGGGACCGGGTCGCCGGTGCCGGGCCTGACGATCTCGACCACGACGCCCTCGTCGATGACCATGCCCTCCACCGCCGGGGTCTCGTAGGCAACCAGCCCGAGGTCGGCAGTGCCGTAGCACTGCAGGACGGAGCAGCCGAGGTCGGCGAGTTCGGACCTGAGGCTGAGGGGCAGGGCTTCGCCGCCGACCAGCCCGCAGGAGAGCGACGAGGCATCAACCCCCAGTTCGACAGCCTTCTCGAGGATGATCCGCAGGAAACTCGGGGTACCGGCATAGCGATTGGGGCGCAGGTGTCCGATGGCCTGCACCTGGATCTCGGTATTGCCGATCCCGCCGGGGAACACGGCACAGCCGATCGCCCGGCAGGCCGTGTCCACCATCATGCCGGCCGGTGTCAGGTGATAGGAGAAGGTGTTGTGGACGATGTCGCCACGGCGAATGCCCGCGGCATGGGCGGCGCGGGCAAACCGCCAGGGATCGGCCTCCGGCCCCTCGCCTTCGTAGATCGGTCCCGGCGACATGTAGATGCGGGAAAACGCACCGGGCTCAAGCGCGCCGAGCCCGCCGAACGGCGGGTCGGAGGCCTGCATGCCGAGCAGGTCGGACTTGCGGATCACCGGCAGGCCGGCAAGGTCGGCCGACGAGCGGATCGATGACGCGTCCACATCACCGAGGAGGCGGGCCAATGCCGCGGTGCTCGCCTGGGCGTGGGCGATCTGGCGCGGGAGGGCCTCGGCCATGTCCCGTTCCCGTTCGTCAGCGCTGCGGATCTCAAGATCGTCGTAGAACTCGCCAGACATGTCCGTTCCCTCCCGTCGCAGGGCCCGCCGTCATTCGACGTCCGCCGCCACCTGCATGCGCACGATGCTGTCTGGCTGGCGGGGTGGTTCGCCGCGGGCGATCATGTCGACAAACTCCATGCCCTCGACCACCGACCCCCACACGGTGTACTGACCGTCCAGGAACCGGGCATCGGCGAAACAGATGAAGAACTGGCTGTCAGCACTGTCGGGGCTCTGTGCGCGGGCCATTCCCACCGTGCCGCGCTCGAACGGGACCCTGGAGAACTCCGCCGGCAGGTTGGTGCCCGATCCGCCGCGGCCGGTCCCGGTCGGGTCTCCGGTCTGGGCCATGAACCCCTCGATGACGCGGTGGAACACGATCCCGTCGTAAAACCCCTCGCGGGCCAGTTCCTTGATGCGGGCGACGTGGCGCGGCGCGACGTCCGGGCGCAGGTCAATGACAACGCGACCATCCTTCAGGTCCAGGTAAATCCTGTTCTCGGGATCGGCCGCCATTCCGGTTCCGCTGGTCATGATGAGAAGCAGTCCTCCGAGCAGGATGAGAAGTCGACGCATCGCGCAGGCTCCAGGGTTCAGGTCAATCGTCGCGTCACCATACCGACGCGACTTCACCGTGCAAGGGCGAACAGCCGGTCGATGTCGCAGTGTTCGGAGAGGTGTCCGGCGAGGCGGTCGAGCACCGCATCGACCCCGGCGGCGTAACTGCCGCGACCGGACATGGCGCACCCGAGGGCCGCCAGCACCGCCCTGCGGTAGGCGTCGGCGGCAAACAGCCCGTGCACGTAGCACCCGGCAATACGGCCGTCGGCGGACCTCGCACCGTCATCAAGGTCCGGGTCAATGCGCAGCACCGGGCGAGCGCAGTCCTCACCCCGGGTCCGACCGAGGTGAATCTCGTAGCCGCTGACCGCCTCGCCGTGCACCCGGTCGACACCGGTGATCCGGCGCACGGTCTTGTCACCGCCGAGTTCGGTCTCGACATCGAGCAGGCCGAGCCCCTCGACCACGCCGGCGGGCCCTTCGACTCCGCACGGATCCGAGATCCGGCGTCCGAGCATCTGGTAGCCGCCGCACAGGCCGAACACATGGCCACCGCGCCGCACATGGGCTCGGATGTCGATGTCCCAGCCTTCCGCGCGCAGGGCCTGGAGGTCGGCGACGGTCGACTTGCTGCCCGCCAGCAGCACCAGCGCGGTATCGCCGGGGATCGCCTGGCCGGGCCTGACCACTGTCACGCACACTCCGGGTTCGGAACGCAGCGGGTCGAGGTCATCGAAATTGGCGATGCGCGGAAGCGCCAGGACGGCGATGCGCACACCGCCGTCATGGCTGGCAGGCGACGAGGCCAGGCCGAGCGAGTCCTCGGCCGGCAGCAGGGCCGCATCCGCAAACCAGGGCACGACGCCGAGACACGGCCAGCCGGTCCGCTTCACGATTTCGCCCACCCCGTCCACGAACAGGCTCGCGTCCCCGCGCAGCCGGTTGATGATGAAGCCCGCCACCAGGGCGCGGTCATCGGGGTCCAGCACGGCTGCGGCGCCGACCAGGCTCGCGATGACGCCGCCGCGGTCGATGTCGCCCACCAGCACCACCGGGACCCCGGCGGCACGGGCAAATCCCATGTTGGCGATGTCGCCCGCCCGCAGGTTGATCTCGGCCGGGCTGCCCGCTCCTTCCACCAGCACCAGGTCACTGCCGGAGGCAAGCCGGGCAAAGCTCTGCATGACCGCGGCCAGCAGTTCCGTCTTGCGGCGATGGTAGTCGCGTGCCATCGCCCGGCCCGCCATGCGGCCCTGCAGCACCAGCTGTGCGCCGCCCCCGGCCTCGGGCTTCAGCAGCACCGGGTTCATGTCGACGACCGGATCGCACCCGGCGGCCTGTGCCTGCAGCGCCTGGGCGCGGCCGATCTCGCCACCGTCCATGGTCACCGCGGCATTGTTCGACATGTTCTGCGGCTTGAACGGCCTGACCCTCAGCCCGCGCCGAACCGCCAGGCGGCACAGTCCGGCAACCAGCAGCGACTTGCCGACGTCCGAACCGGTCCCCTGCAGCATCAGGGAGCGCGCGGCGTTCGCCGGGAGCCCGTCGACCGCCGCGGTCATTCCGGCACTCCGGACGGCCGGCTCAGTCCTCGAAGACGGCAACCACCCGGGTCTCTATGCTGCGCCGGGGCGGTGCATCATCGGGTACGGCCGGGTGATCGAAGGAGGTATGCGGGCAGTAGACGACCCTTCCCGGACGCTGGTCCATCTGTTTCAGGATGACCATCTCCCCGGTGGTCATCTCCGGGAAGTAGCACCAGCGATGCTGTTCGTTGTAGACCGGCGCCGCCACGATGTTGTCCCGCCCGGGACCGGTGTAGCGGTAGTCGATCACATCACCGTCTGCCAGGGTCCGCGCGTCGATGAACGCGAGCGGATTCCTGATCGCGGGGAAATCAAACGGCTGCCATGTATTGTACCAGGCATAGGATTGACCGGCATGCGGTTCGGCCCCATGCCTGCGCAGCACGTCGTGCGACAGTTCCTCGATGCGCTTCGCGTTGTAGTCGCAATGCACGAACCGGGCATAGCCATTGTTGAAGTCGACCGGTGTCTCGGTACGGATCAGGTAGCTGTAGTGATAGGCGGCATCGGCTCCGGTCGCGCGGCGGACCTGTTCGAGCATCTCGGGCAGGTAGGTCTCGCGGATCACTCCCTCGTCGGTGAAGTCCGGACAGCGTGTCCGGTGCGCAAGCAGGATGAACCCGTTGACGTCGAGACCGAGTTCACCGGCGGCGTCACTGGGCCGCGCGTCATGGATCTCGACCGGCCGGTACGAGGTGTTGGCCCGCCGGGTCTCGCGTGACCCGATTGACGGTCCCGTCTTCCGGTCGCGCCATTCCGAGTTGATATAGCGCACCTGCACCGCCACACTGCCATCTGCAACCATGAACAGCCCCACTCCGGTTGTTTCCACCGCGTGGATTATGCCGGACCCGGCCGGTGTGTAAACCGCGCCCGGCCAGCTTGTCACACCGTGTGGACCCGGTAGACTCGGGCTTGCGCCTCCCCCAGCACCCGGATACCCGAATCATGGACGACAGCAGAACGGCGGCAACCCGGTCGCATGTCTACCTGGTCGACGGCTCAGGCTTCATATTCCGGGCCTTTCACGCCCTGCCAGCCATGAACCGGTCGGACGGAACCCCGACCAATGCCGTGCTCGGATTCACCAACATGCTGATCAAGCTGATCGATGACCTTGGCGCCGATTACTGCGCGGTGATCTTCGACACCTCCCGGGCGACCTTTCGCTCCCACATCTATCCGGACTACAAGGCCCAGCGGCCGGACGCTCCCGAGGATCTGGTCCCGCAGTTCGGCCTGATCCGCGATGCGGTCAGGGCCTTCAACGTCGCCTGTGTCGAGCGCGACGGCTTCGAGGCTGACGACATCATCGCCACCTACGCGACGCACGCACTCGAACGCGGCGCCCGGGTGACCGTGGTCTCGTCCGACAAGGACCTGATGCAACTGGTCGGCCCCGGGGTCGACATGTACGACCCGATGCGCAATCGCGAGATCGGTGTCACCGAGGTCATCGAGAAGTTCGGCGTGGGCCCGGAACAGGTGATCGACGTGCAGGCGCTCGCAGGCGATTCCGCCGACAATGTCCCGGGCGTGCCGGGTATCGGGATCAAGACCGCGGCACTTCTGATCGGCGAGTTCGGAGACCTCGACACCCTGCTTGCCTCGGCCGGGACCATCCGGCAACCCAAACGCCGCCAGAACCTGATCGAGTATGCGGACCAGGCCCGCGTCAGTCGCGAACTGGTCACGCTGCGCCGCGACGTTGAGGGAATACCGCCGCTCGATGAACTGGCGGTCCGTCCGCCCGATCCCCGGACCGTGCTCGACTTCCTGCGCGAGCAGGAGTTCAAGCGCCTGATCGGCCGCTTCGAGCGCGACGCCCGGGCGGAACCGGAGGAGCGCGACGATGGGGCCGGCCTCGCGGAGGCGTCGTACTCGCTCGTCCAGGACATGCCCGCGCTCCTGCGCTGGATCGACCACGCCCGGGACCTGGGAGTGGTGGCGTTCGACACCGAGACCAGCTCACTCGACGCGGTCTCCGCGGAGCTGATCGGCATCTCGCTGGCCGTAACGCCGGGCGAGGCCTGCTACGTACCGCTGCGCCACCAGCGCAGGAACCTGCTCGAGGACGGCGCCCCGCCCGGACCACAGATCCCGTTCGAGGACGCGATCGGAGCGCTCGCACCGCTGCTCGAGGATCCGGGAGTGCTCAAGGTCGGCCACAACATCAAGTACGACGTCCTGGTGATGCGCCAGCCCCACAACGGCGGGGTCACACTGGCACCGGTCGACGACACCATGTGCCTGTCCTATGTGCTCAGTGCCGGACTGCACAAGCACGGTCTCGACGATCTCGCGGCCCTTCATTTCGGTCACGCGACAATCAGGTACGAAGAGGTGTGCGGCAGGGGAAAGGCACAGGTCGGCTTCGCCGAAGTCGGGCTCGAAGACGCCTGCCGATATGCGGCCGAGGACGCCGACGTCAGCCTGCGCCTGCATCGCCTGTTCAAGTCCGACCTGCCGAATGCGCGCAAGACCGTGGTCTACGAGACCCTCGAGCGGCCGCTGATCCCGGTGCTCGCCGACATGGAGGCCGCCGGCATTCGGGTCGATCCCGGGATCCTGCGTTCGCTCTCGTCGGATTTCGAACAACGGCTCGAGGTCGCGGAGCGGGAAATCCACCAACTGGCCGGAGAGACGTTCAACGTGGGGTCCCCGCGCCAGCTCGGCGACATCCTGTTCGGCAAGATGGGCCTGGCGGGAGCGCGCAAGACCCGGACCGGGGCGTACCAGACCGCCGCCACCGTGCTCGAGGACCTGGCGGCCGAGGGCAACGAGCTCCCGGCCCGGGTGCTCGACTGGCGTCAGATGTCCAAGCTCAAGTCGACCTACACCGACGCCCTGATCGACGGGATCAACCCCGGCACCGGCCGCATCCATACCTCCTATTCCATGACCGGCGCCGCCACCGGCCGGCTCAGTTCCAACGACCCGAACCTGCAGAACATCCCGATCCGCACCGAGGAGGGACGGAAGATCCGCACCGCCTTCATCGCCGAACCGGGGTCGCTGCTGCTCTCGGTCGACTATTCGCAGATTGAACTCCGCCTGCTGGCGCACATCGCCGGTATCGACAGCCTGCGCCAGGCCTTTCTCGACGGTCTCGACATCCACGCGCAGACCGCTTCCAGGGTGTTCGGGGTCCCGATCGAAGGCATGGATCCCATGGTCCGCCGCAAGGCCAAGGCCATCAATTTCGGGATCATCTACGGAATTTCGAGCTACGGGCTTGCCCGGCAGCTGCGCTGTCCCCAGGGTGAGGCCCGGCAGTACATCGACGCGTATTTCGAGCGGTTTCCGGGTATCCGCACCTACATGGATGCCGCCCGGGAGACCGCCAGGGAACAGGGGTTCGTGGAGACCCTGTTCGGACGCCGTGTCCACGTCTCCGGCATCCGGGATGCCAACCGGGCGCGCCGGGCGTTCTCCGAACGCGCAGCGATCAACGCTCCGATACAGGGATCGGCCGCGGACATCATCAAGCGCGCCATGATCCGGATCCCGGGCCGGCTGCATGACGAGGGGCTCGCGTCGCGCATGCTGCTGCAGGTGCATGACGAACTGCTGTTCGAGGTTCCGCAGGCCGAGCTCGAGCGAACCGTCGCGGTGGTCCGTGACACCATGGAACAGGCCGCACTCCCCGCCATCGACCTGTCGGTGCCGCTGGTCGCCGAGGCCGGGTGGGGATCGACCTGGGCCGATGCGCACTGAGAAGGCCGGGATGTTCAGCCACGTGACCGTCGGAACCACGGACATCGACCGCGCCACGCGCTTCTACGACGCCGTGCTCGTCGGGGTGCTGGGCTGGCAGAACCTGCACCGGGACCCGGACCGGGCCGGTTACGGCAGGTGGACCGGGCCGCAGTTCTGGGTGTTGCCGCCGTTTGACGGGCAACCGGCCAGTGCAGGAAACGGGGTGCACGTCGCCTTCCTGGCGTCGAGCCGCGACCAGGTGGACAGGTTCCATGCCACGGCACTGGCACACGGTGGCACCGACGAGGGCGCTCCGGGAGCGCGTCCGCACTACCATGAGAACTACTACGGCGGGTATGTCCGCGACCCTGACGGCAACAAGGTGCAGGCGGTCTGTCACAGCCGCCGGAACTGACCCGTCAGGCCGACGGGCCGTTCCACTCGCTGATCACCGTCTCCGGGGCCGGGCGGTCACGCCGGGAGGGAACCTGGGTCGGGGTGCCGACGTAGATGAAGCCGATGATGTCGGTCGACGGATCGTGACCGAGCATCCTCTTCACCTCGCTGTCGAATGCCGGCCACTCGGTCAGCCACTGTGCGCCATAACCGAGTGCGTGGGCGGCATTCAGGATGTTCATGCACAGCGCGCCGCCGGAGAGCCGCTGTTCCATTTCAGGGATCTTGTGGGGGACCTGCAGATGCGCGGTGACCGCAAGCAACACCGGCGCACGCTGCAGCCGGCCGCGCTCGAACTCGACCATCTTCGGGTTGGCGCGCTCGCCATGTTCGGCAGCGAACCGCTCGGCACACAGGTCACCCAGTGCCGCCTGGCCCTCCTTGCCGATGACCTGGATCCGCCATGGTCCGATCTTGCCGTGGTCGGGTACCCGCAGTCCGGTCTCGAGGATCAGCTCCAGCTCCTCCGGCCCCGGACCGGGCTCGCCCAGATTCCGTGCCAGGACGGATCGCCGGGTCCGCAACAGTTCAATCGTCTCCAACACCTGTCTCCCTGTGTGCGCGACAGCAATTCATCCCCGGCCGATGAATGGCATCTTGGTCGCCATCACGGTGACGAACTGCGCATTGGCCTCCGGTGGCAGGCCCGCCATGTAGGCGATGGTCCTGCCGACATTCTCAACGTCCATCACCGCCTCGACCCTGGTGCTGCCGTCCGCCTGCGGCACACCGCGGGCCATCCGCGCCGCCATGTCGGTCAGCGCGTTGCCGATGTCGATCTGGCCGCAGGCGATATCGTACTTGCGCCCATCCAGCGAGGTCGACCGGGTCAGCCCGGTGACCGCGTGCTTGGTCGCGGTGTAGGGAGCGGAGTTCGGCCGCGGCACATGCGCCGATATCGAGCCGTTGTTGATGATGCGTCCACCACGCGGCGTCTGGTCCTTCATGATCCTGAAGGCCTCCTGCGTGCACAGGAAGACACCGGTCAGGTTGATGTTGACGACCGTGGACCACTGCTCGAAGCTGAGTTCCTCGAGCGGAATGCCCGGAGCGTTGGTCCCGGCGTTGTTGAACAGCAGGTCGAGCCGGCCATAGGTCTCGCGGGCGGTGGCAAACAGCGCCTTCACCGCCGCGGGGTTGCTGGCATCCGTGGGCACCGCCAGCGCGGTACCGCCGTCCGCCCGGATCGCGGACGCCACTTCCTCGAGGGGCTCGGGCCTGCGGCCCGCCAGCACCACGGTCCAGCCGTCGGCCGCCAGCGCCAGTGACGCCGCCTTGCCCACCCCCGTGCCGGCACCGGTGACCAGTGAAATCCTGCCCATTGCCCGCTGTCTCCTCGTCCCTGGTCGGGTGACCGACCCTATACGCGTCGGTCGCGGTGGTGCAACCCGGCTCGGGACCGTTGCGCATGGCGGCGGCGGACATGATACTGCCCCGGAGCGGGGCGTTTCGGGACCTGGAAGATGACACGTGAAGCGACACGCGGGTTCGACCTGACCGGCCTCGTCGTCCTGGTGATCGGGGCGGCGCACGGGATCGGCCGGGCGGTTGCGGAGACCTGTGCGGCACAGGGCGCGACCCTGGTGCTCGCCGACATCGAGGATCCCTCGGGCCCGGCCCGAATTCTGGAGAACCGATACCAGACCAGCGTGGTGACGCGGGCCTGCAACATCGCCGAACGTTCCTCGGTCGACGAGCTCGCAGACGACCTGGCCCGTTCCGGTGTCGTGCCGAATTCGGTGGCGTTGACGGCCGGTGTGACCCGATACAACGACTGGATCAGCGGTGACCCGGAAACCTGGGAACAGGACGCCGACCTGATTTTCGACGTCAATGTGCGCGGACCGATCAACGTGGCGCGCGCATTCCTGCCGGGGATGCAGTCCGCCGGCTGGGGGCGCCTGGTGCTGATCGGTTCCATTGCCGGGCGCATGGGCGGGTTGACGTCGCAACCGCACTACGTCGCAAGCAAGGGCGGGGTCCACGCCATGACCCGGCTTCTGGCCGCGACCTACGCCCGCTCCGGCGTTCTCGTCAACGCGGTCGCACCCGGACCGACCCGCACCCAGATGACCGAAGGCCGGTCCATCGACGTGACCGCCTGCCCGCTGGGCCGGCTTCTGGAGCCCGAGGACATCGCCTGGCCGATCACCTTCCTGCTGTCGGCCGCCTGTTCCGGCATGGTGGGCGCCGTTCTCGATGTCAACGGCGGTCTCACCTTTTCCTGATCGTCCGCACGGGGAGTGGCCATGACGGGCTTTGCCGAGTACGAAGACCATGACGGACTGGGTCTCGCCGGGCTCGTGAAGTCGGGGGAGGTATCGGCCGGTGAGGTCCTCGAGGCGGCGATCGAACGCATCGAGGCGCGCAACCCCGCGGTCAATGCGGTGGTCCAGGAACTCCACGACGAGGCGCGCGCGCAGCTCGCCGACGGTCCGGCCGGTGGTCCGCTTTGCGGCGTTCCGTTCCTGCTCAAGGACCTTGGATCGTCGCTCGCAGGGACCCGGACCACCCGCGGCAGCCGGTTCTTCGCCGGATTGCCGCCGATCCCGTTCGACAGCCTGCACGTCACGCGCATCAAGCAGGCGGGCATGGTGATCCTGGGAAAGACGAACACCTGCGAACTGGGTCTCAGTCTGACCTGCGAGCCGCAGCTTCACGGCCCGTCGCGCAACCCGTGGGACCTGTCGCGCACCCCGGCCGGCTCGAGCGGCGGTGCCGCCGCCGCGGTCGGTGCGAGGATGGTGCCGATTGCGCATGCATCCGACGGTTTCGGGTCGATCCGGGCACCGGCTGCGTCCTGTGGCCTCGTCGGGCTCAGGCCGTCCCGCGGCCGTCACACCCTGTGGCCGGTCGCGGGAGAAGGCATGAGCGGTTATGCCATCGAACACGCGGTCTCGCTGAGCGTGCGTGACAATGCGGCACTGCTTGACGCGACCCGCGGACCCGGCCCGGGTGACCCCTACACCGCACCGCCGCCGGCGCGACCGTTTCTCGAGGAGGTAGGTGCGGACGCGGGCAGGCTGGCCATCGCATGGAGTGCCCGGCCCCCGAACGGTGCCCGGATCGAACCCGACTGCCTGCGGGTTCTCGTCGAGACCGCCACTCTGTGCGAGGAACTCGGCCACCGGGTGGCGGAGGCCGATCCCGAGATCGAGGGCGAGGCAATCGTGCCGACCTTCAGAACCGTGAGCGCCTGTTCGATCCTGAACGGCATCCGCAGCCATCCCTCGGGCCGTCTGCCGGAGCCGGGCGAGGTCGAGACCGTGGTCTGGAACACCATGCGCCGGGCCCAGAAGATCGATGGTGCGACACTGCTCACTGCCGAGCAGACCGCCCACCGGATCGGCCGGCAGATGGCGGAGTTTCACACGGAGCACGACGTGCTGCTGACCCCGGCGCTCGCGACACGTCCGCCGAAACTCGGTTGGCTCGACATGATGATGGAGGACCTTGACGAGTACTGGGAGCGGGTTTTCGCCTTCAGCCCGTTCACCGTCTGGTTCAACACCACCGGCCAGCCGGCAATGGTGATCCCGATCGGCCAGGCGAGTGACGGGTTCCCGATCGCGGTGCAGGCGGTGGCGCGCTACGGTGACGAGGCAACACTGTTCAGGCTTGCCTCCCAGCTCGAGGCGGCGCGACCGTGGTTCGGTCGCAAGGCGCCCGTCGCCGCGTAATCAGGCGCGCCCGGCCGCAATCGTGCCGCGCCGGCGCACCTCGATCACCGTCAACATGGTGATCACCATGGCAACGGCACAGCCATGGAACACGATGCGCGGGTCACCGCCGTCAAGCAACCAGCCGAGCAGCAGCGGCATCAGCGACGAACCGAGATCGAGCCCGGAATAGACGAAGCCGAACACCCGGCCGGTTGCGCCACCGGGAGTTGCCTTGCGCACCAGCATGTCGCGTGACGGCGACGTGGTTCCCGACAGGAACCCGGCCATCGCAATGGCGGGAACGAGCAGCCCGCCTCCTGTCATCTCGGCCCCGATTGCAACCAGGACCACAGCCGAGAGCATGACGCCGGACATGGCGATGACGTCGTGCCGCTCGGTGCGGTCGGCGGCAAAGCCGCCGACGAAGATGCCCGCCGCGCCCCCGACCAGGAATGCCGTCAACGCGATCGTGGCGTGCTGGAGCGTGACGGAATAGATCGCCTGCATCGCGGTGAGCCCGAAGGTCTGCACCCCGACCAGGGCTGCGGACAGGAAGGTGAAGTAGGCGAAACAGGACAGGATCGTGGGCGAGAGCAGCAGGCGGACATCGCGCAGGATCCCGGCGGTTCCCTTCTTCACCGGCGGCGGTGACGGCGCCTCGGCAAGATCCCCGCCGCCCCAGACCACCAGCAGTACGACGACGGCGAGCCCGGCGAGTCCCGCGGCGATGACCGCGACCCGCCAGTCCGCCATGGAGGCGACGGCCACCACGAAACCGGGTGCAACAGCCCAGCCGAGGTAGCCGCACAGGGCATGGGCGCCATAGGCGCGTCCCAGCCTCGAGGGAGAGACCTTGCTGGTCAGGATAGACAGGTCCGCGGGATGGAAGACGCTGTTGCCGAGCCCGGCAAGCACGGAGAGGACAAGCAGCATCCAGAACTCGGTGACAAGTCCGTAGCCCATCACGCTGACCGACAGCAGGATCAGGCCGCCGAGCAGGATGCGCCGGGCTCCGAACCGGTCGACGAGGAAGCCGGCGATGGTCTGGGCAATCCCCGAGGCACCGTAGAACATGGTGGTGAGCAAGCCGAGAGCCGCATAGCTCAGGTCGAACTCGGCCCTGAGCAGCGGAAACAGCGGCGGCAGCACAAGGTGAAAGAAGTGACTGGCCGCGTGCGCGGTGCCGACCAGACCCATGACCTTCAGGTCGCGCCCCAGCGGCGCCAGGGCGGTGCTCATCAACCAGGACCGCCGGGCCGATCGCCTTCGAGCGTGACCCGGTGCATCACCCGCCGATGTCCGTGGTAGTCGTTGAGAGCGTTGTGCTGGGTACAGCGATTGTCCCAGAAGGCAAGGGTACCGGGCTCCCAGCGGAACCGGCAGGTGAATTCGGGACGCGCCAGGTGCCCGAACAGAAACTCGAGCAGCGGCCTGCTCTCGTCTTCGCTCATGTCCTGGAACCGGCTGGTATGGGCGACATTCACGTACAGTGCCTTGCGGCCGGTTTCCGGGTGGACCCTGACCACGGGGTGGGCGGCGGCGAGCGCGTCGTCGGCGAGTGCGGTTGCCGCGGCGCTGCGCATGGCCGAACGCGTGGCCCGCGCCCGGCCCTTGCCGGACACGTTGACCGCGACCAGGCGCTCCAGCATGTGCTGCATGCCGGCGGACAGCCGCTCGAAGGCCAGGTACATGTTGGCGAACTCGGTATCGCCTCCGACCGGTGGAACCTCGCGCGCATACAGCAGCGAGCCGAGCGGCGGGGCCTCCTGGTAGGCGGTATCGGAATGCCAGATGCCGCCGAAGTTCACCTTGTCTTCGGCTTCCTTGATCACGGGGGTCACCTCGGGACAGTTCCCCAGTCCCTTGATCAACGGATAGATCATCGGGGTACCGAACCGCCTGGCGAAGGCGAGCTGACCTTGCGGCTCGAGCCTCTGGTCGCGCATGAAGATCACGAGGTTCTCCAGCAGGGCCCGGCGGACCTCGGCAACGATCTCGTCCGGGACCGGCCCGGACGCGTCGACACCGGCAACCTCGGCCCCGAGGGCGCCGGCAACAGGCCGGACATCGATGTGGCGATAGGTGGTCACGGGTGATCGTCTCCGCTGCAAACCTGATGCCGCCGACGTTGCCCCGTTGACACGAAGCGGTCAACCGCAGTAGGTCGCCTGTCCTCGTGCCGGTTTAGCTCAGCTGGTAGAGCATCTGATTTGTAATCAGAGGGTCGGGGGTTCGAGTCCCTTAACCGGCACCAGTCCTTCCTGCGGATACAGTCGCCGGGCAGCAGGTCCTCTTTCCGGGGCGAAACGTGAATCCACGTCGCATCGGATGATCGCGGTCGAGTGCCTGCCCATCCGGCTCTGAGGCGGACTTCGAGGCGCGATGGTCCGTGTCTGCCGACTGTGGCAAGGGACACCGGGTTTCTGCGCCTTCCGACGGGACACCATCGTGCGATGCCGTCGGCTGCAGGACCCTGCCGACCGGGCGCCTTGCCCAACCCTGCTTCCGGCACGACCGGCCCCGCCCGCGCTATGCTCGCCCGCTCGTCGGCAGTGTGACTGTCGCACGCAGTCCGGCCCGTGCACGGTTTGCGAGGGCGATGTCCCCCCCATGGCCGCGCACGATGCTGCGTGCGATGGCAAGTCCGAGACCGCTGCCCCCGGTGGCACGACTGCGCGAGGCCTCGAGCCGCACGAAGGGCTCGAACACCCGCTCGAGATCGGTGTGTGGAATCCCCGGGCCCTCGTCCTCGATAACGACGCGGATTTCTTCCTCGCCGGGCTCAACCCGCACGAGCGCCTGTCCTCCGTAGGCGGACGCGTTTTCCAGGAGATTGCGCAGCGCCCGGCGCAACGCCGCCGGCCGGCAGGCCACGAGCACGCGGTCAGCGTCCGTGACAGCGATGGCGTGTCCAAGCTCTTCAAGGTCGGTGGCGAGGCTGTCGACCAGCGCCTGGAGGTCGACCTGCCGCGTCTCTTCCTGCCGCATGTCCTCACGAATGAAGGCGAGCGTATCCTCGGCCATCCGCTGCATCTCGTCGAGCGCGGCGAGAATCCTGCACTTCGTCTCGGCGTTTTCGACAAACTCGGCATGCAGGCGCAGGCTCGTGATCGGCGTTCTCAGATCGTGCGAAACGGCGGCCAGCATCGCCGTGCGGTCGCGGACATACCGGTCGAGCCGTGCGCTCATGAGGTTGAACGCGCGCACCGTCTCCCGGGTCTCGACCGTTCCCGCTTCGGGCAGGTCCTCCACCGCTTCTCCGCGTCCGAGACGACCGGCCGCCGCCGCAAGCGCGCGCATGGGCCCTGCGATCCGTCGTCCCATGAAGACCGCCACCGTCGCTATTCCCAGCGCCGAGAGCAGAAAGACAGCCATGAATGCCGCACCCCGTCCGGGTGCGCCGGGTGGAGGCCTCACCGCGCAGTTGAGCCAGCGTCCGTCGGCAAGCGCCACCGATGCCGTAAACCAGTCGGGTGTCCAGTGTCTCCGACCGCCCCCGTGCCGGTCTTCGTCGCGATCATGATCATCGTCGTCGTCGTCGTCGTGGTCCTCGTGGGGATCGTCTTCGTCCAGATACCGGGTCCACAGGGGCGCGACCCGGACCCGCCCCGGCTCGACACCGAGTGCAACGGCGAGACCATCCGCAATGGCTGCCGCCCGTCTTGCCGTCCCCGTCTCGGCCACAACGGGCTCGTCGGTCAGGGAGAACCGCACGAGCTCGGTGGACGCCGCGGCGATGACAGCCACGTGCAGTTCCCGCGGCGTGTCCCCGAGCAGCCGTGCGACTGTCGCCGTACGCAGGACGGCATTGGCCCGGTATGCATGGCGCAGCGCGTCGATCCGTTCCCAGGCGAACAACGCGAAGGCGACGCCCTGGGCCAGGGCGAGAGCGAGCAGAAGCAACAGGCTGAGCTGTCCTGCGAGGCTCTTCGGGACAAGCCTCATCCGCGTTCCACCTTGCCAGCAAACCGGTAGCCGCCGCCCCACACCGTGACGATCAGCACCGGGTTCTTCGGATCGCGCTCGATCTTGCGGCGCAGTCGGCTTACCTGGTTGTCGACTGCGCGGTCGAACGGGGTGGCGCTCCGGCCGCGGGTCAGGTCGAGGAGCTGATCGCGGGAGAGAACCATCCCGGGACGCTCCAGCAGCGCCATCAGCAACCGGTATTCACCCGAAGACAACGGTGTCACCACACCCGACTCGTCCACCAGCTCGCGACGTCCGGTATCGAGAGACCAGCGGTCAAACCGGTACCTCCCGGCCGGAACGGGTTCCCTGTCGGGCGGCAGGCTGTGCGTACGCCGGATCACCGCCTTGATGCGGGCGAGCAGTTCGCGGGGGTTGAACGGCTTGGCGACGTAGTCGTCAGCCCCGACTTCCAGTCCGACGATGCGGTCCGTCTCTTCCGCCATCGCCGTCAGCAGGATCACCGGGATACGCGTCGTCTCTCGCAGGTGCCGGCAAAGCGAGAGGCCGTCCTCACCTGGCATCATCACGTCGAGCACGACGAGATCCACTGCCGCCACGCGTAACACCTGACGCGCAGCGACGGCGCTTTCCGCGGCTGTCACGCGCAGACCATGGCGCTCCAGGTAACGCGCCAGCGGTTCACGGATGTCGCGGTGGTCGTCGACGACGAGCACATGCGGGGATGCGTCCATGGGACGGAGTCTACGCGCCTTCCCGCGGGCCGCACGAAAAGAGTGTAACAGCCTGTGTCACGAAGACGCCGTGCGACATCGGGGGACACTCCCGCCAGGCACAGGACAAGGTTCTGCGACACCTGGCACCCATATTCGGATCATCCACCGATACCCGATGGATCAACCAGACCGGGAGAGATGATCATGAATGCGAGGACGAAGAAACTGACCGCCATCGGTGCCGCTGCCGTCCTGGGCGTTGCGGCAGTCGCGGGCGCAAGCTACGCCGGCCACCGCCATGGCGGCCATGGCATGGGTTTCCTTGACAAGGGACAGCTCGCCGTCTCGGCGATGGAAATGTTCGACTCCATGGATGCCGACAGTGATGGCAAGCTCACCCAGGCCGAGATCGACCAGGCGCGCAACGACCGCCACGCGGCACATGATGCCAACGGCGACGGTGACCTGAGCCTGCAGGAGTTTGCCGCGCTCTGGCACGAAACCACGCAGCCGCTCACCGTGCGCGCCTTTCAGATGCTCGACACCGACGGCAACGCGATCGTCAGTCGTGCCGAGTTCGACCGGCCGCTCGCCGACATCGTGCGGCGGCTGGATCGCAACGGCGATGGCGGCCTCTCGATGAAGGACCATCGCCGCTACCACCGCGGGCGGGACGACTAGCGTGAAGCCATGCCGGTTCGTCAAGACGGCCCTCGCCGGGGAGCACGCCCGTGCTCCCCTGATGGCCGGCTTGTGACGATGTCGGACCGTACGCCTGCAACCGGGCCCGCCCACCCGGGATGTGAAACCGCACCGGAACGCGCCGGACCCATGTGCAGCCTGCCGGCTGCGGTCGAGATCCCGGATCCAGCCCTTGCGTGGCCGGCGAGCCGGCCGGGTATCGCGTCTTGTGGAGAACGCCTGCCAGGGCCCGTCCGGGATCCAGGTCAGGATCTCACGGGCCGACGATGTTGCGTTCGGGCCCGAGCGGGAACCCCGTGATGTTGCGGGAACCGTCGGCAGTCACCACCAGGATGTCGTGTTCCCGGTAACCGCCGGCGCCGGGCTCGTCTTGCGCGATGGTGATCATCGGCTCCATCGACACCACCATGCCCTCCTCGAGCACGGTGTCGATGTCCTCGCGCAACTCCAGCCCCGACTCACGGCCGTAATGATGGCAGATCACCCCGATGCTGTGACCGTAGCCGAAGGTGCGCCGGTCACGCACGCCGTGGTGGTCGCAGAGCCGGTTGAGTTCCGCGGCGATGTCCCGGCACCGCACCCCGGGCCGGATGAGCGAGAGGCCGAGACGATGCACCTCGAGGTTGATGGACCAGTACCGCAATGACGCCTCGTCGGCGTGGCCGAGAAAGAGGGTGCGTTCCAGTGCCGCGTAGTAACCGGCGATCATCGGAAAACAGTTCAACAGCACGATGTCGCCAACACCGATCCGCCGCGTCGTGACCGGGTTGTGCGCGCCGTCGGAATTGATGCCCGACTGGCACCACGACCAGGTGTCGCGGATCTCGCTGTCGGGACGTGACCGCGCGATCTCGCGCACCATGGCGTCGGTTCCGGCCAGCGCCACCTCGTGTTCGGCAACGCCGTCGGCGAGGGCGGCCCGGCAGGCCTCGCCACCGAGATCGGCGATGCGGGCAGCCTCGACAATCAGCCCGATCTCCTCGGCCGACTTGATCATCCGCAGCTGCATGAGCGGCCCGGTCATGTCGACCAGTTCGGCCGGGGCCAGGGCGTCGGCGAGCTTGCGGTGCCCGGCAACGGAAAGGTGATCGAATTCCACCCCGACCCGACCGACGGTGCCAACGAGAGAACGGGCGCCGGCGTAGAAGGTATCGCGGCGCCAGTCGGTGTAGCTCAGCACCGCACCGGTCCGCCGCCACGGGTGACCGAAATCGACGAGCGGCGCCAGTACTGTCGAGCGCTCCGCCGTCACGACGAGTCCGAACGGCCGGCCGAAGCTGCAGTAGAGAAAGTCACTGAAGTAGAGAATGCCGTGCATGGAGGTCAGGACGACGGCGGCGAGGTCCTGCTCCGCCATGGCCGCTCTCAGCGCCGACATTCTCCGGGCCATCTCGGCCTCGCTGAACGTACCGGCCGCCCGGTCACCGTTCTCGATGATCTCGAAGTCTCTCGCCGCTTCCATCGCCGTTACTCCTTCCGTCCCGCGGCCGGTTCGGCATCAGCCCCCGCGCACCGCAGGCGTTGTCCCCTGGCCGGGACCCGACGTTACGGATCCCGCTCCCGGGCGCGTCCGTAACCGCCGGCTCCGCTGGTGCGGATGCTGACCACGTCGCCACGCACGAGCGTGCGAACTTCCTTCGAGCCGAGGCGTTCGGCACTGCCGTGGGGATTGAGCACGGTTTCTCCGAGCGCCCCGGGCTCACCGCCGAACACGCCCCAGGGCCGGCTTTCGTGCCGGTCACCAAGCAGCGTGAGCACGCCTTCGCCGGCCAGCAGCTCTATGTCCTTGCGCAGGCCCATGCCTCCGCGGTGGCGGCCCGCACCACCCGTGCCGTCGAGCAGCTCAAGCCGGTGGATCAGCACCGGCGCATTGGTCTCGTGCACCTCCACCGGGATGTTCGAGCAGTTCATCACCGGGCTCAGACCCTCCGGCCCGTCGCTGTCCGCCCTTCCGCCGTAGCCGGCGAGGATCAGGTCGTAGAACACGTAGGACCTGCCTGTCCGCTCGTCGATCCCGCCGATGTTCGGATTGGACCAGTGACTGAACGCGCCCATCGCCCGGGCAGGCATGGCACGCGCCATGGCGCCGTTGATGGTGTCGAAGATACGCACCTGCAGTGCGGCCCTGCCGCCGGAGGCCGCCGGGAACCTCGGATTGAAGAAACTGCCTTCCCGGGCCACAAGCCGGATCGGGCGCATCGCACCCGCGTTCTGGGGGCTGAACGGATCGCAGAAAACCTTGATCGCGAACAGCGTGTAGGCGCGGGTGTAGTTGATGTAGCTGTTGATGGCGGCCGGCACCTGGTCCGACGAGCGCGAGAAGTCGACCGTCACCTCGGTCCCTTCAGGCCCCTCGCCAAAGGTAATGTCGACCCCGAACCGGATCGGCGGTGTTCCGGGTCCGTAGTCGTCCATCTGGTCGTCGAAGCTGTAGGTGCCGGGCGGCACGTTCGCGAGCGCGGCACGCATGCGCGCCTCGCTGCGGTCGAGGATCTCGTCGAAGGCCTGTTCGACGACCGGCCGGCCGTGGTCACGAAACAGCTGGCGAAACCGCTCGGCAGCGGTGAGGTTGGCGATGTGCTGCGCCATGATGTCACCGCGCACCTTGTCCGGCACGCGGGTGTTGGCAAGCACCAGGGTCAGGATGTCGCGATCGATCTCGCCTTCCCGGCAGAAACGGACCGGCAGGATGCGGATGCCTTCCTGGAAGGCTTCGGTCACGCCATGCACCTTCTGCGAACCGGGCGCAGCGCCTCCCACGTCCATCTGGTGGGCGGACGCAGCGACGTACCCGAGCAGTTTGCCCGCCTCGAACACCGGCATCACCTGGAAGATGTCAGGGAAATGTCCGGACCCCATCCAGCTGTCATTCAGCATGATGCTGTCGCCGGGCTTCAGCGTTTCCGGCGGGAACGCCTCGTTCACGTGCCGGATGACGAACGGCATGGAGCCAAGATGGCCCGGCGAAAAGCTGCCCTGCGAGATCATCCGTCCGCGGGCATCGAACACGGCGGTCGAGAAGTCGTCTCCTTCCCTGACCGCCTCGCTGAAGGCGGTATGCCGCATGGTGGTGCCGAGTTCCTCGGCAATGGAGACGATGGTGTTCCAGATGACGGTGAAGGTGACGGGGTCGACGTCTGCCGGGCGAGGCCCGGAGGCCGGCACGGTCTCATTCTCCGCCTCCACCCCTGCGATGTCGATCAGCAGGTAGCCTCCTCCCGGCACCAGCCGGGCGCGGTCACCCGGCAGAACGAGAGTGGTCGCCTCGGCATCTTCCACGATGGCCGGTCCGGTGATGACCGTGTCGGGACCGATGGCCTCGCGGCGCCAGACGGCTGTCTCGATCATGCCGTCCGCCTCCGGGAACCAGGCCGGTCTCGTGCCCTGTGGCTCCCCGGTCGCCGACGTGCGCCTCTCCCGGGCCAGCAGGCCGTGAGAACCCGGCACCACTGCGGCCAGCGCCCAGTCGACACCCTCGACCGCGCTGCTGCTGTCCTCGGTGTGGTACCGGGCCAGGTACGCGGCGCGAAACGCGTCCTCGCAGGCTTCGGTGAAACCGCAGCCGATCTGACCCGCCGGAATGTCAACGTGGATCTCGAATCCCTGACCCGCATGGCGCATGTAGGCAAACCGCCGGAATTCCGGGCTCGCGGCGCCTGGCAGTCGGGCCAGTTCTTCTGCGAGCCGTGCCTCGAGTGCGTCGTAAATGGCCGCGATATCTCCAGGCGAGGCCTCGTCAAGGCGCAACAGCCGGGTCACGGACACGTCGAGCCGGCCGTCTGCCGCCAGCATGCCGACGGCAGATCCGACGCCCGCATCTCCCGGTACAATGACCTGACGAACCCCCAGAGCCCGTGCGATCCGGGCTGCGTGCAGTGGTCCCGCACCGCCGAAGGCGACCAGCGCGTAGTTTCGCGGATCACGACCGCGTTCCACCGAGACGACCCGCAAGGCGTGTTCCATGTTGCCGGTCGCAACCAGGTGAACTCCCCACGCGGCCTCGGCCACCGACAGCCCGAGCGGTCCGGCGACACGGCTGGCAAGTGCCGCCTCGGCCGCAGCCGGGTCAAGATCCATCGCTCCGCCGTTGAAGTACGACGGGTTGAGGTAGCCGAGTACCAGGTTCGCATCGGTGACCGTCGGCCGCAGGCCACCGGTACCATAACATGCGGGGCCAGGGTCCGCGCCCGCACTCTCCGGACCCACACGGATGGCGCCGTCCATCGCCACGGCGATGGAGCCTCCACCGGCACCGATCTCGATCAGTTCGACCGCCGGAACGTTGACCGGCAGGCCAGATCCCTTCCTGAACCGCACCGGATCGACCTCGAAGACAGGGGCGATCGCCGGCTCGCCGTCATCAACGGCGCCCAGCTTGGCGGTAGTCCCGCCCATGTCGAAACTGAGTACCCGGTCGGCGCCGATTTCCCGACCGACCCGGGCCGCGAGCAGCACGCCGGCGGCGGGACCGCTTTCGACAATGCGGACCGGGTAATCGCCGGCGAGCGTCGGCGAGACCAGTCCGCCATTCGATTGCATGATCGACAGCTCGACATCCGCGAGATCCCCGGCCAACCGCCGCACGTAGGTGCCCACCAGCGGCTTGACGAAGCTGTTCGCCACGGTGGTGTTTGTGCGTTCGTACTCCCGCAGCTTCGGTGACACCTCGACCGACAGGCTGAGGGCGGCACCCGGCATGCGCCGGGCGACCGCTTCACCGATCGCGCGTTCATGAACAGGGTTGGCGTAGGAATGGAGCAGCGCCACCGCGACCGCCTCGTAGCCCTCGACCGCGATACGCTCCAGCACCTCCTCGAGGTTCACGGCGTCCAGCGGCTCCAGCACCTCACCCTCGAAGTTCACCCGTTCGCGCACTTCGAAGATCTGCTCGCGCGGGATGAGAGGATCGGGCTTGCGCATGTGCAGGTCGTAGGTCTCGTAGCGCTTCTGACGCCCGAGGATGAGCACATCCCGAAAGCCCCGCGTGGTGATCAGGGCCGTCTTCGCCCCACGCCGCTGAATGATGGCGTTTGTTGCGACCGTGGTGGCGTGAAGGAGTTGCCCGATGTCGGAGGTGCCGGCCTTCTCCAGCAGTTCCGGCAGGCCGTTTCTGACCGCCTCAGATGGATCAGCAGGCGTCGACGGAACCTTGTGGACCACGACACGGCCGGTCTTGCCGTCGTGGAGCACGAAATCGGTGAAGGTACCGCCGACATCAACGCCGATGCGATACCGATTTCCTGCGTTGGCATTTTCTTTTTTTATTTCATCATCTTGTGGCATGTAGAGGCCTAAGCTTCAACGGGGCGCACTCGGGTTACCGTAAGCGTATCGTTTGCAAGTCCCAATCACTTTCGTCGCGCGTCGGCGTCCTGATGTGGCGCGCATGCCGGCAGGGCGGCAAGGAATGTCGGCCGCACTTCCGCTCAACGGCGCACCGCGCGGCTCTCCTTCGCACGAGCTAGTTCGAGGAAACGGGCCTTGATCTGCGCGAACAGTCCCGGTGGGATGAAACCGTAGGCTCTTATTAGGATGACTTGACAGCGTCATGCCGCCTGCAGGGCCTGACTCGAAGACCTGCAGGCGCATTTTCCTTGCATGTTCCACGTTTTATCCTGTATATTTCCCGTACTGTTCGGGAGACACCGCATGCCGTCCGAAACAAGACCCGGGACAAGACCGCAGCGTGCACACCGCCAGGTCACATACCGTCTGCTGCCGCAGACGCGTGACAACTGGCGCCGCCTCGAGGCGAAGGCGAAGCGCCTGTCGCGGAAACTGGCACGGCAAAAGCGCGGTTCGGGCCGCCGGGCGCGCACCCGCGCCCGTCTGGCGAAGACGAGACGGCGCCAGGCCGGCACAAGGCGCGACTGGCACCACCAGGTCTCGCGCAGGATCGCGGAGGGTGCGCACACCGTCGCGATCGAGAACCTGAAGGTGAAGGCCATGACGGCAAGCGCCCGCGGCACGGCGGAAGAGCCGGGCAGCGGGGTGAAGCAGAAGGCCGGGCTCAACCGGGTCGTTCTCGACACCGGCTGGGCCGCCCTGCGCGCGATGCTGGAGTACAAGGCGGGGCGCGTGATCGCGGTCGATCCCCGCCACACCAGCCAGACCTGTGCAGCGTGCGGGCACGTCGATGCCCGATCGCGCAGGACACGGGACCGGTTTCACTGCGTGGCCTGCGGCCACGCCGATCATGCGGACGCGAATGCTGCCCGCACCATACAGCGTCGGGGACTGGCGCTGCTGCACGGGGAGGCTGCCGGGCCGTGGAACCGTGAACACACAAGCAAGGATGGCGGCATGAGCCGTCCACCTTTCTATGTAAGTCCCAAACCGTAGGTGAAGACGTCCGGCAGACCGGGCAGCGGAGACAGCCCGGCATTGGGCCATTCATCGATATTATGCTCCGACACGATCACCCAGCTTGGTGCGTCGTCGAGACCCAGGGCCTGCTGGACGCGCGCCGGGATTTCGATGCCCGCCGCATCGCCCGCGGGCGATGTACGGGTGATCGGAAGCAGAACGACGTAGCGCGGGCGATCAGCCAGGTCGGACGGGTCTTGCCCTGGTCGCGGCCGGCAGCGGCCTCGTGCGTCCAGAGGTAGTCGTAGCGGACGACCAGGCCTGGCTTCGGATCGGGAAGCGCCACCGTTCCGTCGTTACGCCAGCAGGTCGTCGAGCGACTTGTGCTCCACATCCATCTCGGCGCGCTCCACGGCGTCGATCACCATATCGGCGGCGGCGTCCGTGCGATGGCTGCGCTGCGCAGAAGCGCAAAGCCAGTCATATTGCTCCGCAGACATGAGCACGAACTCGCGGCGCCCATGCCGGGTTATCTCCACCGGCTCGCGCTGCGCTTCGTGCTGGAACCGGCCGAACTTGCGCTGGAACTCAAGGGCACTCACGGTGGGCATGGCAGCCTCCCCAGATAGCAGGCACCTGTCTCAATATACGTATAATCCGTAGAGATGAAAGCGGCTTGTGACGCCGTGACGAGATCGTTGTCGATGCTGTCGCCGATGCGTGCAGCGGGCGCCTTCATGGTATCGCGGGCAGGCGGGGCGGGCAGTCGTCTGCACCTGGGTGTGACCGAGCAGCTTGCCGATTGCCGGCAGGGTCTCCCGGGTGCCAGCCGGAATTTCAGGGGGATCGCAAGCGTTCGGTTGAGCGGTGATGGCGGAGATGTCCCGGGCCCCACACAGGTCTGCGACGGCGACGGGGGACAGGTAACGTCCGTGCCGCACGCCCCCCTGCTGCGGTACCGAAACCGGCATGACCAGGCTCGCCCTTACATCAGGGACGGCAGGGCGAGACTGATTTCCGGGAAGGCAACCAGCAGCGCCAGCGCCAGGATATCGATGGCGATGAACGGCGTGACGCCGGCAAACACCTCCTCGAGCCTGAGCGGGATCGGCGAGGCGCTGCGCACAACATAGACATTGAGCCCGACCGGCGGCGTGATCAGGGAGACCTCCGCGAGCTTGATGGCGATCACGCCGAGCCAGATCGGATCGAACCCCGCCCCCGTCAGGATCGGGAACATCACCGGGAGCGTGATCACCATGATTGCGATCGGGTCGATCAGCATTCCCAGCACCAGGTAGATCGCCGCGAACGCGAACAGGTAGGTATACTTGCCGAGTTCGAGAGCGAGCAACGCGTCGGTGATGTCGGTGACGATCCCGGTGTAGGTCAGATAGCGGGCGAAGATGATACCGCCGATCACGATGATGAAGATCGACGAGGTCGTGACCCCGGCGTCCTTGAAGGTGTCAACGGTGGTCCTGCGATTGAGACGGCCCTTCAGGACCACGATCACGAAGGCACCGAAGGCGCCGATGGCACCGGCATAGGTGGGCACGAAAAAGCCGGTGTAGATGCCGCCGATGACCAGCAGGAACAGGAAGGCAATCCCCCACACGCCGTAGAGCGAGCGCCAGCGCTCCCGCCAGGACACCTCGATCTCGGAGCGGGGCGCAAGCCGGGGAAACTTCCTGGCAATCCCGTAGATCCCGCCCATGTAGAGCCCGGCCGACATCAGTCCCGGCACCAGTCCGGCAACCAGCAGCATGGCAACCGACTGCTCGGTCAGGATGGCGTAGATCACCATCAGGATGCTGGGCGGGATCAGCGATGCGAGGGTCCCCGATGCGGCAATGCACCCAGCGCTCAGACGACGGTCGTAGCCGAAGGCGGTCATCTGCGGCAGCGCCATCTTGGTAAACACCGCGGCGTTGACCACCGTCGAGCCGCTCGCCGCACCGAATGCCGCCGAGGCCAGGGTGGTCGCCATCGCAAGTCCGCCGGGCAGGCGCCCCAGCCAGTTGTAGGCGGCACGGTAGAGATCGGTGGTGAGCCCCGCCTGCGTCGCAAGCGATCCCATCAGGATGAACAGGGGGATGACCGCGAGCGTAAACGAGTTGGTCGTGCTGAACGGGATGGTGGCAAGCTGGGCCAACGCGGCGTCGGGACCGATGGCAAGCCAGGTACCGAGCACCCCCGCAAGACCCAGACCCACACCGATGTGAACCCCTGCCGCCAGCATGACGGCGAGCACAAGACCGACGACGACCCCGACTGTACCCGGGTCGATCACGCTCGGCCCGCCCGCCCCGCGTGATCGTCGCCATCCGGTGGCGACAGGTCACCAATCCCGCCCACCTCGCGATTGATCACGTCGGCAACTGAGATCGCGGTGCCGCCGTGCACCAGTCGCCTTGCGTCAACCGCCAGGTCAATCAGGAGCTGCAGGATCAGCAGGCCGGTTCCGGCAACCAGGATGATGCGGGCGGGCCAGAGAGGCATGCGCACGAGGCCGAAGGTCGACTCGTCGATCTCGACGCTGTACCGGGCCTCGTTGACCGCCTGCCAGAGCAGCAGCGAAAAGAACAGGACGCCGGTCATCCCGGCAAACACGTCCATCGCCGCCTGGCCGCGTGCGCCGGCCCTCACGTAGAGCAGCTCGACCCTGATGTGGCTGCGGCGGATCTGGGTATAGGTGAGAGCCCCGAACACGATGAGCACCATGGTGCTCTCGGTCAGTTCCACCGCTCCGGGTACCGGGACACCGAAAACCTGGGTGCCGACCACGTCGGCCGTGCCGAGCACGGTCGACGCAATGAGCCCGAGCCCGCCCACGAGCAGGATGGCAAGGGCGACACGCTCGACCACGCGCGAGGTCATCCGTTCATGCCCGTCCGGGCGAGACGCCACGCTCCTGCCAGCGCAGGAGCGTGGAACGCCAGGGCGATACTCCGGCTGTTGCCCGGACTACCTGGCCCACTCGCGCCAGGCCGCTGCAACCTCCTTCGCCTCGGCACCCAGGCCGCGCTCGGCCATGTTGTCTTCCCACTGCTTGAGAATGTCAGGCGTCACCGCCTTCCACTTGTCCAGTTCGGACGCCGGGAACTCCTTGAACACGCCACCGTTCTCCTCGATCGCAGCGATGGAACTCGCGGTGCCGGTCTCCAGCCAGTCGAGGTATTCCTGCTGGCTCTTGCGTGCCTGGTCGGCGACGATCTCCTGCAGGTCGGGTGGAAGCTTGTCCCAGGCCCGCTTGCCGATGACGATGAGGTGACCGGTGATGGTCATGACGGTGCCGCAGCTGTACTTGCCCGGTTCGTACAGTCGCAGGCTCTCGACGTTGCCCGCATTCAGGAACGAGTAGTCGATGGTGCCTCGCTGCAACGCCTCGTAGACCTCGGTCGGACGCACGGTGACCGGAACGGCGCCGATCGCGGCATGCATTTTCGGAATGTCCGCCCCGAAACTCCGGATCTTCTTGCCCTTGAGACCCTCGACCGTGTCACAGTTCGGATCCGGACCGGTCATGTAGTAGGACCCGAGCGGCTGGTGGAACAGATGCTTGACATTCATGGTGTCAAGCTCCTTGGCGAAGATCGGGAACTTGTCGAACGACTTGTAGATGATCTCGATCGCCTGTTTCGGTTCGCTGAACACGAACGGGATCTGGTACGCCTTCCAGAACAGGAGCCGGTCGGGATAGTACCCCGGCGCCACCGACGCCATGTCGATCGCGCCCCGACCGGCGAGCAGTGCGACCTCGTTGCCCTTGCCCAGCCCGCCGGCGAAGGTGATCTCGATCTTCACTCGCCCGTCGGTCCGGGCCTCAACCTTCTCCGCGAAGTCCTTCTCGACCTGCACGAACGCGCTGTTCGGCAGGTAATGACCCCAGCGCAGGGTGAATTCCTGCGCGAGCGCCGGACCCGCAACCAGGGCCGCAGAGACCGCACACGCGGATGCACCCAGGATCAGCGACCTGCACGGAATTCGTAACTGCGTTTTCATCCTTGCTCCTCCCTCAACTCACACCGTGGCGCACCACGCCTGTCCGCAGACTACCGCGACAGCACGCGCGGCAACAGGGCCGGGCATGTCAGGCCGACACCACCCGTCCGTCGATCTCGATGGTGACCTGTTCCGAGACGAGATCGATGTGCCTGTTGCTGACGATGGTCCCTCCGTAGACCGCGGCTGCCCGCCAGCCGATCAGGTGATTGTCACCGAGCGCGACGTGCGCGGTCCCCAGCCTGAACTTGTTCTCTACGTGTCCGACGCGGCGGGCGGCCGGGTTGGTTCCGAGCCCGAGTTCGGCGAGAAACCGCACGTTGTCGTCAGCAGCATCGAGAATGGCTGCGAGCCTGGCTGCCGCCGCACCGCCGGAGAGATCGACCAGCCGGCCACGGCGGAACTCCAGACGGACAGGGTCCTCCAGCAGTCCGAGTTGCGGCCCGCCGCCGGACAGGTAGACCACCTGCCCGAATCCGTCGGCGACGAAAGTACCTTCGGCGCTGCCCTCCTCGGGCGAGACCATGGCCTCGCCGCTTGGAAACGACCCGAAACCGGTATCGGCTTCCGCCACGCCCGTCAGTGGCAGGCACGGCCGGCAGATCCTGACCCTGAGATCGGTTCCGTTGGGAGAGGCGATGCGAACCACCCCGGCCGCGGTGACCAGCCCGGCAAGGCGGCGGGTCCGCTCCAGCAGAGCCGCCGGCTCGGCCCTGGCAGCGCCGCACACGAAGTCCTCGGGTGGCGCATTGTTGATCAGCACCTGACGGCGACCGGCCGCAAACAGCGCCCTGCTCAGGTCATCATACGCCCGGGGGAACCGGATCGAGGTAGCGACTACGGCAAGATCGGCCTGCTCGACCGCGGCGATGATCGGCGGCGGATGCCGGTAATCGGTCATGTCGGCGGGACAGGTGATCACCGCCGCGGTCACGCTGCCCGCGCCCGCTGCCGCGGCCGCGCCGGCAATCGCGTCGACAAGCCCGGGATCCTGGTCCGAGCTCGAGACCACAAGCACCGCCTCGTCTGTGCGCACGTTGGGCGCGGCCAGATTCCGGGCGACGTGCCGAAGATCCTCGTCCGGGCACCGCATCACCGTTCAACCGGCCGGGGAACGAGGTAGATCGGACTTGACCAGGCCTGGAATCCGTCTTCGGAGTACAGGCTGACCCAGAGTGCGTCGTCGCGGTCGGGACCGAGGGGAAGCCGGACCTCGGCCCGGATTTCCCGATGCGGGTTGGTTTCCGGCAGTCTGCAGACCGAGATCCTGCGCTTCAGGCCACCGGCCTCGAACACGGTGTCGTCGATACCGACCGCGACGAGCGGGACGCTCGCCTCAAGCAGGTTCGAGCGAATGTCCAGGTCACCGTCATCGCCGTCGAGCCAGACATCGACGCCCCCGAAGTTGCCGGTGGTGATCGCATCGAAACTGACGGTCGAGGGACCGGTGCACACGACTTGCCGCTCATGGTTCCAGCAGTTGATCCGGTTCATCCTCCTGATGGTACGCCCGGCAAACTCCAGCGTTCCCTGCCAGCGGGTCTCCCGGCCGCGGCCGCGGTATTCGGCCCCGCTCCAAAGGACGCGCCAGCGGCAACCGAGATCGTCCGGGTCGTAGCCGCGCACGATTTCGCTCACCTGCGGACCGTTTCGAACCTCGATCCGCTCGATGGGAGTGGCCGAGATGGCGTGCAGCCCGAGCGTGACCTCCCGTGCCCGGGTCTGCACGATGTCGCCCATGATCACGGTGTCGACCTCGTCGGAACCGGTATCGGGAAACACCGTCGGGTCCTCGTGGAATCGCCTGCCCGGTTCAGGGAGTGCCGCCGTGACCTCAAGGTGGATCCGGTTACCGGTGGTCGCGTAGTGATGGCGTCGCCGAAGCGCCCCGAAAATTCCGTCCCGGGTCAGTTCGTCGGCGAGGAAACAGGTCAGTCCCCCGTAGGCGCCGAAGGTCGACGCGCCGGGGTAGCTGGCGCCGGGCCGGCCCTTGTGCCCGTCGGAGTTTGCTACCACCCCGACCCGGTGGCCGAGTCTGAAACAGTCCTCGATCAGCCACTCGAAGGTTCCCCAGGCCGAGTGCAGTTCCATCGACCGTTCGAGCCTGCCGTCGTGGGCGAAGTCGATGTCCGCGTACCGTCCGCCGACATGCGCGAAAATGACGCAGTCCTCGTCGGCCAGGGACTCGAACAGCTCGGCCGCGTCTGTCGCGTCGGTGTCGATATCCGACCGGTCCGGCAGCAACGCGTGCGAGGAACGGTGGATCTGCCGGCCCTCGTGGCGAAAGAACACGTTGCGGTCGCCACCAACCGCGGTGTTGCCCGACCATTCGTAGCCGGGAAAGGTCACGAACCGGTGGTCCTGGTGGAACCGTGCCGTCAACTCGTTGATGTACGCCCAGAAGGTGTTGTTGACCTGGAAGTCGTTGGCCTGGTGGCTGGTGGCATCGAGAAACGCGCAGTCGCGCGCGAACTCGAAGTACTGCAGGCTGGTATTCAGCCCCACGGATTCGCCGCTCTGGCCGTGCAGGTCGGCCCAGTAGCCGGAGGTCGAACCTGCTCGGATCACCAGCGGGTTGGCCCGTTCCAGCACCGTGCCCCTGTCATCTGCGAGCTCGAGCCACAGACAGCCCGGCTCGTCGACATGCAGGTCCTCGAAGGTAATCGCCCTCTCGCCCGGCGGATAATCGAAGCTCTCGGGCAGGTTGGCGACCGCCAGGTTCGTGCGCAGCCGCAGGGCGCCGCTTGCCCTGTCGGTCGGGTTGCCCCACAGGTCCTCCGCCTTCACCCCGAGCTGGAACCGCTCGCCGGGGCGCCGCAGCGTCGGCAGGACCGCGCGCCACCGCACCGGCGGCCCCGGCACGATCGACACGCTCGGGGTCTGCGCCAGCGGCAGGTAATGGCCGGTGGCGCAGACATCCACCACCACCTTGTACTCGAAGTGGGTCTCGCAGTGTGTCTGCATCAGGGCGCCGGGCGACCCGCCCGAAGTGTCGCCGATTGTCACCGTGACGGTATCGCCCTCGCGCAGGCAACCCTTGATCACGGTGACCTGCAGGCACTTGTTGCGCGGGCGCCAGCCACCGGTCGGCAGGTAGGCAACCCGCAGGCCGGCGCCGTTGCTCGCGACCGCGGTCACGTAGTTCGGCGCTTCGGGATCATGGACCTGCAGCCGGCCACTGTCGCCGACCGAGCGCAGCACCACCCTCAGGCTGCCGGTATCGTCCATGCCATGGCGGCCGACCGTGTAGACGATGGACAGCGTCTGGGTGCTCCGCGCCGTCACCGGGCCGGACGGATCCATGGTCACGTGACCGTAGAGCACAGGATCCTCGGAGGGCCGGGCGTCGCTCCACACCTCGGCCATCATTGCCGGATCGACCCTGGTCGGATCGTTGGTCGTCGAAATTGCCATGATCGCGCCTTCCGTCTACGCCATGCCCACCGGTGCGTCGGAGGCGTCGAGTTGGATGCCACCATGACCGCCGCCTGCCCCGGGTTCTCCGATCACCCCGGCCGGCAGGTCGATCGGTGAGGTCACGAAATTCCTGAACGTACGGTTGTCGGACATTCAAACTCCTGGCACGCAAATCCCTTCTCGAGCTGGCACTGGACGAAGGTCGGGTCACGGTCGCCGTCCCGGACGATCAGGAACAGCCGGTCGCGGATGTCGACCCGGGGCGAGATGAAGACCTGCGCCGAGGCAACGGACAGTATCCGGGGAGGCCGCGACCACGAGGGCGAAGTCGCTGGCGCGCACCGACCTTCCGGGTTCGGCCAGGTTTCCGAGCGCGTCTGCCATTCGCCTGGCCACCGGGCATCCCTGCCTTCCTTTCGCCTCTCCCGGAATGCGGCCTGCGCCCCGCGGGGACGCCGCGTCAAGGTCCGGGGGCTTCAACGCGGGGCGTCCCCGGTGCGCGCCGCACCGGGGTCCGGGCCCTGCGCATCAGTCGATGTAGTCGGCCTTGATCTTCCGGTAGGCCGCATTCTCCTCCGCCATGAAGTCGCAATGGGTCTTGCGATCCCACCAGATCGGCTTGAACCCGAACTTCACACCGAAGGCGGCGAAGGCCTCGCTCTTCGCCGCCTTCTCCATCAGGGCAGAGACGGTATCGAGCAGCTCCTCGGGCGTGTCCCTTGGCACGAACAGCCCACGGACAGTACCGATCTCGACCTCGACACCGTGCGCGTCGATGGTCTCGGCGTCCCGGACCGGTTCGTAGACGATGTCGGCCAGGCCGCCGCCCGAGCCGATCACGTTCACGTCACCCGACTTGACCGCGTCGAGCAGCACCGGGGAGTGGATGACGCCGATCGACACCTGGTTGCCGAGGATCGCCTTCTTGAGCGGTCCTCCGCCATCGAACGGGATCACCCGCGCATCGATCCCGTTCACGCCCATCAGGGCCTGCGCCAGCACGTTGTGGGCACTGGCGAGCGAACCGACACCCACGGTGAGTTCTCCCGGCTGGCCGCGCGCGGCCTCGAAGAACTGGTCGATGGAGGTAATCCCGCTGTCCCGGTGCGCAAGGATCCAGGTCGGGGTCCTGTAGATGGCGCCAAGGCAGGCGAAGTCGTCGTAGTTGTACGGTGTGTTCTGGAAGATGATGGCCGAGTTCATGTCGCTCGAGCCGTTGAGCAGGATCTGCAGACCGTCGGGCCGCGCCTTCTTCATGTGCATGTGGGCCCGGTTGCCGTTGCCGCCGGTCAGGTTGTCAACCACCACCGCCTGGTCGATCTGCTCCTCGAGCGCGGCGGCAAAGCCGCGGGCGATGGTGTCGGTTCCACCGCCGGCACGCCACGGCACGACGATGCGCACGGTATCGGACGGATACTCGGCAACAGCCGCGGTCCATGCCGCAAGCACGGTAGCGCCAGCGACCGCTACGGCGATAAGCGGGTTTCTCATGTCGTCTCACTCCCCTTGTCCAGTCCTGCTCCGGTACCAGCCGGCCGCGCACGCGTCGCCCGCCAGATTTCGTTGGATACCAGCAGGACGATGACCGCGCACAGCAGCATGCGCGGCCAGGTATCCACGAACACGGCCCAGTCGCCGTTCGAATAGGCGAGGCCAAGCCTGACATTGTACTCGATGATCGGGCCGAGCACGGCGCCCAGCACGATCGTCACCACCGAAAAGCCGCACTTCTCAAGGAAGAACCCGGCCACGCCGCAGGCGAGCGCGACATAGATCGGGAACGGGCCGTTGTCGGCAGCGAACGCCCCGATCGAGGCAAACACGATGATGAAGGGAAACAGCAGCGAGCGTTCCTGGCGCAGCACCCGGATGATGGCACGGCTCGCGCCCCAGCCGACGAAGAACATCATCACCGTGGCCACCAGGATTGCGACCAGGATGCCGTAGACCAGCGACGCGTTGTTCTGCATCAGCATCACGCCGGGCTCGAGCCCGTGCAGGATCATGGCGCCCAGCATGACCGCGGTCGAACCGTCGCCCGGGATGCCCAGCGTCAGCATCGGGATCATCGTGCCGCCGGTGGTGGCGTTGTTCGAGCTCTCGGGCGCGATGATGCCCTCCGGCACACCGGTGCCAAAGGCCTCCGGCGGCGGGTTGCGGGACTGGTTGCGCACCGTGGCGTAGGACAGGAAGGTCGACCCGTCGGCACCCACCCCCGGGATGGCGCCGACCAGCACCCCGTAGCCGGTACCGATCGACCAGGCCCGCCAACGCCGGAAGAAGGCGGCTGGCGACGGCAGCCTGATCTCGGAGGTGCGTGCGGCGATCTCCGACCTGCGGCCGATCATCTCGAGGTCGCTCAACACCACGGTGATGCCGAAGAACCCGACGAGCACGGCTGCAAACGGCAGTCCGGACGCCAGCATCGGATGCGAGAAGGTGTAGCGTTCCACACCGTCCTGGATGTCGTAGCCGACGCTGGCGATCAGAAGTCCGAGCAGGACCCCGATGAGTCCGCGGACCATCGAGCCGCGCACGAAGGCCGACACCAGCACCAGGCCGGCGATACCGATCAGGGCGATGTCGGCGGGTTCCGAATGCAGGGCAACCGACGCGATGAAGGGCACGAAGCTCACCGCCACCACCCAGCCGAACAGTCCGCCCATGGTCGATGACATCACGGAGAAGCCAATCGCCTCGCCGGCGCGGCCCTTCTCGGCCATGGGAAACCCGTCGAGCGCGGTGCAGGCCGCGGCCGGCGTTCCCGGCGTGCGCAACAGGATCGAGGCGTAGGACCCGCCGAGCTTGGTTCCGACGTAGATGCCGATCATCAGCTGGAAGGCGCTGATGGTCTCCATGGTGTAGGTGATCGGCAGCAGCACGATGATCGCCATCGGCGAGGACAGCCCCGGCAGGGCGCCTACCAGGATTCCGAGCACGGTGCCGACCAGGATGTAGAGCAGCGGCCAGAACGCCGCGGTCCCCGCAAAGGCCTCGAGCAGACCGTCAACCATCAGCGCGCGCCCGTGAGCCGGTAGAGATCATTGAGCACAGGCGTCAGGGGATCCCAGAGGAGCCCGGCCATCGGCAGCTTGAGCACGCCGACGAACAGGATCCACAGCACCAGGCCGCCGACCAGCGCCAGGACCAGGTTGTGGCCGAGGTGCCGGCGACCGAGAATCCGGAGCATCGCGAACAGGAGCAGCGGTGTCGAAAGAGCAAAGCCCACTGTCTCGATGCCGAGCGCGTAGAGCAGGATGCAGATCACGCACAGGACCCTGCGGATCGCCGTGCGGACGGTCTCGCGGCGATCGCCGGATGACTCGCTCACCGCGGACGCGGGCACGCGACGCTCCCGGCGTAGCACCGAGACTCCGAGCAGGGCAACGAGGAACAGCAGCAGACCGGAGTAGATGAAGGGAAGGCTGTGGCGTGTCAGTCCGC
The DNA here is from genome assembly GCA_965213935.1 of Thalassobaculaceae bacterium. Lineage (GTDB taxonomy): Bacteria > Pseudomonadota > Alphaproteobacteria > Thalassobaculales > Thalassobaculaceae > Bin52. The sequence goes on along the minus strand of CBDCAO010000011.1, from coordinate 762,104 downwards.
CCGGCCCGGTGACGACCTCGGTTGCGGTCGGATTGACGAACAGGAAACCACCGACACCGACCGCAGCCAGTGCGGCAACCAGCGCAAGGTCCCTCACCGCCTCCCGGGCGCGGGGGTCCGCCACCGGTCAGGCCGCGAATTCCGGAGTCTGTCCCGGGGCGGGCGAATAGCCGAAGTCGCCCCGTTCCAGCACCGCCGCGCGTCCGCCGTGCTTCTCCAGGGTCCTGGCCTGGTCGGCCCGGGCCCGGCGATCGACCTCCCCGGGGTCGCAGATCTCGCGCAACCGCGCCTCGAGACGGGCCCTGACATCGACGTGGTCCGGATCGCCGGCAAGGTTGCGGCACTCGTCCGGATCGGCCTCGAGATCGAACAGTTCGGGTTCCATGCCGTGAAAGTACACCAGCTTGTAACGACCCTCGCGCACCATGTAGTTGGCAGCGACCGAGGCGGCGGCATGGTACTCGGAAAACACCACCCGGCCCCGTTCGGCGCCGTCGGCGATCTCGAACAGCGAACACCCGGGCAGGTCGGCGTCATCGGGATGCCGCTCGCCACCGACCGCATCGATGATGGTCGGATGACAGTCGACCAGGCTGACCAGGGTGTCGACCCTGCTGCCGGCCTCGATCTCCGGGCCGGCCATGATGAGCGGGACCGCGGCAGATTCCTCGAACATGGTCGACTTGCCCCACAGGCCCCGCTGGCCCAGCGCCTCGCCGTGATCGGAGGTGTAGATGACCCGGGTGTCACCCGCCAGACCGGCCTGTTCGATCCCGTCCAGCACCAATCCGACGTTGTGGTCGAGAAAACTGCACAGTCCGAGATAGCCGGCAACCGCCTTGCGAACCCGATCCTCGTCGAAATACGCGTCGTAGTTCATCGCGCGGCGCAGCGCCGCGTAGTAGGGATGGTCCGGGCGTTCGTCCTGCGCGTAGAGCGCCGGCCACGGAATGTCAGCCTCGGGGTAGAGGTCGTAGAACTCCGGCGGCGCGATCAGCGGAAAATGCGGACAGACGAACGAGACGAACAGCACCCACGGTCGGTCGCGGTGGCGCGGCGCTTCCTCGGTGAGCCAGCGGACCGCCTCCCCGGCAATGCGCCGGTCGTAGGCGGTGTAGGTCGACTCGCCGCGTCCGACGTCCCGGGCGAAACGGGCGGCGGCCTTGCGCTCGGGCATGTCCTCGCGGATCAGTCCGGCCAGGTCTCCCAGGCCGTCGACCACATGCAGCGGAATGAGTTCCTCGTCGAACCCGTTGTCGTCCTTGCTGTCGCGGTAGTGGAGCTTGCCGATCGAAGTGACCCGGTGTCCCTGGTCGATCAGTCGGTGTCCCCAGCTGGGGACGGCGCCATCGTAGGGATCGGCATTGTCCCAGTAGCCGCAGTCCTGGACGTACCGGCCGGTCGCGAAGCTCGCCCGCGCCGGTACGCAGATCGGGCAATTGGTGTAGGCATTCGCAAACAGGGTGCCCGATGCGGCAAGCCGGTCCATGTTCGGGGTCCTGACCACAGGGTGACCGACAGTTCCCATGAAGGCAGAGTTGTGCTCATCCGACATGATGAACACCAGGTTTTTCGGTGTCATTGCTGCTCCCTCGCGCCGAATGCCGGGTGGCTGGATCGTCTGCCCGGCTGCGCCGGACATACCATTGCGCAGGAAGACGGGCAGACACAACCACCTGCGCCTGCGACTGTGCGGCGGTCCTCTCCCGGTGTTCCGTGTGCCCCAGGGGGCGAATTCCGCCTTCGGTCCGCCGGACCCGGCCTCCGGCACTCCGATGCGTGCCGCCTCCCGTGCACCGGGCCCGGTTCGGTCATGCGCGATGCGAGAGCCGTCAGCCCGGTCCGTGAATCATTCCATTCTCTCCCGCCTGATGCGTTGTATGCGCCGCTCCGACGCGTGCCAGCACCGGGTGCGACACCGCCCGTGCTACCTCTTGGGCGCCCGACGCGGACATCGCCTCGCTGCTTTGCGCCTGCACTGTCTGCGTCCTGCCAGATGGCGCCTGGCGCCGGCGTTATCAGTCCGGCAACAGTCCTGCCGGGGACCTGTCCGACATCGCGCGAAAAACCGGACCGCGGCACCGGGGGACCGGCACATCGCCGGGAGCTGCCGGCCGCGGACCGGGAGACCCCGCACGCCGTCCCCGTCGCGAGTGCCGGGATCGAGACGATGAACGGGGGACCTGCCGAAGACCTGTGCCCACCGGTCGATCCGCGCTACCGGCACATACCCCCGTCATGTCACGGTGATCATCCTTGACGGTGAAGAAGGTCCGCCACCGGGAGACCCGCACCCGCATCGTCGATGACAGGACCGGGGCCCTGCCGCGGACGGCGGCGGCGGACATCACGTCCGCGTTCGGCATCCGGGCTTCCGGGTGGCGGACCACGCCCGAGAGGGCCGGCTCGACATGATGAATGCGAGGCCCTGACATCATTGCCATACCCGCGGTCGGAGAGAGGAGCGAGGGCACGCAACGGGTACCGGCCCTTTACTTGGACCTCGCGTCGACAGACACTGGACCCACTGTACCCGGACGGCACGCGAGCAGGACCATGACCACAGGGTGGACGTTGAAGGGCGAGTACGCGGAAAGCTGCAACTGCGACTATCTTTGCCCGTGCATCTACACCAACCCGCAGGGCGAGGTGACGCACGATCACTGCACCGCACTGATGATCTACCGGATCGACAGTGGCCGCTGCGCGGATGTCAGGCTCGACGGACTGCATTTCGCGCTGGTGATCCGGTCGGGCAAGGTGATGGCCGACGGCAACTGGATCTTCGCCTGCGTCATTGACGAGGAGGCCGACGAGACCCAGCGCGCGGCCCTCGGCCGCATTCTCGAGGGCGAGCTGGGTGGCAGGCCGGCAATGATCCACCAGGCACTGGTGGGGGACTTCCGCGGTATCGCGTTTGCGCCGTTCGGCTTTGCGGTCGACGACCTCGACCGGACCGGCGAGGTCGGCTCGCTGCTGTCTTTCGCCATCAGCGGCGTGCCGTCGCGAACCGGCAGCGGTCTGCCGGTCACCATCGACAACACGGCGCACCCTGCCAACTCCCGCCTGGCGCTGGCCCGGAGCAGCGAAATGCACCTGCACGGGTTCGGTCTCGACCTCGACATGTCCGGACTTGGCAACAACGGGCATTTCGCACCCTTCGAGTGGAGCGACTGATCCGGCTCCATTCAGGGAACCGCCGGTGACCCGCGAGCGCGTCATCCCGCTGGGGGGTATTGCTGCCGCTTCCCTCCTCGCCTGGCTGTGGCTGGCCGCCATGGCCCGCGACATGGATACGATGGCAGCGATGATGCAGGTCGCACCCCGGGCCTGGTCGCCGGACGAAACCGCCGCCATGCTGGTGATGTGGTGGGTCATGATGGTCGCCATGATGCTTCCGAGCGCGACCATGATGATCCTGACCATAGCGCGGGTCAGCCGTCGGCGTGGCGACCGTGCCACCCCGGTGCTGTTCGCGTCGGGCTACCTGATCGCCTGGGGCGGCTTCAGCATCTTCGCAACGGGGCTGCAGTTCGCTCTCGAGACGCTGGCGCTGCTCGGGCCGGTGTCGATGGCCGCGACGGTGCCGGCAGGCGGCGTGCTGCTGGTACTGGCCGGGATCTACCAGTTCACGCCGCTCAAGCACGCCTGCCTGCGCCACTGCCGGTCACCGCTGTCCTTCGTGCTCAACCGCTGGCGCGATGGCAGGACCGGAGCCGTGGCCATGGGAACCGAGCACGGAGCCTACTGTCTTGGCTGCTGCTGGGTCCTGATGCTGCTTCTGTTCGTCTTCGGGGTGATGAACCTGTTGTGGATCGCCGCCCTCACGATCGCGGTACTCCTCGAGAAGGCGGTCCCGGGCGGACCGTTGCTCGCCAGGATCGCCGGTGCCGGAATGATCGCGGCAGGTGCCCTGATGATCGCGGGTCTCGCCTGATCCGTCGCTCCGTTACTTGTACATGGTCTGGTTTCGGGTTCCCGGCGCATACTCGTTGGGGTCGATCCAGACATTGACCACGGCACATTTTCCGGTCGCCGCGATCGCCTCGCGCGCGCGGCGCAGTGCCGGGCCGATCCTGGACGCCTCGGTCACCTCCTCGCCATATCCGCCGAGCATCTCACCGAAGCGGGAGAACGGCACGTCACCGAGCTTGTTGCCGATGTCGCCGCGATTGGGTCCGTACTTGGCGATCTGGCCGTACCGGATCTGGTTCATCGCCGAATTGTTGCCTACCACCGCCAGGTAGGGCGCGCCGAAGCGCTGCGCGGTCTCCATGTCGAAGGCGGTCATGCCGAAGGACCCGTCGCCATAGAGGCACATGACCTCCTTGTCCGGATGGGCCAGCTTGGCGGCCATCGAGAACCCGGTGCCGACCCCGAGCGAGCCGAGCGCGCCCGGGTCCATCCACTGGCCGGGACCGCGCGGGCGCACGGCCTGGGCCGAAATCGTGACAACGTCCCCGCCGTCACCGATGTAGATGGTATCCTCGCCGAGGAACTCGTTGATCTCCCAGGCCAGCCTGTAGGGGTGGATCGGGTCCGAGTCGGAGGTGAAGAGCGGCATCAGACGCTCGAGCTTGGACGCCTCGATCTCGCGCAGCTGTTTCATCCAGGCCTGGCGCTGGACCCGGGCGCCACCGTCGATCCGGCCCGACGCGGCGGCCGCGACCGCGGAAAGGATGGCGCCGGGGTGGCCGGCGAGCCCGAGACCGATGTCGCGGTTCTTGCCGACGGTGCGGTAGTCGAGATCAATCTGGACCAGGGTGGCTTCGCTGGAGATTCGCCGGCCATATCCCATTCGGAAGTCGAACGGTGTGCCGACGATCAGGATGACATCCGCCTCGCGGAACGCGTCCGACCGGGTGCGATCGAAGTGATGCGGGTCGGTGTCGGGCAACATGCCCCGGCTCGCTCCGTTCATGTAGGCCGGAATGTCGAGGGCGCGGATGAAGGCAATCGCCTCGTCCTGGCTGCGCGAGGCCCAGACCTGCTGTCCGAACAGCACCGCCGGACGTTCGGAACGGACCAGGATGTCCGCGAGTGCCTCGATGTCGGCCGGATCGCCGATCGAGCGGACCGAACTGCGATAGGAGCCCGGTTCCGGGATCCTGGCGCGCTCGATGGGAATCTCGGCGTCGAGGATGTCGCGGGGAATCTCCAGGTAGGCCGGGCCGTAGGCGCCGGCGAAACACTCGCGTGCCGCCATGGAGATCATGTCGGCCACGCGCTCTGTCGAGAACACGCCGGAGGCAAACTTCGTGATCGGCGTCATCATGTCGACATGCGGCAGGTCTTGCAGCGACCCCTGGCGATGCTGGGTGAGCGAGCTCTGTCCGCCGATGTGCAGGATCGGACTCTCGGACCGGAACGCCGTTGCCACGCCGGTGACCGCGTTGGTGCACCCGGGACCGGCGGTCGTGACCACGCAGCCGAGCTTGCCGGTCTGGCGGGCGTAGCCATCGGCCGCGTGGGCCGCGGTCTGCTCGTGGCGAACATCGACGATGCGGATGCCCTCGTCGATGCACCCGTCATAGATGTCGATGATGTGCCCCCCGCACAGGGTGAAGATGGTATCGACACCCTCGTTCCTGAGAGCCCTGGCGACCAGCCCGCCACCGGAGATCACGCTTCCGTCCTTGGTCTTGTGTGCAAGCGTGTCGTGTGCGGTTGCAGATGCGGTGCTCATGGCCTCTCCTCCGGTTGCGGCGCACGGCGCGGGATATAGCACACGACCGGGCGGGTTCAACAATCCGCGCTCGGTTCCCGGTCAACCGGTCCTGAACCGGCGAACGAGGCGCCGGATCAGCGGCAGCGCCAGAAGCACGATCGCGACCACCATGATCGGGCCCGAATAGGGCCGGGTGAAGAAGATCGCGAGGTCACCGCCACTCATCAGCAGGGACTGGCGCAGCGCCGGTTCGGTCATCGGACCGAGCACGATGGCAAGGACCGCGGGTGCGAGCGGGTAGTCCAGCTTTCGCAGCAGGTAGCCCACGAAACCGAACACCAGGATCAGCCAGACATCGAACATGCGGCTGGTGGGAGCGTAGCCTCCGACCAGGCAGAGCACGAAGATGACAGGTGCAAGAATGGTAAACGGCAGCCGCAGGACCGCGATAATGGCAGGGATGAAGGTGAGGTTCAGCAACAGCGCGAACAGGTTGGCGGCGTAGAGCGACGCGATGAGCCCCCACACGAACGCCTTTTCGTCGACGAACAGCTGCGGGCCGGGCTCCAGTCCCCAGATCACCATGCCACCGAGCAGGATTGCCGTGGTCGGGGATCCGGGAATCCCGAGGGTCAGCATCGGCAGCATCGAGCCGGTCGACGCGGCATTGTTGGCCGCCTCCGGCGCGGAGACCCCTTCCGGGTTGCCCTTGCCGAAGCTGTCGGGATTGCCCGACATCTGCTTGGCGACACCGTAGGCCATCATCGAACCCGGCGTGGCCCCGGCAGCAGGCAGTATGCCGACGAAATAGCCGAGCAACGAGCCCATCAGGGTTGCCTTCCACAACGTCAGCTGATCGCGCAGGTGCGCAAGTGCACGGCGTACCGATACCGTGGCTCGTGACAGCATCGAGGCGCCACCGGCCTTGGCGGTCTGCTCGATGGTCCACAGCATCTCGCCGATGCCGTAGATGCCGATCGCAAGCACGAGGAAGTTGATGTTGCTGAAAAAGCCGGTCAGGCCGAACAGCTGCAGGCGCGGCTCGCCGCTGACGATGTCGGTGCCGACTGCGGCCAGCACCAGGCCGATGCAGATCGAGAAGATCGTCTTCCAGATGTCGTCGCCGCCGAGCCCGACGAAGGTTGCGAACGCCAGCAGCATCAGGGCCAGGGTCTCGGGCGGTCCGAACACCAGGGCAACGTGGGCAAGCGGCGGCGCGGCAAGGGTAAACAGGATGACGGAGATCGTTCCGCCGACGAACGACCCGGTCGCCGCCGTGATCAACGCCTTGTCGGCCAGCCCCTGCAGTGCCATCGGCCGGCCGTCGAAGGTGGTCGCCACCGCGGTGGAAGCTCCTGGAATCCCCAGCATGATCGACGAGATGGCGCCGCCGTACATGGCGCCGTAGTAGAGCGCGGCAAGGAAGATGATGGCGCTGGCGGGAGGAACGACGAAGGTGAGCGGCAACAGGATTGCCACGCCGTTGACCGATCCCAGTCCCGGCATGGCGCCAATGAACAGCCCGACCGAGCAGCCGAGCACGATCAGGATCAGGTTCAGCGGCTGGAGCGCGATGCCAAAGCCGTCCGCCAGCAGGGCGAGGATTTCAACCATCGTGCGTCACACCGCGGTGATGCGACCGGCAGACCGGGAACACGCGCACATCAGATCCCACCCATGCCGAAGAACCTGAAGATCGGGTAGAACAGCGGTTCGGTCACGCCCTTGGGCAGGATCACCTTGATCAGGATTTCGAAGAACAGGAAGGTCACAACCGGGGTTGTGACCGCCCACGCGAGGGCGACCGGCAGTCGGTGGCGGCCAATGACCGCGAGGTAGACCAGCATGAACAGGAACAGCGCACAGTAGGTCCCGATCACGTCGAAGAGCGCGACGACAACAGTGAGCAGGACAACGACCTGGAGCACGATCCGGAGCGCAGCGGACCCGATGAAGGGCTCTGTCGAACGCGCGAGCGGCGTGCTCCGGCGCCACCAGTTCCAGGCAATCCCGGCACACGACAGCAGCATGACCGCCGAAAGCCAGAACGGCCAGGCACCGCCTCCCGGCCCCTCGTCCTCGATCCAGCCGATGTTGAGCTCCGCGCTCTTCCACATCAGGTAGACGGAGAACGCCGCCATGACGCAGGCCATGACTATCTCGGCGAGGCGCACGGACATCGCGTCCCTCCGCAACGGCCGGCGCGCGTGCGCCGACGGTTCTGCCTCAGGCAACGGGACAGCCGCAACGCCTGGCTGCGACCGTCCCCTTCGAGTGCGTTCGTGCTGCTACTTGCCCGCTAGCTTGTCGAGCATGCCCCGGTGGATCTCGCGTTCCTGCTTCCAGTACTCCATCAGGTCGTCGCCGGTGAGCGGATCACCGACCAGTGCCCGCTTCTTGCGGTATTCCTGCCAGTCGCTGGAGTGGAACACGTCGGTAAAGAGGTCCTGGTAGTAGGTCGCCGCCTCGGCACTCATGCCGGGGGCACCGACCACGGTGCGCTGCATGAAGTAGACGAAATCATGTCCGAGTTCCTTCATGGTCGGCGCGTCCGCAAACAGCCCTATCCGTTCCGGCGTCATGCAGGCCAGCGGCCGCACGGTGCCGGCCACGAAGAACCCCTGGGCTTCCGACGGGTTGTTGACCGTGGAGTCGGCGTTGTTGCCGGCAAGGGCCTTCGCAACCGCACCGCCGCCCTTGTAGGGCACGTACTTCATGTCGAGGCCGAAGGTCGTGTTGAGGAAATCGGTAATCAGGTTGTCCTCCGACGCCTTGCCGGTTCCGGCCATGATCCATTTGTCTCCGGCCGCCTTCGCCGCCGCAACGAATTCTTCGAAGGTGTTGATGTCCTCACCGTCCTTGCGCCCGGTGTTGACCCAGAGACAGAAGGTATCCTCAGCCATGCGCATGACCGGGGTGAAGGTCTCGATGTCGACCTCGAGACCCGGCTGACGCAGCGGTGTGGTGTAGAAGCTGTTCAGGGTGAACATCAGCGTGTGATTGTCACCTTCCTTGCCCTTCAGGTAGAGCAGCGCCTCCGCGCCCGAGCCGCCCGGCTTGTTGACCGGCAACACCGTCGGGCCAAGGTTTTCCTTGGCAATGATCGACTGGATAAAGCGGACCGCCTTGTCGGCGCCGCCTCCCTTGCCCGCCATGATGACGAATTCGACCGGCTTGGCCGGCTCCCACGCATGTGCGGCAAAGGGCGCCATCACTGCCCCGGCCAGCCCGAGAAGGCTCGCGATCATCCTGACTTTCATCTGTCGTCTCCCTCCCTCTCTCGATGAACGGCCTGCACGATGCAGTTCCCGGTTCATCCGTCGGGGACCCTCATCGAATGGCTGACAGCGACACGCTGTCTTCCTTCGATCGTCCTCGCGGTTCACAGGCCGGGTAGCCCCACCGCCTCCCCGCGCAGCAGCCCCGGTCCCCGGGGCCGGTGCATTCGCCGCTCCATTCAGGCCGCCGTCACCGGCGTGGTTGCAGGCCACGCCGCGGAACCTGTCCCGTGACTGTCGTGATCCGGCGTCGGCAACACCGCACGCCGCACGGTCCGGGAGGTGAATCCTACAGGCACCGCCCAGAAAAACACAAGCGCTGGGGTGGACGCCTCCTTCCGAGGGCATCGACGTGTGCCAGGGAGGTCCATCACAACGCCCACACAGGGGAGGGAGCATCCATGACCGAGGTTGGCATGATCGGGATCGAGCTGGCGAAGCACAGTTTCCAGTTTCACGGCGCGAGAGCTGATGGATCGGTTGCGTTCCGCAGGAAGGTTGGGTCGCGAGAAAGTTCTTGAGGTGGTCGGGTCGGACCCGCGGTGCGTGGTGGTGATGGAGGCCTGTGCAAGTGCTCACTCCCGGGGACGTGAGACAGGGGCTCTGGGACACGAGGTGAAGCTGGTTGCTCCGGCCCTGGTGAAGCCATGTGTCAAACGCCAGAAGAATGGCGCGGGGGATGCGGAGGCGATCTGCGAGGCCGCCCAGCGTCCGACCATGCGATTCGTGGCGGTCAGGAGCGAAGACCAGCAGGCCAGGGGGTTCCGCACGCGTGATCTCCTTGTGGGTCAGCGGACCGGGACGATCAACGCGCTGCGGGGCCACCTGGCGGAGTTCGGTGTGGTGGCAGCCCAGGGCCCGGCCACGCTGATCCGGCTGGCGGAGGTGCCCGAGGATCCGGGTTCCGGGCTCCTCGAGGAGGTCCGTGAGCCGGGTCGCCTGCTGGTCAGGCAGATCGCCGGGCCGGAGAAGACACGGTGTCGCGCGGTCCTCGAGGATGCTGACGCGCGGTGGCTGATGACGATCCCGGGGGTCGGGCCGATCACGGCGATGGCCGTCCAGGCCTTTGCTCCGCCGATGGAGAGCTTCCGGCGTGGTCGCGACTTCTCGGCCTGGCTCGGATTGGTCCCACGCCAGCACACGACCGGTGGCAAACCGCGGCTCGGCAGAATATCGAAGATGGGTCAACGGGACCTGAGGCGCCTGCTGATCACTGGCACGATGTCGGTCGTCCGGCATGCGGGCACGCACAGCGAGAGGGCCAGCCCGTGGCTTGCCGGGATGCTGGCGCGCAAGCCGAAGAAACTCGTCGCGATGGCGCTGGCCAACAGGATGGCGCGGATCGTCCGGGCGCTGATGATGACCAAGGAGACCTGCCACCGCCCGAGCGCGGGAAACCGTCGCAGGTGCAGGAAGGGCAAGGGCAAACGGTCAACAAGACGGGATCGGGGAAACCGGCTTCGAGCTCGCACAAGCGATCAGGACCTGATCCGCGTATCTCCATACGGGCCGGCGGCACGAGAACATGCCGCAGTCAGCAGGCCGGATAGACGACAGCACCTGACCGCACACACCGGGCCCGGCTGGAACTGTGCGTGCATCTGACGGGGCGTCCATGGACGCGCGACCCGTCCGTCAACCCTTCCTGAAGCACTCTTCGTCCGTTGCGCCCGGCACCGGCCGGTCGCGGGCGCACCCGGCGGGTATCGGCTGACAGCAGCAACCCGTGCGGCTCAGCTTCAGCAACGTGATCGCGGGTGCGGCGAGATACCGGCCGGTTCCCCACCGGTGGGCAGTGAGCAAATGAGGGTTCAACGCGAATCAGCCCCCGGGCACTGCAGCAGGTCGGGCGTGGACCGGGTCCCGCTCGCCATGCAGGTCCCGGCATCCCTTCCGGCATTCCGGAGCAGAGGGTTCTTGCCGCCCCCTCGCCATGGTTCGCTGTCACGTAACCACTGCCTCCGGTCGGACGGTCCCGAACTGAACGAAGCGCCGCGGCCCGGGCCGGTCGGGAGCACCCTCCGACCGGCGCCTCCAGCCGGAAGTGCCTGTCTGTTCCGCACGCCTTGCGGGCACCCCGGAGATCCCCGGTCACGGCTGTTCGACGATCAGGGCTGTCGACACCGACTTGACGCCGTGTCTAGACTGCGACTTGCGCCGCTTTCAGCGGTATCGGCACGGTCAGGGAGAATTGCGATGGCCGATTCAGGCACACGGGCGAAGACCTCTGCGGTCGCGCAGACCGGATTCTGGGGCGGACTACACCCCGGGATGGGAATTGCAGCAAAGGCGATGGTCGTGGTGTTCGTTGTCTTCACTGTGCTCAACGTCGAACTGGCCAGCGAAGTATACAGTGCGATACGCGGATGGATCGAGGGTGCTCTCAACTGGTACTACATCACGACATTGACCATCATTTTCTTCGTCTGCATGTACCTGTTGTTCAGCCGATACGGCAGCATCCGGCTCGGCGACGACACCTCGCGCCCTGAATTCAGCAATTTCTCCTGGTTTGCGATGCTTTTCTCGGCCGGCGTCGCGATCGGCCTGTTGTTCTTCGGTATCGCCGAGCCGATGTACTATTTCGACAATACCGAACCTTGGGGCTACACGAACAATCCTTTCGCGGACAACTCCGGCTACACCGAGATGACCGTCGAGCGTGGCATTGCCGCCATGCGGGTCACCTACTTCCACTGGGGGTTCCACGCCTGGGCGGTCTACGTGCTGGTCGGACTGTGCCTCGCGTATTTCGGGTTTCGCAAGAAGCTGCCTCTCACGCTGCGCTCCTCGCTCTACCCGGTGATCGGCGAGCGGATCTACGGCCCGCTCGGACATGCCGTCGACCTGCTGGCGGTATTCGGCACCGTGTTCGGTGTCGCCACCTCGCTCGGTCTCGGGGTGAGCCAGATGGCCGTCGGGCTCAACCACCTGTTCGGCATCGATCCGGGCCTGATCACCCAGGTCATCCTGATCGCGGTGATTTCCGTGGTCGCCACGCTGTCGGCGGTTTCCGGCGTCGGCAAGGGAATCCGGATCATCTCGGAGTGGAACATCTACCTCAGTATTGTCCTGCTCGCCTACTTCCTGTTCGGCGGACCACTGCAGTGGCTGCTGGGGTTCTTCGTCACCACCATCGGCGACTACCTGTGGAACATGATCCCGATGGGGTTCCATATCTTCAATTCAGGCGGCGCTGCCCAGTGGCAGGGTGACTGGACCATCTTCTACTGGGGCTGGTGGATCTCGTGGGCACCGTTCGTCGGCATGTTCATCGCCAGGATCAGCCGCGGGCGCACCATCCGGGAGTTCATGGTCGGGGTGATGTTCGTTCCCACCACCATCGCCTTCTTCTGGCTGTGCGTGCTCGGTGGCAACGCAATCTACATGGAACTGCATGCCGAGGGCGGCGTAGGCACCGCAGGCGTTGCGCAGCTGGTCCGTGACTGGAACCTGCCGGCAGCGCTCTACGGCACCATCGACCAGCTGACCGATGTCGCCACACTCAACTGGCTCATGGCGGCGCTCGCGACCCTGCTTCTTGCGACGTGGTTCATCACGTCGTCGGATTCCGGCACGCTGGTCATCACCACCATGCTGTCGATGGGATCGGACAATCCGCCGCAGCGCTTTCGTATCGTCTGGGGACTGGGCGAGGGCTTCGTCGCCGCGGTGCTGCTGCTGGCAGGCGGCCTGAAGGCGCTGCAGACCGCATCCATCGCGGCCGCACTGCCGGTGAGCGTCATCATGCTGCTCATGGCGTTCGGCATCCTGAAGTCGCTCAGGGAGGACCCGAGCGCCGTGCCGCCAAGCGAAGAAAACCGCGCTCCGGACGGAACCGGTCTGTCTGGCGAACTGCGGGCCTGATCGTCACACCCCGCAGCTCGGTGCCGCCCCCGGGGGGCAGGTGTCCCCTGCCCCCCGGAACCGGGCAGCCGGATGTACCGGAGGCCCGGGTTCCGCACGGCGTGGCGTGGGGTGCGACAGGTTTGACAGCCGACTGCACCCCGGCAACGACCCGAACGAAAACCAGGGGCGGCCCGCAAGAGGCTGATGCCCACCCAACACGAGGAACGTGCGATGGGTTTCATGCACCGCATGGTTCCCACGGCAGCCATTGCCGCACTGCTGACACCGGGAACAACACAGCACTCGTCTGCCGAGTGAGACCTGCCGCTCGCCTGACCGGACGGCAACTTCCACGTCGGGAACTCGAACATCTTCGCCGACGAAGTCGAGAAGGCGACAGAGGGCGGGGTCAAGAGCAACATCCACTCGCGGATCACTTGGTTTCAAGGGCCCGGCGATGCTGCGCGCGCGGTCCGTGACGGCCTGGTTCCGATCGGCGACATCCTGCTCAACCAGCAGGTCGGCGACGCGCCGATCGTCGGCATCGACGCCCGGCCCTACGTGGTGGCGGGGTTTGACCAGCTGCGGATGCTGCACAAGCACTTCCGCCCGGTGCTGAACGACGTCGCGGCCCGGTTCAACCAGAAGGTACTGTACCTGGTTCCATCGCCGCGGTGCAGCTGCCATGGGGCGAGGTCGTGCCCTCGCTCGCCGCCGGAATCATCGACGCGGTGAACACGTCGGCGAGTTCGGGCGTTGACGGCACGTTCAGGGAATTCCCGACGTTCATGTATCCGACCAGCCTTGTCTGCGGCTCGAACATGGTCAACCTCAACCTCGATGCCTGGAACGCACTGGAAGAACGGGACCACATGGCCATCGAAGAGGGCGCGATGCGGCTGGAGCCGCAGTTCTGGGGCGTGAGCCGGGGCGAGGACGAGGCCAAGTCGGCACTCCTGAACAAGAACGGTGTCGCGATGGGCGAGGTGACCGACGCCATGCTCACCGGTATGCAGGATGCAACCGGTCCGATGACGGCGACGTTCTTCAAGGAACACCCCAAGGCCCAGGAAGTGATTGACGCCTTCAGGGCCGAACCCGGCGGCTGATCGCGGCCGGAGAGTTGCAGTCAGGGGATGCCGATGCACGGAGTGCTCAACGCCGTGGATCGGCTTTCCCGGCTTGCCGGCTTTGTCGCCGTGCTGCTGGTGCTGATCATCACCGAGATCATCTGCCGGACACTGTTCAATCTCTCGCTGAGCTTCGCGTGGGCATACAGATCCTCCTTCCTCGGCTGTGCCATGTTCCTGGGCGCGGCGTTCACCCTTCGAACCGGCGGCCATGTCCGGGCCGCCTTCCTGCCCACGAGCCGGATCCCGGGGGTGGCCCGGACCGTCGAGTTCCCGGCCACCATCTTCGGGGTCGGGGTGACCACCTGCCTCGCCTGGGCCACGGGCAGCTTTTCGCCAACCACCGACGAAGCACTGCTGGTCTGCCCGACGTCGGGGATCGCCACTGGCGCGGTTTTGCTGGCCCTGCAGATGCTGGTCCGCCTGATCCGCCTGGTCATCGGAGACGAACCCGATGACCGGGAGGCCATGCAGTCGTATAGCGTCGAATAGGACACGGCCGTGACCATCACCATCGTCATTACGGTGCTCGGCCTGCTGGCCGTTACCCTCGCCGTCGGGGTCCGGGTAACCGTGTCGCTGATCTCGGTCGGACTGATCTCGCTCGGCATCTTCCGGTCAGTGCCGGTGGAAAAGCTGCTCTCGCAGATGGTCCGGAACGTGACCACAACACCGAAACTGCTGGCCCTGCCGATGTTCATCCTGATGGCGGAGATCCTGTTTCGCACCAGGTTGTCCGAGACATTGTTTGCCGGAATCACGCCCTGGACCACCCGGCTGCCTGGTCGTTTGCTGCACGTCAACGTGCTCGGCTGCACCCTGCTTGCCGCCATCTCGGGCTCCTCGGCCGCCACGACCGCAACAGTGGGACGGATCACGCTTACCGAGCTGTTCCGGCGCGGCGGCGACCGGGACCTGTCGATGGGATCACTCGCAGGCGCCGGCACCCCTGGCCTGCTGATCCCGCCGAGCCTGGTGCTCATCGTCTACGGCGTACTGTCGGAGACATCGATCCTGAAGCTGTTCATCGCCGGCGTGGTCGGCGTGCTGCTCGTGAGCGGGCTGCAGGGCACGCTCACCATCGGCACCATGCGCCAGGCCTGTTACGGCGCGGTCCGGACCATCTCGATGATCGGGCTGACCGGCCGGTCCGGGTCCGACGGCACGAGACCGGACTGCACGTTCCGCGCGCAGTTCCGTCGGGCCGCCGCGCACGATGCTCGTGCGTCAGCCCACCGCGGGAGACGTCCGGTCGATCAGCCGTGCGGCTGCCAGGCGTAGTCGGAGCGGGCGGCCGCCTCGCTGACGATACCGTCGGCGATATCGGTCGCGATCGCCTCCTGCGGACGGGCCGACGCCGGTCCATGACCACCGCCCCCCGGCGTGTGGACCACGAGACGCTCGCCGGCCGGGATTGTCTGGGTGCCCTTGCCCTTGAGCCTCCTGCCCGAGGCGAGGAACACCGCCCCGGCCTCGCCGGTCCCGCCGCCCGCCCGGCCGCGGGCCGGGTGGTCGATGCGCTCGTAGGCCGCCAGCAGGTCCATGTCGGTACTGTTCGCGGTCTCGACTTCGATGACCTGCCCGGCGCCGCCGCGCCAGGTGCCGGCTCCCGCCGAGTCGGTACGCAGTTCCTTGCGGCGGAACAGCACCGGAGTCATGGTCTCGACGATCTCCACCGGCGTTCCCTTCACTCCGCTCGGATAGGCGGTGCCGTTCAGTCCGTCCTTCACGCCGCGCGCACCAGTGCCGCCGTTGGTCACCGCGGTGAAGGCGAACATGGTCCTCTCGTTGGCACCGCGGTCGGTCTCGCCCCGGAAGGTGAGGTTCCACAGGGATGACGCGCCCTCGGCCGGAACCCGGTCGGGGACCACCTGTTCCAGGCAGCCGAACACGACATCGGGCAGCAGTTGGCCGATCAGGTGACGCGCGCAGACCGGGGCCGGATACGGCGCGTTCAGGATCGAGCGTTCCGGCGCCGTCACCCGGAAGGCCGACAGCGAGCCGGCATTGTTGGGAACCCCGGGGGCGATCGCGCAGCCGAGCCCGAAGCAGGTGTAGGCCGTGGTGTAGGCCATCGGCACGTTGACCCCGTAGCGCGACATCCGCGAGGTGCCGTCGTAGTCGACCCGGACTCCGTCGTCCGCGATCTCGAGCGTGGCCACCAGGTCGATCGGCCGGTCGTAGCCGTCGATCGTCATGACGGTGTGATAACGGCCCTTCGGCAGAGCGGCGACCTCGTCGAGCACGGCCCGGCGCGAGCTGGTCACGACGTAGTCGGCCAGTTCGCCGAGATCCTCGAGCCCGAACTCGTCCATCATCTCGACCAGACGCACGCATCCGACCTCGTTGCAGGCCGCAAGCGAGTAGACGTCGCCCTCGCATTCGATCGGCTCGCGGGTGTTGCGCCGGATCATCGCCATCAGGGTCTGATCGATGCGGCCGCGGTCGGCGAGCTTCAGCATCGGGATGTACAGTCCCTCCATGTGCACGTCGGTCGCATCGGGGCCGGTGCCGAGCCCGCCGATGTCGGTCAGGTGCGAGGTGCAGGAGAACATGCCGACCAGCCGGCCCTTGCGGAAGGTCGGCGTGGTCAGCACGAAGTCGTTCAGATGCCCGGTTCCCATCCACGGATCGTTGGTGATGTAGATGTCACCCTCATTCATCTCGGCGATCGGGAAGTGGCGGATGAAGTGCTGCACCGACTCCGCCATCGAATTGACGTGACCCGGCGTTCCGGTCACCGCCTGGGCCAGCATCCGGCCCTTCAGGTCAAACACCCCGGCCGACAGGTCGCCGCACTCGCGCACGATCGGCGCGAAGGCGGTCCGGAGCAGGGCCTGGGCCTGTTCCTCCACCACCGAGATCAGGCGGTTCCACATGACCTGACGTTCGATGACGTCGAATCCGCTTCTGGGTGCCATTGCCATCGTCCTCATTGCTGCCGATCGAGCACGATAGTGCCGCCAGGAACCAGTGTCGCCCGGAAACCGTGGGTCACGAAGGTGGAGGTCTGCTCCTCGACGATCAGTGCCGGCCCGGCAAGCTCTCCGCCGACCGGGATGTCGGCGCGACGGAAGAGCGGGATGCTGATGGCGTCGCCGCTGCGGGTGTCGTGGATCTCCCGCTGCCCGGCGGGCCGGGCCGGAACGCCGGCGGCCGTTTCCGGCTCTCGCGCAGGCGGCTGCCAGATGGTCGAGACGGTGAGCCCCCAGGACAGGATCTCGACATCGGCGTCGGGGATGATGCGCTTGTACAGCCGGCGGTATTCGCGGTCGTAGGCCTCCTGCAGGGTCTTCATGTCGCCGGGTACCAGTTCGCTCGCCTCAAGCGGGACCGTGATCTCGTGACCCTGGCCGAGGTAGCGCATGTAGGCGACCCGGCGCTCCTCGAGCGGAGCCCCGAAGGCGCCCGACTCCACGACGCCGCGGGCCTCCTCACGCATCTCCGCCAGCACCCGGTTGACCGCGGCGACGTCCAGGTTCGACAGGCGCATGTTGAGGCTGCGCACCACCTCGTAGGCAACCGGCGCGCGCAGGAACCCGATCGCCGATCCGACGCCAGCGTCAACGGGAACCAGGATCCGGTCGATACCGAGCTTCTCGGCAATGCGGCACGCGTGCAATGGCGCGGCTCCGCCGAAGGCGATGATGGTCTGTTCCGACGCGACCTTGCCCTCCTCGACCGCGAGCACCCGGGCCGCGTTCGACATGGTCTCGTCGACGATCTCGACAATGCCGTGCGCGGCCTCGCCGGGGCCGAGCCCCAGGGCCGCACCGACGGCGCGGCCGACCGCATCCCCGGACAGCGAGGGGTCAAGCGCGATCCGACCACCGGCGAACCCGTCGGGATCGATCCGCCCGAGCACGATGTCGGCATCGGTGATCGTCGCCTCCTCGCCGCCGCGGCCGTAGCCTGCGGGACCCGGCTCGGCACCGGCGCTGTCCGGCCCGACCGAGATGCGGCCGAGCCGGTCGATCCGCGCGATCGAGCCGCCGCCGGCCCCGATCTCCACCATCTCGATCACAGGGATGCGCAGCGGCAGCCCGCTGCCCTTCATGAACCGCGCCTGGCGGTCGACCTCGAATTCGCGGGCCCGGCGCGGCTCGAGGTCCTCGATGAAGCAGATCTTCGCCGTGGTCCCGCCCATGTCGAAGGACATCACCTTGTCGAGGCCGGCACGCGCGGCGATGTCGCGCGCCAGAAGCACGCCGCCCGCGGGGCCGGACTCGACCAGGCGCACCGGCTGTCGGCGCGCCGCCTCGATGGTGGTAA
The DNA here is from genome assembly GCA_965213935.1 of Thalassobaculaceae bacterium. Taxonomy (GTDB): domain Bacteria; phylum Pseudomonadota; class Alphaproteobacteria; order Thalassobaculales; family Thalassobaculaceae; genus Bin52. Next base: position 743,907 of record CBDCAO010000011.1, on the reverse strand, counting down.
GCCCGCCGCCCGAGGTCATGAGCAGGATCGGGCAGCGCAGGCCGATCGCGGTGACCAGCTTCTCGAGACGGGCGAGGTAGCCCTCCATGAGCGGGCGGACATAGGCATTAACGCTGGCGGTGGTGAACCGTTCGTACTCGCGGACCTCCGGGCAGACCTCGCTGGCAAGCGTGACCGACATTCCCGGCATCAGTTCGGCGAGAATCGCCTCCACCCGCCGTTCGTGCTGCGGGTTGGCGTAGCCGTGCAGGAACCCGACCGCCACGCTCTCGATCCCGGCATGGACCAGCTGCGGGACCACGGCGCGCACAGCGTCCTCGCACAGCGTCTCGATGACCCGGCCGGTGCTGTCGACGCGTTCGGGAACCGGAAACCGCAGGCGGCGCGGCACGATCGGCACCACTTTCTCGATCATGAGGTCGTACTGGTCGTACCGGCTCTCGTAGCCGACCTCGAGGATGTCGCGAAACCCCTCGGTGGTGATGAAGGCGGTGCGCGCCCCGCGCCGCTGGAGGATGGCGTTGGTGGCGAGAGTCGTGCCATGCAGCAGCAGACCGACGTCTCCGGCGGCGAGGCCGGCTGCGGCCAGGACCTCCTGGAGACCGTCGACCACAGCATTCTCCGGCGCGCCAGGCGTGGTTAGCATCTTGGTCGAGGCGCGGGCCCCCTGCCCTTCCAGCACGACGTCGGTGAAGGTGCCGCCCACGTCTATACCAAGGCGATATCGACCTCTCTCTTCAAGGTTTTTTGACGTTACTTCAGTATCTTGTGACATGACATCGACCTTAGAATGCATCGGGAAATCTTTGACTTCCGTAACCGTATCGTAACAAGAGTCGCTGCTACGGAAAGCCGTTCATGTCGCTGAAAGCCCGCTCGGACGCCTGGCCAGCCATGAACCCGGTGACGGCTCTGGCAAGTCGGACAGGCTTGGATCGGCTATAGGCATGCCCCCGTTGCGTTGAATCAATCTGTCCTCGCAGGAGTCGGCGCGTTGTCGGCAGATACCGGCGCCACTTCTGCGCCTGTTCGGACTATGTCGTCGTGTGTCTGCCTTGGGGCGGACGCGAGTTTGGCCTCCGGAGCCTGAATTGCAGGATTCTGCCGCGGTGCACCTGCGACCGTCGATCCCCGGTTGTCAAAGTAGAAGCCGATGACTGCTCCGGTCAGCGTCCCGAATGCCGCGAGCGCCTTGTCAACGAACTCCGTAACTGCTCGCCACCTATATTCCCCCTATATTTCGGTGATTTTCTCTTTGAGCCTCTTGCAAAACCGCGTGAGCACGCTGTTTTGCAAGAGGCTCCGCCGATTAACAAAATGCTATTGCCCGTACAAGGGTTGATCGCGCCACGCCGGGTGGATATTGTTTGGCTCATGACGAATCTCCATATTCAATCCGTTCGGAGCCCATTCGACGATCCCAGGCTTGCGTCGGCGGCTATCGCGGCGTTGAGCCGAGCCGACGCGATGGGTTTGCTGCCGCGACTGATCACATGCCTGGACGACACGGCCATGGAGGAACTTGAGACGGGCATGGCGGAAGCCGGCATTGGCCAGACCTTCCTTTCCGAACTGCAGCGCCTGCCTTGCTCCGACCCCGCTCGGCTGTCCGCGCTGCTGGAGAGGATCAACCAAGCTCTGGACGAGTCTCCGGCTCCCGCCCATGAGTGGCGCACCTTGCAGGGCACCTTGGGGCTGGACTTGCTGGCCAAGCTCCTGGGCATCTCCCAGTCCAGCGCGCGACGCTATTTGTCAGGTACCCGCGCCACACCCGACTCGGTTGCAGCTCGTCTCCACTTCATTGCTTTCGTCGTCGGCGACCTCTCGGGAGCCTACAACGACATCGGCGTGCGGCGATGGTTCGATCGTCCGCGCAATCGCCTCGACGGCAGGCCACCTGCCCAACTGCTTGCCGGCCACTGGTTGCCCGATGACGAAGGTGCCAGGCGGGTGCGGGAGGTCGCCAGCTCCCTCGTGTCATCTCCCGTCACGTGATTGCATTCCGCCACGCTGACCCTCGCTTTCCCTTTCTGCGCGAGGATGGATCTCAGCCCGCCGGGCGATGGAACGCCGCCGGCGAGTTGACCCACTATTTCTGTGATACCCCCGACGGGGCCTGGGCTGAATTCCTCCGACATGAGGAAATTGACGATCCCGAAGACCTTCTCACCATCCGTCGGGCGCTTTGGGCTGTAGACATCGGAGAGCCGCCAGCGCTCCAACCTGATCTGCCTCCCGAGACTCTGACGGGCAGCAGCGACACCTGGTCCGCATGCCAGGAACTCGCCCGGCAATACCGCGAGCACACAGGCGGGATCGCTGCGCCTACGGCAGCGCTCCTTTCCAACGGCGCACGCGGCTGGCGCGTAGACGGTGGCCTTCAACCAGGCCCGCCTCGAGACGGCAAGGTCTTTGCCCTCTTTGGCCCACGGCCGGACCTTGTTGGCTGGGCCGCCACCATCGAGGGGCGTCCCAGTGCAGAAGTGCTTTCGAAAGTGCGCCACTTCTCGCAATAGCTGCCCTTCATGGTCGCTCCGTCGTCATTGCGGAAGCGACACTGCCTTCCATAAGAGAATTGTGATGATGAAGCGACTTCGACGACCGGTGACAAAAGGAGAGTGACCGGCCTCATGCATTTCGCTCTGCGGATGCATGTCTTCGCGAAAGCAACACTGGCGGCAGGGTGCGTATCTTGTGGTCATGTACGCGTCTCTCCGGGCAGCATGGCACGCGCCGGGCTGAAGGCGTATAAGCCGCCTGTGCCCATGTCCGACACCGCCACCCCCGCCGCACCGGCCGCCGCTCAGCCCGAATACACCGAGCTGCAGCGCTGGCTGACGCTGATGACCGTCACGCTTGCCACCGCGCTCTACGCGATGACGGTGACGATTGCCAATGTGGCGCTTCCAAAGATGCAGGGCACCTTTGGGGCAACGCAGAACGAGATCGCCTGGGTCGTCACCTTCAACATCATCGCCACGGCCGTCATGACGCCGGCTACCGGCTGGCTCGCGGAGAAGGTCGGGCGGCGCAATATCATGATCTGGGGCATCGCGTTCTTCACGCTGGTCTCCGCCGGTTGCGGCCTCGCCCAGAGCCTCGAGCAACTGGTCTTCTTCCGCATCCTCCAGGGACTCGCCGGCGCACCTCTGGTACCTGTCAGCCAGGCCATCGTGATGACGATCTTCCCGCGCGAACGCCACGGGACCGCGCTCGCGGTCTGGGGCATCGGCGTGACCATCGGACCGATCATCGCGCCGACGCTTGGTGGCTATATCACCGAAGTCTACAACTGGCGGTGGATCTTCTTCCTGCTGGTGCCGGTGGGCGTGATGGCGTTCCTCTGTGCCGCGGCCTTCGTGCGCCGTCGGGCGCGGCGCCACCCGACGACCCTCGACTGGACCGGCTTCATCGCGCTCTCACTCGCCATCTCCGCGCTGCAGCTCATGCTCGATCGGGGCGAGCGGCTCGGCTGGTTCAACCACCATGAAATCATCCTCGAGGCATTTGTCGCCTGTCTCGCCTTCTACGTGTTCGTCGTCCACATCTTCACGACAGACCGTCCCTTCCTGAAGCCGCGCATCCTCACCAACCGAAACTTCGCCATAGGGCTGTCGCTGACCTTCGTTTTCGGCCTGCTCAATTTCACGCCGATGGTGCTGTTCCCGTCGCTGTTGCAGGGCCTGCGCGGTTATCCCGATGGCGTCATCGGCTACCTGCTGGCAATGCGTGGCCTCGGCTCACTCTGCGGCTTTGTGTTCATCATGTTCTACGGCCAGCGCATCGACCCGCGCCTGCTGCTGCTCGCGGGCTTTGTCATCCAGGGCGTTTCGGGCCTTGCCATGGCGCAGTTCGACATCAACCTCACCACATTCGGCGTCGCCTGGACCTCCATGCTGCAGGGATTCGGCGTCGGGCTGATCTGGGTGCCGCTCTCCATCGCGACCTTCTGGACGCTGGAGACCAGGGACATGACGGAAGGCACGGCACTCTTCCACCTCCTGCGAAATGTCGGCTCGTCCATCCACATCTCGCTGTCGGTGGCACTGGTCATTCACACGGCCAGCATGAGCTATTCGGAACTCTCCAACTTCGCGAACCCCTTCAACGCCGCTCTCGACCGGGCTGCATCGGAAGGACCGTGGAGCCTGGAGGGCGGAACCGGCATGGCGGCGCTCGTCCAGGAGATTACCCGCCAGGCGCAGATGATCGGCTACGTCAATTCCTTCTACTTCTTTGCCGCCACTGCCTTCGTCTGCATCCCGCTCCTTCTGTTCGTGCGCAGGCCAACGGCGGCGACGGCAGGTTAGGCTGCATCAACGACAAACGAAGAGGTCGCTGCCGTCTCGACCGCCCCGGTGACCGCAGGTTCCCCGGGGCCAAACCGGCCAGGCTCATCATCTCGATGTCGGGTGATGGCTCGCCGCACCAGCCGGCGCGGTAGCGTGCCCACCGAAAGGTCCCCGGTCCGAGCGCCGTCATGATCGTCTTCGGTGTCGCCGCCACCGGGAACCGACTCAGCCGGTCACGATCGATCCGGCTTGCACCCTGGTCCCGGCTTTCGACCCAGGCGCGAAGCGGCGTGCAACCCAGGCCGTTCATGGCATCTCGCAGCCCGTCTCGGATGTCGCCGCGGATGCGCTCCATGCACCCTGTTCGCAGCAGAACCCCACCACCCGGGCGTCAACCACGTCACCAGACAGATCCGCAAGAGCGATGGACGAGACAGACGGTGAGAGCCTGCGGCACTGGCATGGGAACCCTCCTGATGCTGGTCGATGGTGGTTCGTTGGCGTGGCATCCTACCGCATCTTGCGGTGCGGAGCGTCGCCGCCCACCGCTTCTGGATGCTGTCACCGTGACAATGCACCTGCCTTGAATCGGCCGATTGTCACGAAAAGCCGATTACGGCTGTCTACAGACAGCCTTCAAATGATCAAGATCGATGACTTGCCGCCGCCATGCCAGATCAACACCCTGCAAGGGCCAAGCCAGTGCGACACCGTTCTCCCCGCCATCACGGCGGATCATCGCCCCGCGAAAGGCGCCCGTCAGGTCGTCGGCTCGAACCCGCACGAGAACTTCCTCGTCGATTTCCGGGAACAGTGTCCCTGACCGGCAAGGAGTTGGAAGATTTCACCATGGTGTTCGCCGGTCAGTGTGATGGCGCCTCGCGGGTCGTTCACAAGCACCGACCTGCAGTAGCGCCTCAACGCGCCGGGATCGAGCCTGCCTCTTGACGCGGCTGCGTCGTCGTCATCCGGTTGCTCCGCAGTTGCCAGCCTTGTCATGACGGTCGCCCGTGCGGCGATCGATTGACCTGAAGGCTCGGCGCCAGGGATATCCCCTGGTCGGACAGGAACGGAGGGGCTGGGGTGAGGGATCGGCGCAGGATTCGCCACCGGCCTGCAACCGGGCACGTTCTCGCCAAACGGCCTCTCTCTGCCGGCTATCGAACGCAACGTCGAGCAGGACCATCAGTTCATCCGTGGTTCACCCCCGCGGGAGAGCTTCGATCGTCTGCAACAACAGCGACATTGAACGACGTACAACACTCGGGCGGCACAGTGTGAAGCCCCGCAACCACTACGACATACCCGGACCGACCGGCGCTGCTCAAGCGAGAGCACAGGCTTGGTCAGGTTTCGGAGAACGTCAATAGTCGAGGAAGCTGCGAAGCCTGCGTGAACGCGACGGATGCTTGAGCTTGCGCAGTGCCTTGGCCTCGATCTGGCGGATGCGTTCGCGGGTTACCGAGAACTGCTGGCCCACTTCCTCGAGCGTGTGGTCGGTGTTCATGCCGATCCCGAACCGCATGCGCAGGACCCGTTCCTCGCGCGCGGTCAGGCTTGCGAGAACCCGTGTCGTGGTCTCGCGCAGGTTGGCCTGGATCGCCGCGTCGAGCGGCTGCACCGCATTCTTGTCCTCGATGAAGTCGCCGAGCTTGCTGTCCTCCTCGTCGCCGATCGGGGTCTCGAGGCTGATCGGCTCCTTGGCGATCTTCAGCACCTTGCGCACCTTGTCGAGCGGCATCACCAGCTTTTCGGCAAGTTCCTCCGGCGTCGGTTCGTTGCCGTTCAGGTGCAGCATGTTGCGTGAGGTCCTGACCAGCTTGTTGATGGTCTCGATCATGTGGACCGGGATACGGATGGTCCGGGCCTGGTCGGCAATCGACCGGGTGATGGCCTGACGGATCCACCAGGTGGCATAGGTCGAGAACTTGTAGCCGCGGCGGTACTCGAACTTGTCGACCGCCTTCATCAGGCCGATATTGCCCTCCTGGATCAGGTCGAGGAACTGCAGGCCGCGGTTGGTGTACTTCTTGGCAATCGAGATCACGAGGCGCAGGTTGGCCTCGACCATCTCCTTCTTGGCCCGGCCGGCATTGCGCTGGCCCTTCTGTACCGTGCGCACGATGGTCCGGAACTCCGGGATCAGCACCCTGGCTCCGACCGCCAGCCGGTCGAGGTCGTCCCGCGCAGCCGCAAATTCCTCGCCATACTCGGCCGCGAGCCGCTTCCAGGCCGGTTTCGAGCCCTCGCACATCCGCGCCAGCCACCGGAGCTCGAGCTCGTGGCCGAAGTACTCGCGCCTGAAGTCCGGCCTGGAGATGCCGCAGGCCTCGGCCTTCTTCATCAGCTCCATGTCGATGTCGACGAGAGTGCGGTTCTGCTCGTAGAGCGCCTCGACCAGCGCCTCGATGCGAGCGTTGTTCAGCTGCACGCCGTCCATCGCCAGCGCCAGTTCGTTGCGCAGCTTCACACAGCGGCGCTCGGTCTGGGGTGCCAGCGAATCCCCGCGGCGCATCCGTTCGAGGCGCGGCTCCTGCAGCCGGTCCAGCCTGGTATAGATCCCCGCGATCTGGTCGAACTTCTTCAGCATCTCCGGGAGGACGCGTTCTTCCATGGTGCCCACGGAAATGTTGGTGTCCTCCGCGTCGTCGTCGTTCCCGTCCTGCGACCCGTCCGCGCCGTTCGCATCGGACCGGGTCTGCTCAAGCGGCACGCCGCCGGGTCCCATGCCGCTGGCCGCGGGCGGCTGGGGAACGCCGTACATGACCTTGTAGGTGGCATCGAGATCGATGATGTCGCGCAGGGAAAACTCGCCGTTCTTCAGCCCCTCGTTCCAGCTCATCAACGCCTTGATCGCAAGCGGGCTCTCGAACACGCCCCCGATCATCAGTTCGCGGCCGGCCTCGATCCGCTTGGCTATCGCGATCTCGCCTTCGCGGGACAGCAGCTCGACGTTGCCCATTTCGCGCAGGTACATGCGCACCGGGTCATCGGTGCGGCCCACGTCGTCCTCGGCGACATTGCCTGCCCGCGTCGTGGTCTCCTGGTCCTCCTTGCGCTCGGGTGCCGGCTCCTCTGTCTCCTCGCTGTCAACGACGTTCACGCCCATCTCGTTCAGCGAAGACAGCACATCCTCGATCTGCTCGGACGAGTTCTGCCCCTCGGGCAGCGCCGAGTTCACATCGTCGTAGGTCAGGTAGCCGCGTTCCTTGCCCTTGGTAATCAGGTTCTTCACGGCCAGATTCATGTTGTCCATGAGAGGGCCGTCACCGGCCTCCTCAGTTTCCGGGGTCCCGGCTTCAGATCGTGCCAGTGCCTGCTTCGCCATGATCTTCGTCCTCCCGCTCCGGAACGTCCTCAAGGGACCCCGACCCAGCGTTCACCGATTGCAGCAGTTCGCGCAGTCCGTTAACGCGCTCCCAGGCGCCTTCGCTGCTGTCCTCGGCAAACGCCCGCTTTGCTTCAGCAAGTTCGACCTCGAGTTGGTGACGGTGCAGGCGCGCAAAAAGTTCACGCACACCGGTGCGTGCGCGTTCGATCGTCTCGCCCGGACGCGCGAAGGATGCATGCCGCAGTGTCGCCGGCCGCAGGAGTCCGCCACACCCCTCACCGAAGCCCAAAGCCGACAGATGGAGATCGAGTGTTGCAGTTTCAAGCCCCGGCGCGTCGTGATAGGCCTCGAGGATTGCCCGGCGCAGACGGTCGAGGTCAGGATCCCGGAAACCGGTGCGTCCGAGCGCCTCGCCAAACTCGTCGAGCAGGCCGGGATGGACAGCGATCGCCGCAAGCACGGCGCGCTGCTGCTGTTTTTCGGCGAAGTCCGGGGAAAGCCGCGCACGGGCAGCCTCGCTGCCCGGCGGGGGCGGCTGCCAGGCCTGCCAGCCCCTGCCCGCTCTCTGACCACGGCGCGCACCCCTCCGCTCGGCGAGCCGGCGCTCGAAACTGTCGCGGTAGGCCTGTTGCACTGTCTCATCGGCGATCTGGCGCACCCGGGCGCGCAGCCGGTCGACGAAATCGGCGTAGCGTTCGGGCGTGTCGATCGGCCGGGCCTGCTCCTCGAAATCCCACAGGAAGTCCGAAAGGCTCCGTGAACCCGACAGAAGCTGGCGTACCGCTTCGGGACCGGCCTCGCGCAGCAGGTCGTCAGGATCCTGACCCTCGGGCAGGGTTACGAAACGCAGCGAATGGCCGGGCTTGAGCAGCGGCAGCACCCTGGTCGCCGCGTGTCCGGCGGCCCGCCTCCCGGCGGCATCGCCGTCGAGACACAACACCGGCTCGGGCGCGAGCCGCCACAGTTCGACGATCTGGTCCTCGGTGAGCGCGGTCCCGAGCGGGGCAACCGCGTTGGGCACGCCGCCGCGAGCCAGCGCGATCACGTCCATGTAGCCCTCGACCACCACGATCTCGCCGCCCCGGGTCGCGGTCTGACGCGCCTGGGCGAGCCCGTAAAGCACCCGACCCTTGCTGAAGAGCGGCGTATCCGGCGAATTGAGATACTTGGGCATTCGGTCGGTGAGGGTGCGGCCACCGAAGGCGATAACCCGGCCGCGCCGGTCGGTGATCGGAAAGATCACGCGTTCGCGAAACACCTCGTAGGGGTCTCGCCCGTCGTCGGGCCGGCGCACCAGCCCCGCCTCGAACAGCAGAGCCGGTTCAATTCCCTTTGCCGTGAGCGCGCTGCGCAGCTGGGTTCGCCCGCTGCCCGCATAGCCAAGCCGGAACTGCCTGATGGTGTCCCCATCCAGGCCGCGGTCCGCCAGGTAGGAGCGTGCCGCCGCCCCTTCCTTCGAGCGCAGCCTGTCCTCGAAGACGACGGTCGCCGCCTCCATCACATCGTGCAGCGTTGCCCGGCGCTCCCAGCGGCGCTGTTCCTCCGGATCGGACCGCGGGACCTCCAGACCGGCCTCGGTCGCAAGCTGTTCCACCGCCTCGACGAAGCCGAGGCCCTCGATCTTGACCAGGAAATCGATCGCGTCACCGTTCGCCCCGCAGGGAAAGCAGTGGTAGAAGTTCTTCTCGTCGACAACCCTGAGCGACGGGTCCGAATCGTCGTGGAACGGACACAGGCCGATCAGTTCCCTGCCCTTGCGCGTCAGCGCCACGTGCCGGCCCACCACATCGGAAAGCCGGATCCTGTCCCGAAGCGTTTCGAGGAACTGCGGCGAGAACTTCATGACGGGGACGTCTCCCGGGTCGGGCACCCTTGAATGATGCGGCAGTTTCACGAGGTTGGCGAGTCTCAACCGCCCGGACTTGCACCATTCGCCCGCCGTGCGGTACAGTGAACGAATGGAGAACCTCGGTACTCGACTGGCGCGCGGGATCTGTCGGCACCTGCGCGCAAGCGGTTACGCGACACTGACCGAATTCACGCTGCGCACCCGGCGCCGGGTCGACGTGATCGCACTCGCGAGCGACGGCGGCATCGTCATCGTCGAGGTAAAGTCGAGCCATGCCGACTTCCGCTCTGACCGCAAGTGGGACTCGTATCTCGAATACTGCGACCAGTTCTTCTTCGCGGTGCCGCCTGAGTTCTCGATCGACCTGATCCCGCAGCACTGCGGTCTGATGCGCGCCGATGCCTGGGACGCCGCAATCATCCGCCCGGCCCCGGTCCGGCGGCTGAACGCGTCACGTCGCAGGGCGCTCACGATCCGGTTCGCACGTGCCGCCGGGCTGCGCCTTCAGGACCGCCTCGACCCGGCGCTGACCCTGCACCCCGACCAGGTCGGCACACCGGCCGGCTGACCGGTCAGTTCCGCGCGATGCGGAAGGACGCGATGCGATCCCAAGTCTCCGGATCCTGCCACGAGCGGACCACCGCCTCGACCTCGTGGTCCATCGCCGCACGCACGTCCCCCGGCGCGGCGCGGGCCAGGGTGCGCTTCATGTCGCGCACGGCGCGTCGGGGCAGGGCAGCCAGGCGGTCGCCCAGCGCCTGCGCCTCCGCGAGCAGGGTATCGTCAGGCACCACCCGCCACGCCACCCCGAGTTCGAGGAACTGCGCAGCGGTGTAGCGCTCGCCCAGCAGCAGCAGTTCACGCGCCTTCTGCAGGCCCGCGAGCCGTGGCAGGATTGCGGTCACGCCTCCGGTAACGAACAGACCCCAGGAAACCTCCGGGAAGAACCCGCGGGCACTCTCGGCCCAGATCGGAAAGTCGCAGTTGATCGCCCACTCGAGACCGCCGCCAACCGCCCAGCCGTGGATGGCGCCGATCACAGGAACATCGCCATCGACGATGGCGCGCGTCGCGTCCTGGATCGCGATCGCACGGGCGCGCGCCGCGGCCTCGCTCGGCGGCATGGAGCGCTCGAACAGGTCGGCGCCGGCACAGAAGGCGCGCCCGGCCCCGCGCAGCACGATCGCCGCCACCTCGGGATCGGCGTTGGCGGCACGGATCGCCGCGGTCAGTTCGGCGACGAGTTGCGGGGTCATGGCGTTCAGCGCCTGTGGCCGGTCGAGCACCACGTGGAGCACCGCGCGCACGCGCGCGGTGCTCACGACCGGTTCCGGTGCAGGTCGGGTTTCTGGCATCATCGTCTCCTACACTGTCCTGGCAGATCCGGCGGCCTGCCGGAAGTAAGGTTGATCATGCCCCCGGCCCCTACCCTGTGCAGCCTTGAAATCGTCAACCGCCGCCCGTTCGCCGATGCGCGCGACTTCGGAAAGACCGGGTCGTACGAGCGCATCGTCGCCCGCGCGCGGCACCGGGTCGATCCCGGGGCCGCCTCCCAGGCGGGTATCACGGACATCGCGCTGGCACCCCGGGACGGGGACGGCATGGTGGGGTTTGCCGCCGACGTGTTCATCCTGCGCCCGGTGGATGCTGCACGCGGCAACCGCCGGCTGATGTTCGACTGGGGCAATCGGGGCAACAAGCGCCTGCTGCAGTACTTCTGCGATGCGCGTCACAGCAACGACCCCTCGAGCGCCGAGCACGCCGGCAACGGCTTCCTGTTCAGGCGCGGCTACACCATCGTGTTCGGCGCCTGGCAGGGCGACCTGCTGGCGGGTGACGGGCGGATGCTGATGCAGCTGCCGACAGCGCGGCTGCCCGACGGGCCGGTTACCGGCCTGGTGCGCACCGAGTTCATCGCCGACCAGGAGGGCATCACCTGCTTTCCGCTCAGCGGCCGCAGTTCCACCCGGCCGCACCCGGCGGTCTCGACCGATTCGCGCGACGCGACGCTGACCATGCGTCCCTACGCCGATGCCGAACGCCGGCAGGTGCCGGCGTCCGACTGGGCGTTCGCCCGGGTCGAACACGGCGAGGCCGTGAACCTGCTGGGTCCGGAACAGGGTATCGCACCCTCGGACTGCCACATCCACCTGCCGGCCGGGTTCCGACCCGGCTGGATCTACGAACTGGTCTACACCGGTCGCGACCCCCTGGTACTCGGGCTGGGTCACGTCGCGGTCCGCGACCTCGTCAGTCACCTGCGCTACCACCACGAGGGTGCTGCACTGCTGGGGCCGGTCGAGAAGGCCTACGGCTACGGGCGTTCGCAGACCGGGCGCGCCATCCGCGATTTCGTCTGGCGGGGATTCAACGTCGACGCCGACGGGCGCAGGGTTTTTGACGGACTGATGCCGCATGTCTCCGGCGCCGGAGGCAAGTGGCTGAACCAGCGCTTTGCCAACGCGGTGGTTTCCGGCGGTCAGCAACACGAGGACCACTTCGCGCCCGCCGACCACTTTCCCTTTGCCTATGCCGAGTGCACGGATCCGTACACCAGCCGGCGCGACGCCATCACCCGGCGCGGGGAGCGCGATCCGCTCATCATTCACACCCAGACCGCCACCGAGTACTGGCAGCGCCGCGGCTCGCTGGTTCACACCGACTGCGAGGGCCATGACCTCGCCGAACCGGACGGAGTGCGCATCTATCACTGGACCGGCACCCAGCATGCGGCCGATCCGAACCAGGGCCCGCCGCAGTACGGCATCTGTCGCGAGTGGCTCAACATCGCCCGGACCTCGATGCTGTTCCGCGCCATGCTGGACGCGCTCGACCGGTGGGCGACAGACGGCACGCCGCCGCCGCCGAGCCGCTACCCGCGGGTCGCCGACGCAACCCTTGTGCCCTTCGCCGTCTGGCGCGAGCAGTTCCCCGCCATCCCCGGCGTGATGTGCCCGAACGGGCCGAACCTGATGCCGCTGCTCGACTTCGGGCCCCGGCGCGACGAGGGCATCCACGACCGCGAACCGCCCGGGGTGCGCGACCCCGACGCCTACCCGGTGCTGGTGCCTGCGGTCGACGAGGACGGCAACGAGATCGCAGGCGTGAAGGCGCCGATGGTTGCCGCGCCGCTCGGAACCTTCACCGGCTGGAACATCCGTCGCCGCGGCCGCGGAGAAGGCGCGATGCACGAGTTCTCAGGGTCCTACATCCCGCTGCCAGAGACACCCGAGGAACGCGCGGCCACCGACGATCCGCGGCGGTCGCTCACCGAACGCTACGGAGATGCGGCCGGCCACGTCGCCGCGGTTCGCGAAGCCGCGCGGGCCCTGGTCCGCGACGGGTTCATGCTGGAAGAGGATGTGGAACGCGTCACCGCCATGGCGGCAGACTGGGGCCGGCCGCTCACCGGCGTGAGCGGCCCGTGAGCCGTCCAGCCTGACCGAACGGTCGGCTGCGTCCGTCACGGGGCGCGTGCCTGCCGGCCGTCGCACCGGACGGGACGGTGCGCGCGAATACGTCGATGGTGCAGCATACGAAGGGCTCGGGCGAGTGAGCGGCGTCGCGTCCTTCACCTGTTCCGCCGCTTCGCGACGGGAACGTCCGGGGTCATGTCTTCCTCTGCCCGGTGGTCAAACCGCTCGGTCCGGACCCGCGACATCCCCGACGCCATTCATGGCATGAACAGCGCGACGGCGGATCCACGGCCTGCGCCGGCTCTCTGCGGGTTCCGGGGGCGCCAGCCGGCCGGATGCGGGGCGTGACTCCAACGCGGCATTCCGAGATCGAACACGGCGCAACACGGGACGCCGGATTTCCACAGGCACGTCCCATCCGCCGGACGACCGGCGCGGATCGCCCTGTCAGACACGGACCGGACGTCCGTCGGAATACATCGGATGCGCCGAATCGCCGCTCTCGTCGCCGTCAAGCTGGCCCATCGCATCGATTTTCTCATGGAACAGGCCTGCGCTTCCTGTCAAGATCGTTAGTGACGAAACCAGGTTTCGGAAACGGTACCCGCCGGACAGGGTCACTCGGCTGCGGCTTTCCCGAAGGCGGGCGGCTGCGCGGGAACGTGGACCAGGTGTCGGCAGTCTCGAGATACGACGCCACGCCGTCGCTTCCGGACCGAGGATTCAAGGGAGGAAGAGATGCGCAGACCAGTCACTTCGATTGCCATGGCAGGCATGTTGGTCCTGGGATTTTCTGCCGTGCAGGCCAACGCGTTCGATGGCGAGCTCTGGATCGGAGCGTACGAACCGATGAGCGGACCAGGGGCCGCGCTGGGAATCGGCGCGTCTCGCGGCGTGGGCATCGCCATTGACGAGTGGAACGCTCGAGGCGGGGTCAAGCTTGACGGCAAGGCGTACGAGATCAAGTACAAGGTATATGATCACAAGTATTCTGCCGAACTGGCTGTCGAAGTAGCGAACAAGCTGGTGTTCGATGACGGCATCAAGATTCTCGTTACGAACTCGGGATCGGGCCCGACCATTGCCGCGACCGAGGCGGTGCTGGAGAAGAACAAGATCTTCAACACGACGACCGGCTGGAATCCCAAGGCCATCGGGGCAGACAAGACCTACACCTACCGCGTCTGGGGAACGGGCAACGAGTTCGGCGCGAGCTTCCTGCGCTGGTGGATCAAGAACTTCCCCGACAAGAACAAGATCGCGGTTTTCGAGGGTGCGACATCGGCCGGCATGGCGTCCGGCGCACTGATGAAGCAGCACGCGCTCGCTCTCGGCTTCGACGTCGTGCACGAGGACTATACGGACGAGACCGCCTCCGATTTCTATGCGCCGATCACCGCGATGATGGCCGCCGGGCCGGACCTGATCGAGATGTCGGCAACACGCCCGGGACACGAGGGCCTGATCGTCAAGCAGCTGCACGAACTCGGCTACGAAGGCACCATTGTCAGCGCCGGAACGAACCCCGACGAGACACTCAAGATCGCCGGCGCGGACGCCATGGAAGGCATGTATCTGCTCCAGTCGATATCCTATGAGTCGCCAGACGTTTCTGCGGCACAAAAGGCGTATGCGAAGAAGTATCAGGAAAAATACAACGAGAAGTTCGTCACATTCCACAGCGAGAAGATGTATGATGCTGCCAATGGCGTGTTCAGCGCCATTGAAGCCTGCCAGTGCATCGACCCGACCGAACTGAGGGATTTCTTCGAAACCTTCAGCTGGGAGACCCTGTCTGGCCAGATGACGGCCTGGGGCGGTGAGAAGACCTACGGCATCAAGCGCCAGATGATACACGCGCTGCCGATCAATGTCTTCAAGGACGGTCAGATCATCACCATCGCCTTCGGAATGCCCGACGTTCCCTGAAACAGGTCATCCTCCGCCATTCCTGCCGGCCCGATCGTGACATGCGAGACGACCGGGCGACAGGCAGGCAGGACGGTTCCGCTGGCACCGGACGACAGGGTGTGTTGTCCGGCGTCGCCGGAACTGTCACAGGCGCATCAATGAGACTGACAGGCGGTTCATGAACTCGATACTGTTTCTCCAGACCCTGCTGAACGCGTTGATGCTCGCCGGCCTCTACGTCATGACAGCGACAGGGCTCAGCCTCGTTCTCGGTGTCCTGCACATCATCAATTTCGCCCACGGTGCCTTTCTGATGTTTGGCGCCTATCTGGTCTGGATGCTGGTGGACAAGGAAACCACGGCGATCGAGAACGTGCCCGAGTTCCTTCGTGTCCTGGACATTCCGTACCCGCTGGCGGCGATCATGGCGGTGATCGCGATCGGCGCCCTCGGTGCCCTCGTCAACCGGGTTCTCTATCAGCGGTTCTGGGGCAAGGTTCTCCCTTGCCTGATCGTGGCCGTCGGACTGACGCAGATCATGCAGCAGGGCGCCTTCGTGACCTTCGGCATCCACACCAAGAGCGTTCCGACCTATTTCGAGGGCCTGGTGGACATTCTCGGCGCCCGGTTCCCGCTGGAACGGCTGATAATCATCGTGGTCGCGGTGCTGCTCACCACTGGACTGCTGCTGCTCCTGCGCTACACCCGGACCGGCCTCGCAATGCGCGCTGTCGCGCAGGACAGCGATGCGGCAGCCGTTTCCGGCGTGAATATCCCGCGCACCGCGACGATCGCCATGTTCATCGGCTGCGGCATGGCGGCGGCGGCCGCAGCAGTGATCGCGCCCGTCTTCACCGTGCACGCCTACATGGCCGAAGGCTATCTCATCAAGGCGTTCATGGTGATCATTCTCGGAGGCATGGGCAGCATAACGGGTGCCATATGGGCGGGCATCCTCGTGGGATTCATCGACGCCTTCGGCAATGTGTTCTTCGGGTACTTCACGCAGATAATCCTGCTGACCCTTGTCGTAGGTGTGATCGTATTCAAACCGACGGGACTGTTCAGCGGCATTGTCTTTGATGTGTTTACGAGGGAAGAGTGAAAGACAGGACTGTCAGTACCGGCCTCTGGAACCGACTGACCTGGTGGTCAGTTCCGCTCGTATTCCTGTTCTTCCTGACCCTGCCCCTGTGGTTTCATGAAGAATATTACCTGCACGCGCTGGTCAACATCTTCATCCATTCCATGGTCGCCATCGGCCTCAGACTGCTGTGGCGCACCGGACTGGTGTCCTTCGGCACGGCCGGGTTCATTGCAATCGGAGGTTACGCCGCCGGACTGCTGTCGCGGGATCTCGGCATCAGTTTCTGGCTGTCCCTGCCGCTCGGCGGCTGCGCAGCCGCAGTCTTTGCCATCGCGATCGGAATTCCGACACTCCGCTTGAAGAGTTCGTACTTCTTCCTGATTTCATGGGCGACAGGAGAGATCATACGGCTTTCGTTCCTCTATCTCTTCATCCCGGTCTTTGGGGGCTGGCAGGGTTTTCGCAAGATCCCGTCACCTGATACAATCATCATACCTGGCATTTTGTTGATCGATTTCTCCCAGAAGGTTCACTGGTACTATCTGGCTCTCTTCCTGCTGTGCGTTTCCGCATTCATCATGCTCCGAATTGACCACAGCCGCATCGGTACAACGATCGGTGCACTGTTCGACGCTCCGGACCTGTGCGAAGCGGTCGGCGTGCCGACAATGGCATACCGGGTCTTCGCGTTTGCCACGGCGTGTTTCATGGCCGGCGTCGCCGGTGCCGTCTACGGTTCGTTCAACACCTTCCTGCATCCCGAGAGCTTCACGATCATCCAGTCGATCGAGACGGTCTCCTACGTGATCATCGGCGGCGCCTCGACGGTGTGGGGCCCGATCCTCGGCGTCTTTGTGGTCAAGGGCATTGCGATGAGCGTGCGGGGTATCGGCGCCTACGAGATCATCCTCTCCGGCGCCCTGATGATCCTGGTGATGATCTTCATCCCGGAAGGCCTTTCCGGCCTGCCGCGGCGTATCCGGCGCTATGTCACCCGTCGCAGGGTGAACGAGAGCATGGAGACGCAGCATGGCGACTGAATCCCTGCTCGAGACCCGCGGCCTGATCAAGAAATTCGGTGGTGTCGCCGCGATCGACATGCTGGACTTCCATGTCGAGGACGGCGAAATCCTGGGCGTTATCGGCCCCAACGGATCCGGCAAGACGACCCTGTTCAACGTCATCACCGGCTTTCTGAGCGCCAACGGCGGACACGTCTACCTGCGCGGGGACCGCATCACAAATCTCTCACCGCACCGGATTGCCAGGCGCGGCATCGTACGGACATTCCAGCTCAACCTGCTGTTCCGGTCCCTGACGGTGCTCGAGAACATCCGCTTCGGCTATCACCTGCAGCGAGAGAACGGCGTCTTCGGTGCGTTCTTCAACACCGGCCCGACCAGGCGCGAGGAGCGGGCCATTACCGAAATGGCCGAAGAGGTGCTGGTGGCGACCGGCATGGCCGACCGCAGGAAACAGCTGGCCGGCGAGCTGTCCTATGGCTGGCAGAAGACGCTGACCCTGGCCATCGGTCTCGCGGCCCGGCCAAGGCTGCTGCTCCTGGACGAACCCCTGACCGGGATTTCGCCCACCCGTGTCGCCGCCATCGCAGGCCTGATCACCAACGCGCGGGAAAGCGGCACCACGATCTGCATGATCGAACACAACGTCAATCTGCTGATGGACCTGTGCGACCGGATCGTCGCTCTCAACTTTGGCCGCAAGATGGCTGACGGTCTCCCCGAAGAGGTAACCCGGGACAAGACCGTCATCGAGTCATATCTCGGAGGATAGGGCGTGCTGAGCATTCGCGGCCTGGCGGTCCATTACGGAATCTTCCAGGCCATCCATGACCTGGACCTGGACGTCGAGGACGGCCAGACGGTCAGCCTGCTCGGGGCGAACGGCTCGGGCAAGAGCACAATTCTCAAGACAGTGTCGGGTATCAAGAAGCCCACCCGCGGGGAGATTCACTTTCAGGGAACCCGCATCGACGACGAAAAGCCGGAGACCATCGTCCGCATGGGTATCGGCAGCGTCATGGAAGGACGCCGGCTGTTTCCGTACATGACGGTCATGGAAAACCTGCGCATGGGCGCGTTTTCCCGTTCCGACAGGGCCGGCGTGGCGGACGACATCGAACGCATGTTCGATCGGTTTCCCGTGCTGCGTGGCAAGGCCGGCGATCGGGCCGGACTTTTGAGCGGGGGCCAGCAGGAAATGGTCGCCGTCGCCCGCGGCCTGATGGCGCGACCGAAGCTTCTGATCATGGACGAGCCCTGTCAGGGCCTGAGCCCGATCATGGTGAAGGAGATCGAATCCATCATCCGCGACATCAAGGAGGAAGGGGTGACGATTCTGCTTGTGGAACACAACGTCTCGATCGCCCTGGGCGTGGCCGACAAGGTCTACATCCTGCAGAACGGCGCGATGCGCTATGAAGGCCGGCCCGGCGACTTCAGCGAGGACGAATTCGTGCAGAAGGTGTACCTCGCCGGCTGACCGGGGCGGGTGCGACGGCGCTGGTCATGAGGCGGACCGTCGATGACGATGTAACCGACCGCAGGTCGGGGACCGGGGGCAGCGCACCCGGGTCGTGGCCGGGATCGGCCGGGCGCAGGCCGTGTGATTGGAGACCAACATGGATCAGGACACCGTCGGCTTTGTCGGACTGGGAAACATGGGCGGGCCGATGGCGCGTCACGTTGCACGAACCGGCCGTGACCTGATCGCGTATGACAGCGCAGGGACCCAGGCCCGGGCCCCTGCGGGCGCCCGTTCAGCCGCCTCGACACCCCACGTAGCGGAGGCCGCGGGCATCATCTTCCTGAGCCTGCCGACCGTTGCGGCAGGACGTTCCGTTGTCGGGGAGATCGCCGGAACGGACGGCGCGGAGGGCTCCCTCGTCGTCAACACGGCGACCGTCGGGCTGAAGGCAGCCCGGGAGGCACATGCCATTCTGGCCCGGCGCGGTATCGATTATGTGGATGCGCCGGTCTCCGGGATGGCGTTTCGCGCCCGGGAAGGCACGCTGGCGACCATGTATTCCGGCAGCGCCGCGACGCTGGAACGTCTCCGGCCGCTATTGGAGAGTTACTCGACCCGTATTCATCACGTCGGAACCGAGCCGGGACAGGGACAGCTGATGAAACTGGTCAACAATTACCTCTCCATCGCGAATTTCGTGACCACCAGCGAGGCGCTGGTGACGGGCATGCAGGGTGGCCTGGACCTCGAGACAATGCTTGGCGTGATCGAATCATCCTCGGGCCAGAACTTCATCGCCAGCGCCGTGTTTCCCCGCCACATGGTCACCGAAACCTTTGACAGCGGCGGCTCGGCGACGCTGCCTCACAAGGACCTCGACCTGTACGTCGAGGCGGCCAATGACGCGGACACGCCGAGGCATGTCGCCCGCGCAGCCCTCGATGTCCTCGAGGCGTTCGCGGCGCATGATCCGGATGCGGACCAGTCTACGATCTATCGCTTCATCCGCGACGGCCTGTCTCCCGGCTGAGGGTCCGGCCGGGGCGCGCGCGGTCAGCAGGCCGGATCGAACAGGAGTTTCCGGGTCGCCTCGCGATCGGGCAGAATGTCACCGAGACGGTCCAGACTCCTGTCGAAGGCCTCGGCCAGGGCGTCGGGCCCCCCGAAACGGGCGACGGTGTCTGGCGGCAAGAACTTGATCAGCAGGTCCGCGGTACCGGGCGGCACACCGGCAAAGTGCACGGTCATGATGCCGTAGTCGCGCAACAGCACCATGGCCAAGGCTGCCGTCGCCTCGTAGGGCACGATCTGAAAGTCCTCGTCCGTCCCGGCGCGTTCCTTGACCGCGCGCATGATGTCCCCTGCCGGCAGAAATCCGATGATCTCGTTGCTGCGCGCAAGGTCATCGCCAAGCCGTTGGGCAAGCGCGCGAACAACCCGTTGCGTGATGTCGACCCGGTCCCGCACCGCCCTGTCGCTGTAGCTGCGAAGGCTGTGCGCAACGGCCGGCAGCAGGGCCTGACGCGCTTCGAGTCCCATTTCGTAGGCTCGCGACCGGATCGACGCGACAATCGTCGCATCGCCGCCAAGCAGTCCCAGTCGGGGGCCGAGCACACCGTACTTGTCCAGACCGGTCACGGCGACATCAACCCCGAGTTCCAGTGAGCGCGGCTGACCGAAACAGGCCGGTCCGACCCGACCTCCGCCCGCGTCGTCAAGGATGACGGGAATGCTACCGGCGCGGGCAAACTGCACGAGCTCCTCGATGTCGTGCTGATCCAGAATGTCGTAGGTGACGGCCAGCCGGGTCAGGAAAATGACGTCGGGGGCTCCGTGCTGCCGGATGTACTCCCATGCATCCCGGGGAGTCCCGCCGCAGTGTCGGCCCCCGGCGTGGGCGACGGCCCTGAGAACGGCCGGGTGACTGTAGCTCGGCGATACGCCGAGCACGGACTGGCCGGGCCGTACGATGACATCGGCGGCGAGCAGCAGTCCGGCCGTGGTTCGATTGACCACGATGAGATCGTGGCGCGCAGGATCACCGCCAAGATGGTCCAGTCCGAGTTCACGGACTTCATCGGTGTACAGCGCCGCGGCAATCTCGTCGTCGCACAGGTCCTCATCAAGGCCGTCGGGCAGGCTCAACCTGCGTTCCAGCCCGCTCATCACATAGAGCGCATCCGGGCCGCCGGCTTCCCGCCGACGGCGAATGTGCGCCCACGCGCAGCGCAGCTTTGCCAGATCGGCCGCGGTGTCGGGGAGCAAGGTTCCGCGAGAGTAGGTGAAGTCCGAGGACTCGTTCGGATCGGCCGTTTCCTGTCGTGCGGCGGCGCACATGTCTCATTCCCCGCAATACCCGGATCCCGATACGAAAGACTTGTCGGCGAGTGCGTACGGACGCAACCAGAATCTGTCGCGTACCCGGTCCACGCGGGTGAGCGGCACCGCGCCCGGACTCCGGGGGTCACCGCCTCTCCTGTCCGGGCACGCGACGCCTGCGCCTCGCCGCCGCACGCGCAGGGCAGGTGCGCTCCCTTGTGGTCGGAGTGGTCGGCATTGTGCCTGTGGGCGACCCATGACCAGCAAATGTACCGCGCAACTGCTCGCCGACCTCGGGGTGACCCGCTCGCTGAGCCGCCCCCAGGTCAGCGATAACAACCCTTTCTCCGAGGCCCAGTTCAAGACCCTGAAGTACCACTGCGGCTTCCCCGGGCGGTTCGACGATATCCACACCGCCATCGACTTCTGCCGGTCGTTCTTCCCTTGGTACAACACCGAGCACCGCCATGGCGGAATCGCCATGCTCACCCCCGATGATGTCCATCACGGCCGTGCCCACACCGTGCTGCAACAACGTGAACAGACCCTGCGCGCCGCCTGGAGCCATCATCCTGAGCGCTTCGTTCGCGGAATCCCGAAGCCCCTGCCGCTTCCCGAAGCGGTCTGGATCAACCCACCGGCTACATCCACAACAGGAGAGACTGCTCAGTAAATCGCGATCGCCGGTGTCTCAAAGTCGTTGACAGGTTCCGAAGCCCATGGCGACGGAGACGCCCCAAATGTGGCCGTGCTCCAACTATACGGCCCTGGTTGGCACGCCCGTCCCATCGTCTCTTCGAACCGCCTGCCATCATGTTCGACGGTTTGGACTTGCCCTATCATGTCCGCACATTCCTCCTTCGCCGTCGACAGTTCCAAAGCTGACACAAAGGATGGTCTGGAAGAAATTGAATTCTGTTGTTGCATTTTCGCCCATACTCTGCTATCTCTACATGTATGTATGAACGGCTCTTGGAGCCCATAATGGAAGAAATCGAGGAATTCGAGAAGAATTTCGTCCACTTAGCAAGGATTGCCTTGTCAGAGCGAAGCCAAGATGTACAGGCTTTCCTGTACCGGATCGCGAAACGAAAGGATACCAGTGCGGAACTGTCATCCGCGCTGGTCCAGCTCCTTCGCAAGAACCCTACGCGGTCAACGCCGCTGCGACGCGACAACGCTGCAGCCGTGCCGGCTGACACGGATTCGCGCTTCCAGCTTCTGCGCGTAGAGCAGGAACCGCATTTGCCGAGCGAGCCGGTCTATGCCGAACCCATCCGCCAGACCCTCGACCGTCTGGTCGAAGAGCGTCGCAATGTGCAGTCGCTCTTGGAGGTGGGTTTGGAACCAACCGGCACGGTCCTGTTTACCGGCCCGCCAGGGGTGGGAAAGACACTCGCGGCGCGCTGGATTGCCGGCTCCGTGGGCTTGCCGTTGCTGATCCTTGACCTCTCGGCTGTCATGAGCAGCTATTTGGGCCGTACCGGCGCCAACCTTCGTCATGTTTTGGACTACGCAAAGTCCATCGAGTGCGTTCTGCTCCTAGACGAGTTGGATGCCATCGCCAAACGACGGGACGATGCTGGAGAAATCGGGGAGTTGAAGCGCTTGGTGACCGTGCTCTTGCAACAGCTCGACGATTGGCCGTCCTCTGGCTTGCTGATCGCAGCCACAAATCATTCCGAACTGCTTGACCCGGCCGTGTGGCGACGGTTCGAGCAATTGGTTGATTTCCCGCTCCCGGATCGAGAGAGCGTCCACACCTACCTTCACCGCCTTTTTTGCGAAATCGCTCCGAACGCCACCCAATGGACCGATGTCCTCTCCCTGTCCCTGGTTGGCCGCTCTTTCGGCGATATCGAACGAGACATGACCAATGCGCGTCGCTCAGCTGCTTTAAACGGACAAGACCTCGGTCATTATCTCGTGGATCTAGTCAGCACCCAGCAATGCTCCAAGCAGGAGCAAATCGAAATCGCCGTCCGCCTAGTAAGAGATGGCTTAGCCACACAACGTAAGGCGCACGAACTTACCGGTGTCGCAAGAGACACGATCCGCACGCATATGAAGAACCTGTAACGCCACAGCTTCGACCGGAAACCAATGGCACAACAAAACTTTCTTCTCGGCAAGGGCGAGCGGCTGACGACCGACATCAGCATGAAGTCCGGCGGCGGTCCCAAACAGGCGCCCTACACATTCACTGAAGCTCGCGGACGCCTTACACCGATGTTGGCGAGTGCCGTTGCCAAGATCGACAACCTGCCTCCGGAAGCCTGTCCTGGAGATCAAGCGGTCGTCTCGCTTACTCTGAACCCGGAGTATATCGCGAAGTCTTACTTTCCCTCGGAATTGCTGCACGATGTAGGTATAGATGTTGTCGGTAGCCGACCTCGAAGAGCGACACCGCAAAAGCGATCAAGAGGACGGGAAGCAGTTGAAACGCTGACGACCGAGCTATTCGCCAAGGGAAGGAGATCAACGATAAGGGCTTGGAGCGAATCCCTGCCCGACTGGCGTTCAGATCGTCGTAGCGCGAATGACCTTGTCTCTATTGAAGAGATCGCCGCGCCCGTTCCAGGGGATAAGATCAAGGGGCATCTGCCCGAACTTGGCCGCATGGCACTCGAAACGGTCCTCCATGCCAGTGAATTGGAAGCGCAAACATACATGCTTCAAGCGTTCGCTTCATACCTCGAATGGTGCGGTATTGAAGCGGAATTTGGCCGTCGGTTCTTTGCGAAGGGCCTTTGTTTTCTTGAAATGGACGCGCCGGTCGAACGCGCCGACGAAATCGCTGCCTTCACTGGCCTCCGGGCACTCCGGATAATGCCCGACCTGAGGGTCTTGCGTCCGACCATTCGGTCGGAAGGCATGCCGATAACCGCGTTTCAGCTTCCTGACGAGGCGCCCGTTTCTGAAGACGTACGTGTGGCAATCTTCGATGGCGGCGTGCCTGATGATCATCCTCTCACGCAATGGGTGGTTCCACGCGAAGTGCCGGGTATGAAAGCCGCTACTGGTGAATTTTTGTCCCACGGCGTCGGCGTGACCTCCGCAGCCCTTTTCGGGCATATCGATCCTCGCGCGCCGCTCCCGAGACCATTTGCGTACATCGACCATCACCGGGTTCTCGACGACGCACCCGGCCAGGACCCGCATGAGCTTTACGAAGTATTCGACCGGATCGAGAACATTCTCTCGAGACATGAATACGACTTTATCAGCCTGAGCCTCGGACCGCGCTTGCCTATCCAGGATGACGATGTCCACGCGTGGACGGCTGTTCTCGACGATCGCCTTTCTCGCGTCTCATCGTTGGCGATGATCGCAGTCGGCAATGATGGGGAAGGCGACGCGTTGCTCGGTCTAGACCGCGTCCAAGTACCCTCCGATTGCGTGAATGCGCTGGCCGTCGGCGCATGTGATACCCCAAGCAACAACTGGAAGCGAGCATCGTACAGCTCAAAAGGGCCGGGTCGCAGCCCAGGCATCGTCAAGCCCGACCTTGTCGATTTCGGCGGAGACATCAGCCGCCCGTTCGTGGTCGTGGCCCCGGACTCGCAGCCGGCCCTGACCACCACTGGAGGAACGTCCTTTGCCACACCGAGCGTCATGCGCCTAGCCACTGGTGTGCGGGCGCATTTCGGGACTAATCTGGATCACTTGGCCATTCGCGCGCTGCTCGTCCATACATGTGAAGAGGGTCAATACGACCACAAGGAAATCGGTTGGGGCCGGGTTGCCAGAAACCTCAGTGACATTGTTCTTTGTGACAACGATGCCGTGCGGGTCGTCTACCAAGGTGAAATATCGCCGGCAAAATACATCCGCGCCGCAATCCCTGTCCCGAGCGGCTCGTTGCAGGGATATGTCTCGCTTCGGGCAACCATCTGTTACAAGTCTCCGACGGATCCGCACCACCCGGGAAATTACACTCGCGCGGGGCTAGAAGTTGCCTTCCGCCCCCACGACGGCAAGTTTTCCCGTGACGGCCAAATTCATCCCAACACCGCGCGGTTTTTCGGCTCTGCCCTACCCGGAGCGACCGAAGACGAACTACGGCGCGATGCCTGGAAATGGGAAAACTGTTTGCATGCCGAAATTCGAAAGCGCGGAAGTTCTTTACAAAACCCTTGTTTCGACATTCACTATAACGCGCGCTTGGAAGGTAGGAATTTCTCTCCAGCCGAGAAGCTGAGATATGCCATGGTAGTAACTGTCCAAGCAAAAAGAGCTGTCGAATTGTACAATCAGGTGGTGCGCCAATACTCTACACAAATAGAACCACTTCGCCCAATTTTAGAGATACCGGTAAGAACGTAACAATGCTGGGACCGGTAGGTGCCCAGCTTCGGTGTACGCGTCCGCGCGGCCGGCTGCAAGTTCTTCGTCACCCAATTCCACGCCAACGAGCGGCTCCACCGAATGTCCCTCGTACCCGTCATCGCAATCTCGCCGGAAGAGGCACGCCGCTGCGCCGGTACATTCTTGCTCCGCCGTTGACACGTTGACCCGGCTCCGCTTACCACTTCAAACGGCACCGGCAACGAACGCCGCCCTGGGCCTCCATCGATCGCCCGGTGGCTGATTCGGCGGCGTTGACGATGTTTGTCGCAGAGAAGAGACGGACGGAATGTGATTCATTGTAAGCCTCCGGCATAGGCCGTCTTCCGGGGTTCGTGTGATGGCGTGAAGCTGTCCGATTGGGAGTGGACACGATTGAGGTGTCCACCAGGGACCGAGTGGACACGATCACGCATGTCGGATGGATTGGAGAAGATGGGGTGGGGGCAGGCGCGCCCGTCTCGGCCGCGCCGCCGCTGGAGCGAGGCTGAGAAGCGCCGGATCGTCGCGGAGAGTTACCGGCCCGGGGTTTCGGTTTCGATCGTGGCGCGGCGCAACGACGTGAACGCCAACCTGGCATTCACCTGGCGTCGTCAGTATCGCGAGCGGGGCGGTTTGGTGCCGGTGGTTGTCGAGCCGGATGGCATGCTTCCGCCGCCGACCGATGCTGGGTCGGCGCCGGGCCGGATGGAGATCGCGCTGTCGGACGGGTCTCGGGTGATTGTCGACCGTGAGGTTGACGGCGCGGCGCTGGGGCGTGTCCTTTCGGTCCTGGCGCGGCGATGATCCCGGTTCCGGGCGGGGTCCGCGTCTGGCTGGCGACGGGGGTGACGGACATGCGGCGCGGCATGAACACGCTGGCGCTTCAGGTCCAGGAGGATCTCGGTCGCGACCCTCACGCGGGCGATCTCTATGTGTTCCGGGGACGCCGGGGCTTCGAAGGCCGAGGCCAAGGCGACCGAGGCCGAGGCGCGGGCCGCCGTGGCGGCGGCGAAGGTGTCGGACGCGGAAGCCGAGATCGCCTTCCTGAAGCTGGCGATCGAGAAGCTCCGTCGCGAGCTCTTCGGCACGCACTCGGAGCGCAAGCAGCGTCTTCTCGACCAGTTCGAACTCCAGCTCGACGAGCTTGAGGCGAGCGCGACGGAGGACGAGCTGGCGGCCGAGCTGGCGGCGGCGGAGACCACGCAGGTTCAGGGGTTCGCCCGCCGCAGGCCGGCCCGCAAGCCGTTCCCGGCGCATCTTCCGCGCGAGCGGGTGGTGGTGCCGCCGCCGCCGACATCCTGCGCGTGCTGCGCCTCGGAGAAGCTGTCGAAGATCGGCGAGGACGTGACCGAGACGCTGGAGGTCATCCCGCGCCGCTGGAAGGTGATCCAGACGGTGCGCGAGAAGTTCACTTGCCGGGCTTGCGAGAAGATCTCGCAGCCGCCGGCGCCGTTCCACCCGACGCCGCGGGGCTGGGCCGGTGCCAACCTGCTGGCGATGATCCTGTTCGAGAAGTACGGCCAGCACCAGCCGCTGAACCGCCAGCGCGACCGCTACGCGCGCGAAGGCGTCGATCTCAGCCTGTCGACGCTGGCCGACCAGGTAGGCGCCTGCGCGTTTGCGCTGAAGCCGCTGCACGACCTGATCGAGGCCCATGTCATGGCGGCGAAGCGCCTGCATGGCGACGATACCCCGGTGCCCGTATTGGCCAAGGGAAAGTGCGTCACCGGGCGGGCCTGGGTCTATGTGCGCGACGACCGGCCGTTCGGCGGGCCGGACCCGCCGGCCGTGCTGTTCCGCTACTCGCGCGACCGCTCGGGCGAGCACCCGGTCGAACACCTGGAGACCTTCGCCGGCATCTTCCAGCCTGACACTCGACGATGTCGACTTGCGCGATGCGGTACTGACCGTGCGCAATACCAAGTTCTACAAGACCCGTCTCGTTCCCGTCGGCCTGCAACTTGCCGAAGCCCTGAGTGCCTATGCGACCAAGCGCGCGGAACGTCCTTTGCCGATGGGCACCGCCTCGACCTTCCTCGCAAACCGCGACGGCACGCCCTTGATCGCACACACCGTCCGTTCCGCGTTCGCCAAGGTGCTCCCGGCGGCCGGGATCCACCATGACGGGCGGGATGGACGGCAGGCGCCGTGTCTGCATTCACTGCGCCACGCCGCAGCCGTGCATCGGCTGGAATCGTGGTACCGCCAGGGAGCCGACGTGCAACGGCTGTTGCCGGTTCTCTCCACCTGGCTTGGTCACGCCCATCTCGACGGAACCCAGGTCTACCTGTCGATGACACCCGAGTTGCTGCATCACGCCTCGGTTTGCTTCGACAGCTATGTCAATGGAGGCGATCATGAGTGACCTCAGCACGCTCGGCGCCTGGCTGCGCCGGTTCCTGGCCGAACACATCGTGACCGAGCGCAACCTCGCCCGTAACACCCAGAAGAGCTACCGGGACACCTTCGCACTCCTGCTGCCGTTCATCGGCGCCAGGGCACGCAAGCCGGTCGACCGGCTCGCAGTGCACGATCTCACCCCACGGCGCGTGCTGCAGTTCCTCGACCATCTGGAGACGGATCGCGGCTGCTCCCCACAGACCCGCAACCAGCGCCTGACGGCGATCCGCGCCTTCGCGCGCTTCGTCGCCAGCCGCGACCCCGGACAACTCGAGTGGAGCACCAGTCTGCGCGCGATTGCAGTGAAGAAGGCCACGCCGCAGCCGATCGGCTGGCTCAGCAAGAGCGAGATGAATGCGCTGCTCGAGGTTCCCGATCGCCGCAGACCAAGGGGCCGGTGCGAACACGCGCTGCTGCTGTTCCTGTACAACACCGGCGCGCGTGTCTCCGAGGCAACGAAGCTGGTGACGGGGGATCTGCAGATCGGACCACGCGACGGCGCGCACGCGCTCGTGACCATTCATGACAAGGGCGGAAAGCGCCGTCAATGTCCGCTGTGGCCGCGCACCGAAGCTGTACTCGCGGAACTGGTGCAAGGGCGAGCGGCCAGCGATGCCGTCTTCCTCAGCCGGCAGAGGAGACCCTATACGCGGTTCGGGGTCTACCGGCTTGTCGAGCGCTGTGCGGCCCGTGTGCCACCACTCGCCGGGCGGAAAATCACTCCCCACGTGATCCGACACTCAACTGCGTATCACCTGCTTCAGGCCGGCGTGGACCTCAACACGATCCGCGCGTGGCTCGGTCATGCCAGCCTCGATACCACCAACATCTACGCCGAGATCGATCTTGAGATGAAGGCCAGGGCGATGGCGCTCTGTGATGCCGCCGCAGAGCCGGGACCACAACGCCCGTGGAAGGAGAACAAGGGGTTGATGGCCTTCCTTGGCGCGCTGTGATTGCAGAAAACTTCTGGGAGCAGAAGGACGCCCACCCGGACATGGCCGGCGCGATGCTCGAGATGATCGGCGAACTCTACACGATCGAGGAGGAGATCCGCTCGCACCCGGCATCCGGGCGACTGGAGGCGCGTCAGACGCTCTCGCGCGCGGTGCTCGACAGGGTCTGGGCCTGGTGCGACCGGACGCTGAAGGATCCGGCGCTGACACCGAAGCACCCGATCCGCACCGCAATCCAATACGCCACCGAGCGCAAGACCGCGCTGGAGCTGTTTCTCGACAACCCGGACATCCCGCTCGATACCAACCGGATCGAGAACAGGATCAGAGCGCCCAAACTCGGCCAGCGCAACTGGCTTTTTGCCTGGACCGAGGTCGGAGCCGAAAACCTGGGGATCATCAACGGCCTGCTTGCCACCTGCGAGATGCAGGGCGTCGACCCCCGCATCTGGCTGACCGACGTCCTGCTGCGCATCGACACCCACCCGGCCGACCGGGTCGAGGACCTGACACCGCGGCTGTGGAAGACACTGTTCGCTGATGATCCGATGACGTCCGATATCACATCCGCGGTGCGTCTGCAGGCCGCCAGCACCGGACCGTCGTAACGCTTGCGATGGCGCAGGATCGTCACGTCAATCCCTTCCAGAAGCGCCGAAAGCTCGGTCCGCGACAGTGACACCGATACCTGCCCGGGAACCGGAACCCGCGGCGAGGCGAACAGGCCCTGCTCCAGGCGCTTGGACCAGATGAAGAACCCGCCGTACTCGAACCCGAGAACCTTCACCATCGTGCGCCGCCGGTTCACGAACACATACCAGCGACCACGTGTCGGGTTCTCACCGAGATGGCTCGAGACCAGCGCGCGCAGACCGTCGAAGCTGCAGCGCATGTCCGTCGGCGCCGTCGACAGCCAGATGCCGCCTGACGGCCAGCCCCCCAGCATCAGGTTCGCCGCACCCGAAGCACCACACCATCGCCGAGCGAAAGCTCGACATCCCAGCCCGGAGCGGACGAGACCGCGAGTTCGACAAAGCCACCGCGCCCGGCTCCCCCGTTCCGCGTCACCAGACCCAAACGCCGGCGCCAGTTCTGGAACGTCTTCAACGACACGCCGCGTGCCTCGCAGAAGCTGGACTGGGTGCCGACCCAGCCCTCGAAATCTGTCATCAGACCACGCCACTCCGCTTCGCCCCGATACATCCGCGCTGGAACTGCACCCGGCGCGGCCGATAGATCATCCCTCATGGAAACACCTCCGATCGTCAGAATTGAACCAGAGGATTCTCCCGCGCGGAACCCAAGCCGATCAACGACAATACACACCGTCGTCCTTTAATCGCTTACATCGAATCCACAGGCAGCCCGTTTGACGTTTTCTGCGATAGACCCTACATTGTCGGGACAAGAAGGAAGGATGTCACAGTGTTGAATTTCGGCGATGTCGAAGCGCCTTCGCGCGAGAAGGCGACGGACCATATCGAGATGCGCGTAAAGCCGAGCGACAAGGAACGGATTTCACGGGCCGCCGAGCTGTCAGGCGTCAAGCTCGCGACGTTCGTCAGGGCATCGGCTGCACGGGAAGCCGAGCGTGTGTTGCGCGAGCATCAGACCACGGTGCTTTCGGAGCGCGACAGGCGGATGCTGCTGGAGGCGCTCGACAATCCGCCGACGACGACACCGGCAGCCCGGGACGCGGTGCGCAGCTACCGCTCCCGGATCGTCAATGCAGGGTGATCGCGACCGTCCTGCCAATCCCGGAATCGCCATCGAACCATTCGATCCCGGCCGGCATGACCGGTCGGGCTTTGCCTGCGGAACGGATCGTCTCGACAACTTTCTGCAGTTCAGCGCCAGAAAGCGACAGAAGGACGACTTTACGAGGATATTCGGTGCGGTCGCAGAAGGATCGCCCAGGGTGCTCGGCTACTACGCACTGAATGCGCATGCGGTCGCGGCAGACGACCTCGGACCGGACCGGCCCCGGCGGGCGCCCAATACCGGCAGCATTCCGGCGCTGTATCTCTCCATGATCGCCGTGGAGAGAAGCTGGCAAGGCCGGGGGCTCGGATCGGACCTCGCCATCGACGCGCTCGGCCGCGCCCTGAGTGTGGCCGGTGATATCGGCCTCAAGCTGGTCATGCTGGACGTGATCGACGATGGCGGAGACGAGGTCTTCGCGCGCCGCATAGCTTTCTACCGGCGCCTCGGCTTCAGGAGCTTTCAGGACCGTCCGGAACGCATGTTCATCACCATGGGCACGATTCGGGCCATGTTCAGTGAGGAATAGCCACGACGGGTTCCGTGCCGCGCAACCCATGCTGGCAAACGCCCGAAGGGGGAGGCAGCGGGAACCCGCTGCGGCGACATCGAGCGCTTTGAAGTAATACAGCATCCGATCGCGGGGAAGCGGCCCTCATCCGCGAACGGCTTGCGCAGCTCGGGGCCGAACAGGCGGCCTTGGAGGCCCGTCTCGCCGAAATCGCGAGCCACCGTACCGGCTCGGAGCATGGGTCGCCGCCTGCCGCGCCGGTCACCGGCCTGTCGCCGGCCCGCGAGAAGATTGCGCTGTTCAGGTTCCTGTTTGGCGGCCGCGAGGATGTCCATCCGAAGCGCTGGGAAAACGCCAAGACGGGTAAGATGGGCTATGCGCGGGTCTGCGCCAACGAGTGGGTGCCGCGCCTCTGCGGCAAGCCGCGGGTCAAGTGCGGCGCCTGTCCCAACCAGGCCTTCCGAGAGGTGACGGACGAAGCGATCGACGGGCATCTGCGTGGGTGCCAGACGACAGCTGCCGGTTTCTCGCCGCCGATTTCGACAAGACAAGCTAGCGGCGGGACGCGAGCGCCTTTCTTGAAGCCTGCCGATCGAAGGAAGTACCGGCAGCGCTGGAACGGTCGCGTTCGGGCAGTGGATCGCGCGGCTCGGAACATTTCTCGGTCTTCCCGTATCGGCGGTCGGGCGGATCGGTGGCGGGCAACGCAAGTCCGGCGGCATCGTCGATGTCGGGGTCATCCAGAGCCTGGCGCGCAGGGGCGAGGTCGACGACATCGTTGCCGATTACGGGCATCTGTCCAAGCTCGCGACGACACCGCTCGATCGTCGACATCCGCTTGTGACACGCGTGCTCGAGACCGACGGGCTGCACGTCTTCACCGAATACTACGGACAGCTCATCAACCTCAGCCGCTCGGGTCAGGCCCTTAGGACGCTCGCCCGAATAACTTGTTCATTTAGATTGGATTTGCTAGTCGGAACTTCACACGGGAATTTTGGGCACAACCCTCTGAAAAGCAAAGGGAATTTGCGACCCAGAGGCCCTGTAGATGGATTTTTGTTGCCATAACGTGCGCAGAGGTGGAGTCCGGCGCATCCGGCGAGCGGTCCCACGGGGGTTGAACGAGGGCGCAATATTTTTTTCGATTTTCGGCTTGACATCATAGAGCGGGTCGGGAGGATGTCCTCCGGACAGTTCCCATAACGGATGCCCGCCATGGCCTTCAACATCGAATCCGTCCCCAACCAGGCCGGAAAGCCCGCAATCCTGCTGCGCCAGGCATGGCGGGAGGGAAAGCGGATCCGCAAGAAGACCATCGCCAACCTCTCGAAGTTGCCGCCGGAGATCGTCGAGGGTTTCCGGGCCGTGCTCAAGGGCGCCGTCACCGTCAGCGACGTCGGCGACCTCATGCAGGTGGAGCGCTCCCTCCTGCATGGACATGTCGCCGCCGTCCTGGGCACCGCGCGCAATCTCGGCCTGGAGCGCATGCTTCACCGGACCCGCAGCCGCGAGCGCCAGCTGGCGCTGGCCGCCGTCGTCTCGCGGGTGCTGTCGCCCGATTCCAAGCTCGCCACCGCCCGGCGGCTGTCGCCCGAGACCGCGACGAGCAGCCTTGGCGCCCTGCTCGGGCTCGGTCCCGTCGCCGGGAACGAGGTGCTCGCCATGCTCGACTGGCTGCTGAAGCGCCAGGTCTGGATCGAGAGGAGCCTGGCCAACCGGCACCTGAAGGACGGAACGCTCATCCTGTATGACGTCTCCTCGAGCTCCCTGGAGGGAACCTGCTGCCCGCTCGCGGCCTTCGGCCACAACCGTGACGCGAAGAGGGGCAAGAAGCAGATCGTGTTCGGGATGCTCTGCGCCTGCGACGGCTGCCCGGTCGCGGTGGAGGTGTTCTGCGGAAACACCGCGGACCCGTCGACGGTGGCGTCGCAGGTGAACAGGATCCGCACGCGCTTCGGCATCGAGCGCGTGGCGCTCGTGGGCGACCGTGGGATGCTCACCACGGCGCGGATCCGCGAGGACATCGAGCCGGCGGGGCTCGACTGGGTCTCGGCGCTGAAGACGCAGGACATCCGCACACTCCTGAAGGAGGGTGCGGACGGCGCCCCGGCGCCGCTTGTGCCCGAGGCGCTGGTTCCCGACGCGGTGGCCGATGTCACGGGCCCGGACTTCCCCGGCGAGCGGCTGATGGTCTGCATGAACCCCCGGCTGCGACAGGAACGGGCGCGCAAGCGCGCGGACCTGCTTCAGGCCACCGAGGAGGCGCTGGCGAGGATCGCGAGGTCGGTACGCTCGGGCCGGCTGAAGGGCCGGGAGAGCATCGAGCGCCGGGTGGGCAGGGACATCAACCGTCGCAAGGTCGGCAAGCACATCGAGGTCGACGTGACCGACAACGCCATCTCGTGGCGCCGGCGGTCGGAGCGGATCGCTGCCGAGGCGCGGCTCGACGGCGTCTACGTCATCCGCACCAGCCTGGATTCCGCCTCCATGGGCGCGGCCGAAGCCGTGGAGGCGTACAAGAGCCTCGCCGGCGTGGAACGTGCGTTCCGCAACGCCAGGAGCGACCTGCGGATCCGTCCGGTCTCCGTCTACTCCCCCGACCATGTCCGCGCGCACGTGTTCCTGTGCATGCTGGCCCTGCATGTCGAATGGCACATGCGCCGGCGCCTCGCGCCGCTCCTGTTCGAGGACGACGACCGCGCGGGCGCCCGCGCGCAGCGGAACTCGCCGGTGGAGAAGGCCCGGCCGTCGGAATCCGCCCGGCGGAAGGCCGCCATAAAACGCACCGCAGACGACCTGCCCGCCCACAGCTTCCGGACCCTGCTCGACGATCTCTCGGGGATGGCGCTGAACCAGCTGCGCCTGCCGGGCCATGGCGAAAGCCTGCTGTCCGTCGTCACCAGGCCCACCCCGGTCCAGAAACGGGCGTTCCAGCTTCTCGGAGTGAACCCTGACCACAACGTTCCCATGAGATTGACAGGGTGACCAGCGGCCGCAGGGCCGGAAAATCCATGAAAAACCGGTGGTGGGTCATGGATCCCTTCTTCAGATTCCCCTGAAGTTCCGGCTAGTCATGCAACCATGGATGGTATGGTTGACATGCTGCACTCCAAATTTGTGGTGCTGCGCCCGGTTCTGGATGAACGGGCCCGGCGCCTGTGGGCGGCCACGGAAGCCCGTGCCATCGGGCGCGGGGGCATCGCCCGGGTGGCCGAGGCGACAGGGATGTCGCGCGGCACCGTTCGTGCCGGGCTGAAGGAACTCTCGTCGGGCGTGGTCACCGAAGCCCCGGGCGAGGCGCCCTCGGGGCGTTTGCGTCGAGCGGGTGGCGGGCGCAAGCGGGTGACGGACCTGGACCCGGAGCTTGTGGCGGCGCTGGAGCGCCAGCTTGAGCCGGTGACGCGCGGTGATCCGGAGAGCCCGCTGCGCTGGACGTGCAACAGCGCCGCACGGCTGGCCGACCGGCTCACGGGTGAGGGCCACCCGGTCAGCGAGCGCACGGTGAACCGGCTGCTGCATGATCTGGGATACAGCCTTCAGGCCAACCGCAAGACGCTGGAAGGCCGCCAGCACCCGGACCGGGACGCGCAGTTCCGCCGCATCGACCGCCGGGTGCGCGCCTTCCAGAGGCTGGGCCAGCCCGTGGTGTCGGTCGACACGAAGAAGAAGGAACTCGTTGGTCCGTACCGCAATGGCGGTCGGGAATGGCGCCCCAGGGGCGAGCCCGAGGCCGTCAATGTGCATGACTTCCCCGATCCGGACCCGGGCAAGGCCATCCCCTACGGGGTGTACGACCTCACCGCCAACACCGGCTGGGTCAGCGTCGGCATCGATCACGACACGGCAACCGTCGCCGTCGAGACCCTGTGCCGCTGGTGGCGGCAAATGGGACGCCCGCTCTACCCCGATGCCAGACGCCTGCTGATCACCGCCGACGGCGGCGGCTCCAACAGCAGCCGCAACCGGCTGTGGAAGCTCGAACTCCAGAAGCTTGCCGATGAACTCGCCTTGACCGTGTCCGTGGCCCACTTCCCGCCCGGAACCAGCAAGTGGAACAAGATCGAGCACCGGATGTTCTGTCACATCACCCAGAACTGGCGCGGGCGACCTCTCGTCAGCTACCAGGTGATCGTCAAGCTGATCGCAGCCACCACCACAGGAACCGGCCTCACCATACGCTCAGACCTCGACGACAACAGCTATCCGCTCGGGGTCAAGGTCACCGACGATCAGATGGAGAGCCTCGCCATCCGCCGGGACCCCTTCCACGGCGAGTGGAACTACAGCCTGACCCCACGGCAATAATAGACAATCTATTTTGGCGAGCGTCCTTATCCGGGAAGTGATCGCCGGCGCCTTGAAGCGAATCGAGCGCGACCGGGGCGGGATCCCGATCAAGCTGTATCCCTTCACCCGGCATTTCATCCGGAATGCTCCGGCAACGGTGCTCATCGATCCGGCGCTCGCAGGTGGGCGCCCCGTCATTGCGGGTACGGGGCTCGCTACCCGGATCATCGCCGAGCGCTACAAGCTCGGGGAGTCGATCAGCGCGCTCGCCGAAGACTACGAACGCCCGGGCACAGAGATCGAGGAAGCTATCCGGTGCGAGCTTGAAGCTGCCGCCTGAGCTTCCGACGCTCTTCCTCGATCGAAACCTCGGGAAGCACATCGTGTGGGCCCGTCTTCGCGACGCGGGCGTTCATGTCGATGCCGGTCACGTGGCCTTTGTCGTCATGCACCGGCGCCGGGGTCGCGACCGCAACCACGGCGTACCACTTTCCACTTTCGCGCTTCAGTGTCGCCGATCTCGGCACCCCGTCGGGAGACCCGCCGCGCCGGCGGACCGTCATCTGCCCGTAGCGCGGGACATGCAGGGCGTTGCCCCGGATCCTGACGCCGGAAATGATCGAAATGCTGTTCCAGTGCCGGCGCCCCTTGAAACGGGGGAAACCGCCGAGCCCCGCCTTCGTGCGCCTGAAGAAATCCTGCATCGCATCGTCGAGACGTCTCAGCGTCCCGCACTGGATCGCGACCGCGACATCCTCCATGCCGAC
This sequence comes from Thalassobaculaceae bacterium, assembly GCA_965213935.1. GTDB lineage: Bacteria > Pseudomonadota > Alphaproteobacteria > Thalassobaculales > Thalassobaculaceae > Bin52. The sequence goes on along the minus strand of CBDCAO010000011.1, from coordinate 708,201 downwards.
GTCTTGCGTGGCAGAAGCCGGTATGTGACCTGGCGGCAGGTGACGGGATCGGGCATGGAGGCGCTCCTGAACAATACGGAGATTGGACTTCAAGTAATCGGGAACATGAGCATGAAGTCGGTGCTGTCAGCCCGCTCCCGCAGTGAGCATCCGGTCCGGGAGACGCAAAACCATCGGATGCTGGCGGAGCGATGTTGGCACTATTCGATATAATTTCCCTATGCTGCGCGAACACGAGTCGACGGAGAAGCGTGACATGGACATGAACCTTGATGGCAAGCGGGTTGTCATCACCGCCGCGGGCGGCGGGATCGGTCGGGAGACCACGCGGCTGTTTGCCGAGGCCGGAGCGCGGGTCTACATCTGCGACATCGACGAAGACGGCCTGGGAGATGTCATCTCGGCCAGTGACGGTGTTGACGGAATGGTGGCCGACGTCTCCGACCCGGCCGCCTTCGACTCCCTGTTCGAGGCCGCGGATGCGTGGCTCGGTGGCCTGGACATCATGATCAACAACGCCGGGACCGCCGGACCCACGGCACCGATCGAGGAGATCGCGCTCGAGGACTGGCTTGCCTGCGTCACCGTCAACCTGACCAGCGCGTTCCTCGGCACGCAGCACGCCCTGCCGCGGATCAAGCAGTCCGGCGGCGGGTCAATCGTCAACCTGTCATCGGCGGCCGGCAAGTTCGGGATGCTCCATCGCAGTCCCTATGTTTCCTCGAAGTGGGGGATCGTCGGACTGACCCGCACCACGGCGCTCGAGGCCGGGCCATTCGGAATTCGCTGCAACTGCATCCAGCCGGGCCCGGTCGAGGGCGACAGGATTAGACGGGTGATCCGGGCGGCAGCAGCGGCCGAAGGCGTTTCCGAAAACCTGGTGCGCGACCGGACCGTCTCGATCACATCCCTGCGCAGTTTCGTTCCACCGGTGCACATTTCCGGAATGATCCTCTATCTTTGTTCGGATCTCGGCAGCACCATTACCGGCCAGGCGCTGAGCGTGGACAGCGGGCTCGAGGGGCTTGGCGGCTGAATCGCCGCGCGGCGAAGACGATTTCCCGGGGAGGGACAATGGACATATCTCCTGAGCGCCAGCGCGAGATGCTGCGCCTGATGCAGACGATCCGACGCTTCGAGGAACGCGCCTCGTCCGACTATGTCGCCGGCGACATCTACGGCACCGTGCACTGCTACATCGGGGAGGAAGCGGTAGCGGTCGGGGTCTGTTCTGCACTGGAGCGGGAAGACCAGATCATCAGCACCCACCGCGGGCACGGGCACTGCATCGCCAAGGGAGCCGACATCGACCGGATGATGGCCGAGCTCTACGGCCGAGAGACCGGCTACTGCAAGGGCAAGGGCGGCTCGATGCATATCGCCGATTTCTCGATCGGCATGCTCGGTGCCAATGGCATCGTCGCGGGCGGGATCTCGATCATCACCGGAGCCGGGCTCGCCGCCCAACTCGAGGGCAAGGGCCGTGTCGCGGTCTCCTTCTTCGGGGACGGGGCATCCGGCGCCGGTCCGTTCCATGAATCGCTGAACATCGCGGCAGCGTGGAAGCTGCCGATGATCTACGTGTGCGAGAACAACCTGTGGGCGGTCAACACGCCGGCGTCCTCCTCGCTCTCGGTCCCGGATGTCGCGACCCGTGCCGCCGGCTACGGCATTCCGGGGATGGTCGTGGACGGCAACGACATCTTTGCCGTGCACCGGGCCACGCGCGAGGCCGCCGACCGGGCGCGGGCCGGAGAAGGGCCGTCGCTGATCGAGTGCAAGACCTACCGCTACCGCCGGCATACCGAACGTCCGACCCAGGTCGACATCAGGCCGGCCGAGGAAATCGACGCCTGGCTGCAGAAGGACCCGATCGAGCGGCTGGCCCGGCATCTGAAGAGCCAGCAGGGGCAGCTCACCGACGAGGAATGGGAACAGATGGACCGGGAGATCCTGGAGCGGATCGACCGGGCGGTCGACTACGCCCGGGCAAGCGCGTTTCCCGACCCGGCCCGGGCGACCGATGACGTGTTTGCTGCCTAGTCCCGGTGGAGGAAAACCCGATGCGACAGATCAGTTACGCCGACGCCGGCATGGAAGCCCTGATCGAGGAGATGGGACGCGACGCAACCACCTTTCACCTGTCCACCGACGCGCCGCCACCGCTCGTCGAACGGTTCGGAGAGGCACGCGTGCGCGGCACCCCGATCGCGGAAGGCGCGCTCACCGGCATGGCGATCGGAGCCGCGGGCTCCGGGTTCCGTCCGATCATCGACTGGCGAATGGTGACGTTTTCCTTCGTCGCCATGGACCAGGTGGTCAACCAGGCCTCGAAGATCCATTACATGTTCGGAGGCCAGGCGCGGTTTCCGATCCTGTATCGCTGCACCGTCGGTGGCGGGGTGCGGATGGCGGCCCAGCATTCCCAGAGCCCGTACTCGATGTTCATGAACCTGGCCGGGCTGAAGATGATCCTTCCGTCCACGCCGCGCGACACCAAGGGGCTGCTGAAGTCGGCGATTCGCGACGACAACCCGGTGATCTCCTTCGAGTCCACGAGGCTGCTCACCCTGGTGGGCGAGGTACCGGAGGAGGAGTACACCATCCCGCTGGGAGTGGCGGAGGTGAAGCGCGGGGGCTCCGACGTCACCATCATCGCACTCGCCTGGCTGGTGCACGAGGCGCTCGCCGCGGCGGAGATGCTCGAAGCCGAGGGAATCTCGGCCGAGGTGATCGACCCGCGCACCCTGGTCCCGATGGATGTCGACACGCTCAGGGCGTCGGTCCGCAAGACCGGGCGGCTGATCATCGCCGACGAGGCCGGTCCGACCTGCAGCGCGGCCGCCGAGATCTCGGCACTGGTCACCGAGGACCCCGCCACCTTCCGCGCGCTCAGGGCCTCGGTCCGCAGGGTCTGCGCACTGCAGGTGCCAATCCCCTACAGCCCGACTCTCGAGGATCACGTCTTTCCCGACCGGAACAAGATTGCCGCCGCCGTCCGCGAGGTGTTGGCCGAGTCGTAAGGCGGTTCAGTACCGCGCCAGCCGCCCGAGCAGGAAGTCGAGAAACTCGCCCGCGGCGGCATCGAACCCGACCATGGCGTTGGCCCCGGCCCCGCGTTCGACGATGCTTCGGCCGATACGACCGTTCTCGGACGTATCGATCGTGACCAGGGCCGCCTCGAGCCCGAAACAGTCGGGCCGCAGCAGATGTCCCACGGCGAGCACGTCGTGGAGTGCGCCGCCCGAGTCGCGATAGCGCTCCAGCATGCCGGCCGCCGCCCGGGCCGGCGGGGAGCGCAGTGCCGCGATCCGGCCGAGCACCCGGTCGTCCACCCGGACCTGGTGGGTGATGTTGAGACCGTACATCGCCAGCCTGGCCCCGCTTTCGAAGACAATCCGTGCGGCGTGCGGATCGACATGGAAGTTGAACTCCGCGTGCGGCGTGACGTTGCCGGGGCCGTCACTGCCGCCCATGATCACGATCTCGCGCACCTCGGCGGCGAATTCGGGACGCTGGACAAGCACTGCGGCAAGGTTGGTCAGCGGGCCCACTGCCACCACCGTCACCTCCCCCGGGGCGTCACGGACGGTATCGCGCAGAACGTCCACCGCATGGTCATCGGCAAGCGGTCGCGTCGGGGGCGGAAGTCCGCTGCCGTCAACCCCGGTCTCGCCGTGCACCCTGTCGGCGGTCACCAGCGGTCTCAGCAACGGGCGCGGGCACCCGGCGTGCACGGGGACATCGCCGCGGCCGCAGACTTCCAGGACCCGGCGTGCGTTCGCGGCGGTGTGCCCGAGTGCCACGTTGCCGGCCACGGTGGTGACGGCCAGGATCTCGAGTTCATCCGGACTGGCGCATGCGAGCATCAGCGCCACCGCGTCGTCGATACCGGGATCACAGTCGATGATGATCTTGCGCCGCATTGCACCTCTCGCTATTGCTGACCGGTCGTGACGCTGATGGCCGCGGGGTGCGCCCCGGAGTGGACCATGGCGCCATTCTAATCACATCCGGAGGTGCGCGTGGCCAACGCCGCCGAGTTTGCCAGGGTCGAGCAGTTCCTGCGCAGCAAGTTCCGCAATCCGGAGATCGCGCTCGGTGACGGCGAGGACCCGGCCGAGATGACGGTGCGCGGCAAGCGACATGGTGCGGTCTACCGTGTGGTCGACGAGGGCGAGATCTCCTACGACCTGCAGATGATGATCAGATCGCGCCGGAAGATGGACCCGACCGACGAAACGGCAGCGGGGATCAGCGAGGAGGAACGCGACGGCCTCGAGCGCCACCTGCGCGCCACCCTCGGACACCAGGGTCTCGAGCTCGCGCTCGACGACAACAGTCCCGACTCGGCGGAGGTCAGCGTCGACGGAGAATTCATGGGCGTGATCTCGAAGATTTCGGACCAGGACGCGACTTCCTACGAACTGCACATCAGCATCCTCGACATCGACATCGCCTGAACGGGCCCGAGAACCGGGCCGACCGCGCGACAACCCGGGTGTTTTCCGGGCCCTGGTCCCGTCCTGGCTCCGGCTCTGTCCGTGCTGTCGGGATCATTCCCGCAGTCCGATGACGTGCAGGCCCTTTGCCGGGCCTGTCCTTCCATGTCGTCCGGAACGGCCGAGCCGATGCCAACAGCGGTTGCCTGGCGTTCCGCTTCCGCATGTGCCGTAAACCCGTCCCCTGCCCGCGCAGGACCGAGGCGACCGCGCGGGAGGCCGCGGACCTGCACCAGGAGGCGGGAGAACCCGGCCCCTTCAACCCGTCACCGGGGGAGTGAACGTGAAACCCGACGCCGGATTGCAGGGCAGTTCATTCCCACTCGATGGTGCCGGGCGGTTTCGAGGTGATGTCGTAGGTCACCCGGTTGATGCCCCGGACCTCGTTGATGATGCGGGTCGCGATGCGCCCGAGCAAGTCATGCGGGAACGGATAGAAATCGGCGGTCATCCCGTCAGTGGAGACCACCGCTCGCAGTGCGCACACGTGCTCGTAGGTCCGCGCATCGCCCATGACCCCGACCGTGCGCACCGGAAGCAGCACCGCGAACGCCTGCCAGATCTCGTCGTAGAGGCCTGCACGGCGAATTTCGTCGAGGTAGATCGCATCGGCGGCCCGCAACAGTTCCACCTTCTCGCGCGTCACCGCACCCGGGATCCTGATCGCAAGCCCCGGACCCGGAAACGGATGGCGGCCGACAAGCTGTTCGGGCAGGCCGAGCTCACGTCCCAGCGCGCGCACCTCGTCCTTGAACAATTCGCGCAGCGGCTCGACCAGATCGAGGCGCATGCGTTCGGGCAGGCCACCAACGTTGTGGTGCGACTTGATGGTGACACTCGGCCCGCCTGTCACCGACACGCTCTCGATCACGTCGGGATACAGCGTTCCCTGGGCGAGGAACCCGGCGCCCTCGATGCGGCCCGCCTCTTCCTCGAATACATCGATGAACAGCCCGCCGATGATCTTGCGTTTGGCCTCGGGATCCTCGACACCCTCGAGAGCGGCAAGGAATACGTTTCCGGCGTCACGATGCACCAGCGGGATGTTGTAGTGACCGCGAAACAGTGAGCAGACCTCCTCGGCCTCACCGGCCCGCAGCAGGCCGTGGTCAACGAAGACACAGGTCAGCCGGTCGCCGATCGCCTCGTGCAGGAGCCGTGCCGCAACCGACGAGTCCACTCCGCCCGACAGGCCGCAGATCACGCCGGCATCGCCAACCCGTTCACGAATGCGCCCGATCTGCTGGGCCCGGAACGCCGCCATGGTCCAGTCACCCGCACAGCCGGCGACATGGCGGGCGAAACCGCGGAGCAGGTCGGTGCCGTGGACGGTGTGCACCACCTCCGGGTGGAACATCACACCGTAGTACCCGCGCGCCTCATCGGCGATGACAGCGCACGGTGATCCCTCGCTCGATGCGACGGAACGGAACCCCGGCGGCAGTTTGATCACACGGTCGCCGTGGCTCATCCAGACCTGTTCGCGCCCGCCGGCCCTCCACGGGTCGACGAACAGCGGGCACGGCTCGTGCACGGTGACTTCGGCACGCCCGAACTCGCGTTCGGCCGCCTGCTCGACCCGACCGCCAAGTTTTGCACACATCACCTGCTGGCCGTAGCAGATGCCGAGTACCGGCAGACCCGAGTCGAAGACGTAATCGGGCGGCAGCGGCGGATCCTGCCCGAGCACCGACGCCGGGCCGCCCGAGAGCACGATGCCCCGGGCTCCGAACCCGGCCATGTCACGTGTCGGGGCGTTGTAGGGAAGAATTTCGCAGTAGACGCCGATCTCGCGAAGGCGGCGGGCGATCAACTGGGTGACCTGGCTGCCGAAGTCGAGGATGAGAACCCGATCGCTCATTGCGCCCCGCACTTGTGATGACGGCCGGGACCTTACGGCCGCACCCCATGGCGGGCAAGCCGGCCGCGGCCGGTCAGTTCCACCCGGCAACCGGCCCGTGCAGGTCTCTCACCTGGGTCCTGTGCATCATCCGCCGAGTCGCCGGATCCAGCCGGTCGCGGCGGTGCAGTGTGCAGCGGTTGTCCCAGATCACGAGGTCGCCGACCTGCCATTCCTGCGACCAGGTAAACGCGTGCGAGTGGATGTGGTCCCAGATCTCGTCGAGCAGCCGGCCACTGTCGGCATCCGCGTATCCGACGATCCAGGCGCCCGGACGCCTGCCGACGCACAGCGCCCGGCGCCCGGTGGCGGGATGGCGCAGGACCAGCGGGTGCACGGCGCCCGGGCGGTTCTCGTTGCTGTAGCTCGCTTCGTAGCCCGTCCTGAGTTCGCCATTGGACGATCGGGTCGCATCGTGCTTGCAGTCGAGCCCGTGAATGCGGCGCGCAAGATCCTCCGGCAGGGCATCGAAGGCCCTGTAGAGGTTGTAGAAGTGGGTCTCGCCGCCGCGTGGCGGCACCTCGAGCCCGTAGAGCAGGCTCGCCTTGGGCGGGACCGGGTTGTAGGTCATGTCCTGGTGCCAGACCAGTTCGTCGTTGCCAAGGCTGCCCATGCGCCGGCCGTCGACGACGATGTTCGACAGGACCGCGATTTCCGGCCGGGCGGGATTGAACGGCGTGCCGCCCCGCCCTGTCGGCGCCATGTCGAGATCGCCGAAATTGCGCGAGAATGCTGCCAGAGCGTCGTCGTCAAGCTGCTGGCCGCGGAACCGCAGCACCAGGTGTTGGTGCCAGGCGTCCTCGATCACCCGGAAGGTCCCGGGGTCGATCGCGGCGGCCAGATCGACACCGACCACGTCCGCACCGAGCGCCGCACCGCTGGGAACGACCTCAACACCGTCCTGCATGTCTGCCCTCCCGCTGTCGTCGGGATACGATTGTGTGCCGTTCCCGCGGCCGCTTCAACCTGACAGGCCCCGATCGCGAACCGAGGCATCCGGCCCCGCACCGTTGGCCAGGTCGACGGTACCACACCTGCCCGACAGCAGACCGGCCAGGTGCCGCGCGCTTTCCCACGCGCCCTCCACCGGCAGGTTCACACCGGCTTTGGTCTGCCGACGATGCCCGCATGGTCACCTGTGCGCCACGATGAAGGCCACTGACGAATCCGGCCGGCGCACTGGATCTCTTCGCCGTGGAAACCGCAGTCGGGTCATGCTCCCGGGCACCCTCCCCAATCGTGCCGCCCGGTCCCGTCATCGAGCCTGCGACACGCATCCTCGCCCGACCGACAGCAGATCGAGCGCCGGGTGCATCGCGCCCTCCCCCGGGACAGGCGAGCCGCATTCTCGGCTGGTCAGCTATGCGGGGCCGGCATTCTCGACTGCGAGCAGTCCCGGCAGCAGGGCATCAAGGGCCGATCTGGTATCGTCTCCCGGCCCGTGGATCGGCGCCCGGCACGGTCCTGCCGGTCGGCCGGCACGGTCGAGCGCGTACTTGAGCGGCCCCGGGTTGGGTTCGCGATAGATCGCCCGGCACAGTCCGAGCAGGTCGAACTGGATCTGTCGGGCTCGCTGCAGGTCACCCGTCGTGGCCCGGTGGTAGAGGCGGCGCAGGCTGCGGGGCAGCAGTTCGCCGAGCGAAACGATGCCGCCGGCGGCTCCGAGAGCCAGCGAGGCGAGCAGCAGTTCGTCGAGACCCTGCATGAAGCAGAACCCGTCGGGTGCGTCGCGTATCACCTCTGCAGCCAGGACCAGGTCGCCCGAGGCGTCCTTGATGCCGCGGATCGCCGGGTTGGCATGGATCATGGAAAGCAGCTCGTGCGGGGCGAGCCGCACGCCGCTGCGTCCGGGCGTGTGGAACATGATGACCGGCAGGCTGCAGGCCCCGGCGACCGCCTGGAAATGGCGTTCGATATCGAACGGGCGGGCCGAGTAGAAATACGGCGGCACCAGCATGACGGCATCGGCCCCGGCGGCCTGCGCATGTCGCGCCGCCGCGGTCACGTCGGCGGCGCCACCGAGCAGGCAGCCAACCGTCACGGGAACCCGGCCCGCGGTTTCCTCCACCACGGTGTCGATGACGCGCCGGTGTTCCTCGAGGCTGAGCGAAAGCGGCTCGCCGGTGCCGCCCAGCGCACAGAGTCCGGCGGTACCGCAGGCGATCTGGTGCCTGACACTCCGGCGCATCGCATCCGGGTCGAACTCGAGATCGGTGTCGAACGGCGTGACCAGCGCGGTGTTGATCCCTGCGAGCACGGGCCGCCTCCATGCAAACGGGTGCCTGACTGGCGCACACTGCTCCAGGTGCGGGCTGATCGCAACGGTCGGCATCCTCGCGATTTCAGGAAGCCTGACCTGCGATGACGGAAGATCAGGAGACCCGTTCGCCCGGTGTGGCGTTGCACACGAAACAGGAGTTCACGGAGCGTCAGTTTCCGTCTTCCGCTCTCAACAGGATGTCGCCGTACCAGGCCCGGGCGTGCTGGCGGCTGTTGTCGGTGTCGGTCATCACGGCAACTCCCTCCAGCTCGTCCACCTCGCGGTCGAACAGGCGGCGGAAGTCCTCACGGACGTTGCGGCGGTAGCTGCGCCATTTGCCGGCACCGTCCGGGCCTGACTCGACAGCCACCATCCGCACCTTGGACGTAAACGGATTGGGCCAGTCCGCGCCAACGGGCGCATTGCCCGACCAGACATAGGAAATCGCGGTCGGCAACCCGAACAGCCCCTCGCCCGGCGCCACGACATAGACCCGTGCGGCAAAATCGTCGCCTTCCTTGACACGCTCGTCCGCCACCGCGAGCGGCGCCTCGATCTTCCAGCGCCACTCCAGCACCGGGCGCCCGGCAAGGTCGATCTCCCTTTCGAGATAGAGGCTGGACGCCGCGGCTTCGCTCTCGGCTTCCAGTACCTTCGCCCCCGCGTCTTCCACGATGCGGTAGCGCGTCTCGCCCTCGAAATGACGCAGCTCCCAGCCTTTCGCGTCGCCGGAAGAAAAGTGGCCCAGCACGAGCGGCTCCGCCCGTAACGGCGCAGTGATGAGGAGGACGACGGCGGCGAGGGCAAGGCGGGACACCATCCCGCCTCCATAACCCGGTCCGGACCCGCTGTCACGAGGCTGCGCCGGAGGGTCGTGGGTCAGTTTGAAGATGCCCGGGGTCCTCCATGCTGGCATGCGGTCAGCCTATACGACCCTGCGTTGCCTGCACTCCAGATCCGCAAGACTGGCCGGAACCGAGACATCCTCGCCCGTGGACTGCGAAACCCGAGGTTCCGCCGTGACCGCAAATTCCATGCCCCCGGCACCGGAGTGCGCCCGGGTACATGCGCTGTCTGCCAGCGCGGTGTCCCGGAGATGCGGAATTGCTTTTGTCCCGGTGGTCTGGAACAGTCCATCCGATGTGGTGCCGACACGGAGGAATGGGCGATGAAAGCCGCGGTCCTGTATGAACCCAATACCCCCCTGGTGATCGAGGATGTCAGTCTGCGCAAGCCGCAGTCGCGCGAAGTGCTGCTGCGCACGGCGATTGCCGGGCTGTGTCATTCCGACCTGCACTTCATCGAAGGGCTGTATCCGCATCCGCTGCCCGTGGTGCTGGGGCATGAATCGGCGGGGATCGTGGAACAGGTCGGCGACGGCGTCACCTATGTCAAGCCGGGTGATCACGTGATCACCTGCCTCTCGGTGTTCTGCGGCACCTGCGAGAACTGCACCACCGGCCGGCCGATGATCTGCAGCAATACCGATGTCAAGATGCCGCCGGGCGAGGCACGCAGGCTCGAGTGGGACAAGCCGCAGCGCCTGCACACCGGGTTCAACCTGTCGTCCTTTGCCGAACAGATGCTGGTGCACGAGAACGCGCTGGTAAAGATCCGCAAGGACATGCCGCTGGACAGGGCGGCCCTGATCGGCTGCGGCGTGATCACCGGTTTCGGTGCCGCGGTCAACACCGCGGGCGTTCGCATGGGCGAATCCGTCGCCGTGGTCGGCTGCGGCGGGGTCGGCATGGCGGCGATCGAGGGCGCCTACGTGGCCGGAGCCGGGCGGATCATCGCCGTCGACACCAACCCGTCGAAACTGCAGCTCGCCGCCAAGCTCGGCGCCACCGATCTCGTCAACCCGAATGACGGGGACCCGGTCGAGCGCATCATGGAGATGACCCGCGGCGGGGTTCACCATGCGATCGAGTGTCTCGGGCTCAAGATCACTGCCGAGCAGTGTTTCAGGATGCTGGCGATGGGTGGCACAGCAACCATTGTCGGCATGGTGCCGTTCGGCGAGAAGATCGAGCTTCACGGCTGGGACTTTCTGCGCGAACGCAAGATCCAGGGATCGAGCATGGGCTCGAACCGGTTCCGGGTCGACATGCCGCGGCTCATCGAGCTGTACATGCAGGGCCGCCTGCATCTCGACGAGTGGGTCTCCGACCGGATCAGCCTCGAGGAGATCAATGACGGCTTCAGGGCAATGAAGGAAGGCCGGGTGGTGCGCACGGTGATCGACTTCGGCGTGGCCGCCTGAGGAGACAGCGTGACCGACATGGAAATCACACCGATCCGACCCCACGTCGGTGCCGAGGTGCACGGGGTCGACCTCTCCCGCCCGGTCAGTCCCGAAACCCGCGAGCGGCTGAACGAGGCGCTCGTGGACCACGTTGCGCTGGTGATCCGAAACCAGCGTTTCGGACCCGCCGAGTTCCTGGCGGCCGTGTCGCTGTTCGGCGAACCGATGGAAGACCAGAACCGCCGTCACGTCGTCGAGGACGTCCCGCTGGTCAGCGTGCTGTCGAACCGGCACACCGACAGCCGGGGAAAGCCGGCAAAGGTTGCGGCGAACGCCACCTGGCATACCGACCATACCAACCAGGCCTGTCCTCCGAAGGTGACCTGCCTCTATCCGGTGGCGCTGCCCGACAGTGGCGGCGGCACCTCGGTCTGCAACATGCGCGCGGCCTGGGAAGCGCTTCCACGGGACTGGCAGGCGCGCATCGCCGACATGCAGACCGAGAACACGCTGATCAGCAGCGCGCGGGCCGCAACCGGCAACCCGGACGTGGTGGCGGACCAGCGCACCGCAGGCGGCACGCCGATGCTCCATCCCCTGGTGCGCACCCACCCGGAACGCGGTACGCGCGCCATCTGGTTCCACCAAAACAAGACCGAGCGCGTGACAGGCTTGGACCCGGCAGAAACCCAGAAGTTCCTCGACGAACTGCTCGAGGTTGCGATCAGGACCGAGTTTACCTACACCCACTCCTACCGACTCGGAGACATGCTGCTGGTGGACAATCGTTCAGCGATGCACCGGGCGGGCTTCGACTACGACCACTCGCAGCACAGAATGCTCTACCGGGCGCTCGTTCGCGGTGACCGCCCGTTCTGAGCCGCGCGGGATGCCCTGGTCCTTTTGGCGGGGTTCAAGGCATTGCGCAGGTTCCCTGCACGGAACAATGAGGGAGAGACGAAATGGGCAGGCTCGAGGGAAAGGTCGCGTTGATCAGCGGAGGAGCCAGGGGCCAGGGAGCCGCGGAAGCGCAGACCTTCGCCGCCCACGGTGCGCGGGTGGTGTTCGGTGACGTCCGAGACGACGCCGGCCGGGAGGTGGAAGCCTCGGTCAGGGCGAAGGGTGCCGAGGCGGACTACGTCCATCTCGATGTCACCCGCGAGGACGACTGGAAGCGGGCCGTCGACCATGCCACCGGCCGGTTCGGCCGTCTCGACATCCTGGTCAACAATGCCGGTATCGTGATCAACCGGGTTCCGATCGAGGAGCGCACGGTCGAGGAGTGGGACCGGGTCCAGGCGGTCAATGCCAGGGGCGTGTTTCTCGGGATCAAGCACGCGATTCCGGCGATGCGCGCAAGCGGCGGCGGGTCGATCATCAACATCGTCTCGGTGGCAGGCATCGGTCAGTCCACGCACCAGGAGCCGGCCTATGCCGCCAGCAAGGGTGCGGTCAGGATTCTGAGCAAGGTAACCGCGGCCCAGCACGCCCGTGAGGGCATCAGGTGCAACGCGGTGTTCCCCGGCCCTATCGATACCGACATGGTGCGGGCCGCGATGGGCGATCCCGCGGTGCTGGAGGAACGGCTCACGCGGGTGGCGATGGGCCGGCTCGGGACCATCGACGAGGTGGTGGCCGCGGTCCTGTTCCTGGCGTCCGACGAGTCGTCTTACATGACCGGCAGCGAGGTGGTCGTCGACGGGGGCGCGACCAGCATCTGAGCGATCAGCGCCCGCTTCGGGCAATCCGGCGTTCGGCAACGAAGTTCCACCAGGTCCCGCCAATGATCATGGCGGCACCGGCGAGCACCATGACCTCCGGTACTTCCTGGAACAGGATGAATCCCGCCAGTCCGATCAGCGGCAGCTGCAGGTAGGTGACCGGGACCACGATCGAGATGTCACCGAGCCGGATCGACTGGTTCATGGTGAGATGGGCGAGTACGCCCGTCGCCCCCACGACCAGAATCCAGCCCGCGTCCTCCCAGGCGACCGGCGACCAGGCGCCCCAGTTTGCCAGCGTCGCGATCGGCAGCTGGATCAGCAGCATCCAGAAGACGATCTGCAGCGGCGTGTCGGTGCGCATGAGTTCCTTTGACAACACGTTGGCTCCGGCATAGCCGGCAGCTCCGAAGATGCAGACCAGTGCCGCCCACGACACCGGCAGGGTGTGCGGGCGCAGGATAACGAGGACGCCGGCGAAACCGAGTGCGATGATGAGCCAGCGCCGCAGTCCGGCCCGTTCGCGCAGGAACGCGACCGCGAACAGCGTCGACCAGATCGGGGTAGTTGCCATCAGCGCGCTCATGTCGACGAGGCTGAGGACCGCGATACCGTAGAACCACGCGTACTGGCCGACGAAATGAACGCCGTTGCGCGCCACATGCAGCAACGGCCGGCGGGTGGCGATCCGCCCGGCAGACAGTGCCAGCGGCAGGACAATCACCAGGCCGACCAGGCTGCGCAGCACCATGATCTGCGCTGTCGACATGGTATCGGAGAGCTCGCGACCGGCCACCGCCATCGCCGTGAAGCAACAGACGGTGGCGCACATCCACAGCGCGCCGGCCATATTGTTGCGCGCGGCACGGTGCTCGGCCGGCGTCATCGGGCAGCCCCCGGCGGCCCTACCGGTCCGGTGCCGGTGTGTGTGCGGGGCCTGCTGATGGCATGTCTCCGGACAGCGGGGCGCGGGCGGCCACGGAAGAGGGAGGAGCCTGGGCCAAGGGGGCCGGCACTGTATTTGTCCGGCGCCGGAGAATGCAACCCGCGATACGGCATCGGCACGCGGACTTGAACCCGGGTTCAAACTGCTTTCACATGGCGCGGATCACAACGGAGGCAACCGACATGGGTGCTGACGCATCGCCCTTCGATTACCGGGCACTGCGCGAGAACTTCCGGCTGACCATTCCGGAAGACTTCAACTTTGCCTTTGACGTCGTCTCCGAACGGGCCCGGAACGCCGATCGCACCGCACTGCTCGCGGTGGCATCGGACGGGTCGGTCTCCCGGCACAGCTACTCGGATATCGACCGGGCATCCGACCGGCTCGCCAATGTGCTGCTCGATCTCGGGGTGGCACGGGGCCAGAAGGTGTTCGTCATGATCCCGCGCATTCCCGCCTGGCACCACGTGCTGCTTGCCTGCATGAAGACGGGCGCGGTGGCCATGCCCGGCACCAGCCTGCTGACGGCGCGCGACATCGAATACAGGATCAACCGCTCGGGCGCGTCGGTCGTCATCGTGACCGCGGCCCATGTCGGGAAGGTCGAGGCGGTCCGGGACGCCTGTCCGGGGGTGCGCCACCTGATCGTGGTCGATGCCGAACGCGACGGCTGGATATCGATGGACCAGGCCTGCGCCGCGGCGCCGCCGGCGCTCGATCGCTCACGGCTGGCCCCGGGCCGGGCAACCGATCCGATTCTCATCTATTTCACGTCCGGCACCACGTCGCAGCCGAAGATGGTCGAGCGCGACCACGCCTACGGTCTCGCGCACACCATCACCATGAGGTACTGGATGACGCTCACCGAGGACGACGTTCACTGGACGCTCACCGACACCGGCTGGGCCAAGGCGGCATGGGGCCTGGTGTTTCCGCCGCTGCTTGCCGGCGCCGCCGTCCTGCTGTTCGACGGTGACGGGTTCGATCCCGACGAGCACCTCCGCATCATCCAGGCACACAGGGTCACCACGTTCTGCGCACCGCCCACCATCTACCGGGTGTTCGCGCAGATGGACATCTCCGGCTACGACCTGTCGTCGCTGCGACACTGCATGGGTGCCGGCGAACCGCTCAACCCGCAGGCAATGCAGGCCTGGAAGGCGGCGACAGGCTGTGATGTCCATGACGGCTACGGCCAGACCGAGACCGTGAACCTGGTCGCGAACTTCCCCGGCATGGACATCCGCCCGGGCTCGATGGGCCGCCCGGTTCCCGGAATCGACGTCGACATCATCGATGATGACGGGACCGTGGTGGCGGACGGTACCGTCGGACACATCGGGGTGCGGCTTGCCGACCCGTGGCCGCCCGGGCTGTTTCACGGTTACTTCGGCGACCCGGCGGAAACCGCAACCGCGTTCCGCAATGGCTGGTACTACACCGGAGATACCGCGACCCGCGACGCAGACGGCTACATCTGGTTCGTCGGGCGCTCCGACGACATCATTACCTCTGCCGGCTACAGGATCAGTCCGTTCGAGGTCGAGAGCGCACTCATCGAGCACCCGGCGGTTCTGGAGTCAGCCGTGGTCGCCAAGCCCGACCAGCTGCGCGGCGAGATCGTGAAGGCCTACGTGGTTCTGGCGGGCGGGCACACGGCGTCCGACGACCTCGTCGGCGAGATCCAGGACTTCGTCAAGTCAGTGACCGCACCCTACAAGTATCCGCGCGAGATCGAGTTCCGCGACACCCTGCCGAAGACGATCTCCGGCAAGATCCGGCGGGTTGAACTGCGCGCCGAGGCCGCCGGCGCGGACCAGTCCCGATCCCCGTGACATGGCCGGCAGGCCGCAGCAAGGAACAGCCCGATGTTCGAACCGCTGACCGGTGTGCGCGTCGTCGATCTTTCCCGCGTGCTTGCCGGCCCCTACGCGACCTATCAGCTGGCCCTTCTCGGCGCCGAAGTGATCAAGATCGAGCACCCCGATGCCGGTGACTGGACCCGCTCGGGCCCCGCTCCCGCCGGCCTGGAAGACCAGGGCATGGCGACGGCGTTCCTGACACAGAACGCCGGCAAGCAGTCGGTGACGCTCGACCTGAAGAGTGCCGGCGACCTTGCGGCTGCCTGCGACCTCATCCGCACGGCGGACATCATGGTGGAGAACTTTTCGCCCGGGGTCGCATCACGGCTCGGCCTTGACTTCGGGAAGGTCGTGACGCTGAAGCCCGACATCGTCTACTGCTCGATCTCGGCGTTCGGCCAGGACGGCCCGATCGGACACCGCCGGGCGTACGACCACATCGTGCAGGCCATGTGCGGTATCATGCGGACAACCGGCACGCCACAGACCGAGCCAAACAAGGTGGGTGCTCCCTATGTCGACTACGCGACCGGCCTGAACGGAGCGTTCGCCATGGTCTCGGCGCTGCACGAGGTACGCCGCACCGGCAATGCCGTTCATGTCGACGTCGCGATGCTCGATACCGCCCTGATGCTCATGAACTCGCTGGTGGTCAATCATCTCAATACCGGCTGGCAGCCGGCCGCATCCGGAAACGAGGCGTGGAGCGGATCTCCGTCGTCGGGGGCTTTCGAGACTCGCGACGGTCTGCTGCTGATCGCGGCCAATACCGAGGCACAGTTCCGCAACCTGTGCGCGGCGCTCGGGCTGGTCGGTATCCTCGTCGACCCGCGCCTGGCCGACCCGGCCCGTCGCCGGGAGAACGCCGACGTGCTGCGCCGCCAGTTCTCCGACCGGTTCGCAACCGGGACCGCGGAACACTGGGAACAGGTGCTCGACAGCGCCGGCGTTCCTGCCGCGCGGGTTCGCGGCCTCGACGAGGTTCTCGCCGGTGCACAGGTGGCGGCGCGCGAAATCACCCGGCCGGTGGAAATCCCGGGCGCCGCCGCTCCGGTGCATCTGCCGACGCTCGGTTTCAAGGCCGACGGCGAGGCAATCGGGCCATCGGTTCCGCCGCCGCGCCTCGGTGCGGATACCGACCGCCTGATCAACAGGACCCGGAGCGTGAAATGAGCGGCGAAGACCGGCAGATCTACACCCAGGCGATCTTCGACGTTCACCGTGAGCCGCGGCGCCGGCGCGATGGCGGCGGCGTGGTCACGGAACCGGCGCGCGAGATCCCCGTGCTCGACCGGGTCGACGTGCTGGTGGTCGGTGGCGGACCGGCCGGCACCGCGGCGGCGACCGCAGCCGCCCGGATCGGAGCGCGAACCATGCTGGTGGAGCGCTACAACCACCTGGGCGGACTCGCCACCGGCGGTCTGGTGATCTGGATTGACCGGATGACCGACTGGGACGGGAACCTGGTGCTTCGCGGCTACTGCGAGGAAGTGCTCGACCGGCTGCCACCCGACGCCATACTCGGTCCCGACCGCGATCTCTGGGGCTCGCGGGACGAACGTCACGTCGAGTACTGGGCCAACCGGTTCTCGGCCCATCACCGCATCGTCACCTGGGCGCCGATGATCGACCCGGAGCGGTTGAAGATCGCCGCCGACGACCTGGCGCGCGAGGCCGGTGTCGACATCGTGCTGCATGCCTGGGCAACGGAACCGATCGTCGAGGACGGACGTGTCCGGGGCGTGATCATGCAGTCGAAACAGGGCCGGCACGCGGTGCTGGGTACGATGGTCGTGGACACCACCGGCGACGGTGACATCTTCGTCGGATCGGGAGAGCGGGCGGACGGCGACATCCAGGATGGCAGCATTCACCACACCATGAACACGGCATGGCTGTTCGGCGGGCTCGACGTGCCGCGGTGGCTCGAGTTCAAGATGACGCGCAAGGAGGCGTTTTCCGAATTCACCGGTCGCGCCCGCGAGAGGTTCAACCAGTTCTCGTTGCCGATGCCGGCGTGGCGGGACGATGTCGTGGTGTTCATGGGCCCGAGGATGAGCGGCTTCAGTGCGCTCGACCTTGAGGACCTCAACCAGGTCGAGCACCTGTCGCGACAGCGGATGCAGGACCTGCTGGCCTTCTACCGCGAATACGCACCGGGGTTCGAGGAAGCGTGGATCATGCTCACCGGGCCGCAGATCGGGGTGCGGCACAGCCGGCGCATGCGCGGCCTCGCCACCATGACCGGCCCCGACTGGAAGGCCGGGCGGCGCCATGCCGACGAGATCGGCGTCAGCCCCAGCCTGGCGCCGAAGTACGACCCGGTCTCGATCCCCTACCGTGCCCTGGTCGCACGCGGCGCGGCGAACCTGCTCGCAGCCGGGCGGCACCTTTCGACCGATGCCCAGACCCACACCTTCATGCGCGAGATTCCCCAGTGCTGGGTGACCGGTCAGGCCGCCGGTGCGGCGGCGGCGCTGGCGGCGGGCGCCGGGACCACCGCGGCCGAGGTCGACATCCGGGAGTTGCAGGCCGCGCTTCTGCGACAGGGTGCCTACCTGCGACCGTCCGCGTCGCCGTAGACGTCAGCGATCAAGCACGCCCGGCCAGTTTGCGTCACCGCGCTTGATGTTGCCGGGGATGTCCCGGGACCAGGTCTCGCGGACCGAGAGACTGTAGTTCAGGTACAGCCGGCCGTCGTGAATGTGCCAGGCCTCCGGAACGGTCGAGGCTGTGTAGCCACTGGATACCGCCCAGGCACAGTAGCCTCCGTACTGTGGCGCGTAGCGTTCGGGTTCGGCAATGAAGGCGTCCCGGTTGGCCGCACTCGAGAAGTGCCAGGTCGCACCGTCGTGGCTGTGGCTGAACTCCGCACTGCCCTTCACCGGCTTGCCCTCGCGGAAATACGCCACCGGGTCGGTTCCCCTGATTGCAGCGTCGGAGAAGGTCGAGGTGAACACCGGGTCCTTGCCGGCAAGCGCCGGGCCCGGTCCGGACACGAGCATGAGGGTCGCGAAGGTCACGGCGGCAAACAGCATCATCGGAATGTTGCGCATCACTCCTGTCTCCGTCATGCGTCATCCTTGGCCTACAGGTAGGATACCCGCCGGTTCGGTTCAAGGCGTGACGCGGTGGATCACGCCGGCGCGACCCGTTACGGTGTTGCGCGGGAACGGAACAGCGCCACAGCAGGAAGGCCGGGCCATGCGTCTGAAGGACAGGGTTGCGCTCATCGTCGGCGCCGGTCAGATGGCCGGCGATACCATCGGCAACGGACGGGCGACCGCACTTCTGTTTGCGCGCGAGGGTGCGCTCGTGGTCGCGGTCGACCGTGACCTTGCCTCGGCCGAGGAGACGGCGGCGATGATCCGGGCCGAGGGTGGCAGGTGCCTGCCGGTCTCCGGCGATGTCACCAGCAACGAGGACTGCGCGGGGTTTGTCGAGGCCTGCGTGGAGGAGCACGGGCGCATTGACATCCTCCACTACAACGTCGGCATTACCGGCGACGGTCTGGATACCGACCCGATGACCCTGCCCGAGGAGGTGTGGGACCGGGTGATGGATGTCAACCTGAAGGGACTGTACCGGACCTCGCGCCTGGTGGTGCCGATCATGCGCCGCCAGGAGGCGGGCGTGATCACGGCGATCTCGTCGATCATCGCCGTCTGCGCGGCCGACCGGGTCATCTACAAGGCGTCGAAAGCCGGCATGAACGCCTTCTGCCACATGCTTGCGACCAGCAACTGGGACTACGGTATCCGGGTCAACGTCATCATGCCGGGCCTGATGGACACCCCGATCGCAATCGGCTACCGCGCGAGAGGCGGAAATGTCTCGCCCGACGAGGTGCGTGCGGCGCGCGATGTCACGGTGCCGCTTCGCAGGAAGATGGGAACCGGGTGGGATACCGCCTTCGCATCGCTGTTCCTGGCATCGGACGAGGCCCGGTTCATCACCGGAGTGACGTTGCCCGTGGACGGCGGCATGACGGCGCGGATCGGATGAGGCGGACATGCGAGACAGCGACGTCCTGGTAATCGGCGCCGGCATCGTCGGCACCTGCACGGCACTGATGCTGTGCGAACGCGGCCGCACGGTGACACTGATCGATCGCGACGAACCGTCGGCCGCCACCAGCTTCGGCAATGCCGGCGTGATCTCGCCCTGGGCCTGCGTGCCCCAGAGCATGCCGGGCATGCTGGCACGGGTCCCGCGCTGGCTGCTCGACCCGAACGGCCCGCTGCATATCCGGGCCCGCTACCTGCCGACGCTTCTGCCCTGGCTGGTCCGGTTTCTCAGGGCCGGTCGGCCGCAACGGGTGGCGTCGATCGCTGATGCGATGCTCGCCGTCAACAGGCCCGGTCTCGAACTGTACCGGCAACTGCTGGACGGCACCGGCGAGCACGGACTCGTGCGCGACAGCAAGTACCTGCACGTCTCGCGACTGCCGCCGGCAGCGGGCGGCCTGGCGTGGCGCCTGCGCGAGGAACGCGGCGTACCGTTTCGCGAACTCACCGGGGACGAGGCACGCGACATCGAGCCCGAACTCTCGCCCGAGATCCGGTCCGCCAGGCTGATCAGCGACCAGGGCCGGACCGTGAATCCGGGCCGTCTGGGCGAGGTACTGGCGCGCAAGGCGGCAGCAGCCGGAGTGCGGATCGAACGGACCGCCGTCCATGCCATCAGGCCGCAGCCCGGCGGCGGCTACCTGCTCGAGACCGGGGACGGGGAACGTCGGGCGCCGGTCGCGGTGGTGACCGCCGGGGTGTGGTCGAAACGGCTGCTCGCGCCCCTCGGCATCCGGGTGCCGCTCGAGGCCGAACGCGGCTATCACCTGGTGTTCACCGACCCGGGGATCACGCTCGAGAACTCGGTGATGGACGCGGACAACATGTTTGTCGCGAGTTCGATGGAGGCGGGCGTCCGGGCGGCCGGAACCGCCGAGTTCGCCGGGATCGACGCGGCGCCGGACTACCGCCGGGCCCGCATCTTCGCGCGCCACTCCCGCTCGCTGTTTCCACGGCTGCGGACCGGGGAGACCACCGAATGGATGGGGCGCCGGCCGGCAACCCCCGATTCGCTTCCCTGCATCGGCGAGGTGCCGGGCTATCCCGGCCTGTTCTGCGGCTTCGGCCACGGTCATCTCGGCCTGACCGGAGCACCGATGACCGGACGCATGATCGCGGCACTGGCGGTCGGCGAGCACATGAACATCGACATGGCGCCCTACAGGCTCGACCGGTTCGCCTGACCACTCCGGAGGAGATCCACCATGACAGCAACCGGGATCACCACCCGTCCGGTCAGTCCGGCCCTCGGTGCGGAGGTCGAGGGGATCGATCTTTCCGAACCACTGACGGCTGAGCGGCATGCCGAGATCCGCGCGCTGCTCAACAGTCACCTCGTGTTGTTCTTCCGTGACCAGGACCTCACGCTGGAGCAGCACAAGGAGCTGGGCCGCGGTTTCGGGGACCTGCACATCCACCCCGCGGCACCGAATGTGGAGGACCACCCGGAGGTGATTCGCATCCGCGCCGACCGCAATTCGCGTGTCGTCGCCGGAATGAAGTGGCATGCCGACGTAACCTGCGACGCCCGCCCACCGATGGGCAGCATCCTGCACCTGCACCAGGTGCCCCCGGTCGGCGGGGACACCATGTTCGCGAACATGTACGCGGCGTTCGAGGCGCTCTCGCTTCCGATGCAGCGCTTCCTCGAGGGTCTGACCGCCGTGCACGAGTCGGCCCAGGTGCACCGCGACCGGTTCGGCTTTGGCGGCGAGCTGCGCGACGGCGCCAATGCCTTCCCCGAGGCCCGGCACCCGGTGGTGCGCACCCATCCGGAAACCGGACGGAAGTGCCTGTTCGTCAACGAGAACTTCACGACCCGGATCGAGGGTCTCGCGAAACACGAGAGCAAGGCCCTGCTCGCCATGCTGTTCGAGCACATCACCACGCCGGAGTTTCACTGCCGGTTCACCTGGACATGCAAGGCCGTCGCCTTCTGGGACAACCGATGCACCCAGCACCGCACGGTCTGGGACTACTGGCCGGCGACCCGCCACGGCTACCGGGTAACCATCGCCGGCGACAACCCGGTCTGAGAGCCGATCCGGAACCGCCCGCGAGCGGGCATGACCGGATTGCCCTGCCGTACCGGCGGCCCGGGACCCGGTCCCGCATGGCGGCGCGACGGGTCCGCAAGGGTGCACAAGCGCGCCGGTCGCGCGACCCCGGCGCCGTGGCGCCGCCGGATGCGCCGGGGCCGGTTTTCCGGCCATGTCCGGCGACGTCGGAACACCGTGCACCGCATTCCGCCCGACCCGATTCGCCCGACTGCAAGGACGCCAGCCATGAGCATCGATTTTACGACCGAACAGCTGCAGATACGCGACAGCGTGGCCCGGTTGTGCGCCGGGTTCGGGGACGACTACTGGCTTGAACGAGATCGGGACGGCCGGTTCCCGGAAGATTTCTGCCAGGCCGTTGCCGGGGCCGGTTACATGGGTATCGCCATGCCGACGGAGTATGGCGGCGCGGGCCTCGGGATCACCGAGGCGGCGATCCTGATGCAGGAGATCTCGCGCTCGGGAGCCGGAAACGGTGGTGTCTCCTCGGTCAGCATCGGCATCTTCGGGTTGAACCCGGTGGTCCGCCACGGCAGCGCGGAGCAGAAGGCCCGGGCGTTGCCGCCGATCATCAGGCGGACCGACATCGCCTGTTTCGCGGTCACGGAGGCGGAAACCGGACTCGACACCACCCGGCTCAGGACCCGGGCCGAGCGCACCGCGAACGGGTACGTGGTGCATGGCAGCAAGGCCTGGACCACCACGGCGCAGGTCGCCAGCAAGATCCTGCTGATCGCCCGCACCGATCCCGACACCGCCAGGCCGATCGATGGCCTCAGCCTGTTCTACACCGACCTTGACCGGTCCAGGATCGAGATCCGCGAAATCCCCAAGATGGGCCGGGCATGTGTCGATTCGAACATGCTGTTCATCGACGGGCTCGAGATCCCGTTCGAGGACCGGATCGGCGAGGAGGGTTCCGGGTTCCGCTACCTGCTGCACGGCATCAACCCGGAGCGCATCCTGATTGCCGCGGGCCTGATCGGTCTCGGGCGTGCCGCCCTCGCCCGGGCAAGCGACTACGCGCGCGAGCGCAGGGTGTTCGGACGCCCGATCGGCATGAACCAGTCGATCCAGCACCCGCTCGCGGAATGCTGGGCCGAACTGGAGGCCGCAAACCTGATGGCGTTCCGGGCAGCCCAGCTCTACGACCGTGGCGAGCCGTGCGGGGTGATGGCGAACGCGGCGAAGTACCTTGCCGGCGAAGCGGCGTTCAAGGCCTGCAACACCGCTGTGATGACCCATGGCGGCATGGGGTATGCGCGCGAGTTCCACGTCGAGCGGTACCTGCGCGAGTCACTGATCCACCGGCTCGCCCCGATCACGCCCCACCTTGCCCTGTGCTACATCGCCGAACGCGAACTCGGGCTGCCGCGATCGTACTGAATGGGACTACAAGGAAAGCGTGACGGCTCATGCCGTCATCCGTGCTTGTGTGTTCACGGTTCTCACGGTTCCACGGCCCGGCACCCCGGCAGCCTCCCCGTGGTCGCGGTAGGGATGCGCATTTGCTGCGCACCCCCCCGCACAGATCCGGACGTGGTCGGTAAACCATCCGGCTCCTCCCTCGGGTGATTGACGGCGAACCGCTGGTGCGGCCACGGGTGGCGGTCATGCGCTCCAGTCGCTTCCAGTTGAGACGGTCTCGCTGGGACCGACGGCGGAGCTCCCGCATCCACAGGCGTTGCAGCCTGCGGCGGAAGCCGATGAGCCACCGGCCCGACCCCGGGACGGCATCGTCGTTGAACCAGCCTTGACAGACCCGCCCAAGCCACGCGCCGACCTCCCGGATGTCGTGGTGCCTGCGCTTGCGAAGAACCTCGCCGATCCGCGCCAGGGTCCTGTTGACCCTTTTCGCGACCGGCTTGCGACCAGGCCGGAAACGGCCTTGCCGGGTCGTCGCGCAGAAATGCGTGAAGCCCGGAAAGTCGAACGTCTCCGGCTTGCCCTCCCCGCGTCGGCGCCGATCCGCGTTCGCGAACCGACCGAACTCCACGAGGCGGGTCTTGTCCGGGTGGAGGCCGGCCGCATTCGCATTCGCGTCCGCATGACCGGCGTGGCCGCAGGCCACGCAGTGAAACCGGTCCCGTGTCCTGCGCGATCGGGCGTCGACGTGCCCGCACGCTGCACAGGTCTGGCTGGTGTGGCGGGGATCGACCGCGATCACGCACCCCGCCTTGTACTCCAGCATCGCGCGCAGGGCGGCCCAGCCGGTGTCGAGAACGACCCGGTTGAGCCCGGCCTTCCGGCGCACGCAGAACCCCGGCTCTTTCACCGTGCCGCGGGCGCGTGCCGTCATGGCCTTCACCTTCAGCTTCTCGATGGCGACGGTGTGCGCATTCTCCGCGATCCTGCGCGAGACCCGGTGGTGCCAGTCGCGCCGGGTCATGGCGATGCGCCGTGCCGTCCGGGCGAGCCGCGCAACCATGCGCTGATACCGGCGTTTCCGGGCCTCGAGGCGGCGCATGTCCGGGGCGTGGAACAGCCGGCCGTCGCTCGCCGCGACCTGGCCGGCGTTCATGTCGATGCCGATCGCGGTCCCGTCATCCTCCGGCTCCGGATGAGCAACCGCATGGCAGACCACGGCAGACCAGCGCCCGGCCTCGCGCTTCAGCACCGCCGAGACCGGGGTGCCGTCCGGAGACGGGGTGCTGCGCTGGATGGCGACCGGTACGGCCGCCATCTCCGGGATTTCCCGGCGGCACACCGTCAGGCTCCTGAACCGGTCCTGCAAGGTCAGGGAAACACCTGCCGGACGCCAGGCGTCCGACCGCTCCTGCAGGGCGGCATTGTACAACTGCCGCTGGCACTCCGGCACCCGCTCCAGGCGGCGCCAGTTGTCCCGCGTCTGCGGCAGCAGACGGTCCGTGACCTGGCGGTGTGCACGCTGCGGTTTCGTCCCCGGTCTTGTCCCGGACGGCACGCGGCGTCTCCCGAACAAGACGGAAGACTTACGGGAAACGGCATGGAACATGCAGGGCGACAAGCGCCTGCAGGCGGCATGACGCTGTCTGGCTTTCGACACAGGAGCCCCCAGGGAAACGTCTCGAGGCGGGCGGCATGAGCCGCCAAGCTTTCCTTATGGTCCCCTACTGAAACCGTGATCGTGCCTGCCTGACCGATTGACAGCACACGCAGCCGGGAGCAGCGTTGTCCGACATCGTGTCGGAGAGCCGGACCCATGATCGAGGACAATGCGGAGTTCGACTTCATCGTGTCCGGAGCAGGTTCGGCAGGATGCGCTGTCGCGGCACGCCTGAGCGAGAGCGGCCGTTACTCGGTGCTGCTGCTCGAGGCGGGACCCCGTGACACCAATCCCTGGATCCACATCCCGCTCGGCTACGCCAAGATCTATACCGATGCACGGGTGAACTGGAAGTTCCAGTCCGAGCCGGTCGAGGCCCTCGACGGGCGCCGCCTCTACCTGCCTCGCGGCAGGGTTCTGGGCGGTACCAGTTCGATCAACGGGACGATCTACATGCGCGGCCAGCCCCGCGACTACGATGGCTGGCGACAGCGCGGGCTCGAGGGGTGGGACTGGGCGTCGGTGCTGCCGTACTTCCTCAAGGCGGAGGACAACGAGCGCGGCGCCGACGAGCTGCACGGTACCGGCGGCCCGCTCCGGGTCTCCGACGTGCCCGAACGCTGGCCGCTGCCGAGCGCCATAATCAAGGCGGCAATGCAGGCCGGCATTCCCTATAACCCGGACTTCAACGGACCTGTCCAGGAAGGCGTCGGGTTCTACCAGTTCACGGCGTCCCGGAACCGGCGCTGGAGTGCCGCCCGGGCCTATCTCAAGCCCGCGGCCCGGCGTACTGGCCTGACGGTCGTCACAGGCGCGCAGGCGCGCAGGCTGATCCTGTCCGGGGGCCGCGCGACCGGGATCGAATACCAGTCGCCCGCCGGGATCCGCCACGCCCGGGCGCGACGGGAGATCGTGGTCAGCGGTGGCGCCTTCGGCTCTCCGCACCTGCTCCAGCTGTCCGGCATCGGGCCGGGTGACCTGCTCCGGCGCATGGGTGTCGAGGTCGAGGTCGACCTCCCGGGTGTCGGTTCGCATCTGCGCGATCACTTCAACACCTACCTTGTCTACCGGTGCTCGCGGCACGTGACCATGAACGACCTGGCGAACAGCCTGCCGCGCCGCCTCCTCGCCGGGGCCCGGTACCTGTTCGGCAAGGGCCCTCTCACCAACACCGGGATCAGCGCCGGTCTGTTTACGCGCTCCGACCCGAGGCTCGAGGGCCCGGACATCCAGATCAACACGTTCTTGTGGAGTGCCAAGGAGCGGAGCCCGGACCGCGTGGTTGCGCACCCGTATTCGTGCTTCACCTTCAGCCCGGTCCACCTGGCGCCTGACTGTACCGGGACAGTGCGCATGGCGAGCCCGGACCCGCTGGCCCCGCCCGCGATCAGCTACGAGTTCCTGCGCTCGGAATACGACCGACGCGCCATCCTGTTCGGCATGCGCCTGTGCCGGCGGATTGCCGGCCAGCCGGCGCTTGCGGACTGGAACCTTGGCGAGATCGAACCCGGCATCGTGTGCGACAGCGACGAGGAGCTGCTCGCCGACGTGCGCCAGCGCGGGATCGGAAACCACCACCCGGCCGGAACCTGCCGGATGGGGAACGCATCGGATTCGGTCACCGACGCCCGGCTGCGGGTGCACGGTATCGACGGGCTTCGGGTTGCGGATGCCTCGATCATGCCGTCGATCGTGGCCGGAAACACCAACGCGCCGTCGATCATGATCGGCGAGAAGGCGGCGGCGATGATCCTCGAGGATGCGCAACAGTCCGCGGGCCACGTCCGCGCGGAAGAAGGGGGAGACGCGTGATGTCGACAATTCTGGGAAGCGGCGAGTGGCGCTACCGCGTGGTCGACGGCTGGGGCCGGTTGCCCGACGGCTGGACGCTGATGGACGTCGCGGCGGTCGCGGTCGACAGCAAGGACCAGGTCTATGTGTTCAACCGCGGCGAGCACCCGATGATCGTGTTCGACCGCGACGGCAACTTCCTGCGCTCCTGGGGCGAGGACCTGTTCCACCGGGCCCACGGGCTGCACATCGGACCGGACGGGATGCTCTACTGCACCGACGATGGCGATCACACGGTGCGCAAGATGACGCCCGACGGTACGATGCTGCTGGAAATCGGCGTTCCGGGCGAAGCGGCTCCGTTCATGAGCGGCACCCCGTTTCATCGCTGCACCCACACCGCGCTCTGTCCCGACAGCAACATCTTCGTCTCGGACGGCTACGGCAACGCCCGCGTGCACAAGTACGACCCGGCCGGACGGCTGCTGCACAGCTGGGGCGAATCGGGCAGCGGTCCGGGGCAGTTCAACCTCGTCCACAACATCGTGGCCGACGACGATGGCTGGATCTACGTCGCCGACCGCGAGAACCACCGGGTGCAGGTCTTCGACACCGCGGGCCGCTACGAGACCCAGTGGAACAACCTGCACCGGCCGTGCGGCCTGTACATGCCACGTGGCGAGTGTCCGCACTGTGTCGTCGGTGAACTCGGCCCCGGCATGCCGGTCAACCAGGAATACCCGAACCTCGGACCGCGGCTCAGCATCGTGACCAGTTCGGGCGAATTGCTCGCGCGGCTCGGCGGAGAGGACGGGGCCGGGCCGGAGCCCGGGCGGTTCTGGGCGCCGCACGGATTGGCCGAGGACTCCCGTGGCGACATCTACGTCGGCGAGGTTTCCTACACCAACTGGGGCAACATGCGCCCCGGCGAAACGCGCCCGCAGTGGCTCAGGACCCTGCAGAAGCTCGAGAAACTGGACTGACCGGCTACGCGGTCGGAACAGCGGCCACAAGTTCGTCGAGGGTCGCGGCAAGCAGGTCCAGGTCTTCCGGTGTCGAGAGACGGTGATCCCCGTCCTTGACCAGGGTGATACGCACGTCCGTCGACTCGAGCCGGTCGGCCAGCCTGACCGAGTGCTGCCACGGCACGTCGGGATCGCGCATGCCGTGCAGCAGCCTGACCGGGACCGCAATCGGCACCGTGGCGTTCAGCAGCAGGTGATCGCGGCCCTCCTCGATCAACGCCATGGTGATGATGGTCGGCTCGTCGCTGTACTCCGACGGCACGCGCAGGATGCGCTCGCGTTCCAGCACGCGCTGCTGTTCGGGCCCGAGATCGGGCCACATCAGTTCCTCGGTGAAGTCGGGCGCCGGCGCGATACCGACAAGCCCGGCCACCCGGTCGGGGCGCTGCAGTGCCGCAAGCAGCATGATCCATCCGCCCATGGAGGATCCGACCAGGATCTGGGCCCCCGCGGTTTCGGCATCGATGACCGCCAGCGCATCCGACAGCCACAGCCCGATGGTGCCGTCGGCAAAGTCGCCCGACGACTGTCCGTGACCCTGGTAGTCCAGCCTGAGACAGGCAAGCCCCCGCTTCCGGGCGTAGGCCTCGAGCGCCAGCGCCTTGGTCCCGGTCATGTCGGACGCGTAGCCGCCGAGAAACACCAGCCCGGGCGAGCGACCCGGTGTCCGCGCAAAGGCAATTCTCACGCCGTCCGGCCCGATGTGGTAGGAAGGCGCGTCCGGGCAGGACGTTTCCGGAAGATCTGTCATCGCGTATCCGTGTCCAGAGATGCAAGCCGCACCAGACCTTAGCATCCCGTCCCGGGAACGCACGATGCCGCCCACTGTCCTCCAGGTTCTCCCGGCACTTGAGAGCGGAGGTGTCGAGCGCGGGACCGTCGACATTGCCCGTGCGCTGGCAGGCGCGGGCTGGAACCCGGTGGTGGTCTCGGCTGGCGGGCGCATGGTGCCCGAGCTCGAGGCAGCCGGCGCCCGACACGTCGCCTTTCCCGTCGGAGGCAAGAACCCGCTTGCGTGGCGGCGCAATGTCTCGCGGCTCGTCGACACGGTCCGCCGGCACCGGGTCGACATCATCCACGCCCGCTCGCGCATGCCGGCCTGGATTGCCCTGAGGGCTGCGCGCCTGACCGGCCGTTTGTTCGTCACCACCTTCCACGGGCGCTATGGCGACGCCAATTTGTTGAAAAAACGGTATAATTCGGTCATGATCAGGGGTGATCGCGTCATCGCGATCTCCGATCATGTCGCGGCCGAGATCCAGCGGCGTTACGGGCTTGCACCCCCTCGCCTGTGCACGATCCACCGTGGCATCGACCTCGGGGCACACGGTGCCGACCAGGTTGCGCCGGACCGCGTCACCGCGCTTGCCGAGGAGTGGGCGGTGCCACGGGATGTACCGGTCATCATGCTGCCTGCCCGAGTCACGCGCTGGAAGGGACACGAACTGCTGGTCAACGCCCTCGCCCGGATCAGGACGCTGGCGTGGCACTGCCTCATGGTCGGCCCCTGGGACGAAAGACGCGGGTTTTCCGCCCACCTGCAGTCACGGATCTCCGAGCTCGGACTGGCCCCGCGCATCACCATGACCGGCCAGTGCGACGACATGCCGGCCGCCTGCCTGCTCGCCGACGCGGTGGTCTCGGCGTCGCTCGATCCCGAGCCGTTCGGCCGCGTGATCGTCGAGGCCCGGGTGGCCGGACGCCGCGTGATCGCCGGCGATCACGGCGGCGCCCGCGAAATCCTGGCAGGCGACGCCGGCGGCGTGCTGGTCGAGCCGGGGAACGCGGCGGCGCTCGCCGATGGCATTGCCGCCGCCCTGGCGGCGGTCGAGACAGCGGGAACAGTGGTTCCCGCGCCCGGGCGCATGCGTGAGACCTATTCCATGACGACCATGTGCTCCAGGACCCTCGAACTCTACGACGACCTGCTGGCGGCGCGGAGCGGGCGATGACGCCGGACCGGGTGCTGGTGATCAAGCTCGGGGCACTCGGCGACTTCTGCTATGCGCTCGGTGCAATGCAGGCGATCCGCCGCCATCACCCGGACGCATGGCTGGTGCTGCTGACCCGCGCCTCCTGTGTCGAACTCGGGCGCGGTTCGGGGCTGTTCGAGGAGGTCTGGATCGACAACGAGCCGAAGGCGTGGGACCTGCCGGGACTGCTCGCCCTGCGGTGCCGGTTGCTCGGCGGCCGCTTCGAACGGATCTACGATCTGCAGACGTCGGACCGTTCCGGTCTCTACTTCCGGATGATGGGGCCCGCACGGCGCCCGGAATGGTCGGGAATCGTGCGCGGATGCAGCCACCGGCACCTGTATGCGCGACCGCACCGGATGCACCAGGTCACCCGGCTTTCGGCCCAACTTGCCGTCGCCGGCATTGAACAGGTCGAGCTGCCGGACCTGTCCTTCATGCAGGCAGACACCGATCGTTTTGCCCTGCCGCCCGACCACGTGCTGCTGATGCCGGGAAGTTCCCCGCGCGGATCGCACAAGCGCTGGCCGCACTACGGCGCGCTGGCCGGCCTGCTGGCGGCGGAAGGCCTGATCCCGGCGCTCGTCGGCACCGGAGAGGATCGTGATGCGCTCGACCGGATCCTCGGCGCCTGTCCGCAGGCAGTCGACCTTGCCGGGCGTACCGGAATTCTCGACATCGTGCCGCTCGCGCGGACCGCTCGCGCCTGTGTCGGCAACGATACCGGCCCGCTTCACTTCGCAGCGCTTGCCGGATGTCCCACCATTGCGCTGTTTCGCGCCGACGGGTCGGCCGAAAAGGCGGCCCCGCCCACTGCGCTGACCAGGGTGCTGAGCGCCGAGCCTCTCGCGGACCTCGCCGTCGAAACCGTTGCCGCCGCGCTGTTCGACGCCCTGGATCGGCCGCGCATCCCGGTCTGACACACAGCAGGCTCGTTGCGTATGATACCGCCGCATATGGACAGTTTACTTCGTATTCCTGTGAATATAGCCGTCTGATGGTGACTCCGATATCGGTTTGAGGGCCATCTTTGCTTTCATGTACGCTTGCCGACCGGCGCTCCCGGACTCGGGTCATCGGGTCACGAATCCGCTGATATGAGCGCAACGATGCCCGTTTCTGGCGTCATTGTTGTCAAGTTTTCGTGAAGATCTGCCAGGAACCGACAGTCTGTGTGCATTGGGGCTTGCCCGGTATGGCGTTCGGGGTGATGATCCCGTTCGGTGCCGTTCCGGATGCGGTCCCTCTTCGCCCGGACCGGGGAAGAGACGAGCGCCGGCTGGCGAGGACCTCATTCCATGGCCCGGACGGCTTGTCCGGCGGACGACACCGGGATCCGGTGGCGTCCGCTACCAGGTGACCGCATTCCAATCGGCCGGAGGGATGGCCCGGGATGTTCTACAGGGTCGAAATTGAGAATTTCTTCTCCATCCGCCACCGCCAGGTGCTTGACCTGAGGGTCCCCGCGAGCGTGCCGCAGGGTACAACCAGACTGGTTCCCTGCGGCCTGGGGTCGGACGAACGCGCGCCAAAGGTCGTTGTCGTGTTCGGGCCCAATGGCTCCGGCAAGTCAACGCTGCTGCGGGCACTTTCCTTCGTGTGCTGGTTCATTCACGGCAGCTTTGCCCTGCCACAGGGGGTTCGGCTGCCGCATCAGCCGTTCAACTCCCGGGTCTCGGCCGCGGCCCCGACCCGGCTCGCGATCCAGTTCTCCGGTCCGGACCTTTCCGAAACCGGCGGACAGCAGACGTCGGCCGAGTGCCCGTACCGCTACGAGGTGGTGCTCGGCAACTGGGAGAGCGCCCAGGTCCTGAGAGAAACGATCGTCTACTGGCCCAGGGCGACCGGCAGGAAGACACGGCTGGTGGAACGTGACGGCAACGGAAGGACCAAGGCCGGCCGGGCCTTCGGGATTGCCGGGTACATGAACCCGCTCGGGAAGATCCTGCGCGACAACGCGAGCATCATTTCCACGCTTGCCGAACTCAGGCATCCCCTTGCCCTGATGATTCGTGACGCCGCTCGCGCGGTCAACACCACCGTCTCTCTCGACGGGACCGACATCGGCCCTTCCGACGTCACCCGGGCCTATGTCGAGCATCCGGAACTGATCGGGGCACTGAACCGGGTCATCGCCGCTGTCGGCGTCGGCGTGAGGTCCGTCGAGGTGCAGGATACCGGCGAGGGACCACAACTTGTGTTCCGCCACGAGGGACTGCGCCAACCCGTCTCGTGTGCGTTCGAGGGCCGCGGTGCCCGCCGGCTGGCACGGCTGTTTCCGCTGATCCACGATACCCTGCGCAACGGCAATGTCGCGTTCATCGACGGTCTCGACTTCAGCATGCATCCGAAGATGCTGGCCTACATCGTGGACTGGTTCCGCGATCCGCGGCGCAATCCCCGCCTGGTCCAGCTGTGGATGACATGTCACAACGCGACCCTGCTCGAAACCCTGTCCAAGGACGAGATCGTGTTGTGCGACCGGAATCTTTTCGGGGAATCAACGATCTTCTGCCTGAATGGCGTGAAGTCGGTCCGACGCGACGACAACTACTACAAGAAGTACCTGGCCGGTGTGTACGGAGGCATACCCCGGGTGGGATGATCACCGATCCAGCTCGCTGCCGGCAGAGTATCCCCGGGGCCGGTTGCGCCGGCGCCGCCGCGCGAGGGTGTGTCGGCGGCCATGCGCCGGGGATCCTGGCCATGCACACGGTCTCCGGCCGGCCTGTGCCTTCCCGTTTCTCCCTCCCGGTCGGGGCAGTCGCGGCGGGGCCCGTCAGTCGGGGGACGGGCGGTGGCGCGGCTTTGAGGGAGCGACCGGCGCAGCACCCGCTGCGAACCGCCGGTTTCAGCGGCGGCGGGTCCCGCGCGGGACGAAACCGGTCCCGTCCTCGTCCCGGACCAGTTCGATGGTCTCGGCTTCGCCCGCGTCCGCGTCCGGTGCACGCCGGGCCGACCTGACCTTTTCCCTGCGAGCCCGGTCAAGCCGACCGACAAGCTTGAAGCCGTACCAGACCACCAGCAGGATGGCGATCAGCACCAGAATCTTGTTGATGCTCAGCAGCATGGTCACCTTGATATGACATTTCGAACCGGTTGGGAATGCCGTTGGCCGTGAGCGCCGGAATCAGGCCGCCACCGGCGCAGGCCACGCCGCCACTCGCCGAGGAGGAACGCGCACGCAGCATCGCCGACACCCTCGCGCACCGCCCGGCGGCCAAGGTCGGAGAGCCGGTCGCCATCAGGGTGTTCGCCTACGCCTCCCTGATCTGGAATCCGGGTTTCGCGTGGGCCGAGCGAACGCGTGGCCGGCTTTCCGGCTACATGCGCCGTGCGTGCGTCTGGACGCTGGAAGCACGGGGCACTCCGGAAAACCCGGGCCTGGCGCTGGGGCTGGACAGGGATCCATCGGGTTCCTGCACCGGCATTGTTTTCACCCTTCCCCTCAGCGGCGAGGACGAGGTGCTCGATCGGCTGTGGCAGCGCGAGATGCATACCGCGCTCTACCGGCCGCGCTGGCTGGTGGCCTCGACCGAAGCCGGACCGGCAGACGTGCTCGCCTTCACCAGCAACCGCGAGCACCCCCAGTATGCCGGCGTCTTGGCGCCAGATGCTGCGGCCGGATGGATCCGCGGAGCCGGGGGTTCGTTCGGCAGGTGCGCGGACTATTTCCGCCAGACGCTGCGCTCACTCGAGGCTGAAGGGCTTGACGATCCCGACCTCGCCGACCTGGTCCTTCGCATCGACGGCTCCCGGGGGGGCGGGCAGGACTCACGCAAGCAGCGTCTTCAGCTCCCGGTCCGGATCACAGACCCGTGATGGCGGCGGGCTGTGGCCCGCGGCGAGCAGTTTTCGGGCGATGGTGTGGGATGCAGCGTCGGTCAGCGAGTCGACGGCGATCAGCCGGCCCTGCCTGTAGTACCAGACCGAGAGCGAGCCCGCCGTGCGTCCGGGACGGGTCACGACCTGGTCATACCCGGCGCTGAGTCCGGCGATCTTCAGCCTGACGTCGAACTGGTCGGACCAGAACCACGGCACCGGCCGATAGGCGACCTCGCGGCCGCACAGGGTCCGTGCCGCCGCCCGTGCCTGGTCATTCGCGTTCTGGACCGATTCAAGTCGGATGCGGCGGCCCTCGAACCAGAACCTTGCGCAGTCACCGGCCGCCAGGATCGCCGGGTCGGAGGACCGGCAGCGTTCGTCGACCAGGATACCGTCGTCGGTGTCGAGACCGGCTTGCTGCGCGAGACCGTCATTGGGACGCACACCGATCCCCACAACCACGACGTCGGCGTCACACACCGTTCCGTCGTCCAGTTCCGCCCCTCGCACCCGGCCGTCCTCGCCGAAGAGCCGGACCAGACCGGTCGATTCGCGAATGTCGACACCGTGCGCGCGGTGAACGTCGCGGAAGAAATCGGAGGTTTCCGGCGCGGCCACCCGCTGCAGGATGCGGTCGGCCATCTCGACCACCGTCACGCGGCCCCCGCGCTCCGCCAGCGAAGCGGCAACCTCGAGCCCGATGTACCCACCTCCGATCACCAGCAGGCTCTGCGCCTGCTCGAGCCGCCGACGGATCGCGTCGGCGTCAGTGCGCGTGCGCAGCACGCACACGCCGTCGAGTTCTCCGCCAATGGCGGCGGGCAGCCGGCGCGGCGTCGCGCCGGTCGCAAGCACCAGGGCGCCGTAGTCCAGTTGTTGCCCGTCGTCCAGCGTGACCCGCCGGTGCTCGCGATCGATGTCGGTCACCCGCCGCCCGAGGCGCAGGACAACATCGTGCTCGCGGTACCAGGCCGCCGGACGAAGCAACAGGCGATCTTTCGGGACCTTGTCCTGCAGGTAGCCCTTCGACAGCGGGGGCCGCTGGTAGGGCGGATCGGCTTCCTCGCTGATCACGGTGATCGGCCGTGCGTCATCGAAACCGCGCATCGAGGTCACCACGGTCGACGCCGCCTGACCGCCACCGATCACGATCAGCCTTTCCGGCATCTGACCCCTCCCGACGGCACCGGACAACGACTACAGCCCGAACCGTCCCCACATGGTTCGCGTCTCGACCGCGGCGAGCAGTTCATCGGCCCAGGTCCGTTCCGCGACACCGTCCTGGTCCGACCAGCCGGTCGCACGGTGTAACCGGCCCAGGAAGCTTCTGCGCACTCCGAACTGCCTGAAACGGACATTCGTGCCGAACCGCTCCCGCATGACCGACCGCAGTGAACCGAAACCGTCGATCAACCCGTAGTCGAGCGCCTGGCTGCCGCTCCAGAAGGCGCCGCTGTACAGTTCGCCCTCCGGAGCCGCGAGACGTTGCCCGCGCCGTTCGGCGACGAAGGTCCGGAACCGTTCGAACAGCACGGCGTGCACGCCGCGCAGGTGTTCGATGTGGTCCGGGTCGGCCGGCCGGAACGGGTCGAGCATCCCCTTCTTCGGTCCCGTCGTATACACGCGCCGTTCAATTCCGAACCGCTCGATCAGCCGGTCCAGGCCGAATCCTGCGGTCACCACGCCGATCGAGCCGACAATTGTGCTCTGGTTGGCGTAGATCTCCCCCGCAGCCAGCGCCAGCCAGTAGCCTCCCGAGGCGGCAACATCCTCGCAGAAAGCGAAAACCGGTATGTCGCGTTCCCGGCTCAGCGCGATGATGTGAGCGGCGATCAGGTCCGACTGCACCGGTGACCCGCCCGGCGAGTTAATGGCCAGCGCGACAGCCACCGTGCGGCGTCCGGAAAACGCCTTCTCCAGGACCGGCGCCAGGGACTGGTGAACCAGGCCACGCCGCATCACCGCCACGCCCCCGATGATGCCCGACAGCCGCACCACGGCAACCGTCGGTGGCCGACGACGAAACCCCGGAATCCGCGAGAAGATTGTCATGTCCGGAAAAATAGAGCCGGTACGACCTGCCCGCAAGGCGGCCCCGTGCAAGCGGGCGCGGGCCCTACGGGCGGCTGAACAGCTGGCCGCTGTGTGTCCGCCTGCGACCGGCGATCATCAGCAGGACGCCGAGGACGCCAACAACCGCAAATGCCGGCAACAGCAGGACAGTGACCATGACCGGGTGCCAGAGGAACGGCCACAGGTACCGGGAAATCCCGGCTTCGAGTTCCTGCAGGCTTGTCGAATGCACGGCAACCCACAGCGAGCCGACATCGGTGATCTGGAGTTCACCCGAAAGGCCCGTACGGACAAGGTCGTAGCACAGCATCCCGGCACAGAGCACCAGCAGCAACAATCCGGCACTTCTCACGACCAGCCGCATGACTACGGCTTCCCCGCAGCCCGGCGCCCGACCGCCCTGTCCCGGTTTGTCCGGACCTTCCGGATCCTGTCATCTTCCGCCATTGCATCCGACCCTGCTAGCTGCAGAACGGCCAGAACTGATACCATGAGTCGCAGCGGAAACGCGACTCGCAGCGCTTCAGCTGGGCCGCGTACCGCACGGCCGTGGCTGCAACCCGGTCAGCCACCGCGCGAACCGCAGGCTTGTTCTTCCACGACCCGCGGGCATATCCACGCCGGCCCTCGTGATAGGCCAGGTACAGGCGACGTGCGTCGGTTCGCGGGATGCCAACTCCCTTCCAGCTCTTGTAGTTGTACCAACCCACGAAATCGAGAGCGTCCTCCATGTCACTGCGGCTGCGGAACGTCCCGCCGCGTTCGGAGGTATAGTCCTTCCACGCCGGGCTGACCGCCTGTGCATAGCCCTTCGCCGTTGACGGCCGGCCCAGCGGGATGATCCCCAGAAACCACCTCATCGGCGGACGCACGTGGCTGCGATACCCCGATTCATGGTGGATGATCGACATCAGGATCGGGATCGGGGTCCCCCAGCGTTTCCGCGACGCCAGGGCATGGTCGTACCACTCGGGGAACTGGTCGAACACGGCGCAGAGGTCCTTCTGGCGGTTCGGGACCGGAGTGCTGCAGGCGCCAAGCAGCGCGACGAAAAGCAGTGCCGCTACCACACGGACCAGCCCGCTGCGCATCGGATGCGTCATTGTCACCGTCCTCATTCGCACACCATCCCGTCACCATCGCCGTCGCGCATGAACCGATAGGCCGGGTGGTCGCTGGGGACCGGCGCAATGCCATGGCGGCGAGCCTCGCTGCAGGAGATCCGGCCGTTGGCGTTGTCATCCCACAGATCCAGCGGCGCGTCGGTTCGGGGCGATGCGCGGGGAGCCGCCGGCGTTGCGGCTGTCCGCCCGGTCATCACCGGGTCGTCGGGGATCCGGTCACACCCGGCCAGCACCGCGTCAATCGCCTCGGCCTCACGCCGGTCGATCGTGAGGTTCCAGGCCCGCCTGACCTCGATGATGCGGCCGACGAACCAGCACCTGTTGCGCTCCGGCAGCCATTCCGCCGCGTCCTTGCCCCGCTTCCGGTACCGGTTGACCCGGACTGACGCCAGGGTGAGATTGCGCAGGTCACTGGCGAATCGCGTCCTGTCGGCGGCGGCGCGCGCGCACAGTCCGCTGTCATGCGCCTCGCTGGTCGCAACGATGTGTTCGATGTCGGTATCCCGGGTCGAGGCGAAGTAACGACCGGTATAGGGACCGTACACCGCTCCCATGCGGGCGACGATCGCCTGTTCGACGGACTGGCTGTAGCGGTAGTCACGCGCGCGATCATACGGCGAGCAACGGGCTTCAGGAGCCACGACGAGACCGCGCCAGGTCCCGACTTCGGCCTGGCCGCTGCCGGCTGCAAGCAGGATAAACCCCGACACCAGGGCCCGCAGCACCGCGCACACGCAAGCAAGCCGGATCGATTCTCGATACTGCCCCATGCTCCTCCGGATCCCCGTCCGGCGCCGCTCCTGCGTCAGCATACCATGATGGCCCGCAACGGGTGTGGGCACGGGCGGCACGTTGCACCGTCCCGTCACCTTGGATAGTGTCGCCCGGCACGGAGGGATGGCCGAGCGGCTTAAGGCGCACGCCTGGAAAGCGTGTTCACCGAAAGGTGTCGCGGGTTCGAATCCCGCTCCCTCCGCCAGGCATCGGGAGAATCGTGATGGCCGCCCCCGCCGACATCTCCGACTATCACGCTCATATCTACTACGATGCCGGCTCGAAACCCGAGGCCGAACGCCTGCGCGCCGCATTCGAGGAACGTTTTCCGCAGGCGAGCTTCGGGCGCTGGCACGACCGGCCGGTGGGACCGCATCCGGACTGGAGCTATCAGATCGCGTTCGAGCCGGCGCTGTTCGCCGAGATCGTGCCGGCACTCGCACTTGCCCGCGGCTCGCTGGTCGTCTTCGTCCATCCCAACACCGGGGATGACCTCGCCGACCACCGCGACTACGCGATCTGGATGGGTGCGGTCCGACCGCTCAACCTCGGCATCTTCGAGAAGTAGCGGAACAGCGGGGACCCCGATCTTCCTCGCCGGTGCAGAGGCGATCTGCGAGACCGCCCGGCGTCCGACCATGCGGTTCGTGGCGGTCAGGAGCAAAGACCCGCAGGCCAGGAGGTTCCGCACGCGTGATCTCCTTGTGGGTCAGCGGACCCGAACGATCAACGCGCTGCGGGGCCACCTGGCGGAGTTCGGTGTGGTCGCAGCCCAGGGCCCGGCCACGCTGATCCGGCCGGCGGAGGTGCCTGAGGATCCGGGTTCCGGGCTCCTCGAGGAGGTCCGTGAGCCGGGTCGCCTGCTGGTCAGGCAGATCGCCGGGCTGGAGAAGACACTGTAGTCGCGCGGTCCTCGAGGATGCGGACGCGCGGTGGCTGATGACGATCCCGGGGGTCTCACGGCGATGGCCGTCCAGGCCTTCTCTCCGCCGATGGAGAGCTTCCGGCGTGGTCGCGACTTCTCGGCCTGGCTCGGATTGGTCCCACGCCAGCACACGACCGGCGACGAAGCGCGTTCACGGTGTCTTGCCATTCAGTCCGGCACCATGGACCTTCTCGACGACACATCCGCGGCTCCCGTACCGACTTTCGGCGCCTTTGTCGCGACCGTCTGGCAATCCGAGTGTTGCGACCGCTTCAAGCCATCCACCCGGCGTATCTCAAGGGGACTATAAGGAAAATCGGGCGGCTGATGCCGCCCGCCTCGAGACGTTTCCCTGGGGGCACCTCTGTCAAGAGCCCGACAACGTCCAGCCGCCTGCAGGGCCTGAATCGAAGACCTGCAGGCGCTTGTCTCCCTGCATGTTCCATTTTGTTTCCTGTATATGTCCCGTCTTGTTCGAGAGACGCCGCGTGCCGTCCGAGACAAGACCGGGGACGAAACCGCAGCGTGCACACCGCCAGGTGACGGACCGTCTGCTGCCGCAGACGCGGGACAACTGACGCCGCCTGGAGCGGGTGCCGGAGAGCCAGCGGCAGTTGTACAATGCCGCCCTGCAGGAGCGGTCGGACGCCTGGCGTCCGGCAGGTGTTTCCCTGACCTGGCAGGACCAGTTCAGGAGCCTGACGGTGTGCCGCCGGGAAATCCCGGAGATGGCGGCCGTACCGGTCGCCATCCAGCGCGGCACCCTGAAGCGCCTGGAAGAAACCTTCCGCGGCTTCTTCCGCCGAGCAAGGGCCGGGCAGAAGCCCGGCTCCCCGCGTTTCCGGGGCCGGCACCGCTTCGACAGCATTGCCACCGTCTCCGGCGTGAAGCCGGAGGCTGGCCGGATCCGTCTTGCCGGTTTCGGCCGGCTGACGATCCGCCGCCGGGGCGGCACCCCGGTCTCGGCGGTGCTGAAGCGCGAGGCCGGGCGCTGGTCTGCCGTGGTCTGCCACCCGCTCGCGGTTTCGCAGCCGGAGGATGACGGGACAGTGATCGGCGTTGACATGAACGCCGGCCAGGGCCGGGTAGACGGGAGCCTTGCGGCGTCCCGTCCCCCACAGACCCGAGCATGCGCGTCTAACGCACTCGGTTCCTCACATGACAGGTTCGCTCAAGTCTTCGTGGCCGCCCGCCGGATGCGAGCTGGTGGCAGCGGGAAGCGTCGCAGGATGTCATGCATCCGTGTCCACGCCACCCGCCCCTGGCGGTGGCGGCGGGAAAGCCACTGGCGCCAGATGTGGGTGACCAAATAGTGGAAGCGTGCGATGTTGGAGCTGTTGCCTCTGATCCCGTAGTAGGCGCAGTGTCCCCGGATGACCCGCGCGAGATGGGCCTGCTGGTCACCGAGCGGTCTGTGCCGGTTACTCTGGCACCAGTCCTTGACGGACTTGACCGCCCGCGCGAAACGCCCCTTGGCCGTGCGTTGACGCACCACCGGATCTCCCCTGCGGGACGTCGCCCAGACATGGGTGAAGCCGAGGAAGTCGAAGGTCGCATCGTCTGTGTGGCTCCGGTGGCGCTTCGGCCGGAAGTCTACGAACCTGGTCTTGGTCGGGTGGAGCGTGAGCCCGTACCGCCCAAGACGTTTGCCCAGGACATCAAGCACCCGCCTGGCGTCCCGTTCGGTCTCGAAGAGGAGCAGTGCATCATCGGCGTACCGCACGAGCCGACACCGGCCTCGCATGCGGGGCGTGACCACTGTCTCGAACCATTCATCCAGCACATGGTGCAGAAAAACGTTTGATAACAGCGGACTAATCACCCCGCCTTGAGGTGTTCCTGTGTCTGCTCGGGACAGGACCCCGTTGTCGAGGACCCCGGCCTTCAGCCACTTGCCCAGCATTCGCCGGACCACTCCGTCCTTGATCCTCAGGTCGAGAAAGTCCCGAAGGTGATCGAACCGGATCGTGTCGAAGTACGACTTGATATCGAGATCGATCACCCAGCACAGCCTGTCCCTGAACGTTCCTTCGAACACGGCGTCCAGAGCGTCATGGGCTGACCGTCCGGGCCTGAAGCCATAGGAACTCGACCGAAAGGTCTCCTCGTAGATTGGCTCCATGAGCATCACGACCGCTCGCTGTGCCACCTTGTCTTCCAACGTCGGAATGCCAAGCGGTCGTTGCGTGCCGTCCGCCTTCGGAATGAGGTGCCGCCGGACCGGCGGCGCGATGTAGCGGCCGGACTTGATCCGGTTCAGCAGGTCCTGGAGATTGTCCTCCAGATTTGCTTCGTATTCTTCCGCTGTCACGCCGTCGACGCCGACCGCACCATCCTTGCGCGTCCGTCGCCACGCCTCCCGCATCCACTCGAGGTCGATGAGGTGGTTGAGCGATGTGAACACCCGGTCCGGGTGCATCCTCGCCTGTTCGGCTATCCACTGTTGTTTCGTTGACGTGTTTGTCGAACTCGGTGTTTCGTCCATCGTTTCACACCAGTGGGTCTCTCATGTGACGCCTCCCTTCCCTCGCCCGGGTCCCGATGGCCACGGTTCCCCGTCTTCAGCAGTACTATGAAGGCGCTACGACCCCCGAACCCGCTTCCCGTCGGCTTATTGTTTCGCGTTCCGGTACCGTGCGTGCCTGCTCTTTCGTGTCGTCGCCGAGGCGCTCCTGCTGCCCCGCAGGCAGGGCGGCAGGCCAGGATTGGTCACGATGCCGGTCCATCCCCACCGGCTTTGCTTCACACGGACGTGTCCGGGTCTCCCAGGTTCCCTGGCAAGCCATCCCGTGGCTTTGCGATCGTTCCCGCGACCCCGGCCGGCCCGTTGCGCCTCGTCATCACGGCGTTTCCGGTGCTGCCCCCGCTCCGCGAAGGACGAGGGCGCCAGCAACGGCTATTTCGGGGCTCTATGTGCGTCGCTTCACCACCCGTTGTGTACGCTTCACGACCTGCGTTGCCGCATGCCATGCAACACTCGCTTCCGGCTGGCGGACTGCGCCTTTACCGGGCGGGAG
The DNA here is from genome assembly GCA_965213935.1 of Thalassobaculaceae bacterium. Taxonomy (GTDB): domain Bacteria; phylum Pseudomonadota; class Alphaproteobacteria; order Thalassobaculales; family Thalassobaculaceae; genus Bin52. Next base: position 667,086 of record CBDCAO010000011.1, on the reverse strand, counting down.
TCGAACCCGCTGGCTTGCGATGAAAGGTTTCTAGCTCATCGCTTCCCCCTTTCCAGAGCTTGCCCTGGCGCAATCGCGGCGAGCGACGGACGGCTGTTCCACGCCCCGGACACGCGCCGCCTCGAGGCCCGGAGGCGCCGGTATCAGCGCATGGTTGCGCGTCGCAGGCGCACAAGGACGCAGCTCGTCAGGACGACACGGCGCATCGCCATGGCCCGGCGCGACTGGCACCACCAGGTCTCGCGCAGGATCGCGGAGGGTGCGCACACCGTCGCGATCGAGGACCTGAAGGTGAAGGCCATGACGGCACGCGCCCGGGGTGCGGCGGACGAGCCGGGAACGAATGTCCGGGCCAAGGCCGGGCTCAACCGGGTCGTTCTCGACACCGGCTGGGCCGCCCTGCGCGCGATGCTGGACGACAAGGCGGGGCGCGTGATCGCGGTCGATCCCCGCCACACCAGCCAGACCTGTGCAGCGTGCGGGCACGTCGACGCCCGATCGCGCAGGACACGGGACCGGTTTCACTGCGTGGCCTGCGGCCACGCCGATCATGCGGACGCGAATGCTGCCCGCACCATCCAGCGCCGGGGACTGGCGCTGCTGCACGGGGAGGCTGCCAGGGTGCCGGGCCGTGGAACCGTGAATACACAAGCAAGGATGGCGGCATGCGCCGGCATGCTTTCTTTGCAAGTTCCAATCTCAAAGAGTGCACACGCAAGTCAACTCTTGCCGACCTTCGGTGACATGCCGCTTGATGAGATCGGACGAAAGGAGGTGGTGGCGTGGTTCGACCGTTACGGCCGGGCGGCGCCGGACGGCGCCAACAGGGCCCTCGACGCGTTGCGTCAGATCCTCGGTCACGCGGAGGTTGCCGACAACGCGCCGACCACTACGAGGACAGATTTAGCTGGGCGTGCCAACAGGTGATCCACGCCTCTCCAAGTTGTCGGCACTGTCACCGGGTTTGAAGGATCCGGGGCACGGCTGTAGGGTGCCACATGCCCCGCACCGCTTGCCGACGGCGAATTGGGGGCCCTGTAGCGCTGATTTCGGATACCTTGCGCACTCGGATAGACCGGGAAGGGCGTCGCCGATCCGCATTGAATTTTGTTTTCGATAAGGCCGTATTTCGATAATATTCTGGTGGCCTGTTTTCGTTTCGCTAACAAGGATGCCGCGCCATGGCCGGGTCCGCAAAGAGCCGCCAACCCTATGGCCGCACGATCCGCTGTGCCGGCGGCTACCGGGCGTTCCTCCCGGCCCCGCTTCCGCCGCCAATCGGGTGGAACGATACGCTCGCCGCAGCGCTCTCTCTCGCGGACCTCGCCGTCGGCCGCCTCGCCGGAGAGGGAAGCCGGTTTCCCAACCCGCATCTCTTTGTCCGCTCCTTCGTCCGCCGGGAAGCGGTGCTGTCGAGCCGGATCGAGGGTACCCGGACCACGCTAGCGGAGCTTCTGGCCGCCGAGGCCGGTGCCAAGGGTGCAGCGGACAGCGCCGATCTGCGCGAAGTGGCGAACTATGTGGCCGCGCTCGAATACGGGCTCGACCGTCTCGACACGCTGCCTCTGTCTCTGCGGCTGATCCGCGAGGTCCACGAACGGCTCATGCGCGGGGTACGGGGCGATGCGGCTACCCCGGGAGAGTTCCGTCGCAGCCAGAACTGGATCGGGCCGCCCGGCTGTACGCTGAACGACGCGAGCTACGTGCCGCCGCCGCCCGACGAACTGATACCCTGCCTCGACGCCCTGGAGCGATTTCTTCACGACGACAGCCTGCCGGTGCTGGTGCATGCGGCGCTCGCGCACGCGCAGTTCGAGGCGATCCATCCGTTTCTCGACGGCAACGGCCGGGTCGGCCGGTTGCTGATCACGCTGCTGCTAGCCGAGCGCGGCGTCCTGCCCTCGCCGCTGCTCTATCTGAGTGCGTATTTCGAGGCGACGCGCGACGATTACTACGCCCATCTGCTCGCGGTCACCCAAGCGGGCGCGTGGGAAGACTGGCTCGTCTATTTCATGCGCGGCGTCCGGTTGCAGGCGGAGGACGCGCTAGCGCGCATCGCGCGCATTGACGTCCTGTTCGATTCCTGGCGCGACGACCTCGGCGACGCGCTCTCGCCGCGGCTCGAAGAGGTCCTGAGCCTGTTCGTGGAGAGCCCGTTCTGGACTGTCGGCGAGATCGGCAAGACCCTCGGCATCGCCTATACCACCGCCCGGCGCGCCGTGGACCGGCTGGAAGAGGCCGGCATCGTCTCGCCGTCCGGGCAGTCGAGACGTAATCGGGTTTACCGAGCTCGCGCCGTACTTGCCGCATTGGAAGCACCGATCAATCGCGATGGCCCTGCGCCGGATCCATCGTCTCACGAATGATCGCACCATGAAGGCGGAACAAGGGCGAATGCAGAACGTCGAGGTCATGCTCGCGAAGAGCCTCGACTACGCAGCACTTTAGGACGTGTATCTCGAAAACGAAGGTATGTTGGAATGACATCTGTTGGTTGTGCAGCTGCACGACATTCTTTCTCGGGACCCGGAGAGATTTTAGTGAAGAAGAGAAAGCAATCGGATGTCGTCTCGATCTTGTACAACCCGTGGACGACCATCTCTGGAGCGTAATCGCACGTTTCAAACATCGGGAAGGCCAAGGTACGGTTCCCCCGTACTCACAAAGCGCTCCGTTCGTCATCTCAAGGGTGCACGTCTCATGTGTGAGATTCACAATGCTGCGCTGGCTCGTCGTTCCCAGAAGTCGTCGAAGCGATTGCTCTGGACGGCGCAGCACAGGGCGATGATGGCGTTGGCGCCGTCGACGGTCCAGCGCATTCCACCGTGCTTGAGACGGGCGCCGACGATGTTGTTGCAGCCCCCCTCGACCACGCCGCTGGCGACGCACAAGCCCATCTCGCGGAACTTCGGGTAGGTCACGGGCTCGCGGTTGTTGGAGAAGGACTCGGCGTTCTTCCGGGCCTCCTCGCAGGTTTCGGCATGGCCGCGCAGGGCGATCACGTCGTCGACGCGGCCCTCGTCGAGTTCCTCGCGCCGCTTCCTGGCCCAGCGATCGCCGATCTCACTGCCGATCCCGTACATCGCCTTGGCGACCTCGAACAGATGCCCCTTGGCGTGGAAAATGTCGACGATCTGGACCGCGTCGGCGAAGTTCCAGATCCACGGCGCGCCATCGCCGAGGATGACCCGGCGTTCGGCCTCGCGCAGGACGCGCCGGGCGAAGGGCGCGGGCTCGATGTCGGTGTCGCGGGTGGCGGAGCCAGAGTCGCGCACGGGGCGCCCCTCGTTGTCGACGGTCTCCGCCGACCACACGACGGCGAGCTTGGCCTCGCGGGTCCGGGCGCCGCCGTCGGGCTGCTTTCCCTCGCGGCCCTCGACCTCGGTCTTGCGCGCCGGCACGCCGGTGCCGTCGAAACCGAGGTCGAGGGTGGGGGCGTCGGACGGTTCGAGCTCGACAACCCGGCATTCGTCGCAGGCGCGGGAGCCGGCGGCGGGCCCGCGCACGGGCGCGGCTCGCCAGGACGACACGGCGCATCGCCATGACCCGGCGCGACTGGCACCACCAGGTCTCGCGCACGATCGCCGGCACTGCGCACACCGTCGCGATCGAGGAGCTGAAGGTGAAGGCCATGACGGCAAGCGCCCGGGGCACGGCGGAAGAGCCGGGAACGAATGTCCGGGCCAAGGCCGGGCTCAACCGGGTCATTCTCGACACCGGCTGGGCCGCCCTGCACGCGATGCTGAACGACAAGGCGGGGCGCGTGATCGCGGTCGATCCCCGCCACACCAGCCCGACCTGTGCAGCGTGCGGGCACGTCGACGCCCGATCGCGCAGGACACAGGACCGGTTTCACTGCGTGGCCTGCGGCCACGCCGATCATGCGGATGCGAATGCTGCCCGCACCATACGGCGTCGGGGACTGGCGCTGCTGCACGGGGAGGCGCCGGGGTGCCGGGCCGTGGAACCGTGAACACACAAGCAAGGATGGCGGCATGAGGCGCCATGCTTTCTTTGTAAGTCCCGAAACAGTCTTGGCTCTTATGTGGTGCGGCCGTTACCCTTCAACTCGTTCAGAGCGCAATCGGCCCGCAACCGGACCCCACACCCGAGAAGGAGGATGGCATGAGACAGGACTCGAACGGGAAAACCGCACGGACCGCATGGTGCGCGGCCGTTGCAAGCGTCGTGCTGGCGGGGGCCACCGCGCTCATCATTCCGCAGGCGGCGCACGCCGTGGATACCGGCGCAACCGAGGGCGCCACGATGGTGTTCACGGTCAAGCTCGGGGCCGCGCCGAACGGCTGGGCGGTGCGCTACAAGTACAAGACGAAAGACGGCGCGGCCGTCGAGGGCGAGGATTACGACGAGACCACCGGTACCGTGACCTTCAACTCCGGGGTCAAGGAGCAGAAGGTCTATGTGGACACGATCGACGACAGCATTGAAGAATACCCGGAGGTCTTCAAGCTCAAGCTCTACGACCAGGAGGTCAACGGGCTCTACCGCGGCGTCACCGGGTGGGTTACACCGACGTCCAACATCCGGTCCATGCCGAGCACGATGACGTTGAAGGGCCAGATCCAGGACAACGATCAGGCGGTCAAGGCGGGATGCGGGAACGCGGGTCAGTATTGCGATTGAGTCCGCGATGCAGAACCCGCCGCAACCTGGGCGAACTCATCCGCGAGAGCATGGACGACGTGGGCTGGAACGTGACCGAGACGGCGGCGCGATCTGGAATTGTTCCCGGACTTGCCCCCTCGTGGTACGAGACAAGCAGTTCTATAGCTGTTTCCGGGTCAAAAGGGAGACACTCGATGATACGACAACTGACGATGGCCGTGTCGGCCACATTGGTGTTCGGGATGCTGACATTCCCGGCACTGGCGCAAACTTCGCCGAGCGCGACTATCACAGCGGCCACATCACAGTACTATTCTGGCGAGGATGTAAAATTTACAGCATCTCTCAGTCCGAATCCGGGCCACGCAGTGGTAATCCTTGTCAGATGGAAGAGTTATGATCGTTACTGGCGGTTGCAGCCTAAGTTCGAGTTCTCCTTTCCCTGCAACTTAGCAAACAGGGGTTCGCACACGATCACGATTCAGACGTCCAACACCAACACCGATGAGGCCACCTGTGCTGCCTCAAACACTGGTACTGCTTGTTCCACCCCCTATCCACCGGCATACAGCGTGGGTAGTCCAAGTTCGGCAACCGCGACCTGCAATTGACGCAGTAATACCGTCAGGTAACTGCCCGGGTACCCCGCCGCCAGTTCTGAGTGCGTTCTGATGTTGCTCGCTGTCGGCGCCGTTTCGCCGTCGTCGGGTCGATGATTTTCTCCCTGACTCTATAGGCACACGGGCCTATGGGTTGCACTCTCGGTTTGATAACTGGGCTCCTCGGCGGGAGCCGCGGCGTTTCCGTCTTCGAGACCGACCGACCCGCACATTTTCCGCTTTCCCGCGCAGGGACACCTGTGCGTCCCCGGCAAGGCCTTCACACCGCCTGTAGCGCCGGCGGCGGGCATGGTACCCTTGCCGGGAAGCGTGGCGCTGCGGAGGAAGGCATGCGAAAGGTACGGGTCGGGTCCGTCAGCGACTTCGAGGATCCGGGCAAGCAGGTCATCGTGATCGGCGACGACGAGATCGGCGTTTTCCGGCTGGGCGACAGCTTCCACGCCTGGCACAACGTCTGCCCGCACCAGGGCGGTCCGGTCTGCCAGGGCCGGATCTACCCGCGGGTGCGCGAGGACCTTGACGTCGCGATGCGCAGCCGCGGCCGCACCTACGACGAACACGTGAAGAACATCGTCTGTCCGTGGCACGGGCTCGAATTCGACATTCGCACCGGGCAGCACCCGGGAACGCCCGAACTCGCGCTCCGGCCGGCCGGGGTCACCGTGGAGGCGGGAGTGGTCTATGTCAGTCTCGCCTGACGATCGCGAGAACGACCCCTACGCTGCGCTCGAGCGCGCGGCCGAGCTGGCGTGGGAGCGCGCCCGGCAGGCAATCGAACACGACGAGGTCTCCCGGGTATCGGACGAGGCGGTAGCCCGGCTGATGACGGCCGCGATCAGGCTCTATGCCGCCAAGGCCGACGGGGAGGTGCGCACCTTTCGTCCCCTGCTCGGCGAGGGCGACGAGATCGTCACGCCAACCGAGGCCCTGACCGCGGTGACCGAGGTGCTGCGCGCACTCGGACTCGGGCCGATGGAGTTCGGTCTGTGGGCCCGCCGCCGCCCGGAGGACTACCACGAGACCCCGTGGCCAGACGAGCGCTGAGCCTGCATACGGAGACCCCGACAATGGATGCCTTCAACCCCGGTATCGCCCGCCACCCGGTCCAGGACATCGACACCCGAACCGACACCAGGGCCTACCTCGCGCACGCACGGCGTGATGCCGAACGCAAGGGCTACGCTGACTGGACCATCGTCGATATCGACGCCCACCACGTCGAGAGCGTGAGCTGGGCCGAGGTCACCGAGTTCATCGAGGATCCGGTGCTGCGACACCAGGCCACCATGTACCAGAAGGAACGGGTCGGAGCCCCTCCCTACGGGCTCAACGGTGATCTGGGGCTGCGCTACCAGGATGTCGGCGGCCGCATCCCGCACCAGTCGAGCCAGCGCGAGGAAATCGGCGAGACCGACCTGCACCGTGACGTCGTGCTCACCCGCCGCGCCATGCATGCGCTGGCCGTCGACTACATGGTGCTGTTCCCGACCCCGATGCTGTTCCTCGGCATGCACCCGCAGACGGAGATGGAAGTGCAGCTCAGCCGGGCCTACAACCGCTGGCTGACGCAGCGCGTGGTCCCGGGCGATCCGGGGATCGTGGCACTCGCGGTCCTGCCGTTCAACACGCCCGACGCGGCGTTGCGCACGGTCGAGGAATTCGCCGACGTGCCCGGCGTGATCGGCTTCTGCGTCACCTCGACCCGCTACAAGCCGGTGCATGCCAACGAGTACATGAAGCTCTACCGGGCGATCGAGCTGACCGGCAAGCCGATCGCCTTCCACGCCGGTTACCACTGGCAGGACCCGTCACTTGCCACCTGCAATACCTTCCTCGGCATGCACGCGCTGGGCTTCGTCTGGTGCAACATGGTGCACATGACCAACTGGATCCTGAACGGCATCCCGGAGAGGTTTCCCGAGCTGAAGTCACTGTGGGTCGAGAGCGGCCTGGCCTGGGTTCCGTTCCTGATGCAACGGCTCGACGACCAGTACCTGATGCGCCAGTCCGAGGCGCCGCTGCTCACCCGGCTGCCGAGTTCCTACATGTCGACCCGGTGCTGGTACACGTCGCAGCCGCTCGAGAAGAGCAATCTCGAGGCGCTCGAGTGCACGTTCAGGATGGTCAATGCGCGCGAGCAGCTGTTGTTTGCATCCGACTGGCCGCACTTCGACTTCGACACGCCGGGCGTCATCCACGACCTGCCGTTCCTCGACACCGAGGCGAAGCGCAACATCCTGGGCATGAACGCGGTCAGGCTGTTCGGTCTCGACCCGGAGGGTCCAGACCGCAACCGGTAGCCGGTCAGTCGCTGCGCAGTCGCCTGAGCACGTTGTCGATCATGCGCGAGATGCTGTTCGCATAGTTCTGGTGCGACAGGCTGCCGCAGAAGGTGATCGAGCCCACCGAAAACACCGCTCCGCCGTTCGCGGTTTCGAAGAAGACGATGTCGGCGCGAATCAGGCTCGCATGCGGGACGCCGGTGTAGGTGTTACGCTGCGAGAGCTGATCCTCGAGCACGGGGATGAAACTCGGCTGGTGGTTCTCGGACGAGGCGATCACCACCGCGTGCTCCGGGGTCCCGAGCAGAACATCGGCGCGGTCGAGCTCGAACCCCGCCGCACCGCCGCCGGAGAGCCCGAAGTTGCCCAGGATCTCCTCGTTGATCCCTTCGAGAATCCAGGCGACGCGCGGATCGTCCGATCCGGGAGCCCGGCGGTAGTACGACCCCTCGAAGGCCCCCTGCGAGGAGAACCCCACGCCGGCCAGCAGCTGCGGCGGCCGCCCGTTGCGGCGCCACAGTCCGCCATAGCTTGCGTCGAACGCGTTGTAGTACTCGCCCGGCTCCGCCGCCCAGGTCCTGATCCCGTTCTCGGCCCGGCGGATCTCCAGTGCGCCGGGCCAGTCCGCGTTCCGCGCCACCCGCCAGTAGAACCCGTTGCCGCCCATGTACATGAGCCGGCCGCCACGCCGGTGCGCATATTCGTGCAGCGCGTCCAGCGTGCCACTGGTGTGATACTCCGGGTGCGAGCCCGTGATCACCACCCGGTAGGGTGCGATCAGCTCCACTCCCTCGTCATCGAGATCCTCGTCGGTCACGATATCCGCCCCGTGGCCCATGGCGTCGAGCCAGTCGATCAGGTGGGTGTCGGCCGGGAAGTGACGCATTCCCGACCCGAAGGGGTCGTCGAAGGTCAGGAAGTTGTGCCGCATGGTCATGATCGGCCGCAGCCGCGAGGAATAGGCGACACCGCTGCCGTCGACATGATTGTTGTAGGTCGAATGCGCGTAGTCGGAGTGATCGTCCGGCAGGTGTTGCGACGCGCCCCAGCGCACTCCCTTCTCCCGGAACCGATGGTCGGTGATGTCGCGCCGGTGGTTGGCATAGACCTGGTAGGTGAAGGTCGAGGCCAGGAACACCACGTCGCTGGTCGGCTTGCCGGTGTGCGGGCGTACGTAGAACGGGATCACGTCCTCGATGTGACGGCAGCGCAGCCGGCAGCCGTAGATGCCGCTCGGCATGTCGTCGGGCACCTCGAAGACGAAGTCGTCCTCCCATCCGCAGTCATGCAGGTCATCCTCGTGGAAGTGGATGGCGCCGTAGTGTTCGGGTCGATGGGCAAAGCACATCTCCGAACCGTCCCAGCCCGACCCGGTCATCGCGCGCGCCGGCAGGTTGAGCAGGGTGCCGTGCAGGCCGTTCGGCCCGGTATCCTCGACGCGCCGGGTGGTGATCCCGCGGCTGAAGTCCCAGCGCGCGACCAGGGCCGCGGGCGCGCCCCCGGCAAAGACGGCCGCAACCGTCTGCCGATCAGTCGATGCGAGCAGGAACGGCGACTCGATCTTGCCGTTGAAATGCTGGTCGCGCGTCCGCCCGGCACGGGCGGCAATCAGCAGGCTCGGAGCGCCGCGGCCTCCCGTCGTTCCGCCGGAGGAAACGCTCCCCGAACCGGCGTCATCGCACATGAACCGCGGCTCGACCGGATCCTGGTGCACCGTGATCCGTCCGGCGTCCGGCTCGATGCAGGCCCAGACCCGGTACCACTGGTGGCGGACCAGCGGCGTGCCCGTCGAGGCCGAGACGGTCTCGCCCGTATCGCTCGCGACATCGATCGCGGCGCCCTCAGGACCGATGGAAAGCCAGAACCCGCCCCCGGTCTCCGGGTCGCGGACCGAGACCACGGTCTGGGGTCCCCGGTCGGGCAGGGTCGGCCAGATCACCGCCCCGACAGTCCTGCCATCCTCCAACCCGGCGGGCATCGCGGCGAGCGGGATCTCGGCACAGGAGCCGAGTTGCACCGGCTGGTAGCGCGACGGGTGTGGGCCCTCGATTGCGGACGCGACCGGGCGCAGCTTGATCCCGGGGCCCTCGGGATTGGGATCACCGTGGATGATCCGGACCAGATCGACCTGGTAGTCCTCCTCGAAGGCGCTGCTGATCCTGAAGGCAATGCGTCCGCCCGGCGGTGCGGAGAAGCGGTCGGTATATCCGGTCAGGGCAAGCATGCGCGGTCTCCTCGAGCACAGTGTGTCAGCGGCCGCGGATGCGCGGATCGAGCGCGTCGCGCAGGCCGTCACCCATGTAGTTCACGCTCAGCACCGTGAGCGAGATCGCCAGTCCCGGCCAGATCACCCGGTCGGGTGTCAGGTTGAGGAACGGCACCCCGTCGTAGAGCAGCCGTCCCCAGGTCGGAAAGTCCGACGGGAACCCGAGACCGAGGAAGCTCAGCGCGCTTTCGGTGATGATTGCCTGGGCAACCCCGAGGGTCGCGGAGACCATGATCGGGCTCAGCACGTTCGGAAACAGGTGCCGCAGGATGATGCGGTGCGGCCTGGTTCCGATGCTGCGGGCTGCCAGGACGAACTCGCGTTCCTTGATGGCGAGGACCTCGCCGCGCACGATGCGCGCGGTCTGCATCCAGCTGGTGATCCCGATCACGAACACGATCAGGATGAAGATGCCGATCTCCGGTCCGAACGCCGTTCTGAGCGGGTCGCGGAACAGCATGATGATGACCAGCAGCAACGGCAGGATCGGCAGGGCAAGGAACAGGTCGGTAAACCGCATCAGCGGGCCTTCCAGGGGGCGGAAGAACCCGGCCATCACGCCGACGAAGGTCCCGAGGGTGAGCGAGAGCGCCATGGCCGTGACCCCGACGGCAAGCGAGGTCCGCCCGCCGGCAAGCACCTGGGCGAACATGTCGCGCCCGAGGTTGTCGGTCCCCATCGGATGCGCCCAGGACATGCCCTGGTTCTTGGACTTGTAGTCGAGATACTGCGGATCGACGTCGTGGATCAGCGGCCCGAAGAGCACCCCGACCACGATGAGCGCGAAGACCACCACGCCGACCAGCGCGCCGCGATGGGTGCGGAACTGAAGCCAGACATCCAGCCACAGGGACCGGTGCCGCGCCACTGCCCGCTCCGGCGCCAACGCGTCAGTCATAGCGAATCCTCGGGTCAAGCATGCCGTAGAGCAGGTCCGCCACGAGGTTGAACATGACGATCAGGATCGCGAAGATGAAGGTCACCGTCTGCACGGTCGGAATGTCGGCACCCTCGATGGCGCCGATCAGCAGTTGTCCGACCCCGTTGATGCGGAAGATCTGCTCGGTGATGATCGCACCCGCGAAGGTGGCGGGCAGTCCCAGGGCAATCACGGTGATCACCGGGATCATGCTGTTTCGCAGGACGTGAACCAGCACCACCACCGGCTCGGTCATGCCCTTGGCGCGCGCGGTGCGGACATATTCCTGGTTGAGGTTGTCCAGCATCGAGGAACGCATGAACCGGCTGAGCTGTGCGGCATTGAACAGCCCCAGCACCATGACCGGCATGATCATCTGCTTGACCTGGACGATGAAGCTGTCGAAGTCCTCGACCACGTGGGTGGTGTCGTAGATCGACGGCAGCCAGCCGAGCATCACGCTGAAGATCACGATCAGGACCGTGCCGGTGAAGAACGTGGGGACCGAAAATCCCACCATGGAAATGAATGTGCCCACCTGGTCGAAGATCGAATACTGGCGGTAGGCGGAGATTACGCCGATCGGTACGGCGATCAGGATGGCGACCATGTATGAAACGCCGACCACCATCAGGGTCTGGGGCAGGCGCTCGGCGATGAGGTCGATCACCGGCGCGCGGGTCGACCAGGACCGGACCCGCAGCCTCTGTTCGGAATCACCGATCCGGATGTCCCAGTAGGTCTCGATCAGGTTGAGCGGCTCGTTGACCAGGAACTGCTCGAGCCAGCGCACGTAGCGGATGTGAAACGGTTCGCCCAGCCCCAGGCTGAGCTTGATCATCTCGCGGACCTCTTCGGGGATGGTGAGCGGGAGCTGCGCCGTCGGATCACTCGGGGCGAGGTCGAGCAACGCGAAGATGATGAAGCTGATGACAAGCAGCGTCGGCACCGCAAACATCAGCCGTCGCACCGCGAACCGGAACATGACAGACCCCGCGAGACAGTGGGGAAGTACCGGCGGCCCGCCGCTGCGGCGGGCCGCCGGGCCTGAAGGCCGCTCCTACTTGCGATGCCAGTCCTGGATGTTCCAGGGGGTCGCATCCCAGACATTGGGATAGGCGCCGCCGCCGAGGCTGTTGGCCCGGGCGGCAACCCCGCCGCGGTGGATCAGCGGGATCATCGCGCCGTAGTCGATGAGCATGTCGTTCATCTGCTTGGCGATGCGGGCCCGGTCCTTCAGCTCCGCGGTCTGGGACAGTTCGGACGCCAGCTTGTCATACTCCGCACTGCAGTAGCGGGGCATGTTCTGGCCGATCCACTGGGTTTCCGGCGACGGCATCTTGTCGCAGGTCCAGCGCAGCATGTAGTTCTCGGGGTCCGTGCCGTTGAAATTGTTTGTGTACATTTCAATGTCGGCAAAGAACTTCTGGAACGTATCCGGACTGGACTGATCACCACCGAAGAACACCGAAGCGCTGATGTTGCGCAGTTCGGTTTCCACCCCGATTTCCTGCCACATCTGCTTGATCAGGGCCTGGGTGCCCTGGCGGACGGAGTTGGTCGATGTCTGGTAGAGGATCGAGAGGCGGACCCCGTCCTTGGCGCGCACGCCGTCGGACCCGCGCTCCCAGCCAGCGTCATCCAGGAGCTTGTTCGCGCCCTCGATGTTCTGCGTCTTGCACCAGTCGTTGGCCTTGGACGCGTAGATGGCGGGTGCCGGCAGCACGTTGCAGGTCGCCCGGCCGGCAGGACCATAGCCCGCATCGACCAGGATCTGGCGGTCGATCGCCATCGACAGCGCGCGGCGCACGGCGGGATCGGACAGGAACGGGTGCGGGTTGTTGCCGTTCTGGTACGTCGCCCGCTTGTCGCCCAGCCCCTTGTCGGGATTGGTCAGCTGCACCATCAGCCGTTCGACCGAGGTTCCGAACGCGGAGAGCACCTCGCCCTTGCCGGCGGATTCCATGGTGGAGAGGATTTCCGGTTCCACCTGCAGGTTCCACGCGTAGTCGAACTCGCCGGTCTCGAGAACAGCGCGGGCAGCCGAAACCGCATCGCCGCCACCCTTGAGCAGCACCGAGAAGAAGTGCGGCTTGCCGGGGATCCGGTAGTTCTCGTTCATCTCGTAGAGCACGACATCGTTCGGGCGGAATTCGCGGACCTTGAACGGGCCGGTGCCGATGGTTCCGAAGTTCTGCTCGGTGCACTCGGGCGCCTTGGCACCCATGCAGTCCTGGTACTGCGCCTTCTGGAATACCGGAACCTCGGACCCGACGAACGGTCCGTATGGAAACGGCTTGGCCACACCGAAAGTGATCCTGACGGTGTGATCGTCAAGCGCCTCGACCGACTCGACATCCTGGAACCGCTCTGCGGCGTTGCAGCCGCCTTCGGGATGCAGGCAGTAGTCGGCGGTGAAGACGACGTCATGGGCGGTAAACGGCGAGCCGTCAGACCAGACGACACCCTGCTTGAGCTTCCACGTGATCGAGCGCAGGTCGGCCGAGACGCCGCCGTTGCCGACCGTGGGGATCTCCTCGGCAAGGGTGGGCACGAGGTTGCCTTCGGTATCGTAGTGTGCGAGCGGCTCGATGATGAGCGAGGAGGCGTGGATGTCCTTGGTCCCGCCCGAAAGGAACGGGTTCAGGATCGACGGCGCCTGCCAGTACAGGATCTTCAGCTGGCCGTCGCTTCCGCGTTCGGCGTGGGCAGCAGACGCGAACATCATTGCCGCTGCCAGGGGTAACAGGACTGATCGCTTCATGAACGGTGTCTCCTCACACTGTTGTCGAAACGGACGGCGACGCGCCATGCGTTCCGGTTGCGGTGCCGACCGGCGGTTGCAGGTCGGGTCGGCCGGCTCCGTTGCCGCCCGTCACGTGGTGACAGGCGACGAAACGTCCGGGTTCGGCCTCCCTCCACTCCGGCTCGGCCTCGCGGCAGATCGACGTGGCGACCGGACACCGGGTGGAAAAGTTGCAGCCCAGCGGCGGATTGGCCGGACTTGGCAGGTCTCCGCGCAGGACGATATGCGAGCGAGTGGCCTCGATCTTCGGATCGGGGATCGGGACCGCCGAGAGCAGTGCCTGGGTGTAGGGGTGAAGCGGCGATGCGTACAGGGCATCGCGCGGTGCGAGCTCCACGATCCGGCCGAGGTACATCACCGCGACCCGGTTCGCGATATGCCGGATCATGCCGAGGTCGTGGCTGATGAACAGGTAGGTGAGCGTGCGCTGTTCCTGCAGGTCCTCGAGCAGGTTGACCACCTGGGCCTGGATCGACACGTCGAGCGCCGCGATCGGTTCGTCGCAGACGATGAAGTCGGGGTTCAACGCGAGTGCACGGGCGATCCCGATGCGCTGGCGCTGGCCTCCGGAGAACTCGTGCGGGTAGCGGTTGGAAAACGTCGGATCCAGTCCGACTGATTCGAGCAGCTGCTCGACCCTCCCCTGGCGTTCGGCGCCGGAGAGCAGGTTGTGCTCGTCGAGCGGCTCGGACACGATTGAACTGACCGTCATGCGCGGGTTGAGGCTCGCGTGCGGATCCTGGAACACCATCTGCATGCGCGGCCGCACCCTGCGCAGCGCTTCACCCTCGAGCGCGAGAATGTCCTCGCCGTCCAGGCGCACCCGCCCGGCGGTGGCATCCTGCAGCCGCAGGATGGTTCGTCCCGCGGTCGACTTGCCGCACCCGCTCTCTCCGACCAGTCCCAGGGTCTCGCCGCGCTCGAGCGTGAAACTGATGCCGTCGACCGCCTTCACGATGCCGACCTGGCGGCGAAAGATCCCGGCAAGGATCGGGAAGTGGGTCTTCAGATCCTCGACCTCGAGCAGGGTGCGGGATGCCGCCTCAGGCGTCATTGCGCGGCGCTCCCCGATCGACGTCCCACCAGCAGGCAACGTCATGGACGAGCCGGTCCCGGTCCGGCGCGACGGGGCGCAGCACCGGGTTCTCGTTCCAGCAGCGTTCGAAGGCGTGAGCGCACCGCGGCGCGAACGGGCACGAGGTCGGGACGGCGTCGAGCAGCGGCGGCTGCCCGGAAATGGTGTTGAGCCGGACAGCCCGGACACCGCCGGTGCCAGGCAGGGTGTGGAGCAGTGCGCGGGTGTAGGGATGTCTCGGTTCGGCGTACAGCCGGTCGACCGTCGAGTGCTCGACCGCCATGCCGCCGTACATCACCATCACCCTGTCGGCGATTCCCGCCACCACGCCGAGGTCATGGGTGATCCAGATCATCGACATGCCGAGTTCGCGCCGAAGGCGGCGGACCAGTTCCAGGATCTGGGCCTGGATGGTCACGTCGAGCGCGGTGGTCGGTTCGTCGGCGATCAGCAGCCTCGGATCGCAGGCAAGCGCGATCGCGATCATGACCCGCTGGCGCATGCCGCCGGAGAACTGGTGCGGAAAATCGCTGAGCCGGTCGTCGGCCGAGGGGATTCCGACCAGATCGAGCAGTTCGACCGCCCGTTCCCGCGCCTTCCGGCGCGAGAGGCCGAGATGCTTGCGCAGCGGTTCGATCAGCTGGAAACCGACGGTAAACACCGGGTTGAGCGATGTCATCGGGTCCTGGAAGATGAACCCGATCTCGCCTCCGCGGATGCGGCGGATCTCGCGCGGCGGCAGTTGCAGGATGTCACGGCCGCCGAAGCGGACCCGGCCGGACACGATCCTGGCCGGCGGCATGGGGACCAGCTTGAGCAGCGACATCATGGTCACGCTCTTGCCGGAACCGCTCTCGCCGACGATCCCCAGCAGTTCGCCCTCGCGCAGGTGAAAGGAGACACCGTTGACGGCATGGATGGCGCCGTCGCGGGTATCGAAGACCGTGCGCAGGTCCTCGACCTCGAGTATGGTGGCGCGCCCTGCCGGTTCCTGGTTCATGTCTGCCCGGCCCCAGCGCGTATGACCCCGTCGGAAGTCCGGACCACGCCGCCCCGCCAACCGGGACCCCGCGGTTGCTGCTGCCCCGGACACCACGGTGGCGCCGAACAGCGGAAACCACGAGCCGGACTTCCTGTCGTGCGGACTGTACATGCTCATTCCACGCCATATCAAGCTCGCCAGGCCACGCTCGCGCGCGATCCGGCGGCGCTGAGCGGGACGGGTCCGGCATGAGTCACCCTCCCCTCGCGGCCGCGCTCGGAGGCTGTCTCTCGCTGGCGGCGGCACTCGGGATCGGGCGTTTCGTCTACACCCCGATCCTGCCCTACATGGCCGACGGGCTTGACCTTTCGCGCGCCGACGCCGGTCTGATCGCGTCGGCGAATTTCCTCGGCTACCTCACCGGCGCGCTGCTGGTAAGCCTCGGCTCCCTGCCAGGGGAACGACGCACCTGGCTGCTTGGCGGGCTTGCGCTCGCCGCCGTGTCGACCGCCGCCATGGCCGCGGTGCAGACCATGGCGATGTTCCTGGTACTGAGATTTGCAAGCGGTGTCGCCGGCGCGGTGGTCATGGTGTTCGCATCCGCCATGGTAATGGACCGGCTTGCCATGGCCGGACGACCGTCGCTCGCCGCGGTGCCCTATGCCGGGGTCGGAACGGGCATCGCGATCTCGGCGCTGGTGGCGCCGCTGCTTGCGACCGCCGGGGACGACTGGGAACCGCTGTGGCTCGCGGGCGGCGGTATCGCGATCCTGCTGGCGATGCCGGTGGCGTGGCTGCTGCCTGACACCCGCCCGGAGGACCGGGCAGCGCAGCACCGCCGGCGCGGCGCGGTGCGGCGGTCGACCTGCTGGCGCTGGATCCTGGGCTACGGCCTCGTGGGCTTCGGATACGTGGTGACCGCCACCTTCATCTCCGACCTGATGCGCGCGAGCCCGTCGCTGCGTCCGGCCGAGGCCTGGGTCTGGCTGGTGGTCGGGGTCTCGGCCATCCCGTCGGTCGCGCTGTGGACCTGGTGCGGGCGGCGGTGGAGCAACAGGGTTGCCTTTGCGGCCGCGAGCGTGTGCGAGGCGATCGGTGTCGCGGTCAGCGTGCTCAGCGAGTCGATCGCGATGCTGCTGCTCGCTTCGGCCCTGCTCGGCGGCACGGTGATGGGCCTGACCGCGCTGGGCATGATCGAGATGGCGAGGCTCGCCGCCTCGGATCCCAGGCGGACGCTCGCGATCATGACGGTGTCTTTCGGGCTCGGCCAGATGGCGGGCCCGACGCTTGCCGGGCTGCTGCACGATGCGACCGGCACCTACCTGATCGCCTCGATGATTACCGCGGGCGGGCTGCTGATCGGCGCGGTTGCGACCGCCACCGCGCCGGCGCACGCTGACCGGGGTCCGTGAGCGGGGCAGCATCCGTCCGGTGACTTCCGAAAGCCACGGGGCAGAAACCTGGTTCCCCCGGCGCAGGATGCCGGTACGCTCACACCGCAAGGACCGCAGACGAGAAAGGAAGTTCCCATGACGCTTGCCAGCGTTTCCGAACACGACGCGAGTTCGACCCGACACCTCAGGGGCAGGTACGCCGTCTGCGGCGTGGGCGAGACGTCCTACCGCCGCGGGTCGCAGGAAAGTACCCGGTCGCTTGCGACCCTGGCGGTCTCCAACGCCATGCGCGATGCCGGCATGACGGCGGGCGACATCGACGGCATGCTGAGCTACTCCGGCAATGACTCGACCTTCGCGCCCTTCGTCGCCGGAGACCTGGGGATCCGGCTGAACTTCTACATGGACGTCCACGGCGGCGGATCCTCGACCGAGGCGCTGATCGGGATCGCGATGGGCGTGATCGAGGCGGGGATGTGCCGGACGGTGGCCATCTACCGGGCGATGAACGGCTACTCGGCCGTGCGGATCGGCGGCACCGGGGCGCGGTCGGCGGTTCCGATCATCGGCGACCAGATCCATCACCGCGCCTACGGCTGGCAGAGCGCCGGCCAGATGTTCGCGCCGACCTTCCTGCGGCACATGTACGATTACGGAACCACGCCGGAACAGGTCGCGGCCGTCAAGGTCGCCCATTCGAAACACGCCTCGAACAATCCGAAGGCGTACTACCGCCGGCGCTACACGGTCGAGGACGTGGTCTCCTCGCGCATGATCTGCACGCCGCTGCACCTGCTCGACTGCTGTGTCGAGACCGACAATGCGACCTGCATCATCGTGACCGGCATTGACCGCGCACGCGACTGTCCCAGCCCGCCGGCGGTGATCCTTGCGGTGGTCGGGCGCTGCTGCAAGCCGCGGATCGACATGCACTACCAGCACGGGCCGATCTCGACCGTGGCCGGCCACTACGCCCGGGAGTTGCTGTGGCCCAACGCCGGGGTGGGACCGGAGGACATCGACCTCACCGGGTCGTACGACGCCTTCACCTTCACCACCATGCTGCAGCTGGAGGACTACGGATTCTGCCGCAAGGGCGAGGGCGGCCACTACGTGTCGGACGGGACCATCGAGCTCGGCGGCCGGCGGCCCAACAACACGTCGGGCGGCCACCTGTGCGAGGGCTACACCCACGGCATGAACATGGTGATCGAGAACACGCGCCAGCTGCGCGGCGACGTCGATGACAGCTGTCCCGTCGGCCCCGACGGCCGGCGCCGGCACACCCATGACTACGCCGAAGGGGGATGCCGGCAGGTGCGGGACCCCGAACTCACTGCCAATCTCGGATGGGCGATGCCGGGGACCGGTTCGGCCATGGTGATGGCGAAGGATATCCGATAGGAGCAGACGATGCCGATCCAGGGAGACTACATGGGCATGGCACTCACGATCGAGGATCTCGATCGGGAGAACCGCGATTTCTTTCGCTACTGTGCCGTCCGCGACTTCCGGCTGCAGCGCGGGACCGCGAGCGGCCTGCTCCGCTACCCGCCGACCACGGCGTGCCCGTGGACCGGAGAGCGCGAGAGCGAATGGGTGACGGTGGACGCCGCGGCGACCGTCCACTCCTACGTCGAGGTGCACCATCCGATCCAGCCGGCGTTTCGCGACAAGGTTCCCTACATGATCATCCTGGCCGACCTTGATATCCAGAAGGGTGTGCCAACGGAACACGAGGCCCTGCGGGTTGCCGGCAACCTGGTCACCGCCGAGGGCGCCTTTGCGCCACCCGACATGATCGCCCGGGTCGGGATCGGCACCCGGGTCAGGATGGTGTTCGTGGACGTAACGGACGAGTTCGCCCTGCCGCAGTGGACGATCGACGATCACGCGGAACAGCCCGAACGGGCCTGGCGCTACCCCCGGGGATAGGGCGCCATGGCCGGCCGGTGGTCCGGTCCTTTCCGGGCCAGGATCGGTCCGCCCGATTTCCTGCGCCTCGCCGCCGCCTCGGGTTTTTCAGGCGCCGGCATGTCGGGCGAGCAGGTCATCCTCGGGTTGCTGGTCTACCGCATCACGGACTCCTCGGCCTGGGTCGGCACCGCGCTCGCCGCCTACTACCTGCCGCTGTTCGTCGCCGGCACGCTTGCGGGAGCCGCCGCCGACCGGTTTGACCGCCGCAGCCTGATCCGCGCGCTCGAGGTGTGCCACTGTGTGGCGCTTGCGGCCGTCGCCGGCGTGATCGCGGCCAATCTCGGCAGTCTCGCGATGATGATGGCGATCAGCGTGGTGCTCGGGTCCCTGCGCGCCTCGACCCAGCCGCTCCGGGTCAGCTACGTCTACGACCTGTTCGGCCGTACCGCCATCGTAAGCGCGCTCGGGCGGATCAACCTGGCAGTGCGGTTCGGCCATCTCGTCGGCGCGCTGGCCGCCGGCCGCATCACCGAGGCGGCGGGGGCTGACGCCGCCTTCCTCGTGCTTGCCGCGGGTCATGCCGTCGCCTGGCTGCTGGTCTGCAGACTGAAGTCGGCCGGACAGGCGTCGGTCAACCCGGCAGAGCGGGTTCCGTTCCGGCGCAACCTTGCGGAATACCTGAACGAACTCGCGGTCAACCGTACTCTCACCATGCTGGTGCTGCTGACCGCTGCCGTCGAACTGTTCGGGTTCTCGTTCCAGACCGGTGTTCCGGAACTGGCCGCCGACCGCCTGGGACTGGGTGCGGGCGGGCTCGGCGACCTCAATGCGGCGCGGGCAGCCGGCGGCGTGGTGGCGAGCCTCGCCCTGTCGGCCGGCATCGGACCGCTGCACCGACCTGGCCGGCTCTACATCGGCGTCATCCTGGTCTTCGGGCTCGGCATGATCCTGCTTGGCAGTGCCGACAGTTTCCTGTGGGCCCTGGCCGCCCTGTTCCTGGTGTCCGCCATGGCGACCGCATCCGACGTGCTGACCCAGTCGATGGTGCAGATGAGTGTGCCGAATGCGCTCCGGGGCCGGGCCATGGGAGCCTGGTCGCTCGCCATCGGGATCTCGCCGCTCGGCCATCTCGAGATGGGGCTGCTGATCGGCTCGCTCGGGCTTGCGGGCGCCTACGCCGCGAACGGCTCGGTGCTGATCCTGCTCTCGGTCGGTGTCACGCTCGGCCTGCCGGCCCTCAGGCGCCTGTGACCTTCGCCTCGAACACCAGGTAGGTCCTGGTCTCGATGCTCTCGCGCGCCGGCATGTCCGGGGTCTCGCCGGGGTGGACAAAGGCGCCGTGCGGGGTGAACCGGGCCCGCCCGTCGTCGAGGCTGTCCCAGCCCTTGATCAGGATCACCTCGTCCCGAGTCATTTCCGGTGCGTAGTACCAGCGGTGCCCGGGACCGTGTGCGAGCTGGTAGATCTCCCCGACCCGGTCGGGAAACCGCTGGTCGGTGGCCACGAGGTCCGAGGCCGGTATGCTGGCGGCATCGGCGAGGGCGAGCGGCGCACGCAGGACCGGGCCCGTCATCGGCCGCCACACGTTGACCTGGACGATCCGGCCGCCGGACCCGAGGATCCGGTCGACCTCGAGCTCGCCGAGCGCATCCCGGGCGCGCTGCGGTCCCGACCGTACCGTGTAGTCGACGTGCACCCTGCTCGCCGGCCTGCGGGCACCGGCGGGATTGTTCGCCCCCTCGACGCGGTCCGACCGGCGGGTGTGGTCGAAGATCGCGACGGTGTCGGCTCCGGTCATGGTCCTGAGCATCGCCACGAGGTCGGGCTCGTAGCGGGCCTCGACATCGTCATCGTCATGCAGGTCGATGTCGCCGGTCGGCCAGGTCCTGAGCTCGAACCCGTGCACGTCAATGCAGAGCCCGGACGCGACCGAGCGCATGTCGGCGATGCGCGAGGGGATCGACTCGGTGCTGAAGAACACCTCCGGATCCCCGCCGGTCAGGGCGGAGCTCAGGAAGTAGGGCTTGGTGTCCTGGCGCACGATATAGGTCAGCTCCGCCGTGACCTCTCCCGCCGCCTCGCGGCCGGGCGTGGCGGTGCGTGTGTCGGTCCTCATGATCGCATCCTCCTGCACTCGGTACCGCCACCATGTATTGGTTCCGGTCCGCGCCCGAAAGAGCAGATACAACACGGGTGTCGCGCCGTACCGGCATCAATGCGGCGCGGGCGAGCTGTCTACATGCGTTTGCCGGCGGTCCAGCCGCCGTCCACGACGAGATGGCTTCCGGTGCAGAAGCTCGCCTCGTCGCTCGCAAGGTAGAGCACCGCGCTCGCGATCTCCGCCGGCACCCCCCAGCGGTTCATGGCGTGCAGGCCGCGCACCGTCTCGGCCATCTCCGCGTCCTGGAAGTAGCGCTCGGTGAGCGGCGTGCGGATCACCCCCGGACCGACGGCGTTGACCCGGATGTCGTGCGGCGCCAGGTCGAGTGCCAGCGCCTTGGTCATCCCGACCACCGCATGTTTCGACGTGGCGTAGGCACAGCGCGACGTCGACGCCACCACACCGAGTGTGGACGCGGTGATCACGATCGCGCCGGGCCGGCCGGCGGCAATGCGGTGCCGGGCGAAGGCCTGGGCCGAGATGAAGACGCCGGTGACGTTGACCTCGATCACCGAGCGCCATTCCTCGATCGCGAGATCCTGCGCCGGGGCGATCTCCCTGATCCCCGCATTGCAGAAGATCACGTCGAGCGAGCCCATCTCGCGTGCCGCCTCGGCGACCACCGCCTCGGTCGCCGGGGCATCGGTCACGTCAAGCATGACGCCTCGCGCACGTCCGCCCTCACCGGTGATGAAGTCGGCAACCTCCCGGGCCTGTTCGCCCTCGCGATCGGCGACGGTCACCGCCGCACCCTCGCGCGCGAAACGGATCGCGGTCTCCCGCCCGATGCCACCGGCACCGCCTGTTACGATCACGCCCCTGTTCTCGAACCGCATCTCTGCTGTCTCCCCCATGCAATCCGGCAGGTCAGTCTGCCATGGTCAGCCCGCCGCTCACGCTCAGGACCTGTCCGGTAATGTAGTCGGACATCGACGAGCAGAAGAACACGATCGCATCGGCGATCTCTTCCGGCTCGCCGATGCGGCGAAACGGCACGGCGCGCGCGAGCTTCTCGCGCATGCTCTCGGGCTGCGCCATCAGCAGCGGAGTATTGGTCGGCCCCGGACACACGCAATTCACGTTGATGCGGTGGCGTGCGGTCTCGCGGGCAAGCGACTTGGTAAAGGCGATCACCCCGCCCTTGGCCCCGGCATAGATGGTCTCGCCCATCGATCCGACCCGGCCGGCGTCACTCGCGACATTCACGATCTTGCCGGCATTGGCCTCGACCATCGCCGGCAGGAAACAGCGGGTCACATTGATCGGACCGGCGAGGTTGACGCCGAGCACCCGGTCCATGAAGTCCGGTGTGGCATCGAGGAAGGGCTGGATCCGGTCCCATCCGGCCACGTTGACGAGCAGGTCGATGCGAGTCCCTCCGCTCCCGGCCATCCGACGGGCAAACGCGGCGATGCTCTCGCGCGAGGCGATGTCGAGGTACAGCGGAATGACCCGCCCGCCCGGTGCGGCCGCGGCCGTCTCCCGGTTGCCGTCCTGATCGAGGTCACCGGACCACACCCTGGCCCCCGCCATGGCCAGGCGCAGCACCGTTGCCCGGCCAATTCCCGATGCGCCGCCGGTGACAACCGCGTACCTGCCTGTCAAGTCGATCACGTCCAGCCGCTCCCGTTCCGGTCCCGGTATTGACATCCCGACCGCCATTGCGTGCTATGCGCGCCGGATCGACGCCAGCTTCATCCAGGCTGGCGATGCGGTCAACCGGTCGGCACGCCGGCCCGGGCAGACCGCGCGGTCCAGGACATGCCGCATGCCATCACGGCATGCCGACCGCTGGACAACGCATCCCCGGGAGCACCGGCGGTGGCGAGACGGGAGGAAACCATGACATCCACCACGCGAATCACGGCTGCCGCTGCCGCACTCCTTGCGGGCAGCATCGGAGCGGCCCATGCCGATATCAAGATCGGCGTTCTCTACCCGACGTCGGGAACCGGCGCCGTGTACGGCGTTCCGGCGATGCAGGGCCACGACATGGCAGTCGACGAGATCAATGCGGGCGGCGGCGTGAACGGCGAAATGCTGGTCACCTTCGCCCGCGATACCAAGCTGAAGCCTGCCGCAGCGGCGGCGGCGGCGAAGGAACTGATCACCAAGGACAACGTCGACGTGCTCGTCGGCGGACTGAGTTCCGCGGTCGGACTGGCGATCTCGGAAGTGGCGCGCCAGGAGGGCGTGGTCTACATCGCGACCATTCCCAAGACCATCCAGATGACCACGACCAAGCTGCACAAGCACGTGTTCAGGACCTCTTCGCATACCGACTTCGAGGGTGACGCGATGGCGCAGATCGTCGCTCAGCTCGGCAAGACGAAACTCTGCGACATCCAGCTCGACTACGCCTACGGCCACGATCTGGCCGCCGGTATCGAGAAGGGCCTGATGCGGCACGCCCCGAACGTGGAGAAGGTGATCGACCTGCGTTCCAAGCTGGGCGCGACCGACTACAACGCCCAGATCACCCAGATTCTCGGTGCCGGTTGCGACGTGGTCACCAGCGGCCTGTGGGGATCGCACTTCGTGAACTTCGCGCAGCAGGCGCAGCCGTTCGGTCTGTTCGACCAGGTTGCCTACATCTCCGGTGGCGAGATCGCGAGCCACGAGATTGCGGGTCGGATGGGCAAGGACTACCCGAACAACGTGTGGTCCAACACCTACGAGCTCTGGTACGACCACACGGTGCCCGCGCACGAGAAGTTCCAGGCCGACCTCGCGGCCCGGGCCGGCACCAGGGAAACCGCAATGTGGCCGGTTCTGGCCTACATCGGGGTGAAGTTCGTCGCCGCGGCGGCCGAGAAGGCCGGCACCACCGGCGCCGATGAGCTGGCAGCCGCACTTGAAGGCATGTCGATCGACACCCCGGTCGGCCCGCGCACCATCGACCCCGAGACCCACCAGGCCGATACCGGCCAGTTCTGGGGACCGATGGTCCGGAAGGAAGGGGTCGACTACCGGGTCATGAACCCCGTGACCTACATTCCCGCGAAGATCGACTGACGGCTCACTCCCTCTCGCCGGCATCCGGCCGGTGAGAGGGGCCCCCGTACCACTCCCTGGGAGTTCCGGCCCCGATGGACATGCTCCTGTCCAACCCGACCTTCGTGCTGATCCAGGTTCTGAACTCGATATCGCTGGGGATGAACCTGTTCATCATCGCAGCCGGGCTCTCACTGATCTTCGGGGTGCTCCGGGTCATCAACTTCGCGCACGGCGCCTTCTACATGTTCGGCGCCTACATCATGTTCACGGTCGCCCAGGAGGCCGAGCTCGGCTTCGTGACCGGTGTCGTGGCCGCGGCCGCCGGTCTCGCCGTGATCGCGGTGGTCGTGGAGCGCGGTCTGTTTCGCTGGCTGTACGACAAGGAGCACCTGATGCAGTTGCTCCTGACCTTCGCCATCGTGCTGCTGATGGGCGACATCGCGAAGATCCTGTGGGGTACCGACCAGTTGAGCGTCTCGTACCCCGACGCGCTGCGCGGCGCCACGGATCTCGGCGTGACCTCCTATCCGACCTACCGGCTGATGCTGGCGGTGATCGGCCCGCTGATCTTCCTCGGCCTGTGGCTGCTGATCGAGCGCACGCGCTGGGGACGGCTGACAAGGGCGGCAACCCAGGACATGGAGATGCTCTCGGCTCTCGGCATCAACGTGCCGATGATCTACATCGTCATCTTCGTGATCGGCTCGGCGCTGGCCGGTGTCGGGGGTGCGCTGGCGGCCCCGATCAACAGTCCGACGCCGGGCATGGACGCGACCATCATCGTCGAGTGTTTCGTGATCGTGATCATCGGCGGACTGGGTTCCCTGTGGGGAAGCTTTGTCGGGGCGCTGATCTACGGCTTCGTGTTCAACTTCGGCTCGGTCATCGTGCCGAACTGGCAGGACGTGTTCGCCTTCCTGCTGCTGATGGCGGTCCTTCTGGTCCGGCCGTGGGGCCTGTACGGCAAGCCGGAGCGCGAGGGGCACTGAGCCATGGGCCTGCACATGCCGCGCGGCACTCTCATCGTGTGCCTCCTGATCGTTGGCGCACTGGCGCTCCTGCCGCTGCTCGAGTCGCGCTACCTGATCGATCTCGCCACCGAGATCATGGTCTACGCCCTGTTCGCGCTCAGTCTCAATGTCATCATCGGGTTCTCGGGCAACGTCTCGTTCGGCCATGCCGCGTACTTCGCGATCGGCGGGTATGTCAACGCGATCCTGCTGACCACCTACGGCTGGCCGCTGTGGCTGTCGTTTCCGGCCGCGGTGGTACTCTCGGCCCTCGCCGCCGCCTTCGTCGCGTATTTCTGCACCCGGCTGACGGACATATACTTCGCCATGCTGACACTCGCATTCTCGATGCTGGTGTGGGCCATCGCCTTCAAGTGGCGCTCGGTGACCGGCGGCGATGACGGATTCGTGGGCGTGTCGGTGCCGGCGTTCATCGACAGCCGTGTCCCGTTCTTCTACTTCACGCTGGTGATCGTCACCGGTTCGATCGCCCTGCTGTGGACCATCTGCCACTCGGCCTTCGGCCAGGCCCTGGTCGCGGTCCGCGAAAACCTGACCAGGGCCGGGTTCATCGGGGTGAATACCCGCATGATGCGCGGGCTTGCCTTCGTGGTCGCGGGAACATTCGCCGGCGTGGCCGGCGCGATCTTCGCCATGTACAACCGCGGGGTCTATACCGAGTCGGCCTTCTGGACCGAGTCGGCACAGGTGCTGATCATGACGCTGCTCGGCGGCATGTACTCGTTCTTCGGACCGGCGATCGGTGCGGCGGTGCTCTACGTCCTCGAGCGGTTTGCCAACGAGTACACCGAGTACTGGCCCACGGTACTCGGTCTGATCCTGCTGGTCATCGTGCTGGTCCTGCCCGAGGGGCTCGTGGGACTGGCGCGCCGGATCGGAGCGCGCCTCGTCAGGAGGAGCGGCGCATGAACGTTCTCGAGACCCGGGGCCTGGTCAAGGACTTCGGCGGCTTCGTTGCCATCAACGATGTCAGCTTCACGCTTGAGCACGCCCAGAAACACGCCATCATCGGCCCGAACGGGGCCGGCAAGACGACCTTCTTCAACCTGATCACCGGCCATCTCGAGCCTTCCGGGGGCACGGTGCACTTCGAGGACCGCGAGATCACCGGCATGCCGCCGCACCGGATCGTGAAGCTCGGGCTCGCCCGGTCATTCCAGCGCATCAACATCTTCCCGCGCATGACCGTGTGGCAGAACATCCAGACCGCGCTGATCGCGCGTGACGGCAAGCACTTCAACATGCTGATCTCCGGCGCGTCCCAGAACCGGCAGGAAACCTTGGAACTGCTGGATCTCGTCGGTCTGGACACCGAGTCCGGCGAGATCGCGGGTGAACTGTCCTACGGCAAGCAGAAGCAGCTCGAACTCGCGATCGCACTCGCCGAGAACCCGAGCGTGCTCCTGCTCGACGAGCCGACGGCCGGGATGTCGCCGCAGGAGACCCGGGACGCGATCGCACTGGTCGACCAGATTGCCGAATCACGCCAGCTGACGCTGTTGTTTACCGAGCACGACATGAACGTGGTGTTCGGCATCGCCGACCGGATCTCGGTCCTGCATCACGGCGAGCTGATCGCGACGGGCGAGCCGGAGGAGGTGCGCACCGATGCGGAGGTGCGTCGCGTCTACCTGGGCGAGAACGACCATGCCGCAGCTTGAGGTCCGGGCGATTCACACCTCCTACGGCCTGAGCCAGGTGCTGTTCGGGCTGAGTTTCGACGTCGAGCCGGGGCAGGTCGTCTCGCTGATCGGGCGCAACGGGGTGGGAAAGACCACGACCATGCGCTCGGTGATCGGGCTCACGCCTGCCCGGGCCGGCTCCATCATCTTCGAGGGCACCAACATCACCTCGCGGCCAGCCTACCGGATCGCCCAGCTCGGCATCGGGTACGTGCCCGAGGAACGGCGGATCTTTCCGCATCTCTCGGTGTGGGAGAACCTCGACATTGCACGACGCCCGGCGAACGACGGTACGGGCTGGGACGAGGAACGGGTGTTCGCGCTGTTTCCCGACCTGCGCGACATCCAGGCCCGGCCGGGCGGGGTGCTGAGCGGCGGGCAGCAGCAGATGCTCACCATCGCGCGCAGCCTGATGAACAACCCGAGGCTGCTCCTGCTCGACGAACCGTCCGAGGGGCTGGCGCCCCGGGTTGTCGAGGACCTGCGCGAACAGATCGCGGCCCTGAAACGCTCGGGCCTGTCGATCGTGCTGGCGGAGCAGAATCTCTCCTTCGTGATGGAACTGAGCGATGTCTGCCACATCCTGGAGAAGGGCGAGATCCGCTGGACCGGCACGCCCGATGACCTGCGCGCCAGTCCCGAGGTGCTGGAGCAGTATCTGACGCTGTAGATCTCACAGCTCCGGTTGACCCGCACGACCCCAGCCTGCACACTCGACACCTGCGCCATGGGACCGGGCGGGCGTGGCCTGCCGATGCGGGGTCCTTCTTCCCCAACAGGCTGTCGAGGGGTTTTCATGATAGCGGTTGCGCGCGCGATCGAGCGCATATCAGACCTGATCGGCCTGATCGGGGCATGGGTGATGGCACCACTCGTGATCACGATGGTCTACGAGGTCATCGCCCGGCACTTCTTCCTGGCTCCCACCTTCTGGGCCTACGAGGTCGGCTACATGCTCGCGGGCACCACCTACATGTTCGGCATGGCCTACTGCCTGCGCGTCGGCGGACATATTCGCGTCGACTTCATCTACGAGGGCATGAGCCTGAAGCGGAAGGCGCTGGTCAACACGGTCGGATACCTGGTGCTGATGCTTCCGGGCGCGATCTGGGTCACCTGGGGGCTCTACGAATACGCGGTCGAGGCCTACGTCGCCAACGAGGTCTCCGGGGAATCGGCCTGGAACCCGATCATCTGGCCGTTCCGCGTGGTCTGGCTGATCGGCTTCATTGCGCTGAGCCTGCAGGCGGTCGCCGAGGTGATCAAGAACGTCCTGGTCCTCATGGACGTCGACATCGCCGAGCACGGGTTCAAGGGTCTCGAGGAGCCGAACACATGACACTCGGCATCGGTCTTCTGATGTTTCCGGTGCTGATGATCTTCATCTTCATCGGCTTCCCTGTCGCCTTCTCGCTGATGGGAACGGCGCTGTTCTTCGGCTACTACCGGTTCGGCGACGCCCTGGTGCACCAGCTGGTGGCCAAGGTTGACGACGTGGCCTCCTACTACGTGCTGGCGGCGGTCCCGCTGTTCATCTTCATGGGCGCGATGCTGGAGCGGTCGGGTATCGCCGAGAAGCTGTTCGAGGCGATCCACATGTGGACGCGCCGGCTGCCGGGCGGTCTTGCGGTCGGAACGGTGATCCTGTGCGTGGTGTTCGCAGCCGCCAGCGGCGTGGTCGGCGCGACCGAGTCCGTGGTCGGGCTGCTGGCGATCCCGGTCATGCTGCGCTACGCCTACGACAAGGGACTGATCTCGGGCACCATCTGCGCCGGCGGGTCGCTGGGGACCATCATTCCGCCCTCGGTGGTGGTGGTGATCCTCGGGCCGGTTGCCGACGTGTCGGTCGGTGACCTCTTTGTCGGCATGCTGCTGCCCGGCCTCATGCTCGCCGGTCTCTACATCGCCTACATCCTGGGCCGCTGCATCATCCGCCCGCAGGACGGTCCGAGCCTGCCGCCGGACGAGAACGATCCGCCGTTCCTCGTCAAGATCTATGTCACCGCCACCGCGCTGGTCCCGCCACTGGTGCTGATCTTTGCCGTGCTCGGCACGATCATGCTGGGCTGGGCAACGCCGACGGAGGCGGCGGCGATGGGTGCGGCGGGTACGGTGATCATGACGCTGATCTACCGGACCTTCACCTTTGCGGTGCTGCAGGAGGCATTCCTGAAGACGCTGCAGGTCACGGCGATGATCCTCACGATCCTGCTCGGCGGCACCATGTTCGCCGGGGTGTTCGTCGCACTCGGCGGGATCAGTGCCGTCCAGAACCTGCTGGAAGCGGCAAACCTGACGGCATGGCCGACCATGCTGATCCTGTTGCTGATCGCGTTCATCGCCGGCTTCGTCCTCGACCTGATCTCCATCGTGCTGATCATCATCCCGGTGGCGATCGCGGTCCTGCGGGCCATGGGGGTCGACGATGTCTGGTTCTGCATCATGTTCCTGGTGGTGATCCAGACCAGCTACCTGACGCCGCCAATGGCGCCGGCGATCTTCTACCTGCGCGGGATCAGTCCGCCGGAAATCCGGCTGTCGGACATGTACCGGGGCGTGGTGCCGTTCATCGTGCTCGAGTTCATCTGTCTCGGCCTGGTGATGGCCTTCCCGGAAATCGCGCTGTGGCTGCCCGAGGTGGTCTTCGACCGCTGACGCGGCTTCTGCGGACACTCGCCCATGCCGGTTCCACGGGGCAGGAACCGGCGGCGGCGGTCCGCAGCACGGTCCGGTGAGAACCGGCGGCAGCATCTCCGGCGGGCGCTGCGCGCTGCCTGATCCCGCCCCGGTGCGCGTGCAGGCCGGCCCACGGCCGTCGCACGCACCGACTGCTCCGCGAGAGAAAACCGGATTTGCATGACCCGGTGCAGTGGCCGGGACCGGCGGGAGTGCGCCCCGGTGTCGACAGCAGTCCGGGGCACCGGCGCAGTTCCCGGCCAGCCGGCCGCGGTTAACCGCGGCCGGGTTCACACGCGATCCGCACGAACGGCAGGCGCAGGAGAACCCACCGGGAATGCCGGGCGCCCGGGTTTCGAACCGGCGCGAGCGTCAGGGGTCACATGCCCTGCCCGAAACGGCAGGCATGCGGCGGTCCTCACCCGTACCGTGCCTTCAGGACGAGAGGTCCTGTTGCATCCGCTCAGGTCTCGGTAATCAGCACCTGTGACTCGAGCTTGATGCTCTCCGACCCGGCCTCGGCAATCAGGCTCTCGATACAGATCACCTGACCGGCTTCGAAGCGGCCATGATGGTTCGCCTCGAAATCCGGATGCAGCAGGATCACCGGCCATTCATCGGAAATCTCGCGGGATCCTCCTTCCTTGAGGGATGTGAGGAACGCGAGAACGGCACCTGGCCGCTTCCCGCTGTGATTTGACGCAATCGGCAATCACGTGCGCAGGCCCGCAGATCCTTCACGACATGCAGCGCGGGCTTGTCCATCGTCACCGCCAGGAAGGTCGCGAATTCCGGCCATTCAAAGAGCCGCAACAGGGCCGATCCCCCGATCCGGTCGGCGCACAGGGTCCGGTCTCGAAAGCACACCCACCCGCGCGCACCTACGTCTCAGAACCCGTAGTAGAAGACTGCAAGGCCGAGGCTTTCCACCTGGGAGGGTGACGATAACTGATGGTCGACATAGATCCGGTCGAACTGCGCCTCGAACCCGTAGATGGTGTCCGCGCCGGCATCCGCCGTAAACAGGGATACGGTATCGCCCGCACCGTCTCCGTAGTTCGGGTCATTCCCCAGTACGAGAACGTCGTTTCCGGCGCCGCCGTAGAGGATATCTGCCTCAAGGTCACCGTACAGCGTATCGTCCCCGACACCGCCGTCCAGGAAGTCATCGTCCTGGCCGCCGCGCAGGAGGTCGTTGCCGTTCTGGCCGTAGAGACTGTCCTCACCCATGTTGCCGTTCAGGAAGTCATTGCCTTCCCCACCGTACAGGGAGTCTTCTCCCTCGCGCAGGTGTATGGTGTTGGTACGCGTCCTGCCGGGCTGCCAGGTCCCTTCGTTCTGCCCGCCGAAGATGGTGTCGTTGCCAGGGCCGCCGAGGAGTAAATCCGCTCCGGCGTTGCCGTTGATGGAGTCGTTGCCCTCCCCGCCCTCGATGGTGTCGCGATCGGTCGAGCCGTCATAGGTCCGGCTCCAGTAGTTGTCCTGCGGGTTGTTCCAGCTGGTCCAGTAGACGCCGTTTCCCGCCAGGACGTCGTCACCGCCTCCGCCGGTGATCACGTCGTTGCCGAAGTTGCCCTTGATCGTGTCGTTGTCCTCGCCTCCGGCAAGCGTGTCGGCGCCGACAGTGCCGGTGAGAGTCCGGGACGGTCCCGATGGCGTCACACCCCACAGGGCCTGCGCTGCGGCGATGTCATCGGGCTGCAGCACATCGCGGCCCGGCTGGTCGTGGTACGGGGTTGTCGGGTCTCCGGACATCACGACCCCATGCACGTTGCTGTGGTCAATGCCGATCGCGTGTCCGAGCTCGTGCAGGGCGGTGTCATAGAAAGACGTGCGGTCCCATGATTCCGCCTGGTCAAACCCGATGGCGGACTTCACCGTCCTGCCGAAGGAACCGGAACTCCACCAGCGCCATTCCGCTCCCAGGGTGCCGTAGGCGCCGTCGCTGTCCTGTGCCCAGCCAATCCGGATATCGTTGTCGGGGTCATCCGCCACTTCCCTGAACCTGACCCCGCTGACCCGTTCCCACGCATCCATGGCTTCGCGGATAACGTCCCGGTGATCCTCGGACAGTGTGTGTCCAAGCCTTGCTTCCCTCACGGTATCACTACTGCTAAAGATATAATCATTGAAAGAATACGTCAGCTCACCCGTTCCAGACGGCCACCGAAAGTTGGAACCATAAAGAGTATACAAGCTTTCTTTTGTACCTTGTGTCATCGTCATTCCTGTTTCCTCATCTCGTACCCGAATGCCTGTATAACCATCTGATGAGCGGGTCCACAAGACCTAGAGTGAAACCATCCGCACGCTATTGATCAAGCGGAACAGCAACCGGGCGGACACAACCAAACATTCCCTGACCACAAGGCTGATCAGTTCAGCACATCATCGCGTCACTCATCTGATGCCGGGCAGGGTAGTGTCCCTGGTGCGATTTCGTGTTGACCTGCACGTCGGTATTCTGACCGGTATTCGCAAGGATCAAACAGAGTCTTCACCTGCCGGCAAGGACATAGAATGCCAGAGAATGAGCGACGACAGGCACAGCTTCGCAGCCACTTTCTCGCAGGACAAGCTTTTGGACATGCGGAACCTGTCAACGACTTTGAGACACCGGCGATCGCGATTTACTGAGCAGTCTCTCCTGTTGTGGATGTAGCCGGTGGGTTGATCCAGACCGCTTCGGGAAGCGGCAGGGGTTTCGGGATTCCGCGAACGAAGCGCTCAGGATGATGACTCCAGGCGGCGCGGCCTATGCGAGTCCTGCCGTGTCAGGATAGACAAGGACTGGACAACGCGGATTTCACGCTGTGCCCTACCACGATGGCACAGCTGTCAATGGTCTTCCAAAATTGACCCACCATCCTCCTGCAATGGTGGCCCGCCTGTTCAGGCCTTTCCTTCCCGGTAGGCTTGTTTTTTTGCGGTAGCGGTTATCGGGAGGACGAGGATTCTTCCCGTAGTGGGTCAGTTTTGCAGGTGGCTCAACAGGCTGGCCGGCGACGCTCACGCCGAGAGGGGCCGTGTGGGTGAAGTCGGACAGGCCCTGCCGGCCCGGTTCGTGCGTCTGGCGGAAGATCACCTCCTGCTCCGGGCCGTGCTCGGCACGCCACAGGCGGACCCGCCGCTCCAGGGTACGCCGCACGCCCGGGTCCAACTCGGGATGGCGGCGCATCAGCTCCTGGAACACGCCGACCGGACGGATGCCCGGGCTGTTCTCCAGGATCGGCACGACGACGGTGTCGAAGACATCGGCCAGCGGGTCCGGCCGCCGCCGGCCCCGTGGCCTGGCCTCCTCCTGATCCGGAAAGGGATCGGCGTCCAGACGGTAGCCGGTGGCTCGACTGAAACCCGCCTTCGCGGACGCGACTTCGGTTGTATGGGTCCTTCCCAGCTTCATGAAGAGCCTCTTCTGGCAATCGGTGATGTGGCAGCCGGGCACCCCTGCGCTCCCTTTCGACTCGGGAAAGCACAAGCGGCGCCCAACCGGCCACCGACGCCAGGAGACCTTCGAGGATTTTTCGCCGTCCATGGGCACCCCGTCAGATGCACACAGTTCCAGTCGGGCCCGGTGTGTGCGGTCAGGTGCTGTCGTCTATCCGGCCTCGACTGCGGCATGTTCTCGTGCCGCCGGCCCGTACGGAGATACGCGGATCAGGTCCTGATCGCTTGTGCGAGCTCGAAGCCGGTTTCCCCGATCCCGTCTTGTTGACCGTTTGCCCTTGCCCTGCCCGCACCTGCGACGGTTTCCCGCGCTCGGGCGGTGGCAGGTCTCCTTCGTCATCATCAGGGCCCGGACGATCCGCGCCATCCTGTTGGCCAGCGCCATCGCGACGAGCTTCTTCGGCTTGCGCGCCAGCATCCCGGCAAGCCACGGGCTGGTCCTCTCGCTGTGCGTGCCCGCATGCCGGACGACCGACATCGCGCCAGTGATCAACAGGCGCCTCAGGTCCCGTTGACCCATCTTCGATATTCTGCCGAGCCGCGGTTTGCCACCGGTCGTGTGCTGGCGTGGGACCAATCCGAGCCAGGCCGAGAAGTCGCGACCACGCCGGAAGCTCTCCATCGGCGGAGCAAAGGCCTGGACGGCCATCGCCGTGATCGGCCCGACCCCCGGGATCGTCATCAGCCACCGCGCGTCCGCATCCTCGAGGACCGCGCGACACAGTGTCTTCTCCGGCCCGGCGAACGGCCTGACCAGCAGGCGACCCGGCTCACGGACCTCCTCGAGGAGCCCGGAACCCGGATCCTCGGGCACCTCCGCCAGCCGGATCAGCGTGGCCGGGCCCTGGGCTGCCACCACACCGAACTCCGCCAGGTGGCCCCGCAGCGCGTTGATCGTCCCGGTCCGCTGACCCACAAGGAGATCACGCGTGCGGAACCCCCTGGCCTGCTGGGCTTCGCTCCTGACCGCCACGAATCGCATGGTCGGACGCTGGGCGGCCTCGCAGATCGCCTCCGCATCCCCCGCGCCATTCTTCTGGCGTTTGACACATGGCTTCACCAGGGCCGGAGCAACCAGCCTCACCTCGTGTCCCAGAGCCCCTGTCTCACGTCCCCGGGAGTGAGCACTTGCACAGGCCTCCATCACCACCACGCACCGCGGGTCCGACCCGACCACCTCAAGAACTTTCTCGCGACCCACCTTCCTGCGAAACGCAACCGATCCATCAGCTCTCGCACCGTGCAGCTGGAAACTGTGCTTCGCCAGCTCGATCCCGATCATGCCAACCTCGGTCATGGATGCTCCCTCCCCTGTATGGGCGTTGTGATGGACCTCCCTGGCACACGTCGATGCCGTCGGGAGGAGGCATCCACCCCAGCGATTACAGGGCACCGACGGAAACGCCCCGGACCCAGACAACGAACCACTCGGCGAGCGGAAACCGGCCGGCGTTGGCGCGTGGGTGGATTCGCAGCCGCAAGGCCCAGCCAGGCAACGAAGATCCGTGCCCCGTTCATCGGTTGCCGGTCAAGATCAGCGACAGTGTGGGGAAAGCCTTGGTCGGTGAAGGCACGGTCTTGGATCGGCGTTCCTGCTCAGGTAGCATGGGTGTCGTTTGTCGCGGGGCAGGAGAAAAGTTCAGTGACCACCATGAGCGAGCGCCAGAGCGCCTTCCGGCAGGGGTACCGCGCCAACATCCAGGGCTGGTACAACGGCTATGTCCACATCGGCGTCGTCTACATCATCGGCTTCGTTGCGATGTGGGTCTTCATCCAGCACATCGGGCAGATCCACTGGTACGAGTGGCTGACCATCCCGGTCACCATCTTCGTGTGCAACGTCTTCGAGTGGTTCCTGCACAAGTACGTCATGCATCGCCGGATCAACGTGGTCGGTCTGCGGGCGATCTACGAACGCCACACGCTCAACCATCACCAGTTCTTCACGGACCAGGAGGTGCGGTTCCGTGATCACGGTGACTGGCGGGTCACCGTGTTTCCGCCCTATGCACTGGTGGTCTTCATCATGATGTCGCTGCCGGGTGTCGCCGTGTTCGGTTATCTGTTCGGCTGGAACGTCGGATGGCTGTTCATCTGCACCACGACCGGCATGTACCTGACCTACGAGGCGATGCACTTCTGCTGCCACATCGACGAGAACGCATTCGTGCGCAACATGCCCTTCGTCAACACCCTGCGTCGCCATCACGTCGCCCATCACAACAAGGGCCTGATGATGGAGACCAACATGAACCTGACGTTTCCGATTGCCGACTGGATGTTCGGAACGTCGGATCTGGACCGCGGCCTGCTCGGCCATCTCTTCAACGGCTACAGCACCAGGCACCTGAAGACCGACCTGAGGTCCGCCCCGCGCACGCCGTTCGAGGCCTGCCCGGGCCCGATCCCGCAGGACTGAGCACGTCACCCTGCCGGGAGCGAGGGCCCGACGGCCCGACACCTGCCATGGCGGCCTGGCGCGGACGGGAGGGGCGCTACGGCCTCCTGCTACCGTCATGCGTCTTGCCCGGATGGGCTCCTTCCACCCGACGCGCCTGAGCTTCGCGCGGGCGCTTGTCCGCCGAATGGCGCGCGAGGGCTGGACGGTAAGCCGACAGCGCTTCGATCTTGATGACACCGGGACCGGGACCGCCATCTACCGTGTCACGACCCCGCTGCGAGCGTTGTGGTTCGTCGTCTTTGCCGACCACCTGGATTCCGCGGAGCGGACCGACCGGGTCATCGCGGAGAAGTGGGACGCCACCTTCACGCTGACCGAGGCCGAACCTGAGACCGAAACCCTTGACCGGCTTGCCATCGCCGTTCCCAGGCAGGAGGCAGGCCGGTGCTCCGAGCATGAACTGGTGCTCAGTCGCGCCAACAAGAGCGTTCGTCTGTTCGACCATGTTGTCGATCGCCTGGCGTCTGGCCGGCAGCCCGACCGGGACCGGCTGCTGGAAGTCGGGTACCTGGTGCGCACCACCGCGGTCTACGGCAACGGCAAGTTCGGCGTCGCCGACCTCGACCGGGTCCGCCAGGCCGGTCCGCTGGGCCTGCCGTTCCAGGCCGAAATGCTGTGCGTTTACCTGGCCCGCCAGTTCAGCCTGGACTGGGTCGAGCACAT
Organism: Thalassobaculaceae bacterium; assembly: GCA_965213935.1. Taxonomy (GTDB): domain Bacteria; phylum Pseudomonadota; class Alphaproteobacteria; order Thalassobaculales; family Thalassobaculaceae; genus Bin52. The sequence continues at coordinate 631,081 of CBDCAO010000011.1, read as the reverse complement.
CGCGCACCGCCGCGCTCCCGCAACCTTCCGGCCACTCGATCGCGACGTTGCGCGCGGGCTCGGTGTCGGCAACGCCACCGGCCTCGGCATGGCGCCATTCCTGGCCGGCCACCCGAAACTGATCTGCCGCTGGATCGGCATGCGGGAGGCGGCCCTCGCCCGCGTCCGCGAGATCGAGCGCTGCGATCCGGCCGTGCGCGAGCGGTTTGTCGAACTGGTGAACCGTGCGCGGGCCCATGTCGCTCAGTGGCCAACCTCCGACGCACGCCAGGCCGGGCGCATCGCGACGCTTGCACACGAGCTCGACCGGCTCGTCTCCCGCGCGCCGGGGCCGGGGCCGGGCGAAGTGCGTCCGTGGGACCGGTTGTTCACCGGGACGTCGGCGTGCGCCTCGCCCGAGACCCAGGAGGTGCTGGCCAGCATCCTCATCGAGCTCTACCCGGAGGTGAGCGACGGTTTCGACGAGGAGGCCGGATCACGGGAGGAGATGACACTGGAACCGGGCGCATCGCCGAAGGCGCTGCGCACGCTGATCGAGGACCGGTACGGCTGGGCGCTGGACATCGACTTCTCCGAACCGGATGCCACGGCACTCTTCTGGTACTTCTCGCAGGAGAAGTCCGAGCCCCGTATCGGCCGCCGCACAGAAGAACCAGGTGCCGATCGGGAAATGCCGGTCGGGGTCGCCCGCGACGTCGCAGCACTTCACCGGGTGCTGGTCGAGACCGGGGACGCGCACACGACGGTCGCAGGCTTCCTGCTGGCGCGCCCCGAGTGGCGCGGGGTGGTCCGCCGGGTCCAGGGTCTCGCATCCTGTCCCTACGCCGAGATCAGGGACAACCTGATTGACCGCGGCTGCAGGCCCGTCGACCTGCTGCGCTGCAAGCTCGCCATCCTGGGCGCTACCCGGTTCGACCCGAAATCCGATCTCTGGACCCGGGTCACGCTGTTCCAGGGCGCGCCACTCGCCGGTGAACTTGACCTCGGGAACGCCGACGACTGGGCGTTTGCCTCCCTTCCCGGGCACGTCGGCACATGACGCTCCACCTTTCGCAGGCGGAGGTGCTGCAGTCCGGCATGAAGGCAGCGCGCGGAGCCGGCCTTCCGCACGGTCTCGACCTCGATGCGGCGGCCAACGTGACCTGGCTCGCAGCCTGCGGCATCGATGGTGTCACCCTGCTCGCCGGTGAACTCGTCGAGGGGTTCCGGGCCGGGCCGGGCCGATTGAGCGAGTTGGAAAGCGGCGTCCTGCAGCTTCGCACAGGCTGGCAGAGCGGCCTGGTGCTCGCGCCGGCCGCGGTCGACCTCGCACTCCTCGGCCGGTCCGTCCAGGTGCCCGGTTGCCGCGCCGTCGCCCTCCTGGTCGCGGAGGCGGCACGGCGCGCATCGGCCGGCCTGATGCTGGCCGTGCGCTGGAGCGGGGAATGCGGGGCAGAAGAAATCATCTGCGAGGGTGACGGTTCGGCGCTCGGACCGCTGGACCGGCTGCCCGCAATTGCAACGGTAGTCGTAGCCCCGTCCGGAGAAGATGGATGCCGCACCGGTCCCCGGTTCTCACCCTCAAGCGGCAGCCTCGCGGTCGATCCGGCGATATGGGCGGTGATCGCGGAAGCGGCCGCGCGAACCCTGGTGGAATCGAGTCCCCGGTCGCGCAGCGGTGCCGGCGCCGAGGTGGATGACAGCGAGTGACCAGGACTGCTGTTGCGGCCGGTCGACTCAAGACATAGGCTCTGCGGCGGACAGTCTGTGAAGAGGGACAGGACAATGGCGGTACAGGAGCGCGCGAGGCCGGAGGCCGGAACGAGAACGGTTCCGACCTACCAGGTGCTGGCCGAGGACATCCGGTCGATGGGTGTCGACACGGTATTCGGGTTGATGAGCGACGATACTGCCGCCTTCGCCGTCACGCTCGACGCGGTGGGGGTCGCGACCATCGGTTCCCGGCACGAGAACATCGCGATAACCATGGGCGATGCCTACGCCGCGGCCACCGGCCGTCTCGGCGTGGTCTGCATCGGGCGCGGCCCGGCGCTTGCCAACGGATTGCATGCCGCAACCTTCGCCAGCCGGACCGGCAACCCGCTGCTGATCATCTATGGCGAGGCGCCGATCCCGCACGGCTGGGGGAATTCCGCAGGGCCTGACTACAAGGCGCTGGATGCCGAGGGTGTGCTGCACGCTGCCGGGATCCGCACCTTCGTGCCCACGAGCCCGCAAACGGCGCGGGCCGCGCTCGCAGATGCCGCCGCCGCCGCGCGCACGGGCCAGGCCGTCGCGCTGCTGCTGCCGGTCGACATCCAGCAGGCGGACGTGACGGTGTCACTCGATGAACCCGGGCCGGATCCGATTGATGCCGAACCGGTTCAGATGCGCCCGGGACGCCCGGCCCGGAATCATGCCATCCGGGCTGCAGCCGCCACACTTGATGCTGCGAAGCGGCCAATGATCCTCGCCGGCTACGGAGCCTGGAAGTCCGGGGCCCGGGATGCGCTGGTTGCACTTGCGGAACGGACCGGCGCGCTGCTGGCCACCAGCGCCAAGGGCAAGGATCTGTTCCGCGGTCACCGCTACAACCTCGGCATCATCGGGTCGTTCTCGCACTCCGCGGCCCGGAGACTGGCAGCGGAGGCCGACTGCGTCCTCGTCGTCGGCGCCGGCCTCAACATCCTGACCATGAGTTTCGGGGAGTCGCTTCCCGATGCACCGCTGATCCAGGTCGACTCCCGGCGGGCCAACATCGGCCGCTGGACCACCGCGGACGTCGCGGTAGTGGGTGACGCACGCATCGTGGCGGAACAGCTGCTGGAAGCCGTCAGCGAGAAACCGGCGTCGGACAGGCTGTTTCACTCCGACGAGACCCTGGCCTTTCTCGACGCCTTCTCGATTGCCACCGACTTTCAGCCGGCCAACACCGCTCGTACCCTCGATCCGCGGACGATCGCGGTCGAACTCGACCGCATGCTGCCGAACCAGCGCAACATGGTCTACGACGCCGGCAATTTTCTCGGTGTCGTGCCCTACCTGACGGTCCCCGATCCGGGCTACTTCAAGATGACCAACGACTTCGCGTCGATCGGTCTGGGGTTCGGCGCCGCACTCGGCTTTGCCCGTGCGCGCCCGGAGGTCCCCACCGTGTTCGTCGCCGGTGACGGCGGATTCCTTATGACCATGGGCGAACTGGAGACCGTGGTCCGCGAGGACCTGCCGCTGGTGATCGTGTTGATGAACGACTGCGCCTACGGGGCGGAGCTGCATCACCTGCGGCTGCGCCAGCTCCCGGTTGCCAAGTCGGTGTTCCCCGACATCGACTTCGCCCCGGTCGCCGAGGCATTCGGCTATGAAGCGCGCACGCTGCGCACCCTGGACGACCTGGCGGCACTGGAGCCGCTGCTCGCCGCGCCGGACGGGCCGATCTTCATCGACTGCAAGATCAATGCCGACGTGGCAGCGCCCTTCATGAGCGAAATCGCCGCGGCCGAAGGACACTGATCGTCGGGCACGGCGCTGCATGGCGGATCGGAACCGTATCGCATGGGTGGAGGCATCGCGCAGCCACCCATTCAGCGTACGCCCCGACATCCAGCACTCCGGTCAGCGTCAAGGCTGTGCATTTGCTTGTGACCGGCTTCCGCCTCCCGCTCCCGGGAGACTCCCCACTATCCTGCGGTACGCTGTTGCCCCGGAACAGGGCTCCTGTGTCATTCCGCGCAGTTCCCGGCATCCCGAGGACTCGGCTGTGGTGCATGGAGACAGGTCGCCAGCCGCTTGCTCGAGAACGAGGCTTCAAGCTCGTCCAGAATATCGTTCGTACAGCAGAAGTGCTTGACGCCTGTCCCCTGTTCACCATTTTCGCCCTGTACACCCCGGACCCGCCTCTGCCACCCGGTATGCGTCCGGGGTCTTGCTGAATCCATGGACCCGGTTTCGCCATCTCATGAGGCGAGATCGCAGCCAGACCGGAAGGCAGCGGAATCACCTTTCATCGCCATTACGGCCATCCCGCCAAGCACGCCGACACCGGGGAACACCGTGACCCTCAGGCTTCCGGACTTGACCCTGCCGTTCGCCACGCCGTCACCGCAACCAGTTTGACCTCACGAGTTCCAGCGCACTCTGTGTCCACGACGATCGCATCTGTCACAGCTCCGTCCGCAGGCGGATCCAGTCCTTGAAGGCAGCACGTCACAGGGCTAGTGCCCGCTTCAGGTCATCGTGCTCGAAGGCACTGGCCATGCGGTCGATCTCAACAGCGCGCGCGCCGACCGCTTTCGCGGTGTCGCGCCAGGTCACGGTCACGGTCGCGACTTCCTTGATGATCGGGCGGGCCTGCGCCAGCGTCAGCGCGAAATACTCTGAGACGGCCTCCAGCAGATCGAGCGAACAGGTGCCCTCGTCGAGATCGATGTTGGTCGTCAGGACCCGCGCCTTGAGGTCCGCCGGCACAGGATTGAGGTCATAGGCGGGAGAGAGCGACCATCCCGTCCTGCCGAGCCACAGGAAGCCGTGGTTGCGCAGATGATCGTCGACATTGGAGATCAACACGCTGAAGACAACGCGCCGGTACAGAGCATGGGCGTCCGTCTTTCCCTGGGCCCCATGTTCTGCGAGAGCATCGACGATCTCGGGGTAGCTGCGACGCTCGCCGTCTTTCGCGCCCATCATCGCCATGGCCGACAGGAACGGAATGCGGACTGCACCTCGGCGATCGAAACGCCGTGAAAGCATGGCTTTCTTGCCGGCGATGTCGATCAGATCATGCGTGGGCGTGGCGATCCCGGCCTGGCCGGCCAGACGCAGCGCAATCTCCTCCCAGGTTTCCATGCAGTAATCGTCGGTCTCCTTCGGAAACTTGGCGACCGAGAGGTGGCCGTGCTGGTCGACTACCGACGCCTTCGGGCGCGCGCCGCCCAGGGAGGAGCCGGGAGCGAAGATGAGCCGGAGATCTTCGTCGGTTTCCTCGTCGCGGAAAATCCGCTCGGTGATCTGAAGCAGACGACCAAGCTCAATCAAGGCCGGCACCCCTGCGCGGATCGGAGCCTGGAACGTCTGGTCGCCAGCCCGACGGAAGCGCAATGCGCCCAGCCGGATCTCGTCGGCCACGCCAAGGAGATAGTCGGTCTCCAAAAGCGTGCGAACGGCCCGGCCCTCGCGTTCGGCAAGGCGACGCTCGGCGCGCTGCATCAGCCGGCGCCCCCAGGTGTCGGGCGCTGAATCACCAATGGATCCGAAGGTCGAAAGGCCGGCGGGCGGCGCGAAGGCGCCGAGTCCCAAGGCAAGGGCAGGCTCGAGCGAGAACCTGTCAGGGTCTTCGAGCCAGGCGTCGCCATAGCCGAAGACGACGATCTCCCTGCCGCGAGCGCGATTGCTCCGCGCCAGCCCGATCTGCCGGGTGCGGCCATCAAGATCGATATGGACCTCAAAGTCAGCCATCGCGAGACGATCCGGCCGGCCGCTTGAGATGGACATGCCTGGGCAGCGCGGCGCTGGCGAGGGCCTGTCCGACGGCGTCATTGCTGATGTCGGCAATCTGGCTCAGGCCTTCGAGCAAGCCGAGCGCCTGCAGGACACCGGCGTAGATGCCGATGCCGACATTGGTGTCGCCGGCTTCGACCTTTTGAAGGGTGGAGCGGGACGTGAAGGCGCGTTCCGCCACGACCGCCATGGGCAGCCGTCGCCGGCGACGGGCATCATGGATGTCCGCTCCAAGTTTACGCAGCGCCCGCCGAACGGCGGCGGGAGGATTGTGAGGGGTTGGCATAAAGCACCTTCGCACTACAATTTTACGAAATATGTAGTGCGAAGGTTACAATTTGTCCACTCTGATCTTGTGAGAACCTGATCAGCAGAAACGGCGTGTCATAACCGGCTGTTGGGAATCAAGGTTCACATAACCGTTCGGTTCCCATTTTGCAGGCCAGGCGAGAGGCACCGCCGGCGCGTGGCCGGGCCGGACCGCCCTGCCCCGGCGTCGCCGTCCCGATAACCCGCTACCTGTGAGCCAGCAGGTGTTTCAGAAGTGCGCTGGTAAACGCCGCCGGCTGCTCGACATTGGCAAAGTGCGCCGCGTGCGGAATCAGTTCGAGGACCGCTCCCGGGATCGCATCGGCGATCTCGCGCGCCTGCTCCGGGGTGGTTCCGGTATCCTCCTCGCCACAGATCACCAGGGTCGGTGCCGTGATGGTCCGGTTCGACTGACGCAGGTCCATCGCCATGATGGCCTGACCGCAGGCGATGAAGCCGGCGGGCGGGGTCGACAGGATCATGCCGCGGACCTTTTCCACCTCGTCGGGGATCCGATGCTGTCCGGGCTTGGTGAACCAGCGGTCCACCGTCCCGTCGACCACCGCCTGCATGCCGCCTTCCCGCACGGTTGCGATCCTCTGCTCCCACACGTCCTTTGCCGGCATGAATGCGGCGCTGTCGGCGACGCACAGCGACCTGATCCGTCCGGGATGGCGGGCCCCCAGCATCTGGCCGACCATGCCGCCCTTCGACAGTCCGCAAAAATGCACCGAGTCGAGCTCCAGGTGATCCATGAGCGCTACCGCGTCGTCGGCCAGCAGCTCGATCGAATAGGGTCCCTCGGGCGCCTCCGAGCGACCATGTCCGCGGCTGTCGTAGCGGACAACCCGGAACCCTTCCATCTCGAGGGGTTCGACCTGCAGGTCCCACATGGTGTAGTTGGACGCGAGCGAGTTGGAGAGCATGACCGGCGTCCCGTCACCGGGTCCGTCAACCTCGTAGTGCAACCGTGCTCCGTCAACCTGAAGTTCGGGCATTGGGCCTTCTCCTGCGGATACCTGTGGCCGGCACCTGAGTCATGCCGGCCCTGGAAGTTGCGGGTGGAACGCGGCGCGCGTCAGTCGGCCGCCTGTGGCTGTGGCCGGCCGATCGCGTCGAGCGGGCCGAGTTCGCGCTCGAGCATCGGCCGGATCTCGCCGGCAAACCGCTCCAGCGTGTTGAGCGCCAGAGCCTGGGACGAGCCGCCCACCTGGACGTGAAACATCATGTGGGACGGCCGGCCGGCCCTGATATCCGCCGCAAGCCGCTCGGCAATGGTCTCGCTGTCCCCGACAAGGAGAGTATCGGCCATGTCCTCGAGTGACGGTTCGTCGGGGAACGGAATCTCGTTCATCATCCCGCCGTTCATGACCTCGGCCCGGCGCCTCAGTGCCGAGGCGAGCCGCATCTGGTGGCGGCAATGGTCGACGTATTCCAGCGCCTCGGCCCGGCTTGAGGTCACGCACAGGAACCGCTGGATGCCGACCGGCATCGTCTCCGGATCCTTGCCCTCGAGCATCCAGGCCTCGGCAAGCCGTCCGCGCATCTCGGCGATGTAGTCGGGCCCCTTCCACCTGCCGGTAAACATCGGTACGAAACCGCGCCGTGCGCACAGCCGGTGGCCGAAACTGTTGTCGCCCGCGATCCAGATCTCGGGCACGCCGTTGACCGGACGGGCGCTGATGTGCGTCTCGGGCATGGAGTAATGAGTACCCTTGTAGGTAAAGACGGTGCGGGTGAAGGCGAGATGCACCAGGTCGAGGAATTCCTCCATCATCGGCCCGGCATCCGCGAGGTCGACCCCGAAGCGCTCGAACTCGTAGGGCTGATAGCCACTGCCGACACCGAGCACCAGCCGGCCGGAACTGATCGCATCCACCATGCCGATCTCGGCCAGTACCCGGGCCGGTTCGTAGAGCGGGCTCACGATCACCGCGGTTCCAAGCCGAATCCTGCGGGTTACCGACGCGCAGGCCGCCGCCATCATCAACGGAGACGGGCAGGTGCAGTAATTGGAGAAATGGTGTTCGGCAAACCAGGCGATCTCGAACCCGAGTTCGTCGGCGCGGCGCACCTGCTCTATGTGTTCCCGATAGATCCGCTCGGTCGGGAACCCCTCGTTCCGGTACCCCATGAGACTGAAATGCCCGAAATCCACCGTCTGTCCCTCCCGTCAGCCCCGCGCCAGTCGCGGGGTCGTTACGCCGATTTCGCCATCGGCTGGTAATAGGTTCCCCTGCCCGCGCGCTTCGCGATGCCGTCCACTCCCTTGTGGACCCGCACACCCGGGGCCATCGGCCGGCCGTCCTCGCGCAGCCACAGCCGCAGCAGGTAGCGGCCTTCGCGGCCCTCGCGCTCGTCCTCGAACGCCGTGCGGGTATGCAGCAGCAGACAGTTGTTGGTGAACGCGAAGTCACCCGTCTCCAGCCGGAAATCCAGCCTGACCTGGGGACGGTTGCAGACACTGTCCATGAAGTCGAGCGCCTCGAGTTCGCCCTCGCTGAGGTCCACGTGGCCCTCCTCGACAGCCAGGTCGATGTAGCCGCGGATCCAGATCACGTTCGGCACCCCGTCGGCAATCGAGAATACCGGGATGCGTTCCTCGGTCACCGGCGGCTCCCCCGGCCCCTGCCCGCCGAAGCGATGATGGTGAAAGCCGTGGTAGAGGTACCCGAGCAGGTCCGGTCGTTCATCGAGAATGATGTTGTGCGCCGTCAGCGCACTGGCGTAGCCGCTGATCCCCCCGCTGAGTGCAGGGCGGATGCACAGCATGCCGATGTGGTCGCACCGGTCGGTGTGAAGCCGCAGTTCGCGTGAGTTGCGGTAAGCCCGCTCCCGTCGGTCCTTGCCGCCGACGTTCATCACTTCGCCGACCAGGTCGCCCATCGCGCTCTGCGAGACCGGCCGCCCGAAGTGGCAGCCGAGCCCGAGCGCGATGCGCTTCCGGGCAACCGTGTCGTAGCGCTCGACCGGCAGTCCGCGCAGCAGCACGATGCCCCGGCCGCGGTGGATCTCGTGCTGCCAGGCGTCAACGGCATCACCAAGCCCGTCGAGCGGGAAGGTTGCCGGTGTCACGTCCTCGTCCTGCGGCGCCACGCGCATGGAGTGATGCACTGCGGCGTCAATGACCTCGCTCTGGCCGCACGTCAGATTCACCGCGATATCATCCGGTGAGCCGATCTCGCCGGTGGTCCACGCGGCGGGGTGTTCAATCGGCCGGAGTTCACGGTTCTGCATGGTGGTGGGTCCCGGGCAGGGCGCAGAGGAGGAGCGCGGCCAGTGTGCAGACTTGCCCCGGCCTGGGCAAGGCCGCACGCTTCAGCGACGGTACCATCGGAAGACGGGACGCATCAGCATCGGCAGCAGGTAGACCGGAAACTGGATGACGGCAATGAACAGCAGGAAATCGGGCCCGAGCGTGCCGCCCGCCGCAGGCAGCATGATGGCGATATTGCGGTGACCCGACGCCAGGGCCACCGCACCGCCGGTCAGGCGCGCCGCCGGAAAGAAGGCAACCGCCGACAGCAGCTGCACGCCGAGGCTTGCCAGGAAGGTCACTGCAATGAACAGCGGGATCTGGCCCGGAGAATGCGCGAGCGCCTCGTGAAAGCCGCCCATGATGGTGACCGCGAACAGCGCCAGCAGCAGGACCAGAATGCCGTTCGTCTCCTGGGTGTAGCGCGCTACCCGTTCGTGGCCGACAAGCCGGCGCAATCCCTGACCCGCGAGCAGGCATGACGATACGATGACACCGAGGCGCACCAGCAACTCGAACGGATCGAAGGCCATGATGTCGCCGACGAGAAACGACAGGATGAACGGCAGGCTGGCGGTGAATACCACCATCGAGCCCACCAGCAGCAGCAGAGCCATGGCCCCGTCGAGCCCGCACAGCATCGCCAGCCCCGGTATCGAGACCAGGGGCGGGCAGGCGCTCCACAGGACGGTCACGGCAAGCAGGCCGGGAGGCAGGCCGGCCGCGGAGCCGACCGCATAGACCACGAACGGGATCAGCAACAGGATCCACGCGATACCCGACGCCACCGCAGCGGGGCGTCGCAGGTGGAGGGCGAGGGCCCGCGGATCGATCAGGAAGATCGAGAGCGTGAACAGGACCAGCACCAGAGGATCGGCAAGCGGCCGCGAAACCTCGCAGAGTTCCGGGCTGAGCAGGCCGAGGGCGAGACCAAGCGGCATGACCAGGGTCCCGTTGCGACCGGTCCAGGCCAGTGCGGAACCGATACTCATCCCGGGACTTCTACCGAAAGCCTGACAGCGTCATGCCATCAGCCTCCGATCCGTTGCACGGCTCGCGGGAGTCAGCAGACCCAAATGCTTCTCGCCGTGCAGACGCGCCAGTCCCCGACGCCGAATGATGCGGGCCGCGTAATCCGGGTGGCCACAGGCCGTGCACTTGAATGCCCGGGCGTGCCGGGAGGCCGCATCGACATGCCCGCAGGCCGCACAGGTCCGACTGGTGCGGGTGGCGGCGTGGAACGCTTGAGCCGGCGCCGGGTGAGGTCGATGCCCAGCTCCCCGGCGCACTCGCGCCACATGCCGGTCAGCACCTCGCGGTGGGGTTCCTTCTTGCGCTTGCGGGTCTTGAGCGCCGCCGCCTGGGCGGTCGCCGCATTGTAGTTCCAGCCCTTCTCGTCGATGTGATCGACGATCTCCTGTCGGTGCGTCGAGAAGGCGCCCAGCGTCTCCTTCGTCCAGCCGACGATCCCGAAGTCCGGCACCGGGCCAACCATCGTCTTCTGGAGTGCGGAACCCAGGTCCCGCAGACAACGCGCCAGTTCGTCTCGGTAGTGGGCGCCGATCAGCAGGCGCCGCGACCCGAGCGATCCTGTGTCGAGACTGCGCCACGAGCCGTCTGGGCCCCGGGTCACGTTGGCGACGACCGCGTGGGTACGGATGTCCTCGGCGAGCCCTTGCGCGCCCTTTCACGCCACATGCGGGTCGCAGTCCGAATTGACCGGCGGCAGCCCGGCCGAATTGGGCGGGATCTCGCAGGTCGCCTTGGAGACCAGCGCCGCGACCGGGTTGAGGTCCGAGCCATGAGCGCACAGGCCGAGGCGCTGTGCCTCCAGCGGGATCGAGCCGCCACCGCGGACCGGATCGCAGACTGGTGGCGCATTGTCGGTGAGCCAACCCAGCACCCCCTCCGGGTCCTCGCGCGGCGGCGGCGCCTCGCCCCGACCGCGGGCGAGAGCGACCGAGCGATCTCATGGCGCGCCTTGTTCAGGATGCGTTTGTCGTTGGTCGCCTCCCGCGGCACCGTCTCGGCGATGAGCCGGTGCAGCCGCGCCCGTTCGCGCGCCTGGTCCTCCTCGGTCGGAAACTCGTCGGGCCAGGCCGACGGATTGTCCACCAGCTGCGCGAACAGCACCGCCCGGCACGCCGCCAGCGGCCTCCGCGCCCACCACAGATGCAACGTCGACGGATACCCGTGCCGGATCGACTTCTCCCGCGCCGACGCCCTGTTGATGGCTTCCAGCGGCAGGGAGACTTCGATGAGTTTCTTGCGGAGCTTCATGACAAAAGCCCGATTTTCGTCCGGATCAAGTCCGCCAACTTCTTGAAATCGCGATAAGCGTCGGAAACGGCCGCGGCATGGCTTCCAATCGCTCCGTCGGCGGCGGTAAGGCGGAAAACCGGCTTTCGAGCCTCCTGCGCCATCGAAACCAGACTCCGATAGTGCCGAACGGTCGCAAGGCAGTCCTCGTCATTGTCGGGCTTGTCGGGATACGGGCCGGCACCGCAATTCAACAGGTGCCGGTGGTAGGCCTCGGGCATCCGGTTGACCCACTTGTCACAGGCCCGCACAGGCCGGCCCAGACGTACGCCATGCTGCTGGACGATGTACCCCATCGGCTTCATCCCGCCCTCAGGCAAGGGAAAATCGGAAGGACTCCAATTGTTCCGTCGCTTCGACCACTCGCCTGTCCACTTCCTCAGGGTGGGACCTGCATTCCTCAGGCCCTGAAGGGAAAACAAATCGGACCCCAACGGGGTGATGACGTGATCGGTTGCAATCAGCGCCGAGCGGTTCAGGGCGCCCAGATTGGGACCGACATCCACCAGGACGATCGTCGCGTCGACGGCCCTGGCGCCGGTCCCAATGATCTGCCAAAACGCGGTGAGGATGCGGAAAGGGCGGTACAAATCGGACTCACTCATGGCGTTGGGCCATTCGCTCGACAGGCTGTCCTCAAGACTGGAGAGCGCCAAGTCGCCGGGAATGAGTCCGAGCGTCTCGGAGAGCCGATAAATCCGCGGTTCCTGCAAATCTCCTACCGCCGTCAAGGGCTGGACGCATTGGTAGATTGTCCGGTCTTTCGCGTCGTCCTCCCACAATGTTTCAAGGGCGGATTCGCTGAGGAAAGTCGCGGTGAGGTTTGCTTGCGGATCGAGGTCGCACGCCAGCACGCGCTCGCCGATCCCGGACAGCATCCAGGCGAGGTGGTAGACCAAAGACGTCTTGCCGACGCCCCCCTTGTTGCCAAAAAATGTGAGGACCGGTGCCGCCATCACACGATCTCTGCAGCTTCGGGAACTGTCCTTGCCGTAGCGAGCAAGTGGGTGGGCTCGACCATGAATTCGGGCTCCGGATGTCCGTCCTCGCGCAACAGGCGTTGCGCGGTTGGGATTCCAACGCCGACTCTCAGTACATATCCCAGCACCTTCATCGACTCGGCCAGGTTCGCATTGCGGTAGTCCGTCACCCCGGGGCGGGCGAAGTTTGCCGTGGTCACCGATCCAAACGGTCCGCCGGGATTCTGGATTTCGATCCTGTCGTCGAACCAGGTGACGCGGACGGGCGCGTTCGTCGTTTCGTAATCCCTGTGGATGACCGCGTTCCGCGCGAGTTCCTGCACGGCGGCCAAGGGGCAGTTGGAAGTGAGGTGTTCGATGTCCTGGTTGACGATGTCGACCCGGCGAAGATTGTGCGATCGCAGCTTGTCGTCGAGACGCGACAGCATTTCGGGAACCGTCCCGTCGATCGCCATTTCGTCGATAATCGGGTCCGATAGATCATGTCCCCCGATGCGCAGGAACTGAATGGACACGCCCGGGATGAAGTCTCGCGGGCAGACTCCGAGCACCAGCAATCCGAGAATCGTGGCTCGCTGGTCGTCGACGGAAGCAATCATCTTGGCTGCGGCCAAGCGTTCCTTCAAGCTTCGGTCATTGGCCTGCAGTAGGTCGCGGTCGACCGCATTGGGCAGATATTCGTCTTCAAACCGGCGACGATTGAGATCGCCGATACCGGTACCCGGCACCGGCGAAATATCGAAAGGACGGTTGCCGTGGCGCCGTCGTTCGTTCAGTATCCGTTCTTCCTGGGCCATCGCTATGCCACGGCGTGGGCCATTGCGTATGTGGATCGCGCCTCTGTAGCGCACCGGGGGCGAGTCGGACGGAAGGACGGTCACGACGGCGATTTCGTGGTTCGATACAAGCGCTTCCCGGACAGGATCGTGGGCGGCGGCACAATGTTTCCGTCGCTTCGCATATCAGTCAGCGCGAGGAGCATCTCATCGGTTACCGCGATGCCGACGGGAGTACCGTCGTCTCGCAAACCGACGCCTGCAATGCCGGTTCGGCCGGAACCGGGAAGATCGTTGGCGAACGCACAAATCGCTTCCCGAAGTCGGTCCGGCGCGTTCCCTCCAGAGTCTCCTTGAACTCGACCCGCGTGCTTTCCGCACCCTCGATCAGGCGCACCAGCTCGTCATCGTCCAGTCTCATGGCCTCGCTTTTGCACTTTCTCTGATAGCCGCGACCGGGATTGCCCGCGAAACTTCCGCGAATCCGGGCTCCGATCCGAAGGTCCACGCCGGGTTCATCACGTAGAGCGGCTGGTGGGCGAATCCCTCCTCGACGAGTACCACAGCCAGAATGGACGAGTCTTGCGCGTTGAGCGCCGACAGCATCTCGTTCCGCGTGATCGTGATGGCCTGCGCGTCCGCACGCCGGCCCTTGACCTCGATGAAGCGCATGCCGCCGGTCTGCGGATCGCGGCTTTCGATGTCGTGGCCGCGATTTTCCGCGGACACGTCGAACGGTTCGTACCCGGGGCTTCGCTCGCGGGTCATGACCGCATCCATCGCCATGGCTTCCATCTCGGCGCGTCCCAGCGGCTATGACGGAACCTGTCTGCGCGCGGCCGGCTTCCTGTGCGTGGGCAGGACCGGAGGCCGGGGCCGGCAGGACCGGGAGAAGCGGCGGGCGAAGACCGTGAAGACGGTGTTCATGCGCGCGCTGGAACGCTCGTGGCGCAGGAAGCTGGGGGTTCCGCCCGTCGACCTTGCACCCTCGCTGGAACCGGGCGAGGGCCTGAACGCGCAGGACTGGGCGGAGAACGAGTTTGCAGCGGCCCCCTTGGGAGACAAGCGGCTTTCGGCGCGGCTCGTGAAGAGCGCCGGCCTTCTGGCGGCGTATCCCGGCCAGAAGATCAACGCCTCCAGCGACAGCGGCGGTAACGAGATTGCCGGCTTCTACCGGATGATCGAGGCGCCCGCGGAGTCAGAGGTCACGGTGGCGAACATCCTCGCGCCGCACCGGGAGCGCAGCATCCGGCGGATGCGTGGCCAGAAGACGGTCCTGGCGATCCAGGACGGCACGGACCTGAACTTCTCCCGCCGTCCCGGCTGCGACGACCTGCAGCTGATCGGGAAGAACCAGACCGGCGCGTCGAGCCTCGGGCTGCACATGCACGCGACGCTGGCGGTGACGGAAACCGGCCTGCCGCTGGGGGTGCTCGAGACGGGGTTCGACCCGGTGCAGGCGACGGTCTCGAAGCAGAAGCGCCGCGCGACGCAGCGGTGGCTTGAAGCCTTCAACGGCACCGCCGACGCTGCGCGCGAGATCGGCGGCAAGACCCGGATCATCAGCGTGGGTGATCGAGAAGCGGACTGCTTCGAGCTGTTCGACGCGCAGCGCCGACGTCCGCGCGTCGAGCTGCTGGTGCGCGCCAGGCATGACAGGGTACTCGGAAAGGGAAAGCTGTTCGCGACGATGGGTGGCGGCGCGCCCGACGCCATGGTCGACGTCGAGATCGAAGGGCTGACGGAGCGTGCGAAATCCTCCCGGACGAAGGCCCGCCCCGCGTGGGTTTCATCGTCACCAACCTGCCGATGGAGCCGGACTGGGTGGTGCGGTTCCATAACCAGCGCGCCTCCGCCGAGCAACACATCAAGCAGGGCAAGCACGCCTTCCACTGGACGCGGCTGTCGTGCAGGGTCGGGTAGGCCACTGGCGCGCGCATCCTTAGGTGAAGGCTTGTCCGATCCCGCTCTTTCGATTGCGGGTGGGAGCGCAGTTCCACCATAGACCACGTTTCCAGCGACCCCCCTGAAATTCCGTACGTCCGGTTTTCCCGGGTACGGCTTCAAGCATCAGGCACCTCGCAGTTCGGTACGGGGCCTTCCGCAGCGTCGTCGAGGTAAAGGCTGACCCCGCCATACCCCCGATCGGGCGCCGCGTTTGCTCCGCCCTTCGACGGTGCCGCCCACCGACTGATCGTCCGTCACTGCGTACGGACGCATCGGCTGCACGCATCGCCACCTGAGCCCTGAGGTCCTCGCTCCAGACGGGTTGTGTTGTCCCGTCCCTCGTCGCTTACTCGACCTCATCCGCCAGTGAAAGAAACTCCGTGCCATTTCCCGCATCACGGTTATAGGTCCGGTCTTTGACATTCAAGGATCATCCTGTCTGCTCCTTTCACCTTCCGGTCTTTCACCACTGAACTTTCCCGGATTGCCGCCGTCTCTACCCCGGAGAACCCAATGCGTGCTCCTCAGTTCTTCCGCATTGACACTGGCCATCGGGCAGAACAGAGGCCCTTGGCATTCTCGTCCGTCCCACAAATCAGCTTCATGTGGGGTTGTCATTTCGGGGCTTCATACAATCGTTCGCTTTCGCTACGGCCCTCCGGTTCGCTCGCCACCCTGGCTGACCGGACCAGCAGGGCTCTGTGTCTCTGCCGGCCCACGGTGGCTTTCTACGTCCCAGCTCGCTGGTCGCGGGTTGCCCCGGGACCAGTGGGATATGCTACGGCACCACACTGAGAACTGTGCCGACGGGACTTTCACCCGCAAGTTCAGCAGCTAGACTCGCTGCACCAGTTCCGTGACAACGAGGCGGGGCTGCACCTGCACGCGCTGGCCTACAAACTGGCGACCTTCCTGCGCTGCATCGAGTTGCCGGAAGCGATGGCCGACTGGTCCCTGACCAGCCCGCAACTCAAGCGGATCAAGATCGGGGCCCGCGTCGTGCGTCACGCACGCGCCATCACCTTCCAACTGCCGGAAGTGGCCGTCACTGGCCCGATGGTGCCCGCCATCCTTGCTGCACATCCGCCGTCTGCGAGCGCCACCGTCATGCGCGTGACCGCGATTCGGACCCAAATTCCACGAAATCGGTCTCGACAGGCCTGTCCGCCGCCCTGAACAACGCCCAAGAAAGCCGAGGGTGGCCCCGCCCCTTGGCCTGAAACACCACAAAACCGCGCGACAGCGCGAGCCCAAGCGCCATCCGGCGCCAAAAGCGCTTGATCACAACGATCCCGTCAGACGATTTTGCCTTCAAATGCCAGGCCACTTGGGAAATGTCGGTTATGGCCGCTTCAACGCGACGTTTACGAATGGCAAGGGCACAACCATCGGCGTGGCCGGAGACGTTTACAGCGCGGAGAAGGAATAACGAGGACGCGTCGCGGCGGCTTGACCGTCGCCGCGACGCCGGACACTGCGGGCGATTGCCAGCGCCGGCAGCCGCCCTTCATGCGGGCCATCTGTGCGTGACGGCGACATGGGACAAGTCTGAACGATTGGAGGTGGACGATTTGCGTCCACCGCGACCCCGGTGGAGACGATTGCGATGTTGAACGCGGATTTTCCATCGAGCGCCGGGGCAGGAGCTGGGCCAAGTCGTCGAGCGCGGCGGCGCCCTCTTGCTTCACTCCTGTTCAGCCTGCCGCTGCTCCTTGGGTTGGCAGCCGAAGTCGCCGCAGCCCCGGATGACGTGATCCAGTTGAGAAATGAAAAGCGGAAAATCGCCGAGTTCGGCAATCACAAGGCTAATGGCGGCGTAAGAGTCATTGTGGATATTGGCGACGGTATGAGTCTGGCGAGCAGCGCCCGCACCATCAATTACGAGGTGGGCGGCACGGCGGATCTCGGCAGTGACAAGGACTACACCATTGACGGCTGCACGTCCAAGGACTGCACCGTAAGACTGCCCGCGAACACCCACAGTGTTCCGATCACCATCTACGTGAACGATGATGGCCTGGATGAGAACGACGAGACCATCGTCCTCACCCTGAAAGGCGGTACCGACTACACGCTGAACAACAAACAGAAAGAGACAACTATAACAATTGTCGACAACGACACCCGGGGCCTGGTGTTTCATCGGCGCTGGGCGGACGTGGACGAGGGCTCCAGCGGGACCAAGGAGCTGTGGCTGTCATCCCAGCCGACGGGCACGGTGACGGTCACTATTGCCTCCGACAACCCGGATGTGACGGTGAGTCCATCGTCACTCACCTTCAACCCCAGCGGCAGCAATCGCTGGAACAGGAAACGGACGGTGACAATATCGGCGGCGCAGGACGACGACGCCAACCATGACACGGCGACCGTAACCTATACGACTTCGGGCGCGGACTATGGCGGCGCCAACGCGCTCAACATCACAAGGCCGGTCAGCGTCCATGATGACGACACCGACAATGAAAGGTCGCAACCGACAACACCCTCGGCGTCCTTCGCCTCCGGGTCATCGAGTGCCGCCGAAAACGCCGGCACGCGCAATGTGAGGGTCAATCTTTCCGCAGGCGGCGCCTTCGGGCGGCCTCACGCTCGCCTACAGCGTCAGCGGCACGGCAACGGCGGGCAGCGGCAACGACTTCACCATCCGGAACTCCGGCACGCTGTCGGTTGCGGAAGGAACCACCACAGCCACCATCCCGGTCGCAATCAATGACGACAGCAGTGCCGAGAATGCCGAGACGGTCATCCTGACGCTGACCAGCGGTACGGGTTACACGCTCGGCGGCACGACGGTCCATGCGCTCACCATCACCGACAATGACAGGTCGCAACCGACAACACCCTCGGCGTCCTTCGCCTCCGGGTCATCGAGTGCCGCCGAAAACGCCGGCACGCGCAATGTGAGGGTCAATCTTTCCGCGGCGGCGCCTTCGGGCGGCCTCACGCTCGCCTACAGCGTCAGCGGCACGGCAACGGCGGGCAACGGCAACGACTTCACCATCCGGAACTCCGGCACCCTGTCGGTTGCGGAAGAAACCACCACAGCCACCATCCCGGTCGCAATCAATGACGACAGCAGTGCCGAGAATGCCGAGACGGTCATCCTGACGCTCGCCGACGGCACGGGCTACACGCTCGGCGGCACGACGGTCCATGCGCTCACCATCACCGACAATGACGGGTTGCGACCGGGCACTCGGGGGCTGGTGATCTCGAAGAACCCGCTCAGCGTCTCCGAAGGCGGCACAGGCAGCTATACGGTGCGGCTCGCGACAGCGCCAACGGGCACGGTGACGGTCGCCATCGCCTCGACCAACGCGGACGTGACGGCGAGCCCGGCGCCGCTCACCTTCCATGCGAGCGGCGCCAGCTTGCTCTGGAGCACGGCGCAGACCGTCACGGTCTCGGCGGCACAGGACAGCGACACCAATGATGATTCCGCGACGCTCACCCACACCGCCTCGGGCGGCGGCTACAGCCATGTGACGGCAGTCACGGTCACGGTGAACGACGACGACGAGACGACAACTTCGCCGCAGCCGACAACGACCCATGCTCCTGACGAGACATCGACGACGCCGACCGGCCCCGAAGTCACGGTGCAGGGCGGCAGCGCCGTCACCGAGGGCGGCACTGCGCGCTTTACCCTGACCGCCAGCCCGACGCCGGCGACGGCCCTCACGGTGACGCTGACCGTCGCCGACGCCGCGAACGGCGATTTCCTGGCACAGGCGAACGAAGGCGAGAAGACGGTCACCATTGCCGGGGGGCAGACCTCCGCCACCCTGACGGTGCCGACACAGGACGACAGCCAGGACGAGGCGGATGGCAGCGTTACGGCCACCATCACCGGCAGCGCCGGTTACACCCTCGCCAGCCCCTCGACCGCCACCGTGGCGGTGAGCGACAATGACGAGCTGCCGGCGACCGTCCCGGTGGTCGGCATTGCCGGAGGCAGCGCCGTCACCGAGGGCGGCGATGCGGTATTCATCGTCAGCGCGAGCCCCGCGCCGGCGACGGCCCTCACGGTGACGCTGACCGTCGCTGACGACGCGAACAGCGATTTCCTGGCGCAAGCGGACGAAGGCGAGAAGACGGTCACCATTGCCGGGGGCCAGACCTCCGCCACCCTGACGGTGCCGACGCAGGACGACCGCCAGGACGAGGTGGATGGCAGCGTTACGGCCACCATCACCGGCAGCGCCGATTACACCCTCGCCAGCCCCTCGACCGCCACCGTGGCGGTGAGCGACAACGACGACGCGACGCCGGCCCCTGTCGTCACGCCGGGCGCGCAGGCGGATCCGGCGGCGTGGCTGGCGCGTTTCGGGCGCATGGTTGCGGGGCAGGCGCTGGGCGGCATCACCGGGCGCATGGCGGCCGCGCGCCGCGCCGGCTTCGCGGGCAATATCGGCGGGCGGGCACTCCGGTTCGCCCCGCAAGCCTCCGGATCGCAAACCCGCACCTTCCCCGATCCGGGAGCCGGGTCAGACGCGGCGGTGCCGGGAAGCGGCCCGGTCAATGCGGCGCGTCTGCCGCTATCCGATCTCGACTGGACGTTCGGCCCCGAGCGGGCCACCGGCACGTCGCGGACGCTGACCGGGCGGGACCTGATGCTGGGCAGCCGCTTCACGCTGACGGAGGAGAGGGACGCCATGGGCGGCAGCTTCGCCTTCTGGGGCCAGGCGGCGCAATCGGGCTTCGATGGCCGGGAAGGTCGCTTCTCGCTCGACGGCGAGGCGATGACGGCAATGCTGGGCGCCGACTATGAGCGGGACCGATGGCTGGCCGGCATGGCGCTGATGCAGAGCGGCGGCAAGGGCGATTACCGCGACACGGCCGCCGGAGCGGGGTCTGGCGACGGCGACGTGGAGACGACGCTGACGGCAGCCATTCCCTATGCCTCCCTGCAGGTGTCGGAGCGGATGAAGCTCTGGGGCGCGCTCGGCCACGGCACGGGCGAGGTGACGCTGAAGCCCGAGCCGGGCAGGGTACTCAAGTCAGACCTCTCCTGGACGATGGCGGCGACCGGCTTGCGCAGCGAGATGATCCCGCCTTCGGAGGAGGGAAGCGGCCCGGCGCTGGCACTGGTCTCGGATGCGCTCTGGGCCGGGACCTCCTCGGACAAGGCGCACGAACTGGCGGCGTCGGACTCCGATGTGACGCGGCTTCGACTCGGCCTGGAAGGAAGCTGGACCATGGCGCTGCAGGACGGCGGCCGCGTGACGCCGAAACTGGAGGCGGGCCTGCGCCACGATGACGGCGATGCCGAGACCGGCTTCGGGGCGGAGCTCGGAAGCGGGCTCGCCTGGGTGAACCCGCGCCTCGGCCTCTCGCTCGACCTTTCGGGCCGCATGCTCGTGACGCATGGGGCGGACGATCTGGAGGACCGGGGCTTCGCCGCCTCGCTCACCTTCGATCCCGACCCGTCCACGGAGCGCGGCCTGTCGCTCGCCTTGCGGCAGGAGACCGGCGGCGCATCGTCGGGCGGGCTCGACGCGCTGTTCCGGGCCGACCCGCTCGGCGCGCGCACGGAGAGCGAGAAGGACACCCGCTGGACTGCAGAGGCGACCTGGGGCTTCCCGGCCCTGGGCAGGCGCTTCACCGGCAGCCCGCATGTCGGGCTGGGGCTCGCCACGGGCGCGCGCGACTACACGCTTGGCTGGCGCCTCACGCCGGAGGCGGGCGCGCTCGATCTCGGCTTCGGGGTGACGGCGACAAGGCGCGAGAGCGACGGAGCGGCGCCCCAGCACGGCATCGGGGTCCAACTCAACACGCGCTGGTAGGCACAGGAAGCCGCCCGCATGACCGACTGGCGCGCCAGCGCCAGTCCGCGAGGCTGTTCTGACGGGAGGTTGCCAGAGACACTTGGCGACCGCGCCGCGTTCGGCTTTCACGCCGGCGGCGTAGTGCGCGACCATGCGGGCCGTCTTCCATCCGCCTGACAGCATGACCTCGGTTGTGGACGCCCCGCGAGCGGTCAACTCGCTGGCATGGGCAATGCGCGATCGATATGAGCCCATTGTTCCGCCGGTAGCCGATGCCTCAAGGGACTCGTACAAACAAGAGCTGACGGCTCATGCCGCCATCCTTGCTTGTGTGTTCACGGTTCCACGGCCCGGCACCCCGACAGCCTCCCCGTGGTCGCGGTAGGGATGCGCATTTGCTGCGCACCCCCCGCACAGATCCGGACGTGGCCGGAAAACCATCCGGCTCCTACCTTGAGTGTGCTTGCGCGCCGCTATCCCAGGCGCTGCACATCCAACGCGCCGAACCGCGCGAAATCGCTGTCGTTCGTGAGAATCCCGTCGATGCCGTGTTCGCGGCATAGAGCGGCAATCTGCGCATCGAACATCAGGTTGCCGTGCGTATCCGCCTCCCGGGCCGTCGCAAGCAGCGATCGCAGGAACTCCGCACCGGGCTGGACGACCTCGCAACTCGGAGAAGCGATGACGGCTTCGACGAACTCCGCCGCCTGAGCGACGGTCGAGGGCGGATTGAACACCCGCCTGTGCGTCACCACCCGCATGAACTCGGTGATGCAGAACACCGGAAGCGCCCAGCGTTCCACACCCTCGCCGAGGGCAACAAGCCGCGAAGCGGCCGCTTCGTGCCACTCGCTCTCGGCCCGATGCGCATAAACCAGGATGTTCGTGTCAACCGCTATCACGACCGGTCGATCACGTCGTAGAGCGCGTCCCGGTCGCTGATATCGACATTGGGCGGGCCATCCCCCTTCACGGATTTCAGCTTCATGCGGAACGGCGCCTTGCTGTCGCGCACCGCCGCGAGCCGCGCCCTCAGAGCGTCTTCGACGAATCTGGTAAGCGTGATTCCATCCTGCGCCGCCCGGCCCTTCGCCTGGCGCAGCACCCGATCGTTCAGATTGAGAGTTGTCTTCATCCCTGATGGCCATCCGTCGGTATGGCCGAACCATACCATCGGGCAAGGAGCCCCGAAAGCCATATCCCTATTGAGCTTGCGCCCGACTACGGACACGACGCGCACGGCTGATCGATACAGAGGCGGTCATCGAACCGGGCGCTGCCGGCGGCGACCGTCGCCGCACGGAGCACCCCGAGCGAGGCCTCGCCGTCCACGGTCAGCGCAGCGCCGACACTGAGCCCGGCTCCCCGCGGTTCCGCGGGCGGCGTCGCTTCGACAGCATTTCCATCGTCTCCGGGGTGAGGCTGGAGGCAGGCCGGATCCGTCTTCCCGGTATCGGCTGGATGACGGTCCGCCGCCGGGGCGGCAATCCGTATCCGGACGGCACCCCGGTCTCGGCGGTGCCGAAGCGCGGTTCGGGCCGCCGGGCGCGCACCCGCGCCCGTCTGGCGAAGACGAGACGGCGCCAGGCCGGCACAAGGCGCGACTGGCACCACCAGGTCTCGCGCAGGATCGCGGAGGGTGCGCACACCGTCGCGATCGAGGACCTGAAGGTGAAGGCCATGACGGCAAGCGCCCGGGGCACGGCGGAAGAGCCGGGCAGCGGGGTGAAGCAGAAGGCCGGGCTCAACCGGGTCGTTCTCGACACCGGCTGGGCCGCCCTGCGCGCGATGCTGGAGTACAAGGCGGGGCGCGTGATCGCGGTCGATCCCCGCCACACCAGCCAGACCTGTGCAGCGTGCGGGCACGTCGATGCCCGATCGCGCAGGACACGGGACCGGTTTCACTGCGTGGCCTGCGGCCACGCCGATCATGCGGACGCGAATGCTGCCCGCACCATACGGCGTCGGGGACTGGCGCTGCTGCACGGGGAGGCTGCCGGGATGCCGGGCCGTGGAACCGTGAATACACAAGCAAGCATGGCGGCATGAGGCGCCATGCTTTCTTTGTCCCATGTTGAGGAACCGAGAAGCACTGGACCAGACCTCAAGCAGCAGGGGTTCGCCGACGACGGATCGGTCGTCGGGAATGGACCACGCCTCGACGGTGACAGCACGATCATGCCGGTAATCCGGCAGCACCCATCCGGGTGGCGGCGGGACCGGAATTGCCGACGGCGACAATACACGACCGGCGCACCCCGCCACCGCTGCCAGCGCGACCTGCCCGAGCAGAAATCTCGCGAGGTCACTCGAAACGGACTGCGGGACCGGACGGGCTGGCGTCACCTTCCTGTTGGCGCGCATCCCGCCAGGTGGTACCCCGAACCGTGACCTGCACTGGAGGCCCAGCACCATGACCAGTCCTCTCGCCAACCGTGCGGCCATCGTAACCGGAGCCGCATCCGGTATCGGCCGCGCAACCACCGTACGCCTCGCAGCCGACGGTGCTCATGTCCTTGCCGTCGATCGCAACGCCGGGGGACTGGCCGAAACGCTGGAACTTGCAGCGGCAGGCCCGGGCAGGTGTGCCATGTATCACGGCGACGTGACCGACCAGGATACTCCCGCAGGCATGGTCCGGGCCTGCCAGGAACAGTTCGGAGATGTGCAGATCCTGGTCAACAACGCCGGTATCGGGGCCTCGGTCGCCGCGCACCTGACCGAAGATGACGACCTGGACCGGTTTCTCGATGTCAACCTGCGCGCGCTGTTTCGTTGCGCCCGCGAAACGGTCGCGGCAATGCGCGGAGCGGGCGGTGGCGTGATCATCCAGATTGCCTCGATCTTCGGCATGGTCGGCGTGCCCAACAGCTCGATCTATTCCGCGACCAAGGCGGCGGTGATCGGGCTGACGCAGAACATGGCCGCCGACTACGGACCCGGTGGCGTGCGGGTCAACGCAATAGCACCGGGAATGATTCTCACCCCGATCAACGAGGAGCGGTTCCGCGAAAACGCCTGGTTTCAGGACCTGCTGCTCGCCGGGACCCCGCTCGGCCGGGTCGGGGCGCCGCGGGACATTGCCAGCGCCATCGCCTTCCTGTGCTCCGACGAGGCCAGCTTCATCACCGGTCACACGCTGGTCGTTGACGGAGGATGGTCAGCGACCAGGTTCAGGCCGTTTCCGCCGGAACTGCACGGCTGACACCGCGCGGCCCTCGAGGTTCGGGCCGGTCAGAGCCCGGTCGGCACCTTGTCGGAGAGCTGTGCCGACTTGCGCACGAACTCGAGCGGACCGGCAAAGTCGAACGCGTTGTAGACCGCATTCAGGTGGGCAAAGGGCGGTGACTGGGCAAAAAGCTCGAATGTCACCCGGTGACCGGCACTGTCGGAATTGAGCAGGTCGCGGGCGAAGGCCAGCAGCCGGCGCCGGTCCTCGGCAACCCAGCCGTCGTTGACGGTGTAGAATTTCTCCAGCCACGGCCCGGTCTCCGGGTTCGCGAAACTCGCGCTGTCGGGGGTCAGGCAAATCTGGCCTCCACAGAGTTCACGCGCGAGGTGCATCATTGCCGGCAGCCGGGAACAGGCATGGACCCGGCCGGCGTAGAGCAGCGACTGGTTCGGCATCAGCAGACCGCCCGGACTGTCCTCGGCCAGGGTAATCGCCGCGGTCAGGTGCGCGTTGATGGTCTCGCGGTAGCAGGCGAGTTCGGCCAGTTTCTCGCGCACGGCCGGATTGTTCTCGAGCCCCGTCTGGCGCAGGTTGTGCAACGCCGTCCCGATCAGCATGTCGGCGATGACCAGTACCCGCTGGACGAACGGAAACGCGCTGTAGCGGTGCAGGCAGGATCTGATGAAAGTGGCCGCCCTGGTGTGGCGGTAGAACAGGACATTCTCCCAGGGCACCAGCACGTCGTCGAACACCACCATGGTGTCGACCTCGTCAAAACGGTTGGCGAGCGGGTAGTCGGCCGCCGGGCGCCGCCCGGCGAAGCCCGAGCGGCAGATGTGCATGAGGCCGGGCGCGTTCATCTGCGAGATGAACCCGACCGCGTAGTCAGACAGCGCCTCGTTGCCCCAGTTGGCGATGGTCGGCTTGACGAATGCCTGGTTGGCGTAGGCAGCCGCGGTCTCGTACTTCGCGCCCCGAACCACGATGCCGGCATCGTTCTCGCGAACCACGTGCAGGAGCATGTCCGGGTCCTGCTCCTGGGGAGGCCTGGACCGGTCGCCCTTGGGATCGGTGTTGGCCGAGACGTGGAACGGGTCGGCAACCACGGCGCGCAGGACATGGTCGGTGATGTTGCGGGCAAACTGCGGATCGACCTCGTTCAGGACGTCCTGGCCGTCGTAGAGCGACCACATTTCGCCCACGGTCTCGTCGCCCACCCGGGTCACCACCCCGCCGATTTCACCGAGCACGGTATCGACGGCGCGGCGCTTGTCCTGCCAGTCATCGCGACTCGTCGGCAACCGGAGCGCGATCGCGTTCCTTTCCCCGGTGTCCGGGCACCGGTAGGACATCACGTCGCGATGCGCCGCCTCCGAGGCCATGTCGTAGATCCGGGCCCGCACGTCGACGATCGGCCGGAACGCCGGGTGTGACGGGACGTCATCGACCCTTTCGCCGTCCATCCAGACCCTGCGGCCATCGCGGATCGAGTCGCGGTACTCGTCGCCACTGCGAATCATCCCCGGCTCCCCGGCGCTTCAGCCATTGTAGAACCGCCGTCCCCGGTCGCGCAGCCACACGCGAACCAGGTGGCGCTTGCGCGAGTCTTCAGGCCAGTCGCGGAACGCGGTCCTCTTGTGGCCGAACGCGCGGTTGTTGAGAAACTGGATCTGGCCGGGCTGGAACGCGAACTCGACGTACATCTGCGGGTCATCGACGATCGAGAACCAGGCCGCGAGCGCCGCCTCGCTTTCGTCGTCGACCTCGACCCCGGCGAGCCGGTAGCCCTGGTAGATCAGGTTGCGCGACACCCTGACCCTGAGTTCGCCGTCATCGTCCGAGAGCACCGGGTTGGCGACGTAGCGAACGTCCCCGTCCGCGTGTTCGCGCTGCCGATCGAAATAGTACGGACGGTACAGGCGTCCCATCATGTCCGGATGCTCTCCGGCCATCCGGTTGGCGACCGCCTTCATGCTGACGACGCGGCTCATGCCGCCCTCCATTGCCGGCTGCCGGCACAGCAGGCCGACATGGTCAGGCGGACAGAGGTTGTAGGAATTGTCGGTATGGAAACTCTGTTCCTCGTTGGTGACGTCGGGCCGCACGCCATTGCCCGACGGCCGTCCGAGATCGGTGACGTCGTAGAGCAGGCGGCCGTCGGACCACTTCTGGGCCACCGGCCTGCCGACCATGCGGGCGAGCAGCCAGTAGGCCGCCGTCATCTGGCCCGCATCCATGGTCTCCGGGTCGAGACGGTCGATGATCACGAACCCGCGTCCATGGTCGAGTTCCCGACGCACCTCGGCCATCGCCGCCCGGCAGGCAGGCAAGGAGAAGTCGTCAGGATCGAGTGCCAGGACCGGAAGCGGGTTGTGCGCAAGCAGGTCGAGTGCAGCATCGATCTCGTCGAGGCACTGCCCCGACAGTCGATGGATGCCGTCGGCCGGATCGAGCCCGCGTCCATGCCAGACATCGCGGCCACTCCAGTGTGCCTGGTATTCATGGTTCCGGGTCTGGTCAGGCATGTTCCGTATCCCTGATCGAAAACGGCCAAGTGTTGACCCGGCGGCACAGTGATGCAAGTTCCTGATCGACCGTGACCTGTGCCGGAGGCCCGAAATGGCCGAGATTTCGTCGGAATGGCTCAAGACCGCGTCGCTCGACCTGCACTATCTCCGCGCGGGGTCAGGTCCCGCGGTGATCCTGCTGCACGGCTGGCCCGAGTTCTGCGGTGTGTGGAAGCACAATATCCCCGCCCTTGCCGGGCGCCACGACGTGATCGCGCCGGACCTGCGACGGTTCGGTCGCACCCGCCCGCTGAATCCGGACGACACCACCCCCACCAACCCCGAGGTGCTGGCAGGCGATCTGGCCGATCTGATGAACGGGCTCGGCGTTGCCCGTGCGGTGATCGTCAGCCACGACATCGGCGCATTCGTCGCCCAGCGGTTCGCGCGTCACTCGCCGGAACGGGTGGCCGGGCTTGTCTTCTTCAACTGTCCCTACCCGGGCATCGGCCGGCGGTGGGCGGCACCGGATCACCTGCGCGAGATCTGGTACCAGTCGTTCCACCAGCAGCCGTGGGCGGCCGAGCTGGTCGGCTACAACCGTGACACCTGCCGCATCTACTTCCGCCACTTTCTCTCGTACTGGTCGCACGATCCCCACATCTTCGACGACGACCTCGAGGAATGGGTCGAGAACTTCATGCAGGCAGACAACATCCAGGGGGGGTTCGACTGGTACGCGGGTGTCAACGAGATGCGGCTGCGCACCATGAAGGGACTGGCCGACCCGGAACCGCCGATCGAGGTCCCGGTTCGCGTGCTGTGGGGTGCCCATGACCCGGTGATCAGGTGCGAGTGGGCCGACCGGCTCGGCGACTACTTCACCGACGCCGAGGTCACCATCGTGGCCAGGGCCGGACATTTCGTGCACTACGAGCGGCCGGACTACGCCAACCGGGAAATGCTGGCGTTTCTCGCACGGGTCTTCCCGCAGAACCCGTCGTAGCAGCCACCGTGCCACTCTTCCAGCTCACGTTCCTGGCCCTGGTTCAGGGCATCACCGAGTTCCTGCCCGTCTCCTCGTCCGGGCACCTCGCCGCACTCCCGCACCTGATGGCTTGGTCCGACCAGGGACTGGCGATCGATGTCGCGGTCCATGCCGGCACGCTGCTGGCAGTGCTGGTGTATCTGCGCCACGAGGTTGCCGGGATGATTGCCGGGATGGCGGGGCGCAGCAACCCGGGCCTCAGGCTCGCGCTGCTGGTCATCCTCGCCTCCATTCCGGTGACCGTCGCGGGGTTCCTTGTCTTGCGCCATCTGGGCGACGCGTTCCGCAGCATCGAGGTCATCGCATGGACCACGCTCGTCTTCGGCATCCTGCTGGGGATCGCGGACCGGACCGGAGCGAGGTCACGAAGGATTGACGACTTGACCTGGCGTGACGCCCTCCTCGTCGGCACC
This sequence comes from Thalassobaculaceae bacterium, assembly GCA_965213935.1. Classification (GTDB taxonomy): domain Bacteria; phylum Pseudomonadota; class Alphaproteobacteria; order Thalassobaculales; family Thalassobaculaceae; genus Bin52. The sequence goes on along the minus strand of CBDCAO010000011.1, from coordinate 603,111 downwards.
GCCCAGGTCCTGGCCCTGGTTCCTGGCACCAGCCGATCCGGCATCACCATGACAGCCGGACTGTTCCTCGGCTACCAGCGAGCCGACGCGGCCCGCTTCGCGCTGCTCCTCGGCATCCCGGCGATTGCCGGCGCGGCGGTGCTGACCGGACTTGATCTCTATCGGAACGGAGACGCCGTGCTCGGCCTCGACGCCGTGGTCGCAGGCGGTCTTGCCTTTGTCTCGGCACTGCTGGTGATCCACCTGATGATGGTCTGGCTCGCCCGTGCAAGCTTTGCCCCGTTCGTCGCCTATCGGGTGCTGCTGGGGCTCGGGCTGCTCGGCTGGATCTACCTGTAGCGGCGCTTCTCTCGCTTCAGTCAGGAGCCGGTTGCGCCGGTATCGTGCTTGGCCTTCGACCGGGAACTTACAAACGATGAGGTGTCGCTTGTACGTGCCTTCGACTACTCCGGATGGACCCGGCGCGGATTGTAGCGTCCGCTGGGGCGGAACCGGTCGAGGTAGGTCGGCAGTACCACCTCGCACGCCGTCGGTTCGATTCCGAGGTCGGCGAGGCCCGGCAGGTCGGGGTCGGCGACATTGTCCGACTTCAGCATCTCGAGCTGGTCGCGGGTCAGCGGCGGGTTCGGCAACATCTCGAGCATGCTGGCCTTGAGCCGTGCAATCGGAAACGGCACCGGGACGAGTGCGCGGCGGCGCCCGGTGTAGGTGATGACCAGTTTCATGATCTCGCGCATGGTGTAGGTGCCGGGCCCGCCGAGTTCGTAGATCCGGCCCTGGGTATCGGACCTCTCCAGCGCCGTCAGCACCGCGCGGGCGACATCCTGGACGTAGACCGGCTGGAACCGCGTCGCACCACCGCCAAACAGCGGCAGGACCGGCGCGATGGTCGCAATGGCGGCAAACCGGTTGAAGAAGCTGTCGTCGGGTCCGAAGATGATGCTCGGTCGCATGATCGTCGCCGAGGAAAACCCGGCCAGCACGGCTTCCTCTCCCGCCGCCTTGGTCCGCGCATACTCCGACTTCGAGGAAGGATCGGCGCCAATGGCCGAGACATGCACCAGCCCGCGGATGCCGGCATCGCTCACGGCCCGGGCGATCATGCCGGGACCTGCGGCATGCACCGCCTCGAAGGTGTTCCGGCCCGACTGGTGCAGGATGCCGACAAGCGAGACCGCCAGGTCCGCACCCTCGAGCGCCCGGGCGACCTGGTCGTACCGGGTCACGTCGGTTCGTACCGGTGTCACCTGTCCGACAGTTCCCATGGGCTTGAGGAACTTCGCGGCCTCGGTACTGCGGCATCCCACGGTGACCAGGGCGCCGCGTCGCGACAGCTCACGCACGATGCTTCGACCGACAAACCCCGAGCCGCCGAACACTGTCACGCGCGTCCCGTCCATCTGCCTTCCCCTGACTGCGCAATTGCCGGCAACCGCCGACGGTATACCACAGTCGGACACCACAAGGAGAGAGCAGTTCCATGCCGGAGCGCTGCCGCGATACTTGAATTCCGCGGCCGTTTGGAGCATAAGGGCGCCGTCGCCGGGCAAGGCCCGGCGAGGCGAGGCATGTCGCCCAGGTGGCGGAATTGGTAGACGCGCTGGCTTCAGGTGCCAGTGGCCGCTTAGGCCGTGGAAGTTCGAGTCTTCTCCTGGGCACCATGCCTTGATCCGGTGACACGCCGCGGCGAAACGCATCGGATCCCTGCTCGCGAACCGGGACCATGTCAGTGACCATCACTGTCCACGACGGCGATCTTCCGGCGCACGTGACCTTCGGCAGTTCTGTTGCCGTCGACTGCGAGACCATGGGTCTGAAACCGGTCCGTGACCGGTTGTGCCTGGTGCAGCTCTCTGCCGGCGACGGCACCGCTCACCTGGTACGGTTCAGGAAGAGGCGTCACGAAGCACCGAGGCTCTCGACCCTGCTGTCGGACCCTTCGACGACCAAGATCTTCCACTTTGCCCGGTTCGACGTCGCCGTCCTGAGGGCGTATCTCGGGGTCTGGACCGCACCGGTCTACTGCACGAAGATCGCTTCCAGGCTCGTGCGCACCTATACTGACCGGCACGGGTTGAAGGACATTTGCAAGGAGCTGCTTGGTATCGACCTGTCAAAGCAGCAGCAGTCCTCGGACTGGGGAGACGAGACGCTGAGCGAGGAACAGCTCGCCTATGCCGCCTCGGACGTGCTCCACCTGCACGCGATCCGCACAATTCTGGACGCCCGGCTTGAAAGGGAGGAACGCACCGAGCTGGCGCGGTCGTGTTTCGGGTTCCTGGCGACACGCGCACAACTGGACCTGATCGGGTATGGTGAAGAGGACATTTTCAGCCACTGACCGGCATTCCGGCGTGACCGGGCCAGCGCCGGCTGCGGATGCCGGGCGTCGCCGCTGGCGCGTGAGCCAGAGCGCAGCACCGCGGGGCCGGGTCAACCCGAGCCGGCTGGTCGCGTTCATGAAGCTGATGCTTCCGGCCATGGTGCTCGCCATCGTGGCGCTGCTGTTCGCCTGGCCCGACCTGCTGTCCTACGGGAACCGGGTCACCAAGACCGGCTTCGTTGCCCAGCGCCTGTCGGGACTGGTGCTGGAAAACCCCCGCTACGTCGGAACCGATCCGGAGGGTCGACCCTACGAGGTCTCGGCGGTCCGTGCGTCGAAGGACGCCGAAAACGCCACGCTGCTCTACCTTGACCAGCCACAGGCCGACCTCATGGACCTTGAAGGAGGCTCGACCTGGATGCGCGTGACCGCGGGCTCGGGCACATATGACACCACGATGAAGCTCGTGCAGCTGCAAGGCGGAGTAACCATTCTCGACTGGGCGCAGCGAAGCCTCGAACTCGAGGACGCCACGGTCGACCTCAACGCGGGGACACTGACGAGCACCCGTCCGGTCACCGGGACCGTTCCCAACGCCAGGATTGACGGCCAGGGACTTCGGATCGCCGACCGTGGTACGCGTGTTGCGTTCACCGGCCGGTCCAGAGCGGTCTTCATCCCATGACCAGACGGGTGCGCGTGATCGGGCCTGCAGTAACCATGATCGGTCTTCTGGCCGCCATGGTCCTCGCCCCGGGACCGGCCCGGACGCAGAACGCAGCGGAGACCCGGCAGCTGCCCATCGAGGTGACCGCCGACCAGGGAATAGAATGGAACCAGATTGAAAGGCTCTATGTCGCCCGCGGCAACGCCGTGGCGACACGCGGCGAGGTACGGATCTCCGGTGACACGATCGCGGCGGCCTACGAGGAACACGGGCAGAACGACAGCGAGATATACCAGGTGGAAGTCACCGGCGCGGTGGTCGTCTCCGCCCCGGGCAAGACGCTCCATGGAGACAGGGCGGTCTATGACCTGAGGCAGGCGGTGGTCGTGCTCCAGGGCTCCGACCTGCGCGCCGAACTCGGCGAGCAGACCGTCACGGCGCGGGACAGTCTCGAATACTGGGAGGAACGGTTGACCGCGGTCGCACGCGGCGATGCCGTCGCGCGCGGCGGGGACCGGACCATCCGTGCCGATGTCCTGACAGCCCTGTTCGAACGCCAGGACGACGGCAACCTCCGGGCGGTGCGGATGAACACGCACGGCAACACCAAGATTACCACTGCGGATGAAGTGGTCACCGGACGCGATGGCATCTATGATGTCGTCAAGGAGACGATCACCCTGGAAGGCGGCGTGAAGATCACGCGCAAGACGATGCAGTTGAACGGCGACCGGGCGGAGGTGGATCTCAGGGCCGGGATCAGTCGCCTGCTGCCTTCACCTGACGGAGACGGGAGGGTCAGTGGCCTGATTCTCCCGACACCAGGGGACAAGAAACGCGAGTAGGTCAGATGTCAGATGCCCAGTCCATGCGTTCCGGCGAGCCTTCGCACTTGCGGATGGTTGACGGCCCGTCGGAGGGAACGCCGGGCCCGGGGCTTGTCGCGCGGGGCCTCAACAAGACCTACAAGAAGCGCATGGTGCTGCAGAACGTAAGCCTCGAGGTTCAGCGCGGAGAGGTGGTCGGACTGCTTGGGGCAAACGGTGCCGGCAAGACGACCTGCTTCTACATCGTCTCTGGCCTCATCGCTCCCGACCAGGGCAGGGTCGTGCTCGATGGCAGTGACATTACCGATTTGCCGATGTACCGGCGCGCGCGGCTGGGTATCGGGTACCTGCCGCAGGAAGCGTCGATCTTTCGCGGGCTGACGGTCGAACAGAATATCCGCGCCATTCTCGAGAACATCGAGCCCGATGCCGACCGCCGCGATGCCGAGCTTGATGACCTGCTCGCCGAGTTCTCGATCAGCCACCTGCGCGCGGTCCCGACCCTCGCGCTTTCAGGCGGTGAACGCCGACGGGTGGAGATCGCCAGGGCGCTGGCGTCACGCCCGGGCTTCATGCTGCTCGATGAGCCGCTCGCCGGCATTGATCCGATCGCGCTCGGGGAGATCCGCGACCTGATCGCTCACCTTCGTGACCGCAGGATCGGGGTGCTGATCACCGACCACAATGTCCGCGAGGCATTCAGCATCGCAGATCGCTGCTACGTCCTGCATGATGGCCGGGTGATGATGGGTGGCACCCCCGAAGAAATCGCAAGCAACCCTGACGTGAAACAGGTCTACCTCGGCCACTCCTTCCAGATCTGACGTCACCGGGCTCGCGGGGCACGACAGGCTTGCTCGCGATCCGTTTCGGCCGGTTTTCCGGTGGAGGCCGTGGCACTGCGGAGTGGACAGCCCGCTTCGGCCGTGCGCTGTATCAGCCGGACATCCATGACTGGTCCGGCGTGACCCCTGTCGTTCGCGCCGCGACGGTCATGGCCTGCCCAACGCGTGCGTGGTGGCTGTGACACCGGGGTTCCCGATGGTCTTGACGCAGAGAGTGGAGGCACGGCAGTCACAGTCACTTGTGATGACGCCGCAGCTCACCGAGGCGATCCGCCTCCTCGGGCTCTCCCGTCTCGAACTCGGCGAGTACGTCGCCGAAGAAGTCCGCAACAACCCGTTGCTCGAGTATGACGAGACGACTGCGCGCGACGGCACCGGGACGAGTCGAGCCGACCCGGACCATGAACAGGCGCGAGCACGAGACGGACCGCCACTGCCCGTTGACAGCCGATCGCGCGCACACGGCGTCGAGCGCGAGCCCGCCGCACATGATGCCTGCCTGCGCGATCATCTGTATCGACAACTCGGGATGGAGTTCGCGGACCCGGTCGAACGCCTGATCGGTGCGCATCTGATCGAGATGCTCGACGACAGTGGCTATCTTGCCGATGATCCGTGCGGGGTTGCCCGTGCGCTCGGATGTTCGCAGACCGCCGTCAGCCTGGTCCTGGAGAAGCTGCAGGCGTTCGATCCGGCCGGCGTGTTTGCCGGCTCGCTTGCGGAGTGCCTTGCATTGCAGCTTCGCGAGAAGGGTCTGCTTGACCTTCCGATGCAGACGCTGCTTGCCAATCTCGACCTGCTGGCGCGTCGCGACTTCGCGCGCCTGCAACGGTGCTGTGGCGTGAGCGGGGAACGTCTGCGCGACATGGTTCGCGAGATCCGGTCGCTTGATCCCAAACCGGGCTCGAGGTTCGAGTGCGGTCCGGTCCAGCCGCTGGTGCCCGACGTGCTCATGCACGAGGGACCCGGCGGAACCTGGCACCTTGAACTGAACCCGGACACCATGCCCCGGGTCCTGGTGAACACCGGCATGCTGACACCGGTCGTGAACGGCTCTCTCTCTCGCCAGGACCGGCTCTGGCTCAACGAGTGTCGGCAGTCCGCGAACTGGCTCGTTCGCGCACTGCAGCAACGCGCGACCACGATTCTCAGGGTCGCCCACGAGATCGTCCGGCGGCAGCACGGATTTCTCGAGTTCGGCGTTCAGTACCTGCGGCCCCTGGTGCTGAACGACATTGCCGAAGCGCTGGACCTGCATGAAAGCACGATCAGCCGCGTGACCGGAAACAAGTCGATCGCTACCCCGCGCGGAGTGTTCGAACTGAAGTACTTCTTCACTTCCTCGGTCGGATCGCTGACCGGCGAGCCCGCATATTCTTCAGAAGCGGTCCGGGACCGGATCAGGCGCCTGATCGATGCCGAGCCGCCAGACGCGGTACTGTCTGATGACAGACTTGTCCGCATTCTGCGCAAACAGGGTATCGACATCGCGCGGCGCACCGTCGCGAAGTACCGCGAGGCGTTGCGGATCCCGTCGTCGATCGAGCGCCGTCGCAACAAGACCATGCCTTTCTGAAATACGCGCATGCCGCCGGGCCAGACGCAATCGGTGTGTTCCGGATCCAGACCGGACACATGCGCATGTTGAAATTGTGACCAGAACCTGAGTCTGTCGACTGTTGAACGATCTTTTCCGCAGGAATTTGTTATAATCTACTCCAGACGGACTGATTTCTGCTGAACATCCGTACGCTACCGTCTGCCGGCATCGGTTGACCTCCGCGACCCGTGCGCCGCTCCTGAACTTCTCCGGATCACTCTTGCTGCAGTGCGCGCCATGCAGGTTCCGACCATCGTCTTGACTCCGGTCCTCGTGACAACGTCGGTTCGCGCAGGCTCGCAGGGTCCCGGTGAGGCAGTCCGGCTCTTCGTGCTGATCGACGGTCATTTCTCGATTGTGGACAGGTCGCAGGCGCACCGGCTGCTCATTCGAAGGTGGACTCCGAGGCGGTGTCCACCGGGTGGGGGTGCCATGGGCGATCAGCGTGCGGGTGCGGTTCTCTCCGGGTGGTCGCAAAACAGGCAGCCTGCGAGGTGCGCCGTCGGATGTCACGGTACTGGTGGTCCACATCCGTGCGACACCTCGTCGATCGGAGGATCTTGACGGAACAACTGCTCGGTCGCGGACGTCGCTCGGGCACGATCCGGACGCATCTCAAAGGGCCGAATCGCGGACTGCCTTTCTGGAAGCTCTCGTGGAACGCATGGCGAGTGGCGAGACACAGTCGGAGATGCGAACTCGGCCCGTGGCACTGCTGATTCGCATCAACACCATTTCAGGGCCGAGCGCAGCGAGCTGAACGCGCAACCGAAGGAACTGTAGAGTCGAGGGGAGGCGATTCTCAAGACGTCAGGAGAGCATGGTGAAGACCTGATCGGCGCCGTGGTCCGCGAGCGTCTGGATTCAGGTATCGCTCCGCGGAAGCACGTCAGTACAGACCGCCCGCTATCGGTCCGCGCTGAAGTTGGCGGACGAGTCGCACGCGCGCACCGTGGTGCTGTGTGGCGTCCCGTCACCTGACACGGTCACGTTCTTGGCGTAGTTCGGTGGACGTCGTATTGTACGGTCTCGATCCCATTGACGGACACCGGGTCGTCGGTTCGATGCGCCACAATCCCCGCTACCGCCTTCCTGCACTCGTTGCGGGCTGCCTCGCGATAACGCTTGCTGCCTGCAGCACCAGCGACCAGGAGGGAGAATACGTCGAACGCCCGGTCGAGGAACTCTACAACACCGCCGTCGATGCGGCGATCGATGGGAACTTTCGCTCCGCGGCACCGCTCTTCGATGAGGTCGAGCGCCAGCATCCCTACTCGGTCTGGGCGACCCAGGCCCAGTTGATGGCTGCCTTTTCGCTGTATCAGTCAAACCAGTACGACGAAGCCATCAATGCACTCGACCGGTTCATGCAACTGAACCCGGGCCATGCCAGCGTTGGCTATGTCTACTACCTGAAGGGCCTGTGCTACTACGAACAGATCGTCGATGTCGGTCGCGATCAGGAACTGACGCGCAACGCGCTCGAGACCTTCCGGGAACTGGTCAAGCGGTTTCCCGGCGGTGCCTACGCCCGCGATGCCAGGCTCAAGATCGACCTGACGCTCAACCACCTCGCCGGCAAGGAAATGGCGATCGGTCGCTACTACCAGAGTCGGAACCGACACCTTGCGGCCATCAACAGGTTCAGAACCGTCGTTCAGCAGTATGACACGACCGAGCAGGTGCCCGAGGCCCTGCATCGCCTGGCCGAATCCTACCTGGCGCTCGGCCTCGACAAGGAAGCCAGCAAGGTTGCCGCGGTGCTCGGCCACAACTACCCCGGCAGCACATGGTACCGTGACAGCTACGGCCTGCTGACGTCGGAGCACCCGGTCCCAGGGCCGGAGGAGGACAAGGGGCTGTTCGGACTCGGCCTGTGGGTGTTTTGACCCGCAGATGCTGGTCAGCCTGTCGATACGCGACATCGTCCTGATCGACAGGCTGGATCTCGCCTTTGGTGACGGTCTCTGTGTACTGACCGGGGAAACCGGTGCCGGCAAGTCGATCCTGCTCGATGCCCTCGGCCTTGCGCTGGGTGCCCGGGCGGCGCCCGGGATGATCCGGACGGATGCGCGCGAAGCCGGGGTGACGGCGGTGTTCGAACTCGGGGATATCGACCAGGCCCGCCGGTTGCTTGATGAATGCGGCGTGCCCTGTGACGAGGACAGCCCCGGTTCGGTGCTGTTGCGTCGCAGCCTGAGCGAGGACGGCCGCTCGAGGGCCTACATCAATGACCAGCCTGTTACCGCCGCCAGCCTGCGCCGGATCGGTGACGCTCTGGTCGAGATCCAGGGACAGTTCGACGTCCGCGGCCTCCTGGATCCCGGGACCCACGTCGGCTTCCTCGACAGTTTTGCCGGCAACGGCGACCTCCTGGCCGCAACCGCCCGGGCGCATCAACGCTGGCAGGATGCAGCAGCCGAGCGGATTGCCGCGGCGGAGCGCCAGTACCAGGCGCAATGCGATGCCGGCTTCCTCAACCACGCGCTCGAGGAACTGACCCGCCTCGCCCCGGAGCCCGGTGAGGCGGCCGAACTCGAACAGCGCCGGATCATGCTGGCCAATGCCGAATCCGTCGTCTCGGCGGCAGCCGAAGCCATGTCCGTACTCTCGGGTGATGACGCCGCCGACACGTTGGTCGGGCGCGCCGCGCGGCTGCTGGAAAGGATTTCGGAGCGAGCGGGACCGCGGCTTGACGAAGCGCTGTCCGCGCTCGACCGGGCGTCGATCGAGATCGAGGGTGCGATCGGAGAAGTCACGGCCCTGGCCGAAGACATCGAACGCGATGCCGCCGGCCTCGAGACGGTGGACGCACGCCTGCACGCACTTCGTGATGCGGCGCGCAAGCATTCCGTGGAGGTCGACGAACTCCCTGCCCTGTGCGACGATCTCGCCCGGCGAGTTGCCCTGCTCGAGGCCGGCGAAGAGAACACGGCGGCTCTCGTCGAGGCGGAACGCGAGGCTCGCGCGGCCTACGTGGCCGCCGCAGACGCCCTGACTGCCAGCCGGCGCCTGGCGTCAATCCGGCTCGAGGCCGCCATCAGCGCCGAACTGCCGTCCCTGCGACTCGAACAGGTGAGGTTCGCCGCACGTCTCGAACCACTGGAAGAACCGCGCTGGTCCCGGAACGGCCGGGAACGGATACTCTTCGAGGTTGCGACCAATCCCGGGGCAGAGCCGGGACCCATCCATCGCGTGGCATCGGGTGGGGAACTCTCCCGCCTGCTGCTGGCACTCAGGGTCGCGCTCTCCTGGGCCAATCCATTGCCGACCCTGATCTTTGACGAGGTCGATTCCGGCGTCGGCGGAGCCGTTGCGGCAGCGGTGGGCGAGCGGCTCGATCGCCTCGGCTCGCACCTCCAGGTCCTCGTCATCACGCATTCCCCGCAGGTGGCGGCCCGCGGCCGCACGCACTGGCACATTGCCAAGGAAAGTGACGACAAGCAGGCGCGCACAACCGCCAGGGTTCTTGATCATACCGCCCGTCGCGAGGAAATTGCCCGGATGCTGGCGGGATCAGTGGTCACCGACGCCGCCCGGGCCGCCGCCGGAAGCCTGCTTGACGGTCCGTCAGGAGAAGGGTGATGGCGCAGGTCGCGACCGACGAGGAGGCGAGGCGAGAGCTGGTTCGCCTTTCCGACCTGATCATCGAGCACGACGCGCGCTACCACGGGCGCGATGACCCGACGATCTCCGATGCCGAGTACGATGACCTGCGCCGGCAATTCGATGACCTGGCCGCGTGCTACCCGGACCAGGCTGGCGACCTCGCCGCAAACCGAAGCGTCGGAGCCGAGGCCGGTGCCGGGTTTGCCAAGGTCGCACACGCACGCCCCATGCTGTCGCTTGGCAATGCCTTTGACGACGAAGATGTCCGGGAGTTCGTCGCACGGGTACGCCGCTTCCTTTCGCTCGACGGAGCCGAAGAGGTCTGGCTGGTGGCCGAGCCGAAGATTGATGGCCTCTCGGCGTCGCTCAGGTATGAGGCCGGGCTGCTGGTCCGTGGCGCGACCCGGGGTGACGGGACAGTGGGAGAGGACATCACCCGGAACATCCGTACCGTCGGCGACATCCCGCACCGGCTGCCCGGCGCGGTACCCGACATCCTGGAAGTGCGCGGTGAAATCTACATGCGCAAGGAGGATTTCCTTGAACTGAACCGTTCGCAGGAACAGTCAGGCGGCCGGTTGTTCGCCAATCCGCGCAATGCGGCCGCCGGTTCGGTGCGCCAGCTCGACGCCTCGGTTACCGCCAGCCGGCCGCTTCATTTCTTCGCCTATGCACTGGGCGAAGTTTCGGAAGCGCCCGCAACGTCACACTCGGACACGCTCGAGCGGCTGGACAGCTGGGGGTTTGCGACCAATCCGCTGGCGAAGAGGTGCCCGGACGTGGAGCAGGCGCTCGCACAGTATCGCCGGATCGTCGAGAAGCGTGCCACGCTCTCCTACGATCTGGACGGTGTTGTCTACAAGGTGGACCGGCTCGACTGGCAGGACCGGCTGGGCGTGGCAGGACGCGCGCCGCGGTGGGCGGTTGCACACAAGTTTCCGGCCGAACAGGCGACGACGGTGGTCAACGCAATCGAAATCCAGGTCGGGCGGACCGGTGCGCTTACCCCGGTTGCACGGCTCGACCCGGTAACGGTCGGCGGCGTGGTCGTCTCCAACGCCACCCTGCACAACGAGGATGAGATCGCGCGCAAGGACGTGCGGATCGGTGACACGGTCGTGGTCCAGCGTGCGGGAGACGTGATCCCCCAGGTGGTCTCGGTGATGACGGAAAAACGGCCGGAAGACAGCCATCCTTTCGAGTTTCCCGTAACCTGTCCATGTCCCCGGGGAACAGCGGCGGCGCGGGCGGACGGAGAAGCGGTGCGCCGGTGCACCGGCGGGGTCACCTGCCCGTATCAGGCGGTCGAGCGGCTGCGCCACTTTGTCTCGCGCAACGCGCTCGACATCGAGGGTCTCGGCGACATCCAGATCCGCCGGTTCTGGGAAGACGGTCTGATCGCCCGGCCGGGAGACATCTTCCGGCTCAAGGAACGTGCCGGGGAGATCGCCGAGCGTGAGGGCTGGGGCGAAAAATCGGTCAACGGACTGCTGGCCGGGATCGAGGCCAGGCGCGAGATCGGGCTTGACCGACTGATCTACGGTCTCGGCATCCGCCATGTCGGAGAGAGCACGGCCCGGCTCCTGGCCGCAAACTACGGTACCGTCGAGGCGTGGCGCGAGGCCATGCTGGCCGCAGTGACAGACACGGGATCGGAGGCCTACGACGACCTGGTCAACATCGACCAGATCGGTGAAACGGTGGCCGGCGAGCTGCTCGCATTCTTCCGCGAGGCAAGCACGCTCGAAATGCTGCGCGACCTCGAGAGCGAGCTCACGATCCTGCCGTTTGCGGCACCCGAAGACCGGGAAAGCCCGGTCTCCGGCAAGACCGTGGTCTTCACCGGCACCCTTTCGACGATGAGCCGGGCCGAAGCCAAGGCGCGGGCCGAGAGCCTGGGCGCCAGGGTCGCGGGCTCGGTTTCAAGAAAGACCGATATCGTCGTCGCCGGCGCCGACGCCGGTTCCAAGGCGACGAAGGCCGAGGCACTCGGTGTCACGGTCATCGACGAGCAGGGATGGATCGAGCTTGCGGACAGCTGAGCGGTCAGTTCAGCCCCACCACCTGCGCCAGGAACCCTCCGATCTCGTCTTCGACCGCGAGGTCCGCCTCGTCGTGAAGCGGCGTCTGTTCCCTGTTCACGATCACGAGCCCGGCACCGTTGCGCTTTGCGAGCACGGGCAGTCCCGCGGCCGGGAAGACTGCGAGCGAGGATCCGATCACGATGAAGAGATCACACTCCCTGGTCTCGCGCTCGGCGTTCAGCACCGGACCGACCGGCATCGCCTGGCCGAAGGAAATGGTCGCGAGCTTGACGATGCCCCCGCACAGCCGACACTCGGGCAACTCGTCGCGCCCGAGGAATGCCTGGCGGATCACGTCGAGTTCATGGCGTTCTCCGCACTCGAGGCAGGCAGCATGGCCATTGTTGCCATGCAGCTCGATCACCTTTTCGGCCGGCACGCCGGATTGCTGGTGCAGGCCGTCGATGTTCTGGGTGATCACCGACCGGACCGTCCCGCGCCGGACCAGTTCGGCCACGGCGTGGTGACCGATGTTGGGACGGGCCTCGGCGAAGGCATCCCGCAGGCCGAAGGTTCGCCGCCACGACTCACGGCGCATCTCCTCGCTTGCAAGAAAGTCCTCGAACTGGATCGGTGCCATCCGGGTCCAGATGCCGCCGGGGCTTCGGAAGTCGGGTATACCGGACTCGGTCGAGATTCCGGCACCGGTAAACACCACCGCCCACGTGGAGCGCTCGAGCATGTCCCTGAGCCGCCGGACAGCCGGTGCCTTCCGTTCGGGATCATCCATTTGCCTTCTCCACACGTCCCACACGGCCGCGCCGCTCGCTCATTCCTGTGCCTGCCTGCAGCGCTGTTCGCGTTCCCACATCGCGTCGTCATGGGCGCGGCGCTCGGCCTCGTAGGTTTCCATCCGGGCGAGATATGCGTCGCGCGCCGTGTCGACCCGGCCCCTGACCGTGACCGAAATCACCCGGCGAACGAGCCACAGGGCACCGAGGGAGATGCAGGCAACGGCGATGCCCCACCACTGCCAGTACCAGATCGACAGAATGGTGATGACGACCATGAGGACCGAGGCGAGCTCGTCGGACAGCAGCATGTCGCGCCCGGTCCTGCGCCCAAGATCGTGTTCGGTCAGCCCGAATTCCTCGGGTTTCGGGCGAACTGGCGGAACCGGATCGGGAGCAGGGTCCATCGTTCCTCAGACGGACACGGTTTCGCGGGAAATCACGTAGGGCTCAAGCGCGTTCCAGTCGGGATCAAATCCCAGCCCGGGCGCATCGGGCAGCCGGAAGCGGTCGCAGCCCGCATCGAAGAGCGCATGCGGTTGAACGGCAAAGGTGATGAACGCGGTTTCAACAAGTGTCGGCTCCGGCCGCGAGGCGGCAAGATGCGCCGTCGCATGGTACCCCGGTCCCCAGTAGAAGCAGTGAGGCACCACCCGGACCGGCCAGGTGTCGGCAAGCGCGAAGACCTTCTGCATCCCGGAAATCCCGCCGCACTTGGTGACACTCGGCTGCAGGATGTCGAGGGCGCCGGCGTCGAGCGCGGCCTTGAAGGCAAGCGGTGTCGAGATGTTCTCGCCCATGGCGATGGGAACGCCTTCCGCGCGGACCGCGGCGGCGGCGGCGTGGTTTTCCGGCGGCCAGACCGGTTCCTCCAGCCAGTGGAACCCGTCGTCGCGGATCTCGCGCGCGATGGCACGGGCCTCGGCCACGCTCCACGGGCAGTTGACATCAAGGCAGATCATGTCCTCGCGGTTGACCGCTGACCGCGCGGCCCGGAATGCGGGGACGGTCTGCTCATGCAGCTTGATGGTGGTAAACCCTGCCTCTCGCGCCCGGGTCACGTTGGCGGCAACAGCGTCGACGTCGCCGGCGTAGCGCATCAGGCTCGCGTATCGGCGCAGTTCCGCGTCACTGCCGCCCAGCATGCGGTACAGCGGCTGGCCGGCCGCCTGGGCCGTGAGATCCCACAGCGCAATGTCGATAGCAGACAGCGCGTAGATGGCGGGGCCCGCGCGACCGAACCCGTGCAGCGGCCTCTCGATCCGCGCCATCAGGCGCGAGATCGACCGCGGGTCCTGGCCGAGCAGCAGCGGGGCAACCACACTCCTCAATGCGATGTCGGTCGCCGGCGTGATCGCGTGCCCGAAGGCCTCGCCCCAGCCACTGCGCCCGTCATCGGTCACAAGCCGCACCATCAGGCTTTCCATGGTCAGCCATGCGTCCATGTCCGGGCGCATCCCGACCCGGGGACCACCGGTCTCGAACGGCAGGGCGATCCGGATGGTCTCGAGGCTGGAAATCACGGTCATGGACGACACTCCGTACGGGAACACGGGCCACAGTGTGCGTGCCGCGAACGGCAGGGGCAAGCCGTCACCTGCCGCGCGCGCCCCGGGGCCTGGTCTCTTCACAGGATTGCCGCGTTGCTCTATCACCTCGTCTGGGTGGCCCCGTAGCTCAGCCGGATAGAGCGGCAGATTCCTAATCTGTAGGTCGCAGGTTCGAATCCTGCCGGGGTCGCCAGGATTCTGCCCTGTCCGACCCGCATTGACGGCACTTCTGCCCGGCGCCGCGGTACAGGTCGCTGCCGCTCTCGGGATCTCGTGGCTCGGTGTGTCGCCGTGTGACCTGTACGAGCGCACCCGCCCGATGGATCTCGCCCGCCTCGATGCCCTCTCCTTGCTCCGGCGAGTGACCCACCTCTCGCAGTCGCAGATGAGCGAGCGGAGACTGGGTGCGTTCGCGGTCCGGGATCCGTCGACGGTCCCGCGCCTGATGACCGGAGGCTCGATCGGGCTCGACAAGACCGACGAGTTGCTCTGCTCCATGAACGAGGCAACGAGGCGCCGGTCTGACCCGCCTTCGTCGGCGAGGTCGAGGCGTTCCTGTCCGAATGCGGTCAAGCCATTCCCGGCCATGGCGCCATGCGGGACCGGCGCGGCGGAAGATCTCATTAGCCGCGTACTGGCGGAATACACCCTGGATCATGGACCCAGGCCCGCCCGGTGTCGGTCTTGCCCTTGGCCAGAACCGGCACAGGTGTGTCGTCGCCGTGCAGGCGGTCTGCCGCCAGCACATGGGCCGCGATCAGGTCATGCAGAGGCTGCAGCGCTACGGTGCAGGCGCCGGCCTGGTCGGCCAGGGTCAACAGGCTGAGAGCGGTGCCTTCACCGCCGCAATGCGCCAGGGCTGGACCCAAGGCAGGCGCCCGGCCTCCAGCTCGGTAATGATCTTGTCGGTGATCTCGGAACAGGGGTTGGTCCGGTCGTGCTTGACGCCAGTCTGCCGGCTGTGTCTGGACATCACGGTTCTCCGCGACGGGCGCAGAAGGTCTCTCCCTCGGTCTCCAACCCGTCACGGCAAACCTGTCTGCACTGTCACTCCAAAGTAGGGTGTTGCGGGAAAATCCTCCGCTCGAAGAGGTCACCCGAGACTACGGGCCCGGGCGCAGGGAAGACGTTCCCTTGCCCGCACCTTCCAGATCGCGATCTTTCGGTTTCCAATCAGCGATCTCTTGACTTCTAATTGGCCGATATAGATAGTTCCAATTGTCAGGACTTGGAGATGGGATGTTCAAGCGGTTTGTAGAGCGCCGGGCCGAAGAGGCTCTTTCGGATACGCCCGTGGTTCTCATTGTGGGCCCGCGCCGGGCGGGCAAGACCACGCTCGTCAAGAGCATGAGGGAAGCCGACCGCACCTATATCACGCTCGACGATCAGACAGTGCTTGAAGCGGCCCGGTCCGATCCAGCCGGATTCATCCGCGGCCTGGACCGGGCCATCATCGACGAGATTCAGCGCGCGCCCGACCTGCTCCTGGCGATCAAGAAGACAGTCGATGAAGATTATCGCCCAGGCCGTTTTCTCCTCACGGGCTCGGCCAATGTGCTGACCCTCCCACGGATCGCCGACAGTCTGGCCGGCCGGATGGAAACACTCCGGATGCTGCCGCTCGCACGGGCCGAGGTCGAGGGGCGGACGCCCGGCTTTCTGGAGCGCCTGTTCGAAGGGAAACTGCAAAATCGGCACAAAGAGGTGGTCGGTGACGATCTCGTCCAGACTGTTCTGCTCGGCGGGTTTCCCGAAGCAATTGCCCGCAAACGCGAGCGGCGGCGGCAGGATTGGGCACGATCCTACCTGACCTCGATTCTCACGCGCGATCTCAGGGACATCGCGGAGGTCGAGAAGCTGACCGAGCTTCCGAAATTCGTGCGGCTGCTGGCCGAGCATTCCGGCCAACTGGTCAACTATTCGCAATTCGGCGCGAGCATCAATGTCAGCCACAAGACGGGACAGCGTTATGTCGGGCTGCTTGAACAGGTCTTTCTGATTGCAACGCTGCAACCCTGGTTCACCAACGCGCTGAAACGCATCGTCAAGACACCAAAGCTGCATTTCCTCGATTCCGGCCTGCTGGCGAGCACGCGTGGCCTGACCTTCGACAGGGTGAAGGCGGATCGCGCGACATTCGGAGGGCTGCTCGAGAGTTTCGTGTTCTCGGAAGTGCTCAAGCTGATGACGGCCTCGGACCTGCGATTGACGCCGCATCATTTCCGCGATCGAGATATGCGCGAGGTCGACATCGTACTGGAACGCGACGACGGGATGATCGCGGGCATTGAGGTCAAGGCAAGCGCCACGGTCAGGTTCGGCGACTTCGCCGGCCTTCGGGCGCTGGCGGAGCCGTGCGGCGATCGCTTCGCCTGCGGCGTCGTCCTCTATGACAATACGGATGTCGTGCCGTTTGGCGACCGGCTGGTGGCGGCGCCATTGTCCTGTCTGTGGAATTGAGCGGATGCGCAGAGACTACGGGCCGATTGAACTGCGCGGCGCGACGATGGCATTGGAGGGATTGCGTGGGGCTGTATGAGAGGTGGTGCGACGTCATTCGGAAAATGGACAAGCGTAAGCGTTCTTCGACCCATATCGTGCAAAACAGTGATCAAGCGCTCCATTTGGGCAGAACCGGACATTCCTTGAACAGCCTCGTTGGGTCCGCGTCGACACCATCGATGCCTTGAACAAAGCGGATGTCGTCGAGAGCGACCTTGTGGATTCGATCACCGGCAAGCTTCTTTTGCGGCTGGCGCCACCTCTGGCCGCCTCTGCTTGCGATTCACGGTCAAGTCGACGCTGTGATCGAGGCGATGGAGCGGATAGCACAATCGGCAAAGAGACGCGCGCTCCTGTTGCTGGGCGTCCATTTTCTTGCTGACCGGGACTGGCATGCCGCCAATGGGCTACGGTGTTGCTTGGCTCAGGTCACCCTGCGCGGCGTCTGCTCGCTCTCGAAGATGGGAAACAGTTGCCGAAGACTGCGCTCGACGCTTTGGGGCACATCCATATTCGAAAGGCGGTTCGGCCCTGGCACGATGAGAAAACTGCCATAGACCAAAGCCGGAACCACTGGTCGGACGAGTGCGTGTCGGGACGAGTATCGTCCATGTCGCGTGACTGAACCTATGCCGACCCAGCTGGTCATCTACTCTGTGCGCATCAAGTTCCGGTGGCGGCTTCGCACGACTTGGCTGCGGGAAGAACCAGAGGAATCCCTACTGTTCGGGGCGCTGCGCAAGCAAACGAACAAGGAATCGCTCGTCAAGTTCAACAAGGTCGGGTTCGGTGCCGTTGTGTTCTTTCATACCCTTGATAATTTTCCGAGGAATTCCCATTCCCATATGTTCCAGATAGCGATAGTCGCGCATCACGTCCTTCAATAGCTGGTTTCGTGCAGACCGGGTCCCAGACCGCATTCGGACTGGTGTTATGCCGTTGGACAGTCGGCCCGGCGATACGATTTCCAGTCGGTTGCTATAGACCGCCAACTCGACATCGGTGCTCGTGAGCAGGTAGTCGCGATGGATAAGGGCATTGACGATGCCCTCGCGAAGTGCATCGCGGGGATAGACCGGACGCTCCACGCGTCTTCCACCTTGTACCTCGACGACCACTCGCGTGTTGCGTTGCACAAAATCAAACGCCTGTTCAACGAGGCCATTCTCCACGAAATCGCCGCCTTGGCTCAGCAAGGGAGTCATGGGCCCGCGAAGTGCCGTACGTTCTTGCGCATCGTAGTCCCGTTCCGATCCAGGATAGGCGACGGCGTCTATCCCCGCATGTGGCAGAAACCGGTTCGGCGTCGCGCCGAACAACAGCATGCCACCGACGGTTACGCCTTCATCGGTCATCAACTCGGTGTTGATGAGAAGTGACTGCCACGCGTCCTCCTCTTCGTCGTCTGGCACGTCCTGCTGACGGATGTCGCGGAAGTAGTTTCGCAGGCGCCTCCGGTCCAGGTTCGCGAGCGTAGCGCCTGATACGGGCCGGCATTCAGCCCGTACGGAACCTCTTTGTTGGAACAGACGTGCGAGTTCCTCCGGGCTTGCTTCCCGACTCTGCGTGCCGACACGTATCTGATACCTGTTGGTGTTGTTGTGCCGGAGCGCATGCACATCGTAGCCGCGGGTCACGCGGACAATGGCAACGTCGTGATTGTCTTTGATGCCGCGAACCATTTCGAAGAACGGAATGATCTCTGGTCTGATCTTGTCGCGGCATACATTCATCACCCATTCTTCGAGGTCGGGGCGCATCAGACCCGTGATTGTTCCATCGTCTTCTACTCCGAGCAGCACCATGCCGCCTTGAAAGTTCGAGAAAGCGACAAGCTCCTTCGCGAGATCTTGCGTGCTTAGATCGTCTCGCTTGAATTCCAACCCGGAATTTTCACCGCTCGCAATGATTTCCAGCAATTCGGTGCGTGTTGTCATGCCTCAGAACCCGTACTTGGAACGGCGCATCTCGAACGCGGCCTTGCCGCCTTCAAGGATTTCTTCGACCAGTTCTCGCACGGGCCTCGAGTCGATAGAGGCCATATGCGCCGGCGCGATCCGCGCATGGCCCTCCCTGGCCTCGCCTGTCGCAGCGAGGCCGAGGATGAGTTCGGCATCGCCGAGAACCGGGATGTTGGCATTGTGCGTCGAGAAGATGAACTGGCGGCGGCGCTTTTCCTGCCGCATGATCGGCACAACACCCTCGGTGATGAAGCGGTTGTCGAGATCGTCTTCAGGCTGGTCGACGACGAGCGGCGCTTCCGATTCAAGCAGGAGGAGCAACAGGACGGCTGTTGCCTTTTGTCCGGTCGAGAGCGCTTGCAGCATCTGCCAAATGGCCGGTGCTCCGTCGGGAGCCGTGTTGAGCTCGATCTCCGTTGTGACAGGCAACTCTAGCTCCTCGATGCGCATGAAGAGGTCCAGATCGGCTTGGGCGATCCGCTCGGCCGCACCGGACGGCAGATTGTAGTGCGTCCTGAGCGCGTCCTTGCCTTCCCGGCACCGCTGCGCAAGTTCCCGCAGGGACAGCTGGTCGTGTCCGCGCAGGCGCTCCAGCGCGGCGGCGAGGTTGCCGCCGATCTCGCGCAGGAGTCGTTCGAGCGGGTCGCGGTTGCCGGCCATCGTGACCCGGACCTGCACCCGGTCGCGGAGCTTCCGGGAGACCCGCTTCGCTGCGGTCTCGACCTGCCTGTATTCGGCCGCCTTGATGTCTTCCCACTCCACCAGGAGGTTGCGGCGCTGCGCCTCGTGCGCTTCCAGATCGCGCCTATGGCGTTCCATCCTGTCGTGCAGCGGGCGCAAATCCTCGATCTGCTGCCGAAGCCGGATGAATTCCGCGCCGTCGATCTTCGACTTTTGGAGCTCGCGTAGGAGCTTTTCGTAGGTGTCCTCGATCGCGGTCTTGCGCTCGCTCCAGCGCGACCTCGTCTCCGTGATCGCGCGATCGGCCTCAGCAAGGGCCTTGCCGAACTGCTCCCCGAGTGTCTCCAGTTTCCTGCTCAACGTTCCGAGGATTCCCTCGATCTCGGAGAGGATGTCGGCGTTCGGCAGCCCTTCGAGGGCCTTGCTGGATACGAACGCCGTGTCGACGGGCAATCCGTCGGCGAGTTCATTGTGGAGCGTGCGATACTGGTCAAGTCGTTCGTCCAGGTTGGAGAACAGCCGCTCCTCGCGAACGAGCAGGCTCTTTTCCTTCAGGCGTTCTTCGAGCCCGGCCTCTTGGAACCGCTTTTGCGTCTCTTCAAGACCCGGCAGCGCCGCAAGCCGTTCGTCAAGGCGCTGCAGCTCGCGGCGTACATCCACGATCCGGCTGCGCGAGCGCTCCAGTTGCAGGCGTACCTGCGATTTCCGTCCCGAAAGCGCGGGGTCCCGGTCAACGAAGCGTTCCAGGAGGAGCGTGAGTTTCTCGGGGCTTTTCGTGAGTTCGGATATCTCATGCTGCCCGAAGACTTCCACACCGGGCATCACGTCCTGCGGCGACAGGGTTAGGACTTCCCCCGCCTCGTCCTTCACGACGGGCGGATTAGGCACCGATCTTTCGATTGTGTAGCAACGCTCGGACGGCTTGTGCGATCGCACCAGCAACGAGACCTTCGTGCCGGATTGCAGGACGTGGCGGACCACGCCCTCATGAGCCGTCCGGGCTTCCTCGCCGAGAGGGTCGAGACCGAGCGCATAGCGTATGCTTTCGATCATCGTCGATTTCCCGGTGCCTCGTCCGCCGACCAGCACATTCAGGTTTTCGTTGAAGTGCACGGCAGTGTCGCGCAGGAACCCGCCTTCCCAAGTCATCGCCAAGAACTCGGCATGGGGTTCGGGCTTCAGATCGCTGTGCAGACGGATCCGGGAGTCCGGGTCGAGAAACGCCTGCCGGAACGCTTCGACCGAGACGGTGGACATCTTGATGAAGCAGGAGGCGCCCTTCTTCTTCAGGTCGTCCGGGCCGTTGACGTCCGAAGCGTTCAGAACGGCAAGAGGGCGGTCGCGTCTGTGCTGGCGTTCTTGTTCTCGATGATCGGCCGGAGCCCGTCCGGCGCGTCGCCCACCGGTCCCGGCAGCGCGCAGGCAAGCAGGTCCGGATGGGTCCAGACATTGATTCTCGATTGTCCCGAGAGCTTTCTCAGCAATCCGCCCTCGGAGGCGACATGGGCAGCGATGCACACAGCGCCCCAGGCCTTTGCGGCTTCAAGCAGTTCGATGGAATCCATGCGGCCCGTCGGTGACGGTTGATCGGTGTCGTGAATGCCGCACTCCCCGATGAAACGCTCCAGGACGTCGTCCTTGTCGGGATCGAACAGGCACAGGAAGTGGACACCGTCCTTCGTGACAGCTTCGAAACCGCTGAATGCATGGAGCTTGGCATTGCGCGCTGCGCGCACGAGGCCTGCTGAATGCTTGACGCGGTAGTGATCCGTGACCGCGATTACTTCGATGCCGATTTCAAGACAGGTCTCGATGATCGCCGTGTTGTATTCGTCTTCCGAAGTGAAGGTGGTCGCCCTATTGTGCGTCTCAAGATAGGTGAACGGATTGACCTGCAAGGCGCAGCGGTAGAACCGGGCACCGTCCGGCAAATTGAGTGCGGCCTGCATGGGATTCGAGAGCGGCCACGCCCGGGTAGTCGCCTCTGTGGTCATCGGCGGTTCTCTGTCAAGCGTACTGTGTCGTCCCTCATTCCTGCTCCGATCGTTCATGCTGCTCGGCGACATATCGCTCGACTGCGTCCCGCACGATCCAGGCCAGGGACACTTTCTTCTGCCTGGCGAGTTGTTCCAGAACCTCGTAGATATCCGGTGGAAAGCTGATCGATGCACGAACGGATGCCGCCCCTTCGGGTTTCATGCTTTGCCTGTCTCCCCTACATCGGTCTACTGCATTGCGGTGCCAGACACAGTGTTCACCACATTACACCATGGTGGTGAAGACTGGTAGGCCTGAAAAGGGTTGCTGGCGACGCGTCTGGCCAAGCCAGAGATTGACCCTACGCGCCTTCGGCGAATTCGGAGTCCCGCATGCTGCTCGTCTGGTTCTGGGTGCCGATGGACACCGGACGAGGGCTGCAAGACGAAACTCTGGTCGAAACGTGGCGGCACGAGTTGGTCACGACTCTGCCGCGTCCGGACCGACGCCGGGAAAAGACACGCGGTTCGCCCGCAGGGACTGCCAATACCGCGCGGGAAGGGCCGGGCGCTCCAGATTCTAATCGGGTTGGAATGATGACACGGCAGTCAATCTGCTGATCTTGGCAGGGGAACACGGGCGACTGAACGAGACGTCAGTTTCGTTCCGGATCTAGGCTGTTTTGGAACTCGTCACTGTGCTGGCTCGCGATGCGTTCGCATTCATTCGGTCGTTCGTGATGTCCGGCGTCGCACTCCGCCTCGGTCCATATCTCCAAATGTTCATCGGCGGGATCGAGTTGCCGGTATTCTCGCGCAGCCTCCAAGGCATTTGCGCGAGATGTCGCCCAAACTCGTAGCGGCAGTTGGCCATTCCAAAACGCGAAATAAGCCTTGGGACTACGAACCGTGAGGTAGGACCCTTCGCCTGGCGGTGGCTTCTCGAGAACCGACTTCTCAACCGCAGCGTCGATTTCGTATTTTTCAAGGATGGACCGGACGATATCCGGCAGCCAGCCCGGGCTGTACGGGCTGATTACTACCGCTTGGATCAGCCACGCCGGATCGACGTGTCGCTCGATTCCAAGTGTGGGGTTTGCTTGCTGGGCCAGTTCCACGCGATGTGCCGGCGCCACCACCGCTCGGACCTCGCGCTCGTGCATGAATGCCCTGCGCTTGAAGAAGACCGGCGGACACTCGGTTATTGGCATGAGATCACTGTCGTACGCGATATACGACACGCGGCCGAAATAGTCGGGCAGCCGCTCGGTGAAACTGCCGACCAAGCGGGCGGCTGTGGTCCTGACCGCTACGCCATACTGCTGGCCGGCGAAAAGCTTCCACATTGCCTTGGACTCTTCGACATCCTCGTACCAGCAGTTGACGAAAGTCGAACCACTGGCGGCACCCCCGCGGACCTCACCGTTCCAGTGCCCAATGGTTTCGCCGACGGACCAGCTCGGAACCAGTTTCTGGAATGCAAGGTGCTGGCCCCTTCTCTTGTCCTCCACCACGACATGGTTGCCCGTATCGCGGGTCCATAGTTCGTCCGAGTCTTGAATCAGTTCCAGGGTGCGATTCGACCACCGCCCTTCGAACCGGTCGCCGAGGTTATCGAGGGCGGGGAAGAAGAGGCTACGTTTGCTGACGAGCGCAAGTAGCTTGGCGAGATCCATGTAGCGCCAGAGAGTTGAATTTCCATCTGAAATCTCGATTTCGATGCCGGGGTTCTTGACGTCGAAGCACCGGACGTCCTGCCTTGCCGCATCTTGCATCCATCAAGTTTGTTGGAATTTCTACATTCTTGATAGCGGTTCCCCGGTTGATTGTTCAGGGATAGTATCGGGAAGTGTGCCCGTAGCGTCAAGATTGAAAATGTCTTCATAGCGATGTCGGTACCCTATTCGCTACTTCTGCTCGCTGAGCACGGCAACGAACGCTTCCGGCGCCGCGCCTTCTTCGGATGTCAACGCCGTGGTCGACTCCGAACGCGCGGCAAACCGGACACCTTCGTCGAACAGCCTTGCATCCTTCGGCGCAGCCAATCCCGCCACCTGCAGGAGGCCGGATTGCGAGATCTTGAAACAGATGAACCTCCGTGACTTCTAACGTCATAGCATCATGACCTCGGCCTTTTCCTTCGTGACCTCGTTCTCGAAGAACAGCTTGTTGCCGCTCTCGATGCGCGTTTCGATCACCTGGTACAGGCGCAAGGCTTGGCGGAGCAACGCTGTCTTGCTCAACTCCTTCTTCTCGCTCAGCCCCTCCAGCACCGCCATCTCCGCCTCCGTAAGATTGAGCGTCATCGTTCTCCTAGCCATCGCTCCCTCCTCGCGCGCATCTCCGATCCAGCCCGAATGTATGCCCTGTATGGCCAAGTGTCAACCAAAAAGAAAGCATTTATCAGCTTTTGATTAGCTGAAAAATGGCTATGTACTCGACGCACGAACCCGCGGCTGCCACCGCATGGAGGCTTCTGCGGATGATACACACATCCGAATACCGGATCGGAGACTTGGTGCAGGGGGGCTCACGGCCGCCGGCCAGGCCCTGCGTACCCACCGGGCTTGCGCCATCCAGCGGGCGGCCGCGGGTGTCAAACCCGACGAAAACCAAGCAACCCAAACCCACGACCGCATCACCTCGATCGGCACCCGCGAATGGGCCCGGCTCGCCAACCTCCCCACGAACACAACCGAGGCCACGACAATGGCAGCCTATGCCTGATTGCTTGCCTGGATTGGTATCAGATGTCCGCCGGGTCGACTTCCCGGTCCAGGGGTTCGCCCCGGACGTACCGGGCAATGTTGTCGAGGAACAGCTGCTGCCAGCGTGTCGGTCCACCGTTGCCGGCAAACGAGGTGTGTGGGGTCAGCCGCACGCGCGGATGTGACCAGAGCGGATTGTCCCGGGGCAGCGGTTCCTCATGGAAGACATCAAGCACGGCAGTCTCAAGTCGGCCTTCATCAAGCGCGGCAATCAACGCATCGTCGTCAATGATGCCTCCGCGGGCAATATTGACGAGAATGGCGCCGGGTCGCACGGCGGCGAGGAAGGAGGCGTCAACCATCCCGGCAGTCTCGTCGGTCAGCGCACAGGCGAGGACGATGATGTCCGCTTCGGGCAACAGTGCCGGCAGATCAGCCGTCACCCCTGCCCTGTCAACCGAGGCCGAAACCGCCGGTCGTCGACGGATCACAGTGGTGGTCGCTCCGAACGCCTTCGCCCTGGTCGCGAGTTCACTGCCGATGGCCCCGAACCCCACGATCAACCAGTGGGTCTGCGCAATCTCGCGGAAGGGCGTCACCTTCCAGACCCGGTCCCGCTGCTGACGCCTCTGCAGCTCGATCGGGTGCAGGACCGACAGCACCTGGGCCAGGACATACTCGGCTATCGCCACTCCCTGAGCGCTGCTGTTGCAGATCCGGATGCCGCGATCGGCGGCGGTCCGGTAGAACGGGTGATCGAGGCCCGCATTGAAGGTTTGCAAGACCGCAAGTGACCTGCAGGCAAGCGCAAGGTCGAACGCCGCCGCCGTCGCACCGTCGGCATTCAGATGGGTGCTGAGCCAGAGGTAGTCGACGTCGACCTCGCCGGGAGGTGTCGGCACACCATCCATCCGAAACATGCCATCGCGGTCAAACGGGATGACCCTGATATCGAGGTCGAGCGCGGCAAGCCGCGCGCCAATCGCATCGAGCGACTTCTCGTACATTGCGACGGTTACGGGCATCAGGTGGATCCTCGCGAGCTTGGGGTATCGGACACTATAGGGACCTGTACCGAATGGAGATTATAGTGAAAGCTTGGCGGTTCATGCCGCCCGCCTCGAGACGTTACCCTGAGAGCTCCTCTGTCGAAAGCCCGACAGCGTCATGCCGCCTGCAGGTCTTCGATTCAGGCCCTGCAGGCAGCATGAGCCGTCAACTTTTCCTCATCAGCCCCGTCGATTGCCTCTCCCGTTGGGCCGGACCAGCATTTCCCGGTGTATGTCTTCGGCAATTTCTTCGACTTCCCGGGCCATCCTCGGCTCCAACCCGAGTTTCCGCTCCAGGGCCGTCCACAGTTGAAGCAGGAGATCACCGGCAGGTGACGACTTGATCAGAGCGCACATCCTCTCCGGCCCAGCGCCCGCGGCGAGGTCTGCCAGGACCACCAGCACGTCCCGCCGCACGATATTCAGTTCGGGAAGGATCGACAGCGCCGTCTCGACATCCCCGGCGCTTGCTTCGCCATCACTTTCCGCCAGGTGCGCCCGGGCCTGGATCAAATGGCCTTGCAACCTACGGTCCGGAATTCCCGCCCGCATCTGCAGCAGTGCGCAGTCGAGAAACGCGACGGCGGTTCTTGCCCGGCCTTTGGGCGCCGTCGACCGCTGGTGACCGGTTTCAGGGGACGTGGTCGTTGATGGTGCCGAGCGTGCGGCCGGACGAAGGGGTGTCGAGAAGCCCCGAGTGAGTGGCGACGACGCTGTTCGGGTGGCGCGCGCTGCGCCCGCTGTGCTGGTTCGGCCTGGCCGACTGCCGCGAGCGGGGCGAGGACCTCGATGACGCGAGCTGGCGCAAGAGCGCGCTGTTCGACCGATCCCTCAACTTCGGGACGGATCTCGTGAGGACCGAGGGGTCGCTGCACTGAAGCCGAACGGGACCGGCGCTTGCGAGCGGCGCCCGGCCCGCACGTTCAGGCGGTGGCGAAGCGGCGCACCTGGACTTCCTCGCGGTCGCGCTGGGCGTGCCAGAGATCGTACTGCAACTGCTGCTGCAGCCAGCTCTCGGGGCCTCCGCCGAACGCCTGCGAGAGACGGATGGCCAGCTCGGGAGAAATCCCGATGCGGCCGTTGAGCAGCATCGAGAGCGTGTTACGCGAGACCGCGAGTCCCTTCGCGGCCTCGGTCACCGTGAGCCCGAGAGGCTCCAGGCACTGGCGGCAGATGAATGCGCCGGGATGGGGCGGATCGTGCATGAGCATCGGTGTTGCCTCGCTAGTGGCAATTGAGATAGTCGACGTCGAACGCGTGGCCGTTCTCGAAGCGGAAGACGACGCGCCAGTTGGCGCGCACCATCACCGCCCAGAAGCCGGCGAGGTCTCCCTTGAGCGGGTGAAACCGGAAGCCCGGGAGGTCCATGTCGTGCGAACCGGCGGACGCGATGAGCCGGGCGAGGATGTCGCGCACGGTGTCGGGCTGCTCAGGAGCGATCCGCCGATCGTCGCCGCGTTCCATGAACCGCCTGAGCGCCCTGCTTCTGAAGCTGCGTATCACGGCGAGCCGCAATATGCACCATGACGGTTGTCAACGCGTCCGTCCGTCGGCGTGCGGCCAGCGCCGTTGCGGGACGGAGGCCCGATGAGCCCGGCGAGGGCGGTCACGCGGTGCCGGGCGCCGTCGAGAGAACGTACCGGTTCGTTGCGCACGGCGGCGAGGGGCAGCCCGAGCGCGACGAGGACCCGCTCGTCGGCGCGCCAGTCGCGGACCGTGCGGCAGCGGCGGCGGGTGCGGCTCGAGAGCCAGCCGGGAAGACGTTCCGTGAGCCACACCCCGACACGAGAAGCCCGGCCAGAGGCTCAGTCGCGGAGGCGCACCTCGAGCGGGTCCGGGCTCAGGAGCCCGGCACAGTCACGCCGGGTCCAGTACCGGGCATGGCGAAGCCGCATGGCATTGCGTTCGGCCTGGCGAGTGCTGGCGATGACGATCTGCTCGCCCTCCGGCAACCTCAACAGGTCATCCGGCGCGATCACCGTCTCCTTCACCAGCCCCTCCGTGGCCGCTGACTGGTCCCTCGCAGCTCCGGCAAGCCCGTGCGCGATGCTGCCCGAACGGCTGTCCTGGCGGCCGAGAAAGGTGGCGTGGCCGATGGCGCGCGCAAACTCGGCCGCGAGTTCCGGCGCGTAGCGCGGAAATCCCAGCGCCTGGACCACTTCGGCGTTCTCCAGGATCAGCGCACGCGCTTCGCGGCCGTAGGAGGCATCAAGGGCCGACAGTGTCTGTACGAAACACCAGTAGTGAACGCCCGAACCGGCCGCCATGGTGAAACTGTCGACGACCGGGTCGAGATAACCGATCGACGCCATCTCGTCGAGGTAGACCAGGATGCCCTGCTCGGGCGGGCATCTGTGAGCAACCATGGTCGGCACCGCCATCCACAGCCGCAGGAACGGAGCGCTCATCCGGAAGTACTGCTGCGGCACCACGATGAAGACATCCGTGGACCCGTCCGCCAGTTCCGTCGGGTCGAACGAGGACCGCTGCAGCGAGGCGCCGATGTGCGCGTCTCCGGCAAATGCGAGCTCGATCATCATGGTCGTTGCAAACGACGTACCTTCGTCGGTTCCAAACAGCCGTGCGAGCGTCGTGACCGAGTCACGCACGAAACGGGTCTCGCCGGCATTGAACCGTTCCACCTCTGCGGCAAGCACCCGGAGTTCCTGTTCATCGAGCCGGCAGAGATCCATGGCTGCACGCAGCGTCTGTTCCTGCACCGGGTAGGACTGGCGCACCCAGGAGATCATGCCCTTCAGGATATTCATCACCAGGTCGTGGAAATGCCGGTTGTGCTTGCCGCCCTGCGCTGCCGGGTTACTCAGGACCACCCGGAGCAGGGAGTCGATGTCGGCGCCGTGGTTGTCGTCGACCCTGATCAGATCAAGCGGGTTCAGGGTTGTGAGCGGCAGCGGATCCGGGAGATCGAGGCGGTCTCCGAGCGCATCCCGGTGCATCGCAACCATGCCGAACGGATCCACCAGCCGTACCGTGCGTCCCGCGTCCCGGCGCGCCCGGGCGACGACGCAGAACACGTTGCCGCGGGGATCCATGGTCACGGTCGAGCCCTGCCAGGCGCTCGAGCGCGGGTCGAGCAGGTTCTGGATCACGAGAGCCGTCTTGCCGGTGCGCGGAGGCGCGAAGGTAGTAATCGATCCGTGAAGCCGGTAGTGCATCAGCCGGCGCCCCGGTCCGGGGAATTCGCCGAGAATGATGTTGCGCGCCGATCCCGGCTCGTGCAGCCGGAGCATTTCGCGGCGAGTCATGAACCGTGCGCTGCCATACAGGTCGGATCTCGCCCGGCGCCGCAGGCTGCCACCCGCCGCGTGCCAGGCAAGGCGTCCGCACTGGCTGACGGTCACCGTCGCACCCTGGCACAGCCCGGCGGCGCTGAAGACGGCACAGGCCATCAGGACCAGCAGCTCGCGCCTGTGGGTGATGATGCCGGCGGGATCGCCGGACAGCACCACGGGAAGGTATCCGGGTACGCTGTGCCAGAGCCGCCACACCATGCCCAGCGAGATGATGGCAACGGCAAGCGCAAGTGCGAGACGAACCGGGTGAGCTCCGGCCCCCCGGCTCACCCAGACCGTGCGAAGCAGGACCGCCTCGAGTCCGAGGGCACCTGCCACCGCCAGAAGGACCAGAAGATCGCCACGGGTGCCAGGTGCCGCGTCATGCCAGCCGGCCGCCCGGATCGCTGCGGCGAGCGGGAGGGCCGCCGCAAGACCCCGGGAGATCGCCGTGCCCGCGATCTCACGCCGCACCGGTGCCGGCTCCGCCAGGTCGTGGCAGCCAGGTTTCAGGCGGCCCGGCACCGCGAATCAGGGCGAGCAGTCGCTGCCCCGAAACCATCCGCACCGGCCCCGCGTCGAGTGCGGTCCAGGCAGCGTTTCCGGTGCGCCCGCTGTGAACCAGCACGCCTCCGGCATACCTGTCGCCGCGGGCGCGGACCAGGTCGACGAACTGGCGGACCTGGCCCGGATCGATGCGGCCACGGTATCGTTTTGCCTGCATGGCGTACCGTTGACCCCGGTGGAGGATCTCGCCGTCGATGCCGCCGTCGCGGTACTTGTGCAGGGTGTACCGCACGTCGGCGCCCGTATCGGCATAGGCCGCCATGACAAGGTCCTCGAACACCAGCGGGTCGATCTCGCGCAGCAGCAGAAAGGCTTCGCGGTTATCATCGATCCTGCGCAGGCGCTCGAGATCCTTGTGCGCCCGGCGACGGCGGATCAGCGCGGTCGCCCTGGACCGCAGCCGCAGTGACCTGGCGAGAAGCCGGCCGATCGCGGGCACCGACAGGGCGGCACCGACCCCGACGACTGCGCCGAACACGACAAGGGCACCGGATTCGATCATGACTGTTCCTCCCTTGAACGCGAACCGCTCCCGGCTGGAGCGATGCGCGGTGCGAGGCGTTCGCTTCGCGCGAACGCAGCGGTGATCGAGCGACTGGCGACTTCGCCACCGCCGGTCTCCCCGGCGCGTGCGTCGAGCCAGGCGAGAACGGCGGCGGGCAGCCTGTCGATCGCGGCAAAGGACAGGTTCACCGTGATCCACGCGAGGACGGTGTAGACCACCGTCCAGGCGATCCGCCCGATCGGGCCCGGTCCGTGTGCAGTCACGGACGCGATGAGCGGTGCAAACCCGTCATTGAGGTAGCGGACCAGAACCGTCGCGATCAGCAGCCCGAGCAGCAGTCCGGCCACCATGAGCGGCGGGCGCAGCAACAGGGCAAGAAGCAACAGCGCTCCGGCGCGCACGTTGCCCGGGGCCAGCCGGTCGCGGTCCATTGACAGCCAGGCCAGCAGCCACAGCCCCACCCCGACCAGTCCGGTGACCAGCTGGAACAGCCAGGTCGCAAGCGCGAACAGGAAGCGGATGAACGGGATGAGCGGCACCAGGTAGGCGAGCACCAGTCCGGCGAACAGCAGTGCCATCAGCGCGGTGGTGACCGGGGCGTCGAGCACCTGCCAGGCGCGGGCGGCGACATCGAGCCCCTCGCCAATGAGCGGAATGGCGCGCAGCAGCGAATTGCCGATGACGAGCCCCGCCACCACCCCGAAGGCCTGGATGGCGCCGCTCACCAGGGTGTGTCCGATTGCCGCAAGCCCGGTGAGCGGGGCGTCGGCATCCACCAGGTCCGAACGGAACTGCCAGACCTGGTCGAGGATCCGGAACAACAGTCGATCGGAGTCGGGCGCTGCCGCGGCCGGCACGCCGGCGGAGGTGCCGGCTTCTGCGAGTGCTGCCTCGAGCGTCGCCAGTATCCCGGGCCACTCGGGAATGGCGTGGCCGAGCGCCGGCGCCGGTGGATCCACCTCCGGCACCTCCCGAACCGCCGCCTGAATCCCGCCGGCTTCCCGCGCCATGGTGTTGAAGACCAGCGGTGCCGCCAGCCACCCCCCATTCCGGGCCTGGCGCTCGACGCCGGTCAGGATCCCGCTGCCAGCCGCATGGCGGGCCCTGGCAATCCCCTGCTGCAGGACACGGGCGTAGGTCTCCGCGAGAGCGCGCCGTTCGAGTTCCGCACCAAGATCCGCCAGCGGCATCCCGTAGCGCGGCCCGTCGGCGACGAGTCGGTCGACGATGTCGCGGGCGATGGCGCGCAGGTCGGCCACGACCGCGTCGATCGCACGGAACCGCGCGGAGACGACGTGACCGGCCGACCCGTCACCTGCGCCGGTTGCGAACCTGACGGCGCCGCAGGCGCCGGGCGGCAGGCCGCGCCTGGTGCCGTCGTACCCGATCACCAGATGGTCGCTACCGGTGGGGGTGCGGGTTCGAACGGCCACGTAGGCAGAATCGCCGTGGGCTGCGGCGAGGCGGTTGGCAGTTTCAAGACAGACCTCGGCAACGAGGAGATCCGCGACCAGGGACCTGTGAACCGACCGGGTGATGACGGGCATGGGCGGGGAACCGGACCCGATCGCGTCGGTACTGAAGTGCACCCACAACCGGTCGGCAGCCGATCCACCAAACCCGGCCACCGCGAGGACCAGGTGCTGGGCGGCGTTGAACCCCCCGAGCGGGACCGCAAGCACAAGCACCAGCACCACCCTGATCACCAGGACACCAGAGGCGCCGGGCCTGCCGCCACGCGCGGTATCGAGCACGGCCTGGGCCGTCATCGCCAGGATCGCGAGGCCGCAGAGGACGAGAACGGCAAGGTTGAACAGACCGAACATTCCCGCAAGTGCCCGGGCGTCGCCGTTGGCAATCGCATGCAGCCCGGCGAGAAACCGCTCGGTCCGCGCGGTCCCTGTGAAGAGTTCGGACATCGGCGCTGCGACGGCGGGAACGGAGGCAAGCGCGGTGGCAAGCAGCCCCGCGGCACCCCCGAACACCGCCGACGCTCCGAGTCCCCAGGCGAGGCAGAGTACGGCGGTCCGCAACCGGCCGGAGGACCACGCGTGCCGAATGCCAGCGACGGCAGGGAGCGGGATCGAGCGGGGGAGCACAGGCGGCGCAAGGCGGCGCAGCCGGGCGACTGTCGCCGCACAGTCGGCAATCCCGGCCCGGATGCCGGGATCGAACAGCAGTGCCGCGGACAGCCTTGCCACTACCGGCCCCCGGAGCGGCTGCCGGCCAGGGTGGCGAGCAGGGCCGCGTCCATGGCGCCGTGCATCTCGGCAAGTTCGAGGCGCTGCATCGCGATCCTGAGCGCCAGGGTCTGGTTGCGGATGATCTCGCGCAGCAGCTCCGCTTCCGAAAGCGCGGACAGCCCGGCCTGGTAGTCCGGTGCGGTCGGACGGGCAACCGCGAGGATGTGCAG
Organism: Thalassobaculaceae bacterium; assembly: GCA_965213935.1. Lineage (GTDB taxonomy): Bacteria > Pseudomonadota > Alphaproteobacteria > Thalassobaculales > Thalassobaculaceae > Bin52. The sequence continues at coordinate 571,220 of CBDCAO010000011.1, read as the reverse complement.
CAACTCGCGCTCGGACAGCGCCGTCCCGCCACGGACGAGGTCCGGTGCGATCTCGCGGGCCCAGGAACCGAGAGCGACCGTGGGCACCCGGTGAGCGATCATGCGGTTCATCCAGCCTGCAGCCAGGCCGACCCGGGCGTCGGCCGCCCGGCGCCGGAGCAGCCGCTCGCGATCCCCTGGGGTGCGGGCCTCGGGCGGTGCGGGCCGGGTGACGGGAGCGACCAGGTTGCGGGCGAGGTCAAGTGCCGCGGCCTGGTCTTCCCGGGAGGCGAGCCGGGTGGTGCCGAACAGGCTGTCGGGCCGCAGGTCGGCATGGGGCCGGGACGCACCCGGAGCGTAGAGCGACTGCACCCTGCGTGCCCGCACGCTCGCGTCGGACGCGGCCGGGTAGCCGAGGACGTCGGGATCGCCGGCGATGCGACCTGTTTCCTGACGGTTGGCCCTCTCGCCAAGTTGCCTGATGGCGATGTCGGCCGATCCGAAACCGGCGAGCCCGCTTGCGCCCTGGCAGCCGGTCACACCCGGCGCGTGCTCAAGCGCGCTGCGGGCCTGGGCCTCCTCGCGCGCGGTCTGGGCCCGGGCCCGGGCATGGGAACCCAGACCGTCGACCGTGGCCCGTGCACCCTGGGCCAGGTAACCGGACAGCTGGGCAGTCTGCAGCCGGAGTTCGCGAACCAGCCGGTCTTCAAGGGCCGCAATGCGGCTGATCACCCGGTTTGCCTCGGCAATATCGTTGTCGGTCGGGTCGCACCCGGCGCGGGCCGGACCGCAAACCAGCAACCACAGCACGATCACGGCAAGGCGCAGAGAACCTGTCATGGCGGCTATTCTCCCTGGCTGTGCGGGTGTGCGAGGCCCGGCAGCACGTGGCGCAGGACGCGTGCGTCGACCGGTGCTGCAAGGTGCGCATCGAGGACGCGGCGAGCCAGCTGGCAGGCGGTGTCGTTCAGTGACTTCAGGATGCCGGCAAGCACGGTGTCGATGCTCACGTGAACGTCAAGCGCTCCCGGATCGACGAACCTGTCGAAGCAGGAGTAGTCGAACAGCGAACGCGGTTCGCCGATACCGCCATCCGGCGCCCGGATGATGGCCGCGTCGCGCCTGATCCCGCGCACCGCCGCCTGTTCCATCGCCCGGGCCATCACCGGGTCACACCCGGGAGCGTGCTGACCGGCCGCCGGCCCGACCGGCAGCCAGAGCAGACAGAACACCATGGCCGCAGCGGCAGCAGCCCGGCCTCCGCGCCGCGCGCCACGGGTCCGGTAACGGACGACGGCAGTACGCAGGTTCCGGTCGCGGCGCTCCCCGATGGCGTCGACGATACCGTCGCCAATGGCATCAAGCACGGCGGTCTCGTCGGCGTGACCGTCCGCCAGGCCCGCGGGGACCGCGGTCCTGCCCAACGTGCCCTGCGGATAACGCGCGGCCAGTGCGGTCCGTGCCTCGCCGGGATCGAGCCTGCGGTAGAGCCGCTCGCGAAGGGCGACATCCTGCGGCTTCGTTCCGAGCGCCCACAGTTCGACCGGGCCGAGGACGGTGTAGACCAGCTGGACGGTGCGGCCCTCTTGCGACCGGGTGACGAGCAGTGCCGGCGCCCCGTGCCGGCCCGGACCGGTCAACCGGTGTTCGAGCACGTGGCGGGCATCCGCATCGAGCGCGCAGTCGCACGCCATGCGCTCGCGGGCGGCGGCACTGTCGGCGCCGAGGATCCAGACTGCGCTTGCGAGCTCGCGCAACGAGTTGTCGAAGTCCTCGAGCCGCTGGCTGGCCAGGACCAGGCGGCGGCGGTGCTTGCGGCCCTCACGGGCATCGCGCCCGACCTGGGCGATGAGTTCCGGAATGCCGCCGGTGCGATGGAACTCGTCGTACTGCAGGAGCTTTTCGGTCTCGAGCAGACGGCGGATCCGGTCACGGTGCCAGGGCCGCACCAGTTCAGGCATCGCATCGACGTCCTCTTCTGTCAGGAACCAGTCGCCGGCGAGCAGCTGGCGGGCCGCCAGGTAGAAGATCGCAGTCCGGCGAGGCCGCAGGGGATCGGCAACCTCGGCGAGATCGAGCACCGCCACCCGGGCCCCGGCGAGGTCCAGCACGGTGCGCCCGGAGAGCGCGGCATAGTCCCGGACCGCCGCGCCGAGGACCCGCACCAGGGCCTGGAGCACGTTCTGCCCGCCAGCGATCGCGACATCGAGATGGCGTTCGCGAACCGCCGGCGCGTTGGCGGCGAGGGCAAGGTCGGCGAGCACCGGCACCGCGTGGCGCTGGGCCAGACGCGCGAGGTCGGGCCGGCCGCGTTCGATCAGCCGGTCCACGAGGTGCCACCAGGGTGTTTCCGGGGCAGGGTCGAGCGCGGTGTCGATCTCGGGCACGATCCCCGGCTCGTGCAGCGCCGGATGGGCGTCGGGTGGCGCATCGTCGCGCATCCGGTAGGCCTCGGCGATCACCTCGGGCACGAGGGTGTCGAGGCCGGCCGGCAGGACCGCGGCGTCGTCGGGCCTCAGCATCGCACCCACCAGGTTGCGCAGGAAGTCGGCCTGGTGGGCCGGCGGCCGGCGGCAGCCGAGCGGGGTATCGAAGGGATTGACCGCGTGAACGCTGCCGGCGGTAAGCCTCAGGTGAACCGCCTCCCCGCGGCGTTCGGGTCCGAGTGCCGCACGCAGCAGCGAAACCAGGCCCGAGGCGCTCGGGCCGATGTCGATGACGGCGATCCTCGGCAGTTCCGCCTGCCCGCCGGCGAGCACCGTCGCGAGCGCGCGACTGTTCAGGAGCACCGACTTGCCCTTGCCGGGCTCGCCGCACACCAGCTGGAAACTGTGCTCACCCTCGCCGAGAACCGGAACCGCAAGCGGTTTGCCGCCGTCGCCGGCACAGACCTGCACGCCGCTCCTGTCCTGATCCGGCCCGGCCGGTGACGCCGGGCGCTGCAGCGGCATCAGGGCGATCACGTCGCGCAGCGGCGCGATGGCCCTGGGCGCGGTGGCACAGGCGGCAAACCCCGGGATCGAGGCGGCCCAGGTCTCGAGCGGGTCGCCCGGGATTTCCGAGACCGCCTGATCGCCCCAGGCGCCGACCCGGCGGGCGAGTGCTGCGCGGTTTCGTTCGGCCTCTTCCCGGCAGCAGCCCCAGGTGATCCAGTGCATGGAGACCCGGACCAGCGGCTCGCCGTCGGCGGCGGCCGCGCGCAGCCCGTCTATCTGGTCGCGGATGACCCGGTTCGCGTGTCCGGCCACGGCGAGGATCGAGGCGCAGGCGTGTTTCCACAGCGCGGGGCCCGCTCCGGATTCGACCAGGATCGACTGGCGAAACGGCACTCCGGCCGCACTTGCGAGCAGCTCGTCAAACCCCCGCAGCACTGCCGGAGGCAGGATGACGTGAAGAGAAGCGAACCAGGTCCCGCGAACCCGCACCAGCCCGCCCGCCACCTCGGGGTCGCCGGCGAAGAGTGATGCCGCGAGCGGCGGGCGACGCACCGCTGCCCGGTGCGGAGCGGCGAGCCCGGACATCCGTGCGATGATGCCGCCGTCGAGGCGGTCTGCGGCGTCGGCGTGACCGGCGAGGAAGGTTCTGATCACGCCGAGGGTTTCGGCGGCGTCGAGCCGGCGCAGCACAAGGTCGATCGACCCGGCTGCATCGACCAGGTCGCGCGCCACGGCGTCGTGGCGCGGTACCAGGCCCTCGTGCAGCGGTGTTTCGCGACCTGCAAGCCGGGCACGCGAGCGCCGGCGTTCGCCGGGCGCAAGTGCCGCCTCGCCGGTCCACAGCGCGAGGTAGCAGTGCTCGCGCACCAGTCGGGCGGCGAGCGCCTGTTCCCGGTCCTCGAGCACGTCGTCCAGCACGAGCCCGAGCCGGTCCGCCGCGGCACCCGGCCCGATGACCGCGCGCCCGGCAATTCCGGGACCGGCGGCGGGATGACGGTCGAAGACCAGGTGGAGTGCGTGGCCTGGCAGGCGCAATGCGCCGGCAAGCCGGGTCGCCAGCCGGTCGGCAAGGCCGGCACGCTGCTCGCCGCCGCCGATGGTCCGGCAGCCATGGAACTCGAACAGGGTCATGAGCCCGCCGTCCCTGGTGATGATCGGGTGCCCGGGCCCGATCGCGGAGCGCAGCATCAGGTGACTGTCGAGCGACTTGCGGGTCGCGAGCCACCACCAGCTGCGCGCATCGAGAAACCTGTGCACCGGTGTCGCCATGCGCCCGCTCCTACTCGAGCGTGGGTCGTTGCAGCCGGGTCGCGGTCGAGCCGCCGAAGCCGGTCTGCACGGCGTTGATGATCTCGGGCAGCATCACCACACAGGCGCCGACCGCGATCATCAGGATCGGCGCGAACACGCCGGAGTACTGGGGTGAGCGCACGGCCCGGATCAGTCCGAGCAGTCCGAACAGCACCACCAGCACGCCCACCACGTAGAGGGTGACGGCGATGAAACCGGTCGTCTGGAGCAGCGATCCCTCGCCGGCCTTGAACATTTCCCCGAAGGTCTTGGCCGACACCGGGGCCACCGGCCAGGCCAGCGCGACGGCGATGCGGCTGATCGTCCCGATCATGGTCATTCCCCCTTCATCCGAATTCGAGCAGGTCGAGGCCGGTTGCGGCCTCCACCAGGGCTGCAAGTGACGGAAAGTTGCAGGCCAGCAGCCCGCCGACGATGTGACAGGCGGCCCCGCTCATGGTGGCGCGTCCATCGGCAGCGGCTGGCAGCAGGGCCACGCCACGGGCCACCGCCGCCAGTCCGACCAGGAACAGGATCACCACCACCGCATCCACCAGCCCGTCGGCCCCGGGCGCGCCCGCGATCCCGAAGCTGCCATCGCGCCGGGAGCCGAACAGGGTGGCGCTGCCGGCTTCCAGCCAGTCGGCGAGGTTGACCAGAACCACGCCGGCGAACGCCTGCAGCGCGGTGCCGTGCAGGCCCGGGCCGAACCGGTCGGCGGCACGGTGCACCAGTCTGAAACCGGCGCGCAGCACCAGCAGGATGCCGATCAGAAGGCACACGGTGGCAATCAGGGCGACAAGCGGACCCTCGATGTCCCGCACGATGTCGGCCGCGAGGTCCCGGGCCGACGCCGGCAGCGGAACGAGGAGGCCCGTCGCCATCACGGCCGGCCGGGCACTCATGGCGCGGCCTTGCGCAGTGCGGTGCGCACCGGACTCGCGAATACCACCCCGATTTCGGTACCGGCCGGGATGCGGACGGTGGGGCGATCCGGGGCCAGTGCGGAAAGTTCGGTCCCGACGGAGCGCAGCGCGTCGGCCGCCCCTGCGCGGACCGCCGCGGCGGTCGGGTTGCCGGAGCGCGTGACCACGGTGGCGCCATCGACGGTCACCGTGGTCGCGGGCGCGACACCCGCCCCGGCCCACCCGGATGCGAAGGCGGCCGCCGCCGGCAGGATGACCCGGGACCACCAGTGATGATCGACCGTGCCGGCGATGCCGTAGCACGCACAATCGGGATCGATCCCCCAGGCATCGACGCCAAGCCCTTCGGGCGGGATCGGGCTCGCGCCCGGCCCGGGCCAGAGACGGGAGAAGTGCAGCACCAGCCTCTCGCCCCGGGGCGCGAGCTCGCCCGCGAGCCGGGCGCCGCGGAGCGCGCCGCCCAGGAGTTCGACCAGCACCGGGCCGCCGTCGGCCGAGCTGGCTTCGGTGAGCAGCACTCCGTAGGCCGGCGTTCCGGCGCCAAGCAGGGTTCGGGGCGCCGGTGCCGGCGCCGACGCCGGGGCTGACGGGGCCGGCACGGGCCGACTGGTTGCCGTGACCGGGCCGGGGACCGGGACTGCCGAGAACAACGGATCGAGCGTCCCCGGGTGACGGACAGGGGCCGGCGGGACCGGGGTTGCGGTGAGGGACCGGACCATTGCCTGCCGGTCGCCGTCGAGCCGCGGCGAGGCCGGCGGCAGCACGGGGCCGGTCATGGTGTCGACGTGGCTGGCGCCGATCTCGACGGAGCGACGCCGACGCTGGCTGTCATAGCGGCGGATGCGGCGTTCGTCTTCGGGTGAATGACCGGCCACGGGATCGTGATCGGGGCCGCGAGCAAGGCCCGACAGCTCGCTGCCTGACGGGGAAGAGCCGTCGGCGGCCCGGCCATCACCGGCCCAGGTGCAGAACAGGCAGAGCGCAAGGGCGCAGACGGCCCGTGTCCCCAGGGCCCGGTTGCTGCCGACGGCACGATGGGCGACGGCAGCCGGGCCGGTGGACTGGCCGGCGGCGGCGGCGAACGCGGCATCCGTGTTCACAGTCCGGGCAGCCGGGGTTCGGTCCCCGTCCGGGACGATCCCGACCGTTCCGCCCCGGAGCAGGAGAGCGCCGGGCATTCCGCCGGCAGCCATGGTGGACGTCATGCCGCACCTCATGGCGACGCCTCGCCTGGTGCCGGCGCGGGGTGCTTCGCCGGGATGGCGGGTGCGGACGGGACGGGAACCGGCGCAACCGGCAGCCGGGCGAGCCGCAATCGCTTGGTCGCGCCGGTCCTGCGCGAGGAAACCAGGACGAGCGGCGTGTCGGGCAGCATGTGGATCCAGGTGCCGTCGGGGCCGCGGGCGGCGCCGTGAGCGGCCGGAGCGAGCACGAGGTCGGGTGTCTTCAGCCAGACCTGCTCGCGCCAGAACCAGGCCCGGTGCGGCGTTCCCGGTCCGACCGCGCCGGTCACTTCGTCCTCGACTGCAAGGCGGATGGCGTCACCCGGCGGAGTTCCGGTCGCAAACAGGTCCAGGGCCGGTTCGCCGGCCGCAAGCCGGACCGGGGCCGCAAGCGCGCGCAGGTCGGCCCGGGGACCGGGTTCGGGAAGCCGCACCACCACCACCTCGTCGACGGGACCGGCGTCATCGACGAGGACCGGCAGGCTCACCGGCAACGGCTGGCCCGCCAGTTCGACGGTGACGTTGCCGTGGTCCCAGAGACGGTGCGGCGCCAGGTAGACCACGTGGTCGGCCCGGGGCCGGGCCGGGTCATCCACCCGGAACTCCGGGCGCATCAGCACGCGCGAGACCGGCCACGGGGCTCCGGTCACGTCGAGGAACACCAGCGCGGTGACGTAGCCCCGGGCCGCGGAGACACGCCCATCCGGACCAGCGGGCTCCGGGTTGCCGGGCACAAGGCTGATGCTGCGGGTCCGGCGGCCTGCAGGGAGATGGCGCAGACCGAGGGCGCGGTGACGGGCCCGGTGAAGCTCGAGGATACGGTCGAGCTGCTCGCGGGTGTAGGGAAAGCGCGCACGCGCATCGATCCCGGCGTCCTCGTCGGGAAGGGCAAGCTCGGACCAGGGCTCGCTCACCGCCGCTGCCTCCTCGCCGGCGCCGGCCGGTGCACCGAACACGACCAGCAGGGTGATGACGGCGAGGACGCCGAGCGAACGGCTGCCGACAGACCGGATGCCGCGTGTGCGGGCGCCGAGGCCGGAAGCGCACGCCGCGGCGGGGATGCGCGCGCTCATCGACCGCCTCCGCTGCGTTCCACAAGGGTCTGGGCAATGGCCCAGCCCTGGAGGTTTTCGGACAGGGGGACGCGGCGGATCATGGTCGTGACCTGCACCCGCTCGCTGTGCGCCTGGCCGCCGGAGCGGAAGGTCATCAGCACCGGGGTTGCGAACGAGAGGTAGAGCACGCCGTCGTGCATCGTGCGCGAGACGATGGTGGGAGCGCCCTCGAGCACGGTTTCCACCACCTGGTAGCCGCGGGTGAGACGCTCGATGAAGCCGATGGTCTCGAACTGCTCGAGCAGGCCCTGGTAGGCCTCGTCGGTGTAGAAGCGGCGGGCGGCGTCGAGCCGCATCTCGTAGTCGTGAAACGCCAGGGTGAAGGTCTCGACGATGGCGCGGGCGACGCCGAGCCGGAAGGCGTCGTCCGACATCATCGGCTCGTCCAGCCGGGTTGCACGAATGATCCGTCCGTCAGCGGTCGAGGCGACGATGTCCGGCTCGGGGGTCCCGCGCACGACAAGAACGGCGAGGGTGACGGCGAGCAGCAGGGTGACGGTGCCGGCCCCGGCGACCAGCCGCCACAGCATGCGGTTCTCCGCATCGACGAAGGCGCGGTCGTGCGCGGCGGCATGAAGTGCCGACTGGAGTTCGAGCGCGCTCACCTCGGATCCTCCAGCACCAGCCGGCGAACGAGTGCGGCGGCGTCCCCGGGCACGCCATCGATGCGTTCGACCCCTTCGGGAACCGCACGTACCGACAGCGGCAGCACCCGGCCCTGCCATGCGGCGAACAGCGCGTTGTTGCCGACGAGAAGATCGGCGCTGGTCCCGGCGAGGTCGCCGTCTCCGATCGACCGGCCGGCGGTGGCGTGCCAGGCGGCCGCCCGGTCCGGCTGCTCGAGGATCCACAGTGCGGCGCGGGCCGAAGCCGCCCCCATGAGGCCGACCGGCAGTACCCGGAGCCCGAACCCTGCCGTGCGGTAGCGCATGAGCGTGTCGATCCAGGCCCGCGAGGGCCCGCAGCCGGGGTCGGCGATGACGTGGAGGACCGGGGACCCCGGCAGCAGTTCGATCCCCGGCGCTTCGCGGATGCGGCGAAGCAACGCCGCCTCCCCGACCGTATCTGCCACCTGTTGCACCGTATCGCCGGAAGCCGCGGCTGCCCGGGAGAACGGAAGCGGCGATGGCGAGGTCGTTGTCTGCGCACCGCCGTGCCGGCGTGGACCGGTAGGCGGGGCTCCGGGAGACCCCGGCCCTGATCCGGGTGCCGCGCCGGTCGATACGCCAGTCGGCGTCACCGCCGGGAGCGCCGCCGCACCCACGAGAGGCCTTGCGCGCGCTGCCCCCGCCGCGGCCGGGGACTGGCCCGCGGAACCGGTGGATCCGGCTGTGGTCATCGACGGGGCGCCGGGCGTGCGCGATGCATGCGTCCGCGTACCGGTTGCGTGCGAAGACGTGACCGCTGCGGGACCGGCGCCATGCGCGCGTGGCCCGTGACGACCCGCCTCGCTCCCGACCGGCCCGTGCGGCGCTCCGCGGACCGCAGGACCGCCCCCGACGGGTACGCTCCTCGCAGCGATCGCTGCAGGCGCGTGGCGGCTGAAACCTCCAGGCGTTCCTGCTGCCGGGTCCGGCGCGGGACGGGTGACTGCCTGCACGCCGTCAGTCACGGGAACAGGTCGGGCAGGGTTCGCCGGCACCGCCGGGACGGCGACGACATGGTCCGGCGCAGGCCGCGGGAGTGCGTTCCCGGCCAGCGCCTGCAGGTGACGCGCGGTCACGGAATGACCGTCAGGGTCGTAGAGGTGACCGATCACGCCGGCGCCGTCGGGGGTGAGGTAGAGGATGTAGGACGGTCCACCCGGCAGGCGCACGTTCCAGCCTTCAAGCCCGTGGGCGGACGCCAGCCGGGTGAGTTCGGCGCCGTTTGTGCGCAGCCGGGACACCAGGGAGCCCGGAGCCGGCCGGTCATGGGCGCCGGTTTCCGACGCCGCACGCGGGACACCCGGTTCACTCGTCAGCACGATGCCCGCAAGCAGCAGTACGAGCCCGGAAGAAAGCGTGTTCGCGTACGACCTTCGCATCCGCGAGCGGCCCGGGCCTGGTATCGGGTTTCTCATTGCCTGTCCTCCCCCAGTACCAGCAGCACCCGGTTGCGGGTGTCGAACCGCAGCACCGGGCGGGGATCGAGGTGTGCGAGCCTGGTCCTCAGTTCGGCGAGTGCCCCGGCGAAGCTTGCGGCCCGGAACCGGTAGGGCGTCACGACGCGCCAGTCGGTCCCGCCCGCCGGTTGCGTGACCATGACCCCGTGGCGCGCGCCCCAGCGGGCGAGCGCTGCGACCAGGGACTCGCCGCAGTTGAGCCAGAAGCTGTGGCGGGCGTCGGGAAGCGGCGTGCCCTCGTGTGCGGTCCGCAGGGAGGGCGGCGGCAGATCCTGCGGGCGTGAGGCAAAACCGCATTTCGCGCGTGTTTCCGGCCCGTCGTCGGCCGCTGCGGCCTCGGGCTCGTCGCGACCGTGGTAGACGAACCCGGCCTCGGCTGCGCCCGGGATACCGGTGATCATCGCCGCGGCAAGGACCGCGCTGGCGACGACGGGTCTCGGACGGCGGATCACGGTCTTCCTCCCGGCCAGATGAAGATGACCGGGCGGTGGACGGGCAGCAGCGCCCGGCGCCGGCCGGCCAGCAGGGTACGAAGCCGGCGCACGGCGTCATCGGGCGACAGGCCGAACCGCAGTGCGGCGACGATGAAGACCACTGCGACGACGCCGCACAGGATCAACGCCTCGCGCCGCCAGAACGGCAGCATCAGCGGCAGCAGCAGGATCACCAGCACCCTGGCGTCGAGCCCCCACAGGGCCGGCATGCGCGCGGTGTCGCGCCATGCGATGGTGCCCGGGCGCTTCACGGCCCGCTCCGTTCGGCCCGGACCCGCCGGATGGCGGCGGCAAGTGTCCGGTCCCGGCATGCGAGGCGCCCGGCGATCAGTCCGGACCAGCGGGCGGGTGCGAGGTCGGCAAGCTGCGCCTTCAGGGCCGGGTCGAAGACCAGCCACTCCCGCGCCGGCGTGCGGGTGCCGCGTCCGTCCGGCACCAGGGCCTGGGTCACCACGACGTTCAGGGTATCGAGCATGGCGATGGCGCGCGCTTCGCGTTCGGCCGGTTCGAACTCGGTGAGGAAGCGGCGCACGGTGTTGGCGACCCCGAGCGCATGGGTGGTGGTGTAGGTCGCGATGCCGAAGTCTGCGGCGTCGATCACCGCCTCGACCGTTGCGCGGTCGCGGGCCTCGCCGACCAGGATGGCAAAGGGCGAGCGGCGCAGACTGGCCCGCACTCCGGTTGCGAAGTCGCGCAGGTGGGTCGGGATTTCGGTCTGGCTGACGAGACCGCTGGTCCCGGCAAGCCGGTGGTAGACGAATTCCACCGGCGCCTCGTAGGTCTGGATGCGGCCGCGTCGTGCTTCGGCGAGGCGCCGGATCACGGCGGCGAGCAGGGTGGATTTTCCCGAACCGGGCACCCCGGTGACGATCGAAAGCCCGGTGCCGGCCAGCAGTGCCGCCGCGAGTTCCGGCTCGACACCGAGTTCGTCGAGCTCCGGCAGATCCGCCGGCAGGGGACGGATCACCACATTGACCCCGACCGAGTGACGGAACAGGGCCGGCGTGATGTTGACCCGGAACCGGTGGATCGATCCGTCGGGCGCCCGGGCGGCATGGGCGCAGTTCAGGTCCTGGCGTGCGGCGAGCTGGGTCGGGGCCGAGCGGCCGTAGAGATGACTGATGGCCATGGTGAGCGCGGCGTCGCCGAGAGGGTGCTGCGAAAGGCGCGCCGGGTAGCGCTCGCCGTTGCGTTCGGCGACGGGCACGGCACCGGTCTGCAGGATGACGTCGCTCGCGCCCTGGATGGCGGCGTTGATCAGCAGGGCATCCAGACCGGCCTCGTCGAGGCTCTCATCGGCTTCGATCGGAACGATCCCGCCGGTCCCTGTCCACGGCCGGGTCATGGCCGCGGCCCCTTCTCGCCGGTCGCTTCGAGCGGTGACCACAGCTGCATGACCGGGTTGAGCTGAGCCGGCTCCGCGAGCTCGAGGAGGGTCTCGCCGATGCGCAGCACCCGGCCGCCTCCAGAGACCGGGACAGTCTCGATCCGGGTTGCCGGTTCCGTCACCATTCCCGATGCCGCACGGCGGTGCCACGCGATCATGCCGAGCCAGTCGCGGTTCAGGCGATCGAGGTCCTCGGCGTGCACGGCATCGGCGAGCGCGACTCCGTCACGCTCACCGCGCACCCGTGCGGCATCGAACGCGGCCTGCTCGCCGGGAGTGCGCGGCAACAGGACGGAGTGGACCGGCCGGGGCTCGGGCCAGGAGCGCACCAGCCAGTCGCGCCAGTCGGGGATCGCGGCGAGAATCCGCGCACGCTCGGCAATTCGCAGCACCCGGCGCGCACTCGCGGCCCGGGATCCATCCGGCACGGTTCGAACCGCGTCCCTGATCTCGACCAGGACCGGTGGTGCGATGACGAAGCCCGCCCTGTGCAGCACCAGAGCATCGAACCGGTAGATGCGGTCGAGGTCCGGGGCGTTGGCCTCGAGCGTGGCAGCAATGATCCGGGCGCGTTCGGCCATGGCGGCGCCCGCAGCGTGGGCATGTGCGCCTTCGACCATGGCCTGGCGGCGCAGTTCGGTCCCCTGATCATCGGCTGCGGCCGGTCCCGTCACAGCGAGGGTGGCGCCGAGCGTGATGATGGCCCGGACCAGCCCGCAGCCGGGCCCGGCCGGAACCCGCCGTGTGCCGTGTCCGTCACCCGGCCTTGCACCCAGGGCGCGGCGCCCCGCACTCCGCGGACCGGGGCGGGCGGACTGCGAGCGCCGCGCCCGCGCAGTCAGGACGCCTGCGATGGCAAGGCATGCCTGCATGCACCCCCGCAGCTGTGCGAGTGTCGTGCGCCAGGTCTCGGCCCGGCGTCGCTGCGAGCGCGTGACCGGCCAGGCCCCCGGACGATCGACGCAACCGGACATGCGGCCCTCCCCGCCCGGGACCGGAGTATCGGTGGGACCGCACAGCGACCACACTCTTCGGGGGCCCCGCCGGAGCAACCCCGTGGCTGGACCGGACCCGAGGGGCCGCGGACGAGCCGGTGTCGGCCTCAGCGGTTTCCCGGGGCGGGGCGGGGCGACGCACTCGTCGCCCGACTGCCGGGTCTCGCCCTGCCGCGGCCAGCCACACGGGACGGCCAGGCCTCCGGATCGGGAGTGGGACAGATGCGGGCATGTGTGCCGCACGCCACAGGCGGACAATGACGGGCGGGTGCATCGCGTCCGCATCCAGGTCCGGTCGGGCACAGTGTTCATGACGGCTTCTCCGCGACAGGGTAGGTCAGCCGGATTTCGCGGTTGGCGGCATCGACCTCGACGAGCGCCGCCGTTCCGGCCTGGAAGCCCGCGTCCTGCAGCAGGTCGATGACCCGCGCACTCCCGGTCCGCAGCACCACCATGACCGGCCGGACCGGAGGAGCGCCGAGTTCGCGGAAGCCGTAGCCGATCCGCCGGGCGAGCCAGGCGACGACACCGTCGATGGGTCCGACCCAGTCGAGCCCGAGGGACTGTCCGAGTTCGGGCGGAACCGCGGATACCGGGGCGGTGGCCGGTGCGCCGTGCCCACCCTGGCGCGCACGCGCGAGGTCGGCAAACGCGGCTGCGGCACGCGACGCCGCGGACTCGAGCAGCGACCCGTCGGCGACGGCAGGGGTTTCGGGCGGGGCGCCGGACAGGCTGGCGCACCCGGCGCCGGCCAGGAGCACGACAACGCCGGCGAAACCGGCCCGCACGTGCGACACGCGAAACGCCAGGCCGGTCATGTCCCGGCTCCGCGGCAGTGTGCCCCGGCTCCCGGAAGGCGCCGGGCCATGCGCTGCATCAGGTAGCGCAGGATGAAGTCGCGCAGCTCCATGGCAAGGGCGCTGTCCTGGCGCGCGTCCTTGCCCATGCGCCAGCACAGACTGTTCAGGCTCTCGCCCTCGATGTGGGCGATCTCGGCCAGCGTGTCCCACAGTCCGGCCTCCATGGGGACCATGACCGGTGCGCGGCCCGGGCCGCGCACCGCCACCCGTCGGATCCGGGTCTCGGGCAGACAGCGATCGCGGTACCAGGCGACGAGGGCGACCCGGATCCGCGCTGCGAGGTCGTCCGTCGGCTCGGAACGGGTCGCCTCGAGCCGGCGCACCCAGTCCATCCAGTCCGTTCCCTCGCTTCGGGCGACCTCGTCGAGTGCCGCCCAGCAGCACGGCTCGAGTGCGACCTCGACCACCCGGCCGTCTTCAAGTGCAAGCTGCCAGGCGATCGCGCGAAGCGGTGCGGCGCTCAGCATGGGTCCCCTCCCCCGGCCACCCCACGGCGAGCCCGGGTGCATGCCGCACCTTCGAGCGCTTCGGACTGCGCGTCCGTGGTGTCGGCGCACGCGGACCATCGGGCCCGAATGACGCTGTGCCACATGCGTTCGGCCTGCTCCGCCCGGTCCAGACAGGCGCGGCAACCGACCCCGGAGCGCTGCCCGGCAGGTGGTTCGGGCCGCGATGCGTCGAGCAGGTCGATCCAGGAGCCGAAGCGCCGATCAGGACCGTGCCGGGCCTCCCGGCGTTCGGCTCCGCGCGCATCGGCTCGCGGATCCGGAGTTTCGGGCGCCATGGCCGCAGGTTCCCGGATCCGTCTGCACCCGGCCAGGCCGGTACAGTCCGCGCCCGGGAGGTGGCGGGCGATGAAGGAGCGGAGCCGGGCAATGACGTCGGCTGCCGCGCGGTCCGGGCTCCGGGAATCCCGGCCAGGGAGGGACGGGGTCCCGTGACCGGCATCCGGCAGGAGCGGACCGATGGTGCGGGCATCAACCCGGGCCGGGCCGGATCCACCGGATCCACGGTCCGGTGTCTTCGCGTCTTCGGAACGCCCGGTTTCGGGACCGCCCTGCCTGCGAACCCGGGCCGCACCATCCTGGCCGGCGGCATCGTGCTCCCCGACGGTCCCGGCACAGGTCCCGGTCGCGAGGTCTCCGGTTGCGGCCGTTCCGGCTCTTCCCGCCCCGGCGGCCGCGTCCTCGCGATCAGGGCGCAGCTCGGCGGCGAGCTCGTCATGTCCGCCGTCACCCGGGTCCGGTGCGACGTCCGGGCTGACCCGGTGCCGCAGGGACGTCAATCCGCCGCTGCCAGGCGCAAGGCCCCGCTCGGCGCAGAGACAGACCGCACCCGCCGCGGCCCAGCGCGTGAGAACTTCGGCCAGCGATGCGCGAAGCGCCGGGGATCCGACCCCCCGGAAGCCAACCGGACAGGATGCCGGGGATGCCGAGACGGGAGCATGGACGGGCAGTTCGGGGTCGCGAACCCCGGCATCCGCGCTGATGCCCGCTGACCCGGTCAGGACCGGGTCAGCCGCCGTGGGCCCGGAGGCTGCACTGTGTCCGGGTGCCGGGCCACCGGCTCGCGGAGCCCGGGACGGATGGGTGTCGGGACCGGTTCCGCGTGTGCTTGCCCGATCGGCATGACCGGGAGCCCGTCCGTGTTTCGGGTCGGGGAGAGAACGACGCATCACCGATCCCCGCCGCCGGTCCGCACTCCGGTGCAGACATAGACGTTCCCGCGACCGGAACGGACCCGCCGCCACCCCGCATATCCCGGTACCGCACCGGAACAGGTCTCGTTGGGCACGTTGACGTAGCTGCCATTGACCCGGCAGTACGCGACGACATCGATCGAGGTGTACGGCTCCTGGTCATCGAACCAGGCGAGGACGCGGGTGGAATAGCCGTTCGGGCCCGAGCTGCAGTGCCCGACCGGCGGGAGCGGTTTCACCGGGGGCGAAACGGTGATGACCGGCGGCGGGCCGGGAGGCTCCGGGGTCGGGTCGGGAGACGGGGTCGGGGCCGTAATCGGCCGCTGGGGTGTCGGCGTGCCGGGTTTCGGAGACGGGTTCGGCTTCAGCGTGACGTGAACGCACTCGCCGGAGACGTGCGCCACTGTCCAGCCATGGTTGGTGCGGGTTCCGTTGCCGGCGGTCACCCGGTATCGGGCGCTGTCGCCGGAGGCATAGGTCCGGGACCATCCGGTCTTCCGGGTGCCCGGGTTGACCGTCTCGCCGGAACACAGCGCGAGATCGGCAGCCGGGGCGCAGGTCGAGAACGGGCCGTCTCCCGCGGTGAAGCTCGGGAAGTCGGCGGCCTGGGTCGAGACGAACTTGCCGTTGACAGCCTCGGCGGTATTGCTCCCCATCCAGCATGCATCCGCCGCACTCCAGAACGGCCAGTCGCTGCGCCCGGCAGGCACCACCACCTCGCCGCCCGGGCCGGGTTCGGAGGGAGTGGCGCCAAGCGGTGCGGCAATGCTCATCGACAGGGCCAGCGCTCCAGTCACTGCACCGAAACCCCGGGGTCGCGTTGTGATCATGGTCATTCCTTTCGATGTGCACCGGTTGGACGGGCAAGAACCGGTTCCGGCCAGAAGCCGAACCGGGCCGCGGGTGCGCAGGCAATCCGCCACCCGTGGTGTCCGTGGTCCGGGTCCACGCATCGCGCACGCACGAGGCTGCAGGAGGCGAGCGCAGCGGGACCCTCGAGGTAGACGGTCTGGCCCGCGGTCCCGGACGGTGTGGTCACGGCCGCGGGCCAGAACCGCTCGAGCGAATAGGTGCCGGCCGGACAGGTCGGGCGCGCCCGGGCGCAGGCGTGCTGGAGGGCTGCGAGTGCCGTGTAGTCCACGTGCATCACCCCGCGCCCGTCGCGCGCAACCAGGTCCGGAAACCGGGCCGCCACCTCGCGGGCGTCGTAGCCGAGGCCAGGGTCTCCCCGGTCCTGCCAGCGCCACTGGTAGAGGGTGATGCCCTCGAGCCGGCGGCGGAGCTCCGGGGTGCAGGCAACCGGTGTCAGCTGCTGTTTCCGGCGCGGGTCGGAGGTCACCCGGAAGTTTCTCGCGAAGACGGTTCCCGAGACCGTCGTCCTGTCGTTGACCGTCAGCGCATCCTCGACCGTGACGGTGCCGTCGAGCCTGGAGGTGCCGGTGACGGCAAGCGCGGTACCCGTGTGCGCGGTGACACTGGCGCTCCCCTGCACCACCAGCGCGGACCCGGTGCCATGGGCGATTTCGACCGCGCCATCAAGCCGGGAGGATCCGGTCACGGCGAGCGCGTGCTCGCCGGAGCTGTCGTGGATGACCTCGAGCGCTCCCCTGTCGGCACCCGCGAGTGTGCTGCCCGACGGCAGGGCGATCCTGAGTGCCGCCGTCATCTCGTTGCACTCGGGCCGGCCCGGGACCTCCGATCGGCAGAGCCAGGGCCCGAGCACACGCCCACGGTGAGCGAACAGGACCGTTGCGAGGTGTCCGTCGGTGAGAGCGGGGTCGGTCGCCGAGCCCGTGAAGTCGCCGCGTGTCACCTCCCAGTCGCCGGCGGCCGAGACCGCTTTCGTCGGGAACTCGGAACTGATGTAGCCCATGCCGACGGGCGCGGCCCGCGCCGCCAGCATCAGGTCATCTTCCGGGAGCGGGCGGCCGCCGTGGGTGTAGGCGAGCGCAAGCAGGCTGTCGGTGGACTGGCGCCTGACCGCAAGGGCGTGACTCTGGCCGCCCCAGGCGGCGTTCTTCCAGGCCGACGACAGCAGCCCGGCCGAGACCAGGGTGGACGGGGCAATGAAGGTCACGTCCCCGGTCAGCGGCACCCTGGCGGCGACAGTCTCGTAGTTGGCTTCGAGATAGTCGCGTGCGGCGGCGAGGAAGGGCGCCATGGATGCACCTGCAGCCGCGGCCGAGCGGGCGTCGATCCAGTTGCGCAGCGCCGCCTGACCCGAAACCAGGCCGCCGCTGACCAGCGCAACAGCAAGCAGGACGGCGAGAAGTTCGCGCATTCTCCTCCTCCTATGACGCCCGGGTGAGCAGCACGACGGAGCCGTTCGCAACACTGCATGCGGCGGGCAGCGACCAGGTGGCACCCACGGTCGAGACGAACGCACCGCCCTGTACGGTCCCGAGTCCGGGCGGGTCGGCACGTCCCGCAGGTGCGGGCGGGCTCGCGCCCGGGTTGTGCAGCAGGGTGCGGCCGAGCACGCGCCTGAGATGCGCCGCCAGCGGCTCGCCGCGCGCAACACCGGAGCGGACGGGGTCGGTGATCCAGGTCGCGACCACGCCGTTGGTGGCACAGGAACTGAACCGCCAGGGACGCGCCGGCGCAACCGACGGCGGCATGACCGCGCCCGTCGTGCCCGGTGCCGCGGCGACCGCGCGGACCGCTGCCTCGTGGTGGACGATGAAGCTGCGGGCGAGTGCCGCGCGCACGCCGTCGCTGTCAGGCGGTGTCCGGTCGCTCCAGCCTGACTGCAGGAGAAACAGGACCAGCACTGCCGCGGTCATCAGGTGAACCATGGCGCCTCACAGGTGTCCGGTGTGAAAGACCATGTCGACCGCGGCACTGCCTTCGCCGCAGGCCGAGGACGCGTAGATGTCGGTATCGCTCCACGGCAGGGTCCTTGCCGTTCCGGAACCGACCCCGACGCTGGACACGCCGGATCCCGCCTCGAGACTGCTCAGGATGGCCCTGCAGGCCTCTCCCGGAATGTCGGCAATCTCGATGGTCACGTAGGTGATCTGGCCGGTAACCGTGACGTCGGAGTTCCACTCGCTGACCAGCCGGGTCGTCGCACCGCTCCCGGTGACCGCCATCCCTGACGCCGCCATGGCAAACGCCACCATGGTCCGGTCCGCAATCAGGGTTCCCGCGGTGGTCCCGTAGCCGGTTGCACGGGTCTTGTAGCGGGTGGACAGCTTGGCCCCCATCTCCTGGACCTGTTCGATGGTGGTGGCGGCGCTGACCTGGGTCGCGGCGTCGGTGTACAGCGTGAATGCGCCGTAGATCAGGCCGCCGGCCAGGACCACGCCGAGGAAGATGGCAAACAGTTCACGCATTGCGTTGGACTCCCGATTGCTAGCGCAGGGACGCGACGATGTCGTTCTGGGCCAGGATGACGAACAGGATGAAACCGCTGAAAAACAGGTAACCGGCCACCGCCACGGTCTCGGCGAGGCCGCGCATCGCGGTCTCGAGCCGTTCGAGTTCGAAGGCGGCGAGGGAACGGAATTCGGCTGCAGGATCGTCCCCGCCGAGGCAGAGCCGGATGCGGTGGATGATGCGGATGTCGGGCCAGGCGAGACCGCAGGAGAGCAGGGCGTCGCCGAGCGAGAGGTCGGCCCGCGACAGCGCCGCGTCGATCCGCTCGCGCAGGTAGGGGCTCGCGACCGGGCGCAGGACCTCGAGCGCGTGCGCCGGCGTGCGCCCGGCTTCGAGAAGGGCCGCCATGGCAAGCAGCCACGACATGCCGGTTGCCCGGCGGTAGAGCCCGAAACCGGGGATGAACCGGTCGGCGACGGACCTGGCCTCGCCGGCCCAGGAGCGCAGGCTCCAGCGCAGCAGTGGCCACGCGGCTGCCAGGAGCAGGACTGCCGGTCCGACGCGCGTGGTCGCGGTGCCGCTGACGGCATGCAGCCAGGCGGCAAGACCGGTCCAGCGGATGCCGGTCCCGATCTCGGCCTCGAGCAGCGGGAACATGTACCAGTGCGAGGCGGCGAAGCAGCCCCAGACCACCATCAGGGTGAAGACGACCGGCCAGCTGGCCCGGCGCATGGTGCGGGCAAGGGCGGTGAGCCGGCGCATGTCGTCCGCCAGGTGGCGCAGCTGCGACGCCGAGACCCCGACCCGGGCCGAGGCGGCGAACGACGTCGCCTCGTGCGGCGAGACCCAGTCCACGATCACGTCCGAAAGCGACCGACCGGTCCGCAACGCGTCGATCCAGACCGGGATGATGCGGACAAGCGGCCGGCCAAGCAGGCCGCGGGGCAGGTCGCGTTCCATCTCGAGCAGGCGTTCGAGCGCCTGTTGCAGCAACAGGTCGCGGTCGAGCACGAAGGCGAAGTTCAGGTAGAAGTCGACGCGCGCCGCAGGCCCGAAACGCAGACGGGCAATGTGCAGGGCAAGCCGGTCACGGGCGGATCCGGCTCCGGTGCGCGATGCCGTTCCGATCCCCGCCCTGCGCCGCGCAATCGCGGATGTCAGCCGGCCCGTGCCCATGGCGCTGATCGTGACCGGTCTCATGTCCCGGACTTCCCTGCGGGTCTGGTGCGCGACCGCCCGGCAAGCGAGGCGCCAAGGGTGAGCACGGTGCGAACGGCGCGCCGGGCGGATGGTCCGGAGCCCTGCCCGACCGGACCGCCGGTGCCGGACTGCTGCGGCTCGTCCCGGCCGGCCCCGGAGGGCGGCGCGGAGGGGAGGGTCGCCGCGCCGGCGGCCTGCGACCCCCGGGGCCGGTCAGGATGGTCATGGTCGGCGGTTGCGGGCGCACCGGACCCTCCAGACCGGGCGCGGGACGGTGCAGCTTGTGTGCGCGGCGCGCCCGCGGGCGGTTCCTTCGCCGCTACGCCCTGTGCGGGGACCGCGTGGCCGGAGACGGTCGTGTCGCTCGGGGTCCTTGCGGACCGGGGACTCGCGTCCGATGCCGCGGCGGGACCCTGCGTTATCCCTGCTCCGGGCGCGGCTCCGACACCCTCGAGGCCGCCCGTGCCCGAGGTGTCCGCTCCGCGATCGCCGCTCGCTCGCCTGCCCTTGCCGCCCGGCTGTGGAGGAGGCGTGTCAGTCCCCGGTGACCGGGTGTTCGGCGCGGGGTCGGCCGGGCTCGACGGCGCGCGTGTGCGCGCGCCCCGTTTGCCACCGGCATCCTGTCCCCGTTCCGGGGTGAGGGATGGCGTTTTCCCGGCCACGGTTTTCCCGCAGGAACCTTTCGTGGAGGCGCCTTTCGTGGAGGCGGTCTTGCGCGAGGAGCCCCGTGCTGAGGTGGTCTTCCGGGAACCCGGTGAGGCCGGGGCGGTGGTCCCGGATGCATCGGGCCTGCGGGACCCCCTGGTCCCGGAAGCAGTGGCGCGGGGTTTCGCCGGCGCGGGCTGCGTGCGGGCTGCCGGTGCTGTCGCGGTCTCCGCGCCGACGGGTCCCGGTGTCGCGCTTGCGGTCATGCGGGGCCCGGGGCTCCCGGTCCCGGGTGCGGGGGCGTGCGCTACGCCGGATGCGGCTGTCCGCAGATCGGGTGCTGCGGAAGGAGGCGTGCCACTACGGGGTGAGCCGGGGTCGGTGGCTGCGCGCCCGGAAACCCCGGTGTCGCCTGCCGCGGGGGTGCGGGCTCCGTGCCCGGGCGTCCTGCGACCGGACGCCCCGGAACCGCCAGGCGCGTCAGCGGGATCCTCGACCACGGTCTTGTCGGTGGCGGGATCCGATGCGGGATCGGAACCGGGGACGGCTGCCGGACCGACGGGCTCCACATGACGAGGGGTCCCGCTGGCGGCAGGCCCCGCATCCGCCCGCGGCGAGGAGTGCGGGCGCATATCGCGTCCGGTCGCATCCGGGCGCGACCGCCGGAGGCCGGGCGGTGCGGGTTCACCGGGCGCCGGCCCGGGCGGAAAGAACACGCGCGGCTCGAGACCGGCAACCCGGATCCTTGGCGCCTGATCGTCCGTTCTTTCGTGGTCGTGCACGTCGCGCAACAATGCGTCGGGACCGCCGACGTGGTGGCGATAGTCTCCGAGGTCGACCAGCCCCTCCTGAACCAGGTTCCAGGTCTGGATCGAAAGCGGCTGACCGCCTGACCCGATCCAGTGCCTGCGGGCACCCGCGCGGTCACCGGCATCGAGCAGGCGGGCGAGGTCGCTGTCGGGAAGAACGACCTCGAGCACCAGCTGGCGCCCCGCCAGTCCCGGGGTCCCGCCGCGTGACAGCCCGGTTCTGGCCCGCGGGTCGCAGTCCGGACATCCCGGACCGCGCCTGCACGCACCCGAGAGATCGAATCCGTGATCGAGAAACCGCTGGCGCACGGCCCTGCGCGAGGGATGGACCGGCGCCTCGGCGCCGGTCTCGGGGATGCGGCACGCCCGGCACAGCATGGGGACCAGGCGCTGGGAGGTCCAGGCCGGGTTCTGGCCCGGATCGAGGGCGCGCGCCGGCGAGATCCCGAGCCCCGACATCAGCCGGAACGGGATGTCGAGGGCAGACGAGACATGAATCGTCGCAAGCGTCAGCTTGCCGGTATCGGCAAAGGAGTAGGCGCGTTCGGCCGCCTCGCCGGTGCGGATCTCGCCGACCTGGCCGATGTCGGGCGCGATGCGGGTGAACAGTTTCTGGGCCTCGATCCAGGCGTCGTCACCCAGTTCGTCGGTATTGACCGGGATCTGCAGCAGGTGGTCGTGCCACTCCTCGACCGGGTCCTCGGCGCTGGCGATGGTCAGCAGACCGCCCGCGGCATGGAAGATCTCGCGGGTCAGGGTGGCGAGTATCGTGCTCTTGCCCGACTCGGTCGGGCCCGAGACCAGGACCAGGCCGCGCGAGGCCGTCGACATGTACCGCAGGTCGGTCACGACGGCGTCGGGCAGTCCGAGGTCGTCGAGGCTGTCGAGGCCGAGGGTGGACTGGCTGTAACGCAGGCGGATGTTGAGATGAAACCCGTTGCCGGGCCAGACGGTCTGGATCCTGGCGCCACCGACACCCGGGGGGAGCTTGTCCTGCTGCAGGATCGCGCCTGACTGGTTGCGGTTTTCGCGAAGGGTCTGCGGGCCCTCGTCGAGCCGGGCGAAGATCAGGTTCAGCAGCCGGCTGCACTCGTCGCTGCGCAGCTCGTGGACCGGATGGGTGAGCTTGCCGCGCACCCTGAGCGTGACCTTGCCGAGCCCACTGCGATTGTCGACCGACAGGTGGATGTCGGATGCCTCCAGCAGGGCGGCATTCTCGAGGATGCGCCGGGACAGCTCCTCGATGTCGCTGCGTGCGCGCACCGACGGCACCCGGACCGGAGCCCCGGTCGCGTTGATCCGGTCGATGTCGATGATCGCGACCGGGCGGGTCTCGGCGGTCCTCCCGAGGGCGGCCTCGAGCCGGCGGCGCACCTCGAAGATCGCGATGTCACCCTTCTTCGCCGAGTCATAGAGCAGGACACCGTCCCCGGTGACGGCACAGAGCCGGCGTTCCGCCGCCGAGAGCACGACTGGCCCGACCATCTCAGCCTCCCACCTGGAGGTCGATGCGCCGGCCCGACGGATGGCTCACGGTCACGGCGCCGTCGGTTTCGATCCGGTTGACCTTCCAGGCGCCCGCACGCTCACCTTCGCGCACCCGCAGCGTTCTGCCCGCAAGGCGCAGCAGTGCCGCGAGTCCTGACCGGGACCCGGCGACCCCCAGGAGTTCGGGTGCCGGCGGAACGGCGCTGCGGCGCGGCACCTGCGCCTGCGCCTGCGCCTGCGCCGGCGCGATTGCCGGCGCCGGCGCCGCCTCGACGCACCAGACCGGGCGAAACGCGGGCTTGCTGGTCTCGCAGATCCGGGCCCGCAGTGTGTTTTCCTCAAGCAGCAGGCGCAGGCGGAATGCGCGCACCTGCATGGCCTCGAGATCCGCAAGCAGGCTCGCCCCGGGCGTCCCGGAAAGGTCCGGAGATCCGGTCGCGACCGCAGTTCCGGCGGCCGGACCGCCACCCGTCGCGACCACCGGCACCGTGCCTGACACCGGTCCGGGAACCGCCGCAGGGTGCCGAAGACCTCCGGCACGCGCCGCAGTCCCGGAGGTCTGTGCGGACCCGCCGCGCGGGTGCATGACGACGGGCCCGGTCCGGTCCCGATCGGCGTCGGGAATCGCGGATCCGGTGTATCCGGCGCGCAGGTCCGCGGGCAGCAGATCGCGGGGCCGCCCGGCGGACTGCCCGCGTGCGTCGTCCCCGGCATCGCCCGGCTGGTCACGGCGGCGCGGGGATGCGGGCAGCCGGTCTCGATCATGTGCCCGCAGGCCGGCCTGGCGTGCCGGGACCGTGACTTCGCAGCACCCGTCCACGGGACGCCGGGAACCGGTGCTCCCCGATGCCTGCCAGGGAAGCGGAACGGGCCCGCTGTCATGCTCCGGGCCGGGAAGACGGCCGGACACGATGTCCGATCCCGTTTCGGGACCGGTGGCGCGTCCGCTGCTTCCCGGCACCAGGTCCGCGTCCCGGGGTTCGGGATCCGCGGTCGGCCCGCGGCCTGGAAGGAGCGAGTGGGCGGACGGTCCGGGTTCGGTCGATCCCCAGATCAGGGACTGCAGGAGCGGGCTGTCCATGAGCAGGAAGACCGCGATCGCAAGACCGGTTGCAGCCCCGAGCATGATCGCGGCGATCCTGGCGAGCCGGCGTCCGGAAGGCAGCCGCAGCCGGCCGGATTCAACGGCCCGGTCCGGACCGTCGACCTCGGGGTGCGAGACATGGAGTCCGGGATCCTGCTCGGTCATGACCGGTGTTCCTCTTCGCTGGTCAGTGTCGGGTCGACGGTGATCCGGCCCGTCAGCTGCCATTCCCCGGTGGGGATGGACAACGCCATGCCCTCCAGCCGGCCGGGCGGGAGCGTTGCCAGTCCGCGGCGCCATAACCGGACCGGAGCGTGGGTCCGCAGCGTCCAGTGGAGTTCGGACCAGGTCGGGGCGGAATGGGTTTGCGGGTCGAAGGAGGGCTCGAGCCGCTCGACCAGCAGGTGCTCGCCGGTCTTCCCGCCCATGGTCTCGACCAGCCGTGCGAGTGCGGCACCCGCGACCCGCGGCTCCGCGGCCGGCAACTCGCGCGGCTCGCCGAGCGCGGCGGCACGCGTGAGCGTGGCCGCGGGACGGCCCGGACCGGTCGAGGGAGTGCCGGTGCCGGGGTGCGCCAGCAGGGCGATCGGGGTCCAGTCGTGCGCGGTGACCTGAACCTCGGCCCGCACTCCGGTGCCTTCGGGCCGGCATCCGAGCGAGACCGCCTGCCAGCCCGGAGGGATCGATGCAGGCGCGAACCGCCCCAGGGCGGTGAGGCAGGCGTCGAGAACCGCCGGCGCCGGCACTCCGTGTGGCGGCGGCAGGACCGGGCGCTCCGCCTGTTCCCCGGCAGGAGCAGGCAGCCACCCGCGCCAGTGTCCGGATGCGGCAACGACAACCGCGACCGCCAGGCCGGCGGCCGCGGCGGCGCCGAGGATGCGGCGCCAGGAGACGTGAGCCGGATCCATGAGAACGGGGGCTCGACGGGAGGGGACGAGCAGGGTGTCGAGTTCGTGGAATTCGAGGATGCAGCCGCCGCGGCGTTCCGCCTCGAGCAGTTCGGCGGGAACCAGGTCGGAGGGCGCGATCACCAGATCCCACTCGACGGTTTCCGCATGAGCGAGGAGCCAGTCGCGGGCCCCGTCTCGACCATCAAGCACCGTGTCGCCGAAGATCGGGTAGACGGTCCGGTGCCGGACTGCGAGACCCCACCATGCGGCGTCCCCTGGAAGCGGCCACACGCCGATCCAGCTGCCGTCGTGCTGCTCGGCAAGGACGGCTGCGGCCGAGGTCGCTCCCCGGGCCGACGCCGGTCCCAGCGCAAACTGCCAGCGGTCCTTGCGCACGACAGCCAGGGACTCCGGCGTCTCGCGCACGGCTGCCCGGGCCGCTTTCACGGTGTCGGCTCCCTGAGGTGACCGCCACTCCAGCCCGAACACGAAACCGGTGCCCGAGATGGTGTGGGTCGCCGCGCCGTTCCAGGCGGGTCCGGCGGTCATGATCCGACCCCGGTGATCAGCACCGGAGATGGCGCAGACGGACGGGGACGGGCGCGGATGCGGGGTTCGACCGCGATGATCAGCCGCACGCGTCGAACCCCGGAGCGTTGCGAGCCCCCCAGCCCCATGAACCCGGCGCTCCCCATGCCGGTGTTCTGCAGGCTGGTCCGTTCCTGATCGTAGCCCGCCAGCACCAGGGCCTCGCCCGACTCCATGCTGCTGTCCAGGGTGAAGACCCTCTGGGCAACGCGGGGAAGCTGCAGGAAGGCGCCGTCTTCGCCGAACGAGCTGGTAGTCAGCTCGAGAAGGTCGGAGGTGGAGACCGAGAGGTGAAGCGAGACCCGGCCGGTCCGGTCAACGCGCGGGAGCACCTGCAGCGCATATCCGGTGACCAGTGTTTCGACCTCGGTGGCGAAACTGGTCACGCCCGAGTCGGTCGTGACCTTCAGTTCGCGCACGTAGTTGGTCCGGGTGGTGAGAGCGACCGGCGAGACGGTGGACGACCGGGAGCTCACGATGGCGTGATGGCTGTCGACCAGCCGGCCGGAGGTGGCGACCGCGCGGGCAACCGCCGACAGGCTGCCGGTCCAGCTGCGCCCGGAAACCGCGTCCGGGCCGATGATCGAGCCGGCCACGGCTCCGGCCTGTTCGATGATCTCGGGCGCCAGACCCTTGATGCCGAGGTCGCCGGCAAGGTCGCCGCGAGTGCCGGCGAGTGCTGCGCCAAGATCGAGACCGAAGTCGGCGCCGTCGCTGACGTCGACCAGGAACAGCGACACCCTGGCAGTGACCCGGGGGCTGAGAACGGCGTCGAGTTCGCCGATGAGAGCACGAACCCGGCGATGGACCGAGGGCGGGCCGGTGACCGTGACGGTCCCCGACGCCGGTGACAGCGAGACCCGGGCCGGTTCCGGCGCCGCACCGCGCACGATCTGCTCGATCTCGCGCCAGGCATCGACCTGGAACTGCGCCGAGACGGTCTGGTCCGCGATCCGGTCCTGGTGCACCACCGCGCCGGAGACGGTGGCATTCACGGTGCTGGCCGATGGCGCCGCCTCGAGCCGGTAGATCCGGGTCGGCATGGGTTCGATGGTGATGCGTCCGGCATCCCCGATCGACCAGGCGACGTCGAACCTGGCGGCAAGCGCGTCAAGAAACCCGGACAGCGGACCGACGTAGCGCGGCTGCCAGTAGACCGACGGGTTCCCGGCGGCGCCGGGACGGCCCAGCGCCACCGGCATTCCGGTCTCATCCTCGATGAGGCGCGCAATGCCCGCGAGGTCGTGCGGGGTGCCGAGCTGGAGGACGAAGCACCCGGCGCATTCGAATGCCTCCGGCACCGGTCCGGATGCCTTCGCACCAAGCACACGGCGTCCGAGGAACGGGCTGTCCGACCAGGTCACCGGTCCGCTGGCGAGCGAGCGGGTGATCGCGTCGACATGCCGGGCGGCCTCTCCGCGACCGGCCGCGATCCGATCGCTCGCCTCGCGGGTCGACATCGAACAGGCGGTGAGCGCGGATGCGGCAAGCAGCAGGCGGAGCAGCGGGATCATGACCCGTCCCCGCCGCTGCGCACCACGCCGTCTGCAAGGATGCGGACCGTGCGGTTGGCGCCGCGCACCGCGACCGGTCGCGGTTCGGCCTCGCCGTGTCCCTCGAGCACCCAGATCAGGGCGTCGTCGAACGAGCCCTGGAAGACCGCGGAGACCTGGTTCTGCCAGTCGAGGCAGTGCGCCGGTGCATCGCAGGTTTCCCAGAAGACGGCGACACCGGCGCGCCGGCCCCAGCGGCGCAGGGTCTGACGCAGGGTTTCATCCTGGATGACCTGCCAGGCGCCGTCGCCGCGTCCCGGCGGCAGGGGCCGCCGGGACGCGGCGACGGTTGCTCCATGGTGTGGCGAGGGGGCCAGAAAATCGACTCGTTTTGGCGGCGCCTGGGGCGCCACCAAAACGAGTCCGTCGACACCGGTCGAGCTCGCGATGCGAGCCCGACCGGTCGTCGCCGGGTTGCAGCCCGAGATTATGGTGAGGAGTACAAGTATTGCTGCGGGGGCAGCACTTCTCTTCTTCATAAACGTCGCGCCCTTTTCAAGTACGCGACGCCTTTTTTGCTATCGAGAGCCTAGAGCTCCACGTGCGGCGCCGCTCCACGTGCGGCGCCGCTCCACGTTACGTTCAGTATAAACTGAACCTGGGAATCTGACTAGTCCCAAACGGAAGAGTCAAGCATAAATTGATCAAGAAAACGTGATGTATCTGATATGCGATACGCTTGATCCGGATGTATATGCATCAATTGGATACAAACAAAGTCCAGTTATCCCGTTCGGAGCGATGCCCGTCTCGGCTTTTCAGACAGATAAATGCTCACATCATACATGACGCTGGTTCACCAGCCGTCAGTTTCGTCATCACGTTGCAGCAAGACCGTCCATCCCCACCGCTGCGGCCATGGTCCTGTTCTTGGAACCGGACCGGGTGTGAGCATGCTGCAACCGTCCGCAGCGCCACCGGCGATACGCGTCAGGGGCAGCCGGATCGCCATGGCGAAAGCGAAACCCTGGCAGTTCGGACGCTGCCGGGAAGACTGCGCTCGTCATCCATGAGCGATCGCCGGGTCACGGGCCGGACAGATTTCCCCGTCCGGGATTGCATGGCCTGGTTGAACCTGTCACCGCACCGGTGTCGACCCGCCAGGTGAAGGCTCCCATACCCCGACCGGCCGGCGTCCATGCCCTGCGAGGCGACACACCAATCCGCTTACCCGTTCGGGGGTGCCTCAAAGACCACGGTGTCCAGGGAACTGCTGCTCACTCCCACGAACTGGACAAGCACGGAGTCTTCCAGAACGACATAGTTCCCGTACGCGTCGCCGACGTCCGAGAGATCTTCAGAGCTGTTCACCACAGTAATGCTGGAAAATACCGCAGGGTCATCAACCCAGACCTTGTCTCCCGATTGGTAGTCCGTGATCCGGATGACTGCTGTGGGGGCATAGAATTCGACCCCGGAAAGATCAAAGGTATCGTTGCCGGAACCACCGGTCATGGTCAGTGCGACGTTGTCCGTACTGGCAATGATGTCCGCAAAGGTGGGAAGACGCGCCGGGCTCGGGTTGTCTGCCGCATCCCAGAACGCGTGCAGGCGATCGGCGCCGTCACCGCCGTTCAGGGCATCGGCCTCGTCAACGTCAAGGTCAAGTGCTCCGTAGAGGACGTCGTCGCCGGTGCCACCGCTGAGCACGTCGCGCGCGTCATCACCCCCGGAATAGGTTCCGACACCCACTCGCCAGGTCGAGGAACCATACAGCGTGTCGTTGCCCGAACCGCCGTGAAGCTCATCGGCACCGGCATTGTCAACGAGTACATCATTTCCTTCGCCGCCAAACAGGGAGTCTTCACCCCTGTCGCCGATCAGGACGTCATTTCCTTCGCCGCCATCGAGCCGGTTTCCATAATCGACATTGATCGTCGCCGAAACTGTCGAGAGGGTCATTTCCTGTTCATCGGTGGTCGTCCTGGTCACCCGCAGGGTATCGTCAATACCGTCGGCTTCCTGCGACGACCCGTTACCGGCCCAGATGGTGTCGTCACCCAGATCCCCATACAGCCAGTCAATGATGGAGATGTCGCCGGACGCTTCGCTCACATTGACTGAATCGGCACCACCGACAATGAGGTCGTCGTCCTTGCCGCCGTGAATGGTATCTCCGAGCCGGTCCGCACGACCGGAGGGTTGGCGCCCGGAAAAGACATCGCCATAGAGAGTATCGTTGCCGACATTCCCGTGCAGCAGGTCGGCCCCATGCCCGCCCGAGAGGACATCCGCGCCATCGCCGCCGAATACGCTGTCGGAACCGGCATCGCCATGGACGCTGTCGTCACCCAGATCGCCGTACAGGAGGTCGTCGCCGGCATTGCCGCTCAGATCGTCGGCATCCTTGCCGCCGCGAATGGTGTCGTCACCGGCACCGCCTGCCAGACTGTCGGAGCCGGCATTACCGTGGATGAAATCTGCGCCATTAGCGGTGTCGGACCCGTCGTCGCCGATGATCGTATCGTCGCCGTCGCGACCGACCAGGCTGTCGTCACCGTCCTCGCCGCTAATGCTGTCATTTCCCAGATCACCGCTGATCTCGTCGTTGCCGGGTCCACCCATGATGAGGTCATCGTCCCGGCCACCCCAGATGGTATCGTTTCCCCGACCACCCAGGATGGTGTCGTCGCCCCGGTTGCCCCAGATCCGATCGTGACCGCCACGCAGGGTATCAACAGTGTCGTCACCGTTGATGCTGTCGTCACCATCGTGACCGAAGATACGGTCGTCACCCGGCGTCCCCGTCAGGATTTCATCATGCGCGGTACCGTCAATATCAGCCATCAGAAACCAGTCCCTTCAGCATGCACCAGGGCTGTCGAGCTCAAAACGCGCCCGGGCGCCTACAGCCGAGCCCTGTACAGGTAGCCCCATGAACCGCATGTTCGCAACTGCAATATCGGCCCGGAACCCGTGCCGGCTGGACACTGCACCAGACATCAACAACAAGAATCCCTCCTCCAGGCGCAAGGCCTTTGAGCGACACCCCGGGAGCGATCCCGGCAGCACCCGGAGTGCACACCCCACTCGCGGCCCCGTAACACCGGGCATTGGGTGACCGTTGCGGAGGGCTCACCGGATCTGACCAGCGGGCCCGCGCCAACACACGAGGACGTCAGTCAACACGTGGTGTTCTCGGACGGATGACCCAGGGGGAACCACCTGTCCGATCCAGGCGGGCTGCACATGGTCAGACGGGTGTATCGACGTTGGCCAGTGCAAACGGCAGGACCGGGCCGCTGCCGGCCCGGCGCAGATGAGCGGCGCCCAGCGTCATGCTCCACTCGGAACGAACCATGTCATCGACAAGCAACACCGGGCCTTCCGGGACCGCAGCCTGGATCTCGAAGACGCCGTCGAGGTTCCTGCACTGGTGGAACGCATTGTTCTGCTGGCTCTGGGGCTCGTTCTCCCGGACCCTGGCAATAGCCGGGTGAAACGGCAACGCGAGCTCTGCTGCAAGGCGTTCCGCGAAATCGGTGACCAGGCCGGGGCGCCGATGCGATGAGGGAATACAGGTCACCCACTCCGGATCCGGATCGGGGTTCCAGCGCTGTGTGATCAGGA
Source organism: Thalassobaculaceae bacterium (assembly GCA_965213935.1). Taxonomy (GTDB): domain Bacteria; phylum Pseudomonadota; class Alphaproteobacteria; order Thalassobaculales; family Thalassobaculaceae; genus Bin52. The sequence continues at coordinate 541,067 of CBDCAO010000011.1, read as the reverse complement.
CTGCGGCAGCGGCGACCAGTTCGTCGCGGAACCGTTTTGCGGCTTCCCGGTCGTGCATGATCATGCGCCCCCATCCTGCCTCCGCCCAGCATGCGAGGACGCGTCCCTGCCGGGCGCGAATGCGGGCCGGAAGATTGCCGCTCAGGGCATCGATCACGAACGCCTTGCCGGGTGCCCGGCCCCTGCACCGGAGTTCGATGTCTGCGTTGGCAAGGAACTCGGTCGCCGACTTGCCCGGCATTGCTCCGGCCCCGATTACCGGCCCGCCGATGCAGTTGGAGCAGATACCGCAGGGTTCGGAATCCGGTCCCGAGAGGGACCTCGAGAGCGTCGTTGCGAGACAGCTGGTGGTCTCTGTATAGGCCAGGACCTCGTGCCACTCCGTGAGCCGCAGCTCGCTCAGCATGTCGTTGAAATGGGTGTCATAGTAGAATGAAACCCGCCGGCGCTTCCACGCGCTCCCGACACGCGTTACGACCGCGGGGCGTTCGACGGCAAGGTACCGGAGGACCTTTTCGATGCGGGGCCAGGACAGGTTTACATGCTGTTGCAGCATGGGGACGGTCAGTGCTCCGTGCAGGTCGAGCGCGCCAAGGATCTCCCGGATCCACTCCGGTTTCGGAAAGGCTTCGGAACGGAAGTAGCTGTTGATGTGCTGGTCCTCGCTGCCTGACAGCAGGATCCCGTAGGCCCGTTTCCCGTCACGGCCGGCCCGCCCCACCTGCTGGTAGTAGTTCAGCAGGGAGCCTGGCGCCTGGAAGTGGATCACGAAGCCCAGGTCCGGCTTGTTGAAGCCCATGCCGAGAGCCGTGGTCGCAACCAGGACCTTGAGCTCGTTCGCCCGGAGCCGGTCCTCGAGGTGGTTCCGGTAGTCGCCCGAATTGCGGAAGTCCGGGTGTGTCACGCCGCTGTAGTAGGCCTCGGCCGCGATGCCCTGGTCTCGCAGCCACTTCGCGACGGTGTCGGCGTCACTGCGCGTCAGCGTGTAGATGATCCCGGCCCTCGGAAGCTGGGGTATGTGACGGGCAAGCCATTCCAGTCGCGCGGACCGGGACGGAAGCCTGACAACGTCGAGTGCGATCGACTCGCGCATCAGGGACCCGCGCAGCACCGTTACGGTTCCGACTTCGGCGCTGACGTCGGTAATGACCGCTTCGGTCGCGGTCGCGGTGGTTGCCAGCACGGCAGTGGTCCGCCCAAGCTTCTTCACAACGCGATGGATCCGGCGAAAGTCCGGCCGGAAATCATGCCCCCAAAGCGAGATACAGTGCGCCTCGTCGATGACGAACAGTCCCGACGACTTCACGATGGGATCGAACACTTCCTCCATGAAGCCGCGGTCCGCGAGGCGTTCCGGAGCAATCAGGATTGCATCGACCTCGTCTTCCAGGATCGCCTGCATGTTTGCCCGGGTTTCTGAATCGTTGGTGGAGTTGAAGGTGATCGCTCTGACGTCCATGCGCCGCGCTTCGAGAATCTGATCACGCATCAATGCAAGCAGAGGACAGACGATCAGCGTGGGCCCATACCCCCTGGCCCGTAGCAGACGGGTTGCGATGAAGTAGACAAGACTCTTGCCCCAGCCGGTTCGTTCCACCACCAGAAGCCTTTCGCGGCCGTTGACGAGCCGGTCGATGGCATCCCATTGACCGGCCCGGAAACTTGCCTTCCGGTTCCGGAGCGCCTTGCGCAGCAGACTGCGGGCTTGCTCTCGTTTGACCATGTCGTGGTCCCTTCCTCGCGTCACAAAGGATCACCTCTCGGCCCTGTCACCAGGCCGTACGGGTTACGAGTGTTCAGTGGTCACGGCGTTGGGCCGATCCTGTTCCGGCCCCATCATGCCATACTCCGTGACCGGCGCTATTACGGACCGCCGGGCAATCGACCTGACGGGCGCCCCACTGCCTTGCCAGACGCCCCTTTGACAAGGGGCCCGGTTCCCGCTCGACATGGAGATGTCCGGCGCGATCGACAGCGTCGGTGCTCAATTCGGACCCGGTCGCCTGGCGACTGGAATCGTCGCGCGTGGTCGCCCGTGCTCCGGGCTCATTCGAGGTGGCGGGCCGGATGCCGCCTCGAGTGTCCGTGACGGCGGGGTTGCCGTGTGCACGCACTTTCTCCGGCTCGACCTCTTCCCTGGAGATCGGGTTTTCGCAACGCACGCACGGGCCAGGCACGCGGTCGGCACCAGATTCGCTATCGGCGACCCCGTGCAGGGCCTCCTGGCGCACAGCTGCCTTTCAACGAACCGGTCCCGCGATCCGGCCGTGGTCAGGATTTTCGAGCAAGGACCAGCCCCGAGGGTGCTGCGGTTCCATGCTCGCCCTCATGCACTCCAGAAGACCATCTCCACGGTTGTCGCCGGCGGTGGAAGGCGCCGTTCACTGGCCATGACGATGCTGTGGTTATGTCAACCGGGCATGTCCGGGAGACGCAGTCATCGCCAAGCGCAGGACCACGCTGCGGCGCAAACAGAGGCACGGGCCGGCATCCTCGCGTTGGTGAACGATGAGATGCGGGCGGCTTCGTTTCCCACCCTCGCCGCGCTTCACATGAACATGCGAGAGGACTGAATGCACCAACTGCAGTCAGCGGCCGGGTTTGCTCTTGCGAATTTCGGGACGGTCCTTGACCGGCCAACGATTCCGCAGGTGTCAGCACCTGCGGGCGGGCACTCTCTGTTGGCAAACCGGGTGTTGATTGCCTCCTGGGACCCGGTCCCTGTCAGGGTGACGCGACGTACATTGACAACGGGCGTTTCCTCCACAAAGGATATGGTGCGGAGCGGGGCCGCAGTTGCAAGGCTGACTCCCTGCTGAGCCTCTTGCAAAATTGCTGCCTCAGACTGGTGGGAGACACACTGACCGGTGTTGATGGGAGTGGTTGGCGTCGATTTTTCGTCCCTGGCCGCGCATCCGGGGCCTGATCTGGCGGATGTGGTCCGATTCGGCAGAATCCGGGCGAGCGTGACCGCTGCTTGCGCGGGAAGCGACCAGGATCGGTTTTCAGACGGGGAGTTCAGAGCAGGAGGCGCTGCAGTTGCTCGACGGTCAGTGCCAGGATGCCGAACATGAGGTGACAGGACACCTTTGCCGCCCCACGGACCCGGACATGACGGCCACCGAAGTCATCCTTCAGACGGGCATTCACTCTCTCGCTGTTGGTGCGTTCGGCGTAGCGGACCGCCGTCGCATCGCGATAGTTGATTGCCCGTTGCGCCTTCGCGTCCTGGCGCAAGGCCTCCTTGAGCGCGGCATCGCGACGAGGATTGGGGTCGATGATCGCGACATGACCCATGCTCTTGCTGAATTCGTGGATCTGCTTCGCGTCGTAGGCGGCATCCATCAACTCGTACAGGTACGTCACCCTCTGCCCGGTCTGTGTCGCCAACGGGATCGCAGCCTGGCTGTCGTGCAGTGACGCCGAGGTCAGAAGGCAGCTGATCGGGATGCCGCCGTCCGCCGAGTCGATATGCAGCTTGTAGCCATTCCAGGACACCGTGTGGCCCTTGGCATTTCGCTTCGTGCCCCGGTCGCACTGCTTCGGCAGATCCGCGATCATTTCCGCGAGATCCATCCGCAGCTGCGCATCGAGCCGCTTGTCTTCCTTCACCACCACCTCACCCTTGCGTGGGCGGCCGCGCTTGCGCTTCGGCCTTTCGGCCTTCGCCGGCTTCGGTGCCGGTTTCTCCCGCGCTTCGATCGCGGTGGAATCGCGGGAGACATGCCCGACGATGGGTGTCTCCAGGGCCGTGGTGACCAGTGCTTCGTGCATCCGTGCCGGAAGGTCGCTGGAGGCAAACTCGGCGAAGGCACGCGAGAACGTCGCCTCGCTCGGGATGGCGGAACGCCGTGGCCACCCGCACAGCCGTCGCAGCACCGGATCCGCATCGATCCGGTCGATCAGATCGCGCGTGGTCGCCAGGTTCCAGATCGCCTTGGCAATGAACGCGCGGGCCAATGCCACCCGGTCCGCGCAGGGACGGCCCACAAAACCGGGCTGGCCGATGAAATGGTCTTCGGGAGGCGCAAACTCCAGCACCGCAACCAGCTTGCGGTGCCGATCCGACAGACGGCCCACGGCGTCGGTCAGTTCGGGAAACAACTCGCCTTGAAATCGGCACCAGAGGTCGGATACACTCTCGAACAAGGGCATCGGGGAGACTGCCTTTCGTCAGTATGTTGTTGGTCTCACAACCCCAACATACCACTGGGCGGTCCCCGTGTCCCCACTTTTTCCGAAAATCGCCCCCGTTCAGGGCCCAGAAATCGCGCGAGCCCGCTGTTTTGCAAGAGGCTCTGCTATCTGGAAATCGACGCTACCGGTACACGATGCACTCAGTCTTGTGCGCGGGAATGGAGATTGCGATGCAGAGGAAAGTTCTCAATGTAGGGGGCGGATCGAAGAGCATCGCACTGCCGCCGCCATACGCGGAGTTCGAGCATTTACTCCTCGATATCGACCCATCAGGCTCTCCCGACATCGTGTGCGATGCGCGGTCTCTCCACGATCTGGAACCGGAGCAGTTCGATGCGGTGTACTGTTCGCACAACCTGGAGCACTACTTCTGGCACGACGTTCCCCGGGTCCTTGACGGCTTCATCCATGTCCTGAAGCCAAACGGGTTTGTCCATATCCGGGTACCGGATATCGGCGCACTGATTCGCGCAGTCGCAGAAAGAAATATGGATATCGAGGATGTTGCCTATCGCACCAACACTGGCGCGGCGATTGCACCGCTCGACATCATATACGGCTATCGACCCCAGATTCAGCAGACCGGGAAGGACTATTATCAGCACAAGACGGGGTTTTCTCAGGCATCGCTGAAGAGGACGCTTGCGACAGCAGGGTTTGACCATGTCTTTATGGGGCTTCGCGAGGCAGTATTCGACCTAACCGCCATCGCGTTCATGGATGCACCGGACCCTTTCTCAATCAGCCTCTTCAATCTTGCTGTCCCAAGTTCCCGGGACGAGGATGAGTCCTGAACCATTCATCTTCCCACCTATAAATCGGGTTGCTGTCGGCAGTCACGTTTGTCATGGCGCTATCGCTTTTCTGCCTTGAGCCCGCAATGATAGATCCAGGCGGGTTGGAACGGGATCCATGCTTCCCAAAGCTTCCAGGTTCGGGTGGTAGAGCCGAGGGGAGGCGCGCCATGCCGTAGGCGCCACATCCGCCAGAACAGGCCCCGGATGCGCGGCCCGGGACGAAAAATCGACGCCAACCACCTCCATGAAGGCCAGTCAGCGTTTCTCCCACCAGTCTGAGCTCGAAATTTTGCAAGAGGCTCGGCAGAAGTGAGAAGATTTCAGTCGGAATTGACGACGGCACCTTCCGCGTCAACCGGGAGGCCCGGGTCACCGCATCGAACCCAGCCTGACCCCTTCACTGCGATCGATCCGGACAGAACAGGCCAACCGTCGCCAGTGCAGGGAAAAACACCAAGTCCTGTCCTTGCTCGGTCGCAGGACCAATACTCACCAACCACACTCAACGGCCGTCACACCTCCAAGGTGTGCCCGCTCCGCGCCTTTGGTTCACGGCAAATACGACGGGGCCGGAAACTGGCCCGTCCAATTGCCAACTTTGTGCGCTGAAGCGTAGGCGCCATCGCAGCTAACGAGTTGCCACGGCCGGCAATCAACGATGCGAAGCTATCGCGCGAACACATATCCTGTCACGCCCCGACCGGAATGCTGCACGTCACTTCGCACCCGCGCCACAGACCACAGAAAAGGGCGGCGCCAATCGCGACGCCGCCCCTATCTTCAAAAGGCGCTGAAGAGGTGTAGATTATACACTTAGACTTCGAAAAACACGTCGTTCTCAAGTCGCGCTGCTTCGACGCCGATGAACTTCAGCACAACGTTATTGCCAAGAGAGACGAACGCGTCGTCCTCGACTTTCACCAAGTTGAAGCTATCATTAAGGTTGTCGGTATTGGTCAAAGTTGGGTCGGCTGCATCAGAACTGTCGTCCATGTCAACGTTCACCCTGTCGACACCAACCCGAAAATTGTGGATCTCAATGAAGGTGCGCGAGTCGCCGCTGAAGCCAATATTGCCGGGCGTCGACGGGTCTCCCACGTTGGTGAAATCAAACACATCGTTTCCAGAGCCACCATCCATGACCAGACCGGCTTTCCCAACGGTAAGAACGGTGCTACCGCCGTCGGAGTCCACGTCATCAGGAGTGCCTGTACCAGGGATCACTGTTGAGGCCATCAATGTATCGTTGCCTGCACCGCCCATAAGCGTATCAGCGCTTACGGTGTCACTGGCAGCAGCACCTTCCACTTGGTTCAGACCTCGATAAGCCGCCGAAAGCTCATCGTTTCCGCTGTTGCCCTCAAGCTTGTTTCCACCTATGGCGCCACCATCGATGAGCGTGTCATTGCCGGTACCGCCCATCAGCATGTCCATGCCATTGCCGCCGTCGAGTTCGTCGTTGCCCGCGCCACCATCAAGGGTGTCCTGACCATCGGCACCGAACAGCATATCGTTACCAGCACCGCCGTCGAGCATATTGCCGTGGATGAAGCTAAATTCGGCCGTCTGGCCTCCGGAGGGATATTCGAAGGTTACCTTCCCGGTGTTATCTCCATCCATACCATTGCTATCTCCAGCGCGGATGGTGTCATTCCCTGCACCGCCGTACAGCTTGTCACCGTAGACGATCTTGCCGCCGGATGCCCCCTCGACCAGAGCGAGCTTGTCCGTTATTTCGCTCCATTCTTCTTCCATCCCACCGACGATCGAGTCGCCGGCGTGATCAGGGGAGGACATCATGTTGTCGCCATAGATGGTGTCGGCCCCGCCCATGCCGTCCAGGGTGTCCGCACCCTTGTCGCCATAGATCATGTCGTCGCCGTCACCGCCATCGATCATGTCGTTATCACGGCCGCCTCTCAGCGTATCGTTGCCGGCGCCGCCGTCGATCGTGTCCATGCCCTGGTTGCCATTGGCGAAGTCGGCACCGCCATCGGCCATGATCGAATCTGTGCCCTCACCGCCGTACAGCATGTCGTTGCCGCCGCCGCCCAGGATGTCATCATTACCCTTGTCGCCATAGATCATGTCGTTGCCGGGACCACCCTCGAGGCGATCGTGGCCCATGCCGCCGCGTATCGTGTCGTTGCCGCCGCCGCCCTCGATGCTGTCATGGCCTTCGCCGCCGTGCATCAAGTCGTTGCCGCCGCCGCCCATCAGCGTGTCGTTGCCCTTGTCGCCGTAGACCATGTCGTTGCCGGCACCGCCATCGACCATGTCATCGTCCATGCCGCCACGCAGCGTGTCGTTGCCCTGGCCGCCATTGACGTTGTCATCGCCCATGTTGCCATTGATGAAGTCGTGGCTGGCCCCGTCGGTATCCTGACCCGATCCGGCATCGCCGGTGAGCGTATCGTCACCACCCATGCCCTTGACGGAGTCATTTCCATAATCGCCGCTCCAAGAATCGGCCGCGTCCGTCAGATCCTCCATGTTATCGAAGACCATCGGGTCCATCGTGTGAGTCGTCATCGCCAAAAACTCCCTTCAGCGCGTTCTAAGTTAGGAGAGGAGTGTCGCATTCACCCTGCTCGTGTGATGGCAATTCCACGCATCCAACCGATACCGTATTCCCTAACGGACCGCAACCTCTCAAGCAACGCGCCCACACGCGAGTGTCTGTTTGAAAGGGAGCAGTTGGGTGTCAAGGATGAAACCCGGTATCGTTACGAAGATCTTCTCGTCACCCTTGGATGACACGCAAACCGTCCATTCATGCTTCCTGCTGTCACTGTCGGCCGGAGGTTCTACTTCCGGACACGGGTCAAGCCGTCCCGCTACGGGAGCAGCCGACGGTCAAATCTAGACACCGACCGGAGCCGATGTCAAGGCGCCGACCGTCCCGGTCCGACACCGGAACCACACTCCTGCACCGGGCGCGGTCAGCCGATGTACCCGTGTTCCGTGGTACCTGTGTCGGTGCCGACAAGGGTTGTGCGATGCTGACCGGAGTCGGGTGCGCACCCGCCTGCCAAGCGCCCTTGTCGCAGGTTGACCGTTCCGCCCGGCATGCCAGGAGATTACAGTACAAGGTCGCGACACCACGCCCATTCGGATCCTCCACCCGGGCCTGCCCCGACCCTCCCTGCCCTGCACCCCGAACGCCACCCCTGTCACGAAATCTCTCCCGCTCCTCCCTGGCACTTTCTGCAACCCCATGTATTACTTTGTATTTTATGGGGTCAAGCGCCTTCGCAAAGCCGCGATACCACCTCCTTTCCACGGCCAGGAAGCCTGCTCGGTCGTGGGCGACGCACCCGCTTCTGCGGTCTCGCGAGCCCGCCTTCAAGCGCCTGTGAAGCCTGCTCTGCCTGCCTTCCCGGGCGATGTCCGGCACCGTGCCAGCCTGCCGTCTCCACCCTGAATTCCGCCTGTTCCCTGCCCTGCCCTGCCCTGCCCTGCCGGCGCGCGCGGACCGTGGATCGAAGCCTCGCCGGGTTCCCATGGGCCGGTAGTCATGCGCCGGGTGCAGGGCAGGGTTTCCGAACCGGCGGTTGTCACGCAGCACCATCATCGACAAATTGGCCACAGCGTGTTGCGTGTGAGGCACAGTGGCCGTGCGGGCCATCTTCCGGACCGGCCGCAACCCCCGAGGAGACAAGAATATGACCATGTTCAACCAGACCGGTCTCGCCGCCGTCGGCGCACTCGCAATCCTCGTCCTGGTGCTGGTCCTCGCCTGAAGCCATGTCTCTGAGGTCGACGGCTCACAGCGAACGTCGTCCATCGGGCGAAGTCAGAACCCGTAACTCTTACGAATCGCAAGAATCGGTCGAGTATTGCCTGGAGCTCTATCTCGGGCCGGGATGGTGCCGGGCCGGCGGCGACGGTCGCATCGCTTCAGGAGCGCAGGGTCGCGATGTACTCCTGCGCAAACCGGGCCGGGTCACCGTGTTCCCCGAATGCTGCGGCAAACGGACGGCGGACCACCCGGGTGTCGACGTGCGCGAGCATCAGTCCCGCCGGGCGGACCGCCCCCTTGCGGATCGGCAAACGGGGCTGTCCATTCGCCCACCGTGCGCTCGCGCCGCGCGAAGGTGGTCGCGGCATACTCCTCGCCGGTCATCACCCCGGCATCACGCAGCTCCGCCCACAACGTGCTGAGCATGTCCACCATGTTCACACCCCCGGCAGCCCCGGGGTTGCAGCCCGCCTCGTCGATCCTGAAATTCACCAGGATCAGCCAGCCGCCCGCCGACAGGCCCGCGCCCACCCAATGGCATTTCCTTAAGGATTTGGCGTCATTTCCTTAAGGAGTCGCGCCTTTTCGCAGCAGGGGGCCCTGCCTTTCCGGAGATTTTCCGGCTTCAGGCTGCGGCCTTTCTCCTTCGGGTCCACTTGCTGACCGGCTTCATCGATTTCCTGGGATACGACCGTCCCGGCCGGAGCCGGCCGCGCACCTTGAGGATTCCCTCGGCCATCCGGGTCACGGCCTGCGCGACGGCTTCGGCCTGCGCGAGCAGCATCTCCTCGATGTTGGCGGCCACGATCGCGATCGCGTTTCTGAAGTTCACGGCCTGGCGTTCCTTTCCCTGCTCGCGGATGTCTGCGAGCAGGTCGTCGCCATGCCCGGAAAGCAGCCGCGTCATGGCGATCAGGTTGAAGTGGGCGTAGAGTTCCTGGCGCACGCCGCGCTCGGTCCGGCCGTGGAACTCGTCCACCGCGATGGTTCGCTTCGAGACCTTGTACAGCTCCTCGATTCCCCACCGTCCATGGTAGAGATGGCCAAGATCCTCGGCGGAGACGTGGCCGGCATCGAGCAGTGTCGTGACGAGATGGCAGTCGTCGCCGTCCGTCTTGCAGCGGACCAGCCGGAGGTCGACCGGATCGAAGCGCTCGCCGGGCCGACGTTCGGCAAGCTCTCGCTGCGTGTCCGGTCCCGGGGCGGCGGTGACGACGGTCTCGGTGCGGTCGCCCTCCATGAAGTCCCTGAAGGCGCCCACGCGGTTGCGCTGGAGCCGGAACACCGGATGGGCGCCCGTGCGGATGACGGCGTACAGGAGCTCGAACGAGAAGTATCCCCGGTCGAACACGACGACGTCGCCGGCCTCCAGGGCGTGCAGGTGGCCCATGGCCGCGGCCCGCTCGCAGGCGCGGGCGGAGAGCGAGAAGTCGACCGGGACCTTGGTGTCGAGCCGGTACAGGCAGGACACCAGCCCCTGCGGATAGTGGGCGCCGCCGTGCGGGAGCGGGTAGCCGGCATCGACCAGCGTCCGGGGCAGGTTCATCTTCGTTCCGTCGACCGCGAACGGGCGGCGGCCCTTCCAGCGCCCGCCCTCGCCGCCGTGGCGGAGGATCTCGCGGTGAAGGTCCAGGAACAGCTCCTCGTGCACCCTTTGCCGGGCCTTGCAGATCGACGAGGCGGCCACCGGCTCGCGTTGAGGCAGGGCGATCCCCAGCTTGCGGCACTGCTCCCAGAGCTCGGCGGTCACGGTCGCGTAGCCCTTCTCCCCCCGCGACAGGACCAGCCGGAACACGAACAGCATCACGATGAGGCTGTTGAGGACCCGCCGCCGCTTCATCCAGCGGCGGTCGTGCGCGTCGGCCAGCGCCGTGGCGGCGTCGACGACCTGCAGCCACGCCGCGACCAGCGGATCGTCCCGGTCGGGACGCGGCGGGCGCGGCGAGCGTGCCGGAGCCGCGCGCCCCTGGAGGACGTCGCGGAAGTCCCGGCCGAGGGGAAGGACGAGGATCTCCTTCGCCGGCTTCGCCCGCCGGCCCGACTTCCGGCCGGCGGTCATTCCGATGCGCTCCCAGTTGGCGGCGCGGTAGCACGCCCCGTCGAAGCGCGTCGGGTCGATGAACGTCTCGCACAGCACGGGGCGGCAGCCGTGGCGGCGCTCCCACTCCCCGGGAAGGCGGGCCGCCGCCATGCCGAGGACCCGCGAGGCAAGGTTCGTCACGGCCACCCATGGAAACACGATGAAGCGGGAATTGCCCAGCACCAGGTGCAGCCGGCGCTCGCGGTCCGGTCCGCTCCATCCGATCCATTCGTCGCGCGCCGGCAGCGTCCGCGACGCCGCCTCGAACAGCAGGCAGCCGAGGCGGCGGCCGTCACGGTCCAGGACGAACCAGCGCAGGTGCGGGCCGAACGGGCGCGGACAGCCCAGGTAGTGATGGCGGTCGACAAGCTCGTTCCACTCCGCCTTCTCGTCGGGACCGTCCGCGGCGTGCAGCGACAGAGGCTCGAGGGCGGACAGCTCGCAGGCGATCTCCGGCTGCGGGTCCGATGCCGCCGTGTGGCAGATCGGCGGCAGCGCGCCGGAGCCGGTGCTCCGCTTCTCCGGAAGCGTCAGGATCCCGAACCCCTCCAGCTGCTCCAGCATGCGGAGGCAGGCCGACACGCGGTAGTCGCCCTTGGGCGTGTTCCAGTTCAGGTGCTCGCAGATCGTCTTCGCGAGCTCGTTGCGGGTGTTGTTGGGAAGCAGCGCCACCGTCTCCTGGATGTCGGCGATCTGGCGCCGCGTCAGGCGGCGGCCGAAAAAGGTGGTCGTCTCAAGGCGCTCGATCCGCGGATCCATCGCTCCCGCTCCGGAAGATGTAGTGTCCCGCAGCCTGGATTGCACGGACCGGCGGAAGTGTCAACCCCCCTGTGCCAAAAAATCCGCACCGGCGCCGACTGCCATGGAACAACGGCCTCGCGGGAGCGAAAGAAAGTCCGGCCAGACCTTGCGGTCAAAAGAAATGCCATTGCGCGCCCGGCTGGTGAGGACGCGCTCCCGGTCGAGTCGCCCCCTGCTGCACCCGGGCAGTCGACGCGGAGCAGGCGAACGTCCCCGCGATAAGGACACCTCCTGCCGCCGCCCAATGGCATTTTGTTAGCCGGCGGATTCTTCCGCAGGATTATTCGGGACTTCCAACCTGCTGATTTCGGGGCGTTTCCATTGTTCTGGCAGGCGCAAACGAATCCGGGTTGACACGCTCCCCCGCCAGTGGCATCTTTCGCTCGGGAAGAACCGTCAGCGGGAGGCGAGGCCGATGGATCTGCGGATCGAGAGACTCGAATCCACGACATTTTGCGGGCGCCGCCTGACCCGGCGCCAGATCGCCGACATCCAGGAGACGGTGGCGTTGAGCCCGGCCCTGAGCCGCAACGAGCTTTCCAAGACGATCTGCGAGCACCTGAACTGGACCACCCCGAAGGGCGGTTACCGGGTCGCGGCCTGCCTGCGCATGCTGGAGAGTCTGGAGGAATGCGGGGTCCTGACCCTGCCGGCGAAGCGGAACACGATCTCCGGGGCCCGGACGCCAATCGCCCACACCGGGCGCTCCGACCCCGGGCCCGAGATCGAGTGCACGCTGGCCCGGTTGGAGCCGCTGTCGCTCCAGCTGGCGACGGAGGAGCGGGACGTCGCCGACTGGAACGAGCTGGTCGACCGGCACCACGGCCTCGGCTGCCCGCGCCCGTTCGGCCCGAACCTGCGCTGGTTCGTTCTCGACAGGGACGGCCGGCGTCTCGGCTGCCTGCTGTTCGAGGCGGCGGCGAAGTCGCTGCCCGCCCGCGATGCGTGGGTCGGATGGAACGACAAGGACCGCGACCGCCGGCTGCATCTGGCGGTATCGAACAGTCGCTTCTTGGTATTTCCATGGGTTCGGGTAGACAACCTTGCCTCCAGAGCCCTTTCCATGGCGGCGCGTCAGCTTCCCGGCGAGTGGCAGCAGCGCCACGGATGCCGGCCGGTGCTGTGCGAAGCTTTGGCATCGCACTGCTACTCCATGTTACGGAACGAAGGTCCTTTGGATTAAAGCGGTAAAATCAAGTGGTTGCTGGAACTCGAGATTCTTCCGTCGGCGCCTTTACATCGTGCGAGATGGACCTGGGGCGGCCTCGCGCGGCCGTCTCGCCCTTGGCGATTGAGTTGCCGCAATGGCCTTGTTCCACAGCATTGGCCGGCAGTTCGGCATCAAACAGATGGAAGATAGCTCGCTCAACCAGCGCGACGCCTCGCGGTGACCGTCGTCCCCTCACGAGCCGCCAACAGCGACAGTGGGCACGACAACAGCGTGCCACCGGCGCCAACCACTCATGCTGATTGACGCTCGGCTGCCTTGCGGATTGTCGCCCCGCTGGGGGATCTGCATGGCGGTCGTTCCCGATCATGTCTGCTGCTCTGCGAACGGCGGTTCGAACAACGGGAGCGTCTCTGCGTCCGGTATCTTCACATAGAGGCCGCGCTGGCTGCCGTGCGTGACGTGGCATGAAGTGAGGGCGTTTGACCTGACGCGATTCCAAATCGTCTGGCGGCTCACCCCGAGACGGTGCATTGCGACGTGCACCGGCACGAAGCCTTCCGGCGGCTGTTCACGGAAACGGGCGCGAAGTGCATCCGTCATGTTCACCCTGAGCGGCGCCCCGTCGACGCCCGGATCGATGACCGGCACGAGGCCTGCGTGGACCCAGCGGTACAGCGTTGCCTCATTGACCCCGAGCACCGGTGCGGCCTCGGCGACACTGAGCGGTACCCCGTCGCTCTGTTCAGTCGACGCCACGTAGGCAGGAATATTGTGGTACCGGCGCAGGTTGCAGACCAGGTCCTTCGTGAACCGCAGGCCGTGAGCGGTGCGCCTTCCCTGCTTGTTGAGGATACCCGCCACCGTTCTGTCGTTGTAGTGGGCCGACAGATTGCGAACGAGGTCGAGGGTACTCTCGTCGGTGCGTCTGGGCTGCGGGATGGTGACGATCTTCGCAAACACCAGGTCGTCAACATGTCCGCCCCGCCACTGCACGGTGACCGCGAACTCTCCCGCCTCTGTGTGGTGCTCGATCGTCACCTGCTCCACGAGGCAGCCGAGCAACCGCTTGCGGTCGGAGTTCGACGTCGTTGGCGCGTCCCACACCCGCTCAAGCGATGAGCCGAGCTCGGCGAAGATCTCCGGTGCCGGTGGTGGCGACCGTTCGCTGCGCGCTGCCGCGAGCGCCTGCTCAGCCTCCTCAAGTGCCACCAGAGCCGCCTCCCATTCCCGCTCGAGTGTCGCTGCGATCAGCCTGTTGTCGGGATCAACCCGCCGGTAGCGGCGCTCCGCGAGACCAGCCTCGTAGCGGCAATGTTCCAGCGCCTGCTCCCAGCGCCGCAAGTCCGCGTCGGCACGCTCGGTCATCTCGCTCACCGCCCGGACCGCCGCCTCGGCTCCCGCCGGGGTCGCCCTTTCGAGAAACAGCCGCGTCACCTCCCGGTCAAGGCGCTTGCCGCCCATCGAACAGCACCCGCGCTTCTGGTGACTCGTCGGGTCGACGACGCTGCAGGCATAGCTCCACCCCCTCGCGTTGTACTCAATCGCCATTCCGTAGCCGCAATGCCCGCACACGACCAATCCTTGCAGCATGGCGGGGCCTTCGCGGGCTGGCCCCCTGCTGCCGTCGCGATAAGAATGATTCCTCGCCAGTTGTTCCTGGATATCGAGCCATTCCTGCCACTCGACATAGCCTTCATGGCGTTCGGGCAGCAGCACCTCCCACCGCTCCTCTACCGCACGCAGAGGCGCGTCGCGGCGGCGCCCGCGACGCAGCCCGTAGGCATAGGCGCCGCCCATGGCCGGGTTCTTGAGAATCCGCAGCGTCCGTGTGTACGAGGCCGGCTGCCACACCAGCGCACCGCTCGAGTGATCGCGCACCGGCAGGCTGACATCCTTGTCACGCAACAGGACCGCGGCCTGGCGTGCGGTTCCCGTCTCCCGGAAAGCGGCAAACACCGCAGAAATCGAGGCCTGCACGCGCTGGTCAGGGTCCTTGCGGATGGTGTCCCCTTCGCGCACAAACCCAGCGGCAACGCGCCAATACAAGGCACCACGCAGCGCCTTGTTACGGCGCCCACCTTCCATCCGAGCCCGCAGAACCGACAACTCGGCGGCCGACATCGTACCCCGGATGCCCAGGATGAGGCTGTCATCATCGCGTGCCGGCACGTACACCTGCTCGTCCTCGATGATCGCCACATCGTGCGTCCGACACAAATCGAGAAGTTGAAACCACTCCACGGTGTTCCTCGCCAGGCGCGATATCTCGATCCCGAAAACGCCTCCAACCTGATCCCGGGCAAGCAGGCGGCAAAGTTCGCCAAAGCCCGAGCGCGTGCCCTTTGCATGCTCACCAGCACTCTGCCCCAGGTCGGCGTCGA
Source organism: Thalassobaculaceae bacterium (assembly GCA_965213935.1). Taxonomy (GTDB): domain Bacteria; phylum Pseudomonadota; class Alphaproteobacteria; order Thalassobaculales; family Thalassobaculaceae; genus Bin52. The sequence goes on along the minus strand of CBDCAO010000011.1, from coordinate 525,898 downwards.
TCGTCCTGATCCGGTCCTCGGACCAGCCGAATTCCACGGCCCGGTCCGCCAGTGCATACTGGCGCGCCGTCGATTCAGGATGATGGCGGAGTTGACCAGGCGTCGATTGGCGGACGTACACGACCGCCAGGCGATCAAGGTGCCGGGCCGCTATCTTCGTCGTGCTCATGACGACACCCCGTCGCCGCCTGAATCATCACCCGCGCCAACTCCCGCACCAGACGGTCCCGGCTCGTTTGTGGCACCGCGTGCCAGTGATCCCACCGCTCCTTCCATGCCAGCACTGTCAGAAGAGGAAACTCCTCTGGCTCGTGCACCATCCGCTGCTCCGCATCGCTCCTCAAGAATGCAGAGCAGAGTACGCAGTGCAATAAAATCAGACAACAGACCGGCAAGCCGAAGCCCGTCAGTTGGTGTCGCACCAAGGCTGGTCCAGGAGAGCGGAAGCCAGCACAGCTCGCCGTCGGGCAACCGAAGTTTTACCTTCTGACCGCGAGTGCCCGCTGTGCGCAAGCCGATGACCGTGACCTGCGCACCATTGTACGAGTGTCCGGGCCGGCAGATCCTAACCGGCTCCAAAACGTCCGGCGGTGAAAAGCCTTCATGTATAGCGGTGTGTGGTGATTGTGGAGACCTTCGTGGATCCAACCCGTTTCGACGGGGCCTGCTACCGGGCCGCCAACTGGACCGTGATCGGCATGACGGCCGGGCGCAGAAGCACAAGCCGGGCCAAGCCGGCGAAGCAGATATTCGTCCTTCCTCTCGACCCCGGCTTCCGCGCGACGCTGAAGGGCGAGAGCAAGACGCCGCCGCGCCGCACGCCCCCGGCGCCGGCGCTCGACGACCCCTACGTCGCGATGTGGATGAAGATCATCGACGCGGCCGGGGAACTCGCCGCCGCGCACGACCGCCGGTGGATGAAGCGCAAGCGGATCCTGGACAGCCTGATCGTCGTGCTGTTCGTGTTCCGGCTCGTCCTGTCGCGCGGCGACAAGGGCTATGCGACCGTCCTCGCCGAGTTGTGGGACCAGTGCCGCAACCTCGGCATCGCCCTGCCACAGCGAGAGCCCGTCGCCGCCTCGTCGATCTGCAAGGCCCGCGCAAAGGTCCACGAGGACCTGTTCCTCGACCTGCACCGCGAGATCCTCCGGCACGAGGGCACCGACCGGCGGTGGAAGGGCCATCGCACCTTCGCCGTTGACGGAACCAGGATGAACCTGCCCCGCCCGCTGGTCGAGGCCGGCTACCCGCGTCCCAATGCAGCGGCCCACTACCCGCAGGGCCTGGTGTCCTGCCTCTACCGGCTGGACACGGCAACGCCCGTCGACTTCAGCCTGTCGGCCAACGCCGACGAGCGCGCCGCCGCACTCGCCCATCTCGACGCCGTGGGGCCGGGCGATATCGTGGTCTTCGACCGCGGATACTATTCGTTCGTGCTCCTGTACGCCCTGGTCTGGCGCGGCGTGCACCCGGTGTTCCGGATGCGCCGCAACTCCGGCTTCGACGGCTTCATCAACGGCGATCTCGACGACACCACGGTGTCCGCCGTGCCGAAGGACCACCATTCGCGGGCCCGGCTCCGTGCCGCTTTCCCGGGCAGACCGTTCGATCCGGTCGACCTGCGGCTGGTCCGCTACACGCACCGAGACAGCGAATACGTCCTCGCCACCACCCTCGCAGACGCCGGCACATACACGCTCGACGACCTCTCCGACCTCTACCACGGACGCTGGGGCATCGAAGAGCTGTTCAAGACGTCCAAAGCTGTCGTCGCGGTGGACGAGTTCCACAGCCGCACCGAGCGCGGCATCCGCCAGGAGCTGTACGCCCGCTTCAACCTGATCGCCATGACGCGCCTGCTCTCGAATCATGGCGACGGCCTGCTGGAAGCGAGGCGCGAGGCCGGCAAGGAGAAAATGACCGTCAACTTCAAGAACGCGCTGGCAATCATGGCGGCGAACCTGGAGGAACTGGTGCTGATGCGCGCCGCAGCGCTGGCTGAAACCGTGACCTGGATGGCGCAGCGGGTCCTCGCGGTGCGCAGCCGGGTGCGACCGGGGCGGCTCTATCCGAGGAGATCGAGAAAGCCGATCCGCAACCGGCACCGAGGCACAAGCGTCGCGGCCTGACCGAGCCGGAGCCCGCCCGCAGGCACCGTCTGTCGCCGCGCAAGGCGCCACGCATGAAGGAAACACCGTCGAATCGGTAAGGAAATGCCAGTGCCCGCGCGCCGGGATCCCCGTCGACGCGGGTCAGGAATCGCCAGGCACGACGGGACGTGACGGCGCGCACAGTTCCGGTGACAACACAGTGATGCCGCGCAAGACAGTAAACAACTCTGATCGGGGGTTGACGTCCGATCGGAGAACTCCCCCGGAGCGCTTCTCGCACGACCCTCGGCGGAGACCTCGGAATGCACCGAGTCAGAAAGCGCTCCCCCACATGCCGTACCCGGCGGAACCGGGTTCACCGTCAAGCCACGTGGCGGTTCACAGCGCTTCGGGCCCTCCCCGTCGGCTTGGTGCACCCTGGCGTTCCGGCCTCGATCGGCTGAAACCGGAACCCGCGCCGTTCCCGGCCGGGGCGTGGTTTTTCGTAAGTCGCCCGGAGTAAACGGCGCAGCAACGTGAGCAACGGCGTACCGCCACGTTTGGCTGTTGCCTGGAACCGGCAGAAATGAATGGTCCTTGGCGAAACCGTTCGGCGTCAGATCAGTCGCCGGGCACGTGCTCGCCACCCGCCTGCGACGACTGGAGGTTTCGGCCCAGAACGTCGTCGCGCACCAGGGCACGCGCTGGCCCTCGATTTCGGTCTGGCCGGCCTCCACGGCCCGCAGGCGATCGTCGAGACCGTCCAGGCGCCCCTGAACCGTTGTTCGAGACCGCGCACAGTCATTTCGAATCTGGAAAGGAAGTCGTCGACGCCCTTGATCCCGTCGAGGCAGGTTCCCACCAGGTCGGCTTCAGGCAGGGTCGTGTCCTGGATGGGGGCAGGGAACCGGGCGCGCATCGTGGCACGGCGCCGCCGTCGTTGAAGACGGCATCACCGGATTGCGCAGCCGGGCGGGGCAGCGAGGATGCGTTCGGGACACCGGCACATGATGCAATGGCCGTGCGACGGACGGTCGGGCATGTGGACCTGATAACCGGGGAGCCCGGGGTCGCGGTGGGCAAAATGACGACGGGAGGCCGGACGAATCTGGCATTGCGGAATCATTACCCGGCGCCGGCCCGGTGGCGAGGAGAATCGCTTTCGGGATCGCGGCGTTGGTGGGGGTGTTTCTGACATGGGGCAGTTTGTTCCTGTTATGTATCAGGAGTGAGTACAGCATGGTCTCACAATGCTGTTAATCGGCTCTATCCTGTCCTGATACCACCACTTTCGGACCGTCTCGCCGACGTTCAAGTCGGGCGTTTTCCGGCGTATCACGAAAGGATGGACCCTGATTTTCCGGCCTTGGCGAGAGCCATCTTGTTGCCTTGCGCGAGGAACTCGGCCATCTCTTTCCGGGACAACTGTCCGAAGAGTTCTTGGCCAACATGGCGGGAACGCGCGAGCGTCTGGAAGCCTTTTCCCGGCACGGATCCTCCGAGACCCTTGAGAACGGCGTTGCCGATGCCGGCAACCGGCTGTCGGCGGCGATCCTGCGCGCCGCCTTCGAGTCGCTCCGACAACGGCGCGGCCAGTTTCATCCATGACGGCGAGACGCACCGACGTGAGGACGTCTCGCGCAAGCGGGCGATGACGTCCTTCGGAACGATCGGTTACGAGCGTTCCCGCTACCGGCGAAAGGCACACGCGTCGCTGTTTTCCGCGGACCGTCGCGCCGGGCTGAACGAGAACTTCTTGACACGCCGCGCACGGCCCGCACCGTGCTGCACCGGCTGGCCCTGCCGCCGCCGCGGGAGTGTGTTCGCACTTTCCGTCAGCAAGGCGGGATGTGTCCGAGCGTCGCGAGCCTGGTGCGCCTCTACGAGGCGGCCGGACGGCGACGGGAGGAGATCGCGCAGGACGTCCTTGCGCGGATCCGCGAGCGGGAGGAGGTTCCGGATGCAGCGGTTCTCGCCAGCATCCAGTTCGACGGCGTCATGGTGCCGATGCTGGCGGAAACCCATGGAAAAGGATGAAAACGGCGTCGAATGGCGGGAGACGGCCTGCGCTACGACCTCCCTCGGAACCGGCGAGGGGGAGCATCTCCGCACGATCCGCCGTGGCCGCATGCCGGAGCGGAACAAGCGCCGTCAGACGGAACTCGTGGTGGAAGAGGTGGACGCGCTTCTGGCGAAGCGCCCGGACCTTCGCCTCGTGACAATCGCGAACGTCGCGCATGACACCTGGTGATTCCTGGAAAGCGCCTCCCCGGGGGCTGACCGGGTACTCGACTTCTTCCAGCATGCGGACGAAAGCCTGAAGAAGGCCGTGGACCAAGCCTGCCGCAAGGACAGCGAGCGCGGACGGCAGCGCTGGCGCGACCTTCGCCGAATCTTGCTCACCGGACCTCGGGGCGTCGACCGGATGATCGCGTCGCTGCGCTACGTGGCTCGGCGCCACGCGCCCTCGGTTTCCGGCATCGTCGGATATTTCTTCAACAATCGCGAACGCATGGACTACGCCGCATACAGGGCCGAGAACCTCATGGTCGGCAGCGAAATCGTGGCGGCTACGAACAAGCTTCTTGTCACGCAGCGGCTCAAGGGATCGGGCATGACCTGGAGCCCGTCAGGCGGCGAAGCAATCCTCGGGCTGCGGGCATTGGTGATGTCAGACCGCTTCGAAGCAGCATGGAAAATCCTCGGCCCGTACTGGCAAGATCACCACGGCTCGAAGAGCCTCGAAATTGTCCCCATATGAGAATCGGTCCCGCGTTGGTGGTTGGTGGGCGGTGGGCAAGGCGCCGTGCATTGCAGGAGCCTCAGCACCGGCGCGCCGACCTTGACATGATGTGACCGGTCAGGAAAACTGGTCATATGGATACGATCAATGCATCCGATTTCAAGGCGAGGTGCCTTGCCATTCTGGACCGCGTGAACGAGACCGGCGAACGGTTGGTGATTCTGAAGCGCGGCCGGCCGGTTGCCCAATTGTCGCCGGTCACCGGCGAAGGAACCCTCTATCCCCAGGCCGAATTGGAGGGAACGGTCACCATCGTCGGCGACGTCGTAGGGCCGGTGCTCCCGGAAGACCACTGGGACAGTCTGAAGCGATGAAGGCGCTGCTCGACACGCACGTCGTAGGAAGCGCCCTGAAACTTTGTAACTAGCTGATATATAAAGTTTTCTTGAACTTCCCTGCTGAACCGATCTCAGAGCCGTAAGCATCCAGAGAGCGATCCGGATCCGAAACCGCGCGTTGTGGAATCGACGCATGCGCCCGCATGACCCCATGCTGCCGGCAGGCAATTGTCCGGACGCCAGGACGCGGATCGAGGCATCGACGATGCCGTGTGCGGTGGTATCGCGATGACCGCGAGGATCGCCTCGGCGGGCTTGCGACCGGACGCGTAACACCTGGGCCCGGGTATGAAGTGCGGGCCGCTGACGGCGCTGTCGCGCGGGAACGCATGTGTGGGGCCGAACGGCAGGCCAATGCAGGATTTCCCCTGACCGTTGGCTTTGAAAGCCCGGGCGGCTCCGTCTACGTTCGCCTGGTCCTCCCGCGTACGCCTCCCGGCATGGTCTCGCGTCGGCGGGACCGTGCCGGCGGCGCGGAAAGTCCGGCACACCCAGCAATCGAACGGGGCAGACAGCATGGGCGACGACGAGAGCGGATTCTTCGACACCCGGCGCGCGGCGGACTATCTCGGCCTCTCGCCCCGCACGCTGGACGGCTACCGCGTCAGCGGGGACGGACCCGCCTTTCACCGCTTCGGCAACCGGGTGCGGTATCGCAGGTCGGACCTGGACGCGTGGGCGGCAAGGCGCCGGGCGACCACGACGGCGGAGGCGGACAGGCTGGGCGCGCGATAAGGGCTGAGAGGGCGCCCACTGTCAGCAGGGATTTCGGTCGATGGTGACGGCGCTGCGGCCTGCATCGTCATGCACGATATCGGTGCTGCGGTCGGCGGCTCTGTGGCGGCCGATAACGGCAAGGGCATCGCCGTTGTCGTGTAATGGATGCAAGTGTGCGCTGACTTTACAAACGCGCGGCTGCCTTGCCTTCGTTCCGTGTTCGGCATACGGTACGGTAAACGGAACAGGCGACGCTCGGCAGATTTGCGCACTGTGCGCACCGGCAGGCCGGGCGACAGGTTCGGAGAGATCGCGATGACCATATTCAAGGAAGGACGATATAGGGTCCGCGCGCTGTGCGCAGCGCTTGCAGCCATCGCCGGGCGTGCGAAAAATTGTTTCGTGCATGGGTTGACAAGAGCTGAGGGGATTCCCCTTGGTATAATGCCGGATCGCCGGATCGCCGGATCGCCGGATCGCCGGATCGCCGGATCGCCGGATCGCCGGATCGCCGGATCGCCGGATCGCGCTTCCTGCGTCTTCATGGTGGCGCCGCCTAAGGCGCTCCGCCTCCCGGCCTGAATCTTCCGCATCCGCCGGTCGGCGTTCCGACACCCGCCGGCCCGCTTCTTCCCCCGACAGCTTCGCTCCTTCTCCCGCCCGCGCCGCGGCGGGCGCCCGTGCCGCCCGCAATCCGCGGCTCGGCCTGCTTTCGGCCCTGCTCTGCCTGCCGCTGTTCCTTGGGTTCGCCGCCGGGCAGGCGCAGGCGCAGACGACCACCCTGTCCATCAGCGCCCCCGCGGACGCGAACGAGGGCGATTCCAGCACGCGGGACCTCACGTTCACGGTGACCCGGACCGGAGGGACCGCCAATGCGAACTATCGAGTCTGTTTCACCGGCACGGCGACCATCGATACGACCGCGGGCGGCACCATTCCCGACGCCGCCGACTACCAGCCTTTAACCATCGTCAGCGGGACCGGTTTTCCAGCGGGCAGCAATTGCCTCACCGGCCAAACCGCCGGCACCGGTTCCGAGGGCATCCGCGTGAAGGGCGACACCGACGCCGAGGTCGACGAAACGGTGATCGCGACGCTGTCCTTGCGTGGTTCAAACCCCGGCGTCACCCTCGGCACCTCCACGGCGACCCACACGATCCTCGACGACGACACCCCGACCCCGGAGATCTCGGTGTCGCTGCCGATCAGCGAGGGCGAGAGCCGCTCGGACGCGGGCGAGAAGAAGGTCACGGAGATCGGGGGCAGTGTGGGCATCGGGTTCAACCTTGCCGCCGACCAGGTGCTGCCGGGCGCGCTGACGGCGTGCGTGCGGGTGACCGAGAGCGGCGGCGACCGGGTGGCCTCGACCAACGAGGGCATCCAGACGGTGAGCCTGACCAGCAGCGGCAACACCAACGGCTCGGGCACCCACACGCTCACCTGGACCGACACCGCCGCGGACGACCAGGACAGCAGCGTGACCGTCGAGGCGGTGGCGCCGAACACCGTGGGCTGCTCGGCGGCCAACGACAGCTACACGGTGTCGTCGAGCGACGCCTCCGACAAGCTGCTCATCCAGGACGACGAGAACACCACCGTCGAGCTCACGGCCTCGGACCCGACCATGACCGAGGGCGACGCCTCGGACACGGCGGTGCTGGCGATCTCGCTGTCCCGCCGACTCTATGCCGGCGAGACCATCGGCGTGCCGATCGCTCTGGCGAGCACCACCGGCGCGCGGCTGCCGGGGAGCGTGGACGGCGGCAGCGTCGCGAACCACGACTTCACGGTCGCGGCCGCGGCGGCGAGCATGCACAGCGGGGTGACGCTGACGAACGCATTGACGGCCAACCCGCGGGTGGTCTTCACCGGCCACGACACGAACACGGTGCAGACGGCGACGGTGACGCTGACCCCGGTGGCGAGCCGCGACGATCCAGACGCGGCTCACGAGACGATCACCGCGACGCTGACCTCGCTCGGCCTGCTGGACACGACGGTGAGCGGCGTGGCGGCGCATGCGTCGAACAACGCGGCGACCCTGACGCTGGAGGACGACGAGGCCGCGCCGCCGCCGGTGACATGCTCCGCCCAGAACCCCATCTTCAATGATACCAGCCTTCGCATCCTCGAGACCGGCGAAACGACCTATTGCGTGCGCCTGACGACCGCGCCTTCCGGTGGCGATACCACCGTCACCATCGGCAGGATTGGCGGGGGCGCGACCGTCAGTCCCGCGTCGCTCACGTTCACGTCATCGAACTACCAGACGCCCCAGCAGGTGACGGTGACCGGCATGGATGAGCCCGGTTCGCATCGGAATCGCACGACGCAGTTGACCCACACGGCCAGCGGCGGTGGCCTGAACGGGAACCTGGGCAACGTCCAGGTAGAGGTGGACGACGCGCCCGAGGTCGAGGCGTATTGGTACATCAAGGGCGGCGCGGGCGGCGTGCGGATCCGGCGACCGCATACGATAACGTCAACGCGCGGGCTGACGGCGTGGCAGAACGCGGCACCCGGCGACAGGATATCCTATGCCGTGCGCCTGTCGAACCGCCCGGCGCCGGGCGGCACGGTGACCGTGACGGCGACGGTGCCTTCGGACAAGCGGAACCTCGTCGGCCTGTCGCTGACCGAAGGCGGCACGGCGCAAGACACGGTGACGGTGGAGTTCAAGGACCGCAGTCCCGGCGCAGGCACGGGCTGCAGCAACTGGTTCGGCCATCAAGCGCATCAATACTTCGACAGCCACGGCAACACGCGGACAGTGTCGGGCCGGCAGCCGAGCGAGAGCTACGACGGCACGCCGGACACGCCCTGGGAGTGCTGGCGCATGATTTATGTGGTCCGCAAGGACGCCTCGCGGAACATCGACGACACCTGCGCCGACATCACCCACACCGCCACAGGCGGCGGCGTGCGCAAGGTCACGGTCGATACGATCCGCGCCCATGTAAGGAACCCGGGGCGCAACAGACGGGGGTCAAGAGGTTACAATAGCCAGTGCCGCAACCTGAACGGCAACACGGTCTCCGCACCCGCCCTTGCCGCCCCGGCGCCCACCGAGGCGGTGGCCAACCTGCAGGTGACGGCGGTGGACGACACCAGCGCCAGCGTCACCTGGGACGCGGTGGAGCATGCCACCTCCTATGACGTGTCGTGGAGTGCCGAGAGCAGCGACTCGCTGAACGCTTCCGCCGGCGACCTGCCCGGCGTGACGGGCACCACGACCACCGTCGACCACGGCGCCCCGGTGCCGATGACGCTGACGGTCACGGTGACGCCGGAATATGTCGACAAGAACGGCGACACGCAGCAGCTGGCGAGCCTCGCCGGCACGGCAACCCTCGCGGTGGGGCCGGGCAGCGACGCGCTGAGCGCCAGTGCCGAGAGCACGGACAGCCCGGCGCCGGCCTGCGTCTCCGACGCCCTGCTGGCCGAAGTCCGGACCGCTGCGGGCGAGACCTGGCGCTCGCCGGGCCATGTCGAGCGCTGGAGCCGGGTGCTTGCCGCCTTCGGGGAGAGCAACGCCTGGAGCAGCAACCCGATGACCGTCGCCGAGGCGCAGGCGCAGGCGGATCGCGGCCTTCAGCGCTGGGCGCCGGTGGCGCCGGCGCTCGAATGCCTGGAGAAGGAGCCGGCAGAGGCACAGGCAGAGCCGCAACAGGCGGTTCCGGCGATTACCGTGACCGCCGGTGCGGCGGTGACGGAAGGCACGGCGGCGGGCTTCACGCTCAAGGCGGACCCGGCGCCGGCGGAAGAGCTCGCGGTGACGGTGGCGGTCGCGCAGACCGGCGCCATTGCCGACGCCTCGGCAATCGGCGAGCGCATGGTGACGATCCCGGCCGGGAAGGTGGAGGCGGCCTTCACGGTGGCGACGCTGGCCGACGAGGCCGACGAGCCGGCGGGCGCTGTGGTGGCGACGGTGTCGGACGGCGCCGGCTATACGGTGGACGATGAGAGCAAGAGCGCAAGCGTGGCCGTGGCGGACGACGATGCCACCACGCTTGTGCTGACGGCGCCGGCGGGCGACCTGCCCGAGGCGTCGGGTAGCAAGACGCTGACGCTGACGCTCGGGCGCGCGCTGGTCGAGGGCGAGAGCCTCGCGGTGCCGCTGGCCTTTGCCGGCACGGCGACGCTGGGTGCCGACTACACGCTGGCCGCGCCGGAGACGGCGCCCGCGGGCGTGACCTATGCCAACCTCGCGGGAACCGATCCCAAGAGCCCGCCGACGGTGACCTTCGCCGGTGCTGCGGGGCGCAAGTCGGCGACGGTGGCGACGCTGGTACTGGCGACGGTGGCGGACAGCGTGGCCGAGGGCGAGCAGGAGACGGTGACGGTGAAGCCGGGCACGCCGGTCGCGACCGGCCTCGGCGGCGGGGCGGCGGCCTCGGGCGCGGTGGGCTTCGCCATCCTGGAGCCGCCGCCGGAGATCGCGATCGCGGCGAAGACCGGGACCGTGGCGGAGGGCGCGGATGCCGCCTTCACCCTGACGGCGAGCCGGGCGCCCGGCGCGGACCTGACGGTCAGGCTCACGGTCTCGGAGGCCGACGGCAGCGACTTCGTGGCGGCCGAGCATGAGGGGACCGCCACGGCGACCATTGCCAAGGGCGAGACAGAGGCCACCTTTACGGTGCCGACGGTGAATGATGTGGCGGACGAGCCCGACGGGGCGGTGACGGCGACCCTTGCCGGGGACGGCGAGAAGGGGCTCCTCTACACGGTGGCAGCGGCGCCGCTGGATGCGGCCTCCGTGAAGGTGACCGACGACGATGCGGCGGCGATGGCCCCGACCTTCTCGGTCGGCGACGAGACCGCGAACGAGGATGTCGGGCTGATGCATTTCACGGTGCGGCTCGATCGGGCCGTGCAGCGGACGGTGAAGGTGACCGTGACGGCGCGCGAGGCGAGCCCGGTCTCGGCCCGGTATGGCGAGGACTATTACTGGTGGTGGCCGGACGGGCTCGCACTCACCTTCCATCCGGGCCAGACCGAGAAGAAGATGTGGGTCTATGTCTACAACGACAATCACGACGAGGACCCGGAGACCTTCGAGGTGGCGCTGTCGCGGCCGACGGGGGGTGCTGCGATCGGCGACGGTGTTGCGGTGGGCACGATCGTCAATGACGACCCGATGCCGGCGGCGTGGCTGGCGCGGTTCGGGCGGGCGGCGGCGGAGCAGGCGCTGGACGGCATCGCCGGGCGCATCGCGGCCCCGCGCAGCGCCGGGATGCAGGGCTCGATCGCCGGACAGGCGCTGAACCTCGATCCCGGATCCACCGGATCGCAGTCCGGGACGGGCGGCGGTTCCGACGGGCTGGGCGGCTCGACCCCCGGCATCGCGTCCGGCAATGACCTGCTGGCGCAATCCGATGTCGCGCGCGCCTTCGGCGCTTCCACCGGCCATTTCGGTACCGGCGGCACCGGCCATGACGCTCACGGCTTCGGCTTCGACAGCAGCGGCGCTGGGGCGCAGGCCTGGTCCATGACGGCGCGCGAGGTGCTGCTCGGCAGCAGCTTCACGGCGACGGGTGAGAAGGACGGCACGGGCGGGAGTCTCGCCTTCTGGGGCCGGGCGGCGCAGTCGAGCTTCGACGGTCGCGAGGGGACGTTCTCGCTCGAGGGCGAAGCGACCACGGCGACGTTGGGGGCCGACTATGCGCGTGGCAAGTGGCTGGTCGGCATGGCGCTGATGCAGAGCAGCGGCGAAGGCAGCTACCGGGATGCCGACCCCGGCGGGAATGTCTGCGCCGACCTCGACATGGACGGCGTGGATCCGCCGCCGGACCTGTGCAATGGCGCCGTGCGGAATGGCGACGGCGAGGTCGAGGCGACGCTGACGGCGGCGGTGCCCTATGCCGCCATCCAGGCGTCCGAGTGGATGAAGCTGTGGGGCGCGGCGGGCTCCGGCACCGGCGAGGTGACGCTCAAGCCGGAGGTCGGCGGCAGGGCGCTCGGTTCCGACATCTCCTGGACGATGGCGGCGATGGGCCTGCGCAGCGACGTGATCGCGCCGCCGAAGGAGGGCAGCGGCCCGACCCTGGCGGTGACCTCGGACGCGCTGTGGGCGCGGACCAGCTCGGACAAGACGCATGAACTGGCGGCGTCGGACTCCGACGTGACGCGGCTGCGGCTCGGTCTGCAGGGTGGTTACCGCATCGCCACCGAGGGCGGCGGCCATGTGACGCCGAAGCTGGAAATAGGCGCACGCCATGACGGCGGCGATGCGGAGACCGGCTTCGGGGTGGAACTCGGCGGCGGGCTGGCCTGGGTCGACCCGACACTCGGCCTGTCGCTCGACCTGTCGGGCCGCACGCTGGCCGCGCACGGCTCGGACGACCTGGAGGACCGGGGCTTTGCCGCCTCGCTCGCCTTCGATCCCGACCCGGCGACTGCGCGGGGTCCCTCGCTGACGCTCGCCCAGGACTGGGGCGGACAGGCCAGGGGCGGGCTCGACGCGCTGTTCACGCCCGATCCGCTGGAGGACCGCGCGGGCAGCGGCGAGGCCACCGCCCGCTGGCGGGCGGAAGCGGCCTATGGCTTCCCGGCCTTCTCGGGGCTCTTCACCGGCAGCCCGCATGTCGGGCTGGGCCTCGCCACCGGCGCACGCGACTACAGCGTGGGGTGGCGCCTGACGCCCGCGGCCAACGCCAACGCGCCCGATATTTCCTTCGGGGTGAAGGCGACCCGCAGGGAGAATGATTGGACGGAGCCGGAGCACACCGTGGGGTTCGAGGCGGTCGCGCGGTGGTAAGGCGCGGCGGGCGTCAGGCGCGGGTGACCTTCCAGAGCACCTTGCCGACGATATGGACCTCGTCGGCCCGGCACTCGTAGGGCGGGTAGTCGGGATGTGCGGAGGCGAGGCGGAGCATGCCCTTCGCGGTGAGCGCCTCGACGCGCTTGACGACGAGCCCGGTGCCGTCCCAGAGCACGAAGAGCTCGCCTGCGGCGGGCACGCGCCGCGCGGTGTCGACGACGATGCGGTCGCCCTCGCGGAGCTCGGGCTCCATCGAGTTGCCGCGCACCTTGAGGATGCGCAGCGCCTGCGGGTCGGCGTCGCCCTCGTGGCGGACCATCGCTTCGGGCAGGCGCCAGCGGGCCTTCTCGTGGACGAAGTCCTCGTGCCAGGCGCCGGGGCCGGCGGCGGCCTCGACCTCCATCTCGGGGACGGCGGCGCTGGCGGTGCGCCTTCGCCTGGGCCCGGTCCAGGGCTTTGGGGCCGGCAGCGCGTCGTGGCGCAGTTCCGCGGCGTCGCACCCCAGGAGTTCGGCGAGCGTCTCGGTGTCCTGGAACGAGAGCACGCGGGGCATGCCTCTGGCGAGGTATTGCTGGAGGTATGCCTTGTTCCTGCCGATGGCCAGCGAGGCTTCGGCGAGCGAGACGCCGGCCTTCCAGAGGCGTTCCTGCAGGGCTTCGCGTACCGGGTCGCGTTCCATCGTGGGGTTCCTCGTGGATGCTGCGGAGACGCAGGATAACTCCTAACTAACACGTTTGTCAACGAGGCGCGTTCGGCTTACGTTCGCGCCCATGACGAACCTCGACCGACAGCTCCACGCCCTTCTCGGCGCGTTCCTCGAACAGACGGACACCAGCGCCCGGCGCTTCGGCGTCGAGGCGCTGGGCGACCCGGGCTTCATGGCCTCGCTCGACCGCGGCCGCTCTCTTGGGCTCAGGACCGTCGACCGCCTCCTCGCCTTCATGGGCCTTGCGCCCGTGGCGCCCGCGTTCCGGCGCGAGGTCGAGGCGTTCCTGGGGGCGACCGGCACCAAGGCCTACGTGTTCGGCGAGTTCGCGCTGGGCGACCCCACCTTTGTCGACCGTCTGCGCCGGGGCGCCTCGTTCCGGCTCACGACGGTCGAGCGGGCGCGGGCGTGGATGGCGGGCCAGGCCTCTGCCGGGGCGCGCGCGGCGATGCGCGCGGCGGTGGCGGGGGCGCCGCTGCTCGGCGAGGCGGAGAACGACGCACCACAGGGAGATTGCGACATGAACCACGCCAACGGCGAATATCTGAGCACGCGCAGGGCGGCGGCCGCGCTGGGGCTCTCGCCCCGCACGCTCGACCGCTACCGCGAGACCGGCAAGGGGCCGGCCTATCACCGCTTCGGCCAGCGCATCGTCTATCGCCGCGACGACCTCGACGACTGGGCGGCGAAGCGGCGCGTGCCGGCGGCGGACGAGACCCCGCCGGACCCCGGATCGAGTCCGGGGCAGGCTCCCGGATCGGGGGAGCCTGCCCCGGCCCACGAGCCGCGGGGAGCGGACCGATGAAGGCGCGGACGGGGGCCATGGCGGCCATCGGCGCGGACCGCTCGGGCGAGGCGCTGCGCATCGCTGCCGCGGCGGGTCTCGCCGTGGCGGCGGTGCTGGCGGCGCCCGAGATGGCGCTCGCGACCACCGACACCACCTTCGGCGATCCGCTCGACACGGTGGAAGGCATCGTGGGCGGCACGGGCGGGCAGCTCGCCGCGGCTCTGGCCGTGGGCGCGGCCCTGGTCGGCTCGGTGCTGCGCTTCAATGCCATGCAGCTGATGGGCGCCGTCGGCGTCGGCATTGCGGCGGGCGCGGGCACCGGCATCGTCACCGGCATCGTCGGCACGGCGATCGTCTGATGAACGAGAGTGCGCGCCACACCATCCCGCGCCGGCTCGACGACCCGGAGCGCTGGCTGTTCTGGACCGTCGACGAGGCCGCCGCGCTGATGGGCCCGGCCCTGCTCGGGCTCGCCGCCAACCAGTTCGTGCCGGGGCTTGTGGCCGGGGTGGGCGGCTGGCTGCTGCTGAGGCGCGTGAAGCGCGGCGGCGGGGCCAACATCGCCCGCTACGCCCTCTACTGGTTCCTGCCGGACTTCGTGCTGCGTCTGAAGGCGACGCCGCCGAGCCATCTCCGGCGCTTTACCGGCTGAGGCGCGGGGGAGGATCGAACCGATGCGGCGCATCGAAATGGACTCCGCCATCCGCCGGGTACGGGACGTCCGCTTGGCGCTGGCGGCGCTGCTGGTCCTGTCGATGACGGCGAACGTTGTGCTCACCGTGAGCTTCGCCGGGCGCGAGACGGTGACCGTGCTGGTGCCGGCAACGGCGGGGCCGGCCTGGGAGGTCGGCGGCGGCGGCGTCGGCATCGACCGCGCCGGCGCCCGTTATCTCGAGGACATGGCGCGCACCGTCGCGGTGACGCTGCTGACGCTGACGCCGGAGAACGCATCCCATGTCCGGCTTGCGGCGGCGCGGATGAGCCATGCCTCGGCGCGCGGCGCGATCGGCGCCTGGGTCGAGGCCGAGGCCGGGCGCATGGCCGGGCGTGACATGGCGAGCGCCTTCTATCCCGTGGAGATCGAGGCCGACCCGGCGCGGCTCACGGTTGAGGTCGCGGGCGAGCTGGTGACCTGGATCGGGCGCGAGGAGTCCTCGCGCGAAGACCGGCGCTACCGGCTGGCGTTCCGCATCGATGCCGGGCGCATCGGGTTGCTGCGCTTCGAACAACTGGAGGACGAAAAATGACACGACGGACCGGCATGGCTGCGCTGCTTGCGGCCCCCCTCTTCTTCATGGCCGCGGTCGCGGCGCCGCCGCCCGCGGCGGCGATGCAGATCCTCGATGCGGCGGACCATGCCGAGCTCGCGGCGGAGATTTCCGCCACGAACGTCAACCGCATCGCGCTCATGAGCGACCGGATCGCCAGGGTGGTGCGCGCGCCGGACGGCTATGCGGTCGAGCATGACGGCGCCTCGGGCGACCTCTATCTGCGCCCCTCGGCCGCGCCCGGAGCGGCGCCGGGCGGTCCCGTCACCCTGTTCGTCGGCACCGAGAGGGGGTTCACCTACCGGCTGACGCTGACGCCTTCGGTGCGGGACTCGGCGCAGATCCTGATCCGCAACGCGGCGGTTCTGGCGGACGCCGCGATGCGCGCCCCGGCGGTTGGGGACGATGCCCATATCGCGGGCCTGGTCCGCCTGGTGCGCGCCGTCGCGCGACGGGAGGTGCTGCCCGGCTACGAAATCCTGGCGCCCGCCGCTGGCCCGGCTGCCGGGCTGACGTTGATCGAGACCTGGCGGGGCCCGCGCTTCGCGGCGCTCGTCTTCGAGGCCGCGCGTCCGGCATCGGGCGGTGCGGGCCTCGCCGGGACCATCGAAGGCCTCCTGGGCATCGGCCGTGTGTCAGCGCTCTGGCTGGCGGCGCCCGGCACCGGGCCTTCGGGCGGGCGTCTCGGCGTCGCGGTGACCGAAGAGGCCCCGGCGGGAGCGCCGCGATGAGCGCCCGCAAGGACCGGCCCCGCGTCCAGGACCTGGTGGACGCCGATGCCGTGCGCCGGCGCCAGCTGCTGCTGTTCTCCGCGATCGCGGCGGTGCTGCTGGTCGCGGTGGCGGCGTGGCTCGGCATGGGCGGCGGCAAGGAACGTGCGCCCGCGGGCGGCATCGAGGCGGAGATCGCCGGGCCGGACGCGGCCGAGAAGGTCTGGACCCGGCGCTCCGAGGCCCGGCTCGGCGGGATCGAGACGCAGATCCGCGAGATGCAGCAGGAGGCCCGGACGCTGAGAGCCGACAACGAACGGCTGCGCGCGAAGCTGGAGGACGACGCCGCCAACGCGCGCTCCGTCATCGACCGCCAGGCGGCGCTGATCGACGAGCTGCGGCGCGGGCTGCCGGCGCAGGCGGATACCGGGCAAGGCAATGCGCCCGCCGGCGATCCCTGGTTCCGGGGACAGGCGCCGGCGGGAGCACGGCCGGGCGGGCAGGCCAAACCGGCCGCACCGATGCCGGGACGCATGATCGAGACCTTCGAACTGGAAGGAGAGCCCCGGTCCTCGGCGGCTGACCCCCGCAGCGGACCCGAACTGGTGGCGGACGCGGTGGCGAAGCCGGTCTCGTCCTGGCTGCCGGCGGGCGCCCATGCCGAGGCGGTGGTGCTGGCGGGCGTCGACGCCTCGGCCGGGGTGTCCTCCCAGGGCGATCCGCGCCCGGTGCTGATGCGCATCGCGGGCCCCGCCTGGACCGCGGCAGAAGACGGGACGGCGATGCAGGTCGATGTCGACGGCTGCACCGTCACGGGCGCGGCCCATGGGGACCTCTCCTCGGAGAAGGTCTATGTGCGCTTCCGCACCATGACCTGCGCCGGCCCGGAGCCCGGCACGGTGGTCGAGACCGACGTCGCCGGCTTCGTCGCCGGCTCGGGCAAGACCGGGGTGCGCGGGCCGGTGGTGAGCCGCGAGGGCGCGCTGGTCGAGAAGGCCTTCCTCGCCGGCATGGTGTCGGGCGTCGGCCAGGGCGTCGCCCAGGCGTTCCAGCCGCAGGCGGTGGCCACGGGCGCCGGCGCCGCGGTCGCCAATACGGGGCTTGGCGACATCGGCCGGGCCGGTCTCGGCGCCGGCGCGGGGTCGGCCGGGCAGAAGGTCGCCGACTACATGATCCGCCGCGCCGAGCAGTACCAGCCGGTGGTCCAGCTCCAGGCCGGCACGAAGGTGACGCTGGTGTTCCTCGAAGGCGCCCGCATAGGGGGAACGCCTCGTTCCGACGGGCGCGCGCCGGCACGCACTCAAACCGCTCAGCAAGGGAAATGACCATGACGCATGCAACGAAACCCGTCCTGCGCCGAACGGCGCTTCCTGCGGCAACGCTCGCCGCGCTCCTGCTTGCCGGCTGCTCTTCCGGGAACATCGGCGAGTCGTGGCAATGCCCGCTGGCCGACACCGGGTCGTGCGACAGCGTCGCGGCGGCCGATCCAGCGGTGCCGGATGCGGGCGCGGCGCGGAAGACGCTGCTCGCGGAGCCGCTGTGGCAACAGCGCGCCGGCGAGCCGGAATCGCCTGCCCCGGCGCCCTGCGAGGCAGAGTGCGGCGGGGGCTTCGATCCCTTCGGCTGGCTCGCGCGGCTGTTCGGGGAGGAAACGCGCGGATCGGAAACGGGAACGGCGCAGAAGTCGGAACCGATGGCCGGCGAAACGGTCGCGGCGCCTTCCGCCGCCCGAACTGGCGAACCGCGGACCGCGGAACCGGAGGCCGTCGCCCTTTTGGCCGAACCGGCCTCGTTGCAAACCGACATGACGCAGGAGGATGTGCGCGCCGGCGATCTTCGGACCGGTGAGGTGGTGGCGCGCATCTGGATCGCGCCCTTCGTGGATGCGAACGGCGTCTACCGCGAGGCGTCGCATGTGCGGGTCGTGCTGGAGCCGGCCGGCTGGAGGGTGAAGTGAGCCCTGTGGGCCAATCCGCGATCGGGCGTCTGCTCGAACTCTTCGAGGGCCAGGAGGCGCCGGGGCCGTGGACGCCGCCGGCCATGCCGGCCGCGCTCCATGCCCTGCTGCCCTGGCGCGCCTTCGATGAGGCGAGCGAGTTCTACGTCAACGCGGGGTCTGTGGGGTTCATCGTCGAGCTGCCGCCGTTTGCCGGCATCGACGCCGAGATCCTGGGGGCGCTCTCCGGCACGCTCGCCGACGCCGCGCCCGAGCGCTGCACGATCCAGGTGATCCACTGGGCGAGCCCGCGCTTCGGGGCGGCGAGCCGGGCCTGGGCGGAACCCCGCGCGCAAGCGGGCGGCGCGCTGGCGCGGATGGGGAAGCGCCGTCGCGAGCTGCTGGCGCCGGGAGGCTGGCGCCGGCTGCATGCGGGCGGGCCGCCCTTCACCCTGTCGGACTACCGGGTGTTCGTCACCGCCTGTCTCGCGGGCGGTCCCGGCCCGGCTTCGGAGACCGCGCTCGGCGCGTTTCGCCGGGCATTGGAGGGGACGCTCGCCTCGGCCGGGGCGCAAACCCGCCGGCTGGAGCCGGACGCGCTGCTCTCGCTGGCGGCGGAACTCACGAGCCCCGATATCGGCGGATACCGCGATGGCGGGGCCGAACGCCCGCCCCGGCGCTGGGCGCCGCGCGATCCCCTGCACGAACAGTGCATCGCGCCGGGGCGCGCGCTCACGGTCCATCCCACGGGCCTCACCTTCCATCACGGCGACGGGGGCCGCGACGGCGGCTCCGGGGACGGCGCGTCCGGCGGGGACATCGCCGTGCGGGTGCTCTCGGCAATCGCCTTCCCCGAGGTCTGGCCGGGCTGGCGCGGCAACGCCCTGATCGGCGATTTCCACCGCGACTTCCTCCAGCCCGGCTGCCCGGTGCTGACCTGCCTCACCGTGGTCACCGGCGACGAGGCGGCCGGCGAGAAGGCGTTCCTGAAGTCGGCACGGGCGACCCAGCAGGCCGGCACCGGCATTGCGCGCTACCTCCCCGGTCTGCCCGAGAAGGCGCGCGACTGGCAAACCGTCACCGAACGCCTCAAGGATGGCGAGAAGCTGGTCCGGGCCTCATACATGGCTGCCGTCTATGCGCCCCTCGACAGTCTCGACGAGGCCGAGCAGGCGGTGCGCGCGATCTATCACGGCCAGGGCTGGCGGGTGAACGCCGAGCGCTACATGCAGCTGCCCTCCTGGCTCGCCTGCCTGCCGATGGCGTCCGCCGGCGGGCTCGATGCCGATCTCGAACGCATGGGCCGGATGAAGACGCTGCTCACCTCCTCGGCCGTCAATCTTGCCCCCCTCCACGGCGAGTGGCGCGGCCAGCCCGCCAATCCGGACAATCCCCCCGCCCTGTTCCTCATCGGCCGCCGCGGCCAGCCGGCCTGCTGGTCGCCGTTTGCCAACGAGGCGGGCAACTACAACGTCGCCGTCACCGGCAAGTCGGGCTCGGGCAAGTCGGTGCTGATGCAGGAGCTGGTGACCGGCCTGATCGGCGCCGGCGGCGAGGCGGTGGTGATCGACGACGGGCGGTCGTTCCAGCACACGGCGGAGGCATTGGGCGGCGCCTTCATCGCCTTCGGCAAGGACCCGGCCTGCCTCAACCCCTTCGCCATGATCGACGCCGGGACCGCCAATCACGACGGCGACTACCGCGAGGAATGCTTCGCCATGCTGGCCGGCGTCATCGGGCGCATGGCCCGGCGCCGGGGCTCGATCGACGACATCGAGGCGGCGCTGATCGCCGAAGCCATCGCGGCGGCCTGGGACGAGGCCGGCAACGGGGCCGATCTCGGCACCGTCAGGAAGAACCTGGAAGCCCGCGACGACCGCCGCGCGGTGGACATGGCGACGTCATTGGGCCCCTGGTGTCCGGGCGGCGCGATGGGCCGGCTCTTCGCGGGCTCGAACGTCCCCGACCTGGAAAACGCCATGACGGTGTTCGAGCTCGCCGAGCTCAAGGGGCGCGGCGACGTCCAGGCCGTGGTGCTGATGCTGGTGGTCTTCCTTGCCACCCAGCGCATGTATCACGGCCCCCGCACGCGCGCGAAGGCGATCGTCATCGACGAGGCCTGGGACCTGCTCTCGGGCGAGGACAGCCGGGCGTTCCTGGAGGGCGCTGCCAGACGCGCCCGCAAATACCGGGGCTCGCTGATTACGGGCACGCAGTCGGTCAACGACTATTACGCCAATCCGGCCGCCAGGGCGGCCTGGGAGAACTCGGACTGGGTGATCTTCCTCGCCCAGAAGGACGAATCGGTCGAGCTCCTGAAGCAGGAGAAGCGCATCCATTGCGATCCCGGCATGGAGCGGGCGTTGAAGAGCCTGACCACCGCCGACGGCCGCTATGCCGAACTGGTGCTGCACGGCCCCGACGGCTGGCGGGTCGCGCGCCTCGTGCTCGACCGCTGGTCGGTGGCGCTGTTCTCGTCGCGCGGCCCGGCCTTCGCCGCCGTGGAAAACCTCAAGGCGCAGGGCCTCTCGACCGTCGAGGCCATCGATCGGCTCGCCGGGGACACCGCCCCCGCCGCTGCCGGACATTCCGAAACGACCGAAACGGAGGACGCCGCATGACGCAGCAAGCAACCGGAAGCGGCCAGGCGCCGCTCAACTGGCCGGACGATCCGGAAGACGTGACGGCCGCCGCTATCGACTTCGAGGCGCTGGCCCATGTGCTGGCCAACACCTGCCGCAGGGGCGGCTGCATGCGCGGCTACCACTCGATCGCGGCCCACGCCGTCGCGGTCAGCGAGGAAATCGAGGCGCTGGACGGGCTGGAAGACGCACAACGCCGGACGCTGGCGCTGCACGCGCTGGTCGCGGACGCGCCGTCGGCCTGGCTGCGGGCACGCCTGCCGGACTCGCAGCGGGCCGCGGAACGCGCCGGGCGGCTCGCCACGGGGATCCATGCGGCAGTACGCGAGGCCGCCGGACTGGACGCGACACTCGACGAGGAACAGGCGGAACTCTTGCGGTTCGTGACCCGGATGGCGTCGGCGGCCGAGCGCCGCGACCTGCTGGACGCGAACGCGCCGGCGGGTGCGGGCGTCGCATTTCCGCCGCTGAAACGGCGCATCCGCCCGATACCGCCCGACAAGGCGGCGCAGGCGTGGCTCGCCCGCTTGCGGGCGCTCGGCGTGGCGCCGGGCGGGGACGCGGGCGCGAAGACGGCAGGCGAACGGTGACGGGGAGGCCGGAGATGGCGCGAGCGGAAAAGCGAAGCCCGAAGCGGGGGAGAAGGAAGGGGACCGTGACCGGGGACGGAAAGCGGCGCGAACGCGGCGGCGCGGGGACCCGTGTGCCGGCGATCCAGGTGGTGCGGGACGCCGAGGAGGTATTCCGGGCCGCGATCCTGGCTGGGGTGCTGTCCGCGGAGTGCTCCGACCGGCACTGGGCCGGGCACTACCTCTACATGTTCCATGACGAGGACGGCACGGCGTGGTTCAAGCACCGCGACACCCGCGCCTATGTGTCGATGACCGCGCGCCGGCGCGCGGCGGGATACCGGCCGTGAGCGAGCTTCGCGTCGTGCTCTGCGCCGCGCTGCTCGCGGGCGGCGTGGCGGCGGCGGTCGCCGCGGCCGTGCTGCGCCTTGGCGCGCCCGAGGCCGCGTCCATCGCCAGCGTGCGGCTCGGCGAGATGACCGCCGCCTTCACGACCCGCGCCGCCGCCGAAGGCGCGACGGCCGAGGACGTGCGCGCGTGGGGCGAAGCCCTCGAAACCGCGCTCGACCGGGTATCCCGGCGTCGCGGCGCGGTGCTGCTGCCGGCGCGGGCGGTCGCGGCCGGGGCGCCGGACATGACGCAGGAGGTCGAGCAGACGCTCGCGGCCATCCTGGCGCGGGGCCGGGCGGAACGCGGCGCGGCTGCTTCGGGAGACGGGCGGTGAGCGCGCGACGCCCGGTATTCGCGATACGGCGCCGCAGGGCCGTGCTGGCGGCGATGATCGCGCTGGCGGCGCTCTGGCTCGCAGCCGCCTCGCACGTCCACGTCAATGCGAGCTGGTCGGACGGGGCCTGGGGCTATGCCGCCTTCCCGCTGTTCGGCCAGGACCCGAAGCCCGGCGACCGGGTGCTGTTCGAGCCGCCCGAAGCCGTCGGCTCGCCGGTGCCGTATCTCAAGACCGTGCGGGGCGTGCCGGGCATGGCGGTCACGGTCGGGCCGGGCGGAACGGTCTTCCTGGATGGCGAGCCGGTTGGCCGCGCCAAGGCCCATGCGCTCGACGGGCGGCCGCTGACGGCCATCGCGCCGGGCACGATCCCGCAGGGCCATTATTACCTGCACGCCGATCACGCCGACAGCCACGACAGCCGCTATGCGGAGATCGGGGTCGTGCCGCGCGACCGCATCCTCGGGCGCGCGATCGCCATGCCGGACATCCCGTGGCTGGGGCTGAAAGGACCGCTGGTCGGGCCGGAGGACGCCGGTCCGGCATCGGAGTCCACGACGATCCTGCCGCATGCCCATGACGGGCCGGCGCCCGTGGAGGGGGCGCGATGAGGTGCGCATTCCCAACGTTGCTTGCCGCCGCCCTGTTGATCGCGGCCGCCCTGCCGGGGGCCGTGTCCGCGAAGGACCTCGGCGTGCGCGGCGCGACCTGGCCGGTCGCAGAGCCCGACCTGCTGGCGCAGATCGAGGCGCGCCTCATCGAGATGGAACGCTCGGGCGAGATCGCGCGGCTGGAGGACGAGGCCCGTGCCAATGCGCGCCGGACGCTGGAGGAACCGGACCCGGCGCCGGGCATCGCGCCGGCGAGAGAGGAACGCTCTCGCCTGTTCGATCCCGCCATCACGGTCGCGCGGGACATCCGCACGGCCGACGGTGCGCTGATCGCCGCCGCCGGGACGCGTGTGAATCCGCTGGAACGGACAGTGCTCGCCCGCGACCTGTTGTTCGTCGATGGCCGCCGCGAGGCCGAAATCGCCTGGGCGCTGGCGCGGGAAGAAGAGAGCGGGCGCCCCGCGAAGATCGTGCTGCTCGCCGGGCGGCCGCTGGAGCTGATGCGGCGGCACCGCCGGCCCTTCTTCTTCGACCAGGGCGGGCGCCTCGCCGCGCGCTTCGGGCTGCGGTTCACGCCGAGCCTCGTCGAACAGGCGGGATCGCGGCTGCGCATTACCGAAGTCCCGGTCGCGGACCGGGAGAGCGCCAATAAGGGAGAGGAGGACTGAAGCCATGCTGAACATGAACCGAGCGACCCTCGTGGGCCACGCGGGACGCGATCCCGAGATCCGCGACCTGAAGGGTGGCGGCCGGGCGGCAACGTTCACGCTCGCCACGACCGGGAAATGGACCGGCGGGGACGGCCGCCCGGCCGAGGCGACCGAATGGCACCGGATCGTGGTGTACGGCCCCACGGTGGCGGCGGTGGAGAAGATGCTGCGCAAGGGCGATGCGGTCATGGTCGAGGGCCGGATCGCGACGCGCGATTACCGCGACCGGGAGGACGTGGCCCGGACGGTCACCGAGATCGTGGTCGCCGGCCGGCAGGGCATGGTCAACATCCTGTCCGGGCGCCGCGCGCCGGACGAGACGCCGGATGCCGGCGGCGGCCCTGCACGGGCGGAAGCGGAATGATCCGCCGCCTGCTCCCGCTGGCGGCGCTGGTCCTCGCGGCCGTGGCGTGGTCCGCGCCGGCCTCGGCGCAGTCCTGCACCGGGCGGTTCGTGAACCCGATCTCGGACGTCTGCTGGGAGTGCATCTTCCCGATCTCGATCGGGCCGATCACCATCGGCAGCGTCTCGGGCGTGCTCGATACGCCCAACCCGTCCTCGCCGATCTGCCTCTGCGGCTCGCCGATCCCGCGCATCGGCCTCTCGCTCGGGGTCTGGGAGCCGGCACGGCTGGTGGACGCGACGCGGGCGCCCTGGTGCTTCCCCAATCTCGGCGGCCTCACCATAAACCCCGGCCTGCCGGCCGGGCGTGGGCGCACCGGCGCGGCGGGCGGCGACGGCGCCAAGGGCTCGGTCTGGCACGCGCACTACTACATGTACCCGCTGCTCTCCTGGATCGGCGTGCTGCTCGATCTCGGCTGCCTGGAGGGCGGCGGGCTCGACATCGCCTGGGCCTCGGAGCTCGACCCCGCCTGGCTCGACGACGAGCTGACCTTCCTGCTCAACCCCGAGGCAGCGCTGTTCGCCAACCTGCCGGCCCAGGCGGCGTGCGCCGCCGACTGCGCGGCCTCATCGGTCGGGCTGCCGCTCGATCCGCTGTTCTGGTGCGCCGGCTGCCAGGGCGGGATGTATCCGCTGACCGGCAATGTCGCCGCCCATGTCGGCGGCGTGCAGGCGTCGCTGCTCGCCTCCCAGCGCCTGCTCTATCGCCTCCACCGCGCCGGGCTTGCCTGGGGCACGTTCGGCTCGGGCGCGCTCTGCGGGCGTTATCCGATGCCGGTGATGAAGAAGTCGCAATACCGCTGGCAGATGACCCAGCCGGTGCCGGCCGTCGATCCGTTCACCGGCTGCAACCCGACCGGGCGCTCCTCGGTGCTGTGGGAATCCTTACGCGAACTGCCGGTCGCCGGCGAGAACTTCGGCTATCTGCTGTGGCGGAAAAGGAACTGTTGCCTCTTATGAACCCGTTGAAACACAAAGATAATTTGCACGACGAGGATAGTTCGATGCGCCGTTTCCGACAAGCCCCGACAGTCCTGTTCCTGACCGCCCTGCTGCTGGCGGCGGGCTGGTCCGCAACACCGCGGGCGGAGGAGATGCCGCGCGCCGCGGATCCCGATCCCGACGCGGCCCGGCTGGTCGAGGAGGTGCTGCGCAAGGCGGGCGGCAATGACGGAGACTCGCTGGGCAGGTGGAGCCGCTCGATCATCGACCGGGCGCTCGAACGCGCCGGCGAGACCGCACGGCAGACGGTTCCCGGACCGGGGTCCGGGACAGGCCCCGGATCGACCGCGCCGCTCCCGGCCGAACGCCATGCCGGTGAACTTGCGGGGCCCCGTTCCGGCACCGCGGAAATCCTCATCTTCACCAGCCTCTCCGTCCCCGCCGCGAGTTGGCGGCAATGGGCGCGCGAGGCGGCCCGGACAGGTACACCGCTGGTGCTGCGCGGCGTCGGCGAAGGCGGCCTGCCCGAAACCGCGAAGCGGATCGGCGAACGGCTCGGCGGCGCGGAGGCCGGGGTCGCCATCGACCCGCGCCTCTTCCGCCTGTTCGGCATCGAGCGGGTGCCTGCGGTGGTCGTCGTGCCCGGCGGCGTGCCGGCCTGCGAGAGCCGCGGCTGTTCGAGCGATCCGGCCCCGCCGCACGACCTCGTCGCCGGCAATATCGGCCTCGTCGCCGCGCTGGAGGCTGTCGGCGCCGAGGGCGAGGCCGGGCGCGAGGTCGCGAAGGCGCATCTGGAACGCATGACGGGAGACGGACGATGACCGGGCGGCGGATATTCCGCGGAGCGCCGGCGCCGCTTGCGGCCCGCCTGTTCGGCTGGACGCTCCTGGCGGCGGTCTGCGGCTTCCTGCTCTGGATCGTCTTCGGTGGAGGCGCTCAGGCCAGCGACCCGAAGGCGGCAGCCCACGCCATCGGGCAAGCGGGCACGGCGACCGCCGGCGCCATCGCACGCGACGCCGCGAACGCCGCGACGGTGCCGGGCTACGCCGGAACGAATGTCCCGGAGCGGAATATCGGCGCGAATGCGCTGGAGACCGAAGGCCGCGCTCGCCTCGCCGACCCGGACGACCCCGGCGGGCAGGCCGGGCGCAGCGTCATCGAGGGCGTCACGGTCCGGCCCGATGTCACGGTGACAGTCACCGATCCCGGCGTTGCGCGGGGCAAGGCGGTGGCGGCCGATCCGCAGAACGCATCCCATGGCGCGGACAATCTCGCCTCGGGCAGCGTCGCCGAGTGCGGCGCGGGCCTGCCGGACGCGGAGCGCGGCGGGACCTGCGGCTCGGTGCGCTGGTGCGTCGGCGCCGGCTGCGAGAGCACCGCGCCGGAGGCCAATACCGGCTTCGTGGAGGCCACCACAAGGCTCAACATGGCGCTGGAGCTCGGCGGCGAGGAGTTCGACCGTGACGCGCTCCGCTTCTTCACCGGCAGGAAGCGCGCCTGCCACATCCATTTCGGGGGGCTGGCGAACTGCTGCAAGAACTCGGGCGCCCTGGTCGGGCTCGCCAACTGCTCGGCCTCGGAGCGCGAGCTGGCGAAGGAGCGCAATGCCGGCAACACCCACTATCTCGGCAAATACTGCTCCAGGCGCGTCTTCGGCGTCTGCATCCGCCGCTCGCGGGCCTGGTGCGTGTTCGGCTCGAAGCTCGGGCGCATCCTGCACCAGCAGGCGCGGCCGCAACTCGGGATCGGCTGGGGCAGCTGCCGGGGCTTCACCGTAGCCGAAATCGAGGGCATCGACTTCGCCGCGCTCGACCTGTCCGAGTTTACGGAAGACCTGATGGACGGCTCGCGCGAGCCCTCGGTGTCGCTGCCCGACTCCGGCGATACCGGCACGGCGATGCGCACCCGCATCCGCGAATTCTACAGCCGGGGCCAGTGAGATGACCGCCCCGAAATACATCCTCGCGGCGGTGGGCGTCTGGGCGGTCCTGGCCGGGCCCGCGACGGCCACGGACACTCGTGCCGGAGAATGGCGGTCCTGGTGCGGCGATCCCGGATCGGCTCCGGCTTCGGGCGCGTCGCTCGGCTGGCACTTCTACTGCGACCGGGCGGAAGAGCCGGAACGGGTCGAACCCGCCCCGGCGCCCGCACCCCCTCCCGCCGACGCCGGGCAACCGGCGATGGAACGGATCGAGGCGATGCGCCGGGCGCTGGAGGCGGCCCGCGCCGAGGCGATCCTCGATCCGACCCGGGAGAACGTGACCGCCTATCTGCGGCTCCAGCAGGAGACGTTGCAACGGGCCGCGGCCTTCTCCGACGCCTTCCGGCGCACGGTGTGGGCGACGCCGGAGCTCGACTACACGCTGAAGCGCCCGGTGGGCGCGCTCGCCAAGCAGGTCTGGTCCGACGGGCGCAGGCAGGCGCGCGACGCCGCGCTTGCGCGGCTCGGGGATCGCTACGGGCTGATCTATCTCGGCCATGCCGGCTGTGCCGGCTGCAAGGTGTTCGGCCCGCTGCTGCGCGCTTTCGCCCAGCGCCACGGCCTCGACGTGCTCGCCGTCTCGCTCAGCGGCGAGCGGCTGGAGGGCTGGCCGGAGGCGGTGGCGGATCGGGGGCGCGCCGCCCGGCTCGGTCTCGGCGATACGCCGGTCCCGGCGCTGGTGCTGTTCGACACCGCCACGAAACGGGTCATCCCCGTCGGCTTCGGCGTGATGGCCGAGGACGAGATGGCCGAGCGCATCTTTGCCCTCACCGCCCTGGAGCCCGGACATGATTACTGAGCTGAAGAATATCGCCGGTTGCGTCGCGGTCGCGGCGGCGGTCGCCCTGGGCGCGGCGCCCGCGCAGGCCGACGTACTCTCGGAGATGGGGCGCTTCTGGCAGGGCGCGGCGGTCAACACCACCGGCCCGACAGCGTTCCAGGGCCAGGCTTCCGGGCACTGGACGCTCGGCAACCTCTACCTCCGCGCCCCGGTGCGCTCCGAGCAGGTGGCGACCGTCAACCTGCCCTCCTTCCGGGCCGGCTGCGGCGGCATCGACGCCTTCGCCGGGGCCTTCTCGTTCATCAACTCGGACCAGCTCATCGCCTTCGGGCGGGCCGTCGCCCAGAACGCCGCCGGCTTCGCCTTCGAGCTGGCGCTGGAGACCATCAGCCCGGTGATCGCGGAGACCATGGCCAAGCTCCGGGCGCTGGCGCAATGGGTCAACAGCCAGAACCTCAACTCCTGCGAGACCGCCCAGGCGCTGGTCGGCGCCCTCTGGTCGAAGAACGACCGGGCGAGCGCGTCGATCTGCGCGTCGATCGGCACGTCGCAAGGCATCTTCTCCGACTATGCCGCCGCGAAGCATGGCTGCGGGGCGGACGGCAAGCGCAACTCGACGCTCGCCAGCGCCTCGGGCGCCATGGCCGACCAGGTGCCGGTCAACGTCAACTATGCCTGGAAGGCGATCCGGGCGTCGTCCTTCCTGTCCGGGGATACGCAGCTTGCCGAGTTCGCGATGGCGGTCACCGGCACGCTGATCGTGACCGCGCCCGTCTCGGACGGCGATACCTCCGGACCCCGCGTCCGCATCCTGGAGCCGCTTGCGCTCGACCGCCGCGTCACCGAGACCCTGATGGAGGGCGGCGGACAGCTCCCGGTCTATCGCTGCGACACGCCCGCCGCGTGCCTCAACCCCACGCTCGGCACGGTCACCATCCCCGCCGACCGCGGGTTCCGGGCGCGCGTCGCGGAACTGCTGCGCGACCTGGTCGATGCGGTCAGGACCGACACCGCGCCGCCCGCACCGGCATTGGGGCTGGTCAACCTCACCACACTCCCGGTCTACCGGGTCGCCAACGCGGCGGCGGCCTACCGGGGCGCGGTGATCGACCAGGAAATGGACGCGCTCGCCGAGGCCGTGGCGCTCGACGTGATGCAGGTCTGGATCACCGACCTCCACCGCGCGGTCGAGGAGCGCGCCGGCACGCTCGACATCGCCGACGGCGAGCAGTTGCAGCGCTGGCGCGAGGGGCTCCGGTCCAACCGCGTGGCTCTGGCAAGGCACCGCCACCAGGGGCTGCAACGCCTCAACACGGCGCTCGCCGTGGTCGAGAAGCTCCGCGTGATCGAGACCGAGCTGGCGGGCGCCTTGTCGGCGGACCTGCGCGCGGCGCTCGCCTTCGCCCGCGGCGGCGCCGGGGCCGGGTCGCGGTAGCCCCCATATATAATGTACGAGCTCTTCACCCTTGGCGGCGGGACCTACCTCGTCGATCTGCTGAACGCGGTCGCCGCCATCACTTCGGGCGGCGCCTATGTGACACTCGCCCAGCTCGCCGGCGTCGCCGGGCTCGCCTGGATCCTCTTCCGCACCGCCTTCGGCGGCTCGTGGAAGGACAACGCCAAGTGGATCCTGCTGTTCGTCACCGTCTGGGGCGCGATGATCGTGCCCAAGGCGACGGTGCGGGTGGTGGACCGGTTGGATCCGACGCTGGCGCCCGCCGTGGTGGCGAACGTGCCGATCGGCCTCGCGCTGTTCGCCTCGCTGACGAGCCAGGTGGGCGACGGGCTGACGCGGCTCACCGAGCAGGCCTTCACCCTGCCGAACGACCTCCAGTACCAGCGCCACGGCCTCATATTCGGGGCGAGGCTCGCGGCCAAGGCGACGCGCCTGGAAATCACCGACACGGTGTTCGCGCGCAACATCCGCAACTATGCCCGGCAATGCGTCTTCCACGCCCTGCTGCTCGGCCACATCTCCGCCGACGACTTGCGGGAATCGACGGATATCTGGTCGCTGGTGACGGCGACGGGCTCGCCGTCGGCCGGAGCCTCGCCGGCGCGCATGGTCGAGTTCGCCACCCGCCAGGCCGCGACCGGCACGGGCGCCACGCCGATCGACCGCCAGATCGTCACCTGCCGGGATGCGGCCGGGCGGCTGAACGGGCAATGGAACGCCGAAATGGCCCGCGCCGGCACCGTGTTCGGGCGCCGGATATTCCCCGATGCGCGGACCGACGCGCTGGCCCGGGCCGAGCTTCTCGCGGCGCTGCCGGCCGCCCACGACTTCCTCATCGGCGCGTCGCGCTCGGCGGGCGAGATCATGCGCCAGCAGATGGTGCTGAACGCGGTCCACGACGCCGGCGAGCAATGGGCGGCCGAGGCCGGCAATGCCGCCGCGCTCCGGGCCTACACGGAAGCCCGCGCCGAGGCCCAGACCGTCTCCGCCTACCGCGCCATCGGCAGGCAGGCCGAGACCTGGGTGCCGCTGCTGCGCATCGTGTTCGAGTGCCTCTATGTCGGGGCCTTCCCGATGGCGGTGCTGCTGATGCTGACGCCGGCGGGGCTGCCGATCTTCCGCTCCTATGTCACCGGGCTGATCTGGCTCCAGTCCTGGGGGCCGCTCTACGCCGTGCTGCACCGCATCTCGATGGGCGAGGCGGCCGAGCGGATGCAGGCCGCCGCGCTCATGCCGGGCGGCGATATCGGCGTCTCGCTGGTGGCGCAGGCCGGGATCAGGGCGGTCGCCTCGGACGTGGCGGTGATGTCGGGATACCTGTCGATGTCGGTGCCCTTCCTCGCCGCCGCGCTCGCCTACGGGCTGTCCAAGGCGACCGTGCTGGCGACCTCGGTGCTGGCCGTGGGCCAGGACGCGGCAAGCTCGGCGGCGCATGAGGGCACGACGGGCAACCTCAGCCTCGCCAACACCGGCTACGACACGCACCGGTTCGCGACCCTGGAGGGGCGCCAGATCCGCACCTCGGCCCATGTCGATACCGACCGCTATACCGGCTACGCCCCGGCGGGCGCGGGCATGACGGTGACCGGCGACGGGACGGTGGTGGCGGACGCGGGCGCGGCCACCAGCCGCATCCCGGCAGCAGGCGTCAGGCTCTCGGAATCGCTCGCCACCAGCCACGAGACCCGGGCGGCGGAGGCGCGGTCGCTCTCTCGCCACTGGTCGGCCGAGGCGGGCCAGGCGCGCAATGCCGCGGTGACCGACGCGACGGGGCTGATCGAGCGCTACTCCCACGACGTCTCCACCGGCACGGCGTTCGCGCGCGGCATCACGGAAAGCGAGTCGAGCCAGGCGCAGCAGCTCGATTCCCATGTCGAGAAGCTGTCGGAGATCGCCGGGATCACGAAGAACCAGGCGGCGGTGCTGACCGGCCAGGCGAGCGTCGGCGGCGGCTGGGACTTCCTCGTCAAGGCCAGGGCGGACGGCTCGGTGATGTGGCGCGGACAGACCGTCGAGTCCGACGCCTGGAACCGCGTGAAGGAATACGACCGCCAGCACGGCGTCACCGAGAGCTGGTCGCAGGTCTCGGAGGCGTCGAGAAGATATTCCGCCCAGACCGGCGACAGCGAGATGGCGGGTCTCGACGAGAGCCTGTCGGCCAACCTCACCCGGATGCGCAGCTTCCAGGAGCGGGCGTCCCTGGCGCGCCAGGAGTCGGAAAGCTGGTCCGAGCAGGCCGCCCAGGTGCGCTCGGACGCCCAGGCGATCGAGCGCGAGCTGGGCCAGCCCTTCTTCGCGTGGCTGTCGGAGCAGAGGGGAACGGACGGCCGCGCCATCGGCGCAGCCGGCGCCATGCGCATCGCCTCGCCGCAGACCGCGGAGGACGCGGAGCAGCTCCGCGAATACGCCGCCCAATTCATCGCGGAGAAGTTCCCGGCTCCCGCCGGGCCGGACCCGGCATCGGTCGGCGGCGCGGCCGAGTACGAGGACGCGGCGGGCGAGCTGCGCGGCGCCTACGCCCGCGAGACCGCGGCCGCGTATGGCGGCTGGGCGGAAGGCGTGCGCGACCGGGCGCGCGAGGCCGGCGCGCCGCGGCCGGGCGAGGCGGACGTGCGGGCGATGGAGGAACGGGTCGAGACGAAGACCGAGCAGATCATGAAGGGCACGGCCCGCGAGGCGCGCCAGACCGTGACAAGAGACGAGGCGGTGGAGGGCCGCGCCGGTATCGCCGCCGAGAGAAACAAACCCTTCGAGCGGCACGCGACCGAGAACCTGCCGGTGGTCGGCGACTGGCTCGCCGGCAAGCTGTTCGGTACGGCGAAGAATGCCGTGCCCGACGGCGCCCCCGGCGGCGCGGCGGAACGGCCGCGGCCGGACGAGAAGGGCTGGGGAGACTCCTCGCCATGACCCCGAAGCGGAAATCCCCGGCTTCAGTCGCCGCGCATCAGGCGTTCGTGCTCCTCGGCAATCGCCATGTCGACATACGCCCCGCTCTTCAGGCTCCAGTCCAATGTGTCGTTGTGTTCGGGCAGCCCGCAGCGGCGGAAGGCGGACCAGTCGCGGTCGCGGAGGCCCCGCCGGAGCGCGAGCGTCAACGAAGACACGAAAGCCCAGGCGCCGGCGGCGAGCCACGCGGCGGCCACCGTCTCGATGCCGGCGCCGGTGGCGACGGACCATGCGGTGGCGAGCGCCGCGAGGGCGAAGCCGCCCAGCACGACGGCGCGCTCGGCGGGCGTCGGAGCGGGAACGCGCCGTTCCTCGAATGTCTGTGTCATGTCCATGTCCCCCGATCATACCGCCGGAAGGGCGAAAGGGAATCTCCGCCCGGCCTCCTTCGACCCGGCCCCTGCCGGCCGCTGCCTCCGGGTGGAGATCCACGCAACTTGAGGGAGAACGCGCATGCACGGTATCGGCGGCAGCACGCTCCGGGGCGTCCAGACCGTCTTTCACGGCCTCCGGATGTGGGGCCAGCTCTTCCGGGCGGCGATGCTGTTCGCGGCTTTCACCACCGTGGCGGTGCCGGCCTGGACGCTGTGGGAGCGCACCACCGGCGCGGAATGGTACGCCGCCGGCATGGTCTCGCTTGCGGAGGTGAAGCTCGTCCTCGGCTACGATCCGGACTCGGGACAGGGAATCCGCTTCGAGGACGGGACGCGGCGTGTGCTGCGCATCCGCGACATCGCAGCCTCCGTCCCGGCCCGCGAAGCGCGCGAGCGGATCAGGGACGAGATGTTCGCGAGCGCCGGGCTGGGCCTGGTGGCGGGAGGCGGCCTGATCGGGCTGTTTCTCGTGGTGTTCTGGTATCGCGGCGTGCAGCTCGGGCGCCAGAAGCGCATCCGGGGCGCCGAGATGGTCACCGCCGGAGAGCTCCGGCGGCGGCTGCAATCGCCGCATGAGCGGTTCCTGGCGCGCCTTCCGGGCGGCAGGCGGCTACGCCCCTATTCCATCGCCGGCATCCCGTATCCGGAGCGCACCGAGACCCAGCACACCATCGTCTCGGGCACCACGGGGTCGGGCAAGACGGTACTGATCTCCGACCTGGTGGCCCAGATCCGCGCGCGCGGCGAGCGCTGCGTCCTCTACGACAAGATGGGCTCCTACACCGCGACCTTCTTCGATCCCGCCCGCGACGTGCTGATGAACCCGCTCGACGCTCGTGCGCCGCGCTGGTCGCCGTTCCTGGAGGCCCGCAACCCGCGCGACTTCGACATGATGGCCGCTGCCCTCATCCCGCAGCAGAAGGACACGGTGGACCCGTTCTGGGTGACCGCCGCCCGCCAGCTCTTCGCCAACGGCGCCGGCGTGCTGCGGGACAAGGGCGTCACGGACAACAAGGTCCTGGTCGACCATCTGCTCAAGACCGATCTCACCGCGCTGGCCCAAGCCATGGAAGGCACGGTGGCGCAGTCGATCGTCGATCCCGAGAACCCGAAGACCGCGCTCTCGGTGCGCGCCATGCTCACCGCCAATCTCGCCGCCTTCGAATTCCTGCCCGACGAGGGCGAGCCCTTCTCGATCCGGGAATGGATCGGCCAGGAGGACCGGCAGGGCTTTCTGTTCCTCACGTCCAGGGGCGACCAGCATGCGAGCCTGCGCGGCCTGATCTCGACCTGGCTGGAGATCGCGGTCAACGCCATGCTGTCGCTGGCGCAGGACGACGGGCGGCGCATCTGGGTGATCCTGGACGAGCTGCCGACGCTGCACCAGGTGCCGTCGCTCCAGCCCGGCCTTGCCGAGAGCCGCCAGTTCGGCGGCTGCTTCGTGCTCGGCGTGCAGGTGGCCTCGGCGCTCCGCGACCTCTACGGGCGCAACGGCGCGGAGACCATCTCGGGCCTCTGCGGCACGCGGGTGGTGCTGGCGGCGCCCGACCGGGACACGGCGCAGTGGTCGGCCGACAGCCTCGGGCGCAGCGAGATCGAGGAGGTGACGGAGGGCTTCTCCTACGGCGCCAACACGATCCGCGACGGGGTAAGCCTGACGCCGCGGCGCGAGCTGCGCGCGCTGGCGCTCCCCTCCGAGATCATGCGGCTCGCCAACCTGGAGGGCTATCTGAAGTTCCCCGGCCCCTTCCCGGTCGCCTCGATCCGGCTCAAATACGTCTCCAGGCCGAAAGCCGCCGAGCGGTTCGTGCAGCGCGACGACGGACGGGACGAACCGCCGGACGCGCGCGGCGTCACGGCGCCTGCGGAGGCGGCGTCCACGGCCGGCGAGAACGGCGGCATCGCGATCCCCGCGCTGCCGGGCGAGGCCGCCGCGGACTGTGGAGAGGTGTCGCCGGCAAAGGACGACCCACGGAACGCCGGGGTGCTTCCGGACGGGCCGGAGCCCGCGCCACTGCCCGGAGAGGTGGAGGATGCACCGGCGGACGCCGGAGAGGCCGCGGCCGGCGGACCGGAAGACGTCCGGGCGCCCGGGCCGGGCGTCGCGATCTGAGATGGTCGCCTCGATCGGGGCGGTCGCGGCCCCCGCCCAGGGCGCCTCCTACTACGAGAAGGACGGCTACTACGCGAAGGACGATGCGGAGCACCGTGAGGCGAGCGGCTGGGCCGGCAAGGGGGCGGAAGAACTCGGACTGAAGGGGCCGGTCGACCCGGCCACCTTCCGCGCCGTCCTCGAAGGCAAGGTGCCCGACGGTTCGGGCACCGAGCTCGGTCGGCGCGGCAAGGACGGGGAGATCCTGCACCGCCCCGGCCGCGACCTCACCCTCTCGGCCCCGAAATCCGTCTCCCTTGCCGCCCTGGTCGGCGGCGATACGCGCGTGGTCGACGCCCACGACCGGGCCGTCGCGCGCACGCTCGCCTGGTTCGAGAAGAACGTCGCCGAGACCCGCATGAAGGATCCGGAGACGGGCCGGATGGTCCGCACCGGCGGCCAGAAAACCGTCATCGCCACGTTCCGCCACGACACGTCGCGCAACCTCGACCCGGCACTCCACACCCATGCGGTGATCGCCAACATGGTGCAGGGCGAGGACGGCAAGTGGCGCTCGATGGCGAACGAGAAGCTCTACGAATCGAAGATGCTGCTGGGCGCGCTCTACCGCAGCGAGCTCGCGGCCGGCCTCGCGCGCCTCGGTTACGGCATCGAGAAGACCCATGCCGACGGGCGCTTCGAGATCGCGGGCGTCTCGCGCGAGGTCGTGGAGGCGTTCTCGACGCGCCGCGCCGAGATCGAGGCGGCGGTGGCGGAGCGCGGCGGCGGGGAGACCGCCGACAATCAGCGCCTCGCCCAGCGCGCCGCGCTGATGACCCGCGCGGCCAAGCGCGACGTCGACCGGGACGAGCTGCGGGAGAGCTGGGAGAAGCAGGCCGCGTCGCTCGGGTTCGACGCCAGGGGGCTCGCGGCGGAGGCAATGTCGAACGAAGCCGGCCGGGTCGTGTCAGCGGAGGCAAAGCGGGAGGCCGGCGCGGCACCGGAGCCGCCATTGGCGGCGGAGGCGGTGGACTGGGCCGTGGCCCATCTCTCGGAGCGCGAGGCGGTGTTCGCCCGCACCGGCCTGCTCGCCGCCGCGCTTGCCTGGAACCCGGGCGCGGTGGCGGTCGGCGACATCGAGCGCGAGGTCGCGGCCCGCGAGAAAGCCGGGACGCTGCACGCCGCGCGCCTGCCGGGCGCCGAAGGGCTGCTCACCACCGACCGCGCGGTCGCCGACGAGCGCGAGACGATTGCGCTGATGCAGGCGGGGCAGAGGCGCGGCGCCGTGCCGATGCGGGGCCGCGCCGTCGACAAGGCGCTCCGGGGCGGCCCCCTCACCGCCGGGCAGGGGGAGGCGGTGAAGCTCATCCTGTCGTCGGACGACCGCACCGTCGGCGTCCAGGGCTATGCCGGCAGCGGCAAGACCACCATGCTGAGGCGCACCCGCATGCTCCTGGAGAAGAAGGGCTACGAGGTCCGCGGCCTCGCGCCCTCGGCCTCGGCCGCACGCACGCTCGAAGGCGAAGCCGGCATCGGCAGCGAGACCCTCCAGCGCTTCCTCGCCCGCTATGCCGGCGTCGCCGAAGGCCGCATGACCAGGAAGGGCGAAAGGGAAATGCGCGCGCAGTTCTCGAAGACCGCGCTGGTGGTCGACGAGGGCTCGCTCGCCTCCACCGTGCAGGCCCGGAACCTGCTCCGGATCGCCGATGCGCTCCGCATCCCCCGCGTGGTGCTGGTCGGCGATGCGAAGCAGCTCGATGCCGTCGACGCCGGCAAGCCCTTCGCCCAGCTCCAGGCCGCCGGCATGAAGACCGCCGTGATGGACGAGATCATGCGCCAGCGCGATCCCGCGCTGAAGGAAGCGGTCCAGGCGAGCCTCGCGGGCGACGTCGCGCGAGCCTTCGACAAGCTTGGCGAGAACGTCGCCGAGGTGAAGCCCGACAACCTCGCGGGCGCCGCTGCCGCGCGCTGGCTCGCGCTCTCGCCCGGGGAACGCGCCAACGCCGGGCTGATGGCCCCGAGCCACAGCCTGCGCGAGCGGATCAACAATATCGTCCGCGAACGCCTGGTGCGCGACGGCGCGGTGCACGGCCCCGCCATGACGGTCGAACGCCTCGTCTCGCGCGGCTACACCAGCGCGGAGAAGACCCTTGCCGCCAACTACAGGCCCGGCGACACGGTCGCGTTCCACCGTCCCTACAAGCGTCTCGGGGTCGGGAAGGGCGACGAGCTGCGCGTCGCGGGCGTCGATCACCGGACGCGGACGGTGAACCTTGAAGGCGCGGACGATCGCTCCGTCGCCTGGGAGCCCAACCGGATCGCCGCCCGCGCGGGCGGCGTCGAGGTGTACCGCAGCGAGGAGATCGAGCTCCGCGCCGGCGACCGCATCCGCTGGACCCGCAACGATGCCGGGCTCGGCCTGGTCAACAGCGGCACGGCGGAGGTCGCGGCGGTGCGCGGCGGCAGGGTGACGTTCCGCCTCGAGGACGGGCGCTCGCTCGACCTCGCCCCCGGAGACCCGCAGCTCCGCCACCTCGACCGGGCCTGGGCGTCGACGGTCCACGCGTTCCAGGGGCGCACGGTCGATACGGTGATCGCGGCGATGGAGGCCAACCATCCCCACCTCACCACGCAGAAGTCGTTCTACGTCGAGATCAGCCGCGCACGGGACAAGGCCGAGCTCGTGACCGACGACCGGGCGGCGCTCAAGGAGCAGCTCGAAACGGCCACCGGCGAGCGGATTGCGGCGCTCGAAGCGGTCGGCGAGGACAAGGCGAAGGCGCGCGACGTCGCGGATGAGAGCGGTCGGGATGTCGCTAAAGGGACCGAAACGCCGCAGCGGACCGCTCGGGCGGAACCGGAGAAGGCCCCGGAGTTGAAAAGCGTCGATCGGGGGCTCGGCCTGTAGCTGCGATGATCTGCAGTCCCGGAGAAGGCTGCGTTCCGGCTGCGTTTGATGCGTTGTAGAGGCGTGATGGAATCAGTATGGTGCCACTATGACACCATAGACGCACAATGGGTCGTGACATGTCGGATGGAGTTCACTTGACGCGGAACGGGAATGCAAGGGATCGGGTCGCTGTAACGGTTCGGGTGCCGGAACCGTTGCTGCGGCGGATCGACCGCTACATCGAGAAAAGGGACGTTCCGATCTCCCGCAACAATTGGCTGCTTGAAGCCGCGGTCGAGAAACTGGACCGGCAGCGGCTGGATCGGAGGGAGCGGGATGGCTCGTAGCGACCTGCTTGTGTCTCTGGTCCGGGCCGGAGCGTCGGGAGACGGCAGGGAGCTGGCTACCACCGTGGAAGCGATCATTGCGGAGGAACGCGCCAAGCAGCACAACATCCTTGCCGATCGGCTCGAACGCGCGTTGCGGAGCAACGGCAAGGGGGGACCGGCGGTCCATGCGGTGCCGGACTCGGCGGTGCGGGCAAGAGACTATGTGCTCGAGACGGTGCCGCGGAAGCGCCTCGAGGATCTGTTCCTGTCGGAGCTCTGCGAACGTGCGTGCCGCGAGCTTATCGAGGAGCAGCAACGCGCGAGCCTGTTGCGCTCGCATAGCCTCGAACCGCGTCACCGGGTTCTGCTCGTGGGTCCTCCGGGCAATGGGAAGACATCGCTCGCCGAAGCGATAGCCGAGGCCTTGGCGGTTCCGCTCTTCGTGGTCCGCTATGAAGCCATCATCGGGAGCTTTCTCGGCGAGACCGCGGGCCGGCTGCGCCGCGTGTTCGACTACGCTCGGACGACACCCTGCGTTCTGTTCTTCGACGAGTTCGATGCGGTGGGCAAGGAACGTGGCGACGTGAACGAGACAGGCGAAATCAAGCGCGTGGTGACGTCGCTGCTGATGCAGGTCGACGTCCTGCCCAGCTACACCGTGGTGATCGCAGCATCGAATCATTCGGAGCTTCTCGACCGGGCCGTATGGCGGCGGTTCCAGTTTCGCCTGGAGTTGCCTGCACCCACACAGGCGCAGGTCGGACGTTACTTCGAGGCGTTCGCGAACAGGATGGAATCGACTCTGGGGCTCGGTCCGCAGACGATTGCGAAGTCGATGGGCAATATCAGCTATGCCGAAGCGGAGGAGTTTTGTAACGGAGTTCGCAGGCGCCTCGCGCTGTCATCCGGCGAGGGCTCAGTGAAATCGATCGTCGCCGAGCAGCTCAAGCTGTGGAAGGCGAGAGCGCGTCAACCCGATACCAGCTGAGCCGTCCATGCCCGAATTTCCTCTGCTGCCCCTGCCGGCCTTCGAGCGGGGGGCTCCTCCAGTTGGGCGACGGTACGTGCCGAGCGCGCCCAGCTTGCCGCGTGGACGGCAGGGCGAGCGGCTCGGTCCGATATTCGAGCGGCTGGCCAACGTTCTGGAAGAAGAGCGCGACGGTCTCTCGCTGCTCGACGATCCCTCCAGCATCGCACCGGAACGAGCGCTCGTACTGGAGGTCGCGGGTTCTATGGTCGACTTCCAGGCACTGGCGGCGCGCGTGGAGGGGCTGGAGTTTCTCGGCGACGAGGAGATTGAGTTCGACCCCGACGAGGATTTTTTCGAACTCGATGAACGCAAGGGCAGAAAGGGAGAGCGGCGGACGGACCGGCCGCTCGGAGGACGCATGTACCTCGCCATGCCGGATGTGGAAGCGCTGCGCCAGTTGCTTTCCCTGTGGGACCGGTGGCAGCGCGGAGCAGATCTGCCAACCGGGTTTACCCAGTGGCGGGACGTGTTCGCGAGCCTGCGCGAGATCAGGCCGTGGGGCCCGGCAGACCGGCTTTCGGACGAGACGGTTTCCCGCTGGCGTGAAGAGATCGAAGACGATCCGGGGGAGATGCGCCGCATCGAAGTGGAGCTGTGGTTTCGCGACGGCGCAGCGAGCCGCACCGCCGCGTTCCGGCGAGTGGCGGAGGTCGTCGTGGAAGCGGGTGGAGCGCTCGTTCATCACACGGTCATCGAGGAGATCGGCTACGAGGCAGTGCTGCTCGATCTTCCGGCTGCGGAGATTGCGCGCCTGGCCGAACGCGAGGAAGTTCATCTCGTCATCTCTGATGACATCATGTTCCTGCGGCCGCAATCTTCGACAGACGTCCCGGAGCCGGGCGACGAGGCGGGGCCGGAGGCGGCAATTCCCGACGAGGAACCGGGCGACCTGCCGCCGATTGTGGCGTTGCTCGACGGTGTACCAGTCCAGAATCACGTCCTTCTCGACGGACGTCTGGAGATGGACGATCCGGATGGGTTGGAAGCAATGAGCGTGGTGGCGGAGCGCCATCACGGCACGGCGATGGCTTCGCTCATCCTGCACGGTGACAGGAACGTCGCGAACGAGGTGTTGTCACGCCGTCTGTACATGCGGCCCGTCCTGTATGCGCCGGGGAACCGTCTTCGGGAGGAGCCGAGACGCGACCAGCTCTTGATCGATGTGATCTATCGCGCGGTGAAGCGCATTAAGGAAGGAGACGAGGAAGGCGGGGCGACGGCACCGGAGGTCTTCCTGGTGAACCTTTCGCTGGGCGATGCGGGACGACCGTTCGGCGGGCCGATAAGCCCGTGGGCGAGGCTGCTCGACTATCTCGCGGACCGTTACGGGATTCTCTTCCTGGTCAGCGCCGGCAACGTCGCACGGCCTCTGCGGGTGGACGGATTTGCGGGCTGGATCGAGTTCGAAGACGCGGACCCGGCCGACAGGGAGCAGGTGCTGCTCATGGCGGTGTCGGAACAGAAGGCATTCCGCACGCTGCTGTCGCCTGCGGAGGCGCTGAACCCGATCACGGTCGGCGCCATGCATGACGATGCCGTTGTCGGTCCGAGAGGTGCCGGGGCCGTGGATCCGTACACAACGAATGAGCTTCCGAATGTGAGCTCCGCCCTCGGGCTTGGGCATCGCAAGGTGGTCAAGCCGGACATCCACCTGCCGGGCGGTCGGGAGCATCTGCGATTCCATGCGAGCGGCGGTGGGCTTGTCGTAGTGCCTGAATCGGGCGGACGTTCGGGACTGAGGGCCGCGGCGCCGGACGCAGCAGGCAACCGCGATCGTACAGGGCTGACCATGGGCACGAGCGCCGCCACCGCTTTGGCGACCCGGTCGGCGCATCTGATCTTCGATGCGCTGATGGATCGCGAAGGCGGGTCGATGCATGCGGAAATGGACGCGCATTTCCGTGCGGTGGTGGTCAAGGCGCTGCTGGTTCACCGGGCGCAGTGGGGGAGCCGTGCGGCGTTTCTCGACACAAACTACGGGCCTCATGGGAGGGGAAAGCATACGGAGAGGCGGGACAACATCTCGCGCCTGCTCGGCTACGGGTTTCCCAACATGGATGAAGCGCTGTCCTGCGCGCCGAACCGGGCGACGCTGGCGGGTTACGGAACGATCGCAGCGAGTGAAGCAAGCATTCATCGAATCCCGTTGCCGCAAAGCCTCGAACGGGTTACGGAACCTCGGACATTGACTGTGACCGTCGCATGGTTTTCGCCGGTCAATCGCCGGCATCAGGCCTATCGACGGGCGAAACTGGAAGTGGGCGCGCTATCGAAGCTGGAATTGGCCGCCGGGGTGGGTCGGTCGGCGGGTCAGCCCTCGAGCTTCTCCGTCCCACGGGGCACGATTTTCCATGAGAGGTACGAGGGGGACAACGCGGTGGCTTTCGTTGACGACGGGCATGTGGTGTTGCGGGTCTACTGCCGGGAGCAAGCCGGGGCACTGGACCAGGCTATCCGCTACGGCATGGCGGTAACGATAGAGGCGGGCGAAGGGATTCCTGTATATGACCAGGTACGGGCACGTCTTGCCGTTCGGGTAGCGCCACGGGTTGCATAGGGCGTGTCTGGCGAAGGGATGATGTTGCGCCAAGCGCTGTCGGGGTGGGATGACAGGCGGCTGGCAGACGCGCCCGGTGAGTGAGTTCAAGGACGTTTCGCTTTGCGATTTGTTGGGTCTGCATGCCGGAATCATGGACGAGTTGCGCCGCCGCGGTGTGGCGCGAAGCGCGAACAATCCGACCGGAAGCCTTGCCGAATTTCTGTTTTGTCGCGCGTTCTCGTGGGATCAGGCGAACAACTCGCAGCGCGGGTATGACGCTGTCGATGGGAACGGCAAGCGCTACCAGATCAAGGGGCGTCGCCTGCACCGTTACAATCGATCGCGTCAGTTGTCGGCGATCCGCGATGTCGAAGGATTCGATGCGCTGGCGGCAGTCCTGTTCGATCACCAATACGGGGTGTCCCGCGCCGCTCTGATCCCCGGCGCGGTCGTTCGCGAACGGTTGAAATTCGTCGGGCACACCAACAGCCACAAGTTCATGCTGACCGATGACGTGTGGGAGGACGGGCGCGTGAGGGATGTGACGGGCGCCCTGCAGGCGGTGGAGTCGAGTGTCTGAAGCGTTGGCAGAGTCATTCAGTCCGTGAGGCGGTGGGAAATCGCCGGTTGCTCATCGGGTCGGGTCTGGCGAACGGGTTGTGCCGTCTGCGGGGATCCAGTGTCCGCGTCCGGCACGATAGTAGAGATGAAGTCGCGGATTTCCTGAACCTCTTGCTCGCGCCCGTCGGCGATGAGTTGGCGCGCGATGGCCTGGGCGGCGAACAGAGAGGCGCGCGCGACCTTGATTTCAGTCTCGGTGGCGGGCCATTGGCGCCGGTCGAGGGCTTCCATGGCGAGCTCGACCAGGACCTGGTTGGGGGACCAGGGGGTGCCCTGCGCGGCCCGTTCGAGCCGCTCCCACTGCTCGCGAGAGACGCGGATGTGCTTGTGCAGGGAGCCGTCGGGGGATTTCGTCATCGTTTCGTGCAGCCTCTGGATGTAATTGTCAGCGCGGCGCGGAAGCATTGCCGGCCGATCGCGAGGGGCTCCGGCCTCGGTTGGAGCAGTGGAAACGCCAATGCGCGAGCCCTGCACGAACGCGATCCTGTGTCGGGCGGCGCCGGTCACGGTCGAGATTGTCACCCTATACGGTCTCGGCACACAGCACCTATAGGTGCTTGCAGGATATCTCAAGAGAATACGCCGTAACACGGCAAAATCCCGAAAGGCGCTCGGCGCGGCATGGGCGCGATGGTGGCGACAGGCGCGCGCAGCCAGGGGCCGTTTCCGAGCACCGATCGGTGGCATGTATTTCCGGCACGCCAAGTGCCGACACGTGCGCCAATGAGCGGGGCATAACCAGCCAATCGCGACCATGGA
This sequence comes from Thalassobaculaceae bacterium, assembly GCA_965213935.1. Lineage (GTDB taxonomy): Bacteria > Pseudomonadota > Alphaproteobacteria > Thalassobaculales > Thalassobaculaceae > Bin52. The sequence goes on along the minus strand of CBDCAO010000011.1, from coordinate 483,385 downwards.
CAGCCACGGCGACTTCTGCATCGGAGATGCGTCGGGTGTGAGCCCCAAGGCCCGCCGCGGCGGGTCAGAACCGGTTTCACGATGCACGGGGGATCGGGAGATCGACGCCGGGGAACCCGGCGGATCGGAGCTGCCGCGGCGATTGAGCGGCGGGCCCTGCGGAGCGCACTGCGCGAGGCAGTGCCGAACGAAGTGCGGACGGGCTCCGCAGGAGCGCCTGCACGAGTGCCGCGAGCAATGCGAGCGGCGGTGCGCCGGGATGGATGCAGCAGGCGCTGCACTCATGCGCAGCATGGTACAGCGGCGCGTGACGCGGCAGCCCCGGATCGTGGTCCGGGGCAGGCTCCACGCAACGGCGATCGGCGAGCGACAGCGAGCCGGAGCACGCCGAGCGGAGCGAGGCGACGAGCGCGGCGCGAAGCGCGCGCGAGGACGGCGTCGCCGCGCAATCGGTGTGCGCACGCGAAAACGGGCCGCGCCGCCGCCGGAGCGACGGTGCGGCCCGCGATGCGCTGCGGATCAGGCAGCGGCCTTGAGGACCGGTATGCCGAGCTGCCGCGCCTTGTCGACGAGGTTCTCGGTGATGCCGGAGCCGGGGAACGCGATGACGCCCTTCGGCAGGAGGTTGAGCAGCTCGTCGTTGCGGCGGAACGGGGCGGCGCGTCCGTGGCGGTCCCAGTCCGGCTTGCAGACGATCTGGTGGACGCCGTTGCGCTCTGCCCAGCTTGCCGCGATCTTCTCGACGCCGGGGCCGCCGCCATGCACGAGCACCATGTCCGCATACTTGGCGCGGGTCTTGTCGAGGCGCTCGATGACGGCTGCCGGGTTGGCGACGTCCTTTCCGCCGGCGATGGCGACGAGGGTTCCCTGCGGCAGATGGGCTTGCGTCTTGCGGTCCTTGCGGGCGCGGATGAAGTCGCGGGCGTCGATGGCGGCGGAGGTCAGCTTGCCGGTCTGGCTCGCGTGCGATCCGCGCCGGGGCCGCCAGGTGCTGCCGGTGACATCGCGGTAGCTCTCGGCGGCTGCGTCGCGCATGGTCTCGAAGGCGTCGCGGCGTGCGGTCAGGTTCTGCGCGCGGTCGGTGACGAGTTCGAGTTCGTGCGCCTTGATCTCGGAGCCGTCCTGCTCGCGCTGGAGGTCGCGGAGGTCGGGCATGAGCTTGTCGGCGGTGCGATCGAGGCGCTGGGTCTGTGCGTCGAGCATGTTGACGAAGCCCCAGAGCATGCTCTCGCGTTCGTCGGCGATCTGGAACCCGTCGGGTGCGACAGCGTCGGCGATGAGCCCGAAGGCTTCCTGCATGGCGCAGATGGCTTCGTCGGCGTCCCACACCTCGCGGGTGTCGAACTCGTCCCGCTCGGGGGTCGCGCCGTAGAGAGCAGCGTGTTCGCAGACGGTCGCGGTGACGGACTGTGTGCCGGTCTCGATGGTGTCGATATCGAAGGTCATTGTCGATCTCCCTTGATCGGTTACACGTTCGGGGCCGATCCCCGATGTGATGTCCTGTTGGGGCACGCGCGCGCAGCAGAAGCACCTGGCCTTAGAAGCCCTTGGGCGGGGTTGGTGCGGAAAGTCGCCGAATCCTGGTGCGGAAGATCGCGCCAGCGATCTTCACGGTCGGCGACTTTCACGGCCCGCCCTAGCGCTTCTTGGCCAGGCCGGAGCGGAGCGGAGGACCCGAAGGGTTGCTGTCGCGAGCACGTGTGACACAATTGGACTTCACAGCGGGGTGGCGTAATTCTCTCCACCTGCACGGACCCCATCGGCGGTGCCGCCCGGCACGATCTCCGAGACGACACACCGGCCTGACAGCCATCCTTGCAAGCGGAGCGCGCAGCGAGCCTGCGAGCGAAGGCGCGAGGGATAGGAGCGGTTATCGGAGGGAGCGCCAGCGACCGCAGATTTGAGCGGATAGCCCGGTCGCGAAGCGACGCGCCCAAACTCCCCCGCCGCATTCGAAGCGTTGCCGATCGAATGCCTGCCATCGCCGATCAGCCCCAAAGCGGATGCGAGAGGACCAGGCGCTCGGTCACTTCCCGGATCCGGTTGAGGTCATGGACGCGGCAGGGTCCTCGCGGGTCTTCGTCGAGATGCACCACGAAATACCGCGCGCCCTGGCGCAGCGGATCGTCGAGCCCATAGACCTCGCCGACATGGTCGCCGTCCTGGTAAATACGGGACTCGTCGGGGGCGATGCGGCGGAAGGCGATGGCGCTCATGACGCGCCCCCGTGCGCCGGTCGCGCGTCGCGCTCCGCCAGCCGGTCCGCTGCCCAGGCCGCCGCGCGGGCGAGCACCTCGGCGTGGCAGGCGTGGCTCCCGACGCACCAGCAGGCCAGCCAGCAGGGCGCGAGTGCGGCAAGCTCTTCCAGTGACACCTCGCCCGCGCGGATGCGCTGCCAGAGATGGACGCGATAGCGGGCGACGGCCTGCCCGGAATCCTGGCCGGGGCCGATCCGGAACGGATTGCCCCATTTCGTGCGGCGGTCGACCAGCACGGTGTTGTCCACGACGTGGGCGTATTGGAATGCCTCGCGCAGCTTCGGCTCGTGCCTGAGATTGATGATGGCGTTCATCGACTCCCTCCTCCCTTCGGGTCGGCTCGCCCGAGCCGCCGCTCCCCTCTTCCTCCCGCGCAGCGGAACAGCGGCGCGAAGCGGGCGCGCAGCGCCGCCGTGCCGAGATCGACCAGGTCGTCGTTGAAGTCGTTGGCGACGGGCACGATCACCGTGGCGGCGACGCCCGCCCGCGCGCAGCGCCGGGCGAGGCGTTCCGCCGCGAGTGCGCCTTCCTCGTCGTTGTCGCGGGCGATCACCAGATGCGCGACGCCGGGCGGAGGCGCGAACGCGCCGAGGCTTCCGGCGGAGAGCGCTGCCGCCGCCGTGATCTCCGGCACGACGGTGACCGGTGAGAGAACGGTCTCGATGCCCTCGCCGACGACGAGCGGAGCGAGGCCGGACGGCGCGCCGAAGCGCACCGCGAGGCCGTGGATGCGTCCGAGCGCCTTGCGCGGCGCCGCGACGTCCGCCTTGGCGGGCCGGCGCGGGTCGAGCCAGGTGCGCTGCACGCCGGTAATCGTGCCATCGCTGCCGGTGACGGCGGCGACCAGCGCCGGGAAGCGGCGCACTGTCGAGCCTTCGCGGTAGCGAAGTTCGGGATGGAAGCGCAGCGCCGCGAAGCGGCATTGCAGAAGACCCCGTGCATGCAGGTAGCGCTCGGCATGAGTGCCGGCGATCGCGCGGCAGCGCCGCCACAGGCGGCGTGCCGCCTCGGTCGCGTCGTAGGGTTGGTCCGGCGCCGTTTCCGCGACGGGGGTGGGCGCCGGCGGCAGCGCGAGGAACGAGCGCGCCTCGTCGAGCGCCGCGCGCAGCGTCGGCGCTCCTGAGCGGTGGCGGATGAGGTCGAGAAGATCGCCATGCTCGCCGGTCGCGGCGTCGGTGAACTTCCCCGGCGTGCCGGGGCCGCGCAAGCGGACGAAGAGCGAGCGCCCGCGGGCGCCGTCGAGGTCGCCCGCGACCCAGTAGCGTCCCTGCCGGCGGCCATTGGGAAGATAGCGCCGGCACACCTCCTCGGCGCGCTCAGCGAGCGCGGCGGCGATGGCGCCGGCGGGAGACGGGTCGTGCAGCATGCGGGACCTCCTTCAGGCCATGCGGGACGCCCGATACCGGCCAGCCTCCGCCTCCGGCCGGCGCCGGAGGGCGAGCGCCCTGAGCGCAGCGCGGGCGCACAGCCCGGACGGTCCGCCTCCGGTTCGGCTGCAAAAGAAATGGGCCGACGCACGCGGCGCCGGCCCAGTTGGGGAGGGAGGAGCGATGACGGGTCGGCTAAAACGGAATTTCATCCCCGGCCATCGGATCGCCGCCGGCCGGCGCGGAGCCGGTGTCGCCCGCCGCGTCCGGGTCGGGCTGCATCTGCGCGCCGTTGCCGTTCGGCTTGTCCAGGAATTGCACCCGGCCGCCCGGCACGAGCAGGATCTCGGTCGAGAAGCGGTCGCCGTCCTCGCCGGGCTTCGACCAGCGCCGCGTCTGCAGCTTGCCGTCGACGTAGACCAGCCGGCCCTTCACCGCGTGCTTCTCGAACATGTCGATCAGCCCGTCCTGGAAGGTGACGACCCGGTGCCACTCGGTCTTGTCGACCTTCTCGCCGGTCTGCTTGTTGATGTACGACTCGTCGGTCGCGATGCTCAGGTTGGCGACGCGCCCGCCCGAGGTGAGGTGGTTGACGGTGACGTCCGCGCCGAGGCGGCCGATCAGTTCCACGCGATTGAGTCCGAATGCCATGACGATTCCCCTTCATGGTCTGGATGATGACGATGGGTTCCGAACGATCGGGGCCGGGTTCACTCCCCCGAACCCCTGACCGTTCAATCTCTTCAAGCCCTCCTCCACCTCCACTACGCCGGAGGGAGCGACGACGCCGGGTCCCAGGGTTCCGCCGGCGCCGCGTCCTGGAGCGACAGCCCGAACGCCGGTTCCGGGAAGAGGCTCGCGAAGCCGTGTTCCGGATAGACCGCGGCTCGGTCGGGACACCGGATGGTGCGTTCGTCCTCGGCGATTTCTCGGACGGTGCAGTGATCGACGCCGATCTCGCGCAGCAGATCGCTGCCGATCGGAAGGTCGAGGGATGTATCGCGACGAAACATGGCGGAAACTCCTTTGCCGTTGCCCTGTCCGGCATCGGCGCGGGAGTTCCTCTCTCTCCGCCCTGCCGGACACTCGCCCGGCAGATGCTTCACTCTTCCTCTACGACGGATGGACGGCGCGGTGGATCGCAACCAGGCGCTCACAGACGGCACGCGGCGTCATCGATCCGAGATTGAGCACCGGGATGCCGCGGGCCTCGGCGATACGGATGGCCATCCCCGTACCGCCTTCAGACCTTCCCCCGGCCGACCAGCACACGACTGCATCGACTGGCCGATCCAGCGTCTTGCCCAGAAGCACCGCCGCGTTCCTGGCATGCAGCTTGCGGACGGCCGGCGAACACCGGTCCCACGCCGGATGCAGGGGTGCCGCGATCTCCATGCACGCCGCCATCGCCGCCGCCGACAGCACCCGGCAGTCCGGCCCGTGTTGCCCGTTATAGCCCCGCCACGGCAGCCAGATCGTCCGCTGCCCGGCCGGCGCCCCCGCTGCGAACGCACTGTCGGCCCCGTCCGCACCGCCGCTCGACAGATGCCAGCCGGTCCGCGCCAGCCATTCCGCCATCACCGTCATATCCGCCAACACGGATGCCGGCGTTGCCCGCGCCCCGATTCCCGCATAGGTCAATGTCGTCATGGTCGATTGTCCCCGGTTGCGATTGCCGCCGCTCCCTCTCCGTCAGCGGCTTCGCTCCCCAAGAGTTCTTCTCTCCCTCTGCAATGCCGGATGTTGACGCCTGCATGAGAATGTTCGAGACAACCCCTGCCCATTCGCGCATTTTTGTGCGAGACTGCCGGCCGTGAACGGGCGTGACTTCATTGCGAGGGTGAGAAGGCTGGCGCGCAGGAACGGGATCGCGGTCAGGTTCGACCGGACGAGGGGCAAGGGTAGCCACGGCACCTTCTATTGCGGGACCGGCATACCGTGGTGAAGGACCGCAGGAAGCCCCTCAAGACCGGAACGCTTCGCGGCATGTGCAAGCAGCTCGGCATCGACCCGAACGACCTCTAGGGAGTTCCGATCATGGCAATGCGATACAGCTACCCCATCGACCTACAGAGGGTGCGCGGAGGCGGGTTTTCGGTCACCTTCCCGGACTTCGATGAGGCTTTCACGGACGGCGATTCGTTCCGCGAAGCCATCGAGGAAGCCGCCGACTGCCTTGAGGAAGCCCTCGCAGGCCGCATGGCGCGACGCGAGGACATTCCGAGGCCGAGCCCGGAGAAGGGCCGGCCGGCGGTGGTTCCCGGCGCGGTCCTGGCCGCCAAGACGGCGCTCTATGAGGCGCTGCGCGAGCAGCGGCTGTCCAACAGCGCCTTCGCGGTGGCCATGGGCGTTCAGGAGAGCGAGATTCGCCGCATGCTCGATCCGCGCCATGCCACAAAGATAGGTCGGCTGGAGGAAGCCCTGGCGCGGTTCGGCAAGCGCCTCGTCATCACCGTGGAAGCGGCCGCCTGACCGTTGATCGGCGCCGGTACTACTTGTCTCGATCTTGCCATAGCGGCTATTCCGGCATCCGCCAGTCGACACCGCAGCCGGGTATGGCTCCCTTGGCGGTGGCAGCCGCACAAGGGACGCGAGCGGCGGACGGCGGGCCGGCTGCGCAGCAGGGAACCGGACGGGAGGCGCGGTTCGGCCGGCAAGGGAGTTCGGGTCGCGGCCGGCAAATGAATGACGGTGCGGACGGTCAATGCCGTCCCGGCAGGAACCGCCGGAAGGATGGACGACATGATCGGCAGGGAAGACATCGGCAAGGCGGTCATGGAGGGCGTGCAGGCGGCGAACAGGCGATACGAGGCGTGGTCCCGCGGCGGCTGGTTGACCGATTCCGGCGCCGAGGGTCCGGTGGCGGCAGCGGTTGGCGAGAAACTGCACGGGGCGCTCGGCGGAGAAGGCAGCATCGAGATGCAGATGCCGATCGGCGCCATCCTGGACTGGTCGGCTATCGGACGCCGGAAGCGACGTCCGCGATTCATCATGGAGCCGCACAATCGGGTCGACATCGTGATTCTCGACGGGGAATGGCGCCCGGTTTGCGCGGTCGAGACGCAGCGGTACTGGCAGGCTGAGGAATGCCTGGAGGATCTGGGGAGGGTTCGCGATCTCATTCTCGACAACGATAGCGGGGACGGGTCGCTGACATCGGGCTTCGTGACGTTCCTTCTGGATGGCTGGGAGGAAGAGGACGAGACGGCGGATGAATGCCTGGAGTTTCGCCGGGAAGCGATCGAGGAGGCGGTCCGGGAAAGTTTCGACGCGGACGGACTGGGCATGGAGTGCCGCCTGGGACCGGGTCGGCGGTATCCGAGGAAATACCGGGAGCTGCGCAAGGAGCGGGGTTGGATCCATGCCGCCTTCTGTATCGGCCTGTGGCGCGGATAGACGTGCGGGGATGCCGCCGCGGTCGGCGGGCGGACACCGTGCCAAGACCGGCGGAAGGAGCGGGTCGGCGCCCCGCGCATGAAACCCGGTTGAATGTTGCCGGGACACGACCCGCACGGTGAGCGGGGAACGGGAGTCTCCGGCAATTCGGGAGGGCGGCGCTGGTGTCAGTGCAGGGATGCGCCGTCGGGATCGTCCTCCTCGGCGCGCATGGAGGCGGCCGCCATGGCGGTCCAGGCCTCCCGGTCGAGACCGAGGCGGCGGTTGAGCTTGTCCGCGATGACCAGGGCATCCTCCAGATTGAGGGCGATGAGCGCGGTGGGGACGTGACCGGCCAGGCCCTCGATGACGATGTGTATCTGCTGGACGTCGGTCTCGACGTCGTAAGAGGGCACGAAGCAATAATGCGGGTTGTCGGGCAGGGTCTGTGCGGTCATGGAACTCTCCTTCGGGCGGCCGCCGCCCGGCCGGCAATATGTATTGCGGTGGGCGGCGGCGCGAGGATGTCGATCGGCAATGTGGGGCACCGGGCCGGCGACACGGGTGTCTAAATCGGCATCCGGCTGCCGGCTGGCCGGCCATACGGATGCGGCGGGCCGCGGCGGACGGTCACGCGGCGAGCGGCCAGCGATCGAGGATGCGTTCCATCGCGGCCGCGTTGGGCGCGAATATCCGGGCGCGGAACGAGACGATCTCCACCGTACACCCCATGCGCTTCAGCGCGTCCATGTCGGTGTCCGCCGGCCCCTCGATCTCGATGCGGTCGGCGCCCATGAGGCGACGCCGCGCGAGCCGCCAGCCGTTGGCGAGCGCGAGCGCGTTGCCGCGTCGCATGACCGCCTCGAAGGCTTCCTTGCCGGTCATGGCGGGCCCGCCGTCGAGGCCGAAGCCCGCGCGCACGGCGCGCACCTGCTCGGCGTCGAGAACGCGCCCGATGAGGCTGTGACCGTCGTCCGACGTGAGCCTTCGGACCCGCATGTTCTCGGCCGGCAGGCGGTCCCAGACCGGCAGCAAGAGGCCGGTGGCGAGCCAGAAACGCGACTCCCGGTGGGACGGCAGCCCGGCGATCTCGGCGTCCCATACGCGCCGCCACTGCGCCTCGTCGGCGCGGCGCCAGTTGGAAGCGTCGAGCTCGGCCCGGGCCATGGATTCGCCGGTCGCGGGCCGGATGAGGCGCACCCGTTCCTGCACCCCGCCGTCGTCGATCATGCGCGACGATGCCGGCAGGATGACGGCGGCGCGCTTCGAGCGGGCGTTCACGGTCAGCCGGGGCTTGTCGTCGGGTCCCGGATCGCGCTCGCCGATCTCCAGCGCGGCATCGGCCGTGAGCGGCACCAGCCTGTCGCGGCGGACGATCTCGACCAGCTCGGTCGCCGCGCCGGTGCCGGGATGCTCGTAGAGCGTCTCCCGGCCGGCGACAGCGAGCGAGTCGGCAGTGACGGTCTCGACGCCGACCTCGTAGCTGCCGGCCTCGATCGCCTGCTCGATGTTGGCGGCGATGCGGCTCTCCAGCTCGGCGAAGAGCTGGTTCTGCTCTGCGATGGGGAGTGCCAGCAGCCGGTTGAGGAACCTGGGCATGGGCGGCAGGTCCTCCTTGAGCGACCCCTCCCAGGTGAGCTTGAGCCCGGTTGCCTTCTCGAAGCGCTCCAGGGTCCAACCCTCGATACTGCCGCGCCAGAGCGCGCCGTAGAACTGCCTGAGCGCTGCCTTGGCATAGGCGCTCTCCAGGTTGTCGCTCTCGCGGAACAGCGCGGCGTCGCTGCCGCCCATGGCGGTCTGGCTGTCGCGCTGGCCACGGGTGATGGCGCCCAGCGAGTCGAGCCGTCGCGCGATGGTGGCGATGAAGCGGCGCTCGCCCTTCACGTCGGTGGTGACGGGGCGGAACAGAGGGGCGCTGGCCTGGTGCGTGCGATGGGTGCGTCCCAGTCCCTGGATCGCCTGGTCGGCGCGCCAGCCGGGCTCCAGCAGGTAATGGATGCGGCGCTCCGTGTTCCCGGAGGAGAGGTCGGCGTGGTAGCTGCGGCCCGTGCCGCCCGCCATGGAGAACACCAGGATGCGCTTCTCGCCGTTCATGAACGCGGCGGTCTCGGCGAGATTGGCCGACGCCGGCCGCGAGCGCAGCGCCAGCCGTTCGCCCTTGGCATCCGTGATCCTGAGCACGCGCCGCGACCGGCCGGTGACCTCGGCCACGGCCTCATGCCCGAAATGCTGCACGATCTGGTCGAGCGCGGTCGGCACCGGCGGCAATGCGGCGAGCTTCTCCATCAGCGCGTCGCGCCGGTCCTCCGCCTCGCGGCAGATGACGGGGTTGCCGTCCGGATCCCTGGCGGGGCGGCTGAGGAGATTGCCGCCGTCGTCGGTGAAGGGCTCCTGGAGCTGCACCGGGAAGGCATGCATCAGGTAGGAGAGGATGGCGTCCCTTGGCGTCAGGTCGATATTGAGGTCGTCCCACTCCGAGGCCGGGACGTCGGCGATGCGGCGCTCCATCAATGCCTCGCCTGTGGAGACCAGCTGGACCACGGCCGACCGGCCCGCGGCGAGATCGGCCTCGATCGCGCGGATCGTCGAGGGGGACTTCATGCCGGTCAGCAGATGGCCGAAGAAGCGCTGCTTGGTGCCCTCGAAGGCGGACAATGCCGCCGCCTTGGCGTTCCTGTTCAGCGTGTCCTCGCCCTGGACGATGCCGGTGGCCTTGAGCGCCTCCTCGATGTTGGCGTGGATCACCTTGAAGGCGCCGGCATAGGCGTCGTAGATGCGCCGCTGCTCGGGCGTCAGCGGATGTTCGAGGATGTCGACCTCGATCCCGTCATAGGCGAGCGCCCTTGCCTGGTAGAGCCCGAGCGCCTTCAGGTCGCGGGCGACCACCTCCATGGCTGCTACGCCGCCCGCCTCCATGGCGGAGACGAAGTCGGGGCGCTTGTCGAAGGGCGTCTCGCCGGCGGCCCACAATCCCAAGCGTCCCGCATACGCCAATCCGGGCAGCGTCGTCGCTCCGGTGGCCGAGACATAGGCGATCCGGGCATCCGGCAGTGCGTTCTGCAACTGCAATCCCGCGCGGCCCTGCTGGGACGGCTTCACCTCGCCGCGCTCGGACTTCGAGCCCGCCGCATTGGCCATGGCATGGGCCTCGTCGAACACGATGACGCCGTCGAAGGCGTGGCGGTCCTCCTCGTCGAGCGAGCCGGCCAGCCATTCCACGATCTGTTCGAGCCGCGAGGGTTTCCCCTGGCGGGACGGCGAGCGCAGCGTCGCGTAGGTGGCGAACAGGATGCCGGTGTCGAGGGGTATCTCCATCCCCTGCCGGAAGTTGCCCAGCGGGATGACGTCGCTTTCCAGCCCGCCCAGCGCGGTCCAGTCGCGGCGCGCGTCCTCCAGCAGCTTGTCGGACTGGCTGAGCCAGAGCGCCTTCTTCCGCCCGCGCAGGCGGTTGTCGAGGATGATGGCGGCGACCTGCCTGCCCTTGCCGCAGCCGGTGCCGTCGCCCAGCATCCAGCCCCGGCGGAAGCGCACCGGCTCCGACAGGGTCTCGCCGTCCTGGGTAACGAAGGATGTATCCACTTCCTCGTCGGCGTCACCGTCTTCCCTGCAGCGGTGGACGGTCTCCCACTGTGAGCCGATGCGGTACTCAGCCGCCAGGTGCCGCGAATGCGCCTCCCCCGCCAATACGATGCTCTCGAGCTGCGCGTCGGAGAGCAGGCCGTCGGAGACGATGCGCTCGGGCAGCATGGGCCGATATGCCGGCACGGGATGCGGCACGGCGGCCATGGCGGCGGACTGCACAAGCGGTGTGGGGTGCCGGGCCGCGCCGGACACCCGCACGATGCCCGGGCGCCAGGGGGCGTAGGGGCCAGCGTTGTTGTCAGGGGAATCGGCAACCGGCTCGACCGGGCCGGTCTCGACCATTAGTTCGGAGATCGGCCCCCAGCCATGGGCCCGCCGCGACTCGGGCGTCGATGCGGGCCTGGGAGCCCGGTGTGTCGCGGACTTCGGCGCGACCGGCTTGCCGAACAGGTCGCGGGCCGGGCTGGCCGGGGCCGGCGGCGCCGTGATGGGCGATCGAGGCGGCAACCGCGAAATAACGGCATCCAGCAGCTCGGCGGCGTTTTCGGCGCGTGCCGTTCCGTCGACGTTCATAGCGGGTCCGGCGCCGCGCTCCAGCACGGTGAGGCGGGTGTCGAACCCGGTGCCCCGCCTTGCGTAGGCGCGGCCGTCAATGGCCATGGTGAAGATGCAGCGCGCGGGGGGCTCTAAACGGCCGACGGCATCGCCCGGTGCGCAATGGGCGGACGTGATCGTCACCAGCCGCCCGCCCGGCGGCAGCATCGAGGCGGCCGAGCGGACATGGCGCAGGTCGGCGTCGCGGCGGGTGCGGTCGACGCCGGGGGTTGCCGAAAAGGGCGGGTTCATCAGCACGACGGTCGGCCGGACGTCGTGAAGCCGGTCGGCGATGGCCTCGGCGTCGAACGCGGTCACGACCGCCTGCGGAAACAGCCTGGTCAGAAGCCGCGCTCGGGTCTGCGCATATTCGTTGAGATGGAGATTGCCGGCGACGGAGTTGCCCAGCGCGCATTCCGCCATGACGGCGAGCATTCCCGTGCCGGCGGAGGGTTCCAGAACGGTATCGCCAGGCCGGATGGCGGCGGCCTGCAAGGCGGCATAGGCGAGCGGCAGCGGGGTCGAGAACTGCTGCAGCCGCACCTGCTCCTCGGAGCGCCGTGTGTGCGAGGGCTCCAGCGCGGCGACGGCTTCCAGCATCGCCAACATGCGGCGCGGCCCGTCCGGCATGGCGCCGGCATTGCAGCGCATGCCGCGTCCGTAGCGCTGCATGAAGAGCACCACCGCCGCCTCGGCGGCCTCGTAGGCGTCCTTCCAGAGCCAGGCGCCCTCGGCGTCCGACGCGGCGAAGGCCCTGGTCATGGCGTCCCGGAGGGTGGCGGCATCGAGCGCCCGTCCCGCCTCCAGCACCGGCAGCAGGGCCTGGGCCGCAGTGAAGAGGGCGTCGCCCCGGACCGGCCGGGCCGGCGCTGCGGGCGGATCGATGGCGGCGACGGGAGGAACAGGCGGACGCGCAAGGGCATCCGGCGCCGGATGGGCGTCGAGCATGGGCAGTTCTCCGTGCTGGAAGGCGGTGGGCTCCCGGATCGTCGTCCGGGGCAGGCGGCAGGCGCGGAACGGGACTCGGCACCCCGCCCCGCCGGCTCGCCCTCAAACCGGCTTGCCGGACTCCCGTCGGCGCGGGGCATGGCGGGGCAGCCCGGCCCGGGCGCGGCCGGGCGATCCGTTCAGGACATTGGAAGGGGTTCCGGACGAGCCGGATCAGCCGAAACGGTTGCCCTGCGCGGTAAAGGTCAGATCGTTGACCGCCAGTGCCTCATCGACGGTCTCGTCGGAGGTCTGGTGCTCGTATTCGCGTTCAAGCTGGCGGTAGAGCCAGCGGGCGAGGTCGCGCAGCGCCTCGATGACGGTGTCTTCCGCGCCGTCGGTCGGGGGCTGCCAGGTCGGGCTGTCGCGCTCGACTTCGATCGCCATGCAGTATTCGTGGCAGTAGCGGCCACTGTGACGGATGGTGGCGCTCAGTTGGTAGAAGTTGCGCTTCGCGGTCTCCTGCAGGACGTCCGCGATACGATGCAGCTCTTCGTCCTTCGGGGCGTGTTCGCGTATGGCTTTGCGCGCACCCTTGGCGTGGCTCCACCAGCCCTGGAAAGAGGCACCGTCACCCTGGCAGGCGAAGCCGCTCCAGTAGATGCGCGGCTTGTCGCGCGTGCCGCCGCCATGGAGCCATGCCGTGGTGGTGGCGAGCGTCACGCCGAGAATCTCGCAGATGCGCCCGAAATCCTCGTAGACGAAGTCATACCATTCGTAATCGAGGCAGGACTCCCGATACCAGGCACGGGCCTTCTCCTTCGCCTCGTCCGGCAACTCGTCGATGCCGTAGACGGCGGTCTCGATGATCCTGGGCATGGGCTTACTCCGATACCGGGTTGCGGCGGGCATTGCCGGGAGAGGCACACACGAAGCGGACGGCCTCGCGGACGCGGCGCAGGGCGACGCGGTCGCAGTCGGGATCGGCGCGGAGCCAGGGCCGGGGCCGGCGCGAAATCCACGCACCCGAATCGGCCACGAACCCGTCGGCCCAGGCCACGAAATGCCGGCTTACCAGGATCGCCCATGTGCCCGGCGGCGTGGCGTCCAGCAGCGTGCCGAGGGTGGTCGCGCGCAGCTCGAAGGGCACGTCCGCGAAGAGGCGCTCGCGGACGTCCTCGCGGCGGGCCTGGGGGCGGTCGAGATGCCTGGGATGGCGGATTGCGTAGACGGGCGCCCAGCCGAACTCTGCGAGCGCGGCTGCGAGCTCGTCCATATGGACGCCGTTGACCGCATGGCGGTCGAACAGGCGGCGGATGACGGCGGCGGCTTCATGCGTGGGCACGCCGGCAATCGCGGAAATCGCGGAGGGGCCGCACTTCGTGGCGCGGCCGGTGATCCGGTGGAGCATGTCGGTCTCCGGGCTGGAAGGGCATGGGCGTCCGGCACGGCGGAACTCCCGCGCCGCGCCGCCGGCTCGCCCGGCGCCGGCTGGCCGGACTCCGGGCGGGGCGGCGCGGGAGGGCGCGGCTGGAGGGACGAAATGGAGAGGGGGCGCGGCCTTCGGAGGCCGCGATCACCAGCGCTGCGCGTCGAGGTGGCGGAGCACGGCGGCAGTGAGCTCGCGGACGTCCCGCCAGGAACGCTCGTCGGAGTCGTTCCATTCGATGAGGCCGTTCAGATGCGGCTCGGAAACCGGTGCGTCCTGTTCCCGGGCGCCGGTGTCGATGCCGGCGATCCCGGTGTAGACGGCGCACATGGTCTCGGTGGCCTCCCCGGTATGGGACGGGTCGCGCCAGAGGACCGAACCGGTGTGAATCCGGATCGCAGCGCCGAGGCAGAAGCAGCGCGGGCTCTCGAGCGTGGCGAGGCGGAAGGCGGGAGGGTGGCGGACCTCGTAGTTGTCGACGACGTGGAAGCCGCCGTCGAACTCGATGACGTCGCCGTCGTCGTCGCGCCCCCATCCGCTCTGGTGCCAGCGCTTCGGGCGGTCGAAGGTCTCGTGGACGCGGCGGGCGATCTCGAGCTTCTGCTCGGGGCTGAGGGTCGGCATGCTCAGTCGTCCTCGGGGAACATTATGGTGATTGTGGCCTCACCCCTGTCGCCGGACCCGATCGCCACGATGGGAAAGTGCCTGCGGGGTGGCCGGTTGCTGTCGCGGAGGTCCTTGCGGATGTCGCGCACCAGCACGCACATTCTCACGCGGTCGCTGTTCGAGGCGCGGAGCGCGTAGTGGCGCGCCATCCAGAGGACGTCCCACAAACGCCCGCGCTCGTCCTGGAACCCTTGGTAGCCCTCGGGCAAGGCGATAATGCGATCCCAGACGGTCCGCGTGATCGCGACGGGAATCCTGAATCCCGCTTCGCGCGCGGTTTCCGAGACGTCGACGAGGATGCCGTCCTCGATCGCCTGGGCACGGGTATAGGCGAAGATCACGGGAGAGAATGCGGCGGCGTTGCCGAGTTTGGGCATGGCCGGGCTCCTTGCTGGAGAGAGAGGGGGAGGCGATCACGCGGGCCGGTCAGAGCAGACCGCGCGCCTGGAAGCTGAAGGAGGCGGTCGGGGTTACGATCACATGGTCGAGCAGCGTGACCTCGATGGTCTTCAGCGCGTCCCGGATGCGGTTCGTCATGTCGATGTCGGCTCTGGACGGTTCGGGATCGCCGGCGGGGTGCGGATGGAGGGCGACGATCGCGCTGGCCTGAAGCTCCAGGCAGCGGATGCAGACCTCCCGGGGATAGACCGGCGTGTGGCAGACGGAGCCCTTCTGGAGGCACTCGTCGGCGATGAGACGGTTCTTCCGGTTGAGATAGAGAATCCGGAACTCCTCGACCTCCCGGTGTCCCGCCAGGGCGCGGCAATACTCGATGACCCTGGTGTAGCTGCCGAGGGAGGGGCGCACGGTGTCCGGCACATACGCCCGCGCCATGCGGATGCCGAGCGCCTCGGCCGCCTTGAGGGCGGCGACGGCGTCTTCCGGCATGCCGGGCACGCTGCGCAGCCGGTCCGGGCGGGCGGCGAGCGCGCGCGGCGCCGTGCCGAACGTGTCGAGCAGGCTTGCGGCAAGTGCGCCGGCATCGTCCACCGACGGGCGCCCGGAGAGCAGCAGCTCAAGCAGATCGTGCTCGTTGACCGCCTCGCGCCCGGCGCGCAGGAAGCGGGTCCGGAGACGGCGGCTGCTCGCGGCCTGCCGGATCGACGCGGGCGCCGCGGGTACGTCGTAGAGCGGCATCTCGTCGAAACCCGGTGCGGAATCGGGCATGGCGATGTCCTCCATGGGGGTGGAACGGAAGCGTCCCGCCCCCGGATCGATGTCCAGGGCAAGCCCCGGCAAGCGGGACGGGGCGCTCTGGCAAAATTGAGACGGGATCGGTGGGCGCCGGGTCCGTCCGGGTCGGTGCGCCGGGACCTGCGGGGCCGCGCCGGGCGGGCCGAGCTCGACCGCGACCCTGCCGTCGCGGACGGTGACCGTGACGGTGCGGCCGGTCGGCATCAGCCAGAGCAGGTCGGTCCATACGGCATCGGCGATCGCGCGTTTCTGCGCCTCGTCGCCGGGTTCCTGCGGAGCGGGCAAACTGGCGGCGGGATCGGGGACGAGGGCGGCGGAATGCTGCATGGGCTGGGCCTCCTGTTGCTGAACGCCGGACATGCGGAACCGGGACGCTCCCGGGCCCCTGACCGCCTCGTCCAGACGCATGCCGACCCCCGCTCCGGGCGGAGCGGGGACGGGCATCGGTGTGAAAGTATCGGTGGCGGCGACCGGCCGGCGGCCGGATCAGCCGTCGAGGATGCGGACCCGGGCGCTGCCGCCGGTGACTTCGACACGGGGCTTGCCGTCGGGTCCGACGGAAACCTTCACCAGGGGCTTGTTGGCGGGCGGATGCGGCGGGTCGCGCATTTCCGCAGCGATCGTGCCGGCCTCGGTCTCGAAGCGGACCGTCACCCGACCGCCGGAGACCTGCACGGCGCCCGGCGGGACCCGGTCGGCCAGGGTCACGACCGGCGGCTCGCCATGCTCGGTGAAGCGGGCGGGGACGGGAAGCGCGCCCTTTCCCCACGGATCGCAACCGGCGCCCTCGCAGAAGGCGTCGATGAACGAATCGGAGCAATGATCGCTCGAACGCCAGCCGTTGGCGTCCTCGTTGGCGGCCGCGACGGCCTTCTCCAGCGCCTCCTCGATCGTCGCGGCCTCGACCGTGACGGTGTTGCAATGGTGCGCGTTGTAGCCGACCTGCACGGTCCAGGGCCGGCTCACGACGCGGCTTCCCCGGCTGCGGCCAGCTTCACCGTCACGTCGGGCCGGCGCACGCTAATCTCCACCGTGCGGCCCTGGGGGCAGAACCACATCAGCTCGCGCCGGACGGCCTCGGCGATGGACGCGCGGCAGGCCTCGTCGTCCGACAACAGCAGCCGGGTGGCCAGGTGCAGCGCGTCCTCGTCGAAGCGGTTGAGCTGGGTCTCGTAACTGTCCGCCCCGGCGTCGTCGGACGGCGAGAAGAAGCTGTTGCGGAGCAGCACGGCGAGCTCGTGGGGCTGGAGCGCGCTGTCGGCGGTTACCAGCGGCAGGGCGTCGTGTAGCCAACTCCAGGCCTCACCCGCGAACGCCAGATCGGCCAGCAGACGGAGGGTGTCCGCCGCTCCGTCCGCCGCCCGGACGGCGAGTTCGATGCCGATCGCTTCCGGCCGGGGCGGCAGCTCCGCCGCGGTGGGTCCCGCCCGCTCCGGCAGCGGGGCGTCGTCGAGCGCATGGCGCTTGCCGTCCAGCGTGATCTCGACGGCGATCCCGGTCGCGCGGTGGAGCCCATCGTACCAGCCATAGCCCTCCAGCCTGCGGTCGGCCTCGAACAGGCGGTGTGCGATACCTTCCCGCTCGGCGGCGCGCCACAGCGCCTGCGCCTCCGGCGGCTCCGGATCGCAGTCCATGACCAGAGCGTCCGGGCCGGTGGCGGCGAGCTTCGGCGGGTCGCGCCAGTCGTCGACGTTGGCGACGGACGGGCGCCAGGGCCGCAGCACGGCCGGCGGCGGCGCGATGTCGATGCCGGATTCGCGCGCCCGCGTCCAGTCCTCGAAGGCCGGGCACGGGTTCGGATCGGCCGCCATCGCACGGTAGATCGCAAGCCGCGCGGCCTCGCGCATCTCCCTGAGGAAGGTGTTCTCGACCGCCTCCTTGCGGGCCGGCAGGACCAGTTCGAGGTCCGGGCAATCGTCCATGTCGGCAAGGACGGTCCAGGTCGCGCCGTGGACGGTCTCGACCGTGGGCAGGCCGACGGTCAGGGTCAGGCCGAAGAAACCGAGGTCGGGATCCCTGTAAGCGGCGCGGCGGTTGCGGAAGACGCCGAACACGAGCCCCCGCCATGGCTCGGCATGAACGGCGGCGTCGAGGAAGGCGCGGCGCGGCAGCTCTTCCGGGTCCGCGGCGTCGTCTTCGGTGCGGTCCTCGAACACCACCGGCAGCGGATAGTGGCGGGCGGCATTCTCCGCCGCGTTGTGGATGGCCGCGATGGATTCGCTCGCCTCGAACGAAATCGACGTCCCGCAGGGATAGGGGGCCTCGTCGTCGGCATGCACCTCGGCCTCGGTCTCTCCGAGAAAATGCGCCGGTTGCAGCTCGACGCGCCAGCCGGGCGACATCTGTGCGTTTGGCGATCGCGGCCTGGACGAGACAGCACAATTGCGGCGCGCCAGGCTGGCGAAGCCGAACCCGGCGGCGTCCTCGCGCCGAACCGTCGCGTCGTCCCAGCCGTTCTCGCCGAAGCTGAGCAGCACAGCGGGATCGGCGATGCCGGCGCCGTCGTCGGTAATGGTGACGATGAGCGGTGTATCGCCCGTCGTAGCGGCGGTTTCGTCCGGCCGGGCGGTGGTGGCGGCAACCGCAATGCGGACGCGTGTGGCGCCGGCGCGGCGGGAGTTTTGCAGCGCCTCGACCAGAATCTCGGCGAGCGTTGCAGCGTAGATGCGGGTTACCCGCTTCACGGCGCTCTCGTGAATGCGGGCGCGGATCGTGCGGTTCATGGGCAGACCTCCATGACGGATGCGAAAACGGAAGCGCCCCGCCGGGTCGAGATGCCGGCGGGGCGCTTGCACGGGGCAGGATGGCTACTGGACGCGGCGGAGGAACTCCGGGATCTCCATCGGGTCCGGATGGGCGTCGTGCCCGTTGACCGGCCCGGTCGCGGCGATGGCGTCCGGCCCGCCCGCGACGGCCGGATCGGGATCGGTCGCCCCGGTATCGCCGCGATCGGCGTGCTCTGCATCGCTGTCCGACGATCCGGCGTCGGGCACCGGCGCGTTGCCGTTGGAAGCGGGCGGTGCCGCGGCGGCCGGTTCGGTCCCGGCGTCGGCGGTCTCCCCGTCCCCGGCGTCTCCGACCGTCTGGCCGGTATCGAACGCCGCGAATCCCGGGGGAACCCAGGCGAGCGCGGCGGCGTGCATCGCGGCGCTCACCCCGACCGGCGGGTCGCCGGCCGCGAAGGCGGCTTCCATGGCCTCGGCCAGCGCGGGCTTCTTGTACTTCGACCGCGCCGATGCCCAGGCCAGGCCGAACACCGTGCGGGCGATGTCGAGGACGCGTGCCTTGGGAATCCGCGACCACAGCATCGCCGCCGTCGGGCGCACATGATCCGCGAAGTCGATGTCGAGCCGGGCGACGGTGGCTTCGAGCTCGGGCCGCGCCTGGGGCTCGAAGGCGAGCTGGCCCTTCACCGCGCGCGCGACGCAGGCGGCGAACAGCGCCTCCTTCTCGGTGCGCGGCAAGGCCCTGAGCGCCGCGAAGGATTCGCCGTCGTCGTCGATCTCCAGCCAGTCCATGGACAGGTGCGAGCGGTCCCCCAGCATCGCTTCGCCCGGCGACCAGTCGGCGAAGTCCGCGTCGTTCATCCGGGTGTTGGGCCGGTCCGGGGTCTCCTTGACCGCGATGTCGAGGGCGTGGTCGCGGTAGCCAGCCGCGAACACGGCACGGCCCATCTGGAACAGCGCGAGGTTGAAGGCGGCCTCGAAGTCTCCGGCGAGCTTCGCCTTGACCAGCGCGGTGCGGATCGAGCGCAGGTCGTCGGCCAACCCGATGCCGACCCCGGCCTCC
This sequence comes from Thalassobaculaceae bacterium, assembly GCA_965213935.1. Lineage (GTDB taxonomy): Bacteria > Pseudomonadota > Alphaproteobacteria > Thalassobaculales > Thalassobaculaceae > Bin52. Next base: position 464,204 of record CBDCAO010000011.1, on the reverse strand, counting down.
TTGCGCGCCTCGGCCTCGCGGTCCTTCGGCGGGGCCATGGGCTGGGAGACGGATTGTCCTGGGACATGCACGCGATGGGTGACGGCCTCGGGATCGTTGCCGACGGCCGCACCGGCATCCTCCGACTCCGCCGGCTTGGGCATGTCTTCGGGCTTCACCAGGCCCTGGATGACCTGCATCGTGCCGTCCTGGCCGACGGTGACGATGCAGCCCGCGACGCGCAAGTCCTCGCGGCGGAACACCGCCCGCGCCTCGATCGCGCCCTCGATCTCGTCGAGACGGGTCTCGATGCGTTCGCCCTCGGCGACCAGCTCTTCCGTCCAGTCCTCGTCGTCGAGATTGACCAGCTCGTCGTGGCGGGTCTGAAGCTTGCCGATCTCGGCCTGCTCTTCGGGACTCGGGTCCGCTGGCTGCGGCTCGATGCGGCCGTAGCGGGCGGTATCGCCCCATTCGACCTCGATCATGGCGGTGGCCCACTTCCAGCGGGTTGCCAGCTCGTCGGCGGCCGCCTGGAGCTTGTCGGTGGCGAGCTTCTCCAGCAGCACCGGATCCTCGAACCAGACGCCGGTCTCGTCGTCATGGGCGAAAAGGTCGCGCATGACCGGCCCGCCAGCGGCCTCGTAGGCCTCGACCCCGACGAAACGGGCGATCGCGGTGGTGCCCGGCACCCGCTCCTCGGTCAGCAGCCGCTTCACCTGCCAGGCGGATGGCCGGTAGCCCTGGGCCGTGACCTGTTTCCAGACCGCGATCTGGCGCTCCCGGTCGGCAGTGACGGCGAAGGCCTTCAGCACTTCGAGGTCGATCCCGTCGGCGCGGTAGGCATCCAGCAGCTCGGGCGCGGCGTTGCCGAGGCGCAGCCGCTGTTCGACGATGCGCTCGGACGCGCCGAAGCGCGCCGCGATGGCGGAAACCGACTGGCCGGCGTCGGCCAGCCTGGTGAACGCGGCCACCTGGTCCGCCGGGTGCATCGGCACGCGGATGACGTTCTCGGCGAGCGAGATCTCGCCGGGCTCGGCATCCCCGGACCTGACCTGGCAGGGCACCGGATGGTCGGCGTCGAGCACCTTGTCCTCGATCAGCGCCTGCATGGCCCTCAGGCGGCGCCCGCCGGCGATTACGGCGTAGCGTTCGATGCCGCTTTCGTCGGGCTCGTCTGTCCGGACCACCAGGTTCTCCAGCAGGCCGAGGGCAGCGATGGAGGCCTTGAGCTCGGCGTCGGTGCGGGAATCTGGCGGGGTCTTGCGAACGTTCTCGGGGGCGAGCGCGAGCCGGGAGAGCGGGATCTCCCGGATGAGCGGCTCGGCCCGTGGGGCGATGAAGTTCATGCGAACCTCCCTCGATGGTGTGTGGAAATGGACGGAAGCGGGGTCGGAAACGGCTCCCGCCGGTCCGTCCGCGCCGCCCGGACCGGCGCCCCGCTCCGCCTCCTGACGGCGTCGTGGGCAGGGTCGGGGAGCGGCTGCGGTACTTCTCGAAGGGTGTGGCGGTGTCGGCGCGTCGTCATGCGGCGATGTCGATGCGCTCGCCCCAGGGCTCGCGGTTCCAGTCCTCCGGCGGGCGCGAATAATTGACCCAGATCGTGGGAAACGAGGGCTCTGTCTCCGGATAGCGGGAGCACTCCATGTCCGTGAAATACAGGCACACCCCGGGCCGGATTCCCTGCTGGTCGAGCCATTCGAAACCCGGCCGGAAGTCGGTGCCGCCCCGTCCGCGGACCGCGATCTCCTCGGGAAGCTCGTCGGGCGTGTACTCGGCCGCGTCCTGCAGGGCGGCATCGACCTGTAGCACGACGACGCGCCCGGGCCGGATCTCGGCGGCGACCTCGCGCAGCTCCGCCCAGAACGCGGCCAGCGTCGCCGCCCGCAGCGAACCCGAGGTATCGACGATGACCGCGATCGCGTCGATGCCCTCGGAACGGATCGAGGGCAGGTAGAGCCCGGAGTCGATGAAGCGGCTGTTGGGGACGCTCCAGCTGTAGTCGCTCTTCACAGCGTCGGTCATGTAGCGGCGGAGCAGCGAGCGCCAGTCGAGGGTGCTCGCATGGGCGCCGCGGACGGTCTCCTCGATCCCGCCCGGCGCCTTGCCCTCGGCCTTCGCGTGATTGAGCGCCTGGTGCATGGCCTCGTCCCAGGCCTGTTCTTCCTTGGTCATATCGCCCGGCGAAGGCACGGATTCGTCGCCTCCGTCCCCGGCGCTGTCCGCCGGGGCGTCCATGACCTCGCCGGTGCCCGATGGATCGCTGCTCGCCGGAGCGTTGCCGCCGGCCTCCTGCCCGACACCGTCCGGTTCGGGGTCTCCACCGTCCGGAGAATTCGGCGGGCCGCCGGCACCGCCATCGCCGTCACCGGATTGCTCGCCGTCATCGCCCTGGTCGGCCGGGTCGCTCCCGTCGGACACCGGAGCGCCGGCCGCATCCGCGCCGGAACCTCCCCCGCCGTCCGGCGGACTACCGTCGCCGGATTCATCTTCGTCCGGTTCCGGCAGGCGGTCGTAGGCTTCCTCAACGCTGATCCCATCCCAGGCCTCGGCATCGGGCGGCAGGGAGAAACCGGCATCGCGCAGCAGGCCGTGCGTGACCAGCTGCGAGGCGCGCTGCCAGCGTTCCGGGTCGCGCTCGCCGCGCCGCGTGTGGTGCTTGAGCGCGCAGGCCAGCACGACGCGGGCAATCGCCGTCTCGATGAGGTGGGCATCGGTCTCCGCGACCCAGTCCGGCGCATAGCGGATCTCGCGGCCGTCGCTCGCCAGCGTCTCGCGGCCGGCATCGGCCCGGATCGGCAGCCGCAGCGCCAGGCTGCCGAAGAAGGGCTGCTCGCGCAGCAGCGCGGTGACGCAGCGGCTGACCCGCTCGGCCGATTCCCGGTACATGCGCCCGGCCATTACGCCGCCTCCCGGACGGGCTCGACGGCGGTACCCGCCACGGGCGCGAAATACCCCGCAAACCGTTCCTTCAGCGCATCCGCCTCGCGCTTGACGCTCGCGCGGGCCACAGGGTCGAAACTCTTCGACGGCCTGAGCGCATTCGGCTCGACGCTGGCGATCCTGTCCTTCACCTGGCTGCAGAGCTGGGCCAGGGTCTCGTCGCCGAAGATGTTGAGGCGCGGCACGATATCGACCAGATCGCGGATATTGCCGATCATCGAGTCGCGGAATACCAGCGGCTTGCCCTCACCGTCCTCGCGCAGCCGCTCCGAGACCCGCTCGACCGCCTCGCCGAGGCGCCGGTAGAGGTCGCCCACAGCATCGTGCAGCCGCTCCTTGACCTGGCTCTCGATGTCGCGCTTCACCCGGTCGGTGTCGTCCGAGGCGAGCTTCGCCATGAAGTGGTCGGCATCCGGCACCGGGATAATGCGGTAGCGCAGGCCGAACCGGTCCCGCAGCGACTCCTTCGAGGGATACTCCTCGATGCGGAACAGCTTGCCGAGCTCCAGCCGGGCCCGATCGATATTGTCCTCATAGTCTTCGATGAAGCGGGCGCGCTCGCGCACCATGCGCTCCTTGAGGGCATCCATCAGTTCGGTGTAGCGCTCATAGTTGGCGACGGGCAGCAGCCGGCTTCCCTGGTCGTCCCAGGGCAGGGTATTGGCATAGTGGGCGGTACGGGCTGCGCTCATGGTGGAGTTGAGCGTGGCGAAGGCGGTCCGGAGCAGCAGGCACTTGTTGTAGCGCCCGGCGGCGGTGCTGGCCTCGTGATGGACCGCGACATGGGTCGAGGCCTGGCGGTCGTAAAGCCGGCCCGACCAGGCGGTGATGCGCAGGCCGACCAGCATGGCGTCATGGGTGAGGTTCATGGGGGTTTGGTCTCCCGAATGTCTACTATTGCGTGCGGGCGGCGGCCCAGCGGATGAAGGCGGGTGAGCGCTGCAGGGCCGGATCGCGGCGGATGCAGGAGCCGACCAGGAACTCCCCGACCTCGCGGCGCAGCCGCTGGGCGTAGGTGACGATGGCATCGAGCGTGATGTCGTCGGCCATGCGGTAGAGCGAGCCGCAGAGCGCGATCAGCGCGCTGGCATTGTCCGGCACCATGGCGTTTGCCGGATCGTCGATGACGGCCCTCGGATGGGGCAGCTCGCGCCAGACCTTGAGGAAGGCGGAGAACTCGACCGCCGCCGCCTCGCCGACCGTGCCCCGGAACAGCGCCCGCTCGACGCCGGGATCGAGGCTCGCGCGGCGGTTCACGATGCCGGACACCATCTCCCATGTGCGGGGACAGCAGAACGCCTTCTCCTTCGCCTGGGGATCGAAGGCGTGCAGCAGCTCCGGCCGCATGGAGATGAAGAACAGCACCTCGGGCGCGATGCCGTTAGCCGCGCCCCAGGCGAGCCAGTCCTCGGCATCGACCCGGATCTCCAGATGGACGAAGCGGGAGGCGAGCGGTGTCGGCATGCGGTGGACGACGCCCCGGTCGCTCTCGCGGTTGCCGCAGGCGATCAGCGAGGCGCCCCCGGGCAGTTCGTATTCGCCGACCTTGCGGTCGAGCACGAGCTGGTAGAGGGCGGCCTGCACCATCGGCACGGCCGAGGGCAGCTCTTCCAGGTTGATGAGCCAGCGGCCGGGATCGTCGCTCGGCGGCAGGAAGGCCGGCGGCGCCCAGCGGGTGCGGTCCGAGCCGTCGCGCCACGGGATGCCGCGCAGGTCGACGGGGTCGAGCAGCAGCGCGCGCACGTCGACATAGCGGCGCGCGGCCCCGGCGGCGGTCTGTTGGGCGAGCGCGCTCTTGGCGCAGCCCGGAGCTCCCCAAAGGATAGTCGGCTGACGGGCTTCGACCAGCAGTGCCAGCGTCGCGGCGAGCTCGCTTGGGCGGAGCGTGTAGTCGGCGGAAACGGTGTCAGGATCGGTCATCGGCGGCCTCCGGATCGGCGGTAAGCGGCGCGGTCACCCCCTCCGGGGGCTCCGTGCCTTCGCCCGGCCGGCAGCGCCGCTCGGCTCGTCGTGTCCCAAGGCATGGGGCGGAAGCCGACAGCCGGGTGGCGGCGGAATGCGGGGCACCGGGATCGGGCGCTGTTCAGGCCGGTCGGGTCGTCATGCTCGGCGGCGGCCGGAGGTGATGCCGGTCAGCTCCGGCAGGGGAACGCCGGACGGCGACAGGGTGTGGCCGATTCGGCGTTCGAGGTCGGCGTAATGTGCATAGAGCGCCGGCTTAAGCCGCGCGGCCGTGCGGAGGCCGAGGCGATGGGTCTTCGCCCGGAGGGGCCGAATCCGTACCGGGGCATCAGGCGCTACCGCAGGAAGGGGCGCGAGCGGTTCCTGTCGGACGACGAGCTCCGCTGCCTGTCGGCGGTGCTGAGGACGCACGCCGGGGAATGGCCCCTCCAGGTCGCCGCCATCCGCCTTCTTCTGCTGACCGGATGCCGCAAGGGGGATATCCTGACGCTGCGATGGTCGGACTACCGCGAAGGGCACCTCTTCCTCCGCGATAGCAAAACGGGCCCCGCACTGTCTGGCTGTCCGATCCGGCCCGGACAATCCTCGACGGGCTGCCGGGGTCGGGCCGATGGGTGTTCCCCGGCGCCGGGTGAGACGGAGGCGCCGCCTCGATCAGGACATACTTTATCTTGTACCTCCAGAGAAGCATGGCCCTAGTGCGTTCGCCGCTAGAGAACTTTTTGTTGACATGGAGAAACGCATCGCTAAAATAGCGAATGTATCCAGGTGGAGGATAGCGCTACAGGATGATCGGTTTCGGCTGATCGTGGGGGCCTTCGGCCCCTCCCACTCGCCGGGCACACGTGTCGTCTCCCGCGACGGAGACGGTCGGGGGTCCGGGGTTAAGGCCGCGAGCGCAAGCTGCGGCGATGGGGTACCTAGGAGAGTTACCGTTTGCCTGATTTGCCTCTCGGGTTAGCGCAAGCCCGGCAGGATGGTCCTGTCGGGGGTATCCCGAGAGGAGAGCGCCATGAAGCAAGACTTCTTGGAGCCCCTGGGTACCGGGCAGCGGGTCCGTCGCAAGAGCCGACGGCGCCACATTCCCAAGGGAATGCGGCGTGTTCTTCGGAACCGGCTCACGCTGATGGTCGTGCTTTGGGTGGCCAAGGCCACCGTGCAACTAGCGCGGCTCATTGGCAATCTGATCGACGGCTCCTAGGTATCCAAATTCTTTTGAATTCGGACTCTATACGATGATGAATAGGGCCTTGAGACTGATTCGAGTTTATCACGACTTAAATTTGTCCGATGCCGCACAGCGGGTAGGCCTTTCAAAATCCTATGTTTCGGAGATTGAAAGAGGGCGCAAGAAGGTGTCATTGGATGTGCTGACCAAATACTCTCTCGCATTTGACATTCCTATTTCTTCCATGATGCTATTTGCTGAGCGAATAGAGGACGGGAGGTTTTCAGAACAGTCTCGAGCATACGTTGCCGATAAAGCTCTTAAGATGTTGGATTGGATCGCTACTATCACGTCAAACAATGAAGCAAGAAACCATGTCGACTAGAAAATATTATCCACGACACCAGTCCCGCCTCTATAAGGTCCAATCGCCGGGTCAGCTTGCGGAGGTTCTGCTACTTCGAAAAAGTGAGCTGCAACTGTTGGAGAAAGCTGAAGACAACTACATTCGTTGGGTGGACAAGAAGACAGGAAGAGACATTCAAAAACCTAAGCCACTACTTGAAAGAGCGCACCGTCGAACAGGTGTGTTGATGTCACGCATTGAGACTCCCGACTTTCTACACTCGGCTGTCAAGGGCCGTTCATATATCACCAACGCTGCACGCCATACCTCTGACGAACCAACCGTAAAGGTAGACATTCGTAAATTTTACCCCTCTGTTCGTGCTCAAGCGGTATTCCATTTCTTTCGTGACAGAATGCTTTGCTCAGGTGACGTGGCAGGTGTTCTGACCCATCTGTTGACCATTGATGGTCATCTTGCGACGGGAAGCAGTGTCAGTCCGATACTCTCGTACTTTGCATACGAAGATATGTTCAGCGAGATTGAAACAGTCTCCCGCCTCCGTGAATGTGTGATGACATGTTACGTTGATGATATGGTTTTCACGGGAACAAGGGCGACACGAGGCCTCTTGTACGAAATCATTCAAGTGGCAAAGCGATATAGACTTTGGGGGCATAAAACAAAACTCTTTAAGGCCGGGCAACCCAAAGTCATCACCGGAGTTGCAGTGACATCGCACGGGCTTCGATTGCCGAACAGGCGGCAACAAGCAATTGCAGATGAGCAGAGCGTACTCAAAACCGCTTGGACAGATGAACAACGACTCAGCATCATGCCCAGCTTGATAGGACGTCTCTTTGAGGCGGCTCAGGTCGACGTTGCGTGGAGATCCCGAGCGGTGCAAATTTCTGAATCTATGGAGGACCTGCGGCGGCGAACGGCCGTATAAACTGTATATCGTACATCTGCGCGCGCATGAAGAGGGAGATCGTCCTGAACCCCGATGAGCTGACCGTCTTGGGCGAGGCTTGACCATGCTGGGGCCGACTTGTGTATCGACCGTTCGCCCGACAACTGACGGCGCCATAGCCGTGATGTTGCCGCCACCGGGACATGTGACGTGAATATCGAGAACACGCCGAGACGGACAGTCGTCGCCCACAGCCGGCTCAGGATGCGGGAGCTGCGGCTGGAGGCGGCTCGAAACCGGTGGCACGGGCTCCGGATCGTGACCTTCGAGCAGCTAGCGGCGCGGCTCGCGGGCGGACTGACTCAGCCAGTCGACGACGATGCCCTCAGGGAAGCCATCGTGGCCGTCCTGCCGGAGGCGGGTCTCGGCGAGCTGGACGGGATCAAGGCGCTACCCGGCATGGTAGGCGCTGCGGCCGACACGCTGCGCAAGGCGTGGCGGGCCGGCTTCGATCTTCAGGCCCGGGCCGCTGAGCATCCGCGGCTCGGGTCCATCGCGGGCCTCGAGAGTGCGGTCGTGGCAGCGTTGCCGCCGTCGATGATGAGGCCCGCCGATCTGGTCGCTGCCGGGCTTGCGCGGCTGGATCACGCGGCAGCGCTGTTCGGACCCATAGAAATCGTCGGCATCACCGAACTCTCGCCGGTCTGGCGACCTCTTCTCCACGCCATCGCACGCCGCGTGCCGGTGCGCTGGAACGCAGGTCCGCGCCCGGTGCCCGACTGGCTCGATGGCGAGGCGGTCGAGATCGTGCGCGACAAGGCGAAATCGCCGGATATCTCCGCTGTGAGCGCCGCCACGGCCTACCACGAGGCGGTCGAGGCCATGCGCTGGGCGCGCGAGCTGCTCGCGTCCAGCAGGGCGGAGCCCGCCGACATCGCCATCGCCTCGGCCATTCCCGCCGAGTATGACGACCACCTGCTCGCTCTCTGCGCCGACGCCAATCTCGACCTGCATTTCGTGCACGGCGTCACGGTCACGGCCTGCCGGGAGGGGCAGGCGGCGGCGGCGCTCGCGGACATCCTGCTGCGCGGCCTCTCCCAGACGCGGATGCGCCGGCTGAACACGCTGCTGAGGGCGCATGCCGGCCCGTTCGCGGACCTGCCGGAAGGCTGGACGAGCATCCTGCCGGCCGGTGCGCCACTCTCATCGCATGGTGCCTGGAGGCACCTGATCGAGGGGCTGGAAGCCCGGGACTGGTCAGACGGAAACGACCATGGCCCGGCGCTCGCCAGCATCGTCGATCTGTTGTCCCGGGGCGTCGAGGCCGCCGGTGACGCGGGCGAGACGCTGCTGCGTGGCCACACGCGCGAAATCTGGCGCGGGGCACTCGCGGAGGGCCCTGCCGCGTCGCTCGACGTCACCCTGGAGACGCTCAAGCAGGACGACGGCATCGACGCTTGCGTCTCGGTCTGCTGGATGCCGGCGAACGCGCTCGCGGCGTCTCCCCGCCCCTTCGTCCGGCTGCTCGGCCTTAACTCCGCGCGCTGGCCACGCGCTATGGTGGAGGACCGCCTTCTCTCCGATCACATCGTCCCCACGGCCGACCTAGATCCTCTTACTGTCGCTGCCGCCGACCGCCGCGACTTCGCGACCATCCTGGCGACGACAGAGCGCGAGATCGTCCTGTCCCGCGCCCGGCGTGGCGAGGACGGCCGGCTGCTCGGCCGCAGTACCCTTCTTCTCCAGGTCGAGGCGGACGACGCCTATGTTCCGCGAAATCGTGTGCCCGCGCACGCCTTCAGCGAGACCGACCGGCTGACGGCGAGGCCCGACGAGTTCCGGCGCCTGCCCCAGGCGGTGGCCGCGTCTGACTGCTGGATCGACTGGCTGCGCGCGGAGATCACGCCGCACGACGGTGCCGTCCGACCCGACCACCCGGTGATCAAGGCCGTCCTGGATCGTACCCAGTCGGCGAGCTCGCTTCGGATGCTCCTGCGCAATCCGCTCGGGTTCGTTTGGCGCTACGGACTTCGCTGGCGCGCGCCCGAGAGCGGAGAGGATCCGCTGGTCCTCGATCCCCTCGCCATGGGGGATCTCATTCACCAGACCCTCGACCGGGCACTTCGCACGCTAGAGGAGGACGGCGGTCTCGCAGGCGCCTCGGAGAAGCGGATCGGCACGGCCATGGATACCGCCGCCACCGAGACCGCGGCATCCTGGGAAACCGCGCAGGCCGTGCCCCCGCCCGTCATCTGGCGCCGAACGCTCGACGGGGTGCGCGAGCTGGGCGGCCGGGCACTCGGCTTCCGCGACGCGGATCTCGCGGACGCGCGCGCCTATGGCGAGGTCCCGTTCGGCGGGTCGGAACCCAAGTCCGACGGTGCGGTCCCGTGGGATGCCGGAGCCGCCGTCGAGATTGCCGGCGCCGGGTTCGGCATCGCGGGGTACATCGACCGCCTGGACATTTCCGTCGACGGCGGACGCGCGCTGGTGCGCGACTACAAGACCGGGCGCGTTCCCAAGGACGACATCGTCCTTGACGGCGGAAAGGAATTGCAGCGCTGCCTCTACGCCTTCGCGGTGAGGGCGCTCCTGGGCGACGAGGTGTCCATCGCGGCGTCGCTCCTCTATCCGCACGAAGAGTTGGACTTGCGGCTCGACGACCCCGACGGCGTGCTAGACACGCTCGCTGGCCACCTGCGAGCGGCGCGCGCCAGTCTCGTTTCCGGCGGCGCGGTGATGGGCGTAGACACCGGCGAGAAGCATGACGACCTCGCCTTCGCCCTACCGGCCAATGCCGGCGCCGTCTACCGCGTTCGGAAGGAGTCGGCTGCGAACGCACTCCTCGGCGATGCGACCCATGTGTGGGACGCGCCGTGATTTCGAACGGGCGATTTGCACTCTCCGACGATGCCGCGCGGCGCGAGGCCGTCGCGGTCCGCGACCGCTCTCTCCTGGTCGAGGCCGGCGCGGGATCGGGCAAGACAGCGGTTCTGGCGGGCCGGATCGCGATGCTGCTGGCGGCTGGCGTCGCCCCCAAGTCCATTGCCGCCGTGACCTTCACCGAGTTCGCCGCGAGCGAGCTGCTCATTCGGGTGCGGGCCTTCGTGAGCGCGCTTGCGGCCGGCGACATTCCGGTCGAGCTTCGGTCCGCCCTGCCCGACGGCCTGTCGGAAGATCAGCGCGGCAACCTCGCCCGGGCCGACGCGGCGCTCGACGAGATGACCTGCTCGACCATCCACGGCTTCTGCCAGCGGCTCATCACACCCTATCCGGTCGAGGCCGACATCGACCCCGGGGCCTCCGTGATGGACCGCGACCAGGCGGAGCTCGCCTTTGGCGAGATCGTCGACAATTGGCTGCGGGAAGAACTCGCCAGCGAGGAAGGCGGCCTGCTGGCTGAGCTGGTTCTGCACGATCCCAACGCGACCATCGCGCTGATCCGCACCGTCCTCGAGCATCTCCGCCGGCATCGGGAGTTCGCTCCCTACGAGCTACAGGACCTCGATCGGCTCGCTGCCGGGTTCCGGGAAGCGGTGGACGGTTTCGGTGTATTCCTGGACGAGGCGGAGGCGGAAGAACCTGAAACCGTCGGCATCGCCGGTGGGTTTGGAGAGCTCGCCGAAGAGGTCGGTAGGGCCATCCCCGCCGACAGGCCCGCCGCGCTCGTCTCGCTGCTGGTGATGGCGCCCCACCCCGATCTATTCACCGGATCGGGCGCTTTTCGGGCGTATCGCAAGAAGGGGAAGTGGGTAGCGGCCGCAAAGCGCGCGGGGCTGGCCAAGGCCGAGGCGGAGCGGCTGGACGACACTGCCAGTGCTCAATACGCCCTTTGCTGCTGGACTTGGACAGCCTTCAAGCAGGCCGTCGCCACCCATGTGCTCGCCGGTCTCGTGCCCTTGGTCGCGCCCGTCATGGACCTGTTTCGCGAGCACAAGCGCGCCGCCGCACTGCTGGACTTCGACGACCTGATATTCTCGGCGCGCGATCTCCTGCGCGACCATGACGACGTGCGCCGCGCGCTCTCCGCGCGCTTCCGCCACGTCCTCGTTGACGAGTTCCAGGACACCGACCCACTTCAGACGGAGATATTCTGGCGCCTCTGCGGTGAGCCGCCGGGAGGCGGCGATGGCACCGACTGGACGGCATTCGGGCTTCGACCGGGCGCGCTGTTCCTAGTCGGCGACCCCAAGCAGGCGATATACCGCTTCCGCGGCGCCGATATCGCCGCCTATGTCCGGGCGCGCGAGGCGTTCCGCGCCGGGGCCGCGGACGCCGTGCTCCCGATTGCCACCAACTTCCGCTCCCGCGCGCCGATCATGGACTACGTGAACGCGCGCTTCGAGACCGCGCTTTCCGAGGGGAACGGCCAGCCCGGGTTCCAGGCCCTCGACCCCTTCCGGCCATCGAGGGAGGGGGGACCCTCGGTCGCCGCGCTGGATATCGAAGTGGCCGACGAGGACGGCAAGGCCAATGTGCTGCAACAGCGCGACGGAGAGGCCGAGGCCGTCGCCGAGTTGTGCGCGCGCCTGATCGGCAGCGAGCCGGTCCCCGATCCCGAGAACGGCGGACTGCGCCCTTGCCGGGCCGGGGACATCGGTTTGCTGGCGCCGACCGGGAACGAACTGTGGCGCTACGAGGAAGCGCTGGAAGCGCGCGGCATCCCCGTCGCCACCCAGGCGGGCAAGGGCCTCTACAGGCGCCAGGAAATCCAGGACCTCATCGCGGTCACCCGCGTCTTGGCCGACCGGCGCGACACGCTCGCGCTCGGCGCGCTGCTGCGCGGGCCGCTGGTGGGGCTGACGGAGGAGGAGCTGCTCGACATCGTCTGGTCGCTGCCGCGCACCGACGGCGCACCCGACGATCTGCCGCGGCTCGATCTGGGTGTCGCGCCGGAGGAGATCGCGAACCCTCTCGCGCGGGATATCGTCGAGAAACTTCAGGCGCTGCAACGCCGGGCGAATGCGACAACGCCGCATTCGCTTCTCTCCCAGGCCATCGACGTGCTCCGGGTTCGACCCATCCTGCTGCAGCGCCATCACGGCCAGGCGGAGCGCGCACTGGCCAATGTCGATCTCTATCTCGGCTTCAGCCGGGCCTACGCTGTGCGGGGGCTACGCGCCTTCGCCGAGACGATGACGGCGGCGTGGAGCGACGAGGCCCGCGCCGTGGAGGGCCGACCCGACGCCCAGGAGGAAGCGGTGGCGCTTTACACCATGCACGCGGCCAAGGGGCTGGAGTGGCCCATCGTCGTGCCGATCAACACGATGACCCGGGTGATGTCGGCGGAGAGCGCCGTCACCGACTGCGCCAGCGGGCGGTTCCATTGCCGCGTCTTCGGCGTCGAGTCCACCGGATACGAGGCAGCCCGGAACGACGAAAGGGCCGAACTTGATCGCGAGCGCGTTCGCCTCTGGTATGTCGCTACCACCCGGGCGCGGGAACTCCTGGTTCTGCCGCGGCTCGATGTCGATGCCGCCGCCTCGGCCTGGCTTTCCGTCGTCGATCTGAATTTGCCCGGGCTGCCCGCGCTTGATCTCGACCGTCTGCCGGCGGAAGTGGGTGCAGGCGAGCCCGTGACGGAGAACGAGCAGACCCGAGAGGCATTTGCCGGCGAGGCGGCGGCGATCGCGGAGCGCACGCGCAGCATCGTCTGGAGGACGCCGAGCCGGGACGAGGGTGCGGCCCATCCGGTGCCGAGGGAGGAAACGCCCACGATACTTGTCACAGACGGCGACGGCGCGCCGGCCGATGGCGTCGCCGCAGCCGCGATCCAGGGCGGGCGCGAGCGTGGCCTCATCCTGCACAAGCTGATCGAGGAGGTGCTCACGGGCGAAACAGCGGAGGCGCGGTTGGAACTAATCGCGCGCGCGGAAACTCTGATCCGGACGTTGGGTTTACCCGTATTGGACGATCCTGCGCAGGGATTGGCGCCTGCCGAGATCGCTGGCTGTGTCCTCCGCGCCTTGGCGTTGCCGCAAGTTGCCGCCCTCAGGCCGGGTCTCGTGCCGGAGTTTACGGTCTATGGCTCGAGTGAGGGCGATACGCACGAGGAGGCGACGGCGGGTATTGTTGACGCCGTCTTCTTCGGTCCTGATGGAACGCCGGAGGCAGTGATTGACTGGAAGAGCGACGTGAACCCATCGCCAGAGACCCTTGAGCACTACCGAGCCCAAATCGGCGTCTACCTTGAGGTGACTGGTGCCGAGCGCGGTTTGGTTGTCCTTGTAACGAAAGACATAGTTATTTCGGTGAATGGAAAGGAAGCTCGGCGGACCACATGAAGACACCCTGGCGGAGTTACCTTGGTCATGTATTGGGTGAATGAGAACGACACCCTTCGCGGTCCGCCGCTTGACGAGGCTTCACAACTGAGGGCGGCAGCGGTTCAAACCGGGGCATTTGTTCTACTCTGGCTTGAGTCGACGTCATCACCGCCCAGCCTCCGCGACATGCAATATGCAAAGTCTGTGTTGACAACCGTTTATTGCTGCACTAAACATAGACTATGGCACGGCCTAGAGGCAGAATCAAGACCGCCCGCGTGACGGTCAACTTGGAAGACCAAGCGTATTCGGCGCTTCAGACCATTGCGGACCACGAAGACGCGCCGGTCGCACAGGTGGCGCGTCGAGCCATTATGGACTTCCTTGCTCGCGAAGATGCAAGGTTGAGGCAGCCGGTCCTGCCGCTGGGTGGATCGTCCGTGAGACAGTCCGCGGAGGAGAGTGGATGACTCTGGTGGCAAACCCCGGCCAAGTCATGCTCCCCGAATTTGTTTCGCTTGCCGAGATAGATTGGGATTTTCCTGAGAGGGTAAGCCAGAGCAGTATTGAAGGCATCCATCCGTATCCCGCGAAATTCGTCACGGAGTTGCCGCGAACCCTGTTGAAGCTTCTTCCCGTACCGCGTGGAACGGCGGTGCTCGATCCCTTCTGCGGTAGCGGAAGCACCCTCGTTGAAAGTCAACGGTGTGGTGTGCCTTCGATCGGCGTCGACCTGAATCCGATCGCCTGCCTAATGAGCAGGGTAAAGACCTCGCCGCTTCCTTCGCAATTTGGGCAATGGGCAAGTAAGGTCGTGTCTGCGGCCAAGTGCGCCGGTGGAGCCGCTGTGCCCGATATTCCTCGGCTGGATCACTGGTTCAATGGCCAAGTTCAATCCGCACTTGCAGCACTGTCGTCTGAGATCTCCTCAGCGCCTTCGGCTCAGCATGATGCCCTGCGGCTGGCCCTTTCGAGCATTATCGTCCGCGTTTCCAATCAAGAAAGCGATACGCGCTACGCCGCGATCGACAAGGGATCGACATCAGAAGACGTATACAGCGGGTTTCTTCGTGCCGCCGAATACCTTGAAGGAGCCTTGCGCGACCGCGATTATCCGCTTGCGCCGGCTACTGTGGTAGAGGGAGATATTTTGGAAGTTCAGCACTCGAATATCGGAAATGAGATTGGAATGGTTATCACGTCTCCACCGTATCCAAACGCTTATGAGTACTGGCTCTATCACAAGTACAGAATGTACTGGCTGGGTTACGATCCCGTAAAAGTAAAGAATCGAGAGATTGGGGCGCGAGCTCATTTTTTCAAGAAAAATCACCATACCGCTAACGACTTCTCAAGACAGATGTACCAAACCTTTCAGCTTATTGGACAAGTCTTGGTCAAGGAGGGCTTTGTTTGTTTTGTGATCGGGCGATCCCGGATACACGGTCAATATGTAGATAATGCGAAGATATTGGAAGACGTTGCGGTAGCATCCGGATTTGAACGGGTCTTCAGCGCCGAGCGAGTGTTGGCCGCTACTCGCAAGTCGTTCAATCTTTCTCATGCGAACATAAAGAAGGAAACGGTGATGGTCCTGAGGAAACGAGAGGACCAATGCGCTTAACGTGGCATAATTATAGGTATTACCCTTATGAACGGGAGCTTGCCCATCGCGAAATAGCCGGGCTGTTCGCCGATCCCGCTCTGGTGGAAGTATCTGACGGGCTGGAGTTGGACGTGCAACCCGATCATCGACTGGTGAAGCGTCTCACATATTTCTCCGAAGCCAGCAATGGTGCATTCACGGTTGAAACCCTGCAAAGCCGCCTGGAGGGTGCGGTTCGGGGCGGAAAATCGCGGCAGGCAACACGATACTCGGTGCACGGCCTGCACGAGTACAAGGGCAAATTCAATCCTCAGATAGTACGTGCACTATTGAATATCTTCAACATCGGCCTTGGGCAAAAGGTACTCGATCCCTTTTGTGGGAGCGGCACGACCTTGGTGGAGTGTTCACACATCGGTGCTTCGTCTCAGGGTGTCGATTTGAATCCCTTTGCAGTGTTCTTGGCAAATGCAAAACTTCAGGCATTGTCAACTCCAGCATCCAGGTTATCCGGTATGTTGCAAGAGATAAAGGCTGCGTTGGAGGGCAAAGAGGGACACGAAGCGCTAGATAACGACAACTCGAGAAATCAATACCTTTGCTCATGGTTCGACCACGAAGTCTTGCGGTCGATTGAAACGGTACGGCGCCGGATAGTGGAGGTGGCTGGAGATGTATCGCCGGTCTTCCTGAGCATTGCCAGTAACCTACTGCGTGACTATTCCCAACAGGATCCAAAGGACTTACGCATTCGGCGCCGAAAGTCACCGCTACCGGAAACGGCGTTCGCAAACGCGTTTTTGGCGGCCGGTCAGGAGTGCATCGAGCGCATCGGAGGAACACAGGAGGTTCTGGGAACGCGCCCTGGTGTTGGTCGCGCCGTCCTATCGGACGCGACCACATTGGATGTGGAGGAGACTTACGATGCGGCGGTTACAAGCCCGCCGTACGCAATGGCGCTTCCGTACATTGATACCCAGCGCCTCTCGCTGGTTTGGTTGGGTTTGGCGGGGCCGGGTCGCATTGCCGGTCTTGAGGCCGAGCTGATCGGGAGTCGTGAGCTGCGGGGAAGTCCACGGCGGTCTTTGGCGGATGCGCTAAGCAGCAACGGTTGGGAATTGCCCGACGCACAGGCGGCGTTCTGTTTGCGGCTTCAGAACATGGTGGGCCAAGAGGACGGATTTCGCCGTCAAGCTGTGCCTGTGCTTCTTTATCGCTATTTTGCGTCGATGATGCAGAGTTTTCGATCGATTCGTGGAAGTATGCGATCCAAGGCACCCTTTGCACTGATCGTAGGTCACAATCATACGGTACTTGGCGGAGTCCGATACGACATCGATACTCCGGCACATCTGGCGAGCTTGGCCTCACATTGCGGCTGGACAGTTGAGGAGACCGTTCCTCTACAAACCTATCGCCGTTATGGCTATCACGTGAACAATGCGGTAAATGCCGAGTCGCTGCTTATCTTGAAAAACCGATGAACGAGCTGGCTGTTCATCCGAATGTCTATGCGACCGGCGGCAGCAAGGGACTGGTGTCGATCCTGGAACGCGTATGGCTTCGTGAACAGGATATGGGCGAAGGGACCTTCTATATTGTCTCGGGGTTTGCCAACTACAATGGAGGCGTTCGCTTCTTCCCCGTTTTCCGGCGACATATAGATCGCGGTGGGCGGGTAGTGGCCATATTCGGCGGCAATGCGCGCCAAAGGCTCACAAGCCGTCAGGTCGTGCAGGAGATGCTGGAATGCGGAGCCGATGTGCATGTTGTCAACCGCAAACGGTTAATGCATGCCAAGAGCTATGGCTCTCGGACGCCCGAAGGCGAGATGCTGGTCGTCACAAGCGGTAACTTTACCGGGCCGGGTATGGCCCAGAATGTCGAAATGTCATTAATGTTGGATCGTCCTACCACGAGGTCCCTGGGTTTCTCCTGGGAGGGCCTTGTAGAAGGTATGTTCTCACAGAACTGGGAGTTTTACCAACCGCGCCTCAATGATATGGAAGCCCCGGTCTGGCAATTGCTCTACGACGAACACGAGGCGGATATAGTTCTCGACGAAACTAACGAAGTAACATTGATCATTCTCCTGGGACATGCGGATACCGCCCGCATCAATGCGGTTCCAGGAACAGATGCAGGAAGAGGGACACAATATTTTTGGTTGAGCAAAGATTGTTACGATTTCTTTCCAGCGCTCACCATTCCCAACAAGAGGGGTTGGAAAAAGACCTATTCCTGTAAGATCAGTATGAATTTTATGGATCTCCGTCAAGAGCACGTAGTTCGGGTTACATTTGAGGCCGACAATAATTTGGACTTTCGGCTTGGAACAGGACCGCTTCGCTATACACAGCTGGCACAACAAGGAGATTTTGCAGCGATATCTAGAGTAAGAGAGACCAAGTATGAATTGCGGCTCTTCCGAGAGAGATCCCGAGTCGGAAGAGCCTTGGGTAAGCACGCCGTTAATTTTATCGGGCATCAGGGAAAACGATATGGATTCATGGCTAATCAGCGTTTCGAAAAGCTGTCGGGCAAGCGGGTCGGTTAAGTTTTTCGGGGCTACCTCAGACTATGGGCGAGCGAGCAGCAGGACGCTGATTGGGTCGTGTGGCCAGTCGTCAGTCGAATCAGGGGAGCCGGGATACCTCCCTACAGGATGTCGGTGGCGATGCTGACGGACGAACGCACCGAAACCGGGCTTGAGATCGAGACGGCGTTGGGCGAAGTGCTGGCCCATGTTCGGGGCGGGACGGCGTTGCCCTGCCGGATCGTGGACGACCCTGCCGCCGAGCGGATCGTTTCGCTCCGCAAGCGGATGAAGCTGAGCCGGCAGAAGTTCGCCGCCCGTTTCGGGCTGGATGCGCGCACGATTCAGGACTGGGAACAGGGTCGTCGGGTTCCCGACCGGGCGGCGCGCGTGTTGCTGACCGTGATCGACCGCGAGCCGGATGCGGTCACGCGCGCCCTTGCGCCGCCAGCGGATTGACCCAATCAGGTTGCGAAACGATTACGGCGTAATACGGAAACCGAAAAACACAAATATTAACAATAAAGTAGTGGAATTTGCGGCACAAGAATGTCGTAGATCACGGGGCAGCGGAGTCGACGGGCGTGTCCATGTCGGCTTCGAGGCTGTCCGCGATCCTCACGGCGGCGACCTTGACCGAGTTCCGCCCAAGGTGTGCGTAGCGCGCGGTGGTCTGCACCTGCGTGTGGCCGAGCAGTTTCCCGATCATCGGCAGGCTCTCCCCGAGTGCGAGCGCCCGCGAGGCGAAGCTGTGACGGAGGTCATGCAGGCGGACGTCTTCGAGCCCGGCCTCCTTGCGGACGACCTGCCACGACGCGTTCAGCGTGCGCAGACGCGTGCCGCGCACGCGGCCGGGGAACACCCAGGGGTTGCCGGGCCGGCGCGGCAGCGCGGTCAGGACCTGTTTCGCCGCCGGCGAGAGCGGCACCGCCCGGGCTCCAGTCTTCGCGTCGCGCAAGCGCAACTCGTCGTGTTCAAGATCGACATGCTCCCATCGCAGCGTCACGATTTCGTTCCGCCGGCAGCCGGTGAGCATCAAGAGACGCAGCGCCCCGGCCGCGCTCGTCGAGATCCCGCCCGCGGTTTCGAGTTCGGCGAGTACGCGGCCCAGCCGGTCGAACTCCTGCTCCGACAGGAAGCGCTCGCGCCCGCGCATCGGGTATTTCTGGATGAACCGGCAGGGATTGCCCCCGGCCGGCGCCTCGCCCGACTTCGCGGCCGTGTAGAACAGCCGGGAGAGCAGCGAGACCGTCTGGTTCGCCATGGCCGGCTTGTCGCGCAGCCGGTAGTGCAGCGCCGCAACATGGTCGGGCGTGACCTCGCTCAGGCGCATGGCTCCGAAGCGCGGCAGCAGGAACCTGTCCAGGATATGGCGGCATCCGCGCTGGGTGGTCGGCTTGCAGCGCACGGCGACGTGCCCGGTCATGTAGCGCTCGGCCATCCCGGCGATCGTCGGCCCGGTGGTGGAGGGCGAGTCCGCACCCGGCCGGCGTGGCGTCTCGCCGGCCTTGAGGCTGGCAATCAGCCTTCCCGCCTCGCGGCGCGCCCGCTCGGGCGTCCACACCCCGTGGCGGCCGATGGTGACGCGCCGGGATTTCCCCTGGGCGCGGGTATGCACCATGTAGACCTTCGAGCCGGTGGGATGGACGCGCACCCCGAATCCGGAAAGGTCGCGGTCCCAGAAGACGGCTTCGCGCTCGGCGACCGGCAGGGCGTCGACCGCGCGCCGGGAAAGGACGATCTTGTTCGGGCTGCGCATGGCGGGCTCCCGTGAGACGTTCAGTTGGCGTGAGCGCGCTGCGGAACATCGGGCGGCGCGAGCCTGGGGCCGAGGTCGTCGCCGACGTTGGCCGTGGCATGGCGCACCGAGTCGCGGGCGAGATGCGCATACCGCGCGGTCGTGGTCACCATCCGGTGGCCGAGCAGGTCGCCGATCATCGGCAGGCCCTCGCCGAGCGCGAGCGCGCGGGAGGCGAAGGTGTGTCTCAAGTCATGCAAGCGGACGTCTTCGAGCCCGGCGCGCTTGCGCACCCGGTCCCAGGAGTCGTTGAGGTTGACCAGCCGGGCGCCCTTCTTCCGGCCCGGAAACACCCACGGATTGCCGGGCGTGCGGGAGAGGCCCTCGAACACTCGCGCGACGGCGGGGGTGAGCGGCACCATGCGAGTACCAGTCTTCGTGTCGGGCAGGCGCATCTCGCCGGTGTCGAAGTTGAGGTCGTCCCAGCGCAGCCCGAGGATTTCGTTGCGCCGGCATCCGGTCAGCACGAGGAGGCGGATGGCGGCGGCCGCATGGGTCGAGGCGAGCCGTTCGGCGGGCGCCGCCCGGAGCGCTTCGCCGAGCCGGAAGAGCTCCTCGCGCGTGAGGAACCGCTCGTGCTTCTCGACCCTAAAGCGGGGGACGCTCCGGGCGGGATTGCTACCCGAGGGGCGCCAGCCCCACGCATCCGCCAGGTTGAACATCTTGACCAGGATGTCGGCTGCCCGGTTGGCGACGGTCGGCATCTGATGCAGGCTGTTGTGGAAGGCGAGGATGTCCTTGTACTCGACGTCCGCGACGAGGCGCTCACCGAGGGCCGGCACGATATGCTTGCGCAGCATGAGGCGGTAGTGGCGCACGGTCAGGGGCTTGCAGTGCATCGCGACATACTCGCGCTCGTAGCGCCCGGCGAGATCGGCGACGGTCGGGTCTGGCGCGGGCTCGGGCGCAACCGGCGGCTGTCCGGTCTTGATGCGCGCGATGATGTCGGTGGCCTTCTTGCGGGCGTGGTCGACGGAGAAGTCGGGGTCGCCATGGGTCCCGAGGCTTACGCGCTTCGAGCGGCCGAAGGCGCGGGTCTGGACGACGAAGACCTTCTTGCCGGAGGGGTAGACCCGAACGCCGAAGCCCGGAAGGTCGTTATCCCAGAAGATGGCGTCCTTGCCGTTGACCGAGAGACGGTCCACGGTACGCTTGGTGAGGGTGCGGTACTGGCGTTCGGCCATGGTGCGGCGGTCCTTCGAGGCGGCGTCTGCGCGACGAATTCCGGTAGCCGGTCCGTAAGCGCAGAGGTAGCATGGTGACGGCAACAGTGGACGTAGGCTGTGACGGCCTCATCGCTGGGTTGGCAAGGCGGAGGGCAGTATAGAGATGAAGGATAATCTTGTCAATACAACCGCTTATCGTATTCCATCGCACCTCAGGAGCGGCATGCGACGACGGGTGAAACGGGTCAGAATCGGCTTCATATTTTGATATATCTAATCGACACGCACATCCTGCTCTGGTGGCACGGGGACCGGGATCGGCTGTCCCGGGAGCAGCAGGACGTCATTGCGGGCGCCGGAGCGGACTCGCCGCTTGAGGTTTCCGATATCTCGCTCTGGGAAGTGGCCATGCTGTACAGCCTGGGACGGGTCCGCTTGACCATTCCACTGCGGGAGTGGCTGGACAAGGCGGTCGCCGCCCCGTTGGTGCGCCGCCACGGCATCTCGCCGGCGGTGGCGGCCGAATTGGCGTCGTTGCCGGATTCCTTTCATCGCGACCCGGCCGATCGCATTCTGGTAGCGACCGCCCGCGTGCTCGGAGCGACACTTCTGACACGGGACAGGAGAATTGCCGAAGCGGGGCTGGTCGACACGCTGGGCTGACATGGGCGCGGCTCGACCGGAAGGCAGCACCCGGGCACCGCATTGATGTCGTCGCCCTGGCACTGTTGAGGCGGCCCTCAATCAATGACGAAAGCCACCGAACCAGATGCAGCGATCGGACCGGGATGCGCCGGTTCGGGGCGACTTCGATACGCCGCAGACGCGTGGTCTGGCGCGGCGCGCCGGGATAGTCCATCGAGGATTCCGCCTGGGCGAGTGCCGTCAGCACCGTCGAAAGAACCTGTTCGCACATGACCTCCGACAGCGCGAGCGCAGGGACTGTGCCGAGCACACCCGCACATCCGGCTGTAGACGCCCTGGACCATTTCAACCGGATTCAGCCCGTGGTTGATCCGGCTCAGGCCACCGGACAACTCTCCGGTCATGACCAATCTTCGTATCCAGTCCGTTCGCGCTCCAAACAACGACCCGAGGCTTGCGGCCGCAGCTGTCGATGCGTTGATCCGCGCGGACGCGATGGGCCTGCTCTCCCAACCGGTCACCTGCCTGGATGATTCCGCCCTGGCCGGACACAAGGTGGGCATGGCCGAAGCCGGCATTGACCAGACCTTCCTTGCTGAACTCCAGCGTCTGCCATGCATCGATCCGCACGGTCTTTCCGCCCTGCTCGAAAAAATCAGCGAAGCTCTGGATCAGTCTCCGGCCCCGGCCCAAGAGTGGCTCGCCATGCAGGTCGTTCCGGGTCCTGAACTGCTCACCCGCCTGACGGGAATCTCTCAATCCAGTGCACGACGCGAGCTGTCCGGTACCCGCACGACACCAGACACGATCGCCGCCCGGCTTCATTCCTGGCCTTTGTCGTCGGCGATCGTGCCGGCACGTCCAGCGATATCAGCGTCAGGCGCTGGTTCGACCGTCAGCGCGAGCATTTGGACGGCAAGACACCCGCCCGGACGCTTCAGGACGCATGGTCGCCGGTGGGGGACGCGCCGCGCCGCCGGCCGGATTCCGTCATGTCTTCATGTGCCCCGGCAGATGGCCGATCACGACCTTGGCGGTTTCCTCGTCCCACGCGAAATAGATGCGCAGGCAGCGCCGGGGATCGCGCGTCCCGGAATTGTTCTTCAGGTGGCGCTCCAGTGTCAGCCTTCTCCCCTCCCACTCCATCTCGAATCCGTCGCGCGCCTTGCCCTGGCGGTCGGGGCTGATGCTGGGGGTTTCCTGGAGCTTGAGTTCGCGCAGCGTGTCCTCGAACGCATCGCGCAGCTCCATCCCGCCCTCGACTTTCATCCTGTGATAGGTCGTCCCCAGTAGCGCGACAGCTTGGCCCACCAGCGCCACGTCCTCGAAGCGGGCGTTCTTGAGCGACCTCAGCGCGCGCCCGGCGAGAACGATCCGCCCCGGGAAGTGCCGCTCCGTCCAGTCTGGAAGATCGGCGTAGGCGGCGAGCGGAGGAACGGCGCGCTCTTCCCTCCCCTCGGCCGGCGCTCCCTCGAGCGCCACCAGCCGCTCGCCGAGCCGATGCTTGTCGCGCCGGAGCGCGTCGTTCTCCTTGGCCGCCGCCTCCAGCGCCGACGTCAGCTCCAATATCCGCGCCTCCGCTTCCTTCATTGCCGCCCGCGTCTCGGCGATCTGCGTGCCGAGCGCCGCCTCCGGCGGCTCCGACGCGCTCCCGGACGGGGGGACGGTCGGCCGGGCGCGGTCGGCGAGCGGGCCGAAGCGCCCGACAAGATCCTCGAGACAGGCAGCGATCTCCTCAAGCGCCGCCTCCGCCGGTTCGAGAGAGCGCGGGCTGGAGCGCTCGGCTTCCGCCGCCTCGTGCAGCGCCGCCAGGTTGGCCGCCGTGGGTTCCTCGGCGTAGCGCCGCGAGGCCTCCCTCAGCGCAAGCTCCTTCTCCCCCGGCTCCACGATGGCGAAGCGGAAGCGCTCCGCCGCTGCGTGGCAGCTCTCCCACTCCGCATCGGGAAAGACCGCGGGCAGCCTGTCATCCTTCAGAAGCGCCGCGATCCCCCAATGGCATTTCTTTTGACCGCAAGGTCTGGCCGGACTTTCTTTCGCTCCCGCGAGGCCGTTGTTCCATGGCAGTCGGCGCCGGTGCGGATTTTTTGGCACAGGGGGGTTGACACTTCCGCCGGTCCGTGCAATCCAGGCTGCGGGACACTACATCTTCCGGAGCGGGAGCGATGGATCCGCGGATCGAGCGCCTTGAGACGACCACCTTTTTCGGCCGCCGCCTGACGCGGCGCCAGATCGCCGACATCCAGGAGACGGTGGCGCTGCTTCCCAACAACACCCGCAACGAGCTCGCGAAGACGATCTGCGAGCACCTGAACTGGAACACGCCCAAGGGCGACTACCGCGTGTCGGCCTGCCTCCGCATGCTGGAGCAGCTGGAGGGGTTCGGGATCCTGACGCTTCCGGAGAAGCGGAGCACCGGCTCCGGCGCGCTGCCGCCGATCTGCCACACGGCGGCATCGGACCCGCAGCCGGAGATCGCCTGCGAGCTGTCCGCCCTCGAGCCTCTGTCGCTGCACGCCGCGGACGGTCCCGACGAGAAGGCGAAGTGGAACGAGCTTGTCGACCGCCATCACTACCTGGGCTGTCCGCGCCCGTTCGGCCCGCACCTGCGCTGGTTCGTCCTGGACCGTGACGGCCGCCGCCTCGGCTGCCTGCTGTTCGAGGCGGCGTCGCGGACGCTGCCGGCGCGCGACGAATGGATCGGATGGAGCGGACCGGACCGCGAGCGCCGGCTGCACCTGGTGCTGGGCAATTCCCGCTTCATCGTGTTTCCATGGGTGGCCGTGACGAACCTTGCCTCGCGGGTCCTCGGCATGGCGGCGGCCCGCCTTCCCGGGGAGTGGGAGCGCCGCCACGGCTGCCGCCCCGTGCTGTGCGAGACGTTCATCGACCCGACGCGCTTCGACGGGGCGTGCTACCGCGCCGCCAACTGGGAGCGCATCGGAATGACCGCCGGCCGGAAGTCGGGCCGGCGGGCGAAGCCGGCGAAGGAGATCCTCGTCCTTCCCCTCGGCCGGGACTTCCGCGACGTCCTCCAGGGGCGCGCGGCTCCGGCACGCTCGCCGCGCCCGCCGCGTCCCGACCGGGACGATCCGCTGGTCGCGGCGTGGCTGCAGGTCGTCGACGCCGCCACGGCGCTGGCCGACGCGCACGACCGCCGCTGGATGAAGCGGCGGCGGGTCCTCAACAGCCTCATCGTGATGCTGTTCGTGTTCCGGCTGGTCCTGTCGCGGGGGGAGAAGGGCTACGCGACCGTGACCGCCGAGCTCTGGGAGCAGTGCCGCAAGCTGGGGATCGCCCTGCCTCAACGCGAGCCGGTGGCCGCCTCGTCGATCTGCAAGGCCCGGCAAAGGGTGCACGAGGAGCTGTTCCTGGACCTTCACCGCGAGATCCTCCGCCACGGCGGCGAGGGCGGGCGCTGGAAGGGCCGCCGCCCGTTCGCGGTCGACGGAACGAAGATGAACCTGCCCCGGACGCTGGTCGATGCCGGCTACCCGCTCCCGCACGGCGGCGCCCACTATCCGCAGGGGCTGGTGTCCTGCCTGTACCGGCTCGACACCAAGGTCCCGGTCGACTTCTCGCTCTCCGCCCGCGCCTGCGAGCGGGCCGCGGCCATGGGCCACCTGCACGCCCTGGAGGCCGGCGACGTCGTCGTGTTCGACCGGGGATACTTCTCGTTCGAGCTCCTGTACGCCGTCATCCGCACGGGCGCCCATCCGGTGTTCCGGCTCCAGCGCAACCGCGTGGGCGCCTTCAGGGACTTCATGGAGGGCGACCGCACCGAGACCGTCGTCACCGCCGCCCCGGGACCGGACACGCAGCGAGAGCTTGCCGAACGTCGGCCCGGCGAGCGCTTCGATCCGGTCGACCTCCGGCTGGTCCGCTGCAAGACGGACGGCGACGACTGCCATCTCGTCACGACACTGCTCGATGCCGGCCACGTCTCCGCCGAGGATCTTGGCCATCTCTACCATGGACGGTGGGGAATCGAGGAGCTGTACAAGGTCTCGAAGCGAACCATCGCGGTGGACGAGTTCCACGGCCGGACCGAGCGCGGCGTGCGCCAGGAACTCTACGCCCACTTCAACCTGATCGCCATGACGCGGCTGCTTTCCGGGCATGGCGACGACCTGCTCGCAGACATCCGCGAGCAGGGAAAGGAACGCCAGGCCGTGAACTTCAGAAACGCGATCGCGATCGTGGCCGCCAACATCGAGGAGATGCTGCTCGCGCAGGCCGAAGCCGTCGCGCAGGCCGTGACCCGGATGGCCGAGGGAATCCTCAAGCTGCGCGGCCGGCTCCGGCCGGGACGGTCGTATCCCAGGAAATCGATGAAGCCGGTCAGCAAGTGGACCCGAAGGAGAAAGGCCGCAGCCTGAAGCCGGAAAATCTCCGGAAAGGCAGGGCCCCCTGCTGCGAAAAGGCGCCACTCCTTAAGGAAATGACGCCAAATCCTTAAGGAAATGCCATTGCGCGATCCCCTCCTTCAGCGGATCAGCCGCCGCGTCCGGGGCGGTGTCGGCAAGGCCCTCGACGGCATCCCCCAGCAACGTGCGCAGCGCCGCGTGGCGTATCCGCGCCAACGCGCCGTCGCGTGACGCGGCGATTTCGTCCCGGTCGTCGGCCAGTATCTCGAGTTCGAACAGCCGGGACGACGCCTCGTCCGCCACCGGGTCGTAGCTCTCGTGGTCCGCAACGTGTTTTCTGAATACGGACCAGGCGTTTGCGATCTCCGCATCCAGCGCCGCACATTCCTCGGCCGCCCGCACCGCCAGCTTCTCCAGATGAGGACCCGTGGACTCGTCGACCAGGCGTTCGACCAGATCGGCGCGCCCGGGGCGCCAGCCCCGACGAATCCGGCCGACCGCATCCCCCACCAACGCGTCGATCTCTGGCTCGTTCAGCCACGGCGAGACCGCAAAGCCGTATTCCCGGCCCGCCAGGCAGGACAGTGCCCACACCGTCTGCGCCACCAGCCCGTGCTCGCCCGCCGCGAACAGGGTCTCCAGGTCCGCCGGCGCGGGAGGCTCTGGCTCGCCAGGCAACAGCGGGCGCAGTACCCGCGCGCGCGTCCCCGCGGATTCGAGCAGACGGGGCACGAGCTGCTTCTTCACCCCCTTGACCCGCCCGAACGTCGCTAGGATGCGCTCCTCGAACAAAGAGAGAAAATATGTCCAACGATCCGCCAGCCCGTGCACCGCGCTCCAGAACGCGGCCGCGTCGCTACCGTCCGCCACCGCCGGCCAGTTCGGATACTCCTCCCGAAGCTGCGCGGCCAGCTTGCGCATGTCCGCCTTCATGAGGTGGTGATTTATCGCAAGCCAGTCGGGCGTCGCGAACGCCGGTAGGACGCCCGGGCCGGAATTGCCTGTGGCGGTGGGTTGAGCGATGTCCGTCCCTCCCCGCGATGAGGTGCCGGCGAGCTCGTCGCCGCCCGTGCCGACGATGGCAAGATCGAAACCGCAGAATGGGAAGACTATGGGGCCGATTCAAGTCCCGGACCTGCGCGGTCTCCGATGACACGTTCAAGACCGGGATAATGCGCGCCAGCCCCGTCTTCGGGCGCCACGGCCCGACAAGTGCGCTCGCGTCCTGGCAGCGACCGCAAATGTGCCCATACTCGAAAGATGACTCATCGGTGGGATTGCGACTGCTGCCGTAGGTTTAAGCCGAAGTTCCAGCCATGGCCAAGCATACCAGATTGAATATATTGGTATTCTGGATAAAGGAGAGTGTCGCTACTGGGAACGGAGCAGCCGCACGCCGAGGTGGTCGAGTATTTTCCTCTGGAGCGGCGTGGGCCGGGTAATGGCCTGGAAGGGTTCGGCGCCCGGGAGCCGGGGCGCGACAGTGTTGCGGGTGATGGTGGCAAGATCGTCGATGAGGGTGCGGAAGCTGTGCACCGGATCACCGTCGGTGGTTGTTCTGGTGGCCGCCTTGTCCTGAGCACTCATTGATCTCTTCGCCGGCGCCACGACGGACGGACGCCGGGCCTCGGCGCCTTCGGCATCCTCGTCGTCGAACAGCATGGGTTTGAGTTTCTGGCGCATGTGCCATTCCACGTAGTAGGCGAGCATGCACAGGAAGACGTGGGCACGGACCCGGGGTTCGGTGCGGTGGAAGACGGGGCGGACCTTGAGGTCCATGGTCTTCAGGCTGCGGAAGGCCCGCTCCACGGAGCTCAACCTCTTGTATGCCTGCACCGTTCCGGGTCCGTCGAGTTCGGTCTCCGGCAGGCTGGTGCGGATCACATAGAGACCGTCGAGCCTCGCCTCGGCAGCGATGGAGGCGTCATCACGCTGCCAGGTGAAGACGCCGTCATCGTCGATGGACCATGTGAAGTGCTTTGCCATCTTGTGCCTGCCGATGACCCTGCCGACCCGCTCGCCGATCTTGTCGGCTCCCTTGAGACGGCGCTTCTTGCGCCGTGTCGCCGCACCGATGGGTTCAAGCAGGGCCTCGGTGGCCTCAAGGAGTTCCGAGCGCTTGCGGGCCCGGTCTTCGGCCAGCAGCGGATTGCGACAGACCATGAGGCGCTCGCCGGGGTATGCGTCACTGGTGATCTCCACCAGGTCTGTTTCATCGAACAGCGACATCTCCACGTCACCGGCCTCGACCAGGGCACGGATGGCCGGTCCCCTGAGAGCGCTGATCCAGTCCAGACCCGCAGGCTTCACCTCCTCGCGGATGCGCGCCTCGGTCAGCATCCCGCGGTCCCCCACCAGGACCACCTTCGCAAGGGAGAAGCGCTCCTGCACCGTGGCGATCTGTGAGCCTACTGTCGCCGGATCCGCGGTGTTGCCGGAGAACACCTCCACCGAGACCGGACATCCGTCGCGGTCGCACAACAGGCCGAACTCGATCTGCAGCTTGCCCTTCTTGCCGTCCCGGGAATGTCCGCGTTTGGCCAGGGGACATGATCTCCCTTCCATCCATACGGAAGTCAGGTCGTACAGGATCAGGCAGCCCTCTTCGAGGTGCCGCTTCGCCAGGCCCTGCTCGATCCTCTCCTGGCGCTCGAGCAGCCAGTCCATGGCGGCATACAGGTCGTCTTCGTCGAGTTCGGGATCGAGCATCTCGCCCAGGGTGCTGACCGCCGTGGCCTCGGCCAGTCCCCGCGCCGTGGCGAGCTTCGAGGCGGGCTCCAGGATGCGGGCCACGATCATGGCCAGCACCTGGTTCCTTCTCGGTGACGGCTTCGGATCGATCAGTTTCTCCAGGCCGATCTTGCGGAGTGTTCCCAGCACCGCGGCGACATGGCCATGAGGAAGCGAGCGGACGATGTCGAAGGCATCGTCACGGCCGACGAGGGGTTCGTTCTTCAGCAGACGCCGCAGGGTCTTGACCTTTTCCATGGGCCAGGAGGAGAGGTTGGCGATGGTCCGCTTCCTGATCTTTCCGTTCTCGCGCCATCCCTCGCGCAAGAGGACGGCCGGCGGGGAGTTCCGATTGGGGACGATGTCTATGTACATGGCAACATGTATAGCGCATGTCGCAAGCACTGTAAACAGAAAAACGCATCATTACATGGGAACAATCATGTGATGATATCATGCCATTTTGCGGCCAAGATCATATGCTTAGAGCGATCCGGCCGCTGGAATCAGAGGGAACTTCGGTTTAAGCTGAAGGTAAGCGCTGGGGTGGACGCCCCCCTCCCGACGGCATCGAAGTGTGCCAAGGTGGTACATCACAGCGCCCACACGGGGGAGGGAGCACCCATGACGCGCTGCATCAGCCAGGCGCTCGCGTAACCACCACATTTTTCTTCCGCCGGCGACGCATGCGACGTATCGCCACCCGGGCGTCCGCAGGTCCCGACCCCACCGAAGGAGAAATCCTCCATGACCGCGTGCATTCCCGACGATCCGGCCTACTGCTTCTGCTCTGTCGCAGAAACCGACGACGAGCCGCCGCAGATCCGCGGCCGCATCCTGCGCCGGCGCGAGCGGGTGCCCGGCCTGGCTGGAGTCGCCGTCCCGCACCAGGATGTTCCCGATGTTGACGAGCGCGGAGCAACGGGCGCCCGGTGAAGTCATCGCCCGCGTCGTCGCAACCGCCCCCGCGACCCGCGTCCCCCAGCACTGGACCTCGCTGACATCGGCAAGCAGGCCGTCACATCCCGGTGACCCCGCCTCCCGACGCGCCGTTGCCAGCGCCGCCCCTTCGTCGCTCGCGATCACTTGCGCGATGGCGAGCTGGTAGAGATTGACGCCCGCGCGGCTTCGCCGCCCGCAGCCGGCACGGCCGCGGTGGCCTGCGCGATGGTTGCCAGCGCTCCTTCGCGCTCGCCGGTTTCGGCTTGGACCCGCCCGATGCTGCCACGCGCAGCGGCCCGCGTTCCGCCAGCGGAACGCGGGATGGCGAAATATCCGAAGCGGGGCCGGACGCAGATCTGGCGTGCGGCGGCGCACACGGATGTCACTCCGTGGCCAAGGGCAACGGAACGAGCTTCGACTGTCCGATTACCCGGTCGCGGGTAAGCAGGGGAACGTTATGCACGGCGCTGGTCGCCGCAATGATCTCGTCGGCCGGGTCGGCGCGGAAATCGAGGCGGACGCAGGCCCTTGCAATGCCGACATCAATGGGCCAGACGTGCAATCCGGCGAGTGCGCGACGACCTCGCGGTCGTCAAGATCCATCTCCAGCCGCCCGAGCTGGACCAGTTTTGCAAGCTCCCACCGCACGATGGCCGAAATCGACCAGCCGTTCCGCTCCAGCAAGGCGTTCTCGGCAGGCCGAAGCCCGCCGGAGAGCGCGAAGACGAGGATATGGGTGTCAAGATTCAGCACCGACTTCTCATTCGAGTCCCGTGCTGAAGATATCGCCCCGAACTTTCACCTTGTGGCCGAGGCTGCCGATGAGTTCGGCATGCCGCCGCTCATAGGGAAGCAGGTGTGCGACCGGTTTTCCACGCTTGGTGATGGCCAGGCCGTCATCGCCGAGGTCGTCCAGCAGGGCCCACCTTCTCGAAAAACTCCTCCGCTTCCCGTGCCGTGCAGTGGCCCATCATCATCAGCCCAAGGTGGGCCGCCGACCGTGTCAGGTCGTCGTTCACCAACCCCAGGCTCTCGTCCACCGGTATCAGCGACGTGCCGGAAGCGCCGGTGCACTAGCGCGCACGCCGGTAGGTCACCGGACCCAGCGAGGACATGATCGTCTTCGGCGTCGGCGCCACACGGAACCAGCTCCGCCCGTCCCGCTCGATCCGCGGCGCACCGTCGTCCCGGCTCTCGGCACAGGCGCCCAGGATCTCGCAGCCGAGCACGTGCATGCTCTCACGCACCCGCCGCTCGGTCTCCTCGAAGGCCTCGAAAGAGCGCTCAGAGCCGAGCTGTTGATGGCAAACCGCAGTCATCTGCGCGACCGCCTGGACAACCCGGGGAGGCAGGCCCGAAAGATCGATGGACGAGGGAAGCCGAGGTTGCGACACTGCCATGGGGACACTCCTGATGTCGTGTTTTTGCGAACCCGCATCCTACCGCATCGCGCGGTGAGGAGTGTCCCCACCTCCCCGCCGATCACCGCCGTCGTGACAAAATCCTGCCCCGGAACGGGCGATTGTCACGAAAACCCAATCTCACAGGTCCATCGCCACCACGACATCACGTCAAATCAACCACTTACAATCGCCACACGAGAACTGCACCCTGCGTGCTTCGCGCTGACGAGGGCGACGACGGGTCGGAACGGTCCGCGGACGCACGCCCGGCGGATCAAGTGGACGTGCGACCAATTGGGTGTGGAGACACCGGCGTGGGCAAAGAGTTCGGGCGTCGACGGCGATACCGAGGAGCGCGAGCAGCTCGTGGTCCTCGAGGCGGCGGCCGGCGGCACGTGCCATTGCGGCGGACTCAAGGCCGGCCAGACGCCTTCAGCGGGTGGGTCGGCGCCGTGCCGCAGACGCTGGGCCGGCTGCGCAGCAGAAGCGGGCGGGATCGGTAAGCCGGCGGGCTATCGGACGGGGTTGGCGGCGGCGATACGGTGCGTTTCGCGGGCCGCGAACAGGTCCCGATATGCAGAATGGCGGAGACGTGCGGTGTAATACGGAACGGTGCTGAAACGGAATACCGGACGACATTCCCTAGCGAATTCGGCCGTTTGAAGACGCCCGTCAAGGACCTGTCATATATCTGCCAAGGTGATTTTGCGACGGTGCGGGTCCGGCCCGAATTCGGCCTCTGCCGCCCGGTGAATCATGGTCTTGATGGCGGACTTGAGGATACGTTCTTCCTCGGGCGTATGGGGGACGGCATGACCGGTTGCCTTCCTGGCGCTGGCTCCGCCCTTGTTGGTGCTCAGCTCGCCTATCCGACGTAGAAGCGGTGCTCCTCTTTGTCCAGCGGGGCCGCACGGGACCAGTCGATAACATCCGGCCCGTGCTCGATTCGGTAGTGGAGGGCCACGACGTGCGGATCGTTCATTGCCACGTGCTTTCTTTCACTGCCCTCCCGGTGGTGATGGACAGGGCGAGAATGGGATTGGCGATAGCGAAATCGCCGGACCAGGCGGCACACCCATGGACAGGTTCTCACTCCCGGTCCGGAGGCAAGCCCTGGTGGTGGGACCGTGGCGTCAGGTGGGTTCGGCGGCGGCGATGCGCAGCCGTGCGCCGTCGGCGGAACGGGGCTGACGGATGACGATGTCGATATCGCGCCCGAGCGCGTTGAGCAGGCGGAACAGGCGCTCCAGCGAATACTCGCGGAAGTCGCCCCGCAGCAGCCGTGACACGTCGGGCTGGGACAGGCCCATCAGCCGTGCGGCCTCGGTCTGGGTGATGCCGCGATCGCGCACGATGTCGTCGATGCGGCTGACCAGCTCGGCCTTCACGAGGTGGGCGGCGGCGTCGG
The DNA here is from genome assembly GCA_965213935.1 of Thalassobaculaceae bacterium. Classification (GTDB taxonomy): domain Bacteria; phylum Pseudomonadota; class Alphaproteobacteria; order Thalassobaculales; family Thalassobaculaceae; genus Bin52. Next base: position 432,032 of record CBDCAO010000011.1, on the reverse strand, counting down.
GGAAGCCGAGATCGGCGAAGACGTTGCCGCTGCCGCGTTCCACGGTGGTGTCGGTGGGTTCCATGGCGTCAGTCTCCACGATGCGTGTCACGGTAGTGCCGCTCGGCGGCACGCAATCGGCGGCGGACCAGGTCGAGCTCCTGCTTCGGGGTCGCGATGCCGCGCCTCGCCTTCTTCTGGAAGGCGTCGCCGTCGTGGCGCGCGACGACCTCCACGACGCCCGAGCCGAATCACTTCAGCGGCTTGGCGTCGCGGTGTCGGCGTCCGAGCTGGGCGCGGTAGATCGCGAAGCCCATGCGACCCTGCACCGGGTCGGGGAAGCGCTTCAGATCCGCCTTGCTCGAACCTATCCATTCGACTGGCTTCAACATGTCACTGTCGATTCCGCAATATAGGGGTTTCACCATAGGTGAGCAAGGCGAGGAGCGCGCGGGTCAGTGCTCGGCGGGGTCGCCGGGCTCGGGCGTCTCGGCACGCATGGACTCGGCCGCGAGCGCGGCCCACTCCTCCCTGGTGAAGCCGAGGCGCCTGTTCAGCTTGTCGCAATTGAACTGAGCCGCGTTCCGCGGCCGGGTGTTCTGCCCGCCGGGTGTCGGAAGTGATCTCGGTGTTCCAGGCGAGTTGAAGGACAGCGTCTTCGTGACGTCGCGGCGCAGGGGCGGGTCCCCGGTCTCCCTGTCTGATCCATAGTCATCGACGGCCAAGTCCACGACCAAGAGCGTGGACGTGTCTTCGTGACCGATCCGACCAGGAGGGAGACGACAGAAGAGCACCTGGAGGACCCGGCAGATCCAGACGTCCTTCTCCAGGATGACCGACGGCCGGCCCAGGCGGGCGGCGGCGGTCTCGAGAATGTCGCGCCGGTCGGCGGCCGGCAGCGAAAGGAACGCGTCAGCCACGGGCGTCGGCCCCCGCGTCGAACGCATCCGCCATCCAGGCCGGCATGTCGGCCGAGCGGAGCCTGGCGAACGCTTCCGGGCCGATCGCGGACTCGATCCTGGCGATCGCTTCTGGCGTCGCGTTGTTCCTGCCGAGATACCACAGCGCGGCGAGCGCGAGGCCGGCCGGCTCGCCGGCGAACTGGAGCCGGCGACGGTTCGACGTGTGGATCATCCTGACCGTGGTGCTGCCGATCCGGATCGAGCGGGTGGATGCGCTGGTATGGTACACTGGCTCCATCGGCGCCTGGGTGCTGAGCCCGAGGCGCCGGGCGGCCTCGGCGCCGTGGACCTGGACGGTCTCGCCGTTGTCCTGGGCGATAGCCCGGACGACCTCGGCGATGCCCGGATGCACGTTGCCGACGAAGCGGCTCTTCGTGGGCCGGACGAAAACGCCCCGCGAGAGCCGTTCGACGCCACCGTCCGCCACGATGCGCGCGAGCGCCCGGTCGACAGCGCCGCGCGGGCCGTGGGCGATGAAGCGTGAGGTCGTGAACGGCCGCCCCCTCGGCAGCTTGCGGATGTTGGTCCTGATGGCTTCCGCGACGGACATGGCCGGTTCCTTTCAGTTCGAAAACATGAGAGTTTTACAAACAGACTTGCAAGGGCCGCACCATGGCTCCAACCGGTGGACGGCGGGCCGGCTGCGCAGCGGGACGGCTGATGCGATTAGCAGCGAGGGGAAGCGATCAGAGGCGCAGGACTCGGCAGTGCGCATCTGACCAAGACTGGGTATACCCGACGGGTGGACGCGGGCGCTTGGTTACAGCGTTATCGATGGGTGGACTACGCGCATTGCATCTCACCTGCGGAAACGCGGTGTCCAGCGTTCCTCCATATCCTCATCTTCTTCGTCAGGTTCATCGTCGGCAAATACGCTCGAAGAAAGTACCGTTAACGTCTTGCCGTATCGTCCGAGGCCAATCGTCTTCTCGGTGCCCGGCGGGGAACGAGGACCGCCGAACCAGTCACGAAGATCGACGTCCGCATGGCTGCGTTGGGCCCTCGAAGGCCTCGAAAGAGCGCTCAGAGCCGAGCTGTTGATGGCAAACCGCAGTCATCTGCGCGACCGCCTGGACAACCCGGGGAGGCAGGCCCGAAAGATCGATGGACGAGGGAAGCCGAGGTTGCGACACTGCCATGGGGACACTCCTGATGTCGTGTGTCAGAACCCACATCCTACCGCCTCGCGCGGTGACGAGTGGCCCCACCTCCCCGCCGATCACCACCGTCGTGACAAAATCCTGCCCCGGAACGGGCGATTGTCACGAAAACCCCATCTCACAGGTCCATCGCCACCACGACATCACGTCAAATCAACCACTTACAGTTGCCATACGAGAACTACACCATGGCGGGCGTCGACTACGCGACCGGCCGCTGCATACTTACAGTTGCCATACGAGAACTACACCCTCATAGGTCATGAGGCTGGGGGCATGGTTGGCTGAGTGAGGCGCCGTTGATTCTAAGGTATCCCCGCACACTACATTGGCCATGGTCGCCGAATTGCGGTCGCAAGGACGGTGTCCATGCATATCCCCGGCGCTTTGTCGGCACGCCTGTCATTGCGACGGAAAAGCTGGATGGCGGCAACACCCTGCTGCATGGGGGCAGGGTTTATGGACGCAGCGTCTCCGCCCCCAGTGATGCCGGGTGGATGGCGATGGTGAAGAAGCACCATGCCTGGAAGGTAACGGAGCCGGAGGTCTGGCTCTACGGCGAGGACATTTATGGCCTGCACAGCATCGCTTACGACCCAGTGCCCGAGGATCGTACCTTCTATGCCTTCGCACTGCGGAACGGAGCAGGTGCTTTCGCTTCCTTCGCCGACCTGGAGGCCTATGCAGGTGGCAAGGGCATCTCGGTCGTGCCGACCCTCTTCAGAGGGCGATTCAGTTCGGTAGCGGAGATTCGCGCATTTCTAGAACACGCCCACAACGAACCCTCGGTGCTCGGCGGTGAGCGGGAAGGCGTGGTGCTGCGGTTGGCCCGTGGATTTCCGGAGCGGGAATTCCCGCACAATGTTTGCAAGAGTGTACGGGTGGGCCATGTTCAAACCGATGAGCATTGGACCCGTAACTGGCAGCCCTGCCGGATTTTACCCAGAACCGCCTGACGCAGTGCCGTTTGAGGCGACGCGCAGGCCACCCGCGCCGCGCAGGGATGGCCCACGGCGTCGGTCAGTTCGGGAAACAACTCGCCTTGAAATCGGCACTAAAGGTCGAATGCACTCTCGAACAAGGGCGTCGGAAAGACTGCCTTTCGTCAGTATGTTGTGGGTCTCACAACCCCAACATTCCACTGGGCGGTCCCCGTGTCCCCAATTTTCCGACAATCGCCCCTGTTCAGGGCCCTGAAATCGCGTGAGCCCGCTGTTATGCAAGTGGCTCATGGGATGGGCTCTCGAAGTTCGTCCGAACGCTCGTCGCAGGCAGATCCCGAAGCCCCCGCCGAAGCTGCTCGCGACGGGGGCGGCCGGGCGGATAGGGGTGTGTGGAGCGCATCCGGATCGTCGTCATCGCCATGTGTATATCTCCCTTGGCGGATGAACCCCGCGGACACAGGGGAACGCAACTCGGGAGGATCAACGCCATGAAGGCGCGCCCAATCGCATGGTTCCTGGTCCTGATCCTGGTGTCGGTTGCCTGCACGTGGCTCGTTTGGATACACAAGGGACTGAGTGACAAGCTCATGTCGCTCGAGACCAGCATTCAGGAGCAGGGTCGCCGCTTGGAGCCCATCACGGCGCTGGTTGACAAGGTTGCGGCCCTTGAGTCCGCGGTCCTGGGTCAGCGCGGAATGCTGGATCCCACTCTCGGTTACGGCGGTCCGGTCGAGATGTCGGACCAGTGGAATACACAGCTGGAGATGCTTGAGAACCGGCTATCTGAACAAGCATCCTGGCCCGCGCAAGCAGGCGAAGCCGCGGAGTTTCTGGCTGCGGTATCCACCCTGGTGTCGGAGCTGTCCCCGCTCGCTGAAGCGACCTACTTTGCCCGTCTGGCCCGGTTACGCTGGTCGGCCGTTGCCTTCGATGCTCTGCATCGCGAATACGACCCCGAAGAAGTGCTGTTCGATCAGGTCGAGCAACTGCGCGCCATTGCTGATGCGAAACCGGAGGATGTGGACACGGTCCTCGAGGAGGCACTTCTCCAGCGAGGTGAGAAACTGTTGTTGGCCGCCGAGGAGTCGGCCCACGCCGCTCTCGTTGCTCGAGCGAACCGCTTGTTGGACTCCCCGGACGTCCTGCAAGGTGATCAAGCCACCACCCCGCATGGAGATTCGTCGTCGGCGATCGACAAGATCCAGGACGTCTACGATGACCTCGGGGCTTATCTGGATCACGCCACGCACCATGCGGACGCAGAAGACCTCCGGGAGAAACTCGGGCGCCGGCTGTTGGAATACGAAGTCCGGGAGCGGGCCGCTGCGCTACGTGTCCGGTGGAGCCGGGCAAACGAATTGGCTGACATTCATGACGACGCGTATGAGGCTGCCGCCCGCATGCTGCTGGGCGAGGTAACTGGTGCCCGTGCCATGACCACGCTGTCGGGCCTGCAGACGACTGCGTATGACGGCCTGGTGGCGGAGATTCAGGCGGCCGTCGACGAGGTTCAGGATGGCTTCCGGCGTGCGTATCAGAAATGGGCGCTGAAGCAGCTTTTTGCGTTTGAGGACCGCCGCGAGCAGATCAAGAGCGGGGACGCGCTTCCCTCGGAAGTCGAGCCTGCTCAGGCAGAGAAGCAAGGGACCGGATTGTTGTCCGGCCTCTCTGACCTGATGCAGGAGGGGGGCGAAGCTGTCGATCGGGCCAAGGAAGCTGTCGATCGGGCCAAGGATGTCATATTCGGTGATCGGTCCAGCCGCCAAGCGCTCCAGAACGCCATGGTTGACTACCTCCTTCCGGTCGATCACCTCTTGCTCGATCTGCCCGTGTTGAAGCGCTACCAGCGTGTCTATGACGCGGCGTGGGCCGAACTGGATGGGCATGACGAGCAAACCTGTGTGGCGATCGCCGCCACCCTTGTGCCGAAGCGGGCGCTCCGGGATGTTGGCGATGCTGCAACAGGTTCGGATGTCGGCCTGTTCGAAGACCTGCGGAGTCATGAGGAATGCGAGTAACCGCGTGTGCCGGCTTGCTCTGCCTGGGAATTCTGCTCGCTGTCCCGGCCGGTCCGGCAGTTGCGGACATCCCGCTCACACCCCGGGAGCTGCAGTCGGCGCTTGCCGGCGCGTCGAGCCCCGGCGTGTGGTCCCGGCTCTATCCATCCGGAACTGCGCAAGCTGTTGTCGCACCCCTCGCTCAGGGGAACTACCGCGCCCGTTGGTTGTCCGCTTCGCTTGGTGACCGGGTTGGCATTGCGCAGCTGATCGGTGAGCAGGGTGTTGCACGCTATGCCGGCGGCCAGCGATTGAAGACGCTCCTCAGTCCTTTCGGACACCGTGCCCGCATAGGGCCGGATTCGATCTATTGGAATTCTGCGTCCGGAAAAGTTCAGGTCCTGGAGGCAAAAGGCGGCTCGTCGGTGCCCAAGTGGACGTATCGGTCGCTTCAGGGGACGAACGTCAATGGCATTCGGTCAGCCGCCGGCGTGCTTGCTCATCGTGGCGCAAGCTGGCGCGAGAAACTTCAAGCTGCCCGGGTCATCAAAGCAGCGCAGCACGGCCATCTTGAAACGGGCGTTGTCCGGACGGCCCATGTGCTCGGGACACCGCGTGCGCCGACACCGTTAGCGGGCATGGATGTCCGCAATGTGACGAGGGAGGCCCGGCAGCTGGAACGCCAACTGGTCCGACGAAATCCCAGATTGCGTTTTGCCTTCGCAACAGCCGGTTCACGACACCGGGTAGCCCGACTTGTCTATCGCACCGCGAAACGGGTACCGGCCGGCAGCCTTGCACGCGGACCCATTTCCTTGTCCCCTCGTGCGGCCGGCTATTCGCGTCTCGGTGCTGTTGGGTCGGGGGGCTTCCGAGCGTCGCTGTTTGGAAGGCTTTCCTCTCGCTCGGTGCTGCTGATCGGCACGGGTCTCGCCGGCGTTAGCTTGGCGGCCGCCGTCTCGAAATTCGCGAATGCTTCCATCAGTTCCCGGGAACTTCTGCGTGCAAGTGCGGGTCCTGCGCTAGTCATGGTTTTCGCCGGAGCTGGCGCATTGATCGGCGGACTGACCTCGTCCGGTATAGGAGCCATGCCTGGCGCCGCAGCGGGCGCGGCACTTGCGCTACCGTTTCAACTCGGGCTTGACTGGGTCAATCACTGGTACCATTGGAGATTCAACCGGGCACAGCAGTACGCCGTCGATCAAGCGATCAAGGTGATGTACTTCGGGAGTGGCTCTCGGTCGGGGCAGGCATTGCCGTTGCCTGCACAATGACGGTGTGTGCTTGAGCTAACGGTCGTCAACGGGCGCTTGAGACAGCGTTAACCGAACGCTCTGAGACAGGTCACTACCCAGGTATCCCGCCGCCAGTTCTGAGTTCGTGCTGATGTTGGTCGCCGTGGGCGCGTGGATGATCTGCCCCTTGACTGTACAGCGACCCGCGCCCATGGGTTGCACTCTCGCGCAAGAGGAGCAGCCGGCGGGGTATTTGGGTTCGGAGGCGACAAGGGTCCGGCCCCCTCTCCACGCGGCACAGTCGCTCCCGGACCTCGGGAACCGGCACCTTTCTCGCGCTCAGGCCATTGCGACAGCGCCGCCGGCATGGCCCCGGCGCCGGATCCGGTCGGCCCGGCGAACAGCTGCCGGCACAACATCTCGGGGCACCGCAATCAAGGGGACAAGCCTCGTTTGGAGCATTCGCAATCCTCGTCCCGGGTGCCGGTCTTCGCCTGAAATCACGTCTTCGCGGCCACCAGGTAGCAGTGAACGTAGTCCATCGCGTGTCCGTCTGGCGAAGTCCGCACCCGCAACTCGTAGGTATCGTAGAACCGGTCGAGAATCGCCCGGCGCTCCACCTCGGGCCGGGATGGTGCCAGTCCGGCCGCAAAGGTCGCCTCGCTCCAGGAGCGCAGGGTCGGGATGTACTCGCGCGCAAACCGGGCCGCGTCACCGTGTTCCCCGAATGCCACCGCAAACGGGCAGCGGACCACCCGGGTCTCGACGTGCTCGAGCACCAGGCCCGTGCGCCGGACCGGCCCTCCCGGGTCGGAAAAGGGTGCCGCGAACTCATCGACCGTGCGATAGCACTGCGGGAAGTTGGTCGCGGCATACTCGTCTGCGGTAATCGCCCCGTCATCACGCAGCTCCGCCCACAGCGTGTTGAACATGTCGAACATGTTCACGCCCCCGGTGGCCCCCAGGTAGCGGCCGGCCTCGTCGATCCCGAAGTTCACCAGGACCAGCCGCCCGCCCGGCGCCAGGTCCCGCGCCCGGCTGGTGAGGATGCGCTCCCAGTCGAGACGCCCCTGCTCCACCCAGGCAGACCGCTCGCTTCCCGTCGCGCCCACCATGTGGACGTGGCCCGAAATCGCGCACGGAACCGCGTCGGTGTAGTGCGACGCCGTCGCCGAGAAGCCGAGGTTGAGCGTCGACGGCGGGAATATCGGCCGGTGAAACGACGTTCCCGACGCGAACACCGACAGATCCCCGATCCCGTCGAGGTGCCCGGAACCCAGCACCGTGCGGAACAGCTCGCTGAAATCGTTCCGCGGCAGATCGGTATAGACCATCTGCAGCGGCCGTGACGGCAGGCGGCGGCGCAGTTCACCGAGCACCGTGACCACCATGCCGAGCGAAGTGCCGCCGTCGGCGCACCCCATGTCGGCCATGGTGAAGACCGTGCCGTCATCGTCCGGAGCCATCCGCTCGAGCGCGTCGAGCACCAGGCCGGTCGCTCCGTCGATCACGTGCCGCGCACCCACGGTCGCCCGCGAGTAGTAGCCACCGCCCTTCATCGACATGAAGCCGGCGACCGGCGCGGCGGTCGGTGTCACGAGACCGGCCCCGCCTGTCCTCCCGCTTCCCGGCGCGACTGCGCCTGATGCGCCCACGGGCCGGTGTAGCCCGCCGACCAGTCAGGGGGCACCTCGCATCCCCGGGGATCGACCGAAGCCCACCGGGCGGGCTCGCCGCGGACCACACGGCCCGACAGCGGGCTTGGAATTGGGTTCGCGGTATAGGGCCAGGAGTCCGCCGAGGAGTAGACGATGAGCAGCAGCGGCCGCGAACGGTCCGACCGGTTCGGCGCCGACCCATGGATGGTGCGGCAGTTCAGCAGCACCAGCGACCCGGCCCCGCCCGTGAGCGCCATGACCCGCGACGCGTCGATCTCATGGTCGGGAATGCGCAGCACCCAGCGGCCCTGCGCATCGTACATGCTGTGCAGCGGTCCGCGGTGACTGCCCCGGACCGCCATCAACGGCCCCTGCTCGGGCCCGCAGTCCTCCAGGTACACCCCGACCGTCACCGGGCTGAAATCCGTGTGCGGCCATGCCTGGATGTCCTGGTGCCAGTCGAACCTGCTGCCGCCACGCGCCCATTTGTAGTTGAGCTTGGAGTGGTGGTACTTCACATGGGGCCCGACCAGGTCGGCCGCCGCCTCGACCGCGGGCGACCCGCACGCAAAGTCAAGGAACGCCTCGTGATGGTCCACCGGGCTCGTGACCCGCTTCAGACGCGGTGACACCGCCGAGTGCCCGTCCTCGAGAATGAAGGTCGTATCGGAGGCCGCGACCGGCCTGCTGCGCTCGGCGAGTTCTGCCGCCGCCTCGCGCAGATGTGACAGCCAGTCCTCGCTCACGGCTCCCTCGACCACCAGCGCGCCGTCGTAGAAATACTGCGCGCGCTGCGCCCCGGTGAGCAGGCGCGCGGGATGCTTCAGAACATCGGCTTCGAGCATTGTCTTCCTCCCCGGGGAACGCATCACCGGTTGGCGGCACCCCCGTCGACATTGACCGTGATCCCGGTCAGCCACGCCGCCCGGTCCGAACACAGGAAGGTCACGACGTCGGCCACCTCCTCGACCAGCGCCGGCCGGTTCAGCGGCATGCCCGCGAAATAATCCTGCCACCGGCTCTCGTCACCCTTCTCGCTCCTGGCCCGCGTCTTCAGCATCGTGGTGATCCGCTCGGTCTGAACCGGACCGGGACACACGCCGAGAACCCGCATCCCGTCCTCAAGTGCATGCGCGCCCATGGCGTGGGTGAACCCGATCAGCGACGCATTGCCTCCCGATCCGGCAATGTACTTCGCATCAACCCGCACACCGGCCAGCCCGATGACGTTCATGATGACACCACCGCCATGGTCCCGGATCAGCGGATAGAACCGTCTGGTCATGTTGATGTATCCGAAGACCTTGAGATCCCAGGCCTGGCGCCAGGTGTTCTCGTCGACGGCCTGGATGTCACCGGCCGGGATTGCCCCGGCATTGTTGACGAGGATGTCAACATCGGAACAACGCCGGGCGAGTTCGTCGACACTGGCCGAGTCCGACAGGTCCTGTGGATGGATGACGACCTCGACATCATGCTCGCGGGTTACCTGGTCGCGGGCCTCCTCGAGGTCGCCCGCCGTACGGGCAACCAGATGCAGGCGGCACCCCTCGGCCGCAAAGCTGTGGGCACACGCGAGGCCGATCCCCTTTGAACCGCCCGTGATGACGACCGTCTTGTCCGCAAGATGCAGATCCATTCCCGTCCGCTCCCCTGTCACTGGTTCCCGGTACTCGCTGCAATACCGGAACCCGGCACGCAGCGTCGAACCCGGCCTCGGAATAGGCCCGTCCTCCGGGGCGCGGCCGCCGGCACCGGGCCCGGTCCGAAACACAGCCGCACGAAACCTATAGTAGCCATCCTTCGAGCCGATATGGAACCGGCCTGTCGGCACAGGCACCGGGAGCCCGGCGGCAGACACGGGAAGGTCAAGACTCGCAAGGCACGACAATCAGTACCGGTCTGGTGAGCGCTCCGGACCCGCAGGGCCCTGCCGGCATCCCACGGGGTATCGGGGCCGGCAACCAGGTTCCGGTCGACAGACCGCGGAATGCGGAAAACCGCGTGCCCTGCAGGCCCGGTTTGCCCCTCATCCGGCCCAGGTCGCCGGCAATCGAAGGTCGGCCCTAACCGGGAACAACCTTCGGGCGGACACGGACGACGCCCTGCTTCTTGCGGATTTCGAACCCGCCGGATTTCTCGACCAGTGTACTCAGGTTCGCGCAACCGTAGCTGCGCGGATCGAAGTCGGGGTGCGCGCCCTGGATTCGTTGCCCGACGCCGCTCAGGTTCTCCCACCCGTCGGCATCGGGTTCGCCGAACGCGTCTGCAATGATCTTTCGTGCCTTGTTCGGCGGATCCTTCTTCTGCACCGCTGACCCGCCGGCCGGCATCGCTCCGGCTTTCTTCTCCTCCGGATCGGCCTCCTGGAGGTTCTCGACATAGATGAAGCGGTTGCAGGCATTGCGGAAGGCCTCCACCGCCTTGCGTTCGCCGAAGCCGTACACCTCAAGCCCTTCCTCGCGCAGGCGCTGGGCCAGTCGCGTGAAGTCGCTGTCGGAGCTGACCAGAACAACCCCATCGAGGGTGCGCTTGTACATGAGGTCCATTGCATCGATCACGAGTGCGATATCGGAGGCGTTCTTGCCCTTCGAGTTGCTGCGCTGCTGGTGCTGCAGGATCGCCAGGGACTTGATGGCCCCGTCCCAGCTCCCGAGACGCTGATTCGAGAAATCGCCGTAGACGCGCCGCACGTTGGCCTCGCCCAGCTTGACGATCTCGGCGAAGATCGCCTCGGCGTGTTTTGCGCTTGTATTGTCTGCGTCAATCAGAACCGCGAGGCTCTTCGTTTCCCGGGCTTCCGGCATCGGTGCTCCTTGCGGATGCCCCTGCGGGGGCAGCCCGCGCCGCATCTGGATCATGGTTGCCGGAGTTTCATACAGACTTGCCACCGCTCGCACCATGCCGTGTCAGCCGTTCCATCTTCCGGGAACCCTTTTCTCGTCCGGTTCCCGTTACGGGCGATACCGTTCCACGGATCGATGGTGAAGCGGGCTCCCGGGACAGGACGGGTGGACTGATCTGAACTGATCGGTATGCCGGGTCGAGGCGGTCAAGGCCCTCATCCGACAAGCCCACCTTCTTCCCGCCGGTCCGGGCCAAGGCAGGTTCCGGAGCCGGGAAGCCATGGACTGTGCTGCAGTGACGCCGCCTACCTGTTCTCTCGCCCGGATGCGTCCTTGAGCATGTCACCGGGCACGGTCTCGCCGGTATCGGACTCCCTGTCGATCTTCATGAGCAGCGGGGGAAGCAGGAAGAAATCGGCGAAGAGTGCGAGCGCGATGACGAGCGCCGTCAGCCTGCCCATTCCCGCGTTGAGTTCGAAGCTGGAGAGGCTGACCACGACGAAGCCGGCCGCAAGCACGAGAGAGGTCGTGACCAGGGCGCGGCCGACGGTGCGGAAAGCAACGCGCGCCGCATCTGGAGGCGCACATCCAAGCTCGAGCCGCGCGCGCCTGTACCTGCTGAGGAAGTGCACCGTGTCATCCGCCACGATGCCCAGCGTCATGACTGTCACCATGGAGAGCGACACTCCCACCTGTTCCACTGCCAGCCCCAGATGCCGAAACCCAGCGCGCAGGGAGCCAGGTTCGGAACGAGGCTGGCGAACCCCAGCCGCGGGGATCTGAGGGCAGGCACGAGGCCGAGGGAAATTCCGACCAGGGCAATCGTGGTGTCGAGCAGCATCGCGACGCTGTTGCGGCGCCCGAGGTGGGCGAACATCAGGGTGCCGCCGGCACTCTCGGCATGCACGATATTCGGCGCGTGGTCGACCAGCCATCGCAGAGCGCGCCCATCGAGTTCGATCACTTCGTTGGACGACAGCGACCGTGTTGCCACCGTCATCCGGGTGGCCGATCTGTCCACCGAGATCTGGTTGTCGAGATCGAGCCCGAAGGGAAGCGACAGCTCGTAGCGCAGGAGATGCTGCGCGGCTAGTTCACGGCTCGCGGGCAGCCGGTACCCGGTCGAATCATCGCCGTGCATGTTCCTGTTGAGGCGCCGGAAGGTATCACTGATCACGTTGACGTGGATCGTCTCCGGCTGCGCCCGGTACAACTCGGCGAACGCCGCGACACCGGTTCATCCTCGCGCGAGCAGGGAACCCGATGGACCGGCCTGTCACACGCCTGGTCCCCCGAGAAGACCGGAAGGGTCGGGAACCCGTCGACCTGAGGCCTTGCCGATGGAGCCGCTCTCCGAAACCTGCGCATGGCTGGCAGTTTCTGCTTGAAGCTGCGCCGCCTGTCCTCCCGGATCGAGGTCCAGGGGGACGCTGCCGTTCGGTTCCTGCTTCACCGGGGCCTGTTTCACGCGCCCGGTTCCGACCCGCGAGCGGGCGGCGGTCGCGCCGGAGCATGCCTCTCCACAGGCTGACACCGCAGAGCTTGCGGCCAGTCCTTCGAGATTCCGTGCGGCATTGAGATCCCTGTCAATCTCCATGGCGCACTCGTCGCAGCGGAACACCCGCTGCGAAAGCGCCAGTCCGGCATTGACCGAACCGCGAGCCAGGAACAGGTCCTGCTCGAGGGATACCAGCGGTCCGCCAGGACCACCATCGTACCGTACATCGCCGCCTCGTATTCCAGCTGGCGGCGGAACTCGTGAAAGCCACCATCCATGATCGAGCGGGCGAACCGGCGGTTGGACGCCATGCCGCGCACAGTGAGGTCCTCGATCCCGATGCGTTTCCAGCCCTTCACCAGCCGCGTCGTCGCCTTGTGCGTCGCGTCCCGGCGGATATTGGCGATGCGGGCATGCTGACGGGAAAGGCGCGCCTGTGCCTTCCTGCGGTTCGCCGAGGCCCCTGCGCTTGCGCGAAAGTACCTGCGAGCGGCGCCTGAGCGCCGCCAGGAGCCGCCTGTGCGGCTTCGGACCCGCAATCGCCTCGCCCGTGCTCAGTACCGCCAGGGTCTTCACGCCCAGGTCCACCCCGACGGACCTGCCGGGATGCGCGACCGGGCCAATGTCGTCGATCTCGACCAGGACCGACCCGAACCAGCGGTCGGCCTCGCGCAAGACCGTCACCCGCTTCGGCGTGCCGGAGAAGCGCAACGCCTCGCGCATCCGCACCCAGCCGATCCGCGGCAGGCGGATGCGCCTGCCCTCAAGGCAGAACGTCCCGGCCTCGTTGGCCGCGCAGAAGCTGTCACGGGCACCCCCCTTCTTCTTGAAGCGCGGATAGCGAGCCCGCTTCTCGAAGAAGGCCTGGAACGCCACGCCCGGGTCGATCACCGCCTCCTGGGCGGCGCACTTGGTGACATCGTACATCCACGGGAACCCGGCCCGCTTGCGCCGGTTGAGGTCGCGGCGCAGCGATGCTTCGGTCGGCCCGGGTCCGCCTTGTGCGCCTCGTATTGCCGGCCCCACTCCGCCAGTGCCCGGTTCCAGGAAAACCGCGCCACGCCCGACGCCCGGGCGAAACGGCTGCGCGCGTGGACCCCGTGTGAAATCGACCCCGTCTGGGACGCTTCGCCCGTCAAGTCACGCAGGATTCACGGTCAAGTGGGCTGGATTCTGCACCCGGTCCTTGTGCGTGACCACAAGACGGCCGACGGAGCCTTCCACGATCGCATCCAGGAGCTTCTTCAGCCCCTTCTTGCGATCGTTCATGCCCGAACCCAGGTCGGAAACCACCTCGCTGGTCCAGCCCTGCCGGGCGCAGTAAAGCTCCAGAACCTGCTTCTGGCGCTCCAGCTCCTCCTTCTGGTCATGGCTCGACACACGCGCATAGGCGATCGTGCGACGCTCCGCATCGTCCACTGTCCGGAACAGTTCCGGGCGCAGTTTCGCCAGGTCGTAGCCGGTGGCCGCCCGGCGTGCGTTCGCCTACCAGCGTGCCGGTCCGCTCCCAGCGCCGCGGCCGCCTCTCCTATGCCCACATACCTCTGCATAACGCATGGTACTACAGAGAAATAGACAAGTAACAAGACGGCTGCCGTTAGCCCTTCCGTTCCGTTACCCGACGTGGGTGCGGAACAGGCTCAGGGTCCGTTCCCGGGCAATTGCTCGGCTCTCGGGGTGGTGACTCTCACGTTGCTCGCAGTTGAACCCATGACCCGCCGGATAGACATAGACCGGAGAATTCGGCTGCGCGGCCTTGACCGACTCGACCTCGTCCATCGGAATCGCGTGATCCTGGTCCCCGAAGTGAAAGATCACCGGGCACTTCGGCTCGAGGGCCTTCGCCCCGCCAATGCCGCCACCGTAGTAGGAGGATGCTGCAGCGAAGCCATCAAGCCCGCAGGCGGTCAGCCACGTCACCAGACCGCCCCAGCAGTAGCCGACAACCCCGACCTTGCCCGCCGAGGCCACGGCATCACGCGCAGCCGCAATGTCCAGCAGCGGTGCTTCGTTGCCGACCTCGTTCTTGTAACGCAGCCCTTCGGTAATGTCGTCTTGGGTATATCCGAGTTCCACCCCGGGCGAGACCCGGTCATACAGCGCGGGACAACAAGTCAGGTACCCGTCTGCGGCATATTCGTCCGCGACCGAACGGATATGCGAATTCACCCCGAAAATCTCCTGGATGATCACGAGTCCGCCCCTGGGCGTCCCCTGCGGCTGTGCCAGGTAGGCCCCGAAATCATGTCCATCCGAAGCGATGAGATTGAGCATCTCGCTCATGGTGTCCTCCATTGGTGTGGCCTGTCGTCGGCCGGTCAGTGGTGTAGTGGATCGGTTGGTTCCTGACAACCGAAGTCCCCGGATCGACTGGACCCAGCATCCTCGATACCCCCTTGGAGGAGGAACGTTCCCCGCGAGGCGGCCCATCGGGAACAGGCGGCGCGGAACTCAACGGGCAGTGTGCCCTCGCGTCGGACCCGGCGAAGACAGGTAATCATGCGGTCTGTCATGTTCTGCCCAAATAGAGTATTTGATCATTGTATAATGCCATCACTAGTGTCCCAACGTTTGCGGGCGACTGCCTGATAAGATGGATGGTAGAGCCTGTGTCACCATGAGATCCCGAAGCGTTCCTTCATGGCCTGTGTCCTCCCCCAGGACACGCCGGGCATCCGATCGATGAGCATCGTGAACACGCGGCGAAAGCAATCCGCTGTTGTCTCTTCCGTCAGAGCTTCCGCCTGAGCAGCCGGCAGCAGAGGGCGCAGGTCGAGAAGGAAGCGCGAGTTGGCCAGCTTGGCGAACATCCGCTCCTGAGCCTGCGCCCGGGAAATCGTCTGGCCGGAAAGGGCGAGATACCGCCCGAACATCTCGACCGTGCGGGCGATATCGAGGTTCTCGAAGACATCCAGCGCGTGCGCAAGGTCGTAGAGATCGCGCCCCTGATCGCGCTGCAGCAAGGCACGCAGCTTGGTCGCCAGCATTTCCTCGCGCGAAAACGTCGAAATGGCCGCTTCGTCCTAGAACCAGGGATTGTCGATCTTCAACGGCAACGATGCCGGGCCGTCGAAAGCCCGTGTCTCGCGGGTGTTGATCTCGACCTTCAGCCGGATCGGCACGCCACCGCCGTCTTCGGCATCGACCCGGAAGCGGAACTTCGGCGCAACAGGGCTCTGATCGAACCGCGCTCGCCCCAGCCACGGTTCCAAAACGACACGCAGTCGATCGAGAATGGGACCGATCGGCCCGCCGGAAGTCCGGACCAGGTCGATATCCTCGGAATAACGCATCGGCTTCGGGAAGTGCAGCTTGTTGAGCGCTGTCCCGCCTCGAACCCGCACTGCATCGCGCAACATGTCGTCGGAGAAGATCTCAACCAGAGCGCGGCCGATGATGAGATCCTGCTCGACTTGTCGCTGATCGGACCAGGGCACGACGGCGCCCCAGGCTACGATGTTCTGCGCCGGGATCATGCGTCAACCCGCGGCACACAGCGTACGATGACGCGCCATCTCAGATCGCGCTGGCGCCGCTCAGGCGCGAAGTCCGGGTCCTGTGCTCCCTTCCGGTCGAGCTCGGTCCAGGGCAGCGACCCTCTTGCCCGCAGGGCCTCCAGCATCGGCTCCGTCAGCACGTCATCGTCGAAATGGTCCAGCAGATAACCGAGACGCTGCACGACCGGCCGCTCCACGACCGCCGACAATGCGGCGAGCTGCTCCGGATCAATCTCTTGCCTGAGGTCCGAGAGGACGGTGGCGATATTGTCGATGCCGCCCGACGCCTGCGGATAACGCAGCAGGTCGAGAGCCGTCAGCGCGGCCGACGACATCTTCATCGTGCCGGTATCGGTCTTGCGGTCCTCGATCCCCGCCGTCACCGCCTTCATGTCCTTGCGGAAGTAGAAGACGATCATGCTGCGCCCGGCACGGATCCTCGGCAGGCGCTTCGCCGTGATGACCTGAAACTCCATGACGGCCTGGTGCGTCGCGCCGTGCAGCTCTGCCGCCTTGAGCAGCCCGACGTAATAACCTTGACCCTCGCGGCGCATGAGTGCGTCGATGTACCAGGCCGGCGGCGGGGCTCCCCAGGACGCATATTGCGGCGGGACGACGACATAGAAGCCTTGCCGCGGGTTGAGCAATGCCTTGCGACGCTGTAACCGTTCCGCAGCATCCAGGAACGCGCCGTGCCCGACGCCGAGCGCCTGCTCGGCTTCTTCGGCGGTGAAGACCGTTTGGCCGGTGGAAAGCAGCCCGCTCACATAGCCTGACAAGGCGGATCGCTGATCATGAAACATGCGTGACTCTCCGCTTTATATACGGAAACGTCAACATGTATTGTCATTTGTCCTGGGATTCTACGCCAGTCGGCGCGCGATCCCATTTGTATAATCCAGTTCCAGGGCGCCAATCCTGGACGCCGAACAATACATCGGGGAATTATATACTTGACTGAACAGGCCCGCAGTCACGATATGTATGACATCGAGTGTGATGCTAGGATGATATGACGGGAGGCGAGGCGATGGCACGCAAGGCGCCGGGCAAGGCTCACAGGGAAGGCATCAGCCTGATCGAGCTGACCGAGATGTTCCCGGACGAGGCTTCCGCGACCGCATGGTTCGAGAAGCTGGTCTGGCCGGAAGGTCGCCATTGCCCGCGCTGCGGCTGCACCGAGACCGCGAAAGCGTCCGCCACGTCCGGCCTGCCCTACTATTGCCCGACCTGCAAGCGAGCGTTCAGCGTCCGCATCGGGACTGCCTTGGAGCGCTCCCGCGTTCCCCTGCGCAAGTGGGTGTTCGCCATATACCTGGAGATGACCAGCCTCAAAGGCGTGTCCTCAATGAAGCTGCACCGCGATCTGAAGGTCACGCAGAAGACCGCATGGTTCATGCTGCACCGGATCAGGGAAGCTTGGTCCGCAGAAAGCGAGTCGCTGTTCTCAGGTCCAGTCGAGGCTGACGAGACGTACATGGGCGGACGGCGCGCGAACATGTCGAAAGCCAAGCGCAAGGCGCTGGCGGATACCGGGCGCGGCGCGGTCGGGAAAGAGGCTGTAGTCGGCACGAAGGATCGCGAGACGAACCGGGTGGCCGTGCGCCACATCCCGCACAACGATGCACCGCACGTCGCTGGCTTCGTAACCGAGAAGACTGCGCCGGGTGCGACTGTCTACACAGACGAGGCGAAGGCGTATAACCCGCTCGGCGCATGGTTCGACCACGAGAGCGTCAATCACAGCACCGGCGAGTACGTCCACGACCAAGCTCACATCAACGGCATGGAGAGCTTCTGGTCCATGCTCAAGCGGGCTCACAAGGGCGTTTATCACAAGCTGTCACCGAAGCACCTGCAACGGTACGTGCAAGAGTTCGCAGGCCGTCACAACGTCCGCGAGAGCGACATCATCGACCAGATGGGCGCGGTAGTCGCCGGGATGATCGGGAAGCGCCTGTGCTACCGCGATCTGATCGCGGACAACGGACTGGATAGTGGAGCACGCTCCAATGCCTGAGACGAGCTTCAATCCAATATGGATTGTCGTCGGGTTGGCCGTGGCGGGCGGTCTTGTTCAGATCGGTCGGTGGATCGGGTCTGTCAACACAGACCGTGAATCCTTCAAAAAATTCACAGAGGCTGTTCAAAAGGACGTTCGGGAACTTCGCCGAGACATCAAGACGCTACTACGCTGGCAGAGTTCGCCGACAGTTGCTTCCGATAGTCCCTTGCGTCTTACAGAAATTGGCGAGAAGGTTTCGAGCGCCCTGAATATGCCTGACATGGCCGAGAGGCTTATTCCGTATCTCAAGACGAAGGTCGCGGGTATGTCGCCGTATGACATTCAAGAATTCTGCTTCGATTACATCCGCGACGAATACCAGCCAAGCCTAGAGGATGAAGAGCGAATCAAGCAATGTGCCTACGACAACGGGCTAGATCGTGATGATATAACGGATGCGCTGGCGATCATTCTGCGCGATAAGCTACTTGAGAGAGACCAGAACGGGGCGCGGTCGTGATGCCTGCTGCGCTCGAACTCTGCGCGGGCGCCGGCTATCAATTACACACACTTGACTCTGGACCCGATACCGTGCGAATCACTTGGCCATGCAGATTGGCATGCGTCAGATCTCGGCGGAGACAGTGGAGTGGTTCGTCCCGGCCTGCAAGGGCGGCGGGCTGACGCGGAGTGCACTGGCTCGCGAGCTCTGCGAGAGGGAGAACTGGTTCGGCGGCGCCGGCAGGCCGTGCCTTGCGTCGGCGCGGAAGCTTCTTCCACGCCTGGCCGAGGAGACGGGGGTGCATCTTCCGGAGGCGGAGGCGACGGCGCTCGAACCGCACGCGCGCCCTCCGCCGGACTTCCCCGACAGTTCGGTCTCGTGTTCGCTTCGGGAGCTCGGCGCGCTGTGGCTTGATCTGGTGACGGAAGCGGCGGATCGCCGCCGCTGGGAGGCGATGATCGAGACGCACCACCCGCAGGGGTGGCGGCGTCCGCCGGGCGGCCAGGTCCGGTACTGGATCCGCTCGGAGGGGCACGGGGTTCTGGGCGGCATCGGCTTTGCCGCGTCGGGGATGCAGCTGGGGCCGCGCGACGGTGTCATCGGCTGGTCGGCCGACGCCCGGGTGGCCAACATCGGCAAGGTTGTGTGCAACAATCGCTTCCTCCTGCTTTCCGGCGTCCGTGTGCAGGGTCTTGCGTCCCGGGCGCTTCGCCTGGCGACGGCACGCATTGCGGACGACTGGGCGGCGGCCTACGGCGAGCGCCCGGTGCTGGCACAGACCTTCACGGGGCCGGAGACGTCCGGTCTGAGCTACCGGGCGGCGGGATGGAAGTGCTGCCCGGAGCTGACCTCGGGCCGCCGTTCGGGGGTGCGCCGCGCAGTCTGGCTGAGGCCGCTGGCTGAGGGCTGGAGGGAGGTCCTGCGCTGCGCGCCGGAAAGGGTTCTCGGCTGGTCCGGATTGATGGACACCAAGGGGGGCTGGGCCGAACGGGAGTATGGCCGGAGCCCGCACCCCGACGGCCGTGTCAGGCGGCGGATCGCGCAGATGGGCGCGGCCTGGACGAGGCGCCTCGGCGAGCACCTGCCGGCGATCTTCCCGGGGCGGGCGGAACAGACGGCAGCCTACCGGCTTCTGTCGAGTGAGGCGGTGACGATGGAGCACATACTGGGGTCGCATTTCGAGCAGACGGTGGAGCGCTGCCGCGCCGAGCGTCTGGTGCTTGCGGTGCAGGACACGACGACGCTGAACCATGACGGCCTTTCGGGGACTTCCGGCCTCGACGACCGTGGCGGGGGTGGCAAGGGAAGCTCGGGCATCCTGGCCCATGTCGGCGTGGCGGTGAACGCCGTGGGCCGGCCTCTCGGGATGTTCGAGGCGGATGCGGAGTTCCGCCGGGCGGAGGGCAAGGACAGCGTCCGCTGGGTGGACGGGCTCGACCGGGCGCAGGAACTCGCACGCGCCTGTCCTGACACCCGGGTGGTGACGGTCTGCGACCGCGAGGGCGACTTCTGGGAGCTGATCTCGCGTGCGGAGCAGACCGGGGCGGCGCTGCTGGTCCGGGCGTCGCGTGGCTCGAAACGCCGGGTGGCGCTGGCCTCGGGCGGAGACGCGGACCTCTGGGAGCACGTGCTGGAGACGGAACCGGCGGGAGAGCGGAAAATCGAGGTTCCCGCCTGCGGCGGCCCGAACCGGAGAAAGGGCCGCACGGCGAAGCTGACGCTGCGCTGCGCGCCGGTCGACCTGCTGCCCCCGCAGGGCCGGGCGGGTGAGGCGCCGATCCGCATGACCGCCGTCTCCGCCCTGGAGGAGAACCCGTCCCTGGCGACGGGGAAGGGAAAGAAGGGCAACGGGCCACTGCACTGGATGTTGCTGACCACCGAAGTCGCAGCCGGCCTCGACACCGCCCGCACGGTGCTGCGCTGGTACGAACTGCGCTGGCGGATCGAGCGCTTCTTCCATGCGCTGAAGGTCGGCACCCGCATCGAGGACCGACACCTCGACGAGGCCGACGACCTGCGCAAGTGCCTCGCCTTCGACGCCATCACTGCATTCCGGGTCTGGGACCTGTCCCTGCTTGCCCGAGAGAAGCCAGACGACCCGGCCGGACGGCATGTCACCCGGCAAGACGTCACGGCGCTCTGCGCCCTCGCCGCCCATCATGGCTTCAAGATCCCCCGGGGACCGCCGGACATGACCATCGCGCGCTTCGTCGTGCTGACGGCCGGGCTGGCCGGCTTCCACCCCTCAAAGCGCCAGCCGCTGCCCGGAACGCAGAAGCTCTGGGAGGGCGTCAGGTTCCTGTCCAACGCCGTCATCACCATACAGGCCATGCAGAACTGGGACTGGGACTGGGACGACAGCGAAATGGAAGGAGAATTCACGGAGTCAAGTGTGATGGATTGATAGGGCCGGGACGCATGAACGGAAAGTCTCGTGTGGCTTCCGAAGGGGGGCGCCGGATCCGGAAATCGTGCCGGTCCGGATCCGGAAGTCGTGCCGAGGCCCTGTCTCGCTCGGTGACTACTGATGCCAAATAACCTGTAATAAGATGATTTCGGGCTGTCGGCGGCAAGACCGGCATCCGGCCGGATCAGGGCGGGGAGCACGACAAACGCCGCCCGCTGAACGATGCCGGCACAATCCGGCGATCCGCGCCCGCCGCCAGAGTCACATCAATTGTGGCCGTTGGGAATCGAGGCTAGTGAGCTGAGGTCATTGCTGGCGGTCGCCATTCACCGGGGTCGCAAACCGGAATAGGCGCGAAGCCTGGCACGGACTTCGGCTTGGGGGAGTCGGCAGCGAGGGTGTTCGGCGATTTGTTGGAGCCCGACGGTTAGGGCGTTCTGGTCAAGGATAAGATGCTCATGCAGGCGATCAAGGAGCCAAAGGACCCCGTGGCACTTGACAGCCTCCTCGAGCGCCAGAGCGCGCAGCGGGCCGTCTCCGGAGAGCAGTGTCCATGAGTTGGATTTGGAGAGGGCGAGCGCGAAGCTGTCGGGAAGCGAGAGGCTGCGCCGTGCGCGGCGATACTCGAGAGCGAGCGCGACAGCGGGACCGGCCAGCTCCTCAATGCGGAGCCCCAACTCGATCAGTGCTAGTCCGCCGTGATCTCTGAGTTCTCGCTCGTAGAGCAAGTCGGGCACGGCGAACTCGAACGGCAGAAGAAAGACGGGCTCGAGGAACGAACCGCGTTCGAGGTCGATCAGTACCGAGGTGTCGGAGACGAGCACCGGCATGGAAATCAGGGGCTGTTGGAAGCCGCTTCCATGCCGGGCGGCTCGTCCATGAGCTGGATGAGCTCGTGGACCGAGTGTCCGAGCAATTCGGCGGCTCTGGACTCGGAGATGGCGCCTTCCGCCAAGGCACGGAAGCACAGACGCTCGAAACGCTTGGGCTCTTGGCCCTCCATTGCCCAGGGTTCTCTGTAGGGTGGACTGCGCCAGCCGCGGCGGTTGAATTCGTCGAACAGCCGCCGGAACAGGGGATTGGCGAAGATCCCCAGGTCCTTGCAGCGGTAGGTGAGGGCCTGCACGCTGACCCCGAAGATCCGTTTGAGGTCGAACAGTTCGCTCCAGCCGATGGACTTGCGATGCTTGCCGATCTCCGCGCGCAGCATCTCGGCCGGTATCAGGAAGGCGCCAGCAAAGCGGTGGGCGGCCTTTTCATCATCGAGCTTCTGCGGAACATCCAGGACCATGTGGCCGAGTTCGTGTGCGACCGTGAAGCGCTGGCGCTCCCCCCAGTCCCGTCGATTGACGACGATAACG
This sequence comes from Thalassobaculaceae bacterium, assembly GCA_965213935.1. Taxonomy (GTDB): domain Bacteria; phylum Pseudomonadota; class Alphaproteobacteria; order Thalassobaculales; family Thalassobaculaceae; genus Bin52. Next base: position 409,981 of record CBDCAO010000011.1, on the reverse strand, counting down.
GACGCGATGCTTCGGTCTTCACGACGAACCCGGGCCGTAAGGCCGTCAATGTTGGTAAGGGGCATGGAAAGGACCTTGACGCCGCGTTCCTCCAGAAGCTCGATGAGATTCGGGATCGGGTCGAGTCCGAGTCCCCAATGGTTGCGAAGGCTGAGCGCCGCCTGTTCCGCCTCCGCCACGTCGCGGAGCACAGGCCAAGGGGCGTCGCGCGGCGTGTCGCGGACAACGGTAGGCAGGCCGAGAATTTCCTCCACCGTGAGATAGCGCTCCAGCAGATCGAGCACCTTCGCCTCGACCTGAGCTTCCTCCCGTCTGCTCATCAGCCGCTTGCGCCGGAAGTCGACGGCGTCCAAGGCGATACCGGTGTCGCTGGCCAGATAATCGACGGATACGCCGAGAGCGCTCGCGAGCGCAATGAGGACGCCCGAGCGCGGCATGGACTCGTCTCGCTCGTATTTGCTGATCGCTTGCGCGGTGACACGGTTGTCGATTTTGGCTTGGAGATCACGAAGAGAAAGGCCCTCCGCACGGCGTGATACCCTAATACGTTGACCTAAGGACATTTTCTCCTCCCCCTCGTGAGTTGATATATTATGTATTTTTCTGAAATTTGTCAAATTCAAGGCTTGAAGCGGGTTGGAGGCGTTCCCATGTCGTGGGGCGAACCTGTGCTTTGTATTGGAGGACGAAACCGTGAGTGCATCTCTCTCGTTCTTCCCCGTCGGTAATGGCGACATGACGCTCGTCGAGACCGAGGGGGGCTTCAAGATCAGACTTCCTGACCTCTGCTGATATTGGGTGACACGGTCTGGGCGGGTTCCGGGGCGCCGTCGACCTCGTAGACCATGCGCATTTCGGTTCCGGAGAAGACCATCCCGGTGGTGTTCAGCTCGGTGAGCAAGGCGTCGATCTGGCGGTCGCAGGCGTCATTTCCGAGGCCGAGAATGCGCACTGTGAGGACGCCACTGGCGGGGTCCGGCAGGATGTCGGCATCGGCAGCAAGCAGGGCGCGCAGCAGTTTCCGCGGATGGGTCTTCTTGCCCTGCGCCTGCATGACGGGAAGCATCATGCGGGTCTCGGCGCGGTAGGCGATCATGCGGATGACGTCGAGGAGGAGGCGCTCACGCGACGGCAGGACGTCGAGCTTTTCGGCTTCGTCGAGGTCGCCGGCCCGGCAGTGCCTGGGGACTCCCCTGCGGCTGGCCTTGACGATCTCGCGGGCGCCCTCGAGGTCCCTGACTTCGCTCTTGAGTTCGGCCGTCGGCTGCTTCTTTCTGGCCGCGTCGGCGACGCGGTTGCGCAGGCGGGCAAGCTGGTGGTCGAGGCGGTGGATCGCCTTGTCACAGGCGCGCCGGAGCGGGTTGACGACCACGGTGTCGGGAGCGAGCGGCTCGAGCTCGCGGGTCGGCAGGGCGTCCAGGTTGAACTCCTCGCGCATGTACGCGAAGAAGTTTTCCTGCGACCAGCGCGAGAACATGGCGCCTGCGGCCTCGGCCATCGGTTTGTGCGGATCGGTTGTGATGAAGGGCACCTGACGAGCGTTGTCGAGCAGGCGGCGAATCTGGCGCACCCTGAGGCCGTTGGGCAAGGTCACCGGCTTCTCGGCCAGCCGGACGGTGGCACTGGTGTTTGCCGCGGGCCCGTGAATGGGAACGCTGATCGGGCTGAAGTCCTCGACCGGCCAGTCTTCGCCGCTGAAGTTCTTGTGCCAGGTCAGGCAGGCGATGCCGCGCTTCGCCAGCCGGCGGAACAGATCCGGGCTCCAGCCCTCGCGGTCGAAGACCAGGGTGAGCGCGGGCTGGCCGGGCGTCGGAGCGGTCAGGTCCGGCGCCCCGGCGTCGACGATCCCAAGCTCCTGCAGCGCCGGCACCACGTCGGCCTCGATGGCGGCAACCATCCGCGGATCCAGCGTCTTGTGCAGACAGAGCAGGGGCCTGCCGCCCAGGGCGTTGATCCAGTAGCTGGCGCTCGCCGGCAGGCACAGCTTCTCGCGCGAGACAAAGTGCTTGGGCAAGCGGCCCTTGCGGCCGGTGTAGACCTTGACGTGTCCGTCGACGGCCAGCGTCGCCCAGAGTTCCGGCTCATCAGCTTGCCAGCGCCTGGCAAGGGCGAGCTGCCAGGTCCGAACACTCATCTCGTCCTTGGCGATGAGAGCGATCTTGCGCCGCAGCGTCTTGACCTCGGGGCAGCGGTCGAGGCCGAGAATGGCACCCCACTCGCCCGGCGGCTGGGAGCGCAGGCTCTCGGGATTGCGCACCCGCGCCAGGGTCATGAAAGCCAGAAAGAGCAGGATCGCAGGCAGGCCGTAGTAGCCCTTCGGCAGCACTGGCAGGACATCGCAGGTCGCTCGCCCCATCGGCGCGTGCCGGTCCCGACGATCGCGCGCGCTTCGGTCGTCTCAGGCCCGGCTGCATCGCCAGCCTCTTCATCGCCACGCGCCTCGCATGGTGCACCCGCCGCCGAGCCTCCAGGCTCCCGCGCGCGTGTCGCCTCGCCGATCAGCCCCTGTCGGCGCCACTTGTTGACCGACGCCACCGACACGCCGAGAGCCCGGGCAACCGCAGAGCCGCTCATGCCCGTTTCCAGCAACGCTGTCGCCTTCCCGGCCAACTCCGGCGTGAACACCGAAGGCCCGCGGCCGCGACGCGGATTCAAGAATGCCGCCTCACCCTCGACCAGGTAGCGCCGCCGTGCGCGCTGCACGGTCGCTCGCGAGACACCGAAAGCATCGGCCAGATCCTGCGGCGAGATCGCGTTGATCACCGCGAGGCGGCCAATCCGTAAGAGCATGCCGGTGCGGTCATCGCCAGCGTGGCTGTCAAAGGGAACCAGGTTGGAGAAGTAGGTGAGGGTGTCGTCCGAGATCAGGACAGCGAAGCAACTGTTGCCGATCGGAACCGCCTCTGGAGGGCAGATCGGGAGGGTAATGGGCATGGCTGACACCATGCATATTGTGTCACATTATAATAGCAGAACTGGAGCGCGATGGACAGTCAAAAAACGGCCCGAAACAGCCAAAACGTAGCAAAATTCAAGGGGTTCGTGACACGCCAACCGAAACTGCAAACGCTAAGAGGTCAGGAAGTCTGTACTTATTCCCGTGCCTGCGCCTGCAACACCGCAAGCGGCGTCGCAGGCACGGGGCAAGCCTCACTTTTTGCATTGATAGAGCCCGCGCCCCGCCAGCATGCAATGCCCGCGATGGCCGCAGCAGGGGCAGACGAACCCGCCCGGCCAGCGCAGCCGGACCAGCGCCGCGCGGCACTGCTCCTCGGTACCGAAGGCCTCGCGAAACGCCTCGTCGCTCAAACCACGCACGCGCGATGCAACCTTGAACCTCGTAACTGTGACCCCCCATGCGGAATATATAGAGAACATACTGCCTCACGTGCGGAGTGTCACGGATAAGCAGATTGATTCTTATCGAGTTTATGTCATATTATCTCTACAAGAAAAACTTTGGTAAGATGACTCGAAATGGATTCTAGGCAGAACCCCTATGCGCCTGGCGCCGGCACGCCCCCGCCCGAACTTGCAGGGCGAGACGAGTTGATCGAGCGTACCGCCGTAGCGCTGGACCGCATTCGCGCGGGGAAATCAGCTCGAAGTTTCATCCTCTATGGGTTGCGCGGAGTCGGCAAGACCGTCCTGCTCAACCGTATCCGCCTAGATGCCGAAGCGCGCGGTATCGCCAGTGTCAAACTGGAAGCTCCTGAGGAGCGATCTCTGCCGGCCCTGCTTATTCCGGCGCTGCGAGCAACCCTTTTGCGCTTGAGCCGCGGAGAGGTGCTCAGAGACAGTTTGCTGAAAGGCATGAAGGCGTTGGCGAGTTTCACCAAGGCCCTCAAGGTCAAATATCAGGACATCGAATTCAGCATCGATGTCGATCCTGAATCCGGGCTGGCTGACAGCGGCGACCTCGACACAGATCTCACGGATCTCATTCTGACCCTCGGCAATGCCGCCGGCGAGCGCGGCACCGCAATCGTGCTCTTCATTGACGAATTGCAATATGTACGGGAAGACCAACTCGCCTCTCTGATTGCTGCGCTCCACAGCGCCAGCCAAGAGCAGTTGCCGATCACCATGGTGGCGGCAGGGCTGCCTCAACTGGTCAGGCGGACTGGCGATGCTAAGTCCTACGCAGAGCGCCTCTTCGAATTCGCGTCTGTCGATCGCCTCGGCGACGATGATGCCCGCGATGCCCTCGTCGTGCCAGCTTCCAAGGAGGGAGTCACCTTCGAACCCGGCGCAGTCTCCGAAATTCTGCGCCAGACAAGTGGCTATCCCTACTTCCTCCAGGAGTGGGGTAAGCACAGCTGGGACGTCGCCGAAGCTTCCCCGATTGAGCTCGACGATGCGCTGCGTGCAGCAGCTCAGGCTCTCGCTGAACTCGATGCGAGTTTTTTCCGCGTGCGCTTTGATCGGTTGACGCCGATCCAAAAGCGCTACATGCGTGCGATGGCCGAGCTTGGGCCCGGGCCCCACCGGTCTGGTGATATCGCCCACATCCTAGATCGGCAGGTCACCTCGGTCGCCCCCATGCGCAACGCACTTATCGCCAAGGGCATGATTTACAGCCCCGCCCACGGTGACACAGCATTCACCGTCCCGCTCTTCGACGGCTTCATGAAACGGATAATGCCGCAACTATGAGGAAATCTGGCACGTCACTTATACGAAATCCGGGTCGGTCGGCCGGCCAGCTGCAACAGAAACCAGCCTAAGCCGTTTTCATCGTCGTCCATGACGATTACGCCACCTCCTTCGCTCTCGAGGGTGTGCGCCACGGAGCCTGCAACGCCCATCACCTGCGCGAACTCCAGGCCCTGATCGAGATCGAGAAGGAAGACTGGGCAACGAGCGCGCACCGGCTCCTCACCCGCGCCAACAGAGCCGCCCGCTTCGCCCGCAAGAACGACCGCGACGTGCCAGCCTCACTGGTGGCCCGCATCCTTGAGCGTGCCATCGCGTCCCACGAAGAGATGCCGCTGCTCCAGACCGGAAAGCGCGGACGACAAAAGCGCCGCATCGGTCACAACCTCGCGCTCCGGCTCCAGAAGGACAAGGAAGGGTGCCTGCGCTTCCTCACCGACCCGCAAACCCCGTTCTCGAATAACCAGGAGAGAGATCTGCAAATGGGCAAGCTGCGTCAGAAAATCTCGGGCGGCTTCCGCTCGATGCAAGGCGCCCGCGACTTCGCCAACCTGCGGTCCGCCATCGCTACCGCCCGAAAACAGCGCTGGAATGTCCTCGAAACCCTGGCGCACCCCGAGCCCATGAAGATGATCCCGCAACTGCGCTTCTGAAATCCCACGCCAGCCCCACCAGACCGAAAGCTTCAATCCATCACGTGCAACTGCGCGCTGGACTCAGACCTGAGCAGTTACGGGCGAGGTTGAACTGCGGCGGATTCGAACGGGGCACCAACAGCTGCACAAGACTTCAAGGGAAGGACAGTCATCTGTCGGCGAAGGCTGAAAAATAGAGGAACTCGAATCTGCATAGCTGGATCTGAATTACTGCAATCCGGATGGATTGGTGGAGCGCTACATTTGGACGCCAGCAAGGCTTTCACCCACCGCCCTCACCGAGCGACGCCGCGATGTCGCTGATCGAGCGGAGCAGGACCAAGGGGTCATCCCTGGAAGGTTCGAAGCCGCGCCGCCTCCAGAACTCGGCCGCCTCCCCGTCGACAGCGTTGACCATCAAGGCACGCCCACCGATCAGCGCCGCGGCCTGAACGCAGCGCTGGAGGGCGTGCTTCACAAGGCCGGTGCCAATGCCGAACCCTGCCCATGCTGTGTCGGTCGCGAGTTGGCCGAGCAACATGCACGGGACCGGATTCGGCGGCTGCCCCGTCCTGATCGAGCGCGGCAGAACCGAAGGCACCACACCGGCAGGCGCAAGGCCGTAGTAGCTGACCACACGCCCGGCCTCATGAACGACGAGAACGGCAGTGAAGCCCTTCTGCTGATTGGAGAGGGCGCGCGTCTTCAGCCAGTGGTCAAGAGTCGGCTTACCACAGGAGAACTCGGACACATCGTGAGCGGCGGTTAGCGGCTCGGGACCCGAAAGGAGCAAGGACTTACCGCTTCGCCACGTAGCCGGACTCCCACGGCGCGGGACGCTTCAGGACTTCGACCATCTCCGGAACGGGAGCGGTCGGACGCGCCAGCACATCCATGAACTCGGCGAAGCCTTCCGGGCTCATCCGGATCAGGCCCCGCTCCATGACGACCTCCTCGGCCGCGCGCACAGCGGCGTCGCGCACGAAATCGGTGCGCGAGCGGCCGCGCAGGTTTGCGGCGCGATCGATCATTGCAACATCCGCCTCGGGCAGGCGCATTGAGATCGGAAATTCCTTGCGTTCGCCGGTCGTGGCCATGGCGAATCTCCTTGGTCGGCATATGGCGATTTGTATCGCTATTTGCAATACGCCAAAGTTGCTTCAACAGTCAATGACCTCATGAGGAGAGGCGACGAGGCCAATGATGACCGGGCCAGCAAGGGATTCCGACAGGATAATTTGCTACGCCATGGCTCGCCAGGGAACGCTGAGCTACGCTACAGCTCGCACACCCGCGCCAATTGTCGCCGAATATTCGCCTTCAATTTCGATTGCTTATGCTTCCCTCGCGGCGAATGCTGCAAGGTAAGCGATCACAAGGACGACGGTGGGCACTCCGGGCCGGACCCGCACGCGCCCCGTACCAATCGCTCTGGTCCGCTCATGGCAAGCGCGGGTAGACTGGGGTTCCGCTCGCCTGAAACCACCTGAGGACCCATCATGCGAAACCCACTGCGAGAACGTCTTGACTCCGGCGCCGTCTGCGCCGGCATCCTGACCGCCATGCCCAGCGTCCCTATGGCGCAGACCCTTTCGCGCCTGGGCTTCGACTGGATGTTCATAGACATGGAGCACGGCCCGATCGACATCGAGTCGTGTCACCACATGATCGCAGCAACCGCCGGAACCGAGTGCGCGCCCGTGGTCCGGGTCATGGAACCCCGGATCAGCTACACCAAGCCTGTCCTGGACTCCGGAGCCATGGGACTGGTCTTCCCGATGATCACCACCCGCGAGGCGGCCGAGGACGCGGTCCGCGCCGTACGCTATCCGCCCGAAGGCGAGCGTGGCTGGGGACCGTTCTACGCTCCCATGCGATGGGGGAACGGCGATGCCATGGAGTACTACCGCGCATCCGGCGACATCGTGATCATTGCCCTGATCGAGCACGCGGAAGCTGTCGCCAACATCCATGAGATTCTCGAAGTCCAGGGTATCGACGTTTTCCTGATCGCACCCATGGACCTCGCCGCGAGCATGGGTCATGTCGGCAACCGCGACCATCCCGACGTGCAGGCGAGCATCTCGGTCGCGGAGGACGCCATCCGTTCGGCGGGCCGGAACATGGGAGGCCTGTGCCTGTCCGCGGAGGAGGGAAACGAGAAGATCGCGAAGGGCTACAACGTGATCCTGATGGGGTTCGACCTGTTGCTGCTCCAGATCGGCGCCCAGTCCATGCTGGATGGCCTGAAGCGCTGATCCGGAAGGGCGTGTCCTCCGGGCCCGTCCGCGTCAGTCAGCTTCAAGCCTGCGGCACTCGGCGGAAGTGCCGGCGAAGGGCTTCCTGCTGATCCCCCGCGGGAACTCAGCCGCCGGTATGACTCATGTGACGGGAAACCGACGGGCCTCGACGCCGTCTGTCGATCACGAAATCATGACCCTTGGGTTTGCGTGAGATCGCCTCGTCGATCGCCTCCATCACCGCCTCATCGCTCTCCGAGCGCCTGAGAGGGGTGCGCAGGTCAGCGGCATCCTCCTGCCCGAGGCACATGTAGAGCGTCCCGGTACAGGTCAGGCGGACCCGGTTGCAACTCTCGCAGAAGTTGTGCGTCAGCGGCGTGATGAAACCGAGCCGCCGCCCGGTTTCCTCCACCCTGACATACCGTGCGGGCCCGCCGGTCTTGTAGTCGATGTCGGTCAGGGTAAACCGCTTCTCCAGCTCGGCGCGGACCATTGAAACCGGCAGGTACTGGTCGATCCGCATTTCCCCGCCGATGTCGCCCATCGGCATGACCTCGATGATGGTCATGTCCCACGACCGGTCGCCTGCCCACTGCAGCATGTCGCCCAATTCGTCGTCGTTTACACCGCGCAGAGCAACCACGTTGAGCTTGATGTCGAGACCGGCGGCGGCCGCTGCATCCAGGCCGCGCATGACCTGGTCAATCCGGCCCCACCGCGTGATCCTGTGAAATTTCTCCGCATCCAGGGTATCGATCGATACGTTCACCCGGCGAACACCGCAGTCGCGAAGCTCGTCCGCGAACCTGTGCAGCTGGCTGCCATTGGTGGTGACCGTCAGTTCCTCCAGTTCACCGGACTCGAGATGGCGGGACAGTCCGCGGAACAGGCTCATGACATTCTTGCGAACCAGCGGCTCACCGCCGGTCAGCCTCAGCTTCTTCACGCCCTGCCTGATGAAGACACTGCACAACCGGTCCAGTTCCTCCAGCGACAGCACGTCACGCTTCGGAAGAAAGGTCATGTCTTCCGACATGCAGTAGACGCACCGGAAGTCGCAACGGTCTGTCACCGACACGCGCAGGTAGGTGATATGGCGTCCGAACGGGTCGATCATGCGGGTCATCCCGGGAAGCGTTGTGCATGTTCGTATATAACGCTCTGCCACTATACTGATGCGCCCGGGGAGCGGCAAGAGTACGTAGGGGAAAAAGCCACGTCCGACACCGGCCGGGCCCTGAAGGACGCGCCAGCGGGACATGTGTTGTTGACACCGGCCTATAGTGGCACGGATGCTGGTGGTATTGACGATTGACTCCATCTTCGTCCGCGTCTTCGGAGCATTGCCCCGGTCGAACCGGCCCGGGGTGTGCGGCACCGACCGCTTCCAGGACGAAGCGCATTATTTCAGACGCGTGGTGCCGGTCCACGCCCGACATTGAGCCAGGCCACCGCTGTTTTCACGGCCTGTCGCATTCGCATCTCCGTGACCCTGAAACCGTCTCCTGCGGGAGAAAGCGTCATGACCATGTCTGGCGAATTGCGGCGCCGGCCGCGCCAGATCGAGGCCACCGACAGTGAATGGCAGCAACTCGGCGAGCAGGCAGCTGCCGCGGGACTGACCGTATCCGACCTCATCATGCAGTCCATGCTGACGCCGCCTGACCCACCGCTCCAGGGGCTGCCGCCCGCCGTGCAGTGGCGCATGGCGCGCGAGCTGTCGCTGCTGGTCAGGATCGAGGAAATCCGGCTGCGCGCCCGCGGAGACATCACGGTCTGGAACGCCATCGTCGCCGAGGTCACCGCCGACCTCGGCATCGAGGAGGCACTCGGTTAACATCTTCCCCGGCCTGCAGGCTGGGGATTTCCGGCAGGGCTTGTCGCTCCACCGATCGTTCTCGCTTCACCGGAGGGCCAATGCCTTTCCTCCACGAGCATCAACGCCGTGTTCCGACGCAGGATGACCTTTGCCGCATTGATGTCCGCGTGGTCTCGATGTCCACAGGTGGTGCAGACGAAGCTCGCCTGGTTCTTGCGGCTCCGGCTGTCCGCCGCGGCGGGCGCGACGCATGTGCGCGAGGTGGTGTGGGCGGGCACTTTGACAAGCGTTCCGCCGCGTTCTTCCAGCTTGCAGGCCAGCAGGGTTTCAAGGAGATGCCAGCCCTGGTTCAGGATCGACCTGTTCAGACCGGCCTTCTGGCGAACAGTGCACCCCGGTTTCTCCATCGTCCCACGAGCGGAACCGGTCATGTTCCGGGTGTTCAGGTCTTCGATCACGACCGTGCCGAAGCGCCGCGAGAGATCGAGGCTGGCCCGGTGGTGCCAGTCGCGGCGGATACGGGCGCGCCGCGCCGACAGCGCCGCCACGCGCCGTCTGGCCCTGGCATATCGCCTGGATCCAGGTGTGCGGCGAGAAAGCACGCGCTGCGCCCTGCGTTGCCTGCACTCCAGATCCGCAAGACTGGCCGGAACCGGGAGATGCTCGCCCGTGGACAGCGAAAGCGTGTTGACCACGCCCCGGTCGATGCCCACGGCTGGCGCGATATTCGTCGGGGGCTCGTGTTCAATCGCGAGGCTGAACGCGATATGCCAGCCGTTCGGCGCAAGGCTGACCGTGGCGTTGTTGATCCTGCCGCGCAGCGAGCGGGTGTCGCGCAAGCGCACCCATCCGATCCTTGGCAGGCGCACTTCCGACCAGGTGCGGTTCAGGCTGCGGGTCTCGATCTCGCGGCCCTGAAAGCGGAAGGTGTCGTTCTGGCCCTTCTTGCGAGGCGACGGGTATCGGGCGATGCCCCTGAACCAGTTGCTGTATGCCCGGTCGAGATCGCGCAGCGCCTGCTGCCGGGGCGTGACATGCACCGCCGCGATCCAGTCGTATTCCCCGCACAGCTCCGTCAGTTCACGGGCCTGACCCGGATAGCTGACGCTCGTGCCGGTGGCGCGTCTCCAGGCACGGTCATGATCGCGCCGCTGCTCAAGGGCGAGAGTGTCGATCAGGCGGCACACACCCGCGACCTGCGCGAACAGGCGTGCCTGCGCAGGCGTCGGTTTCAGCTTGAAGACATAACCGCGAGAAATCATGGTGCGATTCCAGCAATGGGTCCGAAGCTTTCAGGCATGGACTGCAGAACCGGCAGTCATGTCGTTGACATGCCGCATGTCCATTTGGTCTTCGTCACCAGATACCGCCGCGACGTGCTGTTCGAACCGGCCATTCGCGACCTGTCGCGGATCCTTGCCACGGTCTGCCGGGATTTCGAGGCGGAACTGATCGAATGCGATGGCGAGGACGATCACGTGCACCTGCCAGTGCAGTACCCACCCAAGGGTGCTGTGTCGCGGCTGGTGAACAGTCTCAAGGCCGTGTCCAGCCGCCTTCTGCGCGAGAGCCGCCCTGAAATCACCGGTCGCTCCCGCAAGGGCGTCCTCTGGTCGCCGTCATGCTTCGCGGCTTCCTGTGGCGGCGCGCCCCTTTCCGTGATCGCCGATGACGTCAATTCACAGCGGGAAGCGGCCAAGGGCCGCTCTCGCGTTCCTCCCCTCCCTCAAGGAAGGGGTATCCCGCGGGGTTTCCGGTGAAACGACTCAAGATATCGGCAACCGCCACAGAATGGGCACGCATAGCCGAACGGGCCGGCTCCACTCCGGTCGAGCAGTTCGTTCTTGCCTGCGCCGTCGCGGGCGAGTCATCCGAAGACGGATCTCACCCCGTGGCGCTCTCGCCGGTCGAGCAGCGCCAGCTTGCCAGGCGCGTCGAGCGGGTCGCACAGGCGCATGACGTGTTGTTCGCACGCCTGCCCGACACCGGTCTCTGCCTGTACGAGGCACTGGTCGTCATCTGCCGCGCGGCACACCGGGAGCGTTGAACCACATGCAGGTCACCCGTACCATCGAGTTCTCGGACTACCAGTGGGCCCTGGTCTGCCAACGGGCAGAACACCGGGGTCAGTCCGTTGAAGAATACGTGATCGAGCGCGCGCTCACGACTCGTCCGCACCCGGATGAGGGATCCCATCCCGTTGTGCTGTCCCCCGCCGAACAGGCGGCATTGTCTCGACGCATCGCCGGGATCGACGAGACGGCACTCGCCGGGTTCGAGACCTCCGAGCCCTGGGTGTTCGGGCTCACGTCCCGGATTGCCTTCCTCTTCGAGGCCACCATGCTGCAGATGCTTCGCGCTGGCGCGCACCGCGAACTTTCCCTGCTGCTCGCTGACAGCCTCGGCAAGGGCCGCGCAAGCCGGATTCTGCGCGAGTTCCGTAACCGGGCCCGGGAGCGGAACTGGCTCGATCGGCCACAGGGCACATAGCACCGGTGGTCCTCGGACCGCTTCACACCGCAAACACCCGTATTGCCAGCGCGTGACCGGCCAGGGCCAGCACAAGCACCCCCAGGGCGGCGAGCCCCCCGGCTACGATGTCAGGAAACCCCGCCCCCGGTTGCTGTTCACCCGCGCACTGCTTCGGGTAGTGCCGTGCGCTTTCGGGAGCTCTGGCACATTCGGCCGGAGCCGCTTCACTACCGGCCATCATGCGCAGGTCAATCAGGTCACCGCAGGCTCCGGTTGCGGTATTGACCCAGGTCCCTGCGGTCTCACCTTCAAGCAGGACCTGCAGCGCGCCGCCGCGACAGGGCACGCGCCAGAAGCGCCCGGTCCGTCCGCCCTTGCCCGGGACCCGCCGACAGATGTCGGCAACCGTGGCTGTGAGCGCGTCCTCGCCGTCCGTCCCGCACCTCATGGCGAGATCCTCCGCCGAACCCCATGATCCTGCTTCGCCGCACTCAGCCGTTCGACGTCACCGGACAGGTCCCGGTGAACGGGTTGTGCCGCCGCCTGCGTGACGGGCCTCTGCCGGGACCCGTTGGCCGCGCGAATGTCCTGGCCTGGCATGGAACACCGTGCCCGGCCCCGTACAGCCTGGCACGCCATCCGCCACGCCAACCGCGCTCCCGGCGCGGCACCCGGACCGGGCCGGCAATTGATGAGTTCGTTTGCAAGCGCGCCCAGCACCCCCCGGCGCACGGCAGACCCCGCGCGCAGCGCATAGTCTGCGCGCGCACCGATCAGCACCGCGGTGAGATGCCGGACTTCGGACACGTTCGGGCGCTTGCCGGGCTCGAGGTGGCGCAGGATCAGCGCAGCGGCATCCTGCCATTCCGATCCCGGCCCGTTCTCGACAACCCGCATGGCAACAGTCTGTGCCGTCGGCGCCAGGTCGAGCCCGCCAGGGCCAACCAGGTCACGCAGCCACTCTTCCGGACCGGGGTCGGCGGGGCCGGTAAAGCGTGCCCGTGGCGGTACCAGGTCAACGGGTTCCTTTTCCGCCACCGACTGGAGACCTCTCACGCCCGCGACAACTGTCCCGCTCCCGCCGCCGTCGGAAGCCCGGCTCCCGGCCGCAGGCGGCTCCTGATCCTGATCGGTGCGCAGATGGGTCTGGCGCACTCCGCGATGCCCATCGCGACGACCCTCGAGCGTGCCGACCATGTCGGGAAGCAGGCGTGTTACCCGGTGCAGGAGCCCCGGCCGGACAGGATCCGGTCCTGACATGTCCGCGTGGGGCCCGTACCCGGAAGGCCCCGGAGCACGCCTTCGTGACTGAGACCGTCCAGCCTCCACGGCCTCCGGGTCAGCAGTGCGGAGGACTTCCCGGCGCACCCTCGAAACATCGTCAATGCGCAGGACCGGAACACCGGCCTCGGCAAGCCCCTGGAAGACCTGCCCGGCCCCCCTGGCAACGCACTGCCGCGCCTCTGCCACCAGCATCAGGCGACTGATCTTCAGTGCGTCGGCTGCTCGAACGAGTTCGAGCAGGACCCCCGGCGCCACCCTGGCGGCACCGTCCAGAACGACAATACCGCCCTCAAGGTCCCGCAGCCTCGTCCCGGAGCCTCCGGTTCGCGCGAGGAACGCGTCTACCGATCGGACCGGGACGCCCGTTTCAAGTGTTGCCGCCGCGACAGCCTTCCGCCCGGGAACCAGTCCGATCACCGGCCGACCGGGTACGAGGTGACGCAGGGTGCGCAGCAGTCCCGCCTTCCCTTCCCGGGAGCCGGTCCGCAGTCCCAGAACCCGATCACGGCCCAGCACCAGCGCCCGCAGGGCCCGTCCCTGGTGTTCCGTCAGACCTGATGCCTCGATCCAGGCGCGGACCCGGACCGCCGAGGCAAGGGGCCGGCCCGCCGCCATGCCCGCACGGGCGAATTCGAGCAACCGCGCGCCCGCTGCGTCCTCGCCGGACAGGATCCATGCGCGGGCACCGAAACCACGCGTTCGCTCCACGAGATGACCGTCACCCGCAAGCCCTGCGATGACCGCCTCAACACCCTCCGGACTGAACCGTCCGGGCATGCGGCCGAGCACGCCGGCGACCAGGTCCCGGTGCCGGAATACCGGTTCCCGCGCCCCGAGTTCGGCCGCAACGGCGCGGACGGCCGCAACGGCCGAAACCTCGGTCCGGGCCTTGACTGCGGGAGCCGGCGAGAAGGTGAGATCATGTTCCCACGCGCGGCGCTTCCAGCTTGCCACCAGGTCCGGGTGGATCGGCTCGTTCTTTGCCCGTCGGGTTGCGAGTGCCGCGCGACGCATGGTCCCGGCATTTCGCAACCACCCCCTCTCACCGATCCACTCGAGGATTTCGGACCGGCGGGACGAAAACACTTCCCGGCTCTGCCGCGGCCAGCCCAGGATCTCGAAGGCGGCAAGCCCCCCGCGCTGTACCGGCATGACGACAAACCCGTCGTGTTCAAGGCGTCGTGCGAGCTCGTTGCGGTACCAGGCACCGATCAGCAGGGCGTGACGGCGCAGGACCGGCAGGGCGAGAGGCCCGCCGGACACGCTCCCCACCGCAAGGTTGGCAACAACGGCGTGGGTATGAAGCTGCGGGTCAAGGTTTCGGTTCACGTGGTGCCGGAAGGTTGCGGCCACCATGCCGGGTGCCGGCACAAGACGGGCTTTGCGCGCTCCCTTCACCCGGACCGCGGCGTACAGCAGTCGTTGTTCCACGCGGAGCAGGGTTGCGCGTACGGCCTTGTCGTGGGCACGCATGACACGCGGGTCGTCGTGCAGCAGTGCCGAAAGCGAGACCGTCTTGGGCGCGGAGAAGGTGATGTCGACCCCGGGCGGGCCGTCATTTTGATCGACCACATCCTGGAGGATGGCAGCAAACGGTTCCGGATCGACATGAGACGCGAGATCCAGGGTTTCACAACCGCGGCCGTACCAGCGGCTCGCACGGTAGTGGACAGGGTCATCGGCGCGGCACAGCCCGTCGCGCGCGTAATACGCGACGGTCGAACTGGCCGAGCGCAGGGTCGTGACAGTCGCAACCACAGGACTTTACCAGGATCGGCAGAGGGATCGGGTCCGGGTTCGAAAATGCTCGGAATGACCGCAAATATGCGCCGGCACCGAGTGCCGTGCCTTCAACAATGGTGCGACCCTACACCACACCGTGTCGGCTGGCCACCACGAGGCCCCTCGGCAATCGACACGAGGCACTCCTGCGCCCGACCCGTCCCGCGGCGCTGCCGCCTGCCCGCATCTTGACCGGAACCACATTTCTCCCCCCTCTCCATCGTGTCGTGGCAACTGTACGTCCTGTGGGCCGTGCCGCGCAGCAGAGACCTGTAATGGTGTGTTGAAATTTACATGCACGAGTACAACAGAATTAACTTGATAAGTAACTTCTCACCCCTTTCCGAGTTCGGTTTGTGTGTCATGCAGGTTGATCATTGTGGCGGCATTTCCGGCGAGCGCGATCTGGATGGCGACGAGAGGGTTGTATCCGAGAGCGGCCATTGAGCTCAGGTCACTCGAGATCCGGCACCAGGCTTCGGCGTTGAGCTGGGTCCGGAAGCATCCCGACACCTTGATCTTGACCTTTGCCATGCGGATCTTCTGCTCGGTATTGTTGGTGAAGCTCGCATGCGTATCGTGGGTGAAGCGCAGGACGGACTCTTCGTGCTTCGCCAGTCGCTCATGGAGGTTGTGTGCGTCGGACTTCGCGATCCGTCCGGGTTTTCCTTTCGGTCGCGGCGGGATATCGGGCATTTCCGTGGCGCCCTGGGTGAGGATGGTCCGGTATCGTTTGCGTACGGCCCGGCACGCGGCCTCGCTCAGGGTCCTGGTGTCGCTCTTGTTGACCCTGTGGCAGACCTCGCGCAGCAGCGTCTTCATCAGGCGCGCCCAGCGGAAGTCGTTGGAGTCGACGATGAAGGTCAGCTCACGCAGGAGATGAGAGCCAGAGCTGATGGCTGCACTGGTCGTAGGCGAAGTACGATGCCCAGCAGTCGTGGATCAGGATGCCCGTGTAGCGGGGGATGATGGCGATGTCCTCGATGGCCTCCTTGCCACGCTTGGGGTGCAGGAATCTCAGGATCAAGGAGCCGTCGGTGACGACATGGAGCCACTGGATCTTGTTGTTGACCCGCAAGCCGGTTTCGTCGACATGCAGAGCCGGACGTTCCAGCAGGTGGGCGATCGCGGTTTCTTCCCATTCGGCAAGTGCGTCACGAAGGCGGCGGATATAGCCCAGGCAGGTGGCCTCGGAGAGTGTGAGACCCGAGGTCTCCTGCACCAGTGCGACGGCACGGCGCAGGGACAGCATGTGGGCAATCAGCAGGGTGATGACGAAGGCCTGCAGGCAGACGCCGTACTGCAGCGGGCCCGGCAGCTGGGGCACTCCTTGATCTCGGCATCGACGCGGCGTTCAACGACCGTGAACTCGATGTCGAACAGGATGCGGCATTCCCGGTCGCTCGCATCGGCGTCTGACAAGTCGGCGCCACAGGTATCGCAGTTCTCGACGGTGATCGTCTCCTCGATGGTGGTCTTGCGCAGACCGGTGCCGGTCTGCAGGTTCTGCTTCGCGCCCTTGGGGCTGCTGCCGTCGCGCCGTGCAGTCTCATCCTTGTCCGTCTGCGACGGCGGGAGGCTGGAGTTCTTCGAGTTCTTGCGGGTCGTCCTTTCCAACAGGACGGTGATCAGGATGCCCAACAGGGTGACGAGGAGGCCGACCACGGCATCGACTTCTGCGGACATCTTGCCGTGCGCGCGCAACGCCTCGATGCGGGCCTTGGCGCCCTCGAACTCATCGCGCAGAGAGGCCGCATTCACCGTGGCCATCACTCGGCCTCCACCGCCATGACCGCGGCCAGCACGGCGAGGCGCTCGCCCGGCGGCATCGCCCGGTAGCGCCGCGAACAGTCGATGTTGCCGTGGTCGCATCGCCGGCAGAGAACAACCTGGCGACGGCACAAGGCGCAGGTGAACAGGCGTGCGGCGTTCCTCATCGCGACAACCGATGAGAACGGGGTGGACCCCCCACCAGAACCCGCACGATACTGTGAAACGGGCCGCGCCTTGCACAGCCCTGGGGGTGCGGCGCCGGTCGTTGCCAGCAAGCAGACGAGGCCGGCGCCGCATCGTTCTCAGCAGATCAAGTCTACTCTCTGCTGCAGCCCGGGTACCCACGCCGCTATCGCCACGACGGCTCCTCCCCGCAGAAGGCCAAAATCTCCGCGCGACGGGGGCCGGGGACTCCAGTCGGGCTACGCCCTCCTTCCGTCCCCGGCCCCGTCACAATCCCGGCGTCGCCAGTCTCACCCTGTTTGTCGCGACCCAAGAAAACGCACGACTCCATCAAATATGCGCGCTTTCTGGCCGTCACCTACACCCTGAGACGCGAAATTCGTCGAGGGGCGGACCCGTCTCGCGTCCGGGGTCCGGAACCATCAGTGGGGCCCGGGAGCCTTTTGTTTCGGTAGGGCGCCCCCAGACCTAGAAAAATTCGATGACGCCGTGCTCGCGGACGATGTCCTTCTCGATTCGGGTATCCTGTTCGCAGAAGATCACCAGGTTGTTCGAACCTGGAGTACGTGCGCTTGGCACCAGAATGCCGTCGGCACCCAGAAAGGCACAGGCTTCGGCGATCTCCTGAGAGCGCGGATATTCCTGTGATCGGTCGAGATAGGAAAGCTTCCCGTAATTCTGGATATCGAGCTGCAGAGCCGCCAGATCGTCGAGAGTCTCGAAACGCTTGATCGCTTCGAGGGACACCTTCAGCTCGAAGAGCTCGTACCTCACCCTGGACGGGATGATCGGCTGGCCCTGGTAGAGGTGCAAGCGACGTTCGTCTATCGCCGCTTGCCGCGTTTCGGACGTGTAGAGAACATCAAGCGTGCCATCGTCCCAGCGACCGCCGGCGCGCCAGCAGGCCAACGGGTCCCGCCCCTCCCGCACGGAGCGCCAGACGGTTCCGCTATACGGGGCCTGGTCCAGCGCATCCAATGCATCCAGCAGGCGCTGGTCGCGGATTGGCCGACGAAACCTGGGACCGTTCCGTGTCGGCATGGTCAGAGATATGCATCCGCATCGAGACGGTCCAGGATGGCGATCACTTCTTCGGAGCGATCATTATGGATCAGGTCGACCGCCCGCTCGCCATTGAGCTGGGGGTGCGGAGCGTAGAGCCAGGCCCGCACTTCCTCCTGGGAATAATACTCGCCGAGCCGCATCACCACGTAGGACAGGTCCGATATGATGAGCTGTGTCCTCGGATGCGGGGTCTTCTGACCGTTCGACCAGCGCGAGACGGTGGCCTTCGACACCCCCGCGAAATTGGCGATGTCGGTTCCCTTTAGGCCTCCGGTGTTCTGCAGCCTTTGGATGAACTGCACGACAGGCTTTGTCTGTGCCTGGTTCATAGCCCACCATGTCCGCTCGCGGCGGCGCTGGAATTTCTCCGTCGCATTGGCAGCGGCGTTCCCCGCTCCCGTTCCGCCAGGGTTTCGTACATCCTGGCCATACGATCGATCCGTTTTCTGGCTTTCACGAGCGCTCCGTTCAGTTTTTCGTCACCGGTATTGAGACGTGCCAGGTCGCGGGCTGTTCGCTTGGCCCCGCGCAAGTCGAAGTCAAGGAAATGGTCGATCCGCCGGGTGTCCGGCGCCGAGCCGAGCCGATCGATCATTGCGAATTGCTGTCGGGCGATATGCGCGCGCGGATTCTGCAGCATCGTCTCCAGACCGCGCGGACAGCACCCGCGATCCGGACATGCAACCAGTCGACGACCTCCCTTGGCCGAGGCGATTGTCTCCAGGCCCTTCGTGCGAAAGGCCTTGTCGAGCCCGGGCAGAGACACATAGACCGGGCGCCCGAACGGAGCGCCGTCCTCTCGTTCCTTGGGATGTTTGTGCCAGTCCCGCGCATTGAACCGGTCCCGCTCGCCAATGTCATGCGCAATGCCCGAGATAATCCCGAAGGCAAGCGCGCTCAGTCCCACCAGTCCGCCAACATGGTCAAGAAGGACCGGATAGCCGAGGCCGTGCAGGGCCTTTATCGCATTCAAGGCCCGTTTGACCGTCAGCGGCCCGGCGTTCGAGCCGAATCCCGACAGGCGAAGGATCAGGTTATCGAAGGGGAGCCCCTCGAGCGCCTGCATGAGCCTGGCTCGATGCCCCCCGTCCTGCAGACGGGTGTGAGGTAAAATCAATGGGTAGTCGATTGCAACGGCCGTGCCGCCCACGCGGTCGAGAGCCGAACGCAGATGAGTGACTCCTTCCCCGTCAATCGGCAGCCAAGGGTCGTTCGCACCATTGCGCAGGAAGTGAGCCGGTGCCATGACGGACGCAACTTCGAGCTCGACAGCCATCCGTGCAATCTGGCCGAAGAGGTCGGTATTCGCGGCTGTGCTGGGCTGGAAATCCTCGGGCTGCAGAGGCCGGTCTTCTTCGGTCGTGGCCCATGGCGCACCCTTCGCCATACCCCTGAAACGCCCGACTTCGCTCATTTCGGCCGCCTTCGTGTCGAGGATGACGTCTGCTTCGCTGTCCCGGAGCGCCCGGATGAACTCCTTCTGGAACCGTGCCTTGGAGGCGTCGACGATCACATGCTTCGCCGGGAGGCGCCCTTCCGCGTGCAGGTCTTCATACTGGCGGTAGGCCATTTCGCCCGTTCGAATGGCATGCCCGATCGGTGTATGGAGATGTGGTCCCAGAGGAATGATGGTCGCCGACAGCGCTGACTCCTTTCAGTTTCATAATACAATATCCTGAAACCAAAAGGTCAACCCCACGGCAAGAATGGCGACTTGCGGCCAGTACGGCGCAGGCGGAGCTGGCTCTCACTCAGGGACGATACGAAGCGGACCTTACGCGGCGTCAGTACGACGCGGTGGATCCTGCCAATCGCCTCGTGGCGGCGGCCCGGAACTCCAGTCGGTCTACGCCCTCCCTACGTCTCCGGTCCCCGTCTGTTAACCGGACCTTCAGGGGGATCTGAAGTTCCGCCTAGATCTACCCATGCCCCACAAGTGATGCTGGACAAATGGTTCTGGTGGCGCTACGGTGCCGGCCATGGAGGTTCAGCACCAGATCAAGCGCCAGCTTTCCCAGCCGTCTGCTGTCGGTCGCATCACCGCGTTGCTGGATGCGGGCGATGTTCCGCATCGCACGGCGCTTGCGGCGCATCTGTGTGCTGAATTCGGGTTCCGGGATGGGCAGGGACGGCCTCAGGTCTCCACCTGTCTGTCGGCGCTGCGGGCCCTGGAGCGGTCCGGGCAGATCCGGCTTCCGGTCCGACAAACGCCCGGTGGAACCTGTGTCCGGCGGTGTCCGGCGGCGCCGGTTGCGCCGGCCCGGGACGTCCCGGCGGATGTCGGGCAGGTTCGAGGCCTGGAGCTGGTTGCGGTTTCGAGCTCGGCCCATCGAGAGATCTGGCATGGGTTGATGGAACACGAACACCCGCAGGGGGCCGGGCCGCTGGTTGGCCGGCAGTTGCGGTATCTTTTGTGGTCCGAACACGGCTGGCTCGGCGCGATCGGGGTTGCGGCATCGGCCCTGCAGCTTGCGGCGCGGGATCGCTGGATCAGCTGGGATGCGGAGCAGCGCCTGAACCATGGGCACCGGGTGGTGGGCCTGTCGCGGTTCCTGATCAGACCGGGTGTTGAATGCTACAATCTGGCGTCGCATGGGCTCGGTCAGCTTCTGCGTCGCCTGCGGGCCGACTTCTCCGCGTGCTATGGCTTCGAGCCGTGGCTCATCGAGACCTTCGTGTCGCCGCCGTTCGACGGCGCAAGTCTGCGTGCGACCAACTGGCAGTGGCTGGGCGAGACCACGGGCCGTGGCCGCGACGACCGTTGCCACGATGCGGCGGCCGGACGCAAGGCCATCTATATCTACCCGCTGGTGCGCGACTGGCGAACCCGCCTGGGCGTCGGCGCGGCGCCGACACGCGCGGTTGCGCTGAAGGCTGCGGACGGTCTTGACAGCCCGTCCTGGGCCGAAGCGGAGTTCGGTGACGCCGTCCTCGGTGACGCCCGCCTGACGGCCCGCCTGGTAACGATTGCGCAGGTGAAGGGAGCACGACCGATGGGATCCTTTCCGCAGGCTGCGAACGGCAATCGGGCCGAGATCAAGGGGTACTACCGGTTCATCGACCAGCCCGAAGAGACGGCCGTGACGCCTGAGGCCATCCTGGCGCCGCACCGTGAGCGTACGCTCGGGCGCATGCGGGCTGAGCCGGTGGTCCTGTGCCTCCAGGATGGAACCGACCTGAACTTCGCCTCGCGTCCGGGATGCGCCGGGCTCGGGGTCATCGGCACCAACCAGACCGGTGCAATCACAACGGGCCTGCATCTGCATTCGATGTTGGCGGTGACCCCGGGCGGACTGCCGCTGGGGGTTGTCGGGGCCCGCCTTGATGCCCCGCCGGGCAAGGGTCAGCCGAAGCAACCGGAAGACCGCAAGACCGAGCGCTGGCTCGAAGGATACCGGCGATGTGCCGAACTGGGTCGCGACCTCGGACCCGGCCGGGTGGTCTGTGTCGGTGATCGAGAGCCGGATGCGTTCGAGATCTTCGAGGCCCAACAGGCGCAACCGGACGCCGATATCCTGGTGCGCGCCAAGACCAACCACAAGATGGCGACGGTCGATGTGTCCGGAAACACAGGTCCGGCGCACGCGATGCTGAAGACGATGCAGGCGGCGCCAGTGCTCGGCACGATGGTCGTCTCCATCGACCGGCTGACCGCACGGCCAAAGCGAAGCAAGCGCCCGGCCAGGGCCGGGCGCACCGCACGCAGTGCCACGCTGGTGGTGCGCAGCCAGAGGGTGGAACTCGCACCCACAAGCCCCACGCACAAGGGCAAGCCGCCCATCCGGCTGCAGGCGGTGATGGTCGAGGAGGAACGCACACCGGTTGATGCAACCCCGGTCCGCTGGCTGCTGCTCACCACCCTCCCGACCGACACCCTGGAAGACTGCAAGACGGTGGTCGAGTACTACGCCCGGCGCTGGCGGATAGAAGAGTGGCACCGGATCCTGAAATCCGGGTGCAAGATCGAGGAGCTCGAGAACCGCTCGGCCGATCGCCTCGCCCGGGCCGTCACCATCAATCTGGTCATCGCCTGGCGCATCCACCTGATGACGGTGCTCGGACGCGATCATCCCGCATCGCCGCCCGACATGCTGTTCTCCGACCTCGAGATCAAGGTGCTGAAAGCCTTCGCCGCACGACAGCGCTACGCATCGCCCGATACCCTGGATGCCGCCATCCTGACCATGGCGCGGATCGGTGGACACATCCATCGCCCCAGAGGGCCGCCACCGGGCACAGAAGTCATATGGCGCGGCTACGCATCCCTCGTTGATTGGTGCATCGGATACGAACTCAGGCTGGAGCAGGAAACATGAAAGCACAGGAAGCTCTCATTACACTGCAACTACTTATGGGGCATGGGTAGGGCTAGATCGGGGGTAAGCGTTCGGTGATGCGGTGATGGCGAAGATGTTCCGGGCCTGAAAATTATTTTTCGAGGGGGGCTGGTAACATTTTTTTGGGTCACCACATGATGGTGCATGGATGGTCTCGATCCCCCGGATATTGCAGCGAGCGGCGCTGGTGCGCCGTGTGGATCCGAGGCCTGCGCTTCAGCTCTTTCGGCGGCCTTGCTTCGTCTTGACGAGCTGGAAGCGGAGAACAAAGAGCTTCGCCTGGAGGTGATATCGGAGCGTGCGAGGGCAGGCTCGTGTTCGGCGCAGCAGAAGATGGCGAGCGCCAAGCTTGCTCAAGCGCGTGAGCTTTCGGCGTCGCTTCGCCGTGCGGCGAAGGATGCGCTTGCCTTGCAGGCTGAGGTTGATCGGTTGACCCGCCTTGTTGACGAGATGGGGATTGATGCGCGCAAGCGTTCGACGATTGTCTCGCTGCGCCAGGAGAACGGTGATCTGCGGCGTCAGGTTGCGGTTCTTGTGGCGGCCGATGACGAAGGAGGCATGGCGTCCCGGATCGAGAAGCTGGAAGCGAAGGTCAAATTGCTGAAGGCGATGCAGTCGAACAGCGCCAAGCGCGCTTTCGGGAGGCGCAGCGAGAAGCGCAAGCGTCGGCGCCAAGGCACGCGTGGTCAGCGTCCGGGGGCGGCGGGGCACGGGCGTACACCGCGCCCCGGCCTTGAGCGGCGGCCCGAGGTTCATGATCCCGACGAGACCACCTGTGGGTGCTGCGGCAAGGCCTATGCCCGACACGGGGGTCATGAGTCGGAGATCATCGAGATTGAGGTCAAGGCCCACAAGCGGGTGATTGTCAGGCCGCGGTATCACGCGACCTGCGACTGCTCGCAGGCCGGGTCCGAGGTGGTGGCGCCAGCGCCGGCGCGGCTGTTTGCGAACACGCCTTTCGGCACCTCGGTCTGGGCCATGGCGCTGCTTGAGAAGTTCCGTTTCCATCGCCCCCACCGTCAGGTGGCGTCCTGGATGACGAACCACGGTCTGCCGATGTCGGCGGGGACGCTTTGTTCTGCTCTGCCGCGCTTCGAACCCTTGTTTGCGCCGCTGTCGACGGCCATTCTTGCCCGTGTGAACGCGGCGCCGGTGCAGCAGGGCGACGAGACGACATGGCGCATCCAGGAGCGGGGTCTCAAGGGCGGCTCGCAACGCGCGTGGCTGTGGATTGCGCTCAGTGCCGATGCCGTGTTTTACCATGTTGATCCATCGCGCTCGGCCAAGGCGGCGCAGATCCTGTTTGGCGGCGCCCTCAAGGGCACGGTTCTGGTGTGCGATCGCTTTTCCTCGTACAAGGCACTGGCCAAGGTGCTCGGCCTGATCCTGGCCTATTGCTGGGCCCATGTTCGCCGCGACTATCTTGAATGTGACGGCAGCCAGACAACACCCTGGAAGCAGGCCTGGGTCGATCGCATCGATCGGCTCTTCGAGATCAACAGATTGCGGCGCCAGCACCACGACCCACACCGCCATGAACAGACTGCAGACTTCAAGGCCGCGCAACGCATGCTCGAGGAGGCATGCAACGCCCTGTTCGATGAGGCGTCACGTGACCTTGAAGACCGGCACGAGGATGAGCCGGAGGCGAAGATCCTGCGCTCCCTGCTCAACCATCGCCAGGGATTGGAGGTGTTTGTCTCCAATCCCGCAACCCCCATCGACAACAACAGCTCCGAGGGTGGCCTGCGTGGTCCCGCGATCGCCCGCAAACTCTCATTCGGGTCCGACTCGGTGGGCGGGGCCCGCGTCAGCGCCATGTTCTACTCGCTGTTTGCGACCCTCCAGCGCAACGGCATCGATTGTGTCTTGTGGCTGCGCCAGTGGCTCGACGCCTGCGCCGCCAACGGCGGCCGGCCGCCCCACGATCTCGCCCCGTGGCTGCCATGGTTGATGACGCCGGCCCGCAAGGCGGAACTCTCCCGGCCGCCGCCCCGGCCGCCCTGACCCTCCGCGTGCCCGCCACTTCTCAGGGGCCCCGCGTCACCTACAGCCCGCCATGACAGACCGACACGTCGCATGTCGCTACTACGGTCGTGACTTCACCACCGCCGAGATGGCGCTGATACGCGAACTGATCACCACGGAACCGAGCCGGGCGGCCATCGCCCGGGCCTTCTGCGAACGCACCGACTGGCGCAAGCCCGACGGCGGCCTCAAGACCATGATGGCCAGGGTCACCATGCTGGCCATGCACAGGGATCGCCTCATCACCCTGCCGCCGCCACGATGGCAACCGGGTCCGCGCAAGGCCATCGTCTTCGGGCCGGACACCGAACCACCGCTGTTCACCCCTCCAACCACCCTCGACGAGGCACGGCCTCTCGATGTCTCCATCGTGACAAGCGGAACACGCGAAGGAAAGCTGTGGAACGAGTTCGTCGCCCGCTACCACTATCTGGGATACACAACACTGGTCGGCGCCCAGATGCGCTACGCCGTCCACGACCGCAACGGATGGCCCGTCGCCATGCTCGGCTTCTCCACCGCCGCATGGAAACTCGCGCACCGCGACACCCTCATCGGATGGACACCCGAGCTGCGCCAGAAGAACCTGCCCATGGTGGTCGACAACCCGCGCTTCCTCATCCTGCCATGGATCAAGATCCCCAACCTTGGGTCCCACATCCTCGCCATCATGCGACGTCGCATGCCCGGTGACTGGAACAGGCGCTACAACGTCTCGCCGGTCCTCATCGAAACCTTCGTCCAGACACCGCGCTTCACCGGTGCCGTCTACAAGGCCGCAGGATGGATCCATGTCGGAACCACTCAAGGCCGAGGGCGCTACGATACCCTCAAGAAACGCGACAAGCCGAAAAAAGACATCTGGCTCAGACCACTGCGAAAGGACTGGAAACGCATCCTCAACCGGTGACACTCTGCTCACCCATCACCGCGTCACCGAACGCTTACGATCGGGGTCGAACCATTCTCGCAGGGCACCTGTTTATCCGCCGCCGTTTCAGAGCGGACAGTGACCGACCTGCCCCGGATCCCGAGCATGACCGTGCGCGGCTCCGCATCGAGCGGCAGATCGAACACCGAAGTGCACCCTGCTTCCCTGAGCACCTCGGACAGCACTGTCGGATCGATCTCGCCTGCCGCACTGGTACCGCCAGGACCTGCGGCATTGTCGACGACCACAACCCGCCTCGTGCTGACATGTACCCGGCGCATCAGCCCTGCAAACTCCGCAGCGCCAATCCCGCCTGCCAGGCCAAGGCAGATCACAACGTCAAATTCCCCGAGAGCCTCGAGATCGAGCGCGAGCACGTCAGCCTCAAGGCAGGTCATCCGGTCCGGAGCGATATCCCGGCAGGCACGTGCGAGCCGGCCAACCACCTCGGGGGCACGATCGAATGCCACGACCGTCGCACCCTGCAATCCGAATTCCACCGCAAGGCCGCTTGCACCGGCGGCGAGATCGAGGACCCGGAGGCTGCGCGCCGGCGCCCTGCAGGCGTCGAGCACCGCCTGGAGAACCGGGCGCACGCCGTCCAGCCCGGACGCCGGCACGGAGGAGGGGCGGAACCCGCGATCCGAACCGGTTTCCGCGTCCGGTCGACAGACATCCAGCCAGTGGTTCAGGTCGCGGCCAAGATAGTCAGAGAGCGAGGCGATCCTGTCACGGTAGAGTTCGTGCAGGACCGGACCCAGTGACTCCCGCATCGGCGTACCGTAGCCCTCGTGAACCGGCGCACTCAGTTCCTGATCGGCAAGACCATCGAACGGCCAGGGATCGATCCCTGTATGGGCCGCAACCCGGCCCAGAACCGCCCGAGGCTCGGTCTTGAGCGCCTCGAAGGTTTCCACCAGCACGCTTTCTGCCGGGAATACCGACCTCCACGTGCGCAGGGTCCGTTCGTGATCGCCGCGCAGGATCGAGCCCCGTGACTGCACGACGTCGATGAACCACTGGTCCGACGCCTCGTCACTGGTCATGTCGGAGATCTTCAAATTGTGCAGCGCCCCCGACCAGGCCCGTTCCACCGGATTGCGCATCAGGTAGATCACCCGGGCGTCCGGAAAGTTCCGGTGGACGTCCTCCACCATGCGCTTGTCGAGCGTGGCGTACGCAGGCGTGATGTCGCCCGCAACGGTACCGGCCGGCGCGCCGTCGAACAGGTCACGGTACCACTCGATGCCGCGCCCGTAGTGCCAGTCCCAGTAGTGGATTTCCTTGCCGCCGGGGAAGCTGACACCGGGGTGTCGCTCCAGATGGCTGAAGAGCCAGGTTGTCCCGCTCTTCTGACCGCCGATGCCAATGAAACCGGGGCCCCGGGCACCTGGCACGGCAGGATCAGCCGGGTCCCGGCTCGACCTGCCCGCACGTTTCCGCAGACCGCGCAACATCCAGCTGTTCTCCCCGGACTGTCGATTGCTCCAGCCGCCGGTCACGGGCTCCCGACCCGGTCTCCGGTTTCCTCGATCCCGCGCACCCGGGGGGTCAGGCGCAGATCGACGATCCCGGTCATGTGCAACCCCGGCTCGGGCAGCACCTGGAACATCAGCCCGTCGATGATCCGGTGCAGGAAGCGGCGTTCGCCGTGCAACACCCCGGAACATCCGGCATTGACGAAGTAGGTACCGGACAGCAGGTTGCACTCGAATTCCCATACCACCTCGGTCACCCTGCCCGGAACCCCGGTCCGTTCCATCTCGGCCAGGTGAGCTGTCGAGGCGCTCGCGATCCCCACGCCGGTGAGCGTCTTGATCAGGGTTCCCGCACCGACATCCTCGCACCGGTCGGTAAAGGAGATGAGGTAGCGGATCCGATATCGACGACCGCGTCGCAGGAGGTTGACGGGCCTGTCAGTCTCGTCCGTCAACACAAGCTTGAAGATCTCGGCACCGTCCGGCAGGTAATCGACCCGGCTCTCGGGCACCATGTCGGGGTCGAAGTCGGGGACACGCTGGTGCACCTTCTTCTCGACAGGCGCACCGCGCTTCGGCGGGATCGGGCCATCGCGCCTGAGTGCGTCACGGACCTCGTCAGCGAATTCCGGAGGCGCATAGATGTAGCTGTGGTAGGCAGCAACCACCGACTTGGCATCGCCCTCGCAGATCTTTTCTCCCCGGTCGAGCATGACAGCCCGGTCACAGACCTCGATGATCTGGCGACCGGAATGCGAGACCAGGAGGAGCGTGGCCCCGGCCGCCTGCATCCGTTCCATGCGGGAGATGCACTTGCGCTGGAACGCCTCGTCACCGACCACGAGGGCCTCGTCAATGATCAGGATCTCGGGCTCGGTTACCGTGGCGGCCGCAAAGGCCAGCCGGACCATCATGCCCGACGAATAGGTCTTGACGGGCTGGTCGATGTAGCTGCCGATCGCCGCGAAATCGGCAATCTTCTCGAACAGTTCGTCGATCGAGGATCGGGGCAGGTTCCGGATGGCGCCATTGATGTAGACATTCTCCCGACCGGTAAACTGCGGGTCGAAGCCGCTGCCCAGTTCCAGAAGGGCGGAGACTGCCCCGTTGACCTGCATCGTTCCGGTCGTCGGTCTGGTGGTTCCGACAATGATCTGCAGAAGCGTTGATTTGCCGGATCCGTTCCGGCCCATGATCCCCACTGCCTCGCCGGGCATCACGTCGAGGTCGATGTCCTGCACCGCCCATGTCGAGAACGCCGCTCGGCTGCGCCCGTCAAGCTTCTCGAGCAGCCTGTGTCCCGGGCTTGCGAAGCTGTCATAGCGCTTGCCGATTCCGCGCAGACTGATGACGGGTGAGGTCTGGGTGGTCATTTCGGTCACAGCAGGTCACCAAATTCGTGCCGGCTCCTGCGGAATACTGTCCAGCCCGCCCAGGCCACGACGAGCGCCACCGCGATGTACAGTCCCACGAGTTCGAGATCCGGCATCTTTCCCCAGAAGATCAGGTCGCGCTGCGCCTCGACAATGACCGTCAGCGGATTGAGATAGACAACTGCCCGCCATTTCTCGGGCAGGGCCGAGAGCGGATACAGGATCGGGCTCAGGAACAGCATGGCCGTGGTGATCACGGTCGTGGTGTGGGTGATGTCCCGGAAATAGAGCCCGAGTGCGGCCAGCCCCCAGGCAACCCCGATCATCAGCAGGATCACCGGAAGGAAGAAGACCGGAGCCAGCAGCACGGTCCAGTGGATGGCAAAACCGGTCAGCACCAGGAACGCGAGCAGGATCAGGAACCCGATTCCGAGATGAAACAGCGCGACGCACACCCGGACCAGCGGCAGGATTTCGAGCGGGAACACGACCTTCTGCACGAAGTTCGGAGAATTGGTGATCACCCTGGGGGTGGTATTCACCACCTCGGACACGAACCCGTGCACGATCAGCCCGGAGAACAGGATCGGTGCGAATCCGAGACCGTCGGCATCATGGGTGATCGGCCATCGCACCTGCATGACCGTCGAGAACACGAAACCGTAGACCATCAACAGGATGATCGGCGAGATCACGATCCACAGCATGCCCATGATCGAGCCGCGATACATGCCGACAATCTCCCGCCAGACCAGCTGGATGAGGAGATCATGATGTCGGAACACCATGCGAGCCACGTCAACCATGCGCGTCCGTCCTCTCCAGCAGGCCCCGCAACGCCGGCAGCAGCGCAGGTACATCGTTGCGAATAATGTCCCAGACGATGTCGTTATCGATGCCCAGATATCCGTGAACGAGGCGGTTGCGGGTCCCGATAATGGTTCGCCAGGGGATTTCCGGATGCGCGTCACGGACCGATTCCGGGATCTGGTTCGCCGCCTCGCCGATGAGTTCGAGATTGCGCAGGGTGGCGTCGTAGGGCATCGGGCTGGCGACGAACGCAGCCTGATCGAATTCCGCGGTGTAGTCCCGGACCCTCTGGCAGAAGCCGATCATGTCCTCGACGTAGAAGCGCCAGACCCGCGTTTCCGGCTCCCTTTCAGACATGAATCGCCTCGCGCTCCACATAGGGGCGCAGTTCGCGGCGCAATGCGTCGTCGGTCACCAGATCGACGGAACGGCCCAGCAGGTCCTCGATATAGAACTGGGTGCCGAAATATCGTTCGGAGGTCGCGCGTCCGTCAAAACGAACCAGGATGTCGACATCGCTCTCGTCGCCGGCCCGGTCGCGGGCAAAGGAGCCGAACAGCGCGAGATCGGCGACACCGTAGCGCTCGGCCAGGGCCATCTTGTGCGCCCGCAGCAGCGCGAGGACTTCGTCTCTGCTCACTCGCCGCTCCTCGCCTGCTTTGGTCTTGCGATCGTGGCGCCCGTCATCCTTCGCCCTGCCCGGATTTCCAATCAAGTAAGCATATCTACTTCATGCGGCAGCATCTTCGGGAAGATGGCCGGTGACAAGCGCGTCGAACTCGGCTTCGAGCTCGTAGATGCAGGTGAACTCGGTAAAGGCCCACCGTCCGATGGTACCGAGCGCGTTCGCTCCCGGCACCCAGTAGGTGTCCATGGTCGCCTTCTTGGCCTTCCCGTCTTCCCCACGATAGCCCTTGATCTCGACGATCAGGTGCAGCGGGTCGTCGTTAACAAGAGCGTCAGGTCGGATGGGATGCTGGACAGGGGCACGTTGCTGCACCGGCGATCGCGGGCACTCTCGCCGCCCGGGATACTGGACACCGCAGACAACCGGAAGACGGGCCAGCAATCCGGAGCATATACCCATCCCTCACCGCGAGCCGAAAGCTCCTGCGCGACGCCGCGCAGCAAACAGGACCGGGACGCTGCATGATGGTCGGTTGACCGTCACCGGCAATCACTCGAACACCGGTCTACAGGTCGACCGCCCGTATCCGCGCGCCCTTGACCACCCAGGCCAGGTCGGCGAGCACCTGCTGGCGTCGGGCGGCGTGTGCGGCCGGCCAGTGCCCGGCGGGAAACAGCAGGGGGCGCAGTGCTACCATGTTGTTGCCCGCCATCGAGAGAGTGGCGGTCATCGAGCCCGGGTTGACCCGGTACCAGTAGAGCGCATCGGGCACCACCTCGATCCGGCCGCCGCACAGCGCGATCCGCAGCAGGTACTCCCAGTCTTCATACCCGCGCTCCGGTTCCTCGAGAATGTGCCCAAAGGTCTCGAAGCTCCGGCGCGGGTAGAACGCGTTCGCATCGCCAAGGCAGTTGTGAATGCTCCCGATCGACACGTCATCACCCGAAAACGGCCTGATCGCGAGCGGCGGCGCGGCCTTCGTGAGCACCACATCGTCCGCGAACACCTCGCAGAAGCACGACACTGCGTCCGCCCCGGTTCGTTGTGCGGCCGCAAGCAGGGTTTCGACTTCCTGCGGCCGGGCAACATTGTCGTCGTCGACGAACAGGATGTACTCGCCGCGTGCCGTCGCGAGCGCCTGGTTGCGATTGCGTCCGAGAGAATGATGGTCCTGGCGCAGCACCCGGAACTCCGCGAGCGGTGGCTGCCGCTCCACTTCGTCGAGGAACGCGAGCGCTTCATCCTCCGTACTACCGTCATCACACAGCAGGAGCTCAAGCCGCTCCCAGGTCTGGCACCGGATGCTCTCGAGTGCGGCAGGCAGGTACCGGGTGCGGTTGAACATTGTCATGCAGACGCTGACCATGGGTTGACCGGTCGCGGTGGCTGGTGCGGAGAGCGGAACGCTGCCGTCCTCCCGGCGTCGGGTGAGCACCGTGGATGCCCCGGTCCCTGCCGGCGTGCCGATCACACTCACCGCTTCTCTTGCAAGAACCCGGGCGAGCGTCCTGTGATCGCGGGTGTAGACGGGAATGCCGGGCGCACGCATCCGGCGACGCAGCGCCGGGTGATCCTGCGCCACGATCCGGGCGCCGGACGCGACCGCAAGCTCGAGCATGACGCCGGCGTCCGTCCCGACGACAGGGACGATGACGACGCCTGCGGCGGCAAGTCTCCGGGAGGGGCTCCCTTCGATAAACCAGTCGAAGCTGACGTCCACGCGTTGCCCGCCCAGCGCGCGAAACACCTCTTCCACCTGCGCTGCTGTATGCGGCTGCCCCCATTGCAGGAATTCGATCCGCGAAAGTTCGGGCACGCCCGCGGCTGCGAGCGCCAGCCCGCGGGCGGCAACGCCCACATCCTCGGCACCCGGATACCCCGTGAGCACCAGGTAGTCCGGCGCTGCTCCGTCCATGCCCGGGCCGTCACCCCGGTCCCAGACCGGCACCAGTTCCGCCCGATCCGGGTCAAGTTCCTCAAGCTGGTGCGGGGAGACGGCAAGGATGCGGTCGGCGAGTTCGAAACAGCGTTCCTCGCGATGGAATGCCGCTACATCCTCGAGCGACGGGTAGACTGCCCGATCGGCCATCAGCTCGCGTCGCTCGCCGAGATGAAGCAGGCTGAAACCCGTTGCCCGATGACGCAACCCGAGCCGTTTTGCCTGCAGTGGATAGAAACCGACACCGAAGGCGCCGGGCACGACCACGTCAGTGAATGGTCGGTGTGACAGGAACCGGTCGAGGTGCAGACTGAGCCCGAGTCCGACCCTCGGAACGGTCTCGACCTCGACCGAGACCGGAACTTCGGCTACAGCGGCGCCGTGCCCGGCGGCAACCGTACGGGCTTCCTCGACGGGGAACACGATGTCCGGTGCCGAATCCGTCCGGCACAGGCAATAGGACACAGCGTGACCGGCAGCCGACAGGTGGCCGCCCAACCGCATCAGCAGACGTGATGCCATGACCGTCAGGACGTCTCCGCCAACCAGGGGCAGGCAGAAGCTACGACGCACCGTCGGGATCCACGGACGCGGGAATCACGTCTTCGCCGCGATCCGCCGCCGTGCTCCGGATCCATTCGACGATCATGCGCTCCTCGATCGAGTAGGGCGCGGTCCGGGCCTCGTCGTCGCAGACGAACTCGGCACCCCTGCTGACGACAACCACCGAACCGCGCGACCGCGCCTCGGCGCACATGGCCTCGGCCACGCCCTCGATCGTGTCGTGCCCCGCAAGCATGTCCGGGCTTTGGCCTCCATCCACCCTGAACGCAAAGCACCGCGGATCGACGGCATGTGGGAACAGGTACCGCGATCGGGTGCCCGTCGAACGAAACCCGTCGCTCAGCACCGGCTTCTGGGTGACCGCACCGCCTGCGACTCCAACACCGTCGGCAGCTGCAAGCGAGATCAGTTCGGACACCGCATCGGCGTGCACGGGCCGGCAGGAGTGATCGATCACCATCGCAACATCGGGCCGGGTACGCTCAAGCCAGGCCAGGAGCTCGCCAAGATCTCCTTTCACGCTCGGCTCAACGATGTGAAGGCGACCGGTCATGGGTTCGCTGTCGGCAGACGATGCGTCTCCGGGCATACCCAGCACCAGGATTTCAAGAGCCTGTTCGCTGTTCCGCAGCGCCGTCATCATCCAGGGCACCAACGGAGCCCTGGTTTCGTTCAAGACACACACCACGACCCGAATGTCGCGGGCAGGCAGTGGTTCTACCCCCAGTCCGGGGCCCTCGGCGAGCCCGGCAGGCCCTGTGATCACACGCCATCCGAATTGCCGGACGGTATCGTCAAGGTGCAGGGCCGCAAACACCGCGGCAGGACCCGCGGGTATGGAAGGGAGCGCCTTCCTGTGCACCAGGGTATGTGGAACATGGCAGAACCGGGAAATGTCGGCGCCCTGGACCCAGTCGACGTGCTGGTGCACCAAATCGGCGGGATTCCTGCATAGCCGGATCCCCCCGCGTTCCACGATCCGCCGCGACACCAGCGCGAGGCCGGCCAGTCTCAGGGCCATGAAGGGGACGTGCGCAACCGGTGGTCCCGCGAAGGTCGGCCCAAACCGGATACCCCGCTGATCGATGCGATCGAAATCCGAGTAGACGACATCGCGATCCGGCGCCGCACCGGCAAGCGCGGCCGCAATGGCGTCGGGCTCGTAGAGATCCGTCGGCCGCAACCAGGCGAGCCACTTCCATTCCTGATCCTCGCCCAGGGCGGCCTCCAGTGCGCCCCGGGTCGCCGGTTCCAGAATCCGGACCCGCGGATCGGCGCACTCTTCGGGCGCGCCGGGCGAAGTGCCACTGTCGTCGACGCACACCATGAGACACCAGTCCGTCCAGGTCTGCCGGCGCAGTGTCTCGATCATGTCCGGCAGGTGTGTGCCTGTGGCAACGTCCCCTGAACTTGTCAGCAGCATCACCCTGCCGGCCGACCCGGGGGGATCCACGCGCACGGCCTGCCGGTGTACAGCCCAGGCGCTGTACAGCGGACTGTAAGGCGCCTCCCGCGGAACAGGGTGCGAAATCCGGTCAGGCTCCCGGTCCTCATCGATCTCCGCGACAGTCCCGGGCTCCTGGATCTCACCCGCCTGCGTGAGCGAACCTTCTCCAATCGGCGGGTGCTCATCGCCAGTGCGGCGGCGGAGCATGTGCTCGAACCACCTCAGCGGCCGGGTGAATCTCCAGCGTCGCGACACCAGGACGGAGACGATCTGGTCAAGCGCATGGAGCTCATCGGAGGGATCCTGGCTGTCCGCTGCCGCGCTCCTGGATGATGAGAGAGCGAGCGACCACCGCCAGCTCCTGTACCCGCGCAGACGGGCGAGCACCCTGCGTGCGGTTTCAAGACGTTGTCCCTGCGAGCCGGTCGGACGTTCCAGAAGGTCGCGCTGACCCGGGGCCAGCACCGGGATCAGCCTTGAGAGCTGGATGAAAAGGAATTCTCGCGTTTCGGCGAAATTCCGCACTGTTGATACCAGTTCGCCCTCGGTTGCGGCGAGGTCCTGCCTGGTTGCGGCGAGGTCCTGCCTGGTTGCGGCGAGGTCCTGTCTCGCAATAGCCAGTTCGTCCTGAACCGGCGCCAGCAGGGCGATATCGCCGGGCGAGATATCTCTGAACCCGTGATAGGCCATGCGGGCGACCGTTTCCTCCGCACCCGCAGCGTCACGGGCTCCCCGTCTTGCGGCCTCTTCCCTGGTTGCGATCGTGTCGCTCACAGCTTCGAGTTCCCGGGCCGAAGCGGCCAGGAGCGGCTGCATGGCGCGAAACGTCTCGGCCATCTCCAGCAGGGGGCACGGAAACCTGCCGGCCTCGTCTGTCCCGGATAGCAGTGCGTGGGCCCGTGCGGTCCACTCGTCGCTTCCCCCCGCTTCCGAAACGTGATGGCGCTGCCCCTGATCAATCGAGGCAATCACTTCGTTCATGTGTTCCTCGTCCGGCTCCGGCAGCTCGAGAGAGAGAGAGAGCCGCCGGAGTACGGTACCGGGGTCGGCCAGCAGTTCGTCGTAATCGACCACGGCGCGGACAGAGCCATCGAGCTGCGAGACGGCCTCCAGAGTGTGCTGCAACCACAGAAGGCGCCCAAGTGCGGGCGGCATGTTCTGGCGACGGTGCAGAGAGCCTGCCACCGCGTCGGGTGCCCGTGTCGCCAGGACAAAGGCGGGTTCGAACCCGGTTTCCCGGAAAATGTCGAGCCACAAGGGAAGAAGTCTCGCCGTCCTCGGGTCCTTGAACCCGAACAGGTGCGGTGCTGGTGCACATTCGCGCTCGAGTACCGCTGTCAGCGCCAACCGGTACGGGAGCACCTCGGCCGACTTCCACCAGTCTCCGGCAAGCGGCTCCAGGCCACGGGCGCGATGCCAGGGCCGGTCAAGGACATCATCAAGCAGCGCCTCCTGGGCCGCGACGATGTCGGAATGTTCCCAGTACCCCCCCTCGTTGTCCGGGACGGACCGGGTCATTACCCCGGGCCCGAAGGCAACACCAAGGCCGTCAAGCAACCGGGCGAGCAGCGACGTTCCGCTTCGATGCATGCCGACGATGACCGCAACCCTTCTCGCCGAACGGTCATTCATGCGCGCTACATCTCCCTTGTTCCTGCTGCTCCCACCGGAACCCGGCCCGTCTCACTCCATGATGGACAATCCGAAAGCCCGGTTTCGACAGGTCACGCTCGGCCCTGTATACCACGCCACCATCAGGCAAAGCGCAGGCCGCGTTTATCCTTTCGTGACCCCGGCCCTGTCGCTATGGTGCGCACCCGATTGGCGCCGACCGCAGTGGCAAGAATTGACAAATTGAATTCGGCATCAAAGGAGTATGCTGATGTCACGATTCCGATGCCCTGCGGACATACATATTGACGTTTCTATTGTTACATATAATTCTGAGCGACATCTCGATGACTTGATTAGCAGTCTTTGTGAACAGAACATTGGAAGTGAAAATCTGAATGTCAGGTTTATAGATAATGACAGCACCGACAACACTGTTGCCCGCCTGAGGGAGCACGCTTGCAGTCAAGGCGGGAACTTCGGTTGCTTCGAGATCATCGAGAACCCGAGGAACCTCGGGTTCGGACGCGGGCACAACCGCGCGATTGAACAGGGGTCGGAGCCCTTCGTCTTCGTCCTCAATCCGGACACGCGTCTCTACCCGGATTGCCTCGCGGAGTTGCTGGACCGGGCCATCGTCGACGAGGAGACGGTCGGGGTCTGGGAACCGCGTCAGATCCCCTACGAGCATCCCAAACAGTATGATCCCGTTCTCATGGAACCGCCCTGGTGTGCCGGGGCGGCCCTGCTGATCCGGCGAACCGCCTTCGAATCCGTCAGGGGATTTGACCGGCATATCTTCATCTACTGCGAGGATGTCGATCTGAGCTGGCGGCTGAAACGCGACGGCTGGAAGCTGCGTTATGTCCCGTCGGCCTGTGTCCGCCACAATACCTACGACGCACCCAACCAGGTCAAGCCGGCCCAGTTCATCTACAGCATTCTCGGCAACCTGTATCTCCGCGCGCGCTTTGGCTCCGCGCGGAAAATGGCGGCAGGATGGGTGATGTTCGTGGCTGTCCTGTTCGGCCCGAAGTACTTTCCGGGACAGCGCAAAGGTTTGCTCCGGATTTTGGTTACCTATGCCTATCGATTCCTTCATTTCCTGTCACTTCGACGCCGGACGCCGGGCATCGAGTTCCACGGATGGGACTATGCCCCGGTCCGTGACGGCGCCTTTCACGAAGTCGTCCCCTATCAGGACATCGACGACCCGCCCCTTGTCTCGGTCCTGGTGCGCACGATCGGACGGAAGGCACAGGTGCGGCGCGCACTGCAGTCGATCGCAAACCAGACCTGGCGCAACATCGAGGTTGTCGTGGTCGAGGACGGACCTGCCACCATCGAGGACGTTGTCGCCGAGTTTCCGCATGTCTCCCTCACCTACGTTCCTCTCGGTGTGAACCGGGGACGCTGCCATGCGGGCAACGCTGCGATGGAACGGGCGTCGGGCGAGTACTTCTGCTTTCTCGATGAGGACGACGAGCTTTACGCCGACCACATCGAACAGCTGTACGTCACCTTGCGAGACAGTTCTGCACAGGCAGTCTATTCGAACTCCTTCGAAGTAAAGACCGAATGGGACGATCAGTTCAACATTGTTCGTGAAAGCACGCGTGACGTCGTCTACAATGAAGAATTCTCCTTCGTCGAGATGTCGCGGCGCAACCTCACACCCATCTGCAACGTCCTGTTCTCCCGCCACCTTTACGAAACATGCGGCGGCCTCGATCCGCAGCTGGACAATCTGGAAGACTGGGAACTCTGGCTGCGGTTCATCACCGAAGGAGGTCGCTTCGCGCGACTTCCCAAGACCACGGCACTGTATCGGCTCAACATGCACCCGAGGTCCGAACTCGATCGCCGGAATGAACTGCACAGCTACTACGAACTGGTTCGCATGAAGCACCGTGACACGCCGATCACCCTGACGATCGGCACCCTGGCTTCGGACGCCGACGCGCTACACAGAAGCCACGTGGAAATGCTTGGCATCGCGCCTGAGGAACTCCGCGCCCTGAACAAGCTGTCGGTCCGGTTCCGGTTTGTGCGCTTCTGTGCCAATATTATGCGACAGACCCTCATGCGTATCGTCTTCAAGGTGCGCGCTCGGTAGGCCGGTCTGTCCGGCCACCGGACGGTGGCCCCGTCAGTGGCTGCTGGTACTGTGTCGCGAATCGCGGTCGGACCTTTCGCAAACCGGGCTGCAGCCGGTCTCATGGAGGCCGGGAGGACCAAGCGCCCCCGGAACAAGCCGGAAGTGTCTCGGGCGAAAATCATGTAATTTACTGCATTTGTTGAATAAGTCTATCAAAATTAGACAATATACAGTCGGGAATATTGAATCAGTCATCAAATGGAATGCAGATTTTTTTCAAAATCAGGACGATCTGTGGCGGCGCGAGGCAACGGATTACCATTTTCGCACCTGCTCCATCGCCGCGGCGAAGTCCGCGTTGCTCTGCGGAGGAATCACCCAGCCGATGCGCCGCCACGGCTTGATGGCGTTTTTTTTGCACCCGCCTCACCGTCTCGTGCGAAACGCTGTCGATGTAGTCGAGCTCCACCGCCCGGTCCGCCAGCAGCCGCAGCGACCATTGCGAGTGCCCCTCGGGCGGCTCGCTGCAACTCAGTGCGACCAGACGCGCCTCGAACTCGCCGTCCGCCTTGCGCAGATACGTGGGCCGGCGCCCCTGACGGCCGCCAAGGGCCGCTTCCATACCCTCCTCGACGAAACGCCTCTTGACGCGGTCCACCTTGCGCACGCTGATACGCAGGATCCCTGCGATGACCTCTCCGCTGTGTTTGCGATCGTTGAAGTCGCCTTCGTCGCAGTTGAGCAGGATCAGCGCATTGATCACCTTCTGCGATTGATGCGATCCCTTGCGCGTGACGGCCCCAAGCTCGTCGCGCTCGTCGCGGTCCAGTGTCACCACATAGCGCTTCATGCGACGCACCTCGTTGCCGCAGAAGGGACACGAGGGTAGTATGTCTATTCCGACATATTACAGTTGACATGACACTAGTAGATGTCGAACGGGAAATACCGGGCGTTGATCTTCCCATAGGTGCCATCGGCGAGGATGGCCCGGAGCGCCCGGTTGATGCGCTGGCGCAACGCCCCGTCCTCCTTGCGCACGGCAATGCCGATGCCCTCATCGAGGCGGTACGTATCGCCTGCATAGGCGAAGTCGGCGCCCTCGGAACTTTCGAGCCACTTCCAGAAACCGAGCGCATCGCCGAACACCGCGTCCACGCGGCCTTCGATCAGCGCCAGATCGAGCGCCCCCTGGTCGGCGTACAATCTTATGTTGGCAAACTTCGACCGGTTGTCTTCCAGCCAATCCGAAGCGATGGTCGCGCGCATCGCACCGACGGTCCGGCCCGACGGGTTCTCGGGATCGAAGTCCGAGCCTTTCCGGGCCACGAAGCGAACCCCGCTGCTGTAGTAGCGCTCGGTGAACGAGACCAGCCGGCGGCGCTTCTCGGTGATCGACATGCTGGAAACGATGGCGTCGAACCTGCCGGCGCGCAACGCCGGGATCAGCCCCTCCCAATCCTGACGGATGAACTCGCACTCGACTTCCATTCGCACACACAAGGCGAGCGCGATGTCGATGTCGAAACCGATGAGCCGGTCCGCGTCGTCGATGTCGCTGAACGGCGGGTAGGCGGGATCGACCCCGATGCGGAGCCTCTCCAGCGCCTTGTCATCGCCGAAGGCGGGCACGGAATACAGCAGAACGAGGATAAGCGCTGCAGCCAGTCTCCTCATGGAATCACCCAACCCCCATCACTCGACGCAACCGAAAGGAGAACCTTGGATCAGACACCTGCACAGTGGCAAGAACGGAGTGCGCTGCGGAGCGGATTTCCGCGCAGGAGGTTCAGGGTTACCTTCTCTTTCTGCATGAAGAGCGGGGGTTGACCTGGCAGAGTTGCAACTGCGCCCGCCACGGCATTCGCTTCCTGTACCGCATCACGCTCGGCCTGCCCGAACTTCTCAACCACGACGAGCTGGTGCAGCTGTTTGGCGTCACCACAAACTGCAAACACCGATCCGTGCTGATGACGGCCTACGCCGCCGGGCTGCGGGCGAGCGAACTCAGCTGCCTGCGGATCAGCGATATCGACTCGCAGCGGATGTGCGTGCGGGTTGACCAGGGCAAGGGCAACAAGGACCGCTACGTCCCGCTCTCGCCACGGCTGCTGGACGAACTGCGCGCGTACTGGCGCCGCGTGCGCCCCGAGCACTGGTTGTTCCCCGGTCATTACGGTCACCCGATGTCGCGTTCCTGGCCAACTGACATCTACAACCGGGCCAAGAACAAGGCCGGGATCGACAAGCGCGGCGGCGTCCACACGTTGAGGCACACTTGTGCTGTAAAATCTACTACTTCATTGTTAGTACCGTTACTTTTCGGTTCCCGCATTGCGCCGTAATCGTTTCGCAACCTGATTGGGTCAATCCACTGGCGGCGCAAGGGCGCGCGTAACGGGTAATGGTTCCGTCGGGTCGGGCGGTTGACTGGCTGCTGCGTGTTCCGGGTGCCGAAACGACTGATCTTCGGGCATTTTGACGCGTCGACTTCCTCCGAGCGTCCGGACCAGCACGGTTCGTCGGAACGCTTACCGTAACGGCATCCGGCTCGCGGCCGATCACGGTCAGCAGCACGCGCGCCGCCCGGTCGGGAATCCGCCGCCTTGCCTAGAAACGATCAAGTTGCCCGCCGTTGCGCCTCAGTCTTGCGCCCGACAAGCAATTCCCGGCGTATGTCTTCGGCAATCTCTTCGACTTCCCTGGCCACCCTCGGCTCCAACCCGAGTTCCCGCTCCAGCGCCGTCCTCAACGGAAGCAGGAGATCGCCGGCGGGCGACGACGCGATCAGATCGCACATCCTCTCCGGCCCGACACCCGCCGAGATCTCTGCCAGAGCCACCAGCACTTCCCTTGGCAACATGTTCAGTTCGGGAAGGATCGACAATGCCGTCTCGACATCCCCGGCGCATGCTTCGCCATCGCCTTCCGCCAGGTGCGCCCGGGCCCGGGTCAAATGGCTCTGCAGCCTGCTGTCCGGAATTCCCCCTCGCGCCGGCAGCAGCGCGCGGTCGAGAAACGAGACGGCCTCCCTTGTCCGGCCTTCGGTCAATTCGTGCTCTGCCCGCGCGCGCAGCGCCGACTCCGCCGCGTCGCGTAGCGCGGGCAGATCGCTCGCCTCGAAGCGCCGGACGGCCTCGTCCCACGCCGCGAATCCCTCCTCGGTCCGGTCCAGAGCGACCAGCAAGGCGCCCTTATTTGCGAGAGTCTGTGCGACTGCCCCAAGAGCGTAAGGCTCCTCGCTGCTTCCAAACCGCCGGAGCACCTCATCGCAGGCCTCGAGCGCCTCTTCCGGCCGGTTCAGCGAGCCCAGCACCACCACGCTGTTGAGGACTGCCGTCGCAAGCTCCTCGTGATACAGGGATGCGTCACCCTCCCCGAACCGGCGCACGACATCGCTCCATGCCCCGACCGCGTCCTCCGCCCGGTTCATATGGACCAGCGTCGTACCCTTGCTGACGAGGGCCGAGGCAACCTGCTTCAAAATTCGCGGCTCGTCGCGGTTTCCGAATCGCCGTTCGATCTCGTCCCAGACCGCCAGCGCCTCCTCGTTCCTCTGCGCAGTAACGAGCACGATGCCCTTGTTGACGAGAATCCCAGCAACGGCAGCAAGAACCGCCGATATGTCACTTCCCTCGAAGCGATCCACCGCCCGGTCGCAGGTTGCGAGCGCCTCTTCCGTCCGGTTCAGCTTGAACAGGTTGGCACATCTCTGCACAAAGGAGCTGGCGACAAGCTCTACCCACTCCGGCACGTCGCTGTTCCCGAACCGATTTTCGACCTGCTGCCAGACAGCGAGCGCCTCTTCCAATTGGTCCGACTGTTCCAGCAAGGCACACCTGTGTGTCTGGGCATTCGCGACCATGGCGAGAAGTCCGGGGCGATCATCGGCCCCGAACCGTTCCACCACATCGCCCCACAGCTCCAGCGCCTCATTCTGGCGCCCCGCTTGGAGCAGCGCCGCAGCCCTGTTCATCAGCGCGACGGAGAACGGTTCTGCCGCTTCCGGCGAAACGCCCGCCTCGAAGCGCCTGATCGCTTCTTCCCATGACGAGAGCGCTTCCACTTCCCGCTTCAACGCGGCCAGCACGTTGCCCCTGTTGACGAAACAGCGCGCCACCACCTCCCGAAGGATCGGCGCATCGTTTCCCTTGTAGCTTTGTACGACCCCGTCGAACGCGGTCAGCGCCTCCTCCAGCCGGCCCGACTGGAAGAGCGCCGTGCCGATGTTCGCAAGCGCCGAGGCCGCCTTTTCGACGATTCTGAGAGAGTCGCTCTTTCCGAAACGCTCCACCACAGCACCCCAGGCGCTTATCGCCTCGTCGACACGGTCCAGCGCGATCAGCGCGTGACCCCGTACGACCATCGCTGCCGCCAATTCACCGCAAAGCGCCGGCGAACCGCTCTTGCCGAAGCGTTCCAGCATTTCATCGCAGGTCTCCAGGGCTTCCCGGGGCCGGTTCAACGTGTTCAACGCGATCGCCATCCCGAGTAGCGCATTGGTTACCAGCGTCTGAAGCTCCGGCGCCGGGCTCTTGCCGAAGCGTCGCGCGAGTTCCTCCCAGGCCGCCAGCGCTTCCTTGTGGCGATCCAGGTTGCCCAGCATTCCGCCCTTGCTCGCGAGCGCCCTCGCCACCGCCAGAGGGTGATCCTCCCCGTCGCCCGCCCCGAAACGCCGCACCACGTCGTCCCACGCTGCCGATGCCTCTTCCGCTCTCCCCATCCGGCCCAACGCCTTTCCCTTGTTGACGAGCGCCAGCGACACCTGTTCACGATCCGCTGAGGCATCACTTGCCCCGAACCTCCGGTCGACCTCGTCCCAGGCCGCCACGGCCTCCTGCAACCGACCGCTTTCCGCCAGCGCCAGCGCTTTCCTCAAGAGCTCCCTCGCGGCCGACGGTGCCGGGGACACCGCGGAAAACTCACTCGGCGCATACGCAAGGGCTGGCGATGCAAGCGAAAGCAGCTCCTCGCGATGCGCTTCGAGGGATGGCAGTCCGACAAGACGCTTGAATGCCATCCGGCAAATCGCCAATGCATCGCCGTCGAACCCCGG
The DNA here is from genome assembly GCA_965213935.1 of Thalassobaculaceae bacterium. Taxonomy (GTDB): domain Bacteria; phylum Pseudomonadota; class Alphaproteobacteria; order Thalassobaculales; family Thalassobaculaceae; genus Bin52. Next base: position 367,772 of record CBDCAO010000011.1, on the reverse strand, counting down.
CGCTTCTCGCGCCATGCGGACGCCGAACTCCCTCAGCTCGTCGGTGGAGTAGTAGGACTCCATGAAGCGGATTAGCGCATCGATGGGTGGCGCCGGTCCGCGCGCCCGGCGCATCAGGTAGTAAATGTTGTAGAGCCGCTCGGTCAGGTAATAGAGCTTGCGCCGTGCGCTGCCGCCGCTCACCTCTACTGCGCCCCGATCGACCAGACGGGCCAGCTGGGCGCTGCACTTGCTGGTCCCTAGCCTGGCCCGGTCCGCGATCTCGCGGGCGTTCGCCGGCTTCCAGAGACCGGCAAGGGCAACGTATACCTTTCGCTCCTGCGCCGGGAGCGCATCGAGGTGGCTCTTGAAATACTCGGTATGGTCGTCGACCAGATCGAGGAGATCGGCCATCAGCTCGCGGAACGACAGATTCGCGCCGAACCGGGCCACGATGGTCAGCAGCCGCGGGCTGCCGCCAGTCAGAATTCGCAACGCCTGGATCGTCTGCGGCGCCCGCGCCTGCCCCGACACGGTCTGCCACAGGGTCGCGCAGCCCTCCGTGTCGAGCGGATGCAACCGGATTACCCGGAAGAGCTCGTAGAGCGCTTCCTTCGGATCGTTCATCTGGTCGAAACTGCTGGTCGCACTCGCCAGCAGAACGATCCGCGGTTCGGTCTGCAGCGCCTTCCGCAGCCGCCAGCCCGCATCGTCGTCGCCCATGTCCCTGAACATCATGTTCAGGTTCTCGACGATCAGCACGAGGCGTTTCTTTTCCCGGTCGGCAAAGTCCTGCAGCACCCCGAGGCACCGATCTTCCAGCGTCCGGTCGTCATGAAGGGTGCGCAGCTCCTCGAAGGTGCGGTGCAAGTCGACACCGCCTTCCCGGTACGGCGCCTGGACGGCCAGCCGGGATACGCATTCGAGCCAGAACTCGCCGGCCGTCGAGACCTCGTAGCTTTCCTCCGCGAAGACGATCGGGAAGAAGCGCGCCGAAAGATCGGCATCGCGCAGCACCTCCGCAGCGACCCGCAGCAGGAGGCTCGTCTTTCCGCTGCCGCGCGGCCCGATCACGATCTGATGGGTGTTGGCGCTGCCCGAGCATTCGCGCAGCGCCTCGATCAGGGATTCGTATTCCGCTCTCCGGACGCAGAAGCTCGCGACCAGTTCGTCGATCGAGAGAAATCCCGGATTGTATTTTCTGGCGGTCACAGCCATCGCTCCGACCCCGTTCTCAGCGCTGCCGGTCGAACACGGGCACGAACCTCTGCCCGTAGCGCCCGCGCCACCAGTCCTCCAGGAGCCCGGAAACGAATCGGTAACCTCCGTCCTTGGGCTCCAGGTAGCCGTCGTGCTGCAGCACATGCAGCACATGATCGACCGCGGGCGCCCCGTCTCCGTCCTGTGCGTCGCGCGTCGAGAACCAGCTGCGGTACCGGCCGACCGTCTCGGCGGCGATATCGCCGTCGACCGCCGTCGCCGTCAGGATCTCCAGCGCAACCGTGTACCCCGCTCGCCCGAGAACCGTCTCCAGCCGTCCCTCGTAATGCTGCAGGTCGACCTGCCCCCGGACGCCCTGCATCTCCCGCACATAGACCCACTCGACATCGTCCAGCGAGGCGTCTGTCCGGCCGGTGCGCCGTAGATGATCGTGCATCCTGTCGAAGAACATCTGGACATGGTGCGGGATGCAGCAACGCAGCCTGCGGCACATGTCCCGGCTGGCCTCCGGCGCAAGACCGAGTTCATAGGATTCGGCAAGCGCCTCCAGGCAGGAAACGGCCGTTTCCTCGTTCCAAGGCTTCAGGTCGTAGGAGGAAAAGATGTTTGCCTGTGCACTGAGCCCGGCCTCCTCAAGCAGCGGCTCGAGGCTCACGCTGCCCGACAGGATCAGCGTGACCCGGTCGCGGTGGGCTTGCCCGACCTTGCGCAGCCAACTCAGGAACGCGTCCGCTTCCTGCTTCCCCTCCGGCGTCATGCGCCCCGTCCCGTCCTTCAGCAGCCGGCTTACGAGTATCGGCAACTCGTCGATCGCGAGCACGACCGGCCGGCCGCTCTCCGCCAGGGCGGCAAAGATCGCGTCTCCTCTTTGCGGCCAATTGCCCGCATTGATTCCGGCCCGCAACTTCACCTTCAGATCCGCAACCGACAGTTCCTCGATCCGTTCGCCAGCGCTTCTCACCAAGTTGGCGAAGCCGGTCATGATCCGATCCCACGCCGCACGCACGGGCTTCGCCTGAATCCCGACTTCGGCAATCGCATCGGCCGGATCGTTGGCCGCCTCCAGGTCGACGAAGACGACCTCGAAGTCCCCCGTTTCGGCCAGGCGGCGCTGCAGCTCCCGCACCAGGCTGGTCTTGCCCATCCGCCGCTGCGCGGTCAGCAGGGTGTGGGTTCCCTCCCGCACCCGCTCTTCCAGCGCTTCCAGCTCCGTCTCCCGGTCGAAGAAGTTCTCTCCGTCGACCCAGTTGCTACCACCTTTTCGAATCATCGCTCAACCCCAACGATATCGTTGGCATCAACATTGTTGGCAACAATATCGTTGTCAAGTGCAAGTTGGGGCATGAAATTTCTGAGCATGCCGGCCGCAATCACCAGAGGCCTGCCCGATTCGAAGACCGGGCCAAGGACAAGCCGATCCCCTCAACGGGCCGGCGCTCGAGGTTGTGGCCAATGCCGAGCGGATCGAGAGCAATCCCTATGTCATCGCGGGCGCGAAGGAAGGCGAATATCTGAAGGACCTGCAGAAGCCCTGGCGGCGGGTGCGCAAGACGGCCGGGCTCGGCGACGCGGTCGCTCTGGTCGCCCACTTCGGCGGCTACCGTGATCGCAAGCGTGACCCGGACCCGGTCATCAGATCATGTGGCACGGCCAGACCCGCCTCACAAGCGCCGCGCTGGGACACCGGATCGGCTTCAAGGCCGGCCAGCGCCATGTCCTGAGCGAAACCGGATAGCTTGTTGAGCCTCTTGCAAAACAGCGGGCTCACGCGATTTCTGGGCCCTGAACGGGGGCGATTTTCGGAAAAAGTGGGGACACGGGGACCGCCCAGTGGTCTGTTGGAGTTGCTAAAGCCACAACATACTGACAAAACGCAGTCTCCCCGATGCCCTTGTTCGAGAGTGCATCCGACCTCTGGTGCCGATTTCAAGGCGAGTTGTTTCCCGAACTGACCGACGCCGTGGGCCGTCTGTCGGATCGGCACCGAAAGCTGGTTGCGGTGCTGGAGTTTGCGCCTCCCGAAGACCATTTCAGCTGTCAGCCCGGTTTTGTGGGCCGTCCCTGCGCGGACCGGGTGGCCCGCGCGTTCATTGCCAGGGCGATCTGGAACGTGGCGACCACGCGCGATCTGATCGACCGGATCGATGCGGATCCGGTGCTGCGACGGCTGTGCGGGTGGCCACGGCGTTCCGCCATCCCGAGCGAGGCGACGTTCTCGCGTGCCTTCGCCGAGTGTGCCTCCAGCGACCTTCCGGCACGGATGCATGAAGCACTGGTCACCACGGCCCTGGAGACACCCATCGTCGGGCATGTCACGCGCGATTCCACCGCGATCGAGGCACGGGAGAAACCGGCACCGAAGCCGGCGAAGGCCGAAAGGCCGAAACGCAAGCGCGGCCGCCCACGCAAGGGTGAGGTGGTGGTGAAGGAAGACAAGCGGCTCGATGCGCAGCTGCGGATGGATCTTGCGGAAATGATCGCGGATCTGCCGAAGCAGTGCGACCGGGGCACGAAGCGGAATGCCAGGGGCCACACGGTGTCCTGGAACGGCTCCAAGCTGCATGTCGACCCGGCGGACGGCGGCATCCCGATCAGCTGCCTTCTGACCTCGGCGTCACTGCACGACAGCCAGGCCGCGATCCCGTTGGCGACAGAGACCGGGCAGAGGGTGACGGACCCGTACGAGCTGATGGGCGCCGCCTGTGACGCGAAGCAGATCCACGAGTACAGGACGCACGCGGGCCATGTCGCGATCATCGACCCCAATCCTCGTCGCGACGCGCGCTCAAGGAGGCCGTGCGCCAGGACGCGACGGCGCAACGGGCACTCAACGATCGCGATGCGACGGCGGTCCGCTACGCCGAACGCACCAACAGCGAGAGGGGGGAATGCCCGTCTGAAGGATGACTTCGGTGGCCGTCATGTCCGGGTCCGAGGGGCGGCAAAGGTGTCCTGTCACCTCATGTTCGGCATCCTGGCACTGACCGTCGAGCACCTGCAGCGCCTCCTGCCCCGAACTCCCCGTCTGCAAACCGATCCCGATCGCTTCCCGCGCAAGCAGCGGTCACGCTCGCCCGGATTCCGCCGAATCAGGCCACATCCGCCAGATCAGGCCCCGGATGCGCAGCCCGGGACGGAAAATCGGCGCCAGCCACCTCCATCAAGACCCGTCAGCGCTTCTCCCACCAGTCTGAGCCAGCAATTTTGCAAGAGGCTCACATAAATGCAATTAAAACAATGACGTATGATTCCGCCTCTCAGGTATATCCCGCGCGTCAACCTGGAGTCCCGTTCGCCACGGGGAGGTGATGTCCGCATCCTTCGCGTACCTGCAGTTCCGAATGCGTGATGCATGAACCGGCACTGGCAAGACCATGACGGTGTCCCTGTCCTTGCGGTGACGGGCCGAGCGTCGCTCGCGCAGATGTCGGAACCGGAACCATGTCTGCAGGGGTCCGCTGGCCGGGTTATCGGGACCACTCGCGCTCCGGCTCCGCACTGCCACCCGATCCCGGCGGAAAACCTGATCCGACGCCACCGACCCCCGCGAGTTCCGGCTCCTGCCTTGGTCCGACGGCCCCTGGTCCCGAAGGAGAACGAGCACAGGAGCGGGCGGCGTGGCACGATGGTTGATTCCGTGCCAACAGGCCGCATTGATCGGGCATGCCCGCCTTCCTATAGTGCCTCCCCTTTTGCCCCGGGCGCTGATGGGCTGCGACGCCATATGCTCGTTGCCAGGTCCCGGGGACGGCCCGTGTCGTGTCGTCCTGCCGCATCGAACAGAGAGAGCGCACCGTCTTCGAAACGTGTTTTCAGCACCGGACGGCCCACACCATGCCAGCAAAGCCCGATCGTTCACCCCGGATCCCGCTGTTCTCCTGCGGCCCCTGTGCCAAGCGGCCGGGCTGGCGTCCATCCGTCCTTGGTGGCGCGGTCCTTGGCCGGTCCCACCGGTCATCGCCGGCACGGGCCCGGCTTCAGGAAGTCATCGAACGGAGCAGAGCCCTGCTCGAGCTGCCGGATGACTGGCGGCTCGGCATCGTCCCCGGTTCGGACACCGGTGCCTTCGAAATGGCGATGTGGTCGCTGCTCGGAGCCCGCGGGATCGATGTGCTCGCCTGGGAGAGTTTCGGCAAGGGGTGGGTCACCGACATCACGACCCAGCTCCGGCTCGATGACGTCCGCATTCTCGAGGCCGACTACGGCATGCTGCCCGATCTTTCGCACGTCGACTGCGACCGCGACGTGGTCTTCACCTGGAATGGCACCACCTCCGGAGTGCGTGTCCCTGACGGTTCCTGGATTGCAGGGGACAGGGCGGGCCTCACCCTGTGCGACGCCACCAGCGCCGTACTTGCCCAGGACATCCCCTGGTCACGCATCGATGTCGCAACCTTTTCCTGGCAGAAGGTGCTCGGGGGAGAGGCGGCCCACGGCATGCTGGTGCTGTCTCCCCGCGCCGTGGAGCGACTGGAATCCCGCACGCCGACCTGGCCGATGCCGAAGCTCTTCCGGCTTGTCACGAAGGGCCGGCTGAACGAGGGCATATTCAGGGGCGACACCATCAACACCCCGTCACTGCTCTGCGTCGAGGATGTGCTCGACGCCCTGCGCTGGGCCGAGGGGCTCGGCGGACTGACCGCGCTCAGGGCTCGCGCCGACGCCAACCTGGCCGCGGTCGACCGCTGGGTTGGCCGCTCCACCTGGGCCCGGTTCCTCGCAAGCGACCCTGCAATCCGGTCAAACACGTCGATCTGCCTCAGGATCGCGGAGGAACGCTGCGCCCACCTGCCAGCCGAACGACTGGCCGACCTTCCCCGGCGCATGGCCGAGCTTCTTGACAGGGAGCGTGTCGCCCACGACATCAACAGTTACCGCGACGCACCACCCGGACTGCGCCTGTGGGGCGGGGCCACCGTCGAGACTGCGGACATGGAAACGGTTCTGCCCTGGCTCGACTGGTCGTTTGCCAGCCTGGTGGATGCACGATAGCCGGCGCGCTGGAGCGGCACATGCCACGGGTCCTGATCGCTGACAGCCTCAGCGAGACCGCCACTCTGATCTTCCGGCAGCGCGGGATCGATGTTGACCGCAGGGTCGATATGGGTGCCGCCGAGCTTGCAGACTGCATCGGGGAGTACGACGGACTCGCGGTGCGTTCGAGGACGCGCATTACCTCCGAAATCCTGCGCGCGGCCACCGCTCTCAGGGTCATCGGGCGAGCGGGAGTGGGCGTGGATACCGTCGACGTTCCGGCAGCCACTTCGGCAGGCGTGGTTGTCATGAACACACCGTTCGGCAATGCGGTCACAACCGCAGAACACGCCATCGCCATGATGTGCACCCTGGCGCGCAACATCCCGGAAGCCGACGCGTCGACCCGGGCAGGCAGGTGGGAGAAGTCCCGCTTTGTCGGTATCGAACTCACCGGCAAGAAGCTCGGGATCATCGGCTGCGGCAATATCGGCTCCATCGTGGCGGATCGCGCCCGGGGCCTGAAGATGCGGGTTCTCGCCCATGACCCGTTCCTCACCGACGAACGGGCGGTCGCCCTGGGCGTACGCAAGGTTTCGCTCGAGACGCTGTACGCCGAAGCCGACGTGATCACGCTTCACGCCCCGTTGTCCGATGCAACGCGCAACCTGATCGATGCCGAGGCGATCGGACGCATGAAGCCCGGGGTCCGCATCGTCAACTGTGCCCGCGGCGGTCTGATCGTCGAGGCCGATCTTCGCGCCGCGCTTGAGGCCGGCCAGGTGGCGGGTGCGGCCGTCGACGTGTTCTCCGAGGAACCGGCACATGACAATCCGCTGTTCGGGGCCCCCAACCTCGTGGCCACGCCCCATCTCGGCGCCTCGACAACGGAGGCACAGGAGAAGGTTGCCGAGCAGATTGCCGAACAGATGGCGGACTACCTGCTTACGGGCGCCGTCGTGAACGCTGTCAACATGCCCGCTGTCTCGGCCGAGGAAGTTCCGGTACTGCGACCCTACATGGAACTCGCCGAACAGCTCGGCAGCTTTGCGGGCCAGATGGCCGCCGATGCGATCCGATCGGTCAGCCTCGAGTTCGAGGGACTGGCGGCGACAGTGAATTCCGCGCCGGTGCTGTCGGCGGCACTTGCCGGTCTGCTTCGCCCGCAGGTCACCAGCGTCAACATGGTCAGCGCACCCAGGATCGCCCAGTCCCGGGGGATGGCCGTCACCACGGTCCGTCACGACCGGCCCTGCCACTATCAGACCCTGCTCAGGCTCACCGTCGAGGATGCCTCGCGTACCCGCACCCTGGCGGGAACCCTGTTTGCCGGCGACCGGCCGCGACTGATCGACATCCAGGGCATTGCCATGGAAGCCGAGTTCGCACCGAACATGCTCTACGTGCGCAACTACGACAGGCCTGGTCTCATCGGCGGACTCGGCACCGTGCTCGGCGATTCCGGCCTCAACATCGCATCCCTGCAACTCGGCCGTCGCGAGAGCGGCGGCGAGGCAATCGTCCTGGTTGCAATCGACGGCGCCATTGACGACGAGGTCCTGAAGACGGTCCGCGGACTGCCTCTGGTGGTTCGCGCGGACCGGCTGCGGTTCTGAGTCCTTCCTACACCATGGCCACCGGGCGGACCGGACAACCGGTCGCTCCCTTGAGCTTTACCGGCAGCATCACCAGGCAGAACTCGTGGATTCCCTGCCGGCATATCTCGTCCAGAACCAGGTTCTCGACCAGGTGCACGCCGGCCTCGGCCAGGCAATGCTGGTGCACCGGCATCATGATCTCGGGATGGCAGGTACCCGGCAGCACCTCGACCGCCATGTTGTCGGCGCCGATCGTCACCACGTCGCAGCTCGTCAGCCACCGGGCGGCCTCCAGATCGAGCCCCGGCTCACCGGCGAGGTATCGGGTATTGTCGGTCATGAAGAACCGACCCCAGCCGGTGTTGACGAACACCGCGTCGCCACGGGCAGGCGCCACACCCGCAGCGTCGCATACGCGCTTGAGATCATCGACACCGACCGGGCGCCCCGCCTCGAGATGCGCGCCATCGTCGAGCCCCGACACGTCGAGACAGATCCCGCGGGTAACGATAGGCGGAATGTTCTCCACGCCGAGATCGATCAGACCCCAGTCTCCGACACTGTCGTCGATGCTGTGTCCGCCGTAGAGGTGTTCACCGATCGAGAAATGCCCGAGCGAGTCGATATGGGTGCCGACATGGGTGGTCATCTCGATGCGTTCGAGATTGGCTCCGACATTGTTGGTGGCCCCCAACTGCGCACGAATCTTCATGCTGTTTCGCGCCGTTGCCGAGGAAGAGATGATGTAGGGGGTCTGGTTCGGCGCCATGTATGGCGCGCCCATCTCGATGACGTGCGACAGATCGAGTATCCGTCCCTCCCGGACCTTCGAGAGCGCTGCGAGCGTGGTTGTCGCGTCGAGGAGGTGGCCGGCTGCGCCGACCTGGTCACCCGTCCCCCAGCGCGCATGATCGTGAACGCAATTGGTCATGGTCTCCCCCGTCCCTGCGCCGGATGCACTCCATGGCATCGGTGTCCCGATCTTACGGTGGGGACCGGGACCCGTCCAATGCCCCTCCCCGGCTTCGTGTCGCGGTCCGCCAGCGCGACTGTTGCCGGGCATCCCCTGCACGACCAATGGCATATTGGTAATCGGCGGTTTCTTCCGCAGGATTATTCGGGACTTGCACCCCGCTGGTTCCGGGACGTTTCCATTGTTCTGGGAGGCGCAAACGAATCCGGGCTAACACACTCCCCCGCCAGTGGCATCTTTCGCTCGGGAAGAACCGTCAGCGGGGGGCGAGGCCGATGGATCCGCGGATCGAGAGACTCGAATCCACGACATTTTGCAGGCGCCGCCTGACCCGGCGCCAGATCGCCGACATCCAGGAGACGGTGGCGTTGAGCCCGGCCCTGAGCCGCAACGAGCTTTCCAGGACGATCTGCGAGCACCTGAACTGGACCACCCCGAAGGGCGGTTACCGGGTCGCGGCCTGCCTGCGCATGCTGGAGAGTCTGGAGGAATGCGGGGTCCTGACCCTGCCGGCGAAGCGGAACACGATCTCCGGGGCCCGGACGCCAATCTCCCACACCGGGCGCTCCGACCCCGGGCCCGAGATCGAGTGCACGCTGGCCCGGTTGGAGCCGCTGTCGCTCCAGCTGGCGACGGAGGAGCGGGACGTCGCCGACTGGAACGAGCTGGTCGACCGGCACCACGGCCTCGGCTGCCCGCGCCCGTTCGGCCCGCACCTGCGCTGGTTCGTTCTCGACAGGGACGGCCGGCGTCTCGGCTGCCTGCTGTTCGAGGCGGCGGCGAAGTCGCTGCCCGCCCGCGATGCGTGGGTCGGATGGAACGAGGAGGACCGCGACCGCCGGCTGCATCTGGCGGTATCGAACAGTCGCTTCTGGTATTTGCGATGGGTCCGGGTCGACAATCTCGCCTCGAAGGCCCTGTCCATGGCGGCGCGTCAGCTTCCCGGCGAGTGGCAGCAGCGCCACGGATGCCGGCCGGTGCTGTGCGAGACCTTCGTGGATCCGACCCGTTTCGACGGGGCCTGCTACCGGGCCGCCAACTGGACCGTGATCGGCATGACGGCCGGGCGCAGAAGCGCAAGCCGGGCCAAGCCGGCGAAGCAGATCCTCGTCCTTCCTCTCGACCCCGGCTTCCGCGCGACGCTGAAGGGCGAGAGCAAGACGCCGCCGCGCCGCACGCCCCCGGCGCCGGCGCTCGACGACCCCTACGTCGCGATGTGGATGAAGATCATCGACGCGGCCGGGGAACTCGCCGCCGCGCACGACCGCCGGTGGATGAAGCGCAAGCGGATCCTGGACAGCCTGATCGTCGTGCTGTTCGTGTTCCGGCTCGTCCTGTCGCGCGGCGACAAGGGCTATGCGACCGTCCTCGCCGAGTTGTGGGACCAGTGCCGCAAGCTCGGAATCGCCCTGCCACAGCGAGAGCCCGTCGCCGCCTCGTCGATCTGCAAGGCCCGGGCAAAGGTCCACGAGGACCTGTTCCTCGACCTGCACCGCGAGATCCTCCGGCACGAGGGCACCGACCGGCGGTGGAAGGGCCATCGCACCTTCGCCGTTGACGGAACCAGGATGAACCTGCCCCGCCCGCTGGTCGAGGCCGGCTACCCGCGTCCCAATGCAGCGGCCCACTTACCCGCAGGGCCTGGTGTCCTGCCTCTACCGGCTGGACTACGGCAACGCCGGTCGACTTCAGCCTGTCGGCCAACGCCGACGAGCGCGCCGCCGCGCTCGCCCATCTCGACGCCGTGGGGCCGGGCGATATCGTGGTCTTCGACCGGGGATACTTCTCGTTCGTGCTCCTGTACGCCCTGGTCTGGCGCGGCGTGCACCCGGTGTTCCGGATGCGCCGCAACTCCGGCTTCGACGGCTTCATCAACGGCAATGTCGACGACACCACGGTGTCCGCCGTGCCGAAGGACCACCATTCGCGGGCCCGGCTCCGTGCCGCTTTCCCCGGGCAGACCGTTCGACCCGGTCGACCTGCGGCTGGTCCGCTACACGCACCGAGACAGCGAATACGTCCTCGCCACCACCCTCGCAGACGCCGGCACATACACGCTCGACGACCTCTCCGACCTGTACCATGGAAGATGGGGCATCGAAGAGCTGTTCCGGATCTCCAAGACGGTCATCGCGGTGGACGAGTTCCACAGCCGCACCGAGCGCGGCATCCGCCAGGAGCTGTACGCCCGCTTCAACCTGATCGCCATGACCCGCCTGCTCTCGAACCATGGCGACGGCCTGCTGGAAGCGAGGCGCGAGGCCGGCAAGGAGAAAATGACGGTCAAACTTCAAGAACGCGCTGGCAATCATGGCGGCGAACCTGGAGGAACTGGTCATGATGCGCGCCGCGGCCCTGACCGAGACCGTGACCTGGATGGCGCAGCGGGTCCTCGCGGTGCGCAGCCGGGTGCGACCGGAACGGCTGTATCCGAGGAGATCGAGGAAGCCGATCAGCAACCGGCACCGAGGCACGAACGTCGCGGCCTGACCGAGCCGGATCCGGCCCGAACGCACCGCCTGTCGCCGCACAGGGCGCCACGCGTCAAGGAAACTCCATCGAATCGGTAAGGAAATGCCAGTGCCTGCACGACCCATAGCCTGCACTCAACTAAGGGGTGAATGCGTGCTATCAGTCGAGATATTGTAGAATTTACATAGGTCTTGCGGTTGGCTTGCATGAAAGACACGGCTTTTCCACAAATTTCCATGAAATAGCGCCGGCACAACATGCACAAATTAACGTTATTGTGCACAATTGAATTGCTGTGATATCGGGAATCAAATGAACAAACGTTTGTTGAATTGGAAAAGCGTAAATATATAATCCGTATGATATGTCAAACTGCGCTATTGGTTTCAGTATGTTGGGGCATTTTGTTTCTCCAAACCAGATCAGAATTATCGGCAGAAGGATCCATGTGGCATAGTGCAATAAATATGGGCTCGTGAATGACAACATTGTCATTATAACAGTTGATAATACCGCCAATACCAATAATACTGACATTGATATTGTTGATATTGTGATTGTTTTATAAAACAATGCACCAAACCAAAAGTAAGTGCCGCAGATAAAGAGCATTCGTACATCAGAACCCAGAAACACCAGAGCTTCAGATCCGGGGTTAAGAGCCCAAGATATAGTCACGATGGAGGAGGCGATAGCTACAAAAAAGAAAGTCCAAATGCAATTGAGAAAATAAGCAATAATAGGTAAAGCGATATACATACAAAATTCTATTGGGAGACTCCAAAGTGCTCCATTAACAGCATATTTGTGAGGGTTATCATAAAACACTCCGGGCAAATGATACTGGACGAGAAGAATTGTGTTTTTCAAATATTGCCATGTCACATCATGGGTAATGTAGTCCGACAAACTTAGTGTTGTTATCATCGAACCCAAGACAAATGTGCACATTGCAATGCAAACCGCCAAACCCGGAAAAATTCGCAGCGAACGTCGAACAAAGTACCTGAAAGGATGCGGGTCTCGATCCCAACTCTGGATGATAAGATAGCCACTGACCACAAAAAAGATATAGACTCCCGCACTACCAAACGTGATATACCTGAAAAACAATGGCTCAGTTATACCAACAAGTGCGTACGAATGACTGTAGATAACAAATCCAGCAGCTACAAGCCGGATCAAATTAAAATTATTGTATCGGCGCACTTCATTGGAAACGGTATCGGGTTTCACATTTGACATCGCATTAATCGCACATCACATGTACCATACACAAAGGCTTGTTGGCGGCAGGGTGGGTCCTGGCGAACCCGACCGATCCGACGCACCGGTGACGTTTTCACTCCTGGAACGGATCGGTGACCAATGTCGTGCCGTCGCGTTCGGGGCTGGCAGAGAGCAGGGCGACTGGCGCCTTGATCAGCGACTCGACCAGCCGAGTGTACTTTATCGCATTGGCCGGCAGATTGGCCCATGAACGGGCGCCGCAGGTGGTGTCGGACCAGCCGTCGACGGGAGTGTAAACCGGCCTGACCGTTGCCGGGGCGCCAGGACCACTCGGAAAGTGATCCGGATATTGGCCATCAAGCTCGTATCCGGTGCAGATCCGGATCTCGGAAAACCCTTCATGCACATCGAGTTTGGTGAGCGCAATACCGTTGATGCCTGCAGTCTTGATGGCCTGGCGCACCATGACCGCATCAAGCCAGCCGCGTCGCCTGCGTCTTCCGGTGACGGTGCCGAACTCGTGCCCGCGACCATCGAGGCGCTCGCCGATCTCGTTCGATTGTTCGGTCGGAAACGGTCCACCTCCGACACGGGTGGTGCATGCCTTGGTAATTCCGAGCACGTAGCCGATCGAGGTCGGGCCCATCCGGGCCCCGGTGACAGCCTGGCCGGCAACCGTGTTCGAGGAGGTCACGAAGGGGTAGGCACCATGATCGACGTCCAGCATCACGCCCTGGGCACCTTCGAGCAGGATACGCTTGTCGTTCCGGCGCAGCTGGTCCAGCCAGTGCCGGACCTGGCCGCATACGGCAGTATACGAGATGCGATGTCGACAAGTGCCCGGTAGGCCTCGTTGACTGTCACCTCCACACCGAGTGCGCTTACGGTCCGGATTTCATCAAGCAGCGCAAAGGGATCGGATGTCCAGCAGTTCTGTTCTGACGGCATGGGCACCTCTGGTGTACGGGTGAAGAACGGCCGTTGCGGCAGAATTGCAGGAATCCGGGACCATGCTCCTGCGTCCGGAAGCTCCTGATTCGCGAAGCATCAGGAGACAGGGTACACCGGCGTGGTCCGGACACGATTGCATGACTGAGGGAGACCGTCGAAGCCGCAACGTGTTGTCAAGAGAACTGCGGAACGCGGGAACCGGCGCACCGGGCGCGGGTACGCTTACCGTGCATCGACCGGGGACCGGGTAACCAGTACTGGCGACGGACGGCTCGGCTGCGGACCCGATACGGTTCCGATCCGGCGCGAACCGGACCTCTCCCGGAGCAGGGCCGCATCGAGCCGGTCCGCTGTCGGGTTGTGCACGGACACCGGGTCACGTGGCATTGACAACGACATCAGCGAGCCCCGGCCCCGCGCGGAAATGCCGGTACCTGCTGAGGCCGGGAGCACGCGAGTGATGTGGTGAATGCGGTTCGAACCATTACTGCACGGTGACAGGATGGCGCAGGCATGTGTATATCTGGACAGCATGAGAGCAACGGCCCTGTCCCGGTTCGACCGGCCTTCGTGCGACGCGGAGGATCAGAAAGCCCTTGTATGATCATTGACTCACGATCAGAACCTGAACCGGCGCCAACAGCTCAAGGGGCCGCCCCGGCAGCTCCCGGGTTCTGCCAGGCAACTTCCGCGCAACCGGACCTCGGATCGGATGAGCGGGTCGAGAACCCTCCTCTCGCCACATTATCGGAACTCAGACAGCCCCAGCCGGAGCCCCGCCTCGATATCTCCGTGGTGACGTTCAATTCAGCCAGCCATGTGGAACGACTGGTCGACAGCCTGACCCGACAGACCTTCGACATGACCCGGGCGCGGATCACCTTCGTGGACAACAGCAGCTCCGACAATACCGTTGAACGGCTCTCGGTGCTCAGATGGGACAAGGTCGGGCTGTTCCATTCCTACGAGGTCGTGGAGAACGCGACCAATGACGGCTTTGGAAGAGCGCACAACCGTGCGCTGCACGACGGCCGCGCGCCGTTCGCCCTGATTCTCAATCCGGACACCGAACTCTATCCCGACTGCATCCAGAGGCTTGTCGAGGCGGCCGAGAACGACAGTTCAAGCGTTGGCGCATGGGAACCGAGACAGGTGCCTTACGAGCACCCCAAGCAGTACAACCCGGTGTCCATGAACTCTCCGTGGTGCTGTGGTGCCGCACTGTTGCTCCGCCGCGACGCCTTCGAAACCGTCAAAGGTTTCGACGAACGCATCTTTCTCTACTGTGAGGATGTCGACCTGTGCTGGCGGATCAGGCATGCCGGCTGGACGCTGCGATATGTTCCGTCGGCGTGCATCCGGCACCACACTTACGAATTTGCGGGCCAGGTCAAACCTGTGCAGCTGATCCACAGCGTGCTCGGCATGCTCTACATCCGCACCCGCTTCGGCAGTTTCATGGACATGCTCCGGGGCTACGGCATCTACCTGGCAATCCTGCTGGGCCGTCGGTACTTTCCCGGTCAACGCAAGGATCTCCTGGTCATCGGAACCCGCTATTTCCGGGACTTCCGGCATTTCATGAAAAAGCGCCGGAACTTCGGAGAGGCCTATTTCAGTGGCATGAACTTTGCCCCGACCCGGCTCGGAGCGTTTCACGTCGTAACACCGTTCCCGGACCTGGATCAGTATCCCCTGGTCTCGGTCCTGGTCCGGACCATCGGCAGGAAGGCGCAGCTCGAACGGGCGCTGCGAACCATCGCCAACCAGACCTACCGGCCTCTCGAGGCCGTGGTGATCGAGGACGGCCCTCCCACGGTGGAAGACGTTATTGACAGGTTCCCGGGACTTGACATCGTCTACCGTGCACTCGGGGAAAACCGGGGAAGGTGCACTGCCGGCAACACTGCAATGGAACTTGCTACCGGCTCCTACCTGTGCTTCCTCGACGAGGACGATGAACTGTTTGCCGACCATGTCGAGCAGCTGGTCGTCTGCCTGAAGGACTCGGATGCGCGCATCGCGTACTCCACGGCTTTCGAGGTCCGCACCGAGTGGGACGACAATCACGAGATCGTCCGGGAAGGCTCGCGGGACGTGGTGTTCAACCGACCCTTCACCTACGTCGAACTGTGTCACCGCAACATCATGCCGATCTGCTGCGTCATGTTCGAACGCACCCTGTTCGAGGAATGCGGAGGAATGGACCCCGCACTGGAGAACCAGGAAGACTGGGACCTGTGGGTGCGGTACGCGGCATATTCGGGACCATTCGCGCACATCGAGAAGACCACGGCGCTCTACCGTGTCCCGATGGTTCACCAGCAGGTTGGCGCCAGGCAGGAGTCCCTGGAGCAATACTATGCGATTGCCAGGGAAAAACACCGGGGACTGGGCATATCCCTGAACGCCGGGCAGATCGGGAGTGAGTACGAGCAGTTGATCGAGGAGTACGCCGACACCCTGGGAGTGTCGGCCGGGTCCCTGCTCGTCCTGCGCAGCCGTGCACTGCACGTCCGGATATTCCGCTGGTTCGTGCGGACGGTTCTGCGGTTGGGCCTGAAGGTACTCGGCAACCACGCGACACGGTGAGCGGGCACGGGCTTTTCCGGCCCTGGTGTGCGAGGCTCCGCATTGGCAACGGAGAGCCCTGATCATGCGCACCGGACCTGCCTGTTCCCGTCCCCGCGCCGCCGTGCAGATTTTCCGGACTTCCGCAAGTGAATTCGCGGTTTGATCCGCTCCTGGGGTCCACCGCAGACGCGAAGGCGTATGCCGGCGAGGCGGGTCTGTCCGTGTCCGTGATCATCGTGAATTACAATGGTGGAGAGTACCTGCGAAGGTGCGTGGAGCACCTGTGCGCCCAGACCGTGACCGATTTCGAGGTCATTGTCGTCGACAACGGCTCGCACGACGGGTCACTCGCGCATGTCCCCGACGACACCCGTTTCCGGATCCTCGATCTTGGACGCAACACCGGGTTCGCCTTTGCCAACAACCGCGCCGTGGAGGTCGCACGATCCCCCTGGATCGCGTTGCTCAACAGCGACGCCTTCCCCGCGCCTGACTGGCTGGAACGTCTGCTGCACGCGGCGGAAACCTCTCCGGAGTTCTCGTTCTTCGGCTCGCACCAGTACCTTTTCGAACCTCCGGAACACCTGAAGGGCCAGGGTGACATCCTCGATGGTACCGGCGACATGCTGGCGCGCAACGGACTGGCATGGCGGCGGGACCACATGAGGCCGGCCGACCTCGCCGAATGTACGTCTGACGAGGTGTTCGGCGCCTGTGCCGCGGCTGCACTCTATGACAGGGCGGCGTTCAGCGAGGTCGGCGGTTTCGAGGAATCGTTCTTCTGCTACTTCGAGGATGTCGACCTGTCCTTCAAGTTGCGCCTTGCCGGCTACAGGTGCCTGCATGTCGCCGATGCGGTCGTCCACCACGTCGGTTCCGCGTCAGCCGGAATGAGCAGCGAGTTCCAGATCTATCACGGCTACCGGAACCTGATCTGGTCGTTCTGCAAGAACATGCCGATCGATCTCCTGCTCAGGAACCTTCCTGCTTTCTTTCTGCTGTTGCTGCGGATCCTGATCACCGACGGCTTGCACGGTCGTCGCACCACGCTGCTGAAAGCCTATCGTGACGCCATCCGCGGGCTGCCGACTATCCTGCTCGAGCGACGCCCGGCAGTGCAGAGATTGCGGCGAGTCCCCAGCGCGGAAGTCTCCCGTCACTTCGAAGGATCGCGGCATTTCCGGGAACTGGTCACCGGTGTCATGTCCAGAAGACTTGCCAGACTGCGCACGCTGCTCGCCAGAGCAGTCGGGAGGGCACGGGGTGCCGGCCTGTAGCGCAAAGCTGATGCGGGCAGGTCCGGTTGCCCATGTCAGCGACGTGTCTGGACTTCGATCAGTCCCTTCCCTCAGCCGGCCGCAGGCCGTGGCGCAATCGTGTTGCACCCGATGGTGCGCGAGCAGAGGCGCCCGTCCAGAATAGTGCAGCACGTCTTCCAGTTCGTTCCGGGCGACAGCAAGGACGTGGTTCGCGCGACGACTTCCGCGATCGTCGCGCGGATGTGACCATCAGCTGGGAGCGGCGGACAGCGCAAGCGGCCGCGGAGCACGACAGGCGTTCGCCGAACCGAACAACGTGCTGCAGTGGCTGGCGCGGCGGACGACCCCGCCGCTCGAGGCAGTTCCTGATTGACATCTTCCCCGGCCTGACGGCCCGCTCACGACCAACCCTCTCCTCCTGCCGGCGAGAAGCGCGCCGATGGAGACGGCGGCAGGACGGCGGCGCAGCAGGCAAGGCCGAACCCGCCGGCGGATGGCAGGCAAGTGCATCAACCGTGGCGTTATGCTTGACGTAACGCAGATGCGGTCGTTACGGTGCGCGGCATGAGTGGACTGCGGATTCGGATGCGTCGTGATTGTCGGCTTCAGGGACAAGCGCACGGAAGCGTTCTACCGGGGAGGTCGGGTCGCGGCCTTCTCAGGCTTCGCGCGCGCCGCTTCGCGCAAGCTCGACCAGCTCGACGCCGCCACCGGGCTGGGCGACCTGACGCGGCCCGGCGCCCGGCTGGAGGCGCTCAGGGGCCGGCGCAAGGGGCAGTGGAGCATCCGTATCAACGACCGGTGGCGCATCTGCTTCGTCTGGCCCGAAGACAGCCTTGTCCGGCCGAAGTGGAGATCGTCGACTACCACTGACAGGAGGCGTGTCATGCGCGAACCCATCCATCCCGGCGAGACGCTGCGCGAGGACCTCGACGCGCTTGGCATGAGTGCGGCCGAGCTTGCCCGGCGCATCGACGTGCCGACCAACCGGATCACCGGGATACTCAACGCCCGGCGCGCCATCACCGGCGATACGGCGCTCCGGCTCGGACGTTTCTTCGGCACCTCGGGCGAATTCTGGCTCAACCTCCAGAAGCTCTACGAGTTGCGGCTCGCGGAAGAGAAGAACGGCAGGGATATCGCCCGCCTGCCGACGCTCGATACCGGCACGGACCTGCGCGCGACCGGCTGACGGCCGGCGACGGGCCGGCTGCGCAGCACGGTGAGCTCCGCATGCCGGATCCCGACGGACCACGGACGGTGTGAGGCCGGCTACGCAGTGTGTGCGGACGGCCAGGACCGGGTCGCCGACGACCCCGGCAAGACTGTGACAGGCCGGCCGCGGAGCAGGCGGTCAGTTGAAACCGCGCGGCGTCGAGGCGGGCTTCACGATGGCAACAGTCGTTCGAGCTCGACCATCCGCAAGATCATCATCAGCGGCTCGCGGTCGGAGAACTGGCGGTAGCCGAACCGGAGGTAAAACGCCTTTGCCCCTTCGTCGATGGCCTGCACGATGATGGCGCGGGCGCCGATCGTGCCGGCTGCCGCGAGCGCACGGCGGCCGGCATCGACGAGCAGGTCGGAGCCGGGCCGCCGGCCCCGGTAGTTCTCGTCCACGGCGAGCTGGCCGAGGAGAATGACCGGGATCGGATCGGGCATGTTGCGGCCCACCCGGGACGACACCCGGTGCCGTTCCACCGAACTGGCGGCGAGAGTGTAGAACCCGGCCACGCGGTCGCCGTCGCAGGCGACATAGGTGCGCGCGCCGCCCCTGGCCTCGTTCAGCCGCGCCTTGCCGTGGAGCCAGGCGTCGAGGGTCGGGACGCCGGAGGAAAACTGCGAAAGGTCGTGGCGGGGCGCGAGCGGCTCGGGCGGGCCTATCGGTCCCACTGGGGCGTGCGCGCGTAACGCGCCTTCACGGCGGGGTCCGGTTCTATGGGCGCGTCGAGCGCGGCGACGAAGTCGTCCCACGCCTCGTCGTTCAGCGCGATGACGGGTCGCTCGTTCAGGATCTCGATTGCCGCCGCCTCGCTGGAGCGCAGCACGAACTCGGTCCGGCTGACGCCCCGGATCGCCGCCGCGCGGTCGATGACGGCCAGACGCTCGCTGGACGTGCGCAGGTTCACCTGAGGCATGTCGGCCTCCCTCCGCCGGGTTGGATGGCGTGCGTCCTGGTTGCTGATATAGCGTTTGTGTAGAAAACGCGCAAGCTGCGGCCTGTCCGCTTCAGGACGACGGTGGGCCGGCTGCGCGGCAGGTGTCCCCGCTTCAGTGCAAGGGCTCGCCCTCAGGTCATCGGCCTCGTCGAGGTGGCGGTCCTCGATGCGGGTGCCGACCTTCAGCGCATGGAAGAAGCACTCGGTCCGCCAGCGCAGCTCGTACCATCGCAGCACCGTGCGGGCGGTGTCGAGGTCGGCTGCGTCTTCGGTGGTCAGCAACATCCAGTGCAGCGGCCCGTTGCCCTTCTTTCCCTTCCCCGTCGCCAGGGGCGGGTTCTCCTCCAGGGCGGAGACGGCGGTCATGCGGATCGGTCCCGCCGGGGCAGCAGGTCGACCGGCGCGCAGCGCAGCGTCAGCTTCGCCGTGCGGCCCTTCCTCCGGTTCGGGCCGCCGCAGGCGGGAGGCTCGATCTTCCGCTCTCCCGCCGGTTCCGTCTCCAGCACGTGGTCCCGGAGGTCCGCGTCGCCGCCCGAGGCCAGCGGCCTCAGCCAGACCGCGCGGCGCACCCCCGAACGGCGGCCCGAGGTCAGCTCCGGGCAGCACTTCCATCCCGCCGCCCGGTAGCTCAGGCCGGACATCTCCGGCCCCGTGAAGGTCTGCGCCAGCACCGGGCGCTCGCCGCAGGCCGCCGCCCAGCCATCCGCAGTCCGTGCCGCTCCGAGCGGACCCAGTACCGGACCTGCCCTCCCGGCGGGCGACACCACCCCTGCGGATGATGCGTCTCGATCATCGCCTCCCGGCGGCGGCGATCCGCCGCTTCCCTCACCGGTTCGAGCGACAGGACGCCGAGCTCCCGAAGCGGACACGAGACCGAACTGTCAGCGAAGTCCGACGCAGCACGCGTGTGCGGGTCGACTTCCGTCGCCTCCGCCTCCGGCAGACCTACACCCGCTTCCTCGGCCAGGCGCGCAAGCAGCGTGCGCGCCGACGCAAGGCGCGGCCTGCCGGTGCCGCCGAACCAGCCCTCCCTCTCGCAGAGCTCCCGGGCCAGAGCGCTCCGCGTCAGCGCGCCGCTCGTGCAGGCCGGGACGAACCACTCCGCTGTCTCCGCAAAGAGCTGACACATGCCAGTCTGCATGGCCGCGTGATTCGCATGGAACCCGGCCCGGAGCCAAGTGTGTGCAATTGATAGCAACCGGACACCGCATCGCCATTGCGACGGGTTGACAGGATCAGGGCCCCTGTGATTTCCGCGCGTCATCAGGGCGTGCAAACTCCGGCCGGAACGGCCGGAAACTGACCCCGAGCGCCTCCCGCGCCGGTTCGGAATCGAACACGAGGTCCGCGTTCATGCGCTCGAGCATCGCGAGGCTGTAGGCGGCACCGGTTGCGCGCAACCACACCGCCATGGCAAGCCGCGCCGGGCCGAGCGGCAGGTACACCACCATCGCCCGGCGTCCCGTCGCCCGAATGATGCGGCGCACCATCTCCCGGTATTCAAGGGTCTCGCTGCCCGGAATGACGAACGCCGCATCGACCGCTGCGGGAGCATCGCGGGCAGCCATCATGGCCTGCGCCACGTCATCGGCGTGTATGGGCTGGCGCAGTCCTCTCGCCGGCCACGCGAGGGGAACGAAGCCGAAGCGCCGGGCGACCGCCGCGATCGCGCTGACGTTACGGTCGCGACCGGGATCGTAGACCATGGTCGGGCGCAGGATGGTCCATGCAATTCCCCGTTCCCGGCAGTGAAGGCTGACGGCGTGTTCCGCCTGCCCGAACTCCCACGCGAGCTCGCGCTCGGCCGGATCGGTACTCTCCCCCTTGTACGCAGTGCTCGAGGTCCCCAGCGCGATCACCCGCCCGAGCCCGGTCATGCGCTGCAGTATCGGCGGCAACGCCGTCAGCGGCGCCAGGGAATAGAGTACCGAACCGTCGGGTACCCGGATCTCATCGTCCGCCGGGAGCGACAGCCAGGTGAAGACATCCGGCACCGGATCCGCCGGGCGCCGGGCGCTGTAGCACAGCCCGCCCGTCCCGCTCCCGGCCAGCCGGCGCAGCAGGTGGCGACCGACCACGCTGGATGGCCCGAGAATGACCGCGGTCATGGTCAGTCAACCGGGTGACCCGGTGGCCGCCTCCCGTTGCCCACCGGACCCAGGCGGAAGCGACGGGCGGACAGGACCGGGCGCAGGGCGGCGCAGCTACGGCGCCCGTACGCGACTGCCGTGGTCCAAGCCTCTCCGGCTGTCTTCACTCGTCCTCGACCGGAACCGTGTACATGAGCGGCAAGCGCCCGCCATCCACGAACAGGGTCTGACCGGTGACGTAGGACGCATCATCGCTCGCAAGGAAGACTGCGACCGATGCGATTTCGGCCGGGTCCGCCGGGCGCCCCATCGGCGTGCGGGAAAGCACGGTACGCCGGGATTCCGGCGAGGAAAACACCATGGCCTGCAACAGCTCCGTATTGGTCGAGCCGGGCCCGATGGCATTGACGCGAATCCCCCGGTCCACCAGGGCCAGCGCCATGCCGGCGGTCATGTGGTTGACCGCCGCCTTGCTGGTGCAGTACGGCAACTGGGTTGCAATGACGCGCTTGCCCGCGATCGACCCAATGGTCACGATTGCGCCGCCGGTGCCCTGGGCCGCCATCTGGCGTGCCGCTGCCTGGCAGGTCAGCATGACTCCGTTGACGTTGACCTGCATCACCCGGTCGAAGTCCTGCTCGTCAAGCTCGAGGAAGTCCGCCTCGTGCGCGATACCCGCATTTGCAACAGCGATGTCCAGTCGGCCGTAGCGCGAGACCGCCAGCGCGACCAGGTCCCGGAGGTCTCCGGCACGCGTCACGTCGCAGGCCGCGGCCGAACAGATACCCTCATCATTCGAAATCCCACGCGCCGCCGTTTCGGCCTTGCCGCCATCGATATCCGACAGCAACACCTTCGCACCCTCGCGCACATAGCGCTCGGCGATCGCTCGCCCGATACCCTGGCCGGCCCCGGTCACGATCGCGACCCTGTTTTCGAGACGCATTGTCCCTCCGCATGGCAGTCATGGTGAAACTGCCGCACAATGGCGCAACCGGCGCGTGCTGGCAAATGGCCGCCCGGTTGCGGGATTCGGGGAAAATCGCTAGGAGAAACCGCCCTCCAGTCCCCGGAGCCACCGTGACCCCGCCACCTGCAGACACCGACAGCCCGCGTCGCGACCTGTTGCCCCCGGGGCTCCGCGACCTGCTGCCTCCCGACGCCACCCACGAGGCGGAGACCGTCGAGGCGCTGGTACAGTGCTGCATGCGCCACGGATACGAGCGCGTCAAGCCGCCGCTGATCGAGTTCGAGGAGTCGCTGTTCTCCGGCCCGGGCAGCGCCATGAACGACAGCACCTTCCGGCTGATGGATCCGGTTTCCCGGCGCATGATGGGCATGCGCGCCGACATGACGGTGCAGGTGGCAAGGATCGCGACCACCAGGCTCGCTCACGTGCCGCGGCCGTTGCGGCTGTGCTATGCGGGCGAGGTGCTGCGCGTGACACCAGACGTGATGACCGCCGAGCGCGAACTGGTCCAGGTCGGAGCGGAACTGGTCGGTCCGGATACCGCGACCGCCGACGTTGAGGTCATCCTGCTGGCGGTCGAGGGCCTGCGCTCGATCGGCGTGCAACGGATCTCGGTCGACATCACCGCGCCCGAACTCGCACCGGGCCTCATGGAGGAAATCGGCATCGATCCTGCTTCGAGACGCGCGCTACGCGCCGCGCTCGACCGCAAGGACGCGGTCGCGGTCGCCCGGCATGCGGGTGACGCGGCCGCGGTCTTCACCCGGCTGACCGGCGCCGCCGACGCCTGCGAGCCCGGTCTTGCCCGGCTCGCCACCATCGACCTTCCCAGCACGCTCGCCCCCCTGGTGGCAAGGCTGCGCGATGTCGCGACCCAGGTGTCGGCGGAGGAGCCCGGGGTGACCGTCACCATCGATCCGGTCGAGAACCGCGGGTTCGAATACTACTCGGGTATCGGCTTCAGCCTGTTCGCTCCGGGTGCGCGGTCAGAACTCGGGCGTGGCGGACGCTACCGGGTTGACGGCGATGAACGGTCCTGCGGCTTCACGCTGTACATGGAGGCGGTGCTGCGCGCCATTGCCGGTCCGACCCGCCCCGACCGCCTCTATGTTCCACAGTCCGCCACGCGTTCGCAGGCCCGCCAGGCGCGGGCAGACGGATGGATCACCTGCACCGAACTCCTGCCCGCAGGGAACACCGCAGCCCGGGCGGCGGCTCTCGGCTGCACCCACGTCCTTCGCGCTGGCCGGCCCGTGGCACTTGCAAGTCTCGCCCGCCCGCCCGGCAACGCGAAGTGAGGAACGTGCAATGCGCAACGTAGCGGTCATCGGTTCGCAGTGGGGCGACGAGGGCAAGGGCAAGATCGTTGACTGGCTGTCGGAACGCGCCGATGTGGTGGTGCGTTTCCAGGGTGGTCACAATGCCGGTCACACCCTGGTTATCGGCGGCACGACCTACAAGCTCAGCCTCCTGCCATCGGGCATCGTGCGTCCGAACCGGCTCTCCATCATCGGCTCCGGCGTCGTCGTCGACCCGTTCGCGCTGCTCGCGGAAATCGAGACCGTGAGTGCGCTCGGTGTGAAGGTGAGCCCCGACACCCTCGTCCTCGCTGACAACGCCACCCTGATCCTGGACGTCCACCGCCGGCTCGACGCGGCACGCGAGGCGCGGCGCGGGCGCGATCGCATCGGGACCACCGGCCGCGGCATCGGTCCGGCCTACGAGGACAAGGCCGGTCGCCGCGCGATACGCGTCGCCGACCTCGCCGAACCCGACACGCTCAGGCGCAAGCTCACGGCGCTGCTGGAACATCACAACATCTTCCTCGGTGCGGTCGGCGAGGAAACGGTCGGGATCGACGAGGCATACCAGGCGCTGGTCAACATCGCGCCTCGCATCCTGCCGTTTGCCGGCCAGGTCTGGCACCGGCTCGACCAGCTGCGCCGGCACGACAAGCGTATTCTGTTCGAGGGCGCCCAGGGCGTGATGCTCGACGTCGACCATGGTACCTACCCGTTCGTGACCTCCTCGAACACGGTTGCGGGCCAGGCCGCGACCGGGGCCGGCATGGGCCCGACCGCGGTCGGCTACGTGCTTGGAATCACCAAGGCCTACACGACCCGGGTCGGCGGCGGTCCGTTTCCGACCGAACAGTTGAACGAGATCGGCGAGCGTCTCGGCGACCGCGGTCACGAGTTCGGCACCGTGACCGGCAGGCGCAGGCGCTGCGGCTGGTTCGACGCCGTCATGGTCCGCCAGGCCATCAAGACCGCGGGCATCAACGGGATCGCGCTCACCAAGCTCGACGTGCTCGACGGGTTTGAGGAGATCCGCATCTGCACCGCATACGAACTGAACGGGCGAACGCTGGACCACTTTCCGAGCGGACCCGCGGCCCAGGCGGCGGTCAGGCCGGTGTACACGCCTGTCGATGGCTGGTCCGACAGCACCCGGGGCGCGCGGTCATGGGCCGACCTTCCGGCCAATGCCGTCAAGTACATCCGTCTGGTCGAGGAACTGATCGAAGCACCGGTTGCACTGCTCTCCACCAGCCCCGAACGTGACGATACCATCCTGGTCACCGATCCGTTCCACGAGTGAAGGTGCAGCCCGCACGGCAGGACCGGACACGCCGAACCGAGACCGCGATGGCCTCCATGGCAGGTCGGTGGACACTTCTCCCCGTGCATGACGACCGGGACTCAATCGGCAATCCTCGAGAATTCATCGTCGGCCCCACGCCTGGTCAGGACCCCGGTTCGGGGTCGTCGTCCACGGGCACGGACATCCTCAGCATCTCGCCGGAAATTTCGGGCGAGGACGGCCAGGCACCCTGCCTGGAACCTGTGTGGATCCGCCAGTTTCCGTGATCGTCCCGCAGGAAGTCAGGAGCGCCCACGCCCCGCCTCGATGCCGGCCGCCTCCGGGCCAACCGCGGTCGAGGCGTACGCCGGACCCGCTTGTCATGCCCGCGACCGAAGTCGTCCCGGGCGAGTGAATTCGGGTTCGCGGCCCGCACTCCTGCAATGGCTGGGCGGGAGAACGGGACCGGGCGGGTCAGAACCGGCAGTCCGACTCCGCTTCGTCGGGACCCAGGGTGTCGAGGTGGTTGAGCCGGTGTTCGAAGCCCTGCATCGGCGCGCGTGCCACCACCCAGTTCTGGGTGACCAGCAGAATCGGCTGGCGCAACTGGTTGTTCCATCCCCGGAAACTCGACGGCGCTCCCTTGAAGGCATCGAGGCTGAGTTTCGGGCCCATCAGGAACTGCCGCACCGGTTCGAACCCGGAACTGCGGGTCCTCTGCACCGCCTGGGCGATCGCCTTGACCGCCACCCAGGTGCTCCAGTCGTAGTCCCGCATCTCGCGCTTGGCCCGCTTGCGAAACCGGTTCTCCAGCTGCGGAGCACCATGCCGCTCCCATGCCCAGTGCCAGGCTGCGGCGGCCAAGCCGGCCGATCCGAACACCGGGCGCGCCAGTACGGTCCCGTACGGAACCGCGCGGGCAAACTCCCCGTCGTTGTCCGCGACGAAGACCGCGTCGTGGGAGACCCCGCCTGTCAGCAGGATCACGTTGTTCTGCGACCTCTGGCGCGGGTCGTTGCCGAGCACGAAGTCGCGGGTATCGATAATCGAGAGCCCGAACCTCCTGGCGGATACGGCAAAGGCGGCACCGATCTCCCTGTCCTCCTCCCCCGGGCCCTGCAGGACCAGCACGTCGCGCCACTTCTTGAAGGCGAGGAACTGCGCGATCGCATCCGTCATCATGCGATGGCTCGGGATCACGTGCGCCACGTGGGACGCGCAGGCCGCGCCACGCAGCCGGTCGGCGCGCGCCGTGGCATTCAGGAGCAGAATGTCGCGGCCCGTCGTCTTCGCCGCCACCTCCTCGAGCACCGCCGCCGGGAGATCAGTCACGAAGAACCGGACCCCCATCTCTTCCAGCGCCCCGATCCGGCGCACCAGGTGTTCGATCCCCTTCCCCTTCACGCGTTTCAACGCAAAGGTCACCCCTGCCGCCGACCCGTGGAACTTCACCTCGTCGATTGCAACCCGCGCACCTGAGACGGGACGGCCCAGTGGCTCGGTCAGGTACCGGGCCCAGGCCCGCGTCTTCGCGTAGCGGGCATCCTCCTTCAGCTGCAGGTAGCCGATGGTGAACACGTCGGCCCGGACAGCGGCGGTGCTGAGGAAGAGCGCGGCTGCCAGGACAACCAGCAGCCGCAGTTCCACCCGATCAGTCATCGATCAGGACCGTGTGCGGAACCCGACCGACCTGGATCGACTTCAGCACCCGGCGCTCGGCAACATCGATGATCGAGATGTCGTCGCTCAACCCGTTGGCGACGAACAGCAGGCTGTTGTCACGGGCCAGCGCCAGGTTCCACGGCCGATGCCCGACCAGCACGTAGTCCTCGATCTTGCGTGTCGCGACATCCACGAACGCCACGTGATTGGCCCGGCCAAGGGCGACAATCATGGTCGCACCGTCCGCCGTCACGGTAATGCCGACCGGGGTGACGTCCTCGGGCCGCATGCCGCGCGGCAGGAACTCGAGCGTGACCTGCTCGGCAAAGGTTGCACCGTCGAACACCGTGACCGAGGCGCTGAGCTCGTTGGTCACCCAGAGTTCCGCGCCGTCAGGCGTGCGCGCAAACCGGCGCGGCCTTGTCCCTGCCACCACGTTGTGGGTGATCGCGCCAGCCTCGAGGTCGACCACATGCACGATGTTGGCCACCTCCGAGGTCACGTACACCCGCCTGCCGTCGGGATCGGCCATCACGCCTTCGGGCTCGGCGCCGGTTTCTATGATTGTCAGGCCGGGGACATCGGCGAGACCATTCTCGTCATCATCATCGTCATCATCATCGTCATCGTCATCATCGTCGTCATCATCGTCGTCTTCACTCTCCGACTCGGGTGCCGCGACGGTGAGTTCAGGCTTTTCCCCGCGTTCGGCAAAATGCTCCTCCAGGTCGAGAATGCCGAGAGCGGAATCATCCTCGAGCGAGATGTACATGCGCTGGCCGTCGGCGCTGAGGTCAAACAGCTCCGGGTCGCTGACCGCCGCGATCCTGTCCACCAGCGACAGGGTGGCGACATCGATCACGTCGATCGCATCTCCATCGCCGCAAGCGACGTAGATCAGGGTCCTGTCGGCATTGAACTGCAGGTGCCGCGGCCGTTCCGCGGTCGCAATGCTGGCCACCGGCGCATGGGTCGAGCCATCAAGCACCAGCACCGCGTTGTCCTTCTCGCTGCTGATGAAGATGTAGCCGGTGTCCCTGGCAGCCGCGGTCCCGCAGCTCACCGCGGTAAGCGCCGTTGCCCCGAGCAGGGCCATACGCCAGGTGCGTCGATCCAACATGACAGGAACTCCCCCTTCCCGGTGCACTCCTGAACGAAATCAGCTCGGTGGACCGCCCCGCCGGCGGGACATCAGACCCCTGCCCGGATCATAGGCAAGAATTGCCGCACCGAGAACGATGACCAGCGTTCCGGCCACCACTGCGCTCGAGACCGGTTCCCAGCTCAGGTAGAGTGCAAAGCGGATGATTTCCACACAGTGGGTGAACGGATTGAACAGCGCGATCTGCTGCAACACCCAGCTGCTCTCGGCGATCCGCCACAGCGGATAGAGCGCGGAGGAGGCGAAGAACATCGGAAAGATCACGAAGTTCATCACGCCGGCGAAGTTCTCGAGCTGACGGATCATCGACGACATCAGCAGGCCCAGTGCGCCGAGCAGCAAGCCCGACAGCACCAGCGCCGGCAGAACCGCGAGGTAGCCTGCAAGCGGGACACGGACATCGATCACCCAGGCGATCGCAAGGAAGGCATAGACCTGGAACAGCGAGATCGTGACCGAGGCCAGAAGCTTCGCCGTCAGCAGGTACCACCGGGGGTAGGGGCTGACCAGCAGCGTGCGCATGCTGCCGGATTCCCGGTCGTAGACCATGCTGAGCGAGGACTGCATTCCGTTGAACAGCTGGACCATCGCGCACAGTCCCGGCAGCACGTAGACCTCGTAGAGGATGTAGGTCTCGTACGGCGGCGTGATCGACACCCCGAGAATGGACCTGAACCCGGCCGCAAAGATCAGCAGCCACACCAGCGGGCGGACCAGGGAGGCGACGAAACGCTCGCGCTGGTGCACGAAACGCAGGGTCTCCCGCCAGATGATCCCCCACAGACAGACGAGCCAGCCAGCCACGGTCAGCGCTCCGTCAGCGCAAGGAATGCCGAGGCGAGATCGCTCTCGCCCGCGAGTGCGCGCGCCGTCGCCCGGGCCCGCACCTTGCCGCGGTGCAGCACCACCACCGGATCATCGGGTTCGATCTCGTCAATGAGGTGGGTTGCCCACAACACGCCGATCCCCTCGGCTCGCGTCCGCTCGTGCAGGTGGGTCACGATCGCGCGCCGCGACTTGACATCGAGCCCCGCCGTCGCCTCGTCGCACAGCAGGACGGTCGGACGATGCGTCATCGCCCGCGCGATCTCCACCCGGCGCGCCTGTCCACCGGAGAGCGTGTTGACCTTGCGGTCGAGAACCTCGGTCATGCCGACCTGCTCGAGCAGCGCTGTTGCACGCTCCAGGGTGCGGCGAGGCGGTATCCCGTGCAGGGCCCCGTGGTAGACAAAGTTCTGGCGCACCGTGAGCGTGGCATCGAGTGAGCGGCTCTGGAACACCAGTCCCATGGTCGCGAGTGCGCGGTGCGGTTCGTGGCGCAGGTCATGCCCCTGGACCCGGATTCTGCCCTCCCGGTTGGCGTAGAGCCGGGTGACCAGGTTGAACAGGGTGGTCTTGCCGGCGCCGTTGATCCCGAGCAACGCGGTGAAGGTGCCGGCCTCGACCGTGAAGGAAACGTCGTCGAGCGCCATTACCGTTCCGAACCGGTGCCCGACACCGTCGACGTCGAGAACAGGGTGCGCCCCCGCGTCCTGTCGCGCATCCGCCATCAGTGCCCTGCCGCCCCTCCCCGGACTGCCCGTTGCGGTTATCACTTGATTTGTTCCGCACCGGGCGCAACATGCGCACCCGCCGTCTGGAAGCGGCCCAGGTTGCCGTAATGCGCACGAAGCATGATGCCCCGTGCACCGTTCATGTCTCGGTCGACGAAGAGGGTGCCGTCCGAGATTGTCCTCGCGCCATCAAGGCGCTGGTTCACGAAGCCGTCCCACGAGCGCGTCTTGCTGGTGCAGGCCTCGTTCGCGACGATGAGCTGCTTTCCGTATTTCCGGCACATTTGTACTGTAAAGTCTCCTACTTCGTTGTAAATATGGATATTTTTCGGTTTCCGCATTGCGCCGTAATCGTTTCGCAACCTGATTGGGTCAATCCGCTGGTGGCGCAAGGGCGCGTGTGACGGCATCCGGCTCGCGGTCGATCACGGTCAGCAACACGCGCGCCGCCCGGTCGGGAACCCGGCGACCCTGTTCCCAGTCCTGAATCGCGCGCGCATCCAGCCCGAAACGGTCGGCGAACTTCTGCCGGCTCAGCTTCATCCGCTTGCGCAGCGCAACGATCCGCTCGGCGGCAGGGTCGTCCACGATCCGGCAGGGAAACGCCGTCTCGCCCCGCACATGGGCCAGCACTTCGCCCAGCGCCGCCTCGATCCCAAGACCGGTCTCGGTGCGTTCCTCTGTCATCATCCCTGCCTCTCCCGTTCGATGGCAGTCACCAGCCGCACCAGCGCCGTGCGGTGCGCCGCCGTCAGATCGTCGCGGTCCGCCCTGGTGTAGGCCATCAGCACGTAGATCGCCTCCGGGCCGGCGTGCCAGAAGCAGATCGCGCGGATGCCGCCGCGCTTGCCCAGGCCTGAACCGGCCCAGCGCAGCGTGCGGATACCGCCCGTTCCCCGGATGACCGGCGCGGCCTCGGGGGCGACGACAATGGCCGTCTCCATTTGCCTGCGGGCGTCTTCGGGCAGCAGCGTGCGAATGGCGCGCTCATTCGGTCCGCGTGACGTGGAGGTTCATCAGGAGCCTATGCTGCGGCATTGCCGCATGGCGTGCAAGTGAGTATCGTCCCGGCGTGCCCACCGGAAGATGCACCAGGTCGGCGATCACGCCGTAACGGAAGAGCGCCACCGTCTGGCGCAGGTCGTCGTCGGGGTCTTTCATGCCATGGTCCTCGCCTGAAGGGCTGTTGCAACCCGGAACCATGACGCTACGCACCGGCCGGCGGCGGGTCAGGCCCCATCGAGTGTTGGAAGACACCGTGGCGATCGCCCATCCCGATGTCACCTGTCAATGCTCTTCCAGGGTTGACCCACCATCCTTCTCCAATAGTGAACCGCCTGCTCAGGCCTTTCCTTCCCGGCAGGCTTGTTCTCTTGCGGTAGTGGTTATCGGGAGGACGAGTGATGACGGGAGGGTTGGGTCAGGCGCTGGGGCGGTTGGCTGATGATGTGAGATCAAGGCCCCTTGGCAAGGTTGCGCCGCTCCCGGGTTGTCGGCGGGATCCGACGGACCGTTCGCGCTGGCGGTGTGCGGGTTCGGTGTGCCGCGCGACAAACAAGATGAGACTCCAGCGACAATCAGGGTGAGACGGGGCTCGCCGGCCTTGCGCTTGAGGAACCCGCTTCCAGGCGTCGGCCCGGGACCTGAGCGCGTAGCGGACGGGATCGAACGGCATTTCCTGCAGCCAGGGCGTGTTCCGGCGCAGCCGTGTCAACACGCGGCCCGGTGCAAAAGAGGCGGGTCCCGGCAGCGCCGCGCCGTTCAGGCGCGCGTCATCGAGGAGCTGTTGCCGGTGGTCCGGCAGGCGCCTGACCGTCGCCGCGCTGTCGCACAGAACCCGGTATGTGACCTGGCGGTGCTTGACCTCCGGTTCCGTCTCGGGCGACATGCGGTTTTCCATGAACAAACAAGATCTTTTACATGATTATATGACGAATACACACGGGAGAAATACGCTGTGTCGTCATCGATGCAATTCCCGGTGGTATCATGGGCCCTGTCTTCCCCGCAGGAGAATTTCGATGCGCATCATGCACCTGGTCCTGGCTGCCCTTGTCGGCCTTGGAAGCGCGCTCACCGCCCATGCCGAGACACCGGTGTTACGCATCGCGGTGCTCAAGTTCGGCACCGTCAACTGGTTGATGGAGACCGTGACCCGCAACGGTCTCGACCGCGCCGAAGGCTATCGGCTCGAGGTGATCGGGCTTGCCGGGTCGCCCGCCACCACCATCGCTTTCCAGTCCGGCGACGCGGACATGATCGTCAAGGACTGGATCTGGGCCCTGCGCCAGCGCGAGGGCGGAGCTGACGTGCGGTTCTCGCCCTACTCCACCGCTCTCGGGGCGCTGATGACCCGCGGCGACGTGTCAGGACTGTGCGACCTGAAGGGGCGCCGCATCGGAATCGTCGGCGGCAAGCTCGACAAGAGCTGGCTGCTGTTTCAGGCGCAGGCACGATCCGAGTGCGGGTTCGAACTCGCCGAGGTGGCTGACGAGGTCCTGTTCGGCGCTCCACCGCTCATGAGCCGCCAGCTCGACACCGGCGATGTCGACGCGGTCTCCACCTACTGGCACTGGGCCGCGCGCATGGAGGCCGGCGGCAAGACCCGGATGCTGGGCGTCACGCCGACCATGGAATCGCTCGGCATCGATCCCGCGCCCGCCTTCATCGGCTTCATCTGGGACACGGGAACGGTCGATGCGGCGCTTTCGGGCGCCTTCCTGAAGTCCGTGGCGGCAGCCCGCCGGTTGCTGCTCGCCGACGATGCGGCGTGGGAGCCGCTTCGCAAGCGGATGAAGGCGGACGACGAGCAGACCTTCACCCTGCTGCGGGACCGGTTCCGCGAGGGTATCCCGCCGGACTGGACCGCCAGGGCGACCGACGCCGCTGCGCGCCTGCACGCCATGCTGATCAGCGAGGCCCCGCCCGCCTTCCGCAAGCAGGCCGGCACCTTCGATCCGGCGGTGTTCTCGCCCCACTAGGCCCGGGACGGTGAGACCGGCGGTCTCCGCGTCCCGTCGGGTCGCGATCCAGGCAGGCTCGCTGGTCGGCCTGGTGGCAATGTGGTCGGTGGCCGCCGTGGCAGCGCAGTCGGCCGCCCTGCCCGGACCGGTCGTGGTCTGGGCTGCCTTCCTGGAGCAGGTGGCGACGGACGGATATTTCGGCCACCTGGCAGCAACCCTGGCCCGGGTGGCGGCGGCGTTCCTGCTTGCCATGGTGATCGGCTCTGCACTCGGCATCTTTCTCGGCTCGCGTCGCCTCGCCGACCACCTGTTCGGCGGCTGGCTCGTGTTCCTGCTCAACCTGCCGGCGCTGGTGGTCATCATCCTGTGCTACATCTGGTTCGGCCTGACCGAGGTTGCGGCCGTCACCGCGGTCGCCATCAACAAGATCCCCAATGTCGCCGCGACCCTCCGAGAGGGCGCGCGAGCTCTCTCCCGCGACCTCGACGAGATGGCCTGGGTGTACAACTACTCGACCACCCGCAGGATCCGGCACGTGATCCTGCCGCAGATGGCCTCCTATTTCGCCGTCGCGGCACGCAACGGTATGGCGCTGGTGTGGAAGATTGTGCTGGTGGTCGAGTTTCTCGGCCGGCCGAATGGCGTCGGGTTCCAGCTGCACACCTACTTCCAGCTGTTCGACGTCGCCACCATCCTCGCCTATGCGATCGGTTTCATCATCGTGGTGCTGGTGATCGAGCACCTCTTGTTCGAACCCTGGGAACGGTACGCCACCAGGTGGCGGCGATGACCGGGCTCGAGGTCGACATCGGCGCCAAGCGGTTCGCATCCGCACATGTCCTGGGTGAGATCCGCTTCACCCTCAGGCCCGGCGAGCGCGTGGCTGTCCTCGGCGATTCCGGGGTCGGCAAGAGCACGCTTCTGGCGATGATCGTCGGCTACGACAGCGAATTCGAGGGCCGGATCACCCGGCCGGACGGGCGCGCCGCCATGGTGTTCCAGACCCCGCGGCTGCTGCCCTGGCGCACGCTCGCCGAGAACATCGCCGTCACCCCGGGAGCGGGAACCCGGGCCCGGGCGCGGGAACTGCTCGCCGAAGTCGGACTGGGCGCGGCGGCCGAGCAATACCCCGAAACGGTTTCGCTTGGCATGCAGCGCCGTGCCGCACTGGTGCGCGCGCTGGCAATTTCGCCGTCGCTGATCCTGCTCGACGAACCGCTGGTCTCACTCGACCCGGAGACCGCAACCAGCGTCCGCGAGCTGATGGTGCAGATCCTCGATCGCACGCTGGCGACCTGTGTCATGGCCACCCATGACCGGCGCGAGGCGCTGGCCGTCGCCGACCGCCTGATCGAGCTGGGCGGCCGACCGGCCCGGATCACGTCGGACAGGCCGTCCGGCCTGCCACGCGCAGACCGCGTCGACTTTCGGGCGATCGACACCGCCCTCGCCCGCCTGTTCCCGTCGCCCTGAACGGGCAGCATTACCCGCGATCACGCAGGACGCGGGCCCGTTCCCGCTGCCAGTCGCGGCGTTTCTGGTCCTGGCGCTTGTCGACCTTGCGCTTGCCGCGTGCCACACCGACCGCCAGCTTGGCGATGCCGCGGGAATTGAAATACAGCCGCAGCGGGACCAGGGTGCAGCCGTCCCGCCGCACCAGGCCCAGCAACCGGTCCCGTTCGCGTGCATGAACCAGCAGGGTACGCGGTCGCTTGGGAGCGTGGTTGAACCTGTTTGCGTTCTCGTATGCCGGAATGGTGGCATTGAACAGTGTCAGCACCCCGGCGCGGTCACCCGCGTAGGCCTCGGCAATGCTCGCCTTGCCCTGTCGCAGACTCTTCACCTCGGTGCCGACCAGCACGATGCCGGTCTCCACCACCTCGTCGATGAAGTAGTCGTGCCGGGCCCGCCGGTTCTGGATCACCGGGTGGGTGGCGCCTCCGTCCGGCATGGCACACTCCGCCGTTCCCCGGGCCGCTCAGTTGAGCAGACCGGCGTAGCGCATCGCCGACTCGACCTGGCGCTTGCTCGACTCCGCGATCTCGCAGATCGGCAGCCTGGCATCGGGTTCGCACAGACCGAGCAGGCTCGCCGCGTACTTCACCGGACCGGGACTGGTCTCGCAGAACAGTGCATCGTGCAGCGGCAGCAACCGTTCGTTGATGACGCCGACGGCCGCGAAGTCGCCGGCCTGCCAGGCATCATGCATGGAGGCAAGCGGCCCGGGAGCCACGTTGCAGGTCACCGAGATACAGCCGTGCCCGCCCTGCGAGAGGTAGGGAACGATCGTCGCATCCTCGCCCGACAGCTGACAGAAGTCGGGACCGATCTCGAGCCTGGTCTTGAGCGGGCGCACCAGGTCCTGGGTGGCATCCTTGACCCCGACCACATTCGGATGATCGGCCAGCCGCTTCATGGTCGCCACCGACATGTCGATCACGCTGCGCGGCGGGATATTGTAGATGATGATCGGGATGTCCGCGGACTCTGCGATGGCCGTGAAATGGCGGTACAGGCCTTCCTGTGTCGGCTTGTTGTAGTACGGCGTCACGTGCAGCACCGCGTCGGCGCCCGCGTCCTTGGCATGCCGGGTGAACTCGATCGCCTCGGCGGTCGAGTTCGATCCGGCCCCGGCGATCACCGGCACCCGCCCGCCGGTCTCGTCGACGCAGATCTCGACGACACGCTTGTGCTCGTCGTGACTCAGTGTTGGCGATTCGCCGGTGGTTCCCACCGGAACGAGACCGTCGGTCCCCTCATCAATCTGCCAGTTCACCAGCTTGCGGTACGCCGGTTCGTCCACGGCACCGTCACGAAACGGCGTGATCAGGGCCACAAGCGATCCCTTGAACAAGGGGTCTCCGGCATTGTAGGTCATCGTGTGTCTCCTTCGTCGGCGCCGTCAGGCCTGCGCGAGATCCGACCATACGCCGGGCCCGGAATGGCGACAAGATCCGGTCATGTTGCCGTGGCTCGCCCGACACTCGTAGACTCGCGTTTCTGATGGCCGATCCTTGAGTCTCCTGAATGGCCGACCTTGAGCATGCACGAGCGGGTGGCTCGAACCGGGCCGGGTTGCGCTGCCTTTTCCGCGTCGTCCTGCTGGCGTTCGGTCTCGCGGCGATCCCGGACCCCGGTGCAGCCCGCACAATCCCGCTTCCGACATTGCGCTCCGCACCTGCGGTTACCGTTCCGGTCCCGGTCCTGCGGCCGGGCGTCAAGCTGGGCGCCCGCTCCCTTGCCGTCTACAGGCGGGCATTTGCCCTGGCCGACAAGGGGCGCTGGCGCGCCGTGCTGCGCCAGAGACGGGCGCCGGCCCGTCCCGAGCTCGAGCGCGTGCTGCACGGGCTGCGTCTCGCCGATCCCGCGTCCGGCGCCGGCTTCGGGGAGATTACGGCCTTCCTTGACACCGCCCCCGTCTGGCCCGACCGCGCCACGCTCGAGATCAGGGCCGAGGATGCGATCGGTTCCCGGATTCCACTTGCCCGGCGTCTCGCCTGGTTTGCCGCCAACCCGCCCAGGACCGGCAAGGGCCACCTCGCGTTGGCCGACGCGCTGAAGCAGGCGGACCGCATCGGGGACTGGACCCGGACCGTGCAGGGGATCTGGAAGCGGGTCCCCCTCAACCGGTCCGACACCCGCCATTTCCTCAAGGCGCACGGCCGCGCGCTCTCGAAGGACATGCACTGGCCCCGGCTCGACCGGATGCTTTGGCTGGGAGCGACCGGTGCCGCGCGCGCCACCATGCCCCTGGTCGAACCGGACCTGCGGCTGCTCGCCGAGGCGCGGCTTCGCCTGCGCCAGGCCAAGCCGGATGTCGACGCCGTAATCCGCCGGGTGCCGCGCCGTCTCATGGGCAACCCGGGGCTCGCCTACGAGCGGCTGCGCTGGCGCGGCCGCAAGGACCGGCACGATCGCGTCTTCGACCTGCTCGCCAGCGCCCCGAATTCCATGACCTATCCGTCCCTGTGGTGGCGGGAACGGCGCCTGCAGCTGCGCAACGCGCTCAACGGGAACCGCCGCGGCGATGCGATCACGCTGGCCGCCGGCCACCGCCAGAGCGAGGGAGCGGCGCTTGCCGACGCCCAATGGCACGCCGGGTGGGTCGCCTTGCGGTTTGCGGACAGGCCGCGCGAGGCGGCCGAACGCTTTACCAACATGTTCAGGGTGGTGAAGACGCCGATCAGCCGGGGCCGGGCCGCCTACTGGGCCGGCCGGGCGCTCGAGGCGTCGGGCAGCCCCGGCGCTCGCGCGTGGTACCGGCGCGCCGCCGCCTACGGAACCACCTTCTATGGCCAGCGTGCCGCCGAACGGCTGTCGGCAGGGCTCGAGCTCCCGGCATCCGCGCCGCTGCCGCCGCAACCGCGATTCGCCCGTGCCGAACTCGCCGAGATGGCCGCCATCGCGAAAGCCTTGCAGCAGGTCGGCGAGGACGAGCGTGCCGGAAAGTTCCTCGAACAACTGGTGCGTCACCACGCAACCGACGAGGAAGCGGCGGCGACGGCGGCGGTGGCCCGCGATCTCGACCGGCCCGACATCGGGGTCAAGCTGGCGCGCCGCACGGCACGCAGGCACCTGCACTTCCTTGAAACCGCCTACCCGGTCCTCGCGCTGCCGGCGGGCCTGCCGGTCGAGCCGGCCCTGGTCCATGCGATCATTCGCCAGGAGAGCAGTTTCGACACGCGCGCCCGCAGCAGTGCCGGCGCGCTCGGCATGATGCAGCTGCTGCCGGCCACGGCGCGCGAGGTGGCGCGGCACATGGGCAGGCGGTTCTCCGTCCACCACCTGACCTCGAAGCCACAGGTCAACATCCGGCTTGGTGCGCAGTATGTCGGGCGACTG
Organism: Thalassobaculaceae bacterium; assembly: GCA_965213935.1. Classification (GTDB taxonomy): domain Bacteria; phylum Pseudomonadota; class Alphaproteobacteria; order Thalassobaculales; family Thalassobaculaceae; genus Bin52. The sequence continues at coordinate 330,560 of CBDCAO010000011.1, read as the reverse complement.
CTCGACAGGCATCGTGGCAACTTCTTCCTCGCGCTTGCCGCCTACAACGCCGGCCCCGGACGAGTCCGCGGCTGGCTGCGCGCCCTGGGCAAGCCCGGGCCTTCAACGGCGGAACGCATCGACTGGATCGAACGCATTCCCTACCCGGAAACCCGAAACTACGTGCAGCGGGTGCTCGAGGCCCTCGAGGTCTACCGCAGGCTGCTCGGATCGGAACCCGAGGCCTGGACGCTGCAGGCCCGCTCGGAGGCGCCCGGCGTGCGGATCGCGAGCCCGCGCGTCACGGACCACGGACCGGCCGCGCGGGCAGGAGGCGGACGGACATCGCCGTCACCATCGTGACCGGACAGTGCGGGACGGACAGCGAAAACCGTTCCGGACCGGGAACGGCAGCGCCGGCAGCCGCACGGGCCTGTCCGGTCGGCACGATGGCCGCAGCACCGCGCCTTCCCTGCAACATTGGAACCAATTTGCAACACGGACCGGTTCGCGGCCCCTGACCGGGCCCGGCATACCGAAGAGAACGGAGGAGGGTGCCGGGTGCAGCAGGGATCGGCCGCAACACCGTGCCGGGCCGCTCCACCAGGCTTTCGGCGCCTGAACCCTCACAGGTGCGCACCCGGCCTCCACACTTGCCCGCTCAAGTGTCAGACGGTAGTAGACACAATGGGATCGTCATCTGACAGGGCGACGGCAGGGAAACCGGGCCGGTCTCCGGCGCCGGCGGCGGCGTACCGGAAGAGGGTCTGCGGCACGCCGTGTTCCGGTTGCGCCTGTGAGCGGGGCGGCTGGCCAGCGAAGGAATTCCGAAGGCGACAGTAGCGGCGTGAGCATGAGGAGTTGCAACACCGACCATGCAGCCGCTCTGACCAGGAGAGGAACGGTTGATGTGGCACCAGAGCATGGTGATCAGCCTGATCGCGGGACGCGGTGACGGATCGGGTTCCGGAGTAACGGGTGTCGGGCCGAGGGTCATTGCGACCGGCCTGCTGGTGTTCGGCTCACTGGCGGTATCCGGCCCGGTCGCGGCCCAGCAGAGCGTGCGCAGTACCATCGACACCACGCTCTCGCACGGACTGTCGGTCCGGATCCAGGACCAGGATCCGCGACTGCTTGCCGACGTCAACGGCAACGACGGCAACTTCAACCACGAGCCGGGCATCATCAGCAACACATCGAAGTTCACCGTCGACATGGATGTCGAGGCCGACAATTTCGGCCTGTTCGGCCGTGTGACCGGCTTCGTCGACTACGAGAACCGCGACGGAAAGGGGGATCGGACCCAGCTCAGTTCCCAGGCGCGCGACATCGTCGGCAACGATATCGAACTGCTCGATCTCTACGGGACGATGGCACTCGACTCCGACGCGGCGCTCGTCGACCTGCGGTTCGGCCGTCACGTGCTGAACTGGGGCGAGAGCACCTTCATCCTCAACGGTATCGGCGACTTCAACCCGATTGACGTGAGCAAGCTGCGCCTGCCCGGCGCGGAACTGCGCGAGGGACTGTTGCCGGTTGCAGCAGTGTCAGCGAGTGTCGCCCCTTCCGATACGCTCTCCGTCGAGGGCTTCTACCAGTTCGACTGGGAGCCCACGCAGTTCGATCCGGTGGGCACGTATTTCTCTTTCGTCGACTACGCCGGTAACGGTGCGTACAAGGCCGTCATTCCCCTGCCGGGCATCAATCTCGACGACACCGGGCTCGGGCCGCACAGCGCACTCGGTTTCGAACCCCTCGTCCCGCTGATCAACGCCGACCTCGCCGGGCAGCGCCCGCTCGCGTTCCCGGATCCCGACTTTCTCTCGGTCGGCCGCGGTGCCGACCGCCGGGCCGGCGACCAGGGGCAATACGGTATTGCCGTCCGCACGCTGGTCGACGAGCTGAACGGCGCCGAGTTCGGGGCCTATGCCGTGCGCTACCACGCCAAGCTGCCCCTGATCGGCGCCGTGTCATCGCCGCTCTCGGGAGTCCAGGAAGGACTCGCCGCGGCAGCGGCGATCAGCGCTCCGACATCCAATACCACCCGGGCCGTGACCCAGGCGGTCACCCAGGTCGTCACCCAGCGGGTCACTGACGCGGTGCGGGCGGGCCTGCTTCCCGCCGCCGCGGCACCGGCTGCAATCCGGGCGGCGGTAACGGAAGAAGTGACGGCGCAGATGCGCGGCATCGCGAGCGCGGTTGCCGTCGACCGCTATGCCGATCGCACACGCTATTTCCAGGAGTATCCCGAGGGTCTGCCGCTGTTCGGCGTCAGTTTCAACACCCAGGCCGGGAACTGGGCCATCCAGGGCGAATATTCCCTGCGGCCCAACGCACCGCTGCAGCGGTCGGAAGCGAGCCTGTTCGCCGACGGCCTGGCGCCGATCCTTCAGGCACTCGCCCTGAGCTCCGATCCCGCCGCCCTCGGCCAGTTCCTTGCCGGTTACCGGCCGTTCGAGGTGGTCGGCTTCGTGGAACGGGATGTCAGCCAGGCCCAGGCAACGCTGACCCGCGCCTTCGGACCGACGCTCGGCGCCAGCGCGATGATCCTGGTTGCGGAAGGCGCGGTCATGCACGTGCACGACATGCCGGACCGGCGCATCACCCCGCTGGAGAGCCCCGCCGGAGGCGTCAGCAGTGCGGACGAGTCCGCCGATGCGACCTCGATGGGCTACCGGCTGGCGGCACGGCTCGAATACAACAACGTGATCGGAGCGCTGAACCTCTATCCCTACCTGCAGTTCCTGCATGATGTCTGGGGCAACAGCCCGACGCCCATCGGCCAGTTCGCCCAGGGCCGGATCGCGACCACCATCGGACTCAAGGCGGATCTGCTCTCGCAGTGGGAGTTCGACATCGGAGCAACGTTCCATTCCGGAGACTCCAACGAATTGAGTGACCGGGACTACATCTACACGTCCCTCAAGTACTCCTTCTGAGGAATGCAGCCATGTATCCAGCGATTCTCGGAGTCGTTCTCGCACTTGCCCTGGTCATCGGACCGGCCGGTCAGGCAACCGCAAAGATCACCAAACAGGAAGCGGATCGCCTCGGCCGGGATCTGACCCCACTCGGGGCAGAGCGCGCCGGCAATGCGGACGACAGCATTCCGGCCTGGGACGGCGGGATCACCAGCCCGCCCGACGGCTATTCGCCGGGAGACCATCATCAGGACCCGTATGCCGATGACCAGCCGGTCACGGTCATCGACGGGTCCAACATCGACCAGCACCGGGTCCGGCTGTCGGTGGGTCATCAGCGGATGCTTGAGCTCTACCCCAGCTTTCGCATGAACGTCTATCCGACCCGGCGCAGCGCCTCGGCACCGCAACGCATCTATGATGCCACCCGTCGGGTCGCCGAGACCGCAACCCTGGTCGACGACGGCAACGGCGTTGCCGGGGCCACGGTCGGCATTCCGTTCCCGATCCCCTCCTCCGCGCTGGAGGTGATGTGGAACCACCTGCTGCGCTACCGCGGCGAAACCGTGAAATGCGAGCTTGGCCAGGCGGCGGTGACTCGGGGGGGCGACTACACGGTGGTCCGTCTCAGCGTCGAGGCGGAAGTTCGCTACTCCCTGCCCGGAATGACCGAGGACGAGCTCGGCAACACCATGATCTACTTCAGGCAGAACGTCCTGGCACCGGCACGCCTTGCAGGCGGCATCGTGCTGGTGCACGAAACCATGAACCAGGTGCGCGAGCCGAGGAAGGCCTGGGTCTACAACCCCGGCCAGCGACGGGTCCGGCGGGCCCCGAACGTCGCCTACGACAACCCGGGGACAACAAGCGACGGTCTTCGTACTGCCGACCAGTTCGACATGTTCAACGGCGCGGTCGACCGCTACGACTGGACGCTGGTTGGCAAGAAGGAGATTTACGTCCCCTACAACTCGTACCGGGCACACAGCGACCAGCTGTCACTGTCCGACATCCTTACACCCCTGCACGCCAACCCGGATCACCTGCGCTACGAGCTGCACCGGGTCTGGGTGGTCGACGCCGTGCTGCGTGACGGTGCGCGTCATCTCTACAAGCGCCGGACCTTCTACATCGACGAAGACTCGTGGCAGATACTGGTCGTCGACCTCTACGACAATCGGGACCAGCTCTGGCGGGTGTCCGAGGGCCACGTCATCAACTACTACGAGAAACCGCTGATCTGGCCGACGCTGGAGACCCATACCGACCTGCAGGCCGGCCGGTACCTCGCATTGGGGCTGAACAACGACACAGAGATGTGCACCTTTGACTCGGATGTCACCGCCCGGGACTTCTCGCCGGCCGCCCTTCGCCGCGCGGGACGCCGCTGAGCAGCTCTCGCGGCCGGGCCGCCATGGGATGGCTCATCCCCGCAGCCGCGGGACTGGCGATGATCGTGCTGGAAGGCGCAGCGGCGTCTGCCGACTGTGTGGCAGAATCAGGAGCCGCCCCGCTCGCGAGCCGTTCACTGCTTCTCGACGGAGCCGACACAGGCAGCAGTCTGGTCGTGGTCGGTGACCGGGGCCACGTGCTCGTTTCCGCTGACGATGGTGCCACCTGGAACCAGTCGGCGGTGCCGACCCGGGTTCTGCTGACCGCGGTCGACTTCGCCGGCGAGAAGGACGGCTGGGCTGTCGGACATGACGCGGTCATCCTGCGCACACGCGACGGGGGCGCCACCTGGCGGATCGTGCACTGCGCACCCGAGGAGGAGCGCCCGTTGCTGGACGTCTGGTTCAGGGACGCGAAGGCCGGGTTTGCGGTAGGCGCCTACGGCTATTTCCTCGAGACCCGGGATGGTGGCGAAAGCTGGGAGTCGCGCCTCATCAGTGATGACGACTTTCACCTGAACGTGCTGGTCCCGGCCGACCCTGACGGCACCCGGATGTTCATCGCCGGCGAAGCCGGCGCCATCTACCGCTCCGACGATGCCGGCCGGACCTGGCAGGCACTTCCATCTCCCTATGCCGGGTCCTGGTTCGGCGCCGTCGCGCTGGACAGGGACAGGCTGGTGCTGGCCGGGCTGAAGGGGCGCCTGTTCCAGTCGACCGACGCCGGCGAGACCTGGTCGAGGATCGCGACCGATGTGCCGTCGACCCTGACCGGCATGCTGCGCCTCGATGACGGCCGGCTTCTGCTGACGGGTCTTGAAGGAGTGGTCATCACGCTCGACCCGCGCACCCTGAAGAGCTGGCTCGACCGGCTTCCCGCTCGGCCGGCGCTTGCCGGTGCGCTCGAGCTCGCAGACCGGTCGGTCCTGCTCTATGGCCAGCCGGGAGTGCTGCGGCATCGAACCGGTGGCGACGACTAGGCCGATGCCCGGTCGTGCAAACCCGGCCCGGAGCCTGTGGTGATGCCGGATCCCGGAGCGCTGCTGTTTCGCTACCGGCGCTCCGTGCTCGCCGCCTTCCTGGCAGCAAGCCTGTTCATGGCCTGGTGCGCCTTGGAGTTCAGGCTCGACGCCGGGTTCACCAAGCTCATTCCGGTCAATCACGAGTACATGCAGACCTTCCTGCAGTACCGGGACGAGTTCGGCGGCGCCGACCGGGTCGCGATCGCGATCATGGCGCGCGACGGCAACATGTTTACCCCGGAATTCTTCGAGGTTCTCCGGGCCGTCACCGATGCCACCTTCTTCATCCCCGGGGTCGACCGCACCCAGGTCTACTCGGTCCTGACACCCAATGTCCGGTTCATCGATGTGGTCGAGGACGGGGTGGTGGCGGGCGACGTGGTTCCGGCCAACTTCACGCCCGACGCAGCCGGCATGGCCCGGGTTCGGGAGAACATCATCAAGGCCGGGGTGGTCGGACGGCTGGTTGCCAACGACCTCGGGGGCGCACTGGTCAGCGCCAAGCTCCTGGAATTCCACCCGAACACCGGCGAGCGCCTCGATTACGTGGAGGTAGCCGACGCGCTCGAGCGCATCCGTGCGGATGCCGCCTCCCGCGCGGACGTCGACGTGCACATCATCGGGTTCGCAAAGCTCGTCGGCGACATCTCGGACGGTGCAACCCGGGTGATCGGGTTCTTCGGGCTGACCTTGCTGATCACCTTCCTGTTCGTGCTCGCCTACACCCGATCGGTGCGCCTGACACTGCTGCCGCTCGGCTGTTCCCTGATCGCGGTGCTCTGGCAGATCGGCGGGCTGACGGTGCTCGGTTTCGGCCTCGATCCGATGTCGATCCTGGTACCGTTTCTGGTCTTTGCAATCGGTGTCAGCCACGGCGTGCAGATGGTGACCGCGATCTGCTCCGAGATGCTCGAGGGACGGCCGGCACTCGATGCTGCCCGGGCCGGGTTCCGCCGCCTGCTGGTGCCAGGCATCGTGGCCCTGGCGTCGGACTCAGTCGGGTTCATGGCCATCGCCTTCATCGAGGTACAGGTGATCCGCGAGATCGCGATGACCGCGAGCCTCGGCGTGGCCGCCGTGATCCTGACAAATCTGCTTTTGCTGCCGGTCCTGCTCTCGTTCATCGAGATGTCGGAGCACGAACGCCGCGCGGCGGGCAACCGGGACGACAGGCTCAGGCCGCTGTGGACCCGGATCGCGCGGGTGGCACAGCGGCGCTCTGCCGCGACTGTCATCCTCACCGCCGTCGTTCTGTTTGCCGTCGGTGCCTGGCACGCCCCGAAGGTGCGGGTCGGCGACGAACATCGCGGCGTGCCCGAACTGCGTGAATCGGCGGTCTACAACCGTGACGCGAAGGTGATCACCGATCGGTTCGCCATCGGAGTCGACGTGCTGACGGTGATCGGCGAGGCGGCGACGGAAGCCTGTATCGATCACACGGTGATGACCGTGCTCGACGAGTTTGAATGGCGCATGCGCAACATTGAGGGCGTACAATCGGTGCTCGGTCTCGCCGGCGTGGCCAAGGGCATCCACGCCGGATGGAACGAGGGCAGCCTGAAGTGGAGAACCCTGCCGCGTAACCAGTACTCCATGGTGCAGGCGGTGTCGCCGGTTCACACCGCAAGCGGGTTGCTGAACACCGACTGCAGCGTGATGCCGGTCCACATCTACACTGCGGACCACAAGGCCGAGACCATCGAACGCATCGTTGCCGAGGTAAAGGCGTTCGAACGGGACTCCCCGGACGGGCGCATCCGCTTCCGTCTGGCATCGGGGAATGTCGGGGTCATGGCGGCAACCAACGAGGAAGTTGACGCGGCGCAGTTCCCGATCCTCGGCTACGTGTCGGGTGCTGTCATCCTGCTGTGCCTGTTGTCGTTCCGGTCCGCACCTGCCACGACCTGCATCATCGTGCCACTGGCGCTGGCATCGGTGCTTGCCTACGCGCTGATGGCGTTCATGGAAATCGGGCTCAAGATCTCGACCCTGCCGGTCGTGGCACTCGGCATCGGCATCGGGGTCGACTACGGCATCTACATTTATGGCCGGTTGCGCGAGTTCCTGCGCTCCGGCCTCGGCTTTGCCGAGGCCTACGCCGCGACCCTGTCCTCCACCGGCGCTGGGGTCACCCTGACCGGACTGACGCTCGCCGCCGGCGTTGCGACCTGGTGCGTGTCCCCGCTCAAGTTCCAGGCCGACATGGGCATCATTCTGACCTTCATGTTCCTGATCAACATGATCGGAGCCGTGGTGCTGCTGCCAGCCATTGGAGCGTGGCTCGTCCGCAGTCCTTCGCAAGATTGACGCTCTGCCCGCCTCCAGCCCGGTTTCAGCAACACCGTTTCGAAGGGGACTCCTGAGCAATTCATTTGCCTGACAAGACTTGTCCCTTCCTGATTGTCCTCGAAACCAAGCGGCAGTTGGTCTGAAGTTCCCCTGATTTCCGGTTGATACTTGTGCCCAAGTGTGTGCTTCGGCGGGATTCTTGCGGATTTTCGGACAACAGGATGTACCCATGTCATTATGGATATTTGCATTGACATGGTGAGATGTGTTGGTATTATGGGTAGCCATGTACATCGAATCCGTCCCCAACCGGTCCTCCCCGCCCGCCATCCTGCTGCGCGAGTCCTATCGCGAAGGCGGCAAGGTCAGGAAGCGCACCCTCGCCAACCTCACAAACTGGCCGTCTGCTCTGGTCGAAGGTTTGCGATGCCTGCTCAAGGGAGGCACCGCGGTGCCACGCCTCGAGGACGCCTTCGACATCGTCCGCTCGCTTCCTCATGGCCATGTCGCGGCAGTGCTGGGAACTCTCGGGAAGCTCGGACTGGACCGGTTGATCGACCCCAGGCCATCGCCCCGGCGCGATCAGGTGATGGCCATGATCGCAGCGAGGATCCTCGAGCCGGCCTCGAAGCTGGCCACGGCGCGGGGACTGGCCGAGGCCACGGCGGCGAGCACCCTGGGCGAGATGCTCGATCCCGAACTCGACGAGGACGACCTGTATGCCGCCATGGACTGGCTGCTCGAGCGCCAGGAGAGGATCGAGCAGGGCCTGGCGAAGCGGCACCTCGAAGAGGGCTGCCTGATCCTGTACGACCTGACTTCCGTATGGATGGAAGGGAGATCATGTCCCCTGGCCAAACGCGGACATTCCCGGGACGGCAAGAAGGGCACGCTGCAGATCGAGTTCGGCCTGTTGTGCGACCGCGACGGATGTCCGGTCTCGGTGGAGGTGTTCTCCGGCAACACCGCGGATCCGGCGACAGTGGGCTCACAGATCGCCACGGTGCAGGAGCGCTTCTCCCTTGCGAAGGTGGTGCTGGTGGGGGACCGCGGGATGCTGACCGAGGCGCGCATCCGCGAGGAGGTGAAGCCTGCGGGTCTGGACTGGATCAGTGCTCTCAGGGGACCGGCCATCCGTGCCCTGGTCGAGGCCGGTGACGTGGAGATGTCGCTGTTCGATGAAACAGACCTGGTGGAGATCACCAGTGACGCATACCCCGGCGAGCGCCTCATGGTCTGTCGCAATCCGCTGCTGGCCGAGGACCGGGCCCGCAAGCGACAGGAACTGCTCGAAGCCACCGAGGCCCTGCTTGAACCCATCGGTGCGGCGACACGGCGCAAGAAGCGCCGTCTCACGGGAGCCGACAAGATCGGAGAGAGGGTCGGCAGGGTCATCGGCAGGCACAAGATGGCAAAGCACTTCACATGGTCCATCGACGACGACGGCGTCTTCACCTGGCAGCGCGATGAAACGTCCATCGCTGCCGAGGCCAGGCTCGACGGTCTCTACGTGATCCGCACCAGCCTGCCGGAGACCGAACTCGACGGACCCGGAACGGTGCAGGCATACAAGAGGTTGAGCTCCGTGGAGCGGGCCTTCCGCAGCCTGAAGACCATGGACCTCAAGGTCCGCCCCGTCTTCCACCGCACCGAACCCCGGGTTCGTGCCCACGTCTTCCTGTGCATGCTCGCCTACTACGTGGAATGGCACATGCGCCAGAAACTCAAACCCATGCTGTTTGACGACGAGGATGCCGAAGGCGCCAAGGCCCGGCGCCCGTCCGTCGTGGCGCCGGCGAAGAGATCAATGAGTGCCCAGGACAAGGCGGCCACCAGAACAACAACCGACGGTGATCCGGTGCACAGCTTCCGCACCCTCATCGACGATCTTGCCACCATCACCCGCAACACCGTGGCGCCCCACATCCCGGGCGCCGAACCCTTCCAGGCCATTACCCGGCCCACGCCGCTCCAGAGGAAAATACTCGACCACCTCGGCGTGCGGCTGCTCCGTTCCCAGTAGCGACACTCTCCTTTATCCAGAATGCCAATATATTCAATCTGGTATGCTTGGCCATGGCTGGAACTTCGGGTTAGACACGCTGATCTGGTGAGCTTCACCTGCCTGAAGGCGTTCGCGTTCGATCAGCGTTTCGTGGGGAAGGACGCCCATGACCTGGTCTGTTGCATTGAACACGCGGAGGAGGGACTTGACGGCGCTGCGCAGATGTTCCGCGAGGCCTTGCGGGGCAGGCACGACGAATCAAGCGGTGTCCGAAACGTGATGTACGTTTCGGACACCAGCTGCGGTGATGCAGGCGAATTCGTCAGGCACTCGAAGTCGTCGATCGCAAAAGCGTACACGCCTTCGAGCGGCAGCAACTTCTCCGCCTCGGCACTCGGATAGTCTGGCGTGCCCTCGGGGTACATCGATGCCAGCGCCGTTCCCTTGCTGGTTCCCGGCTCCTTGTTGGTGACGATGAATCAAGTGCAAAGACAGGTATCAGAATGATATGAAGGCGCCTTCGGGCCCGGCACGCTCCGGGCCTCGATCCCTGCGGGGGGGACTGCATGGCCGAATACTCCGTCTTCTCGCTGGTACGACACGCCCTTGGCGGGCACCGGTCATGGAACCGCGCCTGGCGGGATCCCGAGCCACGCCGGCACTACGACGTCATCATCGTCGGCGGGGGCGGACACGGCATGGCCACCGCCTACTATCTCGCCAGGTTGCACGGCGTGCGCAACGTCGCGGTTCTCGAAAAGGGCTGGCTCGGCGGCGGCAACACCGGCCGGAATACCACCATCGTGCGTTCGAACTACATGCTCGACGAGAACGCACACTTCTACGAGAAGTCGCTGCAGCTGTGGGAAGGACTGAGCCGGGACCTGAACTTCAACGTCATGTTCAGCCAGCGCGGCGTTCTCAACCTCGGCCATTCCGACGGCCAGATGGACAGTTTCGCACGCCGCGGCAATACCATGCGACTGAACGGCATTGACGCGGAACTGCTCGACCGCGACCAGGTCCGCCGCATGGTGCCCTATCTCGACTTTTCGCAGAACGCCCGGTTCCCGATCAGGGGCGGGCTGCTGCAGCCACGCGGCGGTACCGCCCGGCACGACGCCGTGGCCTGGGGGCTGGCGCGCGCCGCCGACCGGCACGGTGTCGACATCATCCAGAACTGCGAAGTGACCGGGTTCGAGATGTCAGGCAACCGCATCCGCGCGGTCGAGACCAGCCGCGGCACGATCGGCTGCGACCGGATCGGGTTTGCCGTCGCCGGCAACACCGGTTCCCTGGCCGCGAAGCTGGGGCTGCGTCTGCCGATCGAGACCCACGTGCTTCAGGCCTGCGTGAGCGAACCGGTCAAGCCGATGATCGACTCCGTCATCACTTTCGGAGTCGGACACTTCTACATCAGCCAGTCCGACAAGGGCGGTCTGGTGTTCGGCGGCGATCTTGACATGTACAACTCCTACGCGCAGCGCGGAAACATGCCGCTGATCGAACACGTCATGAGTGCCGGCGTTTCGATGATCCCGAGCCTGTCACGCCTGCGGGTGCTGCGGACCTGGGGCGGCGTCATGGACATGTCGATGGACGGCAGCCCCATCATCGGACTGTCACCGATCGACAACCTGTACCTGAACTGCGGCTGGTGCTACGGCGGGTTCAAGGCCACCCCGGGCTCGGGCTGGGTCTTCGCCCATACCATTGCCACCGGTACCCCGCATCCCCTGAACTCCCGGCTGTCGCTCGACCGGTTCAGCCGCGGCCGCATGGTCGACGAACCCGGAGCCGGTCCGTTCCCGAACCGGCACTGACCCGCACAGGACCACCGCCCATGATCCGGATCACCTGCCCCTACTGCGGCCCCCGGGACCACCAGGAATTTTCCTATGTCGGCGACGCGACCCTGACCCGTCCGTCGGATGATGCCGTCGGTGACGCCTGGTACGACTTCGTCTACCTGCGCGACAATCCGCGCGGGCCGCATCTCGAGTACTGGCAGCACGTCCACGGCTGCCGCGCCTTCGTCAAGGTGCTGCGCGACACGCTCACCCACGAGGTCCTCGCCACCGGGACTGCGGCCGACGACCTGACGGCGGGAGGACGGTAACCGTGCTTGCGCTGCAGAAACCCCGCCAGCCGTTCCGTCTCGAAGAGGGCGGCGAGATCGACCGGCTTGCCCCGCTGGCGTTCCGCTTCGACGGCCGCCGCTACATCGGCTACCGCGGCGACACCCTGGCATCGGCCCTGCTGGCGAACGGCGTGCGGCTGGTCGGCCGCAGCTTCAAGTACCACCGTCCTCGCGGCATCTACACCGACGGGTCCGACGAGCCCAATGCGCTGGTCGAACTCAGGACCGGCGACCGGCACGAGCCCAATACCCGCGCCACGACCATCGAGCTGTTTGCCGGTCTCGAGGCCCGCAGCCAGAACCGCTGGCCCAGCCTGCAGGCCGACATCATGCAGGTCACCTCGCTGTTCGCACCGATCATCCCGGCCGGCTTCTACTACAAGACCTTCATGGGCGTGCCGGGCTGGCGGTTCTACGAGCACTTCATCCGCAGGGCCGCCGGCCTCGGGCGCCCGACCGCGGACCCCGATCCCGATCGCTACGATCGCATGCACGCCTTCTGCGACGTCCTGGTGGTGGGCGCGGGACCGGCAGGGCTCGCCGCCGCACTCGCCGCCGGCCGGGCCGGCGCCCGGGTCATGCTGCTCGAGGAAAGCGATGCCCCGGGCGGCCGATTGCGCGCGGAGCGCGTGCGCCTCGACAGCGCCCCGGCGCGCGAATGGGTCACCCGCACCGTGATGGAACTCGAGGCCATGCCCGACGTCACGGTCCTCACCCGGACCACCGGATTCGGGTATTTCGACGGCACCGTGATCTCGGCGCTGGAGCGGGTCACGGACCACAAGCCGGTCCCCGATCCCTTCGGGGTCCGCCAGCGCGTCTGGCACATCCGGGCCCGGCGCGTGGTCCTGGCGACGGGCGCCAGTGAACGCCCGCTGGTCTTTGCCGGCAACGACCGGCCCGGCGTGATGCTGGCCGGAGCGGCCCGAAGCTACGTGAACCGGTTTGCAGTCAGGCCCGGCAGCCGCGCGGCGGTATTCGCCAACAACGATGACGGATACCGCACCGCCATCGACCTGGCGCGCGCCGGGATCGAGGTGCGCGCCGTGATCGACTGCCGGGCCGGCGGCCAGGGCGCGGCGCGCGAGCAGGCTGCCGCACTCGGCATCGAGTGTCTCGACTCCGCTGCCGTCACCGCGACGCATGGCCACCTGGGGCTCACCGGGATCGAGACCACGCGACTGACTGCCGACGGGCGCGGCGTGATCGGCGAGTCCCGGTTCCACTCGGTCGACCTGCTGGCCGTCGCCGGCGGCTGGAGCCCGAATATTCAGCTTCAGGGCCATACCGGATCCGTGCCGGTCTACGATGCGGAACTTGCCGGTTTCGTGTCCGGGCCCGGGCCCGGGGCATCGCGTTCGGCCGGAGCCGCCAACGGTGTCTGGAGCCTCGGCGAGTGCCTCCGCCAGGGCAGCGACGCCGGCAGCGAGGCAGCCCGGCTGCTCGGGTTCGACGCCGGCGCACCCGCACTTCCCGTTACCGAGGAAACTCCGGTGGGCCCGATCCGCCCCATATGGCGGTTGCCCGGCAGCGGCAAGAAGTTCGTCGACCTGCAGGACGATGTCACCGTCGACGATATCGAGCTCGCGCATCGCGAGGGCTACCAGTCGGTCGAGCACCTGAAGCGCTACACCACCCTCGGGATGGGCACCGACCAGGGCCGGACCTCTTCCGTGAACGGTCTTGCGATCATGGCCGAGGAACGCGGAATCACCATCACAGAGGCCGGCATTCCCAGGTCGCGGCCGCCGGTGGTTCCGGTCGCGCTCGGCGCCATTGCCGCTGGTGACGTCGGCATGCACTTCGCGCCGAAGCGGCGCACGCCGATGCACGACTGGCACCAGGCCAACGGAGCGGTGTTCGATCATGCCGGCCACTGGCTGCGGCCGCAGTACTACCTGAGACCGGGCGAGGATGCGGGTGACATGGACCGGGCGATCGCGCGCGAGGTCACCGGCACCAGGAATGGCGTCGGCATGGTCGATGTCTCCACCCTGGGCAAGATCGATATCCAGGGACGCGATGCCGCGGAATTCCTGAACCGGGTCTATATCAACGGCTGGAGCACGCTGCCGGTCGGCCGCGCCCGCTACGGGCTGATGCAGCGCGAGGACGGGATCGTGTTCGACGACGGAACCACCTCGCGCGTCGGCGAGCACCGCTACTTCATGACGACCACCACGGCAAATGCCGGCATGGTGATGACCCACCTCGAGGAATATCTCGCGGTGCACTGGCGCGATCTTGATGTCACCCTCGCCTCGGTCACCGAGCAGTGGGGTACGCTGGCGCTTGCCGGGCCCCGCAGCCGCGATGTGCTGGCCCGGGTGATCGACGGTCTCGACGTCTCCGACAAGGGGCTGCCCTACATGGGGGTGCGCGACGCCTCGATTGCCGGTGTTGCCGTGCGGCTGTTCCGGATCAGCTTTTCCGGCGAACTCGCCTACGAGGTCGCCGCGCCGGCCGACCACGCCGCCCGTGTCTGGGAGGTCCTGATCGACGCCGGCACTCCGTACGGACTCGTTCCCTACGGCACCGAGGCCATGGGCATCATGCGCATCGAGAAGGGCCATGTTGCCGGTGGCGAACTCGACGGCAGGACCACGGCGGTCGATCTCGGGCTCGGGCGCATGGTCAGCCGCAGGAAGTTCCACATCGGTCACGCGATGGCCGGACGGGACGGACTCACCGCAGCCTCGCGACCGGGATTCGTGGGACTGGTCCCGGTCGATGCCGTCTCCCGCCCGCGGGCAGGCTCGATCCTGGTTGCCGACCCACAGGCCCGTCCACCGCTCGACAAGCTCGGCCACGTCTCTTCCAGCGCCTGGCTCAGCCCCACTCTGCCGCACCCGATCGCGCTCGGGTTCGTCAGGGGCGGGCGCGAGAGAATCGGATCGACGGTCTGGGCACTGTTCCCGATGAGGAACGAGATCATCGAGGTCAGGGTGGTGGATCCGGTGTTCCTGGATCCCGACGGGGAGCGGCTGCATGGCTGAACTCGCGAGACGCTCGGCACTCGCCGGAGTGCTTGGGTCCGGGCTGCACGGCAGGCCCGACTTCAGGGGGCCGGGCATTGTGCTCGCCGAGCGTCACCCCCTGTCGCTGATCGAGATCGCCGCAGCCTCGGACGAGGTGGCGAACGCCATGTGCGAGCAGGTTGCCGGGATCCTCGGGATGCGCCCGCCGGCGAAACCCGGCACGGTCACCGGGACCGGAAGGCCGCGCATCCTGTGGACCGGGCCCTGGCGCTGGCTGATCGTGGAACCGGAGAGCCGTGACCTCGCCGGGCTGCTCGCGTCGACAGCCGGCGCCAGCCGCGACCTTTCGCATGCCCGCACGGTACTCCGCCTTGGCGGCCGGGACGTGCGCCGCCTGTTCATGAAAGGTGCGGCGCTGGACTGGCACCCGGCTGTTTTTGTGCCCGGCTGCTGCGCGCAGACAGCGATGTTCCACCAGTCGGTCCTGATCGACTGCCGACAGCCCGAGGTATTCGACCTGTTCGTCGCCCGGGGATACGCCCGTGACTTCGTCGAGCGGGTGATCGAGGCGGGTGCCGAATACGGTGTGCAGGTGTCCTGACCGGGCGGTCAGACCGGCCGGTCACCCTTGATTGTCACCCGGTATCCCTGGCGCACCTCAGGATAGTAGTCCCACATCGCATGGTGCAGGGTGCAGCGGTTGTCCCAGAACGCAACCGAGCCCTTCTCCCAGCGGAACCGGCACTGGAAGTCCGGCCTGGCGATGTGCTGGAACAGGAAGTCGAGAATCGCCCGGCTTTCCTGGCGGCTGACCCCGACAATGGACTGGGTGAAGATCCTGTTGACGAACAACGACTTGCGACCGGTCTCCGGATGGGTGCGGACCACCGGGTGCTCGTGCGCCGGAAACACCTTGTCCGGCTTGTAGATGCCGGCACGTCTTGCCCGGTCGATGTAGTTCGGCCCGCCGTCGTGAACCGCTGTCAGGCCGGAGAGGAAGGCCCGCATCGGCGCCGACAACGCATCGTGGGCGGCATACATGCTGGCAAACAGCGTGTCCCCGCCGCTCCGGGGCACCTCGAACAGCCTCAGGATACTGCCCATCGGCGGTTCGGCGTCACAGGAGACGTCGGAATGCCAGTCGTCACCGTTGACCCTGG
Source organism: Thalassobaculaceae bacterium (assembly GCA_965213935.1). Lineage (GTDB taxonomy): Bacteria > Pseudomonadota > Alphaproteobacteria > Thalassobaculales > Thalassobaculaceae > Bin52. Next base: position 314,675 of record CBDCAO010000011.1, on the reverse strand, counting down.
TACTCTCGGGCCCCGCCTTGACATGCAGGATTTCCGGATGACCCTCGATCCCGTTGCGGTCGCGCGCCGGGTGGATGTGCAGCTCGCCGAACCGCCGCCCGAACGCCTTGTGCTGCTCGATGGTCAGGTCCTGGCCCCTGAAGAACAGGACCAGGTGGTCGAGCAGGGCCTGGCGGACCAGGCCCTGCTCGTTGTCCGAGAGCGGATGTGCGAGGTCGATCCCCGACACCTCGGCGCCGATAAGCGGCGTGACCGGCACAATGCGGATCGCGGGTTCCATCACGTCTCTGTCAGGTTGAGTACTGGGCAAATCGCTGGGTACCGGCACGCGCCGCGTAGTCGGTCTTCACGTTGACCACGGCAATCATGCCCTCGTCGACCTTCGCCTGGGCGCGTTCCAGTGCGCCGCGGATCTCGCCCGGCTCCTCGACATACTCGGAATAGCAGCCCAGTGCCTCGGCCATGTGGTCGTAACGCGTGTATCCGAGGTCGCGGCCCGGCTTGGTCCCATCCGGATCGGCGGTCCAGCCGCCGTTCAGGCTGATCACGCACAGCAGCGGAATCCTGTGACGCACCGCGGTGTCGAGTTCCATGGCATTCATGCCGAACGAACCGTCACCGTGCACCACGATCACCTGGGTATCCGGCTTGGCGAGCTTCGCGCCGACACCGAACGGCAGCCCGACCCCCATGGTGCCGAACGGTCCGGAGTTCAGCCGGTGACCCGGGGCGAAGGTGGGCATGGACTGGCGACCGAAGTTCAGGATTTCCTGGCCGTCGACCACCAGGATGGCGTCGCGGTTCATGAAGTTCTTCACCTCCTCGCACAGGCGCAGCGGATGGATCGGAACCGCGTCGGACAGGCTGTTCGAACCGGGACGTGCCCGTTTCGAGGCCTCGCCCTCGGCGAGGGTCTCGCGCCACGCCCCATAGCGGTCCGGCGTGACCCTGCCATCGAGCGCCGCGTTGATCTGGCCGAGAACCGCCCGGGCATCACCGACGATGCCGATATCGACCTCCCGCGGGCTGGTGCTCACCTCCTCCTCGTCGACATCGATCCGCACGATGGTGGCATCGGCGTTGAACCTGGGCGGAGCGGCATGGCCGATGATGTAGTTCATCCGCGTCCCCACCACCAGAATCAGGTCGGCATCGCGGAATGCGGTTGACCGCATGGTGAGGAACGAACAGGGATGATCCTCCGGGATCACGCCGCGGCCCTGCGGGGTGGTGTAGAACGGCATGCCGGTGGCATCGACGAACCGGTGCAACTCGTCGCTGGCGTCCGACCACAGGATCCCGCCACCGGTCACGATCACCGGACGCCGCGCACTGGCCAGGGCCTCGACGGTCTGCGCCACCTGTTCCGGCGAGGCGTGCGGCCGCGCCCGCGCAAGCGGCCGGCCGCAGATGGTCCAGTCGACCTCCTCCTCGTCGATGCGCTCGTACAGCAGGTCACCCGGGAAGTCGAGGTAGACCGGACCGGGCTTGCCCGCCATCGCCTTCTGCAGCGCCACATTCACCATCTCGGGAATGCGCTTCAGGCTGTAAACCCGATCCGCCCACTTGGTGCAGGGCTTCATCATCGCAAGCTGATCGATTTCCTGGAACACCTGCCTGCCGTACTGGCGGTACGGGCTCGACCCGCCGATGGCGACCAGCGGCACACAGTCGACGTAGGCGTTGGCCACCCCAGTGATCAGGTTGGTCACCCCCGGTCCGCTCGCCGCCATGCATACGCTCGGTTTGTTCAGCAGCCGGCTGTAGGCCTGACCCATCAGGGCGGCCGCCTGTTCGTGCCTGACGTCGATCGGGCGGATGCCCTCCTTGATGCAGGTCTCCTCGACGAGGAGCATCGGTCCGCCCATGACGAAGAAAAGGTCCTTCACATCTTCCCTGCGAAGTGCCTTGGCGAGGATTTCGGAACCGGTGAGTTGCGCCACCTTGTTGTCTCCGGATCAGGTTCTGGAAATGGGGCCGGCGCAGCATAGGTGCACCGCCGGCCATGTTCGCCGCGCGCCGGCGCGGCAGCTGTCTGGATGGAGACCCGGGAGGTCAGACCGCGCCCGAACGGCGCAGTTCGCCGATCTCGTCCTCACCCATCTCAAGCCACTCCGACAGCACGCTGTCGACGTGCTCGCCGAGCAGCGGCGAAGGCGGCACCGGGAGGTGCCCGCCATTCACTCTCACCGGCCAGGCGGGCATCTTGTAGGAACCCCGCTCAGGGTGGTCCATGTGCTGCATGACTCCACGCGCGTTCAGGTCGGGGTCGTCGTAGAGCTCGGCGACGTCGAGGACAGCGCCGCAGGGCACGCCGCATTCCCCGATCAGTTTCATCGCCGTGCGCTTGTCATACTGGCGGGTGAACTCGGTGAGAATCTCGTCGATCACCGCGTCGTTCGCGGCCCGTTCCTTCGGTCCCGCGAACCGCGGATCATCAATCAGGTCCTCACGGCCCAGCAGCCTGCACAGGCGCGCCCAATGATGATTCCCGGCCCTGGTGGTGTAGATGTAGACGTAGTCGTTCTTGCCGCCCGGCTTGCACGGGAATATTCCGACCGGCGCATTCCCGGCCGTGAACAGCTTGGCGCCCGCCCGCGGCGCCGCGGTGCCGTGCACGTCGCGGTACGCATAGGCAAGACGGCTGTACTGGGTCATGGCGTCCTGCATGGCGAGCTGCAGCACCTCGCCTTCACCGCTGGCCTGCTGGCGGTACAGCGCACCGAGGATGGTGATTGCCATCAGCATCCCGGTCCCGGTATCGGCAAGGGTCACGCCGGGCTTGCACGGCGCACCATCCGGCTCGCCGGTTATCGACAGCACCCCGCCGGCGGCCTGGCCGATCATGTCGAAGGACAGGAAGTTCTCGTACGGGCTGCCCTCGGCAAAGCCCTTGACCGATGCATAGATGATCGACGGGTTCTCGGCGCAGATGTCGTCAGGGCCGAGCCCGAGCCGCTTCGCCACTCCCGGGGCAAAGTTCTCGATGAACACGTTGGCTTCACGCGCCATCCGCCGGATCAGCGCCACCCCTTCGGGCGTCTTCAGGTTGCAGGTGATGCTCTTCTTGCCGGAGTTGAACTGCATGAAGTAGTAGGAATCGATACCCTGGCGTTCGGAAGTGGCGAACCGGCCGGCATCTCCGCCCTTCGGATTCTCGATCTTGACCACCTCCGCCCCGAGCCACGCGAGGGTCTCGGTACAGGACGGTCCGGCCTCGAACTGTGTCATGTCCAGGACCCGAACTCCCGAAAGCATCGCGTTGCTGCCATTCGCCGTCATGATATCCTCGCTCCCCGCGATCATGAGCAGGGCCGCACGCAGCCGTCCGGGAGAATGCAACCCGAACGGCGCGGCATCCCTGCGTTTCGTGCGCACCCATGCCCCGGCGGGACATCCCGACGGGTCGCCGGCGTGTCCGCGCGCACGGTGGCACGCTGGTGAAGGGCAGGAGGCTATCGACATCGGGACCTCCTGTTCAAGCCCAATGCGAGAAATTCCGCCCGTATCATCAGCCGGGTCGCGGCTTTCGCTCCCGCGTGCTTTCGCGGACACGGCCGATCACGCATACTCGTTTCGGTGAGGACCGAACGAGGGGACATGCGCCATGGCGCAGACAGACAGTGTCCTGATGCGAATCCACGACCTCCCCGGCCCCAGGGGATTGCCGATCATCGGACACCTGCACCACCTGCGCCTCAATCGCCTGCATCTGACACTGGAGAACTGGGCCGAACAGTACGGTCCGGTCTTCCAGGTCCGGTTCGGGCGCCGACCGATGGTCGTGGTCTCGGACAGTGACGCCATCCAGTCCATCCTGATCCGGCGCCCGCACCTGTTCCGCCGCACCCGCCGGCTGCAGTCAGTCGCCAGCGAAATGGGCCTGAAGGGCGTGTTCGCGTCCGAAGGCGAGGACTGGCGGCGCCAGCGCCGACTGGTCACCGCGGCGCTCGGACGCGCCAAGTTGACGGCGTTCTTTCCGAAGCTCGCCACAACGGCAGCCCGCCTGCAGCGACGCTGGGAGCAGGCGGCGGATCTCGGTGAACCGGTGGACCTGTGCCGGGACCTCATGTTCTTCACCGTCGACGTCACGACCCAGCTGGCGTTCAGGGTCGACGCCAACACGCTGGAGACGGATGGCCCGACCATCCAGCGGCATCTCGACAAAGTGTTTCCCGTCCTGCACCGGCGCGTCAACGCGCCGTTCCCCTACTGGCGGCTGTTTCGGCTTCCGTCGGACCGGGCGCTCGAGCGGGCACTTGCCGCCGTGGAGAGCGAAGTCGAGGAAATGATCCGCTCGGCGCGCGAGCGCCTGGCGGCGGCGCCAGACAGCGAACCCGAGGACTTCCTCGAAGCCATGCTCGCTGCTGCCCGCGACGAGGGTTCGGGGGTGTCAGACGCGGAGATCTTTGCCAATGCCGGAACCCTGCTGCTTGCCGGCGAGGACACCACCGCGAACACCATCGCGTGGGCGATCGATTACTTCTCCCGCTACCCGGAAATGTTCGAACGCGCCCGGGCCGAGATCGATGCGCTCATCGCGCCGGCCGACGCGCTCGGGAGTGTCGAGCAGGCGAACCGGATGCCGTTTGCCGACGCGTTCTGCAACGAGGTCATGCGCCTGAAACCCGTGGCTCCCCTGCACCCCGCCGAGCCGCTTGACGATATCGAGATGCTCGGCTGCGCGATCCCGAAGGGCACCATCATCATGATGCTGATGCGCCATGTCGCGCTGCAGGACGCGAACTTCGCCGACGCCCGTCGCTTCGACCCCGATCGCTGGATCGAAACCCGCAACGGACGTGCACACGACCGCCGTGCCTTCTCACCGTTTGGCGGCGGTCCGCGCATCTGCCCCGGTCGTTCGCTCGCGTTGCTCGAGATCCGCGCGGTCCTTGCCATGCTGTGCAGGAACTTCGACCTCGAGACGGTCGAGACTGGCCCGGAAGTCCGTGAGCATCTCGCGTTCACCATGATACCGGCGGGCCTGCGCATGCGGTTGCGCCGGCGAGCCCCGCCCTGATCCCTGACACCGCCGGGGCACTCGCCGGCAGCGTCGGTCCGACCGGTACCGCATCGCCAACACGGCCCGGACCGTCCCGGGTCAGACCCCATCCCGTTCCGCACGGCACCCCGGAACAGGTCCGCACCGGCATCCGCGGGAGCCCGCTCACCGCCTGTCTGCGCCAGACGACCGGCGGCGACGGAAGCGGGGCTTTTCTTGTCGCTCGGATGCTGTTCTGCGGTGACCGCCTGCCGGGGCGCCGCGTTTGCGCGACGCCGAGGCACTGACGAACCTGCCCCCGTACCTGAAATCTGGCAGGACCAATCATGGAGCCGAAGGGACAAGGGACGCCGGGCAGCCTCGCTGTCGCTGCGGCCGCAGCGGTGCTGCTGGTCGGAACCGGACCGGCCAGGGCCGGAGGAGGCGAATTGCGGGTCGGCATGACAGCGGCGGACATCCCGCTCTCCTGGGGACAGCCTGACCAGGGGTTCGAGGGCACCGTACGCTTGCGGACCTGCGCGGGACGGAAGTCGGCATGATCTTCCAGGAGCCGATGGTCGCGTTCGATCCGGTCTACACGGTGGGCCGGCAGATCGCCGAGACCATTGTCCGCCACGAGGGAAACAAGGCGCGACGAGGCCCGGCGCCGCGCGATCGATCTGCCCGACAGGGTGCGCATTCCCTCGCCGGAGCGCGTCTGAGGGCCTATCCGCACAAGTTGTCCGGGGGCATGCGCCAGAGGGTGATGATCGCGCTCGCGCTGTGCTGCAATCCGAGCCTGCTGCTGGCTGACGAGCCGACCACCGCACTCGACGCGACGGTGCACATCCAGATCCTCCTGCTGTTGAGGGAACTTCAGCGGGAACTCGGCATGGCGGTCATCTGCGTAACCCACGACGTGGGCGTGGCGGTCGAGATCGGGGACCGGATCGCGGTGATGCACGGCGGCAGGTTCGTCGAAACCGGACCGGTGCGCGAGATCACGCACGATCCCAGGCATTCCCGTATCCGGGGCCTGCTGTCGTCGACCGTGCATGGCTCGCTCCTGGGCAGGACGCTCGAAGCCATTCCGGGCTCGCCGCCCGACATGACACGGCTTCCGCCCGGGTGCGCATTTTCGCCCCGGTGCCAGTTCGCGGAGCCCCGCTGCGAGTCACCGCCGGACGAGGACTGGCTCTCCCCGCACCACATGATGCGCTATGTGCGTGCGGCGAACGGCTGACCGCACCGTGCAGGGACTGCTGCATGGGGTTTGCAGGCCGCTGCCGCGGCGGAAACCGTTGACTGGATCGCGGTGCTCGCCCCATATGTGAAGGTCGGAAACTGGTCGACGCACCTGTGCGAACACCGCATCATCGGGCCCCGAAGGGACGTTACGGGAGAGTGAACCATGAGCTTCGAGACCATCACGGTCAAACCGCTGACCGCGCGCATCGGCGCGGAGATTTTCGGGGTCGATCTCTCGCAACCGATGGGAAACCGCGAGTTCCAGGAGGTGCACGACGCGCTGATGGAGCACCAGGTGATCTTCTTTCGCGACCAGGCGCTCACCGTCGATCAGCACAAGGACTTCGGGCGCCGGTTCGGGGAACTGCACATCCATCCCGGTTCTCCGCCGCCGGACGGTCATCCCGAGATCCTGATCGTGCACGCCGACAAGGAGTCCAAGCGGGTTGCCGGCGAGAGGTGGCACTCCGACGTTTCATGCGACACGGAACCGCCGATGGGCAGCATCCTGCACCTGTGGACGGTACCGGATGCCGGTGGCGACACGCTGTTCTCCAGCATGTACGCGGCCTGGGACGGTCTGTCCGACCGCATGCGGTCCTATCTTGACGGACTGACCGCCACCCATTCGGGCGAACACGTCTATCGCGGCCGCTACAACTCCGATCAGTACGATGACGCTTCCCGGGTCTATCCCCAGGCCGTGCACCCGGTGGTCCGCACTCACCCGGTGACGGGAAGGAAGTCGCTCTATGTCAATCGTACCTTCACCACGCGGATCAACGAACTGCCGCGCGAGGAAAGTAGCGCCGTCCTGGAATTCCTCTACGACCACTGCGAGAAGCCCGACTACCAGGTCAGGTTCAAGTGGCGTCCGGACAGCATCGCCTTCTGGGACAACCGCTGCGTGCAGCACCTCGCGATCTGGGACTACTACCCGCAGGTGCGGTCGGGATACCGGGTGACCATCAAGGGCGACCGTCCTTTCTGACACCGGCGAGTTTCCAGGTGGCAGTCGCGTGGGCAATCAGCCGTTCGCTGCCGTCACTGACCTTCGCCTCCATGAACCCCACCGAGCGTCCGCGGCGCAGGAATCGGCCCTCGCAGGTGGCAGGCCCCAGGGTAAGCGGTCGCATGAACTGCGTCTTCATCTCCAGTGTCAGACCCGCCGCCCCGGTGGCATGACGGATCAGGTGACCCATGGCGACGTCCATGACGGTTGCCAGCATGCCGCCGTGGTAGCTGCCCTGCGGGTTGTGAAGGAGCGGCTCGACCGGGAAGCGGATCAGGCAGGTCTCGCCCGGATAGCTGATTTCGAGGCCGAGCATCCGGGTGATGAAGAAGTTGCCGAACTCGTGGCTGTCGTCCGCCAGCGCCGCCTCCAGCCTCCGGGCCGTGTCGTCGTGCATGGACATATCTCCGAACCGTGGGGCCAGTGCGCGGCAGAGATGCCACGCCAGGCGAACCGACGCAAAGCCCCTCCCGGCGCGCCGGGCCCTGTCGAATGCACGCACGGGCGCAACCCGGACCTTCCATCCGGCAAAGCGGCCTGGCTTGCACGCCTCACCCGGCGTGGTGACAGGTGACTTCGGCAGACGTGGTTCGGATGGTGTCGGGAATCCCGGCGACATCTGCTATTCTCGCCACACCGTCTTTAGCATGATCGAGCGATGTTCTTTCCGAAGGAAGGTTGTCCCATGGAATTTGGTGTCCTGTTCACCTCGCACCCGAACCACGTCGAGGAACCCCATCCGCACCGGGCCGTCCACGCACGTGTGACCGAGGAAATCCAGCTGGTCGACCGACTGGGGTATGACACCGCCTGGATCGCAGAGCATCACTTCTCCAACGAATACGGCATCATGCCGGACGTGTTCGCGTACATGAGCTACCTCGCCGGTGTGACCACCGGCATTCGCATCGGTGCCGCCGTGGTCACGCTTCCGCTCTACGACCCGATCCGGGTGGTCGAGAATGCCGCCTTCGTCGACATTCTCTCCGGTGGACGCTGTGTACTCGGCCTCGGTTCCGGCTATCGCGCCTACGAATTCGAGGGCTTCGGCCGGCCGTTCGAGACCCGCCGCGATATCCAGGAAGAAGCCATCGAGGTGATCCAGACCCTGTTTCACGACAAGCAGATCGTTCACGAGGGCAACCATTTCAGCTACCGGATCGACGGCAAACTCGAGATGTTGCCGGTGAGCATCCAGCAACCGCACCCGCCGCTGTACATGGGTGCGGGCAGCGACCGTTCGATCATCTACGCGGCCCGCAAAGGCTTCGGCCTGATGCAGTCGACGCTCGGAAGCTTCGAGGCAGTGGGACGCAACGCCGCGCTCTATCGCTCGCACATGGCCGAGTGCCCGGCACCGCTCAACGGTAATCCCGCCCACGGTCACGTCGATGTCGCCCGTTGGGTCTACGTCGCCGAGACCGACGCCCGGGCCCGGGCCGAGGCCGAGGCCGGTATCATCCGCCACCTCGAGCACTTCATGAGTTCCGCGACCTCGGGCTATTTCGGCAACGTCTCCGAGAAGGAGCAGGACCAGAAGCTCGACTACGCCGACCTCGCCGAAACCACCCTGCTGCACGGCTCGCCCGAGACCGTGATACGGCGTATCCACGAACTGCGCGAGGCCACCGGCATGACATCGCTGCTGCTGCACTACCCGCCGCACTACGGCCACACGAACGCGATGAAGAGCCTGCGGCTGTTCGCCGAACACGTCATGCCGGAGTTCCGTCGCGAAGGTGGGCGCATGGCTGCCGACTGACGGCAGCCTCACGCCGCGTTGGGCGCATCCGGCTCCTGCAGCGCGATGGCGTTTCGGGGTTTTCCGCCGATCCGGCGGGACTTCTCCCTGTCATGCTCCCTGGAACGGACCGGTCAGGAGTGACTTCCGCAAGGTCCGGGCCACCGCAGCGGAGCGCATGCCGGATATCCGCACCGTTCCCTGATTCTGGATCCCGCTCCTGCGGCTCACCCGATGGAGCGGCCTGCAGCCCGAGTTGCTCGAAGGTCCGGAGCGGCAGGTACAGGCGCAGCGGCTGCGACGCGAAAGGCGCGAAGCCGTACCGTTCACAGGACGCGCTGGCGCGGTCGTGCAGCGCATCGGCCACCACGGCATGGACCCCGATGGTGTCGCCCGCGCGGACGACCCGATGGATCGCGTCGACCAACAGACCCTCGCCGAGCCCGCTCCCCTGGCTGCGAAGATCGATGGCCAGCCGACCGATGACGGCCGCCGGCACGGGATAGTGCGGCAGGCGCCTGGCGGTCTCCGCCGGCAAGTTGTCCCTCTCGAAGCTCGCCGCGCGCAGCGTGTAGAAGCCGGCGATCCGTTCAGACGGATCGCCCGACGCGACGAAGACCCGCGCGACGCGCCGCCGGGCGTCCTGGGAAGCCTGCCGGCGGAAGTGCGGAGCAGCCAGAGGCCGCCAAGCGCCTCGATCACCAACCGCGCGCCGCAGCGCGACCTGATTCCCAGCCACCGTTCAGGTTGCGGGCAGTCGCCGCCGTTACCATACTCGTCCTCAGGACACCATATGTACACGGAACTGCCGCCGACGGACCAGGAGGGTGACCGACATGGACATCACCGCAAGCACCCTGGAAGCCGCGCTTCGCCAGCTTCCCGAACTGCCCACGCCTGTCAGCAGCTGGCATGTCGAAACCGGTCGCGACTCGACCGATGATCCCGCCGTATGGGTGTGGGCGATGCTGAAGGACGACGTCGTCGAATTCGCCAAGCGGTCGCGACTGCGTTCGATCATTCGCGATCTCGTCGAGGAGAAGACCGATTCCTCCATGCTCGTCTACGTCCGTTTCCGCGGCGCATCCGAGGTCGAGCACTCGGCATGAGCCTCCATGCGGAGTTGTTGAAACAGGCGCATTTCCTCGCCCGCAAGGAGCCCAGGAAACCGACCCAGGCCAGCCTTCGCCGCTCGGTCTCGGCTTCCTGTTACGCCCTCTTTCACCTTCTGGTCGACGAAGCGACAAAGCTCATGCTGGCGGGCAATGTTCGCGGCCCTCTGCGCGACAGTCTCGCTCGTGCGTTTCACCATTCCGCAATGAAACAGACCGCCGTTGCATTCACCCGAAGGTCGATACCGCCCAGTCTCGCATCCGGCCTGGATCGCCAACCGGTTCAACAGCCGCTGATCGACGTCGCCACCGCTTTCGTCCAACTTCAGGAAGCCCGCCACGACGCGGACTACAATCGTGCTCTTCGCTTTACCCGGCGGGAAGCGCTCGATCTCGCCGATCTGGCCGATCAGGCGTTTCGGGATTGGCGCCTGGTGCGCGGCAGCTTGCCGGCCGACACCTTCCTGACCGGGCTTCTCGTCTACAGGCAGATGCAGGGATAAACGGCCGGCCGGGGCGCGCCGCCGCCCGAACAGCGCACGATCCCTGGAGCCCTGCAGGGTCTCGGGCCTATCAATCTCACACACTTGACTCCGTGAATTCTCCTTCCATTTCGCTGTCGTCCCAGTCCCAGTTCTGCATGGCCTGTATGGTGATGACGGCGTTGGACAGGAACCTGACGCCCTCCCAGAGCTTCTGCGTTCCGGGCAGCGGCTGGCGCTTTGAGGGGTGGAAGCCGGCCAGCCCGGCCGTCAGCACGACGAAGCGCGCGATGGTCATGTCCGGCGGTCCCCGGGGGATCTTGAAGCCATGATGGGCGGCGAGGGCGCAGAGCGCCGTGACGTCTTGCCGGGTGACATGCCGTCCGGCCGGGTCGTCCGGCTTCTCTCGGGCAAGCAGGGACAGGTCCCAGACCCGGAATGCAGTGATGGCGTCGAAGGCGAGGCACTTGCGCAGGTCGTCGGCCTCGTCGAGGTGTCGGTCCTCGATGCGGGTGCCGACCTTCAGCGCATGGAAGAAGCGCTCGATCCGCCAGCGCAGTTCGTACCATCGCAGCACCGTGCGGGCGGTGTCGAGGCCGGCTGCGTCTTCGGTGGTCAGCAACATCCAGTGCAGCGGCCCGTTGCCCTTCTTTCCCTTCCCCGTCGCCAGGGGCGGGTTCTCCTCCAGGGCGGAGACGGCGGTCATGCGGACCGGCGCTTCGCCCGCCCGGCCCTGCGGGGGCAGCAGGTCGACCGGCGCGCAGCGCAGCGTCAGCTTCGCCGTGCGGCCCTTCCTCCGGTTCGGGCCGCCGCAGGCGGGAGGCTCGATCTTCCGCTCTCCCGCCGGTTCCGTCTCCAGGACGTGCTCCCAGAGGTCCGCGTCGCCGCCCGGCGCTTCGAGCCGCGCGAAGCCCGGACCAGCAGCGCCGCCCCGGTCTGCTTCGCACGCGAGATCAGTTCCCGGAAGTCGCCCTCGCGGTCGCAGACCGTCACCACCCGGGTGTCCAGGCACGACGAGTTCCTGCGCCCGGTCGAGCCCGTCCACCCAGCGGACGCTGTCCTTGCCCTCCGCCCGGCGGAACTCCGCATCCGCCTCGAACATCCCGAGAGGCCGGCCCACGGCGTTCACCGCCACGCCGACATGGGCCAGGATGCCCGAGCTTCCCTTGCCGCCCCCGCCACGGTCGTCGAGGCCGGATGTCCCCGAAAGGCCGTCATGGTTCAGCGTCGTCGTATCCTGCACGGCAAGCACCAGACGCTTGGCGCGGCAGCGCTCCACCGTCTGCTCGAAATGCGACCCCAGTATGTGCTCCATCGTCACCGCCTCGCTCGACAGAAGCCGGTAGGCCGCCGTCTGTTCCGCCCGCCCCGGGAAGATCGCCGGCAGGTGCTCGCCGAGGCGCCTCGTCCAGGCCGCGCCCATCTGCGCGATCCGCCGCCTGACCCGGCCGTCGGGGTGCGGGCTCCGGCCGTACTCCCGTTCGGCCCATCCCCCCTTGGTGTCCATCGATCCGGACCAGCCGAGAACCCGTTCCGGCCCACGGCGCAGGACCTCCCGCCAGCCCTCAGCCAGACCGCGCGACGCACCCCCGAACGGCGGCCCGAGCTCAGCTCCAGGCAGCACTTCCATCCCGCCGCCCGGTAGCTCAGGCCGGACATTTCCGGCCCCGTGAAGATCTGCGCCAGCACCGGGCGCTCGCCGCAGGCCGCCGCCCAGTCGTCCGCAATGCGTGCCGTCGCCAGGCGGAGGACCTGGGACGCAAGACCTTTCACACGGACGCCGGAAAGCAGGAGGAAGCGGTTGGTGCACACGACCTTGCCGATGTTGGCCACCCGGGCGTCGGCCGACCAGCCGATCAAGCCGTCGCGCGGCCCGAGCTGCATCCCCGACGCAGCAAAGCCGATGCCGCCCAGAACCCCGTGCCGCTCCGAGCGGACCCAGTACCGGACCTGCCCTCCCGGCGGGCGACGCCACCCCTGCGGATGATGCGTCTCGATCATCGCCTCCCGGCGGCGGCGATCCTCCGCTTCCCTCACCGGTTCGAGCGACAGGACGCCGAGCTCCCGAAGCGGACACGAGACCGAACTGTCAGCGAAGTCCGACGCAGCACGCGTGTGCGGGTCGACATCCGTCGCCTCCGCCTCCGACAGACCTACACCCGCTTCCTCGGCCAGGCGCGCAAGCAGCGTGCGCGCCGACGCAAGGCGCGGCCTGCCGGTGCCGCCGAACCAGCCCTCCCTCTCGCAGAGCTCCCGGGCCAGAGCGCTCCGCGTCAGCGCGCCGCCCGTGCAGGCCGGGACGAACCACTCCGCTGTCTCCGACGAGATCTGACGCATGCCAGTCTGCATGGCCGCGTGATTCGCATGGAACCCGGCCCGGAGCCAAGTGTGTGCAATTGACAGGTCCGGCGCGCAGCCGGATGCAGGAGCCGTCGTTCACCCAAGCGACGGACCCGCTTCGGCCGTTTGGCCGGCACGCCTGTCCCTGGCCTGCCAGCCGGCGTCACGCAGCAGGGCGGCGATCCGTCGATCGCCCCCGCTCAGGTGTGCTACCTTCCGCAGCCTCGGCGATGCAGTCCAGGGGAGAAGCAGCGATGCCATACGGCTATGTCGGTCTCGGCAACATGGGTGGCGCCATCGCCAGCCGGATGCAGGAACGCCACCAGATGGTGGTCTTCGACCTCTCCGCCGAGCGCTGCGCGGCCCTCGCCGCCAGCGGAGCCCGGGTCGCAGGCAGCATTGCCGAAGTCGCAGACCAGTGCCCCGTGGTGTTCCTGTGCCTTCCGACCTCGACCGAGACCCGGGCGGTGACCCTCGATGACGACGGGCTGTGCGCGCGGATGAGCCGGGGCGTGATCTGCGACATGACCACCGGCGATCCGGTGGCAACGCGCGAGATCGCCGCCGCGATGCCGGACGGAATCACGCTCATCGATGCACCGGTCTCCGGCGGGCCGGCCGGCGCCGAACGCGGCACGCTTGCCATGATGGTGGGCGGGCCCGACGATGCCTTCGAAGCGGTGCGCCCGGCCCTGGAGGCGGTCGGACCCAACATCTTCCGTACCGGAGATGTCGGTACCGGGCATGTCATGAAGCTCGCAAACAACATGCTGAACGCCGCCAACCGGCTCGCGACCTTCGAGGCGCTGGCCCTCGCCGTGCACAACGGCATCGATCCCGACCTGTGCGCCGAGATCCTGAACCGCAGCTCCGGCCGCAACTTCGCAACCGACGTCACCCTGCCGCGCTTCGTGCTCAGGAGCGCGAACCCGGTCCAGGGCTTCACCCTGGGGCTGATGCACAAGGACATCCGCCAGGCGGCCGAACTCGGCATCGCCAGCGGAGTCACCCTGCCCATGATCAACCTGGCGCGCGAACTCTACCAGGCAGCGTTGAACGAGCACGGCGGTGACGTCGACGTCAATGAGGTGATCCGGCACTACGAACGCGGCTCGGGAATCAGGCTTGCCGGCAGCGGCAGGAACGTGTGACGAGGAGAAAATTGCAATGGCGACCTTCAGCAACTACGGCGATCACGACGCAACCGGACTCGCTGAACTTGTGCGCAGCGGCGAGGTGACGGAGACCGAACTCCTCGACGAGGCGCTGGCGCGGACCCGGCACCTGCAACCGGAACTCAACACCGTGACCGCCGAGATGGAGGACGAGGCACGCCGCGCGATCGCCGACGGGATTCCCGACGCCGATTTCCGCGGCGTGCCCTTCATGCTGAAGGACCTGCACGTTCTCTACAACGGGTCTCCGACCCACAACGGCTGCCGCTACTACCACGACTACGTCGCCGACCATGACAGCGAGATCGTGGTGCGCTACCGGCGTGCCGGGCTCGTCACCATGGCCAAGAGCAATACGCCCGAGTTCGGTCTGTGCGCCTCGACCGAACCGGTGAGCCACGGCCCGGCCCCCAATCCCTGGGACCTGTCGCGCAGCGGCGGCGGTTCGAGCGGCGGGTCCGCGACCGCGGTTGCCGCCGGGATCGTGCCGGTGGCCCACGCCACCGACGGCGGCGGGTCGATCAGGATCCCGGCATCCTGCTGCGGACTGGTCGGGCTCAAGACCACCCGCGGCCGCAATCCGACCGGGCCGGATGCGCTGGACAGCCTGCACGGGATCGGGCACGTGGTCAGCCGCAGCGTGCGCGACAGCGCCCGAATGCTCGACTGCACCGCCGGGCCGGAATTCGGCGCGCCTTTCGGACCCCTGCCGGCGCCCTCATCCTTCGCCGGGCAGGTCTCCACACCGCCGGGACGGCTGCGCATCGCGTTCACAACCCGGGTTCCCGAGAGCGTTGCCCTCGATCCCGCCTGCGCCGAGGCGGTCGAACGGGTGGTGGAGGTGCTCAGCTCGCTCGGTCACGTGGTCGAGGAGGCCGCACCCGACATCTCGCATGGCTTCGTTGCGTCCTTCTGGCGCATGTTCGCATCCGTCGGAGCCCACGCCACTCTCGCCGCCCGCGTGGCCGCGACAGGCCGGGCGCTGACCGAAGACGATGTCGAACCGATCACCTGGGAGGCCTACCAGCGCGGGGCGCGGGTCCCGGCGCCTGAGCTGCACACCGGCATCCAGCGTGTGCACCTGATGGCCCGTCAGGTCGCACTCTTCCATCAGGACTGGGACCTTCTGCTCTCGCCGACGCTTGCGCGGCGCCCGGTTCCGCTCGGCTATCTCTCGATGAACGTCGACGACATCGACGGGTACTGGGAAAGACTGTTCGGCTACATCCCATATACCCCGGTGCAGAACCTGACCGGACAGCCGGCGATCTCGCTGCCGCTGCACTGGAGCGATGACGGACTGCCGGTCGGCGTGCAGTTCTCGGCGCCCTTTGGTGACGAGGCATCCTTGTTGCGGATCGCGGGCCAGCTCGAAGACGCCATGCCCTGGGCCGACCGCAGGCCCCCGGTCCACGCCGGCTGAATCCGACCGGAGCCGGCCCCGAAGCGGCACCGGGATCAGGTCCGTGATGATTCGAGGACCGGTGCGACGAGAGCATGCCCTTGCGTGCCGGCCTCTGCTTGAGTGTACTGTCCCCCGGCGGCCGCGCGGCGCGATCTGCCGGTGTGAGTTCGTACGCACATGCCTGCCGCCCCCACTGCAGGAGAGGAACCATGGCCGACCGCATCGCTCCGTCGAAGGAGGCGCGGGCACTCTACCGGACGCTCGAGGAACGGATCCTCGACCGAGACCAGGCCGGTGCGAGCGATGTCTGCTACGACATCATCCGCCAGGGGCGACCGCTTACCGAGATGCTCGCCGAGGCGGTGCGCATTCATGGGCCGTACACACACGTGCCGTATCACGAGCGCATCGACGACGGCTACGTGAACTTCGTCAACAACGATCACTGCCTGTTGAGCGCCCGGGTGGCGCTGCGGCTGCAGGAACTGATGCCCGAAGGCGCCCAGGGCCTGCCCTACGCCCAGACCGTCTGGTACATCCCCACCGGGCTCGACATCTGGAACCAGAAGATCCTGAAAGCGCCTGGGCACTACGCCCGCGGCTACACCCTTCCGCCCGGACCGCCGCCGGCCCCGGTCGTACACTGGCCCGACCAGGAGCCGGTGCACCTGTCAGGCCCGCTGCGCACCCGGCTCGACCAGTGGCTCACCCACGTGCAGCGCGGCAACGTGCTCGACGCCTATCGCGTATTCCTGGGACTGATGGATGACCGGGCGCACCGCGAGGACGTCTGGCCGAACTGGCGTTTGCCGGGCTGATCGACGTGCAGGACCGGGCCTACCAGAACCGGTCCTATACCACCGGCCACAAGGCGTTCCGGGCCCGGGCCACCATCGAGCTGGGCGACGCCATCGGCTGGGACCAGGCGCATGACGTGATCTACGCCGGTGCGCTCGACCTTGCCGTCGGGCCACGCTGGTACTCGACCTACGAGATGGCGTGCAACGCCGTGAAGGTGCACATCGAGGGCGAGGCCCTGCACGCGGTCCCCTATGCCGGGGTCAGCGCCCGGGAACACGAGTTGCTCGGCAATTCCGAACCTCTCAACCGCTACCAGTCGGAAGCCCTGATCGAGGTTATCATCCGCGAGCCGGAACCGGCCTTCATCGGCCACCTGGCCGACCTGCTCAAGACCGGCGCGTCGCCACGATCCATCGTCGATACCCTGCAGCTCGGCGCGGCCCAGGTGATGCTCGAGACTCACGTCAACACGAACTTCTCCCTGCCGCAGCACTGCTACGAATACTGCAACACGCTCGGCTGGTTCTTCGACCGCTTCAGACATCCGCAGCGCATCAAGCTGTTGTTCCTCGCCGCCGCCTATCTGAACCGTGCCGCGTGGCACCAGCGGCTGATCGGCGACCTGGCCACACCCAGGATCAGGGTTCCGGCGGCAGCCGGACAGATGACACCCGACGGCATTCTGCAATCGCTGGAGGCCGCGCTTGTCGCTCCGGATCCGGAAGCGGCGGTGAGCTGGACCCAGGCCTACATCGACTCCGGTGCCGAGCGGGCGCCGCTGGTCCGCCGCCTCGCCTTCGCCGGGGCACGCGTCGGCAATGATCCCCACAACCAGGAACTCGCCCACTGCACGGTCGAGGACTATGGCAAGAACCGTGGCTGGGACCGGGAACGTCTGCTGCTCGCCTCGGCCCAGCACACGGCGGGCCACCGCAAGTACGGCGACCACCTTGCCTGCTCCAGGCGGTTCGGCGCCGCGTTCGACCTTCCGCAGCTGCAGTAGCCGCGGAAGGATCGCCACCATGGGACGTCTCGACGGAAAGGTCGCGCTCATCACCGGCGGCGCCTCCGGGCTCGGCAAGGCAACAGGCGTGCTGATGGCCGCGGAAGGTGCCGTGGTCGTGCTCAGCGACCTGCGGGACGACCTGGGAGAGGACGTCGCGAGCGAGATCGGCGGACGGTGCAGCTACCTCGGGCTCGACACCACGGACGAGGCCCGCTGGGAACAGGTCTGCGAAACCGTTCTCGAGCGGCACGGCAGGCTCGACATCCTGCTGAACGGGGCCGGTGTCGGCAGCAGCGGGGTGTCTCTCGCCGACATGGACCTCGCGACCTGGCGGGGGTGTCTGACGGTCAACCTCGACGGGGTGTTTCTCGGCTGCAAGCACGGCATCCGCACCATGCGCGCAACCGGAGGGTCGATCATCAACATCTCCTCGATCCTCGGGGTGACCGGCCATCCGGGGGCGGCCAACTACTGTGCCTCCAAGGGCGGGGTCAGGCTGCTGACCAAGGCCGCCGCGCTTGAGTGCGCCGGCCTCTCGCCCCGCATCCGGGTCAATTCGATCCACCCGGGCTTCATCGACACCCCGATGGTGGCGAGCGCCATCCAGCGGCGCGGACCGGAGTTCCGCCACTACATCGAGAAGTCGGTGCCCTTCGGCGAACTCGGCCAGCCGGAGGACATCGCCGAGGGCGTGGTCTACCTCGCCAGCGACGCCGCCCGGTTCGTGACCGGATCGGAACTTGTCATCGACGGCGGGTTCCTCGCCCGCTGATCCCGCAGCTACAGGAGACGCAACAGCATGCGCACGAAATGGGGCGTGTTCTCGCTCAGTCAGTACCCCGACCAGTCGATCCGGGTCGAGGGTCTCGAAGCCGACATGAAGCTGTTCGAACTCGCCGAGGCACTGGGCTACGACACCGCCTGGCTTGCCGAGCACCTGTTCAGCACCTATGGCGTGGTCACCTCGACCCAGGTTCTGGCGGCCGCGGCAGCCCAGCGGCTCAAGCGCATGCGCATCGGGACCGCCGTGGTGGTGATCCCGTTCAACCATCCGTTGCGAACCGCGTCCGACTTCGCGCTGGTCGACTGCCTCTCGCGCGGCCGGCTCAACTTCGGGATCGGACGTGCGTACCAGCCGCACGAGTTCACCGGCCTCGGCATCGAGATGTCCGAAAGCCGGGAAATGTTCAACGAGGGGATCGAGCTGATCCTGAAGTCGTGGACCAACACCACCTTCACCCACTCCGGCACGTACTGGACCGTGCCGGACGAGATCGAACTTCTGCCCAAGCCGGTCCAGGTCCCGCACCCTCCGGTCTACCAGGCGACCGTCTCGCCGGAGAGTTTCGATCAGGCGGCCCGCAACGGCTGGTCCCTGCAGCTCGCCGCACCGTTTACCTACCGCACCTACCGCGAGGAATGGATCCCGAAGCTCGCCGACGAGATCAAGCGCTACGAGGATGCACTGGTCGCCAACGGCCATGACCCGGCCGGGCTCGAGCGCATGATACTGCTGCCGTATTTCACCGACAGGACTTCCGAGCGCGCCCGCGAGACCCTGCAACCGCACGTCGAGTGGTTCTACAACAAGGTTGCAAGCCACCAGCAGCCGGGCAAGGGTGGTCCGGTGTCCGGCTACGAGTTCACCATGATCGAGGGTCGTCGCAGCCGCGAGATGGGCTACCTTGCGTTTGACCGTCTTGCCGAACACAAGGCATGCGTTGTCGGCTCACCGCAGGAGTGCATCGACAGTCTGGGCCACATGAAGGAAGCCTTCGGCATCACCGAATTCGTGATCTGGCCCAACCTCGGCGGCATGTCGCCGACCCGAGCCGAGAACGCGGTCCGGCTGACCTGGGAGGAGATCGTCCCCCACGTCTGAGGATTGCGCGGACGGAAGCGTGCTCCCGAACCGTCGCGGGTGCGGTTCACCCACCAGGGCGGGCCTGAGCGAAGGCGCACTGACCGTCGACCGCCGGGGCGCGTGAACGGGTGCCGGGAGCGCCCGGGTCTCCCGCGCAGCGGGCACAGGGCCGCCATCCATCGCTCCGGGGTTCATCCGGCCTGCTGGCAGGATCCGGCAAGACACGGGGCCCGTCGAACTGCTTCAACACCTCGTACGGCCCGAATGGGCCGCAGAACTACGCGCAGCGGGAAGACCCGCGCTTTGCCGAGTTGCTGACAGCCATCGACAACGAGATCGATCCGGTGAAGCGCCAGGCGGCGATCACCGCCGCCGAAATGGTGATGAAGGAGAATCAACCGGTGCTGCCGATCTCCTGAGAGAGTAGAGTCGAGGGGAGGCGCGCCCTGCCGTAGGCCCGAGGGAGTAGCTGTTGCCGGCCGCTTTCGCTCGACGCCGGTGCCTCAGTCTCAGCCATAGCCGCGTTTCCTCACCCCCGCTCGTCGAACCGGGCGTGCGGTTTTCCCGCACCCAGCTCTCAGTCGGGATCATGCCTTCGCCCACGGAAAGGTCTTTGTTGTCCGCTCAAGCTGTCTCAGACCGAAGTCATCTCGCAGTCTGGCATCCGGGAAGCGCACATATTGCCCGGACTTCACCTTGTGCTTGTGACAAAGCCACCGTCGCAGCCGCCGGATCGTATGTCGGTTGATGGACTTGTAGGCCGGTGAGACCTGACCCAGGGTGAAGTAGTTCGCCCATCCGGAGATCATCCGGTTGAGTTCGGCCACTTTCGCCCCGGTGTCCATCCAGACGGACTTGCGGTCCGTCTTCTTGCTGATCCGGTGGCAGATGTCCTGGACGTTTGCCTTGCTCGGGCGAGTGCCGACATAGCGGCTGCCGTCGGTCCGGCGCCAGTTCCAGCCGATGCGGTATCCGAGGAACTCGAACGGTTCCTCGGGGCATCGAAGACATCGGGTCTTGCGGGCGTTGACCGGCAGCTTCAGCACTCCCATGATCCGTTTGACCGCCGCCAGCATCTCTGCCGCCGGTGCCTTTCCGAGTACACAAAAGTCATCCGCGTAATTCACGATCTCCGCCCCGAACCGGCGGGTGTATCCGTTGAGTTTCCAGCCAAGGATGAAGCGACGCATGTAGATGGAGCTCAACAGCGGGCTCACCGGTGACCCCTGAGGGGTTCCCTTGCGCTCCCGCCGTGCCCGGTTCGTGCGGCGTGTGCCGCCGTCCCCGTCGTCCTCTTCCACCGGCGCTTCCAGCCACGCCTTGATGAGCCCCAGGAGCCGTCCGTCGCTGACGCGCCGGGCGATGCTCTTCAGGAGTTCGGCGTGCGGAATTTCGCCGAAATAGTTCGAGAGGTCGGCGTCAACCACCTCGTGGTGCCCCCGTGACAGCAGGCCATGAATGCGGTTAACCGCATCCTTCGCACTGCGGCCCGGCCGGTAGGCATACTGTTCCGGTTGCAGGTCCGCCTCGAAGATCGGCTCCAGCACAAGCATGGCCGATGTCTGCGCAACCCGGTCCTTCAGGCACGGAATGCCCAAGGGCCGGAACTTCCCCGGTTCCTTCTTCGGGATCAGGACCTGACGGACCGCTTGCGGTGCGTAGGTCCCGTCCCTCAGTTCCCGCGACAGGTCCCCAAGCCAGTCTCCCACCCCCGTCTTCTCGATGTCCGCAATTGTCTCGCCGTCGACCCCCGCCGACCCGCCATTGCGGCGGACCCGCTTCCAGGCCTCCAGCAAAAAGTCCTCGCGCCACACCTTGTCGATCAGGGCGTGAAAGCGCCGGTCGGGTTCTTCCTTCGCTTTCTCATGCAGTGTGTTCTGGAGTTTCCGAACCCGTTGTGCCCCTGTTAGACCTTCGCCAGTAGGCATGCCTTGCTTCCTTTCCACACAACTCCCGACTCAGGGCCCCTTCCCTCGACCGGCGTTACCCGGCGTCTCCAGTATTACGGGCCCATCCGCCACCCTGACGGCCCGGCCTGTCCCTCGCGGGCTTCCGGTTGGTGCGTGCCACACCACCATCAGGGCTTCCCGTGTTGCTGCGTTTTCCATCTTCCGTGCATGTCGGCGCCATTACCCCGGTGGAAACGCCCCGGTGCGCGTGTCGCTTGCTTCCCGGTGCGCCGTCGGCCTTCCCCAGAAATCTGGTGGGTCGGCTTCCACATGAGCCGTTTCGAGGCCTGCTCAGCGTTCACTCACGTTCCGACCTGCATGGTCGCTGAGCTGCCCAAGGCAGCCCTTCTCTCCGCGGTGCTTCAAACCATGTCGTTGCCTCCATGATCCGCCGCGGCTACTACCAACCGAAGCGACAACTGTTGGGCGGGGTTCGCACCCGCAAGGAAAACGCGCCTTTCCACGGCGCACAAATCAACGACGGCTTGTACAACTATGTCATGTTCTGCTGCCGCCCTTGCGCGGGCCGCCTTGCAGGGGAAGGGCGATGAGATTGCCGAAACCGCCTTTCGGCACGGTGTCCTGACTCGGGAAGAAGCGGTCGTAGGACCGGAACCCGATATCCGGGTGGCGTTCCATCGTCTCGGTCAGCAGCAGGGCGCCGAGACGGCGTGCCAGGGCGGCCGGCACAGGCTCAAGGGGGTATCCGCAGCTCCAGGACCGCGACCCAGAAGGTCAGTCTTTTGCTGGACGCAAGACCATCAGGCTGCGTCGTGTGGGTGTATTTCGATTCGGAGACGCTCGAACTCGGCCCGTTTCTCTATTTCGGTGGGAAGCCGGGGGAGAAACTGCCCAACCTTGAGTCCTTCAGGGTCGCGAAGCACGCCAAGGGAAACGCCAAGGGCGTGAAGACCGAGAGACCCAACCATCGTGTCGTCAACAAGAGCCAGTTCAAGCACATCGAGACGATCGAAGACCTGTGGAACCAGCTGTTCGGCGGTGCTTGACCTGGCCGGTCAAGAGCCTCACTCACCGCCCCATGCTGCGCAACCGGCCCGGGACCGGCGGTCCGCACGGCGCTGCGCGAAACCGGAGCCGCTGAGTGTCACTTGCGCAATATGTTGCGTTTGCGGCATTTATGATCCATCATCCCTCCGGGCGAAGGAGATGCTGGAATGGAAGCGAAGACTGCGCTGGAAACCGCGTGCGGCATTCCGAGCGAACGCGATGCGGCGCTCGCGGACCGGGCAGGCCAGGCGCTGGAGGCGCTGATCGACGGGACACGGCCGGTATCCGCCCGGTTCGGCGACGAGATTGTCGATCTTCCAACCCCGGCGGTGCGGCTGCTCCGGGAAATCCTCGACCGCATGGCGCATGGCAAGGGCGTTGCGCTCACCTCCCTTCATGCCGAACTGACCACGCGGCAGGCGGCCGAACTCTTGCAGGTGTCGCGGACGCATCTGGTCCAGCTTCTCGACGAGGGGCGGATCCCCTGCCGGATGGTCGGCTCGCATCGCCGCGTCCGCGCCGAGGACATCCTTGCCTGGCGCCGCGAGACCGAATCCCGCCGTCGCGAGGCGCTCGACGAGTTGACCGCGCGCGACCAGGAACTCGACCTGCAATAGGCGATGGCGCCTCCGACGGCGTTGCTCGACGCCAATGTGCTCTATCCGGCCGGCCTTCGCGACCTGCTGCTGCGTCTTACCGACCGCCATCTCTATGCGCCGCTCTGGAGCGCCGATATCCATGCGGAATGGATGCGCAGCCTTCTCGCCGACCGGCCCGATATCGAGGCCGGCGTGCTGGACAGGACCCGTGCAGTCATGGACGGCCATTTCCCCGATGCCGTCGTGACGGGTCATGAGGCCGTCGCCTCCATCCTCGATCTGCCCGATCCCGACGACCGCCATGTGCTGGCGGCCGCGATTCACGGTGGCGCGGATATCATCGTGACCCGTAATCTGCGGGATTTCCCGGTCGGGCAACTGGCGCCTCACGGGCTTGTCGCGCAGCATCCCGACGCCTTCGTCGCCGAGTTGTTCGAGACTGACCCCGAGGCCGTGCTCGCCGCCGTTCGCGGTCACCGGGCGGCGCTGCGCCGTCCACCCCGGTCGGCCGGCGATTATCTGGCCGCCCTCAAGCGCCTCGGTCTCACCGGGACGGTGACCTTGCTGCGAAAGCACGAAATGGCGATCTGACCGGCCGAGCGACCAGTATTACTGCGCAGCCGGCCAGGCACCGTCCGAAGGCCCATCGGCACCTCTCGCATGCAGTTGACATGCTCCGCCGCCGGCCTGACGCCGTCCGCGCTCAGCCGCTGCGTTTCCTCCCGGCGCGCGCGAGCCACCTCCATGCGATCCAGACCGGCAGGCTGAGCACCGCCGCGCAGACCGCAATCGCGATGGGGCCGAGAAGCCGGGCAATGACCGTGATCCACACGGTCGGCAGGCCCAGCGCGATGCCCGCAGCCCAGGCCCCGCGCCGGCAGCCGAGACGCCGGAGGCACCGGCAGCCAAGCGCGAGCGGCATGCCGCAGGGGATGGTGATGGCGAGCGAGTCCAGGGCCGCCGTCGCCTCCGCGGAATCCGCATATGCAACCGCCGACCCTCCGAACCGCAGCACCGCCTGCATGACCACCCCGGCCGGTAGCCAGAGCAGAGCCAGCGGTCAGAACCCGTGCCGCGCAATCCATCCGTCCATGCCGCACCGATGCCCCGGAACGCGCCGCAGGGCAAGCAAGGCCGGCAGGTCCATGCGGGAGAGGCGGAGGAGAGCGGGCAGGGAAGCGAGGCCGTTGTCGGAGAGGGAGCGGCAGGGATGCCAAGCGAGGAGGACGGGGACATGGCGGCATTGCGATATGCGGGGATTGGGGCGCGAGCGACTCCGGCGGCCGTGCTGGCGGACATGACGGTGATGGCGGGCTGGTTGGTGCGGACCGGCTGGCATCTGGAGAGCGGCGGGGTGGCGGGGGCCGACAGTGCATTTGCGGCGGGAGCGCCGACGGAGCAGCGGACGCTTACGAATGGAGAGCCCTTCGGAATTTACTTGCACGCTCAATCGTACCGGATGTTGAGCGTCGCTTCCAGGAACATTGCATAAGTTCAACAGGTTGGCCGATTGGATTGGGACAGGCCGCCTGCTCGTGGTACGGCGATCCGCCCCAAGGGTGAAAGTGCACGTATGCGCACGGTTGAACATTGAGACGCAACGGCAATGGCGGTCGAGGGGCAGCCGTCGCGTACCGGTCCACGCGGACGCAGTCCTGACGCATGTCCGCAGCCGCGTTACAGTGAGGTCAGAACTGGCTGTCATCACCGATTTCGCGTTTTTCGTAGACCGTTTCAATTTCTCGACCGTTCCATACGTAGCAGAGGTGCCGCTCCTGGCGGGCGTTGGAGAGAAGGGGCGGTCGGAACACGGCGACACATTCGCCCTTTGTCCGGCGGACGGTGTCGTAGGCAATCCCGTTCGACCCGGCCGCGCGCAGCATTCTCGCCAGATGCTGGCCGGCGGCGTAGTTGTCGTTGTGGTAGACAAGCGGCTGGGCAGCTTTCTGACCGCGCAGGTCGTGCATATCCCCGTCGAGGTCGACGACGTAGACCCGCATGTCCAGTTCCATATGCGCTTGCGCCGTGGCGCCCAGGAACTTCTCGCGATGGTGTTTCGTCTCGGCGATGGCCGTGTCCAGGTCATTCGCGGCATAGAAGACGCCGTAAGTGCCATCCGAGAACCGGCTGCCGTTCGGGTTCAGATGGGTGAAGGCAGCCATGATGGTGGTTGTCCCGGGTCCACTGATGCGATCTTTCGGCGGCACGAGATCAATATCGCCGGCCTCGTCACGAAACCTGGGATTAGTGAGCGCGTCCAACTCGAAGATCGCTTCGAGGTCGTCCGCATCGGTCACCCGCTCGAAGAGCTGAATCGGCGGAAACCGGCTGGGGATAATTCGCCAGCACGGCTTCCACTCAATGTGGGCGACTGGCAACGTCATGCCCAGCCACCCCGCTGTGCGTCGAGGTATTGCCGTACGACGAAGAGGTCTGCCACCTGGCCGGACAGCATCCGGTCAAGAGCCGATCGACCGCCGAATGGTAGCGCCGTGTTTGGACGCCTTACCCATTCGTCGGCCGCCTTTTCATCAGGCAGCAGGATCTGAAGGGCCTTGTAGACGCCCAGGATGTATGAAATGCGCTCCAGCGTGTCCTTTGGTAGTACGGCGTTGGGATTCTTCTTCCACTTGAAAAAGGTTGATCGAGCCGTCAGCCCAAGCAAGGTCATCTGTTCTTCGACCGAAAGGCCCCAGAGATCCGCGATGCGAAAGAAGGTGCGCAACGCCGGGCCAGAGAGGCCCTTCCGGTCAAAGGAGGTTGCCGGACGCGCTTGTTCAGCCATGATTGACTCCATAAATGTTTCTGATCAGCAATATAGTCCATAAATGGACTGTCCACAAGCCGGGATATACCGGGGGCCTTGGCCCCCTCGCCGGGCGGAGGCAGTGGATCGACGAGGGCGTTGCTCGGCGTTAGCGCCTGAGTGCGGCGGCCGAGTAGGAGGGGTCGTTACCGAGCAATGGCATTTCCTTAATGGTTAGACGGCGTTTCCTTAGGGCTCTCGCCAGAATAACTTGTTCATTTAGATTGGATTTGCTAGTCATGCAACCATGGATGGTATGGTTGACATGCTGCACTCCAAATTTGTGGTGCTGCGCCCGGTTCTGGATGAACGGGCCCGGCGCCTGTGGGCGGCCACGGAAGCCCGTGCGATCGGGCGCGGGGGCATCGCCCGGGTGGCCGAGGCGACAGGGATGTCGCGCGGCACCGTTCGTGCCGGGCTGAAGGAACTCTCGTCGGGCGTGGTCACCGAAGCCCCGGGCGAGGCGCCCTCGGGGCGTTTGCGTCGACCGGGTGGCGGGCGCAAGCGGGTGACGGACCTGGACCCGGAGCTTGTGGCGGCGCTGGAGCGCCAGCTTGAGCCGGTGACGCGCGGTGATCCGGAGAGCCCGCTGCGCTGGACGTGCAACAGCGCCGCACGGCTGGCCGACCGGCTCACGGGTGAGGGCCACCCGGTCAGCGAGCGCACGGTGAACCGGCTGCTGCATGATCTGGGATACAGTCTTCAGGCCAACCGCAAGACGCTGGAAGGCCGCCAGCACCCGGACCGGGACGCGCAGTTCCGCCGCATCGACCGCCGGGTGCGCGCCTTCCAGAGGCTGGGCCAGCCCGCGGTGTCGGTCGACACGAAGAAGAAGGAACTCGTTGGTCCGTACCGCAATGGCGGTCGGGAATGGCGCCCCAGGGGCGAGCCCGAGGCCGTCAATGTGCATGACTTCCCCGATCCGGACCTGGGCAAGGCCATCCTCTACGGGGTGTACGACCTCACCGCCAACACCGGCTGGGTCAGCGTCGGCATCGATCACGACACGGCAACCGTCGCCGTCGAGACCCTGTGCCGCTGGTGGCGGCAAATGGGACGCCCGCTCTACCCCGATGCCAGACGCCTGCTGATCACCGCCGACGGCGGCGGCTCCAACAGCAGCCGCAACCGGCTGTGGAAGCTCGAACTCCAGAAGCTTGCCGATGAACTCGCCTTGACCGTGTCCGTGGCCCACTTCCCGCCCGGAACCAGCAAGTGGAACAAGATCGAGCACCGGATGTTCTGTCACATCACCCAGAACTGGCGCGGGCGACCTCTCGTCAGCTACCAGGTGATCGTCAAGCTGATCGCAGCCACCACCACAGGAACCGGCCTCACCATACGCTCAGACCTCGACGACAACAGCTATCCGCTCGGGGTCAAGGTCACCGACGATCAGATGGAGAGCCTCGCCATCCGCCGGGACCCCTTCCACGGCGAGTGGAACTACAGCCTGACCCCACGGCAATAATAGACAATCTATTTTGGCGAGCGTCTTTAAGGAGTCGCACCTCTTAGAGGCGGATGGTTGCGGCGTTGGCCCTCACTCGTCCGGGTCACGCTGTGGCGGGCCTCCTTTTGATCCACTTGTTGATCGGCTTCCTCGATCTCCTCGGGTACAGCCGCCCCGGTCGCAACCGGCGGCGCACCGCGAGGGTTCGCTGCGCCATCCATGTCACGGTTTCGGCGAGGACCGCGGCGCGCACCAGCACCAACGCCTCCAGGTTCGCCGCCATGATTGCCAGCGCGTTCTTGAAGTTGACCGTCATTTTCTCCGCGCCGGTCTCGCGCCTGTCCTCCAGGAAGCCGTCGCCGCGGTTCGAGAGCAGGCGGGTCATGGCGATCAGGTTGAAGCGGGCGTACAGCTCCTTGGCGGATGCCCCGCTCGGTGCGGCTGTGGAACTCGTCCACCGCGATGACCGTCTTGGAGATCCGGAACAGCTCTTCGATGCCCCAGCGTCCGTGGTAGAGGTCGGACAAATCGTCGAGCGTGTATGTGCCGGTGTCTGCGAGAGTGGTGGTGAGGACGCATTCGCTGTCTCAGTGCGTGTAGCGGACCAGCCGCAGGTCGAGGGTCTCCCTCGCTTCCCGCAGGCCGCGCTCGGCCAGCCGGCGCTCGTCCAGGGTAAAACCGCGCACCAGTTGGCCGTGCAGCATCCGGGTGGCCCATTGGCGGAATCGCACGCCGCGCCTGGTATTGACGCGGTAGCCGACCGAGATGACGGCGTCGAGATTGCAGTGCTTCAGTCGGCGCTGGACCCTGCGTTTGCCCTCGGTTCGAACTGCTAAGAATTCCTTAGTGGTTGCCTCTGTCTCCAGCTCTCCGCTGGCGAATATGTTGCGCAGGTGCATCAGCACGTTCTCCGGTGTGCTGTCGAACACCTCCGCCATCGGTCGTTGATACGGATGCTCCACTGCCCCTCGCGCCAGACAACTTTCGCCCGGCACGGTTTTCGTCGTCGCCGGGGAAGGTCAGCCCGATGCCTCGGTACGGCCGGCATAGGAGGCTAGCCGTATGCCTAGAACTCGTCCTTGATCGCATGCATGACCTCGACCAGGTGGATAGCGGCGTGCTTCCAAGATCTATCTGTTCCCTTGTGCAAAAGGCGTTGGGGTTTTCGTCGTGGTTGTGATATAACCTCTGCTATTGTGTATAGAAGTAGAGCTAATGTCACATTCATCGGCCAATCAGCGCGACACGGCCCTGCACCTTCTTGGTCAGAGGGGACTAGTGCGCATGCCCGATCTACGCGGCGCCGGGGTCGGGCCCGAGACCGTCGCCCGGCTGGTTCGGGACGGGACTGTCGTCCGTGTCGCCCGAGGCCTCTACGAACTGGCCGACACGACTCCGGATGCCCGGCGTAGCCTCGCGGAGGCCTCAGCTCTTGTGCCAAAGGGCGTGATCTGCCTGATATCCGCGCTGCAGTTTCACGAACTGACTCTACAAATGCCCTCCACCGTCTGGGTCGCCATTGATCGCACCGGATGGAAGCCCAAGGTCGATTACCCCCCGATACGCTTCGTGCGGTTCAGCAGCCACGCCCTGGCGGGCGGGGTGAGGCGGCATCTCATCGAGGGAATTGAGGTCCCGATATTTGAACCCGCTAAGTCGATCGTCGACTCCTTCCGGTATCGCAACAAAATTGGACTCGACATCGCGCTCGAAGGGCTCCGCGAAGGACTCCGCAGCAGGCGCGTCTCACCCGACCAGCTATGGGAATTCGCTCGCACGGTGCGTGTCTGGTCCGTGATGCAGCCCTATGTCGAAGCAATGCTGGCCGATGGCGCGTGAGCTTCGCAATATCGGCACCTCTGTGCGCGCCAGGCTTCTCCAACGCGCCCGCGTTGAAAAGACCGATTTTCAGATATTGCTCACGCGTTACGCGCTTGAGCGACTGCTCTACCGACTCAGCGTCTCCCACCAGCGCGAGCGGTTTGTCTTGAAGGGTGCGATGCTCTTCGCCATCTGGCAGGACGATCCCTTCCGACCGACCCGTGACCTCGACTTGCTGGGTCATGGCGATCCCGATCCCGCAATAGTTGCGGCGAGCATCCGCGCCATCTGCTCTGTCGATGTACCTGACGACGGGGTCATCTTCGACGTTGCGGGTGTCGAAGCCGCTCCAATCCGCGGCGAAGACGACTATCCCGGTGCGCGCGTCAGAACCGGCGCAACCATCGCCGGAGCGCGTCTGCCTATCCAGATCGACGTCGGTTTCGGCGACGTGATCACGCCTGAGCCAATCGAGATCGAATACCCCGCCCTTCTCGACGCGCCCGCGCCCATCCTGCGTGCCTATCCGCCTGAAACCGTCATCGCCGAGAAGACCGAAGCGATCATCTCGCTCGGCATCGCGAACAGCCGCATGAAGGATTTCTACGACCTCTGGACGATCGCGCAGACAATCCCGTTCGAAGGCGACAACCTGGCGAAAGCCGTCCGTCGGACCTTCCAGCGTCGCCGAACCCTCTTGCCCGAAAAAGTGCCTGTCGGCCTCAGTGATGGTTTTGCCCTTGAGAAGGACGCCCAGTGGCAGGCTTTCCTGGCGCGCGACCGGCTTGCAATAGCACCAGCATCACTCGTCCAGGTCATCAATGATCTGCGCACTTTCCTGCTGCCCGTGCTGGCTCACACAGAGATTGCATCATGGCCTCCCGGAGGCCCCTGGATGCCCATGGAGGCTGCCCCGTGACTTCGCAGTTCTCAAGCAAACGACCGGAACCAGGGATTGATCCCCGCGAAGTTCTTTTCATCAGCCACGCCGCCCCAGAGGACAATGCGTTCACGATCTGGTTGGGAGCGAAGCTTTCCGCCATGGGCTACGAGGTTTGGGCCGATGTGCTCCGGATCAAAGGCGGTGCCGACTGGCAACGCAAGCTGGAGAACACTCTGCGTGAACGCGCCTGCAAGATGCTTCTCGTCGCCAACCCGCGCGCAGTCGACAAACAGGGCGTACGCAATGAGATTCAGATCGCGTCCGAGGTCGCCCGCAAGATCGGAGACAGCGCCTTCATCATTCCATTGCGCATGGAGCGGTTCGAAGCCCCTTTCCTGTATTTTTTTCAGGCAGCCAGCGCCCGGGCGTGATTCAGGCTGGTGTTGTCGTTGGCCGGAGCGGCGTCCTCGCCGATCATGGTCTTCCAGGCGCTCTCGAAGCGGCCGGATTTGAGCAGGGCTCGGACGGTGAGCACGACCTGCCCGCCCTGGATGCGCCATCGCATTCCGGAGCGCTTCATTCTCTGTGTAACAAGCACTTTATTTGCAGCTTCGGCGAGACGTAGCTCGAGGGCCGCCTGTTCGGCCCCGAGCTGCGCAAGCCGTTCGCGGATGAGGGCCGCGCTTCCCCGCGATCGGATGCTGTGTGCGTCAAAGCGCTCGATGCCGCCGCAGCGGGTTCGCGCTGCTTCCCCCTTCGGGCGTCTGCCAGGCATGGATTGCGCGGTACGGAACCCGTCATGGCTATTCCTCACTGAACATGGCCCGGACCCGTGCCCATGGAGATGAACATGCGTTCCGGACGGTCCTGAAAGCTCCTGACGCCGAGACGCCGGTAGAAGGCCATGCGGCGCTCAAGGGCCTCGTTCCCGCCATCGTCGATCACATCCAGCATGACCAGCTTGAGGCCGATTTCACCTGCCACACTGAGGACGCGGCCGAGCGCGTCGACCCGGGGCCCGGGGCGGGACGTGCGGCAAGGCCTGCCGGCGGCGGTGGAACAGCGGGCCGTCAGTCTCCGTGCGGATCCTCGACCCGCGGCCAGTAGGGCTCGTCGAACCGATCGTAGGGGATGGCCGCGAAGTCGGGCGGAATGGCGCCCGGCGCCGACACGTAGAGCACCTTCGAAGCGATCGGTGCGAAGCCCGCGTAGAAATGCTGGGTCGACTTGACGACGATGCCCCTGTAGTCGGCGGGACGGATGCCGAGCGCCGTCATGCCGTCGGGATGGAAGACCTGGGTACGGGTCGAGGTCAGGATCAGGTCGATCCCGGACTCCGTGGCGAGCCAGACTGCGGTTCCCATGCCCATGCTGGCATCGCCGAAGGTCTGCCGCGCGCCGTGCAGGATGCGCTTCACGAACACGGTCAGATCGACCGGGTTGCCGGAGTCCGGTCCGCACTTGCCTCCGATGCGGATCGCGAGTGTCGCCCCCTCGCCCGCCTCCTCGCAGAAGCGCACCGCAACCGGGTCCCAGTAGTACCCCGACAGCACGCCGCTGGTGCCGCGTTCGAGCATGCGCGCAAGGATGAAGGTCGAGTCCGACGGCGCCCCGCCGCCAGCATTGTCGGCCACGTCCGCCGCGACCACGGGGCCGGGACCGGCCTCGATCAGGTCGAGCGCCTCGTCGATGTCACGCGTTTCCTGCAGGGTTTCGTGCCGCAGGTCCCAGATCCTCTTGCCGAAGCCACGCGCCGTTGCGGACGCACGCTCCACGTCTCCATCGGCAATGACCAGCACCTTGGCCGAAGTCCGCGGAACATCCTGCCACGGGAAACCGTGCGCAAACGAAACCGACAGGATCCCGTCGCCGCCTTCGGCCGCCTTCATGTCGGCGACCACCGAGCGCATCGGCTCGACCGGCGTGCGCCACATGTTGATCATCCGGCAGTCATGCAGCGCCATGACCGGACGCACCTGCTTCTGGTGGGCGCCAAGGCAGATCCGGAACAGCTCTCCGGCACGCTCGCCTACGTCGACATGCGGGTATTCCTTGAACAGCACGAGCGCGTCCGCGTTTTGCACCATCTCCGGCGTGACGGAGCAGTGCAGGTCGAGTTCGCCACCGATCACGGTATCGGGACCGGTGATCTCCCGCACCCGGGCAAGCAGGTCGCCCTCGCAGTCGTCGTAGCCTTCAGCCGTCATCGCACCGTGCATCGACAGCAGCACGATGTCGACCGGCAGCGCGGCGCGCAGGTCGGCGAGGATCTCGTCGCGGAACCCCTCGTAGACGGTCCGCACCGTCAGACCGGCCGGCTGGGCGAAGGCGGCCAGGCTCTCGATGACCTGGCCCTGCTGTTCCTCGGTTGCCCGGCGCCAGACGTGCAACGGCAGGCTGAAGGTGGTGGCGGGACGGCTGGTTGCGTCGCCCCTGTACACCATGGTGTCCTCGAAGGTCCGGATGCCTGTCGGCAACGAGGAGAAGGTGTTGGTCTCGGTTCCGAGACAGGCAATAAAGACCTTCATCTCGCGCTCCTGTTCACTGTCCAAGGCATTTCCCTGCCGAAGGGCGCGGGCCTATACTCCACCCACGACCGGGCGGCATCCTGGACCTGTCAGCCAAGACGGCGCCGGTACAACGCGATCAGCCGCTCCCAGTGCCGTTCGGCAGCCGGCTTGTCGTAGCACCACCGTTCGGGAAACGCGAACCCGTGATGAACTCCCGGATGGATCTCGATTTCCCCCGGATTCCCCGACACATCGAACAGTGCCTGGAGTTCGGACACCATGTCGAGCGGTGCGAGGTCATCATGCTCCGCACAGGAGATGTAGAGTTCGCCGCGCGCCGCTCCCAGGGTGAGGTGCGGGCTTTCCTCGGCGTCGCTCACCAGCCAGGTTCCGTAGAAGGACGCGGCGGCCCCGATCCTGTCCGGGTAGCGTGCCGCGGCTGCAAGCGCATAGGGCCCGCTCATGCAGTAGCCGTGCACCCCGACGGGCCCCGGTGCGGCCTCGCCCGAGCGCTCGGCGAACGCCAGCATGGCGCCCATGTCCGCCATCACCGGCGGAATGGTCATCTTCGTGCGTACCGCGCGCATGCGCGCGTGCTCGGCACTGCCGTGCTCGAGAACGTCGGGTCCGTATGTGGTATCCCTCCCGGCACGGTAGTAGAGGTTCGGCAACATGACGAAGTAGCCGATGGTCGCAAGCCTGCGCGCCATGTCGCGCAGTTCCTCGCGAATGCCCGGCGCATCCATCAGGAACAGGACCAGCGGACGCGGACCGCCGCGTTCCGGTCTGCACAGGAAGGTTTCCATCTGCCCGTCCGGGGTCCCGATATCGACGACATCTTCCTTCACGGTCGTTCTCCCAGTCCCGCAGCCGCGGCCCGGTCATGACCGG
Organism: Thalassobaculaceae bacterium; assembly: GCA_965213935.1. GTDB lineage: Bacteria > Pseudomonadota > Alphaproteobacteria > Thalassobaculales > Thalassobaculaceae > Bin52. The sequence goes on along the minus strand of CBDCAO010000011.1, from coordinate 281,585 downwards.
GGACGGCCATCAGCCGGTCAGCGCGGTCCAACGCTACATCGTGCTGGCCACGCTCACCTTCGTCACCATGCTCTACACGATGACGGTGATGATCGCCAACGTGGCGCTGCCGAAGATGCAGGGAACCTTCGCCGCCACGGTCGACCAGATCGCGCTCGTGGTCACCTTCAACATCGTTGCGACCGCGGTGGTGACCCCGGCCTCGGGCTGGCTCGCCTCGACCTTCAGCCGCCGCTCGCTGATGCTGGCCTGCGCCATCGGCTTCACGGTGGCGTCGGCCGGCTGCGGCATGGCGCAGAACCTCGAGCAACTGATCGTCTGCCGCATCTTCCAGGGCGGGTTCGGGGCGCCGCTGGTTCCGATCTGCATGGCCGCCATTCTCGACATCTTCCCGCAGGAGGAACACGGCACCGCCACGTCGTTCTTCGGAATGGGCGTGGTGTTCGGCCCGATCATCGGCCCTACCGTCGGCGGATACCTTTCGGATGCCTACGGCTGGCGGTGGGTGTTCTTCCTGCTCATCCCGTTCGGCGTGCTGGCGAGCGTGCTCATCGTGGCCGTGATCCAGGACCGCCGCCGGGCAACCCGGTTCAGCCTCGACTGGACCGGGCTGGCATCGCTGTCGATCGCCATCGCCGCGCTGCAACTGATGCTGGACCGCGGGCAGCGGCTCGACTGGTTCGAGTCCACCGAGATCATCATCGAGGCAATCGTCGCCGTCGGAGCCTTCTACATCTTCTGCGTCCACACGCTGACCACCCGGAATCCGTTCTTCGACCCCGGCATTCTTCGCGACCGCAACTACGCGCTCGGGCTTGCCATCGCGGCACTGTTCGGTGCCATCCTGTGGACTCCCCTCGTCCTCTATCCGCCGATGATGCAGAAGCTGCAGAACTACCCCGAGGACATCGTCGGGCTCTATCTTGCGTTGCGCGGTCTCGGAACACTGGCCGGATCGACGCTGATGGTGTTCATCAACCGCAGGTTCGATCCCCGCCTCCTGCTCGCCATCGGATTCCTGCTGCAGGGGATAGGTGGATGGTACATGGGCGCCTTCGACATCAACCTGTCGGCCTTCGAGCTCGCGTGGACCAACCTGCTGGCTGGCTTCGGCGTCGGCTTCGTCTGGGTACCGTTGACGCTGATCACCTTCTCGACGCTCGACAAGTCGCGGCTGAACGAGGGCAGCGCCTTCTTCCACCTGGTCCGCAACATCGGCAGTTCGATCTCGATCTCGATCACCGTTGCCCTGGTCGTGCGCTCGACCACGGCCAACTACTCCGATCTGACCCGCTACGTTTCGATCTTCGGCGAGAGCAACACCATCATGGCACTGAAGGGGATCAGCGCGCCGCAGACAGCCGAGGGACTGGCCCGGCTGTCGGGCGAAATCGCCCGACAGTCCGAGATGATCGGATACATCAACGCCTTCTATCTCTATGCGATAACCGCGTTCGCGATCATTCCGCTGATTGCCTTCGTGCGGATGCCGCGCGCGGCAACGACCTGAGCGGAAACGGCGCGGACCGCCACGACCTACGCGCGCCCGTGCCGTTCACTGACGTCGAGCACGGCACGCGCCGCCACCCGTGCGGCCCCGCCGGGCACGCTGAGACGCCGGCGCAGTTCGAGCGACACGGTCATCTGCCGGGCGCGCACCGTCTCGTCGCCGAGAGCCGCCAGAACCGCAGGCAGCAGCCGGTCGGCCCGGCACTCCCCCTGCAGGAACAGCGGAAACAGCGGCTGTTCCAGTACCCGGTTCGGCAGCACCACCGCCGAGCGGTCAACCAGCATCCAGCCAACCAGCGCCGACATCGGACTGACCCGGTAGGCGACCACACTCGGCACCCGTGCCAGTGCGAGTTCCAGTGTCACCGTGCCCGAGGCGGCCAGTGCCGCCGTGCTCGCGGCCATGGCATCGAGCCCGTGGTCCCGGGTGACGGTCACCGGCACCGGCCAGCCGGCGACACCGGCGCGCACCTGTTCGGCAACACCGGTCACCGTCGGGATCACAACATGCAGTCCCTCGATGCGCTCCGCGAGCCCGGCGACCGTGGCGGCGAACGGGGGCAGAAGCCGGCGGACCTCGCCCGGGCGCGAACCGGGAAGCACCGCAAGCACCGGTGCCGAAGGCGAAATCGCGTAACGCGCCCGGAATCCCGGGCCGTCGCCTTCCGGCCGCCCGGCAGCAGGGTGACCGGTAAAGGTGCATCCAAGCCCGTGTGGCTCGAAGTAGCCGGGTTCGAACGGGAACAGCACCAGCAGGTGATCCAGGATACGCGCGATCACCCGCGCCCGGCCGGGCCGCCATGCCCACACTGTCGGCGCCACCATGTGGATGAGCGGCACCCGGGTGCCCTGTCGGCGCAGGCGGCCTGCCACCCTGAGCGTAAACGCCTTGGAATCGATGGTCACCAGAGCGGCGGGCTGCCGCGCCGCAACATCCGCCACCGTCTCGCGCACCCGCCCGAGCAGATGGGGTACGTGCGGCAGCAGCTCGAATACCCCCATTACCGCGAGTTCGGAGACCGGAAACAGGCTGTCCAGCCCCTCGCGCCGCATCTGCTCGCCACCGATACCGGCAAACCGAGCCTCGCCGCCTGTCAGCTCGCCGAGCGCGCGCATCAGCCCGGCCCCGAGTGCATCACCCGACGCCTCGCCGGCAATCAGGTAGAACAGCACGGGACCTGTCACCGTACCGGGTCCACCCCGACCAGGAACAGTCCGGCCGCGGTCGCGGCGGCACTCACGTCCACACGGTCAAGCAGCACCGTTCCGCCTGCCTCGACGGCAATGCCGCCGAACCCGGCGGCGGCTGCCGCCTCGATGGTCCGCACGCCCACCGTCGGCAGATCGACCCGGCGTTCCTGTCCAGGTTTGCTGGCCTTGACCAGGACCGGGCCACGGCCCGGCCGGCGCAGCGATCCGGCGCGCGCGATCATGGCATCGGTTCCCTCGATCGCCTCGAGCGCCAGCACAATTCCGTGCTGCACCGCCACGCACTGCCCGACATCGGCGGCCCCCAGCAAGCGCAACACCTCCAGTCCACGGCGAATGTCGGCAATGCTCTCCGGGTCCGGTTCGGGCCCGGCCATATGGCCCGACGGAGCAAGGACACCGGCCATCACCTCGTCGAGCCCGATGACCGTGAGTCCGTCACGCTCGAGTTCCTCGACAATGACCGACAACAGTCCGTCGTCACCAAAGGCCCGGCGTCCGGCGCGCAGCAGCATGCCCGACGCCCTCCGGTCGAGAGCCAGTGACGAGAGCGCGGGACGGCGGACCGGACCTGCCATCACCACCTCCCGGGCCCCGAACCGGTGGATCGCATCGTGCATCGCCTGGATCTGCCCCAGTTTCAGCCAGACGTGCTCATGATCCGCGACGCCAGCCGGGTCGGTGATGCCGGAAAATGCCACAACCAGGACCTGTCCGCCGCTGGCACGGCGCGCCGCAGCCAGCCTGCCGGGCAGGGTGCCGCCTCCGGCAAGAATGGCGAGCGGCGCCGGACTGCTCACGGCGTCGCGGAGACCGGTGGCTGGCAGACCGGGCGCGAGGGCTCCGAACGCAGGAACGAGAGGATCTCGAGGACCCGCGGATCATGGGGGCCGGTGGCCTCAAGCGCCGCGATACGCTCGCGCAGGGCTCCCGGGCCACGGAACAGCATGTCGAAGGCGTCTGTCGCCACCTCGATGTCCGCGCGCGCGAGCCCGCGCCGGCGCATGCCCACGAGGTTCAGTCCCGACAGGGTGCCACGATGCCCCTTCACCGATCCGTAGGGGATCACGTCACGGTCCACCGCGGTCATGGCGCCCACGATCGCCCGTGCGCCGATGCGGACGAACTGGTGCACGGCGGCAAGCCCGCCGAGGATCGCCTCGTCGCCGATGGTGACATGCCCGGCAAGTGCCGCGTTGTTGGCCAGGATCACCCGGTCGCCGATCTGGCAGTCGTGCGCCACGTGCACACCGACCATGAACAGCCCGCCGTCGCCGATCCGGGTCACCATGCCGCCACCCTCGGTGCCGGTGTGCATGGTGACATGTTCGCGAATGACGTTGCCGCGGCCGATTTCCAGCCGTGACGGTTCCCCGGCGTATTTCAGGTCCTGCGGCTCCAGGCCGATGGTGGCGAACGGGTAGACCGTGGTGTCCGGACCGATCACGGTCCGCCCGTCGACCACGACATGGCCCTTGAGCGTGGCCCGGTCGCCAAGGCGGACATTCGGGCCCACCAGGCAGTAGGGGCCGATGACCACGCCGGGACCAATGGCGGCCGCAGGGTCGACAATGGCGGTCGGATGGACCTCGGCTTCACGCACCGACGGTCACTCCCTGTCCACCACCATTGCCAGACAGGTAGCCTCGGCCACAACCACGTCATCGACCAGCACTTCACCGGTGAACTTCCAGGCCGAACCGCGCCGGCGCAGCAGCCGGCAATGGATCACCATCCGGTCGCCGGGCACCACCGGCTTGCGGAACCGTGCCGACTCCACCGCCATGAAAAACACGAGCTTGCCTTCGGATTCCGATCCCAGCGTGACCATCACCAGGCAGCTGGCGGTCTGCGCCATCGCCTCGATGATCATGACTCCCGGCATGACAGGCAGTGCCGGAAAGTGACCGGCGAAATACGGCTCGTTGATCGTGACGTTCTTGATCCCCACGGCGCTCTCGCCCGGCACCACGTCCCTGACCCTGTCGACCATCAGGAAAGGGTAGCGGTGCGGAATGAGCTGCTTGATGCGCGTGATGTCGAGTACCCCGGAGTCGTCCCCCTCAGTCATTCGACCCGCCTCCATTGCCTGTCTTGAGAGCCCTCAGGCCGCGCCGGGCCAATTGCCGCAGGATCGCCACCGACCGCCGCCACTCGTCTATCGGAACCGCCGGAGAGCCGCCCACGGTCCCGTCCGGCGGAATGTTCCTGTGCACTCCGGCATGGCCTGCAACCCGTGCACGATCACCGATATCGATGTGTCCGACGATGCCCGCCTGGCCACCGATGACCACATGGTCCCCGAGGCGTGTGCTGCCGGCGATGCCGACCTGGGCCACAACAATGCATCCGCAGCCGAGCTGGACATTGTGCGCCAGGTGTACCAGGTTGTCGAGCATCGATCCGCGCCCGATCCGGGTATCCGGCCCGGCTCCGCGGTCGATCGTGCAGTTGGCTCCGATCTCGACATCGTCCTCGATCATCACCCGTCCAAGGTGTGGCATTCTGACGGTGCCGTGTCTGCCGCGATCGAAACCGAACCCGTGCTGGCCGATCCGCGCACCTGGCAGGATTTCGCACCGCTCCCCGATGACGCAGTGCGAGAGCGTGACACTGGCGCCGATCCGGGTCTCACGACCGATCACCACCGCATCGTCGATGACGGTGTTGGCGCCAATGAGGCAGCTCTCTCCGATCTCGACCCGTTCGCCGATCACCGCACCGGGTTCAACGCGGCTGCCCGCGCCGAGACGCGCCGACGCCGCAATCATGGCTCCGGGGCAGACCCCGGGCTCGAACCCGGGTTCGGGGTGAAAGCACCAGCCGAGACGGGCAAAGTTCCGCCGCGGCGCACCGGTCACCAGCAATGCCATGTGCGCCGGTGCCCGTGGCACCAGTTCCCCGGGGATGAGGCAGGCCCCGGCTCCGGACCGGGCCAGCGCGTCGAGATAGCGTCGGTTCTCGAGAAAGCTCACGTCGCTCGGCTTCGCAGCCTCGAGCGGCGCCACGTCGTCCACCTTCACCGTGGGGTCCGGGCAGTTGAGCAGCTTCGATCCGGTACGGGCCGCCACCTCGGCCAGGCTGAGCGCGCCCGCGTGGGGGAAGAAACGGGGATCCGCCATTGTCGGTCCGTCAGTTCTGCGCTGTTTCGAACGTCACCTCGACTGCAGGCATCCTCTCGTTCAGCCGGCCGAGCGCAATCTCCGAGATCTCCAGCGTCTTGACCGCGATGACAATCGAGCTTCGAAACAGGACCGCCCCTGCCCCCGTCTGTTCGGCGATCTCGGCGCAGATCCGGTAGAGTTCCTGCTGCACCTGGTTCATTGCGGAATCGTGCGCGGTGCGCAGCTGCTTGGTGGCCGCCGCAGCCTGGCGCTGCGCATGGGCCGCCCTTTCCTTCAGCGCCTTCATGCGCTGCTGGAAGGCTTCCCCGGTTATGAACTGCCGGTCGGTGTTGAGCTTGTCCTCGTCGGCCCTGAGCTGCTGTTCAACCCCTGCGAGCTGGGTACGGAACTCCTTGCGCCGCGCATCGATCACGGCCCTGATCCCCTTCGCCGCCTCCGATTCCCGAATAACCCAGCCGAAGTCGATCACCGCGATCGGTACCGGCTGCAGCGCACTCGGTACTGCCGGCGCCGACTTGTCCTGCGCGCGCACCTCGCCCGGCAGCAGCAGCGCCACAGCCAGAAACAGGGCTGCGAAGACCGCAAACCGGCAGCCGCTCCGATGGTGTCGCACGGATTCGCGTTCTGCCTGTGTCATGTCAGAACCGCGAACCGAAGCTGAAACGAACCAATTCGGTTTCATCCTGCTCCTCTTTCAGGACTGCCTCCGCGACGTCGACGCGGATCAGGCCAAACGCCGTACGCCAGGCCACGCCGACCCCGCCCGAAAGCCTGACCGCGGTACTGTCGAAAACCTCGTCCCCCACGGCCTCCACGTGCCACAGGCTGCCGGCATCGGCAAACACCGCCAGCTTGATGCCGAGGTCATCGGGCAATCCGATCGGGAAACTGTATTCCACCGTTCCGGCATAGTAGTTGTTGCCGCCAAGGGCGTCGCTGGTCAGCGTGTCCCTCGGTCCGATACCCGATGCCGCGAAGCCGCGAATGACGCTGCCGCCGATGAAGAACCGCTCGGCGATGGCGACATCCTCGCCCAGGCCCAGCACGTGGCCGACCTCGGCGCTGACGCTGAGCACGGTGTCATCGAACACCGGGAAGTGGTAGGCGCCGTTGCCGCGAAGCCGCAGCAACCGGGTGTCGCCGCCGAGACCGGCAACGTCGGTGGACATGGACAGCAGGTAGCCCTCGGTCGGATCGAGCCGGTTGTCGCGCTTGTCGTAGGTTAGCGACTGGCTGACCTGGGAAGTCGTGGTCGTCCCTTCCTGTTCGACAATGAAGCGGGAGGCAGCCGCATCCACGTTGAGCACCTGGGTCCGCCTGAACTGGTAGCGGACCGACTGGCGCAGGTCCCTGCTCAGGGTGTAGCCGAACCGGACCCCGCCGCCGGTCTTCTTCTCGTCGAAGGAACTGTCAGACTGCCGGTCCCGGGTCACCCGGAACAGATCGACGCCGGCGAGCACATCCCGGTCGAAAAAATACGGCTCGACGAAACCGAGATCGAACTCCTGAGACAGCCCCGAGGCCTGGACACGCGCCTTCAGAGTCTGGCCCCGGCCGAGCAGGTTGCGCTCGGTGATCCCGACATCACCGAGCACGCCCTGCAGCGAGGAGTATCCCACTCCGAAGGACAGTTCGCCGGTCGGGCGCTCGTCGACCTTCAGCCTGATCTTCATCCGGTCCGGCGCGCTGCCCTGCTGGCGCTCGATTTCGACCGAGTTGAAGAAGCCGAGATTGCGGATCCGACGGTGGGAGTCACGCAGCCGCGCCGTGTTGTAGGCATCGCCCTCGATCACCCGCAACTCGCGCCGGACCACCTCGTCAAGCGTGCGCACGTTGCCCTCGATCTCGATGCGCTCGACGAAAACCCGCTGTCCCTCGCCGATTTCGAAGGTGATGTCGATGCGCCGGTCATCGCGGTGCCGCTCGGTCCTGGGGCGGATGTCGACGAAGGCGTATCCGACCTCGCCGGCCGCGTCCGCCATCTGCGCCGCAGCCTCGGTAACCGCGTCCGCATCGTACCAGTCGTCGGTCTCGAAGGGGACCAGGGGACGGAGCATGTCCTCGGTGACCTGCTTGAGCGCGATGTCGAACCCGACCGCACCCACGCGGTAGCGCCGGCCCTCGTCGACCGTGAAGGTGATCACGAAATCCGTGCGATCCGTGGTGAGCTCGGCGACCGCCGAGACCACCTTGAAGTCGGCATAGCCCTCCTCAAGGTAGAAGCGGCGCAGCAGCTCCCGGTCAACGCCGAGCCGGTCGGGGTCATAGGTGTCGTTGCTGGTCAGCAACCGCCAGAACGCGTATTCGCGGGTCTGGATCACGTCGCGCAGGTCGGAGTCCGAGAACCTGCGGTTACCGATGAAGGTGATGCTGCGCACCCGGCTCAGCGGTCCCTCGTCGATCTCGAAGACGAGGTCGACCCGGTTCTGCTCGAGCACGATCACCTTTGGCTCGACCCGGGCGGCGAACCGCCCGCTCAGGCGATAGACATCGAGCAGCCGCTGGACGTCCCGCTGAACCTTGGTGCGGGTGAACACCCGCCTGGGCTTCAGCTGGACCTCGGTCTCCAGAACCTCTTTCTCGATCCGGTCATTGCCCTCGAAGGCGATCCGGTTGATGACCGGATTCTCCTTGACCTCGACCACCAGCGTCGTCCCGTCACGACGCACCACCACATCGGCAAACAGTCCGGTCGCGAACAGGGCCTTCAGGGAGTCGTCGAGCAGGTCGGGTTCAAACGGATCGCCGGGCTCGATCTCGAGGTAGGACAGGACCGTCTGCGGATCGACCCGCTGGGTGCCGTTGACCACGATGTCGTCGACGGTGTCGGCAACGGCCACCGGTGCCGCAAGAAGAACCCCGGCCACCAGGGCCGCGCACAGCCACCCGCACCATCCCGGGGCCGCTCCGAATAGTTTCAGCATTGCCTTGTGAGCCTCTGTCCTGTCCGCTTTTCAACTGAACAACGAGTGAAAGAAATCGACAACCCGCAGCTGAACTATATCGTTCCAGGTCACAAATACCATGAGACCGATCACCGTAGTCAAACCGGCGATCGATGCGTACTCCCGAACGCGCGCTCCAAGCGGACGTCCACGCACCGCCTCGGCCAGGTAGAACACAAGATGCCCACCGTCGAGGACCGGGATCGGGAACAGGTTGATCAATCCGAGGTTGATCGACAGCAGGGCGGTAAACCACAACGCCGTTGCCAGTCCGGCATCCGCGGCCGATCCGGAGATCTGCGCGATCCTGAGCGGACCACCGAGTTCTTCGGCACTCCTGCTGCCGGTGATGATCTCGCGGACCGCGGCCAGTGTCTGGACGGTGAGCGACCAGGTCTCCGCAGTCGCGATCCACACCGCCGAGAGCGGGTCCGCACGCCGGTACTCCACCAGTCCGCCACGCACTCCGAGCTGGCCGCGGGTGACGATACCCCCGGCACTGTCCGTGCTCTCGACCCGGCGCGGAGTGACGGTGAGCCTGATCCGTTCACCGTCGCGCTCCACGACCATGACAACCGGCCGGCCGGCACTCGCCAGGACCACCTGCTGCAGGTCCTCGAACTGTCCGATCGGCGCCCCGTCGGCCTCGATGACCCGGTCGCCGGCCGCCAGGCCGCCGGCCTCGGCCGCACTCCCGGCCATCACCTCGGAAACGGTCGGAGCGAGCTGCCGCTGTCCCACACTCGCGTACAGGACCGCGAGCACCAGGATCGCGAACAGGAAATTGGCAGCCGGCCCCGCCACAACGATGGCGGTGCGCGCACCGAGCGACTTGTGGTGGAACGAGACGTCCCGTTCCTCCTCGCTCATCTCCGTCAGCCCCTCGCCGGCCGAGCTTGACGGGTCGGTGTCGCCGAACATCCTGACGTAGCCGCCAAGCGGGATCGCCGAGAACTTCCAGCGGGTTCCCGAACGGGCCGTCCAGCCGAACAGTTCCGGTCCGAAACCGATCGAGAACACCTCGACCCGCACACCCGCACGCCGGGCAACGGCGTAGTGGCCATATTCGTGCACGAACACCAAAACCGTCAGAATAACCAGGAACGGCACCAGGTTATCGGTCACGATTGCCAGAAGATCGGTCACGCTCAGGCCTCTCCGTGCGGGGTACAGACTGTTCGGACAGCGCGGATTGTCGACTGTTTAGACAGCTGCAGAGGGCATGGCAACGGTGCCGACTGCCCGAGCAGGCCCGCCGAGCAGGCTCCAGGCCATGGCACGGATCCCGGCATCCAGTTCCTGGACCTCCTCGAGCGATGCCGGCGTTGCCGGCTGCTCGCGCGCGAGCATGGTCTCGATCAGGCGAACGATGTCGCAGAATCCGATGGCACCATCGAGGAAGGCCTGCACCGCCACCTCGTTGACGGCATTGAGCACCAGCGGAAGTGCGCCCCCGGCGCGCAGTGCCGAACGCGCGAGCCCGAGTGCCGGAAACCGCGCGTCGTCCGGAGGCTCGAAAGTGAGTGGTCCCGCAGTCACGAGGTCAAGCCGGCAGCGCGGAACCGCAATGCGTTCGGGCCAGGCGAGCGCGTGCGCGATCGGGCACGACATGTCCGTCGGCGCCATGTGCGCGAGCACCGAACCGTCGCAGTAGGACACAAGCCCGTGCACCACGGATTGCGGGTGCACCAGCACCTCGATCTTCCGGTCGGGGAACCCGAACAGGTGGTGTGCCTCGATGACCTCGAGACCCTTGTTCATCATGGTTGCCGAGTCGATGGAGATCTTCGCGCCCATGCTCCAGTTCGGATGGGCAAGGGCCTGCTCGGGCGTGCATGCGGCCATCTCGTCGATGGTGTGCCTCAGGAACGGCCCGCCGGACGCCGTGAGCACGATGCTCCGGATCCGGTCGCGGTTCTCGTCCTCGAACACCTGGAAAATGGCATTGTGTTCGGAGTCGACCGGCAGCAGTGTCGCTCCGCACCGGGCCGCCTCCTCGATGATGAGCCTCCCGGCGGAGACCAGCGGCTCCTTGTTGGCGATCGCAACCGTCGCACCGCGTTTCACCGCCGCCATGGTCGGCCCGAGGCCGGCGATTCCGACAATGGCCGAGACCACCCGGTCCGCCGGACGGCGTGCGGCCTCGTCGAGGCCGGAGCGCCCGGCCGCCACCTCGATCGGCAGGTCGGACAACACGTCCCTGAGCTCCGGCAGGGCGGTCTCGTCTCGTATCGCGACGAACCGCGGGCGCATCTCGCGCGCCGCGGCGGCCAGCTCCCGCCAGTTGCTCCCCGCGGTCAGGGCCTCGATCGAGAACCGTGCGGGGTGCTGGCGAACCAGTTCAAGCGTGGTCCGCCCCACCGACCCCGTTGCTCCGAGAACGGTCAGGCCCGTGGTCCCGTCTTCCCTTCCGGTTGCCGGCATGCCTGCGCCCATCCCCCGTCCGGGTCTTGTTCGCCCGCAAGGCACCCTACCACAGAACCGGGGGCTTGCCGCCCAGCAGTACCAGCGCGGCCGCAGCACTGATCGCCGCCATGTGCCCGTCACACCGGTCGAGAACACCCCCGTGGCCCGGGATCATGCGTCCGGAGTCCTTGACGCCAAACCGCCGCTTCATCGCCGATTCACCGAGATCCCCGACCTGGGAAACCACTGCGATACCGGCGCCGGCGAGACAGAGCAGGGCGACGTTCGCGTGGCCGGGAAGCCACACGGCCATGAGTCCTCCGCCCGCGGCACCGGCCAGGATACCGCCGGCGAGCCCGGCCCAGGTCTTGTTCGGACTGATCATCGGCGCAAGCCTGGGACCGCCGAAGAGCCGCCCCGCCGCGTAGGCGCCGGTATCGGTCGCGATCACGCACCCGAGCAGGCCGGCCACCAGGACCGTGCCACCGGGCTCGAACCCGCGAAGCCACAGCAGTGCAACCCCCGGAACCGCTGCGACCACCGGGCCCGCGAGAACCACCAGGCCATGGCGGTGACGGACCGCGAGGGCGCCGACCGCAAGACCGGCCGCAGCCGCACTCCAGCCCCAGTCGTCAGCCGGCAGCAGTGGCCACGCAGCCACCGGCAGGCAGCCCGCGGCGGCGCAGGCGGCGGCGAGGGGCCTGCCTGCGCCCGCCATCCGGCTCCATTCCCACGCAAGGCAACCGGTCACCGCGGCAACCAGCAACGCAAGCGCCAGTCCCCCCTGCCACAGTGCCGCGGCCAGCGGCGGCAGCATCACGACTGCCGAGACCAGGCGCGTCGCGACGTCACCGAAACGGACCGGCACGCTCCGGGCTCACACAGCGGCGCCGTAGCGCCGCTCTCGCCGTCCGAATTCCGCGATCGCCTGCGCCAGCGTGTCCCGCGAGAAGTCGGGCCACAACACGTCGGTGAACACGAATTCCGAGTAGGCGCATTCCCACAGCATGAAATTCGAGATCCGCATTTCGCCGGAGGTCCGGATCAGCAGGTCGGGGTCCGGCAGATCGAGGGTCTCGAGGCGGGAAGCGAACAGGCCCTCGTCGATGCGGTCCGGGTCGAGCGCCCCCGACCGGACCTCGCACGCGAGCGCACGCGCCGCGGCCGCGATTGCGCGGCGGCCGCCGTAGCTGAGCGCGAGAGTGAGATCGAGTTCCCGGTTCCGCGTGGTCAGCCGTTCGGCCCGGACAATCAGCGCCCCAATGTCGGTCGGCAGGCGATGGCGCTCGCCAATCACCCGGATGCGAACGCCGCGGGCATGCAGTTCCGCCATTTCCTTCGACAGGTAGCGCTTGAGCAGTCCCATGAGGTCGGCAATCTCTTCGGCCGGCCGTTTCCAGTTTTCCGACGAGAACCCGAACAGGGTCAGGTGGCGGATGCCGTGTTCCATCACGCACTCCACCGTCTCGCGCACCCGTTCGGCCCCGTACTTGTGGCCGATCGCCCGCGGCAGGCCACGGGCCCGCGCCCAGCGCCCGTTGCCGTCCATGATGATCGCCACGTGTCTGGGACCCGCCGACCGGGCCCGAGTATCGTAACCTTCGTTCACTTCGAACCGTCCATCACCTAGACGTGCATGATCTCGGTTTCCTTGGTGCTGAGCATCTGGTCGATCTGCCCGATGTGATCGTCGGTCAGGCTCTGGATCTCCTCCTCGTAGAGGTGGCGATCATCCTGGCTCAGCTCGCCGTCCTTCTCCAGTCTGCGGACGGCCTCGACGCCGTCACGGCGCACGTTGCGAACCGCGACCCGTGCGCCCTCGGCATAGCGACCGGCAACCTTCGTCAGTTCCCGACGCCGCTCTTCCGAAAGATCGGGCAGCGGGATGCGCAGCAGCTGGCCGTCGACCTGCGGGTTGAGCCCGAGGTCGGACGCCCGGATCGCGCGTTCGACCGCCTTCACGTTGCCGCGGTCCCACACCTGCACCGAGAGCATCCGCGGCTCGGGCACGTTGACGGTCGCAAGCTGTGTGATCGGCATGGTGGCGCCGTAGGCCTCGACCATCATGGGTTCGAGCAGCTGGGTCGAGGCCCGGCCGGTCCGCAAACCGGCGAATTCGCGGCGCAGCGCCGTCAGTGCTCCATCCATGCGGCGTTCTATGTCGTCAAGGTCCGGTTCGGCCATCGTCGGTGTCTCCGGTAATGATCGTGTATCGCCCCTCGCCGCGAATGACATCGGCGAAGGCACCGACATTGTGAATCGAAAACACCAGAATCGGAATTCCATTCTCGCGGGCAAGCGAAATGGCCGACGCGTCCATCACCTTCAGGTCGTGCGACAGCACTGTCATGTAGCTGAGACGATCGTAGCGCTGGGCCTTGTCCGACTGCTCCGGATCGGAGTCGTAGACACCGTCGACCCTGGTTGCCTTGAGCAGCGCGTCGCACCCCATCTCCGAGGCGCGCAGCGCAGCTGCCGTATCGGTCGTGAAGAACGGATTGCCGGTTCCGGCGGCAAAGATCACCACCCGCTTCTTCTGCATGTGGCGCACCGCACGCCGGCGGATGTAGGGCTCGCAGACAGCGGAGATCGGCAGGGCTGACTGCACACGGGTCTGGATGCCACGCGACTCCAGCGAGTTCTGCATGGCGAGCGCATTCATCACCGTCGCCAGCATGCCCATGTAGTCGCCGGTAGCCCGTTCCATGCCGCCGGCCGCCATCGACACCCCGCGCACGATGTTGCCACCGCCGATCACGGCACAAACCTCCACACCCGCCGCCACCACCGAGGCAATCTCGCCGGCGATCCGGCTTACCGTGTCGGGATCGAGGCCGAAGCCCCGGTCTCCCATCAGCGCCTCGCCGGAAATCTTCAGCAGGACGCGCTGGTAGAGGGGATGAGCGGTCGGATGTTCCATGCGCAGGTCTCCGCGCAGTCAGCGGCACGGCATGGGGTCACGGCTCATCCGAGCTGTGCCGCGACCTCCGCCGCAAAGTCCTTTTCCTCCCGTTCGATGCCCTCGCCAAGCACGAACCGCCGGAAACCGGCGATCTCGATCGGGGTCCCGGCATCCTTCGAAGCCTGCGCCAGCACCTTTGCGACCGGGGTCTCGTTGTCGATGACGAAGGCCTGCTCCAGCAGCACCACCTCCTTGTAGAACTTGCGCAACCGGCCCTCGACCATCTTGTCGACGATCGCCGCCGGCCGGCCCGAGGCCTCGGCCTGTTCCACGAGGATCATGCGCTCGCGCTCGACAAGCGCCGGGTCGAGATCACTGACATCAACACTCCGCGGCCCGGACGCCGCGACGTGCATTGCGATTTGCTTGCCCAGCGGCTGCAACACCTCCGGGTCGGCAGCGGAACGCAGCGCCACCAACACCCCGATCTTGCCGAGCCCGGGTGCGACCGCGTTGTGCAGATACGGGCAGATCACCCCCTGGTCGACCCTGAGCCGAACCGCGCGCCTGAGCGACATGTTCTCGCCGATGGTGGCGATGTTGTGGGTGAGCTGCTCGCCCACCGTCCGCTCCTCGCCCGGGTAGCGCTGGCCGGCGAGAGCATCGAGATCCTCGCCGGACTCGAGCACCATCGACGCCAGGGTGATGGCGAAGTCCTGGAACGCCTCGTTGCGCGAGACGAAATCGGTCTCGGAGTTGACCTCGATCAGTGCTCCGGCGCCATTGCCGGCCGCCATGGCTACCACACCCTCGGCCGCGACACGGCCGGCCTTCTTCGCCGCCGCCGAAAGACCCTTCTTGCGCAGCCAGTCGACAGCCGCCTCGATGTCCCCGCCACTTTCGGTCAGCGCACGCTTGCAGTCCATCATCCCCGCGCCGGTCTTCCCGCGCAGTTCCTTGACCTGTCCTGCCGTGATCACGCCCATGTCCGTCCTCTTCACTCAGAAGCTGCCTGTGTTTCCGGTGTGCCCTCGGCCTCACCGGCCGTATCGCCGTCGTCAGCCGCAAGTCCGGCCTCGACCGGGCCTTCCTCCGCCTCTCCGATGTCCCGGCCGGCAGCGATCTGTTCCTCCTGCAGTCCATGCAGGACCGCGGTACCGACCAGGTCGCAGTAGAGCGCGATAGCGCGCATGGCGTCGTCGTTGCCGGGGATGGGGAAGGTAATGCCCTCGGGGTCGCTGTTGCTGTCGAGGATCGCAACCACGGGGATCTGCAGCTTGACCGCCTCGCGGATCGCCAGCTGCTCGCGGTTGGTGTCGATGACGAACAGGATATCCGGAAGCGCACCCATTTCCTTGATGCCGCCAAGTGCCCGGTCGAGCTTGTCGCGTTCGCGGGTCAGGTTCAGCAGTTCCTTCTTGGTCAGCCCCTGCGTCCCCTCGGAGAGCTGTTCCTCCAGGTCCTTCAGGCGCTTGATCGAGTTGGAAATGGTCTTCCAGTTGGTGAGCATTCCGCCCAGCCAGCGATGGTTGACGAAGTACTGGCCGGTGCGCTGCGCGGTTTCCGCGATGGTGTCGGCCGCCTGGCGCTTGGTGCCGACCAGCAGCACCCGGCCACCGCCGGCAGCCACATCGCGGATCGCCTCGAGCCCGCGGTGCAGCATCGGCACCGACTGGCGCAGGTCCATGATGTGAGTGTTGTTGCGGACCCCGTAGATGTAGGGCTCCATCTTGGGGTTCCAGCGTCGCGTGTGGTGTCCAAAATGCACGCCGGCCTCGAGCAGCTGGCGCATGGTGAATGTTGCTGCAACAGACATCGTCTCGCTTCTCCGGTTGAACCTCCGCGAGCGCGGCCCGGATGGGCCACCGGAGCGCGGATCCACAGGCGGGGACCGGCGCGTGCTCGCGTGCGTGGTAGGGTGAAAGGGTGGATAGCGCCCGACGCTCGCAAAATCAAGCGTCTGGCCGTGTTCAGGCGCGCACCGGCGGCGCCACCTCGGTCACGCCGATCATCGAGTCCCGCCCGACCAGGGCCGCCAGTTCGGCCTCCGAAAGGCCGTCGGTGCCGTCAGGCCGCATCGGCAGCACCAGATAGCGCATGTCGGCAGTGGAATCATGCACCCTCACCTCGCGGTCATCGGCGATCTCGGTGCCGAACTCGCGCAGCACCGACCGCGGCTCGCGGACCACCCGCGAGCGGTACGCCCGGCTCTTGTACCAGTCGGGGGGCCGGCCGAGCAGCCAGCGCGGGTAGCAGGAACACAGCGTGCAGACCACGACGTTGTGGACCTCGGGCGTGTTCTCGAGCACCACCAGGTGCATCGGACCGATATCGTGCCCGATCTCGTCGATCGCCTGTTTCGGGCTCGCGACAAGCCGGCCGCGGAAATCGGGATCGACCCAGGCCCGGGCGACGACCTGCGCGCCGTTGGCGGGAGTGCGCGCGTCCATGTTCTCGACCTCGCGCCGAACCTCGTTGGCGGTGACGATCCCCTTCTCGATCAGCAGCGAGCGAACCGCTTCCTCCATCACCCTGTAGTAGGTCATGGTGTCGTCCATGTCGGGCCGAGGCGGCGCGTGGTCGTGGTCGTGGGTGTGGGTCATCATGCGCTCTCCGGTTCACTGCCAGCAGCGGACAGCCAGAACTCGTAGATCTCGATCTCGATGTGGTCGGCCCCGGACCCGTCGTAGCCCGGCCACAGGTCGGCCTGGCGGAACCGGACCCGGTAGAGGGTCTCGCGCGGCGCGCCGCGCCGGCCGAACGCCAGTTCCTCCGGATTGCCGAAAGCCCCGCAGATCCGCTCCACCACCCCGACGTGACCGCGCACGTAATGCGGGGTCCGCACGTGCGCCGGCGGTGTCGGCGGCCACAGGTCGTGGACCCTGACCCGGTCGCCAACCGCAAACCGGATCATTTCGCCTCCGGGCCCCGTGCCGAGACCTCCGCCATCCGCGCGCCCAGCTCCTCGGTGGTGAGCACACCGGCGTCGAGCAGCGCATTGGTCAGCGACGCAATCCAGCGTTCGTAGTAGGTCATGCTGTCGTAGGCATCCGGAGGCAGCGCCTCGATGCCCTTGCGCAGCTGGTCGACCGTCATGATGCGCCTCGGGCCGCTCAGCAGCATCATCAACGCGTCGACCCGACGCTCCCACAGGGCATAGTCATGCGTCTCCCGGTCGACCGCGCCGGCCTCCAGGCCGCCCATGTCGTGGTGTCCGCGAGCCGTGAAGTTCCTCTGCATGGTTCGAGCATGCCACGGGTGGCGTACCGCTGTCACGCCGCTGGTTCAGGCCCCGGGGCGCCGCCTGGTCTCGACCAGGATGCCGTCCTCGGCAAGGCTGCGAATCTGGTCGTCCGCAAATCCGTGCTCGTGCAGGATTTCGCGTCCGTGCTCTCCGAACCGGGGCGGGGTCCGGCGCACCGACCCCGGAGTGCGCGAGAACTTCAGCGGCAGGCCCCAGTTCACGTACCCGTCGCGTTCAACCCTCATGCCGCGGTGCGCCGTGTGTGGATGCGCCATGACCTCGGCGGTGTCCCGAACCGGCCCGATCGGCAGTCCGGCGGCAAGCAGCCGGGCGCACAGTTCCTCGCCGTCGACCTCGGCCAGCACGCCCTCGAGTTCCCGCTTGAGCGCGTCGCGGTTGGCCTGCCTGTCGGCGTTGGTGGCGAAGCGCGGATCCCGACCGAGTTCCTCGCGGCCGAGTTCCGCGCACAGTCGTTGCCAGGCGCGGTCGTTGCCGCCGGCGACGAAGATCCTGCAGGTCGCGGTCTCGAACAGGTCGTAGGGCGCAATGTTTGGATGCGGATTGCCGGTCAGCCCCGGGACCATGCCGCCCGAGACCTGGTAGTTGATCACGTGCGGGTGCATCAGCGCGAGGCCGCAGTCATACAGTGTCAGGTCGAGGAACTGGCCCCGCCCCGAGCGTTCGCGTTCCAGCAGCGCCATCAGGATGGCGTTGCCGGCGTACAGCCCGGTGCCGATGTCGACCATCGCGAGCCCGATCCTGGTCGGTCCGCTCTCGGGCGCACCGTTGACCGAGAAATGCCCGACCATTGCCTGGATGATGCCGTCGTAGCCGGGAAACCCTCCGTAGGGGCCGTCGGCGCCAAAGCCCGAGATCCGGCAGTGCACGAGCCGCGGGTACTTCCGGCTCAGGACCTCCCGGTAGCCGAGCCCCCAGCGTTCCATCGAGCCGGTCTTGTAGTTCTCGATCAGCACGTCGGCGCCCTCGAGCAGCCGCAGCAGCACCTCGCGGCCCTGCTCGCGCGCCAGGTCGAGGCCGATCGAGCGCTTGTTCCGGTTCACCCCGATGAAATACGCCGCGTCCTCGCCGTCGAACGGCGGTCCCCAGTCCCGGACCTCGTCGCCCTGCGGCGGCTCGATCTTGATGATCTCCGCCCCCTGGTCACCGAGCATCTGGGTGCAGTAGGGCCCGCCGAGGACCCGGGTGCAGTCGATCACTTTCAGCCCGGCGAGCGCGCCGGCCGTCTCGTTGTCCGTCATTGCAGTCTCCGGGAACTAGTGCGTCGGGATTGCGAACACCCGGGCCGCGAAGTCCGGGTAGATCTCCGCGATCTGTCCGGCAACCCGGGTGCGGATCACCTCCAGGGTGTCATCGTCGGGCACCGGCGTCTCCGGCACCCCGCCCGGGGGGATGTCGAAGGCGAAGCCTGTCTGTTCCACGATCTCCTCGACGGTGTGCCCCGGATGCACGCTCTGGAGCCGGAAGCGGCGCCGGTCCCGGTCAACGTCGAACAGGCAGCGGTCTGTAATCAGCTTGTGGGGTCCGCCGGGACGGTGGACACCGTCCTCGGAAAATCCGGGCGCGCTGATGAAATCCACCCGCTCGACCAGGGTCCTCGGCGTGTGCTCGAGGCGGAACAGGATGACCCTTGGAACCACGAAGTAGAGGTAGCCGGAGCCGAAGGACCCCGGAAACCGCGCCTTCGGCCGGTCGGGATCGCCGATGCAGACCAGGTTCACGTTGGCGGCGCCGTCGATCTGGGCACCGGAGAGGAAGAACGCATCGATCCGGCCCTGCCCGGCGCAGTCGAACAGTTCCTTGCCGCCGTCGGTGAAGAAGTTGTTGCGCTCGCTGCCGAGGATCGACACCC
This sequence comes from Thalassobaculaceae bacterium, assembly GCA_965213935.1. Classification (GTDB taxonomy): domain Bacteria; phylum Pseudomonadota; class Alphaproteobacteria; order Thalassobaculales; family Thalassobaculaceae; genus Bin52. The sequence goes on along the minus strand of CBDCAO010000011.1, from coordinate 262,375 downwards.
GGGTCACGCCGGCGGCACGTTCGCGCGCCAGCAGCGCCGCCGCCCCGGGGATCGGGGACGACGCGCCGACCGCGATGTGACCGAGACCCTCGAGCATGCCGGCGATCGCGGTGATCAGGACCTCTTCGGGCCTCGGCCCCATCCGATCACTCCGCGGCTGCGGGCCGGGACGTCACCGTGGCCTCGAGCCAGGCGGCGAAACCCTCCTCGGTGCGGGCCAGCTCGGCGTAGCGCGCGAGATGGGCCCGGTCGGGTTCGTAACCGCCCGGGATCCCCATCGGCCAGGCCCCGCCTTCGGACTCGGCGAGCGCGGTCACGTAGAGGCCCGGGATTGTGCCCGCCCTGGTCCGTTCGTCGTCCATCAGGCTGCCGTCGACGATGCGCTCGACGGTCACGAAGGTGCGGCCGGCCGCATGGGCCATCAGCATCTGCTCGCGGCGCACCCCGACCCAGACATTGCCGAAACGGTCGGCCATCGGCGCGTGGAACAGGGCGACGTCCGGGTGCAGGGCCGGAAGCAGCACGACCGGGTCTCCCGGCGCAAACGGGTTGTCGATCACCTTCCAGTCGTCGCGTCGCGCCAGGATGTCGGAGCCGATCAGGCCGCGCAGCGGGATGAACGGGATCGCCTTCTCGGCCGCCTGCAGCGCGGCGTGAATGGCCGGACAGGTCGAGTCGACGACCGTGATGGTCCCGGCCTTGACCGCGGCGGTGAACCGCGGACACAGGCCGTACTCCGACAGGGTCATCGCGGCGGTTTCCACCGTCTCGACGCAGCCTGCTCCAATCAGCATGTCGCCCTGGAACCCGATGGCCGGGACCCCGAGCAGCCTGAGACGGCGCGCGCCGCGCCTGATCAGGGCATGAACCGCCCCGAGCGCGCAGTAGCCGTAGTCCGGCGGAAGGGCCACGGTGGCGCCGTCCGGAATCCGGTCCGCAAGGTCCTCGACCGATACAACGGTCGCGAGCATCGCACCACCTCCCTGATTGACCGCAGCCACATTAGCGCATCGCCCGCGGTTGCACCATCTGCGTCCGCCCGGTATTGCGGTCAGGCGCCAGCCACGGGGGAGACGGGATTCATGACCTCTGCACCGAGCGGACCGGGCCTGCGACTTGGCGGCCACCTGGTGGTGGACGCGCTTGTCGCCCACGGCGTCGACATGGTGTTCGGCGTCCCGGGCGAGAGCTACCTCGCCGTGCTCGACGGGCTGCATGACACCAACCGCGTCCGCACGGTGATGTGCCGCCATGAAGGCGGTGCCGCGATGATGGCGGAGGCCTACGGCAAGCTGACGGGCCGCCCGGGGGTCTGCATGGTGACCCGCGGGCCCGGAGCGACGAACGCCAGTTCCGGCATGCATGTCGGCTTCCAGGATTCGACGCCCATGGTGCTGCTGATCGGGCAGGTCGGTCGCTCCATGGCCGACCGCGAGGCGTTCCAGGAGATCGACTACCGGCTGATGTACGGACCGCTCGCGAAGTGGGTCGCACAGGTCGAGGATGCGGAGCGCCTGCCCGAGTACATCAGCCGGGCGTTTCACACCGCAACCTCCGGACGGCCCGGACCGGTGGTGCTCGCGCTGCCCGAGGACATGCTGACCAGCCGGGTGGTCGCGCGGCCGTTCGATGGCTACCGGGCAGTGGAGCCGCACCCGGGGCCGGACGCCATGCGCGAGCTGCATGCACTGCTCGCCGGCGCCACCGCACCGCTGCTGATGCTCGGTGGCGGAGGCTGGGACCGGGAGGCCTGTGCCCGGGTACGGGAATTCGCCGAAGCCGCCGACCTGCCGGTCTGCGTATCCTTCCGCTGCCAGGACTACTTCGACAACCGCCATGCAAACTACGCCGGTCACGTCGGCATCGGCGCTCCACCCGCGCTGCGCGAGCTCGTTGCCTCGGCGGACCCGCTGGTCGTGATCGGCTCCGCGCTCGGCGAGATCACCACCGACGGCTACAGCCTGCTGGAGGTGCCGCGTCCGCGCCAGCGGCTCGTCCATGTCCACGCCGGCGCCGAAATGATCGGGAGGGTCTACCAGGCCGATCTGGCCATCAACGCCTCACCGCGCGCCCTTGCCGCCGCTCTTGCCGGCATGGACCCGATCGACGGCAGCGCCTGGGCGGACCGCACGCGCCGGGCCAACCTCGCCTACCGCGCCACACTGGAGCCGACGCCGGTTCCCGGCCCGGTCCAGATGGGGGAGATCGCCGCCTGGCTGAACGCTCGCCTGCCCGAGGACGCCATCATCTGCAACGGAGCCGGCAACTACGCCACCTGGATGCACCGCTACTACCAGTACCGCGGCTACCGGACCCAGCTCGCTCCGACCAGCGGTTCCATGGGCTACGGCATGCCGGCGGCGGTCGCGGCCAAGCTGGTCCACCCCGACCGGGTGGTGATCAGCATGAACGGCGACGGCTGCTTCATGATGCACGGCCAGGAACTGGCAACCGCGATGCAGCACGGCGCCGACATCATCGCCGTCGTGGTGAACAACGCGATGTTCGGCACCATCCGCATGCACCAGGAACGCGAGTATCCGGGGCGGGTCTCGGCCACCGGGCTGGAGAACCCGGACTTCGCCGCACTCGCGCGCGCCTACGGTGCGCACGGCGAGACCGTGTGCGAGACCGGCGAGTTCGCTCCGGCTTTCGAGCGTGCGCTCGCAGCCGGCCGACCGAGCCTGATCGAGATTCGGCTCGACCCCGAGGTCATCACGCCGGTGACCTCGCTGTCCGCCATCCGCGAAGCGGCGCGCGCCGCCGGACGATGACTGGCGCGCCCCCGGCGGGCGCGATAGGGTTGCTGCAGCCTGCGAGCAGACAAAGGGGGCATCACCATGGCCGACAAGGTCATCATTACCTGTGCCGTGACCGGCTCGATCCACACGCCGACCATGAGTCCGCACCTGCCGATCACGCCGGACGAGATCGCCGAGGCGTCGATCGGCGCCTGGGAAGCGGGGGCCTCGATCATCCACCTTCACGCCCGCGACCCCAGGGACGGCAGCCCGACCCCGGACCCGGACACGTTCATGGCCTTCCTGCCCCGCATCAAGCAGGCGACCGATGCGGTGGTCAACATCACCACCGGCGGAGGCCACGGCATGAGCCTGCAGGAACGGCTGGCGGCGGCGCTGCGGGCCAGTCCGGAGATGACCTCCCTCAACATGGGCTCGATGAACTTCGGCCTCTACCCGATCCTCGACCGGATCAGCGAGTTCCAGCACGAATGGGAACGGACCCATCTCGAGAACTCGCGCGACTTCATCTTCCGTAACACCTTCAAGGACATCGAGTACATCCTCAAGGAACTCGGTGAAGGTCACGGCGTCCGCTTCGAGTTCGAGTGCTACGACATCGGCCACCTCTACAACCTGGCGCATTTCCTCGACCGGGGGCTGGTCAAGCCGCCGCTGTTCGTCCAGTCGATCTTCGGCATCCTTGGCGGGGTCGGGGCCGACGAGGAAAATCTGATGCATTCCCGGCGGATCGCCAACAAGCTGTTCGGCTCCGACTACCGCTGGTCGGTTCTGGCTGCCGGACGGCACCAGATGAGCTTCGTGACCATGGCGGCGATGCTTGGCGGCAATGTCCGGGTCGGTCTCGAGGACAGCCTCTACATCGCGAAGGGCAGACTTGCGGAGTCGAACCGCGATCAGGTGGCCAAGATCAGGCGGATCGTCGAGGACCTCTCGCTCGAGGTCGCCACCCCGTCCGAGGCCCGGGCCATGCTCGGGCTGAAGGGCGGCGACATGGTGAATTTCTGAGGGCTGCTACTCCGCGGCCAGCGGCGAGGCGACACCGAGGTCGATGCCGCCGAGCGTCGCGACAAGACCGCTGATGTCATGGCGCAGCCTGCGGATTGCCGGAAGGCGCCGCAGCCGCGCCTCGTCGAGGTAGAGCGACCGGCTAATCTCGACCTGGAGCGCGTGAACACCGCCGTCGGGAGCGCCGTAGTGCCGGCTGACGTGTCCCCCGGCATAGGGCACGTTCCGGCGTACCGCGTATCCCCGCCGCTCGAGGAACTGCTCGGCACGCGCGACCAGTCGCGGGTCGCAGGAGGTTCCGTGGCAATCGCCAAGCACGATGTCGGCCGGACGGCCTGACCTGCCGTGTCCCCGGGCCGCGCCGGACGGCATGGAGTGGCAGTCGAGCAGGATGCAGAACCCGAACCGTTCCCGAGTCTCGTCGACCAGGCGGCGCAGCGCGCGGTGATACGGTGCGTAGCAGGCGCGGATCCTGCGTTCCGCCTCGGCGAGCGGTAGCCTCGTTGCGTAGATCTCCTCGGAGTTCGCGACCACCCGGGCAATGGTGCCGAAACCGGCGACGATGCGCGCACTGCAGGTGGTCGCATGGTCCGGCACCGGGTCACTCCACATCTCCGGGTCGAGTTCCCAGGCCTCGCGGTTGACATCGATGAATGCGCGCGGGAACAGCGCGTGCAGGAGGACCGCGCCCAGCGCGGGCGCATCGGAGCAGATCTCGTCGACGAAACAGTCCTCGGTCATGCGAAGCCGCTCCAGCGGCAGCTGCGATTGCGCGAGGAACTCCGGCGGGTAGACCCGGCCGCTGTGCGGCGAGGCGACCACCACCGGCAGCACCTGGTGATCCGGCCGCTCCACCGCGATCGGCCTGCTGCGACCGACAACGACGTCCGGTCCGGATGGCGGGCTCTGGCTGGTCCGGCTCATTTCCGATCTCTACCGCAGCCCGGCCGCCCTGTCACCGGGCAGCGGATCGCATGCGGCCACGCGCGCACGCCGGAGGGCGGCGCGGACCCGAACCGAACCGCCTGCGGCGCCCCATCGCCGTGAATGCGGAGTTGATGTCAGGCCGCTGAACACCAGCGCCCGGACGTTCCTGTCTTCCCTGTCTTCGCGTACCCGCCCCCGCCCGCACCGGCGCCGTGCGGCGTGGTCCGGCAACCTCCGGGATACGGCACGGAGCCGGAGCCAGCGCGAATGCCGCCGCAGGAGACCGCCCTGCACAATCGCCCCCTGTGCCGGCTGTCGGCGGAAGGGACCGACATGGCGGAAGTACCCGGGAGCGAGGGATGATCGGTCGGGCGGCGCCCGCCGGACCGGGGAGCTTCGTGCGGCCGGACAGGCCCGGCGCGGTCGAGGCCGGTGTCCGATCGGCCTTGCCATGCGCCGGCGCTTCGGTGTAACCAGCCGTGCAACGAACAAGGCCGGGCGCGTAGCTCAGCGGGAGAGCACTACGTTGACATCGTAGGGGTCGCTGGTTCAATCCCAGCCGCGCCCACCACCCGGCGACCGGAACCCGCGGACCGGTCACGTAGCGCGAACGCCCGGTCACGCACAGACCCGGAGACCGGCGCTCATGACAGGCACTGCCGCACCAGAACTCATCCCGACCGCAACCCACTGGGGCACCTATTTCGCCGAAGTCCGCGACGGCCGCCTGCTCGACCTGCACCCCTGGGAGGACGACCCGGCACCGGCGGTGATCGGCCCCGGACTGGTCGATGCGGTCGACGATGCCGCGCGCATCCGCCGACCGGTGGTCCGCGCGGGTTTCCTGCGCGACGGCCCCGCGGCCGATCCGGCCGGCAGGGGCGCCGAGCCCTTCGTCGAGGTGTCGTGGGACACGGCACTCGATCTCGCGGCCGCCCAGATCGACCGGGTCCGCACGCGGTTCGGAAACGGCGCGATCTTCGCCGGGTCCTACGGATGGGGGTCGTCCGGGCGGTTCCATCACGCCCAGAGCCAGGTGCACCGGTTCATGAATGCCGCCGGCGGCTACGTCGCGCATCGCAACAGCTACAGCCACGCCGCCGCCGAGGTAACGCTGAAGCGGACGGTGGGGGATTTCCGGGGCCAGGTGCTGGACCGGGCCACCCAGTGGCCGGACATCGCCTCGCACTGCGATCTGCTGGTGATGTTCGGCGGCATGCCGCTCAAGAACGCCCAGGTCACATCCGGCGGAGTCGGTCGCCACACCCTGCACGAGTGGCTGAGCGCGTGCCGGGACGCCGGCACCGAATTTGTCAACATCAGTCCGCTGCGGACCGATGCCGCGGCCCTGTACGATCCCGAGTGGATCCCGGTGCGCCCGAACACCGATGCGGCACTGATGCTGGCGCTCGCCCACGTGCTCGCCAGCGAGGGACTGCACGACCGCAGCTTCCTCGATCGTTACACGGTCGGATTCGACCGGTTCAGCGCCTACCTGTTCGGCGAGACCGACGGCACGGTGAAGGATGCCGACTGGGCCGCCCCGATCACCGGCGCTCCGGCCGCGGCGATCCGCGAGCTTGCCCGACGCATGGCCGCGGGCCGGACCATGATCTCCACGGCCTGGGGACTGCAGCGCGGCGAGTACGGGGAACAGCCGATCTGGCTCACCGTGGTCCTTGGCGCCATGCTGGGGCAGATCGGGCTTCCGGGCGGCGGCTTCGGGATCGGCTATGGCAGCGAGAACGGCATCGGCAACCCGGTCCGGCCCTTCGCATGGCCGGCTCTGCCCCAGGGCCGCAACCCGGTGGACGACTTCATCCCGGTTGCGCGCATCGCCGACATGCTGCTCGACCCGGGCGGCAGCTACCACTACGACGGGGAACACCGGCGCTATCCCGACATCCGGCTGGTCTACTGGGCCGGCGGCAACCCGTTCCATCACCACCAGGACCTGAACCGGCTGGTCGCCGCCTTCCGGCAGCCGGAGTGCATCATCGTCAACGAAATCTGGTGGACAGCCACGGCGCGCCACGCCGACATCGTGTTCCCGGCAACCTCGCCTCTCGAACGCGATGACCTGATGATGGCGCACTGGGAACCGGCCGTCGCCCCGATGGTGAAGGCGATCGAGCCGGTGGGGGAGAGCCGGCACGACTACGACATCTTCTCCGGCCTGGCCGCCAGGCTTGGCTGTCTCGAGACCTTCACCGAGGACCGGGATGCCGAGGAGTGGCTGCACCACCTGTGGAACCAGGCGCGCCAGCGCGCCGGCGGCGCCGGCATCGAACTTCCCGACCTCGAGACCCTGCGTCGTGAAGGGCCGCGCCAGGTGCTGGAGCGCGACGGCCCGGTCGTCCTGTTCGACGCGTTCCGCCGCGACCCCGACGCCGCGCCGCTGGCAACCCCGTCCGGACGCATCGAGATCCACTCGGAAACCGTCGAGAGTTTCGGCTACGACGACTGTCCCGGCCACCCGGTGTGGCGCGAGCCCTGCGAATGGCTCGGTGCGCAGGGACGCTGGCCGCTGCACATGATCTCGAACCAGCCCCGCACCCGGCTGCACGGCCAGCTTGACAACGGCGCGGTCAGCCGGGGATCGAAGGTGGCGGGGCGTGAACCGGTAACCATGCACCCCGACGACGCCGCTGCCCGCGGGATCCGCGACGGCGACGTGGTGCGCATCTTCAATGACCGCGGCGCCTGTCTCGCCGGCGCCATCGTGTCCGACAGCGTGATGGCCGGCGTGATCCAGCTCTCCACCGGCGCCTGGTACGACCCGGAGGTGCCGGGCCGGATCGGATCGCTGTGCAAGCACGGTAATCCCAACGTGCTGACCCGGGACGCCGGCACGTCGCGACTGGCCCAGGGGCCGGTGGCGCACGCGGCACTGGTCGAGGTCGAGCGCCTCGAGGGTCCGGCGCCGCCGGTGACCGCCCATGAACCGCCCGTCATCGTGGCGCGCGGGGCCCGATCCCGGACCACGGAGGTGTGACATGGCAGACGGTCTGGACTTCTCGGGTACCGGCGTGCTGGTGACCGGCGGTGCGAGCGGCATCGGGCGCGCCACGGTCGACGCCTTCGCGGCGCGGGGTGCTGCCGTTGCTGTCTGCGACCTCGACCCGGAGCAGACCGGCGAGGTGGTCCGCACGCTCGGCAACCGTCACGTCGCCGCCCCCGGCGACGTCTCGCAGCCCGATGAGGTCGCCGCACTGGTCGCGACCGCCCGTGCCGGGCTTGGACGCATCGACGTCCTGGTCAATTGTGCCGGGGTGTCCGACAGCTTCTCGCCGACCGCCGGGCAGACGATCGAGCATTGGCAGCGCATCATCGACATCAACCTGACCGGAACATACCTCACCTGCCGGGCCGTCGCTCCGGAGATGATGGCCGCGGGCGGCGGGGCGATCGTGAATATCAGCTCGATTGCGGGACTTGCGGGACTTCCACGTCGAAACGCCTATACCGCGTCCAAGCACGGGGTTGCCGGGCTGACCCGGGCGCTCGCGGGCGAGTGGGCCCAGCAGGGTGTCAGGGTCAACGCCGTGGCGCCCGGCTACATCCGCACCCCCATGGCCCAGACCCTGATCGAGGCCGGGAAGGTCGACGAAACGCGGATCCGACGCCGCACCCCGATGGGGCGGATGGGCGAACCCGGCGAGGTAGCCGATCTCATGGTCTTCCTGGCCTCACCGCTGGCGAGCTACGTGACCGGCGCGGTGATCCCTGTCGATGGAGGTTACATCGCCTACGGCGCCGCGGCGGACGCGGCCGACATCGAGGAGTCGCGGACAGGTTGAACTCGACCGGGATCCGGGTAGGCTTGTGGCGTGCCGGCGCGGTGCCGGGCATCACCAGAGGCGGAGACCGGAAGTCATGGCATTCTACGAACTGCGACAGTACACCGTCCGGCCGGGCAGGATGGAGCAGTGGCTCGACCTGATGGAGGGCAGCATCATCCCGTTCCAGATCGCCCAGGGCATGGTGATCTGCGGCAGTTTCCGCGGCGAGACCGACGACAGCGTCTACGTCTGGCTGCGCCGGTTCGAGAGCGAGGCGCAGCGCGAGGCGCTGTATGCCGCCGTCTACGAGAGCGATACCTGGAAGAACGAGATCGCGCCGCAGGTCGGTGAGTTCATCGACCGCGAGGTGATCAAGGTACAGCGGATCGTTCCGACTTCCCGCTCGACCGTGCAGTAACCGGGGTCGTCAGTACAGGGTCTGCGCCAGCCGGGCGGGATAGGCGCGGTCGTAGGCCTCGGCATCGAAGTCCCCGCCCACCAGCGCCCTCTGGATCTGTCCGGACGTGGGCAGGCAATCGCGCGGGATCCGGGCATCGTCCGACCACAGCCGCGAGCGGACCAGCGCCTTGGGGCACTGGTAGTAGATGCGCTCGACCGTGGTCACGATCACGGTGGCCGGCAAGGCGTCGCGGTGCGCGAAGCTCTGGCGCAACTCCCGGTCGGTCGCAAGCACCGCGGTACCGTTGATCCGCAGGGTTTCGCCGACCCCGGGGATCAGGAACAGCAGCGAGATCCTCGGATCACGGACCAGGTTGCGCAGGCTGTCGAGCCGGTTGTTGCCGCGCCGGTCCGGCATCATGACCGTCCTGCGATCGTGTACCCGCACGAAACCCGGCGGATCGCCGCGCGGCGAACAGTCCAGCCCCTCCGGTCCCGAGGTAGCCATGACCACGAACGGGGCCGCCTCGATGAACTGACGGTAGTGATCGGAAACGTAGTCGATCTCCTTGACCATGGCTGCCTGCGACGGCGTGCCGTAGAGCGACTCGAGTTCCTCCATGCTTGCCACGTGTTCGAGCGGGGCGGCAGCGGACATCCGGGCACTCCTTCGCGTTCCGGGGTGTGATCACGGAATCGGTAGCGAAACCCGCCCGCAAAGTACAGTCCGATCCCGTCCGCTGCAGGCCGGACGTTCGCGGCAACGCGGACGATGGCGTCGATCTTCGCCACTCTCCGGAACCTTCGCAAAGCTGGCATTCCCCGTGTGAAGCTGAGCAGCCTGTCCGGTTCCTGCTTCGCGGCGTCCCGTTTCACGCGGCCGGTTCCGACCCGCAAGCGGGCGGCGGCAGCGCCAGAGCGCGGCCCTCCACAGGCAGTGGCCGCAGAGCGTGCGGCCAGTCCTTGCGGATGATGTCGAAGGCGACGTGGCGGCCGACGAGGGGTTCGTTCCTGAGGAGACGCCGCAGGGTCTCGACCTTTTCCATGGGCCAGGAGGAGAGGTTGGCGATGGTCCGCTTCCTGATCCTTCCGTTCTCGCGCCATCCCTCGCGCAGGAGGACGGCGGGCGGGGAGGACCGGTTGGGGACGATGTCTGTGTACATGGCAACACATCCGGGGCGTGAGGCGAGCCCTGCCAACAGATCAATGCATCATTGAGTTCGTCGCGCACGAGCAGGGTGACACGCCGCTCACACCACTGCAGCAGCGGATGCAGGCTGAGCAGGATGCACACGAGGCGCCCGCCTGCGCCGGGATCAAGAGCCTGGGCGACCTGGCGGTCGAGGGAGACGACGCCTCGATCTCTTTCGAGGACCTGGAGCCGCGCGAGCACGCCGGCGCCGAGGCGGACCTCAAGGCCCGCGAGTCTGCGGCACGAACGGTCGATCGAGCACCCCTGGAAACGGGCTCTCTGCCGAGGCGTCGTGCAAGGGTTGCAGGATCACATGCTCATTCGACCGGGGCTCCTCGAGGCAGACGGCCCACCCCTTCCGCTCCGCCTGTAGCTGGGACGCATGCTCGCCTCCCGCGAGCGCTCCGCGCCCGTGGCGTCACCGCGAGCGGCATTCGGGCGGCAGGTCCGAATACCATGTTCCGTCCGGAACATGGCAGTCGATCACAGACAGGATGCCGGTTCCCCGTTCATTCTGCCCGATGGCGCTTGACCAGTCCTTGGCAGTCTGTAGCATGCACCGTGTCTTGGCGTGTCGGTCTCGCAATCCAGCCGACAGGCCCGGTGGCGGAGCGCTCAAGGAGACTGGATTAGGAATGAGTCGGTGCAAGGACTGTGACTGTTGGCGGCTCGAGCGCCGCGATGTCGTGATCGGCGGCGCCGCATTCGCGGCGACCACGATGACCGGAGTACTGGCCGACGACGCCAATGCGGCGCAACGACCGCCCGAGAGGCAGTTTGTTCAGCCCGGAGACCGGTTCCAGGCCGTGACCGGCGCGATCAACAAGCAGCTTGTGCGTCCGGAATTGCTGGAAGTCGGTGCCCGCCCTGTCGAGGCGTTCCCGCTCGAACCGGCGAGCGGTGTCCTGCGCCGGCGCAACCGGCTGAACCGGTTGTTGCTGCTCAGGCTCGACACCGCTGCGATGAGCAAGAAGACGCGCGAACGAAGCGTCGAGGGAGTGCTGGCCTATTCGGCCCTGTGCACCCACCGTGCCTGCACGATCAAGTCGTGGATTCCGGACAAGCAATACCTGCGCTGTCACTGCCATCTTTCGCAGTTCGCAGCGCTCGAGACGGGCCGAATCAAGCGGGGACCTGCACGCAGGGGGCTGCCCATGGTTCCGCTGGAACTTGATGCGGACGGGTTCGTTGTCGCAACCGACGGGTTTACCGGCAGACCCGGTCCGGCCCGGAAGTAGCGTTTCTTCGATTGGAGGGAGGAAGAACACTGATGCGTATACTCTTAGCAGGGGCAGCGATTGCCGCGGGCCTCGGGCTTGCGGCAAGTGCCATGGCCCAGCAGTACAACGTCGTTACCGACGAGAGGCTGCAAAACCCGGAACCGCACAACTGGTTGATGTGGCGCGGCAACTACGAGGGCTGGGGCCACTCGACGCTTGACCAGATCAACGTCGACAACGTCAAGGACCTGGTCCCGGTGTGGGCGTACTCCACCGGTGTAACCGAGGGTCACCAGTCACCGCCGATGGTCAACGACGGCGTGATGTATGTCTCTACACCGCAGAACCAGGTGCTCGCGCTCGATGCCGTGACCGGCACCGAGATCTGGCGCTACGTGCGCCAGCTGCCGGAAGATCTGTTCCAGCTTCATCCGACCAACCGCGGCGTCGCGCTGTACGGCGACAAGGTCTACATGTCGACGGTTGACTCCGGCGTGGTGGCGCTCGACGCCAAGACCGGCGAGGTGGTGTGGGACGTGCTCGTCGGTGACTATACCGACGGCTATTACTCAACACTGTCACTGCTGGCGGCGGAAGGCCGGATCATCACCGGCGTGTCCGGCGGTGAGTACGGCATCCGGGGCTATGCCGTGGCGCTCGATGCGGAGACCGGAGCCGAGGTCTGGAAGACCTATACCATCCCGGCGCCGGGCGAATTCGGCAGTGACACCTGGAAGGGTGACAGCTGGAAGACCGGCGGCGGGTCGGTGTGGATGCAGCCCAACTACGACGCGGAAACCGGCATCCTCTTCCTGGGCACCGGCAACGGCGGCCCCTGGATGCCCGATACCCGTCCGGGCGACAACCTCTACACCACCTCGGTGATGGCGCTCGACATCCAGACCGGCTCCATCGAGGGGCACTTCCAGTACCACTGGAACGATGCCTGGGACTGGGATGAGGTTTCAGCCCCGATCCTGATGCCGATCGAACGTGACGGGCGGAAGTTCAAGGGCCTGGTGCATGCCGGGCGAAACGGATTCCTGTGGACGCTCGAACGCACCGAGGGCCCGATCAAGTTCGTGGCAGCCGACAAGTACGTGAAGCAGAACGTCTTCGAGTCGGTCGATCCGGAGACCGGCCGGCCGAGTTACCACGAGGCAGCGACACCGGGGACCAACAAGACGGTGACATTCTGCCCGAGCCTGTGGGGTGGCAAGGACTGGGTGCCGGAGGCCTACAGCCCGGACACCGGACTGCTGTACATCCCGGCACACGAGAACCTGTGCTCCGAGCTCGGCGGTGTGCCGATCGGCGAACGGGTTTCGGGCGAGCTCTACATCGGCATTCCGATCGACGTGATCCTGGCGTCGCTGCGCTTCCACGACAGCGTCGATCCGTCCAAGCCGGTCCCGATCGGCCAGTTGCAGGCCTGGGACATGAACGCCGGCAAGATGGTGTGGAGCCACGACTTCAACGACACGCCCTACTGGGGGCCGATCCTGTCCACGGGCGGCAACCTGCTGTTCACCGGCGGTACCAACGACCGCATGTTCCGCGCGTTCAACGCCACAACCGGTGAAATGCTGTGGGAATACCCGACCAACTCGGGCGTGACTGCGGCACCCGCATCCTACGAGGTTGGCGGCACCCAGTATGTCGCCGTCCAGTCGGGCTGGGGTGTTGATGCCGAACGCATGCAGGGCCTGCTCAAGGACATGCTCCCGGCAGGCCGGATCCCGGATGTGCCGCAGGGCGGCGTGATCTGGGTGTTTGCGCTGAAGAAGTGAGCATGCCGGCGCGCACGCATCGTGCCGTGCCTGGTGCGGGACCGTGTCCCGGAGTACGCCGGGGGCTGATTGCCCTCGGCGCGCTCTGCTTCATGTGGTCGGCGTCCGCGGCAGCCGAGCTGCCGCGGACGAACGACGAGCTCATGAGCCAGATCCGTCTGGCCATCGAGACGCGTGACTACGACATCCTCAAGCGCATCGTGCTGTGGAAGGATGCGGGCAAGATCAAGAAGAGGGTGGTCCGGTTTCACCTGAACCGAAACCTCGGTCGGAAGATCAAGAGCATGTCCTGGGAGACGTTTCCCGAAGACGGGATGGATGCCCTGATCGCAACCGGAAAGCTGGTTCCGAACATGGAGATGACCCACGCGGTACGGGTGATCTTCGACGAGGAACCGATCAATGCAAGCGGCCAGCTGCCGACGTCGGTGTTTCTCGTCGGCAAGCGCAAGGGCGTCTATCGCATCGGGCTGGTGGTTCGAACCGGTTTCGATGACGACGACGACTGACGACAACCGGGCCGCGACACCTGCGCGGGAGATCAGGGAGAGATCGATGGCGAATGTACGTATCAACGGTGAAGACCGGGCCCTGGACGGCTCGGATGACACCAGTCTGCTGTGGGGCATCCGCGATCTCGCGGGCCTGACGGGAACCAAGTACGGCTGCGGAACCGGGCTGTGCGGCGCCTGCACGGTGCTGGTCGACGGCGTTTCGGTCCGCTCGTGCCAGGCCACGCTCGAGGAGGTCGCGGGCAAGGAGGTCACCACCATCGAGGGCCTTGACGCGGACGGAAATCACCCGGTGCAGGTCGCGTGGCGCCAGGCCAACGTGCCGCAGTGCGGATTCTGCCAGGCTGGACAGATCATGCAGGCCGCGAGCCTGCTGAGCGAGACACCGAACCCGACCGACGAGCAGATCCTCGAAAGCATGGCGGGCAACATCTGCCGGTGCGGCTGCTACGAGCGGATCGTGGCGGCGGTGCGGCTCGCGGCGACGGGAGCATGAACCATGTTGCACACGATTGAACAGGCTGTTCTGCGTGGACCGGTCGGCAAGACGGCCGGTCTCGCACTATCCAAGGTTTCGCGTCGCAGTTTCCTGCAGGGTTCCGCTGCCGTGTTCGCGATCGCAGCGGTTGCGTCCGAGGCCCGTGCGTTCGAGCGCTACGAGACCGGCGGCAACAGCATGCCGCACGGTTTGCGCTATGACCCGCACATTTTCGTCTCCATCGATGCCGACGGCACCGTGACCCTGGTGGCACACCGCTCGGAAATGGGCCAGGGCTCGCGCACGTCCGTGCCGATGGTCCTCGCCGACGAGATGGGCGCCGACTGGAACCACGTAAGACTGGTCCAGGCGGAAGGCGACGAGCCGAAATACGGCAACCAGGACACCGACGGTTCCCGTTCCCTGCGCCACCACGTGCAGTCCATGCGCCAGATGGGCGCATCGGTGCGGCACATGCTGGCCAGTGCGGCCGCCAGGAAATGGGGCGTCGACCCGTCCGCGGTCCAGGTCGGGGTTCACGAGGTCACGAGCGGCACCTTCCGGGCCGGTTTCGGTGAACTCGCGGCTGCGGCGATGAAGGAACCGGTTCCGGCATTCGAGGAGCTTACCTTCAAGAGCGAGGACGAGTTCCGCTACATCGGCAAGGGCAACGTCCAGATCTACGACCTGCACGACATCACCACGGGCAAGGCGGTCTACGGTGCGGACGTGATGCTTCCGGGGATGAAGGTCGCGGCCATAGCCCGGCCCCCGGTGGTCGGTGCGCCGCCGATGCGCTACGACGCGTCCTCGACCTGGGAAGTCGCCGGTGTCGAGCATGTGCTCGGACTCGAGGTCTCGATGCCGCCGGCGAAGTTCGCACCCCTGGGCGGGATCGCGGTCGTTGCCAGCAATACCGATGCGGCGATCAGGGGCCGCGACGCCCTTGAGATCGAGTGGGGATCGAGCCCGCACGGGGAGTTCAACTCCGCCGCTCACATGGCCGAGATGCGGGCCACCGCTGCCGAGCCGGGCAATGTCCTGCGCAAGGTCGGCGATCCCGACGGCGCCTTCACCGGAGCGGCGAAGACCGTCGAGCGGGAGTACAGCCAGGCCTTCATGGTGCATGCCACAATGGAACCGCCCGCGGCGGTGGCGAATGTCGCGAACGGCAAGGCGGAGATCTGGGCCCCGGTCCAGTCCCCGTACGGCACCCGGGTCGATGTCGCCAACGCGCTGCACATGGATCCCGCGGACGTGACCGTCAACGTCACCCTGCTCGGCGGCGGTTTCGGCCGCAAGTCGAAGTGTGACTTCGTGATCGAGGCGGCCCTGCTCAGCCAGAAGATCGGTGCGCCGGTCAAGGTGCAGTGGACGCGCGAGGACGACATCCGCAACGGCTTCAACCACACCACTTCGGTGGAACGGATTGCGGTCGCACTGGATGCCGACAACAAGGTGACGGGATGGCGGCACAATTCGGTCGCACCCTCGATCCTGTCGACCTTCGCTCCCGACAGCGGCTACCAGTTCTTCATCGAGAGCGGAATGGGTCACGTCGACATGCCGTTCGAGATTCCCAACATCTCGGTCGAGAACGGCAAGGCGTTGGCGCATGCCCGCGTCGGCTGGTTCCGGTCGGTGTCGAACATTCCCCGCGCCTGGGCGGTCCAGAGCTTCGCATCCGAACTTGCCCACGAACTCGGCCGCGACGAACTCGAGGTCATGCTCGAGCTCATCGGCTCGGACCGGAAGATCGACATCAAGGCCCAGAACTTCCCCGGTGACTACTGGAACTACGGGGAAAAGAACGAGGTCTACCCGATCGACACCGGCAGGCTGAAGAACGTCTTGCGCCTTGCCGCCGAGAAGGGCGGCTGGGGCACGTCGATGCCCGCGGGTGAAGGCCTTGGCCTGGCGGTCCACCGGTCGTTCGTCACCTATGTGGCGGCCTGTGTGCACGTGAAGGTGGTTGACGGAATGATCACCGTGCCGGAGGTCAACATGGCCGTCGACTGCGGCTTCGTCGCCAACCCGGAACGGGTCCGCAGCCAGATGGAAGGAGCGGCCGTCCAGGGCATGACCATCGCCCTGCACAGCGGACTGACCTACGAGAACGGTGCCGTGCTCGAATCCAACTATCACGACTACCGGATGGTTCGGGCCGACAACTTCCCGCGGGTGGTCAATACCCACATGGTCGACAATCCGTTCTCGGTGCATGCGTCGGGTGCCGGCGAGCCCGGTGTACCGCCGATCGCTCCGGCGCTCGGCAATGCACTGTTCCATGCGACCGGAAAGCGGATGCGAGACCTGCCGTTCGGCGACATGGTCTGATCACACCGTCGCGTATCGCGTCAGGGGCCGGCGTCACGCCGGCCCCTTATTCTTGTGCCGCGAGATGGTCGCGGATCTTGCCGAACACGTCCTCGAACATCTGCGTGGTCAGTCTCCCGGTGTTGGTGTTGTAGCGGGAGCAATGGTAGGAGGCCGCAAGCACGCGGCCCTCGGGAAGGGTATGAAACACCCCGTGCCCGAAGCCGAATGCGGCGCGGCGCAGCCCGATTGCTGCCAGTACCGCCCCGTGGGCGACCGTTCCCAGCGCCAGAATGATGCGGAGCTCCGGCATGCCGGCTATCTCGCGCTCGAGGTACTCCCGGCAGTTGCGCACCTCGCCCGCAATCGGGCGGTTCTGCGGCGGCACACACCTGACCGCGTTGGTGATCCGGCAGTCCTCGAGCACCAGGCCGTCATCCGGCCGCGACCGGTAACGGCCGCGGCTGAACCCGAATTTCCCGATGGTCGCGTAGAGCAGGTCTCCGGCCCAGTCACCGGTAAACGGCCGGCCCGTGCGGTTCGCGCCGCGCAGTCCCGGCGCGAGCCCGACGATCAGCAGGCGGCCCGAACGGTCGCCGAAGGAGGGAACCGGCGCGTTGAACCAGTCGGGCTCGGCCTCGCGATACCCGCTGCGGAACGCGCACAGCCGGGGACAGTTCGGGCAGTCGGCCGGCGGGTCGGCGGA
This sequence comes from Thalassobaculaceae bacterium, assembly GCA_965213935.1. Classification (GTDB taxonomy): domain Bacteria; phylum Pseudomonadota; class Alphaproteobacteria; order Thalassobaculales; family Thalassobaculaceae; genus Bin52. The sequence continues at coordinate 245,283 of CBDCAO010000011.1, read as the reverse complement.
ACCGTGTCCAGGCGCCGTCGTCACGGCCGGTCACGATCCTCGCCGACGAGACCCCTGTCGTCGTCGCGCCCGACACCGCGGTGGACCCGGTCCGACAACTCCCGCTTGATCTCGCTCTCGAGGGTCTGCAGTTCCACGAACACGTCGGCCTGTCGACGCAGGTCATCCGAAACCAGCGGCGGCTGGGTCTTGAACGACGACACCACTGTCACACGCACACCCTTGCGCTGCACGGCCTCGACCAGGCGCCTGAAGTCCCCGTCGCCCGAGAACAGCACCGCGTGATCGATCCGCGGCGCCATTTCCAGCATGTCGACCGCAAGCTCGACATCCATGTTGTTCCTGATCTTGCGCCGTCCCTGATGATCCGTGTACTCGCGTGTCAGCTTGGTGACCATCGTGTACCCGTTGTAGTCCAGCCAGTCGATCAGCGGCCGGATCGGAGAATACTCCTGATCATCGATCAGCGCGGTATAATAGTAGATCCTGATCAGGCGGCCCTGGTCCACAAACAGTTCGCGAAGCCTGCGGTAGTCGATATCAAAGCCCAATGCCCGTGCCGCGCCGTAAAGATTGGCGCCATCAATGAAGAGCGCGATCCGTTCTTCGCTGTAAAACTGCATCCGGAGTTCCCTTCTCGACAAACATGAACGGCCGTGCAGCGAGACGCGACATGAACCGCCTTCCCGCCCGGGCATCCGTCCCGACCTGTTCTCACCGCGTCATGTCCGCGGGCTGCGCCTTCCGGTCTCGTGCGCACCTCCACGGAGGTGCCGCCGGCACGGCAGGGGAAATCACCCATCCGATGATGGTATCAAATGGGGCTCCTAAGGAAAAGTTGACGGCGCATGCCGCCTGCAGGGCCAGAATCGAAGACCTGCAGGTGCTTTTTCCTTGCATGTTCCACGTTGTTTCCTGCATATGTCCCGTCTTGTTCGGGAGACGCCGCATGCCGTCCGAGACAAGACCCGAGACGAAACCGCAGCGTGCACACCGCCAGGTGACGGACCGTCTGCTGCCGCAGACGCGGGACAACTGGCGCCGCCTGGAGCGGGTGCCGGAGAGCCAGCGGCAGTTGTACAACGCCGCCCTGCAGGAGCGGTCGGACGCCTGGCGTCCGGCAGGTGTTTCCCTGACCTGGCAGGACCGGTTCAGGAGCCTGACGGTGTGCCGCCGGGAAATCCCGGAGATGGCGGCCGTGCCGGTCGCCATCCAGCGCGGCGCCCTGAAGCGCCTGGACGAAGCCTTCCAGGGCTTCTTCCGCCGGGCACACGCCGGGCAGAAGCCCGGCTCCCCGCGGTTCCGGGGCCGGCGGCGGTTCGACAGCATTACCATCGTCTCCGGCGTGAAGCCGGAGGCTGGCCGGATCCGTCTTGCCGGTGTCGGCCGGCTGACGGTGCGGCGGTGCGGCGGCAATCCCTACCCTGACAGCACCCCGGTCTCGGCGGTGCTGAAGCGCGAGGCCGGGCGCTGGTCTGCCGTGGTCTGCCACAGGATCGTGTGCCCGGACCGGGAGGATGACGGGACCGCGATCGGCATCGATATGAACGCCGGCCGGGTCGCGGCGAGCGACGGACGGCTGTTCCACGCCCCGGACACACGCCGCCTCGAGGCCCGGAGGAGCCGGCATCAGCGCATGGTTGCGCGGCGCAGGCGCACAAGGGCGCAGCTCGCCAGGACGGCACGGCGCATCGCCATGGCCCGGCGCGACTGGCACCACCAGGTCTCGCGCAGGATCGCGGTCGATCCCCCATGACGGCACGCCCGGGGCACGGCGGAAGAGCCGGGACCCAATGTCCGGGCCAGGGCCGGGCTCAACCGGGTCGCTCGACACCGGCTGGGCCGCCCTGCGCGCGATGCTGGAGTACAAGGCGGGGCGCGTGATCGCGGTCGATCCCCGCCACACCAGCCGGACCTGCGCGGCATGCGGCCATGTCGACGCCGCATCGCGCCGCTCGCAGGCGGTGTTTCACTGCGCGGCATGCAGCCATGCCGACATTGCCCACGCGAATGCTGCCCGCACCATCCAGCCCCGGGGACTGGCGTTGCTGCACGGGGAGGCTGCCGGGCCGTGAAACCGTGAACACACAAGCAAGGATGGCGGCATGAGCCGTCAGCTCTCTTGCAAGAGTCCCTATCAAATCGAAAGGCTGCGTGAATGATCTTGGTCGGAATCGGTAGCAATCTTCCCGCAGCCGGTCACCCTTCACCGCTCGAGACCTGCCGGGCCGCACTGCACGCCCTGCCCGCTCACGGCATCAGGGTTCTCGCCACCTCCCGGTGGTACGAGAGCGCGCCGGTTCCCGCCGATGACGCCCAGCCATGGTTCGCCAACGCGGTTGTGAGCGTCGCCGGTCCCGATGACCCTGGCGTGCTGCTTCGCAGCCTGCATGCCGTCGAAACGGCCTTCGGGCGGGCCCGGGGCCGCAGGAACGAGGCCCGCACCATCGACCTGGACCTGCTTGACCATTCGCGCCGCATCGAGGCCGGCTGGCCGGTGCTTCCGCATCCTCGCATGCACCTGCGCGCCTTCGTCCTGGTGCCGCTCATCGACCTCGTGCCCGGCTGGATTCACCCGCGGCTCGGGTGTTCGGCGCGCGATCTTCTGGCCGACCTGCCTCCGGGCCAGAAGGTGCGGGCACTCGCACCCGGCAACACGCGAACCCGGGGGGCGGTATGACCGCGCCACGCAGCCGGAGCGTCACACGCAATGCGGGCCCGGCCCGGAAACTCCCTGCGCCATGCCGGACTTTCTTGCACGTGGCGCCTGCTGCGCATATAGTCGGATGTCCGTCTTCTCTGACAATGCCTCACTTTCGCAGGAGCCTGTGCCATGGCACGTGTCACCGTTGAAGACTGCGTGGAACGGATTCCCAATCGCTTCGACCTGGTCATGGTCGCAGCCCAGCGGTCGCGTGACATCTCCAAGGGCGCCCCGATCACGGTCGAGGAGGACAACGACAAGAATCCGGTAATTGCCCTGCGCGAGATCGCTGATATCACTGTCGATATCGGGGAGGTCCGCGAGGCGCTGGTGCGCGGCCTGCAGCGTCACGTCGAGATCGACGAGCCCGAAGACGACCAGATCGAACTGCTCATGTCAGACGGTGTCCAGCTCGCCCCGACCGGAGCGACGCTCGCGGACGGCACCGAGATCCACAGCCTCGACGAGGCAGACCCGGCACGGATAGGAGCCGGTGGTGGCGGATTCGACGATGTCGATTCCTCGGTCCTCGACGGCGAGTGCTGAAACCCGGGCTCCCTCCGTCCTGGAGGTGACGCGTCCGGCGCGCCGCCGGATCATGCGGCAGTACGAACTCGCCGAGAAGGTCTCGTCCTACGACGCGAACACCGACGAGAACCTGCTGAACAAGGCCTATGTCTTCGCAATGCAGATGCATGGCGGAGCAACGCGGGCGTCCGGCGACCCCTATTTCTCACACCCGGTCGAGGTCGCGGGCATCCTCGCCGACCTCAAGCTCGACTACATGACCGTCATTGCCGGACTGCTGCATGACACCGTCGAGGACACCCCCACCACCGTGGAACGGATCGAGGCGGCGTTCGGCCCGGATATCGCCAGGCTGGTCGACGGCGTGACCAAGCTCAGCCTGGTCGAGTTCGACTCCCAGCAGTCGCGCCAGGCAGAGAGCTTTCGAAAGTTCGTGGTGGCGATGGCCGAGGATATCCGGGTGCTGCTGGTCAAGCTCGCGGACCGGCTGCACAACATGCGCACCCTGCACCATGTCCCCGACACCGCCAAACGCTCGCGCATCGCCGTCGAGACCCTCGAGATCTACGCACCGCTCGCCGAACGGATCGGAATGCAGACAATCCAGACCGAACTCGAGGATCTGGCATTCCGCCATGCTTACCCGCAGGTCTACGCCTCGGTCAGGACCCGGCTCAAGTACCTGTCGGAAAACAACCCCCACACCATCGAGGACATCAGCCGGGAACTGACCAGGGCCTGCGGCACCTCCGGGCTCGAGGTGCAGATTTCCGGGCGCATCAAGTCCCCCTATGCGATCTGGACCAAGATGCAGCGCAAGAACGTCCCGGTCGAGCAGCTCTCCGATATCGTCGCGTTCCGCATGATCCTGCCGGATCACGAGGACTGCTATCGGGCTCTCGGCATCATGCACCGCGCCTACCGGATGCTGCCGGGACGGTTCAAGGACTTCATCAGCACCCCGAAGCCGAACGGCTACCGCTCGCTGCACACCGTGGTGATCATCCCCAAGAGCCGGGCGGTACCGATGAGCCGCACGGTCGAGCTTCAGATCCGCACCGAGAAGATGCACCAGACCGCCGAGTTCGGCGTCGCCGCGCACTGGAGCTACAAGCTGGGGATCAACGGCGGTCAGGACTTCGCCAAGATCCAGGAGGAACTGAGAGCGCTCGAGCAGACGTCCGAGAATTCGCAGGACCTCCTCGACAATGCCAAGCTGCAGATGTACCCGCAGCAGATCTGCTGCTTCACTCCCAAGGGCCGCATGGTGTTCCTGCCTGGCAATGCCACCCCGATCGACTTCGCCTACGCCGTGCATACCGAGGTGGGCGATACCTGCGTGTCGGCCAGGATCAACGGCGTCGACAGGCGGCTGAGCACCACGCTCAGGAACGGTGACCAGGTCGAGATCGTCACCTCGACCGCCTCGGCTCCGAAACCGTTATGGGAGGGCCTGGTCCAGACCGGGCGGGCCCGGTCGGCGATCCGCCGCCATATCCGTCAGCAGGAGCGTGGCCAGTTCAGCGCGCTCGGCAGCCAGCTGGTCGACCGGGTGTTCCTGCTCGCCGACCTGCCGCGAACCGCGGCGTCACTGGAGACCGCCCGGGTCACCCTCGGTTTCGACACCGTCGAGGACGTTCTGGTCGCCGTCGGCTCCAACACCATTGTGCCGGAGAAGGTGTTGCAGGCGGCCTTTCCCGGCCGGCAGGACTCGCTGCCGGTGCGGCGCACCGGCACGGGCACCGTGCCGATCACGGGACTGACCCCGGGGGTCGCGGTGCATTACGCGCACTGTTGTCACCCGCTGCCGGGCGAGCGGATCGTCGGGATCATGACCACGGGCAAGGGTGTCACCATCCACACCATCGACTGCGAAACCCTGGAGGGTTTCCAGTCCATGCCCGAGAAATGGATCGACGTGGCCTGGGAACTCGCCAATGACGCCGGCCTCCACGTCGGGCGGCTCAGGGTAGTGCTGGCAAACGCACCCGGCAGCCTCGGCGCCATGTCGACGATCATCGGGCAGAATGACGGCAACATCATCAACCTGAAGATTCCGCGGCGTTCGGAGGATTTCTTCGACCTGCTGGTCGATGTCGAAGTCAGGGACATCCGCCACCTCACCCACATCGTCGCGGCCCTGCGGGCCAGTCCCGTCATCACCTCGATCGAGCGCGACCGGGACGAGGAGCGGACGGAGACACACCAGGCGGCACTGGCCTGAACGGGAGATCGCCACCATGTCCCCCTTGCGACTCGGCATCAACGTCGACCACGTGGCCACGATCCGCAACGCCCGCGGCGGCACCCACCCGGACCCGGTCCGGGCTGCGCACACCGCTGTCGGCGCCGGTGCGCACGGGATCACCGCACACCTTCGCGAGGATCGCCGCCACATCCGCGACGATGACGTCGCGCGCCTGATCGACGAGATCGGGGTACCGCTCAACCTGGAAATGGCGGCAACCGGGGAGATGATCGGGATCGCCCGGCGCCACCGGCCGCACGCGGTCTGCCTGGTGCCCGAACGCCGCGAGGAAGTGACCACGGAGGGCGGGCTTGATGTGGCCGGCCAGCGGGACCGGCTCCGTGATGCCTGCCAGGCGCTTGCCGAGACCGGCAGCCGGGTCTCGCTGTTCATCGAGGCCGACCCGGTTCAGCTCGAGGCAGCCGTCGACGTCGGGGCACCGGTGGTCGAACTGCATACCGGCAGTTACTGCTGTGCGCGCGGCCCCGAACAGGACCGGGAATTCGACCGCCTGGCCGAAGCGGCGGCGCGCGCGGACCGGCTCGGCCTCGAGTGCCACGCCGGCCACGGCCTCGACTTCGAGACCGTCGGTCGCGTTGCGGCCATCGCCACTCTGTGCGAACTGAACATCGGCCATTTCCTGGTTGGCGGCGCGGTGTTTACCGGGCTTGCCGAAGTCGTCGGACGCATGCTCATGCTGATGGAAGCTGCCCGCGCAGGAGCTCCGGAAAGCGCCCGATGATCATCGGGATCGGCAGCGACCTCGTCGATATCCGGCGCATCAACCGAACCCTGGAACGGTTCGGCTCCCGGTTCGTCCACCGGGTGTTTACCTGCGAGGAACAGGCCTACGCCGACGACAAGGCCCTGCGCGGCGCGGTCTACGCAAAACGTTTCGCTGCCAAGGAAGCGCTGTGGAAGGCACTGGGCGAGGACAGCCGGCGCGGCATAGCCTGGCGGGAACTGCAGGTCAGCAACACCCCGGCCGGCAAGCCAGTCATGACCGTGACCGGCGCCGCCGCGCGGCGCCTCGCGGCACTGACACCGCCCGACATGTGCCCCAGGATCGACCTCGCGCTCACCGACGAAGCTCCGTTCGCCCAGGCGTTCGTGGTGATCTCTGCCGAGACCCCGGCGCAGCACCAGGCCCGGTCGAGCGCTTGCCGCCCGGCAGGAATTCGGTCATAAGTCAGCCCCATCAGCCGCCGCGTGCCGACAGGACCGGGCGTGGAAGGCCCGGGGGTATCGACGACCTTGGACGGAACGTAACCATGGGCACTTACAAGGAAGGCCTGACAGCGTCATGCCGCCTGCAGGGCCTGAATCGAATACCTGCAGGCACTCACTCCTTGCATGTTCCATGCGGTTTTCCGTCATTGTCCCGTCCTGTTCAGGAGACGCCGCATGCCGGCCGGGACGAAACCGCAGCGTGCACACCGCCAGGTCGCGAACCGTCTGTTGCCACAGACGCGGGACAACTGCCGCCTGGAGCGGGTGGACGATGCCTTTTGCGGCTTTTTCCGCCGAGCAATGGCCGGGCAGAAGCCCGGCGCCCCGCTCTTCCGTGGCCGACGCCCCTTCGACAGCGTCTGCGTCTGCTGCAGCGCAAGGGTGGAAGCAGGCAGCCTGCGTCCCGGTTTCGGCCGGCTGACGGTCCGCCGGCGCGGCGGCACCCCGTCTCCGGGCGCCCGTCCGGTCTCGGCGGTGCAGAAGCGCCGGTCCGGGCGCTGGTCTGCCGTGGTCTGCCATGCGGCTGCGGGGCCGGAGGGTGACGGGACCGCGATCGGCATCGACATGAACGCCGGCCAGGTCGCGGCGAGCGACGGCCGGCTGTTCCACGCCCCGGACATGCGCCGCCTCGAGGCCCGGAGGCGCCGGTATCAGCGCATGGTTGCACGCCGCAGGCGCACACGGGCGCGGCTCGCCAGGACGGCACGGCGCATCGCCATGGCCCGGCGCGACTGGCACCACCAGGTCTCGCGCAGGATCGCGGAGGGTGCGCACACCGTCGCCATCGAGGAGCTGAAGGTGCGGAACATGACGGCAAGCGCCCGGGGTGCGGCGGAAGAGCCGGGGTGGTGCGTGCGCCGGAAGGCCGGGCTCAACCGGGTCGTTCTCGACACCGGCTGGGCCGCCCTGCGCGCGATGCCGGAGTACAAGGCGGGGCGCCTGGTCGCGGTCGATCCCCGCCATGCCAGCCGGACCTGCGTGGCCTGCGGCCATGCCGACAATGCCCACGCGAATGCTGCCCGCGAGATCCGGCGCCGGGGACCGGCGCTGCTGCACGGGGAGGCTGCCGGGCCGTGGAACCGTGAACACGCGAGCAAGGATGGCGGCAAGCGCCAGCAACTGTTCTTGGCAGGTACCTGACCATGCGCCAGGCCACTGAGTCCAAAACCGGCAGCATCATGGAGTTCGTCCGTACCATCGTGTTCGCGGTCCTGATCGCACTCGGTATCCGGACCTTTGCCTACGAGCCTTTCAACATCCCGTCGGGATCCATGATCCCGACACTGCTGGTCGGCGACTTCCTGTTCGTCTCCAAGCTCTCCTACGGCTACAGCCGCTACTCGCTCCCGTTTTCCCTGCCGGTCATCCCCGGCCGGGTCCTGTTTACCGAACCGGAACGGGGCGACGTGATCGTGTTCAAGAAGCCGACCGACCCGGGAACCGACTTCATCAAGCGCCTGATCGGCCTGCCCGGCGACCGGATCCAGGTCACCGCCGGCGTCCTGCACATCAACGGCATCCCGGCCAGCCGCAGGAAAATCGACCCCATGATCTCCAAGGATCTCTTCGGCCGCGACGTCACGGTTCCACGCTATGTCGAGACCCTGCCGAACGGCCGCGAGCACGAGATACTGGAGAGCCGGGGCGACCGCGGCATGTCGGACAACACGCCGGTCTTCCACGTGCCCGACGGTCACTACTTCATGATGGGCGACAACCGGGACAACTCGGTCGACAGCCGCGATTCGAGTGTCGGCATGGTGCCACGACGCAACCTGGTCGGACGCGCCGACATCCTGTTCTGGGCGTGGGACACCCGCTGGTCCTGGTGGGAAGTCTGGAACTGGCCGCGGGCGATCCGGTTCGGCCGGCTGTTCTCTCTCATCCGATGAGCATGCGGCAGGGCCAGCTCGAGGAACTCGAGATCCGCCTGGGCCACCGGTTTGTCGAGCGGGACCTGTTGCGCCGCGCCGTCACCCACTCGAGTACCGGCGCCACGGCCGCGTTCGCCTACGAACGCCTCGAATTCCTGGGCGACCGGGTGCTCGGTCTTGTCATTGCCGAGACGCTGCTGCAACGGTTTGCCGACGAGCCGGAAGGCGCGATGACGCGACGGCTCGCCGCGCTGGTCAGCAGGGAGACGCTTGCCGTCATTGCCCGCCGTCTCGACCTCGGCCGCTTCCTGGTCGTCCCTGCGCACCGCCACGACGATGCCCTGCGATCCCGCGACAGCGTGCTCTCCGACGCGCTGGAGGCCATCATCGCCGGTGTCTACCTCGACGCCGGACTGGAAGCAGCGCGCGAACTCGTGCTCCGGCACTGGAACACGCGGATCGACCTGGAACGCGTACCACCGGTCGATCCCAAGTCGGCCCTGCAGGAATGGGCGCTGGGACGCCGGCTCGCAATGCCGGACTACGAAGTGATCGAATGCAACGGACCGCCGCACGCCCCGGTCTTCACCATCCAGGTCACGGTCCACGGCCACCCGCCGCAGACCGCCACCGGAACGTCAAAGCGCAGGGCGGAACGGAGCGCCGCCGCACAGCTGCTGTCCCTCGTGACCGGAGCACACGACTGAGACGGTCTGCAGACCACACATCCCGAAGGCGATCGGAGCCAGGACCATGTCCCAGAGCACGCGCACTCCCCCGGAACGGGTCCCCGTCTCGATCCTTACCGGCTTTCTCGGCAGCGGCAAGACGACCCTGTTGTCGCGGCTGATGCAGCACGAGGACATGGACCGGGTCGCGGTGATCGTGAACGAGTTCGGGGAGGTCGGCATCGACGACGCCCTGGTGGTCGGCGCCGATGAGGACACCGTGCTGCTGAACAGCGGCTGCCTGTGCTGCACCGTTCGCGGCGACCTTGTCGATACCATGCGGACCCTGATGGCACGGCGCAGTTCCGGCGAGATTCCGCAATTCGAACGCCTCGTGATCGAGACCACCGGCCTCGCCGACCCGGCGCCGATCCTGCATACCATGATGGCCGACCCGTTCCTGGTCGGCCGGTATTCGCTTGACGGCGTCATCACCGTGGTCGACGCCTACCACGCCATGTCGCAGTTCGACCGGCAGTTCGAATCCGTCAAGCAGGCGGCGGTGGCGGACCGGATCGTGCTCAGCAAGACCGATGTCACCGATCCCGGCACCGTGGCCACGGTACGCACAAGGATCTCAGGCCTGAATCCGTCAGCCCGCGTGGTCGAGGCGGTTCACGGTGAGGCGAGCCCCGCCGACCTGTTCGATGCCGGTCTCTACAACCCGAAGACCAAGACCGCCGATGTCGCCCGCTGGCTGAAGGAGGAGGCCTACCGGGACACGGAAGGTCATGTCCATCACCACGGGCACGATCACCATCACGACCATCATCACCATGACGTCAACCGGCACGACGACCACATCCGCAGCTTCGTGCTCACCTTCGACGAACCGCTGAACTGGTCGAGGATAGCGGGCGCACTCGACATGCTTGCCCAGACCCACGGGGCGAACATCCTGCGCATCAAGGGACTGCTGAACATCGCCGAGCTCGACGACCAGCCGGTGGTGGTCCACGCCGTCCAGCACATGTTCCACCCGCCGGCCAAGATCGATGAATGGCCGGACGACGACCGGAGTTCCCGGCTGGTCTTCATCGTGCGCGACCTTGACCGCGACACCATGGAGAAGGTGATGAACTCTTACCTCGCACTCGATTTCATGTAACCCCTTCCACGGCGACGAAAGGTGCGGCAATGTTCTTCACTCCAGGTACCCACCGCGAACACGGCCTTCGCCACGACCCGTTCAGGGCCTTCGTGTCGCCACGCCCGATCGGCTGGATTTCGACCATGAACGAGGAAGGCGTGACCAATCTCGCGCCGTACAGTTTCTTCAACGCGGTTTCCAATGACCCGCCCTGCGTCATGTTCGCCTCGAGCAGCCGGCCGGACACCGGCGCACGCAAGGACAGCCAGGTCAATATCGAGCGCACCGGGGAATTCGTCTGTTCCATCGTCGGCCACGACCAGCGCGAGGCGATGAATACCTCCTCGCTGCACCTTCCCTACGGCGAGGACGAGATGCCGGTCAGCGGCCTGGTCGGCGAAGCGTCACGGCTGGTCAGGCCACTGCGGGTCAGGGGTGCGCCCGCGCATCTCGAGTGCCGCTACCTGCAGAGCGTGCAAATGCCGTCCCGGCGAGAGGGCCACGAGAACTGGGTGATCTTCGGCGAGGTCCTGGGGGTCCACGTCGACGACGGCATCATCAGCGACGGGCTGGTCGACGTGACCCGTTACCGTCCGGTCTCCAGGCTGGGCTACATGGATTTCGCCACCATCAGCGAAGTCTACGCGATGGGCCGGCCCGACTGACCGTCAGTCAGTCCTGCGCGAGGTAGCGGCGCAGGATTGCGGCGATCCGCGCGGGCGGCGTTGCGTGCGGCACCAGGGTGACGAAGGCGCCGTCGGGGCCCATCAGGCAGGTGAGCGTCGAGTGGTCGACGTAATACTCGTCCGCGTCATGTCCCTCGATGCTGAAACGGGACCGGTGCACCCGGTAGTGCCGGGCCGCCTCGGCGACCTGGCGCTCGCTTCCGGTCAGCCCGAGGAGCGCCGGGTGCAGTGCGCCGAGGTAGTCGCGCAGTGTCCGCGGATCGTCGCGGGCCGGATCGACTGTAATGAACAACGGCTGAACCCGCCCGGCGAGTTCGCCCAGCTCGTCAAGTGCGAGCGAGATGTTCGCGAGGTCAACCGGGCAAAGGTCGGGACAGCCGGTGTAGCCGAAGTAGACCAGCATGTGGCGGCCGCGAAAGTCGCGGTCGGTCACCGCCCGCCCGTGGTGATCGACCAGTTCGAACGGACCGCCGAACAGGGTTGCGAGCGGTCCCGCGGCGTCAGCCGCCCGGCTCTCCGGCGCAGCCAGCGCAAGGACCAGAATAACGGCGAGGCGCCGGCACCACCCGCTCATTCGTCCGGGATCTTGGCGCCCGGTATCCCGACCGGACCGAACTCCTCGATCAACGCCCTGATGGCCGGGTCCTTCCGGAACCAGCGTTTGGCGTTCTTCTGCTTGTTGGCCCGCGCCCAGCTGTGCGAGAACGCCCGCGCCCGGGTCCACTTCTCGGTTCCGGGCTCCCGCAGCTTCTGCACCATATAGAAACGCGTCACCTCGGCATCGATCAGCAGTCCGTCGACCTCGACCCGCCTGTTGCACCACGCCACCAGGTCGAGCACGCCGCCGGCGAACAGCGTGCTGCTCTTCGCGACCAGGATCAGGACGCCGTCATCGGTCAGCAGCCCCATCTGCCTGGTGCCGCCGCCGCACTCCTGCGGACAGTCCCCGGTCAGTTCGCACAGCACGTCGACCGCCCTGGCCTCGAACTGGCTGGGTTGCTCGCCATCGATGCCGAGTTCCTGTGCAGCCAGCGCCGGTTCTGCATGGGCGAGAACCAGCGCCAGGATGATCAGGGAGAGATGTCGCATGGCCTATTTCCCGAACGGCTGGATGCCGACGTCCTCGTGGGTGACATTGACGATGCCCTGGTCGTCGGCAATGCGGTTGACCAGCAGGTAGTTGACGCCGTCCCGTTCGATGAGATCCCCCTCGACCGTTACCTGGTGCGCCTGGATCCTGGCGATGGTCGGGTTGGCGGCACTCACGTCGTCCTCGCCGACACGCAGGATCACGTAGACGTTTTCATCCTCGTCCATGATCGAGACCGGGATACCGCCAATCGCGCACCAGACCGCGCACTGGTAGTGCGCCGATCCTTCCGCGAACATGATGGCGGTCACCCTGCACCAGGTATCGATCACCTCGCCGGTCACCGTGACCCGGGTCGTCGCCTGTGCAGACTGCGGCCCGGCCCAGGAAAGTCCCAGCGCCAGGACAGCCGCCAACAGCAGGCGTTCAGCGGGCTTGCGCATCAGGTTCTCCTCACTCGTCCTACTCGGCGGCCGACAGGTCGGCCGGGATCTCGATCCCGGCCTGGCGCACGATCCGCCCGTAATGTTCGACCCGCCGATGTCGTCCGAGGTTGAAGGTTCCGCGCCTCGGCGCCGCACAGGCGTCGAGATCGGCAACCGCAACGATCAGCTCGTCCTCGAGCGTCGCCGCCCTGGCAAGGATCTCGCCAGATGGCTGGATGATGCAGGAGCCGCCGATCAGCATGCAGCCGTCCTCGACCCCGGCCTTGGCCACACCGACCACCCAGCAGGCGTTCATGTAGGCGTTGGCCTGCATCACCAGGTGATTGTGGAACATCCTCAGGTGATTGGGCTCCGGTTCGCTGGTGTTGGTGTCAGGCGTGTTGTAGCCGAGCACGATCAGCTCGGCGCCCTGCAGTCCCATCACCCGGTAGGTTTCCGGCCAGCGGCGATCGTTGCAGATCGCCATGCCAACCAGCCCTCCGTGCTGCGACCAGACTCCGAACCCGAGGTCGCCAGGCTCGAAATAGCGCTTCTCCAGATGCTGGAACGCTCGCCACGGTTCGAACCCGGAGTGCCCGGGGAGGTGGATCTTGCGGTACTTGCCGGTGATCCGCCCGGTGCCGTCCACCAGGATCGCGGTGTTGAACCGTCGACCCTCCGGGGTCAGTTCGGCATAGCCGAGATAAAATCCGACGCCGGCGTCCGCCGCCGCCTCGAACAGCGGGCGCGTCGCCGTGTTCGGCATCGCGGTTTCGAACCAGTGGTCCATCCGCGAGATGTCTTCCTCGTAGTAGCGCGGAAAGAAGGTGGTCAGCGCCAGTTCGGGAAACACCACCAGGTCGCAGCCGCGCGATGCCGCCTCCCGCAGCATTTCGATCATCCGGGCAACACAGCTGTCCCGACTCTCGTCAGGAGCAATCGGTCCCATCTGCGCACCGCCTATCGTCACCTTCCGGACCATCGGTTCCTCCCGGTCTGCTGCCCGCCCGCCATCACTCCCGTTCCCGGTTCGTCAGCGTGACCGGGTCGAACGGGGTCGGCAAGACGCCGCGCGGCCTGATGTAGTCGTAGGGGCCGCGGGCCAGGAACCGGCCCCACCCCGGCTCGTCGCTGACTTCGCCCTCGTTCCACACCGTCTTGCCTCGGCTGATGGTGACGGCAGGCCAGCCGGTCACCTCGAGCCCCTCGTAGGGGGTGTAGTCGGTGTCGTGGTGCAGGATGTCCTGGGTGATCGTCACCTGCCGGTCGGGATCCCAGATGCAGATGTCCGCATCGGCGCCGACCGCGATCACCCCCTTGTTCGGATACAGGCCGAACAGCCGGGCGGCATTGGTGGAGGTCACGGCGACGAAGGTCTCGAGATCGATCCGGCCCTTCGCCACACCCTCCGAAAACGTGATCGGCATCCGGGTCTCGAGTCCCGGCACCCCGTTTGCGATCTGGCTGAACGGCGCGTTGTCGCCGGCCCAGAACTTTCCCTCGAGCTCGTCAATATTGTAGGGCGCGTGATCGGAGGTGACATTGCCGATAGTGCCGAGCCGCAGGTGGTCCCACAGCGCCTCCTGGTCACCCTCGGTCCTGGGCGCAGGAGAACAGACGAACTTCGCACCCTCACGCTGGTCCCGGTCAAGATCGCGCTCGGTCAGCACGAAATACTGCGGACAGGTCTCGGAGAACACCCTGAGGCCACGGCGCTGGGCGCGTCTGACCTCCTCGGCTGCCTGCTCGCAGCTGACGTGAAACACCTGGATCGGCACATCGAGCAGTTCCGCCAGCATGATGATGCGGTGGCAGGCCTCGCGCTCGACCAGCGGCGGCTTGCACCACGCGTGGTACCGGGTACTGTCGCGCCCGGCCTCGAGCAGCTTCGCGGTCATGTACATGATCGCGTCGTGGTTCTCGGCATGGACACAGACCAGCGCCTGCTTGCGCTTGGCGACCTCGAGGATGCGCAGGATCTCGGCATCGTTCACCCGGTTGCGCGGATAGGTCATGAACAGCTTCAGGGACCTGTGCCCCTCGTCGATGAGCCGCGGCACCTCCTCGTTGATCACCACATCGGACGGATCGCTGATGATCAGATGGAAACTGTAGTCGATCGAGGACTGTCGGGCCCGCCGGTGGTAGTCCTCCACCACCGGGGCAAGCCGTTCACCCTTCTCCTGGGCCGCAAAGCAGATGATGGTGGTCGTGCCACCGCAGGCGGCGGAGCGGGTTCCGCTCTCGAAACTCTCGGCGTTCCGCCCTCCGGTGCTCGATCGCTGGTCGATGTGGCAATGGCTGTCGATACCGCCGGGCAGGACCAGCCGGCCCGTCGCGTCGATCTCGCGGCCCCCGCCGGAGAGCTGCTCGGCAAGAGCGGTGATCCTGCCGCCACGCACACCGACGTCGCATCGGGCGGTGCCGTTGGCATTCACCACCATGCCGCCTCGGATGACGAGGTCGAAGTCGTCCATGTCCGGGTCTCCTCCGGTCAGGCTGCGTAACCGGGATTGACGCGGTCGAGCTGGCGCAGCAATGCCGCCCAGGTCAGCGCGACATGGCCGTCGCCGCCGGCATCGGGGTCCCGCTGGAACTGCCTGGCGGTGTGCGCGCAGACCTCCTCGGGGATCAGCCGGAGTGTGCCGCCCGCCTGGGCCGCCAGCTGCAGTTCGCAGGCCTTCTCCAGCATGTACATGGTCACGAAGGCTTCGGCCACGCTGCGCCCGCAGGTCAGCAGCCCGTGGTTGCGCAGGATCATCGCCGTGTTCCCGCCGAGGTCGGCGACCAGCCGCTCGCGCTCGTCGAGGTCAAGGGCGATGCCCTCGTAGTCGTGGTAGGAGAGCGCGCCATGGAACACGAGCGAGGTCTGTGCCAGCGGGAGCAGCCCGTCTTCCTGCGCCGAGACCGCCATGCCTGACACGGTGTGGGTGTGCATGACGCAGGCCAGGTCGTGGCGAGCCTGGTGAACGGCGCTGTGAATGGTGAAGCCGGCGGCGTTGACCGCGTAGGGCGAGGGCATGACGATCTCGCCCTCGGTATCCAGCTTGACCAGGCTGGACGCCGTTACCTCCTCGAACATGAAACCGAACGGGTTGAGCAGGAAATGGTCGTCCGTTCCCGGCACCCGCGCCGAGATATGGGTGTAGATCAGGTCGGTCCAGCCATGCACGGCAGCCAGCCGGTAACAGGCAGCGAGGTCCACGCGAGCCTGCCATTCGTCTTCACTCACCTGGTCGCGGACCGACGGGGCTGCGAGAGGCATGACATTCGACATTGCGGATCTCCGGCAGGCGGTTCGGAAGGCCGCAGTCTGCTCCCGCGCGGCGCGCGGTGTCAACGCGAAGCCCGGGGTCGAACGGTCCGCGCCTACTCCGGCTTCAGGGCCCGGAAACCGGCAACGGAGATGAAGAAAACAGCGACCAGAACCAGGAATCCCATCATGCCGTGAGGGGACCAGATCCACATTGCTGCCCCGGTGAGCGCGGGCCCCGCGATATTGGCGCATTCGAAGGTCATGACGAATGCCGCGTTGGCGAGTGCCAGGTCCTCACCCCGGAACCTGCCACCCAGCATGGTGATCGCGATGGTGTAGAACCCGAAGACGGCGCCACCCCAGACCGCCAGCAGGACCAGCAGGACCGGGCCGATCCCGGCCTGAGGACCGGCAAAGATCAGGATCATCATCACCGGTGAGACAACGCCGATCACAGCACAGCCGATCAGCAGCAGGCGCTGGTTGAACCGGTCGGCCAGCCAGCCGATCGGGATCTGGAACAGCAGGTTGCCGGCGAGGAAAGCGGTCAGGACCAGCACCGCGTCGGTCTGGCCCAGACCGCCGCGCAGTCCGTAGATCGGCAGAAAGGTGAAGACGCCACCGGCATAGACCCCGACCGCGATCATCGCCGCGAAAATGGTCGGCGCCCGTCGCATGAGGAAGAGCGGTGTCGCGATCTCGCGGCTGCGCATGGGAGGTGCGTAGCGCGCAACCGCCACCATGGGACCAGCCGAGAACAGGATGCCGGCGCCGAACACGAGGTATGGCAGCCAGCCACTCACCCCGACCACGGCCAGCAGGGCCGGACCGACCGCGAACCCCGCAGCGATGGCGGTGACGTAGACCGCCATGACCCGGCCGCGGTCACGGCTGGTGGAGATCGCGTTCATCCAGGTCTCGCTCACCACCCACTGGATCACTGTCCCGCCGGCCACCAGGGGCCGCAGCAGGAACCAGGCCCAGAGCGACTCGAAGACGCCGAGCAGCAGGAGTGAAACCGTCGACACCAGCAGGCCGCCAGTCACCGAGGCCGCCATGCCGAAACGCTGAACGATGCGTGGAACGAACGGCGCCAGGGCGACGATGCCGAGCGAACCGGCGGCACTGTTGGCCCCGACGATGATCTCCTCGACACCCCGGCGCTCCAGCACCAGGGTCAGGAACGGGATCACGCCGCCGATCGCGAGACCGATGGCAAACGAGCTCAGGTAGTTCGCGAGCAGCGACGCCTCGCGCGGACCCGGCGGCCACCTCTCGCGCGGTCGACGTCCTTCGACCATCACCACCTCTCCGCCACGCCGCCCGCACCCGACGGGGAGCAGGATCCCGTGTCTAGTCGCACCACGGGAACCGGGCAACTGCCGCGGACCCATTGCCCGGCAGCGCCGGGACAGGACGATGTCGCTGCGTGTTGTAGCCGCATCGTAACGGGCGTAGTCTCGAGATTCATGCAACTGCGGCTCCGTCCTCGTTACCCAGATGGACGGCCTCGCCTCAGGAAACGGATTGAACCCCATGAAACAACGTCAGTATGCCGGCCCGAGATACTTTCTCGCCGCGTCCATACTCTCCCTGGCCGTTGCCGCGACACCGGTCCTTGCCGAAGATCAACGCGCCTGCGGCAAGTACGGAGGAGTGCTCACCACCCATGCGGGCGAGGACCTGGTCAACTTCGACTTCCACCAGCAGCCCACGGTGAGAACCCAGCAACGGGTCGGCGGGTCATACAATCGGCTGTTCCGGTTTTCGTTTTACGAACCGGGCAGGATCGTCAACGATCTCGCCGAGTCCTACTCGATCAGCGATGACGGGCTCGTGTACACCATCAGGCTCAGGGACGGTGTGAAGTTTCATTGCGGCGACCTGGCCGAGGGACGCCCGGGCGCCTGCACCGATCTCGATGCCGCCGACGTCGTCTGGAGCATCGACAAGATCCGCAACAAGAACTTCAGCCGCCGAGCCGGCTACTTCACCGCCATCTCCGAACTCGAGGCGGTGGACCGGCTGACGGTGCGGATCACGCTCAGCCAGGCGGATGCCGGACTCGTCTCCAAGCTTGCCGTCGGCTGGGCCGGGATCTTCCCGAGCGAGCTTCCCTGGGATCGCCTGAAGGATACGGTCATCGGGACCGGCCCGTTCATCTGGAAGGAATATGTCACCGGCGCCGGATCGACCACGGTTCGCAACCCGGACTACTTCCGCGAGGGCTATCCGTGCCTCGACGGGGTCCGCAACTTCGTCTTCAAGGACCCGACGGTAGCGCTGGCCAACCTGCGGGCCGGGAAGCTCGATATCAATTCCTTCATGCAATACATCTACCCGGCCGACGCCAAGCTGCTGGCCGAAAAGCATCCCGACATCGAGGTGTCACTGCCGGCCCGCCTGTGGTGGCACTCGATCGCGGGCAAGGTCGACGAGGCGCCGTGGAGTGACAAGCGGGTGCGCCAGGCGTTCAGTCTCGCGATCGACCGCTACAAGGCGATCGAGGTGCTGGGCGAAGGTGCCGGTGCAATCGGCGGATACATGCCGCCGTGGTCGAAGTGGAGCCTTCCGGCCGACGAACTCGCCGAACACATCGGAACCGCGGATCCGGCCGCGGTCGAGGCACGCAGGGAAAAGGCGCGGGCATTGCTCGCGGAGGCCGGCTACGCGCCGGGCACCCTCCAGCTTGGCTGGCTCACGCTTGACACCCCGGAATCCCTGCTGACGCCGCAATTCGTCCAGGAGCAGCTGCGCCTGATCGGGGTGCAGATCAACCTCGAGGTTTCCGACCGGGGCACGTTTACCCAGCGTCGTGACTCCGGTGACTTCCAGTTGATCACCACCAGCAACGCCGCCGGTGTTCTCGATCCCAGTATCTTCTACGCCGACTACCTGATCTGCGGAGCAAGTTCGAACGAGTCCGGCTGGTGCAGACCCGAGTTCGATGCCCTCTATGCAAAGCAGCTGTCGGCCCGCTCGGACGGGGAACGGATCCCGGTAGTCCACGAAATGGAACGGATGCTGTTCGACGAACTGCCGCAGGTTCAGGTTCGCTGGATCGCCGAGGGTATGGCCTGGCAGCCGTGGGTGAGGAACTGGGAAGATGTCGATCCCGGCTACTACAACAACGTGACCCTCGAAGAGGTCTGGCTCGACAAGTAGCCAAACCGACCCTGCCGCCGTTCCATGTGGGTCTACATCATCAAGCGGCTGCTGCTCGGGGTCGTCACCATCTACGGGGTGGCGACCCTGGTCTTTTTCCTGATGCGCGTGGTCCCCGGCGACCCGGCGCTGATCGCGTTGTCGGAACCTGGACGCGACGCCCGGGTTTCGGAGCAGATGGTCGAGGCGATGCGGGTGAGGCTCGGCTTCGCGGAGGTCGAGGTCGGGCTGAACCGTGACGCGTTCGGCAACCGATCCGGGCTCGACGAGCTCGAAGCGGCACTGCAGACACTCGACGGCGAGGCGGTGCTGAACAGCATCAATTCCGGGGCGCCCCTGAACGTCGGCGGTACGATCCTGAAGCCGAAGCAGGTCCGCGCAACAGTGCACCGGATCCCGCTGCTGACGCAGTACCTGGAATGGATGTGGAACTCCACCAGGTTCGAGTTCGGGAATTCGCTGAAGGTCAACCGGCCGGTCGTCGACGAGTGGATGCGTTTCTTTCCCGTCACCGCGAGCATCGTCATCCTGGCGGCCGGAATGACGCTGGTCGCGGGACTGCCGATCGGCATCATCTCGGCCATTCGCCAGGACAGGTTCGCCGATTACCTCGGCAGGATCGTGTCGATCGCCGGGCTCTCTCTGCCGTCGTTCTGGGTGGCCCTGCTCATCATCCTGGGTATGGTGATCTGGTTCGGCTGGCTGCCACCGCTCGAATACGTACCGGTATGGGAAGCGCCGCTGCAGAGCCTGCAACAGATGTTCTTTCCCGCCTTTGCCGTCGCCTTTGCCCAGATCGGAGTGATCGCGCGCATGACCCGGTCATCCATGCTCGAGGTGCTGCGCGAGGACTACGTCACCACCGCCTGGTCCAAGGGACTGGGCGAGTCCACCGTCGTCACGCGCCACGCACTGAAGAACGCCTTTCTCCCGGTCCTGACCGTGTTCGGCCTGCAGTTCGGTTTCGCGATCGGCGGCCTTGTCGTGGTGGAACGGGCGTTCAACCTGCCGGGCCTCGGGAACTTCCTGGTGGATTCGGTGGTATTCCGTGACTACAACTCCATCCAGGCCACGCTGTTCGCGACTGCGATCTTCGTGACTGCCGCGAACCTGCTGGTCGATCTTGCCTATGCCTGGTTCAACCCCCGCATACGCTACACATAGAAGCTGGAGCGAACTGCTCCGGCTCTTCGGCCCGGCCCTGATCCGGTTCGTGCGGTCCAAGCCGCTCGGCGCGGTAGGAGGCCTCATCGTCGTCGTGATGTTCCTGGTCGCGGTATACGCACCCTGGCTCGCACCCTATTCGCCGGAAGAGTTCATTGACGGCGGCTCGGCACGGCTCCATCCCCCGTCCTGGGATTATCCCATGGGAACCGACAACCTCGGGCGCGACATCCTGAGCCGGGTGATCTACGGCGCCCGGCTCTCCATGCTCGTCGGACTGCTCTCCACCCTGTTCGGAACCGGGCTCGGGGCACTTGTCGCGTTGTTTTCGGCCTATGCTGGCGGCCGCTGGGACCTGATCGTGCAGCGGCTGATGGACATCCTGTGGTCATTCCCGTCCCTGATCATTGCCGTGGTCATCATCGCGGTCCTCGGGCGCAGCACCTCGAACCTGGTCGTTGCCATCGGCATCGTGGTCATCCCGAGCACGGCCCGCGTGGTCCGTTCCACCGTGCTTGCAGTCAAGGAAACCGAGTATGTCCAGGCTGCACGCGCAGCCGGCGCCAGCCACCTGCGAATCATTTTCCGGCACGTGGCTCCGAACTGCGTCGCCCCCTACATCGTGATCGCAACTGCCAGTCTCGGCGGCGCCATCATTACCGAGGCCTCCCTGAGCTTTCTCGGTCTCGGGGTCCCGCCTCCGGCACCCTCGTGGGGTCGCGACCTGTTTGGCTCGGCGCAGAAATTCGCCGAACTCGCCCCGTGGATGCCGATCATGCCCGGGATTGCCATCAGCGTGACCGTCTACGGGTTCAATCTGCTCGGTGATGCGGTTCGCGACCTGCTGGATCCCCGGTTACGCGGCTCGCACTGACCCCTGCGCCCGCATTTCCTGATGCCGGGTCAACGGGAGGCAACGGGTGCACCGGCCCGGTGTCATGGAGGTGACAGCTGACCCAGTGGTCACCGCCGACCTGGTGAAGAACCGGCTGTTCCTCACGGCAGCGACGCATCGCGTAGGGGCAGCGGGTGTGGAAGTGACACCCGGGCGGCGGGGTGACGGGGCTCGGCACATCACCGCTCAGCAGCAGGCGCTGGCGCGACCGGTTCTTCGGATTGGCGATCGGTACCGCGCTCAGCAACGCGACCGTATAGGGGTGCAACGGCGTGTCGAACAACTCGTCGGTCCCCGCCAGTTCCACGATCCGCCCCAGGTACATCACGGCGATGCGGTGGCTGATATGTTCGACCACCGTGAGGTCGTGGGCGATGAACAGGTAGGACAGGTCGAGGTCGTCCTGGAGTTCGGTCAGCAGGTTGATCACCTGCGCCTGGATGGAAACATCAAGGGCCGAGACCGGCTCGTCTCCAATGATCAGTCGGGGATCGGCGGCAAGGGCGCGCGCGATCCCGATGCGCTGGCGCTGACCGCCGGAGAACTCGTGCGGAAACGCCTTCATCTGGTGCGGCTGCAGGCCCACACGATCGAAGAGCATCGCCACCCGCTCGTGGCTTTCCGCCGCTGCACTGATGTTGTGGATGATGAGCGGCTCGCGCACGATCTCTCCGGCCGACATCCTCGGGTTGAGGGATGAGTACGGATCCTGGAAGATGATCTGCATCTGGCGGCGCACCGGGCGCATCTCCCCGCTCCCGAACCGGGTGATGTTCTGCCCGTTCAGACGGATGGTGCCTGATGTCGGCTCGATCAGCTTGAGGATGGTCTTGCCGGCGGTTGACTTGCCGCAGCCGCTCTCTCCCACCAGCCCCAGGGTCTCGCCGCGCCGTATGGCGAAGGAAATGCCGTCAACTGCATGGACATGGCCGACGACACGATTGAACAGCCCGGCGCGGATCGGGAACCTCTTGGTCAGATTCTCGACCTCAAGGACGGATGTCGTCGGCTCCGGCATCTCTCAGGCCCCCTGCACCGACGCGTGGTTCCAGCAGGCCGTCCAGTGACCCGGGCCAACCGACTCGAGTTCCGGTCGGTCCTGCTCGCACCGGCGGGTTGCAAGCGGACACCGAGGCTGGAAGGCGCATCCGGCCGGCAGGTCCAGCAGCGACGGAACGATTCCGGTGATCTCATTGAGGTGGCGGCGGGGCCTGCCGGCAGTCCGGCGCGGCCCCGCCGCCCGGGCCCGTACCGGAATCGAGTGGAGAAGACCGGCAGTGTAAGGGTGCCGGGGTTCGGCAAACAGGGTCTCGACATCCGCCTCCTCGACCTTGCGGCCCGCGTACATCACCACCACACGGTCGGCATTCTCCGCCACCACGCCCATGTCATGGGTGATCAGCAGAACGGCGGTACCGAGCCGTTGCTGCAATTCCTGCATCAGGGCCAGGATCTGGGCCTGGATGGTGACGTCGAGCGCCGTTGTCGGCTCGTCGGCAATCAACAGCTGCGGGTTGCACGACAGCGCCATTGCGATCATGACACGCTGGCGCATACCGCCGGACAGCTGGTGCGGATAGTCGTTGACGCGCGTCGCCGGTTCGGGAATCTGCACGAGTTCCAGGAACTCGACCGACCGTTCCATCGCCTGGGACCGTGTCAGACCCTGGTGCAGCATCAGGGTTTCGCTGACCTGTGCGCCGACGGTCAGCACCGGGTTCAGCGAACTCATCGGTTCCTGGAAGATCATGGAGATCTCGTTGCCGCGCACGGACTGGATTTCCCGCGCTGACAGTTCGAGCAGGTTGCGGCCCCGAAACCGCACGGCGCCGCCGACGATGCGACCCGGCGGCGAACGAACCAGCCGCAGGATCGACAGGGCGGTGACCGACTTGCCGCAACCGGACTCGCCGACCACCGCAAGGGTCTCGCCCTCCCTGATCCGGCAGGAAACCCGATCCACCGCGCGGACAACCCCCGAGTCAGTGAAGAAGTGGGTTTCCAGACCGTCGATCTCGAGCAGGGGTGCGGGCGCTCGGGCGCCCTGGTCGGCGACCACTGTCCGGTTCATCCCTCTGCGAGTTCCTTTTCCAGCGAGCCGATCACGCCGCCGAGTCGGTCCACCGCCTCGTCGATCTCCTCACGTGTAATGCACAGCGGTGGTGCAACCGGGATGACGCTGCCGGCCCGGCCGAGCAAACGGTGCTCGCGCATGAGCCGGGTGCTGCGCCCGGAGAGATCGGCCTGCTTCGGGAACGGTTCCCTGGTCTGCCTGTCGCGAACCAGTTCCACGGCACAGAGCAGTCCCAGACCGCCGCGCACTTCGCCGACGATGCGAAACCGGTCGAGTTCCTGCATGCGTTCCAGCAGGTAGTCACCCATTTCGCGCGAACGTTCCGCCAGCCCCTCGCTCTCCATGATGTCGAGATTGGCGAGTGCGGCCGCGCAGGAAGCCGGATTGCCGCCGAAGGTCAGCAGGTGCTGGAATGCCTCCTCGCCGGACCCGAACCGGCCGGCCACCCTGCCGGTGGCAACGGCCGCCCCGATCGGCAGGTAGCCGCTGGTCAGCGCCTTGGCAACGGTGAAGATGTCCGGCTTCACGCCCCAGTGTTCCATCGCGAACATGCGACCGGTGCGGCAGAACCCGGTGATGACCTCATCGGCAATCAGCAGCACCCCGTGTCGATCGCAGATCTCGCGTACTGCCGGCCAGTACCCGGGGTCCGGCACGTGGATGCCGGCCGCCGCAGAGACCGGCTCGCCGATGAACGCAGCGACTGTCGACGGCCCCTCGTGCAGGATCGCCCGCTCGACGTCGCGGGCACATTCGAGCGTGCAGCCCGAATCCGACGCCCTGCACAGGTGACAGTGAAACGGCGCCGGCTGGTCGACGTGGATGTTGCCCGGAACGAGTGGCCCGAAGTGTTTCGGCACACTGGCACCGCCCGGTCCGCCGCGCCCGAGGCTGGTACAGGCGAGCGTTGCCCCGTGATAGGACCCGCGTCGGGACAGGATCTTCCAGCGGGACGGCTCCCCGTTCAGGTGATGGAAGTTGCGGGCGAGCTTGAGCGCGGTCTCGTTGGCTTCCGATCCGCCGCTCGTGAAGTAGACCCGCGCCGCCGGATCCTGACTGAGTGCCGCGATCCGTCGCGACAGCGCAGCGGTCACCGGGCTGACGGTATCGTTGGGCGAGAAGCTGAGTTCCAGCATCTGACGGTAGACGGCGTCGGCGATTTCCCGGCGCCCGTGCCCGATATTGACCAACCACAGGCCGGAGAGGGTATCGAACCATCGTTCCCCGTTGCCGTCGATGACCCAGACCCCGTCACCGCGGGTGACCACCTGGACCCCGGTGCTGCTGCCGACATTTCCGTGGGCAAGGCCATGCGGCCAGAAGTGCTCCCGGGCGTCGGTTCGCGCCTGTTCGAGGTCCGGTGCATTGGCATGTTCGTTCATGGCTTCACGCACTCCCTGTCCTGGTTGTGAAACCGCACTCCGCGGACGTCCGGAGCCCGGCACCGGCGCTCGATCCCGAACCAGTGTAGCATGCCCGCACCGCGACGAAACGACAGGGCGAACCATGGGCGGCGATGCCGGATCCGTCCCGGACGGGCGTTGAAGAGGTCGTGCCCGGGCAGCATGTCCCGGATGTCACCGCGTGCCGTACAACCGGTCACCGGCATCGCCGATTCCCGGAACAATGTAGCCATGGTCGTCGAGATGATCGTCGACGGCGGCGGCAAATACGGTGACGTCCGGGTGAACCGCATGGAACGCCGCGAGACCTTCGGGCGCGGCGATCAGGCAGACCATCTTGATGTCGCGCGCCTGTGCCTCCTTGATCCGGCTTACCGCGGCAACGGCGGAATTCCCCGTTGCCAGCATCGGATCGAGCACGATCACCGGACGGTCGACGAGGTCATCGGGCACCTTGAAGTAGTACTCCATCGCCACCAGCGTCGAGGAGTCGCGATAGAGCCCGACATGTCCGACCCTGGCCGAGGGAACCAGGTCCAGCATTCCCTCGAGAAGCCCGTTGCCTGCGCGCAGGACCGAGATCAGGACCAGTTTCTTGCCCGAAATGAACGGTGCATCCACGGTGGTCAGCGGTGTCTCGATGGTGTGGTGCTCGACGCCCAGGTCCCGGGTAACCTCATAGCCGAGCAGCAGCGAGATCTCGCGAAGCAGCACCCGGAACAGGGCCGTCGTCGTGTCCTTCTGCCGCATCAGCGACAGCTTGTGCTGGACCAGCGGGTGTTCGACCACCGTAACCCTGTTCATCCCCATCTCCCGCTCCGCGGTTGCCTGATTCAGAATACCGTACCGTCCGACGCCAGCCGGATCGGCGGACCACCGCCGGGTCGCGCCGCACCTGCGAGCTTCCGGCCTGCCGCCCAGGTTCCGCCCTCGAGCAGCCGCGCGAGCGGCAGGGCCGCCTCGTTGCAGCCGAGGGAAGCGCGCACCAGCGGTGCCAGACGGTCAAGCAGCGCGACTGTCAGTGCCCGCCATTCGACAACCGGTTCCGCGCCGGGATCAAGCTCCACGGCGCCGATCCGGTGATCTCGCGGCACCAGCACACCGCCGTCCACCAGCAGACCGCCATTGCGGTACTCGGCAAGTCCGGTGAGCGCCTCCGGTTCGCCGAGGACGATTCCGGCCTCGTCCAGCGGCTCGGCCATGGAATAGAGCAGCCACTGCAGCAGCTTGTGGAACGGAACCAGCTGGTCCGTTTCATCGTCGCGGCGCAGTTTGCGATGGTGCCAGACATCGCCGAGTGCGGTTCCCTGCAGCGTGATCCTGCCGGGCCAGATGGATCCGAACGCGTCCGCGAGCGTCGCGAGCAGGGGAGCGGCACCGGCCCGGTCGGGCCGCCCGCGCAGCCAGTCACCAAGGCCGCCGATCCTGGGCGGCGTTCCGAATATCTCCGGGCGCCGCTCGAGCGCCGCGGCAAGCGCGCGAAGCATGGCGGCGCGCCCGTCGACACCGGCAAGCGGAGTAGCGGGGCCGGCCTGGAATGCCGCGGCCAGCTGCCCGGCCGTGACGCCGCGGAGCGCCCCGGCATCGCAGCGCAGCGGATTGCCGGGATCGGCGGAGAAGGCGCCGCTCGCATAGAGCGCAAGGCTTGCGACCGCCAGTCCCTCCGAGCGGGCGAGCAGCAGGCCGGTTTCCGTTTCCCGGTACCGCCAGCGGTCACCCGCGCCCGCATCGAGCAGCACGCTCACCACCAGCAGGTCGAGTGCCACACGCACACGTTCGTCGCGGTCGAGCCCGGCGGCGAGCCGGCCCCAGCGGTCGATGCCGCCGGCCCGGAAGTGCCGCCAGCGGCTGTGCCACGGCACGTCAAGGTCGGGGTAGCGTTCCCGGGTCACCTCCGCGACGAGCCGCGCGATCTCGGGGAGCCTGTCGGTGCGCAGGTCGAAATGCGACAGTTCGCCGCGTTCCCCGGCCAGGAGCAACTCGTGACAGCGTGTGCGGATCTCCGCCGGATCGGCAAGGCGCCGTGCGGCCGGTGCCTCAGTCATCCAGTCCCCGGCCGTCACCATGCGGTCGGGCCGGATCGGAGCTGTAGTACCCGGCCGCCTTCTTGGCATCGATCTCGACACCGGCATCGTCCGGCACCATGTCGTCGGGCAGCGGGACCCGTTCGCCGATCTCGATTCCGTGCTCGACCATCGCGTCGTACTTCATGTGGCTCATCGAGACCAGCCGGTCGACCCTTGAAATTCCCAGCCAGTGCAGCACGTCCGGCATCAGGACCTGGAAGCGCATGTCCTGCACCCCGGCCACGCACTCGGTGCGCTCGAAGTAGGTGTCGGCGCGGTCCCCGCCGGGTTGTCGCTTGCGCGCGTTGTACACCAGGAACTTGGTCACTTCTCCAAGCGCGCGACCCTCCTTGCGGTTGTACGCCACCACCCCGCAGCCGCCGGCCTGCGCGGTCTCGATGCAGATCTCGATCCCGTGCACCAGGTAGGGCCGGCAGGTACAGATGTCGGAGCCGAACACGTCCGAACCGTTGCACTCGTCGTGGACCCGGCACGCCACCGGGCGGGCGGGGTCCACGATCGCGTCGAGGTCCCCGAACAGGTAGACCGTGGTTCCCCCGATCGGTGGCAGGAACACCTCGAGGTCGGTCCGCGTGACCAGTTCGGAGAACATGCCCCCCGAATGCTCGTACAGCGAGCGGCGCAGCGCGCGCTCGTCCACTCCCAGGCGGCTGGCGATACCCGGAAGATGCCACACCGGTTCGATGGCGGCCTTGGTCACCCGGACCTCGCCGCTCTCCGCCACGATCTCGCCGTCGGCTCTGATCCGTCCTTCCGCCAGCGCCGCATCAAGTTCTGGCATGCGCAGCCGGGCCGTGGTGACCGCGATGGTCGGTCGAACATCCCACCCTGCCTGCAGCAAGTCTCCCCACGCGTCGCTGACCAAGTGGCCCCAGGGATCCATGGAGACGATCCGTTCGGGCATTGACCACTGGGAATGCGGACCGATCCGCCGCGCCGGCGATGTGTCGGTCAGGTCCGGAACATGGACCGGATCAAGCGTTCCCGACGCGACCGCGAGAGCCCGGTAGAGCGAGTAGGACCCCGAGTGGGCGCCGATGGCGTTGCGCTCCCGCGTCCAGGTGCCGACGACCGGACCACGTTCGCGTGGCGACGCCGCGCCCCAGCGCAGCGGCGCCGGTTTCCCGCCGGCGTGCGGGTGCGACGTGAGCCTGATGTGGCCGCTGCTCACGACGGCAACCGGGAGCGTCGGCCGCGCCGGATCCCGCACGGTGCCGGTTCAGACCACACCGCGGGCCTCGAAGCCTGCGATCTCGTCCGCCCCGTAGCCGAGACCGGCGAGGATGTCCGCGGTGTGCTGTCCGGGCGCGGGAGCCCGGCCCGCGACGGCCGGGGTTTCGGAGAACTGCCACGGGGAGCCGTGCACGGGCAGCGCGCGGTCCAGCTCCGGGTAGTCGACGGACGCAACGTAGCCGTTCGCAGTCACGTCCGGGTCCGTTGACGCCTCGAGCAGGGTGTTGATCGGTGCCGAGACGATGTCGGCGTCGCGCAGGATCTCGAGCCACCGCTCGCGCGGTGCTCCGGCAAACAGCTCGGCGAGCGTTGCGATCAGCCGCCGCTTGTGCTCATCGCAGACCACTGCCAACCCGAGATCATCGAGACCGCGTTCGACCAGGGTGTCGTGGAAGCCCAGCGCCTTCATCGCCCGTTCCCACTCGCGGTGGCCGAGCTGGAAGACCAGCGGGCGGCCGTCGCGATCATCGAACCCCGCCGCGATGCCCGGGCGTTCACGGGTGCCGTTGATACGAACCCCGGAAATCGGGTTGGCATTCCTCCACATGGTGGTGGTGAGCGTCCACCCCATCAACCGGACCGCGGCACCGACCAGCGACGTCTCGATCATCTGGCCGACACCGGTGGTCCGGGCGTGGTGCAGTGCCGCCAGCACTCCGCCGAAGGTCAGGATGGCGCAGGTCTCGTCGGCCACTGAAACCAGTCCGGTGCGCATGCGTCCGGACTCGCCTGCATAGGCCTCGGCGATTCCCGACAGTGCCTGGCCGACCGCATCGGTCCCGGGCAGGTGTCCGTGTGGACCGCGGGTGCCGTAGCCGGAGACCGAGGCATAGACCAGCTTCGGGTTGACCCGGCGCAGTTCCTCGTAGCCGAAGCCGTTGCGTTCCGCGGCTCCCGGCCGGAAGTTCTGGCCAAAGATGTCGGCGGTCTCCACCAGCCGGTGCAGGATCCTGCGACCCTCGGCATCCTTCAGATTCAGCGTGAGGCTCTTCACGCCCCGGTTGTTGGTCTCGAAGAAAGACGAAATGGACCCGTCGGGTCCCAGGCACTCGCCGGCGGTCCGCGAGGGATCACCGGCTCCCGGCGCCTCGATCTTGATGACTTCGGCTCCGAGGTCGGCCATAAGCATGTAGGGCACCGTCCCGGCCTGCGCGGTCGAACAGGTGACGACACGGATCCCGGCGAGCGGGCCAACGGCAACGGTCATGATCCTGTCCCGCAGGTGGTCGTGAGCAGGCACAACAACACCACACTGCGGGGGACCGGTCCACCCGCGCATCCACGGGAGCGATCATGACCCGCCGCGAATATCCCAGTTTCGTGACCCATCTCGAGTGTTCGATGACGGGCGCCCGCTATCCGGCAGGCCGGCCGCACGGCCTGTCCGAGGTCGGCCGTCCGCTGCTGGTGCGCTACGACCTCGACGCACTGGCGCGCGGCGTCGACCGGGACCAGGTCGCGGCACGCGACGGCGGCTTCTGGAAGTATCGTGAATTCCTGCCGGTGATCCGGTCGGAAAACGTGGTCGCGCTGGGCGAGACCGAGACCCCGCTGATCGCGGCCCCGCGAGCGGCCGTCGCCGATGGCGCGGACCCGGGGGCGCTGGTGGTGAAGGACGAGGGCCGGTTGCCGACAGGCTCGTTCAAGGCCCGCGGCCTCGCGCTGGCGGTCGCCATGGCAAGGGAACTCGGACTCGGACACCTCGCCATGCCGACAAACGGCAATGCGGGTGCCGCGATGGCAGCCTACGCCAGTCGGGCCGGGCTGCGGGCCACCGTGTTCTGCCCGGACGACACGCCCGAGATCAACATCTCCGAAATCGAGCTGCAGGGTGCTGTGGTCTACCGTGTCAACGGCCTGATCAACGACTGCGGCCGGATCGTCGGGGAAGGCCGCGAGACCACCGGCTGGTTCGATGTTTCAACCCTCAAGGAGCCGTACCGGATCGAGGGCAAGAAGACCATGGGCCTGGAACTGGCCGAACAGTTCGGCTGGACTCTTCCCGACGTCATCTTCTATCCGACCGGCGGCGGAACCGGGCTGATCGGCATGTGGAAGGCGTTCCAGGAACTCGAGGACATCGGCTGGATCGGGTCGGAGCGCCCGCGCATGGTGGCGGTACAGGCAACCGGCTGCGCCCCGATCGTGCGTGCGTACGATGCCGGGGAAGAGCACGCGCCGCTGTGGGAAAACGCGCAGACCGTGGCGGCGGGGATCCGGGTTCCGGTGGCGGTGGGCGACTTCCTGATCCTGCGAGCGGTGCGCGAGTCCGGCGGTTTCGCGATCGCGATCGAGGACGAGGAGATCATGCAGGCGCACGCCGAGATGGCGCGCAGCGAGGGTCTCCTGCTGTGCCCGGAGGGTGCGGCCACCTATGCCGCCTGGCGCAAGGCGCTGGCGGACGGACGGGTCGGGCGCAGCGAACGGGCGGTGCTGTTCAACTGCGCCACCGGTCTCAAGTACCCGATGCCGCCGGTCAACCGCCGGGTCGACCGGCACGGGAGGATCGACTACCGCGCCATGGCGTAAGCGGGTATCGTGGCGGGGTTCAGGAAGCTGCGGGAGGAAAGGTCATGGCTCTGGCACAGGATACCGGCGAGGCTCTCCTCCGGCCGCGGGACGATGAGATGGCGCAGTACCTGCACGCCGGCGCCGAACGGGCCCGGGCACTCGGCAACCGTGGTCCGGTGCGCTGGACGAGCGACGGCAGGCTCGACCCCGATATCCTCGAGGCCTACTGGCGCTGCGGCTTCTACATCTTTACCGGAGTGCTCGGACCGGATGAACTTGCCGACATCGAGCGCGATGTCCGGGAAATAATGGACCGGGTGCCGGTCAGCCGGGATGCGGTGCTCGACGCGCAGGGCCGGCCGGCCATCGGTGTCGGCCACGAGGCCCCGACACTGTTCTGGTCGAAGCCGCTCGGCGACCCCTTCGGCGGAACCTCGCGGGCAAACGGGCGTCACCCGGTCAAGATGACGGAACCAGCGCCTGCCGCCGACGCGCCCGACGAGATCGTCTACCTGATCCTCGGGTCACTGCAGTTCTCCACCGCGTGCCTGCGGGCCTACGGCCATCCCGACCTGCTGGGGATCGCGGCGGCCATCAACGGCGAGGATTTCGTTCCCTTCAGCGACGCGCTGTTCATCAAGGCGCCCGGGCTCGGCGCGTCGGTCGCCTGGCACCAGGACGGCGTCACCCACTGGGACAGTCCCGACTGGGACGCCGGCATACACGGATTCAACTTCATGGCGCAGCTCTATGGCTGCACACCCGCCAACGGAGTGTGGGTGGTTCCGGGCTCGCACCGCCTTGGCAAGGTCGACATCCGGGCCCGCGTTGCCGAGGCCGGGTCGGAACGGCTGTCCGATGCGGTACCGATCGTCTGCGACCCGGGTGACGTCGCGGTCACCAACCGCCAGGCGCTGCACGGGTCGTTTGCCAATACCAGTGCCGACTGGCGGGTGACGGCGAACTTCGGGTTCCATCGCCGCGCCTCGGTGCTCGGGGTGGCGGGCGGCGGGGTGCACAATGCCCCGGCCGTGTATGATGCCGCGCGGATCGAGCACCGCGCACGGCTGATCGGGTACGCCATCGACGCAAGGCGCCAGCGTTTTCCGCACGAACGGTCCTTCGACTACGCACCACACCGGGACCGTGCCGAACCCTACCGCTGGGATGACGCGGCGCGGGCGACCATGCACGACTACAACCTGATGGACCTGAGCATCTGAACATACGGGAGAGCCTGGATGCGGCTTCCACTTTCCGAGGCACGCTCCCTGGTCGAGTCGGTGCTGGTCACACTCGAGCACACCGAGGCCGACGCCCGGATCATTGCCGATCACCTGATCGATTGCGAACTGCGCGGGCTGCAGTACGGCGGACTGCCGCGGCTGGTCAGCATCGCCGAGCGGTTGCAGCGCACCGGCACCTCGAGAGAACCGGTAACGGTGGTGCACGAAACCCCGGTGTCGGCCCGGCTCGACGGCAAGGACAACCTGGGCTACCTCGTGGGCTATCGGGCGACGGAAATCGCGATCGCCAAGGCGCTCGACACCGGGCTTGCCGTGGTCGGTGCCAACGAGACCTGGTACACCGGCATGCTGTCCTGGTTCGCCGAGATGGCGGCGGCTCGCGGCCTCGTCAGCATGAGCGCGTCGAACGCCACCGCGTGGGTGGCGCCGCACGGGGGGGCCGAGGGCCGGTTCGGCACCAATCCGATCTGTTTCGGTTTCCCGTCCACCGGCGACCCGGTGATCTGGGATATCGGAACCTCGGCCATCATGCACGCCGAGGTGGTGCTGGCGGGACGGCTGGGCATCCCGCTGCCCGACGGCGTGGCCTTCGATGCCGACGGCAGCCCGACCACCGATCCCGCCGCCGCCCTCACCGGCGCCTTCGCACCCTGGGGCGGTCACAAGGGGTCCGGCCTCGGACATGTCGTGCAGCTGCTCGGCATGCTGGCCGGCTCGCCGCCGGCGCCACCGGTGCTTGCCGGCTTCGGGTTCCTGATCGTTGTCATGAAGCCCGACCTCATGATGCCGGAGGCGGAGTACCGCGAGATGGTGGCCCGCTACGCCGAGATGGTACGCAACACCAGACCGGTCGAGGGCGGGAATGCGGTGCGCATGCCGTTCGACCGCTCGGCCGCCGACCGCCGGGCCCGGATTGCCGCCGGCGTGATCGAGGTCGACGAGAGGATCCACGCCCGGCTGCTCGAACTTCAAGCCGGCCGGTAACGGGTGCGGACCGGATCCCGCAAGGAGAAATTGCATGGAACAGTGCACCCTGGTCACCGGCGGATCGCGCAACATCGGCCGCGGCATCTGCGAGCGGTTGAGCGCCGACGGACAGACCGTCGTGCAGTTCGATGTCCTGGCGCCCGCCCCCGGATCGACCGCGCGTTACGTCGAGGTCGATCTCGCCGACGGGGACGCGACCGGCCGGGCCCTTGACGCACTGCTGGCGGAGTACCGGGTGACCCGGCTCGTCAACAACGTCGGCGTTGTCTCGCTCGGCGCCCTCGAGGATATCCCGCTTGCCGAGTTCGACCGTGTGCTGCGCATCAACACCCGTGTCGCCCTGCAGTGTGCGGCAGCGGTGGTGCCGGGCATGAAGGAGGCCGGGTTCGGTCGCATCGTCAACATCGCAAGCCGGGCGATCCGGGGCATCCCCAACCTGTCGGTCTACGCCGCCAGCAAGGCCGCCGTGGTCGGGCTGATGACCAGCTGGGCGCTGGAACTGGCACGCAGCGGCATCACCGCCAACGCCGTGGCCCCAGGTCCGATCGATACCGACATGCTGCGGGCGGCCTATCCGCCGGACGGCCCGCAGTTCCAGTCCATGCACGACATGGTGCCGGTCGGCCGGCTCGGGCAGCCGGCCGACATCGCGAACGCGGTCGCCTTCCTGCTCGAGGAACGCAGCGGTTTCATTACCGGCCAGGTGCTGCACGTCTGCGGCGGACTATCGCTCGCACGGGCGTGAGCGTGCCGCCAGCAGACCATCCATATCGTGCAGGCGACTCCTCGCCAGTGTGGGCATGGACGTGACCATCACCCATGTCCGGAACCGCGCGGCATGGTACGCGCTACCCTGTCGGCGACACGTCGATCACGCAGATTGAAATCAGACCCTTCTCGCCGGGCGACAACGTGGCCTGCAGGCGTTCTTCAAGCATGGCGGGGTCTTTCGGAACCTCGCCCGATTCCGGCGGCGGACACCGTCCCGCACCGAACCAGAACACGAGGTAGATACCGTATCCCCCGGTTTCGGGGTCGCGCGAATAGTTTGCGATCAACTGCGTGCGGATCGCGCTCCACAGATCCCGGTGGCTGTCCTTCTTGATCTCCACCGGCACGTTGACTCCACCGTGCGAGACCCGGATGTCCGACCGTTTGTCGTCCGCGTAGCGACCTTCCGGCAGTGCGTCGACGTGCAGCCCGGCCAACCGTGCCTGCAGATCCGACAGCAGAGCGTCGCGGCACGCATTCTCCGGCTTGGGCTCCCGGGGTCGGTTGTACCGATCCACGTTCCAGTACTGTCGCCAGTCCGAGGTATTGCCGTCCCGGATCTTCCCGGCAATGTCCTGCAAATGCGACAGTGTCAACGCCGCCAAATCGGCGGCGTTCGCCGGGCGCCGGTTTGCAAGGACCCCAACCACCTCATCGACAGGGCAGTGCCGGAAACACGTCTCGCGTCGCAGGGAATTCTGCCGGTGTCGAGCGTAGGCGAGATGGGTGTGCCAGGGTTCCAGCGCGGCGTGGCACATCAACGCGTCGAGTGCCTCACTCGCAGACCGAGACGGGAATGCAGCCAGCCGGTTGACGAAGTCCTCGACCCTGTCCGACACCTGCATACTGTGGTCGATCCTGTACACCCTGCCCGACGGTCGGGTTCGAGGCCGGTACGCGGTTCCGAGCACCTGCACCAGAAGCTGTAGTGCCGGAGGATCGAGCTGCTGCATCAACGGCGCCGGAAAATCGCGGGCCGCAAGGAACTCCGCCAGATGCCGAACCCGGCGTTCGGAACCGGCGACGTATGTCCTGAGTTCACTCAGGTACGTGTCCGGCGAGGCAAGCAGGCCGGCCGAGAGCCAGTACACCCGTTGCGACACGTTCATGCTGCAACTGGTCAGTTTCCTGTCGACGACAACCAAGAGCGACGATGTATCACCAAAGCGAAGGGCCGCCTGGAGCAGAAAACCCAGTCCTGGGAGCTGGCTATTCGTGCAGCGCGTCGGAAACGCTTTCAACAACGGCGCCCACGCAAGGCTGGCGATTGCCGCGTGTCCAGGAGATCGTGCGAGATCGAAGAAGTGGTTGGCCGGATCGACGCCCGCTTGCAACAGGGGACGAGCACACCCGATCAGGACGTCCGCGACGAGATCGGGGCGAGCATCGAGCACCGAATCAAGCCAGCCGGGAGTGTGTTGCATCGAGGAATAGTTCGGATCGGCGAAATGGATCGCAAGACCCAGGCGCATCTGCCCTTCCGTCATGTCGACGCCGTGGCATGACGCGGACGGAACCGCTTCCTCAAGGCCCGCCATGAACGGCAGAGCAAGGTAGTGAAACCGGTTTTGTGCGCCAAGGCGCGCGACCTCGGGTGCACCGGGCAGATCGCTCCGGTAGACCGAGCGGCGGAGTCCGGCGAACGCGGTCCGGGCCAGGGTCTCGTCTTCGCCGGCGAGGTCTCGAAATCGCTCCCAGGGAGAATCGCCCCCAAGATCGATGAAATCGCCGAAGTACACCTGGGCAAGATGGTGCAGGACCCCCGGCTGACCCCGGTTCTCGCGCAGTGATGGCAGGTGAGGTTCCAGGCTGTCCCGCCACTCCCGACGACGAACGGCCCGGTTGCTGTCATCCTCCGGGTCCGGACTGTTCCGCATGGCGTCGTTCTCGGCCAGAACGGCCAGTCTGTCGTTGAACATGCGCAGACGCTGCGGCGCTTGCCTGAGACGGCACTCGACATGATGGCGTGACAGCGCGGCGCCATCCGGATTGTGGTGCACGAAATCGGCAACCCGGCGCACAAGCCAGTCAGCGACATCACCGTCGGCTGCGGTAGCTGCCTGCTCGAGGCACCATTGCGGAGGCCAAGGGATCCCGAGGAGCCGCCGCTCCATCCCGATCATGCAGCGGGCAAAGTCCGGCGAGCCGGAGCAACGCTCCACCGCCTGACCAACGAGATCCTCAAGGAGGCGCTTGTCGCTGCCCAACCGGTCCCTGATCCTCCTGGTCGCCCACCGGGTGTGCCCGGGGTCCAGACCGGATATGGCCCCGAGCCAGTCGATCAGGCGGTTTGCCGGGAGTTCGGCGCGCCCATGCCCAAGCAGGCGGTCCAGCAGCAGCGCCGGCACATCTGTCAGCGGGGAGTTTCCTCCCGGAGCGGCGACGAGCGCGGGTCGCAGGCCGTCGAGATTGTTCGCGATTGCATCGAGGCACTCCGCCAGCTGTAAAGGGGAAGATTCCCCAGGAACCGTTTGCCTCCAGAACGTCCGGAACCGGCCGAAGTCTGACGGTATCCGGGGTTCTCGCAGATACGGCATGATTTCGGACACGGACAGCCTCGTCGGGTACAGCGCACCAAGCAGCGTGCCAAGCAGATCGTCGCTCGGATCGGACATGGTGCCATTGGCGATGTCCGAAAGAAGCGCCTCAGGCGCAAAGGCCGATGCCCCGTCGTTCCGTGTCCAGGTCACGAGAACGTCGAGTGCCTCTCGCCGCATCCCTGGCCGGCAGTCCGCGTCCCTGACGATCGCCAGCAGTATTTCTGCGAGTTCGGGTATCGCCGGAATGTGAAGGAGGATGGCGAGCAGGATGAAGGCGAAGGGCTGGCGCGTGTGGTCCCGGGCCGAAGCGGACAGTAGCTGACCGAACGTCCCGACCATGTCCGGTGTGACGAGATCTCCCAGTCGCGCGTCCGGTGGAACCTGTGCAAGGCTCCACGGGTCGCTCGCGGCGTGCGTCTCCATGACATCGAGCAGCCGCCGCTTGTCTTCGGTGGAAAATGCGTTCACATCGCCATGGAGAACCGTACCCAGGGGATCGCGCGCAATCAGTACCGCCCGGGAGCCCGTCGAATGCACGGCCAGCCACGCGGAAAGCCCCCTCATTTCGGACACAACGCCGCCGTCGAATCCGGTGATCAGGGCGAGTATCCGGCGAACCGGCAACCCGTCCCTGATCAGGGAGGCCAGGTACCTGGCGGCCATGAACTCGGCAATGTGCCGGTGAGCCGGCGCCACGCGGCCCTGGCCCGGGCTTCTGTCCGGCACCGCGAAGAGCTTTGTGCAAAGCACCCGGCGAAGCAGGTTTCGGTCATCACCGGGGATCTGTTCCAGACCTGGAAAATCATGATCGTCTGCTGCGCCGGGCGACAGGGAATATCCGGCAACCCCGGTCAGAAGTTGAGTTGCACACACCTGGCCGGCTCCGTCCATCAGGCGCGGAACGTCATGGCCCGTCAGCCCGGCCAGGCGATGCTCTTCGTTGTCTTCGCGCACGAGCATCCCGCAAGCCAACTCGAACGTCTGCGTCCGGGATTCAGGCCACACATCTCCCGCGACCACCCTCGTCAGCAACTCCAGGTTCATCGGGTTGGTGAGCAATTCGCCAATTCCCCTTTCCCTGGCGGCAGCCAGGAATGCATCGCCGTCGTCGATTTCCTGGCGTCGGTCCAGCATCTTGCGAACGTCGTCCTCGGTAAGCGGATCGAGGCGCAACACCTCGACTTTGCCATCCGGCGATACGGCCGCGAGATGGCTGCTGTCGTTGGAGCCGAGCCAGTGGGCTTCGCGGCAGGACAACCGGAACCGGGGTTGGTGGAGAGCATTCAACTTGCATCTGATAGCGTCCAGTTGCGTACGGCCATCTGTGGCCCCTGCCCGGATTTCGTCGAGGCCGTCGATGAAGAGCGTCTTGCCATGCCATTCGGGCCTTTCGCCGAACGTGATGAAGTCACGCGCCGTGACGTAGTGTCCGTTCGGACAGTCTTCGGATCCCCGCTTGAAGGCGGTGGTCTTGCCGGCGCCCGGAGCACCGAGCAGGACGTAGGCGGCGGTTTCCCGGTACTCATCGAGCGGGCGGGGCGAATTCCCGGATCCGAGCTGGAAGTGATCCGCGTCAATCCTGGTGCACGTGCGGGAGATCGAGAAGGTCATGAGCGTTCGAACCAGTCCCGCGCCGGTGTTGACAGAAACTCCGACAACGGAACACCACCCTCGCCGACGAGGACCGATCTCTCCACATCGAAGCGCTCTGTGAATTCCCGAAGACCGCTCGGGCTGACCCGTCGCGTTCCGCTCTTGACCTCGAAGGCGACCAGCCGCCGTCCGCGTTCCAGCACAAAGTCCACCTCCCGCCCCCGGTTCCGCCAGTAGCGGAGTCCAAGCGAGGGCGTTC
The DNA here is from genome assembly GCA_965213935.1 of Thalassobaculaceae bacterium. Classification (GTDB taxonomy): domain Bacteria; phylum Pseudomonadota; class Alphaproteobacteria; order Thalassobaculales; family Thalassobaculaceae; genus Bin52. The sequence continues at coordinate 207,495 of CBDCAO010000011.1, read as the reverse complement.
TGGTGTTGTACAGGTGTGCACCGACCGCGCTCTCGACCAGCCGTCCCCACCAGCTGCGGTCCGCTTGCGCCTCTTCGAACGTGTATCCCGAACCGGCGGACATGAGGGCGGTGTTGAGCACGTTGAGCTTCGGGCTGGAGGCGCGCACCCGATGAGCGTGGTTGGCATGGTTGGAGAGGCCGGCTATCAGGCCACCATGCGACAGCAAGTCGAGATAACGGGCGAGCGTGGTCGTGTTGCCGGCGTCCTGGAGTTGGCCCAGCATCTTGGTATAGGACAGGATCTGCCCCGAGTATTCGGCGCCAAGCTCGAACACCCTTTTCAGCAGGGCGGGTTTGTCCACCCGCTGCATCGCGAGCACGTCGCGTTCGATGTTCGGTTCGATCACAGAGTCCGTGATGTATTCGCGCCAGCGCTCCTCGTCATGCATGATGGCTGCAGCACCGGGATACCCTCCGAAATAGACGTAGCCCGGCAGGTCGACACCGAACGCGTCGGACATCTCGACAAACGACCAGTGCGTGAGACGAATAGTCTCGTACCGGCCAGCAAGGCTTTCGGTCATGCCCCGCTGCAGGATCAGGGGAGCTGATCCCAACAGAACCACGTGAAGGTTCCGGGCATCGCGTCGATCGGCATCCCACAGTCCCTTGACTGCTTCGGACCAGTTCGCGACCTTCTGGATCTCGTCAAAGACCAGAACGAAGCCCTGTTCGGAGCGCTCGGCGTCAACCCGGGCTTCTTCCCACCTACGCACCAGCCAACGCTCGTCTCTCTCGCTCGTACGCGGTCCGATCGATCCGGCCTCCGTTGCTTCCGGTTCAACGTCGTCGCGCGGAAATGGCGAGAATGTGACAGGGTCGGGCTCATCGACAGCGAGATAGCGGCAGGGCCGACCGATATCGCGCAGGACCTGTCGTACGAGGGTGGTTTTCCCCGACTGACGCGGTCCTGTGACCAGGATCAACCGCACGGGCTTTTCGTTCAGTCGGGCAACGAGTGTCGACTTCTGCGGGCGTTCATAGGCGACCATTCACATTGTTTATCTTCTCTAGTAAAACTACTCAATACATTAATTGACACACATGCCAGCTCATTCGTTTGCAACGGGGGCTTCACGATGTGTGGTAGCGATGAGGGCCGCCCAGACATGGCTCGACCGAATCAACGCCCATGGAACCCGATACGCTGGCAAGGGTCGGAGATGCGATGATGTCCCCGGCGGTGGTGCATGAAGGGGCTCGCGCCGGTAGCTGCAGGTCGATGACCGGCGCGCCCCACGTCCGGTCAAGACGAATGACCTCAAGCGAGACCTGATGGACGGGTATGAGCCGCTCGATCACGGTCCACCCCACCCAGTGGCGAACTCCTCGCTGTTCGGGTCCGGTTGGCTGAAGTCGCGCGTCACGCGCAAAAAAGCCGACCTCTTCGCCGATGGACCGGATCCGCTGGAGTTCCGGCGCGTTGCGCATCACCCCGGGGAACGCGCGGGCGTCAAGGGAAAGTGCGAATGCGTCCGCCGCACGGCCCTGTCGCTGACCTCGCGGCATGTGCCACAGACGGAGATCATCATGCTCGCGTAAACTGGACTTCCGCCGAGGAGACGACTTCGTGGTGGAAGCAGCGGCCCAGATCCTCCGGAGTTCGCAGGTCGACCATTCGACTGTCAAACAGTGTCGATAGCTCCATGCCGGCCAGGCCCGACAGGCCAGGAGTACGTCCCGGTGCGAACTCGGCCAGCACGTCGACATCACTCTCGGGACCGAGGTCGCTCTGCAATGCGGAGCTGAAGGTGGCGAACCTACGGATGCCGTGCGCCTGGCAGAATTCAGTCAGTTCGACCTTCGGGATTGACAGGTGCGGGTTCATGTCTCGTCGTCGTCCGTCGCCATACTCGGCTTGCCGCCGAATTCGATGCTTTGACTGGCGCTATCGGGCCATGCCAAGAAAGACGACCGCTGCACGTCCGATCTGCTGCATGTCGGCGTCGCCGAGAAATCCGATCCGCCGATGAAGACGGTCGCGTCGGATGGTCGTGATCTTGTCCACCATAACGTGGCATCGTTCCTTCAACCCGTTTCCTGGAGAAGGCGAGAGTGGAATTCGGAACAGCGGCGCTGAAGTCTGGTCTGTCGTCAATGCGCAGACGGTCACTGACGGAGCCTCGTCGAAACGGTTGTCTTGAAGAATCACCACGGGCCGGGGTTTTCCGGCGTAGTCGCCGCCGCCGGCCGCTATCCAGAGTTCACCACGGTTCACTCTTCGTCGAATTCCGAAATCGAATCGATGAAGGCCTGGTCGTCATCGGCATGGGTGCTGGTGGCAATGGCGAGCGACTGTTTCCGGGCTTCTTCGGCAAAACCGGGGGTGCGTGTGTCGGCAACCCATATCTGCACAGGCCGCAGGCCTTGCTGGCGGAGCCGGGCGCGGTGCCGGCGTACCTTCTCGACACTGGTCTTCCGAGGAGCCTGCATGGCGCAAGTTCTTTCACGGTTACATGATACCTATTGTACAGCAGGCCGCCAAGCAAGGGTCTCAGCATTTCACGCCGGGTGGATCACCCAGAGCAGGGCGTCGCCCTGGTCCTGGACTTCGACCTCCATGAACCTGCGGCGGGAAGTATCGGCGCCCCGCCTTGGTTCGATCCAGCAGGCAAACAGGTTCTCGCGCTCCGGGCCGGCGAGGCCGCGCACCACTTCGAGGGCGACGTGCTGATCGTGCAATCGAACAGCGATGCCATGTCGATTCACACCGCAAAGCGTTACCCGGTGCGGTCCGCGACGACTCTCTTTGCTCCCGGAGACGGCTTTCATCTTCTGAAAGCCCGAGACCCCCGGGCGCTGGCCGCGGCATCCCAATCCACGGGTTGCCCGGGCCTTAACACGATGCCAGTGCCCGCAAGGGTCGCCTCCATGATGTTGCCTGCGCCAAGATCGATGCCTTGGCGCAGCATGGCCGGAACGGTGACCGGACATTCCTGCGTCACGGTAACAACCGGCATGGCAACCTCGAATGCCGTTCACTGGAATTCTGTGCCCTTGTTCCGCCGGAGCAGTCCAGACAGCCGGCGCCTTCGGGCCGGTACACGGCGGCCGCACTGAACCGAAGACATCGGCCAGCGGGTCCGGCCCCGTGGCTTGGCCGCCTCCTGATCCGCAAGGGGATCGGCGTCCAGACGGTAGCCGGTGGCGCGGCTGAACCCCGCCTTCGCGGATGCGACTTCGGTTGTGTGGGTCTTTCTCAGCTGCATGAAGAGCCTCTTCTGGCAATCGGTGACGTGGCGGCCGGGCACCCCTGCGCTCTCCTTCGACTCGGAAAAGCACAAACCTTGCCCGACCGGCCACCGACGCCCGGAGGCCTCCGGGGATTCTTTCGCCGGCCTGGACCTCCAGTCGGGCTACGCCCTCCCTCCGTTCCAGGCCGGCGAGCCCCGTCTCACCCTGATTGTCGCTGGAGTCTCATCTTGTTTGTCGCGCGGCAGAACCCTGCAGTCCCCGGTTGACCGGTAGCCTTGCCGGGTGAGGTGCCTGGAAAACCGCTCTTCCCGGAATGCCGTTCGCAGGGAGGCCGCGCCCGGCTCATCGATCAATCCGGTGCCGCGCTGCACGGGCTCGCACTGCCGCCTGACAGTCCGGTCCGCCCTCCTTTCACCGTCTCATACCGAGTGCGGCGCTTGCAGTCCTCCGGCTGCGTCCTCTCGTTGCGTCGGCGGTGGGTGAAGTGGCACTGGCCTCAGGGACGGCGGTACCCGGACGAAGAAACCGTCACTCCTGGATCGCATCGCGGATGCCGGGTTGAGATGTTGGGGGTCCTGGTATGCAGGCCCCCGACTTCGGCGAGGGTGACGGGCGGCACGGAAGGTGCGCCTACCTGGTGTGCAGCTGCCCGTCGGGCTCGAAGGCGTGGAAGACGAAGGCGAAGGTGACGCTGTACGGCACGTCCTCGAGCGCGCCGTTCCGGCGTGACTGCACCGTGACCGTTCCGACATCGCGTCCGGCCGAAATCCTGCGATCATCGAGTGCCGAGTTCTGTCCGGGTTCCCAGGTGAAGAACAGGTCACCGTGCTCCAGCGTCCCATTGTGGCGCAGAAGGTCGAGAGACCAGGCCTGCCCGCCGACCACGACAACACGGGCGAGCGGCGCAATCCCTTCGGGAACCTCGCCCTCGTAGAGGAACGGCACGGATAACGAATCATAGCCGACATACGGGTTGACCCCGTAGGGCCGCAGGCGCGGGTCGCCCGGGACCAGCACCTCGCCATCCGGGTGACGCGCGGCAAAGGCCGCGTAGGACTCGAGCCGTGACGTGCGTACCTGCAACCGGGCGTCGGTGTACTGTCCGACGATGCCGGTACCGGTGTACTGCTGCCACCAGCTCGCGGTCTGCCGGTCGTACATCACGAGGTCGGAATGGCGCAGCTTGCCGGTGGTGCCGAACTCCAGCACCCGCCCCTGCACCGTGCGATCGAACACCACAGCTGCATTGCACAGCGGACAGTAGGTCACCGCAACCGGTGTGCCGGCGACCTCGTCGTTCACGATCTCGTGCCAGATCAGCACCCTCAGCGGATAGGCCCGGGCAACCCCGTCGATCTCGAGCCCGATGACCGGTTCGCTGGGCGCATGGGTGTCATCCTCCGCCACCGGTACAAACCGGGGCGCGTCGATCGATGGAATGCTGTCCCGGCGCACGCCACCGGAACGGATCTCGCTGAACGGAACCGAGTGCCGGGAGAAGTCGGTCTCCGGCCACTCGCCGCCCCACTGCGCCGGACCGGCTGTCGCCGGACCGGCACAGGCAACGATTGCCAGAAACGCGGCCCGTATGGTGGCGAGTGCGGGAGGCACCGGCTCAGTACATGCGCAACAGCCCGACCAGTCGGCCCTGAACGTCCACCTGGTCCGGTCCGTAGATGCGGGTCTCGTAGTGCTCGTTGGCCGGTTCGAGAGCGATCCGGTCACCGCGCTTGCGCAGCCGTTTCAGCGTCGCCTCTTCCCGTTCGATGAGCGCGATCACGACGGTCCCGTTCTCGGCATCCTCGCATTGCCGGAACAGGGCAAGGTCGCCGTCGAAAATGCCGGCATCCTGCATCGAATCGCCCTCGACCTGCAGCGCGAAGTGATGGCCGACGCCGCTGATCATGGTCCGCGGCACCTCGGCCGTCGTCGTGTAGTCGCTCAACGCCGTAATCGGGGTCCCGGCCGCGATCCTGCCGAGCAACGGCACGCTGATCGTCTCTCCGGCCTGCGCCTCCCTGCCGCCGCCACCGGCAAACGGATCATAGCCGGAGGCCGCGACCGCCAGGCTGCCCGGGCCGGGCCGGCCCTGGGCACTGTCGGGCAGTTTCAGGACTTCCAGAGCCCGGGCGCGGTTCTTCATGCGCCGCAGGAATCCCCGCTCGACCAGGGCCGAGATCAGACGGTGGATCCCCGACTTGGACCGCAGGCCGAGACCGGCGCGCATGTCGTCGTAGGACGGTGAAATCCCGTGGTCTGAGATGTAGCCGTTGATGTAGACAAGCAGATCATGCTGTCTTTGCGTTAGCATGAAGGTTCCCCTCGGTTCACGGACACTATGAACGCGACTCCGTTCTACCTTGGTTCAGTTGAAGTTTCAAGTGGAACCGCCCAATGAGCCGTCTTCGTTCCCGATCCTGTAGAACCGCGCCGCCGTGTCGTGGAACAATGCCCGCTTTTCGTCGGCGCTGGCACCGGCGGCGATCCGCTTGAAGGCGTTCCAGTAGATCGCGTAGCCCGAGGTGATCTTGTCGACCGGGAAGTTGCTCTCGAACATGCATCGTTCGACACCGAACGCCTCGATCAGGGTCTCGAACCACGGCCGCCATGTGTCGGCAAGTTCCTCCGAACCGGGCGGCATTGCGCGATCCTCGAACCGGTAGCCGTTGATGATCATGCCGAGCCCGCCGAGTTTCACATGGACGTTGTCGCGCTGGGCGAGTTCGCGCATCGAAGCCTGCCAGCCGGCAAGGATCTCCGCGCGCTTGCCGTCATAAGGCCCGATCCCCAGCGGGCCGCCGCAATGGTTCAGCACCATGCGCTGGCCGGGGAAGGCGTCGGCAAGGCCGGCGACGTCGTCGAGCTGCGGGTGATAGAGCCAGGCCTCGAACGACAGGTCGAACTCCGCCAGTTTCGCGAATCCCTTGCGGAATTCAGGATCGGCATAGATGCCGGGCGGCGGGTTGGTATGGGAATTGTTGATGTCGGGACTCGGGTCGTGCCCGGCGCCGTATCGGGTGCCTCGGAACCGGCCGTTTCCGGCTGCGACCAGCGCTGCCAGCACCTCCTCGACGGCACCGCCGAGCGTCAGGTCGGCAAACCCGACGATGCCCTCGCAGATCCGGGTCGACCCGTACCGCCCCGATGCGCTCATGGCGGCGACGCCGTTGACGAACTCGACCTCGCCGAGGGGGCGCAGGCGCTCGGGACCCCGGGCCCTGTACATGGCCGCGCACTCGAGAAACACGGTCGCGACGATCCTGTGGCCGCTCCCGAGGTCCTCGAGCAGCTCGTCGAGCAGGTAACGCCTCCCGGACATGTCCCACAGGTGGTGATGCGGGTCGATGATCGCGAGGTCAGGCTCGAGGATCTCCTCCTCGCGCTGCGACAGCCACTCCGGCCTGGGAGTGGGGATGCGGCTCTCAAGGGCGGCGGCGCCATCACTGGGCATCGTGTCTCTCCTTCATCTCGGGCGCCGTGCGGTCACAGACCTCCCGGCGGCAGTTCCATGATCTCGACCCACTCGCCGGCACTGCGCGCCGGGTCGTGGGCGGGCCGGACCACGAGACAGTCGGCCTGGGCCAGCCGGCGCAGCATCGAACTGTCCTGTCGATCGAACGGCGTGGCGACCCGCTCGCCCTCGCCATTGCTCGCGAGCGTCGAGCGCAGGTAGTCCTGGCGGCGGTCGTTGGCGTCGAGGTCGCACCCGAGCCGCGCGCGCAGCGGCGGGTGCGGCTCGTGCGCGATGCCGAGCATGGCCTCGATCGCCGGTTTCAGGAACACCAGCCCGCAGACCAGGGTGGAAACCGGGTTGCCCGGGAACCCGAGCATCGGCGTCCCTCCGAGATGTCCGAAGATCAGCGGCTTGCCCGGGCGCATGGCGATCCGCCAGAAATCGACCCTGAGGCCGTCCGGCCCGAGACGGTCCGGAGCAAGGGCAGCGCGCACCAGATCATGTTCGCCGATCGAGGCCCCGCCGGTGGTCAGCAGCATGTCGCAGCCGCGCGCATCGCGCGCCAGCCGCTGCAGTCCGTCGACCGTGTCGGGCGCGATGCCGAGCACCACCGGTTCGCCGCCGCACAGGTGGATAAAGGCCGCGAGCGCGTAGCTGTTCGAACTCACGATCCGGTTCGGGCCCAGCGGTTCGCCCGGACGCACCACCTCGTCGCCGGTGGACAGGACAGCAATCCGCGGCCGTCTCCTGACCATGAGCCATGGCACGTTCATGGCGGCGGCAAGGCCGACGTCCCGCGCGGTCAGCACCCGGCCCGCGGCGATACACCGGTCCCCGTCCCTGAAGTCGAGACCGGCCGGGCGGATGTAACGGCCTGCCGGCGCCCCTTCCCTGACCGTCAGCCACACGCCGTCGCGCTCTGCCTCCGCATCCACGTTCTCCTGGATGACGATGGTATCGGCACCATCCGGGACCGGGCCACCGGTGAAGATGCGCACCGCCTGGCCGGCCGCCAGGGTGCCGCTCCACGCACTGCCTGCCGGCGCGCTTCCGACCCGTTTCAGCCGAACCGGGACCGCGGCGACGTCGCTCGCGCGCACCGCGTACCCGTCCATGGCCGAGACCGCGACCGGCGGCTGGGTCCTGCGCGCATGCACGGGCGCCGCCGTAACCCGCTGCACCGCCGCACTGACCGGGACCTCCTCCGCAGGCGTGACCTCGAGCGTATGCACAATCCGCTCCAGCGCGTCGGAGACCGGCAGCAGTGTTTCAGGCGGCATTCCACTCCCCCGATGCTCCGCCCGACTTGTGCAGCAGCCTGACATCGGTGATCCGCATGCCGCGATCGACCGCCTTGCACATGTCGTAGACGGTGAGTGCCGCCACCGAGACCGCTGTCAACGCCTCCATCTCGACACCGGTCCGACCCTCGAGCGCACAGCGCGCGGTAATGTCCACCGCATCGCTGTCCGGGTCGCAGACGAGGTCGACCGTGACCGAGGCGAGCGCCAGGGGATGGCACAGCGGGATCAGGTCGGGCGTGCGCTTCGCCCCCATGATGCCGGCCAGTCGGGCAACCGAGAGCACGTCGCCCTTCTCGACCCCGCCCCGGGTGATCAGGGCCATGGTCTCGGGCTGCATGAGCACACGCGCGACCGCGGTCGCCACACGCAGGGTCGGCGCCTTGCCGGACACGTCGACCATGGTCGCCGCACCACTCTCGTCGAAATGCGTCAGCCGGCTCATTGCGTCACCGGATCGGTCAGCAGCCGGCGCGTGGCCGCCTCGACGTCATGTTCGCGCATCAGTGATTCTCCCACCAGGAAACAGCGGGCGCCGGCCCGGGCCGCGATCGCGAGATCGTCCGGCGTCGCAAGGCCGCTCTCGCATACCACGAGGCGGCCCGGCGGCAGGAGCGGGGCCAGCCGCCGGGTGACCGCGAGGTCGGTCACCATGGTCCGCAGGTTCCGGTTGTTGATGCCGATCAGCGGCGAGGCAAGCCGGGTCGCGCGTTCGAGTTCCGCTTCGTCGTGCACCTCGAGCAGCACATCCATGCCGAGTTCGAGCGCCGCCGCCTCCAGCTCCTCCGCCATGCCCTGCTCCAGCGCCGCCAGGATCAGGAGGATGCAGTCCGCACCGAGCGCCCTGGATTCGACGACCTGCCACGGATCGAGGATGAAATCCTTGCGCAGTACCGGCAGGTCGACCGCACCGCGGGCGGCGACCAGAAAGTCGTCCGCGCCCTGGAACCAGGGCCGGTCGGTGAGCACCGACAGGCAGGTGGCGCCGCCGGCGGCGTAGGCGCGGGCCAGGGCCGGCGGATCGAAGTCTTCCCTGATCAGGCCCTTGCTCGGCGACGCCTTCTTGATTTCGGCAACGAGACCGTAACCGTGCGATGACGCCCGCTCCAGCGCGCGGCGGAATCCGCGGGGCGGTGAGGCAGCCGCCGCGGCACGCTCGAGATCGGTCCGGCTGCGCAGCTGTTTGCCGTCGGCGACGTGCCGGCGCTTGTCCTCGCAGATCCGGCCGAGCACGCCGCTCATCACCGGGAATCCCGGTTGGTGATCGCGGCCAGGGACTCGAGCTTGGCGCGCGCGCGGCCGCTGTCGATGGAGTCCGCAGCCATCCGTACGCCATCGTCCAGGGTCCCGGCGCGACCGGCGACAATGAGTGCCGCGCCCGCGTTCATCAGCACGATGTCCCGATAGGGACCACGCTCGCCGTCCAGCACCGCGCGCAGCGCCCGCGCGTTGTGCTCGGGCGCACCGCCGCGCAGGTCTTCGGCCCGTGCAACCGACAGCCCGGCCTGGTCCGGGTGAACCTCGAAACTCTCGATCCGGCCGTCGCGCAGGGCGGTGACCCGGGTCGAGCCCGTGGTCGTGATCTCGTCGAGCCCATCCTCCCCGTGCACCACCCAGGCGGACTTTGAGCCGAGCTGCCCCAGCACTCTGGCGACCGGTTCGACCCAGTCGCGCGAGAACACGCCCACCAGCTGGCGGGTCACCAGGGCCGGGTTGGCGAGCGGTCCGAGCAGGTTGAAGATGGTCCGGGTCCCGAGTTCGACCCTGGCGCCGCCGACATGCCGCATTGCCCGGTGGTGCCGCGGCGCCATCAGAAAGCAGATCCCGGCCTCGTCGATCGCCTGCTGCACCAGGGAGAAGTCGCAGTCGAGGTTCACCCCGAGACAGGACAGGACATCGGCGGCACCGGTTCGCGACGACAACGCCCGGTTGCCGTGCTTGGCAACGGGAACGCCGCAGCCGCTGACGACGAAACTCGCCGCACTGCTGATGTTGTAGCTGCCCGAACCGTCGCCACCGGTTCCGACCGTGTCCATGGCATCGGGTGGAGCCGTGATCCGGGTTGCCTTGGAGCGCATGGCCCGGGCGGCACCGGTGATCTCGGCGACCGTTTCGCCGCGCACCCGCAACGCCATCAGGAACCCGCCGATCTGCGCGGGTGTGGCATCGCCCGACATGATGATGTTGAACCCCTGCTCGGCCTGGTCCTCGTCAAGCGATCCGCCCCCTGCCACCAGGGCGATCAGAGCCTTCATGTCATCGAGATCGCCGCTCATGCTGCCGTGCTCCCCAGTGCGCACTGCAGCCGTTCGATCTCGGTGTCGTCCGCCGGCTCGACGCCGGCGCAGCGCATGAAGTTGGCCAGCAGCCGGTAGCCGTGATCGGACGCCACGCTCTCGGGGTGGAACTGAACCCCGTAGACGGGACGCGAGACGTGCTGCAGGCCCATGATCAGTCCGTCCGCGGTCCGCGCAGTCACCGCAAGAGACGCCGGCAGATCCTGCTTTCGCACGATGAGCGAGTGGTACCTGGTCGCGAGGAACGCGTCGGGCAGGCCGGCAAACACCCCTTCCTGGCGGTGCAGCACCGGGCTCATCTTGCCGTGCATCGGTTCCGGTGCGCGAACGATCGCAGCACCGTAGGCCTGGCCGATGCACTGGTGGCCGAGGCAGACGCCGAGGATCGGCACGTCGGGCGGAGCGCGCTGGACCAGTTCGAGGCAGATGCCGGCACGATCCGGATCGCAGGGACCGGGCGATATGACGATGCCCCTGGGCTGCATTGCCAGCGCTTCGTCGACGCTGATGTGATCGTTGCGCCGTACCTCCACCCCGGCTCCCAGTTCACCGAGGAAATGCCACAGGTTGAAGGTGAAGCTGTCATAGTTGTCGACGAGCAGGAACATGGCGCTTCACCTTTGCCGCCCTCGCGCCGGGTGCGGGAGGATACCGCCACGGCTTATACCAACGGGTCGCGGACTCCGGAAGTGACGCGCCCCCGGGCGCAGAACGCCTGCGAAACCGTTTCCCGTGCTCTCGCAGGCCGATGTGACGCGCGCCTACCCGAACAGGCGGCGGAACCCGGTACGACGCTTGGCGATGAACTGCTGGTGGTACTCCTCGGCCCGCCAGAACCGGCCCGCGGGCTCGATCCTGGTCACGATCGGACGCCGGTACCGGCCGCTTTCCTCCTCGCTGGCAAGCGAGGTCCGGGCCACCTTCTCCTGGTCGGCGTCAACGGGAAAGATCGCGCTCCTGTACTGGGTCCCGATGTCGGGGCCCTGGCGATCGAGCTGGGTCGGGTCATGACACCCCCAGAAGGTGTCCAGCAGTTCCTGGTAGGAAACCGCCGCCTCGTCATAGATGACCTCGACCACCTCGGCATGCCCGGTCCGGCCGGTGCACACCGCCTCGTAGTCGGGGTTGTCAATGGTGCCGCCGGCATAGCCGACCGCAACATCGGCAACCCCCGCCACGGCGCGGAATGCCTCCTCGACCCCCCAGAAGCACCCGGCGCCAAACATCGCCTTCGCCATGTCCCTGCCTCCTTCACGTCCCGGTACTGATCCGCACGAGGGTGGCGGTCCCGGGCCGAATTGTCGAGAGCGCGATCATGCAACCCCCTCGGCGAGCCGGGCGCAGTCGTCGAGCAGCGGCAGCACGGCGTCCGCCGGCTCCGGCGGCAGGGCAAGGACAGCCCGGTCGATCCCGGCGTCGCGGCTGCGGGCCAGGGTTTCCGCGTCGGCCGGCGGGCTGAACGAGGTGACCGGCATGTCGTCGGGTTCCCGGCCGGCCTCCGCAACCATCTGCCGGAACCGCGGCAACAGCTCGACCACGTCGAGCCGGCCGCCAATCGGCATCCACCCGTCACCAAACGCGATCGCCCGGCGCGCCGCATGCGGAAACCCGCCGCCGACGATCACCGGCGGATGCGGCGCCTGCACCGGTTTCGGCCAGGCCATCATCGGGCCGAAGTCGACGTACTCGCCGTGGTACTCCGGACGCGTCCTGGTCCAGATGGTCTTCATGGCCTCGATTCGTTCGGCCATCAGCCTGAACCGGCCCCTGAAGTCGGTGGTTCCGTGATCGGCCATCTCCTCGGCGTTCCAGCCGGCACCGACCCCGAACAGGAACCGACCTCCCGAGATCCGGTCGAGCGTGGCGATCTCCTTGGCAAGCTGGATCGGGTCGCGCTGCACAACCAGACAGATCCCGGTGGCAAGCCCGATCCGGCTGGTCACCGAAGCCGCGGAGGCAAGCGCGACGAACGGATCCATCACGTCGTAGTACATCTTCGGCAGTTCGCCGCCGCCCGGCCATGGCGAGACCCGGGGCAGCGGGATGTGCGAGTGCTCCGGGAACCACAGCGAGTCGAGCCCGCGTTCCTCCACCGCGACCGCAAGTTCGTGCGGCGCGATGGAATAGTCGGTTGCAAACATCATGACACCGATCTTCACGACCTTGTCCTCCGCTGGTTTCGGCACGGTAAGCGCATTGTGAAAAGCGGCCGGCCCGGCGTCAATTCGCGTCCCGCGCCCGCACGGTGTTGCGGTGGATCGTGTAGAGCGCGCTCGCGATGATCAGCGCCGCCCCGGCCCAGGTCCACGGCGTCGGCACCTCGGCGAAGACCAGGTAGCCGATCATCGCCGCGTAGACCAGCCGAACATACTCCAGCGGCTGTGCGGCCGACGCCTCCGCCTCTCGGTAGCCTCGGATCATGCAGACCTGCACCGCCGACATCAGCACCGCGATCACGCCGATCAACCCGAGTTCGACCCAGGTCGGCTGCACCCACAGCCACCACGCCGGCACCGCGTAGGCGACCGCCAGCACGCCCGCATGGTAGACCATGATGGTCGTCGTTCCCTCGGTCTCGGCCAACCGCTTCGTCATGATCACGTTGCCCGCGACCAGCGCCGCCGAGACGACGGCGAACACGGCGTAGATATTGATCCCCTCGGCACCCGGGCGCACAACGACCAGGACCCCGATGAACCCGACGACTGTGGCGCTCCAGCGGCGGACGCCCACGACCTCGCGCAGGATCAGGATCGCGAGCAGCGTCGCAAAGAACGCGCGCGAAAAGCTGATCGCGGTCACCTCGGCCAGCGGCAGGTGCACCACCGCGGTAAACCCCGTCAGCATGGCGACGATCGAGACCGCGCAGCGTGAGAGATGCAGCGGCGCCCGTCTGGTCCGCAGCACGCCCGGAAACCCGCTGAGCAACGCCGGCGTGAGCAGCAGGAACACCAGCAGCTGGCGACAGAACAGGATCTCGATCACCGGCAGGCGCTGGCCGACATGCTTGATGCCGGTGATCATCACGGTGGCCAGCAGCCCCGCGACCAGCAGCCAGACCGAGCCGCGGGCATTTCCCGACAGGCCGTTCCAGGACGTGATCAGCCGGGTTCGGCCATGGACTTTCACGTGGCAGGTTCCGGTATAGTGGCGCCGCCGCGACGAACGGTCGGGGCACAGTGTTGCATGGACGAGGGGCTTGGTGGGCATGAGATCGATCGAGGGAATGGTGGCCTGGATCACCGGTGCGGGCACCGGTATCGGCGCCGGCGCGGCACGGGCACTGGCGGCGGAAGGCGTGACCGTGGCGCTGACCGGCCGCAGGGCCGCTCCGCTCGAACAGGTGGCCCAACAGGTCCGGGCGGACGGCGGCACCGCTGAAGTCGCCGCCGGTGACGCCACCGACCGCGAGGCGATGCGGGCGATGGCACGAAGCATCGCCGAACAGCACGGCCGGCTTGATCTGCTGGTCAACAACCACGGCATCAACGTGACCGATCGCTACTGGAAGGGCGGCGCGCTCGACGGCTGGGACCAGGTGATCGACGTCAACGTGAAGGGTGCCTACAACTGCGCCGAGGCGGCCCTGAGAGTCATGGCGCCGCGCGGTGACGGCACCATCATCACCACCTCGTCGAAAGCGGGCATCAACTACTCGCTCAGGGCCGGTGTCGCCTACGGCGCCTCGAAACACGCCGTCATGGCATTGAGCCAGCTGATCAACGACGAGTACGGCAACCAGGGAATCCGGGCCTGCGCACTCTGTCCGGGCGAGGTCGAGACACCGATCCTGGACTTCCGGCCGGTGCAGGTCCCGGCCGAGGACCGTGCCCGGCTGATCCAGCCCGAGGACATGGGCGACATCGTCGTGTTCATGCTGAAGCTGCCGGCGCGCGTGATCCTGAACGAGGTGATCATCAGTCCGACCCATAGGCGCACCCCGCAGCCGGGCGAGGTCTGATGGACGGGAGTGCCGCGCCCGGCGACCCGGCGCGGTGGCTCGCTGACCTGGCCGGGCGGGCCCGGGTGCACCACACCCCGGGCGGCGGAGGCGCGATGGTCTGGCACGACTGGGGCGACGGGGTTCCCCTGGTCCTGCTTCACGGCGGCCACGGCTCGTGGAACCACTGGTGCCGGACGATCGAGCCACTGGTCGCGGCCGGATTCAGGGTGCTCGCGGCCGACCTGCCGGGCCTGGGCGACAGCGACGACCCGGGTCCGCCCTACACCGCCGAGGGTCTCGCCGCGATCGTTGCGCACGGAATTGCGCGGCTCTGCCCCGGCGCGGCATTCCATCTTGCGGGGTTCTCGTTCGGCGCCGTGATCGGCGCCGTGGTCGCCGAGCGTCTCGATGACCGGGTCCTGAGTTTCAACATGGTGGGAGCGGCCGGCTTCGGCCCGCGCCCGCGCGAACCGGGCAGCCTCGTGCGCATCCACCCGGACATGGATGCGCACGAACTGCACGCGGCCGCGCGCAACAACATGGAATGGCTGATGATCGCCGACCCGGCGCTCGTCGACGAGCTGGCAATCCACATCCAGATCATCAATTCGCTGCGTGCGCGCACCGTGTCGCGTCCGCTGTCGAACACCACGCGGCTGCTCGACGCCCTCGGCGGCCTCCTGGCTCCGGTCAACGCGGTCTGGGGCAGCAGGGACAGGACACTCGCCGACGGTCTCGACCAGCGGATCGCGCTGCTGCGCGAGGCGCGTCCCGACGCTGCCGTCGAGGTGCTCGACGGGATCGGGCACTGGACGCAATACGAGGCGGCGGCGGACTATGCGCGGTTGCTGGTGAGCATGGCCGACGGCACCCGGTGAACCGGTTTCGTGCGAATCGGGCAAGGCTGCCGTGCCTGCCGGCAGACTTGCGTCTCCCCGGGCCGGCGAGGAAAGTGCGCCATCCGGATCCGGTGAAGGTAATCCCGCATGACCCATGAGCAGTACTTCCTCCAGCGCAGGGCCGGAGGACAGTGGGAGACCCTGTCCCGCGGCACCGTCTTCGCGCCGATGGAGGCCGAGGCTTCCGGCCTGCTCGGGCGGAGGGAGGCGACGGCATTGCGTATCGTCGGCGCCACCTTCGACGAGACGGCAGGGCGCTGGAGATACGCCCGGGTTTTCCAGGCGTCGGCGCCGCCGCTGCGGACAGCCGGCCTGGTTGCATCGTCCAGGCTCGCCTACGTCGCCCTTCTGCTCGGCGGTCTGATCGCCGCCATCTCCTTCGGTACTCGAGCCGGCTTCGGCCTCTTCCTCGGCCCGATCTCTCTCGACTTCGGCGTCGGCCGCGAGGTCTTTGCGTTGTCGATGGCCCTGCAGAACCTGGTCTGGGGCGTGACCCAGCCGTTCTTCGGTGCCTTTGCCGACCGGTACGGACCGTTCAAGGCAATCATGATCGGTGCCGCGTTCTATGTTTCCGGCGTGGTGCTGATGGCGATGTCGACCGGGCCGGCGATGCTGCACTTCAGCGCCGGATTCCTGGTGGCGGTCGGTCTGTCCGGTACGTCATTCGGCATCATCTTCGGCGCGGTCGCACAGCTGTTCCCGGCGGAACGCCGGTCCTGGGCGCTGGGGATCGTCGGTGCCGCCGGTTCGCTCGGGCAGTTCCTGATCGTCCCCCTGGCACAACAGCTGCTGGACGGGTTCGGCTGGAGCGCCGCGCTGCTGGTCCTCGCCGCAACCACCCTGCTGATGGTACCGATGGGCCTGGTGTTCCTGAAGGCCCGGCCGGTCCCGCAGTCGGACGCGGCGCGCTCCCAGACCATGCGCCAGGCGTTGTCGGAAGCCCTGCGTCACCCGAGCTTCTGGTTCCTGGTGATGGGCTTCTTCGTCTGCGGGTTCCACGTCGCCTACATCTCCACCCACCTGCCCTCATACGTGGTCGATCTCGGGCTCGCGGCCCAGACCGGGGCCTGGGCGATCGGCCTGGTGGGGCTGTGCAACGTGATCGGCTCCTACGTCGCCGGCGTGGCCGGAGGACGGTATTCGAAGAAGTACCTTCTCAGCTCGCTGTATTTCGGGCGCGCGCTGGTGATGACCGGGTTCCTGCTGCTGCCGCCAAGCGAGATGATGGTGTACATCTTCGCGGTGCTGATGGGATTCCTCTGGCTCAGCACCGTGCCGCTCACATCAGGCCTGGTGGCCCACATCTACGGGCCCCGGTACATGGGGACGCTGTTCGGCATCGTCTTCTTCAGCCACCAGATCGGCGGTTTCCTCGGAGCCTGGTTCGGTGGCTACGCCTACGACACCTTCGGTTCCTACGACGTGGTCTGGTGGATCTCGATCGGTCTTGGCGTCGTATCGGCACTCGTTCACTGGCCGATCCGCGAAAGACCGATCGCGCAACTGGCCCCGGCGTGAGGCCCGGACTACCCGGCGAGCTGGCCGAACCGCTCGAGGAAGCGGTGCCGCGCCTCGTCCGGCGGCCAGGGCCGGAGTACGATATCGCGTCCCACCCGGCTCTGGCCGAACAGCCTGCGCGCCCGGTTCTGACTGAACCCGGCAAGCTGCACCGCCTCGAGCCCGGCGGAGATCCGGTCGGAACGCTTGATCAGCTTCACGACCCTGTCGGGCAGGGTGGCCGGCAGACCGAACCGAAGGTGAATGGCCGCAAGCAGCCGGTCCTCGACCTGCCGGTACTCCGTGCCGATCACCGCCTTGAACGGGCTGATCAGGTCACCGATGACGAACTCGGGCGCATCGTGCAGCAGGGCGGCCAGCCGCCACCGGACCTCGAGGTCCTCCTTCAGCCTGACGGCCAGTCGTTCTACCAGCAGGCTGTGCTGGGCGACCGACCACGCCTTCTCGCCACTGGTCTGGCCATTCCACCGGGCGAGCCGCGACAACCCGTGGGCAATGTCCTCGATTTCGATGTCGAGCGGGGACGGATGAAGCAGGTCGAGCGTCCGTCCGCTCAGCATCACCTGCCAGGCCCGCGGCTGCGGACCGGAACGGCCCTGCGGCATTCGACCCTCCCCCCCGGCGTGTCCACTGCGTGCTGCAGGCTTCCCGCCACGGGTCCTGCCGGCGCGACGATACCCGCCGCGACGGAGACGGGCGAGTCTCCCGCCACGGCACTGCCGGCGCGACCCCGGTCCGGTCCTTGACCCCGAACGGGTGTTGAGTGGAATGTGGCGTCGTCCGGACTCCGGATTTCCCAGGATCGAGACAGGCTGACCGAAGATGGACGTCACGGCTGACCAACCGCGCGGCGAGCGCCCCGCCGATGACGGCCGCTCCGATTACCGGGTCATCGCGCTGGTCGGTGTCGCCCATTTCTTCAGCCACTTCTACATCTACCTGCTGCCGCCACTGTTCCCGTTGCTCAAGCAGGCACTCGGTGTTTCCTACGCGGAACTCGGCCTGTTGGTGGCGGTGTTCAGCGCGACCACGGGTCTCACCCAGGTGCCCTTTGGGTTCCTGGTCGACCGGATCGGTGCCCGGACCGTGCTGATTGCCGGGCTTGGCGTGGAGGGTGCGGCGTTTCTCCTGATGGGATTTGCCGACGGATTCTGGACCCTGATGGCCCTGATGTTCGTCGCCGGCTGCGCCAACGGCGTCTATCACCCGGCCGACTACGCGATTCTTTCGGCTTCGGTGTCGGGCCGGCGCATGGGCCGGGCATTCAGCCTGCACACCTTCGCGGGCTATGCCGGTTTCGCGGCCGCCGGTCCGGTGATCGTGTTCCTCAACCTCGCGGTGGGCTGGCGGACGGGACTGGCGATTGCGGGCGCGTGCGGCATCGCGACCATGCTGGTAATGATGCTCTATGCCCGGCACCTGCGTCACGCGCCGCAGCTCGTCCGGCAGCGCGCCGCGCGGTCACGTGATCACACCCACGGTATCGCGCTGCTGCTCTCACCCCCGATCCTGCTCTGTCTCGGGTTCTTCACGCTGCTCTCGCTGGGCTCGACCGGAATCGCCAGCTTTCTGATTGTCGCGCTGAACCAGCAGCAGGGAACGGCGATCGAGAGCGCGACCCTGGTGCTGTCGGCCTACCTGGTGGCAGGCGCCGTCGGTGTCCTGCTCGGCGGAGTCCTGGCGGACCGGACCCGGCGGCACAACCTGGTTGCGGCCATCTGTTTCGTCGGCACCGCCGCCATGATCGCCGTCGTCGGCGCCGTCTCCCTGCCCCTGGCGCTGATCTTTGTGCTGATGACGCTGCAGGGTCTCCTGCACGGCGTGATCATGCCGTCACGCGACATGATCGTCCGTTCTGTTACGCCGGAGGGCGCCTTCGGCAAGGTGTTCGGTTTCGTAACCTCCGGTTTCAGCATCGGCGGCGTGGTCGCTCCGCCGCTGTTCGGCTGGATCCTGGACAATTCCGACGCGTCGTTCATGTTCTTCGGCATCGCGGCAATCATGCTCTGCTCGACACTGACGGTGTTCGTGTCCGGCAACCGCGAGCGGTAGCGGCGAACGGGTCACGTCCGGCGCACGGCGCACGGCGCAGCCCTGCGCGTGTCGGCCAATTCTGTGATTTCATCCGAGCTGATCAGCCCTGAATCCCCTCTCAAGGTCTGCGCCCGCTCAGCGTGTCGACGGAGTGCACGGTCGCGATGTCTGCAGGCATCCCGTCGTGCATGCGGGATCGATCGGAACCGCACGAAATCGAGCACCAATCCGAAGTTCCAGCCCAGGTTACCCGGAGCAAGCGCGCGAGCGCGAACTCGTCACCTTGAGATGAAAGCTATCTCCCTTTTCGCAAGCTCGTTCACTCTACTATGAGACGATGCTCCATCATCTGCTGTGCGACCGGGAAAAGACGAAGCAAGGCGCCGAGCAGCAAGGCTTCGCGCTCCTGCACGCACCCGGTCCTCTCATGCGGGGTGGACAAGTGACGAACCCGGCGGGGTGATGAGAGTGTCAGGCAAGTGCGCACCGGCGTGAGGGCGTACCGCTCCACCGGCGCGCAGATGCAAGCGCCGCACTTTCTCGCGCTGCTGGCGCGGTCTCTCGCACGGTCGGGTAGACTCGACGAAGGCACAACAACTCTCCGTGAGGCAGTCGAGATGGCGAATGCCACCGGCGAAAGCGACTGCACGTCTGAGCTTCTGCGCCTGGAAGGAGAGCTGCTCGAAGGGATGCCGTCGGTCGATTGGACGCCGGCAATTGCCCGTACCAATGCACACCGGGTACCGCGCGACACCAAGGCGCCAAGTCATCCGAACTGCGCTCTGCAATGAGCCTCGCCCAACAATTGAAGTCGCAACGCAAACCGGACAAGGGCCATGCAATGCTTCGTCCCGCAATCGTTGGCTTGCCGAAGACTCCGAGACGCCCGACCTGACCGAGGCCGCGGCTTGCTGGAGGAGCTCGATTGAGGGACGGGCTGCTTCAGCCCGGCTTGCGAGGCCGGCCGGGGCACGATTTGCCGCGGATTCTGGCCGAGAACGTGGCGTCAAGCGACTCAGCAAATGCTCGAGCAGATGCTGCCTGAGTCAATTGCCAAAGGATCGCTTCGGCTCCAGTGTCCAGTCGTGCCCTGGTGCTTCGGCAGTTCACCCGAACGGCCAAGCCCTGCCGAGTACACATTTCTTTGCGTGACAACGTGCTACTCACTGGTTCTCAGTGCATGCCTCTGGCCGTCCCGAAACCCGACTTCACGGCCGATTTCGTGTCCCAGCTCGGCGCCGCACCGGCCGGGCCCAGCGCCGCGCAGATCTCGTCCAGCGTCAGGTCCGGCTGCGCCTCCAGCAACGCCAGGACGCGCGGCCCGTATGCCTCGGTGGCCCCCGAACGCCGGTCGCCGCCCATCGACGCCGCGGTCACGCTGCCCGCCTGACGCCAGCTGGTGGATCTTGCTCACCGAGCTCGGCGCCACCCCGAACCGCTCACCGACGGCACGGATCGTCCCACCCGCTTCCACGGCCTCGACCAGCCGCACACTCAGATCTTCCGACAACGGTCTGGGCATGGCTCCCTCCCGGCAGTCCTACATCTGCCAGATCTTCTGCCACACACCCATACATCTGGTAACCTGATCGCCCGTCCAGCCCGCTCGATTCTAGACACTCGAAACTCGCTCTAGTGCGCAAAACACGCTGCCAAGTAAGATGCGCACTAAAGGCTTGCCATCCCTTCACCCTATTGATTTTACTGCATAAATTCCGCCAAACAAGCTGTCAAAGAGGCTGTCACTTATGAACTGGGACACCTTCACATTCGATTACAAATTGGACACGGCCGGCTTTATCTCAGATCTGATATCCGTTGAGGCGCATAAGCAATCGGCCCAGAATTTGGTTCTACCTCCCGATTGGCGGAAACAACTGGACCGATTGAACCGGGTGCGGGCTGTTCATGGAACAACAGCTCTGGAGGGGAATCCGTTGTCGGAGGAAGAGGTGTCACGCCAGATCGAAATTGCCGAACAGCCTTCTGACACCGCTAGGCTGCGAGCTACGAAAGAACAGCAGCAAATCCGGAATGCGGGCCTCACCCAGGAATGGACGCGAACCAGGTTTGGTCCTGACCGCGCCCCGTTGCATGTCGAAGATATCCTTCAGATGCATAAGATGATTACCGAAAGCTCAGACGAAAACCATAATATACCGGGTCAGTTTAGAGATTTTTCTGTTGTCGTTGGATCACTTGATCTTGGAGGCGTTCATCGTGGTGCACCGCACGACAGTATCCCTAGATTGATAGACGAATACATCAATTTCGTAAACTCAAGAGCTATAGAAAGTCTCCACCCGGTGATGCGAGCACTGTTGGCACATTTTTTCTGGTCACCATACATCCATTTGGCGATGGCAATGGGCGCGTATCACGGCTTGTTGAGGCCGGGATATTGTTTCAGGGTGGCTACAACGTCTTCGGGTTCTACGGCCTTTCCAATTACTTCTATAGGAACGAAACCGAATACAAAACCACTCTGCAGCAGTGCAGGCGAATTCAACCATTCGATGTCACTAGTTTCATCGAGTTCGGGCTGCGCGGGTTCTCTGAAGAGCTTAAGGGAATCAACAATTTCATAAAAGCGAAGCTGAACAGGGTCATATATCGTACAATGCTTGTTCGGGCCTTTAACACAAAGGTTGGAGAACGGAGAAGGGCTCTCAATCAGAGAGAATACAACCTGCTTGACTATTTGATTCTTCATACAGAGCCGACGGATCCATTTTCCGATAACCCGTCCCGCAAAATTAAATTTTCCGAACTATGTAAAGCTCCGTATATAACTCAGGCATATAGAAATGTAACCAATAGAACATTTTGGCGGGAACTAATGCGTCTGTCAGATATGAATTTCATAAAATTTACTCGCGATAAAGACGGCAAAGTTGATCCAATAGTTGAATTAGATTTCGATGAGATTGGGAAATATTAGTTGTGGTGTTCTTTGCTCCGACGGTCGCTGACGACTGACCTGTCCACCATGAATTGGTCCATACCTAATGAGAGTGATCGGAGGACTTGGGCATATGCCACCAAAGTTGTGGGCAGCTCGCGCGTTCTCACTGCATTGCCTGGCCATCCGGGCAAGTCACCGGCCTTTCGCATGCGGGAACCATCTGTCCCCTGACCAACCGGAGGGCATTCCAACGCCTTGTCCACGATGAGGTTGGCCTCGAAAACCTACGCAATCATTATACATGGGCTAGTGGCGCTCCCCCGCCCAAGCGAACGCTGCGTCGGGTGTGACGACCAAGCCGCCGCATGGCGTAAGAGCTGCAACAGCGTACACTCCCAGCGTCTCGGGCCTGAGAACCCTTGCGGTTCAATCAGTTAGCCCGAGCGGCGCCTGAGCGACGTTGGTCACCGCGCTTGTGATGGAACGGTTCCGGACCCGTTGCGCGGCTTCCATTGGTCATCGTAGGAAGCGCATCTGGTATTGCAAGCGGACACGGCGGAGCCAATTCTAGCCGTGAGAGAAGGAGCGGCTTCCGGATTCAGAACCCATGAAAGCATCCGATATCGACCGGTTCTTGGGCATGAAGGCGCAGTCCGTTTCGCTGGGCGATTTGCTGGCACGTGCGAATGGCCGAGAGCGAGCGACATGGCAGGACCTTCCGACCGCTCCAGGCATCTACGCTGTCTGCCTGCGCGGCTGGAATATTCTTTCATTCGCCACCGATGCGGGCCACGCGCAATATGCTGTGCCGGCCGATCCCAACCTGTTGTGCGACAAGCGCCATCGAATCATGGCAGCAGGCCCAACCGACATCCTTTACATCGGCAAGGCAGGTGCTAAGACCAGCAACCTGCGCAAGCGGGTGAGTCAGCTGGCACGCTTTGGAGCGGGCCGGACCGACAAACACAAAGGAGGCGAGTGGCTGTGGCAGGTGCAAGGGATTAACGACGCGAACTTGCGGATGTGGTGCTGCCCCAGGGACAAGCCTGAACTGCTCGAACGCAAACTGCTCGCACAGTTCAAGAACGACCACGGAGATTTGCCCCTCGCGAACCGTCAGCTTTGACGCAATGTCCGGCCATTGCCTCGGCGATGAGACTGCCGACGCGCTCGGCGGCCTCGACGAAATGGCCGTCGGCCAGGTGGGCTTAGCCCTACCCATGCCCCACAAGTGATGCTGATGGCGCTACGGTGCCGGCCATGGACGTTCAGCATCAGATCAAGCGCCAGCTTTCGCAGCCGTGTGCTGTCGGTCGCATCACCGTGTTGCTGGATGGGTGCGATGTTCCGCATCGCACGGCGCTTGCGGCGCATCTGTGTGCTGAACTCGGGTTCCGGGATGGGCAGGGACGGCCTCAGGTCTCCACCTGTCTGTCGGCGCTGCGGGCCCTGGAGTGGTCCGGGCAGATCCGGCTTCCGGTCCGACAAACGCCCGGTGGAACCTGTGTCCGGCGGTGTCCGGCGCCGCCGGTTGCGCCGGCCCGAGACGTCCCGGCGGATGTCGGGCAGGTTCGAGGCCTGGAGCTGGTTCCGGTTTCGAGCTCGGCCCATCGAGAGATCTGGCATGGGTTGATGGAACACGAACACCCGCAGGGGGCCGGGCCGCTGGTTGGCCGGCAGTTGCGGTATCTTTTGTGGTCCGAACACGGCTGGCTCGGCGCGATCGGGGTTGCGGCATCGGCCCTGCAGCTTGCGGCGCGGGATCGCTGGATCGGCTGGGATGCGGAGCAGCGCCTGAACCATGGGCACCGGGTGGTGGGCCTGTCGCGGTTCCTGATCAGACCGGGTGTTGAATGCTCCAATCTGGCGTCGCATGGGCTCGGTCAGCTTCTGCGTCGCCTCCGGGCCGACTTCTCCGCGTGCTATGGTTTCGAGCCGTGGCTCATCGAGACCTTCGTGTCGCCGCCGTTCGACGGCGCAAGCCTGCGTGCGACCAACTGGCAGTGGCTGGGCGAGACCACGGGCCGTGGCCGCGACGACCGTTGCCACGATGCGGCGGCCGGACGCAAGGCCATCTATTGGGGCATGGGTAGATCTAGCCGCCTATCGGCGTTGGGGCGCGCTGAAGTACGGTATGGGTTCGTCCGGCGAGGGTGCTATCGTTGCCGCCGGATTTCTGACGTACCGTAGGGGTGGTCGAATCATGCCCGAGTCGATGACGGGTGCCCAGTATCTGGCACGTTCACTCGTCGAATACGGCGTCACTCACGTGTTCTTCATGGAGGCGGTCGGGCGACACACCCTGATCGAGCTCGAAGCGCTCGGGGTGACCCGCATCATGGCCCACAGCGAGAAGGCGGCGGCGTACATGGCCGACGGTTACGCCCGTGCCACTGGCCGCGTCGGCGTCTGCATGGCGCAAGCCGTGGGCGCAGCGAATCTCGCGGCCGGGCTGCAGGACGCCTACCTGGCTCGTTCGCCGGTGCTCGCGGTGACGGGTCACAAGCCCATCCCCCAGCTCCACCGCAATGCCTATCAGGAAGTCGATCACCGGCCGCTCTTTTCGGCGGTTACACGATTCTCTGCGAGTGTTGAAGCCGCTCCGGAGCTGCCTTTTCTGCTTCGTCAGGCGATGCGCGAGGCGAGCGCGCCGAAGCCGTTGCCCGTGCACCTCGACCTCGCCGGGCTCTCCGCCGAGCTGGTCGAGCGGGGCGAGGTGACAGAGCCGATCGTCGCGGAAACGCGGCACGGAAGAGCACCCGCCTATCGCTCCATGCCCGATGCCGAAGATGTTGCCGCGGCGGCCAGGTTGATCGATGCAGCCGAGCGCCCGATTGCAGTCCTCGGCGCCGGCGCCGTCGTCGGTGCGGCAGCACAACCGCTACGTGCGCTTGCGGCATCCGGCATACCCATCGCCTACGGGCTCGACGCCAAGGGGCTGATCGAGGACAGCCTCGATCCAGTGGTGGGAGTGGTCGGCAATTACTCGGCACCCTACGCGAACCGCATCGTGCATGAAGCCGACCTGGTGCTGTATGTCGGCAGCGACACGAGCGATATGTCGACCGGAAACTGGCGGGTCGTGCGGCCTGATGCGGTGGTGGTCCAGATTGATGCAGATGCGACCGAACTCGCCCGCAACTTTCCGGGAGCGCATGGCCTGCTCGGTGACGCGGGTCTCGCGCTCACCGCGCTCGTCGAGCGGCTCGGTCGTCGCGATCGCAGCGCGTGGCACGAGCGTGTCATGAGTCTGCGGCGTGCATGGCTCGCCGAGGTAGAGCCGCTGCGCACGTCCAGCGCATCGCCGATTACGGTCGAGCGGCTGTGCAGCGAGCTCGAACGCGTATTACCGGCCAACGCCTTGCTCGTCGCCGACACCGGCCACAGCGGCATCTGGACGGGCACCCATGTAGCGCTCACCCGGCCGGGTCAACGGTATCTGCGTGCCGCGGGCTCGCTCGGCTGGAGTCTGCCAGCCTCGCTCGGAGCCCAATCGGCGCTGCCCGATACACCGGTCGTTTGCTTCTGCGGCGACGGCGCCTTTTACTACCACTTGCCGGAGCTCGAGACTGCGAGGCGCTGGAACATTCCCGTCACCGTGGTGGTTAACAACAACTCGGCCTTGGGGCAGGACATTTCCGGTGTGCGTGCAGCGTACGGCGGGCGCAATGGCCGCACCCAGGACTTGACGCACTTCGAGCCGGTGGACTTCGCGCGAGTCGCGGAGGGCTTTGGTTGCCGCGGCGTCAGGGTCGAGGATCCGGGTGCCATCGCACCCGCGATCGAGGCCGGGATCGCCTCCGGTGTGCCGAATGTGGTCGATGTTGCGACCGACCCCGAGCCGCGGGCCCCGGCCGCGTGGTTTCCGCCGGCGTGACGATGGTCGACGGCAAATCGCCGACCGCGCATCAGCACCCTGGCGGGCACTGCGGTACCCACGGCGACGTGACTGGTCGACAGTGAAACGCCTCAAGGACATGCCGCGAGGGATTGAAATGGGACCTGTTGTCGAGCGGTTTGCGCGTTCGGGTAATCCCGCAACCCCGGTTGAGCGAGCCGGCGGTACTGGTGTAGGACTTGCGCAGACGTGACCTTGACCGGGGAGCCCGCACCATGATCCACGAACTGCGCATCTACCACTGTGTTCCCGGCCGGTTGCCGGCACTGCTCGAGCGGTTCGAGACCATCACCCTCGGACTGTGGGAGCGGCACGGAATTCGCCAGGCCGGGTTCTGGACTGTCGGCATCGGCGAGTCGAACCAGGCCCTGTACTACCTGCTTGAATGGAACTCGCTCGCCGAGCGGGACGAGAAGTGGAACGCGTTCGCGTCCGATCCCGAGTGGCATGAAAAGCGGGCGCGCACCGAGGCCGACGGCGCCATCGTCGCATCGGTCTCCAACCAGATCCTGGTCCCCACCTCGTTCTCGTCCGTCCGATAGGCCGAGGTGCCCAGGCTACTCGCCGAGGAACCGGTAGTCGTAGCCGCCCGCCGGGCGGGAGAGCACGTGTCCCATGCTCGGTGAGGCGAAATGGGCCGGGCAGAGCAGCGTGTCGGTGTCCGCGATCCGGGCCAGCATCGCCTGGCGGGTGCGGGCCGACTGCCCTGGATCCTCGCACGCCCGGCACGACCACTCCGGCCGCAGCAATTGCAGCGGATGGTGAATCACGTCCCCGGTCATCAGGCCGCGCGCGGCTCCCGACGCCAGGTTCAGCATCACGTGCCCCGGAGTGTGACCGGGGGACGGCTCGATCCACATGCCGTCGTCGATCTGGTGGTCATCCTCGACGATCAGCGCCTGTCCCGACTCGACGATCGGCAGCACGCTGTCCTCGAACACCTCCGGAACCGGCATTGCCTCGCCGGCCCGGTATCGCCCCAGCCAGGCCTCGTATTCCGTGCGCGAGAAGATGTACCTGGCGTTCGGGAAGGTCGGAACCCAGCGTCCGTCGACGAGCCTGGTATTCCACCCGACGTGATCGACGTGCAGGTGGGTACACAGCACGAAGTCGACGTCCTCCGGCGCAACGCCGGCAGCGGCAAGGTCCGCCAGCCACGGCCGGTCCTGCATGTGCCACATGGGCCGGGCCGGCCGGGTCTTGTGGTTGCCGACGCAGGTATCGACGAGGATGATGTGATGACGGGTGCGGATGACGTAGGACTGGATGCACAGGATGACCTCGTCGGTTTCCGGGCTGATGAACCTCGGCATCAGCCAGTCCCGGTGCGCCTCGATCACCGCGGGATCGGCATCGGGAAAGAACGACATGGTCGGAAAGATCGGGACCTCGCTCTCGACCACCCGCATGATTTCAAGTTCGCCCAACCTGTGCATGACGCCCCTCCCCGTCCGGTGCATTGCCGGACAGTAGCATCCGGACCGCGGCCGGGCACCGTCAACGTTTGGCCGCGGGTCGCCAGATGGTAAGTGTGCCCGGTCACCCGGAGGCCTCCCGATGAAACGCCTGCTCATGCCCGCCGCTATCCATGTCGTTGCCGCACTCCCGGTGGACGCGGCACTGTCGATCGCCGGGCGCTTTGGCGCGGACGTGCTGGTCAAGCTCTACCGGGCGGGCACTGACGACCAGGCGGTCGATCCGATGAGCTGGGGACTGAGCGGCCACGCGAGCCGGGAAGACGTTTCGCTCGACGATGTCGCGCGCGCCCGGGCGGTGCTGGAGACCAGGATCGCCGCGGCCGCCGGGGCGGCGCACGGCACCCGCCTCGAGGTCGACCCCGACCCGATCGGAAGCTGGCGGGAACTCGGCATGGCCGCCCGGATCAGTGACCTCTCGATCGTCTCGCGCGAGTCGCTTGCAGGCAACGCCGTCTCGGTCATGGAGCAGCTGCTGTTCATGAGCGGCAGGCCGATGCTGGTCTCGCCCGGGGGCTGGGACCGCCCGGTCGGGGAGGTGGTCGCGATCGCCTGGAACAGGAGCAGCGAGACCGCGCGACTGATCGGGCTTGCCATCAACCTGCTGCGCAATGCCCGCGAGGTCTGGGTGATCGCGCTCGACGACTGGTACGTCGAAGGTCCGGACGGACCGGCGGTCACGGCCTATCTCCGGGATACCGGAGTGAACGCGCGGCTGCACCAGGTGGCGCGGTCCCGCGGCGAGTTCGGTGACAGGATCCTGCACGAGGCGTCCCGGCTCGGCGCCGACCTGCTGCTCAAGGGCGCCTACACCCAGAGCCGCATCACCCAGGTCTTCTTCGGAGGCGCGACCCGGGACATCCTTCGCGACGCGCAGCTCCCGGTGATGTTCGCTCACTGAGCGGGCGGCGGCGCCGGCGCCAGCAGCTCCGGGGATGTGTCCGGCCCGAAATGGACCGTGGTTTGCGGGAACGGGATCTCGATCCCCTGTTCGTCGAACCGCTTCTTCACCAGCCGGAGGAAGGCCCGGCGCACGCCCCACTGCTGGATCGGCATGGTCCGGAACCGGCAGCGGATCACCACCGCGCTGTCGGCCAGCTGGTCGACGCCCAGGATCTGCAGCGGATCAAGGATCCGTTCGGCCCAGTCGGGATCGGCACGCAGTTCCTCACCCACCTTCTCGAGCACCTCGCATACCCGGTCGGTGTCCTCCCGGTAGCCGACGCCGATATCCATGACTGCAAAGGAATACTCCCGGGTAAAGTTCTCGATGCTGGTCACGTCGCCGAACGGCACCACGTGCACCGTGCCCTGCAGGTCGCGCAGGCGAACGGTGCGGACCGACAGGTCCTCGACCACGCCGGTATGTCCGCCGATGGTTACGACGTCCCCGACCGAGATCGAATCCTCGATGAGGATGAACAGCCCGGTAATGAAGTCGCGGACCAGGGCCTGGGACCCGAATCCGACCGCGAGCCCCACCACGCCGGCGCCCGCCAGCAGCGGCGTGATGTCGATGCCGAGCAGGGAGAGGATGACCAGGCCGCCGAGCACCAGCAGCGAGATCAGGATGAGGCGCCGCAGCAGCGGCAGCAGGGTGCGGGCCCGGCTGCCCTGCTGGCCTTCGCGGGCGCCGAGCCGTGCCAGGGCTGCCGTTGACACCTCCCAGACCGCGAGACCCAGACCGACCACGAACAGGATCGCGATGCCGTTCTTCACCATCACGACGCGGAACCCGGGATCGATCAGCCCGATCACGTCGAACTGCCAGGCCTGCAGGATCACCAGGAGCGCGATGCCGTAGATCAGAACCCGGATGAGACCTGTCGCGACGCGCCGGTAGACGGTGCTGCGCTCGCGCAGGCCGGGACTGAGCAGGTCCAGTTCCGGCGACACGCTGAACAGATGCCCGAGTGCCCGCCCGGACACGTGGACCAGCAGCACCGATACGCCAAGCGTCGCGATGGTGACGGCGGTCGCCCTCATCAGCAGGCCGAAACCGCCGTCCCCTCCGGTAACGAAGCCGCCGAAAAGCAGCAGCAGGTAGAGGATGGCGAACAGGTACCAGATGTCGGCAATCCCGCGGCGCGCAAGCGAGGTTCCCGTACCGCGGATCCAGTCGGTGACCGGGCGCCGCACCCGCCAGATGACAATCAGCGCGACCACGGTCAGCGCCAGCGCAACCGTGACCCTGATCCCCTCGGCGATGGTCAGGCTTGCCCCGAGCGGTACCGCCACCGTGACCAGCACGTATCCGGTGATCACCACCACCGACAGCCGCAGGACCCACCGGTGCAGCAGGCTCGCGGTTTCCGTTTCGACCGCGACCGGCCGGAATGCCGGCGCTGCGGGCGCCAGGATCAGCCTTGCCGCCACCCCGACCGCCGCGTGTAGTGCGGCAGCCTGCACGATGAACGTGGCGGTCCGCGTCGATGACAGCGACTGCTCGAATACAGAGACCGCGAGCGATCCGGCCACGAGGACACCGAGGGCAGGAAGTGCGTCAAGCACCCCGTGGACCGCTGCCCGCGCAACGCGCCGGCGCCACTGCGGCACGGATGCCTCGCGCAACCGTCGCATCGCGGGTCGGGTGAACGCCGCAAGAAGTCCGCGCGCCACCAGGGCGACGAGCAGCGGCAGCAGGATGCCGACCACGCCGGTTCCGAGCCAGAAATCACGTCGGTCGGGAATGGAAACCTGCTGGTGCAGCCAGCGCGGCAGCGCCGCCAGTCCCTGGAGCGCACGGATCGCCGAGCCGGCAGCGAGGCCACTCGCCGCCGCGTCCGCCGCGTTGTCCGGCGGGGGCCGCTCCGCATCAAGTCCAGCGCGCAGCGCCGTTAGCAGACGGTTACGCCGTTCCGGGTCCTCGAGCGCCTGGAGCAGCTGTTCGAGTTCGCGGGTGGCCGCAGGATCCGGTTCGCCGTCGGCTGCCGCCGCCGGCCCCGCGAGCACCAGGACGAGGCCGATCGCCGACAGTGCGCGGCGCAGCAGCCTCAGCATTCCGCAACGATGACCGGCTCGAGCGGTGGTTTTCCGAGCACCAGGTCGGCCCCCTTCTCGCCGATCATCAGAACCGCCGCGTTCAGGTTGGCCGACGGCATGGCCGGCATGATCGAGGCATCGATCACGCGCAGGCCCTCCAGACCCCGGACCTTCAGATTGCTGTCCACCACAGCCGTCGGGTCGGTGTGCGGTGCCATTCTGCAGGTCCCCATGACGTGGTAGGTGGTGCTGCCCACATGGCGTGCCGCCTCAAGCAGTTCCTCGTCGGTCTGGAACTCGTCGCCCGGCGAGACCTCGGACTCGACGTAGGGTTTCATGGCGTCGGTATGGATCAGCCGGCGCGCCAGGCGCATTGCCGACACGCAGGCCACACGATCCTCCTCCGCAGCAAGATAGTTCGGCTGGATTTCCGGTGCGTCGAAGGGGTCCGGTGTCCGGATCCGCACATGCCCCCTGCTCTCGGGACGGTGCTGCCAGGCGGCCACGGTAAAGCCGGGGTAGTCTTCGAATGCGCCGTGGCGGCCGATCTCGAAGCTTGCGGGCGTGAAGATGAGCTGGATGTCGTTGTTGCGCGCCGCCTCGTCGGAGTGCCAGAAACAGTAGAGCAGGCTGGGGTTGAGACTGACGATGCTCTGCGCTCCGACCAGGTACTTCACGACCTCGCCCGCGAGCCTGAGCCCGCGCGCCCGTTCGTTCAGGGTCTCGATGTTGCGGGCCCGCACCGCGAACCGCGGGGCGTAGTGATCGCGCAGGTTCTCGCCCACGCCGGGCAGGTGGTGGACGGTCCCGATCCCGAGCGAGGACAGGAACGCGCTGTCACCGATGCCCGACAGCTGCAGCAGCTGCGGCGAATTGATGGTGCCACCGCACAGAATGACCTCCCTGCGCGCGCGCACCTCGTCCGAGAGTCCGTTCCTTCCACCCCTGCGATAGGCGGCCCCGACCACGCGGCGGCCCTCGAACAGCAGCCCGGTGGCATGGGCATGCGTGCGCACCTCAAGCCCGGACCGCCGTCTGGCGGGTTTCAGGAACGCGCGGGCCGCACTCATTCGCCATCGCGCCGACGCCGTGCGCTGGACGTAGCTGATCCCTTCCTGGCGTTCACCGTTGTAGTCCGGATTGCGGGGGATCCCGAGCGATGCGGCGCCCTCCATGAAGATCTCGCAAAACGGGTGCCGATAGGGCAGGTCCGCCACCAGCTGGTGGCCGTCGCGGCCGCGGAACCTGTCGTCGCCCTCGCCGATCCGGCGCTCGCAGCGCCGGAAGTACGGCAGTACATCGGCGTAGCCCCAGCCCTGGTTGCCCAGTTGCGACCAGCTGTCGAAATCAAGGCGCTGGCCGCGGTTGTAGATCATGCCGTTGATCGAACTCGACCCGCCGAGCGTCTTGCCGCGCGGTACCGGGATCCGTCGCCCGCCCGTCCAGTGACCCGGTTCCGCCTCGTAGAGCCAGTTCACCGTCCGGTCGTTCATCAGCCGGATGAACCCAGCCGGGATGTGGATGTACGGATTGCGGTCGGGCGGACCAGCCTCGAGCACGCACACCGTGTGACGTCCGTCTTCGGTCAGGCGGTTGGCGAGCACGCAGCCGGCCGAACCCGCACCAATGATCACATAGTCGAAGACATCAGGCATCGGTGGCTTACTCCGGTGTGATGATGGGGTCGGGCGCCGGTCGGCCAAGCACCAGATCCGCCCCCTTCTCGCCGATCATCATGGTCGCGGCGTTCAGGTTGGCCGACAGCATGGACGGCATGATCGACGCGTCGATCACCCGCAGTCCCTCAACTCCCCTGACCCTGAGCTCGTGATCCACGACCGCCGTCGGATCGCTGTCCGGCCCCATCCGGCAGGTCCCCATGACATGAAAGGTCGTGGTCCCGCGCTCGCGGGCGACTTCGAGAAGTTCGTCGTCGGTCCGGACGTGGTCGCCGGGATACTGCTCGTAGGCGAAGTAGGGAGCGAGCGACTCGGTCCGCATCAGCCGGCGCGCGAGTTTCATGCCGGCGAGCAGGACCCGCCGGTCTGTCTCCGCCGCCAGATAGTTCGGCTGGATGACCGGCTTGTCGAACGGATCGGATGTGCGCGCGCGCACCCAGCCGGAACTCTCCGGGCGCTGCTGCCACGCGGCAATGGTGAACCCGGGCTCGTCGTCGAGTTGCGACTGCACGCCTTCCCTGTAGCTTGCCGGGGTAAAGGTGAGCTGCAGGTCATGGTTGCGCACCGTCTCGTCGGAATGCCAGAAGCAGTAGACCAGGGTCGGGCTGAGCGCGAGGATGCTCTGGCCGCCGGTGAAGTACTTCACCACCTCGGCCGCCAGCCGCAGACCGCGCGAGCGCTCGTTGATGGTCCGGATGTTGCGCACCCGGCCGACAAGGCGGGGCGCATAGTGGTCCCGGAGGTTCTCCCCCACGCCGGGCAGGTGATGCAGGGTCTCGATTCCGAGATCCCGGAGCAACGGCGCCGGACCGATGCCCGAGAGCTGCAGCAGCTGCGGCGAATTGACGGTCCCGCCACAGAGAACAACCTCCCGGCGCGCATGCACCTCCTGCGCAACACCGCCGCGCCCGCCCTTCGCGTAGGCGATACCCGTTGCCCGCCGGCCGGACATCAGGATGCGGGTCGCGTGGCAACCGGTGCGAACCTCGAGGTTTCGCCGCGAGCCGGCCGGCGCGAGGTAGGCCCGGGCCGTGCTGACACGGCGCCGGTTGCGGGTGGTGCGCTGAACGTAGGACACGCCTTCCTGGCGGGCGCCGTTGTAGTCCGCGTTGCGCGGGATCCCCAGCTGCACCGCACCCTCGATGAAGGCCTCGCACAGCGGGTCGCGCCAGTCGAGATCGGTCACCGTGACGGCGCCGTCGCGTCCGCGGTAGGTATCGTCGCCCGTGCCGAGCCGCCGTTCGCAGCGCCGGAAATACGGCAGCACGTCGGCATAGCCCCAGCCGGGGTTGCCGCGCTGGGACCAGCTGTCGAAGTCCATGCGCTGACCGCGGTTGTAGACGTGGCCGTTGATGGAGCTGGATCCACCCAGCGTCTTGCCCCTGGGTGCGGCAATGACCCGCCCGCCGGTCCAGTGACTCGGCTCGGTTTCGTAGAGCCAGTTGATCCGCGGGTTGACAAGGGTCTTCATGAACCCGGCCGGAATGTGGATGAACAGGTTCCGGTCCGGCGGTCCGGCCTCGAGCAGGCACACGCTCGTTTGCGAGTCAGCAGAGAGCCGGTTGGCGAGCACACACCCTGCCGAGCCCGCACCGACGATCACGTAATCGAAGCTCTCGGCCACCCTCTGCTCCCGCTGCCGCCATTGACAGAACCGGCGCACCGTACCATGACGATATCCGCCGGTGGTGGCGGAATCTCCCGCCCGAAACCGGAGTGCACGGGAGAAAACCGTTGCCCGCGCGACCGGCGCAGTGTGAAATGACGGCACTGGTCCCGCAACCCCGGAGGCACCGTCATGCCGGATGCCGCATCCGCGCCGATGGAACTGCGCTACAGCGCCTGCCCGCACGACTGTCCGTCAACCTGCGCGCTCGAGGTGGAACGCCTTGACGACCGCACCATCGGCCGCATTCGCGGCGCACGCGGGAACGACTACACCGCCGGGGTGATCTGCGCCAAGGTGGCCCGGTACGCCGAACGGGTGCATCACCCGGACCGGCTGTTGCACCCGCTGCAGCGGACCGCGGACGGATTCCGTGAAATCGGCTGGGATGCGGCGCTCGACGAGACCGCGGAAGCGTTCCTGCGCGCCGAGGCCCGGTTCGGTTCCGAGACCGTCTGGCCCTACTACTACGCCGGCACCATGGGTCTGGTGCAGCGCGACGGCATCAACCGGCTGCGGCACCTCAAGCGCTATTCCGGCCAGCACTCGACCATCTGCACCACCCTGGCATGGAACGGGTTCATCGTCGGTACCGGAGCGCTGCGCGGCACAGACCCGCGCGAGATGGCGCACTCCGACGTGGTGGTGATCTGGGGCACCAATCCGGTCAGCACCCAGGTCAACGTCATGACCCACGCGGTTGCCGCCCGCAAGCGCCGCGGCGCGAAGATCGTCGTCGTCGACGTCTACCGGACCGGCACCGCGGAGCAGGCCGACCTGTTCGTCTGCGTGCGGCCCGGCACCGACGGCGCGCTCGCCTGCGCGGTGATGCACATCCTGTTCCGCGACGGTCACGCCGACCGCGACTATCTCGCCCGCTACACCGATGCGCCGGACGAACTCGAAACCCATCTCGCCGGGCGCACGCCGGAGTGGGCAAGCCGGATCACCGGGACGCCGGTCGAGACCATCGAGGAACTGGCCGCGCTCATTGGCCGGAATCCCCGGACCTTCCTGCGCCTCGGCTACGGGTTTACCCGCTGCCGCAACGGTGCGGTCAACATGCACGCGGCACTCTCGATTGCGGCGGTCACCGGTGCGTGGCAGTACGAGGGCGGCGGCGCCTTTCACAACAACGGCGCCATCTACGGCTGGGACAAGAGCCCGGTCGAGGCGAGCGAGGCGATTGACCCGTCCATCCGCCTGCTCGACCAGACCCGGATCGGCGACATTCTGACCGGTGACGCCGACGCACTGTCCGGCGGACCGCCGGTCACCGCCATGCTGATCCAGAACACCAACCCGCTGATGGTGGCACCCGATCTGAACCGGGTGCGGGCGGGGTTTGCCCGCGACGACCTGTTCGTGTGCACCCACGAGCAGTTCATGACCGACACCGCGAAGGCGTCCGACATCGTCCTGCCGGCCACGCAGTTCCTCGAACACGACGACATGTACCAGGGCGGCGGCCACCAGTACGTGATCCTGGGGCCGAAGATCATCGAGGCGCCGGGCGAGTGCCGTTCCAACCACGAGGTGCTGGCCGGGCTGGCGCAGCGCCTCGGTCTCGATCACCCCGGGTTCACCATGACGCCGATGGAACTGATCGACGCGATGATGCGCCTGGCCGGACACGGGACCGCCGAGCAGTTGCAGGCCGAGCACTGGATCGACTGCCAGCCGCCGTTCGAGACCGCGCACTATCTTGACGGATTCGCACATCCCGACGGCCGGTTCCGTTTCAGGCCGGACTGGTCGGCGGTCCCGCCCCGCGGCTTCGGCGCTCACGGGCCCGAGGCCATGCCCACACTGCCCGACCACTGGGAGGTGCTCGACGAAGCCTGCGAGGAAAGACCGTTTCGCATGGCGACGTCGCCGGCGCGCAGTTTCCTGAACTCGAGCTTCACCGAAACCCCGGGATCGCGCCAGCGCGAAGGCCGGCCGACGGTGAAGATCGGTGCCGGCGACGCGCGCGCCCTCGGGCTTGCGGACGGTGACCGGGCCCGTATCGGCAACGAGCAGGGCGAGACCATCCTGCATGTCGAGATCGATGACGGACCCCGGCCCGGCGTGGTGATCGTCGAGAGCATCTGGCCCAACGACGCCTTCGAGACCGGCATCGGCATCAATGCGCTGACCAGCGCCGAGCCGGCCTCTCCGGTCGGTGGTGGCGTCTTCCATGACACCGCGGTCTGGATCCGGCCGGCCTGATCCGTCGGCAGACCCGTGCAGGGGCGCCGGCCACGGCAGGGAGCGTGCACCCGCGCCTGAAGGCGGACACGGAGTCCTGCAGCCGGCGGATCAGGGCGATCTCCCGCATCCCGCAGACGAGGTCCGCAAGATGCATCCTGCTTTTGTTCTCGCCGTCGGGCTTGTCATGTGCGCCGTTCCGGCCGTGGCGCAGGAGAGTCCTCGGCCCGTGAAGCTGATGGAGATCGAAGCCCCCGCAACCCAGGTCACGCGGCAGTTCTTCGGCAAGGTGGTCGCCAAGCAGACCGTCGATCTCGCCTTCCAGACAACCGGCCAGATCGTCCGATTCCCCGCAATCGAGGGCCGGATCGTGCCGGCCGGCGGCCTGATCGCCCAGCTCGACCTCGAACCGTTCGAACTGGCCCTCGAACAGGCGCGCCTGAACAGCGAGCGGGTGCACCGACGCGCGGAGCGGCTGAAGAAACTCCAGGGAAACGTGGTCAGCCAGGTCAACGTCGAGGATGCGACAACCGAGGCCGGTCTGGCCGACATCGCCCTGCGCAATGCCGAGTACGCGCTCAAGCACGCCACCCTGTACTCGCCGTTCGACGCCCTGGTGGCGCATCGCGCCGTCGCACGGTTCACAACGGTGAACCCCGGAACCCCGGTTGTGCGTCTGCACGACATGTCGGAACTCCGCATCGAGATCGATGTTCCCGAAGTGGTGTTCCAGCGCGCAGGCCGCGATCCCAACCTGACCATCACTGCGCGCTTCCCCGCGAGCGAAACGCTGTTTTCGGTTCAGGTGCGCGAGTTCAAGGCCGAGACTTCCCGGGTCGGCCAGACCTATCGGGTGACACTCGGCATGGCGCCGCCGCCGGAGCTCAACATCCTGCCCGGCTCCTCGGTCACCATCCTTGCATCCCTGTACCTGCCACAGTCGGGAAGCGTCATCCCGGCCTCGGCCGTGGCCATCGGCGCCGACGGCTCCACCTCGGTGATGGTCTTTCGCGAGGACCACGGCGGGGAGGGTGTTGTCGAGGCACGGCCGGTCACGCTGACGGTCGGCCGGGCCGGTGAATTCCGGGTGGTCAGCGGCGTGGAGATCGGAGAGGAAATCGTCACGGCCGGTGTCCATGTGCTCAGCGACGGAACCCGGGTGCGCCGGTTCCAGGGTCTGGCGAACTGAAGCCCTGCCATGCGGATTGCGCGCGCCAGCATCGACAGGCCCCTGCCGGTATGGATCCTCATGCTGGTCTGCCTGGCCGGCGGACTCTGGGGATTCCTCACGCTCGGGCGGCTGGAGGATCCCGCGTTTACCATCAAGCAGGTGGTTGTCGACACCCGTTACCCGGGGGCGTCGGCGCAACAGGTCGCCGAGGAGGTCTCCGAGCCGCTGGAATCGGTCATCCAGAAACTGAGCGAGGTCGACCGGATCGAGTCGATCAATCGGCCCGGGACGTCCACGATCAACGTGCATGTCAGGTCCGAGATCGACGGCGCCGAACTTCCCGCAATCTGGACCAAGCTTCGGGCCAGGCTCGCGGATGCGGCTGTGCGACTGCCGCCGGGTGTCGGCTCCCCAGTTGTCAACGACAGTTTCGGCGATGTGTTCGGCCTGTACTACGCCGTCACCGCCGAGGGCTTCACGGACGCGGAGAAGCACTGGCTGGCCGCCTTCCTCCGGCGCGAACTGTTTGCGGTCGATGGCGTTGCCAATGTCAGCGTCAGCGGACTTCCGGACGAGGCAATCTTCATCGAGCCGAACCTGGCACTTGTCGTCAATCTGAACGTTCCGCCGCAAGCCATCACCTCGGCAATCGCCAGCGCCAATTCGGTGGTCGAAGCCGGCAGGATCGACACCACGCGCATCGCGGCACCTGCCGGGTCGGACACCGTCTCGCAGATCGCGGGACTGTCGGTTGGCGTCGGCGGCGGCTCCATCAATCTCGTCGACATTGCCACGGTAAGCCGCGGCCGGCTGTCCGATCCCCGACTGATCGTCCGGTTCAACGGCGTCGAAGCCTTCACGATCGGGGTCTCGGGCCTTGCGAACGAGAACATCGTCGCGGTCGGCAAGCGGGTGGAAGAGCGCCTCGCCACACTCTCGCGGGACATTCCGGTCGGCGTCGACCTGCATCCGATCTACCGGCAGCACCGGGTGGTCGAGGAGGCGTCGAACGACTTTCTCGTCAACCTGGCGATGTCCGTCGGCATCGTGACAGCCCTGCTGGCCCTGGTCCTGGGATGGCGGGCCGGCGTGGTCGTCGGATCGACGCTCCTGCTCACGGTCGTCGGTACGCTGCTGTTCATGATGCTGTTTTCCATCGAAATGGAGCGGATTTCGCTGGGCGGTCTGATCATCGCGATGGGAATGCTGGTAGATAACGCCATCGTGGTTGCGGAGGGCATGCGGATCGCCATGTTGCAGGGCCAGTCGTCGCGCGACGCCGCCGACGAGGCGGCCGCGCGGACCCAGATCCCGCTCCTCGGTGCCACCGTCATCGGCATCATGGCGTTCGCGGGCATCGGCCTCAGTCCCGACTCGACCGGCGAGTTCCTGTTTTCCCTGTTCGCCGTGATCGGCATCTCGCTGCTGCTGTCCTGGGTTCTGGCGGTAACCGTGACACCGCTCATGGGCCACTATCTCTTCAGGCGGGGCGGCGGCACGGACACCGGCGTTTACGACAGCCTGCCGTTCAGGATTTACGGCGCGTTGCTGCGCGGCGCACTCTCCGCACGCTGGGCGGTGCTTGGCGGCCTGATCGTGCTCACGCTGGCATCCATGTTCGGGTTCACCCAGGTCAGACAGCAGTTCTTTCCCGACTCCAACACACCGATCTTCTTCGTTCACTACAAGCTGCCACAGGGAACCGACATCCATCGCGTGTCCGGCGACCTCGCCCGCGTCGAGGAATGGCTGACCGGACGCGCGGACGTCGCGTCTGTATCGACCTTCATCGGCCAGGGTGCCGCGCGCTTTGTCCTGACCTACTCGGGCCACAGGCCCAATCCGAGCTACGGACATCTCATCGTGCGTACCCACACGCTTGAGCAGATCCCGCAGGTGCAGGCGGAGCTCGAGGCCTTCGGCCGCGTCAGTTTCCCCGAGGGAGAATTCCGGACCCAGCGTCTGGTCTTCGGCCCGGGCGGGAGCAGTCCGATCCAGGTCCGGTACTCCGGCAGCGATCCGCGCGTGCTGCGTGAACTTGCACGCGAAGCGATCGCCCGGATGTCGGCTGCTTCGAGAGAGGTGACGGACCTGCGCATGAACTGGCGCGAACAGGAGCTGGTCATCTCGCCGGTCTATTCCAGTGACCGGGCCCAGATCGCGGGAATTGCCCGCGAGGATATTGCGGCAACGCTGCAGCTGGCCACCAGCGGCGTCCGGGCCGGAGTCTACCGGGAAGGCGAGCGGCTGATCCCGATCGTGGTGCGGATGCCGCGTCATTCCGGGATCAGCCTCGCGGACCAGATGGTCTACTCCGCCTCCGGCGCCGCCTTTGTCCCCATGGAACAGGTGATCGACGGCTTCGCCTACGAGGCGCAGAACACACTCGTTCACCGCCGGGACCGCCTGCCCACCGTGACGGTGTCGGCCGATATTCCACCTGACAGGACTGCCGCCGAGGTCCTGGACGCAATCCGGGCAACGGTGGAGGAGATTCCGCTTCCGACGGGCTACCGGATGGAATGGGGCGGCGAGTTCGAGGCGTCGGGTCAGGCGCAGTCCGGTCTGGCGCGACAGCTGCCGCTCAGCTTTATCGTCATGGTGCTGATCTCGATCTTCCTGTTCAACGCCCTGCGCCAGCCGGTCATCATCTGGCTGCTGGTTCCGATGGCGGTCAACGGGGTGGTGATCGGACTTCTCGGAACCGGCCTGCCCTTCACCTTCACCGCCCTGCTCGGGCTGCTCAGCCTGTCGGGGATGCTGATCAAGAACGGCATCGTCCTGGTCGAGGAAATCGATCTCGTCCGCCGTGATGTCCCGGTGATGCAGGATGCCATCATCACGGCGTGCACGTCGCGCCTGCGGCCGGTCATCCTGGCGTCGGCCACCACCATTCTCGGCATGACGCCGTTGCTGACCGACGCCTTCTTCGTCTCGATGGCGGTCACGATCATGAGCGGCCTGGCCTTTGCCTCGCTGCTCACGCTGGTGGCGGCGCCGGTCCTCTACGCCGTGCTGTTCTCGGGTGACACGCGCCGCGGCATGGTTTCGGGCCAGCCGGCATCCTGAGGACAGGCAGCCCCCGCCTCGCGCAGCCACCCCTGGACCGCGTCCCGCACGCGTGGTCACGCAGCACGACGGTCCGCCTAACCGGAGCCTTCTGTCGGCGGGTCCTGCATCAGGTCTGCCAGCAGCGCGGTCTCCAGACCGGGACCGCTGGCGGCAAGTTCTCCGGCGGCGGCAAGCCTTGCGTCGTCTGGCCGGTTCTGACCGAGCTTCCAGGTCCCGTCCACCGCCTCGATGTCGAGTTCCACCGGCACGATGGCCCTGAGCAGCGCCGCCATGCGCCCGGGCAGGACCTTTCCCGGCGTCCAGGCCGGCTTGCCGGCAAGCCGGGCCTCGAACCGGGCGGACAGCGCCTCGAGATGGGCCGGCAACCGGTCGGCCGGGCACAGCCGCAGTGTGCCCCGCAGGTGGACCGCGACGTAGTTCCAGGTCGGGACCTGATCGTCGATCCCGTACCAGTCTGGCGAGATGTAGCCGTCGGGCCCGCTCACGACCAGGACCGCGGGAACAGGGGAATGTCGCAGGACGGCAACCAGCGGGTTCGGCCGGGCGAGATGGGCGCGAACCGGTCCGCCGGCACGGTCCATGTCGAACGGAATGTGGCTGATCCGCAGCCCGTCAGACGTATTCGCCACGAGCGCCCCGAACCCCCGTTCGGACGCAAACGCACGGTTCCGGTCCCCTGTTGCCCGGCGAAAGACGGGGTTGGGATGCATGGCTCTTGCCCGGTTGCCTGAAGTGTCCGTTCCCTCCTGCCCGGCGCCTCGTCGCCTTCCCGCAGCCGGCATGGTAGAACGCGCCACACAATGCATCCAGAACAGGGAAGTGTCGACCCATGACCGTCGTCACCCGGTTTGCGCCCTCTCCGACCGGATTCCTGCACATCGGCGGTGCCCGCACCGCGCTGTTCAACTGGCTGTTTGCCAGGAATTCCGGCGGCAGGTACCTGCTGCGCATCGAGGACACCGACCGGGCGCGCTCCACCGCGGAAGCGGTGTGCGCGATCGTGGACGGTCTCGACTGGCTCGGGCTCGGCGGCGACGAGCCGCCGGTCTTCCAGCACACCCGCCTGGCACGCCACGCCGAGGTCGCGCAGGAACTGCTCGCCCGCGGCCGGGCCTACCGGTGCTGGTGCACGCCGGAGGAACTGGCCGCAATGCGCGCCGAGGCGCGGGCACAGGGCAGGACCGCACTCTATGACGGCCGCTGGCGTGACCGGGACCCCTCCGAGGCGCCGGACGGCATCGACCCGGTCATCCGGTTGCGCACGCCAGCCGGCGGCGAGACCGTGATCAACGACCGTGTGCAGGGCCGGGTCGCAGTCCGCAACGACGCCATTGACGACTTCGTCCTGCTGCGGGCCGACGGCACGCCGACCTACATGCACTCAGTGGTGGTCGACGATCACGACATGGGGATCACGCACGTGATCCGCGGCGACGATCACCTGAACAACGCCTTCCGCCAGCTGCAGCTGTTCCGGGCCATGGAGTGGCCCGAACCGGAGTTCGCACACGTCCCGCTCATCCACGGCAGCGACGGCGGGCGCATGTCGAAGCGACACGGTGCGACCGCGGTCAACGACTACCGCGAACAGGGGTTTCTTCCGGACGCGTTGTGCAACTACCTGCTCCGGCTCGGCTGGAGCCACGGGGACGACGAGATCATCAGCCGGGAGCAGGCGGTGTCCTGGTTCTCGCTCGCCGGCATCGGCCGCTCGCCCGCACGCTTCGACCAGAAGCGGCTCGAGGCGATCAATGCCCGGTACCTGCGGGCGAGCGACGCCGGCAGGCTCGTCGGCATG
Source organism: Thalassobaculaceae bacterium (assembly GCA_965213935.1). GTDB lineage: Bacteria > Pseudomonadota > Alphaproteobacteria > Thalassobaculales > Thalassobaculaceae > Bin52. Next base: position 165,977 of record CBDCAO010000011.1, on the reverse strand, counting down.
GTCCTCGAGCGTCTGCACCGGCGCCCGGGTCTCGATCTCTCCGAAACAGCCCGTGAGCGGGTGCGTCGCGGCATTCCCGGCGTGGCAGCCCGGGCCCGGACGGTGACCGAGCTGGCCGACGGCCTCACCTTCTATGCCGCCCGGCCGCCGCTGACGATGAGCGGCAAGGCGGCCCGCGCGCTGGACGCGGACGGGTGTGGGCGACTGCGCGAGCTGCTCGCGACACTCGAGGCCGCGGACGACTGGAGCGAATCGGCCCTTGAAGCGGCTGTCCGGGCGCACGCCGCCGATCGCGGGCTCGGGCTCGGCACCATTGCCCAGCCGCTCAGGGCGGCCTTGACCGGCTCGCACGCATCGCCCGGACTGTTCGAGATTCTCGCCATCCTGGGACCGGAGGAGGCCGGTGAGCGCATCCGGTCCGCGTGCGGCACCGGTTGAACCGGAGTGGCAGAGGGCGTAGTCTCCGGGTCGGTGGAGCGGAGCCTCGCGACAACCGCAATCCGTTCGCCGGAATTCAGCGGCAGCGCGCAGGATATGGCGCGATCAGGCAGTCCGCAGGTGCGCACATCCGGCAGGGACACGAGTGGATGACACAGACAAATTCCGTCAGTTTTTCCCTTACGAACAACCGGACCGGCGAGAGCTGGGACCTGCCGGTGATCGACGGCAGCATCGGACCCAGCGTGATCGATGTCCGCCGTCTGTACGGGCAGACCGGTCACTTCACCTATGACCCGGGATTCACCTCCACCGGGTCTTGCGAGTCCGCCCTGACCTACATCGACGGCGAGACGGGGGTCCTGTTGCACCGCGGCTATCCGATCGAGGACCTCGCCGAACGCAGTCATTTCCTCGAGATCGCCTACCTGCTGCTGTACGGCGACCTGCCGAACCGCGAGCAGAGCGATGACTTCGTAAACACCATCACCTACCACACCATGGTGCACGAACAGATCACCACCTTCCTGCGCGGATTCCGGCGCGATGCGCATCCGATGGCGATCATGTGCGGCGTGGTCGGGGCCCTGTCGGCCTTCTACCACGACTCCACCGACATCAACGATCCGCACGCACGCACGGTGGCGTCGCACCGGCTGATCGCAAAAATGCCGACCATCGCCGCCATGGCCTTCAAGTACTCGCTGGGGCAGCCCTTCAACTACCCGCAGAACAGGCTGACCTACGCGGAAAACTTCCTGCACATGCTGTTCGCGGTTCCGACCGAAACCTACGAAGTGAGCGCGGTTCTCGCCCGGGCCATGGACCGGTTGCTGATCCTGCACGCCGACCACGAGCAGAACGCCTCGACGTCGACGGTCAGGCTCGCCGGTTCCTCGGGCGCGAACCCGTTTGCCTGCATTGCCGCGGGCATCGCCTCGCTGTGGGGGCCGGCGCATGGCGGCGCCAACGAGGCCGTGCTCAACATGCTGAACGAGATCGGAAGCAGGGACCGGATCGGCGACTTCGTGAAACGCGCGAAGGACCCGGACGACCCGTTCCGGATGATGGGTTTCGGGCACCGGGTCTACAAGAACCACGACCCGCGCGCCCGGGTGCTGATGCAGAGCTGCCACGAAGTGCTCGACGCACTGGGCGTCGAGGACCCGCTGCTCGATCTGGCGATGGAACTCGAGCGGATCGCGCTCGAGGACGAGTACTTCGTCCAGCGCAACCTCTACCCCAATGTCGACTTCTATTCCGGCATCATCCTGAAGGCGATGGGCCTGCCGACCAGCATGTTCACCGTGCTGTTCGCCGTCGCCCGGACTGCCGGCTGGATCGCGCAGTGGAAGGAGATGACGGAAGACCCGACCCAGAAGATCGGCCGGCCGCGTCAGCTCTACACCGGCCCGGATCACCGGGCCTTCCGCCCGCTCGCGGACCGCGGCTGACCCCCGCTCAACCGTAGATCACGCCGATGACCGCCGCGGCGACACCCGCGAGCAACACGAGTGCGAGCAGCGGGTGTCCCTGGCGCGCCGGTTCCACACCGCCGTGGTCCCGTGCCCGGCCGGTGATCATCGGGCGGATCAGGTTGGTGCGCAGAACGAGCAGGTAGACAAGTACCGCGACCAGGTGCAGCACCACCAGCGCGATCACGAACTTGCCGTTCAGGTGATGCAGGCTGGTCAGGGTGCGCGAGGTTTCGGTCGAGACCAGGCCGGTCAGCGGGCCATCGAAGAAGATGTCGTCGGTCGCGAACAGCCCCAGCGTCGCCTGGCCCGCGAACACCACCAGCATCGCAAGCACGCTCCAGCCGCCGATCGGACTGTGCCCCGGCGCGTGCTGCCCGCCGCGCCTGAGCCCGCGCACGTAGCGCAGTGCCGCGCCCGGACCGCGCACGAAACTGGCAAACCGGGCATGCCGGCCGCCGACCACTCCCCAGGCCACCCTGAACAGCACCAGGATCAGGACCGCAACGCCGAAGCGCTCGTGCAGGTCCATCTCGCCGATCTGGGCCGTGGTGACGGCACCGGCGATACAGATCACCAGGCTCCAGTGGAACAGCCTGACCGGCAGGTCCCAGACCGCAACCCCGCGATCGTGCTGATCTACGCCAACCGGGACTCGAGCCATGACGCGCCTGCGAGCGCCAGTTCGTCGCTTCCCCATGGCGCGACCACCTGCAAACCGAGCGGCAGTCCGGAGTCCCCGGCTCCGCAGGGAACGGTGACACAGGGCCAGCCGAGCAGGGTCCAGAGCTTGTTGAACACCGGGTCCCCGGTGAATCCGGGATCTGCCGGCGCCTCGCCCGGAGCCGGAATGGTCAGCAGCAGGTCGGCGTCACAGAACAGTGCCTGCTGCCAGTCGCGCCGGGCGCGTTCCACCTCGCCGCGGGCCGTATCCAGCGCCTGGTCGGAGACTGCCTGGCCGGTGGCGATCGACTCGCGATAGAAGCGGATCAACCGTTCGGGATGGTACTCGTACTCCCAGGCAAGCGCCCGTCCCGCCTCGCCCAGCATGATGACGGCGTGCACGTCGGCGAGCCGTTCGAACGCCACCGAGGAGGCCTGTTCCCGGACCCGTGCGCCGGCCCGCTCCGCGGCACGCCAGGCGTCCTCGAAGACGGAAAGCGCGTCCGGCGCCGCGTCGGAGCGGAACGGGACGACCGTCGTGAAGGACGGCGCCTGCCCGGCGAATGTGTCGGTGTCCAGCTGGCCGCGCCCGCGCAATGCCGCCTCGAACAGGGCAATGTCGGCAACACTGCGCGCCATGGTGCCGACGGTATCGAGACTGCCGCACAGTTCCTTGACCCCGGTCCGGTCGTGGGTTCCGTAGGTCGGCTTGAACCCGACCACGCCGCAGTAGGCGGCCGGTCGGATCACCGACCCGGCGGTCTGGGTGCCGAAGGCGAGCGGAAACTGGGTGTCCGCCGTACCGGCGGCCGATCCGCTCGAGGACCCGCCGGGAGTATGGGCGGTGTTGTGCGGATTCCGCGTCGAACCCGGGTTGCGCCAGGCGAACTCGGTGGTCACGGTCTTGCCCATGACGACGCCGCCGGCCTCCCGCGTGCGCGTCACGACCGCGGCGTCCCGGTTCGGCCGGTTCAGCCCGTGGATTGTCGAACCGTGCCGAGTGGGCATGTCGGCAGTATCGATGATGTCCTTGACCCCGACCGGCAGCCCCCCGATCGGGCCCGGGTTGCCGGCCGCATCCGACGCGCGGGCTGCCGCGAGCGCCTGGTCATGGTCAAGATGTGCCCAGGCGCGGACCTCGTCGTCGCGCTCGGACACCTGTTCCAGGCATGACCGCATCAGGGTTTCCGCCGTCAGGTCGCCCGACCGGAGTGCCTGCAACGCCGCCACGGCGGAGAGTTCATGTGGTTCCGACACGCCGTTCCTCCCGCTGCTGTCCGCGCCGATGCTGCGACATTGCCCGCAGGCACGCAACCGCCCTCTCGCACGGGGACGGTCCGGGGTCCCTGCACCCGCGGCCACGTCAACACCGCGGCGCGCGTTCGCCCGGGGGCCGACCGCCCGGACGTTGCGAAGTCGTGCCGGGCACCCCCGCCGCCTGCGGAATCTTCCGGAAACCGGCAGGCCGCGGACGGGGCGGTGATGCGGCTATGCGCAATTCCGGGCCGCGCCGAGGACCTCCTGCGCCAGCGCCCGGATTTCGGCCGCGGCCTGCGAACGGGGAGCCGCTTCGGTCACGCCCCTGCCACCGACGAGTGCGGACGCGATGGCGATGCGGTTGCCGATACGGGCATGTGCGATCGGCACCTCGAGCGTGGCGAGTTCCGCCTGGAGGTCCCGGGTGAGCGTCGCCCGCGCCGGAACCCGGTTCAGCACGACCAGGGCGCCGATGCGGGCATCGGACACCCTGCGGACCGTCGTCGTGCTCGCCTGGACATCGAGCGGGCTCGGTTGCACCGGGATCAGCACCAGGTTGGCGGCGCGGATGGCCTCGCGTGCCTCGAGTTCCCCGTGTGCCGGGGTATCGATCAGGACCAGGTCGTGGTCGCGGGCGGCGGCCCCGATACGCTGGCCGATCCGCCAGCCCGACAGCGCCTCGTGGCCGATGGTCCCGGCCAGCGCCGGCACGCCGGCACGCCGCCGGCACCAGGCGGCGAGACTCGCCTGCGGGTCGAGGTCCAGGCACAGGACCGACTGCCCCGAGCCGGCACAGGCCGCAGCGAGATGGGCGGCGAGCGAGGACTTGCCGGCCCCGCCCTTGGCCTGCGCAATGGTGATGACCGATGCGGACACGACCGTCCTCCCCGTCGAACCAGTGTGATCGGGGCCTGCATACGCGACGGCCATGCTGCAGTGCAACAGGCGACCTGGTGATGCACGGTTGACCTTGCCGGTGCGGACCGATAAGCGCAGCCGGATGCAGGACGGCGTCATCCACCGCGCGACCCCCGCCACGCTGGCGATGGCGGCACGCGAACTGCGTGCCGGCAGGCTGGTCGCCTTCCCCACCGAGACCGTGTACGGACTGGGAGGAGACGCGACCAGCGAGACGGCAGTTGCCCGCATCTTCGAGGCGAAGGGCCGGCCACGGTTCAATCCGCTGATCTCGCACATCGCCACCGTCGACGCCGCCCTCGGACTCGGGCGGTTCGGTCCGCTCGCACGATCAGTGGCCGCGAGGTTCTGGCCCGGCCCGCTCACCATCATCGTCGAGCGCGCGCCCGACTGCCCGATCGCCCTGCTCGCTTCGGCCGGGCTGTCCACCGTGGCGCTTCGGGTCCCCGGCCACCCGCTCGCGCGCGACCTGCTGCACCGGACCGGCCGGCCGGTGGCAGCGCCAAGCGCCAACCGCTCGGGCCGGACCAGCCCGACCCGCGCGGCGCACGTCGCGGTCGAAGGGCTTGACTGCGCCATGATCCTCGATGGCGGTGACAGCACCATCGGCCTGGAGTCCACGGTTCTCGACCTTTCGGGCCCCGTCCCCGTGCTGTGCCGGCCGGGCGCGGTCACGCAGGAAATGCTGGAGGCGGTCCTCGGAACCCTGCAGACCCCGGCATCCGGAAGCCCGACGGTCTCTCCTGGCATGCTGGCGAGCCACTACGCGCCCGCCTGCGAGGTGCGGCTCGACATCGACACGCCCGCTCCGGGCGAAGCCTACCTCGCCTTCGGCCCGGCCCCGGACGGTCAGGCAGCGGCCAATCTCAGTTCGGCCGGTGATCTGGTCGAGGCCGCGGCCAACCTGTTCCGGCTCATGCGGGAACTCGACCGGCCCGGGACCATGGCCATTGCCGTCGCTCCGATCCCGGAGACCGGCCTTGGCCGCGCGATCAACGACCGGCTGCGGCGCGCGGCTGCACCGCGGGCAGGTGGCTGAGCGTTGCCCGGTGACGTGCGCGGCTGGTATGAGTTGCGCCGTCCAGGCGCGCGCGAACCAGGCGGAGACCCGATGGCCGAACTGCCCCGCACCATGCAGGTTGAGGCAGCGTTTGAACGCGTGCGCGCGGCGGTCGGCCCGCAGGGCTGGACCAGCGACCCGCACGACATGCAGCCGTCTCTCGAGGACTGGCGGGGACAGTTCCAGGGCCGGGCCCGCATGCTGGTACGCCCCGCGGAAACCCGGGAGGTGGCCGAGGTGGTGGCCGCCTGCGCGGCCGCGGGGATCCCGATCACGCCCCAGGGGGGCAACACCGGCATGTGCGGCGGCGCCACCCCGCCACGGGACAGTGACGGCATCGTGCTCTCGCTGGCGCGAATGAACCGTATCCGTGCGATCGACGCCACCAATTTCACCATGACCGTCGAGGCCGGGTGTGTGCTGCAACGCATCCAGGAAGCCGCACTCGAGGTCGACCGCTACTTCCCGCTCAGCCTGTCGGCCCAGGGCAGCTGCATGATCGGCGGCAACCTGTCGACCAACGCCGGCGGGACCGCCGTGCTGCGCTACGGCAATGCGCGCGAACTGGCGCTCGGGCTCGAGGTGGTCCTGCCGGACGGGCGGACGTGGGACGGGCTGACGGCGCTGCGCAAGGACAACACCGGCTACGATCTCAAGCACCTGTTCGTGGGAGCCGAGGGGACGCTCGGCATCATCACCGCCGCGGTTCTCAAGCTGTTTCCCCGTCCCCGCGCCATCCATACCGCGTGGTGCGCCGTTCCCGACGTTGCCTGCGCTCTCGCCCTGCTGGCACGGGCGCGGGCCGAGAGCGGCGATGCCGTCGAGACCTTCGAGCTGGTCTCCCGGGCCGTGGTCGACCTGGTGCTCACCCACATCCCGGGAACCTCCGACCCGCTGGAGAAACGCTACGCGCACTACGTGCTGCTCGAGCTCGTCTCCTCGGCGAGCGCTGACGACGGTCTCGGGCAGCGGTTCCAGCAGCTGCTCGAGGAAGCCTTTGCGGCCGACCTGGTTCTCGACGCGGTGGTGGCGCAGTCCGACCGGCATCGCGGGGCAATCTGGGCCCTGCGCGAGAACGCGAGCGAAGCGGAGAAACTCGAGGGCGCATCGATCAAGCACGATGTCTCGGTGCCGGTCTCGGCCATTCCCTCCTTCTGGGACTCCGCCTGGCAGGCGGTGCGCTCGGTCGCACCCGACGCCCGGCTCGCCGCCTTCGGCCATGCCGGAGACGGAAACCTGCACTACAACGTGATCCAGCCGGCCAGCGGCGACCGCGCCGCCTTCCTCGCGCAACGCGGGGCGATCAGCCGGGCGGTTCACGACGCGGTCCACCGGCACGACGGATCGATCAGCGCCGAACACGGGATCGGCCGCCTGAAGCGCGACGAACTCCGCCGCTACAAGAGCCCGGTCGCGATGGATGTCATGCATGTTCTGAAGGCGGCCCTCGATCCCGATGGCATCATGAACAGGGGAGCATTGCTGTGACCGGCATCATGCAGGGGTTTCCGCCGCCGCCAGACCGGCAGGTCACCCTGGCCAACTGGCGCGAGGCGCCGTTCAGCACCTGGGCGTTCCACCATGTCCGCGAGATCGTGCCCTCCGCCGACATCGCCAACGATCCGGCCAGGGTGCGGCCACTCGAACCGGGCCCGGCACTTGACCCCGCTGCAGTCGTCCTTGCCGATGCCGCGGGCCGGTCGTGGACCACCGGGGCGTTCCTGGAGGCAAGCGCCACCGACGCGCTGGTCGTCATGCGGTCCGGAAGGATTGTCTTCGAGACCTACGCCAACGGCATGGATGCCGGCACGCCGCACATCCTGATGTCGGTCTCGAAGAGCATGCTGGGCCTGCTGGCCGGCATCCTGGTTGACAGGGGAATCCTCGACACCGGGCTGGTGGCGGACACGGTGATGCCTCAACTGCGCGAGACCGCCTATCGCGGCGCCACCATTCGCCACCTGCTCGACATGCGCACCGGCATCGCGTTCGACGAGGACTACGATGCCATGCCGGAGCAGATGGTCGCCTATCGCAAGGCGTCCAACTGGAACCCGGTCGAGGCCGGGGATCCGCCGTCGGACCTTCGCTCGTTCTACCGTGTGCTGACCGCGGCCGACGGCGCACACGGTCGCGGCTTCCACTACGTCTCCCCCAACACCGACCTGCTTGCGCTGCTGTTCGAACGGCTGGCCGGCGAGCGCTACGCCGACCTGTTCGCACGGCTGCTGTTCCGGCCAGCGGGAGCCGGGCGACCGGCCTACGTGACCGTCGACCGCCTCGGTGCAGCCCGCGCCGCCGGCGGAATGTGCATGACCGCGCGCGACCTCGCACGCATCGGCCAGCTGGTGGTCGATGGCGGACGCGTCGATGGCGAGCAGGTCGTCCCGGCCGCGTGGATCGACGACATCGCCTCGAGCGCCGATTTCGACGGCTGGAACACGGGAGGTTTTGCGCCGATGTTCCCCGGTGCCACCATGCATTACCGTTCCAAGTGGTACGTCCGGCACGACGGCGGACCGCTGCTGTTCGGCGTCGGCGTCCACGGGCAGAACCTGTTCGTGGACCGGGCGCGCGAACTCGTGATCGTCAAGTTCTCGTCCCAGGCCCGGCCGCTCGATCCGGACATGATCGACCTGACGACGCGCTGGATCGAAGCCTGCCGGAGCGGCTACGAGGCCCGCTCCTGAACCCCAATCCCGGAGTGCACCGCAGATGAACGCGTATACCGCCCCCCTCGCAGACATGCGGTTTGTCCTGAACCATGTGGTCGGGCTCGACCGTCTCGCCGGACTGCCGGGGCTCGAGGTCGCCGGCGAGCCGGACCTGATCGACCAGATTCTGGAGGAGGCCGGCCGGTTCTCGGCCGAGGTGCTCGCTCCGCTCAATCAACCCGGCGACCAGCAGGGCGCGCGGATCGAGAACGGGGTGGTGCGGCCGGTGGCCGGTTTCGCCGAGGCCTACGAGACCTGGACCGCTGCCGGCTGGAACGGCGTTCCCTTCGCGCCCGAACACGGCGGCCAGGGTCTTCCGTGGACCGTCTCCACCGCGCTGTGGGAAATGTGGAGTGCCGCCAACCTGTCGTTCTCGCTGTGCCCGCTGCTGACCCAGGCGGCGATCGACGCGCTGGAACGGCATGCGAGCCCCGAACAGAAGGCAGTCTACCTCGACCGGCTGGTCTCCGGTGAATGGACCGGGACCATGAACCTGACCGAGCCGCAGTCCGGCACCGACCTCGGAACGATCCGGACCCGGTCCGAACGCAGCGGCGACCACTACCTGCTGCGCGGGCAGAAGATCTTCATCACCTGGGGCGATCACGACATGACGGACAACATCGTCCATCTCGTCCTCGCCCGCTCGCCCGACGGCCCGCCGGGAACCCGCGGCCTGTCGCTGTTCATCGTGCCGAAATACCTGGTCGGAGAGGACGGCCGCCCCGGCGTGCGCAACGACCTGCGACCCGTCTCGATCGAACACAAGATCGGCATCCACGCCAGTCCGACCTGCGTGATGTCATACGGCGAGAACGGCGGCGCCGTCGGCTACCTGGTCGGCGAGGAAAACCGCGGCATCGAGTACATGTTCGTGATGATGAACAACGCCCGGATGGCGGTCGGGCTGCAGGGCCTTGCCGTGGCCGACCGCGCGTACCAGCAGGCGGTCGAATACGCCAGGGAACGGGTCCAGGGCCGACCGGTGCAGGGAGCGGACGGAGCCGCGCCGATCATTCGCCATCCCGACGTGCGCCGCATGCTGCTCGACATGAAGTCGCAGATCGAGGCGATGCGCGGCCTGTGCTACGAGGTGTCGGCCGAACTCGATCGCGCGGTCCGGATCGAGGATCCGCAGGAACGTGCACGCAGTCAGGAGATGGTCGACCTGATGATCCCGGTGGTCAAGGCCTGGTGCACCGATGTCGGGACCGCGATCACCTCGACCGCGATCCAGGTGCACGGCGGCATGGGGTTCATGGAGGAAACCGGGGTCGGCCAGCACTACCGCGACGTGCGCATCACGCCGATCTACGAGGGAACCAACGGCGTGCAGGCCATGGACCTGCTCGGGCGCAAGCTCATGCGCGACGGCGGCGCAACCGCCAGGCGCCTGCTGGACGAGATGCGCGCCGTCGCGGACACGCTCGGCGAGGAGGACCGTCAGCTCGCCGCATTCGGCGACCGGCTGTCGGCTGCCCTCGACGCCACGTCCGACGCCGTGACCTGGCTCGTGGAGACCTTCCCCGCCGATCCGGCCCGGGCCTCGGCGGCCGCGGCACCGTTCCTCGAGATGATGGGGCTGGTCGCCGGTGGCTGGATGCTCGCGCGCGGCATGCTGCAGGCGCGACGTCTCGCGTCTGAACCCGGTGCGGATGCCGGTTTCCTGGAAGCGAAGGTCACCACCGCGTGTTATTTCGCCGAAACCCACCTCGTCCGCGTTCCGTCCCTGCTCGGCCCGGTCATCGGCGGTGGCCCGCTGGTGATGGCGCTCGCCGAGGACCGCTTCTGATCCTGGCGCCGGTCGACGGGCCTGACTCGGCGGCCGGATGCCAGGGGGCCGCCGCCTGCATTGCGGGGATCCGCTGCAACCGGCCAGGCGGACTGGCAAGGACCGGCTCGCGCAGCCGCGCTGTGGAATTCAACCCGGGCCCGGCGGCGACCAGTCGGGCGGAGCGATGTCGAAACCTTCGAAGGTGAAGGCCGGCGCAACTATGCAGCCGGCAAGACTCCATTCTCCGAAGGATCGGCAGCGCTGCCACTCGCCGGCCGCCACAACCGCCTGGAACTCGTATCCGTCCTCAAGCGACCCGAGCGTGACACTGCCGGTCTCCGTCTCCAGTTCCAGCGGTGCGCCGGCGTGCCAGGCCCATATTTCCTGTGCGTCGACCCGGTGCCAGCGCGACGGGCCCGCTTCGAGCAGGAAGTAGATCGACGTGACAGCCGTTCGCCCTTCCCCCGGCGCCCGGTAGATTTCCCGGTAGAAGCCACCTTCCGGATGCGGCGCCAGACACAGCCGCCGGATAACGTCTTCAGCCCTCATGCCTCGCCCCCTTGCCCCGTTACATCCTGTTTGTCGCGCACTGCCCGGCTGAAGGAAACCACATGTCGACGGCGGTGCGGTTTGACCTGGCTGGTCCGTGCCGCCCTCCGGTCACATCCGGTCGTCATCACTGCCGGGGCCGGACAGGTGTCTGCGGGAAAACCGGCTCGTCCGGCCAGCACCCCTCGAGCAGGGTCCGTGAGCGCTCGTCCTGCATCAGCTCGGCACAGATATCGGAGATGCCGGGTCCCGTCGATGCGCTCGGGCGGAAAATCAGGGTCCGCATTCTCTCGAGCCTGTCGCTCTCCTCGAACCCTGCAGCCTCGAGTTTCTCGCGGATGAGGGCTGCGGCCTCCGCCTGTGGCGGCCAGCTCCCGAAGGTGAGGATCAGGCCCAGCCGTCGCAGCGGGCCCTGGTCCCCGGATGCGTGAACCTGAGGGGCGAGGAAAGCGAGCACGGCGGCGAGGATGGCGAGGCTCCGGATCATTGATGAGGTGCTTCCGCTGCCTGGTCTTCGGAACGACCGGTAATGCGCGCGGCCACGCGCCATACGGATCCGGTGTGCAAACCGAACGGCTCTGGCCCGGTGCTGCGACGCCGGCCCGGGGTTCGGATGCCGTCATGCGGCCAGTCGCCCTGCACAGTATCCCGAAACCGGATCCTTCCATCAACCCGGACCGGCACGGCGGCTCCGCTGCACATGTCGGGCCTTCACTGCATGCGATGGTGCGGCCATGCCGGGCAGTCCGGCATCATCCTTCCGATGCCACCGCACATGTTCGCTCCGGGCGGGGCCACGAAGACTCCCCCCGGTCCCGGAACAGGAAATCCACATGGAGAGGCGGATGGTCAAGTCCGGGCGCCTGTGTTTCGGGAGCCGGCGACTTCGCGTCGGGCTCCCGCCACCGGACGACCCCCGAGAACCGGATCGGCAGGCGCGAAGACGTCCGGAATGCGTGTCTGAAAGGGGTCACCCGGAACCGGCTGCTGCCGCGGTCTTCAGCGGACTGATCGGTCCAGCCCACCAGACCGGTCACTACATGGCCTCCGTACCGGCCGACTGACCGGCGATGCGGCCGAATACTGCCCCGTTGATCAGTCCGCTGCCGCCTGGATAGTTGAAGTAGAAGATGCCGCCCACCATCTCGCCAGCGGCAAACAGTCCCGGGATCGGGCACTGGTCGGCGCTCATCACCCGCGCGGTCTCGTCGATCCTCACGCCGCCGAAGGTAAAGGTGATCCCGCAGGTCACCTGGTAGGCCTCGAACGGCGGCTCGTCCAGGGTGTTGGCCCAGTTCGACTTCACGACCTCGAGTCCCCTGGTGCTCCGCCCGTCCTTGACGTTCGGGTTGAACGGCACGTCGGTGCGCACCGCCGCGTTCCATTGCCGGATCTCGTCAACGAAGGCCTCGGCATCCACTCCCTCGAGCTTGCCGGCGAGTTCCTCGATGGTATCGGCGGTCACCTTGGTGACCTGCCGGATCCGGTACTCGTCGCGCAGCAGGTGGGTGACCTTCTGGTCGAACACCTGCCAGGCGAACTGGTTTGGCTGCTGGAGGATGACCCGGCCGTACTTGGCATAGGTGTAGTTCCGGAAATCGGCTCCTTCGTCCACGAAGCGGTGTCCGGTGGCATTGACCATGATCCCGAACGGGTAGCTGTGCTTCTGGAACGCGTCCCCGACCGCGAGGTCACCGAACTCCGGCGCATTGCGCTCCCAGCCGACGGCGTGACATCCTGACCAGTTGCCTGCGGTGCTGGCGCCGATCTCGGTTGCCATGCGGATGCCGTCACCGACATTGCACGGCGTGCCGCGCACCTTCGCGAGATCCCAGCCCGGCCCCAGGTAGCGCGTGCGCCACTCGGAGTTGGCCTGGAAGCCGCCCGCGGCCAGAACCACCGCCCGGGCAGGAATATCCTTGAGCACGCCCTGGTGGAACACCCTGACCCCGATGACCCTGAGGTTGTCGTGCAGCAACTCGCGTGCACGCGCCTCGCACCAGATCTCGATTCCGCGGTCGCGCGCCGCCTTCCACTGCGCCTCGACGAGTCCCGGCCCGCCACCGTGCGCCTCAACCACCAGTCCGCCCCAGAACTTGAACCGTCCGTCAACCTTGAACGCCTGCCGGCCCCAGATCGGTGCAAACCGCACGCCGTTTTCCCGCAGCCAGCACAGGGTCTCGAAGCTCTTGCGGACCAGCACCTCCACCAGGTCAGGGTCGGTCCGGTACTCGGTCACCCGGAACATGTCGTCGAAGAACTGGTCCTCGGTGTAGGTCCCGAAATCCGTGATCTCGCACTCGGCGTCGGTCAGGTCCGGCATCAGGCGGCGCAGATCGTCGACCCCGTTGAACGCGACACGGATCGCACCGGCGGTAAACCGGGTATTGCCACCGGCGGTTTCCTCCGGCGCCGCCTCGAGCACCAGCACCCTGGCCCCGGTCTCCCTGGCTGCCAGCGCGGCGCACATGGCGGCATTCCCCGCCCCGACGACAACCACATCATGATCCACGGCGCCCTCTCCACTCCCGTTCCGACCGGGTGGGGTCTACCTGATCGGTACCGACAATTGAAGGCGCTTGTACTGTCGACCGGAAAGCGCGCTCCGGGCCGAAGGTCACGAACGCCCTCTGCCGCTCCGCATCCGCCCTGGGGTGGACCGGCCGCCCCGAGACGAAGCGAAACACGGCCCTTCGAAGCATCATGCGGGCACCGCTTCTGCGTATGGACGACCCCGAAGGCCTCCTCGATTTTCCGCACGATGTCCCGAACACGCCGGCGCGTCACACCGTCCCGCTCACGATCGGGACCCGCCTCGATCCACGCGCCGACCTCTGCGACCTGCGCCTGCGTCAGGCGCCCCTCGCTCCCGCCGCGGGGACGATCCACAAGGCCCTCCGTGCTGGAGCGCAGCACCCGGTCGCGCAGGACTTGAAGCTCCAGGCCCTGCGCCCGCGCTGCCTCCGTGCGGGACGCGCCGTCCATGACCAGCGCGATCGCGCGCGAGAGGCTTGCTTCGCGTCCCCGCCGTGCTTCGCCAGCGCATGCAGTTCGTCCGCTGTGTGTTCCGTCCAGGTCATCGGCGGTGCCGCACTCATCAGCATCCTCCGACCGTCGTGAACCGATCATCACAGTCCATGGAGGTTGTCCGGCTCGTCACCACAACGCATTGAGCCAATGTGTCAATGTGGAGCGCGTTTGGTATCAGTCCCCCCGGGGAGCCTGGCCGGTTGCGCCCGGTGTCAGTCCCGGGGCCGGCCTCTGGCCCGGTTCGGTGGAGACCGCTTCTCGCAGTATGCGGCGAGTGGAGTGCCCCGGCCGGCTGCGGGGACACCTGAACGGTGGAAAGCCCGCCCGAACTGACCGTCATCATGTGCACGATGGAGACCGAAATGCCAGAACAGCGACCCGCTGGCGATACCAGTCCGGAACGCGCGGGCCTGCCTGAGGCAGGGAATCGAAGACAGCCCGGGCATTCCGGTTGGAAGAACGTGACGGCATGCCTGTGGATTGCTGTTGCCGCCAGCGTGATGTACGCCGCGCCTGCAGCCGGCACCCCGCTGGTCGAGTGGAGTTCCGAAGAAAGTGTCGCGCGCCTTTCGCGAGCCGAACACAAGGTGGACTTCTTTCCCCTCAGCAACAATTTCATCAGCCAGGACAACAGGATCTATTGCGGTCCGGCATCCTCCGCGATCGTGCTGAATGCGCTGCGTCTCGGCAAGCGGGAGGGTCTGCCACAGGACCGCCGCGCGATCGATCCCGCGGACATGGCATGGTTGCCTGTCGGCTTCGATCCGTTTCTTGGCAAGTTCACACCGAACAATGTGCTGATCCAGGGTACGAAGTCCGTGGCCGAGGTGTTGGGCAAGCCCATCGAGATTGCGGGCGAGTGGAAAAAGGACTTCGGTCTTCAGCTTCGTCAGCTTGCACAGGTGCTCCGGGCGCACGGCCTGTCGGTGAAGACGCGGGTGGTGAGCGACGGTACAGAGCTGGAACTCGTGCACGACGAACTCGCCGACAATCTCTCCACCGCGGACAACTACGTGCTCGTCAACTACTCCCGCAAGGAACTCGGACAGACAGGAGGCGGTCATATCTCGCCACTGGGAGCCTACGACCGCGAAAGCGACTCTTTCCTCATCATGGATGTAAATCCGAACCGGGCACCTTGGGTATGGGTCAAGGCGGCCGACCTTGTCGCCGCCATGCGAACCTTTGATACCGTCGAGAACCGGGGATACCTTCTCATCTCGGAAGCACGGTGAAGCAACGGAGCGGGATGATCCACCACGCTTCCCGACGCCCACAGAGTGTTGCCGGTAGCCGGCATCGGGCTCTTCTGCCGGGTCGGCTGATGCATGGCGCAACAAGGCCGCCAGACGGAGTTCACCCGCATGCCGGACAGATTGCCCGGACAGAAGCCGAAGTCGTGAACCGGAATTACCCGGGGGTCGCGACGGATATTGCGGAGTCCGCCACCCGTCACTTTTGCCGGCCACACCACGATTCGGCCCGTCAGTCGGACAGACAGGGAAACCGCGTCGGTCGGCACATCATCCGGTCGGTGAATCGGGTGCGTCATCGCAAGACCGATGCGTTTTCCAACCCGTTGGAAGCAGGTGTCCCGCGTTGCGGGACCCTGTTCTTGCAGGCGCCGATGTTCTGCGAAGCATGGACGTGCGAACTTGCCGACCTCATTGCTCGTTGCAGTCGCAGTCGTAACCCTGGACCGTTGTCGAACCGAATGCCGCACGGCAACTTTTGCCGATTTGTCTGACCGGTATACAGCTGTTGGCATTCCAGGCCATTTTCTGATAGACCGTGCAACACGTGTGCTTGAACAATGCCCGATCGTGACCCCTGTCGATTGAACAGAGGGTGATGAACGGTGAGAGTATTGGGCGAGAACCTGGCATGCGCTGGTCTTTTCTCCAACCGTTCCAAGCAACCTGACAACCTGACAATTGGAGACACTCCACGTGATCGACGAAAATTCCCTTACCAAGGGCCAGGTGAGAAAGCTCAACGCCCTTCGCAAGTCCCTCGGCCCCGCCATTGCCGATGAGGCGTTTTCCAAGTGGCTGGCCAGCGAGGGCACCGAGCCGGAAAGCGACAGCAATGCAACGCTCATTTCGGAAACGCTGTGGAAACTGGTCCAGGATGGAAGCCTTTCCATCCGACGCGGCGGTTACGTCGTTCGGCGGGGACGCGGACGCGTGATTGTCGAGTAACGCACGGACTGAACCGCCTCGCGGGACCCGGTTCAAGCGAGCCGGCAGTACTCCGCCGGGACTGGAGGGCAGGGAGCCAGTCACGCTCCTGGAGGCTGCCTTCGCGCGGATGACAGCCGACTGTAGCGACCGTGACGCCCCGCGCCCGTCCGGACGGACAGTCGACGGCGGCGCAGAGGTTCCCGACCCCCTGGATCCCCATGCTGTCAGGTCCCGGCGTCACGGCGCCGGGACCTGCGGCATGTTCGGGTTGTCGTGCCGGATGCGGGCCGGCCCAGGCCAACCGGCGCTTCCCGGGGGGGCCGAACCTCTCGAGGTCACCGACGCGCCGGTTACCAGGCAAGGCCTGCCGACAACGGAATGATCGGTGATGTTCGGCCGCGGACACCGAAAGACGCGAACCCTGCCTTCGGGATCAGAACCGAACGGCTGGTACCAGACCCTGCCGACACCGCCACCTGCGGCCCGGCCCGTGGCCGGGAACGTTGCCTGTGACTGGGCCGCCTCTACGTCGCGGTCGGCGACGCAGGCGGCAGTACCGTTCGCCTGACCCGGGATCATCGGCTGCTCCTGCGCCACTCCTTCAGCGACGGCCGCACCAAGCGGGTCGAGCCCGACGCACTGGACCGCTCGGAGCACCGCCATCACGAGGCGCTGCGCCGGCGCTGACCCGACCCTGGGGGACATCTCCTTCGTCAGTACCTGGGGTGGACTGCTCGGCTTCACACGTCACGACGGCACGGAGTTCGGACGGGTGGCCGACGGGATCCACGCCGTCATCTGGTCGGATGCCGGCCCGGTCGCCCGCGGCACCGCAGCTGGCATGCTTCTTGCCGAACAGCTCTGCGGAGTGCGCAGCGAGCTGCTCGACGTCATGATGTCGCTGCCGCGAGCGGGGCTTCTTCCTCCCGACCCCGTTCCTGGAATGGTCGTCAACCGTCGCCTGCGCCTGATCGAGAGCGAATGCTCCGAGTGACTGCGGCCGGTCGCGCGGCGCTGACGGAGGTACCGCCCGAATGCAGCGCTTCTCTGACAGGGCCCGGCGGATGACGATGCCGGTTGCGGAACGGGAGTCCGGGGCCAGGGACATGTCGCCGGCATGGTGCACGCGCTATCCGCAGGCAGGGTGCGGGGCCATGACCGCCGGACCCGGCGGTGCGGCTACAGCGAGCTTGTGAGCGCCCCGGCAATCTGCTACCGGTCGCACTCCCGACACAGTCCGCGCCGCGTCCCGGAGTCAGCTCCATGCTCTCGACATTCCGTTCGGCGGCGCTTGCCGTCGCCGCCCTTCTGATTGCAGCTTCGCCCGCCCACGCCCAGTCTTCCGGCACTGCTGCGGCACCCGCGTCTCCCGCCGCGGCAGCTCCGTCCGACCAGGCAACCGGGATCAACCCGATGACGACGGTGGTCGCGCGGGTCGGAGACGAGCAGATCTACCTGAACGAGATCCTGCAGCGCGCCCAGGCGCTGCCGGAACAGTACCGGCAGGCGACGCTTGCGGACCTGTACCCGGCACTGCTTGACATGGTGATCAACCAGCGGGTCGCCGCCCTGGCCGGCCGCCAGGCGGGCTATGCCGAGAAGGACGAGGTCCGGGATCGCGTGCGCAGCGCCGAGACCGAAATCATCACGGAGATCTACCTGCGCGACCGGGTGATCGAGCACGCGACCGAAGACGCGTTGCGGGCCGAGTACGAGGCCCGCAGGACCACCCTCGGGGAAGAGGAAAAGGCAAGAGCCCGCCACATCCTGCTCGAGACCGAGGAAGAAGCGTACGATGTGATCGCACACCTCGACCAGGGCGCGGTGTTCGCCGACCTGGCGCGTGACCGCTCCACCGGTCCCTCAGGCACCCAGGGCGGGGATCTCGGCTGGTTCACGCGCGGCAGCATGGTTCCGGAATTCTCCGACGCCGCGTTTTCGCTGTCACCGGGCGAGTACACAACCGAACCGGTCCGCACCGACTTCGGCTGGCACGTCATCCTGCTTGAAGAGCGCCAGGAAGGCCGGGTCCCCGAGTTCGAGGAAGCCCGCCAGGAGCTCGAACGCATCGTGGCGCAGGCAGCGCTTGGCAGGATTATCGCGGACCTGATCGCCAAGACCACCGTCGAACGGTTCAACGTCGACGGAACCCCCCTTTCCGAATCCGGCGGCAACTGACCCCGTTCGCGGAACCGCCGGCCGCAACCAGCCGGAGTCCCCACATGGATCTCCCCGTCTCTCCCCTTGCGCCAGCCTCGTTTCCCGACATGCCCGGAGTCGACGGCGTGCGCCTCGCGGTCGCCGAGACCGGGCTGAAGTACCGCAATCGCCCCGACCTGCTGCTGGCGGAATTCTCGCCAGGAACCTCCGTCGCCGGTGTGCTGACCCGTTCGGCAGCTCCGGGCAACCCGGTGGTCTGGTGCCGACGGCACCTGCCGTCCGGTGCCGCCCGCGCCCTCGTGGTCAATGCTGGCAATGCCAACGTGTTCACCGGCGCCCGGGGCTGGCAGGCAACCGAGGCCATGGCCGAGGCCGCCGCCGCGGTGGTCCGTTGCGGCCCCGGCGAGGTGATGGTGGCATCGACAGGCGTGATCGGCGAACCCCTGGATCACGGGCTCATCGCCGGTCAGGTTGCCACCCTGGGCGGGAACTCCTCTGCCGCCTGGAAGGATGCGGCGCGGGCGATCTGCACCACCGACACCTTCCCCAAGGGGGCCAGCCGCACGACCCGGATCGGTGATGTGCCAGTCACGATTGCCGGTATCGCCAAGGGTTCCGGCATGATCGCGCCCGACATGGCGACCATGCTGGCGTTCATCTTCACCGATGCGCGCCTCGACGCGTCGGTGCTGCAGCCGCTGGTCCGGCGCAACGCCGACGCGACCTTCAACGCCACCACCGTCGACGGCGATACGTCGACCAGCGACACCCTGCTGCTGTTCGCGACCGGGGCGGCAGGGCACCATCCTGTCATCAGCGACCATCGCGACCGGCTGCTGCGGCCTTTCGAGAAGACGCTGCACGAGGTCATGCTCGACCTGGCGCTGCAGGTGGTCCGGGACGGAGAAGGCGCGCGCAAGCTGATCACCATCACCGTGCGCGGTGCAACGTCTGCAGCGGCAGCACGGCGCATCGGAAAGGCCATCGGCAATTCTCCGCTGGTCAAGACCGCGGTGGCCGGCGAGGACGCCAACTGGGGCCGGGTGGTGATGGCGGTCGGCAAGTCGGGCGAGAAGGCGGATCGCGACCGCATGTCGGTCTCCTTCGGCGGCATCGCGATCGCACGCGAGGGCAGCCGGGTGGCGGACTACGACGAGGAACCGGTGACCCGGCACATGCAGGGCCAGGAGGTCGAGATCGACGTCGATGTCGGGGTCGGTCGCGGCAGGGCGACGGTATGGACCTGCGATCTCACCCATGGCTACATCGAGATCAATGCAGACTATCGAAGCTGACCGGTGGTGAGCGGGAACGGGCTGCCTGTCCTGCTCGTGGTCGCGGCCGCCCTCGTCGATGCCGACGGCCGGGTGCTGGTTGCCCGGCGCCCCGAAGGCAAGGCGATGGCCGGACTCTGGGAGTTTCCGGGCGGCAAGGTCGGTCCCGGGGAGACGCCCGAGGCGGCGCTGGTTCGCGAACTTCACGAGGAACTCGGCATCGATACCGAACAGTCATGCCTCGCGCCGTTCGCCTTCGCGAGCCATGGCTATGACAGTTTCCACCTGCTGATGCCGCTGTACCTGTGCCGGCGCTGGCACGGCCGGATCACGCCAAGGGAGGGCCAGGCCACAAGGTGGATGCGGCCTGTCCGGCTCGGGGATCTTCCGATGCCGCCGGCCGACCGGCCGCTGGTCGCAATGCTGCGGGACTGGCTGTAGTCACCCGGATGCGAAGATGGCGACCGCCCGGGTGAACCCGGCGGACGCTGCGCGAATCTTCCAGGGAAAACAGGCAATGGTGTAGCCGGTCGGCGGCAGCTGGTCGAGATTTGCCAGCTTCTCGATGTGGCAGTAGCCGATATCCATGCCGGCACGGTGTCCTTCCCAGATCAGCCCGGCGTCCCCGGTCTCGGCAAACCGGCGCGCGGTATGGACGAACGGCGCGTCCCAGCTCCACGCATCGGTCCCGGTCACCCGTACGCCACGCTCAAGCAGGTAAAGCGTGGCCTCGCGCCCCATGCCGCATCCGGTCGAGACATAGTCATCGTGTCCGTAACGCGCGCCGGCTGCCGTGTTCACCACCACGATCTCGAAGGGGCTGAGCTCATGGCCGATGCGCGCAAGCTCGACTTCGACATCCTCCGCTGTTGCGACGTAGCCGTCCGGAAAGTGCCGGAAGTCGAGCTTCACTCCGGGGTTGAAGCACCATTCCAGCGGCACCTCGTCTATGGTGATCGCCCGTTCGCCGTTGTTCATGGTCGAATGGAAGTGCCAGGGAGCGTCGAGATGGGTGCCGTTGTGGGTCGAGACCTTCAGTGTCTCGACCGCCCACCCCTCGCCGCCGGGCAGGTCGTCAACGGTCAGGCCCGGGAAGATGGAGGTAAACACGTCTGCCGTGCCGTGGTGATCGTGATACTCGATCTCCGGCAGGTTGCGCGGCGGGTCGGACATGATGCCCGTCTCCAGAGCCACCGACAGATCGACGATACGCGTGCCCATGCTACTCTCCGTGACGGCCAGAACCCGCACGCTACCACCTGCACCCTGCTCGGAGAACCCGACCCGATGACCACCGACCCGGTCCGCCTCGACGTCACCGACGGCATTGCAACCGTCACCCTGAACCAGCCGGAGGTGCGTAACGCACTCACGCCGGCGATGCGCACCGCCCTGCGCGAGGTGATCGGCGCGCTCGAATTCGACGAGGAGGCCCGCGCGGTGGTCATCACGGGAGCCGGCAACCACTTCCAGGCCGGTGGCGACATCCGCTCGATGATCGGGCGCCTCGACCTGCCGGACGCCGAGCGGCGCCAGGCGATCCTGGAGGGCATCCACCTGCTGCACCTGCCGCTGTTCGCGATCCGCCGCATGGGCAAGCCGGTGATCGCCAGCATCAACGGGGCAGTCGCCGGTTTCGGCATGGGCCTTGTCGCGGCCTGCGACCTGGCGATTGCGGCCGAGGATGCCTTCTTCACGCTCGCCTACTGCCACATCGGCGCCAGCCCGGACGGCGGTTCCTCCTACTTTATCGGCCGCACCCTGGGCATGAAGCACCAGATGGAACTCGCCCTGCTCGGAGAGCGGTTCGATGCCCGCCGCGCGCTCGATCTCGGCCTGGTGAACCGGGTGGTCGCGGCCGACAGGCTGGAGGAGGAAACCCGCGCGCTTGCGGCCCGTCTCGCCGCCGGCCCGACCCGGGCCTACGCCAACGCCAAGGCGCTGTTCAACCAGGTCCATCACCTCTCGATGGAATCCCAGCTGCAGATGGAGGCCGAGCGGATGGCGGACAGCATGCTGACCGAGGACCACGCCGAAGGCATCAGGGCCTTCATGGAACGGCGCAGTCCGGTGTTCAGGGGACGCTGAGCGAGAGGCTGGCTTACCCCGCCCGGCCGGGCAGCACCTGCACGCGCTGGCTCAGCGGGACGGGTCCGTTCGGCCCCGATCCCGTCCCTGCCGAGGATGCCGCCCCGGGGCGCGGTGATGAGCAGTATTGCACGCGTCATGCGGGAGCCGGTCGCACTGCAGGACGGACCCGGGCTCCGTCTCCTGTTCACACTCGCTCCGGCTCACTCCCCCGGGGCGAGCGCGTCCCGGGCCATGGCCCGCAGCCGTTCCTTGCGAATCTTGGTCCCGTTCGGGCTCTCGGTCACCGGAAACGCAGTGACGGGGAAGCAGCGTACCGGCACCTTGAAGGGTGCGAGATCGCTCGCGCAGTGCGCGACCAGCGCCTGTTCGTCGCACACGCCGTCGCGGCCGGGAACGACAAAGGCGACCGGACGGGTCCCGCGGTCCGTGTCCACCGCCACCACCTGGGCATCGGCGACCTGCGGGTGGGAGCACAGACGGGCCTCGATCTCGAGCGGGTTGACCAGAAAGCCGCCAAGGCGCAGCGCATCACCCATGCGCGAGAGATAGGTAAACGACCCGTCAGGCGCCATGGTGCCGAGATCCCCGGACCGCAACCAGCCATCGGACGTGAACGCGGCCCTGGTCGCATCCTCATCCTCGAAGTATCCGGCGAACCGCGACGGGCTGCTGATCTCGATTTCGCCGACCTCGCCGTCGCTCACAAGCCGGCCGGTGACCGGGTCCCTCACCCGCACCGCGGCGTCCGGGTCCACCGGATGACCGCCGGCCTCTGCCCGCAATTCCGGCGGATCGGTCGGCCGGCGGAGCGAGAAAAACGAGAACACCTCGCTCATTCCGAACGGCCCGATCAGCGGCACGCCACGTTTCATCGCCGTCGCGGGAAACTCCGCGAGCGCCGGATTGAACTGTGCGTAGGGACAGCGGCGAAGGTCCGGGAACGGCCGCGTCGCACCGCCGCTGATCCGCTCGCCCTCACGCAGCAGACGGGAGAACATGTCGTCGCTGCCGGCAAGGTGGGTCACACGGTACTCCCGGGCGAGCCGGGCACAACGGTCCGCATCGAAGATCCGGGGAACTACCATCGCCGCCCCGGCGGCCATTGTCGCCGTCATGAGCATGAACCCGAACACTCCGCAGAACGGCAACGCCTGCATCACCATGGTGCCGGGCGCTGCGAGTTCGAGAGTGCGGGCCACCGCCGTGGCATGGCGCACGACGCTGTCCTGGCGATGCATCACGAACTTGGACCGGCCGGTGGTGCCCGATGACAGGAAGATGCAGCAGACCTGCTCGCCACTGGCGCTGCCATGCTCGGGCGGTGCCGCCAGCAGGTCACGGTAGCCGGTTGCGGCCACTCCCGGGACCTCCGCCACCGCGTCGTCCCCGCAGTGCACCAGTGTCACCGGGTCGCTCCAGTCCACTCCGGCAAGAACCGCCGCATGGTCCGCCCGTCCGAGCCGAGGAACCCAGGCAATCACCCGGGGCCGGAGCCGGCGTACCAGGTCGTCCATCTCGTGACGCCTGAACCTGGTGTTCACGGCAACCGCGATGGCACCGATCCGGCAGCAGGCGACAAGCAGCACCAGCCAGGCGCGGTCGTTGGGCAGCCACAGCCCGACCCGGTCGCCCGGGCCGACACCAAGGGCGCGCAGCCCCGCCGCGGCGCGGGCCGACTCTGCCTCGAGGCCGCTCCAGGTCGCGGTGCCGTCCTCGAAGTGCAGTCCGGCCTCCCGCCGGGCGGCACGGGCCAGGAGTTCGGGCACGGTCCGCACGCGCCAGCTCCGCTACCGGCGCAGCTGCGCGATCCGCATCTCGGCCTTCAGCATGCCCTGCGGATCGATGACACGGACCACGTCGCCCGCACCCGGGGCCGGCGAGCTGCTCCACAGCGAGATCTCGTCGTCCCAGTGGACGGGACGGGCGAACCGGGCGGTCACGTCGAGGGCGACGGGCACTCCACGGGCCGTGAGCAGGCCCATCATCCAGACCTGGGTCTGGATCCCCTGGGCGAGAGGGGCGCGGTAGCCGTAGCGGGCCGCGAACGCCGGTTCGAAGTGGATGCGGTTGCCGACATCGCTCGAGAACCCGGTCACGTCATCCGGTCGCATGGTCCGGTCGGCGAGGTGCACCAGTCCCTCCCGCGGGTCGCTGCCGTCGTTGCCCGACCGTTCCCGCACCCCCATCCGGGATGCATCCGGCGTCAACCGGTACATGTCGGCCTCGAGCGCCGGTGACCGGTCGGTACCGTGAAACGCGAAGCGCTGCACGATCGAGCGGCCGCGCGGGTGAATCTCGTCGCTTGCGATCCACCCGGTCTGGTGCAGCGGTTCACCGAGTTCCACCCGCCGGTGGAGGCGGAACCGCTGTCCCATGTGCACCATGCCGTCGAGTGTTTCACCCGAGAGCGTCATCATCCGGAAGCAGTCCTGGCCGAACAACCCGGTTTCAGCAGCCGTGCCAAACAGCGCCGGATCGACGCCGCAGGCCTCGAGTCTGTTCTCCTGCCAGTCACGGTCGTGTACCGCGGTCCGCGGCACAAACCGAATCAGGCCGTCATCCGGCACCGCTCCTGCTCCGGGCTCACCCATACAGGGTGCCGCCGTTGATATGATAGACCTGTCCGGTCACCATCGCGGCACCCGACGAGCACAGGAACACGGCCAGGCCGGCGATCTCGTCCGGCCGCGCCATGCGTCCGAGCGGGATCTGCCCCGCCATTTCCTCGAGTTCCGCCTCGCTGTGCCCGTAGCGCGGCTGCGCCGTATCGGTCAGCCCCGGCGCGATCGCGTTCACCCTGATCCCGTGTGCCGCGAGTTCGGTGGCCGCGGCCCGGGTGATCCCGACGATCCCGAGCTTGCTCGCCGTGTAATGGGCCCCGCGCGGCGACATGCCCTGGATCGAGCGCGACGACAGATTGACGATGCTGCCCCCCGTCCCCGCACGCACCATGTGCCGGGCCACAGCCTGGGTCATGAAGAAGGTGCCCTTCTGGTTGATGTCGACCACGAAGTCGTAGTCTGCCTCCTCCATGTCGAGGAAGGCCACCCGTGGGAACATGCCGGCATTGTTGATGAGAATGTCGATCCGCCCGAGCGCATCGACCACCTCGGCAACCATGTGCCGGCACTCCGGCACCGACGAGACATCCCCGCGTACCAGCACGGTCCGGCGTCCCTCGGCCCGTGCCAGCTCCGCCGACTGCTCGGCGAGGTCGCGGTCATCATGCCAGTTGACCGCGACATCGGCTCCTGCTGCCGCGAGGGCGGCGACCATGGCCCGGCCGATCCCCTGCTGTGCACCGGTTACCAGTGCCACCCTGCCCTCACACTCCATCACCCGATCCTTCCGTCTCGCCGGTGCGTCCACCCTCCCGATGAGGGTTTGCGCAGCGGTCCCGCTCGTCCACAATAGCCGCAGACAATGCTCGGACAAACTCTGACCGGGAGACCGCCATGGCCAAGCTGCGGCATATCGCCCTCGCCACCAAGGATCCGGAACGGACCGCCGCCTTCTACCGTGACGTGTTCGACTTTCGCGAAGTCGGACGCGTCGGCCACCCCGACCGTCCCGACGAGGGACTCGCGTGGGGTATCTACCTTTCCGACGGCACGCTCAATCTCGCCGTCCTTTCGTTCAAGAACGTCGATCAGCTCGGCAAGGGTCTGGACTATGTCGGGATCCACCACTTCGGCGTGCTGGTCGACAGTCTCGAGGAGACCCGCGGAAGGCTCGAGGATGCGGGCGCGCCCTGTGTCATGGAGATGGACCCGGCCGCGGCCGCCTCCTTCTTCGAGACCAAGTTTCGCGGGCCTGACGACGTGGTGTTCGACGTCTCCGAACACGCATGGATCGGTGCGGCCACCGCGGAGGAGGGCGAGATCGATCTCGAGGCATTGCTGGCGGCCGAGTAACGCTGCGGCATGACGTCCGGCGAGGACGTTCCCGACGAGGTCTCGGCCGTCGTGATCGGCGGCGGGGCCATGGGGTGCTCGACGCTGTACCATCTCGCCCGCGCCGGCGTGGACGCGGTACTGCTCGAGCGCAACGCCATCGGTTCCGGCACGACGTGGCATTCCGCCGCGCAGGTTCGGGCCCTGCGGTCAGACCGCAGCCTGACCGAACTGGTGCGCTACTCGATCAGCCTGTACCAGGCGCTCGAGTCCGAAACCGGGCTCGCCACCGGCTGGATCGGCAAGGGATCGCTGTCGATCGCCACCACACCGGACCGGATGCTCCACCTCAGGCGTCAGCATGCACTCGCCCGGACCTTCGGCCTGGGCACGGAGGTGCTTTCCCCCGGCGAGGCAGCCGAACGCTGGCCGCTGATGCAGACGGATGATGTCGTCGGCGCGATCTGGTCACCCGAGGACGGCCGGGTCGGTGGATCCGACCTGTGTGCCTCTCTGGTCCGCGGCGCACGCGCCCGCGGCGCCCGCGTGTTCGAGAACACGCCGGTCACCGGGCTGCTGACCCGGTCGGGTCGTGTGGCCGGGGTGGAGACCGCCGCCGGAACGATCCGCACCGAAGCGGTGGTTCTGTGCGCCGGACTCTGGTCGCGCCGGGTCGGCGCCATGGCCGGGATCGGGGTGCCGCTGTGGCCGTGCGAGCACTTCTACCTGCTGACCGGGCCCGTCGAGGGTCTCGCCGGTCCGGTACCGACCCTGTCGGACCACGACGGTCACCTCTACATCCGCGACGACTCCGGCGGCATGCTGGTCGGGTGTTTCGAGCCGCACGCGCGCGCGATCGATCCCGAGGTCCTGGGCGAAGATTTCGCCTTCGGCCTGCTGCCAGAGGACTGGGACCATTTCGAGCCGATGATGCACAACGCGCTGCACCGCATTCCGGCACTCGCCGACGCCGGCGTGCGCACGCTTCTGAACGGGCCCGAGAGCTTCACCCCTGACGGAGTGTTCCTGCTCGGCGAGGCGGCGGGAACCCGCGGACTGTGGCTCGGCTGCGGCATGAACTCGGTCGGGGTGGCCTCGTCGGGCGGCGCCGGGCTCGCGCTCGCGGAATATGTCACCTCAGGCCGGCCGCCCTTCGACCTGACCGCCACTGACCCGAAACGGTTCGGACCGGAATGGAACGACCCGCGCGCACTCGCCGAACGCATTCCCGAGGTGCTTGGCCGCCACTACGAGATCAGCTACCCGGCGCGCCAGTGGTCCACTGCCCGCGGACTGCGGCGCGGCGCGCTTGACGGCGAGTGGCAGCGCGAAGGCGCGGTGCTGCACCAGCATGCCGGCTGGGAACGGCCGGCCTGGTTCGGCGCCGCTCCCGCGAGCCTCACCTTCGCGCGTCCGCCGTGGCACGAAACGGTGGCGGCTGAGGTCAGGGCCGCGAGTACGGGCGCGGCCCTGTTCGACCTGTCGACCTTCGGCACGTTGCAGGTGAAGGGACCGGATGCGCGGGCGTTTCTTGACCGCGTCTGTGCCAACGACATGGACTGCGAGCCTGGCCGCGCCGTCTATACCGGCATGCTGAACGACCTCGGGGGCTATGAGAGCGACCTGGTCGCCTTCCGCCTCGGGGCCGACAGCTACCGCCTGCATGTCGGGACCACGGCACTGGTGCGTGATGCAGACCGGCTGCGCCGGTTCATGGACGACTGGCGGGTCAGCCTTGTCGACGAGTCGGCCGAATTCGGCATCCTGGGACTGATGGGCCCGCGGGTCCGGGAGCTCGCGCCCGGGCTCGACGACATTGCGCCGTTCACCCACCGGGCCGCCGAGGTCGCGGGAATTCCGGTCCGCGCGGCGCGCGTCTCCTACGTCGGGACTCCCGGATGGGAGCTCACCTGCCGATCAGCCGACCTCGCGGCACTCTACCGGGCACTGCGGTCGGCCGGCGCCGTTCCGGCCGGGCTGGAAGCCCAGTCCTCGATGCGCATCGAGATGCGTCATCTCGCCTACGGCACCGATCTCGACACCGAAACCACGCCATTCGAGGCCGGTCTCGGTTTCACGCTGGCGTGGGAGACGCCCTTCATCGGCCGCGAGGCCCTGCTTCGCCTGCGCGACCAGGGTCCGCCGCAACGCCGGATCGCAAGCCTGGTGCTCGCATCGGAAGACGCGGTGCCGCTCGGTGACGAACCGGTGCTCCTCGATGGCCGGGTGGTGGGACGAACCACCTCGGCGGCTTTCGGTCACCGCGTCGGCCGCCCGGTGACCCTTGCCATGATCGAGGACGCGCTCGCCCGCGACGGCACGCAGCTGATGCTGGACTGCGCGGGCCGGGAAGAACCGGTGACCGTTCGCCGCGGCCGGGCCCTGGTCAGCTGACCGCGGGCGGCGCCACCGAGAGCCGCCCCTCGACCCCGTGGCGTTCGATCGCCCGGGCGACGAAGCCGGACGATTTCATCTCCTCGACGAAATCGGCAAGCCAGGCCGCAGCCTCCGGCAGTTCCCGGCTGCAGCCAACCGCCTGCTGGACCGCCGTGAACTGGCCGTCGAGGATGCGGGCACCCGGAAGCTCCTTCACGTCGTCGATCAGACGTGGCCGCAGCCCGGCCAGGGCGTCGAGCCCCTCGCGGACGAACAGGTCGAACGACGCGCTCAGTCCCTCCGCACGCACCAGTTCGGCATTGCGGATGTTCCGTTCGAGCCACAGGTCATAGGCGCTCCTCGCCGAGACCGCAATCCGGACCCCGGCGCTGTCGACCTGCTCGACGGCGGTCAGGGCCGAGCCGGCGGGAACCAGGTAGGTGGCCTGAATCTCGGCATAGGCGGCGGTAAACGCGATCTTCCGGGCACGCTGCGGCTCGGCACCGATGTTGCCGATGTCCCAGGCCCCGGCACCGCCGTCGTCGGCAATCTCGCCGGGTGTCCTGTAGGCCAGCAGCGTACACCCGACCCCGAGGCGCCGGGCCGCCTCGCGCGCCATGTCGGGCGAGACTCCGTCGGGGTCGCCCCCGGGTGTGGTGCCGGTCACCAGAAGGAAATTGGACATGTTGATGGCTGCCCGCAGCACACCGGTCGGTGCGAGCTGGGCGACAACGGTCGCGGAGGGGGACATTCGCAGGTTCCGTTCTGGTGGGATCCGGGGCGAGGGGTCGCCCGGGCGCCGGCCATTGCTAGCAAAGGGCGTTCGCGCAGACAAGCAGCAGTCCGGCCCTCTCCACGGTCCGGTTGCCGGGCCCGCCGGGGAGCGGCATGGTGAACTGCCAGTACCAGCAGGAGGAACGGGCCATGACACTGCGTTTCGGGCTCAGGGTTCCGGCCGTGGGAACCCCGGCCGACACCGCCGCCTATGCCGCCCGGGTCGAGGAGGCCGGGTTCGATTTCATGTGGATGCCGGACACGCCGCTGCTCGCCGGGCGCTGGCGCGATGTCCACATGCACCTCGGGGCCGCCGCCGCAAGCACCTCGCGCCTGCGCCTCGGCCCCGGTGTCACCAACCCGCTGACCCGTCACCCGCTCGCCACCGCCAGTGCGCTGGCGACGCTTGCGGACGCGTCGGACGGGCGCGCCGACCTCGTCGCGGGAACCGGATACAGTTCCGCCTACATCATCGGGCGGAAGGCCGCGACGCGCGCCTCGATGCGCGAGGCGACAGTTCTGTGGCGCAGCCTGTTCAGCGGCGCGCCCACGGTCCTGCCCGGGTCCGAGGCGACACTGGAGCCGCCCTATGCCGACCTGCCGATCATCCTTGCTGCCAGTGGTCCGGCGATGCTGGCTCTCGCCGGCGAGATCGCCGACGGGGTGCTGATCCATGTCGGGGCCGCTCCCGCAGCCGTTGCATGGGCGCTCGGGCGCATCGAGGACGGGATGAAGGCGGCAGGCCGCAGCCGTGCCGAGGTGAAGCGCATTGTCGTGGTCACCGCCTGTGTCGACGACGACCGCGCCCGGGCGATCGAGCACATGCGGCCGTGTGCGGCCGGACTGTGCCGGCACCGCCATGCCGATCTCCTGTTCGGCGGCGTCGAGGTGCCCGCCATCCCCGAGGGGCTGACCGAGCCCTATCCCGATCTCGGCCACGCGGTGGACTGGGACGCGGCGCGGCGCTATTCGTCCTTCGTCCCCGACGCTGCGGTCGAGGCCAGCGTCGTGCTCGGATCTCCGGACGAAGTCGCGGACCGTGCCAGGGCCCTCGCGGCCCTCGACATCGACGGGATCTGGTGGCGGGACGAGGCCACCTGGACCCGGCCGGACACGTTGATGACGCGACTGGCGCACGACGTGCTGCCGATACTCGGCGCCGGGTAGCCGTGCCTGCCGACCGGTCGGCAGGCACGGATCAGCAGATCGGGGATTTGGCGTTCACCGGTGATCCCGTCGCCGGCCCGGTCGCGCGCGGACCGGTTCTTCCGGATCCCCGGGCCACCTCCCGGTCACCCGCGGTTCGTGGAAGGTGTCCGCCTGTCCTCCGGGGCACGCGCCCATGCCGGTCGGCCATCGCGCCGATGTCCCGGCACCGCGTGGCCGGTTGCCCGGTCACGCCGTTGGCGATGGCGGTTCAGGCCAGCCAGTTCCGCGACATGGTGACCGGCTCCGTCGAGGAATGCCGCGCTGTCCTGCGCTTCTCGAAGGCATGGGCGAGCCCGATCAGCCTGCCCTCCTGCCATGCGCCCGCGAACATCGACAGTCCGAGCGGCAGTCCGGCGAGATCGCCCATCGGCACCGTCACGCTCGGATAGCCCGCGACCGCCGCCGGGGTCGAACTGCCGCCCAGCCTGTGGTCGCCGCTTGCAAGGTCGATCGCCCACGGCGCTGGCGCAGTCGGGGCCACCAGGACATCGAGCCGCAGGGTCTCGAGCGCCCGGTCGATACCGTCCTCGCGCGCAAGGCGCAGACACTCGGCCCTGGCGTCTCGGTAGCGCGATCCCGTCGCGCCGCCGCTCGCCTGGGACAGCTTCAGCAGATCCTGTCCGAACCAGGGCATGGTCCGCGCGGCATTGGCCTGGTTGAAAGCGATCACGTCAGCAAGCGAGCGGACCGGGGCCGCGACCCCGTACGCGGCGAGCTGCGCGAGGTAGTCATCGAGGCCGGTCCTGAACTCCGCGCACATCACCACGATCTCGTGGGGACGAATGACGTCGCGCCCGGGAAGCCGGACATCCTCGACGATGCAGGCCCCGGCGTCCGCCATCTGTGCCAGCGCGGCGGTGAACACCGCATCGACCGCCTCGTGCCAGCCACAGTAGTCGCGCACAACCCCGATCCGCGCACCGCGCAACGCGTCGGCGTCGAGGAAACGCGTGAAGTCGCCCGCGTGATCGTCGGCCCGTTCGGTGGCCGGGTCGTCGGGATCGCCGCCGGCAATCGCGCCGAGCAGCAGTGCCGCATCCTCCACCGTGCGCGCCATGGGACCCGCCGTGTCCTGGCTCGCCGAAATCGGGATCACGCCGGTCCGGCTCACCAGACCGACAGTCGGCTTGATCCCGACGATGCCGTTCATCGCCGCAGGGACCACGACCGACCCGTCGGTCTCGGTTCCGATCGCGAGAGCGGTGAACCCGCGCGCGACCGCGGCACCCGAGCCCGAACTCGACCCGCCTGGCGAACGGTCGCGGAACCGGGCATTGCGCACCTGCCCGCCACGGCTCGACCAGCCGGTGACCGACCGGCTCGAGCGGAAGTTGGCCCATTCGCTGAGATTGGTCTTGCCCAGCACCACCAGCCCGGCATCGCGCAGCCGGCGGACCACGTGGGCGTCCGCAGGCGCCCTCACGCCGTCAAGCGCCAGCGACCCGGCAGTGGTCATCATCCCGTCACCGGTCGCGATGTTGTCCTTGACCAGGATCGGGACACCGTGCAGGGGTCCGCGCACGCATCCCTCGCCACGTTCCCGGTCGACCCGTCGGGCCTCGCCGTCGGCGTCGGGATTGAGGAAGGCGATCGCGTTGCAGGTTCCGTCACCGCCCGCGATCCGGGCACGCGAGCGGGCAACCAGCCCTTGCGAGGTACATGCGCCGCTCTCCTGCAGTTCGCGGACCCGGGCCGCGGTCAACCGTGTCACGTCCATGCCGTCAGTCCGGCACGAACCGGTTGACGCCGTCGCGGCTCCTCACCTGGCCCGGCACCCCGAGATGGTCCTGTTCGGTCATGGCGGAGAGAAGCGCCCGGTCTTCGGGCAGGACGGCGATGAACCGACTGTCGTTGCCGAGCCGGCCGAACATGATCCCGAAGGAAGGACCGGTACGGTCATGCATGACGGTGTAGGTCTCCACCCTGGCCCGGCCCTCGGCATGTTCGCTGACCCACGGACCCGGTTCGGCATCGATCTCGGCCTGGTAGACCGCCGGATCCCTTGGCGAGAACGGGTGCGGTCCCGGTTCGCTGGAGTAGATTCCGATCGACTGCTTGGTCACGTAGTTGCCGTTTGCGGTCACCATGCCAAGGCTGCCCGGGTTCACGCGCACCCGGTTCATCATTTCGGCGATCGAGTGGGTGACATAGTTGTTCCCGGGTCCGCCGAAGTAGGGCAGACCGCCGGTGACCGTGAGCCCGCGGGGATCATCGGCCGCAAGGCCGAGTTCGTCGCACGCGATCTCCACCGCTGACGGGAAGCAGCTGTACAAGTCGAGATAGTCGATGTCCCCGATCGTGCACCCGGCCATTTCCATGGCCTCGCGTCCCGCCGTGGCCATCGCTGGCGAGGAGTGAAGGTCCCTGCGGTCCGACAGATACCAGTGGTCGTGGGCGTCGGCACAGCCGTGCAGGTACACCAGGCGGTCATCTGCAATCCCGAGGCGCCGCGCCTCGCCGCGCGAGGTCAGCACGACCGCGGCCGACTGGTCGATGAAGGCGTTGGCATTCATCAGCCGCGTGTAGGGAAACCCGATGTACGGGTTGCCGGGGCCGACAGTGGCGATCTCGTCGGACGAGTACCCGGCCCGGCGATCGGCGAGCGGATTGGCGGCCGCGACCGCGGCAAAACCCGCGAACAGTTCGCCCATGGCCCGGGCATGCTCGTCAATGCTGCGCCCGCGGTGGCCACGGATCGCGTTCTCGATCAGCGGATAGGCGAAGATGGCTCCGGCCATGCGATGCCGGTCTTCCATGTCGCTCCAGCCGCGCCGCGCAATCCCCCATTCCTCGTAGCTGCCCCCCGGGTCCTCGGACCAGTCAAGCCCGAGACCGGCGCGTTGCGCCGCCTTCTGGGTTGCCAGCGCCTCGCCGCCGCAGACCAGGGCGGCCCGGACCTCGCCGCGGGTGATCATTTCAAACAGGCGGTTGATGCACCACTGCGGCATGTTGCCACCCGGATGGGTGTAGACCAGCCGTCTCGCGCCGTCGGCCCCGAGGCGGCGGGCCACCGAGGCCGGTGGATTGGCGTAGCGACCGAACGGGCAGGTGAAACGCCAGCTGGTATCGGAGAAGCTGCGCAGGATCACGATGGTGTCGAGCAGATCGATCACCAGGCGCCCGGCACCGGTGTCTTCGGCCGCGCGGCGCCCCGCCTCGGCCATGAGCTCGACCGGTTCCAGCGCTGCCGCCGGATCGGGTTCGCGCTGGGTAACCTGGCCGCAGCCCACAAGCACCGGTGTCGCGTCGTCGCTCATTGCCGTCCTGCATCCCCATCGAGCCTGACCAGGGTGCGCCGGTAGCGCTGCCCGCGCGCCACGTAGTCGGCGGTGTCGCGGCGCATGGTTGCCAGCAACTCCCCGGAAACGGTGCGGATGGCGCGCGCAGGAGCACCGACGATCAGGCTGTGGTCGGGAAAGCTCTTTCCCTCGGTCACCAGCGCTCCCGCTCCCACCAGGCAGTTCCGCCCGATGACGGCTCCGTTCAGCACCACCGCCTGGATGCCGACGAGGGCCCCGTCACCGATGGTACAGCCGTGAAGCATCGCCTGGTGCCCGACGGTCACCCCGGCGCCGACCACGAGCGGAAACCCCGGGTCGGCATGCAGCACGGCGCCGTCCTGCACGTTGGTCCCTTCCCCGATGGTAATGGTGTCGTTGTCGCCACGCAGCACCGCGCCGCTCCACAGGCTCACCTCACGGCCAAGCGTGACGGCACCGATCACCGTCGCACCGTCGGCGATGTAGACGGTCTCGTCGATCTCGGGCGACTGACCGTCAACGGCGTAGATCGGCATCGCGTTCTCCGGTTCAGCTACGGAGCCCGACGATAGCCGAGACCATGGACATGTGCCACGGGGATTGATGACGTCCTCGGTGCCCGGCATTGTTCACCATCCGCAACGGGAGACGGCGATGGGACACCGGCGCATTGTCTGGGGGGTCGGCACCTCGCGCACCATCCGCGCACACTGGGCGCTGGCCGAACTCGGGCTCGAATACGAGACCCGTCCGGTCAGGACCCGCACGCCGGACACCGAGTCCCCGGAGTTCGTCGCGGTCAACCCGCGCGGCAAGATCCCGGTGCTGCGCGACGGCGATGTCACCATCGCGGAGAGTGCCGCCATCGTGACCTGGCTGGGAGAGACCTACCGCGACGGCCACGAACTGGTGCCGCAGGGCGGCCCCACGCGGGCCCGCTATCTCGAGTGGATGTCATTCATCTGCATGGAACTCGATGCCACCAGCCTCTACGTGTTGCGCCGGCACTGGTCGCTGCCCGGCATCTACGGCGAGGCTCCCGTCGCCAATGCCGCGGCAGAAGGCTACTTCGCCCGCATGATCACCGCGGCCGAAGCCCTGTACGAGCCGGACCGGCCCTACCTGCTCGGCGACCGGTTCAGCGGCGTCGACATCCTGATGGCAACGACACTCGAGTGGGCGGTGAACTACAACCAGTCCCTGCCGCAGGTGTTCAACGCCTATCTCGAACGGATGTCCGCCCGCCCGGCATTCCGCGAGGCGTGCGCCGCCAACCAGGCCCCGTGACCGGACCGCTTGCAGGCATCAGGGTGGTCGAGATCACCAACGTGGTCTCCGGTCCCGCGGCCGGTGCGCTGCTGGCGGACCAGGGCGCCGAGGTGATCAAGGTCGAGCCACCCGCGGGCGACATCATTCGCCGCGCGGCCGAAAACGGTCTGCCGGCGATGTTCATCTCGTGCAACCGCGGCAAGCACTCGCTCGCGCTCGATCTCAAGCAGCCCCCGGCGCGGGACATCATGTGGCGGCTGCTGGCGACAGCGGACGTGTTCCTGCACAACCTGCGCCCGGGGGTCATGGAACGACTCGGGTTTGGACCGTCGGAGGTGCGCGACCGGTTCCCGCGGCTGGTCTATGCCGCGATCAGCGGGTTCGGCGAGACAGGGCCCTATTCCGCCAGGCGGGTCTATGATCCGCTGGTGCAAGCGGTTTCGGGGTTTGCCGACATCCAGGCCGATGGCGAGTCCGCCAGGCCCCGCATGATCCGCACCGTCATCGCCGACAAGACGACGGCGGCCTGCGCCGCCCAGGCGGTCACGGCGGCGCTGTTCCACCGGGAACGGTCCGGCCTTGGTCAGGACGTGCGCATCTCGATGCTCGACGCCATGGTCTCGCTGCTGTGGCCGGAGGGCATGTCACCCTTCACCATCGTCGCTGACGGCGGACGGCTGCCGCCGCCGTCGCACGACCGCATCTTCGAGACCAGCGACGGCTACATCACCGCCGGCTCCGTCAGCGACCGGGAATGGGCCGGAATGTGCGCGGCACTTGATCGTCCCGGCTGGCTCCGTGATCCGAAGTTCGCCACCCAGGCCGACCGGAACCGCAACAAGGACCGGCGCTACGCCATGATGGCCGAGGTGTTTCTCGGGCGCAGCAGTGCGGAGTGGATCGAACGGCTCGACGAGAACGACGTGCCCTGCGCGCCGGTCCTGCGGCGCTCCGAGATGCTCGAGGATCCACAGGTTCGTGCCAGCAACATCGTGCATGAACTCGACCAGCCTGGCGTGGGGCCCATCCGCCAGGCGCGTCCGGCCGCCCGTTTCGGCGGATCCCCGGCGCACGACCCGCGCCCGGCGCCGCGCATCGGCGAGCACAGCGCACAGATCCTGGCTGCACTGGGCTATACCGACACCGCAATCCGGGAACTGGCACGCGACCGGGTCGTGTTCGGGTGCTGAAGGTCCCCTCCGGCAACCGTTCAAGGCCCGGTTTTCCGCTTCCTGTCATCACTGTCGGATCTTTCCACATTCTCCCGGTCCGGGTCGATGGTCCTTCGCAACAAATGCAGACAAATGGGTGCGGCAAGAACTGCACACTGTCCGGCCAACGCGGCAATCACCCCGACTGCTATGGTGAAGGGGTTGGACAGGCGCTTGATCGCCGCACCCTCGCGAGACCAAGCACCCGATCCGCGGGTGCGTTTTCCCGAGACATTCGAGATGCCTGCAAGTGCAGCAGCATCTTTCCCTCCATTGATATGATTCGGACGCACTTGCCTCATCTCAAGCGACCTGCAGACGACAGTTGCGCCCGGATACACGTGCCAGTACGGCTCCGGACATTGTCCCTCCCCGGCGGGCAACCGGCCTGTTCAAGGAAGAGACTGAGCCAGCAGGTGTGAGCAGTTACACTCTTGATCCGCGTTGCTCGTCCGCGTGGACCTTCAGACCCTGTTCCTTCGTTCCGAGTGATTTCTTCCTGCACAGGAGAACTGTCCGGCACAGGTGTCACGGACCCGGCAACGAATGGTGACGGTGATCACCCCGACTGCGACAGGCAACGGGCAATCCGGTCCGGAATCATCGTGGGTGCGCGTGATCTTGCGTTGCCTTTTCGGCAACGGGAGCAACGAAAAATTGTAATCCCTGCGAACGCTGGGCACAGCTATAGTCGTCTGGCGGTCATCTGGGAGATCACCAATGACAACTCACACTCGCATTCCCGTTTCGCTCCCCCGTCGCCGGTTCCTGAAATTCGGTGCAGCCCTGGGCGGGGTCGCGGCCACGTCCTCGTTCATCACCGTGGAGGCAGTGGCCGCCGGCAGGTCGAAGGTCAACATGCAGCTCGGCTGGCTTGCCAGCAACGGCATCATGGGCGAAGTCGTGGCCAAGCGCATGGGCTTCTACGAAGAGGAAGGCATCGAGCTCGAGGTCACTCCCGGCGGTCCCGGTGTGGACGGCGTGGCCTCGGTGGCCGCCGGCCGGGCGCAGGTCGGTCATCTCTCCTCCAGCCCGTCCCTGATGCTGGCCCGCTCCGCCGGTATCCCGATCAAGGCGTTCGCCGCGGGCTACCAGAAGCACCCGTTCACCTACTTCTCGCTCGAGAGCAACCCGATCCGCACCCCGCAGGACATGATCGGCAAGACAATCGCCACCCAGCCAACGGCCGTCATCCTGCTCCGGGCGCTGCTGGCCAGGAACGGCATCGCCGAGGACCAGGTCGAGGTGGTCAAGATGGGCAGCGACATGAACCAGCTCATGACCGGCCAGGCGGCTGCCGTCACCGGCTGGATGACCAATACCAACGCGCTCAAGGTGCTCGGTGACAGTCGCGTCGACATGATGCTGTGGGATGCCGGAATCCAGCTCTACGCCAATGTCTACTACGCTACCGACGACATGCTGGTGAACCACGCCGACGTGCTCGCCCGTTTCCTCACCGGCTCTGCTCGGGGCTGGGGTGAGGCCCGCGCGAACCCTGAGGCCGGCGTTGACCACCTCGTGGCCGAGTACAGGAACCTGAGCCGCGAAAGCGAGCTGGAAGCGGTTGGCCCCGTGCTTGGGTTCTCGTTCAATGACGTGACCGCAAGTGACGGCTGGGCGGCCATGCACCTGGACAACTGGCAGGCCCAGATCGACGCCTACGCGGAGCTCGGGCAGTTCAAGGGGAAAACACCGACCGTGGACGACGTCATGAACACCGACATCCTGGCGGCCACGGAATCGGTGAGAAAGCAGATTGGATGACGGCTGCAGCTGCCGCGGCGGCGAGGGCTGACACCGCCGTCGCCGCGGCAATCTCCGTGCGCGAGCTGTCGGTTCGCTTCGATGCGGACACCGGCGGCATCACCGCACTGGAAAGGGTCGGCTTCGAGGTGCCGGAGGGTGGCTTCGTCACCATGCTGGGGCCGTCGGGGTGTGGCAAGTCGACACTGCTGCGCGCCATCGCGGACCTGGTTTCGATCGGCAGCGGCGCGATCCACGTCTTCGGTCGTACGCCGGAGCAGGCCCGCCGGGCGCGCGACTTTGCCTTCGTCTTCCAGGACGCGACGCTGCTTCCCTGGCGCAGCGCCATCGACAACGTCCGCCTGCCGCTTGAGGTCGGCCAGCAAGGCGGCGCCATCGAGCTGAACGCCGAGCCCGAGGCGTTGCTGGCTCTTGTCGGACTGGAAGGGCGCGAGAACGCGCTGCCGCACGAGCTGTCGGGCGGCATGCGTCAGCGGGTGTCCATTGCCCGGGCGCTGGTCTACCGGCCACGCGTGCTGCTGATGGACGAGCCGTTCGGCGCCCTGGACGAGATCACCCGCGACAAGCTCAACGAGGAGCTGCTGCGCATCTGGCGCGAGACCGGCACCACCATCATGTTCGTCACCCACTCCGTGCCGGAGGCTGCGTTCCTCGGCCAGAAATGCCTGGTGCTGTCGGCCCAGCCCGGCCGGGTCCGCGAGTTCGTCGACATCGGCTTTGACGAGCCGAGGACGCTCGGCATGCGCGATACGCTGGAGTTCGTGGAGGTCGCGGCGTATCTGCGCCGTCTCCTGGAAGAGCCGCGATGACCACGGCGAGCGTCGACGGCAAGAGAACCGGGACCAACACGGGTCAAGGCGGCCGGACCGTGCGGGATGCGCGATCAGATCGCTCGCGGGCGCGGCGGTATCGCCATGCGCCGCCGATCATCGCCGCGGCCGGGATGTTGCTGCTCTGGCATCTCATCGTCGTCGGATTCGGTGTGCCGAGCTACATCGCACCGAGTCCGCTGCAGGTCATCGGTGTGTTCGCCGAACAGGGCGAGATCCTGTGGATCAATTTCTGGCCGACCCTGTTCGAAGCGGTGGCCGGCTTCGTGGTCGGCAACTCCGTTGCGGTGGTGCTGGCGGTATGGTTCGTCCACAACCGGTTCGCCGAGCGCGCCTTCTATCCCATTGCGGTGTTCATCAACACCATCCCGATCATCGCCATCGCGCCGATCCTGGTGCTGATCCTGGGCAACGGCTTTGCCCCGAAGATCGTCATCGCCGCGCTCATCTGCTTCTTCCCCACCCTGGTCAACATGGTGCGCGGCCTGAAGGCGGTCAGCCCGCAGATGCTGGAACTGATGCGCGTGCTGTCAGCCAGCGACCGGGAAATCCTGTGGAAGATCCGGTTGCAAAGCTCCCTGCCGTTCCTCTTCGCGGCGCTGAAGATTGCGTCAACCACCTGCGTCATCGGCGCCATCGTCGGCGAGTGGATCGGTTCCAACTACGGCCTGGGCTCGCTGATCATCGAGGCCACCTACAACTTCCGGGCTCCGTTGCTGTACGCCACCGTGATCCTGGGGGCCGGCCTCGCAGTCGCGTTCTTCGTGACCACGACCCTCGTCGAACGGCGGATCGTGAAGTGGAAACCCGAGGCGGTGTTCTGAGCCAGAGCCCGGTGCCGTGCCGGCAGACGCCCGCCCGTGAACCGATGACGGAGACAAGCACATGACACACCCGGAAACCCTGATCCGGCCCCGGTCCCGGGTGCCGGTGGTCGCCACCACCGGCGTCCTGGTCGTGGGCGGCGGACCGGCGGGCATCGCGGCTGCGGTATCCGCCGCGCGCAACGGCGCACCGACGGTGCTGGTCGAGCGCTATCCCTATCTGGGCGGCCTTGCCTCCGGCGGCATGGTCCTGGTGCTGGACGACATGCACAACGACCTGGAGATCTCCGTACGCGGCCTCGCGATGGAAGCCATCGAGCGCATGCACGGGAGGGGCCTGTGCGTCTACCCGCCCGAGGCCGACCGCGACCGCGCCGTGCGGGCAACCGAGGCGCTGTGGCGGAAGTGGTCGCGGTGGGGCGTCTTCGACTTCCATACCCGTACCAAGCCTCATCCCGTCATCTTCGCCGCGGCATTCGACCCGGACGGCTTCAAGCAGGCCTCGCTCGACATGGTTCGCGAGGCTGGCGTCACCCTGCGCCTGCACAGCTGGTTCCAGTCCGCCATCGTCGAGGGCGGGCGGGCAGCCGGCGTCATCGTCGAGACCAAGGAGGGCCCGCAGGCCATTCGCGCCGGGGTGGTCATTGACGCCACCGGCGACCTTGATGTCGCAGCGAGCGCCGGTGCTCCTTTCGCGGAAGGCGCGTTCATCGTTACCACGGTGTCCCGCATGGGCGGTGTGGACACGGACGCCGCCGAGCGCTTCCAGTTCGAGGAACCGGAGCGGTTTGCCGCCCTTGACCGCCAGGCGAAGGGCCTGATCGGCGGCTGCTGGCAGTACTGGTGGCTGAAGACACCGCTCCCCGGCGTGGTGTGGTGCAACTGCCCGCACATGACCGGTTTCGACGGCATGAAGGTGGCCGATCTCACATCGGCGGAATTCGAGGGTCGACGGCGCATGCAGGCGTTGCTCGAGTTCGCACGCGCACACATTCCGGGTTTCGAACGCGCCTATTTCGTCGATTTCGCTCCCCAGACCGGGGTGCGCCAGACCCGCCTGCTCGAGGGCGAGTATGTGGTGACCAAGCGCGATGTCATGGATCGTGTGCATTTCCACGACTCCGTCTGCCGCGGCCGGGACTACTACACCCCGTACCGCGCCCTCCTGCCGGTGGGGGTGGACCAGCTTCTCGTGGCCGGCCGCCACTACTCGGCGACACCGCAGGCCCAGAAGATCAGCCGGGAGATTCCGCCCTGCATGGCCATGGGAGAGGCCGCCGGCATCGCCGCCGCGCTGGCGCTGGACAGCGACACCCCGGTTCGGAGTGTCGACGTGAGTGCGATCCAGAGGCAGATGCGCGCCCAGGGTGCGGACCCGGGCGACGTGCCGGCCGACAACGCCCTGGTGCCGGAGGCTGCGTGATGGCGCCGGATACGAACGCCGGGTACTCCCGTCCGTTGCCGCTGGACGGTGTCATGGTGCTCGACTTCACCCAGGTGATGATGGGCCCGTGCTGTACCCAGATGCTGGGCGACTACGGCGCCGACGTGATCAAGATCGAGCGGGCGGGTTCGGGCGACCTCTCGCGCTGGAGCGTTGGAGAAGACCCCGACGGTGGCAACAACCCGGTGTTCGCAAGCCTCAATCGCAACAAGCGCAGCGTCGCGCTGAACCTGAAGACGACGCAGGACCGGGCAGCGGTGCTGCGGCTCGTCGAGACTTCCGATGTCGTGGTGAACAATTTTCGTCCCGGCGTCATGGAGCGCATGGGGTTCGGCTACGACGACCTGCGCCGCATCAATCCCCGGATCGTCTACGCGGTCGGCACCGGTTTCGGCCTGGACGGTCCCTATGTACGCAAGGGCGGCCAGGACGTGCTTGCCCAGGCGATGAGCGGCG
The DNA here is from genome assembly GCA_965213935.1 of Thalassobaculaceae bacterium. Lineage (GTDB taxonomy): Bacteria > Pseudomonadota > Alphaproteobacteria > Thalassobaculales > Thalassobaculaceae > Bin52. The sequence continues at coordinate 125,078 of CBDCAO010000011.1, read as the reverse complement.
CGATGCACCGCCGCTCGGATCCGTCGGTCCCGCTGACCGTCTATCCGACGGCACTGGCCGACTACTCGGCGGGCATGCACATGGTCCAGGGCATCCTGCTGGCGCTGATGCAGCGCGAGAAGACCGGCGAGGGGCAGAGGATAGCCGTCTCGCTCTTCAACTCCATGCTGGCGATGCAGATGCAGGAGGCGGCGGTGTGGATGATGCGCGGGCGTGATCTGAACTGGGCTGCCATGCCGCTTTCCGGCGTGTTCGAGACCCTGGACGGCGCCGTGGTCATGGTGGGTGCGTTCAAGCAGAACCCGCTGCGCGACATTTGCACGGCGCTCGGGATGAACGACCTCTCGGAAGACCCGAGATATGCCGACCTCGAACGACAGAAGGCACACCGGTCGGACCTGCAGGCGATTTTCCGGGACCGTTTCGCGACCGGGACCACTGCGCACTGGCTGGAGCGACTCGGTGACGTCGATATCCTGTGCGCGCCGGTGATGACGCTCGCGGACGCCCTGGACGACCCGCAAACCGCGTGCAACGGCATGATCGCGGAAAGCAGGCCAACCCCTGCCGGGCCGGTGCGTCTCGTGGCCTCGCCCATCGACATGTCGGCGGCTCCCTTCGCGATACGCCGGGCGCCGCCCGCACTCGGCGAACACAATGACGAAGTCCTTGCGACCCTGGGCTCCGGTGAGGACGCGGCATGAGCGTCGGGTTCGAGGTCACCGACGGCGTCGCCCGGGTGACGCTGAACCGTCCGGAGCGGTTGAACGCGATCGACTCCGCGGCCGAGGCGGCGCTGGCGGAAGCCTGGGACTCGATCGACCGTGACCCGGCGATCCGCTGCGCGATCCTCACCGGCATCGGCCGCGCGTTCTGCGCGGGAGCGGACATGAAGGAAGACGGCCCCGACGGCCTTGCCTACTGGGCCCGCACCGGCGATCACGGTTTCGGCGGCATCGCGCTCGGCCGGCGTCCGTCCGTACCCGTCATCGCCAGGGTCAACGGCGTGGCGCTCGGGGGCGGCTTCGAGATGGTTCTGGGCTGTGACCTCGCCATCGCCGCGGAAACGGCGTCGTTCGGCCTTCCCGAGCCCCGGGTCGGACGCCTGCCGCTTGACGGCATGGTGACGCTGCCCCGCCGGCTCCCGCGAACCCTTGCCATGGGCCTGCTGCTGACCGGCCGTCGCATGGGCGCGGCAGAGGCGCTGGAGCACGGTCTGCTCAACCAGGTCGTGGCGCCTGACGAGCTCGACGAGGCGGTTGACGCCTGGGTCCGCGAGGTCCTCGCCTGCGCCCCGCTCAGCCTCAAGGCGATCAAGCGTTCGGCCAGCGACACTGCCCACCTGACCGTTCCGGAGGCCCGGAACGCCCGCCTCCCCAGTCTCGTTGCGGCGCTGCAGAGCCGTGATGCCGAGGAAGGCGTCGCCGCGTTCAGGGAGAGGCGGGCTCCGGACTGGTCCGGCCGCTGACCCCCGGCCGCGTCACGCCCGGAGCCCTTCCATGACATATGTCATCGCCGAGGCCTGTATCGACATAAAGGACGGTGTCTGCACCGAAGTCTGCCCGGTGGATTGCATCTACGAGGGTGGACGGATGTACTACATCCAGCCAGACGAGTGCGTGAACTGCGCGCTGTGCGTGTCGGTCTGCCCGGTCGAGGCCATCTGGTACGAGGACGACCTGCCGGCGCACTCCGACGGTTTCATCACCGTCAACGCCGAGTTCTTCGGTGATACAGTCACAGGCTGGGGCCAGCCGGGAGGGCTGGCCCCCGAATACCGCACGGTGCGCGATCACCCTGTCGTGGCCCGGTGGACGGCTGACGGAGGCTGATGGCGAATGCATGCTGCGGTTCTTCGGTACTTCGAGGCAGTGGCCGAGGACGGGTCGATCCGTCGCGCCTCGGAACGGCTTCACATCTCCGCCTCGGCCATCAACCGACAGATCCTGAAGCTGGAGGACCACCTCGGCGTGCCGCTGTTCGAACGCCGCCCGGACGGGATGCGGCTGACCGACGCCGGCCAGCTCGTGCTGCGCCACGCCAGGGACACCCTGCATGACTTCTCGAGGTTGCGCGGCGAAATCGACAGCCTGCGCGGCACCGTCAGCGGCGAGGTGACCATCGGCACGCTGGACAGCCCGGCGGTGCATTTCCTGCCCGAAGCCGTGGCACGGTTCGTTGCGTTGCATCCGGCGGTACAGGTCCGCGTGACAGCCTGCAACCCGGTCGAGGCCATGCACTCCGTCTCCCAGGGCAACGCCGACCTTGGTCTGACCTTCTCTCCGAGCTGGCGGCGCCGCGTGACCGTGCTCGAGGACATCGCCTGTCCCATGTGCGCCATCATGAGACCCGACCACGAACTGGCGTCGCGCGCCTGCGTCACGCTCGAGGAATGCGGCGACTACCGCCTGATCTACCAGGATCCGGCCGACACGATGCAGCATTTTGTCGGTGACGAGATGGAAGCCTTCAAGAGGGCGCACAGGCCGGTGGCGGTCTCCAACATCCAGGGAGTCGTCAAGCGCCTGCTGCTGCGGGGAGTGGGAATCTCGTTCTACACCCGACTGGGTTTCTCCGAGGAACTGGCCGCGGGGAATCTGGTCGCGGTGCCGCTGGAAGGAGAGCGCCTGTCGCAGCTGCGGCTCTGCCTGATTGCCCCCTCCGACCGCCTGCCGACCGTGGCGGGGCAGGCAATGGCCAACCATCTCAGGGAGGCACTCGCCCGTTTCGGCGCCGGCCTCGGACAGGGGAGCGGTGCATGACAGCGAGTCTCGATGTCGAGCGCCTCCTCCCGGCGCCCGGACATGGACCTGCAGAGCGCGATGTCCGCCTCGCGTTCACGAACGGGCGTATCGCCGCAATCGAAAGGACCGGGCAGCCGTGCCGCGACGGTGGTATCGCGCTTCCCGCCATGGTCAATGCCCATGACCACGGCTACGGCGTGCTCCCGCCCGCATTCGGCGGCGCCGATGACGCGCTGGAATGCTGGATCGCCTCCTTCAGCAGGCCGGCGATCGAGCCCCGTCTCGAGGCCGCGGTCGCGTTCGGACGCATGGCGCTGTCCGGTATCGGGGCAACCGTGCACTGTCACAACTCGCTGGCCGCGGACAGTCTGTTGGCCGAGGCTGCAGGGGTTTCCCGTGCCGCGGCCGACATCGGCATACGCGTCGCGTTCTCGTGCCCGGTCCGGGACCGCAATCCCTGGATATACGGGGATCAACCCGATCTCCTGCCCTACCTGCCGCCGGAGAACCGCGCCCGGATGGGCGCCGCTCCCGCAGACGATACCCCGGCGCTTCACCTGGTCGAGCAGGTCGAGACCGTCGCTGCCGCCCACGAAAACGACCTGTTCCAGGTGCAATACGGCCCGATCGGGCCGCAGTGGTGCCACGACGTCACGCTCGAGCGCATCGCAAAGGCATCCGCGACACATGACCGCCGCGTCCACATGCACCTGCTGGAATCGCGGCGCCAGCGGGAGTGGCTGGATGCCACCTACCCGCAGGGCATCCTTCGCTTCCTCGACGATATCGGCCTGCTCTCGCGCCGGTTGACGCTGGCCCACGGGGTGCACCTTACCGACGGCGAATGCGCCCTGCTGGCCGAACGCGGCGTCACCGTGGTCGTCAATACCTCGTGCAACCTGAGAATGCGGTCCGGCCTGGCACCTGTCGCGCGCTTCATGCGGCACGGGCTGCGTTTCGGGTTCGGGCTCGATGGCTGCGCGCATGATGACGACCAGGACTATTTCCGCGATCTGCGTCTCGCCTGGCGGCTGCACAACGGTACCGGCCTGGAGCCGGCGTTTCCTCCGGGCCGCCTGTTCGATGCGGCCTGCCGCGACGGGTTCCGGTGTATCGACGGCAGCAACGACTATGGCCGGATCGTTCCCGGAGCCAGGGCCGACCTGGTCGTGCTGGACTACGAAGGCATGCGCAGCGACTTCCTGGTTTCCGACGAAGACGAACTCGACGTGATCCTGACGCGCGCGACTTCCCGCCATGTGCGCGGCCTTGTGGTTGCAGGGCGGGAGGTGGTGAGGGACGGCACCCTGACGGGCCTCGACCTGCAGGACGCCGAACGCGAGCTCATGGAACGTGCCGGGGGAACGGTTGCCGCCGATCCTGAATGGTCGGCTCACCACCGACTCCGCCGCAACGCCGTGCGCGCGTACTACGCCGACGCGAAGCACCTCGACGACAGCGTCGATTGAGGCGGCATCGGCCTGTACACCGCACCTCTCGTCAGGGCTTACGAACCCTGCTGCCCGAGACCGGGCCCAGCCGGACCGACTGCCGACTGGCCCGGGAAAGGGCCGGGGGCGGGCCGAAGCCCGCCCCCGGGGCAGCCCTACTTCAGGGCTTCGTCGGTAATCACGTGCGTCCAGGCCCCTTCCGGAGCCATGGTGATGACCGGGTTCGAGCCACCCTTCAGAAGCGTCTGAACGGTACGCTCGTAGTCGGCGGGAACCAGCGCACCGTTGCTGCCCGCGGTCAGCTTGGCGATCTCTCCCATCATCCGCTTCTGGTGCTTTTCGGTCTGGGCGCCGGTCGCGTCGTTCTCGAGCACGATGTCAGCGGCGGCATCCGGATTCTCCTCGGCCCATTTCCAGCCTTTCATCGACGCACGCACGAAGCGGACCATCTTGTCGCGGAAGGCGGCGTCTTCCAGCGCGGTTTCAAGCACGTAGATACCATCCTCCAGCGTGGCGACGCCCTGGTCCTCGTACTTGAAGACCACGAGGTCATCGGCCGAAAGACCGGCGTCGATGACCTGCCAGTACTCGTTGTAGGTCATGGTCGAGATGCATGCGGCCTGGCCCTGAAGGATCGGGTCGACGTTGAAGCCCTGCTTCAGGACGGTCACACCCTGCTCGCTGCCATCGGTCGGGATGCCGAGCTGGCTCATCCAGGACAGGAACGGATATTCGTTTCCGAAAAACCACACGCCGATGGTCTTGCCCCGGAAATCCTCCGGCGTCGTGATGCCCGTGTCCTTGCGGCAGGTCAGCATCATGCCCGAACTCTTGAACGGCTGGGCAATGTTGACGAGCGGCAGGCCCTTCTCACGGGTGGCAAGCGCCGATGGCATCCAGTCGAGGATCACGTCCGCGCCGCCACCGGCCAGAACCTGGGGAGGCGCGATATCCGGACCGCCGGCCTTGATTTCCACCTCCAGGCCTTCCTCGGCGTAGAAGCCCTTGTCCGCGGCGACGTAATAGCCGGCGAACTGGGCCTGGGTGACCCACTTGAGCTGAAGCGTGACCTTGTCTGCCGCCTGCGCGAGGCCTGCCGACAGGGCGAAGGCCGCCGCCGCGAGTAGTGCTGTGCGTTTCATTCTTTCTCTCCCCGGCTTGAACAGGTGTGTCTGCCGCTACTCCCGGACCGACGGATGCCAGTGGGTGACCGTTCGCTCTACCAGCGTCACGCATCCGTAGAAGGTCGATCCCGCGAGAGCTGCGACCGCGATCTCTGCCCAGACCATGTCCAGGGCCATGCGTCCGATCTCGGTCGAAATGCGGAATCCCATTCCCACGGTCGGTGTTCCGAAAAATTCTGCAACGATGGCGCCGATCAGCGCAAGGGTCGTGCAGATCTTCAGCCCGTTGAAGATGAACGGCCCGGCCGCGGGCAGGCGCAGTTTCCACAGTGTCTGCCAGTAGCCAGCCGCGTAGGTGCGCATGAGATCCCGCTGCATGGGCTCGGACATGCGCAGGCCTGCTATCGTGTTCACCAGCATCGGGAAAAAGCACATCACCACGACCACGGCGGCCTTCGAGTGCCAGTCGAAGCCGAACCACATGACCATGATGGGGGCGATTCCGACGATGGGCAGGGCCGCGGCGAGATTGCCCATGGGCAGGAGGCCCCTTTGCAGGAACGGCGAACGGTCGACGGCAACAGCCATGAGGAACGCCGCACCACAACCCATGACATAGCCCGGAAACACCGACCGGATCACCGTTTGCACGAAGTCGGCCCACAGGACCGGCAGGTTGCCCGCAAGCGCTCCGGAAATCATCGACGGTGCCGGCAGGATGACAGCCGGCACCTCCAGCCCGCGCACCAGGCCCTCCCATATCACCAGCAGCGAGATGCCGAAGATGGCGGGGACCAGAATGCGCGTCGCCGGACCCGAGCGCCGCACCAGCAGAATGTTGGCGCCCCAACCGCCGAGCCACGCGGCAATGGCAAGCGCGACCCCGTTCACCGCGCCTGTCCGGTACGCCGCAGCACCGCACGCTGGGCCACGCCGATGGCGCCCACCATCAAGGCTGCGCAGAACGCAGCACCGAAGAGCGCCGACCAGATGATCAGCACCTGGCCGTAATAGCTTCCGTTCAGCATCCGTGCGCCGAAGCCGCCCTGGCTGCCGGTGGGCAGTTCGCCGATGATCGCGCCCACAAGCGCAATCGCGACGGCGATCTTCAGCGACGCAAACAGATAGGGCAGCGAGGAGGGCCAGCGCAGTTTCCAGAACACCTGCCAGGCGGACGCACTGTAGGTACGCATCAGGTCGAGCTGCATGCCGTCGGGTGCGCGCAGCCCCTTCACCATGCCGACCGCCACCGGGAAGAAACTGAGGTAGGCCGAGATCGACGCCTTCGCGACCAGTCCGGATATTCCGACATTGTAGAGCACCACGATGATCATCGGCGCAACGGCCAGGATGGGTACGGTCTGGCTGGAGATGATCCAGGGCATGACGGAGAGGTCCATCGCCCGGTTATGCACGATGCCGACGGCCAGGAGAATCCCGAGGGCCACTCCCATGACGAAACCCAGCAGGGTCGCCGAAAGCGTGATCCACCCGTGATAGACGAGACTGCGCCTGGAGGTAATGCGCTTGTTCGCCGTGGTTTCCCAGATCTCGACGGCAACCTGGTGCGGAGCGGGCAGAACGGGGCGCTCCTGGGACATGGTGGCCGGAACAATGTCCGCCCAGCCGATCTCCACACCCGCGCGGGCCGCCTGGTCACGCTCCCACCTGGCGTTCAGGCCGACGGCCGCGACATACCACACCGCCACGATGGCAAGGCAGATCACTGCAACCGGCAGGATGTTCCTCATCAGTCCGCTGGCCCGATACATCCCGCACGGCGGACGGCGGACCCTGCGTCACACTGCAGGCTCGCGGGCGCCGGGCACGGTCCGGGCAGGAGAGGCATCGTCGACATGCTCCCATCGCATCGATCGGTCAGGCCGGCACTGTGCAGAAAGCGCCGTCGGGGTACCAGTCGGAATTCCGCTGGTCGTCGCGTTACTCGTCCCGGCCGCCGTGTCCCGAGCGCAGGCCTTCGCGTACACGCGTGGCCAGTTCCAGGAAGGTCGCACTCTCGCGAATGCCGAGCGGACGCTCTGCCGGCAGCGGGCTTTCGATCACGTCGATGATCCGTCCCGGCCTCGGGCTCATCACCACGATCCTGGTCGAGAGGTACACGGCCTCCGGTATGGAATGGGTCACGAAACAGACTGTCTTTCCGGTGCGGGCGTGCAGCGCCAGCAACTGTTCGTTCAGATGGTCGCGTACGATTTCGTCGAGCGCGCCGAAGGGCTCGTCCATCAGCAGCAGGTCCGCATCGAATGCGAGCGCGCGCGCGATCGAGGCCCTCTGCTGCATTCCCCCGGAAAGCTGCCAGGGGAACATGCGGCCGACGTCGCCGAGGCCGACGAGATCGAGGGCGCGCCTGACCCGCTCGACCCGTTCCTGCGCCGGGTAGCCCATGACCTCGAGAGGCAGGCGCACGTTCTTCTCGATGGTACGCCACGGATAGAGACCCGCCGCCTGGAACACGTAGCCGTAGGCCCGGTTCAGCCGCGCCTGCCCGGGTGTCATTCCGTTGACGGTGATCGTGCCGCCGGTCGGCTGCTCCAGGTCCGCGATCACGCGCAGCAGTGTCGTCTTTCCGCACCCGGAGGGGCCGATGAAGCTGACAAACTCGCCCGCCGCCACCTCCAGATCGACATCCGACAGTGCATGGACGGGGCCGTCCCTGGTCTGGAAGACCAGGTCAAGCGAGGACGCGACGACCGCACCGGTCATCACGGACCGCCGCCCCGCGGGCTGCACGGTGTTCGAACGCCCGGGCGACTCAAACCCCGCTCGGGATGTTCAGCGGGTTGCGCTGGACCTTGCGCGGTGCGGTCAGCTCCTTCCAGCGGGCGAGTGCTTCATGCACGGCAGGGAACGCGCGCCGGCGCACGAACCGCCCGCGCCCGGGCCGGGGCTGCGAGTTCTTGCCGTGTTCCCAGACAACCTCGCCGCGGCTCAGCGTGTAGCGGGCCTGGGCCGAGACCTCCACTCCCTCGAAGACGTTGTAGTCGATGATCGATTTCTGGGTGGTGGCAGAGATCGTCTTCTTGATGTTCGGGTCCCAGACCACGACATCGGCGTCCGCCCCTTCGACGAGTGCGCCCTTCTTCGGATAGACGTTGAGTATCTTCGCGATGTTGGTGGAGGTGACTGCCACGAACTCGTTCGGCGTGAGCCGACCGGTATCGACGCCCTTGGTCCAGAGCACCGGCATGCGGTCTTCGAGCCCGCCGGTCCCGTTGGGGATCATGGGGAACCCGGCAAGACCCATGCGCTTCTGGTCCGTGCTGAAGGCCGCATGGTCGGTCGCCACCACCTGGAGCGACCCCGCCGCCAGCCCGTTCCAGAGCCCGTCCTGGTGCACCTTGCCGCGGAAGGGCGGCGACATGACGCGTTGCGCGGCGTAGTCCCAGTCCTGGTCGAAATACTCCGACTCATCCAGCGTGAGGTGCTGGATCAGCGGCTCACCGTAGACCCGCATGCCCTTCTGGCGCGCCCGCCGTATCGCCTCGTGCGCCTGCTCGCAGGAGACATGCACGATGTAGAGCGGCACGCCCGCCGCGTCGGCGATCATGATCGCGCGGTTGGCGGCCTCGCCCTCCACTTCCGGCGGGCGCGAAAAGGCGTGTCCCTCCGGACCGGTAAGACCTTGCTCCATGTACTTTTCCTGCAGCGCCGCCACCACGTCGCCGTTCTCGGCATGGACGAGCGGCATCGCTCCGAGCGCGGCGCACCGGCGGAACGACGCGAACATCTCGTCGTCATCGATCATCAGCGCGCCCTTGTAGGCCATGAAATGCTTGAAGGTGTTGATCCCCCGCCTGACGACCTCGGCCATCTCGTTGTGGATCTGCTCGTTCCAGTCCACGATCGCGCAGTGATAGCCGATATCGATGCAGATCTGGTCCTTCGACTTGGTGTCCCAGGAATCGACGGCGCTCAGCAGCGAGCCGTCCTCGCCGGGCAGCACGAAGTCGACCAGCATGGTCGTCCCGCCGGTTGCCGCCGCCCAGGTGCCTGACTCGAATGTTTCGGCGGCGGTCGTGCCCATGAAGGGCATTTCCAGGTGGGTGTGCGGGTCGATCCCGCCGGGGATCACATATGCCTGCGAGGCATCGACGACCTCGTCGCCGGTCAGGTTCTCGCCGATCGCGGCGATCTTCTCGCCCTCGATCAGCACGTCGGCCTTCCAGGTCCGGTCCGCAGTGAGGACGGTGCCGCCCTTGATGACTTTGCTCATTCGAGGCCTCCGCTCATTCTCGTTTCCAGGGCGCCGGGGCCCGTGCCTCAGTCCAGGAGCTCCGCCGACTCCACCACCGCGTGGCAGAGTACATCGCACCCCCGGGCAGCCCATTCCGGCGTGATCTCCTCGGCTTCGTTGTGGCTCAGCCCGTCGACGCACGGGCACATCACCATCGCCGCCGGCGCGACCATGTTGATCCAGCAGGCGTCGTGGCCCGCACCGGAGACGATATCCATGTGCGAATACCCGAGCCGTTCGGCCGCATCGCGGACAGCGCTGACGCAGCCATGATGGAACTCGGGTGGATCGAAGCTGCCCACGATCTCCATCTCGATCTCGCAGCCCAGCGCCTCGCACAGCGCGGGCGCCTTCTCCCGTACCTCGGCCACCATCCCCTCGAGCGTCTCCAGGACGTGGCTGCGAAAGTCGATCGTGCAGACGACCCGGCCCGGAATGATGTTGCGCGAGTTCGGATAGACATCGACATGCCCGATGGCGCCAACCGCATTGGGCTGGTGCTTCATCGCCACCTCGTGCACCAGTTCGGTGATCTGGGCCAGGCCTCGCCCCGCATTCCTGCGCATGCGCATGGGCGTCGAGCCGGTGTGGCTTTCCTTGCCCTTGATCCGGCACTCGATCCAGCGCAGCCCCTGGCCGTGGGTGACAACGCCGATATCGCACTCCTCGGCCTCGAGGATCGGCCCCTGCTCGATGTGCAACTCGAAATAGGCATGCATCCTGCGCGCGCCGACCTCTTCCTCGCCGCGCCAGCCGATGCGTTCCAGCTCGTCCCCGAAGCGCTTGCCTTCGGCGTCGGTCAGGCCGTAGGCCCAGTCCTGCGCATGCACGCCGGCAAACACACCCGACGCCAGCATGGGCGGCGCGTAGCGCGTCCCTTCCTCGTTGGTCCAGTTGATGACGACGATCGGGCGCTTCGTCCTGATGCCCAGGTCGTTCAGGGTCCGCACGATTTCGAGTCCGCCGAGCACTCCGAGTACGCCATCGTACTTGCCGCCGGTCGGCTGCGTATCGAGGTGACTGCCGACAAAGACCGGCAGCGCGTCCGGGTCGGTTCCAGGGCGGGTGGCAAACATGTTGCCCATCTGGTCGAGGCCCATCTCGCAGCCGGCCGCCTCGCACCATTTCCGGAACAGCGCACGGCCCTCGCCGTCCTCGTCGGTCAGCGTCTGGCGGTTGTTGCCGCCTGCCACGCCGGGACCGATCCGGGCCATGTCCATCAGACTGTCCCAGAGCCGTTCGCCGTTGATCTTCAGGTTCTCCCCGGGGGCGGGCATGGGCACCTCACAATCACGGATCACGCCGGAAAACGACGCTAGCAAGCTCCTTGGGCCGGTCAAGCGGAAAGTCGGTCCGAGCCGGCGCGGCCTGCGCCGGCGGCAGCCTTGTCACCGGAATGCCGGAATGATCGACCTGCCGTACTCGGCGATGATCTCTTCCTCGTCCCCGTTGTCGAGATAGATGTTGAACTGGGTGACGCCCGCCGCCTGGAGCTGCTCCAGTTTCGCCACGTGTTCCGCCGGTTCGCCGAGCACGCTGAACCCGTCGATGATGTCGTCGGTGATGAAGTCGAGGAAGGCGTTGTCGCTCTGTCCGTGCTTCAGGTAGTCGTAGCCCCTGCGGCCCTCGATATAGGCCGTGAGCGAGGGCGGAATGTCCTCGCGGTCGGCACCGTATCTCTCGACGATGTCGGCCACGTGGTTCCCGACCATGGCCGGGAACCAGCGCGTCGCCTCGCGGCAGGTTTCCCGGCTGCCGAAATATGCCGGAGCGGCGGACATGACGCGGTAGCCCGACATGTCCCGCCCCGCGCTCCGGCCCGCCGCGATCGCCTGGTCGGCAAGCCACCTGCAGATCGAGGGCTCGGCGATCTGGAGAACCAGCCCGTCACCGACCCGGCCCGCCGAGTCCAGGGCCTTCGGGCCGTAGGCGGCAACCCAGACCGGAAGTTCGTAGCCCGTTGCCCAGGGGAACTTCATCGGATGCGGCACAGAGCCGTACCGGACTTCCTCGCCGCGCACCAGGGCGCGGACGACATGGATGAATTCCTCCATCCGGGCCAGCGACGCCGGCCTCCTGCCCATGACCCTGACGGCGCTGTCGCCGCGGCCGACACCGATGTCGAAACGGTTGTCCGACTGCAGCGCCAGCGAACCGAAGAGCGAGGCCGCCGCGGACCAGTCGCGGGTGTTGGGGTTGGTCACGCACGGGCCGAAACGGAGTGTTTCGGTGTGCTCCATGCACATGGCCATTGCCGGGTAACTCTCGCGCCAGAGGATGTGGCTGTCGTAGAACCAGCAGTGGGAGAACCCAACATCCTCGGCCTGTTTCACCAGTACACGCGCCCGATCGGGCTCCACGAACCCCTTGAAGGTAATTCCGAATTCCATGTCCGTCTCCCGGGCACCAGGGCATTCCGGCTTCGTTGACCTGAATTCAACGAATGACTCTCCGGAACAGTATGCCCGGTTTGTCGGGATGAGGCATCGTTCTGTCGTCAGGCAACCCCGGTTCATCCGTGCTCGGCCCGGCACGTGCTTGCGGGCCTTCCGCAGCGGTCCGGACGATCCGGATGGAGAACCTGCCGTACTCGAAGCCGGGAGCCTTCATCGTCGCCCGCCTCCGGTTGATGAAGACGTATCAGCGGTTGCACGGTGCCGGCATGTTCCCGAGGCGGGTCGCGGAGATGACGCGCGCGGCGACGCAGCGGCTTCGCGAACCGGGCGTCGGGATCCGGTGCCTGTCGGCAACGCTTCTGCGGGGCCGGTATGCGTCGGACTCTCGAACTGCCAGCCGCCCCACGGCCCGACGGGCCGGAGCTGACCGGCGGGGCACCATATCAGCCGGCGGGAAGCGTCTTGTGGCGGTATCGCTCCGGCGCCGTGTCCGGTCCCGGCCGGTTGATCTACAGACCGTCCCGGGAACGTGGACGGGCGTTTCCGGCGGGCGCGGGAAAGGCATGTTCCGGCCGGTACTCCTCGAAACTCGACAGGAACTGCGCGTCGCACTCCCGCTGCCAGGACGATCCGGGCAGGACCGCCGAGACGCAGGGATAGTTCCTGCGGAACGCGCGGGTGCGCTGTGTCGTCTCGATGGCAATGGCGACCAGGCCGCAGACGCGGCCCTCCTGGCGTTCGACCAGCGCGATGGCGCCCTCCATCGTGCCGCCGGTCTCGATCCACTGGTCGACCAGCAGGACCCGGCTGCCCGGGGCGAAGGCCGGCAGGCGCATCTCCATCTGCTGGGTCCGGCCCGAGTAGTTCGTAAAGGATACGGCGTCGGTATCGACGCAGAGCTTGCCGGCCTTGCGCACGGGCAGGAAACCCACTCCCAGTCGTGCCGCCAGGGCCGCACCCAGAACGAACCCCATGGCGTCCAGTCCGGCGACGACATCGGGTTCGATGCCCTCCAGGTCGGCCTGCAGGTCGTCGAGCAGGTGGTGAAACGCGGCCCCGTTGATGTAGATGGACGTCGGGTCCAGCCAGGCGAACCTGTCTCCCTTGGTATTCGGGGCCATCAGCCTCAGATACCACCGGTCGTCGCGGGAGCCCCTATCCATGGCTGCCGATCTCCCGGGCAACCCGCATCAGCCGTGCCAGCCGGGTGGAGTCGATCCTGTAGAAGTCGCCCGTCCGATTGATCCCGGTGGCAACCAGGAAGGCGTCGGCTTGCGCGTAGGCTCCGGCATTTTCCGGCGTTATCCCGGAGGCGAGCGCCAGCGGCGCGGCACCGGTGCCAGCCCTGAAATGGCGGACCTTGCCCGGACCGGCCTCCTCCCCGGTGGCCGGGCCCGAGGTCGTGACCACATCCATGAAGCGCACAGCCTCGCGCGCGGCGTCCTGCCAGCGCTCCGGGTCCACGGGACGCTGCTTCTTGAAGGCCGTGCCGCCGAAGTACAGCCCGGACCAGCCGCTGGCCGCCCGCGCAGCAGCAATCCGGCGGGCCTGCGACGTATCCCGCCCGGTCTCGTCGATGCGCGCATCGTCGGCCCAGTAGGCATCGATCCGGCACCCCTCGCCTTCAAGGTCGCCCAGGGACGCAAACGCATCGCGGCCGGTGACGGCCAGGAAATTGACCCCCATCCAGAGCGACGGCCACGCGGCGCGGACCTGGCGAATGACCGGCAGGAACGCGTCCACGCCGAAGTCATGATTGATCAGGAAACAGCCCGGGGCACCTTCGCCGACCAGGATGTGAAGGTTTTCGCGTACCTGCCCCGCGTCCAGCGCGTGGATCACCGGCAGGACCACCGGGCCCGGCGACTTGAAGTACTTGTGAAAGTCGTGACGAGTCATGGCGCGGAATCTGCGGCAGATCGTGCGGACAGTCAAAGAAGTTCCTTGCCGCCGGGCGCCTTTCGGGGTTGCATACGAATGGAAATCTACAGGAGACGGGAGATCGGAACATGGGCGAACGATCGAACCTGACGCGCCGCAGTGTGCTCGCGATGACAGGCGCAACGGCGCTGTGTGCCCCATTCGTCCGCCCCGCCCGGGCGGCGGCGACGGAGATCAACATGCTCGCCTGGTACGGCCATGGCGAACCTGACGTCGTCGGGGCCTTCGAGGAAGCCAACAATGTGAAGTTCAAGCCGAAATACTATGCCGGGGGCGACAACATGCTGGCGCTCATCGCCCAGTCCCCGCCGGGCACCTATGACGTCATCCTCTCGGACGCCGAATTTGTCCAGCAGCTCAACGCGGCCGGCTACATCGAGCCCCTGGACGCGAACGACTACCCGTTCGACGACATGCTGCACGACGATTTCGCCAAGTTCCCCGGCCACTGGGACGGCGACACCCTGTTCTCGATGATGGTGCGGTTCGGGCACCTGGGCGTCAGCTATAACACGACCGCGATCTCGGCCGAGGAAGCCATGAGCTACAAGTGCTTCTGGAAGCCCGAGGTGAAGGGCAAGGTCGGGCATTTTGACTGGCACCTGCCGTCGCTCGGCATGATGAGCCTGCACAACGGCAACGGTGCCGGGCTGTGGGATCTCGACGACGCCGCGTGGCAGGCGGTGCAGGAGACCACCATGAGCCTGCGCCCGCAGGTCGGCGGCTTCTTCGACTACGGCGGCACCTTCAACAGCCTGAAGAACGGCGAGATGCTGGCCATGTGCGGGATCGGCGACTGGATTACCGGTGTCCTGGAAAAGGACGGCGCGCCGGTGGCCTCGGTCATTCCCGAGGAGGGCGGCATCCAGTGGACCGAAAGCTACTGCATCGGCAAGAACTCCTCGAAAGCGGACATCGTCAGGTCCTTCATCCGGTACATGCTGAGCCCGGAAGGTCAGGTGAGGTCGGCGCAGATGGCCGCCTATCCCGGCAACTGCATCACCAGGGGCGGGCGAGCGGCACTCGTTGCCGCGGACAGCGCCGAGGCCCGGCGTTCCAACCAGGTGGACGGGAACCCGATGGACCCGATCGCGCTGATCCGGGAAGGCCGCATCCACTACCGCAACATTCCGGTCAACCAGACGCTTGAGGACTGGAACGACTTCTGGTCCGAATACAAGAACGCCTGATGCCGGAGGGACGCCGGGCGCAGCCAGCCTTGCGCCCGGGGCATCCGGTGGCAACCCCGTAGCACCGTGACGGCGCGGAACCGGCGACGGCCGGTCACCATGTCCAGGCACGTGCCATGAACCGCTTCGCACTCGTTTTCCGGCTTCCGATCATCGTCTGGCAGGGGCTGTTCTTCCTCGGTCCCCTGTTCTTCATGATCGCGATGAGCTTCTTTCTGGTGAAGAACTACCGGATGGAGGAGGCGTTCGAGCTCAAGAACTGGGCCCGGATGCTGACACGGGGCTACGTCTGGGACAGCTACTGGTACACGCTGGGCATGGCGGGCTCGGCCACGCTGGTGGCAACCCTGGTCGCCTTTCCCGCCGCCTTCGCGCTTGCCTTCCGGGTGTCGGACTCGATGCGGCGCTGGGTGATCTTCCTGCTGATCATCCCGTTCTTCACGTCCTATCTGGTCCGTACCTTCTCCTGGTACGTGATCCTGGCGGAGTCAGGAGTGATCAACGCCGGACTGGGCACCGTCGGGTTCGGCCCCTACACGATGCTCAACACGCCGTTCGGTACTGTCGTCGGCTACCTGACCCTGACACTGCCGCTGGTCGTGATTCTTCAGACGCTTGCGCTTGCCAACATCGACCGGAACCTCGTCCAGGCCGCACGCAACCTGGGCTGCTCGCCCCCGCGCACGCTGGTGTCCGTCATCGTGCCGCTGGCGAAGACCGGGCTCATCATCGCGGCGCTGTTCTGCTTCATCCTGTCGTTCGGCGACTTCGTGGCGCCCTACTACCTGGGCGGCTCCAAACCCCCGACACTGCCGATACTGATCATCGACACCACGAAATCCGGCCAGCAATGGCCGCGCGCCGCCGTCGTCGCGGTCATGATGATGCTCACGCTCTTCGCCATCGCCGCCACCGCCATCTGGCTGGCCTACCGAAGGCGGCAGGCGTCATGAGCGCTCGGATCGCGACCGGGCTTCTTCTCGGCTGGCTGCTGCTGGTGTTCGTGTTCATTTTCGCGCCGATCGTCGCGTCGGTCATCTTCTCCTTCAACTCGGACCGGTTCCCGACGATCCCGCTGGGCTCCTTTACCACCCACTGGTACGACACGATCTTCGCCGACGCCGAGATCGGCGAGGCCGCCCGCAACTCGATCATCGTCTCGCTCTCGACGTCCGTCATCGCGACGACGCTGGGTTTTGCCACCGCCTACACCGACTATCGCTACAGGTTCCGCTTCAAGGGGCCGTACCTGGCGCTGATCCTGCTGCCGCCGACGATCCCGCTGATCATCATGGCACTCGCCATGCTCGCCTGGCTGTCCTGGATCGGGGCGTCGGGCCAGCTCTGGTCGATCATCATCGCGCATTCCGTGCTGACGGCGCCCTTCGCCATGGCGATCCTCCGCCTGCGGCTGCACCAGATCGACCCCGACCTGGAAGCCGCCGCCTGGAACCTGGGCTCCTCCGAGTGGCGGGCGCTGCGGTCGGTCATTCTGCCGTTCTGCCGGCCCGCCATCATCTCCGCCGCCTGCCTGACCGCCGCCGTTTCCTTCGACGAGTTCGCGGTGGCCTGGTTCGTGAGCGGACTGAACAAGACCGTGCCGGTCATCATCCTCGAGATCGTCCAGGGCAATATCGACCCGCAGGTCAACGCCATCGGGTCACTGGTGTTCCTCACGTCAATGACGCTGGTGGTCCTCGCCCAGCTCTTCTTCATCGCCAGGGTCGGACGTACATGAGGGATCCGCTCGTCGTTCTTTCAGGCGTGGTCAAGCGGTTCGGGGCCTTCACGGCCGTCCACCGCCTCGACCTCGAAATCGCACAGGGCGAGTTCATCGCGATCATGGGCCCGTCCGGCTGCGGCAAGACCACGACACTCCGGATGATCGCCGGACTGGAAACGCCGAGCGAGGGCGAGGTCCGCATCAGCGGACGGCTGATGAACGACGTGCCGGTTCACGAGCGCGACACGCCGATGGTCTGGCAGTCGCTGGCGCTGTTTCCGTTCCTGAATGCCCGCGAGAATGTCGAGTTCGGTCTCAGGATGCGCGGGATCGGCGCCCCCGAACGGCGCCGGCGCGCGATGGAATGGCTGGAGCGGCTCGAGATCGGAGCGTTCGCCGAGCGCAGTGTCGACACGCTGTCCGGCGGGCAGCGCCAGCGCGTTGCCCTGGCGCGTTCCCTGGTGACGGAGCCGCACATCCTGTTGCTGGACGAGCCGCTCTCGGCGCTGGACGCCCACCTCGTCATTCGCATGCAGGGCGTACTCACGCGCCTGCAACGCGAGCTCGGCATCACCTTCGTCCACGTCACGCATTCCCAGTCCGAGGCCCTGGCCATGGCCGACCGGATCGTGATCATGTCCGAGGGCCGCGTGGAGCAGATCGGCCGGCCGCGGGAAATCTACCGGACGCCCGGGAGCCGCTTCGTGGCCGAGTTCGTCGGACGCAACAATATCCTGAGCGGCATCAGTCGCGGCGACGCGATCGAAACGGCGCTCGGCACCTTTCCCGCCACCGGCCTTCCGGCGCAGGGCAGGCCCGCGACCCTGGTCATCGCCGCCGACCTGGTCGAGATCAGCCAGGTGCCCCGCGACGGCGCAATTCCCTGTTCGCTGATCTCGGAGGAATTCGTCGGAGCGACGGTGACCCTGTTCCTCGAGGCGGCGGACGGAACCGAACTGAAGGTGCAGATACCCGAACGTGCGCTGGGCGAGCTGAACCAGCAGGCCGGCAGCCGGTACCATCTCAGCTGGCCCGCCGACGCCGGCCATGTCCTGACCGAGACCTGAGCGGAGGCCCGGATGATCCGGCACCCCATTCCCTGGCCGGACGGCGCACGGTGTGCCGTCGCAATCACCTTCGACATGGACGCCGACAGCCTGATCCACATCGCGAGGCCCGAAGACGGGTTCGACCGGCTGTACCCGGTCTCGATGGGACGCTACGGCCCGACGGTCGCAATCCCGCGGATCCTTGCAACCTACAGGCGACTGGGGATCAGGCAGAGCTTCTTCATACCGGGCTGGTGCCTGGAAACCTACCCGGACGCGATCGAGGCGATCCTGGGTGACGGGCACGAGATCGGTCACCACGGCTGGATCCACGAGGACCCGGTGACGACGCGCGGACCATCCCAGACGGAAGCCTTCGAGAAGGCCCTGGATGCGCACCGGCGCATCTGCGGCGGCCTTCCGCGCGGCTATCGCGCACCGGTCTACAATGTCACGCAGCAGGTGATCGACCTCGCGATCGGACACGGGTTGCGCTACGACAGCTCGCTGATGGCGGACGACATTCCCTACCGGATGACCACCGCTGAGGGCGCGCTGTGGGAGATGCCGGTCCACTGGGCAACGGACGACTGGCCGCCCTTCGCGCACTATGCCGAAATCGGCTACATGATGCCGGTACGCGGACCCTCCGCCGGGCTGGCCGGGTTCTGGGAAGAGTTCGAGGCGCAGTACGAAGCCGGCGGTTTCTTCATGCTGATCGTTCATCCGTTCCTGACCGGCCGGCTGGCCCGCTGGCGGCTGGTCGAGCGGTGGCTGGAGGAGACCATGGCGACCCGGAAGGTCTGGGTCGCCCGGCTCGAGGACATTGCCGATCACCTCGATGCGCTCGCCGCCCGCGGTCACCGGATCCGCACCGAACGGCTTCCCCATTACGAAGGACCGCAAAGATGAGACTGACCGACATCGACCACCGGATGCTGCGCATTGCCCACGAGGAAGCCCGGACCGGGTTCGAGGAGGGCGGCTGTCCCATCGGCTCCGTGCTCGCACGCGGCGACACGGTGGTCGCGCGGGGCCGGAACCGGCGCGTGCAACATGGCGATCCCGTCGCTCATGGCGAGATGGACGCGCTGCGCAGGGCGGGCCGTCAACGCACCTACCGCGACACGACCCTCTACACCTCGCTCTCGCCCTGCATGATGTGCTCGGGCGCCATCGTCCAGTTCGGCATACCGCGGGTTGTCATTGCCGAGAACACGACCTTCGGGGGCAACGAGGACTTCCTGCGCGAGCGTGGCGTCGAGGTCGTCGTGGCCGACGACCCGGACTGTATCGCGCTCATGACCCGCTTCATCGAGGAACAACCCGGACTGTGGGCGGAAGACATCGCCGAAGACTGACCCGGAGCCCGTCCCCGAAGCCGGGAGGCCCGGGCGTGCAACCGGCTGCGGTGGCACCCCCCCCTTGCGGGGTGCGAAACCCGGGGACGGCGGTTCGTCTTCGCCGCCTCCCGGTTCCGTCCCGATCCCCGACACCGGGGAGCCTGGAAGCGGACCGGTCTTCGCAACAGGTCGATGTCCGGCTGTCCGGGGGTGACGAGGCTCGCGTTCAGGCATGGCCCGTGCCAGTCTGGCGCGACGCTTGCGGGGAGACAGCGATGACCGACCGTCACACCAGCCGGCTCAGGGCACTGGTGCGGGCCGAGCCGATCCTGGTTGCGCCCGGCGTGGTGGACGGGATCGGCGCCCGCCTGGTCGCTGCCGCCGGTTTCGAGGCCGTCTACATGACCGGCGCCGGAACATCCGCCAGCCGGCTCGGCATGCCCGATGTCGGGCTGCTGACCATGACCGAGATGGCGGACAACGCGGCGCGCATCGCCGATGCCTCCGGTCTGCCGCTGGTGGCGGACGCGGACACCGGCTACGGCGGCCCGGTCAACGTTGCCCGCACCGTCCGGGCCTATGAACGCGCCGGTGTTGCCGGACTGCACATCGAGGACCAGTCCTGGCCCAAGCGGTGCGGGCACCTCGCCGGCAAGACGGTGATCCCGACCGGAGAGATGCAGGCAAAGATCAGGGCTGCCTGCGACGCGCGCACCGACCCCGACCTGCAGATCATCGCCCGGTGCGACGCCATCGCGGTCGAGGGCTACGGGGCAGCGCTCGAACGGGTCGAGGCCTATCAGGAGGCCGGTGCCGACATACTGTTCGTCGAGGCCATGACCGGGATGGAGCAGCTGACGGAGGTGCCGCGCCGCTTCCGGGCCCCGTGCCTCTTCAACATGGCATCCAGCGGCAAGACACCCGAGTTGTCGACCCGGCAGATGCAGGAACTCGGATTCGCGATCGTGATCTACCCCGGCGTCACCGTCTCGGCCGCGATACTCGCGATGCGCCGGGTACTGGACCGGTTGCGCAAATCCGGCGAGATCGCGGCACTTCGCGACGACCTCGTGCCTTTTCGCGAGTACTTCGATCTCATGGGCATGGACGAGATCGTGGAACTCGAGGCCCGGTACGCCGTCGAAGAACGTTCCCGGGTCGGGTACTGAGGACAGACGCCATGAAGCCGCGCACCATGTTCGACAAGATCTGGGACCAGCACGCGATCCTCGAGCGCGAGGGCAACACCCTGCTTCATGTCGATTTCCACTTCTGCCACGACGGGTCCTTCAACGCCTTCGCCAAGCTCGCCGCCCGCGGCCTGCAGGTACGCCGGCCCGACCGCATGGTGGGCACCCCCGACCACTACGTCCCGACCACGAGCCGCAGCATCGACGATCTCGCCTCCGACGACATGAAACGGGTGTTCCGGGCGTTCGAGCACAACTTCACCACCCACGGCATCACCCATTTTCCGATCGGTGATCCGCGCCAGGGCATCATCCACGTGGTTGGCCCCGAGCAGGGTCTGACCCAGCCCGGCCTGGTGATCGTCTGCGGTGACAGCCATACCTCGACCCACGGCGCGGTCGGGGCCATCGCGTTCGGCATCGGCGCGTCGGAGGTAGCCCACGTCATGGCGACCCAGGCCCTGTGGCAGAAACGGCCGGGGACCATGCGCATCACCATCGACGGCGATCGTCCGGACGGCGTCACCGGCAAGGACGCGATCCTGGCGATCATCGCCCGTATCGGTGCGGTCGGCGGCACCGGCCATGCTGTCGAGTATGCGGGCTCCCTGATACGCTCTTTCTCGATGGAAGAACGGTTGACCGTCTGCAACATGTCGATCGAGGCCGGCGCACGCTGCGGCATGATCGCACCGGACGCCATCACTTTCGACTGGCTGAAGGGCCGTCCGTTTGCACCGGCGGGCGAGCAGTGGGACGTCGCACTCGCCTTCTGGAAGCAGGTCCCGGGAGACGCGGGCGCAAGGTTCGACCGCGAGGAACGGCTCGACGGCGCCGCACTGGCCCCGATGGTGACCTGGGGCACGAGCCCGGAACAGGCGATTGCCGTGACCGGTGCAGTGCCGGACCCGGACGCGGAAGACGACGACGAGCGCCGGGCCGCGCTCGTGGCCGCCGTCGACTACATGGGCCTCGCACCGGGACAGGCGATGCGCGATGTCAATGTCGACAGGGTGTTCATCGGCTCGTGCACCAACAGCCGCATCGAGGACCTGCGCGCCGCAGCCGCGGTCGTGCGCGGCCGCCGGGTGCGCGTCTCGCACGCCTTCGTCTCGCCAGGCTCCGGCCTGGTCAAGCGCCAGGCCGAGGAAGAGGGTCTCGATCGCATCTTCACCGAGGCCGGATTCGAGTGGCGCGAGAGCGCATGCTCGATGTGCGTCGGCATGAACGGCGACATCGCGCAGCCCGGCGAGCGGACCGCCTCGACCTCGAACCGGAACTTTCGCGGCCGCCAGGGTCCGGGGGTGCGCACCCATCTCGCAAGCCCGGCCACCGCGGCGGCGGCCGCCGTGCACGGCCGGTTCGTCGATATCCGCGACCTGTGAGAGCCGACGATGCAGCCCTTCACCACCGTTTCCGCCGCCGCGGCACCCCTCGACGTGATCAATGTCGACACCGACCAGGTCATCCCGGCCCGGTTCCTCGGCCGACCGGTGGACGAACGCTACCCGAACTACCTGTTCCACGACCTGAGGTTCGACGCCGAGGGGGCGGAACGTCCGGACTTCGTCCTGAACCGTCCCGGGTTCCGCGACGCCAGCCTGCTGGTCGCCGACCGCAATTTCGGCTGCGGGTCGTCGCGCGAACATGCGGTCACCGCGCTGGTCGAGGCCGGGTTCCGCGCTGTGATCGCGCCGTCCTTCGGCGATATCTTCTACGCCAACTCGCTCAAGAACGGTTTCCTGCCGGTACGGCTCCCCGACGAGGTGTGCCGGAGCCTGCGCGGCATGCTGCATGACGGTCCGGGCGGCGAGATCACCATCGACCTCGAAAGCCAGACGGTGACCGCTCCCGACCAGACCACGTGGTCGTTCGACATCGATCCGTTCCAGAAACACAAGGTGCTGCACGGCGTCGACGACATCGACGACACCCTGAGCGAGATCGAGGCGATCCGGGCGTTCGAACGCGAACACGACGCCCGCATGACCTGGCTTACGACCCGCCGGACCCGCTGACCGCGCGGTCGCCCGACGTTTCCTGCAGGTTGACCGAGACCCGCTCGACCGACGCCCTGATCACAGGAGTCTCGTCCTCTGACAGTTCCGGGCGCATGCGCCGCCGCGCCACTGCCGCATCGATCCAGGGCGCGAGTTCCTCGGCCTTGGCCGCCTCGCGGACCTTTCGTGCGTCGCGAAACTCCGGCAGCACCTCGTCGGCGAACAGCTGCAGCGACTGGCAGATTTCGTTGTGGGGGTTCCGTCCGGCCTGCTGCAGGAAGATGATCTGGTCGACCCCTGCCTCCTGGTAGGAACGGACCAGTTCACGCAGGTCGCCGGGCGTCCCGATGCCACCCGATGACTGCAGCGCTCCGGTGTCATCCTCGATACCGGTGCTGGCCCTGGTTGCCTGGAAGTCCCGCCACAGCCTGCTATAACCGGGAATGCTGTCACGCGTTACCAGCGAGCGCAGGGCATAGGCGAAGAACTCGAACCCCTCGAGGCCGCGGCGGCGTGCCTCGCTGCGGTCATGGTGCAGGGAGAACCCGGACACCATGGCGATGTTCGGGTTGACGGCGTGGCCGATCGGCACGCATTCCTCCGAGCGGATGATGTCGTGGTAGATGCGGCTCCAGCTGCGGGCCTCGTCGGGGTCGACGAAGGAAAACGCCAGTGCTCCGACACCGTGACGCGCCGCAACGCGAATGGTATCGCGGTTGGTGCACGCCATCCACAGCGGCGGGTGCGGTTTCTGCAAGGGCTTGGGAATGACGTTGCGCGCCGGCATCGAGAACCCCTCGCCCTCGTAGCCGGGGTAGGGCGTCATCACCATCATGTCGGCGATTTCGCGGGCCGCCTCGAGCGACAGGTCGCGCTTGCGCCTGGTGGGAATGTCAAACCCGTGAAGCTCCTGGCGGGTCGCGCCCTCGCCAATCCCGAGATCGACACGGCCGCCGGAGACCAGGTCGAGGCTGGCAACGCACTCCGCGGTCCGCGCCGGATGGTTGTAGTGCGGGATCACCTGCCTGATCCCGTGGCCGAGCCTGATCCGCGAGGTCTGGCCCGCGGCGGCGGCAAGGAACACCTCGGGGGCGGAACAATGCGAATACTCCTCGAGGAAGTGATGTTCCACCGCCCACGCGTAGTCGATCCCGATGCGGTCGGCGAGCACGATCTGTTCGAGCGCGTCGGCAAACAGGCGGTGTTCGTCGTCGTCGTTCCACGGACGCGGCAGCTGGAGCTCGTAAAACACTCCGAAACGCATGGACCCTCTCCCGGTTGCTGACGCCGACCCGGTGACAGCGTCATGCGACTTTACAGACCACACCCGACGGATCATAGAAGTGCGCGTCCGGCGAGGCGCCGTGTCGCGACGCCACGCACAGCCCATTGCGCACGAGGCGACCATGATCGATCTGATATCAATCGCACGCACCGAATCCGAGGGCGGAGACCTGTTCGGGGCGCTCGCGGCGCTCTACGAGGCAACCGACCTGCGCCCCGACGGCTACCCGGAGGCGGTCGTCTGGAAGGGAGGCAACGACGCCGGCAGCATCAACCCGGTGGCGCACTCGCTGACCGACGCCTATGCACTCCTGGGCACGGTTGCCGCAATCGACATCCTCGGGCTTCCGTTCTACGCCGTGCCCATGTGGTCGCAGTACCGCCATGACACCCGGCTTGCCTGCCTGGCCTGGTTCGGCAACATGCCGTGTACCTCGATCAAGTGGTCGACGGCGGGTGACGCCTATGTCAACGACGGGGCCGGCGGCCGGGTCGTGGTCATGGGCAAGTCGGGCAACGCACCGCTGCGCACCCAGGCGGGCGTGTACTGCAACGTGCGTCCCTACGGACCGATCACGGTGGTCCGCTCGATGCCGTGCCTGCCGTATTCGCAGAACCGCGGCGCCTTCAGCGTGGATGCGCACAGCGGCATCATCCACTCGGAGATGAATACGCCGGGTGTGCAGATGGCCTATGCCAACCGTCTGTTCCTGAAGATGGTGCACGAGACCGGCCGTCTCGGGCGTGTGGCGATGAAGCCGACCCAGGCCATGGAGGACGGGATCAACGCCGGGCTGCACGCCTGGCTGCTGCAAGGAACCGGGTTTACCGTCGGCCGCGCCTACGCGGTGGATCCCTACGAGGAAAACCGCGAAGCGGTCGATCGCATCGTCGGCCTCCTGCCCGCCGACTTCAGGGCCGGCATGGACCAGTGGTCGGGGCGCGTCGAGCAGCACATTTCCGACACCAACTACGGGCTCCTGCTGTGGGACCTGATCGAACAGCGCGACTGCATCGTGCTGGCGACCGACCTGGACGGCGACCGGCTCACCGACCTGCTCGCCGATGTCTCGGACCCGCTGCGCGCTTTCGCCGGGCGGGTCGCGGGCCACCTGGGCCAGGAAGCCGACACCACGGCACTGTGGCGGGACATGGGATACCGAACCGGCAACGGCCGCGACATGACCTCGGTCATGCACCGCATGTCCGGGCCGCCGATCCACGAACAGACACTCGGATCCGCCGATGCCATGCTGCTGCGCCTGCTGGCCGGAGACGAGTGGGTTGGCGGAACCAAGCAACCGTACGATCCGAGAATCCACTTCGTGCTGATCCGCGATGCCTACCTCGATGCCAACCCGGGCAATGAACGCCTGCGCACGTGGCTTGACGCCGCGCTCGACGCCTTCGATCGGGTCTACTCGGGTTCGCGACCAGGTTTCCTTGACGGCTACCGCCAGCTCAAGGCCACGATCACGCCGTGGAACGGATAGCGCATGGCGGACCCCAGCATCGCCTTCGTCGCATCCGAAGGTGAAGAGGCCGCCGCCGCACTCGCGGCACTCCAGGCGCGCTACCCGCATGTTCCCGAGCATCGGGCCGAGGTGATCGTGGCGCTCGGCGGTGACGGTGTCATGCTCGAGACCCTGCGCCGGCACATCAACCAGCGGGTCGCGGTGTTCGGCATGAACCGGGGGACCATCGGCTTCCTGATGAACGAGTTCGGCGAGGAACGGCTGGTCGAACGCGTCCGCGATGCCAGCCCGGTCACGCTGCATCCGCTGCGCATGAGCGTCGAGACGGTGACCGGCGCGCACCAGGAGGCGCTGGCGATCAACGAGGTCTCGCTTCTGCGCCAGACCGCCCAGACGGCGAGGATCCGCATCACCATCGACGGCACGGTGCGAATGGACGATCTGATGTGCGACGGCCTGATCGTGTCGACCCCGGCCGGCAGTACCGCCTACAACCTCTCGGCCCATGGCCCCATCGTACCGATCGGCGCCGGCGTCCTCGCCATGACCCCGATCAGCGCCTTCCGGCCGCGGCGCTGGCGCGGGGCACTCCTCGACAACCGGGCCCGCATCGGCATCGAGGTTCTCGAGATCGACAAGCGGCCGGTCAGCGCCACTGCCGATGCGACCGAGGTCCGCGACATCCGGTCGGTCTCGGTGATCGAGGACCGCGAGAGCGAGCTGCACCTGCTGTTCGATCCCGACCACAATCTCGACGAACGCCTGCTCAAGGAACAGTTCGCCAGCTGAAGGCCTATGCGCTGCGCCTGATGGTGCAGTCGTCGCGCCCGAGACGGTCGGGAGCAGTTCCAGCCCGAGGCCCGGTGCGCCGGAAACCGTGATCCGGCCGTTGCGCAGCGGCGGCAGGTCGGTCACCAGTTCGCGGTACCAGCCGTGGTAGAAGGCCCGCACGATTTCCTGCACATGGCAGTTGGCGCTCGCAAGCGCGAGGTGCGTGGACGCGGCAAGGGTGACCGGTCCGGTGCAGTCGTGAAACGCGACCGGCAGGTGCCAGGGCTCGGCCATGTGCGCGATCTTGCGTGCCTCGGTGATCCCGCCTCACCATGCGACATCCATGATCAGCTGGCCCAGCGATCCCAGCTCGAGCAGGGCCCGGAAATCCGCCGCACCGCCCCGGGTCTCCCCGACCGCGACCGGGCAGGCGCTGGCACGCGCTACGTCATCGATCGAGGCCAGGTGATCCATGAAGACCGGGTCCTCGACCCAGAACGGCCGGTACGGCTCCAGCGCGCGGACGATGCGGACCGCCTGCGGCCGGTCCCACAGCGAATGCAGTTCCACCATCACGTCCATGCGGTCACCGACCGCGCGCCGGACCAGCTCGACCGGCACGAGCGCCTCGGCCAGGTCGCCCGCGCAAATGTACCGGCCGCCCGAACGTTCGGCAGCGAAGTCGAACGGCCAGATCTTCATGCCGTCGATTCCCATCTCCAGCAGCGACCACGCCAGCTCGTCGGCCGCGTTCAGGAACCCGTCGAGATCCTCGTACGGCCCCCCGGCGTCCCCGATGCCGAAGGTGCGGGTGCCCTGACCCGCCGTCTCGCGGACATATCGGTAACCGGCGCAGGTGTTGTAGACCCTGATGTCATCGCACACGGCGCCGCCGAGCAGCTGGCATACCGGCTGGCCGGCCACCTTGCCCCAGATGTCCCAGAGCGCCATGTCAACTGCGGACCGGCCGCGCTGCTCGGCCCCGGCGCCGGAAACCCGAGATGGCCGATGCGTCGCGGATGGTGCCGGCCGATCAGCAACGGATCCTCGCCAAGCAGCAGCGGCGCGATGGTTTCGTGGATGTGCGCCTCCGCAGCCCCGGCACCATGGAAGGTCTGGCCGAGACCGACACCGCGCCCTCGTCGGCGTGGACCCGGGTCCACGGCAGGTCTGGAAACTCGACAATGTGCACCGTTTCGAGTGCGGTCACCTTCATGTCCCGGTCTTCCGCCGGATACCGG
Source organism: Thalassobaculaceae bacterium (assembly GCA_965213935.1). GTDB lineage: Bacteria > Pseudomonadota > Alphaproteobacteria > Thalassobaculales > Thalassobaculaceae > Bin52. The sequence continues at coordinate 97,901 of CBDCAO010000011.1, read as the reverse complement.
CTCACGCCGATCCGCGTGACAGCGCCTGTCGCAGGTCGTCACTGGCCCGGGTGACCGCGTCGTCGAATGCCCGTTCCCAACAACTGGCGTCGGCGGTGTGTCCGGCTTCGGGAAACAGCACCGCGCGCGACGAGTTGACGATTCCCCCTTCCGGACCGGCGGGACCGGCAACGAAGCACCTGACCGCATCGTCGGCGCCTCCGCCCTGGGCGCCGTAGCCGGGCACCAGGAAGGGCGAGCGCGGCAGCAGGTCGCGCAATCGCTCCGCCTGCGCGGGCGAGTCGGCCCCGACCACGATCCCGAGCGACGACCAGCCGGTCTCGCCCCCCTGCAGCGACCGGGCGAGCGGTTCCAGCGACGCGGCGACCAGCTCACAGACGGTGCGCACCCCCGCCCGGGGCGGTGCGGCGAGTTCGACGTCCTGAAAGGCCCCGGCTCCCGGATTGCTGGTGCGTACCAGGACGAACAGGCCGCCGCCGGTGACCGCCGCCCGGTGCGCGAACGGCTCGATCGTGTCGGGGCCGAGCCAGGGATTGAGGGTCACGGCATCACCCCGAAACGGCGAGTCCGGCCCGAGCAGGGCCCCGGCATAGGCGACAGAGGTTGAGCCGATATCCCCGCGCTTGGCATCGAGGAGCACCAGGAGACCGCGGCGATGCGCGTGCTCGACCACCTCGCACAGCGCCCGCATGCCCTGCCAGCCCAGCCGCTCGAAGAAGGCCAGCTGCGGCTTGACCACTGCCACCCGGCCCTCGAGCCTGTCGCACACCGCGGCCAGGAACGCGCCCACGGCGCCGGCGGTTGCCGGATTTCCGGGCGACATGTCGCCGCACGCGAACAGCGGCGGAATTCGCTCAAGGTGAGGGTCGAGCCCGACACAGAGCGGGTGTCCGGCCCTTCGGGTCGCCGCAATCAGCCTGTCCCCGAACCCGGCCTGCATGCGCATCACCCGTCAGCCTCCCCCCTCACCCGTGCCGCACATGGCGGTACGGCTGTGATATGATGCCAGTGTGCGTCTGTAGTGTAACCACGGAGGGGAAATTTCATGCACAGGGTTCTTGCTACCGTAATAGGCGCGGTCCTGCTGGCCTCAGCCGCGCACGCCGATGATGTGAAGATCGGCGTCATGGTCGGTTTCACCGGCCCGATCGAATCGATCGCTCCGGACATCGCCGCGGGTGCCGAACTCGCAATCGCTGAAGTCAGCGACAGCGGGAAGCTGCTGGGCGGAACTTCGGTTTCCGCGGTACGCGGCGATACCACCTGTACAGATGCCGCCGCGGCCACTGCGGCGATGGACCGGCTGGTCACATCCGATCGTGTCAATGCCGTTGTCGGCGGGGATTGTTCCGGCGTGACCACGGCCATGCTGCAGAACGTCGCAAAGGCGACCGGCATCGTGATGATCTCCCCGTCCGCCACGTCACCGGCGCTTTCGACGATCGAGGATAACGGCCTGTTCTTCCGCACCGCTCCTTCCGACGCCAGGCAGGGCCAGGTACTGACCGAGGTGATCATGGAGCGCGGACACAAGACCATCGCGCTGACCTATACCAACAACGACTACGGCAAGGGCCTGGCCGACAGCATCAAGACCCACTTCGAGGCTGCCGGCGGCACGGTGACGATCTCGGCCGCTCACGAGGATGGCAAGGGTGACTACTCGGCCGAGGTCGCGGCGCTGGCGGCTGCGGGCGGCGATGTCCTCGTCGTCGCGGGCTATCTTGACCAGGGCGGCAAGGGCATCATCCAGGCGTCGCTCGACACCGGCGCATTCGACACCTTCGTCCTGCCCGATGGCATGATCGGCGACACCATCATCGATGCTTTCGGGTCGGATCTCGACGGATCGTTCGGAACCCATCCCGGAACCGACAGTACCGGCGCCGCCACTTTCGGCGAGATGGCAAAAGCCGCGGGATCCAAGGCCGTTCCGTTCGCCGGCGAGGCCTACGACGCGGCTGCCCTGCTGCTGCTGGCAATGCAGGCGGCCGGGTCGTCCGACAGCGGCAAGCTGAAGGACACCGTGATGCAGGTCGCCAATGCGCCCGGCGAGATGATCTTCCCGGGTGAACTCGCGAAGGCACTCGAGATCATCGCCGGCGGCGGAGATGTCGACTACGTCGGTGCCTCGGCCGTCGAGCTGGTCGGTCCGGGCGAGAGCGCCGGGAACTACCGCGAGGTGGAGATCAGGGGAGGCAAGTTCGAGACGGTGCAGTACCGCTGATGGCGCCACGGGGGAGGGACCGCAGCACCGCTGCGGTCCACTTTCTTCACCGTCACGGTTCCGGCCGCACCGGTGCATCCGGCAGTCTTCGTGACGGCATGATCCGGGTCGTTGACGTCTCGAAACGGTTCGGCGGCGTGGTCGCCGTCGACAGCGTCTCCCTTGAGGTCGGGCACGGCACCATCACCGGGCTCATCGGCCCCAATGGCGCCGGCAAGACCACCCTGTTCAACATCATCGCCGGGGCCGAAACGCCGGGCAGCGGGCACATCATGCTCGCCGGGGAGGATGTGACCGGCCTGCCGCCGCACCGTCTGTTCCACAAGGGGCTGCTCAGGACCTTCCAGATCGCGCACGAGTTTCCGACCCTGACCGTGTGCGAGAACCTGATGATCGTGCCCGCCGGCCAGACCGGCGAGAGCCTGCTGGGCGCCTGGTTGCGAACCTCGCGGGTGCGGGCGGAAGAACGGCTGATCCGCGCACGCGCCGAGGAAGTCATCGGCTTTCTCGGACTCGAACGGGTGATGCACGAGCCGGCCGGCACCCTCTCCGGCGGTCAGAAGAAGCTGCTTGAACTCGGGCGGACCATGATGGTGGACGCCCGCGTGGTTCTGCTCGACGAGGTCGGCGCCGGGGTGAACCGCACCCTGCTGCGAACCATCGGAGATGCCATCCTGCGTCTCAACCGGGAACTCGGGTACACCTTCTTCATGATCGAACACGACATGGAATTCATCGCCAGACTGTGCGACCCGGTAATCGTCATGGTCGACGGGCAGGTGCTGATGCAGGGCAGCGCAGAGAAGGTCCGTACTGACGAGGCGGTGATCGAGGCCTATCTCGGCCGCGGCATGACCGCGACCCGCCCCGGGGCCGCCCGATGAGTTTTCTCGAGGCCCGGAACATGACCGGCGGATATGGCGGTGCCGACATCCTGAACGGCTGCACCATCAGTGTCGACCGGGGCGAGATCGCGGTCATCGTCGGCCCCAACGGTGCTGGCAAGTCGACCGCGATGAAGGCGGTATTCGGCATGCTGCAGCTGCGAACGGGATCGGTGCGGCTGGCGGGCACCGACATCACCCGGCTGTCACCGCAGGACCGGGTCCACCACGGCATGGCGTTCGTCCCACAGACCAGCAACGTGTTCGTGACCATGACGGTGCAGGAAAACCTCGAGATGGGCGCCTTCCTGCGCCGCGACGACATCACCATCACCATGGAGCGGGTGTTCTCGCTGTTTCCGGTGCTGAGGGAAAAGCGCCAGCAGCCCGCCGGCGAACTGTCTGGCGGACAGCGCCAGCAGGTCGCCATCGGCCGCGCGCTCATGACCGAACCGGTGCTGCTCATGCTCGACGAACCGACGGCCGGGGTCTCGCCGATGGTGATGGACGACCTGTTCGCGCGCATGATCGAGATACGCAAGGATGGCATCGCGATCCTGATGGCGGAGCAGAACGCCCGCCAGGCGCTCGGCATCGCCGATACCGGCTACGTGCTGGTCACAGGGGAGAACCGCTATACCGATACCGGTACCGCGCTGCTCGCCGATCCTGACGTGCGCCGGGCGTTTCTCGGAGGCTGACGGCGCCGATGCTGCCCGACCTGCTGCACGCGATCGTCCTGCTCGCAAATTACGTGGTCGTCCCCGGACTCGCCTACGCGTCCCAGCTCGCGCTCGGCGCTCTGGGCATCACGCTGGTGTTCGGGATCCTGCGGTTCGCCAACCTCGCACACGGCGATCTCATGGCATTCGGCACCATGGTCGCGGTCATGGTCACCTGGCAGTTCCAGACCTGGGGACTCGGGCTCGGCCCGCTGCCGACCGGGTTGCTGGCACTGCCGGCCGCCATCCTGGCCGCCAGCGCGGCCGCGCTGGCGGCCGACCGTCTGGTGTTCCGCCATTACCGCCGGATCCGCAGTGCCCCGATCGTCCTCGTGATGGCCTCGGTCGGCGTCATGTTCATCCTGAACGGGATCGTGCGTTTCATCATCGGTCCGGATGACCAGAGATTTGCCGACGGCGAGCGGTTCATCATCAGGGCACGGGAATTCCGCCAGCTCACCGGTCTCGAAGAGGGTCTGGCGATCAAGACCACCCAGTGCCTGACCATGTTTGTCGCCGTCGTCGTGGTCGCCGCCCTGTTCTGGTTCCTGCAGTGCAGCCGCACGGGCAAGTCGATGCGTGCCTACTCGGACAACGAGGACCTCGCCCTGTTGTCGGGCATCAACCCCGACCGTGTCGTCACCATCACCTGGATCATCGCCGCTTCGCTTGCCGCCATCGCCGGCACGCTCTACGGACTCGACAAGAGCTTCAAGCCATTCACCTACTTCCAGCTGCTGCTACCGATGTTCGCAGCTGCAATCGTCGGCGGCATCGGCCAGCCGCTGGGCGCGATCGCCGGCGGGTTCATCGTCGCGTTCTCCGAACTCACGGTCACCTACGCCTACAAGAAGTTCCTGCACTACCTGCTGCCCGAGACGTGGGAACCGGCCGGTCTCGCGCAGCTGCTGTCGACCGATTACAAGTTCGCCGTCTCCTTCGTGATCCTGGTGCTGGTTCTGCTGTTCAGGCCGACCGGGCTGTTCCGGGGCCGGTTGCTGTGACCGTCTCCCGGCGCACGCTGCTCGCCTGGCTCGCGATCACGGCGGCGCTCGCCATCGTCGGAGCCGTGCAATCGTGGTCCCTGGCCCTGTCGATTGCCAACCTTTGCCTGATCTCGGCGATCATGGCGTTGTCCGTGAACATCCAGTGGGGCTACGCCGGTCTTTTCAACGTCGGGATCATGGGGTTCGCCGCACTCGGTGGACTGGCCGCGGTACTGGTTTCAAAACCCCCGGTGCCAGACGCCCTGGCAGCGGGGGGGAGCGGGCTGCTCGGAGCCCTGCTGGCGGCGGCAGCGGCGGTTGCAGGGACCGCGGGTCTTGCCCGCCTGCTGCCGCGCAACCGCTGGCGTGCGCCGGCCCTCGCGGTCTGCCTGGTCGCGGGTTATCTTGTCGTACGCACGCTGTTCGACCCGGCAGTCGACGCCATCGAGGCGGTGGAACCGGCGAAGACCGGGTACCTGGGCGGACTCGGGCTGCCGATCGTGTTTTCCTGGGCGGTCGGCGGACTGTTCGCCGCCGCGGCCGCCTGGGTGATCGGGCGGATCGCGCTGGGCCTGAGATCGGACTACTTCGCCATCGCCACGCTCGGCATCGCCGAGATCATCATTGCGGTCCTCAAGAACGAGGACTGGCTCGCCCGCGGGGTAAAGAACGTCACCGGACTCGGCCGTCCGGTTCCCTACGAGGTCGACCTGCAGCGGGATCCCGACTTCATCGACCGGGTCGCCTGGCTCTATGGCGACGCGCTGGAAGGGCTTGCGGACGACGCGCGGGCGGCGGCGCTCCGCGACCTGGTGGTGCAGTCGTCCGGCCTGTTCGTCAAGCTGTGCTACGCCGGGCTGTTCGTCGCGGTACTGGCCGTCATCTTCTGGCTGTCGGAACGGGCGCTGCGTTCGCCGTGGGGGCGCATGATGCATGCGATCCGCGACAACGAGACCGCCGCCGGCGCCATGGGCAAGGATGTGACCCGCCGTCACCGCCAGGTCTTCATCCTCGGTTCCACCGTCGCCGGTATCGCCGGCGCCATGCTGGTCACGCTCGACGGCCAGTTCACTCCGGCGAGCTACGTGCCGCTCAGATTTTCGTTCCTGGTCTGGGTGATGGTGATCATCGGTGGCTCCGGCAACAACCAAGGGGCGGTGATTGGCGGGTTCCTGATCTGGCTCGTCTGGATCGAGGCCGAACCGGTGGGTCTGTGGCTGACGGACGCCCTGACCGCGGGTCTCGGCGAGGGCCACGGTCTCAGACAGCACCTGCTTGAGGCGGCGGCGCACATGCGCCCGCTGGTCATGGGCCTGACCCTGCTTCTGGTGATGAGGTTCGCGCCGCGCGGGCTCGTCCCGGAACGCCGGGGCCGCTGATCCGCAGTCCCTGACCCTGCAGAAAACGGCGTGATCGGGCGGGGCACCGCCAACCCGAGCGTTGCCGGTCAGATCCGTCTGTCCGTGCCATGATGCACCCGCAGTGCCTCGCGGCAGGTCCACCCTGCATCATGTGGAGACCACCAGCCTCACATACACACCATGTAGGGCAGACTCGACGTCGAGATTCGCGACCGTCTGCGTGGCGGCCGGTGCTCTCGCCATACTGGCTGGCGGAATCGCAGGCCCGGCCCGCGCCAGGCTGTCATGATTTTCTCGTCAGATCTGTGTTCCGGACCACCGTCGGTGCACCATCACTGCCCGGAGGGTGCTGCCCGTGCCCCCTGCGCGACCCGTGGTCGCGACACCCGGCGGTTCGCCAGCTACGGTTCGTTGTCTGAACCGGCCTCGCGCTCTATGTAGGGAACGCCTCCAATCCCGGCACGGGACGCACAGCATGCGCATCGACTTCGAAACCTGCCCGGCGCGCTACCGACACTGGACCCTCGCGACAGCGGGTCCGGTCGCCGAGCTGGTCCTCGCGGTCGACGAGACCGCGGGTCTGTTCGACGGCTACGAACTCAAGCTCAATTCCTATGACCTGGGCGTCGACATCGAGCTGCACGACGCAGTGCAGCGACTGCGCTTCGAGCATCCCGAGGTGCGCAGCGTCGTGATCCGCTCGGGCAGGGACCGGGTATTCTGCGCCGGGGCCAACATCAGGATGCTGGCCGGGTCCAGCCATGGCCACAAGGTCAACTTTTGCAAGTTCACCAACGAAACCCGCAATGCCATGGAGGACGCGAGCGCGCAATCTGGCCAGCGCTACATTGCCGCGATCAACGGGGCCTGCGCCGGCGGGGGGTACGAACTCGCGCTGGCCTGTGATCACATCATCCTGATCGACGACGGAACATCGGCAGTCTCCCTGCCCGAGGTTGCGGTGCTGGCGGTACTGCCCGGCACTGGCGGCATCACCCGGGTGACCGACAAGCGCAAGGTCAGACGCGACCGCGCCGATATCCTGTGCACCACGGAGGAAGGTGTCCGCGGCCAGCGGGCCCGGGACTGGCGTCTGGTCGACGAGGTGGTCCCCGGCTCGCGGTTCGACGCCGCAGTGGCCGCACGGGCGGATGCGAGTACCGCCGCCTCCGACCGACCCCCGCAGGATTCCGGCATGACGCTCGAGCCGCTCGACAGGCACTTCGAACCGGACCGGGTCCGCTACGGCCTGCTGGACGTCACATTCGAGCGCGCGGCCCGGCGCGCCATGATCACTGTTTCAGGACCCGTGTCGGGGCCGCCGGAAACACCCGATGCGATTCCGCGGCACTCGTCGCGATTCTGGCCACTCGAACTCGCGCGCGAGCTCGACGACGCGCTGCTGCACCTGCGCTTCAATGAACCCGACATCACCATCGTGCAGTTTCGCAGCGAGGGCGACCCTGCCCTGGTGCTGGCCCATGACCGGTTCCTGTGTGCGCACGCGTCGCACTGGCTGGTGCGCGAGGTGCGCCTGTTCTGGACCCGGGTGATGAAACGGGTCGACCTGACCTCGCGCTCCCTGCTGGCCCTGGTCGAGCAGGGAAGCTGCTTTGCAGGGTTCCTGGCCGAGCTGGTGCTGGCCTGCGACCGCAGCTTCATGGCCGAGGGACGGTTCGAGGGCAACAACCGGCCCGACGCGGTACTCGCGCTGACCGCATCCAGCTTCGGCGCCCATCCGATGGCGAACGGACTGTCGCGGCTCGCCACCCGGTTCCTCGGCGAACCGGAACACCTCGAACGGCTGCGCGGGGAGACCGGGACCCTGCTCGACGCGGACGCCGTGGCGGAGCTCGGACTGGTGACCGCGGCCTGCGACGACATCGACTGGGAGGACGAGGTCCGGCTGTTCCTCGAGGAGCGCGCGAGCTTCTCGCCCGACGCACTGACCGGGCTTGAGGCCAACACGCGCTTTGCCGGTCCCGAGACCATGGAAACCAAGATATTCGGTCGGCTGAGCGCCTGGCAGAACTGGATCTTCCAGCGCCCAAACGCAACAGGGCCGGACGGGGCGCTTCGGCTCTACGGCACCGGGAGGCGAGCCGGTTTCGACCGGGAACGGGTATAGAGGGAGCCGCGCGATGAGCGAAGCAACCGCCGTCAACTACGAAACCTCGATCCCCAACAATGTCGGGCTTTCGCACGACCGCCGGGTCCTGCGGGCGCTCGAGCGGTGGCATCCTGGCTACCTCGACTGGTGGAACCAGATGGGCCCGGACGGGTTCCAGGACAGCCTGGTCTACCTGCGCACCGCGGTCGACGTGGGAGCGAAGGGCTGGGCGAAGTTCGACTATGTCCGGATGCCCGACTACCGCTGGGGAATCCTGCTCGCGCCCCCGGTCGCGGACCGGGTAATCGGCTTCGGCCAGCACAGGGGCGAGCCGGCGTGGCAGGAAGTTCCCGGCGAGTACCGGGCCATGCTGCGCCGGCTCTGCGTGATCCAGGGCGACACCGAACCGGCCTCGGTCGAACAGCAGCGCCATCTCGGAAAGACCGCGCCATCGCTTTATGACATGCGTAACCTGTTCCAGGTCAATGTCGAGGAGGCCCGGCACCTCTGGGCCATGGTGTACCTGTTGCAGAAGTACTTCGGACGCGACGGGCGGGAAGATGCCGAAGATTTGCTGCTGCGCCGGTCGGGCGACCCGGACCGGCCGCGCATGCTCGGGGCCTTCAACGAGGAGACCCCGGACTGGCTGAGCTTCTTCATGTTCGCCTTCTTCACCGACCGGGACGGCAAGATGCAGCTTGAAAGCCTTGCACGCTCGGGGTTCGATCCACTGTCCCGAACCACCCGGTTCATGCTCACCGAGGAGGCGCACCACATGTTCGTCGGCGAGACCGGGATCGCCCGGGCGATCCAGCGCACCTGTGAGGGGATGCGCAACGCCGGCATCGAGGATGCGGATGATGTCGAGGCCGTGCGCGCGCTCGGCGTGATCGACCTTCCCACCGTTCAGAAGAAGGCCAACCTGCACTACTCGCTCTCGCTCGACCTGTTCGGTTCCGAGATCTCCACCAATGCGGCCAACGCCTACAACGCCGGGCTGAAGGGCCGCTACCGCGAGGAACGGATCGAGGACGACCATCGCCTGGAACACGACACCTATCCGGTCCTGAGCCTGGTCGACGGCGAGGCGGTCACCGTCGCCGCGCGGGCACTGACCGCGCTCAACATGCGGCTGCGCGACGATTACACGCGTGATGCCGCGGCCGGGGTTGCGCGCTGGAACCGGGTGATCGAACGGACCGGCATCCCGTTTCGGATCACCCTGCCGAGCGTGGCCTTCAACCGCGCCATCGGAACCTTCGCCCCGATCGAAGCGGACCCCGACGGCACCATCATTCCCCCCGAGACCTTCGAGGCCCGGCGCCACGACTGGCTGCCGTCACCGGCCGATGGCGACTTCATCGCCAGCCTGATGGAACAGCAGACCGAGCCCGGCGCCTACGCCGGCTGGATTGCGCCACCGAGATCCGGCATCGACAACAAGCCGGGGGACTTCGAATATGTGAGACTGTCCTGACGACGGTCACGAGGCGGAGGCATACAGCAATGAACCCGGTCGACCCGATCACGGTATCAGTGATCCAGCACAGGCTCACGGCCATTGTGGCCGAGATGGGCGAAGCGATGCTGCGGACCTCGTACTCGCAGATTCTCAATTCCAGCCGCGATTTCTCCACCGCGATCTGTGATCGCCACAGCCGCCTGGTCGCCCAGGCCGAACACATCCCGATCCATGTCGGCGCTCTCACCTTTGCGGCGCAGTCGATCAGCAAGAGCTTTGCCGATACGGTCCGGGCCGGCGACGTCTACCTCCTCAACGATCCGTATTTCGGTGGCAGCCACCTGCCCGACGTCACCGCTTTCGTTCCGGTGTTTGCCGGTGACGAACTGCTGTTCTGGACCATCAACCGGGCTCACCACAGCGATATCGGCGGCGCCACCCACGGTGCGTACAACCCGACGGCAACCTCGATTTTCCAGGAGGGACTGAGGATCCCGCCGCTCAAGCTGTACGACCGCGGAACACTGCGCGAGGACCTGCTGGATATGATCGCGGTCAACACCCGCCATCCGCGCGACTTCAAGGGTGACCTCGCAGCCCAGATCGGATCTGTGCACGGCGGAGAGCGCCGGCTGCATGCGCTCGTCGCCGAATTCGGCGCCGAAACCGTCAAGGCCAGTGTCGAGACCATCCTCGAAAGCGCCGAGCAGCAAGCCCGCGCAGTGATCGCGTCATGGCCGGACGGAGTCTATCACGGCAGTGCGACGCTCGACGACGACGGCCACGGGCGGACCGACGTAACGATCCGCGCAACGGTAACGAAGACGGGCAGCGATCTCGAAGTCGACCTGACCGCGTCGGATCCCCAGTCGGCCGGGTTCGTCAACTCGTCCTACGCCAACATGCGCTCCGCCGTGGCCATGGCGATCGCCTACCTCATCGATCCGCAGACCCCGAAGAACCACGGCTCGTTCCTGCCGATCAGCGTGAAGGCGCGCCAGGGCACGATCGTCTGGTCGCACGACGGTGCGCCGGTCACCATGTGCACCAGCCACTGTTCGAACGAGATCTGCGAGGCGATCATCGTCGCCTTGTCGCAGGCGTGTCCGGAGCGCGCCATGGGCGGCTGGGGCCGCAGACTCCGGGTCGCAATACAGGGCGAGAACCCCAAGACCGGCAGCGGATTCATCTGGCACATGTTCCATGCCCGGCCCGGCGCCGGTGGCTCGTCGGGCGGTGACGGATGGCACAACAGCGGCGAGTGGCATTCGGCCGGAGGTCTGAAGTTCGGCAGCGTGGAGCTGGCCGAGGCCCGATTCCCGCTATATTTCAGGAAGCACGAGTTCCGCACCGACTCGGCCGGTGACGGAGAATATCGCGGCGGGGCGGGAGTCGAGCTCGAACTGGTGCTCGAGACCGAGGCCCGATCGCTTGCAAACACCGCGGGTGACGGCAGCAGACACGGGTCGCGCGGTATGGCGGGCGGCACCGACAGCAGGCCGCACCACTACTGGATCGAGCGGAGCGACGGGTCGGTCCGCGAACTCTCGACCAAGGAAATCCTGGTTCCCGTCGACCCGGGTGACACCCTGGTCGCCCACTCCGCGGGCGGAGGCGGCTGGGGTGATCCCGCGCGCAGGCCAGCCGCGGCACGGGCCCGCGACGAACTGAACGGGATCGTCTCCTCCGGTCAGCGCGGAGCCAGTCGACCGTAGAACAGGCCGGCCGCCGTGGCACAGGCAGTCGCGATCCGCCAGGCCTGATGGCCAACGATGTCACCACCCCCCATGCCGGCGATCTCGGGCGGCACGCCGAGCGCCGGGGCAAGGGCGAAGGAGACGAACCCGCCCGCTCCCCAGGCGACACCCCGGGGCATGTCCGGTCGCTCGCCGCGTATCACCATCCCGGCAACCACCAACAGGGCGTAACCGATGGCCAGCGGCACCGTGGACACGGTGGTCAGCACCAGGCGGGCGGTCCATGATCCCGGGGGCAGCCCCTGCCAACGCCCCCCGTGGACCAGGGTGAGCCCGGGCGCCACTGCCCGGTGCGCTGCGGGAACCACCTGGTGGCCCCCGTGGCCGTCGCGGCCCGTAACTCGCAGACCTCGGCCTCGACAATGAGAGGAACCGTGGTGACCTGGTAGATCACCGACATGACAAGGCCGGCCGGCACGCCGGCGGCGAGACCGGCAACGAACAGGGACCGGATCATCGGGCCAGTATCAGTGGCAGGGGAAGGCGGCGCTGTGTCGAATGTCGTGGGCGGCGTCGTGAATGATCCCGGGGTGCGCAAACCCGACCCCGAAGATCAGGAAGGTTGCGACCAGGACACCGGGCATGACCGCCTCCGCACGCGAAACCGGAACACGGGCGCCCGACTGGAGGTCCTGAACTGTCATGTCTGATCTCACAGGCGCGTGCTCTCACCTGCACAGCGACCGCGCCAGCCTACGTGCCGCGGACGCCGACGCATGCCTGTCTCTTGGCCGACATCAACGGGTCAGGAGACGATCGGCCCGGTCAGTGCGTACGATCCGGGCACTCCGGACCCGCTCACGCGGGCGCAGAACAGCCCGGTACACGCAGCATGGAGGTGCCGCAGGGGGGGTCGGTCGTCCCTGATGCCAACCGGCCCCAGCCAGTCGATCACGCAGCCACCGGCAAACCGTCTGTCACGGGTACGCACTCGCCCGGCGTCGAGGTCGGCTGCGCCGCCGTCTCGATCACGCAGCCTTCGTTTGTTCACCGGGCGATGAATGGCCATGTGGGTACGCCCGCCGTTCGCCGGGTCCGGGGCGAGTGTTTCCGTTCAGCCCCATCAGGCCTTCGCCGCACACCGCAACGGCAGGCACAGATCAGTCAGCAGATCGGCGGGCCGGGTATCGAGCGGCGTGTTGCGGTAGATCTCCATGCATGGTCGGTCGTCGACTTCCTCGCCGCTTTGCAGCAGCCACACGGAGAACAGGCGCCTGTACGCTTCCGAGATGCCGTCATAGGGTCCGCGATGGGCATAGACGGCGTAGCGCCCGGCAGCGAGGGTGTCGACGGCGATGCCGGGCGGCGGCGGAATGTCGGTCCGAAGCTCGAGGCAGGCATCCGAACGCAGGTTCTCCGGCGCAACGGTGTCGGGGTCGTCGTAGGACAGGCTGAAGACACGGCCGGGTCGGCCGCCGACACTGGCCGCCCACTCGAACAACCGCTCGAAGCACCGCCCCACCTCGTTGTAGGGACCGACATGACGGATGCGGGCCACCTCGATTTCGTCGATGGTTTCGATGCGGACATCCATGCTGATTTCTCCAGATGGCAAATCGACTTCCACGCGTTCTTCGCCCGGGTAATATCTGACCGTGCACGCCGGACTTCCAAACTTCGGAGGCGGCCAGGTTGTGCGGTACTGACCGGGGCTCATCCCGCAGCCGCGGCGGAACGCCCTCGAGAAGGCCTCTGCCGAGCTGTAACCGGCGTCCAGGGCAACGTCGGTCACGCTAACGGACTCGTTGCGAAGACGCCAAGCGGCTCGCTCCAGGCGCAACCGTCGCGCCAGGCCGGCGATCGACTCACCCGTCATGGCCCGGAACATGCGCTGGCAGTGAAAGCGCGAGAATGCGGCCCTGGCCGCTACCTCCTCGACCGTGCAAGGACGGTCAAGCCGGCCCGCAACAAACTCGAGAGCCCGAACCAGCCGACGGTAGTACGCCTCTGCAGTGACGGAACGCATGAGCGCACCATCGCATAATGACCAATGCCTGGCTTGACCGAACGTGCGGTTTTCGCTGCCCGCGTCGGGCTGCCATGACCGGCTTCTGCAACCGCGCGGTTCACAGACCCCTGTCAGCATGGACGGGCTTGACCGAACCACCCTCCATGTCGGCGATGCAGAGGCCACGGGCGGCTGCCCAAGCTGTTTGTCGCCTGGCATGACCAGACGCCGGCGATGTGTGACATCGGCCAGGTATCCGATGTGCTCAACGCCAGGCCGGGCGCGGCGTGTGGACCGCAGCCCGCCCGCGTCGGGTCCTGACCCGCAGCCGCTACTGCTGGAACGTCTCCGTTTGGGTTGGACCGTATCCGGCGTTCCGGATGCAGTTTCGGCACTCTTGGGGTTCGATGGTATCGATGAGCCGGCCGAGGTGGCGCCAGGTATCTTCGACCGACCGTTTCCGGGCGTCGCGCATCCAGTGTTTGGTCTTGGCGAAAGCTTGCTCGACCGGGTTGAAGTCGGGCGAACAGGCCGGCGGGAACCAGAGATGGGCGTCGGTGTTGCGGAGGGCGTGGCGGACGGCCCTGCCCTCATGACTGCCGAGATTGTCGAGGATGACGAGGTCGCCGGCCTGCGTGACGGAACCAGAAGCTGTTCGACCCAGGCCCGAAAGCAGCGGCCGTTGGTCGGACCGTCGAAGACATAAGGGGCGCACAGGCCGTCGACGCGTCCGGGGATCCCGGCCAACCGTCGGGAAAGCCCGAGCCAATCGAGGGTGCGGCGGGATTGTCCGCGTCCCGTATCGGGCACCGCATGGGCCGGTACGGATCAGTCATCCTGCACTCCCGGGACGGCAAGGCCAGCGTTCTGCGCGTAAATCTTGGCTACTGCGGTGTCGTTCTCTCCGCCCAGGCCCTGCGCGGCGGCAACGAGGAACTGTTGCAGCGCTGCTGCCGTTACCGGTGCAGCGAACCGGGCCGAACGGGCTATGTCGAGTACGATTCCGAGGTCTTTTGGCCAGATGTCGATCCGGCTGCGCGGGGTGTAGTCCCCGGCCACCATCGACGGCCCGCGGTTCTCGATCATCCAGCTGGTGCCCGCACACCGCGGGATGATCTCGAAGAACCTCGCCGGACTGACCCCCTGGGTCATCCCGAAGGTCAGCGCCTCGGCCATGGCAGCGACGTGGACACCCGCGAGCATCTGGTTGACTGCCTTCATCGCCGATCCGGCACCTGCGGACTCGCCGAGATCAAACACGGTCTCGGCCACCGCATCGAGCACCGGACCGGCGGCCGCACGGGCTGCCGGACTGCCCGAGGCCATGACCGACAGGTCGCCGGACGCAGCCTTCGCGGATCCGCCGGATATCGGGGCATCGAGATAGAGCACGCCAGCCTTTTCGCAGCGCTGCTCCATCTCTCGCGCGAATTCGGGAGCCACCGTCGCGCAGCCGAGCACGACCGCGCCGGGCCGCAATCGACCGGCAAGCCCTCCCGGGCCAAACAGCACGTCACGGGTCTGGCCGGCATCGAGAACCACGACCGCCACCGCGTCAAGCCGGGCTTCGGCAAGCGGACCCGTCTCGCCACCTGCGGCGCGAAACCGCGCTTCCACCTCCTGGTTGATATCCCGACCCCAGACCCGGTGACCGGCCCGCAGGATCACCTGCGCCATGCCGTACCCCATTGATCCGAGCCCGATCACCGCAACATTCAGTCCCATCACGTCCTCCACGAAAGGGGTTCGGGACCACCATAGCGGACGGCCGCGGGCCGCACAGGTACAGCCAGCGGCTTCCGCAGAGGGCTCTGGTTGACCAGCCCGCTGCACCATGTGCAGCGAGCCACCGGTTCCCGCGGGCGTGCAGGGATGGCGGCATCATCGCCGGACCTCTCCGCAAGGCGACGGGTGCGCCGGCGACCTTCGCGACTGACCTTGCAGCAGGTCATCCTGGCCGGGACTGTCCCGCCCTGCGTTTCGGAGAACCCGCCAGCACTGGAGGAACCAGCTGTCAGGCGCCAGCCGCCGGGTTTCCGAGTGCGTGGTCGGCGATTTCGTCGGACGTCGCGTTCCAGATACCGTCGCGTTCCAGCAGCCGGCCGAGCGCCGCATCGAGATGGCGGCTGCGGTGCGGCTGGCCGAAGATCCAGGCATGCATGCCGAGGGTCATCATGCGCCCGCCCTCGCCATGCAGGCACTCGGCAGCATCGGCGATGAGGACCGGGTAGCGCCAGGCGTCGACCTTTCGCACGGCGAAAAGCTCCCCGTCGTCCCACTCCGTGTGGGCCGGGATCGAGACGATGGGCGGCTCGGTGTGCATCAGCACGGGGCGTTCGTCATTCGGCCAGTCGATGACATGATCGAGACCCGCCTGCGCCAGCAGGCCCGGTGTGCGCGAGCTCTCGCCGTGGTCCTGCCCGACCCAGCCGCGCGCACGCCACCCGAGGCAGGCTTCCAGCCGCGAGACCGACTCGGCGATGAAGGCGCGCTCCTCCGCCTCGCTCATTCGCTCGGAAATCATGCGGTTGGCAACCGTTCCATGCGCGGCGATGCCGTGGCCGTCTCGAAGCGCGCGCTCGACGATCTGCGGGCACTCTTCCGCAGCGGCCGCGCCAAGCGCGACGGTTGCCCGCAGGCCATGCGCCTTCAGGATGTCAAAGAGCCGCCACACGCCGACGCGCAGCCCGTAGAGCCGGCGGGTGAAATTGTTGTAGTCCGGCCGGTAACTGCCGAGCGCACCCGCGAACCGCGGGTCGGCAAACGCATCCGGATCCGGTTCGAGCTCGAAGTGCTCGACGTGAACGAGCGGCATCACCGCCAGCCGGGCGTCGCCGGGCCAGACGGTCGGGGCCTCCGGCGGCGGCCAGTCGAACCAGGGATGGTCGTAGCCGGGGCCATCCCGGTAGCGGCGTGTCTGATCGCTCATGCCTCTGCCTCCGGCATGGCCCAGGAGGGCAGCCATTCCCTCATCGCCCAGTCCGCGATTTCGGAGCCGGTCGCCTGCCACACGCCCTCATGACTCATCACATAGCCGAGCGCCTCGTCGAGGTATTTCAGCCGGTGCGGCTGGCCATAGAGATAGGGGTGGAGGCAGATCGCGAGTACCCGCCCGGTCTCCGCGCCCTCCTCGTACAGCGTGTCGAAGGCGTCGCGGATCATGCGCGCGAACTCCGCACCCTCAATGTGCCAGCGGTAGCCGTGCGCGTCATTGATGTCCATGGAATAGGGTACGCAGGGAAGCGCTCCGTGCTTCGTGCGAACCAGGGTCGGCTGGTCGTCATGGTAGTAGTCGGCCGAATACCGGATGCCGAGTTCCTTCACGATATCGGCCGTGTTGAAGGTGCCTGAAACTGCGGGTCCGAACCAGCCCGGCAGCCTTTCGCCGCCGGTGGCGCGGGCATAGGTTTCGACGCAGTCGCGGATGACGGCGCGTTCGTCCTCCTCCTCGAGCCCCCACAGATAGCGGGTGTTGTAGAATCCGTGGCAGAGTATGTCGTCGCCGCGTTCGCGGATCGCCTGCCACACCTGCGGGTAGTGCTCGATCACACCGAAATTCAGCGAAACCGTTGCCTTGATGCCGTGGCGGGCAAAACAGTCGAGCATCCGCCAGACCCCGACGCGGTTGCCGTAGTCGCGCACGCCATAGCCAACCACGTCCGGGGCGGGCATGCGCGGCCAGGCACTGCGCTGGCTCACGAATTCCGGCCGATACTCGTAGTGCTCGATGTTGGGCAGAACCCAGACGGCGAGCCGCTTGCCTCCGGGCCAGACCAGCTTCGGCCGCTCGGGCAGCGGAACATAGGGAAATCGATCCATCATGACCGTGGCAGCCTGCCCCGCCGGCCCCGCGATGCGCAAGCATCTTTCGGGTCATCACATCGATGGCGGTGTCGGCTCGCAGGAGGCGCCCCACAGGGCTGGCATCCGTCCGCCGCACAAACGGCTCGTACGGTCTTCCCGTAAGCCGCTTTCACAACTGTGTCTCATCGAAGGATCAAGGAAGGGTTCACAGAGTTCAGGCGTCCAGGTCCGCATTCACCCCTCGGCCTGCGTTTCGGCACCCGTTTCCAGCCCGTGTTGCACCAGCGCTTGTGGCGATGCGACCAGAGCCGCCGCAGGTCCCGGCCGCCCAGCTGGTGGAAGAGCGCGCGGCTGGCAGGGCTCACCGGGAAGGTCCCGACGTTGCGGTGTCCATTTTCTGCCAAACCGACCTTTTCGCCGGTGTGCTACGATGCTCCGGCCACGCGCTGGACATCCGCCAGGACGTAGTACCGGCCTTGCTTGCGGGCCGGCGATTCATGCTCGAAGCCGCCACCATGCACGGCGCAACAAAGATGTTGCCCTCACCCCTCTGCACGCCTGCACCGATCGAGTGGCGGTCCTACGCTGACCGAGAGCAGCAGTTTGTCGCCAAGGCGCAATGCATCGGCCGCGCTTCCAGCCACCCAAGAGCGGACATCTTGACCGGAACGAGATTTGCGACATGCGCCGAAAGAACGTCTGGCTCCTCCCTGACGGAAAACGTTGGCAACGAACCCTCGATCGGTAGAATCGTGTCCTGAAGAATCGGGTGAGCGTCAGCCTGCCAGCAGGCAGATCCAAGCCTCTCCGGCTTGCCGGAACCGTCGCCGGGCCATGGGCTGGATGGGTGTCTGCGTGGAACATTCGATGACACGGACGGCTTTCTGCTGCAGCGCATTCTCTGACGATAACGCTTGCGGAAGGCCGCACCTGCAATCTGCACAATAGGTTGGGAACATGCCCCAAGATACTGAAACAAAAACAGATATTGACGAATCGAGGGACCGATATCGCATCGGTATCGATGTCGGCGGCACCTTCACCGACGTTGTCTCGGTAGCCGATGACGGAACGCTGACCTTCACCAAGGCACCGAGTACACCCGAGGATCCCTCGATCGGCGTCATCGACGCCATTGACCGGCTTGCCGCGGAACTCGACACCACCACGGCTGCACTGCTTGCCCGGACCCGGCGGATCGTGCACGGCACAACCGTGGCCACCAACGCGCTGCTCGAACGCACCGGAGCGCGTGTCGGGCTGCTGACCACGGCCGGACACCGCGACGTGCTCGAGATGCGCGAGGGACTGAAGGACGAGCGCTACAATCTGCGCCTTGCCGCACCGGACCCGCTGGTCCCCCGGCACCTGCGGATCGGTGTGACCGAGCGGCTGCGTCCTGACGGCACCGTGCGCGCCCCCCTTGATCCCGCGTCACTGGCCGCAGCGCTGGAGACGCTGAAGGACGGAGGCGTGACATCGGTCGCGGTGTGCTACCTGCATTCCTACCGCAATGCCGTTCACGAACAGCAGACCCGCGAGGCGATCGAGGCCGCCATGCCGGGTGTGCCAGTCTCGCTGTCCAGCGACGTGTTCCCGGAGATCAAGGAGTACGAACGGGTCTCCACCACGGTGGTCAACGCCTACGTGCGCCCGATTGTCGAAAGCTACCTCGAACGGCTCGGAACCCGGCTGACGCGGTCCGGCTACCACGGACCGGTCCTGGTCATCCTCTCCCACGGCGGGGTCGCCCCGATCGAGGAGACGATCCGACTTGCGGCCGCTTCGGTCCTGTCAGGACCTGCGGGCGGGGTGGCGGGGAGCCGTCACGGCGCGGCGCTGATCGGCGCCGGCAATCTCATCCCCTTCGACATGGGCGGAACCAGTACCGACATCTCCATGATCGTCGACGGCGAACCCGCACTGTCCGGAACCCGCGGCATCGCCGGGTTCCGGATCGCGCTGCAGTCGCTCGATATCGTGAGCATCGCCTCGGGCGGCGGGTCGATCGCCAGGGTCGACAGCGGCGGCATCCTGTGCGTCGGCCCGGAAAGCGCCGGTGCCGTGCCCGGGCCGGCCTGCTACGGCCACGGCGGAACCGAAGTCACCGTGACCGATGCCAGCGTGGTGCTCGGGTTCCTCGATCCGGCCAACTTCCTGGGCGGGCGCGCCCGGCTCGACCGGGCGGCCGCCGAAACCGTGCTCGACCGGCTTGCGCACCGGCTCGCGGTGTCCCGCGCCGAGGCCGCGGAAGGCGTGCACCGGGTGATCAATACCCAGATGGCGGAAGGTATCAGACTGGTCTCGGTGCGACGCGGCGTGGACCCGCGCCGCTTCGCCCTGCTGTCCTTCGGCGGCGCCGCCGGCATTCACATCACCGATATCGCCCGCCAGATCGACGTCCCCCGTGTGGTGGTCCCGCGGGCTGCCGCCGTGCTCTCGGCCTGGGGAATGCTGGCCACCGACCTGCGCTTCGAGATCAGCCGCACCCACGTGGGCGACACCCGCATGCTGGAGGCCGACGCCATCCGCGACCTGTACGTCGGCATGGAGCAGGAGGGGCGCTCCCGACTCGCACGGGCGTTCGAGGGCGAGGTCGCGGTCCGCCGGTCGGCGGACATGCGCTACGGCGAGCAGATTTTCGAGATCGATGTCCCGCTCGACGGTGTGGACTTCGCGGGCGCGGGGCTGATGGAGGACATCACGCAGCGCTTCCACCGGCGTCACGAGGAGTTGTTCACCTACAGCCTGCCCGACCAGGAATCGGTGCTGGTCAACGCCCGGCTGGCGGCAATCGGCCGGCTCCCGGTGCTGCCGCAGGAACCGGAGGTCCGCGACCGGGAGCCGGTCGAGCCCCGGACCACGCGGCGAGCCTATCTCGGCGGCTGGCAGGACGTCCCCGTCCTCGACCTCGAGACCCTCTGTCCCGGCCAGGTGATCACGGGTCCCGCGATCATGGAATCTGCCACCACCACGGTGGTGCTGCGTGCGGGCGACAGCGCGGTCCCGAGCGGCGCACTCTGGCTCGACATCGCCATCGGCAAGTGAACCGGTCCGCTACGGCGTGCAGTCGAGCATGATCTTGCCGATGTGACGGCTCGATTCCATCAGCCGGTGCGCATCGGCTGCCTGCGCCAGCGGGAAGGTGCTGTCGATCACCGGCTTCACCGCGCCGCTCTCGAGCAGCGGCCAGGCCTCGGCCCGCAGCGCGTCGGCAATCCGCCCCTTCTCCTCGATGCTGCGCGGCCGCAGGGTCGAGCCGGTCAGCGTGAGCCGCAGTGTCAGCATCTTCAGGAAGTTGAACCTCTCCACCACCGGAGGTTGCAGGAAGGCGATCTGGCACAACCGGCCCTCGATCTTCAGGCTGTCGAGATTACGCTGGATGTACGGCCCGCCAACCATGTCGAGGATCACGTCGGCACGCCCGTGTTCCTTCATCACCGCAACGAAATCCTCGTCGCGGTAGTTGATGGCCCGCTCGGCGCCGAGTTCGGTGCAGACCCGGCATTTCTCGGACGAGCCCGCGGTCGCGAACACCCGTGCACCCCGGGCCCTGGCGAGCTGGATCGCCATGGTCCCGATGCCACTGCTTCCGCCGTGCACCAGGAAGGTCTCGCCGGCGGCCAGATGCCCGCGCAAGAACACGTTGGCCCAGACGGTAAACGCCGTCTCGACCACGCTCGCCGCCTGCTCCATGGAGAATCCGGAAGGCAGCGGCAGGCACTGGGGTGCCGGAGCCGTGCAGTAGCGGGCATAGCCGCCGCCGGCGACCAGGGCGCACACCTTCTCGCCCACTCGCCAGTTCCCGGCATCCTGCCCCGTGGCCACGACGGTACCCGCAACCTCAAGACCCGGAATGTCCGACGCACCGGGCGGCGGCGGGTACCCGCCTTCGCGCTGCATCACGTCGGGACGGTTCACCCCCGCGCTCGCCACTTCGATCAGCACTTCGCCCGGACCCGGTTGCGGTGTCGGGCGGATGCACGGCTGCAGCCCCTCCGGCGGACCGAAGGCGGCGATCTCGACAGCCGTCATGGTTTTCGGAAGGTCGCTCATGGCACAGGTTCCCCGTGGGCGCGGCGCGCCACCACTTCCTCGCTCCGGCAGGTTCGGATCAGCTGCGACCGTGGGCGGCGCGGCGGCGCTGCTTCATCAGTTCGTGCGATTGCTGCGTGCCGTCGTGCCACGAGCCGAACCACTTGTCCAACGGCACGGATCCGTCACCCCCGTAGTTGCACACGAAGTACTTGTGGTGAAGGTAATGGAAGTATCTCTGGCCAAGGGTGAACCTGTAGCGTCCGCCGAGCAGGAACTTGTCGAACCCGCAGTGGCCCAGCGCCGGCGTCAGGCCGGTCGCCTGGACGTGCAGGATGGCGTGCAGCGGGTGCGAGAGCACCACCCAGTGCAACAGGATGCCGCTGAAGTACAGCAGGTGCTCGACCGGGTGCATGGACAGTCCCGACCACGGGCCGATGTTCACGTTCTTGTGATGGAGGTAGTGCACGGTCCGGTACAGGAAGCGCACGTGCAGCAAGCGGTGCACCAGGTAGAAATGGGCGTCACGGATCAGCGGAATGACCAGAAACAGCACGACGAACCACACCGGGTTGGTCTCGATCGTCATCCACGGGATGAGGTCGTTGGCAAATGCCCACAGCGTGACCACCTCGTATGCCGTCCAGATGCCGCAGCCGCTGACCGCGCTCCAGAACACGTTGTCCCAGACCTGGTCGCCGAACAGGAACCGGCGATGCTTGCGTTCCGGCCAGTTCCGGTTGTGCTTGTAGGCGGTGCCCTGGGATCGCAGGATATAGAACCTGAAGTGCCAGCCGCCGAAGATCAGGAACAGCAACGCGAGGTTGCGGGCATAGATCCAGGCGATCCAGTCGACCTGGAAGGTCTTCATGGTTGCCATCTCCGGCGTCAGGTAGAGCCAGGTGACGATGGCGAGCGCCATGTAGAGCAGGTTACGCGGCAGGAAATAGCCCGGATAGCCAAACAGGTAGCGTCCCAGGGCGACGGGCTGCGGCGGCCACGCGAACAGCGGTGGCGGAGTGATCGGTACCTCCGGGGCCCAGTCTTCTTCCAGTTCCCTGATCTCGGAATCCGCCGTCACCTGAGCCATCTGTCCGCCCCCTGCCCGTTCAGGTGTGTCCATTCTACCGGACGGTCGCCGACGCACAAGGACCCTGCGGGCGCATCGCCCACCGGTTGCGCATCCCGCCGGGAGACGTAGGATCGCCGACAATCGACACACCGGCGAGGGAGGAACCCGATCATGGCCAGCCATGCGACCGGAGACGGCGGGATACCGCCACGGGACGCCGCCCGACGCGGCCTGACCCGGATCATGACCCTCGGCGGGGCCTATGGCACCCGCAACTACACCGTGAAGGGTCTGCGCGACTGCAAGGGCAGGAAGGTGCTGGTGGAGACCCTTCCGTTTTCGCCCGAGGAAGCCGCTGCGGCCGAAGAGGCAGGGATCGATACGATGAAGGTGAGATTCGATCCGGCCCGCCCGGAACTCGCCGCCGAGATCCGCCGTGCCGCCCCCCACACCTTCATGGCGTTCTCGGTGCCCCTTGTCGCCGCGGCCAGCGAGACCGAGGCGGTTCGCCTCGGCTACCAGGCCATGAGCATCGGCGCCGACGCCATCATGTGCCAGTGGAGTCCCCGGTTCGTTGCCGCCGCGACCGAGGCCGGGATTCCGATACAGGGCCACGCGGGGCTGGTTCCGCGTCGCAGCACCTGGACCGGCGGCCTGCGGGCTGTCGGCAAGACCCTCGACGAGGCGTTGTGGGTCTGGCGGGAAATCCGCAGGCTCGAGGAAGCCGGCGCCTACGCGGTCGAAGTGGAAGTGATCCCCGAGCCGCTGCTCGCCGAGATCACCAGGCGCACGTCACTGCTCACATCGTCGATCGGTGGCGGCAGTGGCGGCGACATCCAGTTCCTGTTCGCCGACGACATCCTGGGCAATACCGGGCCACCCTACCCGCGCCACTCGAAGCAGTACCGTGACATTTTCGCGATGAAGGAGCGGATGCAGGAGGAACGGGTGGCAGGGTTCCGTGAGTTCATCGAGGACGTGCAGACTGGCGCCTTCCCCGCACCGGAGCACGTGATCGAGGCACCGCCGGGACTGCTCGAGGACTTTCTCGGCGCACTCGACGAGGACTGACGAGCCTCAGTCGCCGTTCAGACGAGTGTGCAGCAGCTTGCTTGTCTTGAAGAACGGCACCACCTTTGCATCGACCGAGACCGGCTCGCCGGTACGCGGATTGCGGCCGGTGCGCGCCGTGCGATGCTTGACGGCCATCGCGCCGAACCCGCGCAACTCCACGCGCCGGCCCTGTTCCAGCGCCCGCGCGACCTCCTCGAAGACGGTCGTGACCGCCAGTTCCATCTCGTTGTAGCGCAGTTCACGCTCAAGGCCCGGGTTCTCCGCTGCCCAGCGTTCAACCAGCCTGGCAATCAGTTGCGATTTCGTCATTCCGGGACCCTGTATTCGCAAATACGGCCGACAGCGGCCGCCTCCAGAACCCAGGAATCATGTCAGTACCCGGCTGACCGGTCAAGAATGGGTCGTTGCAGAAATGAAACAGGGGCCGGATCTTGCCGCCGGTCTTCTGCCGGCGGGCGCGACCGGCTACCCTTGTTCGGCGACCCGAGGGACGGAGACAGACGATGACGGAAATCGCGATCGGTGTGACCGGGGTCACCGGCCACATGGGCAGGATGCTGGTCCGCCAGGTCCTCGAAACCCCTGACACACGGCTTGGCGGAGGCACCGTGCGCGCCGGATCCGATGCGGCAGGCCGGGACATCGGCACACTGTGCCAGGCCGACCCCCTTGGCCAGCCGGCCGGAACCGATCCGCATGAGCTGTTCGCCGCGTGCGACGCCGTGATCGACTTCACCCTTCCCGAGGCGGTTGCGGGTCACGCGGATGCCGCCGCGTCGACGGGAACCGCATGGATCGTGGGGACGACAGGGCTGGAGGCCGAGCAGGAAGCCGCGCTCGACGCCGCCGCCGGGCACGCGACGGTGGTTTTCGCCCCCAACATGAGCCTCGGCGTCAACCTGTTGTTCGTGCTCGCCGAACAGGTCGCCGGCGCACTTGATGACAGTTTCGACATCGAGATCGTCGAAATGCACCACAACCGCAAGGTCGATGCGCCGTCGGGCACCGCGCTCGGACTCGGCGAAGCCGCAGCCCGTGGACGCGGGATCGGTTTCGAGAGTGCCGCCGTGCTGTCACGCGAGGGCCGCACCGGTGCTCGACGCCGCGGAGATATCGGATTTGCGGCACTGCGCGGTGGCGACGTGGTCGGAGAGCACACCGTCATCTTCGCCGGCACCGGCGAACGGGTGGAAGTCGCGCACAGGGCGGCGGGACGGCACATCTACGCCGCCGGGGCCATCACGGCGGCCCGGTGGGCGGTCGGTCGGCCCGCCGGGCGCTACAGCATGATCGACGTGCTCGGCCTTAACGGGCGGTAGCGGATGAAACCACGCGAACCTGGCGCAGTGCACCGGCAAGCGCGCGCGCGACCTCCTCCTTGTCGGCCGAGGCAAGAAAACTCCCGAGTTCCAGCGAGCGTCCATGCGAACGCAGCAACAGCCGGGCACGGCGCCGCGCGATGAATTCGACCCGGGTCCAGTACGGGTGCATGACGGTGTGCCGGTCAAGGCCTCGCCTGTCGCGTGAGCGGATATCGAGCGACCGTCGCGTCAGCCTGACATGTTCCGACCGCCGTGCCGAGAGCACGCTCATTCTGAGAGCCAGGCAAATGACGAGCATGTCGAGACCGCAGAACCCGATCACCGGCCACGCCCCCATCAGCGCAAACCCGGCTCCGATGGCCGCGCTGGCCCCGGCCAACACCGTGACCAGGACCGCTATCCCGGCCCGTGACAGGCTGCGGTGCGGCAGCAGCACCCGGTCGAAAAGCACCGGTTCGCACGCTGCCTCGTTGTCGGACCGCCCGTTCATCGGAGAACGATAATATGGCCCCGGGAAGCGGTAAAGGACGCCGGCGCAAGGCGCGGGCGATGAAGCCCGCCGAAATCGACAGCTTGTTCGCGCGGCTGGCCGAACAGATGCCCGAGCCCCGCGGTGAGCTCGCCTGGATCAACACCTACACGCTGCTGGTCGCGGTGGTTCTGTCCGCCCAGGCCACGGATGTCGGGGTCAACCGGGCCACCCGGGCCCTGTTCCGCGAGGTCACGACGCCGGAGGCGATGGTGGCGCTCGGCGAGGAGAGACTGAAGGATCACATCCGCACCATCGGGCTCTTCAACGCCAAGGCCCACAACGTGATCGCGCTGTCCGAAGCGCTGATCGAACGCCACTCCAGCCGGGTCCCCAATGACCGCGAGGCGCTGGAAGCCCTCCCCGGGGTCGGACGCAAGACCGCGAACGTCGTCCTCAACATCGCCTTCGGCGAGCCGGTCATCGCCGTGGATACCCACATCTTCCGGGTTGCCAACCGCACCGGGCTTGCCGCCGGCGCCACGCCACTTGCAGTGGAACGCGGACTGGACCGCCGGGTGCCGGAGCGATGGAAGCTCCATGCGCATCACTGGCTGATCCTGCATGGGCGATATCTGTGCAAGGCCCGCAGGCCCTCGTGCCCGTCGTGTCCCGTGCACGACCTGTGTCAGTTCACCGACAAGTCGCCGGACGTGGATTGATCGGCCGGAGTCCCGGTGCCGGCAGTGGCCTGCCTCACCAGATCCGACAGGCACCGGTTCCTGGCCCTGCGGTCAGGGAGCGGTTCGAACGATGGCTGCAGGTACATGGCATGGGTCGCCCGGACCTGTTCCGCGTCCGAGAACAGAAACAGGTTCAGGATGCAGCTCTCCGTGCGGTATCGCCACAGCTGCGCCAGGGCATCGTCGCGCACGAACCGCGGATCGCCGAGGACCTGCCTGATTTCCTCCCCGGTCCGGTCCAGCGGCCAGAGCGGGCCGAGTATCACGGTCACTCCGGGCGAAGATGCGGCCGTCGGGGCAACCGGTGCCTGTTCAACCGGACCCGCATTCGCTGCCGCCTGCCGGTGCTCGACCGCCGGCTCCACAGCGATCAGGAAAGCGAGATCGCGTTCAAGCTGGCATGCGGAGAGGCTGCCGATCAGCAGGGCAATAACCACGGTCCTGAGCAGATATCCGGCCGGATCCGTATCCATTGCGTTCGCGGCGCCGGTCGTGCCGGGTTGCCTATCCCCCCTGGCTGTCTCGCAACACCTGGATCTGGCCTTCAATCTCGCCGCCGAACTCGACCTCGAGCTTGCTGCACTTCACGGTTCCCCTGATCCGTCCGGTCGGCCGGACCTTCAGCCTCTCGCGAACCGTGATCTCGCCCTCCATCACACCGGCGATGGTCGCCTCGTCAATGGTGATGGTTCCCCGGAACACGCCGCTCTCGGTTACCTCGAGACTCTTGCTGTTCTCCAGCGTGGCCTCGGCCGTTCCCTCGACAACCAGCACATCGCAGTCGGTGATGGTGCCCTGCATGGTGATCTGGCTGCCGATCGTCAGTGCCCGGCTCTGGACATTCCCCCGGGCCGCGGACTCCAGCGGGCGCCGCGGGGCGATGTCGGATCCCCGTCGTGCCGTGTCGTTCCCGCCCGTGCCCTGGCGCAGGCCTGTCCCCTCGCGCACTTCCGCAGGCGCGATGAATCCCGGAACCGGTGGTGTGGAGGACCGTCCTTCCTGAGTGCGTCCCGCATTGCGCTGCTGCGACAGGGCGTCCGTGCGGCCCCTGTCGTCACCCCCGCTGCTGTCCTGGGTCTGGGGCCTGCGAAGAAACGAAGCCATCCCCGTCACCTTCTCGTCAAAGTGAAGCTCACCGCCGGAGAGTCCGGGTACTTGGAAGCACCCGCAATCTACCCCGTCCGCGCAGAGATATCCAGACCCCGAAACAGGTTGGTCATGAACGCCGTCGCAAGGATCGGTGCGGCGAGGTTGAGGACCGGAACGGTGGTGAGCACCGTGATGATCACCCCGGCCAGCAGGATCCGCCCCCGGTAACGCCGTCGCATCGCGCGCGCGTCAGCCGACTCGAGGCTGCGGGTTGCGACCGCATCGAAGAACTCGCGTCCGAACAGATAGCCGTTCAGGCAATAGAACAGCACCAGGCCCAGGCCCGGAATAAGCAGGGCAAAGGCATAGACCGGCAGAAGGATCAGGTTCATCGTCAGCGAAATGGCCAGCAGCGACATCCCGGCAACCATGACCTCGCGCAGTCCCCGCCGGCGCGGGGGAGCGACGTTCGGCCAGTACCGGGCCTCGACAGCATCGGCAACCGAATCAAGAAAAAACCCGGCCACGACCATGACGGTGGAGGGAAAGAAGATCAGCGCACCGATCAGCACCAGGACCGCCCCGCCCGCGGCCGCGACGGTATCGGCGATGCCGCTTCCGAACATGCCGAAGCTTGCAACCACCCACCAGCTGAGAACGACCGCGAGCACGGTTGCAAGACACGCACCGAGGACACTCCCGACCAGGGCCCGGCGCAGCACCGGATCCGGCAGCTGCACAAACGCCCGTCGCAGGGATTCGACCATGTCACCACTCCATCGCGAGAGCACGCACTCCTGTTGTCGGGCCTTGCACGCGACAAGGCAAGCCCCGGCGCCCACACGCGGCCAAGTTGGTCTATAAACGCCGCTGGAGCGGCGACCTGTCGCGGCCGAGGCAACCGGGGAGGCCCATGCGGACACGCACCATCGATGTCACCGGCATCGGCAACGCCATCGTCGACGTGGTCTCCCAGGTCGACGATGCGTTCCTCCAGCAGCATTCGATCACCAAGGGAGCCATGCAGCTCATCGATGCCGACCGCGCCCGGGAACTCTACCGGTTGCTGGGACCGGGGCTCGAGGTGTCCGGGGGGTCCGCGGCCAATACCGCCACCGGCCTCGCCGCCATGGGAGGACGCACGGCATTCGTGGGCAAGGTCCGTGACGATCACCTGGGCAGCGTGTTCCGCGCCGACATCGCCCAGGTCGGGGTTCGCTACGAGACGCCGTCGTCGACAGCCGGACCGGATTCGGCCTGCTGCCTGGTCCTGGTGACACCCGACGCCCAGCGATCCATGAACACCTATCTCGGCGCCTGCACCCGGCTTGATGCCGTCGACATCGACCCGGAGCTGATCGCCGACAGCGCCGTCATCTACCTGGAGGGCTATCTCTGGGATCCTCCGGGCGGACGCCGGGCCCTGCAGGCCGCCACCGCCGCCGCACACAGGGCCGGGAGCCGTCTCGCGCTGTCGCTGTCGGACCCGTACTGCGTCGAGCGGCACAGGGACGACATTCTGCGGCTGCTCGCGGACCACGTCGACATCCTGTTCTGCAACGAGGACGAACTTCGCGCACTTTGCCGGACTGATGACCTCGAGGCCGCGATCGCGGCCGTCGTCGGCAACTGCGACCTCCTGGCGGTGACCAGGGGCGCACACGGATCGATCGTGATCGGACCGGGTGAACGACACCAGGTACCGGCGCTTCCTGCTGGCCCGGTGGTCGATACCACCGGAGCCGGGGACATCTATGCCGCCGGTTTCCTGTTCGGGCTGGTCAGCGGTGAACCGCTCGGCCGCTGCGGAGAAATTGCCAGTGCTGCGGCCGGAGAAATCATCACCCGGTTCGGGGCCCGGTTTCCGGGCCGCGGCGATGACAGACACGCCCGGCGTCCGGGACTTTCCGACGCTGGCGCTGACCTGGCGAACAGCAGGTGAACGGGCAACGGCTCGCGGTGTTTCGGCCGGGTTCTGCGGCTGACGGACCGCCCACTGGCCGGCGCAGGCGCCGTTTGCGACCCCCGGCCAGCATGTTCCGCACGCCGTATCCCGGCGGCCTTCGGGGACAGCCCGGGGCCGCGAAAGCATCGCTTCGGTTCAGCCGCAGCAGTTCCTCCCGCCTCCGTTGCGCGCGATCCGGACGATCGCGCCCCACATCAGACTGGAGACAGCCTGATACGACAGGGACAGACCTCCGCGATCCCCGAGGAGGCATCGCACGCCGCAGTCACGCCTGCCGGAGGCCTTGGCGTACGCACCCACCGTGCCGGATGACGTCGCGCCTCTGTTCGATGAGCCGGAGACGTCCGGGCGGTCTGGCGCTTGCGGACGAGCCGGGGTGCGGCGGAAGCCCGGGCTCAACCGGGTCGTTCTCGACACCGGCTGGCCGTCCTGCGCCAGATGCTGGAATACAAGGCGGCACGCGTGATCGCGGTCGATCCCCGCCACACCAGCCGGACCTGCGCGGCATGGGGCCTTTGGAGTCCCTTGCAAAAGCCTCGCTGCAGCACACAGGCCTTGCCGCAAACTACCCCTCTCCCACCGGCCTCGCGCTCTCCGCCACCGCGGCGATCGCGTCCAGCTTTTCGCCGATTTCTGGGTCGATCTCCTCCTCCGGGACGCAGTCGGCGAGCTCGTAGAAGTTCTTCTTGCTCATCAGGTTGGGGATGCCGATCGTCTCGAAATAGGCCTTGAAGAGCGGCGCCAGGAACTCTTCGCTCACCTTCAGATCCTGCCCCCAGGGCGATCCTTTGCCGAGGGTCTCGAGCGCCCGGCCGACCTCCCCGATCGCCTTGTCCATCGCCGTCAGGCGATCGTCGACTTCGACCCGGGCGAACAGGGGCCTCGGCTCCGCCGCCATGGCGGATGCGCGGGCATAGGCCTGGAGCGTATTTCGGGTGCAGAGATAGTTCTCGATCTCCCGCCTGTTCCAGACCAGGTGTTCGAGGAACGGATCGTCCGGCGCGCCCCGCTCCAGACGGTCGAACAACGCAATCCCCCTGAGGCCGGGAATCGCTTCCTTGAGCCCATGAAAGTGGTGCCGGGCGGTCGGCGGGCTGTTTCCGACATAGCGCACGAACGGTCTCTCCAGCGCGCGGACGGCCTTGTCCTTGCCGAGCCTCCTTGCGAAGGCCTGCAATATCGCCAGGTCCGTCGAGCCTTCGAGATAAAGCACCCAGCCCGTCTGCTCGCCCTGGTAGTACTGATCGAAACCGATCTCCGCCAGCGCCTTGCGCACCTGGCTCTGCCCGTCACCGATCCGGTGCGGCGTTCCGACGAAAGCGATCACCAGGTCCTTGTCGGCGGCCTCGTTCAGCAGCACCTCGGAATGGCTTGCCGCGATGATCTGGTTCCCGCTCTCCGACGCCACCTCGGCGATCAGCCGGTAGATCTGGCGCTGGCGCAGGATTTCGAGATGCGCGTCCGGTTCATCCAGCAGTATCACCGCGCCCGGGTTGGCGTACATGTAGGCGAGGATCAGGAGGGTTTGCTGCAATCCCCGTCCGCTGGACGAAAGGTCCAGGGCGCAACCGCGCTCCCGGTATCCCATCGTGATCTCCCCCCGCTCCTCGACATAGCGGGGCTCGTCGAGCTCGACACCGAACAGCCCCTCTGTGCGGGCAACCAGGGAAGCCCACCAGTCAGGGCTCTCGGTCAAGAGTCGGAAGCACAAATTGCGGAGGACTTCGGCCGTCCGGCCTTCGCCCACCCTGACGTTCACCGCACCCTGATCGAGCCGGGTCTCGGTCGCGGCCAGACCTGACATCGGCGGAAGGAAGGCGATGCGGAGCGAGTTCGCTTCGTTTGGGATCGGCATCCGCTTCGGCGGCCTGTCCTCGTCGAGCCGCAGCGGTCGGCAGTAAAACGATTCCTCGTTGGCGTAGTCGAATTCGAGGCCGCAGGTCCATGCCTTGCCCTCGTCGACCCCTTCCACGATCAGGTCGATGCGCACGTTGTTTGTGCGCGTGCTCCCCTCCACGCGCTGGACGTCTCTTACATGCAGGTCGCGCCACAAGTGCACGGCGCTCGGATGGGGGATGGCGAACAGATCCCTGCGGTTCACCGTGACGCCGGGTCGCTTTTCAGGCGCGCCCTTGCCGGCGCGCTTCTCGTTCCACCGCTTGACGCCGATATCCCACAGCGCCAAGGCCTGCATCGCCGAGGTCTTGCCCGAATTGTTGGGACCGATGAAGACGACCGGGTTGCCGAGCTCCACCTCAACCTCTCCGAAGCGCTTGAAGTTTCGGATGGTGAGCCTGGTGAGCATCCGGAATCTCCCCAATGATCGGCGACGGAGCCATTCTATCCCGCATTTCTCGCCAGGGTCATGGTCTGCCTGGCGCTCCCCGGCAAGCGTTCTGCCTCTCTGCCCCGGCGGGATCAGTCGTCGGCTTTCCGATCTTCTGCCGGCGCGATGTTCCAGGGCAGCAGCTCCTTGCCGCGACTTGTCTTGTATTCGGGGATGCATTCGAGGATCTGGGCGAGCCCGAGGGACTCTCCAAGGGCCAGGGCGCTGCCCCGGACCTATCAATTCAACACACTTGACTCCGTGAATTCTCCTTCGGTTTCGCTGCCATCCCAGTCCGCATCCCAGCCCGCATCCCAGTTCCCGTCCCAGTTCAGCATGGCCCGGATGGTGATGACGGCGTTGGACAGGAACCTGACGCCTTCCCAGAGCTTCTGTGTTCCGGGCAGCGGCTGGCGCTTCGAAGGATGGAAACCGGCCAGCCCGGCCGTCAGCACGACGAAGCGCGCGATGGTCATGTCCGGCGGTCCCCGGGGGATCTTGAAGCCATGGTCGAGG
Source organism: Thalassobaculaceae bacterium (assembly GCA_965213935.1). Lineage (GTDB taxonomy): Bacteria > Pseudomonadota > Alphaproteobacteria > Thalassobaculales > Thalassobaculaceae > Bin52. The sequence continues at coordinate 66,028 of CBDCAO010000011.1, read as the reverse complement.
GCGCAGAGCGCCGTGATGTCTTCGCGGGTGACATGCCGTCTGGCCGGGTCGTCCGGCTTCTCTCGGGCAAGCAGGGACAGGTCCCAGACCCGGAATGCGGTGATGGCGTCGAAGGCGAGGCACTTGCGCAGGTCATCGGCCTCGTCGAGGCGGCGGTCCTCGATGCGGGTGCCGACCTTCAGCGCATGGAAGAAGCGCTCGATCCGCCAGCGCAGTTCGTACCATCGCAGCACCGTGCGGGCGGTGTCGAGGTCGGCTGCGTCTTCGGTGGTCAGCAGCATCCAGTGCAGTGGCCCGTTGCCCTTCTTTCCCTTCCCCGTCGCCAGGGACGGGTTCTCCTCCAGGGCGGAGACGGCGGTCATGCGGATCGGCGCCTCACCCGCCCGGCCCTGCGGGGGCAGCAGGTCGACCGGCGCGCAGCGCAGCGTCAGCTTCGCCGTGCGGCCCTTTCTCCGGTTCGGGCCGCCGCAGGCGGGAGGCTCGATTTTCCGCTCTCCCGCCGGTTCCGTCTCCAGCACGTGCTCCCAGAGGTCCGCGTCTCCGCCCGAGGCCAGCGCCACCCGGCGCTTCGAGCCACGCGAGGCCCGGACCAGCAGCGCCGCCCCGGTCTGCTTCGCACGCGAGATCAGCTCCCAGAAGTCGCCCTCGCGGTCGCAGACCGTCACCACCCGGGTGTCTGGGCAGGCGCGCGCGAGTTCCTGCGCCCGGTCGAGCCCGTCCACCCAGCGGACGCTGTCCTTGCCCTGCGCCTGGCGGAAGTCCGCGTCCACCTCGAACATCCCGAGAGGCCGGCCCACGGCGTTCACCGCCACGCCGACATGGGCCAGGATGCCCGAGCTTCCCTTGCCACCCCCGCCAAGGTCGTCGAGGCCGGAAGTCCCCGAAAGGCCGTCATGGTTCAGCGTCGTCGTGCACGGCAAGCACCAGACGCTCGGCGCGGCAGCGCTCCACCGTCTGCTCGAAATGCGACCCCAGTATGTGCTCCATCGGATCCTGCACCGCAAGCACCAGACGCTCGGCGCGGCAGCGCTCCACCGTCTGCTCGAAATGCGACCCCAGTATGTGCTCCATCCGTCACCGCCTCACTGGACAGAAGCCGGTAGGCTGCCGTCTGTTCCGCCCGCCCCGGGAAGATCGACGCCACGTGCTCGCCGAGGCGCCTCGTCCAGGCGGCGCCCATCTGCGCGATCCGCCGCCTGACACGGCCGTCGGGGTGCGGCTCCGGCCATATTCCCGTTCGGCCCATCCCCCCTTGGCATACATCGAACCGGACCAGCCGAGAACCCGTTCCGGCCCGCGGCGCAGGACCTCGCGCCAGCCCTCAGCCAGCGGCCTCAGCCAGACCGCGCGGCGCACCCCCGAACGGCGGCCCGAGGTCAGCTCCGGGCAGCACTTCCATCCCGCCGCCCGGTAGCTCAGGCCGGACATCTCCGGCCCCGTGAAGGTCTGCGCCAGAACCGGGCGCTCGCCGTAGGCCGCCGCCCAGTCGTCCGCAATCCGTGCCGTCGCCAGGCGGAGGACCCGGGACGCAAGACTTGCACACCACCTTGCCGATGTTGGCCACCCGGGCGTCGGACGACCAGCCGATGACAGCGTCGCGCGGCCCGAGCTGCATCCCCGACGCGGCAAAGCCGATGCCGCCCAGAACCCCGTGCCGCTCCGAGCGGACCCAGTACCGGACCTGCCCGCCCGGCGGGCGACGCCACCCCTGCGGATGATGCGTCTCGACCATCGCCTCCCAGCGGCGGCGATCCGCCGCTTCCGTCACCGGATCAAGCGACAGCGCGCCGAGATCCCGAAGCGGGCATGAGACGGAACTGTCGGGGAAGTCCGACGCAGGACATGCGTGCGGTTCGAGCGCCGTCGACTCCGCCTCCGGAAGACGCACCCCCGTCTCCTCGGCCAGGCGCGGAAGAAGCTTCCGCGCCGACGCAAGGCACGGCCTGCCGGCACCGCCGAACCAGTTCTCCCTCTCGCAGAGCTCCCGGGCCAGAGCGCTCCGCGTCAGCCCGCCGCCCTTGCAGGCCGGGACGAACCACTCCACTGTCTCCGCCGAGATCTGACGCATGCCAATCGCATGGCCGCCCAATTCGCACGGAATCGGACCCGGAGTCAAGTGTGTGTTGTTGATAGGCCCCGGACCCTCGCCGACATCGCGCGCACCGAGTAAGCGATTAAAGGACACGGTGGGTATTGCCGCGCCGCAGGCCCAGGCACCGCCGACGGCCGCTGGTCGTCCCGCGACCACACCCTGCCCGGCTTCAGCCTCACCATTGCGGCTGAGTGGTCAACCTGCCGCTCGGCACGGCGGCGGAGCTGACCGCCGCCGAGGCGCGCGCAAGGGCGGCGGCCGAGATCGAGGCCGCGCAGGCTGAGCGCCGGACCGGCCCCCTGTTCCGTGACTTCGCCGACGAGTTCATGCGCCGTCGGGCACGGCGCTGGAAGCCGGCCACCCGGAAGCAACGCCGCCGCCCTCCGGCGTCACTTACTCCCCGCCTTCGGCGCGATGCGCGTCGCCGACATCGCGCGCACCGAGTAAGCGATTAAAGGACACGGTGGGCATTGTCGCGCCGCAGGCGCGGCCGCTACGACCGGTACAAGAAGGCCGACAAGCCGAAGAAGGACATCTGGCTCTGCCCGCTCAGGAAGGACTGGAAGCGCACGCTCAACCGCTGAACCGCGCCCTGTCCACAGGATCGCAACCGGAACGCCACCTGCCCTCAACCCAACCCGGCCACACAGGTGCCCACGGCGACGGGAAACCGCGCACGAACACCTGTGCAGCAAACGCGCATGAATGAACGGTGCGGGCAACGGTTCACGCGACTGCTCCGCGCGTCACCAACGATCGGAAATGACAATCAAGCGAGCCGGGAAACAGCCTGCTGAACATGGGTCGTCACCGCATAACCGAACGCTTACCGTAATCGTTTCGCAACCTGATTGGGTCAATCCGCTGGTGGCGCAAGTGCGCGCGTGACGGCATCCGGCTCGCGGTCGATCACGGTCAGCAACACGCGCGCCGCCCGGTCGGGAAGCCGACGACCCTGTTCCTAATCCTGAATCGCGCGCACATCCAGCCCGAAACGGTCAGCGTGCCAGAAGTAGATCGCGCGGATGCCGCCGCGCTTGCCCCGGCCGGAACCGGCCCAGCGCAGCTTGCGGATATTCTCGTTCTCTCTACTCGGGTCCTATCGACGACCGCTCTTGTTGATAACGCTCACCGGACAAGGCGTTGCCCGTCGCATATCGGCACTTTGGACTGTCCGAAAACGTGGAATCAGCTTGATTTTTCCGAATATTGTTCATGCCGACACCGGCATGATGTTGTGCGCCGGTCGAAGATACTTTCCTGGCGTCAGTGCATTGTAACGATTGAAGAATATCTCGAACTGGAAGCGGTGATTATCTCCGTTGTCGTCGAACAAGATCACTTCCTCCTCTCCAAGAGGTCCCCCTCCCTGAGCCCCGCAATAGCCGGATACGTCCTCGAAGAGCTCAACCTCCGAGATTTTCCCGAAATGCCCCCTGAACGCCGGCGACCGGATAAAATATCGGCATGGCTTGGACGGATCGAAATCCTTTCCTCTTCGAGTCGAATGCGGGTGATCCGAAATCATTCCCACCAAAGGCCGGTCGGAAGCGAAGGATTCGACGATCCGGTACAGAGTGATGGATAGCGTGTTGCCGAATATTGCTTTCAGCGCCTGTATCGCCTCGATCGACGGTTCAAGAGAACGCGCTTCCTCCATGAAGCGTTCGCGAAGAAAGAGAAGTCGTCCCGCGGCGAAATTGGCCTCCGCTTCCACTTCTTCCTGGCAGATCGGCGTCAGGGTAAGGGAATTATCGCCGAGCATTATCTCCTGATGCCAAGGGATGAGGCTGTGCCCGATTTCATGTCCTTCACTCCAGCGATGTTTCAGTTTGGGCAACGACGCATCGAGAAGAATCCGACTCCGATCCGGAAGATAGAGTGCCTGAAGCGACGCTTTCCTGATCGCCTCGATGAGGAGCGTCGGCCGCTTGAAGACCTGAGTCCCCGCTACGCGAATTCGACTGACAGCCTCCCGCAGGACACTCGGATCGTCTGCCGTGTAGAAGCCGCGATCCAACTTCAGCAGCTCGCGAACATCTTCCAGTCGAAGCGGGGGCTCGGGAAGACCGAGACCCCGCAATACGCGCTCGACTCGTTCATCGATGTCCTTCGCCGTCCTTGCGGACAGGGCGCGGTTCCTGGCCAAGCTCCGTCCCTCTATTCGCTACTTCTGCTCGCTGAGCACGGCAACGAACGCGTCCAGCGCCGCGCCTTCTTCGGGCGTCAACGCCGTGGTCGACTCCGAACGCGCGGCAAACCGGACACCTTCGTCGAACAGCCTCGCATCCTTCGGCGCAGCCAATCCCGCCACCTGCATGAGGCCGGATTGCGAGATCTTGAAATAGTTCGCGAGTTGGTAGGCCGTTCGCAGTTCCGGCCTGTGGTGTGGATCCCTCTCGATCTCGACCAAGTCACCCATATTCACATCCGCGTTGTCGGCAAGTTGCTCCAGACTCATTCCCTGCCGCCGTCGCATCAGATTGACGAACCGGCCGAATGCCACGTTCGGACCGTCCTTCTCGCCCACATCTGCGGGAAGGCGCTCGCCATCGAACAGCGGATCGATCGCCAGCCGGCCCGCACCGATCTCGGCGTCGCCCTCGTGCTGCGCCATGCGCAAGCACCATTCCTTCCCGAATTCGATATTCATTTCGACCTCCCCTTGGCGTTGAAGGCCTGCGCGTCCTCAGGGGTCATCTCGAAGTAGCGCAGACCCTCGTGGTTGAGATCGGCTCCCAAATCCGTCATGCCGCAGGTATTGGCATAGAAGCCATTTGCCTGCGGCAGCGAATGAAGCCCGATCCTTCCGTGAAACTCCATCTCTTCGCTCAACGCCACAGCAGCTCCGATCAGGATGCTGCCGACGCCGCGATATTGCGGAGGATCGAACAACTCGGCCCGGTTCCACGGCGCGTTTTCGACAAACTCGACGTAAACGAGATGCTGCCCGCGCTGGCCCTCGAGCCGGCAGCGCTGCTTCACCGTGTCGACGATCATCATGCCCTGGGTCTGTCCGCTGCAAACGATGCTGAAACCCGGATTGGCCAGCATGCCTTGCAGCACCGCCACCTTCTTGCGCCAGTCTCAGTGCCGACTCTGCGGCCAATGTGTCCTCTCAATACCCGCCCGCCTCAGTCGCTGCATTGCTCTGAATAACTCCGGCACCCACTCTCCTTCCCAATCGGCCAGTTGCTGCTCTGTTATGGCGTGCCAGAGTTCAGCGACCTCCGCCTCCCCGCGTGCCACGTTGAACAGATGAACCTCCGTGACTTCTAACGTCATAGCATCATGACCTCGGCCTTTTCCTTCGTGACCTCGTTCTCGAAGAACAGCTTGTTGCCGCTCTCGATGCGCGTTTCGATCACCTGGTACATGCGCAAGGCTTGGCGGAGCAACGCTGTCTTGCTCAACTCCTTCTTCTCGCTCAGCCCCTCCAGCACCGCCATCTCCGCCTCCGTAAGATTGAGCGTCATCGTTCTCCTAGCGTAACTGCTCACCCCTTTCCGCGTTCGGTTTGTGTGTCATGCAGGTTGATCATTTTGGCGGCATTTCCGGCGAGCGCGATCTGGATGGCGACGAGAGGGTTGTAACCGAGAGCGGCCATTGAGCTCAGGTAACTCGAGATCCGGCACCAGGCTTCGGCGTTGAGCTGGGTCCGGAAGCATCCGGACACCTTGATCTTGACCTTTGCCATGCGGATCTTCTGCTCGCCGGTGTTATCCCCGATGACGGATTATTCTGGATTCGTCTGCGGGACCCGCAGTTTCGCGCAGAATCGGGCGCAAGATTCGAGAATAATCACAAGCTGTTCAGGAACGTCAGGACACTGTCCTGCGGTTCGTACTTTCTCATTGGGGTCCCGGCAGGGGTTGTTCTGGCCATTGCGCGCTCCTTCAGTTCGAGATCGGCATGCAAGTAGATGTAGGTGGTCTCGACGGATTCATGCCCGAGCCACAACGCGATGGTGGCACGGTCAACGCCCGCTTGAAGCAGTTCCATGGCTGCGGAATGGCGCAGGGTATGGGGCGTAACGCGTTTGTCCTCCAGCGACGTGCAGGCCGCCCGCGCGACGGCGAGGTTCCGAGCCAGGAGATAGTCGAAACTGCCATGGGTGAGCGGCCTGCCGCGCTGGTTCGGGAAGATCTGGTCATGGGGCTCGCCGCCGCGCTCTTTCAACCACGCGCGGAGGGTGGCGACCGAGTCCCGGCGCAACGGGATCGAGCGCTCCTTGCGCCCCTTGCCGTGACAGCGGACATGAGCGCCGTCACCAAGGCGGACATCGACACTGCGCAGTGCGATGAGTTCCGCGCTCCGCATGCCGGTCTGCAGCGCCACCAACAGCAAGCAGTAGTCGCGTCGCCCGACCCAACTGGTCCGATCCGGTGCCCGCAGGAGAGCCTCGCTCTCCGCGCGGTTGAGGAAGTCGACCTCTCGTCGGGTATGGCGTTTGGTCGGTATGGCCAGGACCCGTTGAGCCAGGGCTGCATGCTGCGGCTCGTGCAGGGCGACATGAGCGAACAGAGACCGGATTGCCGCCAGGCGGGCATTGCGGGTCCGGACGTCGTTACCGCGCTCGTGCTCGAGATGATTGAGAAAGTCGCCGATGAAGTCGGCGTCGAGATCCTCGAAAGACAGGTCCTGTGGCGGCTTGCCGAGGACCCTGTTGGCATGGTTGACGAGAAGCCGGAACGTGTCGCGGTAGCTGGCGATGGTGTTGGGGCTGACCTGACGTTGCTGCATGAGGTACCTGGAGAAGAACAGGGTCAGCAGCCTGGCAAAGTCGGCGATCGCACTCATGAGCTGTGCCTCCCGTGGCGTTCATCGAGACGCCGGGCGGAAAGCGCCATGAGTTCGGGGACTGCGGTGAGATACCAATAGGAATCGGCAATGCAGCCATGGCCGAGCCAGGTGGAGAGACGTGGCAGGTGGCGGTCGACGTCAACACCGTCGCGATACCACCGGATCAGAGTTCTGACGGAGAAGGTGTGACGCAGATCATGAAGGCGGGGTCCACGGGAAGCCGCAGGATCCCGCAGACCGGTCTGACACGTCAGGGTCCTGAACGACTTGCGGAAGCTTGTCACGTTGATGCGCTTTGCGCGTTCGCTCAGGAAGAAGGCGGGAGATTGCGGACGAGGACAGCGTTCGTCCCGCCAGGCAGCGTAGTCGCCCAGGGCCAGCATGGTCGTGTCATGGCACAGGTTGAGGCGCGACTTGCCGAACTTGCTCTCGCGGATGGTCACGATGCCCTGCCGGAGATCGACATCGTCGCGGTCGAGACGGACCACTTCGCTGCTGCGCATACCGGTCACCGCCAGCAGGCCCAGCATCGTCGAGCAGGTCCGCGGGCGGAGACGCCCGGACAGGTCACGTGCGGCACCGATCAGGTCTTCGATCTCGCTGTCACTGTAGATGTAGGGCTGGGGGCGCTGGCGCCGATCGGGCAGGAGCCGCTGAGGCGGGACCTCGTGGCGCGGGTCGACCGCGTGAACATGGCGGGCGAACTGACGGACTTCAGACAGGCGACGCGCGCGCCAATGCTGCTGGACACCTTCCGGCTTGCTGGCCCACTCGAGCGCCAACGCGGCGGTGATGAACGGGGCCTCGCGCTGTGCCAGAAACGCGATGAACTGGAACAGGAGCCCGCGCGTCATCATGAGCTTGGCTCCCAGGGAGCGGCGGAAGGCGAGATAGTCCTCACACAGGGTCTCAAGGCGTGTCATGCTGCACCTCCCGGCCACGCCGGGGCCAGGGGGCGAAGGGCGTCAAGATCGACCTTGGCGTAGATCCGTGTGCTGTCGGGACTCTGGTGCCGCAGGATCTGCCCGATCTCCTCGAGCGAGGCCCCGTTGCGCAGCATTCTGGTTGCCAGTGAGTGACGAAGCAGATGGGCCGCACCCCTGCCCGGGCGCTCAATGCCTGCCCGTGCGAGCGCATAACGAACGATGTTGACAATGGCGCATGATGACTGAAAGCCGCGAAGCGGCGCATGGCGTCTCACAAAGAGACGGCGGGTCGCACAAGTCGGCCGACCGGCTTGCAGATACGCAACGAGAGCTTCGCCGACCTCGTGGGGCAGGGGCAGAACATCGCGTCGGCTCCCCTTGCCGATCACGGCAATCTCGGCGTTGCCCCAGTCGATGTCGTCCAGGGTCAGGCGCACGACCTCGCAGGCCCGCAATCCGAGGAGCGCCAGCAACAGCAGAACGCCGTAATCGCGCCGGCCCGTGACCGTGCTGCGGTCGCAACTGGCGAGGACCGCTTCGACCTGATCCGGCTCCAGCCCTTTGGGCAAACTCGACAGGCGCCAGGTTCTGACCCCGGCGATTCCGTCGGCGATATCCGTGGCCACGATCCCGGATCGATACAGATACCCCGTGAAACTGCGCAAAGCCGCAACATGGACCCGTGTCGTCGCCGGACTGTGGCTCTGGCACGAGTGCACAATGAACCCGTTGATGTCCTGGAGACCCAGAGACCCCAGATCGGCAGGTCCGGAGTCGAACCGACCATCGACAAAGGTTCGAACGGTCGACAGATAAGTCTGTACCGTGTTCAGGCTGGCGCCGCGTTCGTCGAAGAGAAAGCGCTCATACCGGTCGACGGTGTCCCCAACCGGGTCATCGCACGACGGTTCGGCCTCACGCGGCGCCAGACGCTCGGTCTCGCGTAGCCACGCCAACAGCTCCCGACCGTCGAACATGAGGTTGGTCGTGGGCTTGCCGAGGTGTGACTGCGAAGTGCGAAACCGTTCAAGTTGCACCTCGTCCAGTGCCGGAAGGTCGAGCCCCTGATCCCCCAGCCAGCAGTTGAACTTGCCAACCAGTCCAAGCTTCTGGCGTCCGGTTGTCCACGCATACCCCTGATCCGCCAGCCAAACAGCAAAATCATCAACATGGCCACCAAGCGGGCCGGCATACAGCCGATCCCTAGCCGCCGTCGCCGAGGGAAAGAAGTGGGTTGTCGACATCTGTCTTCTCCTTTGCTGACGCTGGCGAGCAAGCCAGCAGGAGAAGATAGTTTGTGATTATTCTCGAATCTTGCGCCCGATTCTGCGCGAAACTGCGGGTCCCGCAGACGAATCCAGAATAATCCGTCATCGGGGATAATGAATAGGATCTTATCGGTCGTGCGCAGCATGACCGATAAGATCATTGAGCTGAGCCGCGCGGCACGGCGGTGATGCAGTTCTATGGGGAAAGTAACCGCTCGGTGGGGGTCGATGACACCGGGGAGGCGCGGCCGAGCGCCCCTGACAGATGCGGCGCCAATGCAAGATTGGTCGCGGCGGCGGTCATGATGTCGGAGCGGCCGTCGGGACGGCCGGTCCGTCGATGCGCGGCGTCATGCGGGCGCAGCGATGACCGTGGCGCGCCGATGGGCGGGCGGTCATGGGACCGTGATGGGCAACGGCGCATCGTCATGGCGGTCCGGTCTTCATCGCCGCCCTTCCCGAGCGGTGCTGCGGCTCCAGAACGAGTCTCTGCCTCAGCGTTCCCTCGCCGCACTGCCGACACACGGTGACGTCGATCCCGGTCAGGCGCAGCATCATCTCTTCAGCGGCTTCCGGCTCACGCGGTTCGGGGGTCGGCTGATGAAGCAGGCCTCGGCAGAGGGCGAGCTTGCGAGCCCGGCAGCGATTGGCGAGCAGTCCGTAGTGACGCAGCCGGGTAAAGCCGCGCGGCAGCACATGCAGGAGGAAGCGGCGAATGAACTCGTCGGCGTCGAGGCGCATCACCTTGACGCTGTTGCCGTCGGCGTAGTCGCGCCATCGGAAGCGGACGTTCTCGCCGTCGAAGTCGACGAGGCGATGGTTGCCGATGGCGCTCTTGTGGGTGTAGCGCCCGAGATAGGCCAGCACCTGCCCGGCGCCGGCGAACGGGGCCTTGCTGTAGACCACCCATTTGTGCGACCGCAGCGTGGTCTCCAGGGCCTCGAACTCACCGCCGCCCGCGGGCTTCAGCCGCAGCTCCCCGTTGCGGTGCGCGGCGCCGAGGAAGTCGAGATACTTGCCGCGGAAGACCTTGGAGAGCGCGGCCGTGGGGAACAGGAAGCCCTTGCGCGCGGGGGTGAGCCAGCGCTGCCCGTCCGGGCTCAGTCCGCCGTCGGTGACAATGCAGTGGACATGGATGTGCTGCCCCAGGTTCTGCCCCCAGGTATGGAGCACCATGGTGATCCCCATCTCGCCGCCGAGCCAGCGGGGATTGCGGCCGAACTCCAGCAGGGTCCGGGACGCCGCCTTGAAGAGCAGCCTGTAGACCAGTGCCGGGTTGCCCTGGGCGACGGGGTTGAGCTCGTGGGGCAGGGTGAACACCACATGCCAGTATCCGATGTCGAGCAGATCGGCGCACTGACGCTCGACCCACCTGGTCTGCGAGAGGGTCTGGCACTTGGGGCAGTGACGGTTCCGGCACGAGGCGTACTGGATTGTCACCGCCCCGCAGTGGTCGCACTCCGACTTGAACCCGCCAAGCGCGGCAGTGCGGCAGTTCACCAGCGCGTCGACGACCCGCTGCTGCTGGGCCGAGAGCCTGTGTGTCTCGGCATAGGCACTGCCGCGCTCGCGCAGGATGTCCGCGACCTCGAGTGTCGGCCGCGTGGCCGGCGCCGCGTGGTCAGCATGGGCCACCGGTCAGGCCCGGGCGGGACGCGGGAACTCCAGCAGGTCCAGGGGAGACGGGGTGGCACTCGTCTTGTCGTGGGCCAGATGCAGGTAGCGCATGGTCGAGCGGATGGAGCTGTGCCCGAGGCGGCGCTGGATGACATGGAGTTCGACCCCCGCCTCCAGGAGCCCGGTGGCGTAGCAATGACGCAGCGTGTGGACGCCGCCGCGCTTGTCGATCCCGGCCTTGTTCTTGGCCCGGTTGTAGATGTCAGTTGGCCAGGAACGCGACACCGGGTGACCGTAATGACCGGGGAACAGCCAGTGCTCGGGGCGCACGCGGCGCCAGTACGCGCGCAGTTCGTCCAGCAGCCGTGGCGAGAGCGGGACGTAGCGGTCCTTGTTGCCCTTGCCCTGGTCAACCCGCACGCACATCCGCTGCGAGTCGATATCGCTGATCCGCAGGCGGCTGAGTTCGCTCGCCCGCAGCCCCGCGGCGTAGGCCGTCATCAGCATGGATCGGTGCTTGCAGTTTGTGGTGACGCCAAACAGCCGCACCAGCTCGTCATGGTTGAGGAGCTCGGGCAGGATCGACGGCGTCTTGGCGCCCGGCAGGTAGAAATGCGGGTCGGGCAGGCCGAGCGTGATGCGGTACAGGAAGCGAATGCCGTGGCGGGCGCAGTTGCAACTCTGCCAGGTCAACCCCCGCTCTTCATGCAGAAAGAGAAGGTAATCCTGAACCTCCTGCGCGGAAATCCGCTCCGGGCTGCGGCCATAGTGACAGGCGAGGCCGGAGACCGAGTTGAGGTAGGACTTCTTCGTGTTCTCGGCAAGACCGCGAACAGTCATGTCGTTGACCATGCGCTTGCGCAAAGGTGTCATCTGTCGTCTCCCTCCTGGTCGGATCGGTCACGAAGACACGTCCACGCTCTTGCTCGTGGACGTGGTCGTCGATGACTATGGATCAGACAGGGAGACAGGGGACCCGCCCCTGCGCCGCGACGTCACGAAGACGCTGTCCTTCAACTCGCCTGGAACACCGAGATCACTTCCGACACCCGGCGGGCAGAACACCCCGCCGCGGAACGCGGCTCAGTTCAATGAATAGGCTCTTATCGGTCGTGCGCAGCATGACCGATAAGATCATTGAGCTGAGCCGCGCGGCACGGCGGTGATGCAGTTCTATGGGGAAAGTAACCGCTCGGCGCGGGTCGACTACGCCGGGGAGGCGCGGCCGAGCGCCCCTGACAGATGCGACGCCAATGCAAGATTGGTCGCGGCGGCGGTCATGATGTCGGAGCGGCCGTCGGGACGGCCGGTCCGTCGATGCGCGGCGTCATGCGGGCGCAGCGATGACCGTGGCGCGCCGATGGGCGGGCGGTCATGGGACCGTGATGGGCAACGGCGCATCGTCATGGCGGTCCGGTCTTCATCGCCGCCCTTCCCGAGCGGTGCTGCGGCTCCAGAACGAGTCTCTGCCTCAGCGTTCCCTCGCCGCACTGCCGACACACGGTGACGTCGATCCCGGTCAGGCGCAGCATCATCTCTTCAGCGGTTTCCGGCTCACGCGGTTCGGGGGTTGGCTGATGAAGCAGGCCTCGGCAGAGGGCGAGCTTGCGAGCCCGGCAGCGATTGGCGAGCAGTCCGTAGTGACGCAGCCGGGTAAAGCCGCGCGGCAGCACATGCAGGAGGAAGCGGCGAATGAACTCGTCGGCGTCGAGGCGCATCACCTTGACGCTGTTGCCGTCGGCGTAGTCGCGCCATCGGAAGCGGACGTTCTCGCCGTCGAAGTCGACGAGGCGATGGTTGCCGATGGCGCTCTTGTGGGTGTAGCGCCCGAGATAGGCCAGCACCTGCCCGGCGCCGGCGAACGGGGCCTTGCTGTAGACCACCCATTTGTGCGACCGCAGCGTGGTCTCCAGGGCCTCGAACTCACCGCCGCCCGCGGGCTTCAGCCGCAGCTCCCCGTTGCGGTGCGCGGCGCCGAGGAAGTCGAGATACTTGCCGCGGAAGACCTTGGAGAGCGCGGCCGTGGGGAACAGGAAGCCCTTGCGCGCGGGGGTGAGCCAGCGCTGCCCGTCCGGGCTCAGTCCGCCGTCGGTGACAATGCAGTGGACATGGATGTGCTGCCCCAGGTTCTGCCCCCAGGTATGGAGCACCATGGTGATCCCCATCTCGCCGCCGAGCCAGCGGGGATTGCGGCCGAACTCCAGCAGGGTCCGGGACGCTGCCTTGAAGAGCAGCCTGTAGACCAGTGCCGGGTTGCCCTGGGCGACGGGGTTGAGCTCGTGGGGCAGGGTGAACACCACATGCCAGTATCCGATGTCGAGCAGATCGGCGCACTGACGCTCGACCCACCTGGTCTGCGAGAGGGTCTGGCACTTGGGGCAGTGACGGTTCCGGCACGAGGCGTACTGGATTGTCACCGCCCCGCAGTGGTCGCACTCCGACTTGAACCCGCCAAGCGCGGCAGTGCGGCAGTTCACCAGCGCGTCGACGACCCGCTGCTGCTGGGCCGAGAGCCTGTGTGTCTCGGCATAGGCACTGCCGCGCTCGCGCAGGATGTCCGCGACCTCGAGTGTCGGCCGCGTGGCCGGCGCCGCGTGGTCAGCATGGGCCACCGGTCAGGCCCGGGCGGGACGCGGGAACTCCAGCAGGTCCAGGGGAGACGGGGTGGCACTCGTCTTGTCGTGGGCCAGATGCAGGTAGCGCATGGTCGAGCGGATGGAGCTGTGCCCGAGGCGGCGCTGGATGACATGGAGTTCGACCCCCGCCTCCAGGAGCCCGGTGGCGTAGCAATGCCTCAACGTGTGGACGCCGCCGCGCTTGTCGATCCCGGCCTTGTTCTTGGCCCGGTTGTAGATGTCAGTTGGCCAGGAACGCGACACCGGGTGACCGTAATGACCGGGGAACAGCCAGTGCTCGGGGCGCACGCGGCGCCAGTACGCGCGCAGTTCGTCCAGCAGCCGTGGCGAGAGCGGGACGTAGCGGTCCTTGTTGCCCTTGCCCTGGTCAACCCGCACGCACATCCGCTGCGAGTCGATATCGCTGATCCGCAGGCGGCTGAGTTCGCTCGCCCGCAGCCCCGCGGCGTAGGCCGTCATCAGCATGGATCGGTGCTTGCAGTTTGTGGTGACGCCAAACAGCCGCACCAGCTCGTCATGGTTGAGGAGCTCGGGCAGGATCGACGGCGTCTTGGCGCCCGGCAGGTAGAAATGCGGGTCGGGCAGGCCGAGCGTGATGCGGTACAGGAAGCGAATGCCGTGGCGGGCGCAGTTGCAACTCTGCCAGGTCAACCCCCGCTCTTCATGCAGAAAGAGAAGGTAATCCTGAACCTCCTGCGCGGAAATCCGCTCCGGGCTGCGGCCATAGTGACAGGCGAGGCCGGAGACCGAGTTGAGATAGGACTTCTTCGTGTTCTGGGCAAGACCGCGAACGCATGTCGTTGAGCGCTTGCGCAAAGGTGTCATCTGTCGTCTCCCTCCTGGTCGGATCGGTCACGAAGACACGTCCACGCTCTTGCTCGTGGACGTGGTCGTCGATGACTATGGATCAGACAGGGAGACAGGGGACCCGCCCCTGCGCCGCGACGTCACGAAGACGCTGTCCTTCAACTCGCCTGGAACACCGAGATCACTTCCGACACCCGGCGGGCAGAACACCCCGCCGCGGAACGCGGCTCAGTTCATGAATAGGATCTTATCGGTCGTGCGCAGCATGACCGATAAGATCATTGAGCTGAGCCGCGCGGCACGGCGGTGATGCAGTTCTATGGGGAAAGTAACCGCTCGGCGCGGGTCGACTACGCCGGGGAGGCGCGGCCGAGCGCCCCTGACAGATGCGGCGCCAATGCAAGATTGGTCGCGGCGGCGGTCATGATGTCGGAGCGGCCGTCGGGACGGCCGGTCCGTCGATGCGCGGCGTCATGCGGGCGCAGCGATGACCGTGGCGCGCCGATGGGCGGGCGGTCATGGGACCGTGATGGGCAACGGCGCATCGTCATGGCGGTCCGGTCTTCATCGCCGCCCTTCCCGAGCGGTGCTGCGGCTCCAGAACGAGTCTCTGCCTCAGCGTTCCCTCGCCGCACTGCCGACACACGGTGACGTCGATCCCGGTCAGGCGCAGCATCATCTCTTCAGCGGCTTCCGGCTCACGCGGTTCGGGGGTCGGCTGATGAAGCAGGCCTCGGCAGAGGGCGAGCTTGCGAGCCCGGCAGCGATTGGCGAGCAGTCCGTAGTGACGCAGCCGGGTAAAGCCGCGCGGCAGCACATGCAGGAGGAAGCGGCGAATGAACTCGTCGGCGTCGAGGCGCATCACCTTGACGCTGTTGCCGTCGGCGTAGTCGCGCCATCGGAAGCGGACGTTCTCGCCGTCGAAGTCGACGAGGCGATGGTTGCCGATGGCGCTCTTGTGGGTGTAGCGCCCGAGATAGGCCAGCACCTGCCCGGCGCCGGCGAACGGGGCCTTGCTGTAGACCACCCATTTGTGCGACCGCAGCGTGGTCTCCAGGGCCTCGAACTCACCGCCGCCCGCGGGCTTCAGCCGCAGCTCCCCGTTGCGGTGCGCGGCGCCGAGGAAGTCGAGATACTTGCCGCGGAAGACCTTGGAGAGCGCGGCCGTGGGGAACAGGAAGCCCTTGCGCGCGGGGGTGAGCCAGCGCTGCCCGTCCGGGCTCAGTCCGCCGTCGGTGACAATGCAGTGGACATGGATGTGCTGCCCCAGGTTCTGCCCCCAGGTATGGAGCACCATGGTGATCCCCATCTCGCCGCCGAGCCAGCGGGGATTGCGGCCGAACTCCAGCAGGGTCCGGGACGCCGCCTTGAAGAGCAGCCTGTAGACCAGTGCCGGGTTGCCCTGGGCGACGGGGTTGAGCTCGTGGGGCAGGGTGAACACCACATGCCAGTATCCGATGTCGAGCAGATCGGCGCACTGACGCTCGACCCACCTGGTCTGCGAGAGGGTCTGGCACTTGGGGCAGTGACGGTTCCGGCACGAGGCGTACTGGATTGTCACCGCCCCGCAGTGGTCGCACTCCGACTTGAACCCGCCAAGCGCGGCAGTGCGGCAGTTCACCAGCGCGTCGACGACCCGCTGCTGCTGGGCCGAGAGCCTGTGTGTCTCGGCATAGGCACTGCCGCGCTCGCGCAGGATGTCCGCGACCTCGAGTGTCGGCCGCGTGGCCGGCGCCGCGTGGTCAGCATGGGCCACCGGTCAGGCCCGGGCGGGACGCGGGAACTCCAGCAGGTCCAGGGGAGACGGGGTGGCACTCGTCTTGTCGTGGGCCAGATGCAGGTAGCGCATGGTCGAGCGGATGGAGCTGTGCCCGAGGCGGCGCTGGATGACATGGAGTTCGACCCCCGCCTCCAGGAGCCCGGTGGCGTAGCAATGACGCAGCGTGTGGACGCCGCCGCGCTTGTCGATCCCGGCCTTGTTCTTGGCCCGGTTGTAGATGTCAGTTGGCCAGGAACGCGACATCGGGTGACCGTAATGACCGGGGAACAACCAGTGCTCGGGGCGCACGCGGCGCCAGTACGCGCGCAGTTCGTCCAGCAGCCGTGGCGAGAGCGGGACGTAGCGGTCCTTGTTGCCCTTGCCCTGGTCAACCCGCACGCACATCCGCTGCGAGTCGATATCGCTGATCCGCAGGCAGCTGAGTTCGCTCGCCCGCAGCCCTGCGGCGTAGGCCGTCATCAGCACGGATCGGTGTTTGCAGTTTGTGGTGACGCCAAACAGCCGCACCAGCTCGTCGTGGTTCAGGAGCTCGGGCAGGATCGACGGCGTCTTGGCGCCCGGCAGGTAGAAATGCGGGTCGGGCAGGCCGAGCGTGATGCGGTACAGGAAGCGAATGCCGTGGCGGGCGCAGTTGCAGCTCTGCCAGGTCAACCCCCGCTCTTCATGCAGAAAGAGAAGGTAATCCTGAACCTCCTGCGCGGAAATCCGCTCCGGGCTGCGGCCATAGTGACAGGCGAGGCCGGAGACCGAGTTGAGATAGGACTTCTTCGTGTTCTGGGCAAGACCGCGAACGGTCATGTCGTTGATCATGCGCTTGCGCAAAGGTGTCATCTGTCGTCTCCCTCCTGGTCGGATCGGTCACGAAGACACGTCCACGCTCTTGCTCGTGGACGTGGCCGTCGATGACTATGGATCAGACAGGGAGACAGGGGACCCGCCCCTGCGCCGCGACGTCACGAAGACGCTGTCCTTCAACTCGCCTGGAACACCGAGATCACTTCCGACACCCGGCGGCCAGAACACCCCGCCGCGGAACGCGGCTCAGTTCAACACCGGTTATTCTCGATCGAGAATAACCGGTGTTATTCGTAAAGCTCGTGTGCGGCTCGCGGGTGAAGCGCAGGACGGACTCTTCGTGCTTCGCCAGGCGCTCATGGAGGTTGTGTGCGTCGGACTTTGCGATCCGGCCGCGTTTTCCTTTCGGCTTCGGCGGGATGACGGGCAACTCGTTGCCCCCCTGGGTGAGGATGGTCCGGTAGCGCTTGCGCACGGCCCGACACGCGGCCTCGCTCAGGGTCCTGGTGTCGCTCTTGTTGACCCTGTGGCAGACCTCGCGCAACAGCTTCTTCATCAGGCGTGCCCAGCGGAAGCCGTTGGAGTCGACGATGAAGGTCAGTTCCCTCAGGAGGTGGCTCCCACAGAGCTGATGGCTGCACTGGTCGTAGGCGAAGTACGATGCCCAGCAGTCGTGGATCAGGGTGCCCGTGTAGCGGGGGATGATGGCGATGTCCTCGATGGCCTCCTTGCCGCGCTTGCGGTGCAGGAACTTCAGGGTCACAGCCCCGTCGGTGACGACATGGAGCCATTGGGTCTTGCCGTCGACCCGGAAGCCGGTTTCGTCGGCATGCAGGGCGGGGCGTTCCAGCAGGTGTGCGATGGCGGCGTGTTCCCATGATGCGAGGGCGTCATGAAGGCGGCGCACGTAGCCCAGGCAGGTGGCCTCGGAGAGCCTGAGGCCCGAGATCGCCTGCACCAGTGCGACGGCACGGCGCAGGGACAGCATGTGGGCGATCAGCAGGGTGATGACGAAGGCCTGCAGGCCGACGCCGTACTGCAGCGGGCCCGGCATGGTGTCGGGGAACTGCCCCTTGGTGCGGGCCCGGCATGCGGGGCATTCCTTGATCTCGGCATCGACGCGGCGCTCGACGACTTCGAACACGATGTCGTAGAGGATGCGGCGTTCCCGGTCGATCGCATCGACGTCTGCGAGGTCGCCGCCGCAGGCCTCGCAAGCCTCGACGGTGACCGTCTCCTCGATGGTGGTCTTGCGCAGACCGGTGCCGGTCTGCAGGTTCTGCTTCGCGCCCTTGGGGCTCTTGCCGGTGCGCTCAGCGGTCTCATCCTTGTCCGTCTGCGACGGCGGGAGGCTGGAGTTCTTCGACCCCTTGCGGGTCGTCCTTTCCAGCAGGACGGTGATCAGGATGCCCAGCAGGGTGACGAGGACACCGATCACTGCATCGACATCCTGGGACACCTTGCCGTCCGCGCGCAGCGCCGCGATGCGGGCCTTCGCGTCCTCGAACTCCTGGCGCAGGGATGCCGCGTTCACCGTGGCCATCACTCGGCCTCCACCGCCATGACCGCGGCCAGCACGGCGAGGCGCTCGCCCGGCGGCATCGCCCGGTAGCGCCGCGCCCAGCTGGCCGCATTGCGCTTGATGCGCTGACGATCGGTGAAGTTCCGGCCCGCACAGCTGTGCCAGTGCACCCGGCCCGGGGCAAAGTTGAACCAGATCTTCTCCGTCACCACCCCGGCCTGGTTCATCACCTGAACCGACACGCTGTGCCAGTCCGCCAGAACCCTCTCATAAAGAGCCGAGGGGTAGCCCGAGATCATCACCGAACAGGGCAGGCCCCTGAGCAACTCAAGCAGGGCCTCGTGATCCGCGTCGGTGTAGTCGTACCGATAGCGCCGCTGCGACTTGCGGGTGCTCATCAGGTAGGGCGGGTCACTGTAGACCAGTTCGTCCCCCTCGAACCGGTAGTCGGCCAGGAACCGGTGGCAGCAGCCGTGGACCAGTTCCACCTCGTGGTCGCAGCAAAACGTCCTGATGGACCGGGCATTCAGGTCAATGCCGATCGAGCGCAGCGCCGGGGGCTTGCGCTTCATGATCGCACCGCCCCCCAGGTGTGTTTCGAGATACACGCGATGTGGCGGCATCAGGCTCACAATGGCCTGACTGAGCCCCATCGTCGCCTTTGAACCATACCATGCGCCCATCGCACACGCCGTCCCGGAACCACCCAGGAGCAGACATAGAGCGCCCGTTTCATGGTGTCAAACGGAATCGTCAGCGACACGACATGACAGCCAGGACAACCACCTCAAGGGCAGGCACGGTCAGATCAACGCACCAGAACCCACAGCCAGCCGACGTTCCCGGCGCCATTGGCATGCAAAACGCACGAACCCACGGCTGCCACCGCATGGAGGCTTCTCCGGATGATACACACATCCGAATACCGGATCGGAGACTTGGTGCAGGGGGCTCACGGCCGCCGGCCAGGCCCTGCATACCCACCGGGCTTGCGCCATCCAGCGGGCGGCCGCGGGTGTCAAACCCGACGAAAACCAAGCAACCCGAAGGAGGGTTACCGATGACTGGCAACGACACCGACCAACAAAGCGACATCATCGTCAACGGCACCAGCTATCCCGTTTCCGGCGACGAAGTCTCGTTCGATCAAGTCGTCGACATCGCGTATCCCGACGGCAGCCGCGGCCCACTGATCACCTATACCGTGAATTTCTACAGCAGTGCCGGCCGCCCGTAAGCGGATAGACTGCGACGTCTGATACTCTGGTTGCTGTTGCGGGTTTTGCCTGGTGATACTTCCGGTCATTGATCAATGACCGGAGAGTTTGTCATGTCCAGTGATCTGGATGGTTTGGCTGGTTCCCGTTCTGTGCCATACCTACGCCTCGCAGGGCGTCATGAACGGCGTCGGTCTGACCGCCGTGGGCAAGCTGCCTGGACACCGCAGGCGAGAAACGACCGCGATCTACGCCCACATGGACGATGCTGCACAGGTCGGGACGGTCATCGCCCGCGCCATGGGGGTCGGACCGCGTTGCCGCCGAACCGGCAGCCGCGTTGAGACCGAAGACTGAACGACACCCGCCATGCGGACGTGAGTGCCGGCGTCTCGGGAATCAGGTGGAAGCTTTCCCGGTGAGCATCAGGGCTGCTCGATCCCGGCCCCGGCGGCAACCGCCCGGCATCGCGCAGCAGGAGCTGCACCGGGCGCGATCGCCGCCTCCGTCATGCCGTCCTGCACCCGGAAGGGCGAGGCGCGGCCGGCGGGCCGGCGCGCAGCCCGGTAGTCCGCGACCCGGCGCAGGAAGTCCCACGCCTGGATGCCGCCGCCCGTCTCCATCGCAACGCGCGTCCAAAGAGGTCACCACCGCGCGATCGCCTCGAACCCGACGCTGTGCTCCGGCACGGTTCCGTCGCTTTCCCTGCGGGTTGCCCGGACGCCGAAGGAGATATCGGGCGCATTGGCGTTGGCCGCCGGCGCCAGACGCCACCCCACGCTGTAGTCGCGCGCAGCCGTCGCCAGCCCCAGCCCGACATGCGGGCTGCCGGTGAAGAGCCCCGAGAGGGCCGGGAAGCCATAGGCCGCTTCCGCCCGCCAGCGGGCGGTGGCCTCGCCGCTGCCCGTGCGGTCCTCCAGCGGATCGGGTGTGAACAGCGCGTCGAGCCCGCCCCTGGCCTGTCCGCCCCAGTCCTGGGCGAGCGTCAGCGAGGGACCCCGCGCAGTCGCCGGGTCGGGATCGAAGGCGAGCGAGGCGGCAAAGCCCCGGTCCTCCAGGTCGTCCGAGCCGTGCGCGGCCAGCGTGCGGCCCGACAGGTCGAGCGACAGGCCGAGTGTCGGGTCGACCCAGGCCAGCCCGCCGCCGAGTTCCACCCCGAAGCCGGTCTCCGCATCGCCGCCGTCATGGCGTGCGCCTATTTCCAGCTTCGGCGTCACATGGCCGCCGCCCTCGGTGGCGATGCGGTAACCACCCTGCAGACCGAGCCGCAGCCGCGTCACGTCGGAGTCCGACGCCGCCAGTTCATGCGTCTTGTCCGAGCTGGTCCGCGCCCACAGCGCGTCCGAGGTCACCGCCAGGGTCGGGCCGCTGCCCTCCTTCGGCGGCGCGATCACGTCGCTGCGCAGGCCCATCGCCGCCATCGTCCAGGAGATGTCGGAACCGAGCGCCCTGCCGCCGACCTCCGGCTTGAGCGTCACCTCGCCGGTGCCGGAGCCCGCCGCGCCCCACAGCTTCATCCACTCGGACGCCTGGATGGCGGCATAGGGCACCGCCGCCGTCAGCGTCGCCTCGACCTCGCCGTCGCCATTCCGCACGGCGCCATTGCACAGGTCCGGCGGCGGATCCACGCCGTCCATGTCGAGGTCGGCGCAGACATTCCCGCCGGGGTCGGCATCCCGGTAGCTGCCTTCGCCGCTGCTCTGCATCAGCGCCATGCCGACCAGCCACTTGCCACGCGCATAGTCGGCCCCCAACGTCGCCGTGGTCGCTTCGCCCTCGAGCGAGAACGTCCCCTCGCGACCGTCGAAGCTCGACTGCGCCGCCCGGCCCCAGAAGGCGAGACTCCCGCCCGTGCCGTCCTTCTCACCCGTCGCCGTGAAGCTGCTGCCGAGCAGCACCTCGCGCGCCGTCATGGACCAGGCCTGCGCCCCAGCGCCGCTGCTGTCGAAGCCGAAGCCGTGAGCGTCATGGCCGGTGCCGCCGGTACCGAAATGGCCGGTGGAAGCGCCGAAGGCGCGCGCGACATCGGATTGCGCCAGCAGGTCATTGCCGGACGCGATGCCGGGGGTCGAGCCGCCCAGCCCGTCGGAACCGCCGCCCGTCCCGGACTGCGATCCGGTGGATCCGGGATCGAGGTTCAGCGCCTGTCCGGCGATCGAGCCCTGCATCCCGGCGCTGCGCGGGGCCGCGATGCGCCCGGCGATGCCGTCCAGCGCCTGCTCCGCCGCCGCCCGCCCGAACCGCGCCAGCCACGCCGCCGGCATCGGGTCGTCATTGACGATCGTGCCCACCGCAACACCGTCGCCGATCGCAGCACCCCCCGTCGGCCGCGACAGCGCCACCTCGAAGGTCTCCGGGTCCTCGTCGTGATTGTCGTTGTAGACATAGACCCACATCTTCTTCTCGGTCTGGCCCGGATGGAAGGTGAGTGCGAGCCCGTCCGGCCACCACCAGTAATAGTCCTCGCCATACCGGGCCGAGACCGGGCTCGCCTCGCGCGCCGTCACGGTCACCTTCACCGTCCGCTGCACGGCCCGATCGAGCCGCACCGTGAAATGCATCAGCCCGACATCCTCGTTCGCGGTCTCGTCGCCGACCGAGAAGGTCGGGGCCATCGCCGCCGCATCGTCGTCGGTCACCTTCACGGAGGCCGCATCCAGCGGCGCCGCTGCCACCGTGTAGAGGAGCCCCTTCTCGCCGTCCCCGGCAAGGGTCGCCGTCACCGCCCCGTCGGGCTCGTCCGCCACATCATTCACCGTCGGCACCGTAAAGGTGGCCTCTGTCTCGCCCTTGGCAATGGTCGCCGTGGCGGTCCCCTCATGCTCGGCCGCCACGAAGTCGCTGCCGTCGGCCTCCGAGACCGTGAGCCTGACCGTCAGGTCCGCGCCGGGCGCCCGGCTCGCCGTCAGGGTGAAGGCGGCATCCGCGCCCTCCGCCACGGTCCCGGTCTTCGCCGCGATCGCGATCTCCGGCGGCGGCTCCAGGATGGCGAAGCCCACCGCGCCCGAGGCCGCCGCCCCGCCGCCGAGGCCGGTCGCGACCGGCGTGCCCGGCTTCACCGTCACCGTCTCCTGCTCGCCCTCGGCCACGCTGTCCGCCACCGTCGCCAGTACCAGCGTCGCCACCGTCGCCGACTTGCGCCCCGCAGCACCGGCGAAGGTCACCGTCGGCGGGCTCTTGGGATCGGTTCCCGCGAGGTTGGCATAGGTCACGCCCGCGGGCGCCGTCTCCGGCGCGGCCAGCGTGTAGTCGGCACCCAGCGTCGCCGTGCCGGCAAAGGCCAGCGGCACCGCGAGGCTCTCGCCCTCGACCAGCGCGCGCCCGAGCGTCAGCGTCAGCGTCTTGCTACCCGACGCCTCGGGCAGGTCGCCCGCCGGCGCCGTCAGCACAAGCGTGGTGGCATCGTCGTCCGCCACGGCCACGCTTGCGCTCTTGCTCTCATCGTCCACCGTATAGCCGGCGCCGTCCGACACCGTCGCCACCACAGCGCCCGCCGGCTCGTCGGCCTCGTCGGCCAGCGTCGCCACCGTGAAGGCCGCCTCCACCTTCCCGGCCGGGATCGTCACCATGCGCTCGCCGATTGCCGAGGCGTCGGCAATGGCGCCGGTCTGCGCGACCGCCACCGTCACCGCGAGCTCTTCCGCCGGCGCCGGGTCCGCCTTGAGCGTGAAGCCCGCCGCCGTGCCTTCCGTCACCGCCGCACCGGCGGTCACGGTAATCGCCGGAACCGCCTGTTGCGGCTCTGCCTGTGCCTCTGCCGGCTCCTTCTCCAGGCATTCGAGCGCCGGCGCCACCGGCGCCCAGCGCTGAAGGCCGCGATCCGCCTGCGCCTGCGCCTCGGCGACGGTCATCGGGTTGCTGCTCCAGGCGTTGCTCTCCCCGAAGGCGGCAAGCACCCGGCTCCAGCGCTCGACATGGCCCGGCGAGCGCCAGGTCTCGCCCGCAGCGGTCCGGACTTCGGCCAGCAGGGCGTCGGAGACGCAGGCCGGCGCCGGGCTGTCCGTGCTCTCGGCACTGGCGCTCAGCGCGTCGCTGCCCGGCCCCACCGCGAGGGTTGCCGTGCCGGCGAGGCTCGCCAGCTGCTGCGTGTCGCCGTTCTTGTCGACATATTCCGGCGTCACCGTGACCGTCAGCGTCATCGGCACCGGGGCGCCGTGGTCGACGGTGGTCGTGGTGCCCGTCACGCCGGGCAGGTCGCCGGCGGAAGCGTTCAGCGAGTCGCTGCTCTCGGCACTCCACGACACGTCATAGGAGGTGGCATGCTCCACCGCGTCCCAGGTGACGCTGGCGCTGGTGTCGTCCACCGCCGTCACCTGCAGGTTGGCCACCGCCTCGGTGGGCGCCGGGGCGGCAAGGGCGGGTGCGGAGACCGTGTTGCCGTTCAGGTTGCGGCACTGGCTATTGTAACCTCTTGACCCCCGTCTGTTGCGCCCCGGGTTCCTTACATGGGCGCGGATCGTATCGACCGTGACCTTGCGCACGCCGCCGCCTGTGGCGGTGTGGGTGATGTCGGCGCAGGTGTCGTCGATGTTCCGCGAGGCGTCCTTGCGGACCACATAAATCATGCGCCAGCACTCCCAGGGCGTGTCCGGCGTGCCGTCGTAGCTCTCGCTCGGCTGCCGGCCCGACACTGTCCGCGTGTTGCCGTGGCTGTCGAAGTATTGATGCGCTTGATGGCCGAACCAGTTGCTGCAGCCCGTGCCTGCGCCGGGACTGCGGTCCTTGAACTCCACCGTCACCGTGTCTTGCGCCGTGCCGCCTTCGGTCAGCGACAGGCCGACGAGGTTCCGCTTGTCCGAAGGCACCGTCGCCGTCACGGTCACCGTGCCGCCCGGCGCCGGGCGGTTCGACAGGCGCACGGCATAGGATATCCTGTCGCCGGGTGCCGCGTTCTGCCACGCCGTCAGCCCGCGCGTTGACGTTATCGTATGCGGTCGCCGGATCCGCACGCCGCCCGCGCCGCCCTTGATGTACCAATACGCCTCGACCTCGGGCGCGTCGTCCACCTCTACCTGGACGTTGCCCAGGTTCCCGTTCAGGCCACCGCCGCTGGCCGTGTGGGTCAACTGCGTCGTGCGATTCCGATGCGAACCGGGCTCATCCATGCCGGTCACCGTTACCTGCTGGGGTGTTTCGTAATTCGATGACGTGAACGTGAGCGACGCGGGACTGACGGTCGCGCCCCCGCCAATCCTGCCGATGGTGACGGTGGTGTCACCGCCGGACGGGGCGGTCGTCAGGCGCACGCAATAGGTCGTTTCGCCGGTCTCGAGGATGCGAAGGCTGGTATCATTGAAGATGGGGTTCTGGGCGGAGCATGTCACCGGCGGCGGCGGCGCCTCGTCGTCCTCCAGCGACAGGGTCGCCGCGCTGTTCGAGGAATGCGCCGCCACGCCGCTTACCGTCGTGTCCAGCAGGCCGAGCGAGGTCAGCGTCGCGGTGATCGTCTCGTGGGCCGCGTCACCGTCGTCGCGGTTCGCCACCGGGGTCAGCGTCACCGTCGCCGTCTGCACCGTGTTCGTGTCGTGGCCGGTGAAGACCACCCGCGGGTTCGCCGTCAACGCGTTCGTCAGCGTCACCCCGCTGTGCCCGCTCCCCGCCGCGGCCCCGACCGTGAAGTCGTGGTTGGCGGTGCTGCCGCCGTCCACGCTCCCCGGCAGCCGCGCCCCGGTGGCGCTCGCCAGCGCGATCGGCACGCCGATGGTCTCGCCGGCATAGAGTCGGCGCGACAGCGCGACCGTGAGGGTCGCCGTGTCCGAGGCGTCGCCCTCGGTCATGGTCGGGTCCGAGGCCGTGAGCTCGACGGTGGTGTTCTCGTCGTCCTGGATGAGCAGCTTGTCGGAGGCGTCGCTCGACGACACCGTGTAGCTGTCGTTGGCCGCCGAGCAGCCCGCGGTGCTTGGCGCCACCGCCTCGACGGTGACGCTGCTGTCCTGATCGTCCGCGGCGGTGTTGGTCCAGGTGAGCGTATGGGTGCCCGAGCCGTTGGTGACGCTGCTCGGCATGTTCACCGTCTGGATGCCCTCGCTGCCCGAGGCCACCCGGTCGCCGCCGCTCTCGGTCACCCGCACACACACCGTCAGGGCGCTCGGCAGCGGCTGGTTGGCGGCAAGGTTGAAGCCGATGCCGACCCCGCCCTCGCTCTCCGGGACCTTCTTCTCGCCCGCGTCCGAGCGGCTCTCGCCCTCGCTGATCGGCAGCGACACCGAGATCTCCGGGGGCCCGTCGTCGTCGTGCACCGTCACGGTCGCCGATGACGAGTTGCCCACCGTGTAGCCGGTGCCGCTCGATACTGTCGCCGTCACCGCGCCATGCGGCTCCTGGGTGGTGTCGCCCACCGTCGGGATGGTGAGCGTGCCCGA
The DNA here is from genome assembly GCA_965213935.1 of Thalassobaculaceae bacterium. GTDB lineage: Bacteria > Pseudomonadota > Alphaproteobacteria > Thalassobaculales > Thalassobaculaceae > Bin52. The sequence goes on along the minus strand of CBDCAO010000011.1, from coordinate 40,203 downwards.
GCCTGCGCCCGGACTGCCCGACGCCGGAATGGACACCGTGTGCGTAATCTCGTTGCTCGGCGCCACGAAATCCTGACCGCCGCTCGTGTCCTCCGTCACCGCCACCGAGACCAACGTCGCCGCAGTGGGCGCCGGCGTCGCCGTCACCGTGAAGGTCGCAGCTGTCCCCTCCGTCACCGGCGACGTGTCGGGGGCGATCGTGACGTTCGGGTTCGCCGGGTTGTCGTTGTCCTGGATGCGGACGAACCAATATGGAGCTGCAAGAGCTGTGCCGTCGGGCGGCGTACTGAGGTCGATTGTGGCTTCGGAGGTAGTTAAACCGCCAACAATCAACAGGAACACCTCGGTCGGCTCCGACGTGCCGTCGTCGGTCGTGGTGAAGGAAGCGGTCTTCTCCGTCTCGCCGGGAGCGAAGGTTATCGTTATCCCGGTGAGGGAAAAGTCGGCGTTGCCCGCCGCGGCCGTGTCTTGCGGGCAGGTAATGCCGACCCCGCAAGCGCCTAATACGCTGCTGCTAGCCGTGACACCGATCGACTGGCTCGACGCGTGGCTCAGGGTGAGCTTGATGGTGCCGGTCTCGCCTTCGGTGACGGTCGGTATCTCGACCTTGAGCGTCGGCACGGTCGGCGTCTGCGCGGCAACTGGGGCGGCGAGGCCGAACAGCAGCGCCAGGACCGGCAGGGCCGAGAGCAAGCCGCGCCACACACCGCGGGCGGCAGGACGGGAATCCGCCGCGGCGCGGGCGGAAGAGGGAGCGAAGCTGTCGGGGGAAGAAGCGGGCCGGCAGGTGTCGGAACGACCGCCGGTAGAAGCAGAAGATTCAGGCCGGGAGGCGGAGCGCCTTAGGCGGCGCCACCATGAAGACGCAGGAAGCGCGATCCGGCGATCCGGCGATCCGGCGATCCGGCGATCCGGCGATCCGGCGATCCGGCGATCCGGCGATCCGGCGATCCGGCGATCCGGCGATCCGGCGATCCGGCGATCCGGCGATCCGGCGATCCGGCGATCCGGCGATCCGGCGATCCGGCGATCCGGCGATCCGGCGATCCGGCGATCCGGCGATCCGGCGATCCGGCGATTATACTGAGGGGAGTCCCCTCAGCCCTTGTCAAGCTCGAAATCGCCAGGCGGGCAGACCGGCCCCCGGGCACGGCGGAAACCGCCGTCCCGACCCTGTCGAAAGTGGCGTTCGTGCCGCGGGCCGGATCCGCGGTGCCCAACACCGACCCCAGCCATTGCACCATCGAGCGACCGCCGTTCAAGATGCCGTTCATGGTCACCTCCTGACCTGTCGCGAGGCGCTGCCCACACCGGCGCCAGTATCCCATCGCCTTCTTGTGGATAACCGTAATGCAGATGCGGCGGAAAGGGCAAGCTGCCCGACCGTGTCATACCGCGCCCGGTATCGCGCCTTGCACGCCCCGTCCGCGCGGAACCGCCCCGGCCGACCTCGATAACGTGCCGCCTGGCCGGCACCGCCTTCGCGAAGCTCGCGCTGCAGGTTCTTCGCGCTCTCGACCAGCCGTTCCTGGATCTGCAAGACGAAGGGGGGGCAGAGCCAACAGGTAATGGTCCATCTCCCGGAACGGATGCATGATTGTATCGCTTGCACGGGCGCAACCGGTGTTTCGCTTGACGTCGGTGCCGACCAGCAGCAACCGTGACACGATCGGTCCATGTGGGCGCAGGGGTAACGAGTGAAGAATGGTGGCGGCGTGCGCACACGTGCTTGCATCGGCGGCGCCGGCGCTGCGGTAACAGGTGCAACGGCTCGCGCTGAGATGCGGTAACGGGTGCGCTGCGACTGCACCGCCGGACCGTCGGTGCGCAGTGTGTGAAATCCACCCCCGCCGGTTTGCGCACCACCCCCCGTTCTGTTACCTCTGACGACGGAAGGCGATGCGGAACGCGCTCGGAGACTGCGGCCCGGTCGTCTCGCTCAAGCGCCGCGAGGGCTCCAACCCCTTGCGGCAGCGGCGGTTTCGGCCGGTGATGGTGTGATGGGCCCGAGCGCCCATCGGACTCCATTCGGAGTCTGGCTTGCACACCCCACGCGCCTGCCTGATGCCACCGCTCCCGGCGCTGCCCGATGAGACGCCGCGGCTCCGACCTGCAGCACCTCCACCCCCTTCCCCCTGCCGTCCCCTCGACACAGGTCTCCCTGGCGCCGGCGTGACAGGATCAGGCGAGGCGTCACGGCAGCGGTCGGCTCCGGTTCGCGCCGTGTTCCGCCCTGTTCGCGCAATGACGGGCGCGATCCGGCCGGAGCCCGTCAGTCGAACGGCGACGGCGATGCCAGCTCGGGGTCGGGTCCGGAACGTGCGGCACCCGGGACCTGACGCGCATCTCGGCACGCGCTGCTGCGTCCGGCAGCAGCGCAGCACCAGCACGGGCAGGCTGCAGAGATTGTCGACCTCGGGTGCCAGGTCGTCGTCCATGGTGTTCAGGACGGCTTCACGGGACAGTCCCGCGAGCTGCCCGAAATCAGACAGGGTGATCAGCTCGCACAGGCGTTCGTCGTCCATCACGGCGACCTCATGCACCGTCGGCTGGTTGGCAAGCACATCCGCCCGCTCCAGCATGCGGAATACGTCGCGCAGGCCGAACGGCGCGAGGCGTGTCTTCTGCGCACGGGCGAGTGCGAGGGACACGGCCTCGACTGCCGGCGCCGACAGTCCCATGGCCTCTCCCCGGCGCCGTGCAACCGCCTGAAGTTCGTCCGGGGCCAGGTCGGGAATGTGCAGAACTGCGCAGCGGTTCGGGAACGGACTTGAGGGTGTTCGCGGACAGCCAGGATATGATCCGCCAGCTCGAGGCCGCGGTGGCGCCAGGGGCGTCCCACGCTGAATCCGTCTGATTTTTGTTGACGTCGGGTATTCTCGCGTTGCACGCGCGCGTTTCGTGTCACGGGGTTGTCAGCGTTTTTCTCTGGCGTTCCTGCGTACCCTGTGCGACGTTTGCGGCATGTCGATACGCACTCGCATGGAGGCGTGCCCGGTTCACCGAGCCCCTCCCGAAGGGTTTGTGCTGTCCGAGGTGGAGGTCCGCCTGGCGCGACCGGAGGAGCGTCCGCTCTGGGACGCGCTGATGGACGAGCACCACTATCTGGGCTTTCGCCGTCTTGCGGGTCGCGGCCTGCGCTATGTCGCGACCTTCGGGGAGCGGTGGCTGGGCCTTGCCGCGTGGCAGAACGGCGCCTTCAAGTGCAAGCCGCGCGACCGCTGGACCGGCTGGAAGCCGGAACAGCAGTTCCGGCGCCTTGAGATGATCGCGAACAACACGCGGTTCCTGGTGCTCTCGCAGCCCGGCGTGTTCCCGAACCTCGCCTCCCGCTTCCTTGCGGGGATGACGCGGCGGCTCGCCGACGACTGGCTGAAGGTGCACGGCCACAAGGTGCTTCTGGCCGAGACGTTCTGCGATCCGGAGTTCTTCCTGGGCACCATGTACAGGGCGGCGGGCTGGACGGGGCTGGGCGAGACCAGGGGGTTCGCCCGTGCCAACGGGCGCTACACCGACCCCCATGGCAAGCCGAAGGTGATCTTCGTCACGCCGCTGAGGCCCGACGCCCGTGAGCTGCTTTCGAACCCGCTGGCGCTGCCGCGTGACGTGGTGCCGCCCGCCAGTCCTGAACTGGCGCCCCGCGCTCCTGGGGCGATGCGCTCCCTGCATGCTGAGCTGGCGGCGGTTCCGGACTTCCGCCGGGCGCAGGGAAGGAAGCACACGGTGGCCTGCGTGCTCGCGATGCATGTGCTTGCCGAACTCGCCAACATGAAGGGCTGCCTCGCCGCCGCGCAGTTCGCGCGGTCGCTGTCCCAGGCGGAGCTGGAGGCCGTCGGCGCATGGACGAACCCGAAGACGGGGCGTCGCGAGCCGGTCTCGAAGTCCACCATCCACCGGGTCGTCCAGTCGGTCGATCCCGAGGCGCTGGAGGATGTGGTCGCGCGCTGGTCACGGCCCCGGCTCCCCCTTGCCCGGGCGCTCGCCGCCGACGGCAAGCGCATCCGCGGCGCCAACCGCAACGGCGAGGACCATCACGAGACCGTGGCGCTTGTCGACCATGCCTCCGGCGCACCGTTTGCGCTCCTGAACTTCGGTGACAAGGGAGGCGAACTGGCGGCCATGCACGACCTCCTGGAGCGGAGCGACATCTGCGCAAAGGTGATCACCCTCGACGCGCTGCACACGACGCGCAAGACCGCGAAACTGATCACGGAACGCGCGGACTACGTCTTCACCGTCAAGAGCAACGCTCCGGAAACCTTCGGCATCCTCGATCGCATCGACTGGGAGAGGGACGCCACCGGCCACTTCGAGGAGGATGTCGAAAAGGCCCACGGGCGCCTGGAGCAGCGGTCCATCCGTGTCATGACCCCGCTCAAGGGCACCATCAACTATCCTGGCGTCAGTCAGGTCGCCCGCGTCACCCGCTACCGGGAGCCGCTGAAGAAGCATGCCGGTGCACAGGACGGGAAGGACCATATCGAGACCGCGTATCTCATCACCTCTCTCGATGCCAGGGCCGCGTCGCCGGCCGACCTGCTTCGACTGAACCGCGGACATTGGGCAGTGGAAAACCTGAACCATCGCCAGAGAGACTGCGTCTTCGGCGAGGACGCCTGTCTGACCCGCACGGGACACGGCCCGGCAAACCGGGCCAGCCTCAACACCATCGCGCTCGCGGTCATCTTCGCCAACCGGCGAGAGGCGGAAAGCCTCGCCGAAACCCGTCGCCGGCTCCAGCTCAACCGCAGCGAAGCCGTCGCGGCCCTGACCCGGCCCTGACAGGCAGACACATCCCCGCGGTTCCAGCGCGCCGCCGGAATGACCCCGGATCCTCACAACGAACCACACGGCGACCGGAAACCGGGCCTGCGCTTGCGCCTGGGGGCTCCGCAGCCGCGAAACTCAGACAGACAACCACGATCCCGGCACCGTTCTTCGGCTGCAGGTCAGAATCTGCGACAGCGTGGGAAAGTCCTGGCGGTGGCGCCGGTGCGCATTGACAACCGCATTGCCTTTTCCCGCGCCCGGCAGCCGGTCAAGGCGACGCCAATTGCACCGCCTGCGCGGCAGAAGGCGGTAAACGATCTGGCGGTGGGAAACCGTGTTCATGCGTCACGACATGACACAGGCACAGTAAAGCGAAAGAGACCCGTCAACCTGTCTGTGCAAGCGCCTTTGCGACCCACTCAGAGATTGACCTGAATCAGCGCGAAACATTCCGTGCGGCCATGGTTCAGCTGTTGACCCGAGAGCAGGGTTCGTACTATGTTCCACCTCCTCCTGCACCGTCCGGATGACAGTGATGCCGATGCAAGACAGTCCCGCCTGGCACGCCTACCGCGCGATGTTCGAACACCCGGTCATCTTCACGCACCTGGTGACCGGATATGCCCGGGGCCTCGCGTGCGACGACGGAACCGACCTGCGCAAACGGCTGGACTGGCAGGACCTGCGCCCGGTGACCGCGGAAGACATGCCGGGGCCGGTCTACCCGCATTCGGCGTTCTGGAGCGTCGGAATGCGGGACGCCGGTCCCGACGGAACGGTCCTGTTCCTGATCGAGATCCACACGGAGGTCGATGCCGGGGCGAACGACCGGCTCACCGCCTGCCACGAAGCGCTCTCCGATGCGGGCGGGCCGGTTCCGAGACTGGTACAGCTGGTGATCTACGACGGCGAAAGACCGTGGCCCCCGGCGGCCGCGCGGCGCGGCGTCCCTGAGCGGCTCGTCCTCGACATCCGCGGCCTCGGGACCGCGGACATCGACCCGGATTCGGTGGTCTCCCACATCATCGCGATACAGACTTCCGTACTGCCGGACCGGATCGGCCTCAACCTGCCGATCGGCTGTGTCTCGCGACTCCCGGAACCGGAGCACGCCCGGGCGGTGGACGCGATCCTCGAATGGGGAAACCTGCTCGGCCGCGAGCACGGTTTCGAGTTCAACATGACACGCAGCCTCGGCGAGACGGAACCCACGCTTGAGGACATCCGGCGCGCCGACGAACTGATGCGGCCGTACCACCGGCAGGGCAGGGAACAAGGGCAGCGCAAGGGCTATGCCAAGGCGCTGATGGAGGAAGCCGCCGCCGAGCGGGTGATGCTGTGGCGGATGGCACAGGTCAAGTTCGGCGAGGAACAGGTCGCCGGCATGCCGCGGCTGTTCGACACGCACTACCCGGTGGAGGACCAGGACCAGGTCGGACTGGTTGGCGAATTCATCATGACAAGCACCTCCGCCAGGCAACTGGCGAAGCGCATGCGGCGCAAGCGGTAAGGCGGAGGAACGGTTGATGATCCCCGGGCTGGAAGGCTGCGACAGCTTCGAGGTGACCACGCCGGACCGCGGGTACGGATCCGCGACCCTGGTCGGCAGGACCTGCGGCTCGGGACCACCGCTGCTGCTTCTGCACGGCAATCCGCTGACCCATGTTTCCTGGCACAAGGTCGTACCGCTGCTCGCTTCCCGGCACCGGCTGATCATGGCCGACCTGCGGGGCTACGGTGACTCGCGCGGCCCTGATGACGGTGGTCCCGAGAGCGTGAACTACTCGTTTCGCGCCATGGCGGCGGACCTTGTCGACCTGATGACACATTTCGGCTACCGGGAGTTCGATGTTGCCGGGCACGACCGCGGCGCCAGGGTCACCCACCGGATGACACTCGACCACCCCGACCGGGTCCGGCGGGCAGCGGTGATCGACATTCTGCCCAGCCACCACATCTGGACCCACGGGTCGGCGGAGTGGGCACGCTCGTCCTGGCACTGGCTGTTCATGATCCAGCCGCGCGACATGCCGGAGCGGATGATGGCGGGCGTTCCGGCCCGCTATTTCATCGAGCAGAAGATATCGAAGCCGGGCAAGGGCCTCGCGCCGTTCGCCCCCGAGGCGTTCCGGGAATATGTCCGCTGTTTCACGTGGAAGACCATACGCGGCTCGTGCGAGGACTACCGCGCCTGCGCCAGCTCGGACCTCGCCATGGACACCGAGGACTTTGCGGCTGACAGGCGTGTGACCTGCCCGCTTCTGGTCCTGTGGGGCCGCGACAGCCACACCGGCACCGTATTCGGGGACGTGCTGTCCATCTGGCAACGCTACGCCGCCGGCGAGGTGACCGGTGGACCGATCGATGCCGGCCATTACGTCAACGAGGAAAAGCCGGAGGAAACCGCCGCCCGGCTGCAGCGCCACTTCGCGGGCTGATCACATCACCGGACAGTGAACCCGCCATCGACCGTCACCACCGTGCCGGTCATGAATTCCGATGCGCCCGAGGCCAGCAGCAGCAGGGCGCCGTCAAGGTCCGACACCTGTCCGAGCCGGCGTTGCGGCACCGAGCGGACCAGGGCCTGACCGGGAGGTGAACGGAAGAAATCGCTGTTCATCGGGGTCTCGACGTAGCCCGGCGCGATGGCGTTCACCCGGACTCCGTGACGCGCCAGTTCGAGCGCCATGGCCGCTGTCAGCTGGTTCAGCCCCCCTTTCGACGCGCAGTAGGTCGACAGCGTCCCGATCGGCCGGGTGCCGAGCACCGAGGAAATATTGATGATCGAGCCCTCGCCGCGCCCGGCCATGCCCCTGGCCACTTCCTGGGCGCAGAAGAAGCACCCCTTCAGGTTGGTCCCGAGCACCGTGTCGTACTCCTGCTCGGTCACGTCCAGGAAGGCGCTGTTGATCGCAAGACCGGCATTGTTGACCAGGATGTCGACCGGGCCCAGTACTCTCTCCACCTCGCTCACCCCGGCCTCGATACTGGAGCGGTCCATCACGTCCATGGTCACCGCGTGGGCGCGGCCGCCCCCGGACCGGACTTCTTCCTGCAGCGCCGCGATGCGGTCGGTCTGGCGCGCCGCCAGTCCGACGCCGGCGCCATGGCGCGCCAGAACACGGGCAAATCTCTGTCCAAGCCCCTGCGAGGCGCCGGTCACCAGCGCGGTCCTGCCGGCAAGGTTGTACAGATCGGTCACGGTTGTCTCCGTTCGAGCCATTTCTTCAGAACCAGCTTCATCACCTTGCCGTTGGCGTTGCGCGGCAGCGGTTCGACGAGGAACGTGAAGCTGTCCGGAACCTTGTAGTCGGCAAGACGGCCCCTGCAGAAGTCCCGCAGGCTCTCAGGCTCCGGCTGCGCACCGGCCGGCACCACGAAACAGTGGATCCGTTCGCCCAGCACCGGGTCGGGCCTGGCGATGACGGCGACTTCACCGACCGCGGGATGATGCGCCAGCATGTTCTCGAGTTCGGCACTGTAGATCTTGTAGCCGCCCCGGTTGATCATGTCCTTCCTGCGATCGAACACCGTGAGGAACCCGTCGCCGTCGAGAGCGCCGATGTCGCCGGAACACCACCAGCCGTCGCGGAAACCGGCATCGGTCTCTTCGGGGCGGTTCCAGTAGCCGGGGACCACCATCGGCCCCTTGATCAGCACCTCTCCGGCGTCTCCGGCAGCCACCTCGGCCCCGGTCTCGTCCACGATCCTGAGTTCGGCGCAGGCGACCGCCAGGCCCACGCTGTCCGGCCTCTCCCGCGTGCGGCCCGGCGGCATCACGGTCGCCGGCGAAGTAGTCTCGGTCGCACCATAGGCGTTCGCAAGCTGCAGTCCGGGAAGGGCACGGGAAAGTGCGGCGATGGTCGCCTCCGGCATCGGCGCGCCGCCGTAGGCCCCGATGCGCCACGCCGAGAGGTCATGCTGGCCGAGATCGGCTCTCAGCAGGCACAGGTTGTACATCGCCGGAACCATCACCGTGTGGGTGATCCGTTCGCCCGCGGCGCATGCGAGAAACTCGTGCACCTCGAAGTTGCGCATCATGACACTGCAGCCGCCGCACCGGACCATGGCCAGAAGGATGGCCACCAGTCCGGTGACGTGGCTTGCGGGAACCACCAGCATCGACCGGTCATGCGGTCCGAGGCCGAACACCTGCTGGTAGTGCATGACCGAGTGCACCAGGTTCAGGTGGGTCAGCATGGCGCCCTTCGGCCTGCCGGTGGTGCCCGAGGTGTAGAGCAGGATTGCGGTCTCCTCTTCCCCGCACTGGCGCGCGGCAGGCCCGCCACGCGTCACGCCGGCCGGTTCGAGCCCTCCCGCCTCCGCGATCCGGTAGAAACGGCGCACCCACGGGACTGCCGCTGGATCGGGGATCCGGTCCTCGAGCCCGACCTCGCTGACCAGCGCCGCCGCCTGGCAGTCGGCGAGGATGAAGAGGAGCCCGTCCCGCTGCTCGCGCGGGTTTACCGGCACGGCGATGGCGCCGATGCGCAGGATCGCCAGCAGGAGCACAAGGAAATCCGGCCGGTTACCGAGCAGCAGGCACACCCGATCCTGCGCACCCAGTCCGTCCGCGAGCAGTCGTCCGGCCGTATGCCGGACCAGCCGGTCGAGATCCCGGTAACTGATCCGGCACTCCCCGGCAACCAGCGCCTCCCGGTCGGGCAGCCTGCGGACCGTCTCGGCGAACATCGCCAGGACATCGTTCGGCCGGTCCGGAAAGCACAGCACCCGCCGATCGCCGAAATGGGTCTCCCGCACCGGTGGGTCCATCGCCCGGGATTCTGCGTCCACTCCGTTGGTCCCGTCCCTCGTCTGCATGGCGCCCGAACGCTACCCCGTGTCCTGGCACGCTGCAAACCGCCGGGCGTGTGCCCCGGATGCCGTTCGAGCACGACCTGTTCCGGAAGTGTCGGATTCTGAACTGCTTGTGACGACAATGCGAAACTGGTTTTCCCGGATAATACCTAGATGAGGCAGAGGAAATGGGATTCCGGACTGGCTGGAGCGGCGGCGATGACCTTCAACAGCCGACAGATTTGCAGCCTGGTGGACGGGTACTCGGTGGAGGTCACACCCGCCGGGGCCGCCCGTATCGGCTCCTTCGCCAACCACCTTCCGGCCGGCACCACCGTCAATGTCACCTTCCTGCCCGGTTCGGATATCGTCGGGACCGTCAGCGTGTGCCGGCGCCTGCGGGCAGAGGGGTTCAATCCGGTTCCGCATCTTGCCGCCCGCAGCCTCACCGGCCGAAGCCAGCTCGAGCGCGCGCTCGACGAACTGGTCACCCACGCCGCGGTGACCGAGGTGCTGGTCATCGCCGGCGGAGTCGACCGGGCGCTGGGCCCGTTCCCAAGTTCGATGGAGCTGCTCGAGACCGGACTGCTCGAGCGCCGGGGCATCCGGACCGTCGGGGTTGCCGGACACCCGGAAGGGTCACCTGACATACCGGCGCCGGAGCTCGCCCGCGCACTCGCCCGGAAGAACGCCTGGGCCCGTGATACCGGCCTCGACGTCTATATCGAAACCCAGTTCTGTTTTGACGCCGACACGGTCGCGGCCTGGGAACGGCGCCTGCGCGCCGACGGCAACCGGCTGCCAATCCGCGTCGGGGTTCCGGGCCCGGCCACCGTGAAGACCCTGCTCAGGTTCGCGCAGGTCTCCGGCGTCGGCCCCTCGATGCTGTTTCTGACCCGCCAGGCCCGCTCGGTGACCCGCCTGCTGGCACAGCAGCAGCCCAACCGGTTCGTGGCCCGGCTTGCGGAACTGGTTGCCGCCGATCCCGGCTCGCTCGTGCGCGGCCTGCACTTCTATCCCTTCGGCGGCCTTGCCAAGACCGCCGAGTGGGTCAACGCGGTCAGCGCCGGCGCATTCCGGCCCGACGGCAACAACGGCTTCACCGTTCTCGAGCAGGCCCTGCCTGCTGCGTCCTGACCAGGTTGTGTCCCGGGGAGAATTCCACCATGACCCTCACAGTTCTCAGCTCCGCAACCCGGGAAGTGGTGATCGGTTTCGATCAGCCTTTCTGCGTGATCGGCGAACGGATCAATCCGACGGGACGCCGGCTGCTGGCCGCGGAGATGGCGACCGGAAACTACAGCCGGGTGACGGCCGATGCCCTGGCCCAGGTCCAGGCCGGAGCCCTGATGCTGGACGTCAACGCCGGGATTCCGCTCGCCGACGAACCGCGCATCCTTGCCGAGTGTGTCCGACTGGTCCAGTCTGTCACCGATGCGCCATTGTCCATCGACAGTTCCGTCATCGACGCGCTGAAAGCCGGGCTTGCAGCCTACGAAGGCAAGCCGCTGGTCAACTCGGTCACCGGTGAGGAGGAACGGCTGGAATCCGTCCTGCCACTGATCCGCCGCTACGGGGCTGCCGTGGTCGCGATCTCCAATGACGAGACCGGGATTTCGGAAGACCCTGATGTCCGCTTCGAGGTTGCCCGCAAGATCGTCGAACGGGCCCAGGATCACGGAATCTCTCCGGCTGACGTGGTGGTCGATCCTCTCATCATGCCGGTCGGCGCCATCAACCTCGCCGGCTCTTCCGCGTTCCGGCTCATTCGCCGCCTGCGCGATGAGCTCGGCGTCAACACCACCTGCGGTGCGTCGAACATCTCGTTCGGCCTGCCGAACCGGCACGGGCTCAATGCCGCCTTCCTGTCAATGGCGATCGGTGCCGGCATGACATCCGCCATCATGAACCCGTTGCACGGGGAGGAAATGACGGCTGTCTTCGGCGCCAATGTCATGATGGGCAATGACAAGGAGTGTCGCCGCTGGATCGCGAAGCACCGCGAACCGGTACCGGAAGGGGCTCTGGTCGGAGCGCGGGGCATGCGGCCGCGACGACGACGGCGCGCTGCCTGAGCGGCGGATGACAGAACCGCTCGGGCTCGACGACGGGAGCCGGACCGACCAGGTCTTCGTGGTGTTTTCCCCGAGCGGCAGGCGCGGGCTGGTTCCGGCCGGGACCAGCGTTCTTGCCGCCGCCCGCCACCTCGGGGTCGATCTCGACTCGGTGTGTGGCGGCCGGGCGCTGTGCGGACGCTGCCAGGTGGTGTTTACCCCGGGCGAGTTCCACAAGTTCCAGGTCTCCGCCGGGCCTGGGGCCCTCTCTGCCCCGGAAGCCGCGGAGGCGCGGTACGCCGGACGCCGCCGCCTGGCGCCGGACCGCCGGCTTGGCTGCAGCGCTCGGCTGCTGACAGACGCCGTTATCGACATCCCGCCCGAAAGCCAGGTCCACCGCCAGGTCATCCGCAAGCGGGCCGAGGCACGCGAAATCGAGGTGCGTCCGGTCACGCGGCTTCACTATGTCGAGGTTGCGCGGCCCGACCTCGAAGTGCCGGCAAGCGACCTGCGCCGCCTGTGCGACAGCCTGGTCGACCAGTGGCCGGGGCTCGGTGATGACATCACCTGCGATGCGCATGTCCTCGGCACCCTGCAGAAGACCCTGCGCGACGGTGACTGGAAGGTCACCGTGGCGCTCCGCGGCGGCGACCGCATCGTCGCCGTGTGGCCCGGCCTGCGCGAACGGCTGCTCGGACTGGCCCTCGACATCGGTTCCACCACCATGTCGGCCCACCTGTGTGACCTCGCGACCGGCGAGGTCCTGGCCTCCGCCGGAGCCATGAACCCGCAGATCCGGTTCGGCGAGGACCTGATGAGCCGGGTCTCCTGGGCGATGATGAACCCGGGCGGTGCCGCGGACATGACCAGGGCGGTGCGCGAGGCCGCGACCGGACTGGCCGGGGAAACGGCGCGCGAGGCCGGGGCCGGGCCGGACGAGATCCTCGAGGTGGTCATGGTCGGCAATCCGGTCATGCACCACCTGATGCTGGGCATCGACCCGTCGGAACTCGGTTTTGCGCCCTTTGCGCTCGCGGTCGACCGGGCGGTCGAGACGAGGGCGGCCGAACTCGACATTGCCCTCCACCCGGGCGCCCGCATCCATGCTCCGGCGTGTATCGCCGGTCACGTCGGGGCCGATGCCGCAGCCGTGATCCTGTCCGAGGGACCGTATCGGCGCGACGACATGACGCTCATCATCGATGTCGGGACCAATGCAGAGATCGTGCTGGGCAACCGGCATCGTCTGCTTGCCTGTTCGAGCCCGACCGGGCCGGCCTTCGAAGGGGCGCAGATCTCTTCAGGCCAGCGCGCGGCCCCCGGAGCCATCGAGCGGGTCCGCATCGACCGGACGACTCTCGAGCCGCGGTTTCGCCTCATCGGTGTCGACACCTGGTCGGACGAGCCGGGGTTCCCGACCGATGTCCGGGTGACCGGCATCTGCGGCTCGGGCATTATCGAGGCGCTGGCGGAGCTCTTTCTCGCCGGTCTCATGACGGCTGACGGGACCATCGACGGGACCTGCCGGGAGCGCACGGAGCGGGTGTTCGCGGACGGGCGGACCTTCTCGTGGCGCCTCACCGGAGACATCTGCGTCACCCAGGCCGACGTCCGCGCGATCCAGCTTGCCAAGGCGGCGCTGTACGCGGGATCCCGGCTGCTGATGGACAGGCTCGCAATCAACACCGTCGACCGGGTCGTGCTGGCCGGCGCCTTCGGCAGCCACATCGACACCATCCATGCCATGGTCCTCGGAATGATCCCGGATTGCCGGCCCGACCGGGTGTTCTCGGCCGGAAACGCCGCCGGAACCGGGGCACGGATTGCCCTGCTCGACCACGAGGCGCGGCGCGAAATTGAACAGGTGGTGCGCCGGGTCGAGAAGATCGAGACCGCCACCGAGCCGAGGTTCCAGGAGCATTTCGTTGACGCGATGGCGTTTCCGCACAGAACCGACCCCTACACCCGGCTGCGCCGGGTGGTCCACCTGCCGGAGCCCCGCGCACCGGCGGCCCAGTCGACAGCGCGCCGCCGGCGTCGCCGGTAGCGAGCGGGCTTCAGCCGGTTTCGCCGGTCCCCGGGCGCAGGGTGCGAAAGAACCCGCTGAGCAGGTCCGCGGCAACACGTTCGTCCACACCGCCCACCACCTCGGGAGCGTGCAGGCAGGTGTGCTGGCGGAAGATCCGCACGCCGTGTTCAACCGCCCCTCCCTTCGGGTCATAGGCCGCGAACACCAGCCGCCGGATCCGGGCGAGCGCGATGGCCTGGGCGCACATGGCGCAGGGCTCGAGCGTGACGGTGAGATCGCAGTCATCGAGTCTTGGCCGGCCCAGCCTCGCCGCCGCCTTCCGGATCGCCAGCACCTCGGCGTGGGCCGTCGGGTCGGCCAATTCCCTCACCCGGTTGCTGGCGACGGCCAGCACCTCGCCTGTTGCCGCCGCCGTGACCACGGCCCCGACCGGAACTTCGTTGCGCGCCGCCGCACCCCGCGCCTCGGCAAGCGCCAGTTCCATGGGCGACGGGCCGGCGTCCATCACCCGCCGGCCGCCAGCGCGGCTCCTCCGAACAGCCTTTCGTACTGCCAGTCGGCAAGCCGGTACCGCCACGGCGCCAGACGATCGTTGAGCGCGTCGGCACGGTGGCGCGCATCGGGACCGGTCGCCGCCGCCGCGAAGGTGAGCCAGCCGTCCCGCCACTCGGTGACCTCGATTACCAGTCCGTCCCCGGTGGTGTAGGACAGGCCGGAGCCGGCAGCGCCCGCCTCCCCGCGCGGCTCCACATCGATCAGCGAAAGGCGCGCAAGCCCCGCGGCAAGCCGGCGCAGCAGGTCCTGATCAACCTCGCGTCCGTCTGCCTTCAGCGACCCGTCGGACGTGCGCGACACCTTGAATTCATCCGCGGCTTCGGGACGCACGGCGATCGTCGTAATCTCGTCGGCGGCAACATCGAGGATGGCCCGGTCGAGCCAGTCCTGCATGTCATACGACAGATCGGTACCACCGCTTGCCAGCCAGGCACGGTCCGCCCCGGGCTCGCGCAGAAAAATACCGTGGCGCGCATCCCCGGTCCGGTGCCAGACCCTGACCCCGAACAGCGCATGGCCAAGCACCCTGCCTCCGGCATCCTCCAGCCGCAGCTCGACGGAATTGGCGTCGGCCGCATCCACCGGTTCCACCCCGATCAGCGGGTAGCGTTCCGCCATCCCGGTCTTCGGTTCGACCAGGCGCATGTCGGCAAGCTCGGTGACCACTTCCCGGATGCGTCGTGACGACACCGGGTAGCGGTGTTTCTCCGGCGTGACCCACCTCCCGGTTTCGGTGCGCTCGAAGGATAGTGCGCCCTCTGTCGTTCGCAGTTCGATGCGACGCACCGCGTCCGGGCTGGCGGCCAGCAGGGGAAACGCCACCTCGCCGGCGCGGACCGACGTCGCCGTGACCGGACCGTGAATGACCGACCACGCCGCTCCGGCCACCGCGATGACGGTCGCGGCAAGCAGCGCCATGAAGAACCGCGGGCTCATGACCTCAACCGGCGATAGAGCCGGGCGCGACGGGCCCGCAGCAGGGCGAAGGCGACGGCAAACACGCCGATCAGTGCCGGCACCGCCCAGATGTTGAGCACGGTGAGCAGTGCCTTCAGGTCACGGACATCCTTCTCGAGCGCAAACCGGACCTCGCGCAGTTCACCGCGCACTTCGAACATCCTGTCGCGTGTCCGACGGATCTCGTCCTGCTGTTCCGGGGTCAGGACCAGGCCCTCGTCATCGCGGTGGCCGCGCGTGGCGCTGATCTGGTTCTCGAGCTCGGTCACGGTGCGAAGCAGCGTGCGCTCCTTCGAGCGGTAACGGGCCTCCGCCTGCCTCGTCATGGTCTCGAGAACCTCGAACGGACGGTTCGAGATCCCGCGACCGCGCAACCCGATCATGGCGTCGGAGCCGACGAGCTGCTCGAGTGCATTGATCACGAGGTCGCCGTTGTGGGCGAACGGCACGCTGATGCCTCCCGACACCGCCGAGCCCTGGGTCCAGACATCGTCGCGCAGCAGGTCGGAGTCGGCGACCAGCAGCAGGGCGAGCGGGTGCCCTGCCTCGGCACGATGCCGCGCACGCACCGCCTCGTCGGTGACCGCGTCGGGGGGCCCGTCCGGGAAAGCGGACCGCACCGGACCCGAGACGCGGGCGACCAGCGCATGCCCACTGCCGCCCGGCTCGAAGGTCGCGAGGATCTCGACCGGATCGGGCGCGTACTCAATACGGGCGAGGTCGATCACCTGCGAATCGGCACTGCTGCTGACCAGTGGCTCGATCCGGGTCGTAGCACCCTCAAGGGGGATGATGTGCCCGCTCGAGCGGAAGTGTACCAGCGACAGGTTCGCGGTCACCGGATCGCCGCCGGCCATGCCTTCCGGACCGGCGGCAAACCAGACAGGATAGTCGGTGACCGTGGTCCGCCCGCCGCGGTCAACCTGGACCTTGACCGCCCCTCGGCGATCGCCGACCACCTGGCGTTCCGGAATCTCGACGCCCCAGACGGCCAGCAGAGGAGCCAGGGTTTCGAGGCTGCCGGTTCTCGGCGGCTGTGATCGGGGCCGGACCAGGGATTCGGCGAACGGGTCGAGAAACGCCAGCACCCGTCCGCCCCGCATCACGAACTGGTCGATGGCGTAGACTGTCGCCTGGTCGAGTTCGCCCGGCTCGGCCAGCCAGACGACGTCGACATCGTCGTCGATCGCGGAGACCGACCCGAACAGGGTCCGGATCTCGAAGAACCGCTCGGCCGCCTCGAGCACCGCCCAGGGGACCACCTGCGCGGCCGGGTTCCCGTTGAGCGGCAGGTCACCGAGAAGGGCAACGGTGACCTTCCGCGGCCGGGCAAGGTCGTGGACCATGCGGGTGAGGTCATATTCCAGCAGGTCGGCGCGTTCCGGCGTGAGGAAGGGAAGATTGTACCGGCCGTTAGTACTGTTTCTGCCCGCCATCCCGAGAAAGAACCGGTCCCGGCCGAGCACGTCGGCAAACCCCTCGATCCCGTCGGCCAGTGCCATGTCCTCCTCGCGCGAGAACGGCTGTGGGTCGAACCGTTCGACCTTGAGCAGCCCTCCGGACAGGCGCTGGTAGTGTTCCAGCAGCTCGTCGACCCGGCGCGCCAGCGCGATGTAGTCCGGACCGAGGGCCTCAAGCCCCGAACTCGCGTAGACGCGCACCGTGATCGGCTCGAGGATCGACGCCAGCACGCTGCGGGTTCCCTCCGAGATCGTGTAGAGACCGTCCTCGGTCAGATCGAGCCGGGTCGACCGCAGCTCCCGGTCCGCCCAGATATTGAGCGCAACGAAGAGCACCACGGCAAGTCCGCACCCGAGAATCGCGCGCAGCCGTCGGTTGATTGGCATCACCGGCCGGTCCCTTACGCTTTGCGGAACTCGAGGATCGCGCAGTTCGCCACCAGGCCCAGCACGATCAGCGACACGAAGTAGACCAGGGTCCGCGCATCGATCACGCCCTGGCTGATGGTTTCGAAGTTGTTGAGCGCACTCAGCGAGACCACGGTGTCAATCATCCAGCCGGGCGCCCACCCCTCGAAGGCGGTGCGTACGATATCGACCCCGCTCATCATGGCGAGGAAGCACAGGGTCGCCCCGACCACAAAGGCGATCACCTGATTGCCCGTCACCGCCGAGGCACAGGCGCTGAGCGCCAGGAACCCGCCGGCGAGCAGCCAGCTCGCAAGGTAGGACGCAACGATCACGCCGTTGTCCGGGTCGCCGAGCCAGTTGACCGTGATCCAGACCGGCACGGTCAGCACCAGTGCCACGCCGGCGAAGATCCAGGCGGCCAGGAACTTGCCGATCACCGCCTCGGCCACGGTCACCGGCAGGGTCATCAGGAATTCGAGCGTACCGGTCTTGCGTTCCTCCGCCCACAGCCGCATGCCGATTGCCGGCATCAGGAACAGGTACAGCCACGGGTGGAAACGGAAAAAGGCCCCGAGCTCGGCCACGCCGGTCTCGAGCAGGTAGCCGACCTTGAAGGTCAGCGCACCGGCCATCGCCAGAAACACGACGATGAACACATAGGCGAGCGGCGCGCCGAAGTACGCCGCCAGCTCGCGCCGGGCGATCACGGCCAGGGTTCTCACGCCACTTCCCCCGCCTGGCGCGTCAGCTGCCGGAACACGTCCTCCATACGGCCGGGCTCGCGCCAGAACTCGAGAACTGCCACGTCCCGGTCGACCAGTGCCCGGTGCAGTGGCGCCCTGAGGTCGGCGTCACCCCCTGCCAGGACCCTGATCTCGGTGTCGTCACCGGACGGGGCGGGACGGTCCACGGCAACCAGTCCGGACACCGCGCCGATCGCATCCATGGCCTTCGCGGCCTGTTCGTGTCCAACCCTGATGCACATCACGTTGTGTCGGGCGGAACGTGTCGCCAGCGCCGCGGGCGCCGCATCGGCGACGATCCTGCCGGAGGCGATCACAACCGCGCGCGTGCACACCGCCTCGACCTCGTCGAGGTTGTGGGTCGAGACGATCACCGCCTTGCGGCCGGCCATCTCGCGCAGCAGCGCGCGCACCTCGTGTTTCTGGTTCGGGTCGAGGCCGTCGGTGGGTTCATCGAGCACCAGCACCTCGGGATCGAGCAGGATGGCCTGGGCAAGGCCGACCCGGCGCCTGAACCCCTTCGACAGCGTGCCGATCGGCTGGTGCAGCACGCCGTCGAGCTGCAGTCGCCGTGCGGCGGCCGCAACTGCATCGCGCCGCGCCTGACCGTCGAGCCGGCGAACCCGCGCCACGAAGTCGAGGAAACCCCGCGGTGTCATCTCGTCGTAAAGCGGCGCCCCCTCGGGAAGGTATCCGAGGCTCCGGCGCGCCGCGAGCGGACTGGCAACGACGTCGTGGCCGCATACACTCGCCGACCCCGAGGTGGGCACGAGGTAGCCGGCCAGCAACTTCAGCGTGGTCGACTTGCCGGCGCCGTTGGGCCCGAGAAGTCCGACAACCTCGCCCTGGTCGACCGACAAACTGACGTCGCGCACCGCTTCTATCGGCCCGAACAGCTTGGTCAGCCGGTCAATCCGGATCAATGGCTTCATTGACACCCAGGGTGCAGCGGTTTCACATGCAGGTGGGATGTAGGTGAGGATCGCGAATTCTACAAGGGCGAACCCGGACCGAAGTTCCGCTTCGCGGACCGCGACGCAACCCGATCTCAGGACCGTACGCATGTCATTCGGTTTCGTTGCCCGCTCGATCGCCCGGACATTCGATGCGCATCCGGTCCTCCAGTCGATTGACCTGGAGGTTCCTTCCGGTGCCACCACGGCACTGATCGGCCCGTCGGCGGCCGGCAAGTCGGTGCTGGTGCGCTGCCTGCTCGGGCTGTCTCCCGTCGATGCCGGGCATGTCGAGGTCGCAGGCCACAGCGAGCCGAACCTTGCCGGCCATCTTCACCGCATCGGTGTCCTGTTCCAGCGCAACGCACTGTTCGACGGCATGACGGTGCGCGACAACGTCGCGTTCCGTCTGGTCGAGTGCGAGGGCTGGCCGCGGCGGCGCGCCCGCGAGGTGGCGCTCGACCAGCTGGCCGGGGTCGGACTGCCCGGTGCCGTGGCGGCGCAGTTTCCCTCCGAACTCTCCGGCGGCATGCAGAAGCGGGCGGCACTGGCCCGCGCACTGGTCGGTGACCCCGAGCTGCTGATTCTCGATGATCCCACCGCCGGACTTGACCCGGTCCGGACCACCGCCATCCTGGATCTGATCGACCAGCACCGCGCCCGCACCGGCGCCACGGTGCTGGCCGTCACCGGGGACATGAAGGTTGCGCGACACCGGTTCGACCGCATCGCGCTGCTGCACGACGGCATCATCCGCTGGGCCGGCACCGCCGCCGCGGCGGCAGACAGCGCCAACCCGTGGCTCGAACAGATGCTGGAGGGTCGCCCCGAGGGCCCGATCCGTTCCCGGGTCAGGGCGTAGCCGATGACGGGTCCGGAATCCTAGGCCGCGCGGTCGTTGCGTCCCTCGGCATACCTGTGAACGGCGCCTTCAAGCGACTTGACCAGGAACTCGCGCCCGGACACGAGCCGCGGAACCGGCGCGCCGATTCCGAGCGCCATCGGGCGCGCCGAAGATCCGCCGTTCAGTGCGGCAGCGACCACACCGGCACCCGGCGTCGCCAGGTTCGAGGTGACGAGCACGCCCTTCTCCCGGTACTCCCGGACACGCGCCATCACCTCGCCCGGGCGCACCATGTCTTCCGATCGATCCGTTTCGGTGTTGACGCGGCGCACCATGAGCCCGATTTCGTTGTCGGACCGCAGGCTCGCCAGCACCAGGCCGATGGCGGTGCGAAAGGTCGGCCGCATCATGCCGGGCCGGAGATGGAACCTGAGACGCTGGGCGGAATTGACCACGTGGATGTACTGGGTCTGCACACCGAGCAGCGTGCCCAGCATGACGCTGTCACCGGTCGCGGCACTCAGGTCCTTCATGATGGCAAGCAGCGTGTGCGACGTCCCGACCCCTTCCATCATCCAGTTGCCCAGCAGCGCGATGCGGATGCTGGGCAGGTAGGTACGCGCTTCGACGTTGTAGTCGACGAACCCCTGGACATGCAGCGTCTTCATCAGCGTTGACATGCTCGACTGGGGAATTCCCACCAGGCGCACCAGTTCCGATATCCTGAGCGGGCGCTTGACGTCCTCGAAACACTCCAGGATCGCCATTACCCGCGTTGCCGACTTCACCTGGCCTTCGATCATGACTGTTACCCGCGCCCGGTCCGCATCCGTCCTGTGATGCTACCCGCCAACAGATATATCAGTCCATCCCCCATATGATCCGACCGGTCCGGCGGGTCCTACGGCAGTGGAAAGTCGTAGCCGAACAGGCGGGCAATGGCGGTGACCTGGTGCTGAAACATCGGGCGGCCATGGTGGATGGCGCAGCCCCTGGTTCTCGCGGCGGCGAGGATCGGTGTTTCAACCGGGTTCATGATGATCTCGGCCACCAGCTGCTCCGGCTCGAGCAGGTCGGGATCGACAGGCAGCGCATCATCCGCTTCCAGCCCGAGCGAGGTCGTGTTGATCACCAGGTCAAACCCGCGCGGATCGGCGGTCCCGACCGTAACGGGCCGCCCCGGCAACGCCGCGGTGATCGCCGCGGCGAGTTCCTCCGCCTTCGAGCGGGTCCGGTTCGCGATCACCAGCCGCCCGGCCCCGGCATCGACAAGGGTGAACCCGATGGCGCGGGCCGCACCGCCGGCACCGACCATCAGGATGTCCCGGCCGTGCACTTCGTGGCCGGCGGCGCGCAGCCCGTCGAGGAACCCGAGACCGTCGCAGTTGTCACCGATCAGGCGGCGGTTCTCGTCGAAAGCCGCAAAGTTGACGGCCCCGATCAGCCGGCCAAGCCGGCCGATCTCCTGGCACTGCTCCATCATGGCGACCTTGTGCGGCAGGGTGACCGCCATGCCCCCGAAGTTTGGCAGGGCGCGCAGCCCGGTGATCGTCGCCCCGAGGTCGTCCGGACGCACGTGCAGCGGGACCATGACCGCGTCGACGCCGTGTTTCTCGAACAACGGATTGAACACGGAGGGTGCGTGCACATGGCCGATGGGATCGGCGATGATCCCGAAGACCCGCGTTCTGCCGGTGATGGTCAGGCATGCCTGCATGTGCCTTTCCCTGGTCGCATGTTTCGGCCGGACTGGCGGAGGGAGAGCCGGTGCAGACTTTGTGGCATTTCGACCTTCCTCTCCAGTACCCTATCCTGTGCCGGGCAGGCCCGGATCGCAAGATTTGGGGGTCTTTCCGCAGGACTTTCCCCACTCTGTCGCAGATCTTGACCGGGAGCCGATGAACGGGGCACGGATCGTGGTTGTCTGGCTGAGTTTCGCGGCTGCGGACCCTCCACGCGCCAACGCAGGCCCGGTTTCCGGTCGCCGGGTGGTTCGTTGTGAGGATCCGGTGTGTTTCCGGCGGCGCCCTGGCACCGCCGGGATGCGGCAGCCTCTCAGGGCCGCGACGGCTTTGCTGCGGCTGAGCTGGAGCCGGCGACGGGTTTCGGCGAGGCTTTCCGCCTCGCGCCGGTTGGCGAAGATGACCGCGAACGCGATGGTGTTGAGGCTGGCCCGGTGTGCCGGGCCGTGTCCCGTGCGTCCAATGGCATTTCCTTAACGATTCGACGGTGTTTCCTTAACGTGTGGCGCCCTGTGCGGCGACAGGCGGTGCCTCCGGGCCGGATCCGGCTCGGTCAGGCCGCGACGTTCGTGCCTCGGTGCCACGTGCTGATCGGATTCCTCGATCTCCTCGGATAGAGCCGTTGCGGTCGCAAGCGGCTGCCCACGAAGTCGACGCGCCGGTCACGAAGGAGGATGCGCGAGATGCGTTCGAATTGGGGCTCCTATGAGCTTCTCACATTGTCAAGCGCAGTTTTGCACCATCGACTCCTGTTCCTCCCTCATCGTGTTCCCCTCTGTCGAGCCGGTGGTGTCGCCTGTCCCCGCACGGACAAAGGCAGCAGTACTTTTTTCCAAGTAGTCCATTTCGACGGCTGCCAGGCGGAGCGAAGGTGATCCGGATGGAACGTCTTTGCAGCGGTGCGCTCAACGGCGGCACTCAACTCCTATACGGTTCGGTTGGCCAGCCTGTGCCGGCCCCGTGACCCTGATTCCACATTCTGTGGTTCGACGTTCCGGTGGACGGGATCCATCTTACAAAACGGTGCCGTCAAGACGGCCAGCCCTGCCCCAAAGCGATCACGCATCCTCCGGTTCCTCCGCGACCCCGTCGAGCCGCGTTGGACAGGAAAACCCTCCTTCTGCCTCAGCCTCTGTTCCCGGCCATCGTGACGAAGGTCACGATGAACCGAGGACCGCGCCTGTCGGCACCAGACCGGTCGTGGCGTACCGCCACAGCGCGACAAGCAGCTTGCGTGCCACGGCGATGATGGCCCGCTTGCGCATCAGCCTGTCACGCCGGCGGCGCGCGCAATACTCATGGAACCAGACCGTGATCGCGCTGGCGGGCTGATACCGCACCCAGCGCCACGCCATCTGCACCAGATGCCTGCGGATCATCGGATGGCCCGCCTTGCTGATGCCCTGGTCGTTCTCGACCCCGCCGCTCGCCCATGGGACCGGTGCAAGACCCGCCCAGCCGGCGATCTCCCGCCGGTTCCTGAAGTCCCGGTACAACACCTCGTGCTGAAGCAGCACGGCATCGTTCGCTCCGATCCCCTTCAACTGGACCAGCACAGCCGCCGGGCCCGGCACTGCACGGTGCTCATCCCCGGTGCCGGTCCCAGTGCCCTGATCATGAGATGAAGCCTGAGCGATCAGAGCACCCTTCTTCTCCTCGATCTCATCGAGCTGCGCCATGACCATGACAAGCCGCTCGTGCGTCGCCTCGATCTCGTCGCGAAGACCAGGAGGCAGTGGCGCACCATACGCCGTGCGAACCTCGACGAGATCAGCCAGAAACGACGGGCGCCTCGGCTCCAGATCCCGGATCCCCTGCAGCTTCAGCAATCCCTTGATCGTATTGCTCAGCCTGGTGCGTTCCTTTACCAGACGCTCCCGATTGCGAAGAAGACGCTTGGCATCCTCCTCCGCCTCCGTCGGGATCCGAACCACAGACAGAGCCCTCCTCGCCCCGGTCCCACGCCCGCAGCGCACGAACCATCCGTCTCGCGTCGATCCTGTCGGTCTTCGCACGCTTCGCCTTGCGAACCACCTCGAGGCTCGCGGGATCACACACCAGGGCATCAATCTGCGGCGCCTGCAGGCCGAGCCACCGGGCCAGCCAGAAGCCTTCGTATCCCGCCTCGTAGGTCAGCAGCACCCGACAGCGATCGCCAACACGGGCACAGGCCTTCTCGATCTTCCAGACCAGACCGTCCGTGTCGGCCGGCGCCAGTGTATGCATCCCAACCTTGCCCGGATCCGACGGAGCGCCGATCCCCACAACCCACGATTTGTCGCTGACTTCCACCGCCACATACACCGTGCTACCTTCGGCCACGGAAGGGGTTACGTCGTTCAGATCTTTCGGCATCGTCGTTCTCCTTTCATCGGCAAGGGGTGGAGCTGAACCAGCCCCTTGCCACCATATCCACCATATCCACCATATATTGATACTCGACTCTTTCGGCCCCACATGGCCGCAAGAAAAATCCAACACCGCTCATGCAATCTTACAAAGAAAACTTGACAGCGTCATGCCGCCATCCTTCTTCGTGTATTCACGGTTCCACGGCCCGGCATCCCGGCAGCCTCCCCGTGCATCAGCGCCAGTCCCCGACGCCGTATGGTGCGGGCAGCATTCGCGTCCGCATGATCGGCGTGGCCGCAGGCCACGCAGTGAAACCGGTCCCGTGTCCTGCGCGATCGGGCATCGACGTGCCCGCACGCTGCACAGGTCTGGCTGGTGTGGCGGGGATCGACCGCGATCACGCGCCCCGCCTTGTACTCCAGCATCGCGCGCAGGGCGGCCCAGCCGGTGTCGAGAACGACCCGGTTGAGCCCGGCCTTCTGCTTCACCCCGCTGCCCGGCTCGTCCGCCGTGCCGCGGGCGCTTGCCGTCATGGCCTTCACCTTCAGGTCCTCGATCGCGACGGTGTGCGCACCCTCCGCGATCCTGCGCGAGACCTGGTGGTGCCAGTCGCGCCGGGCCATGGCGATGCGCCGTGTCGTCCTGGCGAGCCGCGCCCTTGCTCGCTCCCGCCGGCGGCTCCCGCGCCTGCCCCTCGCCACCATGCGCTGATAGCGGCGCCTCCGCGCCTCGAGGCGGCGTGTGTCGGGGGCGTGGAACAGCCGGCCGTCGCTCGCCGCGACCTGGCCGGCGTTCATGTCGATGCCGATCGCGGTCCCGTCATCCTCCGGCTGCGCAACCGCGACAGCATGGCAGATCACGGCATACCAGCGTCCGGCCTCGCGCTTCAGCACTGCCGAGACCGGACGGGCGTCCGGATACGGGGTGCCGCCGCGCCGGCGCACCGTCATCCAGCCGAAACCGGGAAGGCGCAGCCTGCCTGCTTCCAGCCTCACCCCGGAAACGATGGAGATGCTGTCGAAGCGCCGCCGTCCGCGGAACCGCGGGTAGCCGGGCTTCTGCCCGGCGTTTGCCCGGCGGAAGAAACCGCGGAAGGCCTCGTCCACCCGCTTGAGCGTGCCGCGCTGGATGGCGACCGGTACGGCCGCCATCTCCGGCAGCTCCCGGCGGCACACCGTCAGGGACTTCGCCTGGTCGATATAGGAGAGCGAGACGCCCGCCAGGCGCCAGGCGTCCGACCGCTCCTGCAGGGCGGCGTTGTACAACTGGCGCTGCGCCTCCAGCACCCGCTCCAGGCGGCGCCAGTTGCCCCGCGTCTGCGGCAGCAGACGGTAGGTGACCTGGCGGTGTGCACGCTGTGGTTTCGTCCCGGGTCTTGTCTCGGACGGCATGCGGTGTCTCCCGAACAATACGGGAAATATACAGGATAAAACGTGGAACATGCAAGGAGAAAGCGCCTGCAGGTCTTCGAGTCAGGCCCTGCAGGCGGCATGACGCTGTCAAGTCATCCTAATAAGAGCCATGTTTTTCTCTCGCGAAGCGGTTCGAGGCCCTGCGGGAACGAAGAGCTGTGGCCGGTACACGGACAGGTGGTAGCGCCTAACCCCTGAGCCGCTTCACCGAATCACCATTTCGTCCGGCGCCCCGTCACCCGGCATCGACCTCGAGAAGTGGCAGGTCGCTCGCGCGGCACTGCAGACCTGTCGACCGCTCGAATAGCCGGACCGCGCGGCCCTCGGCCAAGCTCTCCGCTCGCCATCGGAATCCCTCGTGCTGACGCAGCAGCGCCACATCTCCGCAGCCCGGGACCCGGCATTCCGCCTTCCCCTTGGGACAGGCGTTGAAATCGCACAGACGTCCGAGGTAGCGGTCGGTGACGGGCTCGAGAATGAACACGTCGACCTGGTGCGATGCGATCCCGATGGCCGCCTCGTCCCACAGTGAGCGCAACGCCCGAGCCCGAGCTCGGCGCAGCGCGTCAAGCGAGTCCAGGTGGTCGAGCCACAAGGCGAGGTCGACATCCTTGCACTCGTGCCACAGCGCGATCCACGCGCGCCGGTACGGTTCGAAACGGGGCACCTCCTTCCAGGGAGTTCGCGCCGCGGAGTCGATCAGGGAGACCGCGATCACCTCCGGACGTGCCCGCCAGGCCGCAGTCACCGCATCGGCGCCGCGGCGGAAGTCGCGATAGCGACGCAGGAGCCCCTCATTCTGCTGCTTGATACCGCGCTCAGAGAGCGGGTGATTCTCTTCGTCGTAGGTCCAGGCCATGCGCATGCACGAGGTTCAACGGTTGACTTGCGGAGTCATCGCACGCTCGCGCGATGACGCATCAGGGCACCGTGCCGACGGTTGGCGATGGTGGCGAGTACCATGCGCACGTAGCGCACGTCCATGTCGTCGGGCCGGGGAGGTCGAAGATCAACCTGCTTGGGCCGGACGGTCGCCCGGAGGTCGTGGATGTCGTCCGCATCAAGAGGTCGGATATGTGACGGCTGCCTGCCGAGGTGACAGAGCGCCGGGACCGGTTCATGCGGGAATGGGAGCGTATCCATGGTCGATCCGACTGACGCGGAATTCAAGGCTGCCGAGGCACGTGGCGGCGAGATGATGAAGTCCGAACCCCGGGCCACCACCGCGCATTACGACCGCGAAACGGGCCGTGTGGTGATCGAACTTGCGAACGGCTGCACGTATATCTTTCCCGCGCAGCTGGCCCAGGAGCTGCACGGTGCCGACGATGACGCCCTGTCCGGCATCGTGGTTGATGGCGCGGGCTTCAACCTGCACTGGCCCGCGATCGATGCCGACCTTTACGTCCCCGCCCTGGTCGCGGGCGTGTTCGGCACGCGGGACTGGATGGCGAAGGAGTGGGCGCGCACGGCCGGACGATCCACAACGCCTGCCAAGACCGCGGCGGGTTAGGCCGAACGCTTACCTCCCAGAACGTGGCATCGGCTATGGCGGAGGGGATGGGATTCGAACCCACGATACCGGTTTCCCAGTATAACGGTTTAGCAAACCGCCGCCTTCAGCCGCTCGGCCACCCCTCCGCTGTTCGGCACCGCAGGCGGGAATTCCGTCGGCATCATGTACGGGCGGAGCCGTAGCCTGTCAATCGTGGCCGGCAACGCCCTGCTGGATGTCGCCATCCCCGGCTCCTAGGATTGTGCGCCTGCCTCCAGACCGGATCTCGCATGACCAGCCATTCAGCAGCCAGGATCGCTGCGATCGCCGTTGGCATCCTCGCCCTCTGTGTCCTGATGTCGGCCATCGGGCGCGGCATGGGAGATGCGTACGCGGTGTTCCTGCTGCCCATGTCGAACGACCTGGGTCTCGAACGCGCCGGCGTGGCATCGATCTACGCCGTCTACATTGCCGCGATGGGGGTGTTTTCGCCGCTCACCGGCCACCTGTTCGACAGGTTCGGCGCGCGGACTGTCTACCTCGCCGGCCTCGCCTGCATCGGCAGTGGGTACATCATTGCCGGACAGGTCGACGGGCTGTGGCAGTTCTACCTCTGTCTCGGCATCCTCGGGGGCCTGGGCGCGGCGCTCATCTGGCAGGTCCCGGCCCAGAGCCTGATAAGCCGCTGGTTCGACCGCCACCTCGCGACCGCGCTCGCCCTGACCTATGCCGGCTACGGCTTGGGACTGCTTGTGTTCGCCCCGCTCGCCCAGTGGCTGATCGAGGCCCAGGGCTGGCGCCTCACCTACCGAGACTTCGGCGTCGCGTTTCTCTGCCTGATGCCGCTGATCGCGCTGCTGCCCTGGCGAATGCTGGAACGCGGCGCACCCGGCAATCCGCGCCGGACCAGGGCCGGACGCGCCGAAGGCGGCTACAGCCTCGCCGAAGCCCTTCGCACCCGCGTGTTCCACGCCATGTTCGCGATCTTCTTCCTCACCTCACTGGCGATGTTCTCGGTCACCGTGCACTCCGTGGCCTACCTCGTCGAACAGGGGTACTCCGGAGTCGAGGCCGCAGGCGCGTTCGGGACCGCCGGAGTGCTGTCGTTTGTCGGGATGTTCCTGACCGGGGTGGCCGCCGACCGGTTCGGGCGCAGCCTGGTTGCCACCGTGAGCTACCTTCTGACCATCGCCGGGGTCTGCGCGCTCGCGCTGATGCCCGTTGTCGACAGCGCGCTGCTGGTCTTCGCCTGGATGATCCCCTACGGCCTCAGCATGGGCGCGCGAGGGCCGATCATCACCACGCTCATGGCAACGCTGTTTGCGGGCCGCGGGCTTGGCGCGATCTACGGGACGACCATCATGGGCCAGGGCGTGGGAGCCGGGCTCAGTGCCTGGGGTGCGGGACTGGTGCACGACCTGACCGGCAGCTACGGGCCGGCCTTTGCCGTCTCGATCGTCGCCACCTTGATCTGCATCGCACTTTTCTGGCTGGTGCCGGAGATCCGCCACGGACGCTTGATCAGACCGGCCGGTTGACGCAGGCTTCCCCTTCCTCGCCCGGGAGACACCAGATGACCAGCGACGGCACCGACCTGCACTACCTCTCCGCAACCGCGCTCGCCGAGCTTGTGCGCGAACGGAAGGTAGGATGTCTCGAACTGCTCGACCATTTCCTGGACCGGGTCCAGCGCCACAACCCGACGCTCAACGCGATCATCGTGCTCATGGCCGAAGACGCGCGCGAACGGGCGCGCGAGGCGGACGCAGCCCTCGCCCGCGGCGACGTCTGGGGACCGCTGCATGGCGTACCCATGACCATCAAGGAGAGTTTCGATGTCGCCGGAACCCCGTCGACCTGGGGCGTGCCGGAACTGCGAGACAACATCGCCTCGGGCGACGCACTGGCGGTCAGGCGGATGAAGCGGGCCGGAGTTACCCTGTTCGGCAAGACCAACGTGCCGCTGATGCTGTCGGACTGGCAGAGCTTCAACGAGATTTACGGGACGACCGGCAATCCCTGGAACACGGCACTCACCCCCGGCGGATCCTCGGGCGGATCCGCGGCAGCGCTTGCAGCGGGCCTGACCGGCATCGAGGCAGGAAGCGACATCGGAGCCTCGATCCGCAACCCGGCGCATTACTGCGGAGTGTTCGGCCACAAGCCGACCTACGCGATCCTGCCGCTGACCGGGCACGCGCTGCCTGCCAGCCCGGTGCCGCCGGACATCTCGGTGATCGGCCCCCTGGCCCGCAGTGCCGATGATCTGGAGACCGCGACACTCGCCATGGCCGGCCCGGACGATCCCGACAGCGCCGGCCTGTCGCTCCGGTTGCCGCGTGACGACAGGAAGGCGCCCGAAGACTTCACGGTGGGCGTCATGCTGGAGGCGTCACCATGCGTCCAGGACACCGAACTGACCGACCAGCTGCAGGCAACCGTCGATCGCCTGGCACAGGCCGGTGTGCGGATCAGGGAAACGCCCGGACCGGTGCGTGATCCGGCGCGCGCCCACCTCGTCTACCTCATGCTGCTGCGAGCGGCGACCGGCACGCGCATTTCGGCGGCAGAGATCGCCGAGCACCGCGCCCGTGCCGAGCGGAGCGAGCCGGACGACCTGAGCTACAGGACGACCGTCGACAGGGCCGTCACCATGAGCCACCAGGAGTGGCAGGCGTGGAACACTGAACGGGAGCTGCTGCGTCGGGAATGGGCCGCGTTCTTCGAGTCCTGCGACCTTCTGCTCACGCCGGTCGCCGCCTCGGCCGCGTTCCCCCACGACCACGAGGGAGAGCGCGCCGACCGGGTGATCCCGATCAACGGATCGAGCGAGTCGACGGTCGACCAGCTGTTCTGGGCAGGTTTCCCTGGCGCGGTGTTTCTGCCGGCCACGGCTGCTCCGGCGGGAGTCACCCGTGCCGGCCTGCCCTGCGGCCTTCAGATCATCGGACCCTATCTGTCCGACCTGCGGACAATCGCCTTCGCGCGGATGATGGAGCGCGAACTGGGAGGTTTCGTCCCGCCCGGGGGGTACGACTGATGACCCGGATTTGCCGCGTTGAAGTCCATGAGTTTGCGTTTGATGCCCACAACCTCGGACTGCTGGGAGGCGCACACAGCATCGGCGGCATCGCGTATTCCCGCGGATCGACCGCGCGGATCGGCAAGTATGCGGTCCGGGTGGAAACCGACGACGGCTGTCGGGGCGAGTATGTCACCCACTGGGTCGGCTCGGCAGCGGCCTGCGCTCAGACCCGGATGCTGGCGCCACGCCTGATCGGACGGCACGCGGAACACCGGGAAGGGATCTATGACGACCTGAAGCGGGAGCTGCGTCAGTTCGACCACATGGGCCACGGCCCGCTCGACATCGCACTCTGGGACTGGGCCGGGAAACGGCACGGCTGTTCCGTCTCGGTGCTGCTGGGCGGCTACCGCCAGCGCCTGCCGGCCTATGCGAGCACCTATCACGGCGACCGGTCCGGCGGCCTCGACTCCAGGGAGGCCTTCGCCGACTTCGCCGAACAGTGCCACGAGATCGGCTATCGCGCCTTCAAGATCCACGGATGGAATGACGGAAACGTGCGGGAGGAAGAGGAGAACCTGCTGCACGTGGCGCGTGAAGTGGGTGACCGCATGACGCTGATGATCGATCCGGCCTGCGAGCTTCGCACCTTTGCCGACACCCTGCGGATCGGTCGGGCCTGCGATGATGCGGGGTATTTCTGGCTCGAGGACCCGTACCGGGATTCCGGGGTGTCCGCCTTCGGCCACCGCAAGCTGCGCGAAATGATCCGCACGCCGATCCTGCAGACCGAACATGTCCGCGGCGTCGAACCCAAGGCCGACTTCCTGATTGCCGGCGGAACCGACATTCTGCGATCGGACCCGGAATACGACATGGGGATCACCGGTGCGATGAAGATCGCGCATCTCGGTGAGGCCTTCGGTATCGACGTGGAGGTCCATGCGTGCGGCCCGGCACACAGACACACGATGTCGGCAATGCGTAACTCCAACTATTACGAGATCGCACTGGTGGGTCCGGACTGTCCGAACGCGGTGCCTCCTGTCTATGCCTGCGGATACAGCGACCAGCTCGACTGCATCGGCGCCGACGGCTGTGTTCCGGTTCCCGAAGGCCCGGGGCTGGGCGTGGTGTACGACTGGGACTTCATCGAGGCCAACCGAACGTCGCTTGCGGTCTTCACGGACGAGTAGCACCGCCTCCCTGAGGACCACCCCTGTTGCGGTCGCAGCGACGGGGCGGCGCGGGATGCGACCTTCGGACCGGCGGATGACTCCGCCGGCGGGTTCCGCGGCCTGATCGGCAGACGCCGACACGCAGGGCCGGTCCCGGTGCGCACGCCGGGTCCACCGGGCGGGCCACCGCAGTCGGGTCGGGAAAGGCGGTCAGGCCGGGCAGCGCCACAGGGACCCGGAACGCCGACGGTGCGCCACGATCGGCACCTGTCATCGCGGTGTGCGCCGATCACCCCCGGGGACCGGCCTGCGCAGAACCGTTCGCAACAGATTGGTGATGGTCGCTGCGACCGGCCTTGATCACGGGCACGCCCTGGCACCAGGCTTCACGCAGGCCCTGTCGGTATCCGCCTGTCAGCCGCGCTCCGGGCTACGGTTTGCCGAAGGTGGCGATCCGGTCGACCCGGCACTCGAACAGCACCCGGCGCTCGGTGATCCCCGGGTCACGCAAACCGTACTCACCCGAATCACCCGTATACTTTTGCCAGATGCGGTTGAGTTGCGCCGTCACCCGCGCACCGTCCGGCCCGTCTTCGTGCAGTTCGCTTTCCACGGTGCACTTGATGCTGACCCAGTGATAGGGATTGTCGGGATTCACCAACAGGACAGTCAGCTGCGGATTCTTGCGGATCCAGCCGCACTTGGCGCGGTGCGACGCCGTGTTGACCAGGATTTTCCCGTTTTCGTGGTCGAACCACATCGGCGTGAGTCCCGGGCGGCCGTCGGGTCCGATGACGGCGAGGGTGACGACAATCGGCCGGTCAAGCAGGTCGCGGTAAATCGGGTCCAGATCGTCCAGGCCCGTAACCCGCCGGCGTTCTCCGATGGCGAACTGGCCTTCCTGCAGGCCGTCGGCAACGTGACGGAAATTGGCGACGGTAAACTCCCTCGGCATTGTTCTTTCTCCTTCGCACCGTATCGTGACCGGAAGCGGGTGACATGTGCGGGTGCCGCCCGTCCGCTGTCCCGTGCCCGGGCACGCTCGGGTACGGCGTGGCATGCCCGGTCAGCCCGACGGCCGACCGAAATGGCCGGGGGCACGGTAGGCAACCGCCGGCGTCATGGCAACGCGAACCGTACGCGCGACGATGCAGGTTTCGGCATGGCCCGAAACGGGATCAGGCACGCCAGGGACCGTATCGTGCGGGCGACCGGCCGCGCGGCGTCTTCCTGACACTCTCCCGGCGCAGATACGATCCAGGACCGGGTGTGGCCTGCAACCCGTGGTTGATCGAGGCCAGCCGGTCCGCATTGCACGTGTTCGAGCTCGACTGACGGGTCGGCCCCGGCGCACCGGGCACCGGGAAGCGCGTTCCACGCTGCAAAAAAGTTCTTTCTTGCTGCGGTCGGTTAACTATAGTCGCGCATCAAACTGCGGGAGACGGACCGGGACCGCCGTCCGGGTCCGTGGCACTGTTGCGAGGCGGACGCATGAACGAGCCCCGGCACGGCCAGGCCGACACCTTTCCCAAGCTCCTGCTCGAGAACGCCCGGACCCGGGGAGACCGGCCGGCCTACCGGCAGAAGTATCTCGGAATCTGGCAGACACGGACCTGGCAACAGGCCGCCGATATCGCCCGGGAGACCGGGCTGGGTCTGGCCTCGCTCGGAATGAAGCGCGGCGACAAGGTGGCGCTGATCGGCCAGAACACGACGCTGATGTACATCTCCTTTGACGCCATTCAGTCGGTCGGCGGCATCCCGGTCCCGCTGTATGCCGACAGCGTTGCCGAGGAGATGACCTATGTCCTTGACCATGCCGGCGTCCGGTTTGCCATGTGCCAGGACCAGGAGCAGATCGACAAGATCGAGACCATGCGCGACCGGATGCCGGAGATCGAGCACCTGATCTACGAGGAACACAAGGGCATGCGCCGCTACGAGCAGCCCGACATCCACTCGATCGACGCGTTGCGCGAGGCGGGTCGCGAATTCGACCGCGCCAATCCCGGCTTCTTTGACGAGCAGGTCGCACTCGGAACCGGTTCCGACCTGGCGATCATCGTCTACACCTCCGGGACCACCGGCACTCCGAAGGGAGTCATGCTTTCCTACGACGCGCTGTGCAGGTCGGCGAGGCTCGCCCGCGACCTCGAGGGTCTCGGCGAGGACGAGGAAGTGCTGGCCTACCTGCCGCTGGCCTGGGTCGGAGACCATTTCATCTCGCACGCCCAGCACCACGTGACCGGTTTTACCGTGAACTGCCCGGAAAGCCCCGACACCCTGGTTGCCGACCTGCGCGACATCGGACCGACGCTGTTCATCGCCCCACCGGCAATATTCGAGAACTTCCTGACCCAGATCGGCATCCGGATCGCGGACGCAGCACGGATCAAGCAGGCGCTGTACAAGCAGGCAATCGCGCTGGCGCACCGGGTCGGTGAGCCGATCCTGAACGGGGAGGCCGTGGGTCTGGTCGACCGGCTCATGTACCGGTTCTACGAGTTCTGCATCTATGGCCCGCTGAAGAACACGCTCGGATTTTCACGCACCTCGATCGCCTATACCGGCGGCGCTCCGCTCGGAGAGGAGGTGTTTTCGTTCTACCGCTCGATCGGGGTCAACCTGAAGCAGCTCTACGGCCAGACCGAGAGCTGCGCCTACGTCTGCTTGCAGCGAAACGGCGACGCCAGGCTTGATACGGTCGGACCGCCTGCGCCGGAAGTCGAGGTCAGGTTCACCGACGCGGGCGAACTGCTCTACCGCAGTCCGGGAAACTTCCTCGGCTACTACCGAAACGACGATGCCACCTCGGAAACACTGGATGCCGACGGCTGGGTTCACACCGGCGACGCCGGGATCCTCACCGACAGCGGTCACATCAAGATCATCGACCGGGCCAGGGACGTGGGCACCATGACCGACGGCACCGTGTTCGCGCCGCAATACATCGAGAACAAGCTGAAGTTCTACCCCTTCATCCGCGAGGCCGTCGCCCACGGGACCGGCCGTGACTACGCCACCGCCTTCATCAACATCGACCTGGAGGCGGTCGGCAACTTCGCCGAGCGTGAAGGTCTCGGTTACTCCGGTTACATGGATCTTTCGCAGCAGGACCAGGTCTACGACCTGATCCAGAGCAACATCGAGGAAGTCAACCGGGATCTCGCGCGCGACAGCACCCTTGCGTCGTCGCAGATCCGGCGCTTCCTGATCCTGCACAAGGAGCTCGACGCCGACGACGGCGAGCTGACGCGGACCCGAAAGCTGAGGCGCCGGATCATCGGCGACCGCTACAACGACCTGATCGAGGCACTGTACTCCGACCGCGACCACATCCAGGTCAGCTCGCGGGTGACCTTCGAGGACGGCCGGGTGGGCGAGTTCAATGCCGACGTCAAGATCCGCAACGTGGCCACCATGTCTGCCGGGTCATCGTGACCGGTCGGCGTCCGCCAGGTCCAGGGAGGAAAACGCCGCGATGAGTGCCGCTGAACGGACCGAGGACGAACCGGAGGTCATCCTGTCGGTCGAGAACATCACCCTGTCGTTCGGCGCGGTCCGCGCCATTCGCGACGTGAGCTTCGACATCCTGAAGGGCGAGATCCGCGCCATCATCGGCCCGAACGGAGCCGGCAAGACCTCGATGCTCAACGTCATCAACGGGTTCTACCACCCGCAGCAGGGACAGATCCTGTTCCGCGGGGTGGTGCGCCGGCAGATGCGTCCCCACGAGGCGGCGGCCGGCGGAATTGCCCGGACCTTCCAGAACGTTGCGCTGTTCAAGGGCATGACGACGCTGGATAACATCATGACCGGCCGCAACCTGAAGATGAAGAACTGGCGGACCAGTCTGCTGCCGGCGATGATCTATTATGGACCGACCCAGCGCGAGGAAATCGCCAACCGCGAGCATGTGGAACGGGTCATCGATTTCCTGGAAATCGAGGCGATCCGCAAGGTCCCGGTCGGACGGCTGCCCTACGGCCTGCAGAAGCGCGTCGAGCTTGGCCGGGCGCTCGCGGCCGAGCCCGACCTGCTGCTGCTCGACGAGCCGATGGCAGGCATGAACCTCGAGGAAAAACAGGACATGTGCCGGTTCGTCCTCGACGTCAACGACGAGTTCGGAACCACCATCGCCCTGATCGAGCATGACATGGGCGTAGTCATGGACCTGTCGGACCGGGTGGTGGTGCTGGACCACGGCGAGAAGATCGCCGACGGAACGCCGGACGAGGTCAAGAACGACCAGAATGTGATCGACGCCTACCTCGGCGTGTCACACTGAGCACGGCTGCAGGGCGCACGGGGAAAGAGACAACACCATGATGAACTTCATCGACCTGGTCGTGTTCGGACCGATCCTCGACATGGCCGAGTACCCGGCCTTCTTCCTGGAGGTGGTGTTCGGCGGACTGATGTCCGGCGTGATGTACTCGCTGGTCGCCCTCGGTTTCGTGCTGATCTTCAAGGCATCCGGGGTGTTCAACTTCGCACAGGGTGTCTTCGCGCTGTTTGCGGCCCTCACCCTGGTCGGGCTGATGACCGGAACCGTGCCGTTCAGCCTCGACAAGGCGTTGCCGGAACTGCCGGCGTGGGTCGCCATCGTGCTGACCCTGCTGGTAATGGTGCTGCTGGCCATCGCGGTCGAACGGATCATGTTGCGCCCGCTGGTCAACCAGGACCAGATCATCATGTTCATGTCGACCATCGGCCTTGCCTTCGTTCTCGAGGGACTCGGCGACACGATCTGGGGAAGCGAGGTCAAGGCGCTGGATGTCGGCATTCCCACCGGCTTCTTCATGCTCGGCGACATCCAGATCCAGGTCTTCGACCTGGTCGCGGCAGCGGTCGCCACCGTCCTTGTCGTGGTGCTTGCCCTGTTCTTCCAGTGGACCCGGACCGGCCGGGCCCTGCGCGCGGTCGCCGATGACCACCAGGCAGCGCTTTCCGTCGGCATCCCTCTCAAGAACATCTGGATCATCGTCTGGTCCGTTGCCGGCCTGGTAGCACTGGTCGCCGGGATCATGTGGGGTTCCAAGTCGGGCGTGCAGTTCAGCCTGTCCCTGATCGCGCTGAAGGCGCTGCCGGTGCTGATTCTCGGCGGGTTCACCTCGGTCCCCGGCGCCATCGTCGGCGGCCTGATCATCGGTGTCGGCGAGAAGGTGGCGGAGGTGTACTGGGGGCCGCTGGTCAACGGCGCGATCGAGAACTGGTTTGCCTACGTGGTCGCGCTGGTGTTCCTGCTGTTCCGGCCACAGGGCCTGTTCGGCGAGAAGATTATCGAGAGGGTCTGACGCATGTTCTATCGTGAAGCGGGCCAGTTCAAGGCAAGCTACGCTGCCGACCAGGCCATCTTTCCGCTCCGCCAGGACCAGTGGGGCGTCGCATTGATGCTGCTGGTTGCCCTGGTGGTGTTCCCGGCATTCGGCAACGAGTACCTGTTCCAGGCGATCCTGATCCCGGTGATGATCTTCTCGCTGGCGGCGATCGGGCTCAACATCCTGACCGGCTACTGCGGCCAGCTGTCGCTCGGAACCGGCGGGTTCATGGCGGTGGGAGCGGTCGCCTGCTACAAGCTCACCACCGGGTTCCCGGAACTCGACTTCATCATCGTCCTGCTGCTGTCGGGCGTGATCACCGCGCTCGTCGGCCTGCTGTTCGGTATCCCGTCATTGCGAATCAAGGGTTTCTATCTCGCCGTCGCCACGCTCGCGGCCCAGTTCTTCCTGAGCTGGCTGTTCAACAAGGTGGCATGGTTCCAGAACTACACCCCGTCAGGCACCATCACCATGCCGCCGCGCGACGTGTTCGGCATCACCATCACGGGCGCCGAGGCCGACGCCATGCATCGCTACCTGTTCTGTCTCGTGTTCGTCGCCATCCTGGCGCTGGCGGCCAAGAACCTCGTGCGCGGTCCGATCGGCAGGTCCTGGATGGCGATCCGCGACATGGACATCGCCGCGGAACTGATCGGGTTCAGGCCGTTCCAGACCAAGCTGCTGGCATTCTCGGTCAGTTCCTTCTACGTCGGAGTGGCCGGAGCCATGGCGCTCTCGCTGTGGCTGGGCAGTGTCGAGACCGCCGAGGCCTTCGACATCAACGTGTCGTTCCAGGTGCTGTTCATGATCATCATCGGCGGGCTGGGAAGCATGCTGGGCTCGTTCCTCGGCGCCGCCTTCATCGTGCTCACACCGATCCTGCTGACCAACTTCATGGTCGGCGGGCTGGGCCTGCAGGCCGTGACCGCGAAGCATTTTGAGTTTATGTTGTTTGGCGGGCTGATCATCTTCTTCCTGATCGTCGAGCCGCACGGAATGGCGCGGCTGTGGCAGATCATCAAGGAGAAGCTGCGCATGTGGCCATTCCCGCACTAGGGTGGAGAAACAACGCGCGTCGCGGCGATGCCGGAAGACCTCGCGGGAAGTCCCGTGACCCCGGCGTCGTCCAACCAGGGTACCCGGAACGGGTACGCCCAACCGGCACAGGGGACCGCAATGTCACCAGACACTAGTGACCGGTCGCATCCCCGCGGACCAACGGACCGCTCCTGTCCGGGTGTCCACCGGGATCTGTCCCGGGCCGGAATCCTGATGGAAGGAGGAGGGAAACCATGAAATTCAGGAAACTTGCAGTGGCCGCCGTCACCACGGCCGGCCTCGCCGGCATGGTGGCCGCGGAGGTGGCCATCGCGGCAGACGAGATCTTCTTGCCGGGCCTTGTCTACCGCACCGGCGCCTATGCCCCGAACGGCATTCCGTTCGCCAACGGCTTCAAGGACTATGTCACGCTGATCAACGAGCGCGACGGCGGCGTCAACGGCGTGAAGCTGGTCTACGAGGAATGCGAGACCGGCTACAACACCAAGGTCGGTGTCGAGTGCTACGAGAAGCTCAAGGCCAAGAACCCTGTCGTCATCATTCCGAACTCGACGGGCATCACCTACCAGCTGATCCCCAAGACGGCAGCCGACGGCATTCCGTTGCTGACCATGGGCTACGGCCGCACCTCGGCCGCGGTCGGATCGGTGTTCCCGTGGGTCTTCAACTTCCCGGCGACGTACTGGTCGCAGGCGACCGCTGTTGTCAGTTTCATCGGCGACAAGGAAGGCGGGATGGATGCCCTGAAGGGCAAGAAGATCGCCCACATCTATCACAATTCGGCCTATGGCAAGGAAGCCAATCCGACGCTCGAGGCACTCGCCGAGAAGTACGGGTTCGAATTGACCCTGCTCGCGGTTGACCATCCGGGCCAGGAACAGAAGGCAACATGGCTGCAGATCCGCCGGCTGAAGCCCGACTGGATCTTCATGTCCGGCTGGGGCGTGATGAACCAGGTCGCGGTCAAGGAAGCGGCAGCCCAAGGGTATCCGATGGACCGGTTCATCGGCAACTGGTGGTCAGGTTCGGAGAACGACGTGCTTCCGGCCGCGGAAGGTGCGCACGGCTATCTCTCGGCCACGTTCCACACCCCCGGCGGCGACACCAAGCTGCATGCAGACATCCAGAAGCATGTCTATGACGCCGGCCTCGGCGCCGGCGACGCAGACAGGACCGGAGAGGTGCTCTACATCCGCGGCCTGTTCAACCACATCATGGTGGTCGAGGCGATCCGCAAGGCCCAGGATCACTTCGGTGTCAAGGTCCCGAACGGCGAGCAGATGCGCTGGGCGCTGGAGAACACCGACATGTCCCAGGCCGACTGGGAACGCATCGGACTGGCCGGATTCCCGGACATGAAGGTGTCGTGTGACGACCACGAGGGCGGACATCCGGTGCTGTTCCAGCAGTGGGACGCCATGAAGAAGGAGTGGAACGTCATCAGCGACTGGATCCCGGTCATGACCGACCTGGTGCGCCCGATGATGGAAGCCGACGCGATGAAGTTCGCGGAAGAGAACAACGTGACCCCCGCTGCCTGCTGACCCCGGGGTTGCGCAGGCTCATGATGCCGGGCACGCCCGGCATCGCAACACAGGGATGTGAGACGTGAACGACAGTGCGAGCCTGCTGACGGTCAACAACATCGAGGTCATCTACGACCATGTGATCCTGGTGTTGAAAGGCGTCTCGCTCGAGGTGCCCGAGGGGGGCGTCGTCGCCCTCCTCGGCGCCAACGGCGCCGGGAAGACCACGACGCTGAAAGCGATCTCGAACCTGCTCGGAACCGAGCGGGGCGAGGTCACCAAGGGGTCGATCATCCATCGCGACCAGCAGGTCCAGGCCCTGACGCCGAGTGACCTGGTCAAGCGCGGTGTCATCCAGGTCATGGAGGGCCGCCACTGCTTCGAGCATCTGACGGTCGAGGAAAACCTCCTGACCGGAGCCTACACCCGCGGAGGTGACCGAAGCGGCATCGCCTCGGACCTGGAGATGGTGTACGGCTACTTTCCGCGGCTGAAGGAACGCTCGAGGTCGCTCGCCGGCTACATCTCCGGCGGAGAGCAACAGATGACCGCCATCGGCCGCGCCCTGATGGCCCGGCCGCGGCTGATGCTGCTCGACGAACCATCGATGGGGCTGGCGCCGCAGCTGGTCGAGGAGATCTTCGGAATCGTCTCCCTGCTCAACAAGGAGCAGGGAGTCTCGATCCTGCTGGCCGAGCAGAACGCCGCCATGGCGCTACGCTACGCCGACAGTGGCTACATTCTCGAAAACGGCCGCGTGGTCATGGAGGGTGACGCGGCGACACTGTCGGAAAACGAGGACGTGAAGGAATTCTATCTCGGTATTTCCCAGGGCGACAAGAAAAGCTTCAAGGACGTGAAGCACTACCGCCGCCGCAAGCGCTGGCTCGGCTGAGGCACCGTCGGCGCACCTGCCGGTGAGACCCTCTCCCCGATGTCAACCCGAACACCCGCTCACGCTCCATACCGTGCTGCCTGACCGGGCGGTCGGTCCGACCCCGAACGGGATGTGCCCCCGGCTTCCGGGCTGATGCTGTCGCGCGAGACCTGCCGGCAGCTTGCCCGGCGCAAGTTCATCCGCCAGCCATTCCGCACGGTCCTGGGGATGGCGCTCTGTTTCGGAGCGAGCCTGGTCGCCCTGGGGCAGGGACAGGCGGACGCGGCTGTCCTGTTCGGCGCCATTGGCGGGGTGTTTCTCGCCGTCTACGGGTTTGCCACCCTCGTGGTCTGGCGAGCCGGCGGATTGCCGCCGGATTAGTCCCCGTCTCCGGCCACTACGTGCCCGGCCATGCGTTCGAGCGCGGTCACCATACCCGAGTGGTCGAGGACCTGGTCACCGTGAGCGGCGCAGGAATTGAACAGTTCCTGCGCGGTCGCCGTGTTCGGCAGGCTGATCCCGAGCGAACGCGCGCCCTGCAGCGCCAGGTTGAGGTCCTTCTGGTGCAGTTCGATCCTGAACCCCGGCGCGAAGCTGCGCGTGATCATCCTCTCGCCGTGGACCTCGAGGATCCGCGACTGCG
>CBDCAO010000010.1:0-704047 GCA_965213935.1 Thalassobaculaceae bacterium | reverse complement strand
TCGAGGTCGACGAGAACGACGCCGTCGACATCGTCCTGCGGCCGGGGCAGGCATCCATGCACCACGGCCACCTGTTCCATTCCTCCGGCCCGAACCGGACCGGGAACCGGCGCATCGGCGCAGCCGTCCGCTACATCCGGCCATCGATGAAACAGCAGACCGGGGACCGCTCGCTTGTCGCACTGGTTGCGGGCACGGACGATTTCGGGCATTTCACCCGTCGCGGGATCGCCCCGTGGCCGGCTCGCGGACGAGGATTTCGACCTGTGCCGGCAAGACACCGAGATCAAACGCCGGGTTCTTTACGCGGGAGCCGAGGCCAGGAAGGGTCAGAGATACTGACCGCCGGACGGGAGATGACCGGAACATGAGCAAGGTCTATGCGGATGCGCGCTCAGCGCTGGATGGTCTGCTGCAGGACGGGATGAGCATCGCGGCGGGAGGATTCGGCCTTTCGGGCATTCCCGAGAACCTGATCCAGGCGATCCGCGAGTCGGGTGTGAAAAACCTTGTCGTCGCCTCGAACAATGCCGGAGTCGACGACTTCGGCCTCGGCCTCCTGCTGCAGGAACGGCAGGTGGCGAAGATGATCTCGTCCTATGTTGGCGAGAACGACCTTTTCATGCAGCAGTTTCTCGCCGGTGAACTCGAGATCGAGTTCAATCCCCAGGGTACGCTCGCCGAACGGCTTCGCGCCGGCGGCGCCGGCATCCCGGGATTCTACACCGCAACCGGAGTCGGAACGCTGATTGCCGAAGGCAAGGAGCACAAGGAGTTTGACGGGAAGACCTACGTCCTGGAGCGTGGCCTCAGGATGGATCTCGGCATCGTCAAGGCGTGGAAGGGTGATGCCGAAGGCAACCTGACCTACCGGAAGACCGCGATGAACTTCAATCCCGAATGTGCCACCGCCGGAACCGTGACCGTTGCCGAGGTGGAGGAACTGGTTCCGGTCGGAACACTCGACAAGATGGCGATCCACACCCCGGGTGTCTATGTCCAGCGCCTCTTTCAGGGCAGCCACGAGAAGCGGATCGAAAACAGGACCACGCGCGCGGCCTGACACGCGCGGCGTCACACGGAGGAATGCCCCATGCCCTGGGACAGAAACCAGATGGCCGAACGGGCCGCAGCTGAACTGCAGGACGGATTCTACGTCAATCTCGGGATCGGTATTCCGACCCTGGTTTCGAACTACGTGCCTGCCACCTACGACATCACCCTGCAGTCCGAAAACGGCATGTTGGGAATGGGCCCGTTTCCGACCGAGGACGAGGTCGATCCCGACCTGATCAATGCCGGCAAGCAGACCGTGACCGAACTGTCGAAAACGAGCTACTTTTCGTCTTCCGATAGTTTCGCCATGATCCGCGGCGGGCATATCGACATCTCGATCCTCGGAGCCATGGAGGTGTCCGAGACCGGCGACCTCGCCAACTGGATGATCCCGGGCCGCCTGGTCAAGGGCATGGGCGGTGCGATGGACCTGGTGGCCGGTGTGAAACGGATCGTGGTGATCATGGACCACGCCAACAGGAAGGGTGAGTCGAAGCTGCTCCGTGAGTGCTCCCTGCCGCTCACCGGCAAGGGGGTGGTGGACCGCATCATCACCAATCTCGGTGTGTTCGATGTCGTCGAAGGCGGCATCAGGGTGCTCGAACGGGCGCCCGATGTCAGCCTGGCCGATATCGAGGCGGTCACCGAGGCGGCACTCGTCGACTGACCCGAAAGCGAGGCGACCGATGAGCGACAACCGGCTGGTCTTCGCGATCCTGCCCCCGTTTACAGACAATGTTCCCGCGCTTGCAGACCGGCTGCGCGAGGACGTGCCCGGGCTCGAGGTTGCCTGCGCCGGAACCGAGGCCGACGTTCCCGCCATGCTTGAACGCGCTGACGCGGCACTCGGCTGGATCCCGCCCGGTGCGGTGCGCGCGGCGAAACGCATACGCTGGCTGCAATGCCCGTTCGCCGCACCCTTTGCCGGCTACTATCACCAGGAACTGATCGACCACCCGGTGGTCATCACCAACCTGCGTGGCATCTATTCCGACCACATCGCCCACCACATCCTCATGTTCATGCTCGCGCTCTCGCGCGGCCTGCCCTACTGGATGGATGCCCAGCGGACAGGACGGTGGACGAGGGATGCGCGCAAGCACGGGTACCGCAACATCGTGAACTCGACCGTGCTGATCCACGGCGTCGGCGGCATCGGGGCCGAGACCGCACGGCTGTGCGCGGCCATGGGCGCGCGGATCATCGGCATCGACGCGAGGCGCGAACATGACTGTCCGGGCGAGATCCATCCACCGTCGCATCTCGACACGGTTCTGCCGGATGCCGACTTCGTCGTCACCACGGTTCCGCACACACCCGAAACCGAGCTCATGTGGAACTCGGACCGCTTCGCGCGCATGAAGCCCGAGGCGTATTTCATCAACATCGGCCGGGGCATGACCACCAGCCTCGACGATCTGGTCGCCGCGCTTGCGAACGGGACCATTGCCGGTGCCGGCCTTGACGTGTTCGAGATCGAACCCCTGCCCGACGGTCACCCGCTCTGGTCGATGGAGAACGTGATCCTGACGCCGCACATCGCGGTCGCCGATGCGCAGGACCTCGCCGAGCGGCGCTACCGGATCCTGGTCGCAAACGCGCGCCGGTTCGTTGCCGGCGAGCCGCTCGACAGCTTCGAGAATGTCGTCGACAAGGCTGCCTGGTACTGACACCGGCCAACAGGCGCGATGCGGTCCGCGCACCCGGGCACCGGCGGTATCTGTCTGCGCCGGATGCGCGCGATCATCTGTCAAGAAGACCCGGTTTCAAAACTCCCGCGATCGGTGCCGGCTGTAGCATGGACATCACTCGCGAGGGTCTGCGCCGACAACGTGCATGGCTTCGACAGTCGCCTCGAACACGGTAGCAACGTCCGTGTTGGCGGACGGACCACGACGACGGAAGCCGGAGCGTACCCCACCCCTCTTCCGCTCTGGCGAGGTCCTGCATCTGTCCGACAGTTGCCGCAGCCAGGGCCGCCCGCCGGGTCGTCCCGACGCGTGCCGTTCGCAGCAGGACCGCCGCCGGTCAGGACGGCACGATCAGCGCGTCCACCCCGGCGACACCCTGTCCTTCGGGCAGCACGATGCACGGGTTGATGTCGATGCTCGAGAACCGGCCGGCATTGGCAGCGGCGAACACCGACAGGTTGACCAGGGCACGGGCCAGGGCATCGATGTCGCACGCAGGCTGGCCGCGCACCCCCTCGAGCATCCTGATGCCACGAATCTCGCGGATCATGCGATGGGCCTCGTCAATCCCGAAGGGAGCGATCCGGAATGTCACGTCGCCCAGCACCTCGACGAACACACCGCCGAGGCCGAACATGACCGCGGGTCCGAACACCGGATCGCTGATCACGCCGAGCACGGTCTCCACCCCGCCGGTGACCATTTCCGACAGGATGACCCCCGTGATCCGCGCATCCGGATAGTGGTGACGCGCCGCATCCATGATCTCGGAACAAGCCTGCGCCGCCTCCGCCGCCGAGTTCACGTCGAGCCTGACAGCGCCGATTTCGGTCTTGTGCAGGATGTCCGGCGAAACGATCTTCATCGCCACGGGCACGCCGATCGCGGTCCATGCCTCCGCGGCCTCCCCGGGCGTGGTTGCAAGTCTGCTTGCGGCCATCGGCACTCCGGCCGAGGCAAGGATCCGGCGGGCCTCGTCCTCGTCCACTGTGCGGTCGGGAACCGTGACGGCGGCCGATGGCAGCGATGGCGGCGCAGCTCCGGCGCCGCGTTCGAATGCGGTTCCGAAATGCGCCATCGCCGCGGCTGCCCGGACCGCACGCGCCGGATCCTCGAGGATGGTGTAGCCG
This sequence comes from Thalassobaculaceae bacterium, assembly GCA_965213935.1. GTDB lineage: Bacteria > Pseudomonadota > Alphaproteobacteria > Thalassobaculales > Thalassobaculaceae > Bin52. The sequence goes on along the minus strand of CBDCAO010000010.1, from coordinate 700,170 downwards.
GCTTCCTCGTAGGCACGAACCACATCGTCCGGTGCCACGATCGAGAGCACCATCGGTGCATGGGCATACTTCTCACGGATGTCCCGAAGAGTCTCGATCAGCCTTTCGGAGATCATCCGTGAACCGGCAACCACGGTGAAGAACGCCACCACGGCATCATAGCCACCCTCGTCCATCATGCTGCGCATGAACTTGCCGATCAGGCTCATGTCATTCAGTGCCTGGGCCGTGATATCGACCGGGTTGCGCACCCCGGCGAACGGGATCAGTTCCTTCAGGTACGCCTGCTGGTCAGTCGGCATCGGCGCGACATCAAGCCCGCATGCCTCGGCCGTGTCGGCCATCTGAACGCCGGCGCCGCCGGAGATGGTCATGATCCCGAGCTTGTTGCCGCGCGGCATCGCACCGGACTGGCAGGCAAGCGCAATGTCGAGCAGTTCCTCGATCGAGTCGACCCGGCAAACACCGTACTGACGGAACAGCGCATCGTAGACAGCATCTGCGCCAGCGAGCGAGGCGGTATGCGATGCCGCGGCCTCGGCACCGGCCCCGCTGCGTCCGACTTTCTGGAAGATCACCGGCTTGTTGGCGGCGTAGGCCCTCTCGAGCGCGTCACGAAGCCCCGGCCCGTTGCGCACACCCTCGGCGTAGACCGCGATCACACCGACGTCGGGTGCGTCGGCGTACCACGCGATGCACTCGGAAATCTCGATATCGGATTCATTGCCTGTGGTGACCCAGTAGGTGCACCGCACGCCGCGCTTGGCCGCCACAGTGTAGAGATGGCTTCCGAAGGCGCCGGACTGGCTCGCGATCGCGATCGGCCCGGGCTGAACCGGGTACTGTTCGACACTGGTGGAAAACGTCGCCAGCCAGTCGGTGCGGGCATTGAATGCGCCAAGGCAGTTCGGTCCCAGCAGCCTGATTCCGGTCCGTGCCGATATCGCGGTGAGCTCCGCCTGCCACGCGGCTCCCTGTTCATCCTGCTCGGCAAATCCGGAACTGAAGATCACCGCGGCACCCACTCCCTTCTCCGCGCAGTCGGTAATGGTCTGAACCACGGAGTGGGCGGGAACCGCGACGATCACTGCGTCAACCTCGCCGGGCACCTCGAGAATCGACGGATAGGCCGTCACTCCCTGCACGGTGCTCCGGTTCGCATTGACCGCGTGGACTTCACCCTCGAACCGGCCGTTGAGCAGGTAGTGGAGCGGACGTCCACCGATGCGCGCCGGGTTGTCGGAGGCCCCGATGATGGCAACCGAACGGGGATCCAGCAGCCGGGTCAGCGGACGTCTGGCAATGGGGACGTGCGTGGTCATGGGACCGATCACTCTCCGGAATGGGTTGGGACCTATAGCGTGGCGATTGGAGCGGGCGGGCTTCCCACCGCTCCCGGCAGGCGCAGGGGCGGCGCGGTCAGCAGGAACCGATGTCGCCCGAGTTCCGCGAGACGGTCACGCAGACCGGTCAGGTAGAACATCTCGCCGATGTGGATACCGAGCTTGAAGATGCACAGTTCGTGCAGCGGGAGCATGGCGAGAGGCGCGTCGCCCGGCGGCAACGGAACGGAGGTATCCTCGATGCCGTAGTTGTCGCCGATCACCACCGCGACGCCGCTGTCGCGGATCCAGTCATGCAGTCGGGCATCCCGGCCGTCGAGACAGGCGAAGCTGTGGTGCAGGCTGTATTCGTCGGGCGCGCGCCCCATGTCCAGCAACCCCTGGGCGAAACCGGTGTGGAAACACACCATGTCGCCTTCTTCCACCTCGATCCCGTCTTCCTCCATGATCCGCATCAGTTCCTCGTAGCCGACCTGCACCCGGGCGCGCCCGTGACGGCGCTCAAGGTCAACAAGAACCCCGCGGCCCTGCGCGCAGGCCTCGGCCATGTTCTCGATCCCCAGTGCACGGGCCTGCGACCCCTCGAAACGGGTGAACTCGTCCCCGGGGCGGTCGGTCTCCGGTCCGACCACATGTTCGCCGCCACGCCAGCCGTTGTAGTAGACGATCTCCGGTTCCCCGTCACCGTCGGCGTCGAACCATCCACCGACATGGCAGAGACTATCCCACTGGGTCGAGTATTGCAGGCAGATCAGGGCGGCATCATCGCACACCACGTCGGTCAGCCGCGGATCGGTGATATGAAGCGGCATGTTGAAGTTCGCCAGCCCGCCACGCTGGGTCGCAAACAGGCGCGGCGGAAACCGGCGCGGGTTGAGCAGGCGCCCGCCCGGATAGTCGAGCGGCAGCGACAGGCAGAACCGCTCCCCGGTCTCGACCTCGCGAACGGCATTCAGAACCCGTTCCGGGGTGAGCAGGTTGAGACGGCCTCTCTGGTCATCCGGGCCGAATTCACCCCAGTTCGATCCTTCCGGCCTGTTGACCCACCGTCGCGCCATGACGTGACCCTTTCCTCCTGACAATGATGCTGGATTGTCGGTATCCGCTGCGGGCCCGACAAGCACGATTTCTCCGGCCGCGACGGCCCGACCGACCTGCAGTGGACGACCGGTTCACTCAGTAGCCGATCGCGCACCCGTCCTTGCGCGGGTCCGATCCTCCGATCAGCACCCCTTCGGTCCGGTCAATCCAGACACACTGGCTGCCGCCGAGCGGTGCCGCGACATGTTCAAGCACGTGGCCGCGCCGCTCGAGTTCGACATAGGTCTCCGGCGCGAAGGCGTTCTCGACCTGCAGGACACCGTTGATCGCAAGGCTGCGTGGCTGGTCCATCGCCTCCTGGATGTCCAGCCCGCGGTCGAGGACATGGCTGAGCAGGCTCGCGTGGCCGACAGGCTGGTAATGGCCGCCCATGACCCCGAACGGCGCCACGGCCGCGTTGTCCTTCATGACCATGCCGGGAATGATGGTGTGCATCGGGCGCTTTCCGCCCTCGATCCGGTTGGCATGGTCATGGTCGACGCGGAACGAACTGCCCCTGTTCTGCAGCATCACGCCAGATCCTTCCGCCATGATGCCGGATCCGAACCCGGCGAACAGCGAGTTGATGAACGAGATGGCGTTGCCGTCGGCATCGACGCAGCAGAGATAGGTCGTGTCCTCGTGATCGGGGAAATCCGTCTCCGCCATCTCCGTCGACCGGGCAGGGTCGATCAGGGCATCAAGCCGGGCCGCGTGTTCCCCGGACAACAGCCAGTCGACCGGCACGGTGCAGAACCCGGGGTCGGTCACGTAGCGGTCACGCTGCCGGTAGGCCCGCTTGGCCGCCTCCGCCATCAGATGGACCCGGTCGACCTCCGACATGCCGCCCGGCTGGTGACGGGACAGGACGTTGAGCAGCATCAGGGCACAGATCCCCTGTCCGTTCGGAGGGCATTCAAAGACGGTAAATCCGCGGTAGTCGGTCGAGATGGGGCTGACGTACTCGGGCTCGCAACCGGCGAAATCATCCAGGGTGTGCAAGCCGCCGAGACCGCGCAGCCGCTCGACGATGTCGTCGGCAACCGGTCCGGTGTAGAACCCGTCCCTGCCCTGCTTCGCAATCCGCCGCAGGGTTGAGCCGAGCTCCGGCTGGCGGAAGATCGTCCCGACGCGGGGCGCGGACCCGTCGAGCGTCATCTTGCGCGAGGATACCGCATCGGCCATCAGCTTCGGTATCAGCCCGGCCCAGTCGGAACCGACCCGCTGCGCCACCGGATACCCGTTCTCGGCATAGTGGATGGCCGGTGCCAGCAGCTCATCGAGCCCCTTGCGGCCGTAATCGGCATTGAGCCGGCACCAGGCCGCGACTGCTCCCGGCACGGTGACGGCATGCGGGCTCTGGACCTCGATGGTCGAAACCCCGCGTTCGAGAAGTGCGTCCACGCTGGCGCCGGCCGGTGCGCGGCCCGACCCGTTGATGGCGACGGGCTGTGAAGCCCCGTCCGGTGCATAGAGCGCAAAGCAGTCACCCCCGACTCCGGTCATGGCGGGCTCGACCACGCACAGCGTCGCACAGGCCGCGATCGCCGCATCGACGGCATTGCCGCCCGAGTTGAGGATGTCGATCCCGACCTGGCTCGCCAGCGGGTGGCTGGTGGCAATCATCGCGTCCGGTGCCATGACCGGGGAACGGCCGGGCCGGTGCAGGTCGCGCATGTCGATCTCTCCGGATCAGCGGGCAGGTACCATGCGGCGGAACAGCCAGGCTGCTGCCGCGCCAGGCGTGACCGGAACCGCCCCGCCGATAGACGGTTCCAGGTTGTCCACGCTGATCACATCCTTGCCGGGCATGGCGAGCGCCATCGCGGAGACTAGCAGTACCGCGCGGACCAGCCACTGCAGAGCTATCAGTCGGATCATGATGTCCAGCCTCATGAAGGTAGCCCCGGAGCGCTGTCGACAGCAACATGCCCCGGGATCGCGCATCCGGACATGGTCAGGGCGTACGGCAATTCAACCCGGGTGGCCGGTCCCGGGTCGGGCGCGGGGAAGAACCACACGAACGGGACGAAGGTCGCGGGTCGTCCGGACTCCGGACTGGCACGAATCGGACCGGTCTGTGCAGGTACCGCTGCAAGAAGTGCACCATGCGCCTCGGGCGGGATCATGCGGGAGATCATGGCCGCGGCAGTCGGGCTGCTGTCCGTGAGCGAAGGCACCGGCGTCAATGCCAGGATGTTGCGGGGGTCGGGCACCGTCACGACGATCCCCATGAAGGAACCGGAAACTGCGCCGAGCTGTGCGCCTGACCGGTTCTTCTGTCCGGCCTCCTGGTCCCTGCGCGCTCACCACCATGCCTCCCGGTTACGGCAGCGCCGCCGAAGGCTCAACCCCCGTCACTCGCACAGCATGACTTCCGATCGGCTTTGTTTCCATCTCCTGTTGTTCCGGTGACATCACCGCGGGCGCCGGTCCCGCGAGCAGGCATGCTGTTTACGGGAGGCTCCTTTCCAGGCCGCATGGATCGCGCCGTGCGGTGTCGAGACGGACCGCGACCGACTGCAGGCAGGTGCCGAGGTCGGTTGCACTGCGAAGAACAGGTACCGGGAAGCCGGAACCGGATCTCCCCCTTTCGGCTCGTCTCGCCTCAAATGCGTGTTGTCACATTCACGCATCCGGATGGGTCCCATCGGGGCCCGGTCCGACACTGTGGAGGCAGCGCCGGCATCGCGCGTCGACCGGTCCTCAAGCCGCCGACGCTGGACGCGACTGACATCAGGCTGGTACGAGTTTCCAATGCCGACGACAGCGTCCCTGTGGTGGAGGCCCTGGTACACCGTGGCGGGTGCGACCATGTTCCACGTGGATCTCGCGCCGCACGCAGATCGCGAGGCGCGCGCGTTCTCTCTCCTTGACGATGAAGAGAAGGCCCGATGGCACCGTTTTCTTGTACCCGGCGCCGGGCGGCGTTTCGTCCTCTGTCGGGCGGCGCTCCGCATCAACCTTGCGGAACGACTGGGCTGCACCAACAGCCAGTTGTCATTCGGGTACGGCGAACACGGCAAACCGTACGCTCTCATCGACGGCCGGCGTGCGCATACCGGGTTCAACGTCAGCCACTGTGGTCAGCACGGACTGCTCGTGTTCGCATCGAATGACAGGATTGGCATCGATGTGGCCGAGCGCACTCCCGGGCGCGACCTCGACGGCATCGGCAGCCTGGTCTACGGCCCGATGGAACGCCGCTTGCTGTCGCTCGCCTCCGGACAGCAGAAGGAACACCTCTTTTTTCGGCTCTGGAGCATGAAGGAGGCACTTATCAAGGCCCTTGGCTCCGGCTTTTCGCTGAATCCGTCCGGGTTCGAAGTGCCCGAGACAATGCTGCGGGGCGGCCGGTCGGGTGAATTTCGGTTCCCCCACGCTCCATCGGACAGTTGGCACCTCATCGACCTGGGTGAGCATCGGTTTGCCGCCGCGTTCGCCTGCAGCACTTCGCATTGACGCCTTTCGCGTCGCACGCAGGCCATTCCAGCCGGGCCGCCAGTCCTCCCATGTCAGGAGGGTGCGAATCTCGTATGGCCGTTGTAGTTGCAGCACCCACGGTCTTGTTCATGCAGCGAGCGCCCGGTCGTGATTCAGGCTGATGTTGTCGTTGGCCGGAGCGGCGTCCGCGGCGATCATGGCCTTCCATGCGCTCTCGAAGCGTCCGGACTTGAGCAGGGCGCGGAAGGTGAGAACGGCCTGTCCTCCGACGCTCCGCCATCGCATGCCGGAGCGCTTCATTCTCTGTGGAGCCTCTTTCAAGATTGCGAGCTCAGACTGGTGGGAGAAGCGCTGACGGGTCTTCATGGAGGTGGCTGGCGCCGATTTTCCGTCCCTGGCCGCGCATCCGGGGCCTGATCTGGCGGATGTGGCCTGATATGGCAGAATCCGGGCGGGCGTGACCGCTGCTTGCGCGGGAAGCGATCGGGATCGGTTTGCAGACGGGGAGTTCAGGGCAGGAGGCGCTGCAGGTGCTCGACAGTCAGTGCCAGGATGCCGAACATGAGATGGCAGGACACCTTTGCCGCCCCTCGGACCCGGACATGACGGCCACCGTCGTCATCCTTCAGACGGGCATTCACCCTCTCGCTGTTGGTGTGTTCGGTGTAGCGGACCGCCGTCGCATCGCGATCGTTGAGTGCCCGTTGCGCCTTCGCGTCCTGGCGCACGGCCTCCTTGAGCGCCGCGTCGCGACGAGGATTGGGGTCGATGATCGCGACATGACCCATGCTCTTGCTGAATTCGTGGATCTGCTTCGCGTCACAGGCGGCGCCCATCAACTCGTACGGGTCCGTCACCCTCTGCCCGGTCTCTGTCGCCAACGGGATCGCGGCCTGACTGTCGTGCAGTGACGCCGAGGTCAGAAGGCAGCTGATCGGGATGCCGCCGTCCGCCGGGTCGACATGCAGCTTGGAGCCGTTCCAGGACACCGTGTGGCCCCTGCCATTCCGCTTCGTGCCACGGTCACACTGCTTCGGCAGATCCGCGATCATTTCCGCAAGATCCATCCGCAGCTGCGCATCGAGCCGCTTGTCTTCCTTCACCACCACCTCACCCTTGCGTGGGCGGCCGCGCTTGCGTTTCGGCCCTTCGGCCTTCGCCGGCTTCGGTGCCGGTTTCTCCCGTGCCTCGATCGCGGTGGAATCGCGCGAAACATGTCCGACGATGGGTGTCTCCAGGGCCGTGGTGACCAGTGCTTCGTGCATCCGTGCCGGAAGGTCGCTGGAGGCACACTCGGCGAAGGCGCGCGAGAACGTCGCCTCGCTCGGGATGGCGGAACGCCGTGGCCATCCGCACAGCCGTCGCAGCACCGGATCCGCATCGATCCGGTCGATCAGATCGCGCGTGGTCGCCAGGTTCCAGATCGCCCTGGCAATGAACGCGCGGGCCACCCGGTCCGCGCAGGGACGGCCCACAAAACCGGGCTGACAGCTGAAATGGTCCTCGGGAGGCGCAAACTCCAGCACCGCAACCAGCTTTCGGTGCCGATCCGACAGACGGCCCACGGCGTCAGTCAGTTCGGGAAACAACTCGCCTTGAAATCGGCACCAGAGGTCGGATGCACTCCCGAACAGGGGCATCGGGGAGACTGCGTTTTGTCAGTATGTTGTGGCTTTAGCAACTCCAACAGACCACTGGGCGGTCCCCGTGTCCCCTCTCTTTCCGAAAATCGCCCCCGTTCAGGGCCCGGAAATCGCGTGGGCCCGCTGATTTGCAAGAGGCTCGTATAACAATCTTGATCGTCCTGCCGGTGTGTTCATTCGTCATTTATGGTCATTCGTTAGCCGGTCATGCACAGCGTCTTCGTGAACTTCCGCTTTGCTATCGACCTTTGGAATATCTCGCCGTCGGCGGCTTCTCATGCTGCGACAAGGACAGCGAATCAGACAGCTTTGGGAGTTGGCAGTTTCCGGACCGGCAGCATGTCGTCAGGGAGCCGGATATCAGAAACCTCTCGATACAGTTGGTACCACCCCTTCCCGAGGCGGACGACCTTGCCGCCAACGGCGCAGAAGCCCAGGACCCCCAGCGGCACCATCAGGGGCGCCGCAAGGGGGATGAGGGCGGGGAACGCCAAAGCGACAACGGCCATAACGCCGGATATTGCTGCACCGGCGCCTGCGGATGCGGCCACCGCACGGCCCAGGCGCCGATACATCTCCTCCCGGGTGATCTCGTCTCGTTGATATGCGAGACCGTATTCCAGACCCGAGACTACGCAGGCTACGGCAGCGCCGACCGCGGCGCCGACAAATACCCGCGACGCCACTTTCTCGAGCGCGGCGACAAACGCCGCCTCCGAGAGAACCCTGGCCGCCGCCTCGATCTCGGCCCCGGTCATCTGCTCCACGCCCCGGCTCCGGTTCAGTCCGGCAAACTCGAATATCCCGTTCGCCGCCTCATTGCCGCCACCCTTGCTGTGGGGAACGATATGGCTCCAGTCGAAACCATCGAGACGCTTGGCCACTTCCTCCGGGCCGAGAGCACGAAGCTGTTCCGGAATCGACTCCCACACGAGCCGGGCCTCCTCCAGGCTCCTGCTGACGCCTCTGGTGCCGGCATAGAGGTATCTGGTGGGGTCGATGGTGCTCCAGTCCAGATTCTCGGCGAAACCGGTCAGGGTTTCACTGGCCACGCCGATCCCGGCCGCAATGCCGGACGCTCCCGACCGGACGAGAGCGCCACCCTTTTCCGCGGCAACCGTCCTGGCGGCAGCGAGGTCCCCGGCGGCGCGCGTAGCGCCAGCACCGACAGCGGTGGCAGCTGTGTCCGTCACCGCCTCGACCGACGCTCCGACGGTCGCAGCAGTCCGCTTGATCCGACCTGCTACCGTTTCCCCGGTCACAGGATCCGGTTTGCGATCTGTCATGGCTACCTGCACTGCCCTTGAGGATACATCAGCACGCACTCCGAACTGGCGGCAGGGTACCTGGGCAGGTACCCGCCCAGATACTCATCGAGTTCACGGTTGATGAGCCGCAGCGCGGTCTTCACCGTCATCGGGCTGTCGTCGGCTTCCAGCACAGACTCACACCGGCTGAAGACGCCCATGCCCGGGCCGATAGCCGATTGTGGCATGTCAGCCGGGGAGATGCTGACCTTTAGCAGCTCAGCCACTGCCGGCGGAAGTTCCCGTTTGAGAGCTCCCACAAACTCGGCGCGGCCAATTGTGTCGGCGCCATCTTGTCCCTTGCGGCACACCAAGGCGACGGAGTTGGCAAGGGCATTTGTGCCGAACGCGATCATTCGACCGGGCTTCTCAGTGCGCATGGACCAAGTGCCGGCGACAGCATAACCTGCCATGATCACTGCCTGCAAGAAAGTAGCCCATCCAGTCGAACTGATCTCTTCCTGCGCAATCTCGCTCTGATTGAAAGCATAGTAAATCGTTGCCGGGTAATCGGTAATCGGTATCGAGGCCAGAACACTTCGGCCTCCTGTGGAGCGGTACACTGGAAGTTGCGCCCATCGGGATTCCCTCCGATCTTCCATTCACTCGAGCAATTCGCTCAGGTCGGTCAGAGGAACCACCTCTCCGTCCCGCCGGGATTGTCGATCCGCACCACCATAGACAACAGCCCTGGTGGCGATTTCCGGAAGCTCTTTCGCGACCCGGTTGAGCGAATCAAACCAGTCGGAAACGACCGTCGCACCAGACTTGATCTCCATGGCCGCCATGCCGTGGCCATTCTCATACAGCAGGTCACACTCAAGACCGCGGCTGTCCCGGAAAAAGGACAGGTTGGATCGGAGGCCCCGATTGAACCGGTGCTTGAGCGCCTCTACCACGACGGCATTCTCGAACAGCGGCCCGCGAAGCGGGTGGGTGGCGATCTGTCCGGCATGTTCGATGCCGATGAGGTGGCTCGCCAGCCCGACATCGTAGAAGTAGATCTTCGGCGACTTGACCAGCCGCTTGCGGATATTGGCGTGAAACGGCGGGAGCCGGAACACGACGTAGCTTGTCTCCAGGACCGTGAGCCAATGGCTTGCCGTGGTGTGAGACACTCCGGCATCCGCGCCCAGGGACGAGAGATTGGCCAGTTGTCCGACGCGCCCGGCGCACAGGCGGACAAACCTGCGGAAGTTTGCGAGATTCCGGATCTCGCCGATCCTGCGTACGTCGCGTTCGACGTAGGTCTCGAAATAGTCGCCAAGCGCCTGCCGGGGCTCGAGCTTCCGGTCGTGAATCCGGGGATAGAATCCGGAATACAGAATGTCGTCGATACCGTCGCTCGCGCCGGTCTGGCGCCGTTCGACCAGCGAGAAGGGCAGCAGGCGAAGCAAGGCCGTGCGCCCGGCAAGCGACTGGCTCATGGCGTCGGAGAGCCGGAACTGCTCGCTTCCGGTCAGAACGAAGAGGCTGTTCCGGCCTGCCTCGTCGGCCAGAACCTGCAGGTAGGACAGGAGATCGGGCACACGCTGGATTTCATCCAGGATGGCCCCTTCGCCAAGCCGCGCAAGAACCCCCCTCGGATCGGACTCCGCGAATTCCCGCTGATCCGGCGCTTCCAGATTGACATGGTCGAGATGCGGGAAGGCGGCGCGGCAGAGCGTGGTCTTGCCGGACTGCCGCGGTCCAGTCACCGTGACGAACGGGTGCTGCTCGAACAACGCGACCAGGCAGGACGCAATCTCGCGCTCGGTCATGGCCCACCGTAGCCTGGCGGTCAACATATTGCAGGTAATACTTGCAAATTGTTCGGTCAGCAGTGGCTATTGCCGAGCCCCTTCCTCAGAAGACCCGAACCTGCACGGACAACTCACTCGGCTCTTCACATGACAGGTTCGCTCAAGCGGGCGCGACCGGTTGTCGAACGCGGGCCGGCCCCAGCAGGAACCGCCACGTTCGAATGGCGACACCATCGCCGAGCGAAAGCTCGGCATCGCGGACCAAACCGGACGAGACCGCGAACTTGACGAAGCCATCGGGCCCGCCTGCCTCGCTCCGCGTGCCCAGACCCAAGCGGCGGTCGAGCGGGTCTCGGAGCGGCTGCGCGAGGACGGTGAGGGCAAGCCGCTGGTATTCCGCGACTCGATGATCGGCAATATCCGCGATCTGGTCGACATCGTGCCAAGGCTCAACATCTTCGGCGACGAGACCCTGGCGCAACTCTGCAGCCAGGTGAAGGACAGGATCGCCAGCGTCGAGCCGAATGCGCTCAGGCCGTCGAAGAGTTTCGACCCTGTGGCCCGCGCGAGCGTCAAGCGCGAGGCGGATGCGCTGAAGGAGCGGTTCGCGGGGTATTTCGCACCTGTGGCCGAGACCGCCGTCGAGCCCGTGCGGGAGGCGGCGTGATGGCCGGGCACATGCACCGGGAATCGGTTGAGCGGGTCAGCCGCTGCGTGACGGCGCTGCTGCGCGAACAGCCTTTCTTCGGAAGCCTGGCGCTCCGGCTGCCGATCCGCGCCGATGCCGGCCGCGAGACGCTGGCGAGCGACGGGCGCGAAATCCGCTATGCGCCGGACTGGGTCGCTGAGACCGATGCCCACCTCATCGAAACGGCGATTGCCCGTGTGGTTCTGGCCTGCGCGCTCAAGCACCACACGCGGCGCGGCGAGCGCGACGCGGAACGCTGGCAGCGCGCCTCCCAACTGGTCACGCACGGCCTGCTGCGCGATGCCGGCTTCGCCCTGCCGCCCGACGCGGAGGCGTGGGACGGGATGAGCGTCGAGCAGGCCTATGACCGGCTGCCGGAACCCGAGCCGGACAAGGCCGGCGATGACGGCAATCCGTCGCCCGGTGGCAGTGACGCCAGTGGCGCCGGCGCGGATGCAGACGATGGCTCGCCCGAGAGCGGCAATGGCGCTGACGCTGGCGACCCAGCCAATGCCCTCCCGGAACTGGACAATCCCGGACAGGATGGCACTGGCAACCCGCCGTCGAGCTACGATCCCGCCGGCACCGGCGAGGTCATGGACGCGCCGGCCAGCGGCGCCGAAGACGGCAACAGCGACGACGCCCCCTCCGCAAGCGATATCGCCGCCGAGGAACAGGCCTGGGACGAGGCCATGCACCAGGCCACGAGCCTCGCCAGGGCGGAAGGCCGGATGCCGGGCGCCGTCGAGGAGACCGTGCGCGGCGCCCATGCCTCCGGGATCGACTGGAGAACACTGCTCCGCCGCCACATGACCGACGCCGCGAAGCGCGACTACAGCTGGAGCGTGCCCAACCGGCGCTTCATCGACAGCGGCCTCTACCTGCCGTCGATCCGCTCGGAAGGAATCAACGCCATCGCCGTCATCATCGACACCTCGGGCTCGCTCGATCCCGACACGCTGGCCGCGTTCTGGTCGGAGGTGCGCGAGGTCGCCACGGAGGTCGAACCGGAGCGCGTCATCCTGCTCCAGGTCGACACCGCGGTGCGGGATGCCGCCGAATACGCCGCCGGCGACCTTCCCGAGGAGATAACGGTCAAGGGCAGGGGCGGTACCGACTTCCGGCCGGGCTTCGAATGGCTGGAGGAGCGCGACATCCAGCCGGGCGTCTGCCTCTACCTCACCGACATGGAGTGCTCGCGCTATCCCGAGACGGAGCCGGACTTTCCGGTGGTCTGGGCAAATTGGGGGAGCCCGCCGCCGGCCTGGAACCGCGAGCCCTGGGGCGAGCGCATCGACATCGGTGCGGAATGAACCGGCAGCCGATGGGCGCTGCCTCGCGGTCCTGCCAACGCATGATTGATCCGGCAGGAATTATAACTATAATTTCTGACAGAAACGAACCCGTGGAGACCCATCCGATGACCGGCGTGGCCGAGGCAATCATGAAGCGGGTGAACGCGCATGGGCGCGGCCGGTGGGTATGCACGCCGAAGGACTTCCTGGACCTCGGCAGCCGGGAGGCCGTCGACCAGGCGCTCTCGCGTCTCGTCCGGGCCGGCCGGCTGCGCCGCGCCGGCAGGGGGCTCTACGACCTGCCGCGGACCAGCGCCGTGCTGAAGCGGCCCGCGCCGGTCGACCTCGACGCCGCGGTCGCCGCGCTGGCGCGGCGAGACGGCATCCGGATCATGCCCGACGGCGCCACCGCCGCACACCGGCTCGGGTTGACCAATGCGGTGCCGGCCCGGGACGGCTATGTGACCGACGGTGCCACGCGCACGGTCGGGATCGACGGCGGGACGATCCGCTTCCGCCACGCGGGACCCCGCGTCATGCGCTGGGCGGGCCGGCCGGCGGCGGCGGCGGTCCAGGCGCTGCGCTGGCTCGGTCCCGATGCCGCCCGCGACGCGCGGGTTGCCGCGGCCCTGAAGCGCTGCCTCCCCGAGGCGGCGAAACGCGATCTTGGACGCAACCGGCGGGACCTGCCCGGCTGGGCGCTGCCGCTCGCGCGCGACATTGCGGGCGAAGGGGCGGCAGCGCCATGACGACGGACGCCTTTGCCTCCTTTCTCGCCCTGCCGAAACAGGACCGGCAGGACGTCTTCGCCGCTGCGGCGCGCCGCCTCGACACCGTGTCGGGCTATATCGAGAAGGATTTCTGGGTCTGTCTCGTCCTTGAGGCGCTTTTCAACCGGCTGCCCGCCGGCCACCCGCAGCTGCTGTTCAAGGGCGGGACCTCGCTCTCCAAGGTCTTCGGGCTGATCCTGCGGTTCTCGGAGGACATCGATCTCGTGGTTCATCGCGACGGCCTGGGCTTCGCCGGGGACCGGGATCCGACGATCGCGACCGGTCTTTCGAACAAGCGCAGGAGCGTGCTGTTCGACGAACTGGCACAGGCCTGCAGCAGCTATGTCCTCGGCGACCTCAAGGCCGGCCTGACGGCAACGATCGGCAGGCTGGCGGAGAGGGATGCGCCATTGAGGCCGACCCGGACGACGCCGGCGGACAGACGCTCCTGGTGGCGTATCCCTCCCTCTATCCCGGCAGCGACGCCGCCTATGTGCCGCCGCGCGTGAAGATCGAGGCCGGCGCGCGCTCAGCCATGGAGCCCGGCGTCACCCGCGCCGTCTCTCCCTATGTCGCAAGCGACCTGCCGGACTGGCCGTTCGGCGTCGGCAACGTCGCGACGCTCGCGCCCGAGCGGACCTTCTGGGAGAAGCTCCTGATCCTGCACGGCCTGCATTGCGGCTACCGGGACGCCGGGCGGCTGCCGACGGACAAGGACCGGATCTCGCGCCACTACTACGACGCCGCCATGATCGCGGCGACCGCGACCGGCGTCTCCGCGCTCGCCGATACCGTCCTGCTCGACGCGGTCCGGAGCCACAATCTCGTCGCCTTCCGGCAGGCCTGGAAGCGTTTCGAGGAGGCGGTTCCGGGATCGCTCCGGCTGGTTCCGCAACCCGAACTGCATGCGGTCGTCGCGCGGGACTACCGGGCCATGCGCGACATGATCCTGGGCGAGGCGCCGGCGTTCGCATGGATCGTGGACCGGCTGCGAGACGCGGAGGCCGAAGCGAACCGGATCTGATTCCGGCAGTCCCGGTCGCACCGGGGCCTGGGCGCCCCCCCCCCCCCCCCCGCATTTCCCCCGAACCCGATTGTCGGGCCTGCCCGCAACGCCGCCGGCCCGTCCCGGTCACCGGCGCCGTGCCGCGCGCCGTCAGGAGGTCGAGCCGAGCGGCCCGGGAGTCGACGCGGCGGCGGACGGCGGGAGCCGGCGGCGCGAAAACGCACGATTCCATCAAATAAGCTCGCTTTCTGACCGTCGCCTACAGGATGCGCTCATTGTCGAGCCGCTTGGCAGACGGCACGACCGGGCGGCCTTTTCCTGCGGCCTTCCCGAATTGGACCGCTATCTGGCACGCCAGGCCGGCCAGGACGTCCGGCGCCGGATCGCCCGGGTTTTCGTCTGCACCGTCGGCGACGCCGATACCGTCCTCGGCCTCTACACGCTGAGCGCCCTGTCGATCGATCTGGCCTCACTGCCCGATGACCTATCGCGGAAACTGCCGCGCCATCCGGTGCCCTGCGCCCTGATCGGCCGGCTGGCGGTCGACCGATCTGCGCACGGGCGCGGCCTCGGACGCCTGCTTCTTGCCGATGTGGTCAAGCGGACCGTGGCTGCCGGCGAAGCCGTAGACATGCACGCCCTGATCGTGGATGCCGCGAATGACGACGCGAAACGCTTCTACGAGAGGTTCGGCTTCGCGCCGCTCACGGACGACCCGCTGCGTCTGTCCCTTCCGCTCGGCCATGCCGCCCTGCAAGGCCCGAAGGGATGGGCACGGCTCTTGGCGACGCCGGGCAGGCGCGTCTTTGGTCGCCCAAGATGTTCTTACCGGTCTTCTCGTCCATAGACATACGCAGGGGCAACCGGCCGAACGGCGCGCGCCGCGACAGCAGAGCGTGGAAGCAAGCTGTTTGTGGGTCTGTAGGTTTGGGTCACTGTGCTTGTAAGTTCCAACTCAGGCAGCGATTGCAGTGGGCTCGTTTTTTCTTCGCGTTCGCAAGAACAAATCCAATGCATGAAGTGATGAAAATTATGATTCTTTAGCCCAGACAATCTAGAACAGTAAGTCTCCGTACCCCCAAACTACCGTGCCGAATACAATTCCAAACCAAGCAGATCGATGAAACCATAGATCCACGAAAGAAACTATCGGCTCTACCATTGTCGGTTTACCTTCAATAAAAACGGAACTGCTTGGCTGCGATTTTCTCAAGAATGATTGATAAATCTCTAGCAGTACAGAAAATAAAACGCAAAGTGAACCAGATCTCTGAAACTATTCTCCTTCACTGTAGTAATGGCTTACAGCTGCAGATATAACGAGCGCAAGTGCAGCGCAAAACGCAAAACCTATGCTATAATAAACAGACCTGAACGACTATCTGACACGGTCGGCGGCCCACCTTGGGCTGATGATACTCTAAAGACCATAACTGAACGTTCTTCCCCTGTCTACGAACATTAAAACTGTTCCGATCGTCCGATAGAAGTCAACACCTCAACTTCAACTGTAAGCGGAGAGGGCACGCCGCTTTCAGCTTGACGGCGGCTTGAAGTGCCAGGGTAGCAGCTCGTCGATGCGGCTGTTTGGATAGCGGGCGGCGATCTTCTCCAGCGTGTCCTTGAGCTAGGCGTAGGGCTCGGCCCGTTCATCTTGCAGGTTTCGATAAGGCTGGCGACACGGTCCCATGAGCGCGCGCCCTCGTCGTGGCCCGTGAACAGCGCGTTTTTCGCCGTGAGCTTGATCGAGCAGACTCGATTTTCGACGAAGTGCTGTCCATCTCGACGCGCCCGTCGGGCGGGAAGGCAAGCAACCCGGCCCACCGATTGGCGATATAAGTCAGCTTCTCACCGAGGCGCGAGCGAGGCGGGACGCGTGAGCGCTGCTCATCCAACCAGATCCCAGATCCCGAAAGCGTTTGCCAGCGGCGCGAACTCGGTCCGCCGGACGAACTGGCGGGTCGCCCCCGGATCCTATTCTCGATCCTGTAGAGTTGTGAGATGCGTTCCAGACCGGCCTTCATGATCGGCGAGCCGTTGCTATCGAACACCGCGACAACATCCGGGGGCAATTGATTTCGCGGTCGTATTCCACCTTCTGTCGACACAGTTCGAATCCGCCACCAGTCGAAACTGCGATCCCCCGATATCCCGTTCTGCTGACAAGACCGCTGCTCACTTCGCGTCCGCGAAACCCGGACAATCGCGATAAAGGGCGGCTTCGACCCGGTCGGAAACTCGCCGCGCGGCCTCATGCACCGAGTTCCGCGCCAGATGCGCATAGCGCGCGGTCGTCTGCACCTGGCTGTGGCCGAGCAGGCGGCCGATCATCGGCAGGCTTTCGCCGAGCGCCAGCGCGCGCGAGGCGAAGCTATGCCGGCAGTCGTGCAGGCGCATGCCCTCCAGCCCGGCACGGTCGCGGATTTTCACCCAGTAGCGCTGCAGGCCGGTCATGGCATTGCCGTCCAGCGCGCCCGGAATGACATGGGGATTGCCCTCGACCCGCGGGATCCGCGCCAGCGCCTCCGCAGCGGCCGGCGACAGCGGCACCCTGCGCGGGCCGGTCTTGCTATCCGGGAGCCGCAATTCGCGCGCTTCCAGGTCGACATGCTCCCAGTGCAGGCCAAGTATCTCGCTCTTGCGGCAGCCGGTCAGCAGCAGCAGGCGGATCGCCATCGCGGCATACATCATCCTGCGGCCCTCGCGTTCGGCCTCGTCCAGCACCCGCCCGAGCCGGTGGAACTCCCCGTCGGTCAGGAAGCGCTCGTGGCGGCGCTGCCGGTTCTTCGCGATCTGCCGGCAGGGATTGCTGCCCTCCGGGATCATCTCCCGTTCCTCGGCCGCCCGGTAGATGCGGAACAGCATCTCAACCGCCCGGTTGGCCGCAGACGGCGTTGCGGCGAGCCCGTGATGGAAACCCGATACTGCTGCATGGTCCAACGCCAGCGCGGGCCTTGACCCGAGCGCCGGCAGAATGTGCTTCCCGATCACGTGGCGATAGGACTTTGCCGTCGCCTCCTTCAGGCGCACGTCGACCACCTCCCTGAGATAGACCGCCGCCAGGTCGCCCACCGTCGGCCCCTTCGCCTCCTTGACCGCCAGCGGCTCCGGGACCGGATCCTCGCCGGCCTTGATCCGCGCCACGATCAGCGCCGCCCGCCGGCGCGCCTCCTCCGGCGTGACGACCCCGTGGCGCCCGACCGTCACCCGCTTGCCGCTCCGGCCGCCGGTGCGGGTCTGCACGACATAGACCTTGCGTCCCGTGGGATAGACCCGCACCCCGAAGCCCGGCAGCTCGCTGTCCCAGAACACCGTGTCCCGATCCGCCTCCAGCCGGTCCACGGTGCGCCGCGAGATTGTCGTGCGCGTGAGTTTCGCCATGCCGTCTGTTTCCGCCCTACGCCGCCTCGGCTTCGTCACCCTCGATATCGAGGGATGCAAGGTCGCTGCCGATGCTGTCCCCCACCTTCGCCGCCGACACCTTCTCGGTATCCTGTGCCAGATGCGCATATCTGTAGGTCGTCATCACCGTCTTGTGGCCAAGCAGCCGGGCGATGACCGGCAGCCCCTCGCCAATCGCCAGCGCCTGCGAGGCGAAGCTGTGCCGCAGGTCGTGCAGCCGCACATCCTCCAGGCCGGCGCGCGCCCGCAGCGTGGTCCAGAACGTGTCGATCTGCCTGAGACGCTCGCCCCGCTCCTGACCAACGATCACCCAGGGATTGCCTTCGATCCGCGCTATCCGCGCCAACACCCGCTCCACTGCCGGCGTCAGCGGCACGCGGCGTGGACCGGACTTGCTGTCGCGCAACCGCAGTTCGCCCGCCGCGCGGTCGATATCCTCCCAGCGCAGTGTCAGGATCTCGTTCCGGCGGCGGCCCGTCAGCAGCAGCAGGCGGATTGCCGCCACCGCCGAGGCCATGCGCGGTCCCTCGGACTCTGCCTCGAACAGCACCTGGCCGAGCCGGGCATATTCCTCTTCGGTCAGGAAGCGCTCGCAGATGCGTCCCCGGTAGCGTTTGACCGACCGGCAGGGATTGGGCCGTGTCGGCGTCATGCCCCAGGCGACCGCCAGCCTGAACATTCTCGAGACCACGCCTACCGCCGCGTTGGCCTGGACAGGCTTGTCCCGCAATTTGTAGTGCAGCGCCGAGACATGCGACCGGTCGACTTCGGACAGCCTGAGCCCGCCCAGTTCCGGCAGGATATGCAGCCTGAGCAGATCTTTGTATTTCTTCACCGTCGCCGTCCGGCAGTTCACCTCGACATGTGCTGCCATGTAGCGCGCCGCCAGATCGGCGACCGTCGGTTCCGCCGGCTCCCGCGACGGCACCGGATCTTCGCCGCGCCGGATGCGGTCGATGATCTCCGCCGCCTTCCGGCGCGCAACCTCCGCCGTCATGTCCACGAACCGGCCGATCCTCGCCCGTTTCGGCAGGCCCCCCGGCGTGCGCGCCTGCGCGACGAAGATCTTGCGGCCCGTCGCATGGACCCGTATGCCGAAGCCCGGCAGGTCGCTGTCCCAGAACACCCTGTCGCCGCGCTCGACGGACAGCGCGTCTATGCTTCGCTTGCCAAGCTTGACGGTCGCCACGGCCGGAGCCTCCGAATCGGAATTCGAGTGCCGACGGAAACCCTACCAAATCCGTCTTCAAATCGCAACCGACCGAGGGTCAAATCCGGGTCTGCGGCTGTCTCTGTCCGTCTATGGTTGGCGCAATCGGAAGGCAGAAATAAACCCATAATCACAATTATTACAACCTATTATCAACATCGTGACGATCTTTCGGCCACCGCTGGCTTCAATAGTCACCACTCACCAATCATGTGTTATGTTTCGTCAGGTTCCGTCATGACGGACACTCATGACCGCTGGCCCACTGTCAGCACGGATCGGTCCGATTGACGAGAAACCACATCCGGCATAAGCGGGGGGACCGGCGGCGTGCCGGGCAGGCATTGGGGAACGGAGGGGAACACCATGTCGGGCAAGACCATCATTACCTGTGCCGTGACCGGCGGTGCGGATACCGCGGACAGGAACCCTGCGGTCCCGGTTACCCCGGTCGATATCGCAAAATCCTGCCTCGAAGCCGGTTCGGCAGGCGCGGCGGTGGTCCACATCCATGTACGCAACCCGGAAACCGGCAAGCCCTCGATGGACCCGGCGCTCTACCGCGAGGTGGTGGCCCGCATCCGCGACAGTGGATCCGACCTGGTCATCAACCTGACCACAGGACCGGGCGCCAGGTTCATTCCCGGCGATACCGAGCCGGTCGACATGGCGCCCGGCTCGACGATGCGCTCACCGGAAGTCCGGCTCGAGCACGTCGACGACCTGCGCCCGGACATCTGCTCGCTCGACGTCTCGACCATGAACTTCGGCGAGCACGCCATGGTGAACGTGCCGAAACACCTGCGCGCCATGGCCGGTCGCATCCGCGAGATGGGAGTGAAGCCCGAGCTCGAGGTGTTCGATACCGGCCACGTGCTGCTCGCCAACCAGTTGATCCGTGAGGGTGTGATCGCCGAACCCCCGCTGTTCCAGCTCTGTCTCGGTATTCCGTGGGGCGCCCCGGCCACGCCGGACGGCATGAGCTTCATGAAGAGCCTGTTGCCGGAGGGTGCACCCTGGTCCGGCTTCGGCATCTCGCGCACCGAGTTCCCGATGGTGGCGCAGGCGGCGACCCTCGGCGGACACGCGAGGGTCGGGCTGGAAGACAACCTCTACATCGCGCGCGGCCAGCTCGCGAGCGGCAACGGGCAGCTGGTGGAACGCGCCGTCACGATTATCGAGAGCATCGGCGGGTCGGTGGCTGACTCGGCCGAGGCCCGGCAGATCTTCGGGTTGTCACGCAACGAGTTCCAGGCATCTGACGGCGCAGGGGGACACCTGTAGCCGCGGCAACAGAGTCTGCATCAGGAGACCATCACTGGCGCCAAGGGGGGGGCCCGCAGCCATGAAGGCATGGGAAATTCGCGGTGACGGCGGCATCGACGCCCTCACCCAGTCCGAACGCGACAACCCGGTACCGGGTCAGGGCGAGGTCCTGGTTCGAATGACCGCCTCCTCGATCAACTACCGCGACCTCACCACTATCGAGGACCCGGGCCCCCGGGGCATCCCGTATCCCCGGATCCCGAATTCCGACGGCGCCGGAACGGTGATCGCCACCGGTGACGGGGTCACCCGGTTTGCGGCCGGCGACCTCGTCTGTGGCACTTTCTTCCAGGGCTGGATCGACGGCCCGATCACCGCCCGCGACATGGACCGGGCACTTGGCGGCACGGCCGAGGGCATGCTTGCCCAACTCCGGGTCCTGCCCGAGGACGGTCTGGTCCATGCGCCGCCGGGCCTGTCGGATCGGGAAGCCGCGACGCTTCCCTGTGCGGCCCTTACCGCCTGGCATTCCCTGGTCGAGGTTGGCCGGGTCGGCCCGGGTGACACGGTACTCCTGCTGGGCACCGGCGGGGTCTCGATCATGGCGCTGCAGTTCTGCGGCATGCTGGGTGCGCGGGCGATCATCACTTCATCGAGCGACAGGAAGCTTGAGCGGTGCTCCGAACTCGGCGCCTGGGCGACGGTGAACTACTGCCGCAACCCGGAATGGGACCGGGAGGTGGCCAGGCTCACCGACGGGCGCGGCGTTGATCACACGGTCGAGGTCGGTGGAGCCGGAACACTCGCACGCTCGGTTGCGGCGACCCGTATCGCCGGCTCCATCGGATTGATCGGGGTGCTGACCGGCGGCGAGGTCAACCCCACCCTGATCATGCGCAGGTCATTGCGGCTGCAGGGCGTGTATGTCGGCAGTCGGCGCATGTTCGAGGACATGAACCGGGCGATCACCCACCACGGCATGCGACCGGTCATCGACCGGTTCTTCGACTTTGCGGATGCCCGGGCTTGCTACCATGCGATGCGTGCGGCCGGTCACTTCGGCAAGCTGGTCATCGCCCTGCCGCGGGAGTGAGCAACGACTACTCGTCGGCCCTGAAGTTCAGCTCGATCAGGACCTGGTTCGGATCGCGCACGAAAATCTGCCGCAGCTTTCCCCCGGGCACGATCCGGGTCTCGTGCTCGTACCCCTGGTCGGTGAGGAAGGCCGCGTACTTCTCGAAGCCGTCGGCCCCGAATGCCACGTGGTCGATCACGCCCGACCCCCGTTCGGACTGGTCGTTGACGCCGATCAGGTGGATGACCGCCTCGGGGCCACAGTAGAGCCAGGCCCCTGGGAAGTCGAACGCGGGGCGGTCACCGTTGGTGAACCCGAGAATCTCCTCGTAGAACGCAACCGTCTCGTCGAGCTTGTCGGTCACGATGTTGACGTGTTGCAGCATGGTCAGCGTCATGGTCAGGGCGCCTCCTTCACGCCTGGCTGGGCAGGTTGGACGGGATGTCCGGGTCAATAGGATAAAGCGGACGGCGGAGATTCTTCCACGGAAACAGGCTGTAGTCCGATGCCGTCGGACCGGGTCCGGCCACCATCACGATGTGGCGCGCGATCGGCTCGAAACCCGCCCTGAAGTGCTGGCGTGACTTGATCAGGACGAAGTCCTTGCCTGACGGGTCGATGCCGCAGTGAGTGAAGCAACCGGTATCGAACGGCTCGTAGCGTTCCTCCGACACCACGATCTCCACCGAACCGGTATCGAGCACCACGGTGCGTCCGATGCTGAGTGTTACCCCGGTCATCATCGGACCGGTAACGGTAAACACGCCATCCGTGATCCGCCGAATCCGGCCTTTCACCGGCAACGGTTCACCCGACAGCCCCATGGCCGGCATGTCGGTCTTGCCGCCGATCTCGATCTCGACATCCGCGCCCACTCCCGCCTCGATCATTTTCGCGACCGCCTCCGGATCGGCAATCGGGCCGGCGACGACGTTTTCCAGTCCGAGCGCGAGCACCTCACGCAGCGCGGCCATCACGTCCTGGTTGCCGCCGGAGCCGGTGTTGTCACCGTGATCGACCAGCACCACCGGTCCCCCGGTCAGGGTCGAGGCCCGCGCAAGCGACTGTTCCATCGGTTCGATTTCGAAGATGAACCCCTCGCGATTGTCCCAGGCCTCCTGCATCAGGTCGAAGGTGAGTCGTTCTGCCCGGTCCCTGGCTCCGACCACCACGGCCGAGATGCCGACATGCTCGATGTCGGCGAGCGGAAAGCACCCGAACACAGACGCCAGCATGACCTCTCCGCTGGCTTCCGCGGCGCGGGCGCGGTCCATGATCGACTGCATTGGCGGTCGCGATGGCGCGTGCACGTTCATGTGCGGCAGCAGTGGCAGCGAGTGCCAGGCCGTCGACACCTGTTCCCCGGCCATGACCCGCAGCAGGGCCTCGCCTGCCCTCTGGCCGGTCTCGTACATGTCGACATGCGGGTAGGTGCGGTAGCCGGCCAGAACACTTGGCAGTGTCGCGAGATCACGGGTGAGATTGGTGTGGAAGTCGAGGGCCACCGCAATCGGCAGGTCGGGTGCCTCGGCCCGCAATCGCCGCAGCAGTTCACCCTCGCCGTCATCGAACCCCTCCGTCACCATTGCGCCGTGCAGATCGAGGAACAATGCGTCACATCCGCGCCTCACTTCTTCCAGCACAAGGCTCGCCACGTAATCGATGACGCTGTCGGCCGCCGGCGCGCTCGGATGGGCGTTCGCCGCAACGGGAACTACCAGTTCGGCCCCTTCCCGCTCGGCAATGTCGATGTAGGCGGCGAGCGGGTTGTTGGTGCCGCGATAGTGTCTGATCGCGGTCTTGCCCCGGGCCGGCGCACCGGTGGACCCGATGCGTCCGAACGCCGACAGCGGCGTCGGGACCGGGGAAAAGCTGTTGGTCTCGTGGCGCATGAGCGCGGCAACAAACCGTTTTCGTGTCATGGGTGTGCCTGCAACTGAATGGAACTGCTTGACCGTACCTTGCGCCGACCCATCGCCGACCGCCGACACCTTAGCGGATCAGGACCGAACCGAAACCCCGTTTGCGCCGGGCACAGCCCTGTACAGACAGACCCCGACCGGTAGGATGCGGACTGACCCTCCAACCGGATGCGAGCGAGCCCAGCGGATGTCCGACGATGACCTTCTGGAACCCGTCATCACCATCGCCCGCGCGGCCTGCCAGGCGATCATGGTGCACTACCGCACCGGTGCGCAGATCAGGAACAAGGCCGACGGCTCTCCGGTGACCGCGGCCGATCATGCGGCAGACGCGGTCATCGTGCCCGCGCTTGTCGCGCTTACCCCGGACATCCCGGTCGTCTCGGAAGAGCGGGTGGAAGCCGGTGACGCGGTGAAGATCGCCGACGGGCCGTTCTGGCTGGTCGATCCGCTTGACGGCACCAGGGAGTTCATCAGCCGCAATGGCGACTTCACCGTCAACATCGGGCTGGTCAGGAATCGTGAACCGGTACTCGGTGTCGTGGCGACCCCGACAGACGGACGTATCTGGGCCGGTGTTGCCGGCACCGGTGCCTTCACCGCGCCGCCGCGCGGCGCACGCCGGACGATCAGGGCGCGCGTTGCCGAGCCGGACTCGCTCACCGTGGTTGCCAGCCGGTCACATCGCAGCCCGGAACTCGAGGACTACATTGCGGGCCTGCCCGTCACAGCCTCGATTGCCCGCGGCTCGGCCCTGAAGTTCTGTCTCGTTGCAGCCGGCGAGGCTGATCTTTATCCGCGCACCGGCCCCACCATGGAATGGGATACGGCAGCGGGCCACGCCATCGTGCTCGCCGCAGGTGGCAGCGTCGAACGGTTCGACGGCACCTGCTTCATCTATGGCAAGCCGGACTTTCGCAATGGCTGGTTCCTGGTCCGCGGCCGGAATGCCTGAGCTCGATTCATGGACGCCACCGCAGCAAGAGGCGTTCGGCCCGCACGATCATCCAGTTCACCGTAAGGCCGAACACCGAGAGCAGTGCCACGCCAGCGATCAGCTGATCGGTGGCGAACAGCGATCCGGCAATCTGGATGTAGGCACCAATTCCCTTTTCGGCCGCGATCAGTTCGGCGGCAACGATCAGGATGATGGCGATCGCCGAGGAAACCCGCATGCCGGACAGGATGGCCGGCAGGGCTCCCGGCAGGATGATCTTGCGCACGATCGAGAACCAGCCGAGACCAAACGACTGGCCCATGCGGATCAGGGTGCGATCAACGTTGTCAACTCCGCCATAGGTAAAGATCACGGTCGGAAACAGGGTACCGAACAGGATCAGCGCGACCTTGGATTCCTCTCCGATACCGAACCAGATGATGAACAGCGGCAGCAGGGCGATCTTCGGAATGGGAAACAGTGCCGCGACCAGAGGGGCGAGCCCGGCCCGGACCAGCGAGAACAGTCCGATGGCCAGGCCGATCAGTCCGCCAAGTATCGTGCCGCTTGCCCATCCGAGCAGCAGCCGGCTGAGCGAAGCGGCGAGGTGCTCCCACAGTTCGCCTGATACCCACAGCTCGACCAGCGCTCCAACCGCCTCGCTCGGG
This sequence comes from Thalassobaculaceae bacterium, assembly GCA_965213935.1. Classification (GTDB taxonomy): domain Bacteria; phylum Pseudomonadota; class Alphaproteobacteria; order Thalassobaculales; family Thalassobaculaceae; genus Bin52. The sequence continues at coordinate 675,372 of CBDCAO010000010.1, read as the reverse complement.
GCCGGAAGGACCAGCGGCGAGATCACGCCGGTATGGGCCCCTGTCTCCCAGGCTGCGACCAGAACCAGGAACACGGCGGGACCGATCAGGCGCATGGGCCTGGGTGCAAATCCGCCGCCGCGGAAGTGGACTGGACGGGCGGGACCTGCGCTGTCAGTCACCGGTGAGCTCCAGATCGACCGCGCGCGCCTCGTCGCGCATGACCGTCCACAGGTGCCGGCGCGTGGCCTCGAGCTCAGGGTCCGAGGCATCACGGTCCCAGACCGGTGAATCGATCTCGACCGTCTCGAGGACCCGGCCCGGTCGGCGTGACATCACGACGATCCGGTGACCGAGACGCACGGCTTCATGCAGGTTGTGGGTCACGTAAATCCCGGTCAGGTTTTCGCGTTTCCACAGGTCGACCAGGTCATCCATCATCAGTTCGCGGGTCTGGCTGTCGAGTGCCGAAAGCGGCTCGTCCATCAGAAGGACTGCAGGACGCACGGCAAGGGCGCGGGCGATGGCCACCCGCTGCTTCATGCCTCCCGACAATTGCCTCGGGAACGCATCACGGAAGTCGGCAAGCCTGGTGCGTGCCAGCACATCACCGATGATGGCCTCCCGGTCCCGGCGCGCGAGCGCATGGTCCTCCAGTACCAGGCTGACGTTGCCCGCCACCGTTCGCCACGGCAGCAGGGCGAAGTCCTGGAAGATATAGGTAAGCGGGTTCAGCGAACGCTCGGGCGGGTCACCGGCCTGCAGGACTTGACCCGAGGCCGGCCTTTCAAGCCCGCCGACCAGCCTGAGCAATGTCGACTTGCCGCATCCCGACGGTCCCACGATGCAGGCGATGCGCCCGGAGTCCACGACAAGACAAACGTTGTCAAGAACAGCAACGTCCCCATATCGGTGCGAGAGGCCCTCGACCCGCAGCTGCATCCGCCACGGTCCGCCCGCTGCCTAGTCGTCGATCTCTACGTAGCCCGTGTCAACCAGCTGGTCGATGGTGATCCCCTCGTCCACCAGTCCCTCGGCCTTGAACCACTCGAGCTGGTGCCTGACCGAGGACAGATTGAGCCGGGCACCCGGTTGCAGCCTCATCGAGCCGTTGCGGATGGACGGTGCCGCCTTCTCGTAGGGGCGTGAGGTATAGACATACCTGTGGATCAGCCTCGTGGTGCTCTCGAGACCCGCCTCTCCCTCGGTCCGGTCGACCATGTTCGCGTTGAAGTCGGCGATCCCCTTCGAATAGGCACGCAGGAATTTCTGAGTGAGGTCACGCTTGTCCGATGCATTGGCACTCGAAGTGAAGATCGTTGTCACCTGGTAGGTGTCGATGTAGTCGGCAACATCGCCGATGATCTTGACTGCCCCGCCGCCGGCCAGTGCCTTGGCGATGTGCGGAACAATGGTCCATCCATCGATCTGGCCGGACTTCAGGGCGCCGATGATCGCGCCGACCTTCTGCAGCGGCTTCAGACTGACCCCGGACAGCGCGAAGCCTTCCTTCGCGGCGATCTGCGAGATCATGTAGTGAAACGATGAACCTGTCTGGGTGATGCCGAACGACCGGCCGGCGAGTTTTGCGGGTGTGGTCACTCCGTCGTCCCAGGCCTGGTTCGATACCAGGATTTTCTGGCCATCCACGCCGGTTTCCTCGACAAGGGCACCCCCGATCACCTTGATGGCACCCTTGCCCGCGAGGTTGATCAGGCCTCCCGAGATTGCAGTCACGCCGTAGTCGATGTCACCGGACGCGATTGCCACCGCCATGGGTGCCGCTGCCTGGAAGAAATGGAACTCGACGTCAAGACCCTCTTCCTCGAAGTACCCCTTTTCGAATGCCACAAAGGCACCCGCATGCGAGGTAAACCTGAGCGCTCCCAGCCGAATCTTGTCCTGGGCCAGAGCAACAGAAGCGGTAAGACCCAGCACGGCCGCCATGACCACTGCTGCGACTGGCGCACGCCATCCCGAGTAGATCATCTTGCTGTCTCCACGCAGCGTTCCCTGTCGTGACGGGCAATGTGCCCGGGCACAGGACTGGAACCATACCCAATGCGGCCGTCGGAATTCAAGACGGAGCCAGCCCCTCCGCAGGCGCACGAACGGCTGACGGCGAACCGGTGAAACCGGACCGACAGGACCGTCCCGAACGCCGCATGCAGCCGCGTCGCCCGTCCGGCCTGACAATCGGGCGGTGCAAGGCGGCGGGTTTCTTCCTGTCCGTTGCCAGCCGCGACATGCGTTCCCGGGAAGAATCAGGACACCGGATGCCGCGGCACCATCGCACGGGGCCGGTGCGGGCCGCGGCAACCGCCCGCCCCGCGCCTTGTCTGACCCGGTTCCGGCCGTGCAGCACCGGTGCGACGTCGCTGAAACCGGACAGGACGCAGGTTGGGAGCCAGACAGGTTTGCGTGCGCGTGCCCCCTGGTTTGACCTCGCTTTCGCCCTCGTGCGACAGTCCGTGCTGCGCCATCCGCGGTTCCTGGAGGACATGACATGACCGAGGCATTCATCTGCGATGCCGTGCGCACGCCGATCGGCCGCTACGGCGGATCCCTTTCGTCGGTTCGGACGGACGATCTCGCGGCTGTGCCGATCTCCCAACTGATGAAGCGAAACCCGGATGCCGACTGGAACCGGGTGGATGATGTGTACTACGGGTGCGTGAACCAGGCTGGAGAGGACAACCGGAACGTCGCCCGGATGGCGCTTCTGCTTGCCGGAATGTCGTCCGACGTGCCCGGTGCGACCGTCAATCGGCTGTGCGCCTCGGGGATGGAGGCGGTCAATGCCGCCGCCCGCGCGATCCGTTCCGACGAGGGGTCATTCTTCGTCGCCGGCGGGATCGAGAGCATGAGCAGGGCCCCTTTCGTCATGGCGAAGGCCGAGACCGCGTTTGCCAGGTCGGCCGAGATCTACGACACCACCATCGGCTGGCGCTTTGTCAATCCGAAGCTTGACGGCATGTACGGCTCGGATTCGATGCCGGAAACCGGAGAGAACGTCGCCGAAAAGTACCAGGTCCGGCGCGAGGACCAGGATGCCTTCGCCCTGCGAAGCCAGCACAGGGCGGAAGCCGCCATGGGGTCCGGCCGCATCGCCCGCGAACTGGTAGCGGTGGAGGTGAAGGGCCGCCGCGGCGCCGTCACCATCGTGGATACCGACGAGCATCCACGCCACGGTACCACCATGGAGGGCCTCGCCAAGCTCCCGACCCCGTTTCGCAGGGAGGGCGGCAGCGTGACCGCAGGCAACGCAAGCGGCGTCAACGACGGATCGGCGGCAATGGTGGTTGCCAGCGAGGCTGCAGCCCGGGAACACGGGTTCAGGCCACGTGCCAGGGTCGTGGCCTGCGCCACGGCCGGGGTGGAGCCCCGTATCATGGGCATCGGTCCGGCTCCGGCATCGCGCAAGGCGCTTGAACGCGCGGGTCTTGACATCTCCGACATGGACGTAATGGAACTGAACGAGGCCTTCGCCAGCCAGGCCCTGGCAACGCTGCGCGAGCTCGGTGTCGCTGATGACGATCCGAGGGTCAATCCGAACGGCGGCGCCATCGCCTTTGGCCACCCGCTGGGCGCCTCCGGGGCCCGCCTGCTCCTGACCGCGACCCAGGAACTCGAGGAGACGGGCGGACGCTACGCACTGTGCACCATGTGCATCGGGGTCGGCCAGGGGATGGCGACCGTCATCGAACGGGTCTAGTCCCGACCCGGGCCGGGTACGGCGCCGGGCAGCGGGTTTCCCGGATCGAACAGTGACCCGGTCGGCAGGCGATCGGAACGGCTCAGGGACGTTGCTGACCTCGCCGGGCGTCGCGTGCACCCGCCTCCCGGTCGGGCGTACCGAACCCGATACCCGCACAGGGCGGCGCCACGCGGTGTCGCCCGACCGGGTTGCCGATCGCCGTTGACGAGCTCGATTGCGTGCGGCCAGGCCGTCGGGAGGTACCTGCGGCCGGCGCAGAACCGCGTGATCCGGCGCGGCACGGCCATGATGCACCCGCGACTGGTATCGTTTCCGGAGACCATTGTCGCCGTCCTGCATCTGCGGGCCGGCTTCCCGTTGATCACGCAACATCGCGGGCTGCCCCGTGCCCCGGCCGGCACCGGTGGCGATGACGGAACGTCCGGGCTCCGGGACGGTGCCCGGAGTTCCGGCACCGCGCGTTCTGGTCTATGCTGCACGTGCACCAACCCATGCCGCGAGACCGCTGTCCGTGCAGGGGAGACGACGGATGACCGGAACACGGTTCCTCTACCTGAACGCCGGACACGCGATCGATCACCTGTTCATGCTGATGTTCCCGGCCGTGGCAGCGCTCGCGGCCGCAGACCTGGGCGCCGGGTACGGGGAACTGCTCACGCTCGCGACCGGCAGCTTTATCGCGTTCGGCGCCTTCTCGCTCCCGGCCGGGTGGCTCGCTGACCGGTTCAGCCGCGAGATCATGCTGTCGATCTTCTTCATCGGCATCGGTGGCGCGATGATCCTGACGGGGCTGGTCACCGAATCGTGGCACATCGCGGTGACGCTGACCCTGGTCGGCATGTTTGCCGCCATCTACCACCCGGTCGGCCTTGCCATGGTTGCCCGCGGCGGCGGCGACATCGGCCGCCGCATCGGGGTAAACGGGGTCTGGGGCAACATGGGCGTCGCCGCCTCGGCGATATCCATCGGCCTGTTCGCCGATTTCGCGGGCTGGCGCGAAGCATTCCTGACCGTGGGTCTGGTCTCGATCGTGCTCGGCATCGGCTGGACCCGCCTGACGCGCACGGACCGGCTTGCCGGAGAGGGAGCGCGCAAGAGCGATACGTCGCCGTCGCCCGACTGGAAACGTGTCCTTGCAGTGGTCTTCGTCACCACCACCATCGGTGGCTTCATCTTCAACGCAATGACGGTCTCGATGCCCAAGGTGCTCGACGACCGCCTCGCCATCTACCAGCTGTCCGCCACAGAGGTCGGCGCCATCGCATCACTGGTCTACGCCGCGGCGGCCTTCACACAGATCGCGGTCGGACGAGCCATCGACCGGTACGCCATCAAGCCGATCTTCCTCGGCCTCATGGCGGGACAGGCGATCGCGCTTTACGCCGCCATCAACTCGGAAGGCTGGGCGATGGTCGCAATCGCCGTGCTGGTGATGGTGATGGTGTTCGGACAGATTCCGATCAACGATACCCTGATCGCCCGCCACACGCCGGATGCATGGCGCGGCCGGGTCTTTTCGGTGAAGTACGTGCTGTCGTTTACAGTGTCCGCCGCGGCGGTCCCGTCGATCTCGTGGCTGTATGACAGCGGGGGCGGCTTTCCGACCATGTTCGCCCTTGCAGCCGGCGCCGCAGTGATCATCACGTTTGCCGTCGCCGCCCTGCCCGGCAGGCAGCGCACCGCACTCGAACCCGCCGCCGGCGGCGATGACTGACAGGGGATATCCCGGATGAAGTTCGGACTTCTCTACGAACACCAGCTGCCGCGCAGCTGGACCGACAGATCAGACTACGACCTGCTGCACGAGGCGATCGAGCAGGTCGAACTCGCTGATCGCCTGGGGTTTGACTACGTCTGGGAGAACGAGCATCACTTCCTCGAGGAGTACTCCCATTCCTCCGCGCCGGAGGTGTTCCTGGCAGCCTGTGCGCGGAACACGAAACAGATCAGGCTGGGGCACGCCGTGGTGCTCTCGCCGCCGCCATACAACCATCCGGCCAGGGTCGCGGAGCGGATCGCGACACTCGACCTGATCAGCCATGGCCGGGTCGACTGGGGCACCGGGGAGAGTGCGTCTCGGGTCGAGATGGACGCCTTCGGCGTGCCCATGGAAGACAAGAAGGCGATGTGGGCCGAGGCGACCGAGCAGTCGGCCAACATGATGACCATGGAACCCTATCCCGGGTTCGAGGGCCGGTTCTTCTCGATGCCGTGCAGGAACGTGCTCCCCAAGCCCTACCAGCAACCACATCCGCCGCTGTGGGTTGCATGTTCGCGCATGGAGACCATCCACGCCGCCGCCCGTGCCGGAATCGGTGCATTGACCTTCGCCTTCATCAGCCCGCAGGTCGCACGCCAGTGGGTGGAGGAGTACTACGCCATCATCAAGTCGGACGAGTGTGTTCCGATCGGCCACTCGGTGAACGCCAACATCGCCATGTGCACCGGGTTCTCTGTGCATCACGATGCGCAGGAGGCGAAACGCCGCGGTGCCGACGGATTCCGCTACTTCGGGTATTCCCTCGGCCACTACTATGTCTACGGCGACCACCAGCCAGGCGTAACCCCGCTGTGGGAGCAGTTCGAGCAAGCACGTGAAAGCATGGACGACGTCGGCAAGGGCAGCGGCATCGGCACGCCGCAAGAGGTGCGGGACCATCTGCAGGGGTTTGCCGGTGCCGGGGTCGATCAGGTCATCTTCATCCAGCAGGGCGGAAAGAACCGTCACGAGCACATCTGTGAGGCGATGGAGCTGTTCGCTGCCGAGGTGATGCCGCATTTCAAGGAACGCGAAGCCGAGCGTGAGGCCCGGAAATCGGCCGAGCTCGCGCCCTTCATCGAGGCGGCACTCGCCCGCAAGCCGCGGATGCGGCCGCTCGAGGAACACGAGATTCCGGTCATCAGCGCCTTCGGCCGTAACATCGTGCAGACCGAACAGGACGAGTCGTCACGCTCCCTGCACCACGCGGCGGCCGACATCACGGTTCCGGCGCGCGATCCGCTGGCCGGGCAACGCGGACCCGCGTTGCCCGCCGGCGAGGACTGACCGGGCGGCGAGCATGCCACGCTTCCGGATATCCCGCCCTGAGCACGGGTCATGAGCGCCGGACCCGACATTCCACTCGCCGACGGTTTCGCGGCACCCGATCGGGCCGAGTGGGAAGAGCTAGCGACCAGGGCGCTGCGTGGACGAACGGTCGAGCAGACGCTTGCGACCGACACGCCCGAGGGTGTGAGACTGAAGCCGTTGTACCGGGCGGACGACCTGACCCCGGATGCGGCTGCCGCACGCGCAGCCATCCCGTGCCCGGATGATCGCGACTGCTGGGACATCCGCCAACTGCACTGCCATCCCGACCCGTCGCAGGGCAATGCCGATATCCGCGCCGACATTGAAGGTGGCGCCCATGCAGTGCTGCTCGGACTTGATTCAGGAGCCCGGTGCGGCGAACCGGCCGAGTGCGGCACTGATGGCATTGTGCTGCGCTCGCTCGAGGACTGGCTGACCCTGTTCCACGGCGTTGACCTCGCCGCGGTGACGGTCGGGCTGCGCGCCGGAGCATCGACGCCGGTTGCGGCGGCGCAGTTGCTCGCCTGTGCCGACCGCCAGGGCGTGTCGCCCTCGGGCCTGACGGGGTCGCTCGGGGCCGATCCGCTCACGGGCCTCGCACGCGACGGACGGTTGCCGGCACCGGTGGCCGACCAGCTGGAGGCAACGGGCGAACTCGCACGCTGGTGCGCGGCCCACCTGCCCGGCATGCGTGCGATCGAGATCGATACCGGCGCCTACCACGCGGCCGGCGCCACCGAAACCCAGGACATTGCCTTCGCCGTTGCGACCGGTGTCGCCTATCTGCGCGCACTCACCGACGCCGGCATGTCGGTCGACGACGCCGCCCGCCAGGTCGGGTTCTGCCTTTCGGTAGGCACAGACGTGTTCCAGGCAATAGCCAAGCTGCGTGCCCTGCGCCGGATCTGGGCACGGATCATCGAGGCGTCCGGCGGCGGAACGCAGGCGCGTATTACCACCCTGGCGGCGACCACCGCGGCGCGGATGATGAGCCGGCGCGATGCATGGGTGAATGCCCTGCGCACCACCGCGAGTTGCCTCGCCGCGGGAGTGGGAGGTGCGGACAGCGTGACCGTGCTGCCCTACTCGCATGCCCTGGGGGTGCCGGAAGCCCGTGCCCGGCGCATTGCGCGCAATACCCAGACAATCCTGATGCGCGAATCCGGGCTTGCCCGGGTCGCGGATCCGGCCGGCGGTTCCTACTATGCCGAACGGCTCACAAGCGACTATGCCGAGCAGGCCTGGTCGCTGTTCCAGGACCTCGAGGGAAGCGGAGGCATGGCCCGGGCGCTTGCAGACGGCCGCGTCATGACCATGCTCGAACAGGCGTGGGAGCGGCGCCTCGGCGCGCTTGCTCGCGGCCGTGACGTGGTGACCGGGGTCTCGCGCTTTCCCGACCTCGACGAGGCCCCCGTTCCTCTGGCCGAGGTCGCGACACCCGCCCCGGTCACCCCCGCGCTTCGGTGCGATGTCCCGGAAGCCCGCGGTCCCGAAGAACTTGTCAGGGCTGCGGCCGCGGGTGCGGATCTCGCCGCACTGCTGGCACCGTTTCGTGGCGAGCCCGCGATCATGACCGCCGTGAACCAGCATCGGCTCGGGGAGGCCTTCGAGTCGCTGCGCGACGCGAGCGACCGCTGGCAGACCCGCTGTGGCCGGCGTCCGACCGCCCTGCTGATTCAGCTGGGCACGTCGGCGGAGTACACCGAGCGCAGCGTGTTCGCGAAGAGCTACCTCGCCGCCGCCGGGATTGGAGCGCTCGAGGTCCCGGTGGAGACCGCGGAACAGGCGGGCAACACGCTTGCCGCCCACGATGTGGACCTCGTGGTCCTGTGCTCGTCCGACACGGTCTACGCCACCTCGGCTGCCGCGGCCGCCGCCGGCCTGAAGTCGTCGGGGGCCTCGAGAGTGCTGCTCGCCGGCCGCCCCGGCGAGGACGAGGCGACACTGCGTTTGGCCGGTGTCGACATCTTCATCCATGCCGGCGATGACATGCTCGCCACACTGACCCGCCTTGCAACCGACCTCGCGATGACCCAGCCATGAGCGTCCTGCCCGACTTCAGCACCCTCCCCCTTCACGGCTCCGACGCCGAACCGGGTTCGCCACCTGCCGGAAACGGACGGTGGACCACGCCGGAAGGGATCGAGCTCAAGCCGCTGTACACCGAAGACGACACCCGGGGACTTGACTTTCTGGGGGGCTGGCCCGGCATCGCCCCTTTCCTGCGCGGCCCCTATCCGACCATGTACGCGACACGGCCCTGGACCATTCGCCAGTACGCCGGCTACTCGACGGCCGCCGACTCGAACGCGTTCTACCGGCGCAACCTGGCGGCCGGCCAGAAAGGGTTGTCGGTCGCGTTCGACCTCGCGACCCACCGTGGCTACGATTCCGATCACCCGCGGGTCGCCGGAGACGTCGGCATGGCCGGTGTCGCGATCGACTCCATCCTCGACATGCGCGAACTGTTCGACGGTATTCCTCTCGACCGGATGAGCGTCTCGATGACCATGAACGGCGCGGTCCTGCCCGTACTGGCGCACTACATCCACGCCGCCGAGGAACAGGGTGTGCCGAGACAGGCACTCGCAGGGACCATCCAGAACGACATTCTCAAGGAGTTCATGGTCAGAAACACCTACATCTATCCCCCGGCGGCATCGATGCGAATCATCTCGGACATCTTTGCCCACACCTCGGCGCAGATGCCCCGGTTCAACTCGATCAGTATTTCCGGCTATCACATGCAGGAGGCCGGGGCCACCGCGGACCTGGAACTCGCCTACACGCTCGCCGACGGCATCGAGTACGTCAGGGCCGGGGTCGGCGCAGGCCTCGACATCGACTCCTTCGCGCCGCGCCTCTCGTTCTTCTGGGCGATCGGCATGAACTTCTTCATGGAAATCGCCAAGATGCGTGCGGCACGGCTGCTGTGGGCACGGCTGATGAAGCAGTTCGATCCCCAGGACCCGCGGTCGCTGTCTCTGCGCACCCACTGCCAGACCAGCGGCTGGAGCCTCACGGCCCAGGACGTGTTCAACAACATCACCCGGACCTGCGTCGAGGCCCTCGCCGCGACCCACGGGCATACCCAGTCGCTGCATACCAACGCTCTCGACGAGGCGCTTGCGCTGCCGAGCGACTTCAGCGCGCGCATCGCCCGGAATACCCAGCTGCTGATCCAGCAGGAAACCGGCATCTGCTCGGTGATCGACCCCTGGGGCGGCTCCTACTATGTCGAGCGGCTGACGCACGATCTCGCGGCCCGGGCGCTCGCCCATATCGACGAGGTGGAGGCACTCGGTGGCATGGCGAAGGCCATCGAGGCCGGTATTCCGAAGATGCGTATCGAAGAGGCGGCCGCACGCACGCAGGCCCGGATCGACTCCGGGCGCCAGACCATCGTCGGGGTCAATTGCTACCGCACGGACGATGACGACCCGATCGAAGTTCTGAAGGTCGACAACGCAGCGGTTCGTCGCCAGCAGATCGAGAAGCTCGAACGGCTGCGCACCGAACGCGACCAGGTTGCTGTGGACGCCGCACTCGACCGCCTCACCCGCTGCGCCGGAACCGGCGACGGCAACCTGCTCGACCTCGCCGTCACGGCATCGCGCGCCATGGCGACGGTCGGGGAGATGTCGGATGCACTGGAGAGGGTGTGGGGAAGACACGTGGCTCGGACGCGCACGGTATCCGGTATCTACGCCGGGGAAGTCGGCACCGATACCGGGGCCGCGGCACGGGTCCTCGAGCGCGCCGCGCGGTTCGAGCACCGGGAGGGCCGGCGACCGCGGATCCTGATCGCCAAGATGGGCCAGGACGGCCATGACCGCGGCCAGAAGGTGATCGCCAGTGCCTTTGCCGATCTCGGGTTCGACGTCGACATCGGTCCACTGTTCCAGACACCGGAAGAAGCAGCCCGCCAGGCGGTCGAGAACGATGTCCACATCATCGGTGCCAGCTCGCTTGCCGCCAGCCACCTGACGCTGGTACCCGAACTGCGGGATCACCTGCACGCACACGGGCGTGACGATATCATGATCGTTGTGGGCGGGGTGATCCCGCCCGGTGATATCGACGATCTGCTGGCGGCAGGAGCCGCCGCGATCTTCCCCCCCGGCACCATGATCGCCGAGGCGGCGCTCGACCTCCTCGATCGACTGGAAGCCGCGGTCGACGCGGGGTAGCCGGCGGCATGCCGGGCAGACGCGCGCGCAGGATCACACGTGCGGATGTCGGGGCGCTCGCCGACGCTGTCCGTGCCGGTCACCGGGCCACGCTCGCGCGTGCCATCACCCTGGTCGAGTCCCGCCACCCCGACCACCGGCGGACCGCCGACGAGCTGCTGACCACTCTGCTTCCCCATGCCGGCGCGGCAACGCGGATCGGGATAACCGGGGTACCGGGAGTGGGCAAGAGCACCTTCATCGAGGGTTTCGGGCGAATGCTCACCGGGTCGGGGCATCGGGTGGCGGTGCTCGCCGTCGATCCGAGCAGCACGCGGACCGGCGGCTCCATCCTGGGCGACAAGACCAGGATGCAGGAGCTCGGGCGTGATCCTGATGCCTATATCCGCCCGTCGCCGACCTCGGGTGTGCTCGGTGGGGTTGCCCAGGCAACCCGCGAGAGCATGATTATCTGCGAGGCGGCCGGGTTCGACGTGATCCTGGTGGAAACCGTCGGAGTCGGACAGTCGGAGACCGCGGTCGCCGGAATGGTCGACTTCTTCCTCGCATTGATGCTGCCGGGTGCCGGAGACGAACTCCAGGGCATCAAGAAGGGCCTGCTGGAACTTGTCGACATGATCGCGATCAACAAGGCCGACGGCGCCATCACGGAAGCGGCCGGACACGCGGCCGCAGAGTATCGCCGGGCACTCGAGATCATCACCCCCGCCAGCCCGGCATGGCGCCCGCCGGTCGAGACCTGCAGTGCGCTGACCGGGGCTGGACTGGAAGCGATCTGGCAACGGGTCGGCGACCATCGCCGGGCTCTCGGCGAAACCGGCGAATTCGAGGAACGGCGGCGTGCCCAGCGGGTTCGCTGGATGTGGTCGACCATCCGCAACCAGCTGATGCACGCGCTTGATCACGACCACGCGGTCCGGACAATTCTCGATCAGGTCGAACCGGCCGTGGCCGAGAACAGGGTGCCGCCCCGGGTGGCCGCCGCCCGCGTGCTTGCCGCCTTCGGCTCGATGCCCGGGGGCGGAACCGACTGACCGCGACGTGCCGGCAGTGTATATCGGATGGGCAGACACCACCCGGAACGGAGGAGACCGGCATGTTCGTGCGACCACCCGCCGAAATCGGCCAGGCCGAGCAGGATGTCGACACTCCTGCACTGATCATCGATCTTGAGGTGTTCGAGGCCAATGTCGCGCACATGGCGGAGACCGTGCGCTCGCTCGGCATCGCTCATCGTCCCCACGCCAAGACCCACAAGTCGGCCGATATCGCGCGCCGCCAGGTCGCAGCCGGCGCGGTTGGACAGTGCTGCCAGAAGGTCGGCGAAGCCGAGGTCCTGGTCGCCGGGGGCATCCAGGACGTCCTGGTGTCGAACCAGATCGTCGGGCAGCGCAAGATCGATCGACTCGCCGCACTGGCCCGCGAGGCACGGATCGCGGTCTGTGTCGACGATGCGCAGAACGTCGCCGATCTGAGTGCGGCCGCCCGGCGGTTCGGTACCGAGCTTGACGTCCTGGTCGAGATCGACATCGGCGCCGGGCGCTGTGGCACCAGGCCCGGCGCTCCGGCGGTAGCGCTGGCGCAACAGGTGGCAGCCGCGCCCGCACTGACCTTCGCGGGTCTCCAGGCCTACCAGGGCCGGGCGCAGCACATCCGTGGCCACGGGGAACGGCGCCAGGCGATCCTGAACGCGGCCGAACTGGTGCGCGAGACGGTGGTCGCACTCGAGGAGGCGGGTCTCTCGTGCCGGCTGATAACGGGTGCGGGGACCGGAACCTACCCGTTTGAGGCTGAAGCCGGGGTCTGGAATGAAATCCAGGCCGGGTCGTACTGCTTCATGGACGCCGACTACCGGCTCAATCTCGATGCCGACGGCGAGCAGGAGGCCACCTTCGGCCAGAGCCTGTTCGTGCTGGCGACCGTGATGAGCCGCCCCACCCGCGACCGCGCCGTGATCGACGCGGGGCTCAAGGCGTTCTCGGTCGACTCGGGTCTGCCGCGGCCGGCCGGCCTGGAGGACGTCACCTACGTCGGCGCCTCGGACGAGCACGGGACACTGACCCTGGGACCGCAGGCTCCCGGACTCGCGCTCGGACAGAAGCTGCGCCTGGTGCCCGGGCACTGTGACCCGACGGTCAATCTCCACGATTGGTACGTCGGTATCCGCAACGGAACCGTGGAATCGATCTGGCCGGTCGGTGCCCGCGGCGCCGGCTTCTGACGGCACCATTGACACCGGCGTCGCGGATCCACATGTCTGGCGCGAACGATGACGACCCTCGTCAGGAGGAACCGGACAGCATGGCTGCCGTTGCCGAACCCGCACTGCCCGAGGAGACCATCCGCGAGGCTCAGGACGAGCTGATCGCCGAGTTCGGGTTCTTCGATGACTGGATGGAGCGATACCAGTACCTGATCGACCTCGGCCGCAAGTTGCCGACGATGCCGGATGCGTATCTGCGTGACGAGTTCAAGCTCAAGGGCTGCCAGTCCCAGGTCTGGTTCGTCGGCGAGCGGACCGGCGAGCGGCTGGTCTTCCGCGCCGTCAGTGATGCCGCCATCGTCTCCGGGCTGATCGCGCTGCTGCTCCGGGTCTACTCGAACCGGACACCGCGGGAGATCCTGGAGAACGATCCGGATTTCATCGTCGAGATCGGGCTCGAGGAACACCTGAGCCCGACCCGCAAGAACGGGCTGGGCGCCATGCTGGGAGCGATCCGTACCCGGGCCCGCCTTGCACTCGAGGAGCCTGCCCGACATCCATGACCGCACTTGACGACCTCTACCAGGACCGATTGCTTGCCCTTGCGGCCGAGATTGCGCGCACCGAACGTCTTGCGGATCCGGATGCCACCGCCACGGTCGTGTCCCGTTCCTGTGGCAGCTCGGTAACGGTGGACATCGATCTCGCCGACGACGTGATCGTCGACTATGGCCAGACCGTGGATGCCTGTGCGCTCGGCAGCGCCTCGTCATCGATCTTCGCCCGCGCCGTGGTTGGCAAGACGGTCGCCGAGGTTCGCCGGGTTCGCGGCACCATGCGGGCGATGCTTGCCGGCGAGGGTCACCCGCCGGACGGTGACTGGTCCGACCTCGCCCTGCTTGAACCGGCCCGTGTCTTCACCAACCGTCACCAGTCGATCATGCTGCCGTTCGATGCGACCATCGCGGCGGCGCGCCTGGCTTCGGACGCTGGCTGAGGCCGTCAGGGCGTCCGGTCATCGCCCGCTTCCTCCCGGGGCTTCGCCTGGCGCGGGCACTGTTCTATTTTCTGGGACTCACAAACAAGAGTTGACGGCTCATGCCGCCATCCTTGCTTGTGTGTTCACGGTTCCACGGCCCGGCACCCCGGCAGCCTCCCCGTGCAGCAGCGCCTGTCCCCGACGCCGTATGGTGCGGGCAGCATTCGCGTCCGCATGATCGGCGTGGCCGCAGGCCACGCAGTGAAACCGGTCCCGTGTCCTGCGCGATCGGGCGTCGACGTGCCCGCACGCCGCACAGGTCTGGCTGGTGTGGCGGGGATCGACCGCGATCACGCGCCCCGCCTTGTACTCCAGCATCGCGCGCAGGGCGGCCCAGCCGGTGTCGAGAACGACCCGGTTGAGCCCGGCCTTCTGCTTCACCCCGCTGCCCGGCTCTTCCGCCGTGCCCCGGGCGCTTGCCGTCATGGCCTTCACCTTCAGGTCCTCGATCGCGACGGTGTGCGCACCCTCCGCGATCCTGCGCGAGACCTGGTGGTGCCAGTCGCGCCGGGCCATGGCGATGCGCCGTGCCGTCCTGGCGAGACGCGCCCTTGTGCGCCTGCGCCGCGCAACCATGCGCTGATACCGGCGCCTCCGGGCCTCGAGGCGGCGCGTGTCCGGGGCGTGGAACAGCCGGCATTCATGTCAACGCCGAACACCCTCCCGTCATCCTCCGGCTGCGGATGAGAAACCGCATGGCAGACCACGGCAGACCAGCGCCCGGTCTCGCGCTTCAGCACCGCGCTCACCGGCGTGCTGTCAGGGTAGGGATTGCCGCCCCGGCGGCACACCGTCAGAGACTTCGCCTGGTCGATAGAGGAGAGCGAGACGCCCGCCAGCCGCCAGGCGTCCGACCGCTCCTGCAGAGCGGCGTTGTACAACTGCCGCTGGCTCTCCAGCACCCGCTCCAGGCGGCGCCAGTTGCCCCGCGTCTGCGGCAGCAGACGGTCCGTGACCTGGCGGTGCGCACGCTGCGGTCTTGTCTCGGGTCTTGTCGCGGACGGCATGCGGCCTCGCCCGAACAGTACGGGAATTATACAGGAAATAACGTGGAACATGCAAGGAGAAAGCGCCTGCAGGTCTTTGATTCAGGCCCTGCAGGTGGCATGCGCCGTCTATAAGGCCCTATATTCTCCTCAAGAAAACCGTTGCGTGCCGTGACTGGTTCGCTACAGTGCGCAATCGTTCTGTCGGGAGCCTGACATGAGTTCGAAAGATGCGCAGCCGGATCCGGGTTGCGCGCCCACCGATGTCTGTTATCGGGCGGTAACCACGGCCTATCGGCGACTGCGCGAGTGTGGCGCAACAGAAGAAGTTTCATTCAAGTCGGCGGTCTCGGTCTTTCGGCACCATCATCCGGAGGTTCCCGCCACGAGGGCGTGCTACCTCGTGGCTGACTGGCTCGACTGACCGCGCCGGGTTACCGAGAGTGCACCGTATCGCGGGGCGAACAGCATCGTCAGCACCTGCAGGATCCCGACCGTGACGGCAATGGTGCCGGCCGCGTTCAGGGAATTCGGGCTTCCGTAGAGTCCCGGGCCGAAGGCTGCGAGGACGTATCCGGCCACGGCCGCGACCGCGGCGACCAGGACCGAAAGCCAGAGCTGCAGGGACAGGCGGTCGGTCAGCATGCGCGCGACACATGGCGGACCGACGAACATCGCGATCACCAGGATCGAGCCGACCGCCTCGAACGCCGCCACGGCGGCTGCCCCGGTCGCCGTGACAAGTGCAATCGCGATCAGGCGCGGCCGGAAACCCAGCAGGGCGGCGAGTGCCGGATCGAAGGTCGAGACCGCCAGTTCCTTGTGGAAGCAGCCACAAAGACCGGCGAGAAGTGCAAGCACGACCGCAAGCGTGACGATTTGCCGCGGCACCGCCGTGAGGTCCCCGGGCGACATCCACAGCACAGTCTCGAGACTGCCGAACAGAACATGCCGGGCATCAATGTAGCCATCGGCGACATCGGACCACTCGAGCATCGCAACACCCACGGCGAACATGGTGGTAAACACCGTCCCCATGGCAGCGCCGGCCTCCAGGCGCCCGCAAACGCGCAACAGTTCGATCGCTGCGACCGCGACGAGGGCCGCCACCAGTGCACCGGCCATGATCGCGACACCGGTCATCGCGCCCGTCAACAGGACGGCGCCAACAATGCCCGGCAGGACGACATGACTGACCGCATCCGCCAGCAGGGCCTGGCGACGCAACACCAGGAAGCTTCCGACCAGGGAACAGGTCACGCAGGCAAGCGTGGCGGTCAGGATTGCCGGCATGTCCAGCACGAGGAATTCCTCAAGCGTCATTCAGACCCCGCCCTCGCGCGAAGCTCCGCAACCGTGTCGGCGGAAAGCACCTCGCCGATCGGCCTGCTGCCCCACTCGTGTGTCGCGAGCGCCCGTTCCGGGTACCACTCGAGGTAGAGTTCCCACAGGCGCCAGTCGCTGGCGGTCGCCACGGCCTGCGCATGTCCGCGCATCGTGAGTTCTGCGTCGGCACCGAGCAGGCCAGCCGACTGCAGCATGTGCAGCGCGGCACCTTCCGGCCGATCACCGCGCGAGCAGGCGACCAGCGCCTGGCGCAGCATGACGCGACGGCGAAAACGTCGCGCGGTCACCAGGCGCGACACCACGCCGCGTGCCGGTGCGGCCGCAACGGAGAACGCGCATGCCGTTGCCGCCAGGATCACGATGACCGCTCCGGTCGGCATGTCGGGCCAGAATGCGGACGCGGCACTTCCCGCATAACAGGCCCCTCCGCCGACAAGACCCGAGATCACAAGCATCACGCCCAGTCGATCAGTCCAGAACCGCGCCGTGACCGGGGGAATGATCACCAGGGCGATCACAAGGATGAGGCCAACGGTCTTCAGTCCGGTCACCACGACGAGGAGCAGCAGCGCGGTCATCACCATGTCGATGGTCACGACCGCGAGTCCCAGGTTTGACGCATGCTGTTCGTCGAGGCACACGGCGGCGAACGGCCGCATCAACGCCAGGGTCGCCGCCTTGACCAGGACTGCCGCCACCGTGATCATCATCGCCTCGTCGGCGGTCATGGTCGCTGTCGCGCCGAGCAGGAACCCGTCGAGACCGGCCTGGCCGGCAGCAGGCAGGGTCTGGACATGGCTCATCAGCACCACGCCGGCGCCGAAGAAACCGCTCAGCACCGTGCCGATTGCCGCATCCTCGCCGAGACGCGTCCTCTCCCTTATCCAGTGCACGGCCAGGATACCGAGGACCCCGGTTGCCGCGGCACCCGTCGACAGCAGCACGATGTTGCGCCCGGTTCCGAACACCGCCAGTCCGAACAGAAAGGCCAGCGCAATGCCCGGCAGGGTGGCGTGGCTGATGGCGTCGCTGATCATCGACCGGCGTCGCAGCATGGTGAAACAGCCGATCACACCGGCGGCAACCCCGAAGACCGTTGAGCTCGCCATGACCAGCGCCGTGTTGTAACCGGCGTCCAGGATCAGGATACGGGCCAGTTCGGCCAGACCGGAAACTTCCATCAGCCGGCGCCGATGCCGGCTCCTGCGGTCGCGAACCTGCCGTAGGTCCGGTCAAGGGATGCGGAGGCGACGACACCCCCCACGGGTCCGGCTTCAACCACGCGGCCGTTGAGCAGCAGCGCGTGAGTGAAGTACTGCTGCAGGGTCTCGAGGTCGTGATGGACCGCGACGATGGTTCGGCCCGCATCCGCAAGCTTGCGCAGGATCGTCATGATTCGCGTCTCGGTAACGGCATCGACCCCGGCCAGGGGTTCGTCGAGCAGGTAGATCTCCGCGTCCTGGGCCAGGGCGCGCGCAATGAACATCCTCTGGCGTTGCCCGCCCGACAGCTGCCCGATCTGGCGCCCTGCACTGTCCGCAAGGCCGACCCGGTCGAGCATCTCCAGGGCCCTGGCCCGATGCCTCCGGCGCACCGGTCGGAACCAGCCGATGTCGCCGTACAGGCCCATCGCGACCACGTCGAGGGCCGAGGCGGGAAACTCCCAGTCGACGACACCCTGCTGCGGGACGTAGGCAACGGTTCCGTCACCGGGCTCAAACCGCCTGCCGAAGACCCTGACGTGTCCCGCAAGCCGTGGAACCTGACCGATCACTGCGCGCAGCAGCGTCGACTTTCCGGCACCGTTCGGGCCGACCACCGCGGTCAGGGAACCGGCCGCAGCTCTGAGCCCGACGTTCCACAGCACCGGGCGGGACCCGTATGCGACTGTGAGTCCCTGTACGCAGAGGGGCAGGTCGGTTGTCGAAAGCATGCGCCCGGCCGGCGGAACCGCTTCAGGATCGATCATGAGCCGCACCCCGCGCCAGGCGTTGGCGCGAAACGGCGCCACCCAGGGCGCCGACAATGGTTCTGGCATTGTGTTCGATCATGCCGACATAGGTGCCCTCGGGGCTGTCCGGCGCGCCCATGGCATCGGAGAACAGCCGACCGCCGAATCGCACCTGGTGTCCCGCGGCAGCAGCACCCTCGATCAGGGCCCGGACATCACGCTCCGATACCGAGGTCTCGGCGAAAACAGCCGGGATATTGCGGCTGACAAGCATTGTGACGATCTGCTCGATGCGCCGCAGCCCGGTCTCGCTGTCGGTACTGAGGCCCTGAATCCCGACCACCTCGAAACCGAACCGGTCACCGAAGTATCCGAAGGCGTCGTGGGCAGTGACCAGCACCCGGCGACGGGCCGGCACGGTCCGGGTCATGGTCTCGACCCGCGCCTCGAGCTCCTCGAGCCGGGTGAAGTAGCGCTCCGCCCTTGCGGCAAACTCGTCGGCAGCCTCGGGTGCGAGAGAGGACAGCACGGTCACCGCCCGGGCAAGTGCCTCGCGCCACAGGCCCGGGTCCATCCAGATATGCGGATCAGGCAGCATGGCGCCGCGGATACGCCGCGGCGGCAGTTCCTCGGCCAGTGCCACCGACGGCCGGCTGGCCGCCAGATTCCGCAGGACCTCTTCCATCCTTGCCTCGAGCCTCAGCCCGTTCCAGAAGACGGCGTCGGCCCGGACCAGACGTGCCATGTCGGACCGCGTGGGCCGGTAGAGGTGCGGATCGACCCCCTCTCCCACCAGGTTGATCACCTCGCCGTGTTCGCCGACGATCTCGCGCAGCGGCTCGCCGATCTGCGCGATTGTGACGACGACCGACAGACCGGCCTGTGCCGGTCCCGCGCCGGCCAGGAGCCACAGGCAGACCCACGCCGCAACCCGCCACGATACCCGGCCGGGCCGGGTCATGCGGGTTCGACGCCGGATGTGAATGTGGTGTAGGCTCATTATCCGTCAAGCACCGGCAGCCGATTCGCACGCGTCGCTTTGTATGTCCGCATCAACTTCGTCACGCATGAAGAAAGTTAGTACATGCAAATAATGTGCGTCAAGCCGTTATCCCTCCGGGACGCGTGGCCTTGGTGAAACGGGGCCGCAGCGGTTCGCCGGACGAGGGTTCACGGACACCGGTGATCGACCTCGCCGATTCCGGGCGGCGTGCAGCCCTGTTCCAGCGGGTTCGCGACGACCACAGTGTCGAGATCGCCGAGGACTACGTCGAACTGATCTCGGACCTGATCGAGCACCATGGCGAGGCGCGGCTCGTTGACCTCGCCGCCCTGCTCGGCGTCACGCCCCCGACTGTCAATGCGGCAGTCCAGAGGCTGCAGAAGGACGGCTATGTTGATTCCCGTCCCTATCGCGCGATCTTCCTGACCCGCAGGGGACGGGAACTCGCCGAGTGGTCCCGGGCCAGGCACCGGGTGGTGCTCGACTTCCTGCACGCGCTCGGCATTGCGCCGGAAACCGCCGAAGCCGACGCGGAAGGGCTGGAACACCATTTGAGCGACGAGACCGTCGCGGCGCTGAAACGGCTCACCGCGAGGCTGGCGCAGGACTGAATTCTGCCCAGGCGTCAGCGTTGCGCGACGCGAACTCCGGTCAGTTCTTCGAGAACCTCGGCAAGTGACCAGATCTCGTGCCGCGACAGCCCCCGGGCCTCGGCGGCGAGCCAGATCTGGGCCGCGGCGGCACCCATCGGGACCGGAACGCCATTGGACTGGGCCAGATCCATGGCGAGACGGACATCCTTGCTAACGGTGTGCAGTCCCTGGGCCGCAACGGTTCCGGGCTTCGGTGCGGAGGGGGTGTCAAGCATGCGCCCGACCACGTTGTCGAATATCCGGCTTCCGCCGGTACTCACGCTCACCACCTCGTGGATGATCCGGGGATCAAGTCCGGCCTTCACGCCGAGCAGCACCCCCTCGATCGCCGCCGCCGCGTTGCAGGCCATGATCAGGTTGTTCACCAGCTTGACCGTCGCTCCCGCCCCGATACCGCCAACGTGAACAACGGTGCTGCCGAAGGCCCTGAGCACCGGTCCGGCGCGCTCGAAGTCGGCCGCCTCGCCGCCCACCATCACCGTCAGGTCGCCGTCGCGGCGCTGGCGGATGCCACCACTCACCGGGGCATCGAGCACACCGATGCCGCGGTCCGCCGCCTGTTCGGCGACCCGCCGGATCACTTCGGGCGAGATCGTGCTGGTGTCGATGTACACGTCGCCCTGGCTCGCCCCGGCAAGCACTCCGTCCGGGCCCAGGGCTACCTCCTCGCTCGCCGCATTCGACGGAAGGGACGCAATCACCACATCGGACAACTCCGCCACCCTGGCCGGGGACGCTGCCGCTGAGGCGCCGGCGGCGGTCAGTGCCGCGACCGGCTCTTCGCGCAGGTCCGCGACCACGAGCGGAAAACCCGCACGCAGAATGCACTCTGCGACCGGTCTGCCCATGCCCCCGAGACCGATCATCCCAACCTTCATCATTCCATCTCCAGATACGGTGCGAGGCGTACGGCGCCTGCTGGTCAGGCGGCGCGAAACGGCCGGTTGTCTCCGGCCCCGGCCGCGAATCGGGCGGTGCGATAGTCATGCACCGTCACCGGCGGATGGCGCGGTGGATCACGGTCGTCGTGACAGCTTGGCAGGCAGGACACGACAGCATCGTAGCGCGGCCCGACGAAGAACCCCATCGACAGGCGCCGCGACCTCGTCCCCGCGTCGGCCGGTGGGATCACGACCCGGTGCGGCGTCGACACCAGCCGGTCGTTGGTCCAGCGCATCAGGAGATCACCGATATTCAGAATCCAGGTGTCGGCAATGGCCGGTGCCTCGATCCACTCCCCGTCCGGTCCCCGGACCTGAAGTCCGCCGGGCGCGGGATCGTTGCGCAGGAGTGTCATCATGCCGACATCGGTATGTTCGCCGGCCCGCAACTGGCCCGGCTCGACCGGCCCGTCGACAGGCGGATAGTGCAGCAGCCGCAACTGGCTTGTATGGGCCGGTCCGAGAATGTCGTCAAACGTGTCGTCCGCCATCCCGATACCACGGGCAATCACCGCGGCAACGGTTCGCATCAGATCCTCCATCCCGGCCCAGTAGGCGCACATCCGCTCCCTGAGATCCGCGGGAGCCTCGGGCCACAGGTTGGGCGCGAAGCTGGGGTAGCTGGCCGGACCGACAAAATAGGGATCATCCGGGGGAAACCCCTCCGGACCGATGGCAAAGACCTCCTTGACATCGGGTGGGCCGTCCCCGCCCGCCATGCGCACCAGGGTTTCCTCTCCGAACGGGATGTAGCCGCGGTTCTGGTCATTGCGTGGACGGCGGACCCGCAGCTTCTCGGCCCGCGGAAGATCGAAAAACCGCAGGGCCGCCTCGTGCAGCGCCTCACCGACCCGCGGATCAGGCCCGTGACCGGAGATGACGGCAAACCCCAGCGTCCTGAGCGCCTGGTTGAGCTCTGCGGCGACACGATCGCCGCCGGCCGCGTTTCCGGACCGGAACGATGCCAGGTCGATGACGGGAATGGAACGGGTCATGATCTCCTCCCCGGGGTCGGCGTGCGCGCCCTGCGGGGCCGCGCCCTGAAACAGGTCGGCCCTTTCCGGTGTCCCGGAAAGGGCCGGTGGTGGAGCCAAGCGGGATCGAACCGCTGACCTCTACAATGCCATTGTAGCGCTCTCCCAGCTGAGCTATGGCCCCGACGGCCAACCTGCCGCCTGGCAGGCGCCTGATCCCTAGAGAGGGATTTCCTTCAAGGGTCACCTTTCACAAGGTCACACCGAACTTCAGGACCGGTCTTGCGGTTCACCGGGTGCCCGACCCCAGGGCCTTGCCCGTGCACCCTCGCCAACCCCGTACCCGCATGTTTCCATCTTCTCATCCCGGGGTCAATCCGGGTGACCAGGCAACAATGTTCCCCTTGGCGGTCCTGTCCGCCACGTCCGGCAGCACGCTCACGGTGCCGTCACCAACGATGCGTCAGTATGTCACGTCGTCCTCGTCTCCGTCCGAGCCCTGCGACCCGTCGAGATCGTCATTTTCGACAAGGCCTTCGTCGTCATCAGCCTCTCCCAGCCGATCCTCGTCGATCTTGGGTACGACCTCGTCCTGCGCGTCCTCGTCGGCGAGCACCGCGTTGTCGTCACCGGACACGTCCTCGCCTTCCGCACCATCATTGTCATCGTCGTCGTCGTCGTCGTCGAGATCGTCCTCGACTTCCTCTTCGCGATCATCCTTCGGGTCTTCGACGGGAACACTCCGCGCCCGCCTGCTCTTCAGCACGGTTTCCGGATCGTACCCCGCGCCGCATGCCGGGCAGTGAACCGGTTCCCTGTCGAAGTCGTAGTACGAGGAAACCTCGCACTCCTTGTTCTGGCAGAACCGCTTCGATCCCCATTCCGGCTTCGCCACTCCCCGTCTCCCCGTGCCTCACCCCTTCAGAACGCGGCGCGGGCATATCCGCAATTCGATGGGGTGTCAAAGATAAATCAGCCCGTGGAAGCAGCGCGGAGCAAGGCACTTCCGGCGGGTGGCGCGCAACGGTACTATCGCCGCGTCATGGCGCAAAATGGCCACACCAACGACCTCTTTTCTGACTACGAGATCGGATCGGGGTTCCCGGACGAGATGTTCGGCTGCGACGGCGAGCCGCATCCGCAGTGCCGGGAACTGTGGTCCGCACTCAGGGCCATGCCCGCCGAGCAGATCGTCGCCATGCAGGAACACGCCGAGCGCTCATTCATGCGCGACGGCATCACCTTCGCCGTCTACGGCGACGATGGTGCCCAGGAACGCATCATCCCGATCGACTTCCTGCCCCGTATCCTGAGCGCCTGCGACTGGCGTCGGCTCGAGACCGGGCTGGCACAGCGGGTGAAGGCACTGAACATGTTCCTCGCGGACGTCTACGGTACCGCCCGCATCCTGAACGACGGTGTCATTCCCGTCGACATGGTGCTCGGCTGCCCTCAGTACCGGGTGCAGATGCGCGGGGTCGAGCTGCCGCACGGCATCCATGTTTCCGTGTGCGGTACCGACATCATCCGCGATACCGACGGGTTCAAGGTGCTCGAGGACAACCTGCGTTCCCCATCCGGCGTGTCCTACATGCTGGCGAACCGCCAGGCAGTGAAGACCGGACTGCGCGACCTGTTCCGGCGCCACTCCGTCCGGGGTATCGAGCACTACACCGGCCTGCTGCGCCAGACGCTTGCCGACCTCGCGCCGCGCGGCAACTCCGATCCCTGCATGGTGCTGCTGACGCCCGGTATCTACAACTCGGCCTACTACGAGCACATGTTCCTGGCCCGGGAGATGGGCATCGATCTGGTTCAGGGAAGTGACCTGCTGGTGCATGACGGACACGTGTTCATGCGTACCACCGGAAGACTGCGCCAGGTCGACGTGATCTACCGGCGCGTCGATGACGACTTCCTCGACCCGCTTGTCTTCCGGCCCGATTCGCAACTGGGCGTTCCGGGACTGTTTCATGCCTGGCGGCTCGGCAATGTCGGGATCGCCAACGCGCCCGGTGGCGGGGTTGCCGACGACAAGTCGGTCTACCGGTACGTTCCAGACATGATCCGCTACTACCTCGCCGAAGAACCGATCCTGGCCAATGTCGAGACCTACCTGTGCCGGGACCCGGAACACCTGGCCTACGTGCTCGACAACCTCGACACGCTGGTGGTCAAGATGGTTGGCGAGTCAGGTGGCTACGGCATGCTGATCGGGCCCCATGCCACCAGGGCGGAACGCAACGCCTTCGCCGCGAGCATCCGGGAGGATCCGGCAAACTTCATCGCCCAGCCGACACTTGCACTCTCCAGGGCGCCGTGCCTTGCAAACGGACGCGCCGCCCCGCGGCACGTCGATCTCAGACCGTTCATCCTGCAGGGGCGCGAGACACGCATCGTTCCGGGCGCCTTCTGCAGGGTCGCGCTGACCCCCGGTTCCCTGGTGGTGAATTCGAGCCAGGGCGGAGGCGGCAAGGATCTCTGGGTTCTGGACGAGCCGGAGTGATGCTGTCGCGCGATGCCGAGGGCATCTACTGGATGAGCCGGTACATGGAACGGGCCGGCCATGTCGCCCGACTGGTGCTGGAACAGCTGGACGCGGTGCAGGACCGCCCGCTCGGCGCCATCGAACGGGGCTGGCAGCGCATCTACACCGCGATGGACCGCTCTCCCGGCGGCGGCGAGTTGATCGCCGGCGGCGAGAACGTCGACGAGATGCTGCTTGACGCCTTCACGCTGGTCGACGATCTCGCCTTCGAACCGTCGAACCCCAATGCGCTGATGTCCTGTCTTGCGCAGGCGCGCGAGAATGCCCGCCAGGTTCGCAGTGTCATCAGCCACGAAATGTGGTCGTGCCTGAACGTGGCCTTTCTTGAAATGCGCGGAGTCCGGCTCCAGGACATCTGGATCGGCCAACCGCAGGATTTCTTCCGCGATGTCGCCTCGACGGCCACGACCTTCACCGGCATCGCCGATGCGACCATGTACCGTGACGAGGTCTGGCACTTTTTCCTGCTCGGCCGCTTCATCGAACGTGCGCAGAGACACCTGGCGCTGCTCGATGCCCACATCGGCCTGTTTCCGACGGAGGAACGACAGTGGGTCTTCGACTGGGGATCACTGCTTCGGGTCTGCGAGGCCCGGGGGGCATTCCGCCGGGTCCACTCGAACGAATATCCGCCCGGAACGACGGTCGACTTTCTGGTCGCGGATCCCGCGCTTTCGGGCTCGATCGCCCACGCGCTGGCCACGGTTGCGGCCGCCTGCGATGTCATCGGCGGCGAGAGACAGGATGAACCCGCCCGTATCGTGCGTCGCCGTGTCGGGCGCGCCCGGTCCCTGATCACCTATGACTGGCCGATCCGCAACGCCCACGATGATGCCGCGACCCGGACCATGCTCAAGGCGCTCCTGCAGGCCTGTCTGGGGTTTCACGCCGATCTCGAACAGGCGTACTTCAGGTACGCGGTCCGGGACATGTCTGCCGGACATTCCAGATGAGCACCAGCCACCGTTTCTCGATCACGCACGAATCGGTCTTCTCTTACGAGCAGGGCATTCCGGGCTGCGTCATGCTCGCCCGGCTCTGTCCGTTCAACGACCGCGGGCAGCGGCTGCACGGCTTCGGGATCAGGATCGATCCGGAGGTGGCACCGGTGGCGTCCGACGACGGGTTTGGCAACCTGTGCCACCTGTTCACCATCCATCGCCGTCACGACCGGGCAACGCTGAGATCTTCGGCGGTGGTCGACACCACGGAGCCGCCTGCCCTGCCCGACCGGCTGGAAGCGGTCGACTGGGACCGGCTCGCGACCGCGGCGCGCTCGCCCGAGCTGTGGACCTGGCTGGCGCCGAGCCGTTTCGCTCGCCCGGGCGCAGCACTGGACGGCTTTGTCGAGCGCAACGGCATTCGGCCGGGTCCAGACCCGCTCACGACACTGCTCGAGACCTGCGGCGCGCTGTACCGGTTGTTCACCTATGCCCCCGGAGCCACAACGGTGGATTCGGCGATCGACGTCATCCTCGAAAACGGTGAAGGGGTCTGTCAGGATTACACCCATGTCATGATCGCGCTGGCGCGCAGCTGGGGTATTCCGGGTCGTTATGTATCAGGGTACCTGCACCTGGAGGGGATCAGTGGCGAACAGACCCCCGAGGGCGCCAGCCACGCCTGGGCCGAGTTCTGGCTGCCGGACCTTGGCTGGATCGGACTTGATCCCACCAACAACACCCGGGCGGACCATCGTCACGTACGGATCGCGCACGGACGCGATTACGACGATGCCGCTCCGACACGCGGCGTGGTCCTGGCCGGCGACACCGCCCGGGTCGCGGTGACGGTCACTGTCGACGAGCTCGACCAGGCGGCGTCGCCGCCCCTGCGTGCGCCGGATCCAACCGGGCAACCACGGATGACGGGCCTGCCATGGCACAGGCATGCCGTACAGGCGCCGGCATCGTCGAGCGCGGACCAGTAGGCGGCACACGAACGTCTGCATGACCCGCCCCGCGGGACCGGGAGTTCGTGGGCGACGGCAGAACCGGTGTGCCGGCCGGCTTCGACGGGAAGCTCGTCGGCCGCTTGCGCCCCGCGGCCGGTCCTGTTACGCCTGCGGCCTGGACGACAGTGCGGAACCTGCGAGAGGATCGCGGCTCGCTCCATCACCGGGACGGCTCCTGATCCGGGCGACGCCGGTCTCCCGGGCAACCCGACCCGAGCCCTCCTGGAGTCCCGGTTTTCCCACCCGAACGGAGAGATGTCCGGTGTCCGGACTCATTGCTCACCCGTCATCCCGGCTACACGGAGAAGTCCGGCTGCCCGGAGACAAGTCGATCTCGCACCGCGCCCTGATCATGGGGGCGCTCGCGGTGGGGAAGACCCGTATCCACGGCCTGCTCGAAGGCGACGACGTGATGCGGACCGCGGCGGCACTCAGGCAGCTCGGCGCGGTGATCACGCGCGACGGGGACGGGACCTGGCAAGTGCACGGCCGGGGTGTCGGCGGGTTCGACGAACCGGAAACGGTGCTCGATCTCGGCAACTCCGGTACCGGGGTGCGGTTGCTCATGGGAGCCGTCGCCGGCCTGCCGGCAACCACGTTCTTCACCGGCGACGCCTCGTTGCGGCGGCGCCCGATGGAGCGGGTCACCCGACCGCTCGCTGAAATGGGCGTACAGGTCCTGGCCCGCGAAGGCGGCCGGCTGCCTCTCGCGTGTACCGGTCCGCAGGTGCTCCTGCCGATTGACTACATCCTGCCGGTCGCGTCTGCCCAGGTGAAGTCGGCGATCCTGCTCGCGGGCATCGCGGCTCCGGGAATTACAACCGTCATCGAGCCTCACCCGACGCGTGATCACACCGAAACACTGCTTGACCAGTTCGGTGCCACCGTGGAGACCGAGGAACAGGCGGACGGGGGACGGCGGGTATCGGTGACTGGTGAGCCTGAACTCGCGGCCCAGCCGGTCCGGGTTCCGGTTGACCCGTCCTCGGCCGCGTTCCCGGCCGTCGCAGCACTCGTCACCCCCGGGTCGGAGGTGCGGCTGCCCGGGATCGGAACCAATCCGCTCCGCTTCGGGCTCTACGAGGTACTCACGCAGATGGGTGCCGACATCGAGATCCGTCCCCGGCCGGGTCCGGGCGAACCGGTTGCCGACCTGGTGGTACGCTCGTCGGAGCTGCGCGGCGTGACCGTGCCGCCCGAGATCGCTCCCAGGATGATCGATGAGTACCCGGTGCTGGCCGTTGCCGCCGCTTGCGCACGGGGTACCACGGTGATGAACGGCCTTGCCGAACTGCGGGTGAAGGAAAGCGACCGGCTCGCGGCCGTTGCCCGCGGCCTGGCCGCCTGCGGGGTCGTGGTCGAGGAAGGGGAGGACCGGCTTGTGGTCCACGGCGCGCCGGGGGCGATCGAGGGGGGCACGGTCATCCGGGCAGGACTTGATCACCGCATTGCAATGGCGTTCCTGGTGCTCGGCCTGGCGTCGCGCGACGGCATCGCCATCGATGACGCGGCAACAATTGCGACGAGTTTCCCCGGCTTCGCCGACACCCTGAGAGCACTTGGAGCCGACATCTCCGAGCACTCGGAATGATCGTCGCCGTCGACGGGCCTGCGGCAGCCGGCAAGGGAACCATCGCGCGCAGGCTGGCCGACCGGTTCGGGCTTGCCTATCTCGATACGGGAGCACTGTATCGCGCGGTTGCCTTCTCCCTGCTCCGCGCAGGCGCCGATCCCGCGGATCCGGAAACGGCAGTCCAGGCCGCGAGAAACCTGCATCTTCCAGACACCGTCGACCCCCGCGTCCGGGCCCCGGAGGTCGGGCTCGCCGCCTCGGTCGTGGCCGCAATACCCCAGGTGAGAGCCGCGCTTCTCGACCTTCAGCGCGACTTTGCCCGGCAGCCCCCGGACAGGAGGCCCGGAGCCGTGCTCGACGGACGAGACATCGGCACGGTCGTCTGCCCCGACGCCGACCGCAAGATCTTCGTGACCGCGACACCGGAGGTCCGCGCCAGGCGCAGGCACCTGGAGTTGCTTGGCCGCGGAGAGCGCTCTATATATGCAACCGTGCTTGCAGACCTGCGGGAACGCGATGCGCGCGACGCAAATCGGGTTGATGCGCCCCTGCGCCAATCCCGGGACGCGATGGTGCTGGACACCAGCCTCATGACTGCGCACGAAGCGTTTCGGCGTGCATGCGCCTTCGTCGAGTCGGCACAGTAATCACGCCGGCCCGGGGAGAGACGGGTCGGGAGCAGGAGACGCCGGTGGAACAGGAACGGCCGGGTGTCAGTATCACCCGGCCCGGGATTCCACTCAATCCGATGCCGTTCCACCGTGTCAGGACGGCAGCGGGTGCAACCAGGTGGCAGCCGGTTGCGGACAGCGAGGATGACACCCCGGTAACGGGGCGTCACAGGTCGTGTTCGCCGCTCCGGCCGGATCACCGCAACCACCGTCCGCACCTGGATGCGGACGGTCAAGTCCACGGACAGGGAGTTTTCATGGCAGAGACCGCTGTTGGCGGCGCCGATACAGAGAATTTCGACGCCCTCCTCGCCGAAGCCCTCGGTTATCACGTCAGCATCGAGGGAAGCGTGGTCAAGGGCACCATCGTTTCTCTCGAGGGTGATTTCGCACTTATCGATGTCGGCCTCAAGTCGGAAGGCCGGGTCGCGCTCAAGGAGTTCGCACCGCCAGGCCGGGATCATGGCCTCAACCCCGGTGACGAGGTCGAGGTGTACGTCGAGCGGATGGAAGACCGCAACGGCGAGGCGATGCTCAGTCGGGACAAGGCCCGTCGTGAGGAAGCCTGGGCGGCACTGGAAACGGCATTTGCCGATCAGAACCGTGTCACCGGAACCATCTTCGGCCGGGTAAAGGGTGGATTCACCGTCGACCTTTCCGGAGCCACCGCCTTCCTTCCCGGCAGCCAGGTCGACATTCGACCGGTTCGCGACATCGGGCCGCTGCTCGGAACTCCGCAACCGTTCCAGATCCTCAAGATGGATCGCAGGCGCGGCAACATCGTGGTCTCCCGCCGGGCGGTGCTCGAGGAAAGCCGGGCCGAGGCGCGCGCCGAGCTGATTGCCAACCTGAAGGAAGGCCAGGTTCTGCAGGGCGTGGTCAAGAACATCACCGACTACGGCGCCTTCGTCGACCTCGGCGGTGTGGACGGCCTGCTGCATGTCACCGACATCGCCTGGCGCCGGATCAACCATCCGAGCGAAGCGGTGCAGATCGGCCAGACCGTTGACGTCCAGGTCATCCGGTTCAACCCGGAAACCCAGCGCATCTCTCTCGGCATGAAGCAGCTCCAGGCCGATCCGTGGGAAGGAGCCCAGGCAAAGTACCCGGTCAGTACGAAGTTCATTGGCCGGGTGACCAACATTACCGATTACGGTGCCTTCGTCGAGCTGGAGCCCGGTATCGAGGGACTGGTCCATGTCTCGGAGATGAGCTGGACCAAGAAGAACGTTCACCCGGGCAAGATCGTGTCGACCAGCCAGGAAGTCGAGGTCATGGTGCTGGACGTCGATCCGGTCAAACGGCGCATTTCGCTCGGCCTCAAGCAGTGCACTCCCAACCTGTGGGAAGAGTTCATGGCGCAGTCGCCGGTCGGTACCGAGATCGAGGGCGAGATCAGGAGCATCACCGAGTTCGGCCTGTTCGTCGAACTGAACGGCGACATCGACGGGATGGTGCACCTGTCCGACCTCGACTGGGAGGTGCCGGGCGACGAGGCGATCAAGCAGTACAAGCGCGGTGAGATGGTCCGCGCCAAGGTGCTCAACATCAATCCGGAAAAGGAACGGATCTCGCTGGGCATCAAGCAGCTTTCACCGGACCCGTTCAAGACCAGCGCCGCTGCGGTCCGCAAGAACGCCATCGTGACCTGCACCGTCAACGAGCTCCTCGATGCCGGTATCAACGTGACCGTCGCGGACGGGCTTTCGGGGTTCATACACCGCTCCGAACTCTCGCGGGATCGTTCGGAGCAGCGTCCGGACCGGTTTGCGGTCGGCGAAAAGGTCGATGCGAAGATTACCCAGATTGACCAGAAGAGCCGTCGGCTGACACTGTCGATCAAGGCCCGGGAGATCCAGGAGGAACGCCACGCAATGGACAACTATGGTTCGTCGGACAGCGGTGCGAGCCTCGGCGACATCCTCGGTGCGGCGCTCAGGCAGCGGGAGCAGAACCAGCAATCCGAGGACGAGAGCTGATCGCGGAGGCGGAAGTTCGATGGCAGAGCGACTGGAAGGCGGTTGTCATTGCGGTAACCTGCGGCTGGAGTTCCATGCCGCGGGGCGCTTCGAGGACCTCCCGATCCGGGCCTGCCAGTGTTCGTTCTGCCGCAAGCACAATGTCCGCGCGACTGCCGATCCCGGCGGTCGCCTGGACATTGTGATTCGCAACCGCGACAGCCTGTCGGCCTACCGCATGGGACACGGCATCACCGACTACCTCGTTTGCCGCGAGTGCGGCGTCTATGTCGCCGCCGTCATGCAGGACGAGGATGCAGACGGCCTGCTCGCCACCTGCATCGTCAACGCGCTCGATGTGGCACCCGAACGCGTGTCGGACCCGGTCCCGATCGACTATGACGGAGAAAACCCCGAAGTCCGGCGCGGCCGGCGGCGCCAGCGCTGGATGCCGGCCAGGATCACCTGACCGGGAGACACCACGAAAGGCCGGTCGATGAAGACGTTGCTTCTGGTCCGGCACGCAAAGTCGGACTGGTCGGACCCGGCACTCGATGACCATGACCGGCCGCTGGCGCCGCGCGGGATCCGGGCGACCGGACTGGTCGGAAGTGCGCTTGCGTCCAGAGCCGCTCCCGGCGTCGTCATTTCCTCGACCGCGACCCGGGCACTCGATACGGCGAACCGCATCGCGGCCTGCTGGACCCCGTCACCGCCGGTAGTCGAAAGACGGGAACTCTACCTTGCCGCACCCGGTCAGATGTCCGCCGTCCTCGGCACTTTCGGGCACGCGCACGAAACCGTGATGCTGGTTGCCCACGAGCCCGGAATCCGCCACCTCGCCCTTGTGCTGGACGGCTCGGCGGACCCGCCCTACGCGGCCCGGTACCCGACCGGGGCGGTCGCGGTGCTTCGTTTCGAGACGGACCGCTGGTCGGCGATCAAGCCCGGCAGCGGTGTGCGCGTCGACTGGATCCTGCCGCGTGTCCTTGAGCGAGCGGCTTCGCGTCCGGACGCGTGACCGTCCGTTCAGCGACCGGTCCAGTTGGGCCGGCGCTTCTGTGCAAACGCCCGCGGTCCCTCGACGGTATCCTCGCTGTTGCGCAGCGTGGTCACGCTGTCGTACTGCATCCGCATAGCGGTGCGCAGGTCGGCGTGCTCAAGGCCCCGGCGAACCACGTCCATGCTGGTTCTGATCGAGACCGGCGAACACTCCAGGATCTGTGCAGCAAACTCGCGTGCGGCGGACAGTGCATCGCCTTCCGGCACCACCCGGGTCACGAAGCCGAGGTCATGACCTTCTGCCGCCGGGACGTGGCGTCCGGTGAGAATCATGCCCATCGCGTGTTTCGGCGGAATCATCCGGGGCAGGCGGTGCAGGCCACCGGCGAGTGCCGCCAGGCCGACGCGCGGCTCCGGGAGGGCAAACCGCGCATTCTCCGCAGCGATGATGACATCGCACGCAAGTGCAAGCTCGAACCCGCCGCCCATGGCCACGCCGTTGACGGCGGCGATCACCGGCTTGGCCCGGTCGAATCGCTCGGTGAGGCCTCCGAAGCCACTTGGCGGACGCTCGCGGGTTCCGCCCTCGGCCTGAAACTTGAGATCGTTACCGGCACTGAATGCCCGCTCGCCGGCTCCGGTGAGGATCGCGACCCAGAGCGACGGGTCGGATTCGAACGTGTTGAAGGTCCGATCCAGCTCGAAATGAGCCGGCGAGTGCAGCGCGTTCATGCGTTCGGGTCGGTCGAGCGTGACCACCATGACACGGCCGTCGCGCTCGACCCGGTGATACTCGGGCATTCTCTTGCTCCCGTTGTGGCTTCAAGGTCCCGTCGGCCGGTTCAGGCAGCGTCGCTGACCTGGCGCGGCCGGTAGATCGAGACATGGTCGATCCGCGCAACCGCCATTCCGTCGTCGCGAAGCACCGCAACATCAAGCTCGACGAACAGGTGTCCCTTGTGCTCGTGGTTCCGGGTCACCCGTGAGCGCGCCTCCAGCCGTTCGCCCCAGGACACGCTGTCGAGATTCCGCACCGTGCTGCCGACATGCATCCAGGGGCCCAGGGTGACGTTTTCCGTCAACGCCCGGTTGGCGAGCCGGAGGATCCACCCGGG
This sequence comes from Thalassobaculaceae bacterium, assembly GCA_965213935.1. GTDB lineage: Bacteria > Pseudomonadota > Alphaproteobacteria > Thalassobaculales > Thalassobaculaceae > Bin52. Next base: position 642,497 of record CBDCAO010000010.1, on the reverse strand, counting down.
ATGGACCAGACGGGCATCCCGATAGAGCTCGAGGGTTTCGCGGGCGCCCTCGAGGTATTCCTCCATCAGCCCGGGCGTCATCTCCTCGACGAAGGTTCCGAGGACCGCACCAGCGGGAAGGGATTCCGGTGAGGCCGGAGGGAGTTCACCGGTTATCGGCGCATGCGGAATTTCAGTGTGCACCCTGGCCGGCATCCGTGGCAGCGACGCCTTTCCGCTCGCACAGGCGATCCCCCCGGACCGCACGGCCAGATCCAGTCCGCCCTCTCCGTCCGGCCGGGCCGATGCGACCGCCTCGCACCCGTCGTAAACCGGCTTCCTGAGCCGGCACTCGGCCATGCCGGATCGCAGCCAGTCGACACCGAAATGCCGCACCACCGGGTTTGTCATGTAGGCATACACCTCGACACCCGGCACCAGCCCGCCCTTGAAGCCGAAGCGTCGGGCGACCGCATCGTCATGGATCCGGTTCTCCGAGTTGGCGGCGAGATTGAGCGCCTGGACGGCGTGGGTCAGGTCGGACCGGGTATCCATGGGCAACATCCTCCTCCAGTCGCACCAAGGCTAACCGGAACGTCGGGGACCGCAAGTCATATCCGACGCACACGATCCCCATTGTCTGCGCAGGTCCAACTCTTCAGGATGCCGTCATGCACATGACCGTCCCGGAGCTCGACCATGAAGGCTGCCGTATTTCATCGCTCAGGCCTGCCACTGTCGATCGAGGATGTCGCGGACCCCGCATGCAGTCCCGACGGCATGGTGATCCGCGTCTGCGCCTGTGGTATCTGCGGGACCGACCTGCACTGGTCGGAAGTCAACAATGAGGAATCCGGCTGGCGCAACATCCATCCCGGCGCCGTGATGGGCCACGAGTTCGCCGGCGAGATCGTCGAGATCGGCCGCGACGTGTCCGGTCCATGGGCGGTCGGTGACCGGATCTGTGCCATGCCGCAACTCGGCTGCGGACAGTGCCCGGCGTGTCTCGCCGGCAAGCCTCACCGGTGTCCGGACGGGCGGATTCGGTCCTCGAGGGAGGTCACGGGCGCCTATGCGGAGTACACCCGGGTCGGGGTTCGCGAAACCCTGCACCTTCCCGACCGGGTGAGTTTCGAGGAAGGCGCGCTGGTCGAGCCGCTCGCGGTCGGACTGCACGCGGTCAAGCGGGCGCGCCTGCAGCCCGGCGACTCGGTGCTCGTCGTCGGTGGCGGTCCGGTCGGACTGTGCATCGCGCTCTGGAGCCGTTTCTTTGGCGCCCGTACCGTCGCGGTGAGTGATCTCGTTCGTGCGCGTGCGGAAGCCGCGCTCGGGTTCGGCGCCACCGTCGCGCTTGATGCCACGGCGGGCAATGTCGCGGAGCAGTTCGCCGACGCGGCGGGCTGTGCGCCTGATGTCGTGTTCGATGCCGTCGGGGTGCCGGGATCGCTGCAGGTCGCGGTTGACCTCGCAGCAATCGGCGGACGGGTGACGGTGGTCGGCCTGTGCATGGTCGAGGACCGCTTCATGCCGTCGGAGGCGCTGGTCAAGGAGGTCGACATTGTCTTCTGTTTCGTCTACGAGCGCGCCGACTTCGAGATGGTCGTGGACATGCTGGCACAGGGACGTATCAACGCAGCGGGCCTGGTAACGGGATCGGTCGGGTTCGGCGAATTCCCCGAGGCCTTCGAGGCACTGAAGCGACCTGGCGACCAGATCAAGGTGATGCTCGCGCCGGCCTGACCTGCGCACTTCTGGCCGGACCGCACCGCCCCGAAGTTTGCACAGCGGCCCGGAGGCACGCACCATGGCGACGCCGGAACAGAGCACAATCGTCAGCAGCTGGAACGAATGGGACCGGTTGCGCCATGTCATCGTGGGCCGGGCTGACGGAGGCTGCATCCCGCCCCCGGAACCGGCCCTCGATGCCAAGGTCCCTGAAGACAGTGACATGCGCGGGCTGCACGGACCACGGCCGACCGACACCGTCGCGCGCGCCAACGAGCTCCTGGACCGGTTCAGTGACCAGCTGCGCGCCCGCGACATCGTGGTCGACCGGCCGACACCAATCGACTTCAACCAGCCGGTCGCAACCCCGGACTGGGAAACCGGGACCATGTTCGGCTGCATGCCGCCGCGCGACGTTCTGTTGACCGTGGGCAAGGAGATCCTCGAGGCAACCATGTCCTACCGGTGCCGCTGGTTCGAATACCTGTGTTACCGGCCGCTGCTCCAGCGCTACTACGTCGAGGACCCGGAGATGCGACACGAGTCGGCTCCCAAACCCCGGCTGACCGACGCGGACTACAGGCCCGATTATCTTTCCGGCGACATCGGCATCGCGAAGCGGCTGGAATGGACCGCGGCACGACACTTCGTGACCACGGAAGAGGAACCGCTGTTCGACGCGGCCGACGTCCTGCGTTTCGGCAGGGATCTCGTGGTTCAGCACGGGTTCACCACCAACATGAAGGGAATTGACTGGCTGCAGCGGCACTTCCCGGACCACAGGGTTCACGCCGTGAACTTTCCGGGCGACCCCTACCCGATCCACATCGATGCCACCTTCACCCCGATCCGCCCCGGACTGATCCTGAACAACCCGCAGCGCCGTCTGCCCGAGGAACAGCGCCGGATGTTTGAGCGCAACGACTGGGAAATCGTCGACGCTGCCCAGCCGGCCCACAACGAGCCGCCGCCGCTGTGCTACTCGTCGGTCTGGCTGTCAATGAACGTGCTGGTGCTCGACCCGAAGACGGTGTGCGTCGAGAAGTCCGAGGTCTACCAGGCGGAACAGCTCGACCGGCTCGGCATGGAGGTGGTCGAGGTCGACCTGCGTGACGCCTACGCCTTTGGCGGCGGCCTGCACTGCTGCACCGCCGACGTCAGGCGCGACGGCGAGCGGGAGGACTACTTCCCGGTGCAGTAGCCTCACGCACCGGTCCACAACATCCACATGGCGAACAGCGGCACCGATCCGGCCCGCATGGCGTGCCAGATGTTTGCAACATTGTGGACGGTTTCGCCGGAGGCGCGCTCGAACCACTCGCCGTGGTCCTGGCGCCAGAAACCGGCGCTCAGCACCAGGTAGCCCTCCTCAGGCGGATGGCGATGATCCGGATAGGTCACGTCGGGCGCAACCAGGCTGACTCCCAGCCGGACGTCCCGGTGTTCCTCAAGACCCCCGGCACCGACAAGCACGGCATTGGCATGGCCGTCCGGAAACCCCGGGTCGGTGTACTCGATGTCCTCGCGCCGCTTCCAGGCCAGCCGAGGCGCCAGCCCGGCCAGGCAATCCGCCAGCCCTTGCACGGCTCCCGGAGCCGCTGCGGCGAGCGCCGTGTCGAGGTACTGGCAGACCGGGATGGTTTCGGGTTCAAGCGACAGGCCTGGTCGGCCAGGAGTTTCGAGCGCATCGTGGCAGCGATCGAACAGTTCCATGACCGCTCCGGACGCGGAAGCGGAGGCGGCACGGTGCGCCTCGAGCAGTCGTCTGATCTCGGGATCTCGTGACACCTGCATGCTCCCCGTCTGACCGTTGCCATGATGACCCGTCGGCGCCGTTCCCGGCAACCCGCACCGTTGACAGGACCACGACGGTTCCGGTACGTGCCCTGCTCCAGCGTGGGCGCGTAGCTCAGCGGGAGAGCACTCGCCTCACACGCGAGGGGTCGCTGGTTCAATCCCAGCCGCGCCCACCATCGCTGGCTCCGCTGCGCGGAATGCGCCCCGGCCAGGAACCCTGCCCGACGCCATTGTGACCGTGAGCGGTTCTCCGACCGACCACCGACCCCGGGAGGACATCGGAACCCGATGTCCGGAAGAGCCCGCGATGGCTGCGGCCGGCATGGCAGGAAACCCGCCCCGCTTGAACTGGTCCTGCGCAGCATCGCGGCAGGTCAGTCCGCTCGTGAATGCGGATGCCGGTCAGCGACAGGGCTCGGTATCAACGTGTTGCGGCGGCGGCCATCTTGACGCGGCTGCGGCCGGGAGCGCAGGCTGTGGCCTCACCGGGAACCATAGCGGAACGCAGCCATGATCGAGATGCAGTCCTTTCGCGATTCAACCGCACTCATGTCAAACGGTCAGGCCCTGAAGGTCCGGCTCGAGGAAGACGGGTATCTGTTCCTGCGCGGTCTGTTCCCGGCCGGGGATATCCAGCGGGTACGCCGCCGGTTGCTGCAGAAGGCCGCGGCGGGCGGCTGGCTGGATCCTGACCACGATGTCGATGACGCCATTGCGCTTGCGTCCGCCGCCTGCAAGGACCCGGAGGAACGGTACATGCGGGTGTTCCGCGGGTTGTGGACCGATGAGGAACTGCACCGGTTGCGCACCCATCCGAACGTGATCAGCCTGTTCGAGCGCATCTTCGGGGAGGCGCCGCTCGCGCATCCGATGTTCGTACAGCGCAATATCTTTCCCCAACGCCATGACTTCGATTTCACCACCGGCGTCCACCAGGACAAGGTGCACATCGGCGGCGCAACCAACCAGGCACTCTGGGTGCCCATTGGAGACTGTCCCCGCGAGAAGGGGCCGCTCGCCGTCGCTGCGGGATCGCATCGGGCCGGTGTGCTCGAAACCCGGGTCGGATCCGGGGCGGGCGGCATGGACATCTGCGTACCCGTCCCCGGGACCTGGGTAACCGGCGACTTTCGCGCGGGCGACGCGTTGGTCTTCTCCGACACCACCGTTCACCAGGCGCTGCCCAATCGCACCGGCGAACTGCGCCAGTCCTTCGATGCGCGCTACCAGCCGGCTTCCTGGCCGATCGCGAAACCGAACATGGAACCCTATGCCGGCAACGGGACGTGGGACGAGGTCTACGCCGGTTGGGAAAACATGGACCAGGCCTGGTACTGGCGCGCGCTCGACCCGGTGGTGGTACCCTACGACACCAGCCATTACGAACGCAGGGACCGCATGGCCTTCGACATGGCGGAACGCGGCGACATGACAGCGCGGGACGCGTTGCTGCGGATCGTCCAGCGCGATGCAAGTCCCGACAAGCGTGCCCGAGCAACCGAACTCCTGCACACCCTCGACGCAGGGACCGCACAGTAGCAGCACCGTCATGAGCGGCACCTGGGACCTTGAGGTCAACGGCCGGACCCACGCGGTTCAGGCCGAGGGGTCTGAACCACTGTTGCACGTGCTTCGAGATCACCTCGGTCTCAAGGGCACGCGATACGGCTGCGGGCTCGAGCAATGCGGAGCCTGCATGGTCCTCGTCGACGGGGAAACGGTTCATGCCTGTACCCGTCGCCTGGACACGGCCGCCGGACACCGCGTGACAACCGTCGAGGGGCTCGACGCGCCCGGGCTCGTTGCCGCCTTTCTGGAGGAACAGGCCGGCCAGTGCGGCTATTGCCTCTCCGGCATCCTGGTCTCGGTCAAGGCCCTGCTCGATCGCACCCCGGACCCGGATCGGGATACAATCATCACGGCTCTCGCACCGCACCTGTGCCGGTGCGGTGTCCATGCGCGGATCCTGCGCGCGGTGGCAAAGGCGGCGGCAACGGCGTGAGCCAGAGCCTCACCCGCAATCCACAGCTGGGGCGGTGGATCCGGTTTCTCGAACATGACCGGGTCAGGATCGCGACCGGCAAGGTGGAACTCGGCCAGGGCATCGTGACAGCACTTGCCCAGATCGCGGCCGAGGAACTCGACCTCGATCCGGACCAGGTCGTGATGCTGTCCGGCTCCTCCGACGAGGGTCCGGATGAACTCTACACCACCTCGAGCCTGTCGATCATGGACTCCGGTTCGGGCATCCGCCTGGTCACGGCGGAGATGCGGGCCCTGCTGGTCGAACGGGCGGCGCGACGGCTGAACTGCGCACCGGACGATCTCGGGATCGAACGGGGTCACTTCCACCTCGCCGGCGAATGGACGGGCCAGAGCTACTGGACCGTGACCGAGCCCCGCGACCTCGAACGCGAGGCCAACGGGACTGCACCGGTCAGGCAGCACGCGTCGTACCGCATCGTCGGCCGCTCGGTGCCCCGCCGTGACCTGCCGGGCAAGCTCGCCGGCGGCGGCTTCATCCACGACCTGGACGAACCGGGAATGCTGCATGCACGCATCCTGCGCCAGCCCGGGTACACGGCACGGCTGGTCGACGTCGGCGGGATCGGAGATCACGTGCGCATCGGCAACTTCCTTGCGGTCCTTGGCGACAGTCCGCACGCGGCCGACCAGGCGGCGAAGCGGGCGCGGGTCCGCTGGACCGGGGAACGCGAACTCGACCCGACCCGGGTTGATGCCTACCAGCTGCTCGACCTGCCCTCACGGGACCATCACATCGGTGCCGACTTCTCCGGCACCACTCATCACAGCGAGCTCACCGTGTCCCGGCCCTACATTGCCCATGCCTCGCTGGGACCGTCCTGCGCGCTTGCCCGGTACCGCGACGGCCACCTCACCGTCTGGTCCCATGGCCAGGGCATGCATCCGCTACGGCACTCCCTTGCCCGCGCACTCGATCTTGCCCCGGAAGCCATCTCGACCATTCACGTCGACGGCGCCGGATGCTACGGGCACAACGGCGCGGACGACACGGCACTTGACGCGGCACTGGTTGCCATGGCCCGACCGGGCCGCCGGGTTCGCGTGGCCTGGAGCCGGGAGGACGAGTTCGGATACGAACCGCTCGGAACGGCGATGGTGGTGCGGGTCTCCGCGGCGGTGGATGTCGCCGGACGACCGGTTGACTGGACAACCCGGATCTGGAGCGGACCGCATGTCAACCGGCCGGGAACCACCTCGGGACACCTGCTGGCCCGGGAAGCGCTCCCCGACCCGCCCCCGCAACCGGCTCCGACCGACCCTCCGTTGTCGCGCGGCGGCGGCGCCACCCGTAACGCGATCCCGCTCTACACCGTCGGCGCACACCGCATCTGCTGGCATCTTGTTGCCGGAACACCGGTGCGCACCTCGGCCCTGCGCGGACTTGGCGCGGTTCCCAACGTGGTTGCGATCGAGGCCTTTCTCGACATGCTTGCCGCCGCGGCCTCGACCGATCCCGTGGAATACCGGCTCGCGCTGCTCGAGGACGAACGGGCGCGCCGGGTCCTGCGCGAAGTCCGTGACCGTGCCCGAAGAGAATCGGGCCAGGGCCTGGGTTTCGGGTTTGCGCGCTACAAGAACATGGCTGCGTACGCCGCTGTCGCCGCGGCAGTGACGGTCGACGAAGCGGTCAGGGTCGAGAAGATCTGGTGTGCGGTCGATGCGGGTCTCGTCATCAATCCTGACGGCGCTCTCAACCAGCTCGAAGGCGGTATCGTCCAGGCGACGAGCTGGACCCTGCGCGAGGAGGTCCGTTTCGATGCACACGGTGTCGCCAGCCTCGACTGGGACAGCTACCCGATCCTGCGGTTCGACGAAATACCGGAGATCGACGCATGGCTGACCGGTCCGAGTGACCAGCCGGCGCTCGGGGTCGGAGAATGCACGGTCGGCCCGACGGCGGCGGCCCTGTGCAACGCCGTGGCCGACGCCCTGGGTGTGCGCATCCTCGACATGCCGCTGACGCGCGACCGGATTGTTGCCGCCCTGCTTGCCGGCGACGGCCCGGCGCGATGACCCCCTGACCGCCACTCCCCCATGGAGCACGTCGAATGAGCATGCAGATCGGTATCATGCTGCGCGGACAGTATCCCAATGGCACCGACATGGCGGCCGGGTCCGATGAACTGATCGCCCAGGCACGGCTCGCCGACCGCTTGGGCTACGCCTCGATCACCAAGGGGTCGCACTACTCGACCGACGGCTACCAGGCACTCCAGCAGTTGCCGCTGCTGGCCCGGCTGTCGGGCGAAGTCACGCGAGCCCGGCTCAATGCCGGCATCGTTCTGCTACCCCTGCACAAGCCGCTCGACATTGCCGAGCAGCTGGCGACCATCGACATCCTCTCGCACGGTCGGCTGATCTTCGGGGTCGGGATCGGTTACCGGGACGTCGAGTTCCATGCCTTCGGAACCGAGCGGCGGCACCGCGGCCGGCGCACGGACGAGAATCTGGTCGCGATTCGCCGCCTGTGGACGGAAGACCGCGTCACCATGAAGGGAAGCCACTTCTCGCTGGAAGACGCGGTGTGCAATCCGAAGCCGCTGCAGCGGCCGCATCCGCCGATCTGGGTCGGCGCCAATGCCGATATCGCGCTGCGCCGGGCGGTGGCGCTCGGAACCTGCTGGTACATCAATCCGCACAACACCATCTCCACCCTGGTGCGCCAGGTCGATCTTTACCGGCGAATGCTGGACGAAGCCGGCAAGCCGTTTCCGGACGAGCTTCCCATGCGGCGCGAGGCCTTCGTGGCCCGGACCCGTGCCGAAGCGATCCGCCTGGCCGGTCCGTACGTTGCCCGCAAGTACGCAAACTACCACGCGACCGGCCAGAGCGATGAACTGCCCCAGGGCGAGACGCTTGCCGGCAACTTCGATGATCTCGTCGGTGACCGGTTCCTGATCGGGACGCCCGACGAGGTCGCGGCCGCCATGCTGGATATCAACCGGCGTCTCGGCGTGAACCACCTGATCCTGTCGATGGAGTGGGCCGGCATGGAGCCCCCGGTTGCCCGCGACTGCATGCAGCTGATGGCCGAGGAGGTGATCCCCGCGGTCAGGAACGGCTGACGAAGGCGCGCAGATCGGACATCCGCGTAATCCGGGGGACGTCCGGGACGGCCTCGGGATCACCGTAGCCATAGGTGACAAGGACGCAGCGGACACCGGCCGCCCGAGCCATTTCCGCGTCATGCGCACTGTCACCGACCATCAGCGCGTCCGGGCGGTCGGCTCCGATGGCATCGAGCACCTGTTGCAGGTGGCCGGGCGCGGGCTTGCGTTCGGCAACCCGGTCGCCGCCGAGCACGCAGCGGAACCGGGATGCCAGCCCCAGCTGCGACAGGATCCGTTCGGCAATCGCCTGATGCTTGTTGGTGCACACGGCGAGAACGCAACCCCGGGCCTCGAGCGCCTCCAGGGTCCCGGTCACCCCCGGATAGACCCGGGACAATGCGGCGGGAGCATGAGCATAGTCGGCGACGAAGGCATCCACCGCTTCCCGGAACCGGGAACGGTGCGCCCGGCCGCCTGCAGCCGCCCAGGCGCGCTCGACGAAGGCGTCGATCCCGTCACCGATGAAATCGCGCGCCTGGACGGTATCAATCCGGCCAAGCCCCGCCGCCAGCAGCACCCGATTGATCGCGGCGCACATGTCAGGCGCGCTGTCCACCAGGGTTCCGTCAAGGTCGAAGATGATGAACTTCATGACCCGCCCGCCTGTCCGTCTCCCCAGGTCCCGCGCATGGTTCGGGAACAGACCGCTGCGCCTCGGTCCGTTGCGCGCGCATGACACCATTGGTAGCAAATGTTGATTATGGCGACACCCGGCTGCGTGGCATGGTCCCGCCTTCCGTTTCCCGCGTTCAAGAGGCCAGGTCATGCCCTCCAGAACTTCCCTGGCTGCAGTCATCCTCGCCGCCGGCAAGGGGACCCGGATGAACTCGGCGCTTCCGAAAGTACTGCACCCGGTTGCCGGTCGCGAGATGATTGCCCATGTTCTTGCCGCCGTCGCTCCTCTCGACTGTGACGACGTGGTCGTGGTCACGGCTGCAGGCGACAACGCCGTGCCCGACGCCGTTGCGCCGGTCCGCGTCGCAGTCCAGAGCCGGGCGCGCGGAACCGGGGACGCGACCCGAACGGCGCTCGAGGCACTCGGCGGGTTCGCGGGTACCGTGCTCGTGGCCTTCGGTGACACCCCGCTGATCACGTCGGGAACGCTTGCCCGGCTGGTGGCGGCGCGAACGCGGGACAATCCGCCCGGAGTGGTGATCGCGGGGTTCGAAACTCCTGACCCCGCCCGCTACGGCAGCCTGGTGCAGTCGGCGGACGGCTCGGTCGAACGAATCGTCGAGTTCGGCGAACGCGACGGCATCAACCAGCCGGTTCGCCTCTACAACGGCGGACTCATGGCACTTGACGGTGCGCGACTGAAGGACTGGTTGTCCAGGCTGCGTCCGGACAACTCCAAGAGTGAACTGTACCTCACCGACGTCGTTGCACTCGCCCGCGACGACGGGGCGCGGGTTGCGGTCGAGGAGGTCGACCGCGACGAGATCATGGGCGTTGACACCCGCCCTGCCCTGGCCCGGGCCGAAGCGCTCGCGCAGCAGCGCCTGCGCAACACCGCCATGGAAGCCGGAGCCTCCCTTCTCGCTCCGCACACCGTGTTCCTGTCCTGGGATACGGTGATCGGGCCGGATACTGTCATCCACCCCTATGTCACCATCGGGCCGGGAACCACCATCTGCGAAGGGGCGGAAATCCGCAGCTTCTGTCACCTTGAAGGTGCCAGAATCGGACCGGGAGCGCGGATCGGACCCCACGCACACCTGCGCCCGGGCGCCGACATCGGCCCTGACGCCCGGGTGGGGAATTTCGTCGAGATCAAGGCGGCGCGGCTGGATGCCGGCGCGAAGGCGAGCCACCTCGCATACATCGGTGACGCCAGCGTCGGCGAGGATGCCAATATCGGAGCCGGAACCATCACCTGCAACTATGACGGATTCGACAAGCACAGGACCGAGATCGGCGACGGGGCATTCATCGGCTCCAACAGTGCCCTGGTTGCTCCGGTCCGTGTCGGCGCGCGCGCGATCATCGGCGCCGGCAGCACGGTCACGAACACGGTCGAAGAGGACGCGGTTGTCGTGGTACGAGGTGAAACCAGGGTCTCGCCGGGCGCAGCACGCCGTTTCAGGGCACGGCGCGCCGCGAGGAATTCCTAGCCCGGGAGCACGTTGTTCATGTGTGGCATCATCGGCATTGTCGGCTCCCGGCCGGTCGCGGCCCGGATACTGGAAGGGCTCGAGCGCCTCGAGTATCGCGGCTATGACTCGGCGGGAATGGCAACGGTATCCAGTGACAGCATCGACCTTCGCCGCATCGCTGGCCGGGTCGAAACCCTGAAGCAGCTGGTTGCGGGGTCGCCACTGTCCGGCCAGGTGGGTATCGGTCACACCCGGTGGGCAACCCACGGCAAGGTGACCCTGTGCAACACCCACCCCCACGTCGTCGGACAGATCGCCGTGGTCCACAACGGCATCATCGAGAACTTCGAGGAACTCCGGAACACGCTCGAGCCCTGCAACCTCAGGTACCGGAGCCAGACCGACTCGGAGGTGGTTGCGCATCTGCTGTACCTCGAGCTTCTTGATGACCCCGATCCGGAACGGGCGATGCGCTCGGTACTGGAACGGCTTCAGGGTGCCTTCTCGCTGGTGATCATGAATGCCGGCGAGCCGGACATGCTCATGGTGGCGCGTCGCAGCTCGCCGCTTGTTGCCGGGTTCGGCGAGGACGAGATGTTCGTCGGTTCGGATGCTCGCGCGCTGGTTCACCTGACCAGGCGCCTCGTCTACCTGGAGGACGGCGACTGGGCGGTGGTGCGCCGGGATTCGATCAAGTTGCGCGACGCCTCCCACCGGCCGGTGGAACGCGCCGTCCGGCACAGCAAGGTCCAGGACGAGAAACCCGACCCCGGCGAGTTTCCCCATTTCATGGCCAAGGAGATCCACGAGCAACCCGAGGCCATCACCTACACGCTGCACCGCTACGTTGAACCGGCCGGGCGAAAGCTGAAGTTCCCGGAGTTTCCGTTCGACGCACGTGACGTACCGCGGATATCGATCGTCGCCGCCGGCACGAGCCATTACGCCGGCATGGTGGCACGGTACTGGTTTGAAAGTCTGGCCCGGCTGTCGGTCGACGTCGATATCGCATCGGAGTTCCGTTACCGCGATCCGGTGCTTGCCTCCGGCGGCGCGCTGCTGGCCATCTCGCAGTCCGGAGAGAGCATCGACACGCTGATGGCACTCAGGGAAGCCCGGGCCGGCGGCCAGCATGTCGTGAGCCTGGTCAACATGGCCGAAAGCACGATCGAGCGCGAGAGCGACGTGACACTGCACACCGCCGCCGGACCCGAGTACAGCGTGGCCTCGACCAAGGCCTTTACCACCCAGCTGGTTGTCCTGGCCTGTCTGGCCATTTCCTGGGGCCTGCAACGAGGCACTCTCGAGGCGACAGAGGCTTCGGCCGCCCTTGACGCGCTCGCCCGGGTGCGCACCGATCTCGCAGACGTCCTGGCCGACACTGGGTGCTGGGACGAGTGTGTCAACGAGCTCGCCGCGGCGCGCGACATCATCTATCTCGGTCGCGGGAGCAACTATCCCATCGCGCTTGAGGGTGCGTTGAAACTGAAGGAAATCACCTACATCCACGCCGAAGGCTTCGGTGCGGGCGAGATGAAGCACGGCCCGATTGCGCTGATCGAAACGGGGACCCCGGTTGTCGTCGTGGCTCCGCACGACAAGTGGTTCGACAAGACGGCTTCGAATGTCGCGGAAGCACGGTCCCGCGGCGCCCGCATCGCGCTGATTTCCGATCGCACCGGCATCGAGAAGCTGGCAGGGGCAGCGACCTGGACACTTCCCCTGCCGGACTCACATGCACTCACCGCCCCGATCCTCGCCGCGGCGCATGTCCAGATGCTCGCCTACCGGACAGCGGTGACGCTTGGCACTGACGTCGACCGTCCCAAGAATCTCGCCAAGACCGTGACCGTCGAATAGCGGATTTCCCTCAGCCGGAGGCACGGTCGTACCGGTGTGGGACAACCCCGGAACACCGTTGTTCGTTCGCTCATGCGCAGGTGTGTGCGGATCGAGGACGCCGGACCCCGTCTATCCGGCGATGCCGGAATGATTCGCACCCAGCAACCGAATCACCTCGTCGGCGGACTGGTCGACCGTCATCGTCGTCGTATCGATCCGCAACGCCGGTGCAAGCGGTGGTTCGTAGGGCGAGTCGATGCCGGTGAAACGGACGAGTTGCCCCTTGCGTGCCCTCGCATAGAGGCCTTTCGGGTCACGCTCCTCGCAGACCTCGAGCGGCGTGTCGACGAAGACCTCGTGGAACTCGCCCGCTTCCAGCAGGTCGCGCGCCATCTCGCGTTCCGACCGGAACGGGGAAATGAAGGACGCGATCACGATCAGGCCGGCGTCGACCATCAACCTCGCCACCTCGGCCACCCGGCGAATGTTCTCGACCCGGTCCTGGTCGGTAAAGCCGAGGTCCCTGTTCAGCCCGTGCCTGACATTGTCGCCGTCCAGCAGGTAGGTGTGCATGCCAAGCAGATGCAGCTTCTGTTCCACCCGGTCCGCAATGGTCGACTTGCCGGCGCCGGACAGCCCGGTCATCCAGATCACGCAGGGTCGTTGGCCGATCGCGCGCGCGCGCAACGACTTGTCGATCTTCAGGTCCTGCCAGACGATGTTGCTGGCGCGTCGCAGTGCGAACGCGGCGATGCCGGCGCCGACGGTCGCGTTGGTGAACCGGTCGATCAGGATGAAGGCACCCGTCTTCCTGTTGGCCGAATAGGCGTCGAACGGGACAGGACGATCCAGCGACAGCTTGCAGTACCCGACCTCGTTCAGGTGCAACGACTTGGCGGCAAGTCGCCCCAACGTGTCGACGTCGATCCTGTGGGTGAGGTCAGTGACCTGGGCGACAGCCGAGGCGGACGCGAAACGGACCAGGTAGGGCCGTCCCGGCAACATGGGATGCGTGTCCATCCAGATCAGGTGGGCGGCGAGCTGATCGGAAAGTTCCGGCGGCCGGTCGGCCGTTGCGAGCATGTCCCCTCGGCTCACGTCGATCTCGTCGGCGAGCACCAGAGTGACCGCCTGACCCGCCACGGCCTGCTCCAGATCGCCGGACGGACCCAGGATGCGCCTGATCACCGTCTGCCTGCCCGACGAGCTGACGACAACCTGTTCTCCCCGCCGGATCGAGCCCGACGCCACGGTGCCGCTGAAGCCGCGAAAATCCGGATCGGGACGATTGACCCACTGGACGGGCAGCCGAAAAGCACCCGCCCGCTCCCCGTCGCCGACCGGAACGGTCTCCAGCACCTCCATCAGCGTCGGGCCCGGGTACCACGGCGTGGAGCCGCCGCGGACAAGGACGTTGTCGCCCGTGAGCGCGGACAACGGAACAGCCGTGACCTCGGCCAGGCCAAGGGCGCCGGCGAATGCCTCGAAGTCCCCGACGATCGACCGGAAGACGTCCTGGTCGTAGCCGACCAGGTCCATCTTGTTGACGGCGAGGATCACCCTGTGGATGCCGAAAAGCCGGACGATGTAGGCGTGCCGCCGTGTCTGGGTCAGGATCCCCTTGCGGGCATCAACCAGGACCAGCGCGATATCGGAATTCGAGGCACCCGTCGCCATGTTTCGCGTGTACTGCTCGTGACCGGGGGCATCGATGGCGATGAACTTGCGCCGGTCGCTCTCGAAGTAGCGGTACGCGACATCAATGGTAATGCCCTGTTCGCGCTCCGCCTGCAGGCCGTCGACGAGAAGGGCGAGATCGACGGCGTCACCCTGGGTGCCGTAGGTCCGGCTTTCGGCCCGGGCAGCGGAGACCTGATCCTCGAATATGGTCTTCGAGTCGTAGAGCAGCCGGCCCAGCAAGGTTGACTTGCCGTCGTCGACCGACCCGCAGATGACGAATCGCAACTGGTCCTTGCGGTCCTGGGCGGCGAAGAAGGCGTCGATGTCTGTCGACGCACACGCCGTGTCCGCATCGGGCGACATCAGAAATACCCCTCCCTCTTCTTTCTCTCCATCGATCCGAGCCGGTCGTGATCGATCGCCCTGCCCTGGCGTTCGGAGATCGCGCTCCGGGACAGTTCGAGCACGACTTCCCGCACCGTGGCCGCGCCCGAGTCCACCGCCCCGGTCAGCGGGTAGCAGCCGAGCGTGCGGAAGCGGACCAGCCGGTCCTCCGGTTCCTCCCCGGGATGGAGCGGCAACCGTTCGTCATCGACCATGATCAGCTGGCCGTCGCGTTCCACGATCGGGCGCCTGGCTGCGAAATACAACGGCACGACGGGAATGGCCTCGCGGTCGATGTACTGCCACACGTCGAGTTCGGTCCAGTTCGACAGCGGGAAGACGCGGACGCTTTCGCCGGCCGAGATGCAGGTATTGTAAAGCGACCACGGTTCCGGTCGCTGGTTCCTGGGATCCCAGCGATGCGCCCGGTCCCGGAAGGAGAAGATCCGCTCCTTGGCGCGCGACTTCTCCTCGTCGCGCCGGGCACCACCGAAAGCGGCATCGAATCCGTGCCGGTCGAGTGCCTGTTTCAGCGCCTCGGTCTTCATCACGTCGGTGTGCAGGCCCGAACCATGGGTGATCGGGTTGATTCCGCGATCCACGCCCTCCCGGTTGATGTGGGTGATCAGGTCGAGGCCGAGACGGGCTGCCGTTTCGTCGCGAAACCGGATCATCTCCCGGAACTTCCAGGTGGTGTCGACGTGCAGCAGCGGGAACGGAAGTCTGCCCGGCGCAAAGGCCTTGAGCGCCAGGTGCAGCATGACACTCGAATCCTTGCCGATCGAATAGAGCATGACCGGCCTGCGAAACTCCGCGGCCACCTCCCGAAAGATGTGAATGCTCTCGGACTCGAGGCGATCGAGGTGCGTCATCCCTGCCCGTTCCTGCTCGTGCACCATGATCCCGGCGGCCACACATCCCTGTTGCGGGCCTATCGAATACCCGCACTGGTCACATGGAGCAAACCGGAAGTCTGCCGCCGGCGCCGTGTCCCGGCACCGGTTCCCAGCCGAGTGCTGGCCTCTCGCCGTCCGGACCCGGCCTCAGTTCCGACTGAAGTCCTTGGGACTTTCAAACGAGCATGAGGCGTCGTTTTCCTCGCCCCAGTGCATGAACCAGTGGCGCTACGCGAGCACACCCGCGGGCTGTGTGCGGAATCGTGATTGTGCAGGATCGGTGCTGGAGACGGAACGGAGAACGAATTCTTGGTGTGACTTGAGACCACGTACCCAAACTGTTCCGGTCGGTCCGGCATCGTGCCCATCGAGAATGTTCCCGTGAAGGTCTTCGGTGTCGCCAAGACGATCGCCGACTGTTTCAGACATCGCCGGAAGGTCGGGCAGACGGTCGCGCTGGAGGGCCTGCAGGAGGCGCTGCGGCAGCGAAAGGCCAGCCCCGCCGAGATCGCCCGGCATGCGGAGCGCGGCAGCGTCGAAACGGTCGTCCGCCCGTATCTCGAGGCGCTCACCGCCAATGCCTAGGGCTGCCGTGTCATGATAAATATGGCTGACAACAATCTATCCGGTCTCGCGCAGGACATGGCGCTGGCCGGCCTTGAACCCGATCCGGTGTCCCAGCGCGGCGCTTGTGAGGCGGGTCTGTCCGTGCCACATGATCTGATGACCGGGGTCCGGGTCATGCTTGCGATCACGGTAGCCGCCGAAGTGGGCGACCAGAGCGACCGCGTCGCCGAGCCTCTCGGGAGGTGTGAGGCCATGCTCTGACGCATAGTCGCGCAGGAAGGCGAGTTCGTGGTCGGCGAACATGAGGTGGGGCTCGCAGTCGGGCACCTGGCGTCCGAGCAGTGTCATGACCATGATGCGCCAGGCGATGACGGCATTGATCGCGATTGCCCGCTGCAGCCGGTCGGCGGTGCGAAACAGCAGGAACTCCACGCGGCAGCCGGATTTCAGGACCCGGAAGAAATCCTTGATACGCCATCTCTGAAGATAGAAGCCGACGATGTCGGCGGCCTCTTGCGCGGTCTTGACCGTGACCGTGGTCAGCAGGAACCACTGCACGGGGTCCTCGCCGTCGGGCGGCGCGATTTCGCGGACGTGAACCCCGTGCACGCTGACCGGCTCCGCGCCGGGGACGGCGTCCGTCGCCGGCAGCGTGACGCGGCAAAACCGCAGTTCGCAGCCTGCCAGGCGTTTCTGCCGCGCGGGGCGGGCCTTCGTCCGGGAGGATTTCGCACGCTCCGTCAGCCCTTCGATCTCGACGTCGACCATGGCGTCGGGCGCGCCGCCACCCATCGTCGCGAACAGCTTTCCCTTTCCGAGTACCCTGTCATGCCTGGCGCGCACCAGCAGCTCGACGCGCGGACGTCGGCGCTGCGCGTCGAACAGCTCGAAGCAGTCCGCTTCTCGATCACCCACGCTGATGATCCGGGTCTTGCCGCCGATCTCGCGCGCAGCGTCGGCGGTGCCGTTGAAGGCTTCGAGCCACCGCTGCGTCGCGCGGCGCTTCTGCTTCGAGACCGTCGCCTGCACCGGGTCGAACCCCGTCTCGAGCACCCCCAGCGGCAGGCCGGTTTCCGTCACCGCCAGCGTCGCGTGCATGTGCAGCCCGAGGCTCGACGCGCCGGTCTGGTTCTTCCCGATCAGCTGCAGGTCGTCGCAGCCGGGACGGCGGGAGAAGTTCAGGTCCGTGCCGTCCTGGATCGCCAGGACCGTCTTCTGGCCACGCATCCGCCGGATGCTGCGCTCCCGGTGCGGCGCGAGGATGTTCGCCACCGTGACCTCCGACTCCGCGGGCGCCTCGATCATCCGGTAGAAGCCGGCAATCTCGTTACCGCCGCTGTCGCTGGAGGCGTTGATCTTCTGGCCGGGATACGCCGCCAGAAGGCCGGCGCTCTTCACGAGCCGCGCCGAAAGCCGCTTGTCGCCCAAGGGTGCTGCTGCGAACTCGTTCTCCGCCCAGTCCGCCGCATTCAGCCCCTCGCCCGGTTCCAGCGAGGGTGCAAGGTCGACGGGCGGAACCCCCAGCTTGCGTCGCCACGAGCGTTCCAGCGCGCGCATGAACACCGTCTTCACGGTCTTCGCCCGCTGCTTCTCCCGGTCCTGCCGGCCCCGGCCTGCGGTCTTGCCGACGCACAGGAAGTTGGCTGCGCGCAGGCAGGTCCCGTCATAGCCCTCGTCGGCGAAACTCTCAACGAGATACGGGCGAAAGCCGTAGCGTTCCTCGAAGTCGCCCGGCAGGCGGCGCAGGATGCGCCCGAGCACATGGCTGGCAAGGTGCGGGCAACGCACGGACGGGCGGATGTGGCGCGACAATCTGGGTGAGATCCGCGCGTCAATCAGGATGAGATTCCCGGCGGCAGCGCCGCTGCGGAAAATCCCGCCGCTCCGAGCCAGCCGTGCGCCGAGCCGACGAGATAGCGGACCTGGCAGCCGGCGAAGGTCGTCATCCCGTGCGGGTGCTCGCGCGCGATCAGCGTGTTCCACACAGCGCGCTCGGCGGGTCTCGCCACCAGGTCAATGCAAAGATCCTCGATCAGCGACTGGTGCGCCGGCACCCCTGCGGGTTCGGGCACGCCGGCCTCGACCAGGCGCGGCCCGCCCTTCACCGCAGGCGCCGCAGGCGGCGGAAGCGTGATCGAGGGCACGCTCTCGGCCAGAACCACCAGCGCCTTCATGCAGCCGGCAAGCCGCGGGCGCCCGCGCGCGTCAAGGAACGAGAACTCCTCGCAGATCCGACGGCCCAGGGCCGACCGGCTGTCGAAAGATTCATGGGACAGGATCGACGCGATGCGCGCCACCGCCGCCCCGTCCCGCAATGTGCGGCTGATCTGGGACTGTGACATGAGGCAGGACTACCACGCAGAAATCACCTTGTCCAGACCCTCTTTTGTAGACATGGCAGGGCTTGGCTGTCGCGGTCAGGCAGATCAGCGGCGCCGGTTCGCTGTCGCCGAAATGCTCCCGGATGAAGCGGGCGATGTAGCGGTAGTCCGGCCGGAAATCATGGCCCCACCTGGAGACGCAGTGCGCCTCGTCGACGACCCAGTATCCGACTTCCCTCTGCTCCAGGATGGACCGCACGGACGGGTTTCTGAGCTGCTGCGGCGAGATGAGCAGCATCGAGGCATCACCGAGGCGGACCCGGTCGAGCGCGTCGTGGCGCCCGGGCAGCGACAGCAGGCCATTGACGGTGACGCAGGACGAGATGCCCTGGCGCTTCAGGCTGGCAACACCGCGCTGGATGGCGACCGGCACGGCCGCCATCTCCGGGATCTCCCGGCGGCTCGCCGTCAGGCTCCTGAACCGGTCCTGCCAGGTCAGGGAAACACCTGCGAGACGCCAGGCGTCCGACCGCTCCTGCAGGGCGGCATTGTACAACTGCCGCTGGCTCTCCAGCACCCGCTCCAGGCGGCGCCAGTTGCCCCGCGTCTGCGGCAGCAGACAGTTCGTCACCTGGCGGTGTGCACGCTGCGGTATAGGCCCCAATTCCTTCGTTCCTGCCGATCCAAATCCCCCAGCCCGGTCTTTGTCCCGTTCCGTCCGGCTCGGTGTTGAAGCTGTGGCTGCTGGCCGGGTTGTTGGGAACCGGTCCGCAACAGCGGACGGACCGCTCCGTTCCTGTATCCGGTTCGGTCGACGGTCGTGCGGAGAACAGCAGCGCACTGCGCAGGGCAACCGCACGCCATTGCGGAATCGTGGTGACGGCACGAGCACCGGACGCGCATGAGTGCACGCACCACCCTGCGGCCGTCGATATTTCGTCTTGGGGCGGTGCAGCGCCAGCCGACCCGGACGCTGCATCCGGGCAGGTTGTGCTTGTCGCCGATCGGCGCGGTCGGGTAGAATTGTTGCACTGCAAGAGGTGCCGGCGTCATGTCCGTGCGCTGCTGCATCGAACCCAGCAGATTGACCGGCAACCGGGACGCGAAGATACCGGCTCCCGGGTGTCGTGCCGCGACCCCGACAACCCCGTCCGCGGAGATCGTCATGAACCTTGCCGACAGACTGGCAGACCCGTCACTGTTTCGCCAGCAGGCCTACGTCAACGGCGCATGGACCGACGCCGAAGGCGGCGGCGTGATCCCGGTGAGCGATCCTGCCACCGGGGCGGTGATCGGAACCGTGCCCGACATGGGCGCACCCGATACCAGGACCGCGATCGAGGCGGCAAATGCCGCGTGGCCGGCCTGGCGCAGCCTGACCGGCAAGCAGCGGGCCGCGATTCTGCGGCGCTGGTTCGACCTCATGACCGAACACGCCGACGACCTGGCCGCAATCATGACTGCCGAACAGGGCAAGCCGGTTGCGGAAGCCCGGGGTGAGATCACCTACGGCGCCTCCTTCATCGAGTGGTTCTCCGAGGAGGCCAAGCGGATCTATGGTGACGTGATTCCGCACCACCAGGACGGAAAGCGGATCGTCGTCATCCGCCAGCCGGTCGGTGTCGTCGCCGCCATCACGCCCTGGAACTTCCCCAACGCGATGATCACCCGCAAGGCGGCGCCGGCCCTTGCCGCGGGCTGTCCGATCGTGATCAAGCCGGCGAAGATGACGCCGTTTTCAGCCCTCGCCATGGGCGAACTCGCCGCCCGTGCCGGTATTCCGGCCGGCGTGTTCAACGTGGTCACCGGCACACGCTCCGGCGAAATCGGCAGCGAGATGACCACGAGCCCGCTGGTCCGCAAGGTAACCTTCACCGGCTCGACCGGTATCGGCAAGATCCTGATGCAGCAGTCGGCCAGTACCGTGAAGAAGATCTCGCTCGAACTCGGCGGCAACGCTCCGCTGATCGTGTTCGACGACGCCGACCTCGAACAGGCGGTTTCCGGCGCCATCGCCTGCAAGTTCCGCAACGCCGGGCAGACCTGCGTCTGCGCCAATCGCATCTTCGTCCAGGACGGGATCTACGACGAGTTCGCCCGCCGCTTCGCCGAGGCGACCGCGGCCATGAAGATGGGGAACGGATTCGAGGACGGGGTGATGATTGGTCCGATGATCGAGACCGCGGCGGTGGAAAAGACCGAGGAACACATCCGCGATGCCGTCGCCCTGGGCGCGAGCGTGGCGAGCGGCGGTACCCGCAGCCCGCTCGGCGACCTGTTCTACACGCCGACAGTGCTGACCGATGCCACCCGCGACATGGCGATCTTCCGCGAGGAAACCTTCGGGCCGGTCGCTCCGCTGTTCCGGTTCCGCGACGAGGCCGAGGTCATCGACCTCGCCAACGATACCGAGTTCGGCCTCGCGTCCTACTTCTACGCGCGCGACCTCGGTCGGGTCTGGCGGGTCGCGGAGGCGCTGGAGTACGGCATGGTGGCAGTCAACGAGGGTATCCTGTCGACCGAGGTCGCGCCGTTCGGCGGCATCAAGGAATCCGGACTCGGGCGCGAGGGCTCCAAATATGGAATGGATGAGTACACCGAGCTCAAGTACATCCTCATGGGCGGACTTGACAGCCCGGTCACTCCCCGGGCCTGACGCAGGAAAGGGTCGGCATGCCCCGATATGACTACGACCTGATCACCATCGGTGCCGGCTCCGGCGGGGTCCGCGCCTCGCGGCTCGCCGGGTCCTACGGCGCCAGGGTCGCCGTGATCGAGGAAATCCGCGAAGGCGGTACCTGCGTGCTGAGGGGGTGCGTTCCCAAGAAGTTGCTGGTCTATGGCAGCCATGTCGGCGAGGAACTCGCCGATGCCGAGGGCTACGGATGGACGATCGGTCCGGCGACCCATGACTGGGCCGCCATGATTGCGGCCAAGAACCGGGAGCTTGACCGTCTGCACGGCATCTACGTTTCGCTGCTCGAGAATGCCGGAGTGCACCGCTACCGGGGGCGCGGCGTGGTGCGTGATGCCCACACGGTCGAGGTCGGAGACCGGGTACTGACGGGCGAGCGCATCCTGATCGCCGTCGGCGGCTGGCCGAGCCTGCCCCGGGTTCCCGGCATCGAGCTTGCACTGACATCCAACGAGGCGCTGGAACTGCCCGAACGTCCCGAACGGGTCGTGATCGTCGGTTCCGGCTACATCGCGGTCGAGTTCGCCAGCATCTTTCGCGGCTTCGGGTCGGAGGTCGACCTCGTGTTCCGGGCCGAGCGGCCGTTGCGTGGCTTCGACGAGGATGTCCGCGTCATGCTGGGCGACGAACTCGCGAAGAAGGGGATTCGGCTGCACCCCGGCCTCCTGCCCGCCGAGATCGGACAGGACGGGTCAGGCGTCCGGATGAGCCTCACCTCGGGCCAGACACTCCATGCCGACGCCATCATGTATGCCACGGGCCGGTTGCCGAACACCCGTGGTCTTGGCCTCGCCGAAGCCGGGGTCACGCTCGCGACAAACGGCGCCGTGCAGGTCGACGAGTGGAGCCGTTCCAGTGTGCCCTCCATCCATGCGATCGGAGACGTGACCGACCGCATCAACCTCACCCCGGTCGCCATCGCCGAAGGACGTGCCTTTGCCGAAACCGTCTACAACTCCAACCCGATGACCGCGGACCATGCAGACGTTCCCAGCGCGGTGTTCAGCCAGCCGCCGGTTGCATCGGTCGGACTTGCCGAGCATGACGCACGCGAGCGCTACGGCGAGGTGGATGTCTATGTCGCCGGTTTCCGGCCGATGAAGTACACGCTGACCCGGAACCAGGAACGCGGCATGCAGAAACTGATTGTCGACCGGGCGAGCCAGCGGGTCGTCGGCGCCCACATGGTGGGGGTGGACGCTGCCGAGATCATCCAGGGTATCGCCATCGCGGTCAGGATGAAGGCGACCAAGGCCGACTTCGACGCCACCGTCGGTGTGCATCCGACCGCGGCGGAGGAGTTCGTGACCATGCGGGACCGGCGGCCCGATCCGGTCGAGCAGGTCGCCGCCGCCCAGTAGCCGATCGACGTCAGATGACCCTGTTCTTCCACGACACGCTGACGCGCCGCAAGGTGCCGTTCGCTCCACTCGATCCGGCGCATGTGCGGCTCTACGTGTGTGGCCCGACGGTCTACGATCACGCCCATATCGGCAACGCACGTCCTGTCGTTGTCTTCGACGTGCTCTACCGCCTGCTCAGGCACCACTATCCGCGCGTGACCTACGTGCGCAACATCACCGACATCGACGACAAGATCAACGCACGGGCGGCCGAGTCGGGACAGGACATCCGCGAGCTGACCGAGACGACGGCCCGGGACTTCCAGCAGGACATGGCCGCGATCGGCGCCCTGCCGCCTGACCGGGAACCGAGGGCGACCGAACACGTGGTCGAGATGATCGCCATGATCGAAACCCTGCTTGCGCGGGAACACGCCTACGCCGCCGAGGGGCACGTCCTGTTCTCCGTGCAGTCGATGCCGGAGTATGGCGCGCTGTCGCGCCTCGACCGGGCGCAGCTCATCGACGGTGCGAGGGTGGAAGTCGCGCCGTACAAGCGGGACCCTGCCGATTTCGTGCTGTGGAAACCGTCTGCGGCGGGCACGCCTGGTTGGGACAGTCCATGGGGTTTCGGGCGCCCGGGCTGGCATATCGAATGCTCGGCCATGAGCAACGCCTACCTGGGCAAGACCTTCGACATTCATGCGGGCGGCATCGACCTGGTGTTTCCGCACCACGAGAACGAGATCGCGCAGACACGGTGCGCCTTCGGCACGCATGCCATGGCCTCGGTGTGGATGCACAACGGCTTTGTCACCGTCGAGGGCGAGAAGATGTCCAAGTCGCTGGGCAACTTCTACACCGTGCACGACCTGCTGGCCGACTGGCCCGGCGAAGCGATCCGGTACGCCCTGCTCGCCGCGCAGTACCGCGCTCCGCTCGACTATGGCAGACGTGGCCTGGCCGAGGCCCGCGCCGCACTCGACCGGCTGTATCAGGCACTGCGTCCGACCGGGACGGTCGAACCGACAACCCCGTCGGAGCAGGTGCTCGAGGCGCTCGGCGACGACCTCAACACACCGCTCGCACTCGCCGGCCTGCACCGGCAGGCCAGCGCACTCAACCGGGCGCGCACCGATGCCGAACGGCGCGAGATTGCCGGTGAACTCCGGGCGTCGGGCCTGCTGCTCGGCCTGCTGCAGTCGGATCCCGAGGCCTGGTTCCAGGCGGGTGCGACGACCGGTCCCGACGAGGCCGGGATCCGGCGCCTCATCCATGCTCGCAACGAGGCGCGGGCCGCACGCGACTTCGCCACCGCCGACCGGATCCGTGACCAGCTGCGGGCGGACGGCATCGCGCTCGAGGACGGAGCGGACGGAACCAGCTGGAAGCGCCTGTCGTGACCGTCAGGCGCTGCGCGCGTGCGCCTCTTCCTCGATGTCGAGCTGCAGGACATCGTTGAACCGGTTGAACGCACCGCACAGCGCAATCCGCCAGGTGAGTTCGACGATCTGCGGTTCGGAAAAATGCCGGCGCAGCCGCAGGAACATCGCATCGCGCACCCGGTTGAAATCGCGTGTCACCGCGATGGCATATTCGACCACCAGCCGGTCGACCTCGTCGAGTTCCGGGTGATCGTCATGATCAAGCAGCCGATCGACGCCCTGGGGCGAGATGCCCTCGACGGCAAGCCGCGGCCCGTGATGGGCGACACAGTACGCGCAGCTGTTCAGCTGCGAGACCGCAACCAGGGCAAGTTCGAGGTACCGTTTCCCGACCAGGGATTCCTGGCCAAGCTCGGTCAGCATGCCGAACACATGGGCGAAGATCGGAGTTCGATGGGCCATGGCACCGACCAGGCTCGAGAACGGCCCGTAGGTGGCCATGTCGTCAAACAGGTGACGGTGGTGACCGGGAACCGCGTCCCGACCGGCATAGGATATTCGCGCCATTGACTGCCTCCGAAGCTGCGTCGACCGATGATGCGGCATGCTACGGGACCACCCTGCGCCGGACAATCGCGCGAAAGCCGGCGCACCTACCTGCCCATCAGCGCCGGGAGGTCGGAGATGATGGTGGCCACGCGGTTCATGCCCGACTTCAGGGCCCGCCGCAGGTGGGACGGGGTCCCGGCCAGATCGACGCGGTTCGAGGGTTTCGCACCGTTCTTCATGTCCTGGACCTGCTGGCGCAGCACCAGGGACATGCACGTGTCCTGGAACTCGAGCAGGGCGGCGCAGTCGGCCGCGCCCAGCCGCCCGGCCTGCTCGATCGCCTCGAGCCGTGCAGCGGTGGATGCGGCGTCAAGTCCCGAACGCAGCGCCAGGGCACGGACCAGGCTGACCAGCGGCAGCAGGCCGTGACGTTTCAGGTCGACCCTGCCGCGTTCGACCGGAAGTCGGCCGAGAAACCCGAGGCGCGGGGCCGTGTCGGTCACCGACTGCGCCAGAAGGCCGAGAAACGGCCGGGTTCCGGCGGCGGCGGCCACGGCATCCTGCCTCAGCCGGTACCCGAGCGACCGCTCGCCCGCAACCGGCGCAAGGTCGAAGAAGATATCCACGCTGAGCAGGTCCTCCGGACGCGCCCGTGACAACCAGTGTGCAACCCGGTCGCGCCACTGATCGACCGTACCGCGCCAGGTCGGGTTCGACGTCATCACGCCGCCATCGCACAGCCGTATCCCGGCCTCCGCCAGCCCCTCGGCCAGGATCGAACCGAATTCGGCGAACCAGTCGTCATCCCCGGGTTCGCCCTCGTGCACCAGCGCATTGTCCTGATCGGCACCGAGCAGGCTTTCGGCCCGTCCTCCCGATCCGAGAACCAGTACGGCGTACCCGGCCGGCGGCCCGCCACGTCCCCGGGCAGCCATGCGTTCACACGCGATCTCCGACATGCGTGCGGTTGCTGCCTGCAGTTCTCGGCCGATGACGCGTGCGATCGCACGGCCGTCGAGCCCGTCCGCCAGCAGTCCTTCCGCAACCTCCGGGACCCGTGCATAGGCCGTTGCCAGCTCCTGTTCGGTTGTCGCCGTCCCGGTTGCGTCCCTGACGGCGAGCTGCTCGCGGGCCCGGTGGTGCAGGAGGTCGCGGTGCGAAACCATGCCGCAGGCCAGTCCCACGCCATCGGTCACCGCCAGGTGTCGGATCCCGAGCCTGTCCATGCGCGCGAGCGCACGGTACAGGAGTTCATCCTGTCCGAGACTGACGACGGGTGTGCTCATCACCTCTTCGATGCCGGCCTCGGGCGGCTTGTTCACCAGTCCGCCCAGCAGGTCGCGTTCGGTAATGATGCCCGATGGCTCACCGTGAACCGGGCCGACCAGCAACGAACCGATGCGACGCTCGATCATGGTTCGGGCCGCATCGGCCAGAGCGGTGCCCGGCGCAATCCATACCGGCGGCGCACTCATGACGTCGCCCAGCGTGCGTGCGAACACCGTTCCGTCAAGGCGGGCCGGTTCCATCGTCGTCGGCCCGGCGTCTGCATGCCAGCCGGAGGCAACCTCCCGTTGGACGAGGTCACGACGGCGTGCAAGGAGCCCGCGTGCCTCGGCAAGGGTCCGCACCCCGGCCCGGGACAGCCGCGGCAGCAGGCACCGGTAGCACTCCGCCACCGCTACGGCATCGGCGAGCGCGTCGTGCCGCCGGGAAACCGACACGCCGAGCATGCCGGTCACCGCCTCCATGCCCGGATGGGGCAGCGTCGGTTCCAGAGCCGCCAGCACCATGCCGACATCGAGCGACGGCGGGTCGGTCCACGCCATCTCGCGCCGTTCGGCCTCGGCGCGCAGAATCGCGAGATCGAACGCGATATGCACCCCGATGACAACCCGGCCGGCAAGGAGTTCCGCAAGCAGGGGCAGCACCTGCTCAAGCCCGGGCGCATCGGCCAGCGCCGCATCGTCGAAACCGGTGATTCTCGCCGCCGTCGCCGGCACCGCAATGTCCGGCCTGACCAGGCAGTCCATACGCGGGGTATCGAGCAGGACCGGACCGTCCAGCAGCGCCACTCCGACCTGGATCACCCGATCACGGGCGACATCAAGGCCGGTGGTTTCCAGGTCGAGACTGGCAAGCGGCAGGGCTGACAGCGGGGCAAGGCCTGACGGAGAGCGGATCCCGTCCATCACGTGCCTCCGGATGGCAGGTCAGTTCAGGAAGAATCCTACCAACTGCGCCACACCGAGCGCGACCTCGCTCTCGAGCGGAAACGACAGCATGCCCATGACCGAGTACCCGAGCAGCCACGGCATGACGTAGAACCGGATCATGAAGAAGAACCAGGCGACATAGAGCGGTACCATCGGCGCGATCAGGAATCCCGGCGTGACCGGGCCGAACAGCCTGATCAGCGGGTCGGTGACCCGGACGAAGAAACGCATGAAGAAGAACTGGCTGTTCTGCGGCAGGAAGATACCCATGCCGAATCGGCCGATCAGCGTCCACATGATCATGCCGAGCAGATAGTCGATGACCACGACCCAGAGCGGAAATCCTGCCATGATCCGAGGATCCCTTCCTGTGCACGGTCCCGCGCATCATGCCAACGGGGGCGAAGACCAGGTCTTCGCCCCCGTCACATGTGGTACCGACCCCTGTTCTAGTGATCCGAACTCAGGATCGGATCTCCCTTGGGTATCCGCACCTCGTCGACCATCCTCTGGGTCTCTTCGTCGGGCTCGGCAGTCGCAAGCGACACCACCACCATTGCCACCAGGCTGACGGCGGCACCGACAATGCCGAACCGCAGGTGATCGATGCCGATCCACGGCTCCATGTCCGCAAAGCGAACCATGTAGAGGTACCAGGACCCCGCCAGGAAGCCGAGCCCCATGCCGGCGATCGCACCCTGCCGGTTTGCCCGTTTCCACCAGATGCCGAGCACCAGCGGGAAGAACAGTCCGGACATGGCGAAATCGAACGCCCAGGCGACGGCTCCGAGGATACTCGTGAGCTTCAGGCTCGCCACGGCAGCACCGGCCGCACCCAGCACGATCAGCAACACCCGGGCCACGACCAGCCGCTTGGCAGTCTCGGCCTTCGGATCGATGATCTTGTAGTACAGGTCATGACTGAGCGCGTTGGCGATCGCCAGCAGCAGTCCGTCGGCCGTCGACATGGCGGCCGCCATGCCGCCGGCGGCGACCAGGCCGGAGATCACATACGGCAGACCGGCGATTTCCGGTGTTGCGAGGACGACAATGTCGCCACGCATGAAGAACTCGTTGATCTGCAGTATGCCGTCGCCATTGCTGTCAACCAGCTTGACGAATCCCACCGAGCTCCACTTCTGGATCCACTCCAGCGCGTTCACGTCGGCAATCGCCTTGCCGATGATGCTTGTCGCCAGGTTCGGATCGAGCACCTGCAGCTTGGTGAAGGTCGCCAGGGCCGGTGCCGTGAAGTACAGCAGGAAGATGAAGAACAGCGACCAGGCCACCGAGGTTCGTGCCGCCTTCACCGAAGGTGTGGTGAAGTAGCGCATCAGGATGTGCGGCAGCGAGGCGGTGCCCATCATCATGCAGGCGACCAGGGTCACGAACTTCCAGGCCGCCATGCCGCCCTCTCCGACTGTGGAGTGTGGCACCGTCAGGGCCTTGAGTCCGGCGACCGCCTGCGCCGGCATCAGTTCGCCGACCTGGTGCATGGCCTCGAGTTCGACCAGCCGCGCCACGGCGTCGCCATAGACCAGTTGCGGGACCACCCCGAAACCCTGCTTGTTGGACATCCAGAACACCGGCACCAGGTATGCGATGATCAGCACGATGTACTGTGCCACCTGGGTCCAGGTCACAGCCCGCATGCCGCCCAGCATCGAGCAGAGCAGGATGCCGGACAGCCCGAACCAGACGCCGACCTCGAACGGGATCTGCAGGGCACGCGACGCGATGGTCCCGGTCGCGTTGATCTGCGCGGTCACATAGGTAAACGAGGCGACCACGAGAACGATGACGGCAAACAGCCGGGCCGTGTTGCCGCCGTAGCGGGTCCCGATGAAGTCCGGAACGGTGTAGCACCCGAACTTGCGCAGGTACGGCGCCATCAGCACGGCGACCAGCACGTAGCCGCCCGTCCAGCCGACGACGAAGGCGAGGTAGCCGTGACCGCCCATGTAGATGCCACCGGCCATCGCAACGAAGGACGCGCCCGACATCCAGTCGGCCGCGGTCGCCATGCCGTTGAACACCGGCGGAACCTGTCGGCCGGCTACATAGTAGGCATCCACCTGCATGGTCCGGGACAGCCACCCGATGCCGGCGTAGATCAGCACGGTGAACGCAACGAACAGGATGCCGAGCGTGTCGGCCGCGACCCCCATCTGCTCCAGGATTGCCATCAGGAGGATGAAGACGACGAATCCGCCGGTGTAAAATCCATAGATTCTAGGGAGATTGTCTACGAAATCGCCCGTTCCTCTAAACAAGCTCATGACACCCCCTACTCGTCTTCAGCCATGCCGCATTGCACGTCTATCGCATGCTGCTGGCGGATAAAGATGAAGAGTTGCACCGCGAACACGACCAGTGACCCCTGCGCCGCCATGTAGAAGCCCAGCGGGAAGTTCATGAAACTGGCCTGGTTCAAGGTAGGTGCGAACCAATGGATGAGGTAGGCGAAGACGAACCAGATCACCAAATGTATGATCATCAGCTGCCTGGTCCGCCTCCAATGCTCTTCCCTCTGGGAAGCATTGTCAGGCATGGTTTTTCCCCCTTGATGGCAGCACGCCCGCGCGGAGGGGTGCACGCCACTGTTTCCGACCTCGGAATGCGGCCATGTGCGGCATTCCGCGCACCAGACTCCGGTCTACTGTGACTGTTTCATGTCACGACGACAACCGTGCGGTGGAATCACGAATGGAAATGGGATGCTTCTGCAACAGTTCAGGATCGGGTTCGGCAGCGAAAGCCCCGGCGCAATTCTTCGCGCGCTTCGTGATTACCTGGTCGGAACCGGACGCCAGCGACCGGTCCGCGACTGCGACGGCCTCGCCGCGTTCATCGCGGCGCGGTCGAGCCACGTGGCCCAGACTTCACTCTACGGTTACCTGCGTACCAGGGCCGGCACCATGTATCCCGAACTATTCTCGAACGATGAATTCATGGTTTCGATCAATATCGCCAAGTGGCAGATGTGGCTTGCCTGTCTTTCCGACCTCTCGGTCTACTGCGGTGGCATGCTGGCGCGGCGCAGTCCCGCCACGGAGCAGAGCCGGATCCACGCCATCGTTGCGTTCGCCGTCGGGACCGCGCTGGCCGAGGCGGGCGAACCGCAGGAGGGGGGGCCGGCCTTCCCTGAAAACGCCGCCGCGGTCCGGGTCCGAATCGATTCGGTCGACTGGAGGGCGGTGGAAGACGGCGAATCGCACTTTGTCTGCAGTCCGGAAGCACTGGTCACCTGGGCGCCGATCGTCGAGGGCCTCAAGGAACTCGATCGCGACATCGTGGTGAACTCGGTCCGGTTCCGCTGGCAAGAGGTCCGCCGGGAGGTACGTCGACTGCTCGACGCAGACGCGGTGATCGCATCGGGGCCGGTTCAGCCCGAGAGATAGCCGGCGTCGCGCAACGCCGTTGCGATCTCGTCCAGGATATCCGGATCGTCGATGGTCGCAGGCATCGGATAGTCCTGATCATCCGCAATGCACTGCATGGTACCGCGAAGGATCTTGCCCGACCGGGTCTTGGGCAGGCGCCCGACCACAATCGCCTGACGGAAGGACGCCACCGGGCCGATTTCGTCACGTACCATGCGGACAACCTCGGTCACGATCTCCGAATGCGGCCGATTGACCCCGTCCTTCAGCACCAGGAACCCCATCGGCACCTGTCCCTTCAGCGCGTCGGCCGCACCGATCACCGCGCATTCGGCAACATCGGTGTGAGACGCCAGCACCTGTTCCATGCCACCGGTGGACAGACGGTGCCCTGCGACGTTGATGATGTCATCGGTACGCGACAAGATGTGCAGATAACCATCTTCGTCGATGATGCCGGCATCACCGGTCTGGTAGTAGCCCGGGTAGGCGCTGAAGTAGCTCTCGACGAACCGCTCGTCGTCCTGCCACAGGGTCGGCAGAGCGCCGGGTGGCAACGGGACCCTGATCGAGATGGCACCGATTTCTCCGGGCGCAACCGGGGTGCAGTCCGGTGCCAGCACTTCGATCCGCCATCCCGGGACCGGCGCGGTCGGTGATCCAGGCTTGACGGGCAATCGCTCGATGCCGAGACAGTTCGCAGCGATCGGCCAGCCGGTCTCCGTCTGCCACCAGTGATCGATGACCGGCACGCCAAGCACCTCCTCGGTCCACCTGAGCGTGTCGGGGTCGCACCGCTCGCCGGCGAGGAACTGCGACTTGAGCGCGGACAGGTCGTGCCGGCGCAGAAGCCGCGCGTCGGGATCCTCCTTGCGAATGGCCCGCATCGCCGTGGGAGCGGTGAACATGCACGACACCCGGTGCTGCGCCATCACCCGCCAGAACGCACCGGCATCGGGTGTCCCGACCGGCTTGCCTTCGTAAAGCACCGTCGTGCAGCCATGAAACAGCGGTGCGTAGACGATATAGCTGTGGCCCACGACCCAACCGACGTCCGAGGCCGCCCAGTAGACCTCGCCCGGCTCGACTCCGTAGATGTTGCGCATCGACCACTTGAGAGCCACCGCGTGCCCGCCGGTCGGCCTGACCACACCCTTGGGCACGCCGGTGGTTCCCGATGTGTACAGGATATAGGCAGGGTCGGTGGCCTCGACCTCCACGCAGTCCGCGGGTTCGGCCCCCTCGTGCGCGGCGTGCCACTCGATGTCCCGCCGCTGCCGCATCGCGGCCTCGCACATCGGCCGCTGCAGGACGATACAGGTTCGCGGCTCGTGCTCCGCCAGCTCAAGAGCGCCATCGAGCAACGGCTTGTACTCGACGATGCGACCGGGCTCGATGCCGCAGGATGCCGCCACCACCAGTACCGGCTTGGCATCGTCGATCCGCTTCGCCAGCTCGCTGGCGGCAAAGCCTCCGAACACCACCGAGTGCACGGCGCCGATCCGCGTGCACGCGAGCATTGCGATCACGGTCTCGGGGATCATGGGCATGTAGATGATCACCCGGTCGCCGTACCGCACTCCGTGTCGACGCAGCGCCCCGGCGAACAGCGCGACCGCATCTCGCATTTCCCGATAGGTGAACTCGCGGACAGTTCCGGTGACCGGGCTGTCGTAGATCAGTGCCGCCTGGTCGGCCCGACCCTCGCGCAGGTGCCGGTCGAGCGCATTGTCACAGGTGTTCAGACGACCGCCGGAAAACCAGCGGGTAAACGGCGGCCTGTCGTTGTCGAGGACCCGGTCCCACTGCTTCTGCCAGACAACGTCGGCAGCGGCGGCGGCCCAGAATGCTTCGGGATCCTCAACTGATCGGCGGTAGATGTCCTCGTACTGTCCCACTCGTCCCTCCACCATCCAGGCGGCGGCTGCCGCTATGTCCCCGCTGCGTCACTGCCCAGCCGGCGCGACAGCGCCGCCTCCAGAAACCGGTCAAGCGATCCGTCGAGAACCGACTGTATATCAGAGGTCTCCATCCCGGTCCGCAGGTCCTTCACCATCTGGTAGGGCTGCAGGACGTAGGAGCGGATCTGGTGTCCCCAGCCGATGTCGGACTTGCCGGCCTCGACCGCTTCCGCCGCTTCCTCTCTGCGACGGATCTCCAGTTCGTAGAGCCGCGCGCGCAGCATCTCCATCGCGGTGGCGCGATTGCGGTGCTGCGACCGGTCGTTCTGGCACTGGACCACGATTCCGGTCGGCTCGTGGGTGATGCGGACCGCAGAGTCGGTCTTGTTGACATGCTGGCCGCCGGCTCCGGACGATCGGTAGGTGTCGATGCGCAGGTCCTTCTCCTCGATCGTGATCGCGATGGTCTCGTCGATCACCGGGTAGACCCATGCCGAAGAGAAGCTGGTGTGACGACGCGCCGCCGAGTCGAACGGAGAGATCCGCACCAGCCTGTGCACGCCGCTCTCCGTCTTCAGCCAGCCGTATGCGTTATGTCCCCTGACCTGCAGCGTGACCGACTTGATGCCGGCCTCCTCACCGTCACTCTGCTCCAGGATATCGACCTCGTAACCGCGCACCCGGCACCAGCGCTGGTACATGCGCAGGAGCATTTCGGCCCAGTCCTGGGCCTCGGTACCGCCCGCTCCGGCATGGATCTCGAGGTAGCAGTCGTTGGCATCGGCCTCACCGGAGAGCAGTGTCTCGAGCTGTCTGGTCCGGCAGGCCTCGCTCAGCGTCCGCAGAACCCCGGTCGCCTCGGCAACGATCTCCACCTCTTCCTCGGCCTCGCCGAGTTCAATGAGATCGACGGTCTCTTCAAGCTGTCTCTCGATGTCACGCACGGCGGAGATCGAACGTTCAAGCGCGGTCCGTTCCTTCAGGACCGCCTGCGCGCG
This sequence comes from Thalassobaculaceae bacterium, assembly GCA_965213935.1. Lineage (GTDB taxonomy): Bacteria > Pseudomonadota > Alphaproteobacteria > Thalassobaculales > Thalassobaculaceae > Bin52. The sequence goes on along the minus strand of CBDCAO010000010.1, from coordinate 609,587 downwards.
CTCGTTGTCCAGCCACAGGTCTGGATCACCGGCAAGGGCGTTCAGTTCGTCCAGTCGGACTGTTGCCGCATCCCAGTCAAAGATGCCTCCGCACGAGCTCGATGGACTGGCGGATTTCTTCGGCAATTGCCGCAGCTTCAGCATTCATGACGGTTCCCCTCGCAAGTCCAGGTCGACTAATAGAGGCCGTGGGCGGATCCATCAACTGGTCCGCTCACGATCTCGCCGTTGATCTGCCGGGGCACCGGTAGCTGACCGGGCTTGAAGGCCTCGATAATCACGTGTTCATCGCCGGCCTGCGCCAGTTCACCGGTTTCGGGATCGATGCGGACGTGCAGGATGCCCGAGGGTGCGCGGAACGGGACCGGCAGCGTGTCGGTGAGCGCCCTGGCCATGAACTCCTTGAAGATGGGAACGGCAACCCTTGACCCGGTATCTCTCGGGCCGAGGGTTCGGGGTGTATCGAAGCCGACGAAGGTGCCGACGACGAGATCGGGTGAGAAACCGATGAACCAGGCGTCGACATTGTCGTTCGACGTCCCGGTCTTGCCGGCCAGTGGCCGGCCCAGTTCGGAGATCCGCCGCCCGGTACCACGCTGGACGACCCCCTCCAGCATGCGAACCATCTGGTAGACCGACGAGGAGTCGGCCACGCGCTCGGCGCGTTCCGGCACCCGGGGCACCGCGTCGGCATCGGTTCCCATGCATCCTGGACAGGTCCGCGCGTCACTGCGGTACACATTGCGTCCGTTCCGGTCCTGGATCCGGTCGATCAGTGTCGGCGTAACCCGGTATCCGCCGTTGACCAGCGTCCCGTAGGCGGCGGTGAGCCTCAGCAGCGTGGTCTCCCCGGACCCGAGCGCCATGGCGAGATGTTCGGGCATGTCGTCGACGATACCGAACCGTTGCGCGGCTTCGGTCACCCGCTCCATCCCGATTGCCCGGGCAAGGCGCACCGTCATCAGGTTGCGGGACTTCTCGATGCCCAGACGCATGGCGCTCGGACCGTAGAACTTGCGCGAGTAGTTGGCCGGTTTCCACTTGCGGCGCCCCGGTCCCAGGTCGAGGACGAACGGCGCGTCGAGGATCACGCTTGTCGGTGCGTATCCCTGTTCGAGTGCTGCGAGGTAGACGAAGGGCTTGAACGCCGATCCGGGCTGGCGCCAGGCCTGGGTCGCGCGGTTGAAGCTCGAAACCGAGAAGTCCCAGCCACCGCTCATGGCCAGCACCCGGCCCGTGTGGGGATCAAGGGCCACGAGGGCCCCGTTGACATCGGGGATCTGGCGCAATCCGTAAGACGGGATCGGCGGGCCATCCTCGAAACCATCTGCGTCGTCCGACTCCGCGAGTATCTCGACCAGGATCACGTCCCCGGCCGAAAGCACCTGATCGACCGACCTCACCTTCGGACCCAGTTTCTGGTCCTTCCGCGTTCGCCGTGCCCAGTGCAGTTCCTCCAGCGTGAGCAGACCGGTCTCGCCGTCCTGCAAGCCGATCCGCGCGGCCTCGGCGCCGGTGGCGAGGACCACGGCGATCTGCCATGCCGCGGGCATTCCGGGCGGTGATCCGAATTCCAGCAGCCTGTCGCGCCAGCCTGGACCGGTCTCGATCGTGTCCAGGGCTCCGCGCCAGCCGTGACGCCTGTCATAGAGTTCGAGCCCGTCCCTGAGCGCGGCGTCGGCAATGCGCTGCAAGCGCCAGTCCAGGCTGGTCCGCACCGACAGTCCGCCACGGTAGAGATCGTCCTCGCCGTAGCGCGTCAGCAGCTGACGCCGCACCTCTTCGGCAAAGTAGGTGGCGACAGCCGTTTCGGTCGCTTCGCGGTGGCGGACCACGAGCGGTCTCGCCCGCGCCTCGGCCGCAAGAGCGTCCGTGATCACCCCGTTGTCGGCCATGCGCTCCAGCACCCAGTTGCGACGCCATACCGCCTTATCGTACCGACGTTCCGGGTGGTAGTTGTTGGGTGCCTTGGGCAGTGCCGCCAGGTACGCCGCCTCCTCCACATTCAGCTCCGACAGCGCCTTGTTGAAGTAGTTGAGCGCCGCCGCGGCGATGCCGTGGGAGCCACGGCCGAAGTAGATCTGGTTCAGGTAGAGTTCGAGAATCTGGTCCTTGTCGAATACCCGCTCGATGCGGAAGGCGAGGATCGCCTCCTTGATCTTGCGTTCAACGGTAACCTCGTTGGACAGCAGGAAGTTCTTTGCGACCTGCTGGGTGATCGTCGATGCCCCGCGCAACCGGCGCCCGGTTGCAAGATTGCGCAGGTTTTGCACCATCGCCGCGGCCAGACTGACGAAGTCGACGCCCGGATGACTGTAGAAGTCCTTGTCCTCCGCCGACAGCACCGCTCCGATCACCAGCCCCGGCACCGCCGAGATCGGCACGAAGATCCGCTGTTCGGTTGCGTACTCGATCACGAGGCGACCATCGGAGGCGTGAACCCGGGTCAGCACCGGCGGCTGGTAGTCGGCGAGCTGGCGATAGTCGGGAAGCCCCTGTCCGTAGGCGCGCAGCAGCCACAGCACGCCGGCCACACCGGCAAGCGCAATGACAAGACAGACCGCCGTCGCGCCGACAATCCACCTCACGTCACCGTCTCCTGTGTCCGCTCGGGCATCCCTGAGCCGGGCAAGCCGCACCCGATCGATCCGGGGTACCCCTGCACCCGACCCGCTCCCGGAACTTCGCCGGTCATGCCCTTCCAGGGCTCCGGCGCTCTCGCGCGCAAGACCGGGGCAAGGGAGTGTCGGCCACGATGCAAGGGATGGCAAGCTGAAGGATTTCGGAGCATGTGCGGAACGGGTGACAACGGGGACCGTGATCGGGCGACAGGCTCCGCGACGTTTCGGGTGCCGGGGCTCTCCCACGGTGCCGCCGGGATCTGTTCCATGCGGTCGACGGGGGACAGTGGCGCAGCGAGCGACCTTGCTTCCCTTCGCCCGCCGATGCGGGCACGCAGGCGCGGTGCCTGCCCGTTCCCGCGCCTCATGCCGGTCTGCGGGACATGTGTTCGCCATGCGCGTCCGACGGGCGATGGCAGCCGGTCACACCTCATCGCGACCACGGCTCCGGGCCCATCCCGGCCCGGCACTCATCGGGACACGGACCGGCAGGGGTCCGGTCCGCCCGGTTCCGGTACCGCCACGGGAGAGCGGCCGGAGGTTGAAGACAGGCGCACTTCTCGAGCCGGAACGATTCGTACCGTGTTCACCGCGGCACGTCTGCGCCTGAACGACGGGGAACGGGAAGAAAGGGTCAGGTATCGTCGTGAGGCAGGTATGGCATTGAAAATGCTTGTTCGTTCGGATACAGTTCGTGCGCACCGGAATTGGTTGCCTGCGGGCGGCGGGTTCCGCCCTGCATCTCAGGGGATTCCGAACGGTTCCCTTCAACACAGCGAATGATCCGTACCGGTTGCACCATCCAATCGATTTCGTGCCGGTGCGGAGCAAGGTTCAAGCACATGTTGCGCGCGACCGACACCGTGACCGGGTATCCGGTTCATCCGACCCGAACCGGGCGGCACCAGGCCCCCCTGCGCGGCGACTGCATGCAGCTTCTCGATGGAGCTGCACGCGACGGCCGGAGCGCGCATGCCGGCGTCTTCGTGACGCGCACTCGATCCGATCACTCACACGGTGCCTGCGGGCACTGGTTGACGTTGTGGCACGCAGACGAACGACCGTCTCCGGTCAGGTTCGCGCGGCCAGTTCACCGATCAGTGTCCCGGGACACCCCGGAGCCAAATGTCCATGACCAAGCGCATGCTGATCGACGCAACCCAGCCCGAGGAAACCCGGGTGGTTGTGGTCGATGGAGTACGTCTCGATGACGTTGATTTCGAGGCCTCGAATCAGCGACAGCTGAAAGGCAACATCTACCTCGCCAAGGTCACCCGCGTCGAACCTTCACTCCAGGCCGCCTTTATCGAATTTGGCGGTGACCGGCACGGTTTCCTGGCTTTCGGCGAGATCCACCCCGACTACTACCGGATCCCCGTCGAGGACCGTCAGGCCCTGATCGAGTCTCAGGAAGGGCCGGCGCTGCGTGATCCGGACGACGAGGTTGATGGTGACGAGCAGGTCGGTGACGAGGAGACCGACGCCGAACCTGCCGAGACCGCATCGTCCGAGGAAACCGACTCCGCCAGACGCGGCCGGGCGCGCCGACAGGGTGCGACGCGGCGCTACCGGATCCAGGAGGTCATCAGCCGGCGCCAGATCCTGCTGGTCCAGGTGGTCAAGGAGCAGCGGGGAAACAAGGGAGCGTCGCTCACCACGTATCTGTCGCTGGCCGGCCGCTACTGTGTGCTGATGCCGAACAACTCGCGCGGCGGCGGGGTGAGTCGCAAGATCACCAACGCTGCCGACCGCAACCGGCTGAAGAAGATCGTCGAGGAACTCGACGTTCCGGAGGGCATGGCAATCATCGTGCGGACGGCCGGCCGCGAGCGGACCAAGTCGGAGATCAAGCGCGACTGCGAGTACCTGCTCAGGCTGTGGGACCGGATTCGCGAGCAAACCCTGGTGTCGGCCGCTCCATGCCTCGTGCACGAGGAGGCGAACCTGATCCGCCGCTCGATCCGGGACCTCTATACCCGCGACATCGAGGAAGTGCTGGTCCAGGGCGACGAGGGCTACCGGACGGCCAAGTCATTCATGAAAATGCTCATCCCGAGCCATGCCCGTCGGGTCCAGCCGTTCCGCGAGGACGCCGCGCCCCTGCTGCATCAGTACCAGGTTGAAAGTCAGCTCACCGCCATCCACGAGGCGACGGTTCCGCTGCAGTCGGGTGGCTACCTGGTCATCGACCAGACCGAGGCCCTGGTGGCCATCGACGTGAACTCCGGGCGAGCCACCCGGGCCCGCAGCGTCGAGGACACGGCGTTGCGCACCAACATGGAAGCCGCCAGCGAAATCGCAAGGCAGCTGCGCCTGCGCGACCTCGCCGGGCTGATCGTGATCGACTTCATCGACATGGCCGAGTCCCGTAACCAGACGGCTGTGGAACGACGCATGAAGGAGGCGGTGAAACCCGACCGTGCGCGCATCCAGCTGGGGCGGATAAGCCAGTTCGGCCTGATGGAACTCTCGCGGCAACGGCTTCGCCCCAGCGTGTTCGAGACCAGCACCGTTATCTGTCCGTCCTGCGAGGGAAGCGGGCGTGTCCGCTCCACCGAATCCTCCGCCCTGCAGGCGCTGCGGGCGATCGAGGAGGAGGGGGTGAAGCAACGGGCGTCGCGGATTACCGTTCGGCTGCCGTCGGCCACCGGCTTCTACATCCTCAACAGCAAGCGCATGGCACTGACCGACATCGAGGGACGCTACGGTTTCGAGGCCGTGCTGGAGCCGGACGACACCCTGCTTTCAGCCGAGTGCCGGATCGGGGTCCTCGAAGCGAAGGCCGCCGACGATCGCCTGGCACAGTTCACTCCTCCGCCGGACCAGACCGCCGCGAGCGAGGAACCGCGGAACGGCAGCCAACGGCGCAGGCGACCGGACCGCAGGAAGAGCGATGCCGAGGACCAGGTCGAGCAGGCGCCTGCCCGGCCGGAAGCAGTGGCTGACGACAGCACGGATGACGGTGACGCGGGACGGAAGCGACGGCGGCGCGGCAAGCGCGGTGGACGGCGGCGTGGACGTCGGAGCGAAGTCGAGGTCGAGTCCGGACAGGAGGAACTCCAGGCTGCGGACGCGCCGACCGGGCAGAACGCCGGCGACGGTGAGCAGCCTGCGGCCGCAGACGCGGATCCGGCAGCGGACGCCCCCCCGGCCCCGCGCAGGCGCAGATCGCGCAGACGCCCGTCGTCGCGGACCGCCACCGGGGCGGTCCAGGACCCTGTCGCGGCAAATGACGCCGTCCCGGTCGACGAGTCCGCCGTGAAAGAAGCGGCCGGGACCAGCGAGACGTCCCGGGAAACGGGTGATACACCGGCCGAAAAGACCCCTGTCGGGACAGCACCGGGGAACGGAGCAGCCGCGGAGCTCGGGCATGATCCCGTTGCTGCGTCCGGGATGCCCGGAGCCGGGCCGGCCGGGGCCTCGTATCCCGCAGATGCGTCCGCGACAGCGCAGACCGTGCTCGTATCCGGCACCGAAGACCCGGCAGACGCTCGCCCGGTCCCTGACATGCAGGCGCCGGCGAACGGTGACGTTGCACCGGATATCGGCGACCCGGTCGACGGCGAGGACGCGGCGGACAGCGAAGTCGCAGCACATGACGCGGCCGGACCGGACACCGCGGACGAACCGGTTTCCGGGGCCGTGGAAGAGGCGGAAGCGCCGGACGATGACCAGCCTGCCGCGCCCGGACTTGTGGTCGAGATCATGTCCGATGAAGGCGTGCTCCGGCTCGAAGGCGACGCGCCGGAGGAGGAGACTCCGGCAGCCCCGACGCCCGTGCCCGAGACCGGAGAGCCACCGAGGCGCGGCTGGTGGAACCGGCCTGAGGGCTGAGCCGGTCAGACCAGCCAGGTCCGCAGACGTGCACAGGCCTCGACCATTTCCTGCGTCGAACCTGCAAACGACAGGCGTACCGTCGCCGTGCCCCGGTCGGTATCGAAGTCGACTCCCGGTGTGCAGGCCACACCGATGTCCGACAGCATCCGGCTGCAGAACTCGACGCTGTCGCTGGTAAACCGCGAGACGCCGGCATAGATGTAGAAGGCTCCGTCGGCAGGCGCGAGGTCGCTGATGCCGACTGCGGGGAGTTCGTTCAGCAACACCTCGCGGTTGCGCCTGTAGCGCGCGACATTCGCCTCGAGTTCCTCGTGGCAGTCGAAGGCTGCCACCGCGGCGTGCTGCGACAGGCTCGGCGAGGAGATGAACAGGTTCTGCGACAGGCACTCCACCGGCCGCACCAGTTCGGGCGGCACGATCATCCAGCCAAGCCGCCACCCGGTCATCGAGAAGTACTTCGAGAAACTGTTCACCACTATCGCCTCGTCGCCGAACCCGAGAGCACTCGCCTGCGTCACATCGTAGGTGATGCCGTGGTAGATCTCGTCCGAGACCACCCTGATGCCGCGGTCCCGGCAGTATTCGAGCAGGGTTCTCATCCGCTCGGGATCCAGCATGGTTCCCGCCGGGTTTGACGGACTGGCGACGACCAGCCCGTCCAGGGGAGCGTCGAGGGTTTCGAGCAGGGCCGGTGTTGGCTGGTACCGGTGCTCGGCGGCGGACGGAATCATGACCGGCGTGATGCCGAGCGCCGTCAGGATGTTCCGGTACGCCGGGTAGCCGGGCGTGACCATCGCAACGCGATCGCCCGCATCGAAAGCCGCCAGGAAGGCAAGCAGGAAGGCTGCGGAAGATCCCTTGGTGACCGCGATGCGCTCGATGCCGATCTCGATGCCGTACCAGTCGCGGTAGTGCCCGGCGATCCGCTCGCGCAGTTCGAGGATGCCGAAAGCGAGCGTGTATCCGAGGCGATCCCGCTCGAGTGCCCGCCTTGCGGCCTCGATCACCCCGCGCGGCGCGGCCGTCGCCGGCTGTCCCACCTCGAGATGCAGCACGTCGTTACCGGCAGCCTCGCGGTCGGCTGCCGCCTGCATGACATCCATCACGATGAACGGCGGGACCTGGCCGCGCCGCGAAACCTTCAGCACCACGATCACCTCTCCCTGCCCGTCCGACAACAATCACCCACTTCGCCACGGTCGTGACGTGTATGCCGACTGTCAGGCGAACCGCAACGGAAAGTTGGGGATCTTGTCGTTCAACCGACCCGCCGGTGACGGTTCCGGCTCCGCAGCGGCCATGCTTGCCGGCACGGAGCCGGGGGCTGTCGCTCCCGCACGGTCATGGGCGCTCGCGTCGGCCAGTGAGCCGTGGCCGGTCGGGAAATAGCGGCGTGATGCGCCGTCGACTCTTCGCTACAATGCGTTCCGGGAATTCTGTCTTCGCCACTCGAAAACCGGGATGTTCCAGCACATGATCGACCCCGGCCCACTGGTCAAGGCTTGCATGGCGGCGTTCCTTCTCGTGTCCGGTGCGCTGGTTCCCGCCGCATCTGCACGCACGCTCATCTCCGACACCGAGATCGAGGCGACGATCGGTGACCTTGCCCGTCCGCTGCTCGATGCCGCCGGCCTTGACCCGGGATCGGTCCGCATCCTGGTGATCGGATCCAATGACCTGAACGCCTTCGTGGCCGGAGGCCAGAACCTGTTCCTGTTCACCGGCCTGATCATGCGCACCGAGAACCCGGGACAACTGAGCGGCGTGCTGGCCCACGAGATCGGGCACATCGCAAGCGGCCACCTGGTCCGCACGTCCATCGCGGTGGAGGACGCGTCGGTGGCGGCGATTCTCGGCCTCGTGCTCGGAACAACCGCGGCGGTGATCAGCGGGCGCGCAGACGCTGCCGCCGCGGTGCTGCACGGAACCTCGAGCGCGCTGCGCTCCAACCTGTTCGCCTACACCCGTACCCAGGAAGCGGCGGCCGACCAGGCCGCCGTCCGCCTGCTCGATTCGGTCGGACAATCCTCTCGCGGCTACACCGAATTCCTGCGAATCCTTGATACGGAGCTCTCCGCCGTGGCCGGCCGACCCGCCTTCGCCACCACGCACCCGCTTACTCCCGACCGGATTGCGTTCGCCGAGCAGCACCTGGCGAACTCTCCCCACGCCGACGCCCCGGTGCCGGTCGAACAGGTCCGCCGGCACGCGCGGATGATCGCCAAGCTGCGGGGCTTCCTGCTCCCGCCCGAGCAGACGCTCAGACTCTATCCCGCGGACAACGGCTCCGTCGCAGCCCGGTACGCACGGGCAATCGCGACCTTCCGGAAATCGGGACTCGCACCGGCGCTCGCACTGATCGACGGCCTGATCGCCGGGCATCCCGACGACGGGTACTTCAGGGAACTGAAGGGTCAGCTGCTGTTCGAGTCCGGGCGACCGCGCGAAGCCCACGCCGCCTACCTCGACGCGCTGCGACTGCTCGAGGCCATGGGGCCGGTCCCGGCAACCTCGCTCGAAATGGCGCGTATCGAGCTCGCTCTCGGCACGGCCGACACCAACCGCTCCGCCCGCCGGCGGCTCGAACGGGTCGTGCGTCACAGACCGGAATCGGCAGTCGCCTGGCGGCAGCTTGCCATCGCTCAGGGTCGAACCGGCACGCGCGGGCTCGCCGCTCTCTCGCTTGCGGAAGAGGCGCTGCTCGGCAACCGCCGCGACGAGGCGCGGCGCTTTGCCGAACGGGCACAGCATGCGCTTCCCACGGGATCACCGGGGTGGGTCAGGGCGGAAGACATCCTGCACGCAGCAGACCGACGCGAATGACGGCCCGGAAACGACCAGGGGAAACAGGGATGATCACATCAAGCCATCGTGCGCGAACCTGTGTCGTTGCCCTCGCCTTGCTGGTCTGCGCCGCCGGAGCCCCGGCGGCGCAGGATACGGGGTTCACCGAGCGCGAGCTCGAGGTGATCGACGAGCGGATCCGCTCCTTCATCATGGCGAACCCGGAGATCGTGCTGCAGTCGCTGCGCGAACTGCAGGGGCGGATGGAACTCGAACGGCGCCACGAGGAAGCGGAAATGGCCGAACGGCGGCGCGGGCTGGTGCGGGACCTGGTCGCCGAGATCGAACAGGACCCCGATGACCCGGTGCTCGGCAATCCCGGCGGGGACGTGACCCTGGTCGAGTTCTTCGATTACCAGTGCGGGTACTGCAAGCGGATGACCGGCGCCCTGTTCGAAACCGCGCGTGCCGACGGCAGGGTACGCCTGATCATGAAGGAGTTTCCGATCCTCGGGCCGGCATCGGAAGTCGCCGCCCGCGCCGCGCTCGCCTCGCAGCGGCAGGGCCGCTACGAGGACATGCACATCGCGCTGATGAACCTGCGCGGCAGACTGACCGAGGACGCCATACTCCAGACCGCCAGGGAACTCGGACTCGATGTCGACCAGCTCGAGGCGGACATGGCCGACCCGGCAGTCGCCCGGATCTTCGGCAAGGTTCACGCGCTTGCGAACCGTCTTGGTATCGGTGGAACCCCCGCTCTCATCGTCGGCGGGGAGGTGATCGAAGGGGCCGTCGATGCCGGACAGCTCCAGGCCCTGATCCGCGAGGCCCGGGCCCCGGGCTGATCAGTCGGCGAGCCCGATCAGGATCACCGCCGGGGTGACCATCGCGACGGCGAGCAGGATGCGCGGCGTGATCCGTTCCTGCCGGAAGGCGATCACGCTCATGATCAGGGTGAAGACGGGCGAGGCCGCCACCACCGGCACGACCTGAACAACAGTCCCGCGCAGCAGGGCCGTGTTCAGCGCCATGATCGCCACTCCGAAACAGACGCTCGCACCCATGAACCACAGCGCCGAGCGGCTGCGCCACGGGATCGCCGGGGCCGACCGGCGGACATGGTGAGCGGTCTGGGTGACCACGGCGGAGACCACGAACCCGACCATGCTCGCGATGTAGGGATCAGGTATCCACTCCATTCCGTATTTCGACAGGACGTGACCCGCCGAGCGGACCAGCGCCGCCCCGATGGGAAGCAGCAGTGCCCAGACCGGCCAGCTGACCGCAGCGCCCCCCCGTCTTTTGCCGGACAGGACCATCACCGCCGCCACGATGACCAGGGTGCCGATCCCGGTCTGCCAGGTCAGCACCTCGCCAAGCCACAGGATGCCCAGGGCGGCGCCGAAGAGCGGCGAGGTGGAGGTGAGGGTGATGGCGAGGGTGGGCCCGAGGTACTTCATGCCGGCGAGCGCCAGGTTGGCCGAGAGAGCGGGCCGGAACAGCCCGACCAGCACGAAGGTGAGCACCGCCGGATGCAGCAGGTGGGCCGGATCGAGCAGGAACGGCGCGGCGAGCAGGAACAGCACCGCCGAGGTGGTGATGGTGATCACTGCGCCGCTGCGCGGCTCGATGGTCAGCAGTCCGACATTCTGGAACTGGGCGCCAAGGGCAAACAGGAACGCTGCCACCAGCGCCAGAAGGACCGGCAGTGCATCGACAAGCGGCACTCGGGGTACTCCCGTGGTCAGATGCAGACCCGCGGCCCGGCGGCATCGCAGTCTTTCACCTACACCGCCTCCCGGCCCGGTGCCGGGGGAGCGGAAGCGAGGATCCGGAACCCTGCCCATTCAACCGCATCCGGCGGGTCGATCTCCTCGGGAACCGCACACCAGCCGGACCGCGCCAGGAACCGGCCCGGCCGGCGCCACGACGTCACGACGGCAATCGGCACCGCCAGCAGCAGCCCTGCAAACACCGGTGCGCCCCACAGCAGGAACTCGGGCGCAAACCCGGCAAGAGCGCCGGCAAGGCCAAGGCCGGCAAGCGGATGCGGCCACAGGGCCCGTCCGGCCTCGCGCGGCGTCAGTTCTCGCTGACTTCGGCCCTGGGCGTCCCAGGTGATCCGGCGCCCCGTGCACAGGCCGGCGATGAAGATGGTCTGCGCGAGCGCGAGTGCCGGGGTCAGCAGGACAGAGAACACCATTTCCAGCACCGCGCCCCACACCAGGACGGCGGTACCACCATAACGCTCCCGTTCACCCGGTCGCAGCAACACGTCGGTCACGCCCAGGATCTTCGGTGCGAAATTCATCAGCACCACGGTGATGAACAGTCCCACCACCATTTGCCTGCGAACCGAAATGTCGGAGCCGGCCGCTGCCGTCAACGCCGAATCGGTGATGCCGACCGCCATGAAACAGTACCAGACCGGTGCCGCCGTATACATGAGGATGGCGAGCACGAGCTGGATTCTGCCCAACAACCGGATCCCGGGCATGGACAGCAACCGCAGGTACTGCAGGTTGCCCTGGCACCAGCGCAAGTCCCGGCGGATGAACTCGCGCAGGGTGGGCGGGTTTTCCTCGAAACTGCCGTCCTCGATCGGCAGTACCCTGACCTCGTAGCCGGCACGGCGCATCAGGACCGCCTCCACCTGGTCATGGCTGAGGATCTCGCCACCAAGCGGGGGTGAACCCGACAGGCGCGGCAACCGGCAGGCGCGACGGAACGGTTCCATCCGGACGACGGCATTGTGGCCCCAGTACGGGCCCTGGTCACCCTGCCACCACGCGCTTCCCGCCGTGTAGGCCCGCATTCCGTGACGCATGCCGAACTGGAATACACGGCAGAACGGACTGAGCGACGGCAGGCCGGTGACCAGGGTCTGCAAGATGCCGAGATGCGGGTTCGCCTGCATCAGGCGCACGAGGCGCACGATCGCGGCCCCCGACATCAGACTGTCCGCATCGAGCAGCACCATGTGGTCGAAACCGTCGCCGGCACGGTCGCAGAACTCCTCGATGTTGCCCGCCTTGTAGCGGTGATTGACCGGGCGGCGGTGGTAGTGGAGCGGCAGGCGGGAACGGGTACGCCATCCGGCGCACAGGCGCTCCTCCTCGGCGGCTATGTCGGGCCGGCTGCTGTCACTGAGAAGGAACAGCTCGAAACTCCCGGCGTGGCCTGTCGCCTCGAGCGAGGCGGCGACAGCCCCGAGCCGGGCGAAGGCAGCGTCCGGGGTTTCGTTGCGAACCGGCATCACCACTGCCGTCCGGGTGCTGAGCGGGCCGTCATCGACGCATGTGCCGTCCCGGTTCAGCCCGCTGACCGGTAATACCAGATGCAGCCAGTCCGGCTCGAGGCGCATCAGGACCACCCCGATCACCGAGTTCCAGAACCCGATCGCGAGCCATGGAGTGTTGAGCGCAAACAGGGTGACCAGAAGCAGTTCCGCCACGGTCCACCCGCGCGGCGCGAACACCATGGCGAGCCACGTGGTCAGCCCCGCCATGGTGGCCAGCACCAGCAGCAGGAACGCGAACCGCCGGATGCCCATCGTGGTCCGGAACCTATGCCGGCGACTGAAACGCGGTGCGCTTCAGCCCTGACGGCACCTTTTTTCGGGTTGCCGGTGTGGCCGTCGTCCCCCGCCTCGCCGGTCGGCCGGTCCCCGACACCCCGCCGCCCGCACCGCCGGCCGTTCCGCGCGACATGCGCAGCACACCGCCGTTTCGGCGATCGGCGAAACACCCGTTCTTCCGACCCGGAGCGGCGCCGGCGTATGAAGTCGCGTCAGTCAACAGCATGCTCCCCCGCGGGTTGACGGTGCCCCGTGAATGGTCCGGCACCATCCCTGCCGCGCAGGTGAGGCCGTCACCGGTCCCGCATGGGGGAACCCGCGCACGCATTTTCCCGGGGTCACGTGCAACATGTGCTGGTAGAGTGACGGACGGTCCGACAGTCCGGCCGACCCGAACCAGGCGCAGGTATCATACCCGACCGGCGCGCGAAACGTGAGCGATGACATGTGAGCGTGCGAGGCGAGACCATGCATCCGCTGCGAAACGACTCTGTGACAGGATCAGGCCCGGCAGGGCGCGGCGCCGTCACTCCCGCCGCAGAGGGGGAACCGGGTGCATCGGCGCCCGGCTGACCGCAGGTGCGAGGGTCGCGAAGCCCTCGGTGGTCCGGAGCAGACCGTCCGGCGTGCGGAACGCCCCGGATCCGGTGGCGGTGTCCGCAAAACGCCTACCGAACGATGCATCCAGGATGTAGAGTGGACCGGTTCGCGTGAGTGGTGCCGGCCTTGCACTGTTCACGCTGTCAGGCTGTCTCCGCGCGGGGCGAAGCCGGTCGGTCGGGTTCGTGAGTCGCGTCGGGCGACTTCTCCGGTTCTGGAGACCTCCGTGCAATGACCCCTGCCTCGGCGCCTCGTGACCAGTCCGGGACCTGTATCGGAAGCTTGACAGCGTCATGCCACCAGCCTCCGATCCGTTTCACGGGTCGCGGGTCACGAACGCTCCTCGCCGTGCAGCAGCGCCGGTCCCCGACGCCGGATGATGCGGGCCGCGTTCAGGTCCGCGCGATCCGCGTGGCCGCAGGCCACGCACTTGAATGTCCGGGCGTGCCGGGAGGCGGCATCGACATGCCCGCAGGCCGCTCAGGTCCGGCTGGTGTGGCGGGGATCGACCGCGATCACCCGATACGCCTTGTCTTCCAGCATCCTGCGCAGGGTTCCCCGGCCGGTGGCGAGGATCTCCCGGTTCAGCCCGGCCCTTGCCTTCACCTTGCGCCCCGGCTCTTCGGCCGTTCCGTTCCCGCTCCGCGTCATGCGAAACCTCTCCAGCTCCTCGATGACGACGGTGCCGGGCGCGTTCGCAAGCCCGCGGCCCGGTGCGAAAAGGCGGGGACCGGCGGCCTCGCGTCGTTCAGGCGCGCATCATCGAGGAGCTGTTGTTGGTGGTCCGGCATCCGGTTCCGTCTCGGGCGGCATGCGGTTTCTCGTGAATGGTAGTGGTGTAAGACATGAATACATGGCGAACCGACAGGGAGAAAACTCCTGCCAGGTGATCGATACAACCCCCCTCCCTTTCCGGTCCGGCGCGGATCCCGGACCCGGAGAACAGGGACGGCGCATGCCCTTCTCCGGGGGATACGGTGATGTCAGCTCCGCGCAAGCGTGACCCGCGGCTCGATTTCTTCCGCGGCGTGGCGATGCTGATCATCTTTCTCGCCCACGTGCCGACCAACCTGTGGGGGCAATACATTCCGGCCCGGTTTGGCTGGTCGGACGCGGCGGAGATGTTCGTGTTCTGCTCCGGATACGCCGCAGCCATCGCCTTTGGCGGCACCTTCGTGCGCGCCGGATTCTGGTACGGCGTCGCGCGGGTGTCGTATCGCATCTGGCAACTCTACTCGTCGCACCTGATCATCTTCTTCTTCGTCCTCGTGCTCTGCCTGCTGGGCAACTCGCAGCTCGAGTCCCCGGTCAACTACCTGAGCCGGCTGAACCTGCACTACATGATCAACCAGCCGGTCGACGCGCTGATCGGCCTGTTTACGCTGACCTACGTTCCCAACTACTTCGACATCCTGCCGATGTACATGGGGGCGCTGCTGATGATTCCGGCGGCCATGCTGCTGGCACGGGTTCATCGCTGGGCGCCGCTGTTCGCGTCCTTCCTGGTCTGGGGCCTGAACTGGGTGTTCGATGGCGGACTGCCGGCACACCCGGCGCATCCCCACCTCGAATGGTTCTTCAACCCGCTGGGGTGGCAGGTCCTGTTCTTCACCGGCTTCGCCCTGGCCAGGGGCTGGGTCAAGGCGCCGCCGGTGAATGCCGTGCTCGTGTGCCTGGCCCTGCTGTTCGTCGTGGCAAGCATTCCGTTTTCCCACTGGCCGACCTGGACCCGCATCCCCGCCTACGAGGCGATTCACGACGTGCTGAAGCCATGGCGCACCAAGATCGACTACGGACCGCTCAGGTACCTGCATTTCCTGTGCCTTGCCTACCTGGCCATCGTGTTCGTCAAGGGCCGCGAACATCTGCTCGAGGCGGCATGGGCGCGTCCGATCCTCAAGGTCGGACAACAGGCGTTGCCGGTGTTCCTGCTCAACCTGTGGCTGGCCCAGCTGGCCGGCATGATCCTCGATCTGTCCGGCCGGTCGACCTGGAGCTTCGCCGCAGTCAATCTCGCCGGGCTCGCCTGTATCGTCGGGTTCGCCTATATGGTGAGCTGGATCAAGCGCGCGCCCTGGCAATCCGCCGCGCCCCGGACCCCGGGGGCGGGAGAAGACCGGATCGCACGACGGCCCATGGCGTTCCAGGGCGACTGACGGCGACACTCGCAGAGGAGATTCCAGCATGACCGAACTGAAGGGTGTGATCCCACCCGCCACCACGCCGTTCGACGCTGACGGAGAGATTGCCTACCAGCTGGTGGCACGCCAGATGGACTGGTTTGCCGACGCCGGAGTGACCGGAGGGGTGGCGGTCGGCGGCAGCACCGGCGAGGGGCATACGCTGGATGCCGGGGAACACGTGAAGCTGATCGACAGGGCCGTCGAGGCGGCCGCCGGCCGCTTCCCGGTGATCGCCGGCCTCATCACCGACAGCACCCGTGACGCGATCCGGCGCGGCAAGTCACTCGCCAGCCTCGGTATCGCGGCGCTCCAGGTCACCCCGGTCCACTACCTGTTCCGGCCCGACGACGACGCGATGGTGGAGCACTTCCGGGCACTCGCCGGCGAGACCGGCATGCCGATCATCATCTACAACGTCGTGCCGTGGACCTATCTCTCGCCGCAGCAGCTGCTGCACATCATGCGGGAAATCCCCGGCGTGATCGGTGTCAAGCAGAGTGCCGGCGACCTGAAGCTCATGGCGGACCTGGTCATGGATGCGGGGCCGGATGATCACATCTTCAGCGCTGTGGACGCGCTGATGTACCCGTCCTACGTGCTTGGTTGCCACGGCTCGATCGCCGCGATCCTGACGGCAGCGCCGCGGGCCAGCGTGGCGCTGTGGGACGCGGTTCAGTCCGGTGACCACGTCTCGGCACTTGATTTGCACCTGCGGTTGCTGCGGCTGTGGAACGCGCTGGCGGCGCCGACCGACATCCTGCCCGCGGCAACCAAGTACGCCCAGGGCCTGCAGGGATGTACGGCAGGCCTGCCGCGGGCACCGATGTCGACGCCCGGCGATGCACAGAAAGCCGAGATCAGGGCGGCGCTGGGCGCACTCGACAACGCCGCGCTCGCCGCCGAATAGGCGTCAGCCCGCCCCGGATGACGATCCGAAGGCATTGGTGATCGGGTAGCGGCGGTCGCGCCCGAATGCCCTCAGGCCGATCTTGACCCCGGGCGGCGCCTGCCGGCGCTTGTATTCGGCCCGGTCGAGCATGCGCCACACCCTGAGCACCGTGTCCCGTTCGTGACCGGCGGCCACGATCTCGTCCACCGTCAACTCGTTCTCGATCAGTCCCTCGAGCACGGCGTCGAGCACATGGTAGGGCGGCAGGGTGTCCTGGTCAGTCTGGTCCGGCTTGAGTTCCGCCGACGGCGGCTTGGTGATGATGCGCTCGGGCATGACCGGGCCTTCCGGGCCCGACGCCCCGGCCGGCCGGTTGGCATTGCGCCACCGCGCCAGCGCAAACACGGTGGTCTTGTAGACATCCTTCAGCACCGAGTAGCCGCCGCACATGTCGCCGTAGAGGGTCGCGTACCCGACCGACATTTCCGACTTGTTCCCGGTCGACAGCACCATCGAGCCGAACTTGTTCGACAACGCCATCAGGGTGAGGCCGCGGGCCCGCGACTGGATGTTCTCCTCGGCGACACCGCTCGCCGTGCCGTCGAATTGCGGCGCGAGCATGTCGGAGAACGCCCGCATTGCAGGTCCGATGGCCACGGTGTCGAGGCGCATCCCGAGCATCCGTGCGGCTGCAGTGGCATCCTCGAGGCTCTCGGTGCTGGTGTAGGGTGACGGCATCATGACGCAGTGCACGGCGTCAGCACCGAGCGCATCGACCGCCACGGCCGCGCTCAGTGCCGAATCGATCCCGCCCGACAGCCCGAGAATGACCCCCGGAAAGCCGTTCTTGCGCACGTAGTCCCGCAAGCCGGTCACCATGGCCGCATAGATCGCTGCGAGGCCGGTCTCGAGTGGCGCGACCCCGCCGGGAACGCAGTTCCATCCGTCGACTCCGCGCTGCCACCGGGTCATGGTGACCTGCTCCTCCCATGCCGGCACCTGCACCGCCAGGGACCGGTCGGCATTCATCACGAACGACATGCCATCGAACACCAGCTCATCCTGGCCGCCGACCTGGTTCAGATACACCAGCGGCAGGCCGGTCTCGACCACCCGCGCGACCGCGTGGCTCAGCCGCACGTCCGACTTGCCGGCCTCGAACGGCGACCCATTGGGTACCAGCAACAGTTCGGCGCCGGTCTCTGCCAGGCACTCCGCCACGTCGGGCGTCCAGATGTCCTCGCAGATCGGCACGCCGATGCGGATGTCACGAAAATTGATCGGCCCGGGCAGCGGCCCGGGATCGAACACGCGCTTTTCGTCGAACACGCCGTAGTTCGGCAGGTCGTGCTTGAACCGGGCCGCGGCCACCTGGCCCCGGTCGATCAGCAGGTGGGCGTTGTACAGCCGGTCGCCTTCCCGCCACGGCGTTCCCAGCAACACCGCGGGCCCGCCATCGGCGGTCTCAGGCGCGAAGGCCTCGATACAGCGCCGGACCTCGGAGACGAACTGGGGCTTGCGCACCAGGTCCTCGGGCGGATAGCCGCACAGGAACAGCTCCGAGGTCAGCACCAGGTCGGCGCCCGCTGCCGTCGCCCTGGCCTGCCTGAGCCTGGCCAGGTTGGATTCGAGACGGCCGACCGTCGGGTTCAGCTGCGCAAGCGCGATCGAAACTGCGTCTGTCATGGATCCTCTATGGCTCCCGTCGTGCCGCATCATGAATACGACGCAACTCGACAGCATGAAAGACCGCCGCCTCGGGTCCTTCGTCGGAACCGGCATAGATGCCGAGACGGCGGCACAGGTCGAAGAAACCCGGTGCCGGCAGTCCGCCGCGCACCTTCGAGACGGCCACCGCCGCCCGCAACGGCCGTCCGGCGGCATGATCCTGGCGTACCAGCCGCTCGAGCTCGCGCGTGACCGCGGCGATCCGGCCGGGTCCGCAAACGCGGGCACGCTCGGCAAGATCGAGGTAGGTGATGGTCCGACCGGCCCGTGCGACAGCGCCCAGGACGGTCTCAAACCGGGTCGGATCGGTGACACGCATGGTTCACTAGGGGTAGGATGACTGTGCCGGCTGGCAGCATCCTACAAACACGGGTCCACAGGTGGCCATGCTGTTTCTGAAGTCCCTTGCCTTCAACGCGTTGCTCACCGGGACAACCCTGGTACTCGGGATTGCGGGGCTGCCGTTGCTGCTGCTCCACCGGCGCTGGTGCTGCCGGCTGCGCAATCTGTGGATCGGTATCCTGCTGGGCAGCCTGCGTCTGCTCGTCGGCCTCCACTGGCGGGTGGAAGGCCGGGAGAACCTCCCTTCCTCCACGCATGTCATCGTGGCCTCCAAGCACCAGTCGGCATGGGAGACGCTGGCCCTGCACGCACTGTTCCCGGACCCCGCGTTCGTGATGAAGCGCGAACTCCTCAGGTTGCCGCTGATCGGCTGGTACATGGCCCGGTTGGGCATGGTCCCGATCGACCGGTCCGGCGGCGCGAGAGCGCTGCGCACCATGATCGCCGCCGCCCGGGCAAAGTCGGATGCGGGCCGGCCAGTGGTCATCTTTCCGCAGGGAACGCGGGTCGCTCCCGGTGTGGACGCGCCGTATCACAGCGGACTGTACGCGGTTTACCGTGCTCTCGGCGTACCGGTGGTGCCGGTTGCGCTCAACTCCGGTACCTACTGGCCGCGTCAGGCCTTCATCAAGCGTCCGGGAACAATCACGGTGTGCCTTCTGCCCGCCATCGAACCGGGCCTGGAGCGCAGCGAGTTCATGCGCCGGGTCAGGAGGACGATCGAAGAGGCGTCCGCGGCACTCGGCGCCGCCCCGCCGGCTCAGCGCCCGGCCGCGTAACCCTGCATTCCGCGCGGGTTCGCCGCCGCCTTCAGCATGGCGCCCTCGCGTGCGGCTGCGGTCAGCCGGCCTTCCGACCAGTCCTCTCCGGACTCCACCAGGTGGCCCCGGCATTCGAGTTCGCGCACCGTCGCGGCCGGGAACCGTCCCTCCAGCACCAGCTTGCGATCGGATCGCGACCGCGGCCAGAACGAGCTCGGGAAATGTTCGGTGTGGAACGCCGGGGCGTCCATGGCCTCCTGAAGGTTCATCGCGTGCTCGACGCGGTGCAGGAACAGAAGCAGGGACCACTGGTCCTGCTGGTCGCCTCCGGGTGTCCCGAACACCATCCATGGCTCCCCGTCCCTGAGCGCAAGCGACGGTGACAGGGTGGTGCGCGGACGCTTGCCCGGCTCCAGGGCCGAGGGAGAAGCTGCATCGAGCCAGAACATCTGGCCCCGGTTGCCAAGGCAAAAGCCCAGTTCGGGGATCACCGGCGAACTCTGCAACCAGCCACCGCTGGGGGTGCACGAGATCATGTTGCCGTCCCGGTCGACGATGTCGAGATGCACGGTGTCGCCAGCCATGGCCCCGGTACGGGCCACCGTCGGCTCGCCGGTGCCCATGGAGGGCGACGCGGCGAGTCCCGAGCGGTCGCGCAGGGCATGCTCGATGTCCGACGTCCGGCCTTCGATCGCACCCGGATGCACGCCGCTCGCAGCGGTGGTGCCGATCGCGGCACGGCGGCGTTCGGCGTAGGCGCGGCTCAGCAACACCTCGACCGGCACGTCGACAAAATCCGGATCACCGTACCAGGCCTCGCGATCGGCAAATGCGAGCTTGGCCGCCTCGACCACCATGTGCACGAATTCCGGCCCGACCGGATCGGCATCACCGACACCCATTCCGTCCAGAAGCGCGAGTTGCTGCAGCAGGACCGGTCCCTGGCTCCACGGACCGCATTTGCACACGGTGTAGCGGCCGTAGTCGTAGCCGAGCGGCGCCTCGATCGTTGCCCGCCAGCGGGCAAGGTCGTCGCCCGCGAGCAGCCCACGATGCCGTCGACCACTCGCGTCCATGACCTCGCTCGTGCGGAAGAACCGGTCGATCGCTTCGGCGATCCAGCCCTGGGACCAGATCGCGCGCGCCCGGTCGATCCTGGCCTCGCGCGAGCCGCCGCCGGCTTCGGCCTCGGCGAGCAGCCGGGACCAGGTGCCGGCGAGTGTCCGGTTCGAAAACAGTGACCCCGGCGCCGGAGCCCGTCCGCCCGGCAGGTAGACGGCGGCCGAACTCGGCCATTCCTGCTCGAACAGGTCGCGGACGGTCTCGATGGTCGCGGTAATGCGGCCGACCACAGGGTAGCCGTTCTGCGCAAACCCGAGTGCCGGCGAGAGCACGTCCGCCAGCCCCATGGTCCCGTAGTTGCGCAGCAGCAGCATCCAGCTGTCGAACGCGCCCGGAACCACCGCACACAGCAACCCGCTGCCCGGGACAAGGTCGAGCCCGAGATCCTCGAAGGCCCCGATGGTGGCAGCAGCCGGCGCCGGGCCCTGGCCGCAGATCACCCGCGGCGCGTCCTCGCCGGCGACGTGGAAGATCCCGGGCATGTCGCCGCCCGGACCGTTCAGATGCGGTTCCACCACCTGCAGGGCAAGGCCGGTGGCCACCGCCGCATCGAAGGCGTTGCCCCCCTTCTCCAGGATCGCCATCCCCGTCGCGGTCGCAAGCCAATGGGTACTCGCGACCATTCCGAAGGTGCCGAGCAGTTCGGGTCGGGTGGTAAACATGGCGTCGGACATCCTCCTGCCGGAGTTCGGACTATAGAGAGCCGCGTTCCGGACGGGCAAGCAGCGTCAGCTCCCCGCAACCAGCGGTGCGGTCAGGCGGCGGAGTGCCGCAACCATGCTCTGGGCGGTGATGCGGCCCGTGCGCGGGTTCTGTTCGGTCGGGATGTTCTCGATGGTCATGGTGAACCGGGCGCTGTCCGATTCCACCGTGATGGTATGGGTATTGCGGGTCACCGCCGGGTCAGCCCAGATCTGCAGCATGGTCCGGTCGGGTCCGATGCCGGCAAGCCCCAGGGCTGCCGCCACGTTGACGTTGGCCGGGAAGCCGGCCGCACCTTCGCGTGCCGTACCGGAGAACACCTGTTTCGCCTCGGTCAGCCCCGCCACCGAGATCGCGTTGCGTACCAGGTGCGGTGCGCCCTCGAGGCCGCCGGGCGGCTTGCGGGTCTCGATGGTGACGCTCTCGATCACCCCCTCGGCCGCGGCGCGGACCGCGTCAAGCCCGATCAGCGCCCCGGTCGGAATCATGATCCGCGCTCCGGTCTCGGCCGCCCTGTCGACCAGGTGCATGCGCCCGAGCAGGGCGCCTACACTGGCCGGAACAAGGATTCGCCCGGCCTCGACGGCCGGCCCGGCGCTGTGTTCGAAGACCTCGGCCGGCGCGCATTCCACCACCACATCGCACTGTGCGGCCAGTCCGGCGAGATCGGTCACCACCAGGTCGGCGGGCGGAGTGCCCAGTACCGAGGCCGCCTTCCCGGGGCTGCGGACCCCCACCGCGGCAAGCCGCTGGCCCGGAATCCCGCCCGATGCAATCAGGCGCGCGAGCGCGCCGCCGATGGTCCCGAGGCCGGCAATGCCGACGGCCAGGTCACGTACCATGTTCACCCCTCCCCTTCCTGTACCGTGTCCACTATGCCAAGAGGGCACGCGGCCCGCGAGCCATCGTCTCGCCAACCCGCCTGCGGGCGGGTAATCTGCGGGCCCTGCGGTTCGAGAACGGGGAGCTCACCGGTGGAAATCAGAAACCCGTATCTGCTGTTCCTGGGCGACGCCCCTGACCAGTTGGCAGCCAAGACGGCAAACGGTGTGCGGGTCTGGCGACCGGACTGGTGCATCGGCCAGCGCCGGTTGCCCGGCTGCAACGCCGACTGCGCGGTGCCGGACCTGACGATCGGGGAAGCGGCCGCGGCAGGTGCGCGCACCATGATTCTCGGTGTTGCCAACCGCGGCGGTTTCATGCCCGAAAGCTGGATTGCCGAAATGGTCCAGGCGGTTTCGCTCGGCATGGACATCGCGAGTGGGCTGCATACCCGGATCACGGCCATTCCGGAACTGGTCGAGGCGGCGAAGACGCACGGCCGCTCCCTGCACGAGGTTCGCCAGCCGACCCGCGAGTTCTCGGTCGCGAACGGGACGCGGCGCTCCGGCAAGCGGCTGCTTACGGTGGGCACCGACGTGTCGGTCGGCAAGATGTTCACCTCGCTGGCAATCGAGCGCGAGCTGCATGCCCGCGGCCTGGCTGCGAGTTTCCGGGCCACCGGACAGACCGGAATCTTCATTGCCGGGTCCGGCGTGTCCATAGACGCGGTGATCGCGGACTTCATCTCCGGCGCGGTCGAGTGGCTGGCGCCCGAGAACGAGCCCGGGCACTGGGATGTCATCGAGGGCCAGGGGTCGCTGTTCAACGTCTCCTACGCCGGCGTGACCCTCGGCCTGATCCACGGCGCCCAGCCCGACGTGCTGGTGATGTGCCACGAGGCAGGCAGGCCGCACATGCGCGGGATGCCCCACTTCCCGGTCATCGACATTCCCACCTGCATCGCGGCGTGTCTCGAGGCTGCGCGGCTCACGAATCCGGCGGTCCGCTGCGCCGGGGTCTCGATCAACACCTCGCGCCTCGATGAGGTCGAGGGACGCGCATTCTGTGCCCGGATTGCCAGGGAGACCGGGCTCGTGACAGTCGACCCGATGCGGGACGGGGTCGCCCCTCTCGTTGACGTGATGCTTCGGGACTGAGCAATGGTGCGCAGTCTCGAGGTCACCCGCGAGGACTGGCCGTTGCGCGAGACCTTCCGGATCTCGCGAGGCGCACGCACCAGTTCGCAGGTGATCGTCGCCGCGATATCCGAGGACGGGACGACCGGCCGCGGCGAGTGCTTTCCCTATGCGCGTTACGGCGAGACGTCCGACTCCGTCGCCGCGCAGATCCGCTCGGTGGCCGGAGCAATCGCATCCGGGACCGACAGGCGGGAACTCCAGACCCTGTTGCCACCGGGAGCGGCGCGCAACGCGCTCGACTGCGCGTTGTGGGACCTCGAGGCGCGCCGGTCGGGCTGCAGGGCCTGGGAACTGGCCGGGCTCGCGGATCCGGGGCCGGTCACGACGGTCTACACTCTTGGCGTGGACACGCCGGACGCGATGGCGAACGCCGCCAAGCAGAATGCCAAACGTCCCCTGCTCAAGCTCAAGCTGGCCGGTGACGGCGCCGACATCGCCCGGCTCGAGGCGATCCACGCCGCGGTCCCGTCCACCCGGCTCGTGGTCGACGTCAACGAGGGCTGGAGCGTTGACGACTACCGCGCCACTGCACCGCTGCTGCCGGGGCTCGGTGTGGAGATGATCGAACAGCCGCTGCCGGCGGCCGGGGACCACGCCCTCGGCGGACTCGAGCGGCCGGTTCCGGTCTGCGCCGACGAGAGCTGCCATGTCTCCGGAGACCTGGAAATGCTGGCGGAGCGCTACGACCTGGTCAACATCAAGCTCGACAAGACCGGGGGGCTGACCGAAGCGCTTCAGCTCGCGGTGGCGGCGCGCCGCAGCGGGCTCGGGATCATGGTCGGCTGCATGATCGGCACCTCGCTGGCCATGGCGCCCGCGGTTCTGGTCGCCCAGGGCGCCGCCGTGGTCGACCTTGACGGACCGCTGCTGCTCGCCCGTGACCGCGAACCGGGTCTCGACTATGACGCGAGCCAGGTCTTTCCACCATCGGCACGGCTGTGGGGGTGAGCCCCACTGGCGGGAACCGCGCGGCCTCGCGTATTGTCCGCGCCCGACCCTGAAGGGAGATCAACATGGGTGAGTCCGGCCACGGCGACGTGATCCGGGAAATCCGGCGTGCCGTCGCGGCACTGTGTGCCACCTTCCCGGGCGAGTACTGGCGCGAAAAGGACCGCGAGCGCGCCTACCCGAGCGAATTCGTCCAGGCGCTGACCGATGCCGGATACCTCGCGGTGCTGATTCCGGAGGAGTACGGCGGCAGCGGGCTGCCGATTTCGGCCGCTGCGGCGGTGCTGGAGGAAATCCACAAGGCCGGGTGCAACGGAGCCGCGTGCCACGCGCAGATGTACATCATGGGAACCCTGCTGCGACACGGCAGCAAGGCACAGAAGCAGACCTTCCTGCCGAAGATCGCTGCTGGAGAGCTGCGGCTGCAGGCCTTTGGCGTGTCGGAGCCAACCAGCGGGACCGACACCCTGTCGCTGCGCACGACCGCGGTCAGGCAGGGCAACGACAGCTACGTGGTGAACGGGCAGAAGATCTGGACGTCGCGCGCCGAGCATTCCGACCTGATGCTGCTGCTCGCACGCACGACGCCGCGCGATCAGGTCACACGGCGCACCGAGGGCCTGTCGGTGTTCCTGGTCGACATGCGCGCAACCCGGGGCCGCGGCCTGGAGATCCGGCCGATCCGCACCATGATCAACCACTCCACCACCGAGGTGTTCTTCGACAACATGGAGATCCCCGCGGACGCCCTGATCGGCGAGGAGGGCCGCGGGTTCCGCTACATCCTCGACGGGATGAACGCCGAGCGGATCCTGATCAGCCACGAATCCATCGGCGATGCCCGCTGGTTCCTCAGGAAGGCCATTGACTACGCCGGTGACCGATCGGTGTTCGGCCGCCCGATCGGCCAGAACCAGGGCATCCAGTTTCCGATCGCGAAGGCCTATGCGAATACCGAGGCTGCAGCGCTGATGGCACAGCGCGCCGCCGAGCTGTTCGAGGCGGGAGAGCCGTGCGGGGCGGAATCGAACATGGCCAAGATGCTGGCCGCGGACGCGGCCTGGGAGGCCGGCGACATGTGCGTCCAGACATTCGGCGGGTTCGCCTTCGCCGAGGAGTACGATGTGGAACGCAAGTACCGCGAGGCCCGTCTCTACCGGGTTGCGCCGATCTCGACCAACCTGGTCCTGGCCTACCTCGCCGAACATGTGCTGGGCCTGCCGAGGTCGTACTGAGGAGGTGTGATGCCGGGACCGCTCGAGGGAGTGCTTGTCGTCGCCCTGGAACAGGCAGTGGCGGCCCCGTACTGCACCAGCCGGCTTGCCGACGCCGGCGCCCGGGTGATCAAGGTCGAACGGGCCGACGGGGATTTTGCGCGCGGATACGACCGCCAGGTCATGGGACAGTCGGCATACTTCGTGTGGCTCAACCGCGGAAAGGAAAGCCTGGTCCTCGACATCAAGGACCCCGGGGACGCCTCCCTGCTCGAACGCATCCTCTCGCGTGCCGATGTCTTCGTTCAGAACCTCGCGCCGGGTGCGGCCGGGCGGGCGGGATTCGGGTCCGACGACCTGCGTCGGCGCTACCCCCGGCTCATTACCGTCGACATCTCCGGCTACGGCGAGAGCGGCCCCTATGCCTCGATGAAGGCCTACGACTTCCTGGTGCAAGGAGAAAGCGGGCTGATCTCGGTCACCGGCTCTCCTTTGGAGATGGGCCGGGTCGGCGCCTCGGTCTGCGACATCGCTGCCGGCATGTATTCCAAGATCGCCGTGCTCGAGGCGCTGATCGCGCGCTCGCGCACCGGCGAGGGCGCCTCCATCCGGACCTCGATGTTCGGCGGCATGGCGGAATGGCTGACCCCGTGGCTGCTACATCACGCCTACGGCGAACTCGCCGAGCAGCGGATCGGCCTGCACCACCCGGCGATCGCGCCCTACGGCGCCTACGCCTGCGCCGGCGGGGCGCTGATCCTGATCGCGGTACAGAACGAGCGCGAGTGGCAGCGCCTGTGCGCCGACGTGCTCGGCCGACCGGAGCTTGCAGATGATGCCAGGGTGCATGACAACCCTGCCCGGCTCGCCAATCGCGCGTTCCTCGACGCCGAGATCAACACCGTCTTCTCCGGACTGTCCCGGGAGGCTGTCCGCGAGCGGCTGGAAGCGGCACGCATTGCCTATGGATCGGTGAATTCCATTGCCGATGTCCATGCCCACCCGGCACTTGAACGGATCCCGGTCGAGACGCCGAGAGGACCGGTGGAGGTCACCGCGCCGCCGGCGCGCCGCGCGGGCGAAAGGGAACCGGTCCTGCGCGTACCCGAACTCGGCGAGCACACCGGGTCAATCCGCGCCGAGTTTTCCCCGGCGGACTGACGGGGCACGCCTCCCTTCCGGCGCCCGGAACTTGCCGGGTTCCCGGCGCGCGCATGACGGCGATTCCGCTCGCGTTTTCCGGCCTGGCACACCGGGCGGGGATTGGCATTCGCACCCGCGCCCGCGGCGTTTCACCGATCCGCCGGCGATGATGACGGCCCGGGTGGAAGCGGTGAAATGTCGGGCGTTTCGGGTGGCCCAAAATTCCCTTTGTCACAGTGCGGATCTTCCCGTAGTGTTTCGCCGCCCGACGGTACGATTTGCAAGGATAATGACACGCGTACAGTCCGGGTCCGCCGGATGAACCAAGGGGGCACGGCGGAACAGTGTAACGATCCGGGAGGACAACACGTCATGACAAATCCGCTCGTGAAGACGGTGGCGGCTGTTGCGGCGGCGGGTGCGCTTGCACTCGGTGCCGCGAGTGCTGCCCAGGCCCAGAAGGTCAACTGGAAGATGCAGTCGGCATTCGGGTCCCAGATCGCCCACCTGGGCCCGGCAGGCCTGCGGATCGCCGATTTCGTGACCACCATGTCGAACAAGAAGTTCACGCTGAAGTTCTTCGAGCCCGGCGCGCTCATTCCGCCGTTCGAGTGCTTCGACGCGGTGTCCAAGGGTTCGGTCGAGTCCTGCTACACCACCCCCGGCTATCACACCGGCAAGTATCCGGGCCTCGCGTTCATGACCGCGGTGCCGTTCGGCCCACAGTACGGCGAGTTCCTCGGCTGGCAGTGGTTCGGCGGTGGTCAGGAGATCGCCGACAAGATCTATGCCAAGCACAACCTGCGTTCGATTGCGTGCGGATCGATCGGCGCCGAGACCTCCGGCTGGTTCAAGGAAGAGGTCAAGTCGCTTGACGACCTCAAGGGCATGAAGATGCGTTTCTTCGGCCTGGGTGCGAAGGTCATGACCAAGATCGGCGTCTCGACCCAGTTGCTCGCCGGTGCCGACATCTATCCGGCGCTGGAGCGCGGCGTGATCGATGCGACCGAGTTCTCGATGCCGAACATGGACATCGACTACGGTTTCCACCAGATCGCCAAGAACAACTACTATCCTGGCTGGCACCAGCAGATTTCCGTCGGGGAACTCCTGGTCAACCGGGAAAACCACGCCGGACTTCCCGGGCACTACCAGACGATGCTCGACGTGGGGTGCAAGGCCAACATGGTGATCGAGTATGCCGAGACCGAGGCCGAGAACCCGAAGGCCATGCAGGAAATGAAGTCCAAGCACGGTGTGACCAACCGGCGCTGGACCGACGATCAGCTGGCGGTGTTCGAGCGGGCCTGGCAGGAAGTGGTTGCCGAGGAATCCGCGAAGGACGCCACCTTCAAGGAATTTGCGGACAGCTACTTCGCATTCCGCAAGGTCTACAAGATCTGGGGTGATGCCCAGGCCCTGAAGTCTAGCTACCTCGACTGATCGGCACTGAACGTCGGGTGAGTTCACCCACGGTGAAACCGGGGCCTCGCGCCCCGGTTTTGCTGTCGAAACACCGCAGCCCGGACGGCAACCGGACAGTGCGGCCGCGTGCGGGCCGCAACGCAGGGTGAGGCGACCTGCACCGCGCCGACGCGGTCAGACGCACGCATGTGGAGAAACTCGCAATGATGGACCGCGTATCGGGCTGGACTTCGGAACGCAAGTCACTGGTCATCCTCGCCTCCTTCATCGGCTTCGTCGTCGCCGTGGGCATCGTGAGCGTCGGCATCGAATCCGGCACGGTGATGGCGGACTACGAGATCACCCGGTCGGCCGCGGTCCACGCCGTCGTGCGCGAGTACCTCTCGATCGCAATGTTCATGAGCCTCGCGATCCTGCTGTTCTCCGGCTACCCGGTCGCCTTCATCCTCGGCGGCCTGTCGATGCTGTTCGGACTTCTCGGCTACATGATGGGCTCGTTCCACCTGATCGAGTTCTTCAATTTCGTCCCTCGCATCTGGGGCATGGCGGCGGAAAACCTGGTCCTCGTTGCGGTTCCGGCCTTCGTGTTCATGGGGGTGATGCTGGAACGCAGCGGGATCGCGAACGACCTGCTCTACTGCGTCCAGGTGTTGCTGAAGCGCGTTCCGGGCGCACTCGCCCTCGCGGTCACGGTCATGGGAACAATCCTCGCGGCCATGACCGGCATCATCGGTGCCTCGGTGACCATGATGACCGCGCTTGCCCTGCCGACGATGATGCGCCAGGGCTACAGCCACGCGCTCTCGACAGGCGTGATCGCTGCATCTGGCACACTCGGGATCCTGATCCCGCCCAGCATCATGCTGATCATCATGGCCGACCTGATGGCAATCTCGGTCGGCAACGTGTTCATGGCCGCGATCCTGCCAGGACTGACCCTGTCCGCCTTCTACCTGGTGTTCGTGGCGACACTCGCCGCGGTCCGGCCCGAAATCGCCCCGCCGCTGCCGCGGCACCTGCTCAACATCCCCCGCTCGGAGATGGCGCCCCTGGTCGCCCGCAGCTTCCTGCCGCCGGTGTTCCTGATCGGTCTGATCAAGGGCTCGATCCTGTTCGGCTGGGCCACGCCGTCCGAAGCCGGTGCGGTCGGCGCCTTCGGCGCGGCACTGCTTGCGGCCGCCAACCGCCGCCTGGACTTTGCAACCCTGGTCAATGTGTGCCAGACATCGGCGCGAACCGTGTCGATGATCTTCTTCATTGTCGTCAGCGCCACCTGCTTCGCCTATGTCTACCGGTCCCTCGGCGGCGACGACGTGGTGGAGCACCTGATCATCGAGAAGGCCGGGCTCGGCCCGTGGGGCATGCTGATCCTGGTAATGGTGATCGTGTTCTTCCTTGGCTTCTTCCTGGATTTCCTCGAGATCACCCTGATCGTCCTGCCGGTGTTCACGCCGCTGATCATCAACTTGGATTTCGGCGACCATGTCCCGACGAGCGAGATCAAGTACTGGTTCATCATCCTGCTGGCGGTCAACCTGCAGACGTCGTTCCTGACCCCGCCGTTCGGCTTCGCGCTGTTCTACATGAAGGGCATCGCGCCGCGGGAGATCAAGATTCAGTCGATCTACAAGGGCATTATCCCGTTTGTGATCCTGCAGGCGCTGGGTGTGGTGACGGTCATGGTCTGGCCCGACGTCGCGCTGTGGCTGATGCGATCGACCTATGGCTAGGCCACCGATCGTGGCGGGCGAGCGGGGCATTCCGGACCCGGAAGGGCACTTCACGGCCGTTCGTGTCGCGGGCCGTGTTGTGTCGGCCGGAAGTCTGGCGTAGATTTCGCACGATCGGGATCCGGGGGTGACCGTCGGCCCGACCAGGAATGGCTTGAACGCGCGGTCGGAACTGTTCGCGGGAAGCATGACTGTCGGTGCCGGGAACCACGGTCCGCAGGACGCCGCAGTCGTGACAGTTTCCTGAAGAACGGCTTGGGGAGAGGCAATGGATCATTCAAGCGTGGGTGGCGGGCGCTCGGTCGAGGGCAAGATCGCCGTACTGCTGGGAACGCTGCTCGGGCTTGTCGTGCTGCTGGGAGCGTACGGCGCCTACAACTACTCGGGCTCGCTGATGGTCGAGGAGGAGATCTCGCGAGGCGAGGCCCTGACCTGGGTTGCCCAGGAATACATTTCGATGGTCATGTTCGTGACCCTCGCGCTGCTGCTGTTCTCCGGCTATCCGGTCGCCTTCATCCTCGGTGGCCTGTCAATGCTGTTCGGGATTCTGGGTTTCTTCCTTGAGACCTTCTCGCTGATCGAGTTCTTCAACTTCATCCCCCGTATCTGGGGCCAGGCGGCCGAGAACCTGGTGCTGGTCGCGGTTCCGGCGTTCGTGTTCATGGGCGTCATGATGGAGCGGAGCGGGATCGCCAACGACCTGCTGTACTGTGTCCAGGTACTTCTGAAACGGGTTCCCGGTGCGCTTGCACTTGCAGTGACAGTCATGGGCACGATCCTTGCGGCCATGACCGGGATCATCGGCGCGTCGGTCACCATGATGACCGCGCTCGCCCTGCCGACAATGATGCGACAGGGCTACAGTCATGCGTTGTCGTGCGGCGTGATCGCAGCCTCGGGCACGCTCGGGATCCTGATCCCGCCCAGCATCATGCTGATCATCATGGCCGACCTGATGGCGATTTCGGTCGGCAATGTGTTCATGGCGGCGGTTGTCCCAGGTCTGACCCTCGCGGCCTTCTACCTGATCTTCGTCGCGACAATATCAGCGGTCAAACCGAGCCTGGCACCACCGTTGCCCGCGAACCTTCTCAATGTCCCACGCAGCGAGATGGGACCGCTGATCGCACGCAGCTTCCTGCCGCCGGTGTTTCTGATCACGCTCATCAAGGGCTCGATCCTGCTCGGCTGGGCCACGCCGTCCGAGGCCGGTGCGGTCGGAGCCTTCGGCGCAACCCTGCTTGCGGCATTCAACAGGCGGCTGAACAAGGAAACCCTGGTCGGGGTTTGTCACACCTCGGCGAAGACGGTCTCGATGATCTTCTTCATTGTCATCAGCGCCACCTGTTTCGCCTACGTCTACCGGTCGCTGGGCGGAGACGATGTCGTCGAACACCTCATCGTGGAGAAGGCAGGCCTGGACGCGTGGGGAATGCTGTTCCTGATCATGGCGATCGTGTTCTTCCTCGGGTTCTTCCTCGACTGGCTGGAGATCACCCTGATCGTGCTGCCGGTGTTCACGCCGCTCGTTGCCGGGCTGGACTTCGGTGGTCACCTGCCGCAGGAAGACATCAGGTTCTGGTTCATCATCCTGCTGGCTGTGAACCTGCAAACGTCATTCCTCACGCCCCCCTTCGGGTTTGCGCTGTTCTACATGAAGGGCATTGCGCCGCGTGAGATCAGGATCGAGTCAATCTACAAGGGCATCATCCCGTTCGTCTTCCTGCAGGCGCTGGGTGTCGTCACCATCCTGGCGTATCCGCAGGTCGCACTGTGGTTGATGCATGTCGTGCACGGGTAGGGGAGGACGCAACTGATGGCTGCCGAAGAAACGGTCCGGATCGACACCGGTAACGTTACGGGAGGCCGGCTGTTCAACAAGCCGACCGCCGATGCCCTGATCGGGCTGTCGCTCACGCTCAGGGGATTCGTCGACTGGTGCGGACGGTATGCGTCACTGCTGTTCGTGCCGCTGATCCTCGTGACCGTGTACGATGTCTGCCTGCGCAAGACCGGCAAGTTCCAGATCGACCTGAAATTCGCCGCCGAGGAGTGGGGACTGGGCCCGCTATTCGAGTCCACACTGCTGCAGGAAAGCCAATGGCACTTTCACACCGCACTGTTCGCGTTCGTACTCGGGTTCGGCTGCGTGTGGAATACTCAGGTCCGGGTTGACCTGGTGCGTGAACACCTTGCGTTCCGGCGCAAGGCATGGCTCGAACTGCTCGGTGCCACCTTCTTCATGCTGCCGTATACCGCGGTGGTGATCTACTTCGCGGCCGCATTCGCCTACGACTCCTGGGCGATCAGCGAAATCTCCGCCTCCCAGGTCGGACTGCCGCACCGATGGATCATCAAGACTGTGCTCACGCTCGGGTTCTGCGTCGCCTTCATCGCCGGGGTCGCTGTCTGGCTGCAAGCCCTGCTGGCACTGACCGCACCGCGCGAGATGCGCTATGAGCTCATGACGCTCGAATGGCCGGAACTGACCGGCACGACGATCGAGGGCAAGGAGCGGATGGATGTCGATCTGAGCCTGTCTGTCGAGGAAGACATTGAACTCCAGACCAAGAAGATTCTGGGTGAAGAAGCCCTGGAGAAAACTAGGACTTGATGCGAAAGCCCGCGGAAACGCGACCTTTTGTCCTGCGGGCGCCCGAAAAGTAACGGGCGCCCGTTTTCTTGAAGTCACAGGAGCGCGTGTAAGCGACATGTGGAAGTGGCAGGATTTCCTGAAGCGCTACGTGTGGGACGAGGACACTACTCCGTACTTCACTGCAGTCGCGAAGCTCAGCCGTGGTCAGGCCGACAACGAACTGTTCTTCTTCGCCATCATGACGTCGGTCCTGTTCGGGGTCGGGACGTTTGCCTCCATCTCCGGCCATGCGCCCTTCGGGGTTTCAAAGCTCGCGGCCATCTACTGTTTTACCGTCGTCTCCGCCGCGGTACTGGTCGGAACGGTCAAGATGATCTACGCCGCCCTGTGGGTCGCCAGCGCACCGGTCATCGTCTTCCTGGCAGTGCTGGGGTTCGGGTTTCCGGACAACATGGCTCTGATCGACGAACTGGTCCTGCTGGTCCTCCTCCTGCTGCTGACTCGCTACATGTGGCGGGTGATCCAGATCTGCCGGATCTACCGGGTGCTGCCGCACCGCGAACCGCAGAACCGGTCGCGGCGCCGTCTGTTCTGATCGTGCAGGCGCTGGCTCGACTGAACCGGGCACTGCTGGTCAGCTACCACTGGCATCAGCCGCTGTTCCTGACGGGCCTGGCTGCGCTCGGGGCCCTTGACCTTGCGTTCCTCGACGGCTGGGGAACCTTCTGGGTCATGCTGTCGTGGGGCATGGTCTTTGGCATCCACTTCATGGTGTTCCGCGCCCAGACGGTGGACGAGCGCTGGGTCGACGAACGCACTATCTTCGACGTGCAGCGGCCCTGGGACACCGGCCACATCCAGGAGATCAGGAAGAGCCCGTTCGGCAGGTCGATGTACCGCACCGAACTCGGCCGGGTCGATGAACACGGCCGGCCGGTTTCCCGCCGTGAGGACACTCCGGCCGAACGGACCTGACGATGCCGTTCGGCTGGCGGGCTGAGATCACTCCCAGCACCACCCCGACCACAAGGGCCAGGATCTGCCCGGCGGGACCCCTCCCCGGCCAACGGATCCGGCTGTCCGCCGGATCCGTTCCGTCGGACGGTGCTGCCAGCCTGCTCCGTGGTGAACCGGCCGGTGCCGCCCCCTGATTCGCTTTCGCGAACCGCGAGACTGACGTACCCTTGTGGTCGGGTCGAGGGATTGCTGGAGATACGGGGCCATGGCTGATCTTCCGGCTCATGCCCGGGTCGTCGTCATCGGGGGTGGCGTCGTCGGATGTTCCGTCCTCTACCATCTGGCTCTCGCCGGCTGGACAGACTGCGTGGTGCTGGAAAAGGCAGAACTTGCCTCCGGATCGAGCTGGCACGCGGCGGGCAACTGTCCCAATTTCTCGGCATCCTGGACCATCATGAAGCTCCAGAGCGACTCGACCGCGCTCTACCGTGATCTCGCCTCTCGGCCTGATGCTCCGATCAACTACCACGTGACCGGCTCGATTCGGCTCGCGCACAGCGTGGAACGCATGCACGAGTTCGCGCATGTGGTGTCCATGGGACGGAACATGGGGCAGGAATTCGAACTTCTCGGTCCCGACGACCTGCGCGTCCGCTACCCGTTTCTCGAGACCCACGACCTGGAAGGCGGTCTGTGGGATCCGACCGACGGGGATATCGATCCATCGCAGCTGACTCAGGCGCTGGCCGCCGCCGCGCGCGGCCTGGGTGCGAGGGTGGTCCGGTTCTGCCCGGTTACAGGGGTCGAGCGAAACGCCGGTGGCTGGCGCGTGCTCACTCCGCAGGGCGCGGTGAGCTGCCGGTACGTGGTGAACGCCGCCGGCTACCAGGCGCGCGAAATCGGACGGATGTTCGGTCGCGAGGTCCCGTCGGTAGCCCTGTCACACCAGTACATGGTCACGGAATCAATCGGCGCCCTTGCCGGTCGCGACCAGAGGCTGCCGCTCCTGCGAGACCCCGACAGTTCCTGGTACCTGCGCCAGGAAATCGACGGGCTGCTGCTTGGCCCCTACGAGAAGAACTGCCGGGCGCACTGGACCGATCGTGACGACCCGATGCCCGACGACTTCTCGTTCCAGCTCTACCCGGACGACCTCGACCGGCTCGAGTGGTACATCGAGGATGCGTGCGCCCGGGTGCCGGTACTGGGTACGGCCGGCATCAGCCGGGTGGTCAACGGGCCCATTCCATATGCGCCCGACGGCAACCCCCTGGTCGGACCGATGCCGGGTGTGCCCGACGCGTTCGAGGCCTGCGTCTTCACCTTCGGCATCGTCCAGGCCGGAGGAGCCGGAAAACTGCTGGCCGAGTGGATCACCGAAGGCGAGACATCAACCGACAGCTGGTCAGTCGACCCGCGTCGATTCGCCGACCACGCCAACCAGGTCTACGCCCAAGCCAAGGGCATCGAGGTCTATTCGCACGAGTACGCCATGCATTTCCCGGGCATCCAGTGGCCGGCGGGCCGGCCGGCAAAGACATCGCCCGTCTATGCCATGCTGGAAACCAGGGGTGTAGAGTTCGGTGCTGCCGGCGGCTGGGAGCGGGCCGACTGGTTTCCGCGGAACGGAGACCGGCGCGGACCGGCCTGCGGATGGGGCCGGCAACACTGGTTCGAGGCCGTGGGTGCGGAGTGCCGGCACGTCGCCCGCACGGTCGGTGTCCTGGACCTGCCCGGGTTCTCCCGTTTCGAGATCACGGGCTCCGACGTAGCCGCCTGGCTGCTGCGAATGATCACAGGCCGGCTTCCGGCGCCGGGCCGGACCGGCCTTGCCTACTTCGCCTCTGCAGCGGGTCGGGTCCTGACCGAAATGACCATCACCCGGTTCGATGACGGCCGCTTCTGGCTGCTCGGGCCGGCCGGCGGCTACTGGCACGACCGTGACTGGCTCCTCGGGCACCGGTCGGGCGACGTGCGGATCGAGGATCTGACCAGCCGCTGGACGGCGCTCGTCATCGCCGGACCACGGTCGCGCGAAGTGATGGCGGCAGCGACGGAACTCGCGCTCTCCGACGAGGAGTTTCCGTGGCTGCACCACCGTCCGGTCGAGGTGGCGATGGCGCGCGGACACGCGATTCGGGTCTCGTATACCGGCGAGCTCGGGTGGGAGTTGCATGTCCCCTTCGAACACGCCGCGGCCGTGTACCGCAGGGTACTCGAGGCCGGAGAGGCCTGTGGCATCGCCGACTTCGGAATGCTGGCCCTGGATTCAATGCGGATCGAAAAGGGCTACCGATCCTGGAAGAGTGACCTCAGCAGCGATTACAGCATGCTCGAGAGCGGTCTGGCCGGCTGGATCGACTTTCGCAAGGAGGAGTTCGTCGGTCGGGGGGCATTGCTCGCGGAGCGCGCGGTCGGACCGGTCCGCGATTGCGCCACGCTCCTCGTCGACGAACCGGCGCTGCCGGGACACGGCGAGGCGATCGCCCTGTCGACGGTGTTCGACGGCCCGGCCCCGGTCGGCCTCGTCCTGTCGGCCGGCTACGGACACCGGGTGGGCCAGTCGCTGGCACTGGCGGTCTGCGAGACCGCGGCACTCGAACCCGGTCGTGTGCTCGAAATCGAGATCCTGGGAGAACGGCGTGCGGCGAGGGTCGCACCGCGCCGGGCCATCTATGACCCGGAGAACCTGCGTCTGAAGGCGTGACGCACAGGGAGGAAACGGCATGGGCACATCGGTCATCGACGCAACCCCACGCCGGCGCCGCGGCCGTTCCGCCCGCCGCGAGGAACGCCTCGCACCGCTCGCGGACGACATCCGCCCGGTCCGCGGCGGCCTGCCAGGGGGCTGGTACCGGCCGTTCGGCGACCACGATGTCGGCCGTATTCACCAGGCGGTCCTCCAGGTGCTGGAGCAGATCGGCCTGTCCGGCGCCACGGCCTCCTGCGTCGAACTGTGCGAAGCCGCGGGAGCCGTGCACGGCAGTGACGGCCGGTTGCGGTTTCCTCGCGGGCTGGTCGAGGACACCATTGCCGGCGCCGGCAGGAAGTTTCCGCTCCATGCACGCAACCCGGCGCACGACATGGAGCCGTTTGGTTCGAACGTCTATTTCGGAACAGCCGGCGCGGCCACGCAGATGGTCGATGTCGAGACCGCGTCCTACCGTGACGCCACGGTCCGCGACCTGTACCAGGCAGCCGTGCTGGTGGATCAACTCGACAACATCCATTTCTTCCAGCGTCCGATCACCCCCACAGACGTCGAGGGGATGCTGCAGCTGGATGCCAACACGCTGTACGCCTGTCTTGCGGGAACCGGAAAGCACATCGGCACCAGCTTCACGAACCGGGCCGGCGCCGAACTGGGCCTTGAGATCCTGCACGAGGTAGCCGGTGGCGAAAAGGCCTGGCGGGAGCGTCCGTTCGCCAGCAATTCAAACTGTTTCGTGGTTCCTCCTCTGACGTTTGCCGAGGATGCCTGCGGGGTGCTGGAGACCTGTGTGCGCGGTGGCATGCCCGTGCTGTTGCTCTCGGCCGGCCAGGCTGGCGCCACTGCTCCGGCGGCACTGGCGGGAGCGGTGGTCCAGGCCTGCTCCGAGGTCCTGGCGGGACTGGTCTACG
Organism: Thalassobaculaceae bacterium; assembly: GCA_965213935.1. Lineage (GTDB taxonomy): Bacteria > Pseudomonadota > Alphaproteobacteria > Thalassobaculales > Thalassobaculaceae > Bin52. The sequence continues at coordinate 572,783 of CBDCAO010000010.1, read as the reverse complement.
TCAACGCGATCAGCCCCGGATCTCCAGCCATCTTCGGGACCTGGCCGTTCGTGTCGGACCTGCGGACCGGTTCGATGTCGGGAGGATCCGGCGAACAGGGCCTGCTCTCGGCCGCCTGCGGCCAGATGGCCCGTTTCTACGATCTGACCGGCGGGGCGCCGGCCGGCATGAGCGATGCCAAGCTGCCCGACTACCAGGCGGGCTACGAGAAGGGAGCCACCGCGATCATGGCTGGTCTCGCCGGTCTCAACCTCGTCTACGAGGCCGCAGGCATGCACGCGTCGCTTCTCGGGTTTTGCCTCGAGAGCCTTGTCCTCGACAACGACCTGCTCGGCCAGGCGATGCGCGGTGTGCGCGGCATCGAGGTTTCCGATGATTCACTGTCGCTTGAGGTGATCGGGGAAGTATGCCGCAACGGACCGGGTCATTACCTCGGTCAGCCGCACACCCTGCGGCTGATGCAGCGCGAGTTTGTCTATCCGCAGGTGGGAGACCGGACCAGTCCCAAGGAGTGGCTCGAACTCGGCAAGCCGGACCAGGTCCGCAGGGCAACGGAAACCCGAAACCGGATCCTTGCGACCGGCCGGCCCCGGCTGCTCGACAGCGACCTTGACCACCGTCTGCGGGCACGCTGTGACATCGTGATCCCGGAACGGGCGATGGATCCGGCGGCGATGCCGTAGCGGCCCGGCCCGCTCACGAACGGGGCGGAACGGCACGATAGGTCTCAGGCGCCCAGCGGGCGAAGGCGAGGCCGATGGCCAGCAGGAGCAGGGCCGAGAGCATCAGCGCTGCTCCGGACCCGTGCAGGTCCACGATCAGGCCGAGCATGATCGGTCCGACCACGTAGCCGATGTCTCCCAGCATCCTGAACATGCTCATCGCCGACGCGTTCATGCCTCGGGGCGCGGAGTCGGCGGCATAGGCCGCGGGAGCCGATCCGCCGATGCTCGACGCAATCCCCCACAGCGCGTTGGCGGCAGCGAACCACAGGAATGAGTCCGCCACACCGAACATGACGAAGGAGGCGCCGGTAATCGCGGTCGCGGGCACGATCACGACCTTGCGACCCCAGCGGTCAACCGCCATTCCGGCCGGGTAGACCGCGACCAGCCCGAGCACGCTGCCGACAGCGAGACCGATGCCGATCTCGTCGTAGTCGAGCCCGATCCGCATGCTGCCGATGATCGGGACCACATTGAACAATCCGCCGGTGCGGGTCAGCGCGTTGATCAGCGCGATGCCGCTGACCAGCATGAAACCGGTGTTGCTCCACAACAGCTTCATCTGCTGGCCGAGCGGCGGGAGCCGCACACCGCCCGACCGCCCGGTGCCAAGGTGCCGTGTCTCGGCAACAACGGTGGACGCCACGGCAGCGGCGACGAGGCTGGCCACGGCGCAGAACCAGAACGGCGCGTCGAGCCCCCAGTGCTCCGCCAGGATACCACCCGGCAGCGGTCCGATCCCGACCGCGAAGATGAAGCTTCCCTGGTATATCGCGATCATCCGGCCGCGCCGTTCCGGTGTCGAGATATCCGCAAGGACGATCGAACCGGCGGTCACCGTCATGCCCGCGCCGGCGCCGGCAACGAATCGGGTCAGCAGGAACTCGGGGTAGCCCGTTGCGGACACGCTCCAGACGTTTCCGGCCGCCGACAACAGTCCACCGAGGACCAGGGCCCAGCGCCGTCCGAACCGGTCGGCGATCTGTCCACACGGCATGGCGAGTGCGAACCGGGCCAGACCGTACACCGCGATCGACATGCCGATCGCCGTCGCCGATACCCCGAACGAGGCGGCGTAGAGCGGCAGCGACGGGACCATGGCGCCAAAACCGAGCTGGTTGGCGAAGATCAGCACGCACATCCACAGCAGGACGCGACGGTCGGCAGTCATGGCTGATCAGGGCCCGGTGAGGACCGGCCGGGTCACACCGGAGCCAGGACGCCGGGGCAGCAGCGTCCTGCGGGGCCGCTCACACCCCGCAACCCGGATTCCATCCGGCAACGGTCACGCGTCGTCGGATGCGAACTGGCGCATCGCCTTCTGGAGCTTGGCAAATGCCCGAACCTCGATCTGGCGGATCCGTTCGCGGCTCACTCCAAACTCCTGGCTCAGTTCCTCCAGTGTCATCGCCGGCTCCCGCATGCGGCGTTCAGTCAGGATCCGCCTCTCCCTCTCGTTCAGGCCCTCCATGCCGCGGGCGAGCATGTCACGACGCTGTTCGAGTTCCTGCTGCTCGCCGAGCATGTACTCCTGGTCCGGTTCCTCGTCGACCAGCCAGTCCTGCCACTCCCCGTCGCCCTCGATGGTGAGCGGAGCATTGAGCGAGTGATCCCGTCCGGCGATTCGCCGGTTCATTGCCACCACTTCATGCTCGGCCACGTTGAGCTGGTCGGCGATCGCGGTCACGTTCTCGGGCGAGAGATCACCCTCTTCCATGGCGCGCAGCTGACCCTTGATGCGGCGCAGGTTGAAGAACAGCTTCTTCTGCGCCGCAGTGGTGCCGATCTTCACCAGTGACCAGGAGTGGAGGATGTACTCCTGGATCGAGGCGCGAATCCACCACATGGCGTAGGTGGCGAGCCTGAAGCCGCGGTCGGGGTCGAACCGCTTCACCGCCTGCATCATGCCGACATTGCCCTCGGAGATCAGCTCCGCCATCGGCAGACCGTAGCTGCGGTAACCGGAGGCAATCTTTGCAACCAGCCGCAGGTGGCTGGTGACCAGACGGTGTGCCGCGTCGGTGTCACCGTCCTCCTGCCAGCGCCGCGCCAGCATGTACTCCTCTTCCGGCTGCAGCATCGGAAACTTGCGGATCTCCTGCAGGTACCGCGTCAGATTGCTCTCGGAACCCAGGGAAGGAATTGTTGCCGGAGGCTTCGCCATCACCCTGCTCCCCGGCTGCGGCTCGCGGCGCAGCGTGTCGGTCTGTCCATCATTCACGCCGCCGCACTGTCGGCGGCGGCGAAGCACCGCACCGTTGTCGCCATGTCGGCAGGAACATCACGCTCGAATTCCATCCACCTGCCATCGTCGGGATGGGCAAAGGCCAGGGTATGCGCATGCAGTGCCTGGCGTCCGAGCGCCTTTGCCGCGGCAACCTGTTCCGCCAGAGCTCCCTTGCGGCGATGTCCGCTGCCGTACAGCCGATCGCCGACCGGTGGATGGCCGATATGGGTCATGTGCACCCGGATCTGGTGTGTGCGGCCGCTCTCGAGCCGGCACTCGAGCAGGCTGGCCCGGGTTCCGAACCGCTGCACGACCCGGTACCGGGTCGCGGCCGGCTTGCCGCCACGGTTGGTGACCGCCATGCGCTTGCGGTTGCGCCGGTCCCTCGCTATCGCGCCTTCGACCCGACCCGCCGGCGGCTCGGGCACTCCCCAGACCAGGGCCCGGTACCGCCGTTCCACCGTCCTTGCAGCAAACTGATGCATCAGCCCGTGATGCGCCTCGTCGGTCTTCGCCACCACCAGCAGGCCGCTGGTATCCTTGTCGAGCCGATGGACGATGCCCGGCCGCAATGCACCGCCAATGCCCGAGAGCGAGTCGCCGCAGTGCGCCAGCAGGGCATTGACGAGTGTACGATCCGGAGATCCCGGCGCAGGGTGAACGGCGAGACCGGCCGGCTTGTCGACAACGATCAGCGACGCATCCTCGTGCAGGATATCGATCGCGATATCCTGGGCCTCGGTCTCGATCGGTCGTGGCGCCGGAAGGGTCAGGACATATCCGCATCCGGGTTTGACCGGTGCCGAGGGGTCGGCTATCGTCGCGCCGTCCGCCGAGACGAGTCCGTTCAGAATCAGGGTCTTCACTCGACTGCGCGAGAGGCCCGGCACGCTGCCAAGCTCTGCGACGCGATCTGCAAGCCAGCGGTCAAGCCGGGCCACGCCGGCGTCCGGAGACGTCGGTTCACCGGCGCGAAACTGCAGAAGACTGTCCTGTCGAGAGCTCATGTCGGCCAAACCACAGCAGACTGTCAGAACCGATCCGGTCCCGCCAGGCCTGCACGCGCTGAAACTCCTGGTAATCATAATGGGTGTGCTGATCGTGGCCGGCGTGATCACGATCGGAATCACAGTATACAACCGGTTGACTTCCGGCGCCAGTCAGTCCGCTGGCGATCACTTCGGTACCGTTACAGCCCGGCTTCCGGCGGGGCACGCGATCCACGGGATCACGGCGTCTGGCGACAGTCTCTACATTCACCTGCGGGCGCCGGACGGCTCGGCCTCCGTGCTGGTAGTCGACGGGCGGACCGGCAGGCAGCGGGGCCGCATCGCGCTCGAACCGCACCCCTGACAGGAGATCAAGGTGGCACACCGACCCGTCAATCTCGCCAGTGACAACACCGCAGGCGCGCATCCGGAGGTGATGCGGGCGCTGGCGGATGCTGCCACGACACCGGAGATGCCCTACGGAGACGATGCCTGGACCGCGCGGCTCCAGGAACGTGCCGCCGCCGCGTTCGAGCACCCGCTCGCGATCTACCCGGTCGGTACCGGGACGGCAGCCAACGCCCTGGCGCTTGCGACCCTGGTCCCGTCCTGGGGGGTGGTCCTGTGCCATCATGCGGCCCATGTCCAGGAGGACGAGTGCGCGGCGCCGGAATTCTACTCCGGCGGTGCGAAACTGGCGTTGATGGACGGAGAGAACGGCAAGATCTCCGCCGACTGCCTCGCGGCCCGGCTCGATGCCGCCTCGCCGGCGCCGCGGGTGCACCGCGCCCAGCCGGCCGCCATCAGCATCACCCAGTCCACCGAGTCCGGGACGCTCTACGGCCTGGACGAGGTTCGCGACATCTCCGCGGTCTGCAGGCAGCATGGCCTCGCGCTGCACATGGACGGCGCGAGGCTCGCCAATGCCGTCGCCGCGCTCGGGTGTTCACCGGCCGACATCACGTGGCGCAGCGGCGTCGATGTCCTTTCGCTCGGCGCCACCAAGAACGGCGCGCTGTGTGCCGAAACCGTGGTGTTTTTCGATACTGCGCTGTGTGATGAGTTCGAGTTCAGGCGCAAGCGCGGCGGACACCTCTTCTCCAAGATGCGGTTTGCCTCGGCACAGATGGTGCCGTGGCTCGAGGACGGGCTCTGGATCCGGCTTGCCGAACACGCGAACCGGATGGCGGCGGAACTCGCTGACGGACTGGCCGGCATCCCCGGCATCACGCTGCAGTTTCCGGTCGAGACCAACATGATCTTTCTCGACCTTCCGGTCGCGACCAGCGGCGCCCTTGCCCGGGCCGGGTGCCTGTTCTACAGCTGGGGCGAACGCGACGGCCGGATCTCGGCCCGGCTCGTGACCAGCTTCGAGACGACACGGGAGGACGTGGCGCATGTCACCGACACTGCCCGGGCAAGCTGAAGCCACCGGTGCGCGGCTCCGGTCAGCACCTGCGGCAGCGAATCACCTCGAAGATCTCCTCCCAGTCCCCGTCTTCGGCGCAGAAGTCGAGCAGGCAGCGCAGGGCCTTGCTCCGGTCCTCGAGACCGTGCTTCTGCATCGCATCGTCAAGCATCGCCAGGGAATCATCGTGGACGTTGAAGGTATGCTCTACCAGTTCGGACATTGTCGCCCTCCTGCCGGATCGTGGAACCCAGCCGGCAGTGTGCGAAGCAGGTGCGATCGACGTCAAGCCTGCCCGGGAGTGCTCCCGTGACCGACCGGCTGCCCCGAGCGTCCTGGGACCCGGACAGCACAGGCGCGCTGGACGGCGTGCGGGTGCTCGACCTGTCGCGACTGGTCTCCGGCAACGTCATCACCCACGTGCTGGCCGACCACGGGGCCGAGGTGGTGAAGATCGAGCGGCCGGGTGTCGGCGATGACCTGCGCAACTGGCTGGTCGATGGCGTCAGCACCTTCTGGAAGGTCTACTGCCGCAACAAGCTGAGTGTCACTCTCGACCTGCGCCGGCCGCGCGGACGCGAGATCCTGCTCGCCCTCGCGGCAGATGCCCGGGTTCTGGTGGAGAATTTCCGGCCGGGGACCCTGGAACGCTGGGGACTGGGTCCCGACGATCTTCACGCCGTCAACCCATCGCTGGTCATTGTCAGGGTGTCGGGCTGGGGCCAGACCGGCCGGTGGAGTCACCGGCCCGGGTTCGGCAGCCTGGTCGAGGCCATGTCCGGCTTTGCCGCCATGAACGGATTTGCGGACCGTCCGCCGGTGCTGCCGCCGCTGGCGCTCGCCGACATGATCGCCGGGTTGTATGGCGCCTTTGCCACCATGGTCGCGACCCGCGAGATCGAGATGAAGGGCGGTCGCGGCCAGGTGATCGACCTGTCCCTGTTCGAGCCGATCCTGTCGGTCCTCGGACCGATGGCGGCCAACTACGCGCTCTCGGGCCAGGTCCCGCCGCGCACAGGCAGCCTGTCGACCACCACCGCACCGCGCAATGTCTACACCTGCCGCGACGGCAAGTACGTGGCCCTGTCGGCGTCCATGCAGGCGATGCACGAGAGGCTGATGCGGACCATCGGACGGAAGGATCTGATCGATGATCCACGATTCCGGACCAATACCGACCGGTTGCGCAACAACCACCTGCTCGACCCGATTGTCGCCGAATTCATGGCCGCCCGCACCCAGGAGGAGTGCCTCGAGATTTTCGAGGCCGCCGCTGTGACGGTCGGGGCCGTTGCCGATATCGGGCAGCTCGTCGACCACGACTATGTGGTGGAACGGGGCTCGCTCGCCCGCCTGCCCGACGAGCAGACCGGAACCCTGCCCATGCACGCGCCGGTCCCGAAACTGTCCGGTACCCCGGCGGTCCTCCGGCACCCGGCCCCGGAACTCGGCGAACACAACGAGCGGATCCTGGGCGAGATCGGCATCGGGGCCGCGGAGCGCGCCGAACTGACCAACGAGGGGATCATCTGATGAGCACGCTCACCCAGCCGTTGTGGCGATCGATGCTGTACGTGCCGGCCACCAGCGAACGCTTCGTGGCCCGCGCACACGAGCGCGGGGCCGATGCCATCAAGATCGACCTCGAGGATGCGGTCGCTCCGACCGAGAAGCCGCGCGCCCGCGGCCTGGTCCGTGATGCCGCCCGCGCGGTCTCGCGCGGCGGCGCCGATGTCCTGGTGCGGATCAACCGGCCACTGCATCTCGCGGTGCCCGATATCGAGGCTTCGGTCTGGCCCGAGGTCGACGGCCTCGTCCTGCCGAAGGTGGACACCGCACACTACGTCGAGACCCTGTGCGAGATGATCGGCGAACTCGAGCGCGAACGCGGCATGGAACACGGCCATACCAGGCTCATGATCCTGATCGAGACCCCGCGCGGATATGCCAATGTGCGCTCCATCGCGCAGTCGACCCCGCGGCTCGCGGCCCTCGCCCTCGGTCAGGAGGACTTCTCGGCGGAAATGGGCATGGCCGAGCCGGACGGGCTGCAGCTGCTGTCGTTCTACCAGGGGGTGCAGGTCGCGGCGCGCGAAGCCGGGGTCATACCGATCGGCTATCCGGGCTCGATCGCGGAGTTCACCGACCTCGCGCTGTTCCGCTCCAACGTGGAGGTGGCGCGCCGGCTCGGGTTCGACGGCGGCGCCTGCATTCACCCCGCACAGGTCCCGGTCCTGAACGAAGTGTTCACCCCGGGCGAGGCCGAGGTCAACCGGGCGGAAGCGATGGTCGCGGCCTACGACGCGGCGATGGCGGCGGGCGACGGTGCCGTCGCCTTCGAGGGCAAGATGATCGATGTTCCGGTTGTCGCACGGGCACAGCGCGTGCTCGACATCCGCGACCGCATCGCGGCGCGGGCCCGACGATAGACCGGGCACTTGCAACGCACGGTCGCTGCAGATCTTCGGCACCGAGAAGCGACTTGAGACCTATCTGGACCCCGACGGGTCCACCCTGTTCGGCGGCCGCGTCCCCCTCGGGCTGATCGGCTGCCGCCCGGTTACGCCACCACTCGCGTTCGAGATTCCGGACCGGCCGGCGCCCGGGATACCAGTCCTGGTGCCGGAGAACCTGCATTCGTGGGAGAGTTTCCGGCTGTGGAACGCGCCGCACGCCAGCTATGTGCGGGTACGGCAACGCAGTGCGCAAGACCCACAGGAAGCTGGAACAGATCACGGAGCTGATCGGCGCATCCGGACTGCTCTCCCTCGGTGATCTGGATCCACCGGTTCTCGAGATCCTGACCGGGGTCAACCGCGAGCGGCAGGCCCGGGGTCTCGTGCCACTGGAGCCGCACTGCGGGCTCTGTCGCTGGCTGTTGCGCCACGGCTACCGGCGCCGCAGCGATGCCGGCGCGAAACACCGCTCCACGGTCGACCCGTCGGACTGGCTGCCCGGCAACCTTGCCACCGGTCTCGCGGAGCTGTGGCCGGCCGGAGAGATGATTCCGCAGGAGAGTTTCGGCACCGAGCAGCTTGCCGGGCCCGATGCCGGCTGGGCCCTGCCTGGTCGAGCCGCACCGACGGGGCCGTTCCAGGGCGATTGCGCAGCACCCGAATGACCGGTAGAAACCGGAGCCCTGAACCTGTCAGCCACCCCGGACACCGCCCATGGCCACTCCCCAGTACATCTACGTGATGAAGGGTTTGTCGAAGACCTTCCCGGGTGGCCGCGAAATCCTGAAGAACATCCACCTTTCCTTCCTGCCCGGCGCGAAGATCGGCGTTCTCGGGATCAACGGCGCCGGCAAGTCGACCCTGTTGCGGATCATGGCGGGGCTTGAAACCGACTTCTCCGGAGAGGCGTGGCCCGCCGAAGGCATCAAGGTCGGCTACCTGCCGCAGGAACCACGGCTCGAATCCGGCCGAACCGTGCAGGAAACCGTCATGGAGGGCCTCGCGGACATCAGCGGCCTCCTCGAACGTTTCAATGAGATCAGCGCCCGGTTTGCCGAGCCGCTCGACGACGATGCGATGAACGAGCTGCTGACCGAACAGGCCGAGTTGCAGGAGCGAATCGACGCGGCCGACGCCTGGGATCTCGACCGCCGGGTCGACATTGCCATGGATGCGCTGCGCCTCCCGCCGGGAGATGCCGACGTCGGACCGCTGTCCGGTGGCGAACGCCGTCGGGTCGCGCTGTGCCGGCTGCTGCTGTCAGCACCCGACATGCTGCTGCTCGACGAGCCCACCAACCATCTCGATGCCGAGTCGGTCGCGTGGTTGCAGCGGTTCCTGCACGACTTTCCGGGAACCGTGGTGACCGTCACCCATGACCGCTACTTCCTCGACGAGGTGGCAGGGTGGATTCTGGAGCTCGACCGGGGCCGCGGCATTCCGTACCAGGGCAACTACTCGGGCTGGCTGGAACAGAAGCAGCGGCGCCTCGAGCAGGAGGGCCGGCAGGAAGTCTCGCGCGCCCGCACCCTGGCACGGGAACTCGAGTGGGTCCGGTCATCGCCGCGGGCCCGCCAGGCCAAGAGCCGGGCACGGCTGACCGCCTACGAGCAGCTGCTGGGAGAGACCCGGTCCGAGACCCTGGGATCGGCCAGCATCACCATTCCGCCGGGCCCGCGCCTCGGCGACCTCGTGGTCGAGACTGGCCACCTCGCCAAGGGGTTCGGCGACCGCCTGCTGATCGACGATCTCTCGTTCAGGCTGCCGCCTGGCGGCATCATCGGTATTATCGGCCCCAACGGCGCCGGCAAGTCGACGCTGTTTCGCATGATCACCGGCGAGGAGGCTCCGGACAGCGGCTCGATCAGGATTGGCGAGACGGTCAAGCTCGGCTATGTCGACCAGTCCCGCGACCAGCTTCCGTCCGATCGCACGGTCTGGGAGGTGATCTCCGATGGGCTTGACGAAGTCGCTCTGGGCAAGCGGAGCATGCAGAGCCGGGCCTATTGCGGCCTCTTCAACTTCCGCGGACCCGACCAGCAGAAGAAGGTCGGCCAGCTGTCGGGAGGCGAACGCAACCGGGTCCACCTCGCCCGCATGCTGAAGTCCGGCGCCAATCTGATCCTGCTCGACGAGCCCACCAACGATCTCGATGTCGACACTCTGCGCGCGCTCGAAGACGCGTTGCTCGAGTTTGCCGGCTGCGCAATGGTGGTCAGCCATGACCGCTGGTTCCTCGATCGAATCGCGACCCACATTCTCGCCTTCGAGAACGACAGCCACGTCGAGTGGTTCGAGGGCAACTATGAGTCCTACGAAGCCGATCGTCGGCGCCGGCTGGGCACCGGGGCCGACCAGCCCCACCGGATCCGCTACAAGCCGGTGATCCGCGCCTGACGTGCACAGGTCCTTCCGGAAACAGCCGGGAGCGGATGAAGGGGGCAGACGACCCGAAAGCCGTCGGCGAAACCAACGGACCGCCAGGTTCCACCGTGAGTTCCGCGGCCGCGGCTCCCCGCAGTCCATGCCGTGGGTTGGCATCCCGTCGTGCGGGCTTTCATTCAGTTGCACGTCTCCTGGTATCACCGCCCGTCAACTGGTCCGGGTTGCGGGCGGCGAGCGCCTCATCTACAAGCCCGGACCCTTGCGCAGGCAGTGATCACCCGCCAGCAGAGCAGGCGGCACGAACGGAGCTCGCAGCATCCGCCTGTCCCGGATCAGACTCGGGTGGACGCGCCCGAGCACCAATGCGGGCGTACGATCACGACCGGGCCGAAACACAAACTGTCCGTTCGCCAGTCGCAGGCCCGGATGTCGGCGGCCCACAGCCGATCACCGGCGCAGGGTGCTGTGAGAGCCCCGTCTCACCCTGATTGTCGCCGGTGCCTCATCTTGTTTGTCGCGCGGCACGCCACGTCGTTGGTCGCACGTCCCGTGTGCAACACGAGCAGACGCGGGACCCGGCAGGGCGCTGTGCGAACCCGACGGCAGCCAAGACCAACAGCCAGTTCGTGAAAGCAGATGGGGCCGGGAGCCTTTGAGGTATTGCCGCGAACGGACATGACGTCGGGGTCCCGGCCGGACGCTCCAGTTCAGGTCCCTGGGCGCGCTATGACTTGCTGACCTGGGAGATGTCGAGTCCCTCGATCTGGCGCTGCATTTCGGTAAGCAGCACTTCGACCCGTCCACCATTGGACCGGATCACCGAGGCATACTCGTTGCGCTGGGTAATCCCGAGACTGATGCCGGCGATCACAAGGTCGATCACCTTGAAGCCATCCCCGTTGTTCATGAGCCGCCAGTCCAGCGAAATCGGCGCCATGCTTCCGTCAGACGCCCGGGTCTCGACCATGATATGACCCTGTTTGCTGAACCCGTGGCCAATGACCTCGACCGCGTAATGACTGTGGGACGTGAACCGCTGGGCATAGGTGTGGATCACGAGGTCGCGGAACAGGGCCTGGTAGTGCTTCCGGTCAGCCTCCGACAGGCGCCGCCAGTACCGACCAAGCACGAACCGCGATATCCACTTCAGGTCGAAGTCACGATCGAGGATCTGGCCGTAGCGTTCGTGGCGCATATCCCTCGACATGCTCGCATCGCCGGCGATGGACAAGGCCAGGTTGGACAGTTCGATCACGAACTGCTCCGCCGCCTGGCCGGTTTCCGCCGCGGAGACGTCACTGCGCCATACCCAGGGCGCCATCACCACCACCACAACGACAAGCAGGATTCCCCGCACCCTCATCGCCTTCTCCGTCTCAGTCGCAACCAAACCGGTGTTTCCAAAGACTACTCGGATGCCTTGGGCTTTGACCGCATGTTCCTGTCAGCAGGTTCCAGGTCAAACAGGGGCGAGTCCGACATCTTGCCATTGCTGATCACAGCAGCCCGGTGCTGACGATATATGGACCGGGTAGCCGCATAGAAGTCGATCGAATTTTCCCGCAGATCGTCGATGCTCTCGAAGTTCTCGTCGCGGAAGTCAATGGTCGTCATTGCGGTTCGGCCCAACCGGACCCGGTAACGGACCTCACTGTGACCCAGCAGACCGATCGGGTCGACCAGGGTCTCAACGACACGGCCGACTGCATCACGCCCGTTCGACAGACCGAACAGGGGCAGAACCAGGTAGGGACCGTCGCCGACTCCGTGGACAGCCAGCGTCTGTCCGAAGTCCTCATCGCGATGCATCAGTCCGAACGCGGTTGCCGGATCGCCAATGCCGGCGGTCAGCCCGTTGATGAAGAACCTCGATACCGTGACACCCGCCTGCTCGACATCGCCCTGCAGCAGATTGTTTGCCAACAGGAGTGGGCTCCTGAGCCAGGTCAGGAAATTCCTGACACCGGCGCGAACCGGTTGCGGCAGGACGGTCCGGTACACCCAGGTCACCGGCCGCACCACCACCTGGTCGACAGCGTCGTTGAAGGCGAACACCGACCGGTTCAACCCCTCCAGCGGATCGCGATCGTCGAGGGCCGAATCCGATGGAATCGTCGTACAGGCGGGGAGCAGCAGCACCAGAACCAGGACCAGGCGACGCGCCGTGCGCATCCATCCGCTGACCGCAGTCCAGAACCCGTCGGTCGGACCGGAACGGCCGGAGATCCGGTCGATCGCCGTCACGCAGACTCCGCACATCATACTCCCCCTGACCGTACGTCGGAGCCGGTGCACTAACAGCAGTTGCGCCCTACAGCAAGCAGTAGGTCCGACCGGCCGGCCTGTCCATCGTCCAACCCGACACCGCCGGCCCGCGGACGGATCACATGCCATGCGGTGCCGGGTCACATTTCGTGTAGTCATGACGCTGTGGACCACTACATCCGGAGTCTGGCAGGATGAAAGCTGCCAAAGCCGAAGCGTTCCGCAGCACCGTGCAGCGTGACAATAACGTCGCATTTGTGTCGTGCGGGCAACACACCGTCGATGGCCGGCGGGAAACGACAGCCGCGGCTCCCGGTGGGTAAAGAGGACAGGACACAAATGGTCGACCACCCACGCTTCCCGGACGCCGACGCGCCTGAGGGGCGCTACCTTGACGGGCTCAATCCCGCACAGCGCGAGGCCGTCGAAACGCTGGACGGACCACTGCTGGTCCTGGCAGGTGCGGGGACCGGCAAGACCAGGGTTCTCACCACCCGGCTTGCCCACCTGCTCGCTACCGGGACTGCCCGGCCGTGGTCGATCCTCGCGGTCACCTTCACGAACCGGGCGGCCCGCGAAATGAATGGTCGGGTCACCCGGCTGCTTGGCGACGAATCGTCCGGAACGTGGCTCGGCACCTTCCATGCCCTCGGTTCGCGTATCCTGCGCCGACACGCCGAGCTCGCCGGTCTGCAGCCCAACTACATTATCCTCGACACAGACGACCAGATCAGACTGCTGAAGCAGATCCTCGCAGCGGAGGAGATCGACGAGAAGCGCTGGCCGGCCCGAGCCCTGATCCATGCCATCCAGCGCTGGAAGGACCGGGGCCTGACCCCGGGGGCGGTGACGAACGAGGGCACGGAGGGTTTGGCGGGAGGGCGGCTGCCGGAGATCTACGCGCAGTACCAGCAGCGCCTGGAGGCGCTCAATGCCGTGGACTTCGGGGACTTGTTGCTGCACTGCCTCGAGATATTCAAGGCCAACCCCGACGTGCTCGGCTACTATCAGGACCGTTTCAGCCACATCCTGGTCGATGAGTACCAGGACACGAACGTTGCCCAGTACCTGTGGCTGCGTCTCCTGGCCCAGAAGCGGAACAACCTGTGCTGCGTCGGTGACGAGGATCAGTCGATCTACAACTGGCGCGGCGCAGAGATCGGGAACATTCTTCGCTTCGAAAGCGACTTTCCCGGTGCGACGGTCATCCGGCTCGAACAGAACTACCGATCGACGTCGCACGTGCTGGCAGCTGCCTCTTCGCTCATCTCCAACAACCGCGAGCGTCTGGGCAAGACACTGTGGACCGACGGGGCCAAGGGCGAGAAGCTCATCGTGCACAGCGTCTCCGACAGCGATGCCGAGGCACGGACCCTGGCCGAGCGTATCACCATGCGGCATGGCGACGGGACCCCGCTTGCGCAGATGGCGATCCTGGTCAGGGCCGGATTCCAGACCCGCGCCTTCGAGGAATGGTTCCTGCGGACCGGACTTCCCTACCGGATTATCGGCGGCGCGCGGTTCTACGAGCGCCTCGAGATCCGTGACGCAATTGCCTATCTGCGCGTGATCCGTCACCCGCATGACGATCTGGCGCTCGAGCGGATTCTGAACCGGCCCAAGCGCGGGCTCGGACCCGCCTCGCTCCAGGCGCTGCATGCCCAGGCGCGCGAGGACGGATACTCGGTCTGGGCAGCGATTCGCATTTTGGTGGAGCGCGGAACCTTGCGTCCACAGACAACCAGGGCACTGCGGTCGCTGCTCGAGGACTTCGAGCGATGGCAGTCGCTCGAATCAACCGTCTCTCCGGCAGCGCTGGCGGCAATGGTTCTCGACGAATCGGGCTACACCGGAATGTGGATGGCCGACAAGTCGCCCGAAGCGATGGGCAGGCTCGAAAATCTCAAGGAACTGGTCGATGCACTTAACGAGTTCGAGTCTCTCGACGCCTTTCTCGAGCACATCGGCCTGGTCATGGACGCAGCCCACGACGAGACCCAGGACCGGATCAGCCTGATGACGATCCACGCTGCCAAGGGCCTCGAATTCGACGCAGTCTTCCTGCCGGGCTGGGAGGGCACCCTGTTCCCGCATCCCCGCTCCGTCGGAACCGCGCGAGGCCTGGAAGAGGAACGCCGCCTCGCCTACGTGGCGCTGACCCGGGCACGCAAGGCGGTCGAGATCAGCCACGCGGCGGCGCGTTTTGCCCAGGGGAGCTGGCGCCCCAGCCATCCGTCGCGGTTCCTGGACGAACTGCCGACTGGCCACGTTGCCCGACGCGGCAGGAACCGGCACACGCCGTGGCCTGGTTCCGGCGTGGTGGAACCCAGTCACAGGCGTGGTCCGGGCTACCAGCGGCGTCCCGCACCCGTTGACCCGATCCGCCTGAACGACATGCGCAGACAGTCCGCGGGGGGCGCTACGATCGACGGGTCGAGCAGCGAGGCCTGGACTGCCGGCGACCGGGTGTTCCATCTGAAGTTCGGTATGGGCACCGTCGAGAGCGTCGACGGCGAGAAGGTCGAGGTCGCGTTTGACAAGGCCGGCCGAAAGATGGTGGTCGCGCACTACATTTCGCGGCCGTGACCGGCGCTCCTGCCGCGATCTGGAGCATCACCGTCGATGTACCCGGCACGGCGGCGCAGGCATTTGCCGACGCCCTCGAGCGGCATGTTGACAGTGTCTCGGTCTTTGCCGAGGACGAGGACCGTACCGTCATGGCAATCGTCTCCGGCCTGGTGGACTGGCCGGTGCTGGTCCGCGCCATCGAGACCACGGCGCACCACCGCGCCATTCCGGTCCCCCGGATCGTTCACGAGCGGCTCGACGGTATCGACTGGCTCGGGCGCAACCGAAGTCACTTTCCGAAGCTGAGGTATGGCCGGTTCCTGGTCCACGGTGCCCACCACCGGCCCATTGACCGCTTCGGTCAGTTCGCGATCGAGATCGAGGCGGGACGCGCCTTCGGCTCCGGCACCCACGCCAGTACCGAGGGCTGCCTGCGCGCACTTGACCGGCTTGCAAGATCGGTGCGGCCACGCAGGATCATTGATGTCGGTTGCGGGTCAGGCATTCTCGCAATCGCGGCCGTGAGACTGTGGCCGCGCGCGCGCGTGCTGGCGATTGACTGCGATCCTGCCGCGGTCGAGACCGCCCGCAGCAACGCGGCAATCAACCGGACCGCCTCCAGGACCGTCGTGCGGCGCACGACAGGATTTTCCGGTGTGAGGACCTCTGCAAGCCTCGTGACGGCGAACATACTTGCAGAACCCCTGGTCGCACTGGCTCCGGATGCGGCGCGCCGGATACGCGGTGCCGGACACATCGTGCTGTCGGGCGTGCTTGCAAGCCAGGCACGCAGAGTGCGCGCGGCATACCATCGCCACGGTTTCAGACAGGTCCGACAGATACTGATCGGTGACTGGTGCACGCTGGTGCTGAAGCGGACACGCAACAGGCGGCCGCGCTCGGGCTGGACGGCCGGCGGGGTCGGAACCGCCGGCCGTCATGTGCCAGGCTGCCAAGGGGGAGGAGTACTCACGCAGCCCGGCGCATCTGCCCCGAAGAGAGGTTGTGGTTGACCGGAAGCGACAGGGCAGAACCATCGGCCGAGGGAGACCCGGCCTCGATGGTCCGGCCTGCCAGGACATGACCGACAAGCACGTCGACATCATGACGTGTCAGGCCGATGTCGCGGAGCTGATGATCGCTCAGTCGATCGAGTGCCGCGCGGGTCTTCATCGCAACCTGCCAGCGTCGAACCATCAGCAGGGCAGCGACGATACCGTGTCCGACTGCCCGCAAGGCCCTTTCGACCAGCGTGACCATGTAGGCGCTGCGGGCGGCGCGGCCTGCGGCGAGCAGGCGCTCGACCTGCGTGTGATCAGGAAACGGAAACCGTGCGATCAGCGTATTTGCCGGGTGGCCCGAAGCTCGCAGGGCGGCAGTGGCATCGATCATTTTCATTTCTGGCCTCCAGTATCCGGCGGGCAGGTTCCCGACGAGCCGTGCTGTTCGTGTGAACAACCTCAATGTGGCGAGCACCCTGCTCCGATACCAGACGAGAAACTGCACTGCTGCACTGCATGGCGGACATGGCGGCCCGGTGCTTCTTGCGGCTCCGCCGCCGTACGCGCCCGCCCGGCACCTCCTCTCCTGTCCCGGACGCGGGACGGGGTTGCACCAGACGCATGAGTGCCGTGCCGTTCCGGACCGACTTGCCCGCTTTCCGTCGTGGCACTATCGTCCGGGAACACTTGATCTGGCCGGAACACGCAACCACCATGAGCGGCTCCCTCGACGACGGCAGCTTCGGATCCGTTGCCGATCTCGCCCGCGAGCTCGGCAGGCATGGCCATGAGATCTCCCCTGACGGGCTGCTGGAAATCCTCGACGGTGTGAATGCCGCGCCGCTCGAGAATGACGACGAAAGCTGGCTCGAAATGCTGGGCTCTCCGGCCGACGCCGGGTTGAGACAGGGACTGCTCGCGTTGCGTGCCCACCGGTCTTCGCGCACGCTGACGTCGTCTCTCGCGCAGACCGAACGGCTTTCCCGGCTGCGTCACGCACTGCGCACCCAGGGGCTCGACGGTCTCGTCTTGCCGCGGGCCGACGAGCATCAGGGCGAGTTCCTGCCCCACCGGTCCGAACGCGTGGCATGGCTGAGCGGATTCACCGGGTCCGCGGCGGTGGTGGCAGTGCTGCAGGACCGCGCCGCGATTCTCACTGACGGACGCTACACGATCCAGGTCGCCCAACAGGTCGATACTTCGGTGTGGGAGGTGCGGCACGTCATCCGTGAGCCCCTTGCGGACTGGATCGGCGAGCATGTGCAGCAGGGTCAGCGGATCGGGTACGACCCGTGGCTGCACAGCATCAAGTCTGCCCGCACCCTGGAAGCGGCGGTGGAACGGGCCGGCGGCACTCCCGTTGCCCTCGAGGCCAACCCGATCGACCGGCTGTGGGAGCACCGGCCGGCCGCCCCGCTCTCGCCGGCGGTTCCGCATCCGGAACAGCATGCCGGGCAGTCATCCGCCGGCAAGCGCGAAGCCATCGCCGACATCCTCGCTGCCGAGGGTCACGACGCGACGGTACTGACCTCGCCCGAGTCCATCGCGTGGCTGCTCAACATCCGGGGGCATGACGTCCCGAGCACTCCGCTCTGCCTGTCGTTCGCGATCCTCGACCGGACCGGTACCGTCGAGCTGTTCGTCGACCGTCGCAAGATCACTGACGCGACCCGGGCCCATCTGGGTAACGCCGTGTCGATCCATCCGCCGTCTGGCCTTGCCGCCGCACTCGCGCACCGCGCCTCCCGTGGCGCACGGCTGCGGCTCGACCCGGCCTCGAGTCCGGTCTGGATCGCGAACCATGTCACTGCGTCGGGCGGTACGGTGGTGACCGGCCCCGACCCGGTGGTGCTGCCACGCGCGCGCAAGAACACGACGGAACTCGAGGGAGCGCGGGCAGCGCACCGGCGTGACGGAACGGCCTTCGTGCGGTTCCTGTGCTGGTTTGCGAGCGAGGCTCCCTCGGGCCGGCTCGATGAGCAGGGAGCGGCGGACCGGCTGCGCACGTTCCGCGCCGAGCAGGAACTGTTCGCCGGCCTCAGTTTCGACACGATATCGGCGAGTGGGCCGAACGGTGCCATCGTCCACTACCGGGTCACGCCACAGACCAACCGGACCATTCGCCCGGGTGACCTCTACCTGGTGGATTCCGGCGCACAGTACCGGGACGGCACCACCGACATCACCCGCACCATCGCCGTCGGCGATCCCGGGGCACAGGCCCGCGACCGGTTCACCCGGGTCCTGAAGGCGCACATCGCGCTCGCCACCATGCGGTTCCCCGAGGGGACAACCGGGGACCGGCTCGACGCAGTGGCAAGGGCACCACTGTGGCAGGCGGGCATCGACTTCGATCACGGCACCGGTCACGGGGTCGGATCCTATCTCGGTGTCCACGAGGGCCCGCAGTCGATTTCCGGGCGCTCCGGCACGGTCGCACTCGAGCCGGGCATGATCGTGTCCAACGAACCGGGGTACTACCGCGAGGGCGAGTACGGTATCCGCCTGGAAAACCTGCTGGTGGTCCGCAAGGAGCAGCCGGATGGCGGTGAGCGAAACATGCTGGGCTTCGAGACCATCACCCTTGCCCCGTTCGATCGCTCGATGATCACGACCGGCCTTCTGGCCGCGCACGAGATCGACTGGATCAACCTGTACCACGCCTGGGTCCGTGACACCCTCTCGCCGGATCTCGAGCCCGAGGTACGCCGCTGGCTCGATACGGCCACCCGACCCCTCGACTGACGGTTCATCCCAGCAGCAACACGGAGTGACCTGATCCATGGAGTTCGAGACCATCAAGTTCGACCGCGCCGACGGCATCGCCCGCATCGTGCTCGATCGCCCCGAGACCGGTCATGCAATCAACCGGACCTTTGCGCTCGAGTTCATGGAAGCCGCACTGAGAACAAGCACCGATCCCAAGGTGCGATGCTGCCTGCTCAGCGCCACCGGCGACATGTTCGGGTTTGGCGGTGACCTCAAGTACTTCTCGGGTCAGACCGAGCAGATCGAGTACCGGCTGATCGAGCTCACCGCCCTGGTCCACCAGGGTATCCAGCGGCTTCGGCACATGGATGCGCCTCTGATCATCGCGGTCAATGGCATGGCTGCCGGCGGCGGCTTCAGCATGACGCTGTTCGGAGACATCGTGCTGGCCGCCCGGTCGGCCCGGTTTACCATGGCCTATACCCGTGCCGGCCTGTCGCCGGATGCCAGTTCCTCGTACTTCCTGCCCCGCCTGGTCGGACTCAGGAGGGCCCAGGAACTGATCCTGACCAACCGGGTTCTCGACGCAGGGGAGGCGCTCGACTGGGGATTGGTCACCCGGGTGGTCGATGACGACGCTCTCACCGACGAGGCCGAGGCACTGGCGCACGGCATCGCCGCCGGCCCGACCCGCGCCTATGGTGCGGTGAAGCGCCTGCTCGGCCGCAGTTTCGAGCAGTCGCTCGAGGTCCAGCTCGAGGAGGAATCGCGCCATATCGGTGCAATGGCCGCCACCGCGGATGGTCGCGAGGGGCTTGATGCCTTCCTTGCCAAGCGACGACCGATCTTCCGGGGAGAATGACGGCATGGAACGGCCCCGGAAGCAGCGCACCGAGATCGACGGGTACGGCATGACCTGGGTCGAGGCCGGAGCCGGAGCTCCGATCGTTTTCCTGCACGGCAACCCGACCTCTTCATGGTTGTGGCGGAACATAATGCCGGCGCTCACCGGACACGGCCGGTGCCTGGCACCTGACCTGATCGGCATGGGTGATTCCGCCAAGCTCGCGAACCCGGGTCCGGACAGCTACCGGTTCGTCGAGCACCGCCACTATCTCGATGGTCTGCTCGATGCCCTGGAGGTGAGCGGCGATGTCACCTTCGTGGTGCACGACTGGGGGTCGGCACTGGGCTTCGACTGGGCCCGGCGGCATCCGGACCGGATGCGGGGCATCGTCTACATGGAGGCGATCGTGCGTCCTCTCACCTGGGCCGAGTGGAATCCGCAGGCGCGACGGGTGTTCGAGGGGTTCCGGTCGCCAGCCGGTGAAGCAATGATCCTGGAGAAGAACCTGTTCGTCGAACGGGTGCTGCCGGGCTCGATCATGCGCCAGCTGACCGGCGAGGAGATGGACGAGTACCGCCGGCCCTTCGCCGAGCCAGGTGAGGGTCGCAGGCCGACGCTGACCTGGCCGCGGCAGATCCCGATCGACGGCACGCCGGGAGATGTGACCGCAATCGTGCGCGACTACGCGGACTGGCTCTCGACTTCACCACTGCCCAAGCTGTTCATCAACGCCGAGCCGGGCGCGATCCTGGTCGGTGCCCAGCGGGAATTCTGCCGGAACTGGCCGAACCAGACCGAAGTGACTGTCGCGGGCAGTCACTTCGTCCAGGAGGACTCACCTGACGAGATCGCCGAAGCGATCGCCGCCTGGCTCGATACTCAGGCGCCGGCACTCGGCCGGTCACCGGCGCGTGCGTAGAAGGCGGCGATGTTGGTGTGCGCCTCATTGATCGACTGACCGACCCGGGCGCCAAAGTGCAGGAAACAATAGAGCATGATGTCGGCGAGGGTGAACCTGTCGCCACACACCCAGGTCTTGCCCTGCATTTCTCCGTCGAGCCAGGCCAGACCGTCCTGCGCCACGGCCTTCAGTCCTTCGGCCGCTTCGGGCAGGCACCGGATTCGGGATTCGAACATCTTGAGCCCGTCGGAAAACCGAAAGCCGTTCGCCGCCGGCTCGCAGAACGAGAGGTCGATACGCCTGGTCCACATCCGGGTCTCGCCGCGTTCGTCCGGCGTGCTGCCGATCAGGGCCGGGGCCGGCTGAACATCCTCAAGATACTCGCAGATGGCGGTAATCTCCGTAACGACCAGGCCACTGTCGGTCACCAGGGCAGGACTCTGACCGCGCGGATTGATCGCCAGGTACTCCTCACGCCGGTTCTCGCCGCCCATCAGGTCAACGGTCTCCATCGGGATGTCCATGTTCTTTTCGGCCATGAACATGCGCACAACGTGCGGGTTCGGGCCGATCGACTGGTAGAGCTTCATGATGTGTTGACTCCATTTCGGATGTGAACGACAGGCACATCCTGCCCATGCCGGAAAGTCGTTGCGCGCGCAAGACAAGAAGTCCGGCAGCCCGGGTCTCCTTCGAGGCCGCAGGCGGGCGCATAACCAGCCGGCCGCAATCCGACGCGACTCACGGTACTGAAGCTCAACTCGCTGCTTTCTGATGGGATTGCGAGCGCAAACCCTTTCCCCGAAAAAAGGGTGCTGGCGGATCGGTTGGGCCTCGGTGGTCGACAGGTCCTGCGTCATATCGCCGATCCCGAGACAGCCGGACTTGTCGAACGGGTCGAGCGACGTGCCCCAGGACGGCGGCAGGCTGACAAACCAGTACGGCCTCAGCGGTCTGACGGAACAATTGAAGAAGAAGCTGGAGCCTGATTTCCGCCGGGTGGAGGATGACATCAAAAAGGCCCGAAGAACGGCGTCGCAGCGCGGCCATAGCAAGGGCTGGACGGCCGGAGAGCAAAGGCCGGCGTGACGGGCGGCTCCATCCATCCAGACAAGACCCCGGGGAGCATACCGGATGGCAGAAGCGGGTCCGGGGTGTACACGGTGAACATGGAGAACCAGGCGGCAGGCGTCGAGCCTTACCTGCACGATCGTGTCCTGCCCGGGCAGCGCCTTGCGGACGTCTTCAGCGTCAGGTCACGGACCGGGTATGGCTCCCCTGGCTCAGGAGGCCCCGGTAGATTTCCTCGTCACTGATGACGCCGATGACGCGACCCTGATCGACCATCAGCACCGGCCGGCCGGTACGGTGCCGGATCTCGATGGCCACGCGCATTCCCAGACTGGCAGGCGCGGCGCAGATATCACCGGTGCCAAGCGCGGCGAGGTCCATCTCCGGATTGTAGTGCCAGATCCTGGCCGGACCGGGCTCGACCGTCGCCTCCACAGGCGCGCCATCCGCTCCGAGCGCGATGCGGTTCCGCCCGGACACATCGAGCAGCAGGGCATCTCCCTCGCGCCGGATATCTTCCACGGGGGTCATCAGCGAGCGGCATCGCAGCACGTTGAGCGCGTCCATGTGCGCAATGAACTCGGAGACGTAGGCGTTCGCCGGGTTCAGCAGGATTTCCTCCGGCTCACCGAACTGCACGATCCGGCCGGCCTCCATGATGGCGATGTGCTGGCCGAGCTTGAGCGCCTCGTTGAGGTCGTGGCTGACGAACAGGATCGTCTTGCCAAGACGGCGCTGGAGGCCGAGCAGTTCGTCCTGCAAGTGTTCACGGATCAGGGGATCAAGGGCGGAGAACGGCTCGTCCATGAGCAGGATATCGGAGTCGGTCGCAAGCGCACGGGCGAGGCCAACGCGCTGTTGCATGCCGCCGGAAAGCTCATGGACGAAGCGTTCCCGCCAGCGGTCGAGACCGACCAGCTTCAGCTTTTCTTCCACCACTGCATCGCGTTCGGCGCGGTTCATTCCCCGCAGTTCAAGGCCGAAGCTCACGTTCTCCTGGACCGTGCGCCATGGCAGCAGCGCGAACTGCTGGAATACCATGGCGATGCGCTCCATGCGCATGTGCCGGAGCATCGCGGCATCGCAGCCGGCGATATCGAGCGTGGACCCGTCATCCTGCACGAGCACCTGGCCGCGCGTCACCGGACAGAGCCCGTTGACGGCGCGGAGCAGCGTCGACTTGCCCGAACCCGAAAGGCCCATCAACACGCAGACCTCGCCGCGCCGCACGGCAAGCGACGCACCGGCCACGCCCACGACCACGCCCGTGGCGTCGTGGATTTCCTGCCGGTCCGCGCCCCGGTCAAGCAGGTCCAGCGCGGCTCGGGTGTCGCCGCCGAACAGGATGTCCACGTCCCTGAGCTCGATGGCGTGAATGGTTCAGCCCCTGTCCCGGCCCCCGCCGGGCTGCTTGCATATCCGGTCCAGCAGGATGGCGACGATCACAATGGCAAGCCCGGCCTCGAAGCCCTTGGCGATGTTGACCGTGTTGAGCGCGCGCAGTACCGGCACGCCGAGTCCCGGGGCACCGACCATCGCGGCAATGACCACCATGGAGAGGCTCAACATGATGCACTGGGTCACACCCGCCATGATGGTCGGCATGGCATGGGGCAGCTCCACCTTCCACAGCAGTTGGCGGCGCGTTGCCCCGAAGGCCTCCCCGGCCTCGAGCAGCGGCTGCGGCACGCTGGAAATGCCGAGATGGGTGAGCCGGATCGGGGCCGGGATGGCGAACACCACCGTCGAGATGAGCCCCGGCACCACACCCAGCCCGAACATGATCATGGTCGGGATCAGATAGACGAAGGTCGGAATGGTCTGCATGAGGTCCAGTATCGGCCGGATGGCATTGTACAGCCACGGCCGGTGCGCCGCCGCAATGCCGACAGGGACACCCACGACGATGCAGACCGCGGTGGAAAAGAGAATCAGCACCAGCGTCTGGACCGTGGTCTGCCAGTA
This sequence comes from Thalassobaculaceae bacterium, assembly GCA_965213935.1. GTDB lineage: Bacteria > Pseudomonadota > Alphaproteobacteria > Thalassobaculales > Thalassobaculaceae > Bin52. The sequence goes on along the minus strand of CBDCAO010000010.1, from coordinate 549,266 downwards.
GCCAAGGTTGATGACCAGCAGCAAGGTGAGCAGGACCGCGACGGCCAGCTTCCAGGACCGGTGAAGCCAGAAGGCGAACGCGGCGACGGTCGCCACCAGCAGCAGCGGCGGGACGGCGAGCGCCAGCGCGGTCAGTCCCTCTATCGGGAATGCAAGGAGCTCGGAGAGAAAGTCAAAGAACCAGGCGACATGGTCCAGCAGCAGGTTGACAAAGGACTCGATCCACTTGCCCAGCGGGATCTTGTGATCCGTCAGCCAGTCCAAGACCGTCCCCGGGCAATCCGGACCGCCGGGACCGGAGTACGACTAGAGCCCCAGATGCGCCCGAACAGCGGCCAGGCCGTCACCGCCGTCCATGGTGGTAACACCGTCGAGCCAGCCGGTCAGGATCTTCGGATTGGCCTTGAGCCATGCGGTCGCTGCCTTGTCCGGCTCCTCCTTCTCATCGAGGATCGCGGTCATGATCTCGTTTTCCATCGCCAGCGTGAATTCGAGATTGGCCAGCAACCTGCCGACATTGGGACATTCCCCGGTGTAGCCGCGCCGGACATTGGTAAACACCTCGGCACCGCCGAAATTCGGCCCGAACCAGTCATCGCCGCCATCGAGATAGGTCAGCTCGAAGTTGGAGTTCATCGGGTGCGGTTCCCAGCCCAGGAACACGATCCATTCATCCCGACGGTTTGCCCGGACGACCTGGGCCAGCATGCCCTGCTCGCTGGACTCGACCACCTCGAAGCCCTTCAGCCCGAAGGCATCCTCGTCGATCATGCTCTGGATCAGCCGGTTGCCGTCATTTCCGGGTTCGATGCCGTAGATCTTGCCGTCCAGCTTGTCGCGGTGCCCGGCGATGTCGCCGAAGTTCGCGATACCGCCGTCCGCCGCTGCCTTGTTGACGGCAAGCGTGTACTTGGCACCGGTCAGGTTCATGCCCACGGTCTCGACCGAGCCTTCCTCGCGATAGGGCGCGATATCCGCCTCCATCGTCGGCATCCAGTTGCCGAGGAACACATCGATGTCGCCGTTCTTGAGTCCCTGGTAGGTCACCGGCACCGAGAACACGTTCGCGCTCGGTTCGTAACCGAGGCCCGTCAACACCACCGAGGTGGCTGCGGTGGTGGACGTGATGTCAGTCCATCCGACGTCCGAAAACCGGACAGACTTGCAGGAATCGGGATCGGCCGCCCAGCTGGCAGATGAGACCGTCAGGGCCGAAACGATACCTATCGCCGCCGCTCGCATGTGCCATGTCATCGTCCTGCCCTCCCGATGTACGGTTTCGCCCTCATTACCCTGTGCGTACTGGAAACCATGGTAGCGCTACACTGTCCGCGAAGTCCATTGCGGCGTCTGCAGGCTCCGGACGTCTTCGTCCATGCGGAACGCAGGCAACCGGGCACTGAACAACGCTGTGTTGCGCACGGGCACCTGCCGCCGCAGGGCGCAGACAGGTGAGCGATGCGGCCAGGCACCCACGACTTGCAGGAATGCTCTGGTTCCGCGACGCCTGATGGCCTGCATGACCGGTTGGAGAGTTCGAACGGCACGCGAGGCAGACCGGAACCGCGGCAGTGGCGCAAGCCCGGAGTCGGGGACTCTCGGCCGGCCCGGCTTCCGAGGTTTCTCACCTGGAGGATCGCCCTGCACGGGCGCGGCGGACCGGTCTTCCGGGCCCGCGCGAGACCGCCCGGCCGGGTTGCGGACGAGAGAGCCGAGGCCACGCGCCTCATGATCTTCGGGTTGGCTGGCGGTCGAAACAGGCGTCAGGCCGCGTCGTGGCATCGATTGCCGAGACCTCGCGTCGCACCGTTTTTCCGTCGTGACGCGGACGGGGCGCGCACTCTGGCCGCGACAGTCGTTGAGGTCGCTAGAATCGGCTGGGCTCCGCTACAAGAAATCCCGTTCGTGGACAATTGTCGTGAGATAGCCTGCGGACAAGAGCCGGCGGGTGTCGGTCATTTCCACGGGCTGTTCCTGGCGCCAGATGTCGAGCACGTCGCGCGCGCGATTCCCGGCAGCGGCCTGGATCCTGGCGTCGTACAGGGCCATCCGGGCATCGTCCCCGGCGGCATCGGCCCGGCCAGACAGCACCCGCGCGATTTCAATGACTTCCGTGTTGTTCGGCCCGAACGCCTGCTCCCGTTCGGCGAGCGCGGCCGTGAGCAGGACATCGGCATTTTCGTCGTCGTCCAGGAAAAGCCGGGAAATCGCGAGGTTGAAGCGGGTCAGCGCCGCCGCACCGCTCAGGAATTCGCGGTGCCTGGCACGCCGGATATCGCCATAGGCCGCGACATGGCGCTGTTCCATACGCTGGTGAAAAAGCGAACTGCGGGGCATGGCGCTGACCGCCATGCCTTGCGTCCACCTCAGCGCGGCCTCCCACGAGGCAAGCGCGAACGTCAGGGCGGGGACCGCGGCGTCGTGATCCTGATCGATCAGGAGAGCGAGCGCGCTGTTGTTTTCGCTGGCGGCCCGGCGCGGATCCCCGTGCGGAAAGCCCTGCGCCAAAGTACCCGCCCGCCACCACAGGTGGACCGCCTCCTCGCTCCGCGCCGCACGGTAAGCGCCGAGCGCCGCCATCGAGAGGGCATCCCACTCCCACTCCGTCGCCACGTCGGCCATGTTCGGACGTTCGGACAGCGTCAATCGTTCCGGAGATAGCTCTCCATCGAATCGTCCATGGCATCGACCCAGGCAGTATGATGGGTCGGAGCCATCGTACCGGTCATCACCGACCTGTACGCGTTGTCCCGGAATGTCATGATGTTCTGCTTCTTGTGCTTCTTCCACTGGAAGAAGGCGTCGTTCGCGCCGTCCACATCGAAGCTCGGATAGTCGGTCTCGGCGATCAGCTCCCTGACGTAGTCACCCTGATAGCGGATCGCGGCGTAGTCGTCTTCGAGGGCGTCTTCCCTGGACTCCCGGTCCGCGACGTCGGCAGCCCGGTCGTCCCGGACCGGCACCTCGATGCGCCCCATGATGATGTCCCGCACATACCAAGCCTGAGCGTCGAACATGTTGAAGGTGTACCACTGGTCCTGCATGCCGAGATAGAACAGCTTCGGATTGTCCACCCACACGACGCCCTTGTAGAGGTCGGCCGTCGCAAGCCGGTTGGCGGACTGAAGGCGGAGTTCCGGTGCCATGAACGGGAAGTGGTGCAGATAGCCCGTGCACAGGATGATGGCATCGACATCGGCCGTTGAGCCGTCCTTGAAGGTGCAGGTGTTGCCCTCGACCTTCTGCAAGAGCGGCACCTCTTTCCAGTTGTCCGGCCAGTCATAGCCCATGGCCGCAGTGCGGTGGCTGACCGTGACGGACCTGCAGCCATACTTCCAGCACTGGGAGCCGATGTCCTCGGCCGAATAGCTGGTGCCGATGATCAGGATGTCCCTGTCCTTGAACTCAACGGCGTCTCGGAAATCGTGGGCGTGCAGCACGCGGCCGTTGAACCGGTCCAGGCCGTCGAAATGCGGCACGTTCGGGGTCGAGAAATGACCAGTCGCGACGACGACATGGTCGAAGCTCTCGATTGTCTCCTCGTCGGTCACGAGATTGTGAGCAGCGACGGTGAACAGGCCCGTTGCGTCGTCATAGTCGACCCGCCGGACAATCGTCCGGAAGCGGATCGCATCGCGCACGCCCGCCCTTTTAACCCGGCCCTCGATGTAATCGAACAGCACTTCGCGCGGCGGATAGGAGGCGATCTGCTTCCCGAAATGCTCCTCGAAGGTGTAGTCCGCGAACTCCAGCCCTTCCTTGGGGCCATTCGACCACAAATACCGGTACATCGAGCAATGGACCGGTTCGCCGCATTCATCCAGCCCGGTGCGCCATGTGTAATTCCACAAACCACCCCAGTCCGCCTGTTTCTCGAAGCAGACAATTTCCGGAACGTCCGCGCCGCCGGTCTTCGCCGACTGGAACGCCCTCAACTGGGCGAGACCGGACGGCCCCGCACCGATCACACCAACCCGTTTGCCCATGACTTTACTCACTGTCCTGGCCGGCGATCCGGTCTGATCGGAATCGCCCGCGCGGTTTCAAAACTTCGCCTCGGCAGCCATAACCAATTCATACCAATCAAAACCACTATGCGCCGCCCTATGTCTATATGGCTTCGATTCCTGGCAGTGACTCGGCTTGCCGGGATCGGGTGGCATCAAGCACAATAGCAACATTACCGCATATCCCGCTTGCATCCAGCCCCCAATTGGCCATACTGTACGGGATTGACCGCAATCGTGCAAACTCGGTTGATCTGCCGTGCGAAATGGTCGAAATTGGTCATGGCGCCGGCGGATTGGCACCCGGTTACGGTCGATTGCGCAGACTTGGCGGCGTGTTTTCGGGTTGCCGTTCAGCCCCTTGACGACGCCGCCGGGCAACAGGCGCAGGCGCAGGCGTATCAAATCAGGGAGGAACGCATGTTGCGCAAGTCACTCGACAAGAAAATCAGCAGGCGAAAGTTTCTGGGAACCACCGCGGCGTCGGGGACGGCGCTGGCGGCGATGGGCGGCGGCCTGTCGCGTGTTGCCTTCGCCGACAGCGACACCATCAAGATCGGATTCCTGGCCCCGCTCACTGGCCCGGTGTCGGCCTGGGGCAAGCCTGGTCTGGACGGCTGCCTGATCTGGGCGGATTGGGTCAACGCCAAGGGCGGCGTCAATGTCGGCGGAAAGTCGTACAACATCGAATTCGTCGGCTACGACAACGAGTACGACGCCGCCAAGGCAAAAGCCGGCGCCACCAAGCTCATTAAGGAGGACGGCGTCAAGTTCATCATGATGCTGGGCGGCGACACCTGGCCCGGTGTGGAGAAAATCGCCGAACGCGAGGGTATGCTGTTCTCGACGCTGCTGCCAAGCGACCTGTCGCCTGACAGCACCACCCTTGTGGCGCCTTGCGAGGTGCATCCCATCTACAACGTGACCGGCGTCGAGTGGCTGGCGGAGAACAAACCTGACCTGAAGACCGCCGTCATGTGCGCACAGGACGACTCCCTGGGCAAGCCGTCGGTGGCGACCTACCTGGCAGCGTTCGAGGCGGCAGGGATTGAGATGATCGACGATCCCCTGTTCTTCGACCCGACGACAACCGATTTCGCGCCGGTCATGACCAAGCTGCTGGCCGGGAACCCGGACATCCTCTGTCTGGATACCTGCTACGCCGACTATGTCCACCCGTTGTGCGAACAGGCGTTCCAGCAGGGTTACAAGGGGCAGATCATTTCCTGTACCGCCGACTTCTACCAGAACATCATCGAGAAGACGTCGGCAGAGTTCATGGAGGGCTTCATCTTCCAGTTCCCGGACTTCGACGACCCGGCACTGAACAGCGAGGGAGTGAACTTCGTCAATCCGAACGAGTTCTACACCGAATACGCCAAGCGTTACGGTGCCTCGCAATGGGGCGCCGTGTCCTGGGAATACGCCTCGATCATGGACTTGTGGGCGGACGCCGCGAGTCGGGCGGGCAGCGCCGAACCGGCGGCCGTCCTGGAGGCGATGAAGGCTGGCGGCACGGGCAAGCATGCTTTCGGAACGGCGGACTGGTGGGGCACGGAACTGTTCGGCATCGACAACGCCCTGGTCGGCGACTGGCCGGTCGTGGCCATCGAAGGCGGCAAGGCCACGATCAAGGATTTCAGGTCCATTCCCGCCTGGTGGGACAAGCACAAGGACCTGATGATCAAGCACATGACGGCCCTGGACCAGATGTGGAACCAACGCGGCTGAGGCTCCGCGTGCCGCATGGCCTGCAGTGCTACTAGAGGCTGCCGGGACCGGGCACTGCCCGGTCCCGGCAGCGTTTGTGCGCCCAGCCGTCGAGGCACGCTGATCTGATGGACCTGCTGTGGCAGACCGCCGTCAACGCGACCTATGCCGCCAGTTACATGGCGCTGATCGCGGTCGGGCTGGTGATGATCTTCGGCGTCATGGGCGTCATCAACTTCGCCCACGGCGAACTGTACATGCTGGGCGCCTATTGCGTGGTATTCCTGTACGCTCAGGAGACCTTCCCGTTCCTGCTCGCGGTCGCTGCCGGCCTTGTCTTTGTTGGCTTTGTCGGCATCATCATGGAACGAACGATGTTCCGCCCGCTGCGCGACAATCCGTTGGGAGGCCTCATTGCCTCCATCGGGTTCCTTCTGATCCTGCAAACTCTGGCTGTGTTCGGCTTCGGCCGGCGCATGGGCCATGTGCCGCCTTCGACCCAGGGCAAGGTCGAGATTCTCGGCGCCGTCCTGACATATCAGCGGCTGTTTGTGATCGTCGCCGCCATCCTGTTGCTCGCCGCTCTTTGGGCCTTCCTCAAGCGCTCGAAATTCGGCTGGGCCTTGCGTGCCTGCGCCCAGGACGCCGAAGCTGCCTCCCTCCAGGGCATCTCGATGAACCAGACGGCGCGCGTCGCCATGTTCATCGGCGCCGCGCTGGCGGGCGTGGCCGGCGCCCTGACGGCGCCTCTGGTCAGCCCGACACCCTATATCGGCCACTCAATCATCGTCACGGCATTCATCATCATCATCGTCGGCGGTGTGGGCAGTCTTGAAGGCGCGGTCATCGCGGCGGTTATCTATGCCTTCGTCCACACCTTCGTAACCACGTTCTTTGACGGGGTGATCGCCAACATCGTCGGGCTGGCCCTCATGCTCGCCGTGCTTGTGACCCGGCCGACCGGTCTGTTCGGGGCGAGGGAACGTGCCTGAACCGACGAACACCATGCCGACTGTGGGCCCCGCCGGTTCGATCCGGCGGGCGGTGTGGCGACTGCGGCTGGTCTTTCTGTTCGCGATACTGGCGGCCCTGCCGTACCTGCTGAGCTACTCGCAGCAGGAAATCGCGGTCCTCCTCGTCATCAACGTCCTCCTGGTTTGCAGCTACCGGTTGTTGACGCTGACCGGCGAATGGTCGCTCGGCCACGTTGTCATCATGGGAGTCGGAGCCTATGCCAGTGCGCTGCTGGCTAAGCAGTTCGGCGTTCCGGTACCGCTCTCCATGCTCCTTGGGGGCTGCATGGCGGCGGCCATCGCGGCGCTTCTGAGCTTCCCGTTGTTCCGGATGAAGGGCTTCTATTTCCTGATTGGCTCGTTCGCAGCCGGCGAGATCATCCGGCTGATCTGGAAACGCTTCACCGATCCTTTCGGTGGTCCCAAGGGTCTGAAGCGCATCGATCCCTTTCCCAACATCGAAACCGGATTTCTTTCGATCGATTTCTACGAACCGGTCAACTACTACTTCCTGTCGTTGGTGATCGTCTCCGCCTCGCTGTTTGTCCTCTACCGCGTCGAACGGTCGCGCATCGGGCTGACCTTCCACGCGATCCATTGGCAGGACCGGCTTGCCGAGTCAGTGGGCGTGGACACGTTCCGCTACCGCACCCTCGCCTTCGTCATCGCCTCCTTTTTCGCCGGGATCGCCGGCGGGCTGTACGCTCATTATGTTGGCGCGGTGAATCCAACCCGTTTCAGCGTCGATCAGATGGTCTATGTCCTGGTCTGGGCAGTTGTCGGCGGTACCACCACCTTGCACGGCCCGATTCTCGGCGTTGTCGTGCTCACGGTCATCAACGAGATCATCCTGCGTGCTCTGGGCCTGGATACCGCGCGTCCCCTGATCTACGGCGCCATCCTGATCCTTTCCGTCCTCTACCTTCCGAACGGGCTCGAAAGCCTCGGACCCCGGCTGCGGGCCCGATGGCAGCGTTGGCGCAGCGGACCGGTTGCAGGCGGGAGAGAGCCGGCATGAATCCGTCCGGAGAACGGCCGATTCTGGAAGCCCGCGGGCTTACTCGCCGGTTCGGAGGCCTGTTGGCCGTCAACGATTTCAGTTTTTCGGTCCACGAGGGCGCAATCCACGGCCTGATCGGGCCGAACGGCGCGGGAAAGACGACGACATTCAACGTGATCAGCGGTTTCTACGCACCAACCGCCGGGCAGGTGCTCTTTCGCGGCCTCGACATCTCGGGCCGCAAGACCAGCGCACTCGCCGCGATGGGGCTGGTACGCACGTTCCAGGGCTCGACCCTGTTTCAGGAATTTTCGGTCCTCGACAATGTCCGGGTCGGGCGCCATCTCGGTGCCCGGGCCGGTTTCGTCAGCCGCCTGATCGGCACGGACCGGTTGTCCGAGCGGGAAGCAGATGCAAAGGCTCTGGAAACGCTGGCCTTTTTCGGACTACAGGAACTGGCCGGTGAGCCGGTATCTAACCTGCCGCACGGCCACCAGCGAATGCTCGGCATGGCGGTCGCGCTCGCGGCTGAACCGAGGGTACTGCTGCTCGACGAGCCTTTCACCGGGATGAATCCCGAGGAGACCCGGCGCATGATGGCGCTGGTCCGGCGCATCCGCGACCGCGGTGTTACCATCATGCTGGTCGAGCACGACATGCAGGCAGTGATGAATCTCTGCGACATCATCACGGTAATGAATTTCGGCGCCTTGCTGGTCGAGGGTGCGCCGGAAACGGTGCGCAACGATCCGGCGGTGATCGAAGCGTATCTCGGTTCGATCGACGGCGCCGACCATGCTTCTTGAAATCCGGGATGTCGAGGTACTCTATCAGAAGACCGCGGCGCTCAAGGGCGTATCAATGATGGTACCTGCAGGCGGTATCGTGACCATCATTGGCGCTAACGGTGCCGGCAAGACGACTACCCTGCGCGCCATTTCCGGACTGGAACCGCTGACCCGGGGTGAAATCCGCTTTGACGATGCACGGATTGACGGACTGGCGCCCGAGGAGATCGTGCGCCGGGGCATCGCGCACGTGCCGGAGGGCCGGCGGGTATTTCCGGATCTGACAGTCGAGGAAAACCTGCACACGGGCGCCTTCCTGCGCACGGACAAAGCCGCCGTTCGGGTGTCGCTGGCCGGGGTCTTCGACCACTTTCCGCGCCTCGCCGAGCGGCGTCGGCAATCGGCGCGGTCCATGTCCGGCGGAGAACAGCAGATGTTGGCGATCGGCCGGGCGCTAATGAGCGCCCCCCGGGTGCTGTTGCTGGACGAGCCGTCGATGGGCCTGTCACCGGTGATGGTCCAGGAAATCGCGCGGATTGTCACCGACATCTCGGGGCGCGGCATCCCGGTCGTGCTGGTCGAGCAGAACGCGGAAATGGCATTGCGGCTGGCGCGATATGCCTATGTGCTGGAAACCGGGACCGTGGCGCTGGAAGGCCCGGCAACCGACCTGCGCGAGAACGCGCACGTTCGCCGTGCCTATCTCGGCGGTTAACACCTGCAAGACAGCGGCGGATGCGGGCGGCACGATGGTTGCGAGGTCGTGGCCACCTTCAAGGCGAGCGGGAGCATATGCTTCGCGGTCGGAACATTGGTCATCCGGGAAGGCGTTCAATCAAGCCCCGGGAGTCCGGCGTGGGTGCCGAGGCTTCTGGCGAGGCGCCATCGGGGCGTGTGCGTCGACCGGGCGGCGGGCGCAAACGTGTGACGGAGCTGGACCCGGAGCTTGTGGTGGCGCTGGAGCGTCAGCTTGAGCCGGTAGCGCGCGGTGATCCGCAGAGCCCATTGCGCTGGACATGCAACAGCGCCGCGCATCTGGCGGACCGGCTGACGGGTGAGGGCCACCCGGTCAGCGAGCGCACGGTGAACCGGCTGCTGCATGATCTGGGATACAGCCTTCAAGCCAACGCCAAGACACTGGAAGGACGCCAGCATCCGGACCGGGATGCGCAGTTTCGCCGCATCGACCGCCGGGTGCGCGCCTTCCGGAGGATGGGCCAGCCCGTGGTGTCGGTTGAGACCAGGAAGAAGGAAATCGTTGGCCAGTACCGCAATGGCGGCCGTGAATGGCGCCCCAGGGGCAAGCCCGAGGCCGTGAAGGTGCATGACTTCCCCGATCCAGACCTGGGCAAGGCCATTCCCTACCGGGTGTCCGACCTCACCGCCAACGCCGGCTGGGTCAGCGTCGGCATCGACCACGACACGGCGACATTCGCCGTCGAGACCCTGCGCCGCTGGTGGCAGCACACGGGACGCCCGCTCTACCCCGATGCCAGGCGCCTGCTCATCACCGCCGACGGCGGCGGCTCCAACAGCAGCCGCAACCGATTGTGGAAACTCGAACTCCAGAAGCTCGCCGATGAACTCGGACTGACCGTCTCGGTCGCCCACTTCCCGCCCGGAACCAGCAAGTGGAACAAGATCGAACACCACATGTTCTGCCACATCTCCCGGAACTGGCGCGGCAGGCCCCTCGTCAGCTACCAGGTGATCGTCAAGCTGATCGCTGCCACCACGACAGGCGCCGGCCTCATCATGCACTCAGACCTCGATGACAACTCCTGTCCGCTCGGGGTCAAGGTCACCGACGATCAAATGCAAGAGATTGCCATCCGAAGGAACACCTTCCACGGCGAGTGGAACTACAGCCTGGCACCACGAACATAACGAACAGTCTATTTTGGCGAGAGTCCTGAACGGTCGGTCTTCGTACTCCCTGCATGCCCGATGCCCGTGAAGGACGACGACATGACCGATGCCTCTGCTTACGAACCGCCGAAAGTCTGGACCTGGGAGCGTGAGAGTGGCGGCCGCTTCGCCTCGATCAACCGCCCTGTCGCCGGTGCCACGCATGAGCAGGAGCTGCCGCGCGGCAAACACCCGCTCCAGCTCTACTCGCTGGCCACGCCCAACGGCGTGAAGGTCACGGTGATGCTGGAGGAGCTGCTGGCGGCGGGGCACAGCGGCGCGGAATACGACGCCTATGTGACCAGGATCGGCGACGGCGACCAGTTCGGCTCGGGCTTCGTCGCCATCAACCCGAACTCGAAAATTCCGGCACTGGTGGACTATTCGCTTCCCAGGCCGACGCGCGTGTTCGAGTCCGGCGCGATCCTGCTCTACCTGGCGGAGAAGTTCGGTGCCTTCATCCCGGAAGACCCCTCCGAGCGCGCGGAGTGCCTCTCCTGGCTGTTCTGGCAGATGGGCTCCGCGCCTTATCTCGGCGGTGGCTTCGGGCATTTCTATGCCTATGCGCCCAGCAAGCTGCAATATCCGATCAACCGCTACACGATGGAAGTGAAGCGCCAGCTCGACGTCCTCGACAGGCAGCTGGCCGAGACGCGTTTCGTGGCGGGCGACGACTACACCATCGCCGACATGGCGATCTGGCCCTGGTACGGCGTGCTGACGACGGATGCGCTCTACGGCGCCGCCGAGTTCCTGGCCGCGAAGAACTATGCGGATGTCGTCCGCTGGCATGACGAGATCGCAGCCCGGGGCGCCGTGATCCGGGGACGGAAGGTCAACCGGATCAGGGGACCGCTTGAGGACCAGCTCCACGAGCGCCATGACGCCTCCGATTTCGAGTTCCGCACCCAGGACAGGCTCGAGACGGCCGAATAGCCGGCGAAGGGTGTCGACGATGGCGGACCTGCCGCAACAGCCCTTGGTCACGGCGCGCCGCCACATGTGCGTCGCGGGCCACTATCTGGCGACCGAGGCGGGTTTCGCCATGCTGGAGGCTGGCGGCAATGCGGTCGGCGTGGTCCCCAGCGACCAGGTGCAGTTCTCCCGCGTGACGCCGATGCTCGCTCAATTATCTTGCCGAAGGCGACGAGGAGGTTAGCATCGCCGGACTCGCTTGACGAACGGCTTCACGTGGATCGGAGGAACAGGCCTGACCTCATGGCCCAGCTTCTCGATCTATCGCCCCCGACCATGGCCACTCGTGCAGGGGTCCGTCGCCACAATACACCGCAGCGACGCTGCACGCTGATCAATGGCCCCGTCGCGGTGCACCTTCCGGCGGAAAGCGACCGATCCGTCAGCCACCGCCCCGTGCATCTGGAAACTGTACTTCGCCAGATCGATCCCGATGATGCTGACCTTACTTGTTGTCTTCCTGTTTCGCTGGATAGGAGTCCAGGGGTTTTTCGCAGATTGAACGGTCGTTGGATTTCCGGGGATGGTGGGCGGGATCCCTTCGACGGGAAACGCACAATGTGACGCTTGCGCCCCTTGATTTTCTTCCCGACGTCATAGCCGGCGGGGCCCCGCTCTCCGCCGTCTTCACGAACTGACTGTCGATCACGGCAGCCGTCGGTTCCGCGGAACGGTCCGGCAGGTCCCGCTCCCGCTGGTGCAACGCATTCAGCATGCGGTCGAACACGGCGCTGGCGCGCCAGTTGCATACGTCGTTCCGAATTGTCGTAAACGATGGAAACCACTTGGGAAGTGCCTGCCACAGACACCCCGACGCCAGCATGTACTGGATCGCGTCGAACACCTCCCGCAAGTCCGTCGTGCGCGGTCGTTCCTTCCGCGATGGCTTGGGGAGAAGCGGTATGATCACTTCTCACTCTTCATCCGTGACATCACTTTCATACCGCTTGCGCGAGCGACTATACTGCTCGTGAATGGCCTCGGTCAGGAGATATTCCGGTCCAAGGCCGACAACAATGCCGATCGGTCTCTGGTCGTCGGGTTGTGTGCATCGCCTGCATGGGCCTGATTGCCGACCGACTGATCAACGCCTGGGCCCGGAAATGCAGGAAGCTGTTGGGGCTGGAATGACGGACAGGACAGGCAAAGTACCGTTCGTGCAACGACCCTCCACCTCCGGCGCCGTACTGCTTCCCGGTGTCCCGACCCTGGGATTCGGGGTCGAGCGCTATGTCGCCGAGGGTGGCGCGTCAATCGTCTTTTCGTTGGAACCGGGCGACGCTGTCACGGTTCGCGACCGGGAAGGAAGGCAGACCGCCGAGGTGTCGGCGTTTGCCCCGACCGGCTCACCGGATACGGAAGCACTGGGCACCGCGACGAACGGAACGGCCGAAGGCCTCAAGGCGATCCTGGGAACGGACGACGAACACTCCCGCTCGCTGGCGGGAAGCCTGCAGCGGCGCGGCCTCGATATTGCGGCGGCGCGGTCAATCGACGTCCTTGGCGGGGATTCACGCGCGGGCGATGAGGCAACCTTCACCGCCGAGCGGTCGCTGGTGTGCTTCGTGGCGGCCCCGGGGGCTGCGATGCGCGTCGACCGGCAGGACCCGCCGACCCGGATCGAGATCTTCGTCGCCCGCGCCAACCCGGTCGCGCCCGATGAGCACCCGGTGCCGGAGCCCCTGGCCGATCCGAGGATCGACCAGCGTATCGCTGCCAGCACTGCCGAGGTCTACGAGGTCAAGGCCGGCGAGTTTATCCAGATCATCGACGTGCAGGGCCGGCAATGTTCGGACTTCCAGGCGTTCACCGTCGCCGGCCTCGAACGGGGCCGCGAAGTCTGCCTGGACGCAACGGGCACCCGCACGCTGATGGGCAGCGCCTATCCGACGCCGGGCCTGCTGTCGAAGTGCTTCGACCAGGACCTGCAACCGATGGTCGAAGTGATCCGCGACACGTGCGGCCGGCACGACAGTTTCCTCTACGCCTGCACGGCGAAGTACTATGACGACGTCGGCTATCCCGGCCACGTCAACTGCACGGACAACTTCAACCGGGCGCTGGCGCCATTCGAGATCGCGCCACGCCGCGGCTGGATGGCGCTCAACTTCTTCTTCAACACCGGGTTCGACGGCGCCAATCAGGCGTTTCACGATGATCCCTGGTCACGTCCGGGTGACTACGTGCTGTTGCAGGCCTTGACCGACATGGTCTGCGTCTCGTCCGCCTGCCCGGACGATATCGACGCAGCCAATGGCTGGAACCCGACCGACATCCATGTGCGGGTCTACCCGCGCGGGAACGTGTTTTCCAAAGCGGTGGCTTATCGCATGACTCCCGACGCCGATCCCAAGCTGACCAGGGAAACCGGTTTCCACACACGGTTTGCCGAGCACACGCGGAACTTCACTGAATACAACGGCTACTGGCTGGCCAACAGTTTCACCAACCGGGGTGCGCTGGACGAATACTGGGCGTGTCGCGAGCGCGCAGTCATCATGGACCTGTCGGCATTGCGCAAATTCGAGGTCCTGGGGCCGGACGCCGAGTGCCTGATGCAATGGGTGCTCACCCGGAACATGCGCCGGCTGGCCATCGGACAGGTGGTCTATTCCGCGATGTGCTACGAGACTGGCGGCATGATCGATGACGGCACTGCCTTCCGGTTGGGCAACGACAATTTCCGCTGGATCGGCGGCTGCGACTATGGCGGCGAGTGGATGCGCGAACAGGCGGTGAAGCTCGGGCTCAATGTCTGGGTCCGCTCATCGACAGACCAGTTGCACAACGTGGCCGTCCAGGGTCCCGGGAGCCGAGACATCCTCAGGGAGGTGGTGTGGACACCGCCTGCCCAGCCATCGATTGAGGAGCTCGGCTGGTTTCGCTTTGCGATCGGGCGGATCGGCGATCACGCCGGGATTCCGATCATCGTCTCCCGAACCGGCTACACCGGCGAGCTTGGGTTCGAGGTCTGGTGCCACCCGCGCGACGCCTCGGGCGTGTGGGACGCGATATGGGCGGCCGGCGAACCGCAAGGGCTTTCGCCCTTCGGGCTGGAGGCACTCGACATGGTCCGGATCGAAGCCGGCCTGGTTTTCGCCAACTACGAGTTCGACGATCAGACCGACCCGTTCGAGGCCGGCATCGGATTCACCGTGCCCCTGAAGACGAAGGAAGATGACTTCGTCGGGCGGGAAGCTCTGACCCGGCGCAGGGACTCGCCGCAGCGAAAGCTGGTCGGTCTGGAACTGGAAGGACAGGAGGCGGGAGCCCACGGTGATTGCGTGCATATCGGTCGTGCCCAGGTCGGTGTCATCACCAGCGCCATGCGGTCACCGATCCTGCGCAAGAACATCGCACTGTGCCGGATGGACGTGACGGCATCTTCGGAAGGGACGGCAGTCGAAGTCGGCAAGCTGGACGGGCACCAGAAACGCATCCCGGCGAGAGTGGTGCCGTTTCCCTTCTACGATCCGGCGAAATCCCGGGTTCGGGCCTGAACGCCCGGTCCGGCGCGCCGGCAGGAATCCTTCTATGCCGATGCAGCGCCCATCAGGTCCTGGCGCGCCTTTTCCAGATGCTCGTTGATGTGCCTGACCGCGGAGATCATGTCGCGGCGTTCGATCGCCTCGAACAGGGCGCGATGCTGGCGGTTGTATTCGTCAATCTCTTCGGGCGACAGGATCTTGTTCCTCATGGCAACCCACTGGGCATGACCGCGAACCTCGTTGATTTGCTGGTAGAGGTGGAGCAACAGGGGGTTCTTGGAACTCCTGGCCAGCCATTCGTGGAACATGCTGTCTTGCCGGGTAAAGGCTTCCTTGTCGTTCCGGCACAGTTCGAGTTCGTTCAGGATCGAACCCAGCATCTTGACTTCATTGGCTGTTGCGTTGAGCACCGCGAGACGGATCATGTGCGGCTCAACGGCCAGGCGCGCTTCGATCAGCTCCAGCGGGCTGACGCGGCTCACGATGTCATGCACGGCGTTCGTCGACATGTCGTCGCATCTGACGAACGTGCCGCTGCCGACCCGCCGTTCGATCAATCCT
Organism: Thalassobaculaceae bacterium; assembly: GCA_965213935.1. Classification (GTDB taxonomy): domain Bacteria; phylum Pseudomonadota; class Alphaproteobacteria; order Thalassobaculales; family Thalassobaculaceae; genus Bin52. Next base: position 533,816 of record CBDCAO010000010.1, on the reverse strand, counting down.
TCGGTTTCCAGATTGAGCAGAACCTTGCGGATGGTGCTGCGCGCAGTGTCGAAGCGTTCGGCGAGCTCGCGCTCTGCGGGCAGCTGGTCTCCGTCCACGTAGAATCCGCGGCGAATGGCCTCACGCAACTGGGTCGTAATCTGGCCGACATGGCGGCCGCGTTCCGCGTAGCCCGGACCGGAAACCGGCTGGAATTCCTGTGCAGGTCCTCGCGCGTCGTCCATGACGGCACACTCCCGAATTCGCCAAGAATTTCGCTGTCTCGCTAGGGCCTGTTGAGAATCATCGAGCGTTTATGAGGGTTGAGCAGGCCTAGAGCAAGGTTTGATCCGTCCCGGGTTCCGGTGTTGTGATCACGATGTCTGTCGGTATGCAGTCCTCCCTGTGAGCTTCAGACACCCACAAGGTACAGGACGGCAGCACCGGCTGCGCACCATGCAATGTGGTCGGACACAACATTATGTTCACGTTTTGTGCATGGATCTCTACTTGTGGGGATTGGTATTGCAGGTCCCTATCTCCCGAAAATCCCGCACTTCTCAACAAACCCCACATTGGTTGATATTGGTACTATTGGTTTGTAATTGGTTACAGACCGGTGCAAACTGGACATCGTTCAGTCCGGCGGCAGCGTCGGTCCGAGCCGGTTGTCAAACTCGCAATTGCCAATGACACCATGGTCCTTCAGTGCCTATTATGCTAGCCAACGCCATTCGGCCGGGGCGAGCATAATGGTTCATATTGGTCACACCAACGGCCCGGGCGATGCGGCAAGGCTCGGAAAAGTGCGCCAGGAAGGGACGGCGACATGATGGATATCGAAACCTTTGTACAACAGGACGGCCGCGACGAGCTGGTCAAGCAGGTGCGCGGGATGATCGACGAAATGGGGATCCAGTACCTGTATCTCCAGTTCGTGTCGATCACCGGACGGATATGTGGCAAGGGCATTCCGGCGGATCACTGGGAAACGGTGGCCGAGCGGGGCTTCCAGCTGGTCTACGGCGCGACCGTCAACCTGTTCCTGAACCGGCACGGCGAATATCTGGGCTACGGGCCGCAGGAAAAAGAGTTGGTCGGCATCCCTGAGCCGGAAACTTTCTGCCAGCTGCCGTGGGACAAGCGGGTCGCCCGGATCTGGTGCACCCTGTTCCGCAACCGGGAAGAGCGCGAGAGCCCCGGCGCCTTCCTGACCTCCGACGGCCGCGGCAATCTGCGCCGCATCCATGCGCAGTTCCAGGAAGATCACGACGGCCTGCACCTGCGCCACGGCACCGAGCCGGAGATGATGTGGCTCAAGCGGGGTGAGGACGGCAAGCCGGACGGCGGCTTCTCGAAGCCCTATTGCTACCATATCGACCAGTTCGAGAGCCTGCGTCCGGTCTATATGCGAGTAATCGAGTATTCGCGGGCGATGGGGCTGGACATGATCCAGGGGGACCACGAGGACGCGCCCGGCCAGCTCGAGCTCAACTTCACCTTCGACGACGCGCTACGCACAGCCGATCGGTTGACGACCTATCGCCAGATCTGCGCCCAGGTTGCCCGTGAGTTCAACCTGATCGCCTGCTTCATGACGAAGCCGTTCATGGGCGTCTCGGCTTCGGGCTGCCATCACAACATTTCGCTGTGGCGCGGCGGCGAGGAGGAACTGAAGCCGCTCGGCAACGATCCGCTGCCCGGCATGGAGAACAATTTCACCTATCTGAAGGGCGGCGAGAACACCTTCATGCCCGATACCGACGACGTGCAGCTGCCCGGCAAGGTCGGACTGCAGGTGGTGGGCGGCATCGTCAAGCATCTGGGCGCGCTGACGGCGATCGGCGCATCCACCGTCAATTCCTACCGCCGCCTGTGGGATACCGGCTTCTGGGCACCGGTCTTCGCCGACTGGGGTTACCAGAACCGGACGACCGGGCTGCGCATCTCCGCACCGGGGCGCTTCGAATACCGGTCGGTGGATTCGATGGTGAACCCGTATCTGATGGCCGGCGCGATCCTCAAGGCGGCCGACGACGGCATCAGGAACGACATCGAACCCGGCCCGCCGGAAGACCGCAACATCTACCAGGCCATGGAAGCCGGCAAGCAGGTCAGGAAACTGCCCATGACGCTTGGCGCCGCGCTTGATGCGCTCGCCCAGGACGAAGTGATCCAGGCATCCATGCCCGGCGACATGTACCGCCTTTACGAGGAGTACAAGCGGGACGAGTGGGAGCGCTTCCTGCACACCACGACCGAGTGGGACATGGAGACCTACCTGAATTGCCTGCCTTAGGCACGACGCTCGAAGGGAGAGACACGTTATGTGCGGCATTGCAGGACTGATCTACCGCGACGGTGCCCGCAATATCGGCGGGGAAATGACCGCCATGCTGCAGGCGCTGAAGCACCGCGGCCCGGATTCCACCGGGTTCGCGGTCTACGGCGAGCCCGGACCGAGCGAGTACATCTTGCGGTTCAAGGTGGCCGAGCAGGAAGACCTGGGCCGCGGGACCAAAATCCGCCGGGCCATTGCCGAACGCAAGACAGCTGTCGACGGCTTGCTGAAGGAGTTCGGCGTTGTCGTTCTCGGTGCGGACGAACCGACGGAATATGCGACCCGCTACCGGATTTCCTTTGACGGCGACATGAAGGACCTTGCCGACCAGATGGAGGAAATTGAGGGTACGGAGATCCTGTCGATCGGCAGCGCCCTGGAACTAGTCAAGGATCTGGGCGACGCGGCCGATGTTTCCGGCGCGTACGGCTTGGCCGGGTTCAGGGGAACTCACGGTATCGGCCATACGAGGATGGCGACGGAGTCGGATGTCGATATTCGTTCCGCTCACCCTTACTGGGCCTATCCGTACAACGACATCGCGGTCGTCCACAACGGCCAGATCACCAACTACTGGTTGATGCGCCGCCAGCTCGAGCGTAGCGGACAGCGCTTCGTCAGCAACTGCGATTCGGAGCTTCTGGCGGTCTACACTGCGGTCAATCTCGAGAAGGGCATGACGCTTGAGGACTCCCTGCAGAGGTCGATCCACGAGATCGACGGGGTGTTCACCTATCTGATCACCACGCGAACCGAACTCGGCATGGCCAAGGATACCATGGCCGCGAAACCGATGGTCCTCTATGAGGCGGACGACTTGGTCGCACTGGCTTCGGAGGAAGTCGCGATCAGGGCGATCATCCCGCACGAGATTGACACCACCGATCCCTATGACGAGGAGATCCGGGTATGGCAGGCGTAAGCGACTCCGTGTCCACACAGATGGGCATGCATACCGAGCCCCTGACCGGCCGGGACATCAAGACCAAGTTCACGCTTCGGAACGAAGGCGGTTTCGCCTACCACTTCGCGCGGGATGTCGATTTCAACCGGCGCGCCGAAATTGACTGCGCCGATCTGGAACCCTCGGAAATAAACCGGAAAATCCGTGATCTGATGGATTCCGGTCACGGCAGCATCATGCTCCGGAATCCGGGCGCCAAGCATTCGCTGATCGTCGGCATCCTGAACCGGATGAACTTCATCGTCGATGGCAGTCTGGGCTATTTCGGCTGCGGCCTGCTCGACGGCCCGTCTGTCCGGATTTCCGGCCGCGTCGGCTGGTCGTTCGGCGAGAACATGATGGCCGGGGTATGCGTGATCGAGAAGAATGCCGGCTCCACGTTCGGCGCAGCGCTGCGCGGAGGCGATCTGGTGTGCAAGGGTTCGGTCGGCTCCCGCACCGGAATCGATCAGAAGGGCGGCACCATCGTCGTCGGCGGCGATACCGGCGCGTTCTCCGGGTTCATGATGCAGCGCGGGCGCATCGTGGTCTGCGGCAATGCCGGAAAAAGCCTCGGCGATTCCATGTATGACGGCACCATATATGTCGGCGGCGAAATCAGGGACCTCGGCGTCGACGCAGTGCCGACGGAGCTGACCGATCTCGATCGCGCCTGGCTGACCCGCAAGCTGACCATGTACGAATTGCTGCCCGGGAAAGGCGTTGATCATTTCACCAAGATCGTCGCCGGCAAGCAGCTCTGGAGCTACGACAATCTCGAACCGACGGAGAAGAAGCTGGTCCTCTAGGCAAGGCCTGTTTCACGAAGCGCCGTCGAACCGCAGGGAGAGACCGACATGCCGCACGATCCGGACCCGGACGACACCGGTCATTCCAAGCTGGAAGTCGAGGAACAATACATCCTCGGCAGGAGCCAGATTTTCACGCGGGAAGTCATAAACGACATCCATGTGAAATCGGAACTGGGCCGTTACCGCATGCGCGGCTTCTCGCTCTTCAAGAAGATTCCGCACTGGGACGACCTTACCTTTCTGCCCGGAACGCTGACTCGCTTCGTGATCGAGGGCTATCGCGAGAAGTGCGAAACCCGGACGGTGATCGGCCCGCGCGTGAAGCGGCCCATGGAACTGGACATACCGGTCTACATCACCGGCATGAGCTTCGGCGCGCTCTCGTTCGAGGCCAAGACGGCGCTGGCCCGCGGCGCCACCATGGCCGGCACCGCCACCTGTTCCGGCGAAGGCGGCATGATCCCCGACGAACGGCGCTATTCGTCCAAGTGGTTCTACCAGTGCATCCAGTCGCGCTACGGCTTCAACCCGCATCATCTGCTGCTGGCGGACGGATGCGAATTCTTCATTGGCCAGGGCTGCAAGGTCGGTCTCGGAGGCCACCTGATGGGGCAGAAGGTGACTGATCAGGTGGCCGAGATGCGGTCGTTGCCGGCCGGTATCGACCAGCGCTCTCCAGCCCGTCATCCTGACTGGCTGGGACCCGACGATCTGGCATTGAAGATTCTGGAAATCAGGGAAGCGACCGACTGGCAGATTCCGATCCAGCTGAAGCTCGGCGCCGCGCGTGTGTATGACGATGTCCGCATGGCGGTGAAGTGCGATCCGGACTCGATCTACATCGACGGAATGGAAGGCGGCACCGGTGCCGGCCCGCATCTGGCGACCGAGGAGACCGGCGTGCCGGGCATCGCTGCAATCCGCCAGGCCCGACGGGCAATCGACGACCTCGGCAAGCGGGGCGAGATTTCTCTGGTCTATGCGGGCGGTATTCGCAACGGCGGCGATGTGGCCAAAGCGCTCGCACTCGGCGCGGACGCTATCGCGGTCGGCCATGCGGCACTGATGGCGCTCAACTGCAACAAGGACATTCCCGAAGCCGACTACCCGTCGGAGATGGGAGTTCCTGCCGGCGCCTGCTATCACTGTCACACTGGCCGTTGCCCGGTCGGCGTCGCCACCCAGGATCCGGACTTGCGCAGGCGGCTCAATCCCGACGAAGCCGCGGAGCGCGTCTACAACTTCCTGCACACGCTGACCATGGAAGCGCAGATGATGGCCCGCGCCTGCGGCAAGACCGACATTCACAGCCTTGAGCCTGAAGACCTGGCCGCGCTGACGATGGAGGCTTCCGCGATTGCGCAGGTTCCGCTTGCCGGCACCGAATACACGGTCGGCGTCAAAGACTATCACCACATCTAGACGGAAGGGCTCGCAAGATGGCCGGATCCGGATACAAGGGCGCCAGGATTGATGACGTCGACCATTTCCTGAAGGGCGACGGGCTCGATTCGGAGCGCGAGCAGATCATCGGGCAACACATCGGCTATCGGTACGATGTCAACCTGTTGCCGGACTACGACAGGCTGACCCCGTTCTTGAGAGACTATCTCGAGTTCATGGGCTGGGACGACCTGAATTGGCTGGAAGACGTCCATATGGGCTATGATGACGGTCAGGCTGCAGTGTTCGACAGGAACATCAACGGCTGGGTCGCGATCCCCGAGACCATGGAATTGCCGGACAACCAGCAGGATCGGGACATGATCGCCCGGGAAATGCTGATCAAGTTCCAGATGTCGCCCGACCATCCGATGGTCGAACTCTACAGGGCCTATCGCAAATTCTGACGCTTCCGCAGCGGCGTCATTCAGACCCCGCGAGCAGCGCGGCTGCCGCCGTCCAGTCGGGCCTGAAGCCCAGAATGCGTACATTGTCCGAAAGCCGGGTGTTGAACAACCGGTTATGCCACAGCGTGTTGCGGTACGCCGGGTCCTCCGTCGTCATCTCGCGCACGGCCGAGGGCAGCCGGTAGGACTGTCCGAACTGACGGAACTCCAGACGGCAGGCCCCAAGTTCCGCCAGCAATGCCGCGAGACGGGATTCCGGCAGGAAAAGGGCGGTCATTTCGTCTGAAAACCGGTTAGCCCGGTGGTAGTGGGTTGATTGCAGGAATGTGAGGCCCTTCTGGTAGACCTCGTTGGGATCGTGGTTCTGCCGGACCTGGAACTCGAAAAAATCGGAGCTTTCCGCAGGGTCGCTGCGAATCAGCAGGACGATCATACCCTCGGAAAGCGAGTGGCCTTCCGGCGACAGTACCTTTGGCCGCATCCCGTCGGCCGGCCGGCCGCCATCCTCGCGCATGGCAATCTGGCGCAGCCGGCATTGCCAGACAAGAAACTGTTGGCGAAGGGTCTCCGGGGTCACGACGCTCGCCCTGTCTCGTTTGCCGACGACGACGTTAGCAAAACCGGAAACAGCATGCTAGCCCTGCCGAGTTATGATAAATGTTGCAGGCAACATGCTATCGGCGTCGTTTTCTTCGCCCCAGTGCATTAGCCAGTGGCGCTACGCGGGCACACCCGCGGCCTTCCCATCGGACACATTTCCCTCTCGGTTCGCTGATTTGTTCGCACTATTATCAAGGGCATGGACAGGCCCGTTTCGATTCCGCGCGCTCTTTCCTCTGTGGAGGGCATGAAGAAGTTGTCGCGAATTCTGCAGTCATGGCGCAGCTGGAAGAGATCAAGGAGGAGAAGGCTGCTCAGATCGCGGAGGCTGTAGGGAGGTCTGAGCAGGCTTCACCTCATGATCAGGGCGCTCGGACCGGAACAGGGGATGAGCACCTCACAGAACTCGCGGCGGCATGCCGTCGGCAGCGGGCAGCGATGACCAGCCGTCCTCTGTCGGCGGCGGGTAGCGGTGCTCGGCAACACGGGTAATGAGCTCGATCTGCGCGGGAAGACAGACGGTCTTCAGGTTGTAGCGGGTCCGCACGGTCTCGCGGGCGCGGGCGCGAATGGGCCGCATGGCGTCCGGGTTCTCGAGCGCGTCTACCACGGCATCTGCGATCTGGTCGGACGAGAAGAAGTCGACGAGCAGGCCGTTGTTGCCATGCTCGATCACCTCCATCACTGGCGGAGTACGCGACCCGATGACCAGGCATTCGTGCGACATGGACTCGAGCAGCGACCAGGACAGCACGAAGGGATAACTGAGGTAGACGTGCGCGCTCGAAAGCGACAGCACGTTGCGCAGTTCCTCGTAGGAACACCGGTGCAGGAAGACCACCCGGGTCGGGTCGAAACGCACCTTGGACAGGATGCTCTCACGCCAGGTGCGGGCGTTTGGTGCCCGCTTGCTGTAGCTCACGTCATCCCCGCCGACAAGCAGCACCCTGGCCCGGGGCCGGCGCTCGAGAATGGTGGCTATGCTCTTCATGAACGGCTCGAAACCCCGGTACGGCTCGAAGTTGCGCGACACGTAGGTCACGACCTCGTCGTCACCCGTAAACGTCGTTCCGTTCGGCAGTTCGATCCGAGGGTGCTCGATCGGGCTGCAATGGTCGGTGTCGATCCCGTCGTGGATCACCGAGATCTTGCGCCGCATGAATTCCGGGTGCCGGCTCCACTGCCACCAGGTCGGCGTGATGCCCCAGTTCGACGCCTGGGTACTCATCGCCATCTCGGTGTTGTTCAGCCGCATGCGGCATACGTCGTCCAGCGAGTTCTGGAACTGCGGATCGAAATTCTGGTCCGCGCCGCGCCCGTCAAAATAGAACTCGCAGAAAGCGAGGATACCCGCATCCGGGTACAGGTCGCGCAGGAACAGGCCCTCGCCCCAGCCCGTATGCACAACAATGACATCGGGCTCGAACCCGGCCTCGCGCAACCGCAACGCGGCGCGAACGGTTCCCTGGCCGTAGCGCACGGCGCGATCGAACCGGGCCACGTAGGGGTGAGGCCCCCTTCCCTGCCTGTCCGTCGAGGGTCGAGGGTACCTCTCGACGGTCACGTTCTCCGGTGGCGGCGTGGGACCTTCGGCGGTGATGAAGGCGACCCGGTTGGACGGGTCCCGTGCCAGGGTCGGAGCGAGATGCTTGAACTGCCCCGGCATGTTCTGGTGGATAAACAGTACGTTCACGGCTGATACCGCCCTGGAGAAGACCAGGTCGCCGTCTCCGGCGGATCGGCGACAGGGTCGAAAATCGATTGCGACTGCCTGCCGGAATGCTTACATAGGGCCATCGTCGCGGAGCGTCAATTTTCGCAGGCGCGACGGTCAGTCGCGTCCCGACGGGGAGAACCTGTCGACCGGGGGTACCAGCAGAACCATGCACCAACGGCTCGCTGGGCCCGCCCGCAGCCGCGGCGGGCCGGACTGCATTTGGGACGACCGGATGCATGCAGGGAAGGCCGGCAAGGTGAGCGATGGCAGTGCAGGCTGACACGTCCGACGGTGGTGGCGGCGGCAATCCGCTCGGCGAAATGCTGAGCTCTTGCCGGAACGGCTTTGCGACCGCAGTCGTCTTCAGCTTCTTCGTCAATGTTCTGGTCCTGGTGATTCCGATCTATACGTTTTCGCTGTTCGACCGTGTGCTCGGCGGCGGCGGCAACGTGTTCACCCTCGCCTTCCTGGCCGGCACCGCGATGGGCGCACTCCTGGTGCAAGCGCTGATCGAGGTGGCACGGACCTTTCTGTTCGTGCGCATCAGCGCCTTCATCGACAGCGCCGTCAGCGAGAAACTGCTCGCGGTCTCGCTGCGGCTGGCCTGCGCACGCGGTGTACCCCGCAACACCGAGCTGCTGACGCGGATGAACTCGCTCCGGCACTTCCTCGCTGGACACCAGATCTTCCTGCTGCTGGACCTGCCCTGGGTTCCGCTCTTCCTCGCCTTCCTGTTCTACCTGAACATGTGGATCGGCCTGGTCTCGAGCGTGGTCGCGGTCCTGCTGCTGCTGCTCGCTCTCGCCAACCGCTGGCTGACCTCGCCGCTCAATGACCGGGCCCAATCGGCGGTTGCGGACTCCATGCGCAAGACCGACGTCACGCTGCGCAATGCCGACATCATCGACGCCATGGGAATGGCACGGGATCTCGGTCGGCGCTGGAGCAAGGACAACAACGCGGCACTCGATCACTACAGCGCCTATGCGCGGCGGTCCGGGATCATGAACGCGATCGGACGGACCATGCAGATTTCGTCCATCATCGCCATCATGACGGTGAGCGTGGTGCTTGTGCTCGATCCGACCAGTGGCCTGTCACAGGGCGCAATGATGGCTTCGGTGATACTCGTTGGGCGCATCATGATGCCGGTCCAGTCCCTGGTGACCAGCTGGACCGCTACGCACTCCGCGCTCGAGGACTACCGGGCGGTCGCCGCGGCCCTGCGAGCCGGGCTCATGTTTCCCGACCTCCCGGACCTTCCTGCGGACACGCGGCAGCCCCCTGTCACGTCCCTGGACGTGACAGGGCCCGAAAGGGCGGCGAGCGACCGGGTAACCGGGCCCGACGCGGCAGGCGATGATGACAAGGAGGACTGCTCGGAAGAGGCTGCGGGTGCCGAAGCCGGGGCACCCGTCGAAACCGGGTCGGAAGCCGAAAGGCCGACCGGAGCCGGACAGACGGCATCGGGAACGGCGGAGAGCACGGTGGCGATGGCCGACGACGACGCGCCGTCGACCGCGGTCGCGACAGCCGGAGCGAGCGCAGTGGCAATTCCGGGGTCTGCCGACATCGAGCCGACGATCTCGGTCAACGGGGTCCATTTCCATCCGCCCACCGCGGAACGGTCGGTCCTGTCCGACATCACCTTCATGCTGAAGGCCGGGAGTTCGCTGGGGATCCTCGGGCGGTCCGGTTCCGGCAAGTCAAGCCTCGCACGCCTGCTTGTGGGCATCGACCGGCCGACCACCGGGACCGTCCGGTTCGGTGGACGCTCCCTGACCGATGGCCGCGAACTGCACAGCTGGCCGGGGCACGATATCGGTCAGTATATCGGCTACCTCCCGCAGGACGTGTCGCTGTTCAGCGGGACAATTCGTGACAACATCACGAGATTCGCCGACGACTGGACCCGCGATGGTGTGCTTGACGCCGCCCGGCTCGCCAACGTCGACTCCATGATCAAGTTCATGCCGCACGGCTACCAGACCCGGGTTGGTCCGAGTGGCGCGCTGTTGTCCGGTGGACAGATCCAGCGCGTCGCCCTCGCCCGGGCGCTCTACGGGCCGGTCCGCCTCGTGGTACTCGACGAACCCAACGCCAACCTTGACGTGCAGGGCGAGCAGGCGCTTGCTGCCACCGTACTCGAACTCAAGCGACGCGGCGTGACCGTGGTCGTGATCCTGCACAGGGAGAACATTCTGCGTGCGCTCGACAATCTTCTGATCATGATCGATGGCCGGATCGGCGCCGCAGGGCCGCGGGACAGGGTCCTGGCACAGCTTCGCCGACCCCGGACCCCGGTTTCACCGCGGCCCGGGCCCGACACGTCCCCATGCCAGTCCGCCAAGGGGTGAGGAAACCATGACCCTGCAGACGGTCCAGACCGAGACCCTGCCGACCCGGCCACTGCCCATCAGTTTCCGGAGCAAGCCGCGGCGACCGGCCTGGGGCGGCGCCAGCCGGTTCGGCTATGCCGTGATCTTCCTGTTCTTCGGCGTATTCGGCGGCTGGGCCTTCCTTGCCCCGCTCGCGAGCGGAGTGACCGCAAACGGCGCCATCGAGGTTCGCTCCGGGATCAAGACCGTCCAGCATCTCGAGGGCGGTCTGGTAAAGGAGATCCTGGTTCGCGAGGGCGACCGGGTCACCAGGGGACAGGTGCTGCTGCGGCTTGACCCGCTCCAGACCGACGCCCGGTCAGCGGTGCACCGCTCGGCCCTGATCTCGCATCTCGCCGAGGAAGCCCGGTTGCACGCAGAGGTCTCGGACGCGGCCAACGTGACCCTGTCGGCCGAACTCGTCGAGGCCAGCACCGATCCGGAGCTTGCCGGCATCATCGAGTCGGAGATCGAGCTCTTCCGCAAGCGGCGCGACAGTTTCCTGCAGCAGCAGGAAATCCGGAAGGAGCGCATCGAGCAGATCTCCACGGAGGTCACCGCACTGCGTGCGCAGGTGAAGTCCATCGTCCTGCAGCTCGAGCTGATCGAGGACGAGTTTGCCGCCGTGCAGGAACTGTACGACAAGAAACTGACCACCCACACCCGCCTGCTCGAGATCCAGCGTGCCCGGGCCCACCTGCAATCGCAGCTCGCCACGGTGGAAGGCTCCATCTCGAGCAGCCTGCAACGGATCAACGAACACAGGCTCGGGATCGGGAACGCACGCCAGGTGCGCCGGTCCCAGGCTGCGGAACGCCTGAACCGGGTCGATTTCGACATCACGCGGACCCGCGAGAACCTCGGCCTGATCAATGACCAGTTGCGGCGGATCGACATCCGGGCTCCTGCCGACGGCCGGGTCAACAACATGACGATTCGCACCGTCGGTGGCGTGGTGAACCGGGCCGACCGGCTGATGGAGATCGTCCCCGACAACGAAGACATGGTGCTCGAGGCCGAGATCCAGGCCCGCGACATCGAGCAGGTTCACGTCGGCGCCGAGGTCAGGATCCACCTGTCGGCATTCAACCCGCGGACCACGCCGCCGGTCGATGGCGTGGTTCAGTCGGTTTCGGCCAGTACCGTCCGCAAGCGTGCCGCCTACGCCCCGCCGACCTACAAGGTGGTGATCACGCTCGATCCTGAGGCGCTGCGCGCCAGCATCGGCGACACGCCGCTGACGTCGGGCATGCCGGCAATGGGCATCATCAAGGTCGGTGAACGGACCATGTTCGACTATCTGGTCAGTCCGCTGACCACGAGTTTCGCCACCGCGCTGCGTGAGCCATAATCGTGCCGTTCGCGTGACCGCGTCAGGAACCAGGCTATTGCGATCTGACCAGACGAGGCAGGGAACGGAACCGGTCCATCACCCGGGTGAGCGAGGTTGAACTGGCCAGTCGGCGCGGCCCGTTGAACAGGGCAAAGGTCGGCTGGTTCTGGTCGGGTTTCTGGGTCTTGACGAAAACGTAGACCGGGTGCTCGCGACTGCTGCGGAAAATTGAGAACAGTGCGGTGTCGTCCCTGCGATCGATGGCGTAGTCCCGCCAGTCCCCCTTGATGACACCGCTGCTGTAGGCCGTGACGATTGCTGCCAGTTCGCTCCTGCTGAAGAACACGTCGCGCTCCGCACCGTGTCCCCCGTGAAATCGGATCAGGTTCGCCATGAATTCACGATGTCTCCGCCGGATCGCCATTTCCGTAAACGAATTGTAACAGTGTCGCCGAAATCACCAGAACGGTAAAGTGCCGCATGCCGTTGCGAGTCCGGTTCGCGGTGTCCGGTCCGCTCTGCATTACAGGTGCGTTTTTCACGCTGCCGTGAGCCATTATTCCCGAATCGGGTCCCGGACCGGCGACTTCTCCGACGGTGGCCCGATCGCAGTTCCGGAGCAATCCGCCAGACCCTCGTGAGCCGCAGCAGACACCTTCGCCGTCCCGATCGCGTGGCGGTCGGGTCCATCGGTGTCAGTCCGCCAGTGCGGGTCCCGGTTGCCTGCTCGCGCATCGCCGTGCACAACGTCGCGCACGCATCATGGTAGCGCCAGCAGACGCGATCGGGCGACAGCACCTGAACGCACGCACCAAGCCCGCCTGAAACTGTTCTTGCATGTGACGGGCATCCACAGACGTGCGGAGGACATCAGGACCAGCGCCCGAAGCGTGCTTCGCGCGGCAGCCAGCAGACCGTCGTGCCGGCCATGTTTTTGTTGTCCCTTGCAAAGGCCAGTGGCGTATCACCGTTGATGTCCAGCGCCTCGAAGTCCGCCCCGGCATGCAGCACCAGGCTGACGGTTTTGGGATGGCCCGCTGTCGCCTGGTGCCGGGCCCCGGCGAGCAGGAGTCGCATTGCGCTGCGCGCCTGACGGTGGAGCCGCCTCGCCGGCTGTCACCCGGAGACTGGTCGCATCTCTTCTCCCAGGACGAGTGCGGCCGTGCACCGCGGCACGGCCCCGGCCGGTTGTCGCAGTCATTTGATTTTGCCACGGTGCGGGCGTAGTCTGCCGCGCCCGTCGGAACCAGGCGGACAGGCAGAAGCGGAATTCAGGGCGGACAGTCCCGTGGCCGACATCTTCAGGGAAATCGACGAGGAACTTCGCCAGGACCGCGCCGCGCGCTTGTGGAAGCAGTACGGCTGGCTGGTGATTGCCGCTGCGGTCTTCGTCGTGGCCGCGGTCGGGGGCTGGCGCTACTGGCAGTACTACGACAGGACGGTCCGGGCCGAAGAGTCGGCCGCCTACGACGAAGGACGCGGTCTTGCCGCCGCCGGCGAGGCCGATGCGGCTCTCACTGCGCTCGGCACGCTTGCGGTGGAAGGAAGTACGGGCTACGCGGTCCTCGCCCGGCTGCAGCAGGCCGCCCTTGCCGCACGCGCAGGTGACGTCGAGGGCGCAATGATCGCCTGGCGGCAGGTGATCGAGGACGGGGACGCACCGCTCGTGCTTCGCGACCTTGCCAGGCTCGGATCGGTTTCGGCCCGGCTCGAGACCGCGGCGCCCGACGAATTGCACCGCGACCTCGACAGGCTTGCTGCCGTCGGCAACACGTGGCGCCCGATGGCGCTCGAGCTGAAGGCGCTGTTATGGCTGTCGTCAGGTGAAACGGCGCGCGCGAGGGAGACCCTCGAAGTGCTGTCAGACGATGCCCGAACACCCCAGCGCATGCGCGCCCGGGTGACCGAGTTGCTGCATGCCCTTCCCGAGTCCTGACGCTACGGGCACGGCCCCGCACCGTCGAACGCACCGCGTGCTGCGTTTCCCGCTGCTCCTGCTTTCGGTCCAACTGCTTGCCGGCTGCGACCTCGGCTTCCTGGGCGAGACCGACAGCGCCGCACCGCTCGAGGGTGAACGAATCGCGATCCTCAGTCTCGGCGAGAGCCTCGGCGTCGACCCACTGGTCGCCTCGTTGCCGGTGACACTACCGCCCGCGGCCCGCAACCCGGACTGGCCGCAGCCCGGCGGAAATGCGGCCAATGTCATGGGACACCTCGTCGGTCCGACCAGGCCCGAGGAAATCTGGGAGGTGGACATCGGCACCGGGTCGAGCAGCGAGACCCAGATACTTGCCTCCCCGGTGGTCGCCGACGGCCGCATCTTCACCCTCGACCGTGACGGGCTGCTCTCGGCCTTCAATGCCGAGACCGGGCAGCGGCTTTGGGAACGAGAGACGGCAACGCCTGAAGAGGAAGAGGTGGCGTTTGCAGGCGGGATCACGACCGGGGGCGGGCTGGTCTTCGTTGCCAACGGCGCCGGAACCATTCGGGCGATGTCGCCGGAAAACGGGGACGTGGTCTGGACTGTGAATGCGCCCGGGCCAGTCAGGAGTGCCCCGACCTGGAGTGACGACCAGATTTACGTGATTACCATCGACAACCAGGCGGTCGCATTTTCCGCCAGGACCGGTGAACGGTTCTGGGTCCACTCCGGGATATCGGAAGTCACGGCGCTTCTCGGCAACGCCAACCCGGCGGTCCGGGACGCCATCGTCGCGGTCCCCTACTCTTCGGGTGAAATCTACGCCCTTGCCGCAGGCACCGGGCGGGTGTTCTGGATCGACAGCCTGCGCCGCGTGCGCCGGTCGACCAGCGTGGCCAGTCTCGCCGACATCCGCGGCGACCCGGTCATCGACGACGACCGCGTGATCGCGGTCAGCCACTCGGGCCGCACCTCCGCCCTCGACTTCCGGACCGGCACCAGGATCTGGGACAGTCCTGTCGGCAGCACCCAGACCCCTTGGGTTGCCGGCAATTTCGTGTTCCTGGTCTCCAACCAGGCCGAGGTCATCTGCCTCACCCGCGACCAGGGCAGGGTTCGCTGGATCACCCAGCTGCCGCGCTACCGCGACGAGGAGGATCGGGAAGATCCGATCATCCATGTGGGGCCGGTTCTGGTCAGCGGTTCGGTTCTGGTGGCGAGTTCCGAAGGCACGCTTGCTGTGCTCTCGGCCGAGACCGGTGCGATTGCCGACACGATCGACCTCGATGCTGCCGTTCATGTGTCCCCGGTGGTTGCCAATGGAACGCTCTACGTCCTGACAGACAACGGCCGGCTCACCGCCTACCGCTAGCAGCCGGATCCGGTACCATGACCGTGACCATCGCCATCATCGGTCGTCCCAACGTCGGCAAGTCGACCCTGTTCAACCGGTTGGTCGGGCGTCGTGTCGCCCTGGTGGACGACACGCCTGGCGTGACCAGGGACCGTCGCGAGGGGACCGGCCGGATCGCCGATCTCGAGTTCCGCCTGTTCGACACGGCCGGACTCGAGGATGCCGACAACAACGCCCTCGAGGGCCGGATGCAGCGCCAGACCGAACGGGCGGTCGCCGACGCCGATATCGCCCTTCTGCTGATCGATGCGCGAGCCGGGATCACGCCGCTGGACGCGCATTTTGCGCGCTGGTTGCGACGCGAGGGCGGCGAGGCAATCGTGGTCGCGAACAAGTGCGAGGGCTCGGCCGGACATGCCGGACTGTTGGATGCGTTTGCGCTTGGCCTCGGAGAACCGGTCCCGGTTTCAGCAGAACACGGAGAGGGCATGGCCGACCTCTACCAGGCAATTCGCGAGTGCACCGAGCGCCGCGATGCCGAACCGCCCGGGGAGGACGACGACGCGGAGACGGCAGGCGTGATTCGCCTTGCGGTGGTCGGGCGGCCCAACGTCGGCAAGTCAACGCTGATCAACGCCTTCCTCGGCGAGAACCGGGTGCTGACCGGACCGGAGGCCGGCATCACCCGCGATTCCATCGAGGTGCGATGGCACTGGCATGACCAGCCGATCATGCTGGTTGACACGGCCGGGCTGCGCCGGCGAAGCCGGATCACGCACCGTCTCGAACGGGCGTCGGTCACCGACACCATCCGGACGATCCGGTTTGCGCACGTGGTGATCCTGGTTACCGACGCGAATATGGTACTGGAGCGTCAGGATCTCGCCATCGCGCGCATGGTGGTCGAGGAAGGACGGGCGCTGGTGCTTGCCGTCAACAAGTGGGACGCGGCATCGGACCGGCCCGCGGTGATCCGCTCGGTCCGCGAACGGCTGGCTGATTCGCTCCCGCAGGTCCGCGACCTGCCATGGGTGACGATCTCGGCGCTGCACGGGCGGGGACTGAACCGGGTGCTGGAGGAGGTACGCGGCGTCTACCGCACCTGGAACCACCGGGTCCCCACCGCACAGCTGAACCGCTGGCTGACCTCGGCTCTCGAGCGCCATGCGCCGCCGATGTCCCATGGCCGGCGCATCCGCCTGCGCTACATCACCCAGGTGCGGACCCGACCGCCATCCTTTGCCTGTTTCTGCAGCCAGCCGGACATGCTGCCGGCCTCCTATGTCCGCTATCTGGTCAACGATCTGCGGGACAGCTTCCACCTGCCGGCGGTCCCGATACGGTTCGTGTTGCGGCGCGGTCGCAATCCCTACGGCGATCAGGCGGGCTGACCGCGCCTACGCGTCGATCAGTTCGCCGTGCCGCGTCGAGGCCGGTGATGCGAGTTCGAGAAACAGTGGAACCAGCGCATCGGGCGTCTTCAGGCTCATCGGGTCCTCGCCCGGAAACGCGGCCGCGCGCATTCCGGTCCTCGTCGCTCCCGGATTGACGATATTGATCCTGAGCGCCGAGCGCTCGTTCTCCGCCGCGTAGACCCGGACCATGGCATCGAGAGCCGCCTTGGTAACCGCGTAGGCTCCCCAGTAGGGTCGGCAGATTCGTGCCGCGCCCGAGGAAACGAAGATCGCGCGCGGCGCGTCCGACATCCGCAGCAGCGGATCAAGCGAGCGGATCAACCGCTGGTTGGCGGTGAGATTGACCGCAATGACCTCGTCCCACTCGGCCGGGTCCTGGTGCGGCAGCGGGGTGAGGGTTCCCAGGACACCGGCGTTGGCGACCAGGATGTCGAGCCGGCTCCAGCGTTCGTGAATCCGGGCGCCAAGGCGATCGATGGCCGAACCGTCGCGCAGATCCATCTCGACCAGGCTGGCGGTACCACCGGCCGCACGGACGTCGTCGTCGACCTCCTCGAGCCCGCCCACGGTTCGTGCGGTCAGGATCACGTGGGCGCCGGCGGCAGCAAACGCCCGGGCAAGCGTTGCACCGATCCCGCGCGACGCTCCGGTAATCAGCGCGATACGGCCGCCAAGATCGTTCATCCCCGCCTCCCACCTGTACACACCATGCCGGGGTCACCCGAACTCGCTGAGCAGCGAGAGCTGCTTCGGCGCCACACCCTCATCCTGGTCCCGCAGCCGGATGGGATAGTCCCCGGTAAAGCAGGCATCGCAGAACCGTGGGCTCCGGGCATCGCGCCCGGCCTCTCCCATTGCCCGGTAGAGACCGTCGATCGACACGAAGGCGAGACTGTCGACCCCGATCTCGCGGCCGATTTCCTCGACCGAGAACCGGGCGGCCAGCAGCTTGTCCCGCTCCGGCGTGTCCACACCGTAAAAGCAGGAATGGGTCGTGGGCGGACTTGCAATTCTCATGTGCACCTCGCGGGCACCGGCCGCACGCACCATCTCGACGATCCTGGTCGAGGTGGTGCCGCGAACGATCGAGTCGTCCAGCAACAGGACCCGCTTGCCGGCAATCACCGCCCTGTTGGCGCTGTGCTTGAGCCTGACACCGAGATGACGGTCCTGGTCGGACGGCTGGATGAAGGTGCGCCCGACGTAATGGTTGCGAACGATGCCGAGTTCGAACCGGATTCCGGAACGTTCCGAATAGCCGATGGCCGCCGGAACCCCCGAATCGGGGATCGGCACCACGATGTCGACGTCGACCGGACTTTCGCGTGCGAGCTCGGATCCGATGGCCTTGCGCGCCTCGTAGACGCCCCGTCCCTCGACGATGCTGTCGGGGCGCGAGAAGTAGATGTACTCGAAGATGCAGAACCGGCCGGGCCGGGAGGGAAACGGGCTCAGCGACTCGACCCCGTCACCCGACAGGATCACCATCTCTCCGGGCTTCAGTTCGCGAATGAACCGGGCGCCGAGGATGTCGAACGCGCAGGTCTCCGACGCCAGCACCAGGGCATCGCCGAGCTGGCCCAGCACCAGCGGGCGCACACCGAGCGGATCGCGCACGCCGATGACCGAGTCCGGGGTCAGCAGTACCAGCGAATAGGCGCCCTCCACCTGGTGCAGCGCGTCGATGATCCGGTCCACCTGGGACCGACCCGGACTGCGGGCGATCAGGTGGATGATGATCTCCGTGTCCGTTGTGGACTGAAACAGGCATCCGCGCCGCACCAGGTTGCGACGAAGGTCCTGGGCGTTGGTAAGATTGCCGTTGTGACTGAGCGCCAGGCCGCCCAGCTCCGTCTCCGCGAACAGTGGCTGGACATTGCGCAGGTTGCCACCGCCCGTAGTGGAGTAGCGGTTGTGCCCGATGGCGGCGTGACCAGCCACTTGGTCAAGCACGCCGGAGGCGCCCGCTCCGAAGTTGTCGGCAACGTGGCCGAGCCCTCGGTGGCTGCGGAATTGCCGGCCATCCCAGCTTACGATGCCAGTCGCCTCCTGGCCCCGGTGCTGCAGCGCGTGCAAGCCAAGCGCGGTGTTCGCTCCGGCGTCGGGCGATCCGAAGATGCCGAAGACCGCGCACTCTTCACCGGGATGATCGTCATCCGCTGTCCGGAAGCTGTCGCGCGGCCGGTTCATGGACGCGTTCGCACAAAAGACCTCGTTTCGAGTCTCATGTCCCCTCCTCCCGCTGACGGCGCCGGCTCACTCCAGCTGCCTCAGTGCCTCGGTCAAGGCGTCGCGTTCGGTTTCAGTGTACCCCTTCTCCCGCCCGCCTTCAGCAGTCCCGCCCGGCGCGACCGGAGGATCGACCAGACGCTCGTAGGTCCGCTGGCGTTCCAGGGCCGCCTCGCGGCCATCGCCCTGCATGGTGAGCAGGTGTTCGCGCAGGTGCAGCGGAACCAGATCGGCCAGCATGGTGGCGCCGGCTCGCATCATGGGATAGCTCCCGGCGGAACGCATCCACTCGGGGTAATCCCGCTCGAGCGGGATCGCCTGCTGGAAGCCCAGGAAGCACGCCGAAACCAGCACCGCACCGCGAAGCAGGCCAAACAGGAAACCGAGCGACCGGTCCACCGCTCCGACCCCGGTGCGTCGCAACAGGCGAACCAGCTGGGAGACCACCACCGAAAGCAACAGGAGAACACCGATGCCACTGGCCACGCCGACGATCCAGTTCGCCGCGTTCGCGCTCGTTACGTACTCAAGCACGAACGGCGCCAGGTGCGGATACAGCTGGATGCCGGCGTAGATCGCCACGATCCATGCGACGATGTTGAGGGCTTCGCGGACAAAGCCTCGCCAGTAGGCGTGCAGTCCGGATACAAGGACGGCTGCGAAGACCGCAATGTCAAAAGCACTGTCGAGCAGCTCGTCCATGGCCCCGCGTCCTTCACCGGCGCACTTGTACGCTTCCGGGAACACGACAACAAGGTCGGGGCCAGTCTCGAACGGTGGACAGCATCGCGCTGTCTTCAAACCTCGCCGGGATATCCCTTCCTTGAGGGAGGGGAGGAAGGCGAGAGCGGCCCCTGGCCGCTTCGCGCTGTGATGTGACGTCATCGGCGATCACGGAAAGGGGGGCGCCGCCACGGGAAGCCGCGACGTATGACGGCGACCAGAGGACGCCCTTGTGGGAGCGACCGGTGATTTCAGGGCGGTTCTCGCGCAGAAGGCGGCTGGACACGGCCTTGAGACTGTTCACCAACCGCGACACAGCACCCTTGGATGGGTACTGCACCAGCAGGTGAACGTGATCGTCCTCGCCATCGCATTCGATCATGCCAAACGCGCTCCAAATTAGCTCATTGGTTCAATATGTTGTGGTGACGAGTCGGACAACATCCATGGACTGTGGTGATCGGTTCACGATGGTCGGAGGCCAATGATGAGTGCGGCAACGCCGGTCGGCACCGGTGGCGCCGCCACGCGACGTTCCCGCGCAGGTCGACCGGGTTCAGGGTCTGGCGCTGGTTCCGGTCTCGGGTCCGATCCTCGATACTGTGAACAAACTCAAGTATACCAACGGTTTCACGGTCCTGTACCGCCGCTGGGTCGTCGAGCGAACCTGTGCCTGGAAGGGGCGTTGTCGTCGTCTGGCAAAGGACTATGAGCGCACACTGGAGAGTTCGCTGGCATGGTCCCAGCTGGCGGCGTGTCGATTCTTGATGAGACGCGTGGCACGCGAGGCGAATAATTGAATGACTTCGGCTCTTTATAATCCCCTTTTCCTGCTCAGGGCGCTCTGCCCGTGGTCGGTACCGTAATGGAAGAGATGGCCGAACCGACGCTCGGCGGCAGGCTGCATGGCGTCTGCAAGCGCCTCGCCCGTATCCGCCGCGACTGGCACCATCGGGCCAGCCTCGATCTCTCGCGGCGCTTCGGCACGGTCGTGATCGAACACCTGAACACCCGGAACATGACCGGTTCCGCTCGCGGGACGATGGAGGAACCCGGGCGCAGTGTTCGCCAGAAGGCCGGTCTGAACAGGTCGATCCTGAACCAGGGCTGGCATCTCCTTGAAAACCTGCTGGACTGCAAGCTGGAAGAAAGAGGCGGAACGATCGTGAAAGTGCCCGCCCACACCACCTCGCGCACATGCGTCGCGATGGACAGCCGGAGTCGCAAGAACCAGGTGAGCTTCGTCTGCACCACCTGCGGACATCGAGACCACGCGGACATCAATGCGGCACAGGTCATCCTGCGTCGGAACACGGCGTTGATGCTCGTGGAGGAAAGGCATTGGCCCTCCGGTGAAGCGAGAACGATCGGTGGAGCGACGAGCCCTGCCGGAAATCCCCGACCTGCAGGCCGGGGAAGATGTTAGCTTCGAAGGTTGTCCGGGCGGGGCGGCAACCGGCACACTCGCCGCATACCGTCCGGAACCGGGCCAGTGCGACCTCCCGGACAGGAGAGCGAGCGTGAATGCAGGCGAGAAATCTCTCTCCTGGGGGGAACTGCTGTCGGCGGAGTACCGGCGCTCCACGCTCGCACTGGTCTTCGCCGTCGCACTCCACGCCACCAACTTCTTCATCTTCGCCACCCTGGCGCCGAGCGTCGCGTTCGACGTCGGCGGCCTGGATCTGATCAGCTGGGCAACGACGCTGTTTGTCGTCAGCAGCATCATCAGCTCGGCCTCGGGCAGCATGATCAGGGCCTGGTTCGGGATCCGGCGCTCGCTCGTGCTCGCGGCAACGGTGTTCGCCGCCGGCAGTCTGCTGGTGGCACTGGCCTGGGACATGCCGGGCGTCCTTGCCGGTCGAACCATCCAGGGTCTCGGCGCGGGGCTGCTGATGGTCTATTCGCATGGGATGATCCGCGACCTGTTTCCCCCGGCAACCTGGGCACGCATGTTCGCGGTGGTCTCGGGCGGCTGGGGTGTCGCGGCACTGAGCGGCCCGCTGCTCGGCGGGATCTTCGCCGAGTTCGATGCCTGGCGGTCCGGCTTCCTGCTGATGGTGGGCGCAGCCGGGCTGTTCGTGGTGCTGGTTGCACGCACCCTTCCGCCGGACGGACCGGACCGGGAACCGGGGTCGTTGGGACAGGTGCCGCGGCTGGCGCTGCTCGGCTCATCCGCGCTTCTGCTCGGGTCCCTCGGCAGCGCTGCCGCCGAGGGTTTCGAACTGCCGCTCGCAGGTGCGAGCCTGCTGTGTTTCGCGGCCACCGTCGCACTCGAAATCCGCAGCAGCGACCGGCTGTTTCCTCGGGACATGTTCCGCCCCGCCACCGTGCTCGGCAGCGGTGTCCTGTTCGTGTTCGGCATTACCTTCGCGACCGTGCTGACCTCCGTCTACGGACCGTTGCTGTTCCGGATGATCCATTCGATCCCGGTGCTTGCCACCGGCTTCGTCGTCACCACCCAGTCAATGGCCTGGACCCTTGCGGCAATCGTCTTCTCCGGCCTCGCCCGGACCGGGAGCAGGGTCGCGTCCGCCACCGGGCCGGTCATCGCCATGATCGGCGTCGTTCTGACCGGCATGTTCCTGCCCGCCGGCCCGCTGGCCGGTGCCGTCGTCGGCATCGCGGTAACGGGTTTGGGGATCGGGATGGCCTGGGGCCACATCGGCCGCTTCCTGTTCGAGGTCGTCGACGAGTCCGACCGCCACCGGGTGGGCTCGGTGATGCCGCTGACCCAGTCGATCGGCATCATGTTCGGCTCCAGCGCCGCCGGCGTCATCGCCAATGCCGCCGGTTTCTCCGACAGCCTCACAGCCGAGGCAGCGGGCAGGGTCGCCGAATGGCTGTATCTGGGGGTCGGACCGATGTGCATCCTTGCGGTGATCGGCGGGGTGCGGGTCGCAATCGGAACCGGGTCCAGGCCGGCGCAGGTCAGCCCACCACCCCGTGGATGAACCGGTCCACTACCTCATTGCCGCTGGACTCGATCCTCGATGTCGGACCCTGCCACAGCACCCGTCCCGCATCCAGCATCGCGATCCGGTCGGCGATGCGTCGCGCGCTGTCCATGTCGTGGGTAATGGTGAGCGCCGTGGCTCCGCTCTCGCGCACGCACTGGACGATCAGTGAGTCGATCAACGCTCCCATGATCGGATCGAGACCGGTGGTCGGTTCGTCGAACAGCAGGATGTCCGGGTCGGTGGCAATGGCCCGGGCAAGGGCGACCCGCTTGCGCATCCCGCCGGACAGGTCCTCCGGGAACAGGCCGGCGATCTCCGGACCGAGCCCGACCCGGGCCAGTGTCCGAAGTGCGTCCGACCGCACCGCGGCGAGGGCATGAATACGGCCGCGGGTGAGTGGAAAGGCGACGTTCTCGAGCACCGAGAGCGAGTCGAACAGGGCCCCGTTCTGAAACAGCATGCCGAAGCGTCCGGACACCGACCGGCGCAGGGAGTTGGCGACAATCCGCGTCCCGTCGATTTCGATCGTGCCGCTGTCGGGCTCCAGCAACCCGATCAGGCACTTGATCAGGACCGATTTGCCGATGCCGGACGGGCCGACGACGACCACGGATTCGCCGCGGCCGACCTCGAGATCGACGCCGTCCAGAACCCGGTTGGTACCGAAGCTCTTGCAAACCTGAGCGATCCGGATCCTGGGGACAGTCTTGTCCATGGTTCCTACCGGGCAAAGAACAGTTCGGTGACGCCGTAGTTGGCCACCAGGATCAGGATCGAGGCCGAGACCACCGCATTCGTCGTTGCGGCCCCTACGCCCCGAGCGCCACGCCTGGAATTGTAGCCGTGGTAGCACCCCATCACAGCGACCAGGAAGCCGAACACCGCCGCCTTCACCAGGCCCGATATCACGTCGTAGGGCTCGAGGTAGTCGAAGGTCCGCTGCAGGTAGACCACCGGTTCGAACCCGAGCTTGTAGACCCCGACGATGTAGCCGCCGAACACGCCGATCACGTCGCCGACCAGCACCAGGAACGGCAGGCTGATCACGCCGGCAAGGACCCTGGGGACGACCAGGTACTTCAAGGGGTGCGTCGACAGGGTGGTGAGCGCATCGATCTGCTCGGTGACCCGCATGGTTCCGATCTCGGCAGCCATCGACGCACCGATGCGCCCGGCCACCATCAGCCCTGCAAGCACCGGGGCGAGTTCGCGGGTAATGGAAAGCACGACCACCGTGGCAACCGCGTCCTCGGCGGAGAACCTCGCGAAACTGGTGTAGCTCTGCAAGGCGACGACCATGCCGGAAAACAGCGTCGTCAGCCCCACCACCGGAAGCGAGAAGTATCCGATCTCGATCACGTGCTGCAGCAGCAGCCGCGGATACCAGGGCGGGCGCACGCAGTGCGACACGGTGGCGGCCACGAACAGGCCGAGCCGGCCGGTCCCGGCGAGGAAGGCGATGAACGCCCTTCCGATCGCGGCCAGCGGGTTCACATGCCCCTCCGCCACGTGTCCGGACTATCCTGCTGCGGCATCCTCGAGGTACTCCCGGTGATAGCGCCGTCCGAGCGAAGTCAGGATCTCGTAGGAAATGGTGCCGGCCGCCGCGGCTGCATCGTCGATGGTATGCTGCCCGCCCAGAAGCTCGACCAGGGCGCCGGGGACCACCGAGGCCTCGGGGGCTTCGGTCACGTCCACCGTGATCAGATCCATCGAGACCCGCCCGACCACCGGCAGAGCCATGCGTCCGAGGTGCACCCGGGCACAGCCGGCAGACGAGCGCAGGTACCCGTCGGCATAGCCGGCGGCCACGGTCGCAACACGGCCGGGTGCGCATGCCTGATAGTCACCGCCGTAACCCACGCGCATCCCCGGCTCGACGTCGCGCACCTGCAGAATTCTTCCCAGCAGCGTGACCACCTGGTGCATCGGGTTCTCCCGGCCGGACTGCGGCCCGCCGCCATAGAGCGCGATCCCCGGGCGAACAAGGTCGAAGTGCCAGTCGGCGCCAAGCAGGATGCCGGCCGAGTTCGCAAGACTGACGGGCATCGCCGGCAGTCGGCTACGCACGGCCCGGACCCGGTCGCGCTGGACCCTGTTTTCCGGATCGTCCGGATTATCGGCGCAGGCGAGGTGCGAGACCAGGCACCGCCAGTTCACGCCTTCCAGCAGCTCCGGGGCTTCGGCCAGCCGGCCGGTCTCGCGCGGCGACAGGCCGAGCCGGTTCATGCCGGTGTCGACGTGGAGCATGGCATCGAGCGGCGCCGCGGCGCGTTCGCCGGCACGCTGCCAGCGGACGATCTGGCCGGGATCGTTGATGACGGGGATCAACCGGTGTTCGGCAAGCACCTGTTCGGTCCCCGGCAACACCCCGCACAGGACGGCGATGTCGATGCCGGTGCCGGGCAGGTCGGCGCGCAACGTCACGGCTTCATCCAGCGTCGCGACGAAGAAGATGCGGCACCCGGCCCGCACCAGGCGGCGGGCCACCCTGCGGGCCCCGATGCCGTAGGCGTCGGCCTTGACCGCGGCCCCGCAGGCGGCAGTCGCGAGGCGACGGCTCAGCAGCTGGTAGTTGGCAGCAACGGCGTCAAGATCGATGCGCAGCAGCGAAGCCGCCGCAGCGGTTTCAGTACTGGTCCGGCAACCGGTCATCATCAATCGCATCGGAGAACTTGGTGATTTCGCCGTCGAAATGCAGCCGTTCGATCCCGGTGGGGCCCTGGCGATGCTTGTCAATGATGATCTCGGCTACACCGTGCGACCGTTCAAGCCTGGCCTTCCAGTTCTCGTGCCGCTTGTCGAACTGCTCGTCGCTCTCGGCGGCACGCTGCTTCGGTTCCGCCCGCTCCAGGTAATACTGTTCACGGAACACGAACATCACCACATCCGCGTCCTGTTCGATCGAACCCGAGTCCCTCAGATCCGAGAGCATCGGGCGTCTGTCCTCGCGCTGCTCGACCGAACGCGACAGCTGCGACAGCGCCAGCACCGGCACGTCGAGTTCCTTGGCGACCGCCTTCAGGTTCTGGGTCACGATCGACACCTCCTGCACCCGGTTATCCGGCCGCACTCCCGGTGGCGGGGTCATGAGCTGAAGGTAGTCAACCACGATCAGCGACAGGCCATGCCGGCGCTTCATGCGCCGGGCCCTGGAGCGCAGGGCCGAGATCGCCAGTGCGGGCGTGTCGTCAATGAACAGCGGCGCGGTCTCGATCTCGCCGGTCGCCTCGACCAGACTCTGGAAATCGGCTCTCGCGAGCTCCCCCCGGCGGATCCGCTCCGATCCGATTCCCGTGCGTTCCGCAAGGATCCGCGTCGCGAGCTGCTGGGACGACATCTCCAGCGAGAAGAAGGCCACCGGCTGGCGCCGACCGTCCGGATCCGGGTTGCGCGCCACCTGAAAGGCGATGTTGGTTGCAAGAGCCGTCTTGCCCATCGAGGGACGCCCGGCGAGGATTACGAGATCCGAACTGTGCAACCCGCCGAGCCGCCGGTCGAGATCGGCAAACCCGGTCGCCACCCCCGCGACCTGGCCATCGCGCTGGTAGGCGGCTTCCGCGGTCCGGACCGATTCATTCAGCGCCTCGCGGAAATGGATGAAACCGCGGTCGACCTGCCCGGTCTCGGCCAGGGTGAACAGCCGGTTCTCGGCGATCTCTATCTGTTCGGTCGCGGTCAGGTCATGGCTGTGGGAAAGGGCCTCGCTCGCGGTCTGCTGGGAGAACGCGAGCAGTTCCCGTCTCAGGTGCGCATCACGGATCAGCGTGCCATAGTCACTGGCATTGACCACGGTGACGACGGAGGCGGCGAGATTGGCGAGGTATGCCGAGCCGCCATGCGCCTCCAGACTTTCGTCCTGGTCGAACCGGGCCTTGAGTGTAACCGGGTTGGCCAGCTGACCGCGCGAGATCAGTCGGGCACACTCGGCGTAGATGCGCCCGTGCGCCGGATCGGAGAACTGGTTCTCGGACAGGTAGTCGCCGACCAGCTCGTAGGCCCGGTTGTTGACCAGGATTGCTCCCAGCAGCCCCTGCTCGGCCTCAAACGTGTACGGCAGGTCTTCCGGACGCGTCTGCGCCCTGGAGTCGCCGTGAACCGGAAGCGGATGGGTCACCATCGGTCAAGGGTAGCGAAGAGCCCTCGACGAAGCAAAGCCCCAGTCCGGTCTACGCCTCCTGCGGGTCAGCCTCGCCGGGCTGATCGTCGTCGGCGCCATCAGCACCGAAATCGTCATCGAACGCCGGCTCGTCATCGTCGACTTCATCGCCGGTTCCGACCGCGCGACCGAGTTTCAGCTGGCGTTCGGCTTCCTCGTCGGAGCGGGCGATATTGATGGTGACGAACTCGGAAACCTCGCCATGAAGCTGGATCCGCACCCGTTCGAGACCGAGCGACTTGAGTGCCCGGTCGAGCGAGACCTGGTTGCGGGAAATGGTCACGCCAGCGGCACTCACAGCGTCGGCGATGTCACGAGCAGTGACCGAACCGTACAGCTGCCCGCTCTCGCCGGCCGCCCTGATGATCGGCACCGTGAATCCTTCCAGTTTCACCGCAACCCGTTCGGCCTCCTCGCGGCGCGCCAGGTTCTCGGCCTCGAACTGGGTCTTGCGTTCCGAGAAGTAGGCCAGGTTCTTGCTGGTGTTGCGCAACGCCTTGCGGCGAGGCAGCAGGAAATTGCGGGCGTAGCCGGCCTTCACCGTCACGACATCGCCCATCTGGCCCAGCTTTTCTATGCGTTCAAGAAGGATGACTTGCATTGTCTCCGCTCCAACTGGCACCGCGAACCGGGCACCGGGTGATCAGACCGACGGCGACTGCCCGCGCAGGCGCTTCTTCAATCCGGCAAAGTGGTCGATCAGGCCAATGGCGATCATGACCACGGCGCCCCACCGCGTGACGGCAAGCACCAGATACAGAAAGAACAGCAGGACCACGCGCAGCCCGGTGCGGGCGGCGAGCACATGCGCCACGCCAAGACCCGACAGCAGCAGCGGGAAGGCGAGGATCACGGCGGCATTCACACCGATGAACCCCAACGGTCCGTCGAGGGTCATGCCAAGCAGCATCGCCACCGCAAAGGCGATCACGAAGCTGCGCGGCAGCTCGATGTCGCCCATCGCGGGCGCGGGTCGGATGGCGGCGCCCCTGCGCACCAGCAGGCTCTGCGCCATGACGCCGTTGATCGCGGTCAGCGTCATCCACAGACTGGCCAGAAGTCCGGGCGCAATCCGGGCAAAAAGCGATTCGAGGAAAGCGAACTGTTCGGCCTCGGTCACGGGCGTGCCATCGCCCGCCTGGCCAAGGATCTCCCGGTACTGCGCCATCAGGGCACGGATCTCGGTGGCGATCAGTTGCTCGAGCGACCCGCCGGTGGCCGACACGTAGACTGTCACCAGCAGGAACAGCGCCAGCGGCATCAGTGCGAGCCAGACGCACAACCGGCCCGGTGGATACCAGTCGGTGCCGGGCCCGCCGGAGCCCGGATACCTGCGCTCGGCCAGTTCGCACAGGACCGCAACCGGAATCCCGCAGAAGCCCAGGTACAGCAACCCCGCCTGAGGTCCGGCGACACCCGCGACCAGCATGGCCGCAACCGCTCCGGCCAGCCCGCTCAGCCTGCCACCGAGCGAAAGTCCGAGCAGGAACAGCGGCAGCGGTGTCAGATAGGTCAGCAGGAATGCCGCGACCGAACCGGCCACGGTGGCAAGGTACAGTCCTGCACTGACCAGCGCCGCGATTCCGAGCCAGAGCCATGTGCGCATCATCCGACATCGCCACGCGGGGTCTGCGTCAGCTCACCACGTAGGGAAGCAGCCCCAGGAACCGTGCGCGCTTGATCGCCTTCGACAGCTCGCGCTGCTTCTTCGCCGAGACCGCGGTGATCCGTGACGGCACGATCTTGCCGCGCTCCGAGACGAACCGTTGCAGCAGCTTGGTGTCCTTGTAGTCGATCGTCGGCGCATTCTTTCCCGAAAACGGGCACGACTTGCGCCGGCGCATGAAGGGCCGGCGTACTGCCGGACGTGAAATCGACAGGGTACTCATGGTCATGTTCTCCCGTCTTGCTCAACGGGCGCCGTCGGGGTTGCCGCCGGACGCGCCCTGTCGTCATCACCCTGCCGGTCCCTGGGAGGACGGGGGCCACGGTCAAACCGGCGGCCGTCCCTCGGGCCGCGGTCGCCGCGGCGCCCGCCGCGTTCCGAACGGATCTGCATCATGATCGACGGCCCCTCGGGCAGTTCGTCGAGCCGCAGCGTCAGGTAGCGCAGCACGTCATCGCTGATGCGCATGTTGCGTTCAAGCTCCGCGACCGCATCCGACGGCGCATCGAGATAGAACAGCGTGTAGTGCCCCTTGCGGTTCCGCTTGATCCGATAGGCCAGGTTCTTGAGGCCCCAGTATTCGCGGGTCTTGACGGTACCGCCGTTGGCCGTGACGATTTCCGCCATCTGGTCGGCCAGTTGCTCGGCCTGGGAGGCCGAAAGCTCCTGGCGGGCGATGAAGACGCACTCGTAGTAGGACATTCCTGCTCCTTGTGGCTGATCGGGGCCCGGTTCAGGGGCCCCAAGCCGGCACGCGCCGGCAAGGAGATATGGTATCGTCCGGCACCCGGGCCGGAAGGCCGGCACTATACAGCGAGCGCACGCGGGTTCAAGCTGCACCTGCAGCGGCGCGCCGGCCAGACCCGGCGTTTCCCCGTGCGCGCCCGCACCACGATCAGGAGTGCGACGGCAGTTGACTTGACGGGCTCCGGTGTGAAACGTGGCCGCGACGATCACGCGGCGCGGATTGTGGCGAACATGAGTACGGACAGGCATCAACGGGCGATCGTCTTTCCCGGACAGGGATCCCAGGCAGTCGGGATGGGCAGGGAACTGGCCGGAGCCGGCTCCGGCGATGTCTTTCGCCAGGTCGATGACGCGCTCGGCGAGGACCTGTCGCGCCTCATGTTCGAGGGACCGGTCGAGGAACTGATGCTGACCCGCAATGCCCAGCCTGCCCTGATGACGGTCGGTATTGCAGCCCTGCGCCTGCTCGAGACCCGGACCGGAACACCGCTTGCCGGACTGGCAGGCATGGTGGCGGGCCACTCGCTCGGCGAGTACACGGCCCTTGCCGCCGCCGGCGCGATCGATATCGCGGATACGGCACGCCTGCTTCGCCTGCGCGGTGAGGCGATGCAGCAGGCGGTGCCGGTCGGCGAAGGTGCAATGGCAGCCCTGCTCGGCGCCGAGCTCGAGACCGCACGCGACATCGCCGGGCAGGTGGGCGAGCGCGGCGTCTGCGACATCGCCAATGACAATGCGCCGGGGCAGGTGGTGATCAGCGGTGCGCGCGAGGCGGTCGAGCTGGCACTCGAGCTGGCCCGGAACAAGGGCATCCGCCGTGCCATCATGTTGCCGGTCAGCGCCCCCTTTCATTGCAGCCTGATGCAGCCGGCGGCCGAGCGCATGGCCGAAGCGCTGGCCGGGGTCACCATCAGGCCGCCCGTCGTGCCCCTGGTTGCGAACGTGCTCGCCGCTCCGGTCGAACCACATGCCGATGCCATCCGGGCCCGGCTGGTCGAACAGGTTACGCAGATGGTGCGCTGGCGCGAGTCGGTGCTCTGGATGGCCGGTCGGGGTGTCACAGGGATCATCGAGCTCGGACCGGGCAACGTACTGACCGGACTGCACCGGCGCATCGACCGGTCGCTCGCAGCCGGCAGTGCAGCCACCCCGGACGCGATCGCGGAGCTGGCAGCCGGCATCACCACACGGAAAGATCCATGATGTTCGACCTGACCGGAACCTCGGCCCTCGTCACCGGAGCCAGCGGCGGCATCGGGGGCGCCGTCGCGCGCGCCCTTCACGAGCGCGGGGCGGAGGTGGTGATCTCCGGCACCCGGCGTGAGGCGCTCGAGAACCTTGCCACGGAACTGGGAGACCGGGTCCATGTCATCACCGCCGACCTCGCCGATGCCGCGTCCGTCGACGGGCTTGCCAGGCAGGCCGAAGCCGAAGCCGACGGCGGGATCGACATTCTGGTCAACAATGCCGGGGTGACCCGCGACGGCTTGCTGCTGCGCATGAAGGATGCCGACTGGGACCATGTCCTCACCGTCAACCTCGGCTCCGCCTTCCGGCTCTCGCGGGCGCTGCTGCGCGGCATGACCCGCCGGCGCTGGGGCAGGATCATCGGGATTTCGTCGGTGGTCGGCGCAATCGGAAACCCCGGCCAGGCCAACTACGCCGCTTCGAAGGCCGGCATGGTCGGTTTTTCCAAGGCACTCGCCGCCGAGGTGGCATCACGCGGCATCACCGTCAACGTGGTGGCCCCGGGCTTCGTGCGGACCGCCATGACCGACGCGCTCACCGAGGCGCAGCGCGAGACGCTGCTGGCCGCCACCCCTGTGGGTCGGCTTGGCGAACCGGCCGATGTTGCCGCCACCGTGACCTATCTCGCATCGCGCGAGGCCGGGTTCGTGACCGGCGCCACCGTGCATGTCAACGGCGGCCTGTCGATGATCTGACCACGGTCCGGCGCAGGGCCGCCGCGAGCACGCCGACCGCAGCAGCATCGAAGGCGACCAGCACCACGCTCTCGATGTCCTGACAGCCGTCGAGAAACGCCGCGGCCTCCCGGGTCGCGATCTCCGCGGCCAGGTCCGCAGGAAACCCGTAGACGCCTGTCGAGATTGCCGGAAAGGCAACGGTGCGGGCGCCGATCTCGACGGCGCGCGTCAGCACGGCGCGGTAGCATCGGGCCAGCAGTTCGCCCTCGCCCTGTTCTCCGCCGGCCCAGACCGGCCCGGCCGTGTGGATCACGAACTGCGCCGGCAATCCGAACCCGCCAGTCACAACCGCCTCGCCGGTGGGACAGCCGCCAAGTGCCGCGGTCGCCCTGGTCAGCGCGGGACCGGCAGCCCGGCGGATCGCGCCATCGACACCGCCGCCGGGAGCGAGCCTGTCGTTGGCCGCGTTGACGACGGCATCCACGCAAAGCCGGGTGATATCGGCGACCTCGATCCTGATCCGGTCCGTCACGATGCGCTTGCCCTCCCCTGTTTCCGGCATCGCCGGCCCTTGTTCCGCGAGCGGATTTCCGGCACATACGGGACCGGGCCACCGGGCCCGCAATTTCCGACACCAGCGCCAGGCGCAGGATTGATGAACCGGAAGACAGCTCCACGCGAGGCCGGCGCCAGGCCGAAGAAGCGGTTGCTGGACTTCTACATCTCGAATTTCGACCAGATGGTCGATGCGCGCAACCGCGACCGCTCGGAACGGTACCGCAAGGCCGAAGAGCTGGTCCGCAATGGCCTGAAGGAGTATCCCGGCCACCCGATGCTCGAGTGGCGGCTCGCACTGCTGTCAAACCGGACGGGCCGCACGGCAGCGGCAAAGAAGCGCATGGTTCGGGTCGTCCGCTCGAACCACGCCGGGTTTGATGCGCAGTTCTTCGTCGTCGGAGCCATGCTCGGCAGGGAAAGCCGGGACCGGTCCTACGAGATGTCGATGATCCGCGAGGGACTGAAGCGGTTCCCGCTGTTCCCGGAACTGCAGTTCCGGCTGGGACAGGCACACGCCGGCCAGAACGAGTACGGGAAGGCGCTGCCGCACCTCGAGGTTGCGGTCAACCTCGATCCGCACCGGCCTTCGAAGCGCCGCGCCCTCGCACTCGCTCTCGGCAAGCTGGGCCACATCGACCGGGCCGAGCGCGTGCTCGGTCATCTGTCGGAGCGCTGCACCGGATCCCAGCGCTGCGGAACCCTGCTCGAACTGGGAGTGCTGCAGCAGTCGCAACAGCGCTACCCCGAGGCCGAAGCCAGCTACCGGTCGGCATTGAGATCGGAGCAGCGCTCCTCGGTCTACTCCAATCTCGGCTCGGTGCTGCGACTGACCGAACGTTTCGACGAGTCCCGTACCGCTCTCCGGCATGCGCTGGTCCGCGACCCGGAGAGCGCCTCGGCCTGGTACAACCTCGGCAACCTCGAGCGTGACGCCGGCAGGCTCCGGGAGGCGATGATCTGTTACGACCAGGCCCTGCGCATCAATCCCGACCAGGCGGGGTTTCGCCGGAACCGGTCGCAGGTGCTGCTCGGGCAGGGGCGCCTCGCAGAGGGTTTCGAAGGCTACGAGTGGCGCTGGCGCGACCCGCGTTCCGATACCAGGCACCCCGGGTTCCGCCAGCCGGCCTGGGACGGCAGTGCGCTCGCCGGCCGGACCCTGCTGCTGCGGGCCGAGCGGTCCATGGCCGACCACATCCATTTTGCCCGCTTCCTGCCGGCCATCGCCGCCAGCGGTGGCAGTGTCATTCTCGAGTGCCATCCCCCACTCCAAC
The DNA here is from genome assembly GCA_965213935.1 of Thalassobaculaceae bacterium. GTDB lineage: Bacteria > Pseudomonadota > Alphaproteobacteria > Thalassobaculales > Thalassobaculaceae > Bin52. The sequence continues at coordinate 500,938 of CBDCAO010000010.1, read as the reverse complement.
GCCTGTTCGAGCGCGTACCGGACGAGGTGGTGGTGGTCGAACCAGGCTCGGTACAGCGCGATGTCAGCGTGCAGCTGCCCCTGCCGAGCGTCGCCCACTCCCTGGGCGTGGCGACGGAAGACGACATTCCGGGCCGCCCGTGGCTCGATTTGCCCGGGGACTGGCACGTCGAGGTGCCCGAGTTCGGGCAGAGCGACGGTCGGCGTCGGATCGGACTGGTGTGGGCGGATACCTGGAATCCGGACACCGACCCGCGAAGCTCGATGCCCGTCGAGGCCATCCGGCCGATCGCCGCGCGCACCGATATCCGGCTGTTCGCCCTGCAGCCGGGCGAGGCGCCGGACGGAATCACGGAACTGGGCGAGCGGTTCGGCGACCTGTGCGATGTCGGCTCCGTATTGCGGCAGCTCGACCTGGTCATCACCGTCGACTCGACCATCGCGCGGCTTGCCGGAGCGCTCGGTGTGCCGTTCTGGATCCTGCTCGGCCAGGCCTGCGACTGGCCATGGATGGAGGAACATCCACAGAACCCCTGGTACCCGACCGCTCGCGTGTTCCGCCAGACGCGACAGGGCGACTGGACCGGTGTCATCGAGGCGGTCGGCGCGGCACTCGGGGAAGCCGGGTGTTCTGCCGGTGACGAGGTCTTTTCCGCGCCGGCTTCGGACGCTATTGTCCAGCCGGTACCCGGTACCTGATACGGTCCACCCGCATCCGACCTGTCCCCTGATGACATGCAAGCAGTTACCGCAACACCCCGGCACGTGTTCGACCGGCTTGACGGCCTGGGAATTGACACGGTCACCCACACCCATCCGCCGCTGTTCACCGTTGAACAGTCGAAGGCGTTGCGTGGCGACATGCCCGGCGGTCACTGCAAGAACCTGTTCCTGCGTGACCGGCGAAAACGGATGTGGCTTCTCGTCTGCCGCGAGGACCTTCGACTTGACCTCGGCTGGCTGCGCCGGCCACTGGGTGCCGACAGGTTGTCGTTCGGCTCGCCCGAACGCCTGATGCAGGTGCTGGGTGTCGTGCCGGGGGCCGTCTCCCCGTTCGCTCTGATCAATGACGCCGAGTGCCGGGTCCAGGTGATTCTCGACAGGCAGATGCTGGCGCTCGCGCCGCTCAACTATCATCCTCTCTCGAATGACATGACCACGGCGATCGAGCCGGACGATCTCATCACCTATATCAGGTCATGCGGACACGAACCGCGGATCCTCGACCTCGAACCGTGCGGCGACCCCGTGCCGGCGGCCAGCCAGTGACGCCAGGAAGGGCAGAGTTCACATGGAGACACTGATCAACGCGCCTGCCGCGACACCGGACGTGGTGACCGACGCCACCTCGGCAAGCTTCATGAGCGATGTTGTCGAAGCTTCGAAAACCACACCGGTCATCGTCGATCTCTGGGCGCCGTGGTGCGGCCCCTGCCGGCAGCTCGGCCCGGTTCTCGAGAAGGTCACCCGCGAAGCAGGGGGCGCAGTCAGGCTGGTGAAGGTCGATATCGACCAGAACCCGGAAATTGCCCAGTCGTTGCGGGTGCAGTCGATACCTGCGGTCTTCGCCTTCAGGGACGGACAACCCGTGGATGGTTTCGCGGGCGCGGTGCCAGAAAGCCAGGTGCGCGAGTTCGTCGCCCGGCTCACCGGAGGTGCGGGTGCCGCGTCGCCGATCGATGATCTGCTGGAGCAGGCCGGGGAGATGGCGGCTGGCGGCAACCACCGCGGTGCCGCAGGTCTGTACAACCAGATTCTCGCCCATGCGCCTGGCGAGACGCGCGCCCTGGCCGGACTGGCGACCTGCCTGGTGGAGACGGGTGACACCGACCGGGCCCGCGAGATGATTGCGGGTCTTGATGACCAGCAGCGGCGGGAGGCGGACATCGTCCGCGTGCTCGCACGCATCGACCTTGCGGACGCGGGCGCGGAGGCTGGCGACGCGACGGCACTCCGCCGCCGTCTCCAGGCCAACCCGGACGATCTGGATGCGCGCTACGACCTTGCCATGGCGCTTTACGGTGCCCATGATCGCGAAGGTGCGGTGGACCAGTTGCTTGAGAGCATACGGATCAACCGGGACCACAACGACGAGGCAGCCCGCAAGCAGCTGATCAAGCTGTTCGGTGTCTTCGGCCACTCCGACCCGCTGACCGTATCGGCCCGCAAGCGACTGTCCTCGATCCTGTTCTCCTGAGGCCGGCGCGAGGCAGCGATGGACGGTGATGGCAGTGCGGACGCGGCAACCGGAGCCCTGCCGACGATCCTGCCCGTCTTTCCCCTGCCCGGCGTCCTGCTGCTGCCTGACGGCGTGCTGCCGCTCAACATCTTCGAGCCCCGCTACCTGGCAATGACCGAGGACGCACTGGGCGCCGGCCGGCTGATCGGCATGATCCAGCCCTGCGCCGGTGAAGAGTCGGCACCGGTGCCGGACCTGAGCCGGACCGGTTGCGCCGGACGCATCGTCCAGTTCTCCGAGACCGGTGACGGTCGGTACCTGATCACGCTTGCGGGACTGATCCGCTTTGATGTCGGGCACGAAGTCGAGACCCGTCGCGGGTATCGCCGCGTCGCCGCACGCTGGACCCGGTGGCAGGCAGATCTCGAATCGGATGACGGCGAGGATGTCGACCGCGAGCGGCTGATGTCCGCGGTCCGCGGCTACTTTGTCCGCCGCGGTATCGAACCCGACTGGAAGTCACTGGAACAGGCAGGTGATTCGCGGCTGCTGGCCGCGATCGGCATGAGCTGCCCGTTTGCGCCGCATGAGAAACAGGCCCTGCTCGAGACTCCCACCCTGGGCGAGCGGGCCAGGCTCACCGTCGCACTGCTGGAAATGGCGCTGCACGAATCGGATGCCGGAGGAAGCGATGTCAGGCACTGAACCGGACATGCCCAGTCCGGGGGAACCGGACCCGAAGCTGCTCGAGATACTGGTCTGTCCGCTCACCAAGGCGCCGCTGCGCTACGACCGCGAGGCACAGGAACTGGTCAGCGCACAGGCCGGCCTCGCCTTTCCGATCCGCAACGGCATCCCGATCATGCTGGTTGACGACGCGCGTCCGCTGGACGACGAGAACGATCCGGCGCGGTCCTTCCAGGACCCGGTCGAGTGAACCCCGACGACGCCACCCGGCACTGGCCGGTGGAGATCCGGGCGAACTCCAGGGACAGGGTGCTCGACGTCGTCTTCGACAACGGAGAACGGTTCTCGCTGCCGGCCGAACTGCTGCGTGTCGAAAGCCCGTCGGCCGAGGTCCGCGGACACGGGCAGGGCCAGCGGGTGACCGTTGCCGGCAAGCGCCTGGTTGGGATCGTGGCGGTGGAGCAGGTCGGCAACTACGCGGTGCGGATCAGGTTCGACGACGGTCACGACACCGGCATTTTCACCTGGCGCTATCTCCACGAACTCGGGACGCGCCGGGAGAAGATGTGGAACCTCTACCTGGCTCGGCTGGAAGCTGAAGGACTGAGCCGGGAGCCATAGGTCAGGGCAGCCGTCCGGCAAGCAAGGCCGGCAGGTTGCCGCCGACACCCATGCCGCGGCGCATGAACATGCGCTTGAGCCCGGGGCTCCTCTCGACGAGCGCGAGACCGGCCTGCCGGGCGGCACGCACCGGGACCACCGCATTCGAGAACAGGCGGTTCAGCCCGTGGGTTGCCACGGTGAGAGCGGTCACGTCGACACTGCGGGCAGCCTCGTACCGACGCAGCAGTTCGGACTCACCGGGGTCGAGGCCGAGCCGTCTGGCCTGCGCCAGCTGTTCCGCCAGTTCCGCGATGTCCCTCAAAGCCAGGTTGAAGCCCTGTCCGGCGATCGGGTGCAGCGCCTGGGCGGCATCGCCCACCAGCACCAGTCGTGCCGCGCGCCGGCAACGGGCCAGCACCAGCGAGAGCGGAAAGACCCAGCGCCGGCCCACGATCTCGAGCTCTCCGAGCATCCCTTCGAACCGGGCATCGAGCGCATCGGCGAAGTCCCGGTCGCCAAGCCCGGCCAGGGTCTGCGCGGTCGCTCGCTGCTCGGTCCAGACCACCGAGGAGCGGCCCTGTGTCATCGGCAGGACCGCCAGCGGACCGCCGGGCCAGAACCACTCGTAGGCGATGTTGTCGTGTGAACGGGAATGGGCAAGGGTGCAGACCATCGCCGTCTGTTTGTAGTCCCAGCACAACGCGGCGATTCCGGCGCACCGCCGGACCGCGCTGTCGCGCCCGTCGGCGCCAACGAGCAGACGGGCGCGCAGGATTGCGCCGTCATCCAGCCCGACCCCGATCACCCCTCCTTCCGCATCAAGCCGCACCACTCCGGCACCCCGGTGCTGGGTGACGAGCGGCTGTGCGAGCACCTGTGCCAGCAGGATGCTGTGCAGCAGGTGATTCTCGACGATGTAGCCCATCGGGCTGTCACCGGCAGAACGATGATCGTAGGCGAGGTAGCGCCGCGACGCGCCGTCGCGCACCCGGATGTCAAGGATCGGCTCGGCGTGCGGTGCGAGGAATTCCCAGGCACCGATCGCGGCGTAGAGCGCCTGGCCCGCAGACCCGATCGCCGTGGTCCTGCCATCGGCCACCACCGCATCGAGAGGCCGGCGTTCCACCAGGTGCACCCGGTGTCCGCAGCGGGCAAGCGCCAGCGCCGTGGTCAGTCCGGCAAGACCGGCGCCGACAACGAGGATGCCGTCGCCGGTCAATCCGCCCTCATCCGCGCCATGGCCGGGTCCCGCGGCACATGCGGGCCGGCCCGATCATCCGGTCGGGCGGGATCGCCCGATACGTATACCCGCAGCCAGGCTGTACGGTGGTCCCGTTCGCGGCGTGGCTGGCCCCGGGTCGCCGCAACCCCGGAAAATCCCGCAAGGCCCGCCCCGGCGCGTTCCCGGCCGAATCCCTGCCACCTGTAGAGGCCCGCGTCGTGAGTCCCGCTGGCGGCGGCCACAAGATGGCGGGAGGTTCGCAACCGGACGCGGCAGGCGGCAGCGACCAACCGGCCAGGCGGCCCCTCGCGCCGGCGGGGGTTCGGGCCGCGCGCACCAGGACAGCGCGGATGCGCAGACCACGGTCCCATGGATCCTCCTGTCAGACCACGACGACAGCCGGGTCATGATGCCGGTGCAGGACGCGATGTCCAGCACCATGCCACACCGGAGCACCGGCAACTGCACATAATTTGCTCATATCGATTATAGTGCACATAAATTGTTCATTTTCCGCCCTCCTGCCGGCAAGCAATCCCAGCCACGGTGCAGTGCAGCATGACTGGCACGGTTCTTGATTGTGACTGTGATCGAGGCCGCGGTCAGGTCTCGCACAACGATCTCGAAGGGGAGAGGCAAGACATGAAGCTGGTCATGGCGGTCATCAAGCCGTTCAAGCTCGAGGAGGTCCGCGAAGCGCTGACAGGCCTGGGAGTGCAGGGTCTGACCGCGAGCGAGATCAAGGGGTTCGGGCGCCAGAAGGGGCAGACCGAGATTTACCGCGGTGCCGAGTACGCGGTGAACTTCCTGCCCAAGGTTCGCATCGAGGTCGTGGTCGACGACGGGCAGGTGGACAGCGTGGTCGAGACCGTCCAGCGGTCGGCCCGCACCGGCCGGATCGGCGACGGCAAGATCTTCGTCATCGACGTGACAACCGCAGTCCGCATTCGCACCGGCGAATCCGGCCCCGACGCTCTCTAGGAGGACAAGAGAAATGAACAGGTTCAGGACCTGCATGGTCTTCTGCCTCGCCGCCGGCATCTCCACCGTGATGGTCTGCGGCGCGGCATCGGCAGCCGTCTCCGCGGAAACGGCATTCATATTCAACACGCTCTCGTTCCTGGTTCACGGCTTCCTCGTCATGTGGATGGCCGCCGGCTTCTGCATGCTCGAGGCCGGCCTGGTGCGCTCGCGCAACACCACGGTGCAGTGCACCAAGAACATCGGACTGTATTCGGTGGCCGGTCTCACCTTCTGGCTGATCGGGTACAATCTCATGTACAGCGGAGTCGACGGAGGGCTGATCGGTGTTCCCGGACCGTGGAGCGCGTCCGACCCGTCGCTCACGCCCGACGGGTTCGTTGCCGACGAGGGCAACCTCTACGCCGCCGGTTCCGACTGGTTCTTCCAGATGGTCTTCGTTGCCGCCGCCGGGTCCATCGTCTCCGGCACGGTTGCCGAACGGGTCAGGGTGCTGCCGTTCCTGATCTTCGTCGTCATGCTGACCGCGGTCATCTACCCGATCCAGGGCTCCTGGACCTGGGGCGGCGGCTGGCTCTCGGAACTCGGGTTCTCCGACTTCGCCGGATCCACCATCGTTCACTCGGTCGGTGGCTGGGCGGCGCTCGCCGGAGCCCTGGTGATCGGCGCACGTCGGGGCCGGTTTACCGCCGACGGACGGGTGACGCCGATGCCGGGGTCGAACCTGCCGCTTGCCACTCTCGGCACCTTCATCCTGTGGATGGGATGGTTCGGGTTCAACGGCGGTTCGCAGCTGGCTCTCGGGACCGGCGCCGACGCGGCCGCGATCGCCGCGATCTACATCAACACCAACCTCGCGGCCGCCGCGGGCGTGGTCGCCGCCATGGTTCTCACGCGGGTCATCTACGGCAAGATCGACCTGACGCTGGCACTGAACGGGGCGCTTGGCGGACTGGTCGCAATCACCGCCGAACCGCTGATGCCGGCGCCTGGCCTCGCGGTCATCATCGGCGCCATCGGCGGGGTGCTCGTTGTCGTGTCTGTCCCGCTGCTCGACAGGCTCAGGATCGACGACGTGGTCGGCGCGATCCCGGTTCACCTGCTGTGCGGCATCTGGGGCACCATTGCGGTCGTCTTCAGCAATACCGGGGCGGCCATCGGGACCCAGCTGGCAGGCATCGCCGCCATCGGCGCCTTCACCTTCATTGCCAGCGCCCTTGTCTGGCTTGCTCTCAAGGTCACCATCGGGGTGCGGCCGGAGGAAGACGAGGAGAGCACGGGTCTCGATCGGTCGGAGTGCGGGATGGATGCCTACCCGGAATTCGGGCAGGGCTCCCAGACGATCTGAACCCCGGTCCCGGCCCGGCGCAGCCCTTCCCGGCCGCCGGGCCGGACCGCACCACCGGATGTGGACGTGTCCTCCTGATCAGGCCGCACATTCCGTTCCGGTCAGGCGCGTGAGCCCGCACCGTGCACCGCGCCACGATTGCGGGATCCGGCGCTGCAGGTCGCACCACCCGGGCTTTCGCGCATCGGGATGCCCTGCCGGCACCGACCTTTCCGTCACCACGCTTCAGGCATTGCACCGGTCCCGATGCCATCCGGGGTTCGCCACCGCCGGACCAGGGGTCAGAGGCTGGCGACCCATTCGATGACAGTGTGGCCGGGAACGGGCCCGGTTCGCACCCCTCGCCATCACGTCCGGTCCGACGCAATCAGCCGCCTACAGGATGGCGCCTTCAGACCCACCCCGGCGGCGGGCGCCTCAACTCGACCTGCAAGCTGCATCGAATACGCTTCGTCCCGCACCTCGCCGAGCCTCTCGACTGTCCGGTTCTGCCGCACGGTCCGGAACGCCCCGGGCCCCGGCTCGGGCGAGCGCTCTCCAGCCCGGTCAGCGCAGTTTCGCCCACGGATGGTGTGCTCGAGTCGGTCAGGACCGGAAGAATGCGAAGGGCCTTATAGAGTAAAGTTGACAGCGTCATGCCGCCTGCGGGACCTGAATCGAAGACCTGCAGGCGGTTTTTCCTTGCATGTTCCACGTTATTTCCTGTATATTTCCCGTATTGTTCGGGAGACACCGCATGCCGTCCGAGACAAGACCCGGGACGAAACCGCAGCGTGCACACCGCCAGGTCACGGACCGTCTGCTGCCGCAGACGCGGGGCAACTGGCGCCGCCTGGAGCGGGTGCTGGAGGCGCAGCGCCAGCTGTACAACGCCGCCCTGCAGGAGCGGTCGGACGCCTGGCGCCTGGCGGGCGTCTCGCTCTCCTCTATCGACCAGGCGAAGTCCCTGACGGTGTGCCGCCGGGAGCTGCCGGAGATGGCGGCCGTGCCGGTCGCCATCCAGCGCGGCACGCTCAAGCGCCTGCACGAGGCCTTCCGCGGCTTCTTCCGTCGGGCAAGGGCCGGGCAGAAGCCCGGCTCCCCGCGGTTCCGCGGACGGCGGCGCTTCGACAGCATCTCCATCGTCTCCGGGGTGAGGCTGGAGGCAGGCAGGCTGCGCCTTCCCGGTATCGGCTGGATGACGGTACGCCGGCGCGGCGGCACCCCGTATCCGGACGCCCGTGCGGTTTCGGCGGTGCTCAGGCGCGAGGCCGGGCGCTGGTATGCCGTGGTTTGCCATGCGGTTGCTCATCCGCAGCCGGAGGATAACGGGACAGTGATCGGCATCGACATGAACGCCGGCCAGGTCGCGGCGAGCGACGGACGGCTGTTCCACGCCCCGGACACACGCCGCCTCGAGGCGCGGGCGAAGCGCCTGTCGCGGAAACTGGCGCGGCAGAAGCGCGGTTCGGGCCGCCGGGCGCGCACCCGCGCCCGTCTGGCGAAGACGAGACGGCGCCAGGCCGGCACAAGGCGCGACTGGCACCACCAGGTCTCGCGCAGGATCGCGGAGGGTGCGCACACCGTCGCGATCGAGGAGCTGAAGGTGAAGGCCATGACGGCAAGCGCCCGGGGCACGGCGGACGAGCCGGGAACGAATGTCCGGGCCAAGGCCGGGCTCAACCGGGTCGTTCTCGACACCGGCTGGGCCGCCCTGCGCGCGATGCTGGAGTACAAGGCGGGGCGCGTGATCGCGGTCGATCCCCGCCACACCAGCCAGACCTGTGCAGCGTGCGGGCACGTCGATGCCCGATCGCGCAGGACACGGGACCGGTTTCACTGCGTGGCCTGCGGCCACGCCGATCATGCGGACGCGAATGCTGCCCGCACCATACGGCGTCGGGGACTGGCGCTGCTGCACGGGGAGGCTGCCGGGGTGCCGGGCCGTGGAACCGTGAACACACAAGCAAGGATGACGGCATGAGCCGACAACCTTTCTATGTAAGTCCCAATGCGAAGGGCTGGTCGTCTGTGCGCCGCACTCCTATCAACCGCCCCGGCCGGAGGTCGGAGTCCGGTCCCGATCTCCCCGACCGCGATGGCCAGCGTGCCCGGGGAGCGAATCGCGCGATCGAACGCACGCACAACAGCCATGTCGCCGGCGCGACTCGGGTCGGGTTCTGGGGCAGACCGGGGGCCCTTGCGCGGAGAACCGGGACGGCGCCACCCGATGACCTGCTCGCAATTGGGCTTGCAGCACGCACCGGACTGGACCGGACTTCATCAAGTTATCGGAAACGATTAAAGTTGTTGCTTAACAGCGTGCGTCCTATACTCGAGCGGTTGTCGATCACGTCGAGACCGCACGGAAGTCGCGATGCTGAACCCGGCCCTTGAACCGTTCGACCAGTATACCTTCGCTCGTCTGAACGCGACACTCGGTACCGAGCCACCGGTTTCGAACGAACCGCCGATCCTGCTGTCGATCGGCGAGCCGCAATTGCCGGTGCCCGACCTCGGAACCGATGTGCTTGCCGAACATGCCGGGCTGTGGAACAGGTATCCTCCGCCTGCAGGAGACATCGCGTTTCGTACCGCGGTTGTAAACTGGCTCACCCGCCGGTTCGCACTCGCGCCGGGCAGTCTCGACCCCGAACGTCACGTGATCCCGACGTCGGGCACCCGGGCACCGCTCTATCAGATGGGATTCGTCTGCACACCGCCACAGAAGAACGGCCAGCGCCCGGCGGTGCTGATTCCCAACCCGTTCTACCATGTCTACCAGGGTGCCGCGATTGCCGGCGGTGCCGAGCCGATCTACCTGCCGACCCCGATCGAACACAACCACCTGCCTGATCTCGACGCGCTCGACGACGGGCTGCTGGCGCGCACCTCGGTGTTTTACCTGTGCACACCGGCCAATCCGCAGGGAACCCAGGCCGGACCGGACTACCTGCGACGCGCACTGCGCCTTGCGCGCCAGCATGACTTCGTGCTGGCGCTGGACGAGTGTTACTGCGAGATCTACCGGGGTGAGCCGCCGTTCGGCGGCCTGCAGACCGAGGGAGCGTTCGACGGAGATCTCGCGAACCTGGTCTCGTTCCACTCCCTGTCGAAACGTTCCAACGCACCGGGGTTTCGCTCCGGCTTCCTGGTCGGGGATCCAGCGATCATCCGCCGCTATCAGCAGTTCGTCACCTTCGGCGGAGTGCCGCTGCCCTTGCCGATCCTCCACGCCTCGACTGCCCTGTGGAACGACGACGACCATGTGGCGGGCAACCGCGCCCACTATGCCCGCAACTTCGAGATCGCCGAGGAAGTGCTGGCGCCACGCACCGACGTGTTCATTCCGCCGTCGGGCTTCTTTCTGTGGCTGGATGTCGGCGACGGCATGAAGGCCGCGCGCAGACTGTGGCGCGAGACCGCGGTGAAGACCGTTCCCGGCGCGCTGATGGCGCGTGAGGACGCCGACGGGCGCAACCCGGGCCTGCCCTACCTGCGTATTGCCCTGGTCAATGACGCCGAGACCACGCGCGCCGGGCTCACCAGGCTCGCGGACATGCTCTTCGGCAAGTGACCGCGGCGGGATGCCCTGATTCGCACGAGGACAAAGGCCATGACCACCGACACGTCCGACCTGCTCCCCGACATGCTGCGCCACGGCATCCGACGCTGCCTCACGGGCCTGGCCGGACTCGGATTCCTGACACTGGTTGCAGCCCTCGCCGCGGCACTTCTCACATATTCCTCCACGGATCCGTCCCTGAACTCGGCGGGAGACGGAACCATTTCCAATGTACTGGGGCTGACCGGTTCGGTGGCGTCGGACATGCTGCTCCAGTACCTCGGGATCGCCGCTGTCCTGCCGATGACGGTGCTCGGGGCCTGGGGGCTGCAGTTGCTGCTCACCAGCACGATCCCGCGGATGCTGCGGCGTCTCCTGCTGCTGCCGGTGACCCTGATCGTTTTTGCAGCCTTTGCATCCGGGCTGCCTGCTCCGGCGGCCTGGCCGCTCGACCAGGGTCTCGGAGGCGCAGTCGGCGACATGCTGATGTCCTTCCTGCTGGGACTCGACGCGTCACTTGCGGCCCGTCCGATCCTTGCCACGGTCGCGCTCGCGCTGCTTGCGGGCAGCCTCGGAGTATGGAGTCACGGCATCTCGCTCGAGTGGTGGCGACGCCTGGCCTGGCGGTGGCCCCGTGCCGCCGTCGCCGCCCTGGTGCTCGGAACGCGCTCGCTGTTCGCACGTCCGCCCACCCGTCCGGCCCGGCGGTCCAGAATGTCACGCCGCGATCCCGTCCTGTCGGGCCCCGTGACAGCGGATGCCGGGGAGTTCGAGGATCCCGAACCGGCATCGCAGCCGGCGCTGCGGACCGGAACACCGGCAAGACGGCGCAGGTCGACCCGAACATCGAGGCGCGCGAAAACGCCGCAGCAGGCGGCGCTCGATCTCCAGGCAAAGGATGGCCACGTGCTGCCACCTCTCGATCTGCTCGAGTCCGGCGAGCAGGGCCGCACCAACGAGACACCGCCCGAGACACTCGAGGCCAATGCCCGCATGCTCGAGGCGGTCCTCAAGGACTACAAGGTCAAGGGCGAGATCGCGAATATCCGGACCGGGCCGGTGATCACGCTCTACGAACTGGAACCGGCGCGGGGCACCCGTGCCGCCCGTGTCATCGGCCTGGCCGATGACATCGCCCGGTCCATGACCGCCCTGTCGGTCCGGCTTGCCAGCGTTCCGGGACAGAACGCGATCGGAATCGAGCTTCCCAACAAGCAACGCCGAACCGTGTACCTGCGCGAGTTGCTCGAATCCCCGGCCTACAGCGCGAGCACGGCCAGGTTGCCGATTGCGCTCGGCTGCGACATCGGCGGCGATCCCATGGTGGTCGATCTCGCCAGCATGCCGCACCTGCTGATTGCCGGGACCACCGGCTCCGGCAAGTCGGTCGCTGTCAACACCATGATCCTGTCGCTGCTCTACACACTGCCTCCCGAGCGCTGCCGGCTGATCATGATCGACCCGAAGATGCTGGAACTGTCGGTCTACCAGGGCATTCCGCACCTGCTGACACCGGTGGTCACCGATCCGAGGAAGGCGGTGGTGGCACTCAAGTGGGCGGTGGGCGAGATGGTCAAGCGCTACGGAGCCATGTCCAAGCTCGGCGTGCGCAACATCGAAAGCTACAACGCCCGGCTGGCCCAGGCCAGCGCCCGCGGCGAGGTGCTGAAACGCCGGGTGCAGGTCGGGTTCGACGGCGAGACCGGCAGGCCGCTGTTCGAGGACCAGATCCTCGACCTGGACCAGCTGCCCCACATCGTCGTCGTGATCGACGAGGTTGCCGACCTGATGCTGGTGGCCGGCAAGGAGATCGAGGGAGCCGTGCAGCGGCTGGCCCAGATGGCGCGCGCTGCAGGTATCCACGTGATCATGGCCACTCAGCGGCCGTCGGTTGACGTGATCACCGGCACCATCAAGGCGAACTTTCCGACACGGATCAGCTTCCAGGTCACATCGAAGATCGACAGCCGCACCATTCTCGGCGAACAGGGCGCCGAACAGCTGCTCGGGCAGGGCGACATGCTCTACATGGCCGGTGGCGGCCGCCTGGTCCGGGTGCACGGCCCCTTTGTCACCGATGCCGAGGTCGAGTCTGTGGTCGAGCACCTGCGCAGCCAGGGTGCGCCGGAGTACGACGAGACGGTCACCCAGGACGACGCTGTCGGAGATCCGCTCGAGACATTCGGTCTGGGATCGGAGGACAGCGGCGACAACCTCTATGACCAGGCAGTTGCCATCGTCGCACGGACCCGCAAGGCGTCGACCAGCTTCATCCAGCGGGAACTCAAGATCGGGTACAATCGCGCCGCCACCCTCATCGACCGCATGGAAAGCGAGGGCGTGATCAGTGCGGCAAACCACGTCGGCAAGCGCGAGGTGCTGGTCGGCAGTCACGACGACGCCTGACACTGTCGTGCGGCACCGACCCGTTCGTTTCCCGGCACCAGGTGCGGGAGTGCGGCACGCGCGCGCGCTGCTGGTCGCCGGTCTCCTGGCAGCCGCGGTGATTGCCGCGCCGCAGGCGTCCATCGCCACCGGAGAGAGCGCCGCCCGCGACACCGGGCGCCACGAGGTCATCGCCGAGGTCGAAGGGTGGATCCAAGGCCTGTCCACCCTGCGTGCGAGGTTCATCCAGAACGACAGCGAGGGTGCCGCGGCTGCCGGGGTGGTCATGCTCAGGCGACCCGGCCTGATGCGGTTCGAGTACGAGCCGCCGGGAACCCTCGATCTGGTCTCCAACGGCGTGTTCCTGGTTGTCGTCGATCATCAACTGCGCCAGATCAACAACATCCCGCTGCACCTCACCCCGCTCTCGGTGCTGACCGCCGAGCAGGTGGACCTCGAACGCGCCTACGAGGTGACGGGCACGAGACGCACGGAACGGGTCATCGAGATCACGCTTCGTTCGCGCGAGGATCCGGATGCCGGATCGCTGCGGCTGTCGTTCAGCCGTTCGCCGCTCATGCTGCGCCAATGGCTGGTCACCGATGCACAGGGGATCGAAGTCAGGATATCGCTGTTCGAGATCCAGCGGGGGATCGAACTCGAACGCTCCCTCTTCAACGTGGACCAGGACCAGTTCGAGGACGATCCGGGTTCGTTCCGGTAGGACGCCGCGGAAGGAACGGGCGGACCACGAGGGTTCCGAAGGCATGGTCGCCTGCCCCCTCGACACCGATCGGCATCCCCGCGGACCTCGTCGTCGAGCTGCGTGATCCGAACAGCCGGTCCCACAGGCTCAGGATGGTCGCATAGTTCGAATCGGTATCGCGCCGGACAGCGTGGTGATGCACCCAGTGAATGGACGGGGTGACGATGATGCGGGCCAGGCCCCGCTCGAACACGGGTGCGAGTCGAAGGTTGGAATGGTGGAAGGCGGCCAGTGCCAGCACCAGGGTCTCGAACACCAGCACCGAGACGATCGACATGTCGAAAACCACGATAACAAGTGCCCGGAACACCGCTGACAGCGCCACCTCGCCGAAGTGGAACCGGACCGCGGACGAGACGTCGAGAAACTCGTCCAGGTGGTGGATCTCGTGGAAGCGCCAGAGCACCGGAACCACGTGGTTTGCCCGGTGCCACCAGTAAATGAGGACGTCGAGCAGCAGCACGTCAAGGACGAGCCCGGTCCAGCCGCCAAGCCAGCCCGGGCGCCAGTCGAGCGCGGTATCGGCAGCCCAGTATGACAGCGGGATCACCAGAACCAGGGACAGACCGATATTCAACCCCCACAGACCGACATTGCGCAGGACCCGGCGCCAGCCGCCAAGCCGGGCCACCGCCGGCAGCAGTCGTTCGCCGGCAAGCATCAGCGCCAGCCACAGGACGGTCACGTAGCCCTTGTTCTCGAGTACCCCGTACGCGGTGTCTTCCATCCGGCAGGTATGGCAGACTTCGCCCCGGTCTTCACCTCCTGGCTGCGGAGCGCACCATGTCGAGCGCCACATCACCGCCCCTGGTCGGAGTGTCCGCGTCGCGCGGGGTCGAATCCGGACGGCCATCGCACCGCTGTGCCGAGAAGTACCTGCAGGCGGTGGTCGAGCCCGGAGGCTGTGCACCGGTGGTGCTCCCGGCTCTGCCCGGCCCCGAGATCCGCGACACGTGGCTCAACGCCCTCGACGGGCTGCTGCTCACCGGCGGTGCCGCCAATGTCGAACCGCACCACTACCGGGGCGAACCCAGCGTCGAGGGGACGCTGCACGACCCCCGCCGCGACGCGACCATGCTGCCGGTCATCCGCGCCTGCGTCGAACGTGGCATCCCGGTGCTCGGCATCTGCCTCGGAATCCAGGAGATGAACGTCGCCTTCGGCGGCAGCCTGCACCAGCGTCTGCATGAGAGCGACGAACTGTTCGATCACCGGATGCGGCGTGACGAGGACGACCAGACGCGGCGTTACCGTCCGGCGCACAGCGTCGACCTCGCCCCGCACGGCGTGCTGCGTGAGATCACCGGCACGAACCGGATGCTGGTCAACTCCCTGCACGCCCAGGGCCTGGACCGGCTGGGCCCGGGCATCAGGGTGGAGGCCGTCGCGCCCGACGGCGTGATCGAGGCAATCAGTCTCGTTTTCGCACCCGGCTTTGCGCTCGGAGTGCAGTGGCACCCGGAATGGCCGCGTCCGATCGACGAGCACAACCAGCGCATCTTCAAGGCCTTCGGCAACGCCGCCCGGGCCCACGCCGAGGCGCGGCGAATGCAGCCGGAAGCAGGTCACGCACGGACCGTTGCAGGCACTGCGACCTGACCGCCCGCAAACCCCGCCGGGGGAAAGGCGGCACACCAGACCGGACGCCAGCGCTCGAAGGCTGTCCGTGCACGGTGCTCGCGTCCTGCCGGATCTTCTGTCCCGGACAGGACCGGCGCATCCGTCCGAAGGGCATGTCGCCGTAGACCCCGTCGCGTGGATGCGGCGCCTGGCTTCCCCGTCTGGTGCCGATGCCGAAAGAGCCGCGGAACGAAGTCCGCAGCATTGCCGAGGACTTCGGACACGGCGCTCGACGAGAGGGCCCGACCCTGTCTCGGGATCCTGCTCGGCCGGGTCGACATTGTCTTCGAATTGACCCGCCGGTACCTGTCGGCGCTGGAGCGGCCCTTCTCCACGCCGGGCGATGGTTGGAAGCAGGCCGGGTCCGGACACGGCGGCGGAATTCGGAGTGTGCCGACGCGGCGAGGAAGGAACCGACCTGCTTTTTCGGGATGTTCCCTCCTGTCTCCAGGACCCTGCACTGGACAGCGGCGAAACAGCCGGGCTCGTCACGAAGTCCCGCCACACGGTCGACGCCGGTATCGGTCGCGGGAACGTCATACTCGCGCGCCCGGTCCGCATCGCGCTGCATGTCCATGAGACTGCCCCGCCTGCACCGGGTCTTGGGTCAGGAAGGCGGTGCGCGGATCCTCGAAGGCCGTCCCTTCGCCCGGGTGCGGCTGAAGAGAGGCTCAGCCGCCTTCCCTGTGCAATCGTACGGGTGTGGGATCGAGCGCCGTCACCGGGTGTCAGGCGTCGGTCATGACGTGGATGACCCGGTCGGCGAGCAGATCACTGTTCTTCGCGGCATAGGCCTTCATGTGCGGTGCTGCCGCGTGCGCCTTCAGGTGGTCCAGGCTGGCCCATTTCTCGATCACAACGAAGGTGTCTGGCCCGTAGGGAGCGGCAAAGGAGGCCTCGGCACTGTCGACCACGGCGCCGTACTCGATGCAGCCGTCCTCGGCGTGCACCGCCGGAACGTTGGCCTGGAAATTGGCAAGCACCTCGTCCCGCTTGCCAGGCTTTGCAGTGATGACGGCGATTACATGAACACGTGACATCCGGTCTTTCTCCCCTGATGCGCCGCCCGGGCCTCCGGGCAGCGGTCTGATGGCCTGCACCCCTAAAGGTGGGGGTTCTCCGCATCCAGTCCCATGATGAACCTGCCGACCGTCTCGTAATGGCTGTGTCGGCCCTGCATCTGCTGCGAAACCGCATGCATGTCGCGAAACCGCCGCTCGAACGGATCGGTCTCGAAGATCGCGGTCGATCCGGCCAGCCGGTAGGCCTGGTGCGTGACGTCGGTGCACTCGCTGATGGCATGGGTTGCCGCCAGCCGGATGCGGATCCGGTCATCGAAGGTCAGCTCACCGGTCCGGCACACGGTTTCCCACACGTCGACGAGCGTGACCTGCTGATAGCTGCGTGCGGCCCCGTAGCGCGCCTCGAGTTCGGCGATCCTCGTCTGGAACACCGGGCTGTTACGCATCGATGTTCTCGCCGAGCGCTGGGTCTTGGCTCCGGCGAGGGTGGCGAGATCATCCAGCATCCCGCGGGTGATCCCGAGCGCGACACCGGAGAAGCACGCTGCGTACACCAGGGTGGTCGGAAACAGGTAGAGCGGCGCAGACGACCGGCATTCCGCCGGGTTGTCACGGTCGAGCGTGAGCCGGTCGGGAACGAACAGGTCGGTGACGGTGTATCCCTCGCTGCGCGTACCCTTCAGCCCCATGACGTACCAGTCATCGTGAATGTCGGCGACCTCGCGCGGAAACAGCGCGGTGCGGTCGGCGTGCCGGCCGCGGTGATCGAGCCGTGGACTGCCGTCGGCCTCGAACACCTTGCAGTGGCCTCCGATCCAGGTCGCATGCTTGCCGCCGCTGGCGAATTTCCACGATCCCGTGACCCGGTAGCCTCCGGAAGAGGCCACGGCGCGGCCCATCTGACCCGCTCCCCAGGCAAGCACCGCATCGGCCGGACCGAACACCTCGCGTGCCGGGTCGGGGTCAAGGAACGCCGCCGACATGGCGCACCCGGTTCCCTGGCCGAGGCACCACGCTACGCTGGCATCCGCAGCAGCAATGATCTCGGTTGCCCGCGCGAGCCTGTGCGGTGGCCATTCCCGCCCGCCCAGCGTGCGCGGCAGGGCAAGACGCCACAGCCTGGCCCGGTGCAGGGTCTCCAGCAGGTCGGCGGGCAGTTCGCGCCCGGCGTCGATCCGCGCGTGAGCGCCGGTGATCGCCGGTCCGAGATCGCGGATCGCTTCGAGTTCCTGGTCGGGCTTCCCGGTCGCGACAACCCGTTCGGTATGGAAACTACTGTTCATCCGTGACGACCGGTCCGCCTGCCTCGCGCCATCCCTTGAGCCCGCCCTTCACGTGCGCGGCACCGGCAAGCCCCATGCGGTTTACGGTCTGCACGGTGAGTGCGGAACGCCAGTCGGCGGCACAGTGGAACAGGAACCGCTTCTTCTCGTCGAACACCGGCTTGAAGTAGGGACTGTCCGGATCGATCCAGAACTCGACCATGCCGCGCGGACAATGAAAGCTGTCCGGGATGTACCCGTCGCGCCGGCGTTCGCGAACGTCGCGGATGTCGATGACCAGGGTATCGGGATCGCCCGCCTCGCGGATGGCATCGGCCGGCTCGACCTCCTCGATTTCGCCGCGTGCCGCCTCGACCATTTCCATGACGCCCATCTTCAGCTGCACCATCGCACCCGCTCCCGTGTCTCCTGCCCGACCCAATCCCTGTACGAACCGGCCCCGCATGTCCAGTCACTTGAGTTCCCCAGCGACTTCGCGCCGGCGCCCCGTCTCCGGTTTGCCGCAACCGAGATACATCTGTATGACGCGAACTCCAGCGACCACCCGCATGCGAGGATCTGATGGAGCCCGGGGACGAAGAGTTCGCACTGAGCTCCGGTTGCCCGGACTGGTACGTCCGGGCCGTGACACACCCTCGCAGCAGCCGCACGGTATTCTCCGACGGCTGCCCGATCCACTACCTGTCGTGGAACGGACCCGATGGCGCGGACGGGCTGCTGCTGGTTCACGGCGGCGGAGGCCATGCGCACTGGTGGAGTTTCCTTGCGCCTTTCTTCACCGATCGCTTCCGGGTGGTGGCGCCGGACCTGTCGGGGATGGGCGACAGCGGCGCCCGCCCGTTCTACGACGCCGACATCAGGGCGGCCGAACTGCTGGCGGTGATCGAGGATGCCGGCCTCGGGCCGTGCGCCTGGGCGGTGGGCCACAGTTTCGGGGGGATCACG
The DNA here is from genome assembly GCA_965213935.1 of Thalassobaculaceae bacterium. Taxonomy (GTDB): domain Bacteria; phylum Pseudomonadota; class Alphaproteobacteria; order Thalassobaculales; family Thalassobaculaceae; genus Bin52. Next base: position 482,354 of record CBDCAO010000010.1, on the reverse strand, counting down.
CTCACCCGGCTTGCCCACCTCTACCCCGATGCCCTTCGCGGCCTCATCCTTGCCGACTCCCCGGTCCGGTCCGCGGAGGAACGGGCGCGCCGCCGGCCCCGGCGCATGGGCACCCGGCGCATCTATCCGGACTTCGAGACCGCCCTTGCCCGCTTCCGGCTGCTGCCGGAACAGCCATGCGACAACGAGTTCCTGGTCGAACACATCGCCCGGACCTCACTCATGCGCCACCCCGAGGGATGGACATGGAAGTTCGACCCGCGCGCCATGCATCACCGCCGTTTCGCCGAGCCCTACGACTCCTATCTCGCCGGCGCCGGCTGCCCGGTCGCGCTGGTCCACGGAGACGACAGTGCGCTCGTCACCCCGCAGGTCATCACCTTCATGCGAACCCTGATGGGAGAGCACGCACCGGTGATCGGCATACCCGAGGCACGCCACCACCTCACCCTTGACCAGCCCATGGCTTTCGTCACCGCAGTCCGGGCGGTCCTCGGCGGTTGGATGCGCGGCACTCCGGTCGATCAACGGGGGTGAAGCCGGCCGAGGCCCCGGACCCGGCACACGATCCGTCCGGGTCATGGCATTCCTGAAGCCGGCAGGACAGTCCCGCGATTCGCACGCCACGGGGAGCGAACTCCGGATCGTCCGGACCGAAGCTCACTGCGTACAAACGCATGAGATCGACGAACCGGTGTCCCCTGTTACCCGTTTGCGCCATTTCCGATTGACGACCATGGCGTGCGCGCTCAGGCTGCGATCGAGTCCTGCGGGCGCCTCAATCAGGTCAGGGAAGTTCCGGTAATGCGAACACGCGCTGCATGTCGGTCTGCTCCGGGGCGCGGGAGCGGACCGTGAGCCATCGTGTGCATTCGTGATCAACCCCGGCGTCGATGGCGTGCGTGGCCACATCCGGACCGGCGGAAACAAGCTCCGGGATGGCGGTCTCACTGATGCCCCGGCGGAGTGCCCCGGCCTGGTGTCCCGTTCTCCGGACCTCCCCGGGTTTCCGACGGTCAGGACCATGAAGACCCGCAGCGACGAACAGCCCGGGTCCCTGCCGTTGGCGTTCCCCGGACCTCTGTGTCCTGTAATCGCCGCCCGCGGGCTGGACCCGCGACACCGGTCTGTCCGGTGCCGACTGGAGAGATGCAATGCCGAGCAACGATGACGCGGTTCGCGACCCTGTCGACGAACCTGGCCAGGCCCGCTCCAGAACGGTCTACTCGGCAAACCGCACCGTCCGCGCTCCGGAACTGGCCCTGCCCGAGGCCCTCGTCCCCAATACCCGGTTGAAGATGGACGGACTGTCGTTCCTGTCCATGCTCCCGGCCGGCACCATTCCGGTTGCGTTCCTCGATCCGCAGTACCGCGGCGTTCTCGAGAAACTGGCCTACGGCAAGGAAGGGAACTTGATATACGATTTTAGCCAGAACCGATCAAACTCATTGATAAATAAGGATTTATCGCCCATTGATATATCGCTCTCAAATGCCTATATTTCTAGCCATGGCAAGGGGATGCGTGATGAGTAAGAATGGCAAACCGGAATTTGTGAGCGCGTGGGATTTCATGGCGCGCTTCCCGACCGACAAAGATGCGCGGGAACATATCGAGCGGATGCGTTGGGGCGATGAGCCGATTTGCGCACACTGCGGGAGCCGCCGGATCAGCCGGATTGCGAACGAGAAGCCGCAGCCCTACCGTTGTAAGGATTGTCGGAAGCACTTCTCGGTCACGACCGGGACGGTATTTCATTCGGCCAACCTGTCGCCGCGCAAATGCCTGTACGCGATCTATCACATGGTCGTCGCCAAGAAATTCATTTCAAGCTGTCAGATGGCACGCGAATTGGGTTGTACACAGAAAACCGCGTGGTATCTGGCGCAGCGTATCCGGGAAACGTGGCCCAACAAATCCGGTGTTGGCGATCCCATGGCTGGCGAGGTCGAGGTTGACGAGACTTACGTCGGTGGGCGCGAGCGCAACAAGCACGCGAGCAAGAAGTTGCGGGCCGGACGCGGGCCGGTTGACAACATTCCAGTTGTTGGAATGCGGGAGCACAAATCCGGTCGCGTCAAGGCTTGCCCAGTTGTTGGGACCGATGCGGCTCATCTGCAAAGCGCAGTCCATTCCGAGGTCATGCCCGGATCGACATTGCACACAGACGGCCACAGAGCATATCGCGGGATGGGCGAATACCAGCATGAAGCCAACGAACATTCGGTCGGCGAATATGTCCGAGACATGGCGCACACGAATGATATCGAGTCCTTCTGGGCGCGCCTGAAACGCGGCTACGTTGGGACGTTTCACCATTTCAGCGCCAAGCATTTGTCCCGCTATGTGGACGAATTTGCGACCCGCCACAATCGGCGTCGATGGGACACGATGGCCCATATCGAACAGAGCCTACGCAACGCTGATGGTGTGCTGGGCTACAAGGCCCTTACAGCGAACTAGGAAAGCGCCATGCCTCGCAAAGCTCAACAGCTTATCGAGCCTATCGATACTACGATGGACACGCTCACCACGACGGTGTTCTCCGGCCAGCGCACAGTTCATGCGCCGCCCCTTGCGTTGCCTCCCGCGCTGAAACCCAACACCCGGATCAAGATGGACGGACTTGAGTTTCTGTCTCTACTTCCGGCCGGCGCGATCCCTGTAGCCTTTCTTGACCCGCAATATCGCGGTGTTCTCGAAAAGCTAGCCTACGGGAATGAAGGCAAGGGGCGCGGGAAGAGGCGCTCCGCCTTGGAGCAAATGCCGAATGATGTGATTGCCAAGTTCGTGCGCGGGATCGATCGCGCCCTGATCCCTTCCGGCCATATGTTCCTGTGGGTTGACAAGTTCCACTTATGTCAGGGCGTGCGCCCGTGGTTCGACGGAACGAGCCTGGACATTGTCGATCTGGTGACGTGGGACAAAGGCACATTTGGCATGGGCTACCGCACCCGGCGTCGGGGTGAATATTGTGTCGTGTTGCAGAAGCAGCCACGCAAGGCGAAAGGCGTTTGGAAGATTCACAACATTCCCGATGTCGTTCAGGAGACAGCCTCTCAGCGGGAACACCCGCACACGAAACCGGTAGATCTGCAAGGTGAGCTTATGACCGCCGTGAGCCATGAAGGTGATTTTGTGATTGACCCTGCAGCCGGGTCGTTCTCGGTCCTACAGGCTGCCAAGAACCGCCGCCGAACATTCCTTGGCTGCGACCTGAACGGGTAGCGTCATGGCACGCCTGAGAAACGCTAATCCCAAGAACACCTCCGGCTCGTACGAGCGCATTTTCGGCAACGCCGAGCTTGGCGCACTGGCCAGCAAGATTCAGTCTGCCGTAATTGCGTCCGGCTCAGAGCTCGAAGCAATGATCGTGGATGCGGTCCCGAACATCCCGGATCTTGATGCTTTCTTCGAACAGGAGATAATGCAGGAAGGGGTATTGCTAGCCCGCAAGAAGCAGATCAAGCTGAGCGCCACTCTGGACTTCGCCGGTTCGGAGCCCGACTTCATGGTCTTCAAGCGTCGTGGCGGCGTGCAGACGTGCCATATCGTCGAGTTAAAGGACGGCCACGTATTCGACACTAAGAAGGCCAGTGCCGAACGACAGGCTATGCACGGCTTCATCGAGCGCAATGCCCCGCACATTCAGTATCGGTTCCAAGCGCATTTCTGCGCTTTCAATCAGAATGACCGACAAGCGATATGGAACGGCTTCAAACGGCGTATCTCGCTAGATGAAGCGATGACGGGGCGTGAGTTCTGCGATCTCCTTGAAATCGACTATGACTCCATTGTTGAGGCGCGCCGCGCCGATGGCCCCGACAACGTTGAGTTCCTACTATCTGAACTGCTCAAGATAGAGCCTATCCGCCGTCGAATTCTGGAGATCCTTGGCTAGAATCGTATATGAGTCCCCAATGAGGGCAGGAACCGGGCCGGACGACGAAGTGCCCTCGAACAGATGTCCGAGGCGACGATCAGGCAATTCCTGCACGGCATCAACCGCACTCTCATTCCTTCGGGGCACCTGTTCCTGTGGACGGACAAGTTTCACCTGTGCGAAGGGGTCCGCCCATGGCTGAATGAGACTGATCTCGCAATCGTGGACCTCGTGACCTGGGACAAGGGGACGTTCGGGATGGGTTACCGCACGCGCCGTCGGGCGGAGTACTGCCTTGTCCTGCAGAAGAAGCCGCGCAAGGCCAAGGGTGTGTGGAAGGTTCACACCATCACCGATGTCGTCATGGAAAAGGTCTCGCAGCGCGAGCATCCGCACGCCAAGCCGGTCGACCTCCAGGGCCAGCTCCTGGCTGCCGTCAGCAACGAGGGCGACTGCGTGATCGACCCGGCAGCCGGATCGTTCTCGGTCCTGCAGGCCGCGCGGAATCACGGACGCACGTTTCTCGGGTGCGATCTGAACGGATAGGGGGAACGGCCCTGCGGCGCGCCGGGAAACCCGACCGGTTCCGACATCATGGAACGCGGGCCGCGCCCCTGGACGATGTGATCACGGCCCTGACCGTCCGGTCAGGATGACGGTGCAGGTGTAGCGCAGCGGCGGAACGGCACCTCCGGTCCACGGAGCATTGACAGGCCGGGGGTCTTTCCCCGCATCCGGGCGAGGCCGACACCGCCGTGTCGGGAACCGACGCGCAGCCGATCACGCTGCATGACCGGCATGACACCATCGCGGAACCGGCCAGGTGCCCGCAACGCAGATGCCCGCAACGACAGTTGAGGACCGGCCCACGGTCGCCGTTTGAGGGCGATTCCGTCCGTTCCTGCCCGTCACTGCGGAATCCGGGACCTGCGAACCCGCTGTCCTTGGGCGAACTCCGCTGACTGCGCTATCGTCTGAACGCGCTGACCATCGCACGCGGCAGTGATCGCGAAGGGGGCCGATACCATGCGCAATATGCCCATCGACCAGACACTCGAGGCATTTCGGACCAAGTTCTACGCCCTGGTCCCGACACGCTACGTCGCACACATGGACGAGGACGCCCGTGCCGGAGCGGCGCGGGCATTCTGGTCTCGTGCCCGCGTGAGACCGCGGGGTACGCCGCTCATCAGGGCCTACAACCCCGATCCGGAAGTCGACGGCTGGTCTTCCCCGCACACGGTGGTCGAGATCATCACCGATGACATGCCGTTCCTGGTTGATTCGGTAACGGCGGGCATCAGCAGCCTCGACCATGACGTGCACCTGGTCATTCACCCGATCATCCGGGTGAAGCGGGATCCGGCCGGCGCGCTCGTCGAACTCATCGTCGACGACGAGGGTCCCGGTCCCCCGGCACCCGGGGTCATGCTCGAGTCCTGCATGCACCTGCAGGTCAGCCGACAGTCGGAACCGGCCCTGTCGTTGCTCGAGGACACGGTGCGGAGCGTGCTCGGCGACGTGGGCACCGCCGTTGCCGACTGGCGCGAGATGCTCGCGCGGGCCGCCGCCGCCACCGACGGATTGCGCCACGCCGCGGAAGGGTCCGACGAGACCGCGGAAGCGGTCGCGTTCCTTGACTGGCTCATCGATGAGAACTTCACCTTTCTCGGCTGGCGCGAGATCGACTTTCACACCGGCGGCGACGGGACCCTGTCCCTGATCCGCAAGCCAGGCCTCGGTCTGCTGCGCGACCCGACACGACGGGCATTCGACGATGTGCAGGAAACGGCGTTGGCCGCAGGCGAGGTCCGCGACTTCGTGCTCAACCCTCCCCTGTTGTCGGTGACGAAAGCCAACAGGAGGTCCACGGTGCACCGGCCGGTGCACCTCGATACCATCACCATCCGCAGGAACGGGACCGACGGGACCGCGGCCGGTGTTTTCCGACTGGTCGGGCTGTTCACCTCGACCGCCTATCAGCAATCGGCACGCACCATCCCGCTGATCAGGCGACGGGTGAGCGATGTCGTCGCCAGGGCGCGGTTTCGAGGGACCAGCCACAATTTCAAGGCCCTGGTCAACATCCTCGAAACCTTTCCGCGCGACGAACTGTTCCAGTGCACCACCGACGAGCTGTTTGCGACCGCAACCGGCATGCTCAACATCCAGGGCCTGCGCGACACCGCGGTGTTCACCAGGGTCGACGCGCTGGAACGCTTCGTCTCCTGTATCGTCCTGATACCGCGCGACCGCTACGACACCCGGCTGCGCGAGCGTACCAGCACCCTGCTCGCGGGCAGTTTCGGCGGTACCGTCGCGGCCTACTACACCCAGATGACCGACTCGCCGCACGCGAGGCTGCACGTCATCGTGAAGACCACGCCCGGGCGGGTCCCCGCCGTCGATCACCGCCGCCTCGAGAACCGGGTGCAGGCGCTTTGCCGTTCCTGGTCGGACCAGCTGCGCGAGACCGGGCTGCGCGACCTCGGTGAAGAGAAAACGCTGTACCTGCTCGAGCGCTACGCCACCGGATTCCCGGTGTCCTACCAGGAAACCGCGAGCACCGAGGCGGCACTGCTGGACATGCAGCTCGCCGACCGGGTCGAGCAGACCCAGGTGCCGCAGACACGGTTGTATCGTCCGTCGGGCGCCCAGCCTTCGATCTTTCACCTGGTCCTGGTGCGCGCCCGCTCGCCGCTCCCGCTGTCCGACATCCTTCCGGTCCTCGAGAACATGGGGCTGAGGGTGATTGCCGAGTCCCCGCACCGGATCGCCAACCAGGAAACCGGTGCTCTGGCCTGGTTGCACGACTTCCGCATGGAACGGAAGGACGACGGCGTACTGGACCTTGGCGCGATCGATGCCCGGTTCCGCGAGGGACTGGCCCGGGTCATGGACGGGACGCTGGAAAACGACGGGTTCAACCGCCTGATCCTGGTCGCCGGGTTCGACTGGCGGGAAGTCTCGGTGATCCGGGCCTACGCCCGTTACCTGCACCAGATCGGCTCCGCGTTCTCGCACGCGTACATGATGGACACCCTGACAAACAACCCGCAGGCGGCCCGCCAGCTCATCGACCTGTTCCTGCGCCGATTCGACCCGCGGCGCACCCGGGACCGCGACGAGGAATGCGCCCGGCTCGTCACCTGCATCGAAGAGACCCTGAATGCGGTCGAGAACCTTGACGAAGACCGCATCCTGCGGCTGTTTCTCAACCTGGTCCAGAACACGCTGCGGACCGGGTACTTCCGCCCGGCTCTGGCGGATGCGCCGGGCGCGGTCAGTTTCAAGCTCGACAGTCGCCGAATTGCCGCCCTGCCAGATCCCCGGCCCATGGTCGAGATCTGGATCTGTTCTCCGCACCTGGAAGCGATTCACCTGCGCGGGGGCGATGTGGCCCGCGGCGGAATCCGGTGGTCGGATCGGCGCGAGGACTTCCGCACAGAGGTGCTCGGGCTGATGAAGGCGCAGATGACCAAGAATTCCGTCATCGTGCCGGTGGGTTCGAAGGGTGGTTTCGTGGTGAAGCAGCCGCCGGCCGGCGGCGGACGCGAAGCGTTCCTGGCCGAAGGCGTGCGCTGCTACCGGATCATGATGCGGAGCATGCTGGAAATCACGGACAACTTCCGCGGCGCCGAGGTGATTGCGCCCTCCGACGTGGTGCGCCGTGACGGCGACGATCCCTATCTGGTGGTGGCCGCGGACAAGGGAACCGCAACCTTCTCCGACATCGCCAACGCCGTGGCGCAGGACTACGACTTCTGGCTTGATGACGCCTTCGCGTCCGGCGGTTCCGCAGGCTACGACCACAAGGGCATCGGGATTACGGCGCGGGGAGCCTGGGAGTCGGTCAAGAGGCATTTCCGGGAACTCGGAACCGACATCCAGGCCACCGCCTTCACCGCGGTCGGCTGTGGTGACATGAGTGGCGACGTGTTCGGCAACGGCATGCTGCTGTCCCGGCACACCCGGCTGCTCGGCGCGTTCAACCATCTGCACATCTTCATCGATCCCGATCCCGAACCGGAAGCCGCATGGCACGAGCGCAGGCGCCTGTTCCACCTGCCGCGATCGTCGTGGATCGACTACGACAGCGCCCTGATCTCGCCGGGCGGCGGCGTGTTCGACCGGTCGGCCAAGTCAATCACCACCACGCGGGAAATGCGCGCCCTGTTCGACATCGAGGCCGACACGGTCACCCCATCGGAACTGATCAGGGCAATGCTGGCAGCCGATGTCGACCTGTTGTGGTTCGGCGGCATCGGGACCTACGTGAAGGCACGGCCGGAATCGCACGAGGCGGTCGGCGACCGTGCCAACGACGAGGTGCGCGTCGACGGCGAAGAGGTGCGCGCACGGGTCATCGGTGAAGGTGCCAACCTCGGCGTGACCCAGCTTGGACGGATCGAGTACGCGCAGTCCGGCGGGCGCATCAACACCGACGCAATCGACAATTCCGGCGGCGTCGCCTGTTCGGATCGCGAGGTCAACATCAAGATTCTGCTCGGCACCGCGATGGAAGCGGGAGTGCTGTCACGCGGGGATCGGGACACGCTGCTTGCCGAGATGACGGACGATGTCGCGGCCCTCGTGCTCAAGGACAACTACGACCAGTCGCAGGCGCTGTCCATGGCCGAGGCCGAGGGCACCGCAGGGCTGGATGCGCAGGTCCAGCTGATGCGCAGGCTGGAGCGCGGCCACCTGGAACTCAACCGCAGGATCGAGTTCCTGCCCGACGAGGAGGCGCTGGCCGAGCGCGCGGCCGTCGGCGCTGGGCTGACCCGGCCTGAGATCGCGGTTCTGATGGCCTACGCCAAGATGGAACTGTACGACGAACTGCTCGACTCCGACCTGCCCGACGATCCGGCCCTGGAAGACGACCTCGTCGCCTACTTTCCCACGGTGGTCGGCGAGCGGTTTCCCGACGCCCTGCACCGGCACCGGCTGCGCCGCGATATCATCGCCACCTGCCTCGCGAACAGCATGATAAACCGGGTCGGCCCGACCTTCGTGAACACGGTGCGCGAGCGAACCGGGGACGGGGCGGACGAGATCACCCGGGCTTACATCATCACGCGCGACGTATTCGATGTCCGTCGGCTGTGGCGCGCCGTCGAGGCACTCGACAACCGGGTACCAGCAGCCGTCCAGACCGCCATGTTGCTGGCGCTGCGCCAGCTGATCGGTGACGGCGTTGCCTGGATGCTGGGCAACCGGGCGCGACCACTTGACCTCGCTTCGGGCGTTGCCGACCACGCCGCCGGCATCAGGCAGCTGCGAGACGTGCTGGACGAGGTGAGCGGCGATTTCGTTCGCCGGCAGATCGCTGCGCGCAGTGCCGAGTGGGAGGCCGCGGAGGTGCCGGGCGAGCTTGCGCGCGACGTCGCGGCCGCAGTTCCCCTTGCCCGGGGCTGCGACGTGGTCGCGCTTGCCGCCGAGACGGGCATACCGGTCGGTGCGGTCGCGCGGACGTACTTCGCCGTCGGCGATCATTTCGGCATCGACCGGTTGTGCACGGCCGCCCGGTCCCTGCCGGTTTCAAGCCAGTGGGACACCCGTGCCGCGGAGAACATCACTCAGGATATCACCGCACACCAGTACGCCATTACCCGCAGCATCCTGACCGCCGGAGAAGCGACCTCGATCGAGGCGTGGCTGTCACGCCTGCCGGGAGCAGTCGAGCGCACGCAGCGCCTTCTCGACGACCTCGCGGCCATGCCCCACATCGATCTCGCCGTCCTGTCGGTTGCCAGCAGCCACTTCAGGGCCCTGACCGAGGCCGCATCTGCATGACGGACCGGAGACCACGCGGCAACCTGCGGACCGTCGTCTCGTGGTGCCTCTTCGACTGGGCCAATTCACCCCATCCAACCATCATCGTGACCTTCGTGTTCGCGGCCTACTTCTCCCAGGCGGTAGTGGGCGACGAGATCCTGGGATCGTTCCTGTGGAGCCAGACGATCACGGCCGCGGGGCTTCTGGTCGCCCTGCTCGGTCCGATCGTGGGTGCGATTGCCGACCAGGGCGGACGGTTCAGGGTCTGGAACGGGTCGCTTACCGCCATCTGCCTGGCCGCAACCGCCGCACTGTGGCTGGTCACGCCCGAGGAATCGTCGATCCCGCTTGCCATGGTGGCAGTTGCCGTCTCGACGCTGTGTTTCGAACTGGTCACCGTGTTCTACAATTCGAGCCTCGGAACCGTCGCCCCGCCGGACCGGGTCGGACGCATCAGCGGCTGGGGCTGGGGATGCGGATACATCGCCGCAATCCTGTGCCTGGTCTTGTGCCTGCTGGTCTTCGTGCAGGCGGAGAGCCCCCCGTTCGGACTCGATACCGAAGCCGCGGAACATGTCAGGGTGACGGCACTGGTGGTTGTCGCCTGGTGGATCCTGTTCGGCTGGCCGTACTACCTGTGGGTCCCCGACCCGCCGGGCGAGGCGAAGCGGGTCGGCAATGCGATCCGGTCCGGTCTCGTCTCGCTGTACACGACACTTCGCGACCTGCGACAGCACCGGAACACCGCCGTGTTCCTGCTGGCAAGGATGCTCTATGCCGACGGGCTCGCGACCCTGTTCCAGTTCGGCGGCCTGTATGCCGCCGGAACCTTCGGCATGAGCTTTGCCGAGATCATTCAGTTCGGCATCGCGATGAACGTCACCGCAGGGCTCGGAGCCTTCGCATTCGCGTGGTTCGACGACCGGCTGGGCTCGCGGGCCGTGATCGTGATCAGCCTGGCGGGACTGCTCGCCTTCGGTATCGCGACCCTGCTGGCACAGACCGCGCTGTGGTTCTGGATTTTCGGACTCGGGCTGTGCGTATTCATCGGCCCGATCCAGGCGTCAAGCCGCACGCTGATGACCAGGATTGCACCGGCCGACATGCGTACCGAGATGTTCGGCCTGTACGCGTTTTCGGGCAAGGCGACCAGCTTCTTCGGCCCCATGCTGTTCGGCTGGGCGACGCTGCTGTTCGAGAGCCAGCGCGCCGGAATGGCAACCATCCTGGTCTTCTGGCTGGCGGGACTGCTGCTGATCCTGCGGGTGCGGGTGCCGGTGACCCCGAATCCGGGCACGGAATAACCCCCGGGGAGACGACGTGATCCAAGTTTTGTTCTTGATTTGATCCTTGTCTCATGCCATGGTGGGGCATGATGCGTCGAACCGAACATACCGGACTTGCCGAGCGCCCGGACGCGGCGCACAAGGGACGCGGTGCAATCAGCAACCGCAGCGGCCGGTTCGAGACCGAACAGAGAGTGAGGACGTTCGACGACTGGCACGACGAGGAGCCGGGGCCGGGGCCGCAAACCACGGTCACGCGGGACAGCAGCCGCACCGTGATTGCCCGCAACAACTCGCCCGACATCGGTTTCGACCGGTCGATCAACCCGTATCGCGGCTGTGAACACGGGTGCGTCTACTGCTTCGCCAGGCCGACCCATGCATGGCTGGGCCTGTCGCCGGGCCTCGATTTCGAGACCAGGCTGTTCGCCAAGCCCGACGCAGCCGTCCTGCTGCGCAAGGAACTCGCAGCACCCCGGTATACTGTCGCCCCCATTGCATTGGGGACCAGCACGGACCCCTACCAGCCGGTCGAACGGACCATGCGGATCACCCGGTCGATCCTCGAGACCCTGGCCGAGTGCAGCCATCCGGTCACCATCGTCACCAAGTCGGATCTCGTGCTGCGCGACCGCGACATCCTGGAGAAGATGGCCGAGCGTTCCCTCTGTTCGGTCGCGATCAGCGTCACGACCCTGGACCGGGACCTGTGCCGGCGCATGGAACCCCGGGCGCCTGCGCCGCACCGCAGGCTCGAGGCGGTCAGCAGGCTCACCGACGCGGGAATTCCGGTTCATGTCCTGTTCGCCCCTGTCATCCCTTCGATCAATGACCACGAAATCGAGACCATCCTGAAACGTGCGGCGGAAGCCGGCGCGCATGGTGCGGGCTATGTGCTCATCCGCCTGACCGGCGAGGTTGCGGACCTGTTCGACGAATGGCTCCGGCAACACTATCCGGACCGTGCCGACCGGGTGCTCTCGGCGATCCGCCAGACCCGTCGCGGCGCGCTCTATCGCTCGAACTGGGGTGAAAGGCAGACCGGGACCGGGGCGCTTGCCGAACTCATTGCGCGCCGCTTCACCCTCGCGCGCCGTCGCCTCGGACTGATGCGGGAGACCCGGGGACGCGATCTCGACACCACCCTGTTTCGCAGGCCGGGACGGGACGGGGAGCAACTGTGTCTCGGCCTCGAGGACTGATCGTGCCGGCGCCGCGTCCCGACTTCACGATCGAAGACGGTATCGGGCTTCCCGTCATCGCCGGTGTCGATGAGGTGGGTCGAGGCGCGTTGGCGGGTCCCGTGGTCGCGGTCGCGGTCCTGCTCGACCGCAACCGCCTCGAGGTGGACATCTCCGGCCGGATCCGCGACTCGAAGCTGCTGCAGGCGGACGAACGCCGCGCCATTGCCGCCCGCCTTGGCACGGTGGCGCTTGCCGGCGAAGGCCGGGCCAGCCGCGAGGAAATCGACCGGCTCAACGTGCTTGAGGCGACCATGCTCGCCATGCAGCGCGCCGTCACGGCGCTTTCGATCCGTGCTGGGCGTGCGCCCGACATGGTGCTCGTCGACGGACCGCGCTGCCCGCCCCTGGACTGCCCAGCTCAGGCAGTTGTCGGCGGCGACGGCCGGTCGATCACGATTGCCGCGGCATCGATCGTGGCCAAGGTCGTCCGGGACGACCACATGGCGACCCTCGCCGGCGTCCACCCCGGCTACGGCTGGGAGCGGAATGCCGGCTACGGGACGGCGGAGCACCGGGCCGCACTCGAACGCCTCGGTCCCACGGACGAGCACCGTCGCAGTTTCGCCCCGGTACGCCGATTGATTGACGGGTCCCTGTAAGCGCGCTCAGTGATCCCCGGCCCAGGGATCGTAGCTGCCGAGATACCAGTCCCTTCCCTCCGGGTCGCGGACACAGAACAGCGAGCCGCCATAGTGCTGCTCCTCCGGCGCCATGACGATCTCGCCGCCACGCGCCCGGGCCCGCTCGTGGGCGGCCTCGACATCCCGGACCACGATGTAGGTGCCTGTTGCAGACACCGCCGGGCCGTCGCCCTGTGCGGAGCCGAGCATGACCATGCCGGTACCGTGGGTGAGCTGGGCGTGGGTGATGCTGCCGTCCTCGGCCTCGACGACCAGGTGGCGTTCGAACCCGAGCACGTCGCACAGCCACGCAATGGCACCGGGCGCATCCCGGTAGCGCATGCTCGCGATCACGGTCGACCCCGTCATCACCTTTTCCCATTCCCGTTGCCGGCTGACACGGCCACCATATCCCGGCCACCGGAACCGTTCCAGTGCGCGCCGCGCCGCTCTGCGGGTGCGGGCATTTGATCTGGAACCGGTTCTTCGCCATGATCGCCCCGGTGCGAGCCTGCGCGCAGGAGGGAACCAGATGGAGGCCGGATCAGGGCACGGCCGGGTCCACGAGGCCGGGTTCGCACCGTGATGTCAGCGTTTGTCCGGGCACACCCGGCATGGTCGGCCGCAATCGCCATCGCACTCGCCCTGCTGCTGGTTGCCGTGTTCGCGCACTGGCCGCCCGGTGTCGTCGCCGTGCTGGGGCGCAAGAAGATCTTCCTGAACGCCCTGCTGAACGGCATCACCCTCGGCGGCCTGTATTTTCTGGTCGCCAGCGGCTTTACCCTGATCTTCGGCCTCATGAAGAACGTCAACCTGGCGCACGGATCCCTGTACCTGTTCGGTGGCTACATCGGGTTCGAGATTGCCGAGGCCACGGGCTGGTGGCTGCTCAGCTTCATCGTCGCCTTCCTGCTGGTTGCGGCCATCGGCGTCGTCCTGCAGACGCTGGTGTTCCGCCGTATCGAGGGCCAGGACCTGCGTCAGACCCTGGTCACCATCGGCATCTCGATCGTGGTGGCCGATCTCATGCTCTGGATCTGGGGTGGGGATTTCTATCAGATCTCGACCCCTGAATGGTTGCAGGGCCCCATGGTTCTGCCCGTGATCTCGGCCGTCAAGAGCAGCGGTGCGGTGGTCTACCTCAAGTATCCGCTGGTCCGCATCGTGATCTTCCTCGCATCGGTGGCAATCGGGCTGGCCATGTGGATGGCGCTCAACCGGACCCGGATCGGCATGCTGATCCGGGCCGGCGTCGACGACCGGGAGATGCTTGCCGCCTCGGGGATCGGTGTGCAACGGGTGTTCGTGCTGGTATTTGCGTTCGGTGCCGGTCTCGCGGGTCTCGCCGGCGTCGTCGGCGGCACCTTCCAGTCCCTGGCTCCAGGAGAGGACATCCGCTTTCTGCTGGCCTCGCTCGTGGTGGTCATCGTGGGTGGCATGGGCTCCATCGTCGGGGCGGCGCTGGGTGCCCTGCTGATCGGGCTCGCGGAACAGTTCGGCTCGGTCTACATGCCGACCTACGCCGTGGTGCTGACCTTCCTGATCATGGTGCTGGTGCTGGCCTTCCGTCCGCAGGGACTGATGGGGCGGAGAACCTAGGTGGTGAGCGGAATGCAACCGGGCGGACCACGGACCGCCGCCGCCTGGCTCCTGGGCCTGGTCTTGCTGCTGATGCCGGCTTTCGCGGGCGACTTCGTCCTGTTCCAGATCTTCGGCTGGGCGCTGATCCTCGGCATGATCGCGCTCAGCCTGATGTTCCTGGCCGGCTACGGCGGCATGGTGAGCCTTGTACAGATGTCGGTGGCCGGGTGTGCGGCCTACATGGTGGCAATCTTCGGCGACAGCGCGATCACCCAGATCTCGTTGGGCTGGCCATGGTGGATCACGGTGCCGCTGGCAATCGCCATCGCCACGCTGTTCGGCACGCTCGCCGGCGCACTCGCCGTGCGCACCCACGGCATCTACACCATCATGATCACGCTTGCGATCGCCTCGGCCTTCTTCTACTTCACCCGGCAGAACTACGTGGTCTTCAACGGGTTCAGCGGGTTCAACGGCGTCCTTCCGCCACCGCTTTTCGGCATCGACTGGCGACAGCCGGTTCCGTTCTACTACCTCGCCCTGTTCTTCGCGACGCTCGCCTACTTCCTGGTCCTGTACGTCTCGCGCGCACCGTTCGGACTGGCACTCCAGGGCATCCGCGACAATCCCCGGCGCATGGAAGCGCTCGGTTTCAACGTCTTCCTGCACCGCATCGCCGCCTATGCCTTTGCGAGCGTGATCGCCGCCGTTGCCGGTGTGCTGCTGGTGTGGCTCAACGCCCAGGTCTCTCCGGGCACTGCCGGGATCGGTCCGGTCATCGACATCCTGATCATTGCCGTGGTCGGCGGACTGGGTCGGCCGATCGGCCCCTTCATCGGTGCCATCATCTACGTTCTGCTGCGTACCTTTGCACTCGACTTCCTGGTCTCGCTCGGGCTGTCGGGTGAACGGTTCCAGCTGCTGATCGGCGCCGGGTTCCTGGTCATCGTGTTCTGGTCGCCCGACGGCGTGCTGGGCCTGTGGGACCGCACCCGCGAACGGATCACCGCCCGGGAACGGCAGCGCAGTCCACTCTACCGGGCGATCCGCGGCCAGCCGGGAGGACCGGCATGAGGGAAGCGATCGCACAGCGCCTGTCCGCCACCGGAAACGCCAGCGCCCTGGAGCTGCACGGAGTGAGCCGGTACTTCGGCGCCCTGTCCGCGATCGAGGATGTCACGCTTGCGGTCGACGCCGGGGAGCGCCGCGCCGTGCTGGGCTCGAACGGTGCCGGCAAGACCACGCTGTTCAACTGCATTACCGGCGACTACCCGCCCACCTCGGGCACCATCCGCCTGTTCGGCGAGGACATCACCGACTTTCCGCCGCACGAGCGCATCCGGCGCGGTCTGCGCCGGACCTACCAGATCTCGCTGCTGTTCGGCGGGCTTTCGGTCATCGACAACATCTATCTCGCCTGTCGCGGCGTCGCCCGGGCGCGGTACTCCATGGTCCGGCCGCGTCGCGACGACGCGGTGATGCAGGCGGCATTCGACCTCGCTCATGCCGTTCACCTCGACGACGTCGAACAGAATCCGGTCTCGCAACTGTCGCACGGTCAGCAGCGACAGCTGGAGATCGCACTCGCGCTCGCCGGCGCGCCGCGCCTGATCCTGTTCGATGAACCGGCCGCGGGACTGTCACCGACCGAGCGCCGGGACCTGATCGCCATCCTGCGCACCCTGCCCGATCACATCGGCTACATCGTCATCGAGCACGACATGGACGTTGCCCTGCAGGTATCCGACCGGGTGACGCTGATGCATAATGGCCGGATATTCAGGGAAGGAAGCCCGGACGAGATCGAATCTGATCCGATGGTGCAGGAAATCTACCTCGGCACGGGGCCGGACCATGGGTAGAAGTCCGGTCAGGGGACGCACCCGGCCCGCAGCCGCGCGCCCTGCGCCACGGCCGGGTCCGCCGCCCCCATCAGGTCCTGTCCTCGAGGTACGCGCACTTGACGTGCGCTACGGCGCCTCGCTCGCCCTGCAGGGTGTGGAACTCACACTCGAACGCGGCGCCCTGTCGGTGGTGGGGCGCAATGGCATGGGCAAGTCCACGCTGTGCAATGCCATCATGGGGCTGTTGCCTGTCGCCGGCGGCGAGATCACGGCACTGGGCCAGTCGATTGCCGGCATGTCACCGGCGGCGATTTCACGTCTCGGGATCGGCTACGTGCCGCAGGGCCGGCGGCTGTGGCCGTCACTCAGTGTCGACGAACACCTGCGCATGACCGCGGGCCGGGACGGCGGTCCGTGGTCGATCGAGCGCATCTACACCACCTTTCCGCGGCTCGCCGACCGCCGCCGGCACGGCGGCGGCCAGCTGTCGGGCGGCGAGCAGCAGATGCTCGCGATTTCGCGCGCCCTGTTGCTCAATCCGCGCCTGCTGGTGATGGACGAGCCGACCGAGGGACTGGCGCCGGTCATCGTCGCACAGGTGACAGAGATGTTGATCCGGCTGGTTGCCGAGGAAGGCGTCAATGCCCTGGTGATCGAGCAGAATATCGGGGTCGCGACCCAGGTCTCCGACCGGGTCGCGATCATGGTCAACGGCAGGATCACCCGGGTGATGGACGCACACCGGCTCGCCGGAGACCGGGACCTGCAGCACGCCCTGCTCGGGGTCGGCCGCCAGGCCGGGGAACCCGAGCCGGAGGAAGCGGCGACGCCGGAACCGGTCCATGCGGGTCCGCGACGGATCTACGTCTCGAACCCGCATCCTCCGACCCGCTGGTCCGCCCCGGTACCGGTTGGCGTGATCGAAACCGCGGCCAGGTTCGAGACCGCCGGGCTGCCCGACCGGCAGGCCGCGTTGCAGGTGCCGCCACCGTCCCGCGCGACTCCCGGTGAGGAGCGCTTCGTCATTGTCGCCGGGACCTGCGACACCAAGGGGCCGGAGCTTCGCTTCATGCGTGACATCCTGGTCTCGCACGGGCTGGAGACCCGACTGGTCGACCTGTCCACCTCCGGCAGGCCATCGGGCGCCGACGTCCCGCCGCACCAGGTCGCGGCACTGCACCCGCGTGGCGCCGCCGCCGTCTTCACCAGGGACCGAGGCACCTCGGTCGCGGCAATGACCCGGGCCTTCGAACGCTGGATCGGACAACAGCGGGGCATTGCCGGTGCGATATCGGCCGGAGGTTCCGGCGGAACCGCGCTGGCAGCGCCGGCGTTCCGCAGCCTGCCGGTCGGCGTGCCCAAGATGATTGTCTCGACCGTCGCGGCCGGTGACGTCACCGGGTACATCGGCGCGTCGGACCTGCAGCTGCTGCCGGCGGTGGCCGATATCCAGGGACTGAACTCGATCACGCGCCAGATCCTTGGCAACGCCGCGCACGCGCTCGCCGGAATGGTGGCGGGTCGCAAGCGGCAGGCGCTTGAACCGGACCAGGCCGGCACGGTCGGTCTCACCATGTTCGGGGTCACCACCACCTGTGTCACGCAGATCGCACAGCAGCTCGGCCCCGAAATCGAATGCCTGGTCTTCCATGCCACCGGGACCGGCGGCCAGGCGATGGAGCGACTGGTCGAAAGCGGCCAGATCGGCAGGGTCGTCGACATCACCACCACCGAGATCTGCGACATGCTGATGGGTGGCGTGTTCCCGGCAACCGAGGATCGGTTCGGCGCCGTCATCCGCGCCCGGATCCCGTACATCGGTTCCTGCGGCGCCCTCGACATGGTGAACTTCGGCCCGCCGGAAACGGTTCCCGAACAGTACCGGGACCGCAGGTTTCACCGGCACAACCCCCAGGTAACGCTGATGCGGACCAACCCGGAGGAAAACCGGCGCACGGGACGCTGGATCGGCGAGAGGCTCAACCGCATGGAAGGACCGGTCCGGTTCTACCTGCCCGAGGGTGGCGTGTCGGACCTCGATGCACCGGACCGACCGTTCCACGACCCGGACGCCACCGCGGCACTGTTCGACGCGCTGGAACAGACCGTCCACCAGACGGCGGCCCGGCAGCTGCTGAGGGTGCCGTGGCACATCAATGACCGCAAGTTCTGCGACGAGGTAGTGACCGGCTTTCGTGCCCTTCGCGGCCCGCAGCGTCCGGTTCACCTGGGCGGACGACCGTGACCGGGCGGGACATGATCATGGCCGGTCTGCGTGCCAAGACGGCGCGCGGGGAAGCGATCGTCGGCGGCGGTGCCGGGACCGGTCTGTCGGCGCGCTGCCAGGAAGCCGGTGGAATCGATCTCATCGTGATCTACAATTCGGGCCGCTACCGCATGGCAGGGCGCGGGTCGCTCGCCGGCATGCTGGCCTACGGAGACGCGAACGCGATCGTGCTCGAGATGGCATCCGAAGTGCTTCCCGTGGTTCGCCGCACCCCTGTGCTTGCGGGTGTCAACGGCACCGACCCGTTCCGGCTGATGGACCCGTGGCTCGACCGGCTGAAGCAGACCGGCTTCGCGGGAGTGCAGAACTTCCCGACGGTGGGGCTGATCGACGGGACGTTCCGGGCCAATCTCGAAGAGACAGGGATGTCCTACGACCTCGAGGTCAACATGATCGCGCGCGCCGCCGCGAAGGGCCTGCTGACCACGCCCTACGTGTTCTCGCGCGACGACGCGCGGGCGATGGCCGAGGCCGGCGCCGACATCATCGTCTGCCATCTCGGACTGACCACCGGCGGTGACATCGGCGCACGCACGGCGCTCGACCGCTCCGACTGCCCGGTCCTGGTTGACAGCTGGGCCGAGGCGGCGCTCGCGGTCAGGCCCGACATCCTGGTGCTGGTTCACGGCGGTCCGATCGCAACGCCGGAGGACGCCGACTACATGATGCGAAACACCACTCACTGCCACGGTTTCTACGGTGCGTCATCGATGGAACGCCTGCCGGTGGAACAGGCACTGACCGAGCAGACCCGGGCATTCATGTGCATCGGGCGGGGAGACACGCAATGACCGGGCATCTCATCGGCCAGATCATTCTCTGGTTCATCCTGGCGGTCGTCGTCATCGCCATCATCTACTGGGTGATGTACTGGCTGTACCGTCGCTCGACCAAGGAGGTCGCCTTCGTGCGCACCGGCTTCCTCGGCGAAAAGGTGGTGATCGACGGCGGCGCCTTCGTATGGCCGATCATCCACGACATTACCCTGGTCAACATGAACACCCTGCAGCTCGAAGTGGTCCGCGAGCGCGACACAGCGCTGATCACGCGCGATCGCATGCGGGTGGACGTGGAGGCGGAATTCTACGTACGGGTGAGGGCGAGCCGCGAGGGGGTGTCACTCGCCGCCTCGACACTGGGCCACCGCAGCATGGAACAGGAACGGCTGCACGACCTGCTCTCGGGCAAGTTCATCTCCGCACTCAGGGCGGTTGCCGCCGAGATGTCGATGGAAGAGATGCACGAGCAGCGCGCCCAGTACGTGCGCCGGGTGCAGGAGCTGGCGCAGCAGGGGCTCGATCTCAACGGGCTCGAGCTCGAATCCGTCGCCATTCGCGATCTCGACCAGACCGGGCTCGAGTACTTCAACCCGTCCAACCGGTTCGACGCCGAGGGCCTCACCCGGCTCATCGAGGACATCGAGGCCAATCGCAAGCAGCGCAACGACATCGAGCAGGACGCCACCATCAGGATCCGGGCCCGGAACCTGGAGGCCGAGAAGGAAACCCTCGACATCGAGCGCGAGAGCGAGGAGGCGCAGCTGCGCCAGGAACGCGACATCGAGTTCCGGCGCGCCCAGCAGCGCACGGAACTGGTGCGCGAGCGCGCCGAGCGAGAGACCGAGGCGGAGCAGGCCCAGATCCTCGCCCGCGAGCAGGTCGAGAAGCAACGCATCGCCAACGAACAGGTCGTCGCGGAAACGAGAATCGAATCCGAGCGCGAGGTGCGCCAGCGCGAGATCGAGCGCCAGCGCCTGATCGAGGAGGCGGAGATCGCCGCGCGCGAGAAGACGGAACGGGCGCGCATCGAGCAGGAACGGCTGGTAAACGAGGTCCGCATTACCAACGAACAGGAAATCGAGGCCCGCGAGATCATGCGCCGCCGCGCCATCGAGGAGGCGGAGATCGCCGCGCGCGAGGCGACCGAGCGCGCGCGGATCCAGCAGGAGCGCGAGGTCAACGAAGCACGGATCACCAACGAGCAGGAGGTGCAGGAGCGGGAAATCGCGCGGCGCAAGCAGGTTGACGCCGCCGAGATCGCGGCCGCCGAGCAAACGGAACTCGCGCGCATCCGCCAGGAGCGGGCCGTCACCGGCGACCGGATCTCGAGCGACGAGGAAATCCAGGTTCGTGAGATTGCCCGCAACCGGGCGATCGAGGAGGCCTCGGTCGCGGCCGAACGGGCGGTGGAGACTGCGCGGATTGCACGCGAGGCCCATCTCGAACTCGAGCGGATCGAGAACGAGGAGCGGACCAGGGAACGCGATGTCGGCCGCACCCTTGCCGTCACCACCGCCGAGATCGCCGCCCGGCAGGCAACCGAAACCGCGCGTATCGCCCAGCAGCAGCAGGTCGAAACCGAACGGGTTGCCTTCGAGCGCACCCTGCGTGAACAAGAGATTGAGGCCCGCCGGGTAGTGGAAACCAGCGATGTCGCCCGGGAACGGGCGATCGAGGAGGCGAGACTGGAACGCCAGCGGGCAGTCGAACAGCTCGAGGTCTCGCGACTGCAGGCGTTGCGCGAGGCCGAGATCGCGTCGCGCGAGGAGGTCGAGCGAGCCCGGATCGCGGCCGAACGCGGCCTCGACGAGGCCCGCATCGGCCAGGACCGGGACCGCCGGGCGCTGGAGATCCGGCGCGACCAGGCGGTGCGGCTGGCAGAGATCGAAAGGGCCGTCGCCCTCTACAGGGAATCGCTTGCCGAGTCCGAAGCCGCGATCGAGGCCGAGCATGCCCGCGCCCGGGCGGCCGAGGCGGCCGAACAGGTCGTCACCGCAAGGGAGATCGAGCAGGCGCGTCGCCGGCGCGAGGTCGACCTCGCCATTGCGCGCAAGGCGGCGGACGAGCGGCTGATTGCGGCCGAGGCCGAGCGTGTGCGCGCGGAAGTCGAGGCTGAAGCCAGCAGGCTGCTCAACGAGGCCGAGAACGTGCTGAGCGACGACGCCCGTCTCAGCCTGTTCCGGCGCAAGCTGCTCGAACACGTCGAAGGGATCGTCGCCGCCTCGGTCAAGCCACTGGAGAAAATCCAGGACATCCGCATCATGCAGCTCGACGGTCTTGGCAACGACCAGTCCGGTGGACGGAGCAACGCCACCGACGAAGTGATCAACTCGGCCCTGCGCTACCGGGTCCAGGCGCCCCTCGTCGACAGCCTGCTCAGCGATATCGGCATCGACGGCTCCAATCTCTCACGCCAGCCAGGGCTGATCAGGGAGGCTGCGGACATGCAGCGGATCGCGCGCGAGAGCGAGCGCAGGGAGAACACAGGCGACGTGCCGGACGGTGGCGGCGCCGAGCCGGCGTCGGGTGACGACGGCGACCGGCGGAGATCGTGACCATGGCCCGGGTCTATGTCTCCAGCGTGATCGGCGCGCCGGCGCAGCGGGTATGGGAGCGGGTCCGCGACTTCAACGGCCTGGCGCGTTGGCACCCGAGGATTGCGGAGAGCCACATCGAGGAGGGTGAACCGGCGGACCGGGTGGGCTGCATCCGCAACTTCCGGCTGCAGAACGGCGACCAGATCCGTGAACAGCTGCTCGCCCTGAGCGATTACGACCTGGTGTGCACCTACTCGATCCTCGACTCGCCCATGCCGCTTGCCGACTACGTGGCCACGCTCAGGCTCACGCCGGTGAGCGACGGCGACCGCTGTTTCGTCGAGTGGTCGGCTGAGTTCGCCTGCGAGCCGGAGGTCGAGGATGATCTGGTCAACGGGATTTCCCGCGACGTGTTCCAGACCGGCTTCGACGCGCTGAAACGGCACTTCGGCGCAGGATGAGACCGGTCATGGTCACGGTCGAACGCAGCACCATTCTTGAGCACTCCATCGACGAGGCGTGGACGGTCCTGCGCGATTTCAACGGCCACGACCACTGGCATCCCGCCGTTGCCGAAAGCCACATCGAACGCGGCAGGCCGGGAGACACGGTGGGCTGCGTGCGCCGGTTCCGGCTCGAGGACGGGTCGGTGCTGCGCGAACAGCTGCTGGAACTGTCGGACATCGAAACCGCGTACAGCTACTGCCTGCTTGATACCCCGATCCCGATATTCAACTATGTCGCGCGCGTGCGGCTGCTGCCGGTGACCGACGGGGATCGCACCTACTGGCACTGGCGCGGCCGGTTCGACACCAGACCGGGCGAGGCCGCGGCGCTGGCCGCGCTGGTGGGTGACGCGATCTACCAGGCGGGGTTCGACGCGATCCGCGCCCACCTTGCAGGCGCCCGGAAGTGAGGCCGGTACCATGACCGTGACCGTCCAGTGCGTTCCGACCGTTTCCGAGGCCGCCGAGGCCGTGGCGCGCGACCGGTCGGCCCGCTACTTCGGCGGCGGCACCCTGCTGATGCGCGCGGTCAACGAGGGTGCGGACGACCTGGACATCCTTGTCCGCACCACCGACCCCGACCTGAAGCAGATTTCATCGTCCGGCCCGACGATCACGCTGGGTGCCGGCGTGACCATGCGCGCGGTGCTCGCCGATCCGGCGCTCGCCTTCCTGCACCCGGTCGCACGCACCATCGGCGGGCCGGCGTTGCAGGCCCAGGCGACGGTCGGCGGCAACCTCTTCGCCCCGCACCCGTACGGTGACATGGCGGCGGCCCTGCTCGCGCTCGACGCCGAGGCCAGGTGGGCCGGCGGACCGTCCCGTCCGCTCGCCGATCTTCTCCGGGACACCGGCACGGCCGGCTCCCAGGTCGTCCGGTCGGTCAGTTTCGCCCGGCCCGCCGCCGGGACCTTCAGGTTCCACAAGGTCACCCGGGTCCGGCCGACGGGCGCACCCGTCCTCGCCATCGCCGCCTGCATCCCGGTGATCGCGGGACGGATCTCGGGAGCGCGCATCGCCTGGAGCGCGATGGCGCCGCGGCCGCTCAGGACGGCGGAGGTCGAGCACGCTCTCGAGGGGTGCCGGCCCGATGCGGCCGGAATTGCCGCCGCCGTTGCCGCGGCTGCCCGCGGGCTTGAACCACCGGATGATGCACTGGCGTCAGGCTGGTACCGCAGCGAGGTTGCGCCGGTACACCTGCGCCGGCTGCTGCTGGCGAACGGGGAGGACTAGATGGCGCGCAAGCCCCTGGAGTTCCGCCTGAACGGAGCCGAGAAGGCGGTCTTCGTCGAGGACGGCGCCAACCTGCTGGACGTGCTGCGTCGCGGTGTCGGGGATCTGACCGCGAAGCGGGGGTGCGCCCAGGGGGGCTGCGGCGCCTGTACCGTGCTGATCGACGGCGTGCCGGGACTGTCCTGCCTGACACTTGCCGAGACGGTCGAGGGACGCTCGGTCGCGACCGCCGGCGGCCTGCCGGGCGACGGCAGTCACCCGCTGCAGGAGGCCTTCATGGCACACTTTGCGGCCCAGTGCGGGTTCTGCACCCCGGGCATGCTGATGGCGGCGACCGCCCTGCTCGAGAGCACCCCGCGCCCCGACCGGGACCAGGTCGTGCACGCGCTCTCGGGCAACCTCTGCCGGTGCACCGGCTACGAGCCGATCATTGCCGCGGTGCTCGATGTTGCGGGCGATCGTAAAGGAGGCCGGTCATGACCGTCGAGTTCCGCAAGGACCTGTTTGCCGACGAACGCGACGATGACCTGGTCGAGGTCGGCAAACCGACCCGTCGCCAGGACATTCTCGGCCACGTCACCGGCCGGTCGCCGTTCTACGACGACCACCTGTTCGAGGGACTTCTGCACATGCGTTGCGTGCGCAGCCCGCATCACCATGCCCGGATCCGGTCGATCGACACCTCCCGGGCCGAACACATGCCCGGAGTGGTCCGGGTGCTCACCGGCGCCGACGTCCCCAACAATCTCAACACCCTGCTCGGCCTGATGGACTTCGGGCGTGACGACGAACCGCTGCTGTCGACGCGCAAGGTTGCCTATCGCGGCGAGCCCGTGGCAGCGGTGATCGCCGACAGCGAGGCCCGCGCCAACGACGCGGTCTCGCAGGTCCGAGTGAGCTGGGAGGAACTGCCCTGCGTGTTCGACGTCGAGGAGGCGCTCGCGCCGGGGGCTCCGGTGGTCAATGACACCTACCCCAACAACAGCTTCGACTATCACGACACCTACGATCACCAGAAACTGCGGTTCGGCGACGTCGAGTCGGCACTCGCCACGGCCGATCACGTGATCGAGGGTTGCTACGAGATGTCGCCGATCGAACAGGCGCCGCTCGAGACCAACGGCGCGATCGCGGCACCCGAAACCAACGGTCGCTTCGTCTGCTACACCAGCACCCAGGCCCTGTTCTTCTCCCTGTCGACCGCATCGAAAATCCTCGACCTGTCCTCGAACCGGCTGCACTTCGTCGGCGGCACCGTCGGGGGCGGTTTCGGGGGCAAGGTGGACAGCATCGTCGAACCGATGGCGCTGCTCGGCTGCATGCTGACCGGACGGCCCGTCCGCTTCGCATGGGACCGGGCGGAGGAGATGCAGGTCGGCGCTCCGCGTGGCGCCGAGCGCTGGTATCTGACCGACGGGGTGATGAACGACGGCCGGATCGTCGCGCGCAGGTTCATCGGCTACTTCGATGCCGGCGCCTACACCCGGTTGTCGAGCTACGCCATCATCAAGGCGACGGGCCACCTGCCCGGCCCCTACACCATCCCCAACGTCTCCTCCGACATCCTGTGCGTATTCACCAACCGGACCCCGGCGACCGCGATGCGCGGCTTTGGCATCACCGGAGTGGACTTCGCGATCGAGAGCCACATGGATGTGGTGGCACACGAGATCGGCATGGACCCGGTGGAGCTGCGGATCCTGAACGCCTACCGTGACGGTGACATGAAACCGCACCGCCGGACCGCCAAGAACTGCGCGCTGATCGAATGCGCCCAGGTCGCCGCACAGAAGGCCGGCTGGTCGATCGGCGATGCCTTCAGCGCCATGGCGTCGACCCGCGATGGCGGCGGCGAGCGTGCCGCGATCCCGCCGACGGTCACCGACCGGGAGGGACGCATCGGCGATCGCCGCGCGGGGCGAACCGGCCGCGGCGAGCGCCGGACCATCCCGCCGACACCCGGACAGGACACCACCGCCAGGACGCCTTCCCGGTCCGGCGGGACCGCGAACTACGCCCACCCGGCCGCCGCGCCCGCCTGGCAGCCGGGGACGATTGCGCAGGCGCCGCGCACCGAAGGACCCCCGCCTGTCCCGCAGCCGCCACGCACCGAGGAGCCGCCGCCCGCTCCGCAGGCGCCGCGCGCCCCGGCACCGGCACGCTACAGCCGGTTTGCCACCAACGCCGGGCTGAGGAGACGCTGATCATGACGGTCCACAGGGGTCGCGGGTTCGCCGCCATCAACTACCCGATCGGCATGAACCTGGGCGGAGACCCCAGCCAGGCGCTGGTCCATTCGGGCCCCGATGGCAAGTTCGCGATCGCACTGTCGTCGATCGACCTCGGACAGGGCATGAAGTCCGTGACCCGCCAGATCGCCGCCGAGACCCTGGGTGTCCCGGTCGAAGACGTGTACGTCGACACTGCGGATAGTGACACCGGTCCGCACTGCATGGGCTCATTCGCCTCGCGCGGCACCCACCGGGTCGGGAACGCGGTCATCGTTGCCGCGAAGGAAGCCCGCGCCATCATGCTGGAAGCGGCCGCCGAGGAACTCGAGGTCAATGCCGACGACCTGGAGACCGACGGTCGCGGCAACATTCAGGTGCGCGGCGCGCCCGGCCGCAACATCACCACCGGGGAGGCATGCCAGGCGGCGCAGTTCAGACACGGGAAGACCGTGGCCGGCCGCGGCATCTTCCTTATCCCTCTTTCCGAGGTCGATCCGGAAACCGGGGAGATGACGCCGGTCTCCTGCTACGCCCATGCCGCCCTGGTGGCGGATGTCGCGGTCGATGACGAGACCGGCGAGGTCACGGTGGAGCATGTCAACTCGGCCTACGAGGTCGGACGCGCCATCAACCCGCGCCTGGTGGAACAGCAGCTGATTGGCGGAGCGTGGATGGGGCTGAGCCACGCCCTCTACGAGACCACGGAGCCGCGCTACCCGGACCGGTCGCACGGACCGGTCGACTTCTCGCAGTATACGATGCCGGGACCGGGCGACATTGCCCGGCACGACATCGCGATCCTCGAGCGCCCGGCGCCGGACGGTCCATTCGGCGGCAAGGGTCCGGGAGAGATGTGTGCGAATCCGATCATGCCGGCAATCGCGAATGCGGTGTTCAACGCCGTGGGCGTGCGGGTCACCGCCCTGCCGATCACGCCCGAGAAGGTGCTGCGGGGCCTGAAGGCGAACGGAGGCGCCCGCCCGGGCCCGCGGCGCTGAGACAGGCGTTCCGTTCGACGCCGGTTTCCGATCACGGCGTCATCACCTATATTCTGCGCCAATCATGAGCAGCACAGTCTCGAGCAGCGGGCGGGTTGACACCGACCCGACGGCACACTTCCTCCCGCACGTCTCGCGGCTTGACGGACGGGTGTTGTGGCGAATTTCGGAACTCGCCTTCCGAAACCCGTACCGCATGGCGCTTGCCATGGTGGCAACGGCACTCGGAGCCTCCTTCCAGCTGTTCGTGCCACAGTTCCTCGGACGCGCGGTCGACCAGGCCCAGGGCCTGCTCGCCGGTGCAGCGGCAACCGGCGTGCGAACCGAAGCCGTGGACGCGTTGCTGCAGACAGCGATGCTGCTGGTTGCGGTCAGCCTCCTGCGCGGTGTCTTCACCATGGTGCAGAACTACCAGGGCGAGGTGGTCGGCCACTTCATCGCCCATCATCTACGGCTCGCCTATTACCGCAAGCTGCAGACCCTGAGCCTGTCCTGGCACGACCAGGTCCATACCGGAGACCTGATGACCCGCGGCATACTCGACATCGAGGGTGTCCGCATGTTCGTGACGACCGGCATGCTCCGCGTGATCCTGCTCGGCATCTTGATCGGGGGCGGGTTCGTCATCCTGTTCCGGATAGACCAGGTCCTTGCGCTGGTCGCGTTCGGCTTCGTGCCGTTCGTCGGGGTCTCGGCATCGATCTCGCGCATCCGGCTGCGCGACATCTGGCTGCAGCTGCAGAACGAGCTGTCGGTGCTCACCAGGGCGATGGAGGAAAACCTCGGTGGTATCCGGGTGGTGCGCGCCTTTGCCGCCCAGGCCCACGAACTCGCCCGGTTCGACCGGATCTCCAGCAGAGCCCTGCGAATTTCGCACAGGCGCGTCGAGCTGTTCGTGCGCAACACCGCGCAGATGAACTTCGCCTTTTTCCTCACCATGGGGGCGGTGCTGTGGATCGGAGGGGTCAAGACCATCGAGGGAACGCTGACGCTGGGGCAACTCACCCAGTTTCTTGCCTTCATGGCGATCCTGCAGATGCCGATTCGCCAGATCGGATGGATGTCGAACTCGGTGGCCCGGGCATCGACCTGCGGTGGCCGGCTGTTCAGCGTGCTCGACCTGGCACCCTCGATCTCCGATGCACCCGAGGCGCGGGACCTTGAGGTCTCAAGAGGCGTGCTCAGGTACGAAAACGTCGACTTTTCCTATCCGGCCGTCGCGGCGGACGCCCGCACACTGTCGGACGTCACCTTCGAGGCCCGGCCGGGACAGATCATCGGCATCGTGGGCCCGCCGGGAAGCGGCAAGAGCACCATAGCCCAGCTCGTAGGCCGCTACTACGACGTGACCGGCGGTCGGATCACCATCGACGGACAGGACATTCGCACGATCTCGCTGACGTCCCTGCGCCGTGCGGTCAGCATCATCCAGCAGGACGCGTTCCTGTTTACCGCCAGCATCAGCCACAACGTGGCCTACGGTAATCCGTGGGCCGAGGGCACCAAGATCGAACGTTCGGCGGCCGTCGCCCAGCTGCACGACCACATCATGAGCCTGTCGACCGGCTACGACACCCTGGTGGGCGAACGCGGCCTTTCACTGTCCGGAGGCCAGCGCCAGCGCATGTCGATCGCGCGCAGCATCCTGCCTGACAGCGCGGTGCTGGTCCTTGATGACTCGACCGCCGCCGTCGACGCCGCCACCGAAGCCCGGCTGCAGGATGCCATCGCCGACATCTCGCGAACCCGTGCGGTGATCATCATTGCCCACCGGCTGAGCTCCCTGCGCCACGCCGACATGATCCTGTTCCTCGAACATGGCCGGATCGTCGAGCGCGGCAGCCGCGAGGAGCTTGTCGCACTCGGCGGCCGGTTCGCCGAACTGCACCGGCTGCAGGCCGCGTCACCGGCGACCTCGCCATGACGGCCGGCGACAATGCGGCGGAACCCCGGCGGACCAGGCCGCTTGCCGTGGTCGGATCGCAGATCTCGGTCGAGGAGGTACTGTTCGGAAAGGCATTCGACCGCTGGGTACTCGGGCGGATCGCGGGTTACCTGGCGCCGTACCGCCGACAGCTCCTGTTCGGCGTACTCGGCGTACTGGCGTTTACCGGCACGCAGCTTGCGATCCCGCTGCTGATCCGCACCGCGATCGACAAGGCCCTGGTGCTCGGCGCGGCGGGCGAGGACCTGCTGCTCATCATCGTGCTGGGTTTCCTCGCCGTGGTCATCGTCAACTTCGTGGCCAACCTGGTCCAGGAACAGCTGGTCGGCCGCGTCGCGGGCCATCTCATGTTCGACCTTCGCCGCGCCATGTACCGGCACCTGCAGTTCGTTTCCATGGCCTTCATGGATCAGACCGAAATCGGGCGACTGATGTCGAGGCTCCAGGGCGATGTCCAGGCCCTGCAGGAATTCCTCGAATCCTCGATCTTTGCCATCGGCGACCTGGTGCTGCTGCTGGGCATCGTCGTGGTGCTGCTGGTGCTCGACCCGCGGCTCGGCGCGCTCACCCTCATGGTGATGCCGGTTCTGTTTGCGGTCCGCATCATCTGGCTGCCCCGGGCCCGGAAGGCCTTCATCCACGCGCGCGAGACCAGCAGCACCACCAACAGCGCACTGGCGGAAAGCGTGCACGGGGTCCGGGCAGTCCAGGAACTCGGGCGCGAGGACCTGAACTATGGATTGTTCCGTGAACTGGCGCACGAAAACGTCCGGGCCCACTGTGTCGCGTCGAGGTTCGTCAACGTCCTGATTCCCCTCGTCGACGGCCTGACCGGGCTGGCGATGGCCGTCATCGTGGTGTACGGGGGCAGTCTGGTCCTCGACGGATCGCTGGACGTGGGCGTGATGGTTGCGTTCCTGTTCTACGTGCAGCGGTTCTTCGACCCGATCCGCTCGCTCACCATCCAGTACAGCATCATGCAACGCGCCATGGCCGCGGGCCAGCGCATCTTCGAGGTCCTCGATGTCCCGATCGACGTCAGGGACCGGCCGAATGCCCGGTCACTGCTGGGCACGCCGGGCTCGATCGAGTTCCGCCACGTCACCTTCGGCTACCGCGCGGGCGAACCGGTCCTCACCGACATCAGTTTCGAGGCCCGACAGGGGCAAACCGTGGCACTGGTCGGCCCCACCGGGTCGGGCAAGACCAGCATCCTCTCGCTTGCCCACCGGTTCTACGACGTGTGGAGCGGCCAGGTGCTGGTCGGCGGCATGGACGTGCGCGACATTACCCAGAACTCGCTGGGCCGGCACATCTCGGTGGTTCTTCAGGAACCGTACCTGTTTTCCGGCAGCATTCTCGAGAACGTCCGCTACGCAAGCGGCGCCGAGGACAGTGAAGTGATCGCGGCCGCCCGCGCCGTGGGAGCCCATGACTTCATCACCCGGTTCGCCGACGGCTACGAGACCATCCTCGACCAGCGCGGCGTCAACCTGTCGATGGGTCAGCGCCAGATGCTGAGCTTTGCCCGCGCCCTGGTGGCCGATTCGCCGATCCTGATCCTCGACGAGGCGACGGCGAATGTCGACAGCTACACCGAGCTCGAGATCCAGCGCGCGCTGTCCCGGCTGCTCGAGGGACGCACCGCGTTGATCATCGCCCACAGGCTGGCGACGATCCGGCACGCCGACCGCATCATCGTGCTGCGCGAGGGCCGGATCGTGGAATCCGGCACCCACGACGAACTGGCCGCGGGCGACGGGCTCTACAGCATGCTCAACCGCATGAACCACGCCTCGTTCGACGACCTCGCCACCGGGACCTGACCTGACCTGACCTGACCTGAACACCACCCGGTCACGGGCAATCGGCCGGCACCGCGCAGCACCGTCACAGGTAGCCGGTCTTCGTCTTGCTCCGGCCCGGGTCGAGAACCCGGACCGCGGTCTCGTCCAGACCCAGGGCGCTCGACGTCTTCAGCGCCGCCTTCAGGCGGTCATGCACGGGCACGAGGTGGAACGCCGCCTTGCAAACCCGGCCGGCCAGCGTCGAGCGGTCCAGTTCCAGCCCCGAGCTGGCGTAGATCCGGGCCTGATGATAGCGGGGGTATGGTCAGCACATTTCGAGACCAGAACATGGGCGATGGCGCCTTCGGTCGGCAGAGCGCCCTCGATCAGCCGGGCCGGCGCCGGGAGCAGGTCACGCTCCCGCCCAGGGCACGGCCTACCTCCTTCGGAAAATGAATGATCTCCAGGCAACGCGGCCGACGTCAGGCTCATGGTTCAATCCTTGCCGCTCTCCAGGTTTCCTGTGGTTTCTTGAAGAATCTGATTGCCCTGTGGGAAGCCGCATGGACAGCGACATCATGACGGTCCGCGAGGTGGCCGAGTACCTGAACCCTACCGAAAAGACGGCCTTCCGCCATGCGCACTACAGCGAATTCCCGGAAATCAGGGTTGGCAGGGCCTTGCGGTTCCAGCTCAGAAAGAACCACAACTCGATCCAGCGATAGCCCCTGGACACAAGATTCGGTGAGATGGTTGCTGTCGGGGTCGAATGCCGACATTCGGGGTTTCGAAGATTTGGGACTCACAAAGATGGCTTGACGGCTCATGCCGCCACAATGATCAACCTGCATGACACACAAACCGAACTCGGAAAGGGGTGAGCAGTTATGCAGGAAGTCTTGCTCACCGGGAGCGTCATTCATTCGTTCCACATTGTCGGCGGCGGTGCGGCCTCAGACGCTACCGAGCACAGCAGGAGCCGACGCACATGTTCCCTCAACGCAGCATCGGGCGGTGTATCAGTTTTTGCGCGATAGGATCGTCGACGGTCGCAACGGCACATGGCCAGCCGATTGCTGTGCAGCGCGGTGGATAACAGGTCACATTTTGCAAGGTAAAAGGCAGCTCACCAACACCCTCGACTTCATCGAGAAAACGTTCAAGTAGTCATGCCCTTTCTCCCGAAACCATGTGTGGTGTTTGACTGATGTCGGCAAGCGGCATCTGCTTATCACGTCATTCAGCAATTGACCGCGTTTCATCGCCGACATCACTTCTTCCCGGTTGACAAGCACAGTCTGCTGGTCTTGCGGTCGCTCTTGTTGCGGATCCCCATTGAGCCCGATGTGCCTTATGAAAATAGTAGAGGAAAGCACTCGATACCGAAATCGCCCTCACGCCTCCGGGCATGTCATGGTCGAGATCAATTGCCTCCGCCTGGCTTTCCGAGAGACCGGGGTGAGGAGAGACTATCACCGTGACCGAATCGAACCAGGCGTCATCGGCACCTGAAACCATCGCATGTGATCGAGACTTCAAAGGCTAAAGCGCCCCATATGCTAACAAGTTGATTTTGTTTGACTCAATGTTGGGACAGTCGTGGAATTTCGTGTATGATCACCGCCGGTTTGGGCGTAGGATCGGGAACTGGACGCAGGTTCGACAGGAATGCCAGCCAATGCCGGTTACGCTCAGGATTGACGGAATCGGCTCGCCCGACGAGCTCGATGCGGCTTTCGGTGCGGCGCAATACATGTCCGACAGCGGCCTGTCGACCGCGGCCTACCTCGCGCTTGCACTGGGCAAGCCGCTGCTGCTCGAGGGCTCTCCGGGAGTGGGGAAGACCGAGGCCGCCAAGGCGCTGGCATCGGTGCTCGGCCGCCGGCTGATCAGGCTCCAGTGCTACGAGGGGATCGACTCCTCGGCCGCACTCTACGAGTGGAACTACCCTCGCCAGATGCTGGCTATCCGGCAGGCGGGCGACGACTATGTCAACATCTACCGGGACGAGTTCCTGATTGCCCGGCCGATGCTTGATGCCCTGCAGGCCGGTGCCAACGGCTTCCTGCTGATCGACGAAATCGATCGCTCCGACCACGAGTTCGAAGCATTCCTGCTCGAGTTCCTGTCGGACTTCCAGATCTCCATTCCCGAGCGCGGCACGATGCGCGCAGCTCATCGACCGGTCGTGGTCCTGACCTCGAACCGCACGCGCGAACTGCACGAAGCGTTGCGTCGACGCTGCGTCTACCACTGGATCGACTACCCCGATCCGGCCCGGGAGGCGGCAATCGTGATGGTCCGGGCCAGTTCCGTCGCCCGCGAGACCGCGGACCGCATCGTGGCCGCGATCGGCCGGCTCCGCTCGGAACCATTGGCCAAGCCGCCCGGAGTCGCCGAGACCGTGGAATGGGCCGAGGCCGCGACCCTGCTGGGACAGCACGGGCTTCCATGGCCGGACGCGTTCGTGCGTGCGATCGGCGTCGCCCTCAAGGACCAGGACGACCTGGAGTTCGTGCGCCCCAGGCTCGGGGAGATCGTGACCGGAGTTGCGGCGTGACCGGGACGACCGCCCTGCCCGGCCCGGCCCGGCCGCTGCTTGCATTCGTCGACCTTCTGCGCCGCAACCGGTTTGCGGTCGCAACTGAACAGGGCCTGGACTTCATCCGCGCCGTCGGGCTTCTTGGTCCGAGCGGGATGACGGCGATCCACAGGGCCGCCCGTGCGACCCTGGCACCGCCGCCGGAGCGGCACGGGGAGTTCGACGCCCTGTTTCGCGCCCACTTCTTCGGCCATGCCCTCGAGGGCGCAAGTCCTTCCGGTCAGGATGACGAGGTACCCGTCGGCGAGGATGCCGACGGCGGGCCCGGAGAGCAGCCCGATGAGCCCTCCGAGGCCGGAACCGACGCCACCGGGCTCGAGTTGCTGGCAAGGCGCCAGCTTGGCCAGGCGGGCGAGGAAGAAGCGCTGGCCCGGTTCCGGCGCCGTGCAGCCGACATGCTGCCGCGGCGGCGTTCACACCGCCGGGTGGCGCATCACCGCGGCAGGTTTCCCGACCTGCGCCGCACCCTGCGTCATGCGGTGCGCTTCGACGGTGAGGCACTGGTGCTGGCTCACCGCAGGCGCAAGCCGGTCCAGCGCCGTATCCTGCTGCTCATCGACATCTCGGGATCGATGAAGGCGCGGACCGACACCTGCCTCGGTTTCGCCCACAGCCTGGCGCAGGTGGCCCGCCACGTCGAGATCTTCACCGTCGGCACCCGGCTCACCCGCATCAGTCGGTCCTTGCGCCATCGTCACCGCGACGCCGCACTCTCCCGGGTTTCCGGCCGGGTGGCCGACTGGGACGGCGGAACCCGGCTCGGCGACTCGCTCGCGGCATTCCTGTCAATTCCGAGATTTGCCGGGTTCGCGCGCGGCGCCCTGGTGGTCATCATCTCCGACGGCCTCGAGCGGGGCGACCACTCGGCAATGACGACCGCGGTGCGATCGCTGTCACAGCTGGCCTGGCGGCTGGTATGGCTGACGCCGCTTGCGACCGGCGATGACTGGCGTCCCGAGACCCGGGCCCTGCAATCGGTGATTCCCTTCATCGATCACCTCGGTCAGGCCGGCAGCGCGGCCGCACTCTGCCGCGGGGTGATCGGCCACGCGCGGGACGAACGGTGATCATCGACGCACACCACCACATCTGGCGCCGCGCCGACCTGCCATGGCTGCTCGGGCCGATGCAGCCGCGGATCTTCGGGCCCTACGAGGCCATCAGGAGAGACTACCCGGTCGCGGAATACCTGCAGGACTGTTCCGGTTGCGGCGTGACCGGGTCGGTCTACGTCCAGGCCAACTGGGCGCCGGGCAGGGAACTCGCCGAAGCCGCGTGGGTACAGTCGGTGGCGGATGCGCACGGTTGGCCGAACGCCATCGTCGCCTGTACCGATCTGACGGCGCCCGACGCCGCGGACCGGCTGCGCGAGCTTGCGCGCATCCCGCTCGTACGCGGAGTTCGCCAGCAGATGCACTGGCACGAGAACCCGTCCTACCGGTTCGCCGCGCGGGCCGACCTCGTCTGCGATCCGGCGGTCCGGGGCAGCGTCGCCCGGCTGGAGGACTACGGCTGGTGCTTCGATCTCCAGGTGTTCCCCGGACAGATGCGCCATGCCGCCGAACTGGTGCGCTCATGCCCCGGCGTCACCTTCATCCTGCAGCACGCCGGCATGCCGGAGGACCGGTCCGCCGCCGGCCGCACGGAATGGCTCGACGGCTTGCGACGGCTTGCGGAGTTTCCGAACCTGGTCTGCAAACTGTCGGGTCTCGGCACCTTCATCCACCGCAACGATCCGCGGCACGTGGCCGAGGTCGTCGGCCAGACACTCGACATCTTCGGCGCCGGGCGCGCCATGTTCGGTTCCAATTTCCCCATCGAGAAGCTCTGGACCGACTATGGCCCGCTGCTTGACGCCTACCGCGCCGCGACGTCCGGCCTTCCGGCCGACGCGCGCCGGGCGATCTTCCACGACACGGCCGTGCGGGTGTACCGGCCGGCACCCAACCGCAGCAGGGGGAACGACAATGGGACATGAAGCGATCGACCGGTCCTTCCACGAGATCTTCGACACCGGTCAGCCGGTCCGGCGCCTCGGAACCGGGTTCACCTTTACCGAGGGTCCGATCTGGCATCCGACCGAGCACCACCTGCTGTTTTCCGACATGCCGGCGGATACCCGCCGGCGCTGGGACAGCCGGGGTGTCGAGGTGGTGACCAGCCCGTCGAACAAGGGCAACGGGATGACCTACGACGTCGATCTCAACCTGCTGGTCTGTGAGCACGCGACCTCGTCGGTGGCCCGGTTCCGTCCCGACGGAACCCGCGACGTGCTGGCGAGCCACTTCGAGGGCAAGGAGCTGAACAGCCCGAACGACATCTGCATCCAGTCCGACGGGTCGATCTGGTTCTCCGACCCGACCTACGGACGCATGCCCGGCTTCGGTGTCGAACGGGCGGTGGACCTCGGTTTCCAGGGTGTCTACCGCATCGACCCCTCCGGAGAGCTGGCGCTCATGGTCGACCGCTATACCTTCAGCCAGCCAAACGGCCTGTGCTTCTCCCCCAACGAGCGGCTGCTCTACGTCAACGACACGGATCAGACCAATATCCGGGTCTACGATGTCGGAGCCGACGGCACTCTCGATGCTGGACGGATCTTCGCCTCCGGAATATGGGACGGATCGCGGCCCGGCGTTCCCGACGGGATGAAGTGCGACGCAAACGGCAATATCTGGGTAACCGCGCCGGGCGGAGTGTGGGTCTACAACCCCGCGGGCACGCTGATCGGCACGGTCGAGGTGCCGGAACAGGTCGCCAACCTGCACTGGGGTGGTGAGGACTGGCGCACCCTGTTCATGTGCGCCAGCACGTCGCTCTACGCGGTCACCACCAGGGTCGGCCCGCGCGATGAACCCTTCATGCGGCCACGGCCCGGCGCGATGTCACGCCCGGGCGGCCGGACACTCGGTGCAGCACCCATCGGCGGCACCGGTGCGGCGTGGCTCGACCCGCGCCGCGCGGTCCTGGTGATCCAGGACATGCAGAACGATGTCGTGATGGACGGTGGCGCCTTCGCCGCCTCGGGCGCACCCGACCATTGCAGGCAGCAGGACTGCGTCGCCAATATCCGCCGCCTGGCCGATGCCTGCCGCCAGGCTGCGATCCCGGTCATCCACGTCTGGTTCATCGTAGAGCCCGGAGCACCGGGCGTCACACGGAACGCACCGCTGTTCAACGACCTGGTCTCTGCGAACGCGCTGGTCCGCGGAACCTGGGGAGTCGCCCCTGTTGCCGGTCTGGAGCCGCAGCCGGGCGATCACGTCGTGACCAAGAACCGGATGAGCGCCTGGGAAGGCACCACGCTCGAGACCGTCCTGAAAGCCACCGGGCGCGACACCATCATCGAGACCGGGGCCTGGACCAACATGTCGATCGAGCACACGGCACGGACCGGGGCCGACAAGGGATACCGGATGGTCGTGGTCAAGGACGGCTGTTCGACCATGAACGCCGACTGGCACGCCGCATCGATCAACTACGCGATGCAGAACGTGGCCGACGTGGTCGGGACCGATGCGGTGATCGACGCGCTGGTCGCGTAACCCGGCCGCCCCTACTCGGCCGCCATGCGCCCGAACCTGGCCGACGGCATGCGGATCACGTCATTCGGCATCTGGTAGCGCGCATAGGGCAGGACGACGATCTTCGCGTCCGGCCCGTGCCGGTCCAGCGCCCGGTCAACGGCTCCCTGCAGCGACGTCGTGGTCTCGAAGCCGATCTCGCGGCCGAGTGCGAGGTTTTCCTCGCGCGTGACCACCGTCAGGTGCTTGCGAGACATCACCTCGTAAATCGGAGCCCAGATGCATCCTGCCCACATGCCGACCCTGCGGTGATGGATGTCGCGGGCCAGCCGCTCGATGTTCTCCGGCGACGGCGGCATGTACGGTTTCATCTCGTCGAACAGCGCGAACCCCGGAAAACTCCCGATGCTCGTCTCGACCCCGGGGCTCGGCGAACAGTAGATCATGTCTCCACCATCGCGCAGGACCATGTCGGCCGACATGCATCCCCACCCGGTGTGGAAGAACAGGTGGTCGGTGGGGGCAAACACGCCACAGATCGCGATGTCGGCAGGTCCTCCCATGGGTCGGCGGTAGGCATAGATCGAGTTGAAGACCCGGATCGCCTCGCGGTGCGCATCGGGATGCGAGCCGAAGTTCAGGAAACACACCGATCCGCCGGTATCCAGCACCACGTTGAGCGTGCAGGTCAGCCCGCACATGGTGGCGACCTCGTCGATGTCCGAGCGCATGGGGCCGGCCATCGACCCGTAACGGGTCTGCGGCGACATCACGAAGGCCCCGTGGTTGGACTCGATGGTCTCGTCGGAGACAACGCCGGGCAGGATCAGCTTGCCGCCACCGCCGTACCCCCAGTGGTTGGACTGGGCCTGGCCGATCGTGACCTTCACGGAGCAGTCGGCAACCTCCCGGTGCAGCCAGACGGGAGTGCCGCGCGAGGAGATGCCGATGAACCTGTATATCTGCGGGTTTGTCGGGTCGTCGTTCTGGTAGAACGGGATTCCCATCGCCTGCATGCGCGCAAGCGTGTCGACACCGATCTTCTGTTCGGTATCACGCTGCGACATCGGAAAGATCTTGCCGTTGGCGCAGACCACACGGGCATCGCGCACGCCGTGGCGCTCGATCGAGTCAAGAAGCGCCGGCAGGATCCGCGAGGCCGGCGTCGGCCGGAACTGGTTGTCGATGATGATCGCAAGCGACGTGTCGGGCCCGAGCAGCTCGGAGAACCGCGGACCGTCGAACGGCCGTTCCAGGGCCGCCGCCGTCGCGGCCGTCACGTCGCCGAGCGCGGCCGGTTCGTTGGGCCGGATCCACGCCCACAGGTTGCGCCATGGTATCTCGGCCGAGATGGTTTCCCTGTAGATCATCGATGGATCGTCGCACGACCCGATGGTCAGCGGGTCCAGTGACTCATACGGGATCTCGACCGTGATTCGTCGTGACATCGCCCAGCCTCCTTCCCGTCAGGCGCCGTCCGCTCCGGATTCCCGTCCGAGCAGGAACCGCGGCAACGACCGATCACCCGGAACATCCGGGTCCACGTCCAGTCCGCCGTACGGCGCCTCGACCGAGGCCCTTGCCCGGCTTCGGGCGGCATAGCCGATCGCCACCCGCTGCCAGTCCGGCAGCGCGTCAAAGGCGGACCGCGCCCTGGCCCGATCATCGGGTGCGCCGGTGGACGACGCGCGCAGCACGTGGAGAACGATCTGGTCCGTGTGTCCGAGCTTCTCCGCAACCGCTTCCGAGAGGATCTCGAGCGCGCGGCGGTCAAGCGGGTCCACAGGCGTCATGGGAAGCTCCGTCCTGGCACGGTTTCATGATAGTGTGCCCGCGTGATCCTGTCATCTCCACCTGCCCCGGGAAGAAGTCCCATGTCGTCAGCCCTTTCAGCCGACCAGATTGCCCGTTACCGCCGTGACGGGTACCTGGTTGTCGAGGATGCGGTCTCGCGCGGGCAACTCGCGCGCCTGCGCGCGGAACTCGCGGCGTGGGTCGACGAAAGCCGCGGTCACGACTCCCCCTACGGACCGCCGACGCTGGATGGCCGGCCGCGGTTCGACATGGGCGAGGAACACACCGCCGAACAACCGGCCCTGCGCCGCGTCAACAATCCGTCCGACATTTCCGGGGCCTTCTACGAGGTCATGTCCACCTCGCGCATGGTCGACATGGTCTGCGATCTCGTCGGGCCGGACGTGAAGTTCCATCACTGCAAGATCAACCAGAAGTGCCCGGGCAGCCGGACCACCGTCCACTATCACCAGGACTTCGCGTTTACGCCCCATTCCAATGACGATGTCGTGACCGCACTTCTGATGCTCGACGAGGTGACCGAAGAGAACGGCTGCCTGCTGGTGGTGCCGGGCAGTCACTGCGGCCCCATGTACTCGCTGTTCCAGGACGGGACCTTTACCGGGCGGGTCGATGCAGCCACCGAGAAACGGTTGATGGAGCAGCAGGTTCCGATCACCGGCCCGGCAGGCTCGGTGTGCCTGATGCACACCCGGCTTGCGCACGGTTCGGCACCCAACCTCGCCGACACGACACGGGGCCTGTACATCTGCGTTTACACCGCCTGCGACGCCGTGCCGCTCGCACGCAATCCCATGCCGGGCCCGAACGAGGGCCTGGTGGTGCGCGGCAAGCCAAGCGGAACGGCGCGCATGATCAATTTCGAGGTGGAACTGCCCAGGCAACCGATCTCGGCATCGTTCTTCACCGTGCAGGGTCAGGATTCGGCGGGACGGGCAGCCGGTCCGGCGTGACCAGCGTCGAACTTGCCGGCGTCACCCGCCGGTTCCCGGTGCGTCGGCGTAGCGGGTCCCTCCACGCACTCGGTCCGTTCGATCTCAGTGTCGACGCCGGCGGTTTCGTGGCGCTGGTCGGCCCGTCCGGCTGCGGCAAGTCATCGTTGCTGCGCCTCGTCGCCGGCCTCGACATCCCCGATATCGGCACCATCAGGCTGGGCGGTGAACCCGTAAAGGGGCCGGTTTCCTCCTGCGGCATGGTATTCCAGACCTTCTCGCTGTTCCCGTGGCTGACCTTGCGGGGCAATGTGGCCTTCGGGCTCAGCCGACGGATCGCGTCAAAGACTGACCGTCTCGCGCGAGCCGACGCCCTGCTTGCGGCCGTGGG
Organism: Thalassobaculaceae bacterium; assembly: GCA_965213935.1. Classification (GTDB taxonomy): domain Bacteria; phylum Pseudomonadota; class Alphaproteobacteria; order Thalassobaculales; family Thalassobaculaceae; genus Bin52. The sequence goes on along the minus strand of CBDCAO010000010.1, from coordinate 442,551 downwards.
GCTCGGCGAGTTCGCCGATCACTATCCGAACAGCCTGTCCGGCGGCATGAAGCAGCGCGGCGCACTGGCCCGCGCCCTTGCAACCGAGCCCGAACTGCTGCTGCTCGACGAACCGTTCGGCGCCCTGGACCAGCAGACGCGCGGGCTGATGCAGGAGATGCTCGAGACCCTGTGGCGGGACAAGCGGCGCACGGTGCTGCTGGTCACCCATGACGTCGAGGAAGCACTGTTCCTCGCTGATCGCGTGGTGCTGATGTCCGCGCGCCCGGGGCGGGTGCTCGGCGAGTTCGCCTGTCCCTTCGAGCGTCCGCGCCTGCCCGAACTGAAGTCGGACCCCGCGTTCACCTCACTCAAGGGGCAGGTGTCTGCCGAATTGCGCCGCGAGGTGCTTGCCAGCGCCTGACCGATTACGATTCGTCTCCGGCAACCGGCGGGTTGCCGCCGGCCCGCGCAGTCGATATGGACATGTCTCGAGCACCCCACGGAGGTTCTCACCATGGCCGAGTGGCCCGAGATCCGGATGATCGACAGCACGACGCTGCGCACGCTGATGGACACGGGCGCGGCCACGCTGTTCGACGTGCGCGAGCCCCACGAGTTCCAGGCCGAGCGCATACCGGGTTCGCACCTGCTTCCACTCTCGATGTTCGATCCTTCGAAGGTTCGCATCGAGCCGGAGTCGAGCCTGGTCCTGCACTGCAAGAGCGGCGTGCGCTGCGGGCTGGCTGCGGAACTCATGCTTCGGGCGGGCTACCGCCGGACCATCCTGCGGCTCGCCGGCGGGATCGAGGCCTGGAAGCAGCAGGGCGGGTCCACCTGCCCCGGGTAACGCCCGCGCCGCCGACGCAGGCAAGACACCGGCCCGGAAATTCTGTATTGTCCCGGTCCTACACCGGTACCGTCGACCATCAGGCCTGCGTTCCGGAGATCTGACAGGCAGCATACTCCATCCGGACGGCGAACCTCGGCCCATGCACATCTATCTCCCGATTGCGGAGATGTCCGTCAACATCTTCCTCATCTGCGGGATGGGCGGGATGATCGGATTCCTGTCCGGCCTGTTCGGCGTCGGTGGTGGTTTCCTCATGACACCGCTGCTCATCTTCATCGGGGTCCCGGCGCCGGTTGCGGTGGGTACCGAGGCCAACCAGATCGTTGCGAGTTCGGTCTCCGGCGTGCTCGCCCACTGGCGCCGCGGGAACGTCGACTTCAAGATGGGCGCCGTCCTGGTCGCGGGCGGGTTTGCCGGCTCTTCACTGGGCGTGTTCCTGTTCAAGCAGCTGCAGACCGTGGGCCAGATCGATCTGGTCATCCGCATGTGCTACGTGGTGTTCCTCGGCGCCATCGGCGGTCTGATGCTGTACGAGAGCATCCGGGCGATCCGGCGCTCGCGGGCGATCGGAGCCCGGCGCGGCAAGCTGCACCAGCACAACTGGCTGCACGGCCTGCCGCTCAAGGTCCGGTTTCGACGTTCCAAGCTCTACATCAGCGCCATTCTCCCGTTCGGCATCGGCGCCTTTGTGGGCGTTCTGTCGGCGCTGATGGGCGTGGGCGGCGGCTTCATCATGATCCCGGCCATGATCTACCTGCTGGGAATGCCGACCTCGGTGGTGGTCGGCACCTCGCTGTTCCAGATCATCTTCGTGACCGCGAACGTGACCTTCCTGCAGGCGGTATCGACCCAGACCGTCGACGTCGTGCTCGCCCTGCTGCTCCTGGCCGGTGCGGTGGTCGGTGCCCAGTTCGGCAGCAAATACTCGGTCCAGATGAAGGGAGAACAACTCCGCGGCCTGCTCTCGCTCATGGTCCTGGCGGTGTGCGCCAAGCTCGCGTTCGACCTGGTGGCACGTCCGGACGACCTCTTCTCGATCGCACCGATCGTGGGCCACTGAGGGCGCGCCCGGTGTCACAGTCCCCCCTGCTCGCCCGGATGCTGGTTCTCCTGGTGATGAGCTCCACGCCTGCCGCGGCCGAGGTGCTGGTCGCGGATACTTCGCGCCGGCACGTGGCGATTACCACAGGTTTTACCGGAACCGACGTCCTGCTGTTCGGAGCCGTCGATGGTGCCGGCGACATCGTGGTGGTCATCCGGGGACCCGCGGAAACAGTGGTGGTGCGACGCAAGCAACGGATCGCGGGTATCTGGGTCAATGCCGACAGCGTTGTCTTTCAGGACGCACCCAACTTCCACCAGCTCGCCACCAGCAGGCCGCTGGAAGAGATCGCCGATCCCTCCACACTGCGCCGGCTGAACATCGGCGCCGACAACCTCGAGTTCACCCCGGCGCCGAGAGACCGGCACCGGTCCCCGCTCGAGATCGAGGATTTCCGCAAGGCCCTGGTTCGCAACAAGCGAACGGACGGCCTCTATGACACCGGGCCGGCACCGGTTTCGATCATATCCGAACGGCTGTTCCGTACACCGGTGTACTTTCCGGCCAACATGGCCACCGGAAACTACACCGCCACGATCTATCTGTTTCGTGACGGCGCGCCGGTTCAGCTGATCGAAAAGCCGATCGTGGTCCAGAAGTCCGGGTTCGGAGCCGAGGTCTACACCTGGGCGCACGACCGCGCGCCGCTCTACGGTGCCGCGGCGATCGTCGTCGCCATTGCGGCGGGCTGGCTCGCCGGGGTTATCTTCCGCAATGTGTAGTGACTTCCAGCGCTGCAGCCCGCCGCAGAGACGCGGGAAGGCGTTGCCGCCGGGTACCCGGCGAACCGTGAAATCGATCGAAGGCTCGCGGTATGATCCGCTGTCACACTGTCGATATGGCCCCCCGAGGGATGGGAGGACGTGATGGGTGAAACAGTACTGGAGGACCACCACCATCACCGGATATTCCTGGTCGTCATCGACGATACCGAGGAAATGCGGGTCGCCCTGCGATTCGCCGCGCTGAGGGCACGGAACACCGGCGGGCGGATCGCGCTGTTCCTGGCGCTGGAGCCGGCCAACTTCCATCACTGGGCCGGCGTCAGTGCGTTGATGGAGGACGAGGCACGGCTCGAGGCCGAACACCGGCTGGTGGAACTCGTGGATCTCGCCTACGAGATGTCCGGGCAGGTGGCGGTGGTCTACATCCGGGTCGGACCAATCGTGCGCGAGCTTACGTCGCTCGTCAGCGAGGATCCGACCGTATCGGTGCTGATCCTCGCAGCCGGAACCGGAGCCGATGGGCCCGGACCGCTGGTAAGCTACCTGGGAGGAAAGGGCGCCAACACTCTACGCATACCCTACACGGTCGTGCCGGGCTCTCTGACCGACGCGCAGATCGACGCGCTCACCTGAGACGGTCATTCCGGCTCTGCACGCAGTGGGCGGCATCTTCCGGGTCCGCTTGACCCGTACCATGGGCCGGGTCACAGTCGCAGGTTGCTGGAGCCACCGATCATCGGAAGTTGCATGAGCGTCAACCCGTTCGCGACGGTACGAGAGACCGTCGATACCTCCCCGCCGGTTTCGGACGAGGTCAAGACCACCACCTGCTACATGTGCGCCTGTCGTTGCGGCATCAGGGTTCACCTGAAGGACGGTGATGTCCGCTACATCGAGGGCAACCCCGACCATCCGGTCAACAAGGGCGTGCTGTGCGCCAAGGGCTCGGCGGGCATCATGCAACACTACTCGCCGGCCCGGCTGACCCGCCCGCTGATGCGCACCGGGCCGCGGGGTTCCGGCGAGTTCCGGCCGATCAGCTGGGACCAGGCGCTCAAGATGGCGACCGCATGGCTGTCCGATGTGCGCAAGACCGATCCGCGCCGCCTGGCATTCTTCACTGGCCGGGACCAGAGCCAGGCGCTGACCGGATTCTGGGCAAGCCAGTTCGGGACACCGAACCACGCCGCTCACGGTGGATTCTGTTCCGTCAACATGGCTGCCGCGGGCCTCTACTCCATCGGAGGCTCGTTCTGGGAATTCGGCGAACCCGACTGGGAAAACACCCGCTGCTTCGTCATGTTCGGGGTTGCGGAGGATCATGATTCCAACCCGATCAAGGCCGGGCTGGGGACGCTGAAGACCCGGGGTGCGCGGTTCATCTCGATCAACCCCGTCAAGACCGGCTACTCGGCCATCGCGGACGAGTGGATCGGCATCCGCCCGGGCACAGACGGCGTCCTGATCGGTGCTCTCATCCACGAGCTGCTGCGGGCGGACCGGATCGACCTCGCCTACCTGGTCAGCTACACCAACGCGCCCTGGCTGGTAATCCAGGACCCGGGTGCGCCGGACCACGGGCTGTTCGCCCGCGATGACGAGGGGCGTCCGCTGGCCTGGGACAGCGATGCCCGCGCCACGGTCCCGGCCTCGGGAACCGGGTTCAGACCGGCGCTTGTCGGCCTGCAAACCCTGCCCGATGGCAGGGAGGCGGCTCCGGTGTTCCACCTGATGGCCTCGCGCTACCTTGACGAATGCCACGGTCCGGACGCCGCAGAGAGCGTCTGCGGGGTTCCGGCAGCACGCATACGCGCCCTGGCCTCCGAACTTGCCCACCACGCCTTTGAACATCCGGTCACCCTCGACGTGCCCTGGACCGACTGGGCCGGCCGGCGCCACGAGACCATGACCGGACGACCGGTCTCCATGCACGCCATGAGGGGAATCTCGGCGCATTCGAACGGGTTCCAGACCTGTCGTGCTCTCCACCTGCTGCAGATGCTGCTCGGCACCATCGATACCCCTGGCGGCTTTCGCTACAAGCCCCCCTTCCCCAAGCCGGCCCCGCCGCCGCTCAAACCCGCCGGGAAGACTGGCGAGGTCGAAGCCGGCCGGCCACTGCCGGGTCCGCCACTCGGCTTCCCGGTCGGACCCGAAGACCTGCTGGTCAACGATGACGGATCGCCGCGCCGGATCGACCGGGCCTATTCGTGGGAAGCACCCATGTCGGCACACGGGCTCATGCAACTCGTGATCGGAAACGCGGCACGTGGCGATCCCTACCCGATCGACACCCTGTTCATGTACATGGCCAACATGAGCTGGAACTCGTCGATGAACGTGTCCGGCACCATCGAACATCTCACGGCATGGGACGACGAGGCGGGGGAATACAGGATTCCGCGTATCATCTATTCCGACGCCTACTTCTCGGAAATGGTGCCCTACGCCGACCTGATCCTGCCGGACACCACCTACCTGGAACGATGGGACTGCATCTCCCTGCTCGACCGGCCGATCTGTGACGCAAACGGGGTCGCGGATTCGATCCGCCAGCCCGTGGTCAGCCCACGCCGCGACGTTCGCCCGTTCCAGGACGTTCTGATCGACCTCGGAGCAAGGCTCGGCCTGCCCGCGTTCGTGGACGAGAAGGGCGGGCCACGCTACCCGGACGGCTACGCCGACTACCTGGTCAACCACGAGCGCGCACCGGGGATCGGTCCGCTCGCCGGGTTCCGGGGACCCGACGGCACCGGGGAAGGCAAGGGCGCGGTCAACCCCGACCAGCTCGAGCGTTACATCGAGAACGGATGTTTCTGGCGCCATGAGCTTGCGCCGGAGGAACGCTATTTCAAGCACGCCAACCGGGCCTATCTCGAGAAGGCGGTCTCTCTCGGGCTGATTGGTGCGCCCGAACCGATCACGCTGCAGATCTACGTCGAGGCGCTGCAGCGGTTCCGCCTTGCCGCGGACGGCCACGGTCCCGTCCAGCCCCCCGACATTCACCGTGACCGGGTGAAAACGTACTTCGATCCGCTTCCGTTCTGGTACACGCCGTTCGAGGAAGATGCGCTGGATACGGCGCAGTTTCCGATGCACGCGATCACCCAGCGGCCCATGGCGATGTACCACTCCTGGGGATCACAGAACGCGTGGCTGCGCCAGATCCACGGCCACAACCGGCTGTACATGAACCGGTCACGCGCCGGGGAACTCGGGATTGCCGATGACGACTGGGTTCGGGTGACCTCGCACCACGGGACGATCAAGGTGCAGGTACGGCTGATGGAGGGCGTCAATCCAGACACGGTCTGGACCTGGAACGCCATCGGCAAGCGCCGGGGCGCCTGGAACCTCTCGCCCCGGGCGCCCGAGGCTTCCCGCGGCTTCCTGCTCAACCATGTCATCAGCGACCTGCTGCCCGAGCGAGAAACCGGCTACCGGTACGCAAACGCCGATCCGGTGACCGGCCAGGCGGCCTGGTTCGACCTCAGGGTCAGGATCGAGCGGGTGAGCGAGGACCGGCCGGGGGAGACCACCGAACCGCAGTTCCACCGGCTCGACCCGATCTGGACCGTGCCGCGGGGCGACGCGGTACTGCGCACCGTGGTCCAGGGAGGACAGGAGCGATGACGGCGCTGCCGGCCTCACCGTCCGGGCGCAAGCTCGGACTGGTCATCGACCTTGATATCTGCGTCGGATGTCACGCCTGCGCGGTCAACTGCAAGGAATGGAACTTCGGCGGGCATTCCGGCCCGCTCACCGACTGGAACAGCTTTTCCGGAACCGAGACCCGCGACGGCGAGGATGCCGGTGCCTGGGGCGTGTGGTTCAATCGGGTACACACCTTCGAGGTCGGCGACGGCGCGACCAGCCGGACGGTTCACTTTCCGCGCTCCTGCCTGCACTGCGAGGATGCCGCCTGCGTGACCGTTTGCCCCACCGGCGCCTCCTACAAGCGGGAGGAAGATGGCATTGTCCTGGTGAATGCGGATACCTGTATCGGGTGCAAGCTGTGTTCCTGGGCCTGTCCCTACGGTGCGCGGGAATACGATCATGCCGACGGGGTGATGAAGAAATGCACCCTGTGCATCGATCGCATCTACAACGAGAACCTCGACGAGGTGGACCGGGTTCCGGCATGTGTGTCGACCTGTCCGGCCGGTGCGCGGCATTTCGGCGATCTCGGCGATCCCGACTCCGCGGTCTCGGCTCTGGTATCGGAGCGCGCCGGCTACGACCTGATGCCGGAACTCGGCTACCGGCCGACAAACAAGTACCTGCCGCCGCGGCCGCGGCGCGACTGTGCGGACGACGAAGAGGTTCCGGTTTCGCTCGCAGACCTCGCGGAGCGGGAGGACCCGGGGATCGGCTCCGGCCTGCTGCGCTGGGTCGATGCCGTCCTGTCACGCTAGGAGACCGGCGTCGTGCATCCAGCCCTTTCGGTCATCATCTTCACCACGGCGTCGGGCGCCGGCTACGGACTGTTGGCGCTGTCCGGCCTGTTCGCCGCAGTCGACTGGCTTCCGCGGGACGGAACGGTGGGCGGCTGGGCGATCGGAGGCGCACTGGTTCTCGTGACCGGCGGACTGCTCGCCTCGACCGCCCATCTCGGTCGACCCGAACGGGCCTGGCGTGCGCTCTCGCAGTGGCGAACCTCGTGGCTGTCGCGTGAAGGCCTGTTCGCGCTCGCCGCCTACCTGCCGGCCCTGGCCTTCCTCGCCGGCTGGATGCGCCCCGAGAGTGTCCCCTGGGGGCCCTGGGGCCTGCTTGCCGCCGTGGCAGCGCTGCTGACCGTGTACGCGACCGGCAAGATCTACGCCACACTCAAACCCATACCAGCGTGGAACAACGGACTGGTCGTACCCGGCTACCTTGTCCTCGGCGGGCTCGGCGGCATTCAGATCCTGAGCCTGATCATGGCCGCAGCCGGCCACTACCACGAGCGGTTCGGGTGGATCGTGCTGCTGTTCGCGACCTGTGCCGCCCTGGTCAAGCACGGTTACTGGCGGGACATTGCCCGCACCCGGAGCGCGACCGATTCAGCAACGGCAACCGGGCTTGGCGCCGCGGGAGAGCGGGTGCGTCTGCTGGACGCCCCGCACACCACCGACAACTTCGTGATGCGGGAGATGGGATACCGGATCGCGCGCAGGCACGCGACCAGGCTCCGGCAGATCTGCACATCGACGCTGTTTGCCGTTCCGGCCATGCTGGCGCTCGTCTCGACACTGATCGACACCTGGTTCGGCCTCGTCGTCGCCACGACGCTGGGAACCGCGAGCGTGGTGATCGGGACCCTGATCGAACGCTGGCTGTTCTTCGCCGAGGCCCGGCATGTGGTCACGGCCTACTACGGCACCGAGACCGTCTGAACCGTACCCGCCGAGTCGCGGTGCCGGGGTTCGCCATCCCGGGGCGTATGTTCCTCTTCGCCTTTCCAGGCAAGATCGGCGCGCGGATCGAGTTCCGCCACCGCGGGCGTGGTCCGCGGCACCAGCACATAGGGTCCCTGATCGTCCATGGCCGGCGGCGCGCGACGCGTCATCCGCCATGTGGCAAAACCGCCGGCAACCAGGCAGATCATGCTGCTGGTGAGGAACAGTCCCGGGGGACCGGACGCCTGCATGACCACCGACGTCGCCAGCGGGCCGATCGCGGCCCCCATGGCCGCGGCCATGATCAGCCCTGCACTGGCGGCGACAAGGTCTGCCGGGTCCAGATGGTCGTTCGCATGCGACACCGAGAGCGGGTAGATCGCACTGCACACGCCGCCATAGGCGGTGACGAGTACCGCCAGCGGCCAGAATCCCGGGTCCGGAAGCACGGCGATGACAAGGCTTGTCAGCCCGCCACCCATCAGCACCGCCGCCATCACGGACCGTCGGTCAAAATAGTCGGACGCCCTGCCGATCGGGTACTGAACCACCAGGCCGCCGAGGACGACCACGCTCATGAACAGGGCGACGTCGAACACCGCGTAGCCGCTGTCCCGCAGGTAGACCGGCAGCAGGCCGAACAGGATCGACATCATGGCCCCGGCAGCCAGGCACCCGGTCACGCCGCTCGGCGTGATCGCGTAGAGTGCGCGCAGGCCTAGTCGCGATGGCGCAACCGCCACGGTCGGCGCCGAGCGGGAAAGGACCAGCGGCACCAGCGCGAGCGAGAACAGGATCGACGAGACGGTAAACAGGACGAAGCTGCTGGGAACGTGCAGGTTCAGCAGCTGCTGACCGCTGCTGATGGCGACGTACTGGATGATCGTGTAGACGGCGAGCAGCCGTCCGCGGTTCGCGTTGACGGTCGAACTGTTGAGCCAGCTTTCCGTTGCGGTGAGCAAGCCTGCCATACAGACGCCGTGAATGAACCGCAGACCGGTCCAGACCGCCAGGTCAACGTGTAGCGCGTAACCGATGACGGTCGCCGAGATCACCGACGCGAACGCAGCGAAGGCCCGCACGTGGCCGACGCCCTCGATCAGCCGGGCACAGAAAACGGCTCCGGCAAGCTGCCCCGCGAAGTACCCGGTCGTGACGATCCCGACATCAAGCGACGAGAATCCGTCTGCGCCGAGACGAAGGGCCAGAAGGGTAAAGCACAGTCCGTTGGCGGCCCAGACCAGCGCCACGCTGACGAGGAGAGCCGCAGTCGTTCGGGTCAGGGCAGCCATGTCCACGCACCGGTGTCGCAGGGTGCGGCACGCTACGGGACCCGGAATTCCGTCGCTCGCCTGCACGCGACCACAAGGGCGATTTCAGAACTGTTGGCGTGTCCCGCCTGCATCGCCGCACCCGCTCACGCACAGCGCCCGGCCGCTGCGCCGTCCAGGGCTTCCCCAGGGTCGTCAATGCGTCGAAGTTTCCCGGATTGTCAGCCTCCGGCACCGGATCGTCCTCGGTGTGAGGTCATCGGTGAAATCCTGGTGCGCCAGGCGTTCCGTGCGTTCGATAATGCCGCCGGTTACGCGAGTGCCTGGCGGATGCAGCGCGTCATGGCGGCGTGATCGCCCACGTTGGAGCGGCGCGAGGCATCGAGCCGGACAGCGTCCATCCGTGGCGCCGCATCAGAGGTCTTCGCTCAGCCGGGAAGCGCCATGGCAGAGCCGTAGAGCCGTCCCGCCCTGAAACACCTGGCCGTCGAGCCAACGGCCCTGTTCGAGGACATGCAGCAGTTCATGGTGCAGCAGTTCCTTTTCGACGATCGCCCGCATTCCCGCCAGCGCCGGATCGCGGAGCGCGAGCCGGGCCAGTCTCCGGAACGGCGGTTCGGCGCTTACATCAAGCCACTTGCCGTCGATCTCGTGGCATGATGCTGCTCCACATTGACCTTTTGCCAAAAACTATTGGAATTCGCACAAAAGTTGGCAAAATGACAAGAATCATACAGTTGGACTATGACAGCCTCCGGGATGCTGTGGACGTCCGGGATCGGTTCGATCTGTTCCGGGATGCGCGCCGGAACGCGCGTCACAGCTATGGCGGCTCGATGAAATTCGAAAGGCGGGGGCCCGCCGAATATCTCATTCGGCGGCCCTATGGAACCTCCACGAGAAAATCCTGCGGTCGCCGCACTCCCGAAACGGAGGAGATGCTTGAGAAATTCCTCGATGGAAAGGCCCAGACCCAGGACCGGCTGTCCGCGCTGAGGCAGCAGATCAGCGACCGGGCGCGAATCCTCCGGGCCCGCGGTCTGGGGAGGGTCCCGTCGCTGACAGCCAGGATCATGCGAAAACTGGATGACCTGAACTGGCTCGGCACCTCCCTGACCATTCTCGGGACCAACGCCTTGTTCGCCTACGAGGCCATGGCGGGGGTGCGGATCGAAACGGGCCTGCTGGCGACAGGTGACGTGGACGTGCTCTATGACGTCCGGCGCCGTCTGCGCCTTTCCGGGGAGGTTGCCGGGAAAGGGCTCGTTGGCGCACTGCAGTCCGTTGACAGATCCTTCCGGAAAACGCCGAACAAGCCTTACAAGGCGGCCAACAGGGAAGGATACATGGTCGACCTGCTGGAACCGCTCGACCATGAAAGGATCATGCATAAGGGAAAAGCCCGGTTGTCCGATCATCCGGACGACCTTGTGGCACCAACGACGAAAAGCAGCCGCTGGCTCCTGAATACCCCGAAATTCGAAGCTACAGCCTTCGATGAACGCGGTCTGCCCGTCCGGATCGTCACCATCGATCCCAGGGTATTTGCCTTGCGGAAACAGTGGATCGTGGAAAATGACTCCACCCGCGATCCGGTCAGACGAACCCGTGACGAGGAACAGGCGCGGATCGTTGCCATGATCGCGACACGGCATCTCGGGCTGTCTTTTGAGGATCCGGCGCTGTCCGGGCTGCCGGGATCGTTCCGCGATCTGTCGGACCGTTGGGCAGAGGTTCCGCCGGAAGAAGAGCTGACGGACTGGTGGTAGGCGCCGACGGACGTCCCGTCCCTGTGCACGTCTGCAATCGTGCACACACGAACACCGGAACACGTGCATACCGGAACACTGGCACATGGGCACGGGTGCCAACCTGCAGATCGAAGTTGCTCATGTTGAAGGCACTCAGGGGCTGGGGCCTTCGTCCTCAGGGCCCGGGCCCTCCTTCCGCAGACGTTCGTCGGCTTCGAGGAGGAGCCGTTCAGTGTCGAGACCCAGAAACTCAAGATAGTGAGGATCGTCGAGGGTACGCCTCACGACGTCCGGCAGAAGAAACCGCCGCATTTCGGCAGAGAAAGCGGGCGATTGCACGATTTCGACGGCCTTCGCCGCCGCTGCGGCCACCCAGGCCGGGTCGGCACAATGGTCGCGCACCTTGGCGCATACCAGGTCGAAGCGGACCTCCGTGCCGTTCCGCACCAGCCAGCGCATGTCCCAGATATCGCGGTACCGCGGGCGGTCACGGTTGGCCACCGACGTCGGAAACGCCACAAGCTTGTTGGCGAGGATTTCTTCCCTGCTCTGCACTCGCACGAGCATTCCGAGGTCGCGCGCCGCATCGTAATTCTGAACGATCTCCCGCATCTCGCCCGTATAGTTCGGCGCGTTGTCTATATCGAGCTTGACCCTCTGCCTGGGCAGGTCTCGCCGATCGGGCCGGGTTTCGATGTCGATACGCCATGTCGACACTCCCACGCCGGCCGAAGCGCCGTGGTTCGCTGCGTTCTTCGGAAGCTTCACGCTGACACCGAGTCCTCGCTCGGCCAGGTTCTTTTCCAGAAACGCGGCCAGACCCTCCATGCGCCCGGCAACAAACTCCGGGCCACCGGAAAAGTCGAGGTCTTCGCTCAGCCGGGAAGCGCCATGGCAGAGCCGCAGAGCCGTCCCGCCCTGAAACACCAGGCCGTCGAGCCAACGGCCCTGTTCGAGGACATGCAGCAGTTCATAGTGCAGCAGTTCCTTTTCGACGATCGCCCGCATTCCCGCCAGCGCCGGATCGCGGAGCGCGATCCCGGCCAGTCTCCGGAACAGCGGTTCAGCGTTCACGCCGCTTCTCCGGGCGCCACCAGGTATTCCTGCATCTCCTCGATGTCGACGAGATGCAGATTGCGTCCGACGCGCCTGAGATCGCGCAAGGCGGCCGGCGCCGTTGCGAGGCGCAACGGTCGGTCCCTGCGGATCGTGTTGTCGACGATGTCGGCCTCCGACCGCTGGGTGTGGGTGAACTCGATCGTTCCGTACGGCGTCCTGAACACGCCCTTCCGCCCGGTAGTCATGACCGTCAGATAGGCTTGGGGAACCTGCGAGATGACGCCCCACTCGGAGAGCGCGCACTCGAGGCTCAGATAGTTGTACTCGCCGCGGCGGATTGCGCATGCGACCTTCTCGAGAAGGTCGGCGCGGCTGCGGCTCGACAAAGGGTTCACGAAAACCCCGTTTGCCGCACGCTCCAACAGCCCCTCCCGCACCAGGCGGCCCATGCTCTCGGAAAGCCTCTTGTCGGACCGGTGCGGGAACAGCTTTCTGAGGTCCGCGAGCGTAAACACTGTCCGCCCCAGACGGTCCCAGCCGGCGAGCGTCTTGATAGCGTCGACGGTTCGCATGGTCCCCATCCAAATGGGCCTCGCTTCCATATATTTACGGGATAATTGTCCAGTTGGTCAACCGCCGGTGCGTTCGCCAACGTCACTCGCTTCACGTCTGCACACCGCACCCACCGACACCTGTGCACGTCTGCAATCGTGCACACACGCACACTTGTACACGTGCATTCATGAACACATGAACAGGTACGCAGTTCCACCTGGGGCGATGATCGAGGCCGACAGCGGCGCTGATCACCCCGCCGCAAAAGGATCGTCGCGGTCGCGGAACGGGGACGGTTCCGGCGGCTGCCAGTCGTCGCGGACCAGCGCATCGGCCGCGTCCTCGAGTGTCGCCGCCAGGGGTTCGCGCGCGTGGACGAGCAGCGCAGTCCAGGCGACATGTCCGGGGAGCGCGATGTCCGGACCGTCACGTTCGATCGCGTTCCGGAGTGCGATGGCGCCCCTTCTGAACCTTCTGGCGGCAGCGTCGGTCAGGTCGGCGGTGTCCCGGGGGTCCAGGATGTCGGCCGGAAGTGCGGCCAGTTCCTTGCCGGTGAGTTCGAGGACAACGGGCAACCGGGCGACGGCGTGGTCAAGGCTGGCCTCATCGGCGCCGTCGTACCCGGCCATGTGATCGCCCCTCGTTGCGCCGTTCATGCGAGCGATATCGTCAGCCAGCGCTGCGAGACCCGCGTGGCGGGCCTGGTCCGCCAGTTCGTTCAGATCGTGGGTGTGGCGGGCATCGACGCCGTGCCGTCCCATGATGGCCTTTGCCAGGCGTTCGGCGGCATCGGCGGTCGCGGCGACGAACTGGTCGACGCGTTCGATGATCTCGTCGCGGACCAGCTGGCGTTCGATGTCGGCCGAAGTTCCGATTGCCAGAGTGATCCTGCCGAGTGAGGCATAGAGTAATCGCCTGTACCTGTCCGCATCCATGAACGGGTCCCCTTCCCTGTTCGGCCTGGACCAGTTCCCGGCCAGGATCCGGCCGTCGACTGCGATCCCCCGGCCGACATGGCCAATGCACAGAGCCTTGCGCTCGACGAGCTTCTCGGGGATGGCGATGTTGTTGACGTCATTCCCGATGTTCTCCCGGCGGATCGAAAGGCTGTGCGGAACGGCAGAACAGCGGTCACCGTCTCCGGCAGTGATGAAGGCGATGTCCCAGTCACTGTTCGGTCCGTGGGTGCCGCGGGCGCGGGAGCCGAACAGCACCGCCGCCCTGGCCTCGGGCCAGGCGTCCACCACCGCCCGGGCGGCGCGCCGGATCTCGGCGAGTGCGGTTTCATCGTCCATGCCGCATGACTGGCACTGTTCCTGCGCCCGGTCAATTCCGCCCGTTGAACAGGTTCGTCACGGCACGCTCGCGGTCCGGAGGAGAGTGCCCGATATGGTGTGCACGTGAGGGCTTTGGGTCCTGATGCCTTGCGGAGGAGGACGACGGACGGCGCCCCATGCGGGTTCACGTCTCCACACCGCACCCACCGACACCTGTGCACGTCTGCAATCGTGCACAGTGCCGCATGCTTGCCGGAACGGAATCCGCCGGGTCCGCGCCGGATGGCGGGCACTCCCGCTCCGCCCGGTGGCGGGTCTTGCATCTGATCCGCGCGCGGAATGCGCGTCGGTTCACGGTTTCGGTTCAGACCGTATCGTCCGGTTCAATGTTCCCGGTGCCGGCATCGGCCCCTTCACCTTCGTTGGCATCGACGGCGTTCCCGACCATCTCTCCTTCGGTCTCCATCTCCTGAGGCGGAAGTTCGATCTCGATGTCGCCGTGCCGGAATGGAACCCAGGAACCCGACTTCTCGAGATAGCGGATACCGTAGACGCCGGTGCACCACACCCGGTGTGGCTGCGATTCGCCACCGCCTTCCTTCCCGGTCCGTTCCCGGTCGACAAGGTCCGACTGCCCGAGCACCTGTTCCCAGGCCTGCGAGCGTTCCTGCGGATCGTTGCCGGGAACCTCGTTCAGCCGCACCGCCAGCGCCAGCACCTGCTCGAGATCATTCCAGTACGCGTCGAGGGTCACATCTGTTCCCCGCTGATCGATGATGACCGATCGCTCCGGTGCTCTACTGTCAGGACACCGGCCATGACGGGCACCGCCCTTCCCCCGACCGTCACCGTGGGCTCATCGGTCCCCGACCTGCTGACACCGACGTCGATCCTGCTCGGCCTGTTCATCTCGATTCCCTGATCGATGACGATGCGCAGGTGATCGCTGCCCGGTTCGATCTCGCCGAGCAGGGCACCGATCATCGCCGCCGCACTCCCGGTCGCGGGGTCCTCGACGATGTCCTGCATGTGGGCAAACACGCGGACCCGCAGGCGAATTTCACCGTCGTCGCCACGATCCCGGGCATACAACACCAGCCCCTCGGCCTGCTCGGCCGGCAGGTGGGCGCCAAACGCGGCGCGGGCCGGCTGGCATCGAGCCAGCATCTCCACCGAGACCAATTCCGCGAACACGAAGGAAACGCCGAGCGAAACGATGCGCGGGAGGTGATTGTCGAGGCACAGGCTTCCGGACGGCAACCCCGCGCACTGGGCGATGGCGTCCTCCTCGAACATCGAACCACGCTCGGCCTGACCCGGAGCGACGAACCGCGCGCCCACCACATCGTCGCCTTCCCTGAGGATGTCGATCTCGACAACACCGATCCTCTCCTCGAACCGCACCCGTTCGCCGATTGACCGGTCAAACACGCTCCCCATGCGTGCGAGCGCCACTGCCGTGCCCACGTTCGGATGGCCTGCGAACGGCAATTCGTGAGCGGGCGAGAATATGCGGACCGCGGCGGTACAGCTCGGATCCGTCGGCTCGACCACGAAGGTGGTCTCGGAGTAGTTGAACTCCCGGGTAATGGCCTGCATCTGTTCGGTACTGAGCGCATCGGCACCGGTCACCACCGCCAGGGGATTGCCGCCGAATACCGTATCCGTGAAGACGTCGAGTGTCACGAAATCCACCTTCATCGGCGTCCTCCAATCCGCCAGCGCAGGTGTTCGCCCATCCTGGCCGAAATGTCGACGTCAGCCGAGCACGAAGGAAATCCTTCGGTTCCGCCTGCCCTTGCTCTCGATCCTTGCCACCGAAACAGCTCCGATCTCACCGGTCGCGGCAACGTGGGTGCCGCCGCACGGCTGGAAGTCGATGCCATCGCCGATACGGATCATCCTCACCCGGCCGGATCCCGAGGGAGGCTTGACCGACATGGTCCGGACCAGGTCGGGATTGGCTGCAAGTTCCGCATCGGTGATCCACGAGATGCCGACCTGCTCGTTTGCCTCGATCACCTGCATCATCCGGTCGGTCAGCTGCTGCTTGTCCGGTCTGTCGCCGGGAATGTCGAAGTCGATCCGGCCGCGCCCGGCGCCAATCGACCCGCCGGTCACCGCACCGTCGACCAGCGAACAGAGGATATGCATCGCGGTGTGCACCCGCATGTGCACATGGCGGCGATCCCAGTCGATCTCCGCCCTGATCTCCTCTCCCGCCCCCGGCAGGCCGTCCGTGTCCTCGACCACGTGCAGGATCCCGTCCGGACCCTTGCGGGTATCGGAAACCTGCAGGCGTTGTCCGTCCTTCGTGACCAGGGTCCCGGTGTCTCCCGGCTGACCACCACCCGTGGGGTAGAAGACCGTCCGGTCGAGGACGACACCTGCCCCGGTTACCGCCACGACCCGTGCCGTACAGGTGCGCTGGTATGAGTCGGTGCGGAACAGTTCATCGGTCATGCCATCGTCCCCTCCTGCCGGTCAGGCTCGGCCAGAATGTCCTGGTAGACCGTCCGGTCAATGTTGCCGCCGCTCAGTATCACGCCGACCCGCCTGCCCGCCATTCGACCGCGTTCCTGCAGCAGGGCCGCGAACGCCGCCGCTCCGGCTCCCTCGGCCACACTGTGGGTGTCGGTATAGAGATGGCGGATCGCGGCCCGGACCTCGGCATCGGTCACGCGCACGATCCGGTCGGCTCCGGCCCTGATGATGTCGACCGCATCGGAGACCGGGACCCGGCAGGCCATGCCGTCCGCCATGGTATCGGCGGTGTTGGTCGAGACCGGGTGTCCGGCCTCGAAGGAAAGCGCATAGGCCGGCGCATGGTCCGAGACCACGCCAACGACCTCGGCACGACATGCCAGCGCATCGCGGGCCGCGATCACGCCGCAGATCCCCGAACCGAGGCCGATCGGCACGTAGACGGCATCGAGATCGGGAACCGCCGACATCAGCTCCCACCCGTAGGTCGCAACACCGCGGACCAGCAGCGGGTGGAAGCTGGGGAACATGTGAAGACCACGCTCGCCCGCCAGCTGCCGGGCGTGTTCGAGCGCCTCCTGGAAATCCGCCCCGTGCACGACCAGCTCCGCACCCTGGGCCGCCATGGCGGCGTTCTTTTCCACCGAGTTTCCGTGCGGGACCACCACCACGCAGGTCATGGCGGCCCGTGCGGCAGCGCAGGCGACACTCTGTCCGTGGTTGCCCCGGGTCGCGGCGATAACACCCGGTATGCCCGGTTCCCGTCGACGCAGATCATCCGTGTAGACCATGCCGCCACGCAGCTTGAAGGCGCCGGTCGGTGTGTGGTTCTCGTGCTTGACCCAGACTTCCGCCCCGGCCCTGCGGCACAGCAGCGGCCAGGCGTACTGGGGTGTCGCCGGAACGACGGTCCGGATCGCTGCCGCAGTCTCTTCCAGGTCCGCCGCCGAAAACCTGTAGTCAGACATCATGACCGCCTCTGGTACCGGATCCCGCCATTGCGGACCCGATTAGCATGGATCAGCGCCATGGCATAGCTGGCCGCTCACTGCTGCGTCGCAACCGGGTGCGCGTGGTTGAGCGGCCCGTGGCCCTGTCCGATTCCGGGCGCAGTGCGGATGGCGAGTTCGACATAGCGCCGGGCGCGTGTGACTGCCGCCTCCAGCTCGAGTCCCTGCGCCAGACTCGTCGCGATCGCAGAGGCGAGGCTGCAGCCGGTTCCGTGGGTGTGCCGGGTGTGTATGCGCCGGCTCTCGAAACACCGCATGCCATCCGCCGTCGCCAGCAGGTCAACGAGGGTGTCGCCGGGAAGATGACCTCCCTTGACCAGTACTGCCGAGGCACCGAGCTCGAGGATGGCCCCTGCCGCACGGCGCATGTCGTCAACTCCGCCGATCGACAGGCCCACCAGGTCCTCGGCCTCAGGGATGTTCGGAGTGACCAGACGCGCGCGCGGCAACAGTACCTGGCGCAACGCATCGAGCGCCGACGCATCAAGCAGGCGGTGACCACCTTTCGCCACCATCACCGGATCCATCACCAGCGGCACATCCGCTGCGAATTGATCCAGCGCCGAGGCCACGGTCTCGATCACGACCGCGGAATGCAGCATTCCGGTCTTGATGCAATCGGCCCCGATGTCATCAAGCACCACCTGCATCTGCCGGGCCAGGAACTCTGCCGGCACCTCCTGGATCCCGAATACGCCCCGGGTGTTCTGGGCGGTGAGCGCCGTTACCGCTGTCGCCGCAAAGCCGGCCAGCGCAGTCACCGTCTTGATATCGGCCTGCAACCCCGCGCCGCCGCCAGAGTCGGACCCGGCACAGACCAGCACCCGACCCCGCATGACCGAGCCCGGCACCGGGCGGCTCATGCCGCGGCCCCGTTCGGCACCCCGGCGATCCGGGACACGGTCTCGACGATCCTGTCGGCAACCGAGTTGATCACGACGGCGTCCTCGCCTTCCACCATCACCCGGATCAGGGGTTCGGTTCCCGAAGCGCGAACGAGAATGCGCCCCGCTCCATCCAGACGGGATTCGCCTTCCCGAATGACGCCCTCGACCGCGGGCGCACCGAGCACTCCTGTCGCCGAGCAACGCACGTTGCGCAGCACCTGGGGAAACGGCGTGTAGGGCCTGGCGATCCGGCTGAACGGCCGGTCCGAGCGAAGCAGGACCGCAAGGACCTGCAGCGCCGCCAGAATCCCGTCGCCGGTGGTGGCGTGATCGCTCATGATGATATGACCCGACTGTTCGCCGCCCAGGGTATAGCCGCCGTCGCGCATGGCCTCGAGCACGTAGCGGTCGCCGATGCTGGCGCGAACCAGTGTCAGTCCGCGCCCCGCGAGGTAGCGTTCCAGACCCAGGTTGGACATGCCGGTACCCACGACCCCGCCGGCGACAAGGCGCCCGTCGTCCTGCCAGAACGCGGCGATCAGCGCCAGAATGCAGTCTCCGTCGACGAGGGCCCCGGTCTCATCCGCCATCACCAGCCGGTCACCGTCGCCGTCGAGCGCGATGCCGGCATGGGCGCCGTGTTCGACTACCGCCCGGCACATCTCCTCAGGCGCGGTGGCACCGCAGTCCATGTTGATGTTGAACCCGTCGGGTTCCACCCCGATCGGGATCACTTCGGCCCCGAGTTCGAACAGGATCCGCGGCGCCAGGGCATAGGACGCGCCGTGGGCACAGTCGACGACCAGCTTCAGCCCGTCGAGCCTCAGTCCCTTCGGAAAGGTTGCCTTGGCAATCTCGATGTAGCGGCCCCGGGCATCGTCGAGCCGGAGCGCCCGGCCAAGCCGGCCCGGATCGACGAGTTGCGCCGGTCGCGCCATCAGCTCCTCGATCCGGGCCTCGTTCTCGTCGGTCATCTTGCGTCCGTCGGGACCGAACAGCTTGATGCCGTTGTCCTCGTACGTGTTGTGGGACGCGGACAGCATGACACCGAGATCGGCCCTGAGAGAGCGGGTCAGCATTGCGACCGCAGGCGTCGGCATCGGTCCGACCAGAACCACGTCCACGCCGATCGAGGTAAACCCCGCTACCATGGCCGGTTCGAGCATGTAGCCGGACAGGCGGGTGTCCTTGCCGATGACTGCGGTCGGACGGTGCCGGGTCACCGTTGGAGCAAAGAACTGCCCTGCCGCCATCGCCACCCGAAGCACCGTTTCGGCTGTCATCGGTTCAGTGTTGGTAGCGCCGCGGACACCATCGGTCCCGAAATACCTGCGATTCATGCACCCGCTTCCCGTCTGCGTTCCATCCGCCACCCCTGTAGCCCGGCTAAACCCAACCCTTACCCGGCGTCAAGTACCGCCTGGCGGACTGCAAGCGCCTGACAGGTTTCCGCGACATCGTGCACCCGCAGAACCTGAACACCCTGCGCGACGGCGCCGAGCGCGAGCGCAAGCGACCCGCCGAGGCGGTGCTCCGGTTCCTCGCCACGGCTCATCCGCGCGATGAGCGACTTGCGCGATGCCCCCACAAGGACTGGCGCACCGAGCGAGTGCAGGATCCCGATGCGGGCCAGCAGTGCCGCGTTGTGATCGACGGTCTTGCCAAACCCGATCCCGGGATCAACCAGTATTGACGCGCCGGGTACCCCGGCCCGCTTGCAGGCGGCAATCCGCGAGGCCAGGTAGTCGGCAACATCGAGCGGGGCACAGTCGTAGCTCGGGTTTTCCTGCATGGTTCGCGGCGTGCCCAGCATGTGCATCAGCACCACCGGAGCCCTGGCCTTGCTTGCGAACCCGAGACTCTCCGGGTCACCGGTCAACGCCGTTACGTCGTTGATGATCGAGGCACCGGCGGCAAAGGCCGCCCGCATCACCGGATACTTGCTGGTATCGATGCTGATCGGTACTCCGAAGCCGACCGATGCCTCGATGACAGGCGCAACCCGATCGATCTCCTCGGCCCATCCCACTCTTCCCGCCCCCGGGCGTGTCGACTCGCCCCCGACATCAAGCATGTCCGCACCTGCGGCGATCAGCGCGTGCGCATGCGAGATCGCCGCCTTCACGGTCCGCCGGGGGGAACCGTCGTAGAAGCTGTCGGGTGAGGCATTCACCACCCCCATGACCAGCGGCCGGTCCCAGGAGCGGCCGAACAGTGGCTGCCGGCGGCGCGTGAGCCCGAGTACGGCTGCGTCGAACTGCTGCGCGAAGCCCTCAAGACCGGCCCAGTCGCGCAATTCGTCAAGCGGCCCGGCAAATGCCACGATGCGCTCGCGCATGCGCGCGACGATCTCGACCCGGCTGAACCGGGACGGTCCGCCGCCGAGCAGTCGGTCCGACGGGCCCGGACAGGTCCTGCCGTGGGCAAGATCGACAGGGCGCAGGTAGATATCGGCTGCCCCGGGGCCTCCGATACCGCGGAGCGGTCGTTCAAGATGGACGATCGGCCGCATCGCCGACGCCGGACGGACGGGGTCAGTCGCCCGGTTGCGGATCCGGTTCCATGTCGCCCGACGGCGGAGCCGACGATCCGCCGGTCGGCACCGAGGTCCGGGAGCCGCGTCGCGGCGGCTTTGCCGGCTCGCTGTCGGCGTCGTCGTCACGCACGATCGCCTCGCCATCGAGCAACTGCGTGATCTCGTCCCCGGTCAGGGTCTCGTACTCGAGCAGTCCCTTGGCCAGCATTTCGAGTTCGTCGCCGTTGTCGCGCAGGATGACGGTCGCATCCTGGTACGCATCGTCGACGATGCGGCGGATTTCCTCATCGATCACCTTTGCCGTCGCGTCGGAAACATTCTTCTGCTGGGTGACCGAATGGCCGAGGAACACCTCCTGCTGGTCAGCGCTGTAGGCAAGGAAGCCGAGCTTTTCGCTCATTCCCCACTCGGTCACCATCCGGCGCGCCATTTCGGAAACCATCTTGATGTCGGACGATGCGCCGGTCGTGATGCGTTCCTCCCCGAAGATCAGTTCCTCCGCGATCCGGCCGCCGCAGGCAACCCGCAGATCGGCGAACAGCTTGGCCCTTGACAGCGAGATCCGGTCCATCTCCGGCAGGCGCATCACCATGCCGAGCGCACGGCCACGCGGAATGATGGTCGCCTTGTGAATGGGGTCGGAATCGGGACAGTGGAGCGCCACCACCGCGTGACCGGCCTCGTGATAGGCGGTCAGTCGCTTCTCGTCCTCGGTCATGACCATGGAGCGGCGTTCCGCGCCCATCATGACCTTGTCCTTCGCTTCCTCGAATTCGGCCATCCAGACCACACGCTTGCCCTTGCGGGCCGCCAGAAGCGCTGCCTCGTTGACGAGATTGGCCAGGTCGGCGCCCGAAAAGCCCGGAGTTCCCCGGGCGATGGTGCGTGCGTTGACGTCCGGCGCCAGGGGCACCTTGTTCATGTGCACCCGCAGGATGCGTTCGCGTCCGAGGATGTCGGGATTGGGCACCACCACCTGGCGGTCGAACCGGCCGGGTCTCAGCAGGGCCGGGTCGAGAACATCGGGTCGGTTGGTCGCGGCAATCAGGATCACGCCCTCGTTGGCCTCGAACCCGTCCATCTCGACCAGCAGCTGGTTCAGCGTCTGCTCCCGCTCGTCGTTGCCGCCACCGAGCCCGGCGCCCCGGTGCCGGCCGACCGCGTCGATCTCGTCGATGAAGATGATGCACGGCGCATTCTTCTTGCCCTGCTCGAACATGTCGCGGACCCGCGAGGCGCCGACGCCGACAAACATCTCGACGAAGTCCGATCCGGAAATGGTGAAGAACGGCACATTGGCCTCGCCGGCGATCGCGCGCGCAAGCAGGGTCTTGCCGGTGCCCGGGGGTCCGACCAGCAGGCATCCCTTGGGAATCTTGCCGCCGAGGCGCTGGAACTTCTGCGGATCCTTGAGGAACTCGACGATCTCCTCGAGCTCGGTCTTTGCCTCGTCGATCCCGGCAACGTCGTCGAAAGTCACCTTGCCGAGCTTCTCGGTCAGCAGCCGGGCCCTGCTCTTTCCGAACCCCATCGCCTTGCCGCCGCCACCCTGCATCTGGCGCATGAAGAAGATCCAGACCCCGATGAACAGCAGCATCGGGAACCAGGAGACCAGGATGCCAAGCAGCCCGGACATGCCCTCCTCGGGCGGTGCGGCGACGATCTTGACACCCGCCTCGGTGAGACGCTGCACCAGGGTCGGGTCGTTCGGCGCGTAGGTCGTGAAGGGGCGGCCGTCGGCCAGGGTTCCGTGGATGGAATTGCCCTGGATCGTGACCTCGTTGACCCGGCCCCGGTCCACCTCGGCAACGAACTCGGAGAACGCCATTCCATGGCTGTTGCTGCGCGAGGAGGAGTTCTGGAACAGGTTGAACAGCGCCACCAGCAGAACGCCGATGACGATCCACAGCGCCAGATTCTTGCCCATGTTGTTCACGGCTCGGTTCCCGGAAGTATGTCCAGCGCGCCTGCTTTGCGCCTGCGGACTGCAGCGAAGAGCGGGGTCATGTCCCGTGCGTCGGCATCGCGAGGTTCCTGATCCAGTCCTGGTCAGGGCAGAAGCGTATCACAGCCCGACCGCCGGACCGCGCCTGACACGCGCCGACGTCTCTTACAAAGTGGGGAAGCGATGTCGTTCCGTCAAGGTGACGGACGACCGGATATGCCAATCTGGCGGCCCGCGGCCAGCTCCACGGGTTCGATTGCGGAGCCCGGTCCCGCACCTGTCTTGCGATCTTGCCCCAGCCGCGGGCGTCGAGCGTTCCGAGCCGGGCGGGCTCATCGCCGTCAAGCCTGACCTCGAACCGGTTGTCCCAGCGGGTCCGCAGCCCTGGCTCCAGGACGACCGGCCCGGCACTCAGAACCGGTTCGCGACTGAACTCGAGGCCGTCGCCAAGACGGATCGTGCAACCGCCGAGTGTCCGCGCCTTCACGCCGGAGCGAAGCGCCGCGACGAGACGGACAATCCGGGTCCGGCGTGGCGGCCAGGACATTCCGCCCACTGCGCGCAGCAGTCTTGCGAGAAACAGTTCCGCGAAACGCGGGTCAAGGTTCTGGAAGGCCCCGGCATCGATCCGGACGAATCCTGCCGGCGAGACGTCGCCATGGTCGCGAATGAAGCGGGAGCAGTGGTCGTCGAGGACGGCGCGCGCAGCTGTCATTGCACGCGCAATCGCAAGAACCTGCGCTGGACCCGTGCCGGACCGGGCCAGTTCCGGTGCGAGCGATCGCAACCGGACCCGGGCGAAACGCGGGTCGTTGTTGCTGGGATCGGAGATCCACGGTTGCCCGAAAGCGCGGCAAGTTGCCGCCAGGCGCCCTCTCGCAACCGCCAGCAGAGGTCGCGAGAGCGCGGTCCCGCCCACCCGGTTCTCGGCCCCGATTCCGGCAAGACCGTCCGGACCGCTGTCGGCCATCATCCTCTGCAGGACCGTCTCGACCTGGTCATCGGAGCTGTGGGCGAGCAGGATCCGGTCTGCTCCCGTCTCCCGCGCCCAGCGGTCGAACAGGGCGAGCCGCCGCTCCCGTGCCGTCCGCTGAATCCCGGTGACAGGTCGCGGCCCACTCGCCACCAGGATCCGGTGGGCGATGCCCCGGCCAGCCAGCCAGCGTCCGACCAGATGCGCCTCGGCGCGCGCCTCCCGCCTCAGGCCGTGATCGACGGTCAACGCCTCGAGCGCCACGCCGCGGGGCCGTGCCCAGCGATCCGCGAGCAGGCAAAGCGCCATGCTGTCTGGTCCGCCGGAGACACCAACACCGAGCCTGCGGGCGTCCGTCGCACCGGGGCAGGCCGCCATCAGGGACGCGAATTCACACTCCGTGACAGAAGGATGCTGCACTGCCGGCTTGCGCGGCTCTCACCCGTCGCACGCCAGACGCCTGCGTTCGCCGGCTGCGCCCCGGCTGATGACGCGCGAGGCATTCGGGAACCGGGTCGCAAGTTCGTCAAGCGCGACGCAGGCGTCCTGCTGCCGATCGAGACGGGCAAGCGACAGGGCGAGCTTGAGCAGGTTGTCCGGCGCCTTGGGATTTTCCGGGTAATCCCGGAAACCGTTGGCGAAGGTGATGGCCGCCTGCCGGTAATCGCCGCGCACGTAGTAGGTCTCGCCGAGCCAGTAGGTCGCGGTCCCCGCCAGCGGGTGCTCGGAGTGTTCCTGCAGGAAGGTCTGGAAGGCCCGCTCGGCCCGCGGGTAGTCGTGACTGACCACGAGCGAGAACGCATGGCCGTAGCGGGCAGCCGCAATATCCACGTCCAGGTTCTGGTCCTGTGTTCCGGACGGGCTTCCGTCGGCGATGTCATCCTGGTCGAGCCGGCCGAGCGTACCGGTGCCGATGACCTTCCCGGGATCACTCCCGGTAGCGGCCGGAGCACCCGGCACCCCGGTCTGCGGTGTCGGGGGAGGACCGGCCGCAGTCGCGGGAGCAGGCGGCGCCTGCTCCACCTGGGGAGCGGCATCAAGCCTCGCCGCAAGCTCCGAGATTCTCTTGTCGAGTTTCTCGTTCTCGAAACGCAGGGTGTCGAGCTGCCCGACCAGTTCCTTCAGCTGTCTTTCCAGCTGCTGGACCCGCAGCAGCAGTTCGGGAGTAACAGCAGGCCCCGGAGCGGCACCCGGCGCCGTCGACGAACCGGCGGGCGGAGTGCCGGCAAACACCGCCCGTTCCAGGTTGATGACCTGGGAGTGCAACCGGTTCAGCCGGTTGAGAAGTTCACTGTTCGACTGCGCCGCAAGCGGCACCGGGGCAAACAGGAGCAATGCCACGATGGCGGTGCACGCGGCGGGAACGGACATCCGGAACATCTCGACCTCCTGTCATCCTGCCCGAACCCCGGGGCAAGAGGCAGCAGGCGTACGGGTGCGGTAGCCGACCGACCGGCTCAGTTGATCACGGTCACGCCACGCCGGTTCAGTGCCCACGACGCCTCGTCACTGCCAAGAGCCACGGGACGCTCCTTGCCGTAGCTGATGGTCTCGACCCGCGCTGCGTCGATCCCGCTGGCAATCAGGTACTCGCGCACCGCGTTCGCCCGCCTTTCGCCAAGTGCCAGATTGTACTCACGGGTTCCCCGCTCGTCGCAGTGCCCCTCGATCACCACGGTGATGTCGGTGTACCTGTTGAGCCACGACGCCTGCCGGTCCAGCGTGAGCCTGGCTTCCTCCGTGATGTCGGAACGCTCGTAGTCGAAGAACACCCGATCTCCCACCTCGACCAGGAACTCCTCCTCGGACCCCGGAACCGGTCCGGCGGCGACCGGTGCGACCGGCGCGGTGGCAGCGGGTGCAGGCGTGGTCACTGCGGGAGTCGTCGTGGTCCCCGCACCCGATGTTTCGGTCGTATCCGGATCCTGCGCACAGGCGGCCAGCACAAGCGAGGCGGCAACGAAAAGGAGCGATTTGATACGCATGGACAAATTCCTTCGCGGGGACGGTCGATGCTCAATCGACTGAGAGGTCGGGAACCCGATGCTTGCATGTTTACATGCGTGTCCTTGTAACAGGTTGACGGGCATATCAACACGGTTTTCTCCCCGCCGTCCCCGCAGTCGGGCAACTGGCACGGCGGTCGGGGGTCGGGACGGGTGCAGGCAGGCTCGAATCGGCCTGCTACTGCAGCAACCCTGACCACGCCGGGTCCGATGCCTCCACCGGGGTGGGCACGACACGGTGGTTCTGGCCGGTCAGATCGACCGAACGCAGCACGCGGAGGATGGTTCCGTTCGCGCGGTCAAGCTGCTCCTCGGCATAGAGCAGGACCCGCCCGTTCGGCGACCAGGTGGGGCCCTCCACCAGGTACCCGCCGACCAGCAGTCTCTCGCCCGTGCCGTCCGGGCGCATCACCCCGATGTAGTACCTGTCGGTGCTCCCCGGAACGGGCGGACGGGTCTTGGTGAAGGCGATGAGATCGCCGCGCGGCGACCAGACCGGGGTGTCGTACTGTCCCTTCTCCCTGCTGATCCGCACCATGTTGCTGCCGTCGGCCTCCATCACGTAGAGCTGCTTGGTCCCGGTCCGGTCCGAGACGAACACTATCTGCTCGCCATCCGGGGAGTAGGTGGGCGAGACGTTGATGTCCGAGACCGAACCGGTCAGTCGCCGCTGCACGCGGGTGGCAAGGTCCAGCGTGTAGATGTTGGTTGCCCCGTCCTTGGCCATGCTCATGATGACGCTTGCTCCGCCAGGAGCGAATCGGGGCGCGAGCGTCATTCCCGGGAAGTCGCCCAGTACCGCCTGCTGTCCGGTCACGATGTTGAACAGGTACACCCTTGGCCTGTTGCGCTGGTAGTAGCCGAGGTAGACCAGTTCCTGCGCCGTCGGCGAGAACCGCGGCGTGAGCACAAGGTGCCTGCCGTCCGTAAGGTAAGTGTGGTTCGCCCCGTCCTGGTCCATGACCGCGAGCCGCTTGACCCGACGATCCCTGGGACCGGTCTCGGCAATGTAGACAATCCGGGTATCGAAGTACCCTGTCTCCCCGGTCACCCTCTCGTAGATCTGGTCGCTGATCAGGTGGGCAACCCGGCGCCAGTTCCGCTCCGAAGTGGTAAAACTCGATGCCACGAGATCGGCACGTCGCGCGACATCCCAGAGCCGGTATTCGAACTTCAGCCGGCCGTCCGGTTCCGGGGCGATGCTGCCCTTGACCAGTGCCTCCGCCTTCAGTGCGGTCCAGTTGCCGAACCTCGGGCGAACCTGAACACCGGTTACCGGTCCGATGAACGCCGCGGGGTCGACGGGATCGAACAGGCCGGAGCGGAGCAGGTTTGCCGCGATGACGTCCCTGACCCGGGCGCCGAGCGTCTCGGTATCGGGCTGCGTCCCGTGAAACGCGCGCACCGCAATCGGAATCGGATCGAACCGACCCTGGGTGATGTCGATCCTCAGGTCTTCCCTGGCGAAGGCGGTCGTCGAGGCGAGACAGGTGGCGGCAAGGCCAAGCAGCATGCAAAGGGTCGGTGCACCCCGGTTCCACACTCTCATCATCGGTCTGCTCCGGGACTCATTGCGCAAGCTTCCTCGGGTCGAAGTTGAAGGTGAAGGTCTTCCACACCTCGTACTTGTTGTCGGGCAGGTTCAGCACCCTGCAGTCCGGGTGCCGGATCGCACGCAACGCCCGTTCCGCCGCGATCCTGAAGGCGGTATCGCCTGTCATGCGCGCCTCGTCCGCAACCGTGGCATCCCTCACCGTGCGGTCCGGGTTCATGACGATCCTGACCTCCACGGCGAGCGTCTCGGCCTCCTCGACACCGGCTCCGGCGACACCGATGTTCCAGCAGGCCGCGATTTGGTGCCGCACCCTGCTGATCTCCGACTGCGTGATCGTCTTCGTCGGGTCGAAGTCCGGGTCGGTGCCGAGCCTTGTGGTCCGGTCAAGCACATCGGCAAGACTGCGGCGCTTCTCCGCCCGGGGCGGATCCTTCTCGCGCTTCAGATCGGTCAGCACCTGCTCGAGGTTCAGCCGCCGCAGCTTCGGCCGAAGCCTGGGTCTTGGCGAGGCCGGTTGCGGGCGTTCCGCAGCAGGTTCGGCAACGGGCTCGGGCCGCACCCCGGGCTCGGGGGCCGGTTCCGGCGCCGGCGGTTCGGATGGCGGCGGTGCCGGTGGTTCGGGTGCGGGAGGCGCCGGCGCGGGAGGCTGGGGCGCCGGCGGCTCCGGTGCGGGAGGTGGGGGCGCCGGCGGTTCCGGTGCGGGAGGTGGAGGCGCCGGCGGTTCGGGGGCAGGAGGTTCGGGAGCCGGGGGCGGGATTGGTTCCGGCTCGGGACGCGGGGGTTCCGGCGGGTCCTCCCCGGGCTCGGGCGGCAGGTTCGTGACCTCTGCGAGATCGCTCAGCTGCACGAAGATCACCTCGTCGAGTTCTGGCGGATCCGGCTGCAGGTACGGCACGCCGAACCACGCAAGGGCAATGAGAGCCCCATGCATGATCACCGAGACCAGCAGGCTGCCTCGCATGAACGTCAGCCGCCGCCAGGTGCCGGCGAGGGCCCGGCGTCGCCCGTTACTCCTCCATCAACGACCCTGTCCGGGAAACTCTCCACCTCGCGTTCGCGCAACGCCATCTCGGTGCGCAGCGCGATGACCTGGATCCCGGCATTGCGAATCTCTCCCGCAACCACCACCACCGCCCCGTAGTTGAGCCGGGCGTCGCCGCGCAGGTGCACCTTGAGATCGGCATTGGTCTCCTTCATCGCCCGCAATCTCGGCGCGAGTTCAGCGAGCGTGATCTCGGTTTCGTTCAGATAGATCCGCTTGTCTTCGTCGACCTCCACGTTGAGCGGCGGGTCCTCGTCGGCAATCACGTATTCCTTCACCACCTTCGGAAGCTGGACCGGAATGCCCAGCACCAGAAGCGGCGCCGTAACCATGAACACAACCAGCAGCACCAGCATCACGTCGACGAACGGCGTGACGTTGATCTCGCTCATCGGCCGGTACCCCCTGCGGCCGATGCGGTCTGCCTTCGCCGGTTTGAACGCCATGCGTCAGGCTCCCTCGTCGAGCTGCCGCGACAGGATCGAGATGAAGTCGCCGGAAAACCGCTCCAGGTGCTGGGCAAAGCGGTCGAGGTCCTGGCTGATCTTGTTGTAGGCAATGACGGCCGGAATGGCGGCAACGAGGCCAAGAGCCGTGGCGAACAGGGCCTCGGCAATACCTGGGGCGACCACCGAGAGCGCCGTGGTCTTGGTGGCTGCGATGGACTGGAAGGAGCCCATGATCCCCCATACCGTACCAAACAGCCCGATGAAGGGTGCGGTGGCGCCGACCGAGGCAAGGAAGGTCATGTTCCGCTCCAGCGCCTCCATCTCCCGGCTGATGGTCAGTGTCATGATCTGCTCGATGCGCATGCGCAGGCTGGCACGGACCTGCTCGCTCTTGCCGATCAGTCCGAGCGAGGCCGACCGGCGCCACTCCCGCATTGCGGCGGAGAACACCGCAGACATCGGGTCGGTCAGCGTCCCTCCGATCCGATCGTACAGGTCCTCGAGCGTCCCCGTAGACCAGAAGCTGTCCTCGAAGGAACGGGTGCGCCGGCGCAGGCGGCGCATGCGAATCGCCTTGTTGATAATGATCGCCCAGGTCCACACCGAGGTGAGCAGCAGACCCAGGATCACCGCCTTGACCACCGGGTCGGCAGCAAGGAACAGTCCGACGAGGCTCAGATCCAGATCCGCCGACCCGCCCAGGTACACGCTGTCAACTTGATCCTGTCCCATCAGCCCTCCATCTCTCCGCGGCCCGGATCGGCCGCGGCCACCGCAAAAGCATCGATCATCCGCCCGGGCAACCGCACCGGGCGCCCCGACCGATTGACGCACGCAAGATGCACGTCCAGCCGGACAAGCCATGGCTCCTGCACGCCATCGTTCCTGCAGGCGTGCACGGACTGGACCGCGTGCACCCGCGCACCGCTGATCCGCCCGAGCGCGGTCCTGACCTCGAGCAGGTCATCCAGCCGGGCAGGCGCCCGAAACTCGATGGTGCAGCGTGTCACGGCAAATCCCAGCCCATCGCGACGCCGCAGTGCCTCCTGGCAAAGACCGAACGAACGAAGCAACTCGGTGCGCGCCCGTTCGGCAAAGTTCAGATAGTTCGCATGATAGACGACGCCTTGCGCATCGGTGTCCTCGAAATAGACCCGAAGGCGGAACCGGTGCTCCGGCGCCGCCTTCATCATGTCAGCCACGATCCTTCTCCGGCTCTTCAAGCCCCGACAGCAGATCGGCCTGACCGGCCGCCACTGGCAGACCGAGGTAGCGGAATCCGGCCCGGGTGAGGACCCGTCCCCGCGGGGTGCGGCCGATCAGCCCCTGTTGCAGCAGATATGGCTCGATGACCTCCTCGATCACGTCACGCTGCTCCGACAGTGCGGCGGCAATGGTGTCCGCCCCGACGGGTCCGCCGGAATAGTTCACGCCGATGCACCCGAGGTAGCGCCGGTCCATGGCGTCGAGGCCGGAATGATCGATATCGAGCCGTGTGAGCGCCGAATCGGCGATAGCTGCCCCAATCCGGTCGGCTGACTGGTTGAACGCGATGTCGCGCACCCGCCGCAGCAGCCGCCCGGCAACCCTCGGGGTCCCGCGCGAGCGCCGGGCGATCTCCTCCGCACCCTCTTCGGTCAGGGGCATCCGCAACAGGGCGGCGTTGCGAAGTATGATCCGCTTCAGTTCGTCAACGGTATAGAACTGGAGCCACAGCGGGATGCCGAATCGGTCCCGCAACGGCCCGGTGACCAGCCCGGTCCGGGTCGTGGCCGCAACCAGGGTAAACGGCGGCAGGTCGATGCGGAGCGACCGCGCGGCCGGTCCCTCGCCGATCACGAGATCAAGCTGGAAGTCCTCCATCGCGGGATAGAGGGTTTCCTCGATGGCGGGATTGAGCCGGTGGATCTCGTCGATGAACAGCACGTCGCGCGGTTCGAGGTTGGTGAGAATCGCGGCCAGGTCGCCCGCCTTGGCGATCGCCGGGCCGGAGGTCATGCGAAAGCCGACCTCGAGTTCGCGGGCCACGATCTGGGCGAGCGTGGTCTTGCCGAGTCCCGGCGGTCCATGGAACAGCACGTGATCAAGCGCCTCGCCGCGCGCCGCCGCCGCCATGACGAACTGGCCCAGGTTGTCGCGAAGCCTCTGCTGGCCGATGAAGTCGTCGAGCTTCGCCGGCCTGAGCGTCCGGTCGGACGCATCGCCCCCGGCTGCCTCCGGCTGCACCAGCCGGTCGGACGGGTCGGTCACGGAGACAGCTCCTTCAGGCTGGCTGTGATCAGCCCTTCAAGGGGCAGGTCGGGTCCGGCGCGCGCTGCGGCGGCCACTGCGCCGTGCGCCTGCGACCGGCTCCAGCCCAGGTTGACCAGGGCGGAGATCGCCTCCTCGGCAATACCGCCCGCGGGCGGCTCGGCAGCGCCGGTCACGCCGAAGGCGGATACCCGCCCCGCCAGTTCGTTCACGATCCGGCCGGCGATGCGCGGCCCGATCCCTTCCGCCCGTGTCAGCGTCTTGCTGTCACCGGCCGCAATGGCACCGAGCACCTCGTCGGCGGCAAGTCCCGACAGCAGCGCGAGCGCCGCGCGTGAACCGACGCCCTGCACTGACTGCAGGAGACGGAAACACCGGCGCTCGGTCTCGTGCAGGAAACCGTAAAGATGAATGTGATCTTCGCGAACATGGGTCTCGACATGCAGCGCAACTCTGCCACCGGGTGCCGGAAGCTGCGCCAGAGTCCGGCCTGAACAGAACACGAGGTAGCCGACGCCGCCGACGTCGATGACCACGCCATTGTCGGTGTGACTGTCCACGATGCCCTTCAGCCGTGCAATCATCGCCGCTGCGCCTCCCGCGCCAGTGCCGCGGCAATGGCGCGGCTCATGCCATCGGTGGGCGTGCCGTCAACCCGGTTGCCCGCTCCCGTGTAGTGTGCGTGACAGATGGCAACCGCAAGGGCGTCCGCGGCATCCGACGGGATGGTCGAGGCGACCGCCAGAAGCCGTCCGACCATGACCTGGACCTGGCGCTTGTCGGCATGACCAACACCGACCACCGCCTTCTTGACCCGGTTGGGCGCGTATTCCGTTACCCTGAGGCCAGCGAGCCCAGGGGCCAGCAGGACGGCGCCGCGCGCCAGTCCCAGCTTCAGCGTGGAGTCGGGGTTGCGGTTGACGAAACTCTCCTCCACCACCGCCTCGTCGGGCTCGTGGGCGGCAATGACCTCGAACAGGCCGCGGTACAGCTGCACGAGCCGTTCGGCGATGGTCCCGGACCTGTCCGACCGGACGATACCACTGGCAACATGACCGAGCCGGCTGCCGGAAACCGTGATGACGCCCCAGCCGGTTCGCTGGAGCCCGGGATCAAGCCCGAGCAACCGTCGGCCCGCAGCAGACATCTCCGCCTCCCGTCTAGTTGCCGGTCAACCGCGCCAGGAGTTCGTCGGGAATATTGAAGTTGGCCGAGACAACCTGGACATCATCATTGTCATCAAGGGTGTCAAGCAGCCGGAGCAGGGCCGCTGCCCGGTCCTCGGACACCTCAACCGAAGTCTGCGGCTTCCACGCAAGACCCGCCTCCTGCGGTTCGCCGAATCGCCGCTCCAGAAACTCGCGCACGCTGGTGAAGTCCTCCGGACGGCAGGTCACCTCGTGGATCTCGCCCGAGGAATCGACATCCTCCGCGCCGGCCTCCAGCGCCGCCTCGAACATCTCTTCGGAACTCGCACTGCCGAGCGGGTAGGTGACCTGGCCGACCCGGTCGAACATGTAGCTCACGCTGTTGGTCTCGCCGAGATTGCCGCCGTGCTTGCTGAATGCAGCCCGGATCTCCGAAGCGGTACGATTGCGATTGTCCGTCATGGCGTCGACGATGATGGCGGCCCCGCCCGGACCGTAGCCCTCGTACCGGATTTCCTCGTAGTTCGCGCCGTCACCGTCGCCGGCTGCCTTCTTCATCACCCGTTCGATGTTGTCGCGCGGCATGTTGGCCGCCCTCGCCGCGGCGATTGCCGCACGCAGGCGCGGGTTCGAGGCCGGGTCCGGACTGATGCGCGCCGCCACCGTGAGTTCCCGGATCAGCCGCGTGAAGATCTTCGCCCGCTTGCGGTCCTGTGCACCCTTGCGGTGCATGATGTTCTTGAACTGGGAATGACCTGCCATGCTTCCGTCCCGATACCTTGCGGGCATCGGAACCACGCGGATGTGTCGTCCCGGCCGCGCACCGCACGATCGAACCCGGGTGTCCGGTTCCGGACAGGTGCGAATCCCGATGCCGCACTGTGTTTGTCAAGCCATACCACATTGTGGGCGCGTGCTCACCTGCCGGGTCGGCCCGGTGACGGCATTCAGCTGCCAGGCCAGGTCTCGGCAAGCACACCTCCGGTCCGCAAGGGCTCGATGCTTCGCGCCAGTCCGGTCCTGTCATCGCTGATGACAAGGGCGCCGCAGATCGTTGCCTCCCCGACCGCGGGCTCCAGCCGAGGTCCCGGCATCCGGGTCACGAACCGCTCGACCGGGTGCCGCTTGGCCATTCCGATCACCGAATCATAGTCGCCGCACATGCCGGCATCGGTCTGGTACGCGGTCCCGGTGGCAAGCACCATGGTATCCGCGGTCGGCACATGCGTATGGGTCCCGATCACGGCTGAAACCCTGCCGTCGAGATGATGGGCAAAACCCATCTTCTCGCTGGTCGCCTCGCCGTGCATGTCGACCAGCACGAAATCCGCCACCGACCCGAGCGGCGAATCCTCGAGCACCTGGTCGACCACGGCAAAGGGATCGTCGAGAGGTTCCATGAACAACCGGAGCATGACGTTGATGACCAGCACCCGCCGTCCGTCGGCTGTTTCGAACAGGCCGGCGCCGCGCCCGGGGGTTCCGACCGGGTAGTTGACCGGTCTGAGCAGTCGGGGCTCCCGGTCGATATGGGCAATGATCTCGCGCTGGTCCCAGACATGGTTGCCGGTGGTCAGCACGTCGGCCCCGGCCTCGAACAACCGGTTGCAGATCACCTCGGTGATCCCGAAACCCGCGGCGGCGTTCTCGCCGTTGACCACCACCAGGTCCGGGGAGAGCCGCTCGCGGATCTCCGGCAGCCGTTGAGCGACCGTCGTCCGGCCGGTCCTTCCGACAATGTCACCGAGAAACAGGACTCGCATCTGCCGGTTCTCCCTGGGTGATGATGCGGCGTTCGGTCACGATGGCGTCGAGCTGCTCGTCCAGTGGTCCCCGCGGAACCCGGTCAACCCGCAGGCCGTCGTACGCGATCCCGATGGCCCGCACGTGGCGCGACGCGCGCAGTTCCGCGAGCGTGATGTCATAGAATCCGCCGCCGTACCCGAGGCGATAGCGATCCGTGTCCCACGCCAGCAATGGGACCAGCAGCCAGTCCGGCACTCCGGCCGGGGCATCGGGCCCGGGGACGTGCACCCCGAAACCGTCGGGCGCCAGCAGATCTCCGGGCCGCCAGACCCTGAACGCGAGCGGCTGGCCCCTGCCGGCCACCACCGGGAGCAGGACCGTGCTCCCGCCTGCAACCAGCGCATGCATCAGCGGCCGGGTGTCAGGCTCGGAGCGGAATGGCCAGAAGGCGGAGACCGCGGTGCCGGGTGCGGGAGTCCAGCGGGCAAGGAAACGCGCGGCAATCAGTTCCCCGGCGCCCGCGACGTCCCTGTGCAGCCTGTCGCGCTCCCGTGCGGCGGTCCGGCGCAGGGCACGCTTCGCCTCGGCCAGCCCCGCAGTTTCGGCCCGGTCGGGTGCTGGATGCACACGCATCTCCTGGGGAAAACAAGGAGAAACGGTGCCGCATCGGCCGTCGGTCACGTACTATCCTCTGTGGCCTGCTCGTGCAGGTGGGCACCGCAGTACCGGGGCCACAGCCCCGGCAGAGGCAGTTCCCGAGGGTCTGTCTATAGCCCCAGGGACAAACCGACCGGTCGTACCGCGCAGCGACCGTTTCGCAACCCTGTTTTAGGTCTGATTGCCCGATCCCGCAATGGCTTCCAGCCGCTGCGCCATCTGCTCGAGCTGATCGGCCATCGCTTCCTCGGTCGAACCAGTGCGACGCGCGTCCAGTTCCTCGCGCAGCCGGATCAGTTCGTCCATCGCCTGCAGACAGGTCATGAGCAGCAACCGGGCCTGCCCCACCTGCCCAACATGACGCACGAGGTCTCGCACCTCCGCATCGATCACCTGGGCGAGTTCCGTGAGATGCGCTTCCTGACCGTCCTCGCATGCCACAAGGTAGGTCTGACCATTCACCTGGACCTCGACCTGCGCCACCGGTCAGGCATCCAGGATCAGCTTGAGCCGGTCGATCGTCTGATCGAGCCGGGTACCGATGCGGTCGGTCGTCAGTTCCAGTTGCGCATACTGTTCGCGAACCTCGGACAATTCGGCTTCCATACTGGCCTCGCGGGCGGCGTTGTACCCTTCGAGGCCGCTTCCCTCCTCGATCCGCTTCACCGCCGCATGAAGGCGGACGATAGCGTTGTCCAACCTGTTCACAGGCCTGACCTCACGTTCGTCGGGCACACCCACAACAGGCAAGAGAGTAGACAGGACACGCGCGCAGCGTCAACGAGATCATCCGCGCGTCGATGCGGCGCCCCACGCGCAGACCGGCCAGTGTCGAATGTCTCGGGGAAAGGGTCGACTCAGACCGACATCGCGTTGATACGCCGGGCGAGTTTCGAGATCCTGCGCGCCGCCGTATTGCGGTGCAGCACGCCCCGGGTCACGCCGCGGTGGATTTCCGGCTGTGCCAGTTGCAGGGCCTCCCGGGCCGCATCCCTGTTTCCGGAGAGGATTGCGGCCTCAACCTTCCTGACGAAAGTCCTGACCCTGGAGATCCGCGAATGGTTGATGCGTCTCCTGGTCTCGTTGCGCCGGATACGCTTCTGTGCAGACTTGTGATGCGCCATCTGAGTCGGAACCGTCACGCCAAGTTCGGAAGGTCCGCTGTATAGATCAGCCGCCGGGCGGACGTCAATGCGATTTCGCCCTCACCGGTTCCTGAACGCCGGGCGGCGCTTTTCGGCAAACGCCGCCATTCCCTCCTTCTGGTCCTCCGTGGCAAAGGTCGAGTGAAACAGCCGGCGCTCGAACCGCACGCCCTCGGCCAGTGTGGTCTCGAATGCCCGGTTCACCGCTTCCTTGGCCATCATCACCGAGGGTCGCGAGAGCCCGGCGATCTGGCGCGCAACCGCGATCGCCGTCTCGCGCAGTTCCTCGTCCGGAACGATGCGGCTGACCAGCCCGACCCGCTCGGCTTCCTCGACATCCATCATCCGGCCGGTGAGGCACATGTCCATCGCCTTGGCCTTGCCGATGAACCGCGGCAGGCGCTGGGTACCGCCGGCCCCGGGGATGGTGCCGATGGTGATTTCCGGCTGGCCGAACCGCGCATTCCTCGCCGCGATCACGAAGTCGCACATCATCGCGAGTTCGCAGCCACCGCCCAGGGCGTATCCGGACACGGCCGCAATGATGGGTTTGCGGATCTTCGCGATGTGCTCCCAGGTCGCGGTGACGAAATCCTCGAGATAGACGTCCATGTAGGACCTGGACTGCATCTCCTTGATGTCGGCGCCGGCAGCGAAGGCGCGCTCGTTGCCTGTCAGCACCAGGCAGCCGACGCGATCGTCGTTCTCGAGTTCGTTCAGCGCCTGCATCAACTCGCCCATGAGCGGGCTCGAGAGCGCGTTGAGCGCCGCGGGACGGTTCAGGGTGATGATGCCCACGCCCTCGTCGCATTCCACGATGATGTTCTCGAATGCCATGTCTCGATCTCCGCAACCTGCCCCGCGCTTGCCCGCGCGGCGCGACTATAGAAGAAGACCGGGCCGCGTGCGACCCGCCTCAGCCCTGGCACCGCGGACAGTGGAAGCTTGACCGGCCGGACTGCACCGCGCGTTCGACCACGCCGTCGCACCCGTCACGCGGACACGTGTCTCCGTCGCGCCCGTAGACCCGGAAGCTGTGCTGGAAATACCCCAGTTCACCATCCGGCGCGACATGATCGCGCAGGCTCGAGCCCCCTGCCCTGATTGCCGCCGCCAGCACCTCGCGGACCGCACCGACCAGCCGTTCGACCTCGGCGGGCCTGAGGGTGGCGGCGGGGCGAAGCGGTGACACCCCGGCCATGTGCAGCGCCTCGCAGACGTAGATGTTGCCGAGACCGGCCACCACCTTCTGGTCAAGCAGCGCCGACTTGACCGGGGTACGGCGCCCGGTCAGACGGTCGTGAAGCACTGGAGCGCTGAACCCGTTGCCGAGCGGCTCCGGGCCAAGACCGGCCAGCAGGCGATGTGTTCCCAGGGTCTCGGAGCGCGCGAGATCGACCATGCCGAACCGGCGCGCATCGTGGAACCGGATCACGCACCCGTCTTCGGTGGTGAAGACGAGGTGATCGTGAGGTTCCAGTTCCGGCCTGTGGTTCGAGATGACCAGGCGCCCGGACATGCCGAGATGCATGAGCAGCACCGTGCCGTCATCGCAGTCCCAGATCAGGTACTTGGCGCGGCGCCGCAGCCCGGTCACCCGCCTGCCCTCGAGCCTCTGCCCGAACCCGCGCGGAATCGGCCAGCGCAGGTCGGCGCGGAACTGTTCGACCCGCACCAGCCTTCGGCCCTCCAGCACAGGCACCAGGCCGAGGCGAACCGTTTCCACTTCCGGAAGTTCCGGCATGAAACACCTCTCCCTGCCCTGCACACGACCATACCCCGACAGCACACGCCCCCCGAAGGCGGTTGGCAACGGGCTCCCGGCGTCCCTGCACGACGGACTGCATCCGCGACGTGGCTGCCTCCTCGGTACCGGGACCTGACCGTGCTGATCGCGGTCTGAATGCACGGATGCGGTACGGAAGCCGCGGCCCGGGCAGACATCATGTCCCGGTTCCGCTCGGCGGCGCGGT
Source organism: Thalassobaculaceae bacterium (assembly GCA_965213935.1). Lineage (GTDB taxonomy): Bacteria > Pseudomonadota > Alphaproteobacteria > Thalassobaculales > Thalassobaculaceae > Bin52. The sequence goes on along the minus strand of CBDCAO010000010.1, from coordinate 404,795 downwards.
TCGACTCGATGGGCGAGGCCCCGGGCGCGGGCCTGCGGACCAGGAGGGCGCGCGCTTGCACGCGGCATGTCCGCTCCATACACTCCCGGCGTCGTTGATCCATGGTTTCGGGAGCCCGGCGTGTCGGCTTCACACGTCTCGAACCTTGATGTTGCCCGGTATCTCGAGCACCACAGGATGATGCACCGGATCCGCGCCTTCGAGGAATCGGCCGCGCAGGCAGCCACGGACGGGCTCGTTCTCGGCGCCATTCATCTCTCGATCGGACAGGAGGCCATCGCGTCCGGCATCTGCCGCGCCCTGCGACCCACAGACTACCTTCTCTCGACCCACCGCGGACACGGGCACACGCTTGCCAAGGGCGCCGACGCGGTCGCGATGATGAAGGAACTGCTGGGACGTGACGGCGGTATCTGCCAGGGCAAGGGCGGATCGATGCACATAGCCGACGTGGGCGTCGGCATGCTCGGGGCCAACGGCGTGGTGGCGGCCAACATCAACATCGCCGCCGGTGCGGCCCACGCCATCAGGCTCAGGCGGACGGACGGGATCGCCTGTACCATCTTCGGCGATGGCGCGATCAACCGGGGTCCGTTTCTCGAGGGAGCCAACTGGGCGGCGGTGTTCGGCCTGCCCGCCCTGTTCGTGTGCGAGAGCAACGGCTTCGCCTCGACGACCCGCAGCAACGCGATGACAGCGGGCCCCGGCGCCGCCGAGCGGATCCGCGCGCTCGGCATTCCGGCAGACGAGGTCGACGGCAACGATGTGGTGGCGGTTGACGAAACCGCACGCGCGGCGGTCGGCGCCGTGCGCTCGGGCGGCGGGCCGCGTTTCATCCTCTGCCACACCTACCGGCTGCACGGACACACCTCCACCGATCCGGCGCGCTATCGCAGCGAGGACGAGGTCCGCGAGGCATGGAAGAACGATCCGATCGCCCGCTGTGCCGCGCAGCTGCGCGAGGCCGGCGTCGACGAGGACGTGCTGGTGGGTCACCGGGACGCGGCGGCAGCCGAGATGAGCGGGGCCTACGAGACCGCGCGCGCCGCACCATGGCCCGACCGGGCACTCGCGTACAGCGACATCCAGGACATCGGCGATCCCCGCGAGAGAGCGTTCTGATGGCTGTCATGAACTACGCCGCGGCCGGCCGGCGGGCGCTCGCCGAGGAAATGCGCCGCGACCCGCTGGTCTGGGCGGTGGGGGAGGACCTCGGACGCGGCGGCGTCTTCGGCCAGTACCAGGGGCTGCAGGAGGAATTCGGCGCGGAACGGATTTCCGATGCGCCGATATCCGAATCCGCGATCATGGGGGCCTGTGTCGGGGCCGCCATGGGCGGGACCCGGCCGGTGGTCGAGATGCGGTTCGCCGACTTCGCACTCTGTGCCGTCGACGAGCTGGTCAATCAGGCGGCGAAGGCGCGGTACATGCTGGGAGGCCAGATACGGGTCCCGATGGTGATCCGCGAGCCCATGGGGATGTGGCGGTCATCGGCGGCACAGCACAGCCAGTCGCTCGAGAGCTGGTATACCCACATTCCGGGACTGGCGGTCGCGGTTCCGGCAACACCGGCCGACAACCTCGGCCTGCTGAAGACCGCGATCCGCTCCGATGACCCGGTCGTCTATATGGAGCACAAGAACAGCTGGGGCCTCGAGGGAGAGGTTCCCCACGGAGAGGTGCTGATCCCGTTCGGCTCGGCCCGGCTGCACCGGGAGGGAACCGACCTGACCGTGGTTTCCTGGTCGGCCCAGGTGCACGTGGCGGCGGCAGCGGCCGAGACCCTGGCCGCGTCGGGCATCTCGGTCGAGGTGATCGATCTGCGGACACTGTGGCCCTGGGACCGGGACACCGTGCTCGCGTCGGTCGACAAGACCGGCCGGCTGCTGGTCACCCACGAAAGTGTCGCCGTGGGTGGCTTCGGGGCGGAGGTGTGCGCGACGGTTGCCGAGCACAGCCATGGCGTGCTGAAGGGACCGGTCCGCAGGCTTGCTGCGCCGCGGATTCCCATTTCCTATGCGCCGCCGCTTGAGGACCAGGTCCGGGTGACCCCCGAAATGATCGTCTCGACCGTCACCGACATGCTGCGCGGCTGAGCCCGGCGCAGGAGGCGACGACATGGCCAGACAGGCGGACGGCATTCCGCACCGGCGGCCGGACACGTTCCCGATGGATGGACGGGAGCACACCGACTTCGGGTTCAGCACCGTGCCCCTTGACGAGAAGACCCGTCTGGTCGGCAAGGTGTTCGATTCGGTTTCCGGACGCTACGATCTCATGAACGACCTCATGAGCGCGGGGGTCCACCGGCTGTGGAAGGACGCGATGATCGACTGGCTGGCTCCCCGGCCCGGACAGTCTCTGCTCGATCTTGCCGGCGGGACCGGCGATATTGCCCGCCGCTACCGTGACCGCGGCGGCGGCCCGGTGCTGGTCTGCGACATCAACCCCTCGATGATCGAGTCCGGACGCACCCGCGCCGCCCCCGGCATCCGCTGGTTGTGCGGCGATGCCGAACAGCTGCCGCTCGCCGACCGGTCGATCGAGGTCTGCACCATGGCCTTCGGGTTGCGCAACACAACCAGGATCGATGTCGTGCTCCGCGAGATTTGCAGGGTGCTGGCCATTGGCGGACGCTTTCTCTGCCTCGAATTCAGCCGACCGGTGCTGGAGGTGCTGCGCCGTCCCTACGACATGTACTCGATGCGGGTCATCCCCGAGATCGGTCACCGGGTAACCGGTGACAGGGACGCCTACCGCTACCTGGTCGAGAGCATCAGGCGGTTCCCGGACCAGGAAGGACTGGCCGAGCGCATGAGGTCCGCGGGACTGGACAGGGTTCGCTGGCGAAGCCTGTCGGGCGGGATCGTCGCCCTGCATTCGGGCTGGCGCCTCTAGCGCGGGAAGATGCTCGGCACTCCCCGCTACATCCTGAGACTGCTCCACATCGTCTGGACCCTGGCGCGGCACGGCGCCTTCACGCCGCTCGAGCACGTCCCGCATGCACCGGGTACCTTGATCCGCCTGGCGGGCCTGCTGCGCAAGCGCTCGCTCGACAACCAACGCACCGGCGAGAGGATCGCCGCCGCCCTGGTCGCGCTCGGGCCGAGCTTCGTCAAGCTCGGCCAGTCAATCGCCACCCGGCCGGATCTCGTCGGCGAGCAGACGGCCCACGACCTTTCCCGCCTGCAGCACAGTCTTGAGCCGTTTCCCGCCGAACAGGCCCGCGCCACCTTCGAAAGCGAGATCGGCGGACCGGTCGGAAACTACTTCCTGGCGTTCAACGATACCCCGGTGGCGGCAGCATCGATCGCCCAGGTACACCGGGCCGTGGCCACCGACGGCCGGGATGTCGCCGTCAAGATACTCCGTCCGCAGATCGAGGCCCGGTTCGCCCGTGACCTGGGACTGTTCCGCTGGGCGTCAAGACTGATGGAGCGCTCCCTGCCGTGGATCCGCTGGCTCCGGCCGGTGGAAGTGGTCGACCTGTTTGCCGAGACCGTGGCCCTGGAGCTCGACCTGCGCCTGGAGGCGGCGGCGGCGTCCGAACTCGCCCGCAACTTCGAGGGCGACGCCGACTTCAAGGTCCCGGACGTCGACTGGCAGCGCACCCGGCGGCGCGTGTTCACGCTCGAGTGGCTTGACGGGACCAGGCCCGACGACCGCGAGGTGGTGCGCAACGCCGGTCATGACCCTGATGAGGTGGTGCGCAAGAGCGCGGTGATCTTCTTCCAGCAGGTGTTTCGCGACGGCTTCTTCCACGCCGACATGCACCCCGGCAACGTTCTCATCCTCGATGACGGACGGATCGCGCCCGTCGATTTCGGGATCATGGGCCGGCTGGACCTGCCCACACGCCACATCCTTGCCGACGTCCTGAGCGCCCTGCTCTCCTCCGATTACCAGCAGGTTGCATCGGTCTACCATCGCGCCGGTTTCCTGCCGCCGCACAAGTCGGTGGACGCGTTCGCCCAGGCCTGCCGCGCCATCTGCGAACCGATCCTCGGCCGTCCGCTGGGGGAAATCTCGCTCGCACGGCTGCTCGGTCACATGCTGCAGGTGACCCGGCAGTTCGACATGGAGGTGCAGCCGCAACTGCTGATACTGCAGAAGACCATGGTGGTGGCGGAAGGGGTTGGCCGTCACCTCAGCGACCAGGTCAACATATGGGACATTGCCCATCCGCTGATCGAGACCTGGATGCGGGACACCCGATCGCCCGCAGCCCAGGCCCGGCAGATAGCGGGGTACGCGACAGACTTTTCCCGCCGCATTCCGGTTCACCTGATCCAGGCGGAACAGGTGATCCGCGACCTGAGCACGGGTGGCATACGCCTGCATCCCGAGACCCTGCGCGAAATGAGAGGCGGCAGGAACGGCGGGCTGCAGCCTGCATGGGTGATCGTGCTGCTGGCGGTGCTGCTCGCCCTCGCCCTGCTCGACTGAGGGCCGGCCCGGCGTTCAGGCCATGTGGGGTTCGAGAATTTGACGAATCGCCAGACCGTCGGAAAGCCGGTCGAAACCGTCATTGATCCCGTCGAAGTCGATGCTGCGGTCGATCAGGCGGTCCACCGGCAGCCGCCCCTGGCGGTAGAGCTCGATGTAGCGCGGGATGTCGCGCACGGGCACACAGCTTCCCATGTAGCTGCCACGGATCGATTTTTCCGCGTTCACGATCTCGCCCGGATCGAAGGAGAACAGGCTCCTGTTCGGTGCGAGGCCGACGATCAGCACCTCGCCGCCGCGCCGGATCGAGCGGTAGCAGGTCTCGGTCGCGGCGACCGAGCCGGCAAACTCGAAGGCGTGGTCGACACCGCCGTTGCTCAGGTCCAGGATCTGCTGCACGTGGTCGGGCTCGGACGCATCGACCGTGTGGGTCGCCCCGAGCTGGCGGGCAAGCCCGAGACGGTCCGGATTGACGTCGACGGCGATGATGGTCTCCGCCCCGGCGAGCCTCGCCCCGAGCAGACCGTTCATCCCCACCCCGCCGAGCCCGACACAGGCGACGCTGTCGCCGGCACGAATGCGCGCGGTGTTCAGCACCGCACCCACCCCGGTCATGACCGCGCATCCGAAAATCGCGGCCTCGGCAAGCGAAACGTCGTCATCGACCCGGACCACGCTTCCCCGGTCGAGCACCGCGTATTCGGCAAAGCAGGACACGCCTGACTGGTGGGCGACTTCCTGTCCCTCGGCATCGCGCAGACGGCTGCCACCAGCCATCAGGTGCCCCTTCGCCCGCGCCTCGTTGTGGGTATCGCAGAGCTGGGGGCGACCGCCGAGGCAGTTGGCGCAGCGTCCGCAGGATGCAGAGAACTGGAAGACCACGGGATCGCCCGGACGGATGTCACGAACGCCGACACCCACCTCGACCACCTCGCCCGACCCCTCATGTCCCAGAAGCAGTGGCATCGGTCGGGCCCGGTTGCCGTTGATGACCGACAGGTCGGAATGGCACAGGCCGGCGCCGGCAATCTTCACCAGCAGTTCGCCTTCGCGTGGCGCCTCGAGGTCGATCTGCTCGATACGCACGGGTTGCGAGACGGCGTAGGGTCGCGAGGCTCCGGTCTCGCGCAGGATGGCGGCTTTCATCTTCATCCGGCTGATCTCCGTACAGGTTTGCCGACGGTCGTCAGCATACTGTCGGGGGTTTCCTGTCGAAACCGATTATGGTGCCGGTGCCGGTCCCGGTGATCGGGCAAGAGCCGCCGCGGTTGCCGCATGTTACGAAAAGCGGTCGGAAACTTCTCGGTTTGACCAATGTCCTGGTGCTCCAGCGTCCTGGCACACCAGGTGGCCGGTGCACTCACCGGCACGAACAACCGTCACACAATTCGGTAACGGCGCAGGCCGAAGCGATGTGCCGACAGGGATCGGCGGACGGCGGAACTCCTGGAGGCCCGATCATTGGCGGGGCCGTCGGTGTGCGTGATTGCACCGCCTTGATTGCATCGCAATCACGCGTGGAACCGGGCATTGGCCGGAACGGAAGGCAGGTCCATGGCGGGCACCACAACCCGCAACCTCGACGACAACGTGAAGACACGCCTTCGGGTCCGCGCGGCGAACATTGGACGGTCCATGGAAGAGGACGCGCGGCTTATCCTGCGTGATGCCGTCGGGCGCAGGCCCCCCTGGAACCTCGCGAGCTCGATTCGCGCCCGGATCGTGCCTCTCGTCGACATGGGCCTGGAGTTGTCCCCGCGTGAGCCCGGGCGCGAGCCGCCGTCATTCGATTGAGGTGGCAGCAATGTTCCTGCCGGATACGAGCGTGGTATCCGAGCTCCTGTGTCCGTCCCCCGACCCCGTGGTCGAGACCCGGGTCGGGGACCGACTGGCGACGGATCTGTGTTCCTCAGCCACCGGCGAGGCGGAACGTCGCTACGGCATTGCCATTCTGCCGGCCGGCAGGCAGTGCTTGCCTCCGCCTTCGGGTCAATCCTGCGAGAGGACCTTGCGGACCGGGCACTCCCGTTCGACAGAGCCGGCGCCCGGAAATACGCGGACATTGCGGCGGCACACCGTTCGGCTGGCCGCGTTGTTCCACCAGCGGACTGTCAGATCGCGGCGCCTGCCCGCTCGCGGAGCATGGCCGTGATCACCCGCAACGTCCGGGACCGCCAGGACATCGAGGTCGAAGTCGTCGATCCCCGGCACGGCGGCACGAGCCGTACGGCGGGAACCTCCGCTCGCACCAAGATCGGCAAACTGCCTGAAGACGCGGGCTGGAAACTGACCGATGGAGCGGGTGTCCCTTTCGAGCGCGCACTGCCGGCAGGACGCAGGCCGACTGCGCTCTCTCCGGCACGCAGGGCCGTCCGACAGCGGTGCTCGACGAATGCCGGGCGTGCGAGCATCGACCCTGTCACGGCACACGACCGGGACGGGCACGAAACCGGACAACCGGTCGTACCATTCGGTTCCCTTCCGCACGGCGGCTGCGCCGCGACCTGTCGGGGATCGCGATCGACCGGAAGATCATCGACCGGGAATACCGGATCGAACACGGCGGGGCGCCGTCCTGCGAGGTTTCGTTCGGGCGGCGCACGCTGCCGGTCAAATGCCGGCGGGAGGCGGGAAGACCCGGGCTCCCGCACCCTGATGGCGGTCTGCGTCGGGTTGCGCCATGCCCCCGGCGTGCGCGATGCTGCGCCGCCTTCGCAGTTCCATCAGCAGACGGGAGTTTCCACCATGCCGCGTGACCTGCCGCGCCCGACCCGGGACCCGGATCGGGTCCGCGCCGACATCGACCGCTGGGGCTACGGGCTGCTTGAGGGCCTGCTTGAGGATCCGCTGTTTTCGACCGTGCGTGACCGGCTGCTTGAACAGGCTGCCGCCGAACTCGCCCGGGGCCATGCGTTCGAGGACGGCGGGCCGACCCAGCAGTGGGGCCAGTTTCGCAACGAACACGGCCGGGTCCGTCCCGAGGCCTTCACGGCGGCGCACGGCGGTGTGAATCAGCGGGTGTGGCTGCTTCCAAACAAGGGGGCCGCGTTTCTCGATGTCCTCGAAATCGACAGCATGCACGACCTGGTCGAACACGTACTCGGCGATGAATACCAGCTCTCTTCCTTCAGCTCCAACATCGCAAAGTCCGGCGGACTGCCGATGAACCTGCACACCGACCAGTGGTGGGCGCCGGAACCGACCCGGCAGGGACGCCGGCCGCTTCCCGTCGGCTCGATGACCCGGACGCGGTTCGACAACGACCCGGACCGGCCGGACACCTCGGACATGCTGGCGCCGGCGGCCTGCAGCAACGTCATCTTCATGATGAACGACTTCACCGATGCCAACGGCGGGACCCGGGTGGTTCCCGGCAGTCATCTTGCCGGCCGGCATCCGGACCCGGAGCGTGACCACGACGTCGAGACCGTGGCGGCGGAGGGACCGGCGGGAACCGCGCTGGTGACCGACGGCCGGATCTGGCACGGCACCGGCGCCAACCTGACCAATGGAGCCCGGGTTGCCATGCTGCTCACCTTCTGCGGGCCGCAGTACCGGCCCCAGGTCAACTACCCGGTCGCACTCGACCGCCGGATCCTGGAAGAGGCATCGCCGCGGCAGAAGGCGATGTTCGGCCTCAAGGTCTGGTGGGGATACGGACGGACCGGGCATCCGAGCGTCGAGTTCATCCAGCCCGATCAGCAAGGGCTGGGCGAACTGCACCTGGACTGAACGCAAACCGGAGAACGCGCATGGGCACCGCACTCGAAGGCATCCGCATCATTGACATGACTCACAACCAGGCCGGTCCGGCCTGTACCCAGGTTCTGGCCTGGCTCGGCGCCGAGGTGATCAAGCTCGAGGAACCCGGCAAGGGTGATGTTGCCCGCATCCACATGCGCGAGAAGACTGACGGCGACAGCCTGTTCTTCCTGGTGCTGAACGCCAACAAGCGCAGCCTGACGCTCAACCTCAAGCACGAGGAGGGCAAGGCGCTGTTCCGCCAGGTGATCGCCAGCGCCGATGTCCTGGTCGAGAACTTCTCTCCCGGCGCACTCGACCGGCTCGGCTTCGGCTACGAGGCGCTGCGCGAGATCAACGAGCGGCTGATCTACGCCACCATCAAGGGCTTCGGGACCTGGGGGCCCTACAGCGGTTTCAAGAGCTTCGAGCCGATCGCGCAGGCCATGGGCGGAGCGATGTGCACCACCGGGTTTCCGGAAAACCCGCCGACCTTCGTGTGGCCCGGCATCGGGGATTCCGGAACCGGCATGCACCTTGCGATCGGCATCCTCGCAGCGCTGCAGCAGCGCCACCGCACCGGCATCGGTCAGCAGGTCGAGGTCTCGATGCAGGACAGCGTCGTCAACATCATGCGGATCAGCCTTCGGGACCACCAGAGGCTTGGCGGGGTGCAGCCGCGCACCGGCAACCAGCTCGGACGCACGGTACCGGGCTCGACCTATCCCTGCGCCCCGGGCGGGCCCAACGACTACATCTTCATCTTTGCGCAGCAACAGATGTGGCGTGCCTTCGCGACAGTCATCGGACGGTCCGACATCATCGACGATGCACGCTATGCCACCTTCGACGCCCGGTGGGACAATCGCGTGAGCCTGAATGCGATCATCGAGGGCTGGACCCGGCAGCATACCAAGCATGAAGCCATGCGATTGCTGGGCGAGGCAGGAGTCCCGTCCGGCGCCTGCCAGGATACCGGCGAGATCTTCGATGACCCGCATCTGCGGGAACGCGACATGATCGTCGACCTCGACTATCCGGATCGCGGGGGTTACATGACCGTCGGGTGCCCGATCAAGTTGTCGGACTCGGCCGCGTCTGTGGTCCGGCCGCCGGTGCTGGGAGAACACACCGACACGGTGCTGACCGAGCTGTGCGGGGTCACACCAGACGAGATTGCGCGCCTGCGCAACGAGGGCGTGATCTGAAGAAAAGCCGTCACGGAGGAAGCAATGTCGATCACCATCAGGCAAGTCCACCCGCATTTCGTCGGTGAGGTCTCGGGCCTCGACCTGCGCCGGCCGCTTGACTCCGAACAGGCCCGGGAGATCCACGAGGCCATGGACCGGCTGGGCGTCCTGGTCTTCCACGACCAGGACCTGTCCGACGACCAGCAGGTGGCGTTTTCCCGTAGCTTCGGAAAGCTCGAACTTGCAGTCGGCTCGAACGTGGTCAAGCCGGAACAGCGCCGGTTGCGGCTCGAGATGGCGGACGTGAGCAACCTGGACAAGCACGGGCAGGTGCTCGAACGCGACGACCGTCGGCGCATGTTCAACCTTGGCAACCGGCTCTGGCACTCCGACAGTTCGTTCCGCGTCACACCGTCCAAGTTCTCGATCCTGTCGTGCCGGTCGAAACCCAGTACCGGTGGAAACACCGAGTACGCCTTCATGCCCGCCGCATATGAAGCACTGGATCAGGAAACCCGCGACGAGATTGCAGACCTGGTGACCGAGCATTCGCTGATCTTCTCGCGCGGCGTGATGGGGTTCGCGGACTTCACCGAAGATGAGCGCGCAACCTTCGAGCCCGTGCGCCACGCGCTGGTCCGGACCAACCGGCTCACCGGGCGCAAGTCGATCTACCTGTCGTCCCATATCGGCTCCATCGTCGGCTGGCCGGTGCCCGAGGGTCGTGATTTCATCCGCGACCTCATCGAGCACGCTACCCAGCCGGAGTTCCGCTACGTGCACGAGTGGCGGGTCGGCGACCTGGTGATGTGGGACAACCGGCAGTGCATGCACCGCGTGCGACGGTTCCGCGATACCGGCGAGGTTCGCGACATGCGCAGGACCACCGTCGCCGGCGAAGGGCCGACGCTGGAGGCCCAGGCCGCCTGACAGCCCGGGCGCCATCGGTTTCTTGTATGCTCCGGCAGATCTGATCTACCGTTCCGGGGAGGAACTGCACGGGAGATCAGTCATGACGACCAGAGACAGTAATCGTGAGGCCGGTCTATTCGATCTCTACGCCCGGGATCCGGAGCATGCGGACTGGCTGGTATTCGGGCGCAGGAGCAACGGTAGCCGGCGTGGTTTTCTGAAGGGCGCGGGCCTTGCAACCATGGGAGCACTGGTCGGCGCCGCCATCCCGTTCCACCGGTCGATGCCGTCGGGTTTCATTCCCGAGGCCATCGCCGCCAGCCCGGAGGCCATCGCCGGCAAGGACGGTCTGACAATCCTGAACGACCGGCCGGTCAACGCGGAAACACCACCGCACCTGCTGCATGACGAGGTCACGCCGACGTCGCGTCACTTCATCCGCAACAACGGCCTGCTGCCCGATGACATGGACGCGGCGACCTGGTCACTCACCGTCGATGGCCTGGTCAACACTCCGCTCACGCTCTCGATCGAGGATCTCCGCTCCCGGTTCGAGGTCGTGACGCGTCGGCTGACCATCGAGTGCGGCGGCAACGGACGTGCCTTCTTCGATCCGCCCGCGCGCGGCAACCAGTGGACACTGGGCGCCGTCGGCTGTGCGGAGTGGACCGGTGTACGGCTGCGCGACGTGCTGGAAGCCGCGGGACTGGGGAACGGCGTGGTCTACACCGCCCACGAAGGGGCGGACACCCACCTGTCGGGGTCCGACAAGTTGCCGATCTCGCGCGGTGTGCCGATCGAGAAGGCGATGGACCCGAACAACCTGATCGCGTTTGCCATGAACGGCGGCCCGCTGCATGCGATGAACGGCGCGCCGTTGCGACTGGTCGTACCGGGCTGGCCGGGATCGTGTTCGCAGAAGTGGCTGAAGCGCATCTGGCTTCGTGACGTGGTCCACGACGGCGCCAAGATGACCGGAAGTTCCTACCGGGTTCCGGACTACCCGGTGGAGCCGGGCGAGAAGGTGCCGAAGAGCGTCATGAAGATCATCCATGCCATGCCGGTCAAGTCGTTGATTACGACGCCTGAGACCGGTCTTGAAATCGCGGGACGCTCGCTTGAGGTTGCCGGGCACGGCTGGGCCGGGGATCACGAGGTGGCGCGGGTCGACGTGTCCATCGACTTCGGAGCGACCTGGCAGCAGGCCGAGCTTGCGGCACCGGTCAATCCCTACGCGTGGCAGAGATGGTCGGCGACGGTCACCTTTCCGCAGCACGGCTACTACGAGGTCTGGGCCCGCGCGACCGATACCGGGGGACGCAGCCAGCCCTTCGCCATCGCGTGGAACCCGAAGGGCTACCTCAACAACGCGATGCACAGGATCTCGGTCCGGGTGACGTGATCGCGCGGTGCCACCTGCCGGTACTGGCACTGGGTGCAGCTCTGCTCACCTGGTCCGGTACGGCAGTGGCCGAGGACGAGACGCTGCCGGAGGGAACCGGACGGGACGATGTCGAAGCGCTGTGCGGTTCCTGCCATTCACTGCGCCTGGTTACCCAGCAGGGCCTTGCGCGGGACGTCTGGTCCGAGGTCATCGACTACATGGTCGAGGAACAGGACATGCCGGAACTCGAACCGGACGAGGAAGTCCTGATCCTCGACTACCTCGCACGGTTCTACGGCTCCGACCGGCTTGGAGCGAGAACCGCCGGACAGTAGCCGGGCGGGCTGCGGGCGACGAGAGGAAGCGGACGTGATGCTGGTCCCGACCCTTCAGGCACACCCCCGCCGCGGCCGGCTGCTGTACACACTGCTCCTGCTGACGACGATCGGTGTCCTGGCGGTCGGCGCCGCGAACGCCGACGAACGGGCAACGGGAACCCGGGAGGGCGCGGAGACCGGCGAGGACTGGCGGGGCCTGGTCGAGGCGGCGGCCTATGCCTACGAGGCCCGCCGCCCCTACCAGGCGCAGGAACTGCTCGAACGCGCGGTCGAGAAGACGGAACCCGGGAGCGAGGAGCGGGCGGCCGTGCTCAACAACCTCGCAATCGTACTGGAGACCAACGGACAGCTTGCAGCGGCCGAGCAGCTCTACGTGCGCGTGATCGGGCTGTGGACGGCTCTGCTGGGACCTGACGACATCAACGTTGCGCGCACTCTCGGCAACCTGGCCGATCTCCATCACCGCCAGGGACAGCTCGAAGAGGCCGCCGAGGCCTACGGGCTGGCACTGCAGAGCATCGGGCTTGTCTCCGGGCCCGAGGCGGAACAGGTTCGCGGCATCCTCGAGGAGGGGCAGGTCAGGGTCCGTGACGACCAGGAACGACAGGCGTCCGAAGGTGGCGCCAAGGACCGCGGTTCCTGACCGGCGTCCCTGGAGCCGGACAGTCGTGCGGTGACTGGAACTGGCGATCCATGCCGCAACAGGCCGGAGTCGTCCGGCACGTCCGCGAGCTTGCCCGGCTCGCACATATGCGCGCCTGTCCGGCAGGGTACCGTCGTGACGGGAGTGTATGTCCCCCAGGCGGCATCCTCCTGCCGCCAGCCAGCACGCCGCTCCGGCGCGCCATCGTCTGCACCCGTAGTTATTGGAGCCACTTGCAAAACAGTGGGCTCACGCGATTTCAGGGCCCTGAACGGGAGCGATTTTCGGAAAGAGAGGGGACAGGGGACCGCCCAGTGGTCTGTTGGATTTGGAAACACACAACGTAGCGACGAAGGGCAGTCTCCCCGATGCCCCTGTTCGGGAGTGCATCCGACCTCTGGTGCCGATTTCAAGGCGAGTTGTTTCCCGAACTGACCGACGCCGTGGGCCGTCTGTCGGATCGGCACCGCAAGCTGTTTGCGGTGCTGGAGTTTGCGCCTCCCGAAGACCATTTCAGCTGTCAGCCCGGTTTTGTGGGCCGTCCCTGCGCGGACCGGGTGGCCCGCGCGTTCATTGCCAGGGCGATCTGGAACCTGGCGACCACGCGCGATCTGATCGACCGGATCGATGCGGATCCGGTGCTGCGACGGCTGTGCGGGTGGCCACGGCGTTCCGCCATCCCGAGCGAGGCGACGTTCTCGCGCGCCTTTGCCGAGTGTGCCTCCAGCGACCTTCCGGCACGGATGCACGAAGCACTGGTCACCACGGCCCTGGAGACACCCATCGTCGGGCATGTCACGCGCGATTCCACTGCGATCGAGGCACGGGAGAAACCGGCACCGAAGCCGGCGAAGGCCGAAAGGCCGAAACGCAAGCGCGGCCGCCCACGCAAGGGTGAGGTGGTGGTGAAGGAAGACAAGCGGCTCGATGCGCAGCTGCGGATGGATCTCGCGGAAATGATCCCTGCGCGCAATGCTGAACTACAAGGCGGGGCGCGTGATCGCGGTCGATCCCCGCCACACCAGCCGGACCTGCGCGGCCTGCGGCCATGTCGACGCCGCATCGCGCCGCTCGCAGGCGGTGTTTCACTGCGTGGCCTGCGGCCATGCCGACAACGCGGACGCGAATGCTGCCCGCGAGATCCGGCGTCGGGGACTGGCGCTGCTGCACGGGGAGGCTGCCGGGATGCCGGGCCGTGGAACCGTGAATACACAAGCAAGGATGGCGGCATGAGCCGTCATGCTTGCTTTGTAAGAGTCCCTTCTTGACGCACGCCATGATGCGTCCCATGGTCGACCGATGGTCGCCAGCGCCCGCAAAAGCCGGAACCGGGCATCCATCGCAACCCTCATGTTCAGTGGTCAGGCGCTGCATTGGCCGGACCGCCCCGCCAGGAGGTCCGCGTCATGACATGGTTTGTCACCATCGTCGTCGTCCTGATCGTTGCCGTTCTGGTCATCCTGTTTCTCAGCAGGTACTTCCGCAAGGCAACGCGCGAAGTGGCTCTGATCCGGACCGGTGCCGGCGGGCAGCGGGTCATTCTTGATGGAGGCTGCCTGGCGCTGCCGTTCCTGCACAAGATATCGGAAATCAACATGCGGACCTCGAAGCTGGAGATCGAGCGCCTGGGTCCGAAGTCGATGATCACCTCCGATCGCCTTCGGGTCGACATCGGCGCGGAGTTCTATGTCCGCGTCGACGCCACCAGGGACGGTGTGGCAACCGCGGCCCAGGCACTGGCCGGCAAGACCTTTCGCGCTTCCGATCTTGCCGAAACTCTCGAAGGCAAGCTGGTCGACGCCATGCTCTCGGTCGCGGCCGGTTACACCATGGATAAACTCCAGGACAACCGGGCCCGTTTCAGCGCCGAGGTCAGCGAAATCCTGGCATCCAACCTGGCGCAGAACGGCCTGCTGCTGGAATCGGTCTCGCTGACCCGGCTGGACCAGACCCCCTTCCATGCGCTGGATGAAAACAACGCATTCAATGCGCTCGGCATGCGGCGGCTGTCGGAGATCATCGCGGTCAACAGGAAGGAGCGTGCCGCGATCGAGGCGGACGCCGAGGTTTCCGTTCGCCAGAGCGAACTCGAAGCGACCAAACGCAAGCTCCTGCTCAGCCAGGAAGAGGAAAAGGCGACGATCGACCAGCACCGGGAAATCGAAACCGCCCAGGCGCGCAGCCAGGCAGTCGTGGCCGAAGAGCAGGCCGCCAGCGAACAGCGCCGCGATACCGCCCGGCTCGAGCGCGAACGCGAGGTCCGCATGGCTGAAATTGCGCGCGACCGCACGCTTCGCCAGCAGCAGCTGGACAGCGAACTGAACGTTGCAACGACACGGGTCGACAACGCGGTGAAGCTCGCCGCAAAGCAGATCGAGGAAGCCCGGGCCCAGGCGGAGGCCCAGGCCGCGAAGGCCGAAGAAGCAGCGGCCGAGGAAGACGTGCTCACCGCCCGAGAAACCGCGGTGGCAATGCGCGACCGACGTCTGGCAGTCATCCGGGCCGAGGAACAGGCCGAAGTGGACGATACAAGGGTCCGGTCGGAAACGGGTACCGTGGTTGCAATGGCCGAGGCGGAAGCCAGGGCGCTTCTGGAACGCGCCAGGGCCGAAAAGGAGGAAATGGTCGCCAGGGCGGAAGGCACGGCGGCCCTGGTCGATTCCGAAAACGCGCAAAGTGATGAATTGCTGCGCTACAAGCTGAACCGCGCACGGATCGAAGCCCTGCCCGGCGTGGTCGAGCGGGTGATGAAGCCGACCGAGAAGATCGAGTCGATCCGTGTCAATCACATCACCGGAATGGGCGGCAGCAGCGGCAGCGGATCGCCTGATGGCAGGTCCGGCGTCAACGATGTCGTGGACGGTGTGCTCAATCTCGCTCTGCAGCTGCCGGCGGTGAAGCGCCTCGGCGAGGAGGTCGGCGTCAATATCGGCGACGGCGTGAGCGGCATCACACGTGTCCTGGAAGACGACGACTCCGGGACCACCGATGAACCGGAGAAGAAATGACGGGCAACGGCCCGCCGCGCACACAGTAACGGAGGGGATGCGCCATGCAACTCAAACGCAGACAGTTCCTTGCCTCGGCCTCGGCCGCCGCGCTCGCAAGTCCCGCCATCATCGGCCGAGCCGTGGCGGCCGACGGGATCAAGTTTGTGTCGATACTCGACCAGTCGAACGGCCTCGACATCTATGGCAAGCCGATGGTCGAGACAACGCGGATGGCGGTGGATGAGATCAACGCCGCCGGCGGCTTGCTCGGACGACCGATCGACCTGAAGGTCTATGATCCGCAGTCGAGCATTCAGCTCTACACCCAGTATGCCACCCAGGCCGCAGCCGGCGACAAGGCCGACGTGGTCCATGCCGGCATTACCTCTGCAAGCCGCGAGGCGATCAGGCCGACATTCAGCCGGTTCCGCGTGCTGTACTTCTACAACGTCCTGTACGAGGGCGGTGTCTGTGACATCAACAATTTCTGCACCGGCTCAACGCCCGCACAGACGGTCGAAAAACTGGTTCCCTACACGATGAACAAGTGGGGCAAGAAGGTCTACATCATCGCTGCCGACTACAACTACGGACAGATTACTGCGCAGTGGGTGCAGAAATATGTCCGGGACAACGGCGGCGATCCCGTTGCGACCGAGTTCTTCCCGCTTGATGTCACGAATTTCGGACCGACCATCAAGAAGATCCAGCAGGCCCAGCCGGACATGGTCATGTCGGCCCTGGTCGGCGGAGCCCATGTCTCGTTCTACCGCCAGTACGCGGCTGCCGGCATGAATGCGTCGATTCCGATCGCGTCCACGACCTTCGGTGTCGGCAACGAGCACAAGCTGATCTCAGCCGAGGAAGGCAATGGCATGATCTGTGCCTATTCCTACTTCGAGGAAGTCGACAACGCGACCAACAAGGCGTTCGTGCAGCGGTTCCGTGACCGGCTCGGCGACGACGCCCCGGCGCTGAACGAACTGGCGGCCCGGGCCTACGAAGGCGCCTATATCTGGGCCGAAGCGGTCAGGCAGGCCGGCACCACCGAACGCATGGCGGTCATCGAGGCGCTGCGAAGCGGCGTGTACTACGATGGTCCGTCGGGACGGGTGCAGATCGAGCCAAAGACCAACCACGCCAACCAGAACGTGTATCTGGCCGAATTGAAGGACCAGTCGTTCCAGATCCTTGAGACATACGAGAACCAGCCTCCGACCGATACGCTGCTGGTCTGCGATCTGGTCGCTGATCCGAACCAGTCGACCTTCAAGTTCGAGAACGGCCTGAAGGCCGCGGGCATCGATATCTGACCTGTCTCGACCGGGGCCGGCAACGGCCCCGGTTTCTTTCCGGAGATCGACGCCTTGGATCTCGTCGTATCACTGGCACTGCAGATCCTCTACGGGATCGCCAATCTTGCACTGATCAGCCTCGGCCTTGCGATCATTTTCGGAATGATGAGGGTGATCAACCTTGCCCACGGCGAGTTCCTGATGCTTGGTGGCTACACGGTCGTGATCGCCACCAACAACGGGGTGAACATCTGGATCGCCATGCTGGTCCTGGCGCCGCTGGTTGTGGGCGTCATCGGCGTCGTGGTCGAGCGTCTGCTGATTCGCTGGCTGTATGGCCGGATGATCGACACCCTTCTTGCGACCTGGGGCCTGTCGCTGCTCTTCATCGGCCTGGTGACGTCCATATTCGGTGCCTCGACCGCGACCACGATTTCTCCGCCGCTGGGCGTGATCACCATTGGCTCCTACACCTCGTCCGGCTACGAGATGTTCCTGATCGTGGTGACCGTGCTGCTGCTGGTCGCCGTCTATGCGACACTCAAGCTGACGACGCTCGGACTGGTGGCCAGGGGCACCATGCAGAATGCCGAGATGTCATCTGCCCTCGGCGTTTCGACCTCGCGCATCTACATGATCACCTTTGGCCTGGGTGCGGCGGTGACCGGGCTTGCCGGCGGGCTGCTGGCGCCGATCACCGGCATCCTGCCGACAATTGGCGCCGTCTACATCGCCAAGGCCTTCATCACCGTGATCTCGGGAGGCATGGCGATCCTTGCCGGTACCGCCACGGCGTCCGCTCTGCTCGGCGGCGTCAACGGGATCGTCGCCTTCCTGACCGGACCGACACTCGGCGAGGTGGCGCTGCTCGTGATCGCGATCATCCTGCTTCGCCTGATGCCACGCGGGATTACCGGCACCCTGTTCCGGAAAAGCCTGTGATGCGCCTTTCCCGGGACTTTCGCGGAACGCTTGTCATCGCCGTCTGCGGGCTGGCCTTCACGCTCTTCGCGCCCGAGGTGCTCGAGTTCTTCACGATCATCACGCTGAGCCAGGTCATCGGCCTTGCCATCCTGGCGCTCAGCCTCGCGCTGGTCTGGGGATTCGGCGGCATCCTGTGCTTCGGGCAGACCGCCTTTTTCGGGCTCGGCGCCTACGCCTACGCGGTAACCGCAACCAATATCGGCGGTTCGACCGGGGCGATCCTGATGGCCATCCTCGTCGCCGCGGCGTTTGCGGCGATCCTGGGATACTTCATATTCTACGGACGGGTGTCCGACGTCTATCTCGCCATCATCACCCTGACGGTGGCCCTGATCCTGTATTCGCTGACGCGGCGAACATCCGGGCCGGAGTACAAGATCGGCAACGCGCTGCTCGGCGGCTTCAACGGAACCGCGGCACCGCCTCTCAACCTGCCGGGAGACGCGGGGACCGTCCTGTTCCCCGAAGACACGTTCTACGTGGCGATGATTGCCCTGATTCTTGCCTATGTCTTCTGCTGCTGGCTGGTACGCACCCATTTCGGCCGGGTCTGCATCGCCATTCGCGAAAACGAGACCCGGGCCGAACTGCTGGCCTACGACATCCGCCTGTACAAGCTCGGCATCTTCATCATCGGTGCGGCACTTGCCGGGCTGGGCGGCGTGTTCTTCTGCGTCGGTGTCAGCCGGGTGACGCCGGATGTCTTCAGCCTGTCGCAGGCGGCGGTCGCCATCATCTGGGTGATCGTGGGGGGCCGAGGCACACTGATCGGACCGATTCTCGCGACCTTCGCGCTCCACTATCTCACGGCATCGTTGGGATCGCAGGCACTCCTGAACGCGAACCTGGTGCTCGGCATCGTGCTGATCGTCTTCGTCCTGCTGGTACCAAAGGGCGTGGTGCCGGCGATCATCGACCTCGCCGATATCCGCCGCCAGCGCCGGGTGGCGAGGTCGCGCGAACGACGCCTGCGGCTGCGCCGGACACGCAACGGAAACGAAACCGCCGGGGCGGGGAAATGAACCGGGCCGAGATCGTCCTGGAAACCCGCAACCTGTCGATGCATTTCGGCGGTGTCAGGGCGGTTGACCGGGTCGACTTCAGCCTGTCGGAAAACGAACTGCGCTGCCTGATCGGCCCCAACGGCGCCGGCAAGTCGACGTTCTTCAAGTGCCTGACCGGGCAGTTGCGGCCGACCGCCGGCGATGTCCTGATCCGCGACGTCGATGTCACCGGCCGGGAGCCGCACGAAATCGGGGCCCTGGGTGTGGGCATCAAGACCCAGGTGCCCAACGTGTTCGAGGGCCTGACCACCGAGGAGAACATCTGGATATCGGCGCGCCGCTGGCATCGCTCGTCGCGCGCCCGGACCCTGACCACCGAGACCATCGAACGGCTCCAGCTGGGTGATGTGCGCTCCGAACCCGTCGGCCGGCTGGCACACGGACAGCGGCAGTGGGTCGAACTCGGCATGGTGGTGGCCGCGGAACCGTGGCTCGTGCTGCTTGACGAACCGGCGGCCGGCATGACCCACGAAGAAACCGTTCGCACCGCCGAACTGATCAGGGAGATCAACCGGACCGCGACCCTGATCGTGGTCGAGCACGACATGCAGTTCATTCGCATGATCTCGCGCAGGGTCACGCTGTTTCACGAGGGCGGGATCCTGATGGAGGACACGATGGAGGCGATTTCGGCTGACGCCCGTGCCCGCCAGGTCTATCTGGGACACCGGGCGTGACCGCGCTGCTCGAAGTCAAGGCGCTGCGCTCCGGTTACGGCCGGGTACCGGTGCTGCATGGAATTGACCTGAGTGTCGAGAGCGGCGAAATCGTCGGCGTGCTCGGCCATAACGGCATGGGCAAGACCACGCTGCTTCGCACGCTGATGGGGTTGCTGCCGACCCAGGGTGGCACGATCGTCTATTCCGGTGTCGACCTGACCCGCGAGCGGTCGAGCGAACGCGCACGTCTCGGGCTCGGCTACGTCCCGCAGGGACGTGGCATCTTCCCGAACCTCAGTGTCTACGACAATATCCGGATGGGCATCGCGGCGCACGAACTTGACGAAGAGGACGCGGTGCGCCGGATCCTGCTGGAGTTTCCGCGCCTGGAGCCTTTGCTCGACCGGGAAGGCGGCGCCCTTTCCGGCGGTGAGCAGCAATTGCTCGCCATCGCCCGGTGCCTGGTCTCGGAGCCGGAACTGGTCCTGCTCGACGAACCGACCGAGGGCATCCAGCCGTCCATCGTTGATGAAATCATCGACCTTCTTCGCGACCTCAACCGCCGTCGCGGCGTCGCGATCGTCCTGGTCGAGCAGTCTCTTGACTTCATCACCGAGCTCTCGAACCGGGTGATGCTGCTGCAAAAGGGCGCGATCACCGGTGTGATAGCCGGTTCCGATGCCGTCAATCCGGCGCTGATCGAGGAGTTTACCGGGTTTGGCGGCGGCAGCGACCGGGCCCTGCCGCGTCATGTAGTGCCGGCCCCGGCTGTCGAACCGTCGGCAACGCCGCCGGCTGTGGCGGCCAGCCCCCAGGTATCCATGCACCCCGTTCTCAGCGAGAGGATCGCCTTCATGACCGTCCAGAGACCGACCCACGCCCAGCTCAGGGACATTGTCGAGGAACTCGGGATGCACATGACCGATGCCCGCATCCAGGAGTTTCTCGACGTCATGCAGGGCACACTCGACGCCTACGACGTTGTCGACTCGATGCCGGACAACCTGCCGCCGGTCCTGTATCCGCGCACGGCCGGGATCCGCCCGACACCCGAGGAGAACCCGTACAATGCATGGCACGTGAAGACCGAGGTTCGGGGAGCGCCCCGGGGGCCGTTGCTGGGACGAACCGTGGCGCTGAAGGACAACGTGTGTCTTGCCGGCGTACCGATGATGAATGGAGCCTCGACGCTGAAGGGCTACACGCCCGATGTCGACGCGACCATCGTCACCCGCCTTCTCGATGCCGGCGCAGTCATCGTCGGCAAGGCCCACTGCGAGTATTTCTGCCTGTCGGGCGGATCCCACACCAGCGCGGCCGGACCCGTCCAGAACCCCCACAAGACCGGGTATTCCGCCGGAGGATCGTCGTCCGGTTCCGGCGCCCTGGTCGGCAGCGGCCTTGTCGACATGGCCATCGGCGGCGATCAGGGTGGTTCGATCCGGATGCCGGCGTCGTTCTGCGGGTGCTACGGGCTGAAACCCACGCACGGACTTGTGCCCTACACCGGGGTCATGCCGATCGAGACCACCATCGACCATACCGGTCCGATGACGGCGAACGTCATTGACAACGCCGTGATGCTCGAGGTGCTGGCCGGTCCTGACGGGCTCGACCCTCGCCAGTACAACGTGGAGACCGATCGCTACAGCCTGGCCGTCACCCGGGGAGCGTCGGGGCTGAAGATCGGCATGGTGAAGGAAGGGTTCGGCCGGGCAGAATCACAGCCCGATGTCGACACCAAGGTGCGTGCCGCCGCCGACACGCTGGCCCGGCTGGGTGCGACCGTCGACGAAGTCTCCATTCCCTGGCACCTGAAGGGGCCCGCCATCTGGACCCCGATCGCCGTGGAAGGCCTGACCAACCAGATGATGCATGGCAACGGCATGGGGACCGGCTGGAAAGGGATGTACACGACTTCCCTGCTCGACTTTCATTCCAACTGGCGCCAGCGAGCCGACGAACTGAGCGAGACGCTGAAGATCTGCATGTTCATCGGCCAGTACTATCTCAAGCACCACCGCGGACACTACTACGCGAAGGCGCAGAACCTTTCGCGGCAGTTGCGCGAAGAGTATGACAAGGTGTTTGCCAGCTACGACCTGCTGCTGATGCCGACAACGCCGATGAAGGCAACGCCGATTCCGGACTCCTCCCAGGATCTTGCCCTGTGGTGCCAGCGGGCCTTCGAGATGCTCAACAACACCGCACCGTTCGACGTCACGGGTCATCCGGCCATGGCCATCCCCTGCGGCATGACGGACGGTCTGCCGGTGAGCATGATGCTGGTCGCCCGGCGCTTCGACGAGAGCACGATCTATCGCGCTGCCGGCGCCTTCGAGGCAGCTGGTGACTGGACGAAAATGTGAGCGCCCGCCACCGCGGGATCATGCCGGTCGATGGTCTGTCCCATGTCCGGGGACCCACTGACCGGCCGCTTCTCGAAGCCACGATACCCGGCTTCCTGGGAGAGGTCGTCCGCCGCCACGGGGACCGCCCGGCAGCGGTATTCTGCCAGACCGGCGACCGGTGGACCTACGATCAGCTGTACCGGCGTGCCGACCGCCTGGCGGCAGGACTGCTTTCGCTCGGCCTGTACAAGGGCGACCGTGTCGGGATCTGGGCGCCGAACCGGCCGGAATGGCTGATTGCGCAGTTCGCGACGGCGCGGGTCGGTCTCGTCCTGGTCAACGTCAACCCGGCCTACCGCACGGCAGAGCTGGAATACGCCCTGAACGCGGTCAAGGCCAGGGCACTGCTGCTGTCACGACAGTTCAGGAGTTCGGCCTACTACGACATGCTGCGTGAACTGGCGCCGGAACTCGACCGATCCGCTCCCGGACGTCTCCGGTCGGAGCGCCTGCCGCATTTGCGAACCGTCATCCTGCTGGGACCGGACCCGGTGCCCGGCGCCTGGTCATTCGATGAGGTCATGCATCGCGGAGAAGGCGGGCCCCGGTCGCGGCTGGATGCAATTGCACGCGGCCTGTCTCCGAATGATGCCATCAACATCCAGTTCACCTCCGGCACCACGGGCGAACCGAAAGGGGCAACACTGACCCATCACAACATCGTCAACAACGCCATAAGCTGCGCCCGGGCCATGCGTTTCGGCCCGACCGACGCGTTGTGCATCCCGGTGCCGCTGTATCACTGTTTCGGCATGGTGCTGGGCAATCTCGCCGCGGCCGCCTACGGCGTGAAGATGGTGTTCCCGGGCGAGGGCTTCGATGCCGGACAAACGCTGGCCGCGCTGTCGGAAGAACGGTGCACGGCCGTGCACGGCGTTCCGACCATGTTCTCGGCGATGCTGGATCACCCGGAGTTTCGCCGGTTCGATCTCTCGGCCATGCGCACCGGCATCATGGCGGGTGCTCCCTGTCCGGAACCGCTGATGCGCCGTGTGGTGCGCGACATGGGCTGCCGCGAGATCACCATCGCCTACGGCATGACCGAGACAAGCCCGATTTCGTTCCAGAGCGAGGTCAACGACCCGATCGAACGGCGGGTCGGAACCGTCGGGCGCATCCAGCCGCACTGCGAGGCCCGGGTGGTCGATGACAGCGGACGAACGACGCCGGTCGGAGTGCCTGGCGAGTTGCTCGCCCGGGGATACCTGGTGATGAAGGGCTACTGGGACGATCCGGAGCGCACGGCGGAAGCGATCAGGGATGGCTGGATGCACACCGGCGACATGGCGACAATCGACGCGCAGGGGTATTGCCGGATCGTCGGACGGGTCAAGGACATGCTGATCCGCGGTGGCGAGAACATCTATCCCGCCGAGGTCGAGGCTTTCCTGCTGACGCATCCGGAGATCAGCCAGGCCCAGGTATTCGGTCTGCCCGATGCGCGATACGGGGAAGAGGTGGCCGCGTGGATCATTCCGCGCACCCCGTCGCTCACGGCACAAGACGTCCAGGAGTTCTGCCGCGAGAGGATCGCCCATTTCAAGGTGCCGAGGCATATCCGCTTCGTCCAGGAAATGCCCATGACGGTGACGGGCAAGGCACAGAAGTTCCGGATGCGTGAAGCGATGCTTGCCGAACGGGGCGAAAACTGAAACCGGAGCCACAGATGAAGACGATCACCGCGATTCTCCGCGCCCGCCCGGGCACCGAGGCCATCATGCGCGACGCCCTGCTGAAGATCGCCGATCACGTCCGCGACAGCGAACCCGAAACCATCGGGTACCATATCAGCCAGGACGCATCCGACCCCTGCGTGTTTACCACCTACGAGCGGTTTGCCGACCAGACGGCCATGGACCGTCACGGCAATTCCCCGGCGCTGGCGGAGTTCTTCAAGACCGCCAACCCGATCCTGGATGGCGCGGTCATCATCCACACGGGCGACGAGATTTCGGCAAAATAGGGAACGCGCCCGGATGCCCGATGGCGCGGGACGGCCTGCCTGCAATCTGTTCGCGTCTCCCCGACCCGAAACACTTGTTCATGCAGACGATCGAGGAGCCAGAGGTCACCATGGCACTCGACCGGCTCCGCCAAGGCCAGGGCGCGTTGCGAGCCGTCTGCGCAGAGCAGTGTCCATGACCTGGCCCCGGACAGGGCGAGCGCGAGGCTGTCAGGAAGGCAGAGGGTGCGCCGCGCGCGGCGTTGCCCGAGAGCCTGGGTCACCGCCGCGCCGTCCATTTCCTCGATGCGGAGCCCATGTCGATCAGTGCCGGTCCACCGTGTTCCCCGAGTTCGCGCTCGTAGAGCAAGTCGGGGACGGCGACGTCGAACGGCAGACGGGCTCGAGGAATGACGCCCGTTCGAGGTCGATCAGCACCGAAGTGTCGCAGACGAGCATCGGCACGGAAATCAGGCGCCGGTGGAAGCGGCTTCCATGTCGCGATGCAAACAGCGGATCGTCCGCCATGCGCGGGGACCTGCTGGATCGGGCATGCATCCACATCCCTGTGCGCAGAACTCACCACGCAAGGTCCGGCCTGACCTGCCCGCGGGTCCATTCGCACTTGACCGCGCGAATCCCGCGCACTTGACGGGCAGTCCTGCGGGATCTGACGCCGCCCGAAGCAGTGTGCGTCGACGCAACAGCCGCACGTCCGGGGCTGTCGCCAGGTCAGGCCGAGGTGATACCGGTGAGGCCGCCGACAACCCGTTCCGAGCCCCCGAGTGCGAGGACGGCCGCCGCGATCAACCCCCTGTCGTGATAGTCGCGCGCCCTGGCGGCACCGCGGTCGAGCGCGCGCGCGATCTCGGCCTCGTCAAGCGGTCCCACGGAGACGGTCACGGGGCGGTCTCCCAGGTCGCTGTCGGGCGACAGTTGGCTGGCCGGGGTCCGCCCGATCGCCGGATGACCCGGGAGATCAACCGCATTGGCAATCAGTGTCGTCGCCACATCAGCCTCCGCGGCATTTCGGCCCAGCACCGTCACTCTCTCGGCAATGCCGAGAGAGTGGGAGCGTCCGCCGCGTCCCGAAGTGGCGATGCCGCGCACTGGATGATCGGAGCGGACACGGATCCCTGTACCGGAGCTCCTTCCGATCGACGCCTCGATCGACCGGTCCGGAGCGAGGAAGAACGCAACGTCGCCACCATTGTTGATCCACGCCCTGTCGATACCACCCTTACCCGTCATCACGCCGAGGATCTCGTCTGCAACCGCACCGGCGACACACGCCATCGGGGTCACGAAGACAGGCAGGAACAGCTGCGCCGCCCGAACCATGCGGCGCGCGATCGGACCGTGGGTCTCGAGCCTGTCCGAGACCCGCTGGCGCAGCTGCGGAAGTTCCGAGACCAGTTCCGGCAACACGGTCACGAACCGCTCGGACGCACACCGGTACCCCTGGTCCCGGCCGGTCCCTTCTGCCTCGGCGATGATGTCGATGGGACCGTGGCTCAGCAACAGGCGCCCGTCCCGCACCCGGCAGCGCGGCTGTTCGGCGAATCCCTCAGCCGGCACCGTCGTCGCCGGGCGGGACTGCCCGGATGTCGGCCCCGTATTCGCCGCCCCTCTTCACGATGTCATCGAGCGTGCGCACCGCCTCGTCGTGGCCGCCCAGCGCGCGGTACTCCTCGCGGGTGACCGTGAACTCGACCGGCGCGACGATGGCCGGGGTCGGGACCGATCCGAACGACCGGTCGGGCATTCGCGACACGTCGACCATGATGGTGATCCCGCCGCCGGGCCACACGTAGGCCGGCACGCCGCCGCAGGTCACACGGGTCCGTCCCTCCTGCACCGAGCGGGTCAGACGGATCGGGTTGCGGGTTGCACCCGACCGCAGGGAACCTCCCGCACCTCCCATGAACATGACAGTGCACAGGGCCGGCTCGCAGTTCTCGCCGATCAAGGCCACGGACGCGGCCAGTTCAGGCGGCATGTCGCGGCGCTGCGGCATCAGGTTCTCGTCGAGAACGTAGTAGCCGCTGTGCTCGCCGGTGGTCGAGACCATGAGCACGCTCAGTCCAGGCCGCGCTCCCTTGCGTGCATTCCACTCCTCCAGGATCACCAGTGGATCGTCAATGTCGGTGCCGCCCCAGCCGAGACCGGCGCCCGCGACCTGGAAGTAGCGCCCCGGGGTGGACCGGCGCCCGCGGATCCGTATTCCGGTATCAGGCCACCCCAGCACCTTGCCGGCCTGGTGTTCCGAGACCACTCCGGTGATGTGGTCGTCGACCACCACCACTTCGTCGACCAGGTCGACCCACTGCGAGGCAAACATGCCGATCGCCGCCGACCCGCACCCCACCCTCATCCTGGCCTCGACCTGGCCGTCGATGACCGGCGGTTCACCGGCCTGGACCACCAGGTCGGAACCGCCTTCGATTGCGAGTTCGACCGCCTCCCCGTTGCACAGCCGCAACAGGGTCTCGCAGGTTACCCGGCCTTCCGCCTTGCTGCCGCCGGTCAGGTGGTCGACCCCGCCGAGCGACAGCATGCGCGAGCCGTATTCCCCCGTCATCACGTGACCGACGGACTCGCCACCGGAACGAACCGTGGCGGTCTCCGGTCCGATGTGACGGTCGGTGTCGATCTTCACCTTCGCCCCGCAGTACGAGAAGATCGCTTCCGTGACCACGGTCACGAAATCGATCCCGTCCATGCGGCGTTCCACCACGAAAGGCGCCGGCTTGTAGTCGGGATAGGTGGTGCCCGAGCCGACCGCGGTGACGAACAGCCCGGCGGTATCCGAGTCCTCGATATGCATCGCGAGGAAGGGGGTGATCTCGTCGCCGGCGGCAATCCTGCGATCGAGAATGGTGAGCGGATCGCACCGAACGATCCGTCCGTCCTGGTTGGCGTAGCGGTCACAGGCACCGGTCTGGCCTTCGGCGACGTAGCACATGACCGGACAGGCATCGCAGCGGATCTTCTCCGGCCTGCGCCGTTGCTCGCGCTTCACGCTCATCGCCGGCAGTCCCGTTGCCGCAGGGCAGCGTACAGGCGGTGGGGCAGGACCGGAACAGCCTCGGGACTGACCCCGGTCGCGTGGCGGATGGCGTTCAGGATGGCCGGCGCGGTCGGGATCAGGACATGTTCGCCCAGTCCGCGGGCCCCGAGCGGCCCTTCCGGATCCGGACGTTCGACCAGGATGCACTCGATATCCGGCATGTCACCGATTGTCGGGATCAGATAGTCGTGCAGGTTCTCGGTCCTTCCCGCAACGTACTCCTCCATCAGCGCCAGTCCGAGACCCTGGGCAATGCCTCCCTCGATCTGGCCCTCGGCCAGCAACGGATTGACTGCCCGACCCAGATCATGGGCCGCGGTCACGTGCCTGACCCGGACGGTTGCCAGTTCGCAGTCCACCTCCACTTCCGCCAGCTGTGCCCCGTATCCGTACACCGAGTAGGGACGGCCCTGCCCGTCGGCGTCGAGGGGTTCGGTATGCGGGTCGTAGGTCTCATCCACCCGCAGCACGTAGCCGAGTTCATCCGGTTCCATGATGCCCGGATCCAGCCAGCGTTCCTCGGCGCCCTCGCTCACCCTGATCCGGCCGGCCACGAGACTGATTGCAGCCCCCTCTCCCATGTTGGTCAGCAACAGGATCCGGCCGCGAAGACTGCGGCCGGCCCGCAGGGCCGCGGTACCGGTGATGACGGTCTGGCGCGAGGCCGAGGTCTTGCCGCAGTCGGGTGTGAGCGCCGTGTCCGGTCCGACTCGCTCGAAATCGCTGACCGCGACCCCGAGCCCGTCGGCGCAGAACTGGGTGATCACCGTGTTCGACCCCTGCCCGATGTCGGCAGCTCCCTGGTGCAGGCGCAGTCGTCCATCCGGTGTGACGCCAAGCCGAATGGTAGAGGGATTGGCGATCGACGTGTTGCCGCACCCGTACCAGCACGATGCGACCCCGACACCGCGCCTGACGGCCCCGGCCGACCGGTTGAAGGCCTCGACCTCGGCCATCACCTGCTTCCACCGTGGCTGCAGCGCCGCCAGACAGTCATCGACCCCGACCACATCGAGAACCTGGCCGCAGACCGACCGGTCGCCGTCCCTCAGCGCATTCAGCCGCCTGAAGGCAAGCCGGTCAATCCCGCAGGCCTCGGCCAGCCGGTCGTAGGCGGTCTCCTGAAGCATCGCCGCCTGCGGGACCCCGAAGCCGCGGAAGGCGCCTCCGATCGGCCCGTTGGTATGGATTGCAGAAGTGGTGGCCCGATAGGCCGGGGTGCGGTACGGACCCGAGGCGTGAATCGGCACCCGGGTGGCAACCGTCGGTCCCCAGCTCGCATAGGGCCCGGTATCGAAATCTCCGTGGAACACCATGCCGGTCACCCGACCGGTCTCGTCGGCACCGACCCGGATCGACAGGGTCGAGGCATGCCGCTTGGTGGTCGCGTTCATGGATTCCTGGCGGGTGTAGACCATGCGGCAGGCCGCTCCGGTCACCAGGGTCGCAAGTCCGACCAGGGGCTGGATCGAAAGGTCGAGCTTGCCACCGAACCCGCCACCGGTCGCGGTCGGGATCAGGCGGACACGGTCCGGGGGCAGCCCGAGCACGTCGCTCACACCGTCGCGATCCATGACCGGGGACTGGGTGCAGCACCGGACAACCAGCACGTCGTCTTCGAGCCAGGCGCAGCCGGCTTCGGGTTCGATCGCTGCGTGTTCGACGAAGGCGGTCGCGATCGACGCCTCGACCACGTGCGCTGATTCCGCGACCGCGCCCTCGGCGTTGCCACGCACCACCCGGCCACGCACCAGGACGTTGCCGGGCCGGGATGCGTGCACCTGCATCGCCCCGGGTGCCGCCGCGGACACCGGGTCGGGCAAGACGTTGTCACCGAACCAGCGGACCGGAAATTCGTCGAGGTCCAGCACCTCGACCACGCAGGCGATGCCCACGACGAGCGCCACCGCTTCGCCCCTGAAGCGAACCCGGCCTTCGGCCAGCGCCGGCTGGTCGGCGTGCTCCGGTATCACCCCGAACCGGTTGATCCCGGGGATGTCGGCGGCGGTGAGTACCGCGGCAAGGCCCGGGTGCCGGGCCTGCCAGCCGGCGAGGTCCCCGAATTCGAACCGCGCGGCGTGATGCGGCGAGCGAACCACGCGCACCAGCAGCATTCCGTCGTGACCGACATCATCGCCGAAAGCCTCTGCTCCAAGGACCTTGGGCTCTCCATCCAACCGTGCGATCCGGGCACCGACCGCCGTGCCGGGACCGGGTATCGGCGCAACCGGTGGAGCTCGAGACGCGTCCAGGGTGGCCTCGATGATGCTGGAATAGCCGGTGCACCGACAAAGCACGCCGGCCAGTCCCTCGCAGACACTGTTGCGCGACGGCGCCGGGTCAGCCTCGAGCAGGGCGGTGGCCGCCATCAGCATGCCTGGCGTACAGATCCCGCACTGGGCGGCCCCGTGGCGCAGAAAGGCGTGTTGCAGCGGCGTCGGACCGGCGGCGCGCGACAGGTCCGCCACGGTGACCACACTGCGGCCGGATACCTGGACTGCCGGCGTGAGACACGAACACACCGGATCGCCGTCGACCAGCACGGTGCAGGCCCCGCAGTCGCCGGCGTCACATCCGACCTTGACGTCACGGCGACCGCAGCCTTCGCGCAACACCGCGCTCAGCCGGCGACCCGGAGAGACGTCGGGGCACACGGGAGTGCCGTTCAGCCGGAACGCAATCCCGCTCACGCGTCCGGTCCGTCGAGCAGGGTCCTGACGGCGCGCCTGACCATGATCGCGGCGGCGGCGCGTCGATAGCCGGCGTCGGCCCGGACGTCGGAGATCGGCGACAGCTCCCCGGCAATCGCCTGTTCGCTGATCTTCTCCGCCGTCCCGGGGCTTGCCGGTCGACCCAGGAGTTCATCCTCGACCGTCGGTAGCCGCACGGCAACGGCGCTGCACGACCCGACCGAAAGCGCGGCCCGGGTGATGACGCCGTCGCTCACCTCGAGGCGGGCCGCGACCATGGCGATGGATATCACCAGGTGGGTCCGGGCGCCGAGCTTCACGAACACCGATCGGCCGCGCGCCGCCGATTCCGGGATGACGATCCCCACCAGCAGCTCGTTCGGTTCCAGCGCGGTCCTGCGGGGACCCCGGATGAAGTCAGAGAGCGGCATCCGGCGTTCACGGGTCCGCGAGCTCAGTTCGACCTCGGCATCGAGCAGAAGCAGGGGCGGCACCCCGTCGGCCGCCGGAGAAGCGTTGCACAGGTTGCCGCCGACGGTGCCCGAATTCTGGATCTGGATCGCGCCCACCTCGCGCGCCGCCTGACGCAACGCGTCGAAAGCCGGCGGCAGGCATTCGGCCGACCGGATCGCGGACCAGCTGGTGGTCGGTCCGATCCGCCAGGATCCGCGCGTCCGGCGAATGCCGCGCAGGCCTTCGATCGCCGTGATGTCGAGAACCCGTTCACCCGGCAATGCCGGCCGGGTGGTGGACGCGAACAGGTCGGTGCAACCCGCGGCGACCACCGTCCCGCAGGTTACCGCATCCAGCGCCGCGTCCAGCCTGGACGGCCTGATATAGTCCGCCTGGATCAGCGTCGGATCCTCTTTGCCAGGGGATTGCCGAACCGGACCATGCCCCCGATCATCGCGAACTGTCAATCGCGTGACCGGGTCCGTGCGAGACATTGGTTGAAGACATGGTGGCAGGGTCCGGGGCCAGATAGGATCCGCGCGGCGGAAGGCTCCGTGCACGGGATGCGGATTCACTGCGGGTTGGCGTAATGACCGGTCAGATGCCTGAATGGATTGCGGTCGACTGGGGGACCACGCATCTCAGGGCCTGGGTGCTGGGCCCCGCACGGGCGGAGCCCGCCGCGCTCTCGTCCGCCGACGGCATGGGACGGCTTGCACCCGACGAGTTCGAGCACGCCCTGCTTCGGCTGGTCGATCCCTACTTGCCGGCAGGCCGGGTGGTGCAGGTTGTCGCCTGCGGCATGGTCGGCGCGCGCCAGGGCTGGTTCGAGGCACCCTACGCCGTCGTCCCCTGCCCGCCACCCGGGATCCGGGACGCGGTCCTGGCGCCGGCGCGCGATCCGAGGCTCGCCGTGCGTATCCTGCCGGGTATCAGCCAGGCGAACCCGCCGGACGTGATGCGCGGCGAGGAAACCCAGATCGCCGGCTTCCTCGCCGATACTCCGGGGTTCAACGGCGTGATCTGCCTGCCCGGGACCCACACCAAGTGGGTTCACCTGCGCAACGGCGCGATCGAGCGATTCCGCACCTTCATGACGGGGGAGATCTACGACCTGTTGTCCCGGCACTCGGTGCTGAGACACGGCATGTTGCGGGACGCGTGGGACCGTAACGCCTACCTGGAGGCGATCGACGACGCCATGGAGCGGCCACAACTGGTTTCTGCCGAGTTGTTCTCGCTTCGCGCCGCGACACTGCTCCATGACATGCCGCCAGCCGTGTTCCGGGCGCGCCTGTCCGGGCTGCTGGTCGGGCTGGAACTTGCGGGCGTACTCGCCTTGCAGGCAATCGACCAGGTCACGCTGATCGGTTCCGAGACGCTCTCGGGGCCCTATGCCGAGGCACTGCGCTCGCGCGGTGTCCGTGCCGAGCGGCGGTCGGGTGACGCGATGACACTTGCCGGTCTGAAGGCCGCCTGGAGCGGACTGTCGGAGAGGGGAACATGAGCCGACCCATCATCGCGATCCTGCGCGGCGTGCGTCCGGACCAGGTGACCGCAATCGGTCGGGCGCTGGTCGAGGTCGGCATCGAGCGCATCGAGGTGCCGATGAACTCGCCGCAGCCGCTCGCCTCGATCGCCGCGCTCGCCCGCAGCCTGGACGGCAAGGCCGAGATTGGTGCCGGGACCGTGCTGACGGTCGAACAGGTCACAGCCGTGAAGGATGCAGGCGGGACCCTGGTCGTTTCCCCGGACTGCAATCCCGCGGTGATAGAGGCGACAAGGGCTGCGGGAATGACGTCTTGCCCGGGCGTCGCGACGGCAACGGAGTGCTTTACCGCGCTCAGGCACGGTGCCGACGGCCTGAAGTTCTTCCCCTCGTTCCTGATCGGTCCCGAAGGACTTGTCGCGATCCGCGCCGTGCTGCCGCCAGGAACCGAAACCTGGGCAGTCGGCGGCGTGGGCCCGGCCAACTTTGCCGATTGGCTCGGGGCGGGCGTGACCGGTTTCGGGATCGGCTCGGCCTTGTACACGCCTGATCTCGGCGTCGCCGAGGTGCGACAGCGCGCGCTCGCCATCGTTGCCGCCTACGATGACGCACGCAGCCGGTGAATTGCCGGATCCCGCCGCTTGCAACCTCGAGCCGGCAGGATATCCCGGCCGCCGCATCCGCGATCGATCCGTTCTTGTCCGGGAGACACCGAACCATGACCAGCCGCGAATTCGAGCACCGCTTCGCCGACCTCGGTGACGTGACGATTCACTACGTCACCCTCGGGGAGTTGTCGTCGTCCACACCGCCCATCGTGCTCCTGCACGGCTGGCCGCAGACCTGGTACGAGTGGCGCGACGTGATGCAGCGGCTTGCCGAGCACTACCCGGTCATTGCGCCGGACCTGCGCGGCCTCGGTGACTCGTCGCGTCCGGCCGAAGGCTACGACAAGCGCACCGTGGCAGGCGACATCCACCGACTGCTCTCGGGCCATCTCGGACTTCGGACCTGGCACTGCGTGGGTCATGACTGGGGTGGTCCGGTCACCTTCGCTCTCGGTGCGTGGTACCCGGAACCCATGCTGACCATGACCATCATCGATGTGGTGATCCCCGGCGACGGAGGGAGTTTCTCGCAGGGAGGGCGGCGGTGGCACCACGCCTTCCACATGACGCCCGACTTGCCCGAAACACTGGTGACCGGTCGCGAACGGGAGTACCTCGGCTGGTTCTACCGCGAGTTCTCGTGGCGACGGGACGCCATTGACGATGCGGCGGTCACCGAATACCTGCGCACCTACAGCGATCCGGCCGCCCTGCGCGCCGGCTTCGCGTACTACCGCGCCCTGCCGCGCGATGCCGTCGACAACGCGACCCTCCTCGCAACCGGTTTCCGGCTGCCGATGCCGGTGCTCGCGCTCGGCGGCGAGAAGGACGAGGCCAGGGGGCGCGGCAGCGAACCCGAACAGTCGATGCGGCGCGTCGCACGCGACGTGACGGGTTTCACGGTTCCCGACAGCGGTCACTTCGTCCCGGAGGAGCAACCCGAAGCGGTGGCGTGCCACATTCTCGACCACGTCGCGCGCGTCGGATAGACGCGTTCACGACGACGAACCGGCCGGACTTCGCAAAAGCGGCCCGGCTGATCCGGTACGCCGGTTGACGTCACCGACACGGGGTCAGGACTTCTCCCCGTCCTTCACCCCGGCTTCGGGAAACAGCCACAGGGCGAGAACCATGAATGCCGTCAATCCGAGGATGA
The DNA here is from genome assembly GCA_965213935.1 of Thalassobaculaceae bacterium. GTDB lineage: Bacteria > Pseudomonadota > Alphaproteobacteria > Thalassobaculales > Thalassobaculaceae > Bin52. The sequence goes on along the minus strand of CBDCAO010000010.1, from coordinate 371,330 downwards.
CCCAGAACACCAGCGTCTCGCCGTAGCTTCGTTCCAGCCAGGCGCACCCGGCGCCAATGGCGATCACGGCAATGCTGAGGGCGAGCTTCACACCGGTCGGCATCAATCTGTCCTCCGGGACGGGTCAGGAATATCCGTCCTGTCGACGTCCCACGTTGTACCCCGCCCCGGCCCGCAACGCCAAGACCGACCGTCACACAGCGTGGCGCAACGCCGCCGCGCCATGGTCAGCGCGTACCTGCCCGGTTTCGCTCCCGGGCCGTCGCGGGCGTGTCCACCCGCATCGCTCCGAGGTCGATCACGACACCGAACATCGTGCGCGCCTCTTCGAAGGTGTAACGGCCCAGGCGAACATCTTCGAGGACAAGTTCGGGATCGCGATCGAGCGGGTTGCCGAAACCACCGCCGCCGGGTGTGCGAACCCGAACGCGGTCACCAGCCACCAGTGGGATGTCCTGCGCCTTGGAAAGATGCTCCGGCGTCCATTGCCTGCCGTCGCTGGTGATGGTGACCCTGTTGGGTGCGCCGTCGCCTCCTCCCCGCGCGCCCTGGGGACCGAACCGTCCATGGTCCATCACGAAGCTCGCGGTCGCTTCGCCACGGCGCAGTTCGACCTCGTAGTCGAGGCCGAAGCCGCCGCGGTGAAGACCCGGCCCGCCCGAGCCTTCATGCAGGGCGTACTGCCGGTAGAGGACCGGAAAGTTCTGTTCCATGATCTCGACCGGCGGTGCCTTGGATATGCCGATGGTCGAGCAGCCGTTGCTCAGGCCATCGGTCTCGCTGTTGCCGCCGTAGCCGCCACCGGACAGCTGGTACATCACGTAGCCGCGATCCGCCGCAGGATCGTGACCACCGAGCGCAAAGTTGCCGCTGGTGCCTGCCGGAGCCGCCGTCACCCGGTGAGGCAGCGCATCGACCAGGGCTGCGAATACCGCTTCGGCAATGCGTTGCGAGACCTCGGCAGCGCACCCCGAGACCGGTCGCGGATAGCTCGCATCCAGGAACGTCCCGACAGGTCGGATCACGTGCAGTGGCTCGAAGGCACCGGCACTGAGCGGTGCTTCGGGAAAGATGTGCCGCATGGCCAGGTAGACCGAGCTCAGGGTGGTTGCGAGCACGGAGTTCATCGGCCCCGCGCAGGGCGGGCTCGATCCCGAGAAGTCGAAGCGGAGTTCGCCGCCGCTGCGCGTAACCGAGAGCCGAATGGCGAGCGGCCGGTTTTCCACCCCGTCGCTGTCGACCCAGGCAACCGACGACCAGGTGCCTTCGGGGATTTCACGTATGCAGGCCCGCATCTGGTCGGCGGCGCGGTGCCGGAGTTCGGCGATTGCCGCACTGATCGTGTCGTCACCGTATCGATCCAGCAACAGGTTCAGGCGTTCCTCTCCCACGGTCAGCGCCGCCGTCTGGGCCTTGATGTCGCCGATCCGCTGATCCGGGACCCGGATATTCGAGGTGATGATGGAGAGGATCTCCCGGTCCAGTTCCCCTTCCTTGAACAGCTTGACGGGCGGAAGTCGCAGGCCTTCCTGCTCGACCTCGGTCGCCGTGGCGGAAAACCCGCCCGGCACTGCTCCGCCGATGTCGGGCCAGTGCCCGGTGTTGGACAACCAGCACCACAGGTGACCCGAGCGATAGAACGGACGGGCAAAGCGCACGTCCATCAGGTGGGTGCCGCCGAGATAGGGGTCGTTGACGATGTAGACATCGCCCGGCCTCGGGCCGGCAACCGAGCCGTCGCGGATCATGTCGATCAGCACCCGGGTCGAGTACTGCATGGTACCGACAAACACAGGCAATCCGCCGGCACCCTGCGCAATCAGGGCGCCATTCTCGGCGGAATAGAGTCCATCGGAGCGATCGTTCGCCTCGGCGATCACCGGAGAGAACGCTGCCCTCGAGAAACACAGGTCCATCTCGTCACAGACCTGTTGCAGGCCAGCCTGGATGACACTGAGATCGACCGGGTCGAGCCTCATGATCCCGCCTCCCCGATCCTGATGCGGATATTGCCGTTGGCCTCGCCACGCGCGACATCCCCCGGTTCGATCAGGGTGGTGGCGTCCAGCTGCTCGACCACGGCCGGCCCCTGGATGGAGAACGCTGCCGGAAGCAGGTCGCGACGGTAGACGGGTGTCATGACCCAGTGCAACCCGGACGCGTCGAAGAATACCGGCCTGGCACCGGTCAGGGCGTCCTCGACCCGGGATGCCCGCGCTTCAGGGTCGATGAGTCGCGAAAGGTCAGGCTCGCTTCGAACTCCGATCACCGACGTCGCCACTGCGGCCAGCCGGGCGCCGATTTCGGGGAGTTCGATGCGAAACCGCTCCCAGTAGACCTCCTCGAACCGCCGCCGCAACAGGGTACGATCCGGTGTGGGAGTGTCGAGCGGAACCCTCAGCAGGTGCGACTGGCCGATGAACTGCATCTCGACGCCGAACACCCGGTCCCGGCGGGAAGTGGCGACCCGGCTGCGGTCGAGCAGCGCGTCGCCCCGTCGAACCTGGTCGGCAAACACTGCATGCAGTTCCGCCTCGTCGACCTGGTCAAGCGGCCGGTTCAGGGTGTTGACGAAATCATGCCGAAGGTCGGCCATGATGCAGCCGAGCGCATTGGTCATGCCGGGCAGTGCGGGAACCATCACCTCCGGCACGGCCAGTTCCCGCGCCAGAGCACAGGCATGCAGGGGTCCGGCACCACCGAAGGCGAACAGGACGAAGTCCCGGGGATCCGCGCCGAGCGACACAGAAACCATCCGGATGGCACCGGCCATCCTGGTGTTGGCGAGCCGGATCACCGCGGCCGCCGCTGCGGTGGCATCCAGTCCTCCGAGCGGCCGGCCGATTTCGTCCTCGAACACCTTTGCCACCTGCCCGGGCTCAACACCGTCCCTCACCTGTGACAACAGCTCCGCGTCAAGCCGCCCCAGCAACAGGTTGGCGTCCGCAATCGTCGGGCGGGTACCGCCGCGCCCGTAGCAGATCGGTCCCGGCATGGCACCCGCACTTTCCGGGCCGACTTCCAGCAGCCCGGCCGCGTTCACCCGGGCGATCGACCCGCCACCTGCGCCGACGGTGCGCACGTCGACCATCGGCACGTGGATCGGCAGGCCGTACTCCACTTCGGTCTCGCTCGAGAACGCGGGCTCGGCGTCACGGATGAGAGCGACATCCGTCGAGGTCCCGCCCATGTCGTAGCTGATGAGGTGCCGGACTCCGGCCCGCGCCCCGGTCCGCGCCGCGGCGATCACGCCCGATGCCGGTCCCGACATGACGGTCTTTGCAGCTTCGCGCGGCACCAGTTCGAGCGGAACCATGCCGCCGTTGCCGTTCATCACCAGGAATTCGCCCGAATAGCCACGCTGACCGAGTTCCCGGGTCAGACGGGTGATGTAGCGTTGCAGCAGGGGTTGAACCGACGCGTTCACCGCGGCGGTCACGCCGCGCTCGAATTCGCGGCTTTCCGACAGAAGCGCGTGCCCCATGGTGACGTGGTCACCGGGCCAGGTCTCGCGAAGGATCTCGGCCGCCCGCTGTTCGTGGATCGGATTGGCATACGAGTGGATGAAGTGCACCACCACCGCCTCGCACCCGGCCGCATGCAGCCGGTCCGCGGCGGCCCGCACGCTGTCGTCGTCGAGCGGGACCACCACCTCGCCCGCCGCGTCGATCCGTTCGGTCACCTCGAGACGCAGGTCGCGGGGGATGATCGGGACGAACTGGCCCTTCATGCCGTAGGGAGCGGGTCGTGTCCGCCGGCCAAGCTCCAGCACGTCGCGAAAGCCGCGGGTGGTCACGAGCCCGGTACGGCTGAAGGTCCGTTCGAGCACCGCGTTGGTCGTGGTGGTGGTCCCGTGGACAATCAGCGAGATCTCTTCGAGCGCCGATCCGCCGGCTTCCAGTGCCGCCAGCACACCGTAGGCCTGGTTGTCGGGTGTACTCGGCACCTTGGCGATGCGGACTTCGCCGCTCGCGTTATCCAGGCTGACCAGGTCCGTGAAGGTGCCGCCGACGTCTATGCCGAGTCGATACCGACCTCCATTTGTGGATTTTTCCATATTACTTTCAGTATGTTGAGACATAACATCAGCCTGACGCTCAATTGGTTGCATCGGGCAGACGCAAGCAAATCGTAAGCGAGTTCGCGCCAAAAGGCGGTCAGCCGAAAACTCGGCAAGCCGTGGAGACCGTCATCAGCCAGTTGATTCGCTTACGCCCACCCGATTCGTTCACAATGAAATTCTAGCGGTTGAAGGTTCGTTGCCAATGGGACTCTCAGCCAAGCTGGTCGGGTAGCGGAGCGGAGCCGGGCATCCAGCTTGGCGGAACGATCGTCTCCGGGGCCGGCGGCCGGTATCCCAGCGCCGCTTTCCGCGGATCAGGGGACGATCGAACGACAGTGGACGCGCACGCCATGCGGTCGAGAAACGCGCGCGGCGACCAGATTTCGACCGACCCGTATCGCGGCTCCGTGAAGCCCCGCATGGTGCCGGTGACCAGCACCGCACCGCCGGCCGCGGCGGTCGCAAGGTAAACCTCGTCGTCAGGGTCGCGCAGACCGAACCGGACATCCTCCGGCTCGACCATGATCGCCAGGCGCGTGACCTCCCCGATCACGAGGCGGAGGCTGTCGCGGTGCAGCGCCTGGCTGCGTCGTTCGGCGACGGCCTCATACTCCGAGAGGATGGCCCCGGACAGGACGATATCGTGCTGCCGCACGACACACGGTCGATGACTTGACGGCAGGCTCCGTCGGTCCGCGCTGCCGCCACCCCGACATGACAGTCCATTAGACCGAAGGTAAGCGTTCGGTTATGCGGTGACGATTCATGTTCAGCAGGCTGTTTCCCCGGCTCGCTTGATTGTCATTTCGGACCGTTGGTGACGCGCGGAGCAGTCGCGTGAACCGTTGCCCGAACCGTCCATGCGCGGCAGTAAGTCGACCCGCGTCCCGCCGAACGGAATGTCGAGGGCCTGCTTGCGCGTGGAAATGACAAGACCGAGCTCTGGCAATTCAGCCTTGAGAGCAGTGATTTGCACCCGCGCGCGTTCGCGTGCGGCGGCATCCAGTTCATTCCAGCCGTCAAGAAGCAGCACGACGCCAGGCTTCGCAGCGACGGTGGGGAAATCTTGCTCTGAAATCCCGTTGAAAGCGGGGCGTTTGAGGATGGATGCGAGCAGCGCTCCGCCTTCAGTGGCCCAATCTCCCAGCGGTACGATGAGTGGCGTGCCGTTGCCAATTTCCAACAGACCATCGGCGACCTGAAAGCGGGTTGTCGTCTTTCCCATTCCGGGTGCCGCGACCAAGATAAGGTCATCCAGCGTGGTCAACGCGTTGGCAAGCGCACGCGTGCTGAGCGCCTCGTCCACATGCTTCACCTCTAACGTCAGCGTGAGCGCTACGTTCGTGCCCGACCATTTGGGTGTTCGACTGAATACGGCCAAGTCTGCAGCGGCAGCTTTTCGAAGGCGTGCACTGATTTCCGAAAACGTCGGCGGCATGGTCGGGCCGAAGGCGAGCTTGTCGATAATGCTGCGCCACATGTCCTCAGAGTGCTTTTGGTTCCAGGTATGCAGAAACGCCTCGGTAAAAGTGGGATCATCTGAATCAATCGCCTTTGCACAGTCTTGGCAAAGCCAAATCTCATTCTCATGCGACTTTCGTTGCTCTGGGGTAATATCGGGCCGATAGCGGCGCGCGCCAACTCCGGGCGCCGCAGCACAGATATGAGCTGCAACTCCGATATTCACTTTCTTTGCGCCATTGCTGGTCGGCGCTGACGTCAGCTTCCTGCAACTAGGATTGCTACAATGATAGCGAGCTTGCTTTGCTAGGCGATTCTTGGTCGCCTGAGAGAAGTCGTCCCTGTTTTTACTCTTGACCATCGGTGGGTTGCTCAAGTACGGTCGTGTGTTCACGTTCTAAATTTTGCTCGCCGGCCTCGGCTGAAATCAAAAGTAGTGACAGATAGCCCGCTGCCTCGGCGAAATTGCCTGGATATCCGCCGATCGCAGCCAGCGCTTCTGCGGCGAAATCGACGTCCCCAGTTCGCAGATGCTCGATCAATTCGGACACATCCGATTGTAGGGCTTGGTCGAGAGAATTGAGCCGTCGGGTAAGTTGCTCGTGCCTTCTTGCGAAGGTGGCCTCCAAGCTCCGGCGGACAGCAACCTCTACTTCGGGACGAGTCTCATTTCCGAGCCGTTTTTGATCCATTGCTCCAAGTTCGCTGGCAAGGCTCAGCACCTCCCCAAACTTGCTTGCCACAACAGATGGGGCTTGTGGCAATCCGAGTTGTTCAGCCCACCAGGCAGCGCCTTCCTTGTCAGGAAGGAGGGTCTGGTAACCAGACTTTGCGAGCGCCGGGAACGCGACACCCTCAATGTTAGGCATGATCGTCAGGTGGATAGATGAGGCCACCAACAACCGCAGAAGCTCGGCTTGTTCGGCGAGCGTGACCACCGCATCTGCAATGTCGGGCGCGGGTAACAGCGCGAGAACATCTGCTGGCGGCCACGGTACAATACCCTTGGCGTTAACGCGAAGATGGAACTGTGCGGCGACCCCGGCTTCCTCTGCTAGGCGCTCAATTTTTGCCTTTCGCTGAGCTAGTCGTGTTTCCCCGGCAGCTTTGGCAGAGAGGGATACGAGCCGAACGGAATTGCCTACTCGCGCGCCTTTGCCTCGTGCCACCCAAGTTACCGCTGGCGCTTCACTCCTTTCATGGGCCTCTCCGGCCAGAACTCGCAACGTCTCCAATAGCGTCTTAAGTCGGGTAAGCATCGGTGGAGGACTGTCGGCGACGAGATGCCAAGGCTCTTCGGCAATTGCAGTGTCGACATCTGCGATGAGATCGCTCAACCAGGCAATGTATGCACCAGCTTGGTCGGGCAGTATTGCGAACCTCTTGACGAGATTGACGCTAGCGCTGTGCAGGAGGTTCTGGAACTTGGTGACGGCGGTGTTAGCCTCTCCGCGCCCCGCGCCTGACGCTTCCAATGATGAAACAGCGGGAGGCGTCAGTGCTTCAGTATCCGCATTGAGTGAATTCAGCTTGTCGGCGAGGTTGCCGAGTGCATCCTTTCCTCGAAAATGTGTGTCGAAGATCTTCTCCAACGTCGGCACAAGGGCATCGAGAATTACCACGCCTCTGGCAAGATAGTCGCTATAGCTCGGAGCGGCGACGCGGCGGGAAATCAGATCACCCCACCGCCGATTCCACTGAGGAACTGATGGTGGGGGAAGATTTTTTCGGGGAATCCGATTTGTTTCGAGCGGCAACTGGTCAAGACCAGCCAATTCGCCACTTGCAGTAAGTGCGTTGGACACCGCAATATCGGCCGACGGACACAGTGCCAATATCCGCTCACACAAACTTACAACCGCGTCGTGCGGATTTTTCTGTACAGAGCCGGCGACGTAACAAAGATCGCAACGGACGATCACTCCATCATGGGCATCTTCGATTGTTACAGGCCCGGCCCAAGCTGTCTCTGCCTGAACCCGTGCGAATAGCGCCTCTTGCCCGACCTCGGCGACCCAATCACTGGCGATCTCACGATCCAGGGCGGACAAGGTGCCCATTAGAGACCCCAAGAGATCGAGATTGGCATTCAAGAGGCCTTCTGGAGCCTGCATGAGACTGATCCGCACCTCGTCTGGCAATGGCATTCCGACCAACGCTGCGAGAATCTCATCTAAGCTCGCCAAATCCGCTGTCTCAATCAGGACAGACAAGACAGAGGGTGACATACGCTCCATCAACAGGCGGCGAGGGTCATCTTCCGGCGAACCTTTGATCTGCGAAAGTCGATCCGCCGCGGCCTGGACCTCCGGGATGATGCTGAGACTACTCAGATCAATATCCGCAATCCCGAACATTGCCGCACTGCCGACTTGCGTTCGCGGCAGCGCACGCGCTTCAGGCGTGTCCAGCCATTCGTCGACACCCGAAGAAACGCGGCCCGAACCCAGACCCCGGAGCGCTGAAGCCAACGCCCGCGCATCCTGTTCACCCTCCAAGCGGGCAATTAAGCCATTGAGCACCGCCGGAAAAGGTAAGCGCCGCTCAGATAGCGTGTCCGCGACCAAGGGCGCGAGATCGGTGGCGGGCACACTTGCAACCGTCCGCTCGAAACTCGTTTCGAGGGTCGGCAATGTTGTCTGGTGTGTGAGCTGCAACAATTCTTCGGATCGAAGCTTGTGTAGGCCGGTGACCGCGCCAGGAGCAGGCGAGCGGATCAGATGTTCCTGGATGAGGCGCTGTAGGGCGCGTGACAGATCGGCCTCATTGACTGAGAGCGCGCGCGCCAATCGCGATGCATCAACTTCAGCATTCGCTGCGCCTGCCCAGGCGCCGGATCGCAAAATGTCAAGTTCGAGGGAACGCTTCGGATCTGAAATCCTGGCCGCAACCTGGTCGGCGAGGAGTTCGTGCATCCTCTGTCCGCGCGTCAAGATATGGACATATTCTAGAAGAAGGCCGTCGCTCATCTTCCACGGCTCGCGCCAACCCGCCCAATTCGTCTTTTCAGCTCCGCGCAGTTCTCGCCAGAGTCGTTCTGCGAGTTCATCATCAGGTTCGACACGTATTTCTACTGCACGCGCACGTTCGGCAATCAGCGTGACATCCTCCTCCCGGACCGAGCCGAGCAGGACGACGCCAGGCACAGACATCGCTTCTTTGAGCAAGGCGCCCCAGCTTTCTGGCCCATTCCGGCCTACGTCATCCATAACAAAGCCCAGGGGACTGTCTTCTGAAGCGCGAAACGTCCGGGCCAACTGGCGCAGAGATGGAATATCCGCCGTACTCACACGACGGATACGAAACCACCGCACCGTGTGGCGCAACGTGTTAGCGGCCTCCCACATCAAAGCGGATTTTCCGGCCCCTGACGGTCCGACGATCAACGCGGCCCGGCGTTGTTCAATACCTTCCACCAACGCCGATCTGCTTCGGGGGCGTTCGGCCACCAAACCTGCCGCGATGTGACCGGGTTCTACATCGACTCCGAGATAGAAGTTTGGATCGTCGAGAGGTGTAAGGAAATCGACCGGCTCACAGACGCCATCCCTCAGGGCGCGTTCGATCGCGTCACCGTCGATAGCGGCCAAGACATCTCGGATTGCCGTATCCGTGCCAGAGATCGAAACGCCACGATAGTTCTCTGACGCCAACCGGCCATTGGCGTCTGCCATACAGCCCACGCGAATAAGCAGTTCGGCAAAGCACATCTGGGCTGCGATCGGCGCGCAGTTCAGCCGATCCACGATCAGGCTGATCGCCCATTCCTGCGGTGAGGTCGCCACGACGATTGAAGTTTGTGGGAAAAGATCAGAAGCCCCACTGAACTTTGAAAGTCTTGTGCTGATCGGACCTTCGATTGGGCGGACTGCGGGGTGGTCGTCGAGGGGATTGAGGCCCGCCACCTCCCGCTCAAGAACGAGTTCCAGTCGCTGCGGCTGCGGTGCGGAGCCAAGCGACCGGTTCCACAGAGCTTCTATGTGTCCGGCCGTCTCGCCTTCCGTATGGTCCCCAAGGTGTTCCCGCCGGCTCTTGACCTGGACAAAGCTCGTTGCTTCGCCACGCAGCTCAATATCGTCGCCACCTTCCGGGATCACGATGGCAGGCGCTCGCTGACCAGCCCATATTTCTACCGCTATCCAAGCGGACACGGCATCCTGGTAACGAAAACCCCGGCCTGCATTGGATCCGGCCCTGGATGCAGCATTGGCCGGTTTGGACGATGGCTTAGGATTACGGCGCGGCTTTGGGCTTTTTGTCTTTTTAGCCATGTTCCTGGCCGTCGCTTTCTTCAGCTCCTTCCGCCGCACCATTCAGAGCCGTCTCAAGTTCAATGATATCGTCGATAATCTCTTCAAAGACCGGAGCTTCTCCGAAAATCATGCCCGACATGGCGCGATAGTCGCGGCTAAGGTCGTCGAACATCTTGCTCTCGGGGCGAAGAGAGAATGTAGGGGGCGTTGCCGTAGCAAGATCGAAGGCTGGGCGATTGAAGAACATGCGGGCATGGGCCACGCAGTCGGCGCCCAGTTCGCAATCTTTCAACGCCCTTTGTCCGGCATCTGAAGCCAGCAGTTGGTGTAGATCGTAGTAGTGGCGCGAGACCCGCTGACCGTTTCCTTTGAGTTCCCCACGATTATCAAACCAGCGCCGAAGCCCGTGCAGGATCACAACCTTGTCCCAAAAGGTCCGTTCCGGATCGACCGTTGTGACGTTACCGACACCCAAATTGATATCTGGGATATCGCTTTCCAGATACGGCCGGATGACGCGATCCGAATTGGGATTGAGAGCCGACTTCGCGCCGGACTCGATCTTTACAGCCTTGCCGACATAGGCATCTTCAGGTGTTGCCGTCGGATAGCGCACATAGAGCGCCTGACTGTCTTCGGGGTCAGGCTCAACGCGGAGCTGTTCCGTGCTCAACCCACTGCGTTTGGCCGTTTCACCTATGATCGCGGATAGCCCCGCTAGGCACAGGCCATTGATGTAAGCCTCACACGCCGTTTTGATCGCATCGAGAGCTTTGCCGCGTTTCTTACCGCTGAGAGCTTCCAGTTTCGTGATAGAGGCTGCTTCTCCCAGGTCGTCACGGAAGACAGTGACATCGATATCTTCCGAGAAGCGCTTGATCAGGCCAAACCCTTTGGAGAGCGATGTGCCGCCCTTGAACAGCAAGCGTGGCCGGTCTGCCAATCCATTGAAGAGCGCATCAAGGGTCCAACAGACCCAGAAGTCTTTTTCGACATTCTGGGGCGTCGTGCCGAGGCGCTGGGCCGTCGTCGTATAAAGACCCAACCTTGTCTCATCGTCTGCTGTGATGACCTGATCGAATGCGGGGTTCATCATGGGCCAGCCTGTTCTTTCAACATCGGCCGCAACAGGCACTGCATCCAGCTCGGCAGCGTCGACAAGCCCGACATCAGGTCCGCCCGGAGCGCCTGTCCATCTTCTGGGTTCTGAAGAATTGCGTTCACACGACGCTTAAGAATTGCGTCGTCATCAACCTGGCCCATGGTGTCACGTAGCCAATGCAATGCCTGGACGATGCGCATGGCCGGCCGGCCGGCCCAGTACAGCTTGCTCGCCGCGGTCGGTTTGAACGTGATTCCGAGTTGGCCAAGCGAGACCGATTTGAGCCGCGCATCCGTGTGCACGACGATATTTGCAGGAACCGCATTCGTAAGTCCGAGATCATTGGCGGCAGTCATGCCATCGACGAGTACGCGGATCTGGTCCCGCCGAGCGATGGCCTCGATAACCTGTCTTGGGTCGGGAGGATTGCTTTTCTGTGTCAGACTGTTGAATGACGGCTTGTCGTAAAGCCCCCGATCCACCCGCCGCAAACTTCCAGCGCGTGTCAGCCGCTGCAGTGTCTTGTCCACGGCGTCGCGCGCGCCAAGATCGAGGAAGTCTCGCGGCGTCCAGACCCCTCTTGTCGCACCCTTTTCGATGCGCTTCAGGATCGCGGTTTTCAAATCTGATGCAGTGCCGGTCATGTCCGGAATATGTAGTGATATTTCGGACAGCCCGCAAGTGTGGCGTCCGAAATCTGTATGCACATTTCGGACAGAACTTGGGCGACTGATATGTATCCGCAGACTTCAGAGCCCTTAGTGTGAGGTCTTGTAGCATCAAGGCGATGCAAGGCAGGGCAGCCTTCTAGTGAAGACCCGTCGGCTGAGCGGCTTGATCGAGTCCCGCTATTGCGGACGCCACTCCACCGCCCACGAGATGGCACGATTGCGCGCGCTGCTGGCCGACCCACCACTGCGGAACCACCACACCATGCCGGAGGAGTTCTGATGGTGCATCGGCTACCGGCTTGGCCGAACCTTTACGCAGCCGGCCTGGAGAGGTCTGGTAAGCGTCTGGCCTGACCGGCCTTGCGGCGGGTGTGTTTGAAGCCTCAGTTTCGGATGGGATGGTTTGGAGGTCGATGGTGTCCACCATCGGCTGGTGGACACCATCGGAGGAGGCTTTGCGGTGGCGCGTCGTGTACGCCGGTTCTGGTCGGAGGATGAGAAGTGCAGAATCCAGCCCACTTGACCGTGAATCCTGCGTGACTTGACGGGCGAACCGTCCCAGACGGGGTCGATTTCACACGGGGTCCACGCGCGCAGCGCGCAGCGTCCTTGCCACTGTGCAGGTGTCTGATCCAGGGTTCTCCTTTCGGTTGTGTCGAGTGACGGTCGCAGGCTGCGGGAATGTCAACAACAAAGTGTTCTGTCGGCAGGGACATCCCACGCTGAATCCGTCTGATTTTTGTTGACGTCGATCATCGCGGCGTTGCACGCGCGCGTTTCGTGTCACGGGGTTGTCAGCGTTTTTCTCTGGCGTTCCTGCGTACCCTGTGCGACGTTTGCGGCATGTCGATACGCACTCGCATGGAGGCGTGCCCGGTTCACCGAGCCCCTCCCGAAGGGTTTGTGCTGTCCGAGGTGGAGGTCCGCCTGGCGCGGCCGGAGGAGCGTCCGCTCTGGGACGCGCTGATGGACGAGCACCACTATCTGGGCTTTCGCCGTCTTGCGGGTCGCGGCCTGCGCTATGTCGCGACCTTCGGGGAGCGGTGGCTGGGCCTTGCCGCGTGGCAGAACGGCGCCTTCAAGTGCAAGCCGCGCGACCGCTGGACCGGCTGGAAGCCGGAACAGCAGTTCCGGCGCCTTGAGATGATCGCGAACAACACGCGGTTCCTGGTGCTCTCGCAGCCCGGCGTGTTCCCGAACCTCGCCTCCCGCTTCCTTGCGGGGATGACGCGGCGGCTCGCCGACGACTGGCTGAAGGTGCACGGCCACAAGGTGCTTCTGGCCGAGACGTTCTGCGATCCGGAGTTCTTCTTGGGCACCATGTACAGGGCGGCGGGCTGGACGGGGCTGGGCGAGACCAGGGGATTCGCCCGTGCCAACGGGCGCTACACCGACCCCCATGGCAAGCCGAAGGTGATCTTCGTCACGCCGCTGAGGCCCGACGCCCGTGAGCTGCTTTCCAACCCGCTGGCGCTGCCGCGTGACGTGGTGCCGCCCGCCAGTCCTGAACTGGCGCCCCGTGCTCCTGGGGCGATGCGCTCCCTGCATGCTGAGCTGGCGGCGGTTCCGGACTTCCGCCGGGCGCAGGGAAGGAAGCACACGGTGGCCTGCGTGCTCGCGATGCATGTGCTTGCCGAACTCGCCAACATGAAGGGCTGCCTCGCCGCCGCGCAGTTCGCGCGGTCGCTGTCCCAGGCGGAGCTGGAGGCCGTCGGCGCATGGACGAACCCGAAGACGGGGCGTCGCGAACCGGTCTCCAAGTCCACCATCCACCGGGTCGTCCAGTCGGTCGATCCCGAGGCGCTGGAGGATGTGGTCGCGCGCTGGTCACGGCCCCGGCTCCCCCTTGCCCGGGCGCTCGCCGCCGACGGCAAGCGCATCCGCGGCGCCAACCGCAACGGCGAGGACCATCACGAGACCGTGGCGCTTGTCGACCATGCCTCCGGCGCACCGTTTGCGCTCCTGAACTTCGGTGACAAGGGAGGCGAACTGGCGGCCATGCACGACCTCCTGGAGCGGAGCGACATCTGCGCAAAGGTGATCACCCTCGACGCGCTGCACACGACGCGCAAGACCGCGAAACTGATCACGGAACGCGCGGACTACGTCTTCACCGTCAAGAGCAACGCTCCGGAAACCTTCGGCATCCTCGATCGCATCGACTGGGAGAGGGACGCCGCCGGCCACTTCGAGGAGGATGTCGAAAAGGCCCACGGGCGCCTGGAGCAGCGGTCCATCCGTGTCATGACCCCGCTCAAGGGCACCATCAACTACCCTGGCGTCAGTCAGGTCGCCCGCGTCACCCGCTACCGGGAGCCGCTGAAGAAGCATGCCGGCGCACAGGACGGGAAGGACCATGTCGAGACCGCGTATCTCATCACCTCTCTCGATGCCAGGGCCGCGTCGCCGGCCGACCTGCTTCGGCTGAACCGCGGACATTGGGCAGTGGAAAACCTGAACCATCGCCAGAGAGACTGCGTCTTCGGCGAGGACGCCTGTCTGACCCGCACGGGACACGGCCCGGCAAACCGGGCCAGCCTCAACACCATCGCGCTCGCGGTCATCTTCGCCAACCGGCGAGAGGCGGAAAGCCTCGCCGAAACCCGTCGCCGGCTCCAGCTCAACCGCAGCGAAGCCGTCGCGGCCCTGACCCGGCCCTGACAGGCTGCCGCATCCCCGCAGTTCCAGCGCGCCGCCCGAAACACCCCGAATCCTGACAACGAACCACCCGGCGACCCGAAACGGGGCCTGCGGTGGCGCGTGGGGGCTCCGCAGCCGCCAAACTCTGCCAGGCAACGACCATCCGTGACCCGTTCATCGGTCGCCGGTCAAGATCAGCAACAGCGTGGGAAAGTCCTGAGGTGCCGGTGAACCGCATTACCGAGATACTCAACGGGCGACGCTCGATCACCGGCGATACGGCGTTGCGCCTGGGGCGCTTCTTCGGCACCTCCGGGAGTTCTGGCTCAACCTCCAGAAGCTCTACGAGTTGCGGCTCGCGGAGCGGAAGAACGGCCGGGCGATCGCCCGACTGCCGACCCTGAACGCTGGCAGCGGGCTGGACGCGACAGGATGAACACCGATCGGACGCAGGCGGCTACGCACAAGCGACTCGCCCGCGGGGAGTCCTGGGTTTGGCGGCGGCGCAGATCAGCTGATCCTCGCCCAACTGTTTCGTCACAGCTGTGTCATGGCGCAGGCACGTCGTGTCGGCGCATCGCACCCCCGAATCACGCGGAGATCTCCGCGATGTGCTAGCCTTTCCGCATGGAGAACTTCGGCAACGTCTCGCCCTGGCTCACCCCCGCGATCATCATCGCGCTGTTCCTGTGGCTGCGGGCGGATATCCGATCTCTGGAGGGCCGGATCGACAAGCGCTTTGACGGCATCGACCAGCGCTTTGACGGCATCGACCAGCGCTTTGACGGCATCGACCAGCGGCTTGACGGTCCGGACGAACGCCTGCGCGCGGTGGAAGCCGGCCAGGCGGAAATCAGAGGCCAGCTCACCTTGATGCGCGACTACATCCTCGGCCGGAACCTGCGGCAGCCGGAAGACGCGGCCGAGCCAGCGCCCGGCGACTGAACGCGGCTGGCAACAGGGCCGAACCGATCAGGCGCCGACAATCGGCACGAAGGTGATCCCCCAGCGCCGCCACCTGGTCCTGAGTGGCGATCGCGCCGTCGAACCACAGCACATCGTGGTGCCCGAGCCCGTAGACGACGTCGCCCGCGGCGGTGCTCGAGACATGCACGTGGTCGGCATGGCCGGCGCCGGTGTGTCCTTGCCGGTGATCAAGTGGTTGACCCCCCGGCCCGCCCTGGAGCGTGTCATGGCCTTTGCGCAGGTGGACGGTGCCGAACCGGGTCTTGCCGGTAAGCCAGGCGCCGGCGTTCTGGCCGCCGTAGATGGTGTCGCCGTCGTCGAGGCCGTCGGAGCTGCGCGACCAGCAGTCGTGCGCCGCGTTGTCCCAGTGGGTCCAGTAGAGGCCATTCCCCAACAGGGTGTCGTCGCCCTGCCCACCGGCGATGTGATCGGCACCTTCGTCCGGAGGATTGACGGAACACAAATGCCGCAAACGCACCATATTGCGCAAGTGACACTCGGCGGCTCCGGTTTCGCGCAGCGCCGTGCGGACCGCCGGTCTCGGGCATGCTGCGCAGCAGGAACGGCCGGGGAGTCAGCAGGTCCGATCCGGGGCTATGCCGGCGCCTCAAGCCTCTGGCGCAGCAGCATCGGGCCATAGGCCAGGACGAAGAGTGCGAACGCGGCAACCCAGGCGGCGGCCGACGCGTGCAGCAGCAGGGAGCCGGCATCGTCCGCCAGCCCGCTCGCCAGCCGGGCCGCGGCTGCCAAGGTCACCAGCAGGTAGATCGCCGCCGTCGCGCGCGTTGCGGTCAACGGTCGCCCGGTATGGCCGAGCGTCGCGCGCGTCATCATGGCGAGGATCATGGTGGCCATCGCGCCGGCGGTCAGGGCATGGAGCGCAACACTTTCCGGCACAGCCGGCACGAGCATGGAGACGGCCAGGAGCGTGAGGCCCACCGGCAGCCAGAGATAGCCCAGATGCAGCACCCAGAGCAGGGGCTCGGCCGCCGTCGACAGGCCGCGCCAGCGCGCCAGGCGGGCGACAAGCGCCGCCGCGGCCAGAAGCAGCATCGCGCCGACGAGGGGATGGTCGCCGATCGCGGTCCAGGCGATCGCCGCGGCAACGGTCACCACCATCGCCGCAATGTCGAAACGGCCGCGTTGCGCCGGAAGCTTCATCGCTCCGCGCCGCGCCAGCCAGTTGCGCGTGAACTCCGGCACGACGCGCCCGCCGATGAGGGCGACGAGTGTGACCACTGTCGCGATGGCGGCCCTCCCGGCGG
This sequence comes from Thalassobaculaceae bacterium, assembly GCA_965213935.1. Classification (GTDB taxonomy): domain Bacteria; phylum Pseudomonadota; class Alphaproteobacteria; order Thalassobaculales; family Thalassobaculaceae; genus Bin52. Next base: position 354,909 of record CBDCAO010000010.1, on the reverse strand, counting down.
TTTCGGTGTCGCCGAGATGGAGGAGCGCGTTGGCTGTGATCAGAAGCGCGAGCAGGGCGATCACGGGCAGGTTGCGCCAGTTCCGGCCCACCGCGACCTCGCGGGCGCAAAAGGCGGCGAGAGTGGCAAGAAAAGCGATATCGACCGCCGCGGCAGCGCCTGCGCCGATCCATGCCGAGAGCGCGACGGCGAGACGCCCGGCGAGCCAGAGCGCGGCGAGCACGGCCAGGGCAAGCCCCCGAAGCGGCGGGCGGCCGGTCCAGCCGGGGACCGCGGTCAGGAGGAACCCGGCGATCGCGGCGGCGACGAAGCCGAACAGCATTTCATGGACATGCCAGGAGACGGGGTCCATGGCCGTCGGCAGTTCGAGGATGCCGGCCAGCATCGCCAGCCACAGCAGCAGCACGGTGGGCGCCCAGAGCCCGGCGAGGAGGAAGAACGGCCGGAAGCCACGGTCGAACAGCGACGGCATTGCTTCCGGCTGCCAGCTCAGTGCCAGGGCCCGCTCTCCGGATCGTCGTCTTCGGCGCGCATCGAGGCGTCGGCCATGGCGGTCCATGCTTCCCGGCCGTATCCGGACCTCCGGTTCAGCTTGTCGCGAATGACGAGAGCATCTTCGAGGGTGAGCGAGATCAGCGCCGTCGGGGCATGACCAACAAGGCCTGCGACGTCGATGCGACTCTGCTGGACGTCGGTCTCGACATCGCAGGCCGGCACGAAGCAGAAACCGGGTTCGTCCGTGAGGGTCTGTGTGGTCATGGGATCGGTCTCCTTGTCCGTGGATACGGGGTCGGCGGTTGGCGGGCCGGCAGTACGGGCATGCGGCGCGCCGGCGAGGGAATAACGGCGAGCGCCGGGCCGGCCAACGGTATCATGCGCGGCGATCAGCCGGCGAGCGACCAGCGTTCAAGGAGGCGTTCGAACGCGTCGGCCTTTGGCGCGAATATCCGGGCGCGGAACGAGACGATCTCCACCGTGCAGCCCATGCGGCGCAGCGCCGGCAGATCGGTATCGGCCGGCGCCTCGATCTCGATGCGGTCGGCGCCCATGATCCTCCGGCGTGCAAGCCGCCAGCCATTGGCGAGCGCAAGCGCGTCGCTGCGCTCCATCACGCCTGCAAAGGCCTCCGCGCCGGTCATGGCGGAGCCGCCGTCAAGGCCGAAGCTCGCACGCACGGCGCGAACCTGTTCTGCGTCGAGCACGCGACCGATGAGTTTCTGGCCGTCATCCGAGGTCAGGCGCCTGACCCGCATGTTGTCGGCCGACAGGCGGTCCCCGACCGGCAACAGCAGGTCCGGGGCGAGCCAGAAGCACGAGTCCCGGTGCGACGGCAGGCCGGCGATCTCGGCATCCCGGACACGCCGCCACCGCGCCTCGTCGGCGCGGCGCCAGTTGGAAGCGTCGAGTTCGGCCCGCGCCATGGTTTCGCCGGCCGCGGGCCTGATGAGGCGCACCCGCTCCGTCACGCCGCCATTATCGAGCATGCGCTACGTTGCCGGCAGGATGACGGCGGCGCCCGCAGCGCGGATCGAGGCGGGCGCGAGCGCACCCGCGCCCGCCTGCGCAGGACCGGGCGGCGGATCGCGACGGTGCGCCGCAACTGGCATCACCGGACCAGCCGCGGGCTTGCGAACGCGCCCGGCACCATCGTCATCGAGGACCTGGAGATATTTCGCATGACGCTGAGCGCGAAGCGAATGGCCGAAGAGCCGGGGCGCAAGGTGAAGGCAAGGGCCGGGCTGAACCGGGAGATCCTCGCCACCGGCCGGGGAACCCTGCGCAGGACGCTGGAAGACAAGTCGTATCGGGTGATCGCGGTCGATCGTCGCCGCCTTGGTCGCGTGATCGGGGTTCAGCATCCGCCGGGCCTCGCTCTCCGCGCCGCCGATGTCGGGGACCGAGAAAACATGGCGACCGTCCCCGTCGCGTTCGGCGACAGCGGAACCGTTGCCGCTTTCGGGCATGGGTCCTCCCAGGGTTCGTCCCGCTCTATCACGAAGTCGGCGAGCTTCGTGCCGAGCAGGCCGGGTTACGACGAATCTTCGAAAGCCGAGAGCGGCACGCCGGACTGGCGGATGATCGCCATCAGAGTCCCGGTGCGCAGTTCCCGGTGATCCGATGCCGGAACCGTCACTGTACCCTCGGCGTGGGTCCTCTGCATCGTGATGTGACTGCCGCGTCTTCGGACTTCCGCGAAGTCGTGGGCAGAAAGAATCCGCCAGAACCCGCAGCTTAGCCCACTGCGACCTCGATCTGGGTCACATAGACCTCACCGCGCAGGCGGCGGGCGACTTCTTCAGCCGGTGCGACTTCGACGAACAGCGCGACCGCCTCTGCCAGGTTGTTGCGCGCCTCGACTACACTCGCACCCTGACTTGCTACATCGACCTCCGGGCAGAGTGCCACATAGCCATCGCCCTCGCGTTCGACGATCGCGGTCAATCTTCTGGTCATCGCGCCCTCCCGATAGTCCGGCTGGCTGGCACACGGGCACAGTCCCCGCGCGAGGAACTGTCCGCACGAATTCGCACTGGGTCGCGTACCTGTACCACACGCATCATTTCGGGACTCGAATCCAAGCGCGATCCTTCATGACACCGCTGGACCATGGACGTGGCGGACACAGCAAGCGACTGTCTCGCGCTGGTGCACCGGAGACCATAGTGATCAGTGGGGGCCTGGTCCTGATCCGACGCGTGGTGGAACTGTTGGACTTGGCAATGGACGAGTTCGCGGACCAGTGCGTGACACCTGACATCGAACCTCATGTCCAGTTTCGAACACTGACGGCCCGTCACGGGTTTTGAACGACGCCAGACGGAGCAACTGATTAACGTCGTGAAACTGCGTGCGTCGCTGAAAGCGGTTCACTTCGTCGAGGATCGCCAGCGTGCCGTAGTGGGCCAGATGCCCGTCATCGTGCTGCACAGGGGCGAGGTGTCGCCCTGAGCGGACATGGTCCATCGGTAGAATGCTGGCTCTTGTGAGGACCGGAAAGGACCATCCCGTGTGTTCGGGAGTTGGCCTGGTTTCCGCGAGCAACTCATGTCCCTGGCAAGATCGCTCAACGACGTGGGTCACCAATCGAGCCCGGTGTTGCGAGAAGCGCATACACGGGAAACTGGTACAAGCGGAACTGAACTCCATGACGTGGAGCAATCCCTCTTTTCTCCCGGGTGCCTGCCGCTTCTCTTCGCAGGCCGGATCGATGACGTTGGCGGTCATGCCTCACCATAGCGGGTCCGTGCCGACCCGATACTCGATGGTCGACGCATTGTCGTGGCGTTCTCTGTCGAGGAGTACGAGCGTCTGAAGTCGCTGGACGCGCCGGAGACGGTCCGTACAAGGGAGACGCAGGAATGATCGGTCACCGATTTGCAGACCGGTGACCCGCATGGACAAGCGAAGCATCTCGGGACGCGACATCTGCACCAGGTTCATCACCCCTGCCCGGCGCATGCTGATTCGGCGCTGTGCTGACGGTGACGTCGGGCAAACCACCGTCACGTCCGGCGGATCCTGTACAGGTCGGACGCGCAACCTCGGCGCTTGCGAGCGCGCGGATGACGCCGCCCCTCGGCTCACCGGAAGGCTGCGGTGTTCCGGTGAATGCGGCGCGTTGCAGTGCAGGAAACCCCGTTCGCCGGCGACGGGACATCGCTCGATGTCATTGTGGTGACCGCAACGGACAGGCGGATGGTCCCTCCTGGCGTTCACGCAGCGCGCGGAAAGATGTCCGCAGAGGTGCGGGTTCCCCCGCCTACTCGTCGTCCGGGCTGGTCCTGCCTGCCAGGGTATGGGCGTAGATCCGCGTTGAATCGGAACCGGGCTCGTCCCGGTCAAGCCGGGCGTAGATGTCTGACACCACTGCGCCGATGCGGTCCGCCGTGCCCGATCCGCGGACGTTCTCGAGGTAGAGCCGTACGTCCTTCGCCATCATTGCCGAGGCAAAGCCACCGTCGTAGGCGCCGGGCACGATCCGGTTCGGAAACTTGTCCATGGTGGCGGTGTTCCGGCCGCTCGAGACATTGACGACGTCAAGCGTTGCCTGGAGGTCGAGACCGTTCGCCGTCGCGAAGGTCATGGCCTCGCTGGTCGCGGCCATCGCGGTGGCCGAGAGAAAGTTGTTGAGCAACTTGATCGTCTGTCCCTGGCCCGGCTCAGGTCCAACGTGAAACACGTTCGATCCGATCATCTCCAGCAGCGGCCTGACCTCGTCCAGGGTCACGGCCGGACAGCTTGCCATGACCGCGAGCGTCGCGGCCTGTGCGCCGGCAATGCCGCCGGATACAGGAGCGTCAACATAGGCGATGCCATGGCCGGCCAGCAGCTGCGCGGCCTCGCGCGCATGCCGGATGCCGATGGTCGAGGTATCGACCACGGTCCGGACGCGGCGGTCCGGCGCACCCAGCAGATCGCCTGCCACCTCGAGCGTGTCCGGGCCCGCCGGCACGCACAGGAACACCACCTCGGCGGCCTGCGCCACCGCACCGTTGTCGGCTGCGATGCGGCTGCCTTCCGGTGCCCGCGCGGTCGAATGCCGGTCGGCAACCACAAGCTCGATGCCGCTCCCGGCCAGGTTCGCGGCCATCCGGCTTCCCATGTTGCCAAGACCGATCCAGCCGATCACTCCGGTCATCGCCTCCTCCATGATACTGATGCGGGAGAGCACTGTGGCCGGATCGTCGAGCGCCCGCAAGCGGCAGGTCCACCGGCGCGGGCATCAACGCCGCAGGCGGACCATGAACAGGAACGGGCAGATTGCGAACGCCGTCATGGTGAAGGCATAGAACGCGTTCAGGTAGCCGATCATCGTCGCCTGGCGACCGATTTCGCCGCTGAGTGCCGCAAGCGTGCCGACACCGTCGATCGACCAGAACGCGAACAGCGAGTCCTGGAATGGCAGTGCGCTGTTGAGCGGGGTCGCCGATTCCGAAAGCGACGCGTAGTTCATCTGGCCGGTGCGGATCATGATGGCAATGGTGATCGAAATGAACACGCTGCTTCCGAAGTTCCGGACCAGATGGAAGACCGACGATCCCTCCGCGGTCTCCTCCTCGTTCAGCTGGCTGAAGGTCACGATGGTCAGCGGTACCCAGATCATCCCCACACCCAGTCCCTGCAGCCACGAGGTCCACAGCACGTCGAAGGTCGTGAGGTTGACGCTGAACTGCGCCATATACCATCCGGAAATCCCCTGCAGCATGAAACCGGCGAACATGGTGTAGCGGGGATCGATGCGCGAGCCGCCCAGGAACATGAAGAAGAAGCCAAGCAGCGTGCCGGTTCCGCGAATGCCGAGAATGAGGCCGATGATCGAATCCGGATAGCCGCGAAGTGTCTGCAACAGGGCCGGCAACAGGGTGATCGGCGTGAAGTTGAGCAGCCCGAAAACGAAGGCGATCATGAGCCCGAGCGCGTAGTTGCGCTTCATCAGCAGTCTCGGGTTGAGGAACGGTCGCTCGGCCGTCAGCGAGTGCGAGACGAACACCCACAGTCCGAGGACCGCCACCCAGGCGCAGGCGGTGATCTGCCAGTTGTCGAACCAGTCGAGCCTCTCGCCGCGGTCCAGCATGAACTGGAAGGCGGCGATCGCAAGCGACAGCGCAATGAAACCGGTCCAGTCGAGATAGGCTCCGGGTCGAGACCGGCGCCGCTTGATGAACAGCGCCACGCCAAGCAGCGACACCATGCCGCACGGCACCATCATGAAGAAGACCCAGCGCCAGCTGTAGGTCTCGCTCAGGTAACCGCCGATGGTCGGGGCGAGGATCGGCCCCATGACCACGCCCATGCCGAAGATGGCGTTGGCCTGGCCGATCTTCTCCTTCGGGTAGGAGTCGACCACGATCGCCTGGCTGAGGGGTACCAGCGGTGCGCCGAAGGCGCCCTGCATGAACCGGTAGACCACCAGCTGTTCGAGCGACGTTGCGGTTCCGCACAGGAACGACGCGATCGTGAACCCCGCCACTCCGAAGATCATGACGTTGCGCCGGCCGTATCGCGCCGTCAGCCATCCCGTCATCGGGGTTGCCACCGCGGTGGCAACGATGTTGAAGGTCACGATCAGCGCGATCTCGTCGGTGGTGGCCGACAGCGCTCCCTTGATCTGTGGCAGTGCCACGTTGGCGATGGTCACCGTCATGGCGTAGAGCATGGTCACCAGTGTCAGGGTGACCAGAATCACGGCGTTCTGGAACGTGGTGGTCCGCGGCAGGCCGGTGGAATCGTAGGTGGTCACCAGCTGGCTCCGTCTCGCGCTCCGGTCGGCCCTCCTGTCGCAGGATGCCGGTCCGGGACTACATGCCGGAACATTGATCCATGAACAATGCCGGGCAGCACTGGCGTTCGCTGCGGCTCCTGTCGATAATGCGCCGCCCGGCCCACAGGACCGGGCTGGCCATCCAACACGGGAGTTGATGATGCGTGCAGCTGTCGTCACCGAACAGGGAGTCCGGGTGCAGGACGTACCCCGCCCGGATCCGGGACCCGACCAGGTGCTGGTACGTGTGAGAGCCTGCGGGCTGAACCGCGCCGATCTCACGGTCGCCGCCGGGGCGGCGCACGGAAGCGTCGGCGGGTCCGGAACCATTGTCGGCATGGAGTTCGCCGGCGATGTGGCCGGGGTGGGTCCGGGCGTACAGGACTTCCGCGAGGGCGACCGGGTGATGTGCTCGGGGGCCGCAGGCTGGGCCGACTACGCTCTTGCCGACCGGGGGCGGACCGCTCTCGTCCCGGGCGAGTCCGTGAGCTACGCGCAGGCGGCAACGCTGCCGGTTGCGACCCAGACCATGCACAATGCCATCGTCACCAACGGCCGCCTCGCTGCCGGCGAGACCGTGCTCATCCAGGGCGCGAGTTCCGGTGTCGGGCTGATGGGCCTGCAGATCGCCCGGCTGAAGGGGGCGTCGCTGGTGATCGGCACCTCGACCAACCCGGAACGCCGGCAAGCGCTGTCGAGGTTCGGCGCCGACCTCGCCCTCGATCCCCGCGACCCCGACTGGGTGGCACGGGTGCTGGAGGCCACGGACGGAGCCGGGGTGAACCTGATCGTCGACCAGATCTCGGGCTTCGTTGCCAACGACAACATGCGTGCGGCTGCCATCCTTGGACGCATCGTCAATGTCGGCCGTCTCGGCGGAGCGACCTCCACCTTCGACTGCGACCTGCATGCGCTGCGCCGCATCCACTACATCGGGGTGACCTTCCGCACCCGCTCGATCGAGGAGATCCGCGCCATCACCCGTGCCGTGCACGAGGACCTTGGAGAGGCGATCGCGGCGGGGACCCTGGCCCTGCCGATCGACAGCACCTACCCGCTGGAAGCCGTGACCGATGCCCTCGATCACATGCGCGAGAATCGCCATCTCGGCAAGATCGTGCTCACGCTCGACTGAGAGCACCACCCTGCCACCTGCAACCCGGGGACCGTGCCGTCATGACCTCAAGCCTGTTCTCGCCGCTGACGCTGCGAGGTGTCACCCTGCCGAACCGGGTCGTACTCTCGCCGCTGTGCATGTACTCGGCCGACCGGGGCACCGCGACCGACTGGCAGTTCGCCCATCTGAGCGCCTTTGCCCGCGGTGGTGTCGGGCTGGTATTCGCCGAGGCCACCGCCGTCGAGCCGCGGGGCCGGATCACACCGCGGTGCCTCGGGATCTGGACCGACGCGCAGGCCGAGGCGCTGAAACCCGTGACCGGCTTCATCAGTTCGATGGGCGCGGTTCCCGGACTTCAGATCGCCCATGCCGGACGCAAGGCATCCGCAAGCCCGCCCTGGGCCGGAGGACGACCGCTGGCCATGGACGACACCAGCTGGGGTGACGATCCCTGGCAGATCGTCGGTCCGTCGGAAATTCCGCTGGCGGAGGGCTGGCAGACTCCGCACCCGCTCGGTACCGGCGAGATCGCCGACATCGTCGACGCGTTCGCCGCAACTGCCATCCGGGCCTGTCAGGCCGGGTTCAGGGTACTCGAAATTCACGGCGCCCACGGGTACCTGATCCACAGTTTCCTCTCCCCGCTCAGCAACCGGCGCAACGACCGCTACGGTGGCGACCTGGCCGGGCGCATGCGGTTCGCGCTCGAGGTCACGGAGGCCGTGCGCCAGGCCTGGCCGGACGAACTGCCGCTGTTCTTCCGTCTGTCGGCCGTCGACAACAACGGCTGGACGATCGAGGACAGCGTGGTGCTTGCGCGTGAACTGAAGCAACGCGGTGTCGACATGGTCGACTGCTCCGCAGGCGGGATCACCGGTGCTCCGGCCTTTCGGGCCAGGGACGACGGAACTCCGGCCCGGTCGGGCGGCGAACGGCCGCTCGGCTTCCAGGTGCCCTACGCGGAACGGCTCCGCCGCGAGGCCGACATCATGACCATGGCGGTGGGACGGATCGTCGACGCGCACCAGGCCGAGGAGATCATCGTCGGCGCCAGGGCCGACCTGGTCGCGATTGGCCGGGAGCTCATGTACAATCCCTTCTGGGCCCTGCACGCGGCGGAAGCCCTGGGACGCGGCGACGACCTGGGGGATTGGCCGGAACAGTATCGCTGGGCCATCGTGCGGCGTGCCGAGCTGAATGCCGGTACACGCGCCTGACCGGGGGAATGACCATGGGCTATACCGTGTTTGCCGGCGCCGGACAGTGGCGCGCCGCAGCCGACGATTCACGTGCCAACGGCCTCTTCGGGCTTGACGCCCCAACCGGCAGCTGGACATCGCTGCGCTCCGGCCTGCCCGACGGTGTCGAGGTGCGGGCCCTGGCCATCGACCCCGGGGACCACGAAACCGTCTGGGCCGGAACCCAGCATGGCCCCTACCGGTCGGGCGATGGCGGCGAGACATGGGAGGCGCGACCACTGCCCGACGGAACGGCAGCCGAACACCGTGTCGTCTGGTCGATCTGCCCCGATCCATCGGATACCGACACCCTGTACGTCGGCACCCAGGCCAACACCGTGTTCCGCAGCCGCGATGCCGGACGGTCCTGGCAGCAGCTCGCAATCGACCTGCCGCCCGGGGTCGTCCACATGAGCTTTCCGATGCGGGTGGTCCGGATCGCGGTCGACCCGGACAACTCCGACCACCTGCAGGTCGCTTTCGAGGTCGGCGGCACGGTGCACAGCACGGATGGCGGCGCAACCTGGAAGAGCGGAAACCGTTCGCTGCTCGCGCTGTCGCAGCAGCAGCACCTGAAGAGCCGCATCATCAGCGATACCGAGACCGAGGGCATGATGGACTCGCACGCGGTGGTGATCGGCGCATCGAAGACCGTGTGGCTCGCAAACCGGATGGGACTGTTCAGCAGCGGCGACAACGGCGCGACCTGGCAGGAGTTGGGGATCGGCCGCTACTCGCCGCTGACCTACGCACGTGACGTCGCGGTCTCCACGCATGTACCCGGCAGGCTGTACGCCGCACTCTCCGGCGCGGCCAACAGCGACGCCGGCTCGCTCTGGCGCAGCGAGGATGGCGGCGAGAGCTGGCGCCGCTTCGATCACACCGTCGAGATCACCAGCACGCTGATGAGCATCGCCGAGAGCCGTTCCCGCAGCGAGCGGGTCTATTGTGCGGCACGCCGCGGCCAGGTACTCGGGACCGAGGACGGCGGTGCGACCTGGACCGGCTTCCCGCTGCCGGACGGGATCGAAGGTGTCTACGCGCTCGCCGCTGCCTGATCGTCGCCGGTCTGCACGTTGCCCGAGAATCTCCGGATCACATTGTCGAGCATGGTCGAGACCTGATTGTCACAACCGTTTATCGGCAGGCTGCCGCAGAAGGTGATCGACCCGACCGAGAACACCGCCCCACCGCCCGGGGTCTCGAACCAGACGATGTCAGCCCTGATGAGGTCCCGCTCCGGCTCGCCCGGCCAGGTGGTGTGATGGGTCAGGATTTCCTCCGGCACCAGCACGAACCCGTCACCGTGGCCTTCGGACCGGGCCACCACGACGGCGTTCAGCGGGGTGCCGAGGCCGGTGTCCGCCCGGTCCAGTTCGAAACCGGCAGCACCGCCGCCCGCGAGTCCGAAGTCACCGATCAGGTCGCCCTGGATGCCCTCGAAAATCCACGCGTTGGCCGGATCGCGGGACTCGGGCGTCCTTCGGTAGTAGCTGCCCTCATGGTCTCCCTGCGAACTGAACCCGACACCGGCGAGTCGTTGCGGCGGACGCCCGTTGCGTCGCCACAGCCCGCCGTAGGTGCCGTCGAAGGCATTGTAGTATTCACCGGGTTCCGCGGCCCAGGCACGGATACCGCCCTCGCCCCTGCGGATCTCGACGGCACCCGGCCAGTCTCCGGAAACCGCCACCTTCCAGTAGAACCCGTTGCCGCCGAGATAGAGCAGGCGGCCGCCCTCGTCCACGTAGTCCTGCAGGGCGTCGAGCGACTGCGGCGTGTGGTACTCGGGGTGCGAGCAGGTCATCACCACCTGGTAGCCTGACAGCGCGTCCACGCCCCAGTCGTTCAGTTCGTCATCCGTGATGACGTCGAAGTCGTAGCCCTTGGTCTCCAGCCAGTACCAGAGGTGGGAATCGGCCGGGAAGTGGCGACACCCCGAGCCCGGCATGTCGCAGTACGCGATCACGCCGGAACGCATCGACAGGATTGGGCGCAGCCGTGACGAATAGGCGATGCCGCTGCCGTCGGTATGGTGATTGTAGGTCGAATGGCCGAATTGCGGGTGGTCGTCGGGAACCCAGGGGCTCGCACCCCATTCGCGGATCCGGGCCCGCATTTCCTCGTTGGTGTTGTAGCGGGCGAAGTTGGCGTAGACCGTGTAGGTGTAGGTGGGTACCAGCACGCAGATCCGGTTCCGCGGCCGGCCGCGGGGGGCAGTGACGAAGAACGGGATCATGTCGTCGGCACCGTCTGCCGTGCGCAGGCGCGCCGCGTAGACACCGCTCCTCGCATCCCCGGGGACCGTGAAGGTGAAGTCGGTCTCCCAGCCACAGTCGTGCAGGTCGTCTTCGTGGAAATGCACCGCGGCGTAATGGGCCGGCCGGCGGGTCCAGTCATGAGCGCTGCCATCCCAGGCCGAGCCGGTCATCGCACGCGTCGGCAGGTTGACCAGGGTACCGTCAAGCCCGTGCGGCCCGAGGTCGGGGACCCGCGGGCCGGACATGTCCCGGGAGAAGTCCCACGTCGCGATGATGCCAGCCGGAGCATGGCCGTTGGCGATGGCCTCGACCTCGCCGCGTGCCAGTGCGCCCGCAGCAACGAACGGGCGTTCGATCTTGCCGTTGAAATGCCACTCGGTGCTTTCGTCCCCGGTTGCTGCAACCAGGAACGGAATCCGGCCGGCATGGCAGGCCCTGGCGGGGGTTCCGGCCTCGCCGGCGTCGGTGATGTCGACCCTCGGCACCACGGGGTCCTGGCCGACCCGGATCACGCCCTGCACCGCATCGAAGCTCGCCCACACCCGATACCATCGCCGGGCCGCAAGCGGCACGCCCGTGGCCACACATGTCAGTTTCGTGCCGTCGCCGGCATGCGCCTCGGCCCCGCGCGGTCCCACCGCGAGCAACAGGCCGCGACACCCGTCCCGGTCGAGCTGTCCTGCCACCGCCTGGATCCCGGTGTGTGGCGTGGTCGGCCATATGGTGGCGGCGACGGTCCAGCTGTCGTGGACATCGAGGGCGTTGCCCGGTGAGGCCCGCATGCAGGATCCGTTGTTGATGGCCTGAAACCGGGAGGGATAGGTACCGGCAAAGGAGGCGTCGATGTCTTCCTCGATCAGTCCGGGTCCCATGGGGCTCGGATCTCCGCTGATCACCCTGACCAGCCTGGCGGTATAGGGCTGCTCCGACATGCTCGAGACCTTGAAGGCGATGGTCTCGCCCGGCGCGAGCGAGAAACGGTCGGCGTAGCCGGTGATCGGAATGCGTTCCATGAATGGCCTCCAGGTGACAGTCCGCCGGATGGTAGCGCATTCGGTCCCCCGGAGAACATCCGGTTACGGCCGCACGGCGCCGCTCGGGCGGTCAGACATTGAAACGGATTCGCAGGATGTCTCCGTCCCGGACCCGGTAGGTCGCGCCCTCCGAGCGCATGCGGCCGGCGTCGCGCGCCTGTTGCTCTCCGCCAAGATCGAGAAAGTCACCGGTGGACACCGTTTCGGCGCGGATGAACCCGCGCGCGAAATCGCTGTGGATGACACCCCCCGCCTGCACCGCGGTTTCACCGCGGGGCAAGGTCCAGGCACGGGTCTCCTTGGGACCGGTGGTAAAGAAGGTGATCAGGTCGAGCAGCCGGTAGCCCGCCCGGATCAGCCGGTCGAGCCCAGGCTCGGCCAACCCGAGACCGTCAAGGAACTCCGCGCGTTCACCGGGATCGGTCAGCTGTGCGATCTCGGCCTCGATCGCTGCCGAGATCACGACACATTCCGCGTTCCGGCTCCGGGCCATGCCGGCCACCGCCTCGCTCGCCGTGCAACCGCCTGCGGCATCCTTCTCGGCGATATTGCATACGTAGAGCACCGGTTTTGTCGTGAGCAGGTTGAGACCGCGGACAAGAGCCGCCTCCCGCACGTTCCAGTCGGTGACCAGGTGTGCCGAGCACCCCTCGCCCAATACCCGGGTCAGCCGGTCCACCACCGCGAAAAGCTCCCGTGCCTCCTTGTCACCGCCCCGTACCCGCCTGCCAAGCATCTCCGACCGTCGCTCGAGACTCTCGAGATCCGCCAGCATCAGTTCGGTCTCGACCGTTTCCGCATCACGCAGCGGATCCGCGGTTCCTTCCACGTGCACCACCTCACCGTCCTCGAAGCAGCGCAGGACATGGATGATGGCATCGGCCTCCCGGATCGCGCCGAGAAACCGGTTACCGAGTCCCTCTCCCCTGCTCGCGCCCCGCACCAGCCCGGCGATATCGACGAACTCGAGGAAGGTGGGAATGACGGTGGCCGACCCCGCCAGCCGGGCGATGGCATCAAGACGGGGATCGGGAACCGGAACCCGGCCGGCATTGGGCTCGATGGTGCAGAACGGGTAGTTGGCGGCCTCCGCCGCCGCGGTCCTGGTCAACGCGTTGAACAGCGTGGACTTGCCGACATTGGGAAGACCGACGATGCCGCAGGCAAGACCCATGGCTCACTGTTCTCCCGGTACCGGGGGCGATGGCCGCGGCGGAGGGGGGAACACGGCATGAGCCACCCGGCTCATGAAGGCGTTCTCCTCGCCCCGCACCAGCAGCGGCGCGTTGCGTGCGACAGCCTCGAGCAGGGTCGGCAACCAGCCGTCGCGTTCGTCCCGGAAGAAGTCCTGCAGCACGTAGCGGTGCACCCTGTCCTTGTGGCCGGGGTGCCCGACACCGAGACGGACCCGCCAGAAGTCCTTGCCAACCTGCCGCTCAATGCTGCGGATGCCGTTATGGCCGCCGGAACCTCCGCCGATCTTCACCCTGCACTTTCCCGGCACCAGGTCGATCTCGTCGTAGAGCACGTAGACGTGAGCGATGCGCAGGCCGTAGTAGCGTACCGCTTCGCCGACCGAGCGGCCGGACTCGTTCATGTATGTCTGGGGCTTGAGCAACCTGATCCGGCGACCGTCAAGCATGCCGTCGCAGTAGAGCCCGCCGAATCGCCTGCGGAACGGGCCGAACCCGTGCCAGCGCGCCAGTTCGTCGATGGCCATGAAGCCTATGTTGTGGCGGTGGCCGGCGTAGCTCGCGCCCGGGTTTCCGAGCCCGACGAGAAGAAACATGGCGCCGTCAGCACACCGGGCAGCGATCGACCGCTACTCGGTGACCTCCACTTCCTCCTCGTCCTCTCCCTCCTCGTCCGCCGCCTCGTGCTCGCTCGCAACCGCGCTCGGAACCACGATGGTGGCAATGGTGAAGTCCCGCTCGGTGATGGTCGGGGTCACACCGTCAGGCAGGTTCACGGCACTGATGTGCAGGCTGTCGCCGAGTTCGGCCCGGGCGAGGTCGAGCCGGATCGATGCGGGGATCGCGTCTGCACGACACGACACCTCGACCGCGTAACGGACCACGTTCAGCACGCCGCCGGCGCGAAGGCCCGGACAGTCTTCCTCGTTGAGGAACTCCACGGGAACCTCGACCGTGACCGTGCTCGAGCCGCCGACCCGCAGGAAGTCGACATGTTCGGGTACGTCCGTGACCGGATGCAGCTGCACGTCGCGCGGCAGGACCCGGCTTGTCTCACCATCGATCGAGAGGTCGAAGACAGTGTTGAAGAAACCTCCGGCATTCAGATGACGCCGCAATGCCCTGTCCTCGAGAGAGATCGCAACCGGAGACTGGTCATTGCCATAGACCACGGCGGGAATGCGTCCGGCGCGACGGGTTGCGCGTGCGGCGCCCTTGCCGGTACTTGAACGAACGCTGGCAGCCAGAACTGCTGTCTCTGCCATGGATCCCTCCCGGGAGATGCTGGGTGGAGGACGGGGGATCGCCCCGTGCGGCGCGGAACATAATGCAGCGGCGGCCCCTCGTCCACAGGCGAGTGACCGTGCCGCGGATCAGGGCTTCTCGCCGTTCTGGTAGTTGAACAGACGCGAGACCGACCGGGACTGGGCAATACTGCGGATCGCCTCCCCGAGCAGCGGCGCGATGGTGATCTGGCGCATGTTGCCCGCGACCCGCATCGCCTCGGTGGTCCTGATGCTGTCGGTGGTCACCAGTTCGGTCAGCGGAGAGGCCGATACACGGGCGACGGCGCCGCCCGAGAGGACACCATGACTGACGTAGGCGGAGACCGACAGGCCGCCGGCGGCGGCAAGCGCCTCTGCGGCATTGCACAGCGTCCCGCCGGAATCGACGATGTCGTCGACCAGAATGCAGTGCCGGTCCGTCACATCGCCGATGATGTTCATTACCTCGGAGACACCGGCCCTTTCACGTCGCTTGTCGATGATGGCGAGATCGGCGTCGAGACTTCGCGCCAGCGCCCGGGCCCGGATCACGCCACCCACATCGGGAGAGACGATGACGATCTGCCGGTCGCCGTAGCGCTCCCGGATATCGAGGTTGAAGACGGGAGCCGCGAAAAGGTTGTCGGTCGGAATGTCGAAGAACCCCTGGATCTGTCCGGCGTGCAGGTCCAGTGTCAGGACCCGGTCGGCACCGGCCACGGTAATCAGGTTGGCGACCAGCTTGGCGGAAATCGGGGTCCGCGGCCCCGATTTCCGGTCCTGGCGCGCGTAGCCGTAGTAGGGAACGACAGCGGTAATCCGCCTGGCCGACCCCCGTTTCAGGGCGTCCAGGGCCACCAGCAGTTCCATCAGGTTGTCGTTTGCCGGATAGGACGTCGACTGGATGACGAACACGTCCTCGCCGCGGACGTTTTCCTGGATTTCGACAAACACCTCCATGTCGGAAAACCGCCTGACATCCGCCCTGGTCAGCGGCAGGGTCAGGTAGGCGGAGATGGCCTCGGCGAGCGGACGGTTGCTGTTGCAGGAGAGGATCTTCATCGTCATGCCACTGGATTGAACGGACCCTCGAGTACAGGCGCACCCGTTGCACCCGAAACGCCGGGTGCGGGCGGGTTCATATCAGTGCAACAAGATTAGGCGCAAGCACCAAGACCCAGTGCGGCCGGCCATCAGGATCCGCCCGGGCGCCCCGGCACCGCGGCACGCCAGGAGCGTACAAGTCCAGCCAGGGCGTCTGTCGCGGCACGGGCAATCTCGCCGGCCACACCGTCCCACCGGTTTGCGACGGTTCCGGCATCCAGTACGTCCTGCTGATCGATCCGTCCAATCGACGTTCCCGAGCGGTCCCGGACCATCCAGGCAATCGCGACTTCCGTCGTGCCGCCCTCGAGCGCCGCCGCCGTGACCCGCGGCCAGACGAGCAGGTCCGCATTCCCGGCCCCGGCCACCACGACGAGGCCGGTCCCGGCGAGGGACCGGCTCATCTCGCGCGCAAGTGCCGAACCCCGTGCGTCAGGCGTCCCGGCCCGCGGGACGAAGGCGAGGCGCAGCGGCGGGCGCCCGTCGGCACGGATCCAGGCCACCACCTGACGGGCGATCCGATCGGAAACCGCCCGGAACACGGGCGCCGTCGGCTCGCTCCAGAACGCCGCCGGCGGCGTGTCGCGGGTCTCGAACTCGCGCAGGACCGTGCCGTCGTGGCGCACGAGCGACCACAGCATGACCAGTTCACCCGGCCGGTCGTGGTGCAGTTGCTGATACCCGACACCACGAAGTTCCAGCGCGTTCCGGTTGGCCCAGCGAGCGCCGGCAACCACCCCGTGTCTGCGCAGCGCCGTCGACATCGCGGTCGCAAGGGCTTGTCCAATCCACCCCTCCGGCCCCTCCACGGTGGCGACAAACACGCCCTCCCCTCCGGGGACCGTGAGCAACGGGTTGTCGAGCCGCGTGGGGCCCTCGGTCCGGAACGGTTGAGGGACCGGACCGCAGGACGCCAGCACCAGGACGATGATCGCGGCGAGCAGTCCGCCGCCTACAGCAGCACGCATGTGGCAAGGGTGCACAGCAGGGCGCCGGCAAGCATCATGTAGAGGTAGGGCACGCCCGTTCCTTCGCAACCAGGGCGAGCGAGGCGCTCGACAGGCGCTCGTTTCCGGTCTCGGTCACGATCACGGACTCGCCGGGTGCCATGGCAAGGTTCCGCTCGCTGTCGGCGAGAATCATGTGCAGGAAGAACACCATGCCCGGCTCCGCCAGCACCGGGTTGCCGGCATAGAACATCGGTGCGTCCATCCAGCAGGGGGCGTAGGTGGCGCCGAGACTGTAGCCACAGGCGTTCAGCCGCGCCGCCCGGTATCCCCTGCGGTCGAGAACCCGGGCGTGGGCATCGAACACCATGCCGACGGGGTTGCCGGGACGCAGGGCCTCGCGGCAGGCGGCGAGCGCCTCGAGCGCGGCATCGTGCATGTCGCGCTGACGGTCCGGAACCGGTCCGATCACGATGGTCCGCATCAGGCAGGCATGGTACTGGCGCCAGACCCCGGCAAACTCCAGCGTCAGCTGGTCCTGCTCCCCGAGCCGCCGGCGCCCGGAAAAATACCGGCACAGCAGCGCGTCGGGCCCGGAGCCGACAATGAACGGATTGGCCGGGTAGTCCCCGCCGGCCTCGAGCACCGCCCCCTGCATGGCGGCCAGAACCTGCGCTTCCCCGATCCCCGGTCCGGCGTGCAGGTTCGCGGCGTCAAGTGCGGCGTCCGCCAGGACCGCCGCCCTGCGCACGCAGGCGATTTCGGCCGGGCTCTTGACGGTGCGGATCGCGGAAACCAGCCCGGATGCATCAACGAGCGCGCACACCCCGTCCATGGCGTCCACCAGCTGGAATCCCGTGGCGGCGGTCAGTCCGGGCGCGTCGTACTCGACGCCCAGAGACCGTCCCGTGAGCACGAGATCCCGGAGCATGTCACGCAGTTGCAGCACCGGGCTCGCCCCGTCCCTGTCCACCCAGATGCGGATATCCCCGATCAGGCTGGTGTTTTCCGCCTGACGCAGGTCCGGGGCACGGGTGATGAGCGCGAGGCGTCCGTCGACCCCGAGGTACAGGCACTGGAAGAAGCAGAACCCGAAACTGTCGTACCCGGTCAGGTAGTACATGCTCTCCTGGCGGAACATCAGCAGCCCGTCGAGACCACGGGTTTCCAGGTCCCGGATGACCCGGGCGGTTCGGGCTGCATACTCCTCCCGTTCGAAATGCAGGGCCACGGCTTACTCCTCCAGGGCAATGACCGACAGCATGCGGCCGAAGTCGGGTTCCGCGCGCAACCGCGACCGCCGGTAGCTGAAACACCGGTCCTCGTCAGCACAGGTATCCACCCCGAGTCCGACCACCTCGGCCACTCCCGCGCCGGCCAGGCGGGAGCAGATGTATCCGGGCAGGTCGAACATGAGGTGGCCCTCGCGCCGCGCCGGGACGAACCAGGCCGTGTCCGCCGCCGAGCGGTCGACGAACGGGCCCGGAAACTCCGGGCCGACCTCGTAGGAACCAGGGCCGATCGTCGGCCCGAGTGCCGCCACCATGTTCTCGAGGCGCGCACCCAGTCCGACCATGGCGTCGATCGTGGCCTCCAGCACGCCTGACAGCGCCCCGCGCCACCCGGCGTGCGCGGCACCGATGACCCGGTTTTCCTGGTCGGCAAACAGGACCGGGCCGCAGTCCGCCGTCAGGATGCCAAGCGCCCGGCCCGGCATCGTCGTGACCAGCCCATCCGCCCTGGGCGGACTGGACCTGCCGGATTCGGCCCTCACCACGGTGGCCGAGTGATGCTGGTGGCACATGAACAGCGCGTTCGCCGGCAGGCCAATCGCCGAGAGCGCGCGCTCCCTGTTGGCAAGCACGCGAGCGCGGTCGTCGCGCGACCCCAGGCCGCAGTTGAGCGACTGGTAGACGCCCGAACTGACACCGCCCTCGCGCGTGAAGAACGCGTGGCGAATCCGGTGCGCGGAGAACTGGTCGACCTGGATCATCACAGTGTGCCCGCTCCCCTCATGCCCGGAACCCGGGCGGTGCGTCCAGGCCGCGCGGCAGGATGGCCGCGACCTTGAACAGCGTGCCCATTTGGCCGGGGTCGATCAAGCGAGCCATGTCCCGCTCGATGCGCAGGCGGCGGTCCGCATCGCCTCCCCGTCCGAGCGCGGCGGCGCGCTCGCGGATGCCGAGTTCGACCAGGAAGCGACCCTGCTCCACCGGGCCGTGCATGACACCGCCGGCCGCGGCCGCGCGCGCGCGCAGGCGCGCGAAGTCGACATGGCTCGACAGGTCGGCACGCCCCGGCGCCTCGAGCGGATCGACCGGCCGGTGTCCGCACACCGCCTGCAGGGTGGCACCGCGCGCGTTGCGCAACGCGCCGTAGTCAACGAGCAGCCCGGCTCCGCCACACGCCGAGATTCGGGCCGCGACGTCGGACACCAGGTGTTCCGCCGCCGGGCAGACCTCGGCGATCAACCCGTCCTCGCGGGACTGGCGCAACGGTTCCGGCAACACGGCGATGAGGGTCGACGGAACCCGGTCGACCGCCCAGCACAGCCCGTCCCCGTCCGGCCTGGCCGATACCAGCACCTCGCGCCAGTCTCCGTCCCGCAAAACCAGCTGGTGGATCGGCAGGGCATCGAGAAACTCGTTGGCGATCACGAACCAGGGACCGTCAGGCATGTCCGACAGATCCCGGTGCCAGACCGGCTCGAGGTGTGCCAGCCGCTCGGCCTGGTATCGACGGAGTACCGGGCTGGTCTCCACCAGGTGCGGCGTTCGGACCAGGACACCGGCCCCTGCCGCCTCGATCGCCCGGGCCGCATCGGCCATCAGCGTTCCGCGCCCCGGGCCGAGTTCGACCAGGGCCGCATCGGCCGGCGCCCCCTGGGTGGTCCAGGCCGACACAATCCACAGACCCAGCAGCTCGCCGAACATCTGCGAGACTTCGGGCGCAGTCACGAAGTCTCCACCCGCTCCAAGCGGATCGCCGGCCGCGTAGTACCCCGACTGCCGGTGGTGCAGGGCCTCGGCCATGAATTCCGCAACAGTCACCGGCCCGACCCGGCGCAGCCGCCGTTCGAGCCAGCCGGCATCGGCAGCGGTCACCTGGCAGCACTCCTGCGCACCGCCCGGGCGATCAGCAGGCACCCGGCAAGGATCATCGGAACCGAGAGAACCTGCCCCATGGTCATCTCTCCAAGCACAAGGCCGAGATGCCGGTCGGGTTCGCGCAGCAGTTCGACGACGAACCGGGAAACGCCGTACCCGGAGACAAACAGTCCCGTGACCAGCCCCGGCCGCTCGGTGCCCCAGCCCCGCGACATGGCAACCGCGGCGACGATGAACAGGGTCAGGCCTTCCAGACCCGCCTCGTAGAGCTGGCTCGGGTGTCGGGCGAACGGACCGCCGGCCGGAAAGACCATCGCCCACGGCACGTCGGACACCCGGCCGTACAGCTCTCCGTTGATGAAGTTCGCGATTCGCCCGAAGAACAGGCCGATCGGCGCCGCAGCGGAGACGGTGTCCGCCACGGCGGCAACCGGAGTTCCGTGGCGCCGGGCAAACAGGAAACCGGCGATGAGAACGCCGAGGAACCCGCCGTGAAACGCCATCCCGCCCTTCCAGACCATGAGGATATCGAGCGGATTTGCAATGAAATGAGCCGGGTTGTAGAACAGGACGTATCCGAGGCGCCCGCCCACGACGACCCCGACGGTCACCATCCACAGCAGATCGTCCATTGTGTTCGGGCTGACGGGAACCTGGCGGCTGCGGGCAAGGAACAGACAGTACTGCCACCCGATCAGCAGGCCGGCGAGATAGGCGAGCGCGTACCACCGGATCGCAATCGGTCCGACCTGGAGCGCAACGGGATCGATCACGGGAAAGGCCAGCGCCGCAAGCATGCCGGAGTGATAGTGGGTTGCCGCAGCCAACGCAATCGTGCGGCCGACCGCCGGCCGACAGGTGAAATCCGCGCCCGACTGTGCCAGGGTTTGAAGGATCCGGGCACGGACGGAGATGGGCTGGACCATGCAGAGGGACAACAGGATTCTCCGGGACCTGGCACAGGTCGCAAACGGCGCCTTCTCAGTGGCGACAGCGGCGCGTTCCGAACTCGAACAGATCGTTCAGCACCGCCTCGAACGGTTCTTCAACCAGCGGGGCTGGGTAACCCGCGAGGAATTTGACGCTGTCAGGGACATGGCGATCAGGGCCCGGTCCGGGCAGGAGGAACTGGCCCGGCGGATCGAGGAACTCGAAGCGAAATGCCGCGAGTGCGATGCACAGTCGGCGGATGTGCCCGATGCCGCGCAACCGGGGAACGGCGACCCCGACGGCGGCGAGGCGTCGGGGGAACGGGGCTGAACTCTCCACACCCGACCGGGAGGTTCACGACAACCGGCACCTGACCGTGTTTGCGGGCTGTTCCCGTCAACTGGTGGTGATTCGCCTCCCCCTGACCGGAAAGATCTGGAGCGAGGTCGATATCTGGTGTTTTGTGGAGCGACTGGCGCTAGTACATTTGGCCGACACTGCCCGGGATCGCAATACCGGGCAGTTCCAGTGCCGGGAGACAACCCGATGGCGGTAGAAGCCCTGACCACCGAAGAGATGAACCTGCACCCGCTTGACGTGCTGGAAGAAGTGCTGTCGGCCCATAACCGCGAGTGCGAGCGGGTCAGCGAAACCGATCTGTTCCTCGAAATCAGTGGCCACTGGTGCGACTATCGCCTGTATTTCCACTGGCAGGAGGAGCTGGACGCACTCCACTTCTCCTGCATCTTTGAAACCCGCATCACCGGAGACCGGTCCGCGGAGGTGCACAGGCTGCTGATGCTGATCAACGAGCGCCTGTGGCTCGGACACTTCGGCCTTGCGACACCCGAGGGGACGCTGTCATTCCGGTACACCATGCTCCAGCGGGGTGCCGGCCCGGTTTCCATCGAGCAGTACGAGGATCTCCTTGACGTGGCAATCAACGACTCGGACCGCTACTTCCCGGCATTCCAGTTCGTTCTCTGGGGCGGGAAGTCGGCGGAAGACGCACTAGATGCGGCAATGATCGACGTAGCGGGGACGGCCTAGCTCATGGCAGGGCCCCTTCTCCTTGTCGGCTGCGGCAAGATGGGCGGCGCGATGCTCGACGGCTGGCTCGAGAGCGGCGCGTCGCCGTCCGGCGTCATCGTGCTCGAACCGGATGCCGACGCAGTCGCCCGTTTTGCCGGACGACCCGGGGTTTCAATCCACGCCGATGCCGGTTCGGTGCCCGGCGAGCCGGCCCCCTCGACCGTGGTGCTGGCGGTCAAGCCGCAGGTCATGGACGAGGCGATTCGACCGCTCAGGCGGTTCGTCAGGCCGGGAACCGTGTTCCTGTCGATCGCGGCCGGACGGACACTGGCCTCCTTCGAACGTGAACTCGGTCCCGGGGCGGCAGTGGTCCGGGCCATGCCGAACACGCCGGCTGCGGTTGGCCGCGGCATTACGGTGCACGTGGCCAACAGTCGGGTCCATCCGGACCAGGTCGAGGCCTGTGGCCGGCTGCTCGAGGCGGTCGGCGAGTCGGTGGCGGTGTCCCGGGAGGCGTTGCTCGATCCGGTCACCGCGGTCTCCGGCAGCGGACCCGCCTATGTGTTTCTGCTCATCGAGACGCTTGCGCGGGCCGGCGAGAAGGCCGGGCTTTCGCCGCAGCTTGCACACCAGCTCGCACGGGCAACGGTGGCGGGCGCCGGCGAGCTCGCACGGCTCTCGAGCGAGGATGCGGCCCAGCTGCGCAGGAACGTGACCAGTCCGGGCGGAACCACCGCCGCGGCGCTCGACGTTCTCATGGCAGTTGACGGCATGCAGCAGCTGCTCGACCGGGCCGTCGGGGCGGCAACGCGGCGCTCGCGGGAACTCGCCGGCTGACTGGGTGCCACGACTGCGTGGGCAGGTCAGGTGGCCGCATGGTATGATCGCGGCTTCCGACAGCGGATGGACAGGGTCCGACAGTGGATTCCGAGCGCCACGAAGCCGTATTCCAGGCGGCAATGCACCTTGCCGAACAGGGCAGGTGGCGATCGTGCTCGCCCGCCGACATTGCCGCACTTGCCGGAATCGACTCGCTTGATCCGGAGCTTGGCGACCGCATATCCATCCTGAGCGCCTTTGCGCGCGCAATTGACACGACAGTGTCCGAGCGGTCGAACGCCGCGCTTGACGATGCCGACGTACCGGTTCGCGAGAAGCTGCTCGAAGTGCTCCTGTTGCGGTTCGAGGCGCTTGCCCCGTACCGGTCCGGGGTCGCGGCCCTGCTGCGGGACCTGTCGCTGGACCCGAACCAGGCGGCGCGCGGCCTCCCGTTTCTCGCCCGGTCGATGAGGCAGGGCCTCGAGCAGTGCGGCGTCAATGCGTCGGGCCTTCGCGGGATGGTCCGGATCGGTGCGCTCGGCCTGATCTTCCTTGACGCCGCCCGGGTCTGGGCCAACGACGCCAGCGACGACCTCGCAGCGACGACGCGGCGCCTCGATGAACGCCTGCGCAGGGCCGAAGATCTCGAACTGCGCCTTGCCCGGCCCCACTGGTGCGGCCGGCGGAGCAGCGGCTGATGTTGCAGCGCAACATTCTAGTTGACATTCTCCATGACCGACCCGATATAGCGTTCTATTGCGCCGCAGCATGACGGTGCCGGACAGTGCCGGAGAGGTCCCATGGCCGAATACACGAACCCGTTCCTGAATTTCGACGTCCAGAAGCTGTTCGCTGATGCGCAGCTGCCTGGAATCAACGCCGAAGCGATCCTCGCGTTCCAGAAGAAGAACATCGAGGCCGTTGTCAGTGCCAACCAAGCCGTTGTGGACGGCGTGCAGGCGGTTGCACGCCGTCAGGCAGAGATCGCGCAGGAATCCGTGCGCGAGCTGTCCGCCCGGTTCGGCGAGGTTGTTGACGGCACAAACGTCAAGGACCCGCTCGGGAGGCAGACCGACCTGCTAAAGGACGCCGTGGACAAGACGGCCGAGAACATGACGGAACTGTCCGACCTGGTGCGCAAGTCGCAGACCGAGGCCTTCGAGATCCTGCGCCGCCAGGTGGCGGACAATCTCGATGAACTCAAGCAGGTCACCAGTTCTCCCGCCACCTGACAGACGTACAAGGAAAGCCATGCCGCTCTTGTTCGACGACTTCCTGAAGGTCGATATCCGGGTCGGCACCGTCATCGAGGCGGAACCGTTTCCCGAGGCCAGGCGTCCCGCCTACCGACTTCGGGTGGACTTCGGCCCGGAGATCGGGGTTCGCAAGACCTCTGCCCAGCTCACCAGGCACTACACCCTGGAACAGTTGAAGGGCCGGCAGGTCGTGGCGGTCGTGAACTTCCCTCCCAAGCAGATCGGGAAGTTCATGAGCGAGGTGCTGGTTCTGGGAATTCCCGACGCCGACGGCGAAGTGGTACTGCTCGGGGTCGACCAGAACGTCCCGAACGGGGGCCGGATGTACTGAACGGCCGGTCCGCTTGCCTTGGCAGGATCAACGCTGCAGGTCGGGCACGCCTTCCTCCCGGGCCCCGCCCGACCCGCGACGTGCAGCTCCCCGGCCCGCCATTTCGCGGGCCGGGGACGCTCTGTTAGGGCCTTGTAGAGACAAAGCTGACGACTCATGCCGCCTGCAGGGCCTGGATCGAAGACCTGCCGGCGCTTTTTCCTTGCATGTTCCACGTTATTTCCTGTATGTTTCCCGTACTGTTCGGGAGACACCGCATGCCGTCCGAGACTAGACCCGGGACAAGACCGCAGCGTGCACACCGCCAGGTCACATACCGTCTGCTGCCGCAGACGCGTGACAACTGGCGCCGCCTTGAGCGGGTCCTGGAGAGCCAGCGCCAGTTGTACAACGCCGCCCTGCAGGAGCGGTCGGACGCCTGGCGCCTGGCGGGCGTCTCGCTCTCCTATATCGACCAGGCGAAGTCCCTGACGGTGTGCCGCCGGGAGCTGCCGGAGATGGCGGCCGTGCCGGTCGCCATCCAGCGCGGCACGCTCAAGCGGGTGGACGAGGCCTTCCGCGGCTTCTTCCGTCGGGCCAACGCCGGGCAGAAGCCCGGCTCCCCGCGGTTCCGCGGACGGCGGCGCTTCGACAGCATCTCCATCGTCTCCGGGGTGAGGCTGGAGGCAGGCAGGCTGCGCCTTTCCGGTTTCGGCTGGATGACGGTACGCCGGCGCGGCGGCACCCCGTATCCGGACGCCCGTGCGGTTTCGGCGGTGCTCAGGCGCGAGGCCGGGCGCTGGTATGCCGTGGTTTGCCATGCGGTTGCTCATCCGCAGCCGGAGGATAACGGGACAGTGATCGGCATCGACATGAACGCCGGCCAGGTCGCGGCGAGCGACGGACGGCTGTTCCACGCCCCCGACACGCGCCGCCTCGAGGCGAAGGCGAAGCGCCTGTCGCGGAAACTGGCGCGGCAGAAGCGCGGTTCGGGCCGCCGGGCGCGCACCCGCGCCCGTCTGGCGAAGACGAGACGGCGCCAGGCCGGCACAAGGCGCGACTGGCACCACCAGGTTCTCGCGCAGGATCGCGGAGGGTGGGCACACCGTCGCGATCGAGGACCTGAAGGTGAAGGCCATGACGGCAAGCGCCCGCGGCACGGCGGAAGAGCCGGGCAGCGGGGTGAAGCAGAAGGCCGGGCTCAACCGGGTCGTTCTCGACACCGGCTGGGCCGCCCTGCGCGCGATGCTGAACGACAAGGCGGGGCGCGTGATCGCGGTCGATCCCCGCCACACCAGCCAGACCTGTGCAGCGTGCGGGCACGTCGACGCCCGATCGCGCAGGACACGGGACCGGTTTCACTGCGTGGCCTGCGGCCACGCCGATCATGCGGACGCGAATGCTGCCCGCACCATACGGCGTCGGGGACAGGCGCTGCTGCACGGGGAGGCTGCCGGGATGCCGGGCCGTGGAACCGTGAATACACAAGCAAGGATGGCGGCATGAACCGTCATGCTTGCTTTGTCCCCTCTGTTATACTGGAAACCTGAGCGTGAAACGCGACCCGCCCTGGGGAGCGCGTCCCGTCGTCACGTCGCCCCCGTGGCTGCGCGCGACGTCACGCGCGATGGCAAGACCAAGTCCGACTCCGCCGGTTCCGGGGTTGCGTGACTGGTCGAGACGATAGAACGGACGGAACACCGTCTCGTACTCCTGCGGCGGAATACCCGGCCCGTCGTCATCCACCGTCACGGTCACCGAGGCCGCGGTTATCTCGAGGGTCACGAACACGTGGTTGGCGTGGCGGATCGCATTGTCGACCAGGTTCCCGATCGCGCGGCGCATGGCCTCCGGCCGTATCTCCAGCGTTTCCAGACCCGGGACGGTCTCGGCGAGCGCGATGTTCCCGCCGTTGCGATTGCCGGAACCCACGACTTCGCGAACAAGTTCGGCCATGTCGACGACCCGGGCCCGCTCGGTACCCTCGCCGCGCGCGAAATCGAGGAACCCCTCGACCATCGACTCCATCTGCCGGACATCGCCCTTCAGGCCCTCGACCTCCGGATTGTCGGGAAGCATGGCCAGACTGAGCTTCATGCTGGTGAGGGGACCGCGCAGGTCGTGCGAGACCCCTGCCAGCATTTCCGTGCGCTGGGTCAGCTGGCGGGTGATGCGTTCCCGCATCAGCTGGAAGGCCTCGGCCGCCTGGCGGACCTCGGTCGCACCCTGGGCCCGGAAGTCACCGACGCTGCGTCCCTTGCCGAAGGCGTGGGCGGCCGCGGCAAGACGACGGATCGGCCTGATCTGGTTGCGCATGAACATGATGGCAATGGCGAACAGCACCAGTGAACTGCCGCACATCCAGAGCAGGAAGATGTAGTGGGTCGAGGTGTAGAGCCGCTTCCGGCTGACCTCGACCTCGAGCACCCCGTCCGCGAGCCCGAGCCAGATGACGAGCCGCCTGTCGCGGCGTTCGGGATCGATGCGAAAAGGCACCCTGACCCGTTCGGACAGTGCCGCCGCCAGCACCTGCTCCTCCTGACTGCGAAACAGTGCGTGGCTCGGAGCCTTCAGATCCGCTCCCGGCTTCCATGCGAGATTCATGTCCAGCAGTCGGTGCGCCCTGGCCGCAAGCTCGCGAAACTCCGCTTCACCCCGCATCGGCACCAGCACATCGGCGACCCACGAGACGTCACCGGCCAGCGAGTGTGCCAGTCTGCGGGTTATCGAATCCCAGTGCCGGTCGAAAAACACGAACACCGAGATCACGAGCATCAGCACCAGCGGCGTCATGATGATCGCCATGCTGCGACCGAACAGGGTCCTGGGCAGCGACCGCCTGAAGGCCCGGGCTCCCGTCGCGGGAAAGCGGGCGAGCGAACGCCAGGCGTCGGTCACGGGTCCGGCACCAGCACGTACCCCTTGCCACGCACGGTCTGGAGATACCGTGGATACCTGCTGTTTTCCTCGATCTTGCGGCGAAGCCGGGTGATCTGGGTGTCGACAGCCCGGGCCGATCCGTTGACCGCCTCGCGCCGCAACAGTTCCTCACGGGTCAGCGTCATGCGCGCGCTTGCCGCAAAGGTCCGCAGCAGGACGGTCTCGGAATCGGTGAGCGGAACCACGCCGTCGGGCGAGAGCAGCTCACCGGTCTCGACATTGAAACGGCGCGAGCCCATCCGGATCCAGGCCGAGTCCGCGGAGTCTCCGACGCTCGAACGGCGAAGGATCGACCTGATCCGAAGCAGGAGTTCACGCGGTTCAAACGGCTTGCCCAGGTAATCGTCGGCGCCGGCCTCAAGACCCTCGATCCGGTCTCCGGGCTCCGATCTGGCCGTCAGCAGCAGGATCGGCACCTGCATGTGGCGTCTCAGGTCGCGCGTGAGTTCATACCCGGACTCGCCCGGCATCATGACATCGAGGACGAGCAGATCGAACCGCATGAGCGCAAGCCGCGCACGGGCTTCGGCGGCATCCGCCGCGCTCGAGACCCGAAACCCGTTGTCCCGAAGAAACCGGCCCAGCAGGTCGCGGATGCGGTCATCATCGTCGACGATCAGCAGGTGCGGCTGTTCATTCATGTCCGGGCTTGCCTGGCGACCGCGCCGCCGCATCGAACCGCCAGCGGTCCGATGCGTCCATGATCCCCAGCATCACGCCGCGGAATCCGGCCGCCGCATCACCGCCTGCCTCCTGAAAGGCCCTGTCGATACGGTCACGCTGGTTGCGGGTCAATTCCCGTTCAAGTGCAATGCCCTTCTGCGTCAGGTGCAGCAGGCGCATCCTGCGGTCGCGTTTCGAATGCGTGCGCACGATGTAGCCGTCGCGCACCAGTTGCGCCAGGACCCGGGCCAGGCTCTGCTTGGTGATCTTCAGGATCGCCAGCAGGTCCTTGACCGCAATGCCGGGATTGCGGCCGACGAAGTACACCGCCCTGTGATGGGCGCGTCCGAGTCCGATCCTCGCCAGCATGCTGTCCGGCTCGGCGGTGAAGTCACGGTAGGCGAAGAACAGCAGTTCGATCGCCTGGCGCAGCTCCTCGTCGCTTGCACGGCGTCGCCCGGAGTTTATGTCAGACATGTTGACATAGTTTCTGGTCGCGATTAGGGGTTTCGGCTGCCGGAACAAGCGCGCATGATAGCGCAAGCCGGCTGAAAGGTCTGCCCGCCCGATCATGCGTGTGCACGCACTCGAGCTGAACTGGAAATGCAACCATGGCCCTCATTCCCTTCGATGACCGCGACGGTCACATCTGGTTCAACGGTGACTACATCAACTGGCGCGACGCCAGACTGCACATCCTCAGTCACGGGCTTCATTACGCGAGCAGCGTCTTCGAGGGCGAACGGGTCTACGGCGGGTCCATTTTCAGGTCGAGAGCCCATACCGAACGGTTGCACAGGTCGGCGGCGCTGATGGGCTTCGAAATCCCCTACTCCGTGGACGAAATCGAGGTCGCCAAGCACGACATGGTCGAGCGCACCGGCGTCGGGGAAGGCTACGTGCGACCGATCGCGTGGCGGGGCAGCGAGATGATGGGGGTCTCCGCCCAGCAGACCCGGATCAACGTTGCGATCGCGCTGTGGGACTGGCCCTCCTACTTCGACGCCGAGGCCAAGACCAAGGGCATCAACCTCGCGATCGCGCGCTGGCGACGCCCGTCGCCCGAATGTGCGCCCACCGACAGCAAGGCCGCGGGGCTGTACATGATCTGCACTCTCTCGAAACACGAGGCGGAGGCCCAGGGACTGCATGACGCGCTGATGCTTGACTACCGCGGGCTGGTCGCGGAAGCGACAGGTGCGAACGTGTTCTTCGTGATGGAAGACGGCAGGCTGCACACGCCGATCCCGGACTGTTTTCTCGACGGTATCACCCGGCGGACGGTGATGGCGCTTGCGCGTCAGCGCCGCTACGAGATTGTCGAGAGGCAGATCAGGCCGGAAGAGATGGCCGGGGCGTCCGAGTGTTTCCTGACCGGAACCGCCGCCGAAGTCACTCCGGTCGGCAGCATCGGCAAGTACCGCTTCACGCCGGGACGGATCACCGCCGAACTCGACGCCGACTACAAGGCCCTGGTCCGCAGCACGGACACCGCCGTCCGGGCGGCCGAGTAGCGGTCTCCCGCTCAGGGTCCCGAACGCACCGCGTCGGAGGCGCACCAGTCGATCAACCGGTCGAGGAAGCGCACGCAGGCGGCCATCTGCGACACCTCGATGAACTCGTCAGGCTGGTGTGCCTGCTGGATTGAACCGGGTCCGAAGATCACGCCGGGGATCCCGGCCTGCTGGAACAGGCCGGCCTCCGTACCGAAGGCGACCGTTCCCGACACGTTCAGGCCTGTCAGATGCCGGATCAGCTGTTCGGCCGCCGAGGTGGTGTCGGGAATCAGCGGCGGGGTGGAGTTGCGCAATTCCATCGTCACTCCGGCGTGCGGCGCGACAGCCTTGAGTTTCGGGTCGACTTCCGTGCCGATGTAGTCGCGCACACGCGCCTCCAGCGCATCCTGGTCCTCGTTCGGCAATCCCCTGAATCCCCAGTGGATGGTGGTGTATTCCGGGATGATGTTGAAGGCCGTCCCGCCTTCGATCACACCGAGGTCAAAGGTGGTGTAGGGCGGATCGAACGGGCAGTCGGGATCGGCATTGCGAGCCAGTTCCTCCTGCAGGTCCTCGATGAAGCCGATGATCCTGGCAGCTGCCATGATCGAGTTCGCGCCACGATGCGGTTCGCTCGAGTGACCCGGAACCCCGCGGACAACGGTCCGGTAGGAACGGCCGCCCTTGTTGCCACCGATGATCCCCATCGACGTCGGTTCGCCCACGATCACCGCGCGGGGCAACGGCAGGTTCTCAACGACGTCGCGGATCAGTCCGCGCACGCCCAGGCAACCCACCTCCTCGTCATAGGAAAATGCGACATGGAGCGGCACCATGAGGTCGCGCGCCAGCATGTCAGGTGCGCAGGCAAGCACCGTGGCGCAGAACCCCTTCATGTCCGATGTGCCGCGGCCGTAGAGCCTGCCGTTGTGCCGGCGCATTCTGAACGGGTCACTGCTCCAGTCCTGGCCGTCGACCGGCACCACGTCGGTGTGCCCCGACAGTACGACCCCGCCGCGGTCGTCCGGTCCGAAGGTCGCCCACAGGTTTGCCTTGCGGCCGTCATCGTCGTGGGTGAGCCTCGAACCCACTCCGAGATCCGCCAGGTACGCCCGCACGACGTCGATCAGCTCAAGATTGCTTTCCCGAGAGGTGGTGTCAAAGGCCACCAGACGGTCCAGCCACTCGATCGCGTCCGCCAGACGGTCAGCCATCGCTCGGTTCCTCCCGGGGTTCAGCGGGTCCAGAATGCTGCGGAGAACAGCACCAGGACGGTAAAGAGCTCAAGTCTTCCGAGCAACATGCCAATCGACAGCAACCACTTGGCGGCTTCCGGGAGGGTGCTGAAGTTGCCGGACGGACCAATGGTGTCGCCGAGACCGGGTCCAACGTTGCTGAGAGCCGTTGCGGCACCCGACACTGCGGTGACGAAGTCGAGACCGATCGCACCGAGTGCCGCAGCCAGGATCACGAAGGCACAGATGTAGAGGTAGAAGAATCCCATGACCGCGTGGGACACGCCTTCGGAAATCGGCTTGCGGTTGTAGTAGGCAATGAACACCCCGTGCGGCAGCATCAGCTGGCGAACCTGGACCCGGGCGGTGGCGAAGAGCACCTGGAAGCGGAAGATCTTGATGCCGCAGGTAGTGGAGCCCGCACAGCCGCCGACGAACATGAGGCACAGCAGAAGGATGAACGGGAACCCGCCCCAGGTGTCGAATTCCGCGGTACTGTACCCTGTTCCTGTCAATACCGAGATCACGTTGAAGGTGCCGTAGCGCAACGCGTCGAGTGGCCCCATTCCGAGACCCAGCCACAGCCACAGCACGACGGCGCCGACCGAGATCACGACCACGCCCAGGAACCACTGCACCTGACTGTCCCGGAAGACCGGCATCACCCCCCCGCGCACGGCCGAGAGGTAGTAGACGAACGGCAGTGACCCGATGATCATGCCGGCGACAATGATCCATTCGGCACCCGGGTTCTCGAAGAAGCCGATCGACGCGTCCCGGGTCGAGTAGCCGCCGGTGGCAATGGTGGTCATGGCGTGGGCAATGGCATCGAAACCCGAGAACCCGACCAGCCACAGCGCCAGGGCGCAGATCGAGGTCAACAGCAGGTAGATCGCAAAGATCGCGCCGGCCAGCGATGCGGCCCTGGGCAGCACCTTGTCCGGCGTGTCGAACGCCTCGGTCAGGAAGAGCTGCATGCCACCGACGCTCAGGATCGGCAGGATGGCAAGCGCCATCACGATGATTCCGACACCACCGAGCCACTGCAGCAGGGCCCGCCAGAGCAGGATCCCCGGGGAGACGGCGTCGAGGTCGGTAATGACGGTCGAGCCGGTGGTCGTGATGCCGGACATCGACTCGAAGAACGCATCGGCGACCCCCATGCCGAGATCGGAAAACGCGAACGGCATGGCGCCGACTACGGCCACCGCGAGCCAGCTCATTGTGGTCAGCAGAAACGCTTCGCGCAGCCCCAGCCTGGTGTGGGCGCCGGTCCGGGTCACCAGCATCAGGCCGGTTCCGACGAACAGCGACACCCCCGCCGAGCCCGCGAACACCTGCCAGTCCGCATGACCGGTCGCGAGATCGACCAGTGCGGGCACCGACATTGCCACCGCCAGCAGCGACATCAGCAGGCCGATGATGAACAGGACCGGTCCGACCGCGACCACGACAGCTCCATCCCGGGCGGTTCAACACCCCCGACGCGACAGCCTCCGGTCGGGGCCGGTGACGCGCTCGCCCCAGCCCCGCACCTTCACGCAGTCTGATCGACAAGCTGGAGGAAGTCGCGTCGAAGGTCGGTGTCGTCCCGGAAACACCCGGTCATGGTCCGCGTCACCATCTCCACTCCGGGCTTGTACACCCCGCGCGTAGTCATGCACTGGTGTGATGCCCGTATCACCACCGCAACCCCCATGGGACGCAGGACCTCGTCAATGGTGGACGCGATCTGCCGGGTCAGCTTTTCCTGGATCTGCAGCCTGCGGGCAAAGATCTCGATAACCCGCGCAAGCTTGCTGACGCCGACAACCCGGTTGCGCGGGATGTAGGCAACATGTGCCACGCCGATGATCGGCAGTATGTGGTGTTCGCAGAAGGACTCGATACGGACATTTCGCAGCAGCACCATGTCCTGGTAGTCACCGGTCTCCTCGAAGGTACGGGCCAGCACGGTGGCCGGATCCTGTTCGTATCCGCCGAACAGTTCCAGGTATGCGCGCACCACCCGAGACGGCGTATCAACCAGGCCTTCCCGGTCAGGGTCGTCCCCGATCCACTGGATCAGGGTGCGGACCGCCTGCTCCGCTTCGTCCCGGCTCGGCTTCAGTCTGCGCAAGGAGCCAGCCGGGTCCAGAACCTCGGGCCCGGCGGAACCATGGTCGTCTGGCGACATGCTGCGTTCCCCGTGGTGGTACGCTGCCCATCATTGCAGCGTACCGTGCTGATGGCAAACGAACACCCGATCCGCGGATGTATCGCTCGAACGGATCACCGCGCGCTTGATACCACGCGAGCCCCGGGCAGCAAAGTCGCTGTCATGCCATCTCTGCTGTCCGGTCCCAGATACCGGACCTGACACAGCGCCCTTCAGTCACTGGAGCACGAACGCGTCCCGAGCATGACGCGGAACCCCGCTCCTGGATGGACGCGACGCTTCCAGCGGAAGGGCGGAGTCCCACCGGTCTTGCGTGGTGCCGGAGGCCAGGCCGCACAGCACCAAGTCTATGGATCGATCGGGTGGCGCCCGTATGGCATCAAGGCAGTCACCCTCGATCAGGAATGCTCCGGGACGGCTTCCTGGCATCGTTCTTCCCCCTTTTGAGGGGAGTATTCTGGTACCGATTGGGTGGCCTGTCCTTGAATCTGAGCAAAAGCTCGCACTAGACCAGGCGGCGATCAAGCCCTTGTATTTCAAACGCTTTCCGACCTGCCCTACGGCACCACGCAAAACCGGAGGGATCAGCCCCGTCTGCCCTACACAAACAGCGCCCCGCCGATCACGAACAGGAATCCCCCGGTGATCGACAGGTTGACATCACCAAGGAACATGCCGATCAGAACGATAGCCGCTCCGGCGGTGGGGCTCATGATTCATGCGCCGATGTAGTGGAAGACTGCAATGCCAAGTGCTTCAGCCCGGTCGGCGCTGGACACCAATTCGTCGATCATGACCACATCAAGGCCGGCCTCGAACCCGTAGACGGTGTCGCGCCCGCTGTCTGTTGTCAGCAGGAGCACCGTGTCCGACGCACCGTCACCGGCGTTCAGGTCGTTGCCAGGCACGACGATGTCATTTCCGGGACCGCCGTACAGAAGATCGTTCTCAAGGTCGCCATACAGGGTGTCGTCCCCGAAACCGCCCGATACGAAGTCATTGTCCTGGCCACCTCGGACCAGGTCATTCCCGAGCCCGCCGTACAGGAGATCGGTCCCCATGTTGCCGTTCAGGACGTCGTCTCCTTCCCCGCCAAACAGTACGTCTTGTCCCTCGCGCAGATGGATGGTGCCGGTCCGGGTTCTGCCGGCGGTCCACGCGCCTTCGTTCTGGCCACCGTAGATGGTGTCGTTGCCGGAGCCCCCGTAGAGCACATCGGCCCCGGCGTTGCCGTTGATGAAGTCGTTGCCGGGACCGCCATTGATCGTGTCTCGATCAGTCGAGCCGTCGAAGGTTCGGCTCCAGGGGTCGTTCCAATGGGTCCAGTAGACGCCGTTCCCCATGAGGGTGTCGTCACTTTCCAGGCCATGGATCACATCGTTGCCAAAGCCGCCCTGAAAGGCGTTGTTCCCGGCATTGCCGATCAGCGTGTCGGCGCCCTCGGTTCCGTTGCTGGCAGTGCTGACCAGATCCCGTGCCGCGGGTCCGAACAGTGCCTGCGCTGCGGCAATGTCATCAGGTTTCAGAACATCGCGGCCAAACTGGTACGCGTACGGGGTGTTCGGTGGCCCGGACATCACGACACCGGGAACATCGCTGTGGCGAATGCCGAGTGCGTGGCCGAGTTCGTGCAGGATGGCGTCGTAGAACGATGTCGCGTCCCACGGCTCCAGGGGGTCCATGACGATCAACGCCTTCAGGTCGGGATTTGGCCAGCGCCATGCGGTGGCCAAAGTGCCGCCGGGACCATCGGAATCGAGCAGGGACATCGAACCAATTCGAAGGTTGCTGTAGGGATGATCCTCGATCTCGACGAACCGGATTCCGCAGACCTGCTCCCATGCGTCCATGGCCTGGCGAACCATGTCTTTGGCCTGACGGATGAAGTCCGCATCGAAGTGATTGAGCGTCGGTCCCAGCCGCACCTCGCGTTCGGTATCCAGCGAGAAGAAGCTCTCGTGATGGAATGAGTAGTAAAGGACGTGTCCTCTCGGGTCCCATCGGTACGTCTGGTCGTACAGAACGTAGGGGCTCTCCTGTGGTCCGTGTGTCGCGGTGTCCATTGCGGTTCTCCGTTTCAGCACCCGCATGAGCACGCAGCCAACCAGCCCGACATGGTGTCGGGTTGTTGCAACGTCACACGGATTGAGTGAAGCTCCGCCTGTTCGCCAGGACGGGGAGCTGCCCCTACCGGGTCAGTGGGCTGTTGTATTCAGCGGGCGACCCGACAGAGCGGGTCCGTGGACGTTGCACGAATTGGTGCGTGTTACCTCTACTTTTCAAGACTCGGCGCAGCTCTAAGCTCTCGACTTGTACTGCCATCACCGATTGCTGTTTCAAAACCAGATAATATATGTCGGGCCATCACGGACGGGCTTGCGAAGTTTTCCATTGTCTGACCCGAGTATTCGCGGAACACCGGCATCATGACGGCATTCTGTCGGATTTCAAATGTATGTTTCTTTTGATTAACTTTATCGCATATTCACCGCCTAGCGGAGTGCCTGGCACTCGCATGCGTCTCCTGTCACCGCCCTGCGCGGTCAGCATCTTCGCGATCATTGATGACGGTGTCACCGTGCAAGCCGCCAGGCATTGCCTCACCGATCGGAGCAACCGGGCGCTTCAAGGCTTCAAGCAGCACCGGAGCGCCATTCGTGGCCGATGTTGCCATGCCCCCGCACCAGTCGGACTGAATCTCCGGAAATCTCGTCGAATGATCCTCCTTCCCGAACGAGCGTCAGTAACTGACTTTCCTCGTCCTTGTGCAGGAATCCGGTGACAAGACCGGGACGCACCCGCGGGTGAGTACGGAATTCATGGTAGGACAGCATCAGTGTCGGGATCGGAACCGAGAAGGAGCCTTGGTGTAGCTGCTAACCATGTACCCAAACCGTTCCGGGAGGTCCGGACCCACTCGGTACAACTCCGGCATTCCTCGATTCAACGCCCGATCCTGCAGTTGTCGGGGGCCTTCGAAACGGTCACGAACGTGAGGGAAAGCCCCGACCCGGCCGGAAGTCCACTGCAAAGGTGCACGCAAGGCAGGGAGCCGCTCACTGTCGTCACCGAAACGTGCCCGTGTGCGTGGGAGCCCGTCAGTCACCCACCGCATCGTCGGGCTTCCCTCACCACTTGGCGATCAGCGCCGTCCCGGCATCCGGCCTTGCCGGAAAGCACGATACCAGGCGTTCGGAGAGGCGATCCCGTCGGGCGCGAAAGGCGGGGTCGTTGAACAGGTTCCGGTGCTCTCCCGGATCCGCCTCGAGATCGAACAGTTCGCCCCAGTGCGGCTCGCCCCCGGGATAGAGCGTCAGGCGCCACCCGTCGGTCACGATGGAGTGGTTGTAGACGCGCGGATCGATGCGGGGGTGGAACTCGAGGAACCGCTCCCGGCGTCTCAGCCGTCCGCCCCGCAGAACCGGCACCAGGCTCTCCCCGTCCCCGTGCGCTCCCGTGTTATCGATACCGGCAAGCTCGAGCAGCGTCGGGCTGATATCAAGGTGTGAACTCGGCGCCGGGGAGCATTCCCCGCCCGGAATGCCCGGCCCCGCCATCACGAAGCTCACCCGGCACAGGTCGCCGTATGGCGGCGGGCCCTTGTGCAACAGACCGTGGTGTCCCAGGAACTCACCGTGATCGGAGGTGAAGAGCACGATCGTCCCGTCAGTGAACCCCATCGCGTCGAGCTTCGCCAGTACCCGCCCGAACTGGTGGTCGATCTGGGCTTCCATCCCCCGCGTCAGCGCAACGGCGCGCGCCAGGCTCTCCGGCGAGATCGTGTCCGTCACTGTCATGCCACCCTGTTCGACCGGTGCGGCATCGTTGTCGATCCAGTCGGCGCCAAGACGCGCGCGGACATAGTCCGGCATCCTTTCGAGTTCTCCCCGCACAACGCGGGGAGCCGGCACGGCCGCGACGTCGTGCAGGTCGGCCCACGGGCGCGGCGGGCTGAAGGGATGGTGCGGATCGGGTGTGGAAACGAAGAGCATGAAGGGCGGTTCGGTTCGCGCAAGGAACGCGATCGCCCGGTCCGCGATCCAGGTATTGTAGTGTAACGCGTCGGGAACGCCCGAAGTCCAGGCTTCATCGAGGTCCGCCAGGGGTCGATCGAGCGCCGCCTCGGGCTGGTAGAGCGCAACGGCTTCGGGATGATGCGAACGGAGCCACTGTGCGTAGTGTCCCGCCTCGGTCGCCAGCAACGACTCGCCGATCAGGAAGTCGACGGTGTCGTACCCGAAGTAGGGCCCGGTCCAGTCCGACCCGGATCCCCCCTGCCAGAACGGCACCGACTCGGGATATCCAAACGACCGGTCGGCCATGATGGGTTGCAGATGCAGCTTGCCCACCGCATGGGTCGAGTACCCGGCACGCGACAGCAGCCCGGGCAGCGTCACAAGCCCCGCATGCATCGTCCGCCCGTTCGTCGTCATGCCGTGGTGGCGCGGGTAGCGTCCCGTGATCATCGTTCCCCGGCTCGGAGAACAGATCTGATTCGGTGTCAGATGGTTGTCGAAGCGCAGGCCGCGAGCCGCGACGGCGTCGATGTTGGGCGTTCGTGCCAGGGCGTTGCCGTAGCAGCCCAGACTGTCGCCGCGTTGCTGGTCGGTACAGAAGACCACGAAATTAGGACGATCCGCCAAGGTGCGTGGTACTCCGCGACGCATGTACCGGCGTGCCGTGCCGGCGCCGGTAACCGTCATTGTATGGGGAACCCCGCATCGGGGCCATGTGGCAACCCGGCTCCGGAGGATGAGGCTCGGACCGCCCGGTCGTGACCGGGCGGTGATCGTTCAGCACCGCGCGGATTTTCTGCACGATACTGTTCACTCGCACAATGTCCTGCAAACAAGCTGCGGCCGCCCGGGAGTTCGGGCTAGAATGCGGCCAGACAGTCCAGGGCACGGGGAGAGGCGCTCATGCGAATGAAGGGCAAGAACGGCATCGTGACGGCGGCGGCATCCGGAATGGGCCGGGCGGGGGTGCTCAGGTTTGCCGCAGAAGGTGCGGCGGTGAGCGTGGTGGACATCGATCCCGACGGCGTGGCCGGAGTGGTGGGTGAGGTCGAGGCCGCGGGCGGCACCGCGCACGGGATCGTCGCCGACCTGCGTGACGACGCCGAAGCGCGCCGAATCGTTCGCGAGACCGCGAACCGCTTCAACGGGCTGGACTTTGTCTGGAACCATGTCGGACATCCCGGGCCGGCCTCGGTCGAGGACCTCGACATGTCGGACTGGGAGGAAGCCGTTGATCTCAACCTGCGCACCGTGTTCGTGACCACCGAGACCGCCCTGCCGGAACTGCGGGCGCGCGGAGGCGGCAGCCTCCTGTTTACCGCCTCGAGTTCCGGCCTGCAGGGCTCGATGTTCTCCCCGGTCTACTCCATGGCAAAGTTCGGAGTTGTCGGCTTGGTCAAGGCGATGGCGAAACGCTACGCGCAGGAGAACATCCGCATCAACGCACTGTGTCCCGGCCCCGTGGACACCCCGATGCTGCGGGTTTTCGTCGCACGGCCGGACCAGCAGTCGACCCAGGGCATGGACCGGGAGGAACTGGTTCGTTCACGCGGCGGCATGGCGCCGATGGGGCGGCCCGGCCGTCCCGAAGAGATCGCAAATGCCGCACTTTTCCTGCTGTCCGACGAAGCCTCCTTCGTGACCGGCATCGCCATGCCGGTTGACGGCGGGATCACGGCCTGAACCATGCCAGACACCATTCAGGTCCGGGACCCGGTCGAGGCGGTTCGTAGCCTGGCGGGGCTGATCGAATCCCACGCGGGCGAAGGAGAAGCCCTGCGCCGTCTTGCACCACCGGTCCAGGACGCGCTGCTCAAGGCCGGGCTGTTCCGGATGCTGCTGCCACGGGAGCACGGCGGCCTGGAGATCTCGCCCTCGACGTTTCTCGCCGCCATCGAGGCCGCCGCCCGCCTTGATGGCAGTGTGGCCTGGTGCCTGTGCCAGGGAAACGGGTGCGCCATGATCGCGGCCTACCTGGCGCCCGAGATCGGCCAGCACATTTTCGGTGGTGATCCGCGGGCAGTAGTGGCGTGGGGACCGGGCAAGGCCGAGGCCAGGGTTGTTGGCGGCGGATACCGCGTGACCGGTCGACTGGCGTTCGCCAGCGGCGGACGCCACGCCACCTGGCTCGGGTGCCATGTGCCGGTGATCGAGACTGACGGATCGTACCGCCTGGGCCGGGACGGCACACCGGTGCAGGTCACCGCGTTGTTTCCGCAATCTTCTGCGCGCTGGATTGACACCTGGGATGTGATCGGCCTGTGCGCTACCGGAAGCGACGATTTCGAGATCCGGGACCTGTTCGTCCCCGACGGGCATGTGACCATACGCGACAACGACGAGACCAGGGTTTCGGCCGGCCGTCTGTTCGTGATGCCGACCATGAGCATGTACGCGACCGGGTTTTCCGCGACCGCGCTCGGCATCGCGCGGGCGATGCTGGATGCCCTTTCCGATCTCGCGTACGCCAAGACGCCGCGCCTTGCCTCCTCGAGGCTGTCGGACAACCCGGTCTTCCAGGCGGAAATCGCACGCTGCGAGGCCCGTTTGCGGTCCGCCCGCGCCTTGCTGGCCTCCGAGGTCGAGGCCATATGGAAGGACGTCGTGCGCACCGGGCGGTTGCCGATCACCGACCGGTACCGGATCCGGCTTGCCGCCACGCACGGGATCCACGAGGCCCGGACTGTTGCCGAGACGGTATGGGACCAGGCGGGCGCGACCGCCATCCGCGCCGGCAGTCCGTTCGAACGGCGCTACCGTGACATCCGCACCGTCACGCAGCAGCTCCAGGGGCGCAGCTCGCATTTCCGGAGCGTCGGCGCGTTCCTGCTGGGTCACCCGCCGGACCTGTCGGTGGTCTGACCTGGCGGGCAGCCTCAGCCGGTCACGGTGACCGGGCCCGGAGCCGTAACGAACCCCTCGTACCCGCCTGCGACCGCCGCATCGCACTTCGCCTTGTAGGCATGCACTCCCGCCACGTAGGGCATGAATACCCTCGGCTTGCCCGGAATATTGGCTCCCATGTACCAGGAATTGGCCTTGGGATAGAGCGTGGCCTCGGCAACCTCGCGGGTGTGGGTCACCCACTCCTCCTGGGCCTGCTCCGTTGCCTCGATCCGCCCGAGCCCCCGCCCGCGCATGTATTCGAGGCACCCGGCAATCCAGTCGACATGCATCTCGATCGAGAGGATCATCTGGCTCTTCACACCCGGACTCTGCGGGCCTGTGATCATGAACATGTTGGGAAGCCCGGCAACCATCAGGCCGAGATAGGTGCGCGGACCGTGTCCCCACCGTTCCGCCAGGGTGACACCGGAACTCGAACTGATGTCGATCGAGCGCATCGCGCCTGTCATGGCATCGAACCCGGTGGCGAATACGATCGCGTCAAGCGGATACTCGGCCTTGCCGGTCCTCACACCGGTTTCGGTGATCTCCTCGATCGGATGGGTGCGAATGTCGACCAGCGAGACATGCGGCAGGTTGTAGGTCTCGTAATACCCGGTGTCGAGTATCAGCCGCTTGGTCCCGATCGGGTGATCGTCGGGGCACAGCAGTTCGGCGGTTTGCGGATCGTTTACGATTTCCCGGATCTTCTCGCGCACGAAATCCGACGCCGTCCGGTTGGCCGCGTCCGAGGTCAGCAGGTCGGTGTAGGAAAACAGGAAGCTGATCGATCCTCCTTCCCGCCACTTCTCCGCGTATTGCTGCCCGCGCTCCTCGGCACTCGCCTGCAGCGCCTCGAGCCGAGGGGTCGGATAGCCGGCAATCCCGAACGGTGTGTCGTAGGCTGCAATTCGCCGTTCCTCGTACTCCGACTTGTGGCGCGCCTCGGCTTCAGGGTTCATGGGACCGTTACGGGCCGGAAGGCTGAAGTTGGCGGTGCGCTGGAACACCGTCAATTCGCTCGCCTGACGGGCAATGATCGGGATCGACTGTACTCCGCTCGATCCCGTGCCGATCACGCCGACACGCAGCCCCGCGAAGTCGACACCCTCCTTCGGCCACATGCCGGTGTGGTAAGTCGCACCGGCGAAGCGGTCGGTGCCCGGAATGTCGGGCAGTCGCGGTGTGGACAGGTTCCCCGTGGCCATGATGCACACCGGCGCGCGCACCCGTTCGCCGCACTCCGTCAGGAGCGTCCACAGGCCGGTGGCCTCGTCGTAGCGGGCAGCGGTGATCCTGGTGTTCAGCTGAACGTCGCGCAGCAGGTCGAACCGTTCGGCAACGTGTTCGATATACTTCAGGATCTCCGGCTGGGTGCCATAGCGTTCGGGCCACCGCCACTCCTGTTGCAGGTCCCGGTCGAAGGAGTAGGAGTACTCGAGGCTCTCGACGTCGCAGCGGCAACCCGGATAGCGGTTCCAGAACCAGGTCCCCCCCACACCGTCTCCGGCCTCGTAGGCCCGGACGCGATATCCCAGCCCCCGCAGCCGGTGGATGGCGTAGAGGCCGGCAAGGCCGGCTCCGACGATGACGACATCGAAGTCGCG
Source organism: Thalassobaculaceae bacterium (assembly GCA_965213935.1). Taxonomy (GTDB): domain Bacteria; phylum Pseudomonadota; class Alphaproteobacteria; order Thalassobaculales; family Thalassobaculaceae; genus Bin52. The sequence goes on along the minus strand of CBDCAO010000010.1, from coordinate 314,036 downwards.
TCCGTCGCGAGAGCGACGTTCCTGAACACTGTCGGGCATTGCCTGCGCTCCCTTCAGCGCTCTTCGCCACCAGCGGCAAACGCCGTCTTCTGCTCGGCAGTCGCCTCGGGCTGGTAGCGCATCTTCCACTCGGCGTAGGGCATGCGGTAGACGATCTCCCGCGCGTCCTCGTACCCAATGTCGTGACCGTGTTCATCGGCCGCCGCGCGGTACCACTTGGACAGGCAGTTACGGCAGAACCCGGCCAGGTTCATGAGATCGATGTTCTGGACGTCCTTGCGCTCATCCAGGTGCGCGACAAGCCTGCGGAACGCGGCGGCCTCGATCTCGGTGCGTGTCTGTTCGTCGAACATGTCGGCTGGCGTACTCATGGTCGAATTCCACTTCTTCTGTTGAACCTTCACCGTTCCCTACAGCCCGGCGACGCTCTCCTCGATCAGCGCATCGACGACGGCACGCAGCGCCTCGTCGTGTCCGGCGCCATCCGCTACCGCCCTCGCATAGACCTGACGTTGCCGATGGGCGCTGGTTCCGCGTTCGAGGATGTCGCGCGTGCGCAGCACCTCGGCCGTCGACCCCAGTTCCTCCGCGTCCGGCATGACCAGCTCGATCATCTCCTCCAGCAGCCCGGCATAGGGAAGGAGTTCGCCGCGACCCAGGTCGATCAGCCCCCCGTCAAGACCGTAGCGCTGGGCGCGCCAGCGGTTTTCCGCCATCAGCATCTCGGCGTAGTCCCGCCAGCGCTGGTTGTTGCGTCGCAACCTGTAGAGCATGTGGACCAGAGCCTGGAACAGCGCGGCAATCGCGATCGTATCGTCGATCCGCGTACAGACATCGCATATCCGCATCTCCATGGTGGGGAATCGCGCCGACGGGCGGATATCCCACCAGATCATCGAGGAATCCGCCATTGCGCCGACGTTGACCAGCACGTCGACATGACGCTGGTACTCCGACCAGCTTGCGAACGCGTTCGGCAGACCCGTGCGCGGCATGTTGTCGAAAACGGCGACACGGTATGACGCAAGCCCGGTATCGATACCGGTCCAGAACGGACTCGACGTGCTGAGTGCGAGCAGGTGGGGCACGAAGTACGCCGCCTGGTTCATCAAGTCGAGACGCAGGTCGGGATCGACGACACACACGTGCACATGCATGCCGCAGATCACCATGCGCCGGCTGACCCCCTGCATGTCGCGGGCAAGACCCTGATAGCGGTCCTTCTCGGTCTGCTTCTGCTCGACCCACTGGGCAAACGGATGCGTGGATGCGGCCGTCAGCGCGAGACCCTCGTCCGCAGCGCAGTCCGCCACCGTCCTGCGAAGATGGCCGAGGTGATCCCTCGCCTCTCCGATGCTGGAGCAGACCCTGGTTCCGACCTCGATCTGGGACTGCAGGAACTCGGTGGTGACCGAGGATCCGAGCAGGGACTCGCACTGCGCCAGGACGGTCTTGGGCGCCTCGCGGATGAGGTCCCGGCTCTCGCGGTCGACCAGGAGGTATTCCTCCTCTATACCGAGTGTGAAGTTGCGCGGGGTCGACATCGCTTCAGGCAGCCTGCTGTCCGGAACGCTCGCGGTCGAGCAGGGTGCGCTCAAGCGCGTCACCGAAGCGTTCGGCCCACAGTCGCGCTCCGGCACCATATTCGATCCTGTCCTGACGGAACTCCACGCCGACGGCAAGCAGATTGTGCGGCGCGGCGTGAGTCTCCATCGAGTACCCGGAGGGGTGCAGCCCGGAATAGGGCTTGTTGTCGCCGACGCTGATGCGGGTGTCAGCCGTGAGCATCTCGATCAGGGGTCGGGCCAGCCTGTCATCCCGGTTGTACAGGATCCCGATGTCCCACGGGCGGAAGACGCCTTCCATTACCGGTGTGAAACTGTGCAGCGCCACCAGGACCGGGATACGCCCGTCCTGGACCATGTACCGGACGCGGTCCGCAATCGCGTTGTGGTACGGGTGGAAGAGTTCGTCGATCCGTGCGGCACGGTCGTCTTCAGTCAGGTTCCGGTTGCACGGAACCACGGTGCCATCCGAGCTTTCCGGGATCGAGGACGGCACACCGGGCCTTCGGTTGCAGTCAACCACGAGGCGGGAATAGCTGGCGGAGACCAGCGTGGCGTCGAACCGGTCTGCCAGGATCTCGCCGACCCCGGTGATCCCGATGTCATAGGCGACGTGCCGGCGCATTTCGCCGGGCGGCACACCCAGCCCGCCCAGGGCTTCGGGGACCGCGACACCATTGTGGTCGGAAATGAACAGGATGGTCGACCTGCCATCGGGGTTGCGCACCCTGAACGGCGGAACATCATTCGCACCAAGCAACGGCATGCCGCACCATCTCCCCCTACCCGTCACGCGCTACTTTATTCCCGGACACCGTCGAGGCAAGCAGGTTTCCCGACAGCAGATCCCGTCTGTACGTCCATGACGTGCCAGGCCTGTCATCCGGCTGCCGAAAGCCGATACACGTTCCGGCGCTTCGTGGACCAGTTCGTCCGGCAAATCACTGATCTCTCACGCCTTTCGCGTCCGGCTCAATACCCGCCGCCGAACCGCACGGCACACCGCAACGGTACCACAAGGCCCCGGCGGCGGAAGCCCCGGTGCCGGCGCCGGTAGCAGGCGATGACCGGGTGCGCGGTTCGAGGAAGCGGGCAGCGAAGTCCGGGTCATCGTCAGACAGACGCCGTGGCGCGGCGATCCGGGCGGCTTGCGCGTCGCGCGTGCACCGGAGCACAGGAGGCGATTGCGGAGGCAATGGGGAGGTGGCAGGCTCACCTGTCCGGGTTTCGGACAGGAGGCGGCGGCTACAGCCACGGAGTGGTCTTCGCGTCTCGGCGGGGACGAGCCCCGGCCGGTGGGAGAGTCGGATGACGGACGGGCGACACGTTGCGGTGCTGGGCGGCGGGGTGGTCGGAATCACGACGGCCTGGTTTCTTGTCCGCAGCGGCTGCCGGGTTACCGTCATCGAACGCAACCGGGGCCCCGGCCTCGGCACCTCCTTCGCCAACGGGGGGCTCGTGACGCCGAGCATGTCCGATCCCTGGGCGTCCCCGGGCATACCGCTGCTGATGCTGAGGTGGATCGGACGCGAGGACGCCCCGTTCCTCATTCGACCGCGTGCCTTGCCCGGGCTTTTCTCCTGGGGCCTTCGGTTCCTTCGCGAATGCAACAGCGACGCATGGCGCCGGAACACGGCGATCATCCTTCGCCTTTGCTCCCACAGTCACGAATGCCTCCGCGAGCTCGTGCGCGAAACCGGCATCGACTACGAGTCCAACCCCCGAGGGACGCTTCGTGTCATCCGCGACCGGCGCTCGATGGAATATTCCGAGCGGATCGCCGAGATGCTGGGGGAAATGGGCGTGCGCTGGCGGGCCCTCGATCCAGCGCAGTGCATCGAGCTGGAACCCGCCCTGCGGGGCCAGGGAGGCTCCATTGCGGGCGGGCTCCACTACCCGGACGACGAGGGCGGGGATGCCTACCTGTTCACCGAACGCCTGGCCGGGGTCTGTGCCTCGCTCGGTGTCGATTTCCGGTATGGAGAAACGGTCCGGGCGATCGAGGTGGAGCACGGAAAATTCTCCATGATCCGGTCCGACCGGGGGCACGTGGCTGCGGATGCCTGCGTCGTCGCGCTCGGCACGGAGAGCGCTGCGCTCCTGCGACCGCACGGGATTCACCTGCCCATTTACCCGGTCAAGGGATATTCCGTGACGTTTCCGGCGGGCGGCTGGAACGAGGCACCAGTCGTTCCGTTGGCGGATGACGGTCACAAGATGGGAGTGGTCCGCCTCGGCGACAGGATCCGGGTTGCCGGGACCGCCGAGTTCGGTGGGTACGACGCCCGCCTCAATCCGAAACGCGTCGCGCATCTGCAGGACGTTTTCTTCTCGCTGTTTCCCGACTATCCCCACAGGGAGGCCGGCAAGGCGTGGACAGGCCTTCGACCCATGACGCCTGACGGCGTCCCCTATCTGGGGCCAACACCCGTGGACGGGCTCTACCTCAATTCCGGCCACGGACACCTGGGCTGGACGATGGCATGCGGGTCCGCCAGCATCGTAACGGCTTCAGTCCACGGCCGGGACCCGGGACTGGATCTCACCGGCATGACGCTGGCGGGCCGCTGAGGGCAAGCCGTCGGTTCCCCAACCGGTCAGGAGTCACCAACGCGTGCGATTGCGGTCCCTTCCGGGCTGCGATAGCCTGCGGCTGAATGCCGAAGTCCCGGCGGGCACCATGTCAGGAGGATCACATGCACATGAAACGAATTCTGGCGGGCGCCGCTGGGCTGTTTTTCACCTTCGCGGCCGTGACCGGCGCTTCGGCAGCCGAGATGACCCTGAAGGTCGCCGGCGTGCTCCCCGTCGAGCACTACGGGCACAAGATGCTCGAGCAGATCAAGGCGGACATCGAGGGCGCCGATGTCGGGCTGAAGGTCAAGTATTTTCCGGCCGGTCAGCTCGGATCGGGCGAGGAACTGCTTGAGGATACAATTCGCGGCAACGTCGACCTCGTGCATGCCTTCGTCTATGCGCACAAGGACCCGGTCCTCGAGATCAACTCCCTGCCGTTCCTCGTCGGGTCCTGGGAGGAACTCAAGCGCGTCTACGGAACCAAGGACTCCGCCTACTCGCAGATCATGGCGGAGACCCTCGACCGGCTCGGCCTCAAGTTCCTCGGCAATGTTGCCGAAGGGTTTATCGGGGTGGTTTCGACCAGGAAGCCCGACAATCACGCAACCATCGGGGACAAGGGCATCCACATTCGTGTCTGGAGTTCGCAGGTTGCAAAGGACACGACGGAGGCCATCGGGTTCAAGACCACCACGATGAACTGGGCCGAGGTATTCGCCGCCGTGCAGTCGGGCGCGGTGGACGGCGCCATCTGCTGCACGCCGCAGGCGACCTACACCTTCTTCACCCAGAGCGATGTCGGCAAGTACTTCGTCCCCTACAACGCCTTTGTCGAGGCCTCGACCTACTACGCGTCGAAGAGGACCTGGGAAAAGCTCGACGACAAGCAGCGTGCCGCCGTTCAGGCCGCGGTGGACAGGGCTGCGGCGTCGTTCACGGACTGGGCCCAGGCCAATGACGAAGGCTATGTCGGCAAGATCAAGGAGGCGGGCTGGGAGGTCCTCGAGCTTTCCGACGCCGAGCGGGGCGCGATCGCCGACCATATCAAGGCGTCGGTGTGGCCTGCAGTCGAAGAGCTTGTCGGCAAGGAAATCGTCGACCGGCTGCGTAACGACAGGTAACCTGATCCCGAAGCTGACGGGGAAGGCGTCCGGCGACGCCTTCCCCGCCCTCCCTGGAGGACAGGCGAGGCCAGCCTCCGTGCTTCGCCCGGACGACGTGCGTATCGCCCCGGCAGCCGCTTCGGTGGACCCATGACCCAGATCATCGAGCACGTCCCGGCGGCGGTTCGAGGCCCGGTGCGCCTGCTGCTCGCCGTAAAGGGCGCATTTGTCTGCGCGGCAAGCCTCATCATGGCAGCCACGTTCTTCTGCGTCGTCATCCTGAGATACGGGTTCGGAGCGGACCTCTTCGCCTATGAGGAATGGCTGCTCATCATCTGCTTCTGGCTCTACTTCATGGCAAGCGCCATGGGGACCTACGAGAACAGCCATGTCAGCGCCGACCTGCTGAGCTACCTGACGGACGACGAGCGGCTTCGCTGGTTGCGCGCGGTCCTCGTCTGCACGATAGAACTGCTCGTGAGCCTGGCGGCGCTCTACTGGGCGGCTCTCGCCATCCGCGACGAGATCGCGTCCTATCCCTACTGGCAGGCCACGATCGCGCTGAAGATCCCCTTCCTCGTCCCCCGGCTCGCGTTGATCTTCGGGTTCGGCCTGATGTCGTTTTACAGCGCACTCCGACTCTACGTGCTTTGCAGGCTGCGCCGCGTGCCGGAGACCGCGGCGGCGGAGGCGGGAGACGGTGACACCGTCAGCCTGCCCGCGCGGGACGATTGATATGCTGATCCTCTCGTGCCTGGTGCTCCTGTGCCTGCTGCTGGTTATCGGCGTTTCGGTCCCGATGGCGTTTGGCGCGGTCCTCATTCTCATCGCCATGTTCGGCGGACACGATATCTCCGGCTTCCTTCCGGCCGGGCACTGGAAGCTGAACACCGTGATCCTGCTCGCCATCCCGCTCTTCATTCTCGCGGGCAGCATCATGGAGCGGGGCAAGATCGCGGCGCCGCTCGTTGACCTGATCCAGTTGATTGTCGGACGGCTGCGCGGCGGACTGAGCGCGGCGGCCGTGGTCGCCTGCGCGGTCTTTGGCTCCATCTCGGGCAGTGCAGCGGCGACGCTTACCTGCATCGGCTCGATCATGATGCCGCACCTGCGCAGGGCGAACTACCCCGAAGGCACCGCGGCCGCGCTGATCGTGAGCGCGTGTCCGCTGGGCCTCCTCATTCCACCGAGCGCCTCGCAGATCCTCTATGCCTGGGTCACCCAGCAGTCGGTGCTCAAGTGCTTTCTCTCCACCGTGGTGCCGGGCCTCATCCTCGTGGTGCTCCTGTGCATCGTGAACTTCCACCTCGTGCGCAACTTCCCGGATCTCAGGCTCGCCGAGAGACCGCAGCGCTTCGGGCGGGAGCTCGGGGTGCGCTCGTGGCGCGCGTTCCCGGCGCTCCTCATGCCCGCGTTCATTCTCGGCGGCATCTATGGCGGGGTCATGACTCCGACCGAAGCGGCAGGGGTGGCCGTCATCTATGCCATTCCCATCGGTTTCTTCGTCTACAAGGGACTCAACCGGCATAACTTCTGGCAGGGAATCCGCGAGGCGTCCGTCACCATCGGCGTCGTGATGGTGATGGTGTTCATGGTGGTCATCGTCAGCCGGTTCCTGATCTTCGAGGACATACCGGGCCTTGCGAAGTCTCTCGTCTTCTCCGTCTCGGACAATCCCATCGTCATCCTGCTGATGGTGAACCTTGTCATGATCCTCATCGGCATGGTGATGGACGACATCAGCGGGCTTCTGCTCTCCGCACCCCTGCTGCTCCCCATCGTGACCAGCGTGGGGATGGATCCAATCCACTTCGCCGCCGTGCTCGGCGTCAATCTCGGCATGGCGAACATCACCCCGCCGACCGCGCCGCTCCTCTATCTCGGCGCCAGGGTTACCGGCGCGCCGGTCAACCAGATGATGAAGCCGGTGCTGATCATGATCGTGTTTGCCTGGCTGCCGACGCTGATGATCACGACATTCATGCCATCCGTCGCCCTCTGGTTGCCGGAGCTTCTGTTCAGCTAGTCGTCGGTCTGGACCCTGATCGCACCGCCGCTGCGGCTCCCCTCTCTGGCGCCTGAAGTTTTTCCGGGAGCTGGCCGGCTCATCGAAAGAAAGTTTGACTATGCCATGCCGCCTGCAAGGTCTGAATCGAAGACCTGCAGGCGTTTGTCGCCCTGCATGTTCCATGCCGTTTCCCGTAAGTCTTCCGTCTTGTCCGGGAGACGCCGCGTGCCGTCCGGGACAAGACCGGGGACGAAACCGCAGCGTGCACACCGCCAGGTGACGGACCGTCTGCTGCCGCAGACGCGGGACAACTGGCGCCGCCTGGAGCGGGTGCCGGAGCCGGAGAGCCAGCGGCAGTTGTACAACGCCGCCCTGCAGGAGCGGTCGGACGCCTGGCGTCCGGCAGGTGTTTCCCTGACCTGGCAGGATCGGTTCAGGAGCCTGACGGTGTGCCGCCGGGAAATCCCGGAGATGGCGGCCGTGCCGGTCGCCATCCAGCGCGGCACCCCGTCTCCGGACGGCACCCCGGTCTCGGCGGTGCTGAAGCGCGAATCAGGGCACTGGTCTGCCGTGGTTTGCCATGCGGTTGCTCATCCGGAGCCGGAGGATGACGGGACCGCGATCGGCATCGACATGAACGCCGGCCAGGTCGCGGCGAGCGACGGCCGGCTGTTCCACGCCCCGGACATGCGCCGCCTCGAGGCCCGGAGGCGCCGGTATCAGCGCATGGTTGCGCGGCTCGCCCGGACGGCACGGTGCATCGCCATGACCCGGCGCGACTGGCACCATCCAGGTCTCGCGCACGATCGCGGAGAATGCGCACACCGTCGCCATCGAGGAGCTGAAGGTGAAGGCCATGACGGCAAGCGCACGAGGCACGGCGGAAGAGCCGGGGTTCTGCGTGCGCCGGAAGGCCGGGCTCAACCGGGTCGTTCTCGACACCCGCTGGGCCGCCCTGCGCCAGATGCTGGAAGACAAGGCGGGGCGCCTGATCGCGGTCGATCCCCGCCACACCAGCCGGACCTGCGCGGCATGCGGCCATGTCGACGCCGCATCGCGCCGCTCGCAGGCGGTGTTTCACTGCGTGGCCTGCGGCCATGCCGACAATGCCCGCGCGAACGCTGCCCGCAACATCCAGCCCCGGAGACTGGCGCTGCTGCACTGCTGCACGGGGAGGCTGCCGGGGTGCCGGGCCGTGGAACCGTGAACACACAAGCAAGGATGGTGGCAGGAGCCGGCTACTTCTCTTTGGAAGTGCCGATGGAGCGGACGCCGGACAGCACGGCGCAGAGAGAGGTGCCTCCCGACGGTTGTTATCCGGGACAGGCGCCCCCGGTCCGGCATGGAGCTACCTGCGACCGAACAGGCGTTCGATCTCGGCGAGTTTCAGGTGCAGGTAGGTAGGGCGTCCATGGTTGCACTGGCCCGAATGCGGCGTGTTCTCCATGTCCCGCAACAGCGCGTTCATCTCCTCGACCGCGAGCCGGCGGCCGGCCCGGACCGACCCGTGACACGCCATGGTCCCGCAGATGTGGGCGAGCCGCTCCTCCAGTGCGAGTGCCGTGCCGGTTTCCTCGAGTTCGGCCGCGACATCACGCACCAGTGAACCGATATCCGGCTGGCCCAGCAGCTTGGGGATCTCGCGAATGACAACTGCCCCCGGTCCGAACCCTTCCAGCACCAGGCCGAGCCCGGCAAGTTCGTCGCGACGCTCGACGAGCCGTGTGACAGCTCCCTCCCCCAGTTCGACGATTTCCGGCAGCAACAGGACCTGGCGCTCGACACCGGACCCGGCACGCTCGGCCTTCATGCGTTCGTATACAAGCCGTTCATGTGCCGCGTGCTGGTCGACGATCACGATTCCTTCGGTGGTCTGGGAAATCACGTAGGTCTCGTGCAGCTGGGCGCGTGCAGCTCCGAGCGGATACTCCGGGTCCGGGACCGACTCGTCCACAGGGACGGATGCGGCTGGTGGTACGCTCATCTTGAGGCGGTCCGCGACCGCGCCGGTTGCGTTCCCCCGACCCGGCCGGGACTGCCAGGATCCGCGTGAGAGTGAACGTGACATCATGCCCAGCGCATCGTCCGCCACAGTCGAGGAGGCGCGGTGACCCGCGTCCTGCAGTGCCTTCCTCAGCGAACCGACGATCAGTCCGCGAACCAGCGACGCCTCCCGGAACCGGACCTCGGTCTTCGCCGGATGCACGTTCACGTCCACCCTGTCACCAGGCAGTTCGATGAAGAGTGCAAGCATCGGGTAGCGGTCCCGCGACATGAAGTCGGAATAGGCGCCTCGCACCGCTCCGCCGAGCAGGGCATCACGAACCGGGCGGCCGTTGACGAACATGTACTGGCGCGAGGCGTTCCTGTGACCGATGGTGGGAAGCCCGGCGCGTCCGGTGATCCGAACACCGTCTCGCTCGTCGTTCACCACGACGGAATTTGCTGCAAACTCTCTTCCCATGACCGCTGCAAGACGCGCCTTGCGCATCGTCTCCGGATCACCGGTCCCGGCTTCGAGTCTCAGCGCCGTCCTTTCGCCGTGAACGAGGGAGAACGCGACGCCCGGGTGGGCCATGGCCAGGCGCTCGACGACTTCGCGTGCGTGTCCGAACTCCGCCCGTTCGCTCTTCAGGAACTTCAGTCGGGCCGGCGTGGCGTGGAACAGGTCACGGATCTCGACCCTGGTCCCGCGGACGAGCGCATCCGGACAGGGTTCGCCGACCTCTCCGCCCTCGACCTCGATGCTCCAGGCAAGGTCGGCGCCGCGGGCCCGCGAGGTCACGGTGGTCCGGCTCACCGCCCCGATCGAGGCCAGCGCCTCGCCACGAAAGCCGAGCGAGCGTATTTGCAGCAGGTCTTCGTCAGGCAGTTTCGAGGTCGCATGCCTCTCCACGGCAAGCGCGAGGTCACCGGCTCCCATGCCGCACCCATCGTCAGCAACCGCGATCAGCGTGCGGCCACCGTCACGCAACACGATGTCGATCCGGGTCGCACCGGCATCAAGCGAGTTCTCGACCAGCTCCTTGACCACGCTGGCCGGCCGTTCAATCACCTCGCCGGCGGCGATGCGGTTGACCAGTCCGTCCGGAAGTCGGCGAATACGCGGACCCCCCGGGGATATTCCGCCCTGCCCGTCCATCCGCCCTCCTACATCTTGTCAGGCTGCACACCCGGACCCCAAGATACAGGGCCCGCCCCGGCCTGTCGACACTCTCAGCCGGGCGGCGGCCCTTCGGGCGCGTGCTGGGTGGCCTCGACACCCGATGGCCTGCCGACAACGACGAAGACAAGCTCGCGCTCCCTGAACAGACGGGCCGCCACGCGCCGCAGATCGTGCATCGAGACGGCATCGACCATGGCAGGCTGGCGATCGAGGTAATCGATCCCGAGCTCCGCAACCTGGATACCCAGGAGGGTCCTGGCGATGCCCGGGGAACTGACCAGTCTCACCGCCCGGGATCCCTTGATGTACTCCTTCGCATCGTGCACCTCCTGTTCGGTCGGACCGTTGGCCGCGAAGTCACGCCAGACGGCCCTGATGTGCGCGATCGTCTCGGCAGCCCTGGAATTCTCGGTTGAAACACGTCCCGTCACGAGAGCGGCATGATCGAACAGGACGGGTCCGGCGGAGACGGAGTAGGTCAGTCCGCGTGTCTCGCGCAGTTCCTTTCGCAGCCGTGACCCGTGTCCGCCGGCAAGGACTTCGAACAGGATCACCGCAGCGTACCAGTCCGGGTCGTTCCTGCCGATACCGTCATGACCGAAGACAATGACCGACTGGGCAAGGTCGCGCTCGACCACCATCACCGCACCGGGTCGCGCGTGCGCAACTTCGGGGACAGGCACCCGTACCGGTGAGCCCGCAAGGTCGCCCAGCATGTCGTCAAGAACCGATCCCAGTCTGTCGGGCGTTATGTCACCGACCGCGGCAACCAGCATACCGTCTCGTGCAAGAAGATCTGGCGCCAGTACCAGGAGGTCATCCCGGGTGATTCGCCGGAGCGAGTCGATGGTGCCGCGCAATGGCCGGCTGTAGGGGTGGTCGGGAAAAGCGGATGTCCACCAGGTGCGCCAGGCGATGGTGTCCGGTCGTTCCCGACGCGCCCTGATGCCGGCGATGACGTGGTTGCGCACCCGCTCGAGCGGGTCCGGATCGAACCGGGGCCGGGAAAGCGCCAGATGCGCCAGCTTGAAGGCCAGGTCACTGGTTTCGGTGAGGGTCATGAGCGACATCGTCAGGGATTCACGCCGGGCTGCGAAGCCCAGAGCGATCGACTGCTCCTCCAGGCTGGCGCGAAACGCTTCGGAAGCGAGGTCTCCCGCGCCCTCGTCGAACAGTCCGGTCGCGAGGTGAACCAGGCCTTCCCGGCCAGTCGGATCGGCAACACTGCCTGTCGGAAAGCGGACCATGACCGTGATGATGGGGCGCCGGTGATCTTCCACCAGCCATGCCCGGATCCCGCCCGGGCTGGTCACCGGGATGATGTCGAGCGCAAGGCCGGTCGCAGGCCATGCCAGCATCACCAGAACGGCAAGGCACTGCCACCGGAGGACGCTGCGCCGCTTCATGGTCTTGAAGGGCGCAGTTCGCCGGTCACCGATCGCTCGAGCCGGAACACCGAGGCCGCGACCCGGCGAATGTCGTCCTCTGTCACCGCCGCCACTCTCTCCGGCCACGACCTGATCGCCTCCAGGCTCCTTCCGGTGACCAGAGCAGCACCGATGATCCGGGCCGAACCGGAAACGGTGTCGCTTTCCAGGATCACGGATCTGCGAAGGCGCCGGACCGCGGTGTCGCGTTCCCTTGCTGTCACCCCCTCGGCGAGCAGCCGGTTGACCTCGGCCTCGACAGCCGTCTCGAGCACGTCGAGCCCGACCCCTGGCGACGGACTGGCATAGAAGCCGAAGGTGGTCGGTCCCAGTGCGTCGCCGCGGTACCAGCAGCCCGCCGAAACAGCCAGTTTCTGTTCGACGACGAGGGAGCGGTACAACCGCCCGGTGGTACCGCCACCGAGGACTACAGAGAGGACTTCGAGCGCGTGCGCGTCATCAAGCCCGATCGCGTACCCCGGAGCGATGTAGCGTCGCTGCCACGATGGCTGGCCGACCTGCGGGCTGCGCATGGCAAGCCGCCTTGGTACGATCTGTTCCGGTTCCCGGACCCGCGCGCGCGGCGCAATGCCGCGGCGCGGAATGGCGCCGTAGTACCGGCGGGCCAGTTCGCGTGCGCGCGCCTCGGTGAGGTCTCCGGCGAGAACCAGCACCGCGTTGTCGGGCCCGTACCAGCGTCGGTGGAACTCCAGGACATCATCGAGTTCGAGAGCACGAATCTCGTGCTCCCAGCCGATCACCGGCAGGCGGTACGGATAGGCAAGCCACGTTGCCGCATTGACCTGTTCGCGGAAACGGGCGGCGTCGCGGTTCGCAACCCGCACGAACCGTTCCTCGAGCACCACCTTGCGCTCGATCTCGAGGTCCCCCGCCGGCACCTCGAGCCCCGCCATGCGTCGGGCCTCGAGTTGCATGATCACGTCGAGCCGGTTGGAGACCACCGTCTGGTGGTAGGCCGTGTAATCGTGGCTGGTAAACGCGTTCTCCTCGCCCCCGATCCGCTTGATCAGCGTGGACGCATCAACCTGCTCCCCGGTGTGCACGCCGCGAAACATCAGGTGTTCAACCAGATGCGCGAGCCCCGATTTGCCGGGTTCCTCGTCGGCGCTGCCGACCCGGTACCACAGCATCTGCGTGACCACCGGGGCGCGATGGTCGCTGATCACCACCACCTCAAGACCATTGTCGAGCCGGAAGCCGGCAATCTCGAAGGGATCGGCCTCGCTGCGGGACCCGACGAGCAGCACAAAGGCGACGGCCACCGCCAGCACGGTAGTCCATCGGGTCGCCTGCTTGACCACGGAATCGCCGCGCGGGAGGGTTCCGCGACTGCGCGGCACGCCTTTTCGCCAGGATCGACAGGTGGACGACATGCTTCAGGTTTCCTGCATCGGTGTGCGTCCCTCCCCGTTACACCATTCCGGGGGGGTTGCGTAGGCGCGTCTCACCGCCCGCGCCCCGACGAAGGCCTGGCGGGGCACCCCGAGGAACGCGTCCCGCGCGCTTCCGCAGCAACCTGTCACCGCGCCCGGCACATCCTCGAGCTCCGTGAACGCACGTTCCGCGCTGCGTGGTTCCGGCACCCGGAACGCTGCGTTCACGGGCCCCCAATCCCCGGCTCTCCCTGCAGAGGTCTGGATCGATTCGCCATCCGCAATGACACCGTTGCGGAACGCACACCAGATCGTGATCGCCGGTTTCTCAATGTTGTTGACAGGTTCCGGCTCCCTGGACCCGCCCGTCGTGAACACAACCTGCGCCACCGAGCACGCAAACCGCGAGACCGAACTCCTCCGCGCAATGCCCCCTTCGGGATACTGTGCCGGTCAACGACATCCGAATGGCGACGCGGCATTTCAACGTCCAGCAGACCCAGAAGTCCTTCTCGACATGGTTGACCGGCGCGCCGATCCGGTTGGCAGCGGCGAGAAAAAGGTCGAGCCGATCGCGCGAGGACGTGGTGCCGATTTGTCGGTAGGCCGCGGCGGTCACGGGTGTCCCTCTTCTGCATTGGAGGCACCCAGCAGATCGCGCAGGAATTCCTGCATCCAGATCGGCAGTGCGAAAAGCCCGCCTCCAGGTCTTCGCGGATCGCCTGTCCATGCCGGGGGTCCGCGAGAATGCGGCGTAATGCGAGCCGGATGCGTTGCCGCTCGTCGTCTCGGGACAGCATGTCCTGCAACCAGTGCAGTGCCTGAACCACCCGCATGGCTGGTCGTCCGGCCCAGTAGAGGCGGCTGGGCGCCGCGTATCGGAATTGAATTTCCTGACGTCCCAGCTTGATCGGCTTCAACCGCGCATCGACCAGAACCTCGATGCGCGTCGGCACGGCGGTGGTGAAACCAAGCTCGTTGGCGGCGGTCATGCCGTCGATGACGGCGCGAGCCTGGTCCCGGCGGGTGACGGCACGGATGACGGCGCGATAGTCGGGCACGGTCGGGCGTTCGGTCAGCCCGTTGGTGCGGTGCTCGCAGGGGGCGCCACCGAGATGCCACAGCGCGTCCTGCAGACCCTCCGCCAGCGCCGTGAAGCTCTCGCCGCCGAGCACCACCCGGACATGGGCGAAGCCCGACCAGGCGAGGCGGAAGTGATAGAGCATGTGATCCAGCGGCTGCCCGGCCACGGTCACCCCGAGCGGGTCCATGCGGGTGAAGTCGGACAGGCCCTGCCGGCCCGGCTCGTGCTTCTGGCGGAAGATCACGTCCTTCTGTCGGCCGTGCTCGGCCCGCCACAGGCGGACCCGCCGCTCCAGGGTACGCCACACCCCCGCGTCCAGCTCGGGATGGCGAAGCATCAGCTCCTCGAACACGCCGACCGGGCGGATGTGCGGACTGGCCTCGAGAATCGGCACGACGTCCGTGTCGAAAATATCGGCCAGAGGGTCCGGACGGCGCCGGCCCCGCGGCTTCTTTTCATGAACTGGCAGCGGATCGGCGCCAAGCCGATAACCGGTGGCCCGGCTGAAGCCCGCCTTGGCGGCCGCCACTTCGATGGTGTCGGTCTTCTTCTGGGTCATGAACAACCTCTTCTGGCAATCGGTTATGTGGCGTCCGGGCAATGTCGCGCTCCCTTGCTGGGAAAGCGCCATCCTTCGCCCGGCCGGCCGAACCCGCCAGAAGACACGGGGGGAAACTGTCGAGCCGGCGGCCCGGAACTCCCCCGTCTCACCCTGATTGTCGCGCAGGTCTCAGGTTGATTGTCGCGCCGCACACAACTCCCGGCTCAGGGCCCCTTCCCTCGACCGGCGTTACCCGGCGTCTTCAGTATTACGGGCCCATCCGCCACCCTGACGGCCCGGTCTGTCCCTCGCGGGCTTCCGGTTGGTGCGTGCCACACCACCATCAGGGCTTCCCGTGTTGCTGCGTTCTCCATCTTCCATGCATGTCGGCGCCATTACCCCGGTGGAAACGCCCCGGTGCGCGTGTCGCTTGCTTCCCGGTGCGCCGTCGGCCTTCCCCAAACTTTCGGTGGGTCGGCTTCCACATGAGCCGTTTCGAGGCCTGTTCAGCGTTCACTCACGTTCCGACCTGCATGGTCGCTGAGCTGCCCAAGGCAGCCCTTCTCTCCGCGGTGCTTCAAACCATGTCGTTGCCTCCATGATCCGCCGCGGCTGCTACCAACCGAAGCGACAACTGTTGGGCGGGGTTCGCACCCGCAAGGAAAACGCGCCTTTCCACGGCGCACACGATATCAGTGCCTTATGGCTTCCGGTCCTGCATGGTCGTCATGCATGATCAAGATCATCGGCGAGGTGAACGACGCCTATGCGGAACTGATCGGCGCCGGGAGCTGAGGGCCGGGACGAAGACCTACATGGCTTCGGCGAGACGCCGCGCAGCCGGACGCGATCGAGAGGCGCGAAGGCCTCCGGCAGCGTGGAGGCAAAGCCTTGAGAAGCGAGCAGTGGTCGGCCGGCCGGTTGAGCGCGCCGCACGCACCGGTCAGAAGGCGAGCGGGGTTCCGGAAATCAGGGCGTGCAGCCAAAGGACAACGGCCGCCACCGCCAGGCTGCCGGCTACCCCGAGGAGGTCGAAGCCGATCCGGACCGCGTGACTGCGTTCGGCGGGCGCCTCGCGCCTCCAGCTTGCCATCAGCGCCCCGAGGCCCCACAGGCCCAGCCCACCGAACAGCACAACCGCCCGGGCGTCACCGCTTGCGAGCAGGTGCCCCGCACTCCAGAGCAGCAAGCCGATGAGCTGCGGGTGGCGAACCGTGCCCCTGATGCGGGAGCGGTAGATCGACGACGCGAAAACCACCACGCCGCTAAAGGCCAGCACGGCACCGAGGGTCGCGGAGGGTGGCGTGTAGAGCGAGCCCGCTTCGGCGAGATTCCAGCCCCACACCATGAGACCGACTCCGATGGCGGCCGTCAGGGCAAAGAGCGGGACGTAGAGAGCAGAGGCTGCAAGCCGGTCGCGGACCGGGAGGTAGGGAAGGATATGGACGACGGCAAACATCGCCACACCCAGAACGAGCACTTCCATGCCCTACCTCCGACCTTCCGCCGCACCGGTGAGTCCGACAGGCATGAACTCTGATGCACCCGCTTCCGACACTGCAACCGTCCCTATACAGCTCAACGATGGAAGTCAATCGTCCTGCCCGGAGACAACAGACTACTGCGCTTGACCCAGGGCAATCGCTTTAGGATTTGTCACGTAGCGGCGCGTCCAGTATTTTTTCGAAATAATCGATATTCTCGAATGAACGAAGCTGCAAGCGATTAACCGGAACTTCAGGGGGATCTGAAGAAGGGATCCATGACCCACCACCGGTTTTTCATGGGTTTTTTGGCCCTGCGGCCGCTGGTCACCCTGTCAGTCTCATGGGAAGGTTGTGGTCAGGGTTCACTCCGAGAAGCTGGAACGCCCGTTTCTGGACCGGGGTGGGCCTGGTGACGACGGACAGCAGGCTTTCGCCATGGCCCGGCAGGCGCAGCTGGTTCAGCGCCATCCCCGAGAGATCGTCGAGCAGGGTCCGGAAGCTGTGGGCGGGCAGGTCGTCTGCGGTGCGTTTTGTGGCGGCCTTCCGCCGGGCGGATTCCGACGGCCGGGCCTTCTCCACCGGCGAGTTCCGCTGCGCGCGGGCGCCCGCGCGGTCGTCGTCCTCGAACACGATGTCGTAGAGGATGCGGCGTTCCCGGTCGATCGCATCGACGTCTGCGAGGTCGCCGCCGCAGGCCTCGCAGGCCTCGACGGTGACCGTCTCCTCGATGGTGGTCTTGCGCAGACCAGGGCCGGTCTGCAGGTTCTGCTTCGCGCCCTTGGGGCTGCTGGCGGCGCTGGTGGCAGGAGACCTTCCCGCTCACACCAGAGTGGCGGGCGAAACGGGGCGCGTTGGCGGCGCCCCCCGGCGAGGCGCCGCTGCGCTGGTTGCTGCGCTGCGCGAGCAGTACCGGGCGCCCCCGTCGTGGTCGGCGCAGCTGCACCATGAGAACCTGGCGGCACTGGTCGACGCCGATCCGACGCTCGGTCCGATGCCGTCCTACGCAACGCTGATCCGGGCGATGCGGGCTCGCGGGCTGGTGCGCAAGCGCCGGCAGCGGCGCTTCGACGTAAGCGATGGGGTGGACCCCCACCAGAACCCGCACGATACTGTGCATACGGGCCGCGCCTTGCACGGCTCGGAGGGTGCGGCGCCGGTCGTTGCCAGCAAGCAAACGGGACCGGCGCCGCATCGTTCTCACAAGACCGAGCCTACCCCGCCGATCCCCCTCTCGCAGCCCGACCCGACATCGCCAGGAGTCCCCGGCCCCCGTCACAATCCCGGCGTCGCCAGTCTCACCCTGTTTGTCGCGCCCCACGAAAACGCACGACTCCATCAAATAGGCGCGCTTTCTGGCCGTCACCTACAAGGGGGTTTCCTGCATGGAATCGTGCACTTGAGTAGCTCAGGGGGCGCAAGGAGGGACATGCGGCGCCTGACGTATGATCGAAAAAAATTTACGGTCGTGCGACTCATGACCCTTCCGGACCGAAGAGCGGAATATCCATCGCACGGGCTACATCGTTCATCCTCCGGTCGTAGCTTGCGAGTTCCACGTCCTGGCCCTGATTGGCCAGATACGCGCACGATGCCAGATGCAGGGCGTCGAGGGTCCGCAGTGGCGCCGGACCGGGAAAGGCGTCCAGCGCCCGCGCCAGAACCCGCCGGCTCAGCTCCAGCAGCGCGACCCGTCCGACGAGCCCGCGCGCCGCCTCACCGTGCGAGTCCGCAAGCCCGCGCGCGTGCAGCGCCGTCCATATCTCGTATTCGAGGAGACGGCTGGAGACCAGCGTCCCGTCCCAGAGGGAAGGCGGGGGCCGGCGGTCCTCGGTCAGCAGCCAAGCCAGCGCGACGGACGTGTCGAGATAGATCACCGGTCGCGCCGGCTCTCGTCGAGTTCGGCCAGAACCTCGTCCAGACTGGCGACCGGAGCGGGCCTGGGCGGCAGTCCCGATCCCGCCAGCGCCGGCGGCGCGAGCACGCCGGACCGCACCGCCTCGGCCAGGAAGGCATCGGCGAGGACCGGGCTCCGGCTCTCCCGGAGCGGGCCGAGCTCCGCCACGACACGGTCGCGGTCGGTCACAAGGATGGTTTCGCCCGACGCGGCGAGCCGGACATACTCGCTCAACCGGTTGTTCAGCGTCTTGATGCCGACGGACCTCATGCGCTCAAGGTAGCTACCGGGCCCTCCTTCGTCAACTGACGTTACAGGCCGGGCACTGCGATCAGGGACGCAATCGCTTCCGCTGAACCCCACGCCACCGGCAATCCCCATGCCCGGATCCCAAGAGGGCGCAAAACCGCCGTCCTCCCGGAGCGTCACCGTGTTCAATCATCATGAGGCTGCCAGCTTTTCAACGCCGCCCTGCAGGAGCGGTCGGACGCCTGGCGCCTGGCGGGCGTCTCGCTCTCCTATATCGACCAGGCGAAGTCCCTGACGGTGTGCCGCCGGGAGATCCCGGAGATGGCGGCCATGCCGGTCACCATCCAGCGCGGCACCCTGAAGCGCCTGGATGACGCCTTCCAGGGCTTCTTCCGCCGGGCAAGGGCCGGGCAGAAGCCCGGCTCCCCGCGCTTCCGTAACCGACGGCGGTTCGACAGCATCGCCGTTACGTCCGGCGTCAAGGTGGAGGCAGGCAGGCTGCGTCTCCCCGGTATCGGCTGGATGACGGTCCGCCGCCGGGGCGGCACCCCGTCTCCGGAGGGCACCCGGTCTCGGCGGTGCAGAAGCGCGAGGCCGGGTGCTGGTCTGCCACCCGCTCGCGGTTGCGCAGCCGGAGGATGACGGGACCGCGATCGGCATCGACATGAATGCCGGCCAGGTCGCGGCGAGCGACGGCCGGCTGTTCCACGCCCCGGACACACGCCGCTTCGAGGCCCGGAGGCGCCGGTATCAGCGCATGGTTGCGCGGCGCAGGCGCGCAAGCCGCCGCCGTGACCGCGCCTGTCGGCGTCTCGCCAGGACGGCACGGCGCATCGCCATGGCCCGGCGCGACTGGCACCACCAGGTCTCGCGCAGGATCGCGGAGGGTGCGCACACCGTCGCGATCGAGGAGCTGAAGGTGAAGGCCATGACGGCAAGCGCCCGCGGCACGGCGGAAGAGCCGGGAACGAATGTCCGGACCAAGGCCGGGCTCAACCGGGTCGTTCTCGACACCGGCTGGGCCGCCCTGCGCGCGATGCTGGAGTACAAGGCGGGGCGCGTGATCGCGGTCGATCCCCGCCACACCAGCCAGACCTGTGCAGCGTGCGGGCACGTCGACGCCCGATCGCGCAGGACACGGGACCGGTTTCACTGCGTGGCCTGCGGCCACGCCGATCATGCCCACGCGAATGCTGCCCGCACCATACGGCGTCGGGGACTGGCGCTGCTGCACGGGGAGGATGCCGGGATGCCGGGCCGTGGAACCGTGAATACACAAGCAAGGATGGCGGCATGAGCCGTCAGCTTTTGTTTGCAAGTTCCTTCGACATTTACCAGAAGCCCCGTGGCCAAATCTCGTGCCAGGGCAAGATCAGCTGCAAGGGCCCCGACTCATCGACCCACGCCCTCCCGCGGCTCCGGTCACACGCTGACCCCGCAAGTGCCGTGTCGATAACTGCCAATGCGCCCGTTCCGGCAGTACCGCCGGTGACGAATGGCGGGCCGGGTCCCGTCTTCGCCCTCTTCCTTCCGGTAATCGGCTACTCCTGGCGCCAGACCTGCATGCGCACGGCCCTTGCAGGCGCGGAGCCTTGAAGGCCGCGCGCAAAGACCGCGCTCTGATGTCACGACACTGACGCCGCGGCCTGACTCCCGGACATCCCGCCCTGCCGCACCTGTCCGGGGTCCGACCGCTCCCGCTCCAGCGTTGAACGAGCCTGCCAGTCCGGACTCAGAACAGCCGGTTCAGCAGTCCTTCCTTTCTGCGCTCGATCGTCGGAGTCTCGCCCTCGGTTACCGGCTGACCCGCTGCCGCGTTTCGCTTCAGACGCTCCCGCTCCTTCACCGGATCGATCACTGAGGCCTCCGGGGTGCGATCATTCCAGAACAGCAGCCGATCGACGAAGGTCTCGTCCTCGTACACGAAGACGCCACTTTCGCGGTTGAGCCGCTCGCGGATTTGGGGATCGGCGCTGTCAAGCGCCAGCAGACCGCGCAGTGCTCCCACTTCGCGGCCGGTGTCCTCGAGTTCCTGTCGTCCCGTGATCAGGGACCGGGCCTCGTCCCGGCGCGAGGGCTCCTGCGGCCGCTCGGCTCCCGGCGCGGGCGGGCGAACCCGGAAGTCCGGCGGCACACTCAACGGTGCGCGCGAGCGGACCGCAAACTCGTCGGGCGGGTTCTTGGCGTATCCGAGCGAGTTCCTCACCTGATCACAGCCCGAAAGACCGAGTCCCAGCGCCACCAGGCAAGGGAGGAAAACACGAAGGCAATGACGGTGGACCATCTCGACAGCCTTTCCCGATTGCATCACCGTTCTCAGGCACACCCGCGCGGTGGTGTGCATACGCTATCCAGCAGCAACAGGCCAACCCCGATTGTAATTCCTGCGTCGGCAATGTTGAAGGCCGGCCAGTGCAGTCCGGCAACATGAAGATCAACAAAGTCGATAACCGCACCGAAGCGCAGCCGGTCCACGATATTGCCCACTGCGCCACCGATGACCAGGCCGAGGCCAATCACCACGGCGCGTTGGCGGGATCGCAACAGCCAGACCAGCAGGCCGAGGCTGACCACAGCCGAAAACCCGGTCAGCACCCGGGGCATCGCCGGCCAGTCACCGGCCAGAAAGCCGAAGGCAACACCGGTATTCCAGACCGGCACGAGGTTGAGGAACGAGGTGACCTCGATCACCTGCGGCGGCGAAAACCAGCCGGCCAGCGCCCATGCCTTGCTGGCCTGATCAGCGGCAATGACCAGCAGGATCGTCAGAACGGCGACAATCCGTGCCCTGCGCAACGCCACGCCGGGGCCCGTCAGGCCGCCGCACCGGCACCGGCCGCATGGCGTACCACGTCGGCGCACCTGCCACATACCGGGTCGGATCCCGTTGCAACCTCCGGAAGGATCTTCCAGCACCGCTCGCATTTCCCACCCGCGGCCAGGCCGGGAACGACCGCGACACCACCGACGTCGCCAAGCCGGAACGCCCCGTCCGGGGCCTGGCCGGTGACCAGGTCGGCAGCCGAGGTGATGAACAGCTCGGCCGGATCAAGTCCCTCGAACAGGGCCTGCACATCCGTGGTCACATGGACCACCGGATGGGCCTGGAGTGAAGCGCCGATGCGCCGTTCCGCGCGCTCGAGCTCAAGTGCTCCTGTCACCACCCGGCGCACCTCACGCACCCGGGACCACTTGCGCGCCAGTTCCTCGTCGAACCAGTCGGCTGGAATCTCGGGAAAGGTGCGCAGATGCACCGAGTTTTCCGAATCACGCACCCGGTGCTGCCATGCCTCCTCGGCCGTGAAACACAGGATCGGTGCGAGCCAGGCCGTCAGGCAATCGAATACCCGGTCGAGCACGGTGCGGGTTGCCCGACGACGGACCGAATCCGCCGCGTCGCAATAGAGCGCGTCCTTGCGGATGTCGAAGTAGTATGCGGACAGGTCCGACGTGCAGAACCGGTGCAGTTGGGTAAACATGGCATGGAAGTCGAAGCAGTCGACGCAGTCGCGGACCACACGGTCGAGTTCGGCCAGCCGGTGCAGCACCCAGCGATCGAGTTCCGGCATTTCGGCCGGCGCCAGGAGTTCATGCTGCGAGAACCCGTGCAGGTTGCCGACCAGGAAGCGCAGGGTATTCCTCAACCGGCGGTACAGGTCGACCTGGCGCTTGACGATCTCCGGGCCGATCCGCAGGTCTTCCGAGTAGTCGGACCCGACCACCCACAACCGCAGGATGTCGGCTCCGGAATCCTCGACCACGTCTGCCGGCGCGGTGACATTGCCCAGCGACTTCGACATCTTGCGCCCGTTCTCGTCCAGCACGAATCCGTGGGTCAGGACCGCGTCGAACGGTGCACGACCCCGGGTGCCGCAGGATTGCAGCAGCGAGGTGTGGAACCAGCCGCGATGCTGGTCTGATCCCTCAAGGTAGAGCGAGGCCGGCCACTGGAGTTCCGGCCTGGCCTCGAGCACGAAACTGTGGGTTGAACCGCTGTCAAACCAGACCTCGACGATGTCGCGGACCTGCTCGTAGCGGCTGGCATCGTGGTCGGTCCCGAGAAAGCGCTGCGGGTCGGACGAGTACCACGCGTCCGATCCCTCTTCCTCGAAGATCTGCGCCGTACGGTCGATCACCGTCTGGTCGCGCAACGGCTCACCGGTGGCCTTGTCGACGAACACCGGGATCGGCACCCCCCAGGCTCGCTGGCGCGACACGCACCAGTCGGGCCTCTGCTCGATCATCGCCCGCAGGCGGTTGCGTCCACCCGCCGGCACGAACCGGGTGCTGTCGATCGCAACCAGCGCCTTGCCGCGCAGGTCGTTGGTTTCCATCGAGATGAACCACTGCGGCGTAGCGCGGAAGATTAGGGGCGCGCCGGACCGCCACGAGTGCGGATAGCTGTGGACGAGGTGACCGGTGGCCAGCAGGCCGCCGGCATCGCGGATCAGATCGGCGATCCGCCCGTTGTCACGGAACACGTCCATACCCGCAACCAGCGGCATGTGATCAAGGAACCGGCCCGAGTCATCGACGGTGGCCGTGACCGCGAGGCCATGGGCGCGCCCGAGTTCGAAGTCGTCCGCACCGGCGCCCGGCGATATGTGCACGAGCCCGGTCCCCTGTTCGAGGGTGACGAACGGGGCTGCCAGCAGCGGCACGTCGAAATCGTAGCCCTGGCCGCGCAACGGGTGGGCCGCCACCGTGCCCGCCAGCGCCGAGCCCGGCAGGCGCGCAATCTCGCGGGTGTCGGTGATCCCCGCCTCGGCGCAGACGCCGGCGAGGAGTTCTGCCGCAATCACGATCCGCTCGCCGATCTCCGCGAGGCTGTCTTCCCCGACCGCCGTCACCTCGTGTACGGCGTAGACGAACTCCGTGCCGTAGGCGATGGCCCTGTTGCCAGGCAGGGTCCAGGGCGTGGTGGTCCAGATGAGTGCACTGGCACCATCCAGTTCCGGCCGCGACGGAGTGATTACCGGAAAGCGGACATGCACCGTGGTCGAGCGGTGGTCATGGTATTCCACCTCGGCATCGGCCAGCGCAGTCTTCTCGACCACCGACCACAGCACCGGCCGGGCACCGGCGTAGAGTCCGCCGTTCATCAGGAACTTGCCGATTTCGCGTGCAATCTGCGCCTCGGCGGAATTGCTCATGGTCGTATACGGGTTCTCCCAGTCGCCACAGACTCCCAGCCGCTTGAACTCTCGGGTCTGGACCTCGATCCACTGCCTGGCGAATTCCCGGCACTGCCTGCGGAACTCGTTGACGGGGACCGAATCCTTGTCGAGCCCCTTCTCGAGATACCCCTCCTCGATCTTCCACTCGATCGGCAGGCCGTGACAGTCCCAGCCGGGCACGTAGATCGCGTCCTTGCCGGACATCTGCTGAGAGCGGTTGATCACATCCTTCAGGATCTTGTTGAGCGCATGGCCCATGTGGAGGTGACCGTTCGCATAGGGCGGTCCGTCGTGCAGGATGAACTTCTCGCGCCCGGAGCCCTGTTCGCGCAGGCGGCGCTCCAGGCCAATCCGCTCCCATTGGGCGAGCAGTTCGGGTTCGCGCCGGGGCAATCCCGCCCGCATCGGAAATTCGGTCTTCGGCAGAAACAGTGTCGACTTGTAGTCCGTTGTCATGTCGTTCAGTTCGCTCCCGCAGGGAGCGGTCCAATATGTTCCGAGAGACGGCTTCGCGCCGCGTCCGCATCAGCGGCAATGCGGGCCTTCAGTTCATCAAGGCCGCTAAATCTCATTTCGGGCCGAATGAAGTCAATCAGGTGCACCTCGAGTTCCCGGCCGTACAGGTCGCGGTCGATGTCAAACAGGTGCACCTCGAACAGCGCTCCGCGATCATTGACCGTCGGTCGCCGACCGAAGTTGGCCACACCCGCAGCCAGGGTCCCGTCCAGGTCGACCCGAACCGCATAGACGCCGTACGCCGGCTGCTGGAGGTCGACGATCCGCAGGTTGCAGGTCGGGAACCCGATCGTCCGGCCGCGCCGGTCACCTTCCTCGACCGGGGCGCGGAAACTCCACGGCCGCCCCAGCAGTTCCGCCGCGCCCGCCGGGTCTCCCTCGGCCAGGCACTGCCTGACGCGGGTCGACGAGTAGACCGCTCCGTCACCCTCCGAAACGGCCGGAACGCAGGTTACCCCGATCCCGGCATCCCGCCCGAGATGCTCGAGCATCTCCGGCGTCCCGCGACGCCGATGTCCGAACACGAAGTCATAGCCGCACACGACATGACACACCCCGAGACCGTCCCTGACCACGTCGGTCACGAACGCCTCGGCCGAAAGCTGTGAGAACGCCTGGTCAAACGGCTGTTCGAACAGCAGTTCGACGCCGAGGTGGCGGAACATCGCGGTCCGGGTCGCGCTGCTGGTCAGCCGGAACGGGACCGATTCGGGCTGGAACAACATGCGGGGGTGCGGCTCGAAGGTGAGGACCGCGAAGGTCAGCCCGCGGTCGCGTGCAATCCCCGCCGCCTCGGCGAGTACCTTCTGGTGTCCCAGATGCACCCCGTCGAAGTTGCCGACGGCGGCCACCGCGCCCCGGTCGTCCGGGGCAACCAGCTCGAGGGTGTGGAGTATGCGCATGACCTCAGGAACGTCGGGCGGCCCGGGAAACGCCAGTCGAACAGATGCGCGCACTCCGGGACAGTCACTTCACGCGCGGGAAGAACACGCAGGCTTATACAGCGACACCCCCGGCCCGACAACGCGTTCTCAGGTTTGGATCAGTCGAGGATGAAGTGCGGCACGAAACAGGCGTCGTCGGTGGTCACCATTCCGTCGTCCTCGCGAATTCCCATGCCGGCGGCTTCGCTGGCGACCAGCCAGACCCCGCACATCGGCCGTCGGCCGGCGTGCGAGGGCAGCGGTGCCAGCGCCTGGACCACGTAGCCCTCCGCACCGTACTCGCCGCCGGTCTCCGCGACGATCCGACCATTCTCGACCAGGCGCAGGTTGGCGCCCTCCCGCGAGAGCAGGGGCTTACGGACATGATGCCCGGCCAGATCCGCAGCTCTCGGGTCGTCCTGGAAGAAGGCCGGCAGGAGGTTCGGATGTCCTTCGAACATCTCCCACAGCAGCGCCATCAGGCCCTTGTTGGACAGGATTGCCTTCCAGCCCGGTTCGATGAACCGGGTCCCGGAGCCGGGGATCCGGTCTCCGAACTCCTCGGCCATCAACCACTCCATGGGTAGAGCTTGAACAGCCACGCCACGGGTCTGTCATCGGTATCGGTAAATCGCCCGTCAGCGGCGAGACCGATGTCCTCGACGTACATCCGGCAGGTCGAAAGGCCGGCCTGGCGGGCGCAGTCCTCGATGTATTCGACGGTACCGAGATCCTCCTCGGAGTCACGTGCGCATGCAAGGTGCAGCAGTCCGTCGATATCGATGCGTCCGATTGCGTCGACCAGGCGCTCGTGCAGGGAATTGAACTGGTCCGCGCCGGAGGGAAGGATGCCCTGTTCCATCGCCTGCTCGAGCCAGACCCACTGGAAGATCGAACTCTCGTACAGCGCGGTCGGTGTATCGGCATTGTATTCGAGCAGTTTCGCCGGACCGGCGCCGTCGTAGCAGAAGTCCATGCGACCGTAGAGATTGCGCTCACCGTCCGCCCAGCTGTCGGCCACATAGCTCCAGAAGCGCTGCGGGATCGCGAGGCGTTCGAGCACACCCTCGTCTGCGACCGCGCGCTCCACCACGCCGAAGCACATCTGCTCGAGTTCCTCCGCGGGGCTCTCGAGGTCGTCCTCGATCTGGCGCAGCGTGAACCGGTAGGCGTGGGTCTCGTCCCAGTAGCGTTCACCGTCCGGAGTGTGGAAGCTGAACCCGTGTTCGGCGGCGACCTGCTGCCAGTTACGGCGCGCCGGCAGCGACAGGCGCTCCATCAGGCTCCCACCCGGTATCCCGCAGAACGGGCGCGGGCGCCGAATCCACCGCGCTGCTGGGTGTAGAGCTTGGAGGACGGTTTGGTGACGGAACGTTCGGGAACAAGGGTGCGACCGACCGTCCTGCCCACCGGACGATTGTCCGCGGTCCGGAATGTCTTCGCATCGTCGCGTGAGCGATAGAGTGGCTGGGTGTGGGCCCGGCCACCCATCATCTGCCCCATCATGAAGCCGGCCATCAGCGGCATGAACACGCTGTTGCCGGTGGTGGTGCGATAGGGAGAGGTCTCGCAGGCGCCCTGGCCAAAATCCTCCTCGCAGTCCGCCTGCGAGGTATATTTCGGGGCGACCTGCGCATGCTGGGTCCGGGCGGCGTCGAATTCACGGTAGCACTGCTCGGCGACAAGCCCCTGTTCGGCCACGCACTGTTCGACCGTCTCGAACAGGGCCGCCTCGGTCTTGCGTTCCTCGCACGCCGCAAGCACCAGCGCCGAGGTTCCCATCATCACCAGCGCAATTCCGCGCGATCGCTTCATCACCCGTTCTCCCGTGCACTTCCCGACTGACATAGTCGGGCACCACGGCGCTGCGCGCAACACCAGGCGACGCGCGCGGAACTGCACACACCGTCGCCCCGATCGTCTACACTCGCGCATCCGGACGCCGCTTTGCAGGGAGACCTTTCATGACACTCGACGCCGCAGCCGTGGATACCGCCGCGGATAGACTGTTCAGGGCACGCCGCGACCACGCACGGCTCGACTGGCTGCCGGAGACCTGCCGGCCGGCAGACCGGGAGGACGGCTACACGGTGCAGTCCTCCCTGATCGGCAGGCTGCTCGCCAGTTCGGGCGGTCGCCAGATCGGCTACAAGATCGGAGCGACCAATCCTGTGGCACGGGAGATGCTGGAAACCGACCAGGCGTTCGCCGGCTGCCTGCTGTCAACGTCATGCCATCCCGAGCCGCATGTCATCAACGCGGTCGACTGGCACGTCATCATCATCGAACCGGAGATCGCGGTCCGGCTCGGCCGGGACCTGCCGGCCACCGATTCGCCGCACACCCCGACCTCCGTCGCCGGCGCGGTCGAGGCGGTCGCACCGGCGATCGAGGTGGTGACCTCCCCGTTCCCGGTCTGGAACCAGGCGGGGATCGGCTGCATCATTGCGGACAACGGCGCTAACGGGTGCTGGGTGCACGGACCGTTCCAGACTGAGCTTGCGTCAATTGACCTCGCCGCAATCGACATCACGCTCTCGATCAACGGGGTAGTGGACAAGAAGGGGACCGGGAGCAACGTCGACGGCGGGCCGCTTGTGGTGCTCGCGTGGCTTGCGAACGAGCTGAACTTACGGGGCAGCGCTCTGAAGGCCGGCGACCTGGTGACGACAGGCTCGACGACCCAGCCTGTACCCGGCGCGGCCGGCCAGGACTTCGTTGCCGACTTCGGAGTCCTCGGGAGCTGCCGACTCACCATCACCTGAACCGGCCCTGGCCCGCAGACAGGGCGCACACCCGCGGACGGAGACCTTTCATGGGTGCCGTACACTGCTCGATCATAGCCGCGATCCTCTTCACAGGCCTGCTTGCGACCGGTACGGCAAGGTCTGCAGAGGACCTCTACGGGGCGATGGTCTGGACCACCCGCACCTGGGGCGCCGCCATCGACCGGAGCGAGCACGAGGCCCTGTCCGGCGCACTGGCCTCCTGCGCGCAGGCGGTGGAAGAACTCGACCCGGGATCACAGAAACCGTTCGCGCACCATTACGCGCCGGCAAGCGACGATCGGAAGCGAAGGGCATACCGGAATGACTGCTCCGGCAGCATCGGGACGGTCGGAGGCGTTGCCGCCGAACACCACGCTGACGTCAGGCGCCACAACTCGCTGCAGCACCTGCTGCGACGCGATGGATTGAAACCGGACGATGTCCTGATCGGCCCGTTTCATGTTGCAGCAAAGTGGGCGGTCCTGTTCTCGCCGAATTTCGTTGACGCACCCGCGCTGTCAATCCTGACCCCGTTTGCCGGACTGCGCATGAAGACCGCATCGGTCGAGCACGCGTTCCGCAAGCTTGACCCCAACAACTTCCACAACGAGGTGTTCGCACCCGGCGAATACGTGTCTTCGCCGACACGGGTCAGGGCACGCTGTGTCGCCTTCGGAAAGGTGTACTGCCTTCGCGACCAGGCGATCGGGCGGGACCAGGGACAAATGATCCTCGGGTTCGGCGACACGGCCGAGGAAGCGGCCAGGCGCTGGAAGACAGTGGTCGGGATTCTGGAGGAGCTGGAGGCCGGCAAGACCACCACCGAACTCAGGCACGGCTGCCCGATCCGGATCGGGAAGACCAGGGCCTACACCTGCATCGGCGAGAATGCAGGCGCGAGGTCCCGCGGGTCGTAACCAGGCTCGGGGCGCGTCCCGAAGGGGCTCAGGGCCAGCGTACCGGCACGGTCTCCCTCCCATCAGTCTGATGGCGGGGCACAGGCCTGGTCGGCCTGACGTCACCCGGTGTACCACTGTGCCGGGTCGGCGCCACTGCGAGGGACAGCACCGGGTCAGGCCCGACGACATTCCCGCCCGAACGCGCGGGAGGCGGAGGATGCGTCCGAAACCGCACCCCGCGACCGGTCCGGACGGCCCGGCTCCCTTCTCCATCGCGCGATACCGTGCTTCGCTGCCAGGCCTTGGTGGTTGCAGCGGCCAGGCACCGCATGCCGGTTGTCACCGCCGAATTCACCGAACGGGACCTTGTTGCCGCCTGCCAGAAGGCCTTGCGCCGGTGGCCGCGTTCCTGTTCGGCAGTCGGGCGCGTGGAACGGCGCACCCGCTCAGCGACCGGGATGTCGCAATCGTGCTCAAGGGCGACGAACCCCGTTACCCGGGCCTGGCAACGTCGGTGTCTCCGTGATCGGAGCTGCCTGACGTTCTTGTCCGCATCGATTCCCGGGCGCTGTCCGAGGACACGGCAGCGCTGCCGTGTCCTCGGCACCCTGCCCTGTGCCGTCTGCCTGACGGCAAGGTGCTCGCGGGCGCATGGACCAGACCGGGTCCGGAGCAGACGGAGCGGCAGAATGCAGTGAACCCGGAAGACCGGGCCACCAGAATGCGGCTGGTGATGGTCAGGGTCCACGCCGCCTTCACCCCGATCGACACCATGGCGGGGAGTGGAACCTGGACGGTCGACGGCGGCCAGTACAGCACCCGGATCAACGACCGCTGGAGGCTCTGCTTCCGCTTCTCCGACGGTGATGCCCGCGATGTCGAAATCGTGGACCATTACTGGCACCGCTTGAGGAGACGACGATGACGAGACTGGATCCGGTCCACCCAGGAGAGGTGCTCAAGCATGACTTCATGGAGCATTTTTTGCTGTCGGCGACGGCGCTCGCACGTGCAATCGGCGTGACCCCAGCGCGGATCAGCGAGATCGTACGCGGCCGTCGCGGCATCACGGCCGAAACGGCTCTCCGCCTTGCCCGGTAATTCGGCACCGATGCCCAGAGCTGGATGAACCCGCAGCAACACCACGAACTCGCATGTGCGAGCCGCGACGCCGCCGAAGCCCTTCGTGCCATTCGACCCCGCGACGCCGCATGGCGCTCGTGCGACAGGACGGCCCGGAGGTCCGCTGCGGTTGAGGTGGCGGTCATGCAGTCCCCCGGTTTCGGACAGTGACTGGGCCACGATCACCCCCGGGCGCGCACCGTGTACACGCCGGCACGGCATGCGCGGATTTTCCGCGTGCTATGGTGGTAACGGCATGGTGACGGTCCGCGGGGGCCCGGGACTCATCCCGACTTTCCCCGATGCGGTGCGGATCGCCGCACCGCAAGGAACATGATCAGGCCGCCGCTGACATGAAACGACCGAGGCTTCGAGATGGACAGGGTTCCCAAACGCTTCGTGAGCCGCCTGACCCGGGACACGCTGGCCCTCGTGCTCGCCGGTGGCCGGGGATCCCGCCTGGGGGTCCTGACGGACTGGCGAACCAAGCCCGCGGTACCGTTCGGGGGCAAGCTGCGGATCATCGACTTCGCCCTGTCCAACTGCCTGAATTCGGGCATCCGGCGTATCTGTGTGCTGACCCAGTACAAGTCGCACGCGTTGATCCAGCATCTCACGCAGGGCTGGAGCGGATTGAGCACCGAGCGGGGCGAGTTCATCGACATCATACCGGCCCAGCAATGGCTCGATGACGAATCCTGGTACCAGGGAACGGCGGATGCGGTGTTCCAGTGCCTCGACATCATCGACGCCTACCGCCCCAAGCATGTCCTTATCCTGCCCGGGGATCACGTCTATGCCATGGACTATGGAGAAACCCTTGCCGAACACGTGGAGTCCGGCGCCGACTTTACCATCGGCTGTACCCCGGTACACCGGAGCACGGCCAGCCAGTTCGGCGTGATTCAGGTCGATGAAGCGGGGCGGATCGTGCAATTCGCGGAGAAGCCGGAAGACCCGCAGCCACTTCCTGACGATCCCCGGACCGCGCTGGCAAGCATGGGCATCTATGTCCTGTCGTACGACTACATGCGCGAACGGTTGCACGAGGACGCGTCAAACGAGGCGTCATCCCACGATTTCGGCAAGGATTTGATCCCCGCCGCCGTAACCGGGGGTGACCACCTGCGCGCGTTTCCCTTCCGCAGGTCCCCGTCGGGCCTGGACGGATACTGGCGCGATGTCGGAACCATCGACAGCTACTACGAGGCCAATCTCGGCGTCCTGTCGCCGACGCCCCCGATCGACATCTACGATCCCGCCTGGCCCATTCGCACATTCCAGCCACAGCTGCCGGCCGCCCGGTTCGTCGGCACGGGCAGGATGTGCCAGGTCAGGGATGCAATCGTGAGCGGGGGCTGCGTCGTCCACCAGTCCGACCTGGACCGCAGCCTGCTCCATTCCAACGTGAGGGTGGGCGCGGGCAGCGAGCTTCAGGGTGTCCTGGCCCTGCCCGATTGCGAGATCGGCGAGGGCTGTCGCCTCAGGGATGCGATCCTGGACAACGGTTGCATCGTGCCGGACGGCACCGTGATCGGGGATGATGATCGCGCCGACCGGGAGAGGTTCCTGATCAGCGAGGGCGGTGTTGTCGTGGTCAATCGAGGCATGCTCGGACAGGAGATCGGGTACCGACCCACCTACGCGGCGGAACGATAGGCGCGCAAGGGACTACGGGGTGACGTATTCCCGGATCAGTCGCGACGCGTCGAGGGGAGGAACCGCGGACGCCGGAGCGTGCTCGCAAGACAGTGCGCGTTCGATCAGGGAGAGATACCGCTCGGCGGTACGCTGCCACGTATAGGTTTTCAGCACACGCTGGCGCGCCCGGGCCGCCAGGACCTGCCGGTTATCCAGCGCCTCCAGCAGGCCCCGCGCAATGTCGCGGGGGTCGTCCGGATCGACCAGTACACCCGAACCGTCGGCGAAGATCTCCGACGGTCCGCCGTTGCGTGTCACGACGCAGGCCAGTCCGCAGGCTGCCGCTTCGATCGGCGCCAGCCCGAAGGGCTCGTGAAATGCCGTCAACGCGAAGACCCCGCCAC
This sequence comes from Thalassobaculaceae bacterium, assembly GCA_965213935.1. Lineage (GTDB taxonomy): Bacteria > Pseudomonadota > Alphaproteobacteria > Thalassobaculales > Thalassobaculaceae > Bin52. The sequence continues at coordinate 282,091 of CBDCAO010000010.1, read as the reverse complement.
CGTTTGCGACCGCACGATAGGTCGCCGCCAGCGCCTGCTGGGAGGGAACGTCACGGAACCGGACACGGTCTCGCAGTCCGTGACGGACAATGGTTTCCAGGATTGGGGCCAGGACCGATCGGTCGTCGTCGCCGAGCAGGTCCAGTCCCCCGAACGGGTCCTGGATCCCGCGAATGCACAGGAGCAGGTCGGCACGCTCGCGCAGCTCGCTTGAGGCGGCGAGCGCCCTGACCACGCCGATGGTGTTCTTCCTTGCATCCAGGCGGTTCGACACCACGATCGACGGGCGCCCGCCGGCAGTTTCCGGCCGCAGCGCGGTGGCAGCACCCGAGCGCTCCGCATTATCCTCATCGACAGTGAAAATCCCGGTGTTGACGCCGGGAGGGATCACCGAGAACCTGTGGGGATCCTCCACGTCGACCGCGCCGGAGTAGAGCGGGTGAGCGTACTGCTCGCGCCGTTCCTGCTCGGTCGAGGTCACGATACGGATCGCGCGCTGCATGGCCAGACGTTCGGCCGCAATCCGCCTGGAGAACCGGAACCGGGCCTCGAGGTCCTTCGCGTTGACCTTTGACATTCCAAGCCGGTCAAGCTTCTGCGCGCCCAGAGAGTGGCCGGTAAAGGTGAACGGAACACCGGCTTCACGCTCGAACAATGCTGCGCAGAAACCGCCGTCCGAGTAATGGGCCGTCGTGAAGTCCGGCACCTCGCCCGAATAGAACGCGACCAGGTTGCCCACGAATTCCGGCAGATGGTCCCATAACCGTTCCTTGGCAAGGAAGCGAGGTCCGCCGCAGGAGAGCCGTACGATCCGCAGATCGTCACCCGTGTCCGGATACCCGTCGATTTCGGCTTCAAACTCGGGCCAGTCCCTGTCCACGATCCGCCGTGTGACGATGTCGACACGATGGCCAGCGGCCGCCATGGCCCGCGCGACCTCCTTCACGTAGACCAACTGGCCTCCGAAGTCGGGATGCTCGGTCAGATGCGAATCAGCCGGATCGAAATTGCCCTGGGGATTCAGAAAGGCGATGTGCATGGGTACCGGTATCCCGGGGTTCAACCTGCAGGAACCGCCGTGTAATCGGGATCGATCACGATGTCGGCCCTGATCTTGTGAGCCGAGATGATGCCATGCTCGATTTCAAGGACGCGGTCAATGAACGGGTCGAGTTCGGCGGCGTTGCGCATCCTCTTCTGGCGATGTGCGCGGGTCTGCAGATGGGTCCGGTCGATGAAGACATGCGTCTGGCAGCGGGCGAGCAACGTCGTGTAGGTTCCTTCGGCGATCATGACGCGGGCATGTCCAACCTCCAGCGTCTCCGTCCCGACGTCATCGGCCTCGTAGTCGACCAGCGGCTTGACGACCTCGTCCGCACCGTCGAGAAACGCTCCCACGTGCGAATCCATCAATGCCAGGCGGACCTCCTTCGGACCGACCCAGGTGATGTCGGCACGTCGCGTGCGGTCGTTCGTCCTCGGTGGGTGAATGAAGTAGTCGTCCTGTTGCAGGACCACGCTCTCGATCCGATTCTCCGCGAGCACCTGCTGAAGCGCCGCCGCTGTCTCCGACTTGCCGCTTCCCGACTGGCCGGCGATCGAAACTGCGTGCCGTTCACACCCTGCCGTCAGTACCGGTTTCAGCAAGGACAGGATCCCGGCAGCCGCCTTGCGGTGATGGGCTTCGATGATGATCGAGTCGCCTCGCATGCGTGCTTCTCCTGCCACTTTCGCCTGCCCCGGTCCTGACGTTTCAACGCAGGTCACGATTCCGGTTGGCAGGGGCTTGCGCATATACTAGGGACTGCGCCGATTGAAGCGAATTCCTGCTCCGCCCGGATCCGGATGCGGTCAGCTTGCCCGGGAACAACCGCGTATGCGTCCTTCACCGCACACGCATCCTTCGTCGAGACGCTGTCGGCGCATGGGCCCTTGGCGTGTCTCCTGATTTTGAGACTTCATGGCTGACCCTGAATGGACGGCTGCGCCAGCTGGAACGGGCATCGGGGCTCGGAGCCGCCTTGCGGGAACTGGAATGCCATCACCTGAACAACGGGTTTCTCACCGACACCCTGCGGCAGGTCGAAAGCCGGTCCTTTCCCCATCCTGACCATCCCGAACGGTTTTTCCGCGCCCAGTACAATCCGAGACGCGCCCACCGGTTCCGCGGCGCAGGCAGAACATTCGCCGCCGACCTGCCGGCACACGGCTGCTTCCTGTGCCGGGACACGATCGAAGTGCAGCAGCAGGGCGCCCAGCTGGGGTACCGGATCGAATCGGGCAAGCGGGTGTTCTTCGCCCTCACCAACCCGTTTCCCGTTCTGCCCGGGCATATCGTCGTCGCCTCCGAGGAACACCGAACCCAGGAGTGGCGTTTACGCGACCCGTCGGGCGTTGCTGTTGAAGAACTGGTCGAGGATCTTGTTCTCCTCTCCGCACGGATGCCGGAGTACGTCGGGTTCTACAATGGAATTGGTGGCGGATGCTCAATTCCCGAACATCTGCACTACCAGTTCGTGACCCGTCCCGGGGGTATTGCGGCGTTTCCCCTCGAACTCGCCGAACGGTCCGGGCACGGGAAGAACGCTGACGCTTCGATGCTGATCCGGCACTACCCGGTCGAAGCGGTCGTGTGGACAGGGTCCACCGATCTGGTGGTGACGTGCGCATCCGACTGGCTGACGGCGTGGGCACGGCGTAACGGCGCCCGTCTCGACGACCTGTCAGCGAACTTCGTTGCCACCGGCGATGGTTGCGGCGACCGGGTCTCGCTCTACTTCGTGCCCCGGCGCCGCTCACAGTCCCGCCTGCGGGGAGTGGGCGGCGTTGCCGGGGCGCTGGAAGTGCTCGGCGAAGTCGTATTGGCCGATCCGGATGCAGGAACGCGCCTCAGGGACGGCTCGATCGACTATTTCAGCCTGCAGAGCGCGCTGGAAAGTCTGCACACCCCACTCGAACCCGCGTAACGCCCGGGATGGATGCGGACGGTCTCCGGCCACAGCGGGGCGCACCTGTCCGGATCGAGCAACCCCCGGCGTCGGTGGACCGGGGCCGGGCCCCGCATTCGGGACGGCCGGCAACGAGGCCGTCCCGGGACATCGGGTGAACGCGCCGGAACCGACTTTGCCGGAGAACCCCTCCTCGCGGGATCATCCGTGACACTGACCGTACCGGCAGTACGGTCCGTCGCGCGTCCCGGTTCAACCCCTCGGCCTGCCGCCGCCGGACGGTCTTCCTGTACCGGAGCGCCCCTGAAAGGCCTGATGTCGGCGGCAGCGTCGAACCGAACGACCATTTCTTCCCGGTGCCCCGGGGCTTTCGGCATCGATCTGCCGTTCGCGATCTGCAAGAACCTGGTCAACATCCGGTCTCCCGGAGACGCAGCGGTCTTCGCACCGGGCGGTCACATCGGGTTCTCGATCCGCTCCATGTCCTCGTCGGAGAGGCCGAAGTGATGGCCGATCTCGTGCACCAGGACGTGGGTCACGATCCGCGCAAGATCCTCCCCGGTCTCGCACCAGTGATCGAGGATCGGCCTGCGGTAGAGAAAGATCATGTTCAGGTCCTCGGGTTGACCCGCCAGCTGCTGCTGTCCGAACGGCTGCCCCGAGTACAGGCCCAGCAGGTCGAACGGGCTGTCGAGGTCCATGTCCTGGCAGATTTCGTCCGACGGAAACTCCTCGACCACGAACACGACGTCCCGGGTCATCGCACGCAGGTGCTCCGGGATGGACCGCATCGCGGTTCGGGCAAGTGCCTCCAGATCGTCAAGCGTCGGCGGTGTGGCGGACATGGCAATTCAGGTGTGGCACGGGTTTTCCCCTTGCGGCGCGTGTGCGAGCATGTCCCGGCGAACCCGGACCAGGAGCGCAGCATGGCCACGACACCGATCGACCCGGCCCGCGCCGAGCGCCACGCCGAGAAGATGGCGAAGAAAAAGGCGGCGCGGGACAAGATCATGGCGACCAAGGACCGCACCGGCGGACTTCTGATCGTCCACACCGGCAAGGGCAAGGGCAAGTCCACCGCCGCCTTCGGCATGGTGTGCCGCGCCATCGGCCACAACATGAAGGTCGGCGTGGTCCAGTTCGTCAAGGGCCGCTGGCAGACCGGCGAACGCGCGGTGCTGGAGGCGTTTCCCGAACAGGTCACGATCCGGACCATGGGCGAAGGCTTCACCTGGGACACCCAGGACCTGAACCGCGACATTGCCGCCGCCAGGGCCGCCTGGGACCAGGCGTTGCGCATGATGGAGGACCCCGATCTCTCCGTGCTGCTGCTCGACGAACTCAACATCGTGCTGCGCTACGGCTACCTGCCGATCGGGGAAGTCGTGGAACGGCTCACCGACAGGAGGGACGGGCTGCATGTCATCGTCACGGGACGAAACGCCAAGCAGGAACTGATCGATGCGGCCGACCTGGTCACCGAAATGACCCAGGTGAAGCACCCGTTCCGCTCGGGGTTCAAGGCCCAGGCCGGCATCGAGTACTGACCCTCACGTCTCCTCCGCCAGTGCGGCCAGTCCCTCGCGGTAGGTCGGGTAGGTGAGCGTCACCCCGAGTTCGTTTCCGAGCAGGCTCGTATCCAGACGCTTGCATTCGCTGTAGAACGACCGCGCCATCTCCGACAGGTCGGCATCGGCAAACGCGATCGGCTCCGGCGGCGTCCTGCCCAGCAATGCGCAGGCGTGGCGAACCACGTCGCCGCTCGGACACGCCTCCCGGTCAGCGACATTGTAGATGCCGCCGCCGCGCGGTCGCGCCATCGACGCCATCAGGATGGTGCCGATGTCATCAACGTGGATGCGGTTGAACACCTGGCCCGGCTTGTCGATGATCCGGGCGGTACCCCGTCGCACCTGATCAAGCACGGTGCGCCCGGGCCCGTAGATGCCGGCAAGCCTGAACACCTGGACAGCCGCTGTACCACCACCCAGGTCGAGCCAGGCGCGCTCGGCGGCGCACCGTCGCCGTCCGCGTCCGCTCGAGGGTCTGGGCCGCTCGTTTTCCGTGACCACCGCTCCGCCGCGGTCACCGTAGACAGCGGGGGTCGAGAGATAGCCGATCCAGGTGACCGACGCGGATGCGCGCAGATGGTCCGCGTGCAGCGCCAGAACCGGGTCTCCGGCCTCGGCCGGAGGAACCGAACTGAGCACGTGGGTCACACCGGCAAGGGCGGCGGGCGGCAGCGGGCGGACACCGTCAAACGCGTGTACCACGCATCCGGCCACGCCGGTGCGGGCGGGATCGCGAACGGTGCCCGATACCCGCCATCCGTGGCGGACCAGACGCCGGGCAAGCCGACTGGCGGTGTAGCCAAGACCAAAACAGAACAGGTGACCCGTCGGGATCGAGGGAACCGGAAGCGGTACGGACATCGCAGCCTGGCCCTTTCGGCAATCGGAAGGCGCTGATCGTCAATCCTGCCCGATCGAGACCCGCCAGTGGATCCGGTCCTCGTGTGGCGGGTAGTCTCCCGCCGCCTTGTGGACCAGGCACCGGTTGTCCCAGACCACCACGTCCCCCACCCGCCAGGAGTGCACGTAGCCCGCACCCGGCACGATCATGCGTTCGGCAAGTTCCTCGATGACGGCGTCGCTGCGCTCCGGTTCCAGGCCCTCGATGTAGAGGATCTTGCCGGGGTCGAAGTAGAGCGCCACTCGTCCGGTTTCCGGATGGGGCTGCAGCAACCGGTGAAACGCCGGCGGCTCATGCCTGTCCTCCGGATCCAGCAGCAGGTTCGCGCTGTTGCGGCCGCCGAAGGTAAAGGCGCCCCTGCGGCCGTCCAGCAGTTGTCGCAGGGGTCCGGGCAGGGCTTCGCAGGCCATGGTCATGCAGGAGAACAGGGTGTCACCACCGCTGCCGGGAACCGCGCGCGCGTGCAGGGCGGTCGCCTTGAACGGCCGCTCCTCGTAGGCGCCGTCGGTGTGGAAACAGGCGGCGCCGCGCCGGTAGACATGCTGCTTCAGCGTCCCGTCGGGATTGAACTTGTCGACGCCCAGCACGGTGATCTCCGGGTACTGCGGATGCCGGGTCGCCTTCGAGGGATGATGGACCACGGTTCCATACCGGCGGCAATGCTGCAGGAAGTCACCAAGACCGAGGTCCTGGTCTCGGATCACCGTGACACCGTGGTCGAGCCACGTCCGGTATACGCCGGCGAATCCGTCCTCGTCGAGCCGGCGGATATCGACGCCGGTAATCTCTGCGCCGATGTGTTCCCCGAGCTTGCGGATCCGCACGGCATCTCCTCCCCTGGCCGTCATGCTATCCGCGACTGCCCCGATGCGGAACCCGGCGTGCGAGCCACCACCCCGCCACCCACACCGGAAGGCTGAACACCACCGTGCCTGCCGCCACGATGAACGGTCCGAAGAGACCTGCGACCAGCGCAACCGGAACAGTCACCAGCCCGAGGCCCGCGCCCGAAACCCATGCCGCCCGCCGATGGCCGAGACGCCACAGGCGCCGGCAGCCGAGCGCCAGCGGCAAGCCGCAGACGGCAAACAGCAGCAGCCCGGTCCATGCCGCGGGCTCATGGACCATGGTGGCCGCATCCGCTCCGAACCGGCCCAGCGCCAGCGCGAGTTCGGCTACCGGTAACCAGGCCAGGGCCAGGGTCCAGAAGCGCCACCCGGAGCGATGGCCCCGTTCCCCTGGTTCCCCTGGCCCCTCGGATCCGGTGACTTCCGGTGTTGACACGTACGAACTCCCCGGGACCGATGTTACGCGGTGTCGAGCGCGATGACGCCCTGTTTCGCCAGCCCGGCAATCTCCGCATCCGATATCCCGCACTCGGCAAGGATCGCCGCGGTGTGCTCTCCGATCCCGGGAGGCTGGCCGCACGGGCGCGGACGTTCCCGTCCGGGGCCGAACTCGACCGGCAACGCCGGAAGTCCGACCACACTGCCCCCGTCACGGGCCAGGTGCGGAACCAGCACGTCAACCAGGCCGCCGGTGGCCAGCAGATGCGGGTCGTCGAACAGGTCCCCCGGCCGTGCAACCGGTGCCCACGAGACCTCGCATCGGGTGCAACGCCGCTCCACCTCCTCACGCGAATACCGGCCGATGACCCGACCGATCTCCGGGATCAGCCACTCCCGCTCCTCCAGCCTGCTGGCGTTGGTGGCGAGGCGCGCATCATCCGCCAGGTGCGGCAGGTCGAACTCGCTGACAAACCGTGTCCATTGCTGGTCCGAGGTCACGCCGATGAACAGCTGTTCCCCGCCGCCGGTCTCGAACACGTCGTAGATCGCCCACGCCGCGCGGCGGACCGGCATCGGCAGCGCGTCAAGGCCGGTCGCGGCCATTCCCGCCATGTGGGTTGTCATCAGGAAGGCCGCGCTCTCGAACAGCGAACTCGAGATCCTCTGGCCCTTGCCGGTCTCATCGCGCTCGCGCAGCGCCGCCTGCACCGCGATGACCCCGAACATGGCGCCGGTAATGTCGATGACCGATGCTCCCGCCCGCAACGGTCTTCCCGGCGGACCGGTGGTCCAGGCAAGCCCGGACTGGAACTGCACCACCTCGTCGAGTGCCGGACGATGCTCGTAGGGTCCCCTGAGATATCCCTTCAGCGCCAGGTAGATCAGCCGCCCGTTGAGCGCGGCCAGCTGCTCGTGGCCGCATTCGAGCCGTTCCATGGTGCCCGGGGCGAAATTCTCGAGCACCACGTCGGTGTGCGGCACCAGCCGATGCAGCAACTGCCGGCCTTCCGGTCGCTTCAGGTCGATCGCGAGGCTGCGCTTGCCGCGGTTGAACCCGGCGAAGAAGCCGGAGGCAAACCCGCCGAGCCGCCGCGTCCGGTCTCCGTCCGGAGCCGGCTCGACCTTGATCACGTCGGCCCCGAGTTCCGCGAGCAGCAACCCGGCCGTGGGGCCCATGATGGTATGGGCGAACTCGAGAACCCGCAGTCCCGCGAGTGGTCGTGCCGGCATCAATCCAGCGCCGTGCGCCGGAACCGGTCGAGGCTGCCGGCATGCAGCAGTTCGCTCGGCAGCGGGTGTCCCACGATCGCTTCCGCCATGCGCCCTGCCTCGATCAGCAGGTCGAGGTCGATCCCGGTCTCGATCCCCATCTCCTCGCAGAGCATGACCAGTTCCTCGGTGCAGATGTTGCCCGCCGCCCCGGGCTGGCCTGCAAACGGGCAGCCTCCCAGGCCCCCGACGGTGGAATCAAACCGCGAGACACCCATCCTGAGCCCGGCATGGGCATTCGCCACCGCAAGCCCGCGGGTGTCGTGCAGGTGCAGCGACAGGGTCATGTCCGGCCAGCGTTCGCGCACCGCGCCGATCACCCGTTCGATCCGATGGGGGGCCGCCCAGCCCATGGTGTCGGCCAGCGAGAACACGGTGATCGATGCACCGGTCTCATCGGCGACCGACATTCCGTCAGCCAGCGTATCGACGACCGTGGCGGGCGTAATGTCACCCTGGTAGTTGCAGCCGAAGGCCGCCATGACGCCGATCCGGTTGACCGGGATTCCGTGCGCCAGGTGGGCCTCGGCGTGTCGCTTCATCGCCGCCAGGTTCTCGGCGTGGCCCCGGTTGAGGTTCTTGCGGGTAAACGCCTCGGACGCGGACAGCGAGATCGATCCGGATATCGTGAGCCGGTCACGGAATTTCAGCGCACGGTCGAGCCCGTTGCCGTTGAAGTACAGCCCCGAGTACTCGATGTCACCGGCCGGGCTGAAACCCTCGACCACGGCCTCGGCGTCGGCCCATCCGGGCACGAGCCGCGGGTTGACGAAGGAACAGACCTGGATGCGGCGCAACCCGGTCTGCGACAGGGCGTCGATCAGACTGATCTTCTCGGCGGTTCCGATCGGTCCCGGCTCGATCTGGAATCCCTCCCGGGGTCCTTCCTCGTGAATGTGTACCGATGTCGGCAGATCCGCCATGACCCGTCCTCCTGTTCCGGCGCCTGTCCGACCCTGTCGGAATTGCCCGGCGCCGGCAAGCGTCGGCTGCGGCCGGACCCTGCCGGGTTGCACCCCGATCCGGCAGTGGCGTATCACCCCGCATATCTTTCGAGCCGGGCTGGCCATTGCGGGAGACGCGTACGGTGAGTTACGACGCAGACAACATTTTCGCGCGGATCCTGCGCGGCGAACTGCCCAGCGAGCGGGTTCATGAGGATGACCTTACCGTCGTCATCATGGACATCATGCCGCGCACCGACGGGCATGTGCTGGTGCTGCCGAAGGAGCCGGCCCGCACCATCCTCGACGCCTCTCCCGAAGCGCTGGCCGCCTGCCTGGCCAGCCTGCAGAAGGTCGGCCGCGCGCTCATGACCGCGTTTGCGGCCGACGGACTGACCGTGCAGCAGTTCAACGAAGCCGCCGGCGGACAGGAGGTGTTCCACCTGCACTTCCACCTGCTGCCGCGTCACGCCGGTGTCGGCACACGCCGGCCGGGAACCATGGCCGACCCCGGCGTGCTGAAGGACCACGCCGGGCGAATCCGTGCGGCTCTGGCCGCGCAGGACTGACCGGTCAGCCCTCGTCCAGGATCGCCGCCACCTCGGCCCTGTCTTCCTCGATGGCAATCCCGGCGCGCTCAAGCTGCAGCAGCAGGTAGGACCGGCTGTCGCGGGAACCCCAGCCGCGGTTCAGCGCCTCGCGCATCTCCTGCTGCGCCAGGTTGACCAGCCGCATCGGCACGCCGACCTCCCGGCCGAGTTCGCACGCAAGGGAAATGTCCTTGTGTGCGAGCGACAGGGCGAAATCGGGCGGGTCGTAGTGGTTGACCAGGAAATGGTCACCGAGGCTGTCAAAGGTGCGGACCCGTCCGCGGGCCCCCTGGCGAAGGGCGGCCCACAGGTCGAGCGGCGGGACACCGGCCTTCACACCGGCCGAGAACACCTCGGCGATCGCGGCCTGGATGGCGTATCCTGCACTGTTGTGCACCAGCTTCGCCACCGTCCCGGCGCCGATGGGCCCGATATGGCGGACCCGGTCACCCATCGCATCGAGCGGCGCGCGCGAACGCTCGAAGACGTCCCTGTCACCGCCGACCCAGATCGCCAGCCGGCCGCTTTCGGCGCCGCGCGGACCGCCGCTTACCGGCGCATCGAGGACGTGGGCGCCGCGGGCGGCAAGGACACCGTGCAGGCGCCGGATCAGGGCCGGCGACCCGGTGGACAGATCGAACCAGACCGCGTCGTTCCGCACACCGGCAACGAGGCCGTGTTCGGCATCGAGCGCAACCGCCTCGATCTCCGCCGGCCCCGGCAGGGAGGTGAGGATGATGTCGCTCGCCGCCGCAAGCCCTCGCGGCGTGTCCGCCCATCCGGCACCGGCATCGAGACAGGCGCTCGCCGCCTGCCGGTCGAGGTCATGCACGACGAGGTGAAATCCCTCCTTCAGCAGGTTGGCCGCGCAGTGCGCGCCCATGGTCCCGAGCCCGATGAACCCGATTCGCATGATCCGCCTCCGTCACGCGAAGGCCGGCATGACTTCGTGGGCAAACAGTTCCATCGAACGCAGGACCTGCTGCTCCTCGAGATCACCGAACCAGAAGTTGGCATTGAAGTGATCCATGCCCATGGCGTCGCGCAGTTCGCCGAGCCGGGTGATGCATTCCTGCGGCGTACCCATGATGAAGTACCGTTCCAGCAGGTCCCGGTCGTCGGGCTCGCTGTCGAAGGGCACGGCCAGAGCGCGTCCCCGCTCCACCCGCTCGAGGCCCTGGCGCAGGCTGAGCGTCACCCGCATGTTCCAGCGCGCGTGTTCGATCACCGCGGGAAGTTCCGACCTGTCACGGGTCACGTAGACCGGCCGCTGGGTGCTGACCCGGATCCTGCCGCGGGCCTCGGGATCGGAGACGACCGCGTCGAAACCCTCGCGGAACGACCGCAAACGCTCGACCGGAACACCGAACCCGCCGGAGACCAGGTTGAACCCTCGCCGGGCGACCCCGACCACCGATTCGAGGCTCTGCCCGACGATCCAGATCGGAGGATGCGGCCGCTGCACCGGGACCGGAAACACCGTGGTCTCGCCGAAGCGGTAGTGCGTGCCTTCGTAGCTGAACGGTTCGCCCTGGAAGGCGCGCAGCAGCACGTCGATCGCCTCGTCGAACCGCTCCCGGCTCTCATCGAGCGAATGGCCGAGGCGTTCGAACTCGTAGGTCTGGTAGCCGCGGCCGAGACCGACATCGAGCCGGCCGCCGCTCAGCAGGTCCGCGGTCGCGATCTCCTCGGCAACCACCAGGGGATGGTGCAGCGGCAGGACCACGACCGCCGAGCCGACCCGGATACGCTCGGTCCGGGCCGCGAGGTGTGTCGCAAACATGAGTGGACGTGACAGGTAGCCGTAGGTCGAGAAGTGATGTTCGGCGCACCACACGCTGTCAAAGCCGAGCCGGTCGGCGGTCTGCGCGATGGTCACCCCACGCGCGAATATCTCCTCCTGGCTGCGCGCCGACGGCGACTGCAACAGCAGAAACGTTCCGAAATCCATGACCACCCATCCCTGTGCCCGCTACGGTCCCGGTCGCGAGGGTGGAGCAAGCGGGCAGCATCCTGCAACGCGAATCTGACCTTCCGTCCCAACTGATCACCATCGGAATATGCGGGGCCCCGAACCGGCAATTGACCGCCGGGCGCGCCGCGCGTACATCTCGGGACCGGCCCGGGACACACCGGTTGTGACGGGCGTTCCGGGTACCGGAACCGGGTAGATCCAGGACGGATATCCGCGACGGCTGGTCCGGACCCCCGGGGGTTCCGACGCTTCGCGTACCCGTTCCGGCAACAGGAGGACGCGAGGTGAAGGATACCCCAGGTGTGCTGATCTGTGGCCACGGCAGCCGCGATCCCCGGGCCGTGGAGGAGTTTGCCACCCTCGCCCGTCTCCTGACCGAAAGGCTGCCGGACCGGCACGTCTCCTACGGCTACCTCGAGTTTGCCCGCCCGGTGCTCCGCGAAGGCCTCGACACGCTGCGCGAACAGGGTGTCCGCGACGTGCTTGCGATACCCGGGATGCTGTTCGCCGCCGGTCATGCAAAGAACGACATCCCCTCGGTGCTCAACGGCTACCAGGCGGAGACCGGGCTTGCGATCCGCTACGGCCGGGAACTCGGGATCGACACCAGGATGCTCCGGGCCGCGCGCGACCGGATCGAGGCCGCGCTCGCGGCGGCCGGCACCGGGGTCTCGCGCCACGACACCTGCCTGGTGGTCGTGGGGCGCGGGGCATCCGACCCGGACGCCAACGCCAACGTCGCCAAGGTGACCCGGCTGTTGTGGGAAGGCATGGGATTCGGCTGGGCCCAGACCGCCTACTCCGGTGTGACCTTTCCGCTGGTCGGACCGGCGCTTGATGCAGTCTCGGGGCTCGGGTTCCGCCGGGTCATCGTGTTTCCGTACTTCCTGTTTACCGGCGTGCTGGTGGAGCGCATCTACCGCCACACCGACGAGGCGGCCACGCGTCACCCTGATATCGAATTCATCAAGGCCGGCTATCTCGGCCATCATCCCCAGGTGATCGACACCATGCTCGAACGCATCAGCGAGATCGTGGACGGGACCGGCAACATGAACTGCCAGATGTGCAAGTACCGCGAGCAGGTGATCGGTTTCGAGGACGAGGTCGGACTGACCCAGGAGAGCCACCATCACCATGTCGAGGGGATCGGAACCGACCGCGCGCACGCCCATGACCATGATCACGGACACGGCCATTCCCACCATCATCACCCCTACCCTCACGCCGACCACCCCCTTGGTCCACGCAGCATGAAGGAGAACGGGTGAGGGCATGACGCACGGCTACCTGAAGGACCCGGACCGGATCTACCGGGCTTCGCATGACGCCATCCTGCGCGAGACCGACCTCGACAGGTTCACCGATGATGAACGGGCCGTCGCCGTCAGGCTGGTTCATGCCTGCGGCATGCCGGACATCACCCGCGATCTCAGGTTCTCGCCTGCCGCCGTGTCGCGGGGAGTTGCGGCGCTGCGCCGCGGCGCGCCGATCCTGTGTGACTGCCGCATGGTTGCGTCCGGGGTCTCGCTGCCACCCGACGGAATTCGCAGCCGAGTGATCTGCCGCCTCGGCGACCCGGGGGTGCCGGAACTCGCCCGCGCCGGGGCGACGACCCGCTCGGCCGCCCAGGTGACACTGTGGCGCCCGGACCAGCGCGACGCCGTGGTCGCGATCGGCAACGCGCCCACGGCGCTGTTCCGCCTGCTCGAGGAAATCGAGGCCGGCGCCCCGGTACCGGCGATCGTGCTCGGTTTTCCGGTGGGGTTCGTGGGTGCCGCAGAGTCAAAGGCCGCACTTTCCGGATCCTGCCCGCGGGTGCCCTCCGCTACCCTGCTCGGACGGCGCGGCGGCAGTGCCATGGCCGCAGCCGCGGTCAACGCCCTGGCCCGACTGGCTGTGGGCCTTCCACAATGACGCGGGTTCCCTGGCTCAGCGTTCTCGGGGTCGGCGCCGATGGCATCGCGAACCTGCCGGCCACCTCGAGAGCCCTGCTGGATGCTGCCGAATGCCTGGTCGGCGGAACCCGGCATCTCGCCATGCTCCCGAAAGACCCGAGGCCCCGGCTCGTCTGGCAACGCCCGCTGGCCAGCACCGTCGCACGCATGGCCGAGTGGCGCGGCCGCAGGGTATGCGTGCTCGCTACCGGCGACCCCATGTGCTTCGGAATCGGCACCACCCTTGCCCGGCATTTCGAGCCGGAAGAGATGCATATCGTTCCCGCTCCGTCCGCCTTCGCACTCGCCTGCGCCCGCCTGGCCTGGCCGGAACACGAGGTCGAACTCCTCACGCTGCACGGCCGGCCGATCGACCTGCTCGCACCCGCCCTTCGCCACGGCGCCCGCCTCGTCGTGCTGTCGCACGACGCCACCACCCCGGCCCGGGTGGCGGCGTACCTGGCGGACCGGGGTTTTGGCGACAGCCGGCTGCATTTGCTCGAGCGGATGGGCGCCGACGACGAGACGACCTGCTCGGGCATCGCCGGAACCTGGCGGCATGACGACGGTGCCGACCTCAACACGCTGGCGGTCGAGCTCGTCGCCGGCCCCGGTGCGGCCGAACACGCACGCGTACCCGGTCTGCCGGACGATGCCTACCTGAATGACGGCCAGATCACGCGCAGCGAGGTCCGGGCGTCCACCCTCGCCGCCCTGGCTCCGGGTCCCGGCGCCCTGCTGTGGGATGTCGGGGCCGGATGCGGCTCGATCGCCGTCGAATGGATGCGGTCGGACCGGCGCGCGCATGCAATCGCCATAGAACCCGACGCCGCGCGCCGCAGCATCATCGCCCAGAACGCCGAGCGACTGGGGACGCCCGGACTCGAGATCGTCAACGGACGGGCCCCGGATGCCCTCGACGGGCTCGAAGCGCCCGACGCGGTCTTCATCGGCGGCGGCATCTCGACGCCCGGCATGGTCGAGGCCTGCTGGTCGGTACTGCGTCCCGGCGGTCGCCTTGTTGCAAATGTCGTCACCCTGGAGGGCGAGGCGGTCCTGCTCGAACAGCAGGCCCGCCTCGGCGGCGGGCTGGTGCGGATATCGGTCGCGCGATCAGCTCCGGTCGGCTCGTTCCGGGGCTGGCGGGCAATGATGCCGGTCACCCGGTGGAGCATCGTCAGGGAGCGGCCGTGAGCGGCACGCTGTACGGTATCGGCATCGGGCCGGGCGATCCGGACCTGATCACGCTGAAGGCTGTGCGCATCCTGCAGCAGGTCGATCTCGTGGTGTTTCCGGCACCGGAGCACGGGTCGAGCCTTGCGCGGCGCATCGCCGCTCCGCATCTGCCCGGGCGCTGTGCCGAGTTTGCCATACGCATCCCGATGGCAGCGGCACGGTTTCCTCCCGATCACGTCTACGACGATGCCGCCCGACGCATCGGGGCCGAACTCGATGCCGGCCGGTCGGTGGCGGCCCTGTGCGAGGGCGATCCATTCTTCTACGGGTCCTTCGCCTACCTGTTTGCCCGGCTTGCCGGGAGCCACCGGGTCGAGGTGATCCCGGGTGTCTCCTCGCTCACGGCCTGTGCGGCCCGCCTGGGAATCCCGCTTGCCGCGCGCAACGATGTGCTGACCGTGATCCCGGCGCCCCTGGCCGACACGGTGATCACGCGACAGCTGGAGGACACCGATGCGGCAGCAATCGTCAAGCTGGGCCGTCACTTTGCCAGGATACGGGCCCTGCTGGTCCGCGAAGGGCTCGACTCGCGATCGGCCTATGTCGAACATGCCACGATGGGAACGGAACGACTGATCCCGCTGGCCCGGGTCGAGGCCGCCACGGTGCCGTATTTCTCGATGATCCTGTTCCACCGACGCGGCCGGGCCTGGAATTAACATCTTCCCCGGCCTGCAGGCCGGGGATTTCCGGCAGGGCTTGTCGCTCCACCGATCGTTCTCGCTTCACCGGAGGGCCAATGCCTTTCCTCCACGAGCATCAACGCCGTGTTCCGACGCAGGATGACCTGTGCCGCATTGATGTCCGCGTGGTCTCGATGTCCACAGGTGGTGCAGACGAAGCTCGCCTGGTTCTTGCGGCTCCGGCTGTCCGCCGCGGCGGGCGCGACGCATGTGCGCGAGGTGTTGTGGGCGGGCACTTTCACAAGCGTTCCGCCCCGTTCTTCCAGCTTGCAGGCCAGCAGGGTTTCAAGGAGATGCCAGCCCTGGTTCAGGATCGACCTGTTCAGACCGGCCTTCTGGCGAACAGTGCGCCCGGGTTCCTCCATCGTCCCACGAGCGGAACCGGTCATGTTCCGGGTGTTCAGGTCTTCGATCACGACCGTGCCGAAGCGCCGCGAGAGATCGAGGCTGGCCTGGTGGTGCCAGTCGCGGCGGATACGGGCGCACCGCGCCGACAGCGCCGCCACGCGCCGTCTGGCCCTGGCATATCGCCTGGACCCAGGTGTGCGGCGAGAAAGCACGCGCTGCGCCCTGCGTTGCCTGCACTCCAGATCCGCAAGACTGGCCGGAACCGGGAGATGCTCGCCTGTGGACAGCGAAAGCGTGTTGACCACGCCCCGGTCGATGCCCACGGCTGGCGCGATAGTCGTCGGGGGCTCGTGTTCAATCGCGAGGCTGAACGCGATATGCCAGCCGTTCGGCGCAAGGCTGACCGTGGCGTTGTTGATCCTGCCGCGCAGCGGGCGGGTGTCGCGCAAGCGCACCCATCCGATCCTTGGCAGGCGCACTTCCGACCAGGTGCGGTTCAGGCTGCGGATCTCGATCTCGCGGCCCTGAAAGCGGAACCTGTCGTTCCGGCCCTTCTTGCGAGGCGACGGGTATCGGGCGATGCCCCTGAACCAGTTGCTGTATGCCCGGTCGAGATCGCGCAGCGCCTGCTGCCGGGGCGTGACATGCACCGCCGCGATCCAGTCGTATTCCCCGCACAGCTGCGTCAGTTCACGGGCCTGACCCGGATAGCTGACGCTCGTGCCGGTGGCGCGTCTCCAGGCACGGTCATGGTCGCGTCGCTGCTCAAGGGCGTGTCCAGCCGCCTTCTGCGCGAGAACCGCCCTGAAATCACCGGTCGCTCCCACAAGGGCGTCCTCTGGTCGCCGTCATGCGTCGCGGCTTCCTGTGGCGGCGGGACCCTTTCCGTGATCGCCGATGACGTCACATCGCAGCGGGAAGCGGCCAAGGGACGCTCTCGCCTTCCTCCCCTCCCTCAAGGAAGGGATATCCCGCGAGGTTTCCGATGACCGCGATCATTGCCGTGTCGCTCTCCGGACTCGGGACGGCGCGGCGCATTGCCGGCGCCCTCGAGGCGCGGTTGCACGCGCGGCACCCGGCGGCCGATGTCGTGATCACCGAGCTCGGTCCGCACCTGCGCGGGCTGTTCCGTTCCGGGGAGCCTGTCGTCTTCATCGGGGCAATCGGCGCCCTGGTCCGGATGCTGGCACCGGTCATCGACGACAAGCGCACCGACCCGCCGGTCGTCGCGGTCGCCGATGACGCAAGCGCCGTGGTGCCGATCCTTGGCGGACACACCGGCGCCAATGACCTTGCGGTCCGGATCGGCAACGTCCTCGGTGTTTCGCCCACGATCACAACCGCGAGTGACCTGGTACTCGGGGTTGCGCTCGACGCGCCGCCGTCGGGCTGGCACCTTGCTCCGACCGCATCCTATGCAGGGGTCGCGTCCCGCCTGCTCGCCGGAGAGGCGGTCAGCGTCGATCCGGACCTTGCCTGGCTCGACGCGGCGAAGCTGAACCGGCATGACGGAGCAGTGCTGACGCTCCGCGCCGGCCACCGCGCCGAACCGGTACCGGCCGACGGGTTGCTGTACCACCCGGAGATCCTGGCAGTCGGAGTCGGGTGCGTGCGGGCAGCCGATCCGGAGGAACTGGACGCGCTCGTACGCACCACGCTCGCGCGCAATGCCCTCGCGCCCGAAAGCGTGGCGCTGGTCGCATCGATCGACCTGAAGATGGACGAACCGGCTGTCCATGCCGCGGCCGATGGTCTCGGCCGTCCGGCCCGGTTCTTCTCCCCGGGACGGCTCGAGCGCGAAAGCCCGCGGTTGGCAACCCCGTCGGACGTGGTGTTCGCCGCGGTCGGGACCCACGGCGTCGCCGAGGCGGCGGCGCTCGCCGCTGCGGGTGACGAAGCCCGGCTGGTGGTACCGAAGCAACGGTCGGCCAACGCGACCTGTGCCGTCGCCATCGCGCCCGGTGTGATCGACCCCGCCCGGACCGGACAGGGCCGGGGACGACTGTTCGTGGTCGGAACCGGTCCCGGTGCGGCGGACTGGCGCACCGCGCAGACCGATCGGCTTGTCGGAGCCGCGAGCGACCTCGTCGGATACGGCCCCTACCTTGACCTGCTCGGCCCGCTTGCCGACGGCAAGCACTGTCACCGTTTCCCTCTGGGCGCCGAGCAGGAACGGGTCATCGCGGCACTCGAACTCGCGGTTGCCGGCAGCACGGTCGCGCTGGTCTCCTCGGGTGACCCGGGCGTCTATGCCATGGCGAGCCTCGTGTTCGAGACCCTCGATCGCACCCGGCGCGAGGACTGGCGCCGGGTCGCGGTCGAGGTGGCGCCGGGTATCTCAGCCGCGTTTGCCTGTGCCGCCCGCAGCGGAGCCCCGCTCGGGCATGATTTCTGCATGATCTCGCTGTCCGACCTGCTGACCCCGCGGGCGGTGATCCTCGAGCGGCTGCGGGCGGCGGCCGAGGGGGATTTCGTGGTGGCGCTGTACAACCCGGCATCGTCGCGACGCCGCGACCTTCTGGTCCGCGCGCTCGAGATCCTTGCCGCCTCCCGGCCGCCGGACACCCCGGTCGTGCACGGCCGGTCCATCGGTCGGACGGAGGAGCGGATCGAGGTCACAGGGCTCGCCGGGTTCGATCCGGAAACCGTCGACATGCTCTCGCTGCTGCTGGTGGGCAACAGCCGGACCCGGACGGTCGGCGGCCACGTCTACACTCCGCGCGGCTACGCGGTGGAAGGAAACACGTCGTGACGGTGCACTTCATCGGCGCCGGTCCCGGGGCGCCCGACCTCATCACCGTTCGCGGCCAGCGCCTCATCGCGCGGTGCCCGGTGTGCCTGTACGCGGGATCGCTGGTTCCCCGCGACGTCATTGCCCATGCGCCTGCCGACGCCAGGGTGCTCGACACCGCGTCGATGACGCTCGGGGCCATCGTCGAGGAAATGACCACCGCCCACGACAGGGGCCTCGACGTCGCCCGGGTCCATTCCGGCGACCCGTCGATCTACGGTGCGATTGCGGAACAGATACGCAGGCTCGATGCCCGCTCCATTCCCTGGGAAATCACCCCCGGCGTACCGGCGTTCTCGGCCGCCGCCGCCGCGATCGGCCGCGAACTCACCGTCCCCGGTGTGGCGCAGACAGTGATCCTGACCCGGACCGCGATGCAGGCCACCGAAATGCCGGCGGGTGAGGACCTCGCCGAGATCGGGCGATCCTCGGCAACCCTCGCCATCCATCTCTCGGTGCGCAATCTGCGTCATGTCTGCCGGGTGCTCGGGGAGATCCACGGGTCCGACTATCCGGTCGTGGTGGTCTACCGCGCGAGCTGGCCCGACCAGAGGATCATCCGTGGAACGCTCGCGACCATCCACCGGCAGGTCCGGGCGGCCCGGATCACCCGCACGGCACTGATCCTGGTCGGGCCGGCGATCGGCGGAGCCGACGGGTGCGACAGCGCTCTCTACGATCCCGACCATGTTCACCTGTTGCGCCCGAGGCGCGGGTGACCGTCACCGATGATGCGGCGGACCCAGGCGACGGCCGCCTCGACACTCGCAACGGTCTCTCCTTGCGGTGGAGCCGGTCGCTCGAGCATCACCACCGGGAGTCCGAGATCCCGGGCCGCCTCGATCTTGGCGACACTCGCAGCGCCGCCGCTGTTGCGGGTGACCACACAGGCCACACCTCGTTCGCGCATGAACGCGGTCTCTCCGGCACGGGTGAACGGTCCGCGCGCGTGGACCGGTTCGGCTGCAAGGGGGCTGTCGGCAACAGGCTCGATGGTCCGGACGATGTAGCGAAACCTCGTGACCCCGGCGAAGGTGGCGTGCTCCGCCCTCGCCACGGTGAGAAACACCACGCTTCCCGACACGAGGTCTGATCCGTCGAGCCAGCGTGCGGCGGCCGCCGCGTTCTCCACCTCGTACCAGCGATCGGTGTCGCACCGCTCCCAGGCCGGGCGCACCAGGTGCAGCACCGGCACCCCGGCGCGGTGCCCGGCTTCGGCGGCGTTGCGGCTGATCACCACCGCCCAGGGATGGGTCGCATCGACCATGACAGCGGTCCCGGTCCGCTCCAGGTGGCGGGCGAGCCCTCCCGCACCGCCAAATCCGCCAACCCGAAGCCGGCCGGCCGGCCGGCGCGGATCGCGGGTCACGCCCGCAAGCGAGGTGGTGACGTCACAGCCGGGGGTGCCGTGCAGCCGGTCCGCGAGCATCCTGGCCTCCGTCGTCCCCCCGAGAACCAGAACCGGGCTACCAGCCATGCGCCTCTCCGGCGAGCTTCCCGTCACGGTCGAAGATGAGGACCTCGACCGCGACCGGCGACTGCCCCAACGCGTCGAGCGCCGTGTTCCGGGCCGCCACCGCCACCGCATCGGCAAGCGGCGCGTCCGCGGATCGGGCGAGTTCGAGCACCCGCGACGCGCTCGACGCACAACGAATGTCGTTGACTGTCGCCGGGCTGGCACCGCAATCGCGTGCCAGCGCCGCCAGACGGGAGAAGTCGACCTGGCTGCGCGAGGAATGCAGGTCGAGCGCCCCCTGGGCCAGTTTCGCCAGCTTGGCGAAGCCGCCGCCGATGGTCAGGCGCGGGACCGGATGCGATTTCAGGTATCTCAGCATGCCACCGGCAAAGTCGCCCATGTCGATCATTGCCGTTTCATCGAGACCGTGATGCAGGCGGGTCGCGGCCTCCGATGTCGACCCGGTGGCGGCCCCGACATGCCGGGTTCCGGTTGCCCGCGCGACGTCGATACCGCGCCGGATCGAGTGAATCCATGCCGAGCAGGAATAGGGAACGACGATTCCGCTGGTTCCGAGCACCGACAGTCCGCCCATGATCCCGAGCCGTGGATTCCAGGTCCGTTCGGCGAGCCTGGCGCCGTTGCGGATCGCCACCTCGATCACCACGTCCCCGGTTGCCCCGTGCTGCGCCGAGATCTCCTCGATCACCGCGCGCATCATCCGGCGCGGCGCCGGGTTTATTGCCGGCTCCCCGACCGGAACCGGCAGTCCCGGCAGGGTCACCGTCCCCACACCGGGGCCGGCGGCAAACGAGATGCCCTCGCCGGCACGTGCGTGACTGACGGTGCTCATGACCAGGGCGCCATGGGTGACATCGGGATCGTCGCCCGCGTCCTTGATGACGCCGGCACAGGCCCGGCCGACCCGGAGTTGACTGTACGCCAGCGGGAAGCTCGGCTGCTGTCCTCGCGGCAGGGTGATCTGCACCGGGTCGGGGAACCGTCCGGTCAGAAGCGCGGTGTAGGCCGCCCGCGTCGCCGCCGTCGCGCAGGCCCCGGTCGTCCAGCCGCGCCTCAGGGGTCCCTGCGCATGTCGTTCCACGGTGCTCCCTTCCGTCCGGGATCCGGTCAGGCGCAACGATACGCCGACGCGAACACCGGTTGAAGGATGATGCCTGCGCGGCAGCGGTTGGCGCCGGCATATGGGTGGCGTAGACTTCGCTCCGGACCCACTCGACGCGAGGTGTGCCCCGTGACCGAACAGGAGTCGCCGGTGCAATGGCAGTACCAGCTTCGCGTCACGCTGGCCGGGGACACTGCCCGGCTCGCCCGCGAGAACCGCGACCATCCACGGCTGGCCGGGCTGCAGCGCATCCTTGCGCGCCACGACGCGATGCTCATGTGCCAGTATGATCTGTTCGCCGGCTACTGTGCCGAGGCGGAGCGCGAGGGGGTCGAACACTACCCGCTCTATGCCTGGACCCGGGCAGTGCTCGCCGATCCGGAAAAGCGGGAGAAGCACCTGGTGTCCTTCTCGATCCACGTCGATGGCCGGGAGGTCTATCCGCGTTCGGCGGCCGATGCCATCGAGGCGGAACTCAGGCCGCTTGCAGGCGGCGCGGTGATCAACCATCTCGCGCGCCATGACACCAACCCGGCCAACAACCCGCAGATGCCGGAACGATACCGGCCGGGTTCGCCGCCCCGGTGATGGTACCCGGGCCCGAGTTCCGTCCTGGCAGCGTGTGGCTGGCCGGCGCCGGCCCGGGGGACCCCGGCCTCCTGACCCTGCTGGCGCTGCAGGGGCTGAAGGAAGCCGACGTGATCATCTACGATGCGCTGGTACCCGATGCCGTGCTGGCCCTCGCACCGCCGGACACGCCGCGGGAATTCGCCGGCAAGCGTGGCGGCAAGCCCTCGTTCAGGCAGGTCGACATTTCCCTGCGCCTGGTGCAGCTCGCCCGTCGGGGCAAGCGGGTCCTGCGGCTGAAGGGTGGCGATCCGTTCGTGTTCGGACGCGGCGGCGAGGAGGCTCTGGCGCTGGTCGCGGCCGGAATACCCTTCCGCATCGTACCGGGCGTCACGGCCGGGATCGGCGGACTTGCCTATGCCGGCATCCCGCTGACCCACCGAGAGACCAACCACGCCGTGACCATGGTCACCGGCCATGACGCGACCGGTGAGGTTACCGGAGTGGACTGGCATGCCGTAGCACAGGGCTCACCGGTCATCGTGATCTACATGGCGCTGAAACACATGGACCAGATCGCCGCGAGACTGATGGAAGGCGGTCGGGATCCGGACGAGCCGGTCGCGGTGATCGCCAGTGCCTGCACCCCGAACCAGGTGGTCCTCGAGACCCGGCTCGGACGGTGCGCCGGTGATGCAGAAACCTCCGGCATCATGCCGCCGGCACTCATCGTGATCGGCGACGTGGTGAAGATGCGGGCCGGTCTCGACTGGCTCGGAGCAGCGGCCGGGCGCCAGCTCGACCCCAATCCGCTCGGTCCCGCGTCCTGCGGGCTTGCCAGCTGACGTGACCGCAACCGGCCTGGTGATCGCGGCACCGGCGTCCGGTTCCGGAAAGACCATCGTGACGCTGGGCCTGCTGCGGGCCTGTCGCCGGCGTGGCCTGAGAGCCGGGTCAGCCAAGGTGGGGCCCGACTACATCGATCCGCGCTACCACGAGGCGGCAAGCGGCGTGCCGTGTACGACACTGGACGGCTGGGCCATGCGCCGCAGCCTGATCGGTGAACTTGCCGGGCGGGCGGCGGGCACTGTCGATCTGCTGATCATCGAGGGTGTCATGGGACTGTTTGACGGCGCACCGCGCGCCGGGCCGGTCTCCGACGGATCGACGGCCGGGATGGCGCAGCTGCTCGGCCTGCCGGTTGTCCTCGTCATTGACGCCAGCCGCCAGGGCCAGTCGGTGGCGGCAACGGTGCACGGGTTCCGGTCCTTCCGGCCAGCGCCCGCGATTGCCGGCGTCATCCTGAACCGGGTCTCCGGACCGCGACACGAACGCCTGCTTCGCGATGCGCTGGATCGGATCGACGTGCCCGTGTTCGGCGCGATTCCCGCCACCGACGAGATCGTGGTGCCGTCCCGCCATCTCGGACTGGTCCAGGCCGGGGAGATCGACGCTCTCGAACGGTTCCTCGATGCCGCGGCGGGGATCGTCGACAGTGCGGTCGACCTCGCCGCACTGGTCGCCGCGGCAGCGCCTTTGCCGCCCGGTCGCGCGAGGGACACCTGCATGCTGCCGCCACCAGGACAGCGCATCGCGGTTGCCCGCGACCAGGCCTTCGGGTTTGTCTACGAACACCTGCTCGACGGCTGGCGTGCGCGCGGTGCCGAGATCGCGGTGTTCTCCCCGCTGGCCGACGAGCCGCCACCGGCCCACGCCGATGCCGTCTACCTGCCGGGAGGCTACCCGGAGCTCCACGCCGGCCGGATTGCGGCCGCAACCCGGTTCATGTCCGGCCTGCGCGCGCACGCGTGTGCGGGCCATCCGGTCTACGGCGAGTGCGGCGGCTACATGGTGCTGGGTTCGGTCCTGCACGATGACCGGGGCGCCGCCCATCCGATGGCGGGCCTGCTGGCACTGGAAACCAGCATGGCCCCGGGGAAACTGTCACTCGGATACCGCCTCGCCACCGCGCGCGGCGCGACACCGTTTGCGGCAAGAGGCTCGGTACTGCGCGGCCACGAGTTCCACCACTCACGCGTGATCCGGGAGGATGGCGAGGCACTGTTCGACCTCGAGGATTCCACCGGAACCGCGCTTGGCGCCGTCGGCCTGCGCTCGGGTCCGGTGTTCGGATCGTTCTTCCACGTCATCGACCGCACCTGAGTGGACCGGTCATTCCTCGTCGGACGCAAGCGGGACCCCGAACAGTTCGAGGTGGTGATCAACCAGCTTGTACCCGTGTTCGCGTGCAATCCTGATTTTCAGCTGCTCGAGCTCCTCGTTGTAGAACTCGAACACCTCGCCACTCGTCACATCGATCAGGTGATGGTGGTGATACTCGGCCTTGCTCTCCTCGTATCGTGCCCGTCCGTCGCCAAAATCGCGCTTGGTGACGATGTCGCTCTCCTCGAAGAGCTTCATGGTCCGGTAGACCGTGGCTATCGAGATCGAGGGATCGAGCCGGCGGACCCGCTCATGCAGTGCCTCGACGTCAGGGTGGTCGTCCGCGTCGGACAGGACCCGGGCGATGATGCGCCGCGGTTCCGTCATCTTCAGCCCCTTCTCGACACAGAGCTGGGCGACCCTGGACTCCAGCACGTCGTCGGGCATGGCCCTCCTTCCACAGGTTCATTCAGGTGAGTGCCGGAAGCATATAGAGAACCGCCGTGGTCCGAAAGGGCGAGCGTGCCGGAGCCGGTAGCCCCCATTGCCGCAGTCCGGACCGGATCAGGCAGCGGTGCGTGACCCTCCGCCACGACGCGCGAGGCGTTGCCCGGGCGTTCCGGGCGCTTGCCGGCCATGACGATGCAAGGCGAAACGAGGTCGGGGCTGACCCCGTGTAATGTACGCCTTCCAGCGCGCCAGATCCACGTGCACCGGCAGTGTTACGGAAAGAACCCCGGCAACCGTACGCGCTCCCCGACAGTACGCTGCGGGCACGTTGACCCGGCGGGGCCAGGACCGTAGAGTGCCGGCCTTTCCAAGGCATGCCGCAGTAGCTCAGGTGGTAGAGCAACGCATTCGTAATGCGTGGGTCGGGGGTTCGAGTCCCTCCTGCGGCACCACGACAGCGTCAGATGTTCGAGTCCGGAAAACTCGCCTTGCGCCGGGCGATGTAATCGCGAAGCGCCTCGTCGACCGCGGGGTCGATCGGCGGTGCCTCGTAGTCACCGAGCAGGCGCTTCACCAGGGCCGACGCCCGGGTCGCCGCGTCGCGACTGCCCTCCGACTGCCACTGCTCGAAGGTGCCGTTATCCGCAATCGAGGAGCGGAAGAACGCGGTCTCGAAATGGGCCTGGGTATGGGTGCAGCCGAGGAAGTGCGCCCCGGGCCCGACCTCGCGGATCGCATCCATCGCCTGTCCGGCCTCGGAAACGTCGACGCCCTCGAGCAGTGAACGCATCATCGCGAGCTGATCGGCGTCCATGACGAACTTCTCGTAGGATGAAACCAGCCCACCTTCGAGCCACCCGGCCGCATGCAGCACGAAATTCACGCCGGCCAGCACGGTGGGAAGCAACGTGTTGGCGGATTCGTAGGCTGCCTGGGCGTCCGGCAGTTTCGAGCCGGCCAGCGACCCGCCCGAGCGGAACGGGACACCAAGGCGACGGGCAAGCTGCGCGCACCCGTACAGCACCAGCGCCGGTTCCGGCGTTCCGAAGGTCGGCGCACCCGACTGCATCGAGATCGAGCTGGCGAAACTGCCGAACACGACCGGCGCGCCAGGGCGGCACAACTGGGAAAAGGCGATGCCCGCAAGCGCTTCGGCCAGCGTCTGCGCGAGGGTTCCGGCAACGGTGACCGGCGACATCGCGCCTGACAGGATGAAGGGAGAGATCATGACCGCCTGGTTGGCTCGGGCGTAGGTCTTGAGCGCCCCGATCATGGTTGCGTCCCACGTCATCGGGGAATTGGCGTTGATCAGGCTGATCAACATTGTGCGGGTCTCGTCCGGACCGGCACCGAACAGCAGCCGGACCATCTCGATTGAGTCCGCGGCCCGCTCCGGAGCCGTCACGGAGCCCATCATCGGCTTGTCGCTCAGGCGCATGTGAGCGTACAGCATGTCAAGATGCCGCTTGTTCACCGGCAGATCCACCGGTTCGCACACGGTCCCGCCCGAATGGTGCAGCCCCGGTGACAACCAGGCGAGCTTCACGAAGTTGCGAAAATCCTCCAGCGTCGCATAGCGCCGGCCGTTCTCGAGGTCGTGAACGAAGGGTGGCCCGTAGACCGGGGCGAACACCGTCGTCGCGCCACCGATCTCGACTGACCGCGCCGGATTGCGCGCGTGCTGGGTGAACCGCGCAGGAGCGGTCCGGGCGAGCGAGCGGGCGAGGCCACGCGGCATGCGCACCCGCTCCCCGTCGACCTGCGCGCCGGCGTCGCGCCACATGGCCAGTACCTCGGGATCGTCACGGAAGTCGATCCCGATCTCTTCAAGGATGGTCTCGGCGTTGTGTTCGATGATCTCGAGCGCCTCGGTGTCGAGCACGTCAAACACCGGAATGCGGCGGATGATCGCGGAGACCTGCCCGACTGCCGAACGGGTCCGTTCCGCCCGACGAACTGCCCTTCCACCCGCCCTGGCGCGACGGTGCGGTACTGCATCACTGCCGGTCATCGACCCTGTCCCTGCCAGCCAAGCCGTCGCTCCTTGCAGAGTCTCGGCCTGCCGCTCCGGGAACCTTGTCCTCGAGTCGCCATCGCGCGTCGCTTCGGGGACGAAGAGGTCGCGGCCGCGGCGCCGAAATTTCGAAGCCGGCGGCCGGGCGTGGTAGACTTGCGTGTTCTGTCGGATTGTTCGGTGCATCTGCATCGGAAGGGCGAGGTCATGATGGGTCGTTCGGGTGTGCTCGCAGCGGTGCTGTCCTTCGCGGTGATGCCGGTCGTCACCGCTGCGGAACCGCTGCCACCGCAGGTCCTGGGCCTGGTCGCGACGCGGCAGGCAACGCCGCTCGTCTGCGACGGAAACAGGTGCTCCGGCGTACTCAGCGCCTTCTGCATGCAGGAAAAGCGTCCGCGACCCGCGGCAGGCCAGCAGTATGACCTTGCCGGCAGCGGCGAGCTCACCATGCGGGTGACCCGGACCGATGGCGAGGTCGTCCGGTTCTCGGCAACCGGCATGCTCGCGTTCACCAGCGAGGGTGAGTACACCTCGATCCGCGTGACCATGCCGCAGAACCGTCTCGCGGCCCTGGATGCAACCGAGGTGGCGGTGCTGGTGCCCCGTCATACCGCCCTGGTACCGAGGCAGGAGATGACCGCCGCAGTGCGCAAGGGCGATATCGAGACGGCAACGGGGCCGGCACGCCTTGCCGCCGAAGGGTTTTTCGAACGACCGACGCAGAGGACCGACACCGTGCTGGTCATGAACCGCCTGCTCAACCTGATGCCGGTCGACGCCGCCGCCCCGGCCCGGGGCATGGAGCCGGCATGGCGGAATGTCATGGGCCAGGTGGAGGGGCTTCAGCTCTCTCCGGTCGGCGTGCGCGATGCCCGCGACGTCTATGACCGGTGCAGCCACTACGTCGAGCAGGGCTACTCGGTGCGGATGCATGGCTGTATCCGCAAACAGCACGACCGGTTGCTGCGCACCATCAACCGGGAATACTGGGACGGCACCCCGGGGTACTGAGTCCGGCCGGCCGGAGTCAGGGAGTCCGCAGGTGCGAGCGCACGCCGGTCTGCCGACACGATCAAACACGCCTCCCGTTCACACCCCGGGTTGACCCATGCCATGACGCAGCACCAGATCATCCTTACCGCCATGGAGCGGGTGATTGCCGGGTATCCGGCTGCCGAGGCGATCGCGCAGGAGGCGGAACGTCGGGCGGCAAGCCGCGTGTTCCTGCTGACCAGCGGCAGTCTCGCGCGGAACACCGACGAAGTGGAAACCATCGCCCGGGTGCTCGGGGCCCGGCTCGCCGGCCGGTTCTCCGCCATGCCGGCGCATTCTCCGCGCGACGCGGTCATTGCCTGTGCGGCCGCCGCCAGGTCCGTCGATGCTGACCTGCTGGTCACCGTGGGCGGCGGGTCGGTCACCGACGGCGGCAAGGCGGTGACGATCTGCCTGCGTCACGACGTCACCGACATGGACGGACTGGACAGGTTTCGAACCAGGGTTGACGCCGACGGCGTACGCCACCTGCCCGACTATGCCGGTCCGACGGTACGCCAGGTCGCCGTGCCGACCACGCTGTCAGGTGGCGAGTTCAACGCCCGCGCCGGGATTACCGATCCGCGCGCCCGGCTCAAGCAGTCCTACATGCATCCGGGGATCATCCCGGTCTCGGTCATCCTCGACGGAGCAATCACCCGGCACACTCCGGAGTGGTTGTTCCTGTCAACCGGCATCCGGGCAGTCGATCATGCGGTGGAGACATTCCTGTCGATCGACGCGAACGACTACTGGGACAGTTCGGCCCTGCACGCACTGCGACTGCTCGGCGAAGCCCTGCCCAGGGTCCGGTCGGACCCCGACGATACCGAGGCGCGCCAGAAGTGCCTCGTGGGCGCCTGGCTGTCGATGACGGGCGTGGTATCGGGGTGTCGCCTCGGGGCCAGCCACGCCATTGGCCACATTCTCGGCGGCAGCGCCGGCGTGCCGCACGGGCACACGTCCTGTGTGATGCTTCCGGTTGTGCTCGACTGGAACCGTCCGGTCAACGGCCGGCGCCAGGCGGAACTCTCGACCGCTCTCGGACGGCCCGGGATACCGGCGGCGGAGGTCATCGGCGACCTTATCAGCGGCCTCGGACTGCCAAGACGGCTCGGCGATGTCGGGGTCACGGCTGAAAGGCTGCCCGAACTCGCCGCCAACTGCATGCTGGACGACTGGACCTTCTCCAATCCCAGGCCGATCCGCTCGCCCGACCAGGTCCAGGAGATCCTGACCCGCGCGCTGTAGCCACCAGACCCGCCACGTGATGTATCGCGCCATTCCGATGACGCCCGGGGCGTGATCGAATAGGATCGCGCCGAGATCTGCCCCGGAGAATGCGATGAAGTTCGGTATCTTCTACGAATTGCAGCTGCCGCGCCCCTGGACCGAGGAAAGCGAACGCTCCCTGCTCAAGAACGCGGTCTCCCAGATCGAACTCGCGGACCGGCTCGGCTACGACTACGCGTGGGCGGTGGAACACCACTTCCTCGAGGAGTACTCGCACTGTTCGGCACCGGAAGTGTTCCTGGGTGCCGCATCCCAGCGCACGGAACGGATCCGGCTCGGCCACGGCATTATCCAGTCGACCACCAACCACCCGCACCGGGTAGCGGAACGCGTCGCGACACTCGACCTGCTGTCGGACGGCAGGGTCGAACTCGGTCTCGGAGAGGGAGCCGGTCCGGCGGAACTTCACCCGTTCGGGACCCGGGTGCGGACCAAACGCGAACGCTGGGAGGAGTCTGTGCGGGCAATCATCCCGATGTTCACCAGCACCTCGTGGGAGTTCCACGGCGAATTCCATGACTTCCCGGCCCGCAACGTCGTCCCCAAGCCATACCAGAAACCGCATCCACCGCTCTGGGTTGCCTGTTCGAACATCCGGACCATCGCCAAGGCCGGCGAATGGGGCATGGGAGCGCTCGGCTTTACCTTCGTCAGCCCCGAGGCCGCGCAGGCCTGGGTACACCACTACTACAATTCGCTCCTGCACACGCCCGGCCGGCTCGCCGACTACCCGGACAATCCCAACATTGCCATGGTCAACGGGTTCATGTGCGCCGAGACCGACGAGGAGGCGCGCGAGAAGGCCTCTGGCTGGACCTTCTTCATCTTCGCACTGAGCCACTACGGCCGTGCCGGGATCAGTGCGCCGGGAACCGGCAACCTGTGGGACGCCTACCAGGACTGGAAGGGCAGCGACCAGGAGCGCCAGGCACTGGAGAGCGGACTGATCGGCTCACCCGAGACCATCCGCAAGCGGCTCCGGCAGTTCGAGGCCGCGCATGTCGACCAGATCATCCTGCTGAACCAGGCCGGCAAGACCAGCCACCAGGACATCTGCGACAGCCTGGAGCTGTTCGCGCGCGAGGTGATGCCGGAGTTCCACGACCGTCACCAGGAACACGAGGACTGGAAATGCGAGGTCCTTGCCAGACGCGTGGTCCTTGAGGAGATCGATACCGCGGCCTACGACATCTTCAGCCACCAGAACCGGGACATTGTCCGCCTCACTCCCGACGAACTCAAGGCCCGGATGGCCGAGAAGGAAGCCCACGCCCGGCAGCGGGCCTGACAGACCCGGTCATTCGGCAGCATCGGCCCAGTCCTCGACGGGCGGGCAGGAACAGAAGAGATTGCGGTCACCCCAGACATTGTCTACGCGGCCAACGGGTGGCCAGTACTTGTTCCAGCGTAGCCTTTCCACCGGGAAGGCCGCCTGTTCCCGCGAATACGGCCGGTTCCAGTCGTCGCTCGTAACCGCCTCGGCGGTATGCGGCGCACTCGCAAGCGGGCTGTCGGCATAGGGGATCTCGCCGGCCCCGATCGCCCGGATCTCGTCCCGGATTGCCATCAACGCCTCGATGAAACGGTCGAGTTCGCGCTTCGGCTCACTCTCGGTCGGCTCGATCATCAGGGTTCCGGCAACCGGAAACGACATGGTCGGCGCATGGAAGCCGAAGTCGATCAGCCGCTTGGCAACGTCATCGACCGTGACACCGGTCTGCTCCCTGAGTTGTCGCAGATCAATGATGCACTCGTGGGCAACAGTGCCCCTGGCCCCGGTATACAGCACCGGGTAATGCGGCCGCAGCCGCGTCGCCAGGTAGTTCGCGCTGAGGATGGCGCACTCGCTCGCCCGGGTGAGCCCGGCGCTTCCCATCATGGCGATGTAGCACCACGAGATCGGCAGGATGCCGGCACTTCCCCAGGGCGCGGCGCTGACCGGTCCGATCGCCGTCTCGCCCGCGTTCCCGAACCGGTGCCCGGGCAGGTAGGGCGCGAGATGGGCCGCCACCGCCACAGGCCCCACGCCCGGCCCGCCGCCACCGTGCGGGATACAGAAGGTCTTGTGCAGGTTCAGGTGGCTGACGTCGGCCCCGAACCGACCCGGCTGGCACAGTCCCACCATGGCGTTCAGGTTGGCGCCGTCGACATAGACCTGGCCACCGTGCTCGTGGACGATGTCGCAGATCTCGCCGATCGCCTCCTCGAACACCCCGTGGGTCGAGGGATAGGTTACCATCAGCGCTGCCAGAGTCCCGGAGTGCTCCTCGGCCCTGGCCCGCAGGTCGTCCACATCGACATTGCCGCCCTCGTCACACCTGACCACTACCACCCGCATGCCGGCCATGGCAGCCGATGCCGGATTGGTGCCATGTGCCGAACTCGGGATCAGGCAGACATCGCGCCCTTCCTCGCCACGGTCGCGATGATAGGCCCGGATGATCAGCAGACCGGCGTACTCGCCCTGGGACCCCGCGTTCGGCTGCAGCGACACGGCGGCGTAGCCGGTGCACGCGCAGAGCATCGCCTCGAGGTCGGCGATCATCTCAAGGTAGCCTTCCACATCCTCGCGCGGTGCGAACGGGTGAATATTTGCAAACTCCGGCCAGGTTACCGGCATCATCTCGGAGGTCGCATTGAGCTTCATCGTGCAGGAACCGAGCGGGATCATCGACCTGTCGAGCGCGATGTCCCGGTCCGCCAGCGAACGGATGTAGCGCAGCATCTCGGTTTCGGAGTGATACCGGTTGAAGACCCGGTGCTGCAGGAACCGCGAGGTGCGCAACAGCGCATCCGGGAGCATGTCGGGCGTGGCGGCGTCGAGCGCAACGAACGACAGCGAGCGCAGCGAGTCGAATGCCATGAGCGACCACAGCCGTTCGACCAGCTGGCGGGACCCGGTCTCGTCAAAGGAGATTCCGACCCCGTTTCCATAGACCCTCAGGTTGATCCCCTCGACCCGGGCCGCCTCGATGACCGAGGCGGTCCAGTCGCCGGTCTCGACCATGATGGTGTCGAAGCACGCCGTGGTACGGACACGGTAGCCCAGTTCGCGCAGGCCGGCGGCGCAGACCGCAGCCAGGCGGTGAACCCGGCGCGCGATGCGTCGCAGACCGTCCGGACCGTGGTAGACGGCGTACATCGATGCCATGACCGCCAGCAGGACCTGGGCGGTGCAGATGTTGCTGGTCGCCTTTTCGCGCCGGATGTGCTGTTCGCGGGTCTGCAGCGCGAGCCGGAGAGCCGGTGACCCGATGGTATCGATGGCCACGCCAACGAGACGGCCCGGCACCGAACGTCTGAACTTGTCCTTCGTTGCAAAATACGCCGCGTGCGGACCGCCAAAACCGAGCGGGACCCCGAAACGCTGGGAAGACCCGACCACCACATCCGCGCCCCATTCACCGGGCGGCGTCAAGAGGGTGAGCGCAAGCAGGTCGGCCGCCACGATCACCATGCCGTCGCGGGAGTGTACCGCCTCGACCAGATCCTTGTAGTCGACGACCTCTCCATCCGTCGCCGGGTACTGCAGCACCAGCGCGAAGCAGTCCTGCGCGCCCCGTTTATTCTCGTCACCGACCACGACCCGCATGCCAATCGGTTCGGCCCGGGTTCTTACAACGTCTATGGTCTGTGGATGGCAGCGGTTCGACACGAACACGACATCCGACCGCGACTTCGAGAGCTTGCGGGCGAAGCTGACAGCCTCCGCCACTGCCGTTGCCTCGTCGAGCAGCGAGGCGTTGGCAATCTCGAGACCCGTGAGGTCGGCGACCATCGTCTGAAAGTTCAGCAGGGCCTCGAGCCGGCCCTGTGAGATCTCGGGCTGATAGGGCGTATACGCGGTATACCAGGCCGGGTTCTCGAGAATGTTGCGCTGGATGACGCCGGGAATGACGGACTGCGCGTAGCCCATGCCGATCAGCGAGGTCGCAACCTTGTTGCGATCGGCGAACTGCCTGAGACGGGCCAGGGCCTCGGTCTCGCTCAGCGGCTCACGCAGCTCCAGCGGCTCCGACGCGCGAATTCCGGCCGGCACCGTATTGCCGATCAGCTCGCCCATGCTGGCAACCCCGATTGCGTCGAGCATCCTGGCTTCGTCGGCGGGGCGCAGGCCGACGTGGCGCGCAGCGAAGTTCTCTTCTTCCCAGGAGGGTCCGTTCGATCCGTCTGCGGGCATGTCCGTCTACTCCCTCGTCATCGCTCCTGTCGATGGCCCCTGGATGGTGGAAAGGAAGGTCATGTACTCTTCCTGGTCCATAAGCCCGTCGAGTTCGCTCGTGTTGCTGAGCGTGATCTCGAATATCCAGCCTGCACCGGCCGCATCCTCGTTGACTGTCTCCGGTGCCGCCTCCAGCGCCTCGTTCCACCGGCTGAGCAATCCGGAGACCGGCGTGTAGATGTCGCTCGCCGCCTTGACGGACTCGACCACGGCAACCACGTCGCCCTTCGAGACCGTCTCGCCCAGCGCGGTGACCTCGACAAACACGATGTCGCCAAGCTGGTCCTGGGCGTAGTCACTGATTCCGACCCGGGCTGTCGACCCGTCGACAACAACCCATTCGTGATCACGGGTGTAACGAAGTCCACTCATACCGCTGCTCCCCCAGTCGGTCTGTACTGCACATCACCGCTTGTACCGCGCCGGCACGAACGGAAGCCGCGAGACCCGGGCCGGCCGCGGTGTGCCCCGGACCCGGATATCGACGTCCGTCCCCTCGCCGCTGCTGTCCACATCGACATACCCCATGGCAACGGGGGCGTTGAGGCTGGGCGAGAACCCGCCGCTGGTCACCTTCCCGATCACCCTGCCGTCAGTGTCGACGATCTCGGAGTGTTCGCGCGCCGGCGCCCGGCCGAGAGGCCGCAGACCAACCCTGCGACGCGGAGCGCCGTCCGCCATCTGCCGCAGGATGATCTGCTCGCCGGCAAATCCGCCTTCCGCGCGCCGCCGCTTGCCGATCGACCAGGTCAGCGCCGCCTCGACCGGCGTGATCGAGGGCGACAGATCATGGCCGTAGAGACAAAGCCCCGCTTCCAGCCTCAGTGAATCGCGGGCTCCGAGGCCGACAGGACGAACATCCGGGTGTTCCAGCAGCGCCTCGGCAAGGGCCACGGCTCGGTCGTTCGGCACCGAGATCTCATACCCATCCTCGCCGGTGTAGCCGGAGCGTGACACCAGGCACGGTGTCCCGAGAAGCTCGATCTCGGCAGCGGACAAGAAGCGAAGGCCGGCTGCCGCCGGAGCCATCCCGGCCAGCACACCTTCTGCCGCAGGGCCCTGCAGCGCCAGCAGGGCCCTGTCCTCAAGCAGCTCGGCGCGTGCCGAGACAAGACCCGCCTGTATCAGCTCGACATCCTGGGTCACGCATGCCGCGTTCACCACCAGCAGCAGATGGTCGTCCCGGCATACCGCCATGAAGTCATCAAGCACGCCACCGGCGGGCGTGGTGAACAGGCCGTAGCGCATCTGGCCCGGCGCGAGTTCCTGCAGGCTGGCCGGCGTCAGGGCCTCGAGCTCGCGCGCCCCGCCGGGCCCGCTGATCCGGACCTGACCCATGTGGGAGACGTCGAACAGACCGGCCCGGTCACGGACATGCAGGTGCTCGAACCTGATCCCGGCGGGGTACTGAACCGGCATGTCATAGCCTGCAAATGTGGTCATCCGCGCACCGAGCCGGACATGCAGGTCATGCAGGGGCGTCACTCGCGGCGACGGGTGTTCAGCCATTGCTCGGGCTCCCAGACAGCACGGGCCACGTGCACCACACCGGTGGCGCGCCTGCCCCCTCTGTCCGCAAACCTGAGAGATTCGCCGCACATCGCTGCCCGGCTTTCCCCGTCGGTGAGACCGTGTTCCGGTCTTCTTTCCAGAGGCTCCTCACCCTGAGGTCCGGGTGCCTGAGAGTTTCCGGGGCGGTTGCTCCTTCGGCGCCGGCCACGGCGCGAGGCCTGCCGGTCTCTTCCTCAAGGGTCATCAGTATGCAAGGCGCATGCTATCGGGTCGAACCGGGCTTGCAAAGCCGAAATCGACGGCCGCCACACTACCCGGTGACGAGGTCGGCGATGGCAGCACCGCCTGCATCGCGAAGCCGCTCGGGCTCGATGGCGAATACCGCGTGCGGGCTTCCGGCCGCGGCCCAGACCCGCCGGTATCCCAGCAGCCGGCTATCCATGAACAGGGTGACCGGCCCGGAATGCCCGACGGGCGGCACACCGCCGATCGCGAACCCGGTCGCATCGCGCACGAACCGGGCGTCCGCCCTGGCAACCTCGCTTCCGACCGCTGTTGCGAGCTTCGCCGGATCGAGCCGGTCGCCGCCGCTCAGTACCGCGACCACCGCACGTTCGCCGGCGCGAAACACCAGGGACTTCGCGATCTCGCCGACCGAGCAGCCGACAGCACGCGCCGCCTCGTCGGCGGTTCGGGTACTGTCGGGCAGTGTGATGACCTCGCAGCCGAGTCCCAGGGCTCGCAGTGCCGCTCGCACGCGGTCGGGACCCCTCACCTTCGCCATCCGGCGTCCTCCGCGTTCGATCGGCCGTTCTTGACCGGGGCGAAACTCCAGCAGAGTGTTCCTACCGGCTGCGCAGTTCAGGATGCATGTGATGACCTCTTCAGGCAACGGGCTCGAATGGCACGAAACCCGGGCGCACGACGGTGTCACCGTTCGCGAGTTCACCATCCACGCACCGGCGCGACCGGTTACCGGCGTTCTCTGGTCGGGCCCGGACACCGGGCCCGGCGCACCGCTTGTCTGTTTCGGTCACGGCGCGTCGGGCGACCGGCACCAGCGACCGATCCCGGACATTGCGCGGGAGCTGGGCACGACACACGGCTACTTCGGCCTCGCGCTTGACGGGCCGGTGCACGGCCGCCGACAGGTCGGACCCGGCGGACGCGACGCGTTCTGGCCGGAGTGGCAGCGCACTGGTACCGCGCACGACATGGTGCGTGACTGGAAGCTCGCACTGGGAACGGTCTCCGGACTCGCCGAGGTCGGATCAGGCCCCGTCGGCTACTGGGGCC
Organism: Thalassobaculaceae bacterium; assembly: GCA_965213935.1. Lineage (GTDB taxonomy): Bacteria > Pseudomonadota > Alphaproteobacteria > Thalassobaculales > Thalassobaculaceae > Bin52. The sequence goes on along the minus strand of CBDCAO010000010.1, from coordinate 246,481 downwards.
TGTCGATGGGCACGATCTACGGTGTGCCCCTCATCGCGGCCGAACCCCGGATCTCCGCGGCCGTGATCGGCCTGATGGGGCTGGTGCGCGAGCCCGAACACTATGCCCCGGTGATCAGGGAGGCGGCCCGGGCAGTCACCTGTCCGGTCATGTTCATCTGGCAGCTCGAGGACGAACTCTTCACCCGCGAGGAATGCCTGGCCCTGTTCGATGCATTGGGATCGGCCGACAAGCGGCTCCATGCCAATCCCGGCCTGCATCCGGCGGTGCCGCCGGAGGAGCTCGCGTTTTCCACCGACTTTCTCACCCGACACCTGAGCGGCACGCCCTGGTCCCGCGATCCGGTGTTCCGGGTGAGCGAGTAGTGCAGTTCAGCCGGGAACCTTTCGGTCCGACCCGGTGCGTCCGGCCCCGTGCACAACACCGTAGTCCCGCCGCCGCCAGGCATCTCGATCACCAGCCGCTCGCCCTCGGGAATGACCCGGAAGCCCTTGTTACGCAGCTTTCTTCCCGATGCGAGCCGTACCAGGCCAGGTGCGCCGGGCCCACCTCCGTCGCGGCCGCGGGCCGCGTGCACTGTCCGCTCGAAGGTGGCGTAGAGCCCGAAGGGCGCGCCTTCACGGTTCTCAACCTCGATCGTCTGTCCGAGACCGCCGCGCATGCGTCCCGGCCCGCCGTTGTCGGCACGCAGCTCCTTCTTCCAGAACACCAACGGCGTGATCGCCTCGGTTGCCTCGGCCGGCACGTTCCGCACGCCTGACGGAAACGGTGTTGCCGACAGGCCGTCGAGGCCGGGACGGGCTCCTGTTCCCCCGGAATGGAAGCTCATTATCTGGAACGGTGTCGACTGCGAACCGGCCCGCGCCGTGATCCCGTGCCCGGCGCCGAGACGCAGGGTCCAGAGTGCCAAACACCCCTCCGCCGGCACGCGGTCGGGGATCGCCTGGTGCAGGCATCCGAACACCAGGTCCGGAAGCATGTGACCGATGCCGGATGCTGCTCGAACCGACGCGCCTGCTATTGTTCGGAAATGCTGGCGGCACCGCCCTCATCATCGGTTTCATGAGCACCTCCACCACCGGCGGGCAGGAGGGCGTGTTTCACTGGTTCGCGCTCACGACCGTCATGGTCTTCGGCGTGGGCATCCTGGCTTCGGCGCTGACCATAGTTCCTTGTGACGATCGTTTCCGTGAGGGAGGCGCACGGGAGCGAAGTCGCCCTCAAGCGTTTCGCCGACGGCCAGGGCGATCGCTCCGAGGTCATGTTCAACGTCGAAGGTCGAACCTGGCGCACGGCCGACTGGGCCACCTTGACCGGCATCGTCAGCGCAGCCTGTTTCATCCTGGGCGGTGTGTCCGGCATCGCCCTTCTGGTGGTGTTCTTCTTATCGGATCGCGTTGGCCGGTCCTTGCCGCCGGTCAGCCGTCCCGGCTCGACTGTCCCTGAACCGGGACCAGCAGGCTGGCGGCGAATATCCCGCTCGCCACCAGCACGATCGCCGGCCCTGCGGGAATGTCCCAGAGGAGCGACGCGAACAGACCGGCGACCACCGAGGCGATTCCGATCGCCGTCGACGCCACCGCCATCTGCTCCGGCGTTGACACGAGGCGACGCGCGGCGGCCGGCGGGACGATGACCAGCGCCACGACGAGCAGCATGCCGACGATCTTCATTCCGACGGCGATCACCGCAGCGAGCAGGAACAGGAACAGGAAACGGACCCGCTCCACCGGCACGCCCTCCGCCGCGGCGAGATCCTGGTTGAGGGCCACGGCCAGGAGGTTGCGCCATTGCCAGGCAAGGGCCGCGGTTACGACAGCCGCGGTGCCGAAGATCAGCCAGAGATCGACCACGCCGACCGACAGGATGTCGCCGAACAGATAGCCGATCAGATCGACCCGCACCCGTTCCATGAACGCGACCATGACCAGTCCGGCCGCGAACACCGCGTGGGCGAGAACGCCGAGCAGGGCGTCAACGGAAATGACCCGCTGGCGCTCCAACAGAAGGAGACAGACCGCGAGCAGGAGGCATATCGCGAAGACCGCGACGATAGGCTCGATGTCGAGCAGAAATCCGAGTGCGACTCCGAGCAGCACCGCATGCGCGAGCGCGGTGCCGAAATACGCCATGCGCCGCCACACCACGAAACACCCGACCGGCCCGGCGGCGAGCGCCGCCCCGATCCCGCCGCCAAGGGCGCGCAGGACGAAGTCTTCCATCACGTGTGCCGCCCGCCCGCCCCCGGCTGCTGCGATGAGCCCGCTTCGATCGAGATCGGCTCGCCCAGCGCATCGTGACGATGGTCGTGGGCATGTTGGTATACCGCGAGCGTCTCCGACAAATGCGGTCCGAACAGGGAGATGAACTCGGGGTGGTGCAGGATGGCCTGCGGCCGCCCGCTGCAGCAAACGTGCCGGTTGAGGCAGACCACGGTGTCGGTCGCGGCCATCACAAGGTGAAGATCGTGCGAGACCAGGAGGACCCCGCAGCCGCGCCGGTCGCGGACTTCCGTGATGAGCCGGTAGAGGTCGCTCTGGCTGGTGACGTCGACCCCGGCGAGCGGCTCGTCGAGAACCAGGAGCTGGGGCTCGCGCAAGAGCGCCCGCGCCAGCATCACGCGCTGCATCTCGCCTCCGGAGACCTCGGCCAGAGGATGGCCCAGGATCGGATCGGCGCCGACCTCGTCGAGCGCCCGTTGGAGCGCCTCGCGAGGGGCTGGCGCGCCGAGCGTCATGAAGCGCTCCACCGTTATCGGCATGACCGGATCGCGCTGCATGTGCTGTGGCACGTAGCCGACGCGCAGGCGAGGCCTCTGAACCACCTCACCGCTATCGGGTTCCACGATGCCCAGGATCACGCGGACGAGCGTCGACTTGCCGGCGCCGTTGAGCCCGACCAGGGTGACGATTTCCCCGGCGCGGACGGCGAAATTCACCGCATCGAGTACTCTCCGGTGGCCAATCCGCAGGCTGACGCCGCGCGCCTCGACGAGCGGCAAGGCCTCGGACGGATCGTGGGCGGGTGCATTGGTCATTCGGGAACCTGCCGTGGACACACATCTTGGGGCTAGTCGTGCATGCGGAGAGCCCGCCCGTCCACGGCTCCCGCGTCCCGGGGGCGGTCAACTCCTGCCGAGACAGCCTACCATCGCATCGCCCAGGCCGCGCATAATCTCGATCCAGGCGTCGGGACCGGGCCTCGTGTCGGCGCCGACCGGGTCGAGTACCGCGGTCCGGACGTCGCTGCCCTCGATCACGGTCCGGACCAGATCGGGCTCGAACTGGGGTTCGGTAAACACGCAGCGGATCTCGTGTTCGGCAAGCGCGCCGCGCAACTCGACGAGCCGCTTGGCGCTCGGCGCCCGCGCCGGGTCGACGGCAATCGCGCCCTTGCCCTTGAGCCCGTATGCGCGCTCGAAATACTGGTAGGCGTCATGGAAGACGACGAAGGCGTGTCCGCGCACGGGCGCCAGACGGGCTTCAAGAGACGCGTGCAGGTCAGCGATCCGTTTACGCGTTGCCGCGGCGTTGGCGCGCCATGTTGCCGTGCGGGCGGGGTCGAGAAAGATCAGCGCCTCGGCCACCGCATCGACGATCCGGCCGGCATTGCCGGGATCGAGCCATAAATGCATGTTGAACTCGCCGTGCTCATGACCGTGGCCTTCGTGTTCGTCGACATGGGACTCCTCATGGTCGTCGTCTTCCCATATCCCCCCTTCGCGATTGCGTAGCAGGTGTATTCCGGGAACCTCGTGAAGGGTCACGGCCCTGGACTTGGACCCGAGATTCTCGATGGCACGATGGAGGAAGGTCTCCATCGGCTCGCCGACCCACACGATCAGATCGGCCTCGGCGAGAGCCCGGGCATCGGACGGGCGCATCTGGTAGGTGTGGGGCGATGCGGTGCCCTTGAGCAGAAGCCGGGGTTGTCCGGCTTCGCCCATCACCCCGGCGACGAGGGAATGGACCGGCTTCAGGCTCACCACGACATTCATGGTCTGCGCGCTCAGCCCATGCGGAACCAGCGGCACGCACAGTGCAGCGAATATCAGTGTCTTGCGGATGAAGTCCACCTCTGTCCCCCGTGGCAGCCCGGCACCATCGCGTTCCCGCTATTGGGTGCTTTAGCAAGCGGCGCGTCGATTTCACCAAGATGTTATACTATACTCACTTCCATTACCTATTGGTTTCCTGCTTATGGGGCTTACAAAGAAAACTTGACAGCGTCATGCCGCCATCCTTCTTCGTGTATTCACGGTTCCACGGCCCGGCATCCCGGCAGCCTCCCCGTGCATCAGCGCCAGTCCCCGACGCCGTATGGTGCGGGCAGCATTCGCGTCCGCATGATCGGCGTGGCCGCAGGCCACGCAGTGAAACCGGTCCCGTGTCCTGCGCGATCGGGCGTCGACGTGCCCGCACGCTGCACAGGTCTGGCTGGTGTGGCGGGGATCGACCGCGATCACGCGCTCCGCCTTGTACTCCAGCATTGCGCGCAGGGCGGCCCAGCCGGTGTCGAGAACGACCCGGTTGAGCCCGGCCTTCTGCTTCACCCTGCTGCCCGGCTCGTCCGCCGTGCCCCGGGCGCTTGCCGTCATGTTCCGCACCTTCAGGTCCTCGATCGCGACGGTGTGCGCACCCTCCGCGATCCTGCGCGAGACCTGGTGGTGCCAGTCGCGCCGGGCCATGGCGATGCGCCGTGTCGTCCTGGCGAGCCGCGCCCTTGCTCGCTCCCGCCGGCGGCTCCCGCGCCTGCCCCTCGCCACCATGCGCTGATAGCGGCGTTTCCGGGCCTCGAGGCGGCGCGTGTCGGGGGCGTGGAACAGCCGGCCGTCGCTCGCCGCGACCTGGCCGGCGTTCATGTCGATGCCGATCGCGGTCCCGTCATCCTCCGGCTGCGCAACCGCGACAGCATGGCAGACCACGGCATACCAGCGTCCGGCCTCGCGCTTCAGCACTGCCGAGACCGGACGGGCGTCCGGATACGGGGTGCCGCCGCGCCGGCGCACCGTCAGGGACTTCGCCTGGTCGATAGAGGAGAGCGAGACGCCCGCCAGGCGCCAGGCGTCCGACCGCTCCTGCAGGGCGGCGTTGTACAACTGGCGCTGGCTCTCCAGGACCCGCTCAAGGCGGCGCCAGTTGTCACGCGTCTGCGGCAGCAGACGGTATGTGACCTGGCGGTGTGCACGCTGCGGTCTTGTCCCGGGTCTTGCTTCGGACGGCATGCGGTGTCTCCCGAACAGTACGGGAAATATACAGGATAAAACGTGGAACATGCAAGGAAAATGCGCCTGCAGGTCTTCGAGTCAGGCCCTGCAGGCGGCATGACGCTGTCAAGTCATCCTAATAAGAGCCCTGCTTATCCCTGAGATTCATCCTGCGATGAGGGCTCGGTAGGGGATCGGGTCGGTACGGGCGGCGCCATGGACGAAGCGTGGGATCATGGTCTGGAGTTGAAAGCGCCGGTTGTATCGCCATGCGAAGCTCGCGAGGTATCGTTCGGCGTGATCGGGGCCGAGTTCTCGATTGGTGCCGGTGATCGCAGACTTGATATTGCCCAGCATGGTGTTGACCCATTTGAACGGCGCCATGCCGGCTGCCTGGCGGCCCGATCCGGTGCGGATCGCGCGATGGTTTTCGGCGATCCCGTCGAGCGCGTTCCAGCAGCGCAGCCCGTCGGTGAGGACTTCGGACCCGGGCGCCAGCCAGCGTTTCGCGCCGCGCGTGATCTCGCGCTCGCGGAAGCCCTTGACCGGGGCCAGCTTGAGCTTTCGCAGTCGCTCGCCGCAAGCCAGACCGGCCCACTGATGACGACGGCATGCAGGGCCTCGGCAAGGATGCTCTTCACGGATTCCTTCTCCCCGTGGTCGGGCCCGTCGCCTTCAGCAATGGACCTTCACATGGAACCGCACTTCGCTCGCCGAGCAGCCGACACGGTTCGATGAATTGCTCCCGCGCGGCGGAGCGTTCCTTCAACTCGGACGCCCGCCACTTGGCGATGAACCCGTCCGGTGTCATCTCGACAGCCGCGAAGGCACCGGTCGGCGACGCGGGCCAGTCGGGCGCGAATATATCGACGCTGTTTCTCCCATCGCGGCAGGGCTCCCCCTTTCGCTACCGTCCGATCGACATTGCGGTGGCATCGTGCGACTCGTAACCCCGTCTCCGGGGGCAGCCGATCGTCACGGGTTCGAGGGCGGTCGGCATCGGGCCGCAGCCGGGTTATGCTGTCCGCTCCGGCACGAGGGATCGTCTGGCATGGACAGGGTGACGCGGGCCTCCTTGACGGAGGCGGTGTGGTGAGAGGTCGGGCTGCCGCGCGCCGAGGCGGAGCGCCTGATCGAGGCGGTCATCGAAACGCTTGCCGGGCGGTTGTCGGCCGGGGAAGAGGTGAAGATCGTCAATTTCGGGACCTTCTCGGTGCGCGCCAAGGGGCCGCGCGTGGGACGCAACCCGAAGACCGGCGTGCCGGCGCCGATCGTCGCCCGTCGGGTGGTCGTGTTCCGGCCGTCGCGGACGTTTAAGAACTGCGTGAACGCAGGGAAGCTGGGTACGGGTGGGTAAGGAGCCGCCGATTTACGGCCATCGCCGCTCGGTCGAATTCCCCGTCATCCACATCCGGCCGCGCGTGGGCGTGCGTCCCTCGTACGATCTCGGCGGTCGCCCGGCCTCCGGTGCGAGGTCGGCGAGTTCGATGAAATGGTCCGCTTGGCGCCGCGGCTCGTCCGCCACCATCGGCGGCGAGGATTGCGGCGTCGACACCGCGCCGTTCCGCCTCCACCAGACGCCGGAAATCGCCGCCGCCCGAGAAAAGCGCCACGAGAAGTATCGTCGTCAGCCTTATTTTCGCTCTCCTCTTCCGGGGCGCTGACCGCCTTCAACGATCGTGCTTCAAGGGCACCGCTCGCAGTATACCGCGCCGTTCCGGCCCGCTCGATCCGTCGAGCGTCGACAGTCCCGGCCGCGTTCCGCGATCAGCCCGCCTCAAAGAACCGGTCGAGTTCCCGGTAGTCGGGCCGCTCGGTGTCGACCAGGCAGGCGGGGACGCGCGCGTTGGCCAGGACGAAGGCCGCGGCTCCGTTCCGCCGCAACGACGAGCTGCTCAACCTCCTGTCCAAGGGCGTCATCGCCTTCCCCGCGAGCGGCGGCGGCATCACCGAGAACCTTATCGACCTCGCTCGCCAGATGAGCATCCCGGTCTTGGCAGCCTGACCGGCAGTCCCTCGACGGGCCGCGTCATCGCTTCGGCGGTGGCGCGGCCCGTTTCGCTTTCGCGTATCGGCGTGGCGGCGGCGATCGGCCCGATCGCTTGCCGATGCACTTCCACACGCCCGCCGTCGCGACCGGCGCGCGCCGCCGCCCGCGGAACGCGCGGCACTTCCGCCGACGCCAGTGACGGCGCTCGCGCCCAGTTCCGCTCGACACTTCGCCGCCCGGCAGTGTCGGCACGCCGCCTGCCCCGGACGACGATCCGGGGCCGCATCAAGCGCCGCGGAGGCTCCTAACCGCCGCGTTCGACGGCATCGATTCCCCCATCGCTCATGCTGCACGAATAGCGCCTTCGACCGGCCGGGGCCGGCTTTGGTTTCCACACCGGACGCAGCCCGCTGCAAGGCCCTGCAACAGCTACCCTGGAGTGCTCTTGAGTGCGCCCCAGTACCCCTGACGACGCCAGAAGATGACCGGAGCGTTGCGGATCGAGCGTATGCCGCCCGGTACACGTTTGTGCCGGTACGCCTGGTGCCCCTTGACGACGCTTGACGCCCATTCAGGATGATCGAGACCTATTCGCCGGCCCGCCGATTGCCTGGTGCATGGCGATGCAACACGCTCGACAGTCGAATTGTGTTTGTCGGAATCGGCCGGATCGCCCCGCCGCGAGCGCCGCCGGGCACACTCACCACCCTCTCCGGGGGCTCGGCGCTACCGTTGATCTGGAGGCGGTGGAGGGGCGCGACGGCCTTGACGGTGGCGCGAGTTCTCGGCCGGAAGCGGGCCGGGCGGGTTGAGAACTGGGCGCGGTTTCGCCCCGCGCCGGTCACCGGCGAGGCCGAAAGGGAGCGAGAACATGGCCCGAAGTCCCCGGAAAGCTCGCGGGCAATCGGCGGAATCCAGCGAGCGAGCGGGCGATTTCCGCCGCTCCCGCATCATCCGTTTCTCCGATTCGGAGTGGCAACTGGTCGAGGACGCGGCGCTGCGCCAGGGGATTCCGGCCAGCCAGCTCGTCCGCACCGTGACGCTCGCCGCCGCCGAGGAGCGGCTCGACCGGCCCGCCAGGGCCGCGATCCCGCCCGGTTACCTCGCGCTGATCGAGGACATCTATCGCGGCGTCTACCTGCTGACCACGCTTCGCGGACAGGAATTGCTCCGCGACGAGCACAAGTTCGAGCTCGACGAAATCGTCAGCGACGGGCACAAGGCCATGGCGGAGGCCCTGGGCGAGGGTTCGGCTTGAGGGATTTCAGCGAACGCTATCGGGGTTTGCGTCGATGCCGAACAGGAATCGGTGGCCCCATCAGGAAGGTGGACCGATCCGGTTCTGTCGCGCCAAGGGTGCACCCTTGGCGCGACACCTTGCATCCGGCGCGGGGAAGCCGCAAATCGTCGGCGGCGGCGCGTTCAGGTCTCGTCGACACATATGTGGATGTTCGTGGCGAATCGCGCGTTGCGTCCGATCGCTGCAATGTCCAAATATGTTCGCCCGTCGCGGCCGGAGTTCGCCGCAACTTTGGAAAACAATGTCCCCGATCGTTTGGAGAGTATCTCGTGAATAAAGCAGCAATCCTGGCGTCTCGACCGGGCATCTGCGATGCAGGATATCCGGGTCTCGCGCGGCGCGTGAGCGCCGGGCTTCCGTTCGGCGTCACCGGCATCGTGCTGGCTGTGGTGCTCGGCGGCGCGGGCGCGGCGCGGGCAGAGAACGAATGCGGCCGGCCCGAAGCCGGGACGCCGATCGTCTGCTCGCCCTCGAACTACGACGCGGACACGGACGGCAACATCGTGTACCGCCCCGGCGAGGCGAACGGAGACGGTTTCACCATCCGCCTCGCCGATGACCTCTCGATCCGCTACGACCGCGACGACCCCGACGACGACCAGCTGGTTCTGCCTGGCGAGGGAGACCCGCTCTACAGCGCCGTCAGGATCGAGACCGATGCGGACCATGCGAGCGACATCTCGCTCTTCTCTTCCGCCGACGTGATCTCGAACGGGAGAGGGATTTCGGTCGGCCACTACGGAAGGTCCGGCGCGATGCGCACGGAAATCGCCGGCGGCTCGTTCTCGATCGCGAGCGATTGGCTACGCGCGTTCGCCATCCACAGCTATCGTGGCGACGAATACGACACAAACGACGGGTTCAGCGGCGACCACGATCTCATCGTCCGCGACGTCGACATTGATTTGAAAGGTGGGTGGGGCGGTGTGATCGGAGTCCAACGCGTCGAGGGAGATCTGAATGTCGCCGTGCGGGACTCCCACATAAGGGTCGATGCCCCTTGGGCCACTGGCGTGTACGCCAGCCATCACGGCGCCGGAGACGTCGACGTCGATGTCCGGAATGTCGACATAGATGTTGGCGGCGCACTCTCGAATGACGGAATCCTAGGCTACCATCTTGGTAGCGGTGACACCGACGTTACCGTTCGGGACAGCACCATCACTGTCAAGACCGGGGAAGCCACGAACTCAAACGGTATAGCCTTTCTCTATTCAGGGGGAGAGGGTGGCGACCTCTCCTTCGATGTCCAGGACGTCGACATCGATGTCTCCAGCAGTCTCGGCATCTACCGCATGCACGACAATGAGGAAGGAGGGAGGTATTTCGATGGCATCTGGGGCGGATACTGGGGCGAGGAAGGCGACATACACGTCGATGTCCGACGCGCCGATATCGTGGTCATGGGTGCGGACTCCGGTGGTATGTCCTTCATACATGACCGGAAGGGCGATATCGACATCGCCGCGCGCGACGTCGACATCCGGGTCGAGGGCAACCGTTCCGTGGGCATCGGCGGAGGCCAGCGTCACGAGGGCACTGGCGACATAACCATTGACGTGCGCGATTCGACCGTCGTGGCGACCGGAGAGAGCGTCGCCGGCATTCGGGCGTTCAACTTCACGGGCGAAGGCAGCATCGACATTCGCGTCGAGGACGGAACGATTGCGGCGGAGGGCAAGGACAGTTCCGGCATCCTGGTCGGTCTCACCGGCCGGTTGTTCGACGACAGACCCGAGCCGATTGGATCCCCCGCCCTTCGGGACGTCACCGTGGACGCCAGCGACAACACGCGCGGAGAGACAGCGGCGCAGAAGGTCGTTGTGAACGGGCGCGTGCGGGGCGGCACGGGTGTGGGGGCGGGCGTCCGCCTTTACGGCGGCGGCCGGGTCGAGATCGGCCCCCGGGGCAGCATCGGCGCGGCCTCGGGCGTTGCCGTGCGGGCCGAGGGACCCGAGGGAACCGAGCCCGCGTTGCATGTCGAGGCGCAGCTGGACGGCCGCCGGGCGAGCGATGCGATCGCGGGGGAGATCAGGAACGACGACGGTCGAACGACCGTCACGGTCAACGGGGTGGTCCTGCATGACGGCATGACGGGGGCGACCGGGCTGCGGGCACCGAACGGCACGCGCGACGTATCCCTTGCCGCCTCGCAGACCGTTGCGGGGCGGGCGTTCATGCCGACGGATTTCGTGACCGCCTATGCGCCGCGCGCGGCGGTCTACGAGGCGCTGCCCGGGTTCATGCTGCGGCTGGACGAACAGGGGACGGTGGGCAAGCGGCTGCGCATGCCCGGTTCGCCCGACTGGGTCCGGATTTCGGGCGGCCAGGGATCCTACGCGCCGGATCGCTCGCAGGTCGGAGCGGCGTACGATTACGGCCGCTTTGAAGCCGAGGCCGGGGTCGATTTTGCATTCTCCCGGGAGGCGAACGTGAAGGGATGGGCCTCGCTGCGCCATGTGCGAGGCTCGGCGGACGTGTCCGTGCCGACGGGCGAGGGAAAGATCGATGCCGAGGGCTTCGGCGCGTCGTTCGGGGTCTCGTGGGAGAACGCCGCCGGTTACCATGCGAGCGGGCGCATCTCGGTGACCCAGTACGAGTCGGACCTGCGCTCGGACGGCCGGGGCCTCCTGAAGGAGGGAGCCGATGCAACAGTCCGTACCCTCGGGGTCGAGGCGGGCCGGCGTTTCTCGCTCGCCGACGATCTGACCCTGACGCCCCAGGCGTGGTTGACCCACTCTGACGTTTCGATGGACGGATTCCGTGACGCCGTGGGTTTGCGGGTCTCGCCCGAAAAGACAGATCGGTCCGTCGTCGGTCTCGGCATCGTCACGAAAACCTCACATTCGTGGGACGGCGGCGAACGGAAGCTCGACCTGCACGGCCGTCTGGGCGTGGAGCGGGTGTTGGGGGACACAGAGACAGTAACGGACGTCTCGGGCGAGCGCCTCGGCTCGGAAGCTGCCCGGACCCGGGGCGTGCTGGGCCTGGGCGCGGCGTACCGCTGGAACCGGTGGTCGCTGGGCGGCGAGGTTTCAGCCTCCGGCCTGGGCTCGGACGACAGCGGCTACACCGTCAGCCTCCGCCTCGGGACGCAGTTCTAGGGTGCGGCCGGACCCTCGCCATCGTCGACACATGCGCAAGGATGCTACCGACAACGGACCGCGGTCGCGGAGCGCGGCGCCCGAAACGTTGAACGCGGCGCATCGCTTGCAGCGAGGGTTTCGACGCTTGAGGGGCCAGCATGGTAGTTGGACGAGAGAGGAACACCGAGTCCGGCATCGATGAACGGTGCGGTGTCATCGAAACCTGCGGTCGGTGCTGCCGCCTCCTGCTCATGAACGGATTCGTTGCGCCCGCCGTCCTCGTAGCCGCCATCCACGCGACCGCCTCCCTTGCGAGCGCCCAGGAACGGGGCGCCGTGATCGAGTGGCCGTATGTCGGCGCCGAGCAGGCGCAAACCAAGTACTCGGCCGCCGCCGAGATCACGGCCGTCAATGTCGGCGAGCTAGAGATCATCTGGCAATGGCGGCCGAACGAGCGGCCGCTTGAGAAATACGGCACGCGGCCGGGCCCGTTCCAGGCGACGCCCATCATGGTCGACAATGTTCTCTACCTCTCGACCATGTACACGCGCGTGGCGGCTCTCGACGCGGAGACGGGCGCCGAGCTGTGGATTTTCGACCCCAGGGCCTACGAGGGGGGACCGAAGGGTGCCGGACCGCGCGGCTTCAAGCACCGCGGCATCGCCTACTGGCGCGATGGAGACAACGCGCGCATCTTCCTCAACAGCCGCGACCGGCTTTACGCGATCGACACCGCGACCGGCGAGCCGGACAAGAGTTTCGGCGACGGCGGGAGCGTGCTGCTGACCGAGGGCCACGGCCGCCCGGTGACCCGCTTCGAGTTCGACCAGACCTCGCCGCCGGTGGTGTTCGAGGACCTGGTGATCGTCGGCAGCCGCATCCCTGACCGGCTGCAGCGGAAGTTCGACCCGCCGGGCACCGTGCAGGCGTTCGACGCAAGGACGGGTGAGCGCCGCTGGGTGTTCTTCACCGTCCCGCAATCGAAGGACGCCTTCGGCGCCGACACCTGGGAGAACGGGTCCTGGCGCTTCACCGGCCACGCCAACGTGTGGGGGCTGATGTCGCTCGACGCCACGCGCGGGCTTCTCTATGTGCCGACGAGCACGCCGAGCAGCGACTACTGGGGCGGCCGCCGGCCCGGCGCCAACCTCTTCGCCGAGTCGCTGGTCTGCCTCGATGCGCGCACGGGCAAGCGGAAATGGCACTTCCAGACCGTGCATCACGGCGTGTGGGATTACGACCTGGCCGCGGCGCCCAACCTCGTGACCATCACGGTGGACGGGCACGAGATCGACGCGGTGGCGCAGGTCTCCAAGCTCGGCTTCACCTATGTGTTCGACCGGGTGACGGGCAAGCCGGTGTGGCCCATCGAGGAGCGCGCGGTCGACACGGCGACGGACGTGCCGGGCGAGGCGCTGTATCCGACACAGCCGTTCCCGACCAAACCGCCGGCCTTCGCCCGGCAAGGCGTGTCGCTGGAGGACGCGAACGACCTGACGCCGGAGATCCATGCGCTCGCGGTGGCGGAGATGCAGCGGTTCCGGACCGGCCCACTGTTCACGCCGCCCAGCCTGCGCGGTACCCTCCAGCGCCCCGGCGCGAGCGGCGGCGCGAACTGGGGCGGGGCGGCCTTCGATCCCGAAACCGGGCTCCTGTTCGTGCGGACGTCGGAAGACGCCGACACGAATCAGGTTTGCATGAATGCGGGAAACGACCCGGAGGTCGACGTCGAATACAGCAACAACTGCCCCTACGGGGCGACGCTCCTGATGTTCCGGGAGGCCGACGGGCCCGGCGCTGCGAAAACCCCGAAGAACGGACTCGGCCCGATCCCGCTTATCAAGCCGCCCTGGGCACATCTGGTGGCGATCGATCTCAATGCGGGCGAGATTGCATGGAAGGTGCCGTTCGGCGAGGGCAGCCGCGAACTGCGCGAGCATCCGCTGCTGCGGAGCGTCGATCTGCCGGAGCGGCTGGGCACGCGCGGCAATGCCGGCCCCATGGCGACCGGAGGGGGCCTGGTGTTCGTCGGCGGAGGAGCGCCGTATTTGTATGCCTTCGACAAGGAGACCGGGGCCGAGGTCTGGCGTGGCGCGACGCCGCAAAAGACCAGCGCAAACCCCATGACCTACCGCGCCCGGTCGGGGCGGCAGTTCGTCCTCATCGCGACGGGGGGTGGGGCGGACGCTTCGCTCGTGGCCTTCGCGCGATCCAGATAGTTGGCGGCCGTCGGAGTGCGCCAGCGTGCCCACTCTCTCAGCCGTAGCCCTGCTTGGCCCAGGCATATGACTTCGGAGAAACGGCGAGGTAGAGAGATGGCGCGCAAGGAAGGATGGACAGTGCCAGGACGCGCCGTACCGGCACGGCGAAGCGCCTTCCAATATGAGAAAGTCGGCCGGGCAAGCGGCTCCGCACTACAGGTTTAGGTCCATTTCGCGCACCCTGGTCTTTGCCGGCGGCTCGGGCTCGGGCGCCTTGCGCTGCGGCGCCTCGCGGCCGACGTTCCGGTCCGGCGACGAGGGCGCGGCCCTGTCCCTGGCCGGCGCCGCCTTCTGCCCGGCGGCCTTTTCGTCACGCCCGCGCTCGACTTCGATCTTCCGAATGACGGAATCTTCGGCCCGGTCGCGCTCGCGTTCCTTGCCCGCCGGTGGGGCTTCCCGGCCCGCCTCGCGCTCCGGCCGCACGTCCTCGCCGATGCCTTCGAACGCCGAGATGCGCTCGCCGGTGACCGCTTCCAGCCGTTCCCTGAGCGCCCGCGCGTCGTCGGTCACCGGCTCCGCCCGATCCCGGGCGCGGCTGATCTCGACATATGGAGACTTCTGCGTGGTCAGTGTCGGGTGGTTCGCTTCCATCGCCGCGATTACCGCATCGACCGTGCGTCCCTGAAACGCATGCACGGTCGAGCACCAGGCGCGGTCGAGATGGCGGAGCTGCGGATCGCCCGGGGTCAGGGTGGGCCTGCCCCGTCCTCCAGGCGGAATGCCACCCGGCCGTTGCGGATGCCCAGCCCCTTGTCGTTGCGGGTCCAGCGGATGCGGTCGCCGGCGCGAAGCTCGACGCTCTCGCGGCGGTAGACCTCCGTTCCGCCCTGCCGCTCGCCGATTTCGGAGGGCTTCCATGCGATGGTCCCGCTGCCGGGCGCTTCGAGCAGCACGGTTCTCTCCTTGCGATCGCCGCCGGCGACGCGTCGCTCCCCGCCCTTGGCGACGCCGATCCGCCTGTAGGGGCGGTGGAAGGCCACGACATCGCCCGGGGCGCAATTGGCGGCGAGAGATTTTTCGGCATTGGTGCAGCCCTTCGAGACCAGGCGCTGCGTCTCCATGGCGGGACCTGCGATGCGGCCCTCGCGCACCAGGCGCTCGCGGATATGCGCGTTGATGCCCTCGCGCAGCGCGTGGCTCGGGGCCATCACCCCGGTGCGCCCGCGCTCCCCGGGAGAGAGTTTCAGCCAGCGCGCGGCGACCGCGCCGGCGATGTTGTCAGCCTTCACCTCGGCCACGTTGGAGCCGAGCCTGTCGAACGCCTTGCCGATCTCGCCCGCGAGGCTCGCCTCGACGGCCGCCGTCAGGTCCGCGTCGCGCTGGCGCAGGATCTCGTCCATCGCCGCCGTCTTCATGCCGGCGGCCTGAAGCTGGGCGAAGGGTTTCCCAGCGTCCACCGCGTCGAGCTGCTTGGCGTCGCCGACCAGCACCAGCTTCGGGACGCGCAAAGCGCCCGCGATTCTGAGCAGGTCGCGCGCCTGGACGGTCGAGGCCAGCGAGCCCTCGTCGACCACCAGCACCGTCTTCGCGAACGCCGGGCGCATTTCCTTCGCGCCCTTCCTGGTCAGCCTGCCTTCGGCAACGCCCGCGTTGCGGGCGAGGAAGCGCTGGAGAGTTTCGGACTCGATACCGGATTCGGTGCTGAGCGTGCGCGCGGCCGAGGCCGACAGCGCGAGCCCCACCATGCGCCAGCCCTTCTTCTCCGCGAGCGTGCGGGCGCGGGAAAGCATTTTCGTCTTGCCGGTGCCCGCATAGCCCTGGACGCCTACGGTTCGATCCTTCTCGCTCAGGATGAGCTTGACCGCCTGCTTTTGCCCGGCGGTGAGCGGCCCTTTCCTGAGATGACGCTCGACCGTCCAGCCCCGCATCGGCGCCTTGTCGGTGGTGAGCCCACCGCCCCCTTCCAGCGCGGCGCATCTTGCAGCCGGCCCTCGCGCTTGAGCCCCTCGACCGCCCGCTCGACGGCGCCGATGGACGCCGCGCCGGGATCGAAGGCGAGCGCGGCCGCGAGCTGGTCGGTGGTGGAGAACACCGCATCCCGCTCCGAGAGATGGGCCAACGCCCAGTCCACCGGTGCCCGCGCGGGCTCGGTTCGCGCGGCATGCTCGAACAGGTCCAGCTGGTGCGGCGCAGGGAAAGCAGCGTCCTTGTCCGGTTCGGCAGCGCGCGCCTTCCCGATCCCGTCGCGTTCCATCGCCGAGGCGACCAGCCCTTTCGCGTCGAAGCCGAGGGAGGCCGCCGGCCTCGCCCAGGTCTCCCGCAGCGCGTCCCGGTCGACCTCGCGCTTGGCCGCGCGCGGCGTCATCAGCGCCGCACGCCGGGCGAGATGCGGGTTCTCCCCCGTCGTGCCCAGGCCCCGGCCCTCCATCGCCGTCTCGATCTCGGCGCGCCGTGTCGAGAACGTCTCCACGATCTCGCGCGAAACGCCCGCGATCTCGAACCGCCCGTCGGCGTGGGTCTTCTCTATGGAGTAGCCGAGCTTCCCGAGCTCGTCGGCGAGCGTGTTGCGGTAGAGCGCCCCCAGCGCCATTTTCGAGCCATAGAGCCGCTCGTGTCCCAATATCCGA
Organism: Thalassobaculaceae bacterium; assembly: GCA_965213935.1. GTDB lineage: Bacteria > Pseudomonadota > Alphaproteobacteria > Thalassobaculales > Thalassobaculaceae > Bin52. The sequence goes on along the minus strand of CBDCAO010000010.1, from coordinate 230,071 downwards.
AAATGGCCATCCATTTAAGTGCCGCCGACATCGACACCGATGCGGCATTCCGTGACCTGAGTCGTCATGGCCTGTTCCCTGCACAGTGCAGTTTTCGCGAGGTCATCGCCGGTCCGGATGATAGACCCGGATCGGTCGGAACTCCCTGTAGACGGGCTTCTGCTCGCTCCACGGCACGCCGGTCGCGGCTCCGCCATCCACGGTGATGGCCTGGCCGGTCACGAAGCTCGACCGGTCGCTCGCGAGGTAGAGGACCGCCTCGGCGATATCACGCGGCCTGCCGGCACGCGGGATCGGTTGCCGGCGGGCGAAATCATCCACCTGGTCCTCGATCAGACCGTCGGGCCTGCCGACCGTGTTGGCCGCGAGGGGAGTTGCGATATAGCCGGGGCAGACACAGTTGACCCGGATGGAGTGCTCGCCCAGTTCCATCGCCGAGACCTTCGAGAGGTGAATGACAGCCGCCTTGGCGGCCGAGTAGACCTGCGGTCCACGCCCGGCGGTAATCCCGGCGATACTGCCGGTGTTTACGATGCTGCCGCTGCCCTGCGCCTTCATCGCCGGGATCGCGTGCTTCATGCCGAGGAAGACTCCGCGAACCAGCACGGAGAAGGTCATGTCGAAGGCGTCGGCCGGGATCGCATCGATCGGACCGAGCACGCCGCCGAACCCGGCGTTGTTGAACATGCAGTCGAGCCGGCCCCAGCGACCGAGCGCCAGGTCGACGGCCGCCTTCACCTGCTCCTCGGACCGGACCTCGCAACTCGAGAAGACGGCCTGCGGTCCGAGTTCGCGTGCCAACGCCTCGCCGCGCTCGTCCTGCATGTCGGCGATGACCACCCGCGCGCCCTCGGCGACGAACAGCCGCGCCGTTTCCGCCCCGATGCCGCTCGCTCCTCCGGTGATGACGGCGGTTCTGCCCTCGAGTTCTGCCATGACTGCGGTTCTCCCGGCCTGTCGATACGGTTCGACCCATTGTCTCGCAGATTGCGCGTGCTGTCCGCCTCCGCGGGCGCCGCGATCCTTTCGTCGCCGTGCCGGCGCGCATAGGATCCTGCATTCTCACCATTGCGGAGACCACTCGTGGCCTGGGAACGTCAACTCGCCGAACTCCGGCACAAGCTTGCGATCGCCAGAGAGCAGGGCGGCAAGGAGAACGTGGCGCGCCAGCATGCGAAGGGTCGGCTGACCATTCGCGAACGGATCGACGGCGTGCTGGACAAGGCGAGCTTTCGCGAGATCGGTCCCGGTGCCGGTGGTGTCGAACGCGACGAAGCGGGCGAGATTGTCGCGTTCTCGCCGGCAAACTTCGTTCTCGGTTTCGGACGCATCGACGGCCGTCCCTGCGTGATCGGCGGCGAGGACTTCACACTGCGTGGCGGCTCGCCCAACGAGGCCGGCCTGCGCAAGAGCATCTACACCGAGGAACTGGCGCTGCAGTATCTGGTGCCGCTTGTGCGCCTGCATGAAGGCGGGGGCGGCAGCGTGACGGGTGCCGGCGGCAAGGGCGGTGCCCCGGTCGGCTCCCCGGTGTTTCTCCCGCCCCGGTTCCAGTCGGTCGCCCGGACCATGCGTGCGGTCCCGGTGGCGGCCGCGGCACTCGGGCCGGTCGCGGGTCTGCCGGCCGCCAGGCTGGTCGCGTCGCATTTTTCGGTCATGACCCGTACCGGATCGCAGGTGCTGGTCGCCGGACCCAAGGTGGTGGAACGTGCCCTGGGGCAGGCGATGTCCAAGGAGGAGATGGGCGGGGCAGGCGTGCACGCGCGCAACGGCGTCGTCGACAATGTCGCGGAGGACGAACAGGGCGCGTTCAGCCAGATCCGCCGCTTCCTGTCCTACATGCCGGCCAACGCCTGGGAGGTCTCTGCCACCGTCCCGTCCGCGGATCCTGTCGACCGTCGCGAGCAGGCCCTCGTCGACATGGTGCCGGAAGACCGTCGCAAGGTCTATGACATGCGCCGCATCATTTCGCTGGTCGTCGACCGCGATTCGGTTTTCGAACTCGCACGAAGCCACGCCAGGGGACAGATCACGTGCCTCGCACGACTCGACGGCCAGCCGGTCGGACTCTTTGCCAACGACTGCCGGCACTACGCCGGCGCCATGACCGCGGAGGGATCGCAGAAGGTCCGCCGGTTCATCCAGACCTGCCAGACCTTCAACCTGCCGATCGTCACCCTCGTCGACGAGCCGGGATTCATGATCGGTGCCGAGGCGGAAAAGGCAGCAACCATCCGCCACGGAACCGATCTCGTCCTCGCTGCTGCCGACTGCACGGTGCCGTGGGCCTCGGTGATCGTGCGCCGGTCATTCGGAGTCGCAGCCGTGGCGCACTATGGCCCGGGTGCCTATGTGCTCGCCTGGCCATCGGCGGAGATGGGTGCCGTGCCGGTCGAAGGCGGCGTCGCCGTGGCCTTCGGCCGCGAGATCGACGCCCATCCCGATCCGGAACGCCGGAGAGCCGAGCTTGAAGCGGCGATGGCGCACCGGTACTCCGCGGTGCCGCGGGCCGAATCCCTGGCGATTCACGACATGATCGACCCGCGCGAGACCCGTCCGGCCCTGTGCGACTGGGTGGCGCGTGCGCAGGCATTGCTTCCCGACGTCATCGCCAGGAAGCCCCGGCTGGCGCGCTAGAACCGGGGCTGTGCGCCACGGCGGTTGTGCATCACCTGTGCTTCCGAGAGCTGGAAGCCGACCAGGATCCGGTAGTCCAGCCAGGGCTGGCCGGTCCCGGGCAGGAACGGCTCGATCACTTCCTGGTGGATGACCCGGCGAGCCTCGCCCTCGAAGGTCAACTCGAGCCCGAACTCCTGCTTGGCAAGGATCCGGCCGTCCGGACCGGTCACGGCGACGAAGAATGGCTGCCGTGCAATCCCGTCTGCATTGGCGGGCCCGCGTTCGGCGAGCACCAGGAACCCGACGGTCATCAACATGCCCCGACTTCCGAGCGTGCACTCCGAGCGCAGGTCCGCAAGGTAGGCCGACCACAGCTTCCGGCCAGGGTCCACTGACGCCTGGGGCTCGAATGCGGACACGCGCGCAAGACCGTCCACCAGCCCGACCGGGGGGCAGGGTTCGGGGATCTCTTCGGTTGCACAACCGAACAGCAGCAACACGGCCGCCGGCACCACGACTCGCAGTTTCATGAACACCACCCGCACAACGTCGAAGCGCCAGACCCTAGCTGTTTGCCCCGGTCCGTGCAAAGCCGTCTGCGGTACCACGTGGCGCCTGTGATCTGGCCACGGCGGCGGTGTGCGTGCATACTGCCTCCTGTCGCTCGACCAGCACGGTCAGGTTCATGACGAAGCTCCCGCTCGCCATCCGTCTCGCAGCCCCGCGTGGCTTCTGCGCCGGCGTGACGCGTGCCATCCAGATCGTCGAGGCCTGCCTCGAGAAATACGGTGCGCCGGTCTATGTCCGCCACCAGATCGTCCACAACCAGCACGTCGTGCGCGACCTTGAGACTCGAGGCGCAATCTTCGTGACGGAGCTCGACGAGGTTCCCGGCGACCGCCCGGTCGTGTTTTCTGCCCACGGAATTCCCCAGGCGGTCACGATGGAGGCCAAGCGCCGCGACCTGGTCTACTTCGATGCAACCTGTCCGCTGGTGACCAAGGTGCACAAGAGTGCCCAGCGCTACAGCGTTGCCGAACGGATGGTGATCCTGATCGGCCATGCCGGCCACCCCGAGGTCGTCGGTACCCTGGGCCAGTTGCCGCTCGGCAGGATCGCGCTGGTCGAGTCGGTGGAGGATGTCATGGCACTCGACTACCCCGCCGATCAGCCGCTCGCCTACATCAGCCAGACCACGCTGTCGGTGGATGACACGGCAACCATTGTCGCGGCGCTGAAACAACGGTTCCCCGGGATCCTCGGCATGGCGGAGCGCGACATCTGCTATGCAACCACCAATCGGCAGAACGCCGTGAAGACCATCGCGTCCGATTGTGACGGGCTGATCGTGATCGGAGCACCCAACTCCTCCAACTCGAGGCGGCTGGTGGAAGTCGCGCGGGCAAACGGCTGTCCGGACGCACTGCTGCTGTCGGATGCCGGCGAACTCGACCCCGACTGGCTCAGGAACAAGGCGGTTGTCGGGATTACAGCCGGAGCCTCGGCTCCGGACATCCTGGTCCGGCAGTTGATCGATGCCTGCGGCGAGAGCCGGGAGCTGACGGTGGAGGAAGTCGAGATCACCCGGGAAGACGCCCGGTTCAGACTTCCGCGCGGGCTCGAGGCCTGACCCGGGCTTCGCCGTGGCCGTTTACACGCAGGTCGGCGACGAGGATCTCGACAGCTTCCTTCGCGACTACGACATCGGCACGCTTACGTCATATTCCGGCATTGCCGAGGGGGTGGAAAACTCCAACTTCCTGGTCCGCACCACTGCGGGAAGCTGGATCCTGACCCTGTATGAGAAGCGGGTGAACCCGGACGATCTGCCGTTCTTTCTGGAGCTGATGCGCCACCTGTCCGGCCGCGGCCTGTCCTGTCCGACACCGGTTACCGGGCGCGACGGCATCACGCTCCGCCAGCTGAACGGCCGCCCTGCGGCCATGGTCACCTTCCTTGAAGGCGTCTGGCCACGGCGGATTGCGCCCGAACACTGCCGGTCTCTGGGCACCGCGCTGGCCCGGCTGCACCTCGCCGGTGCCGGCTTTGGCCGGTCCCGGATCAACGCGCTCTCGCTTGACGCGTGGAGACCGCTGCTGGCGTCGTGTCAGCTCGAGGACCGGGAGATCTATATCGGCCTGTTCAACGAACTCAATGCCGAACTGCGCTGGCTGGAAGCTCACTGGCCCCGGTCCCTGCCACATGGTGTCATCCACGCGGACCTGTTCCCTGACAATGTCTTTTTCCTTGGCCACGACGTTTCCGGGATCATCGACTTCTACTTCGCGTGCAACGATTTCCTGGCCTACGATCTCGCAGTCTGCCTGAACGCCTGGTGCTTCGAGAATGACGGCAGTTTCAACGTGACCAAGGCGCGGCTGCTCGTCTCGGCCTACCAGGCCGTCCGGCCCCTCGATGAAACCGAGTGCTCCGCGCTGCCGGCGCTCTGCCGGGGGGCAGCCATCCGGTTCCTGCTCACCCGGCTCTACGACTGGCTCAACCACCCGCCCGGGGCCCTGGTCCGGCCCAAGGACCCGATGGAATACCTGAAGAAGCTGCGCGCGCACCAGCAGGTACGTGGGGCCGGCGCCTACGGACTGTAGTAGCAGGGCAGGACAGACAGAATGACTGTGCGGGCGCCAGGCTCATGACTGTCCATCGCCTTTGACTCACGGTCAATGCCAGCTATCCTGATCGTTCGGAATCCGGCACTTCCCAAGTTCACAAATGGCAAGTCGGTCCTGCAGCTTTACCCATGCCATCGTGCGCAGGCCCGCCACGACTGTCGTGGCTGGTTTGCGCGCAGCCGATACGGGAGTGCCGGATCACTGCTCGTTCAAGCAACACCATGCGGACTATGTGGACGCGCTTCGATCAACCGGAGCGGTCGTCGAAGTCCTGCCTCCTCTCGAGGCATTCCCCGACTCGGTCTTCGTCGAGGATACGGCCCTGTGTCTGCCCGAGGGTGCGGTCGTGATGCGCCCTGGCGCACCGTCGCGACTCGGCGAGGCCCAGGCCATCGCACCTCACCTCACGAAGCATTACGAGGACATCCGGTCCATTGGGGCACCCGGGTTCATCGAAGGCGGTGATATTCTGGTGACCGAAAGGGAAATCCTGGTCGGACGCTCCGCGCGCACCAGTCGTGACGGCATCAACGCTCTGAGAAGCATCGTGGACGCCTGGGGATATACAGTGCGCGAGGTGTCAACCCCGCGTGGCGTCCTGCACTTCAAGACCGATTGCGCGATTCTCGACGAAGAGACCATTCTGACCACGCCACGGCTCTCGGCATCCGGCTGTTTCAAGGGCTACCGGATCATCCATACCGCCGAAGGCGAAGACGCATCCGCAAACATCGTCAGGTTCAATGATCTGGTGCTGGTCCCGGATGGCTTCCCGAAGACCGCCGAGCATCTCGTCTCACGCGGATACAACCTGAGACCTGTCCGAAACACGGAAGCGGCGAAGCTCGATGGCGGCATGTCCTGTCTGTCGCTGAGGTTTTTCCCCCGGCGGCAAGCCGCACTCGGAAGAAGACAGGGCGCTTGAAGAGGCAACACCCGATCCGGGAAGCGTGTTGCAGAATTCGGGACCCTGGCTTCGCACTCGATGCCGACCCCGGAATATCGCCGGCAGCCGGACACCAGTCAGCGAAACCGGGCACGCCCGCTGCCGACACATGCCATGATCACGCGCCGTCGTTCGATCCGGGGAAGGAATTCGGCACGCACGACGGGGAGGTTTCGCGAGTTGAGCGACGTGTTGGTCTGATGCCGTATCAGGACACGGGCTTACCCGTGCGTTCTCGCACGCGGTGCGCGACAACCGCCGGATCAGAGTATCGTCGATCATCTGCAGCACCGGTCCGAGGCCGGAACCGTGATCTGCACGTCAGCCGACGCGCAAACCCGGTGCTACCCGTCGGAGGCAACAAGCGGCATGCGCAGCTGCTGGCGATACCCTCATGGGGTCGGCGATGCACCGGCACCGCGTAGCGGCCGGCGGGCACGGCGAGGCGATCGATACCACCGTGTCCGGGTCGACCTCGACACAGGCATCCGAACGCAGGTTCCCCGGCGCGACGAAACGCGGATTGTTGTCGTGCGACAGGCTGAAGACGTGGTCCGGCGCGACACCCTGCTCGCGCATCCAGCCCATGAGCCTGAGGAAACAGTTTCCGATGCCGGTGCAGGGCCCGTCGTGGCGCAGCCGTACAGCCTCGATGCGACTGATGGTTTCGGCCGGGACGTCGGTTCATCTCCCCGCGCGGAGCGGTTTGACCGATCCGCCGGCATCTGGCATGTGGAGCGGGTGATGACGCGGGTGCAGATCTATACCGACGGCGCGTGCAGCGGCAACCCCGGTCCGGGCGGCTGGGGAGCGGTCCTGGCATGGGGATCGCATCGCAGAAAGATCTCCGGCGGCGACCCCGATACCACCAACAACCGCATGGAACTGATGGCGGCAATCCGCGCGCTGGAGACGCTCAAGCGGCCGGTCAGCGTCGACCTGCACACCGACAGCACATACCTGCGCAACGGCATCACCAGCTGGATCAGGAACTGGGAACGCCGTGGCTGGATCACGTCGGCAGGCAAACCTGTCAGGAACGCCGAACTCTGGCGCCGGCTGCAAGAAGCCGCCCTGCCCCACGACGTCAGGTGGCACTGGGTCAAGGGCCATGCCGGCCACCCGGAAAACGAACAGGCCGACGCGCTGGCACGCGGCGCGATCCCGTAGGAGTTCGCCTCCGGCCGGTCAGTGCATCAGCATGATCGGCGTGACCACGCGACGCAGCGCCTGGCGGGTCACGCCGCCGAGGACAAATTCCCGCATCCGGCTGTGCGAATACGCCCCCATCACCACCAGGTCGGCGCCGATGTCGGTGGCTTCGCTCATCAGAAGGTCGGAAACCGGGGCTCCACCCGCCGAAATGGTGCGAACTTCGGCCCTGATACCGTGCCACGACAGGCTCGCTGCAAGATCCTCGGCCGAGGGCCCTGACTTTGCACCGGTGTCCACATACCCGATCACCACCTGTTGCGCAGACTTCAGCAGCGGCATGGCCGCCATCACCGCACGGGCTGCGTTGGCCGCCCGGTTCCAGCCGATCATGATCGTCGACGCGATGCTCTTCGGGACGGTTCGCGGCACCACCAGTACCGGACGACCGGCGTCGAACACCGCGTGCTCGAGGGCAGACAGCGTCGATTCACCCGCCGTGTTCCCGCTTACTCCGCTGATCAGCAGATCGAAGACCCGGGCGCGTTCGGACAGGACCCGTTCAGCCCGGCCGGCCAGAACCAGCCAGCTTGCCGTCACCCCCTGTCCCGGCACCGCCTCGCTGGCCTGGGCTGCCGAGTGGCGGGATGCCACTTCGTTGAACAGGCGCCGGGCATCACCTTCCAGTCCGCTGAGGCGGTCACGCATACCCTCGAACTCGCGCATGATCTGGCGCTCGGTCATCCCCTCGATGATCGATGGCATGTTGAGCACCGAGTCACCAGTGACATGAACCCCGGTCACGTGCCCCTGCGACTGCTCGGCAAGCAGGAATGCGGTCTCGACGGCCGCTTCCGCCTCGTTGTCCGATACCAGAACCAGGCTGTTGTGAATGCCCATGTCGCATGCTCCTCGTCCATTGCGGCGTGATTGTGGCGAGTTTCGAGTCGTCCCCTATCCCATGCCATGTTCGGCCAGAAAGGTCCGGGTCGCCTCGGCACATTCCCGGGCATGGGAACAGGCAATACCATGCCGCGACGAGGCGATGACCATCAGCCTCCCGTTCGGCAGGAGATCCTTGAGTTCTGCCGGAATCGCAAGCGGAATGAACGGGCTCGCATCCGGCTGCATCAGCAGAACGGGTGCGCTGACCGCATCGAGCCGGCTCGTGAGATCGGCGCCGACCAGCACCGTCGCCATGGCGAGAATTGTCTCGGGGTCACTGGCGCACTGCGCCTCGTGGAACCACGCCCGCACCGGAGCCGGAATGCTGCCCGGCAGAAACCGCTTCTCGAGCATGTCGCGCGACCAGGCCTCGAACCCGTCACGCTCCATCGCCAGGCGCCAGTCGGCCACATGCCGCAGGGTGCCGCCGCGATGGGCGGTTGAACAGGTGGCAACGGCGCGCACCTGTTGTCCCAGCGCGGCGGCGCAGCACAGCGCGATGGTTCCCCCCATCGATTCACCGACCAGCACCAGGCGCTTCGCCCCCTCTGCCTCGGCAACGCCGCGAACCAGATCAACGTAGAAGTCAAACGACAGCGCCCGGTCACCCCGCCACGGAGCCGAGCCGCCATGTCCCGGCAGGTCGATCCGGATGACCGGAAACAGGCCGGCCAGGTGCGGCAGCCACTCGCACCAGATATCGCGGTTCGCCCCGACACCGTGGATGAACACAAGCGCGGTGTCGCCGCTGCACCACGGCGGCGTCATGTCGCTTGCAGAATATCGGACCTGCTGACCCTGGACGTGCAGTTCTGGCATCCGGTGTTCCTCGACAGCAATGACCACGCGGATGCTACCTGTCGAGTTTGCGTGACTGCAAGCGTTCCGCCCGGTTCCCGGCCGGTTGGTGCATGACCTCGATACGGCGACCTTCCTCGAGGTGCGACCACAGGGTGCGGACCCGTCCGTCCTCATCGATCACCAGTACACCGCAGGCACTGAAGGTGCGCGCCCCGCCGTGGCCGGTTGCGCCCGGCTGGTCGGCCCCCACCGGCGCCCCCTGCAGCAAGGCAGCGACGAAGACCGCCATGGCGACCGATTTCCGCAAGACGAACCGCTCCGCAGGGTGGATCACAACGGGATGTTATCGTGTTTTCGCCACGGGTTCTCGCGTTTCTTCCCGCGCAACATCGCAAGTGACCGCGCGATCCGGCGGCGCGTGTTGCGCGGCATGATGATATCGTCGATATAGCCTCGGGCGCCGGCGGCGAACGGGTTGGCAAATGTCTCGCGGTACTCCTCGGTCAGTGTGGCAATACGGTCAGGATCCTCGAGAGAGCCGCGAAAGATGATCTCCACCGCACCCTTCGGCCCCATTACCGCGATCTCGGCAGACGGCCAGGCAAAGTTGACGTCGCCCCGCAGGTGTTTGGAGCTCATGACGTCGTAGGCACCGCCGTAGGCCTTCCGGGTGATCACCGTAACCTTCGGCGTGGTCGCTTCCGCGTAGGCGAACAACAGCTTCGCTCCGTGCTTGATGATGCCGCCATATTCCTGCGCGGTGCCCGGCAGGAAACCCGGAACGTCGACGAAGGTGACGATCGGGATGCTGAAGCAGTCGCAGAAGCGGACGAATCGCGCCGCCTTTCGCGAGGAATCGATGTCGAGGCAGCCCGCAAGCACCAGGGGCTGGTTGGCAACGATTCCGACGGTCGATCCCTCGATCCTGCCGAGACCGATCACGATGTTGCCGGCGAAGTCGGGCTGGATCTCGAAGAAGTCCTCCTCGTCCAGCACCTTGAGGACCAGTTCCCGCATGTCGTAGGGCCGGTTCGGATTGTCGGGCACCAGGGTGTCGAGCGAGGGTTCGGCACGGTTGGCGGGGTCTCGTGTCGGGCGCACCGGCGGCAGCTCCCGGTTGGATGCCGGCAGGAAGTCCATGAAGCGGCGCAGCTGCAGAAGCGCCTCGACGTCGTTTTCGAACACACAGTCAGCCACGCCGGAGCGACTGGCATGGGTCTGGGCGCCACCCAGTTCCTCGTGGGTCACCGTCTCGTGGGTGACCGTCTTCACGACATCGGGGCCTGTCACGAACATGTAGGAACTGTCCTTGACCATGAAGATGAAGTCGGTCATCGCCGGGGAGTACACCGCACCGCCGGCACACGGCCCCATGATCATCGACACCTGCGGAACCACCCCGGAGGCCAGGACATTCCGCTGGAACACCTCGGCATAGCCCCCGAGCGATGCCACGCCCTCCTGGATGCGCGCACCGCCGGAATCGTTGAACCCGATCACCGGCGCGCCGACCTGCATGGCCTGGTCCATGATCTTGCAGATCTTCTCCGCATGCGCTTCCGACAGCGATCCCCCGAACACGGTGAAGTCCTGGCTGAAGATGAAGGCGAGCCGGCCGTTGATGGTCCCGTAGCCGATGACGACGCCATCGCCCGGGACCCGGTTGTCCGCCATGCCAAAGTCGGTGCAGCGGTGTTCAACGAACATGTCCCACTCTTCGAACGACCCCTCGTCGAAGAGAATGTCGATCCGCTCGCGCGCCGTGAGCTTGCCGCGTGCATGCTGGGCTTCGATCCGCTTCTTTCCACCGCCGAGCCGGGCACTCGCCCGCTTGTCCTCAAGCTTCCGAATGATGTCATGCATGCGTTCTCTCCGACTCTTCCGCCGACTGTCGCCGGGGGCCGTTCAGTTCACGCTCCGGCACAGCCGGAGCAGCCGTTCCACCGCCAGCAGTTCCCGACGCACGGTATCCCGCCGTTCCCGTGCTTCCTCATCCTCGCCCCAGCGCCCGGCCTGCCAGACCTCGTCGAGTTCTGCCGCGGCAGCTGCCTCGTCACCCGAGATGCGGCCCTCGGCCACCGCGAGCCCGATGACCACCGACCCGGTGAGCGTCACCAGTTCGTGCAGCGCGACCAGTTCGAGATCGCTGCGATCGGCAACCATTGCCGCGATCGCCTCGAGCGCGTCCGGCGACTGCGCCGCAGGCATCACTCCGGTCGTCACGACCAGGGTAGTACCGGTCCTCTCCGCACACCATTCGAGCAGCGGATCCCACAGGGTGCACTGGAGCGCCACCAGTTCGGCGGGGGCCTCGGCACGGTAGCTGAGCAGGTCGGTTCGCGCATACCGTGCAACTGCGTCGACGACTTCGCCGCGGCGTGGCACGACCCGGTCCACGGCGGTTGCGACCAGCGACGTCAACGGCATGGTCCGGGGGACGATTTCGTCTTCCTGGGCGCGCCACTCGTCCGCCACCGCCTCGGCGAGTGCCCGGTTCGCCAGAACCAGCTCTCCGCCGGCCGGTGACCGCACCAGCCGGCTGTCGAGCAGGATCACGTACCCGGCCTCGCCCTCTCCGACCGAAACCGCAGTGTAGAACCGTCGACCCTGCACCGGCCTACGCCTTCGGCCAGTCCGGTGCAGGGTCATCGCCGGAGAACCCGAACAGCCGCCAGGTTGCGGCCATGTGGTCCGGCAATGACGCACGGACTTCGAGTCGTCCCCCGCCAGGCCTCGGAATGCTGATCGACCGGGCATGCAGGTGCAGGCGCCGCGCCAGTCCGTCGGCATCGATGAAGGCGTCGCGACCTCCGTACTTTCCGTCGCCGAGGACAGGCGTGCCCAGTGCCGCCATGTGGACCCGGATCTGGTGTGTGCGGCCCGTGCGGGGCCGCACCGCCACCCAGGCCGCACGTCGCCCCAGCTGTTCCACCACCACGTAGTCGGTGACCGCGCGACGGCCGTCGTCATGATCGACCTGCATCTTCTCGCGGCCGCCGGCAGCCATCTTCGCAATCGGCAGCGTCACCGTAGCCCGCCCCGGACGCAGTTCCCCCACCACGACGCACCAGTAGACCTTGAGTGCGGTACGGTCCCGGAAAGCCCGGGCAAGCCAGCGCGCCGCCGCGGCCGTACGTGCCAGCAACAGCACACCCGAGGTGTCCCGGTCGAGTCGGTGCACCAGGCGCGGACGTTCGTCGGCGCCCATGCGCAGCCCGTCGAGCGCGGCGTCGAGATGCCGAGCGATCCCGGTTCCGCCCTGCACGGCGAGCCCCGGCGGCTTGTCGATCGCCAGGACCTCGCGATCGATGTGGCAGATCCGCCCGGCAAGCATCCCGGCAAGTTCGGCGTCGCCACGTGTCTGCCCGGACGCGGGCGGCGCGGCGGCGGTAGGAGGGATGCGCACGGTCTGCCCCGGCGCCAGGCGATGTCCCGACCGGACCCGCCCACCGTCAACCCGGATCTGGCCGGTCCGCAACAGCTTCTCCAGCCGGCCGCGACCGATTGTCGGGACATGCAGGCGGAACCAGCGGTCAAGCCGCATCCCGTCCTCGCCCGCAGCAACGGTCTGCATGCGCACGTCCGTCATCAGGAGAGACTCCTGACGACGGCGATACCGGCAAACAGCGCCAGCACCGAGACCAGGACCGACGCCGCCACGTAGAGCATGGCAAGCATGATCTCGTCGCGTTCGAGCAAGGCCCGCACGTCAAGCGCGAAACTCGAAAACGTGGTGAAGGCGCCAAGCACGCCGACCACGAGGAACCCGCGCAGTTCCGTCGATGGACCAGCCCGGGCCGACAGGGATTCCACAACGACCCCCATGAGGAACGATCCGGTCACGTTGACCATCAGGATACCGTACGGAAAGCCGGTGCCCAGCCACCGGGTGATCAGCCCGACCGAGGACCACCGGGCCACTGCCCCGACGGCACCGCCGAGCGCGACAGCAAGCAGCAGCTTCATCTCCCGGCCCCTTCCCACGCGACGCCGAAGATCCAGCCTTCCCGCAATACTGTTCCGGCGAGATCCGACGGTACCGCGCAATGGTCCGGAACGAGAGCACGTATCGCCGCGGCAACCAGAACCGCGTCGGTCTCGTCATCGCGAACCGGGTGCCAGGCCGGATCTGGCGGGTCCGAATGATAGTGGGCCAGCGCCCGCTTCATGGCACCCGGGTCCTGCCAGTGCCTGGGATCGACACCCGCACGCACATAGAACAGACGCGGGAAGATCTCTGCAACGACGGAGCGGCCGCGCGGCGGATCGAACGGCCAGATCGCAACCCGCCCCCCGAAGGGGCCGGTTGCAAACCGGTGCAGCATGCGCATGCCGGCAAAGGACCCGGTCCCGACATTGGCCGGACCGATGCACTTCAGGACCGGGTGCGGCGAGGTCTCCGCGGCGCAGGCACGCTCGGTCAGGCGCTGACGGTAGCGGTACCGGTCGCCCCGCCCGGCCGGGCTGAGGACATAGCGGCGCCATGGACGGTCGGTGCGGGTGTAGAACGGCGCCCCGTACAGATCCGGCGCGTGCGAACAGTCGATCTCGACCTGTGACCACAACGCCGGCGCGCTGCGCGGCTGCGCCCCGAGACCCGGGAAGTAGCAGCCGCTGTCGACATGCGGCAGCGAGAAGGCGAAGTCGATTCCGGCAAACAGCCGCCGGGTCCGGGACTGCCGGTCCAGCCATCGATACAGGTTCTCGCGGTCCCAGTACCGGCCGCCCGGTGGCGGTACCGGGTGTGGCGCCGCCTGGCCGGGCATAGCAACGGCGACCTGCAGACCCGGCAGCCGGGTTCCCCTGGCGCCGGACCAGTCGACGCCCACGAACATGTCGTACTGCTCGCTCGCCATGGTCACCCCCCGGCCCGCTGGCGCAGTCGGTCCCAGTAGGCCAGCCGGCGAATGATGTCCCGCTCGAACCCGCGTTCGACCGGGTGGTAGAAGCGGCGGCGTTCCATTCCGTCGGGGAAATGCTCCTGGCCCGAAAACCCGTGCTCGGCATCGTGGTCATAGCGGTAGCCGGCGCCGTACCCCAGATCCTTCATCAACCGGGTCGGCGCGTTCAGGATATGTGCCGGTGGCATCAGGGACCCGGTTTCCCGTGCCGCCTGCGACGCGGCGCCGAAGGCCCGGTAGGCGGCGTTCGACTTCGGCGCGGTCGCAAGGAAGATCACGCACTGCGCAATCGCAAGCTCGCCTTCCGGCGCACCCAGCCGGTCCCAGGCGTCCCAGCAGGCAAGGGCGTGGCCGAGCGCGTGGGGATCCGCGAGCCCGATGTCCTCGGACGCGAACCGGGTCAGCCGTCGCAGGATGTAGGCGGGGTCCTCGCCGCCGGCCAGCATCCGCGCCAGCCAGTAGAGTGCCGCATCGACATCCGACCCCCTGAGCGACTTGTGCAGGGCACTGATGAGGTTGTAGTGCTCCTCCCGGTTCTTGTCGTAAACCGGAGCGCGCCGGAGTACGAGCGCGGCGAGACCGGCAGCGTCGAAGCGGTCGGTCGAGGGCAGACGCAGCAGTTCCTCGGCCATGTTGAGCAGGAACCTGCCGTCGCCGTCCGCCATGGCGCGCAAGGCAGCCCGACCGTCATCGGAGAGCGGCAGTTCGCGTCGCTCCAGCCGCTCGGCCCGCTCGAGCAGCATCTCGAGCGCCGTATCGTCAAGGCGGCGCAGGACCATGACCTGGCAGCGGGACAACAGGGCGGCATTGAGTTCGAACGACGGGTTCTCGGTGGTCGCACCGACCAGGATCACGGTCCCGTCCTCGACACACGGCAGGAACCCGTCCTGTTGTGCGCGGTTGAACCTGTGAACCTCGTCGACGAACAGCAGGGTTCCGGTACCGGCCACACGGCGCTCGCGAGCCCGTTCGAAGACCCGGCGCAGGTCAGCCACCCCGGAAAACACGGCGGAAAGTGATTCAAACGCGAGGTCGACGTGACCTGCCATCACCCGGGCAATCGTGGTCTTTCCGCTGCCGGGAGGTCCCCACAGCACCAGGGATGCCAGCCGGCGGTCGCTCAGCATCCGTCCGAGCGGAGCAGTGTCGGACAGCAGGTGATCCTGACCGACGATGTCGGCGATCCCCTCCGGGCGCAGCCGGTCCGCCAGCGGTCTCGGCGCACCTTCTTCGAACAGCCCCGTCATCAGCCCGGGATTTCGCTGCTCAGCACCTTGCCGTCGCGACGGATCGAGATGGTCCAGCCTTCCTGCCGCCGGCCGATCACCGCCTCGAGATCAGTGACGCGCTCCATTCTGTTCTCGTTGACCAGCAGCACGATGTCGCCGCGGCGCAGGCCAAGCCGGTTGGCAGGGCTGTTGCGAGCCACCTCGAGCACGATCACTCCGCGCTCCATGTCGTCGAACCCTTCCTCCAGCGCCAGGGCGGGAGACAGGTTGGCGATGGTGGCCCCGGAGAACGGTGTCCGCCCGCCAAGCCGTGTCACATCGGCCGCGGGCCGCCTCGGAGGCGGGTCGAGGCGCACGGTAAGCCTGCGGTCACCGCCGTTGCGCCAGACCCGCAGCGTCGCGCGGTGCCCGATCGACTGGGTAGCAAGTCGGTAGCGCAAGGCATCGAGGTCGGGAACCGGGACATCGTCCACCTCGAGCACCACGTCTCCGACCCGCAGGTCGGCGGCGGCGGCGGCCGAGCCGGGATAGACATCGTTGACGATCACGCCCTGCGGCCGGTCGAAACCGAGCGTACCGGCCATGTCCACGGTGACCGTCTGACCGGAAAACCCGACCCAGGGCCGCACCAGCCCGCCGCTCCGCGCCGCCTCGAGCACGGTACGGACCATGTTGGACGGGATGGCGAACCCGATGCCCACGGAGCCGCCGCCCCTGCCGCTGAAGATCGCGGTGTTGATACCGATCAGGCGCCCGTCGGTGGCGATCAGCGCACCGCCGGAATTGCCCGGGTTGATCGACGCATCGGTCTGGATGAAGAAACTGTAGTCGGTGATGCCGACCGCGGTGCGTGCAAGTGCCGACACGATGCCGCTGGTCACCGTCTGGCCAACGCCGAACGGATTGCCGATGGCAAGCACCAGGTCGCCGACCTCGACGGTGTCGGAATCGCGCATGGCCAGATACGGCAGGTTGGTTCCGCCTGCATCGACCTGCAGGACCGCGAGATCGGTGCGTTCGTCGGACAGCAGCAGGGTTGCGGCAAATTCCCGCCGATCGGCGAGCACCACCTTGATCCGGTCGGCGTTGGCGATCACATGGTGGTTGGTGACGACCAGACCCGCGGAATCGAGGATCACGCCGGAACCGAGCGACTGTCGCGACCGGCGTTGCGGCCGACCCGGGAAGATGTCGCCGAAAAACCGGCGGAAGAACGGGTCGTCGAACAGCGGCGAGATCGATCGCCGCTCCCGTTGTTCGGCAATGGCGTAGATGTTGACGACCGCGGGTCCGGTTTCACGGACCAGCGGTGCAAAGCTGAGATCGATCTGGCGGCGCGAGGAGGGAACGTCGGCGGCCAGAAGCGGCGTGCCCGCGACCAGGACCAGCACCACGACCGCAACCAGGCCACGCCATCCCGGGCTGCACCGCGCCATACCGTGGCACGGCCGGTGGCTGCCCCCGGTCATGCCCGATCAGATGACGGAAACCGGGGTGGCCTGCGCGTCCTCGTCCTGGTCCTGCACCGGTCCCGAATCCTGGCCCCGGGCATCCTCGTCCCGGTCGACAAGCTCGATGACAGCCATCGGCGCACTGTCACCGTAGCGATACCCTGCCTTGAGCACCCTGGTGTATCCGCCCGGTCGGTCACGGTAGCGCTCGCCCAGAACTTCGAACAGCTTGCGGATCATCGCCGGATCCCGCAGCCGGGCAAAGGCCACGCGCCGCGCGTGCACGCTGTCCGTACGGGCCAGGGTGATCAGCGGTTCCACCACGCGCCGCAGGTCCTTCGCCTTGGGCAGGGTGGTGATGATCTGCTCATGCTTGATCAGGGCATTGGCCATGTTCTTGAACATTGCCTTGCGATGGCTCACCGACCGGTTGAGTCGGCGTCCTGCCTTGCGATGGCGCATGGTCAACTCTCCTGTTCGCGGCCCCCCGGGAAACGGCCGTCAGTACGGTTCCTCGAGCCTCTTGGCCAGTTCCTCGATGTTCTCAGGCGGCCAGTTCTCTATGTCCATTCCGAGTACCAGACCGTACCCGTTCAGCACATTCTTGATCTCGGTCAGACTCTTGCGCCCGAAGTTCGGGGTCTTCAGCATCTCGGATTCGCTCTTCTGCACGAGGTCGCCGAGGTAGACGATGTTGTCATTCTTCAGGCAGTTCATCGCCCGTACGGAGAGTTCGAGTTCGTCGACCTTCTTCAGCAGGTTCCTGTTGAACGGCAGTTCCTCGGCCTCGGCCCCGTCTTCGACCTGACCCGGTTCGCTGAAGCTGACGAAGAGCTGGAGGAGGTCCTGCAGGATCCGGGCGGCGTAGGCGATCGCTTCCTCGGGACTGACCGTGCCATTGGTCTGCACCGTCATCGACAGCTTGTCGTAGTCGGTGACCTGACCGACCCGGCTGTTGTCGACCCTGTACGAGACCTGGCGCACGGGACTGAAGATCGCATCGACGGGAATGTGCTCCGCCGGAAGGTCCTCGGTACGGTTCGCGCCCGCAGGGACATACCCCTTGCCGGATTCGACTTCCATGTCGATGTTGATGGACGAGTTGCGGTCAAGCGTGCACAGCACGTGGTCGGGATCCATGATATCGACGTCCGCGGTCGCGCGGATCATTCCTGCCGTGACCACCCGCGGCTCGTCCTTCGCCTGCGCGCGCAGCTCGATGCGCTTCATGCCCTCGGCATGCTTGCGCAGCGCCATTGACTTGATATTGAGGATGATGTCGGTCACGTCCTCGCGAACCCCGGGCAACGACGAGAACTCGTGCTGGACGTTGTGGAACTTCACCACCGTGACCGCGGCGCCTTGCAGCGACGACAGCAGGATGCGACGCAACGCGTTACCCAGCGTCAGTCCGAAACCCCGTTCGAGCGGCTCGGCGACGATGGTCGCATGCCGCTGCGGATCCCGTCCCGGTCGAATGTCGATCCGCGCCGGCTTGATCAGCGCTTGCCAGTTCTTCTGCATCACCACGAACACCTCATCGGGAAATCGCCGCCGCAATCGCATTGCGACAGCCGGTCACACACATCCGCACCGGAAACGGGCTACACGCGTCGCCTCTTTCTCGGCCTGCACCCGTTGTGCGGAATCGGCGTGACATCCCGGATCGATGTCACCTGGAAACCGACTGCCTGCAGGGCACGGAGCGCCGACTCCCGGCCGTTTCCGGGGCCGTTGACCTCGACCTCGAGCGTGCGCATGCCGTGTTCCGCCGCCTTGCGCCCGGCGTCCTCGGCCGCGACCTGGGCCGCGTACGGAGTGGACTTCCGCGATCCCTTGAACCCCATCGCGCCAGCCGAGGACCAGGAAATCGCGTTGCCCTGGGCGTCGGTGATGGTGATCATGGTGTTGTTGAAGGTGGCGTTGACATGCGCCACCCCGGCCGAAATATTCTTGCGCTCGCGCCGCCGCACACGCGCCTGACTCGCTTGTCTCGCCATGAAACCCTCGTTACTGCGCCGGACCGGAAGCCTGTGGTTACTTCTTCTTGCCCGCGATCGGCTTGGCCTTTCCCTTGCGGGTCCGGGCGTTGGTGTGGGTGCGCTGTCCGCGCACCGGCAGGTTCTTGCGATGGCGCAGGCCGCGGTAGCAGCCGAGATCCATCAGGCGCTTGATGTCCATCGCCGTCTTGCGGCGCAGGTCACCCTCGACCACCACTTCCTGCGCGATGCTGTCCCGGAGCCTGACAAGCTCCTGCTCGCTCAGTTCGTGGACGCGCCGCTCCCGCGGGATGCCATGACGCTCACATAACCGGCTGGCCGACGTCCGGCCGATTCCGTAGATGTAGGTCAATGCGATCTCGACGCGTTTTTGCGTCGGAATATTGACGCCTGCTATGCGTGCCACGCCTCACCACTCCTTTTGGGGAACTCGCAAGCACCACCGCACCGGACAGGGCCCACCCCCGACCGGTTTGGCCGTGACGACCGTCCGATGGAACGCCACCGGCTGTGACGGAAATCTCTGCTCACGCGAAGGGCGGCAGTATAGCCATTGCGCCATCTCCGTCAAGGTTGCTGCGCGCCCTGGTCCAGCGCCCGGTTGATCGCCGAGGTCACCTCGTCGATCGGCGCCATGCCGTCAATCGAAACCAGCATTCCGCGGTCGCGGTAGTAGGGCAGGATCGGCGCCGTCTGGTTCCGGTAGACCGCGAGCCGGTTGCGCAGGGTCTCCTCGTTGTCGTCGGCGCGCCGCTGCGAGGCTCCGGTACTGGCGATGCGTGCCCGGATCCGTTCCAGCAACGCCGTCTCGTCGACCGCCAGTTCGATCACGTGGTCGATGCCCAGGCCCTTGCGCTTCAGCATGGCATCCAGTGCCTCGGCCTGGGCGATCGTGCGGGGGAACCCGTCGAGGATGAACCCGCCTTCGCAGTCCGGCCGCCCGATCCGCTCCGCAATCATGTCGACCATGATCGCGTCGGGTACCAGCTCACCGGCTTCCATGATGGCACCGACGCGCCGGCCGAGTTCGGAACCCGACGCCACCGCGGCGCGAAGCATGTCGCCGGTGGACAGCTGGACCAGGTCGTACCGTTCCTCCAACCGCTGTGCCTGGGTGCCCTTTCCGGCACCGGGAGGTCCGAGGAATATCAGGTTCATCGCCGCCCCCTTCCGCGCAACCGGGACTTGCGGACCAGGCCCTCGTACTGGTGCGCGAGCAGGTGCGACTGAACCTGTCCCACGGTGTCGATCGTCACCGTGACCACGATCAGCAGGCTGGTACCGCCGAAGTAGAACGGCACCTGGTACTGGCTGATCAGGATTTCCGGCAGGATGCAGACGCAGGCGAGGTAGAGCGCCCCGACGGTGGTCAGCCGGGTCAGCACGTAGTCCAGGTAGTCGGCCGTGTTCTTGCCCGGCCGGATGCCCGGTATGAACCCGCCGTAGCGTTTCAGGTTGTCGGCAGTCTCGGCCGGGTTGAACACGATGGCGGTGTAGAAGAAGGCGAAGAAGACGATCAGTCCGACATAGACCCCGAGGTACAACGGTTGCCCGCGCCCGAGCAGGGCATTCACCGTGTTCAGCCACTCCGGCCCGGCGCCGCTGCCGGCGGAAAACTGCGCGAAGGTGACCGGCATCAGCAGCAGGGAACTGGCAAAGATCGGCGGGATGACACCCGAGACGTTGAGCTTGAGCGGCAGGTGCGAGGACTCGCCGCCGAACATGCGGTTGCGGACCTGGCGCTTCGGATACTGGATGGTGATCCTGCGCTGTGAGCGCTCGATGAACACGATGAACGCGATCACCGCCACCGCCATGACCAGCAGCAGGATGATGAAGGCGGCCGACAGCGCACCGGTGCGGCCCAGTTCCAGCGTTCCGGCCAGCGCGCTCGGCAGGTTGGCCACGATACCGGCGAAGATGATCAGCGAGATGCCGTTGCCGACCCCGCGTGCCGTGATCTGTTCACCGAGCCACATCAGGAAGATGGTACCGCCGACCAGGGTGATCACCGTGGTGGCGCGGAAGAACAACCCGGGGTTCATGACCGCGGAGCCGCCGGAACCGCTCATGTTCTCCAGCCCCACGGAAATCCCGTAGGCCTGGACCGCGGCCAGCAGCACCGTGAGGTAGCGGGTGTACTGGTTGAGCCGCTTGCGCCCGGTTTCGCCCTCCTTTTTCAGCGCCTCCAGGTTAGGCGAGACCGCCGTCATCAGCTGCATGATGATGGCCGCCGAGATGTAGGGCATGATGTTGAGCGCGAAGATGGTCATGCGCCCGAGCGCGCCGCCGGCGAACATGTCGAACATCCCGAGGATGCCGCCTGCGTTCTGTTCGAAGATCTCCTCGAGGATCAGCGGATCGATGCCCGGGATGGGGATGTAGGTTCCGAGCCGGTAGATCACCAGCGCGGCCAGGGTGAACAGGATGCGCTTCTTCAGCTCGGTGGCCTTGGCAAGGGCGCCGAAGTTCAGTGATGATGCGAGCTGATCGGCGCTTGCCATGATGCTATTCCTGCGTCCCGGAGGACGACGGGGCAGGGATGGTCACGCTGCCGCCGGCCTTCTCGACCGCCGCCACCGCCGCCTTCGAAGCGCCCCCGGTCACCGTGATCGCCAGGCTGTCGCGGACCTCGCCGTCGGCAAGCAGCCGGATGGCCTTCTGCCTGCTGCCGCCCAGGCCGACCCGGCGCAGGGCAGCCTCGTCGATGGCCTCGCCGGCGGCAAGCCTGCCCTCGTCGACCGCCTTCTGGACCGCACCGATGTTGACAACCGCGAAGGTCTTGCGGAACGGATTCCTGAACCCCCGCTTGGGCAGGCGCCGGAAGATCGGCATCTGCCCGCCCTCGAACCCGTTGATGCTGACGCCGGAGCGCGACTTCTGGCCCTTGTGGCCGCGGCCGCTTGTCTTGCCGGTGCCCGAACCGGCACCCCGGCCGACCCGTTTGCGGTCCCGGCGCGCGCCGTCGTTGTCACGCAATTCGTTGAGTTTCATTCCGCCCTCGATCTGTCCGAGATGTGAAGGCACCCGCCGGTCATTCCTCGACCCGCACCAGATGCTTCACCTTGTTGATCATCCCGCGCACCGACGGCGTGTCCTCGAGCGTCCGGGTCCGGTGCAGCTTGTTCAGCCCCAGCCCGATCAGTGTTTCGCGCTGGCCGGGCTTGCGTCCGATTGCGCTGCGCACCTGTGTTACCGTGACCGTCGCGCGGGCATCATCCTGGCGTGCCATCACCGTCACCTCCGTCACTGCGCGGCGCCGCCCGCCGCGCCGTCATCCTGGCCGGGCGAGCGTCCGAAGATTTCCGCCACCTTCTTGCCGCGCTTGGCGGCAATGGCCCGGGGCGCACGTATCCGTCCGAGCGCATCGAAGGTCGCCTTGATCACGTTGTGCGGGTTGGACGACCCGGTCGACTTCGCCACCACGTCCTGGACGCCAAGGGCCTCGAAGATCGCCCGCATCGGGCCGCCGGCGATGATCCCGGTTCCCGCCGGCGCGGCGCGGAGCACCACGTGACCGGCGCCGAAGTCACCCTTGACGTCGTGGTGCAGGGTTCGCGCCTCGCGCAGGGGGATCCGGACCATGCCGCGCTTGGCCTGTTCGGTCGCCTTGCGGATCGCCTCGGGAACCTCGCGGGCCTTGCCGGAACCGTGCCCGACCCGGCCGCGGCCGTCACCGATCACCACCAGCGCAGCGAACCCGAACCGCCGTCCTCCCTTGACGACCTTGGCCACCCGGTTGATCCCGACCAGTTTCTCGATCAGATCGGACTCCTCGCGCGACTCCCGGCCACCGCGATCCTGTCTTTCGCCTCGTGCCATTTCGGCCCCTTCCTGGCTTGCTAGAACTTCAGTCCGATCTCGCGCGCCGCGTCTGCCAGCGCCTTGACCCGGCCGTGGAAGCGGTAGCCGCCCCGGTCGAAAACCACCTCACTCACCCCCTTCTCCAGCGCACGCTCGGCAACCAGCCGGCCCACGGCCGCGGCAGCCTGCCTGTCGGCGCCGGTCCGCAGCGTGCCGCGAAGCGGGGCTTCCAGCGTCGAGGCGGCAGCAAGTGTCTCGCCGCGGCTGTCATCGATCAGCTGGGCGTGGATATTCTTCGACGACCGGAACACCGACAGTCTCGGCTTGCCCGGGGCCCGGCGGCGCAATGCGGCGCGGGTCCGGTGCGCACGGCGCGCAAACAGCTCTTTCGCGTTCAGCATGATCCTATTTCTTCTTGCCTTCCTTGCGCCGGACGATCTCGCCCTCGTAGCGGATGCCCTTGCCCTTGAACGGTTCCGGCGGCCGATAGCCGCGGATCTCGGCCGCCACCTGCCCCACCTGCTGCTTGTCGATGCCCTGAACGGCAATCGCGGTGGGCCTGCTGCAGCTCATGCGGATGCCGTCGGGGATCGGATAGCGGATCGGGTGGCTGTAGCCCAGTGCGAGCACCAGGTCGGTATTCTCGACCGCAGCCCGGTAGCCGACCCCGGTGATCTCGAGATTGACGGTGAACCCCTCACTGACGCCCCGGACCATGTTGTTGATGTTTGCCCGGGTGGTGCCCCACATCGCCCGCGCCCGCTTGCTTTCGCCGCGCGGTGCAACGGTGATGCCGCCGGTCCCGGCCGCGACCTCGACGTCGTCGGTGATCGGCATGGCGAGTTCGCCCAGTGTCCCGCGCGCGCGGACCGTGCCGGCCGCGACCTCGACACTGACACCGTCCGGCACGGCAACCGGGTTATTGCCTACGCGTGACATCGCGTACTCCCGTTCTAGAACACGTGGCAGAGGACTTCGCCGCCGACATTGGCGGCGCGTGCCTCGAGGTCGGACATCACGCCTCGCGGCGTCGACAGGATCGCGATCCCCAGCCCGTTGTGCACCCGTGGCAACTCCGAGATCCGGGTATAGACCCGGCGGCCCGGCTTGGATACGCGCTTGATCTCCCGGATGACCGGCTCGCCCTCATAGTACTTGAGCTCGATCGAGAGGTCGCGGGCATTGCGCGCGCGCGATGACTCCATCTCGGTGTAGCCGCGGATGTAGCCCTCGCGCTTGAGCACGTCCAGCACGTTGCCGCGCAGCCGCGAAGCCGGACTGAGCACCACCCTCTTGCGGGCATGCTGGCCGTTGCGGATCCGGGTGAGCATGTCGCCCAGAGGATCGCTCATGGTCATGGTCGTGCCTCCATTACCAGCTGGACTTCACCAGTCCGGGCACCTGGCCTGCGGACCCGAGTTCGCGCAACGCGATCCGCGACAGCTTGAACTTGCGGTAGAACCCCCTGGGGCGACCGGAGATCTCGCACCGGTTGCGCAACCGCGTGGCCGCACCGTTGCGCGGCATCGCGCCGAGCTGCAGGGTGGCCTGGAACCGGTCCTCGATCGACAGGCTGCGGTCCCGGGCAATCGCCTTGAGCCGGGCCCGTTTTGCCGCGTGCCGCGCCACCAGGCGGGCACGTTTCCGGTTCCTCTCGACCGCGCTCTTCTTCGCCATTGTGCTCTCCCTGCCCCGTTCAGCCGCTGAACGGGAATTTGAACCGGCGCAGCAGTTCCCGCGCCTCGTCGTCTGTCTTCGCCGTGGTGCAGATGATGATGTCCATTCCGCGAACCTGATCGACCCGGTCGTAGTCGATCTCGGGAAAGACGATCTGCTCCCTCAACCCCATCGCATAGTTTCCGCGTCCGTCGAAGCTGCGCGGATTCAGACCGCGAAAGTCGCGCACCCTCGGCAGTGCGATGGTGATCAGCCGGTCGACGAACTCGTACATGCGCTCGCGCCGCAACGTCACCTTGCAGCCGACCGGCATGCCGGCCCGCAGCTTGAACCCGGCCACCGAACGCCTCGCCTTGTTGATGACCGGGCGCTGTCCGCTGATCAGTGCGAGTTCCTCCGCCGCCAGGGTCATCTGCTTGGAGTCCTGCACAGCGCCGCCCACGCCCATGTTGATCACCACCTTGTCGAGGCGGGGCACCTGCAGGATGTTGTCGTAGGTCTCGCCCGCCAGCAGCGCCGGGCGTATCGACTGTTGGTATTCTTCACGCAATCGCGCCATCGATCCGTCCTTCACCGCGCTCAACTGTCGATCACTTCGCCGGAGCGTTTCGAGAACCGCACCTTGCGACCGTCCTCGAGGAACCGGTAGCCGATCCGGGTCGGCAAGCCCGAACCGGGATCGACATGGGCGACGTTCGAGATGTGGATCGCCGCCTCGCGGCTGATGATCCCGCCGGTTGCATCCCGGGACGCCTTGGTATGCCTCTTGATCATGTTCACGCCGCGGACGACCACGCGGTCTCGATCGCGCAGGACCCGGAGTACCTCACCCCGCTTGCCCCGGTCCTTGCCCGTGGTCACGATCACCTCGTCACCACGGCGTATCCTGAACTTGCGCGCCATTACAGCACCTCCGGCGCCAGCGAGATAATCTTCATGAAGTTGCGCGATCTCAGTTCGCGCGTGACCGGGCCGAAGATCCGGGTGCCGATCGGCTCGTTCTGCCGGTTGATCAGCACTGCCGCATTGCGGTCGAACCGGATCGCGGATCCGTCGTTGCGCCTGATCTCCTTGGCGGTGCGCACGATGACCGCGCGCAGCACCTCGCCCTTCTTGACCCGGCCGCGCGGGATCGCCTCCTTGACCGAGACGACGATGACATCACCGACCCCCGCGACCTTGCGCTTCGAGCCACCGAGCACCTTGATGCACTGCACCCGGCGGGCTCCCGAATTGTCGGCGACGTCCAGGTTGGACTGCATCTGAATCATGGTGGCACTCCAGTCGGGTCGCTACGCCGGGTCCTGGCGCAGCACTTCCCAGCACTTGCGTTTCGAAATCGGTGCACATTCACGGATGCGCACGATGTCGCCGGTCCGGCAGCTGTTGGTCTCGTCATGAGCGGCGAACCGCTTCGATTTCGAGACGATCTTCTTGTAGACCGGGTGCGCGATGCGCCGCTCGACCCGGACGATCACGGTCTTGTCGCCCTTGTCGCTCACCACCGTGCCCTGCATGACTCGTCTCGGCATGTGCCAAAACTCCCCAGAACCTCGCCGTAAGGCGTTGCGCCGCTAAACCCCGGCGCGGGTCTTTTCCGCCAGAATGAACTTGGTTCTGGCAATATCCCTGCGGACGTCACGCATCCGCGTCGTGTTGTCGAGCTGGCCCCCGGCCTGCTGGAAACGGAGATTGAAGCTCTCCTTGCGCAGATCCAGCAGGTGCTGCGTCAGTTCGTCGACGCTCCTGGTCCGCAACTCCGTTGCACGCTTGCCGGCCATCGCCCTGCCCCCCGCCTACGCGTTGTCGCCGAGACGCGCGATGAACCGCGTCTGCACCGGAAGCTTGGCCGCCGCCAGCGTGAACGCCTCCTGCGCGAGCGGACGCGGAACCCCGTCGAGTTCGAACATGATGCGGCCCGGCTTGACCCGGCACACCCAGAACTCCGGTGATCCCTTGCCCTTTCCCATGCGGACCTCGGCCGGCTTGCTCGAGACCGGCACGTCGGGGAAGATCCTGATCCACACCCGGCCGGCACGGCGGATGTGACGGGTAATGGCGCGCCGCGCCGCCTCGATCTGCCGTGCGGTGACCCGGGCCGGGGTCGTTGCCTTGAGACCGTAGGCCCCGAAATTCAGGCGGGTCCCGCCCTTGGCATTGCCGTGGATCCGCCCCTTGTGGGCCTTGCGGAACTTGGTGCGTTTGGGACTGAGCATGGTTTCCTGTTCCGTGTACTGTCGCGGTCAGCGTGTCGATCCGGGCTGCTGTTCCGCCATCCGCTTGTCCTGGGCCATCGGGTCATGCGCCATGATCTCGCCCTTGAACACCCAGACCTTGACGCCGCAGGTCCCGTAGGTCGTCCGCGCCGTCGCCTCGCCGTAGTCGATGTCCGCACGCAGCGTGTGCAGCGGTACCCGGCCTTCCCGGTACCATTCCATGCGAGCGATCTCCGCACCGCCAAGCCTGCCACCACAGTTGATCCGGATGCCCTCGGCACCGAGGCGGATGGCGGACTGCACCGCGCGTTTCATCGCACGGCGGAACGCCACCCGGCGCTGCAGTTGCTGGGCGATGTTCTCGGCAACCAGCTCGGCGTCGATCTCCGGCTTGCGGATCTCGACAATGTTGAGATTCACATCGGTTCCGGTGCTGGCCGCAAGGTCACGGCGCAGCCGCTCGATGTCCTGGCCCTTCTTGCCGATGACCACCCCGGGGCGGGCGGTATAGATCGTCACCCGCGCCCGCTTGGCGGGGCGTTCGATCACGATCCGGCTCACCCTGGCCTGGGACAGGCGCTCGCGCAGGTAGCTGCGAAGGCGCAGATCCTGGTGCAGCAGATCGGCGTAGCCGCGCGATGCGTACCACCTGGAATCCCAGGTCCGGTTGATGCCGAGGCGCAGTCCGATCGGATTGACCTTCTGGCCCATCAGTCAGTCTCCTCGCGCTCTCCCACCACGATGGTAAGGTGCGAAAATGGTTTGCGGATCCGGCCGGCACGACCGCGGGCGCGCGGCATGAAGCGGCGCAACACCAGTCCCTTGCCGACGGTTGCCTCCTTGACGTACAGCCGGTCGACATCGAGTTCGTGGTTGTTCTCGGCGTTGGCGACGGCGGAGTTCACCACCTTCAGCACCGTTCCGGCGATGCGCCGACGCGAGAAATTCAGGGCGGTGATCGCCTGTTCGGCCGACTTGCCGCGGATCATCTCCGCAACAAGGTTCAGCTTCTGCGGGCTCACCCGGATGTTTCGCAGCACCGCCATGGCCTCGGTCTCGTCGAGCCTGCGGTCAGCTGACAGTTTTCCCATCCCCGTTCTTCCTTCCTGCTAGCGCCGTGCCCTCTTGTCGGCCGCGTGGCCGTAGAAGGTCCGGGTCGGGGCGAACTCGCCGAACTTGTGTCCAACCATGTGCTCCGTCACGAGGACCGGCACGAACCTGTGCCCGTTGTGGACACCGAATGTCAGGCCAACGAACTGCGGCATGATGGTCGAGCGTCGCGACCAGGTGCGGATCACCGTGTTGCGCCCGGATTCCACAGCCGCATCGGCCTTCTTCAGCAGGTAGCCGTCGACATAGGGCCCTTTCCACACAGATCGTGCCACTGGCTCTCTCCCTATTTCCGGCGCCGGCGCACGATCAGCCGGTCGGTCTTCTTGTTGTTGCGCGTGCGCTTGCCCTTTGTGGGAACACCCCAGGGCGTCACCGGGTGCCGGCCGCCAGAGGTGCGTCCCTCGCCACCGCCATGCGGGTGGTCGACCGGATTCATCACCACGCCGCGAACCACCGGCCGGCGCCCGAGCCAGCGCTTGCGGCCGGCCTTTCCGAGCTTGATGTTCTGCTGGTCCGGGTTGGAAACGGCGCCGATCGTCGCCATGCATTCGGCCCGCACCATCCTGACCTCGCCGGACGTCAGCCGCAGCAGCGCGTAACCGGCATCGCGGCCGACCAGCTGCACGTAGGTTCCGGCCGCGCGCGCCATCTGACCGCCCTTGCCGGCCTTCAGCTCGACGTTGTGGATGATGGTGCCAACCGGGATGTTGCGCAGCGGCATGGCGTTGCCCGGCCTGATGTCGGCCCGTTCACCCGAGATCACCCGGTCTCCGGGGGCAAGGCGTTGCGGGGCGAGGATGTAGGACTGTTCGCCGTCGTCGTAGGTGATGAGCGCGATGAAGGCGGTCCGGTTGGGATCGTATTCGAGACGTTCGACCGAGGCCGCCACGTCGAACTTCCGCCGCTTGAAATCGACGATGCGGTAGCGGCGCTTGTGACCTCCGCCGCGGTGCCACATGGTGATGCGGCCGGTGTTGTTGCGCCCGCCGCTCGAGGTGAGCCCCCGGGTGAGCTTCTTGACCGGCTTGCCCTTCCACAGTCCCGAGCGGTCGACGGTGACCAGCTGGCGTTGCGAGGGCGTGGTCGGGTTGTAGTGCTTGAGAGCCATCGGTCAGATCCCGCCAAGAATGTCGACGCCCTCGCCGGCGCCGTCCTCGAAGGTAACGATTGCCTTCTTGAAATCGGGTCGGCGGCCCGGGCGGCCCCGGAACCGCTTGACCTTGCCCTTCTGGCGCAGCGTGTTGACCGCCTTGACCTTGCGGCCGAACAACTGCTCGACCGCCACCTTGATCTCGGGCTTGGTCGCGAGCAGGTCGACGACGAAGGTGACCTGGCCGTGTTCGGAGCCCGATGTCGACTTCTCGGTCACCAGCGGTCGCCGGATGATCTCGTAGACCCGTTCCGGGTTCATACGGACCTCGCGGGCGTTGTACGGACGCATGCTCATTTGAGTCGGGCCTCCAGGTGCTCGACGGCGTCGGCGGTCAGGACCAGCACGTCGCGGCGCAGGATGTCGTAGACGTTGGCACCCTGCTGCGGCAGGACGTCGACCCTGGGGATGTTGCGTGCCGCCCGGCACAGTCCCTGATCCGGTTCGGGCCCGGCGATGAACAGCACCGAGGTCCAGCCCCAGGATGCAAGCCGGTCGACGAGTTCCCGGGTCCGGCCGCTCGAGGTCGCGGCGTCGACCACCACCAGCTTGCCGTCGCGCAGCTTGTCGGACAGCGCACAGCGCAATCCGAGACGGCGGACCTTTTTCGGCAGGGCATGGGCGTGACTGCGCGGGACCGGACCATGGGCCGCGGCGCCGCCGCGGAACTGCGCCGAGCGCAGCGAGCCCTGCCGGGCCCGACCGGTACCCTTCTGGCGCCACGGCTTGGCGGTGGTGCCGCGGATGTCGCTGACCCGCCGGGTGCTGTGGGTGCCGGCACGCCGCCGCGCCAGCTGCCAGTTCACCACCCTGGCGAGGATGTCGCGGCGCGGCTCGATACCGAAGACGGTATCGTCGAGTTCGATCTCGCCGACTTCCTCGCCTTCGGCACCCGCCTCCAGCGTCCTGAGCGGTTGCTTCATGACCTCAGTCCTCCGGCTGCTCGTCGGCCGGAGCCGCATGCGCCGGCCGGCGCGACGATCCGGGCCACGGAACGTCCTCCGGGCGCGGCGCCTTTACGGCGTCGCGCACCAGCACCCATCCGCCGCGGGCGCCGGGAACCGCGCCGCGCACCAGGATCACGCCACGGTCCGGGTCGGTGGAGACCACCTGCAGGTTCTGGGTGGTCACCCGGGCATCGCCCATGTGCCCGGCCATCTTCTTGCCCTTGAAGACCTTGCCCGGCTCCTGGCTGTGGCCGGTAGAGCCGTGGGAGCGGTGCGAGACCGAGACACCGTGCGAGGCACGCAGTCCGGCGAAGTTGTGCCGCTTCATCGCGCCGGCAAACCCCTTGCCGATCGAGGTGCCGACCACGTCAATCTTCTGGCCGGCAACGAAGTGATCGGCCAGGAGTTCGGCTCCGACCTCGATCAGCGCATCGGGCGAGACCCGGAATTCCGCCAGCTTGCGTTTCGGCTCGACCTCGGCGCGGGCGAAATGTCCGCGCATCGGCCTGGTCACCCGCTTCACCTTCGCGGCGCCGCTGCCGAGCTGCAGGGCGGTATAGCCGTCCCGCTCCTTGGTACGCTGTGCCACCACCTGGCAGCCGTCGAGCAGCAGAACGGTGACCGGCACGTGCTCACCCTCCTCGGTGAACACCCGGGTCATCCCCATCTTGCGGGCAATCAGACCGCAGCGCATGGCACCGTCTCCCGGCTCAGAGCTTGATCTCGACGTCGACCCCGGCCGCCAGGTCGAGCTTCATCAGCGCGTCGACGGTCTGGGGGGTGGGATCGACGATGTCGAGCAGCCGCTTGTGGGTCCGGATCTCGAACTGTTCCCGGCTCTTCTTGTCGATGTGCGGCGATCGCAGCACCGTGAACTTCTCGATGCGGTTCGGCAGCGGGATCGGTCCCCTCACCCGGGCGCCGGTGCGCTTGGCGGTGTTCACGATCTCGCCGGTCGACTGGTCAAGAACCCGGTGGTCAAACGCCTTCAGGCGAATTCTGATATTCTGGCTGTCCATCTCTCGCTACCCGCTCCGCCTGAAACCGTCCGGGCCCCGCCATTTCTGACGGGGCCCGGTCCTGACTGCTACTCGATGATCCTGGAGACGACGCCGGCGCCGACGGTGCGTCCGCCCTCGCGAATGGCGAACCGCAGCCCCTCGTCCATCGCGATCGGCGCGATCAGCTGCACCTCCATCGACACGTTGTCGCCCGGCATCACCATCTCGGTGCCCTCGGGAAGCACCACCGACCCCGTCACGTCCGTGGTCCGGAAGTAGAACTGCGGGCGGTAGTTCGAGAAGAACGGCGTGTGCCGGCCACCCTCGTCCTTGGTCAGGACATACGCCTCGCACGAAAACCGCGTGTGCGGACGGATCGAGCCCGGTGCAGCAATCACCTGGCCCCGTTCCACGTCCGTGCGCCCGATACCGCGAAGAAGCAGGCCTACATTGTCGCCCGCCTCGCCCTGGTCCAGAAGCTTGCGGAACATCTCCACTCCCGTGCACACCGACTTCGAGGTCTCACGGATCCCCACGATCTCGACCGGATCGCTCACCTTGATCACACCGGTCTCAACACGGCCCGTCACCACCGTCCCGCGGCCCGATATCGAAAACACGTCCTCGATCGGCATCAGGAACGGCTGGTCCTTCGGACGGTCCGGCTGCGGAATGTACTCGTCAACCGACGTCATCAGCTCAAGCACGCTGCTGCGCCCCGTCGCCTCGTCACCGCCCTCAAGCGCAGCAAGCGCCGACCCCTTCACCACCGGAATGTCGTCGCCAGGAAAGTCGTAGGACGACAGAAGCTCGCGAATCTCAAGCTCCACAAGCTCCAGAAGCTCCTCGTCGTCAACCTGGTCAACCTTGTTCATGTACACGACAAGCGCCGGAACACCCACCTGACGCGCCAGAAGAATGTGCTCGCGCGTCTGCGGCATCGGACCGTCGGCAGCCGACACAACCAGGATCGCACCGTCCATCTGCGCCGCGCCCGTGATCATGTTCTTCACGTAGTCCGCATGACCAGGACAGTCCACATGCGCATAGTGACGCGCAGCCGTCTCGTACTCGACATGCGCCGTCGAAATCGTGATCCCCCGAGCCTTCTCCTCAGGAGCCCGGTCAATCTGGTCATACGCCGTGAACTCGGCTCCGCCAGCCTCCGCCAGAACCTTCGTGATCGCCGCCGTCAGGGTCGTCTTGCCATGATCAACATGCCCAATCGTCCCGATGTTGCAGTGCGGCTTGTTTCGCTCGAACTTCGCCTTCGCCATCGCCTTGCCTCTCTGTACTCACATCATGACGTGCCCGCGGGACACGCCGTTACGCCATCTTTGCCGTCACCTCGTCGGCCACCGCCCGGGGCACCTGCTCGTAATGATCGAAGTGCATGGTGTACTGCGCACGGCCCTGGCTCATCGAGCGCAACGTGTTGACGTATCCGAACATGTTGGCGAGCGGCACCCTGGCGGTGATCACCCGCGCGTTACCGCGCTGGTCCATCTCGGAGATCTGGCCCCGCCGGCTGTTCAGGTCACCGATGATGTCGCCCATGTAGTCCTCGGGAGTGACCACCTCGACCCGCATGACCGGCTCGAGCAGCTTCGGACGGGCGCGGGCGATCCCGTCCCGGAAGGCGGCCCTGGCCGCGATCTCGAACGCCATCACGCTCGAGTCGACATCGTGGCTGGCGCCGTCGACCAGCACGGCGCGGAAATCGATCACCGGAAATCCGGCGACAATTCCGCTCTCGCGGGCGTCGGCCAGTCCCTTTTCCACTCCCGGAACGTACTCGCGGGGAACCGAGCCGCCGACCACCCGGTTCTCGAACTCGAAACCCGAGCCCGGCTCGCCGGGCTCGAACACGATCTTGACCCGTGCATACTGACCGGAACCGCCTGTCTGCTTCTTGTGGGTGTAATCGACCTCGGCGGTTCGCACGATGGTCTCGCGGTAGGCGACCTGGGGCGCGCCGACATTGGCATCGACCTTGAACTCGCGCCGCATGCGATCGACGATGATGTCGAGGTGCAGTTCCCCCATGCCCTTGATGATCGTCTGACCGCTCTCGGCGTCGGTCGCGACCCTGAACGACGGGTCCTCTGCCGCCAGCCTGGACAGCGCCGTGCCCATCTTCTCCTGGTCACCCTTGGTCCTGGGCTCGACCGCGACCTCGATGACCGGGTTCGGAAACTCCATGCGCTCCAGCACCACCTGCCGTGCGGAGTCGGACAGGGTGTCGCCGGTGGTCGTGTTCTTGAGCCCGGCCAGGGCCACGATGTCGCCGGCCCGTGCCTGCTTGATGTCCTCGCGGCTGTTGGCATGCATCAGCAGCATGCGTCCCACCCGTTCGCGACGCCCCTTGACCGTGTTCATGACCGACTGGCCGGTCTCGATCGTGCCGGAATAGATCCGCACGAAAGTGAGCGAGCCGACATAGGCATCGTTCATGATCTTGAAGGCCAGTCCGGCGAAGGGTGCCTCGTCCTCGGCGCGGCGGGCGACCTCGTCGTCGCCGGCGGGAACGGTGCCGGTCACGTCCTTGACATCGAGCGGCGAAGGCAGGTAGCGGGCGACCGCGTCGAGCAGCGGCTGCACCCCCTTGTTCTTGAAGGCCGACCCGCACAGAACCGGCACGAAGGCACCGCCGATCGTGCCGGCGCGAATGCACGCGTGCAGCACCTCCTCGCCAGGCTCGTCGCCCTCGAGATACGCCTCGAGCGCCTCCTCGTTCTGCTCCACGGCCGCTTCGACGAGGCGCGAGCGGTAGGTCTCGGCCTGGTCGAGCAGTTCGACCGGAATTTCCCCGATTTCGAACCTGGCGCCGAGGGATTCGTCGTGCCAGCGGATCGCCTTCATGGCAACGAGGTCAACGACGCCCACGAACTCCGTTTCCGATCCGATGGGCAGCTGGGTGACAAGCGGCATCGCGCCGAGTCGCTCGCCGAACATGTCGATGCAGCGAAAGTAGTCGGCGCCGGTCCGGTCCATCTTGTTCACGAAACAGATGCGCGGTACCCGGTACTTGTCTGCCTGGCGCCACACGGTCTCCGACTGCGGCTCGACACCGGCCACCGAGTCGAACACGGCCACGGCGCCGTCGAGGATCCGCAGCGCCCGCTCGACCTCGATCGTGAAGTCGACGTGGCCCGGCGTGTCGATGATGTTGATGCGGTAGTCGTTCCAGCTGCAGGTGGTCGCGGCCGAGGTAATGGTTATGCCGCGTTCCTGTTCCTGCTCCATCCAGTCCATGGTGGCATTGCCGTCGTGGACCTCGCCGATCTTGTAGGAGCGGCCGGTGTAGTAGAGAATCCGCTCGGTCGTGGTGGTCTTGCCGGCGTCGATGTGCGCCATGATGCCGATGTTGCGGTACCGCTCGAGGGTGACGTCCCTGCCCATGACTGAACTCCTGCTCCCCCGGTTACCAGCGGTAATGGGAAAAGGCCTTGTTGGCCTCGGCCATCCGGTGGGTGTCCTCGCGTTTCTTGACCGCGGCACCGCGATTGTTGGCAGCATCGAGCAGTTCACCCGACAGCCGGTCGATCATGGTGTTCTCCGAACGCTTGCGCGCGGAGTCTATGGTCCATCGGATCGCCAGCGCCTGAGCGCGTTCCGGCCTGACCTCGACCGGAACCTGGTAGGTGGCTCCACCGACGCGGCGCGAGCGCACCTCGACCAGCGGACGCACGTTGTTGAGCGCGTCATGGAACACCGCCACCGGAAGCTGCCCGGTCCGGGCCTCGACCCGGTCGAAGGCCCCGTAGACGATACGCTCGGCCATCGAGCGCTTTCCCGCGTGCATCAGGCAGCTCATGAACTTGCTCACCACTTCGTCGCGAAACTTGGCATCGGGCTGAACTTCCCGGCGCTCGGCCCTGTGGCGTCTCGACATCTGCGCTCTCCAGATCGCTATTTCGGCCGCTTGGCGCCGTACTTGGACCGGCGCTGCCGACGGTCGCGCACCCCCTGTGTATCGAGGGTGCCGCGAATGATGTGATAGCGCACTCCGGGGAGGTCCTTGACCCGGCCGCCGCGGATCATCACCACCGAATGTTCCTGCAGGTTGTGCCCCTCGCCCGGGATGTAGCTCGTCACCTCGAAGCCGTTGGTCAGCCGGACCCTCGCAACCTTGCGCAGGGCGGAATTCGGCTTCTTGGGCGTGGTGGTGTAGACGCGGGTACAGACCCCGCGCTTCTGCGGGCACGCCTCCAGAGCCGGGACCTTGTTGCGTGCAAACGTCTTCTTCCGGCCATGCCGGATGAGCTGATTGATCGTTGGCATCGGGACAATCCCTCTCGTCCGCATGAACACGCAAGACCCACCGCCTTGCCCGCCTTCTCGGGCCCGGCCCGGGTATCTTGCTTCGGCGTCCCCGACCGAGGGACAATGCCGCTACTCTGTCTCTGGCACCGCGTCTACCGCGCCGGGAGCCCTGATCGGCTCCGTCGAAAGTACCGCCGGCTCCTGTCGAAGTCGGCGGATACTATGGAGTTGCCCGACGGCGGTCAACCCGCAAGTGTGCGCCCGTTTCCGGGCACCGGTTCCGACGCCGGACCGGCCCGTCATTCCGCCGGCTCGAACTCCGGTGCCTCCTCCATCTCGACCGGCTCGACAAGCGTCGGGGCGACGGCCGCGAGGCGGTCGCGGTCGCGGTCGGCCGCAAGCCGGCGCAACCGGTTCATGACACTTCCGGTTCCGGCCGGGATCAGCCGGCCGACAATCACGTTTTCCTTCAACCCGTTCAACCTGTCGATCCGGCCGGACACCGCCGCCTCGGTGAGCACCCGAGTGGTCTCCTGGAAGGATGCCGCCGAGACGAAGGACTCGGTCTGCAGCGAGGCCTTGGTGATGCCCTGCAGCACCGGCTTGGCCTCGGCAGGGCGCTGGTCCGCCTCGACCGCATGGCGGTTGGCGGTGTCGAAGGCATCCCGGTCCACGACCTCGCCGACCAGCAGGGTGGTTTCGCCACCGTCGATGATTTCCACCTTCTGCAGCATCTGGCGGACGATCACCTCGATGTGCTTGTCGTTGATCTTCACGCCCTGCAGCCGGTAGACTTCCTGAATCTCGTTGATCAGGTAGCGCGCGAGTTCCTCGACACCGAGAATGTTCAGGATGTCGTGGGGAACCGGGTTGCCGTCGAGCAGCTGATCCCCGATCCGCACGTAGTCCCCCTCCTGCACTGCCAGGTGCTTGCCCTTGGGAACCAGGTAGTCGGTCCTGGTCTCCGCCTCGCCGTCGTCGCGGCGCGAGGTGACGATGATCTGGCGCTTGGTCTTGTAGTCGCGGCCGAACTCGACCCAGCCCTCGCTCTGGCTGATCACCGCAGAGTCCTTGGGCTTGCGGGCCTCGAACAGCTCGGCGACCCGCGGCAGTCCGCCGGTGATATCGCGCGTCTTCGACGACTCTCGCGGAATCCGCGCCAGCACATCACCGGCCTGCACCCTCGCGCCGTTGCCGACCGAGAGTACCGCGCCGACCGAAAGGAAATACCGGGCCTCGAGACCGTTGGCGAGCGTGACCACTTCGCCGGCATCGTCGCGCAGCGTGATCCTCGGGCGAAGGTCGGCGGCCCGCGCCTGCTGCTTCCAGTCGGACACCTCGCGGAACGCGATCCCCGTCTCCTCGTCGACACGTTCCTGCATCGACACGTTCTCGACCAGGTCGACGTAGTTCGCGGTGCCCTCACGCTCGGTGATGATCGGGATAGTGAAGGGATCCCATTCGGCAAGGCGGTCGCCCTGGCTGATCCTCGGCAGTTCTTCTTCTCCCGCCTCGCCGCGGGCGACCGCGGGGTCGACTTCGAACAGAAGCCGCGCACCGTAGGGGATGCGGTGACGGGCCCGCTCGCGGCCGTGCTCGTCGCGCAGCAGCAGTTCGGTATTGCGGCCCATGACCACGTGGACGCCCTCGGAGTTGAGAACCAGGTTCCGGTTCACCACCTCGACCGTGGCATCGCAGGAGGCCTCGAGACTCGACTGCTCCGCACCGCGCTGCGCGGCCCCGCCGATATGGAAGGTCCGCATTGTCAGCTGGGTTCCGGGTTCGCCGATCGACTGGGCGGCAATCACTCCGACCGCCTCCCCGATATTGACCCTGGTACCGCGGGCAAGGTCACGGCCATAGCAGCTGGCGCACACGCCGACCTTGGTCTTGCAGGTAAGCACCGAGCGGATCAGCAGCGAGCTGATGCCCGCCTGGTCGAGCACGTCCACCGCTGCCTCGTCGATGATCTCGCCGGCATCGAACAGCACCTTGTCGGTGAGCGGATGGCGGACATCGCGCGCAGCGGTGCGCCCGAGGATCCGCTCGGAGAGTTCCTCGATGATCTCCGCACCCTCGATCACCGCCTCGACGGTCAGGCCCTCGTCGGTCCCGCAATCCTCCTCGGTGATGATGCAGTCCTGGGCCACGTCGACCAGGCGCCGGGTGAGGTACCCGGAGTTCGCGGTCTTGAGCGCGGTATCGGCCAGGCCCTTGCGGGCCCCGTGGGTGGAATTGAAGTACTCGAGGACCGACAGCCCCTCCTTGAAGTTCGAGATGATCGGGGTCTCGATGATCTCTCCCGACGGCTTGGCCATCAGCCCGCGCATGCCCGCGAGCTGCTTGATCTGCGCGGGTGACCCGCGGGCGCCGGAATGCGCCATCATCCACACCGCGTTGACGTCCTCCGTCCCCACCGTGGTCGACATTTCCTCCATCATCCGGTCGGCAACCTGATCGGTGCACCGCGACCAGACGTCGACGACCTTGTTGTACTTCTCGCCCTGGGTGATCAGTCCGTCGAGGTACTGCTGCTCGAATTCCTTCACGTTGGCGTTGGCCTCGTCGACCGTCACGCCCTTGGTCTCCGGCACGATCAGGTCATCCTTGCCGAAGGAGATTCCCGCGGTGCAGGCCTGGCCAAAGCCCAGCGCCATGACCCGGTCGGCAAAGATCACCGTCTCCTTCTGGCCGCAGTGCCGGTAGACGGTGTCGATGACGTTGGACACCTCCTTCTTGACCATCAGCCGGTTGACCAGGTCGAAGCCGAGCCTGGGACTGTCGGGCAGGAACTGCGCCAGCTTGAGCCGGCCAGGGGTCGAGTCGACCCGGCACGTGACCCGGTTGCCCTCGCTGTCATAGGTCTCGATCCGCGCCTGTACCGGCGCGTGCAGGTGCACCTCGCCGGTGCTCAGCGCATGGTCGACCTCGGCCATGTCGCCAAAGGTCATGCCCTCGCCCTTCATCCCCTCGCGCCTGAGCGTCAGGTGGTACAGGCCGAGAATGATGTCCTGCGACGGGACGATGATCGGCTTGCCGTTGGCCGGGCTGAGGATGTTGTTGGTCGACATCATCAGGACCCGGGCCTCGAGCTGGGCCTCGAGCGAGAGCGGCACGTGTACTGCCATCTGGTCGCCGTCGAAGTCGGCGTTGAACGCCGTGCAGACCAGTGGATGCAGCTGGATCGCCTTGCCCTCGATCAGCACCGGCTCGAAGGCCTGGATGCCGAGACGATGCAGGGTCGGCGCCCGGTTGAGCAGTACCGGGTGTTCCCGGATCACCTCCTCGAGGATGTCCCAGACCTCGGGACGCTCCTTCTCGACCATCTTCTTCGCGGTCTTGATGTTGGTGGCGAGGCCGCGCAGCTCGAGCTTGGAATAGATGAACGGCTTGAACAGCTCGAGCGCCATCTTCTTCGGCAGTCCGCACTGGTGCAGCTTCAGCTCCGGACCAACGACGATGACCGACCGGCCCGAGTAGTCGACACGCTTGCCGAGCAGGTTCTGGCGAAACCGGCCCTGCTTGCCCTTCAGCATGTCCGACAGCGACTTCAGCGCCCGCTTGTTGACGCCCTGGATGACGCGGCCGCGCCGGCCGTTGTCGAACAGTGCGTCGACCGCCTCCTGCAGCATCCGCTTCTCGTTGCGCACGATGATGTCCGGCGCCCTGAGCTCCTGCAGCCGCTTGAGACGGTTGTTCCGGTTGATCACCCGCCTGTACAGGTCGTTCAGGTCGGAGGTGGCGAACCGGCCGCCGTCAAGCGGCACCAGCGGGCGCAGCGCCGGCGGGATGACCGGAACCACGTCGAGCACCATCCACTCCGGGCGGCACCCCGAGTCGATGAAGGCCTCGACCAGCTTGAGGCGCTTGACCAGCTGCTTGCGCTTCGCCTCCGACCCGGTCTCGGCGAGCCCGGTGCGCAGCAGTTCGCGCTCCCGGTCGAGTTCGAGGTCCTGCAGCATCTCCTTCAGGGCCTCGGCGCCGATCGATGCGCGGAACGCGTCCTCGCCGTGTTCGTCCTGCAGGGACTGGTACTCCTCCTCCGACATCAGCTGGCCGCGCTTCAGGTCGGTGATGCCCTCGTCGAGCACCACGAAGCTCTCGAAGTAGAGGATACGCTCCAGGTTCTTGGCTTGCATGTCGAGCAGCAGGCCGATCCGGCTCGGCAACGACTTCAGGAACCAGATATGGGCAACCGGAGCGGCGAGCTCGATGTGCCCCATCCGCTCGCGCCTGACCTTGCGCAACGTGACCTCGACGCCGCATTTCTCGCAGGTAATCCCGCGGTACTTCATGCGCTTGTACTTGCCGCACAGGCACTCGTAGTCCTTCTCGGGACCGAAGATCCGGGCGCAGAACAGCCCGTCGCGTTCCGGCTTGAAGGTCCGGTAGTTGATGGTTTCCGGTTTCTTGATCTCGCCGTGCGACCATGACCGGATGCGGTCCGGGCTGGCGATCGAGATCCTGATCTGGTCGAACATTTCGGCCGCGGTCGGCTGACTACCGAATATCCGGGTCATGTCACCGTGCATGTCGCGTCTCCTCCGTTCGTCCGGGGTGCGTATCAGTACTGCTGCTGGTCAAGGTCGACATTCAGTCCGAGCGACTTCAGTTCCTTGACAAGGACGTTGAACGACTCCGGGATGCCGGCGTCGAAATTGTCGTCGCCGCGCACGATCGCCTCGTAGACCTTGGTCCGTCCCGACACGTCGTCGGACTTGACGGTCAGCATCTCCTGCAGCGTGTAGGCGGCGCCGTACGCCTCCAGCGCCCAGACCTCCATTTCGCCGAACCTCTGGCCGCCGAACTGGGCCTTGCCACCGAGCGGCTGCTGGGTGACCAGGCTGTATGGGCCAATCGAACGGGCATGGATCTTGTCATCGACCAGGTGGTGCAGCTTGAGCATGTAGATGTAGCCGACCGTGACCTTGCGCTCGAACGGCTCGCCGGTCCTGCCGTCAACCAGCGTGACCTGACCGGAGGTGTCGAGACCGGCGCGCTCCAGCATCTCCTCGACATCCTGCTGGCGCGCACCGTCGAACACCGGCGTGTCCATCGGCACGCCGTCGGCCAGTGAAAGCGAGACCGTCTTGACCTGCTCGTCATCGAGTGACGCGATCCTGCTGTCGTACTGCTCCTCGCCATATATCGAGCGCAGGGTCTCCCGCAGCGGCGTGGCGTCGGCGCCGACACTCTCGAGCATGTGCGAGATCTGGCGGCCGAGGCCGTGCGAGGCCCAGCCGAGGTGGGTCTCGAGGATCTGGCCGACATTCATGCGCGACGGTACGCCCAGCGGGTTCAGAACCACGTCGACCGGGGTTCCGTCCTCGAGATAGGGCATGTCCTCGATCGGCGCGATCTTGGAGATGACCCCCTTGTTGCCATGGCGTCCGGCCATCTTGTCGCCCGGCTGCAGCTTGCGCTTGACCGCCACGAACACCTTGACCATCTTCATCACGCCGGGCGCCAGGTCATCGCCGCGGGTCGCCTTCTCCTTCTTGTCCTCGTAGCGCGCCTCGAGCTGTTCGAGCAGTGCGGCGTGCTGATCCTTGACCTCCTCGAGGTAGGTCATGACCTGTTCGTCGGCGACCACGATCCGGTCCCAGTGTCCCGGGGCGCAGGCCTGCAGCATCCGGTC
The DNA here is from genome assembly GCA_965213935.1 of Thalassobaculaceae bacterium. Classification (GTDB taxonomy): domain Bacteria; phylum Pseudomonadota; class Alphaproteobacteria; order Thalassobaculales; family Thalassobaculaceae; genus Bin52. The sequence goes on along the minus strand of CBDCAO010000010.1, from coordinate 189,588 downwards.
GGTCACCGGGCCCGGCCCCTCGAAACCCTCCGGGCCGGAGACCGCCTCGCAGCCCAGCAGGATCCCGCGCACCCGCGCGCGGTAGCCCTGCTGCAGGATCATGCGCTCGTCCTGGTAATCCTTGCTCAGCTGCTGGATCTCGGCCTCGACCAGCAGGTTCGCCCGGTCGTCGAGGTCGATACCGCGGCGCGAGAACACCCTGACCTCGACCACCGTCCCGGAAACCCCGGGCGGAACCCTGAGCGAGGTGTCGCGGATGTCGGATGCCTTCTCGCCGAAGATGGCCCGGAGCAGCTTCTCCTCCGGCGTCATCGGTGATTCGCCCTTCGGTGTCACCTTGCCCACAAGGATATCGCCCGGATTGACCTCGACACCGACGGCGATGATGCCGCTTCCCTCGAGATCCTTGAGCTGCTCCTGGCTCACGTTCGGGATGTCGTGCGTGATCTCCTCCTGGCCCAGCTTGGTGTCCCGGGCCACGACCTCGAACTCCTCGATGTGGATCGAGGTAAACACGTCGTCGCGCACGATGCGTTCCGAGATCAGGATCGAATCCTCGAAGTTGTACCCCTGCCACGGCATGAAGGCGACCAGCACATTGCGCCCGAGCGCCAGTTCCCCGTGGTCGGTGGACGGTCCGTCGGCAATGATGTCGCCGGCCGAGACCTGTTCGCCGACCGAGACCAGGGGCCGCTGGTTGACGCAGGTATTCTGGTTCGAGCGCTGGAACTTGAGCATCCGGTAGATGTCGACGTTGGAATGCGCGGTATCGCGGTCATCGGTCGCCTGGACCACGATGCGCTGGGCATCGACCCGCACCACGGTGCCGGACCGGCGCGCGACGATCGCGACACCGGAGTCGCGGGCAACGGTCCCCTCCATGCCGGTCCCGACATAGGGCGCCTCGGCGCGGACCAGGGGCACGGCCTGGCGCTGCATGTTCGATCCCATCAGCGCACGGTTGGCATCGTCGTTCTCGAGGAAGGGGATGAGGGCGGCCGCGACCGAGACCAGCTGCTTCGGCGAGACGTCAATGAGATCGATGTCCTCGCGCCTGACCAGCCCGATGTCACCGCGACGGCGCGCAGGAACCAGGTCCTCGACGAAACGCCCGTCCTCGTCGAGCTCGGCGTTGGCCTCGGCGATGGTGTAGCGCACCTCGTCGGTGGCCGACAGGTACTGCACCTTGTCGGTCACCACACCGTTCGACACCGAGCGGTATGGTGTCTCGATGAACCCGTACTTGTTGATGCGCGCGTAGGTGGCCAGCGAGTTGATCAGTCCGATATTGGGTCCCTCGGGCGTCTCCACGGGGCAGATGCGGCCGTAGTGGGTCGGGTGCACGTCCCTGACCTCGAATCCGGCGCGCTCACGGGTCAGCCCGCCCGGTCCCAGCGCCGAGAGCCGGCGCTTGTGGGTGATCTCGGACAGCGGGTTGGTCTGGTCCATGAACTGAGACAGCTGCGAGGAACCGAAGAACTCGCGCACCGCCGCGGCCGCCGGCTTGGCGTTGATGAGATCCTGCGGCATCACCGTGGAGACCTCGACCGAGCTCATCCGCTCGCGGATCGCCCGCTCCATGCGCAGCAGGCCGATGCGGTACTGGTTCTCCATCAGTTCGCCGACCGAACGGACCCGTCGGTTGCCAAGGTGGTCGATGTCGTCGATCTCGCCCCGGCCGTCCTTCAGGTCCATCAACACCTTCAGGATGCCGATGATGTCGTCCTTTTCCAGCGTCCGCATCGTGTCCGGCGTCTCGCGACCGAGCCTGGCGTTCATCTTCACCCGGCCGACGGCCGACAGATCGTACCGGTCGCCGTCGAAGAACAGTCCCTTGAACAGCGCCTCCGCGCTTTCCAGGGTCGGCGGCTCGCCCGGCCGCATGACCCGGTAGATGTCGGCCAGCGCCTGTTCCCGGGTCCGGTTCTGGTCCACGGCCAGGGTATTGCGGATGTAGGCACCCACGTTGATGTGGTCGATGTCCAGCAGCTCCAGCTCATCGACCCTGTTCCCTGCGAGGTCATCGAGCAGCTTCTGGCTCACCTCCGCCCCGGCATCGGCGACCACGACCCCCGTCGCCTCGTCGACGATGTCACCGGCGACGTACTGGCCAATCATGTCCTCGGCGCTCTCATGCACCTCGAGGTCGTGTTCGGAGGTCAGGCGATTGACCTGGCGCCGGGTAATGATCGAGCCCGCCTCGACCATGACCTCGCCGGTGGCGGTGTCGACGAGGTCGTGGCGCAGCGTCTGCTTCTGCTGGCGGCGCGCCGCCGCAGGGTCGTAGGGCCGGCGCCAGCGGTCGGTCCCGGCCGGCGTCGCGTCCCGCGTACCACTGCGCCGATAGTGCACGGTGCGGTAGAACGTGCGCAGGATCTCCTCTTCCGACAGGCCGGAGATCTGCAGGCGCGAGGGTTCCTCTCCACTGCGCGCGCAATCGCGCAGGTACGCCTCGGACCGCTCGTTCAGCAATCCCAGCAGCAGGGTGGTCGCCGGCAGCTTGCGGCGGCGGTCGATCCGGACGTAGACGATGTCCTTGGCGTCGAACTCGAAGTCGAGCCAGGATCCGCGGTACGGGATGACCCGGGCCGCGAACAGGAACTTGCCCGACGAGTGGGTCTTGCCCTTGTCATGGTCGAAGAACACGCCGGGTGAGCGGTGCATCTGCGAGACGATGACGCGTTCCGTGCCGTTGATCACGAAGGTACCGTTGCGGGTCATGAGCGGGATGTCGCCCATGTAGACGCTCTGTTCCTTCGTCTCGCGCAGCTGGCGGGTCCCGGTGTCCTCGTCGAGATCGTACAGCACCAGGCGCAGCGTGACCCGCAGCGGCGCGGCGTAGGTGATGCTGCGACGCTGGCATTCCTCCACGTCGTACTGCGCCTCCTGCAGTTCGTAGCGCACGAACTGCAGTTCCGAGCTTCCCGAGAAGTCCGTGATCGGGAACACCGACCTGAACACCTCCTGCAATCCGACATCGTCCGCGCGCTGGTCAGGCACGACATCCATCTGCAGGAACTGGTCGTAGGAGCTCTTCTGGACCTCGATCAGGTTCGGCATCGGCGTTGCTTCACGCAGCCGGCCGAAAGTCTTGCGGATGCGGGTACGCGGGTTGAAGGACGCTGCAGCTGTCATCGCCATCGTGTAACCCCGTGACTGGATTGCGGGCATGCGGACACGGAAGGATCGGTCCGGGCGCGCATCGCGCCCGGACCGCGCGGGACTACTTCAGTTCCACCGTCGCACCGGCCTCCTCGAGCTTCTGCTTGATCTCGTCGGCCTCGTCCTTGGTGACGGCCTCCTTGATCACCTTCGGTGCGCCTTCCACCAGTTCCTTCGCCTCCTTCAGGCCCAGGCTGGTCAGCGCGCGCACCTCCTTGATCACGTTGATCTTCTTCTCGCCGAACGACGCCAGCACGACGTCGAACTCGGTCTTCTCCTCCACTGCCGGAGCGGCGGCGGCATCGGCCTGAACCGCCACGGCCACCGGTGCGGCGGCCGCCGCCGACACGCCCCATTTGTCCTCGAGCATCTTTGCGAGTTCGGCGGCCTCGAGCACGGTCAGGCTCGAGAGATCGTCAGCAATCTTGGCCAGGTCAGCCATCTTTCACTTCTCCTCGTCTGGTAAGTCCGGTGCGGGCACCGCGAAGGTGGCAACGAACGACATCACTCCTGCTGACCGCGAGCCGCAAACACCCGGGCCAACTTGGCTCCGGGTGCGGCGACGATGCGCGCCAGCTGTTCCGCCGGTGCCGGAAGCACGCCCACCAGCCTGGAGAGCGGTGCCTGCAGCAGTCCGATCAGCGTGGCACGCAGCTGGTCGATCGAAGGAAGCTCGGACAGCGTCTTCACTTCCTCCGCAGACAGCACGGTGTCCCCGATGGCGCCCGCAACAATACTGAACTTGTTGTTCCTGTTGGCGAACTCCACGGCGGCTTTCGCCGTTGCCACCGGGTCCGGCGATGTCGCGATCGCGACCGGACCGGTGAAGACGGACGAGAGCCCCTCGTACTGCGTGCCCTGCAGAGCGATGCGAGCGAGCCGGTTCTTGGTCACCTTGTACCGGGTTCCCGCCTCACGCATGGTTGCCCGGAGCTCCTGGACCTCCGGAACGGTCATGCCGACCTGCCTGGTGACCACGACGACCGCGGTATCCCGGAAGGTCTGGTGAAGCGTCCCGACCAGTTCAACCTTTTCGGTTCGGTTCACTGATCATCTCCACGTCGGCGACCGGCGGGTGACCCGCCGGCCGGTCTGCACTGGTGCGGCCCGCGGGCTGCGGACAGCACTGGTTCGCCTGTCCCGGAGAGTCAGACGGGAGGCCGGCCGGCGGCCGGCATACGCCTGTTCCCCTGTCTGTACGGGCTGCCCTCGCGGACATTCAGGCCTTGCGGCACCCGTAGTCTCGGACAGGTCGGAGCCGGCACGGCCGGCCCCTTCCGGCAGCCCGCGGTGCGGCCTGCCGAATTCCATCACCCTATGCGGTTTCGACCTCCGGTAGCGCGGACGGTTCGACCCGTACGCCGGGCCCGTGGGTGGAACTGACCGCCACGCGCCTGATGTATGTTCCCTTCGCGCCGGAAGGCTTGGCGCGCCTGATCGCGTCAACGAACGCGGTGGCGTTGTCGAGTAGCTGCTCGGCGCTGAAGCTTGCCTTGCCGATGCCGCCATGCACGATCCCGGCCTTCTCAACCCGGAAATTGACCTGGCCGGCCTTGGCGGCCCGCACCGCGTCGGCGACGTCGCGGGTGACAGTGCCAAGCTTCGGGTTCGGCATCAGCCCGCGGGGACCGAGGATACGGCCGAGCCGGCCGACCACCGCCATCATGTCCGGCGTCGCGATCACCCGGTCGAAGTCGAGCCGTCCGTCCTGGATCTCCTGCATCAGCTCCTCGGCCCCGACCACCTCGGCCCCGGCCTCGCTTGCTTCCTCCGCCTTGTCGTCACGGGCAAATACCGCCACCCGCACCGTCTTTCCGGTCCCGTGCGGCAACGCGACGACGCCGCGGACCAGCTGGTCGGCGTGACGCGGGTCCACCCCGAGATTCATCGAGATCTCGATGGTCTGGTCGAAGGTCCCGCCCGTTGCCCGTTCCCTCACCATTCCCAGCGCGTCCGCCAGAGGATAGGTGGTGTCGCGGTCGATGCCCTCGTACTTCGACCTGAGTTTCCTGCCTCGCTTCGCCATCTGTCCTAACCCTCGACCTTGATGCCCATGGACCGGGCCGACCCGGCGATCATCTGCGCGCCACCGTCCAGGTCGATCGCGTTCAGATCGGTCATCTTGACCTCGGCGATCTCGCGCGCCTGTGCCATGGTGATCGTGCCCACCGTCTCGCGCCCGGCAATCGACGCGCCCTTCTCCAGTCCCGCCGCCTTGCGGATCAGGTAGCTCGCCGGTGGCGTCTTGGTGATGAACGAGAAGGTCCGGTCGCCATAGGCGGTGACCACCACGGGGATCGGCATACCCTGCTCGAGGTTCTGCGTCGCGGCATTGAATGCCTTGCAGAACTCCATGATGTTCAGTCCGCGCTGGCCGAGTGCAGGACCCACCGGCGGTGACGGATTCGCCTGCCCGGCCGGTATCTGCAACTTGATGTAGCCTGCGATCTTCTTGGCCATGTTCCTGTTACCTCACACGGCATGTTCCGTAACGCGCACGGGCACGTCACATCTTCTCGACCTGACCGTACTCAAGGTCCACCGGTGTCGACCGTCCGAAGATCGACACCGCCACCTTGAGCCGGGCGCGTTCCTCGTCCACGTCCTCGACGAAACCGTTGAACGACGAGAACGGACCGTCGGCAACCCGCACCTGCTCGCCGATCTCGAAGGTGACCCGGGGCCGCGGCCGCTCGACACCCTCTGCAACCTGGCGCTTGATGCGCGCGGCATCCGACTCGCTCAGCGGCGTGGGTCGTCCACTGCTGCCGAGGAAGCCGGTTACCTTCGGCTGGTTCTGTACCAGGTGCTGGCTCTGCGGGGTCATCTCCATCTTCACGAGCACATAGCCCGGGAAGAACTTGCGCTCCGTGCTGCGCCTCGCACCGCGGCGCATCTCGATCACCTCTTCGGTCGGCACCAGGACTTCCTCGATCAGGTCGTCCATCTCCTGGGCACGCGCCTGCTCGCTCAGGGTCTGGGCCACCCGTTTCTCGAACCCGGAATAGACATGCACGACGTACCAGCGGCTGGCCACGTTCCTCAGCCTCCCAGCCCCAGGATGGACTGCACGCCCCACGACAGCAGCAGGTCGACCAGGAAGAAGAAGACGGCCGCGATCAACACCATGATGAAGACCATCAGGGTTCCGGTCGCGGTGTCCTTCCGGGTGGACCAGGTGACCCTGGACACCTCCTGACGAACCTGCCGGACGAACCGGGCCGGCGATGTGCGCGCCATCTCGCCACCCACCCTACGTCATGCCGGAATGGCAGGAGTGGCAGGGCTCGAACCCGCAACCCCCGGTTTTGGAGACCGGTGCTCTACCAATTGAGCTACACTCCTTCATCAGGCCGGCTACTCGATGATCCTGGAGACGACGCCGGCGCCGACGGTGCGTCCGCCCTCGCGAATGGCGAACCGCAGCCCCTCGTCCATCGCGATCGGCGCGATCAGCTGCACCTCCATCGACACGTTGTCGCCCGGCATCACCATCTCGGTGCCCTCGGGAAGCACCACCGACCCCGTCACGTCCGTGGTCCGGAAGTAGAACTGCGGGCGGTAGTTCGAGAAGAACGGCGTGTGCCGGCCACCCTCGTCCTTGGTCAGGACATACGCCTCGCACGAAAACCGCGTGTGCGGACGGATCGAGCCCGGTGCAGCAATCACCTGGCCCCGTTCCACGTCCGTGCGCCCGATACCGCGAAGAAGCAGGCCTACATTGTCGCCCGCCTCGCCCTGGTCCAGAAGCTTGCGGAACATCTCCACTCCCGTGCACACCGACTTCGAGGTCTCACGGATCCCCACGATCTCGACCGGATCGCTCACCTTGATCACACCGGTCTCAACACGGCCCGTCACCACCGTCCCGCGGCCCGATATCGAAAACACGTCCTCGATCGGCATCAGGAACGGCTGGTCCTTCGGACGGTCCGGCTGCGGAATGTACTCGTCAACCGACGTCATCAGCTCAAGCACGCTGCTGCGCCCCGTCGCCTCGTCACCGCCCTCAAGCGCAGCAAGCGCCGACCCCTTCACCACCGGAATGTCGTCGCCAGGAAAGTCGTAGGACGACAGAAGCTCGCGAATCTCAAGCTCCACAAGCTCCAGAAGCTCCTCGTCGTCAACCTGGTCAACCTTGTTCATGTACACGACAAGCGCCGGAACACCCACCTGACGCGCCAGAAGAATGTGCTCGCGCGTCTGCGGCATCGGACCGTCGGCAGCCGACACAACCAGGATCGCACCGTCCATCTGCGCCGCGCCCGTGATCATGTTCTTCACGTAGTCCGCATGACCAGGACAGTCCACATGCGCATAGTGACGCGCAGCCGTCTCGTACTCGACATGCGCCGTCGAAATCGTGATCCCCCGAGCCTTCTCCTCAGGAGCCCGGTCAATCTGGTCATACGCCGTGAACTCGGCTCCGCCAGCCTCCGCCAGAACCTTCGTGATCGCCGCCGTCAGGGTCGTCTTGCCATGATCAACATGCCCAATCGTCCCGATGTTGCAGTGCGGCTTGTTTCGCTCGAACTTCGCCTTCGCCATCGCCACGGTCCCCGTGTTCACGCCGATCGCCGGCCTGCGTGTTCCACATCCTGCCTGAGTGTTGCGTGTCCCGCCGCTATCCGGCGCGAAGGTGCACTGGAGCGGGTGAAGGGAATCGAACCCTCGTATTCAGCTTGGAAGGCTGCTGCTCTGCCATTGAGCTACACCCGCCAGGTCATGCACATGCTCCACCCGGCGCCGCCGGAAAAACGTCCTGCTGGTGGTGGGGGTTGGATTCGAACCAACGTAGGCGTACGCCAACGGGTTTACAGCCCGTCCCCTTTAGCCACTCGGGCACCCCACCCTGTCTCGCCGCACCACCGACGCGCCGCAGGGTTCTGCGGACCGCCGGGCGCTCGGTTTGGAGAGGATGGCGTAGTACGCGCAAAGCGGCAGGCTTGTCAATGCCCAATTGCCCCGGCACAACCCGAACGGGGCCGAACGATACCGCCCCGCAACCCGGGGAGTCCGGCTCGTGCGCACCACTGGACGCAGACGCACCACCGCACGCCGCCAAAGGCCGAACGACGGAGCGGTCATGCTGTGGGGCCGCCGCCCGGTGATCGCCGCCCTCGCCAACCCGGCCCGCGCGATCGGCGCGATCCTGCACACGCCGGCGGCAGCCGAAGTCCTGGCCCGTGCACTCGGGGACCTGGATCCGGCTCGCCGCAGCGGAATGCCCCGGCCGCAGCCAACCGGGCCGGTGGAGCTGGCCGGCCAGCTGCCGCCGGGCGCCGTGCATCAGGGGCTGGCACTGCGCGCCGTCCCGCTGGTGCAACCCTCTCTCGCCTCGCTGCTTCGCGGTGGCGGCGATGACCGGCTGCTGGTGGTACTCGATCAGGTGACCGACCCGCGAAACGTCGGAGCGGTCATGCGGTCCGCCGCCGCATTTGGTGCCGCCGCGGTGGTGGTCCAGGCGCGCCACTCACCGCCACCGGACGGAACCCTGGCCAAGGCCGCCTCGGGCGCGCTCGAGCGCCTGCCGCTGGTATCGGTCACCAACATCTCCCGGGCGCTGGAGCAGGCCGCGGACCACGGATTCTGGCGGGTCGGGCTTGCCGGCGAGACAGGGATGACCCTGTCCGACGCCCATCTGCGCGGCCGCACGGCGCTGGTGCTCGGCGCGGAGGGAGGCGGTCTGCGCCGGCTGACCCGTACCCGGTGCGACCAGTTGGTGCGGATTTCCACCGAGGCCTCGTTCTCCAGTCTGAACGTCTCGGCCGCCGCAGCCATCGCGCTCCACGAGGTCCGCCGGACCGTCGCGACGCCGCCGGACCGCCAGAGATAACGGAAGACCCGGCGCCGGTCCGTACGGACACCCGCGCCGCCGGGTTTCCTCGTTGCGGTTTCACGGCACGTGGTCTAGCATCCGGTCCCGGAGCGAGCGGCAGACCAGCATCGGACAGGGCGGCGTGGTCGAGCCGTGGGAACCGACCGTTCCGGCGAGGGAGCGACAGGTGAAGACTTCACGGCCCGTTCTGCTGGGCGGCGTGCTCGTCATCGTGGCACTCGTATTCGCGTACCTTCTGCTTTCAGACCAAGACCCGACCGACACCGCACTCACCCCGGAGACGACGGAATCCGGCCCGGCAGACAGTGCCGGGACCGGCGGGATCACACCCTCGGGCGGGCAGGCGACCGCGCCGGCCGGTGGCAGTGGCGGAACCGGGCACGCATCAACCGCCGCCACCGGCACAACCCCAGCAGCCACACCGCCGGGCGACGACGCGCCGGCCGGTGGCAGTGGCGGAACCGGGCACGCATCAACCGCCGCCACCGGCACAACCCCAACAGCCACACCGCCGGGCGACGACGCGCCGGCCGGCGGCAGTGGTGGAACCGGGCACGCATCAACCGCCGACGCGGGCACCGGCACGTCCGCGGCAACGACCCCGCCGGCCGGTACCGCCGCGCCAGCAGGCACCGACGACGGCGAACGGAAGACCGCGGCCGCCGCCACGTCCCAGGGCCATGACGTGGACACCGCGCCGGACAAGGCCGTCGCAGGGACCGGAACCGTCGGGGACACCCGGGCCGTCGCGACGCCGGGCACCGGCGGACAGGACGCGCAGGTCGCCGCCACGGACAGCTCGGTACCGGTACCCGCCGACAGCACGATGAGGGACGCCGCCCGCGCCGGCGACGCATCATCCCCGGTGGCCGTTCCGGTGTTCCGCCATCCGCCGGCCGTCCCGATACCGAAGCTCTCGCCGGGATCCTCCACGCGCTCCGCACGGAGCGGCACCGTGCCCGGGTCGACGGCACCGGCGGGCTCGGCGGCAGCACCCTCCGCGTCAGCAGACACCGGCGCCAGTGCGGTCGCATCGGTACCGGGCGACACGGCACGCACCGGACCCGACGCCACTGCTCCGGCCGCTTCCACGAACCCGGACCGGGACAGCACCCGGGTGGGCGCCGGGCAGACGGCGGCCGCGCCGGGGTCCGGGCCGACTGACGGCGCGCCCGCGGCATCGGTGGACGCAGGCGACCAGGAAACGAAGATCGACATCGTCCGCGTCGATCCGCAAGGCAACACCGTCATCGCCGGGCGGGCCCGGCCAAGGTCGCAGATCGAGGTCGGTGACGGGACCGGGCTTGTCGGCAACACCCGGGCGAACGACGCCGGCGAATGGGTCATCGTCACCAAGCCGATCGAGCCCGGGAACACCATCCTGACCCTGCGCGAGACCAACGAGGACGGCAACGTGCGCGAGTCGCGCGACGCCATCATCATCGGCATCACGCCGCCGGTTGCGGACGGCAAGGACACAGCGCCGCTGGTTGCCGTCGTCCCGCGGGCCGGCGATCCGGCGCTCGCACGGCCGACCCGCGTCATCCAGGCGCCGCAGCCGGCGGACCCGGATGCGGCCGGTGACGACGTGCGTCAGGCGGCGGAGGGCAGCGGAACGACAGACGGTACTCCTTCGGTAACCATCGACACCGTGGACTACGACGAGGACGGCAACGTGGTCCTGGGCGGACGCGCCGATCCCGACGCCACGGTGCAGGTGTACGTCGACAACAAGCTCTCGGGCACCGGCACGGCGAGCGATGCCGGCGAGTGGGTCCACCGTTCGCCACAGCCGATCAGTCCGGGCACGCACGAACTGCGCGTCGACCAGGTCACGACCTCCGGAGCCGTCGTCCACCGGATCGTGCTTCCCTTCGTGCGCGCCGAGCCGTTCCGCTCCCTGCCAGGCCAGCGTGTCGTGATCATCCAGCCAGGAAACAACCTGTGGACCATCGCCTACCGGGTCTACGGAACCGGCACCCGTTACACCACGATCTACCAGGCGAATGCCGACCAGATCCGGGACCCGGACCTGATCTATCCGGGCCAGATCTTCGGACTGCCCAGGGTAGAGTTGTAGCCGATCGTGCAGCCAGGAGCCGGGCCCGGCGGCATACGCAGCATCCTGGTGCCGATCGCCCGGGAAGGTCGGCCGTTCATCGCCATCTGCCTGGCGCTGACTGCCACCGGCTACTGGATCGCCCATCCTCTCGGCACCGCGGCGCTGGTACTGACAGCCTGGTGTGTCTATTTCTTCCGCGATCCGGAACGGGTCACACCGCATCGCGATGGGCTGCTGGTCGCACCTGCAGACGGGGTGATCCTCAGCATCGGGACCGTATCGCCTCCCGACCAGCTCCGGCTCGGCGAGCAGGAGTGCCTGCGCATCAGCACGTTCATGAATGTCTTCGACTGCCACGTAAACCGCTTGCCCTGTTCAGGGCGCATCGGCACACTGCACTATGTACCGGGGCGATTCGTGAACGCGTCGCTGGACAAGGCGAGCGAACAGAACGAGCGCCAGCTGGTCCGCGTTGACAGGCGTGACGGCCGGGCCGTGGGACTTGTGCAGATTGCGGGCCTGGTTGCCCGCAGGATCGTCTGCCGGCTTCACGAGGGCCAGGAAGTGACGGTCGGTGACAGGTTCGGCCTGATCCGGTTCGGCAGCCGGGTGGATCTTTACCTGCCCGCGGATGCGATACCGCTTGTCCAGGTCGGCCAACGGTCCGTAGCCGGTGAAACCGTCCTCGCGGCGCTGGGCGCGGAAGATCCGCTGATCGGGATTCGGGCGGGCGGGGAGAATGCATGAAGCACCGGACAGGCATCAGGCTGTTGGCCCGGGCGCGGACGCCTGGCGTGCGTATCCTGATTCCAAACCTGATCACCATCATGGCGCTGTGCTGCGGCCTGACGGGCATCCGGTTCGCGATACAGGATCAATGGGAGCTTGCGGTCGGGGCGATCGTGGTCGCCGCCATTCTTGACGGGTTCGACGGCCAGGTCGCCCGACTGATAAAGGGGCAAAGCCGGTTCGGAGCCGAACTGGACTCGTTTTCCGACTTCGTGTGCTTCGGCGTGGCCCCGGCAATGGTCCTGTTCCTCTGGACGGCCCAGGACGCGCGGGGCCTCGGCTGGGCCTGTGCGCTGTTCTTCGCGATCTGTGCCGCGCTGAGGCTGGCGCGGTTCAACCTGACCTTCGACAACCCGCCGATGTTCGCAAGCCGGTTCTTCATCGGTGCGTCGGCTCCTGCCGCCGCCTGCATCGGGCTCCTGCCGCTGATCCTGAATCTCGAGACCGGCAGGGTCGCGTTTGCCAACCCGGTGCTGGTGTCGCTGTGGATGGTGTTCGTCGGGCTGTTCATGATCAGCAGCATCCCGACCTACGCGCTGAAGGGCTGGAAACTGCCGGTGATCCTGGTGGTGGGGCTGGTCGCCACAGGCGTCCTCGGCGCTCCGTGGATGACGCTTGCCGGCTGCATCCTCATCTACCTCGCGACGATCCCGCTGAGTTTCCTGTCTTACCGCAAGCTGACGGCGGCGGTCCTGAAGGGAACCGACGTGGAGCCGCCGCCGGCCCCGGACAAGCCCGGCGAGCGCATCGCCTGACGCCCCGGCCCAGGCGGGGCCGCATCAGTCGCATGGCGGCGCCACCGGCACACCCGGGTCCCGCCGAACATTCCGACCATGCGACCGTGCATCGGAACCCATCACGCCCACGAGGGGGCACAGTCGTGAACCGGATGGCAACGGCACGCGAGCCCCGGTGTCCGCCGCGCGCCCCGTGCTCCCGGCGCCGGGGACCTGTCGGCCCCCGACACCCGGTACGACAGGCGTCAGAATGTCTCCAGCCAGGGGCGCAGTTCGATCTCCCATGCCCAGGAGCTTCTGTGCTGGCGGTGGACATGCAGATAGGTGTCGGCGATGGCGTCCGGGTCCAGCATGCGGTCGTCGCCGGTATCGTGGCGCTCGGGCCGGTGTTCGGCCCTGATGCCGCCGTCGATGACGAAATGGCCGATGTGGATGCCCTGCGGATGCAGTTCCCTGGCCAGAGCCTGGCACAGGCCCCGCAGGCCGAACTTGCCCATCGCGAACACCGAGGAACGCGGGTATCCCTTCACGCCGGCGGACGCACCGGTAAAGAACAGCGAGCCGCTCCCGCGCCCGATCATGCGCCGCGCCGATTCCCGGGCAACCAGGAACGCCCCGAAACAGGTCACCTCGATCGCCCTGCGGGTCTCCACCGGGTCGAGGTCGGTGATCGGTCCGCGGACCCGCGCCGACGGGTTGTAGACCACGATGTCCGGTGTCCCCATGGTTCGGTCAAGCGCCTCGAACAGCGCGGCGACGGAGCCGATGTCGGCCGCATCACAGCCATGGACCGCGGCGCCGGTCTCCCCGGCGAGCCCGGCAAGCTTGCCGGTCTCGCGCGCCGCGAGCGCGACCGTCATGCCTTCGCGGGCAAACAGCCGCGCAAGCGATGCGCTCAGACCCGGCCCTGTTCCGACGATCAGTGCTGATTCAGACATTGGTCCCTCCTTGCCCTCTGGTCAGGTTGCTGCCGTCCGGCCGCGGCTGGGCGGTGGCCGGACCAGGTCGAACGGCTCCGGGAAGGTGCCCACCGGAACCTCGATCAACGTCGGACGGGCTGCGTCGAGACCGGTGCCGATCGCGTGACGCAACGCGTCCGGGGTCTCCGCCCTGAGGCCGAGGACACCGAAGCTCTCGGCCAGCCGGACGAAGTCCGGGTTGGTGAACTCGGACCCGATGACCCGGTGGTCGTAGAGCTCGCGCTGCATGCGCAGCACGTTGCCGAATGCGCCGTCGACGAAGACGACGGCTACAAGGTTGATCCCGTGGTGCAACGCGGTGGCGAGTTCCGGCATGGTGTACATGAAACCGCCGTCACCGCTGATCGAGACCACCGGCCGGTCCGGGTGCGCCACCTTGACCCCCAGGGCGGTCGCATATCCGTAGCCCAGCGTACCCTGATAGCCCGGAGTGACGATCGAGCGGGGGTGATGGACCGGAAACCCGACCCGCGAGACATAGCCGACCTGGGTGAACTCGTCGACGAACAGGCCGTCATCGGGCAAGGCCGCACGCAGCGCGCGCAGCCATGCCATCTGCGGTCCCGCCTCCTTCTCGATCACCGCAGCAGCACGTGCCTTGACCTCACGCAGTTCCTCCTCGCGCGACGGGCGGGAACGGCTGACCTGCGCCACACGGTCGATCAGTGCCCGCGTGGCCTCGGCCGCGTCACCGAGAATCGCGACCTGCGGCTTCATGACCCGGCGGATTTCCTCCGGATCGATCTCGATGTGGATGATGCTGATGTCATCATCCATGCCCCAGGTCATTCGTTCACCCTGCAGGCGCGAACCGATGGCGACGGCGACGTCGCAGTCCTTCCACAACATGCTGCCGGAGACAACGACATGGCCGAGATAGTGGCGCTCGTCCATGATTCCGCGTCCGTTCTGGTAGGCCACCACCGGCGCCTGCAGCATGGTCGCGAGTTCGCGGACCTCCTCGACGGCATGCAACGCGCCACCGCCGACGAAGATCATCGGCCGCTTCGCGGCGCCGAGCAGGCGCGCAGCGGCATTGATCGCATCGAGGTCAAGCGGCGGGCCGGGATCGGCCGGCGTGCAACCGCCGAGCCGCACCGGCGCGCGCATCGCCATCACGTCCATCGCCATCTCCAGCGCGACCGGGCGCTGGCGCCCCGAGCGAAGCTGGCGAAAGGCCTCCGACACGCAGGCCGGCGCCTGGCAGGGGTGAGCGATCCGCGCCGCGTGCTTGGTCAGCCCCCGAAGCACGCCGAGCTGATCGGGGATCTCGTGCAGCATGCCGAGCCCGCGCCCGATCATGTGCGCAGGAATCTGCCCGGTCAGCGCCAGGACCGGGGAGTTGCAGGCATAGGCGGTCGACAGGGCGGCAGTGGTGTTGAGCAGTCCCGGTCCCGGCACCACCGCGTAGGTCCCGACCCGGCCGGTCGACTGCGCATAGCCGTAGGCCATGTAGGCGACGCTCTGCTCGTGGCGCGCGTTGACCACCGAAACGGCATTCCCGGCGTCATACAGCGCGTTGAACATGGCGTCGAGCTGGACGCCGGGCAGTCCGAATACCGTCTCGATCCCTTCGGTGATCAGGGACCGGACCATCGCTTCGCCACCCGTCATCGTCTCGGCCTGCCGGCCCATCAGCATTCTCCGTTTCTGGTGTCACCGGGTCTGTCGCGTCGCTGTCAGGGACGGCGCATCAGCCGTCGCGGTGCGGTTACCGGTATCGCAAGCAGCAGCGAGGACAGGGTCTTGCCGTGCTGGTCAAGGTTCAGGGCGGCATTGACCCCGCCCTGCAGGACATCGTCGATCACGAAGTTCAGCGCCGGCAGACCGGGCAATTCGTAG
Organism: Thalassobaculaceae bacterium; assembly: GCA_965213935.1. Taxonomy (GTDB): domain Bacteria; phylum Pseudomonadota; class Alphaproteobacteria; order Thalassobaculales; family Thalassobaculaceae; genus Bin52. The sequence goes on along the minus strand of CBDCAO010000010.1, from coordinate 174,177 downwards.
CGTGTCACCCGCGAGGCGCCCTTGTGGGCGAAGGCGTCGAGCACCCGTTGCTCAGTGACCTGCTCGAGCAGCAGGCGGTAGGCCTCGGGACGGTAGGGAATGAGACTGATGCTGGACCGGTTGCCCTTGTCGCCCGCCCGGGCATGGGCGATTTCGTGCAGCCGTGTTGGCAGCGGCTCGTCATCCTCGCTCATGCGGCGGTCTCGACCATGCGCACCGTGGGACGGACCAGGTCGCGGTCAACCAGGATCGAGGCGGTGTGGATCTGGTCCGTCACCGACTGCCTGAACCCTCCTCCGGCTGCCGGTCCGCTGCAGTACAGGCTCATCAGTTCCTGGTTGATGCGCTCGACGACAGTGCGGTCGGACCCGCGCGACGCAACCCGCACCCGGTAGTCGCCATCCGGAGGAATCATGGCCGCGGCCGCGGCATCGCCGGCATCGCCGTCATGCACGCTGACCGTACCCAGGATGTCGAACCGGACCGGGCAGTTCGTGCCGATGTCGCGGCAGCGCTGTCGCACCACATCGACCGCGAGCCGCGCCCGCGCCAGGGCGTTGGGACCGGCATAGCTCAGCTCCGCCTCCCCCATCCAGCCACCCTCGACGCTGACCGTCGCCTTGAGCGTGCCGGGCCGCGGCCAGCCGCGCGCGCCCTGCAGACGAACCCGGTCAGGGCCGACTTCCTCGACCGTCACCCCTGTGATGTCGAGGATCACGTCGGCGGTGAGATACCGCGCGGGGTCATGGATCTCGTAGAGCAGCTGTTCCTTGACGGTGCCGGCAGAGACCAGTCCGCCGGTGTTGTCGGCCTTCGAGACCACAAGGGTCCCGTCACGACCGATCTCGGCGACCGGGAAGCCGACCCGGGCCAGGTCGGGCACGTCCTTGTAGCCGGGATCCGCGTAGTAGGCGCCTGTCACCTGGGCACCGCATTCGAGCAAATGGCCCGCCATGGTGCCGGCGGCAAGCCGCGACCAGTCATCCTCCGCCCAGCCGAACTCGTGCACCAGCGGCCCGAGCACCAGTGCCGGATCGGTACAGCGTCCGGTCACCACCACGTCGGCGCCCAGCGCCAGCGCCTCGGCGATCGGCCGCGCGCCCAGATAGGCGTTGGCGGCAACCAGCGGCGCCTCGCCGATCTCCAGTCCCTCGATGGTCGGGTACCGGCGAACCTCGTGTTCGGACATGACCTCGAGCAGGTCGTCGCCCTCGACGATGCCGATGCGAAGACCGTCACACCCCTGTTCTGTCGCGATCTCCGCGATCCTGGCCGCGGCCGCGGCCGGGTTGGCGGCGCCGAAGTTCGACACGATCCGGATACCCGCCGAGTGACAGTCGGCCAGAATCGGCTGGATATAGGCCTCGAGGAACGGCGAATAGCCGTGCGCGGAGTCGGCACGCCGGTGCTTCTGCGCCAGCGCCAGGGTGCGTTCCGCCAGGGCCTCGAAGATCAGATAGCGGGGACCATTCCGCCGCGCCAGGGTCTCCACCACCGGTCCAGCGGCATCGACCCGGTCACCGGAGAATCCGGCACCGCATCCGATGTGCACGGTTTCCACGCCCATGCCACGCTCTCCCGCTGCATCGCCCCGATCAACGCCGCGCATCTAATCAGAAGGCGGTGGTGCGGGCAACAATCGAGGCCGTGGACCGGAGCCCCCCGCGACCATGCCGTGCGCCCCGACTGCCCCGGACCAGACATCGGGAGCCCTGCCCAAGCCATGGATCAATCGCGCCATCGAACTGCTCGCCCGGGACCAGCCGGTCTCGTACGCCATGGTGAACGAGTTGACCTGCCTGCGGGGTCTCGCCGAGGTACACAGCTGGGCCGACCGCCTGACCATCGATCTCGAGCACCTGCCCTTCGACACGGGGTGGACTGCACGCTTTCATGGCACGGCTGGTTGTCGGCGGCCCGTCCACGACCGGCCACTGCACTCCATCCGTCGCGGTCACCCTGCCCATGGACGGATCCTGTGCCGACGCCGTGAACGCCAACCGCTGCATGATCCAACAGGCCTCGGCCGCCGGTGTCCACGGCCTGCTGCTGTGCCGCCGAATGCCCGGAGGCGGTCAGGGCCTTCGTGGAGGGCGCACGCTACCCCTTCCGGTCTCCCGACGTCGGCGAGGGACCGGGTCAGGGCCGGCGCGGTTCCGGCGGCCAGCACACGGCGGCGGCAAGACCTGCCTTGCCGTGCCCGGGATCGCGTTTGCCGAGTGGGGGCCGGGCGACATGGGAATGTCGCTCGAACACGAGGATGCCCACGACCCGCCCTGGCCGGCCGACATGCTCGCCGCGCGGAGATCGACGAGGGAGTCGGGATCGGAGCCGCCGAGGTCGCGGCGATCAGACGCCGCCAAGCGGCGCAGAATACCGTCAGGACGGGCTCCAGCCGGCAAACCGGCCCGGCCACGCCTGCGGAATGACCATCGAACGCGGCGGCTCGCCACCGATGACCTGGCCGATCTGGTCGGCAACCCCGTGCATCATGGCGTGGATCCCGCGATCGGTTCCGGAAGCAATGTGCGGTGTCACGATGACATTCTTCATCGACAGCAGCGGATTGTCGGGCAGCGGCGGTTCAGGATCGGTCACGTCGAGCGCCGCACCGGCGAGGTGGCCGTCCCTGAGCACCTTGATCAGTGCCGCCTCGTCGAGAACCGGCCCGCGCGACGCGTTGACCAGGTAGCCGCCCTGCGGGATCAGCCGAAGTTCCCGTTCCGAGACCAGGTGGCGGGTCTGCGGCAGCAGCGGGACATGCAGGGTGACGAAGGTGGAGCCGGCAAACACGGCGTCGAAACTGTCGGTCAGTGTGACACCGTCGGGCGTCTCGCTGCCGGGATCGACGAACGGGTCGTGAACGACCACCTCCATCCCGAGGCCGAGGGCGCAGATCCCGGCGACCCGTCGGCCGATCCGGCCATAGCCGAGAACGCCCAGGGTACGGCCGAGCAGTTCGGTTCCGCGCATGTCGATCCGCTCGATGCTGTCGTCGCCGCGCAGGAACCGGTCGCCCGTCATGACCCGTGCCGCCATCGCCATCAGCAGGGCCACCGCGTGCTCGGCGGTGGACTCGGTCGGTGCATCGGGGTTGTGGATGACGATGATCCCCCGTTCGGCAGCGGCCGCGACATCGATCCTGTCGACGCCGATACCGGGGGTGGCGACCATCTTCAGCCTTTCGCCCGCGCGGTCCAGGAAGGCCGCATCCACCGGCTGCGGCCCGACCACCAGGATATCGGCGTCGGCGACCTGCCCGAGTTCGGGATCGATCACGACCTCGGCCATCTCCCTGATCCGCCCGGTCGCCCCCATCGGCAGTTCGTACTGCATGACCACTCGCACAGGCATGTCGCCCTCCACTCCCCTCACTGGTACGCCACCGGAGCCGGGGGCGCTGGAGCGCGAGCATAGCGTGCCGGCGAGCGCCCCTGCACCTCGCATCGCGCAGGGTCGTGACGACAGTCCGGTTCCGTGCATCATGCGCACCGCAGCCGACAGGCGGACGGGAGACCAACGATGCGACGCGCCACTGCAGTCAGTATAGCCGGCAACCGGTTTCTCATAAACGGCGAGCCCACCTACGCCGGCCGAAAGCGCGTGGAAGGGCTGCTGCTCAACGCCCGCATGGTCCAGGGACTGTTCGACGACCTGAACCCGCAGACCCGCGAGCGCTGGACCTACCCGGACGGTCCGTGGGACGCACGGCGCAACACTGCAGAGTTCGTTGCCGCGATGCCAGCGTGGCGAGCATCCGGTCTGGTGTGTTTCACGCTCAACCTGCAGGGCGGCAGTCCCGAGGGCTACAGCCGGGAGCAGCCCTGGCACAACTCGGCCTTTCGCAGTGACGGAACGCTGCGCGCCGACTACCTCGAGCGTCTGGACATGATCCTGCAACGCGCCGACGAACTTGGCATGGTAGTCATTCTCGGGTTGTTCTACTTCGGACAGGATCGGCGACTTGCCGACGAGACCGCGGTGATCACCGCGGTCGACCAGGCCATTGACTGGCTGCTCGCGAACGATTGGCGCAACGTCCTGGTTGAGGTCGCCAACGAGGCCGATGTCGGGCGCTACCACCACGGGATCCTGCAGGCAGACCGGTGCCATGAACTGATCAGGCGAGTTCGCGAGCGCTCCGGGGGCGTGCTGCCCGCAAGCACCAGTTTGCGGGGCGGCAGCATTCCGGGCGGGGCGATCGTGCGCGAATCGGATTTCCTGCTGCTGCACGGAAACCGGGTCGGCGGCCCCGACGATGTCCGCCGCATGGTGCGCGAGTGCCGCAGCGCCGCCGCCTACCGCGGACAGCCGATTCTGTTCAACGAGGACGACCATTTCGACTTCGACCAGAACGACAATCACTTCTTGGCCGCCGTTGGCGAATACGCCGGCTGGGGGTACTTCGACTATCGGTTTCCCGGTGAGGGTCACGACGAAGGCTTCCAGTCGGTTCCGGTCAACTGGCGGCCTGATTCCGGCCGCAAGCGTGGCTTCTTCCGCTTGCTCGCCCAGCTCACGGGGCACGACTGAGCCGCAACAACCGATTGCCCTGCTTGCGCCTGTCCGCGTAGGGTTCCCGGAGAGGGACGGAGCGCGTTCCGCCTTTCCGAGAGGAGACGGTATTCATGAAGAAGATCACGCAACGCGGGTCCGGCGTCACACGCCGCGACTTCATCACCACCACCTCCGCCGCAGGTGTCGCGGCAACAGCGTTCCTTGGCGGAAAGGCGCCGGCCTTTGCTGCGAATCACAAGCTGCACTACCTGCAGTGGAGCAGCTTCATTCCGGATGCGGATGCGGAGATCCGGCGCCAGGTCGAGGAATTCAGCAAGGCCTCCGGCGTCGAGGTCACGGTCGAGATGATCAACCAGAACGACATGACCCCGCGGATTACCGCCGCGATCGAGAGCGGCGAGGGTGCGGACATCATGCTGCTGATCAACAACCAGCCGCACCTGTTCGCCAACGGGCTCGCCGATCATGGCGCGCTGATGTCGGAACTCGCCGGCGGTGACATCTACGACTGGGCCAACGGCGCGGTGACCGTCGACGGCGTGGCGCGCGGCGTGCCGCTGTTCAACATCGGCAACGCCATCGTCTACCGCAAGGACGTGTTCGACGAACTCGGGCTTTCGGCGCCCAACACCTGGGACGAATACCTCGAGGTCGGCCGGGCGCTGAAGAACAACAACCTGCCGGTCGGACAGACGCTCGGCCACACCTTCGGCGATGCTCCGTCCTTCGCCTACCCGCTGCTGTGGAGCTTCGGCGGCATGGAAGTCGACGCCTCCGGCAAGGTGGTGGTCAACTCGGCCGAAACCCACCAGGCGCTGGCCTTCGCCAGGGAGTTCTGGGAAGCCGCGTGCGATCCGGGAGGACTTGCCTGGGACGACACCAGCAACAACCGGGCATTCCTGGGCCAGACCATCGGCGCAACCCTGAACGGGGCCAGCATCTACTTCGTCGCCAGGCGCAAGTTCCCGGATCTCGCCGACAAGCTGGCGCACGTCAACAATCCCGAAGGGCCCGGCGGGCGCTACCACGTGATCGGGCCGCGCAGTCCGGCGATCATGAAATACTCGAAGGAACAGGACGCGGCCGCCGACTTCATCCGCTTCTTGTTCGAGGATGACAACTTAAGCCAGTTCATCACCGTCAACAGCGGCTACGTGCAGGGACTGACGCCGAAGTGGGAGAACCACCCGGTGTGGGATTCCGATCCGGCGCTCAAGATCTTCAGCACCAATGCCAAGTACGGGCGCAGCTACGGCCATGCCGGTCCGTGGAACCGCGCCTCGGGCGAGGTCGCCGAGAAATACATCGTCGTCGACATGTTTGCCCGCGCCGTCCAGGGCGAGGATCCGAAGGAAATCGCGGCCTGGGGGCAGAAGGAAATGGAAAACGTCTACGGCGCCTGACGCCTGGACGGCCCGCGGCGGTTTCCGCCGCCGCGGGCGCGCATCCTGACCTGCCGGCACATTTACCAACCGGGTTGGCGATACAGCGATGACAACACCGCAGCCGGAGGCCACACCTTCGCCCTGGGCCAGGTTCACCGCCTCCCTCGAAGACCAGCGGGTGCTCGGCTACGTGCTGATGGCGCCGGCGCTGCTGTTGATCGTCATCTTCATCGCCTACCCCTTCGTGCTCGGCGTGTGGATGTCGCTCACCGACAAGATCGTCGGCACGTCGGGTACCTTCATAGGGCTCGGCAACTACGAACGGCTGTTCGCCAGCGACATCTTCCTGACTGCGGCATGGAACACTGTGTTCTTCACCGCGGTGGCTACCGTTTTCAAGGCGGTCCTGGGCATGTGGCTCGCCGTGCTGCTCAACCGCAGGTTCAGGTTCGCCAACATCACCCGGGCATCGATCCTGCTGCCGTTCATCGTGCCCACGGTGCTCAGCACGCTGGCGTGGCTGTGGATGTTCGATGCCACCTTCAGCGTCTTCAACTGGACCCTGCGGTGGATGTGGCAGATGGAGATCAGCATCCTCGGCCTGGTCCTGAAGGAGAACTGGGGGTTCTTCCGCGGCCCGCTGTGGCTCGGCGATCCCGACCTGGCCATGGCTTCGGTGATCCTGGTCAACGTATGGCGTGGCCTGCCTTTCTTCGCCATCTCGTTCCTGGCGGGACTGCAGACCATTCCGCCCGACCTGTATGACGCCGCCGATATCGACGGGGCGGGCGGCTGGAAGAAGTTCTGGCACGTGACCCTGCCACTGATCAAACCGGTCGCGATCGTGGTGATCGTGTTCTCCATCGTCGTGACCTTCGCCGACTTCCAGCTGGTCTATATCCTCACGCGCGGCGGCCCGAACAACGAGACCCACCTGTTGGCGACGCTCGCCTATCAGCTCGGCATGGGATCCGGGAATATCGGACAGGGAGCGGCCGTCGCGTTGTTCATGCTGCCGATCCTTGCGGTCGTCATCATCTTTCAGCTCTGGTACCTGCGACGCGAAGGGGTGCGATAGCCATGAACGCCATGGTTGGCGAAACCTATGTCCGGCGGCTCGTCGTCTTCTACATTCCGCTGTTCATGTTCGTCTTCGCGATGCTGTTTCCATTCGCGTGGATGTTGATCACCTCGATCAAGCCGGATGCCGAGCTGTACAATCCGCGCATCTCGCCGTTCATCGTGCGGGAACCGACCCTCGAGCACTGGGAGAGCCTGTTCGGCACCACCCTGTTCATCCGGTGGGCGATCAACACGCTTTGGGTCGCCATCGCCTCGACAGCGGTATCGCTGTTTGCCGGCGTGCTCGCCGGCTACGCGCTGTCGCGCCTGGTGTTCCGGGGCTCGACCTTGTTCGGGATCATGATCTTCGTGACCTACCTGGTGCCGCCAACGCTGCTGTTCATCCCGCTGACCGGCGTGGTGACGTGGATGGGACTGCAGGACACCACCTGGTCACTCATCTTCACCTACCCGACCTTCCTGGTGCCGTTCTGCACCTGGCTGCTGATGGGATACTTCCAGACCATTCCGAAGGAACTGGAGGAGTGCGCCCGTATCGACGGTGCGACGCGACTGCAGGCGATGTCCCGCATCGTCATCCCGCTCGCGGTCCCGGGGATCCTGTCGGCCGGGATATTCGCCTTCACGCTGTCGTGGAACGAGTTCCTCTATGCCCTCGTCTTCATCCACTCGCCCGAGAACAAGACCATTCCGGTCGGTGTGACCAGCGAACTGATCAAGGGCGACGTGTTCTTCTGGGGAGCACTGATGGCCGGCGCCCTGTTCGGTTCGGTCCCGGTGGCGGTGGTCTACTCCTTCTTCGTCGAACACTACGTGTCGGGCATGACCGGTGCGGTGAAGGGATAGGGAGCATGCCGTTGACTGAAGCGACTTCGTCCGCCGGCAACGCCAGTTCCGTCGGGAAGGGAGAACCGTGCGCCGGTCTTCGAGACGTCGGCGCGCGGCCCGTGCCGCGCAGGACGGCCCGCAACACGGAAGACGGGGCCTCGGGCACCGGCGTATCCGCACGGCGAGGGGTGCCGGCCGCCCCGGCGGCCCGCGAAATCATGCCGCCGGGGCCGGAACGCGGCGCGTCTCGTCCAACGGCATTCAGTCCCAGGGGATAGGCTCGATGGCACAGATCCTGCTCAAAGACCTGCACAAGACCTACGACCAGACCGAGGCCGTCCGGGGCATCAACCTGGACATTGAGCACAACGAGTTTGTGGTCCTCGTGGGTCCGTCGGGCTGTGGCAAGACCACAACGCTGCGAATGATCGCCGGACTCGAGGAGATCACCGGCGGCGAGATCATGATCGGGGACCGGGTCATCAACAACGTTCCGCCGAAGGACCGCGACATCGCGATGGTGTTCCAGAACTACGCGCTGTACCCGCACATGACGGTCGAGGAGAACATGTCCTTCGGCCTGCGGCTGCGCAAGGTCCCGCGCGACGAGATCGGCCGGCGCGTGTCGCATGCCGCCGGGATTCTCAACATCGGCGAGTTGCTGCAGCGCCGGCCCAAGCAGCTCTCGGGCGGCCAGCGCCAGCGCGTCGCCATGGGTCGCGCCATCGTCCGCAACCCGCAGGCCTTCCTGTTCGACGAACCGCTGTCCAATCTCGACGCCAAGCTGCGGGTGCAGATGCGCACCGAGATCAAGAAGATCCATCAGCGGGTACAGACCACGGTGGTCTACGTCACCCACGACCAGGTCGAGGCGATGACGCTCGCCGACAGGATCGTGGTGATGAATCACGGCATCATCGAGCAGGTGGGCACGCCGCAGGAGATGTACGAGGCGCCGCTGACCCGGTTCGTGGCCGGGTTCATCGGCTCGCCGGCCATGAACTTCATTCCGTGCCGCATCGTCAACGCCGGCTCCGGCCTCGGTGTGCGCCTGTCAGACGACATCACCCTAGCCCTTCCCGATATCCAGGCCGATCGCTACCGCGGCCATGTCGATCGTCCGATGATCTTCGGCATCCGGCCCGAGCACATGACCGAGCAGCGCCAGCACACCAGCGAGCAGCAGATCGACTTCTCCTGCGCGGTCTCGGTGCTCGAGCCCATGGGTGTCGACACCATGGTGTTCGTGGAGATCGACGGTACCGAGGTCACGGCGCGGGCCGCCCCGCGGTCGGTCAGTCCCGTGGGCGCGGAAATGGCCTTCACGATCGACATGAACAACATGCACCTGATCGATCCCGAGACCGACCGGGTGATCTAGCCGGCGCGGATCGGTCCAGACTGCTTGACAGGCACCGGCACCGATCCGTAAGAATTTGACGGATAATGCATGGGCGATGAGCCGGTGGGTTCAGCGAACGGCATGAAGAACGGCCCCGGGAAACCCGACTGTGAACGGACATCATGCAGGTAGCGGTCAAGGGAAAGCAGTTCCGCATCGGTGACACGCTGCGCGAACACATAGAGACGGCCGTCACTCATATCGCGGCAAAGTACTTCGGCAACCCGCTCGATGCCACGGTCACCGTGACCCGGGAGGGATCGGTAGTCAGGGCCGACATCTCGGTCCATGTCGGCCGGCGGATCCAGATCCGCGGCCATGGACAGGCCAATGAGCCCTATGCCGCATTTGATGCGGCGAACGAGAAGATCGACAAGCAGTTGCGGCGGTTCAAGCGCCGGATCCGGGATCACCACCAGCGCGGCACCGAGCCCGAGGAGATCGATGCCCAGGAGGTGGTCTTCGCCGCCCGCGACGAGGTGGCCGCGCCGGAAGCCCCTGACGGGGACGGCGAATGGCAGCCGGTGGTGGTCGCGGAAATGACAACCAACATCAGGACTCTCTCGGTCGAGGAAGCCGTCATGCACATGGAGCTGGCAGATGCGCCCGTGCTGATGTTCCAGAACGCCGCCCACGACGGTCTCAACGTGGTCTTCCGGCGTGCGGACGGCAACATCGGCTGGATCGACCCGCTCGGCCGGAGTGCCTGATCGCCGGACCGAAGTCCGGAGGATATCGCCAGGTTTCGCAAGGACCATGGAGATACGCGACATCATCGAGCCGGATGCGGTCATTCCGCACCTGAAGGCAAACAGCAAGAAGCAGGCGCTGCAGGAACTGGCCCGTCTCGCCTCGGACATCACCGGGCTCGCGCAGCGGGAGGTGTTCGACGTGGTCCTCCAGCGCGAGCGTCTCGGCTCGACCGGCGTGGGCAACGGCATCGCCATCCCCCACGGCAAGCTGCCCGGGCTGGAACGGCTCTACGGCCTGTTCGCCCGGGCCGACCATGCCATCGACTTCGACGCGGTGGACGACCAGCCGGTGGACCTGGTCTTCCTGCTGCTCGCTCCCGAACGGGCGGGAGCGGATCACCTGAAGGCACTGGCCAAGGTCTCGCGCCTGCTCAGGGACCAGTCGGTCTGCGCCCGGCTGCGCGGCTGCAGTACCAGCGCCGCCATCTTCACCCTGCTGACCGAGCCCGACGCGGCCTGACCCGGGCCCGGGAGGACTACCGCATGCCGCCGGACACGTAGATGGTGTCTGCCGTCATGTAGGGTGCGGCGTCGGAACAGGCAAACAGGACCGTCTCGGCGATTTCCTCGGGTTCCGCGGCCCTGCCCATGGGGGTCATGGAGGCATAGGAGTCGAGCACCGATTTCGGCGTGGTGTCATGGAACGGCGTGTCCACGATCGCCGGCGAGATCGACAGGCAGCGGATGCCCTGGGGCGCAAACTCCCGGGCGATGCCCAGGGTCATGGTATCGACCGCGCCCTTCGAGGAGGCGTAGTGCACCGAGTTCCCGGCACCGCCGACCCGCGCCGCGATACTGGCGATGTTGACGATGACCCCGGCCCCGTTCTCGAGCATGTGCGGCAGGATGGCCTGGGCCGCGTTGAAGGTGCCCCTGACGTTCAGTGCGTAGGTCCGCTCCCACAGGTCCTGGGTGATCTCGAGGAAAGGCTTGCGCGCCAGCGCGGCGCCGGCCGAGTTCAGCTCGAAGTCGATGCGACCGAACTCGCGGATCGCACCGTCAACCATGGAGTCGACCTCGGAGCGGTCGGTCACGTCGCACCGGACCCAGCTGGCACGCCGACCCATCTGGACCACCTGGTTGGCGGTCCGTTCGGCGGCCTCGGCGTCGATATCGGCACAGACCACGGACGATCCCTCGCGTGCAAACACCAGCGCGGTGGCACGACCGATCCCGCTGCCGGCACCGGTGATCAGGATGGTCTTGTCGACAAAGTAGTCGGGGGTCTTCGGCATCTGCTCCTCCGTGTTCAGGACCGCCCGATATGACCCGACCCGGCGTTCGCGGTCAATTCCCGCGCCGGCAGGTCGCGGAGTCAGTGGCGGGTCGTGCGGGCGGCAGCGGTGCGCGGACGTCCTCACACGATGCGCTGGTCATACCGACACTTGAATGCGCAGGCCACGCTTCGCCATACTGGCGCCAACAGGAGGATTCCCAGATGAACGATGCTGCACCCACCCGGGCCGAGTACGCCGCTTCTTCCGAGCAGTTCCTGCGCGAGGGAGTCGCCCGCGCCACCGCCCTCGACAATCGGGGGCCGCTGCGCCGCGACGGCAGCGGCGCACTCCATCCCGATATTCTCGAGGCATACTGGAAACACGGGTTCTATGTCTTCGAATCGGTGATCGACGAGGCCGAGATCGCGGAACTGAGGGCCGACGCCGACATGATGATCACCGGCGCGCCGGTGCGTCCGGGCGCGGACATCGACGCCCGGGGACGCCCTGCGCGGGGCCGCGACCACGCCCGCGAGCCCTACACCCTGATCAGGCCGTTGTCCGATCCCTGGGGCGGCACCGACAAGCTCAACGGCAGGCATCCCTCCCGGATGACACAGCCCGTTCCCGATACCGATGCTCCGGAGTACGTGGTGTTCCTGATGTACGGCATGTGCCAGGAGATGCCGTCTGCACTCAGGGTCTACGGCCACCCTGGGCTGCTTGCGGTGGCCGCGGCCATCAACGGGCCCGACTTCGTGCCGTTCAACGACGCCATCTTCGTCAAGCAGCCGGGGGTCGGCGGTTCGGTCGCCTGGCACCAGGACGGCGTCACCCACTGGAAGTCACCCGACTGGGACGAGGGCAGCCACGGATTCAACTTTCAGATCCAGCTCTACCCCACGACACCGGCCAACTCGCTGTGGGTGGTGCCGGGAACCCACCGGGCCGGCAGGATCGACATCCCGGCGCGCATCGCAGCGAATGGCGGCGACGAGCGGCTGCCCGACGCGGTTCCGCTGCTGTGTCGACCCGGCGACGTGACCGCGGTCAACCGGCAGATGCTGCATGCGTCCTTCGCCAATACCTCGCCCGACATGCGCCTCTCGATTACCTTCGGGTTCCACCGCCTCCGCTCGGTAATCGGCCAGAGCGGAGCGCTCAGCATGGAGGACGAGGCGATCTACGACGAGGAACGGATCTCCCGGCGCTCTGCCGTGATCGCGGTGGCAATCGACGCGCGCCGCCAGCACTTTCCGGACGAGACATCCTTCCGCTACCTGCCGTTCGCCGACCGCGAGGACGAGTTCCGCTACGGGCCCGAAACCTTCGAGAGCGTGATCCGCGACTACAACACCCGCGACCTCGCGATCTGAAGCCGGACGGTCTCAGACTGCAAGGCCGGCGAGCCGGTCGAGCATCGGCAGCACCACGTCGGCCCCGTCCGACGGAAGGGTCATCAGCACCCGTTCGACGCCGGCGTCGCGATAGCGACCCAGCAGGTCGGGGTCCGCGGCCGGTCCGTAGACCGTGATCGACAGCGTATCGGGATCACGGCCCGCTTCCGCCGCCATCTGCCGGAACGCCGGCAGCTTGCCGAGCACGTCGCCGTAGGCCGGGCGGGTCGCATGCGGCAGCCACCCGTCACCGTAGGCGACAGCCCGCCTGGCACCGAACGGAAAGGCGCCGCCCACCAGGACCGGCGGATGCGGTGTCTGTACGGGCCTGGGCCGGGTTATGATGTCCTCGAACGCGACGTGTCGGCCGGAATAGGACGCGGTTTCCGACGCCCAGATCGCCTTCATGGCCTCGATTCTCTCGCGCATCAGCCCGAGCCGGGTCCGGAACTGGGTTCCGTGGTTGGCCATCTCCTCGGCGTTCCAGCCTGCCCCGATACCGAACAGGAACCTGCCGCCGGAGACCCGGTCGAGCGAGGCCACGGCCTTGGCGGTCTGAATCGGGTCCCGCTGTACAACGAGACAGATCGCCGTGCCGAGGCGCAGCCGGGTCGTCACCGCCGCCGCGGCCGACAGGGTCACGAACGGGTCCATCACGTCGCAGTACTTCTGCGGCAGCTCACCGCCGGCGGGGAACGGCGAGAGCCGCGACGCCGGGATATGGGAGTGCTCCGGTGTCCACAGCGACTCGAACCCGCGCTCCTCGAGCGCGCACGCGAGTTCGGCGGGTCCGATCGAGTAGTCGGTGAAGAAGATCGAGACTCCGACCTTCACCGCGGGCCTCCCCGGCCCGGTGCGACATCCTCCGCGACGACCGGGTTGGACAGGGTGCCGATGCCCGAGATCTCCACCTCGCACAGGTCTCCGGGTTTCATGTTCTCGGCGTGTCCCTCGGTTCCCATCCACAGCATGTCGCCGGGCTCCAGCGTCAGGTAGCGCGACATGGTGCTGATGTAGCGGGCGACGCCGAAGATCATGCTGTTGGTCGGAAACGAGATCACCTCGCGCCCCGACAGCCGCACCGTGGTCACCAGACTGTCCAGGTCCACTGCCGTTTCGATCCACGGTCCCATCGGCTTGAAGGTGTCGGTGTTCTTGGCGCGCCACAGCGTGCGATCGGTGCGCTGCCAGGTGCGCTCGCTGACGTCGTTGCCGATGGTGTATCCGAACACGCAGCCGAGCGCGTCCCGTTCGGACAGGTTCCGGGCCCGCCTGCCGATGACCACGACCAGTTCGCCCTCGTACTGGAAGGCGTCGGTGGAGTCCGCCGGCTTGACGATCGGCTGGCCGTGCCCGATCAGCGCGTTCACCGCCCGGTAGCCGACATCCGGCTTGTCGGGCAGGACCGGTTCGCGGTTGGCGGCACGTGCGATCTCGCGCACGTGTTCGGCGTAGTTCTGCCCGGCCGCATAGAAGGTGCGCGGGATCACCGGCGGCAGGTAGGTCGCCTCATCGACGCCAATCGTCCGCCCCGATCTCCCGCCGGGCGCAAACAGGTCGCCCTCGACCAGCTCGATGTTCTCGCCCTCGACGATCCCGTACCGCGGCGTGCCCGCGTCATCGATCCGCGCCCAGCGCATGTCGCCTCCCCCCTGCGGTTCCGGTTCGGACTATGTGGAAGCACCCATTGCCGGTCAACCGCCACCGGGAAGCGTATCAGTGGCATCCCACGCTGGATCCGTTTGATTTTTCTTGACGTCGATCTTCCCTGCGTTGCGGGCGGGCGTCCGTTCGCGGGATCGTGAGCGTTTTTCTCTGGCTTTCCCGTGCGACATGTCCGCCGCTCGCGGCATGTCGGTTCGCACTCGCATGCAGGCGTACCCGGTTCACCGAGCACCTCCCGAAGGGTTCGTGCTGTCCGGGATCACAGTCCGCCTGGCGAGGCCGGAGGAGCGCGCGCTCCGGGACGCGCTGATGGACGAGCACTACTCTCTCGGCTTTCGCCGGCTTGCGGGCCGCGGGCTGCGCTCCGTCGCGACCTTCGGGGACCGGTGAGTGGGCCTTGCCGCGTGGCAGAGCAGCGCCTTCAAGTGCAGGCCGCGCGACCGCTGGACCGGCTGGAAGCCGGAACAGCAGTTCCGGCGCCTTGAGATGATCGCGAACAACACGCGGTTCCTGGTGCTCTCGGAGCCCGGCGTGGCGCCGCCCGCCGGTCCTGAACTGGCGCCCCGGAACCCTGGGGCGATGCGCTCCCTGCATGGCGAACTGGCGGCGGTTCCGGCCTTGGCGCGGGGACACGCCGTGCTCGCAATAGTCGCGACCAAGCATGTCTCGGCCCTCCGCCTGCGTGCGGACGCATGCGGCGTCTCCCGAACAATATGGAACAAATACAGGAGAAAACATGGAACATGCAAGGAGAAAACGCCGTCAGGGCTTCAGTTCAGGCCCTGCAGTCCCATAGTTTTCCGACACACTCGCACGGCGTACACGGCATCGCCAAAGCGCAGAGCCTATCCCTTCGTGCCTTGCAGGGCGGCATGGCCGAGCGGTAGGAACAGGCGCATCGGGTCGTCAGTGAGCGGCCGGAAGCCGAACCTTTCGTAGAAGCGTTTCGCGTCGTCATTCGCGACATCCACGAGCAGGGCGTGCATGGCCACCGATTCGCCGGCGGCCACGGTCCGGTTGACCGCATCGGCGAGAAGCATGCGTCCGAGGCCGCGCCCGTGCGCCGAGCTATCGACCGCCAGACGACCGATCAGGGCGCAGGGCACCGGATGGCGCGGCAGTTTCCGGGAAAGTTCGTTGGGCAGCGAGGTAAGGTCGATCGACAGCGCGCTCAGCGTGTAGAAGCCGAGGACGGCATCGGCGTCGCCGGAGGTGCAGATGAACACCCGGGCGATCCGGCGCCGGACGTCCTGGCCGGCCTGGCGCGTCAGATGGCGGTCCAGCTCGGGAAGCCCGCAGGAAAAGGCCGCCCGGTCGTGCCGTCTGCCAAGCGGCTCAATGATAAGCGCATCGGAAGCGGTCAACGCGAGTCGACGCGCCTTGCGTGCTCCTCCAGCGCCGCGCGGAGGCGGTCGTTCGGCGGCGGCGGATCGGCAAGAGCCTCGAAGAAACGCAATGCGTCGTCGCGGGCGAGGGCCAGGGTCTCGTGCCTGTCGATCGTCTTCTCGGCGGTTGCCAGCGCGCTGGACACGATGAAGGCGCTGACGGTCTTGCCTTCGACGGAGGCCGCCTGTTCGATACGCCGCTTCGCGGTTTCGCTGAGACGCAGGTTGATGCGCTCGCTGTGGGCCGTACTTGTCTGAGCCATTGCGTCGCCTCCTTTCCGGACACGGATGTACGCCGTTTCGGTGCCTGGCACAAGGCCAAGTCAGGCGCGGCTGTTGGGGCTCACGACCCTCAGGCCCACATTCCCAAGGTCGCCGGCGCAAGCAACGCCCCGCCAGCAAGGAAACTCCCAGCGCCACGCAGGGTTGGCCGGAGTGTAGAGATCACAGGCAGCGGAGGGCGCTTCTCGACCGATCTGGATTTCACGCGGGTCGAAGAACACGACCACGAAGACGTGATCCTCGCCATGATGGAGGCGTTCGAGCAGCCGTTTCACGGGATCCGGTTCGGCGTGCCCGACGACAGCTACTACGAAACCCGGGACGGCCTCTCCTGGGGCGTCAATCCGGTCTACGCCCACGACTGGAACCCAGGCGGGCAAAGCCAGATCCGGCTCCAGGTCAGCCGCCGCGAGGTGCCCACCCTTCCCCCATCGCGGAACGCTCAACGCGTTCAGAGCTACTTCCGGCACCTGCCTTTCGACCCGTTGGACATCACATGCCTCGCTCTGCCCGAGATCATCGCCGAGAAGATTCGCGCCTGCTATCAGCGCAGCAAGGCACGCGACGTCTACGATCTCAGCGTCTTTGCGACCCGGCCCCTTGATCGACTGCTCATTCGCCGGCTCGTCGTACTCAAGGATATGGCAGGCCGGTGACGCGTTCGATCCGGAAGCCCTCATGACGAAATTCGACGATACCACCGCATTCGACTGGGACGATCTCCGGCAGTTGGTCCGGCGGACGCAGGCGATCGACCCTGCGGAGATTGCAATTGCCTGCCAGAAGGGGTTCGCCTTCCTCACGGAGCTGGATCCTCATCAGCGCAATCACGCATTATGGGGAATGCTCCGAGACCGTCTCCCGGTCAGTCGGCATTGAATGCAGCGATGATCTCTTCCCATCCCATTCGGCCCTCAATTGTCGTGTGTTCGGTCTGGTAGCAAGACCCCAGTAATCAGCGAAACGAATACCAAATTCGCAACAGCATTTAGGTCAAGTTATCCAAACATTCTTTGAGGTGGCCTCGCCTCAAGCACACCATTCTCCGCTTTCTACCAGGTAAGAGAGGTATGAGTGTTCAGCGTGATCCTTGTAACTCCCTCGAGAAATTATTCAGCGTCGTTGCTGTAATCCTTACTGTTTTCACCCAGCTCTTCATCACTCTCCTATATTCACGGCGCGCCTCAGAATCCCCGTAACTCTCGATGTTCCTGTCACCTTTAACTAACTCCTGCCAAAAGAAAATTCGATCAATTTCCACTTCTGAGAATCTCCGATGGTGGTAAATTTGAATTCTATAGAGCCTCTTGGAAAATTGCTGGCTCAGACTGGTGGGAGACACACTGACCGGTCTTCATGGAGGTGGTTGGCGTCGATTTTCCGTCCCTTCCCGCGCATCCGGGGCCTGATCTGGCGGATGTGGCCCGATTCGGCAGAATTCGGGCGAGCGTGACCGCTGCTTGCGCGGGAAGCGATCGGGATCGGTTTTCAGACGGGAAGTTCAGGGCAGGAGGCGCTGCAGGTGCTCGACGGTCAGTGCCAGAATGCCGAACATGAGGTGGCAGGACACCTTTGCCGCCCCTTGGACCCGGAGAGGTCGGATACACTCTCGAACAAGGGCATCGGAGAGACTGCCTTGTCAGTATGTTGTTGTGTAAGCAACTCCAACATACCACTGGGCGGTCCCCGTGTCCCCTCTCTTCCCGAAAATCGCCCCGTTCAGGGTCCAGAAATCGCGTGAGCTCGCTGTTTTGCAAGTGGCTCAACAGTATGGTTTTTCAATTGATTGGCGATATGTTATCGTTTTTCGGGAACAGTTATCGTTTTGCACGGAATAGGCAGCGAGTTTGCGCCGCGACGGGAACGAATCAATTGGCTCTTATTAGGATGACTTGACAGCGTCATGCCGCCTGCAGGGCCTGACTCGAAGACCTGCAGGCGCTTTTTCCTTGCATGTTCCACGTTTTATCCTGTATATTTCCCGTACTGTTCGGGAGACACCGCATGCCGTCCGAGACAAGACCCGGGACAAGACCGCAGCGTGCACACCGCCAGGTCACATACCGTCTGCTGCCGCAGACGCGTGACAACTGGCGCCGCCTTGAGCGGGTCCTGGAGAGCCAGCGCCAGTTGTACAACGCCGCCCTGCAGGAGCGGTCGGACGCCTGGCGCCTGGCGGGCGTCTCGCTCTCCTATATCGACCAGGCGAAGTCCCTGACGGTGTGCCGCCGGGAGCTGCCGGAGATGGCGGCCGTGCCGGTCGCCATCCAGCGCGGCACCCTGAAGCGGGTGGACGAGGCCTTCCGCGGATTCTTCCGCCGGGCCAACGCCGGGCAGAAGCCCGGCTACCCGCGGTTCCGCGGACGGCGTCGCTTCGACAGCATTTCCATCGTCTCCGGGGTGAGGCTGGAAGCAGGCAGGCTGCGCCTTCCCGGTTTCGGCTGGATGACGGTGCGCCGGCGCGGCGGCACCCCGTATCCGGACGCCCGTCCGGTCTCGGCAGTGCTGAAGCGCGAGGCCGGACGCTGGTATGCCGTGGTCTGCCATGCGGTCGCGGTCATGCGCAGCCGGAGGATGACGGGACCGCGATCGGCATCGACATGAACGCCGGCCAGGTCGCGGCGAGCGACGGCCGGCTGTTCCACGCCCCCGACACGCGCCGCCTCGAGGCCCGGAAACGCCGCTATCAGCGCATGGTGGCGAGGGGCAGGCGCGGGAGCCGCCGGCGGGAGCGAGCAAGGGCGCGGCTCGCCAGGACGACACGGCGCATCGCCATGGCCCGGCGCGACTGGCACCACCAGGTCTCGCGCAGGATCGCGGAGGGTGCGCACACCGTCGCGATCGAGGACCTGAAGGTGCGGAACATGACGGCAAGCGCCCGCGGCACGGCGGAAGAGCCGGGAACGAATGTCCGGACCAAGGCCGGGCTCAACCGGGTCGTTCTCGACACCGGCTGGGCCGCCCTGCGCGCGATGCTGGAGTACAAGGCGGGGCGCGTGATCGCGGTCGATCCCCGCCACACCAGCCAGACCTGTGCAGCGTGCGGGCACGTCGACGCCCGATCGCGCAGGACACGGGACCGGTTTCACTGCGTGGCCTGCGGCCACGCCGATCATGCGGACGCGAATGCTGCCCGCACCATACGGCGTCGGGGACTGGCGCTGCTGCACGGGGAGGCCGCCGGGATGCCGGGCCGTGGAACCGTGAATACACGAAGAAGGATGGCGGCATGACGCTGTCAAGTTTTCTTTGTAAGCCCCAACCAATTTAGTCATGGATACCCCCGCCCAGAATCGTTTTTCAGGTCCCCTTGCCGTTTTTCGGGAACGGCGCCTTCCCGTGGCCGCGACGCCGGCGGGCTACGCCGCGCTGATCGGGACATACGATCTGCCGGTGCCGCTTCCCCGGAACCTCAGCGCCATTGGCGATCGGCACAGGTTCATAGAGCAAGACGGCTGGCGAATCTATTCGCCGCGCTACACGCCGGACGCGAGCCTGGAAGGCCATCTCACCTTCGCCCTGAAGCATGAAGGGCTGGACCTTGCCGTCCTCAAGAGGCTCTTTGCCGCGACCGGACGCGACATCCTCGCCGATCTGGTCAGGGCCAAACCCACGGGCGCCTACGCCCGGCGCGTCTGGTTCCTCTATGAGTGGCTGACCGGAGCGCGGCTCGATCTCCCGAACGCCGATCGCGGAGCCTATGCGCCAATCGTCGATCCGGACCAACAATATGCCATTTCTGGGCAAACGTCCCCGCGGCACCGGGTCAAGAACAATCTGCCCGGCACGCCGGCGTTCTGTCCGCTGGTGTTCCGTACCGAAACGCTGGAAGGCTTCATCGCCGCAGACCTGCACGCGCGCGCGCAGCAAGCCATTACCGCCGTGCCGCGTGATCTGCTCGTGCGCACGGCGGCCTTCCTGCTTCTCAAGGATTCGAAGTCGAGTTTCGCCATTGAGGGCGAGCATCCTCCGCAGGACCGCATCCAGCGATGGGCCCGCGCCATTGGTCAAGCCGGTCAGCAGCCGATTGACCCTGACGAACTCCTGCGTCTGCAACGCATCGTGATCGGAGACGCCCGCTTCGTCCATCTGGGGCTGCGGACCGAAGGCGGCTTTGTCGGTCAACACGACCGCGAGTCGCGCATGCCAATCCCCGACCACATCAGCGCCCGACCGGATGACCTGGCGCATTTGATAGAGGGATTGGTCGCCTTCGACCGAGATTTCGCCCAGCACCTCGACCCGGTAGTTGCCGCATCGATTCTGGCCTTCGGCTTTGTCTACATCCATCCCTTTGACGACGGCAACGGCCGGCTTCACCGCTACCTGATCCACCACGTCCTGGCGCAGCGCGGTTTCAACCCGCCAGGACTCGCATTTCCGGTATCGGCAGCCATTCGCGACCGGATCGCCGACTACCGCGCTGCACTCGAAGATTACTCGCAGCGCCTGCTGCCGCTGGTGCAGTGGGAACCAACGGAACACGGCACTGTGCGCGTGTTGAACGATACCGGCGACTTTTACCGGTATTTCGATGCCACGCCGCAAACCGAGTTCCTGTACGGTAGAGTGCAGCGGACTATCGAACTGGACTTGCCGCAAGAAGCTGAATTTCTGAGGCGCTACGACACGTTTCGGAACGACCTCAACCTGATCGTCGATATGCCGGACCGCCTGTCAGATCTACTCTTCCGGTTCCTCAACCAAAATTCCGGTACGCTTTCTCGTCGCAGACGAGAAAGAGAATTCGCTGCGCTGGCAGACGCCGAGGTCGCGCGTATCGAAGCCATTTACCGGGACACATTCGCCGACGACAATTGTTGAACGCTAACGGAAGTCGGACCGCGAAGGCAAACAGCCCCGGCGGTTTGGGTGCACGTCCTGATTTTGCGAGGTTGAGAACTGCCTTGGTTCTGCCACGCTCTCTGTTTCCGATATATGGGTACAGATGGAGGCGGACATGGCTGCTGCCGATCACGACGGCCTCGTCGAACAGCGCAGCGAGCTGCTGCGGGAGCTTGCGGGCATGGGCGACCTTCGCCAGGGTTCGCTCAGGACACAGTACCGCAAGTGCGGGAAGCCGAACTGCCACTGTGCGGTCGAGGGTGCGCAGGGACATGGCCCTTGCTGGTTGCTGACCTGGTTGGACAGGGATACAGGGAAGTCCCGCGGCCGCACCATTCCCGCCGACGCCATCGAAGGAACGCGGGCCCAGATCGCGGAGTACCAGCGGCTTCGTGGGCTGGTGCGCGAGCTGGTCGAGGTCAGCGGGCGGATATGCGATGCGAGGCTGGACGCGGGCAAGCCGGCCACGCCGGGAAGGGGCGGCTCGCTGCGGCGATCGGGGAGGAGATCGAGGCCGAGGTCGAGCGGCTGATCGGCGAGGGTGTCGTCGATGACTTCCAGGCGATCGAGACCGAAGCCCGGCGGGTGGCGTTGCAGATCATGGGGCAGGCTGTCGCCCACAAGCTCAATGCCGACCATTCCGACCACACGGGAGCGCACCTGCCATGCGCGCGCGGCGGCGAGGCGCGCTTTGCCGGCCGCCGGCCCAAGACCTTCACCAGCGCTTCGGCCCTCTGACGCTGGAGCGCGCCTGGTCCCACTGCGACTCCTGCCACAACGGCTTCAGTCCGCGCGACCGCACCCTCGGCATGGGGGGCACCTTCCTGTCGCCGGCGGCGATGCGCATGATCGGCATTGCCGCCGCCAGGACCAGCTTCGAGGGCTCCAGCGCCCTGTTGCGCGAGCTGGCCGGCCTTGCCGTCGCGCCGAGGACGGTGGAGCGCCACGCCGAGGCGCTGGGACGAGAGAGTGCCTGCGACGAATGCCGGGTTGTCGAGGGCCGCGAGGGAAAGCAGCCCGACGGCGGCGCCCGGACCCGCGAGGCCAAGCTCGCCGTCGTGTGGTCGGCGGAGACCGTCGACAACGAGGGGCGCCCCGTGCGCGACTCTGGCTCCGCCACCCGCGACACCGACATCGAGCCCGCGCCCTTCGCCCGGCGCGTCCTGCGCGAGGCCGAACGCCGGGTCATCCTCGGCGATGGCGCGCCGTGGATCTGGAACTTCGCCGACGCGGTCCAGATCGTCGACATTTTCCACGCCAAGGGGCATCTGTTCGAGGTCGCCAAGGCGATGTACGGGATCGGCAGTGAGATCGGCGATGGCTGGGCCAGGAAGCGGCGCGAGGAACTCGACGAGGGCCGCGTCGACGATGTGATCGCCCTGCGCGGCCATGCCGAAACCTGCGAGGAGGCCCGGAAGAACGCCGAGTCCTTCTCCAACAACCGCGAGCCCGTGACCTACCCGAAGTTCCGCGAGATGGGCTTGTGCGTCGCCAGCGGCGTGGTCGAGGGGGGCTGCAACAACATCGTCGGCGCCCGTCTCAAGCACGGTGGAATGCACTGGACCGTCGACGGCGCCAACGCCATCATCGCCCGGCGCTGCGCCGGCCAGAGCAATCGCTTCGACGACTTCTGGGAACGACGAGCCAGCGCAGCATTGTGAATCTCACACATGAGACGTGCACCCAAGCGCCACCTTGCGGTGGATGTGGAAGGCACGGCGATCGCGGTCCGGGTCCACGAGGCTTCCGTTCAGGACCGGGACGGTGCGCCGGCAGTGATACTCGGGGTACTGGAGAAGGCGCCAACGGTCACCGAACTCTGGGCGGATGGCGGCTATCGAGGTCCGAAACTGGCTGCGAAGCTCGCGGATCCGGGGCTGGCGGATTGGCTGGAGATCGTGGAAAAGCCGAAGGATAGCAAGGATTTTACCCTGCTGTACCGACGCTGGGTCGTGGAGCGGACCTTCGCCTGGATGTCGCGTCGCGGTGCCGGCGATTGGCCAAGGACTTCGAGAGGACGCTGGAAAGCTCTCTGGCCTGGGCACAACTGGCGGCCTGCCGGTTCCTGATGCGCCGCCTGGCACGCACAGCAAGTGACTGAAACCATAAACATCATGAAACAATGACGTATGATTCAGCCTCTGAGAGGCAGCCGCATCCCGGCGGTTCCAGCGCGCCGCCCGAAACACCCCGGATCCTCACAACGAATTACCTGGTGCGCTGCCATCCGGGCCGAGGACATGGAAGAAGGCGATCCGATCTGTCAGATTACCCAGCTTCTCTCCGAGTGGTGCAGTCTGCCGGATTCAGGGCTTCACGTCGTATAACGGAAAAGGGCGGTTGACGCCGCTCTTCCGATGCGCTGGTCAGCTCCGCACCCGTGCCATTGCAGGGTCATAAAGCGGGCGGGTGCTGGCAACCGCTTTGACCGCACGGCCGTTCACCATCACCTCATAGCTGCTGTCCGCCAGATCTTTCAGGGTCATCCCCTCTTCCCTGACCACATAGCCCAGGCCGACGGCGCCGCCTGCAGTCCAGCCATAGGACGCCGAAGTCAGCCGCCCCACGATCTCGCCATCGCGCAGAATTGGCTCCTTGCCAAAGATCAGCGCCCCGGGGTCCTCCAGCTTGAAACTCAGCAGGCGGCTGGCAGTGCCCTCCGCACACTTGGCTTCAATCGCCGCCTTGCCTGTGAACTCCGTTGCAAGATCGCAGGCAAAGACCAGACCGCTTTCAACTGGGCTGTCATGCGGGCCAATGTCATGGCCCCAGTGGCGGAAGCCCTTCTCGATCCGGCAGCTGTCCACCGCCATGCCGCCACAGAGCCGCGGCGCGCCTTCGGCGGCCATGACGGTTTCAATAACCTGCTGTGCGAACTCAGCCGGAACATGCAGCTCCCAGCCCAGTTCGCCAACATATGTGATCCGCTGCGCCCGGACCGGGGAGTGGCCCAGATGCAGATTCTGGAAGCTGCCGAACGGGAAGGCCTCATTGGACAGATCCGCACCGGTCAGGCCTTGCAGGAAGTCCCGCGACCGTGGCCCCATGATGGCCAGCGTCGCCTCGAGGGCGGTCACATTCACCGCGCTGACACCGGTGCCTTCCAGTCGGGTTTTCAGCCAGCTCCCGGTCTGCGGTTCGGCCCCGGCTGATGCCATCACCATGAAACGGCTGCCGGACAGGCGCGCAACGGTCACATCCGCCTCGATGCCGCCCTGTTCGTTGAACATATGGGTATAGACCAGCGCCCCCGGTTCGACCGCCATGTTGGCACCGCACAGCCGCTGCATCTGCGCCTCAGCCGCTTCGCCGTCGACAATGAACCGGCCAAAGGTCAGGTCGATCATGCCCAGATCGTTGCGCAAAGACTCATGCTCGGCCTTCCAATCGTCGAACCACGGCTCGCGGCCAAAGCCGTCGGTCATCTCGCGGCCATAGTACAGCGGGCGCTCCCAGCCGTTGGCACTGCCAAACTGGGCTCCAGCCGCCTTCAGGTGGCCATAGTACGGGGTGCGTCGCAGCCCGCGCGCTACGGTCTCGCGCAGATAGGGCCAGTGCAGTGCGTAGGCATGGCTCAGCGTTTCCGCAGCTTTGGCAGCAGTGTAGCTGCGCGCATTCAATCCCGGCACGATACGGCGGCTGTCCACATCGGTCAGGTCCATGGTCATGTGCCCGGCCATGATCCACTCCGCCAGCGCCTTACCCGCACCTGGCCCGTTCTGGATGCCAGTTGAGTTGAACCCGGCGGCAATCCACAAGCCCTTCACGTCCGTGATCGGCCCCAGGTAGTGCCTGGCATCCGGGGTAAAGCATTCCGGCCCGTTAAAGAACTTGCGAATGCCGCTTTCCGCCAGCGCCGGAACCCGCTCCATCGCCGCTTCCAGGATCGGATAGAGGTGTTCCTCGTCGCAGGGCAGCTCGTCGAATTCGAATGTCTCCGGCAGGCCGCCTTCGGGCAGCCAGGGGGTGGCGTTAGGTTCCGAGCAGCCGATCAGCAGCTTGCCTGCGTCCTCCTTGTAGTAGGCGTATTCATCCATCACCCGCAGCACCGGCAGATCGCCGGTGACGCCTTCGATAGGATCGGTCACCACGTAGTAGTGGTTGGTGTAGTGCAGCGGCACCTGGACGCCGTGGGACAGTCCAAACTCGCGCGCCCACATGCCGGTCGCATTGACCACATGCTCGGCCCGCACCAGCCCCTGCTCCGTTTCCACGCCAACAGCCCGGCCGCCTTCGATGACGACACGCTCGACCCTGGTGTCCTCGAAGATCTGCGCCCCGTTCACCCGCGCGCCCTTGGCCAGCGCCATGGTGGTATCGATCGGGTTGGTGTAGCCATCGCCTGGGAACCAGAACGCACCCTTGGCGTCATCCACGGCCAGCAGCGGCCAGCGCTCCAGCGCCTCAGCTAGGCTTATCTCTTCCGCCCGTACGCCGCAGCCGTGGGCATAATCCACCTTGCGCCGCAGCTCTTCCATCCGCGCCTCGGTCAGCGCCAGCGTCATCGAGCCGTTGCGCTTGAAGCCGGTGTTCTGACCGGTCTCGTCCTCCAGACTTTCCATCAGGTCGAGGCCGTATTTCGCCAGCGCCGTCATCACCGGCACGCCCTGGGTCTCAGACACCAGCCCTGCAGCGTGCCAAGTGGTGCCCGAGGTCAGTTTCTTGCGCTCGAACAGAGCAACCGACCACCCCGCCTTGGCGAGGTGATAGGCGGTGGCACAGCCGACAATACCGCCGCCGGCAATGACAACCTGCACATCCGTGGGAAGGGATTTTGCCACATCCTTACCCCCGCAGCCGGTCGTTTTCAGGATCGTAGAACGGCACGGTGGCAACGGTTGCCTTCACCGGCCGGCCCAGCACTTCGATCTCGTAGACATCACCGGGGCTGGACGGTTCCGTCAGATACCCCAGCGCAATCCGCTTGCCGATCCGGAACCCGGTGCCGCCGGAGCTCACATAGCCCACCGGCTTGCCATCGCGGCAGATCGGGTCCGAGGACAGCGCATCCGCGCCGTGGCCGTCCAGCACAAAGGCGGTGAAGTGATAGTCCTTCGCCTGTTCTGCCTGCGCCATAAGCGCATCGCGGCCGACAAAGCTCGCTTTCTTCTTGCTCACGAACCTGTCCAGGCCCGCATCAAAGGCGGTGTATTCGATGCCGAAGTCCGCACCCCAGCCGTGATAGCCCTTCTCAAGACGCATCGCGTTCAAGGCATGAGAGCCGAACTCCACCATGCCTTTGTCAGCGCCCTGCGCAATGATGGAATTGTAGACAGCCACCAGGTCAGCGGAGCGCACATGCAGCTCCCAGCCCAGCTCGCCTACATAAGAGACGCGCAGCGCAATCACCGGCGCACCGGCAATGGTGATCTCGCGCACTGACATCCAGGGTGCTGCCTCTTTCGACAGGTCGTCATCGGTCAGCGGCTGCAGCACGGCGCGTGACTTCGGCCCCATCACCATCAGCGCCGCATCAAACTCCGAGCCGCGCTTCAGGCTTACGCCCTCTTCCGGCAGGAATTGCGACATCCAGTCGTGGTCGCGCTGATCCGCCAGGGTCGGGCCGCACAAGAGGTATTTGTTTTCATCCAGCCGCGCGATGGTGGCTTCGGACCAAACTTTACCCTTGAGCGTCAGCATGTAGCTGAGCTTGACCCGGCCCACCTTCGGCATCGCACCGCAGAACACATGGTTCAGGAATTCTGACACCTTGGGGCCTTCAACCTCGTAGCGGGTAAAACCGCCGTGGTCCATCACGCCCACATTGTCGCGCACGCCTTCGCATTCCACCTTCACCGCATCATGCCAGACCTCGTGATGGAAGCTCAGCTCGCCGTCGTCCTTGATCGTGTCCGTTTCAAACCAGAAAGCGCGCTCCCAGCCGGCCACCTGGCCGAACACTGCACCCTTCTCTTTCAGCGTGTCATAGAGCGGGGTCGTCTGCACCGGACGGCCCGATTTCCACAGACGGTGCGGATAGGGGACCGCATACTGGTTTTCATACAGCTCGCTGGAGCGTTTTGCCGTGTAGTCGAAGGTCGCCCATTCCTCGCCGAAGCGGCGCGGATCCCAGAACGACATATCCCACTCGGTCTCGCCTTCGGTGATCCATTCGGTCAGGGTTTTCGCCGCTGCCGCCGAATGGGTGATGCCAACCGGGAAACAGCAGGCGTGGTAGAAGTTGGGCAGGCCGAAGGCGGGGCCGCACAAGGGCGCGCCATCGGGGCTGTAGGGGATCGGGCCGTTCACAAAACGGCTTACACCGGCCTCGCCCAAGAGCGGCACGTGCTCCAGCGCGGCCTCCAGGATCTCGGCGATGTCGTCAATGCTGTCGGAATAGAGCTGGTTGGCAAAACAGTCCGGCATTCCGTCCAGCCAGGCCGGGCGGCCTTCATGGCCGTAGGACCCCAGCAGCAGCCCGTTCCGCTCACGGCGCAGGTAGTACATGATGTCCGGGTCGCGCACGAGCGGGAAGTTCTCGGGGTTCGCTTCCAGCTCGGGCAGACTATCAGTGACCAGATACTGGTGCTCCAGCGTCACCACCGGCAGCTTCTGGCCGACCATCTCGCCGACAACACGGCCATAGTAGCCGCCGGCGTTTATCACGATGTCACAGATCACGTTGCCCTTGTCGGTCACCACCTCCCACTCGCCCGAAGGCCGGCGGTTGATGCCGGTGACCTGCGTGAAGCGCGCGATCTCTGCGCCCAGGTCGCGGGACCCTTTGGCTAGCGCCTGGGTCAGCTGCGAGGGATCCACGTCGCCTTCATACGGGTCCAGAATACCGCCGATCATGCTGTCGCCCGAGCTGAAGTAGGGATGCATATTGTCCATCTCGGACGGGGTCAGCATCCGCATGTCATAGCCCAGGCCCTTGGAGATCCCCACCAGGTGCTGGAACAGATCCATCCGCTCCTGCGTATGCGCAGGCCAGAAGGCGCCGGTGTGGCGGTAGGTGATCGGGTAGTCCACCTCCTCCGCCAGATCCTTGTAGAGCCGCCAGGCATAGTTGCCCGCGCGCATGCCGCCCCAGCTGTTGGCATAGGTCGGGATATTGCCCGCCGCGTGCCAGGTGGAGCCGGAGGTCAGCTCGTTCTTCTCGATCAACAGCGTGTCGTTCACCCCCGCCTTGGCCAGGTGGTAGAGGGTCGAGACGCCGACGGCACCGCCGCCGATGATAACAACCTTGGCTTGGGTCTTCATGAATTCAAACTTTCAGATGAATGGGCAGGCGCACGCGGATGGCGGCCTCGATCTCGGCAGGCAGATGGTCCGGCGCGGGCATGGCTTCGATCTCGGCAACCCGGGCAACGGCCCGGTCCCAGACCGTGAGGCCGCCGCTTTCCAGCCAGTCACTGACGCTTTGACGGTCTCCGAGGGAGGGGTACACATACTCCTTGGTCATCAGATCCAGCGTCTGCGCGGTTCCCAGGTAATGGCCCTCGCCGGTCACCACTTGCTCCATCATGTCGAGGTCAATGGCACTGTCGAACATCTCCACGCCGCGCACCGAGCGCAGGATGGCGCCGCACATGTCGTTGTCGATCGCCAGCACCTCTTTGCTGGCCGCCATGATCGAGCCCAGCATGCCCACCGACAGGTTGATCATGTCGGCTCCGCCCTGGGCCGCCAGCGCAATGGTATAGCCTTTCTCGTAGCCCGACTGCGCATCCGCGGTCTTGGCATCAGTCATACCGGCCGAAACGGTAGACGGCAGGCCCAAGTTCAAAAGCAGCTGCGCCGCTGCGCCATTGGCCACCGCCGCCTCGCCCGAGCCGCCGGTCATTGCGCCGGTGCGCAGGTCCGAGATGAAGGGCAGGAAGGCCAGAATGCAGGGGAAGCCCGGCTGCATCATGTTGACTAGAACCAGGCCGGCCAGGGATTCCGCCAGGCCCTGCGCCAAAGCACCCGCCAGCGCCGCCGGGCTGGTGGCACCCGCTTGCGCCGCCGAACAGATCTGCAGCGGCATTCCCAACCGCACGCATTCCCGCATCACGCCGCAGGCTTCCTCGGCCAGGGTCAACGGCGGCACGACATGGCAGATCGAAGCAAAGCAGAACGGCTGCGCCCGGAAGGCGGCCTCGCCGCCCAGGGCCTGATCGAACATTTCGATCACTGGTGCCACATTGGCCGGCTCGAAAAAGCTGGTGCCGATCGGCTTGGATGTCGCCTTCATCGCCGCAAAGGCGGTGTTGATATCCAGCGTCAGCGGATCTTCCAGATCGCGGGCAACCACCGGCCGCAAGCTGTAATGGATGCTGTCGCAGGCATCGACAATGCGCATCAGCCCGTAAAGATCCTGCAGCGTCGAATCGCGGAACGTCTGAGTCGCCGCATCCAGAACCTGCACCGCAGCTCCGCCGGTGCCGATATGCACCCGGCCGCCGCCGACCTCGATCCCCCGGTCGCGCTTGAAGCCCGGCAGTTCGACCCGCTTGCAGGCCTTGGCGATCACGTCCGCGACCAACGGCCGCGGGAAGGTAATCCGCCCGTCGGCGCGCGCAACCGCCCCGTTGTTCAACGCAAGTTCGCGAATGTCTTCCGGGGCTTGCGACACGCCGATCCGCTCCAGAATCTCAAATGCCGTGTCAGTGATATACGCAAGCTTACTGTCATCCAGCGGCATAAAGCGGCCGCCTGTGGGAGGCTGGGTCAGCTGTGGCGCAGAGGGGCTGGTTCCCCGTTTAGATCGTGATCGCCGCATTTGCACGT
Organism: Thalassobaculaceae bacterium; assembly: GCA_965213935.1. Classification (GTDB taxonomy): domain Bacteria; phylum Pseudomonadota; class Alphaproteobacteria; order Thalassobaculales; family Thalassobaculaceae; genus Bin52. The sequence continues at coordinate 144,706 of CBDCAO010000010.1, read as the reverse complement.
CCTCGTTAGGCGCGGATTCCGCCGTTCACGGCCTTCCGAACCAGCCAAAACGGCCATGTTGCACCGCACACATCGCTATTTTGCCTGATTGTGCGCTGCATCATGCGCCAAATCGGCCAGTTTACCCCTCGAAACTGCCCGACCGACAACACCTTCGCAAGGGCAGCCCGACACGGGTCTGCGGAACGACACTACCTGCGGAAACTCAGGCTCAAGTTGTTGATATTCCGCCGAGCCAAAGCGCTACGTGGAATCGCTCTCGATCACCCGCATGCCAGCCGGCCTGGCGCTCGAGGCGCCGATACTCTCTGCATAAACCAGGGCCGTGCCGGAGGGGATATGTGCGCTGCGTCATCGTATCTATCGGCGGCGGCCATCCTCATGACTCACAAGGCGGCGTCCGAATGACACTACCTGCGGAAAAGTTTGCCTACTGCCTTGAAAACACGGGTATTTTCTCGATTCCGACGCAGCACCCCAAAATCGGCCTGATTTTGGAGCTGAATCGGCTGAATTCCGGCCGTTGCGGGCCGAGTCAGGCCGGAAACCGCCGTTCGGGGGAAAACGGGGTGTTTTTCTGCGGCGCACCCGACTGCGACGAGTCGGCAAGCCGTCCAGGGAGCGGCTGTCGTCAGGCGCAAAAACCGGCCAACGCCGAGGCGATACGGAAGGGGCTATGGGGTAGAGTCGGGGGGAGGCGCGCCCTGCCGTAGGCCCGAGGGAGTAGCTGTTGCCGGCAGCTTTCGCTCGACGCCGGTGCCTCAGTCTCAGCCGTAGCCACGTTTCCTCACCCCCGCTCGTCGAACCGGGCGTGCGGTTTTCCCGCACCCTATGTTGTCGACAACATACGCCGTTATTCGAGAACGGAGTTTGCGGGTCGGTGAGGAAGCGCAGGCACCTCTCCTTGTCCTTCTGGAGCCGGAGAGCGAGGTTGTGACCGATGCGACGCTTTTGTCGTCCGCGCTTTCCGGTCTGGAGCGGCGGCATCTCTTCGTGGGACGCGATGGCACGCTCAAGGATGCGGGCCACCAGTGAGGCGGGCACGTCGCGGTTGTTCTTGCGGGCGAAGCGGGCGGCTCTGTTGGCGCGGGTGAGGAGCCGGTGCGTGCTCGTTGCTCAGTCTTCCTTCTCGATCTCGATCAGGGCCTGGAGTTCGCGCAGGTGATGGGCGTTGCAGGCTCCGTGGCGCACACCCTCGAGAGCGAAGGAGGTGGCGTAATCGTCATGGACGACGATGCCGTTGAGCGTCTCGTCGAAATGGCGGCGCCCGGTGGCGACGCGCAGGACGGTCAGCATCGGGGTGCACAGCACGTGGAGCCAATGGGTCCGGGCGGCGATGCGAATGCCGGTCTCGTCGAGGTGTTTGACCGGGGCTACGGTGCGGATGATCTCTGCGACACGATCGAGAAAGCCGTCGAAGCGCCGGGCGGTGCGCGTGGCCATGGCGGCGATGGTGGCCGTTGAGATCTTGACCGCGAAGAGGTCGCTCATGACTTCGGCGACGCGGTTTTCGGGAATGAACTGAGCGTGCAACAGATAGGTCACCCACGCGCTGATGCGCGGCCCGTACTGGACCGGAGCGCTCACGCCGTTCGGGAAGACGGCTGTCGTCACGGTGCCGCAGGCGGCGCAGAGGCAGCGATGGCCGCGATGTTCGGTGGCCTCGAGGGGCTGCGGCTCGGGCACATCGAAGACCTGCCGACAGACGGGGGCTCCGTGACGATCATCGTGCGACAGCAGCGCGCCGCAGCCCGCACAGGCGGACGGGTCATGATCCACGACATGGTCGGGCGTCGCGGTCCGCTCCAGGGTGGTTCCCTGGTGGCCCGGCTGACCGCCGCTGGATCTGCCGGACGTGCCGCGCTGGCGTCCTGGTGCGCGTCTCCCGGTCTGCGCTCTTCTTCTTCAGACCATCGCTGGCCGGCGGCCTGGAGCTGGTGGTGCTGTCGAGCGCGACGATCCGCGCGCGCAAGCTGACGTTCTCACGCTCCAGCGCGTCGTTCTCCTTGACCGGCGCCGCGCTCAGGCGCAGCAGCCCCTGGCCCCATGCCCGGATGGCTTTGACGGCGGTCATGGCGAAGGAGTCTGGGGTGAAAAGGTCCTGCAGACAAGCAAAGGCCTCGTCGTGGGGGGGTGCGTGGAGGGGCACCGCCGGCGACGACGTCTTCTCCCAACCCACCCCATTCCGGCCGGAACACCTGTTTGCCGGCGGGTTCGGCGCCGACCATATCACCGGGGCAGGCGGCGCCGACATCCTGCTGGGCAACGGCGTCTACTGGACCCACTGGGACAACCCGGCGCACGACTACTGGTCGCGCAGCTACGATGGCCTCGACGACAGCGACACCATCTTCGGCGCCGGCAACGACGACTTCATCAACGGCAACGCCGGTCTCGACTTCCTCGACGGCGGGACCGGCAACGACACCATCTATGGTGGCCAGAACGCCGGCGCCTGGCTTGCCGGCAAGACCCGGACCGGCACCATCCACCTGCGCGAGGGCCATGACACGCTCAAGGGCGGGTATGGCGATGACTGGATGAACGGGAACATGGGCACCAACATTCTGTACGGAGGGCCGGGGAACGACCGGATGCACGGCGGCCAGGACGAGGACCTGCTGTACGGCGAGGACGGCGACGACACGCTGTGGGGCGATCTGGAGGGCGACACGCTCGACGGCGGGCCGGGGGTCGACCACCTGATCACCGGGAACGACACCGCGAGTGGGGACGGCCATGTCGACCACGTGCATTTCTCGAGTGGGGAGGCTGCCGGCGACGTCGTCTACGGGCTTGAGGCCCATGACCTGTTGTGGATCGACGGCGCAATCGCCACGCAGGACCAGGTTACGGCGCTGGGGGTCACCTTCATCCCGATCGCTGCCGCCTGACCGGACCAACCCTGTTTCCGGCCGCGTTCAGTCCCCGGGCGCCGGCTCGGCTGCGTCGTCGGGCTGGCGCAGGTTGCGACCCAGGATGTAGTCTCGCATCAGGGTGAGCTGGCCCCTGATTTCCGCCTGGCCGGCCTCCACCGCGCGCAGGCGCTCGTCCAGCGAACGGATGTCCGCCCGCAGCTCGTCGCGCACACTGCGCAGTCGCTCGTCCAGCGCGCGGATATCCGCCTGCAGGTCGTGCCGCGTGTTACGGATGTCCGCCCGCAGCCACAAGAACAGGCCGACGATGAGCGCGGGGGTGAGCCAGGCAGAGATATTGCTGATGCCTTCCATGTGCAAAGCTTAGCACATCGCGGAGATCTCCGGGACAATCGGGGCGACGTGCCAGCAAGTCGCTCCATCGCCATCGCCTGAGGGGATTGAGCAGAACGCCGGCGCTCAGTCCCCGGGCGCCGGCTCGGCTGCGTCGTCGGGCTGGCGCAGGTTGCGACCCAGGATGTAGTCGCGCATCAGGGTGAGCTGGCCCCTGACTTCCGCCACCTCCACCTCCACCGCGCGCAGGCGGTCATCGATGCCGTCAAGGCGCCTGTCGATGCCGTCAAAGCGCCTGTCGATGCCGTCAAAGCGCTTGTCGACCCGGCTCTCCAGCGAACGGATGTCCGCCCGCAGCCACAGGAACAGGCCGACGATGAGCGCGGGGGTGAGCCAGGCAGAGATATTGCTGATGCCTTCCATGTGCAAAGCTTAGCACATCGCGGAGATCTCCGGGGCAATCGGGGAGACGTGCCAGCAAGTCGCTCCATCGCCATCGCCTGAGGGGGTTGAGCAGAACGCCGGCGCTCAGTCCCCGGGCGCCGGCTCGGCTGCGTCGTCGGGCTGGCGCAGGTTGCGACCCAGGATGTAGTCGCGCATCAGGGTGAGCTGGCCCCTGACTTCCGCCACCTCCACCTCCACCGCGCGCAGGCGGTCATCGATGCCGTCAAGGCGCCTGTCGATGCCGTCAAAGCGCTTGTCGACCCGGCTCTCCAGCGAACGGATGTCCGCCCGCAGCCACAGGAACAGGCCGACGATGAGCGCGGGGGTGAGCCAGGCAGAGATATTGCTGATGCCTTCCATGTGCAAAGCTTAGCACATCGCGGAGATCTCCGGGGCAATCGGGGAGACGTACCAGCAAGTCGCTCCATCGCCATCGCCTGAGGGGGTTGAGCAGAACGCCGGCGCTCAGTCCCCGGGCGCCGGCTCGGCTGCGTCGTCGGGCTGGCGCAGGTTGCGACCCAGGATGTAGTCGCGCATCAGGGTGAGCTGGCCCCTGACTTCCGCCACCTCCACCTCCACCGCGCGCAGGCGGTCATCGATGCCGTCAAGGCGCCTGTCGATGCCGTCAAAGCGCCTGTCGATGCCGTCAAAGCGCTTGTCGACCCGGCTCTCCAACTCGCGGATATCCGCCTGCAGGTCGTGCCGCGTGTTACGGATGTCCGCCCGCAGCCACAAGAACAGGCCGACGATGAGCGCGGGGGTGAGCCAGGCAGAGATATTGCTGATGCCTTCCATGTGCAAAGCTTAGCCCGAAGTTCCAGCCATGGGCAAGCATACCAGATTGAATATATTGGCATTCTAGACGGAACTTCAGGGGGATCTGAAGAAGGGACCCGTGACCAACTACCGGTTTTTCATGGGTTTTTGGCCCTGCGGCCGCCGGTCACCCTGTCAGTCTCATGGGAAGGTTGTGGTCAGGGTTCACTCCGAGGATCTGGAATGCCCGTTTCTGGACCGGGGTGGGCCTGGTGACGACGGACAGCAGGCTTTCGCCGTGGCCCGGCAGGCGCAGCTGGTTCAGCGCCATCCCCGAGAGATCGTCGAGCAGGGTCCGGAAGCTGTGGGCGGGCAGGTCGTCTGCGGTGCGTTTTGTGGCGGCCTTCCGCCGGGCGGATTCCGACGGCCGGGCCTTCTCCACCGGCGAGTTCCGCTGCGCGCGGGCGCCTGCGCGGTCGTCGTCCTCGAACAGGAGCGGCGCGAGGCGCCGGCGCATGTGCCATTCGACATGCAGGGCCAGCATGCACAGGAACACGTGCGCGCGGACATGGTCGGGGGAGTAGACGGAGACCGGACGGATCCGCAGGTCGCTCCTGGCGTTGCGGAACGAAGGTTCCACGCCGGCGAGGCTCTTGTACGCCTCCACGGCTTCGGCCGCGCCCATGGAGGCGGAATCCAGGCTGGTGCGGATGACGCAGACGCCGTCGAGCCGCGCTTCGGCAGCGATCCGCTCCGACCGCCGGCGCCACGAGATGGCGTTGTCGGTCACGTCGACCTCGATGTGCTTGCCGACCTTGCGACGGTTGATGTCCCTGCCCACCCGGCGCTCGATGCTCTCCCGGCCCTTCAGCCGGCCCGAGCGCACCGACCTCGCGATCCTCGCCAGCACCTCCTCGGTGGCCTGAAGCAGGTCCGCGCGCTTGCGCGCCCGTTCCTGTCGCAGCCGGGGGTTCATGCAGACCATCAGCCGCTCGCCGGGGAAGTCCGGGCCCGTGACCTCGGCCACCGCGTCGGGAACCAGCGCCTCGGGCACAAGCGGCGCCGGGGCGCCGTCCGCACCCTCCTTCAGGAGTGTGCGGATGTCCTGCGTCTTCAGCGCCGAGACCCAGTCGAGACCCGCCGGCTCGATGTCCTCGCGGATCCGCGCCGTGGTGAGCATGCGTTATGGGAACTGTCCGGAGGCCATCATGCCGACCCGGTCTATGATGTCAAGCGGAAAAATGTTGCGCCCTCGTTCAACCCCCGCGGGACCGCTCGCCGGATGCGCCGGACTCCACCTCTGCACACGTCATGGCAACAAAAATCCATATACAGAGCCTCTGGATCGCAAATTACCGTTGTTTGTCAGAGGGTTATGTGCAAAATTCCCGTGTGAAGTTCCGTCTGGTTGGAAGGCGACCGCAAGGCGCTGGGGCGCAAGACGCTCTCCCGCATTGGCGACCTGCGCTGGCGCTCGATGGCGCGAGCTTCCCGCGCAGTTGCGAGATCCTGCCGGGCAACGCGAGCGAGCCGGGCACGCTGGAGGACGCGCTGACCCGGCTCAAGGCGGTGTGCGGCGGCGCGGCGCCGAAGCCCACGCTGATCATGGACGCGGGCATCGCCATCGAGGAGAACATCGTGTGGCTGGGCGAGGAGCGGGGCTACGACTGGATCGCGGTTGGCCGCGACGGCAAGTCGCCGCCGCCCGAGGGCGGGCCCAAGGCACTGCTGATCACCAGCGAGGTCGGCGAGGCGCGGCTCCATGTCGTCAGCGAGAGCAAGAAGTAAGGCCGAGCGCGCTCCTCCCACCGCCTTGTGATCGGCGGGTTTCGCCATAGACTGCGCGATATCAGCGGCGCGGCGTGGGGAGAAACCCGGTGAGCACTGCAATCAACGGCCTCGATCATGCGATCATCGCGGTAAGCGACCTCGAGGCGGCCCGGTCGAGGTTCGAGGCGCTCGGCTTCACCTGTGCCCCGCTCGGCAACCATGTCGGCAAGGCGACGGCGAACCACTGCATCATGTTCCCGGACAGCTACCTCGAGCTGGTGGGCATCAACGAGCCGGACAATCCCGACACCCTTGACCTCGCCGGTTTCTTCGCCTCCCGCGGAGAGGGCCTGGTGCAGGTCGCGCTCGCGACACCGGACGCCGATGCGGCGCGGGCGGAGATCGAGGTCCGCGGTTTCGCACCGTCCGGTCCGCACGACCTGGCACGACCGATCGAGGACCCGCCCGGGGCGATGGTGCGGTTCCGGAACCTCCAGGTCCCGCACCACGAGACCGGTGGCCTTGGCACCTTCCTCTGCGGCCACACCACCCCTGAACTGATGCGTCCGGCAGGGTCGACGCAGCACCCGAACGGCGCACGCAACCTCGTGGCGGCACTCGCGATCGCCGACAACCTCGAGGCGGTCTCGGGCCCGTGGTCGCGCCTGCTCGGACGCGCCGCATCGAGACCGGATACCGGAACCGCCATCCTGGATGCCGGGCGCGGCGAGGTGCTCGTCACCTCTCCGGACGACCGTGCCCGGGACCACCGGATCGCGGACCTCATCCCGACCGCTTCACTGTCCGCCGCGCTCCCCGCACGCCCCTTCTGGTGCTCGATCAGGATCGAGGTCGCCTCGATCGATGCCCTGCGCGACAGTCTCGGAGACACCGGTGCCGTCATCGCGGAGACCGGGCCGGACTGGCTGCGCATCACCGAGTGCGGTGTGCACATCGCATTCACGGGCCCGTCGCGTACTTGCGATCGCGCGGTTTGGTCATAGACTGCCGCCCGACGCCGGCGGACGGGAGACGGGTGCATGTACGAACTCGAGGATTTCGGGAGTTTCCACGTCGGCGGCCGGCTGATCGAGGTCTCGGGGCAACCGTCCCGGACCGTCGCCTACGCTCCCGGTATGGAGATCGAGTACGACCCGAACGGCAGGTTCCGGATCGAGCAGGTCTACGTGCAGTACTTCGTCCCTCGCCAGCGCCGCTTCGAACCCGCACTGGTGCTGCTGCACGGCGGCGGGCTGACCGGCGCCTGCTGGGAAACCACGCCCGACGGGCGGGCGGGCTGGCTGCACCACTTCCTCGCTCAGGGCTTTGCGGTCCATGTTATCGACAATGTCGAACGCGGCCGTTCCGGGTTCTGCGCCGTCGAGGGGATCTGGGACGGCGTGCCCCTGGCCCGTACACTGGAAGAGGCGTGGGACCTGTTCCGCTTTGGTCACCCGAACGACTTCGAGGCCCGGGTGCCGTATCCCGGCCAGCAGTTCCCGATCGGCCATCTCGAGCAGTTCCAGCGTCAGTTCGTGCCGCGCTGGACCTCGACGTCGGAGGCACAGGTTCACGGCGTGTCCGCGGCTCTCGAGCGCATCGGCCCCTGCGTCATGGTCTGCCACAGCCAGGGCGGCTACCTCGGCTCGCGCGCGGCGGTGGCGCACCCCGGGCTCGTCCGCGGCCTGGTCTGTGCCGAGGCGGCGGCCTACCCGGACGCCGACGGGCTCGCGGCCGGTACCGGGTTTCCGTGGCTGATGCTGCTCGGCGACTACCTCGAGCGAACCGAGCGGTGGGCCAGGGGATCGGAGGCGGCACGTGGCTGCGCCGGCGAGATCGTCCGGCTTGGAGGCCGGGCCGAGGTGGTGGAACTGCCCGATGTCGGCTTTGCCGGCGCGTCGCACATGTACATGATGGACGGGCATTCCGCCGGGATCGCGGCGTGGCTCGGCGACTGGATCCGGTCGCGCTGCTGAACGGACGGGTCAGGCCTGCACGATCTTGCCGGGGTTCATGATGTTGTCCGGATCGAAGGCCCGCTTGACCGCCGCCATCAGCGACAGGGCCGCGCCGTGCTCTGCCTCGAGGAACTTCATCTTGCCGTAGCCGACCCCGTGCTCGCCGGTGCAGGTTCCGCCCATGGCGATCGCCCGCTCGACCATGCGGTCGGAATGGGCCTGGGCCTGGTCGAGTTCATCCTGGTCTTGCGGGTCGACCAGGTAGACCAGGTGGAAATTGCCGTCGCCGACGTGACCGACCAGCGGCGCGATCAGCCCGGTTCCCTCGAGGTCCTCCCTGGTCCGTGCAATGCACTCCGCAAGCCGCGAGACCGGCACGCAGACATCGGTGGTCCAGCCCTGGCTGCCGGGCCGCAGAGCCAGCGCCGCGTAGTAGGCATCGTGGCGCGCCTGCCACAGCCGGTTGCGATCCTCGGACCGGATCGTCCACCTGAAGGCGCTGCCCCCGAACTCCTCGGCGATCGCCTGCACGCTCTCGGCCTGCTCGACCACGCTGGCCTCGGTACCGTGGAACTCGAAGAAGAGAGTGGGACGGGCCTCGTAGCCCTCGAGTTTCGAATAGCTGACGCAGGCGCCCATCTGGGTCGCGTCGAGCAGTTCCATCCGGGCCACGGGAATCCCCGACTGGGTCGTCAGGATGGTGGTGCTGACCGCGCTGTCGAGGTCAGGAAACTGGCAGACCGCAGACGAGATCGCCTCCGGGATCCCGTACACCTTGAGCGTGATCTCGGTGATGACACCAAGCGTTCCCTCAGATCCGACCAGAAGGCGGGTCAGGTCATACCCGGCCGACGACTTGCGTGCGCGCCGGCCCGTACGGACCACACGTCCGTCCGGCATCACCACCTCGAGCGAGAGCACGTTCTCGCGCATGGTGCCGTAGCGCACCGCGTTGGTTCCCGAAGCCCGGGTCGCGGTCATGCCGCCGATGGTCGCGTTCGCACCCGGGTCGATGGGGAAGAACAGGCCGGTGTCGCGCAGGTACTCGTTCAGCTGCTTGCGAGTCACACCGGGCTGGACCGTGACGTCCAGGTCTTCGGCGTTGACCGCGAGCACCTTGTCCATGGCTGACAGATCGATGCAGAGCCCGCCACGCAGCGCCGCCACGTGGCCTTCGAGCGAGGTTCCGACGCCGAACGGGACGACCGGGAACCGGTGTTCGGCGCACACCGCGACCGCCTCGGCAACCTCGGTGGTCGACCCGGCGAAGAACACGCCGTCGGGCGCAACCGCCTGGTGATAGCTCTCGTCCTTGCCGTGGCGCTCGCGAATGGCCGCCGACAGCGTGAGACGATCGCCGAAGCGCTGCTTGAGCACTCCGAGAACGCGGTTCCGGACCTCGGGGTCAGACGGTCGCGCATCGACCTGCATCGGGGACCCTCCTGTTCTCGTTCAGCCGTTCACGCAACCTCGAGGCGCCGGGCCCCGGCCAGTTGCTGAGCCACCAGTCTGGCATATCGCCCGCCGGCGGCAAGCAATTCATCGGGCGTCCCGGTCTCCACCACCCGTCCCGCGTCCAGCACAACGATCCTGTCGGCGGTGCGCACCGTGGACAGGCGGTGGGCAATCACGATGGTGGTACGGTCCGCGCGCAGCATGTCGAGCGATCGGCGTACCTCTGCCTCATTGGTCGCATCAAGGTGACTGGTCGCCTCGTCGAGCACCAGTACCGGTGCGTCCTTCAGGAAGGCACGGGCGATTGCAACCCGCTGGCGCTGTCCGCCCGACAGGCTGGTTCCCCGTTCACCCACCACGGTGTCGAGCCCGTCGGGAAGAGTGTCCACCAGGGGACCGAGCGATGCACGCTCGAGCGCATCGCGCAATTCCTCCGGCCCGGCGGTGGGGCGCGCGATCATGACGTTCGAACGCAGTGTGTCGTTGAACAGGTAGGTGTCCTGCGCGACCAGCGCGATCCTCGCGCGCAGCTCGTCGAGCCGGTAGTCCCGCAGATCGGTTCCGTCGAGCAGGATCCTGCCGCTGTCAGGATCCCAGAACCTGAGCAGCAGATGGGCCATCGTGGTCTTGCCGGCACCCGACGCGCCGACCACGGCCACGGTCGACCCGGCCTCGATCTCGACGTTCACGCCCGCGAGTGCGCGGTATCGCACCCCCGGGTAAGAGAAGGTCACGTCCTCGAGCGTCAGCCCGGCCCGCGCCGCTCTCGTGTCCGCACCGGGACCGTCGGTGACCGGAACCGGCTCGTGCTCCAGCGCGTAGTAGCGCCGGGTCGCCCCCAGAGTATCCGCGAGTTGCCGTCCGATCTGCGCGATCTCGGAGACCGGCAGGAAAGCCGACATGGCGAGCAGGGTCAGCAGCGGCAGGATGCCCGCATCCACCGAACCGGCCTGCACCATGTATGCCCCCGTCATCACCACCGCCAGTCCACCGAGCCCGGTCAGGACCTCGAGTATCGACTGTTGCAGCGTGAGTTCGCCGAAGTATGGCAGCCTGAGCGCGATGTGGTGGTCGGCAAGCCGGTCGAAGCCGGCGGCACGCCGGCCCTCGTCGCGGAAGGCGACGATCTCGGCCAGTCCCTGGATCGAGTCGACGGCGAAGGCTCCGAGTTCCCCCGCAGCCTCCCGGGCCCGTGACCCCAGCCGGTCGACCCGCCCGCGCATCAGCAGCGGGCTCAGCCCCACCGCGAGCAGGAACGGAAGCAGGGCAGCGGCGATCCACGCGCTTTCAGCCCCCAGCACCACCAGGGTGACAGCGGGCACCAGCACCGCGACGAAGGCGGGCGCCACGGTGTGGGCGAAGAAATACTCTATCAGCTCGATGTCGTGGGTCACCAGGTTCATGAGGTCGCCGGTACGCCGGCGCACCAGGTAGCCGGGTGCGAGCGCGTCGAGCTTTCGGAAGGTGGCGATGCGCATCTCCGCCAGCAGGCGGAACGCCATGTCGTGTGCAATCCACGACTCGAGCCAGTGCAGCACACCGGCGAGTGGCGCCAGGGTCCATAGCCACACCAGGTAGACATCCCACGGCTCGCCGTTCTTCAGGGCGAGCACGATCAGCGCACTGACCACACCGACGCCGACGAAGGCGAGGACCCGGGCGACGCCGAACAGGAAGGTCAGCACCAGCCGGCCCTTCCACGGCATGATCACCCGCATCAGGTTGGCAACCACCTGGGTCCAGTTCAGACCCTCCGCCCTGATCACGCCCTCGGTCGGAACCGGACCGTCCTGCACCCGCTCCTGCGGTTCGACCACCGCCAGCCGGTGGGCGGGGTCGACAGGCCCGGCGCCCGCGGGCACGGCGGCGGCTTCCTGCGCCTGTTCGCGCATCAGCGCGGCGTAGGGCCCACCGGCGGCCAGCAGCTCGCGGTGGGTTCCGGTTTCGGCCACCCGCCCGTCCTCGAGCACCACGATCCGCTCGCAGTCGATGACGCTGGACAGCCGGTGCGCCAGGATCAGGGTGGTCCGGTTGCGCATCAGGGCGTCGAGTGCTTCCTGGATCACGGTCTCGTTCTCGGCATCGACCGCAGAGAGCGCCTCGTCGAGCACCAGGATCGGAGCGTCGCGCAGCACCGCGCGCGCAATCGCCACCCGCTGTCTCTGACCGCCCGACAGCTTGATGCCCTTCTCGCCGATCACCGTGCCGTACCCGCCCGGCAGCGTCTCGACGAAGTCATGGACGTTGGCCACGCGCGCGGCCGCGACCACCGCGTCCATGTCGGCTTCCGGCCGGCCCATGCGGATGTTCTCGCCGATGGTGCCATGGAACAGGAAGGTGTCCTGGTTGACCACGGCGATGGCGCTGCGGATCTGTGCGAAGCTCATGGTGCGTACGTCGCGACCGCCGATCAGGACCCTGCCGGCCTCGGGATCGAAGAATCTCAGCAGCAGGCGGACGATCGACGACTTGCCGCCGCCGCTGACACCGACCACGCCGACGCGTTCGCCCGGCGCGACCGCAAGGTCGAGACCGGCATGGACGGCCCGGCGCGTGCCGGGGTAGCGGAAGGTCACGCTCTCGAGCGCAAGCGACGGTTCCGGGTCGTCCGTGTCCCGCGCTCCCGCCGCATCCTCGACCTCGGGCTCGGCGTCGAGGATGCCGTAGATACCCTGGGCCGCCGACAGGCCCACCATTCCCTGGTGCAGCACGCTGCGCAGGTCGCGCATCGGCCGGAACACCTCCACGCCCATCATCAGCACGATCAGCAGCGAGACCAGTTCCATCTCGCCGGACTGGACCCGCACCGCCCCCAGCGCCAGCGCCGCCGCTGCTCCGATCGCGATCGAGCAGTCGGTGATCCCCCTGGAGAGCACGTTGGTGCCGAGAACCCACATGGTGCGCCGGAACAGGTCGCGCGCCTTCAGCTCGAGCACATCGGCGCGGTCACCGCTCTGGCCGAACGCCTTCAGGGTCGCCAGTCCCTGCACGGAATCGAGGAATTCCGAGGCGAAGGCGGCATAGGACACCTGGCGCTTCTGCGACGTGGAGATGTCGAGGCTGTGCCAGGTGGCCGGCAGTGCCAGCGCCACCAGGGCGGCGGCGCACAGCACCGCCGCAACCGGCAGGTCGATCCAGGCCACGGCGGCGAAGATCACGACCGGGGTCAGGACCGAGACCATCAGCTGCGGCAGGTACTGCCCGAAGTAGGATTCGAGCTGCTCGACGCCGTCGACCAGCGACAGTGTCAGCGCCCCGGAGCGCTGCCGGCCGGCGTAGGCGGGCCCGAGTTCCGCTATCCGGTCGAACAGGGTCCGGCGCAGGTGCTTCTGCACCGCCGCCGCGGTCCCGTGGGCAATCATGATACGCCAGTGCTCGACGGCACCCCGCGCCACCATCACGACGGCGATGACGAGCGCGGGGACCGCGATCTCGGCCAGGCTGTCGCCGAGGATGACCCTGCCGAGCAGCCAGCCGAGCAGGGCCAGCCGGGCCACGCCGAGGCAGACACCGACCATTCCGATCGCGACGCACAGCGCAATCCGCGAGCGCACACCCCTGGTGAAGCCCCACAGCCGCCAATCGAAATGCATGTTGCCTGTCTTTCGTCAGTCGCGGGGGTCAGTTACCCGGCTGCGGCCCGTCATAGCCCTCGACGATCACCAGGTCGCCGTCCGAGTGCGGGAGGCGCAGCGCCTTCGCCTCCTGATACTCCGGCGAGTCGTAGCAGTCGAGGGCGTCCTGGTAGCTCGGGAACTCGAGCACCACCGAGCGCGAACGCACCGATCCCTCCTGGAGCCGGCTTTCGCCGCCGCGCACCAGGAACCGGGCGCCGAACTTCGCGAACGCTCCCGCGTTGGCGGCAATGTACCTGCGGTAAGCCTCCGGGTCGTGCACGTCCACGCTCGCGATCCAGTACCCCCGTGCCATGTCACCTCCACCTTCGAACCGATCAGGGCGGCAAGTGTAGGCCCGGGCGCGGCATGACCGCAAACTGCTCGGTCCCGCCCACCATCGCGGCAAGCCGCCCGCGTCGCGCAGCCGCCATGACAAAAGGAGGTGCCCATGGACGCGTTCCGTGCTTTACATTGACAGATCAACGCATATCGGTGTGGTGGTTTCCGCAGGCAGGCAGCGGAGGGGGAAATCGTGGCCCGCACAGTCGACGCAGTCATCATCGGTGCCGGAGTCATCGGTGCCAGTATCGGTCACCAGCTGGCACTCGCCGGACGGAAAACGCTGAACATCGACCGGCTGCCGGCGGCAGGCTACGGCCCGACGAGCAATTCCTGCGGCATCATCCGGGTTCACTACTCGACCCGGACCGGAGTGGCGCTGGCGCACGAGGGCTACCACTGCTGGCGCAACTGGGCCGAACACCTGGGCGTGGAGGACGAACGCGGGCTTGCGGAGTTCAGGGACTGCGGATGCCTGGTGATCCGTACCGGCGGGCAGGATCATCTTTCGCCGGTTCTCGGTCACCTGGACGCGCTCGGCATCCCCTACGAGGACTGGGACCGGGAGGCGATCGCCGCCCGCCTGCCGTTCTACGCGCTCGAACGGTTCTCACCGCCCAGGGTCATGAGTGACCCGCTGTTCGGCGAGCCGTCCGGCGGAAAGGTCGAGGGCGCGGTGTACTTTCCGACCGCCGGCTACGTGGGGGACCCGCAACTTGCGACCCACAACCTGCAGCGCGCCGCTGAGGCCGCCGGCGGGACCTTCCTGTTCGGGCGCACCGTCACCGCCGTCCTGCGGTCCGGTGACCGGGTATGCGGTGTCGAGCTCGACGACGGTGAGCGGATCGAGGCTCCGGTCATCGTCAATGTCGCCGGCCCCCACTCGGCACGGATCAACCGCATGGCCGGGGCCGACGCGGACATGACCATCAGCACCCGGCCAATCCGCCAGGAGGTGGCGCATATCCCGGCACCGCGCGGGGTCGAGTTCGAACGTGACGGGCTGGTGGTCTTCGACGGCGACATCGGCTGCGCCGTCAGGCCCGATTCCGGCAACCATGTCCTGATCAGCAGCGAACTGCCGCCGTGCGACCCGCGCGAGGAGGTCGACCCCGACGACTACAACCGGGACCTGACCGACCAGGCGCTGAACCAGGCGTACCGCTACGCCCAGCGGGTCCCGACGCTCGAGGTCTCCCCGCGACCGGGCGGTGTGGTGGGTCTCTACGACGTGTCCGACGACTGGCTGCCGATCTACGACCGGGCCCGGCCGCACGGATTCTACATGGCGATCGGCACCAGCGGGAACCAGTTCAAGAACGCACCCTGTGCCGGCAGGATGATGGCGGCCCTGATCGAGTACTGCGAAGCCGGCAACGACCATGATGCCAGTCCGCTGCAGTACCGTCTCGAGCGGACCGGGCGGACTATCGACACGGCCGGGTTCTCGCGCCGGCGTCCGGTCACCAGCGAGAGCAGCTTTTCGGTCCTGGGCTGAAGGTTCGACCGGCCCGAACCGGCTGTGCTAGGCTGGTTCCCTGGACTGCGACCGCCCCGGAGGCACCGATGACAGAAGCCGTGGTTGCGCATCTCGCCGAGGCGCCGCACGTGTCCTTCGGACCGCTGGCGTCCTATGCGCCGCTGATCGGTGACGGCACGACCCCGCTCAGGACCGGGATCCAGACCTCCGAGCCCGGCTACGAGACTCCCATGCACTCCCACCCCTACCTCGAGATCCTGTTCATCATCGAGGGCGAGGCCGAGGCGTGGCTTCAGGGACAGGAGGATGCGCCAGCCAGACTTGCGGCAGGCGACTGCATCGCGCTGCCCGCCGATGTCCCCCACGCGTTTCGCGTCGTGGGCGAGCGGCCGATGCGCCTGCTCGGCATCCACCACAATCCCGACCGGGTGGTGAACTACCTCGACCGCGAGAGCGATGTCGACGGCTATCCGGTGCCGGATGGCGGCTGATGGCGACGACCACGGGCGCAATTGACTGCGACATCCACCCCTCGGTCCCCGGTATCGAGGCGCTGCTGCCGCACATGGAGCCGCACTGGCGGGACACCGTGGTGCAGCGCGGTGTCCATGAACTCGAGACCATCGCCTACCCTGCACGCGCGCCGCTGACGGCCCGGCCCGACTGGCGCCCGGACCACGGCCGGCCGGCCGCCGACATCGATACCATCAGGGCGCAGGCCCTCGATCCGTTCGGCACCTCGATTGCGATCTGCAACTGCCTGTACGGTGTCCAGTTGCTGATGAGCGAGGACCTGGCCGCCGCGTTTGCGACCGCGGTCAACCGCTGGGTTGTGGCCGAGCTGCTCGACCGCGACCCGCGGCTGCGCGCCGCCATCGTGATCCCCACCCAGAGCCCGGACCTGGCGGTTCGCGAGATCGAGCGTTGGGCCGATGATGACCGTTTCGTCTCGGTGCTGATGCTGGCCATGGACGAGATGCCGCTCGGCAGGCGGTTCTACTGGCCGATCTATGCGGCCGCAGCCGAGGCCGGGCTCTCACTCTGCGTCCACGCCGGGAGCGCATACAAGCACCCGGTCACCTCGGTCGGCTGGCCATCGTACCTGGTCGAGGACTACACCGCACAGGCGGCGGCGTTCCATGCGGTGGTGACGTCCCTGATCTCGGAAGGCGTGTTCACGAAGTTTCCCGATCTGGTCTGTGTGCTCGCCGAGTCGGGTGTGACCTGGCTGCCGGCGCACCTGTGGCGGCTGACCAAGTTCTGGCGCGGACTGAGAGCCGAGGTCCCGTGGGTCGTTCACACTCCGGCAGAGATCGGTCGCCAGCATCTTCGCCTGACCCTGCAGCCGTTCGACGCCCCGACCGCGCCCGGGCTGTTCGAGCGGGTGATGGAACACTTCGGGTCGGACGAGATGCTGCTGTTCTCGACCGACTACCCGCACTGGCAGTTCGACGGCACTTCAGTGCTCCCGGACGGTATTCCGGCGGAACTCGCACGCAAGATCATGGTCGACAACCCGAGGAAGGCGTACCCGCGGTTGTCGCAGGGAGGACAGGCATGAACCTTCAGGTCCTGAACCGGCAGCAACTGGATGGTCGAGCCAGGCTCGCCATCGCCGACTGCGACATCCATCCCAGTCCCAAGTCGCTCGAGGTCGAGATCTACCCCTACCTGTCGCGGCGATGGCAGTCGCACCTGTCGACCTACGGCATGATCTACCGCCAGGGCTTCCCGACCGGTCCGGCCTTTCCGAAGGGGCAACCGGACGCAGCACGGCGCGACGCCTACCCGCCCGGCGGCGGGCGCCCCGGCAGCGACCTCGACTTCATGCGCGAGCAGCACCTCGACCCCAACAATGTCCAGCTCGGCATCCTGAACCCGCTGCGCAGCGGCCAGGGGCTGCAGAACGGCGACCTTGCCGCCGCCTACTGCCGGGCGGTGAACGAGTGGCAGGTCGCGGAGTGGACCTCGCGCGAGCCGCGCCTGAAGGCATCGGTGATGGTGAACTACGAGGACTCCGTCTCCTCCGTTGCCGAGATCGACCGGCTGGCCGGAAACCCGGACTTCGCCCAGGTGCTGCTGCTCAGCCGGACCGCGGAACCGCTCGGCCAGCGCAGGTACTGGCCGATCTACGAGGCGGCCTGCCGCGCCGGATTGCCCGTCGCGATCCACGCCTTCGGCTACGGAGGGTCGCCGGTGACAGGCGGCGGCTGGCCGTCCTACTACATCGAGGAGATGGTCGGCCATGCATCGAACAGCCAGTCCCTGCTGGCCTCGATGGTGTTCGAGGGCGTGTTCGAGAGATTCCCGACACTGCGGCTGATCCTGGTCGAGGCCGGCTTCGCCTGGCTTCCGGCACTCGCCTGGCGCATGGATCGCGCATGGAATCGCATGCGCGACGAGGTCCCGCACGTGACCAGGCCGCCCTCGGAACTGGTGCGCGAGCATGTCTGGCTCACGACCCAGCCGATGGAGGAACCGGAACACCGCGCCGACCTGCTCGACATCTTCGACTGGATCGGCCGGGACCGCCTGCTGTTTGCCACCGACTACCCGCACTGGGACTACGACGATCCGGCACATGCGCTGCCGGTCAGGCTCGGGGCGGCGGACCGCGAGCAGTTCTTCCTCGGCAATGCCCGCCGGCTCTACGGCCTCGACTGACCGAACGCCATGTCGAGACATATCGTCGCCCGCGCCGACGAGATTGCTCCGGGCGGCCGCAAGCTGGTCGAGATCCGGGGCCGTCCGATCGTGATCTTCAACCTCGGTGGTGACTTCCACGGCCTGCTCGACAGGTGTCCGCACCAGGGCGGGCCGCTATCGCGCGGAAGGCTCATCGGCCTGGTGGAGGCCGACGGGGAACCAGGCCGCTACTGCTGGTCGCGGGAGGGCGAGATCCTTCGCTGCCCGTGGCACGGCTGGGAGTTCGATATCAGGACCGGCAGATCGCGCTGCGAACCCGACCGGATCGGGACCCGCAGCTACGATGTCACGGTCGAACCGGGCGCGGCCGTGATTGAGGGCCCGCTGATGGCGGAAACTGTCGACGTGTCGGTCGAGGACAGCTACGTGGTGGTGACGCTCGGACCACCGCCCGCTCAAACGGAGGATAACCGGTGACAGACTGGTACGTACATCATGTCAACCTGCAGGCCCACGACGTCGCCGAAACCGCACGGTTCTTCCGCGACATCATCGGGCTTGAAGACGGCACCTGGCACTACCCGGAGACCGTCGGCGAAATCGGCCACACGTCGGAGACGATCGCGTACTTCGGAACCGGGAACCGCGGCCTGCATGTCGTGCGCGCCATCCCCGACTTCGCGGTCACGAACCATCTCGTGCACAATCCGACCATCGGCGGTCATCTTGCTATCACGGTGTCCGACATCGAGGCGGTGAAGTCGCGTCTCGAGGATGCGGGAGTAGCTGTCTCGGACGCCGGGGTCTATGCCATGGCGGGCGTCCACCAGATCTACTGCTACGACCCCTCGCTCAACGTGGTCGAGGTCAACGCGGTGGTCGACGGCACCGGCGGCGAGGGCCCGCAACCGGGAGAGGAACACCCGGTACGCCGCGAGCCCGGCGACTGGTACATCCACCATGTCAATCTGCAGGTGCACGATGTCGCGGCCGCGACGGCGTTCTACCGCGACCTCCTTGGCATGCGGCCGGGCCGCTTCAACATGCCCGACAGCGACACGCGCGGCGATTTCGACCATTCGCCCGGTGGCCTGTCCGTGTTCGGACCCGACAACCGCGGTCTGCACCTGGTGCGCGGGCAACCGACGTTCCACGTCGACAACGGGCTCATGCACAATCCGACCATCGGCGGACATGTCGCGATCTCGGTGCCCGACCTTGACCGGGTCATGCGGCGGATGGACGCTGCGGGCCACTTCTATTCCGACGCCGGCACCTACGCCATGGCCGGTGTCCACCAGGTCTACACCTTCGATCCGTCCTGGAACTTCATCGAGATCAACCAGCAGGTTGCGTGACACCGGGTCCGGCCGGCCACGGACAGCGGACGCGGTGGCCTCAACCGGCACCAGGTCCCGCGACAGCGGGCAGGACAACCGCCGCGACACGTGGCATAGTGGCTCGCCGCCGGGATGTAGCCTGCTGACGCCCGGCCCGACCCGGCGGACAAGACACCGAACTCCTGCAACGCACTCCGCACAGCATGCGGAACCGCGCCGGGAAACGTCCAGTTCCTGGATGGCTCGATGACCGTAGTCTCCCGCTTCCTGCGACCCGCCTTCTCCGCGGCAGCGCTCGTGCTCGCCATTTCGCCTGAGCTCAATGCCCAGTCGCCCCAGGGCGGGCCCCCGCCCGCGACCCCGGTCGTGCTTGACCGCGTCCGCACCGAGACCCTGTCGGAAACCATGCCGGTGATCGGGCGGATGGTGGCAGCCGAGTCGGGCGTGGTCGCGACCCGGATTGCCGAGCGCGTCGAGGAGGTTCTCGTGCGTCCCGGCGACCGGGTCGAGAAGGGAGGCGTGCTTGCCCGGCTGTCAGCGGACCGGCTGGTCAACCAGCGCACGCTGCGGCTCGCCGACCGGGACAGCGCCAGGGCGCAGGTCACCCGTGCCAGGGCGACACTGGACCAGGCGCTCCGGACCCTTGAACGGGTCTCGGCGCTTCGCGAGTCGACCGCGCACCGGGAAGACCGCCAGGACCAGGCGCAGCGCGATGTCGAGATCGCGACGAGCGCCCTGCGCCAGGCAGAGGCCGAGCGCCTGCGGGCCGATGCCGGTCTCGCGCTCGCCGACCTCGCTCTTGCCGACGCCGACATCACGGCCCCCTACCCCGGTGTGGTCATCGCGCGACATGTGGGCGCCGGCAACTACGCGGGGGTGGGCGACGCGATCGTGACCCTGCTCAACGACCGGGTTCTCGAAATCGAGGCCGACGTTCCGGCAGAGCGGGCCAGCGGACTGTTGCCGGGAACCCGGGTCGTCGCCACCTTCCGGGACGGGAACAGCTTTGGCGCCATGATTCGCGCCGTGGTACCGGAGGAAAACCCCAGGACCAGAACGCGCGGCGTGCGCCTGATCCCCCTGCCCGACGCCGCGGTCCCCGCGTTCGTCGGCAACCAGTCGGTCACGGTGGAATTGCCGATCGGAACCCCGCGCGAAGTGGTCACGGTGCACAAGGATGCCATCATCGTGCGCGGCGACCGGGCGATCGTCTATGTCGTCGCGGACGGAAAGGCGCAGGTACGCGGGGTGCGGCGCGGCCAGGCGGTCGGCAACCGGTTCGAGGTTCTCGACGGTCTCAAGTCGGACGATGTCGTCGTGGTCCGGGGAAATGAGCGGCTGCGTCCCGGCCAGCCGGTCAGACCGCTCGCTTCGGGGTAGGATCCTTGGACAGACTGATCTCCGTTGCAATTTTCCGGCCGATTGCGGTTGTCGCCGCGGTTCTGATGGTCGTGATGTTCGGACTGGTCTCCTTGCAGACCATTCCGATCCAGCTCACACCCGAGGTCAACCGCCCGATCATCAACGTCACGACCCGGTGGCCCGGCGCGGCTCCGGCCGAGGTCGAGCGCGAGATCATCAACCGGCAGGAGGAAGTGTTCCGCGGCCTCGAGGGTCTCGAGACCATTACCGGACGGGCCGAGACCGGGCTCGGACGGCTGAAGCTCGAGTTCGGGGTCGGCCAGGACATGGTGGTTGCGCTGTTGATGGTCTCGAACCGGCTTGACCGGGTGGGATCCTACCCTGCCGAGGTCCAGGAGCCCACGCTGGATACCAGCGGCGACGAGGACAATGCGATCGCCTGGCTGGTGCTCAGGCACGACAAGGATGCCGAACAGCCGTCCACGTCCCCGATCCATGGCTTTTTCGACCTGCTCGACCAGGTGGTGACCGACCGGTTGCAGCGTGTGCCCGGAGTCGCAGACGTGCGGATCTACGGCGGCACCGCACGGGAAATGCAGGTCGAGGTCGATCCGGAACGGCTGGCACAGTACCACCTGACCGTGCCTGAGCTGCTCGATGCATTGCGCGCGGCCAATGCGTCCGTCTCTGCCGGTGCGGTAGATGAAGGCAAGCGGCGGTACGTGCTGCGGACCGAGGGTGACTTCACGACGCTCGACGCGGTCCGGAAGGTGGTTCTGCGGTCCGACAGCAACGGCAGTGACGAGCGGGTCTCGCACGTCACGGTCGCCGATGTCGCCACCGTGAAATACGGATTCAAGCAGCCGGTCAGCAAGATCCGCATGCTGGGCGAACCGGCGCTCGGCCTGCCCGTCTACCGCGAGAACGGCGCCAACGTCATCGAGGTCATGAAGGGCGTTCGCCGGACCGTCGCCGAGGTCAACGAGCAGGTGCTCAAACCGCGGGGCATGGTGCTGCTCCAGGTCTACGACGAGACCGACTACATCGATTCGGCTGTCGAATTGGTCACGCAGAACATCTACATCGGCGGGACCCTCGCGGCCCTGATCCTGCTGCTGTTCCTGCGCAGCGGCGGTGCGACTCTGGTGGTATCGGTGGCCGTCCCGGTCTCGATCATCGGCTCGTTCGTCGCCATGGCGGCACTCGGCCGCTCGATCAACGTGGTTTCCCTTGCCGGGTTTGCATTTGCGGTCGGACTGGTGGTCGACTCCGCGATCCTGGTGCTCGAGAACATCTACCGGTTGCGACAGCGCGGCATGGACCCGGCCGACGCCGCCTACACCGGAACCAGCCAGGTCTGGGGCGCCATCCTGGTCTCGGCTCTGACCACGGTGATGGTGTTCATCCCGATTCTGGTCATGGATCTCGAGGTCGGCCAGCTGTTCCGTGACATCGCGGTGGCGATTTCGGTCGCGGTCATGCTCTCGCTGCTGGTCGCGATTACCCTGATCCCGGCGCTTGCCCGCCGGATGCTGGCCGGTATTACCGCCTCGCCGCCCATTCGGCTTCCGGGTATCGACCACGCGGCCTCCGCCATCCACCGGTTCCTGGAAGGGTTCGCGCGTTCGGTGGTCGCAAGCCGGCCAAAGGCCGGCTGCGTGATCGCAGCCGTCACACTGACCTGCGGTCTCGCAACCTGGTTGCTGCTTCCGCGTCTCGACTACCTCCCCCAGGGCAACCGGAACCTGGTGTTCGGCTTCCTGCTGCCGCCACCGGGCTACAACCTCACGACCATGATCGACATTGCCGGCAAGGTGGAGTCGACAACCCGCGAGCTGTGGAGCCCGTCGATCGGCGCAGGCCCGGACACGGGCGGGAGGACAACGCAGGCGAGTGACGGCCGCCCGCTGATCGACAGGTTCTTCTTTGCCGCCTTCCGGGCCAACTCGATCATCGCGGCAACCGCTGTCGAACCCCGCCGGGTCGGGGAGCTGATCCCGATCCTGCACAAGTCGCTGCTCTCCGAACCCGGAACCTTCGGTTTCTTCCGGCAGACCTCCCTGTTCGGCCGGGGCAATGTCAGGACCGTCGATCTCGACATCTCCGGCGGCACGTTTCAGGAAATCGTCGAGGTGGCCCAACGCGCCTTCGGCAAGGTCAGTGCCACCCTGCCTCCCAGCGGCGGCACCCAGATCCGGCCGCGACCGGCACTCAGCCTCGGCGCACCGGAAATCCGCGTCCACCCGGACCTCGTCCGGCTCAAGGACAACGGGATGACCGCGCGGGACCTCGGTATCACGCTGGACGCCTTCAACGACGGGGTCCGCGTCGCCGAGATCACCGTGGACGGCCGGCTGATGGATCTCACCCTGAAGGGGCCGGACACCCACCTACGCACCACCCAGGGTGTCAACGACCTGCCAGTGGTGACCCGCGACGGCATGATCGTTCCCGCCTCGACCCTTGCCTCGATCGAAGTCACCACGGGCCCGACGGAAATCCGCCACCGGGAGCACGTGCGTACCGTCACGCTGCAGATCAGCCCGCCACCCGACATGCCGCTCGAGGTCGCCATGGACCGGGTGCGCACCGACGTGATCCAGGCCCTGCAGAAGGAGGGCATTCCCCCGTCGACCCAACTGGTGCTCTCGGGCACCGCGGACGCCCTGACCGAGACCTGGGACGAGATGACCATCGACCTGCTGATGGCGTTGATGATCGTCTACCTGGTGATGGCGGTCCTGTTCGAGAGCTTCTTCTATCCGCTGATCATCATCTTCTCGGTACCGCTTGCCACGGCTGGCGGCGTGCTTGGCCTGGTGCTGCTCGCCCAGTTCCAGGTGCAGAATCTCGACATGCTGACCCTGCTGGGCTTCGTGATCCTGATCGGCATTGTCGTCAACAATGCGATTCTGCTGGTGCACCAGACGCTGTTCCACCTGCGCACGGAGGGCATGGAACCGGGCGCGGCAATCATCGAAGCCACCCGCAACCGGATCCGGCCGATCTTCATGTCGACCATGACGAGCGTGCTCGGGATGATGCCGCTGGTGCTCTTTCCTGGCGCCGGCTCGGAGCTCTACCGGGGACTCGGATCGGTGGTGATCGGCGGCCTCTCGCTTTCTGCGATCCTGACCCTGCTGGTGATCCCGTCCCTGCTCTCGCTCACGCTGGTGCCGATCGAACGCCGATCGATGCGGAGCCAGCGACTGATGTCGACCGCAACCCCTGCCACCAGCGACGCGGACTGAGCCGGACATCGCGAACCACGCCGCAGACCGGTCCGGCCCCGCTGCATCGTGCCGCCGACTGGCGCGCGCCGGCGACGGCATCTCCAGCCCCGGGTGATCCCCTGAACCGTTCCGGTTCCGCGACGCGCCGTCGGCACCTACTGATCGCGAGCCTTCCTGTAGGCCGCGATCGCGTCTGCGAGTTCGTCGCGTTCCTCGCACCCTTTCGGGCAGGCGGTCTCGAGCACGTCGAGACGCTTCAGCGCCGCCCCGAGTTCTCCGCGTTCAAGATGGAGTTCGCCCAGGTACTCGTTCGCGCCCAGGTGCTGCGGTTCGATGGCAAGTGCCTCACGATAGAAGCGGAACGCAGGCGTGAGACGGCCCAGCTTGCGATGCGCAAAGCCAAGCAGGTTGAGCACGTCGGCGTTCTCCGGCTCGGCACGATGCAGTCGCTCGAGAACCGGGATTGCGGAGCGGTATTCCTCCGCCTCGACCAGCTGCACGACCCGGTCGTACTCCGGTGCCGCCTGCCCGCCGCCGGCGGCTCCTCCGACTGCGTTCGCGGCCCGCGGCTGCACGCAGGTCATCGCCAGCCACAACGCAACCACCAGGATCCTCGTCATTGCCGCTCCCGCTCCGGTTCTCCGTCCAGACCGGTCTCGTTGCTCCGGTTCTTCATGCTCCCTATAGTCACAGCACGCTACCGGCGCCGGGCACAACCGTGCAATGCCACGGTACCGGCACACCGGACGCGGCGCCGGACGTCGCAACAGGCACTGACCACACTGCGGCATGACCGAAGTATGATGGCTGTTGCCCACGGACAGACGGCCGAACGGGAGAACCTGGGGGAGAAGCAAATATGCTGTCCACATGGACAACAACCCGACGAGCCATGCTCGCTGCACTCGCGGCAGCACCGCTGGCTTTCGGAAGCGTTCAGGCGACGGCCGAAACCGTGCTGCGGATCGTGCCTCACGCCGACCTGAAGAACCTGGATCCGATCTGGACCACGGCGTACATCACCCGCAACCACGGCTACATGGTCTACGACACCCTGTTTGCCCAGGACGAAGCACTGAATGTCCATCCGCAGATGGTCGGGAACTGGACGGTCAGCGATGACAGTCTGGTCTATTCCTTCACCCTGCGTGACGGCCTGAAGTGGCATGACGGCGATCCGGTCACGGCCGCAGACTGCGTTGCCTCGATCGAGCGCTGGGGCAAGCGCGACGGCATGGGCCAGAAGCTCATGGACTTCACCGCCGAGCTCACGGCAGTCGATGACAAGACCTTCACCATGACGCTCAAGGAGCCATACGGACTGGTGCTCGACTCGCTGGGCAAGATCAGTTCCAACACTCCGTTCATGATGAAGAAGGAACACGCCGAGACCGACGCCTTCGAGCAGGTGTCCGAGGTGGTCGGTTCGGGCCCGTTCCGCTTCGTCAAGGACGAATGGGTTCCAGGCTCCAAGGTCGTCTACGTCAAGAACACCGACTACGTGCCGCGCAGCGAGCCCGCTTCCGGCGCCGCCGGCGGCAAGATCGTGCACTTCGACCGGGTTGAGTGGATCTACATCCCGGACCCGGCGACGGCAATGAACGCGCTGATCAACGGCGAGGTAGACCTTTGGGAAACGCCGGCGGTGGACATGGTGCCGTTGCTGGAACAGAGCCCGGCGGTGGATCTTGCCGTCATCGATCCGCTGGGAACCCAGGGCTGGATGCGGCCGAACCACCTGCACCCGCCGTTTGACAACCCGAAGGCGCGTCAGGCCCTGCTCTATGCGGTCAACCAGGCCGAGTACCTGCAGGCGATCGTGGGTGACCCGAAGCTGTACAAGGAGTGTGCGGCCTACTTCATCTGCGGAACCCCGAACGAGTCCAACGTCGGTGTCGAGGCCCTGCAGTCCCATGACCAGGACATGGCCCGCCAGCTGCTGGCCGAAGCCGGCTACAAGGGCGAGAAGATCATCCTGATGCAGTCGACCGACATTCCGGTACTGAACAACGCGGCCCTGGTCACCGCCCAGGTCCTGCGCGACATCGGCATGGACGTCGAGGTGCAGGCCATGGACTGGTCGACACTGACCTCGCGGCGTGCCGAGAAGAAGAGCCCGGCTGACGGAGGCTGGAACATCTTCCACACCTACGCCACGGGGGCCGACGCCACCTCGCCGATCGCGAACATCGGCGTGTCGGGCGGCGGTGTCGAACGGGCCTGGTTCGGTTGGCCGACCGACGAGGTGACCGAGGAACTGCGCGACGCCTTCGCCCGCGAGCCCGATGCCGCCAAGAAAAAGGAGATCATCGACAAGCTCCAGGGCCGGCTGTTCGACCACCTGGTGCCGTACGTGAACTACGGCCAGTGGTTCCAGCCCGTCGCCTGGCGCACGGGACTGAAGGGCGTGCTGGTCTCGCCGGTTCCGTTCTTCTGGAACATCAGCAACTAGAACGGACAGTTTCCGGTCCGGCCGCCGGACTCCGGTCCGGCGGCCGGTCGCCTTGTGCGGACATCATCTGAATGTACGCCTACATCATCCGACGCCTGCTGGCGACGCTTCCCGTAATGGCGGTCGTCGGCATCGCGGTCTTCCTGCTGCTGCACCTGACACCGGGTGATCCGGCGGTGGTAATCGCGGGCGATTACGCGCGCCCGGAAGACATCGAGAAGATCCGCGAGAGCCTGGGGTTGAACAGGCCGCTCTACGTCCAGTTCGTGAGCTGGGCCGGCGCGGTGCTGTCGGGTGACCTCGGCACCTCGATCTTCTCCAACCTCCCGGTCTCCAGGCTGATCGAACAGCGTCTCGAACCGACGCTCGCCCTTGCGACCGCCACCATCATCTTCGCGATCCTGGTCGCGGTGCCCATGGGCGTGGTTGCCGCCTGGAAGGTCGGCACGCTCACCGACCGGACGATCATGGTCTTCGCCGTGCTCGGCTTCTCGGTCCCGGTGTTCGTGATCGGCTACGCCATGATGTGGCTGTTTTCAATTACCCTGGGCTGGTTCCCGGTCCAGGGATACAAGCCGATCGGCGACGGGTTCCTGCCCTTCCTGCGATCGATCACCCTGCCGACGGTTGCACTGGGCATCATCTACGTCGCGCTCATCGCCCGCATCACCCGGGCCAGCATGCTGGAGGTGCTGACCGAGGACTACATGCGCACCGCCAGGGCGAAGGGTCTCGACAACAACGCGCTGCTGATCCGGCACGCGCTGAGGAATGCCTCGGTTCCGATCGTCACCATCATCGGCATCGGCATCGCCCTGCTGATCGGCGGTGTCGTGGTGACCGAGAGCGTGTTCAACATCCCCGGCCTCGGGCGGCTGACCATCGACGCCGTGCTCAGGCGCGACTACCCGATCATCCAGGGAGTGATCCTGATCTTCTCGGGCGCCTACGTGCTGGTGAATCTCGCGATCGATCTCTCCTACACGGTGCTCGACCCGAGGATCCGCTACTGATGGCGGACGCTCCCGACACGGTGCTGACTGTCGACGACCTCGAGGACACCGATCGTCCCACCGACGCCCGGAGCCGGTTCCGCGACTACGCGCGCCGCCATCCGACGGTCGTCGTCGGCGCAGGCCTGCTGCTGGCGATGGCCGTGATCGCCCTGGCGGCGCCGTGGATCGCGCCCGATCCGCTGCGGCTCAACCCGATCAACCGACTGAAGCCGCCCGGCGAGAGCTTCTGGTTCGGCGCCGACTTCCTCGGTCGCGATGTCTATGCCCGGACCATCTACGGCGGCCAGATCTCGTTGCTGGTCGGGTTCACCGTTGCCGCGATCGCCACGGTGGTCGGGCTGTCGATCGGTCTGGTCGCGGGCTATGTCCGCTGGATCGACGCCATCGTGATGCGGATCATGGACGGTCTGATGGCGATCCCCGGCGTGCTGCTTGCGATCGCGCTGATCAGCCTGGCCGGCGCGAGCATCACCAACGTCATCATCGCGATCTCCATCCCGGAGATCCCGAGGGTGGTTCGCCTGGTCCGCGCCGTGGTGCTGACGGTGCGCGAGCAACCCTATGTCGAGGCCGCGGTCTCGGTCGGAACCCGGCTGCCCAAGATCCTGGTCAAGCACATCCTGCCGAACACGCTTGCCCCGCTGATCGTACAGGCAACCTATGTCTGCGCCTCCGCGGTGGTCATCGAAGCGATCCTCTCCTTCCTCGGAGCCGGCACCCCGCCCGAGATCCCGAGCTGGGGCAACATCATGGCCGAGGGACGGACCTACTTCCAGTTCGCGCCCTGGATGATCTTCTTTCCCGGCATCTTCCTTGCCATCACGGTGCTGGCGGTCAACATCCTGGGCGACGGGCTGCGTGACTCGCTCGATCCGCGCATTGCCAGGCGGATGTGAGCCATGGCGCACGACGGACCAATTCTCGAGATCAACGAACTGAAGACCTGGTTTCACACCCGCGACGGCATCGTGCGGGCAGTGGACGGCGTGTCGATCCATGTCGACCGGGGCGAGACGTTGTCGATCGTCGGCGAATCGGGCTGCGGCAAGAGCGTCACCGCCATGTCGGTGCTTCGCCTGCTGCCCACCCCGCCCGCGCGCGTGGAGGGCGGGCGCATCCTGTTCGATGGAGAGGACCTGCTCGAGGCCAGCGAAGAGCGCATGCGGGCGATCCGCGGCAACCAGATCTCGATGATCTTCCAGGAACCCATGACCTCGCTCAACCCGGTAATGCCGGTGGGCCGCCAGATCGCGGAGTCCCTCGAACTGCACCAGGGTCTCGGGCGCCGGGCGGCCGCGGACCGGGCGGTCGGGATGCTCGACCTGGTCCAGATTCCCGAACCGAGACAGCGGGCGGGAGAGTACCCGCACCAGCTCTCAGGCGGCATGCGCCAGCGGGTGATGATCGCCATGGCTCTCGCCTGCAATCCGGCGATCCTGATTGCCGATGAACCGACGACAGCGCTCGACGTCACCATCCAGGCGCAGATCCTCGACCTGATGCTGCAGCTCAAGGAGAAGATCGGTGCGGCGATTGTCTTCATCACCCACGATCTGGGCGTGGTGGCGGAAACCGCCCAGCGGGTGGTGGTGATGTATGCCGGGCGCAAGGTCGAGGAAGCGGCGGTGGAGGATCTGTTCGCACAGCCGCTCCATCCCTACACCCTGGGCCTGATGGGCTCGATACCCAAGCTCTCGGCGCGGGCGATCACCGCACAGCGCGGTCGGCTTGCCGAGATCCCGGGCGTGGTTCCATCGCTGCGCCGCGAGGTTCCCGGATGCACATTCGCGCCGCGCTGCCCGTTTGCCGGCGAGAGGTGCCGGACGGAACGGCCCGAGCTTGAGCCACGGCCCGGCAACCGCCTGGTTGCGTGCTGGGAGTGGCAGCAGGTGGCGGAGCGCGCGTCATGACCGCCGCTTCCGACCTGGTGCTCGAGGTCCGCGAACTGCGCAAGCACTTCCCGGTTCACTCGGGCCTGTTGCGCCGGCAGGTCGGCCTGGTCCTCGCCGTGGACGGGGTGGCGTTCGAAATCCATGCCGGCGAAACCCTGGGACTGGTGGGCGAGAGCGGGTCGGGCAAGTCGACAGTCGGCAAGACGGTGATGCGTCTCATCGACCCGACATCGGGCGAGATCAGGGTCCGGGGCGAGGACGTGACCCGAGCCGGGACGGCCAGGATGCGCACGCTGCGCAGACAGATGCAGATGGTGTTCCAGGACCCCTACGCATCTCTCAATCCGCGACTGTCAGCGCGCAGCATCGTGGCCGAGCCGCTGGAGAACTACAGCGAGGTCCCACGCGGCGAGGTCGACGACAGGGTGCGGGCGCTGTTCCAGCGGGTCGGGCTTCGCCCCGACCAGATGGTGAAGTACCCGCATGAGTTTTCCGGGGGACAGCGACAGCGCCTCGGGGTCGCCCGGGCTCTCGCGCTGAACCCCGGCCTGATCGTCGCCGACGAACCGGTTTCGGCACTCGATGTCTCGGTCCAGGCCCAGGTCCTCAACCTGCTGATGGACCTGCAGGACGAACTGGGACTTGCCTACCTGTTCATCAGCCATGACCTGGCGGTGGTCGAGCACATCAGCCACCGGGTCGCGGTGATGTACCTCGGCAAGATCGTCGAGCTGACCGACCGGGAAACCCTGTTCTCCGACCCTCGCCATCCCTACACCCGCGCCCTGCTGTCGGCAGCTCCGGTCCCCGAACCCGGTGCCCGGCGCGACCGCATCATCCTGAAGGGCGACATTCCCAGTCCGATCAACCCGCCGTCCGGCTGCCGCTTTCACACCCGCTGCCCGTTCGCCGAGGCCCGCTGCCTCTCCGAGGAACCGGTGATGCGCGCAATTGGCAGCGGCCACCAGGTTGCCTGTCACCTGGTCGACGAGCAGGTCGGCTGACCCGCGAGGGAGGTCACTCATGTCGCGAAAGCTCACGGTTGCAGCCGCCCAGATGGGTCCGATCGCACGCAACGAGCCCCGCCAGTCGGCGGTGGCGCGCATGTCGGAGATGATGCGCGAGGCGCGCAGCAAGGGTGCGCAGCTGGTCGTGTTCCCCGAACTGGCGCTGACCACCTTCTTTCCGCGCTGGTACCTCGAGGACGAGGCTGAACTCGATGCCTTCTACGAGACCGGGATGCCGAACGCGGCCACCCGTCCGCTGTTCGAGCTGGCAGCCGAACTCGGGGTCGGGTTCTACCTCGGCTACGCGGAGCTCCTGCGCGAGGCCGGCCGGACCCGCCGGTTCAACACCTCGATCCTGGTCGACCGGTCAGGCGCCATCGTGGGCAAGTACCGCAAGGTGCACCTGCCGGGCCATGCCACGCACGAGCCCTGGCGGCCGTTCCAGCACCTGGAGAAGGCGTATTTCGAGCCGGGGGACCTCGGGTTCCCGGTGTTCGAGGCCTTCGGGGGAACGCTCGGCATGTGCATCTGCAATGACCGGCGCTGGCCCGAGACCTACCGGGTGATGGGACTGAAGGGGGTGGAACTGGTCGTGCTCGGCTACAACACGCCATCACACAATCCGCCGGTTCCCGAGCACGACCACCTGATGTGGTTTCACAACCATCTCTCGATGCAGGCCGGTGCCTACCAGAACGGCACCTGGGTGGTCGGCGTGGCCAAGGCGGGCCGCGAGGAAGGCTGCGACCTGATCGGACAGAGCGCCATCATCGCGCCGACCGGGGAGATCATCGCCATGGCCCAGGGTGTCGGAGACGAGGTGGTGGTCGCGGACTGCGCCCTCGACCGCTGCAACGAGATCAGGCGCCAGATCTTCGACTTCGCCCTGCACCGGCAACCGCAGCACTACCAGTTGATCGCGGCCGCGAAGACGTAGCCCTCCCGGTCACGGACCGGTCCCGCCGCTCTCCTCGTTGCGGCGCAGGTGATCGAGGACCGCCTCGAGCGGCTCGACGTCGCCGAACTTCGCATCGATGTCGAACAGGTTCCATTCCACCGCGCCGGCGATGCGGTCGCCGATACACTCGCGCACCACGATCGGCCGGAACCCGTCGGCAATGGCGTCCTCCACCGTGGCGCGCACGCAGGCGCTTGCCGTCGTCCCGGTCACCACCACGGTATCGACCCCCGCGGCAACAAGGTAGCTGCCAAGCATGGTACCGCGAAAGGCGCTGGCCTGTTTCTTGACGATCACCGGTTCGCTGTCGCGGCGCTCCAGCCGCTCGTCGATCTCGACCAGCGGCGTGCCGAGACGCAGTACCTCGGCCGGGATCTTCCGGCCCCACAGCCCCATGTCGGTGTGCGCGCCCTCGACGACCTCGTAGGCGGTGGTGGTAAAAACCACCGGCAATCCGCGCGCCCTGAAGGCGGTCAGCACCTCCACGACCGCGGGGATGATCGTCTCCATGCCCGAACAGGTGAAGGGATTGCCGGGCCGGGTCCAGGCATTGGCGAGATCGATATTGATCAGGGCCGGCTTGCGCCCCCAGCCGACGCGTCGCTGGAAGCCGCGCTCGTCGTAGAACGAGCTGTCGGCCGCAAACAGGGTCTCGAGCGCATCGCGAAGCTTGTCGTCCATGCCTTCCTGCCGGTTCCTGTCCGATCCGAACGGGTGTTCCAAGAGTACCCGAAGGCCGGGTCCGGAACCATCCGGGGTCGGAGTTCCGATGCGAATTGCCGCGTTCGACCCGGTCACGGCCCGTCCGCGTTCGTCCCGAATCCTGTCGGGACCCTTATCCGCCCGGTGAGGCTGACCGCGAAGAACGCGTTGTACGCGGACCAGGGCACGGGCCCCGCGCCCCGGGGCCGCACCGCGTTGCCGGCCGGTGCGACCTGATCGCGGCGTGTGCGGAGCCCGGCGCGCGGCCATGCTCCAACGCTCTCGACTCATCCCCTCACCCGGGCCGGTCCCGGACCGGTGAAGGCGGTCCGTTGGATGACCTTCCCTGCCGGACGGTCATCCGCTGTCGGCAGCGATGCCCGCGCAGGGCGGAGCGCGTGCGGATCGGGCACGATCGGGGGTGAACTCGTCGGTCTCCCTGTCAATTCCGTCTGAAACCTTCCCGGTGTTGGTGTCGACCGGGAGTGTCAATTCCGACTGAAATCTTCTCACTTCTGCCGACTGAAAATTGCTCACCTTGGCCCCTCTGCCAGGCACAGGGTTTGGTGGGTGGTGCTGGGTTGAGCCGTGGGTCACTGGCCCGCCGCCAGGCGGCGGGCCAGTGACCCACGGCGGGAGAGCTGCGTCGTTTCTGCTTCCGGTTTGCGTGGGGTTCATGCCGCGGTCCTCTTGCGGCGGCGCTACGGGAAACAGGCCTAAACCGGACGATGCGTTGTCGGGCCATTCACGGGCAGGAACGCGAGGCTCGAACTTTCGAGGCTCCGGGCGGGCCGCAGTGACCGGATCAGACCGGTCACCGCTGTGAAAGCCGTCGCAATTGCGTGCCCGTCCGGTCATGATCACGCAGTCGTTGGCCTGCCGCCTTCCGGGGCGAATTCGGGATCCGTTATCTCCGTTGGCGAACCGGCCCTCACTCATCGCGGGACGAGTTTCATGAACAGGCAGGCTTCGCGATGAGCCAGCAGTTCTCCCGGGCCCGGGGCGCCAGCATTGCCTACATGTTGCTGGGCATCGTCCTGCTCCCGGTCATGAACGCCATCGCGAAGTCACTCACGATCGACTACCCGCTGACCCAGGTCGTGTGGGCGCGGTTTCTGGGCCATCTCGTATGGATGTCACTGTTCTTCGGACCATTCCTCGGAGCGGCGCTGCTGCGGGCGCATCGTCCCCGGGAGATGATCGGCCGCTCGTTCGTCTTCTTCGCCTCCAATTGCATGTTCATCGCGGCACTGCCCTACGTCCAGCTCGCCACCGCCTCCGCCATCATGTTCACCACGCCACTGGTCGTGGTCGCGCTGTCGGTGCCGCTCCTGAGGGAGCGGGTCGGGCCGTGGCGAGGCGCGGCGGTCGTCGTCGGGTTCTGCGGAGCGCTGGTCATCATTCGCCCGGGCACGGACGTGTTTCAGCCCGCCGCGGTACTGACTCTCCTGTCGGCGGTCTGTTTCGCCGGGTATCAGCTGTGGACGCGACGGCTCGCGCGTCACGAGCGCCCGGAGACACTGATCATCTATACCGCGCTTGCCGGCGCCATCGTCATGTCGCTCGTCGTGCCCCTGTTCTGGCGTCCTCCGGAGAACGTCGTGGACGGGCTGAAGTTCGCGGCGGTCGGGCTGATCGGCGGGGCCGCGCAGTACTTCATCATCTGTGCGCTGCAGCGGGCGCCCGCATCCGTCGTCTCGCCCATCGGGTACGCGGAGCTCATTACCGCCGCGGCGTTCGGATACGTCATCTTCAATGACCTTCCCGATGTCTACACCTGGTTGGGCGCAGCCCTGATCGTGGGTTCCGGACTGGTTGTCGTCCGGCGCGAGCGCGAACGCAGGGACCCGAACGCTCCGGACTAGCAATCGGGCGTTCGGATAGGCCAAGGCGACGGGTGCGGCGGAACGGCCCGGCTGCGCAGGGTGCTCCCGGATCGCGCGCCATCGATTATCGTGGACACGCCCGGGAAGATGGAACAATCGACGGGGATCCGGTCGAGCCCGCCCGGCGCGCCGGACGCGCCGACGCTGATCGCGAGGTGTCCGGATCCACCAGTGTGACGGTGAGCTGGTCAGAGCCCCCCATACCGGGTCGGCGCTCACCGACTACGATCTGCGCTACTACGAGTGCAGCGCCGACCCGACGAACGAGACGGACTGGATCGAGGAGGACGAGACAACCGGCCTGCCGGACGCGTCGACCAGCGCGACTGTCTCCGGGCTGAATGCGAGCACCGTCTGCCGGGCGCAGGTGCGCACCCAGAGCCGCGGTGCCCCGGGCCCGTGGTCCGCCTCGGCCCCGGTCATCACGGGAAACGGGGACAGGCACCAACAACGCGCCGACCCGCACCGCACGAAGCTCGGCATGGTGGCCCAGGGCTGCATCGCGGATCCCCAGAACGGTTCGCGGGAGCAGCTCCCCGTGAGCCCCGGCCATCTGCAAGGCATCTCCGGTATGACAGACACCTCGAACTGCTTCACGGGGACCGGTCCGGATGGCCGGGGGGTTAACCGGGAAGCCCACGCATCGGGCCGCTGCGGCACGACCGGCTGAACGGAACACGGGACCGTCGACAGCATCAGGCCACCGGAGAACTGCCATTTCCCTGATCGGTGTGACGGCGCGACCCGACGGACCCGGGGACCGCGGCTGCTGCGCGGGGAGGCTGCGGGCCTGCCCGGCCCGTGAACCGCGAACACGACCGCAGGACGGCAGCGTGACGCTGTCCGGTTTTCTGTGTAGGTATCGCGCGAGGATCTTCGCACAGGACCTGGAACCGAGCCGCGGACGGAGCGTGCAAATGCCGGACATCGAGTATTTCTATTCGGCCCACTCGGCCTACGCCTATCTGGGGTCGGCCCGCCTCATGGCGATCGCCCGCGCCGCCGGGCGGCGCATCGTGCACAGGCCGGTCGATCTCGACAGGGTGCTCGACGGCGCCGGATCGGTGCCATTTGCGAAACGCACCCGGGCCCAGCGCGCCTACTTTTTCGCGACCGAGATCCAGCGCTGGTCGCGATACCGCAATGCTCCGGTCATGGACGGAAGGCCGACGCACCACGACAACAGCACGGCACTTGCCCACGGCATGCTGATCGCCGGCGTGCAACAGGGCATCGACGTGGACCGGCTTGCCCACGCGATGCTGGAGGCGCACTGGGTCGACGACGCTGACCTGGCGGACCGGGCGACGCTTGCCGGACTTGGCCGCGGGATCCGGGTGGGCTCCGAAGCGCTGCTCGAACATGCGCAATCGCCTGAAATACTGGCAATCCTCGAGGCGAACACCGAAGAGGCGATCGCCCGTTCCGTGTTCGGATCGCCGACCTATTTCGTCGACGGCGACATGTACTACGGCCAGGACCGGCTCGAACTGATCGAGCACGCGCTGCGTCAGAGCCGGGGCGGCACGTAGCAGACGGTCACCCTCGCGCAGGCGTCACCGGGCACTGCGTTCTCCGGCCGTGCGCGCACCATGACTATACCCAGTGCGCCTCGCGCAGCGCCGGCACATAGCGGCGGCTGACCGGCACTTCGGACCCGTTTTCCAGAACGACCATGGTCCGCCCGGCGCGCCGCATGATCCTGCTGACCGCGGCCCGCGCGATCCAGTGCGAACGGTGAACCCGCATCCCCTCGGTTGCACCCAGTTCCCTCAGCGCATCGCCGAAACGCATCAGCACCAGGTCCGACCCCCTGTCGGTATGGACCTCGACATAGTGGTCGCGCATCTGCAGGTGCAGCAGCCGGCCACGCCGGGCCAGCGGCAGACGTTCGAGCAATGGCGGCGCGGCGCTGGCGGTCCGCTGCACCGACTCCTCCGTGAGGGGCGGCACAGCGAGGCGTGCGCCGGAACCGGTGATCAGAGGAATCTCGATCGTCGTCCAGACAATCAGGCTCAACGCCAGGTGGACCAGCGCCACGGCCAGGAACAGTTCGCCACCCGGAAACGTCTCCGGCGGCGATGCGGAAACCATGATGTTCAACGCGGATACCAGCGCTGTCCCCGGCACGGCGGCGACGAGGCTGCCACCCAGCACACAGACGATGACCGGCGCACGAGCGGAAAACCACGCCACTGCAGGCAGGATGAAGGCGAGAGCGAACGCCCAGTTGCCGGCAACCGCAACGACCCAGTAGGCCATCCGTTCACCGAGCGGCATGCGCAGGTAAGTACCGAACGGACCGAGATAACCGAGGAACAGGGCCGCGACGGCAAGCGACGCCAGATGCCAGCGCAGGCGGCGCCAGGTGAACCATTCGCGAAACGCGAAATGTCGCTGTGGCGCCATTCGCGAAGAGTTACGGCCGTTGGCGGAACCGCCGTTGGACATTGCCGTTCCCTGTGTTTCCTGAACGACACACAACATACGCACTCGACAGGGAGCACCAAAGAATGAAGCGCATTCCTCTCCTCCTCGCTGCGGGAGTGTTTCTTTCCGGTCTGCCGGCACTGACCGCACCCGGGATCAGCGGTGCGGCGCTCGCCGCGGAGCTGACCATCGCGGTCAGTGGCATCACGTCGGCCGAGGGCCGGGTCTATGTCGCGGTCCACCGCGAGCGTGGAAACGTCTCCTTTCCCGATACCGAAGGTGCTGTCGCTGGCGCATGGCGCATGGCAAAGGAGGGCGGGTTCGACATCTCGTTCTCGGGTCTGGAACCGGGCCGGTACGCCGTGAACGGCTTTCACGACACCGACGGGGACGGCGAGCTCGACATGAACCTGCTCGGCCTCCCCACCGAGAGCTTCGGCTTCGGTAACGGCGCGTCCGGCCTCTTCGGCCCGGCAAGCTTCGAGGCGTCCTCGATCGCGCTGAAGCAGACGGCGACCATCCGCCTGCCCATCGGAAACTCCGGTCCCGCCGGGCCGACAGACCGCAGGAGCGACCAATGACTGTCAACAGTATTCCGCGCCGCGGATTCCTGGCGGCGTCCGCCGCCTGCGGCCTGGCGCACCTGGCGCCCTTCGCATCGGCCCTCGCCCACGAAGACTGGAGCGACGCCTTTGACGCCGCGCTGGAAGGCAACCGGATGCTGCTCGGCTGGAAGACGCCACCGGACCGGCTGGACGCGGCCGCGCTCAGCGTTTCAGGCACATGGCCGGGCGGGCTGAATGGTCGCTTCTACCGCAACGGTCCGTCGATTCACGACCGTTTCGGGCGGCGCTACAGGCACTGGTTCGACGGCGACGGCATGATCCAGGAATTCGCCATCGATGGCGGAAGCATTGCCCATCGAGGCCGGGTCATCCGCACGCCAAAGCTGGACCGGGAGGACGCGGCCGGCCGGCGGCTCTACAATGGCTATGGTACCCACCTGCCCGACAGCGCGCCGCTGCAGGGCCCGGATGGCATGAACGCCGCCAACATTTCCGTGCTGCACCACGGCGGCGAACTGCTCGCGCTATGGGAGGGAGGCTCGGCCACGCGGCTGAACGAATCCACCCTGGCGGCGGAGGGCTTCAGGAGTTGGGGTCCGGAACTCGACGGCGTCGCCTTTTCGGCCCATCCCAAGCGTGACACGGACGGCACGCTGTGGAACTTCGGCATCCACCTTGCTCCGCAGCCGAAGATCGTTCTCTATCACATCGGCCGTGGTGGCCAGCTGCTCGACGTCGGTCTCGTCGAGGTCGGCCCGCTCGGCCTGATCCACGATTTCGCGATCACGCGGCATTCCCTGGTGTTCGTGATCGAACCCTTCCTGTTCGATCCGGCCCGGCTGGGCAGTGCCAGTATCCTCGACGCCCATACCTGGCATCCACAGGAGGAGACGCGCGTACTGGTCATCGACAAGGCCGATTTCGGAGCGCGCCGCTGGCACGCCTTGCCCTCCGGCTTTGGCTTTCATTTCGGCAACGCCTGGGAAGAGGCCGACGGATCGATCCGGCTGGACTATTGCCGGGCGCGCGATCCGGGAATCCTGACCGAAACCCTGCGATACGTGATGAAGGGTGAATTGGTACCGTCATCGCCACCGCGCTACACCCGCATCCTCCTGCCGCCAGGGGGCGACGGCCGGATCGTTGCCCAGGAGCAGGACGCGGAATTCGCCCGGGTGGCACCGGCCGTCGTCGGTCGGCGGCACCGCTACGTCTACACCCTCGGTTCACCCGGCGAACCGGCCGGCTGGTCTTTTCGCACCGTGGTCAGGCGCGATCTCGAAACCGGTGCAATCGAGACCTTCGACTACGGCCCCGGCAGGATCCCGGAGGAGCACCTGTTCGTCCCGAAACCGGGCGGGAACGGGGAGGAGGACGACGGCTGGCTGATCGGCACCGTGCTTGACTGGAAGGCGGGCTTGACCGGGTTGTCCGTGTTCGACGCCGTGGCAATCGCTGCCGGCCCTCTCGCCCAGGCCTGGCTGCCCTATCCGCTGCCGCTCGGTTTCCACGGCACCTTCGTTCCAGGCTGATCGTGGCGCCCCGCGACATGGTGGTGCGGGTACGTCCGGGCCCGGCCAGCACGTGTGACCGTGGTGGCACAGTCCCGCACTCCGGAGGCATGCCGCACTGCCCCCTTCACGTCTGAAGGGAGCAGCGGGACGGGGATCGCGTGGCACACACGGTGCGGCAATCACCGATCGTGACACATCCACATTGCACCGAGCCGGGGGCCGTCGAGTTCGGTCTCCGGCAGGTTGGCCCGGATCACCGAGAAGCCGCCAAGCCCTACCCATGCCCCACAAGTGATGCTGGACAAATGGTTCTGGTGGCGCTACGGTGCCTGCCATGGAGGTTCAGCACCAGATCAAGCGCCAGCT
Source organism: Thalassobaculaceae bacterium (assembly GCA_965213935.1). Lineage (GTDB taxonomy): Bacteria > Pseudomonadota > Alphaproteobacteria > Thalassobaculales > Thalassobaculaceae > Bin52. The sequence continues at coordinate 106,308 of CBDCAO010000010.1, read as the reverse complement.
TTCCAGCCGTCTGCTGTCGGTCGCATCACCGCGTTGCTGGATGCGGGCGATGTTCCGCATCGCACGGCGCTTGCGGCGCATCTGTGTGCTGAATTCGGGTTCCGGGATGGGCAGGGACGGCCTCAGGTCTCCACCTGTCTGTCGGCGCTGCGGGCCCTGGAGCGGTCCGGGCAGATCCGGCTTCCGGTCCGACAAACGCCCGGTGGAACCTGTGTCCGGCGGTGTCCGGCGCCGCCGGTTGCGCCGGCCCGAGACGTCCCGGCGGATGTCGGGCAGGTTCGAGGCCTGGAGCTGGTTGCGGTTTCGAGCTTGGCCCATCGAGAGATCTGGCATGGGTTGATGGAACACGAACACCCGCAGGGGGCCGGGCCGCTGGTTGGCCGGCAGTTGCGGTATCTTTTGTGGTCCGAACACGGCTGGCTCGGCGCGATCGGGGTTGCGGCATCGGCCCTGCAGCTTGCGGCGCGGGATCGCTGGATCGGCTGGGATGCGGAGCAGCGCCTGAACCATGGGCACCGGGTGGTGGGCCTGTCGCGGTTCCTGATCAGACCGGGTGTTGAATGCTCCAATCTGGCGTCGCATGGGCTCGGTCAGCTTCTGCGTCGCCTCCGGGCCGACTTCTCCGCGTGCTATGGCTTCGAGCCGTGGCTCATCGAGACCTTCGTGTCGCCACCGTTCGACGGCGCAAGCCTGCGTGCGACCAACTGGCAGTGGCTGGGCGAGACCACGGGCCGTGGCCGCGACGACCGTTGCCACGATGCGGCGGCCGGACGCAAGGCCATCTATATCTACCCGCTGGTGCGCGACTGGCGAACCCGCCTGGGCATCGGCGCGGCGCCGACACGCGCGGTTGCGCTGAAGGCTGCGGACGGTCTTGACAGCCCGTCCTGGGCCGAAGCGGAGTTCGGTGACGCCGTCCTCGGTGACGCCCGCCTGACGGCCCGCCTGGTAACGATTGCGCAGGTGAAGGGAGCACGACCGATGGGATCCTTTCCGCAGGCTGCGAACGGCAATCGGGCCGAGATCAAGGGGTACTATCGGTTCATCGACCAGCCCGAAAAGACGGCCGTGACGCCTGAGGCCATCCTGGCGCCGCACCGTGAGCGTACGCTCGGGCGCATGCGGGCTGAGCCGGTGGTCCTGTGCCTCCAGGATGGAACCGACCTGAACTTCGCCTCGCGTCCGGGATGCGCCGGGCTCGGGGTCATCGGCACCAACCAGACCGGTGCAATCACAACGGGCCTGCATCTGCATTCGATGCTGGCGGTGACCCCGGGCGGACTGCCGCTGGGGGTTGTCGGGGCCCGCTTTGATGCCCCGCCGGGCAAGGGTCAGCCGAAGCAACCGGAAGACCGCAAGACCGAGCGCTGGCTCGAAGGATACCGGCGATGTGCCGAACTGGGTCGCGACCTCGGACCCGGCCGGGTGGTCTGTGTCGGTGATCGAGAGTCGGATGCGTTCGAGATCTTCGAGGCCCAACAGGCGCAACCGGACGCCGATATCCTGGTGCGCGCCAAGACCAACCACAAGGTGGCGACGGTCGATGTGTCCGGAAACACAGGTCCGGCGCACGCGATGCTGAAGACGATGCAGGCGGCGCCAGTGCTCGGCACGATGGTCGTCTCCATCGACCGGCTGACCGCACGGCCAAAGCGAAGCAAGCGCCCGGCCAGGGCCGGGCGCACCGCACGCAGTGCCACGCTGGTGGTGCGCAGCCAGAGGGTGGAACTCGCACCCACAGGCCCCACGCACAAGGGCAAGCCGCCCATCCGGCTGCAGGCGGTGATGGTCGAGGAAGAACGCACACCGGTTGATGCAACCCCGGTCCGCTGGCTGCTGCTCACCACCCTCCCGACCGACACCCTGGAAGACTGCAAGACGGTGGTCGAGTACTACGCCCGGCGCTGGCGGATAGAAGAGTGGCACCGGATCCTGAAATCCGGGTGCAAGATCGAGGAGCTCGAGAACCGCTCGGCCGATCGCCTCGCCCGGGCCGTCACCATCAATCTGGTCATCGCCTGGCGCATCCACCTGATGACGGTGCTCGGACGCGATCATCCCGCATCGCCGCCCGACATGCTGTTCTCCGACCTCGAGATCAAGGTGCTGAAAGCCTTCGCCGCACGACAGCGCTACGCATCGCCCGATACCCTGGATGCCGCCATCCTGACCATGGCGCGGATCGGTGGACACATCCATCGCCCCAGAGGGCCGCCACCGGGCACAGAAGTCATATGGCGCGGCTACGCATCCCTCGTTGATTGGTGCATCGGATACGAACTCAGGCTGGAGCAGGAAACATGAAAGCACAGGAAGCTCTCATTACACTGCAACTACTTGTGGGGCATGGGTAGGCCAAGCCTCGCCTCGGCAACAATGCAGGCGCCGTCGCGCTGGCAGATGAAGACGCCGTCGCCGTCGACGGACTACGTGAAGCGCCTCGTCATCGTGCACCCGTATGCGTGCAGACGCTCCTGCCCATATTCCCTGCACCCATGACAGGGCGCTTCTCGCGCCGTGTCGCTCCGGGACCGGCTTCAGCCAGGGTCTCGATGGCTTCAGGTCGCTCCGGGCGCATGTGGTCCTGGTCCTCGACCAGGAAGTGATTGCGACAGGCCATGAGACGCTCGCCGCGGCCCACGGCATCGGGCTCGTGCTGGTGTCCCGCCGGATGCCGTGTCGGTTCCACAGCGTGTTCCGGGCTGGAACAGCCACCGCGGCATGTGCGAGCCACCGGGCTGTCCGCGCATCAGGGGCGGCCAGAGTGCGGCATTCCGGCCCGCGTCCGCGTCAAAGGGCATGCCGGATTGGTGAGCAGATACCTGTACTAACGGGACTCAGAGGGAAGTATCCGCAAAAAACTGTGAATATAATCGTCAGGTGGGCCATGTTGGTGCTGTTTCGGCATTTGCCTTCCGCCGCCCCGTGTCACCGGTCTCGCGGGCCTGAATGCGCCCTGGGCGAACCTCCCCGGTCCAGTGCCGCCCGTGGCCGCGCGATACGGAATCTGCGGGGATGCGAAGCGCATGGCCGCGCTGGCAGGGTTCCACCGCTCATCGTCGGCATGTCGGACCTCACGCGCAGCCCACGTCCGATTGCCGCCCCGGCCGGATCCGCGGGACCGCGTTCGGTCACGCATCAGCAGACGTAGTTCAGGCCCAGGCGACCGCCGTCGACGTAGATGGTCTCACCGGTGATGTAGCTCGCCTTCTCGCTTGCGAGGAAGGCGACCACCTCGCCAATCTCTTCGGGTGTGCCCAGCCGCTTCAGCGGTGTGCGCGACATCACCATCCCGAGTGCCGCCGGATCGGCATTGACCGATGCCAGCATGGCGGTATCGATCGACCCGGGCCCGACGGCGTTCACCCTGATGCCGTGCGGCGCCAGCGCCAGCGCACTCGCCCTGGTCAGCTGCGCCAGTCCGCCCTTGGACGCGCAGTAGGCCGCTATCGACGGGATGGCCACCTGGGCGTTGATCGATGACATGTTCACGATGGCGCCGCCGGTTCCCGCCTCGATCATCGAGCGCGCCGCCCGCTGGGTCGCGAGAAACGGGCCGACGAGGTTGACACCGATCACCCGGCGGAAACTGTCGAGCGACGTCTCGAGAAAGTCACCGGGCTCGGCAATCCCGGCACAGTTCACCAGGATCGTGAGCGGTCCGACCTCGCGGCCGATGCGCTCGAACAGGTCGTCGACCGCGTCCGGATCGCCCATGTCGCACGCAAGACCGAGACCGCCGACCCGGTCGGCGGCGTCGCGAACCCCCTCGGCATCGATGTCCGCCAGCACCAACCGGGCGCCGTCGCGGACAATGGCCTTCGCGCAGGCCAGCCCGATCCCCCGGGCCGCACCCGTTACCAACGCCGTCCTGCCTTCCATCACAAACCTTCCTTCCCGTTACCGTCACTGCGCCGGCGTACCCGCATCCCACCACCAGGTGTCGAGCGTGACACCGTAGAGCGGCGTCACCGCCGGCCGGCGCATCCCCTTCTGCCAGGCAACCCGGTCGACTCTCTGGTGATAGAGCGGAACCACATAGCGCCCCGACAGCAGCAAACGGTCGAGCGCACGGGCCGCAGCGACAAACTCCTCGCGCTCCCGGGCCTCAGTCAGATGCCGGATCATGGCGTCGACACCGGCCGAGCGCACGGCGGGGTAGTTGCGCGATCCTGGCCGGTCGGCCGCAGCGCTGCCCCAGAAGTGTTCCTGCTCGTTCCCGGGCGAGAGCGAGTTGTACCAGAAGTTGAAGACCAGATCGAAATCGTAGTCACTCAGGCGGCGCTGGTACTGTGCCCGGTCCACGGTACGGATCCTGAGCACGATCCCGAGACGTTTCAGGGAATCGGCATAGACACCGGCCAGCCGTTCGAGCCGCGGGTTTGCCAGCAGCAGTTCGAACTCCACCGGCCGGCCGTCGCCCGCATGGCGCAGCGCCCCGTCCTCGACCCCGAAACCGGCCCCGCGCAACAGCATCAGTGCCTGTCGCAGGTTTGCACGGTTCCGCCCGTTGCCGTCCGATCGGGGCGGCCGATAACCGTTCGCGAGGTCGTCCGCCGGGATCTCGTCCAGGAACGGGCGCAGCAGCGCCCGTTCGCGGGGTCCGGGAGGACCGGTTGCCGCGAGGTCGCTGTTGTCGAAATGGCTCCGGGTCCGGATATAGGCCCCGTGCAGCAGCGTGCTGTTGATCCACTCGAAGTCGAGCGCAAGGATCAGGGCCTCCCGCACCGGGCGCTGGTCGAGCGGCGAGCGACGCGTGTTCATCGCGATCGCATACATGCCCGACGGCCGGCCATGCGCAATCTCCGCGCGCTCGACCTGACCTGACCGATGGGCCGGAAAGTCGTAACCGGCAGTCCAGCGCCCCGCATCGCCTTCCACCCGGACCGACGCCTCGCCGGCCTTGAATGCCTCGAACGCGGAAGCCTCATCCCGGTAGTAGTCATAGCGGATGGTGTCGAAGTTGAACCGGCCGCGATTGACCGGCAGATCGCGGCCCCAGTAATCCGGGTCGCGTTCGAGCACCACCGCGCGGCCGGGCTCGACCGAGGCAAAACGGTACGGCCCACTCCCGACCGGCGCCATCATGCCGGTGCTGGAGAAGTCGACCGCCTCGTACACCGATCTCGGCAACACCGTCATCAAACCCATGATGAGCGGCATCTCGCCGTCAGACGGCTGTGCGAAGGTCATCCGGACCGCCAGCGGACCCACCTGCTCGCACCGCTCCACCCTGGCGTAGAAGCTTCGCTGGTTGGCACGGCCGTGATCACGCAGCAGCTTCCACGAGAAGATCACATCATCGACAGTCACCGGTTCGCCGGTATGGAACCGGGCCCTCGGGTCAAGGTGAAAGGTGATCCACGACCGGTCGGGAGGAACCTCGACCCGCTCGGCCAGCAGGCCGTAGAGCGTGAACGGTTCGTCGCGTGACCGGGCAAGCAGACGCTCGAACACGAAGCTCGAGATACCCGCACCGGCGACGCCGACCAGGGAATAGGGATTGAGCGTGTCGAAGGTCCCGACCGGGGTCATGCGCAGCACACCGCCCTTCGGCGCATCGGGATTGACGTAGTCGAACCGGGCGAAGCCGTCCGGATACTTCGGGCCGCCGTGCATGGCGATCGCGTGCATCTGCCCCTGGGCATGCGCCACCGATGCCAGCAGCAGCGAAAGGCCGAAGGCGACCGCGCCGAACCGGGTCACCCAAACCTCCTCGGCCTGAGCCCGGTCTGGAACCAGCAGATGAATCCGTACATGTCGAAGACCGGCAGGCCAGTATGGCGCGCGATGTCGTCGGCATAGGGAGTCATGTTGGTGCACTCGAGCAGAATCGCACCAAGCGAGGCGGATCGCCGGCCCAGTTCGTCGGCCGCCGCGATCAGGTCGGCGCGGGCGGCATCGACGTCAAGGCGCGCCTCGTTTCCGATGATCACACGGCTGAACTCGGTGCCGGTCCCGTCCGTGCCGACGATGACCGCGTCGCCCGGCACGCCAGCGGCCTCGAGGTGACGCCCGGTCAGGGTCTGCGCCGAGATGGTAAGGATGCCGATCTCGCGGTCGGGCGGCAGCAGGCTGCGGATCATCGGGTACTGCATCAGTGACGACGTGGCGACGGGAACGCGGACCGCGGCGGCCAGATCGGTCTGAAACAGCGACAGGAACCCGCAGTTTGTGGTGATCCCGTCACAGCCCATGTCCACCAGTTCACGCGCCGCATCGACGAAGGCGCCGGACAGGCCTTCGGCCTCCCTGCGGACCACCCGGTCGGGAGTGGCATGCCTGACCACCCTGTAGTGCACCGGAAACGGCCAGGTACCGGCATTGCCGATATCACCCGGAATCCGTGGAAACCGGGCGTCCAGCATCAGGATTCCGACACTGGCCCCGTAGACAGACTTGCCTCCCAGTGCAATCGTCCCCATCAGGAACCTCCGCTTGCCTCACCACGCACCGACCCCTGAAAGACAGTACCGTGCCCCGGATCAATGCCGACCGACTGATGACAGACCTTTCCCGGCTGCGTGCCATCGGTGCCGTTGGCACCGGTGTTGTACGCCCCGCCTTCAGCCAGGAGGACATGACCGCCCGCCGCTGGTTGCAGGACCGGTTCATCGAGGCGGGGCTCGAGACCCTCATCGACGGGGTCGGCAACGTGTTCGGCCGTTCGCCGCGGCCCGGGCCCGCGCTGCTGGTCGGATCGCACTCCGACACCCAGCCCCGCGGCGGGTGGCTTGACGGCGCGCTCGGTGTCATCTACGCGCTCGAGATCGTGCGCGCGCTCGCCGAGGACGCGTCCACGGCCGACTATGCGGTCGACGCCGTCTCGTGGCAGGACGAGGAATCGAACTTCCTCGGCTGTCTCGGCAGCCGGTCCTGGTGCGGAGTGCTCGATGCCGGGGAGGAGCACGCCGCGCGAGGTCGCGATGGCGAGAGCCTCGGGGATGCGCTGGTCAGGACCGGGCTTGCCGGGGTGCCGCGACTGGCCCGCGAACCCGGGCGCCACGTCGGATACCTCGAAGCGCACATCGAGCAGGGGCTGGTGCTTGAGGACGCCGGCGAACAGCTCGGAGTCGTGACTTCGATCGTCGGCATTCGCGGTCTGGAGCTCACCTTTACCGGTGAGACAAACCACGCCGGTACCACGACCATGGCCCGGCGCCGGGACGCCGCCACGGCCATGTTCGAGGTGGCTCACCGCATCAATACCGTCTTCCCGGAACGCGTCGGGCCACACACGGTCTGGACCATCGGCAATGTCACGCTCGAGCCCGGTGCGGCGTCGATCGTGCCGGGTCGCGCCACCCTGATCCTGCAATTCCGCGACCCGGATGACGAGGTACTGGACAGGCTCGAGCAGACGGTTGCGGAGCTGTGCGACGAGATCGCTGCCCGCGGGCGCGTCGGGGCGGCCGTACGCCGGACGCGCAGCCCGGTCCGGCCGTCGCTGATGGACGCCGACCTTCAGGACCACATCGCGGCGGCCGCGCAGGCGGTGGCGCCGGGGCGCTGGCGCAGGATGCCGAGTGCTGCGGGACATGATCCGATGGTGATCCACCACTGCCTGCCCTGCGGCATGCTGTTCATCCCCTCGATCAGCGGCATCAGCCACGACTTCGCCGAGGACAGCCACACCGAGGACATCGTGGCCGGCTGCCAGGCGCTCGCGGACGCGACCGCGTCCGTACTCGCCGCGGCACGTGCCCGCGGGCCGGGTGATCACACGACCTCGATCCGGTCCACCCGGGAAGGATAGAAGGCAATGTGGCCATCGATGACACTGGCCTCGTCGTAGGGCGTCTCGTAGGACCAGGCCGCATCCTGCGACACCTGGTCGCCGATCCGGATCGTCCAGTAGCTCGCGGTTCCCTTGAACGGGCAGTAGGTACTGTGCTGCGAGCGAAGCAGCAGCCCGCTGCGGACATCCGCGGCCGGCAGGTAGTGGACGACGGGGTAGTCCGCCTCCCACAGGGCAATGGCGCTGTGGCTGTCGGCGATCACCTCGCCATTGAAGGTGACGACAACCCGACCGGGCTCGGGTTGGTAGTCGAGCGTCCGATCCGGGTGCCGGAGAAATCCGGGAGCAGGCCCGCCAGCCATCATGCGCCTCCACTTCCGGGACGATCAGAGTTCCGGCATTGACCAGCCCCTGCGCCGGCTCGCTGCCTCGAGCGTATTGCGCAGCAGGCAGGCGATGGTCATCGGCCCGACGCCACCGGGAACCGGGGTGATGGCGCCCGCGACCGTGCGTGCCTCGTCGAAGGCGACGTCCCCGACCAGCCTGGTCCGATCAGGTCCCCGTTCGGGCGCAGGAATCCGGTTGATGCCGACATCGATCACCGTGGCCCCGGAGCCGATCCAGTCGCCGCGGATCATTTCCGGGCGGCCCACTGCCGCCACCAGAATGTCCGCGTCCCGGCAGACCGCCGGCAGGTCCCTGGTGCGCGAGTGCGCCACGGTTACCGTGCAGTGCTCCCGGATCAGCAATGCCGCCATCGGCTTGCCGACAATGTTGGAGCGCCCGACGATCACGGCGTTCTTGCCGGACATGTCACCGAGCTGTTCGCGCAACATCAGCAGGCACCCGAGCGGCGTGCAGGGAACCAGAGCCTCGCCCCCGGTTACCAGCAGGCCGACATTGATCGGGTGAAACCCGTCGACATCCTTTGCGGGATCTATGCGGTCAAGCACCCGTCCGGCATCGATGTGGCCGGGCAGCGGCAGCTGGACCAAAATCCCGTCCACGTCGTCATCACCGTTCAGCCGTTCGATCTCGGCAAGCAGCTCGGCCTCGCCGGTATCCCCGGACCTGCGGAACCCGAATGAGCGGATGCCGCACTCCGCCGCCAGCCGGTTCTTGCTGTTGACGTAGACCGAACTTGCGGGATCGTCGCCGAGCTGAACAACCGCAAGACCCGGGACCGCGCCGTGCTGCCGTTCCAGGTCCGCGACTGCCGCAGCGACGCGGACCCGCAGTTCGGTTGCCCTGGCCTTGCCGTCGATCAGTACAGCGCCGGTCATTCGCAATTTCCTCGTACCCGGTTCAGCCGCTGTAGAGAAGCTTGAGATCGACGATCAAGAAGTCGCGCACGAACACCAGGATCAGCACCAGGATGATCGGCGAGATGTCGATGCCACCGAAAGCGGGGATGAACCTGCGGATCGGCCGCAGCACCGGTTCCGTCAGCCGGTAGAGCACTTCCATCACCCTGTACACCAGCCGGTTGCCGGAGTTGACCACGCCGAAATGCAACAGCCATCCGAGCACGATGTAGATGAACAGACACCAGATGTAGAGGGTGATGACGGTGTCCAGGAGGTTGGCAATCGCGTACATCCGACCCGTCCCCGAATTCCGGTTCGTTCAGGCACCCGGCACCGACGGGGTCGCCATGTCATCGGCCGGTCCGTCCTGGTCCGTAGCTTCAGTTGGCCAACCTACTTGAACGGGGTGCCGGCCGCCACTATGTTTCGCGCTGGCGCGTGGGGCCGTAGCTCAGCTGGGAGAGCGTCGCGTTCGCAATGCGAAGGTCGGGAGTTCGATCCTCCTCGGCTCCACCATTCTTCAAGCCGAAGAGTTCCAGTAAAGTACCGAAAACCCCCGAAAACCGGGGGTTTTTCGTTTTCGCGTTCTTGATCGTTCCAGCCTGTTCCGCTCCCATGGCGGATGCCCGCCATGGCCTTCAACATCGAATCCGTCCCCCAACCAGGCCGGAAAGCCCGCAATCCTGCTGCGCCAGGCATGGCGGGAGGGAAAGCGGATCCGCAAGAAGACCATCGCCAACCTCTCGAAGTTGCCGCCGGAGATCGTCGAGGGCTTCCGGGCCGTGCTCAAGGGCGCCGTCGCCGTCAGCGACGTCGGCGACCTCATGCAGGTGGAGCGCTCCCTCCTGCATGGACATGTCGCCGCCGTCCTGGGCACCGCGCGCAATCTCGGCCTGGAGCGCATGCTTCACCGGACCCGCAGCCGCGAGCGCCAGCTGGCGCTGGCCGCCGTCGTCTCGAGGGTGCTGTCGCCCGAGACCGCGACGAGCAGCCTTGGCGCCCTGCTCGGGCTCGGTCCCGTCGCCGCTTGTGCCCGAGGCGCTGGTTCCCGACGCGGTGGCCGAGGTCACGGGCCCGGACTTCCCCGGCGAGCGGCTGATGGTCTGCATGAACCCCCGGCTGCGACAGGAACGGGCGCGCAAGCGCGCGGACCTGCTTCAGGCCACCGAGGAGGCGCTGGCGAGGATCGCGAGGTCGGTGCGCTCGGGCCGTCTGAAGGGCCGGGAGAGCATCGAGCGCCGGGTGGGCAGGGACATCAACCGTCGCAAGGTCGGCAAGCACATCGAGGTCGACGTGACCGCCGACGCCATCTCGTGGCGCCGGCGGGCGGAGCGGATCGCTGCCGAAGCGCGGCTCGACGGCGTCTGCGTCATCCGCACCAGCCTGGATTCCGCCTCCATGGGCGCGGCCGAAGCCGTGGAGGCGTACAAGAGCCTCGCCGGCGTGGAACCTGCGTTCCGCAACGCCAGGAGCGACCTGCGGATCCGTCCGGTCTCCGTCTACTCCCCCGACCATGTCCGCGCGCACGTGTTCCTGTGCATGCTGGCCCTGCATGTCGAATGGCACATGCGCCGGCGCCTCGCGCCGCTCCTGTTCGAGGACGACGACCGCGCGGGCGCCCGCGCGCAGCGGAACTCGCCGGTGGAGAAGGCCCGGCCGTCGGAATCCGCCCGGCGGAAGGCCGCCACAAAACGCACCGCAGACGACCTGCCCGCCCACAGCTTCCGGACCCTGCTTGACGATCTCTCGGGGATGGCGCTGAACCAGCTGCGCCTGCCGGGCCATGGCGAAAGCCTGCTGTCCGTCGTCACCAGGCCCACCCCGGTCCAGAAACGGGCATTCCAGCTTCTCGGAGTGAACCCTGACCACAACCTTCCCATGAGACTGACAGGGTGACCGGCGGCCGCAGGGCCAAGAAACCCATGAAAAACCGGTGGTTGGTCATGGATCCCTTCTTCAGATCCCCCTGAAGGTCCGGCCAAACCAAATCACATAGCTTCGCGCCGCTGCACCCCACGATTGGCGCTTGGCGAACAAGCTCATGCCGCCATCATCAGGTCATAGCTTGTGTTCTTGCTGCCTCCCGGATTGCGGCGAAGGATTCCGCGCTCGACCAGTTCAGTGATGTCGCGCTGCGCCGTCGGTATCGAACACTTGCCGATCGCTGCCCATTTCCTTGCCGTAAGCTTGCCCTCGAATCCATCGAGAAACCTGTTGAGCACCGCCTTCTGGCGTTTGGTGAAGGGCTCGCGAGCGTAGCGTTGCCAGAAATCGGCCTTGCGCAGAACATCCGCGCAAGCCGAGTCGGCGCCATCGATCGCACGCGAAAAGCAGCCGAGGAACCAGACCAGCCAGTCGGTAACGTCGAGTTTACCTTTCTGCGCGCTTTCAAGCGCGTCGAAATAGTCGGAGCGTTCCTTCCGGATCTGACTCGACATGCTGTAGAAGCGCTGTCCCGAGTCCTCCGACTGGGCCAGCGCCTGATCGGCGATCGCGCGCGCGACACGGCCGTTACCGTCCTCGAACGGGTGGATGGTCACGAACCAGAGATGTGCCAGGCCGGCACGCAACAGGCCCTCGGGTTCGCTTCGGCGATTGAACCATTCCAGGAACGCCTGCATCTCGGCGTCGAGTTGCTGAGCCGGCGGTGCCTGATAATGCACCCGCTGACGGCCGATCGGGCCCGAAACGACCTGCATCGGTCCTTCCGCATCGTCGCGCCATGCGCCCGTCTTGATCCTGTGCATTCCCGAATAGCCTGTCGGGAACAACGCCGCCTGCCAGCCCAACAGTCGCTCGGACGTCAGTAATGCTCCGTCGTTCTCGGTGGCGTCGAGCATCATTTCGACGACGCCTTCGGTCCGCCGATCCGCCGGCGCGATTGCCGCCGTGGGCAGGCCGAGGCGACGCGCTAGTGACGATCGCACGCTGTCACGGTCAAGGATCTCGCCTTCGATTTCCGAGCTCCTGACGACGTCTTCGGTCAGTGCTTCGAGCTGCGCCTCAAGCTTCAAGTCGAAGCCGAGGCTTGCCATGCCTCCGAGAAGCCGTCCTTGCTTCAGGCGTGCGCCTGCGAGCGGCTCAAGCAGCCTCCCATCGTCCCAAGTGAACTGGGGCCAGTTCTGTTGCTCCCAGATATACATGGTTATCCTCACTAAATGAGGAGAACATAGTGTCGTTCTCGTCATGAGGCAAGCTGATTCGCTTCGTTCAATGAGGAGAATAGCCCGGCATTCGCCTCAATGCCTGGTGCACCGCACTGCTACGCCCGCGGCTTCGGGTGGCAGTAGCCCGGCTGTCATCTGGGGGACGCCCTGTCATTGCTGCGGCAATCACGGTTCCCACTTTTTCCGCCGCCTCGACGAGATGGGCATCGGCAAGGTGAGCGTAACCCGCCGTGGTACGGTGCCGCCGATGGCCGAACAGCTTTCCGACCAGCGGCAGATTCTCGCCCGCCATGACCGCCTGACTGGCTGCCGTGTGCCGATTACTCCGGAACCGGAGTAAGCGACACATCCTCGGGGTAGCCGTCTTCACCGCCGCTGCCCAGGATTTCCAGCGTCAGCGCGATGCTGCTGCCGGGCGTGCGGGTGACAGTCGAACGCCTCGTCTCGCGCGGCTATACCGCGCCGAGAAGACCCTCGCCGCCAACTACCGGCCCGGCGACTCGGGCGCCGAAAAGCGTGGATCGGGAGCTGGGGATGTAGTGTCGCGCGGTACGGCTGGCGGAACCCCTGAAACGCCGATCTGGCTGCGGATTCTCAGCAAAGCAGCCGCCATTCTCACCATGGTAGTCGTCCCGGAGGACAGCACGCAGCGGCCGTTCAAGATGAGCCAGTACCGGGAAAGCCCACACCTGCTGTTGAGCGTCGCCGATCTCTCGAATTCGCGTCAGCACCGTTTTCCGGGCTCCCGTTCCGACCGATGCCGGAAGATCCTCTCTGAGCAGGCGCAGCCTTTCAGCGGGGGCTCACGGCTGATCCGCTCGGATTACTCCAGGCTTCCGGTGGTCATCGCGGTCCGGCTTCGGTCAGGCGGATCCCGAAAACCCCGCCCGGCCGGGATTCCGGAGTGTGGTCAGGCGTCGGGCATCTGGAAATTGACCATCCACCGGATCCCGAAGCGATCCTGCCAGCTGCCGAAATAGCCGCCCCAGAACATCTCCTGCGGCGGTATCTCGACGGTCCCGCCCTCGGAAAGCCGGGCACAGATGTCATCGCAGTGCTCCTTGCTTTGGGGCTCCTATGAGCTTCTCCCATTGTCAAGCGCAGTTTTGCACCATCGACTCCTGTTCCTCCCTCATCGTGTTCCCCTCTGTCGAGCCGGTGGTGTCGCCTGTCCCCGCACGGACAAAGGCAGCAGTACTTTTTTTCCAAGTAGTCCATTTCGACGGCTGCCAGGAGCAGCGAAGGTGGTCCGGATGGAACGTCTTTGCAGCGGTGCGCTCAACGGCGGCACTCAACTCCTATACGGTTCGGTTGGCCAGCCTGTGCCGGCCCCGTGACCCTGATTCCACATTCTGTGGTTCGACGTTCCGGTGGACGGGATCCATCTTACAAAACGGTGCCGTCAAGACGGCCAGCCCTGCCCCAAAGCGATCACGCATCCTCCGGTTCCTCCGCGACCCCGTCGAGCCGCGTTGGACAGGAAAACCCTCCTTCTGCCTCAGCCTCTGTTCCCGGCCATCGTGACGAAGGTCACGATGAACCGAGGACCGCGCCTGTCGGCACCAGACCGGTCGTGGCGTACCGCCACAGCGCGACAAGCAGCTTGCGTGCCACGGCGATGATGGCCCGCTTGCGCATCAGCCTGTCACGCCGGCGGCGCGCGCAATACTCATGGAACCAGACCGTGATCGCGCTGGCGGGCTGATACCGCACCCAGCGCCACGCCATCTGCACCAGATGCCTGCGGATCATCGGATGGCCCGCCTTGCTGATGCCCTGGTCGTTCTCGACCCCGCCGCTCGCCCATGGGACCGGTGCAAGACCCGCCCGGCCGGCGATCTCCCGCCGGTTCCTGAAGTCCCGGTACAACACCTCGTGCTGAAGCAGCACGGCATCGTTCGCTCCGATCCCCTTCAACTGGACCAGCACAGCCGCCGGGCCCGGCACTGCACGGTGCTCATCCCCGGTGCCGGTCCCAGTGCCCTGATCATGAGATGAAGCCTGAGCGATCAGAGCACCCTTCTTCTCCTCGATCTCATCGAGCTGCGCCATGACCATGACAAGCCGCTCGTGCGTCGCCTCGATCTCGTCGCGAAGACCAGGAGGCAGTGGCGCACCATACGCCGTGCGAACCTCGACGAGATCAGCCAGAAACGACGGGCGCCTCGGCTCCAGATCCCGGATCCCCTGCAGCTTCAGCAATCCCTTGATCGTATTGCTCAGCCTGGTGCGTTCCTTTACCAGACGCTCCCGATTGCGAAGAAGACGCTTGGCATCCTCCTCCGCCTCCGTCGGGATCCGAACCACAGACAGAGCCTCCTCCTCGCCCCGGTCCCACGCCCGCAGCGCACGAACCATCCGTCTCGCGTCGATCCTGTCGGTCTTCGCACGCTTCGCCTTGCGAACCACCTCGAGGCTCGCGGGATCACACACCAGGACATCAATCTGCGGCGCCTGCAGGCCGAGCCACCGGGCCAGCCAGAAGCCTTCGTATCCCGCCTCGTAGGTCAGCAGCACCCGACAGCGATCGCCAACACGGGCACAGGCCTTCTCGATCTTCCAGACCAGACCGTCCGTGTCGGCCGGCGCCAGTGTATGCATCCCAACCTTGCCCGGATCCGACGGAGCGCCGATCCCCACAACCCACGATTTGTCGCTGACTTCCACCGCCACATACACCGTGCTACCTTCGGCCACGGAAGGGGTTACGTCGTTCAGATCTTTCGGCATCGTCGTTCTCCTTTCATCGGCAAGGGGTGGAGCTGAACCAGCCCCTTGCCACCATATCCACCATATCCACCATATATTGATACTCGACTCTTTCCCCGGCCCCACATGGCCGCAAGAAAAATCCAACACCGCTCATGCAATCTTACAAAGAAAACTTGACAGCGTCATGCCGCCATCCTTCTTCGTGTATTCACGGTTCCACGGCCCGGCATCCCGGCAGCCTCCCCGTGCATCAGCGCCAGTCCCCGACGCCGTATGGTGCGGGCAGCATTCGCGTCCGCATGATCGGCGTGGCCGCAGGCCACGCAGTGAAACCGGTCCCGTGTCCTGCGCGATCGGGCGTCGACGTGCCCGCACGCTGCACAGGTCTGGCTGGTGTGGCGGGGATCGACCGCGATCACGCGCCCCGCCTTGTACTCCAGCATTGCGCGCAGGGCGGCCCAGCCGGTGTCGAGAACGACCCGGTTGAGCCCGGCCTTCTGCTTCACCCTGCTGCCCGGCTCGTCCGCCGTGCCCCGGGCGCTTGCCGTCATGTTCCGCACCTTCAGGTCCTCGATCGCGACGGTGTGCGCACTCTCGGCGATCCTGCGCGAGACCTGGTGGTGCCAGTCGCGCCGGGCCATGGCGATGCGCCGTGTCGTCCTGGCGAGCCGCGCCCTTGCTCGCTCCCGCCGGCGGCTCCCGCGCCTGCCCCTCGCCACCATGCGCTGATAGCGGCGCCTCCGCGCCTCGAGGCGGCGCGTGTCGGGGGCGTGGAACAGCCGTCCGTCGCTCGCCGCGACCTGGCCGACGTTCATGTCGATGCCGATCGCGGTCCCGTCATCCTCCGGCTGCGCAACCGCGACAGCATGGCAGACCACGGCATACCAGCGTCCGGCCTCGCGCTTCAGCACTGCCGAGACCGGACGGGCGTCCGGATACGGGGTGCCGCCGCGCCGGCGCACCGTCATCCAGCCGAAACCGGGAAGGCGCAGCCTGCCTGCTTCCAGCCTCACCCCGGAGACGATGGAAATGCTGTCGAAGCGACGCCGCCCGCGGAACCGCGGGTAGCCCTACCCATGCCCCACAAGTGATGCTGGACAAATGGTTCTGGTGGCGCTACGGTGCCGGCCATGGAGGTTCAGCACCAGATCAAGCGCCAGCTTTCCCAGCCGTCTGCTGTCGGTCGCATCACCGCGTTGCTGGATGCGGGCGATGTTCCGCATCGCACGGCGCTTGCGGCGCATCTGTGTGCTGAATTCGGGTTCCGGGATGGGCAGGGACGGCCTCAGGTCTCCACCTGTCTGTCGGCGCTGCGGGCCCTGGAGCGGTCCGGGCAGATCCGGCTTCCGGTCCGACAAACGCCTGGTGGAACCTGTGTCCGGCGGTGTCCGGCGGCGCCGGTTGCGCCGGCCCGGGACGTCCCGGCGGATGTCGGGCAGGTTCGAGGCCTGGAGCTGGTTGCGGTTTCGAGCTCGGCCCATCGAGAGATCTGGCATGGGTTGATGGAACACGAACACCCGCAGGGGGCCGGGCCGCTGGTTGGCCGGCAGTTGCGGTATCTTTTGTGGTCCGAACACGGCTGGCTCGGCGCGATCGGGGTTGCGGCATCGGCCCTGCAGCTTGCGGCGCGGGATCGCTGGATCAGCTGGGATGCGGAGCAGCGCCTGAACCATGGGCACCGGGTGGTGGGCCTGTCGCGGTTCCTGATCAGACCGGGTGTTGAATGCTACAATCTGGCGTCGCATGGGCTCGGTCAGCTTCTGCGTCGCCTGCGGGCCGACTTCTCCGCGTGCCATGGCTTCGAGCCGTGGCTCATCGAGACCTTCGTGTCGCCGCCGTTCGACGGCGCAAGTCTGCGTGCGACCAACTGGCAGTGGCTGGGCGAGACCACGGGCCGTGGCCGCGACGACCGTTGCCACGATGCGGCGGCCGGACGCAAGGCCATCTATATCTACCCGCTGGTGCGCGACTGGCGAACCCGCCTGGGCGTCGGCGCGGCGCCGACACGCGCGGTTGCGCTGAAGGCTGCGGACGGTCTTGACAGCCCGTCCTGGGCCGAAGCGGAGTTCGGTGACGCCGTCCTCGGTGACGCCCGCCTGACGGCCCGCCTGGTAACGATTGCGCAGGTGAAGGGAGCACGACCGATGGGATCCTTTCCGCAGGCTGCGAACGGCAATCGGGCCGAGATCAAGGGGTACTACCGGTTCATCGACCAGCCCGAAGAGACGGCCGTGACGCCTGAGGCCATCCTGGCGCCGCACCGTGAGCGTACGCTCGGGCGCATGCGGGCTGAGCCGGTGGTCCTGTGCCTCCAGGATGGAACCGACCTGAACTTCGCTTCGCGTCCGGGATGCGCCGGGCTCGGGGTCATCGGCACCAACCAGACCGGTGCAATCACAACGGGCCTGCATCTGCATTCGATGCTGGCGGTGACCCCGGGCGGACTGCCGCTGGGGGTTGTCGGGGCCCGCTTTGATGCCCCGCCGGGCAAGGGTCAGCCGAAGCAACCGGAAGACCGCAAGACCGAGCGCTGGCTCGAAGGATACCGGCGATGTGCCGAACTGGGTCGCGACCTCGGACCCGGCCGGGTGGTCTGTGTCGGTGATCGAGAGTCGGATGCGTTCGAGATCTTCGAGGCCCAACAGGCGCAACCGGACGCCGATATCCTGGTGCGCGCCAAGACCAACCACAAGGTGGCGACGGTCGATGTGTCCGGAAACACAGGTCCGGCGCACGCGATGCTGAAGACGATGCAGGCGGCGCCAGTGCTCGGCACGATGGTCGTCTCCATCGACCGGCTGACCGCACGGCCAAAGCGAAGCAAGCGCCCGGCCAGGGCCGGGCGCACCGCACGCAGTGCCACGCTGGTGGTGCGCAGCCAGAGGGTGGAACTCGCACCCACAGGCCCCACGCACAAGGGCAAGCCGCCCATCCGGCTGCAGGCGGTGATGGTCGAGGAAGAACGCACACCGGTTGATGCAACCCCGGTCCGCTGGCTGCTGCTCACCACCCTCCCGACCGACACCCTGGAAGACTGCAAGACGGTGGTCGAGTACTACGCCCGGCGCTGGCGGATAGAAGAGTGGCACCGGATCCTGAAATCCGGGTGCAAGATCGAGGAGCTCGAGAACCGCTCGGCCGATCGCCTCGCCCGGGCCGTCACCATCAATCTGGTCATCGCCTGGCGCATCCACCTGATGACGGTGCTCGGACGCGATCATCCCGCATCGCCGCCCGACATGCTGTTCTCCGACCTCGAGATCAAGGTGCTGAAAGCCTTCGCCGCACGACAGCGCTACGCATCGCCCGATACCCTGGATGCCGCCATCCTCACCATGGCGCGGATCGGTGGACACATCCATCGCCCCAGAGGGCCGCCACCGGGCACAGAAGTCATATGGCGCGGCTACGCATCCCTCGTTGATTGGTGCATCGGATACGAACTCAGCCTGGAGCAGGAAACATGAAAGCACAGGAAGCTCTCATTACACTGCAACTACTTGTGGGGCATGGGTAGGGGTAGCCGGGCTTCTGCCCGGCGTTGGCCCGGCGGAAGAAGCCGCGGAAGGCCTCGTCCACCCAATGGCATTTCCTTAAGGATTTGGCGTCATTTCCTTAAGGAGTCGCGCCTTTTCGCAGCAGGGGGCCCTGCCTTTCCGGAGATTTTCCGGCTTCAGGCTGCGGCCTTTCTCCTTCGGGTCCACTTGCTGACCGGCTTCATCGATTTCCTGGGATACGACCGTCCCGGCCGGAGCCGGCCGCGCACCTTGAGGATTCCCTCGGCCATCCGGGTCACGGCCTGCGCGACGGCTTCGGCCTGCGCGAGCAGCATCTCCTCGATGTTGGCGGCCACGATCGCGATCGCGTTTCTGAAGTTCACGGCCTGGCGTTCCTTTCCCTGCTCGCGGATGTCTGCGAGCAGGTCGTCGCCATGCCCGGAAAGCAGCCGCGTCATGGCGATCAGGTTGAAGTGGGCGTAGAGTTCCTGGCGCACGCCGCGCTCGGTCCGGCCGTGGAACTCGTCCACCGCGATGGTTCGCTTCGAGACCTTGTACAGCTCCTCGATTCCCCACCGTCCATGGTAGAGATGGCCAAGATCCTCGGCGGAGACGTGGCCGGCATCGAGCAGTGTCGTGACGAGATGGCAGTCGTCGCCGTCCGTCTTGCAGCGGACCAGCCGGAGGTCGACCGGATCGAAGCGCTCGCCGGGCCGACGTTCGGCAAGCTCTCGCTGCGTGTCCGGTCCCGGGGCGGCGGTGACGACGGTCTCGGTGCGGTCGCCCTCCATGAAGTCCCTGAAGGCGCCCACGCGGTTGCGCTGGAGCCGGAACACCGGATGGGCGCCCGTGCGGATGACGGCGTACAGGAGCTCGAACGAGAAGTATCCCCGGTCGAACACGACGACGTCGCCGGCCTCCAGGGCGTGCAGGTGGCCCATGGCCGCGGCCCGCTCGCAGGCGCGGGCGGAGAGCGAGAAGTCGACCGGGACCTTGGTGTCGAGCCGGTACAGGCAGGACACCAGCCCCTGCGGATAGTGGGCGCCGCCGTGCGGGAGCGGGTAGCCGGCATCGACCAGCGTCCGGGGCAGGTTCATCTTCGTTCCGTCGACCGCGAACGGGCGGCGGCCCTTCCAGCGCCCGCCCTCGCCGCCGTGGCGGAGGATCTCGCGGTGAAGGTCCAGGAACAGCTCCTCGTGCACCCTTTGCCGGGCCTTGCAGATCGACGAGGCGGCCACCGGCTCGCGTTGAGGCAGGGCGATCCCCAGCTTGCGGCACTGCTCCCAGAGCTCGGCGGTCACGGTCGCGTAGCCCTTCTCCCCCCGCGACAGGACCAGCCGGAACACGAACAGCATCACGATGAGGCTGTTGAGGACCCGCCGCCGCTTCATCCAGCGGCGGTCGTGCGCGTCGGCCAGCGCCGTGGCGGCGTCGACGACCTGCAGCCACGCCGCGACCAGCGGATCGTCCCGGTCGGGACGCGGCGGGCGCGGCGAGCGTGCCGGAGCCGCGCGCCCCTGGAGGACGTCGCGGAAGTCCCGGCCGAGGGGAAGGACGAGGATCTCCTTCGCCGGCTTCGCCCGCCGGCCCGACTTCCGGCCGGCGGTCATTCCGATGCGCTCCCAGTTGGCGGCGCGGTAGCACGCCCCGTCGAAGCGCGTCGGGTCGATGAACGTCTCGCACAGCACGGGGCGGCAGCCGTGGCGGCGCTCCCACTCCCCGGGAAGGCGGGCCGCCGCCATGCCGAGGACCCGCGAGGCAAGGTTCGTCACGGCCACCCATGGAAACACGATGAAGCGGGAATTGCCCAGCACCAGGTGCAGCCGGCGCTCGCGGTCCGGTCCGCTCCATCCGATCCATTCGTCGCGCGCCGGCAGCGTCCGCGACGCCGCCTCGAACAGCAGGCAGCCGAGGCGGCGGCCGTCACGGTCCAGGACGAACCAGCGCAGGTGCGGGCCGAACGGGCGCGGACAGCCCAGGTAGTGATGGCGGTCGACAAGCTCGTTCCACTTCGCCTTCTCGTCGGGACCGTCCGCGGCGTGCAGCGACAGAGGCTCGAGGGCGGACAGCTCGCAGGCGATCTCCGGCTGCGGGTCCGATGCCGCCGTGTGGCAGATCGGCGGCAGTGCGCCGGAGCCGGTGCTCCGCTTCTCCGGAAGCGTCAGGATCCCGAACCCCTCCAGCTGCTCCAGCATGCGGAGGCAGGCCGACACGCGGTAGTCGCCCTTGGGCGTGTTCCAGTTCAGGTGCTCGCAGATCGTCTTCGCGAGCTCGTTGCGGGTGTTGTTGGGAAGCAGCGCCACCGTCTCCTGGATGTCGGCGATCTGGCGCCGCGTCAGGCGGCGGCCGAAAAAGGTGGTCGTCTCAAGGCGCTCGATCCGCGGATCCATCGCTCCCGCTCCGGAAGATGTAGTGTCCCGCAGCCTGGATTGCACGGACCGGCGGAAGTGTCAACCCCCCTGTGCCAAAAAATCCGCACCGGCGCCGACTGCCATGGAACAACGGCCTCGCGGGAGCGAAAGAAAGTCCGGCCAGACCTTGCGGTCAAAAGAAATGCCATTGCTCGTCCACCCGCTTCAGGGTGCCGCGCTGGATGGCGACCGGCACGGCCGCCATCTCCGGCAGCTCCCGGCGGCACACCGTCAGGGACTTCGCCTGGTCGATAGAGGAGAGCGAGACGCCCGCCAGGCGCCAGGCGTCCGACCGCTCCTGCAGGGCGGCGTTGTACAACTGGCGCTGGCTCTCCAGGACCCGCTCAAGGCGGCGCCAGTTGTCACGCGTCTGCGGCAGCAGACGGTAGGTGACCTGGCGGTGTGCACGCTGCGGTCTTGTCCCGGGTCTTGTTTCGGACGGCATGCGGTGTCTCCCGAACAGTACGGGAAATATACAGGATAAAACGTGGAACATGCAAGGAAAATGCGCCTGCAGGTCTTCGAGTCAGGCCCTGCAGGCGGCATGACGCTGTCAAGTCATTCTAATAAGAGCCCTTGCTTTCACCCGCAATCGAGATGGCGAGGTTGGTTCCGACGACGGGCGGCGGCCCGAAGACGGAGCAGCTGTCATTGCCCATCAGCACGGTCGGACCGACCGGCAGGGAGACGTGCATGATCCGGTCCCGTTCAGCGTCGGGCACCTCGATGTCGGGCGAACCGGTGGCGTAGGTCACGAACTCCTCGAACTCGCCACCGAAGACCGAGCGGTAGAATTCGAAGGCCTCGCGGCACCTCCCGTCGAACAAGAGATAGACGTTCAGGGTCATGCATTCACTCCCGTCACAAGCCGGTGTGTACGCTCGGCATTGCACGAAACCGCGGTCAGGTTCCGCAGGTCCCGGTCACGGACCCGCAACCACCGTGCGCATCGGATAGTGCCGGTTGCCGCCCGCAAACGGCGGCAGCGCATGGAAGTCGGCGCGCATCTCCCTCATCACCGGAGATGCCAGTGCCGCCCTCAGCGCGCCGGCGTCATCGAAGACCACCTTGTTGCGCTGCATGTGATCGACACGTGGCCAGGGCAGGAAACCGCACCACTCGATCCGTGAACAGACCTCGATCTCGCGGATTGCGGGAAAGGTCGCCATGATCCGGGGGTGGTGCTCCAGGTAGTGCGCCATCCAGGCGTTCACGTCCGCGGCCGGGCCGGGATAGTGCACCAGGAACGAGCACGACGGCTCGCCCGATGCCGGCTCTGGAACCGCGAAGCCGCGCGTCAGCATGGCCTGCTGCTCGCGCTCCGCACCCGCAAGAGAGGAAAGCGCGCCGGGGGCTGCAAGCGCCTGCAGATGGCCCGCCGGCGCCAGTGCCGCCTCGAGGTCGGCGATGTCGTCGAAAACCAGCTGAAGTGCGAGCTGGGGCGGAATGCCGTCGTCGAACGGCAGGCCGTCAACCTCCCAGGGCGTGAAGAGCATCCCCCGCGCCAGTCCGGGCGTGGCGGCGACAACATCACGCACATAGCCGAAATCCGCCTCCGATACCGCGAGGGCGGCGTCGGTTGAATCATGCAGGAAGGCAAACCAGGCAACACGCATTCCGTGCATCTACCCGACAGGCCCGGCCCGGACAAGCACGTCAACCGGTGCCGCAACGGCCGGAGGATGCCGCCTGCGACTGCATCGCCGGGATACCGAGGGTTCGCGGATCGGTCGGAAGTGCGCCCAATGTCGTCGATCGCGCTCCGGAGAAAGCCGGAATGCGCCCCGGGGTGCGGATGCGGCCGTCGAGCGCCGCATCCGCACGGACGGTGGCGGTCCCGGCGGGGCGCCCCGGCGGCAGGTACTGTCACGGCACGCTGGCAACAGGGCAGGGATCGCACCCGACCAGTCGCCGCCCTGAACGGGCGGACAGCACATTCTCCGGGCCGGGTCCGCGGGTGCGGGACGCTCCGCCTACTCCGGGCGGATGTCGGGATGCTGCGGGAGGCGCCACGCCGGGGACCATGCGTCGGGGGGCGTCGACCATTCCCACGCATCCTCGCACGACATGAGCGTGCGCAGCAGCCTGGCGTTCAGCCCGTGCCCCGACTTTCTCCCACTGACATGCCCGAGAATGCGGGCGCCGGCCAGCGCCAGGTCGCCGACGCAGTCGAGTATCTTGTGACGGACCAGCTCGTCGGGGAACCGCAATCCACCACGATTGACAACCCTGCCGTTGTCGTCGAGCACCACGGCATTGTCGAACGACCCGCCGAGACACAGCCCGTGCCGCCTCAATATCCTGATGTCACTGACGAACCCGAAGGTCCTGGCCGCTGCGAGCGAGGTGGTGAAACTCTCCGGCGTGATCTCCAGCCCGTAGCCGCGCTGGCACACGGCACGAAGTCCGAAGTCGACCTCGAGCCGGATCGAGAAGGTCTCGGCCGGCTCGATGGAAAGCCAGGCATCGCCGGCACGGATCGTGACCGGCTCCAGCACCCTGATCACCCGGGCATCGGCGTCCTGGGCGACACGCCCGGCGGCCCGGATCGCGTCCACGAACGGAAGCGAACTGCCGTCAAGGATCGGGATTTCTGGGCCGTCGACCAGTACCAGGGCATTGTCGACGCCGAGCGCGTACAGGGCTGCCATCAGGTGCTCGACGGTGGCGATCCGGCAACCCGAGACATTCCCCAGCGTGGTCGCAAGGAACGTGGTCTCGACCTGGTCCCAGTGCGCGTCGATCCGGCGCTCGTCGATCCGGCCTGCAGCGTCGCGACGGACGAATCGGATGCCGTGATCCTCGGGCGCTGGCCAGATCGCCAGCGAGGCCGGTGCGCCGCCGTGAAGGCCCACACCGTGCAGCTCGATCGCCCCGGCAATCGTCTGCTGCCTCAAACTCCCCGGACTACCGGTCCCTGACATCCGTGCTTCCCGTTGATCCTGACACTTTCGTGTCTGCATACATTGTGCCCGTTCGCAATGGATACAGGACAGACTGACTGTCCTGCGGACGCCCTGCAAATCACAGTTTGTGACCTATCGTGACCGGGTGGCGCCTCCTGTCAGTTGGCCTGCTGGCGCAGGAACTCGGGAAACTTCTTGTCCCTTTCGCTGTCGACTCCGGCCCTCGGTCGACCGTAGCCGTTCAGTTCGCCCAGTGACTCCGTCTCCTGCGGCCTCGGTTCGCCACGGTATGGCTGTGCGCCATGGGACTCGGGCGTCCGCGTGCCAATCCCGGGATCTCCGGGAACTGCGGCCGGGGGCTGATCACGGTCCTTGCCACGCCCCAGCAGCCTCGACAGCAGACCGGGCTTGCGTCCGGTCCGTACCGGTTCGGCGGGATCGCCCTGGGGAGCGGAGGCGCGCTCGGAGGACTCCGAATCATGGCCGGCGGAAACCCGGGGCATGTCGTAGGGGAAGCTCTGCTGGGAGGGTTCCCTGACGTGAAGCACCGGTGTCTGCGGCGGCTGCTCCTCCTCCACCTGCGCCTTGGCGGCATCGGTCTCCTCATCGGCCTCGCTGTCCGCCTGTCCCTCGTCCTCGACCGCAGCGGCGACGAAGTCGATGATTTCGCGGGACATCTGATCATCGTCGGAATGCACCATCCTTATGATTTCGGTGTCCGGACGTCCGCTCTCCTGCGATGTCTGCTCGGTGATGCCGCTTGCGATGACACACACCCGGATCCGGCCATCCACGTCCTTGTCGTAGGTCGCACCGAAGATCAGGTTGCCTTCGTTCTCGACTTCCTGCCTGACCCTGCTCACCGCTCCGTCGACCTCATGCAGCCCGAGGTCGGTTCCGCCGGTGATGTTGATCAGGACCCGACCAGCACCGGCAAGCGTGATGTCGTCGAGCAGCGGGTTGCTGATTGCCGCCTCCGCCGCCTCGATTGCCCGGTTTTCTCCCGTCGCCTCGCCCATCCCCATGATGGCCGGCCCCATCTGGCTCATCACGGTATTGATGTCGGAGAAGTCACAGTTGATCAGACCGGGACGCATGATGAGGTCGGTCACACCCTGCACGCCCTGGTGCAGAACCATGTCGGCCATGCTGAACGCCTGCAGGAACGAGGTGGTCTCGTTCGAGATCCTGAACAGATTCTGGTTGGGAATCGTGATCAGGGTATCGACGTGCTTGGCGAGCTCCGCAATGCCCTTGTTTGCGACCTGCATGCGGAATTCGCCCTCGAACCGGAACGGCTTGGTGATCACGGCGACGGTGAGAATGCCGCGTTCCCGGGTGGCCCTGGCAATGACCGGGGCAGCTCCGGTTCCGGTTCCACCACCCATGCCGGCGGTCAGGAAAACCATGTTGCAGTCGCCGATGAGTTCCATCACGTCGTCGATGTTCTCTTCGGCCGCTTCGCGTCCCACCTCCGGCTTCGACCCGGCCCCCAGTCCCCGGGTCGATTCCCTTCCCAGCTGGACGCGCGTCATGGCGAGTGACTGCTCGAGAGCCTGCGCGTCGGTATTGGCAACCACGAACTCCACGCCCTGGAGATCCGAGCGGATCATGTTGTTGACCGCGTTGCCGCCGGCACCGCCGATGCCGACCACGGTCAGCCGCGGCGCGACACTTCCTTCGGCCAGCGTGAAACCGGAGGTGTGTTCCGCGTCATTCGGTTTCTGAAACGTCAACATGGGCTTGCTCCTCATGGTGAATGCTGGCGGATGCTCCCGGCATTCCGCGGACTGTTTGCTGGGTGTGCGCCGGCGGTGCGGCGATCTGCTTCTCGTTCCATCCTCAGACATGCTCCCTCAGCCACCGGCCGAAGACTCCGAGCGCTCCGCTGTCGGCGCGGACCGAACGTCGCGACGTGGAGAAGTCAAAGCTCGGGTCGATGCCGTAGCGCAGCAGACCGGCGCAGGTTGCGAACGCCGGTCCGGTCCCGAGGTCCGACAGTCCCGGAATGGCCGGGGGACGGCCGATGCGGCAGTGCCGGTTCAGGATTGTGTGGGCCAGTTCCCGGACCCCCGTCGTCTCGGCACCACCACCGGTGATCACCGCCGACCCGCCGGCGAGTTTCTCGGTTCCGGCAAGGTCGAGGCTGGTGCGCACGTCCTCGAGGATCTGGCGAAGCCGTGGCTGGATGATGCGCACCAGCGCCGATCTGGGGACCGTGTTCATGTGCGTGCCCTGGGCGTGGTCCCCGACCAGCGGCACGTCGAGCGTCTCCCGGTCGTCGATGGAGGTCGGGATCGCGGAGCCGCACAGGGTCTTCAGCCGTTCCGCCTCGGTAATCGAGGTCGACAGCCCGCGCGCCAGGTCGTTGGTGACCAGGTCGCATCCCAGCGGGATGACCGCCTGGTAGACCATGGCACCATCGAGGAACACCGCGATGCTCGTGGCACCCGCCCCGAGATCGATGACAGTCACACCGAGTTCCATCTCGTCAGGCGTGAGCACGGCCAGTCCGGAGGCGAGTGCCGAGACCACGGGCCGCTCCACCTTGAGGTGGCAGCGCTGGATCACCTGGCGCAGGTTGTGCATCGGGCTGGAGTCGGCGCTGACCACGTGGACCAGGGCACCAAGCCGGCGTCCGGTCATGCCGCGTGGATCGAGGATGCCGTTGTAGCCGTCGATGGCGAAGTGGCTCGGGATGAGATGCACCGTCTCGCACTGATCGGGCAACGGCTCGGCCGGTCCCTGGTGCGCGAGATCGATCACGTGGTCGTCAACGACAGAACCCTTGTCGATCGGAACCTCGGCCCGGAACCTGGAGGACACCGGATCACCGCCGGTCAGGTTGACGTAGATGCTGGTGACCCGCTCCTCGGCCATGCGTTCGGCCGCCTCGACAGCATGTCCGATCGCGGTCTCGGCGGCACTCATGTCGACGACGGTACCGCCATTGACGCCGCGCGCCGGCTGGTAGCCGATGCCGATGATCTGCAAGCCCTGTAACCCGTCCTGCAACCGGGCCGGGTCCTCCACCCGGGCGATCATGCAGCAAACCTTGGATGATCCGACATCAAGGGCCGCGATCAGTTCACCCCTGCTGCGAGCTGTCCGTCCACGCATCATTCGTTACCCTTCACCCAAGACCATTTCCGGTCCCGTCGGTGCCCCTGCCCGGAATCCGCACCGAGACCCGTCCCGGCAACCGCAGGTCGATCACATTGATCGAGCGCGCCAGGATCTGGTGTTTGCGTTCGAGTTCCGCAAGGACGGCCCACGCCGCTGCCGCGCCCTGTTCCGGCAGTTTCACCACCATGTCGTTGCTCAGATACAGGTTCCAGCGGCGCCCGCCGACCCAGGTTGCGCCGCGCACCTGCCGGGCGAGTTCCGGCTCGCCATCGAGCATCGCCAGAAGTCTGGCAGCGTGCGTTTCCGCCCCGGGACCAACGACGATCGGCAGGCCGGGGAACTGCGAAAGATCCGCCGTCCCGATGAGCACACCGTCCGAATCGATGAGCCGGAGTCGTCCTTCGATCTGCCAGAACGCCAGCGGTGTCTGTTCGGTGACGGAGACGGTGATCCTGTCCGGCAGCACGCGGGAAAGTCGGGCCGTGGCAACCCAGGGCAGCGACTCGATCCGGGCGCGGGCGGCATCGATGTCGATCGCCAGGATCGGATCGCCAACTTCGAGACCGAGTGCCTCCACCAGTTCCTGGCGCGTCGTGCGCTGCAGCCCGTCGATCTCCATCACCGCAACGACGAGACCCGAGCGGATGGAGGCGCCGCGCAGCACCTCGCCGATCTCTCCCGTGACCCGTTCCCAGGCCGTGTGCGGCTTCGACGCCAGCCAGGCTGGCACCGCGAGCAACACCATCGCGAAGGCAACGTTCGCAAGCGCCCGCCCCGTCCTCGAGAGTTTCGGGCGCCGGGGGATCAGGGATCGCATTGCGCCGAGTCCACCAGGCGAGACACCAGTTCCGGGAACGACAGTCCGCAGTGCGCGGCCTGTTCCGGCACCAGCGAGGTCGATGTCATGCCCGGTTGCGTGTTGAGCTCGAGCAGGAACGGGCTGCCGGCGCCAGGTCCGGACTCGTCAAGCCGGAAGTCCGACCTGGTCACACCGCGACAACCCAGCAGTTCATGGGCCCGGACCGCCATGGCCAGGATCTCACGGGTGATGTCGTCGACCACGGGAGCCGGCAGCAGGTGCACCGAGCCGCCGGGCCTGTACTTGGCGTCGTAGTCATAGAATCCGCGCTGCGACGTGATCTCGGTGACGCACAACGCCTTGCCATCGAGCACGCCCACGGTCAGTTCACGGCCGGGGATGTAGGGCTCGACCAGCACCTCCTCGCCCCATTCCCAGGACAGCCCGCAAGCGGGAAGGTTGTCGCCCGGACGGACAATCCGCACCCCGACGCTCGACCCCTGGTTGATCGGCTTGATCACGTAGGGCGGCTCCCAGGAATGGGCGTCGGCCACTTCCCGCGGCGCGCAGACGGTTCCGGGCGGACACCGCAGCCCGCCACGGGCAAACAGCGTCTTGGCACGCGGCTTGTCCATCGCGATGGCCGAGGCCTGGACACCGGAGTGGGTGTAGGGAATGCCGAGAACGTTCAGCAGGCCCTGCATGCTGCCGTCCTCGCCGATCGGGCCGTGCAGGGCATTGAAGCAGACGTCTGGACGCAGGTCCGTGAGCCGGGTTGCAACCGTTCGGTCGACGCCAACCTCGGTGACCCGGAAGCCGGAAGCCCGCAATGCCGACGCACAGGCCTGCCCGCTTGCCAGGGAGACCTCGCGCTCGGCTGACCATCCACCCATCAGGACCGCGACATGGGTTGTCATGAGGCGATCTCCCCCGGGACCCCGAGTCGCCGGATCTCCCAGTCGAGCGCGACCCCGGTGGCGTCGCAAACCCGCCTGCGGACCTCCTCTCCGAGGTGTTCGAGGTCGGCGGCGGTTGCCGTACCGGTGTTGATCAGGAAGTTGCAGTGCCGGGTCGAGACCTCGGCCCCACCGATCCGGAGCCCGCGACACCCGGCCTGGTCAATCAGTTCCCAGGCCCGGCGTCCGGGTGGATTTCGGAAGGTGCTGCCGCCGGTCAGGCTGCGGATCGGCTGGCTCTGCTCGCGCGCCTGCTGGACTGCCGCCATGTCGCGGGCGATCTGTTCCGGGTTGCCCGGTTCAGCGCGCAGTGTGGCAGCGAGAAAGATCCCGTTCTCGTCAAGTGAGCAATGGCGATAGTCCATCCCCATGTCCGAGACCGGTACCCGGCTCCGCTTCCCGTCGCGGGTCGCGAATTCCGACTCGATCACAACATCCACAAACTCGCAGCCGTAGGCCCCGGCGTTCATGCGCAGTCCGCCACCGATCGTGCCCGGGATGCCGCTGAGAAACGCCAGTCCGACCCGGCCCTCCCGCAACGCCGCGCGCGCCACCATGCCACTCGGCATGGCAGCCCCGACCCGGACCCGGTCGACCCCGAACCCGATGCCGGCAAAGGCCGGTCCGAGCCGGATCGTGACCCCGGGGATACCGCCATCACGGACCAGGATGTTCGAGGCGGCTCCGATCACCGACACCGGGATGTCGACAGGCAGTTGCTCGAGGAAGCGCAGGAGGTCATTCGCATCCGCCGGGCGGAACAGCGCCTCGGCGCGGCCACCCACCCGGAACCAGGTGAACGGCGCAAGCGCGGCGTTCTCGCTGTAGCGGCCGCGAACCTCCGGCAGGCGTTCGACCAGCCTGCCGTCCGGCTGCGGAGTCCTGAGCACTGCCATTCCCATCATCCGGCCCTGAGTTCCAGCGCTTCGGGTCGGGCACGGGACGAGCGCGCGAACATTGCGTCGAGTTCGCCGGGCAGTGCATTCGCCCACGCGGTGATGTTGCCGGCGCCGAGACAAACCACGTAGTCCCCCGGTCCGGCGATTGCCGCCACCCGGGAGGCCAGCCGTTCGGGCGCGGCCAGCGGATAGACATTCGGATGTCCCGCGTCGCGCACGCCTCGGACCAGCCGGTCGCGGTTCATGCCCGGAATTGCCGCTTCTCCCGCCGCGTACACCTCGGCAACGATCACGGCATCGGCGTTGCCGAAGCACTCGCAGAACTCGTCGAACAGGTTGGCAAGCCGGGTGTAGCGATGCGGTTGCACCACCGCGATGATGCGGCCTTCCGGACAGGCCGATCGCGCTGCCTTCAGTACGGCGGCAATCTCGACCGGGTGGTGTCCGTAGTCGTCGATAACGGTAATGCCGTTGGACATGCCGGTGCGGGTAAACCGGCGCTTTACGCCTGAGAAGCTGCTCAGCCCCTGGCGGATCACCCGTGCGTCCAGGCCCATCTGCCAGGCGACCGTGAGCGCGGCAAGTGCGTTCGAGACGTTGTGTTCACCGAACATCGGCAGTTCAAGATGTCTGATGACGGTGTCGTCACCCGCCCGCCGGCCCTTCAGCTCGACCGAGAACCGGGACCCGGTCGCGGTGGAGGCGAGATCGAATCCCCGCACGTCTGCATCCGGCGAGAAGCCGTAGCTGATCAGTCTGCGGTCCGAGATCTCGTGCAGCAGCGAGCGAACCTGTGGATGATCGATGCACAGTACCGAGAACCCGTAGAAGGGCACCCGTGCGACGAACGAGCGAAAGGACTGGCACAGACTGGCGAAGCTGCCGTAGTGGTCCAGGTGTTCCGGATCGATATTCGTCACGACCGCGACGGTTGCCGGCAAGCGGGTGAAGCTGCCGTCGGATTCGTCGGCCTCCACCACGATCCAGTCGCCGGTTCCGACCCTGGCATTGGCGCCGTAGGAATTGATGATGCCACCGTTGACCACCGTCGGATCGAGCCCGGCGGCATCAAGCAGTGCCGCAACCATCGACGTGGTCGTGGTCTTGCCATGGGTACCGGCGCACGCAATCGACCACCTGAGCCGCATGAGCTCGGCCAGCATTTCGGCCCGGTGCAATACCGGAATGCCCGCGGCGCGGGCGGCCGTGAGTTCGAGATTGTCCGATCCGATCGCGGTGGACACCACGATCAGGGAGGCACCCTCGATGTTTTCGGGCGCGTGGCCGATGTCGACGGAAATGCCGAGCGACCTCAGGCGGCGCACGTTGCCGCTCTCGGCCACGTCGCTGCCCCGGACCGGGTAGCCAAGGTTGTGCAAGACCTCGGCGATGCCGCTCATGCCGATACCTCCTATGCCCACGAAATGCATCTCCCCGATGCGCAGCGGAAACCGCTTCATGCCGTCGTCCTTTCTCCGTCAGGGGTGCATGCGGTGCCTGCCGCCTGCAGCACCAGTTCGGCCAGGGCGTCCGCAGCGCCGGGCCGGCCGATCCGGCAGGCGGCGGCGGCGGCGGCGGCGAGCCGGCCGGGATCCTTCAGCAGGCGGGCAAGGCAGTTCGCCAGCACCGGTGCGTCGAGGTCGGATTCGTCGATCCGCCACGCCGCTCCGGCCTGTTCGAGCGCGCGGGCGTTCCAGTCCTGGTGGGCGTCCATTGCGTGCGGATAGGGCACCAGGATCGCGGGGCGCCCGATGACAGCGAGTTCGGCCACGGTCGAGGCCCCGGCCCGGGCAATCACCAGGTGGGCACGGACGAACCGGTCCGGCATATCGTCGAAGAAGGTGGCGATTTCGGGCGGGTTCGGCAGGTCGCGATAGGCGTCGGCAACCCGCCCGATGTCCTCGCTGCGGCATTGCTGCACGATGCGCAGCCGCTCGCGGCATGCGGGCGGCAGCGCCCTGACGGCTGCCGGAACCACGTTGGAAAGGACCCGCGCCCCCAGGCTGCCCCCGAAGACCAGCAGGTCGAGCGGCTCGCCGGATTTCGGCGGCGTATACGCGGCGCAACGCCTGGACTGTATGCCGGCGCGCACGGGATTGCCGGTGTGACGCAGCCGCTCTTCCCGCGCCCCGGCGCCGCGGGTGGGCTCGATCGAGGTCGCGATCAGCCGCGCGCGTCCCGCCAGCATCCTGTTGGCCCGGCCGAGCACCGCGTTCTGCTCGTGCAGGACCGACGGGATGCCGAGGGTGGCGGCTGCCAGCACCACCGGGACGGACGGGTAGCCGCCGAAGCCGACCACGGCATGGGTACCCGTTCGGGCCAGGATCCGACGGGCGTCGAGCGTTCCGAGCCCGATCTGCGCAAGCGCCCCCAGCCGCGCGGCCAGGCCTGGCCTGCTCGGGCTGGATGCGCGGATCCGGTGCAGCTCCCACGGACGGTCCGGACGGTCGAACCCACCACCGCGCCTGTCGGTGAGCATGAGCACCCGGTGGTTGCGGGCGGCCAGCACCTCGCCCAGGCTCTCGGCCGGAAAGACGTGGCCGCCGGTCCCTCCGGCAGCCAGGGCGACGCATAGCCCGGTCACGTCGGCACCTCCCGGTGCGTGGTGGACCGGGTGAACGCCAGGACCATTCCCATGCACAGCGCCATCGAGATCAGCGAGCTTCCGCCGTAGCTGACAAACGGAAGGGTCATCCCCTTGGCCGGTATCAGCTGCAGCGCTGATGCCATGTGGATGAGCGACTGCACCCCGAACTGCGCCAGCAGACCGGAACCGGCCAGGATGACGAACAGGTCGGTGCTGGCGCGCAGGCGCATGAAGCCGCGCACGACCAGGAATGCGACCAGGCCGATCAGCACGAACCCGACCAGCGCCCCGAACTCCTCGTTCATGACCGCGAAGACGAAGTCGGTATGGGCGTCGGGAAGGACGGTCTTGACCTCTCCGTCGCCAGGTCCTGTGCCGAACAGCCCTCCGGTACTGATAGCCTCGATCGACCGTTCGACCTGGAAGTTGTCCCCGACACCGGGATTGAGGAACCTGTCGACCCGTGCGGTCACGTGATCGAGTGTGAAATACGCGCCCACCACCACCGCACAGGCGACCACGACCCCGGCAGCGGTCAGGGCCAGCGACAGTCCGGCGACGAACAGCTGGCCGAACCACACGGCGAGCACCACCAGGGTCTGGCCAAGATCGGGCTGCATCAGCAGCAGTGCCGCCACCAGTCCCACGAGACCGACCGAGATCTGTGCTCCGGGAAATCCGGGAACCTGGCGCCACTGTGCGAGCATCCAGGCCGTCACCACGGCGAGACATGGCTTGACCAGCTCGGAAGGCTGCAGCGAGAAGCCGAGGACCGAGATCCAGCGCTTCGCGCCGTTGGTCTCGGTGCCGACGATCAGGATCACCACCAGGAGGGCCAGGCCGGCAATGAACCCGACCGCTGCCATGCGACGGATCACGTGCGGTTCCAGAAGCGAGACACCGCCGATGATCGCGATCGCGAGTGGCAACATGAGCGACTGGCGCAGCACGAAATGGAAACTCGACAGCCCGAGGCGGTCGGCGACGGGCGGGCTCGCGGCCAGGACCATGATGAAGCCGAGGATGATGAGCGCCGCCAGTGCGACCATCGCCTTGCCGTCGACGGTCCACAGCCAGGTGCCGAGCATGCTGGTGTCGGTGCGCGCGAGCGGCTTCACGGCACGTCTCCCAGCCCGGCCACCAGGTCGCGGAAGCAGTCGCCCCGGTGTTCGAAACTCTCGAACTGGTCGAAGGATGCCGCCGCAGGCGAGAGCAGCACCACCGCATCGTCCCGCCCCTCGCGCCGCGCCAGGCCGGCGGCCTCCTCCACCGCGCGATCGAGCGTCCCGCACCGGTGACAGGGCACCTGCTCCTCGAGTTCCGATGCCATGGCGTCCATGGACGCACCGATGAAAAAGGCCGCCCTCACCCGCGGGAGAACCGGGTAGAGGGCGGTGAGGCCGTCATCCTTCGCCAGTCCGCCGGCGATCCAGTAGACTGCCGCGTAACAGGCAAGCGCACGTGCTGCCGCGTCCGCGTTGGTGGCCTTGGAATCGTTGACGAAGCGAACACCGTTGCGTGTCCCGACCGGTTCCTGGCGATGGGCGAGTCCCGGGAAGTCGAGCAGCGCGGCCTCTATCGCGCGCTCGTCAACGCCAAGCGCAATCGCCCCCGCCGCCGCCGCGCAGGCATTCTGGGCATTGTGGGCACCGGGCAGTGCCCGCGCGGTCGCAAGGTCGGCAATTGTGCGCCGCCGGCCACGAAACTCGGCGACGACGCGGCGCGCCTGCATTCCGACGCCACCGATCGGTACCGCCCTGCCGGACACCGGGACCACGAGCGGTTCCGAACGACGCTCGACCATGCGCCGCAGCCGGCGGCAGGTCGGGTCCTGGATGCCGATCACCACGGTACCGTCGCGGGACACTGCCGCGAGGAGGCGCTCCTTTGCGGCCACGTAGCCGTCGAAACCGCCGTGCCGGTCGAGGTGATCGGGCGAGACGTTCAGCAATACGGCCACCTGGCAGGCCAGCGACGGCGTCAGCTCGAGCTGGTAGGAGCTCAGCTCCAGGACCTGCAGGTCGTGGTGCGCATCGAAGGAGAGCACCGGCAGGCCGATGTTGCCGCCGACGTCGCATGCGTGTCCGGCGGTGCGCAGGACATGTCCGATCAGCGCCGTGGTCGTCGACTTGCCGTTGGTGCCCGAAACCGCAACGGTGGTTCGTGCCGGGCAGCTGCGCATCAGCAGTTCGATGTCACCGATGACCGGAATCCGGTTCGACCGCGCCCGGCTGACCACCCGGTGGGGAGATGGATGGGTGTGCGGAATTCCGGGACTGAGCACCAGCGCCTCGACTCCGTGGAGATCCGCGACCGACAGGTCGGCGAACTCGATGCGACCCGGTCCGGCACGGCGGCGCTGCGGATTCTCGTCCCAGGCCAGGACCCGTGCCCCGCCGGCCGCCAGCGCCTCTGCGGCAACACGACCCGACCGCGCCATCCCCATCACGGCGACCGTCCTGTCACGAAAGATGCTGACCGGAATCATGGTCATCTCAGCTTCAGCGAGGACAGGCCGACGAGTGCCAGTACCAGCGCCACGATCCAGAAGCGGATGACGATCGTCGGCTCGGCCCACCCCTTCAGTTCGAAGTGATGGTGGAGCGGTGCCATCGCGAACACCCGCCTTCCGGTGAGCCTGAAGGAAATCACCTGGACAATCACGGACACCGCCTCGAGAACAAAGACGCCCCCGATCACGACGAGGACCAGCTCGTGCTTGGTGACCACGCTGATCGCGCCAAGCGCGCCGCCCAGGCTCAGGCTGCCGGTATCGCCCATGAAGACCCGGGCAGGCGGCGCGTTCCACCACAGGAAGCCGAGGCCCGATCCGATGATCGCACCGCAGATGACCGCCAGTTCCCCCGCACCGGCGACGTAGTGGATCTGAAGGTACTGGGCAAAGACGACATTGCCCGCAAGATAGGCAATCAGCACGAAGCTCGCCGCCGCGATGATCACCGGCACGATGGCAAGACCGTCCAGTCCGTCGGTCAGGTTGACGGCGTTGGAGCTGCCCACCAGAACCAGGATCGAGAACGGGAAGAAGAACCAGCCCAGGTCCACCAGCACATCCTTGAGGAAGGGAACGGCAAGCCCGGTTCCGACCGACGGCTGCAGCAGTCGGGAGATCAGCAGGGCGGCAAGAAGCGCGAAGATCGCCTGGTACAGCAGCTTCGTCCTGCCGGACAGTCCGCGCGACGAGCGGCCACGCAGCTTCAGGTAGTCGTCCCAGCACCCCAGGACGCCGAAGCTGACCAACACGAACAGGATGGACCACACGAAACCGTTGCCGAGATCTGCCCACAGCAGCGTCGAGGTGACGAGCGAGATCAGGATCAGCAGCCCGCCCATTGTCGGGGTGCCGCGCTTGGAGAAGTGGGCCGGTCCGTCGTCCCTGATTGGCTGGCCTTCGGGCTGCTGGTGGCGCAGCCAGCGGATCAGCGTCGGGCCGAGCAGGAAGCTGATCAGCAGGGCGGTCATCACCGCCCCGCCGGTCCGGAAGGTCAGATACCGGAACAGGTTGAACACCTGGTACTGGTCCGCGAGCGGAGCAAGGAAGGTATAGACCATCACCCGGCTCCTTCGGCGCCGGGCGCCAGCGCTTCCAGCGCGGCGATCACCGGTGACATGTTGGTCCCGAGCGACCCCTTCACCAGAATGACGTCGCCGTCACGCACCGTGGCGACGACATCCTGCACAATCCCGGCGCTGGTCTCGGCATGTCCGGCCGAGACCCCGGGAGGGAGCCTGACACGCAGGGCCTCCATCAGCGGCCCGACCGTAAACACCAGTTCCGGACCGGCCGCCATCAGGTCATCGATCAGGCCCGCGTGCATCCGGCAGGCAACGGATCCGAGTTCGAGCATGTCGCCGAGCACTGCGACCCGACGTCCCCCGGGCCCGGGCCTGGCATCGGCAAGCACCCGGAAGGCGGCGCGCATCGCTATCGGACTGGCGTTGTATGCTTCGTCGACGATCCGGATCGAGCCGCCGTCGGCAAGGGCGACGGAGAGCTGTGCACCACGGCCCCGGCCGGGAACCACGGAACGGATCGCCGCCGAGGCCCGGCGGGCATCAAGCCCGAGGCCGATGACACAGGCCAGCACCCCTGCGGAGTTGGCTGCCCAATGCTCGCCAACCGCGTCGAGACGGTAGGTCAGCCGGTCCTCGTCAATGACCACGGTGACGGTCGAACCGGTCGCATCGCTTCGTGTGTCAACCAGTCGGACATCGGCGTCTGGATGGTGTCCGAAGGTCAGCACGCGCGAGATCGTGTCCCGTGTTGCCGCTTTGCGGAGCAGGCCGTACCAGCGGTTGTCGCGGTTGAGGACAGCGCACCCGCCCGGTTCGACTCCGTCGAAGATCTCGGCCTTGGCCCGCGCGATCGCCTCCTCGTCGGGGAAGTGCCCGATGTGGACCGGCCCCACGGTGGTAATGATGGCGAGGTGCGGGTGCACCAGGCGCGACAGGGGGCTGATCTCGCCTGCGTGGTTCATGCCGAGTTCGAAGACGCCGAATGCGATCCCCTCGCGCATGCGGGCAAGGCTCAGCGGCGCACCGATGTGATTGTTCAGGTTGCCGCTGCTGACCTCGACCTCGCCGAAGGCCGCAAGTGCGCGGCCGAGCATGTCCTTGGTTCCTGTCTTGCCGACACTTCCGGTCACCGCCGTGACACGCGCCGTCGACCGCGAACGCGCCACCGAGCCGAGCCTGGCCAGCGCCTTGAGACAATCCGGGACCACCAGCACCGGCAGTCGGGCCGGCAGGCCCGACGTTCGTTCCACCATTGCTGCGGCCGCGCCGCGATCACGCGCGTCCCCGACATGGTCGTGTCCGTGGGTCCGCGAGCCGGGCAGCGCAACGAACAGGTCGCCGGGCCCGGCCCGGCGGCTGTCGATCACGATCCCGCCGGCTTGCCACGCCGGCCCGATCGAGCGCCCTCCTGTGGCCGCCGCCGCCGAGGTGCTGGTCCACAGTGGGGTCATGATGCCGTTCCACCGCGTTCGACAAGCAGCCGGCGTGCCACTTGCCGGTCGTCAAACGGCAGCAACCTGTCGCCGACCTGCTGTCCGGTCTCGTGGCCCTTGCCGGCAATGACCAGCGCATCACCCGGTGCGAGCAGGTCGAGGCCGAAGGCGATGGCCTCGGCACGATCGCCGATCTCCCGGCCACCCGAACATCCCGCGAGCACCGACCGCCGGATCGCTGCCGGGTCCTCGCCGCGCGGATTGTCGTCGGTCACGATGGCGAGGTCGGCAGCCTCGCCGACCGCCCGCCCCATCGGTTCGCGCTTGCCCGGATCACGGTCACCGCCGGCGCCGAACACGCAGACAAGTCGGCCGGCAACATGCGGCCGCAATGCCGCCAGCACGTTGCGCAGGGCGCCGGGAGTGTGGGCAAAGTCGACGTAGACCCCGGCGGTACCGTGGTGGGAGCCTACCTGTTCCAGCCGTCCGGGTACTCCCGTGAGCGTTCCGATCAACGGGACCAGTTCGGCGAGCGGGATGTCCTCGATCCGGCTCGTGACCGCGAGGGCGACCAGCGCGTTCATCGCCTGGAAGAGGCCGGGCAGCGGCAGGATCACGTCATGGTCTGCGCCCTGGTGCCGCAGCACCAGACTGCTCGAGTCCTGGCCCGGCACGCACGCCACGAGCGCGAGGTCGGCGTCCCGGCTGCGCCCGAACAGGGTCGTGCGGATGCCCCGGCGCCGGCAGGTCGCGGCAAACAGGTCGACCGCACCGTCGTCGGCGTTCAGGACAGCATCGCCGTTCGGGTCGAGCAGTTCGGAAAACAGCCTGATCTTGGCCGATCGGTAGGCCTCGCCGGAGCCATGGTAGTCGATGTGGTCGCGGCCGAGGTTGGTGAATGCGCCGGCCTGAACCCGAACTCCGTCCAGCCGGTACTGGTCAAGACCGTGGCTCGAGGCTTCGAGCGTCACCCGGTTGACGTCCGCTTCGGCCAGTTCGCGCAGGGTTGCGTGCAGCAGCACCGGGTCCGGAGTGGTCAGACCAGGTCCGGTGCGCCCCCGGGACGTGGTGAGCCCGAGAGTGCCGAGGCTGGCAGCCGGCTTCCCCGTGGCCTGCCAGAGCTGGCGGATGAACTCGGCGACCGATGTCTTGCCGTCGGTTCCGGTGACACAGGCGATCCGCTCCGGCTGCACCCGGTGGAACCGTGCCGCGATCCTGGCCAGGCACCGCCTCGGTTCGGAGTGAGTGATCAGGCGGGTCCGGTGGCCTGTCTCCGGCAACCGCGTCCCCGGTCGGGCCAGTACCGCCACCGCGCCGCGTGCAATCGCCTCGGGAATGAAACGGCTGCCGTCAACCCTGCTCCCCGGGAGTGCCGCGAACAGCCAGCCCGGTCGGACCTCGCGACTGTCGGCCGTCACGCCGCACACCGCAGGGTCGGGCAGTGAGCTGCCTCCAGGACCGCAGGAGGGCTGCACGCCCACAGCCGCGCTATCCCTGACGAGGGTGGAAAGCAACACGCTGGGCTCTCACGGGCTGGATTTCCTCGGGCTCCGGAATCTCGATGTGCAGGCCCTCGGTGATGGCAGGCACCGTCTCGTCGACCGGATCGACTCCGAGCATGAACGCCGAACGGGAGATGATCTCGCTCACCGCGGGCGCCGCCACCCAGCCACCGGTGGCGAAGCCGAAGCTTTCCTTTCGGCCCTTGGGTTCATCGACCGTGACCGAGACGACGTAGCGGGGCCGTGTCATCGGGAAGACCCCGACGAAGGAAGCGATCCGCCTGTGCCTCGAGTATCGCCCGTTGATCACCTTCTCCGCGGTCCCGGTCTTGCCGCCGACGACAAAGCCTTCCGCATTGCCCTTGCGGCCGGTCCCGCCGACAACCACCAGACGAAGCAATCGGTTGATGTCCTGCGATGTCTTCGTCGAGATGACCTGTTCGCCCGTACCGCACGGTCTCGTGCCGCTTGCCGTCACCGGCGTTCGAGCCGCGCCCGCGTGCACGCGGTGTTCCCGGTTCAGCACCGTGACCGGCGGCAACCTGCCGCCGTTGACCATGGCCGCGACCGCTCGGGCGAGATGAAGCGGTGTGCTGGCCAGGGTGTGGCCGAAGGCGACCGGAACCACGTCCACCATGTTCCACTTTGTTGGCAGCAGGGGGACGGCCCGTTCGGGAAGCTCAATCGGCACCTCCTCGAAGAATCCGAGCCGGCACATGAATTCCTTCTGACCGGCCGGGCCCAGGCTCAGCGCCATGAGGCCGGTGACGATGTTGGATGAACGCATGAACCCCTCGGCCAGCGTCATCCAGCGGTGCTGCGGGCGGTAATCGCTGACGCGGTGTCCTCCGACCCGCAGGGGATGTTGCGCATTGTACGGGGTCTG
The DNA here is from genome assembly GCA_965213935.1 of Thalassobaculaceae bacterium. Classification (GTDB taxonomy): domain Bacteria; phylum Pseudomonadota; class Alphaproteobacteria; order Thalassobaculales; family Thalassobaculaceae; genus Bin52. The sequence continues at coordinate 66,845 of CBDCAO010000010.1, read as the reverse complement.
CAGCGTGGCCCGGCCGGACTCCAGCGTCGCCGCGGCGGTGAAGATCTTGAAGGTGCTTCCGAGCTCGTAGATGGACTGCGCGACGTTGTTCTTCTTGTGGTCGGCGGGCGCGATACCGGCATCCAGCGGATGGAAGTCCGGAAGGGACACCATGGCCAGGACCTCGCCGCTGTCGACATCGAGGACCACGCCGGTGCCGCCGACGGCGTTGAACCGCTCGACGGCTCGCGCGAGTGCGGTACGCACCACGTGCTGGATCCGGACATCGAGAGAGAGCGCAATCCCGGTTCCGGCGGCGAGCTCGCCCTCGAACTGCTTCTCCACGCCGGCGATGCCGGTGGTATCGACATTTGTAAAACCGACGACGTGACTGGTCAGGGCTCCCTGCGGATAGTAGCGCCCGACATCGTCCTCGAAGTCGAGCCCCGGAATTTCGAGGGCACTGAGCGCGGAGTACTGGTTCGGGGGCAGGAGACGCCTGATGTAGACGAAGTCGCTGTCGCTGCGCAGCCGTTGCTCGACCTCCCCCGGGTCGGATCCGAGAACCCCGGCGATCTTCCGCGCCGCCTTGGCCGGATCCCGGATCAGGCCCGGCCTGACGAAGGCCGATTTGACCGGCATGTTGGTCGCAAGCAGAACCCCGTTTCGATCCGTAATCGCACCACGGGCCGAGGTGCCGACAACAGGGCTGCGGAGACTGGCCGCCTTCCGGTCCGTGTCAACCATCGACAGGTCGAGCAGCCGGCCGGCGACCACCGCGAACGCGCACAGGAACACCAGACCTGCCGCCAGCAGGCGCGCATGTCCCGTTTCGACGCTTGACGGCGCCGTCATTGTCTCGCTCCCCGCAGCAGCGGCAGTCCGGGCACCGCAGGCAACCCGTCAACCTCCACGAACTGGGCAATGGCCGTCGGCCGCATGCCGGTATGCCGGGTTGCCAGCTCCTCGAGCCTGGCCGGGTGTGAGAGGAAGCTCAGCTCGGCGCGGAGCACGTGAACCGTCTCCATTTCGGCTGCGATCTTCTGTTCGAGGGCGGCAAGCTCCTTCTGCTTGCCACCGACGACATGGGCAGTCCCGTAGATCGCGACCGAGAGCACGATGACCAGCATCCATGGCAGGGCGTGACGCAGCATCATCGACGCTCCTCTTCCTTGCCGGACAACGCGGCGCGCGTCCGCTCGGCGACGCGCAGTCGTGCCGAGCGCGACCTCGGGTTGCGGGCGACTTCGGCCGACGCGGGCCTGATCGCACGACGACCGACGGAGGTGAAGGTGGACACCGGGCGGGCACCTGCCGCACCGGGTGAATGGCGCGAGATCCCGGAGCCGCTCCGGGCAGCGAGGAACCGCTTGACCGCGCGGTCCTCGAGACTGTGGAAGGCCACGACCGCGAGTCGGCCTCCCGGAGCGAGGATGCGTTCCGCTGCGGCAAGACCCCGGTCGAGTTCGCCGAGTTCGTCATTGACCTTGATCCGGATCGCCTGGAACACGCGGGTGGCAGGGTCGATCCTCCCGCCGCGCGGCAGCGCCCCGCGGACGATCTCGGCGAGTTGAACGGTGGTGGTAATCGGGCATTCGGCGCGCGCCCGCACGATGGCCCGCGCCACCCGCCGGGAACGTCTCTCCTCGCCGTAGCGAAAGATGATGTCGGCGAGTTGCCGTTCGGACGCGCCGTTGACGAGATCGGCCGCGCTGGCACCGGCCATCTCCATGCGCATGTCCAGGGGCCCGTCCAGGCTGAAGGAAAAACCCCGCCAGGGTTGCCCCGTCAGCTGATCCGTGCTGATGCCAAGGTCGAGCGCGACGCCATCGACAGCGTCGAGCCCGTGTGCACGGACGAGCCGGTCCATTTCGCCGAAACGTCCCTGCACCAGTACCAGCCGGTCATCGTCGCGCGCGAGCGCCGCACCGGCCCGAATGGCCGCGGGATCGCGGTCGATCGCGAAAACCCGAATGGCTCCGGCCCCGAGCAGGGCGCGGGTATACCCGCCGGCTCCGAAAGTACCGTCGATGAAGGAGCGCCCGGCACCGGCACACAGCGCCGCCATGACCTCGTCACGGAGTACCGGCTCGTGCGCGTTCATTGCGACGCACTCCACCGGGACAGGCTCTTCGCACCGACAGTGAACCCGGACAGTGTCGGCCGGTTGGCCCTGCCCCACGAGCGCGCTTCGGTCCTGGCCGCCTGGAAGGCAGCGGGGTTCCAGATTTCGAAGGTGGTGCCCCGACCGGCAAACATGGCGCTGTCCACGATCCCGGCGTGTGTCTTCAGGTCTTCGGGAAGCAGGATGCGGGTATCACTTTCGTTGAATCGCGAGATGCTTGCCGACGCCAGGATCGCTTCCCAGAACTCCCGTTCTTCACCGTACCGTTCCAGTTTCTCGATCTCTTCGTTCATGAACTCCCAGTAGGCCGAGCCGCATCCCTCGATGGCGTTGCTGGTCGGGTTTTCAAACAGACAGATCTCCATCGACTCCTGGGCCTTCAGGGCCTGTTTGAAGCGCGGCGGCACCGACACCCGGGACTTGTCGTCGACGTTGACCGCGTATGATGAGAAGAATCGCGTCACCGGCCCGTTGCAGTTCGTTGTTTGTACCTGTTTCTGTATTTGTTCTGATAATTCTCGGGTAACTCTGGATAATAGATGGTTGAAATTCGGGATAGCAAACAAAAAATACCGGTACGGTCGGGCAACATGGCTGTCGCGCGACCTCGCCACCGGTTCAGTACGTGTATTCGAAGGTGATCAGACAGCCTGTAAGCCGGGTTCTGTCCACCCGGACAGGATGTATCCGGGCTGGATGGCCATTCCTCTGGGACGACTGTTGCCAGCCGCCTCGCGCGACCTACCCGGACGACAACGCGGAAACCCGTCTGCCGGCCTCCTGACGGAGCCGACCGGTCGTCCCTTCTTGGTCTTGCTCCCGGTGGGGTTTACCGTGCCGTCCCCGTTGCCGGCGACGCGGTGCGCTCTTGCCGCACCCTTTCACCCTTGCCCGCCGCGCAGCGACGGGCGGTCTGCTTTCTGTGGCACTTTCCCTGGGGTCGCCCCCGCCGGGCGTTACCCGGCACCGTGTTCCCGTGGAGCCCGGACTTTCCTCCAGCACCCAGGCGCTGGCGACCATCCGGCTGTCTGACCACCCTGAAGCCTATGGCCGGACCGGTATCGGGTCAACGGACCGCGCCCGGCCCCGGCCGGACATTCCGGTCCTGCCGGCAGCAGCGACTGCATTCAAGGTCGGTATCACGAACTGACCGGAGAGAAGGAAGCGCCAATACGAACGCGACCACCCCCGCCACTTCAGAGAGATGGTCGTTCTCCATGAGACCGCCAGCCATCGCAATGCATCGCATCTTGAAAGCCTGCTCACCGATTGCAACCGGGACAGGTACGAACTCAGAAACCGGGGGAGGTGGGGGACGGCGCGGGGAGGGATGGCATGACCTGTTGTATGTCGCGCGGCGTAGAGCAGCCCGGCGATAAAGTGACCGGCGTTGGACGACGCAGACCCGAAATCAGTCCGCCTTGCCGGTCCGGGTGCTGGTCACCCGTGGCGCCGCCTGAGAGTCTCGGCGACCGCTCGACCGCGAGGCCGTTTGCGCCATGGTCGGCCTTCAACAGCACCGCGCCGCAATGCCGCGCCAGCCGACGACTGCGCCCGTTTCAAGCCGGGTCGAGAATCTCGCGCGTGGCCGCCTTCTGAACGAACGCGGAGCGCGTCATGCCACGCATGCGCGCCGCCTCGTCGAGGGTGTCGAGAAACCCCTTCTCCAGGCTCAAATTCACCCGCACGACCCGCTTCCGGTCCCGAACATAGGGGATCATCATCAGCACCGCGCCCTCCGCGATGCTCTCGGCGACCTGCTCGCGCACCGCTTCGATGCCGCGCGGTGGCACTGGCTCACCGTCCTCGAAGAACAGGCTCAATGCCTCGATCGCGTTTGGAACGATGTCATCGAAGCTGTCGGCGGCCGAATAGCATCCCGGCACCTCCGGAAACTGAACCCCATAGGCGCTTCCTGGATCCTTGTCGATGACGGCGACGTAGTGCATGGCTGCCTCCTCAGTTCCAGCCCACCCGCCTGGCGATGCTCCGGGCGGTACCGAAGGGCAAGTCCTTCTTCGAATGCGGAACGACCACGGTGGTCGTGCCCTTTCCGAACTTGTGGTGCGATCCCTTCACGCTCACCAGTTCGAACCCCTCGGCCTTGAGACGCGTGACGATGTCTCGGCTGTTCCGTATCATGCGCAATTATATACACACCACAACACGCGATGCACTGCAGGCGTTACCGGACAAGGCCGAGAGAGCAGTCTCCATCGTGAGGCCGGCCGTGTGCCGCGGGATGACGCATGATCCCGGCGCAAGATGTCGTCGCCTCGGGCGCCGTCATTCCCTGGTCCGATCAGCGACAGGTCGAGCAGGATCTCATCATCGGCCGTGCTCTGGTGGAGGTCTTCTCCGACGACATGTTGTGCGATGCAGTGCGGATTCGAGGCGGAACGGCGCTCAACAAGCTGCACTTCCCGAAGCCGATGCGCGACTCCGAGGATATCGACCTGGTCCGGACTTCCGGCGGGCCGATGAAGGTCCGCCTGGCCGCCACCGGGCCCGCGGAATTCCACCACCCTGCCCGGGCACGAAGAATCTCCGTCCCGGTTGCGGCGGCGGCCACTTCCGCAGCCAGGCGGTCCATGGGAACCCGGTCCGATGGCGGGGAGCCTGGTACAACCGGAGCCGGGTGGACCGGCTTCGCTCTTTACCGGGTTTCGGGCGAGGACCCCCGCCCGACGAGTTCCGTAACCTGTTGCAGCGCCTTTCGATAAGCCTTGCCGGGCCGACCGGGAGTCTTGCCGACCGAGCCCGCGTGCAATGCCGGTTCGAACGGAACCACGACGTCGGGTCGTCGGTCGGCGAGCGCGTAACTGACATGGGCCGCCGACAGCGGATATCCGCGCATCCTAGTCGAGCACTGGACCAACGTGACGGGGGAGGCCGGGCCGAGTTGCGCGATCAGCCGGACCGCGGCGCCGATGCTGGGCAAGGTGGGCTCGTAGACCAGGACCCGGCCGTCGCCCTGACCCATGACGTCGAGCTGCGTTTCCGGGTCGGCGAGCCCGGCCACGAGTACGACATGCGTGCGGTTGGCAAGACGCTTGAACAGGGCGGACAGCGCCGCCGGGGGCGGGCGCGTCGTCAGGGGTCCGGACGAGGAGTAGGCGACCAGCGAAATCCCCGTCCCGGCAGGGGTCACGATCTCATCCAATTGATCCAGACCGAGTGCCGGTTCCGCCTCCTCGTCCTCGGTGGGAGCGGGATGGGCAAGGAGAGAAGACAGCCCCTCCCGGGGTTCGACGTTCAGGCGGGAGGGCAGCTTGCCCGACATCGGGTCGAGATCCACCACCGAGACGACGCGCCCGTCGGCGACGATGCCGCGTGCAACGGCGGCGACAAGAGTGGAAGTGCCGCTTCCGGGGCTGCCCGCGAAGGCGATCACCTCCCCCGCGTAGAGCTGTTCGGGCATGTCGTCGGTCAGGGCCGCGGCGGCATCTCGTATGGCCGCCGCCGTGACCGGTTTGACCAGATAATCGGCGATGCCCAGCTGCAGCAGCGAGCGGCCATAATACGCGGTATCGACCGAGCCGATGGCGACCAGCGCGGTCTCGAACGCGCAGATCCCGATCAACTGTCTGGCCGCCGCTTCCGGTTCCTCGATTCCGTCCATATCGACGAACACCAGACGGGAAGCCGGTTCCACCGCCAGCGTCCGGAGCGCGGCGGTCAGGCGTCCCCGCTGTATCTGGACATCGCGGCCGGATAGCCCCGCGCGCAACGCCCGTTCCGTCTGTCGGTCGGCGGCGAAACCTCGAGCAAAGGGCCGTTTGGCAGACGACGCCATGACCGGTTCACATATTCGGGCTCGGTTGCTCGAAAATTGCCCGGATCATGACCCGCCCGCGGCGCCCGCGGCGGTTGCGGATGACTCGGGCAGGGCGCGCGTCCGGTCTTCCACCCACCGCCTGTACGCGCTTTCGGTTCCGCCTTGCGCAGCCACAGACGGTGGGGGCATGTCGGCGCACAGCCGGGCGAGCGAGTCGCGGCGAGCGGTGGCCGGCCCGCCAGGTGTGGCGGCATCCGACGACGCGGAAACGGGACAGGACTGCCGCGCGGCCTGTACTGCGCGGTTGTACCGTATCGCGTGCAGGGCCTCGGCGTGGTGCGCGGAGGCCGCCACGCTTCTCGGCATGAAGTAAGGATCCTTGTGAGCCAGCGGCTCAAGACAGCCGGCCGTGAGCGAGAGCGGCAAAAGCGCCGGCAAGACCCGGAGACCGCAACGCAGAGACAGGAACTGAGGCACCGTCTTCTCCCGAAGTGACGCGAGTCCAATACTCGCCGGCATGGAACCCGATCGCAACAACCGCTCTCGGCAGCGACCGGAATCTCCGGCGGATCATGCCCACCGCTGCCGGAACAGACTTTCGACCGCGACACCGACCGATTGTCATCGTGTCCGATGTTCCGTTCATACCGGTTTCCGGTATTTTCGCCAAGACGGGTTGCGGGAGTTCTCCGGAGAGTGGAGAGAGGAGATTCGGGACGGTTGCGGCCGGGCCGGAGATGGCCTGGCGGCAGGAGGAGTCCCGTTGAATGTGCCTGTGACCACGCTGGACCGCGCACTCGCTGCCGCGGCCCGGAGCGCCGGGGTCGATACGCCGGCAATTCAGTAACTTACTGTGCGGAGGCCGCCTGAGGTGGGGCCACCGCTCATGGTCGGCCGGGTGCGGGTTACGCGATCCATCCTCACCCGGACGCGACAATCGATTCGCAAGTCTGCCCGCGCCAAGGACGGAGCGACCGGGAGCGGTATCTTCAGGCACCCAAACCCTTGGGAATAGGGCGAAATTCATGTGTCCATTGTTCAGCCGCTTGGGTCCATTTTGTCCTGTCTCTTAAAGGCTTGTATAAGAATTGTCCGTTAAACGATTGATTTCACGACTTGATGACGGGGAGCATGATCGTCCGCCCTTCAGCCGATGATAGGGTTACGCGGACGCCGGCGTTGCCCGCAAGAACGACGGGAGCGCTCAAGGGGCGTTTGCGAACCGCCCTACTGGCGGCTGCCGTCATTTCGCTCGGCGCCTGCGCCCACTGGCAGCCGACCAACGATGCCAGCCGCGGCGGGGACCTTCTTCGGAACAATCTTGCCGTCGCCGAGGCAGCGCTTGCCGCGGGTCAGCCGGCCGTGGCGCAGAGGCTCTACCGGACGCTCTCGGAGCGGTTCCGGGACGCACCGGAACCTTTCCTGGGTCTCGGTCATATTTCGTTCGAGGCGAGGGACTTCGCCGCAGCGAAGCGCTTCTTCCTGAGCGCGGCGGAACGCGCGGGGGAGGATGCCCGCGCGATCGAGGCGGAGGCGCTCCTCGGCGGAGGCCGGGCGTCCCTTGCCCTGGGACAAACGGATGCGGCGCGTAGGCATTTCCGCGATGCGCGCGAAGCCGGGCGGGGCTTGCCCGTCGCGACATGGGCGGCCAACGGCGAGGCCGTTGCCGCCGCCCTCGATGGCGACCACGAGGCGGCGGAGGAGAAATACCGCGAAGCGCTCCGCCTTTCGTCCCCGCACCCCCGGATAGCCGCAAATTTCGTGCGCATGCTGCTGACGGCCGGGAAGCTGGAGAGCGCCGCCGGAGCGTACGCCCGGCACGACCCATCCTACTGGCTCGATGGCGACGGGGTTACGCTCTCCCGTCTGATCGAGGATGCGCAACGGTTGGAGCGAAACCCCGTATCGCAGGGCATCAGCATAGCCGGCTTCAGGCACATCATGCGTTCGTCGCCGTCGAGCGTCGAAACGACCGGCGGCGAACGGTTCCGTCCGCCCTCGGCTCCAATCCCGCTACTGCGGCTTGGCGGGACGATGTCCCCTCGCGCAGCGATACCGATCGCCTTGTACACCGCGGCGGAGTCCGACCCGGGGTCGAAACTTCCTCCGTCCACGGCCGAACCAGCAAGATCCGCCAACAAGATTCCGGGCAGCGGGCCGACAGTGAAACTCCTCCTTGGGCAGAGCCGGCGACTTCACGTGCCCGGCGAGGCGACATCGGTTCTGGTTGCGTCCCCCGGGATCGCCGACGTGCAGCTCCTGTCGCCGGATGCGATCTACATCATCGGCAAGGCGGTCGGGCGGACCTCGGTCGCGGTGCTCGGAGATGAGGGGAAGGTACGGAGCTGGACCGTTTCGGTCGTTCACGACACCGAGCCGATCCGGCAAATCCTGGAGAAGGAACCGCAGTTGCAAGGGGTCCGGGTCAGGCGCGCTGCACGCGGCATTGCGCTCATCGGCGAGGTCGCATCCGCAGCGCTCTCGGAGCGCGCCCTCAGGCTGGTCGCGGGTGCGCTTCCCACGGATACGCCGATCGAAAACGAATTGCAGGTCACCGGCGCGCAGCAGGTCAACCTGGAAGTCCAGATCGCCGAGGTGCAACGCTCCGTCACCGAGGACCTCGGGATCAACTGGGATGCGTTCCGTGTCCAGGGGGACGGGTTTCTGGGCTTCCGGATCGGACGCTTCCTGCCCACCGGCGCGCCTACCGACCCCTGGCTGCGGAGTACCATCGACGGAGAGACCTCGCCCGGCATTGTCTTCAACAGTACAACGGAGAACACGCGAATAGCCGGCATGGTCGATGCGCTGGCCAAGGCGGGCCTCGCCAATGTACTGGCCCGGCCGAACGTCACGGCGGTATCGGGCGAGGCGGCGTCCTTCTTCTCGGGTGGCGAGTACCCATTGCCGACCGGGTTCGACGACGGGGTGATCGTCTTCGAATACAAGAAATACGGCATCCTGCTCGATTTCGTGCCGACGGTGATCGACACCGGGCGGATCGTGTTGAAGGTCAGGCCGGAAGTGTCAGAGCCTTCCCTGAACCAGTCGGTTCAGGTGGCGGGCGGGGTCAGCGTTCCGGTGATCAACGTGCGCCGGGCGGAGACCACCGTCGAGGTCGGGGACGGGGAGTCGATCGTCATCGCCGGGCTTTTCCGCAACGCATCGAACACGCGGGAGGCCGGACTGCCCGGGCTCAAGGACATCTCGGTACTGGGGGCCTTGTTCAGGCATCGTTCGGTCCGCTCGGAAGAGCTCGAACTGATCGTGATCGTCACCGCCCGGCTGGTTACCGCCGGCCCACCGCCCGGGGATGCCGGAGCACCATTGCCCCCGAGGGTAAGTGGCTATCACTACTGATGCCGCCTTGCATGGACGTGGAAGACGGCGCTTCGCAGCCGCCTCGATCTGGCCTCGGGGTCCCGGTCCCTGACGAAGCAACTGCGCCTTTCCGCCACGGAGCTGGTTCCGTGTGGCGCCGACGCCGAAGACGATCATGTCCTCGCTGGGTCCGGTCCGGTGACCGACCGGCGTGCGCGCTACCGCACCGGCGCTTCCGGCACGTCGCTGGTGCCGGTGGACGAGAGCCTGGGCCTTGTGAACGACTCCCTGACACGGACGGCGGCCCAACCTGGGCTGATGATGATGGGCCACTGCACGGCACGGGAAGCGGAGGAGTTTTTCGAGAAGGTGGGCGGCATGACGCCGTCGGTGAGCACCTTGCAGCGGCTCACCGTGACCATGCAGGAGCGCTGGGAAAGTCTCGGCCCGGAGGCCCTGGAGAGCATCCGCAAGACCCAGGACATCCCGCCCGGGGCGGTCAGCGCGTCGGTCTCGCTCGACGGCGTCATGGTGGCGCTGCTCGAAATCTTTCCCCAGATGCCACGCCCCGTAGGTCGCGATGCGAAACGCCTTCTCATTTGCTCCGCCAATTTCGTAGAGGGCTTCCAGGGCGATCCGCAATTCGATCAGCTTGTCCAGGTCCGTCCCCGGGCGCTTGGACCTGATCCATCGGCGCATCGCCAGTTCCAGATTCTCCCCGGGCCCTCCGCTTCCATGACGGGCGCGATGGATCTTCAGCGCCTCGTCAAGATCGGCCTGCGAGATCCTCGTCTTGCGCGTTCCGGACCGAACCTTGCAGGTGATCGGCAAGCTGCTCGGTCACACGCAGGTGCAGAGGACGGCACGCTACGCCCACCTGGCGCAGGACTCTATCCACGAAGCGGCGGAGCGAATCGCTCAGAGCATTGCGGCCGACATTCTGTAGAAGAGCGACACGGCTCGCCGAACCGAGCTTTGTCCAGATCTACAATTTGTACCAGCCTGTCCGACTGTGCGAGGCCACCTCAGCCGCGCTCCTCAGTTGCGCTTGCAAACTGGCATGGGCCCGCCGCGCCACGGGGATAACGGAAAGACGAACTGACTTCTCCGTTCCTTCCGGAAACCAATTCCTGTCAATCCTCAAGCATGTCCCAGGCATCCCACGAGACCACCTCCGCCAGAAGTTCCGATGCCGACCTGTCGTAGGTGACGCGCCACTGATCAATTATGTCCCGTCCCAGCAACGAAGGCACGGTCATCAGTTCTTCCGCCGGCTTACAGATATGCAGCTCGATTTCATACCCGTACAGCGCCTCATCACCGACGAAGACCAGATACGCCGACTCTACGAAATTCTCCGAAGTCCCGCCGATTCCCAGCGTCGATATTTCTTGCTCGAACAGCCTGTAGTCGATGGGTGCGAAACTCGTATGGCAGTTGTAGTTGCAGTACCCACGGTTTTGTTCATGCAGCGAGCGCCCGGTCGTGATTCAGGCTGATATTGTCGTTGGCCGGAGCGGCGTCCGCGGCGATCATGGCCTTCCATGCGCTCTCGAAGCGTCCGGGTTTGCAGCTTCGTCAACCTGCATCCTACCGCATCGCGCGGTGAGGAGTGTCCCCACATCCCCGCCGTTCACCGCCGTCGTGACAAAATCCTGCCCCGGAACGCGCGATTGTCACGAAAGCACCATCTCAGAGGTCCCTCGCCACCACGACATCACGTCAAATCAACCACTGACAATTGACATACGAGAACTACACCCTAGTCGATTCCCATCCGCTGCGCATCGAGAGGCATCAGCAGGGAATTATCCGCTCCGGTATCGAATATGAACGACACATTCCCGCTCCAACCCAGACGTGGGAGCAGGACATGTCCCTCCATGTACGGCCGACCGGAGGTATCGCCGAACCTTCCTCGCAGCATGCTAGAGGATCAACGTCCGCTGGTTTTTCTCGATGAAGCGAACGATCGTGTCGCCGAGCGGAATTCCTCGCCTCTCCAAGTCCTCCATGAGCGATGGCAGATCCTCGGCTTTCGCCGATACTTCGCCTCGATACACCCCAATCCACTGCAATGAGTGCTCATCGATGAGACGAGGTCGATCATTGGAGAGCATTTCCGCGGACTTCGAAAACTCCCGCAGGCCCCTCGCGATATCCTCGGGAGCGCTCCCGAGGCGAGTCAGTATCGGGTTTTCCGGATCGGTCATTCGAAGTTCCTCCGTCATGTGGCGCTACCGCCCGCCTCTCGACCTTCGGCAGCCTTCGCTGACCAGTCGATCTTGGACTGAGCGCAACGCGGAATCCACCACCATTAATCCCTGAAGCCACAGTATGGCATCGAGATCGTGGATTGGCAGAAGACCCTGAGTGGCGGAATCAAGAACGTGCTCGAACTGCGGTCCGGACGACTGACGGCACGTTCCGCGAACTTGTAAACGTTTGCTGGCACCTGAAGACGGTGCATCGCTTTCAGGGCCCGACGAACCAACTGGAGTCGTCGGGTCAGGCCCTCATGTCGGATTGCCAGAGCGGCTTGCACATCGTCCGAGACTCGATATTGCGGTGCCGGATGTCGGTCAGCATGTGCGGCATCCGTTTCCCCGTCCATTGCCGCGACGTCGGCCGCGGTGTCCGATTGCCCACGATTCATTGGCATGAACCCTCGACACGAACGCCCCAGTACTTCATGGCGAGGAACGTCACTGGCGGGACCGTGATCAGGACGCAGGGGAGCGCCAGCCAGTAGGGTCGGCCGGCGAGGTCCACGAGAGCGAACACGAGCGTCTGGTTCAGTCCAAGCGAGGCGAGCGATACGGCGAGGAAACGGAAGAAGCTCGCCGGGCCGATCCTGGTATCGGGAAACGCCAGCGTGGCGTTCCCGAAATAGGAGACCAGATAGGCGACGCAGAACGCGACGAGGTTGGCCGCGAGCGCGCTGAGCCCGGGATCGAGCGCGTAATGGAGCGCAAGCCCGACGCACAGGTGGGTGAGCGTGGCGGCGATGCCGGCCGCGAGGAAGCCGGCGGCCTCCCGCACGGTCTTGTGATGCCCTGCCCGTATCATGGCGCCACGGCCGTACCCCGATCGACCCTGTAAAGGGCGATGCCCTCGCCGCTTGCGACGGGGAGAAGCCAGCCGGGCGGGCGCTTCGAAGCGAGAAGGTCGTCGAGGAAGGCCGGTCGGTCGGCATAGTTCGACAGACCTGCGAATTTCTTGCAGAAGAGGATCGCGTCGACGCCGCGCGCGTCGACGGTGGCACGCGATTCCTTTTCGGTGCCGGCGAAGATGCGGCGGTTGTCCGCAAGCCCACGGACATTGCGGTGATAGGGACCGGCGAGAACCCGGTGGCTGGTGAGGTGGAGTATCGCCGGTCCGGCATCGATGGGGGCGGCAATGGTGCGCGGCGCGGCGCCGAGACCGGTCGGATCGGTGTGGGCATCGAGCACGGCGGCGACGTTGCAACCGGTCTTCCATCCACCCGCCCGAGAAGCCGGCCCGGGATGCAGCTGGAGCGGCGCGAGCACGGCGGCCGCGCACATCAGCGGTACGCAGACCCGCAGCCCCAGCCTCGCCGCTATCCAACGCGAACGCCGCGCCCGTTCGCCCGCCGCGGCGGCGAGCGGGATCAGGGAGAAGCCCGCGGCAAGCCCCGCATAGCCCATTCCCCGGACCTGCCAGGCGGTCACGGCGAGGCCGGACAACACCAGCACCGCGAGGGCGAGCCGGAGTGGGTCCGACCGGTCGGAGGCTCGCACCCACTGCCAGCCGAGAGCAGCCAGCGCGGTTAACGGCAGGATGACGGCGGACACGGCGACGCCCGGCTTCCGATGAAAGAGATCGACAAGCGACTGGGCTTCGTTCACCCGGACGAGCCAGTATCTTATGTCGTCGGCGATGCCGGAATAGGGACCGCCGACACATTGCGGAAAGGCGGCCGTGACCAGGGCAAGACCGGCGATGCCCGCGCTCCCCGCCAAGCAGAGCCGCCAGGGCCATGACGCGCCGGGCCTCAGGCGATCGAATGCGAGCGCAGCGCCCCCCGTACCCAGCACAATCGCGTTCAGCGCGACATGCACGAGCGACATCCGGTCGCATGCGGCTGTCGTCCACGCCGTGGGCGGCAGGGTCAGGAGGAGAAGCGCGACGGAGGACGCTGTCAACGCCGCGCCAAAGGCGGCCAGGGCCAATGCCGTTGTGCGGCGCGACACCCAGGCGAGGCTCAGGATGACGGTGGCGGCGCCGATGAAGGGAAGGGTTTCCAGGCCGATCGCAAGCGAGACCCCTCCCGTGAGGCCGAGTCCCAGGGCGGAGCCGGGTTTCGCGGAATGCAGCGAGCGAAGCAGCAGTCCGGTGGCGAGCGCCGTCAGCACCAGTTGCAGGCCGTGATGGTCCACCCGTCCGGGCAGCATGTACTGCAGGGGAACGATCAGGGTCGCGACCATCGCCACCGGCACGGACGCGCGCCGGTCCGGCAGCAGCGGGGTGGCGGCCCAGAGAAACACCGCGGCGAGCAGCGCGCCGAGGAGGGGTGGGACGGTCAGCGCCGCCAGATGGACCCCGCGCGCGCGTCCGTACCACGGTTCGACCAGAGAGATGACCGCGGCGAGCGGAAGATCGGCGAGGCGCGACCAGTGCATGTCGACGCCTTCCGGCGGGTTGAGGCGGCGCTGCACCGTGTCGTTCCAGCCCTGGCCGTCGAGCCAGTCGACCACCTGGACCACGCGCATGAAATCGTCGGTGTCGCGCAGGAGGGATGCGGTGTCGCCGCTCCGGCCGAGGCCCACCGACAACAGCAGCGTGAAGCACAGAGCCGCGACCGCAAGGCAGTGGAGGGCGGTGCGGAACTCGCGCGACGGCGCTCCCGGCGCGGGCACCGAACCGGGCGTGGCGATGTCGGCCGCTAGCGGTGGCTGCACTGCGCAGTTCCGCGGGAAGAACCCCCGTCGTTTCCCCGATCATCCGCGGGCCACGGTTCGGCCGGGTCGGGCAATCCGGGCAGGGACAGATAGTGAAGCCGTCTGCTCTCGCGGCGGCCAAGCGTGACGGTATCGAGGATCAGGCCGCAGGCGAGGCTCAGGAAACCCAGCAGGGCGAGGCCCGTCGAGAGCACGGCGGTCGGCAAGCGCGGCACCAGCCCGGTCTCCAGGTATTCGACGAGGAGAGGCCAGGCGAGGACGACCGCCGCGAGTTCGAGAGCCGCGAACAGGGCGGAAAAGAACTCGAGCGGACGCTCCTCCTTGATCAGGGCGACGATCGTCCTGACGATGGAGATACCGTCGCGAACCGTCCTGAGCTTGCTCGACGACCCGGCTTGCCGCTCGAAATAGGGCATCTCCAGCTCCGTGCAGGGCAGCCGCATCTCGAGCGCGTGCACGGTGATCTCGGTCTCGATCTCGAAGCCCTTGGAGAGCGCCGGGAAGGACTTGACGAAGCGGCGCGACATGACGCGGTAGCCCGACAGGATATCCGAGAACCGCCGGCCGAAGATCAGGCCCACCATGCCGGTGATCATGCGGTTCCCGAAACGGTGCCCCGGACGGTAGGCGGCCTCCCGGTCCGCGATCCTTGCGCCGCTGACCATGTCCAGCCGGCCCGCGATCAGCGCTTCGATCATTCTCGGGGCATGGTCGGCCGGATAGGTGCCGTCGCCGTCGACCAGGACGAAGAGATCGGCGTCGATGTCGCCGAACATGCGCCTGACCACGTTGCCCTTGCCGCGCACCGGCTCGGAGCGAACCAGGGCGCCGGCCTCCTTCGCCGCCCGGATGGTGTCATCGGTCGAGGCGTTGTCGTAGACATGGATTTGCGCCGTCGGCAGCACCGCTCGGAAACTCCGGACCACACGGGCAATGGCGGCCTCCTCGTCCAGACACGGGATCAGAACGGCGATCGAGAGACGGTCGAAGCAGCGCTCATCGCCGGCGGCGGATGCGGGAACGGTGTCGTTCATGGCGAGGCATCCGACCGATCCGCTGTCGCAATTCGGAATCGCGGTTCGTTCGACCGGGAACGGCGGGTGGGGATTGTCTCTTGACGCGACCCTCCTGCCGCCGCCTTCCCGGAATTCGCGATAGAGGCTGACTGCATGTTTCAGCGTCGCCGTGCCGTTGTACACGTCGCCTTCAATCGGGATCCCGTGCCTGGGCCCTCTCGGGTTGAGGCGTTGCAGCATGCCTCCAAGTCGTCGGCCTCGTCGTGAACATCGAGATCGCCTTCATCCCATTCATCGAACAGACGCTGGAGGATTATCCGAAGCTGCCGGCCAGCCGGCGATACGAGATGGTGCGCGGGCTCCCCTACGCCCCGAACAGATGGCTCTTCATCTCCGGGTTGTCGCGCCGCCAGATCACATTGTCGATGAAGTAGTGGTGGATGTTGATGAACGTCCACGCGATGAAGAGAAACAGCGCCGTCCCGAATACCGCCCGGTCGTCGTAGCCGCTCAGCACATTTGCCGCCTGCGGCGCCCACCAGAACCCGGCCGCGCCCAACACGCCGCCGATGATCGCGAAGCGCGCGAGCCCGGCGGTCGTGCTTCGCCACCATGCCGTCCAGCGTGACCCCCTGTCCGCCTGGTGTCGGCCTCCCTCCGCGTTGAGCCGGTAGCGCCAGACCACGGCCATGTATTGCAGCGAATGAAAGAACGGGACCACGAACAGGAGAACCGGGTCGAAGCGTGCGACCAGGAGCCAGACATAAACGGCCGCGACATAGGCGATCAGACCGTTCACCGGAACGACGCGGCCCTCGCTACACCGCCCGACGATGCGCCAGGCGACGATGGCGGTCGAAACCCCGGCCATCGATACCGTCGCGATCTGCAGGGCATCAGGCACGTCGAGCAGGTAATACTCGATTCCCCACAGGTTTTTCGCCTTGAGCGCGTCGTTCGCCACCAGCCACAGGGTGAACCAGGCGAGATGCGTGTTCGCGAGAATCCAGCGCCTGTCGCCCGCATCGAAGCGCAGGCCCTTGCGCGCCGCATCAAGCATCAGAATTCCGTAGTCCTGCTTGGCGTAGTGCCAGCCGACGGTGAAGAACATCACGTTCCCGGTGAGACCGAGGAGCGCCGCGTTGCCCTGCGCCAGGGCGACGGCGAAGAAGACGGCCAGCATCGCCGGGACCATGATTCCGGCGAAGCGGTAACGCGCGGCGAGCCTGGACGGCCCGGCGAAAGCCTTCCGCGCGAAGCCGCTGTAGAAGAGCTGGCAGGAATGGGCGAAATGAGGGTGGTTCACGAAATGGGCGAGAAAGAGCATCGCGGCCGCCAGCGCCGCCCGGGACGTATCGTCGCGCGGGAACAGCGCGGCCATGGCGCAGAGCACGATGAAGCTCCCTCCCCCGAGCGTCAGGAAGTCGACCACGGGGCCGTTCAGCCAGCGTCGCCGCGTGCCCGGCGAGACGGCGGCAAGGGTGATCCGCATCGCCACGTCAGTGGGTCCGTCGAAGACTTCGCAGCTGGCTCGCGATGTCGGCGAACGCAGCCCCGAGGTCCTCGGTGGTAGCGTTGCTAACGAAGACGTATTTCCCGTTCGGGCGGCGCGTTCCGGCCGGGTACTCCTTGTCGTTCTGGCTGGAGCATTCCTCAAGGGCTTTGCCGAACCGGTTGGAGATGTTCTCGGGTTTAATGGCGGCGACCACGTAGATTTCGGTGCCACGCGACTTCACCTCGGCACAGGCCTCGGTGCGCGAGAGTCCGACGGGGCTGTCGTCGCAGCCGTGCTTGCCGCGACCGCAGTACGTGTCCTCGCCGTCGGTGAGGAGCACGATCGCCTTGCGTACCTCGTCCTGGCTGGCGCCCGGGTCCATGGGGTGTGCGCCGGTGCTTCTCCACGCGCTCTTCCACGAATGGCTGAGCACGCGCTGGCCCCACAGCACCCCCAGGGCCGAGTAGGTGAGGTCGCCAACGCCCTTCAGCGTCCGGATCCTCTGCTTTATCTCATCGGGATCGGTGCTCAGCGGCAGGATGGCCGCGGTGCCGTACACACAGGCGTTCTGGGGGCTCTGGGGCGAGTTATCCGGATTGAGGGCCGGATAGATTTTGGATTGGCGCAAAACTGCCGCCTCGTCTTTGGATGGTATCACGCCGGATGCTAGTCGATAGCAGCGCTGGTATTGCACGCCGGCGGGGAAACCGGGAGACCCGGGATCCAGGCACTCGAGGGCGATTCCGAATCCCGGCGTGAAAAAGCCCTGGGCAAAGTGATTATCCTTGGAAGGCGGGGCGAGGCGCTCGGCGATGGTCCCGGGCTGGGCGGCGGTGGAGTCCGAACCCATCCGGTGCTCGTCGAGACACCGCTCCCATGCCTTGTGGTCGGGGCCGGGAAGCGTCTCCTCGATTGCGGCCGGCAGATTGGTGCAGGCGTTCGCATTGCGCCGATCGCAATTGAGGTAGGGGACCTCGTAGCGCCGCTTCTTGGGGCGGGCCGCCCAACCACGTCCACCTCGCACCCAGTGGTCGGCGGTTGTCGAATCGAGGCGGACCTGGATGTGCCAGGGAACGATGCCCACCGCCACCTGATTGTCCGCGTCGGGCTTGAGAATGTCGACGAGGTTCAACGCTGCCTGCTTGACGATATCGATGCGGGGGGGGTTACTACTGCTTGTCGGGGTGCCGAAGCCCTCCAGGCTGGCTTCCATCGAATGGCTGGTGTCGATGGCGAGGACCACCTCGGCCGGCTGCGAGTCGGATTCGACGCCGGCCTCGACCTGGATGGTTTGCGGCCCCTTGTAGCTGCCGAGCAGCGGCAGGTGACGGGAGAAAAGGGTGCCACCGAGGTCGGCCGTTGCGGTCACCTTGACAGAGCGCTGCGCCCGGTTGACCTTGAGGGCGATCTTGAGTGAGTCCTTCGCTTCCTGGAGCCGCCCGCTCGACAGGTGTCCGAGATTGACCACGACATACCGCCTGGCGATGGCTCCGAGTTCGGCTTCGCTGACGGTGGGGTTCTCGTTGAACTCAAGCGTTGCGGCAATGGAGGAGGCTTCCGCGGCGGTCTTGAGCACGTCACGCTGGTCGTAGAGCCATATGTGGTCGACGATGAGCGCCGTGGCGGCAGCGGTCCCGACGGTGAGCAGCGCAGCGGCTATCCCGACCGCAGCGCGGGTGTCTCGGACAAAGCGGCGCAAGGTGCGTCGGACATCCGCACATGAAACGGGCAAGCGCATGGTCACACACTCCCTGCCAGGAAGCCGGCACCGCCGCGCCATGCGAACTTCGGCGCGGAAGCGGGAAACTCCCCGGGCGCGCGCACGGGCAGCACGTGGTAGCGGTAGACGGTGCCGATGAAGAAGCCGCTGAGCGCGCCCAGGCGGCCAGGGCGCACGCAGACCTCGGCGACGACGAGCAACTC
The DNA here is from genome assembly GCA_965213935.1 of Thalassobaculaceae bacterium. Taxonomy (GTDB): domain Bacteria; phylum Pseudomonadota; class Alphaproteobacteria; order Thalassobaculales; family Thalassobaculaceae; genus Bin52. The sequence continues at coordinate 48,286 of CBDCAO010000010.1, read as the reverse complement.
GTTCGCGCCCATGGTGAAGTCGGCTGCCTCGATGCCGGAAGGAAGCCTCGCGACAGTGTTGTCGTCGGCGTCCTGTCCAACGAACCGCGAGGTGCAGTCGAGCTTGTCGGCTTCGTCGCCGAAGCGCAAGCCGGTGGCGTCGGACCAGAGCACCTCGACGGACGGCGCGGGATTCCCCGCGGGCTGGCGGATCGCGGAGATGATGAACACGAGGTCGTCGTCGTCGCGGCCGCGGAGCACGTATTCGTGGAGGAAGGAGCCGAGCTCCTTCATCGCGTCGCCGTCGAGCTCGGTCTTGCCTTTGTCGGGGCCGCGGGCGACGTAGTCGGCCATGGTGGCGGCAAGCCGTGCGCCCACGGTATCGGCCTCGACGCGCGCATAAAGGTCGAAGGAGAGCCCGGCGACCATGACGAGTACGGACCCGCCGATAGCGAGTTCGATGCCCGCCGCCGCGCGGGTCGAGCGGGCGAAGGCGAGGAGGCGGGAGAGCAGCTTTCGCATCGGTGGCATCGCTCAGCCCTCCGGCTCGCCACGGGCGAGGCCGATGGAGTCCGGCGTCGAGTCGTTGCCGCCCTGGTCCCTCCACAGGCGCACAAGCACCATGTCGCCGTCCGACGCCGCAGTGCCGCGAATCGCTGTCTCAAGAGAGGCCGGGGCCACCCCGGCGGCAACGCTGAGCGTCCACCCGTCGCAGGCGCCCGGAGCGTTGCCGATGAGTTCGGCGCAGTTGTGGGTTTCATCGAGCCCGAGTTCGCGCCGCAGCACCGCCCAGGGGTCGGCCGAGGGGTCGAGCGCGAGGGTGCGGGCGACGGCCTGCGCGCCGCGCTGCCCCCGATCCTCGGCGTAGACATCGCCGACGATGTTCATAAGCAACGCAAACGCCACGACGAGGACGCTGAGCGCAAGCGCGGCCTCGAGCGCCGTGGCCGCGCGCTCGCACCGGGCGAAACGCCGGATCATGATGCGGCGCGAACTCCGGGGCCGTGAGGTGAACCGTGGCGGAGCAGCCGGGTTCGGCGCCCGCCTGCGCAACGAAAACGCGCGATGCTGCGGAAGGCGGGCAGTGCGGAGCGGGCTGTTCGAGCCTGCTTCATCGACACGCCATCCGTTGCGGTTCGATGGAGTCGAGCCGTACCCGCAGAGCCCCGGAAACGCGTTGAATCCTCTCTCATTCATGCTGCACCATCTCCGCCCGGCCGGTCGGGGCGTTCCCTGCGCCTGTTGGCGAGGATTTGCGCCGCCTGCCTGATCGTCCCCCGAATTTTCTCCAGGTTTTGCGCCAGCCGACCGATCTCGTCGTTGCCTGGATCGTCGACCTCCCGGGATATCCGTCCCAGGTTCCACTCTTCGACATGCTCGACCAGAAGCCGGAGCCGGGTACCGGTCCGGCGTATCAGCCACAGGCTGGAAAACAGCCAAAGTGCGAGTGCTCCGCCGAAGGCAACCGCGAGGGCGATCAGATACCCGCCGCGGTTCGCCATTCCGCCGACCGGGCGTTCCACGATAACGATCCAGTCGCGGTGCGGACCGCTCGCTTCGGCCAGCCTCACCCAGCCGCGTTCGACCCCCTCTTCGCCGCTGCCGCCGGCATTGCCGGGAGTGCCGACGCCCTGCTTCCACCCTTCCGAATTCATGGCGTCAGGGGAGAGCCGCATGATGCGGTCGCGCGCGTGCCCGCTCGCCGTATCGGCGATCAGCTGCCCCTTTTCGTCGAGAATCCGCACGCTGCTGCTCTCGGCCGCGAACCCGTCGGCGAGCCGGTGAATGGCGGTCAGGGCGATCGACCCGTCGATCACCCCGACGGCCGCCTTGGTGGCGGGGTCGTCCATGCGCAGCGCGATGCGGAAGGCGAACCCGTTGGTGTTTTCGTCGAAGGAGATGCCCCCTTCATGGCGCCCGCGCTTCCAGGCGGCCTGCCACCAGTTCTCGTCGGTTTGCACGAAATCTTCCTCGAGACCCGTGACACCGACGGTGAAACCGTATTCGTCGCTGTAATGAGCCTGGGTCCATGCCTTCGATCTCCCGACCTGTACGGCGAGATACTCGTCCGCTTCCGGTGCGAGTCCGAGATGGCGGTCGTGCACCAGCTGCGCGTTCACCTCTTCGGGCGTCTGCTCGGTATAGCCCCGCTCGTGGTGCTCGACCGCCGCGCGTCTTACGCCGTTGATCAACGCCGGCGCCTCGCCCCAGGAGCGCAGCTCGGACTCCGCATGGGTCATCCACAGATCCAGGGCGTTGCCAACCGCCCGGGCCTCGGTGAGGGCGCGGTTCGAGCGCGGATCGTTCTTCGGGGCCTCGCCGGTTCCGGCCGCAAATACCCACCATGCCGCCAGCAGCCCGACCGGCAACACCGTCACCAGGAATGTCGACAGAACAATCAGACGGTTGAGAGAACCGGCCATCAATGTTGCGATCATGCTTCCATCCATTCCGAGTGAACTGGTGCGCCGGGCGCGCGTCGCAAAACAGGCGTCGCCTGCCGCGGCATCCACGGAGACGACGGGCAGTGCCGCTGGTTTTCCCGAGATCCACGAACTTGCGCCATGAGGGATTCCCGTTTCTTGCCGAGGCCGGCGGCTAGCGCCGCTCGCGCCGCAGCCGGCGCAACGTGCCGAGATCGAGCAGTTGGTCGATTTCGAGAGGTGCGCCGATGAACCCGAGACCGGTGCTCCAGTTCATCAGCCGCTCGATGAAGTACCGGTCGTCCTCGGTCAGGTTCCACTCCCAGCCGAGACGGGACCGCGCGCGCTTGACGATCTCCACCGGCGAGTACTTCTTGCCGTCGGGTCCGGTCTCCTCCTTCAGGTCGAAGGCCTTGGCGATGACATCGTTGCCGGCATTCGGGCTGGAGCGCAGATAGTCGATGGCTTTCCGGTGCGCGCGCAGGACCTTCGCCACGGTCTCGGGGTTTCGTTCGAGGAAGTCGCGCCGCACGGCGACCACATACCAGGGATAGCGCGGTTCGGCCCGGTTCACGTTCAGGACCACATGCGCGGTCCGGCGGACCAGCAGCCGCGCCACGAAGGGTTCCCACATGAAAGCCGCATCGAATCGCCCCGCCTCGAGCGCTTCTCCCATCCTGGCGACCGGGAGTGTCTCGATGGCACCCAGGTTCCCGGGCTTGAGCCCACCGACCTCGCCGAGCACATAGCCGCGGAGCAGCACGTCCATTCCCGAACGCTGGCGCACGCCCGCAAGCCGCTTGCCGGCCAGGTCGGAAACCTTCGATATCCCGGCGCCGCGTCTGGCGACGAGGGAAGCCTGACCGTAATTGACCTTCGCCACGATGGCGAGGGATGCGCCCCTGGCCGCCCAGTGCACGACAGGCGGAACGCCGATATAGGCCATGTCGAGCGTGCCCTTGGTGAGACCTTCCCTGATCAGGGGCCCGCTGGTGAATTTCTCGAGCGAGACGTTGAGACCCTGGGCCTCGAAAAGACCCCGCGTCCGGGCGATCAGCACCGGTGCGTTGGCCATCGCATAGACCCAGCCGATACGCACGTCTTGCGTTTCCTGCGCCGCCGCGGAGACCGTCGGCGCCATGGCCATGAACGCCGCCAACGCCAACGCGCCCGTCGGACAGAACCACCGTCTCAACATTTCCGATCGTACTCCCTGGATTTGTGCCACCTCGTGCCCGGACCGTGCCCGACGGCGGCACCACATCGCGGTGCTTCGGAGGGACCGCGGCTCCGCGGAACGGCCGGCGCCTTCCGGCGTACACCGGGTTTCCCGGCCGAATTGCGCACCGATGCAGGACACGGTTGTCGACCTCATCCCCTGGGCAACGCGCGGTCCGCCTCGCGCTCTTCCTGTTCCCTTTCCGCCACCCCGTCGAGAATGCCGCTGTCTTCGGGCTCCGCCCCTTCCCGGTTCTCGTTGTCTGCAATCCTCGCCAGAACCCCGTCTTCCCCGGGATCCTCTCCCGCGTCCGCGCCCTCCCCGACTTCCGCCTCGTCGCTCATCCGCGCGATCATCTCGAGCATGTTCCGGTCTTCCTCGGTGAGCTCCGGAATTGTCACATCGACGCTTTCGGCATCGTCTTTCGCGGCGTCGGCCCGGACGGATGCCGGAGCGCCGCCATCCGCGGCGATGTCCTTCGCGTCGCCATCCGTCGCTTCGTCCGGAGAACCCTCGATGCGCCCGGTGTCCTCATCCGCGCCTGCGCTCGCGGCGATCAGCGCCGAGAACAGCGACGCGGCGGCATCGAGCGTCCCCTTGTCGAGCAGAGGCTCCCGTTCGGCCCAGGTCGATGCGAGGTGCTGCGCGACGGCAATGCGCCAGCCCGCGGGCAAATCGAAATCGTGCCGTTTCGCCGCAGCTTCGATCCGTTGGGTCAGGCCCGCAACGCCCTCGCCGATCTCCCGGGCCGGGAGAGGCTTGCCGAGAACCGACGCGAGGCCTTCCAGAATTGGCGCCTTTCCCAGGATATCCTCGAACTGCGCGCCGGAACCGGGGCGGCCGATCGCCCGGTCCAGCAGCACGGCATGCCGGCCGGTGCCGGTGTGAGAGCTCGGGAGAGGCCGAGCTTCTCCGTTCCGTCCCGTCCCGCCGCTCTCCAGCAGCACCAGCGGTCCGCGATGCCCTGTCGGAGACAGCGACGAGAAGCAACGGATCCCGTCCCGTCCTCCGCAGGGGACGATGCGGATGTCTTCCGGAAGCGCCGGGCGGCCCGACGCGGCGCATTGTCTCGACAGCAAATGGAGGTAATAGAAATCGCTCAAGTCCTCGACCAGAACGCAGCTCCGGTCGAGACAGAGTTCCTTCATCGCGGCCAGCGCGCTGGCCGCCCGTATCGGAAAGACTGCTTCGGAGTCGAGGGGCCCTGTGTCGCCCGCGACCTTCGAATGGCCGGTATCGTCCTCCACGACGGTCCGTACGCAACACGGTCGTTTGCCGTCGATCAGGAATGGGGAATGCGTCGTGTAGACGAGCTGGTTCGCCTCCGAAAGCCTTGCGAGGAATGCAACCAGCTCCTGTTGAGCGGTCGGATGGAGGTGAAGCCCCGGCTCGTCAAGGAGCAGGATGGCGCTCTTGTGCCCGGCGTCCGACTCGACGAGAAAGACGAGGTAGAACGAGAAGAACCATTGAAAGCCCTTGCTGCGCAGTTCGAGTTCGATCTCCACGTCGGTCAGGCGGTCGTCCGCCACCCACACCCGGAAATAGTCGCCGTCGGCGTGGTAACGAATCCTGTGGCGGCGCTGCGACCACCAGGCCGAGAAACCCCTCGAAATGTCGAGCGATGCAGCGCTCAGCTTGATGGCGCGCTCTTCCTTGCGCTGCCACGCGCGTTCCGTGAACGAGCGATCCGGCGCGGCGCCGCCATGCGGGGAAATCGGGGCGGCGCGCTGTTCCCCGAGATCGGCGATTTCGGCCGGGTCGAGAGAGACATGCTCGAAAAGCGCATCGATGGTGCGTATGCGGGGATCGAAGGGCTCGTCCTCGCGGTCCCGGAGGAATTGCGGCAACGATATGGTGCTGTCCAGGACGCCGTAATTTTCGAAGTAGATAAAGACAGGAAGATTGCGTTCGATGAGCCGGTCGATCCGCTCGACGGCCGAGCCTCTGGATGCCGCCCTCAATATCGGCTCGAGCGCCGACACGAGCGTCCTGATAATGCTGTCCGTCTCGGGTGTCCTGCGCTCGATCGCCTCGCGGCAGAGCCCTTGCAGAAGGTCGGCCCCCCGTTCGCAACGAAGATCGCCAACATCCACAAGCGCCCTGGCCCAGCCTATCGCCCAGTCCGACAGTTCGCCGGCCGGGTTTTCCGGCGCGGGCTCCCGATCTGCTGCCGGCTGTGGCCCTGTCGCCGGTGTCTTCGGCACAGGGATCGCCGATGCAAACCTGCGAAGGGCGTCGACTGCCGGACCCGGAGCAAGTGCGCGTTCCTCGATATGCGGGCTGTATGACAGGGAGAGAGAGCTGTCGAAATAGCGTGTCGCGGTCACGCTCGCGGGAGGGTTCCGAACCGGGCCCAGCAGCTGCGCGATCTCTTCCTGCATCTCCGCCGGAATCATGAATTCCACGGAACACACCGGCCAGTCGCCCCCGTTCGCGCCGCCGGCCAGGTAATCGCGCATGTAGCGGTCGCGCGGGAACTCCCGCTGCGCGTCATACGGCTCCGGCTTGGCGGGCTTGAACTTGTGCAGGGCCTTGAGCAGGGAGCTCTTGCCCGATTCGTTGCGCCCCACGAAGGCCGTCAGGCGATCCAGGGCGACCCATCCGCTGTCCTCGATATTACGGAAATTCCGAACGCGAAATCTCGTTGCTTTCATTCCGATGTGCTCCCTGGGCCGGGCATTGTGGACATCTCGACGGTCGGTCTTGTCGGGGGCGCCGGTCGATTGCGGCTGCGATTTCGGGATATCCGGCAGGGATCGAACGCCGCCACCGTGCCGTCCGGCCCGGCCGTTCGCAGCCGCCGGGAGGCTTCCCGAGGGTTCGAAATCCGTGACAGGCATGCCGCCGTGTTTCATCGAACGATCCGTCGTGCCATCTAGAAACGGTGTCTCAGGTCGAACCTGAGCGCGCGCAACCGATCGCGGGGCTGGTCGTAGAGTTCGAGCCTCGCCCGCGAGGCGGGCGTCTCGCGAAAATCGACACCCAGGCTTCGTCGGAAAGAGCCGTCCCGCGAATAACGGACCAGGCCCGCAAACGGCCGTATCGTTCCGAGGAGGTTCCCGCTCCACAGGCCGTAGCCGGCTTCGCCCTGCATGCCCAGGTCGGGGGTTCCTCCATCGCCGACGGGCACGAGACGCGTGTCAAGCTTCAGGCCGAACCCGCGCCGGTCCGCACCCGGGGCGAAGCGGACGCCGCCGGAAAGGCCCCAGGAGTTGTGCTCGTCATCGCCGAGGCCGAACGAGCCCTCGGCGCTTCCGGTCAGGGTAAGGCGCGGATCGAAGACGCCTTCCACCGACACCGAGCCGCGCGCCTCAAGCTGTCCACCCTCGGGTCCATCCCCGGTCAGGTGCCTGTAGGCCATCGACAGGGAAGGTGTTCCCCTGACCGGCGCGCTCCATGTCAGGCCGGCGCGCCAGTCGCGCCCCCGCAGCGTGGGCAGCGCCGACGAAATCCGCCCCCCGCCCTCGATCTCGAAGTCGAAGGATTCGACGCCCGCTTCGGCTTCGAGCTCTCCGGACATGATGTCCGCCACCGGAACGGAAGCGCCCGCAGCGTAGGTGCGAAGGCGTACGTCAGAGTGCGACAAGGATGGGAACCCCAGATCGTCACGGTGGCGCAGCTCGCCCCTTCCCGCGCCGAGCGACGTCCAGACGCTTCCTCCCGACGGCATGTGCCAGGCCGCAAAGGGGTGCAGGGAGAGGATTTCCGTGGTGTGCTCGCCCGAACGGTAACCGCGGTCGGCAAGAGCCGGCACGGCCCGGTAGTGGAGTTCGGTCCGGGTGTAGGAGCCGACCAGGCCGGCCTGCCACGAGCCGGACCCGACCTCCGCTCCGGCACTGACCGACTCGCTCGATCCCGTATAGTCGAACCCGTCGCTCTCCCCGGACAGCGAGCCGATGTCGACACGCGGCGAAATCGCGGTGAGCACGCGCGGAGCCCCTGGCGTCCAGCCGCTGACGCGGTCGCGGACGGCGCCGTGGGCGACATCGAGTGCGCGTCGGGCGTGGACGGGTCCGAGCGCCTCGTGGACTGGGTTGGAGGGCGCCGCGTGTGATGCGGACGCCGACTGCAGGGACGCGGGCGGGCACTGATACTCCGTGCCATCCCAGTACGCATCGTCGCGAGTCCGGACGGAGGCGAACAGCGGGTCATTCGTCGCGTCGTCGTCGTTGTCTGCGTCCTTGCGGAAACTGACATCGATGCACAGCGTGTCATCCACCGTATCGCCGAAGAGGACCTGATAGCGGTACGTGAAGGTTCTGCCTAACGGAGGATCGCTGCCGCGATGGACGTATCCCAGCATGAGTTCGTTCGGGTCCGAATTGAAAGTCAGCGGCGGGCTGACCTCGAGCCGGTAGACCGGAACACCGCCTGATGATCCCGATTCAGGTATCGCTGCAGGCAGTGTGAAAACCTCCTGTGGGTCCGCATCAGCTTCATTATCGCGGATCAAAGGTTGATCTTCTTGCAGAAGGCTCCGTGTCGTGAACCGCCATTTTGCGCGCGCGGGATCGATGATGAGCGCAACGCTTCGGGCGAGTGTGGCGGGAGGGGTGGCGCTGTCGGTCACCCAGTAGGTGCAGTCCGGACCGCCATAAGAATCACCGGGGGTGCCCGACAGAACCTGGGTCAGCCCGTCGAACCCCAGACCGGGGGGGAGGACGGTTGTGGGGAAATCCGGAGGGAGAGTTATGGGACCGGGGGACTGGGCCGGAGGATGCTGCGAGCAATGAAGCCCATGGGTGTACGGCGGCACCCCCCCTCTTGCCATCAGGAACCTGACCCTGGCCCGCTCGTTCACCCTGAGGCGCAGGACGTTCCCGGGCACAACGAATTCGGGAAGTATCAGCGTCCCGGTCACGGGGCCTCCGACAACGACCTCGACGGCCTGGGATACGATCGCGGCAGGCACCGAACTGTCCGTGACCGAATACGTGCAGGAATCGCGGAAGCGGACATTGGGCGTGCCGGCGAACCTGAGGGTTTCGGGTGCGAAGCTCATTCCGGAGGGAAGCGACCCTCCTGCACAGGTGAAGGAGTAGGCGTAGGGTCGGACACCGCCGGTCGCGGGCGAAAGTTCCGTGCTGTCGAATATGCCGACCGAAAGATTCAGGACGTTCCCGGGCACAACGAATTCGGGAAGCATCAGCGTCCCGGTCTCGGGGCCTCCGACAACGACCTCGACGGCCTGGGATACGATCGCGGCAGGCACCGAACTGTCCGTGACCGAATACGTGCAGGAATCGCGGAAGCGGACATTGGGCGTGCCGGCGAACCTGAGGGTTTCGGGCGCGAAGCTCACTCCGGAGGGAAGCGACCCTCCTGCACAGGTGAAGGAGTAGGCGTAGGGTCGGACACCGCCGGTCGCGGGCGAAAGTTCCGTGCTGTCGAATATGCCGACCGAAAGATTCAGGACGTTCCCGGGCACAACGAATTCGGGAAGCATCAGCGTCCCGGTCACGGGGCCTCCGACCACGACCTCGACGGCCTGGGATACGATCGCGGCGGGCACCGAACTGTCCGTGACCGAATATGTGCAGGAATCGCGGAAGCGGACATTGGGCGTGCCGGCGAACCTGAGGGTTTCGGGTGCGAAGCTCATTCCGGAAGGAAGCGACCCTCCGGCACAGGTGAAGGAGTAGGCGTAGGGTCGGACACCGCCGGTCGCGGGCGAAAGTTCCGTGCTGTCGAATATGCCGACCGAGAGGTTCAGTGTGCCCGGAGGCGGAAGTGCGAGGTCAGAAGCCTCCAGAGGCCCGACCTCGAGTCGCAGTCCGTGGGAAACGCTCCGCTGCGGCCGAAACCCGGGATCGGACTCGGTGACATGGTATGTGCAGAAGGAGGTTCTGCCGGCATTCTCGACGGGAGGCGTGCCCACGAGAGTGTGCTGGTCCGGGAGGAGCGTCACCCAGTCGGGACAGTTGTCGTCCAGTCTCGATTCATACGGAGGAAGCCCGCCGGATATCCGAATCGGCAGCACATGTTCAAACGCTTCCCCCGGTTTAAGCACGAGTTTGTGCGTCGGGCCGTTCCCAACGGGGTCGGTCACCTCGAGATGACCCCCGCCGCCGCCGCAGGCGGCGAGCGCAAGAGCCAGACAGACAAGTGGGGCGGTCCTCATGTGCTTCATCCTGTCAGGATCCGAATGAGACGCTGTGTGGGAGGCGATCCGCCCTCATGTGCTTCATCCGAGCGAGCCGACGGCAGGAGGGAAATCGCAACCGGTTTGCTAAAGAGTCTACCGGGTGCATTTCTGTAGCCCAACAGGCAAGGCGGACGACAGCTGCGCCCGGAGTGCGTAGGCCCCTCGATGTCTTCCTTCCTGCTCGATGCTGATCGGTCATGCCGAGACTCGTTCCGCGCCGGATCCGGGTGCTTCTTGCCGACACGCCGGAGACTTCGCAGATGCAGCAGTCCGCGCGGCATCCACGAGCGCTTCCGCGATGGCGTCCAATTCGGTTTTCTCCAGGTGCACCGGAAGCCGGACATCGCAGGTTCGTTGGAGAATTTCCCGGGTCGGCGACAGTCCCGGTTGCGGGCCGAGGAACCCCCAGTTCCAGAATGCGCGCGCGTTGTCGCGGGAGCGTCCGAATATCTGCACCTGCACGCTCCGTTCAACGGCCAGGCGCTGGAACTCCACCGCATGATCTTCGGCATCGAGCCCGTTGAGAGAGAACTGTATTGAATCAGGAGCACGGGATTCTTGCGAGAGCGGAGCCGGAACGTCGAACCGTCCCGAAGCGATCAGTCTTGCCGCCAGATAGTCGTGATTTTCTTGCCCCTTGCGGGCACGGCTCGGGATGTGAGGAACCTGCGACAATGCGACGGCGGCGGACAGGTTGTTCATCCTCAAACCGTAGAGCGGCAACCTGTTTTGCCAGTGGCCAAAGCGGCAGTTGACGATCGCGTGCTTAATCCAGTTATGCTCGTAGGCGCCCGACATGATGATGGCGCGGGCGATGAGGTCCGGATCCTCGGTGATGAGCATTCCGCCCTCGCCGGCGTTGACGAGCTTATAGGACTGGAAGGAGAAACATCCGATTCGGCCGATGCTGCCGACCTTCCGACCCGACCAGGTGGCGCCCAGCGAATGTGCCGCATCTTCTATGACGGGAACGTCGCGCTCTTCGCATAGCTCCGTTATCGCGTCCATGTCCGACGTATGGCCCCGCATGTGGCTCAACAGAACGGCGCGGATTCCGGGCGTGAGTTTTCTCTCGAAGTCGTCGATGTCGAGACGCAGGTCCGGGCCGATGTTCGCTAGGACCGGTGTGCAGCCTGCATGCAAGACGGCGGACGGTACGGCGGCGAATGTGAATGCCGGTATGAGGACGCGCTCTCCGGAACCGAGACCGAGAGCCTTCAGCGACAGGAATATCGCGGACGAGCACGAGTTCACCGCGAGTGCGAACGGCACGCCCATGAACCCGGCGAATGCCTTTTCCAGACTGGTCACGGGCGCGTTGCCGTCCGCCGTGTATCGGAACAGGTCGCCGCTTCGGAGCAACGCGAGGATTTCGTCGACGGCGGTCGAAGGAACGGGCTCGGCGGCGTGTGAGATGGGCTGCATGGTTGCAGGTGCTCCGTGCGTTTAGCGACCTAGATTTTCGAATATCCGCGCTGGCGGAAGAACGCGATGACCTCGTCGGTCAGGAAACCCCTGCCGCTCGCGAGCTGCGGCAGGTCGAAGCCCCCCCCGGTGTTTGCCTCGATCAGAATCGGCCCGTCGTCACCGATGGCGATGTCCATGGATTGGTATCGGACGGGCTCGAACATCCAGGCCGCTTTCTCGGCCAGGGCGAGCACGCGGTCCCACATCGGAAGGCGCTCCTCCAGAAGGGCCTTGCCGGTTTCCGGATGTTCCCGGTAATCCGTGGTCCCGAGCGCGTCTTTCGATCGAACGGTCCGGACGGTCCCGGTCGCCGGATCGACATCGCAGGCCAGATTGCCGGGACGCCAAAAATTGTCGGCAATGTGCTTGCCGGACGGCAGTTTGAGCACCGCGAAAGGAAACTCGATACCGTCGTCCGAGAGGAGGATGCAGAGTCGGACGGTAGCGAGTGCGTCAACATAGCGGTCGAGAAAGGCGTGATTGCGCTCCACCCGTTGCAGCAGATAGGGCGTTTGCCCCATGCGTTCGTCGAGCAGTGTCCGGTACTCGATCCACCCCTCATTCCTTATATGAATCCGCTCGGCATCGGCTTCCAGGGCCAGCATCGCGCCCCAACTGCAGGTTCCGCGGTTTTCCTTGGCGAAGAACGGCAGTGCATCGGGAGAGGTCGAGAATTCCCGCAACTCGTCCACCGTGGAAATCTTGCGGGTGCCCGGGTAGGTCCGATGACCGCAGTCGATGACGGCGAGGGTCTCGGGCACCGGGATATCCGACCGGGAAAGGGTCTTGGAGCACAGCCACTTGTCTTCCGTCACGGCCTGGAAGGTCATGTCGCAACACGTGCGCGTGATGGGCCAGTGCAGATTGTTGGCGATGAAGCGTGTCCGCTCTTCCGAGCCGACGCGTGCGGAATCGTAGACGCCGTATTGCACGTACTCCGGAAAGGTGAGTTTGCCGCGGCCGCGGCGCAGGCGCAGAAACTCGCGGACCAGGGACATCGGACGGCGACCGCTCCTGGTCGCGGCATGGCGCAGATATTCGCCGGTGCGGCGCCGGTCGCCGTAAAAGTCCGCGCGATCGCGAGTGACCGCATGCCGGCCGCTGTCCGCTTGGGTCATATGCCTTTCCAGCCCGAAGTTATCGACCGGTCGCAGGAATGCCCCGGCGATCCCGGACCCCGAACCCCGAGATCGTCGCGGCGGTTCGGGGCACAGCCACGTGTTCCGCTACGCGCCATGAGCCGCCATGCCTCCGGCGATCAGGCGATCCGAAATCGACTTGATCGAGCCATGCAGGTCCCGGGCGCAAGCGACGATCTTGGCGACGTCCTCAGGACTGCGCGGGTCGGGCGGCTGCGACGCGCCCGGCCATCCTGCGGCGGCGCGGGCAGTCGGGCCGACGGCCCGTATCGATTCGGCCGCCATTGCCGCCTGATTCAGCGCGCCGGGCGGACGGGCGGTGTCCCGATTTGCATCGGGGATGCGGTGGAAAGTGCGCAGGATCTGCAGGGCGGCCTCCAGCGTCTCGCGCTCGTCCGCGCGGAGTCCAGAGTGACCGTTGCGGCCTTCCTCGAGGGTCCATCCCGCTTCCGTCGCCGACGCTCGAAGGGTCTCCAGTCCGCTCCAGGCGTCGCGCGCGAACGTCATCGCAAGCCGGGTCTGTCTCATCAGACATCCCGGACCGAGCCGCCCCGCGGCCCCGGAACCGGTCTCGGTCGCGAGATAGCCGCGCTCCGGCCCTTCGGTGAGATCGAGGCGCACGCTCCGGGTGCGCATGCCGTCGCGGGTCTCCGCCCCGGCGTCCGCCATGAGGGCCGCCGCAAGTTCTTCCAACCATGACGGCAATCGTTTCCCGGCGATCGCCTTTCGCAGTTCGGCGGTGACCTCGTCGGTCTGCCGCTCGTCCTGAAGCCGGGTCAATGCCAGTGCGACACCGACGCCGTAGGATTTCCCGAGGCGGCGCCGGACGGCGCCGGGAAGCAGGCTCGCGACGTCCCGGAGGCCGGCCAGCTCCTCTTCCAGGCCAGGACCGTCCGGATCGGGGCCGAACTCGAGGGCGTTCATCGCGTCGACCCCGATCTCGACCTCCAGCGCGGTCATGTCGAGCGAAGCGGCCGCGGCGGCCGGACCGGCTGCGGCAACGGCCGCCGAATTCCTCGCCGCAGGTGCCGAGAACAGGTCGGCGGTCCGCCGCAGTTCGGCAAGCTCCCTTCCGATCCCCAGATCTTCGGATCCGGAACCGGGCGCATCCACCAATTCCGCGTCGGACGGGGTTCCGGCTTGCGGTTCGTGCGCATCGTCCGGATCGGCCTCGATGGCTCCGCCGAGATCGGCGGGTTGCGGGTCTTCCGGCACCTCTTGCGAGCCCGCATTCTTCAGTGCCCGGACCGGAACCGGAACGCCTGCCCGTTCGGCCAACGCGCGCATCCAGCGGATCTCGCCCGGATCGCAGGCATGCAAGCGGTAGCTCTGGACCGGCGTCAAATAGCGGCGGCGCGGTGGGCAGAGGCCGGAGGGCGCGCCCGGCGGAACGGCAGAGGAGAGCTCGGCACGGGTCTCCAGGTCCTGCGCGTTCCAGGCATCCTCCAGGGTGCCGGCGAGGGTGGCCAAGGCAGCGCCGGCGTTCGGGCTGTCCCCGGCGAGCGCTTGCAAACGGTCTCCCATCCGGACCGCGCAGCGTGCCAGTGGGTCGGTTCGTTCCCGGTCCGCTTCGCACCGCTCGCTGGCGTCGATCCAGAGTTCGGCGGTCTCGTGTATGGCGGCGGCCAGGTCGAGGGCGAGCACGACATGGCCCGCGACCGCTTCCGCGCGGATTCCCGCATGAACCTCGCCGGTGCGGTCGTTGCGCAGGCGGTAGAGATCGCCGTCGGGCTCGAGGGAGAGATGGGGGAGCCACGCGCTCGCCGCGCCCTCGCGCTCGAAGCCGGCCACGAGGTCGGCGGGGACGATGCCCATCTCGCCGATGAGCCTTGCCGCCAGCGTCTCCACCGCGTCGGGCAGGCGGTGTCCGGCCTGGGTCGCCTCGCGGAGATCGACCGCGGTCGCGGGGTCCTCGATCGCGGCCCAGTCCAGGGGCGCATCGTCGTCGAGCCGTTCCCTGACCGCGTCCGGGAGCGCCGTCACGGCGTGGATGAAGATCTGAGTGGAATTCAAACTGTCCTCCATCATTGCAAATGCGGAGCGCCGGGCTCTGCGTCTCCGGGGGGAGCAGGCTCCGACAGCGGCTTGACGTCGGAGAGACTCACGGGTTCTCCCTCGAACTCTTCGTCCTTGACCTCGCTGCCGCGGATCACCCGCACGGTCTTCGGGGTCGGCGGCACAGGCAGGACGGGTTCCGTCTCCACGGGAGGGTCGGTCGTTCCGACTTCGTCGCCAGGCTCCTCGACATATTCCGGAACCGGCAGGTCGAGCAGTCCCTGGAGGTTGACGATCTGTCCGGGTTCCGACGGGTGAACCGAAGCGACCAGCGGCCGGACGGCGAGGGACAGCTTCCCCTCGTGTTCCCCGAGCGCGAGAAGCCCGGCCTGGGCGGGCGAGACCTCGAGCGTCGCGGTGACGATCTCAGCGCGCTTGAGCGGCTTGCCGTCCCCGCCCGTCCCCGGGCCGATCCCGACCTGGCGGTCGACGGCGACCACGCGCACGTCTTCCAGGATGGTGCGTGTGAACACTCTCTCCGGCTCCTGGGCGAGTTGCAGCTTGGCGGTCAGGATCACGTCCACCCGGTCGCCCGGGTCGATCAGCCCGGCGTGGCGTGTCCCGGCGCCGAGCTGGATCGTGGTGGCCCGGGTTCCCGGCCGCAGCACGGCCGCGAGGAACCCGCGCTGACCCGGTCCGACCACGGCGGTACGGGTGAGCGGCGCGCCCGCGCCGAGCGCCTCGCGCACCGCGTGACCGCGAAGCGCGCCGATCGACTTCACGTCCTCCATGGTGAAATGGTCCCCGCGGATGTCCGTCTCGCCCACGTCGAGTGCGGTCAGGTCCTCTTCGCGTATGAGCGTGCCGACCTCGAGCTCCCGCGCGGCGGCGAGCACCTGATGGGTCTTCGCTTTCGGAGCGGGCGCCGGAGCCGGATTCGCGGTGACGGCGGGCGGTTGCGGGGTACTCCCCGGCAGCAGGAATCGCGCGGCGAGGATCGCGCCGGCGAGCGGCACGACAACCAGCAGGATCAGGACGATTACGGTGCGGTATCTTCGCATCAGCGGTTCCCTGCGGGTCCGGAGTCCCGTGCTGCGAACGCCGCCGCAATTCGGAGCGGCGCGCGGACCGGATGGGGGTGGGCGAGCCTCCCCGTCGGCAGGCTCCGGGGCGGGGCGCTTGCGGCCGGAACGGGCGGCAAGGGCGCCCCGGGGCTCGGAAGACGCACTGTCATGGGAGGGCCTGGTGCATCTGATGCGCGAGCGCGCGCGGGATCATGACCGCAAGCGCTGCTGGCGCGATCGCCACCGCGAAGGGAAGGTCCGAACGCATGCGCCGCGCCCGTTCGAAGGGCAGGAGGACAGCAAGCGACAGCGCCAGCGCGCAGGCGCCGAGCGCCAGCAGGAAGAGGGCGAGATCCTCCGGTCCCGTCCACAGGCCGGCCGCCGCGACGAACTTGGCGTCGCCCCCGCCGAACCGGCCGGTCGTGTAGAGCGCGAACCCTGCGGCCAGCAACGCCGCTCCGACCGCGAAATGCGCCCAGAGCGACCCGGAAGCCCCGCTCGATCCCGTCGCGGCATGGATGGCGAAGAGTGCGAGCAGCGCCAGCGGTATCGCGTTCGGAACCGTCCGTTTTCTGAGATCCGTCGCCGCTCCGGCGGCGAACAGGGCGCAGGCGGCCCAATCGCTCAACCCGGCTATCCAGAAAGCTGTACCGTCCATCGAACCGTTCCGCCCTTCCGTCGCTGTTCCGCCATCCGTTCACGGAGCGACCGCGCCCCCGACCGCACGGGGACTTGCCGGTGGTCGCGCGAGCGGGCGGTACCGTCGGTCGACGGCACCTCCGGCGGCGTTGTCGCCGCTGCGGTTCACGATCGCGCGCTCCCGTCATGCCTCGCCGGCGTCCGGGCGCTCACGGGGCCGCGATACCGGCCGGCAGCGTGATCCGCGCCACCGTTCCCTGCCCCGGCAGGGAGTTGATCTTGATGACGCCCTGGTATTTCCTGACCAGGTGCCCGGCGAGCGCGAGGCCGATCCCCATGGCGCCATCGCGCGTGGTGTAGAACGGCTTGAAGACGTTGGCCCGCTGGTCGCGCGCGATACCGGTGCCGTTGTCGATCACGGTGATCAGGATCTCGTCGTCCTTCCTCGCCGTGTCGATCTTGACGATGCCCTTGCGCCCGTTGAGGTCCCGGACGGCGATCACCGAGTTCTCGATCAGTTCGCCCAGAAGGGTCTCGAACTCGGTCCGCGATGCGAAGATCTCCGGTACCTGGCCGAGATCGCGGACGATGGCGATGTCCTCCCCGTCCTTTTTCGCCGCGATCGCGGTCTCCACGCAGGCGTTGAGGTCGATCATGCTGCGGTCGACATGGTTGGTGAGCGTGCCCGAGAAGGAGTCGAGGCGCCGCGCGAGATCCGCGATGCCGTTCATTCTCTGGCGCACGTTGAGCGCGATGGCGGAGATCGTCTCGACCTCCTCCTCGATGATGCCGGTCGCGTCTGCACCCTGCCCGTCCTCCTCGCCGAGCGTGTCGCGGATGCGCTGCTGGGTGCGCCGCAGATAGTCCATCCGGTCCGAAATCTCTTCCGCCGAGACAGCGAGGATGCCGGAGAGAGAGGTGACCACGAAGCCGTTCGTGAGTGCGGCCTCCGCGCCTTCGTCGTCGCGCCGCGCCGGAACCGGGTCGTGCGGAGCAGCCGCGGCGAGCGGCGCGGGGGCGGCCGCGGGAATGGCCAGACCCGGCCCCCCTTCGGCAGCCGCCGCCTCGGCGGGCAGCGCCGCATCCCGGGCTGCCTCGACTGCGGGGACGGCGGCGGCCCGGGCGAGCGCCACGCCGCCACGGATCCGCTGCTGCAGGGCGAGCATGATCCAGAACAGGATCAGCACGCCGAATACCGCCAGCATGCCCCGGTCGTAATAGGAGGCGAGCAGCTCCTGCTTGCCGAGCTCGAACTCCAGCTTGGTGCTGAGCTGGTTCGTCAGATCGGAGATGTCGGCGGACGTGGCCCGGGCGAACAGCTGCTCGGTCGGCGCCTGCTTGGCGACCAGGACCTCGGCATGGGAGAGCAGGTTCGCCAGCGCGTTGGCGAGCGCCGGCGCCTGGGCGACGCTGGAGTCGCGGAGCTTCCCGATCTCCTCGGTCAGGCGGGCCTGCGAGGTGTCCGTCGGCGTGGCGAGATAGAGGTTCACGTCCCGGATCAGGTTGGTGACGCCGCGCGACACCGCTTCGGCGTTCGACGCCTGGGCCTGCCGCAGCACATTGGCCGCGGCGATCGGCAGATAGCGGTTCGAGTTGCGAACCACCGCGTAACCCGTCTTGAAGCGCTCGATGCGCTCCTCGCGCGCGGCGATGGCGCTCAGATAGGCCTGGATGTCGCTGGCGAGCCGGTCGGGCAGATCGGGGATACGCTGTGCCGTGTCCGACAGCGTTTCCCTGAGCCGCGCCATGCGCGGGATGAAGGCGACGAGCGAATCGAAATCCGCCAGCGGGTTCGACTTGACCCGGGTGAGTTCCATGCTCCAGTCGGACGACAGGAGCTGGATCTGGCGGACCGTGTCGATCGACCGCCGGTACTGCTCGCCGCCATTGTTCTTGGCAAGGAGGTAAAGCGCGCCCACCGCGGCCAGCAGGACCGCGGAGACGCAGATGCCGAGGATGACGGCGCCAGATCTCATTTGGATAGCTCCTCGTGTTCGCCTACCAGCGTCTTGATGAACGCCACGATATCGTCCTTGTCCCGGTCGGGCGCTTCCCGCCCCAGCTGGAACTCGAACATCGCATCGACGGCGTCGCGCAACGTCGCCGCGTTTCCGTCATGCAGGTAGGGTGCGGTCATGGCCGCCATGCGCAGACTGGGAACCTTGAAGGCGTGACGGTCTTCCTCGTTCCCGGTGATGTTGTAGCGGCCGAGATCGGCGTCGGTGATCTCGCCCCGCTTCTTGAAATAGTCGTTCAGCACGCCGAACACCTGGAACATGTTGCCGCCCACGTTCGCGCCCTGGTGGCAGGAGACGCAGCCATACTCCTTGAACATCTCATAGCCGCGCTTTTCCTGTGCGTTGAGCGCGCTCTCGTCTCCCTTCAGCCACTTGTCGAAGCGGCTGTCGGGGGTGTTCAGCGATTTCACGAACTCGGCGATCGCGTCCTTGACGTTCCTGCGGCTGATCCCGTCGGGATAGACCGTCTCGAACAGCCCGGGATAGTTCTTGCTCCGGTACAGCTTCGCGATGACGTCAGGCCACAAGCTTCCCATCTCGAAGGCGGCCTGCACGGGACCGTCGATCTGGTGTCGCAGCGTCGGCGCCCGCCCGTCCCAGAACTGCTTGAAGTTCATGCCCGAGTTGAACACGGTGGGCGAATTGACCCTGCCCGGCTTGTCGTCGACCCCGAGCGAGACCTTGCGGCCGTCGTCGCCGCCGCTGGCCAGATCGTGGCAACTCGCGCACGAGACCGTGTTGTCCTTCGACAGGATGGGGTCGTGGAACAGCGCGCGGCCAAGCTTCGCCTTTGCAGGATCGACGTCCACCTTGTCGGGGATCGGGGAGATCGGCTCCTCCGCGCCGGCGGCAAGGCCGAATGCAGGGAATGCCGCGATCCAGAGGACCGCGAACATGCGAAAGGGCTTCGGACGGTGCCGGTCCGGCATGCTGCTAACCACCCAGGTTTCCGAGGTTTCCGAGACTCGTCATCGCGGACATGACCGCGGGGCCGGCGACCAGGAGCATGGTCCCGGGCACCACCAGCAGCAACATGGGCAGCGTCATCAGGACCGGAAGGCGTTCGGCCTGGGTCTGGATGCGCGTCGCCTTCTGCAGCCGCTGGTCGGCCGCGATGCTCTTCATCGACTGCGACAGGGGGGTGCCGTAGCGCTCGCCCTGGATGAGCGCCATCGCGAAATCGCGCAGCCCGTCGATCTCGGTGCGCCGGTAGTATTCGGTGAGCACCGCCCGCTTGTCGGAGCCGAGTCGCAGCTCCCCCTCGATCTGGCGGAATTCTCCGGCAAGACCCGGGTCGATCGGTTGCAGCGTCTCCGCCACCGTCAGCATCCCGCGCTCTGCGGTGAGCCCCGCCTCGAGGCACATCACCATCATGTCGAGGGCATCGGGGAGGGCCGACGTCATGCCGCGCTTGCGCCGCGCGACGATGGCGCGGAGCACGTATTCCGGAAGCACCCCCCCGATCACGAAACCCGCGAGCGCGGCAATCACAATCAGAAAGCCGTGCTCGCTCACCATGGCCGAGAGGGACGCCAGCAGCCCGGCCGCGGCGGCGAGCCCGGCCGCGGCCGCGAACTTGACTGACAGGAATCCCGACAGGGCGTCCGCGCGCGCGAAGCCACCCGCGCGCAGCATACCGGAAAGCTTCTCGCGCTCCGAGGCGCCGATCGGGATCAGGACCGAGGCGATGCGAACGAGGCTCCGGCCGATCGTCTTCATCCCTCCCCCTTCGTCGGAGCCGGAGGAAACATGCGGCACCGGAACGCCCGACATCGCCTGGTTGCGCAGCGGTGCAAGCCGCCGGTCGATCGCCCGCGTCCGCTGGGTCTCGCGAAACACGATCGGCGCCAGCAGCAGAACGAAGATGATGCCGGCGGCGAGCACCGCGGCCGGCAGCAGGGATCCGGTCATCGCCATCGCTTGCTATTTCTCCATGGTGGCGGCCATGCCGCGCGCGGCGAGCAGCCCCGCGACGATCAACCCGACCCCCAGCTGCAGCAGCAGGTTGCCTCCGTCGGTGTCGAACAGCAGTGTCACGGAGTCGGGCGAGATGAAGCTCTGCCCGACCAGCACCACGATCGGCATCACGGCCAGCACAAACAGCGTCAGGCGGGTCTGGGCCGTCGAGGCATGCGCCTTCATCGCGGTGCTGCGCCGCTGGCGCAGGGCGGCGGAAAGGTTCGAGAACGCCGCCGACACGCCGCCGCCAGCGCGTCGCTGCAGGCCGATGACCGAGGTGAACATGGTGAACTCCGCGAGGCGAACGCGCCTGGCCACGGTCACCAGCGCGGTATCGGCATCGAGTCCCCCGGCCAGCCCGTCGCAGACATTGCGCAGCACCGGTTTCACCGGGTCGTTCGCGTCCTCGGTCACCACTGCGATCGCCTCGAGCGGCGGAACGCCGGCGCCCGACAGCCGCACGATCTGGTCGACGATCTCGGGGAACTGGCGGGTGAACTCGCCCGCCCGGCGCGCCTGCATCGACGACAGCGCGTACCACGCTCCGCCCACGCCGCCGAGCGCGAGAATAATCGCCGTCCACGAGCCGGTCGGAATCCGCAGCACCCACATCGCGCCCCAGAGCGCCGCCGCCGCTAGCCCGCCTGCGGCAATGGAACGCGGCAGCGCGCGCGCCAGGTTCAGAAGCGGGTAGCGGGCCGCGACCGCCCGCCGGAACCGGCCGGGCCGCGCGCCGTCTTCGGAGGCACGGAAAATGTCGGTATCCAGCCCGTCCCCGTCGCCGGCGGACTGCTCGGCGAGCGGCGCCGCGACCCGCCCGAGACGCTTTTCCAGCGCCCCGCCGCCCCGGCCCAGCAGCAGGAACGCCGCGATACCGAGAAGCGAGACCCCCCCGCCCGCGGCGATGGCAACGACCATGACGCTCATCCGTCCGCCTCCCCGATGCGCGGATCGGCCTGCAGCGCGGCCTGCAGCGGCTCGCGCAGGTTGATCGCATCGACCGCCCCCACCCACGCCGGCAGCCGGCCCGAGGTCTCGAAGACATGCTCGCCCTCGCCCGGTTGCCGGCGCCAGATCTCTTCCGTAGTCACGATGTCGTTCTCGATGCCGACCACGTTGGTAGCGCTGGTCACGCAGCGCTGGCCCGAGCGCAGGCGCGCAAGCTGGACAACCATGTCGACGCTGGAGGCGATCTGGCGCCTGAGCGCTGCAAGCGGCATCTCGCCGCCCGCCATCATCAGCATGTTCTCGAGCCGGGTCAGCGCTTCGCGTGGATTGTTCGCGTGCAGGGTGCACATCGATCCAGGATGGCCGGTATTCATTGCCTGGAGCATTTCCCGCGCCTCGCCGCCGCGCACCTCGCCCACGATGATCCTGTCCGGGCGCATCCGGAGCGTGTTCACCAGCAGGTCGCGCATGGTCACCTGGCCGGTGCCTTCCGCGCTCATCGTCCTCGTTTCGAGTCGGATCACATGCGGCTGCTGGAGCTGCAGCTCGGCTGCGTCCTCGATGGTGATCAGCCGCTCGCTGTGGTCGATCTCCTTCGACAGCGCGTTCATGAACGTTGTCTTGCCGGCGCCGGTGCCACCGCTGATCAGGATGTTGAGCCGCGCCTTGACCCCGATGCGGAACAGTTCCGCCATCGCGGGCGACATCACCCGTCCCTGGGCCATCTGGTCGAGGCTGGCACCGCGCATGACAAAGCGCCGGATCGAGATCGCGGCGCCGTCGAGCGCGAGCGGCGGGATGATGATGTTTACGCGCGAGCCGTCCTCGAGGCGGGCATCCACCATCGGGCTCGATTCGTCGATCCGGCGTCCGATGCGGCCCGCGATCCGCTGCGCGATGTGAAGCAGGTGCTGGCGGTCGCGGAACCCGATATCGACCCGTTCCAGGCGCCCGCCGCGCTCGACATAGGTCGACTGCGTGCCATTGATCAGGATGTCCGAGACAAGCGGGTCGTTCAGCAACGGCTCGATCGGCCCCAGCCCCTTGATGTCGTTGACCAGCTCGGTAACGACACGCTGCCGGTCGAGCGGGCCGAGGTCCGGCACTGCCGCCTCCTCGGTGCCGAGGAAGGCGAGAAGCTGGGTCGCGAGTTGCTCGTTGGTGAGCCCCGAAATCTTCGCCATGTCGAGCGACTTGACGACGATGGGGTGGACTCTCGCCACGATCTCGGAAACGAACCCGTCCGCCGAGGGAATCGGCATGGCCGCGGGCTGCGCCTGCACCGCCGGCAATTGAGGAGCGGCGGCCTCCCTGCGGTTGGCTAGGGCGGAGGGTCCGGCAGCGGGACGGGCGCGCCGCCCGAAGGCTTTCGCAGGCATGCTCAGGCGCTCCCGGCGAGTGCTGCCGGCGGTTCGGCGAAGGCGGGTGTCCGGTCGACGAGGGTTGCGATCGGCTTGCGCAGACCACGCGGCAGGCGCCCTTGTGGCCAGCCGCTGCTCGCCAGCCCGGGCAGCGAGGCATCGAACGGCACCACCACGTCGGGCGCGGTCTCCACGCTCGCCTGCGACAGCAGCCTGGTGCCCGCCCTGGGATTGAACTTCCGCGTATGGTTCTGCACGAACAACTTCGGTCCGGTCCGGCCGAGCAGGTCCAGCATGCGCGCCGCCCGGCCGCACCCGGTCGCGGTGGGCTCCGCGACCGCCACGCGAAGGTCGACCTCGCCCAGCACGTCGAAACAGGTCCCCGGGTCGTCCAGCCCGTCGACCAGCACCAGCTGGGAGCGGCGCCGCAGCTGGCCGAGCAGCCAGTCGAGCGCCGGCATCGGCGGGACCGGCGGCAGGGACGGGCCGAGCCGGTAGGCATAGATGGAAATCCGCTCCGAGCGCTCGGTGCGCACCCCGTCGAGCAGCTTGGGATCGGGCGGCGACCGTCCCGCCGCCTCGAACAGCTGGTCGAGACCCGGCGCGGGTTCCACGTCGAGCAGCAGCGCCATCGCCGATGCGGTGCGGCTGAGATCCAGGATCGAGACGTAGCGTCCCTGCTCGGCCGCATGCAGAGCGGCGGCGGCGGCGATCGTGGTGGTCCCGCTGCCGCCGGTTCCCACGAACCCGGCGACGCAGCCCCGCGCCGGCGAGGCCGCTCCGTTCCCGGTGGCGCGCAGGGCCGCCTCGCGTATCGCGGCCGCCGTGACCGGCTTCACCAGGTAGTCGCTCACCCCGGCGAGCAGGATCTCGCGGCAGGCCCGGGCGCTGCCGTCCGATCCGAGCACGATCACCACGGTTCCCACCTCGCACACCTCGGCCAGCTCGTGGATCGCGCCTGCCGGGTAGGGAATCCCGTCGAGGTCGACGATCAACAGGTCCGAGGTATGGCCATCCTCGAGCGCGGCGACGGCTGCGCGGAGGCCGCCGGACCAGACCTGGGGATCATCGCGGTCGGGCGAGGTGCCCCTGTAAGGCAGCAGCCCTTCGCGAAGCGCACTCTCGGTCTCCGGGTCCGCCGCGAAGGCGAGCGCGGCGGCGGGCCTGTGATCCGCATCGTCGTGGAGCCCGTCGCCGGCGGCCGTGTTGATCTCCGAATCGGGCAGGTCGTCCTGGAGGTCCGGAGAGCGAGAGGGGACGGATTCGACAGACGCGTCTGCGGGCACCGGCGCGGCGGGCAACCCGGGCGGTTCGGGGTCGCCGGAGGAGGTCCCCGGGCCTTCAGAGAGACTGTCGAGCAGTTCGCTCGGAAACTCGGGGACATCGGGGAGTGCGGCAACGCCCGGTTTGATCGCGTCGAAGGGCGTCTCGGGTGCGGACGAAACCGTCCCGGAGAGTTCCGGCGCATCCCCGTCATCGAAAAACGCGGAGGCGCCGTCGGGCAAGCCTTCGATGAGGGCCGACTCGAAATCGAACAGGGGATCCGGACCCGGTTCGGGCGACTCGAAAGCCGTATCGGAAGCCAGGTCCGGCGGGGTGAAATCGTCGGAAATGACCAGGTCGTCCAAGCGTTCCGGCGGTGTTTCCGGTTCGGTCGCCGGTCCTGTCAGAAGCGCGTCTTCCAGATCGAAACCGATCCGCGCGACCGGATCGGGGTCCGGGAGTTCGGCCGCCTGCGACAAATCGGCGTTCGGCAGGTCGGCTTCTTCAGAGACGTCGGGCGTGATTGGATCGCTCGCGGAACCGGAGGCCGTATCCGGCGGATCGTCCGCCAGGAAGGATTGGAGTTCCGCGATCGTCTCCTCGAACGTCGGACCAGGGTTCCCGGAGACCGGCGGCGGCAGATCGGGAAGATCGGTCCATCCGCCATCCTCGGAGGACGCCGTCACGGCGTCTCCAAGACCCTCCATCAGGACGCTTTCAAGATCCGGGTAGGCCGACGGCTTGGGCTCGGACGGGGCTTCCGCCGGAAGGCGGGCGTCGGCTGAAGGGGTGGCGAGGTTCATCTCAGGTTGCTCTTAACGGAGCAGGGATCTGTCGGCAGCCACGAGGAGCAGACGCCAGCGCCCCCGGAGTGCCATCGCTCCTCGCCGGGAAAGCGCCGGTTTCGGCGGTCGTGGGTGACGAGCATGCGTGAGCCTTCGATGAATGAGCGAATCTGTGCATCTGGATTGAGCAAGGCGGAAAGCGGACGAATTGTTCAGACAACCAGAGAACCAAGGGTCGATTCCCTCGGATCCAGCGGTCACTGTTCATGACACAGGTTATGTCAGCCACCGCCCGAAAAGGCGGTGGCTGACGTGATCAGAGCCGTGGGTTAGGGGGTGGCTACTACTTCACCCTTGCCGACGTTATTTGTGGCCCCGTCCACATTCGTCCCGATTTCCGCGATCGCGGCCTCGATATTGTCGGAAAACGCCGTGATCGCTCCCCCGACCCCAATTACAACGACCCCCACGAGCACGGCGTATTCGAGCGCGGAGACAGCCTCGTCGGCCTTCAGGAAACGGCGGAGACGCCGCGAAATCTGTTTGGTCTGCATTGTAGAAGTTCCCCTCTTTCGAGTTGGATGGTTCGCTGGAGGTCCATCCAGCACGGTTGTTGCGGAAGAAATTCGTTGTGCTTCTTTGTCCACGGGACCTCCTTCGTCGGTTGGTACGGTCCCGGGCACCACCTTCCTCCGTCGTTCACGATGGAGGGGATCCGTGCCCGGGAGGAATTCCGAAGCCGTTGCCGGGACCTTCGCGTTCCCGGTTCGGGGCGGGAGCCTGGAAGCCGCCAGCGCGCGGAACCCGGCCATCGCGGATGCGCGGTCGCACGAAAGGGGTCGTGAAGACGCACCGGCACGCCTCACCCTTACCTTCGCCGGTTCGAGGCGCGCGATGCCGATGGCGCCGCGGCGCGTGTCTTCCTCAATCGTCATCGTCGGTCAGGATCTCGCCCGGGTTCCACGGTCCCGTGGTCCACGCGACCCGGACCGCGACCAGCTGGCCGTCCGGATCCACTGCATCCGAAACCGGGCCCCGCGGCTGCGTCGCGGGCAGCAGGTTGCGGATAGAGAAGGCAGGCCCGGCCTTGCAGTCGAAATCCTTGTCAGGGCCGAGCTCGTCCCGAACCGGCTCGCAGGCCCGAATCGCCTGAGTGGCGTCGTCCGCGGCCGGCGAAAGCGAGAGCGCCCGGGCCGCGGCGTGCGCCGCCCGGGCCATCCGGTGCGAGACATGGGCGGAATGGACGATTTGCACACTCCCGGCGAGGGTGATCGCCAGGAGCGATATCGGGACCGTAGTCTCGACCGAGACCGAACCGCGCCGGTCTCGCAGGAACGCACGAAACACGCCCACGCCCATGGCGGATTCAGTCGCCGTCCGGGCACGCACGCGGTGCGGTAACCCGCTCCCGCGCGGGACGGCACGCGACCGGCCACGGGGTAGCGCCCCGATGGAACTGCTGCCATCTACCGCCGGCTGAGAATGTTGAGGGCGGTTCCCCTCCCCTTGCGGCAAGTGGGGGGGGGGGGGGGGGGGGGGTGGCTTGCGGCCGAGCCGAATCGGTCAGAACGGCGCGCGCCGTTCCGATCATCCGTTCCGGACACTGACTGAGCAGTTTCATAGTCCTGCCTTCAAGACCCTGAACCCGTCTGTCGTCTGCACCGCCATCGTGCTACTCTCAGACTGCATTTGCGGCTAATATCCGATAGACGATTCGAGAACAAGCGATTTTGCTGTGTTTTTTGCCCAAGAGCCGAAGAAAAAGTTCTGATAGTTGATTAATTCTCAAATATCTGCGGAGGAACGATCAACAGTTGACTTTTTGATCACAAATACTTTACAAAATATCAAGTTTCAGGAGAGAACGTCGATGCAGCTGCCCTCGCTCAACGCTTTGCGCACCTTCCACACCGTCGCGCGCCTCGGCTCGGTGTCGGCCGCCGCGAGCGAACTCTCGGTCACGATCGGCGCCGTGAGCCGTCAGATCAAAAGCCTGGAAGAGAGTCTCGGCATAGCGCTGGTGACCCGTGCCGGACGCGGCGTACGTCTCACGGAAGATGGCAAGGAGCTGCAGCACGGGCTGGCGGACGCATTCATGCAGATCGCGGAGTCCGTCGACCGGATCCGCGCGCCGGTGCGCGGCGAGCGCTTGCGCATCGTGGTGCCCCCGGTCTTCGCCTCCGCCTGGCTGGTGCCTCGGCTCGACAGGTTCAAGGCGCTGAGGCCGCAGACGGATATCATTCTTGTCGACAGCCGTGAGCGCGTGGGTCCCTCGGGCGGCGGCGAGGTGGTCATCGAGTGGGGCACCTACGAGGAGGATTCGAAAACCGTCGCCCGACGTCTGAGCGACAGGGAGGAGATATTCCCAGTCTGCAGCCCGAATGTCAGCCTGGGCCCCGGCCTCGCCGGCGCGATATTGCTCCACCGCGAACTCACCCAGAGCAACTGGAACTGGCCCGACTGGCCTACCTTTCTCGAGGAGGTCGGCCTGTCTGGCGCCGATGTTACCGACGGCCCGGCCCTCACCTCACGGCTGCTTCTCGAAGCTACCCGCGAGGGCAAGGGCGTGATTCTTACCAACACGACCGTGGCCTGCGCCCATCTGGCCTCGGGCCGCCTCGTACGCCCCGTCGACGAGAGCCTGAAAGTGGACGATGGATACTGGGCGCTGGTTCACCGCTCAGCGTACGGCAGGCCCGAGGTCGCGGCGTTCATCCACTGGCTCGAACAGGAATTCGAAGGATGCCGTTGTCGCGGCAAGGAATGAGATGGCAAGAACACCGCAAGGTTATGACAACCAAAACGCGGTCCTTCGGGAAATCCTCCTGTCGGAGCCCGTAACCCGGAAGGAGATCGCCTCCCGGCTCGGCCTCACCGAAGGCACCACGTCGCGCCAGGCGGGCTTGCTTATCGACGCCGGTCTCGTGAAGGAGACCATGGCGGTCCCCGGCGAGGGTCCCGCAAGGCGCGGCCCGCAGCCTCGTCCGCTGGTCATCGATCCGTCGGGCGGACAGGTGCTGGTGATCGGTGTCGCGCATACGGTTCAGATCGTCATCCTGTCCGATATCGGACGAAATCCGATCGCGAGCAGCGAATTGCACCTGGAACCTGTCCAGGATGCGGACCGGGTCGTGCGCGAACTCGCAAAGGAAGCCCGGCGGCTGATCGGCGCGCATCTGCGGGACCGCAGCCGCCTGCTTGGCGGCTTCCTGATGATTGCGGGTACCGTACATCCCACCACCGGAGATATCCTGCAAGCGCCCTATCTCGGGTGGAGCTCCTTTCCGATCCGGGCACGGTTCGCCGACCTTCTCAACCTGCCGATGAAGGTGGGCATGCTGACCGAGACCATCGCCAGGGCCGAGAGCCTGTTCGGTGAGGCACGCAACCGTGGCAACGTGCTCGCGCTGCTTTGCGGAATCGGGATTGGGGCGGCAGTACTGGTGGACGGAAACCCTGCCGGGGGTGGCAATGTCGGCACCGGTGGCATCGGCAAGTTGACGGTCACCGGAGAGGGCGGCGTTTCCATGACCCTCGACGAGGTCGCGGCCGGCGCGGCCATCCTCCACGCTATCCACGGCGAGGGCATTGCCCGGGATCCGCCGTGGCAGCTCGATCGCGCGCTTGCGGAGGCGATTGGCCGGGACCGGGCCGGTGACCGGCAGGTCGCGGCAATCATGAAGCGCGCGGGACGCGAGCTCGGGCGTGTCGTGGCGCAGTACATGAACTTTCTGCCGCCCGAGATGGTACTGGTCGGCGGCCCACTGGCGATGGCACCGAATTATGTCGGCGGCCTCCGCGAGACTGTCGCGGAGACTGTCCGGGCTCCCGTGGACATCCGAACCAGCGGAGCGGTCGATCCGGAAAGCGCCATGTGGACGATGTGCTCGATGGCCGTCTATGAACACCTCCTCGCCCCCCCGGTAATCTGACCCAGAAATAATAGCGCCGAGCGCTTCGCGCCCGGGCGGGAAACGCGGTCAGAACCCTACGTAGGGAACCTCGATCGCCTCGAACACGCCGAAGCGGATCCACAGAATCGTGACGATAGTACACACCGCGAGGTAGAGGACGTGTCGCAGGCGACGGCGCGTCATTTCCAGACTCCTTGAGCGAGGCCCCAGACCAAGAATTTTCCCACTGATTTCCACCTGACATTCAAGTCAAGTCACTGATTTTGGTGTGGTTTGTCTGGTTGAGTCTCTTGCAAAACTGCGAGTTCGGATTGGTGGGAGAAGCGCTGACCGGTCTTCATGGAGGTGGTTGGCGTAGATTTTTCATCCCGGACCGCGCATCCAGGGCCTGATCTGGCGGATGTGGCCCGATTCGGCAGAATCCGGGCGAGCGTGACCGCTGCTTGTGGGGGAAGCGGCCTGGATCAGTTTGCAGACGGGAAGTTCAGAGCGGGAGACGCTGCAGTTGCTCGACGGTCAGTGCCAGGATGCCGAACATGTCGGCTCGGCGCACGGCTGGCTCGGGGCGGCGGGCCTTTCCGCCGCCGCGCTGCGGGTCGCGTCGCGGGACCGCTGGATCGGGTGGGACGACGAGGGGCGCAGGTCGGATCTCGAGCGCGTCGTGTGTCTGAGCCGCTTCCTGGTCCCCCCGTCCGTGCGTTGTCCGCACCTTGACAGCCATGTGCTCGGGCGCATCCTGCGCCGCTTGCCGGGCGACTTCGAGGAACGCTACGGCTTTCGCCCGTCTCTCGTTGAGAGTTTCGCCGACGAGGGCTATGACGGAACCTGTCTGCGCGCGGCCGGCTTCCTGTGCGTGGGCAGGACCGGAGGCCGGGGCCGGCAGGACCGGGAGAAGCGGCGGGCGAAGACCGTGAAGACGGTGTTCATGCGCGCGCTGGAACGCTCGTGGCGCAGGAAGCTGGGGGTTCGGCCCGTCGACCATGCGCCCTCGCTGGAACCGGGCGAGGGGCTGAACGCGCAGGACTGGGCGGAGAACGAGTTCGGAGGGGCCCCTTTGGGCGACAAGCGACTTTCGGCACGGCTCGTCAAGAGCGCCGGCCTTCTGGCGGCGTATCCCGGCCAGAAGATCAACGCCTCCAGCGACAGCGGCGGTAACGAGATTGCCGGCTTCTACCGGATGATCGAGGCGCCCGCGGAGTCGGAGGTCACGGTGGCGAACATCCTCGCACCGCACCGGGAGCGCAGCATCCGGCGGATGCGTGGCCAGAAGACGGTCCTGGCGATCCAGGACGGCACGGACCTGAACTTCTCCCGCCGTCCCGGCCGCGACGACCTGCAGCTGATCGGGAAGAACCAGACCGGCGCGTCGAGCCTGGGGCTGCACATGCACGCGACGCTGGCGGTGACGGAAACCGGCCTGCCGCTGGGCGTGCTCGAGACGGGGTTCGACCCGGTGCAGGCGACGGTCTCGAAGCAGAAGCGGCGGGCGACGCAGCGGTGGCTCGAAGCCTTCAACGGCACCGCCGACGCTGCGCGCGAGATCGGCGGCAAGACCCGGATCATCAGCGTGGGTGATCGAGAAGCGGACTGCTTCGAGCTGTTCGACGCGCAGCGCCGACGTCCGCGCGTCGAGCTGCTGGTGCGCGCCAGGCATGACAGGGTACTCGGAAAGGGAATGCTGTTCGCGACGATGGGTGGCGGCGCGCCCGACGCCATGGTCGACGTCGAGATCGAAGGGCTGACGGAGCGTGCGAAATCCTCCCGGACGAAGGCCCGCCCCGCGCGGCAGAAGCGCCTGGCAGGCTGCGAACTGCGGTTTTGCCGCGTCACGCTGCCGGCGACGGACGCCGTCCCCGGCGCGGAGCCGGTCAGCGTGCACGGGGTTCACGTCCGCGAAATCGCGCCGCCCGACGGCGAGGACCCCGTGCAGTGGTTCCTGCTGACCACGGTCACGGTCAAGACCGCGCAAGAGGCCGCCGACATCGTCGGCTTCTATCTTCAGAGATGGCGTATCGAGGATTTCTTCCGGGTCCTGAAATCCGGCTGCCGCGTGGAGTTCCTGCTGTTTCGCACCGCCGACCGGCTGCAGCGCGCGATCGCGATCAACGCCGTCATCGCGTGGCGCATCATGGTCATGACCCTGCTCGGGCGCCAGGTCCCGGACTGCGAGCCGCAGCTGATGTTCACCGACGGGGAACTCGGCTTCCTGCGCGACTATGCGAACCGCTACCGCCTGGAGCCGCCGAAACAGCTCGGCGACGCGGTTCGCCTGGTCGCGCATCTCGGCGGATACCGGGACCGAACGCACGATCCCGAGCCCGGGCATCAGATCATGTGGCACGGCCAGACCCGGCTGACCAGCGCCGCGCTGGGCCACGAAATCGGCCGTGAAGTCGGGTTTCGGGACGGCCAGAGGCATGCACTGAGAACCAGTGAGTAGCACATTGCCACGCCAAGTAATGTGTACTCGGTAGGACTAGTGCGCAATGGCCGATCAGGGGGGATGATGGAAGCAGTCGAAAAACAGGGGCCTAATGACGGCAAGGATCGTCGCACGAACTCGACTAGCGATGGGCAGGTGATCGACCCACATGCCGAGCATATCGCTTCGCAGATTGAGGACTTCAGAAAGCAGCTGCTTGGGATGACGCGGCGCAATCACCTGCTCCACTGTCCCCATGGCTCTCGTGGTCAAGTTCAGATCCGCGTTATCGACGAGCTTCCGGACATGGTTTTCGAACGGCTGGAAGTCGGCGCCGAGTTTTCCTTCCTGCCCCTGCCCGTGCCGCGGGACCAACCCGATGACGAGGACAGCGACGAATTTCTCCAAGCGTTGGAACATCACAAGCAAAATAGTGAGACGTACAAGGTGGCGATCGAACAGGTAGCGAGGCACCCTGAGAGAACAGCAGGCCCGGAAAAAGTCGAAAGGGAAGCACGCGATCTTGTCCGGCTTCGTCTGGGGATGGGCGAATGGAAACCAGAGCGGGGCCTGGACCCCGAAGAACTCTGCCGGCGGCACGGAATCGATCCCGAATATGAGTTGTCGGCGTCGAGCGGGGACAGTGCTGCCGAGCGCCATCGCGACAGCGCGTTGCAGACGCTGCTTTCGGACGAGATCCTTTCCGCCAGTCTGGCTCGTCTGCGGGATCGCGCACACTCCAGTATCCGACAGACGGGTGTAGCGACACTCTTCGCCGCCTTCGGCTTTCTGGAATGGTTCGACAGCGATGATTCCGATCAAGCCCATCTGGCACCGCTTGTTCTGGTCCCGGGGGAACTCGACCGTCAATTGGTGCGCGGGCGATATGTATACAAGTTTCAGGGCACGGGAGAAGCAGCGACTGCAAATGTCACCCTGAAGGTATTTCTTCAGCAGAATTTCGGTTTGCAGCTTCCGGCATTCGACACGGACGATTCTCCGCAGAGCTATTTCGAGAAGATAAACGACGAGATCTGCGCGCATCGCGGCCGTTGGCGGATTCGGCGCTTCCTGACAATCGACTTGTTCACCTACTCGAAGCTGGCGATCTACCAGGATCTGGATCGGAACGGCTGGTCCGAAGGCCATGATCTGGTAGCGCACGGTAACATCCGGACGTTGATGGCGCAGTCGGGAGTTTCCGATATTCCGTATGCGGAAAACAGAGAGATCGATGCGGACGAATGGGCCGCGGAGGTGCCGGTCCTCATCTATGACGCGGATTCGTCCCAGCACAGCGCCATAGCGGATGTGTTGTCCGGCAAGAACCTCACGATCTTCGGTCCACCGGGCACCGGCAAGTCTCAGACGATCGCGAACATGATTGCGGCCGCGATCATGGCCCGCAAGAGGGTGTTGTTCGTTGCCGAGAAGCTTACGGCGCTCGAAGTGGTCGAGGACCGGCTGGAGAAAGCGGGGCTCGGTCCATTCTGTTTCAATTTGCACGCACAGGGATTGAAGGCGAGCGCGGTCAGGCGGTCTCTTGAAGAGAGAGTCTCAATGCCGCGTCCGGACTTCGATCCATTGCAGTACAAACAGCAAAGACAGGCCTGGACGAGACAGAGAGACGGCCTGCGAACCTATGCGCGCATTATGGGCACGAAGGTCGGAAAGATCGACGAAACCGTCCATGACGTGCTCTGGAACACGATCGAGCGAAAGAGTTCGGATGCTGGATTGCCAGCGGCGGTTTCGGCAGCGCAGCTGGCGAGTGTAGAAG
Organism: Thalassobaculaceae bacterium; assembly: GCA_965213935.1. GTDB lineage: Bacteria > Pseudomonadota > Alphaproteobacteria > Thalassobaculales > Thalassobaculaceae > Bin52. The sequence goes on along the minus strand of CBDCAO010000010.1, from coordinate 15,766 downwards.
ACGTTACGCTGGAGGAAGTGGATACGGCGCACGATTGTATCGTTCGCCTGGAGCATGCCGAAGGCGAGTTCAGGGAGCTTGTCGAGAGCGGCGGCCGATTGCCATGGCGTGGCGCGGAGAGAGTCGATCTCTCTCCTGTTGAGGTCGGGGCATCTGTTCAACTGCTCGCTGTATGGGAGCAGAGACTGGCCGATCTGCAAGACTTGCTGTCCGAGAGCGGTTTGGACGGAAAGGACATCACGATCCGGGAGGTGGGCTTCGTTCACCTTGGAGCTCAGGCGGTTCAGCAGGTGCCAGACGCTCTGGGGCACTGCGAATTTGGTTCGCTCGGTCGACAGGAGACTCGTGATGGTATGCGCCGAGCGGCGGCCCGCGCGCTTCGTATCCGGAATATCGGCGACGAAATGAACGACAGATACGGGATCGGCGCCGACGAACTGCCGGATGCCGAAGACTTGCACGAACTGGAGAGAGCCGCCGTCTCGCTCGGGATTTCAACTCAATCTGCAAGAGAAGCGAGATCGGAAGCGCGGTCATTACGTGAGATGGCGGAAAGGCGTGACCGTATCGACGCAATTCTGGGAAGGCTGGCGAGCTGCTTCGGCTTTGCGGCAACTACTCCGGAAATCTGCCTGACGATGGAGCAGTGCATCGAGCTGTTGCAAGAAGCTGACACCGGTCTCTTGTCGTCCCGTACGGACGCACTGATGACACACGACGCCGGGCGAATACTTGAACGGGCGAATAACGAATGCCGCAAAGTGAAGCAAATACGGGACAAACTCGTGGAGCGTTTCGACTTTATGTCGTTACCAGCCAAGGAAGAGTTGCAGCAAGCCACGCGATCCTTGAACGCTTCGAGAGGTCCATTGTTGTTCGATAGGCAAGCGAGACGAGCCATGCGGCTCTATCGGGAAATCTCGCTGGTTCAGTCCAAGGCCACCAGGACAGAAGCGGCCGAGGGCATTCGAGAGCTGATCGAGTATCGCGACATGTCGGCGCGGCTGGCGGAGGATGAGGAGTTCAAGCGCTGTCTGGGCGCGGACTGGCGGGGTGCGGATTCCGATATGGCGCCGGCGAGACTCGTCGCCAAGTGGAGCGCCGAAGTCTTTCAGAGACTGGCGGGAGAAGGAGACGGTCGCTCGGAGGCGCGTCGGATCCTGCTGCATGGCAATATTCAGTGCCTGGACGAAATACGTCGGATTGCCGAAGCCTTGCCTTCGAACTGGCGGAGGACGGACGAGGAACCGGAGCCCTTGGAGGCTCGGGAGAGGGCTGCACGGTTGGACGTAGTGGCGGACGGTCTTGAAGCCGCCGGACTGGATGCCGATGAACTGTGCGTCAACGCGGTCGACCTGGCAGCTTTGGTAGAAGAGTGCCGATCACTCACGGAGGACGCTGAAGGCGACGGAAATATCGCCCTGGTGTTTCCGACCGAGGCGCCGAATATAGAAACGCTGAACATGGTCTGCATGCTGGCGGATACCATGTCCGCGCTCGGGTTGTCTCATGAGTCTTGGAAACAGGTAGCGATATTCGTGACACAGTCCGCAGATGTGGAGAAACGCGCTTCTGCGGTGAGGCAGGCGTTTATCGCGGCAACCAAGGCGTGGCGGGAATGTGTGGAATCGCTGGAGCTCGAGACGGCGGTGTTTCTGGATGGGGGCGAGCACGAGACCACCGGACTCGGAGCGCTGCGCGAGCGCGCCCGAGAAGCCTGGGATGCTCGGGATACGCTGTTGTCGTGGAGCAGTTATCGGCGCGCGCGTAAAGGTGTCCAAGCAAGCCATGCCGGACCGGTTCTAGCCGCTCTGGACGAGCATGGCATGTCGGCGAGAAAGCTGCGCGAGGCATACGAATGGGCGTTGTATCGTTCGCTCACGGCGAGGGTTTACCGTCGACACCCGGAACTCAATGAGCTCAGCAGTTGGCAGCTAGGCAGTTACCGCGATGCATTCAAGGAACTGGAGGCGCGCCTGCAGGACCTTGAGCGTGCGCGCATCGCTTACGAGCTCTCGTCCCGAACCGTTGACAATGGCGTCAGCTTCGGCGGACCGGGCGCGTTCACGGAGAAGGCGCTGATCCAACATCAGCTTTCTCTGCAAAGAAGCAGCGTCACTTTGCGGAACCTGCTTCGTCGCGCGGGCACGGCGCTGCTTCAGATGAAACCCTGTTTCATGATGTCGCCCACGACAGTTGCGGAACTGCTGCCGCGCGATTCGGGCCTCTTTGACGTCGTCGTGATCGACGAGGCTTCACAGATGCTCCCCTGCGACGCATTGGGGGCCATCGCGCGTGGTCGCCAGGCGGTGATCGTGGGCGATCCCAAGCAACTGCCGCCATCGACCTATTTTCAGGGCGGTTCCGCGGCTCCCATGGAAGAGGATGATGACGAACAGATGCTGGCCCCGATGGTCGAGTCCATTCTGGACCTGTCTCTGTCAGCTTGGCATCCGCCAAGATATCTGCAGTGGCACTACCGTTCGAGGCATAGCAGCCTGATCCAGTTCTCCAATGCGCGATTCTACGACAACAGACTGATCGTGTTTCCCGGGCCGGACGAGAACCGGGAGGACAGCGGCGTTCGCTTTCACCATGTCGCCGATGGCCTTGCCAAGGGAGGGCTAAACCGCATCGAGGCGGAACGCGTCGTCAGTGCGGCCTGTACGTTCATGGAAGACCCCGCCAACCGGGACCTAAACACTGCCATTGTCGCTATGAATCAGCGGCAGCGCGACCATATCAACGAGATGCTCGACCGCGAAACCGCCGCGAGGCCCGCAGTGGCGCGCTATCGCAGACGCTGGCGGAATACGCTGTATCCGTTCATCGTCAGAAACCTCGAAACGGTTCAAGGTGACGAGCGCGATGTGATCTTCATTTCGACGGTCTACGGCAGAGAAAAGGCCGGCGGACCTGTCATGCGTCGCTTCGGACCAATCACGCACAGCGGTGGAGAAAGACGTCTGAACGTGCTGTTCAGCCGGGCCCGGCAGCGCATGGAGGTGTTTTCATCAATGCAGGCCAACGACATCGCCGTCGGTCCTGGTGTCAGCGAAGGCGTGCGGATCCTTCGCGACTATCTGGAATATGCGGCGACCGGGAAGATAGAGACGGGGATCGACACCGGGCGCGAACCCGAAAGTCCGTTTGAAGAATATGTTCTGGAACGGTTGCGACGTCAGGGCCTTCAGGTTGACCCGCAGGTCGGTGTGGCAGGCTTTCGCATCGATCTCGGCGTGCGGCACCCAGACTACCCGTACGGCTATCTCCTGGGTGTCGAATGCGATGGAAGAGCGTACCATTCCGCTCTCTCGGTACGGGACCGGGACCGCTTGCGCGAAGCCGTCCTGCGCGATCTGGGTTGGGACATTTACCGAATTTGGTCGACCGACTGGTTCGAGGATGCCGACCGCGAGCTGAAGAAGCTGATGGACTATATCGCCGGCCGGCTCGAGGCGTTTCGAGCCGGCGCAGGTGCTGTAGGCGGCGAAACGGTGCTCCTCGGAGAAGCCATTGAGCAGTCGGAAGAACAACCGGTCGGCGCGTCCACTTCGCAGGGCGGGTCGGAAGAGCCCAAGGAAGAACGGCTCTGCGTTGAGGTGGGCGACACCGTATCGTATCACGAAGCGGGACGCGGCCTGAATGTCCGGCGGGTGACCATCGTGCGGGGCAAGGACGATCCTGCCAGGGCCATCATCAACGACAACAAGCCGCTTGCGGTGGCTTTGTTGGGCGCCGAGAAGGGCGAAACCGTCACTGTGCGTCAACCTACGAGTGAACTGGACATAGTCGTAGACCGCATCGAACGGCCGGAATGGGAAATCGGGGAAGCAGAAGCGATAGTCGCTGGCGCTTCGACATCGGTGGACGGAGTTCAATTGGCGCCCTACCTGCAATGGCAGGGGCATGCGGTGGATCCCCGCAGAGCATCGCAGGGCGAGGCTGCAGAGGTACTGTGCGCCATCATTGAGACGGAAGGTCCAGTGTTGGAGAACCGCGCCTATCAGACCTATCTGAGAGCAAGTGGCATCCGACGACTAGGCCCTCAAATTCGGCAAACTTTAAACCGTGCGCTGGCGAAGCTGGAACGCGATGGACGGGTCGTTGTTGAACGAGAGGTGGGAGCAAGCGATTACCGCAACGCCATGCTTCGCACCCCCGGGACCGATCGAGTTCGGTTGCGAGACATCGGTCCGAGATCCTTCGATGAAGTGCCCAGCGGCGAACTGGCAACGTTGGTAGGTGCTGTCAGGAGGTCGAAAGCGGACGCCAATTCTGAGGAAATCTATCGGCAAGTGTTGGACATCTACGGGCTGGTAAGGATGACCGCACAAGTGAGAAGACGTTTTGAGGAAGCAACTGCGGAGTCGTGAGCCGGCCCTGTGGCCAGGCAAAGCTGTTCCAGGGAGATTGGGCCAAGCAGCGTGGTCAGAAGAAGGCGGTCGCTATCGCGATGCGCAACGCCACAGTGCGTCGGCATCGGTACAAGCTGGACTGCGGACGCCGGTGCGAAGGAGGTCGGTGCGGAAAGGGTGCGAATCTCGTATGGCAGTTGTAGTTGCAGCACCGACGGTTTTGTTCATGCAGCGAGCGACCGGTCGTGATTCAGGCTGATGTTGTCGTTGGCCGGAGCGGCGTCCGCGGCGATCATGGCCTTCCATGCGCTCTCGAAGCGTCCGGATTTGAGCAGGGCGCGGAAGGTGAGAACGGCCTGTCCTCCGACGATCCGTCATCGCATGCCGGAGCGCTTCATTCTCTGTGAAACGAGTATTTTGTTGCAGCTTCAGCGACACCCTCGACGTCCCCGCGCCGCAGCCGAAACGCCCGCAGCCGCTCAGTCCCGCGCCAGCGACGACCGGATCCGGTGGAAATCCTCGATCACGGTGGGGAGGTTGATACCTGCGTGGCGCAGATCGCCATGGGCAATCTGGTTGCGGACCTCGTAGAGCTCCACGGTCCTTTTCCACTCGTCGCTGCTCCGGTCGAGAACCAGTGTCAAACGGTTCCTGAAGCTCAGCCTGGGGTTTTCCTCGTCGTACATACACGTTCCACGCCCGGCGGTGCCGCCAGTCCGCGTGTGATTTCCCCAGTCGGATCGCGTCCCGGCTGGCATCGTCGATGTCCGCTTCCAACTGGCCCCAGGCCAGCACGAAATAGGCTTGCTCGTTGAGCTTCTGCCGACGTGCGACAGCGTCGCGCTGATCATCTGCGCCACCCGCATCGTGCCGCTCGCGCAATTGCTCCAGAGAGTTATCGACCTGCTGAAACAGGGCGGCGATAGCCTCGAGATCGTTCACTGCAGGATACGCCGCAGCCAATCTTCGCTGACCGCCTCGCGGGTGCACCGTCGTTCAGCGGGAGCGGCCTGCCAATCGGGCGCCTCGAAATTCTCGGCCATATCGACGATCAGGTAGTGACGCCCATCCCGCTTCAGATCCACACGGCCGTTGCTGCCGATGATCCACAGTCCGCGCGGGACCAGCCTGGCAACATGACCTGCACGGTCCTTCAGTTCGAGCGTCGGCATCCGTTTCGCAGTGACGCCGAACTTTCGCATCAACTCCTCGTCCATGACGACCGGGGTGCCTGGGCGGGCTTCCCATCCTTCCGGCAACCAGGCGCCGAGCACGGCAAAGAGCTCTCCAAGGCGCTCTTCCCAGTCATCGACGCGCCGACGTATGTGCATTGCGTCGATGGTTTCGCTTGTGACGTCTTCGAGAACCGTGCCCATCGAACCATTCCACCTTTCCGCCGCGTCGACCGAACCGCATATTATCCGTGCCAAAGCGGCGCCTGAACACCCCATATGGAACGCCGGACGGCGATTCAATACGGTGCGGCGCATGGGCTATGACCTCTCCGCCGCCCGACTCCGCACCGCCGCCGGTCGAAGCACCCTACAACACGAGGCCGCGATCGACGCTCTTCGCGGCACGGTCCTGTTCCATCCCCTTCGCCTTGTCCGGGTCGACCGTTTCGAGCGCCGCGATGCGCTCGCCGGTAGCGGCTTCGAGCTGCTCTTTCAGCGTCGTCTTGTCGTCAGTGACCAGCTCCGCGCGAGCGCGTGCGGCAGATCTCCACGTAGAACGATTTCTGCGTGGTGAGGTGATGGGGATGGTTGGCTTCCATCGCGGAAATCACATTGTCGACCGTGCGGCCCTGGAACGCGTGGACCGTCGAGGCCCAGGCGCGGTCGAGGTGGCGGAGCTGCGACGCCGGGCTTCCAGCGCGTCGCCGAATTGCGGAGAAACCCCGCCTTCGAGTCTTTCGCGAATCTCTTCCAGGTTCGTGGTCGGAGGCTCACGGTCATCTGCCATCGCCTCTTCCGTCCGGGCCTTCTGATCGGGATGGCCCGGTCCTGGCGCCCATTCCACAATGCCGTCGCTCTCCACCTCCGCTATCGCAGCCTCGAGCGTTTCTTCCGAAACGATACCGCCGAACTCCGCCCCCAACTCATTCGCGGCCTCGTACGGACCGCCCCAGATGTACTGATAGCCTCCTTCCCGGCCGTTGTACGGCGTCTCGTTGGCGGGATCCCCAAACATGCCGTGGAACCATTGAACCATGTAGGCGCACTGCTTCTTCCTTCCCAGACGCTTTAGCCTCGACGGCGTGACATAGCTGTCGGGGTCATCGGGCGAGTAGTAACGCCCAATCATTCTTTCCCCTCCACTTCATGCCGTAAGGGGTTGAAGATCTGAAGTCCCCTGAAGTCTCTTTCATTGCCCGTCACCATCACGCAATCGTTCGCCTCCGCCACCGCGGCGAGGATCATGTCGAGAGCGCTGCGCGGTCAGCCTTCGGCTTTGCCTTCCGCCATCAGGCGAGCCCAGATCAGGCCGGCCCTATCATCGAACGACAGTATTCGCTCGAAAAAAGGGGCCCGTGGTCCCTGTTCGCCTGTGAACCAGGCTTCAAGGTCGTCCCTCTTCCGGCCGCCGGGCGCTTCCAGAATACCGCGCCGAATTTCAGCGATGGTTAGCCGGAACTTCAGGGGGATCTGAAGAAGGGATCCATGACCCACCACCGGTTTTTCATGGATTTTTTGGCCCTGCGGCCGCTGGTCACCCTGTCAGTCTCATGGGAAGGTTGTGGTCAGGGTTCACTCCGAGAAGCTGGAACGCCCGTTTCTGGACCGGGGTGGGCCTGGTGACGACGGACAGCAGGCTTTCGCCATGGCCCGGCAGGCGCAGCTGGTTCAGCACCATCCCCGAGAGATCGTCGAGCAGGGTACGGAAGCTGTGGGCGGGCAGGTCGTCTGCGGTGCGTTTTGTGGCGGCCTTCCGCCGGGCGGATTCCGAGGGCCGGGCCTTCTCCACCGGCGAGTTCCGCTGCGCGCGGGCGCCTGCACGGTCGTCGTCCTCGAACAGGAGCGGCGCGAGGCGCCGGCGCATGTGCCATTCGACATGCAGGGCCAGCATGCACAGGAACACGTGCGCGCGGACATGGTCGGGGGAGTAGACGGAGACCGGACGGATCCGCAGGTCGCTCCTGGCGTTGCGGAACGCACGCTCCACGCCGGCGAGGCACTTGTATGCCTCCACGGCTTCGACTGCGCCCATGGAGGCGGAATTCAGGCTGGTGCGGATGACGCAGACGCCGTCGAGCCTGGTCTCGGCGGCGATCCGCTCCGCCCGCCGGCGCCAGGAGATGGCGTTGTCGGTCACGTCGACCTCGATGTGCTTGCCGACCTTGCGACGGTTGATGTCCCTGCCCACCCGGCGCTCGATGCTCTCCCGGCCCTTCAGCCGGCCCGAGCGCACCGACCTCGCGATCCTCGCCAGCGCCTCCTCGGTGGCCTGAAGCAGGTCCGCGCGCTTGCGCGCCCGTTCCTGCCGCAGCCGGGGGTTCATGCAGACCATCAGCCGCTCGCCGGGGAAGTCCGGGCCCGTGACCTCGGCCACCGCGTCGGGAACCAGCGCCTCGGGCACAAGCGGCGCCGGGGCGCCGTCCGCACCCTCCTTCAGGAGTGTGCGGATGTCCTGCGTCTTCAGCGCCGAGACCCAGTCGAGCCCCGCCGGCTCGATGTCCTCGCGGATCCGCGCCGTGGTGAGCATCCCACGGTCGCCCACGAGCGCCACGCGCTCGATGCCGAAGCGCGTGCGGATCCTGTTTACCTGCGACGCCACCGTCGACGGGTCCGCGGTGTTTCCGCAGAACACCTCCACCGCAACCGGGCAGCCGTCGCAGGCGCAGAGCATCCCGAACACGATCTGCTTCTTGCCCCTCTTCGCGTCACGGTTGTGGCCGAAGGCCGCGAGCGGGCAGCAGGTTCCCTCCAGGGAGCTCGAGGAGACGTCATACAGGATGAGCGTTCCGTCCTTCAGGTGCCGGTTGGCCAGGCTCCTCTCGATCCAGACCTGGCGCTTCAGCAGCCAGTCGAGCATGGCGAGCACCTCGTTGCCGGCGACGGGACCGAGCCCGAGCAGGGCGCCAAGGCTGCTCGTCGCGGTCTCGGGCGACAGCCGCCGGGCGGTGGCGAGCTTGGAATCGGGCGACAGCACCCGCGAGACGACGGCGGCCAGCGCCAGCTGGCGCTCGCGGCTGCGGGTCCGGTGAAGCATGCGCTCCAGGCCGAGATTGCGCGCGGTGCCCAGGACGGCGGCGACATGTCCATGCAGGAGGGAGCGCTCCACCTGCATGAGGTCGCCGACGTCGCTGACGGTGACGGCGCCCTTGAGCACGGCCCGGAAACCCTCGACGATCTCCGGCGGCAACTTCGAGAAGTTGGCGATGGTCTTCTTGCGGATCCGCTTTCCCTCCCGCCATGCCTGGCGCAGCAGGATTGCGGGCTTTCCGGCCTGGTTGGGGACGGATTCGATGTTGAAGGCCATGGCGGGCATCCGTTATGGGAACTGTCCGGAGGACATCCTCCCGACCCGCTCTATGATGTCAAGCCGAAAATCGAAAAAAATATTGCGCCCTCGTTCAACCCCCGTGGGACCGCTCGCCGGATGCGCCGGACTCCACCTCTGCGCACGTTATGGCAACAAAAATCCATCTACAGGGCCTCTGGGTCGCAAATTCCCTTTGCTTTTCAGAAGGTTGTGCCCAAAATCCCCGTGTGAAGTTCCGGTTAGCGAGGCGACAAACAGGTCCTCGTCCCGCTGCGCCGCCAACCAGTCGAGCAGACGTGCGGGCGGCCGCGGCTTGACGGCGTTACTGATGATACTGGTGTCGAGCAGGTAGCGCGTCAAAGGTCGACCCTGCACCCAGCGACACGCGGCCGCGAAAGGTCGACATCGGCCCCGACCAGCGGCGAGCGACGTAGCGCTGCGAGAATCCCGCCGGGTCTTGGCGGCTCATCCGCGACCAGCACCTTGACCGCAGCCCGCGCCCGGTCCGCTTCCGGCCCGTCTTCGGCCAGGCGGCGTGCCAGGCGACGCAGCAGATCCCGGTCGGTTTCGAGGGCCATCACCTCGAATCGCCTGACGCCACGCTGCTCCAAACGCGCGCGGTAGTTCCTGTTCGCCCTTTGCTGTGCGGCAGTGGTCACGACAACATCCAGTTTATGGCCGGATATACGTACCAGACTTGCTTCCGCGGCAACCCCGGTCATTGCGGGCAGGAACAGGACGGACGCGCCGGAGCGCGCTATCCTCGCCATCGCGGCAACTTGCAGGAGCAGGTCAATGAACCCGGTTCCCGGGCACCGACGATCGCGGGAGGATGCCGGCGCGGAGTTTCCGCCGTTCCGGCCGCGGTTTCCGTGGCTCGGCGGCGATCTGCAGACGCTCCGGAACTCCTTTCTGAACGTCTCGCCCCGGGTCACGGCCATAACCCGCAGGCTCGAGTTCCCGATGGAGGATGGCACCGGTGACCGTCTCAACGGGCTTCTCGATGTTTCGTCCGGCCCTGGAAGCCGGGCTCCGCTGGTTCTGCTCGTGCACGGACTGGCAGGGTGCGAGAGCAGTGCCTACATGCTGGAGTCGGCGAGACATTTCGTCTCGCTCGGTCACCCTGTGCTGCGGCTCAACCTGCGCGGGTCGGTTCCGACCCGGCCGCATTGCAGGCAGACCTACCATGCCGGCCGCTCCGAGGATCTCGCCGCGGTCCTCGCACAGCTCCAGCGCGACCCCCTCACCCGGGGCCCGGTCCTGATCATCGCATTCTCGCTCGCTGGCAACATGCTGCTCAGGCTGCTCGCCACCCGGTCCGAAGCCGGTCCGGTCCTGGCCGCGGTCACGGTCTCAGCCCCGATCGCGCTCGCTGACACCGCCCGGCAGTTCCTGCGCTTGCGCAACCGGCCCTATCACCGCTGGCTGCTGCGCCACATGAAGGCGGACACCATGGCCCTTCGTGACCTCGACCCCGGGGAGATCCGGGCGGTGGCGAATTCCCGGACCGTGGTCGAGTTCGACGAGACCTTCATCGCTCCCCGCTTCGGGTTCGCGGGCGCCGCCGACTACTACCGGCGCTGTTCCGCCCGGCAGTTCCTTGAAGGAATCACGGTTCCCGTGCTCCTGATCCACGCCTGCAACGACCCGTGGATTCCGGTCCGGGCCTACCGGGAAGTCGACTGGACACGCCTTGAGCATGTCTCCGCCCTGCTGCCCCGCTCCGGCGGCCACGTCGGGTTCCACGACACCGGTCCCGGCCGCTGGCACGACCGGGTGGCGGCGATCCACTTCCGGCGGTCTCTGCCTGACCGGCACGTCCGCGGCGACTGCAGGACACTGCGGCAGGCACGGTAAGGGACGGGTGATCACGACCTGCCGGAGGTTTTCAGCCGAGACCCTGTACGGCCCCGCCGGCGGGTTGTTCCCGCGCCAGCATTGACAGCTGCGGGGTCGCTGGCTAGGTTGCCGCCCATTCATCAGCAGGACCAGCCCCATGAAAGTCGCAAACTCGCTCAAGACCCTGAAGAAGCGTGACAGGAACTGCCGGGTGGTGCGGCGCAAGGGTCGCGTCTACGTGATCAACAAGACCAATCCGCGCTTCAAGGCCCGCCAGGGCTGAACCGCCGTCTTCCGACGCGAGGCCCGCGACAGGGTGGCGCCCCCGGCCCCGGGCGTGCAACTATCGTGATCCGTCCTTCCGCTCCTGGTATCCGGAGGAGTGCCGGATGCTGATGCCCAGACCCGACCAGTCGGTGATCGCGCGGCGCGACGAGATCGTGGCCCGGCTCAGCGACATCGTACCCGGCGAAGGCGTCATCGCCGACGAAACCGGGATGCGGGTGTACGAATCCGACGCGCTGTCGGTCTACCGGCAGATGCCGATGATCGTGGTCCTGCCCGAGACCACCGAACAGGTGGCCGCCATCCTGCGCTACTGCTCCGACCACGGCATCAAGGTGGTCCCCAGGGGAGCCGGGACCTCGCTGTCGGGCGGCGCGCTGCCACTTGCCGACGGCGTCCTGCTCGGCCTGGGCAAGTTCAACCGCATCCTCGAGATCGATTACGACAACCGGGCGGTGGTCACGCAGCCGGGTGTCACAAACCTTGGCATCACCCACGCAGTCGAAGACGCGGGATTCTACTACGCGCCCGACCCGTCCAGCCAGATCGCCTGCTCGATCGGGGGCAATGTTGCGGAAAACTCCGGCGGCGTGCACTGCCTGAAGTACGGCCTGACGACCAACAACCTGCTCGGGCTGACCTTCGTGACCATCGAGGGCGAGGTGATCACGCTCGGGGGCAAGCACCTCGACTCCGAGGGCTACGACCTCATGGGTCTCATGACCGGTTCCGAGGGCCTGCTCGGCGTGGTCACCGAGGTAACGGTGCGGATCCTGCGCAAGCCAAGCACCGCACGCGCCGTCCTGGTCGGATTTCCCGACAGCGAGGCGGCAGGCGCCTGCGTTGCCGGCGTGATCGGCGCCGGGATCATCCCCGGCGGCATGGAAATGATGGACAACCCGGCCATCAACGCCACCGAGGACTTCGTTCAGGCCGGTTATCCGCGCGACGCGGCCGCGCTCCTGATCGTCGAACTCGACGGGCCGGGCGTCGAGGTCGATCACCTGATCAGCCGGGTACGCGAACTCGCCGAGGCCAACGGCGCAACCTCGATCAGGGTCAGCGAGAGCGAGGCCGAACGCAACCGGTTCTGGGCCGGCCGCAAGGCGGCGTTTCCTGCCGTCGGCAGGATCGCGCCCGACTACATGTGCATGGACGGGACCATCCCGCGCAGGATGCTTCCCGAGATGCTGCGCCGCATGTCGCAGATGTCGCGCCACCACGGTCTGGCCGTCGCCAACGTGTTCCACGCCGGTGACGGCAACCTGCATCCGCTGATCCTGTTCGATGCCAACCAGTCCGGCCAGCTGGAGGCGGCCGAAGCCTTCGGCGCCGATATCCTGAAGGCCTGCGTCGAACTGGGCGGGGTGCTCACCGGCGAACATGGTGTCGGGGTGGAGAAGCGCGATCTCATGGGCGAGATGTTCACTGATGTCGACCTCGACCACCAGCAACGGGTGAAGTGCGCCTTCGACCCCGATGGACTGCTCAACCCCGGCAAGGTGTTCCCGCAGCTGCGGCGCTGTGCCGAACTCGGGCGCATGCAGGTGCACCGGGGACAGATCCCCTTCCCGGACATCCCGAGGTTCTGACCGGGCTCATGTCCTCGACCTTCCGTCCCACCAGCGCTTCGGAGACCAGGGATGTCGTGGCGTGGTGCGCCGACAGCGGCAGTGCGCTCGAAGTCATCGGCTCCGGGTCAAAACGCGGGTTGGGCAGACCGCTCCAGACCGAACACACACTCGACCTGTCCGGACTCGCGGGCATCGGCCTGTATGAGCCCGAGGAACTGGTCATGTCGGCGGCGCCCGCAACACCGATCGGGGTGATCGAGCGCGCGCTTGACGATGCCGGCCAGATGCTGGCCTTCGAGCCGCTGGATCCCGGTCCGCTGCTGGGCGCCGGGGGCGGAACGGTCGGCGGCGTCTTCGCCTGCAACCTGTCGGGACCGCGCAGGATCAAGGCGGGAGCGGCCCGCGATCACCTGCTCGGCTTCAGCGCCGTGTCCGGGCGTGGCGAGTGCTTCCGTTCCGGCGGCCGGGTGGTCAAGAACGTGACCGGGTATGACCTGTCCAAGCTCGTCTGCGGATCCTGGGGCACGCTTGCCGTCGTCACCGAACTGACCTTCAAGGTGTTGCCGGCGCCGGAACGGACATGGACCGTGCTGGTGTCCGGACTCGACGGGAGGACCGCGACCGGCGCGATGTCGGCGGCAATGAGGAGTCCGCACGAGGTCGCCGGAGCGGCGCACCTGCCCCGGCGCGCCGCTGCATCTTCCTCGGTGGAGGGGGTCTCGGGAGCGGGCGGGGCGATCACGGCGCTGCGACTGGAGGGATTCGGACCGTCGGTCGAGCAGAACTGCCGGGAACTGAGGGAGCTGCTGGAGAACTGCGGCGAGACCTGCGTGCTGCGCAGCCAGGAGTCACGCGCGTTCTGGCGCGAAGTGCGCGATGCAGCCGTCCTTCCCTGCCCCGACAACCACGTGATCTGGAGAATCTCGGTGGCGCCGTCCTCGGGCCATCTCCTGCTGGGCAGGCTCACCGATCGTCTCGACCACGGCGCGTTCCTCGACTGGGCCGGCGGCCTCGTCTGGCTGTCAACGCCGCCGGACGGCGATTGCGGCGCCTCGGTGATCCGTGCCGCCGTCGCCGGACTTGGCGGCCATGCGACCCTGTTCCGGGCTCCGGCGGCCATCCGCAGCAGTGTTCCCGTGTTCCAGCCGCAGCCGGCGCCGCTCGCTGCGCTGTCAAGGCGGATCAAGGAGAGTTTCGATCCCCGCGGCATCCTCAATCCCGGCAAGATGGTAACCGGGGTGTAGCCGCAGGGCAGGAGAACCGACACCGGGCACCCACTCCGGCTGCCCGCCTGGAACCAGCAGCTGACCGGGACGAGACCGCGCCATGCAAACAACATTTTCGTTGGCCCAGCTGGCCGATCCTGACATCGAGGCTGCCAACTCCATCCTGCGCAGCTGCGTCCACTGCGGCATGTGCACGGCGACCTGCCCCACCTTCGTGCTGCTCGGGGACGAACTCGACAGCCCGCGTGGCCGCATCTACCTGATCAAGGACATGCTGGAGAACGATCGTCCGGCCACCCCGACGGTTGCGCTGCACATCGACCGTTGCCTGTCCTGCCTGTCATGCATGACGACCTGTCCGTCCGGCGTCCACTACATGCACCTGGTCGACCAGGCCCGGCACCGGATCGAGGAAACAATGCGCCGGCCGTTTGTGGACCGGTGGATGCGCGCCCTGCTCGCCTGGCTGCTGCCGTCGCCGTTCCGGTTCCGCCTCGCGCTTGCCGGCGCGGTACTGGCCAAGCCCTTCGCACCGCTGTTCGGGGGCCTGCTGCAGGGACGGGTCAGGGCCATGCTCGACCTCGCACCCTCCTCCATCCGTCCACCGAGCTGGATGGACCGGCCGCAGGTGTTCAGGGCGTGCGGCACCCGGACCGCGCGGGTCGCACTCCTGACCGGCTGCGCCCAGCGGGTGCTGGCACCGGAGATCAACGAGGCCACCATCCGCCTGCTCACCCGTCACGGTGTCGAGGTCGTGGTCACGCGCGGAGCCGGCTGCTGCGGGTCGGCGACGCACCACATGGGCAAGACCGGCCACGCCCTGCGCTCGGTTCGCGCCAACATCGACGCGTGGACCGACGAGGCGACACGTCGGGGACTCGACGCCATCATCGTGAACTCGTCGGGTTGCGGCACCACCATGAAGGACTACGGCTGGATGCTGCGCAACGATCCGGCCTACGCGGAGAAGGCGGCGTTCATATCCTCCCTGACCCGCGACATTGCCGAGTTCCTTTCCGGGCTGGGACTGCGCGGGCCGGTCACCGTCCCGGGGCTTGCCGTCACCTACCATTCCGCGTGCTCGATGCAGCACGGCCAGCAGATCACCAGTGAACCGGTCGACCTGCTGGAAAAGGCCGGATTCAGGGTGACGGAGCCCCGGGAGAAGCACCTGTGCTGCGGCTCTGCCGGTACCTACAACATGCTTCAGCCCGCCATCGCCACCCGGCTGCGCGACCGCAAGCTCGCCCACATTGCCGCCACCTCCCCCGACATCGTCGCCACTGGCAACATCGGCTGCATCACGCAGCTGGCCGATGCATGCGATGTTCCGGTTGTCCATACCGCCGAGCTGCTCGACTGGGCGACCGGTGGTCCGGAGCCGTGGTCGCTGCAGGCCGTCGCCGCGTCATCGGGCATGGCGCCGTCGGGAGCGCAACGCTAGTCTGGTGCGATGAAGACGCTCGGTCTCATCATCGGATGTGTCTTGCTGCTGTCCGGCTCCCTCGCCGCTGCGGACCAGACCGATCCGGCCCTGCCGGATCTGTTTTCCGAACTTCGCAGTGCCGAGACCCGCAAGGATGGGCTTCGGGTCGAACGGCGGATCTGGGCGATCTGGAAGCAGCATGACGATCCGCGGGTCGAAGCCCGAATGCGCGTCGGCATCCGGTACATGGCAGCCAGGCTCCTTCAGAAGGCCCGGGATACCTTCACCGACATCATCGACATTGCTCCAGACTACGCGGAGGGCTGGAACAAGCGCGCGACGGTCCATTACATGATGGGCCACTACGAAGCCTCGGTCACCGACATCGCGCGGACCCTTCAGCTCGAACCGCGCCATTTCGGTGCCCTGTCCGGTCTCGGCCAGATCTACCGCCGGCTCGACGACCCCGGTCAGGCGCTGGAGATCTTCGAAACCGTGCTGGAGATCCACCCGCACGCGGCGCGCACTGCGCAGGCAATCGAGGAACTGCGGGCCGAACTCAGGCGTCGGCAGATC
>CBDCAO010000009.1:0-180409 GCA_965213935.1 Thalassobaculaceae bacterium | reverse complement strand
GCCGGTGCATCCAGACCTGCTCGGGGCGGCACGGGACGGAAGACACGAGGCGTACGCATCGATCGTAGGATGGGGGGTCGGGCGCCGTGCTCAGATCGGCGGTCACCGGGCCCCCGGGCTCTGGGTTACCGGCGCGAGCCTGCGGTTGCTTGAGGCCGGAGCGTCGGGTGTGCTCGCCAACGACCTTGCTGCATGCAATGACTGGAAGGAAGGGCTTGAGGCGGCAGCTGCCGTTACCTGCCCGGTGTTGCTGCTGCTCGGGGCGGACGACCGGATGACGCCGGCGCGCGGAGCGGCACCGCTGGCCGACGCACTCGCCGAAAGCAGCACGGTACTGCTTGAGCGCGCCGGGCACATGATGATGGTGGAACAGCCCGACGAGACCCTCGACTCGCTTGCGGCATTCATGTCCGGTGACGGCCGGTAGACGCACGGGACCGGAGAGGAGCCGGTCCCGTGCGTGCCGGGTCGTGCCGGGGACAGCCGTCGCCGACTGTCAGGCCGCGGCAGAAGAGTTGTCGATCACCGTGTGAGATCGGGAGCCGATCGCGATCTTGCGCGGCCTCTTCTCTTCCGGAACCTCGCGGACCAGGTCGATGTGGAGCAGGCCATTCTCCATGCTCGCGCCGGTGACCACGATGTGATCGGCAAGGTCGAACCGCTGTTCGAAGGTGCGGGTCGCGATTCCGCGGTGCAGGAAGGCGGCGTCCTTCCCGGCCTGCTGCCCGGCAAGCTTGCCGCTGACCGCCAGCGCGGTTTCCTTGACTGTGACGTCGATGTCGGCCTCCGAGAATCCGGCTACCGCCATCGAGATCCTGTAGTGATCGTTGTCGGTCCGCACGATGTTGTAGGGCGGATAGCCAGGCTGGTTCGAACCCTCCGCCCGGTAGGCGGCATCAAGCAGGTTCGCCATGCGATCGAAGCCGACCGAGGAACGGAAGAAGGGGCTGAAGTCGATGGTGCGCATGGGTCCATATCCTTTCATGCAAGCAATGTGGACGGCGGGTCCGCCGATTGGCCGAACCCGTTTGCTCATGTCCGGACCCTGACACGCAGCGATCCGGATCTGCAGGGGATATGGGAACCCGTCAGGAGGACGTCAAGATACGTCGGAGAACGACTTCGTCAGCTGTTGGCGCCCAGGCCGGCAAACCGCCGGTTGAATTGCGCAACACGTCCGCCGGTATCGACGACCCGGCGCTGTCCCGTCCAGGCGGGGTGGGTCTTGGGATCGATATCCAGCCTCAGAACATCGCCCTCCGCGCCCAGCGTCGAGCGGGTCTTGTACTCGGTCCCGTCTGTCATGACGACGGTGATTTCGTGGTAATCGGGGTGAATATCGGACTTCATGGCGGACGCTCCATCACGGACAGCGGTCGTATACTCCCGATGAGGAACGGGTGCAAGCCGCGTCCGGATCCCGTCGGGAACCGTCAGACAAGAGACCGACATTGCCTTTCGGGAGCCGAAAGCCAATAGTGTGATGTACGCAACCGGGGTTGCTGACGGGAAGACCATTGTTGAGACACGACAACGAGCCGGACGACCGGCGTGAACTGTCGATGCTGACGACGCTGGTTCCCTATCTCGTTCCATACCGCTGGCCGATTGTCGGAGCTGCGGTTGCCCTCACCATCGCCGCGACAACCGTGCTTGCCATCGGCATTGGCCTGCGGGTCCTGATCGACGAGGGATTCGCCATGGGCGATCCCCTGGTGTTCGACCAGGCGGTGATCATCATCCTCGCGGTGGTGCTGCTGCTTGCCGTGGCCAGTTACAGCCGGTTCTACCTGGTCGCCTGGGTGGGCGAACGGGTTGTTGCCGACCTGCGAAAGGCGGTGTTCAGCCACGTGATCCATCTGAGTCCCGCCTTCTTCGAAACCAGGAACACCGGAGAACTGGTCTCGCGGATTGCGGCGGACACCACCCTGGTCCAGACTGTGGTCGGCGCATCGGTATCGATTGCCATGCGTAATGCGCTGATGTTCGCCGGCGGTCTGATCATGTTGCTGGTGACCAGTCCGAAGCTTTCGGGCCTGGTACTGCTGGTGATCCCGCTCGTGGTGGCACCGATCATCCTGCTCGGACGACGGGTTCGGCGACTGAGCCGCGCCTCGCAGGACCGGGTGGCCGATATCGGCACTCATGTTGACGAATCCCTGGGGGGAATTCGCGTTGTCCAGGCATTCGGCCACGAGCAGACCGACGTGGTCCGGTTCGGCATCCGGGTCGAGGATGCGTTCGCGACCGCGGTGCATCGGGTCCGCAACCGGGCCGCGCTCACCGGTATTGTCATCGCCTTCGTGTTCGGTGCGGTGACCCTGGTGTTGTGGATCGGCGGACGCGACGTGCTTGCCGGGCGAATTACCGCAGGTGAACTGTCTGCCTTTGTCTTCTACGCCGTGGTGGTTGCCGGGTCGACCGGAGCCCTGTCCGACGTGATGGGGGACCTGCAGATGGCGGCAGGCGCCATGGACCGGCTCATGGGGCTGCTTGCCACCAAGGCCGAGGTTGCGGCACCCGCGATTCCACGGCCCCTGCCGGTTCCACCGGTCGGACGCATCGAGTTTCGCGATGTCTCGTTCCACTACCCGAGCCGGCCGGATCATGCCGCCATCTCGGACGTCTCGTTTCAGGTCAAGCCGGGCGAAACCGTGGCCCTGGTCGGCCCGTCGGGTGCCGGCAAGAGCACCATGTTCCACCTGTTGCTCAGGTTCTACGACCCGAGCAGCGGCGTGATCACGCTGGACGACGTGCCGCTGATCGAGGCTGATCCGGCGCAGTTCCGCAGCCGCATCGGCCTGGTTCCGCAGGATGCGGTCATCTTTTCCGCCGATGTCGCAGAGAACATCCGCTACGGCCGGCCGGAAGCGACGGACACCGAGATCCGCGCCGCCGCAGAGGCGGCCTATGCCATGGAATTCATTGATAGGTTGCCGCAAAGACTGGCCACGAAGCTCGGTGAGCGCGGCGTGCGGCTTTCCGGCGGACAGCGCCAGAGGGTCGCCATCGCCCGCGCGATCCTGCGCGATCCCGCCGTCCTGCTGCTCGACGAGGCCACGAGCGCACTCGACGCCCAGGGCGAACGCGAGGTGCAACGTGCGCTTGAGCGCATCATGCATGGCAGGACCACGCTGGTGATCGCGCACCGGCTCGCGACCGTGCTGAGCGCCGATCGGATCGTGGTACTGAATCGCGGGCGCATCGTCGCGATCGGCAGCCACGGCGACCTGCTGCGCAGCAACCGCCTGTATGCCCAGTTCGCTGAACTGCAGTTCGGTGCCGACTCCTCCGGCCCACTGCTGCGCGCGGCCGGAGAGTAGGGCCCGGTCAGCGCTGGGTCAGCTTGATCTCGATCCGCCGGTTCCGTTCGCTTTCGAGCACTCCGGGTTCCTCCGGGTGAAACTCGCCGAAACCGGCGGCGGAGAGACGTTCCGGCGGCAGGCCGCGCGCGTACAGGAACTGCACCACCGAAATCGCCCGTGCCGCCGACAGGTGCCAGTTCGAGGGAAAGTCGGGACTCTGGATCGGTACGGCATCGGTATGGCCCTCCACCTGCAGGATCCAGTCGATTTCCTGCGGAATCCGCGGGTGTATTTCCTCGAAAGCCTCGGCGACCCGTTGCAGGGTACTCCTGCCGGCACGGCCGATTTCATCGGAGCCGGACGCGAACAGCACCTCTGACTGGAACACGAACCGGTCGCCGACGATCCGGACGTCCTCGCGTCCCTGCAGGATCTTGCGCACTTCGCCGAAGAACTCCGAGCGGAACCGGGCGAGCTCCTGGACCCGATTGAGCAACGCTTCGTTCAGCCGGCTGTTGAGGTTGACGATGGTGGCCTTCTGCTCCTCGGCCTTGCGCTCGCTGTCCTCCAGTGCCAGCTGGATTTCCTGCAGGCGCCGATTGAGTTCCCGGATTTCGAGACGAAGCTGCTCAACCCGCAGCCGCGCCTCGGCCGAGAGCGCTTCCTCCCTGGTGAGCTGCTCCCTGGCGAGATCCTGCGCCGACAGAAGTTCGGCGAGTCGGATGTCCCGCTTCTCGAGTTCCGCCTGCGCCAGCGAGGTGCGGTTCTCG
This sequence comes from Thalassobaculaceae bacterium, assembly GCA_965213935.1. Classification (GTDB taxonomy): domain Bacteria; phylum Pseudomonadota; class Alphaproteobacteria; order Thalassobaculales; family Thalassobaculaceae; genus Bin52. Next base: position 176,334 of record CBDCAO010000009.1, on the reverse strand, counting down.
GCCTCGGCCAGCCGGGCCTCGAGTGCGCTCGTGCGGTCGCGCTCGGCGGTGAGCAGAACGACGAGTTCGGCTGCACGGGCCTCGCGTTCCTCGCCATCGGCGATCAGCTCCCGGTTCTCGGCTCGTGACGTCGTCAGCCTCGCCACCATCGAGTCGAGCATGTCACGGGCGAGTTCGAGGTCGTCCTCGGTCAACGTCGCCAACCGTCGGCTCTCATCGAGATCGGATTCGAGCGAGGTCCTGAGCGCAGTCAGTTCCAGGACTGTGCGTTCGAGCCGGTCGCGGACCGTCTTCAGGGCAACGATGTCCCGACGCAGTGCCTCGAGGTCGCGCAACTGCAGACTGATTGTCTCCCGGTTGGCCTCGATGATCTGCATCGCCTCCTGCATTCCGGCATCGAGTTCGTCCCGTTCCGCCCTGTTCAGCCGTGCCTCCATCTCCGCGGCATGCAGTCTTGCGAGCAGAGCGTCGCGTTCACTGATGACCCGGGCGATGCTCTCGTCGAGGGTGCCCTGCAGGCTCTCGAAGGTCGCCAGCCGCCGGCCCAGCGTCTCGCGGTCGGCCTGCGCCTCGGCCAGCAGCAGCTCGAGCGAACTGTTGCGGTCCGCGAGTTCTTCAAGCCGGACACCAAGCCGGTCGCGTTCGGTGATCGAGGACTGGAGGCTGGCCGTCGCCTCGGACAGGTTGACGCGCAGTTCCGACGCGATATCACGCTCGAGTCTGAGCTGGGAAATCAGGTCCTGGACCTCCCGCTCCAGCCGGTCCAGCGCCTCGTCCCGACCCGACAGCAACTGCGTCAGGTAGAACTGGGCGACGATGAAGATCATCAGCGCGAAGATGATAACCATCAACAGCGTTGCGAGCGCGTCGACGAATCCCGGCCAGGTATTGGTGTCCCGGGTTCGGGTCCGACCGGCAAGTGCCGTCATGGCCGTCTCCCCTCACCGCCCTAGCGATCTTCCTCCGCCAGCGCCGCAATGGTCCTGGCAAGCAACCTGATTTCCTGGCGGATTTCGTCCACGGCCTCGACCCGCGCCGTCTGGACGTCCTCCTGCTGGCGGACCAGCAGGGCTTCGATGTTGCGCAGATGAACGATGGCCCTGTCACCCCGCTGCTGGGACAGGTCCTGGACCAGGAGGTCGAGGACCGGCTTCAGTTCCATCTGTGCCTCGCCGATCCGCAGCATCAGTCCCTGTTCGACCTGCATCTGGCCCAGCAGCGTCGAAAGCGTCTCGTTCAGTTCCAGCAGATTGGCATTGGCTGCCCGCCGGTCGTCCTCGCTGCGCAGGATGACCCGCTGCAGTCTGTCCAGGCTCTCGGCGGTCTGCTCGAACAGTGCCGACTGGTAGGCGCTGGCCGAGGTTTCGCCGTCCCCGAACCCGCCGCCGGCTCCCAGCCTGGTCGATCCCGAGAGCCAATCCTCAAGGTCGTTGTAAAACCGGTTCTGCGCCTGGCCAAGCTGGAGGTCAAGAAACCCGAGCACCAGCGATCCTGCCAGCCCCAGCAGCGACGAGCTGAAGGCGGTGGCCATTCCCGACAGCGGTGACTCGAGCCCCCGTTTCAGGTCGGAAAACACCATGCCCAGGTCGCCGCTCTCGATGGTGAGGTCGTTGATGACGGTCCCGATGGTATCGACCGTGCCAAGCAGTCCCCAGAATGTTCCGAGCAGTCCGAGGAAGATGAGCAGGCCGATCAGGTACCGCGACAGGTCCCGCGACTCCGCCAGTCGCGAATCGAGACTGTCGAGCAGCGAGCGCATGGAGGTGGCCGACAGGCTGACGGTCAGGTCGCGACGTTCTCCAAGCATGGTCGCGATCGGCGCCAGAAGTCTCGGTTGGCGCTGGATTGCGTGTGCGGGCCGACCGGACCGGAATTCCTCGACCCAGGCGACCTCGGGACGAAGCAGCAACAACTGACGGACGATGAAGATGATCCCGATCAGCAGGGCGGCAACGATCATCCCGTTCAGCGCCGGATTTGCCAAGAAAGCCGAGACCAGAGCGCCGGACAGGATCGCGACGCCCGCGGCAACGATCCCGAGAAACAGGGCAATGCGGATCAGGAACTGGCGCGGGTCGGTCACCGCGGCTATCGCAGACACGGACGTGTCGGGCGGGCGATGCTCACTGGCGCTGTTCCAGCACCGCGACGTCCACACGGTCGGCCGGGCCATCGGACGCCGCGTTGCCGCGCACCTGCACATCGATACGCAATCCGTCGATCCCCTGGGAAATCAGGTGAGAGCGAACGGCCAGCGCGCGCGAGAGTGACAGGCGACGGGCCTTGACCCTGCTGTCATCGGGTGCGCTGGCGTAGGCGGCCACCAGTAACCGGGAAGACGCGTTGGCCGCGAGGACCGGGAGCAGACGTTCCAGCGCTTCAAGGCCTTCGTCGGACAACAATGCCGAGCCGACCGCAAACTCGAAGCGCACGGCGAGCAACTCCTCTGGCGGGGAGGGCGTGGTCCCGGCCGCCGTCGTTTCGCCTCCCGCGTCCGGTTTCGCTGCCATGCGGCGGAGCACGGGTTCGGGCAGGGCTGGCGGGGCGCCCGGTGCGCCGGCCGTGTCGGGCAACAGCGAATCCTGCGAGAGCGTGGACAGCAGGCCGGCGGGAATCGCCGGCGGCGGCAGGACCCTGGTGTCATCGGTTCCGCGTCTGGTAAACACCAGCGGCGGATGGTTTCGTGGCCTGGCGAGCACGGGAATCGGGGGAAGTCCGGTTCCGGAAGCCTGCGCACCCGGCGAGTCTTCAACCCCGGCATCGGGCTGGTTCAACAGTGGCGCCGGCAGGACCGGAACGGCCGGCAGGCTCTCGATCACGTCCCGGTTGACGGTGACCGCGGGACGCGCGGTACCAATGACGACCGGTCCTTCCGCACCCGCAGGTCCCGGGTACGGCAGGCAGGCGAGCAGCAGCAGCCAGATCGTCACACTGCTGGCCAATCGGATACCGGATCCTGTCGCGGTCATCCGTCTGGGCCTCCACCCGGAGTTGCGCGGAACAGAAAACGTATCCCAACACTGTTTCCGCGACAACGACATGCCTCTTCAGGATGGTGGCGTCCGGTCCCGGCGCGTGCGGACCAGGGCGAACAGTCGATGGTGGACACGGGCGCTGGCGGCCACCACGTCGCCCGAGACCATCATGTCCCTGCCGCCGGCCCGGTCGGTGACGTATCCGCCGGCCTCCCGCACCAGAACGATGCCGGCGGCGATATCCCACGGTTGCAGCCCGTTTTCCCAGAACCCGTCGTATCGCCCCGCGGCAACATAGGCGAGATCAAGCGCCGCCGCCCCGGTGCGGCGGATGCCGGCGGTCTCCGCCGCCACGGCGCGCAGCTGGGAAAATGCCGTATCGTGGTCGCCCTGTCCGGCAAACGGCAGGCCGGTCGCGATCAGGGACTGGGTGAGACCGCGTCGTTCCGCCACCCTCAGGCGGCGGTTGTTGAGAAAGGCGCCCGCACCCTTCTCTGCCCAGAACAGTTCGTCGCGGACCGGGTCGTAGATGACTCCCGCCACCAGTTCCCCGCGCTCCTCCAGCCCGACCGAAATCGCCCAGTGCGGAAGGCCGTGCAGGTAGTTGGTCGTCCCGTCCAGCGGATCCACGATCCAGCGCCGGCCCAGCGGATCCCTGCTCTCGACCGGGTCCGATTCCTCAAGCAGGAAACCGTAGTCCGGCCGGGCACGCGACAACTCGCGCACCAGACCGCGCTGGGCGCCGAGATCGGCAGTGGAAACGAAATCGGCAGGGCCCTTGCGGGAGACCTGCAGCTGTTCAACCTCGCCGAAATCGTGGATGAGACCGCGCGCCACCTTGTAGCAGGCCCGGGCCATGACGTTGATGATGGCGCTGCGCATGTGCGGCCGGTCCCTGGAGCGTCAGCCCTTGGCGCGCTCCACATAGGTTCCTTCCGCCGGCTTCACCACGACCATGGTTCCGGCGGAAATGTGGGGGGGAACCATGATGCGCGCGCCGTTCTCAAGCACCGCTGGCTTGTAGGACGAGGACGCGGTCTGTCCCCTGACCACCGCGTCGGCTTCGACCACTTCCATCGTCACCGTGTCCGGCAGGATCACCGCCAGCGGTTCCCCCTCGTAGCTTTCCACCGTGACTTCCATGCCGTCGCGCAGATAGATGGCCTGCTCGCCCAGCAGGTCGGCGCCGATTGCGGACTGTTCGTAGGTCTCGCCGTCCATGAAGGTGATCAGATCGTCATCGCGATACAGATACTGGGCCTTGCGCTGTTCAAGCCGCACCCGTTCCACCTGTTCATCGGCACGGAACCGTTCGTTGAGCTTCGAGCCGTTCCGGATGTCCTTGAGTTCGACCTGATTGAATGCGCCGCCCTTGCCGGGTTTCACGGCCTGGGTGCGGATTACCACCCACAGCCGCCCGTTGTGCTCGAGCACATTGCCCGGACGCACGGCATTGCCGTTGATCTTCATCAGTTCCCTCCGTCACCTGGCGCGGGGCACGGGGTCCCGAACATACCCGGCCGTGGTCTAGCAGGTGCCGGGTGACCTGTCCATGCTGCTCCGGGTGCTGCCGAAGGCGCGTGCGACCACCAGCGCGGCGAAAGCGAGATCGCCAACCGGGTGCGAACGGAAATTGAACGCCGTGCGTTCCTCCGGTGAAGTGCGCCCGCCCGTCCGCCCCGCCACCAGGTCGGCCAGATCGCCGCTGACGAGGTCGGGGTCAGCGAGATTCTTCGCCATGCCGGCTTCCTGTGCCATGTCGTCGATGATGATGCGGTCGAATGCACCGAAGGTCTCGCGGAACCACGGCAGCGAGCTGTCGGTGATCACGGCGCAGGCGCCGGGCTTGAGCCAGCCGGCGTCAAGGAATGGCGGCACGGGCCGGGAAATGGTGATGGTGCTGGTCACGATATCGGCACCCTCGACCGCCTGGCGGGGCGAGTCGCAGATCTCCACACCGAGGCCCCGGTCGCGTCCGAGCCGGGCAAGCCGGTCGATGTTGGGACGCCCGCGCCCGAACAGCCGGATCGTGCGCAGTGGAAACAGCTCCAGGTAGGCGTCGAGATGGCTGCGGGCCTGGACGCCGCAGCCGACGAAGGCGGCGATCGAGGTGTCGGGCCGGCACAGCCGCAGCGCCGCCACGCAGCTGAGTGCCGGTGTGCGCAGCTCGGTCACCCTGTTGGCGTCAAGCGTTGCAACCGGCACGCCGGAATTGCTGTCGAGCACCGTGATCAGACCGTTGAGCGCAGGCAGTCCGCGGGCGCTGTTTCGGTCATTGACGATGAGCGACTTCACCACCAGGCAGGAGGGATCATCGGCCGCCGCCATGACCGACATCATGTAGCGGCCGTCCGGGGTCCGGATGTTCGACTTGTCTGCCCACCAGACGGTGCCCTGGTCTCGCCGTGCGAGCAGTTCCTCGATCATGTCCATGACGTCCCTGCCGGTAATGGCAAGGGCGTCGATTGCGGCGCCCGACAGGAACGGGGCCTCTGCCATGGTCGCGTCAGTTCCGGTCCGGCACCCTGCGCAACACGTGGCGCCGATTGAAGGTGTGCGGCCTGACCTCGCTCGCCCACCGGCCTTTCTCGCCGGCTTCGCCCCAGGCGGCGCTGGCCAGCACCTGCGGACCGGTGATCTCGTAGATGGCGCAGTATTTCGGTTCATCGGCGACATCGATCGCCTGCACGGAACCGCCCAGGTTGAGTTCGAGCGACTCGCGAACCAGGCGCGAGACCGAAATCACGCCCGGAACCTCGGACAGGTAGGGAACGTGTTCGGTGTCGTAGACCTCGTTGAACAGGGCCTCCTTCTCCGGAGCCACGTCCATGCTGACGATGAGCAGCCAGTTTCCTTCAAGCGGCATGAGTCCTTACTCCCGTATCCGAACCTGATCCCGTCTGTTTGACAGGACCGCAGGGTGTTTTGCAACCGTTGGCCCCGCCGGTATGGTGCCGGCCATGGAGAGCAACGTCGACTACGTCCTCGGCAGCCGGGTTCCCGAACCCGGCGACCCGATCGAGATCGCCCCCGGCATCCTGTGGATCCGGCTGCCGATGCCGCTGGCACTCGACCATGTCAATCTCTATCTGCTGGAGGACGGCGACGGCTGGACGCTGGTCGATTGTGGCCTTGCCGATCCCGGCACGAGGGCGGTGTGGGAGAGGCTGCTGGCAACCCGGCTGAACGGTCGTCCGATCACCCGCATCGTCGTCACCCACTTCCACCCGGACCACGTGGGCATGGCCGGGTGGCTGCAGGAACGGACCGGTGCGGGCCTGTGGATGAGCCGGGTCGAGTGGCTGATGGCCCGGTCGACCTGGCTCGACACCGAGAGCGATCGGTCGCCGCAGATGCAGGAATTTTATCGCCGCGCCGGTTTCGACGAGCAGGACATCCAGGCCCATTGCGAACTCGGCAATGACTATCGCGGCATGGTCACCCCGATTCCGGTATCCTACAGCCGCATTACCCGGCAGACCGGGTTCAGGATCGGCGACCGGCTGTGGCGGCCGGTCTTCGGTTCCGGCCACTCGCCCGATCACGTCGCTCTGTACTGCGAGAGGGACAAGGTGCTGCTGGGGGGCGACATGTTGTTGCCGCGGATTACCCCGATCATTGCCGTGTGGTGGCAGGAGCCCGATGCCGATCCGCTGTCGGACTACCTGGAGTTTCTCGGATCGCTCGGCGAGGTGGCCGACGACGCGCTCGTGCTGCCGGCCCACAACCGGCCGTACCGCGAGCTACGGACCCGGATCGTCGATCTCGGCCGCCACCACGAGACGCGTCTCGCGCTCACGCTGGATGCCTGCAGCGAGCCGGCCACCGCAGCGGCGGTGATGCGGACGCTGTTCCCGCGCGAGCTCGACACCTTCCAGTCCCGCTTCGCCATCGGCGAGACCATCGCGCACATCAACAGGTTGCTCGCGACCGGCGGGCTCGTTCGCGGCGCCGGCGGGAACGGATGCGATCTCTACCGGTGCGACGCCTGAGAGCTCATACCAAACGCGTTCCACATTGACACATTGGCTCACTATGTTGTGGTGACGAGTCGAACAGCGTCCATGGACTGTGACGATCGATTCACGACGGTCGGAGGATGCTGTTGCGTGCGGCACCGACGATGACCTGGACGGAACACACAGCGGACGAACTCCATGCGCTGGCGAAGCACGGCGGGGGCGCGAAGCAAGCCTCGCGCGCGTGCGATCGCGATGGTCATGGACGGCGCGTCCCGCACGGAGGCAGCGCGGGCGCAGGACCTGGAGCTCAAGTCCTGCGCGACCCGGGTGCTGCGCTCCAGCGCGGAGGCCTTGTGGATCGTCCCCGCGGCGGGAGCGAGGGGCGCCTGACGCAGGCGCAGGTCGCCGAGGTCGGCGCGTGGACCGAGGCGGGTCCCGATCGTGAGCGGGACGGTGTGACGCGCCGGCGTGTTCGGGACATCGTGCGGAAAATCGAGGAGGCCTTCGGGGTCGTCCATACGCAGAAGCGGTGCCCGCATGATGCTTCGAAGGGCCGTGTTTCGCTTCGTCTCGGGGCGGCCGGTCCACCCCAGGGCGGATGCGGAGCGACAGAGGGCGTTCGTGGCGGGCTTCGAGGAACTGTTGACGTCGACGCTCATCGCCGAGGCGCTGGGGGGCCCGGTCGAGATCGGGTTCCAGGACGAAGCGCGCGTCGGCCGGAAGGGGATGACGACGCGGGTCTGCTCGACTGGGAAGCAGCGTCCGCGACCATCGCCATGGCCCCGTCTTTCTGTTCGGCGCCACCTGCGCGGCGTCGGCATCGCCCATGTGGCGGACAAGGCGAACACGGCGTCGATGAACGAGCACCTGGCGGTGATCGGCGCGGCCGTTGCCCGGGTGCGCACGGCGTGGTCGTCCTGGACGGGGCAGGCTGGCATCGCTCGGGCGACCTTTCCGCTCCCCCCACCCCGACGCTCCTGCGTCTGCCGCCCGGAGCTCAAGTCCACGGAGCAGATCATCCTGTTCCTGAAATCGATCCGCTTCGCCAACCGCGTGTTCACGGATGTTGCCGCCCTGAGAGAGGCCTGCTGGGCGGGGTGCATTGGCTCACCGACCAGCCCGACATCATCACGAAGACGATCCGGCGCAGCTGGGTCGTCGCGCCATCGTGCTGATCCCGATGCCTCAATGTAGCGCTTCATATGAGTTGCGGCCGGTATCAGACCACGCCGCTGATGAGGTTCTCCCGGTAGAGCGCTTCCCGGTCGAGCCAGGCGCCGGCAGGTTCAAGCGACGCCGCCGTTTCCTCGAGCCAGTCCCGCTGGGTGGCCCGGGCCGCCTGCGCATCCTCGATGCTCACCGCCTGGAAACGCACCGAATCTCCCGGCCGCAGACGGCCGAGCCGTGCGATGTCCGCCGAGATCACCGTCGCGATCTTCGGGTAACCGCCGGTGGTCTGGTGATCGGCCAGCAGGATGATGGGGCGGCCGGTTCCGGGTACCTGCACCGAACCGGTCACAATGCCGTCGGAAACGATGTCGTGGCCGCAACGGTGCTCGAGCACCGGTCCCTCGAGCCGTATGCCCATGCGGTCGGCGTCGTGGGTCACCTGCCAGGTGCTCGAGAGAAACTGGTCGAGTGCGGCCTCGGTGAACGCGTCCCGTTGCGGTCCGGGAACCACCCGCACGGGACCCGTCTCGTCGAGATAGGTGTCGACAGGCAGTCGGCACTCAGCGCGAGGCGCGGGATCCGCGACACGCAGTGCCAGCGCGTCGCCGGCCACCAGCGCGCGACCGGCAAGACCGCCGATGCGTGCCCGCACGCAGGTTGAGAGGCTGCCTGCGACGGCGGGCAGATCGAAGCCGCCCTCGACCGCGAGTACCGCCGAGCCGCTGTCGGCAAGCGGTCCGATTCGCACCCTCTGGCCGCGGCGCAGCCGCACGCTGCGGTGAGCCGGCACTGTGCCGGCACCGGAGACCTCGAGCAGGGTACGGGTACCGGCGAGTGCCAGGCGGACTGTCGGTGACCCGACCTCCAGCGTGGGTCCCGCCAGGCGGATCTCGAGCGCAGCACGATCCGCGGCATTGCCGACCAGCGCGTTGGCAAGATGCAGGGCGACCGGGTCGAGCACGCCGGAGACCGGTATCCCGAGGTGCTGTGTCCGGGGACGGCCCAGGTCCTGTACCGTCACGCCGAACCCGGGTTCGATGACCCTGAGCGCGTTCACCTGCCGTCCTCCGGTCGGATCTTGTGGCCTTCGGGCCGGGCGTTCAGTTCCCGGTACCGCGCCATCGGCACCGGCTCGAACCGGACCAGGTCGCCCGCGCACACGAGGATCGGGTGCTCGCGGCCGGGATCGTAGAAGCGCACGGGAGTGCGGCCGATCAGGTGCCAGCCGCCGGGGCTCGCCAGGGTGTAGACGGTGGTCTGGCGGGCCGCGACGGAAATCGACCCGGGAGGTACCCGGATCCGCGGGTTGCTGCGCCGCGGCAGGTCGAATTCCTCCGGCAGCATGCCCAGGTAGGGAAACCCCGGCAGGAATCCCATCATGAAGACCTCGAACTCGGTGGCGGCGTGGCGGCGCACCACCTCGGCGGGATCGAGACCGGTGAGTTCGGCGACCAGCGGCAGGTCCGGCGCGCAGTCGTCCTCGTAGCAGACCGGAATGCGCCACCGGCGCCCGGACAGCCCGGTGGTGTGGCGGCGCAGGGCGAGCGGAGTGATGGCGCGGACCAGCTCGGCGTGGGACACCACCAGCGGGTCGTAGTGGACGAGCAGGGAGCGCAGTGTCGGCACCAGGTCAACCACGCCGGGCAGGTCGAGGCCGGTCACGGAGGCCGCCAGTCCCCGCACCTGGCGGTTCACTGCGGCGTCTACGGTATCGCCGTACTGAACCACAAGCCCGGTATCGCCGGCGGGCAGGAAGACGGGCGTGAACTCGCGGTCGGGTTCTTGACCCACCATGGATACGATGGCTCCGGCAGGCTGTGGGCATGGTGCGACCTTATACGCGGCGCCGGGTACGCACGGAACCGGCGGCGTGCAGGTGCGCGCATCCTGAGCTCAAACCTGATCCGTCACTCCGAGGGGATCTGACCGGCGCCAGGTGCGACCGGCCGGGTCCCGAAACCGGGTTGCGGGAGTTCCCGGAGCGGACCGCCAACCGTGGCGTGCGTGGGAATTTCATCCCCGCTGCTTGCCCGTTGACGCCGCCGGGACCTGATCAGCATAACCGGGTGGCCCGTGCACCGAATTCGATGTCGGGCCAGGGAGGACCATGGCACAGGAGGCACGGTCGCTTGCACAGGTGCCGACCGACTGTTCACCGGGTTTGAGCGTTTGGCGTTTGCATTAGACAAATATCTGTCATTATTGTTCTTTTTTCCCATCGTCATTCGCCACAAGGCGACATCCCCAGATCATTCATCAAAACGGATGCAGATCTTTCAAATCCGGGACGGCCATGGCGCCCGAAGCGCATGTCGATGACCACCTGGTCCCAGTCGTACCCGGTAATCCGGTGAGTTCGAGGAACAGCAGACTGCAGTTGCCGGACTTTCATGGCTCAGGAACCGCCGCGTGGGATCGCTCCGTACCGTCCCTGCAGGTATCCCAGTTCGAGGTTGTCCCCTTTGCGTGTCCGCAGGTCCGTGAGGGGATAGAGATCCGTGGCACCGTCGTGGTTCTTTTCCGCAAACCAGAGCTGGTCGCGACGAAGCGCCGGTGATTTCATCAGGTGCGTGTCGTGGGTCGTCGCAACGAGTTGCGCGCCGTTGCGGTTTGACCGCGGGCTGCAGAACAGTCGCAGGACGGCCTCGCCGACATGGGGATGCAGACCCGTATCGAGCCCGTCGATGAAGACGGGGTGTCCGCCGTCCAGGGCCCTGAACACACGGTCCAGAATGACCAGCAGGCGGCGGGTGCCGGAACTCTCCCGGCCCATCTCGAGATACACGGCCTTTCCGCCCCTGCCGCGGTGGGCAAACTCGACCCCGCCGGCTTGCCCGCTCCGGTACCCGACAATCCCGGCATCAACGGATTTCAGGAAATCGACGACCCGGCGGTCCGGCTCGGCCGCGGCCAGCCGAACGGGGATTTCCGGTGCCGCCGGCAGGCCGATGAAGGCCATGTTGCCGAAGTACCGGTGCACCGTCGAGAGCTGGCCGTGCCCGGCATGGGCGGCGGCTGACAGGAACGGGCTGTCCGGGCGGGTCAGCCTGGAAATGGCCCGGTTCTGTCCCTTCAGCCAGCGCCCGAACTCGAAGACCTGACCGTCGCGCTCGAAGAGCTTGCGACCGTGCGCCTTCGGGATTTCGTACAGCCACTCCGACGCGATCGTCCCGTTCCTGACTTCAAGACCGTAGTGGTAGCGGACGGCGCCGATCACCAGGTCGATTTCGAAGCCGGAGGGTTTCGCGGACCACCCTGCATCCAACAGGAATGGGCTTGGCGATGGCTGCGCACCGTCGACCGTTTCCGCCCCGGACTGCATCACCAGGTCCTTCATGGTCGACGCCGCGCCAAGCAGGCTGGTCTTTCCGGATCCGTTGGCGCCGTAGACCAGCACAGCGGGCACGACCGCACCGCCGTACGCCGCCTCGCAGCCGACCAGTCCCTCGTCGACGTCCTTCAGCGACGAGGCCTCGAAGGCGAGGTCCTGCCGTTCGCGAAAGCAGAGATGGTTCTCGACACCGAAGCGAAGCAGCATGTGTCCAGTTCCTTTGCGACATATGATAATGCGCTAAAATGTAGTTTTTGCATTATTATCACAAATTTATCGATAATATGCATTGCTCTCTGCGAGTTTTCGGTTTGGTCGTCATGATGTCCGGCGCGATTGCAGGTGCCCCCGGCTCCGGATGGCCGTCGGTCATCCGGACGGGGCGGGACCACGGCATCCCGCTGGTTCCATACCGGAGCGGTGCGAACCTATAGTGGGTGACGGGGCGTTCGCGAACCCGGGACAGCAACAGGAGAGAGGGGATGCCGGACACCGGATCCGACCGCGCGGCGGTCGACCTGAATGCGGACATGGCCGAGGGTTTCGGGGCCTGGGACATCGGCGATGACGAGGCGATGCTTGATCTCGTTACTTCGGCAAATGTCGCCTGCGGCTTCCATGCCGGCGATCCGATCGTCATGAACCGGGTGATCCGCGGCGCGGTCGCCCGCGGCGTCAGCATCGGCGCCCATCCCGGTTTCAACGACCTGTGGGGGTTCGGAAGGCGGCGCATCGAGATGGCGATGGCGGACATCGAGGCGATGACGGCCTACCAGATCGGCGCGCTGCAGGGGATGGCGGCAACCGCGGGGACGTTGGTGACCCACGTGAAGCCGCACGGAGCGCTCAACAACATGGCGAGCGAACGCGATGACATCGCCGGTGCGATCACGCGTGCGGTCCGCGCCGTCGATGCCTCGCTGATCCTGGTTGCGGTCTCCGGATCGGCGCTGTTTCGGGCCGGTGTGGACGCGGGCCTTGCCGTCGCATCAGAAACCTATGCCGACCGGACCTACGCCGACGACGGACTGATGACCAGCCGCAGGCTCGACAACGCCATGATCCGCGAGCCCCAGCAGGCGGCGGAACAGGTCAGGCGCATGGTGGTGGACGGGATCGTGGTTTCCACCGGCGGCAAGGAGATCCCCGTCGATGCCAGGACGATCTGCATCCACGGCGACGAACCCACCGGACCGGCCGTGGCCGGTGCGGTGAGGGCTGTCCTCGAGAATGCCGGTGTCGATGTCGTGCCGCTGCCGGCCCTCGGCATCACTCCCGTCGCGACGCGATGACCTGTGACAGGATGCAGATGATCTCGAACATCAGTGTCGCGCCGGTGAGCGCAGTCACGCCGGAGGGGTCGAACGGCGGGGCGACCTCGACCAGGTCGGCCCCGACCAGGTTCAGCCCGGCCATGCCGCGGACCAGCACCTGGCCCTCGAACGAGGTGAATCCACCGATCTCCGGGGTGCCGGTTCCCGGCGCGTAGGCCGGGTCGAGCGCATCGATGTCGAAGGAGAGGTAGGTGGGGCCGTCTCCGACGACCCGGCGGGCCTCGGCGATGACGGCATCGAGTCCCATTTCGCGGGCCTCGTGCATGTGGATCACGCGCATGCCGTGATCGTAGCTGAACTTCCATTGATCCGGGTCGTTGAGCGCCCCGCGGATGCCGATCTGCACGGTGCGTTCCGGGTCGAGGACTCCTTCGTCGACCGCGCGGGAGAACGGGGCCCCGTGGTGGAACCGCGAACCGAGATGGCCATCACCGGTATCGCAATGCGCGTCGATGTGGACAAGACCGACCGGTCGATCGGCGCCGACGACGCGCAGGATCGGCAGCGAGATCGAGTGGTCGCCGCCGACGGCGAGCGGTACGGCGCCGGCCTCCATGATCGGCTCGAAGGCGCGGCGGATCTCCTCGTGCGACGATTCGAGGTGGAACGGCCGCTCGATGAAGACATCCCCGATGTCGCCGGCCGTCGCCAGTGAATAGGGTTCGACCCCGGTTGCCTGGTTGACCAGCCGCATCAGCGAGGACTGGTTGCGCACCTCGCGCGGCCCGTGCCGCGCGCCCGGCCTGTTGGTGACACCTCCGTCGTAAGGGACACCGATCATGGCGATGTCGAGTCCGGCCGGACCGTCATGCGCCGGTGCCCGCATGAAGGTCGGCATGCCGATGTAGCGGGGCCGCTGCATCTTCTCGAGCGCGGAGGGATCCATTGCCATGACTGCCTCTTGTCGCAACGATCAGGGTGACCGACAGTCTGGGACCTTCGGCGTCAAGGCGCCACCGCAATCTTGAGGTCATGCGCATCATGTCACGGGACGACCTGGCCCGGTACCGGGCCCTGGTGTTCGACTGCTACGGCACCCTGATCGACTGGGAGGGTGGCATCTGGGCTGCGGCGCAGCCGCTGCTGCGGGCCAACAGGCGCACCGACATCTCCCGTTCCGCCCTGCTGCAAGCCTTCAGCCGCACGGAATCGGACGCGCAGGCGGAAACCCCGGACTGTCCGTATCCGGGGATCCTGGAGCGGGCGCACCGGGAAATTGCCGCGGCTTTCGGGCTCGAGACGTCGAGGCCTCTGGACCGGGCTTTCGGTGCGTCGGTTCCGGACTGGCCGGCCTTCGAGGACAGCGCTGACGCGCTGCGCCTGCTTGCCACGCGGTATCACCTGTTCGTGCTCTCCAACGTGGACCGCGCCGGTTTTGCCGGCTCGGCCGTGCGCCTCAGTGTGACCTTCGACGGCGTCATGACGGCCGAGGACGTCGGCAGCTACAAGCCGGACCTGCGCGGGTTCCACGCGATCCTCGAGTGGCTCGAACGCGACTTCTGCCTTGCGCCGGGCGACATTCTCCACACCGCCCAGTCGCAGTTCCATGACCTGGTGCCGGCGGCCCGGCTCGGACTGGCGACGGCCTGGATCGATCGGCAGCGCCTGTCCGAAGGCGGCGACTGGGGTGCGACCGCGGTTGTCGCGGAACAGCACCGGCCGGACTTCCTGTTCTTCAGCCTCGCCGAGATGGCAACGGCGGTCCGGTCGGTCCCGGAGCGTCGGGCCGCGCCCGACTGATCAGGCGGGAGAACACCCGAGCAGTCCGACGAGGTCGGCCATGGTGTCGAAGACGGCGTGGCACCCGGCCCTGCGCAATGCAACGGCATCGCTCGCTGCCGCGAACCCGTAGACGGTCATTCCGGCGGCAACGCCGGCCGTGGCGCCGCGCGGGCTGTCCTCGATCACCGCACAGCGTGCCGGGCGCACGCGCATCCGGTCCGCACAGTGCAGGTACAGGTCGGGCGCAGGCTTCGGCACCCCGACATGGTCGGCCGAGAACACCCGGCCGGAGAACCGCGGTGCGAGACCTGTGAGCCCCAGGGTCACCTCCATCTTCTCCGGCGGACCGTTGGACCCCACACAGTATGGTACCGATGCGGCGTCAAGCGCATCGAGCACGGTCTCGACCCCGTCGATCTTCTCCAGTTCCCGCCTGAACGCGGCAAATTGCTGCTCGTAGATCCGCTCCACCCAGTCCGCCGGCAATGTCCGGGAAAACCGTTGCTCGATGGCGCACCGGATCTCGGTGAGCTTGCCGCCGAGGAACGCGGCGTAGTCGTGCTCGCGCGCGCCCGGCAGTCCGGCCTCGTCCAGGGCCCGGACAAGGAGGCGGTGCGCGATCGGCTCGCTGTCCACGAGCACCCCGTCACAGTCGAAGATCACCAGGTCCCAATCCATGGCGCAGGTCATACAGGCTCGGTCATGCGATGTCATGATGATTAAATTATAGGCAAGTCGTTTCGGTGCTTGCTTCGTGTGCAAATGCCTGTATGTTCGGCGGCCGGAACGCGGTGAAGCGAGGAGGCTTCGAGCCATGAAGACCTGCCGATCAGCCCGGAGGAGTGTCGGGCTTTCAACCTTGCTGGCGGTGTTGCTCGCAAGCGGCCATGCCTCTGCCGACGACGGTCTGTCCGGTGGTGACACCGCGTGGATCCTGACGTCGACGGCACTGGTGCTGTTCATGACATTGCCGGGCCTGGCACTGTTCTATGCCGGCCTCGTCAGGTCCAGGAACGTGCTTTCCGTGCTGATGCACTGTTTCTCGGTCGCCTGTCTCGCCTCGATTGCATGGCTGGTGGTGGTCTACAGCCTGGCATTCGGCGATGGCGGCGGCGCGCACGCGGTGATCGGTGGTCTTGGCAAGTCCTTCCTCGCGGGCGTCGGTCCCGACACGATGGCGGGGTCAATCCCGGAAACCGTGTTCTTCATGTTCCAGATGACGTTCGCCATCATCACGCCGGCGCTCATCGTCGGCGCCTTTCCGGAGCGGATCCGGTTCTCCGGCGTCCTGCTGTTCTCGCTGCTCTGGCTTGTCCTGGTCTACGCCCCGGCGTGCCACTGGGTATGGGGCGGCGGCTGGCTTGCCGACATGGGCGTGATGGATTTTGCCGGCGGCATCGTGGTGCACACCACAGCCGGGGTGTCGGCGCTGGTGCTGGTCATGGTGCTCGGGCCGCGGCGCGGATTCCCCAACGAACTGCGTCCACCGCACAATCCCGGCCTGACGGTCGTCGGAGCCTGCATGCTGTGGGTCGGCTGGTTCGGGTTCAACGCCGGAAGCGCGCTGTCCGCTGGCGGCGCTGCCGGCATGGCGATGGTGGTCACGCATGTTTCGGCAGCGACCGCCTCCCTGGTCTGGGCCGCGATCGAGTGGTACCGGTTCGGCAAGCCCAGCGTGGTCGGGATAGTCACCGGCATGGTTGCCGGCCTGGCGGCCATCACTCCGGCGTCCGGCTTCGTGGGACCATTCGGCGCAATCGTGATCGGCGTGCTCGCCGGGGCGCTGTGCCAGTGGTTCACCAGCTGGATCAAGCAGGGATTGAACATCGACGACTCGCTCGACGTGTTTGCCGTTCACGGTGTCGGCGGGGTCCTCGGCACGATGCTGGTGGCGGTCCTGGCGCTTCCGGGCCTGGGCGGACTCGGTCTCGCCGCCGGGGTCTCGGTCGGCGACCAGCTCGTGACCCAGCTGGTCGGCGTTGTCGCCGTCACTGCGCTCTCGGCGGTCATGACCTTCATCATCGCCCGGATCGTGGCCGCCACGACCGGACTGCGAGTCTCGACGGAAGACGAGATCGACGGCCTCGACATAACCGGGCATGGCGAACGGGGCTACGACCTCAGCTGAGCCGCGCAGTCACATTCGGGAGCATGGCATGAAACTCATCATCGCTGTCATACAACCGCACCGCCTCGATCCGGTCCGCGAAGCACTGGCCGGGATCGGGGTCCAGGGAATGACCGCGAGCGAGGTCCAGGGATACGGCCGCCAGGGCGGCCACCGGGAAATCTACCGCGGCGCCGAGTACACCGTGCATTTCGTGCCCAAGACGAAGATCGAGGTCGTGGTCCGCGATGATGACGAGGACCGGGTGATCGAGGCCATCCAGGCCTCGGCCCGAACCGGACGCATCGGTGACGGCAAGCTGTTTGTGCTCGACGTCGCCCGGGCGGTGCGGATCAGGACGGGCGAGGAAGGCGAGGTCGCCCTGTAGGGACCGCGTGCCGGCGACCCCGCCCGAAAAGTCCCCGGCGCACCGGGTCGCGGTCGACCCGCTGCATCCGTGCTATAGAGACGTCCATCAGGTTGCCGGCGGCAGGTCGGCCCTCTGGCCTGGAGGATGGAGCCATGGCGTCGAACCGGGACAAGACCGCGCTGGTGTTGCGACAGGACCGCGACAGGGTCGCCTGGCTCACGCTGAACCGGCCGCGCGCATACAACGCGCTCTCCCTCGAACTGATGGCAGCGTTGCAGCACGAGCTGGATACAATCGCGCAGGATCGCATGGTCAGGGTGGTGGTGATCGCCGGCGCGGGCAAGGGGTTCTGCGCCGGGCACGACCTGAAGCAGATGCGTGCGAACGACAGCCGGGCCGCACACGAAGCTGTGTTCGCCAGCTGCTCGCGGCTGATGCAGACCATCCTGCGCCTGCCCAAGCCGGTGATTGCGCGTGTCCACGGCATCGCCACCGCGGCGGGATGCCAGCTGGTTGCGACCTGTGATCTTGCGGTTGCGGCGGACACGTCCCGGTTCGCCACCCCCGGTGTAAACATCGGGCTGTTCTGCTCAACGCCGATGGTTGCAGTCTCCCGCGCGGTTCCCCGCAAGCGGGTCATGGAGATGCTGCTGACCGGGGACATGATCGACGCGGAAACCGCAGCCGGCTGTGGACTGGTCAACCGCGTCGTTCCCGCCGGGAAGCTCGACGAGGAGGTCGCCGCGCTGGCGGGAGGGATCGTCGCCAAGTCGCCGCTGGTGCTCGAGATCGGCAAGGAGGCGTTCTACCGCCAGCTCGAGATGCCGATCGAGGAGGCCTATGACTATGCGAGCGAAGTGATGACACGGAACATGCTCGCACGCGACGCGGCCGAGGGGATCGACGCCTTCGTCAACCGGCGCGACCCGGTCTGGAGCGGAGAATGAACATGGCCGAGCATGATCTGGCCGGGGCACCGGTCCACGACAGCTACAGCGATGCCTTCATCAGGAGCATCCTGTCCGATGTGCGGACCATCGCGATGGTCGGGGCGAGCGCGAGCTGGAACCGTCCGTCCAACTTCGCGATGAAGTACCTGCAGGCGAAGGGCTACAAGGTCTACCCTGTCAACCCTGGTGCGGCCGGCCGGGAGATTCTCGGCGAACCGGTTCACGCGTCGCTCGACACCCTGCCCGAGACCGTCGACATGGTGGACATCTTCCGCAATTCGGCCGCAGCCGGACCGATCGCGGACGAGGCGGTTCGCCATGGCGCCCGGGTCGTGTGGATGCAGCTGGGTGTGCGCAATGACGAGGCGGCGGCACGGGCCGAGGCCGCCGGTCTCAGGGTGGTGATGAACCGCTGTCCCAAGATCGAGTTTTCCCGCCTGTTCGGGGAACTCTCCTGGCACGGGTTCGACTCGAAGGTGATCAGTTCACGCCGGCGAACCGTTGGCCAGGCGCGTCCGGCGAACGCACCGGCGGCTTCGACCCAGGCTCCGCCTCCGGGGTTCGAGACCCGGGCCATCCATGCCGGCGCGGCCCCCGATCCCACCACCGGGGCGCGGTCGACGCCGATCTTCCAGACCACCGCATTCGTGTTCGACGATGTCGAGCACGCCGCGTCGCTGTTCAACCTGCAGTCCTTCGGCAACATCTATGCCCGGCTGTCGAACCCGACCACGGCGGTGCTCGAGGAGCGCATCGCAAGCCTCGAGGGCGGGCGTGGAACCACGTGCACGGCATCGGGACATTCGGCCCAGATGGTCGCGCTGCTGCCGCTGATGGAGCCGGGCGACCGGATCGTGGCCTCGACCCGGCTCTACGGCGGATCGATCACCCAGTTCGGAAAGACGTTCCGCAAGTTCGACTGGCACTGCAGCTTCGTCGACACCGACGACATCAATGCGGTGCGCGAGGCAGCGGCGGCACCAGGGGTGAAGGCGATCTTTGCGGAATCCCTTGCCAACCCGGGCGGGGTGGTCAGCGACGTGGAAGCACTCAAGTCGGCGGCGGACGAGGTCGGTGTGCCGCTGATCATCGACAACACCATGGCGACGCCGTACCTGTGCCAGCCGATCGAACACGGTGCCGACATCGTCATTCACTCCACGACCAAGTTCCTGTCCGGACACGGCAACGCAATGGGCGGCGCCATCGTTGACTCCGGCCGGTTCGACTGGTTTCGCAACGACCGGTTTCCGGCGCTGTCACAGCCGGAACCGGCCTATCACGGGCTGACCTTCTTCGAGACCTTCGGCGATCTTGCCTACACCACCTATGGCCACGCAGTGGGATTGCGCGATCTCGGCCCGACACTCGCGCCGATGAACGCGTATCTCACCCTCATGGGGATCGAAACCCTGGCGCTGCGCATGGAGCGTCATGTCGCCAACGCCCTCGTGGTGGCGGGGTTCCTTGCGTCACACCCCGCGGTCTCGTGGGTGTCCCACGCCGACCTGCCGGGCTCACCCTATCGGGAACTCGCACGGAAGTACCTGCCAAAGGGCGCGGGTTCCGTTTTCACCTTCGGTGTGCAGGGCGGCTACGAAGCGGGAGTGCGCTGCGTGCAGAGGTGCGAACTGCTGAGCCATCTCGCCAATATCGGGGATACGCGCTCGCTGATCCTGCATCCGGCCTCGACAACGCACAGGCAGCTGACCGACGAGCAGCGCGCCGCGGCCGGCGCCGGTGATGACGTGGTGCGCCTGTCGATAGGGCTCGAGTCGGTCGAGGACATCATCGCCGACCTCGAAGCCGCACTGGCGCCGTGAGCCGGCCGTCCGGCACCTGACACCGAGAGGACCGGAATGACGGGCCGCATTCTCACCACCCACGCCGGCAGCCTGCCGCGTCCGCGCTCGCTGGTGGAACTCTACGTCACGCGCGCCCGCGGCGGCGCGATCGATCCCGACGTGCTGGAGCGCGAAGGCGAGGCGGCGACCCACTGGGTGGTCGAGCGTCAGCGCGAGTGCGGTATCGACATTCCAAGCGACGGCGAGCAGGTTCGCGAGGCCTTCTTCCTCTATGTGCAGCGGCGGATGTCGGGGTTCGGGGGCCGGTGGGACCGCGCGGGCGGGTCCGAACTGGCCGACTACCCGGAGTTCGCCGAGGTCCGGCGCGCCTTCATGCGCGACCGGCTCGCTGTCAGCAACATGGAACCGCCCGAAGCGATCGGCGAGGTCCGGCACACCGCGCCCGAGGCCAATGCCGCCGAGATCTCGGTGTTCCGCGACGCGCTCGGCCGCCACGAGGGAGCATTCGCGGATGCCTTCATGACCGCACCCTCGCCGGGGATCGTTGCGACAGCCATCCGCAATGCCTACTACCCGGACGATGACGCCTATCTCGATGCTCTCGCCGATGCTCTCGAAGTCGAGTACCGCGCCGCGGTCGACGCCGGGTTCATCCTGCAGATCGATGCACCCGACCTCGGGCTCGAGCGGCACATGCTGTTCCACGACCGGCCGCTCGCCGAGTTCGTCGATTTCGTGGACCGGGTGATCGCACGCGTCAACAGGATGGTCGCGGGATTGCCCCGCGAACGGGTCCGGCTGCACGTCTGCTACGGCAACTATGAATCACCGCATGACCGGGACGTGCCGCTTGCCGACATCCTTCCCAGCCTGCTGCGGGCCAATGTCGGCGGGTTCCTGTTCCCCTTCGCCAACCCGCGCCACGCGCACGAGATCCGGCTGTTCCGTTCGCAGCCGCTGGCGCCGGACCAGTTCCTCATCGTGGGCGCGATCGACACGCTCACGACCTTTGTCGAGCATCCCGAAGTGGTGGCCGACCGGCTGGAGCTGGCGGCTGAGGTGGTCGGTGATCCGTCCCGGATCATGGCGGGAACCGACTGCGGGTTCGACACCTCCGCCGGCATGGGCCGGCTTACCTCAGACGTCGTGTGGGCCAAGCTGCGCGCTCTCGCCGAGGGTGCGGAGCTCGCAAGCCGACGTCTGTTCTGAACACCTGCCGCACACATCAAGGGAGATTGCACGCCATGGCACAGAAGACCGTCTACGACATGATTCCGCAATTCGGCAAGCTGCGCGACGAGGTGCTGTTCGGCGACGTGTGGGAACAGCCGGAACTCTCCAAGCGCGACCGCAGCCTCGTGACCTGTTCGGTTCTGGCCGCGCTCTACCGCACGCCGGAGCTGAAGGGGCACCTGCAGCGCGCGCTCGACAACGGAGTTACCCGCGAGGAATTGTTCGGGATGATCACCCACATCGCCTTCTACTCCGGCTGGCCCACGGCGGTGAATGCCGGGCGGGTGCTGCAGGAGGTTCTCGGCGACGACGCGTAGGATGACCATGGACGTCCTTGCCACCGGCTACGGCCTGGTCGAGGGACCGGTGTGGAATGCGGAACTCGGCCTGCTGTTCAGCGACGTGCTCGGCGGCGGCGTGCATCGGGTCGATCGCAAGGGGCAGGTATCGGTGCTGTTGCCGCACCGCCGGGGCATCGGCGGAATGGCGCTGCACGAGGCGGGCGGCCTGGTTGTCGGCGGCAGGAACATTGCGTGGAAGAGCATCGATGGCCAGCGCTCGACCGTGTTGCTCGATGCGCAAGTGACTCCCGACGCGGTCGGGTTCAACGATCTCGCCACCGACGGGGCGGGCCGGATCTATGTCGGTTCGCTTGCCTTCAGGGTGTTCTCGGGCGACCCTGTGCGACCCGGTCACCTGCACATGATCGACCTGGACGGCTCGGTGCATACTGTCGCCGAGGGCGTGCGGCTGACCAATGGTCTCGGCGTCTCGCCGGACGGCACCCGCCTCTACCATGCCGACGCCCGGGACGACGTCGTCCGGGTCTACGATGTCAATCGGGGCGACGGCCGGCTCGCCCAGTGGAGACCGTTCGTGCGCACCCGAGACGGTCATCCCGACGGCCTGGCGGTGGCGGAGGACGGCTCGGTATGGGTCGCGATGGCCTTCGGCTCGCGAGTCGATGTCTTCGAGCCGGACGGAGAGCTGCGCTGGAGCCTGCCGGTGCCGCTGCCCATGGTCACCTCGGTGTGTTTCGGCGGCGATGACCTGCGTGACCTGCATGTCGTTACAGGAAGCAGGGAGGGGCCGACGGAGAACTGCGGCACCGTCTACCGGATCGCGGTCGATGTGCCGGGCCTGCCGGTCACACCGGCCAGGGTCAGGATCGGGCAGAGAGGCGAACAGGAGAAATGAACGTGACGACGACGAGCGCGACCCCGCAGATGTCGAGGTCCGAGGCCCTGGTCCTGCGGTACGGTGATGGACCTGTGCCCCTGGCCGGACCGTGGAACGACCAGATCGCCGCCCTGCTGTCGCACCGCTCGGTGCGCGGCTACCGACCTGACCCGCTGCCCGACGGGACCCTCGAGACACTGGTGGCGGCCGCGCAGTCGGCCGCCACCAGTTCCAACCTGCAGGTGTGGTCCGTCATCGCCGTCACCGACGCCGACGCCAGGCGGGAACTGGCCGAGATCGCGGGTGACCAGAAACACATCGTGCAATGCCCGCTCTACCTGGTGTGGCTCGCCGATCTCGCGCGCAACAGCCGTCTTGGCCAGTCGGTCGAGGTGGAGATGCAGGCCATCCCCTATCTCGAGACCTTCATGCTCGCGGTGATCGACGCCGCACTTGCGGCCCAGAACGCCGTCGTGGCGGCTGAATCCCTCGGCCTGTCAACGGTCTACATTGGTGCCATGCGCAATGATCCACTGCGGGTCGCGCGGCTTCTCGGCCTCCCGGCCGGAACGGTGGGCGTGTTCGGACTGTGCGTCGGTTACGCGGCCGATGGCGAAGCGGGGGAGGTGAAGCCCCGGCTGCCGCAGGCGACGGTGCTGCACCGGGAACGGTACGGCCGCGAGGACGATCCTGAACTGCGCGCGGCCTACGACCGGGAGATGAACGGCTTCAGGCTGCGCAACGGCCTGCCGCCGCAGACCTGGAGCGAGCTGGTACTGGCCCGGCTGGGCAGGCTCGCGTCGATGAACGGCCGCGAGGCCCTGAAGGACGTCGTCCGCGAACGCGGCTTTCCGCTGCGCTGACCGGGCGACCGAAGGTCCGCGCGGGCACACGGGCCGGGTTCGCATGCACCCTTCGCGAATGGCCGTGCCACGACAGCCCGGCTGTGGTACCATGGCTGTCTGTGTGTCAGGGATGCGCGGATGGCGGAAGTGCTTGTTGGCGTCGGGACCGATTTTCTCGGCTTCCTCGTGCAGTCGTTCCTGCTGCTCGCCCCGATGCTGCTGCTGGGTCTGTTCCTCGGGGGGCTGATCCACGTCTTCATCTCGTGTCACGCGATCACGCGCTGGTTCCGCCATGACACCCTGAAGTCGGTCACGGTCGCCGCCGCGGTCGGGGTGCCGGTCCCGTTGTGCAGCTGTTCGGTGGTGCCGGTGGTTGCCGAAATGCGCACCAAGGGGGCGTCGCGTTCGTCCTGCATGTCACTGCTGATCACGGCACCCGAGACCGGTGCCGACTCGATCCTGGTCACCCACGCGTTCTTCGGGCCGGTCGCTGCCGTTGTCCGCCCGGTCATCAGCTTCGTGACCGCCGTTGTCGCGGGGCTGCTTTCCATCAGGCTCGTCCGGGACGACCACGAACGGATTCCGCAGGATGTGGCAGACGGCTGTTGCTGTCATCAGGGCAGCGCGGGATCCGGCGCGCACCAGTCGCTGATCCCGGGCCTGGACAGCTGTTACGTCAGCCCGGCTCAGATGTGGCGCGCGGGCGTCGACTGGGCGAAGGGTGCAGTCCTCCGCTCCGTGAGCCGGGATGCAGGACCGGGGGCTGTCGAGACAGGGCCGGCCGGCCTGCTGCCCGACTTCCGGACCATCGTTGCCCACGTCTTCCGGTACGGTTTCGTCGAAATCGCCGACGACATCCTGTTCGCCCTCATAGTGGGCATCGTCCTCGGCGCAGTGCTCTACGTCGCGATCCCGGCCGACCTCATGGCCAGCGAGTACTCGGTGTGGCTTTCCTACCCGGTGATGCTGCTGGTCGGAGTGCCGCTCTATATCTGCGCCTCGGCCAGCACCCCGATCGCGGCGGCGCTGGTCGCGAAGGGAGTCAGTCCCGGCGCAGCGCTGGTGTTCCTGATGACGGGTCCGGCGACCAATACCGGGACCATCGCCGTCATCATGCAGCGGTTTGGCCTCCGCTTCGCGTCGATCTACCTCGGCAGCGTCGCCGGTGTGACCGTCGCCTGCGGCGTCCTCATCGACATCCTGGTCATCGCAGGCGGCTACCCGGTAATCGTCACTCTCCAGGCATCCGAGATCCCGACCGTCCAGGTGCTGCAGTGGGCCGGCGCATTCGCGCTGCTGGCGCTTATTGTCTGGCGCTTCCGGGCCGGCGCGTTCAGGCGCGGCTGGGAGGAACTGCTGGTCAACCTTCGACCCGTGATCCGTCAGTAGGCGCCCTGCCGCCCGCCTGGGCATGAACGGTCACATCCACGGCGACCGCGCCGGGACCCCGGGCGGGGATGTTCACCGAAAGTCAGGCGTCCTGCGGGTCCGGCACTCCGTAACCGCCACCACCGGCTTCGTACATCGAGATCCGGTCACCCGGTTCGAGCATGATGCGGGCCTTCGGGTCGACCGGCGCGCCATTGACCTCGTAGCGACGCAGCGCACCGGAGCCGCCTCCGGCAAGTCCCCGAGCCGGAAAGCTGGTGCGCTGGCCCATCAGTGCGAACTCCAGCGGATGCCCGGTATCGTTGCGAAATACGACCTTCTGACCGTCCCCGCCGCGCCAGCGGCCGGCACCGCCGGTGCCGGGAAGCACTTCACGGGTTTCGACGGTCATGCTGGTCCGGCTCTCCCAGATTTCGGTGGGAACCACCGTCATGTTGGACGGCGCAGGGGTTACGTCGCGGCCGTGGAGCCCGTGCATGGCGCCAAGACCGCCGGCAAGGAAGAACAGCGACGAGACGTCGCCGCCGTCGCGATGCCGGCCCTGGACGCTGAAGACGTTCATCATGGCGCCGTCGGACTGCACACGCTCGGGTACCACGTTGGCCATTGCGCCCATCAGCAGCGGAACCACGAAGTGTCCGACCGAGTGACGCCCGCCGGTTGGCCAGGGATGGCGGGCGTCGAGGATGCAGCCTTCCGGAGCCCGGACCGTGACCGGCCTGGTGCTGCCCATGGTGTTGGGCAGGTCCGGGATCGTGAGGCACTTCATGACGTAGTTGGACTGGGCGACGGTGTAGCAGAACGGAACGTTGATCGAGGCTCGGACCGGCCCGTCGGTGCCGGTGAAGTCAACCCTTGCCGACGTGTCCTCGATCGTCACCGAGGCCGCAAGCGTGACCGGGTGGCCCGGCCCCTCGATCTCGATGCTGTTGCGCCAGGTTCCGTCAGGCATGCTGCGGAATCTGCTGCGCATGGCGGCTTCGGAGTGGTCGTTGACGGCGTCGGCGAGGCTGTCGATATCGTCGAGACCATAGTCGTCCATGAACTCGAGCAACGCCCGTCCACCGACTTCGTTGCAGGCGGCATTCGCCATCAGGTCGCCGATGGTCTGTTCCGGAACCCGGACATTGGCGCCGACCACGTCGAGCAGCAGGGTGTTCAGGACACCGTCATCGCGCAGCTTGCAGACCGGCAGCCGCAGCCCTTCGTGGTAGATCTCGGTACAGTCGGACGCCATGCCCCGGCCGCCGATGTCGGGCAGGTGGGTGACACTCATGGTGTAGCCGACCAGCCGGCTGCCGCGGAATACCGGTCGCAGCATGGTGACGTCGAACAGATGCCCGGTCCCCATCCACGGATCGTTCGTCATCACGATATCGCCCGGACGCAGGGTTTCGGGCGGATAGACCGCGAGCATGTGGCCGATGGTGCGCGGCGCCGTGCCGGTGAAGGACGGAACCGAGTAGGTTCCCTGGGCAACCAGCCGGGCCTTCGCGTCGAAGACCATGCAGGACAGGTCGTAGCCCTCGCGCACGTTCATCGAGAACGAGGTCCGCACCAGCGAGAGCACGAGCTCGTCGGCGATCGCGACCAGGCGGTCCCACAGGATCTTGAGACTGACCGGATCGTAGGTCGTCATGCTTCCTCCTCGGCGAGTGTGACCACCAGGTTTCCCATGCTGTCCACCCGCATGCTGTCGCCGGGGCCGAGGACCGTCGTGGCCTCGTCCTCGCGCACGAGGGCCGGACCGACGACTGTCTGGCCGGGTTCGAGCGCGTAGCGGTCGAGCACCGGCCAGCGGCGCCTTTCGCCGGCCTGCGGGTCCCATGCGTCGATTGACCCGACCTCGCAGTCGGTCCCCGAGGCGCCGGGGAACGGCTTGTACCCGCGGGCGAATTCCGGGCTCGGGCCGGAGGCCTCGACCTTCCAGTTGACGATTTCGATCGCGGCGTCGATGGGTGTTGCCGCGTAGATCGCGGCATAGGCGTCGAGGAAACTCCTGCCGAGTTCGCCGGGCGATATGCCGGCGCTGCAGACAACCTCGACTTCGTGGCCCTGGCCATGAAAGCGCATGTCGAGGCGCCGTTCGACGGACATGTCATCGAGCGCGATCCCGGCCGCCGCGAGCAGTCCCGTGGCCTGATCGATTACCGGCCTGAACCCGTTCTCGATCCCGCCCGCGTCCAGGTCTTCCAGCAGGATCTGTCCGGAACGCAGGGTGGCGTAGGAGACCGGGGTCGTAAGCAGGCCGATCGCCGACATCACCCCGGCCCCGACCGGCAGGATTACCCGGGGAATTCTCAGCTTGCGCGCGACCCTGACCGCGTGTGCAGGCCCGGAGCCGCCGAACGCGATCATGGCGCACCGTCGGTAGTCGAACCCGATTTCGGAGGCGTGCATGCGAAAGGCCCGGGCGACATCCTCGTTGATGACCTCGTGAATGCCCCATGCCGCCCGGTCAAGGCTGATGCCGAGAGGGCCGGCGACACGGGTCTCGATTGCGCCGTCGGCGGCCCGGGCGTCGAGCGTCATGCGCCCGCCGAGGAAGGCGTCGGGCTCGAGGTAGCCGAGCGCGAGGTTGGCGTCGGTCAGGGTGGCGCTGTCTCCGCCGGTTGCGTAACAGGCCGGTCCGGGGTCGGCGCCGGCGCTGTACGGTCCGACGGCGAGCAACCCGCGGTCATCCACCCGGGCGATCGAGCCGCCGCCGGCACCGATCTCGATCATGTCGATGACCGGGATCCTCAGCGGCAGGCCGCTGCCGGCCTTGTAGTTGTAGGACCGCGCCACCTCGAACTCGTAGCGCCGCAACGGCCGGCCGTTCCTGATGAGCGCGCCCTTCGCCGTGGTTCCTCCCATGTCGAAGGAGAGCAGGTCGCCCTCGCCGATCTGTTCGCCGAGGAAGGCGGCGACCAGCGCCCCCGCCGCGGGCCCGGACTCGATCAATCGGACCGGAAAGCGGCGCGCAATCGCCGGCGTGACCATGCCGCCAGACGCCGTCATGATCAGCAGGGATCCCGCGAACCCCATCCGGGCAAGGCCGTCCTCCAGGCGGCGCAGGTACCGGTCGGTCAGCGGCTGGACATAGGCGTTGACCGTGGTGGTCGACCAGCGCTCGTACTCGCGCATGAAGGGCAGGATCTCGGACGAGGTGGTGACCATGAGCCCGGGAAAACGGGCGGCGACGACCTCGCGCGCCGCGGCCTCGTGCCGGTCGTCGACGTAGGAGTGCAGGAAACACAGCGCAAGCGCCTCGATCCCGTGCTCCTCGACCAGGGTGTGGGTCGCCCGTTCGACCTGGTCCGGGTCGAGCGGGGTCTCGACCGCGCCGTCGTAACGGATGCGTTCGTCGACCTCCAGCCGCAGCTCGCGGGGGACCACCGGATCGGCGAAGGTGATCGAGAGGTCGAACAGGTCGAAACGGCGCTCCATCGCGATGTCAAGCACGTCGCGGAACCCGCGGGTGACCAGCATGCCGGTCTTCGCGCCGCGCCGCTCGATCACGGCGTTGGTCACCAGCGTGGTGCCGTGGGCCACGGTCGCGACCTCGCCCACCGCCACGCCGGCGCGCGCCAGCAGGGTTTCGAGACCGGCGAGCACGGCCCGTGACGGATCCTGCGGCGTGGTCAGCTGCTTGTGGATCGACATGGCGCCGGTCGCGTCGTTGACCAGCGCGAGGTCGGTGAAGGTCCCGCCGACATCGACACCGACGCGCCAGCGTTCTCCGGTGTCCGGGTTTCCTGTCGTCACTGCTCTCCCCTTTCCTGGCAACCGGTGCGGGACTGTCCGTCCATGCCGGGCTTCAGGTCAGCCCGAATGCCTTGCGTGCTCGTCGTGTGACACCGTGGCCCGGTCGTTCCCCGAAGACGGAGCCTTCCGTACTGGCGCGAACAGGCACAGACCCGGGTCCCCGGCCAAGGCAGATATTCTGGAATAGCGGGACACTGAAACACGCCCGTCGGCGTTACTCAACCGGCCACATGCTGACGAATGGCGGTCTCCCCGATGCCCTTGGCGAAGACTGTATTCGAGCCTTGGTGCCGGTTTCAAGGCGGGATGTTCCCCGGGGTGTACGGCAGGATTGTGAGGACAGGCGAAAGCACTTGGGATTGTTGCGTTGATGCGGTGGAGACTTGTAGGGTGGAGTTAACAATCTTGACGTCCCGTCTCTTGCGACGACACTGCCTTGTGCGAGGTGACTGACATGTCCGACATAGACCGTCTGATCGAACAACGTGACCGCGCCCGTGATCAGTTTGCCACCATCGGCGACATGCGCCCGGGCACGCTCAACACAAACTTCACCAAGTGCGGCAATCCGAACTGCCATTGCGCTCACGACGATGCGGCCAAGCACGGCCCCTACTGGATTCTCACCCGCACACTTGAGCGTGAGAACAAGTCGGTGCGCCTGCGGCCTGATGAAGTCGCTCTGGCCCAGTGCCAGACCGATGAGTACAAGCGGTTCCATGCGGTCTCGGTGGCCTTCATCCGTGCCAGCGAGGAGCTGGCCGAGGCCCGGCGGATGGCGTTGCGTGCCGGGGATCCGGCCAAAAAAAAGACTCCGAGGCCTTCGCAAAGCAGGTTGCCGTCGCGCTGAGCACGGACATCGAGGCGCTGGTCGGACAGGGGGTCTTTGCGGACAGCGATTTCGAGGCGGTGGAGCGGGCGGCCAGAACCGCTGCGCTGCAGGTGGCGGCCAAGCTTGTGGCGCAGTACATCAACGCCGACCACAGTGACAAGCAGGGCCCCCGCATGGCCTGCGACTGCGGCCATGCTGCGCACTATGCCGGACGTCGCGAGAGGACCGTGACCACGGCCCTTGGACCTGTGACCCTTGAACGCGCCTGGTATCATTGCGAGGCCTGTGGCACCGGGTTCGCGCCGCGCGATTGTGTTCTGGGCTTTGACAACGGTTCGTTGTCGCCTGCGGTGTTGCGCATGGTGGGCATCGCAGGGAGCGAGGTCAGCTTCGCGATGGGGTCCAGGCTCATCGACGAACTGGCAGGTCTGCGTATCGACCCGAAGACCGTGGAACGCCACGCCGAGGCGCTTGGGCGGGAGGTCGCAGAGGATGAGCGTGGCGTCATCGAGCCCGAGCCCGGTGATGCGCCAACACTCTATGTCGGTCTCGACGGCACGGGCGTTCCGGTGCGCAAGACAGAGACCGAGGGACGCCAGGGCAAGCAGGCTGACGGTTCGGCCAAGACCCGGGAGGTCAAGCTGATGGTCGTGTGGTCAGCCGAACAGCGTCACCCCAGGACGGGGCGGCCGATGCGGGACCCGGGTTCCGCTTCCCACAACGCCGCCATCGAGAGCATTGCCAGCCGTGACACCGACGCTGAAGCGTCACCCTTTGCCAAGCGCGTCCTGCGGGAACTCGAACGCCGCTGCTTCGACAAGGCCAGGCGCCAAGTTGTCCTCGGTGATGGCGCGGCCTGGATATGGAACTTTGCCTCCGAGCACCTGCCCCATGCGATCCAGATCATCGACGTCTTCCATGCCAGGGAGCACCTCTTCGACGTCGCCAAGGCTGTCTACGGCAAGGGCACCGACATGGCAAAGGCATGGGGCCAGCAGCGATGCGACGAGCTCGATCTGCCCGGCGGGGTCGATCATGTGATTGCCGTACTCGCACAACACTCGCACTGCGAGGTCGCGGCCAAGGCTGTGGCATACTTCCGGAACAATCGCCACCGCATGGACTATGCACGCTTCAGGCAAGAGGGGCTGTGCATCTCGTCAGGTGTCGTCGAAGGCGGATGCAAGTCCATTGTCTGCAAGCGCCTCAAGCAGGGTGGAATGCACTGGACCGTAGAAGGCGCAAACGCGATCATCGCCCTGCGCTGTGCCCTCGAAAGTGATCGATTCGACGACTTCTGGGAACGTCGCGCAGCACGCAGGGCCGCATAGTCCCCGGAAATCTCACAAATCTGACGTACACCCATGGCGGCTTCACGCGGCGCCGGCACACCGAACAGCACAGGCTGAAGCGCCGGGCATCGTCACGAAGATCCGCCGACAGGCCGTACGGCTTGCGCGGGTAGCTCGCGCTGTGAAGGTCTCCGCCGCAGTGCGGACAGCCCGCCGCACGGCAGGTCTCCGCCTCCGCCGCGTCAATCCGCTTCAGGAAAGCCCACACCCGGGCATCGGAAAATTTGGAGTGGCGGAACAGAGTGTGTGACATTGGGCCGTCTCAGATGATGTAGCTGTCACCGAGACAAGCCCCCCGGCGGCCTTCTTGCAAGATCGCCGGGGGGCACCCACCCCAAAACCTCGATTAATCCGAGCCGATCAGCCCTGATTCCCCGCTGAAAGTCTGCGCACGCTCATCCACCCCGAAGGCGGCAAGCACCCGGCTCCAGCGCTCGACATGGCCCGGCGAGCGCCAGGTCTCGCCCGCGGCGGTCCGGACTTCGGCCAGCAAGGCGTCGGAGACGCAGGCCGGCGCCTGGCTGTCGGTGCTCCCGGCGCTGGCTCTCAGCGCGTCGCCGCCCGGCCCCACGGCGAGCGTCGCCGTGGCAGCCAGCGCGTCGAGTTGCTGCACCACGCCATTGCCGTCGAGATGTTCCGGCGTCACCGTAACCGCCAGCGTCATGGCTTCCTGGGCATCATGCCGGATGGTGGCCGTGGTCCCCGTCACGCTCTCGACGCCGGAGATGACGGTCTGCAAGTCGCTGCTCTCGGCCTCCCAGGACACGTCATAGGAGGTTGCATGCGCCACCGCGTCCCAGGAGACGCTGGCGCTGGCAGCGTCCACCGCCGCCAGTTGCAGGTTGGAAACCGTTTCGGTGGGAGCGGGCGCGGGCGCGGCCTGCGCAGGCGCGTTCTGCGGCGCAGGAGGGCAATCCGGGTTGGCCGCCTCGTCGATACGCGAGGCCCGGCCGCCGTTCGACCCGGCTTTGCTCGTCAGCACCACGCATTTGGTGACCCGCTCGCTCTCCACGACGTTCCAGCGCCGGTCCAGGGGGACGACGCTCCACTCGTACTTCGAGTCGGTCGGTTCGGGCCGGCCATGCACCCAGCCCACATGGCCCTTCGCCTCGAGTGCCGCATACCAGGAGGTCGCGGTCTTCTTGGAGTCGTGGCGGCTGATGGCATTCACGCGCACGACCTTCTCCTGCACCTTGTGGCCGGCCGGCTCCACCGTCCGCAGGCGGACGCGGAAGGCGGCGAACTGTTCGGCGGCGTCGTCATAGTCGTTGTGCAGCGAGTTGTCCGGATGGTTCCAGGCAAACTCCAGGCTGATCATCTTCCTGCCGCCGGTGGTGAAGCCCGACCCGTAGGCATCAAGGATGAGCTTGCCGTCGACGTTGCCGGTGATGGCGTCCGGTTCGGTGCTGTCCGACACCCGCACCTGAGCGATCCTGAGGCTGGTGTTGTTCGGGCCGTTGTCGCCCTTGCGGTTGGCGCCGGCGGCGTGCACGGAATCCGAGAGGCGGTACTGGTGGGTGGATCCTGGATTGATCACGCGATCGTCATGCCGGAAGGCGAAGTGCCAGATGGGCAGCGGCGTGCTGGCGTCATGCTGCGCGCAATGGATGTTCACCGTCACCGTCTGCGCCCGGTTCCAGTTCTTGTCGGTGAAGGTGAGGAAGGACTTGGCGATGGAGATCCTGCCCTGCTGGCCCCCACGCCAGCTGATGCCGTGGATCCGCGCGTTCTCCGAGAAGCGCCCTGTGTGTGCGATTGAGCCGTCGTTGCGAAATCCGTCCCTGACATCGGGCCGGTCCAGATCGGTCGGCTCCCAGATCTCCACGCTGACATATTTGTCCGGGCCGGGTTTGCGGTCGAGCTGGACCTTGTAGGTCTCTGTCGTGAGCACGTCCCCGTAGTTGCGGGTCACTGTCGGATGTCCATCATCTGGGTCAGTGCCAAACGTCTTCTCATCGCCGACATGGCTGTTCGGGCAGCTGGCGTTCTGAGGCTCGTCAAGCTTGAAGTTATCCTGGCTGAGCACAATCTGCGGCATATTGCTGTTCGCCTGTGCCGCCGCCGGGGCGACGAAGCCGAGCAACAGAGGCAGGCCGAGCAACACAGCGGCAACGCTCCGGCGTAGGCAACTCGCGAACGCGGTGGAAGCAACGGAACGATCGGAGGAAGAAGCGGGCCGGCGAGTTGCGGCGCAAACGCC
Organism: Thalassobaculaceae bacterium; assembly: GCA_965213935.1. GTDB lineage: Bacteria > Pseudomonadota > Alphaproteobacteria > Thalassobaculales > Thalassobaculaceae > Bin52. The sequence continues at coordinate 143,831 of CBDCAO010000009.1, read as the reverse complement.
GGAAGAGCCGAGAGACTCAGGCCGGGAGGCGGAGTGCCTTGGGCGACACCAAGAAGCACGAAGGGCGGCTCGGCGGCTTAATTGTACCACGGAATTCGCCACCGGATGATACGCCCGAAGCCGCGCGCCTGCCGCGATCCGGCCCGGTGGCCGCAAACGCCGATCCCAGCCATTGCGCCATCGACCGACCGCCGATCGAAATCCCCATCATGGACCCCTCCCAGGCTCTCGCGGGGCAATGTCCGCACCCCGAGCAGTGTCGCATATCCTGCGTGTATTCAATTCATGTCATACATTCGTCTTCGCCGTCAAGTCCATGAAAACCTTTCGATATCCGAGGGATGGGCCGACCCCCGATGTACCCCCCGGCCGCGGTCGGCCGGCACACCGGCGATTGCCGCCGAACGAGAGGCCGCCGAAAGCGTGCGCTCTCTCGCACGACAGAGCGATCACGCACGGCCCGGTCTTGGTGTTCTGAAGAACAGCTGTGTTCCGAATGCGGTTCACGGCAACGACTGTTCCGACTTTGGATCCGATCCTCCGATCAAACCGAAAGCGGCCTCATTCGCAAGGCCGCGCAGCAGAGCGCATCTGACAGCCGATTCTCTCCCGCGCACCTTCGCTCGGCCGAGCGCCCGGTCCACCTCTTCCCGCCGAATGCGGCGGAGAGGTCGTCGCGTTCCGGAACGCCCGTCCCCTCGTGTTCACGTCCGGGGAGCACGCCGGCCACGACCCCGAAGTCCTCGCCCGACGCGCGGTCCACCTCCACGCGCCCGCTCGGCGAACCGTAGCGCACGAACGAGTCGCGTCCGGGGCAGAGCCGGTTGCCGGGTCGGGCTCTCATCGCTCTACCCGACCCGGCGCCAGGCTATAGCGGCGAAAACGCGCTGACCGCCGGGAAGACATCCCCGCTCGCCTGGGCAATCCTGCTGCACGGGGCGGACGCCTTCATCACCATCGCCGAGCGTTTCGCGCCCGAAGCCATGACCATGCTGGCGCGCGATCCCTGCACGCCGCCGGTGGTGGGAGAATCGGGCGCCGCCGGTCTCGCCGGACTGCTCGCGACACTCGCCGATGCCCCGGCGCGCAGTGCGGTCGGGCTCGATGCCTCCTCCGACGTGCTGCTCGTTGCCAGCGAAGGCGCGACCGATCCCGAGATCTACAGCCGGGTCGTCGGCTCTCGCCCGGAAGACATCGGTGAAGCGGTGGCCGATCACTGAGCCCGTACCCCGCACGGGATGGAGCCGTCGTGACCCGCCGGTGGCCCCGGTGCCGGCGGGGGCACGAAGACCGTGGCGGTGGCGAAGGGAACGACGGATGCCGCGCCCGGACACCAGGCCCCGGGCGTGATCCGCGATCCCGGGCGGGCACCGGAGCGTGCCGGGTCGGGGCGCTGGCCGATTCATGATTGTCGCAAACACGATACGCCCGCGAAGTACCATGGTACATTAGGTCAGGTTGGATGGGCCCGTGCCTTCCGGCAGGCATCGGTTGAACGCGCTCCGCTCCGGAGTTGTCATGACCCAGTCGAGTGTTGCGGGATCTGGCGAGAGTGCCGATCGCTCTTCAGCGGGTCCCCTGCTGCGTCTGGTCGAATTCGTCAACCGGCCGCTGCTGATCCGGACCCTGACCTTCGGGCTGACCTGTCTGGCCATTGCCGCCGGGATCGGCACCTACCTGACCTTTGCCAATGCCGGGCTGGAGGGACCCGATCCCGGGGTCGTCCTCGGCTTCCTGTATCTCGATCTGTCAGTCCTGCTGCTGCTCGCGGCCCTGATCGGCCAGCAGCTGGTCGGGCTGTGGCTGCGCCGACGCCAGCGGCAGGCCGGGTCGGGCCTGCAGGTGCGTCTCGTGGTCATGTTCAGTCTGGTCGCCGTTACCCCGACCATCGTGGTCGCCATATTCGCGCTGGTCGTGTTCGAGTTTGCGATGAGATCGTGGTTCAGCGAACGCATCTCGACCGCGGTCACGTCGTCACGCACCGTTGCCGAGGCCTACCTGGAGGAGCACAAGCGACACGTGATCGGCGACACCCTGGCGATTGCCGTCGATCTCAACCGCCTGGCGCGCTCGCAGCTGACCGACAGCAAGACCTTTGCCCGTATCCTCGAGGACCAGGCCGAACTCCGCAACGTCTCCGAGATCGTGGTTTTCGACGGGACCACCCGGGTGCTGTTCCGGACCGGGATAGGGCTCGGGTTCGAGAGCTACCCGATTCCCCGCCATGCGATCGACCAGGCGCGGGAAGGCCGTGCGGTCATCCTGGAAGGCGACGTGGACCGGGTGCGCGCCGTCGTGCGCCTGGAGGACTTTCCCGATGTCTTCGTGTATGCGAGCCGATACCTGAACCCCGACATTCTCGGTGCCGTCGACCAGACGGTTGAGGCCTCCGACGAATTCCAGCAGATCGAGGACCGGCTGTTCGTCATCCGGATCACCTTCGCGATGATCTTTGCGATCGGTGCGCTGCTGATGCTGTTTGCCGCGGTCTGGGTCGGGTTGTACTTCGCCGGCTGGTTCGCCCGGCCGGTCGGGGACCTGATCAATGCGTCGGCCCGGGTCAGTTCCGGAGACCTCGACGCGGAGGTGCCGGAGTTTCGGGTCAGCGCGTTCAGCACGCTGAGCCAGTCGTTCAATACCATGACGCGACAGCTCCGGGCCCAGAGAGACGATCTGGTCGAGGCGCACCGCGAACAGGAGACCCGCCGGCGCTTCACCGAGGCGGTGCTCGGCGATGTCTCTTCGGGAGTGATCAGGCTCGATGCCGACGGCAGGATCGAACTGCCGAACCGGGCGGCGGCGGCCCTTCTCGACATGACACTCGCCGAACTCGTCGCCCGCCGGTTCACGGACCTGCTGCCTGAAATGGCGGGTCTTCTCGCCACCGCCCGAACGGCACCCTCGCTGCGCGCGGAGGGTCAGGTACAGCATGCGAGGGACGATCGGTACCGGGTCCTGCTGGCGAGGATAGTCGCCGAACGCTCGGATGGGGAAATCTCGGGGTTCGTGGTGACCTTCGATGACATCACCGATCTGCAGACGGCCCAGCGCCAGGCTGCCTGGGCCGATGTCGCGCGCCGCGTTGCCCACGAGATCGCCAATCCGCTCACTCCGATCCAGCTGGCGGCGGACCGGCTGAAGAACAAGTTTGCCGACGCGGTCGCCCCGGGCGACCGGACCGGCTTCGAGCACCTGGTCGACATGATCCAGCGTCAGGTTGCCGACATCTCGAGCCTGCTCAGGGAATTTTCCGCCTTTGCCCGCATGCCCGAAGCGGTGATGGACGATGTGGATCTCGCCGATCTTCTCGATCGTCAGACCGAGCTCCATCAGACGGCGAACACCGAAATAAACTACGAGGTGGCACTGCCGGACGGGCCGTTGCAGGTACGTTGCGACGAGCGCCAGATGCGGCAGGCGGTCACCAACCTGTTGCAGAATGCCGCCGATTCCATCGAGGGTCTGCAGGAGCCGCGGCCTGAACAGGGCCGGATCGAGGTGAGCGCCGGCATCACTTCCGGCAAGGTGGTGGTGAGCGTGTCGGATAACGGGCGTGGCCTTCCGGAGAGGGAACGGCATCGACTGACCGAACCCTACGTGACGACCAGGAAACAGGGGACCGGCCTGGGACTCGCCATTGTACGGCAGATCATGGAAGATCATGATGGTTCCATCCGGATGTCCGACCGGCCCGGTGGAGGCGCCATCGTGTCACTCGAGTTTCCCGTCCGGGTGGACAGGTCCGACCCGACGCGGGAACATGGACCGCAATCTGACGGGTAGATCGAGATGGCCACAGACATTCTTGTTGTCGATGACGAGGCGGACATCCGCTTCATGCTTGCCAGCATTCTCGAGGATGAAGGGCTCGACGTCCGGCAGGCGTCCGGGTATGCGGAGGCTCTGGACGAGATCAGGAGCCGTGCCCCCGGGCTGATCATCCTTGATATCTGGCTTGGCAGCGGGGACGACGGGGGGCTGCAGATTCTCGACATTGTCAAGCAGAACCACCCGGACCTGCCGGTCATCATGATCAGCGGACACGGGACCATCGAATCGGCGATCGACGCCATTCGCCGTGGCGCATACGACTTCATCGAGAAACCGTTCAAGTCGGACCGGCTGATCCCGCTGGTCAATCGCGCCATGCGCGCCATCGAGGCTGCACGCCTGAAGCGCGAGAACGAGGAACTGCGCCGGAAGGTCGGCCAGGTCGAAAATCTCATCGGAACCTCGTCCGGGATCACGCAGCTGCGTTCGGCCATCAAGAAGGTTGCTCCGACCAACAGCCGGGTTCTGGTCACAGGTCCGCCGGGCGTCGGCAAGGAGATCGTCGCCGGCATGATTCACTCGGCATCCGGGCGCAACGCCGCTTCCATGGTGGTGCTCAACTGCGCAACCATGAACCCGGAACGGCTGGAGGCCGAACTTTTCGGGACCGGGGGGGGCGAGGCCGAGCATCCGCAGATGCACAGCGTCGGCGTGTTCGAGCGCGCGCACAACGGCACACTGTTTCTCGACGAGGTGGCCGACATGCCGCTGGAGACCCAGGGCAAGATTGTCCGCGTGCTCCAGGAGCAGCGGTTCCGTCCCGTCGGCGGTGAGAGCGAGGTCGCCGTGGATGTGCGGGTCATCGCCTCCACCAACCGCAACCTGCGCGAGGAGATTTCCGCGGGCCGGTTCCGCGAGGATCTCTACTACCGTCTCAATGTGGTGCCGGTGTCCGTTCCGGCATTGCGCGAGCGTCGCGAGGACATTCCGTTGCTGGTGGAGCATTTTCTGGAACAGTCGTCCGTGACGTCGAGCATCCCCACGCGCCGGATCGCGGATGATGCCATGGCGGCCTTGCAGACATACGACTGGCCCGGGAACGTGCGCCAGCTGCGCAACGTGATCGACTGGCTGCTGATCATGGCGCCCGGGTCGACGAGGGAACGGATCAGTGCCGAGATGCTGCCGCCGGAGATAACCGCGGTCGGTCCGGCATGCATGCGCGCCGAGCACGGGGTCGAGACCATGGCCATGCCGTTGCGCGATGCGCGAGAGACGTTCGAGCGGGAATACCTCCGGGCCCAGGTCAACCGATTCGGTGGCAATATCTCCCGCACGGCGAGCTTCGTGGGCATGGAGCGCTCGGCGCTGCATCGCAAGCTGAAATCGCTCGGGATCAAGCAGGACGAACGGTCCTCCCGGTCCGCGTGAGGCCCCGCCATGAAGGTGGTGATCTGCGGGGCCGGCCAGGTGGGCACCAGCATTGCCCGCCACCTCGCCGGCGAGAACAACGACGTGACCGTGATCGACCATGATCCGGCGCTGGTCCGCAAGATCACCGAAACCCTGGATGTCCGCGGCGTTGAGGGCTGGGCATCACACCCGCAGATCCTGGAGCAGAGCGGCGTGGCGGACGCCGACATGCTGATTGCGGTGACACATTCCGACGAAGTGAACATGGTAGCCTGCCAGGTCAGTCACTCGCTGTTCGAAGTTCCGACCAAGATTGCGCGGATTCGCCAGCAGCAGTACCTGCAGCCGATCTGGGGTGACCTGTTCAGCCGGGACCACATGCCGATCGACGTGATCATCTCGCCCGAATACGAGGTGGCGCGTGCGATCGGGCGACGGTTGCAGATGCCCGGCGCGATCGACGTGGTGCGGATGGGCGATGGACGGGTGTCGGTGGTCGGCGTCCGGTGCGAGGAAGACTGCCCGATCATCGGCCAGCCGATGCGCCAGCTGACCCAGCTGTTTCCCGACCTCAACCTGCGGGTCGTCGGTATCGTGCGTGACGAGCATGGCGTGGTGCCGCGTTCCGACGCGGTGATGATGTCCGGTGACGACGTCTATTTCATCTGTGATACCGCTCACCTGCCCCGCGCCATGGCGGCATTTGGCCACGAGGAGACGGAAGGCCGGACCGTCGTGATCGCCGGTGGCGGCAATATCGGTCTCAGGCTGGCGCAGGAAATCGAGACCGAACACGAGGGTGTCAGGGCGAAGGTGATCGAATACGACCGCGACCGGGCGCGGGTTGTCGCGCAGACCCTCGACAGCACGGTGGTGTTTCACGGCGATGCCCTCGATCCAGAAATTCTCGAGGAGGCAAACATCGCCAACACCGAGACCTTCGTTGCGGTCTCCAACGATGATGAGGTCAACATCATCAGCTCGCTGCTCGCCAGGCGCAGCGGAGTGTCGCGTACCGTGGCGCTGATCGCCAACTCGACCTATACGCCCCTGATCACCAGCCTCGGCATCGATGTCGTGGTCAATCCGCGCGCGATCACGGTCTCGACCATTCTCCAGCACGTGCGCAGGGGCCGCATCCGCAACATCTATACCGTGCGCGACGGTTTCGGTGAGGTGATCGAGGCCGAGGCGCTCGAGACCTCGTCCCTGGTCGGCAAGAGCCTGCGCGAGGCCCGGCTCCCCGATGGCGTTGTCATCGGCGTCATCCTGCGCGCTGACGAGGTCCTGGTCCCGCGCGGTGATACGGAGATCAGGGCCGGGGACAGGGTGATCCTGTTTGCCGCCACCGAGGCGATCAGAAAGGTCGAAAAAATGTTTGCGGTCAGGCTGGACTTCTTCTGAACCTGCGCCGTGCACGGGCCCGTCGACCCGAATCTTGCTGCCGAAGCGAGCCGGCAGGCCGGGATCCTGCCTGCGAACGGATCGGGGCTCGCGGAAACGGCACCGCACTGTCCGCATGAGCGGGACCACTGGGCAGGATGCCACGCGCTGACTGCGCAGGGTTCCCCGTGCGTCATCCGGTCTGTACCGAGATCATGTCCGGCGAGGGTTTTGTGCGTCGTGTCGTATCGTACCCGGTTTTCTGCGTTCTGCTGCCCGAAGGGTCCTGTCTGTCGCCGGTCGCCGCAATTCGCAGGGCCGCCCTGACAGCCGGGGGTGTTGCTGCCGGGTGACTGTGCCATGATGGCGGGACATTCGCGCCGGGTCCTGCTGTGCCCAGAGGGCTTTGTCCGGGCCGGCGGGGGCCGTCCTGCGTTACTCCCGCCGCCGCGGGAACCGGTTTCCTCGCCGGGAGAACCGCACCATGACTCATGCCCGCCAGCCGCTTTCCGGCGTGAAGGTCGTCGACATCGCAAACTTCCTCGCCGGCCCGGTCTGCTCGATGTTCCTGGCCGACTTCGGCGCCGAGGTGGTCAAGCTGGAACGTCCCGACACCGGCGATGAACTGCGCTACTGGGGCAATGACAGGGACGGCGTCGGCCTGATGTACAAGATGGTGAACCGCAACAAGCTGTCGGTGACCGCCGATCTGCGCACCCCGCTCGGTGTCGAGATTGTCAGGCGCCTGGTCGCGGATGCGGATGTCGTGGTCGAGAACTTCCGCAAGGGCACGCTGGAGCGCTGGGGACTGGGCTACGACGTGCTGAGCGCGGCCAATCCGGGCCTGGTCCTGGTCCGGCTGACCGGCTTCGGCCAGACCGGACCGAACAGCCACAGGCCGGGATTCGGAACCCTGGCGGAAGGCTATGCCGGGTATGCCTACATCACCGGCTATCCCGACAGGCCGCCGCTGTTGCCGGGATTCGGGCTGGCCGACGAAACGGCGGGACTGATGGCGGCGTTCCTGGCCATGGTCGCCCTGAAGGAACGCGAAATGTCGGGGCAGGGACAGGTCGTGGATCTCGCGATCTACGAACCGTTGTTCACCCTGCTTGGTCCGCAGGTCGTCGATTTCGACCAGCTCGGCCTGGTCCAGGAACGCAACGGAAGCCGGCTTCCGTTCACCGCACCACGCAACACCTACCGGACCAGGGACGAAAAGTGGGTGTCGATTTCCGGCAGCGCGCAGTCGACATTCGAAAGGATGTGCGAAGCCCTCGGCGTCCCGGAACTGGTCACGGACCCCCGGTTCCTGGACAACCGCTGCCGTATCCGCAACGCCGAGGCGCTCGACGAGGCATTGCAGGCGGCGATTGTCCGGCACGACCGCGAGTCGCTGATCGCGCTGTTCGATAGTTTCGATGCCGCCGCCGCTCCCTGCAACAGCGTTGCTGAGATCTTCGAGGACGCGCATTTCCAGGCGCGCGAGAACATCGTGGCCATCCAGGACGCGGAACTCGGCCGTCCCATTCGCATGCAGAACGTCGCCGGCAAGTTCTCGCGGACTCCGGGGCGGATCCGCCGGGCCGGGCCGCCGCTCGGCGCCCACAACCGTGCCATACTGGTGGAACGGCTCGGTTTCGATGAAGCCGAACTCGAGAACGCCGGACTGCGGCTCGATCCGTCCGGCGAGACCTGACAGGGAGGAGAGGGATGCTGTCATTTCCAGATCGGGTGACAGTGGTCGATGTCGGCCCCAGGGACGGACTGCAGTCGTTCAACCGCTGGGTCGAGACCGATACCAAGGTGGCGATGATCGACCGGTTGAGCGAAGCCGAATTCCCGGTCATCGAAGTCACGAGCTTTGCCCATCCGGGCAAGGTGCCTATGCTGCGCGATGCGGAGGAAGTGGTCGCGCGCATTCGCCGCCGGCCAGGAACCGTGTACCGGGCCCTGGTGCCCAACAAGCGCGGTGCGCTGCGGGCGGTCGAGACCGATATCGACGAGATCCTGGGTTTGATGACGGTGAGTGCCAGGTATCTTGCGAAGAACCAGAACATGACGCTCGAGCAGGCGATCGAGGAGGGCGGAGCGTGCTTCCGGGTTGCGGACACTGCCGGACGCGACTACATCATGGCGCTGGGCATGGCGCTGTGGTGTCCGTACGAGGGTGTGATTGCGCCCGAGCAGACGCTTGCCTGTGTCGCGGCATTGCGCAAGCTCGGCGTGCGCCGGTACTACCTTGCCGCCAGTACCGGGATGGAGGAACCGCGGCAGGTATCCACCCTGTTCCGGCTGGCGCACGAGAGGTTTCCCGACTGCGAGTTCGGTTTTCACGTGCACGAACGGCGCGGCTGGGCTGCCGCAAACCTCCTGGCGGCATTGGACGCCGGTGTCACGATGGTCGAGGGATCGATCTGCGGCATCGGCGGCGGGATTGCGTTTCCCGGCGACTACGGATCGATCGGAAACCTGCCGACGGAAGATATCGTGACCTTCCTTGCATCCATGGACATCGGCTGCGACGTCGCGCCGGCTGCCGCGGTCGCGGCGGCGCGTGACATCGGCGGCCTGATCGGCATGCGTCCCGCCAGCCGGGCCGCGCATGGAACCGTCGTCAACGCCGCCGGTTGATCCGTACCATCCAGCCAGCGCCCGGGAGTGAATGAGCATGTCCGGTTTCAGGGTTCTTTCCACCAATCACACATCGTTTACCGTTTCCGACCTTGATCGAAGCATTGCGTTCTTCCGTGACGCACTCGGGTTCGAGGTGACGTCGCGGGCGCCGCGCGATCCGCGCGCCATCCGGCACATTACCGGGGTCAGCGGGGCCGAAATCGAGGTCGCATACATCCGGGGACCCGGTCACAGTCTCGAACTCATCCAGTACCTGGCTCCCCCGGCGCGGGGACAGGTGGTAGCGGAGCCGTGCGATACCGGGTTTGCCCATGTCGCCTACGATGTCGACGATATCGAGGCTGCGCTCGAGGCGGTGTCCGCCCACGGCGTCGCGCCGATCAACCCGCCGTGGGTCGTCGACCGCGGCCCCAATGCTGGCAGGCGGGTTGTTTACTGTCGCGATCCGGACGGCATCACCATCGAGTTCATCGAGGCAGCGTCACCATGAACCCTTGCGCATGGAAGGCCGGAGCCGGTGGAGGCCCGCGAACAGCTCGTCCGGACACCTGGCCGGACCCAGTGCAGGAATTCGCCCGGTGTCCGGTCGTCCCCTGTGAACCTGCCTTCGCCGGCCTTGCCCCGTGGAACGGGTCGGGTTCGGTGTCCAGGCACATGAACCGGATGGTGCGATGATCCAGATCGGCGTTGACGTCGGTGGAACCTTCACCGACCTGGTCCTGTTCGATACCGACACCGGGTCATTCGGGGTGCTCAAGACACCCTCGACGCCGCCGGCGCACGAGTTCGGGGTGTTCGAGGCCGTGCAACGGGCGGTTCCCCACGGCATGGATCGCGTTCATCGCTTCAGCCACGGCAGCACCATCGCGACCAACACCGTGCTGGAGCGAACCGGTGCCCGGCTGGGTGTCATCACCACGCTCGGGTTTCGCGATGTCCTCGTGGTTGGGCGCGGCAATCGGACCCGACTCTATGACGTGAAGGCGGTGAGGCCGGAAGGACTGGTCGCCCGCACCCGCATCCTCGAGGTCGCCGAACGCTGTGACGCCGACGGCGTGGTGATCTCCCCGCTCGACGAAATCGGGGTTCGAGCTGCGTGCCGAACCCTTGCAGGCCTGGACGTGGAGGCCGTTGCTGTCTGTTTCCTGCATTCCTGGGCCAATCCGGACCATGAACGCGAGGCCGGCCGGATCATCCGCGAAATGATGCCGGGCGTGACGGTGTCCCTCTCATCCGACATCCTTCCCGAGCTGCGCGAGTTCGAACGGTTTTCCACCACCGCTCTCAACGCCTATGTGGCACCGGCCACGGCACGCTACCTGCGCACGCTGCAATCCGGACTGCAGGACCTCGGGATCGCTGTTCCGCTCCAGGTCATTGGCTCGAACGGGGGGCTCTGGACGGCGGACAGGATGGCGGAACGTCCGGCCAATGCCATGCTGTCGGGTCCGGCAGGCGGTGTTGCCGCCGCGGTGACTCTCGCCCGCATGCTGGAAATACCGGACCTCATCACCTACGACATGGGCGGCACCAGCACCGATACCTGCCTCGTGCGCGGCTACCGCCACGAGATGGCGGTGGAAGGCGGGATCGGGACATTTCCGAACCGGGTGCCGCAGATCGAGATCAACACTGTCGGTGCGGGCGGCGGCAGCATCGCCTCGATCGGCCCCGGCCGGTTCTTTTCGGTCGGGCCGCGGTCGGCGGGCGCGGTGCCGGGACCGGCCTGCTACGGCAAGGGCGGCACCGAGGCCACGGTGACCGACGCGAACGTGGTCCTTGGCCGGTTCCGGCCGACGGGAGAGCTTGGCGGGGCGATCGCGGTCGACGTGGACGCGGCACACACGGCCGTTGCCGCGCTTGCCCGGGACCTTGGGCTCGAGATACCGCGTGCCGCCGAAGGCATCGTCGACATCGCGGTCACCCGGATGACCGCATCGATCAAGGAAATCTCGGTCATGCGGGGCCTCGACCCGCGGGACTTCACGCTGCTGGCCTATGGCGGGGCCGGGCCTCTCCATGCCGCCCTGATCGCGTCCGAACTGGGCATGGGCCGGATCGTCATCCCGCCGGTCCCGGGGAATTTCTCCGCTCTCGGCCTGCTGGTTGCCGACCGGCGTCACGATGCGAGCCGGACGGTGCTCACGGCCCTGTCCGGAACCTCCAGCGAGGAAATCGGCACCGTGCTCGAGCCGCTGCGTGAACAGGTCACCGCCTTGCTGGTGGCAGACGGGGTGGCCCGGGACCTGATCCGGCTGGAAACGGTTCTGGACATGCGGTTTGCCGGACAGGCGTTCCAACTGTCGGTGCCGGTTGACGGAGCCCTGGGGTCGACCGATGCCCTGACCGACCGGTTCCGCGAGGCCTATCTCGAACGCTACGGGGTTGAGGACGACGATCCGGTGGAGATCGTGGTCTATCGGGTCATCGGCCGTGGACCTGCCGGTGAGGCAGGATTCCCGGGGGCAGTGAAACCCGGTCCGGCGGCAGCGCCTGCCGGATTTCGCCAGGTGTACCTGTTCGGGACCTGGCACCGGAGTGCAATCTACGACCGGGAACAGCTTGCCGCGGGTACGCGGCTGGAAGGTCCCGCTGTCATCGAGGAACCCGGTGCCACCACCCTGGTTCCTCCCGGCTTCACCGCTTCGGTGGTGCCGACCGGATGCCTGTTGCTGGGTCGAGTGGAGCGGTGATGCGCGAGATTGATCCGATCACCCTCGAGGTGATCACCGAGGGCCTGATATCAGTGGTTCGCGAAATGCGGGCAACCGTGTTCCGGACGGCGCGGTCAGTCGCCATCCACGAGGCGCGGGACTTCTCCTGCGGCCTGTTCGATCCGGCGGGCCAGGTCGTGGCGCAGTCCGAGGACATCGGCAGCCACGTGGTGCCGCTTCCCTGGTCGGTCGAGGAGGCGCTGAAGGAGATCGGGGACACGCTGGCGGTTGGCGACGTGATCATGATGAACGATCCGTACCGCCAGGGGACCCATCTGAACGACGTGACCATTGTCTACCCGATCTTCCGCGACGGACGCCTCGTATTCCTGCCGGCGGTTCGCGAACACTGGGCCGATGTGGGCGGAGCGGTTCCCGGTTCGATGTCGGGGACCGCGACAGAGATCTACCAGGAGGGAATCCGGATCCCACCGGTCAAGATCGTCGAGGCCGGACGCCAGAACCACGCACTGATGGAGGTCCTGCTCAGCAACATGCGGGTACGCGCGGATCGTCTCGGTGACTTCAACTCGGGGCTGGCAGCGTGCCGGACGGCGGAACGCCGCATCGACGAACTCGTCGCACGTTACGGGATGGAAACCCTGCAGAGTGCGGTCGAACGCAATCTCGATCGGTCCGAAGCGCGGATGCGCGAGAAAATCCGCACCCTGCCGGACGGGGAGTACTACTACGAGGACTATCTCGAGACCTTCACGGCGGACGGGTTCACCCCCCTTCTCCTGCCCATTACCATGACCATCAACGGAGACCGGCTGACGGCCGATTTCAAGGGTGTGTCGCCGCAGGTCGCAGCACCGGTCAATTCGACCCTCGCGGTGTCGGCGGCATCGGTGCTGATTACCCTGAAGTCGGTCCTTGACCCGGGCCATGCGCTCAACCACGGGTCCTTCCGGCCGGTCGAGGTCATCGCGCCGCCGGCGACAATCGTCAACGTGACCCACCCGGCCCCGGCAGGCAGTCATGGCGAGATCCGCAAACGGGTTGTGGCCGTCATGCTCGGGGCACTGTCCGGTGCCTGTCCCGACCTGGTGTCGGCCGACATCCACCGGACCTCGTTCCACAACCTGATCGGCGGCGTCGATCCGGCAAGCGGGAACGAGTACGTGCATTACGAATGGTCGTCGGGCGGCAACGGCGGCTTTGCCGAAGCGGACGGTCCGAGCGCGATGGCAGCCATCGACTGGGGCGACCTCAGCACCGTGCAACCGACCGAGGTGCTCGAGGTCCGGTATCCGCTGCATGTGGAGTGGTCGCGGCTCGGACTGGATTCGGGCGGCCCGGGAACCAGACGTGGCGGGCTTGGCATGCGCCGGTCCCTGCGCCTGACACGCGGCGAGGCCCGGTACTCATTGCTCGCGGACGGTGCGGTCATGCCTCCTTTCGGGATCCTGGGCGGCGACTCCGGTGGAGTGGTGGAGAGCTACGTGGTGCGGGCAGACGGCTCGACCGTTGTCTTCGCCTCGCCCGGAAAGGTCGGCGGCCAGGTACTGGAGGCCGGCGACGCGGTGGTGCTGCAGTCCGCCGGTGGCGGGGGCTACGGAGATCCGCTCGAACGCGACAGCGAGGCAGTGGCAGCCGATGTTCGCGATGATATGGTGTCGGAGCATGTGGCGCGGCACATGTACGGTGTCCTGCTGACCGCGAAGGGCGAGGTTGATCGACAGGGCAGCGAGGCCCTGCGCGAACGCATGCGGGCCACCCGGATCGGGTTGACTGTTGTCCCGGACGACGGCTCGCCCTACAGCCCGTCCGGTCCAAGCCGGCGCCGCGTGGTCCGGCTCAATCCGGCGGACATCCGGGCCCTCGGTCTCGACAACGGGGACCGCGTGGAACTGGTTGGAGCCGCAGCCCCGCTGCGCGGCTGGATCAGGCCCGATGACGAAGTTCCGGCCGGCAGCGTGCCGGTGGATCGCCTCGGACTGCTGATGCTTGGCTCCGAGAACGGGACGGCGGTGGTGATCCGGCCCCTGTCGGTTCCCCGCGTCCGCCCCTCCGAGCCGGGAAGCGCGCGTCGGGCGCAGTGATCCGGGCCTGTCCCGCGCTCCGGCACCGAAACATGAAGAAGCCGCTTCGGCATCCGTGAGGGAATGTGCCGCTGTCGGTCATCGTGCCGACCCCGACCGGGTTCACGGGAGCGTCGAGATCTCCGGCCTCCCGGCGACGGGGCCCCGGATCGGAACGGAATGCCGCGATGGCGCACCCGCGGTGGCGACCGGCTGAAGCACTGCAAGACGGGAAGCCGGCAGGAGCAGAATCGACTTTGCCCGATCGTGCCGTTCGGGAGACGAATGAGCTGGTTGACCGCGAGAAATGGGCTGCCCCGGCCGGCTGCTGCGTATCCGCGGCCGACACTGACGAAACCCGGGAGTGCTGTTCGTCCCGCTCGATGTTCTCGCCGACGTGGCGCTGAACCGTCTGCGCCTTCCAGGTCACGTCAAGGACCAGTACTGCGTCGCCATCGCCCCGACCCGGGTCCGGAACCGGACCTTCCGGCTGCGCCGAATCAGGACGGGCCGGAGTGTTCCCCGTACACGCCTGCTCCCGCAATCACCGCTCCCGCAGAAGTCGACGGATACGCAGCACGAGGAACTCGTAGCCGTAAAACTCTGAATGGGCACCCCAGATGTCTATTTCGCGCTGGCACTGGTCCGCGAGTTCCTGTGCATCCGCCGCCCCGCGGTGACGTTCGCGAAATGCCGTCACGTTGTCCTGAAGGGGCCGATAGTAGTCGTCCCACCACGCGGATGCGGGGAGCGGGAAGTGCCCCGCGACCTCGTAGCCGCACTCCTTGACGGTTTCCAGCAACGCGGACACCTGGCAGATCGCGGGATATTCCCGGTTCCAGAACGCTGCGCACTCTGCGGGCGGGTCGGGCATCCGCCAGCACACCTCCGTCAACGCCACGTGACCGTCACGTCGCAGGAGCCTTCGCCAATCACGCAGAGCCGTCTCGACACCCATGTTGTAGATGGCACCCTCGCACCAGATCAGGTCGAAGGATCCGTCCTCGAAGTCGAGACTGCGCATGTCTGCCACACGCGCTTCCAGCCGGTCCGCAACGCCCAGCCGGCGTGCCTTGCGGTTCAGAACGTCGATATATGGTGGATGGTTGTCGACGGCGATGATGCACGACGGTGAGTGCCGCGCCAGCGTCAGACTCTGGGCGCCGGTCCCGCATCCAATATCGAGCACGCGCGTTCGCGGTCCAACCCCCGGTACGAGTCCGAGTGCGCGTCGCGTCCCCTCGATGCTTCCCGGCGCCAGCCTGGGCAGTCCGCTGAAAAGCTCGAAAAACAGCTCGGTGGCCCGATCTGTCGCCATGGCCCCTGTTGTCACCTCTTGCATGTACGCGGATCGCACCTGACCCTGAGCCACCGGGACTGACTCGCCCATCCGCCACCGTACCCCTCTCCAGCGGCCCGGTCGGGACCGTCTTCCGGCAGGCAGGATCATGGCAAACATGATACACGATTGGTGAGTGGTGACTGTTGGAGCCAGCGGTGGCCGAAAGATCGTCACGATGTTGATAGTATGTTGTAACAATTATGATTATGGGTTTATCTCTCGCCTTCCGACAGCGCCAGCCGTAGACGGAAAGAGACAGCCGCAGACCCGGATTTGACCCTCTGTCGGGTGCAATTTGAAGACGGATTTGGCAGGGTTCCCGTCGGCACTCGAATTCTGATCCGGAGGCTCCGGCCACGGCGACCGTCAAGCTTGGCAAGCGAAGCATAGACGCGCTGTCCGTCGAGCACGGCGACAGGGCGTTCTGGGACAGCGAGCTGCCGGGATTCGGCGTACGGGTCCATGCGACGGGCCGCAAGATCTTCGTCGCACAGGCGCGCACGCCGGGCGGCCTGCCGAATCGGGCGAGGATCGGCCGGTTCGTGGACATGACGGCGGAGGTTGCGCGCCGGAAGGCGGCGGAGATCATCGACCGCACCCGGCGCGGCGAAGGTCCGGTGCCGTCGTCGGAGCCGACGGAACCGACGGTCGCCGATCTGGCAGCCCGCCATATGTCGCGGGTCGAGCCGGGATTGTCCCGGTTCGCGAAACCGTCGACATCGCGAATGCGGTTGGAAAGGTGGCCGATGCCGCCCGAAATCCCCGCGTAGCTGCCCGCCCACGGCAATCCGTTCCGGCCATCTTCTGCCTCTGCCGATGTCATGGAGACGATCAGCAGCAACCAGGCGACTGCAAATGCCGGAGATGCCGGCGCCGTTACGCGTGTTGTAGCTATGGCAACTCCAACATACCACTGGGGGTTTCCCGTCACGGCGGGACGAACAGCGCGGGTGCGCGAACGCGCCGTGCTCATCGCCGTGACCGCGGGCATGCCGCTTCCGGCGGTTGACGCGGCACCAGTGCCGGCGGGACAGTGACCGGGCAGACCAGCGGGTTTGTGATGGAACTGTCGAGGGGAACCGGAATGTCACGGATCGCCTACGTCAACGGGACGTATCGCCCGCACCGTGTGGCGAGTGTTCACGTCGAGGATCGGGGCTACCAGTTTGCCGACGGCATCTACGAGGTGGTGCTGGTCTGCGGAGGCCGTCTGGTTGACGAGGAACCGCATCTCGACCGGCTGGACCGGTCACTGCGCGAAATGCGGATTGAACCGCCGATGGCACGCGCACCTCTCCGGCTGGTCCTGCGCGAGGTCCTGCGCCGCAACCGGTTGCACGACGGGTTGCTCTATCTGCAGGTCACCCGCGGTGTTGCACGCCGGGACCATCCGTTTCCGGACGCAGCCACGCCTCCCGCCCTGGTCGTGACGGCAAAGCGTCTGGTCCTTCCCGATCGCGAGACCAGCGAAAAGGGCATCGGGGTAATCACCATCCCGGACATTCGCTGGGAACGGTGCGACATCAAGACCATTGCCCTTGTTCCCAGCGTGCTTGGCAAGCAACAGGCCCGCGAGGCCGGCGCAGGCGAGGCGTGGCTGTTGGCGGACGACGGAACCGTGACCGAGGGAACCTCCACCAATGCCTGGATCGTGACCGGGGAGGGGGCCCTGGTCACGCGCGACACCAGCCACGCCATTCTTGCCGGTGTGACGCGGGCGCGTGTTCTGGCGATTGCACGGATGAACGGACTCGCATTCGAGGAGCGCCCGTTTACCGTGGAGGAGGCGCAGTCCGCTCGTGAGGCGTTCCTCACCTCTGCCACGTCCTTCGTCAAGCCCGTGACCCGGATCGATGACAGGGTGATTGGCAACGGCCGCGCCGGCTCCTTCACCCTGCAGCTGTTCGACGCCTACATGGACCATGCCCGGGGAGTCGGCACGTGACAGCCGGGCGCGAATGCGCAACGCAGCTTCAACGCCCCGGCGCTGTGCTGTTCGACTGGGACAGTACCCTGGTCGACAACTGGGGTGCGATCGCCTGCGCTCTCAATGCCACCCTGGTTGCCATGGGGCATGCGCCGTGGAGCGAGGACGAGGTTCGCCGGCGCGCCACCGCTTCGGCGCCGGACGCGTTCCGCCGACTGTTTGCGGACCGTGACCGTGAAGCGCTCGAGATGTTCTACCGCGAGCTTGACGCGATCCATGCCGACGCGGTCCGCCCGTTGCCGGGAGCAACCGAACTGCTCGAGGTTCTCGGGCGGCACGGCGTGCCGATGGGCGTGGTTTCCAACAAGAACGGCCGCCACCTGCGGGTCGAGGCTGAAAGGCTGGGTTGGACCGAATACTTCGTTCGCCTGGTCGGCGCGGCCGATGCCGAGGCCGACAAGCCCGATATCGCGCCGGTCCGGCTGGCTCTGGCGGGTACCGGGGTCGAACCGGGTCCAGAGGTCTGGTTCGTCGGTGATTCGGCGGTCGACTTGCAGTGTGCGCATCTGGCAAGATGCGTCCCCATTCTCATTCAGGGTGGCGTCATCTGCCATGACGACCTCGGCAAGTGGCAGCCGCGGTACGTCTTTGCGTGCAGGGCTGATCTGCAGGCCGCGTTCCTCGACTGCGTGTGAGCGTGCCCGATGCCGGGGACCCTGAACCGCCGCCAGATGGAAAGACGGGTTCATGGCAAACGAAAGATCTCAGAACCTGCAGGAAACGTTCCTCAATGCGTTGCGCAGGGAGAAGATCCCGGTCACCATCTTTCTCATGAACGGTGTGAAGCTGCAGGGAATGGTGACCTCGTTCGACAATTTCTCGCTGCTCCTGCGGCGCGACGCGACATCGCAGCTGGTCTACAAACATGCCATCGCCACCATCATGCCGTCGCAGCCGGTTCGGCTTGGATTCGACAGAGAGACCGACAATTGATCCTGTCCGCGGCATGAGGGCCGGCCTCCCCCCCGACGGCCGCACGCGTGCGCTCGTCGTTCATCCCGTCCTGTCTTCCGCCTTGCCCGACGGCCGGACCCCGGAGGGTCGTCTCGACGAGGTGGTCGGCCTCGCTTCGGCGCTTGACCTCGATCTCGTTTACGAGGAGGTCATCAAGGTGTCGCGTCAGCGTCCCGCCACGCTGTTCGGCCGGGGCGTCGTCGAACGGACCCGCGAGGTGGTCGAGGAACGTGGCGTGGAACTCGCTATCGTGAATGCAGCGCTCTCGCCGGTGCAGCAGCGTTCGCTCGAGCTCGCCTGGTTCTGCAAGGTCATTGACCGCACGGCACTGATTCTGGAGATTTTCGGTGCTCGGGCCCGCACCCACGAGGGCCGGCTGCAGGTGGAGCTGGCTGCGCTGACCTATCAGCGCAGCCGCCTGGTCCGGTCCTGGACCCATCTCGAACGCCAGCGTGGTGGCGCCGGGTTCCTGGGTGGTCCCGGTGAACGCCAGATCGAGCTTGACCGCAGACAGCTTGACGACCGGATCGCACAGCTCGGTCGCGAACTGTCCGAGGTCGTCCGCACCCGGGGTTTGCACCGTTCGGCGCGACAGAAGGGGCCGACACCGGTGATTGCGCTTGTCGGCTACACCAATGCCGGCAAGTCAACCCTGTTCAATCGGCTGACAGGATCGACCGTGATGGCGCGCAACATGCTGTTTGCGACCCTTGATCCGACCATGCGAAGGATCGGGCTACCGTCCGGGCGTGACGCGATCCTGTCCGATACGGTGGGGTTCATTTCCGAACTTCCGACCCATCTGATCGCCGCGTTCCGGGCGACGCTCGAGGAAGTGCTCGAGGCCGACGTGGTCATCCATGTGCGGGACCTGAGCCATCCCGAGCACGAACAGCAGCGAGCCGACGTCGAGCGGGTCCTCGCGGAACTCGGTATCGTCGGGCACTCGACCGCGATGATCGAGGTGTTCAACAAGATCGACCTTCTCGACGAGACGCAGCGCCATGCGCCTTTCAAACGGGGACCCGGTGACAGGGTCGCGGTCTCGGCGGTGACCGGGGAGGGGTGCGCGGTACTTGTCGAGCGAATCGATCAGATGCTCGGTCGCGCCGACCTCTGCCTGCACTACCGTCTCGATCCCGGAGAGGGCGCGGCCCTGGCCTGGCTGCATCGACACGGCCGGGTGATGACCCAGGAGTGGGCGGAAGACGGGGTTGAGATCCGTGTCATGCTTTCGCCGGTCGATGCCGGTCGATTTGATCGCCGCTTCCTGGTTCATGCCGCCGGCTGACGCCTCGGAGTGTCAGGAATGACGTAGTCGCAAGCCCATGTGAAATAAAGAAAATTTGCACAGGGGACGTTCCCCCTCATGCGGCGCTTGTCCGGCTTCTCCCATATGCGTTAAGATACGTTATAACGTACCTGCGCGGCCGGAACCGGCGCGGCTACCGTTCCCCGATGTGGCAGGGCCGTGCGTTCCAGTCCGCCAGCGTGTCCTGCCCGGCGGTGACGAGACCGCCATTCCGGACGGGTCCCGGGGCGAATGCCGTGTTCGCCGGAACAGTTGCGAGAGCATGAGGACAACAGATGTTTGGTGTAGCAAGACTGACAGTGTGCATGGTGTTCGGAATGCTGATCGTGTTGTCGTCCCCGGATACGCATGCTCAATCGGGAACGACGGTCGAAGCCATCCGGGCGGAACTGGAGACCCTGAAGCAACAGTACGAAGACCGGATCTCCACTCTTGAATCGCAACTGGAGGCGCTCAAGCACGAGTCGCATGAAGATGAGCATGCGGATGAGCCGCGCGCGCCGCACCATTCGGACCCGCCGCAACAGGACAACGCCTTCAATCCGTCGATCAGCCTCGTTCTGGATGGCAGGGTTGCCAACCACTCGGCCGATGAGTCGGAACTCGCGGGTTATCCGGCGGGCCATGAGTCCGGCCGTACTCCGAGCGGGCTGTCGCTCGGACACAGCGAACTCGTGATGACCGGCAGCATAGACGACAAGTTCATGGGAAACCTGACCGTTGGTTTTGGGGTGCACCCCGGTGAACCGGTCGAACTGGAGCTGGAGGAAGCCTATGTTCGTACCCTTCCCGGGATCGGCATCATGGACGGATTTCAGCTGACCGCCGGGCGTGCGTTGTGGACTTTCGGATACCTGAACGAGCTCCATGCCCATGCTGACGATTTTGCAGACCGTCCGCTTCCGTACCGGGCCTACCTCGACGGCGCGTTCAATGACGATGGTGTCGAGATGTCGCTCGTGCTGCCCACGGACATGTTTGCCGAGTTCGGAGGAGGCGTATTCCGCGGTGACGACATGCCGTTCGGTGGTTCCGACAGCGGAGTGGAGGCATGGTCGGCCTACGGCAGGATTGGCGGTGACGCCGGTCGTGACGGAGCGTGGCGAGTGGGGGCTTCCATACTGAACGGCAGGGCGCATGACAGAATGGGCGGTGTCCACGTTCATGACGATGATCATGACGATCATGGTCACGATGAAGATCCCGGTCATGATGACGATGACGATCACGATGACGATCACGATGACGATCACCTCGGTCTTCACGACGATGACGACGACGACCACGAGGAAGAGGAACATGAGCACCTTGCCGACTTCTTCACCGGTGGCGCATTTACCGGAAACACCCGTCTCGTGGCTCTGGATGTCAGGTACACCTGGGCACCGACAGGCAATCCACGCGAAAGCGAACTGATCCTCCAGGGCGAGTACTTCTGGCGCGTGGAATCAGGGCTCTACACCCTGCAGGAGGAGCACGAGACATGTGAGGATCCCGAGGATCCGCATACCTGTCATGTCGAGGCAGAAGACGTGGTCCTCGATCTCGATGGCGGGTCCAGCGGTTGGTACGTCCAGGGCGTGTACAAGTTCTCGCCACAGTGGCGGGCCGGCGCCCGGTACGCCCGGCTGGAACTGCCCGAGGATGCCGAGGCGGAAGAAGATCATTCGGCATTCAGCGCCATGGTGGACTGGTCGAGCAGCGAGTTTGGACGGGTACGTTTGCAGTACAACCGGGAAAACCGGTACGAGCAGGAAGACGATAACCAGGTCATGCTGCAATACATCATGAGTCTTGGTGCACACGGAGCACACAGCTTCTGATGAAGGGCAGTCTGATGTCGGACAAGGTGCATCGTTTCGCCTTGAGCCTGCTGATTGCGGGTATTCTTGCAGTGGCGTTGCCCGCACCCGTAACCGCCGAAACCCGAATCCTGGCGTGTGAACCCGAGTGGGCGGCGCTCGCCCGTGAGATCGGCGGGAGTGATGTTGTCGTGTATTCGGCGACCCACGCCCGGCAGGACGCGCACTATATCCGCGCCCGGCCCGGTCTCATTGCGCAGATTCGGCGGGCGGACATCCTGTTCTGCAGCGGTGCCGATCTCGAGGCGGGATGGCTTCCCGTCCTGTTGCAACGCGGTGCCCGGCTCGTCGTTCAGCATGGCCAGCCAGGGAACATCATGGCGTCGGATTACGTCAGGATGCTGGAAGTGCCCGAAAACCTCGACCGCAGCCATGGCCACGTACATCCGGCAGGCAATCCGCACGTTCATCTCGATCCGGAGAACATTACGATACTTGCGCGAATTCTGGTTGAGCGGCTGGCGTTGATTGATCCGGACAATGCTGACGGGTATCGCAGCCGGCATGCCGAGTTTTCAGCCCGCTGGGACAAGGCGCGGTTGACCTGGCGATCGCGAGCGGAAAAGCTGCAGGGAATGAAGGTCATCGTCCATCACACGTCGTGGCCATACCTTCTGCAGTGGACCGGACTTGACCGCGTCATCGCACTTGAAGTCCGGCCGGGGGTTTCACCGACGGCGTCCCACCTCGCGCAGGTGCTCGATCGGGTGGCATCCGGCGATGCGGAGGCCATTCTCCTGACACCGTTCGATTCGAGGGACGCGGCGGAATGGGTGTCGGCACGAAGCGGGATTCCGGTGGTCGATCTGCCGTTTACGGTTGGCGGACGGGAAGGGGTCGACGATTTGTTCAGCCTGTTCGATGTCACTCTGGAACTGCTGGAAGGCGCCAGGGGCTAACCGTGATCACCGGATTGTTTTCGGTCCCGGGCTCCGGACAGGGGTGTCTTCTCCCCGGCCTGGTCCGGATGTGAAGTCGAGGATGCGTACGCCCTGCGGAAACCGGCTCGTAAACCGGGTACCGGTTCCCGCACGAGGTCATCATCGCGCTGACGCATGTTTCGGGTCCGGATACGGCGAGGAAGCTGGTCCGCGGGCAATCTCGTTCAGCCCGCCCACCGTCTGTGAATCCCGTCAGGCAGCGGTCTGCGTCAGTCTCGTTCAGGGTGCTCTGCCCTGAAGGCTTCGCATGCTCGATCACCGATCGTCTGGAGTGATGCGCCGCGGTCCGCGGCTGCGATGTCGTGTCGCGTTTGCGGCACTTCTCGATGATGCAACAGTGCGGGAAGGAGGCATCCGACGCACGGTCGGCAATGGGCGAGAGAGAAGAGAGGCGTTGTCGGCGCCATACTCGAAGCCTGGCTCGTCGTCGCAGCCGCGCACCCGGGCGGGCGGCCGTAACGCGCCGCGGTCCGGAGGTTTACCGACGGAAGGCCAGGTCTGGCAGCATCGTTTCTCTCGTCGTCGCGCGGTCGCGTGCGAACGCGCGGTTCTGCCTTCACGTTTCCCCGCAGGCCGGCCAGGTCACCAGGTGAGGTGAGGAACCCGCAACCCGAAGGGATGGTGGAGAGAACCGGATTGACAGCCTGGTCGGTCGGTTCGAAATAAACCCGAACCTGTTGGAGAGCACCGATCATCAATCCTGAACTGCTGGAGATCCTGGCTCCGGGCTTTTGTGCCGGACTGCTCGTTACCGCGGTGCACGCACCGCTTGGGATAGAGGTGCTCAGGCGCGGGATCGTCTTCATCGACCTGGCAACGGCGCAGGTCGTGGGCCTTGCCGTGATCCTTTCCAGTCTCTGGCTTGCCGAACCACCCTGGATTCAGCATCAGGCGATCGCCTTTGGCGCCGGACTTGCAGTAGCGGTGTTCTTTCGCTGGATCGAACGCGTGACTCCCGATGAGCAGGAAGCCGTGATCGGGAGCTGTTTCATCGTCGCCTCCTCCCTGGCCCTGCTGGCGCTCGCCGGACATCCGACAGGTGGCGAGATGCTGCGGCATGTGCTTTCCGGCCAGTTGCTGTTTGTCACCTGGGTCGACATCGCAGCCTTCCTGCCGATCTACGGCATCTATCTCCTCCTGTGGCTGTGCGCGCCACGTCTTCGTACCGGCACCGGCTTCTTTCTGCTGTTCGCTCTCGTGATCACCGCCTCGATGCAGCTGGTCGGCGTGTATGTCGTGTTCGCAAGCCTGATACTGCCAGCCCTCGCCGCGCGGCGAGGGGAGGGCTACAGCCTCGTCCGTGCGCTTGCAAGTGGCGCCATCGCGGTCGTGGTCGCGATCCTGCTGGCTGGTCTGTGGGATCTGCCGGCGGGCCCGTTCCTCGTGGTCTGCCTTGCGGGGTCCGCCGTGGCAACGCGTCTGGTCTCTCGCCGGAACCGTGCAGCGCGACAATCAACCTGAGACCTGCGCGACAATCAGGGTGAGACGGGGGAGGGCGTAGCCCGACCGGAGTTCCGGGCCCCGTCACAATCCCGGCGTCGCCAGTCTCACCCTGTTTGTCGCGCCCCAAGAAAACGCACGACTCCATCAAATATGCGCGCTTTCTGGCCGTCACCTACAGCACCGTTACCGCTCACGGAACCGCGGCATATCACCGGAATTCCGCAGCCTTGTGCAGCCATTGACACCGCCACCGGGCTCAGGGCGCCCCGCCGTCGACCCGGATCACAGAGCCGGTCGTGAATGAAGAAGCATCCGACGCGAGGTACAGGATGGCGGTGACGATCTCGCGAGGCAGGCCGCTTCGTTCCAGTGCGACGGTCCGGTTTTCGCGTACCTCGTCGCTCCATGCGTGCGAGATGTCAGTGAGAAACCTGCCGGGCATGACCGCGTTGACCCGGACTTTCGGCGCGAACTCCCGGGCAAAGGCCTCGGTAACCGAGTTCAATGCTGCCTTGGCCCCGGCATAGGGTGCGTAGACGGGCAGGGGCCGTACGGCTCCAAGGCTGGAGACGTTGACGATCGCTCCACCGCGACCGGCTGCCATCTCCGCACCCAGGAGCGCGATGAGTCTGAACGGGCCCTTGAAATTGAGGCCGACCACCTTGTCGAACAGAGCTTCGGAAGTCTCGATCGAGGACGGGGCAAGCGGGGACGCGCCGGCGTTGTTGACCAGGATGTCGATTGAGCCAACATGGTCCCGAACCTCGTTGACGAGGGCGTCGACCGCGGTCCAGTCTGACATGTTGCAGGCGATTGGCCAGGCACGCCGGCCCATGGCCTCGACCTCGCCTGCCACCTCCGCGCAGCGCTCGAATCGGCGGGAAACGATGACCGTGTCGGCGCCGCGCGCGGCGAAGGCACGGACGGTCTCTCGTCCGAGACCCCGGCTTCCGCCGGTAACGAGCACGGTCCTTGCCGAGAAGTCGAACAGCGGATCAAGGGCGGGCATCGGCGAATCCTCGTTTGTTGCAGGGCACAATTGGACTGGCACTCATCGGTTACGAGTGCTAGTAGGGGCGCACTCTGAACTGTCTCACCATCACATGGGGGAGTGTCCATGTCATTCCGACCCCTGCACGACCGGGTCGTCGTCGAGGCGCTCGACAACGAGAGCACCACCGCCGGCGGCATCATCATTCCCGACACCGCCAAGGAAAAGCCCATGCAGGGCAAGATTGTCGCGGTGGGACCGGGCAGTCGCAACGAGGCCGGCGAGCGCCTGGCGATGCAGCTGAAGAAGGGCGACGTCGTGTTGTACGGCAAGTGGTCCGGTACCGAGGTGAAGCTCGATGGCCAGGACCTGCTGATCATGCGCGAGTCAGATGTCATGGGCGTGCTGGACTGACTGTCAGCGGCGCGCTTGCACAACTTCTCAAGGAGGCCAGACGATGGCAGCGAAGGATGTGAAATTCGAATCCGATGCCCGAGCCCGGATGATGACCGGCGTCAACATGCTTGCCGACGCGGTTCGCGTAACCCTGGGGCCGAAGGGCCGCAACGTGGTGATAGACAAGGCGTTTGGCGCTCCACGCATCACCAAGGACGGGGTTTCGGTCGCCAAGGAGATCGAGCTGTCCGACAAGTTCGAGAACATGGGGGCGCAGATGCTGCGCGAGGTGGCGTCCAAGACCTCCGACATGGCCGGAGACGGAACCACCACTGCGACGGTTCTGGCCCAGGCGATCGTTCGCGGCGGGATCCGCGCGGTGGCGGCCGGCATGAACCCGATGGACCTGAAGCGGGGTATCGACCGGGCGTCGGCGGCCGTTGCAAACGAACTCGAGAACCGGTCGACACGAATCAGCACTTCGGCCGAGATTGCGCAGGTCGGAACCATCTCCGCGAATGGTGACAGCGACATCGGGTCGCTCATTGCCGAGGCCATGGAGAAAGTTGGTAACGAGGGCGTGATCACGGTCGAGGAGGCCAAGTCGCTCGGAACCGAACTCGACGTGGTCGAGGGAATGCAGTTTGATCGCGGCTATCTCTCGCCGTACTTCATCACCGATGCCGAGAAGATGATCTGTGAGCTGGAGAACCCGTACATCCTTGTCCACGAGAAGAAGATTTCGAGCCTGCAGCCGCTCCTTCCGGTGCTCGAGGCAACGGCCCGGTCCAGCCGGCCGCTGCTCATCATTGCCGAGGATGTCGAGGGCGAGGCGCTGGCAACCCTGGTCGTCAACAAGCTGCGCGGCGGCCTGAAGGTATCGGCGGTGAAGGCGCCCGGATTCGGTGATCGCCGCAAGGCGATGCTCGAGGATATCGCGGTCCTCACCAACGGCCAGATGCTGTCCGAAGACCTCGGAATCCAGCTCGAGAACGTCGGCCTTGACATGCTCGGGAGCGCGAAGCGGATTTCGATCACCAAGGAAGAGACCACCATCGTCGACGGTGCCGGTGCACAGACCGACATCGAGGCGCGCTGCACGCAGATCAAGGCCCAGATCGAGGACACCACCTCGGATTACGATCGGGAGAAGCTGCAGGAGCGTCTCGCCAAGCTCGCCGGTGGCGTCGCGGTCATCCGGGTCGGCGGCAGCACCGAAGTTGAGGTGAAGGAGCGCAAGGACCGGGTTGACGACGCGGTCAACGCTACGCGCGCTGCGGTCGAGGAGGGGATCGTGCCCGGCGGTGGCTCGGCGTTGCTCTATGCCAGCCGGGTGCTGGACGACGTGACACCAGACAACGAGGACCAGCGTGTCGGCGTCACGATTGTCCGTCGCGCCCTGCAGGCCCCGGCGCGCCAGATCGTCGAGAACGCCGGTGAAGACGGCTCGATCGTGATCGGCAAGCTGCTCGAGAGTGACGATGGCCGGCGCGGCTTCGATGCCCAGTCCGCGACCTATGTCGACATGATCGAGGCCGGGATCATCGACCCGACCAAGGTCGTACGCACGGCGCTGCAGGATGCGAGCTCGATCGCCGGACTGCTGGTCACCACCGAGGCCATGGTCGCGGAGATTCCGGAGAAACCCGGCGCCGGCGGCGGTATGCCGGACATGGGTGACATGGGCGGCATGGGTGGCATGGGCGGCGGCATGGGTTTCTGACGTGCCCCCGACAGTCCGGGCGCGAATTTCAGACGGGGCCGCAGGAACTGCCTGCGGCCCCGTGCTGCGTCTGCGGTCAGGGTCACCGTGATGACGGGTCTCGAACTCACCACCCGGGTGGCGGCGATCATGCGCGAGACCGCCGATACCGTGATCATGCCGCGGTACCGCTCGCTCGCCTCGGATGAGGTGCGCGAAAAGACCGGTCCGAGAGATCTCGTGACCATTGCCGACATCGAGTCCGAGCGCCGCATGACACCGGCGCTTCGCGATCTTGTCGCCGGATCGGCGGTGATCGGGGAGGAGGCGGCGGAGGAAAACCCCGGTATCCTGGAACTGCTGCGCGATCCGGCGCGCCCGATCTGGGTGGTCGACCCGGTCGACGGCACACGCAACTTTGCGAAGGGCGGTCGGCACTTCTGCGTCATGGTTGCACTGGTTCGTGGCGACCGGACCGAGCTGGGCGTCATTCTCGACCCGCTGGGAGAGACCTGGACTGCGGCCTGGGCCGGCGGAGGAGCGTGGCGGTATTTCTACGACGGTTCGGGCCCGGTTCGCCTCAAGGTTGCAGCCGACGTGCCGGCCGCCGACATGTCGGGCGCGCTCAATCTACGGTTCCTCGGAACCGAGGGCCGGGTCGTGGTGCGTGAAAGGGCCGATGCAGCGGTTGGCCGCCATTACCGTCTGGGTTGCGCCGGCCACGAGTACCTGCGTCTGGCCGACGGGACCGCACATTTCGTGATTCACGGCAAGAACATGCCGTGGGACCATGCGGCCGGATGCCTGATCCACCGCGAGGCAGGCGGTGTGCATGCCCGGTTCAACGGGCGCGACTACCGTCCCTCGGAACTCGTCGGAGGCCTGCTGGCAGCACCCGGCCGCGCCGGCTGGCGTGCGCTTCGCGATAACCTGCTCGACGGGATCAGGCCGCCATCGCCTGGTTGAAACCGGTCCCCGGGTCGAGCCCGAGCACAAGGTTCAGGGTCTGGACCGCAGCTCCCGACGCACCCTTGCCGAGGTTGTCGAGCGTCGCGGTGAGCAGGCACAGTCCGCAGTCGGGTCGGGCGAACAGGCGGATCAGGAGGCGGTTGGTTCCGTTCAATTCCTGCGGATCAAGCGTCGCTTCGGCTCCCGCGTGCGCGAGTGGCGCCACCTCGACAAATCCTCCGCTGCCGCAGCGCTGCGCATAGTGCTCCGCAAGGCAGTCCTGGAACGCGGCCGCCTGCGGCTGCCCTGTCATGGCATCCAGCCTGAGCGGGATCTGCACCAACATGCCCTGGCGGAAGCGGGCGACGGACGGGACGAACAGGGGAGGGCGCGCAAGCCGCGCGTGGGTCTGCATCTCGGCAAGATGTTTGTGCGCGAGCGTGAGCCCGTAGGCGTAAAACGTCGGCGTCCGGTCTGCATCCGCGCCCTCGAACCGTTCGATCAGTGACCTTCCACCGCCCGAATAGCCGGAGACAGCATTGATGGTCACCGGGTGGTCAGCCGGCAGCAGTCCCGCGTCCACCAGCGGGCGCAGCATGGCGATTGTTGCCGTCGCGTAACACCCCGGGTTCGAGATCCGGTTCGAATTGCGGATCAGTTCCTCCTGGCCAGCCAACAGTTCGGGAAAGCCATAGGTCCAGCCGGGTGCGGTCCGGTGCGCCGTGGAGGCGTCGATGAGCCGGGTCCGGTCATTGTCGACCAGGCCGGCTGCCTCGCGCGCCGCATCGTCGGGAAGGCAGAGAACCGCGACGTCGGCATCATTCAGGGCGCTGCGGCGGGCTTGCCTGTCCTTGCGCTCGGTGTCATCGAGATGAATCAGCGAAAGGTCGCGCCGCGCGGAGAGACGCTTGCTGATCTGCAGTCCGGTGGTGCCGGCTTCGCCATCGATGAAAACGCATGGGGACATTGGCCATTTTTCCCTGAAGGCTTCATGACGTCATCTCAGGCGTTCGCTACGCCACCAGGGCAACCGCGGTCAACGGGTTTCTTTGGCGATTCTCCAGCGCGTTTCCATCTGTTCGAGCGTCGCATCCTCCGGACCGATCGCAAGTTCCCTGCGCAGCATCCGTTCGACTTCGCGGAACCGGCTCTCGAAGCGGCGGTTGGTCCCCGCGAGCGCCGATTCCGGATCGACACCGAAATGACGGGCGAGGTTGATGACGGCGAAAAGCAGGTCTCCGATCTCGCCTTCCCGGTCGTCGGCGCTGGTTGCGGCGCGCACCTCGTCAAGTTCCTCGAGCACCTTGGCGCGGACCTGTTCCGGATCGTTCCAGTCAAAACCGACCCGCGCGGCCCGCCGCTGCAACTTCAACGCCCGCGCAAGTGCGGGCAAGGCCCGGCTGACGCCGTCGAGCGCACCCGCCTCGCGTCCACGCTCGTGGGCACGGGTCGCACGTTCGGTTGCCTTGCGAGCTTCCCAGGCGCCGGGGGGCAGGGGAATGCCGGCCTGCGGACCGAACACATGCGGGTGTCTCGCGACCATCTTTGCGGCGATGCCGTGAGCCACGTCGGCAAAGGTAAAATGTCCGTCTTCTTCCGCCATTCGCGCGTGGTAGACAACCTGAAGCAGCAGGTCTCCGAGTTCATCGCGTAGCGCCGCGAAATCCCCGTCGGCAATGGCGCCGGCAACTTCGTAGGCTTCCTCGATGGTGTACGGAGCAATGGTGGCGTAGGTCTGTTCGAGATCCCACGGACACCCGTCATCCGGTGAGCGCAGCCGGGCCATGATCTCGAGAAGACGGTCAACGGCGGATGGCGGATCATCGGGCATGGAGGCTTCCGGAGGCGGAGGCGTGCGCGGTGAAGGGCGCGCGGGTGCCGGATTGGCGATACACAAAAGTTGCATAAGGTATATTATGGGAAATTATTGTGTGACTTGCCATCAGACCTCCAGCACCAGTCCGTCATGCGCGGGCGCGACTCCTTCGGGACACCGCTCCGCAACCCACTCGTAGTCAAGATCGGCCGCCATGTGCGTGAGATAGGCCTGCCGGGGTTGCGCCGTCCTGATCCACGACAGCGCGAGAGCGAGGTTCGCGTGTGCTGCCGAAGGATCCTCGCGCAGGCAGTCGACGATCCACAGGTCGAGCCCGCGCAACCGCGCAAGATCGTCCTCGGTCATGGCTGCAACGTCGGTCGAGTACGCAAACCTGTCCTCGAACAGGAACCCGAGACTGGTCCCGCTGCTCCCGTGGTCCTGGCGGATCGGACGGATGGTCATGCCGGCGATCTCGAACGGACTGTCGCCGATCTCGTGGGCAACCAGCGGA
This sequence comes from Thalassobaculaceae bacterium, assembly GCA_965213935.1. Lineage (GTDB taxonomy): Bacteria > Pseudomonadota > Alphaproteobacteria > Thalassobaculales > Thalassobaculaceae > Bin52. The sequence goes on along the minus strand of CBDCAO010000009.1, from coordinate 113,681 downwards.
GGACGGAAATGCGGCGGACTTTCGGGTGACGCGGAGAACATGTAACCGAACCGCTGGTGCAGCATGGCGAGAGTCGCGGCATCCGCGTGCACATCAATCGGTTGCCGCATGCGCCAGGCGAGCGCACGCAGATCATCCACGCCGTGGGTATGGTCGGCGTGTCCATGGGTGTAGAGAACCGCATCGATCCGGCGCACATCGGCCGAGAGCAGCTGCTCGCGCATGTCGGGCGAGGTATCGATCAGGAGCACGACCCCCTGATTCTCGACCAGGATCGAACAGCGCAGTCGACGGTTTCTCGGGTCATCGGGATTGCACCGTCCCCAGTCATTGCCCAGGACAGGGACTCCGATCGAGGCACCGCACCCGAGGATTGTGACCTTCATGCGACCAATGCGCCGCTGCCCGGTTCGGGTATGCGGGAGAACAGTGCATGGAAGTTTGCCGTGGTCCGGTCCGCCATGTGCTCCTCCGAAACCTCCTTGATTCCGGCCAGGGCGGCAAGCGTGTGGCGCACGAATGCCGGTTCGTTGCGCTTGCCGCGATTGGGCACCGGGGCCAGGAATGGCGCGTCGGTCTCGACCAGAAGCCGGTCCATCGGCACCATCCGCACCACTTCGCGCAGCGCATCGGCGGACCGGAAGGTCAGGATCCCGGCAAGCGAGATGTAAAAGCCGATCGCCAGCGCACGTTCCGCGAGTTCGCTGCCGCCGGTAAAACAATGCAGCACACCCGGAAACGGTCCTTCACGCCAGGCGTCCTCCAGCGTCTGCGCCATGTCCCGGTCGGCGTCGCGGCTGTGCACGACCAGCGGCAGCCCGGTACGGCGTGACGCCTTGATGTGAGTGGCAAAGCTCTCGAACTGCGCATCGCGCGGCGCGTTTTCGTAGTGGTAATCGAGCCCGGATTCACCGATCCCGGCCACCCTGGGGTGCCGGGCCGCCTCGATCAGGTCGTCCGGCTCGATCACACCTTCCTCGCCGGCATGGTGCGGATGGACCCCGATCGTGCACCAGATGTCGTCGTAGCGCTCAGCGATGCGCAAGACGCCGGACCAGTCGCGGCGCCGGTTGCTGATCGTCACCATCCGGCACACACCGGCCTGCCGGGCCCGGGCAACGACCGCGTCGAGGTCCCGGGCCAGCTCCTCGTAGTCAAGATGGCAGTGGGAGTCGACGAGTCGCATGACCGGCTACTCCTCGGTCCGGAAGCGGGGAAACACCGGTGACGGGGTTGGCAGCGGGGTCCCGGCAACCAGGCCATGGTCGGGGCTCCCGATACTGGAGAAGTCCCGCGCGTCGGCCGCGATGCCAAGCTGGTCCAGCATCCGGCCTGCGGAACCCGGGACCACCGGCTGCATCAGGATCGCGAGGTGCCGGACGGTCTCCATCAACGTGTAGAGCACGGTGGCCATCCGTGCCGGGTCCGATCGGCGCAGTTTCCACGGTGCCTGCTCGTCGACATAGCGGTTCGCGGCCCCGATAACTTCCCACACCCGTTCCAGCGCCCGATTGAACGCCTGGTTGTCGTACTCCTCGCGCAGTGCGTCGAGCAGGCAGCCCGCCTGCTCCAGCAGGGCAAGATCGACCGGTGCCAGGGGACCAGGATCGGGCACCCGCCCTTCCCCGTGGCGCGCCACGAAGGAGAGAACCCGCTGCGCGAGATTGCCGAAGTCGTTTGCGAGGTCGTTGTTGATGCGGCCGATCATCGAGACCCGGGAGAAATCGCCGTCGTTGCCGAACGGCACTTCCCGCATCAGGAAGTAGCGCATCTGGTCGAGACCGTAGGTCTCCAGCAGATCGAGAGGATCAATGACGTTTCCCAGGGACTTTGAAATCTTCTGGCCCTCGTTGGTCCACCAGCCGTGGGCGAATACCCGCTTCGGAACCGGCAGATCGGCCGCCATCAGGAAGGCGGGCCAGTACACGGCATGAAACCGGACGATGTCCTTTCCGACCATGTGCAGGTCGGCCGGCCAGAATTGCCGGTAACCCTCGCATCCGGTGTCCGGGAATCCGGTTGCCGTGATGTAGTTCGTCAGCGCATCGAGCCAGACATACACGATGTGGTCATCGTTGTCGGGCACCGGCACGCCCCAACGGAAACTGGTACGCGAGACCGACAGGTCGCGCAGGCCGCCCGAAACGAAGCTGATCACCTCATTGCGGCGGGAGCGCGGTGCGATGAAGTCCGGATTCTCCTCGTAGAGCCGCAACAGCGGTTCCTGCCACTTCGACAGATCGAAGAAGTAACTGGGTTCCTCGACCCATTCCACCGGGGCGCCGGTCGGGGCGTTGCCGTCGACAAGCTCGCTGTCGGCGAAGTATGTCTCGTCGCGGACCGAGTACCAGCCGGCGTACTTTCCAAGATAGATGTGTCCGCGTGCGACCAGGCGTCGCCACACCTCCTGCACCGAGACCCGATGCCGGTCCTCGGTGGTTCGGATGAAGTCGTCGTTGCCGATATCGAGCATCGGAAGCAGGTCGCGGAAGTTGCGCGAGACCTGGTCGGTGAATGTCCGGGGATCCAGTCCGGCGTTGCCGGCCGCGGTTTCCACCTTCTGGCCGTGCTCGTCGGTCCCGGTCAGGAACATCACGTCGTACCCGTCCAGCCGCTTGAACCGCGCCATCACGTCGCACGCGATGGTGGTGTACGCGTGCCCGATATGCGGCAGGTCGTTGACGTAGTAGATCGGCGTGGTGATGTAGTAACGCGGTCTGCTCATCGCGAATGCCCCTTCCCGGCGGTCAGGCGCCACTGACCTACCCCGGGGACGGGTCGACTTCAAGCTCGCGGCTCCCGGCGTGTCCCTATTCGGCCAATGTCAGGAACAGCGTCATCGCGATCTGTTTCGGATTGAGCCGCAGTGCCAGGTCCTCCCGCACCTGTCGGGCCGCCCTGTCGATCCGTGCCGCGAGGCCGGCAAGCCCGTGGCGCGCGACCAGTCGATCAAAGACCGGTCCGTCACCTGGCACCGCCTCTGCCCTTTCGCCCGAAGCCATGGCGCGCAGGCCCCTGCCCGCCCACCACAACACCAGTTCGAGCCGCTCGCCGAGTGGTGTTGCTCCCTCGCCCGAAGACTGCCGGATCCAGCGGTCGGCTACCGCATGGAGGGCCTGCCTGTCGACCGCGGGTTCGCCCCCCAGAAGTGCCGCCGCTTCACGCAATACCGCAAGCCCGTCACCCCGGGCGACCACGAGCGCCCTGCCGACACTGCCTTCGGCGAGCGAAACGGCAAGTGCCGTCGCCTCGGGTTCGAGATCGGGGTCATGGTGCTCCAGCAGGACTTCCAGGTCGGAACGCTTGAGGGGCGAGAGCTTCAGACGGCGGCAGCGCGAGCGAATGGTGACAGGGACCCTGCCCGGAGCGTGGTTGACCAGTACAAGCAGTGACCTGGCCGGTGGTTCCTCGAGCAGTTTCAGCAGCGCATTGGCACTGTTGGTGTTCATCTCGTCGACGCTATCGACGATGACCACGCGCCAGCCGCCGCCCGCCGGTGTCAGGTGCAGCAGTGAGGCCAGTCTGGCAACATCATCGACCACGATGGTCTCGCGCAGCCTGCCGGTCGCGGGATTGGCCGTGCGTTCGATCACCTGGAGATCGGGGTGGGTGCCCGCGAGAACCAGTCGCACCGCCTTGAGCCCGAGGTCGATCTCGAGTCCGGCCGGAACATCGCCGAACAGGCCCGCTTCCGCGGCAGGACCACCGGCAAGCGTGAACCGTGCCATTCGATAGGCAAGCGTTGCCTTGCCGATGCCGCGCGGACCCGTCAGCAACCAGGCATGCGGCATGCGACCGCTGTCCCACGCCGCACGCAATTCGGCTTCCGCCGCCCCGTGCCCGACGAGTCCGGTGGTCTCGCGCGGATGCGCTACGGGGCTGTCGTCGGCCATGATGCGGAATCCACGGACAGGCGGGCGCGTAGCTCGGCTACCACGGCAATCGCGATCTCGCCAGGCGCGGCGGACGCGTCGATGACTGCAATTCGGTCCGGTTCGGCCCGGGCCCGGTCAAGGAATCCCATTCGAAGCCGGTCCAGATAGTCACGGCTCCGGTTCTCGAACCGGTCCTCGCCGGCTGCGCGGTCCCGCACCCTCTCGAGGCCGCGGAGCACCGGCAGGTCGAGCAGCACGGTCACGTCCGGACGAACCGGGCCGAGAGCAAGATCGTGCAATCGTTGCAGCAGGGCCATGCACATGCCGCCGGCAACCCCCTGGTAGACAAAGGTGGAATCAGTGAACCGGTCACAAATCACCCACTGGCCGCGGGCAAGCGCGGGTTCGATCAACCGTATCCAGTGATCTCGCCGGGCCGCGTAAAGCAACAGGGCTTCGCACCATGGATCCCAGCGGTCGGACGGCCCGGTGACAAGCAGATTGCGAATGTGTTCGGCCCCTGGTGAACCGCCCGGCTCACGGGTCAGACACACGCTGACGCCGTGTTGCTCAAGCCAACGGGCGAGCCTGCGTCCCTGGGTCGACTTCCCGGCTCCGTCGATCCCCTCGAAGGTAATGAAGCGACCGGATGTGCTCCGGTCAGCCACCGTGTCCCCACAGCAGGTAACCCAGCGTGGTGACCACGCGGCGCGCCAGGCCTAGCGCGGCGATATCCCGTCCCGCCAGCAAAGGGCGTTCAACGGTCTCCGCTCCCGGCGCCTCGACCCGCAGGGTTGCGATGCGGTCGCCGGCAGTGATCGGGGCCGGTACCGGCTCCAGCATGTGGACAGTGACCGTGATGCGCGAACGATTGTGATGACTGAGGGTCAGGTACAGGTCCTCCTCCAGCACCAGTGGCACCGTCGGTTCAACCCCGAGCCAGACAGCGCCCTGCTCGACTGCCTGCCCTGCGCGAAGCAGGGTGAAATTATCGAACTCCCGAAATCCCCACTCAAAGATGCTTTCGGCTTCCCGGGCCCTCTTGGTGCTGCTCGAAACGCCGTTGATCACCAGGACAAGCCGTCGTCCGTCCCGTTCGACCGACGCGGTCAGTCCGTAACCCGCGGCTCTGGTGTACCCGGTCTTCAGCCCGTCCGCTCCCCTGGTCCTTCCAAGCAATGGGTTGCGGTTGCGCTGCGCGATCTCGTTGTAGGTAAACGACGTTTCCGCATAGAGCCCGTACAGTTCGGGAAAGTCACGGATCGTGCGTGCGGCAAGGTGCGCGAGGTCCCGCGCGGTGGTCCGATGTTCGGGATCGGGCCAGCCGGTCGAATTCCGGAACGTGCTCGACGACATGCCGAGTTCGCGCGCCTTCTCGTCCATGCGGGCGGCAAATTCGGATTCGCTGCCGGCAAGCGCCTCGGCGAGCGCAACGGCGGCATCGTTGCCGCTCTGGACGATGATGCCGCGCAGGATGTCCGCGACCGAGACCTGGGAGTTCACCTCCACGAACATGCGCGACCCGCCCATGCGCCGGGCCTTCCTGCTGATCGTGATCACGTCCTCCATCCGCAGTCGGCCTTCCTTCAGTCGCTCGAAGGCGAGGTAGACCGTCATGATCTTGCTCATCGATGCCGGCGGCATGGGGTCGTCGGCGTTCTTCTCGAGCAGGACGCTTCCGGTCTCGAAGTCGACCAGGATTGCCTCGCGGGCGGAGGTTTCGAAGGCGGCGGCGTCGGTACGCACAAGCACTGCGGCAAGGATCAGCGCGGGGAGCGCGCAGTGTTGCAGGACCCTCGTGACTGTCACTTCCAGCCTCCACGGATGGTATCTCATGACCGTTCGCATCCGTCGGCAGTGCGAACCACGCTTCGGGCGCGCCGATAGCCACGGGCAATGACCTCCGCAAGCACAGTGTCGGACCGCTCGACACTGTGCAAGGGACCGATACAGACCTCGTAACGCACCAGTTCCTCGAGCGTGGAGCGGGCGAGCTCGACGCGGTCGATGCTGCGTAGCGTGTCCGCGATCATGTCGGCCTGGTTGCGATTGGGCGAGATGGCCACGAGCACGTAAAGTCGGGTCTCGGCCATTGGGCGGTTGGCAAGGTTGACGCCGCTACTGCGTCCGATCAGTTCCAGCGCGCTCCTGACCTTCGCCTGACCCGACACGGCAGGCGCCCCGGTTCCCCGCGTGACCGTCACGGTGCCGATGGGGACAGCCTGCGGTATCGGTGCGGCCGCGCGGGTGTCCTGCAGGGAGGTGATCCGGCCGGACCGGGCCGCCAGTCCGGCATGACGGCTTTCGTCACGCAGAAGGCGGACCCTCACCCGGGCCGTACTCCCCTCCCCGGCCATGCCGAGATCGGATGCCGCGCGCGGTGTGAGTGCGATGAGACGTCCCGGGTTCTGCGGCCCTCGGTCGTTGACCCGGACGATGACGGCCCGGCCGTTTTCCAGGTTTTCGACCCGAACCACGCTTGGCAACGGCAGGATACGATGGGCGGCGGCGAGGCTGTTCGCATCTCGGGGTTCGCCGTTCGCGGTCACGCCGTGGGTGACGTCCAGCCGGCTCGCGATTCCGGTGCGATTGTAACTGTCCGGTACCGTCGGATAGTACCAGATCCCGCCGATCTGATAGGAATCACCAACAACCCAGGAAGTGGTGGCCGCTACTACCGGTGCCGGCGGCGATGGTGGGGGGGGCGGGGGCACGATGTCCGGGTCGAGCAGGCACGCCGTCTGTACCAGGGCAAGCGCAGGCAACAGGACCAGTTTCAGGACTGCGGCCGGTCGCATCGTGTGTCGGTATGCCCGCACTACCTGCCGAGCCGGTCGGCCAGGGTTCCGACGGCAATGGCGAAGTACTCCGATCGGTTCCATTTCAGGATCACCTCGAAGTTCCCGTAGACCATGAAGGCCGGATCCCGGCTGCCTGACTGCGGGGTCACGACCGAGGCCGGAAGGTTGCGATCGGGGAGATCCGTGCCGTCCGCCTTGCGAACCCCGAGGCGCTGCCAGTCGGCCAGTCCCTTGACCACCGCCCGTCCGATGTGTTCGCCGGGAAACCCGGTCGGAAGCCGGACCGGGCGCCCCCATGTCGTGTCGTCGGACCAGCCGGCGCGCGACAGGTAGTTGGCTGTGGACGCGAAAATGTCGGGAAGCGAGCCCCAGATGTTCTTCTCTCCGTCGCCGTCATGATCGACTGCGTAGGCATGGAAACTGGACGGCATGAACTGGTTCTGGCCCATGGCGCCTGCCCAGGAGCCGATCATGTCGTCGGCAGCGATGTGCCCCTGGTCGATGATCTCGAGCGCCAGCATCAGTTCCCTGCGAAAGAAGGCGCTGCGCCGCCCGTCATGGGCGAGGGTTGCGAGCGCGGCGATCACGGGAAACCCCCCGGTGATGCGGCCGAAGTCGGTCTCGATGCCCCACAGTGCGACGATGAAGCGTGACGGTACCCTGTAGGCATCGGAGACCTTCCCGAGCAGCGCCGCATGGCGCTCGAGAAGCTCGCGTCCCTTCCGCACCCGGCGGTCGCTGACTACCCGGTCGAGGTACTGCCGGAAGGTGAGCGTGAATTCGGGCTGGTTCCGGTCGAGCTCGATGACACGGGGCAACGGTTCCAGGTCCGCGAACGCCGCGTCAAGGGTTTCGGTGCGCATGCCCCGTTCAAGCGCTTCGGTCCGGACTCCGTCGAGCCATGCAGAGAACGGTTCGCTCGCCTCGGCAGCGTACATTCCCAGTCCTGCGGCCATCACCGTCCCCAGCAGGAGTTTTCTGAGCATTCCGATCCGACCCTGTCAACTATCACAACATACTGTAAGCACACGGGGGACTTTCGGCAAGATGTTGTAGACGCGCTGACGGTGTTCGCAGCGGCCGTTCGGGCACGTTCTCCGCCCCGCCGGCAATCCGGTCCCGATGAGCCCCTTGAACCATTCCGTGCGATTGCCTAATGGGAGCAGACATTCCGGATGGGTGGCCGAGCGGTTGAAGGCACTGGTCTTGAAAACCAGCAGGCGTTTGCGCGTCTCGTGGGTTCGAATCCCACCCCATCCGCCAGTGCTTTATGGCCTGTCGTCGCAAATTCCAAAAAACTTGCGTGTTGTCATAAAGTTACGTAACCGGCCGACAGGTGGGGCAGGACCAGGCTGTCTACCTGCCTGCACATGCGTCCTGGCGCAATCCGGTATTTCGGTTCACTCCCCGCACAGGTTCACGTTTCCACACCGCAGCCAGCAGCGCGCCGACGAGGGACGATGGTCCACGCGATTGCAGTCGCGGCCATCGGCGGGTCAGTACAACCAACCGCTAGGTCCAACTCGACGACGCGACGCTCTGCCAGGCTGCCGAGCGGGTGGCGGTGGCGATTCACCGGAAGCTGCTCCAGGACCGGACCGGCGGCACGCTCTACGGCGTCCGTTTGGACGGCGCCTATGTCGCACGGACCATGGACGGGGACCGGGTGCTCAGTCCGTCCGAGCGGAAGACCGCCTGACCCGCCCGCATCCGCGCGCGCCGACCCTCCTTGTAGTTGCCGGCCCGAACGGCTGCGGCAACTCCACCTTGACACGCATGAATAGCTTCAGGCGGCTCGAAATCATCGACCCCGATGCCATTGCGCGCAACCTGGACGTCGGGCAGCCCTGCGCACGCGGCGCGCGAGGCCCTTCGCCGGAGGCGGGATGCGCTTGCCGCCAACCGATCGCATCTGGTGCAGACCACGCTTGCCGGTTCCGGCATCCTCCACCACATGGTGTCCACGCATCGGGCTGGCTGGCGGATCGTTCCGGACTATGTGTCCGTTGGTTCGCCCGACCGGGCGCTCGACCGCATTCGCAACCGTGTCGCGCTCGGCGGCCATGATGTCCCGGAAGCCGACGCAAGGCGGCGGTTCGTGCGTTCGCACGCCAAGCTGCCGGCAGCGATGGCGCGGGCAGACGTGACCCTGTTCTTCGACAATACCGATCCTGACCGGTCGTACCGGGAAGTCGCGATCCTCGGGGATGGGACAAGGTGGATCGCCGGAGCCGTCTCTGGCTCGGCCGCCGCAGCTCTCGCCCGGAATTGAAGCCATTTGGTTCGGACCGCGGTATCGGCGATGACATGCGTTCCGGGCGACCGCCTGGACGTGCGCGGCCAGACACTGTTCCAGGCGTCTCCCATGCCCCGATGGCACGGCGACCTGTCATCCGTTGCAGCAACCTGATCATCCGTCGTAAGCAGGGGGTCCGATTTGGGGGGAGTGCAAATTTGTGGAACATTTTGCCGGTGTGGTTGGGGGGCTCGGACTTTTTGTCGTCGGAATGTGGTTCCTTACGGAGAACCTGAAGAAACTGGCGAGCCGGCGGCTGCGCCGAACCGCGCAGCGCCTGACAGGGCATCCCCTGAGCGCCTTCTTGTGGGGCGGGATCGCCGGCGGCGCCACCCAGAGCATGACCGGACTGGCCTTTATCGTGGTCAGCTTGCTGCGCTCGGGGATGATTACAACGAAGAGTGCGTTCGCACTCATTCTCGGCGGCGGCGGCGGCGTGACGCTTCTCGTTCTGCTCGTCACCTTCGATGTCAGGATAGTGGCGCTGTTCGTGCTCGGCCTTTCCGGCCTTTGCATGGCCAGCAAGTCCCTGTCGAAATACCGCCGAGTCGCGGCGGCGCTCCTCGGCGGCGCCTTGGTTGTTTTCGGGCTGACCCTGCTGAAGGAAGCAGCAGCACCGCTGGCCGACCAGCCCTGGTTCCGGGATATGATGGCGGGGGCCGGGACTTCGCCGCTTCTTGCGTTCCTGATCGCGACCGGGCTGACAGCCGCCGTGCAGTCTTCAAGCACGGTATCCGTATTCGGTATCAGCCTTTCCGCTGTCGGGATCCTCACCATAGACCAGGCCATAATGGTCATTTACGGCACCTTCATCGGGTCGAGCGCCGTCATGTACATCCTGTCGGCGAACCTGACCGGCCAGTCCCGCCAAGTCTCCATGTACCTGGTGTATCTGAACGTTGTGATCTGCGTCGTGATGATCCCCCTGTTTTACGTTGAACTCTATTTCGATGTGCCGGTCGTCAGGGCCCTGGTTTTAGCCCTCCCGTTCGAGCTGGAACAGCAATTGGCGTTTGTCTACCTGATCGGCTCCCTGGCCCTGCTTCCGGTGCTGCTCCTGTTGCTCGATCCGACGACCCGGCTTTTCGAACGGTTCTGGCCGGTATCACCCGTCGACGAGCTGTCCAAGGCGCATTTCATTTACGACCATGCGTCGGTGGATCTGGACTCCTCGGCGATGCTGGTCGATCTGGAACAGAAGCGCGCGTTCGGGATCTTTTCGAAATATTTCGACGTTGTGCGGCAAGGCGAGGACCTGGTACCGACCCAGGATGCGTGCCGGAATGTGCTCAACGAGATCGGGCACTTTCTGGACGAACTGCATGCATCCAGCTCCATGCAGGACATGGAAAGCCGCAATGCGATGATAAGCCGCCTGAAACTGCTGTTCTGGATGGAAAGTGCGGTGGGTGGCATGTGCAAGGCCTTGCTGGACCTGAACAACCGGCCGGGACTGGAGAAGTTTCGCGACGATATCTGCGAGGGGGTGGACTTCGTGTTCCTGGCGGTGAATGACGCCATGGAGGCCGGCGACGAGAGCTCCTGGACTATGGCAACGCAGCTCATCGGGGACCGGCGTGCCCAGATGCGCAAGATGCGCGCCCGCTATGTGGAACTGGACTCGTCCCTGCTGCAGCTGGAACTGACAAATATCCTGCTTGTCACCAATGCGGTGGAGGAAACCTTTTTCCTGATGTCCAAGCTCGAAGCAGAGTTCAACCCCTATTCGAGCCCGGAGTAGCATGTCTCGCACGCCCGATAGCGCCGGCCTTGCAACCGAAAGGACCCCGACAGGCTGGAGCGCGGTGGAGGCCGCTCCGCGAGGTGAGTGACACCGATACCTGCCCGGGAACCGGAACCCGCGGCGAGGCGAACAGGCCCTGCTCCAGGCGCTTGGACCAGATGAAGAACCCGCCGTACTCGAACCCGAGAACCTTCACCATCGTGCGCCGCCGGTTCACGAACACATACCAGCGACCACGTGCCGGGTTCTCACCAAGATGGCTCGAGACCAGCGCGCACAGACCGTCGAAGCTGCAGCGCATGTCCGTCGGCGCCGTCGACAGCCAGATGCCGCCTGACGGCCAGCCCCCCAGCATCAGGTTCGCCGCACCCGAAGCACCACACCATCGCCGAGCGAAAGCTCGACATCCCAGCCCGGATCGGACGAGACCGCGAGTTCGACGAAGCCACCGCGCCCGGCTCCCCCGTTCCGCGTCACCAGACCCAAACGCCGGCGCCAGTTCTGGAACGTCTTCAACGACACGCCGCGTGCCTCGCAGAAGCTGGACTGGGTGCCGACCCAGCCCTCGAAATCTGTGCGCCGTGGAAAGGCGCGTTTTCCTTGCGGGTGCGAACCCCGCCCAACAGTTGTCGCTTCGGTTGGTAGCAGCCGCGGCGGATCATGGAGGCAACGACATGGTTTGAAGCACCGCGGAGAGAAGGGCTGCCTTGGGCAGCTCAGCGACCATGCAGGTCGGAACGTGAGTGAACGCTGAGCAGGCCTCGAAACGGCTCATGTGGAAGCCGACCCACCAGATTTCTGGGGAAGGCCGACGGCGCACCGGGAAGCAAGCGACACGCGCACCGGGGCGTTTCCACCGGGGTAATGGCGCCGACATGCACGGAAGATGGAAAACGCAGCAACACGGGAAGCCCTGATGGTGGTGTGGCACGCACCAACCGGAAGCCCGCGAGGGACAGGCCGGGCCGTCAGGGTGGCGGATGGGCCCGTAATACTGGAGACGCCGGGTAACGCCGGTCGAGGGAAGGGGCCCTGAGTCGGGAGTTGTGTGGAAAGGAAGCAAGGCATGCCTACTGGCGAAGGTCTAACAGGGGCACAGAGGGTTCGGAAACTCCAGCACACACTGCATGAGAAAGCGAAGGAAGAACCTGACCGGCGCTTTCACGCCCTGATCGACAAGGTGTGGCGCGAGGACTTTCTGCTGGAGGCCTGGACGCGGGTCCGCCGCAATGGCGGGTCGGCGGGTGTCGACGGCGAGACACTTGCGGACATCGAGAAGGCGGGAGTGGGAGACTGGCTTGGGGACCTGTCGCGGGAACTGAGGGACGGGACCTACACACCGCAAGCGGTGCGTCAGGTCCTGATCCCGAAGAAGGAACCGGGGAAGTTCCGGCCCTTGGGCATTCCGTGCCTGAAGGACCGGGTTGCGCAGACATCGGCCATGCTTGTGCTGGAGCCGATCTTCGAGGCGGACCTGCAACCGGAACAGTATGCCTACCGGCCGGGCCGCAGTGCGAAGGATGCGGTTAACCGCATTCATGGCCTGCTGTCACGGGGGCACCACGAGGTGGTTGACGCCGACCTCTCGAACTATTTCGGCGAAATTCCGCACGCCGAACTCCTGAAGAGCATCGCCCGGCGCGTCAGCGACGGACGGCTCCTGGGGCTCATCAAGGCGTGGCTGGAAGCGCCGGTGGAAGAGGACGACGGGGACGGCGGCACACGCCGCACGAACCGGGCACGGCGGGAGCGCAAGGGAACCCCTCAGGGGTCACCGGTGAGCCCGCTGTTGAGCTCCATCTACATGCGTCGCTTCATCCTTGGCTGGAAACTCAACGGATACGCCCGCCGGTTCGGGGCGGAGATCGTGAATTACGCGGATGACTTTTGTGTACTCGGAAAGGCACCGGCGGCAGAGATGCTGGCGGCGGTCAAACGGATCATGGGAGTGCTGAAGCTGCCGGTCAACGCCCGCAAGACCCGATGTCTTCGATGCCCCGAGGAACCGTTCGAGTTCCTCGGATACCGCATCGGCTGGAACTGGCGCCGGACCGACGGCAGCCGCTATGTCGGCACTCGCCCGAGCAAGGCAAACGTCCAGGACATCTGCCACCGGATCAGCAAGAAGACGGACCGCAAGTCCGTCTGGATGGACACCGGGGCGAAAGTGGCCGAACTCAACCGGATGATCTCCGGATGGGCGAACTACTTCACCCTGGGTCAGGTCTCACCGGCCTACAAGTCCATCAACCGACATACGATCCGGCGGCTGCGACGGTGGCTTTGTCACAAGCACAAGGTGAAGTCCGGGCAATATGTGCGCTTCCCGGATGCCAGACTGCGAGATGACTTCGGTCTGAGACAGCTTGAGCGGACAACAAAGACCTTTCCGTGGGCGAAGGCATGATCCCGACTGAGAGCTGGGTGCGGGAAAACCGCACGCCCGGTTCGACGAGCGGGGGTGAGGAAACGCGGCTATGGCTGAGACTGAGGCACCGGCGTCGAGCGAAAGCGGCCGGCAACAGCTACTCCCTCGGGCCTACGGCAGGGCGCGCCTCCCCTCGACTCTACGTCATCAGACCACGCCACTCCGCTTCGCCCCGATACATCCGCGCTGGAACTGCACCCGGCGCGGCCGATAGATCATCCCTCATGGAAACACCTCCGATCGTCTGCAATGAACCAGAGGAGTCTCCCGCGCGGAACCCAAACCGATCAACGACAATACACACCGTCGTCCTTTAATCGCTTACCCAGATGCACCGGCGAGCGAGTGGCGGCGGTGGCGAAAGAGCGGCGCAGAGACTTGTCGTCAATCGCAATGACATCGTCCTCCAGAAGCGCTGACCAGTCCTCCAGAAGCCGCAGCAGCACCTTCTGCAAGCCGTCGGGATCGAGCGCGTTGAACAGGTCCGAAAAGGCATCATGGCTCGGAATGCCGTGCTTCAGCGCCATGAAACGGCGCAAAAACCCTCCTTCGCCCGGCCAAACCGCTCCATGTCCGCGCAGCCTTCCCCGCCGCACAGCACTGACAGCGGCGCGATCATCAGCATCTCGTGCAGTGATTGAACGAAGCTGCTCCCGCAGCAGTTTCGTTCAATCCTCAAAAGCGATTCCCCTGGGGAGCACGAACATGTCCTTGACTTCATATTCTGGCGACTCCATCCTGCCGCCATGAACTGGCGGGTCGCTTTCCATGACGACTTCGTGCCGGAGTTTCGCGATCTGCCCGTCAAGGTGCAGGACGAGGTGTACACGGTCGGCCGTTTGCTGGAGCAGTTCGGTCCGCAACTGGGCCGGCCGCAGGTCGATACGCTGAACGGGTCGCGGCATGCGAACATGAAGGAGATACGGTTCGGCGCAGCGGGCGGGGAATGGCGGGCCGCCTTCGCCTTCGACCCCGCACGTGAGGCCGTGCTTCTGGTGGCGGGCGACAAGTCCGGCGGCAGCGGGCGGCGGTTCTACCGTGCGCTCATCCGCAAGGCTGACGAGCGGTTCGACCGGCACCTTGCCCGCCTCGCCGATGAAAGGGGAACGCAATGACTGTGAGCCTTGATGAAATGATGGCAGAACTCGACCCCGAGCGACGCCGCAGGATCGAGGAACGGGCCGCCGATCTGATCGCCGAGGAAATGACGTTGCGCGAGCTGCGCAAGGCCCGCGCGCTGACCCAGGCGAGCGTCGCGCGCGAACTCGGCATCAGCCAGGACGCAATCTCCCGACTGGAGCAGCGGAGCGACCTCCTGCTGTCCACGCTCCGCCGGACGGTGGAGGCGATGGGCGGTAGCCTGTCGCTGATTGCCCGCTTCCCCGACCGCCCACCGGTGGAGCTTGCCGGTATCGCCGAGCACGACGCCCGCGATTAACGCCGTCCTGACCGGCCGCAGGCGGTTTACATCGCGACTCTCATCCTACTTGTCGCGCCATACCAGTTGAGCACCTCGCACCCGTACTGTTCAGGATACATAATGCTGAGTATGACCCGTGTGCGCCCGTCTTTGACACACACCTGAGATCAACGTGATGCCCGACCTGCCCGTCACCATAGCCGAAGCTGCGCGTGCACTCGTCGACAAGCTTCCACTTTCGATCCTTCATCAACTGGATGAACTTGGTGGCGACAAGATCAAAATGCGTAGACTTCGTCGATTGGTTAGCATCCTCGAAGAGGCGGAGCGGATCGCCAAGTCGAAAGGCATCCTGCCCGACGACATGAAAGTGCTCGCGGACCATGTGGGGCTGCCTTGGATGGACAAGGCATCGCTGCGCGATGATGAGCAACTGCAAAACGCGTGGGCAAATCTGTTCGTTGCAATTACAACTGAAGACAACGAAGACCTTCACGGCAACTGCGTGCGTATCTTGGGTGAAATGAACCCGTGGGACTGCAGGGTGCTCGACCATGTGGTCAAAAACGCGGTCATCCTCCCATCTGACGGTAACGACGCTTACATATCGCCATTCCGGTGCAAGAGGGCACCCTTGTCTCGGCACTGGGAGCCAAGCAACAGTGTGAGGCTCAGACCCAAGTTTCTATCGAGAATCTCGTCAGGCTCAGCTGCCTTGTCAGGATCGTGCCAGCACCAATTGAGACCGGAGGGCCTGCCTACGGCACGCTACGCCAAGCGTTGGCGGTGTCCGTGACAGGGGTCTACTTGTACTGTGCCTCAACCGGTCAAGAACTGCACTCCTTCGCACCAGTTCGAACCGAAGATGAAACTATTAACATACTTGGACTTCGCGACATCATTAAGCGGTCCAAGAAGAATTGATTAAAGCGCATCTGGAGACGCAGCTAGCGATGACGCCAGGTGAATTCATCGCCAAGTGGCGCGCATCGGAATTGAAGGAACGCTCGGCGTCGCAGGAACACTTCATCGACCTCTGCCGGAGGCTCGACGAGCCGACGCCGGCGGAGGCGGACCCGTCAGGCAATCGGTACTGCTTCGAGCGTGGGGCGCGGAAGGACAGCGGCGGTGGCGGCTGGGCCGACGTGTGGAAGCGCGGCTGCTTCGCTTGGGAATACAAGGGCCGCCGTGCCAATCTCGACGCGGCGTTCGATCAATTGAGGCAATACGCGCTCGCTTTGGAGTGTCAATGCTCTTCCAAAATTGACCCACCATGCTCCTGCAATAGTGACCCGTCTGTTCAGGCATTTCCTTCCCGGTTGGGTTGTTTTTCCGGTTGTGGTTGTTCTGGGGAGGACGCGGGATGACGGGAGGGTCGGGTCAGGCGCTGCGGCGGTTGGCTGATGATGTGAGGTCCAGGCCCCTTGGCGAGGTTGCGCCGCTTCTGGGTTACCGGCGGGATCCGACGGACCGGTCGCGCTGGCGGCGGGCGGGTTCGGTGATCACAGTGCGTGGCCTGAAGTTCTACGATCACCTTCAGGGGTGCGGCGGCGGCGGGGCGATCGACCTTGTGGTTCATGGTCTGGCCTGCAGTCCCGTGGAGGCGATCCGGTGGCTGGCCGGGCGTCCCTGTGAGCCGGAGATTGAGGAGCCGGAGGCCCCGAGGGGGGCGCGGAGATTGGTGCTTCCGGAGGCCTGTGAGGGCTGCTGGGGCGAGGTCCGGTCCTGGCTGATCGAGGAGCGCGGTCTCGAGGACTTCCGGATCGACGGTTTCAAGTCGGCGGGGATGCTGTACGCGGATGCCCGGTTCAATGCGGTGTTTGTGTGCCGCGACGTTCGGGGAGCGGCCACGGGAGCGGAACTTGTCGGCAGCCGTCTTCGGGCGGACGGCGGGCGCTTCCGGGGTATGGCGCCAGGTTCGCGCAAGGGCTCCGGCGGCTTCTGGTTCGGGAGCGTGGATGAGGAGCCGTTTGTCGGTGCGTTCATCGCCGAGAGCGCGATCGATGCGCTGTCGGCGCTCACCCTTGGCGCGGGAGGACTGGTGTCGATGTATGCGTCGGTGTCGGGTGTCTGCCGGCGCCTTCCGGACTGGCTTGGTGGTTTCGATCCGGGGTTCATCAAGTGCGGTTTCGACGCTGACGCGGCCGGGGATGCGGCCGCCGGGGCGCTGATGGCATCGGACGGTCGGGTCAGCCGGGTTCGCCCGCCAGGCGCCAAGGACTGGAACGCGCTCCTGCAGCGCGACGGCATTTGGGCGCTGATCGGCGGCATGGCGCCGGATGTCTGAGCCGGTGTGGGTGGGCGGGCGACGCCAGACCGACGGTGATGTGCGCTGGTGATCAACGCGCGCCCACTGAACACCGCTGGCGTCAGCTGCGGTTCTGGAAGCGCCAGCTGTCGTTGCCGGTCTCGAGGATGGTGCAGTGATGGGTCAAACGGTCGAGGAGGGCGGTGGTCATCTTGGCGTCGCCGAAGACGCTGGCCCATTCACGGAACGCGAGGTTCGTGGTGACGATCACAGGCGTGTGCTCGTAGAGGCTCGAGAACAGGTGGAACAGGAGATTGCCGCCATTGCGCGAGACCGGCAGGTAGCCGAGTTCGTCAAGGATCACGAAGTCTCTCCGGCGCATGGCATCGGCAAGGCGCCCCTGACGCCCTTCGTCATGCTCGCGTTCGAGCATGTTGGCGAGTTCGATGACATTGAAGAAGCGGCCGCGGGCGCCGTTGCGGATGCAACTGCGTGCGACCGCGACCGCGAGATGCGACTTCCCGGTCCCGGTTCCGCCGATCAGGATGCAGTTGCGCCGGGCCTCGATGAAGGCGCCGTCGGCGAGGCGGCGCACCCTGTCCTCCTCGACGGGGTTGGCCGAGAAGTCGAACTCCGCCAGGTCCTTGGCATGGGGCAGTCTGGCGATCGTCATCTGGTACTTGATCGACCGGGCCTTCTTGTCGGCCACCTCCGCCTGGAGCAGGGCGCCCAGAAGCCATGCCGGGCCACGCTTGTGCTTGCCCTCGGCGGCGACAACCTCGTCGTAGGCCGCCTTCATGCCGCGCATGCCCAGGGCCGTCATGAGGCTAAGAGTTTGAATCATAAGTCATTGATATAGCTTTATATATTAGTTTCAAGCGGTTGCCCTTCGCGCCACCCTTCGCATCAGGAACCGGCAGGCCGCCAGTTGTGCCCAGGCCAGAGAGCTTTCCAGCGTCCTCTCGAAGTCCTTGGCCAAGCGCCGGCACCGTGACATCCAGGCAAAGGTCCGCTCGACGACCCAGCGACGATGCAGCACGGTGAAGGATGTGAGATTCTTGGGTTTTTGCACAATCTCGAGCAGATCGGCGAGCCCCAGCTCCGCCAGCGCCCTCGCAAGCTTCGGACCCTGATACCCACCATCGGCCCACAGTCGGGTCACCGTCGGCGCCTTCTCCAGCATCGCAAGGATCACCTCCGGCGCACCGTCCCGATCCTGCACACTGGCCACGTGAACCCGGATCGCAAGCGGGATCCCTTCAACGTCAACCGCAACATGACGCTTGCGGCCATTGATCTTCTTGCCGGCGTCATAGCCCGCAGGGCCTCCGCTTTCCGTCGTCTTCACGGACTGACTGTCAATCGCCGCAGCCGTCGGCTCCCCAGAGCGTCCCGCCAGAGCCCGCGCCTGCTCGCGCAACGCATCCAGCATGCCGTCGAAGACACCGCTGGCGCGCCATGCGCAGAAAGAGTTCTGGATAGTCGTAAACGGCGGAGAACACTTGGGAATGGCACGCCACTGACATCCTGTCGCCAGCATGTACTGGACCGCGTTGAACACATCCCGAAGGTCCGTCGTGCGCGGTCGTCCCCGCGTCGACGGTTCCGGGAGAAGATGTCTGATCACGTCCCACTCTTCATCCGTGAGATCGCTTTCATATCGATCCTGCGAGCGCCTATACTGCGCATGAGTGGCCTCGTCCCAAGACATGTGGACCTCCTCGTCTGGTGTCGGAGCCGACAAGGATATACCACATGTGGCGAGGCCATTCGCACTTCCAGGTCAAGCTCTGAGTCAGCAATTTTGCAAGAGGCTCGTCAGGAGGAACTTCTGACGTGTGTCACGGGGACCGATGCGTCCCACCGCTACGGCGTGACGCCATGGGCGTGTATGAACCTGCGCACACGGTCGATTGTACGCTCCTTCAGTTCGGGCGGAGACGCCCACGGGAAGACCGTGATCTCGGCGTTGGGCGCCAGAGAGGCAACGTCGACCGAGGTCTGGTACGGGTGAGAGGGAATATCGTCCGGCAACACGAGAATCGGTGTCTGGCAGTCGCGGATGACGTCGCGCGACACGCTGTAGAGAAAGTCGGGGTTCGACCGGTACAGATTGTGTAGATACGCATCGATTGCGTCTTGCGTCAGCTCGGGCCGTTGCGCGATCAGTCCGGGAGCCCACCCGTCCCGTCCCGACCGATACATGACATCGGGGTCTTCCGGAAAGTGCCCCACCGTTTGACAGAATACTGCGGCGACAATGCGCTCGGGGGCGCGATCAAGAAGAGATCCGGCGAAACAACCGCCGATACAGTAGCCCATGAAGGCGAATTCGCGGATGCCCAGGTGATCCATGAGGCCGAGCTGATCATCGGCGAAGCCGCCCCACGGATCGTCGACGGCGACTGGCCCCGTACTCTCGCCGCCATTGGCGTTGCGCTGATCCATCGTGATGCACCGGAAGTCATTTCTGAAGGCGTCCATCGCGTTGAAGACCGCACTCGGCCAGTTTTCCACACGGGAGTTGAGACCGCCGCCCGGCGTGACCAGAAGCGGAAAACCACTCCCCGTCTCCTCGTAACGGATACGCACGTCACCCTTCTCGTAAAACGGCATGGCTGTCTCCTCCTTGCGTTGCCGGCGGTCCACGAACACGCTTCGCGATCGGTCGATTCCCCGTGACCAGTCCGGTATCGATTCTAGTTTACTGGTGGTTCAAGTCTACGGACGAACGGGTCTGGCATACGGGCCACGTTGTCGAATGCAAACCGATTGTGCATCATGTTTTCCTGACCCGAAACGATGCGGTGTGCGGAACCGCTCGGGTTGTCGGACAGCAGTCCGGACGCCGCGGGAACGGGAGCCACACGGCATGGTGGAAGCGGAACCACCCCTTCTGGAAGTGCAGAACATCGAGAAGCGCTTTGGCGGTGTGCGGGCGCTGCAAGGGGTTTCGCTTTCAATTGCGGAGGGCGAGACGGTCGCGCTCGTCGGCGACAACGGGGCCGGCAAGTCCACGCTGGTCAAGGCCATCGCAGGCGTGCAACCGGCCGACACCGGCACGATCCGGTTGCGTGGACAGGACGTGGCGATCCGCTCGACGAAGGACGCCGGCATGCTCGGCGTCGAGGTCCTCTACCAGGATCTGGCCCTCGCCAACACGCTCGACGTGGCGGCGAACGTGTTTCTTGGCGACGAACCGCTGTGGTTGAAGCTCGGGTGGTTCTCGGTCCCCGACACCCGTCGGATGGATGCCGAGACCGCCGCCACGCTGAATCGGCTGCGCATCGACATTCCCGATCCGAAACGACCCGTGGCGAATCTCTCCGGCGGACAGCGTCAAGCGGTAGCCATCGGACGGACCATTCGCCGGGGACGCCGCGAGCTTCTCATTCTCGACGAACCCACCGCGGCGCTGGGCGTCGAGGAGGTGCGCAAGGTCCTGGCGCTCCTCAGGAGCCTGCGGGACGAAGGCCAGACGATGATCATCGTCTCGCATGACCTGGAACATGTCTTCCAGGTCTCCGATCGCATCGCCGTCATGCGCCAGGGCCGCGTTCAGGCGGTGGTCCGCACCGGTGAGGTCACGAAGACCGACATCGTGCGTCTGATCGTCGGCGATATCGAGGATGCGGTCGCGTGAACGAGCCTGCCGGAGGCACCCGGAACCGCTTCCTCGGTGCGGGCGGTACCGCGGAGCGGGCACTTGCCCTGCCCTTCTTCAACGTTGCCGTCGCGATCGTGGTCCTCTACGCGGTGTTCACCGCCATTACCGGAGAGACCTTCAATACGGTCAACAACCAGATCACGATCATGCGCGCCGCGGCGGTCTTCCTGATCCTCGGTGTCGGCCAGACCTTTGCCATGACCACGGGCGGGATCGATATTTCGACCGGTTCCATGATTGGTGTTGTCGGAGCAATCGTCGGTTCGGGACTCGAGCTGGGCTGGATGGATCCGATCTATGCCATTCCGTCCGCGATCCTCGTCGGTGCGGTACTCGGCGCGTTCAACGGCTTCAACATCACGGTGCTGGGCGTGCCACCGCTGCTGGCCACGCTCGGTACCTTCGTCGCCTATCGCGGTTTCACCCAGTACTACATGGGGGTCAACCTCGTCACCGGCCTGCCGGACGTGGTCGTAGCCGTGGGACGTGCGAGTGTGCTGGGCCTGCCGGTTTCCGTCATCGTGGCTCTCGCGATCGCCGCGCTCGGATGGTTTGTCCTGAATCGCACGCTCTATGGCCGCTACATCACCGCGATCGGATCGAATCCGAGTGCGGCCGAGGCGACCCGCATCAACGTGAAGGCCATCACTGCATCGACCTATGTGATTCAGGGCGCGCTCGCGGGCGTTGCGGCGCTCGTGCTCATGGGACGCCTCGACTCCGCGTCCGCAGCAATGGGCGAGGGCGTCGAGCTGCACGTGATCGCGGCCGTCGTGCTGGGTGGTACCTACCTCTTCGGCGGTCGCTCGACGATGATCGGCACGCTGCTTGGTGTCTATCTCATCGGCATGCTCGAGAACGGCCTGATCCAGACGGGCGCGGGATTCTTCGTCCAGCGCATCATCCTCGGTCTTCTCATCATTGCCGCCGTGGCGCTGCAGCTGCAGCAGCGCAGGAGTGGGCCGGGATAGACCGGGCCGACGCGATTGCGGAGAACCGGGACGCGAAGCAGGAGGCAGTACCATGAGATAGCCGTTGCGAAGAAAGCCCGGCCGCGGTCACAGCGACGCGGAAGCGATCAAGGCCGGTGCAGACATGCAGGCGTACAAAGAACCGGTAATCGGGAAACGGGAGGAAATGTCATGAGAAAGATACTCACGGGGCTGTTCGTGGCCGCGGCTGTCACGCTCGCCGCAGCGACCGGCGCGGTCGCCCAGGACAAGCCGCTTCGCATCGGGTTCGTGTCGCACCAGCACGACATCACGGACCTGTTCGGCCAGCTGGAGATCGGATTTCGCGAAGCGCTCGATGCAAAGGGCTTCAAGTACGAACTCTTCCAGGCCGCACCGACAGCATCCAACCGCCACGACGAGATGCTCAATATCCTGGAGAACATGGCGAACCTGAACCTCGACTACATGGTGTTCGGACCGTCCAGCCTCGAGCAGAACACGCCTGGGCTGGTCATGGTCGCCGACGCGGGCACCAAGATCCTGATGGTCGACTACGAACCGAAGGAAGGGTCCAGCTTTCCGTTTGAGGACGCGGTCCTGAACTGGTCGGTCTACAACCACGGCCAGATGGGCGAGGCGACCGGGCGTTGGATTGCCGAGCACATGAAGTCGCAGGGCAAGGACACCGCGGACGTCATCATGATCTGGGGACCGGTTGCCTCCGAGATCAGCCAGGACCGTGGAAACGGTGTTCTGAAGGGGATGAACGAGGTCGAGGGCTTTGCCCCGAACGTCATCTACGACGGCTATGGCGACTTCCAGCGCGAGAAGGCCTACGCCGAAGTCGAGCGTGCGCTGATCGCCTATCCGAGTGTCGAGGTCATCGTCGGGATGAACTCCGTCATGGCGCTGGGTTCCATGTCCGCGCTCGAGGCCGAGGGCAAGCTCGACGACGTCCTGGTGACCGGGATGGGCGGTCAGCCGGACGAGCTGGAGATGGTTGCCCGCGGGAAGATCGGTGTTGCTGTCTCCCGCGACCCGCGCAACATGGGAGAAAACACGGCGAACGCCCTGATCATGCACGCCGAGGGGCGGGAACAGGACATCCCCAAGGTCCTCTACACGGCCCTGCGGACGCTCGACTCGGTCGACTCGATCCGCAAGTGGGTTCCCAAGGCGATGCTCGACATCGACGCCAAACTCGCCGAGTGACCGCTGCGCATCAGCGACCCTCGCTCCCGCCCGCGGCGGAGCGAGGGTCGTTGCGGCCGGTTCAGGCGGCGTGGATCCGTCGCATCTCCGGCCTGAGGACGCGATAGAGGGCGCGCCAGCGTTCCAGGCGTCCGGCGAGCCGGTCGGCAAGTTCTTCCTCGGGCTCGGCCACCCGTTCGACAGCCGGCCGTGTGCACACATCCTCCGGCCGTTCGCCGGTCGCGGCAAGGCGTGCGAGACGCGCGGCTCCAAGCGCCGGGCCGACTTCGCTTCCCGCGTGATAGGTCAGCGGGCGCCGGAGAGCGGCGGCGAGAATGCGGCTCCACAGGACACTGCGCGCTCCGCCGCCGATGACCGAAATCTCGTCGATGTCCGACCCGGCCTCGACCAGGGCCTCGTATCCGTCCGCAAAGGCGAAGGCGACACCCTCGAGGACCGCCCACCCGAGGTCACCGCGCCGCGCCGCCAGATCAAGGCCGAAGAACACGCCCTTGGCGTGCGGGTCGGCGTGCGGAGTGCGCTCGCCGGCAAGGTAGGGCAGGAACAGTGGCGTGCGCTCCAGGCGCGCTTCCGTCGGTTCCGCCTCCATGGCGAGTTCGCCCTCGTTTGCGGCGCCAGTCGCCGTCGCGGCCCAGGAAAGGCAGGCGCCGGCGCTCAGAATGACCGACATCTGGTGCCAGGTGTCCGGGATGCAATGGCAGAACGCGTGGACCGCACGGTCCGGATTGGGCGTGAAGGCGCGGTTTGAGGCGAAGAGCACCCCCGAGGTGCCCAGAGAGAGGAAAGCGAGCCCCGGCGTCACCGTCCCGATCCCGACGGCGCCCGCCGCATTGTCGCCGGCCCCGCCGGCGATGACCACCTCGCCCGAGAGGCCCCAGCGCCGGGCAAGGGCCGGCGACAGGGTGGCCGAAGGCGCGCTGCCTTCCACGAGCCGGGGCATATGCCCGGGGCCGAGTCCGGTGGCAGCGAGCATCTGGTCGGACCAGCAGCGGTTTCCCACATCGAGCCAGAGAGTTCCGGATGCGTCGGACATCTCCGCCACACGCTCTCCGCTCAGCCGGTAGCGCAGATAGTCCTTGGGCAGCAGCACCGTGGCGATGCGCTTGAACACCTCGGGTTCATGCCGGGCCACCCACATCAGTTTCGGCGCGGTGAAGCCAGGCATCGCGAGGTTGCCGGTGATCTGCCGCGAGTCCGGAACCGCGGCCTCGATTGCCATGCACTCGGCGCCCGAGCGCCCGTCATTCCACAGGATGGCGGGCCGCAGAACGGACCCGCGCGCGTCGAGCAGCGTGGCGCCATGCTGCTGGCCGGAAAGGCCGATCGCCCGAACGCCGGCGAGTGCCGGGCCGTGCCCGGTCTTCAGTTCGTCCACGGCACGGCAGGCAGCCGCCCACCAGGCCTCGGGGTCCTGCTCCGACCACAGGGGGCGGGGTGTCGAGACGCCGAGCGAAACCGCTGACTGACCGGCGATGCGGCCCTCGTCGTCGAGCAGGACTGCCTTCACCGCCGAAGTGCCGAGGTCGATGCCGAGGTACATGTGCTGCCCTCCCTCTTTCCGGCGCCGTTGCGCGCGAATGGTAGTCCCTGACCGATGCGGCATCGAGTGCGCGATTGCCGCCATGCGCTCGGAGAACGGGGTCTGCGCCACCATTCCGCCAGACCCGGAACGCGCGTCCGACCGGCGCCAGACTGTCCCTTCCGGTGCGTGGCGAAGGTGCCCGGCCGGTCGATGCCGACGCTCCTCCCCGACCGCGCGTCACGTGTTCACGCCAGCGCCGGCATGATCTCCTCGGCGATGCGCGAGACGTTGTCCGCGGCCTGGGTCTCGGTGAGCCCGTTGCCGGGATTGGTCTCGATCATGACGCCATCGATGTCGAGGGTTTCGCGCCACTCGCCCAGGGTCTCGACGAGCTGGTCGGACGAGCCAACCGCGGCATAGTGGGTGCGGATGTCGTCCCAGGTGAGTGCGGCGAGACGGGCCGCGATCGTCGCCGCTCCACCCGGTCCGTGCCCCGGTCTTGCCCCCTGGCTGGCGATCAGACGGGCCTGCCGCTCGAAATAGTAAACGAGGGTCGGTCTGGCCTCGGCAACCGCGGCCTGCGGCGTGGCGCCGGCATAGACCGGAACGCGCAGGTGCACCTGCGGGCGGCCTGGATGTCCCGCCTCGGCCCAGGCTTCGCGATAGCTACGGATGTTGGCGGCGAGCGGCTCCAGCCCGTCGCCGCGCAGCCCGACGAACAGTGGCAGGCCCAGCCGGGCCACCTTGACGAACGTGGAGGCGGAAGTCGCGGCCATGTACATCGGTGGGTGCGGCTTCTGGTACGCCGGTGGCATCAGCGCCGCATCGCGCACCCGATAGTAGCGACCCTCGTAGGAGAACCGTCTGCCGGCAAACGCCCCCTTCAGCACCTCGAGAGCCTCGTCAAACCGTGCCTCGCTCTCGCCATAGTCGATATCGTAGCCCCGGTACTGCGCGAGGAACCCGCTGCGTCCGATTCCGAGATCGAACCGCCCGTTACTGATCTGGTCAACTGTCGCCACCTCCTCCGCGACCCGAAGCGGGTGCACCAGCGGCAGCACGTAGACCGCCATCCCGATCCGGACCCGTCTTGTGCGTGTCGCGAGCGCTGCGGCCACCGCAATCGGAGAGGACAGGACCGAACGGTCCGGCATGAAGTGGAACTCCGCCAGCCAGACCGACTGCAGTCCCAGCCGTTCGGCCAGCTCCGTGAGCGCGATGCCCTCACGGAAGATATCGCCCGCCGGGTGGCCGTTGCGGACTCCGAATTCGAGGAACAGTCCGAACTCCATCCGTTCAGCCTTCCGTGGACCTGGCACAGCCGGTGCGTGGCGTGGCCCGTGCATCCGCGGCCAGGCTCGTCACGATTTCTGCTGTCGAGCCGATGCCCCTGCCCGCCACGGCAACCACCTTCGTGCCCCGCTCGTTCAGGAAGAAACGTCCCGGAAACGGCGACGGCGCGTTGATGCCGATCGGTCTTTCACTCATCTCACGACCCCGGATGATCCGCCGAAGCAAAAGGGCAGAACCGGGCAGGACGACGCCCCTGATTTCGAACCCGACTGCATCGCAGGCCGCGTCGGCACTGCCGGACATTCGATGCCGAGAACCTCGCGGAGCGGCGACGGCAGCATCGGGTGATCTCCTCGGGCAGGTTGGCGCGCGCGCAAGCCCCACCCGGTGCGTCGGGGCAGGAGCGACGGTTGGGGGGTGTCCGGGAGGACCTCAGAAACCGGCGCTGGAACGGAATACGTTCGGCTTGCGATAGACCGCCAGGATCACGCAGCCCTCGTCCGAGTGCGTCTCGTGCTTTGATTCCGGCACCCGCCAGACGTACTCGCCGGCCCGCGCAATGCCGTCGTGATCGTAGAACGAGCCCTCGAGCACGTAGCTCTGCTCGATCTCCGGATGGCGATGGAACGGAAGGCTGGCGCCGGGCTTCCACTTGAGCAGGCAGGTCATCTCTCCCTTGTCCCGGTCCTCGTAGAGAACCTTGATCGAGATGCCCTCGAACCGGGTCGGTTTCCAGTCCATGTCCTGGGGACGGACATAGGTGGAGCCGTTGGGTGTCGGTTCGTTACTCGGCTTGGACGATGTCATGCTGTCCTCCGGCGGCTATGGGTACCGCACGGCACCGGGCCGCGCGACATGAAGTTTCGACGGGTCGATGATGCTGCCTCGTCCAGCCGCGGATCGGCCCGTTGTGTCGGCATGATACCGCGTACGGCACGCCCGGCAACGGGAGGGAGTTTCAGGCCCGGCCGGTCAGTTCCTGTCTGCGTCCTGTCCGGCGCAACAGGGATCCGGCTCCTCGTCGACGCAACAGAGTCCGGGATTGGTGCTGTCGGGGACGAGGCCCCGATCACGCGGACCGTACCTCTTCTCGCTGTCGGCAAGCACCCGGTACCACTCCCAGCGCAGACCCTGGGGCTCCCGGGCCCAGACCTTGTTCTGGGTCGCGTAGCAACAGGTGGTCTCCTGTTCGATGATGTGCTCGAGTTTGCCGTCCTGCAGTCGATTGATTGCCGCCGTTACCTCGTCGTCGTCAAAGACCTCGACACCCAGGTGGTTGATGCGTTCCGGAGCATCCGGAGCCTCGAACAGAACCAGCTTGAGCGGTGGCCTGTCGATCGCGAAGTTGGCGTAGCCCGGCTTGCGCTTGCTGACCCGCGTGCCGAACATCTGCTCGTAGAACGGGATCGCCTCGTCAAGGTTCTCGACGTTGAGTGCCAGCTGAAGTCTCATGGGACCCTCTCCTGTTGTGCGAGCGCCGTTTCTCCATGGCAGCAGTTTCGGGTGAGAAACCGAATCAGCTCCTCCATGCGCGCGCAGTCGGTACGGTAGATCACTGACCGGCCGTTGCGATCGCAGGTCACCAGACCCGCGGACCTGAGTTCCTTCAGGTGAAACGACAATGTCGCCGCCGGCAGGCCGAGACGCTCGGCGATGTGCCCGGCTGGAGAACCGTGCGGGCCGCACACCACGAGGTGGCGAAACGCGGCCAGGCGTGTCTCGTGCGCCAGTGCGGCAAGTGCGGCGACGACGGATTCAATTTCCATATTTCTATAATAGTGGAAATGAAATGCGGTCGTCAACCCCTGGTCAGGTCTGCATGCCGCCATTGACGGCGAACATCTGTCCGTTGACGAATCCGCCACTGCCTCCGCAGAGATAGCCGACCAGTCCGGCAATCTCGCCCGGTTCCCCGAGCCGGCGGAGCGGAACGTGCGGGCGGTGCTCCTCGATGTGCCGCGCCATGTGCGGGTCCTTGTGCTCGGTCGCGATCGGCCCCGGCGAGATCGCGTTGGTCGTGATCCCCGCCGGTCCGAACTCCTTGGCAAGCGCCTTGGTCAGGCCCCACAGTCCATGCTTGGCGGCCGAGACCGGTGCCCGACCGCTGTAGCCGTGGATCGCGTTCATGCCGGTGATGTTGATGACACGCCCCCAGTTGCCCTCGACCATGCCGGGAAGCAGGGCACGGCAGGTATAGAAGGCCGAATGCAGGTCAACGGCCAGGACGCGGTGCCAGTCCTCGTCCGTCATCTCCAGGAACGGCTTTTCCGGACGGATGGCCGCGTTGTTGACCAGGATGTCTATCCGGCCGAACCGCTCCAGCGCGGTCTTCGCCATCGAACGGACCCCGGCGGGATCACCGATGTCCCCCATCTGGACCAGGACCTGGCGGCCACGGGCAGCGACCTCGCCCGCAACCTCGTCGCAAACAGCCCTGTCCTGCCTGCCGTTGATCACAACGTCGCATCCGGCATCGGCAAGTTCGAGTGCGATCGCCCGGCCGATGTTCCTGCCTCCGCCGGAAATGAAGGCGGTCCGTCCTTCCAGTGTCATGCCATGCCCCATGTGAGTGATCCGTGGCCTTGCGTCGGCCGGGCCCGAGGCTACCATCCGGGGTCCGGGCTGTCCCGCCTGAACGGCCGGCGCGGGGATGACGGAGGGGACGATGAAGGTCGATGTGCTGGTTGTCGGGTGCGGAATAGCCGGTCTGGCGGCTGCGCTGACTGCGCGGGAGGAAGGTGCGCGCGTCGGCGTGCTGGAACGGGCGCCACGCGACGAGCGGGGCGGAAACACCCGCTATACCGAGAGTTTCTGGCGCATGAAGGATGCCTCGTCGGTCTCGGACGACTTCGAGGACAGTTTTGCCGCCAACGCCGGCGGGTGGCCCGACCCCGGCATCATGCGCGATGCGGTCCGTTCGCCCGAGGACCAGCCCGGGGTACTCCGCGCGCTCGGCGTCATCGATCCGCACCTTGTTGCAACCATCGCCGAAGAGGCGCCGTCGACACTCGCGTGGCTCGGGCGATTCGGGATCAGGTTTGAACACCTGCCGCTGTATTTCCTGAGCCAGAGCACCACCCGCATGGCGCCGGCCGGCGGCGGTCTTGCCCTGGTTGACACGCTTGGGGCCAGGATCGACGCCAGTGACGGGATCGAGGTGCACTACCGGACCGCGGCACACGGACTGATGTTCGATGATGACGGCGCGGTCACCGGGGTGCATGCGGTCGGACCGGGCAATCGCCGAATCCGGATTACCGCGCCGGCCGTAGTGCTCGCCTGTGGCGGGTTCCAGGGAAACCCGGAGATGATGAGCCGGTACGTCGGATCGCATGCGCAGTATGTCCGCCCGGTCTCGCGGGGCGGACACTACAACCGCGGCGAGGGCGTTCGCATGGCACTCGACGCCGGTGCCGCGGCATGTGGCGATTTCGGCAGCTTTCACGCCCAGCCTGTTGATCCGCGCTCGACCGATACGGAGCCGGTTGTCCTGAACTATCCGTGGGGCGTGCTGGTCAATGCCTGTGCCCGCCGGTTTACCGACGAGGCGCCGGGCATGGTGGACGCGACCTACGAAGCCACGGCCCGGGAGATCATGCGCCAGCCGTTCGGAATCGCGCACGCCATACACGATGCGGGTCTTGACGATATCACCGGGTGGCAGGTGACGGTGCGCTCGCGGGTACTGCCGTTCGAGGCGGACACGCTCGGGGAACTCGGTCAGCTGGCAGGTCTGGATGGCGACGTGCTCACCCGTACCATCACGGACTACAATGCATCCTGCCCGTCCGCCGACCCGGTGGATCCGCTGCGGCCCGACGGGCGGATGACCAGTGGCATCGCGCCACGCAAGTCGAACTGGGCGCGTCCGATCGAGCGTCCGCCGTTTCGGGCCTGGCCGGTCATCTGCGCGAACTGCTTTACCTTCGGCGGGGTCAAGATTGATACCCGGGCCCGGGTGATCAGCACCGAGGGCGACCCCGTCCCGGGACTCTACGCGGCCGGCGAGGTCGCCGGGCTTTACTACCGGACCTATACCGGTGCGACATCGGTAATGCGTGGTGCGGTGACCGGCCGGCTCGCCGGTCGCAATGCGGCCCGCCGGCACAACAGCTGACTCCACGCTGAGAAGGGAGAAAAAAAGGCGCCGGCCCAGGGGCCGGCGCCAGTGATAGGCGTATGTAGGGTCGGGATCAGCGATAGCGATGTGCCTGAGACCAGACAGACGCGTAATCCTGCTGCGCCGCCCAGACCTTGGTGAACCACTCGTTTTCCGTTCCCTGCTCGACAACCCACTCCTCGGTCGCCTTGCGCGCTGCGTCCTTGAATTCCTGCGGCAGGTCGATGACCTCGTTCTTCTCGCTGTTGGCGTACGTCATCCAGTTCGGTGCGTCGGAGTGTCCGAGATGCAGGTACAGGTCCCAGGTGATGAGCTGGCCGGCAGCCTTCATCTGGCTCTGCTGCAGGTCGGTCATGCTGTCCCAGACTTCCTTGTTAAACTCGCACTCGTGCATGGCGACCGGCTGATGGACGCCGGGAACGATGATGTATTTGGCGACCTTTTCGAAACCGGCCGCGATGTTGTGGGTTGGTGTTCCCCACTCGATCCCGTCGACGACCTTGCGTTCCAGCGCCGGATAGACCTCCGCGCCGGCCAGGATGACTGTGGAGGCACCGAGCTTCTGGGCGATCTCGGCCCATGCACCGGCGGTGCGAACCTTCATGCCGACATAGTCCTCAAGGCTGCGGACTGCCTTGTGGCTGTGCAGGAACAGCTCACGCGGCGCGGAACCGCACGGAACCGCGGCGACGTTGAACTTCTCCATGCGCCAGTCCATCATCATTTCCTGGCCGCCGCCCTTGAAGACCCAGTGCATCATCTTGTCCCAGGCCATCGTGCCGGCAAATCCGCCGAACAGGATCGAGGTCTTGTCGACACCCCAGTCGTAGCCGGGCCAGTTGTGACTGGTCTGGGCAACGCCCTTCGCGACCGCATCCGTCACCTTCAGCGCCTTGCCAAGCGTGCCGGCGGGGTAGACCTCGATGTCGATGGTGTTGTTCGAGGTCATTTCCATGTTCGCCGCTGCGCCACGCGCGGCATATTCGAGCATGACGCCCCCGGCCCACGGCGTGGCCATGTCCAGCTTCATCTGTGCGCCGGCCACGCCGGACATTCCGAATCCGACGAGACCGGCAAGTCCCGCCACGAGAAGTGTGCGCTTCATCACGTTGCCTCCTGAATAGTGCTGCCCTGTCCGCGGGTGCTGTCGACGCTCCGGTCCGGATTGTCGTCGTGCCGGGATGCATGGGCCCTTGCCTGCCGTTCCGGCGCGGCAACCCCATGATCGGGTCGACGTTCCCGAAATGTCAATGTTCGCGCGTCGCAGGCCGCATCCGCCGGGCTCGGGAGCGTGGTATCAGTGGGTGCACCGGGCGTGGCGTTCGACGTGGTAGTCACGCCGGGCGAGTTCGACGGCGAACCGGCGTACGGGCTCCTGCAGGCGTTCGGCGGCGGCCCGGGCGTCCGCATTGACCGCGGCAAGACGTTCGGCCGCGACCTCGGCGTCACGGGCAAGTCTGGCTTCGTTCACCGTGACCATCCGCCCGTTCTCGAGCACCATGCGCCCGCCGATCATCACGGACTCGACTCCGGTACCGTCCTCCCCGTGCACGATCTGGTTGACCGGGTCGTTGAGCGGGACGTAGTTGATCCGGTCGAGGTCGAGAAAGACGATGTCGGCCTTCCGACCCGGAGCAATGCTGCCGATCTCCTCGCCGAACCCGAGTACGTCAGCACTGCCCTGGGTTGCCAGCGCAAGGATCTCGTCGGTGGCGAGCCAGCGTTCCGGATCGAGTTCCTGCACCCGCGAGACCATGGATGCAACCCGCATCGCCTCGAACATGTTGAGGTTGTCGGAGCAGGTACAGGCATCGGTGCCGATTCCGACCCTGACCCCGGCGTCGAGTAACGCCCGGGATGCGGCGAGGCCGTTGCCAAGCCGTGCGTTCGAGCCGGGATTGTGGGCGACGGCGCCGCCGGCATCGGCGATCCGGCGCATGTCGTCGCGGTCGAGCCATACCGCGTGCGCGGCCACGAAATCCGGCCCGAGGATGCCGAGGTGATCGAGCCACGCGGTCTGGGTCATCCCGTAAAGCTGCATGCCCGCATGGGCCTGCACCTTCGACTCCGCCAGGTGGGTGTGCAATCCGACCCCGTGTTCCACGGCGGCCAGCCGTGCCGCGCGCAGGAACTCGGTACTGCAGTGATGCGGGATGGTCGGGGCCAGCGCCAGCCGGACCCGGTCGCGACTGAACGACCAGGCGGCGAGCGCGCGCTCCCACGCGGCAAGGCTGGTTGCAAACGGTTCGATCGCCACCGCCTCGGCATCACGGCGGACCGAGGCGGGAAGCGCGTCCAGCAGGCCGGGAACCGCCTGGTAGAAGGTTCGGTCGGCCATCATCGGTGCGATGACGGCACGCATTCCGACATCGTTGTAGGCGCGCCCGACCGCGTCGAGCCCGTCCGGGGTGGGGACCGGGAACTCGAAGGTCAGGTCGTAGGCAGCGGTGCATCCCTTGCGCACCATCTCCACGGCGCCGATCAGTGTGGAAAGGTACTTGTCCTCGAGCGTGCGGCCTCCCGTGATCCAGGGTGCGGCATTCAGCAGCAGTTCGAGGTTCCAGCGGTCTCCCAGGCTCTTGGCAAGATTGTTGTGGCCGTGGGTATGCGCGTTGACCAGGCCCGGCATCATCAGCCGGCCACGGGCGTCACGCACCACGGCGTCGGCAGGTGCCGACATGCCCGGCGGGCCGATCGAGTGAACGGTGTCACCATCGACGAGAACGTCTGCGGGATCGGGCCGGTGGCGGTCGATGTCGAGCAGGCGTGCGTTGCGGATGACGGTGTACATGGGCCTCCACTCCTGCTGTTCGCTTCCGGGTTGGCCGTTCCGTGCCGACAGGGCTCAGATGGCGAGATAGCCCCCGTCGACCGGCAGTTCGGCGCCGGTGATGTAGGACGCCTCGTCGGATGCCAGGAACGCGACTGCCATGGCTACCTCGGTAACCTCGCCGGCGCGGCGCATCGGGACGTGCCGCTCGAGGATCTTGCGGCGCTGCTCTGGATCCGCGGTGACGCCGGAGGTGCGCATCGGCGGCATGATGCCGGGGTGAACCGAGTTGACCCGGATGCCGTGGCACGCCAGCCGGTCGGCCGACTGTTTGGTCATCGCACGCAACGCTCCCTTTGACGCATTGTAGCCGGGATGGATGTATCCTTGGCCCACGATGCCCGAGATCGAGGAGATGTTGACGATCGCCCCGCCGCCGGTCCTGATCATTTCGGCCGAGGCGTACTGGGTGCCGAGATAGGGGCCGGTCGCGTTGACGCGCATCAGCGCGTCCCAGGCATCCACGTCGCCCTGGTCGTCGAAGGCGCTGCCGCTGATGCCGGCGTTGTTGACCAGGATATCGAGCCGGCCGAAGGTATCGGTGACGGCGGTCATCGCCGACTTCCAGTCGGCCTCGCTGGTCACATCGAGGCGGATGAACATCGCGTCTCCGCCCGCCGCCCGGATATCGGATGCGACACCCTGCCCTTCGGCCTCCAGCAGATCCCCGATCGCCACCCTGGCGCCCTGCTCGGCCATGAGCTGCGCCGTTGCGGCTCCCATCCCGTAGGCTCCGCCAGTGATCAGTGCGACCTTGCCATCAAACCGTCGTGTCATGACTGCAATCTCCCGCCCATGTGCTGCCAGATGACCATAGGTGCTGCGAGCCGGGTCGGAAACCGCGATGATGCGCCCGGCTGTCCGAAGGGTGCTCTTGCAACCCGGGTTCGCGTATAGTTCGGGCAGTTCCACACTAGGGGAGACCGGCACATGTCCTACAGCGCCATCCTGTTCGAGGTCGATGCAGGGGTCGCGACCATCACGCTCAACCGGCCTGAGGCGCGCAACGCGCTCTCTACCGCAATGCGGATCGATCTGGACCGGGCGATGGCGGAAATCAGGGAACGCGCATCCGACGATATCAGTGCCGTCATCCTGACCGGCGCCGGCGGTGCGTTCTGTGCCGGGGGAGACGTGAAGTCGATGGGCTCGCGGCTTGGCTCGGCACGGCTGACGCGCGACAGTCTTCGCCGCAGCCACGACACCATGTTCAGCCTGATGAACCTGGAACTGCCGGTCATCAGCCTGGTCGACGGACCCGCGGCAGGGGCCGGGGCGAACATAGCACTTGCGGCGGACTTCGTGCTCGCCACGCCACGGGCATTCTTCCTGCAGGCCTTCGTGCGCATCGGCCTCGTCCCCGACTGGGGAGGCATGTTCATCCTGCCCCGGCTGGTGGGGCTTCAGCGCGCCAAGGAGCTGGTGTTTACCGGACGCAGGGTCTACGCGCAGGAAGCACGCGAGATCGGCCTCGTCCATCAGATCGTGGGGCAGGAAACCGCGATGGCGGAGGCGCGCGAATTCGCGGCACGGTTCGTCGGCGCGCCGACCAGTGCTATTGGTCTTGCCAAGAACATCCTGAATCAGTCGTTCAACCTCGATCACCGCACCATGATCGAACTCGAGGCGATGGCACAGTCGATCGCCCGGGACGGGCAGTTCCACAAGGAGGCGATTCGCCGTTTCGCGGCCAAGGAACCGCCACTCTACGACTGGGATGCCGCCGCCCGTCAGGTGGCGGAGTGACGCGGCTTCAGTCGAAGAAGCGTTCCAGGCGGAATGGTGTGCGATCGATCGACGTCGGTATGCCGCTGACCATTTCGGCAGCGAGCCGGCCAGCCGCGGGACCGATACCGAACCCGTGACCGCTGAAACCGGTTGCCAGGTGAAACCCCGGCAGTTCGTCGACCGGTGCAATGACCGGAACGGCATCGGGGGTCACGTCAATCAGGCCGGCCCAGCTCTCGACGACCGGAACCGGAGCCAGGGCCGGGAAAAGCCTCGCGAGGTTGCGTGCCGCCTGGTCCAGGATGCGCTGGCTCGGTGCCGGATCATTGACCCGCGTCGCCTCGAACGGTGAGGGACCATCGAGACTCCAGCGACGCGGCGTGCGCAGCTCGGTCAGGAACCGGCTGTCCAGCCGCAGCCGCAGCCGCGAGCGTTCGTCGCGGTACGACGGCATGAATGAACGGGCCCAACGCAGCGTATCCGGGACGATCGGCACTTCGGTTGCAGACCCATGCGCCACCGTGTAGCCGCCGTCCTGACGACGGCGGAACGCAACATCCTGGCTCCAGATGGCAGTTTCGCTGACCAGGGGTGCCGGGGCGGTCCGGAACACCGAGGAACGCACCTTGAGCTGTGGCAGCACGATTCCGTGCCGGGCGCAGAACAGCGAGGACCATGCCCCGCCGGCACACAGGACGGTGGAGGCGGCGATGCGGCCATGCTCGGTCACCACTCCTGACACCCGGCCTGCCTGGGTGTCGAGACCGCGCACGGCACACTGTTCGACGATGGTGGCGCCCTGCCGGCGCGCTGCCCGGGCGAGTGCCGGGGTGGCCAGGGCCGGTTCGGCCCGCCCGTCACTCGGCGTGTGCAGCCCTCCGACCCACTCCCCGCGGGACCCGGGCAGGGCCTTGCGGACCTCTTCACGTGACAGCAACCGGGTGTCCAGCTGGTATTGCCGGGCATGCTCCAGCCAGGCCTCGTAGCGCGCAAGCTGGCGCTCGGTGCTGGCGAGATAGAGCGCGCCGGCGCGCGTGAAACCGACGTCCTCACCGATCTCCTCGGCAAGACCGTTCCACAGCCGGAGACTCTCGATGATGGTCGGGATCTCCGCCGGATCACGCCCTTGCTGGCGCACAAACCCCCAGTTGCGTGATGATTGTTCCCCGGCCACCCTGCCCTTTTCGCACAGGGTGACGTCGATGCCGCCGCGGGCCAGGTAGTAGGCAGCTGCGGTCCCGATGATCCCGCCACCGACGATGACGACGTCGCTTGTGTCCGGGACCCTGGTCACGCCCGGGCCCTCGCGGTCAGAACCGGTCTTTCACCTTCAGGACCTGGCGGCCGCGATACATCCCGGTCTTCAGGTCAATGTGATGCGGGCGCCGCATTTCCCCGGTGTCGGCGTCCTCGACGTAGGTCGGCTTCGCGAGCGCGTGGTGGGACCTGCGCATGCCGCGCTTGGACGGTGTGGTTTTCCGCTTCGGAACGGCCATGATGCGGTTTCTCCAGTCTGGCGGGGGAGCTGCGAGACAGCGCTCAATACTCGCTCGCGGCAAGGCGGGCAAGGGCAAAGACGTCAGGCAAATTCGAGGATCGCCTCGTCGACGGCAAGGCTCGAGCCCGGACTGGCCAGCACCTTCGCAACCACCGCGTCGCGTTCCGCCCGCAACACGTTTTCCATCTTCATCGCCTCGACCACCGCAAGCTCCTGGCCGGATTTCACCTGCTCGCCCGGTTCCACCGCCACCGACACCAGCAGTCCCGGCATCGGCGAAAGCAGGAAACGAGACATGTCCGCCGCTTCCTTGACCGGCATCATGTCGAGGTAGCGCCAGATCCGTTCCGCGACAACCCGCAGCCTGCGGATCGCTCCGGCGTGCTGCAGCAGATGGCCGTCCTGGCCAAACCCGGTTCGGGCCAGGATGTGACGACCGTCGACCGTTCCCGAGAAGAGTTCGCGCTCCGGTTCGCAATCTCCCCGGACCGCCACGGCGCCCCGTCCTTCCAGCTCGACATCGAAACCGCCGTCGACGCCGGCAACCGTCGCGCCGAGCCTGGTCTCGCCGTCGATTACCAGCAGCCGTTCAGGTCCGGCGACCGAGGTCCGGTGGGCCAGGTCGGTCTGACCGCTGATCCGTCGTTCCCGCAGGGACCGGGCATGCTGACGTGCCACGGCAATGGCGCGCAGTGCCGCAACCTGGTCATCGTCGAGCCCGGCGCCGGCGAATCCGTCGGGAAAGGCTTCATCGATGAACCCGGTCGTCATCCGCCCGGCCATGAACTCCGGATGGGTGACCAGGGCGGCAAGGAACGGCACGTTGTGGGAGACGCCGCGGATGTCGATGCGCTCGAGCGCGTCCGCCATGCGCCGGGCGGCCTCGGGCCTGTCACTGCCGCCTGTGATCAGCTTCGCGATCATCGGGTCGTAGAACATCGAGATCTCGGTCCCTTCCGCGACCCCGGTGTCGACGCGGACACCGTTGCCGGCCTCGGGCGGCCGGAAACGGGCAAGGCGCCCGGTCGACGGCAGGAACCCGCGGAAGGGATCCTCGGCGTATATCCGGGCCTCGATCGCCCACCCTTCCAGCCGCACGTCGGCCTGGGAGAACGGCAGCGGCTCGTCACAGGCGATGCGAATCATCAACTCGACGAGGTCGAGGCCGGTGACGAGTTCGGTGACCGGATGCTCGACTTGCAGGCGGGTGTTCATTTCGAGGAAGTAGAAGTTCCGGTCGCGGTCGACGACGAATTCCACGGTGCCCGCCGAGCGGTAGTCCACGGCACGGGCGAGTGCGACCGCCTGGGCTCCCATTCGGGCACGGGTATCTTCGTCGAGAAACGGGCTCGGGGCTTCCTCGAGGACCTTCTGGTGACGGCGCTGAATCGAACATTCACGCTCGCCCAGATACAGGATGGTTCCGTGATGATCGGCAATAACCTGGATCTCGATGTGGCGCGGATTCTCGATGTAGCGTTCGACAAAGACCCGGTCGTCACCGAAACTCGACCGGGCCTCGCTTGTCGCCGAACGGAACCCGTCGCGAACCTCGTCGCGCGTCCGGGCGATGCGCATTCCCTTGCCGCCGCCTCCGGCCGACGCCTTGAGCATCACCGGGTAACCGACTTCGTCGGCAACCTGCACCGCTTCATCCTCGTCGGCGAGAGCCTGGACGTGGCCCGGGATAGTGGCGACCCCCGCATCAATCGCGATCCGCTTGGATTCGATCTTGTCTCCCATCTTCGAGATCGCATCCACTCCCGGGCCGATGAAGGCGACGTTCATGGCCTCGAGTCGCCTGGCGATTTCCGGGTTTTCCGACAGGAAACCGTAGCCGGGATGAACTGCCTCCGCACCGGTCTGGCGGACCGCGTCGAGAATGCGGTCGACCCTCAGGTAGCTGTCGGTCGAAGCCGCCGTACCGATGCGAACCGCCTCGTCGGCGCTCTGGACATGCAGGGCGCCGGCATCCGCGTCCGAATGGACGGCAACCGTGGAAATTCCCATCCGGCGCGCGGTCCGGATCACCCGGCATGCGATCTCGCCGCGGTTGGCAATGAGGATCTTCTCGAACATGTCCCGTTATCCCGAGCTTGCCGACGGCGCTCCCGGTTCAGGCGTCTCCCAGCACCGTGGCCAGTGCATCCATGGCGCGGTTCAGTTTCTCCGGCGTCGAGGCATAACACAACCGCAGGAAACCCTGGCCGCCGGGTCCGAAGGCGCTGCCCGGAGCGAGGCCGACATTGCACCGGTCGACCAGTTCCTTGCTCAACGCGAGCGAGTCCGTGACCCCGTCGACACTGAAGAAGGCATAGAATGCGCCCTGCGGCCGCGTGAAACGGACACGCGGCCAGGCCTCCAGCCGGTCGCAGACCAGGTCACGGCCGGTGAGGCAGCGGGCACGCAGGTCGTCGATCACTTCGTCGCCGCCGGTCAGCGCCGCAATTCCGGCACGCTGGACGAAGACCGGAACTCCCGACGTCTCGATCTGGATCACCTTGGCGAGCGTTGGCGCCAGCTTCGGCGGATGGACGACCCAGCCGAGGCGCCAGCCGGTCATCAGCCATGACTTCGAAAATGAGTTCACGACGAGCAGCTTGTCGTCGGGTTCGGCGTGCCGCAGCAGCGACGGACTGACGTCGCGAGCGAAGACCAGGGAATGGTAGACCTCGTCGGCAATCACCCAGATGTTGCGCTCGCGCGCCCATTCCAGCAATCGGGCCTGGTCTTCCTCCGGCATGATCCAGCCGGTCGGATTGCTGGGGGAGTTGACGAATACTGCCTTGGTCCTGTCGGTTGCTGCGGCAAACACCTCCTCGAGATCAAGCTTCCAGCCGTCCGGAGCGAGCCGGATGGTCGCATGCCGGGCCACTCCGTCATTGATCTGGATCGTCGAGTAGATATTGGGCCAGACCGGACCGACGACGATCACCTCGTCCTGAGGGTCGAGCAGCATGCCGATGACCAGCGACAGGGCCATCATGCCGGAATTGGTGATGGTGATCCGCTCGGGCGCAACCGCAACGTCGAAGGCCCGGCGGTAGTAATCGACCAGCGCCAGCCTCAGGTCCTCGATCCCGTTCTGGTCGGAGTAGAAGGTCTCGCCGCGACGCATCGATTCCGCCGCTGCCTCGCAGATGTGCGCCGGTGTCGGAACGTCCCCTTCCCCGAACCACAGCGGTATCAGACCCTGTCTGCCCCAGCCGTAGGTGGCAATCTCGAGGATGTCGGTCTCCTCAAGCTCATTGACGGTTCGGGCGAGGTCCGGGAACGCGTAGTCGTGTGCCATCAGCCTGCTCCTCGTTCCTGTCCGGCCCGCGGTCTTGGTGGGGCGCACTGGCGGTGTTATGCAGGCGCTTTCGTCCACTTCCGGCAACGCCATGTCAACCACGATCTATCTTGCACGCCATGGAGAAACGACATGGAATCGTGCCGGGCGGCTGCAGGGACAGTCCGACTCCCCGCTGACCCTGCGCGGTGTGCGACAGGCGCAGGCGATGGGCGTGACGATTCGTGATGTCCTGGGGTCAACCGACCATCAGGTCTGGGCCAGTCCCATCGGGCGAACCCGGCAGACGGTCGCAATCCTGTGCGACACCATCGGGTACCCGTACCACGCGGTGCGGTTCGATGACCGGCTCGTGGAGATCACCCTTGGCGATCGTGACGGCTATGCCGGCTGGCGGGAACTGGCGAGGGACTACCCGCAGGAAGCGGAGCAGCGTCGGCGCGATCCCTGGAACTTCAGGCATCCCAACGGCGAAAGCAGCCAGATGGTCCAGGACCGGGTCCGACCACTGCTCGAGAGCTGGTCCGCGGCAGGCGGAAACCATGTGGTGGTGACCCACGGCGTGGTCAGCAAGATCCTGCGTGGGCTGCATCTCGGGCTCGACCGGATGCAGACCTACGCCCTCGACCGGCCGCAGGATGCGGTCCATCGCCTGCACCGCGACGGCATCGACATCATCCGCGTCGAGAGGTCGGGTCGATGACGATCTACCTGCTGCGTCACGGCGAGACCATCTGGAACCGTGAGCGTCGTCTGCAGGGCCAGCGGGATACGCCACTGACCCTGCGCGGGGCGCACCAGGCCGTCGCGATGGGACAAACGCTTGCCCGCCTCCTCGGCGGACGCCGTCCCGGGGCAATGCTCTCGAGCCCGCTCGGCCGGGCGTACCAGACCGCCGTGCTGGTTGCCGATGAAATCGGTGTCGATCCGGACGTGATCGTGCTGGAGCGCCTCGTGATCGAGACATCGTTCGGCGCCTGGGACGGGCTCAACATGGAGGAAATCCTCGAGCGGTATCCACACGAGTGGGCGGAACGCCGGGCCAACCGCTGGCACCGGGCGCCGCCGGGCGGAGAGAGCCACGCCGAAGTCGCGGAACGGGCGGGCAGGTTCCTTGCCGCCATGCCGGACCAGCGCCCGCTTGTCATCGTGGCGCACGGGTCGTTCAACCGGATCCTGCGCGGGTTGTGGCGGGGTCTCGACGGCCTGGCCAGTCTGGCGCTCGATGAACCGCAGGACGGCTTCTATCGGCTCGATCCGGATGGACGGGAGTGCTTTATTCCGGCTGATGCGGCACTACAGGAAGGCGCCGGATCGAGGTAATCGCCAGGCCGGTGGCGTCGAGACGGGCCAGGAAGTCCGCAAGAGGTTCCTCCCGTACGGCCATGTGGTGGGCATTGGCATGCAGCACCGCGTTGGTGGCGGACACCAGGGCGACATGTCCGGTGGTAAACACCAGGTCGCCGGCCCCTGGCTCGACGACCGTCCTGCCCAGTGCCGCTTCCTGCTGGTCGGAGTCGCGTGGAGCCCGGATCCCGGTGCGGGCAAGCGCGAGCTGGACCAGGCCGGAGCAGTCGACGCCGAGACTGGATCTCCCGCCCCACAGGTAGGGCGCACCCAGGAACATGCGGGCGACGGCGACGTGATCGTCGGCAGGACTGCCCACGGGAACAAGGTGCCGGTCCGGGACCCAGCCACTGCCGGCGACGGCCGAGTACCCCCCTTCCCTCGCTCCTACCGCGACCGGGCTGTTCATGTGCAGCATGGCCACCGGCCGGCTGCGCAGGTCCGGACGCGAGAAGGCAACGGTGCGCAGGACGCCGACCGCATGGGTCGGCTCCACAAGCGTGGCAGTCAGGGCGGTGGCGGCGGCATAGCCGACGTACCCGTCGGCGGTGCACTGCCCCCAGGCCCAGCCGTCGGTTTCGTCGTAGACCGTGAACCGTTCCCCGAACAGGAGTTCGCTCACGCGTTGCGCCTCCCCGTCAGGGTGCTCGAAGAGTCCTGCGAGCGGGACGCAAAGCTGCATGTCGCGGCCGCGGACGTAGCGGTCGGCCCTGATTGTTCCGCGCAGGTGCGCGGCCGCGAGGTCCGCGCGCCACGGGTGGACGCGCGGATCGTGTGGTGTCACGACTTCAGTTCCCGGATCGCATCCTCGAGTCCGCTGATCGTGAGCGGATACATCCGCTCCTCCATCAGTTCGCTCACCATCTCGATCGAACGGGTGTAGCCCCAGTACTTCGGGTCGGTCGGGTTCAGCCACACGCAGCGGTGGAAGTGGCTGCGTATGCGCTGGATCCACTGTGCGCCGGGTTCCGGGTTCATGTGTTCGACGCTGCCGCCCGCTACCGTGATCTCGTAGGGACTCATCGAGGCGTCGCCGACCACGATGCACTTGTAGTTCTCGGGGAAGGTGTGCAGCACTTCCCAGGTCGGGACGCGTTCGATGTGGCGCCGCCGGTTGTCCTTCCACATGGTCTCATAGGGGCAGTTGTGGAAGTAGAAGTACTCCAGGTGCTTGAACTCGCTGCGGGCGGCGGAAAACAGTTCCTCGGTCACCCGGACGTAGGGGTCCATCGATCCGCCGACATCGAAGAAAATCAGCACGTTGATCGCGTTGCGTCGTTCCGGAACCATCCTGATATCGAGCAGGCCGCCGTTACGGGCCGTCGAGGAGATGGTGCCGTCCAGGTCGAGCTCTGTCTCAACGCCCTCGCGGGCAAACCGGCGCAGCTTGCGCAGCGCGACCTTCATGTTGCGGATCCCGATCTCGACCGTGTCGTCGAGATTGCGGAAGTCGCGCCGGTCCCACACCTTCACCGCGCTGCGGTTGCGACCCTCGTGCTGGCCCATCCGCACGCCTTCGGGGTTGTACCCGTAGGCGCCGAACGGTGACCGTCCGGCGGTACCGATCCACTTGTTGCCCCCCTGGTGGCGGCCCTTTTGTTCCTCGAGCCGCTTCTTCAGCGTCTCCATCAGCGCGTCCCAGCCGCCGAGCGCCTCGATCCTGGCCTTTTCCTCCTCGCTCAGGTTGAGCTCGGCCATTGCGCGGAGCCAGTCGTCGGGAATCTCGGCACCGAAAAGGTCGTCAAGTGCCTCCAGCCCCTGAAAACAGTAGCCGAACACCTGGTCGAACCGGTCGATATGGCGTTCGTCCTTCACAAGGGTAGCACGGGAGAGGAAGTAGAAGTCGTCGATCGAGTAGTTGGCGACCCCCTGCTTCACCGCTTCCAGCAGGGTCAGGTACTCCTTCATCGAGACCGGGATTTCGGCCTTCTTGAGCGAGGTGAAGAAGGTGGTGAACATCGTGTCGGTCTCCCTGCCCGTACCCCGGCCGGTACGGCCTATTCCCGCCGGCGCTCAAGGCCGGAACGGACCTCATCGAGCAGTTGCATGAGGATGAGCGCGAGTTGCT
The DNA here is from genome assembly GCA_965213935.1 of Thalassobaculaceae bacterium. Lineage (GTDB taxonomy): Bacteria > Pseudomonadota > Alphaproteobacteria > Thalassobaculales > Thalassobaculaceae > Bin52. Next base: position 71,339 of record CBDCAO010000009.1, on the reverse strand, counting down.
GTCCGCCCGCGTCCGTGCAGTCCCGGGCAACCGGTTTCGCCTCGGCGCTGCCCTGTTCCATTGACCGTGTGACGGCTCCGATATCCTCGTCGATCCCGCCGGCCCGGCGCACCATGCGTTCGACCATGTCGGCAAACCAGGCGATTTCCGTCTCTTTGCCTCCGCAGGGCAGCACCGTCGCGGAGATATAACCGGCGTGACGCCCGAAGGCGTCCAGCGCCTCATCGAGCGCCCTGTCGTCCGCGGCGAGCGGGGCCGTGGTCGCCAGCAGGGCCAGCAGTCCGATGGCGGGACGCGCTGCCGCCACCACTTCAGCTCCGGTTCTGGCGCCGCGCGAGAAAGGCCAGCCGCTCGAACAGGTGGACGTCCTGCTCGTTCTTGAGCAGGGCGCCATAGAGCGGCGGGATCAGGTCCTTCTTGTCCTTGATCCGCAGGGCCTCCGGGGGAATATCCTCGACCACCAGCAACTTGATCCAGTCGAGAAGCTCCGACGTCGAGGGCTTCTTCTTCAGACCCGGAACCTCGCGGATCTCGAAGAAGGCTGACAATGCCTCGCGCAACAGCGACTTCTTGAGGTTCGGGTGGTGCACCTCGACGATGCGTTCCATGGTTTCCGCATCGGGGAAGCGGATGTAGTGGAAGAAGCAGCGGCGCAGGAAGGCGTCGGGCAGTTCCTTCTCGTTGTTCGACGTGATGATCACGATCGGCCGGTGCCGGGCCCGAACCTGTTTCCGGGTCTCGTAGACGAAGAACTCCATGCGATCGAGTTCCAGCAGCAGGTCGTTCGGGAACTCGATGTCCGCCTTGTCGATCTCGTCGATCAGCAGCACCACCTGCTCATCCGAGGCAAATGCGTCCCACAGCTTGCCACGCTGGATGTAGTTGGCGATGTCGCCGACCCTTTCGTCGCCGAGCTGGCTGTCGCGCAGTCGTGACACCGCGTCATACTCGTACAGCCCCTGCTGTGCCCTGGTAGTCGACTTGATGTGCCATTCGATCAGCGGCTTTCCGAGCGCTTCGGCGACCTCGTGTGCAAGGATCGTCTTGCCGGTCCCCGGTTCCCCCTTCACCAGGAGCGGGCGTTCGAGCGTAACGGCCGCGTTGACCGCGACCATGAGATCTTCCGTTGCGATGTACGTGTCGGTTCCCAGGAACCGCGCCTGCTCCAGCATTGCCGGACCCCCTGTGTTCTGGACCTGCGGGTTGTACCGCTCCTGTCAGGACCGCGTGGCGTCGGCCAGCGCCTGTCGAACCGCGGCGAGAGCCGCGGGAGTGGCGCCGGCATCGGGTCCGCCGGCCTGTGCGAGATCGGGCCGTCCGCCGCCGCCGCCGCCGCCCAGCGCACCGGCTGCAGCCCGCGCCAGGACGACCGCATCAAGCCGGTCGGTCAGGTCATCGGTCACCGCAACCACGAGCGATGCCTTGCCTGCGTCGGTGGCAATGATGGTGATCACTCCGGAACCGATCTCCGACCTGAGCCGGTCGGCCATGGTGCGCAGCTCGCGCGCCGGGACCCCTTCCAGTGTCCGAGTGATCAGCCGGATGTCGCCGATGCGCGCGTGCTCCCCGTTCGACCCGCCGTCGCTTGCAATCCGGAGCCGCAGGTCTCGCAGTTTGCGTTCCAGCTGGCGCCGTTCCTCGACCAGGGCGCCGATACGTTCCGGAAGCTGGTCGGGAGTTGCCCGCAGCTGCGCTGCCGCACGCCCGAGCAGATCCTCCCGCCCATCGAGGTAGGCGAGTGCCGACGCACCGGTGACGGCTTCGATCCGGCGAACACCGGAGGCGACTGCACCTTCCGACAGGATGCGGAACACGCCGATGTCCCCGGTGCGCGTCACGTGGGTGCCACCGCACAGTTCAACAGACCAGGCGTTCCTCCCGCCATCCGGATCCCCCCCGCCCATGCAGACCACCCGGACTTCCTCGCCATACTTCTCGCCGAACAGCGCCATGGCGCCGGCGGTGATGGCGGTGTCTGGGTCCATGAGTGTGGTCGTCACCTCGCTGTTGCGGCGTATCCTGTCGTTGACCTCGGATTCGATGGCGCGGAGAGCCGCAGGTGCGACCGGTTCCGGATGGGCGAAGTCGAACCGCAGGCGGTCGGGTGCGACCAGTGATCCCTTCTGGGTCACGTGACCACCCAGTTGCCGGCGCAGCGCCTCGTGCAGCAGGTGGGTTGACGAGTGATTTGCGCGCACGCGTGACCGCCGCGGAGAGTCGACCACGAGTTCCACCGGATCCCCGACCTCGAGCGCGCCCGCCTCGAGCCGTGCCGAGTGCACGAACAGGTCGCCGACGCGTCGCTGGACATCCAGGATCGTGACTTCGGCACCGCGCGAGGAACGCAGGGTGCCGCGATCGCCGACCTGGCCCCCTGCCTCGCCGTAGAACGGGGTCTGGTTGACGACGATCTGCACCTCGACCGGTGCAGCGTTTGCGTGGACCGACCCCTGGCCTTCGCCCGCGACAACCAGCGCCTGGACCTCCGCCTCGGCGCGCTCGCTGCTGTAGCCCAGGAACTCGGTTGCTCCCGCGGTCTCGCGCAAGTCGAACCAGCGCGTGTCCTCGGCGGCATCCCCGGTACCGGACCAGGCGGCACGGGCTGCCGCGCGCTGGCGTTCCATCGCGGCGTTGAACCCCGCATGATCAACCGTGCGATTCTGGCCCCGCAGGATGTCCTCGGTCAGATCAAGGGGAAAGCCGTAGGTGTCGTACAGTCTGAACGCCTCCTCGCCCGGCAGGGTCTCGTGCTCTCCGAGCCGTGCGGTGGCCAGTTCGAGGTGCCGCAGGCCGCGACCCAGTGTTTCCCGAAACCGGGATTCCTCGAGCCGCAGCGTTTCGGTGATCAGGTCGTGAGCCCGGTGGAGTTCCGGGAACGCGTCACCCATCTGGCGAGCGAGTGCGGGAACGAGCTTCCACATCAGTGGTTCGGTGCAGCCGATGATATGTGCGTGGCGCATGGCACGGCGCATGATCCGGCGCAACACGTACCCGCGACCTTCCCGAGCCGGGAGCACGCCGTCGGCGATCAGGAAGGCGGATGCTCGCAGGTGGTCGGCAATGACCCGGTGCGAGACCGCGTGGGGGCCGTCGGGCTCGGAGTTCGATGCATCGGCCGACGCCTCGATCAGGGCTCGCATCAGGTCGATGTCGTAATTGTCATGCCTCCCCTGCAGCACGGCGGAGACGCGCTCGAGTCCCATTCCGGTGTCGATGCTCGGCCGTGGCAACGGGACGCGTTCATCGGCCGAGAGCTGCTCGAACTGCATGAAGACCAGGTTCCAGATCTCGATGAACCGGTCCCCGTCCTCGTCAGGGCTGCCCGGCGGGCCACCCGGAATCGCGTCACCGTGGTCGTAGAAGATTTCCGAACAGGGACCGCAGGGACCGGTATCGCCCATGGCCCAGAAGTTGTCGGAGGTCGCGATGCGGATGATGCGATCATCCGGCAGGCCGGCGATGCGTTTCCACAGCCTGGCCGCCTCGTCATCTTCGGCGTAGACGGTAACCAGCAGGCGGTCGGGGGCGAGACCGTATTCCCGGGTAATCAGGGACCAGGCGTGGTCAATGGCGACATCCTTGAAGTAGTCGCCGAAAGAAAAGTTGCCGAGCATCTCGAAGAAGGTGTGGTGGCGTGCGGTGTAGCCCACGTTCTCGAGGTCGTTGTGCTTGCCTCCGGCGCGGACGCATTTCTGCGAGCTGACCGCGCGCGGCGGATCGCGCGTTTCCACGCCGGTGAACACGTTCTTGAACTGCACCATCCCGGCGTTGGTAAACAGCAGCGTCGGATCGTTCTGCGGCACCAGCGGGCTCGAGGTGACCACCGCATGATCGCGCCTTGCGAAAAACTCGAGGAATGTCGCGCGTATGTCGCTGGTGGTCTGCATCCTGTCCGCCCCTCCACAGCGGTCCGGGCGGCCCGGTGACGTCCCGCCGGCTTCGACCGGGTTTTACGCAAGCGGCTGCGACATGTCCACAGGTCCCGGGGTCGGACGTGCAGGGACCGGGATCAGGATCGTTGAGTGAACCGCGGAGTGCCGGGTCATCGGCCGGGCCTGCACGCGCAGGGTGTGGGCCTCATCCCCGGTCGGTCACCGGACCAGGTCCTTTCCTGGTCCGCCTGACACGGTCGTGCGTCCCCGTGGGTCGGGTACATGCCGCGCGACAGGCACGACTCAAGCCGGCATACATCCCTGCCCGCGCTTCACGGACGGCGGACAGTGGCATCCCGACGCTGACCGGTGTCAGCTTTGCTCTTCGGGGGCCTGGACGACAAGACCGGCATTCCGGCGGATCTGCGTCTCGATGGCCTCGCGGATCTCGGCATTGTCGCTGAGGAACGTCCGGGCGTTCTCCCTGCCCTGCCCGATCCTCTGTCCGCCATGACTGAACCACGAGCCCGATTTCTCGACGATGCCGGCGTCGACACCAAGGTCCAGCAATTCACCCGTCTTCGAAATTCCCTCGCCGTACATGATGTCGAATTCGACACTGCGGAACGGCGGCGCCATCTTGTTCTTGACTACCTTGACCCGGGTCTGATTGCCCAGCACCTCGTCGCGCACCTTGATGGCTCCGATGCGGCGGATGTCAAGCCGGACCGAGGCGTAGAACTTGAGCGCGTTGCCGCCGGTCGTGGTCTCGGGGCTGCCGAACATGACCCCGATCTTCAGCCGGATCTGGTTGATGAAGATGACCAGGCAGTTCGACTTGGAGATTGACGAGGTCAGCTTGCGCAGCGCCTGGCTCATCAGGCGGGCCTGAAGGCCGACGTGGCTGTCGCCCATCTCACCCTCGAGCTCAGCCCGCGGGACCAGTGCGGCAACCGAATCGATCACCAGAACGTCGATTGCGCCGGAGCGAACCAGGGTGTCGGCAATCTCGAGTGCCTGCTCACCGGTATCGGGCTGGGAAATCAGCATCTCGTCGACATCGACGCCGAGTTTGCGGGCATAGCCCGGGTCAAGTGCGTGCTCCGCATCGACAAAGGCACAGATCCCGCCCTTCTTCTGTGCTTCCGCAACGACGTGTAGTGCGAGCGTGGTCTTGCCGGAACTTTCCGGGCCATAGACCTCGACGATCCTGCCCCTGGGAAGGCCGCCAATGCCGAGCGCGATATCGAGACTTATCGATCCCGTGGACACTGCCTCAACCTCGACCGCGGTCTCGCGCTGGCCAAGGCGCATCACCGACCCCTTGCCGAACGCCTTGTCGATGTGCTCCAGGGCTGCCGCGAGGGCTTTCGACTTGTCCATGGTTTCCTGCTGGTTCGATCGGAAGGGGATCACCGACATGTGCCTGCTCCATATCTCACACCGTGCAGAGGTGTGGCAACGCATAACCGTGATGCCGTGCAGTCCGTTCAGCCCTGTGCGGGGAGAACTGACCGGTCATTCCGGCACAGGCCATCGTATATACGTGTTTTGTTCGCATATATCAATGAAATAATCATGATCTGTGCGAAACAAGACTGTGGAGTCGATCGCGGCTGATCCACCACCGGGTGTGTGTGTCCACCAGATGAGGTGGGCCGGCTTTCCGCCCTTCCATACGGGCCCGGAGGACGTCAGTCGTCGCGGTGGGTCCGTTCGAGACGTTCGTGGCGTTCCTGGGCCTCGAGGCTCAGGGTGGCAATCGGCCTGGCCATCAGACGACGCAACGCGATCGGTTCGTCGGTTTCCTCGCAGTAGCCGTAGCTGCCGTTCCTGATCCTGTCGAGCGCCTCGTCGATCTTGCTGATCAGCTTGCGTTCACGGTCCCGAGTCCGTAGCTCGATCTGGTGGTCGGTCTCGAGCGAGGCACGATCAGCGAGGTCGGGTTGCTGGAGATTGCCCTGGGTGAGATGGTTGAGCGTCGTTCCGGCTTCCCGCAGCAGGTCCGCCTTCCAGTCGAGCAGCCGCCGACGAAAAAACTCAAGCTGCCGCGGGCTCATGAATTCCTCGTGTTCGGTGGGTTCGTAGTCCTGCGCGACCGGTACCCGCATATACACTCTCCAGCTGCGTCGCCCGCACCACGCGCCGAAGTAGACTGAGTGCGGAAAATTGCACGGAATATATAGAGCGGGCTTGGCCGCCGCAACTGTCTGATGCTCTCGAAACGACATTAACAAATGCCTGTTAAGTAGTTGAAAAATAGAAATAGTGGGAACCGTGTGGTTCGAGCCTGCTGTCATCGCCGCAGCCAGCGCTCGGCAACCGGGCTTCTGGCTGCACCGGGTGGGCAGACGATGGATCCGCACGCCCGGGCAGACCTTGCGCGCGGTATCGCACAGGTGCCGGTGGTGGCCAGGGCAGATCACCTGTCTTGTCTTGCCCATCTGGCCGAGCGGCCGAACGCCTTTGCGACGTGAAGGTCGGCGACGGTTTCGAAAGGGACTACAAAGTGGAGTCGAGGGGAGGCACCCCCTGCCGTAGGCCCCTTTCGAAACTGTCGTTGGCGACGCGAGGAACCGGCCCGCACCGGCCGGGCGCCAGGCCCGGTTCGGACGCCGCATATCACCGCCCGGAAGGCTTCGGCAGCCCTTCGCGTCGCCGAACCGTGATGCTCCCGGCGCCACGTGTGCAGTGCCGGCGTTGCCGCTTCGTTGCCGGGCCGGTTCTGCAACCAGCCGGGCCCGCCTCCCCGGTCTTCGGCGGTATCGTGTAGGGACCCCTATGAGCTTCCCCCATTGTCAAGCGCAATTTTGCGCCATCGTGTACTGCCGCTTCCCGACCGGGCACCGCTGTCACAGCGCTCGCCCGCTGTCATCAGGGCATGACCCCGTTCGCCCGGACAGGGTCGGAGGATGGTCTCGAGGGCCCGTTGGGTCGCGGAGGCGAATCGAGGTGAAGACCTGCCGTGTGAACAGAACGGAATGGCATGGACCAGTGGCCGGGTTCGAACGAGAACAGCATGGATACACGCCCGCCACACTCCCGGGGCGGCTCTGGCCACGTGCCAGTGAATCCGACAGACTGCGCGACCGGTGATGCCGGGTGTCGGTGGAGGAAAGACGATGGCAGGTCGACCGATACTGGTTGCGGGCGGGGGGATCGGCGGGCTGGCCGCAGCGCTGGCGCTCGGACGCAAGGGATATGCCGTCCGCCTGCTCGAACAGGCGGATGAATTCGGCGAGGTCGGGGCCGGGCTGCAACTCGGCCCGAACGTGTTCAGGATGTTCCGGGAGCTGGGGCTGACCGAAGCGGTCAGCGATCTCGCATTCTTTCCGCGCGCACTGGTCATGCGCGACGGATTTTCCGGCGACGAGATTATCCGGGTGCCGGTCAACACGCCCGGGTTCCGTGAACGGTTCACCTATCCCTACGGCGTGATCTTCCGTCCGGACCTGCACCGGATCCTGGTCGATGCGTGCCGTGCGCTACCCGGAGTCGAACTCGAACTCGGTTGCAACGTGGTCGCCCACGAGGACAACGGGACGTCGGTCACCGTCACCTGTGCCGATGGCACGCGCCATGAGGGATCGGGACTGGTGGGTGCCGACGGGCTGTGGTCGGGTATCCGCAGTTCGGTGGTCGGAGACGGGGCCCCGCGTGTCGTCGGGCACGTTGCCTACCGGGCGGTGCTGCCGATTGAACAGGTCCCCGGCCACCTGCAGTTCGACACGGTGGTGGCGTGGGTCGGAGCCCGCACCCATCTCGTCCAGTACCGACTGCATCGCGGGGACATCATGAACCTCGTGGCGGTGTTTCACAGTGACCGTCACGACCAGGGATGGGACGTGTTTGGCGATCCGGCGGAGCTGCATGCCTCGTTTTCGGGCCAGTGCGCCGATGTGCAGGCCCTGCTCGGACGCATCGAGTCCTGGCGCATGTGGGTACTGTGCGACCGCGAACCGGTGCGGCGCTGGAGTCGCGGCAGGGTCGGCCTGCTCGGAGATGCGGCACACCCGACGCTGCAATACCTGGCCCAGGGAGCCTGCATGGCGATCGAGGACGCGGTGTGCCTGGCTGACCGGCTCGGACGCTGCAACGGCGATATCGCCGCGGCGCTTGAACGCTACCAGGCCGACCGCTACCTGCGGACTGCCCGGGTCCAGCTCACGTCACGGTTCTACGGCGAGGTCTTTCACCTGTCGGACGCAAGCGCCGACCTGCGCAATTTCCTGCTGGGCGGCCGCAGCCTGGATGACACCTACAGGGGCATGGCCTGGCTCTATTCCGGCGTCGACGATACCGGTGGCCAGATCATGGACCCGAACCAGCCCGATCCTACCCGGCATCCAGTTTCGGAATGAAGAACACCTCGCGCGACCCGGTGACATCCTGCAGGTAGGCATCATCGTAGATCATGCCGTCGATCGAGACCGCGGTCTCTTCCTCGAGATGGGCCCGGATTCCCGGGAAGCGTTCCTCGAGCGCACGCAGGACATCGCGGACCCGGGCCGCCTCGACCTCGAACTCGGTCTCGCCGCCGGTGTACTGGCGCGAGAGACTGTTCGCGAGAACGACCCGGACCGTGGGCTTGATCACCGCGCCGGTTCCCTCAGTCGGCTGCTTCCGGCAGCCGGGCGGCGTCGAGTGCCGCCAGCAACCGGGGCGGCGACATCGGCAGGTTGTGCATTCGCACCCCGGTGGCGTTCTCGATCGCGTTGGCAATCGCGGCCATCGGAGGACAGATGTTCACCTCGCCGACACCCTTGACACCGTAGCGGTGGTTCGGGTTCGGCTTCTCGACCATGACCGGTTCGACCATGGGCACATCCGACGCCACCGGCACACGGTAGTCGAGGAACCCGGCGTTCTGGAGCCGGCCCCGGTCGTCGTAGATGTACTCCTCGTTGAGCGCCCAGCCGATGCCCTGCACCACACCGCCCTGGATCTGTCCCTCGACGTAGGAGGGATGGATCGCGCGGCCGACATCCTGGGACGCGGTGTAGCGCAGGATGGTGACCTTGCCGGTCTCCGGGTCGACCTCGACGTCGACGACGTGGGTCGCAAGTCCGGGCGAAACCCCGCCGGCGTTCACCTGTCCGGCCGCCCCGATCGGCCCGCCGGTCTGGGCAGCGCGTGCGGTCAGGTCGGCCAGTGGCAGCGGGTCGAAATCTCCGACATTGGTGCTGGCCGGCTTGGCCATGCCGTTTTCCCAGATCACGCCATCGACATCGACGTCCCAGATCAGTGCGGCTCGCTTGCGCAGTTCCTCGATGCAGGCCTCGGCCGCCTTGATCACCGCCGCACCGGTCGCAAGCGTGACCCTGCTGCCGCCGGTAACGTGGGTGTAGCCGACGTTGGCGGTGTCGGTCACGATCGCCCTGACCTGGCTGTAGTCGATGCCGAGGGTCTCGGCCGCCATCAGCGCCATCGAGGCCCGCGAGCCGCCAATGTCGGGGCTTCCGGTGGCCACCACCGCGGTGCCGTCCGCGTTCAGGTGCAGGGTGGCGCTCGATTCGCCTCCGCCGTTGAACCAGTAGCCGGACGCGACGCCGCGGCCCTGGTTGGGCCCCAGCGGCTGGCCGAGATGCTCGTGCTCGAGCAGCACCTCGACGGTCTCGCGGTAGCCGAAACTGGGATGACGCGTGCCCATGATGGTCGGACTTCCCTCAACGGCCGCGTTCTTCAGCCGGAAGGCGAGCGGATCCATGCCGATGCGCTTGGCGAGCACGTCGAGCACGCTCTCGACACCAAAGGCCGAAATCGGCGAGCCCGGCGCACGGTAGGCTGCCGCCTTCGGCCGGTTGCTCACCACGTCGTATCCGGTCGCCTTCTGGTTCGCGATCGCATAGGGAGCAAAGGCGCACATGCAGCAGTTCATAACCGGTCCACCAGGAAAGGCGCCGGCCTGGATGTGGAAGGTTCCCTCCGCAGCGGTGATCGTCCCGTCGCGGGTACAGCCGATCTTGACCGTCATTGAACCACCCGATGTCGGGCCGGAGGCCTTGAACACCTCCTCGCGTGTCATGACCGCGCGCACCGCCTTGCCGGCCTTGCGCGACAGTGCCAGAGCCACCGGCTCGAGGTAGACAACGGTCTTGCCGCCGAAGCCACCGCCGATCTCGGCCGGGTAGACCCGCAGGTCCGCGGCCTTGAGCCCGAGCAGCCGCGAGGTCAGCGCCCGCACCACGAAGTGGCCCTGGGTCGAGGTCCAGATCTCCCCCTGCCCATCCTCGTTGTAGCGTGCGGTGCAGGCATGCGGCTCGATGTAACCCTGGTGGACAGGAGCGGTGTGGAAATCCATTTCCACGACCTCGTCTGCGGCGGCGAATCCGGCCTCCATGTCACCGAGTTCGAATGTCACCGTCTTCGAGACATTGGACGGAGTGGTCGGAGCCGGCTCGATGCCGCGGGTGATCATGTCCTCGAACAGCAGCGGCGCGTCGGGACCGGCGGCCTCGCGCGCGTCGATGACATGCGGCAGCACCTCGTAGTCGACCTCGATCAGGCCGAGAGCGACATCGGCAATCTCGGAGCTGGTGGCGGCGACCGCGGCGACCGCGTGTCCCTCGTAGAGCGCCTTCTCGCGCGCCATCACATTGCGGGTAACATGGTAGAAGTTCACTGCCACCCGATCCGGTCCGACATAGGCGAAGGTCTGGTCGGGAAAGTCGGCGGAGGTCAACACGGCCTGGACACCGGGCAGGGCCTCGGCCCTGGACACATCGATCGACCGAATGCGGGCATGGGCATGCGGACTTCGCAGCACCTTGCCAACGAGCATGCCAGGCAAGACGTAGTCGGCGCCGAACTTGGCCCGGCCTGTCACCTTCTCCACGCCGTCAGGACGGATGGGACGGGTGCCGATCCACCTGTAGTGCTTGCCGCTCTGCTCCATGATCGATCCTTCTTTCTGGTCGCATTCCTGAGGATGACGCCTCCTCCGGGCAGAACCGGACTCTGCGCATTCGGCCCCTGCTTGGCAAGGACGGATCCGTTGCTCCGGACCAGCGCCGTCCGCTCAGAGCTGGTGGATGTCGACCGGCCCGTCGATGATATCCTCGAGCAGCGTGATCTTCTTGCGCCGGATCATCAGCCGGTCATCGCGCAGGACCAGCAGGTGGTCGTACCAGCCGCCGCGCCACGACTTACCGCGGCGAGGTTCCAGTGACAGCACCGTCCACTTCGCCGAAACCTCGATCCCATCGTCGCCGCGTCCCACGATCCGCACGTTGGCGACAGCGTGTGAGGTCCAGGCCGGCGGCCGGGCGGCGTAGGTGTCCTCCGAGCGCAGACGGTGCAGGCGGGCCTGGAGTGCCGCCTTGCCGACCAGGTACATCATGTTGACCGAGAATTCCGGCTCGCTCACCAGCGCTTCCTCGGTGTCCCAGGACGGGACCCATACCACGCAGTCGTCGGTATACAGTGCTGCCCAGTCGTCCCACTGCCGACGGTCCAGCAGGTCGGCCTCGAGATAGAGCAGGTCGGCGCAACGGGCGGTGTCCGGTCCGGCGGAGTCCATGGCGTGTCCCATCAGGAGCCGAGCCGTTGCGCCCAGTGGCGGTAGAAGCCGTGGTAGGCGATCTCGCTGCCCCAGTCCGGGCTGGAAGTGACCGGGCGAACGCCGAGCGTCTCGAGATCACGGTCAGCCCCGGCAATGGTGTCGGCCGCACCCCGGTCCATGTCATTCCAGCGGGCCAGCCGTCCGTGGGCTCCCCGCTGCACGTCCTCGAGAGCGGCGAGATCGTCCGGCGTCGCCATGCCGGTCACCATGAAGAAATCCTCGAACTTGCGCAGCCGGGCCGCCCGGGCGGTCGGACTCTCGCCACGGGGCGCGACGCAGTACACCCTGACCTCGGTGAGGTCGGCGGCATGTGGGATCACCACCCGAATCTGGGTCGACGACTGGTCCATCAGCAGGACGTTGGGGAACAGGAACAGGTTCCTGCCGCGCCTGAGCATCCAGTCCGTGACCTCCTCCCCATGGGTACGCCGGAGCCAGTCCTCGCGTTCGGCAAGCGGAGATGCCTTCGGGTTTCCGCGGTGCGCCCACAGCATCATGTGCCCGCCGCCGAGGTCGCACAGCCCGCTCGCGACGGTGCCGGTGATGCGCGCTGCCTCGGTCTGGCGAAGTTCGCCGGTATCCCCCAGAGATTCCCGCATTGCCACCGCGCGGGCGAACACCCGGTGCACCGTCGAAACGTGGTATCCGTCGACGCCGTTCTCCGCCTGCAGCTTCCAGTTGCCCCTCACCATGTATGACTGGCTGCCGGGGACGACCTCCATGCCGTCGGGTGACTGCTCCGCGATCAGGTCGATGCAGCGTCGCGCCTCGCCGAGGACCTCGGTGAGCGGCGGTACGTGCGGGGAAAGGGACAGGAACACGAACCCGCGGTAGCTCTCGACGCGCGGAACCTTGACGAGCGCAAACCGGTCACGGTCGAGACCGTCCGGCCAACCCCGGTCTTCCTCCTTGATCCTGGTGCACTGTCCGGCGGTATCGAAACACCAGCCGTGGAAACGGCAGGTGACGGTCTTCATGGTGCCGCGTCGCGCCCGTGTCAGCAGGGCGCCGCGGTGCGGACAGGCGTCAATGAACCCGTTGATCCCGCCGTCGCCGTCGCGGATCAGGAACACCGGCTGACGCCCGGCGCGCAACGCGTAGTAATCCCCGTGCCCGGCAATCTGGCTCTCGTGGCAACCGTATATCCAGCCACCCTCGAAGATGCGCGCGAGTTCCGTCTCGAACAGGTCGGGATCGGTGTAGATGTCCCGGCCCACCCGGAACGTGCCGTTACTCTCGTCCACGAAGTCGCGATGGGCGACCGGTTGCTGCATCGCCTCCCCTCCCCTGATGGGCCGGGCACCAGACTATCGCGCCCGCGCGCAGCATGACAGCGGATCGCATGGGCGGTATCGTGCGCCGAGCTTTCTCGTTGCGGCGAGATCGCGCGGCGAAGCCTGTACCCGGTACTGTGGAGTATGCGTGACCATGAAGATCGGCCTGTTCCTGACGAACCAGCAATTCCGTGCAACCGACATGGTCGCCGCGCTCGACGAGCAGGTCGCCATGGTGCACCACATGCGTGATCACGGATGGGACTCCCTGATCTCCGGTCAGCACTACCTGAACGAGGGTGACAACCAGCAGCTCCAGATCGTGCCCTTCCTGTCCCGCCTCATTCCCGAGGCCGGTGACATGCAGATCGGTCTCGGTATCCTGCTGCTCAACCTGCACAACCCGGTCTACACCGCAGAGACCGTGGCCAGCATGGACGTACTCTCCGGCGGCCGGGTGATCTTCGGTGTCGGGCTCGGCTACCGAGACGTCGAGTTCAACGCATTCGCGGTCCCGCGCGGGCAGCGGGTGGCCCGGTTCGAGGAATACCTCACCCTGATCGAGCGACTCTGGACCGAGGACCAGGTCAGCCATTGCAGCGACACCTGCATCCTCGACAATGTCCGGATGAACATCAGGCCGGTGCAGAAACCGCGACCGCCGATCTGGCTTGCCGCCAACAACGACCCGGCCATTGCGCGGGCAGCGCGCATGGCCGACTGCTGGTTCGTCAACCCGCATTCGACCATCGAGACCATCACCCGGCACATGGAGGTCTACCGCCAGGCGCTGCGCGATGCCGGCAAGCCCGCTCCCGCCGAACTCCCGATCGTCAAGGAGGTCTACTGCGCGAAGGATCGCAGGACCGCCATGGAGGTGGCCGGTCCATACCTGTTCGGCAAGTACCAGAACTACGCCAGCTGGGGCCAGGACAAGGTGATGCCGGAGAACGAGTCCTTCGACCAGGAGTTCGAGGACCTGGTGCAAGGCCGGTTCATTCTTGGGTCTCCGGAGGAATGCTACGAACAACTCAGACCGTACTGGGAACAGTTCGGCATGAACCATCTCGTGATCCGGACCCACTGGCTCGGCATGCCGGGACAGCTGGCGCTCGACAGCATGCAGATGATCTCCGACGAACTTCTGCCGGAGTTGCGCCGGGTCGAGAGCCAGCCGGTGGCGTGAGGACAGGGGCATGGTCGACCGAAGGGGCTGGAGGCTGAAGATCGGCGTCGTGGTGCCGTCGACCAACACCATCGTGCAGCCCGATTTCGACGATCTGAAGCCGGACGGCGTGACCAACCACACCGCCCGCATCTCCATTCCGGACATGGCTATCAGGACCGATGACGACTTCGACCGTCTGGTCCGCCTCAGCGCAGCCGAACAGGATGCCGCCGTCGACCGGGTGATGACGGCGGCTCCCGGCTGCCTGGTGGTGGGCATGTCGTCGCTGCTGGTGTGGGACGGTCCCGATGCGGCGCGCGAGCGTCGTCGCATTCTGTCCGACCGAACCGGTTGCCCGGTGACCGGCGGTTCCTTTGCGGTTGCCGACGCCCTCGAACGGCTCGGCCTGCGGCGAATCGCGATTCTCTCTCCCTACATGCCGATCGCAGATCGCCACATCAGCGCCTTCTTCGTTGAACAGGGCTTCAGGGTCGAGAACTTCATCGGCCTGAAGTGCCCGAGCCCGGTCGCGATTGCCGGGACCACTGCCGACACCCTGACCCGGGCGCTGGATGAAATCGACGGCCCAGGCGTCGAAGCCCTGGTCCAGTTCGGGACCAACCTGCACTTCATGCGCCAGGCCGGCGAGGAGGAACGACGGCGTGGCAAACCGGTGCTGGCGATCAATGCGGTCTCGTACTGGCACGCTCTGCGAACGAGCGGTCTCGACGACCGCGTCGAGGGATGCGGAGAGACACTTGCCGGGTTGTAGGCCGAACGCAGTGTCCGGCTTCGCGAAACCGGGAGAGATGGCGCAGCGCCGGACATGCGCGCCGGTCCGGCGTGCCGATACGGGGACGGGCTGAAATGGCCGGGGCGATCGCGGCTGCCGAAGCAATCCTTGACTGTGCCAGGATCTACGTGGCTGCCGGGTGTGTTGTCGCCGCGCTGTTCCTGGTGTTCGGTGTCGGGCGGGTCTGCGATGAAGCCCGCGGCAGCTGGCTGTTCCGGCTGGTGATCCTGCCCGGGGTGGTCGGACTGTGGCCGCTGGTCCTGTACCGGTGGCTGCGACTCGAACTGCAGGGAGGCCGGCCGTGAAGGCGGTTCATCGCCGTGCCCATCTGAGAGCCTGGATCGCCCTCGCGGTGCTGGTCGGCATCGGCATTGGCGCGGGGCTTGTTCTGCGTCAACCGGTTCCCGTCGAGCCCCGGCACGCGGAACTCCAGTCCCTGAAACGGGCCTTGCAATGACCGTCGCGTCGCGCCCCGTGCAGTGGAACCGGACCAAGCTGGTCTACGACGCCGTCCTTGTCGTCGGCGTCACTCTCTACATCATCGTGTTCCTGCGGGTTGCTCCGGTGTGGCTGGACGTGAAGACGGTCGGCGGGGCGGAACTGCGGATGCGCGCGCTCGGCTCCTGTGCCTACATCATGCTGCACCTCATCCTGTGCATCGGTCCGCTCGCGCGGCTCGACCGGCGCTTTCTGCCCCTGCTCTACAACCGCCGCCACTTCGGGGTGGCGCTGTTTTTCGTTGCCCTGGCGCACGCGTGGTACGTGATCGGCTGGTACCAGGCCTTCAGCCCGATCGACCGGTACACGGCGCTGCTGATTGCCAACGTGAACGTCACCTCGTTGATCGGCTTTCCGATCGAGTATCTCGGTCTTGCCGGGCTGTTGATCCTGTTCGTGATGGCTGCCACCAGCCACGACTTCTGGCTGCATTTCCTGGGTCCGCCGCTGTGGAAAGCGATCCACATGCTGGTCTACCCTGCCTGGGGTCTGCTGGTCATGCACGTGGTGCTCGGGCTCCTGCAGAGCGAGCACAGTCCCGTGCTCGCCGGGCTGGTCATCGCCGGTGCCGGTGCGGTGATCGTGCTGCACCTGGCCGCGGGCATTGTCGAACTGCGGTCCGACCGCAAGGCCGCGACCGGGGCGGACCGGGCCGAACCGTGGATCGTCGCCTGCCGGATTGACGAACTCGCGGACAGCCGAGGCATCGCGGTGTTGCTGCCCGACGGCGAGCGTGCGGCGGTCTTTCGACATGGCAACCGCGTCTCGGCGATTTCCAACGCCTGCGGACACCAGAACGGGCCGCTCGCCGAGGGCCGGATCATCGACGGGTGCGTCACCTGCCCGTGGCACGGGTTCCAGTACGACCCGGAAACCGGACGGGCGCCGGCCCCGTTCACGGACCGGATCCCGACCTACCGTCTCTCGCGTTCGGGAGACACGATCCTGATTGATCCGAACGCACTGCCCCCCGGCACCCCGACCGCGCCGGTGATCCTGGAGGCGGAAGGATGAGCCGGCCGCCGGCTGCCGGGCGCGAGTCCCAGTTCTTCGTCGGTTACCTGCCGACACCGCGCCCGCTGGTGGCGTTCCTCGCTGTCGTGACCGTTGTCGCGCTCGGACTTGGCATCGGCGCGGGGATCGCGATCGTGCTTGCCCAGCAGGATCACGGCGCCGGCCGGTTCCTTCCCGGACAGCAGTCGCTCCGGGGCATCGTCCAGACCGATCCCTATCCCGTGCTGCGCATGCCCGGTTCGACCGTGGTGCTGGCAGGGCTGGGAAAGCGCGGAGTGCAGTCGAGGGCCGCACGGCTGGCCGGCAAGCCGGTACAGCTGGGCGGACGGTTCCTGGGCCGGGATGCGGGGGCGGCGAACCTGCTGCAGGTCGGGGGGCGGGTGAAGTTCCGTGAACTCGAGGAACCGGGTGATCTGGCGCACTGGACGCCGGCGCCGGACAGGGTGCTCGGTACATTCAGGCTGAAAGGAGAGGTCGTCGATTCGAAGTGCTACCTCGGAGCAATGCGCCCGGGGCGGGGCAAGGTTCACCTCGCCTGCGCCAGCCTGTGCATCATGGGCGGAATTCCGCCCATGTTCGTGGTCTACGGTGCCGGGGAACTGCCCGAACTGCTGCTGCTCGCCGGACCCGACGGCGGGCCTGTTCCACGCGAGGTCCTGGCGCAGGTCGCACTGTACGTCGAACTTGAGGGCGAGCTGCTGGCACGCGACGACCTGCTGATCTTCCGGGTCGATCCGGCAAGCCTGCGTGTGCTGTAGCCGACGCCATGACGCCAGCGATGCACCATGGGTCGGAGTCAGCGGCGGACGGGGCCCGCCGTTGCGAATGCGCCAGCCAGTGAACCGACATGTCCACAGTCTGCTCGCGGCACTGTGGGCATGCGGAACCGGTGCGGGCCTGCTGCTGCTCTGGCCGTTGCTGCGGGCCGAACTCCGGGGAACCGTGTTCGCCGAACTGTGGATGCCGCTGATCCCGGTCTATGTCGTCCTTGGCCTCTGGATTGCGGAAGCCATCTGGGCCAAGATCCCGTCCCCGCGGGATGCGGCGCCGGAAGAAGACTGACGGCCTCGCACCATCGCCTGCAGACGAGACGAGAAGGAGACCGGAGTGGCCACCATCAGCACCCAGGTGCAGCTTGCCGCCCGACCGGCGGGAGATCCGAAACCCGAAGACTTTGCCATCGTGAAGGTCGAACTGCCTGATCCCGGGGATGGCGAGATGCTGTGCCGGGTGATCTACCAGTCGCTTGACCCCTACATGCGCGGACGCATGGACGATGCGAAGTCCTACGCGAAGCCGGTACCGGTGGGCGGGGTCATGGAGGCAGGTACGGTTGCCGAGGTGGTTCGCTCACGGCACCCGGACTTCCGGGATGGCGATATCGTGGTCTCGCGGTTCGGCTGGCAGACCCATGCCGTCAGCGACGGCAGGGGGGTGCAGCGCGTCGACCCGGCGCCGGCGCCGATATCGACCGCGCTGGGCGTGCTGGGCATGCCAGGCATGACCGCCTATGTCGGTCTGCTCGACATCGGTCAGCCGAAGGCGGGCGAGACCGTGGTGGTGGCGGCGGCGTCCGGCGCGGTTGGTGCGGTGGTCGGCCAGATCGCCCGCATCAAGGGCTGCAGGGTGATCGGCATCGCGGGATCGGCGGAGAAGTGCGACTACGTGACCGGCGAACTCGGTTTCGATGCCTGTCTCAACCACCGCGACCCCGGGCTTGGCAGCGCGCTTGCCGCCGCCTGTCCGGACGGGATCGACGTCTATTTCGAAAATGTCGGCGGCGCGGTGTTCGACGCCGTCCTGCCGCTGCTCAATGCCTTTGCCCGCATTCCCGTCTGCGGCCTGATCTCGCGCTACAGCCATGTCGGCGGGTTTCCCGGGCCCGACCAGCTGCCGCGACTGATGCGCGCGGTTCTGACCAGCCGGCTCGCCATCCAGGGCTTCATCATCACCGATCGCTGGAACCGGTTCCCGGACTTCCTTTCCGACATGTCGGGCTGGATCTCTTCGGGCGAACTCCGGTACCGGGAGGATTTCGTGGACGGGATCGAGAACGCGCCCGACGCTTTCATGGGGCTGCTCAAGGGCCGGAACTTCGGCAAGTTGATCGTACGGGTATCGGAGGATCCGACCAGATGACGCAACAGACAACACGACGGCGCTTCGAAAGTTTCGAGGCGCTGCAGGCCGAGATCGGCAGCGAGATCGGGATCAGCGACTGGATGACGGTCGACCAGGACCGGATCAACCTGTTCGCAGAGGCGACCGGCGATCACCAGTGGATCCATGTCGACGTCGAGCGCTCGAAGCGGGAATCACCCTACGGGGCCCCGATCGCGCACGGCCATCTCACGCTGTCCCTGGTTCCGAGGCTGATTGCCGCGACGCTCGAGTACCTCCCGCGCACCGCGGGCATCAACTACGGTCTCGACAAGGCGCGGTTCATGTCACCGGTCAGGGCCGGCGACCGCATTCGCGGCCGGGTGCGGCTTGCCGCTGCCGAGCGGACGAACGAGAAAACGGTGAAGGTAACCTACAGTACCACGGTCGAGATCGAGGGCGAGAGCAAGCCGGCCTGCGTCGCCGAAACCATCGCGCTGTATCTGAACTGAGCCTGCCCGTGTTCGGGGTTGCGCACCGCAGCGGGGGCCGGTAGGGATACCGCCCGCCGGGGCCCGGTGGCAGAGTGGTGATGCAGAGGACTGCAAATCCTTGTACGTCGGTTCGATTCCGGCCCGGGCCTCCACCATGCCGGCAATCCGATTGCGCCCGTGTGGTGGTGTTGCTATAGAGGGCAACCCTGATCCCCGGTAGCTCAGCGGTAGAGCAAGCGGCTGTTAACCGCTTGGCCGGCGGTTCGAATCCGTCCCGGGGAGCCAATTCCCGGCCAGGACATTCCGTCCTGGCCAGGTCGCGTCACAAAGCCCTGCTTCGGCAGGGCTTTTTCGTGACCGTGCGCTTTCCCGCGTGTTCGAAGGTCCAGGGAGAGTAACCCCGGCGTGCGCAGCGCAGATCCTGACCTGCCCGAGAGGCGAAGTACCGGGCGGCGCCGGGGCTCTCGTCGGCCGGTCGATCCATCCGGGCGGGGCGCATGGCGGGGTGCCATGGTTCTCAGACCCCGCGGAGCCTCTCCTTGCCTCACCAAAGCGGCTCGGAAGAGTGTTGCCTTCAGCCAAGTTGACAGCCTCGGCACTCCGGTTTCACAAGATCTCGTGGCTCAATGGCCCGGCCCACGCCTGCCGCTCCCCAACGCTTCGCCTGCCGCCTCACGGCGACCGGCGCATGGTTCACGGAGGAAGTGGCTGGTTGACCTCTCTTCCTGCCAGGACTTTCACCCGGCTGCATTCCACCAGTCAGCCTGGCGCACCAACTTTTCTCTATAAGGCCCTTTTTCAACAGCCTCACCGTGCACGCGTTCCAGGACCATGCGGCCATCGAAGACGGTTGTGGTGTGTACGGGCATGCCGTACACATACAGGCATGGTCGTCCGTTCGTTTCGCCACCGGGGCTTGCGCCAGCTCTTCAAGACCGACTCGTCCCGGCTGCTGAAACAGGACCTGGCGGAGCGCGTGCGCGGCATCCCGGCGCGCTCGACATGGCGGAGACCATGGAAGGCTTCATCCGCGAGGCGGCGCCCGGATGGCGGGTCCAGCGGCTGTCCGGCGCGCGCCGCAACGAGTGGAGTGTCTCGATGTCGGGCAACTGGCGGATCACCTTCGAGGAACGGGACGGCGGGATCGAGCGCGTGAACCTGGAGGATTACCGCTGATGAGCGACGCGGGCATCAAGACGGGGATGACTCCCCCGCATCCCGGAACCTTCATCCGGATCGAAGCCCTTGAGGAGTTGGGGTTGAGCGTTGCGGCGGCGGCGCGGATTCTCGGCGTGCGCCGTGCGACGCTCTCGGACCTGGTGAACGGCAACGCCTCGCTGTCGCCCGAAATGGCGCTGCGGGTCGAGAAGGCCTTCGGCCTCAGTATGGACCTGCTGTTGCGGATGCAGGCATGGCACGACGCCAGGCAGATGCGTGCACGCGCCGACGAAATCGACGTTCGTCGCTATCAACCCGCGTGATCGCCTCGCTGCATCGACCGGCGCCGCGTGCGCCTCCGGTATTGCAGAACCGTCTCATGTGCTACGTGCTCTCGGTCGGTCGACGGAAGAGGCCGACGCGTCGATCCGTTTCAGCTTTGGCCGCTTCACAACCGATACGGAAATCGAACTGGCCGCATCGCTGGTGCTTGAGGCCCTGACATCCAGATAGCTCGGCGGCGGCGCCATCATCCTCGGTAGAAATCGGTCTGGCGATCTGTATGGTCGCCTATGAAACACACAGGTGACTTTCCAAATGTGTGCCAGCCGTCACAGACGCCCGAGAAGACGAGAGATTTTCGTGGCCCCCGGTGCTGATCTCGACAGGTTGGCTGAGCGGGTTACATATGTTGGCAGCGTGGAGCACAAGGACGCACCGGGCTTCGCTGGACAACCCCGACCGCGAACTGACGCATCCATTTGCCCGAGAACGATTTCAGACCAGAAGACCGCATGTGAATGGGTGAAGACCGCTATCCGCAACGGAATCACCGGTGCCCCGTGGGAAGGAGGGTTTCCACGCTACGTCTGGTACCGTGACGACACTACGGTCTACGAAGGCCGGTTAGTCAACCGCACGACAGGCTCCTACAAGGGGTATCCACTGGACGGGCCGGAGTGGCCGGATGGTGTTTAGGGATGCCGGGACACGCATCGAGTTCGAATTTGACTGGATGAGTGCGCATGGAGTTGAGGGCCCTGAACTGGCGGCGACCTGGGCATCCCTTCGCATCCACGTGGGAGAGTCGACCATTACCAGGGTGCTCGATGAACGTTCCAGAACAATTCGAGACATGGTCTTTGTTTCACTTTACCCGCTCGCCGAATGGCTGGTCAGCAATTGGTGGTTTCTCCTGTACGAGTTTGAAAGCCCCGACAAGGAGAACGATCGGGAATTTGATCGTCGACATTCCCTGAGGTACGGTCGGGAAGGATATGGCTATCCTGACTTGCAGATTGTCTCTTCGGGACATCTGGTGCGTCTCGTATGGAAGCGCGATGATCCCGACTGTTTCCGTCACGCAAGTCTTGAGCAGGGTTGGACGTGGATCGACAGAGCATCCTGGCACAAGAGTTGCGCAAACCTGATCGACAGTGTGATCGCTCGCCTTCATGAGTTCCACATTCACAATACACTGCTGGAACAGGACTGGTCGGCAATTCAGTCTGCTGACAAAGAGGAAACCGAATTCTGCAAGACGGCAGGCGGACTTGGTTGGGATCCGTACGCACTGAACGACGATGCACTCGCGTCTGTCGTGCGTTTGGGCGAAGTCCTGACGGGAGATGCTCTTGAAGAAGCGGCGGCTGTTCTTTCAGCGAAGGACCTCATCGCAGACATCGCCGACTTTCGGAAAGCCGTCGGACGTGCAAGACGAAACAGCCTCGGCCTCAGGAGGATCGTGACCGAGGTTCTGCACAACGGGTTTGTGTCTGAAACTCGATCGGATCCAGACGCTGAGTCGACGCGGTATGTCGATGCCGGGATACAGGTGCCGCCCAATCCCTGGAAGGAGGGATATGCTCTGGCGCGAAGTCTGCGCCAGTCACTGGAACTTGGCAACGATCCGTTACCCACGTGGGATACTCTGGCACGTGCACTTGGGGAACCGCCGGAACAGGTAGAGAAGGCAACACGCGCCACATCTTTCGGCAACTTGCACATGTTGGAGGGCGTGATCTCCCGCGTTGATGACGGGAAATTCACATTCGCTTTTTCGGCGAAGAGGGCCAGCAGCCGGCGATTCCTGTTTTGTCGTGCTCTGGCTGATGTCCGGGTGGCTTCAGAACCAAACTCCGTGTTGACCAGAGCCCGATCTTGGCGACAACAACGTGGCCGGGCCTTTGCGGCCGAGTTTCTGGCCCCGGCTCATGCAATTCGGAACAGAATATCCTCGCACGTCATCCTGGCAGATGACATCGATCTGCTGGCCAGAGAGTTCGGCGTCTCATGGCTTGTCATCAGACACCAGGTCGATAACCACGATATTGCTCGAATCTGGTCAGAAGCCCGAAGTCACTGGTAGGGCCTCGGTTATGAGCATGAAAGTCGTCTGCCGAACCGGGCTGGTTCAAGAGTCCTCATCTGCGTCTGCACTTCGACATCGCAGACGTCGGTTCGACGCGAAGCACCCCTGAATCTTGGTCGTTCTGCCCCACACGAGGGCAAGATGTTCTCGATGCAGACCCTTTCCGCCCGTAATTCCCCGCCGGCGCCGACTCTTGAAGAACCCTCGCTGCGGACCCCCGCCTCATCGCGAAGCGAAACACCGGGCCAGGCTGCGGTTGATCATGCTCCGTGGGGCAGTGAGTATTGGATAGTGTTCCAGGTAAAGACTCCACACGGTGCCGCGGGCGGTCGTGCAGGTCTTGAACCTGATGATGTCGGGCGGGAAGTTCGCCGGCAACGGGATCCAGTCGGGTTCGTCGAGGAAGAATGGCTGGGTCGGGATGCGGCATCCGATCGCAAAGTCGCTGCGGTCATTCGGATCCGCCTCGCGATACCTGGCGATGAGTTGGTGCATCTCTTCCGCCGAATCGGCGCCGTTCGATGCGCCGAACGCCTTCCATGCGAGTGAACACGGCAGCAGGTGGGCGAAGATGCCGCCACCGACGATTGCGTGACGAGGGGCCTTCAGCTTGAACAGGAACAGTTCGCCCGGCCGCAGGGCCTTGAAGGCCCTCGGCGAGGGCGACCAGAAATTGACTTCGCGAAGGTCCAGGCGCTGCCGCAGGTGGCTGAACCAGTCGCTGTCGGTGACCGCGATGACGAGCGTGACGCCCGTGATCAGCCGTTTGCCTCCCCTGCCGGTCGGACGGATACACGGGCTGCGGTGCCCCCCGGGAATGACTTCCCGGGAGACCTCGCGGTCCCGGCTTCCTACTCCGCTGCTGCCGACGCCGGCGTGCGGAACGCGGGCATCACTCCTTCCGCCACCCGGTGGTACTGCTCGAGCATCATCTGCTCCGGCGTTCCCATCGGACACGAAAGGTTGATCAGCTCCATTCCCGGGTAGCGCGCCTCCAGCACCTTCAGGTGCTCGACCAGCTGTTCGGCGGTTCCGGCAAACCAGGCGCCGAGATCCATGAAGTGCTGCACCCGAGGTACGCCGGCCTCGTACCAGCCACCGCGACCCTGGGTGATGGAGACCTGCTCCGGTGTCAGCCCGGGGACAAAGCCGAGCGGCCCGAACATCTTCACGTGCTCTTCGTAGAGCGGCGTGATTTCCTCGAGCGCCTGTTCCGGCGTGTCGGCGAGGTGGCAGAAGATGCCCACTGTCAGGTTCTCGCCCAGTGCCAGTTCCTGGCCGGCGCGGGCGGCGGCATCCCGGTAGGCCTGGATCGGACCGTCCGACATGGTCGCGGCACCCCCGCCGACCGCACCATTGATGCCGTGACGGATCATGAAGTCGAGTCCGCGCGGATTGGCGCTGACTACCGGTTGCCAGCACTCCACCGGCAGGTTGACCGGCCGCGGCACCAGGGTGATTTCCTCAAGCTCGTAGCCGCGGTAGGGGACCCGTGGCGGCAGGGTGTAGTTCTGGCCCCGGTGCGAGAAGGACTCCTGATTGAAGGCCTTGAACATGATCTCGACCTGTTCCTCGAACAGGTCCCGGTTGGCGGTCTGGTCCTGCATCGGGGCGCCGAAGGTCTCGACCTCGCGGGTGTGGTAGCCGCGGCCGACCCCGAAGACGGTCCGCCCGCCGGTGAGCACGTCGGCGGTGGCAAAGTCCTCTGCCAGACGCAGCGGATGCCACATCGGGGTGATGTTGAAGCCGCAGCCGATTCTGAGCCTGGGTGTGACATGCGCGAGATGGACCGCCATCATCAGGATGTTCGGAATGACCTCGTAGCCCTCGTGCTGGAAATGGTGCTCGGCCAGCCACAGCATTTCGTAGCCGCAGGCGTCCATGGTCTTCGCGATGTTCTCGGTCTTGGCGAAGACGCTGGCCAGGTGGTCGTTGTCGTAGCGACGTTCGTTCGCCGGCGTCGTGTGCTGGCCGATATCCGGCAGGTCGACGTGACCGGCATAGACGGTGGTAAACTTGCTGATCATTCTCCGACTCCTGTCGTGTAAGGGGCGACAGGCCTACTGCGCTGTCACGCCGCCGTCGATCACCAGTTCGCTGCCGGTGACCCAGGAGGATTCGTCGCCCGCGAGATACAGGCAGCCGAGCGCAATGTCACGCGGCGTTCCGAATCGACCGAGCGGTGTGGCGGCGAGCCGGACCCGGGCGACCTCGTTGTTCGAATGGCCCGGTCGCGTCATCGGCGTGTCGACGAAACCCGGGTGGATGGAATTCGCCCGGATGCCGTCGACTGCATGCTGAACCGCCGTTGCCTTGGTGAAGATCCGTACAGCTCCCTTGGAAGCGTGGTAGGCGGCGTTGCCGAAACTGCCGACCAGACCACAGATCGACGAGATGTTGATGATCGACCCGCCGCCGGAACTGCGCATCGGCGGTATCGCGGCCCTGGTCCCCAGGTAGACCCCGGTCACGTTGACCGACATCACCCGTTCCCAGATCTCGGGCGTGGTGTCTTCGATGGTCGGCCCCGGCGTGATCGTGGTCTGCAGCGTCATCGTCGGGTCGCGGCCGGACACGCCGGCTATATTGCCGAGCACGTGCAGCCCGCCCCACAGCGAGATGGTATCCGCGACCACCTCCTCCCAGGCCTCGCGATCGACCACGTCGAGACGCTTCCAGACCGCTTCGCCGCCGGTCGCGGCGATTCCGGCGACGACCTCTTCGCCGAGCTCGTCCTGGACGTCGGCGACCACGACCCTGGCTCCCTCGGCGGCAAAGCAGCGCGCGGTTTCCGCGCCGATGCCCGAGGCACCACCGGTTACGATCGCGATCTTGCCCTCAAGTCGTGTGCCGGACGCCATGCGCTCCTCCTCCAGCGGTCCTGATGCTCCTGCAGTGTCCATCCCTATCGGCTTGCGCCTGCGGTGTCACCCGTGTTCGCACGGTGGCTCGTGCGCCGGAACAACCATCCCGGGCCTGATGACAGCGCGAAACCTGCAAAGCGCAATTCCATTGCCAGCGTTTTGCGGGCAGTCTTGTGCGCTGGCCTTGACAGCGACAGCGGGAGGGACGGAAAGGCGATGGCATACGATTACATCATCATCGGGGCAGGGTCCGCCGGGTGCGTGATGGCGAACCGCCTGAGCGAGGATCCGGGGACCAGCGTGCTGCTGCTCGAGGCCGGAGGCAAGGACAGCAACCCGTGGATCCATATCCCGGTCGGGTTTACCCGAACGCTCAACAACCGGCAGGTCAACTGGTGTTTCGAGACCGAACCGGACGAGGCGCTGGCGGGGCGAACCATTCCGATCCCGCGCGGACGGGTGCTGGGGGGATCGAGTTCGATCAACGGCATGCTCTACGTCCGCGGCCAGGCCTTCGACTACGATGTCTGGGCCCAGCTCGGAAACCGCGGCTGGTCGTACACCGACGTCCTTCCGTATTTCCGCAAGGCGGAATCCTTCGAACGCGGCGGCGACGAGTACCGCGGGGACGGCGGGCCGATGAACGTGGCCGACATGTACGAGCACCACGAGATCGTTGATGCCTTCATCGAGGCCGGAGAGGAACTCGGCTATCCACGCAACCCCGACTACAACGGCGCCAGTCAGGACGGATTCGGCTACTACCAGATAACCCAGCGCAACGGCCGGCGCGAGAGCACCGCCCGGGCCTTCCTGGACCCGGTGCGCGGCAGGCAGAACCTGCGGATCGAGCCGAATGCCCATGTCACCCGGATCGAAATGGAGGGAACGCGGGTCACCGGTGTGACCTGGTCGCAGAATGGCCAGTCCCGTACCGAGACCGCGAACCTCGAGGTCGTCCTGTGCGCCGGTGCGGTGCAGTCGCCGCAGATCCTCGAACTGTCCGGCATCGGTCAGCCGGAACTGCTGCGCGAACACGGAATCGAGGTCCGTCACGCGCTGTCCGGCGTTGGCGAGAACTACCGCGACCACTATGCCGCGAGGATGAACTGGCGGGTGAACCGGCCGATCACCCTGAACGAGCAGACCCGCGGGCTGCGGCTGGTCGGCGAGGTCGCGAAGTACGTTCTCACCCGACGCGGCGCGCTGACCTGGACGGCCGGTATCGGACACGGGTTCGTCCGAACCCGGCCGGAACTGGAGACACCAGACATCCAGTTCTTCTTTGCGCACGCCAGCTTCGGCTCGATCCGGGATCGGGTGCTCGAGCGCGAGCCCGGCATGACGCTTGCGGTCTACCAGTGCCGTCCCGAGAGTGTCGGCTCAATTCATCTCGGCGGCCCGGACCCGTTCGCGGCGCCGAAGATCCGTCCGAACTTCCTGACGGTGGAACTCGACCAGCAGACCCTGGTTTCGGGCCTGCACGTGTGCCGGGCGCTCGGCCAGACCAGGGCGCTCGGACGCTACATCGACCACGAAATGAACCCGGGAGCGGACTGCGTCAGCGATGCCGACTTGCTGGCATTTGCGCGCGAGACCGGCGCGACGACCTACCACCCGATGGGAACCTGCAAGATGGGTCATGACCCGATGGCGGTGGTCGACAACAGGCTCAGGGTCCATGGTCTCGAGGGTCTGCGCGTCGTCGACGCCTCGATCTTTCCGACCATGCCGTCGGGCAACATCAACGCGCCTGTGATCATGGCGGCGGAAAAGGGCGCCGACATGATCAGGGAGGACCGCCAGGCACGCGCCGCGGCCTGACGGGAGCCGCTACGCGGCGCCGAGCCTGCGCAGGGCCTCCTTCAGCTGCTCGCGCTTCTGGCGTTCGGCGGCCAGGCGCTGCCGGTTGGTGTCCAGAACCTCGCGCGGCGCCCGGTCCCGGAACGCCGGGTTGGCAAGCTTGCGTCTCAGCCCGGCAATGCCGCTTCGCGCCTTGGCAAGATCCCTGGAGAGCCGGGTTCGTTCCTGGTCGAGATCAATGATGTCGGCAAGCGGCAAGACCAACGTTGCCTCGTCGAGCAGGCTCTGTGCCGCGCCGTGCGGAACCTGGCCGGTGAGCGGGCTGATGGATGCGAGCCGTGCGAGGCGCATGATCATGGTTCGGTGGGTATCGAGACGGGCGAGCGTGTCCGCCGAGGCGCCTTCGAGAAACAGGTCGACCTCGGCGCGGGGCGGCACGTTCATTTCCGAACGGATGGAGCGCACTTCCGTGATCAGGCGAATCACCCAGTCCATCTCGTGTGCAACCCCGGCATCGCCGGTGAACCGGTCGAGGTCCGGCCACGGGTTGGTGATGAGCGCCGCCTTCCCTCCGAGCCGTTCCCACAGTTCCTCGGTCAGGTACGGCATCAGCGGATTGAGCACGTTCAGCATCTGCTGAAGCACCCAGGCACTCGTCGCACGGGTCTCGGCTGCCACCTCCTCGTTCTCGCCGGCCAGCAGCGGTTTGGTGAACTCGAGATACCAGTCGCAGAAGATGTTCCAGCAGAACCGGTAGACCGAACCGGCCGCCTCGTTGAACCGGTAGGACTCGATGGCGCCGGCGACCTCGCGCGAAACCCGGGCGGTCTCGCCCACTATCCAGCGGTTGACCGTGTGGCTACACCCGGCGGGATCCCAGTTGTCGACCGGAGCACAGCCGTTCATCATGGCGTACCGGGTCGCGTTCCACAGCTTGGTGGCAAAGTTGCGATAGCCCTGGATCCGGCCTTCGGCCAGCTTGATGTCGCGGCCCTGGGCCGCCATGGCCGCCAGGGTGAAACGGAGTGCGTCGGTGCCGTAGCTGGCAACCAGGTCCAGGGGGTCCATCACATTGCCCTTGGACTTCGACATCTTCTGTCCGTGCTGGTCGCGCACCAGTGCGTGGATATAGACGGTGTGGAACGGCACCTCGTTCATGAAATGCATGCCCATCATCATCATCCGCGCAACCCAGAAGAAGATGATGTCGAACCCGGTGACCAGGACGTCGCCCGGGTAGTAGCGCCCCAGCTCCCCCGTGCGTTCCGGCCAGCCCAGGGTGGAGAACGGCCACAGTGCCGAAGAGAACCAGGTGTCAAGGACATCCTCGTCACGGACCAGATCCCGGTCCTCGCCATAGTGGGCCCGGGCCGCGGCACGGGCCTCCTGCTCTGTCTGTTCCACGAACACGGTGCCGTCCGGACCGTACCAGGCCGGAATCTGATGTCCCCACCACAGCTGGCGCGAAATGCACCACGGCTGGATGTTGCGCATCCACTCGAAGTAGGTGTTCTCCCAGTTCTTCGGCACGAACCGGGTGCGCCCGTCTTCGACCGCCTCGATGGCCGGACGCGCCAGGGTGGCGGCATCGCAGTACCACTGGTCGGTGAGCCAAGGCTCCAGCGGCGCACCGGACCGGTCGCCGTGCGGAACCGCATGAACGGTGGACTCCGCCTTCTCAAGCAGGCCCAGAGCCTCCATGTCGCTGATCACCTGCTCACGGGCCTCGTAGCGGTCAAGACCGCGGTATGGCTCGGGCACGGCGTCGTTGAGACATGCGTGCCGGTCGAAAATGTTGACCAGTTCGAGCCCGTGGCGGCGGCCGACCTCGAAGTCGTTGAAGTCGTGGGCCGGGGTCATCTTGACCGCTCCGGTCCCCTTCTCCATGTCGGAATACTCGTCGGCGATGATTGGTATCACCCGTCCCACCAGCGGCAGGACGGCGTTGCGCCCGACCAGGTCGCGGTAACGCGGGTCGTCGGGATGAA
Source organism: Thalassobaculaceae bacterium (assembly GCA_965213935.1). Lineage (GTDB taxonomy): Bacteria > Pseudomonadota > Alphaproteobacteria > Thalassobaculales > Thalassobaculaceae > Bin52. Next base: position 42,381 of record CBDCAO010000009.1, on the reverse strand, counting down.
CCGCGACACCCGTGTCTCCGAGCATGGTCTCGGGCCTGGTGGTTGCGACGGTGATGAACCGGTCCGGCTCGCCCTCGATGGGGTAGCGGAAGTGCCACAACGAGCCCTGGACCTCGACCTGCTGCACCTCCAGGTCCGAAATTGCCGTAAGCAGCACCGGGTCCCAGTTGACCAGACGCTTGTCCCGGTAGATCAGGCCCTGGCGATGCAGATCGACAAAGACCCGCGTGACGGCGGCGGACAGGCCCTCGTCCATGGTAAACCGTTCCCGGCGCCAGTCGGCGGTCGCCCCGAGCGAGCGAAGCTGGCGCATGATCATGCCGCCGGACTCCGCCTTCCATTCCCAGACCGTGTCGATGAAGCGGTCGCGCCCGAGCTCGCGCCGGTCAACACCCTGCTCGGACAGTTGGCGTTCGACCACCATCTGGGTCGCGATCCCGGCATGGTCCATGCCGGGCTGCCACAACGCATCCCGGCCGGCCTTGCGGTGATAGCGGATCAAGATGTCCTGCAGGGTGAAGGTGAGCGCGTGACCCATGTGCAGGCTGCCGGTCACGTTCGGCGGCGGCATCATGATCGTATACGGCGCCATGCTGGAGTCGACATGTGCCTCGAACGCTCCGGCTTGCTCCCAGCGGCTGTAGTGCCGGGCCTCGAGCGCAGTCGGGTCGTAGGTCTTCTCTAGCATGGCTACCTTCGCGCGGGTGTGTGCTGAACCGCCGGCCGGCTGACGGGCCTATCGGCCGGACAACCGGCTGATTTCCTCGCGGACCAGACGTTCGACCAGGACCGGGAGATGCTCGTCCAGCCAGGCCTTGAGCGTCGGACGCAGCATCTCCCGGACCAGCTGCTCCACGGTGATGCCCGGGTCCCCGGAAACAGGCTCGTTCTGGTGCGCCGCCAGGGTTGCGCCCAGTTCCGAGAACATCTGCGCGGCGGCCTGGGCCCGCTCCTCCGAAATCAGTCCCGGGTGCGTACGGGGCTTGCCGTCCCTGGCCTGCTCCTCGGTGGCAGACAGTGATGCTTCTGCGTCCGTCGGCAGTGCACCCGAGCCGGGCGTCAGGGCCGGTCCGGGTCGCGAACCCGGGTCGGCTGCCGGCGATGGGACCGCGGGCTTCCCGGGCGCTGCCGGTGCCGCCGCCGGTCCGGTGTCCGGTCGGCCGGTGATTTCGGGAACCGGCAACGGTGCCCGGGTCCAGGCATCCCGCTCTGGTTCAACCGCACTCTGGGCATCCCCGGTCTTGCCGATGATGCGGCGGATAGACGCCAGGATGTCCTCCATGGACTGTTCTGTATCGCGCTCGTTCATTCCCTCAGTCACTCGTCATGCCGGTCGTCCCGGCGAGCGCCGGCGGGCTCAGTCAGGAGACAGGCCGGTGCCGATGTACCGGCCGCGGACTTCGAGGAAGTGCCGGTCCACGTCGTACAGTGTCACCGGAAGGTCGAGCGCCTGGGCGGTCAGCCGTCCCATGGCGAACTGCAGTTGCAGTGCCGCGATGAAGGCGTCACGCTCCGACTGAACGCGTCTGACCTGGGCATCGAGGAGCGCCTGCTCCGCATCCAGCACGTCCAGCACCGTCCGGGCCCCGACCGTTGCCTCCTGCTCCACTCCTTCGAGCGCGATTCGAGCCGACTCCTCCTCCTTGACCAGCGACTTCGTGCGCGCGAGCGATGTTGTCAGGTTCTCGTAGGCTCGTGCCGCTCCCTCGATCGCCGATCGCCGGTATGACTCGACGATGATGCGGCGCCGGTTGGCTTCCTCCTTCGCCGCTCGCACCTGCGAGAACACGACGCCGCCACGGTAGATCGGGACCCGCAGGTCAAGTTGCACCGCGGCGGTATTGTAGCTGTTGTCACTGGTGCCGTTGGTATTCTGTGCCCGCTGGGCCGAGGCGGAAATCCCGGCTGCGGGCAGCAGTTCCGCCTCGACGTCGGCAACCCGCTCATTCGCGGCGCGTGCCTGGAACTTGGTCGTGATCAGGGAAAAGTTTCCCTCCAGTGCCGTCGCGACCGCTTCCTCCTGGTTTGCGGGTATCCAGGAGGCCGGCAGATCGGGCTGGGTCAGGGTTGCGGGAAGTTCGCCCATGACCCGTTCGAACACCATGTGCGATGACACGAGGTCACCCTCCGCCCTGGTCCTGTCGGCCTGTGCGCGCGCGACGCGGGATTCGGCCTGGGCCACGTCGGTACGGGTTACCTCGCCGACGGCAAACCGGTCCCGCGTTGCCTGCAGCTGCTTTTCCAGCCGCTCCAGGTTGTTGATCCGCAGCGCCAGAACCGATTCATCACGCAGAACGTTGACATAGGCCGCAGACGCGTCGAGCAGCACCTGCTGTTCGGCGGCGCCGAGCCGGGCCCGCTCGGCCTGGATCTCGTTCATGGCCACGCGCTCGCGAGCCGCCCTGCGTCCGCCGTCAAAGATTGTCTGTTCGACCCTGAGCTGGCCGAGGAGCGGATAGGAACGGGTCTTCAGACCGGTTGCCCTGTTTTCGCCATGCGTGTAGGTGGCCCCGGCCTGGAACAGCGAGGAGACGGTCGGCCGCCAGGCGCCATCGGCCTGGGCAATGCGCTCGTTGGTTGCCCGCAGGACGGCACGGGCCGCCTGAAGGTCGGGGTTGCCCTCATAGGCCATGACCAGCGCTTCTTCGAAGGTCTGGGCGCCCGGAGCTCCGGCAAGCGCCATGCAGCCGGTGACAAGGCCGATCACCATGCAGAACCGCGCGTTACGCCTGATGCTGCCGTTCATGTCGCTACTTCCCCGATTCCGCCCGGCAAGCGGGCACCTGTCCGCGGCCCACCGCTGCACGGTACGCGCGGTTGACTGCCACCGACCTGCCACGATGGCACGAACCGGCCCTAGAACACAAAACCGGGCCCTCGCGCGAACCCCGGAAGCAACGGGGTCATTGCGTCAAACACCGTCCGCCGGCCGATGGTACCGCCGATCTTTTCGAAGATTACAGCCCGCCCGACCCGATCCTGATTCTCGTAGAGCACAGTGACAAGCCGGCCACCTTCCGACAGCTGGTCGAGCAGTATTTCCGGCACGAATCCCACGCCGCCGGCAAGGAGGATCAGGCTGAACGGCTGCTGACTGCTGCACCCCCCGGCGGCCGGACCGGTGATGACGGCGGCGTTGTCCATCTCCAGGGCGGCCAGATGGGCGTTCCCCGCCGTTGCGAGGTCGGGGTCCTCCTCGACTGCCACCACGCTGGAGACCAGCTGCGAGAGGATCGCGGTGGTGTAGGCGGGTCCGCAGGCGATGTCGAGCGCCGCGTCGTCCGGCTGCGGCAGCGCAGTCTGCAGCAGCCGGGCCAGCACCATGGGCTCGATCAGAAACCGTCCGTTGCCGAGATCGAGATCCTTGTCCGCATAGGCGATTGCACGCAGTCTATCGGATACGAAGCGCTCCCGCGGGACCGCCTCGAACGCCTCGAGGATCGCCGGATCGGTGACCCTGTTGGTCCGGATCTGGTTCGCCACCATGGTGCGGCGCGTTGCAACAAAGTCGACCATGAGTCGTCCGTGCGTCCCTCGCTGCGGCCGGGCAGGGTCCCGATATACGCCCGCACTCCCACAAACTCAATCCGACCGTGCAGTCGGGAGCACATGGTCGGCGAACTGCTGGCGCAGGGCCAGTTTCGACAGCTTGCCGGTGGCGGTGTGCGGCAGTTCGTCGACGAATGCGACATCGTCCGGCAGCCACCACCTGGCGACCTTGTCCGACAGGAACGCGTGAATGTCCGCGAGCGTGACGTTCCGGCCCTCCTCCAGCCGCACGATCAGGAACGGGCGTTCGTCCCACTTCGGGTGCGGCATGGCGATGACGGCACACTCGGCGATGGCCGGGTGGCCGAGAGCCGCGTTTTCCAGGTCAATCGAACTGATCCACTCGCCGCCGGACTTGATGACGTCCTTGGTCCTGTCGACGAGCGTGAGCGTTCCGTCCTGATCGATGCGGGCTACGTCGCCGGTGCGCAGCCAGCCGTCCGCCGACATCGCCTGTGCGCTCGCCTCCTCGTCGCTGTGGTAGCCATCGACCACTCCGTGTCCCCGGACCTGCAGTTCCCCGAAGGCGACGCCGTCGTGCGCCAGGGCGGAGCCCGTCTCGTCGACGATCCGCATCTCGACCGTGAACATCCTCCGGCCCTGCCGGGTCTTGCGCTCGATCCTGTCGTCGAGTTCGAGCCCCGTCTCCGAGCGCAGCTGCACGCTCGAAGTGGTGCCGACCGGGCTCATCTCGGTCATCCCCCAGCCGTGGATCACGGAGACCGAGTACTTGCGCTCGAACTCCTCGATCATGGCGTGCGAAACCGCGGAACCACCCGAGAGCACGTACTCGAACCCGTCGGGCTTTCGTCCCCGCCGGCGCATTTCCGCCAGCATGCCGAGCCAGACCGTGGGCACGCCCCAGGCCGAGCGCACCTTCTCCGCGTCCATCAGGTCGAACACGCTCTCACCGTCGAGCCGGGGCCCCGGAAACACCAGGTTGGCTCCGAGCAGCGGTGCGATGTACGGCAGTCCCCAGGCGTTGGCATGAAACAGCGGAACGACAGGCAGCAGCGCGGCGTTGTCCCCGAGTCCGGTGCCGGGCACCAGGGTCAGCATTCCCAGCGTGTGCAGGAAGGTCGACCGGTGGGAATAGAGGACGCCCTTGGGATTGCCGGTGGTCCCGGAGGTATAGCAGAGACTCGAGGCGGCCCTCTCGTCGAACCGGGGCCAGTCGATGGTGTCCGCCTCGACACCGATGAGTTCCTCGTAGCACAGCGCACCGGGCGGGGCCGCCTCGGGCATTGCCCCCGGGTCGCACAGGACAATCACCCGCAGGTCGCGCGGCAGGTGCTCGCGCAACGCCGCGAGCAGCGGCAGGAAAGTGACGTCGAGGAACAGCAGCCGATCCCGGGCGTGGTTGATCACGTAGGCGAGCTGGCCCGGGTGCAGGCGCGGGTTCAGCGTGTGGCAGACGGCGCCGATACCCGATATCGCATAGTAGAGCTCGAAGTGCCGATAGCCGTTCCAGGCCATGGTTGCGACCCGGTCGCCGTAGCCGATGCCCAGGCGGCGCAACGCGTGCGCAAGCCGGGCGGTTCGTCGCGCGGCGTCGGCGTAGGTGTAGCGATGCACATCTCCCTCGGTTCGCCTCGAGACGATCTCGTAGTCCCTGCGCGCATCCGCGGCGTATTCGAGGATGCTCGAGATCATCATCGGCATGTCCATCATTCGACCGGCAAGCATGGTCCCCTCCTTCTGCCCGGGATCTGGCGCCGGGAGTATAGCGTCCACCGGCGCGCGCCAAGCGGATCAGTGTTGACGGTCGACGGACACGCCGGCCAGGGCATCGAGCCCCGCGCTGTCGGTCACATCGTACCCGAGCGGCGTGATCGAGACCGCATTGCGCCGCAGCGCCGCAATGTCCTCATCCGCTTCCGGCGTGTCGTTCTGCTTTTGCATGTAGATCCAGTAGTAGTCCTGGCCTCTCAGGTCGACCCGGCGCTCCACGAACGGGACCACGGTGGCGGAACGCCCCTGGCGAGTCACCTCGATGCCGGTCACCGCTTCGGGTCCGATGGCCGGCACGTTCACGTTCGGGACGAACGGCCACGGCCAGGCGTCGGTCGCGATCAGCCGGCGAACCACCTCCGGCAGCCATGCCCGGGACGTCTGCCACGGGATGTCGTGACGCGATCCCTTCCAGGCCTGGCTGAGCGCAATGGCCGGAACTCCCAGTATGCGTGCGCTCATCGCCGCGCCGACGGTGCCGCTAAATCCGACGTCACCACCGATGTTGACCCCGGCATTCACCCCGGAAATCACCAGGTCGGGAGGCGTGTCGGCGAGTATCGAGCCCAGGGCGACGAAGACGCAATCGGCCGGTGAGCCGTCGAGCCCGAAGCGTCGGTCGCCCGCCGGTGTCAGGCGCAGCGGGCGATGAAGATTGAGTTGCCGCGACCCGCCGCTGTAGTCACCGGCCGGCGCCACGGTCCAGACCTCGTCCGCGACAGCGGCGGCAATGGTCTCGGCGATGGCAATTCCGGGCGCGTCGATGCCGTCATCGTTGGTGACAAGGACGCGGCCGAGTCGGGTCGTGCTCATCGACTCTCTCCGTGCGGAACGCCTGCGGGAACGCGGCGGCGCAGAGGTGGTCGGGCGACGGGCGACGAACAGGTGTGCATGGCATGGATCCTTGTCGGAAAGCGGAAGCGCGGTGACAGATACCCGCTGGGTGGTCGGCCGACAACGTGCCTGCAGCCGGTTTCTCGACAGTGCTGCCGGCGCGGCCTATAAGCCTGATGTCCAATCATCCGGAGATGTCCGCAGCCATGTCCAGTCGCTTCGCAGGCAGGGTCGCGCTGGTGACCGGTGCCGCTTCCGGCATCGGTCTCGCAACAAGCCGCCTGTTCGCAGCCCGGGGCGCCCTGGTCGTGCTCACCGACATCGCGTCCGAGGCCGGCGAGGCGGCGGCCCGGACCCTGCGCGAGGCAGGTCACGACTCCGGGTTCCTGTACCACGATGTGACCGGCGAGGAGAGCTGGCAGCGGGTGATCGACACCGTGCGTGAACGCCACGGCCGGCTCGATATCCTGGTCAACAACGCGGGTGTCGGGACCGCCGGCTCGATCGAGGAGGCCACGCTCGAGGAATGGCGGGCGGTTCATGCCGTCAACGCCGAGGGACCGTTTCTCGGCTGCAAGCACGCGATGGGGCTGATGAAGCAGACCGGCGGATCGATCATCAACGTCTCGAGCGTTGCCGGTATCATCGGCGCCCCGCAGCTTGCTGCCTACTGTTCGTCGAAGGGGGCGGTCCGGCTGCTGACCAAGTCGGTGGCCCTGCACTGCGCGCGCCAGGGCTACGGCATCCGGTGCAATTCGGTCCACCCGTCCTATACCGACACGCCGATGGTCGCCAGAATGGTCGACGGACATCGCGACCCGGAGCGGTATCGCCAGCGACTCGAGGGCGCATCACCCGCGGGACGGCTCGGAGACCCGGACGATGTCGCCGGTGCGATCCTGTATCTTGCAAGCGATGACGCGGCATTCGTCAACGGCGCCGAGATCGTGGTTGACGGCGGCCTGACCGCGACCTGAACGGGAGGCCCGGAACATGTTCGAACTGCACGGCAAGGTCGCGGTGGTCACCGGGTCCACAAAGGGGATCGGCCGGTCGATTGCGGAGTGCATGGCGGCTCTCGGGGCACGGGTCGTGATCTCGAGCCGCAAGGCCGACATGTGCGACCGGGTTGCCGCCGGCATTCGCAACAAGGGGCAGGAGGCCGTTGCGATTCCGTGTCACATCGGCAGCAAGGACGCGCTCGAGCACCTGGTGGCGCACACCCGCGAAACCTGGGGGCAGATCGACATCCTGGTCTGCAACGCGGCGACCAACCCGGTCTACGGCCCGATGCGCGACGCCGATGACCGGGCGTACGAGAAGATCATGGACACCAACGTGAAGAGCGTGTTCTGGATCGCCAACATGGTCTGCCCGGAAATGGCTGAACGGCGCGATGGCGTTGTGATCGTGATCTCGAGCATCGGCGGCTTCAAGGGCAGCCGCAATCTCGGGCTGTATGCCCTGTCGAAGGCCGCAGAACAGCAACTGGTGCGCAACCTCGCGGTGGAATGGGGTCCGCACAACATCCGGGTCAATGCGATTGCTCCCGGACTGATCCGCACCGACTTCGCCCGCGAACTGTGGGAAGACCCGAAGAAGACGGCCGCGGTGGAGCGCATCACTCCGCTGGGACGCCTCGGGGATCCGGACGACATCGGCATGCTTGCGGCCGCCATGGCCGGTCCCGCCGGGCGCTACCTGACCGGACAGACGATCACCATCGACGGCGGGCGCATGATCACCGATCCGTCCTGAGGAGGACGACATGGCAACCCCGGGACCGGTCAGCAGCACCCACAGGTTCGACGAGCCAGCACTTGCACGTTACCTGGACAGCCAGGGCGTGCCGGGATTCGGTGCCGCAGTCTCGGTCCGCCAGTACCAGGGAGGACAGTCCAACCCGACCTTCGAGATCACCGCCGGCCCGCACCGTTATGTGCTGCGCAAGAAGCCGCCGGGCAGGCTTCTTCCATCCGCGCATCTCGTCGAGCGCGAGTACCGGGTGATGAAGGCACTGGCCGGTACCGCGGTGCCGGTGCCGGTCATGCAACACCTGTGCGAGGACGCCGCGATCATCGGCACACCGTTCTTCCTGATGGACCATCTCGACGGCCGTGTCGTCGACGACACGTCGCTGCCCGGAAGTTTCACGCCCGACGAGCGGGCGGCGGTCTACGACTCCATGAACCAGGTGCTGGCTGCCCTCCACCAGGTGGACCTGGCGGCGGTGGGACTGGGAGACTTCGGCAGGACCGGCGCCTACGTCCAGCGCCAGATCGATCGCTGGACCCGCCAGTTCGAGGCGGCGAAGACCGATCCGATGCCGGACATGGACGCGCTCATGACCTGGCTGCCGGCCCATGTTCCCGACCATGACGAAACCTCGATCGTTCACGGTGACTTCCGGATGGGCAACCTGATGCTCCATCCCGTCGAGCCGCGGGTGATCGCGGTGCTCGACTGGGAGCTGTCGACGCTGGGCCATCCGCTGTCGGACCTCGCCTACAACGTGATGCCCTGGGTCCTGCCCCACGACGGTACGTCACTGAACGGGCTGGTCGGACTGGATCTGGCGGCCGAGGGCATTCCGGCGATGGAAGCCTACGTGCAGGCCTATGCCCGACGGACCGGGCGCGGCGTTATCGACAGTTTCAGTTTCTTCCTCGCGTTCTCGTGTTTTCGGCTCGCCTCGATCTGCCAGGGCGTCTATGCCCGCGGTCTTCAGGGCAATGCCAGTTCCGACAACGCCGTCGAGGTGGGTGCCAAGGCGCCGCGCCTGGCCCGGGTCGGCTGGGAAATCGCCCGTTCCATCGATTGAACGGCGCCGCGCGCCGGTTCCGGCCGACCACATGCAGATCGGCCATGCGTCGCGTCATCGCAACCTGACGGGAGGTCGTGCGTGATACAGGCGACGCGGAGCGTTCCGGGCGCGGGTCGGGCGATACCGCCGCGCCCTGCCGTTGCTCCGGGATGGCTGTCGTCCGGTCAGGTCCCGGACGCAGGCCGGCCGGAACCGGTTTGCCGCGTTCACCGGGGCGGGTGGCGTTGGCCGGCCGGGAAAACTCCCGGCGCAACCGGCAACGGCGCGTACCGGACCACTCTTGCGGTGCGGTGTCAGAACTGCACGTTGAGGGTGACGAAGAACGTGCGTCCCCAGTCGGCTTCCGTAGGTCCGTCCACGCTGCTGGGATTGGCGGTATTCACCGAGAGTCCGGCGTCGGTCACGTTGAATATCCCCGCGGAAAGCCGCGCGCCCTGCAGCAGGGGGTCCGTCCAGTCCAGCGTCACGTCGTGCCCGAGCCAGGACTTGAACTGTCCCGAACCCGTCCTGTAGCCGGCACGATAACTGACCGCCCACGTGGCGGTGACCTCGCCGCGCCTTGCCAGAATACCGACACGGGCGGCGTTCCTGGGAATGGCCAGATCCCGCTCCGTGCCCGCGATGTCGGCCGTGGCGTCGGTGACGTGCCGCCATACCCCGCGCACGCCGACCAGTCCCCAATCCGTGAGCGCACCCCAGCCGAACCGGAGATTGCCGCCGGTAAGCTCGGTGTCGACGACGTTTTGGTAGCTGTCGTGGATGGTGATGTCCGCACCAGTGCGCTCGATGCAGTCGGTCGTGTTGCCGAGCGCGCACTCGGGCAGGTTCAGCATGGCCCAGCCGGCCCTGTTCTGCCCCGGCAGTCCGGACCGGGAAAGCCGGTACAGTTCCATGCCCACGAAAAGCGGACCCCTGCGGGCCTCCGCACCGACGGCGAACCTGTCGGCATCCGAGGGATCGAGATCCGGGTTGCCTTGGGTCACACGCGTCACCTGCCGGGGGTTGACGTCGGCGCAGGAGCGGGGCGGAGCTCCAGGCCCCGGGTCGCAGTCGACATAGGGATGATCCTGCGATTCGGTGGCGTGGAGATACAGCATCGAGGGCGCCCTCTGTCCCGTGCTCCAGGAGCTGCGAAGCGTGACCAGGTCGGTCAACCGGTACTCCGCTCCGACGCGCCAGGAGCGCATGCTGCCGATATCGTCGTACTCGGCCCCGCGCGCGCCGGCCCTGATGTCAAGGTCCGCGGTCAGCGGCAGTGACAGCTCCGCGAAGGCCGCGGCACCTTCGCGTTCGCCGGCGTAACTGACCCCTCCGGATCCGAGCACCTCGTCGACGCCGTAGATCATTCCGTCGTTGCCGTGGAACTGCAGTTTTCGATGCGCCTTCACTCTTTCGAGTTCGACCCCCGTGGTCCATGCCGCGTCACGGTCGCCGATCCCGAACCCGGAACCTTCCAGCGCCATCCGGACGTTCTGACTGCTGGCTCCCGCCCTGTCGTTCTCCCGCACGCTGCTGTTCCTGATGGCCTCAAGGTGCGCGGGGTCGGTCGAGAACGGATCCTCCAGGTCGTAGTTGCCCGACAGGATTTCCGACTGGATCGTCGCGGTATGCACGAAGGTGTTGCCGTCATAGGCGACATTCCACTCGTAGGCGCTGACCCTGACCTCGTAGCCGAGATCATCGGTCACCCGACCCTCGACAGTCGCCGCGACATCGAACTCGTCGAAGTCCGATTTCCAGTCCCGGTTCCCATGCCCGACGAAGCGGTGTCCCACGGCGAACAGGTCATTGTCGTCCGCGATCGTCGAGCCGGCTGATTCGTTGATGGCGTCAAGCAGGTCCTGGTCCGGGACAAAGGCAAAGGAACCCACCGACGGCGCGTACCGGAACACGTCATCGCTCTTGACGAAAATTCCGTCCACGTGGAGGCTGGCGTCTTCGTCGAGCGGGTGCTCCAGGTCCAGGAACGCACTGTGCTGCCTGAACCTTGAGCTGTTCCACATGATGTCCCCGTAGGCGAAACCACAGCCCTGGTCGCCGTTGCGGATGCCCGGTGGATTGGTGAGCGGCCCGGTGTAACCGTTCGCCGGGTCGCACTCGCCAAGGGCGGCCGACCGCAGCCCGGCAAACTCTCCCTCCTCGTCCAGCTGGACCACGTAGACGGTGTTGCCGCCGAGGCTGATGTTCTGTGCCTGGCTGAACGAGCCGCCTGACTGCCAGGCGGAGCTGCTGTACTCGCGGCTGCGCGCGGTGATCTGCTCGCGATACAGGCTGTCCACGCCAAGCGTCAGGTGTCCCTCCCCGACCGCCCCGCCCCAGAGGACGCTGCCCTGCGAGCCGTCACCACCATCCTGGGTCGGCATCCGTGCGAGCGCCCGGGTTTCGAAACCGTTCAGACTGTTCCGCAGCACGACGTTGATCGCACCGCGAACCGCGCTGCCGCCAAGGGTGCCCAGGCTTTCACCACTGATGACCTCGATGCGCTCGATGGCCGAAATGGGCAGGGCTTCCAGATCGAAAGCAGTTGTCGAATAGGGTCTGCCGTTGAGCAGGACGAGCACCGGTTGCCCGCCAGTGAGGAAGTAGCGGGAGATGCCGGTGTCCAGCAGTTCCTCGAGCGTCTGGGCACCGGAACGCCCCAGGAAGTCGCGTTCGTAGGTGGCGACGACACGCGGCTGGGGCGCGAGGGAACCGGCATGGGCTGCGGTCACGGTCAACGCGGCGAAAACGGCTAGCGAAGCCAGTACCGATCTCATCACCACTCTCCTCCCTGCTGGGGCGACACGGTCTGCGAACGTTCTTCAGGAATTCGGACGTCTTCATTTCATGCGGTGAACCCCGGGCCGCTTCCTCCGGCCCCGCCTGTATCCCTGCGCAACGGTTCCGGTCCCGGAGCATCACAGAGTACCCATTTCGTGTTGGTCTTGCCAAATGCTACCCGGCCCGGTTCAGTTCACACCCGGTTGCCAGACCGGCAGGCTGCGTGATCAGGGGCGTCACCGGCAGTCCTGGAGGTGCGCAGCGCTTGTTTCCGGGACCGGGCCGGGCGACCAACGGTTCTCGCACCATGTCGCCGGCACGGGCCTCCGCACCCCCGAATCACCGCCGGGGCACCGCCCGGACGAGCACGATACCTGCCGAAGACGGTGCATGGCGGCGTTCCTGGCCCCCGTCGAGGGAGTCGAGGCCGGCATTGTCGTTGATGGGCGCGTCGCCATACCCGCCGTCGATGGTGTCGCGGTCGTCCTCGCCGCTGCAGCTTCGCGACCGGTCGTCGCGCGCCGGGTTGTCCCGGTTCGTCCGGCAGGCGCCGTCGCCCTTGAGCGCGTCGTCACCGTGCCCGCCCGCGACGGGGTCAGCGCCGATGCTGCCGATGTACAGGTCGTGCGCCAGGCAGTCGTCGGGCACAGGGGCGCCGCTGCTGTCCGTCCCGCGCCATGAAATCGCCCACGGCGTGGCCTCGAACAGGCGCCCGGACCCGAAGGCGCGCCGGTGTTCAGGCGTTGCGGCGGAACTCCTGCTTTGCGATTGCCTCGAGATGCACCTCGTCGGGGCCGTCGGCGATCCGCAGCACACGGGCATGTCCGTAGGATTTCGCCAGTCGGAATTCCTGGCTGACGCCACCTCCGCCATGCACCTGGATCGCCTCGTCGATGATGTCGGTGGCCATGCGGGTAGCCATGACCTTGATCATGGCGATTTCCTTGCGTGCCGCCTTGTTGCCGACGGTGTCCATCTTGTGTGCCGCGTGCAGGACCATCAGCCGGGTGGAATCGATCCTGATCCGTGCCTCCGCCACCTTGTGGCGCAACGCGCCCATCTCCGACAACTGCACGCCGAAGGCGGTCCGCGACCGCGCGCGTTCCTTCATCGCCTCGAGCGCGCGCTCCGCCTGGCCGACGCAGCGCATGCAGTGATGAATCCGGCCCGGTCCGAGGCGACCCTGGGCGATCTCGAACCCCCTGCCCTCTCCGAGCAGCATGTTCTGCGCCGGGACCCGGACATCGGCAAAGGTCACGTCACCGTGACCGTGGGGCGCGTGGTCGTAGCCGTAGACGGTCAGCGCCCGGTTGATGGTGATGCCCGGCGTGTCGACCGGTACCAGAATCATCGACTGCTGCAGGTGACGCGGCGCGCCCGGGTCGGTCTTGCCCATGAAGATCATGATCTTGCACCGCCGGTCCAGGATGCCCGAGGTCCACCACTTCCGCCCGTTGATCACGTAGTGCTCGCCATCGCGCACGATCGAGGACTCGATGTTGGTGGCATCGGACGAGGCCACGGCCGGTTCGGTCATCGCGAAGGCGGAGCGGATTTTGCCGGCAAGCAGCGGTGTCAGCCAGCGTTCCTTGTTCTCCTCGCTGGCATAGCGCTCCAGCACTTCCATGTTGCCGGTATCCGGTGCCGAGCAGTTGAACACCTCCGAACCGAAGGACACCCGACCCATCACCTCGGAAATCGGCGCGTACTCCAGGTTGGTCAGCCCTGCTCCCCTGTCGGATTCGGGCAGAAACAGGTTCCACAGCCCCTGTTCCCGGGCCTTCGCCTTGAGTTCATCGAGGATCGGGGGGCAGTCCCAGCGATCATCGGCCTCGTCGATCTGGCGGTAGTAGAGTTCCTCGTTCGGATAGACGTGCCCGTCCATGAACTCCTGGACCCGGGCCCGCAGGTGCTCGGCGCGCTCACTGATTTCCGGAATCATGGCAGTCTCCCTGTGCTGCGGCCCGACATGCGGCCGCGGTGACCCGCTCACGCCAGGGCGGCGAAGCGGCGGACGTGATGATCGGTGTTGCCGAACTGGGCGTCGATGGTGGAGAGGCGCTTGAAGTAGTGGCCGATGGCCATCTCGTCGGTCATGCCCATGCCACCGTGCAGCTGCACCGCTTCCTGGCCGACCATGCGGCCGGCGCGGCCGGCCTCCACCTTGGCTGCCGAGGCTGCCCTCGCGCGCTCGTGACGGTCGGCGCCATCGACTACACCGGCGGCCCGGTACATCAGCGCGCGGGCAAACTGCTGGGCACCGAGCATGTCCACCGCCCGGTGCTGGAGGCTCTGGAACGAGCCGATGGGCACGCCGAACTGCCTGCGTTCCTTCAGGTACGCCGTAGTGAGCCTGACGGCGGCATCCATGGCTCCGGCCGCCTCGGCGCACAGCAGCACGCAGGCCCTGTCGACGACGGCCTCGATAGCCGACAGTGCATCCTCGGCCACGCCGAGGACCGCCTCGTCTCCAACCGTGACCCCGTCGAGCGTGACTTCCGAGGCGCGCATGCCGTCAACAGTCGGATAGGAGCGCAACGACACACCCCCGGCATCGCGGGGCACAAGGAACAGGGTGATCCCCTCCCGGTCGGTCGTCGCGCCCGCACTGCGTGCCGAGACGACAAGAGTGTCCGCGGTCTCGGCGTTGTGCACCACTGCCTTCGCGCCTTCGAGCCGCCAGCCCGACCCGTCGCGGGTCGCGGTGGTCCCGACATGCGAGAGTGCATACCGTGAGCGCGGTTCGACATGGGCGAGCGCGAGCAGATGTTCACCGGCTGCAACCGCCGGAAGGATCCGGTGCCTCTGCTCGGTCGAGCCGGCAGCCGCGACACAGCCGGCTCCGAGCACGATCGAGGACTGGTAGGGTTCGACGACAAGGCCGCGCCCGAGCGACTCGAGAAGCACCGCGACATCGACCGTCGAGCCGCCGAGCCCGTCGCAGTCCTCGGGTAACGGCAGGGCCAGCCAGCCGAGTTCGGCGAAGGTGTTCCAGGTCTCCCTGCTGAACCCGCCATCTCGCGCCATGGCCTCGCGCCTGGCGGAGAAGTCGTACTCGTTCTCGACAAACCGGTCGGCGCTTTCGGCCAGCAGCCTCTGGTCTTCGGTGAAGGTGAAACTCATCGGTCTTGCCGCTCCGGGCTGCGGTGAATTCGACAATGGCAGAGCGGGTCAGAGCCCGAGAACCGCCTTGGCAATGATGTTCTTCTGGATCTCGTTCGACCCGCCATAGATCGACGCCTTGCGCCAGTTGAAGTAGTGCGGAGCGATGGCGGCCGCGTGTTCCGGCCCCACCGGATCCTCGTTCCAGCCGGTCTGCATCGCTTCGGGAATGTACGGGTGCGCATAGTTGCCCACCGCCTCGAACAGGAGTTCGGTGATCCCCTGCTGCAACCGGGTTCCACGGATCTTGAGAAACGACGCCTCCGGCCCCGGTCCCTTGCCGGCAGTCTCGTCCGACAGGACCCGCAGCACCAGGGCCTCAAGCGCGAGCAGGTCGATTTCCAGGCCGGCGATCTTCTCGCGGAACCGCTCGTCCTCGAGCAGAGGCCGCCCGTCGCTCATCTCGACCGACGAGATTTGCCGCAGCCGCTGCAACTGCGCCTTGGACCGGCCGACTGCCGCGATGCCGGTCCGTTCGTGGCCGAGCAGGTACTTGGCATAGGTCCAGCCGCGGTTCTCCTCGCCGACCCGATCATGCACAGGGACCCGGACATCCTCGAGAAATACGTCGTTGATCTCGGTGCTGCCGTCGATGGTGCGGATCGGGCGCACGGTGACCCCCGGCTGGTCCATGTCGATCAGCAGGAACGAGATCCCCTCCTGGCGCTTGCCCTCGCTGGAGGTCCGTACCAGACAGAACATCCTGTTGGCGTGCTGTGCGAGCGAAGTCCAGGTCTTCTGCCCGTTGACCACGTAGTGGTCGCCGTTCAGCTCGGCACGCGTCTGCAGCGATGCGAGGTCGGACCCCGACCCCGGCTCGGAGTAGCCCTGGCACCACCAGTCGTCCGAGCGCAGGATGCGCGGAAGATAGAACTCCTTCTGCCACCGGCTGCCGAATGCCATCAGCACCGGTGCGACCATGACCACGCCGAACGCGATGACCGTCGGGGCCCCGGCCAGCGCACACTCCTCCTCGAAGAGGTGCTTCTGCATCGGCGTCCAGCCGGTACCGCCGTACTCGACCGGCCATCCCGGTGCGATCCAGCCGCGCTCATACAGCTGTTTCTGCCAGGCGACGTGTTCTTCCCTGCTCAACCGGTACCCGGTCATGGTCTTGCGCCGGATGTCGTCGGTCACGGCGTCCTCGAGGAACCCCCGCACCTCGTCACGAAATGCCTGTTCGTCGGGTGTCAGGACCAGCTCCATGTCACGCTCCCTTTCAGAGGACCTCGAACAGGCCCGCAACACCCATGCCGCCACCGACGCACATGGTGACCACGACATGCCTGGCACCCCGGCGCTTGCCCTCGAGCAGGATGTGGCCGGTCATGCGTGCACCGCTCATCCCGTAGGGGTGGCCGATGGAGATCGAGCCGCCATTGACGTTGAGCCTGTCGTCGGGGATCCCGAGCTGGTCGCGGCAGTACAGCACCTGCACGGCGAAGGCCTCGTTCAGTTCCCACAGGTCGATGTCGTCGATGCCGAGCCCGTGGCGTTCAAGCAGGCGCGGGACCGCGAAGACCGGCCCGATCCCCATCTCGTCGGGTTCGCAACCGGCGACCGCCAGGCCCTTGTAGAGGCCGAGCGGCTCGATGTTGCGGCGCTCGGCCAGCCGCGCGTCCATGACCACGCAGGCCGAGGCACCGTCGGACAGCTGGCTGGCGTTGCCCGCGGTCACGAAGTGCTCCGGTCCGCGAACCGGTTCGAGTGCCGTCAGTCCCTCCATGTTGGTCCCCGGCCGGTTGCCCTCGTCGCGGTCCAGCACGATGTCGCGCGAGCTGATCTCGCCGGTGTCCCGGTCCTTGACCAGCATGGTGGACGGCAGCGGCACGATTTCGTCGTCGAACAGCCCGGCCTGCTGGGCGATCGCGGTCCGCCGCTGGCTCTCGCAGGCATAGGTATCCTGCGCCCCTCGGGAAACGCCGTAGCGGTGCCCGACCGTGTCCGCGGTCTCGATCATCGGCATCCAGAGCTCGGGCTTGGTCTCCATGAGTCCGTCCTCGGTCAGGCCGGTCTGGTTCATGTTCGGCGAGACGAGACTGATCGACTCGAGCCCGCCGGCAACCATCACCGGGACCTGGTCCATCACCACCCGCTGGGCCGCCATCGAGATGGTCTGCAAGCCTGAACTGCAGAACCGGTTGACCGTAGTGGCACTGCTGGTCACCGGCAGTCCGGCCTTGATCGCGCACTGGCGCGCGACATTGAAGCCGGTGGCGCCCTCCGGGAAGCCGCAGCCGATGATGACGTCCTCGACCTCACCCGGCTCGACCCCGGCCCGCTCGACCGCGTGGCGGACCGCATGGCCTCCCATCACCGCGCCGTGGGTGTTGTTGAACGCGCCGCGAAACGCCTTGCCGATCGGTGTCCGCGCCGTCGAGACGATGACTGCTTCCCGCATGTTTGCCTCCCTGTTCGCCGCTGTCCCCGGCGGCTGCATGTCACGAGCGGATTCAGGCGCCGAGACTGGCGAATCCCCTGCCCTCGCGGACAAGCCGTTCGAGCAGCGGTGCCGGCCGCATCCATTCGCCGTGCTCCCGGTGCCACCGCTGCATGGCCTCGAGGATCCGGTCGAGGCCGACACTGTCGGCCCAGAACATCGGACCGCCACGCCAGCGCGGGAAACCGTAGCCGTGAATCCAGATCACGTCGATATCCGATGGCCGGATTGCCAGCCCTTCCTCCAGGATCCTGGCCGCCTCGTTGACCAGCGGGTACATGCAGCGTTCCAGGATCTCCCCGTCAGGGATGTCGCGGCGCTCGACACCCGCCTGCTGCGAGGCGGCAACGATGAGCTGCTCGATGTCCGGGTCCGGCACCGGCACCCGGCTGCC
The DNA here is from genome assembly GCA_965213935.1 of Thalassobaculaceae bacterium. Lineage (GTDB taxonomy): Bacteria > Pseudomonadota > Alphaproteobacteria > Thalassobaculales > Thalassobaculaceae > Bin52. The sequence continues at coordinate 24,687 of CBDCAO010000009.1, read as the reverse complement.
CGGTTCGTAGCGGTACCAGCCGGCTCCGGTCTTCTGACCAAAACGTCCCTGTTCGCAGATCCGGTCGGCGATGTCGGAGTAGCGCATGTTGCTCGGCTGCTCGGAACGTTTCCGCTGACGGATCCTCCAGCCGACGTCCAGGCCCGCCAGGTCGCCCATGGCGAACGGGCCCATCGGGAACCCGAAGTCGTAGATCACCCGGTCGACCTGATGCGGCAAGGCGCCCTCCTCGATCAGGAAGCCGGCCTCGCGCCCGTACTGGTGCAGCATGCGATTGCCCACGAATCCGTCGCACACGCCAACGAGGACCCCGACCTTCCCGATGGTACGCGCCATGTCCATGACGGTGGCAATGGTCTCGTGCGAGGAACGGACGCCACGCACGTTCTCCAGCAGCCGCATGACATTGGCCGGGCTGAAGAAATGGGTCCCGATCACGTCCTCCGGGCGGCCGGTCACCGCCGCGATCTCGTCGACGTCGAGCGTCGAGGTGTTGGTGGCCAGGATCGCGCCGGGCCGGCACACCCCGTCGAGCGCACGGAACACCTTCTTCTTCAGTTCCATTTCCTCGAACACCGCCTCGATGACGATGTCGGCGCTCCCCACGTCTGCGAGTTCGGTCGAGCCGGTGATCAGCGCCATGCGCCGTTCCATCTCGTCCGCCGCCAACCGGCCGCGCGAGACGGTGGTGGCATAGGTGTTGCGAACCCGCTCGAGACCGGCATCGAGTGCCGCACGCTCGGTTTCGACCACGGTGACCGGAATCCCGGCGTTGGCAAAGTTCATGGCGATGCCGCCGCCCATGGTCCCGCACCCGATGACGGCCGCGGATCCGATGGTTCGGCCGCAGGTCTCGCGGGGCAGGTCCGGAATGCGCCCGCACTCGCGCTCGGCGAAGAACGCGTGACGCAGTGAACGGGATTCGGACGTGGTGACCAGTGACAGGAAGGTCTCGTGCTCGAACCGCAGGCCCTCGTCGAACGGCCTGCTGACCGCCGCCTCGACACAGTCGACGCAGGCATACGGTGCCTTCCGGCCGCGTGCAGAACGCGCCATGCCGGCGCGGAAGGTCTCGAACAGGTCCGGATCGGCTCGGGCCGGGAGGAGTGCGTCGTCGCAGTCGCGGGCGCGGCGCACCGTCCCGTTGGCGACGAGCCGCCTCGCCGCCGCGACGGCGGCGTCGAGCAGGTCGCCGTCGGCCACCTCGTCGATGATGCCGAGCTCGCGGGCCTGGTCGGCGTCGACCAGCCGGCCCGAGACAACGAGATCGAGCGCCGCATTCGCCCCGATCAGCCTCGGCAGCCGCTGGGTTCCCCCGGCGCCCGGGACGATGCCGAGTGTCACCTCGGGCAGGCCGACCCTGCTTCCGGGCGCCGCGATCCTGTAGTGGGTCCCGAGCGCGAGTTCGAGCCCGCCGCCGGCCGCGACCCCGTGAATGGCCGAGACCACGGGCCGTTCGGAGTCTTCGAGAGCCGCAATCACCTGGTTGAGGTGCGGTGTCCCCGGCGGCGGGGTCGCGTTGAATTCGCGGATGTCGGCGCCGGCGCTGTACATCCGTCCCTCGCCGATCAGCACGACGGCCTCGACCGCGGAATCGAGTCCCGCGAGCGCATCCGCGAGACCGATGCGCAGTGCCGCACCGAGGCCGTTGACCGGGGGATTGTTCATGCGAAGGACCACGACCGGTCCGTGGCGTTCGGATCTGACTACACTCATGGTCTTCGGTCTCCGTCTCTCTGCGTGCCGGCAGCGGGGCCGGCGCAGCCTGTCCAGACAAGTGTCTCCCGCTGACTAGCCGGGTGAGAGCGCAGCCTCGAGCGCCCGGCCCACCGCCTGCTGGGCCAGTTCCGCCTCGTCGATGATCCCGACCAGACCAAAGAATGCGTGCAGGATGCCCGGGTACTCGATGTACTCCACCGAAACCCCGGACTCGATCAGGCGGGTCGAATAGGCCCTCGCGTCGTCGCGCAGCACATCGCAGCCGGCGGCGATCACCACGGCGGGAGCCAGCCCCGCGAGCGAGGGCGCGAGCAGCGGTGACGCTCGCCAGTCCGCGTGGTGGCCCTGGTCGGATCCGAGGTAGTGCTGCTGGAACCAGGTCATGGTGTCGGCCTCGAGGATCCCGTATCCGGTCCCGAACTGCCGGTAGCTCCCGCTCTCGCACCGGTAGTCGGTCACCGGGTAGACGAGAACCTGGAGCCGCAACTGCGGACCGCCCGCGTCGCGGGCCATGAGCGCCACCACCGCGGCCAGGTTGCCGCCGGCGCTGTCACCGCCGACCGCGATCCGTTCCGGGTCGATGCCGAAACGTTCCGCATTCTCGACCGCCCATTGCAACGCCGCGTAGCTGTCCTCGACCGCGGCGGGGAACACATGCTCCGGTGCAAGACGGTAGTCGACGGACAGGACGGCGACATTGCCATGGTGGCAGAGACCGCGGGCGACGCCGTCATGACTGTACAGACTGCCGATAACGTGGCCGCCGCCGTGGTAGTAGACCAGCAGTCCCGGCCTGTGCGACCAGCGCGGCAGGTACAGCCGGGCCGGGATCAGGCCCGCCGGTCCCGGCAGGCGCAGTTCAACGGTCGACCCCACTTCCGCAGGCAGGGCCTCGCGGGCGGCAACCGCGCGCTCCATCTGTTCACGCGCGGTGGCGACCGGCAGCGAGGTCATCGCCGGCAGGTCGAGAGCCGCGAGCTTGCACAGGAACTCCGCGGTCTGCGGCGTGACGTCGGCGGGGGGCGTGTAGCGTGTCATTCTTCGGTCTCCAGGAACTCGACGAGAGCGGCGGCAACGTCATCGGGCCGGTCGAAGTCGGCGTGGTGACCGGCCCCTTCGATAACGGTTTCAGATACCGGTCCCCCGGGGCCGTCGCGGTAGAGGCGGCGATGGCCGCGCGGAACCATCCGGTCTTCCGCACCCCAGACGACGAGGGTCGGGCAGGTGATACGGCCGATGCGCTTCCCCAGACCGGTCTCCCCGTTCGGCCACAGCAGCCTGGCGGCTGCCTCGTTGGCACGGATCTGCGAGACATCCCACTCGATCTCGTCGGCGTCGGGCGGCATCCGGCGGTGTTCCTCGAGCACCTCGGGACAGGCGGAAAGCAGGGCCAGCTGCTCGGAATGGGTGGCGCCCCAGTGATCGGCGATCAGCGCATCACCGTCGTTCATGCCCAGCGGCGAGACCAGCGCGAGGCGCCGGACCACGTCGGGCCAGACCGCGGCGACATCGGCCGCCAGCGCCGCGCCGAGCGACACACCCGCCAGGTCGGCACCGGAAAGCCCGCTGGCGGCCAGCAGGTCCCGGGTCCGCAGCAACCAGTCGAGCTGGGTGTCGAGTTCGAGATGTGCCCGCCCGCCGCCGCCCGGAAACCCCGGCAGCGAGGGGACGACTACTGTGCGATGGCGGGCCAGGCGGGCGAGAAACGGGGTCCAGTGCAGGAGCCCGCCGAAGCCCGCGAGGACGCCGAGCGGTGCTCCGGTGCCTGCGGTCCAGACCCGGTACGGAGCGCCCGCGACCTCGACGGTCGTCTCGTGCTCCGGGTTCATTCCGCCGCTGCCAGGGTGCCGGAGAGGACGGCGTCGGGCACGGCACGCTCCGCTGCCGGCAGCGGATTCGGCCACCAGTGATCCTGCCAGCGGTCATCGAAGTGGTCGGCAAGCTGGGGCATCACGCGGGTCGCGAACATGCGGGTGTTGTAGGCGGTCAGGTCGCGGTCCATGTTTCCGTACTGGCACAGCAGCATCAGGTGGCCGACGTTCATCTCGGTCACGGCATGTCGCAACTGCTCTGCGACCTCGTCGGGACTTCCGACAATGACGTAGCCCTGCTCGACAATGTCTTCCATCGCGGTCGCCGTGCGTGCGCGGGCGGTTGCCTTGCGCGCCGCGGCGGCGACCTGTCCCTCGACCCGGGCGCGAATCGTCGCCTCGGTGGTGTAGCCGGGCGGTTGCACGAAACGCGGATCCAGATGCAGGCAGCGGCCGTAGAAGTACTCGGCCGGTTCGCGGTACAGCCGGATCGCCTCCTCCCGGGTCTCGGCGACGCCGACGAACTGCAGGAAACCGGCACGGTACGGGTTGCGGTCCTTGCCGAGGCGATCCATCTCGTTCCAGAACCCGCGCATGGTCGACAGCCCGATCCGGTAGCCGAAGTAGGACAGGTAGCAGTAGACGTAGTCCATCTCGGCGCACCACCTCCAGGTCTCCACCGACCCGCCGCCCGGGATCCAGATCGGGGGGTGCGGCTTCTGCAGCGTGTGCGGCCAGATGTTGACGTATCGCAGCTGGTTGTAGCGGCCGTTGAACGAGAAGACCCGGCGTTCGGTCCAGGCCCGTTTGACCAGGTCGTGCGCCTCGAGGTAGCGGTCCCGCAGCATGCTCGGGTTCTGTCCGTAGGCGTAGCAGGTGTCCATCGGCGTACCGACCGGGAAGCCGGCGATCAGGCGACCCCCGGAGATGCAGTCGATCATGGCCATTTCCTCGGCTACCCGGGTCGGCGGGTTGTAGAGTGCGAGGCTGTTGCCCATGACGCAGATCATGGTCTCGGACGTGCTCCGCGCCAGCGACGAGGCGATCAGGTTCGGCGACGGCATCAGCCCGTAGCCGTTGGCGTGATGCTCGTTGACACAGACGGCGTCGAAACCGCAGGTTCCGGCGTATTCGAGTTCGTCCATGAAGTCGTTGTACATCACGTGGGCGCGCCGGGGATCGAACAGTGTGGAGTCGATGTTTACCCACACGCCGGGATTGCGCGCCCGGAAGTCGTCGGGCAGTTCGGTGTAGGGCATCAGGTGAAACCACAGGAACTTCATGCTAGTCTCCCGCGTCGCCGGTCTGTTGCCGCAAGTCATGCCCGAGAACCGGACGCCGGACAAGCGTTCCGGGGATCGCCGAATGGCCGGATCACCGACCTGATGAGCGATGAGACGGTGGCAGGAGGAGGATGACAGTGACGCATGCAAGTGCCCGACACGTGACGTGCTACGCCATGCTGGACTCGCCGGTCGGCCCGCTGCTGATCGGCGGCGACGGGAGCGATGTGCTGCTGATCGGGTTTTCCGGTGGCTCGCGAGCGGTCGCGCCCGGACGGGACTGGCGGCGGGACGACAGCCTGTATCCCGAGGCCCGGGCGCAGATCGCAGAGTATTTCAGCGGAGGGCGCACCCGTTTCGACTTCCCCATGCGCATGGTCGGAACCCCGTTCCAGCGAGCGGTATGGCAGGCGCTGCTCGATGTTCCCTACGGGAGCACCGCGGCCTACAGGGACCTCGCGGCCGCCGTCGGCAGGCCGGGAGCGAACCAGGCGGTCGGGGCCGCGAACGGCTCCAATCCGCTGCCGCTTGCCGTGCCGTGTCATCGGGTGATCGGGGCGGACGGTTCGCTGACCGGCTACGGTGGCGGGCTCGACGTCAAGCGGATGCTGCTCGCCCACGAACAGCAGCACGCGGCCGGCGTGTGACCCGCCGCACCAGCAACCGGCGGGCCGCGGCCGGCGGCGCGCAAACCGGGAGAGATGAAAGTCCATGCCGATTCACAACCGAATAGCCGAATACCATGGCGACCTGACGGCGACGCGCCGCGACATCCATGCCAATCCGGAGCTCGGGTTCAAGGAACACCGGACCTCGGCACTGGTTGCCGAACAGCTGGAGTCCTGGGGCATCGAGGTGCACCGCGGTCTGGCGGGCACCGGTGTCGTCGGCGTGCTCAGGGGCCGCGGGTCGGGGTCCCGCGCCATCGGCATCCGTGCCGACATGGATGCGCTGCCGATGCAGGAGGAAGGCGACGTGCCGCACCGCTCGACGGTTGACGGCAGGATGCACGCCTGCGGCCATGACGGGCATACCACCATCCTGCTCGGGGCGGCGCGCTACCTCGCCGAGACACGGAATTTCGACGGAACGGTGAACTTCATCTTCCAGCCGGCCGAGGAAGGCGGCGGCGGCGGCAGGGTGATGGTCGAGGACGGGCTGTTCGAGAAGTTCCCGTGCGAGACAGTGTGGGGCCTGCACAACACTCCGGACCTGCCGGCGGGAACCATTGCCGCGGCACCCGGGCCGATCATGGCAGCAGCCGATGGCTGCAAGATCACCATCGAGGCGCGCGGCTCGCATGCCGCGATGCCGCACTACTCGATCGATCCGATCGCAATCGCGGTGCAGCTGTACACCGCCATGCAGACCATCGTGTCCCGCAATGTCGACCCCCTGAAGTCGGCGGTGGTCAGCGTCACCACCTTCCACGCCGGATCGGCACACAACGTGATCCCGGAGACCGCCGAACTCTCGGCATCGATTCGAACCTTCGATCCGGAAGTCCGTGAACTGATCAGGAAGCGGATCAGGGAACTGTGCGCCGGAATGGAGACGATGCACGGGGCCTCGATCCGGGCCGAGTACACCTACGGCTATCCGCCGACCGTCAACCACGAGGCCCAGACCCGGATCGCGCTCGACATCGCGCGCGACGTGGCCGGCGAGGCGATGACCAGGGACGACGTGCCGCCGGTCATGGGCAGCGAGGACTTCTCCTACATGCTCGAGGCGCGGCCGGGAGCGTTCCTGTGGCTCGGTTCCGGCAGGACCGACTCCGATCCCGGACTGCACCACCCGCGCTATGACTTCAATGACGAGGTACTGACCCTGGGGGCATCCTACTGGGCGCGGCTGGTGGAGTCCGCCCTGCCCCGTGCCGGGTGACCCGGCATTGACCGTGACCGGCCGCTGCCGCACACTGCGGCCTGGCCGGTGACGGTGGCGAGCGCTGCCGTGACGAGGGTGCCGTGTGCGCCCCGAATGCTTGCGCCACGCTCGTGTCCCGTATAACCAAGGGCCACGGATACAGCCCAGAGCGAACATTCCAGACGGAGAACGGAATCAACATGCAGTCAGTCCAATTCGAGGCGCCCGGCACTGTCGAGCAGGCGGTGGCGCTGCTGGCAGGTGCCACGGGCGACACCCGTGTTCTGGCCGGGGGAACCGATCTCCTGGTCCAGTTGCGCTCCCACATGGTCGATCCGGCCCTGGTGGTCGACATCAAGCACATCGAGGAAACCCGTACCCTGGCCCGCAACGCCGACGGCAGCTACACCATCGGTTCCGCGGTGGCCGGTGCCGAGGCGCACGAGAACGCGCAGTTCGTGGCTGACTGGCCGGGCGTGATGGAAGCCTGGGACCTGATCGGGTCGACCCAGATCCAGGGACGCGCCTCGCTCGGCGGCAACCTGTGCAACGCATCACCGGCCGCCGACAGCGTGCCGGCCATGATCGTCGCCGGCATGACGGCCAATATTGCCGGGCCCGGCGGCCGGCGCAGCGTTCCCGTCGAGGAGGTCCCGGTGGCACCTGGCCGGACCAGCCTGGCGAACGGTGAATTCGTCGTGAGTTTCACCCTGCCGGCCCGCCCGGCCGGTGGCGGAGACGCCTATCTCCGGCTCATCCCGCGGACCGAAATGGACATCGCCGTCGTCGGATGCGGCGTCGCCCTTGTTCTCGATGGGGGCGGGACCGTGACCTCTGCACGGGTGTCGCTCGGCGCGGTGGCGCCCACGGTACTCGTGGTCGAGGACGCGGCACGGGCAATCATCGGGACCACGCTTGATGACGATGCCCTTGCGGCGCTTGATGCGGCCTGCCAGGCGGCATGCAACCCGATCAACGACAAGCGGGGTACGATCGTGTACCGAACCCAGGTCGCCGGCGTGCTCGCCCGCCGCGCGGCACGTATCGCAGCCGAACGCGCAGGGAGCCGATAGGACATGGCCAAGCATCACGTGACCACGACCATCAACGGAGAGCCGGTCGAGTTCCTCTGCTCCACGCGGCAGACGCTGCTCGATGTCCTGCGCGACGAACTGAACCTGACCGGCAGCAAGGAAGGCTGCGCATCGGGCGACTGCGGCGCATGCAGCGTCATGATTGACGGCCGACTGGTCTGTTCCTGCCTGGTGCTAGGCGCCGAGGCGGAAGGCAAGACGGTCGAGACCATCGAGGGAATGGCGCAGGGCGACAGCCTGCACCCGCTGCAGCAGAACTTCCTCGAGGATGCGGCACTGCAGTGCGGGATCTGCACCCCCGGGTTCCTGGTTGCCGCCAAGGCGCTGCTTGAGCGCAATCCCGACCCGACGGAAACGGAGGTGCGCTACTGGCTGGCCGGCAATCTCTGCCGGTGTACCGGGTACGACAAGATCATTCGCGCGGTGATGAGAACCGCCGCCGAGGTGAGGGGAGAAGCGTCATGACCGGCGAGAAGACCGAATTCAAGTGGGTCGGCACCCGCGCGATCCGTCCGGACGGTCACGACAAGGTAACGGGCCGGGCAAAGTTCGGCTCCGACTTCGCGTTGCCCGGAATGCTGCAGGGGCGCGTCCTGCGCAGTCCACATGCCCATGCCCGGATCATCTCGATCGACACCTCCGCGGCCGAGGCGTTGCCCGGGGTCAAGGGCGTGATCACCTCGGCGGATTTTGCCGACCAGTCATCCGAACTGGCGGCCGCCGGCGAGGCTCTGGTGAACTACCGCGATATGGTCCGCAACGTGATGGCACGCGAGAAGGTGCTCTACGACGGCCACGCGGTCGCGGCCGTGGCGGCCACCTCGGCGGAGATCGCCGAGGCGGCGCTCGAACTGATCTCCGTCGACTACGAGGTGCTTGACCACGTGATCGACGTCGATCTCGCCATGGAGCCCGGCGCACCGATCCTCGACGAGGAACTCGTGCCCGCGGGCATGGAGGCGACCGGGCCCACCAACATTGCCAAGCGGGTGGATTTCGATCTCGGCGATGTCGAGGAGGGATTCGCGAAGGCCGAGGTGGTGCTCGAGCGTTCCTACACCACTGCCGCCGTGCACCAGGGATACATCGAGCCGCATGCGGCGGTCGCCAGCGTGTCGGAGGACGGGCAGGCGCAGATCTGGTGCTGTACCCAGGGGCAGTTCATGGTCCGGGCCTATACCGCCCGGCTGTGCGGGATGGAAACCTCGCAGATCCGGGTGACCCCGTCGGAGATCGGTGGCGGTTTCGGCGGCAAGACGGTGGTCTACCTCGAGCCGCTGGCAACCGCCCTGTCGCGCAAGACCGGCCGGCCGGTGAAGATGATCATGAGCCGCGAGGAAGTCTTCCGGGCCAGCGGTCCGACCTCGGCCGGGTCGATGACCTACCGGATCGGGGCGACCCGGGACGGCGTCATCACCGCCTTCGAGGGCACCATCAGGCTCGAGGCCGGGGCCTTTCCGGGCTCGCCGGTGCAGCCGGCCTGCATGTGCGCGGTCGCACCCTACGACATCAAGAACGTGCGCCTGACCGGCTATGACGTGGTGGTGAACCGGCCCAAGGTCGCGGCCTACCGGGCTCCCGGTGCGCCGATCTCGGCTTTCGGCGCCGAGAGCATCATCGACGAACTCGCGAAGGAGCTCGGTTTCGATCCGCTGCAGCTGCGCCTGAAGAACGCGGCGAAACAGGGGACCAAGGCGGCCTACGGTCCGACCTTCCGACGCATCGGCTTCGAGGAGACGGTCGAGGAGGCCGTTGCCAGCGAGCACTACTCCGCACCGCTTGGCCCGAACCAGGGTCGCGGCGTCGCGTCCGGGTTCTGGTTCAATATCGGCGGCGAGTCCGCGGCGACCGTCAACATCAACGAGGACGGGACCGCGGTTGTGGTGTCGGGGAATCCGGATATCGGCGGTTCACGGGCATCGCTGGCCCTGATGGCAGCCGAGGAACTCGGCATCGACTACTCCAAGGTGCGCCCCATCGTGGGTGATACCTCGTCGGTCGGCTACAATTTCCTGACCGGCGGTTCCCGCGTGACCTTCGCAACCGGGCTTGCCGTGGTCGAGGCGGCGCGCGATGCGGTTCGCCAGCTGTGCGAACGGGCTGCGAAGATCTGGGAGGTCGAGGCCGATGGCGTGATCTGGCGTGACGGCCATGCGGTGCCGGCCAGCAGCAACGTCGGCGACTTCGAACCGCTGTCGCTTGCCGACATCGCCGCCCAGTCACCGAAGACCGGTGGTCCGATCTGCGGGCACAACGCCCAGAACGTCCAGGGGGCGGGTCCCGGCTTTGCGACCCATATCTGTGACGTTGAGGTCGATCCGGAGACCGGCCGGGTCACGATCCTGCGTTACACCGCGGTGCAGGATGTCGGCCGCGCGATCCATCCGTCCTACGTCGAGGGACAGATCCAGGGCGGTGCGGCCCAGGGAATCGGCTGGGCGCTCAACGAGGAATACATCTACAACGAGCGCGGCCAGCTCGAAAACCCGGGTTTCCTCGACTACCGGATCCCGGTGGCCTCGGACCTGCCGATGATCGAGGCCGTGGTGGTGGAGGTTCCCAACGACCGTCATCCCTACGGGGTACGCGGTGTCGGCGAGGTTCCGATCGTCCCACCGATGGCGGCGGTCGCCAACGCGATCGAGAACGCGACCGGTGTCCGGATGGAGCACCTGCCGATGTCGCCGCCGCGTCTGCTGGCGGCCCTGGATGCGGCCCGTCTGCCGGAGGCGGCCGAGTAGGCACGGGGGAGTCTGCCCCACCCTCACCCGGGGGCGACCCCGGCGGGATGCGGCGAAACCAGGCGGCGGGCGTTGCGTGCCGCCTGGAAACACTCCGGACAGCGCCGGGATCCGGCGCTGCCGCGCGGGACGGGTATCATCTCCGGGTACCCGCCGGCCCGGACCGGAGGCCGGCCGTGACTGTTCGATGGAGGCCGCCCGGGGCGCAATGGCCAGGATCCTGCTGACCGACTCGCTCAGCAAGCAGTTCACCGGCGGGGTGGCGGAATTCGAGGTCGTCGCCCCCACGGTGCGCGCTCTCATTCGCGAACTTGAGGAACGCTACCCCGGCCTCGGCGCCCAGGTGCGCGACGGCTTCATCTCGGTCGCGATCGACGGCGACATCCACCAGGATGCGTTTCTCGAGGAAATCGGCGAAAACAGCGAGGTCGCGTTCCTGCCGGCCATACGCGGCGGCTGAACCGCCCCTGCCCCGCCATCAATGATCGAGCCCCTTGTCCCGCGGGCCATGGTGGATCGCGGGAGCGTTCCGGTCCCACCACGAGAGCCCGGGAGCATGCCCTGGCCCTGCGTGACCCGCGCCGGGTGGGTCATGACCGGGACAGTACGTGGCAAGACCCTTGTCCCCAGAGTGCGCCGGACGGACCGGACAGATATCGGTGACAGCCGGGACAGTGCTGCGTGCCTGCTGCAGGCCGGGCAGCCCGCGGGTATGGAAACTCACCGGATTCCCGCTTTCCCGGGACCGTCCGCTCGTGAGAGGGTGAGGCATGCTGAAAAATCAGGTCTTCAGAATCGCTGACATCTATGTTCCGGTGAGGCGCCGTCGCACCCTCGATCCTGCAGCCGTCGAGGCGATCGCCGAGAGCATGCTGGAAGAGGGCCAGCACACGCCGGTCCTGTTACGCCAGGACGGCGAGCGCCTGGTGCTGGTCGAAGGCCTTCAGCGCCTGGAGGCTTGCCGGTCCCTGGGCGAGGAAACCATCGTCGGCGTGCTCGTCCGGGGGCGGAGGCATTAGGTGCGTCGAGGCCGACTGCGGCGCGTCCCGTCGCCGCCTGACACGAACGGCCATCGAGGCGGAATACGTGGATGGCAGCTGGCGATCGTCTGCGCTGATTGCCGACGCTCTTCTCCCGCCTGGTGAAGAGACGGCCGAATTCGCACTGGTCCGGTGCCGCAGTGGCCTTCATCACCGCGCCGCGCACCTTGGCCAAGTTGAACCGGCAGGCACTGTGGGCGATGAAAGGCCCGGGCCGGCGTCTTTACGTCGAACTCGCAAGCAAGTAGCACCTGAACCGGACAGAGTGTGTCTACTCCGCTCGACGAGCTGCGTGGGGTGTGACGGTAGAACTCCGAATGGAGTAGAGATTGGGCAGTTGCGCCCTGCACACCGCCACCGCCTGAAACGTCGGCAAATCAAGGATTTGCAGCCGTCGTGGCGATTGAGCGAGACGACCGGACCGCGATCATCGAGCGCGTTCCGCGTTGTCGTTCGCGGCCCAAGGTAACAGAACGGGCCGCGCGGCGGAAGCGCGCGGCGCCGTTCATCACACATGGCGCACCGGGCGCCGGGATTGTTCCCGCAGCGCAGACGGTTCGTTTCACATGTTCCAGAAACCCAACCGACGCGTTGCACATGTTCCCGCAACGCAGCGGCCAACGTGGAGAGCGCCGGTATTGCTGGCGATCCGGTCGGCTTTCACTTGTTACCTCCAGCGCAGCGGTTCGCGGCACACACGTTACCGCGGCGTCAGCCGCGCGGATGCCGGTGAACGGCGAAGCCGACACCGGCGACATGCGCGGCGCATGGACCAGCGCTTCGATGCGATGCCCGAGGCCGCGCAGCCGGCAAGGGCGCGCAGTGGCGAGCACAACGCGAAGCGTGGACGCGAGCTTCATCGGAAGTGCGGCGGGCAGTGCGGAGAGGTCGATGCGGCGCTGCCCGCGCCGCCGCGTCGGATTGTGACGGGGAGGATGAACGGGCCGCGCCTGAGATCGGCACGGCCCGTTGCCGGTGCGCGGGCTATGCCGCGATCTTCTGAACCGGGATGCCGAGCGAGGCGGCCTTGTCGATGAGGTTGTCGGTGATGCCCGATCCCGGGAACGCGATGACGCCCTTCGGCAGCAAGTTCAGCAGCTCGTCGTTGCGGCGGAACGGCGCGGCGCGTCCGTGGCGGTTCCAGTCCGGCTTGCACACCACCTGGTGCACGCCGTGGCGCTCGGCCCACTGCGCGGCGATTTTCTCGACACCGGGGCCGCCGCCGTGCACCAGCACCATGTCGGTGTATTTCGCGCGGACGCGGTCCAGGCTGCGGAAGATGGTGTCGGGGTCCGTGACGCGCTTGCCGCCGGCGATGGCGACGAGCGTGCCTTCCGGCAGGTGGGCCTTGGTCTCGCGGTCCTGCCTCGCGCGGGCGCGGTCGTGCACCGCTTCCCAGCCCCTGGGATCGTCCTCGAGCAGGACCAGGTAGACGCGCTTGCCCGGGTTGAGGATGTCGTTGTGGGCGTAGACATCGCCGACGTATTCGCCGTCGGCGTCGTAGATGCGGGATTCGTCCGGGCGGACGCGCTTGAAGGTGATGTGGCTCATGATGGACTCCAGTGTGGGATGCGGATGCCGTGCGCCCTTCCTCCCGGACACGCGGCGTTCGCCCGCAATCCGCTTCACTCTCACTCCCCGCCCGGGGCCAGTTCCGCGGACCCGAGCGCAAGGACTCGAAGCCGGCTGCAAAAGAAAAGGGCCGACGCGCGAAGCGCCGGCCCTTTTCGGGGGCGGGTGAGGCGCGGCCTCAGAACGGAATCGAATCCATGTCCGGATCGGCGCCTTCGCCGTCCGGCACGGTCGAGCCGTTGGCCGCCGCCTCGGCTTCGGCCGCGTGCGCGCCGTTGCCGTTGACGGCCCCCGGCCGGTCCAGGAACTGGATGCGGGATCCGGGGACCAGGAGGATCTCGGTCGAGAAGCGGTCGGCGTCCTCGCCATCCTTGCGCCAGCGCCGCGTCTGCAGCTTGCCGGCGACGTAGACCAGCCGGCCCTTGCGGGCGTGCCTGGCCAGCATGTCCACCAGGCCGGGCTGGAATGTGACGGCCCGGTGCCACTCGGTCCTGTCGATGCGCTCGCCGGACTTGTCGATGTACGACTCGTCGGTGGCGATGCTCAGGTTGGCCACACGGCCCCCCGAGACCAGGTGGTTGACCGTGACGTCGGCGCCGAGGCGGCCGATGACTTCCGCGCGATTCAATCCGAAGCTCATGTTCGTTCTCCAATTGCTGAGTAATGACGATGGGTCGCGAACGGCCGGGAACCGGAAGAACTCTCTCCGGCCCCTCGTCCGTTCATCCTTCTCTCGCTTCCCTCCAACTCGCGGTCTCCGCGACGACGTCCGCCAAGACGGGGTGCAAGAGGACTGTCGTCCGCCAGGACCTCGCGGTCGGGGCAGCGCCTCGCCAGGTCGTCGGCGAGCGTCTCTCGGACGGCGTCGGCGTCGATGCCGACTTCGGCGAGCAGGTGGCCGGCGGCCACGGGGATGGGGTCGTAGTCGGTGTCGGGTGCGAACATGGCGAATCTCCTTCGGCGATCGCGCCCGGGACGAGGAAGCCGGTCTCCCTCTCCTCTTCCGGGCGCTCGCCCGGCACTCGCTGTCCTTGAACTCCGGAATGCCCCCCGCCGACGAATCGGAACCGGTCAGATCCAGGCGGCGTACCGCGCCGTGACCGGCGCGTCGCTGACGATCTCGACCTCCTCGAACGACAGCCCCGCGAAGGCCAGTTCGGCGACGGCCTCGGCTTCGCTGTCGAACGGGCCGTGGGATTCCCCCGTGGCGAGTTCGACCACGGTGAAGCTGGGATCCCACACCGGGATGCCGCGGAAGAAGTCCGAACGCTCATAGGAGCGCCTCGCGCAGTCCGGACAGCGCGACGCTCCGAAGCTTGGCGCGTTGCAGTCCGTACAGTGCGACGCCGCGCGCCGTGCCCAGTACCGCTGCCGGCTGCGGGCGTTCTTGCGCTCGGACCGGCCGCGCTCGGCCTCCAGCACGGCGCAGGGCGCGCATCGGGAGCCGCCGTCGGTCGTCGGTCCCCCGCAGCGGGTGCACAGGCGGGCAGCCCTCCGCGCTTCATACAGCTCGCGCTCCGCCGCTTGTCGGGTCTCACGGCAGGACTGGCAGGTGGTGCCGCCTTCGACGGGCGGACGGCGGCCGCAGCGGCGGCACAGGCCCGCCTCGACGCGCGCCTTGCGGCGCTTCGCGCTGGCGATGCGGGCGCTGCGGCGTTTCATCTCGACATCGGCTCCGCCGTACAGCGCCCCGGCGGCCTTGCCCGCCCGGTACCGCGCCCGGCCGGCGGCACGTGCCTTCGCGGCGCAGGACACGCAGTTAGGGCGCCCGGGTTCCGGTCGGCGCCTCCCGCACTTCGGGCACAGCCCGGCGGCGATTCGTTCGGCGGTGCGCCGGGCCACTCGTTCGCGGTCTCGCGCTCGGCGTACTGCGGGATCCTTGTGAGGCATGCGGTGTCTCCGGTCGTTGAGGAAGTCGGGACGGCAGGACGCCCCCACCCGGCGCAGGGCCGGCGGGACGTCCCCGGGCGCTGCCGGTCAGCCCTTCTGGCGGCGCTCGACGAAAATCCCCATCGCCCGCCAGCCCCAAAACTGCACGCCGCAATGGCGCAGCTTGATTCCCGTGGCGATGATGATTTCGTCGCGGGCCGGGCGCAGGCTCTCGACCTGCTTCAACGAGGCGACGGTCGGACGAGGCCGGCGCCGGCCCTTCGGTCGGGCGCCTTCCGCGTCGACGGGGACGATGTCGCCGTTGGCCCGGGACAGGTACCGTTGAATGACGTAGCGGTCGTCGTCCAGGCCGCCGCCGACGAAATGGGTGAGAAAAGTGCGCGCGTCGCCGCGCGGTGCGAGTGCCGCCTGCATCGTGCCGTGCTCCTTGAGTCGGGTGAATGGGAACGGCGGCAGCACTCCTCTCCGAAGCGCCGACCACCGCCCCGCTTCCGGCCAGACTCGCCCTCTTCCTGGTGCCAGCCGATTTCAGGCCGCAGGCCCGACGAGGTCGCTTCGACGGCCATACGGATGCGCACAAGTCGGCGAACCTTCCCGGCGGTGCAATTGGCGGGTGGAAGCCGCGTTGCCGAACAGGCACAGGGCGACCGTGAGGAGACCCCGCCTTCAACCGAAGCCAGATTGGTATCGCACACACTCAGTGCTATAAAATGGCTACGATGGCAGGCGCTCGCGGGGTCAGGATTGCAGACGTTCAAGACCAAGGCGTTGGCGCGTTTCGCGAACCGCGAGGGACTGGAGGACGATGCGCTGTGCGACGCGGTTCGCCGTGCTTGGAAAGGCCTGATCGATGCCGACCTGGGCGGAGGCGTCATCAAGCAGCGCATCGCCCGCAAGGGTGGCGGCCGCTCCGGCGGGTTCCGGACGATCATGCTGTTTCGCAGGGGCGAACTGGCGTTTTTCGTCTACGGTTTCGCCAAGAGCGACCGGGATAATGTGCGGCGCGACGAGCTGGCGGCTTTCCGGTTGCTGGCAGACGAATACCTTTCGCTGGACCAAGCCGGCCTCGCCGCGGCGCAGAGGGTTGGAGCGATTATTGAGGTGAAATGCGATGACCAAGCAGTACAAGAGTGAGGCGCTGGCGGCCGCGCACGAGGCGGCGCTCGGTCTGGCGGAGGCCGGTGTCATGTCCAAGAAAACCATGCGCGTGTTCGACGAGATGTGCTTGACGTCCGTGGAGGCGATGTCGCCGGAGGACATTCGGGCGCTGCGGCTTCGGGAAAACGCGAGCCAGGCTGTGTTCGCGCGCTACCTCAACGTGACGACCGGGCTGGTGAGCCAGTGGGAGCGCGGCGAAAAGCGGCCGCGTGGCGCGTCGTTGAAGCTACTGACGCTGGTCGCGAAGAACGGCTTGGGTGCTGTGGCTTGACGGCGCAATAGACAAGGTTTTCGCTGCCGGCGGTGGGATCATGCATTGCGTGAATGCCGCAATTCCCTTGATGGCAGGCAAGGTCGAAGTATGTGTGGGGACGGGAAGTGATATCTGGATCCCAGCTCACGTCAGAGCCGAGATGCGCTTGTCGCCCACGCCGAGTGTGTTTCTGACCTTTCCCGACACTCCGCCGGCCGTTGTCCCAAGTCTCTGTGGTCCTGGACAAGAGACACTGCTTCGCCTTCCTGGCGGCCCTGGTTTTCGGGCAAGGACCGTAAAGATCAAACTGGGACAATCGGCCTCCAGTACCGTCATGTTGTTGCAGATGCCCGTGACAGTGTTAAAGACCGGGAAAGACCTCTTGTCCGTGTGTTTCGACATCATCAACTTCCCGACTCTGTACCATTCCGTGACATTGACCGCCGCACCATGGCAAATCGAGATCCACCCACGCGAGCAATTTAGCGAGATCGTCAAGCAACTGAATTCCGATGGCGGATATGGCCTTACACATGTGGGAACCATTACGCGCCTGGACGGCCAGACATTCACCGCAGACGATGCCCAAAGTCTGTTGCGGGTGCTATGGTGGTTCCTGTCCTTTGCGCGAGGGGGAAGTTGTGGCGTAGCTCTCGCGTCGGGAATCGACGAGAACGGAGAAACCGCGTGGAAACAGTGGGGTTGCCGTTCTACCTTCCGTTGGGGTGGACCTACCGCTTGGCTCCCTCGGCGAAACATTCATCTCCTGAACGGGCAACGCGCCCCGCGCAGGGGATCGCGGCCAGAGGCCAAGTCTGGCCTAACCTACTGTCGCATAACGGAAATCTCCCGATCGATGCGGGCTGGTCGGGCCTCGCTTTCTGCACCTTCAGGTGCGTGGGGTGTGCCCCTGAAACGCCGAAGGGCGTCTCGATCCTGCTTCCTGACCGTTCAAACGATCGGGCGAAGCAAGCCGATTTGCAATCGGTGGTTAGCCCGAGCGGCGCTTGAGCGACCGCGTCCGCCACGCACCGCAGGAAACGGTTCCCGAACCGCCGCGCGACTTCCGGGCGGCAGGACAGGAAGCGCAAGGTAACAGATCAATGCATGGAGTCGTGCTCACCGACAGCGTCGTTCACTCGGCACGCACTGTCGGCGGCGCTGCGGGTTCGCGCGCTCCCGCTGATGAACACCGGCAGCCGCACATGTTCCCGCAGCGCAGGATCGGGCCGTGCATACGCCGCCGCCCCGCAGCGTTGCCGCGGGATGTCGGATGACGCCTGCGGTTGCTCCGGCCTGGATCAGTTGCCCGATGTCGGCGCCACATCGACGATCTTTCCGGTCAGCGTCATGGTCGTCGGAAAGCCACCGATGCCCTCCACGTGCTCTTCATGGCACAGGTCGTAACCATGGTAGAGACCGAGCCACGTCTGGTTGTCGAGCTTGAGCTTGAAGGTCTCGTCCGCTTCGGAGACGGTGTCGTTGAGTGACTCCACGCCGACCGTCTTCTGATTTTCTCCCGAGGAAAACGTGACCGTGCCATTGTTGGCCGTGTAGTCGTCGCCCGCGACCGCCGAGTCGTCCTCCGTCTTGAAGTCGTATTTGACAACGCAGCCGCCACGCGGCGCGTTCGACAGGGTAACGGTGAACTCGATCGTGTCGCCCTCGTTTCCTTCGGCGTCCGCGCCGAGCGCCGCGCCCGAGGCGAGGACGGCACCGGCGACGACTGCGGATGTGATGGCGGTGCGCAAGCGGCGTCGGTTCGATGGCGGGTGCATGGGAAGCCTCCTCCTGGTTTCGGTGGTGCCGGGGGGCTGAGCCTGCTCCACCCGGACGACATGCAGGATAGGGATGCGCACCGGGCCGTTCCAGAATCGTTTCCTTCGGGTACGGATAAGGTTTTCCGATGGCGCGGGGCATCGCGTCGTCGTTTGGATGCGAGTGCATGCTGACTTTCGAGCACGCGGCTGACTTGCCTTCGCTGCGTGCTCGGCATACGGTACGAATGGAAATTGCGACGCTCGGCAGGTTTGTGCGCTGTGCGCACCGGCAAGTCGGGCGACAGGGTCGGAGAGATCACGATGATCATCTTCAACGAAGGACGACATGCGATCCGCGCGCTGGTGGCGCTTGCGGCCATCGCTGGGCGCACGAAAAATTATTTCGCTCAAGGCTTGACAAGGGCTGAGGGTGCTCCCCTCACTATAATCGCCGGATCGCCGGACTCGCCGGATCGCCGGATCGCCGGATCGCCGGATCGCCGGATCGCCGGATCGCCGGATCGCCGGATCGCCGGATCGCCGGATCGCCGGATCGCCGGATCGCCGGATCGCGTTTCCTGCGCCTTTATGGTGGCGCCGCCTAAGGCGCTCCGCCTCCCGGCCTGAATCTTCTGCATCCGCCAGCGGGCGTTCCGATACCCGCCGGCCCGCTTCACCCTCCGACAGCTTCGCTCCCTCTCCCGCCCGCGCCGCAGCGGGGGCCCGTGCTGCCACCCGCAATCCGCGGCTCGGCCTGCTGCCGGTGTTGCTCTGCCTGCCGGTTCTGCTCGGCCTCGCCGCCCCGGCCGCCGCGCAGACGACGCCGACAATCACCCCATCGACGCTGATCGAGAACGCTGTCCGCGGTAACTTTGGGACCACTGTGACTGTCAGCAACATCCCGTCGGACTGGGTCACTCCGGTCAACCATGCGCTGACGACCACCGGCACCGGCACCGGCCATGCGACAATTGCCACGTCCACTTGTAGCCTTGAAGATGCGTTCAACACCTCACTAGACACCTACGACGTATGCGCTGGCACTAATGGTGCCGGCTACAATTCAAACAACAATAGCTACCAAATCGAGATCAGGGCGGGCCTCGATTCCCATTCGGATTCGGGCGAGACGTTCACGGTGACGCTGACGGACTCGTCGACCCCGGCGAACACCCTTTCCTTCACGATGACGATCAACGATCCGCCGGTGAGGATCGGGGTGTCGCTGCCCGAGCAGGAGGGCGTATCCCGTGTCGGCGGCAATCAGCCCCATGAGGAGAGCACGGGCAGCGTTGTGTTCGACCTGAGCGCCAACGAGCCGCTGGCGAACGATCTGACGGTGTGCGTGCGGGTGAGCGAGAGCGGCGGCGACCGGGTGGTTTCGGGCAGCGAGGGCATCCAAACCGCGACCCTGCTGGCCAGCGGCACCAGCAACGGCTCGGGCAGCTACACGGTCACCTGGACCGACACGCCCGCCGACGACCCGGACAGCACCATCATCGTCCGGGTAGAGCCGCCGAACACGCTGGGCTGTACGGCCGACAATGACAGCTACGCGGTATCCGCTGACGACCCCTCGGACCAGATCCTCATCCAGGACGACGAGAACACCACCGTCGAGCTCACGGCCTCGGACCCGACCATGACCGAGGGCGACGCCTCGGACACGGCGACCCTCACGGTCGCGCTGTCGCGCCGACTCTATGCCGGCGAGACCATCGGCGTGCCGATCGCGCTGGCGAGCGCCACCGGGGCGCGGCTGCCGGGGAGCGTGGACGGCGGCAGCACCGCCAACCACGACTTCACGGTCGCGGCCGCGGCCGGGAGCGGGCACAGCGGGGTGACGCTGGCGGCCGACGCGCCGGATCGCACGCCGAGGCTGATATTCACGGGCCACGACACGAATACGGTGCAGACGGCGACGGTGACGTTGACCCCGGTGGCGAACCGCGACGACGGCGACGCGGCCCACGAGACGATCACCGCGACGCTGACCTCGCTCGGCCTGCTGGACACGACGGTAAGCGGCGTGGCGGCGCATGGGACGAACAACGCGGCGACCCTGACGCTGGAGGACGACGAGGCGCCGCCGCCGCCGGTGACATGCTCCGCCCAGAACACCGTCTTCAGTGAAACCAGCCTTCGCATCCTCGAGACCGGCGAAACGACCTATTGCGTGCGCCTGACGACCGCGCCCTCGGGCGGCAACACCACCGTCACCATCGGCAGGGACGGCGGGAACAGATTTGCAGCGAACTTCAGCCCATCGTCGCTTACCTTCACGTCATCGGACTACATGACCCCCCAGCAGGTGACGGTGACCGGCGCGGACGAGTCCGGTTCGCATCGGAATCGCACGACGCAGTTGACCCACACGGCCAGCGGCGGCGGCTATTCGAGCCAGAACCTGGGCAACGTCCGGGTCGAGGTGGACGACGCGCCCGAGGTCGAGGCGTATTGGTACATCAAGGGCGGCGCGGGCGGCGTGCGGATCCGGCGACCGCATACGATAACGTCAACGCGCGGGCTGACGGCGTGGCAGAACGCGGCGCCCGGCGACAGGATAAACTACGCCGTGCGCCTGTCGAACCGCCCGGCGCCGGGCGGCACGGTGACCGTGACGGCGACGGTGCCTTCGGACAAGCGGAACCTCGTCGGCCTGTCGCTGACCGAAGGCGGCACGGCGCAAGACACGGTGACGGTGGAGTTCAAGGACCGCAGTCCCGGCGCAGGCACGGGCTGCAGCAACTGGTTCGGCCATCAAGCGCATCAATACTTCGACAGCCACGGCTACACGCGGACAGTGTCGGGCCGGCAGCCGGGCGAGAGCTACGACGGCACGCCGGACACGCCCTGGGAGTGCTGGCGCATGATTTATGTGGTCCGCAAGGACGCCTCGCGGAACATCGACGACACCTGCGCCGACATCACCCACACCGCCACAGGCGGCGGCGTGCGCAAGGTCACGGTCGATACGATCCGCGCCCATGTAAGGAACCCGGGGCGCAACAGACGGGGGTCAAGAGGTTACAATAGCCAGTGCCGCAACCTGAACGGCAACACGCTTTCCGCACCCGCCCTTGCCGCCCCGGCGCCCACCGAGGCGGTGGCCAATGTGCAGGTGACGGCGGTGGACGACACCAGCGCCAGCGTGACCTGGGACGCGGTGGAGCATGCCACCTCCTATGACGTGTCGTGGAGTGCCGAGAGCAGCGACTCGCTGACCGCGTCCGCCGGTGACTTGCCCGGCGTGACGGGCACCACGACCACCATCGACCACGGCGCCCCGGTGCCGATGACGCTGACGGTCACGGTGACCCCGGAATATGTCGACAAGAACGGCGACACACAGCAGCTGGCGAGCCTCGCCGGCACGGCAACCCTGGCGGTGGGGCCGGGCAGCGACGCGCTGAGCGCCAGTGCCGAGAGCACCGACAGCCCGGCGCCGGCCTGCGTCTCCGACGCCCTGCTGGCCGAAGTCCGGACCGCTGCGGGCGAGACCTGGCGCTCGCCGGGCCATGTCGAGCGCTGGAGCCGGGTGCTTGCCGCCTTCGGGGAGAGCAACGCCTGGAGCAGCAACCCGATGACCGTCGCCGAGGCGCAGGCGCAGGCGGATCGCGGCCTGAAGCGCTGGGCGCCGGTGGCGCCGGCGCTGGAATGCCTGGAGAACCAGCCGGCGCAGGCGGAGGCGCAAGTAGAGCCGCAACAGGCGGTTCCCGCGATTACCGTGACCGCCGGAGCGGCGGTGACGGAAGGCACGGCGGCGGACTTCACGCTCAAGGCCGACCCGGCGCCGGCGGAAGAGCTCACGGTGACGGTGTCGGTCGCGCAGACCGGCGCCATCGCCGACGCCTCGGCGCTCGGCGAACGCACGGTGACGATCCCGGCCGGGCAGGCGGAGGCGGCCTTCACGGTGGCGACGCTGGCCGACGAGACCGACGAGCCGGCGGGCGCTGTGGTGGCGACGGTGTCGGACGGCGCCGGCTATACGGTGGACGACCAGGCCAAGAGCGCAAGCGTGGCCGTGGCGGACGACGATGCCACAGGGGTGGTGCTGACGGCGCCGGCGGGCGACCTGCCCGAGGCGTCGGGTAGCAAGACGCTGACGCTGACGCTGGGGCGCGCGCTGGTCGAGGGCGAGAGCCTCGCGGTGCCGCTGGCCTTTGCCGGCACGGCGACGCTGGGTGCCGACTACACGCTGGCCGCGCCGGAGACGGCGCCCGCGGGCGTGACATATTCCGACCTCGCGGGAACCGATCCGAAAAGCCCGCCGACGGTGACCTTCGCCGGTGCTGCGGGGCGCAATTCGGCGACCGTGGCGACGCTGGTGCTGGCGACGGTGGCCGACAGCGTGGCCGAGGGCGAGCAGGAGACGGTGACGGTGAAGCCGGGCACGCCGGTCGCGACCGGCCTCGGCGGCGGGGCGGCGGCCTCGGGCACGGCCGGCTTCGCCATCCTGGAGCCGCCGCCGGAGATCGCGATTGCGGCGAAGACCGGGACCGTGGCGGAGGGCGCGGACGCTTCCTTCACCCTGACGGCGAGCCGGGCGCCCGGCGCGGACCTGACGGTCAGGCTCACGGTCTCGGAGGCCGACGGCAGCGACTTCGTGGCGGCCGAGCACGAGGGGACCGCCACGGCGACCATGCGCAAGGGCGAGACCGAGGCCACCTTCACCGTGCCGACGGTGAATGATGTGGCGGACGAGCCCGACGGGGCGGTGACGGCGACCCTTGCCGGGGACGGCGAGAAGGGGCTCCTCTACACGGTGGCGGCGGCCCCGCAGGATGCGGCCTCGGTGAAGGTGACCGACGACGATGCGGCGGCGACGGCTCCGACCTTCTCGGTCGGCGACGAGACCGCGAACGAGGATATCGGGCTGATGTATTTCACGGTGCGGCTCGACCGGGCCGTGCAGCGGACGGTGAAGGTGACCGTCACGGCGCGCGAGGCGAGCCCGGTCTCGGCCCGGTATGGCGAGGACTATTACTGGTGGTGGCCGGACGGGCTCGCACTCACCTTCCATCCGGGCCAGACCGAGAAGAAGATGTGGGTCTATGTCTACAACGACAATCACGACGAGGACCCGGAGACCTTCGAGGTGGCGCTGTCGCGGCCGACGGGGGGTGCTGCGATCGGCGACGGTGTTGCGGTGGGCACGATCGTCAATGACGACCCGATGCCGGCGGCGTGGCTGGCGCGGTTCGGGCGCACGGCGGCGGAGCAGGCGCTGGACGGCATCGCCGGGCGCATCGCGGCTCCGCGCACGGCCGGGATGCAGGGCTCGATCGCCGGACAGGCGCTGAACCTCGATCCCGGATCCACCGGATCGCAGTCCGGGACGGGCGGCGGTTCCGACGGGCTGGGCGGCTCGACCCCCGGCATCGCGTCCGGCAATGACCTGCTGGCGCAATCCGATGTCGCGCGCGCCTTCGGCGCTTCCACCGGCCATTTCGGTACCGGCGGCACCGGCCATGACGCTCACGGCTTCGGCTTCGACAGCAGCGGCGCGCAGGCCTGGTCCATGACGGCGCGCGAGGTGCTGCTCGGCAGCAGCTTCACGGCGACGGGTGAGAAGGACGATACGGGCGGGAGTCTCGCCTTCTGGGGCCGAGCGGCGCAGTCGAGCTTCGACGGTCGCGAGGGGACGTTCTCGCTCGAGGGCGAAGCGACCACGGCGACGTTGGGGGCCGACTATGCGCGCGGCAAGTGGCTGGTCGGCATGGCGCTGATGCAGAGCAGCGGCGAAGGCGGCTACCGGGATACCGACCCCGGCGAGAATGTCTGCGCCGACCTCGACATGGACGGCGTGGATCCGCCGCCGGACCTGTGCAACGGCGCCGTGCGGAATGGCGACGGCGAGGTCGAGGCGACGCTGACGGCGGCAGTGCCCTATGCCGCGATCCAGGCATCCGAGCGGATGAAGCTGTGGGGCGCGCTCGGCTCCGGCACCGGCGAGGTGACGCTCAAGCCGGAGGTCGGCGGCAGGGCGCTCGGTTCCGACATCTCCTGGACGATGGCGGCGATGGGCCTGCGCAGCGACGTGATCGCGCCGCCGAAGGAGGGCAGCGGCCCGACCCTGGCGGTGACCTCGGACGCGCTGTGGGCGCGGACCAGCTCGGACAAGACGCATGAACTGGCGGCGTCGGACTCCGACGTGACGCGGCTGCGGCTCGGTCTGCAGGGTGGGTACCGCATCGCCACCGAGGGCGGCGGCCATGTGATGCCGAAGCTGGAAATCGGCGCACGCCATGACGGCGGCGATGCGGAGACCGGCTTCGGGGTGGAACTCGGCGGCGGGCTGGCCTGGGTCGACCCGACACTCGGCCTGTCGCTCGACCTGTCGGGTCGCACGCTGGCCGCGCACGGCTCGGACGACCTGGAGGACCGGGGCTTTGCCGCCTCGCTCGCCTTCGATCCCGACCCGGCGACTGCGCGGGGTCCCTCGCTGACGCTCGCCCAGGACTGGGGCGGACAGGCCAGGGGCGGGCTCGACGCGC
>CBDCAO010000008.1:0-117004 GCA_965213935.1 Thalassobaculaceae bacterium | reverse complement strand
CTGGAGGTCTCTGTATAGGCCAGGACCTCGTGCCACTCCGTGAGCCGCAGCTCGCTCAGCATGTCGTTGAAATGGGTGTCATAGTAGAATGAAACCCGCCGGCGCTTCCATGCGCTCCCGACACGCGTTACGACCGCGGGGCGTTCGACGGCAAGGTACCGGAGGACCTTTTCGATGCGGGACCAGGACAGGTTTACATGCTGTTGCAGCATGGGGACGGTCAGTGCTTCGTGCAGGTCGAGCGCATCAAGGATCTCCCGGATCCACTCCGGTTTCGGAAAGGCTTCGGAACGGAAATAGCTGTTGATGTGCTGGTCCTCGCTGCCTGACAGCAGGATCCCGTAGGCCCGTTTCCCGTCACGGCCGGCCCGCCCCACCTGCTGGTAGTAGTTCAGCAGGGAGCCTGGCGCCTGGAAGTGGATCACGAAGCCCAGGTCCGGCTTGTTGAAGCCCATGCCGAGAGCCGTGGTCGCAACCAGGACCTTGAGCTCGTTCGCCCGGAGCCGGTCCTCGAGGTGGTTCCGGTAGTCGCCCGAATTGCGGAAGTCCGGGTGTGTCACGCCGCTGTAGTAGGCCTCGGCCGCGATGCCTTGGTTTCGCAGCCACTTCGCGACGGTGTCGGCGTCATTGCGCGTCAGCGTGTAGACGATCCCGGCCCTCGGGAGCCGGGGTATGTGACGGGCAAGCCATTCCAGTCGCGCGGACCGGGACGGAAGCCTGACAACGTCGAGTGCGATCGACTTGCGCATCAGGGACCCGCGCAGCACCGTTACGGTTCCGACTTCGGCGCTGACGTCGGTAATGACCGTTTCGGTCGCGGTCGCGGTGGCCGCCAGCACGGCACTCGTCCGCCCAAGCTTCTTCACAACGCGATGGATCCGTCGAAAGTCCGGCCGGAAATCATGCCCCCAAAGCGAAATACAGTGCGCCTCGTCGATGACGAACAGTCCCGACGACTTCACGATGGGATCGAACACTTCCTCCATGAAGCCGCGGTCCGCGAGGCGTTCCGGAGCAATCAGGATTGCATCGACCTCGTCTTCCAGGATCGCCTGCATGTTTGCCCGGGTTTCTGAATCGTTGGTCGAGTTGAAGGTGATCGCGTTGACGTCCATGCGCCGCGCTTCGAGAATCTGATCACGCATCAATGCAAGCAGAGGACAGACGATCAGCGTGGGCCCATACCCCCTGGCCCGTAGCAGACGGGTTGCGATGAAGTAGACAAGACTCTTGCCCCAGCCGGTTCGTTCCACCACCAGAAGCCTTTCGCGGCCGTTGACGAGCCGGTCGATGGCATCCCATTGACCGGCCCGGAAACTTGCCTTCCGGTTCCGGAGCGCCTTGCGCAGCAGACTGCGGGCTTGCTCTCGTTTGACCATGTCGTGGTCCCTTCCTCGCGTCACAAAGGATCACCTCTCGACCCTGTCACCAGGCCGTACGGGTTACGAGTGTTCAGTGGTCACGGCGTTGGGCCGATCCTGTTCCGGCCCCATCATGCCATACTTCGTGACCGGCGCTATTACGGACCGCCAAGCAATCGACATGACGGGCGCCCCACTGCCTTGCCAGACGCCCCTTTGACAAGGGGCAAGGGGCACGGTTCCCGCTCGAGCTGCATGCAAAGTTGCTGGCTCAGACTGGTGGGGGAGGCGCTGACTGGTGTTGATGGGAGGGGCTGGCGTCGATTTTTTCGTTCCGGGCCGCGCATCCGGGGCCTGATCTGGCCGATGTGGCCCAATTCGGCGAAATCCGGGCGAGGGTGACCGCTGCTTCCGCGGGAAGCGACCGGGGTCGGTTTGCAGACGGGGAGTTCAGAGCAGGAGGCGCTGCCGTTGCTCGACGGTCAGTGCCAGGATGCCGAACATGAGGTGGCAGGACACACCTTTGCCGCCGCCCCACGAACCCGGACGTGGCGGCCACCTCGTCATCCTTCAGACGGGCATTCACCCTCTCGCTGTTGGTGCGTTCGGCGTAGCGGACCGTCGCCGCTTCCCGATAGTTGACAGCACGTTGCGCCTTCGCTCAACGCCGTCACACCCCCAAGGAGTACCCGCTCCGCGCCTATGGTTCACGGCAAATAGGACGGGGTCGGAAACCGGCCCGTCCAATTGCCAACCTTGTGCGCTGAAGGGCAGACGCTATCGCAGCTAACAAGTTGATACGGCCGGCAACAAACGATGCGAAGCTATCGCGCGAACACATACGCTGTCACGCCCCGCCGGTATGCTGCACGTCACTTTCCACCCGCGCCACAGACCACAGAAAAGGGCGGCGCCGGTCCGGCGCCGCCCCTGTCTTCACAAGGCGCTGAAGGGGTGCAGACTAAGCGATGAATATCTGGCTGCCATCGCCAAGTTCTTCATCGGAAATCGCGACAAGCTTCAGTACGACGTTGTCTCCAATCGCGATCAGGAGATCTTTTCCGACCTCATAATGGTGGCCCGCCGTACTTGCGACGAACTCACTGGGGCTGCCGATCTCCTGGAGCACAAGAGCTACATCGTCATCAGCAACAGCATCGTTAACTTTGATCTTGTCACTGCCTATCCGAAAGTCCTTGATCTCGATAACGGTGTTGTTGTTGGTAATGGCGCTTTCCACTCCTGTGAAGTCAAATGTGTCGCTACCGGAACCACCGATCATCACCAACCCGGAGGTCAGTTTGTCATCACCCTCGATCACAAAATCGGCGTCTGAGGCGGTTAGGTCGTTACCAATATTGGCAACACCAGTTACCTTGAGCAGATCATCGCCGGCGCCACCATCAAGCACATCAACAGCTCCACCCACCAGAGCCGTGGCACCCCCTGCGCCGTTGACCAGCAGCTGGTGCGTAGAACTGAGCTCATCGTTCCCGGCGCCACCCATCAGCTTATTCCCGCCGCTCATGGGGTCGGCATCCGCACCCGCATCCATGAGCGTGTCATTGCCGGTACCGCCCATCAGCATGTCCTTGCCAGCTCCGCCGACGAGATTGTCGTCGCCCGCGCCACCATCAAGGGTGTCCTGGCCACCGGCACCGATCAGCATATCGTCGCCAGCGCCGCCGTCGAGCATGTTGCCGTGGATGAACATGAAATTGGCCGTCTGGCCCCCGGAGGGATATTCGAAGGTGACCGATTCAGTACTGGCGCCATCCGTGTTACCGACGTTCCCGCCGTGGATGGTGTCGTTCCCTGCACCGCCGTACAGCTTGTCACCGTAGACGATCGTGCCGCCGGGTGCCCCCTCGACCAAAGCGAGCTTGTCCGTTATTTCGCTCCAGTTTTCTTCCACCCCACCGATGATCATGTCGCCGGTGTGATCAGGGGAGGACATCATGTTGTCGCCATAGACGGTGTCGGCCCCGCCGCCGCCGTCCAGGATGTCCTTGCCCTTGTCGCCATAGATCATGTCGTCGCCGGCATCGCCATCGATCATGTCGTTATCACGGCCGCCTCTCAGCGTATCGTTGCCGTCGCCGCCGTGGATCGTGTCCATGCCCTGGTTGCCATTGGCGGAATCGTCACCGCCGTCGGCCATGATCAAATCTTTGCCCTCACCGCCGAACAGCATGTCGTGGCCGCCGCCGCCCATGATGTAATCATCGCCCTTGTCGCCATAGACCATGTCGTGGCCGGCACCACCCTCGAGGCGATCGTGGCCCATGCCGCCGCGCATCGTGTCGTTGCCGCCGCCGCCCACGATGCTGTCATGGCCTTCGCCGCCGTGCATCATGTCTTTGCCGGCGCCGCCCATCAGCGTGTCGTTGCCCTTGTCGCCGTAGACCATGTCGTTGCCGGCACCGCCATCGACCATGTCATCGTCCATGCCGCCACGCAGCGTGTCGTTGCCCTGGCCGCCATTGACGTTGTCATCGCCCTTGTTGCCGTTGATGAAGTCGTGACTGGCCCCGTCGGTGTCCTGACCCGCTCCGGCATCGCCGGTGAGCGTATCGTCACCACCCATGCCCTTGACGGAGTCATTGTCATAATCGCCGCTCCAAGAATCGGCCGCGTCCGTCAGATCCTCCATGTTATCGAAGACCATCGGGTCCATCGTGTGAGTCGTCATCGCCAAAAACTCCCTTCAGCGCGTTCTAAGTTAGGAGAGGAGTGTCGCATTCACCCTGCTCGTGTGATGGCAATTCCACGCATCCAACCGATACCGTATTCCCTAACGGACCGCAACCTCTCAAGCAACGCGCCCACACGCGAGTGTCTGTTTGAAAGGGAGCAGTTGGGTGTCAAGGATGAAACCCGGTATCGTTACGAAGATCTTCTCGTCACCCTTGGATGACACGCAAACCGTCCATTCATGCTTCCTGCTGTCACTGTCGGCCGGAGGTTCGACTTCCGGACACGGGTCAAGCCGTCCCGCTACGGGAGCAGCCGACGGTCAAATCTAGACACCGACCGGAGCCGATGTCAAGGCGCCGACCGTCCCGGTCCGACACCGGAACCACACTCCTGCACCGGGCGCGGTCAGCCGATGTACCCGTGTTCCGTGGTACCTGTGTCGGTGCCGACAAGGGTTGTGCGATGCTGACCGGAGTCGGGTGCGCACCCGCCTGCCAAGCGCCCTTGTCGCAGGTTGACCGTTCCGCCCGGCATGCCAGGAGATTACAGTACAAGGTCGCGACACCACGCCCATTCGAATCCTCCACCCGGGCCTGCCCCGACCCTCCCTGCCCTGCACCCCGAACGCCACCCCTGTCACGAAATCTCTCCCGCTCCTCCCTGGCACTTTATGCAACCCCATGTATTACTTTGTATTTTATGGGGTCAAGCGCCTTCGCAAAGCCGCGATACCACCTCCTTTCCACGGCCAGGAAGCCTGCTCGGTTGTGGGCGACGCACCCGCTTCTGCGATCTCCCGAGCCCGCCTTCAAGCGCCTGTGAAGCCTGCTCTGCCTGCCTTCCCGGGCGATGTCCGGCACCGTGCCAGCCTGCCGTCTCCACCCTGAATTCCGCCTGTTCCCTGCCCTGCCCTGCCGGCGCGCGCGGACCGTGGATCGAAGCCTCGCCGGGTTCCCATGGGCCGATAGTCATGCGCCGGGTGCAGGGCAGGGTTTCCGAACCGGCGGTTGTCACGCAGCACCATCATCGACAAATTGGCCACAGCGTGTTGCGTGTGAGGCACAGTGGCCGTGCGGGCCATCTTCCGGACCGGCCGCAACCCCCGAGGAGACAAGAATATGACCATGTTCAACCAGACCGGTCTCGCCGCCGTCGGCGCACTCGCAATCCTCGTCCTGGTACTGGTCCTCGCCTGAAACCACGTCTCTGAGGTCGACGGCTCACAGCGAACGTCGTCCATCGGGCGAAGTCAGAACCCGTAACTCGTACGAATCGTAAGAATCGGTCGAGTATTGCCTGGCGCTCTATCTCGGGCCGGGATGGTGCCGGTCCGGCGGCGATGGTAGCACCGCTTCAGGAGCGCAGGGTCGCGATGTACTCCTGCGCAAACCGGGCCTGGTCACCGTGTGCCCCGAATGCTGCGGCAAACGGACGGCGGACCACCCGGGTCTCGACGTGCGCGAGTATCAGTCCCGCCGGTCGGACCGCCCCCTTGCGGATCGGCAAACGGGGCTGTCCATATCGCCCACCGTGCGCTCGCGCCGCGCGAAGGTGGTCGCGGCATACTCCTCGCCGGTCATCACCCCGGCATCACGCAGCTCCGCCCACAACGTGCTGAGCATGTCCACCATGTTCACACCCCCGGCAGCCCCGGGGTTGCGGTCCGCCTCGTCGGTCGATCCAGAAATTCACCAGGATCAGCCAGCCGCCCGCCGACAGGCCCGCGCCCGGCTGGTGAGGACGCGCTCCCGGTCGAGTCGCCCCCTGCTGCACCCGGGCAGTCGACGCGGAGCAGGCGAACGTCCCCGCGATAAGGACACCTCCTGCCGCCGCCCAGTGGCATTTTGTTAGCTGGCGGTTTCTTCCGCAGGATTATTCGGGACTTGCACCCCGCTGGTTCCGGGACGTTTCCATTGTTCTGGGAGGCGCAAACGAATCCGGGTTAACACACTCCTCCGCCAGTGGCATCTTTCGCTCGGGAAGAACCGTCAGCGGGGGGCGAGGCCGATGGATCCGCGGATCGAGAGACTCGAATCCACGACATTTTGCGGGCGCCGCCTGACCCGGCGCCAGATCGCCGACATCCAGGAGACGGTGGCGTTGAGCCCGGCCCTGAGCCGCAACGAGCTTTCCAGGACGATCTGCGAGCACCTGAACTGGACCACCCCGAAGGGCGGTTACCGGGTCGCGGCCTGCCTGCGCAAGCTGGAGGGTCTGGAGGAATGCGGGGTCCTGACCCTGCCGGCGAAGCGGAACACGATCCCCGGGCCCGGACGCCAATCGCCCACACCGGGCGCTCCGACCCCGGGCCCGGGATCGAGTGCGCGCTGGCCCGGTTGGAGCCGCTGTCGCTCCAGCTGGCAACGGAGGAGCGGGACGTCGCCGACTGGAACGAGCTGGTCGACCGGCACCACGACCTCGGCTGCCCGCGCCCGTTCGGCCCGCACCTGCGCTGGTTCGTTCTCGACAGGGACGGCCGACGTCTCGGCTGCCTGCTGTTCGAGGCGGCGGCGAAGTCGCTGCCCGCCCGCGATGCGAGGGTCGGATGGAGCGAGAAGGACCGCGACCGCCGGCTGCATCTTGCGGTGTCGAACAGCCGGTTCCTGATCTTCCGATGGGTCCGGGTCGACAATCTCGCCTCGAAGGCCCTGTCCACGGCGGCGCGTCAGCTTCCCGGCGAGTGGCAGCAGCGCCACGGATGCCGGCCGGTGCTGTGCGAGACCTTCGTGAATCCGACCCGTTTCGACGGGGCCTGCTACCGGGCCGCCAACTGGACCGTGATCGGCATGACGGCCGGGCGCAGAAGCGCAAGCCGGGCCAAGCCGGCGAAGCAGATATTCGTCCTTCCTCTCGACCCCGGCTTCCGCGCGACGCTGAAGGGCGAGAGCAAGACGCCGCCGCGCCGCAAGCCCCCGGCGCCGGCGCACGATGACCCCTACGTCGCGACGTGGATGAAGATCATCGACGCGGCCAGGGAACTCGCCGCCGCGCACGACCGCCGGTGGATGAAGCGCAAGCGGATCCTGGACAGCCTGATCGTCGTGCTGTTCGTGTTCCGGCTCGTCCTGTCGCGCGGCGACAAGGGCTATGCGACCGTCCTCGCCGAGTTGTGGGACCAGTGCCGCAAGCTCGGAATCGCCCTGCCACAGCGAGAGCCCGTCGCCGCCTCGTCGATCTGCAAGGCCCGGGCAAAGGTCCACGAGGACCTGTTCCTCGACCTGCACCGCGAGATCCTCCGGCACGAGGGCACCGACCGGCGGTGGAAGGGCCATCGCACCTTCGCCGTTGACGGAACCAGGATGAACCTGCCCCGCCCGCTGGTCGAGGCCGGCTACCCGCGTCCCAATGCAGCGGCCCACTACCCGCAGGGCCTGGTGTCCTGCCTCTACCGGCTGGACACGGCAACGCCCGTCGACTTCAGCCTGTCGGCCAACGCCGACGAGCGCGCCGCCGCGCTCGCCCATCTCGACGCCGTGGGGCCGGGCGATGTCGTGGTCTTCGACCGCGGATACTTCTCGTTCGTGCTCCTGTACGCCCTGGTCTGGCGCGGCGTGCACCCGGTGTTCCGGCTCCCTCGTAGCTCCGCCTTCGACGACTTTATCGACGGCGATCTCGACGACACCACGGTGTCCGCCGTGCCGAAGGACCACCATTCGCGGGCCCGACTCCGCGCCGCTTTCCCCGGGAAACGGTTCGACCCGGTCGACCTGCGGCTGGTCCGCTACACGCACCGAGACAGCGAATACGTGCTCGCCACCACCCTCGCAGACGCCGGCACATACACGCTCGACGATCTCTCCGACCTCTACCACGGACGCTGGGGCATCGAAGAGCTGTTCCGGATCTCCAAAACGGTCATCGCAGTGGACGAGTTCCACAGCCGCACCGAGCGCGGCATCCGCCAGGAGTTGTACGCCCACTTCAACCTGATCGCCATGACCCGCCTGCTCTCAAATCATGGCGACGGCCTGCTGGAAGCGAGGCGCGAGGCCGGCAAGGAGAAAATGACGGTCAACTTCAAGAACGCGCTGGCAATCATGGCGGCGAACCTGGAGGAACTGGTGCTGATGCGCGCCGCAGCGCTGGCTGAAACCGTGACCTGGATGGCGCAGCGAATCCTCGCGGTGCGCAGCCGGGTGCGACCGGGGCGGCTGTATCCGAGGAGATCGAGGAAGCCGATCAGCAACCGGCACCGAGGCACGAGCGTCGCGGCCTGACCGAGCCGGAGCCCGCCCGCAGGCACCGCCTGTCGCCGCGCAAGGCGCCACGCGTGAAGGAAACACCGTCAAATCGGTAAGGAAATGCCAGTGCCCGCGCGCCGGGATCCCCGTCGACGCGGGTCAGGAATCGCCAGGCACGACGGGACGTGACGGCGCGCACAGTTCCGGTGACAACACAGTGATGCCGCGCAAGACAGTAAACAACTCTGATCGGGGGTTGACGTCCGATCGGAGAACTCCCCCGGAGCGCTTCTCGCACGACCCTCGGCGGAGACCTCGGAATGCACCGAGTCAGAAAGCGCTCCCCCACATGCCGTACCCGGCAGAACCGGGTTCACCGTCAAGCCACGTGGCGGTTCACAGCGCTTCGGGCCCTCCCCGTCGGCCTGGTAGACTCTGGCGTTCCGGCCTCGATCGGCTGAAACCGGAACCCGCGCCGTTCCCGGCCGGGGCGTGGTTTTTCGTAAGTCGCCCGGAGTAAACGGCGCAGCGACGTGAGCAACGGCGTACCGCCACGTTTGGCTGTTGCCTGGAACCGGCAGAAATGAATGGTCCTTGGCGAAACCGTTCGGCGTCAGATCAGTCGCCGGGCACGTGCTCGCCACCCGCCTGCGACGACTGGAGGTTTCGGCCCAGAACGTCGTCGCGCACCAGGGCACGCGCTGGGCCTCGATTTCGGTCTGGCCGGCCTCCACGGCCCGCAGGCGATCGTCGAGACCGTCCAGGCGCCCCTGAACCGTTGTTCGAGACCGCGCACAGTCATTTCGAATCTGGAAAGGAAGTCGTCGACGCCCTTGATCCCGTCGAGGCAGGTTCCCACCAGGTCGGCTTCAGGCAGGGTCGTGTCCTGGATGGGGGCAGGGAACCGGGCGTGCATCGTGGCACGGCGCCGCGGTCGTTGAAGAAGGCATCACCGGATTGCGCAGCCGGGCGGGGCAGCGAGGATGCGTTCGGGACACCGGCACATGATGCAATGGCCGTGCGACGGACGGTCGGGCATGTGGACCTGATAACCGGGGAGCCCAGGGTCGCGGTGGGCAAAATGACGACGGGAGGCCGGACGAATCTGGCATTGCGGAATCATCACCCGGCGCCGGCCCGGTGGCGAGGAGAATCGCTGTCGGGATCGCGGCGTTGGTGGGGCGTTTCTGACATGGGGCAGTTTGTTCCTGTTATGTATCAGGTGTGAGTACAGCATGGTCTCACAATGCTGTTAATCGGCTCTATCTTGTCCTGATACCGCCACTTTCGGACCGTCTCGCCGACGTTCAAGTCGGGCGTTTTCCGGCGTATCACGAAAGGATGGACCCTGATTTTCCGGCCTTGGCGAGAGCCATCTTGTTGCCTTGCGCGAGGAACTCGGCCATCTCTTTCCGGGACAACTGTCCGAAGACTTCGTGGCCAACATGGCGGGAACGCGCGAGCGTCTGGAAGCCTTTTCCCGGCACGGATCCTCCGAGACCCTTGAGAACGGCGTTGCCGATGCCGGCAACCGGCTGTCGGCGGCGATCATGCGCGCCGCCTTCGAGTCGCTCCGACAACGGCGCGGCCAGTTTCATCCATGACGGCGAGACGTACCGACGTGAGGACGTCTCGCGCAAGCGGGCGATGACGTCCTTCGGAACGATCGGTTACGAGCGTTCCCGCAACCGGCGAAAGGCACGCGCGTCGCTGTTTCCCGCGGACCGTCGCGCTGGGCTGAACGAGAACTTCTTGACGCCGCGCACGGCCCGCACCGTGCTGCACCGGCTGGCCCTGCCGCCGCCGCGGGAGTGTGTCCCACTTTCCGTCAGCAAGGCGGGATGTGTCCGAGCGTCGCGAGCCTGGTGCGCCTCTACGAGGCGGCCGGGCGGCGACGGGAGGAGATCGCGCAGGACGTCCTTGCATGGATCCGCGAGCGGGAGGAGGTTCCGGACGCAGCGGTTCTCGCCAGCATCCAGTTCGACGGCGTCATGGTGCCGATGCTGGCGGAAACCCATGGAAAAGGATGAAAACGGCGTCGAATGGCGGGAGGCGGCCTGCGCTACGACCTCCCTCGGAACCGGCGAGGGGGAGCATCTCCGCACGATCCGCCGTGGCCGCATGCCGGAGCGGAACAAGCGCCGTCAGACGGAACTCGTGGTGGAAGAGGTGGACGCGCTTCTGGCGAAGCGCCCGGACCTTCGCCTCGTGACAATCGCGAACGTCGCGCATGACACCTGGTGATTCCTGGAAAGCGCCTCCCCGGGGGCTGACCGGGTACTCGACTTCTTCCAGCATGCGGACGAAAGCCTGAAGAAGGCCGTGGACCAAGCCTGCCGCAAGGACAGCGAGCGCGGACGGCAGCGCTGGCGCGACCTTCGCCGAATCTTGCTCACCGGACCTCGGGGCGTCGACCGGATGATCGCGTCGCTGCGCTACGTGGCTCGGCGCCACGCGCCCTCGGTTTCCGGCATCGTCGGATATTTCTTCAACAATCGCGAACGCATGGACTACGCCGCATACAGGGCCGAGAACCTCATGGTCGGCAGCGAAATCATGGCGGCTACGAACAAGCTTCTTGTCACGCAGCGGCTCAAGGGATCGGGCATGACCTGGAGCCCGTCAGGCGGCGAAGCAATCCTCGGGCTGCGGGCATTGGTGATGTCAGACCGCTTCGAAGCAGCATGGAAAATCCTCGGCCCGTACTGGCAAGATCACCACGGCTCGAAGAGCCTCGAAATTGTCCCCATATGAGAATCGGTCCCGCGTTGGTGGTTGGTGGGCGGTGGGCAAGGCGCCGTGCATTGCAGGAGCCTCAGCACCGGCGCGCCGACCTTGACATGATGTGACCGGTCAGGAAAACTGGTCATATGGATACGATCAATGCATCCGATTTCAAGGCGAGGTGCCTTGCCATTCTGGACCGCGTGAACGAGACCGGCGAACGGTTGGTGATTCTGAAGCGCGGCCGGCCGGTCGCCCAATTGTCGCCGGTCACCGGCGAAGGAACCCTCTATCCCCAGGCCGAATTGGAGGGAACGGTCACCATCGTCGGCGACGTCGTAGGGCCGGTGCTCCCGGAAGACCACTGGGACAGTCTGAAGCGATGAAGGCGCTGCTCGACACACATATCGTAGAAAACGCTCAGAAAGTCCGTAAGTTGCCATTATACTGTCATTTTTTCGACATTCCCTCTGGGCCGATTCCAGCTCCGTAAGCATCCAGAGAGCGATCCGAATCCCAAACCGCGCGCTGCGGCGAACCCGCATGCCTCCCGGATGCAGGATTTCCCAAAGTTTGGCGGCGCACTGACCTGGGTCGGAGCCGTCCCGGACGCGGATGAAGGACTCCAGGGCGTTGACGACGATGTCCGAGCGGCCAGGGTCGGCGCCGTCGCGTTGGAGCGCGCGCATTGGCCCGAACGACGGAGCGTTGCCGGATTTCCCCTAACCGTGCGCTTTGAAAACCTGAGCGGCCCCACCTACATTCGCTGCGCCGGGGCGCGTTGCAGCCGGCAGGAGCGGCGTCTCTTGGCACAGCCTGAGGCAGTCGGCATGGCCGTCGGCGCGGCAGATCCGGCACATCCGGCAATCGAAGGGGGGCAGCATGGGCAACGACGAGAGCGGCTTCTTCGACACAAGGCGTGCGGCGGACTATCTCGGCCTCTCGCCCCGCACGCTGGACGGCTACCGGGTGAGCGGCGCCGGGCCCGCCTTCCACCGCTTCGGGAATCGGGTGCGCTATCGCGGGTCGGATCTGGATGAGTGGGCGGCGAAGCGTCGCGCCACCACGACGGCGGAGGCCGACAGAATCGCATCCGCATGAGGATGTCAACAAAGCAGTTGCCGCCTTGACCAACGCGACTCGTCCGGTCTCCGACAAGTCGCAGCGTGACCGTGTGCCAGCAGCGATCAAATTGCACCTCGCGATCCTCGGCCGCTATCTCCAGGCCGTACCCGGCGCCCGTGGCGCGCCAACCTTCATTGTTCCAGGCCGTAGCCCGGAAGCTGTTTGTGCCCATGCGGCGACTCTTCTCATTCGGATCAAGCCCGCATGAAGGTCAGCAACTCCGCGCCGCAAGCCTTTAACAGTCCGGGGTTTCCGCTGGATTCGGGAGACGGCGTCCGCAGCAAAGCGGAGGAGCAGTGCCGTATGGATGTCAGAGACCCTGGGAAAGCCACCGCTACGCAAACCCACTGGCCACGACTTGCCGCGGCCAGCGACGCTTGACCGGCAGCCGTCGAAAGCGGCTCGGTAGCAGGTGGTGCGTTGGCCGCGCGCACTGGCCCCCAGCGGAGTCGTCGGAGCAATTCTGCGGCTCGCCGTATAAGGAATCCCGCACGCGACGGAGCCGATGTCGCCAATTGGCTTGAGCGCGCGCTCGCGCGTGTGACGAATAGCAAGATTTACCCCCAATTCCTCCTAGGCGTAAACACTCCGATCCGTGTACGCAATTGCTTACGACTCTCAAGGGTTGGAAGCACCCTTCCCTACGGGCGCAACTCCCCAGTCGGCGTTTTAACGCCATACCTAGCGTCAGACGGTCAATTGCTTCCCGCATCGTCAATCGTATAATACGGTAACGCTTCTGTAGTCCATTTCTTCGTTAGACCCGGCCTCCTTGCCGCGGCCACCCGGTTACATAGTAAATGGCTCGCATCCGCAGCTACCATCGGAACATCAAACGCGTGTGAATGATTGATCTCGAAAAATTCTGCATCAACTGCCGATACATCGATGGTGTCGAGATCCGCCACAACAAGAAGCGCATCGCCTGCTAATCCAGCTGGTGGAAGACGAGTCACAAAACGGGAGGCATATAGCGCACGATCGTTGGCATTTGTGTACAAACTAGTAAGCGAACTCGCGTTACCATGATACTTTAGACCCTGCTTAAATCTAGGCTGCGGAATGTCCACAGCAACGAAGACCGTGTTCGCAATTTTCATCTCATGCTCAAAAAAAATGCCGAAAAAATCAATACCAACACTTCCGCCCATACTGTGTGTCAGCAACGAAATATCCAATTGCCTATTCTTGTTCTTTACTTCTTTAATAACTTCACGAACGTAAATCCTGTTGAACTCCACTGCAGCAATATCACGAACATAGCCGCTCTTTGTCCCTTCGGATGGCCACGCCCACAACACAATAGGGTCACGTAGCTTCAGGTCTTCTGCGATACTGACTACTTGGCTTATGGATGTCGAAAAGGTGTTGTTGTATCCGTGAACAAAGAAGGTAAGCCGACGCCCGTGGTTCTCCGCTGCCTCTGTAAACAGCGAAACACAGTCTTGTATACCGGAAATTAATTCACCTCCCGCGAGTGATATCTGACCGACAAACGGTCTTCCAAATGACCTATCTGGATTCGTTTGATAATCCAACTTTCCGCAGTGCAACTCGACGTTTTCATCTTGCTCAATTCCAAATTTCCAGCGCAAATTGTCATGGTTTTCAAGACTTCTAGTCGAAACAAAGTAGATGTCCGGAGTCGATACATCTTGACATGCGGGCACGCTACCTGTTGGAGCGCTATCGGGCAACTGGTCTGTAGAGGCTGTATTGAGCGACTGATGTTCGAGGAGCAGAACTCCCTCGTTTTCGACTGTCGGGAATGCCTCTTTCCATGCGGATATAGCAGCATCACGAAACGTAATTGCCAGTCTAGAATCGGGAATACTTACATACTCCATTTGAAGGCTTCGAGCGTAGTTCGATAATTCGCTTGAGTTATGTTGTACAGCTTCGCGTGATGCGCGCTGTGCGACTAGAGCAGATGTCTGAATAGCGTATCGTTGGGCCTCGCTCAAGTTTCGCCATGAATCAACGTTTGCCAGTAGGTACGCGCTCTTCTGGTGGAAATTGGCCAGCAACGTGCCGCCGTGGAATGACTGCAATCTCTGTTCCGCGGATTGGTCAACAATTAGTTCAGCGCCTTCGATATCTCCCGTTCTTAATGCTGTCTGAATCTCTGCGGCTGCAATCGTGATGGGCACGGCGTCCGCGTGTGCAAGAATAGACGGAGAGCGCGGGTCAATAGTCGCAAATCGTATGCCACGAATATTGGCATCGCCGGATATCCGTTGCATGGTAGCCAAGGAGGTAGGGAGTGAGTCAACAAAGGAAAGAAATACTATACCTAACATTCCAAGTTCCATTGCTACTATGTCACCTACAACGGAATCTTCCAGGAGGAATTTCTGTTCAAGCGATTGCACGGTTCCTGGTTGAGAAATGAGGGCCGTGCCTTTCAAATCTGCGTCTTGAAACGAAGGGGCAAAAAGAGATGAAGAGAGGATGGCTAGATCCACAGTGCCGTTCATCAAATCATTGAGGGCTTCACGTGGCGTAGAAAGTTGACGATAAGTAGTGATTTCGGCGGAGATGTCCTGCTCAGACAACAGATCTGAAGAAAGGAAGGCATCTATATATGTTTGTGTTGCACTATCTGGGACGTCGGGAACCATTAGGCGTAGAGTTTGTCCATAAGCTGTTGTAATGCTGCACGTAAGTAACATCGTGAAGAGCACAAGGACTTTGGAAGTGTATCTCACGGCGGCTATGGGAGATCTCATTGGGAGGTGCCTCAATAGTGGGCCGACGTGGTTTCTGCCCCGAATGTGGCTCTGTCTCGCGTTGGACATTCCCGCATTGGGGCGGTCGCGTGTCGGCGCGGCGCCGTGGCGAAGGCGTTGCTGTGTCGCGTCCACGCTGCCGGGACAAGATCCGGATAGTTGTCCATCGGACTCGGCTCGCTAAGGGTTGAGTGTGTCGCGGAGTGCCTTTGCCGCCTTAAAGAACGGCACCTGGGCGGCGGGGACATCGACGGGCGCGCCGGTGCGAGGATTGCGCCCCTGGCGAAGTGCGCGGCTCCTTGCCTCGAACTTCCCGAAGCCGGCGAAGGTGACGGTCTCGACCTCGGCAAGCGCGTCGGCAATGGTGGACGTCAGAGCGCCGAGTGCCGC
Organism: Thalassobaculaceae bacterium; assembly: GCA_965213935.1. Classification (GTDB taxonomy): domain Bacteria; phylum Pseudomonadota; class Alphaproteobacteria; order Thalassobaculales; family Thalassobaculaceae; genus Bin52. The sequence goes on along the minus strand of CBDCAO010000008.1, from coordinate 101,797 downwards.
GGCGGCCTCGGTCTTCGAAAGCGACGAGGGGGCTGCAACGCGGGCACACAACTCCGATCGGGTCATGGGTCCTCTCCATACCGGTGTTCGGCGTCGATGTTCAACGAAGCGCCGGAGGTTGTCGAGGGGCTTCGCCAAGCGCTGCCCATACGAGCGGAGACAACCGTGTCGGAAAGCTGTTGAAGACGCGGTTCGCGCCGCGTAATTCGCGTGCGGAGTCGCGGCTCGCCGATGCGCGGCCAATTGGCGACCAACGTTCAGGGTGGTTTGCGGTGTCAGATCGCGATGCATCGAAGCCCCCCGGCGATCACCGTGCACAAGCCGCGCGCTGAACCGGCAGCCGCCGAAAGCGGCCGGGTAGCAGATGGCGCATCAGCCGCGCGCACTGGCCCGCAGCGCTGTCGTCGGAGCAATCCTGCGGCTCGCCATATACGGATTCCCGTGCGCGAGGGAGCCGATGTCCACGGCCGGTCTGCGCACGCGATCGCGCGCGTGGCGAATCGGCGCATTCACGAGAGCACATGCTGACGACATACGTCACGTAGGCCCGCACGATAGGGCCTCGACGGTCTTCGGCGGGGCAGCGCGGCTGAGGCTGCCTGTCGTCGCTGTCACCTGGGCCTCCGGGCTGCACGGCACTGCTTCGACGGAATCTGCATGAATGGATCCGGGTATGTAGTGCGGGCCGGTGACGGCGCCGTCGCGCGGGAGCGTGCACATGGGGCCGAATGGCGGGCCAATGCAGGATTTCCCCTGACCGTCGGCTTTGAAAGCCTCGGCGACCGGGCTTACCTTGGTTGCGTCGGAACGCGTTACGGCCAGCGGGAGCGACGTCTCCCGGCATGACCTCGAATGGTCGGGGAGAGGGCGGCGGCGCGGTAGGACCGTCATTTTCCTGCAATCGAACGGGCGGGCAGCATGGGCGACGACGAGAGCGGCTTCTTCGACACCCGGCGCGCGGCGGACTATCTCGGCCTCTCGCACCGCACGCTGGACGGCTATCGCGTGAGCGGGGACGGACCCGCCTTTCACCGCTTCGGCAACCGGGTGCGGTATCGCAGGTCGGACCTGGACGCGTGGGCGGCAAAGCGCCGGGCGACCACGACGGCGGAGGCGGACAGGCTGGGCGCGCGATAAGGGCGGAGAGGGCGCCCACTGTCAGCGGGGATTTCGGTCGATGGTGACGGCGCTGCGGCCTGCTTCATCATGCACGGTATCAGTGCTGCGGTCGGCGGCTCTGTGGCGGCCGATACCGGCAAGGGCATCGCCGTCGTCGTGTGTGGATGCAAGTGCGCGCTGACTTTACAAACACGCGGCTGACTTGCTTTCGCTCCGTGTTCGGCATACGGTACGAATGGAAAAATAGCGACGCTCGGCAGATTTGTGCACTGTGCGCACCGGCAAGCCGGGCGACAGGCTCGGAGAGATCGCGATGACCATCTTCAACGAAGGACGACATGCGATCCGCGCGCTGGGTGCTGCGGTTGCGGCCACCGCCGTGTGCATGAAAAATTATTTCGTGAATGGGTTGACAAGGGTTGAGGGGATTCCCCTTGGTATAATGCCGGATCGCCGGATCGCCGGATCGCCGGATCGCCGGATCGCCGGATCGCCGGATCGCCGGATCGCCGGATCGCCGGATCGCCGGATCGCCGGATCGCCGGATCGCCGGATCGCCGGATCGCCGGATCGCCGGATCGCCGGATCGCCGGATCGCCGGATCGCCGGATCGCCGGATCGCCGGATCGCCGGATCGCCGGATCGCCGGATCGCCGGAACCTGCGTATGCATCACGGGATCACTCTCGCCCGCTAGCCTCCCCGCCTGAGTCTTCCGCATCCGCCGGTCGGCGTTCCGACACCCGCCGGCCCGCTTCTTCCTCCGACAGCTTCGATCTTTCTCCCGCCCGCGACGCAGCGGGTTCCCGTCCTTTCGCCCGCCGTCTGCGCCGGGCCGCCGCCACTGCACTGCTGTGCCTGCCGCTGCTGACAATGTTCGCGACCGGGGCACAGGCCCAGGTTGCGTGCTCCGGTGATGGCCCCTACGAGGTTCCTCATGACTGGGCCCTGAAGCCCTCCGGTCTCTCTGCCGGTGACAATTTCCGCCTGCTGTTCGTCACCTCGGCGAGGCGCGATGGGACCGCGACCGGTATCGCCACCTACAACACGTTCGTGCAGAACCGCGCCAAGGCGGGGCACAGCGCGATCACCGACAGTTGCGGCGACCAGTTCAAGCTCCTCGGCTCGACCAGTGCGGTGGATGCCCGGGACAATACCTCGACGACCGGTGCGGGCCAGGCAATCTACTGGCTGAACGGCGCCAAGGTCGCCGACAACTATTCTGATTTCTACGACGGAAGCTGGGACAGCTATGTGGGGAAGACGGAGACAGGAGCAAACATCTCGACCTTCAGGGCCATTGCTACGGGCACTAATCAGAACGGCACAAAACATTCTAGCGAGTACTTGGGCAGTACTAACCGCGTTAGGACTTTCCAACTGAGCGGTGGCGGAAACCCTTTTGGTGGTAATGGCAATCCCAGGGCTGGCACCTACTCCTTCTACGCCCTCTCCCCCATTTTCACGGTAGGAGCAGCACCAGTCACCGTATCCATCAGCGCCCCCACCGATGCCAACGAGGGCAATTCCGGCGTGACGAACAAGCTCTTCGCGGTGACCCTGTCGTCGGCCCATACGGAGGGTGTCAGAGTGCAGGTCTGCTACTCCGGCACCGCGACCCGAGGCGCATCCGACGACTACCAGTCGCGTTTCAGCACTGCCATCTCTACTAGTCGGTGCGCGACTCGCCTGATAGCCACTGGCAGTACTGGAACCAACGCTTACGGCATACAGATACGAGGCGACACCGACGCCGAGCCCGATGAGACGGTCATTGCAACGCTGTCCCTGGTCAACCCGCCCGCCGGCGTGGTCCTCGGCACCTCCACGGCGACCTACACGATCCTGAACGACGACAACAACGCCCCCACCGTGGACAACGTCATCCCCAACCAGACAGCGACAGCGGGCACGGCCTTCAGCTACGCCTTCCCGGCCAACACGTTCAGCGATGCGGACAGCGACTCCCTCACCTACACCGCAACCAAGTCCGACGACACCGCCCTGCCGTCCTGGCTCACCTTCACCGCCGTCTCCCGCGCCTTTTCGGGCACGCCGCAAGCGGCCAACGTCGGCACGCTCTCGGTCAAGGTGACGGCGAATGACGGCAATAGCGGTACGGTTAGCGACACCTTCGACATCGTCGTGTCCGCGGCGGACACCACCGCCCCGGGCGTAACCTCGATCAAGCACCGGTCGCCGACCGCGCAATACACCAATGCCGACAGCCTGACCTGGCGGGTGACCTTCAGCGAGGCGGTGCGCAATGTGGATGCGACGGATTTCTCCCTGGTGATCCCCACCACCACCATGGCGTTCCCCGGAACCACCGCCCTGGCCGTCTCGTCGGTCTCGACCAGCGTCTACGACATCACCGCCACCGGCAGTGGAATCGAGAATGCCGACCAAAGCATCCAGCTGGTCTTTGCGAGCAGCCACGACATCGAGGACCTGTCCGGCAACGATCTGCCCGCATCCCCCAGCGTCCCCAGCTCGAGCAACGAATTCTACACTTTGGACAACACCGCGCCGACGGTGAGGTCGATCGAGCGCCAGATGCCGACCACCGCCATGACCGATGAAGACAGCCTGACCTGGCGGGTGACGTTCGCAGATGCCAACAGCGGAGAGGTAGTGAACGTGGACGCGGCGGATTTCCAGGTCACTGGCACCACCGCCACCATTTCCGACGTATCGGAACACGATACCAATATCTACGACGTGACCGCCTCCGGCGGCGACCTGGACAACCTCAACGGCACGGTGACGCTGAGCATCAAGAACACCCACGACATCACGGACGATGTCGGCAACGCGCTGCCCGCGTCCCCCACCCCCACCTCGGGCACCAACGACAATACCTTCAATGTGCAGAACGTCGTTGTCGACGCAGGCGCCCCGCAACTGGTCTCGATCAAGCGCCATGAGCAGGCGTTCAATCATCCTCGTTGGGCGCCGGGGTTGCTGTGCCCCGCCCTGGTCTGGGAAGTGAAGTTCGACAAACCGATGCCGCCCGTGCACGCGTCGGATTTCACCCTGACCGGCTCTTCTGCCGGTCTCGACATATTCAGCAACTTGTCCGACTTCTCGATTGTCTACGTCGTCGCCAAATGTGGTGGCCTGGAAACCGTCTCCGGCACCGTGACCCTGAATGTTGCCAGCAATCACAACATCCGTGATTTCGAAGGCCGGGCACTGGGCAGCCTCCACCACACCGACCTCGGGCACCAACCAGAGCTTCACCCTGAATCCCAACCAGACGCTGGTCTACTTCACGCAAGAGAACTACTACGTCGACGAAGGCAATGAGGCGGTCGTGACGGTGAAGCTGTCGCGCCTGCGCGATACGGCCACGACTATCTCCACCATCTCCGCCACCCCGCTCACCGCCACCGGCAACGGGGTGGACTATCATGGCGGGACGTACTCCGTGACTATCCCGGCCTACCGGTCCAGTGGCACGCTCAGGATCCGCACTTCCAACGATGCCCTGACGGAAGAGGAAGAAACTTTCCGGATAGACATTCACGCTTTAAATCTGCCCACCGGCGTGGTGAGGGGGAAAGCCCCCGGCGGTGCGCTCAACGCCGGCCAGACTTACATCCATATCCGTGACGAAGACACCGCCACCGCCAAGGCGAATAAAGAACCCGGCCTGGTGTTCGATAACGCCCACCTGACCTGGAACGAGGCCGATGGCTGTGGCAACACCGGACCGACCTATAACGTCAAGCTGAAGACGGAGCCGCTGGGTCCGGTTGAGGTCTTCATCGAGGACCCGGACGACAACTATCGCAGCGACTATGTCGCCAAGGGCCGTCTGTCCATTGACAACACCCCGCCGTCGGCCGGCGAGCAAGGCGGCGCGTATGAAATTCACGATGATGGCACATATTCCACCCACCCCCTGCCGAAGCTCGACGAGCACACCGTACTGCATTTCACGCCGGGCAACTGGGACACCTACCAGCTGGTCAACGTCAAGGTGAGATGTTCGGACCATTACACCGCGCAGATTCCCATCAAGCATCGCATGTACACCAACTACATCGGCGACAAGGGCCAGCTCAGCCATGCCTATCCCGGCTACTCCGGCGTTGTGGACAAGGGCTGGACCGTGCATGTCTATATCCGCGAGAACGACCCGCCGATCACCGTCAAGCCCCTGCCCGCCGAAGGAACGACGGTCGATGTGAAGGAAGGCAGCCACCTGGACTTCGAGATCACCCTGAGCGAAGCGGCATTCAAGCATGACAGCACGCTCACGGTGTATCTCTCCGCCCGCGGCGGCAAGGCCGCCGGGGTCAAGCGGCGGGACGGCGATGCCCGATCCTGCGGCGGCCCGCTGGATGACTGTCTGATCTTCACACCGTCGAACCGCACGCAGTGGGTGCGCCTGTTCGCCATCAACCCCGGCCGTGATGAACTCAAGGTGGAGATTCCCCAACTCCGCTGGGGCGGTCTGGAACATGTGCGCGACTGGGAGATGAGATGGCCGGTTGAGGTCATACAAGCCGGACAGGCTTCGCCCCTGCAGGCCGAGGCCGCGCAACCCACCTCGGTCGAGGCGCCGTCCTGCGTCTCCGACGCCCTGCTTGCCGACGCCCAGCTGGCTGCGAGCGAGACCTGGCGGACTTCGCCGGGCCATGTCGAGCGCTGGAGCCGGGTGCTTGCCGCCTTCGGGGAGAGCAACGCCTGGAGCAGCAACCCGATGACCGTCGCCGAGGCGCAGGCGCAGGCGGATCGCGGCCTCAAGCGCTGGGCGCCGGTGGCGCCGGCGCTGGAATGCCTGGCGAACCCGCCGCAGGAGGAACAGCCGGAACAGGCTGAGGTCCAGCCGGTAACACCCGCCACGCCCGAGCTCAGCCTTTCGGCGGGCTCCGCCGTGGACGAGGGCGGCAATGCCACCTTCACTGTCACGGCCGATCCGGCTCCGCAGTCCGACCTGACGATTGCCTGGACCGTTGCCCAGAGCGGCGAGTATCTGGACGCGCCGGGTGCGGGCAGCCGGACGGTGGTGCTGCCAGCAGGGGCTACCAGCACCGACCTCTCGGTGGCGACGGTGGACGATGCCGCGGACGAGGCCGATGGCTCGGTGTCCGTCACCCTCGGTACGGGCACCGGATACACGGTGGCCACGGGCAAGGGCAGCGCCGCGGTGGCGGTGCGCGACAATGACGAGCCGGTGGTGAGCATCGCCGCCGGTGCAGGCGTGACGGAGGGAACGGACGCCTCCTTCACGGTCACGGCGAGCCCGGTGCCGGCCGCACCGCTCGACGTGACGCTGACCGTCGGCCAGAGCGGCGATTTCGCCGCTTCGGGCGAGACGGGATCGCGGACGGTCACCGTCCCGGTCACGGGCAGCGTGGACGTGGAGGTCGCCACGGTGGACGACGGCGCGGACGAGCCGGACGGCTCCATCACCGCCACCCTCGGCACTGGCACGGGCTACATGGTGGCGCCGGGGCCGGACAATGCGGCCACGGTGGCGGTGTCCGACAATGACGCGGCGGCGTCGGGTCCAACGATCTCGATTGCCGATGCCACCATGAAGGAGAACCAGCGCAACGGGTATTTCACGGTGACGCTGAGCGAGAAGGTGGCTTGGCCGGTCCATGTTTACTATGCGACGCGGGATTCGACCCCGGTGTCGGCCGTGGCGGGCCAGGACTACCTGGCGTGGCAGCGGTCCTGGCAACTGCGGGCCCGGTTCCAACCGGGCCAGACGGAGACGAAGATCCATGTTCCCCTCTACAACGACAGCCATGACGAGGATCCGGAGACCTTCGAGATGGTGCTGTTCGATGCCGGCGTGAACGGCCCGCCCGGTGTGTCGGTGTCGATTGCGGACGGGGTTGCGGTGGGCACGATCACCAACTCGGACCCGATGCCGGCGGCGTGGCTGGCGCGGTTCGGTCGCACGGCGGCGGAGCAGGCTCTGGACGGCATTGCCGGGCGCATCGCGGCCTCGCGCAGCGCCGGGGTGCAGGGCACGATCGCCGGACAGGCGCTCAACCTCGATCCCGGGTCCACCGGATCGCAGTCCGGGGCGGCGAACGACAATGCCGCGCCGGGTAGCCTTGCCGGCAATGACCTGCTGGCGCAGTCCGATGTCGCCCGCGCCTTCGGCGCCGGCCATGGCGGTTTCGGCAGCAGCGGCCCCGATGGCTTCGGTCATGACTCTCATGGCTTCGGCTTCAGGATCAGCCGCGGCACTGGCGCGCAGTCCCGGTCCGTGACGGCCCGCGAGGCGCTGCTCGGCAGCAGCTTCACGGCGACGGGCGAGAAGGACGGCACGGGCGGCAGCCTTGCCTTCTGGGGCCGGGCGGCGCAGTCGAGCTTCGACGGCCGCGAGGGGACCTTCTCGCTCGACGGCGAGGCGACCACGGCGATGCTGGGCGCAGACTATGCGCGCGGCAACTGGCTGGTCGGCATGGCGCTGATGCAGAGCAGCGGGGAAGGCGGCTATGCGGACAGGGAATCGGGGCCGCAGCACTGTCCGGATGTTGGCGAGGACATGGGCGCGGACATGATGGCGCATCTGTGCGGCGGCGCCGTCCGCGAGGGCGACGGCGAGGTGGAGGCGTCGCTGACGGCGGCGGTTCCCTATGCCGCCATCCAGGCGTCGGAGCGCCTCAAGCTCTGGGGCGCGGCGGGCTACGGCACCGGCGAGGTGACGCTGAAGCCGGAGGTGGGCGGCGCGCTCAACTCCGACATCTCCTGGACGATGGCGGCGGCCGGCCTGCGCGGCGACGTGATCGCCCCGCCGGCGGAGGGCAGCGGCCCCGCCCTGGCGGTGACCTCGGACGCGCTCTGGGCGCGCACCTCATCGGACAAGACGCACGAGCTGGCGGCGTCGGACTCCGACGTAACGCGCCTGCGGCTCGGTCTGGAGGGCAGTTACCGCATCGCCACCGAGGGCGGCGGCCATGTGACGCCGAAGCTGGAGCTTGGCATGCGCCAGGACGGCGGCGATGCCGAGACCGGCTTCGGGGTGGAGCTCGGCGGCGGGCTCGCCTGGGTCGACCCGGCGCTCGGCCTGTCGCTCGACGTCTCGGGCCGGACGCTGATCGCGCACGGCAACGACGACCTCAAGGACCGGGGCTTCGCCGCGTCACTGGCGTTCGATCCCGACCCGGCCTCCGAGCGCGGCCTGTCGCTTGCGCTCCGCCAGGAGATGGGCGGGCAGGCCAAGGGCGGGCTCGACGCGCTGTTCCGGGCCGATCCGCTGGAGGACCGCACGGGCAGCGGCGAGACCGCCGCCCGCTGGACAGCGGAGGCGGCATACGGCTTGCCCGTCTTCGGCGGGCGCTTCACCGGCAGCCCGCATGTCGGGCTGGGGCTGGCTACGGCTGCGCGCGACTACAGCCTGGGATGGCGACTGACGCCGGCGGCCAATGCCAACGCGCCCGATATCTCCTTCGGGCTGAAGGCGACCCGCAGGGAGAGCGACGGAACCGTGCCGGAGCACACCGTCGGGTTCGAAGCGACCGCACGGTGGTGAGGCGTCCCGGCGCGTAGCGGTGAGCATAGGTGTGGATCGGGGCAGGTTCTGCCCGGTTGCCCGGACCGGCCCTTTCCGCGCCGGCGGAGGGCATGGGCCGCGCCGCGCGTCAGGCGCGGGTGACCTTCCAGAGCACCTTGCCGACGATGTGGACCTCGTCGGTGCGGCACTCGTAGGGCGGGTAGTCGGGATGCGCGGAGGCGAGGCGGAGCCGGCCTTCGGCGGTGAGCGCCTCGACGCGCTTGACGACGAGCCCGGTGCCGTCCCAGAGCACGAAGAGCTCGCCCGCGGCGGGCACGCGCCGCGCGGTGTCGACGACGATGCGGTCGCCCTCGCGGAGTTCGGGCTCCATGGAGATGCCGCGCACCTTGAGGATGCGCAGCGCGTCGGGGTCGGCGTCGCCCTCGTGGCGGACCATCGCTTCGGGCAGGCGCCAGCGGGCCTTCTCGTGGACGAAGTCCTCGTGCCAGGCGCCGGGACCGGCGGCGGCCTCGACCTCGACCTCGGCGACCGAGGCGCCGGCGGTGCGCCTTCGCTTCGGCCCGGTCCAGGGTTTTGGGGCCGGCAGCGTGTCGTGGCGCAGTTCCGAGGCGTCGCACCCCAGGAGTTCGGCGAGCGTTTCGGTGTCCTGGAAGGAGAGCACGCGGGGCATGCCGCGCGCGAGGTACTGCTGGAGGTAGGCCTTGTTCCTGCCGATGGCCAGCGAGGCTTCGGCGAGCGAGACGCCGGCCTTCCAGAGGCGTTCCTGCAGGGCTTCGCGTGTCGGGTCGCGTTCCATGGTGGGGTTCCTCGTGGATGCTGCGGAGACGCAGGATAACTCCTAACTAACACATTTGTCAACGAGGCTCGTTCGGCTTACGTTCGCGCCCATGACGAACCTCGACCGACAGCTCCACGCCCTTCTCGGCGCGTTCCTGGAACAGACGGACACCAGCGCCCGGCGCTTCGGCGTCGAGGCGCTGGGCGACCCGGGCTTCATGGCCTCGCTCGACCGGGGCCGCAGCCTCGGGCTTCGCACCGTCGACCGCCTTCTCGCCTTCATGGGCCTTGCGCCGATCGCGCCCGCGTTCCGGCGCGAGGTCGAGGCGTTCCTGGGGGCGACCGGCACCAAGGCCTACGTGTTCGGCGAGTTCGCGCTGGGCGACCCCACCTTTGTCGACCGTCTGCGCCGGGGCGCCTCGTTCCGGCTCGGCACCGTCGAGCGGGCGCGGGCGTGGATGGCGGGCCAGGCCTGCGCCGGGGCGCGCGCGGCGATGCGCGCGGCGGTGGCGGGGGCGCCGCTGCTCGGCGAGGCGGAGAACGACGCACCACAGGGAGATTGCGACATGAACCACGCCAACGGCGAATATCTGAGCACGCGCAAGGCGGCGGCGGCGCTGGGGCTCTCGCCCCGCACGCTCGACCGCTACCGCGAGACCGGCAAGGGGCCGGCCTATCACCGCTTCGGGCAGCGCATCGTCTATCGCCGCGACGACCTCGACGACTGGGCGGCGAAGCGGCGCGTGCCGGCGGCGGACGAGACCCTGCCGCCCCACGGATCGGGGGAGCCTGTCCCGGCCTCCGAGCCGGGAGGGCAGGCTCCCTCCAAGCCTGAGGGAGCGGACCGATGAGGGCGCGGACGGGGGCCATGGCGGCCTGCGCGGACCGCTCGGGCGAGGCGCTGCGCATCGCTGCCGCGGCGGGTCTCGCGGTGGCGGCGATGCTGGCGGCGCCGGAGATGGCGCTGGCGACCACCGACACCACCTTCGGCGATCCGCTCGACACGGTGGAGGGGATCGTGGGCGGCACCGGCGGCCAGCTCGCCGCGGCGCTCGCCGTCGGCGCGGCGCTGGTGGGCTCGGTGCTGCGCTTCAACGCCATGCAGCTGATGGGCGCCGTCGGCGTCGGCATCGCCGCGGGCGCCGGCACCGGCATCGTGACCGGCATCGTCGGCACGGCGATCGTCTGATGAACGAGAGCGCCCGCCACACGATTCCGCGCCGGCTCGACGATCCGGAGCGCTGGCTGTTCTGGACCGTGGACGAGGCCGCCGCGCTGATGGGCCCGGCCCTGCTCGGGCTCGCGGCCAACCAGTTCGTGCCGGGGCTCGTTGCCGGCGTCGGTGGCTGGCTGCTGCTGCGCCGCGTGAAGCGCGGCGGCGGGGCCAACATCGCCCGCTACGCCCTCTACTGGTTCCTGCCGGATTTCGTGCTGCGTCTGAAGGCGACGCCGCCGAGCCATCTCCGGCGCTTTACCGGCTGAGGCGCCGGGGAGGATCGAACCGATGCGGCGCGCAGACATGGACTCCGCCATCCGCCGGGTACGGGACGTCCGCTTGGCGCTGGCGGCGCTGCTGGTCCTGTCGATGACGGCGAACGTTGTGCTCACCGTGAGCTTCGCCGGGCGCGAGACGGTGACCGTGCTGGTGCCGGCAACGGCGGGGCCGGCCTGGGAGGTCGGCGGCGGCGGGGTCGGCATCGACCGCGCCGGCGCCCGCTACCTGGAAGACATGGCGCGCACCGTCGCGGTGACGCTGCTGACGCTGACGCCGGAGAACGCATCCCATGTCCGGCTTGCGGCGGCGCGGATGAGCCATGCCTCGGCGCGCGGCGCGATCGGCGCCTGGGTCGAGGCCGAGGCCGGGCGCATGGCCGGGCGCGACATGGCGAGCGCCTTCTATCCCGTGGAGATCGAGGCCGACCCGGCGCGGCTCACGGTTGAGGTCGCGGGCGAGCTGGTGACCTGGATCGGGCGCGAGGAGTCCTCGCGCGAAGACCGGCGCTACCGGCTGGCGTTCCGCATCGATGCCGGGCGCATCGGGTTGCTGCGCTTCGAACAACTGGAGGACGAAAAATGACACGACGGACCGGCATGGCCGCGCTGCTTGCGGCCCCCCTCTTCCTTATGGCCGCGGTGGCGCCCGCGGCGGCGATGCAGATCCTCGATGCGGCGGACCATGCCGAGCTCGCGGCGGAGATTTCCGCCACGAACGTCAACCGCATCGCGCTCATGAGCGACCGGATCGCCAGGGCGGTGCGCGCGCCGGACGGCTATGCGGTCGAGCATGACGGCGCCTCGGGCGACCTCTATCTGCGCCCCTCGGCCGCGCCCGGAGCGGCGCCGGGCGGTCCCGTCACCCTGTTCGTCGGCACCGAGAGGGGGTTCACCTACCGGCTGACGCTGACGCCTTCGGTGCGGGAGTCGGCGCAGATCCTGATCCGCAACGCGGCGGCCGTGGCGGAGGTGCGCGCCGCAGCTCCCGGGGACAGCGCGCATGTGGCGGCGCTGGTGGGCCTGGTGCGCGCCGTCGCCCGCCGCCAACTGCTGCCCGGCTACGAAATCCTCGCGTCCGCCGCCGGCCCGGCCGCCGGGCTGACGTTGATCGAGACCTGGCGGGGTCCGCGCTTCGCGGCGCTCGTCTTCGAGACCGCGCGTCCGGCATCGGGCGGTGCGGGCCTCGCCGGGACCATCGAAGGCCTCGGGGGCGCGGGCCGTGTGTCGGCGCTCTGGCTGGCGGCGCCCGGCACCGGTCCCTCGGGCGGGCGTCTCGGCGTCGCGGTGACCGAAACCGCCCCGGCGGGAGAGCCGCGATGAGCGCCCGCAAGGACCGGCCCCGCGACCTGGTAGACGCCGATGCCGTGCGCCGGCGCCAGCTTCTGCTGTTCTCCGCGATCGCGGCGGTGTTGCTGGTGGCGGTGGCGGCGTGGCTCGGCATGGGCGGGGGCAAGGAACGTGCGCCCGCGGGCGGCATCGAGGCGGAGATCGCCGGGCCGGACGCGGCCGAGAAGGTCTGGACCCGGCGCTCCGAGGCAAGGCTCGGCGGGATCGAGACGCAGATCCGCGAGATGCAGCAGGAGGCCCGGACGCTGAGAGCCGACAACGAACGGTTGCGCGCGAAGCTGGAGGACGACGCCGCCAACGCGCGCTCCGTCATCGACCGCCAGGCGGCGCTGATCGACGAGCTGCGGCGCGGGCTGCCGGCGCAGGCGGATACCGGGCAAGGCAATGTGCCGGGCGGCGATCCCTGGTTCCGGGGACAGGCGCCGGCGGGCGCACGGCCGGGCGGGCAGACCAAACCGGCCGCAGCGATGCCGGGACGCATGATCGAGACGTTCGAACTGGAAGGAGAGCCCCGGTCCTCTGCGGCTGACCCCCGCAGCGGACCCGAACTGGTGGCGGACGCGGTGGCGAAGCCGGTCTCGGCCTGGCTGCCGGCGGGCGCCCATGCCGAGGCGGTGGTGCTGGCGGGCGTCGACGCCTCGGCCGGGGTGTCCTCGCAGGGCGACCCCCGCCCGGTGCTGCTGCGCATCACGGGACCGGCCTGGACCGCGGCAGAAGACGGGACGGCGATGCAGGTCGATGTCGACGGCTGCACCGTCACGGGCGCGGCCCATGGGGACCTCTCCTCGGAGAAGGTCTATGTGCGCTTCCGCACCATGACCTGCGCCGGGCCGGAGCCCGGCACGGTGGTCGAGACCGACGTGGCGGGGTTCGTCGCCGGTTCGGGCAAGACCGGGGTGCGCGGGCCGGTGGTGAGCCGCGAGGGCGCGCTGGTCGAGAAGGCCTTCCTCGCCGGCATGGTGTCGGGCGTCGGCCAGGGCGTCGCCCAGGCGTTCCAGCCCCAGGCGGTGGCCACGGGCGCCGGCGCGGCAGTGGCCAACACCGGTTTCGGCGACATCGGCCGGGCCGGTCTCGGCGCCGGGGCGGGGTCGGCGGGGCAGAAGGTCGCCGACTACATGATCCGCCGCGCCGAGCAGTACCAGCCGGTGGTCCAGCTCCAGGCCGGCACGAAGGTGACGCTGGTGTTCCTCGAAGGCGCGCGCATCGACGGGGGTCCCGCGGCGCCGGCACGCACTCAAACCGCTCAGCAAGGGAAATGACCATGACGCATGCAACGAAACCCGTCCTGCGCCGAACGGCGCTTCCTGCGGCAACGCTCGCCGCGCTCCTGCTTGCCGGTTGCTCCACCGGCCATATCGGCGACAGCTGGCAGTGCCCGCTGGCGGAAGGCGGGGCGTGCGACAGTGTCGCCGCGGCCGATCCGGCGGTGCCGGACGCGCGCGCGGCGGGCGGCGCCGGGTTGCGAGAGCCGCTCTGGCGGGTGCGGACCGCGGAGCCCGGGACGTCCCCGGGACAGGCGGCGGAGACATCCTGCCCGGCGGCTTGCGATAGCGGCTTCGATCCCTTCGGCTGGCTCGCGCGGCTGTTCGAGGCGGAGGCGCATGAAGGCGCGGCGCGGCCGGACGCGGAGCCGGCAATGCAGTCCTCCGACCCGTTGCCGGGCGAGGAAGCCGCATTGCCCGCCGCCGCGCAGACCGCGGAACCGGAGGCCGTCGCCCTTTTGGCCGAACCGGCCTCGTTGCAAACCGACATGACGCAGGAGGATGTGCGCGCCGACGATCTTCGGACCGGTGAGGTGGTGGCGCGCATCTGGATCGCGCCCTTCGTGGATGCGAACGGCGTCTACCGCGAGGCGTCGCATGTGCGGGTCGTGCTGGAGCCGGCCGGCTGGAGGGTGAAGTGAGCCCTGTGGGCCAATCCGCGATCGGGCGTCTGCTCGAACTCTTCGAGGGCCAGGAGGCGCCGGGGCCGTGGACACCGCCGGCCATGCCGGCCGCGCTCCATGCCCTGCTGCCCTGGCGCGCCTTCGATGAGGCGAGCGAGTTCTACGTCAACGCGGGGTCTGTGGGGTTCATCGTCGAGCTGCCGCCGTTTGCCGGCATCGACGCCGAGATCCTGGAGGCGCTCTCCGGCACGCTCGCCGACGCCGCGCCCGAGCGCTGCACGATCCAGGTGATCCACTGGGCGAGCCCCAGGTTCGGGGCGGCGAGCCGGGCCTGGGCGGAACCCCGCGCGCAAGCGGGCGGCGCGCTGGCGCGGATGGGAAAGCGCCGTCGCGAGCTGCTGGCGCCGGGCGGCTGGCGCCGGCTGCATGCGGGCGGGCCGCCCTTCACCCTGTCGGACTACCGGGTGTTCGTCACCGCCTGTCTCGCGGGCGGTCCCGGCCCGGCGTCCGAGACCGCGCTCGGCGCGTTTCGCCGGGCATTGGAGGGGACGCTCGCCTCGGCCGGGGCGACGACACGCCGGCTGGAGCCGGACGCGCTGCTGTCGCTGGCGGCGGAACTCACGAGCCCCGATATCGGCGGATACCGCGATGGCGAGGCCGAGCGCCCGCCCCGGCGCTGGGCGCCGCGCGATCCGCTGCACGAACAGTGCATCGCGCCGGGCCGCGCGCTCACGGTCCATCCCACGGGCCTCACCTTCCATCACGGCGACGGGGGCCGCGACGGCGGCTCCGGGGACGGCGCGTCCAGCGGGGACGGCGCGTCCGGCGGGGACATCGCCGTGCGGGTGCTCTCGGCAATCGCCTTCCCCGAGGTCTGGCCGGGCTGGCGCGGCAACGCGCTGATCGGCGACTTCCACCGCGACTTCCTCCAGCCCGGCTGCCCGGTGCTGACCTGCCTCACCGTGGTCACCGGCGACGAGGCGGCCGGCGAGAAGGCGTTCCTGAAGTCGGCCAGGGCGACCCAGCAGGCCGGCACCGGCATTGCAAGGTATCTCCCCGGTCTGCCCGAGAAGGCGCGCGACTGGCAAACGGTCACCGAACGCCTCAAGGATGGCGAGAAGCTGGTCCGGGCCTCATACATGGCCGCCGTCTATGCACCCCTCGACAGTCTCGACGAGGCCGAGCAGGCGGTGCGCGCGATCTATCACGGCCAGGGCTGGCGGGTGAACGCCGAGCGCTACATGCAGCTCCCCTCCTGGCTCGCCTGCCTGCCGATGGCGTCTGCCGGCGGCCTCGACGCCGATCTCGAGCGCATGGGCCGGATGAAGACGCTGTTGACGTCTTCCGCGGTCAACCTCGCCCCGATCCACGGCGAGTGGCGCGGCCAGCCCGCCAATCCGGACAATCCCCCCGCCCTGTTTCTCATAGGCCGGCGGGGGCAGCCGGCCTGCTGGTCGCCCTTCGCCAACGAGGCCGGCAACTACAACGTCGCCGTCACCGGCAAGTCGGGCTCCGGCAAGTCGGTGCTGATGCAGGAGCTGGTCACCGGCCTGATCGGCGCCGGCGGCGAGGCGGTGGTGATCGACGACGGACGGTCCTTCCAGCACACGGCCGAAGCCCTCGGCGGCGCCTTCATCGCCTTCGGCAAGGACCCGGCCTGTCTCAACCCCTTCGCCATGATCGACGCCGGGACCGCCAATCACGACGGCGACTACCGCGAGGAATGCTTCGCCATGTTGGCGGGCGTCATCGGGCGCATGGCCCGGCGCCGGGGCTCGATCGACGACATCGAGGCGGCGCTGATCGCCGAAGCCATCGCGGCGGCCTGGGACGAGGCCGGCAACGGGGCCGATCTCGGCACGGTGCGCCAGAAGCTTGAAGCACGCGACGACCGCCGCGCGGCGGACATGGCGACCTCGCTCGGCCCCTGGTGTCCGGGCGGCGCGATGGGCCGGCTCTTCGCGGGCTCGAACGTCCCCGACCTGGAAAACGCCATGACGGTGTTCGAACTCGCCGAGCTCAAGGGGCGCGGCGACGTCCAGGCCGTGGTGCTGATGCTGGTGGTCTTCCTTGCCACCCAGCGCATGTATCACGGCCCCCGCACGCGCGCGAAGGCGATCGTCATCGACGAGGCCTGGGACCTGCTCTCGGGCGAGGACAGCAAGTCCTTCCTCGAAGGCGCCGCCAGGCGCGCCCGCAAGTACCGGGGCTCGCTGATTACGGGCACGCAGTCGGTCAACGACTATTACGCCAATCCGGCGGCAAGGGCGGCCTGGGAGAACTCGGACTGGGTGATCTTCCTCGCCCAGAAGGACGAGTCGGTCGAACTGCTGAAGCAGGAGAAGCGCATCCATTGCGATCCCGGCATGGAGCGCGCGCTCAAGAGCCTGACCACCGCCGACGGCCGCTATGCCGAACTGGTGCTGCACGGCCCCGACGGCTGGCGGGTCGCGCGCCTCGTGCTCGACCGCTGGTCGGTAGCGCTGTTCTCCTCGCGCGGCCCGGCCTTCGCCGCCGTGGAAAACCTCAAGGCGCAGGGCCTCAGCACCGTCGAGGCCATCGACCGGCTGGCGGGAGACCTTCTCCTCGCGGACGACGCTCGTCTGGCCGGGGACGGCGCCGGCGGGGTTTCCGCCGCTGCCGGACATTCCGAAACGACCGAAACGGAGGACGCCGCATGACGCAGCAAGCAACCGGAGGCGGCCAGGCGCCGCTGAACTGGCCGGACGACCCGGAAGACGTGACGGCCGCCGCTATCGACTTCGAGGCGCTGGCCCATGTGCTGGCCAACACCTGCCGCCGGGGCGGCTGCATGCGCGGCTACCACTCGGTCGCGGCCCATGCCGTCGCGGTCAGCGAGGAAATCGAGGCGCTGGACGGGCTGCAAAACGCACAACGCCGGACGCTGGCGCTGCACGCGCTGGTCGCGGACGCGCCGTCGGCCTGGCTGCGGGCACGCCTGCCGGACTCGCAGCGGGCCGCGGAACGCGCCGGGCGGCTCGCCACGGGGATCCATGCGGCAGTACGCGAGGCCGCCGGACTGGACGCGGTGCTGGACGAGGAACAGGCGGAACTCTTGCGCTTCGTCACCCGGATGGCGTCGGCGGCCGAGCGCCGCGACCTGCTGGACGCGAACGCGCCGGCGGGTGCGGGCGTCGCATTTCCGCCGCTGAAACGGCGCCTCCGCCCGATCCCGCCGGACAAGGCGGCGCAGGCGTGGCTCGCCCGCTTGCGGGCGCTCGGCGTGGCGCCGGGCGGGGACGCGGGCGGGAAGACGGCAGGCGAACGGTGACGGGGAGGCCGGAGATGGCGCGAGCGGAAAAGCGAAGCCCGAAGCGGGGGAGAAGGAAGGGGACCGTGACCGGGGACGGAAAGCGGCGCGAACGCGGCGGCGCGGCCACGGGGACCCGTGTGCCGGCGATCCAGGTGGTGCGGGACGCCGAGGAGGTGTTCCGGGCCGCGATCCTGGCCGGGGTGCTGTCCGCGGAGTGCTCCGACCGGCACTGGGCCGGGCACTACCTCTACATGTTCCATGACGAGGACGGCACGGCGTGGTTCAAGCACCGCGACACCCGCGCCTATGTGTCGATGACCGCGCGCCGGCGCGCGGCGGGATACCGGCCGTGAGCGAGCTTCGCGTCGTGCTCTGCGCCGCGCTGCTCGCGGGCGGCGTGGCGGCGGCGGTCGCCGCGGCCGTGCTGCGCCTTGGCGCGCCCGAGGCCGCGTCCATCGCCAGCGTGCGGCTCGGCGAGATGACCGCCGCCTTCACGACCCGCGCCGCCGCACAAGGCGGGACGGCCGAGGACGTGCGCGCGTGGGGCGAAGCCCTCGAAGCCGCGCTCGACCGGGTATCCCGGCGTCATGGAGCGGTGCTGCTGCCGGCGCGCGCGGTCGCCGCCGGCGCGGCGGACATGACGCCCGAGGTCGAGCAGACGCTCGCGTCCATCCTGGCGCGGGGCCGGGCGGAACGCGGCGCGGCTGCTTCGGGGGACGGACGGTGAGCGCGCGATGCCCGGGCGTCGCGATGCGGGACGGCAATGCGCGGCGGCGCCGTATCGGCCTGGCGACGATGATCGCGCTGGCGGCGCTCTGGCTGGCCGCCGCCTCGCACGTCCATGTCAATGCGAGCTGGTCGGACGGGGCCTGGGGCTATGCCGCCTTCCCGCTGTTCGGCGAGGATCCGAAGCCCGGCGACCGGGTGCTGTTCGAGCCGCCCGAAGCCGTCGGCTCGCCGGTGCCGTATCTCAAGACGGTGCTCGGCGTGCCGGGCATGGCGGTCACGGTCGGGCCGGGCGGAACGGTCTTCCTGGACGGCGAGCCGGTCGGCCGCGCCAAGGCCCATGCGCTCGACGGGCGGCCGCTGACGGCCATCGCGCCGGGCACGATCCCGCAGGGCCATTATTACCTGCACGCCGATCACGCCGACAGCCACGACAGCCGCTATGCGGAGATCGGCCTCGTGGCTGCTGAGCGGATCATCGGGCGCGCGATCGCCATGCCGGACATCCCGTGGCTGGGGCTGAACGGACCGCTGGTCGGACCGGAGGACGCCGTTCCGGCATCGGAGTCCGCCACCATCCTGCCGCATGCGCATGACGGGCCGGCGCCCGTGGAGGCGGCGCGATGAGGCGCGCATTCCCAACGTTGCTTGCCGCCCTGCTGTTCGCGGCCGCTCTGCCGGGGGCCGTGTCCGCGAAGGACCTCGGCGTGCGCGGCGCGACGTGGCCGGTCGCCGAGCCCGACCTGCTGGAGCAGATCGAGGCGCGGCTCCTCGAAATGGAACGCTCGGGCGCGCTGGCGCGGCTGGAGGACGAGGCCCGCGCCAATGCGCGCCGGACGCTGGAGGAACCGGACCCGGCGCCGGGCATCGCGCCGGCGAGAGAGGAACGCTCTCGCCTGTTCGATCCCGCCATCACGGTCGCGCGGGACATCCGCACGGCCGACGGTGCGCTGATCGCCGCCGCCGGGACGCGTGTGAATCCGCTGGAACGGACAGTGCTCGCCCGTGACCTGTTGTTCGTCGACGGAAGGCGCGAGGCCGAAATCGCCTGGGCGCTGGCGCGGGAAGAAGAGAGCGGGCGCCCCGCGAAGATCGTGCTGCTCGCCGGCCGGCCGCTCGACCTGATGCGCCGGCACGGCCGTCCCTTCTTCTTCGACCAGGGCGGGCGCCTCTCCGCGCGCTTCGGTCTCCGGTTCTCGCCGAGCCTGGTCGAACAGGCGGGATCGCGGCTGCGCATCACCGAAGTTCCGGTCGCAGACCGGGAGAGCACCAATAAGGGAGAGGAGGACTGAAGCCATGCTGAACATGAACCGGGCGACCCTCGTGGGCCACGCGGGACGCGATCCCGGGATCCGCGACCTGAAGGGTGGCGGCAAGGCGGCCACGTTCACCCTCGCCACGACCGAGAAATGGAAAGACGGGGACGGCCGCCCGGCCGAGGCGACCGAATGGCACCGGATCGTCGTCTATGGCCCCGCGGTGGCGGCGGTGGAGAAGATGCTGCGCAAGGGCGATGCGGTCATGGTCGAGGGCCGGATCGCGACGCGCGACTACCGCGACCGGGAGGACGTGGCCCGGACGATCACCGAGATCGTGGTCGCCGGCCGGCAGGGCATGGTCAACATCCTGTCCGGGCGCCGCGCGCCGGAAGAAACGCCGGATGCCGGTGACGGCCCTGCACGGGCGGAAGCGGAATGATCCGCCGCCTGCTCCCGCTGGCGGCGCTGGTCCTCGCGGCCGTGGCGTGGTCCGCGCCGGCCTCGGCGCAGTCCTGCACCGGGCGCTTCGTCAACCCGATCTCGGACGTCTGCTGGGAGTGCATCTTTCCGATCTCGATCGGGCCGATCTCCATCGGCAGCGTCTCGGGCGTGCTGGACACGCCGAACCCGTCCTCGCCGATCTGCTTCTGCGGCTCGCCCATCCCGCGGATCGGCCTCTCGCTCGGGGTCTGGGAGCCGGCACGGCTGGTCGACGCGACGCGGGCGCCCTGGTGCTTCCCCAATCTCGGCGGCCTCACCATAAACCCCGGCCTGCCGGCCGGGCGCGGCCGCACCGGGTCTTCCGGCGGCGACGGCGCCAAGGGCTCGGTCTGGCACGCGCACTATTACATGTATCCCCTGCTCTCCTGGATCGGCGTGCTGCTCGATCTCGGCTGCCTGGAGGGCGGCGGTCTCGACATCGCCTGGGCCTCGGAACTCGACCCGGCCTGGCTCGACGACGAGCTGACCTTTCTGCTCAACCCCGAGGCAGCGCTGTTCGCCAACCTGCCCGCCCAGGCGGCGTGCGCCGCCGACTGCGCGGCCTCATCGGTCGGGCTGCCGCTCGATCCGCTGTTCTGGTGCGCCGGCTGCCAGGGCGGGATGTATCCGCTGACCGGCAATGTCGCCGCCCATGTCGGCGGCGTGCAGGCGTCGCTGCTCGCCTCCCAGCGCCTGCTCTATCGCCTCCACCGCGCCGGGCTTGCCTGGGGCACGTTCGGCTCGGGCGCGCTCTGCGGGCGTTATCCGATGCCGGTGATGAAGAAGTCGCAGTACCGCTGGCAGATGACCCAGCCGGTGCCGGCCGTCGATCCGTTCACCGGCTGCAACCCGACCGGGCGCTCCTCGGTGCTGTGGGAATCCTTACGCGAACTGCCGGTCGCGGGCGAGAACTTCGGCTATCTGCTGTGGCGGAAAAGGAACTGTTGCCTCTTATGAACCCGTTGAAACACAAAGATAATTTGCACGACGAGGATAGTTCGATGCGCCGTTTCCGACAAGCCCCGACAGTCCTGTTCCTGACCGCATTGCTGCTGGCGGCGGGCTGGTCCGGGACGCCGCGGGCGGAGGAGATGCCGCGCGCCGCGGATCCCGATCCCGACGCGGCCCGGCTGGTCGAGGAGGTGCTGCGCAAGGCGGGCGGCAATGACGGAGACTCGCTGGGCAGGTGGAGCCGCTCGATCATCGACGGCGCGCTCGAACGCGCCGGCAAGACCGCACGGCAGACGGTTCCCGGACCGGGGTCCGGGACAGGCCCCGGATCGACCGCGCCCCTTCCGGCCGAACGCCATGCCGGTGAACTTGCGGGGCCCCGTTCCGGCACCGCGGAAATCCTCATCTTCACCAGCCTCTCGGTGCCGGCCGCAAGCTGGCGGCAATGGGCGCACGAGGCGGCCCGGACGGGTGCACCGCTGGTGCTGCGCGGCGTCGGCGAAGGCGGCCTGCCAGAAACCGCGAAGCGGATCGGCGAACGGCTCGGCGGCGCGGAGGCCGGCGTCGCCATCGACCCGCGCCTCTTCCGCCTGTTCGGCATCGAGCGGGTGCCTGCGGTGGTCGTCGTGCCCGGCGGCGTGCCGGCCTGCGAGAGCCGGGGCTGTTCGAGCGATCCGGCCCCGCCGCACGACCTCGTCGCCGGCAATATCGGCCTCGTCGCCGCGCTGGAGGCTGTCGCCGCCGAGGGCGAGGCCGGGCGCGAGGTCGCGAAGGCGCATCTGGAACGCATGACGGGAGACGGACGATGACCGGGCGGCGGATATTCCGCGGAGCGCCGGCGCCGCTTGCGGCCCGCCTGTTCGGCTGGACGCTCCTGGCGGCGGTGTGCTGCTTCCTGCTCTGGATCGTCTTCGGCGGCGCTGCACACGCAGGCGACCCGAAGGCGGCAGCCCACGCCATCGGGCAAGCGGGCACGGCGACCGCCGGCGCCATCGCACGCGACGCCGCGAAGGCCGCGACCGTGCCGGGCTATGCCGGCACCAATGTCCCGGAGCGGAATATCGGCGCGGATGCGCTGGAGACCGAAGGTCGGGCAAGGCTCGCCGATCCCGACGATGCCGGTGGACAGGCCGGGCGCAGCGTCATCGAGGGCGTGACGGTCCGGCCCGATGTCACGGTGACAGTCACCGATCCCGGCGTTGCGCGCGGCAAGGCGGTGGCGGCCGATCCGCAGGCTCCCGCCCATGGCGCGGACGGCCTCGCCTCGGGCAGCGTCGCCGAGTGCGGCGCGGGCCTGCCGGACGCGGAGCGCGGCGGGGCCTGCGGCTCGGTGCGCTGGTGCGTCGGCGCCGGCTGCGAGAGCACCGAGCCGCAGGCCAATACCGGCTTCGTCGAGGCGACCACCCGGCTCAACATGGCGGTCGAAATGGGCGGCGAGGAGTTCGACCGCGACAGTCTGCGCATCTTCACCGGCGAAAAGCGCGCCTGCCACATCCATTTCGGCGGCCTCGCGAATTGCTGCAAGAACTCGGGCGCCCTGGTCGGTCTCGCCAACTGCTCGGCTTCGGAGCGGGAGCTGGCGAAAGAGCGCAATGCCGGCAACACCCACTATCTCGGCAAATACTGCTCCAGGCGCGTCTTCGGCGTCTGCATCCGCCGCTCGCGGGCCTGGTGCGTGTTCGGCTCCAAGCTCGGGCGCATCCTGCACCAGCAGGCGCGGCCGCAGCTCGGCATCGGCTGGTCGAGCTGCCGGGGCTTCAGCGTGGCCGAGGTCGAGTCGATCGACTTCGCCGCGCTCGACCTGTCCGAGTTTACGGAAGACCTGATGGACGGCTCGCGCGAGCCCTCGGTGTCGCTGCCCGACTCCGGCGATACCGGCACGGCGATGCGCACCCGCATCCGCGAGTTCTACAGCCGGGGCCAGTGAGATGACCGCCCCGAAATACATCCTCGCGGCGGTGGGCGTCTGGGCGGTCCTGGCCGGGCCCGCGACGGCCACGGACACTCGTGCCGGAGAATGGCGGTCCTGGTGCGGCGATCCCGGATCGGCTCCGGCTTCGGGCGCGTCGCTCGGCTGGCACTTCTACTGCGACCGGGCGGAAGAACCGGAACGGGTCGAACCCGCCCCGGCGCCCGCACTCCCTCCCGCCGTCGCCGGGCAATCGGCGACGGAACGGATCGCGGCGATGCGCAAGGCGCTGGAGGCGGCGCGCGCGGAAGCGATCCTCGATCCGACCCGGGAGAACGTGACCGCCTATCTGCGCCTCCAGCAGGAAACATTGCAACGCGCCGCCGCCTTCTCCGACGCCTTCCGGCGCACGGTGTGGGCGACGCCGGAGCTCGACTACACGCTGAAGCGCCCGGTGGGCGCACTCGCCAAGCAGGTCTGGTCCGACGGGCGCAGGCAGGCCCGCGATGCCGCGCTGGCCCGGCTCGGCGAGCGCTACGGGCTGATCTATCTCGGCCACGCCGGCTGCGCGGGCTGCAAGGTCTTCGGCCCGCTCTTGCGCGCTTTCGCCCAGCGCCACGGCCTCGACGTGCTCGCCGTCTCGCTCAGCGGCGAGGCGCTGGAGGGCTGGCCCGAGGCGGTGGCGGACAACGGGCGCGCCGCCCGGCTCGGTCTCGGCGATTCGCCGGTCCCGGCGCTCGTGCTGTTCGACGCGCGGACGAAACGGGTCATCCCCGTCGGCTTCGGCGTGATGGCCGAGGATGAGATGGCCGAGCGCATCTTCGCCCTCACCGCCCTGGAGCCCGGACATGATTACTGAGTTGAAGAAGGTCGCAGCCGGGGCCGGGCTGGCGGCCACCGTCGCCCTGGGCGCGGCGCCGGCACAGGCCGACGTGCTCTCGGAGATGGGGCGCTTCTGGCAGGGCGCGGCGGTCAACACCACCGGGCCGACAGCGTTCCAGGGCCAGGCGTCCGGCCACTGGACGCTCGGCAACCTCTATCTGCGCTCCCCGGTGCGCTCCGAGCAGATCGCGACCGTCAACCTGCCCTCCTTCCGGGCCGGCTGCGGCGGCATCGACGCCTTCGCCGGGGCGTTCTCGTTCATCAACAGCGATCAATTGATCGCCTTCGGGCGGGCCGTCGCCCAGAACGCCGCCGGCTTCGCCTTCGAGCTGGCGCTGGAGACCATCTCGCCGGTGATCGCCGAGACCATGGCCAAGCTCCGGGCGCTGGCGCAATGGGTCAACAGCCAGAACCTCAACAGCTGCGAGACCGCCCAGGCGCTGGTCGGCGCGCTCTGGTCGAAGAACGACCGCGCGAGCGCGTCGATCTGTGCCGCCATCGGCACCAGCCAGGGCATCTTCTCCGACTATGCCGCCGCGAAGCATGGCTGCGGGGCGGACGGCAAGCGCAACTCGACGCTCGCCAGCGCCTCGGGCGCCATGGCCGACCAGGTGCCGGTCAACGTCAACTATGCCTGGAAGGCGATCCGGGCGTCGTCCTTCCTTGCCGGCGACACGCAGCTTGCCGAGTTCGCGATGGCGGTCACCGGCACGCTGATCGTGACGTCGCCCGTCTCGGACGGAGATACCTCCGGACCCCGCGTCCGCATCCTGGAGCCGCTCGCCCTCGACCGCCGGGTCACCGAGACCCTGATGGAGGGCGGCGGGGCGCTGCCGGTCTACCGCTGCGACACGCCCGCCGCCTGTCTCAACCCCACCCTCGGCACGGTCACCATCCCCGCCGACCGCGGCTTCCGGGCGCGCGTCGCGGAGCTGCTGCGCGATCTGGTCGATGCGGTCAGGACCGACACCGCCCCGCCGGCCCCGGCATTGGGGCTGGTCAACCTCACCACGCTGCCGGTCTACCGGGTCGCCAACGCGGCGGCGGCCTACCGGGGCGCCGTCATCGACCAGGAAATGGACGCGCTCGCCGAGGCCGTGGCGCTCGACGTGATGCAGGTCTGGATTACCGACCTCCACCGCGCGGTCGAGGAACGCGCCGGCACGCTCGACATCGCCGACGGCGAGCAATTGCAGCGCTGGCGGGAAGGGCTGCGGTCCAATCGCGTCGCGCTCGCAAGGCATCGCCACCAGGGCCTCCAGCGGCTCAACACGGCGCTCGCCGTGGTCGAGAAGCTCCGCCTGATCGAGACCGAGCTCGCCGGTGCGCTCAGCGCCGATCTGCGTGCGGCGCTCGCCTTCGCCCGCGGCGGCGCCGGGGCCGGGTCGCGGTGATGGCTTCGATACGCCCGACCCTTTATCCCGAGGAGGCCACCACCCGCGTCCGCGTTCGGGTGGTGGCAGACCCCTATAGATAATGTACGAGCTCTTCACCCTTGGCGGCGGGACCTACCTCGTCGATCTTCTGAACGCCGTCGCGGCGATCACCTCCGGCGGCGCCTACATCACGCTCGCCCAGCTCGCCGGCGTCGCCGGGCTCGCCTGGATCCTCTTCCGCACCGCCTTCGGCGGCTCGTGGAAGGACAACGCCAAGTGGATCCTGCTGTTCGTCACTGTCTGGGGCGCGATGATCGTGCCCAAGGCGACGGTGCGGGTGGTGGACCGGTTGGATCCGACGCTGGCGCCCGCCGTGGTGGCGAACGTGCCGATCGGCCTCGCGCTGTTCGCCTCGCTGACGAGCCAGGTGGGCGACGGGCTGACGCGGCTCACCGAGCAGGCGTTCACGCTGCCGAACGACCTCCAGTACCAGCGCCACGGGCTGATATTCGGGGCCAGGCTCGCGGCCAAGGCGACCCGGCTCGAGATCACCGACACGGTGTTCGCGCGCAACGTGCGCAATTATGCGAGGCAATGCGTGTTCACCGCCCTGCTGCTGGGGCATATCTCCGCCGACGACCTGCGTGAGAGCACCGATATCTGGTCGCTGGTGACGGCGGCGGGCTCGCCGTCGGCGGGGGCCTCGCCCGCGCGCATGGTCGAGTTCGCCACGCGGCAGGGCGCGACCGGCACGGGAGCGACGCCGATCGACCGCCAGATCGTCACCTGCCGGGATGCGGCGGGGCGGCTGAACGGGCAGTGGAATGCGGAGATACAGCGTGCCGGCACCGTGTTCGGGCGCCGAATCTTCCCGGACGCCAGGACCGAGGCGCTTGCCAGGGCCGAGTTGCTCGCGGCGCTCCCCGCCGCCCACGACTTCCTCATCGGCGCGTCGCGCTCGGCGGGCGAGATCATGCGCCAGCAGATGGTGCTCAACGCCGTCCACGACGCCGGCGAGCAATGGGCGGCCGAGGCCGGCAATGCCGCCGCGCTCCGGGCCTACACGGAAGCCCGCGCCGAGGCCCAGACCGTCTCCGCCTACCGGGCGATCGGCAGGCAGGCCGAGACCTGGGTGCCGCTCTTGAGGATCGTGTTCGAGTGCCTCTATGTCGGGGCGTTCCCGATGGCGGTGCTGCTGATGCTGACCCCGGCGGGGCTGCCGATCTTCCGGTCCTACGTCACCGGGCTGATCTGGCTCCAGTCCTGGGGGCCGCTCTACGCCGTGCTGCACCGGATCAGCATGGGCGAGGCGGCCGAGCGCATGCAGGCCGCCGCGCTGATGCCGGGGGGCGATATCGGCATCTCGCTGGTCGCCCAGGCCGGGATCAGGGCCGTCGCCTCCGATGTGGCGGTGATGAGCGGGTATCTGTCGATGTCTGTGCCGTTCCTTGCGGCGGCGCTCGCCTACGGCCTCTCCAAGGCGACCGTGCTCGCGACCTCGGTGCTGGCGGTCGGCCAGGACGCCGCATCCTCGGCCGCGCATGAGGGCACGACGGGCAACCTCAGCCTTGCCAACACCGGTTACGACACGCACCGGTTCGCGACCCTGGAGGGCCGCCAGATCCGCACCTCGGCCCATGTCGACACCGACCGCTACACCGGCTACGCCCCGGCGGGGGCGGGCATGACGGTGACCGGCGACGGGACGGTGGTGGCGGACGCCGGCGCCGCGACCAGCCGGATACCGGCGGCCGGCATCAAGCTGTCGGAGTCCCTGGCAACCCGGTTCGAGCAGCGCGCCGAGCATTCGCGGTCCCTCTCGCGCCACTGGTCGGCCGAGGCGGGCCAGGCGCGCAACGCCGCGGTGACCGACGCGACGGGGCTGATCGAGCGCTATTCCCATGACGTCTCCACCGGCACGGCGTTCGCACGCGGCGTCACGGAAAGCGAATCGAGCCAGGCGCAGCAGCTCGACTCCCATGTCGAGAAGCTGTCGGAGATCGCCGGGATCACGAAGAACCAGGCGGCGGTGCTGACCGGCCAGGCGAGCGTCGGCGGCGGCTGGGACTTCCTCGTCAAGGCCAGGGCGGACGGCTCGGTGATGTGGCGCGGCCAGACCGTCGAGTCCGACGCCTGGAACCGCGTGAAGGAGTACGACCGCCAGCACGGCGTCACCGAGAGCTGGTCGCAGGTCTCGGAGGCGTCGAGAAGATATTCCGCACAGACCGGCGACAGCGAGATGGCGGGCCTCGACGAGAGCCTGTCGGCCAACCTCACCCGGATGCGCAGCTTTCAGGAGCGGGCCTCGCTGTCGCGCCAGGAAGCCGAGAGCTGGTCGGAGCACGCATCGCAGGCAAGATCGAACGTGCGGGCGGTCGAGCGCGATCTGAGCCAGCCCTTCTTCGCCTGGCTGTCGGAACGGGAAGGCACGGACGGGCGGCCCATCGGAGAGGCCGGAGCGCTGCGCCTGATCCAGCCGCAGACCGTGGAGGACGCCGAGCAGCTCCGGGAATATGCCGACGCCTTCGTCGCCGAGAAGGTCCCCGCGACCGCGGGACCGGATCCGGCGTCGGTGGGCGGGGCCGCGGAATACGAGGGCGCGACGGGGAAGTTGCGGGAGGCCTATGTCGGCGAGACTGCGGCGGCCCATGCCGGCTGGTCGGCAGGTGTGCGCGACCGGGCGGCTGCGGCGGGGGCGCCTGCGCCCGGCGGCACGGAGGCGGCGGCGCGGACCGGGCGGGTCGAGACGAAGACGGAAATGGTCATGAAGGGCACGGCGCGCGAGGCGCGGCAGACGGTGACCGGACAGGAAACCGCCGAGGGCCGCGCGGGCGTTGCCGTCGAGACGAACAAGCCGTTCGAGCGGCACGCCACGGAAAACCTGCCGGTGGTGGGCGACTGGCTGGCGGGCAAGCTGTTCGGCTCGGCCAGGAACGCTTCGCCGGACGGCGCGCCCGGAGAAGCGGGGACCGGGCGGCGGCAGGACGAGAAGGGCTGGGGGGACTCCTCGCCGTGACCCCGAAGCGGAAATCCCCGGCTTCAGTCGCCGCGCATCAGGCGTTCGTGCTCCTCGGCAATCGCCATGTCGACATACGCCCCGCTCTTCAGGCTCCAATCCAATGTGTCGTTGTGTTCGGGCAGCCCGCAGCGGCGGAAGGCGGACCAGTCGCGGTCGCGGAGGCCGCGCCGCAGCGCGAGCGTCAGCGAAGACACGAAAGCCCAGGCGCCGGCGGCGAGCCACGCGGCGGCCACCGTCTCGATGCCGGCGCCGGTGGCGGCGGACCATGCGGTGGCGAGCGCCGCGAGGGCGAAGCCGCCCAGCACGACGGCGCGCTCGGCGGGCGTCGGAGCGGAAGCGCCCCGTTCCTCGAATGTCTGTGTCATGTCCATGTCCCCCGATCATACCGCCGGAAGGGCGAAAGGGAATCTCCGCCCGGCCTCCTTCGACCCGGCCCCTGCCGGCCGCTGCCTCCGGGTGGAGATCCACGCAACTTGAGGGAGAACGCGCATGCACGGTATCGGCGGCAGCACGCTCCGGGGCGGCCAGACCGTCTTTCACGGCCTCCGGATGTGGGGCCAGCTCTTCCGGGCGGCCATGCTGTTCGCGGCCTTCACGACCGTGGCGGTGCCGGCCTGGACGCTGTGGGAGCGCACCACGGGCGCGGAGTGGTACGCCGCCGGCATGGTCTCGCTTGCAGAGGTGAAGCTTGTCCTCGGCTACGACCCCGATTCCGGCCAGGAAATCCGCTTCGAGGACGGCACGCGGCGTGTGCTGCGCATCCGCGACATCGCAGCCTCCGTGCCGGCCCGCGAGGCGCGCGAGCGGATCAGGGACGAGATGTTCGCGAGCGCCGGGCTGGGCCTGGTGGCGGGAGGCGGCCTGATCGGGCTGTTCCTCGTGGTGTTCTGGTATCGCGGCGTGCAGCTCGGGCGCCAGAAGCGCATCCGGGGCGCCGAGATGGTCACCGCCGGAGAGCTCCGGCGGCGGCTGCAATCGCCGCATGAGCGGTTCCTGGCGCGCCTTCCGGGCGGCAGGCGGCTACGCCCCTATTCCATCGCCGGCATCCCGTATCCGGAGCGCACCGAGACCCAGCACACCATCGTCTCGGGCACCACGGGGTCGGGCAAGACGGTGCTGATCTCCGACCTGGTGGCCCAGATCCGCGCGCGCGGCGAGCGCTGCGTCCTCTACGACAAGATGGGCTCCTACACCGCGACCTTCTTCGATCCCGCCCGCGACGTGCTGATGAACCCGCTCGATGCCCGTGCGCCGCGCTGGTCGCCGTTCCTGGAGGCCCGCAACCCGCGCGACTTCGACATGATGGCCGCTGCCCTCATCCCGCAGCAGAAGGACACGGTGGACCCGTTCTGGGTGACCGCCGCCCGCCAGCTCTTCGCCAACGGCGCCGGCGTGCTGCGGGACAAGGGCGTCACGGACAACAAGGTCCTGGTCGACCACCTGCTGAAGACCGATCTCACCGCGCTGGCCCAGGCCATGGAAGGCACGGTGGCGCAGTCGATCGTCGATCCCGAGAACCCGAAGACCGCGCTCTCGGTGCGCGCCATGCTGACCGCCAATCTCGCCGCCTTCGAATTCCTGCCCGACGAGGGCGAGCCGTTCTCGATCCGGGAATGGATCGGCCAGGAGGACCGGCAGGGCTTCCTGTTCCTGACCTCCAGGGGCGACCAGCATGCCAGCCTGAGGGGGCTGATCTCGACCTGGCTGGAGATCGCGGTCAACGCCATGCTGTCATTGGCGCAGGACGACGGGCGGCGCATCTGGGTGATCCTGGACGAGCTGCCGACGCTGCACCAGGTGCCGTCGCTCCAGCCCGGCCTTGCCGAGAGCCGCCAGTTCGGCGGCTGCTTCGTGCTCGGCGTGCAGGTGGCCTCGGCGCTCCGCGACCTCTACGGGCGCAACGGCGCGGAGACCATCTCGGGCCTCTGCGGCACCCGCGTGGTGCTGGCCGCGCCCGACCGGGATACCGCGCAGTGGTCGGCGGACAGTCTCGGGCGCAGCGAAATCGAGGAGGTGACCGAGGGCTTCTCCTACGGCGCCAACACCATCCGCGACGGCGTGAGCCTGACGCCGCGGCGCGAGCTCAGGGCGCTGGCGCTCCCCTCCGAGATCATGCGGCTCGCCAACCTGGAAGGCTATCTCAAGTTCCCCGGCCCCTTCCCGGTCGCCTCCATCCGCCTCAATTACGTCTCCCGGCCGAAAGCCGCCGAGCGGTTCGTGCCGCGCGACGACGGACGGGACGAACCGCCGGACGCGCGTGGCGCCGCGGGACTTGCCGGGGCGGCATCGGCGGTTCCGGAGGACGCCGACATCGCACTCCCGGCGCTGCCGGAGGAGGCGGGCGCGGAGCCGGAAGACCCGTCACCGGCGAGGGACGACGCGCCTGTGCCGCTGCCGGGCGAGGCAGGGGATGCGCCGGCGCGAGCCGGAGAGGCCGCGGCCGGCGCACCGGAAGACCGCGAAGGCGGGCCGAAGGACGTCCGGGCGCCCGGCAACGGGCCGGGCGTCGCGATCTGAGATGGTCGCCTCGATCGGGGCCGTCGCCGCCCCGGCCCAGGGCGCCTCCTACTACGAACGCGACGGCTACTACGCGAAGGACGATCCCGAGCACCGCGAGGCGAGCGGCTGGGCCGGCAAGGGGGCGGAAGAACTCGGACTGAAGGGGCCGGTCGACCCGGCCACCTTCCGCGCCGTCCTCGAAGGCAAGGTGCCCGACGGTTCGGGCACCGAGCTGGGTCGGCGCGGCAAGGACGGGGAGGTCCTCCACCGCCCCGGCCGCGACCTCACCCTCTCGGCCTCGAAATCCGTCTCCCTTGCCGCCCTGGTCGGCGGCGATACGCGCGTGGTCGACGCCCACGACCGGGCCGTCGCGCGCACGCTCGCCTGGTTCGAGAAGAACGTCGCCGAGACCCGCATGAAGGATCCGGAGACGGGCCGGATGGTCCGCACCGGCGGCCAGAAAACCGTCATCGCCACGTTCCGCCACGACACGTCGCGCAACCTCGACCCGGCACTCCACACCCATGCGGTGATCGCCAACATGGTGCAGGGCGAGGACGGCAAGTGGCGCTCGATGGCGAACGAACGGCTCTACGAATCGAAGATGCTCCTCGGGGCGCTCTACCGCAGCGAGCTTGCGGCCGGCCTCGCCCGGCTCGGATACGGGATCGAGAAGACCCATGCCGACGGGCGCTTCGAGATCGCGGGGGTCTCGCGCGAGGTCGTGGAAGCCTTCTCGACGCGCCGCGCCGAGATCGAGGCGGCCGTCGCCGAGCGCGGCGGCGGCGACACCGCGGACGACCAGCGTCTCGCCCAGCGTGCGGCGCTGATGACCCGCGCGGCCAAGCGCGACGTCGACCGGGACGAGCTGCGGGAGAGCTGGGAGCGGCAGGCCGAAGCGCTCGGGTTCGACGCCAGGGGTCTCGCGGCGGAGGCGATGTCGAACGAAGCCGGCCGGGTCGTGTCAGCGGAGGCAAAGCGGGAGGCCGGCGCCACGTCAGGGCCGCCGACGTTGGCGGCGGAGGCGGTGGACTGGGCCGTGGCCCATCTCTCGGAGCGGGAGGCGGTGTTCGCCCGCACCGGCCTGCTCGCGGCCGCGCTTGCCTGGAACCCGGGCGCGGTGGCGGTCGGCGACATCGAGCGCGAGGTCGCGGCCCGCGAGAATGCCGGGACGCTGCACGCCGCGCGCCTCCCGGGCGCCGAAGGGCTGCTCACCACCGACCGCGCGGTCGCCGACGAGCGCGAGACGATCGCGCTGATGCAGGCGGGACAGAGGCGCGGCGCCGTGCCGATGCGAGGCCGCGCCGTCGACAAGGCGCTCAGGGGCGGCCCCCTCACCGCCGGGCAGGGGGAGGCGGTGAAGCTCATCCTGTCGTCCGAAGACCGCACCGTCGGCGTCCAGGGCTATGCCGGCTCGGGCAAGACCACCATGCTGAGGCGCGCCCGCACGCTCATGGAGAAGAAGGGCTATACGGTCCGCGGCCTCGCGCCCTCGGCCTCGGCCGCACGCACGCTCGAAGGCGAAGCCGGCATCGGGAGCGAGACCCTCCAGCGCTTCCTCGCCCGCTATGCCGGCGTCGCCGAAGGCCGCATGACCAGGAAGGGCGAAAGGGAAATGCGCGCGCAGTTCGCGAAGACCGCGCTCGTGGTCGACGAAGGCTCGCTTGCCTCCACCGTGCAGGCCCGGAATCTGCTCCGGATCGCGGATGCGCTCCGCATCCCGCGGGTGGTGCTGGTCGGCGACGCGAAGCAGCTCGACGCCGTCGACGCCGGCAAGCCCTTCGCCCAGCTCCAGGCCGCCGGCATGAAGACCGCCGTGATGGACGAGATCATGCGCCAGCGCGATCCCGCGCTGAAGGAAGCCGTCGAGGCGAGCCTCGCGGGCGACGTCGCGCGGGCCTTCGGGAAGCTCGGGGAGAACGTCGCCGAGGTGAAGCCCGACAACCTCGCGGGCGCCGCCGCCGCGCGCTGGCTCGCGTTGTCGCCCGAGGAACGCGCGAACGCCGGGCTGATGGCGCCGAGCCACGGCCTGCGCGAGCGGATCAACAACATCGTCCGCGAACGCCTGGTGCGCGACGGCGCGGTCCACGGCCCCGCCATGACGGTCGAACGCCTCGTCTCGCGCGGCTACACCAGCGCCGAGAAGACCCTTGCCGCCAACTACATGCCGGGCGACACGGTGGCATTCCACCGGCCCTACAAGCGTCTCGGCGTGGAGAAAGGCGACGAGCTGCGGGTCGCGGGCGTCGATCACCGGACGCGGACGGTGAACCTTGAAGGCGCGGACGATCGCTCCGTCGCCTGGGAGCCCAACCGGATCGCCGCCCGCGCGGGCGGCGTCGAGGTGTACCGCAGCGAGGAGATCGAGCTCCGCGCCGGCGACCGCATCCGCTGGACCCGCAACGACGCCGGGCTCGGGCTGGTCAATAGCGGCACGGCGGAGGTCGCGGCGGTGCGCGGCGGACACGTCACGTTCCGCCTCGAGGACGGGCGCGCGCTCGACCTCGCCCCCGGCGACCCGCAGCTCCGCCACCTCGACCGGGCCTGGGCGTCGACGGTCCACGCGTTCCAGGGGCGCACGGTCGATACGGTGATCGCAGCGATGGAGGCCAACCATCCCCACCTCACCACGCAGAAGTCGTTCTACGTCGAGATCAGCCGCGCACGGGACAAGGCCGAGCTCGTGACCGACGACCGGGCGGCGCTCAAGGAGCAGCTCGAAACGGCCACCGGCGAGCGGATCGCGGCGCTCGAAGCCGTTGAGCCGGACAAGGCGAAGGGGCGGGAGACTTCGCTCGATCGGGACCGGAGCTCCGGCCGCGGGCACGACACCTCCACGTTGCGTGATCGGGACAAGGCGCCGGGGATGGAACAGGATCGAGCTGCGAAGAGTGTCGATCACGGGCTCGGGTTGTGAGGTGCATCAACCGGCGGCGGCGGGGCGGATTCGAGCGCCGGGGAAAGGGTAGCCCGTGCGCCCCACCGCATTGAAACGCCGCCGGGCGCCCCATATAAGGTGTTCGGGAGCCGCTGCGGCACGGATAATGAGCGGGCCGGATGACCGGGCGGCGGGCTGGAACGGTTCGATGAATACGGTTCTCGACGAAGTCACGAGCGAAACCGTCGACGCAACGCACATTCGCCGCCGCGTCGACGACTGGGAAGCGCGCCTGAACGGGCTCTTTGCCGCGATCGGGGGCTGGTTGCCGGACGGATGGAAGGCCTGCCGGGGCGCCCCCGTGCTCATGCACGAGAAGATGATGCGCAAGTTCGGCGTCGAGGCGAAGCCGATGCCCACGCTCGAGCTCGACGACGGCGCCGGCCAGGTCGTCCGGTTCGAGCCGCACGCGCTGTGGATCATCGGCAACAACGGCCGGGTCGATGTGAAGCGCGGCGACCAGCGCTACCTCATCGTCGACGCGGCCGAGAACTTCGCGGAGCCGGACTGGCAGGTGGCGCGTGACGAGCGGCGATGCGAGCGCGAGTCCGTCACGCGCGAGTGGCTGAGACGAACCCTGCGGTGAGCGACCTTCAGGCCATCGTGGCCTCGTACGAACGGATTGACAGGTTTCTCGGAAACCTGCGCGACAGCCGCGCCGCGGCCGGCAAGGAGGACGAGCGGGACCGCGTCGCACGCGAGCGGGAGCTCAACGACCAGGCCTGGTTCGTGCTGGCCTGGGGCCAGTTGGAGACGGATATCGACGAAGCCTGTCGGGATGCCATCCGCCACGCGCAGTCGCACGAGGACTGGCGGTATCGCCGGGCCTGGTCCCTGTACAACCCGGACGACCGCCGGCTCTCGGGCCTGAGCTTCGAGAACCGGCTCGCGCTGGTTCTCGAAAAGGGCAGCGGCGAGTGGAAGCGAGCCATGCAGCTCTACAACGTCCGGAACCAGATCGCCCACGGCAATCTCCTCTCCGAGCGGATCGACGTGTCGAGCGAGATAGAGGATTTCTTCCGCATCCGGTCGTCGCTCGTGCGGGAGTGAACGACCGAGGCCGGTCCGGCGATCGCGCCGTGGCGTCTCCGGTGACACGAGGAAGCTCCGAAGGCGCTCGCATCGCGTGCGCTGAGCACGCGGTTGCGGCGCATCAACGAGAACCGCAGAACGACCTGCCGCGGGAATCTCGACCGAGTACCGCAGCCGGCGACATCGTTGAAACGGGAAACGGCTATTTCTTGTCCTGCCGGGCGGAGCACCGGCCGCGAGGGCTGGTGGCGTGAGCGTATCGGAGCCAGCATTGCGGCGGCCATGGAAGGGCACCAAACATCGCCATATCCGTAACTCCGGCAAACGTCCAAGCGCGAAGGTCGTAGATTCAAATCGACTCGCTACAGGCGAGATCTACACTCGCTTGTTGTCGCTATCTGACCCAGCGCACCTGCGCATTCATCTCACTTGGGCAGTCGTCGGAAGTTCTTGGCCAAGTCTCGTACGATGCTTCGGCAGCCGATCCTGACAGGATCAACCGGAATCAGGGGTCGCCGGCCTTAATATCTCAATCGGATCCGACACTCGAACATGATCTTGTTGTTCCTCAAGGACTTGGCAGATGTCCATCGACTTGACTTCCCCGGACAACGCATTTGCAAGTCTCCTGAAGACAGATCGCGGATCAACCGGTGGCAAGATGGCGGCGATCTCTTTGCCAACGCGTGTGATGGGAATGACCTTGAGCTTTACCTCACGGTCGATGTGAATTCGGAGACACAGATTTCCCTCGAACACTCCGGCGATTCCGTCCGGCCCTGGCTTGAAGGTATGGGCTATGCCGCCGGACGGAGCCACATGGTGAAGCAGACCAACCTCCTCAAGGAAAACCAGGCGCTCCAGCCGCCCCCCGCTGTAGTCGTGGGGATGAAGGATGTACTTGCCCATGATCCGAAATTCAGTTTCTTCCTGAAACCAGGATGCCATCTTCTGGTCCAACTCCGCCAAGAGACGCAGCGTAGTAAGGGAAAAAGAGCCGGGGTGTCGTACTTCGCCGGCAAGCACCCTCGCCCACAGATCCTGGACTTTCTCGGAGCTTGCCTTTTCCGCGTATCCGCCGAAATGGTTGAGCCAATCCGGATCGATCTCCGCGGAATCCGAGTCGGGCTCCGACTCCGGACGAGAACTGGGTGCCGCAAGATAGCCTACTGCTCGGCCCGCTACGCTTTTCTTGTTTA
Source organism: Thalassobaculaceae bacterium (assembly GCA_965213935.1). Lineage (GTDB taxonomy): Bacteria > Pseudomonadota > Alphaproteobacteria > Thalassobaculales > Thalassobaculaceae > Bin52. The sequence goes on along the minus strand of CBDCAO010000008.1, from coordinate 66,146 downwards.
CGAGCAAGTGCATCTGCGATGCCACAAGCCCGTCTATCAGCCGAGGCGCGTCGGCATCATTGTCGATCAAACCCGCAAGCTTCTCCGCGGCAGCGTCGAAGACAGTCGCTTCCAGACGGCTTCGGGCTCGGATTCGGCTCGCGTAGGACTCCATCTTCGACGCCGGAACATCAAGAAGTGAGCCGACGAGCCTGTCGAGTGCTGCGATGGCCCGCGACTTCGCGTTAGCCGACAGGCCCGAGGCGGTTATTCGTGCGTCGACGCTGACTTCGTTGGAAAGGTGATCGTCGCGATTCATGGGCTGATTGATTACCTCGGCTGCGGGGGCGACCCAATGTACAGCGGCCAAATCGCTCATCGCGAGTCCTTGTCGGATGAATGGAGCAGCGTGGTGGAAATGTCCTCGGCTGGGCCGTTTACATCTGGATCGGTGACGATGCCGGAGATGAAGTCGCGGATTTCCTGGACGTCGTTCTCGCGGCCGTCGGCGATGAGCTGGCGCGCGATGGCCTGGGCGGCGAACAGCGAGGCGCGCGCGACGCGGAGCTCGGCCTCGGTGTCGAACAATTGGCGTCGGTCGAGGGCCTCCATCGCGAGCTCGACCAGAAGCTGATTGGCCGAATAGACGGTGCCCGCCGCCGCGTGCTCGACGCGCTGCCACTGCTCGGGAAGGATGCGGATGTGCTTGTGCAGGGCCTTGTCGGGTGATTTCGTCATCGTCTCTTGCCGCGGTTCGATCGGTGTCCTGTCGCGAGCGGGCGGAGTTCCCGCCGGAATTGGAATGGTCTCGGCCCAGTTTCCTGGCGCGGGGACGGCGCTCGCCCGCCCCGGCCAGCCGCGGCCGAGGGTCGGGGTGACGCCGTTCGCAAGCGACACCGTCATTCTATGCCTTCCAGCACACAGCACCTATAGGTGCTTGCAGGAAATCTCAAGAGAATGCGCCGCAACACGGGAAATCCCGAAAGGTGCTCGGCGCAGCATGGGCGCGATGGAGCGGCCCCCGCGACGTAGCCGAGGCTCGGTTGCGAGCACCGATCGGTGGCAAGTGTTTCCGGCACGCCAGGCGCCGACAGGCGCGCCAATGAGCGGGGCATAATCAGCCAGTCGCGGACATGGGCAGTCACGGCAACCTCTGCATCGGAGATGCGTCGGGTGTGAGCCCCAAGGCCCGCCGCGGCGGGTCAGAACCGGTTTCACGATGCACGGGGGATCGGGAGATCGACGCCGGGGAACCCGGCGGATCGGAGCTGCCGCGGCGATTGAGCGGCGGGCCCTGCGGAGCGCACTGCGCGAGGCAGTGCCGAACGAAGTGCGGGCGGGCTCCGCAGGAGCGCCTGCACGAGTGCCGCGAGCAATGCGAGCGGCGGTGCGCCGGGATGGGCGCAGCAGGCGCTGCACTCATGCGTGCATGGTGCAGCGGCGCGTGACGCGGCAGCCCCGGATCGTGGTCCGGGGCAGGCTCCACGCAACGGCCACGGCGAGCGACAGCGAGCCGGAGCACGAGCGCGGCGCGAAGCGCGCGCGAGGACGGCATCGCCGCGCAATCGGTGTGCGCAAGAAGAGACGGGCCGCGCCGCCGCCGGAGCGACGGTGCGGCCCGCGAGGCGTTGCGGATCAGGCAGCGGCCTTGAGGACCGGGATGCCGAGCTGCCGCGCCTTGTCGACGAGGTTCTCGGTGATGCCGGAGCCGGGGAACGCGATCACGCCCTTCGGCAGCAGGTTGAGCAGCTCGTCGTTGCGGCGGAATGGTGCGGCGCGACCGTGGCGGTCCCAGTCCGGCTTGCAGACGATCTGGTGGACGCCGTTGCGCTCTGCCCAGCTTGCCGCGATCTTCTCGACGCCGGGTCCGCCGCCATGCACGAGCACCATGTCGGCATACTTGGCGCGGGTCTTGTCGAGGCGCTCGATGACGGCTGCCGGGTTGGCGACGTCTTTTCCGCCGGCGATGGCGACGAGGGTTCCCTGCGGCAGATGGGCTTGCGTCTTGCGGTCCTTGCGGGCGCGGATGAAGTCGCGGGCGTCGATGGCTGCGGAGGTCAGCTTGCCGGTCTGGCTCGCGTGCGATCCGCGGCGGGGTCGCCACGTGCTGCCGGTAACATCGCGGTAGCTCTCGGCGGCTGCGTCGCGCATCTGCTCGAAGGCGTCGCGTCGTGCGGTGAGGTTCTGCGCGCGGTCGGTGACAAGTTCGAGCTCGTGCGCCTTGATCTCGGAGCCGTCCTGCTCGCGCTGGAGGTCGCGGAGGTCGGGCATGAGCTTGTCGGCGGTGCGGTCGAGGCGCTGGGTCTGTGCGTCGAGCATGTTGACGAAGCCCCAGAGCATGCTCTCGCGTTCGTCGGCGATCTGGAAGCCGTCGGGTGCGACAGCGTCGGCGATGAGTCCGAAGGCTTCCTGCATGGCACAGATGGCTTCGTCGGCGTCCCACACCTCGCGGGTGTCGAACTCGTCCCGCTCGGGGGTCGCGCCGAACAGCGCCGCGTGTTCGCAGACGGTCGCGGTGACGGACTGTGTGCCGGTCTCGATGGTGTCGATATCGAAGGTCATTGTCGATCTCCCTTGATCGGTTACACGTTCGGGGCCGATCCCCGATGTGATGTCCTGTTGGGGCACGCGCGCGCAGCAGAAGCACCTGGCCTTAGAAGCCCTTGGGCGGGGTTGGTGCGGAAAGTCGCCGAATCTCGGTGCGGAAGATCGCGCCAGCGATCTTCACGGTCGGCGACTTTCACGGCCCGCCCTAGAGCTTCTTGGCCAGGCCGGAGCGAAGCGGAGGACCCGAAGGGTTGCTGTCGCGAGCACGTGTGACACAATTGGACTTCACAGCGGGGTGGCGTAATTCTCTCCACCTGCACGGACCCCATCGGCGGTGCCGCGCGGCACGGTCTCCGAGACGACGCACCGTCCTGACAGCCAACCTTGCAAGCGGAGCGCGCAGCGAGCCCGCGAGCGAAGGCGCGAGGGATAGGAGCGGTTATCGTAGGGAGCGCCAGCGACCGCAGATTTGAGCGGATAGCCCGGTCGCGAAGCGACGCGCCCAAACTCCCCGGCAGCATTCGAAGCGTTGCCGATCGGACTCCTGCCATCGCCGCTCAACCCCAGAGCGGATGCGAGAGGACCAGACGCTCGGTCACCTCGCGAATGCGGTTGCGGTCATGGACGCGGCAGGGACCGCGCGGGTCTTCGTCGAGATGCACCACGTAATACCGCGCGCCCTGGCAGAGCGGATCGTCGAGCGCGAGGACTTCGCCGACATGCTCGCCGTCCTGGTAAATGCGGGACTCGTCCGGAGCGATGCGGCGGAAGACGATGGCGCTCATGACACGCCCCCGTGCGCCGGTCGCGCGTCGCGCTCCGCCAGCCGGTCCGCTGCCCAGGCCGCCGCGCGGGCGAGCACCTCGGCATGGCAGGCGTGGCTCCCGACGCACCAGCAGGCTAGCCAGCAGGGCGCCAACTCGGCGAGTTCTTCCAGCGAGGTCTCGCCCGCACGGATGCGCTGCCAGAGGTGGACGCGGTAGCGCGCGACGGCTTGCCCGGCATCCTGGCCAGGGCCGATCCGGAACGGATTGCCCCATTTCGTGCGGCGGTCGACCAGCACGGTGTTGTCCACGACATGGGCGTATTCGAATGCCTCGCGCAGCTTCGGCTCGTGCCGGAGATTGATGACGGCGTTCATCGACTCCCTCCTCCCGTCGGGTCGGCTCGCCCGACCCGCCGCTCCCCTCTTCCTCCCGCGCAGCGGAACAGCGGCGCGAAGCGGGCGCGCAGCGCCGCAGCGCCGAGATCGACCAGGTCGTCGTTGAAGTCATTGCCGACGGGCACGATCACCGTGGCGGCGATGCCCGCCCGCGCGCAGCGCCGGGCGAGGCGTTCAGCCGCGAGCGCGCCGTCCTCGTCGTTGTCCCGGGCGATTACCAGCCGCGCGAGGCCGGGCGGAGGCGCGAAGGCGCCCAAGCTGCCGGCTGACAGCGCCGCCGCGGCGCGGATTTCCGGCACGGCGGTGACCAGCGAGAGCACCGTCTCGATGCCCTCGCCGACGACGAGCGGAGCGTCGCCGGAAGGCGCGCCGAAGCGCACCGCGAGGCCGTGGATGCGGCCGAGGGCCTTGCGCGGGTTGGCGATGTCCGCCTTGGCAGGCGAGCGCGGGTCGAGCCAGGTGCGCTGCACGCCGGAGATCCGGCCGCCGTCGCCGGTGACGGCGGCGACCAGCGCCGGGAACCGGCGCACCGTCGAGCCTTCGCGATAGCGAAGCGCGGGATGAAAGCGCAGCGCCGCGAAGCGGCATTGCAGAAGACCCCGCGCCTGGAGATAGCGCTCCGCGTGGCTGCCGTCGATGGCGCGGCAGCGCCGCCACAGGCGGCGTGCCGCCTCGGTCGCGTCATACGGCTCGTCCGGCGCCGTTTCCGCGACGGGGGCGGGCGCCAGCGGCAGCGCGAGGAACGAGCGCGCCTCGTCGAGCGCCGCGCGCAACGTCGGCGCTCCTGAGCGGTGGCGGATGAGGTCGAGCAGATCGCCATGCTCGCCGGTCGCGGCGTCGGTGAACTTCCCCGGCGTACCGGGGCCGCGCAAGCGGACGAAGAGCGAGCGCCCGCGGGCACCGTCGAGGTCGCCCGCGACCCAGTAGCGTCCCTGCCGGCGGCCATTGGGAAGATAGCGCCGGCACACCTCCTCGGCGCGCTCGGCGAGCGCGGCGGCGATGGCGCCGGCGGGAGACGGGTCGTGCAGCATGCGGGACCTCCTTCAGGCCATGCGGGACGCCCGATACCGGCCAGCCTCCGCCTCCGGCCGGCGCCGGAGGGCGAGCGCCCTGAGCGCAGCGCGGGCGCAAAGCCGGCCCGGGCCGGCTCCGGTTCGGCTGCAAAAGAAATGGGCCGACGCACGCGGCGTCGGCCCAGTTGGGGAGGGAGGAGCGATGACGAATCGGCTAGAAGGGAATCTCATCCCCGGCCATCGGATCGCCGCCGGCCGGCCCGGAGCCGGTGTCGCCCGCCGCGTCCGGGTCGGGCTGCATCTGCGCGCCGTTGCCGTTCGGCTTGTCGAGGAATTGCACCCGGCCGCCCGGGACCAGCAGGATCTCGGTCGAGAAGCGGTCGCCGTCCTCGCCCGGCTTCGACCAGCGGCGGGTCTGGAGCTTGCCGTCGACATAGACCAGCCGGCCCTTGGTGGCGTGCTTCTCGAACATGTCGATCAGCCCGTCCTGGAAGGTGACGACCCGGTGCCACTCGGTCTTGTCGACCTTCTCGCCGGACTGCTTGTTGATGTACGACTCGTCGGTCGCGATGCTCAGGTTGGCGACGCGGCCGCCCGAGGTGAGATGGTTGACGGTCACGTCCGCGCCGAGGCGGCCGATCAGTTCCACGCGATTGAGTCCGAATGCCATGACGATTCCCCTTCATGGTCTGGATGATGACGATGGGTTCCGAACGACCGGGGCCAGGTCACTCCCCCGAGCCCCCGACCGTTCAATCTCTACAAGCCCTCCTCCACCTCCATTACGCCGGAGGGAGCGACGACGCCGGGTCCCGGGATTCCGCCGGCGCCGCGTCCTGGAGGGCCATGCCGGACGCCGGTTCCGGGAAGAGGCTCGCGAAGCCGTGTTCCGGATAGACCGCGGCCCGGTCGGGACAGCGGATGGCGCGCTCGTCCTCGGCGATTTCGCGGACGGTGCAGTGATCGACGCCGATCTCGCGCAGCAGATCGCTGCCGATCGGAAGGTCGAGGGATGTATCGCGACGAAACATGGCGGAAACTCCTTTGCCGTTGCCCTGCCCGGCATCGGCGCGGGAGTTCCTCTCCCTCCGCCCTGCCGGACACTCGCCCGGCAGGTGCTCGCCTCTTCCTCTACGACGGATGGACGGCGCGGCGGATCGCGGCCAGGCGCTCACAGACGGCACGCGGCGTCATCGATCCGAGATTGAATACCGGGATGCCGCGGGTCTCGGCGATACGGATTGCCATGCCCGTGCCGCCTTCAGACCTTCCCCCGGCCGACCAGCACACGACCGCATCGACCGGCCGATCCAGCGTCTTGCCCAGAAGCACCGCCGCGTTCCTGGCATGCAGCTTGCGGACGGCCGGCGAACACCGGTCCCACGCCGGATGCAGGGGTGCCGCGATCTCCATGCACGCCGCCATCGCCGCCGCCGACAGCACCCGGCAGTCCGGCCCGCGTTGCCCGTTATAGCCCCGCCACGGCAGCCAGATCGTCCGCTGCCCGGCCGGCGCCCCCGCTGCGAACGCACTGTCGGCCCCGTCCGCACCGCCGCTCGACAGATGCCAGCCGGTCCGCGCCAGCCATTCCGCCATCACCGTCATATCCGCCAACACGGATGCCGGCGTTGCCCGCGCCCCGATTCCCGCATAGGTCAATGTCGTCATGGTCGATTGTCCCCGGTTGCGATTGCCGCCGCTCCCTCTCCGTCAGCGGCTTCGCTCCCCAAGAGTTCTTCTCTCCCTCTGCAATGCCGGATGTTGACGCCTGCATGAGAATGTTCGAGACAATCCCTGCCCATTCGCGCATTTTTGTGCGAGACTGCCGACCGTGAACGGGCGTGACTTCATAGCGACGGTGGGAAGGCTGGTGCGCAGGAACGGGATCGCGGTCAGGTTCGACCGGACGAGGGGCAAGGGTAGCCACGGCACCTTCTATTGCGGGACCGGCATACCGTGGTGAAGGACCGCAGGAAGCCCCTCAAGACCGGCACGCTTCACGGCATGTGCAAGCAGCTCGGCATCGACCCGAAGGACCTCTAGGGAGTTCCGATCATGGCAATGCGGTACAGTTACCCCATCGACCTCCACGAGGAACGCGAAGGCGGCTATTCGGTCACCTTCCCCGACTTCGACGAGGCGTTGACGGACGGCGACACGCTCGCCGAGGCGGTCGAGGAAGCCGCCGACTGCCTGGAAGAAGCACTCGCGGGCCGTATCGCGCGGCGCGAGGACATCCCGGCGCCGAGCCCGGCGAAGGGCCGGCCGGCGGTGACGTCCGGCGCGGTGTTGGCCGCCAAGGCGGCGCTCTACGAGGCTCTGCGCGAGGAGCGGCTGTCCAACAGCGCCTTCGCGGCGGCCATGGGCGTCCAGGAAAGCGAGGTTCGCCGCATGCTCGATCCCCGCCACGCCACCAAGATCGGCAGGCTGGAGAAAGCCCTGGCGCGGTTCGGCAAGCGCCTCGTCATCACCGTGGAAGCGGCCGCCTGACCGTCGATCGACGCCGGTACTACTTGTCTCGATCTTGCCATAGCGGCTATTCCGGCATCCGCCAGTCGACACCGCAGCCGGGTATGGCTCCCTTGGCGGTGGCAGCCGCACAAGGGACGCGAGCGGCGGACGGCGGGCCGGCTGCGCAGCAGGGAGCCGGACGGGAGGCGCGGTTCGGCCGGCAAGGGAGTTCGGGTCGCGGCCGGCAAACGAATGACGGTGCGGACGGTCAATGCCGTCCCGGCAGGAACCGCCGGAAGGATGGACGACATGATCGGCAGGGAAGACATCGGCAAGGCGGTCATGGAGGGCGTGCAGGCGGCGAACAGGCGATACGAGGCGTGGTCCCGCGGCGGCTGGCTGACCGATTCCGGCGCCGAGGGTCCGGTGGCGGCAGCGGTTGGCGAGAAACTGCACGGGGCGCTCGGAGGAGAAGGCAGCATCGAGATGCAGATGCCGATCGGCGCCATCCTGGACTGGTCGGCTATCGGACGCCGGAAGCGACGTCCGCGATTCATCATGGAGCCGCACAATCGGGTCGACATCGTGATTCTCGACGGGGGATGGCGCCCGGTTTGCGCGGTCGAGACGCAGCGGTACTGGCAGGCTGAGGAATGCCTGGAGGATCTGGGGAGGGTTCGCGATCTCCTTCTCGACAACGATAGCGGGGACGGGTCGCTGACAGCGGGCTTCGTGACGTTCCTTCTGGATGGCTGGGAGGAAGAGGACGAGACGGCGGATGAATGCCTGGAGTTTCGCCGGGAAACGATCGAGGAGGCGGTCCGGGAAAGTTTCGACGCGGACGGACTGAGCATGGAGTGCCGCCTGGGACCGGGTCGGCGGTATCCGAGGAAATACCGGGAGCTGCGCAAGGAGCGGGGTTGGATCCATGCCGCCTTCTGTATCGGCCTGTGGCGCGGATAGACGTGCAGGGATGCCGCCGCGGTCGGCGGGCGGACGCCGAGGAGAGACCGGCGGAAGGAGCGGGTCGGCGCCCCGCGCATGAAACTCGGTTGAATTTTGCCGGGACACGACCCGCACGGTGAGCGGGGAACGGGAGTCTCCGGCAATTCGGGAGGGCGGCGCTGGTGTCAGTGCAGGGATGCGCCGTCGGGATCGTCCTCCTCGGCGCGCATGGATGCGGCTGCGATGGCGGTCCAGGCCTCCCGGTCGAGACCGAGGCGGCGGTTGAGCTTGTCCGCGATGACCAGGGCATCGTCCAGATTGAGGGCGATGAGCGCGGTGGGGACGTGACCGGCCAGGCCCTCGATGACGATGTGTATCTGCTGGACGTCGGTTTCGACATCGTAAGAGGGCACGAAGCAATAATGAGGGTTGTCGGGCAGGGTCTGTGCGGTCATGGAACTCTCCTTCGGGCGGCCGCCGCCCGCCCGGCAATATGTATTGCGGTGGGCGGCGGCGCGAGGATGTCAATCGGCAATGTGGGGCGCCGGGCCGGCGACACGTGTGTCTAAATCGGCATCCGGCTGCCGCCTGGCCGGCCATACGGATGCGGCGGGCGGCGGCGGACGGTCACGCGGCGAGCGGCCAGCGATCGAGGATGCGCTCCATCGCGGCCGCGTTGGGCGCGAATATCCGGGCGCGGAACGAGACGATCTCGGTCGCGCACCCCATGCGCTTCAGCGCGTCCATGTCGGTGTCCGCCGGCCCCTCGATCTCGAGCCGGTTGGCGCCCATCAGGCGACGCCGGGCGAGGCGCCAGCCGTTGGCGAGCGAGAGCGCGTTGCCGCGTCGCATGACCGCCTCGAAGGCCTCAGCCCCCGTCATGGCGGGTCCGCCGTTGAGGCCGAAGCCCGCGCGCACGGCGCGCACCTGCTCGGCGTCGAGCACGCGTCCGATGAGGCTGTGACCATCGTCCGAGGTCAGCCGGCGCACGCGCATGTTCTCGGCCGGCAGGCGGTCCCAGACCGGCAGCAGCAGGCCGGTGGCGAGCCAGAAGCGGGACTCCCGGTGCGACGGCAGCCCGGCGATCTCGGCGTCCCAGACGCGGCGCCACCCGGTCTCGTCGGCGCGGCGCCAGTTGGAGGCGTCGAGCTCGGCCCGCGCCATGGTCTCGCCGGTCGCGGGGCGGATCAGCCGGACCCGCTCCTGCACCCCGCCGTCGTCGATCATGCGCGAAGATGCGGGCAGGATGACGGCGGCGCGCTTCGAGCGGGCGTTGACGGCGAGGCGCGGCTTGCCGTCCGGCCCCGGGTCGCGTTTGCCGATCTCCAGCGCCGATTCCGCCGTGAGCGGCGCCAGCCTGTCGCGGCGGACGATCTCGACCAGCTCGGTGGCCGCCCCGGTGCCGGGATGCTCGTAGAGCGTCTCCCGGCCGGCGACGGCGAGCGAGTCGGCCGTCACGGTCTCCACGCCGACCTCGTAGCTGCCGGCCTCGATCGCCTGCTCGATGTTGGCGGCGATGCGCTTCTCCAGTTCTGCGAAGAGCTGGTTCTGCTCGGCGATGGGCAGCGCAAGCAGCCGGTTGAGGAACCTGGGCATGGGGGGCAGGTCTTCCTTGAGCGACCCCTCCCAGGCGAGCTTCAGCCCGGTGGCCTTCTCGAAGCGCTCCAGATTCCAGCCCTCGATGCCGCCGCGCCAGAGTGCGCCGTAGAACTGCCGCAAGGCAGCCTTGGCATACGGGCTCTCCAGATTGTCGCTCTCGCGGAACAGCGCCGCGTCGCTGCCACCCATGGCGGTCTGGCTGTCGCGCTGCCCCCGCGTGATGGCGCCGAGGCTGTCGAGCCTTCTGGCGATGGTGGCGATGAACCTCCGCTCGCCCTTCACGTCCGTGGTGACGGGCCGGAACAGCGGCGCCGAGGCCTGGTGGGTGCGGTGCGTGCGGCCCAGACCCTGGATCGCCTGGTCGGCGCGCCAGCCGGGCTCCAGCAGATAGTGGATGCGCCGCTCCGTGTTCCCGCAGGAGAGGTCGGCGTGGTAGCTGCGGCCCGTGCCGCCGGCCATGGAGAAGACGAGGATGCGCTTCTCGCCGTCCATGAACGCGGCGGTCTCGGCGAGATTGGCGGAGGCGGGCCGGCTGCGCAGCGACAGGCGCTCGCCCTTGGCGTCGGTAATCCTGAGCACCCGCCGCGACCGTCCCGTGACCTCCGCCACGGCCTCGTGCCCGAAATGCTGCACGATCTGGTCGAGCGCCGTCGGCACCGGCGGCAGCGCCGCCAGCTTCTCGATCAGCGCATCGCGCCGGTCCTCGGCCTCGCGGCAGATGACGGGGTTGCCGTCCGGATCCCTGGCGGGGCGGCTGAGGAGATTGCCGCCGTCGTCGGTGAAGGGCTCCTGGAGCTGCACCGGGAAGGCATGCATCAGGTAGGAGAGGATGGCGTCCCTTGGCGTCAGGTCGATATTGAGGTCGTCCCACTCCGAGGCCGGGACGTCGGCGATGCGGCGCTCCATCAACGCCTCGCCGGTCGAGACCAGCTGCACAACAGCCGACCGCCCGGCATTGAGATCGGCTTCGATGGCGCGGATGGTGGAAGGGCACTTCATGCCGGTCAGCAGATGGCCGAAGAAGCGCTGCTTGGTGCCCTCGAAGGCGGACAATGCCGCCGCCTTGGCGTTCCTGTTCAGCGTGTCCTCGCCCTGGACGATGCCGGTGGCCTTGAGCGCCTCCTCGATGTTGGCGTGGATCACCTTGAAGGCGCCGGCATAGGCGTCGTAGATGCGCCGCTGCTCGGGCGTCAGCGGATGTTCGAGGATGTCGACCTCGATCCCGTCATAGGCGAGCGCCCTTGCCTGGTAGAGCCCGAGCGCCTTCAGGTCGCGGGCGACCACCTCCATGGCTGCTACGCCGCCCGCCTCCATGGCGGAGACGAAGTCGGGGCGCTTGTCGAAGGGCGTCTCGCCGGCGGCCCATAATCCCAGACGGCCCGCATAGGCCAATCCCGGCACGGTGGTGGCGCCGGTTGCGGACACATAGGCGATGCGGGCGTCCGGCAATGCGTTCTGCAAGCGGAGTCCGGCGCGGCCCTGCTGCGAGGGCTTCACCTCGCCGCGCTCGGACTTGGAGCCGGCGGCGTTGGCCATGGCATGCGCCTCGTCGAACACCACGACCCCGTCGAAGGCGTGGCGGTCCTCCTCGTCGAGCGAGCCCGCGAGCCATTCGACGATCTGTTCGAGGCGCGAGGGTCGGCCCTGGCGGGACGGCGAGCGCAGCGTGGCGTAGGTGGCGAAGAGGATGCCCCCGTCGAGGGGTATCTCCATCCCCTGCCGGAAGTTGCCGAGCGGGATGACGTCGCTCTCCAGCCCGCCGAGCGCGGTCCAGTCGCGCCGCGCGTCCTCCAGCAGCTTGTCGGACTGGCTGAGCCAGAGCGCGCGCTTCCGGCCGCGCAGGCGGTTGTCGAGGATGATGGCGGCGACTTGCCTGCCCTTGCCGCAGCCAGTGCCGTCGCCCAGCATCCAGCCTCGACGGAAGCGCACCGGCTCCGAGAGCGTCTCGCCGTCCTGGGTAACGAAGGAGGTGTCGATTTCATCGTCGTCGCCGTCTTCCGGGCAACGGTGGACGGTCTCCCATTGGGAGCCGATGCGGTACTGCGCCGCTAGGTGCCAGGAATGGGCCTCCCCGGCCAATACGACGCTCTCCAGCTGCGCGTCGGAGAGCAGGCCGTCCGTGACGATCCGCTCCGGCAGCATCGGGCGCCAGGCCGGGACCGGATGCGGCACGGCGGCCATGGCGGCGGACTGCACCAGCGGTGTCGGATGCTCGACCGCGTCCGGTACCCGCACCACGCCCGGCCGCCACGGGGCGTAGGGTCCCGTGTCAGGCGTGCCGGTATCGGAATTGGCAACCGGCTGGACCGGGCCGGTCTCGACCGTGAGTTTGGAGATCGGCCCCCAGTCATGGGCCCGCCGCGTTTCGGGCGTCGACGCGTGCCTGGGGCCACGGCGTGTGGCAGGCTTCGGCGCGACCGGCTTGCCGAACAGATCGCGGGCCGGAGCGGCCGGGATTGGCGCGGGTGCGATCGGCTGCCGCTTCGGCACCTGCACGATTACTGCGTCGAGCAGCTCGGCGGCGGCGGCGGCGCGAGCGGTGCCGTCCAGGTCCACGCCGGGTCCGGCACCACGTTCTAGCACGGTGAGGCGGGTGTCGAATCCGGTGCCGCGCCGTGCATAGGCGCGCCCGTCGATCGCCATGGTGAAGATGCAGCGTGCCGGCGGGTCGAGGCGTCCGACGGCATCGCCCAGTACGCAATGGGCCGAGGTGATCGTCACCAGCCGGCCGCCGGGCGGCAGCATCGAGGCGGCCGAGCGGACGTGACGGAGGTCGGCGTCGTGCCGGCTGCGGTCGACACCGGGCGATGCCGAAAAGGGCGGGTTCATCAGCACCACGGTCGGCCGGACGTCGTGCAGGCGGTCCGCAATGGACTCGGCGTTGAACGCCGTCACGACCGCCTGGGGAAACAGTTGCGTCAGCAACCGCGCCCGTGTCCGAGCGTATTCGTTGAGATGGAGCGCACCCGCCGCCCGGTCGCCCAGCGCGCACTGCGCCATCACCGCCAGCATGCCAGTGCCGGCACTTGGCTCCAGCACGGTGTCGCCCGGCCGGATCGCGGCGGCCTGGAGCGCGGCATAGGCGAGCGGCAGCGGGGTCGAGAACTGTTGCAGCCGGACCTGCTCCTCGGAGCGCTTGGTGTGCGAGGGCTCCAGTGCCGCGACGGCGTCCAGCATCGCCAGCATGCGGCGCGGCCCGGCGGCGTCGGCGCCGCAGGTGCGGCGCATGCCGCGGCCGTAGCGCTGCATGAAGAGCACCACTGCCGCCTCGGCGGCCTCGTAGGCGTCCTTCCAGACCCAGCTGCCCTCGGCGTCCGACCCGCCGAATGCCTCCGTCATGGCGTCCCGGAGGGTCGCGGCATCGAGCGGTTTGCCGGATTCCAGCCCCGGCAGCAGGGCCTGGGCCGCGGCGAAGTGGGCGTCGCCCCGGACCGGCCGGGCCGGCGCTGCGGGCGGGTCGATGGTGGCGACGGGAGGAACAGGCGGACGCGCAAGGGCGTCCGGCGCCGGGTGGGCGTCGAGCATGGGCGATCTCCGTGCTGGAAGGGCGGCGGCGGGCGGATGGCGCGAATGCTCCCGCGCCGCCCCGCCGGACTGCCCCCGGACGGCTGACCGGACTCCCGCCGGCGCAGGGCGCGCCCGGGGGGACCCGGCGCGAGCGCGCCCGGTGGATGCGTTCAGGAAGGTGTGGGGGTGACCGGGGAGCCCGCGCCGCTCAGGGCCGGCGCGGGACGTGCGGCGGTATCAGACGAAGTATTCGCCCGAGGCCGTAAACGACCACTCGTTCGCGGCGAGAGTTTCGTCGACCGCTTCGTCCGAGGTCAGGTGCTCGTACTCGGCACGGAGCTGGCGGTAGAGCCAGCGCGCGAGATCCCGCATGGCCTCGGTTACCGCGTCCTCGGCATCGTCGGTCGGCGGCTGCCAGGTCGGGCTGTCACGCTCGACCTCGATCGCCATGGTGTATTCGTGGCAGTAGCGGCCGCGCTGGCGAACGGTGCCGTGAAGTTGCCAGATATTCCGCCGTTGAACCGCCTGCAGGGCGTCCGCGATCCGGTGCAGCTCCGTATCCTGCGGCGCGTGGGCGCGAATGGCCCTGGCCGCTCCCTTGGCGTGGCTGTAGTAGCCGGCGAAAGAGGCGCCGTCGCTCTGGAAGCTGAAGTCAGACCAGAAAATTTGCGGCTTGTCGCGGGTGCCGCCGCCGTAGAGGCGCACCGGAGTCGTCGCGAGCGTGATGCCGAGGATCCCGCAAATCGTCTCGAAATCCTCGTAGACGAAGTCATACCACTCGTAGTCGAGGCAGGACTCCCGATACCAGGCGCGGGCCGCTTCCTTCGCCGCGTCGGAAAGCTCGTCGATCGTGTAGACCATGATCTCGATGACCTGCGGCATGGTCAGCACTCCTGTTTGATCGGGCCGCTATGGGCAGCCGCCGAGGAGACAGGCACGAACCGGACGGCCTCGTGGACGCGCCGCAGGGCGAAGCGGTCGCAGTCAGGATCGGCGCGGAGCCATGGCCGGGGTTTGCGCGAAATCCAAGCCCCAGAATCCGCGACGAATCCGTCGGCATACGCCACGAAGTGATTGCTCGCGGAAATCGCCCACATGCCGGCTGGCGCGGGGTCCAGGAACGTCCCGAGCGTGACGGCGCGCACGTCGAACGGCACATCCGCGAAGATGCGCTCCCAGACCTCTTCCCGGCGCGCATGGCGGCGCTCGCGGTACCTGGGATGGCGGATCGCGTAGTCGGGAACGAAGCCGAACTCTTCGAGGGCGGCGGCGAGTTCGTCGGTATGGACGCCGTTGACCGAGGGCCGGTCGAAGAGGCGGCGGATGACGGCGGCGGCCTCGTGGGTCGGCACGCCGGCGATCGCGGAAATCGCGGAGGGGCCGCACTTGGTGGCGCGGCCGGTGATCCGGTGGAGCATGGGCGATCTCCGGGCTGGAAGGGCATGGGCGTCCGGCACGGCGGAACTCCCGCGCCGCGCCGCCGGTCCGCCCGGTGCGGGCTGGCCGGACTCCGGGCGGGGCGGCGCACGGATGCGCGGTACGGAGGGACTAAGCGGAGAGGAGGCGCGGCCTTCGCAGGCCGGGGTTACCAGCGCTGCGCGTCGAGGTGGCGCAGCACGGCGGCGGTGAGCGCGCGGATGTCCTCCCAGGAACGCTCGTCGGAGTCGTTCCATTCGATGAGGCCGTTCAGATGCGGCTCGGAAACCGGCGCGTCCTGTTCCCGGGCGCCGGTGTCGATGCCGGCGATCCCGGTGTAGACGGCGCACATGGTCTCGGTGGCCTCCCCGGTATGGGACGGGTCGCGCCAGAGCACCGAACCGGTGTGGATGCGGATGGCGGCGCCGAGGCAGAAGCAGCGGGGGCTCTCGGGGGTGGCGAGGCGGAAGGCGGGAGGGTGGCGGACCTCGTCGTTGTCGACGACGTGGAAGCCGCCGTCGAACTCGATGACGTCGCCGTCGTCGTCGCGCCCCCATCCGCCCTGGTGCCAGCGCTTCGGGCGGTCGAAGGTTTCGTGGACGCGGCGGGCGATCTCGAGCTTCTGCTCGGGGCTGAGGGTCGGCATGCTCAGTCGTCCTCGGGGAACATTATGGTGATTGTGGCCTCACCCCTGTCGCCGGACCCGATCGCCACGATGGGAAAGTGCCTGCGGGGTGGCCGGTTGCTGTCGCGGAGGTCCTTGCGGATGTCGCGCACCAGCACGCACATTCTCACGCGGTCGCTGTTCGAGGCGCGGAGCGCGTAGTGGCGTGCCATCCAGAGCACGTCCCACAAACGCCCGCGCTCGTCCTGGAACCCTTGGTAGCCCTCGGGCAAGGCGATAATGCGATCCCAGACGGTCCGCGTGATCGCGACGGGAATCCTGAATCCCGCTTCGCGCGCGGTTTCCGAGACGTCGACGAGGATGCCGTCCTCGATCGCCTGGGCGCGGGTATAGGCGAAGATGACGGGACCGAATGCGGTAGCGTTGCCGGGTTCGGGCATGGTCGGATTCCTCTTGGTGGAATGGGTGGGGGTGATCGCTCCGCCCCGGGAGTTTCTTGCCGGGAGAAGTGCGGCCGACCGAGCCGGGTGTCAGAGCAGGCCGCGCGTCCGAAAGCTGACCGAGCCGGTCTGCGTCACGATCACATGGTCGAGCAGCGTCACCTCGATGGTCTTCAGCGCGTCGCGGAGGCGGTTCGTCATGTCGATGTCGGCCCTGGACGGTTCGGGATCGCCGGCGGGGTGCGGATGGAGAGCGACGATCGCGCTGGCCTGAAGCTCCAGGCAGCGGATGCAGACCTCCCGGGGATAGACCGGCGTGTGGCAGACGGAGCCCTTCTGGAGACATTCGTCCGCGATGAGACGGTTCTTCCGGTTGAGATAGAGAATCCGGAACTCCTCCACCTCGCGATGCCCGGCGAGGGTGCGGCAATACTCGATGACCTTGTCGTAGCTGCCGAGGGACGGGCGCACGGTGTCCGGCACATACGCTCGCGCCATGCGGATGCCGAGCGCCTCGGCGGCCTTGAGGGCGGCGATGGCGTCATCCGACAGGCCGGGTACTGTGCGCAGCCGGTCCGGCCGGGCCGCGAGCGCGCGCGGCGCCGTGCCGAACGTGTCGAGCAGGCTTGCGGCAAGCGCGCCGGCATCGTCCACCGACGGGCGCCCGGAGAGCAGCAGCTCCAGCAGCTCGCGATCGTCAACCGCCTCGCGCCCGGCGCGCAGGAAGCGGGTCCGGAGACGGCGGCGGCTCGCGGCCTGCCGGATCGACGCGGGCGCCGCGGGTACGTCGTAAAGCGGCATCTCGTCGAAACCCGCTGCGGAATCGGGCATGGCGATGTCCTCCATGGGGGTCGAACGGAAGCGTCCCGCCCCCGGATCGATGTCCCGGGCAAGCCCCGGCAAGCGGGACGGGGCGCGCTGGCAAAATGGGCACGGGACGGCGGGCGCCGAACCCGTTTGGGTCAGTGGGCCGGGACCTGCGGCGTCGTGCCGGGCGGGCCGAGCTCGACCGCGACCCTGCCGTCGCGGACGGCGATCGTGACGGTGCGGCCGGTCGGTATGAGCCAGAGCAGGTCGGTCCAGACGGCGTCGGCGATGGCGCGTTTCTGCGCCTCGTCGCCGGGCCGGTCGGGCGGAGCCGCGACGCCGGCGCCATCGGGGACGTGGTCGGTATGCTGCATGGGCTGGGTCTCCTGTTGCTGAACGCCGGACCTGCGGAACCGGGACGCTCCCGCGCCCCTGCCCGCCTCGTCCGGACGCATGCCGCCCCCCCGCTCCGGGCGGAGCGGAGGGCGCCATCTGTGTGAAAGGATCGGTGGCGGCGACCGGCCGGGGGCCGGATCAGCCGTCGAGGATGCGGACCCGGGCGCTGCCGCCCTCGACCTCCACCTTGGGCTTGCCGTCGGGTCCGACGGATACCGTCACCAGGGGCTTGTTTCGAGGGGGATGCGACGGGTCGCGCATTTCCGCCGCGATCGTGCCGGCCTCGGTCTCGAAGCGGACCGTCACCCGGCCGCCGGAGACCTGCACGGCGCCCGGCGGGACGGGTCCGGACAAGGACACGACCGGTGGCTCGCCATGCTCGGAGAAGCGGGCGGGGACGGAAAGCGCGCCCTTTCCCCACGGATCGCAACCGGCGCCCTCGCAGAAGGCGTCGACGAACGAATCCGAGCAATGATGGCTCGACCGTCAGCCGGCGGGGTCCTCGTTGGCGGCCGCGACGGCCTTCTCCAGCGCCTCCTCGATCGTCCCGGCCTCGACCGTGACGGTGTTGCAATGGTGCGCGTTGTAGCCGACCTGCACGCTCCAGGGCCGGCTCACGAGGCGGCCTCCCCGGCTGCGGCCAGGGTCACCGTCACGTCGGGCCGGCGCACGCTGATCTCGACCGTGCGGCCCTGGGGGCAGAACCAGATCAGATCGCGCCGGACGGCCTCGGCGATCGAGGTTCGGCAGGCCTCGTCGTCCGACAACAGCAACCGGGTGGCCAGGTGCAGCGCGTCCTCGTCGAAGCGATCGAGCTGGGTCTCGTAGCTGTCCGCCCCGGTGTCGTCCGACGGCGAGAAGAAGCCGTTGCGGAGCAACGCGGCGAGCTCGTGGGGCTGGAGCGCGCTGTCAGTGGTCACCAGCGGCAGGGCGTCCTGGAGCCAGCTCCAGGCCTCGCCCGCGAAGGCGAGATCGGCCGGCAGACGGAGCGCGCCCGCCGCTCCGTCTGCCGGCCGGACGGCGAGTTCGATGCGGACCGCTTCCGGCCTGGGCGGCAGCTCTGCCGCGGTCGGCGCCGTCCGCTCCGCCAGCGGGGCGTCGTCGAGCGGATGGCGCTTGCCGTCCAGCGTGACCTCGACGGCGATACCGGTCGCGCGGTCGAGCGCGCCGTACCAGCCGTAGCCCTCCAGCCTGCGGTCGGCTTCGAACAGGCGGTGTGAGACACCCTCCCGCTCGGCGGCGCGCCAGAGCGTCTGGGCCTCGGGCGGCTCTGGGTCGCAGTCCATGACCAGAGCGTCCTGACCCACGGGGGCGAGCTTCGGCGGCTCGCGCCAGTCGTCGACGTTGGCGACGGAGGGCCGCCAGGGACGCAGCAGGGCCGGCGGCGGCCCTATCTCGATGCCGGCTTCGCGCGCCCGTGTCCAGTCCTCGAAGGCCGGGCGTGGGTTCGGATCGGCCGTCATGGCGCGGTAGATCGCCAGCCGCGCGGCCTCGCGCATCTCCTTCAGGAAGGCGTTCTCGACCGGCTCCTTGCGGGCCGGCAGGACCAGTTCGAGGTCCGGGCAGTCGTCCACGTCGGCCAGGACGCTCCAGGTCGCGCCGTGGACGGTCTCGACCGTGGGCAGGCCGACCGGCAGGGTCAGACCGAAGAAGCTGAGGTCGGGGTCCCGGTAGCCGCTACGGCGGTTGCGGAAAACGCCGAACACGAGTCCTCGCCATGGCTCGGCATGAATGGCGCGGTCGAGGAAGGCGCGGCGCGGCAGCTCTTCGGGGCCGCCGGCGTTGTCTTCGGTGCGGTCCTCGAACACCACCGGCAGCGGATAGTGGCGGGCGGCATTCTCCGCCGCGTTGCGGATGGCCGCGATGGATTCGGTCGCCTCGAACGAAATCGCCGTGCCGCAGGGATAGGGGGCCCCTTCGTCGGCATGCACCTCGGCCTCGGCCTCCCCGAGGAAATGCACCGGTTCCAGCCCGACCCGCCAGCCGGGCAGAGTCTCCCTGTTTCGAGAACGCGGCCGCGAGGAAACGGTGCAGTTGCGGCGCGCCAGGCTGGCGAAGCCGAAGCCGGCGGCGTCCTCGCGCCGGACCAGCGCGTCGTCCCAGCCGTTCTCGCCGAAGCTGAGCAGGACGGCGGGATCGGCGATCCCTGCGCCGTCGTCGGAAATGGTGACGGTGAGCGGCGTATCGCCCGTCGTAGCGGTGGGGGCGGTGACCGCAATGCGGACGCGCGTGGCGCCGACGCGGCGGCTGTTCTGCAAGGTCTCGGTGAAGATGTCGGCGAGGGTTGCGGCGTAGATGCGGGTCACCCGCTTCACGGCGCTCTCGTGAAGGCGGGCGCGGATCGTGCGGTTCATGGGGGGACCTCCATGACGGATGCGGAAACGGAAGCGCCCCGCCTGCCTGCCCCGGCCCCCGAGCCGGGGGCGGCGGCGCGCTTCCAATGGGCAGGACGGCTACTGGACGCGGCGGAGGAACTCCGGGATCTCCATCGGGTCCGGGTGGGGGTCGTGCCCGTTGACCGGCCCGGTCGCGGCGATGCTGTCCGGCCCGCCCGTGACGGCCGGGTCGGGATCGGCCTCGCCGGTGTTACCGCGATCGGCGTCCGGACCGGGGTCGACCGTTTCGGCGGCGCCGTTGCCGGCATTGGCCGTCACGGCGTGCAACGGTTCCGGTTCGGGAGCGGCTTCCGTCGCATGGCCGTTGCCGACCGGCGCCGCCTCTGCCGGATCGGTGCCTGCGGCCGTGGCCGCATCCCCGTCGTCGCCGACCGTCCGGCCGGCATCGAACGCCGCGAACCCCGGCGGAACCCAAGCGAGCGCGTCGGCGTGCATCGCGGCGCTGACGCCGACCGGCGGGTCGCCGGCGGCGAAGGCGGCTTCCATGGCCTCGGCCAGCGCGGGCTTCTTGTACTTCGACCGCGCCGACGCCCAGGCCAGGCCGAACACCGTGCGCGCGATGTCGAGGACGCGCGCCTTGGCGATCCGCGACCACAGCATGTCGGCGGTCGGGCGGACATGGGCCGCGAAGTCGATGTCGAGGCGGGCCACCGTCGCTTCGAGCTCGGGGCGGGCCTGGGGCTCGAAGGCGAGCTGCCCCTTCACCGTGCGCGCGACACAGGCCGCGAACAGCGCCTCCTTCTCGGCCTGCGGCAAGGCCCTGAGCGCCGAGAAGGATTCGCCGTCGTCCTCGATCTCCAGCCAGTCCATCGACAGGTGGGAGCGGTCCTCCAGCATCGCCTCGCCCGGCGACCAGTCGACGAAGTCGGCGTCGTTCATCCGGGTCGCCGGCCGGTCGGCGGTCTCGCGCACCGCAATATCGAGCGCGTGGGCCTTGTAGCCGAAGGTGAACACGGACCGTCCCATCTGGAACAGCATCAGGTCGAAGGCGGCCTCGAAGTCGCCGGCGAGCTTCGCCTTGACCAGCGCGGTGCGGATCGAGCGCAGATCGTCGGCGAGGCCGATGCCGACGCCGGCCTCCTTGCGCGCCTCGGCCTCGCGGTCCTTCGGCGGCGCCATGGGCGTGGAAACGGAGGGCCCGGGGACATTGACGCGGTGGATGACGGCCTCGGGATCGTGGCCGTTGCCGACGGCCGCACCGGCATCCGCCGACTCCGCCGGCTTGGGCATGTCTTCGGGCTTCACCAGGCCCTGGATGACCTGCATCGCGCCGTCCTGGCCGACGGTGACGATGCAGCCCGCGACGCGCAAGTCCTCGCGGCGGAAGACAGCACGGGCCTCGACGGCGCCCTCGATCTCGTCGAGACGGGCCTCGATGCGTTCGCCCTCGGCGACCAGCTCTTCCGTCCAGTCCTCGTCGTCGAGATTGACCAACTCGTCGTGGCGGGTTTGCAGCTTGTCGATCTCCGCACGTTCGTCGTCGGTCGGCGTGCCGGGCTGGGGCTCGATGCGGCCGTAGCGGGCGGTGTCGCTCCACTCCACCTCGACCATGGCGGTGGCCCACTTCCAGCGGGTCGCCAGCTCGTCGGCGGCCGCCTGGAGCTTGTTCGTTGCCAGCTTCTCCAGCAGCACCGGGTCCTCGAACCAGACGCCGCTCTCGTCGTCGTGGGCGAACAGGTCGCGCATGACCGGGCCGCCCGCGGCCTCGTAGGCCTCGACCCCGACGAAACGGGCGACCGCGGTGGCGCCGGGCACCCGCTCCTCGGTGAGCAGGCGCTTCACCTGCCAGGCGGACCGGCGGTAGCCCTGTGCCGAGACCTGTTCCCAGACCGCCATCTGGCGCTCGCGGTCGGTGGTGACGGCGAAGGCCTTCAGCACTTCGAGGTCGATCTCGTCGGCCCGGTAGGCGTCCAGCAGCTCCGGCGCGGCGTTGCCGAGGCGCAGGCGCTGCTCGACGACGCGCTCCGATGCGCCGAAACGCGCCGCGATGGCGGAAACCGACTGGCCGGCGTCGGCCAGCTTCGTGAACGCGACCACCTGGTCGGCGGGGTGCATCGGTACGCGGATGACGTTCTCGGCGAGCGAGACCTCGGCGGGCTCGGCACCCCCGGACCTGACCTGGCAGGGCACCGGATGGTCGGCGTCGAGCACGTTGTCCTCGACCAGCGCCTGCATGGCCCTCAGGCGGCGCCCGCCCGCGACCACGGCGAAGCATTCGGCGCCAGACTCATCCGGGTCATCGGCGCGGACGACCAGGTTCTCCAGCAGTCCGAGGGCGGCGATGGAGGCCTTCAACTCGGCATCGGCGCGGGAATCGGGCGGGGTCTTGCGGACGTTCTCGGGGGCGAGCGCGAGCCGGGAGAGCGGGATCTCCCGGATGAGCGGTTTGGCCTTGGGGGCGATGTGGTCCATGCGAATCTCCCTGGAGGGTTGCATCGGCGCGGGGTGGACGGCCTCCCTGGCCGCCTACTGCGCCTGCCCCGACCGAAATTCGCTCCGACTCCAGAAGGCGTATCGGCAAACTCGTGGCGCTCACGGCGCCGGCCTGGCGGCAGGGGCGGGCCTGTGCCGACGGTGATGGCATGACGGCCGGAACTGGGTTCGGGAACGTTCCCGTGGTGTACGGACCGGACTCTTCGTGCTAGCTGTTGCTCATGGCTGAATCGACAGACAACGTCGAGACCGTCGCTCGCGCCGAGTGCGCAAAGACCCTGGGGCACGACGGCAAGAGCGAGGCGCAACTCTCGGTGGACGTAGAGATGTATTGGCACGTCGTGGCGGCGTATCTGGAGGCCGGCGTGATGGACGAGTCGGGGCTCGAAATCGGAGTTCTGAGCTGGGACGAGAAGCTGGATATCACCGGTGAATGGTTGCGGCGGCATCCGGAGTCCGCAGCTGCATGGCGGATTGCGCGATTCGGGTCTCCGCGCTCCCGGACATCAGGCAAAGCACCGGAAGCCCGTCAGAGATCGACGAGACGTGAGGTGGGGGAGGATCGGGAGATCTCATCCGGGCGGTTGCGATACCGAGGCGGCAATGGTGGACTCCTTGCCACAATGCTAGACGAAATCCGATACACGCGACGGATCGGCGGACTGCTGCCAGCACCGCTATCGGGAAGATGGCAAAGATGTCGCAACGGCAGGTGAAATGCCCAAGATCTGCAGTGGGCTGTCAGTAAGGACGACCAACGCGTGCGAGAGAAGGCCTTGTCAGACTTCCTGCGATACCCGAGTGAGAGGTGGTTGGCGACTGTTGTGTACGTAGACCATGCGCTCCCAAGTGATCTTCCTAGCAGACCGGCTACTTACTTGCATCGCGCTACGCTGGTCAGAGAGTCTAGCCGGCACAGCATCCATAGGCTAACCTTTGGTTAGAGTGAATCGACAACCCGAGATCGTGCAATGGCTTGGCCCTGCCAGCCTATCGTCAGGGCGTTTGGCAACAGCGAGGTTTATGGATTTGCGAGCCTCGATAGTAGATGAGAGGTAGTTCAGAGAATGCCAAGGAATCCATTGCCTGCCCTACCGTTTCCACCTCTAGATATTATCGAGCAAGACACCCCGATTCAGGCACACCAAATTCACGACCTATTGAGTACACGGGATGCTGACGACAGGATTAGCCTATTGATTCGAAGTGAGAGTGGCGATCCAAATAGGGGAGGATACTATTTTCACTTTATAAGGAGCAATCCGCTTGAGGCTACATACGACCTCTATGACTTTCAGAAGCGCAAGGTGGCTTCATTAGGTGAAGATGATCTAGTCCTGTTGATCAATCATTGTTCCGGAAGAGCCTATAGCGCACGATCATACATAATTTGCCAAAACGAAATCAATCTTCGAGACGATTCTCAATAATGGTCTTTGGCTTAGTGCCTTCAGAGATCATCTTTACGTTATCGTGTGCGACTCTAAAGTGGCGCCATTGATATTTATCCTTGAGCATCCAGGCCTCGGTCAGCCCTTCTCCCTTTACGATCTTTCTTAGTTTAGCCACACTGTGATTGATATTTGCCGAAAACAAGAAAGCTAGATTGCCTGTCCGAAAACCCACTAATTGGTTGTCAACCACAATCTCAGAAACCTCCTCTATGCCTGACAGTACTGGCAGCAATTGAACGGCCAAGGTTTTAAACCCACTTTCTATTACAGCCGCTTTAAATGTCAAGTAATCATACTCGGTCTTTAGTAGTAGGCCGCTCGGCGGCGGCTTATGGGGAAAGTTAGCTTTCCACAACCGAAGAAGCTTGCCAAAATTTCCCTCTTCTTCATTGTATGCTCCGCCTGTACAGTTGACAGCAAAGCGTATATCGAACCCCTGAAATCCGCTTCCCAGATTCTTGGGCGGATTGTTAAGCCAGTACCAGTCTCGTAGGGTCGCCAGGGAAGATGCGCTGAATACATACGCGTTGAGCACATACGGCGCCCGGTCCCAGCACGTGTCCATTCGGTCATTGTCCCAATCCCACAAAAACACCACAATGAAATCAGTGGACGGTAGAATGTCCTTCCTCAGCGTGGCAAAGTTCGCTGATTTTTCCTCGGCTGTGCTTTGCAGACACTTTACTTCAAACCGCAATCCACGCTCAGCGTGGTCATCTCTAATTTCCAGATCGGGAAAGCGATTGGCCACAACGTAAGCGCAGAAGAGGTCTGTAACTCCCGCACCTTGGAGCATGGTCGTTATGGCGCGAGCGAATTCATACTCTATAATCAGGCTAATCCTGTTACGGAAATCCGTCAGGTTACGTTCATTTTTGGGAATGCGATCTCCACCGTACAGTGCGAGGCGCTTTCGCGAGTCTGTTTGATTTAGTTGATGCACTACCAATGGAAGGAACATTTCCTGCAACCACTGCAGGGCGGCCAGGGGGTCAACGGCTCCCATGAGGTAATGCCTTAGAGTGTCCGGTTTCATGGTCATTCTCCGTAGCCGGCGAGCTCAATGGCGAGGGAAGCTACAGCGGAACGTTCTCCCTCAGCGGCGTCGAGGTGGAGGCGCGTGGCCTGTGCCCGCAAGGCCTTTGAAGCCTCCAGGCCGCTCTCATACTTGCTTCGAATGTCGCGTTGAATGTCGATGGGAGGGACAGGGAGTCGGACGCGCCGCAGGTCCTTGGCATTCAATCGGGGCCTCCCGATACCGGCAATGAGATGGGTAATTTGTCCGAAGACGAGGTCTGATCGCAATACGGCACTCAGTACTACAGGATCAATGATTAACTGTCCTTCTTCATCACGACGAGGAGAAAGCACCACACACTCCGGAGACACGTAGCCGCCGTCTGGGAAGTTCATTAACGCAACTTTTCGTAGATTTGGCCGCATGCGAGCAAAAACGACATCTTGAGGTTCGTATTGTTTAACGGCACTCTTCAGTGAATTCGCCGGAGTCGGTTCTTGATGCGCTACGCCAATATGGGAACGAATATGCGCCAGCCCGGTATAGAGTATAACAGTATCAGTAAGTTCTTTAGAAGGAATGACAGAATTACTCCTTTCGTCGCATAGATCACCAAGGGCAAACAATGGCCACTTCGACGATTCCAGTTTCTTGACACTGTCATCTCGGCTCGGATGGTGGAAACGAAAGTCCAGTCGAAATGAATCTGGATCTAAGTCGAAGTGCTCCTTGACATTTGTCCAATAGCAATTTTCCAAACTTCTCCGATCCGTGGGAGTGTCCGTTGACCAAGCATCTAGAATGCCGGGTAGATCACTGCGGAGTGAAACGCTTCCATCCGAATGGAAGAGAAGATCGTCATCACCATTGGTCTTTCGCCCGACTTTTTCGGCTCTAGCAAAGAAGACTGCTGTGTTCTTGGGGGAGAAATGCTTCCGTAGAAATAGGATGGAGGCATTTACATTGGCATACGGCATGAAAGCAGTGTCAGGCAATGATATAATCGCGTCTATTGAAAAGTGTTCAAGCAAAAAGCGCCTAACGTCTTCGGCGTGAGAAAGATTTAACACGCCCTCGTCGATGATGATTCCCATTCGACCATCGGGTTTGAGCAGCTGCGCACAGCGTTCTAGGAATAGAATACCGCGCCTTCGAGATGATTTTCCTCGGCCCAGAATATACTTGTTCAATTCACCTACATCAGAGTAATCACTCCCAAAGGGGGGATTCGTAAGAATAAGATCGAAGGACGAAAAATATGTCTCGGCTCCCCTACCCAGCGTTCCGCCGTTGCCTAGATTGATCGAGCGGACATCGTGGCCACCATGCAAGTATACATTTAACCCGGTGACCCAACTCAAACGTTCGTCAATTTCGAACGCCGTTAGCGAAGAGTATGGTTTTCCACTTTTTGCCACTTCAACTAGAAAACCACCGGTGCCGGAAGCTGGGTCGCAAATGTGCCCATGAATATGGTCTGCATAAAAGTCAGTCATAAAGGAAACGATTTGATGAGGCGTAAAGAACTGTTGGTTGTCTGTTTTGTCAAAGGTTCTCCGGATCATTTCCTCATAGGCAAGGCCTTTTACATCAACAGGCGCATCCCTAAAGTCGACAAGTGACAGGATTTTACCGCATTCGTGAATTGCAGTGTCACTGCAATGCAGTTCGATGAAGGCATCTGGCTGGTCTACGGGGACCTCGCGACAGAAAGAGCGGTAGGCGGTTCTAATCTGAGTGGCGTATTCGCAGGCGGCAAGGTCGGTGGATTGGAAAATTCCGTGGATAGGCTGATGTTCGCTTGCAAAGAGGGCCAAGGCGAGGAGTTTGGAAACTTCATCAAAACGAGCAATAAGGCTACTATTCGCGTCGGTATCCCGCATTGCATTGTGGAGTCGGGACAAGACCTTTCGCACTTCGCGTATGGTGAGTGGTGATGTGGAGCTGGATGCAGTGATGGTTGGTGAGCGGGATTCGAATAATGGCAATTGGGACCGGAGCTGCCTGAGATCGGTCAATGAGTACATGCGGTAGTCGTTGACAGGATGACGAAGGGCCCTGAGCTTGCCTGCCTTGTCCCAGTTGCGCAGGGTGGCCTTGCTCACGCCCAAGTATGATGACGCTTCCGCGAGTGTCACATAGTCAGACACGTTGACCCTCTTTGATAAGGTTGAAAGATTATTAGACCCTACCACACCGATCCCGTAGGGGCAATCCCTCTTGATCTGGAGAGCGCTAGGGCGATGGTGGACCCGACGGGTCGCCTGGGGCCGTCACCGAGGCTGTCTGTCGTGCGTGCCGTTCCGCCCAGGCCTTCAGCGCGGGGGGTCACGAACCCGAGGTCGCACGCGAGAGTGTGCGCACCCTCGTAATACATAACATGGGTGAGTTGCCCGTCCGGCCTGAGCGCCATCATCGTTCCGCCGGGATCGTTGTAGAACGTCTCGGCATGGCGCCTGTGGACCGCGGAATGGTCGATTGGGCGGCCGAGCGCGTACCAGCTGCCATGGCAGGTGACGGTGCGGCAGTCGTGGCGGTGGACGATCCCTCAATCCATGGGGGTCTCTCCATCGCCGCCGCTGTCGGCCATGGCGCGCTCGATCCGGACATCGCAAGGCGGACGGTTTCGGGCGACGGGTGCACGGTCTGCATGGCTGGCACTCCCCGAACGGTACGGCGGTGCCGGCGCGTCGTCATGCGGCGATGTCGATGCGCTCGCCCCAGGGCTCGCGGTTCCAGTCCTCCGGCGGGCTCGAGTAATTCACCCAGATCGTGGGAAACGAGGGCTCCGTCTCCGGATAGCGGGAGCACTCCATGTCCGTGAAATACAGGCACACTCCGGGCCGGATGCCCTGCTCGTCGAGCCATGCGAAGCCGGGCCGGAAGTCGGTGCCGCCCCGTCCGCGGACGGCGATTTCCTCGGGAAACTCGTCGGGCGCGTACTCGGCTGCGTCCTGCACGGCGGCGTCGACCTGGAGCACGACGACGCGCCCGGGCCGGATCTCGGCGGCGACCTCGCGCAACTCCGCCCAGAACGCGGCCAGCGTCTCTGCCGGCAGCGAACCCGAGGTGTCGACGATGACCGCGATCGCGTCGATGCCCTCGGACCGGATCGAGGGGAGATAGAGGCCGGAGTCGATGAAGCGCCGGTTCGGGACGCTCCAGCTGTAGTCGCTCTTCACGGCGTCGGTCATGTAGCGCCGGAGCAGCGAGCGCCAGTCCAGCGTGCTGGCATGGGCGCCGCGGAGGGTCTCCTCGATCGTGCCCGGCGCCTTGCCCTCCGCCTTCGCGAGACTGAGCGCCTGGTGCATGGCCTCGTCCCAGGCCTGTTCCTCCTGGGTCATGTCGCCCGGCGAAGGTGCGGAATCGTCGCCGCCGTCCCGGGCACCTCCCACCGGGGCGTCCATGACCTCGCCGGTGCCCGAGGGATCGCAGCTTGCAGGGGTGCCGTTGCTGTCGCTGCCGGCGTCGCCGTGATCGTTCGACGCCTCGGTCGAACCGTCGGATTCCCCACCGTCGCCGTCACCGGATTGCTCGCCGTCATCGTCCTCGTCGGTTGGCTCGCTCCCGTTGGGCATAGGAGCGCCAGCCGCATCGGCGCCGGAACCTCCTCCGCCGTCCGGCGGATTGCCGTCGCCGGATTCGTCGTCGTCCGGTTGCGGCAGGCGGTCATAGGCTTCCTCGACGCTGATTCCGTCCCAGGCCACGGCGTCGGGCGGCAGGGTGAAGCCGGCGTCCCTCAGCAGCCCGTGGGTCACCAGCTGCGAGGCGCGCTGCCAGCGTTCCGGGTCGCGTTCGCCCCGCCGCGTGTGGTGCTTGAGGGCGCAGGCCAGCACCACCCGGGCGATCGCGGTCTCGATGAGGTGGGCGTCGGTCTCCGCGATCCATTGCGGCGAATAGCGGATATCCCGCCCGTCAGTCGCCAGCGTCTCGCGGCCGGCGTCGGCGCGAACCGGCAGGCGGAGCGCCAGGCTGCCGAAGAAGGGCTGCTCCCTCAGCAGCGCGGTAATGCAGCCGCTGACCCGCTGTGCCGATTCCGAGCGCACGCGGGCGGCCATCACGCGGCCTCCCGTCCGGGCTCTGCGGGAACCGCCGCCGGCGGCGCGAAATAGCCCGCGAACCGCTCCGCCAGCGCGTCGGCGTCGCGCTTGACGCTGGCCCGCGCGACCGGATCGAAACTCTTCGACGGCCTGAGCGCGTCCGGCTCGACGCCGGCGATCTTCTCCTTCACCTGCTCGCAGAGCTGCGCGAGCGCGCCGTCGCCGAAGATGTTGAGCCGCGGCACGACGTCGACCAGGTCGCGGATGTTGCCGACCATCGAGTCCCGGAACACCAGCGGTTTGCCCTCGTCGTCCTCCTGCAACCGTTCCGAGACCCGCTCCACGGCCTCGCCCAGGCGCCGGTAGAGGTCGCCCACGGCGTCGTGCAGGCGTTCCTCGATCTGGCTCTCGATGTCGCGCTTCACGCGGTCGGTGTCGTCGGAGGCGAGCTTCGCCATAAAGTGGTCGGCGTCCGGCACCGGGTTAATCCGGTAGCGCAGGCCGAACTTGCCCTGGAGCGCTTCCTTCGAGGGATAGTCCTCGATGCGGAACAGCTTGCCGAGGTCGAGCCGGGCCTTGTCGATATTGTCGTCGTAGTCCTCGATGAAGCGGGCGCGCTCGCGGACCATGCGCTCGCGCAACCCGTCCATCAGCTCGGTGTAGCGCTCGTAGTTGGCGACGGTGAGCAGGCGCGAGCCCTGGTCGTCCCAGGGCAGGGTCTGGGCGTAGTGGGCGCTGCGCGCCGCGCTCATGGTGGCGGTGAGCGCGGCGAAGGCTGCCTTGGGCAGCAGGCACTTGTTGTAGCGCCCGGCGCTGACGCTCGCCTCGTGGTGGACGGCGACGTGGGTGCTTGCATTGCGGTCGTACTGGCGGCCCGACCAGGCGGCGATGCGCAGGCTGACCAGCATGGCGTCGTGGCTGAGATTCATGGGGCAATTCTCCCGATAGGGTTGCTACTGCGTGCGGGCGGCGGCCCAGCGGATGAAGGCGGGCGAGCGCTGAAGGTCGGGATCGCGCCGGATGCAGGAGCCGACCAGGAACTCGCCGACCTCGCGGCGCAGGCGCTGGGCGTAGGTGACGATCGAGGCCAGCGTGATGTCGTCGGCCATGCGGTAGAGCGAGCCGCAGAGCGCGATCAGCGCGCTCGCATTGTCGGGCACCACCGCGTTCTCGGGATCGTCGAGCACGGCCCTGGGATGGGGCAGCTCGCGCCACACCTTGAGGAAGGCGGAGAACTCGACCGCCGCCGCCTCGCCCACGGTGCCCCGGAACAGCGCTCGCTCGACGCCGGGATCGAGGTTCGCCCTCCGGTTGACGATGCCGGACACCATCTCCCATGTGCGGGGACAGCAGAACGCCTTCTCCTTCGCCTGCGGATCGAAGGCGTGCAGTTGGTCCGGGCGCATCTGGATGTAGAACAGCACCTCGGGCGCGATGCCGTTGGCCGCCCCCCAGGCGAGCCAGTCCTCCGCGTCGACCCGGATCTCCAGGTGGACGAAGCGGGAAGCCAGCGGGGTCGGCATCCGGTGCACCACGCCCCGGTCGCTCTCCCGGTTGCCGCAGGCGATCAGCGAGGCGCCCGCCGGCAGCTCGTATTCGCCCACCTTGCGGTCGAGCACGAGTTGATACAAGGCGGCCTGCACCATCGGCACGGCCGAGGGCAGCTCCTCCAGGTTGATGAGCCAGCGGCCGGGATCGCCGGCGGGCGGCAGGAAGGCCGGCGGCGCCCAGCGGGTGCGGCCGTCCGCGTCGCGCCAGGGGATACCGCGCAGGTCGACGGGGTCGAGCAGCAGCGCGCGGACATCGACATAGGCGCGCCCCGCATCGGCGGCGACCTGCTGCGCGAGCGCGCTCTTGGCGCAGCCCGGAGCGCCCCACAAAATCGTGGGCTGGCGGGCTTCGACCAGCAGCGCCAGGGTCACGGCAAGCTCGCTCGGGCGCAGCGTGTAGTCGGCGGAAACGGTGTCGGGATCGGTCATCGGCGGCCTCCGGAGTGGCGGGAAGCGGCGCGGTCCCCCCTCCGGGAGCTCCGTGCCTTCGCCCGGCCGGCAGCGCCGCTCGGCTCGTCGTGTCCAGAGGCATGGGGTGGCCGCCGACAGCCGCGTGGCGGCGGGGTGCGGGGCGCCGGGATCAGGCGCTGTTCAGGCCGGTGGGGTCGTTACCGGCGGCGGCCAGGGAGATGCCGGTCAACTCCGGCAGGGGAAGGCTGAGGGGCGAGACGGGGCGATGACGCTGCGGTATGCGCAGATTTATGGTTCAAGCCCAACGCACGATGAGGTAGGAGCCGAAAACACAACGAGAGGCAAGCATGGCCGAGACGGCTGCGCCTCTCAGCGGATTTGCACGCGATGATGGGACCGTTGGGACAACCGCGACCATGATTTTCCGAGGCCTCAGTTCCCTGGCCTCATTAGAAGCAAGCGGGACTCGGCTCAGGACCCGTCGCGCGAGGAGAACAAGATGAAGAATCGCAGGCGAATAGCACGTCTGGAGGTCGTTGACGAAGGAGACGCATATGAAATGTCCGCAAGGATGCTAAGGCTGGCGACAAGCCTGCGCCGCGCGGCGGAGATACTCGACCAAGCGCACAACGAAGCAGCGGGAGGCAGAAACCGGGAGGACTTCTCCGCCGCGTTCCACGGGGCACCGATTCTGCGGGCACAGTCAGCAGAAATTGCACTGAAAGCGCTATGGCGTATCGGACACAACGAGGAACGTGGCGAGCCCCCGCATCACCACAATCTGACAGAGCTGCACGATGCTCTGACCGAGACGATCCAGAAGCTGCTGGCAGAAGAATTTCCCGAGATACGAGACCCATCGTGTCCACACTTCCCAATACCAGTCCGTCAAGGATTGCGGACAATCCTCAACGAACACGAAACCGCCCTCGAAGATTGGCGGTACGCCTACGAAGTCAGCATTCTCAGGTTTGAGCACGTGTTCGACGAGGTGCTGAACACGCTTATTCGCGTAGGCTGGCAGCTGCACAACCTGTGGCTCAGAAGGCTGCGGGAGGAATACGCACAGGCTCCGAGCCAGCCGTGAATCGCTTGAGGAGTAACGAGGCTGGATGCAGGGACAAGCCGACAGTGTCCTGCAAATGAATGCAGTATTCGACCGTCACCTACAGGCAACGGTGCAGGTCCACGGGTGAGGGATTATTGCGGGCGACCGACGAGCGAGCTGGTGAGTGATCTGAGGTAGAGAAGACGAAGTTGCCGATGACGAGGCGGCAATGACGAAGATCGGCAGAAACCAACCCTGCCCTTGCGGCAGCGGCAGGAAGTACAAGCGCTGCTGCGGGCAGCGCGACCGCGCCGCTCATGTACCTGCCGTGCCGGCGGAAGCGTCAGAAGGATACCGTTGGGCCGAGACCGATCTCGACCGGCTCTCGAACAGCGTCGTCAGGCTCGTCGGTGAAGGCCGTCTCGACGAAGCAGACAGCGCCCGCGAGGAGCTGAGAACCCCGCTATCCGGAGGTGGTCGATTGGCTGATGCGCAAGGCCAAGGTCTGCGAAGCGCGCGGCGAAACCGAACTGGCGATCGAATATTTCGAGCGCACGCTTGCCTGGATGGATGCCCGTCCCGATAACTGCGGACCGGAAAGCCAACTCACCCTTCTACCAAGACATCGAGCGCCTTCGAGCCTCGCTCCGAGGCGCCCGCTGAGCGGCCGGGCTCCGCGACGGGCCGCTGCCGCACCGGCAGCGCAGCAACCGACGGGCCAGAAGGTCGCGGACGGCGCGCCGTCCGTGCCGCAAGCGAGGCCACTTCGCGGACGGCGATTGACCGCCGCGGTGCTGTGGGGATAACTGCCGGCCATGAGCGATGTCGACCCGAAAATCTATCGCCTGCGGGACCTGCTGGACACCATACCGTCCGAGTGGAAGGGCATGAACATTGTGGAACTGGACGGCTATGTCGCGGCTCTGATTGTCTGTCCGCATACCATCCCGCCGTCCGAATGGCTTCCAGGCGTCTGGGGCTCGCATATCGACTTCGAGGACGCTGAAGGGACGGAGGAGACGATCGCGGCCGTGATGGGGCATTACAGACGGATCGCGCGGGAGTTGGCGGAAAGCCCGGAGGACTATGCGCCGGTCCTCGGAGTGGACGCCGATAACGGCGAGGACGTGTGGGAGCCGTGGATCGGCGGTTTCGAACGAGGCATGCGGCTGCGCCGGGCCGTGTGGAGGCAGATTGCGCGAAGCGACGACCGGGAGGCGGCAAGGTCGCTCGACCTGATCATCGCGCTGAGCAACTCCTGTCGCGGTCGGTCGGAGTTGACGAGAGAGGATGAAGAGAAGCTCAGGGGGCTGGTGCCGGATCTGATCCCGGAGTTCGTGGACAACCTGTACGCATGGTGGAAGTCCCAGCAGGGCGGGGAAAGCGACACGGGCCCGGCGGCGTAGCCTGCGGGCTTGGATTTAACGGAACCGTTGGGGTGCCGGGCGCAAGGCGGGACGCAACGAGGCCTGCGGCTCGGACCGGGGGGACAAGCGCCGCTGCGGTGCACACTGGCCAGTGAATCGGCGAGGACGGAATGGCTGCGCCCAAGTGTAGCCGGGCGTCGCGGCAGGTGGGAATTCGTGGTAGTCGATGTCTGGAAACGGGCGATGTGCCGTCCGGGGATGGTGGAACGGCACGGCGTCACGGCGGGAGGTGAAAACATGAACAAGACCGAAATGGCCGACCGTTTGGCTGCCCGAACGGGACTGGGCAAGGGCGCTGCAAGGGATGCGGTGGACGGCGTGTTCGCGATCATCGGCGAGGCGCTCGCCGATGGCGAGGATGTTCGGCTGCCGGGATTCGGGTCCTTCGGCACCAGGAGCCGGCCAGCCCGTACCGGACGCAACCCGAGGACCGGCGAGGCCGTTTCGATATCGGCGTCCACATCACCGACATTCAAGGCGGGGAAGACGATGAAGGACACCGTGAATGGGTGTTCGGGACCGTGACCGTCCGCTGGAAGAAGCCCACAACTGGAAGCGCCGCAAACCGCCTGCATGTTGAATCCGGGCAGCTTCTATACGATGACGGACACTCGACGAGTTGCCAGGCCGTCATCGGGTAGACCCAAGGTGATCGCCGCGTTGGGGATGGCCCACGGCCAGGGTGCATGCTGCATTGCGTATGAGGCAAGAAGGTTGTGGGGCGTGTCAGACTCAAGTTTGACATATGAAGCCTGAAATTATTGAAACGTTAGGTCTACGTGGATGAGAGGTGACTTTTGGTACAGGCCACTTCGATAGCCGGATTGCACGCCTATGCGTCCAATTAGATGGTTACACGTTTCAGATCTCCACCTCCGCGAAAGTGAGGCTTGGTCGCAGGACGCGGTTCTTGCTGCCATGCTTGATGACATCCAACAGCGTGTTGAGGCTGGAACAAAATTCGACTTTGCTTTGGTTACAGGTGATCTTGCCTATTCGGGGCAGGTTTCCGAGTATGCTCTAGTAGAGTCATTCATTGACGACCTCATTCGTGTCATTGGTGTAACGAGAGATGAGATATTTTGCGTCGCGGGCAACCACGATGTTGATCGCAGCGTTCAGACTATGTGCTTTTCTGGCGCGAGACAGAATATACGGAGCGAAGCGGATGTTTATGCATTTCTCTCGAATGAAGTGGAGCGGGAAACCCTATTAACAAGACTTAAAGCCTTCCAAGAGTTTCATGATCGCTATTTTGGAGGTCAAGATAGACCCAATACAGATGAAGGGCTTGCCTATACAGCCAACATAATGGTTGAGGACCTCAAAATAGCAATTATCGGGCTAAATTCCGCGTGGCTCGCGGAGGGGGGAAGTTCAGACCATGGACAGATTTTGTTGGGAGAATGTCAAGTCTTGAATGCGATTGGGGCGGCACGCAAAAAAAATTCTCACATTGTGATTGGAATGGCGCATCATCCGTTCTTGGTGCTTAACGAGTTCGACAGGCCACCGACACAGCGCAGGCTGGAGGACGCCTGTGACTTCTATCACAGTGGTCACTTGCACGTCCCGGAGGCAGCAAACGTTGCGACCGAATCAGGGCGCTGTTTGACGTTGGCTGCCGGGGCTTCGTTTGAGTCTCGGGATTCTCACAATTCGTACACGATAGTCACGTTTGATCCACTCCACGCAAAAACCAATGTGACTTTCGTTGGTTTTGACCCGATCGCCGGTGCGTTTTCCTTTGAAGCCGACCGCACGTACTCGCGTAGCATTGAAGTAACGGGTTTCTGCGGTATAGGCGAGCTGTCTGCGGCTTTGGAAATCTATTGCCCAGATGCAAAAGACTTTTGCTTCTATCTCAGCGCATTGCTTTTGGACGCATTAGCCGACGTGCCGATAGTGACGCAGCACGGAATAGCTTTTGGTACGGTTCCGTTGTTGCTAAAGCAAGACGACAACGACCTGCAGAGGTTAACAATAGAGTTTTTTGCAGTCGGCAATGCTGTAAAGATTCTCTTCGGGGATAAGTTGCTGGAGGAAGTTCTGGCCACTAATGGCGAGCCGGTGCAACGGTACGTGAATGCGCTATTGAAGTTGGCCGGTACCGACCCACAGCTCCTCGGTGAGCTTACTCAACGAAACGCGGCGGCACGCAAGTTCGCGAGCATAGACGGATTAGCGGCAGGCAGTCATACTCTTGCCCTACTCCAAGAGCTTCGAGACGCCGGGGCGTGGGAGGAGCTTCGCACTGTCGCTGAACGTCACATTGGGGTGGATGAACCGGTGGTAAGTGCCCGATCCAAGCGCATGTTGGCTTTGTGCCTAGCACGTTCGGAGGACAGGGCTGATCGGGGGAGGGCGGCAAGTCTTTATCGGGAGCTTTCAGAGTCGCCGGAACGGGAGGCAGCGGATTTTGCCAGTCTCGCTGTCCTTTCCCGGGATAATGGCGACAATGAGCAAGCAAGAGCTGCGGTGCTGCAAGGGGTCGAGGCCTTTCCTGAGAGCACCGAGGGCTTCATCGACATTGGAATGGAAATTGTGCAGGTAACGGGTGATACGGCTCTTCGGGGGCAATTGCGTGGTATTGCGGCAGGGAGGAGGAACAGATGAGCGCCGGTAATTCTTCGTTTCCGGTCGGAATTGACTTCGAGAGCGTCCTTCGGGCGATCTCGAAGCAAATCTACGAGACGCCGTACGCCTTCATTCGGGAGAATGTACAGAATGCGGTAGACGCTATCCGTATACAAGCTTTGCGTGATGGGGCAGACCTGCATGATGAACAATACCATGTAGATGTACAAGTCGATGAACAGGTTATCCACGTTCGGGATAACGGTATTGGAATGACCGAGGAGGACTTGCAGAACTTTTTCTGGACTATCGGGGCTAGTGGTAAGCGTGGCAACGAGGCATTGGCGGCGGGATGCGTGGGAATGTTTGGCATCGGCGGCTTTGCCAATTTTGGGGTCTGCAATAAGCTGGAGGTGATTTCACAGTCGGCGAATAGTGAAGTTGGTACGCTCACTCATCTATCCGAGCAAGACATCTCGACATCGGGAGCTGCCATACCGTCGGTTACCATGGATAGGTCAAGCGCGGCGGCACCGCGGGGTACTATTGTGGCTGGACACATGAGAGAGGCCCCAAATGCCAAGGACCTTAGAGCATATCTCAGGGACTTTGTTCGCTTCGTCCCTGTACAAGTTAGGTTCAACGGCGAAGTCCTGTCGCAGCAACGGTTTGCAGATGTAGAGAATCGAGACAACTTAACGCTGATTGGGGATGAACATAACGTTTGGCGGCACGGAGAAGTTTCGATTACCGGGCGCCTATTTGAAGATCGTGGCCATACGCTTGTGGCGGGAATTAACGGTCTAGTCATAAACGATACATCAATTGGGATGACAGGCCAGCTTCGCTTCGAGAACGGTCCCATTGATGTATTCAAGCGTGGGTTTAAGCTGTGTGCTACGCAAGTGCCGAGTACGATCGGGATCTCGGGTAGGCTGGATTGCGATCAGTTTGTGCCTACCGCAGGGCGAGATTCTATGGATGCGGAAACTACGCGACTTTTGACCCGCATCGGTTCGGTGTTGGAGACCATGGCAATAGATTCGGTATTGGAGTCCCCGGAGAGAATTGCTCAACACACAAGAATCTTTCGCTTGGTTCTCAAACGCGGGCTAGTTGAAAAAATGGACAAGGTTGTTGTCCGATTGGCCGATGCCGATGAGCTAGCTCTAGGGGATATTCGGAAACGCGCGGAAGCGGGAGGTATCAACGTTTTCTTCGGTACCACGCAAAAGCAAGCGCTCAATCAAGTTATGCAGGCACGTGGGCACGTCGTAGTTCTTCTTTCGTCAGATCGGTTTCGAAGGCAGGCCGAGCAGCAGTATCTGGAAGCGTTCTGTGGCGCTAAACCATTTGACGGCATGATAGACTGCACCGAAGTGTACGAAGGGCTGACCCGTTTTGAGCGAGTGTTCTTGTCAGAGCTTGAATTAAATATCTCGCGGGCATACGAGGTTCGTAAATTTAGGCTAATTGCGGGGCGGTTGACGGAAGATATCCCGGTGTATGTTAAGGAATATCCGGGTAACCGACCTATAGAGATATTTGTTGATGTGCGGCATGGGGAGGTGACGAAGCTTCGAAGTCTCGGGTTCAGTCAACTTCTCTATTCTCTTATTTCGACGTTTTGCCACGTGTATTTGGGCCCGTCCTTAAAGAAATGGAGTCCTCGATTTTTTGGAGACGGGGCAATGAATTTGGAGTTACTTTCCAAACGGCGGTCTGAACTGTGGGTTCTCCTGAAGGATGACATCGGAGTTGTTCGAAAAGGGGGGCAGCGTCAGCTAGTCACCCAGAGGGATGTCCAAGAGGTGCGGATTGGCGGTGGTCAACCCCAGCCAGTGCCGGCGCCTGAACAGAAGCCTCGTTTACTGCGCATCATCGACGAGGAGCAGAGAACGGGTCTGGAAGGATACTACATACGGTTAACGGACTCGGGCTATGCGGCATATGGCGATCTCTTGCCGGAGTGCGACAGTCACGGCGTAGTATGGGTAGGGAATAGGATGACCTTTGTTGCATCGGATGATGTTAGCGCGCAATTTCAATATCAAATAGTCTTGGACGAGATAGTGGCGGTGGAGGTGGATGGGACCCTCCGGCCGGAGGGAGTTCTTGAACTGGACCACCCGCTGCAGGGAATGTTTGGCGGCGTGTATTTTCCGATCCCAAGGGGATTAGAGCGATATCTTGTACCCTTCGGTGACGAAGAAATTCGTCTTGATCTTCGATGCGAGTGGATCGATATGAGGACGGCGAAATCGTGGGAGGCGGAGGCCGAAGAGGAGTAGCAAAGAAGCAGGGGAAGTTCTAAAGCGTGTGTAGAGTGCATTGCACTCATGCGGTCGGCCGGGGTGTCAACGGCAGTGCCCCGGGAGCCTGCCGATTATCGTCAGGCTGTGGCCTCGGACGAGAGCCCGCAAGGGGAAGCTGTCACCTAGATCACGAGGCGGCGGAAACAACCGGTGGCGTGTCCATGTCGGCTTCGAGGCTGTTGGATATCCGAACGGCGGCGACCTTCACCGAGTTCCGCCCTAGGTGTGCGTAGCGCGCGGTCGTCTGCACCTGCGTGTGACCGAGGAGCTTCCCGATCATCGGCAGGCTCTCCCCGAGCGCGAGCGCCCGCGAGGCGAAGCTGTGACGGAGGTCATGCAGGCGGACGTCTTCGAGCCCCGCCTCCTTGCGAACGACCTGCCACGACGCGTTCAGCGTGCGCAGGCGGGTGCCGCGCACGCGGCCGGGAAACACCCAGGGGTTGTCGGGCCGGCGCGGCAACGCGGTCAG
Source organism: Thalassobaculaceae bacterium (assembly GCA_965213935.1). Classification (GTDB taxonomy): domain Bacteria; phylum Pseudomonadota; class Alphaproteobacteria; order Thalassobaculales; family Thalassobaculaceae; genus Bin52. The sequence continues at coordinate 28,121 of CBDCAO010000008.1, read as the reverse complement.
GACCTGTTTCGCCGCGGGCGACAGCGGCACCGCCCGCGCTCCGGTTTTCGCATCACGGAGGCGCAACTCATCGTGTTCGAGGTCGACATGCTCCCATTTCAGGGTGACGATTTCGTTGCGCCGGCAGCCGGTCAGCATCAGCAGGCGCAGCGCCCCGGCCGCGCTCGTCGAGATCCTGCCCGCGGTTTCGAGCTCGGCGAGCACGCGGCCCAGCCGGTCGAACTCCTGCTCCGACAGGAAGCGCTCGCGCCCGCGCATCGGGTATTTCTGGATGAACCGGCAGGGATTGCCCCCGGCCGGCGCCTCGCCCGACTTCGCGGCCGTGTAGAACAGCCGGGAGAGCAGCGAGACCGCCTGGTTCGCCATGGCCGGCGTGTCGCGCAGCCGGTAATGCAGCGCCGCAACGTGGTCGGGCGTGACCTCGCTCAGGCGCATGGCTCCGAAGCGCGGTAGCAGGAACCTGTCCAGGATATGGCGGCATCCCCGCTGGGTGGTCGGCTTGCAGCGCACGGCGACGTGCTCGGTCATGTACCGCTCGGCCATCCCGGCGATCGTCGGCCCGGTGGTGGAGGGCGAGTCCGCACCCGGCCGGCGTGGCGTCTCGCCGGCCTTGAGGCTGGCAATCAGCCTTCCCGCCTCGCGGCGCGCCCGCTCGGGCGTCCACACCCCGTGGCGGCCGATGGTGACGCGCCGCGATTTCCCTTGGGCGCGGGTGTGCACCATGTAGACCTTCGAGCCCGAGGGATGAACGCGCACCCCGAAGCCGGTGAGGTCGCGGTCCCAGAAGACGGCCTCGCGCTCGGCGACCGGCAGGGCGTCGACCGCGCGCCGGGAAAGGACGATCTTGTTCGGGCTGCGCATGGCGGGCTCCCGCGAGACGTTCAGTTGACGCGAGCGCGCTGCGGACTATCGGGCGGCGCGAGCCTGGGCCCGAGGTCGTCGCCGACATTGGCCGTGGCATGGCGCACCGAATCGCGGGCGAGATGCGCATACCGCGCGGTCGTGGTCACCATCCGGTGACCGAGCAGGCAGGACTTTCCCACGCTGTCTGTGATTTTGGCCGGCAACCGAAGAACGGTGCCGGGATCGTGGTTGTCTGTCTGAGTTTCGCGGCTGCGGAGCCCCCAGGCGCAAGCGCAGGCCCGGTTTCCGGTCGCCGTGTGGTTCGTTGTGAGGATCCGGGGTCATTCCGGCGGCACCGTGGAACCGCGGGGATGCGGCCGCCTGTCAGGGCCGGGTCAGGGCCGCGACGGCTTCGCTGCGGTTGAGCTGGAGCCGGCGACGGGTTTCGGCGAGGCTTTCCGCCTCTCGCCGGTTGGCGAAGATGACCGCGAGCGCGATGGTGTTGAGGCTGGCCCGGTTTGCCGGGCCGTGTCCCGTGCGGGTCAGACAGGCGTCCTCGCCGAAGACGCAGTCTCTCTGGCGATGGTTCAGGTTTTCCACTGCCCAATGTCCGCGGTTCAGCCGAAGCAGGTCGGCCGGCGACGCGGCCCTGGCATCGAGAGAGGTGATGAGATACGCGGTCTCGACATGGTCCTTCCCGTCCTGTGCGCCGGCATGCTTCTTCAGCGGCTCCCGGTAGCGGGTGACGCGGGCGACCTGACTGACGCCAGGGTAGTTGATGGTGCCCTTGAGCGGGGTCATGACACGGATGGACCGCTGCTCCAGGCGCCCGTGGGCCTTTTCGACATCCTCCTCGAAGTGGCCGGCGGCGTCCCTCTCCCAGTCGATGCGATCGAGGATGCCGAAGGTTTCCGGAGCGTTGCTCTTGACGGTGAAGACGTAGTCCGCGCGTTCCGTGATCAGTTTCGCGGTCTTGCGCGTCGTGTGCAGCGCGTCGAGGGTGATCACCTTTGCGCAGATGTCGCTCCGCTCCAGGAGGTCGTGCATGGCCGCCAGTTCGCCTCCCTTGTCACCGAAGTTCAGGAGCGCAAACGGTGCGCCGGAGGCATGGTCGACAAGCGCCACGGTCTCGTGATGGTCCTCGCCGTTGCGGTTGGCGCCGCGGATGCGCTTGCCGTCGGCGGCGAGCGCCCGGGCAAGGGGAAGCCGGGGCCGTGACCAGCGCGCGACCACATCCTCCAGCGCCTCGGGATCGACCGACTGGACGACCCGGTGGATGGTGGACTTCGAGACCGGCTCGCGACGCCCCGTCTTCGGGTTCGTCCATGCGCCGACGGCCTCCAGCTCCGCCTGGGACAGCGACCGCGCGAACTGCGCGGCGGCGAGGCAGCCCTTCATGTTGGCGAGTTCGGCAAGCACATGCATCGCGAGCACGCAGGCCACCGTGTGCTTCCTTCCCTGCGCCCGGCGGAAGTCCGGAACCGCCGCCAGCTCAGCATGCAGGGAGCGCATCGCCCCAGGAGCGCGGGGCGCCAGTTCAGGACTGGCGGGCGGCACCACGTCACGCGGCAGCGCCAGCGGGTTCGAAAGCAGCTCACGGGCGTCGGGCCTCAGCGGCGTGACGAGTAGAGTCGAGGGGAGGCGCGCCCTGCCGTAGGCCCGAGGGAGTAGCTGTTGCCGGCCGCTTTCGCTCGACGCCGGTGCCTCAGTCTCAGCCATAGCCGCGTTTCCTCACCCCCGCTCGTCGAACCGGGCGTGCGGTTTTCCCGCACCCAGCTCTCAGTCGGGATCATGCCTTCGCCCACGGAAAGGTCTTTGTTGTCCGCTCAAGCTGTCTCAGACCGAAGTCATCTCGCAGTCTGGCATCCGGGAAGCGCACATATTGCCCGGACTTCACCTTGTGCTTGTGACAAAGCCACCGTCGCAGCCGCCGGATCGTATGTCGGTTGATGGACTTGTAGGCCGGTGAGACCTGACCCAGGGTGAAGTAGTTCGCCCATCCGGAGATCATCCGGTTGAGTTCGGCCACTTTCGCCCCGGTGTCCATCCAGACGGACTTGCGGTCCGTCTTCTTGCTGATCCGGTGGCAGATGTCCTGGACGTTTGCCTTGCTCGGGCGAGTGCCGACATAGCGGCTGCCGTCGGTCCGGCGCCAGTTCCAGCCGATGCGGTATCCGAGGAACTCGAACGGTTCCTCGGGGCATCGAAGACATCGGGTCTTGCGGGCGTTGACCGGCAGCTTCAGCACTCCCATGATCCGTTTGACCGCCGCCAGCATCTCTGCCGCCGGTGCCTTTCCGAGTACACAAAAGTCATCCGCGTAATTCACGATCTCCGCCCCGAACCGGCGGGCGTATCCGTTGAGTTTCCAGCCAAGGATGAAGCGACGCATGTAGATGGAGCTCAACAGCGGGCTCACCGGTGACCCCTGAGGGGTTCCCTTGCGCTCCCGCCGTGCCCGGTTCGTGCGGCGTGTGCCGCCGTCCCCGTCGTCCTCTTCCACCGGCGCTTCCAGCCACGCCTTGATGAGCCCCAGGAGCCGTCCGTCGCTGACGCGCCGGGCGATGCTCTTCAGGAGTTCGGCGTGCGGAATTTCGCCGAAATAGTTCGAGAGGTCGGCGTCAACCACCTCGTGGTGCCCCCGTGACAGCAGGCCATGAATGCGGTTAACCGCATCCTTCGCACTGCGGCCCGGCCGGTAGGCATACTGTTCCGGTTGCAGGTCCGCCTCGAAGATCGGCTCCAGCACAAGCATGGCCGATGTCTGCGCAACCCGGTCCTTCAGGCACGGAATGCCCAAGGGCCGGAACTTCCCCGGTTCCTTCTTCGGGATCAGGACCTGACGGACCGCTTGCGGTGCGTAGGTCCCGTCCCTCAGTTCCCGCGACAGGTCCCCAAGCCAGTCTCCCACCCCCGTCTTCTCGATGTCCGCAATTGTCTCGCCGTCGACCCCCGCCGACCCGCCATTGCGGCGGACCCGCTTCCAGGCCTCCAGCAAAAAGTCCTCGCGCCACACCTTGTCGATCAGGGCGTGAAAGCGCCGGTCGGGTTCTTCCTTCGCTTTCTCATGCAGTGTGTTCTGGAGTTTCCGAACCCGTTGTGCCCCTGTTAGACCTTCGCCAGTAGGCATGCCTTGCTTCCTTTCCACACAACTCCCGACTCAGGGCCCCTTCCCTCGACCGGCGTTACCCGGCGTCTCCAGTATTACGGGCCCATCCGCCACCCTGACGGCCCGGCCTGTCCCTCGCGGGCTTCCGGTTGGTGCGTGCCACACCACCATCAGGGCTTCCCGTGTTGCTGCGTTTTCCATCTTCCGTGCATGTCGGCGCCATTACCCCGGTGGAAACGCCCCGGTGCGCGTGTCGCTTGCTTCCCGGTGCGCCGTCGGCCTTCCCCAGAAATCTGGTGGGTCGGCTTCCACATGAGCCGTTTCGAGGCCTGCTCAGCGTTCACTCACGTTCCGACCTGCATGGTCGCTGAGCTGCCCAAGGCAGCCCTTCTCTCCGCGGTGCTTCAAACCATGTCGTTGCCTCCATGATCCGCCGCGGCTGCTACCAACCGAAGCGACAACTGTTGGGCGGGGTTCGCACCCGCAAGGAAAACGCGCCTTTCCACGGCGCACAGATCACCTTCGGCTTGCCATGGGGGTCGGTGTAGCGCCCGTTGGCACGGGCGAACCCCCTGGTCTCGCCCAGCCCCGTCCAGCCCGCCGCCCTGTACATGGTGCCCAGAAAGAACTCCGGATCGCAGAACGTCTCGGCCAGAAGCACCTTGTGGCCGTGCACGTTCAGCCAGTCGTCGGCGAGCCGCCGCGTCATCCCCGCAAGGAAGCGGGAGGCGAGGTTCGGGAACACGCCGGGCTGCGAGAGCACCAGGAACCGCGTGTTGTTCGCGATCATCTCAAGGCGCCGGAACTGCTGTTCCGGCTTCCAGCCGGTCCAGCGGTCGCGCGGCTTGCACTTGAAGGCGCCGTTCTGCCACGCGGCAAGGCCCAGCCACCGCTCCCCGAAGGTCGCGACATAGCGCAGGCCGCGACCCGCAAGACGGCGAAAGCCCAGATAGTGGTGCTCGTCCATCAGCGCGTCCCAGAGCGGACGCTCCTCCGGACGCGCCAGGCGGACCTCCACCTCGGACAGCACAAACCCTTCGGGAGGGGCTCGGTGAACCGGGCACGCCTCCATGCGAGTGCGTATCGACATGCCGCAAACGTCGCACAGGGTACGCAGGAACGCCAGAGAAAAACGCTGACAACCCCGTGACACGGAACGCGCGCGTGCAACGCAGGGATGTTCGACGTCAACAAAAATCAGACGGATTCAGCGTGGGACGCCCCTGACCGAGCAGGTCGCCGATCATCGGCAGCCCCTCGCCGAGCGCCAGCGCACGGGAGGCGAAGGTGTGACGCAAATCGTGCAGGCGGACGTCTTCGAGCCCGGCGCGCTTGCGCACCCGGTCCCAGGAATCGTTGAGGTTGACCAGCCGGGCGCCCTTCTTCCGGCCCGGGAACACCCACGGATTGCCGGGCGTGCGGGCGAGGCCGTCGAACACTCTCGCAACGGCGGGGGTCAGCGGCACCATGCGGGTGCCAGTCTTCGTGTCGGGGAGCCGGATCTCGCCGGTGTCGAAGTTGAGGTCGTCCCAGCGAAGCCCGAGGATTTCGTTGCGGCGGCATCCGGTCAGCACGAGGAGGCGGATGGCGGCCGCCGCATGGGTCGAAGCGAGCCGCTCGGCGGGCGCCGCCCGGAGCGCCTCGCCGAGCCGGAAGAGCTCCTCGCGGGTGAGGAACCGTTCGTGCTTCTCGACCCTGAAGCGGGGCACGCCCCGGGCGGGATTGCTGCCGGAGGGGCGCCAGCCCCACGCGTCCGCCAGGTTGAACATTTTAACCAGGATGTCGGCCGCGCGGTTGGCGACGGTCGGCATGTGGTGCAGGCTGTTGTGGAAGGCGAGGATGTCCTTGTACTCGACGTCCGCGACGAGGCGCTCGCCGAGAGCCGGCACGATATGCTTGCGCAGCATGAGCCGGTAATGGTTGACGGTCAGGGGCTTGCAGTGCATCGCGACGTATTCGCGCTCGTAGCGCCCGGCGAGGTCGGCGACGGTCGGGTCGGGCGCGGGCTCCGGTGGAACCGGCGGCTGTCCGGTCTTGATGCGCGCGATGATGTCGGTGGCCTTCCTGCGGGCGTGGTCGACGGAGAAGTCGGGGTCGCCATGGGTGCCAAGGCTGACGCGCTTCGAGCGGCCGAAGGCGCGTGTCTGGACGACGAAGACCTTCTTGCCCGAGGGGTAGACTCGAACGCCGAAGCCTGGAAGGTCGTTATCCCAGAAGATGGCGTCCTTGCCGTTGACCGAGAGGCGGTCCACGGTGCGCTTGGTGAGGCTGCGGTACTGGCGTTCGGCCATGGTGCGGCGGACCTTCGAGGCGGTTTCTGCGCGATGAATTCCGGTAGCAGACCCGTAAGCGCAGAGGTAGCATGGTGACGGCGACAGTGGACGTAGGCTGTGACGGCCTCATCGCTGGCTTGGCAAGGTGGAGGACAGTGTAGGAATGAGTGATAATCTTGTCAATACAACTGCTTATTGTATTCCATCGCACCGCAGGAGCGGCATGCGACGACCGGTGAAACGGGGCGGAATCGGCCTTAGATTTTGACATATCTAATCGACACGCACATCCTGCTCTGGTGGCACGGGGACCGGGATCGGCTGTCCCGGGAGCAGCAGGACGTCATTGCGGACGCCGGAGCGGACTCGCCGCTTGAGGTTTCCGATATCTCGCTCTGGGAAGTGGCCATGCTGTACAGCCTGGGACGGGTCCGCTTGACCATTCCACTGCGGGAGTGGCTGGACAAGGCGGTCGCCGCCCCGTTGGTGCGCCGCCACGGCATCTCGCCGGCGGTGGCGGCCGAATTGGCGTCGTTGCCGGATTCCTTTCATCGCGACCCGGCCGATCGCATTCTGGTAGCGACCGCCCGCGTGCTCGGAGCGACACTTCTGACACGGGACAGGAGAATTGCCGAAGCGGGGCTGGTCGACACGCTGGGCTGACATGGGCGCGGCTCGACCGGAAGGCAGCACCCGGGCACCGCATTGATGTCGTCGCCCTGGCACTGTTGAGGCGGCCCTCAATCAATGACGAAAGCCACCGAACCAGATGCAGCGATCGGACCGGGATGCGCCGGTTCGGGGCGACTTCGATACGCCGCAGACGCGTGGTCTGGCGCGGCGCGCCGGGATAGTCCATCGAGGATTCCGCCTGGGCGAGTGCCGTCAGCACCGTCGAAAGAACCTGTTCGCACATGACCTCCGACAGCGCGAGCGCAGGGACTGTGCCGAGCACACCCGCACGTCCGGCTGTAGACGCCCTGGACCATTTCAACCGGATTCAGCCCGTGGTTGATCCGGCTCAGGCCACCGGACAACTCTCCGGTCATGACCAATCTTCGTATCCAGTCCGTTCGCGCTCCAAACAACGACCCGAGGCTTGCGGCCGCAGCTGTCGATGCGTTGATCCGCGCGGACGCGATGGGCCTGCTCTCCCAACCGGTCACCTGCCTGGATGATTCCGCCCTGGCCGGACACAAGGTGGGCATGGCCGAAGCCGGCATCGACCAGACCTTCCTTGCTGAACTCCAGCGTCTGCCATGCATCGATCCGCACGGTCTTTCCGCCCTGCTCGAAAAAATCAGCGAAGCTCTGGATCAGTCTCCGGCCCCGGCCCAAGAGTGGCTCGCCATGCAGGTCGTTCCGGGTCCTGAGCTGCTCACCCGCCTGACGGGAATCTCTCAATCCAGTGCACCACGCGAGCTGTCCGGTACCCGCACGACACCGGACACGATCGCCGCGCCCGGCTTCATTCCTGGCCTTTGTCGCCGGCGATCGTGCCGGCACGTCCAGCGATATCAGCGTCAGGCGCTGGTTCGACAGTCAGCGCGAGCATTTGGACGGCAAGACACCCGCCCGGACGCTTCAGGACGCATGGTCGCCGGTGGGGGACGCGCCGCGCCGCCGGCCGGATTCCGTCATGTCTTCATGTGCCCCGGCAGATGGCCGATCACGACCTTGGCGGTTTCCTCGTCCCACGCGAAATAGATGCGCAGGCAGCGCCGGGGATCGCGCGTCCCGGAATTGTTCTTCAGGTGGCGCTCCAGTGTCAGCCTTCTCCCCTCCCACTCCATCTCGAATCCGTCGCGCGCCTTGCCCTGGCGGTCGGGACTGATGCTGGGGGTTTCCTGGAGCTTGAGTTCGCGCAGCGTGTCCTCGAACGCATCGCGCAGCTCCATCCCGCCCTCGACTTTCATCCTGTGATAGGTCGTCCCCAGTAGCGCGACAGCTTGGCCCACCAGCGCCACGTCCTCGAAGCGGGCGCTCTTGAGCGACCTCAGCGCGCGCCCGGCGAGAACGATCCGCCCCGGGAAGTGCCGCTCCGTCCAGTCTGGAAGATCGGCGTAGGCGGCGAGCGGAGGAACGGCGCGCTCTTTCCTCCCCTCGGCCGGCGCTCCCTCGAGCGCCACCAGCCGCTCGCCGAGCCGATGCTTGTCGCGCCGGAGCGCGTCGTTCTCCTTGGCCGCCGCCTCCAGCGCCGACGTCAGCTCCAATATCCGCGCCTCCGCTTCCTTCATTGCCGCCCGCGTCTCGGCGATCTGCGTGCCGAGCGCCGCCTCCGGCGGCGGCTCCGACGCGCTCCCGGACGGGGGGACGGTCGGCCGGGCGCGGTCGGCGAGCGGGCCGAAGCGCCCGACAAGGTCCTCGAGACAGGCAGCGATCTCCTCAAGCGCCGCCTCCGCCGGTTCGAGAGAGCGCGGGCTGGAGCGCTCGGCTTCCGCCGCCTCGTGCAGCGCCGCCAGGTTGGCCGCCGTGGGTTCCTCGGCGTAGCGCCGCGAGGCCTCCCTCAGCGCAAGCTCCTTCTCCCCCGGCTCCACGATGGCGATGCGGAAGCGCTCCGCCGCTGCGTGGCAGCTCTCCCACTCCGCATCGGGAAAGACCGCGGGCAGCCTGTCATCCTTCAGAAGCGCCGCGATCCCCCAATGGCATTTCTTTTGACCGCAAGGACTGGCCGGACTTTCTTTCGCTCCCGCGAGGCCGTTGTTCCATGGCAGTCGGCGCCGGTGCGGATTTTTTGGCACAGGGGGGTTGACACTTCCGCCGGTCCGTGCAATCCAGGCTGCGGGACACTACATCTTCCGGAGCGGGAGCGATGGATCCGCGGATCGAGCGCCTTGAGACGACCACCTTTTTCGGCCGCCGCCTGACGCGGCGCCAGATCGCCGACATCCAGGAGACGGTGGCGCTGCTTCCCAACAACACCCGCAACGAGCTCGCGAAGACGATCTGCGAGCACCTGAACTGGAACACGCCCAAGGGCGACTACCGCGTGTCGGCCTGCCTCCGCATGCTGGAGCAGCTGGAGGGGTTCGGGATCCTGACGCTTCCGGAGAAGCGGAGCACCGGCTCCGGCGCGCTGCCGCCGATCTGCCACACGGCGGCATCGGACCCGCAGCCGGAGATCGCCTGCGAGCTGTCCGCCCTCGAGCCTCTGTCGCTGCACGCCGCGGACGGTCCCGACGAGAAGGCGAAGTGGAACGAGCTTGTCGACCGCCATCACTACCTGGGCTGTCCGCGCCCGTTCGGCCCGCACCTGCGCTGGTTCGTCCTGGACCGTGACGGCCGCCGCCTCGGCTGCCTGCTGTTCGAGGCGGCGTCGCGGACGCTGCCGGCGCGCGACGAATGGATCGGATGGAGCGGACCGGACCGCGAGCGCCGGCTGCACCTGGTGCTGGGCAATTCCCGCTTCATCGTGTTTCCATGGGTGGCCGTGACGAACCTTGCCTCGCGGGTCCTCGGCATGGCGGCGGCCCGCCTTCCCGGGGAGTGGGAGCGCCGCCACGGCTGCCGCCCCGTGCTGTGCGAGACGTTCATCGACCCGACGCGCTTCGACGGGGCGTGCTACCGCGCCGCCAACTGGGAGCGCATCGGAATGACCGCCGGCCGGAAGTCGGGCCGGCGGGCGAAGCCGGCGAAGGAGATCCTCGTCCTTCCCCTCGGCCGGGACTTCCGCGACGTCCTCCAGGGGCGCGCGGCTCCGGCACGCTCGCCGCGCCCGCCGCGTCCCGACCGGGACGATCCGCTGGTCGCGGCGTGGCTGCAGGTCGTCGACGCCGCCACGGCGCTGGCCGACGCGCACGACCGCCGCTGGATGAAGCGGCGGCGGGTCCTCAACAGCCTCATCGTGATGCTGTTCGTGTTCCGGCTGGTCCTGTCGCGGGGGGAGAAGGGCTACGCGACCGTGACCGCCGAGCTCTGGGAGCAGTGCCGCAAGCTGGGGATCGCCCTGCCTCAACGCGAGCCGGTGGCCGCCTCGTCGATCTGCAAGGCCCGGCAAAGGGTGCACGAGGAGCTGTTCCTGGACCTTCACCGCGAGATCCTCCGCCACGGCGGCGAGGGCGGGCGCTGGAAGGGCCGCCGCCCGTTCGCGGTCGACGGAACGAAGATGAACCTGCCCCGGACGCTGGTCGATGCCGGCTACCCGCTCCCGCACGGCGGCGCCCACTATCCGCAGGGGCTGGTGTCCTGCCTGTACCGGCTCGACACCAAGGTCCCGGTCGACTTCTCGCTCTCCGCCCGCGCCTGCGAGCGGGCCGCGGCCATGGGCCACCTGCACGCCCTGGAGGCCGGCGACGTCGTCGTGTTCGACCGGGGATACTTCTCGTTCGAGCTCCTGTACGCCGTCATCCGCACGGGCGCCCATCCGGTGTTCCGGCTCCAGCGCAACCGCGTGGGCGCCTTCAGGGACTTCATGGAGGGCGACCGCACCGAGACCGTCGTCACCGCCGCCCCGGGACCGGACACGCAGCGAGAGCTTGCCGAACGTCGGCCCGGCGAGCGCTTCGATCCGGTCGACCTCCGGCTGGTCCGCTGCAAGACGGACGGCGACGACTGCCATCTCGTCACGACACTGCTCGATGCCGGCCACGTCTCCGCCGAGGATCTTGGCCATCTCTACCATGGACGGTGGGGAATCGAGGAGCTGTACAAGGTCTCGAAGCGAACCATCGCGGTGGACGAGTTCCACGGCCGGACCGAGCGCGGCGTGCGCCAGGAACTCTACGCCCACTTCAACCTGATCGCCATGACGCGGCTGCTTTCCGGGCATGGCGACGACCTGCTCGCAGACATCCGCGAGCAGGGAAAGGAACGCCAGGCCGTGAACTTCAGAAACGCGATCGCGATCGTGGCCGCCAACATCGAGGAGATGCTGCTCGCGCAGGCCGAAGCCGTCGCGCAGGCCGTGACCCGGATGGCCGAGGGAATCCTCAAGGTGCGCGGCCGGCTCCGGCCGGGACGGTCGTATCCCAGGAAATCGATGAAGCCGGTCAGCAAGTGGACCCGAAGGAGAAAGGCCGCAGCCTGAAGCCGGAAAATCTCCGGAAAGGCAGGGCCCCCTGCTGCGAAAAGGCGCGACTCCTTAAGGAAATGACGCCAAATCCTTAAGGAAATGCCATTGCGCGATCCCCTCCTTCAGCGGATCAGCCGCCGCGTCCGGGGCGGTGTCGGCAAGGCCCTCGACGGCATCCCCCAGCAACGTGCGCAGCGCCGCGTGGCGTATCCGCGCCAACGCGCCGTCGCGTGACGCGGCGATTTCGTCCCGGTCGTCGGCCAGTATCTCGAGTTCGAGCAGCCGGGACGACGCCTCGTCCGCCACCGGGTCGTAGCTCTCGTGGTCCGCAACGTGTTTTCTGAATACGGACCAGGCGTTTGCGATCTCCGCATCCAGCGCCGCACATTCCTCGGCCGCCCGCACCGCCAGCTTCTCCAGATGAGGACCCGTGGACTCGTCGACCAGGCGTTCGACCAGATCGGCGCGCCCGGGGCGCCAGCCCTGACGAAGCCGGCCGACCGCATCCCCCACCAGCGCGTCGATCTCGGGCTCGTTCAGCCACGGCGAGACCGCAAAGCCGTATTCCCGGCCCGCCAGGCAGGACAGTGCCCACACCGTCTGCGCCACCAGCCCGTGCTCGCCCGCCGCGAACAGGGTCTCCAGGTCCTCCGGCGCGGGAGGCTCTGGGTCGCCAGGCAACAGCGGGCGCAGTACCCGCGCGCGCGTCCCCGCGGATTCGAGCAGACGGGGCACGAGCTGCTTCTTCACCCCCTTGACCCGCCCGAACGTCGCTAGGATGCGCTCCTCGAACAAAGAGAGAAAATATGTCCAACGATCCGCCAGCCCGTGCACCGCGCTCCAGAACGCGGCCGCGTCGCTACCGTCCGCCACCGCCGGCCAGTTCGGATACTCCTCCCGAAGCTGCGCGGCCAGCTTGCGCATGTCCGCCTTCATGAGGTGGTGATTTATCGCAAGCCAGTCGGGCGTCGCGAACGCCGGTAGGACGCCCGGGCCGGAATTGCCTGTGGCGGTGGGTTGAGCGATGTCCGTCCCTCCCCGCGATGAGGTGCCGGCGAGCTCGTCGCCGCCCGTGCCGACGATGGCAAGATCGAAACCGCAGAATGGGAAGACTATGGGGCCGATTCAAGTCCCGGACCTGCGCGGTCTCCGATGACACGTTCAAGACCGGGATAACGCGCGCCAGCCCCGTCTTCGGGCGCCACGGCCCGACAAGTGCGCTCGCGTCCTGGCAGCGACCGCAAATGTGCCCATGCTCGAAAGATGACTCATCGGTGGGATTGCGACTGCTGCCGTAGGTTTAAGCTGAAGGTAAGCGATGGGGTGGACGCCCCCTCCCGACGGCATCGAAGTGTGCCAAGGTGGTACATCACAGCGCCCACACGGGGGAGGGAGCACCCATGACGCGCTGCATCAGCCAGGCGCTCGCGTAACCACCACATTTTTCTTCCGCCGGCGACGCATGCGACGTATCGCCACCCGGGCGTCCGCAGGTCCCGACCCCACCGAAGGAGAAATCCTCCATGACCGCGTGCATTCCCGACGATCCGGCCTACTGCTTCTGCTCTGTCGCAGAAACCGACGACGAGCCGCCGCAGATCCGCGGCCGCATCCTCCGCCGGCCCGAGCAGCTGCCCGGTCTGGCCGGGATCGCCGTCCCGCACCAGGATGTTCCCGATGTTGACGAGCGCGGAGCAACGGGCGCCCGGTGAAGTCATCGCCCGCGTCGTCGCAACCGCCCCCGCGACCCGCGTCCCCCAGCACTGGACCTCGCTGACATCGGCAAGCAGGCCGTCACATCCCGGCGACCCCGCCTCCCGACGCGCCGTTGCCAGCGCCGCCCCTTCGTCGCCCGCGATCACTTGCGCGATGGCGAGCTGGTAGAGATTGACGCCCGCGCGGCTTCGCCGCCCGCAGCCGGCACGGCCGCGGCGGCCTGCGCGATGGTTGCCAGCGCTCCTTCGCGCTCGCCGGTTTCGGCTTGGACCCGCCCGATGCTGCCACGCGCAGCGGCCCGCGGGATGGCGAAATATCCAAAGCGGGGCCGGACGCAGATCTGGCGTGCGGCGTCACACACGGATGTCACTCCGTGGCCAAGGCCAACGGAACGAGCTTCGACTGTCCGATTATCCGGTCGCGGGTAAGCAGGGGAACGTTATGCACGGCGCTGGTCGCCGCAATGATCTCGTCGGCCGGGTCGGCGCGGAAATCGAGGCGGACGGAGGCCCTTGCGATGCCGATATCAATGGGCCAGACGTGCAATCCGGCGAGTGCGCGAACGACCTCGCGGTCGTCAAGATCCATCTCCAGCCGCCCGAGCTGGACCAGTTTTGCAGGCTCCCACAGCACGATGGCCGAAATCGACCAGCCGTTCCGCTCCAGCAAGGCGTTCTCGGCAGGCCGAAGCCCGCCGGAGAGCGCGAAGACGAGGATATGGGTGTCAAGATTCAGCACCGACTTCCCATTCGAGTCCCGTGCTGAAGATATCGCCCCGAACTTTCACCTTGTGGCCGAGGCTGCCGATGAGATCGGCATGCCGCCGCTCATAGGGAAGCAGGTGCGCGACCGGTTTTCCACGCTTGGTGATGACCAGGCCGTCACCGCCGAGGTTGTCCAGCAGGGCCCATCTTCTCGAAAAACTCCTCCGCTTCCCGTGCCGTGCAGTGGCCCATCATCATCAGCCCAAGGTGGGCCGCCGACCGTGTCAGGTCGTCGTTCACCAACCCCAGGCTCTCGTCCACCGGTATCAGCGACGTGCCGGAAGCGCCGGTGCGGTAGCGCGCACGCCGGTCGGTCACCGGACCCAGCGAGGACATGATCGTCTTCGGCGTCGGCGCCACACGGAACCAGCTCCGCCCGTCCCGCTCGATCCGCGGCGCACCGTCGTCCCGGCTCTCGGTACAGGCGCCCAGGATCTCGCAGCCGAGCACGTGCATGCTCTCACGCACCCGCCGCTCGGTCTCCTCGAAGGCCTCGAAAGAGCGCTCAGAGCCGAGATGTTGATGGCAAACCGCAGTCATCTGCGCGACCGCCTGGACAACCCGGGGAGGCAGGCCCGAAAGATCGATGGACGAGGGAAGCCGAGGTTGCGACACTGCCATGGGGACACTCCTGATGTCGTGTTTTTGCGAACCCGCATCCTACCGCATCGCGCGGTGAGGAGTGTCCCCACCTCCCCGCCGATCACCGCCGTCGTGACAAAATCCTGCCCCGGAACGCGCGATTGTCACGAAAACCCAATCTCACAGGTCCATCGCCACCACGACATCACGTCAAATCAACCACTTACAATCGCCACACGAGAACTGCACCCTGCGTGCTTCGCGCTGACGAGGGCGACGACGGGTCGGAACGGTCCGCGGACGCACGCCCGGCGGATCAAGTGGACGTGCGACCAATTGGGTGTGGAGACACCGGCGTGGGCAAAGAGTTCGGGCGTCGACGGCGATACCGAGGAGCGCGAGCAGCTCGTGGTCCTCGAGGGCGGCGGGCCGGCGGCACGTGCCATTGCGGCGGACTCAGGGCCGGCCAGACGCCTTCAGCGGGTGGGTCGGCGCCGTGCCGCGGACGCTGGGCCGGCTGCGCAGCAGAAGCGGGCGGGATCGGTAAGCCGGCGGGCTATCGGACGGGGTTGGCGGCGGCGATACGGTGCGTTTCGCGGGCCGCGAACAGATCCCGATATGCAGAATGGCGGAGACGTGCGGTGTAATACGGAACGGTGCTGAAACGGAATACCGGACGACATTCCCTAGCGAATTCGGCCGTTTGAAGACGCCCGTCAAGGACCTGTCATATATCTGCCAAGGTGATTTTGCGACGGTGCGGGTCCGGCCCGAATTCGACCTCTGCCGCCCTGTGAATCATGGTCTTGATGGCGGACTTGAGGAAGCGTTCTTCCTCGGGCGTATGGGGGACGGCATGACCGGTTGCCTTCCTGGCGCTGGCTCCGCCCTTGTTGGTGCTCAGCTCGCCTATCCGACGCAGAACCTTTTTGGAGACGCAGAAGCGTACAGCCGCTGCGTCGCGGCCGCCAGCCATCTGCTCCAGCGTAGTCAGGCAGAAATACGCCATGGCGGGGAGCGGCTCTCCGCCTTCCAGATGCCTGAGGTAATGCTGGTACATGCTGTCGATGTCCGGACTTCGCTTGATGGCAGCTAGTGGCGGTTCGGGATAAGCAGAAGGTTGGACCTGCAAGCGCGCCACACCAGAGGCAAACGCGGCGGTGCCGCGCGCCGCAAGGCTTATCCGTCCGAGCGACGGCTCCCGGTCGACGATCTCCGACCGGTCGAAGCGGAGTGTGAATGCGTTCGGGCCTCGTGCAAGGCCGACAACGAATTCCCAGTTGCGGATGTAGTCGGCCTCGACCGCGAACCGTGCCGCATCTTCGGATGCGTAATGCTCCTTCAGCTCGAAGCGGACCCGTCCGCTTTCGGCCTGCACGCAGAAGCGGTGCTCCTCTTTGTCCAGCGGGGCCGCACGGGACCAGTCGATAACATCCGGCCCGTGCTCGATTCGGTAGTGGAGGGCCACGACGTGCGGATCGTTCATTGCCACGTGCTTTCTTTCACTGCCCTCCCGGTGGTGATGGACAGGGCGAGAATGGGATTGGCAATAGCGAAGTCGCCGGACCAGGCGGCACACCCATGGACAGGTTCTCACTCCCGGTCCGGAGGCAAGCCCTGGTGGTGGGACCGTGGCGTCAGGTGGGTTCGGCGGCAGCGATGCGCAGCCGTGCGCCGTCGGCGGAACGGGGCTGGCGGATGACGATGTCGATATCGCGCCCGAGCGCGTTGAGCAGGCGGAACAGGCGCTCCAGCGAATACTCGCGGAAGTCGCCCCGCAGCAGCCGTGACACGTCGGGCTGGGACAGGCCCATCAGCCGTGCGGCCTCGGTCTGGGTGATGCCGCGATCGCGCACGATGTCGTCGATGCGGCTGACCAGCTCGGCCTTCACGAGGTGGGCGGCGGCGTCGGGGAAGCCGAGATCGGCGAAGACGTTGCCGCTGCCGCGTTCCACGGTGGTGTCGGTGGGTTCCATGGCGTCAATCTCCACGATGCGTGTCACGGTAGTGCCGCTCGGCGGCACGCAATCGGCGGCGGACCAGGTCGAGCTCCTGCTTCGGGGTCGCGATGCCGCGCCTCGCCTTCTTCTGGAAGGCGTCGCCGTCGTGGCGCGCGACGACCTCCACGACGCCCGAGCCGAATCCCTTCAGCGGCTTGGCGTCGCGGTGTCGGCGTCCGAGCTGGGCGCGGTAGATCGCGAAGCCCATGCGACCCTGCACCGGGTCGGGGAAGCGCTTCAGATCCGCCTTGCTCGAACCTATCCATTCGACTGGCTTCAACATGTCACTGTCGATTCCGCAATATAGGGGTTTCGCCATAGGTGAGCAAGGCGAGGAGTGCGCGGGTCAGTGTTCGGCGGGGTCGCCGGGCTCGGGCGTCTCGGCACGCATGGACTCGGCCGCGAGCGCGGTCCACTCCTCCCTGGTGAAGCCGAGGCGCCTGTTCAGCTGGTCGCAAATGAACTGAGCCGCGTTCCGCGGCGGGGTGTTCTGCCCGCCGAGTGTCGGAAGTGATCTCGGTGTTCCAGGCGAGTTGAAGGACAGCGTCTTCGTGACGTCGCGGCGCAGGGGCGGGTCCCCGGTCTCCCTGTCTGATCCATAGTCATCGACGGCCACGTCCACGAGCAAGAGCGTGGACGTGTCTTCGTGACCGATCCGACCAGGAGGGAGGCGACAGAAGAGCACCTGGAGGACCCGGCAGATCCAGACGTCCTTCTCCAGGATGACCGCCGGCCGGCCCAGGCGGGCGGCGGCGGTCTCGAGAATGTCGCGCCGGTCGGCGGCCGGCAGCGAAAGGAACGCGTCAGCCACGGGCGTCGGCCCCCGCGTCGAACGCATCCGCCATCCAGGCCGGCATGTCGGCCGAGCGGAGCCTGGCGAACGCTTCCGGGCCGATCGCGGACTCGATCCTGGCGATCGCTTCTGGCGTCGCGTTGTTCCTGCCGAGATACCACAGCGCGGCGAGCGCGAGGCCGGCCGGCTCGCCGGCGAACTGGAGCCGGCGACGGTTCGACGTGTGGATCATCCTGACCGTGGTGCTGCCGATCCGGATCGAGCGGGTGGATGCGCTGGTATGGTACACTGGCTCCATCGGCGCCTGGGTGCTGAGCCCGAGGCGCCGGGCGGCCTCGGCGCCGTGGACCTGGACGGTCTCGCCGTTGTCCTGTGCGATAGCCCGGACGACCTCGGCGATGCCCGGATGCACGTTGCCGACGAAGCGGCTCTTCGTGGGCCGGACGAAAACACCCCGCGAGAGCCGTTCGACGCCACCATCCGCCACGATGCGCGCGAGCGCCCGGTCGACAGCGCCGCGCGGGCCGTGGGCGATGAAGCGTGAGGTCGTGAACGGCCGCCCCCTCGGCAGCTTGCGGATGTTGGTCCTGATGGCTTCCGCGACGGACATGGCCGGTTCCTTTCTGTTCGAAAACATAAGAGTCTTACAAACAGACTTGCAAGGGCCGCACCATGGCTCCAACCGGTGGACGGCGGGCCGGCTGCGCAGCGGGACGGCTGATGCGATTAGCAGCGAGGGGAAGCGATCAGAGGCGCGGGACTCGGCAGTGCGCATCTGACCAAGACTGCGTATACCCGACGGGTGGACGCGGGCGCTTGGTTACAGCGTTATCGATGGGCGGACTACGCGCATTGCATCTCACCTGCGGAAATGCGGTGTCCAGCGTTCCTCCATATCCTCATCTTCTTCGTCAGGTTCATCGTCGGCAAATGCGCTCGAAGAAAGTACCGTTAGCGTCTTGCCGTATCGTCCGAGGCCAATCGTCTCCTCGGTGCCCGGCAGGGAACGAGGACCGCCGAACCAGTCACGAAGATCGACGTCCGCATGGCTGCGTTGGGCCCGAAGGACATTGTCGGGATTACGATTGAAGAGATCGGTCTCAATGCCGGTCGGCAACGGCTGCCCCTTGCGGAGCCATTCAAGGCCGCTGATGTCCTGAAGGCTCTTGGACATGAAGCAGCAGTCGACCGAATCGCCGGTGCTTGCTACGGCGGCGACCGGCACCGCGGCTGTTTCGGCATATCGGATCGCCTTAGCGGTCAGCGAGGTGCAGCACTCGCGCGCCATGCCTTGGATCGCTTCGAGCCCGTCGCCGAAGCGACGGACTTTTCGGGAAAAGTGAGGGTCGGGCATCAGCAAGCCGGCGGCAAAATGATCGGCTTCCAGTTCGAAGCGATCGCCGGAAACGACGCCGGCTTCGGATGTATGAACACCATCGCCGGACGGGAAGATGTGATCGACATGGCCGTCCAGCACGTAGTGCCCGATCTCGTGGGCAATACTGAACCTCTGAAAGCCTTCATTGTCGATGTGGGCGGCGTACATGATCCCGAACATGTCCTGATGGCGGACCAGCATGCCGGAAACACCACCCGCCGTGTCCGGCTTGGGTTCCACGACGATGTCGAGGCTCTCGGCGATCGTGATCGGATCGACGGGAAGACTGGCGATGCCCCGGTCGGCAAGGAACTTCTCCGCCTTACGCTTTGCCATTTGGTAACGCATAGGCCTGACCGTTCACGCACCCTCTCCGCCGCGCTTCTTGCGACCGGAAAGCATCTTCATGAAGGATTGGGCGAGCTCGCGATCGTCCGAAGAAAGGTTCTTGAAGTCCCGGTAGAGCGGGTCGGCGTCGGCATAAGCTTCCGGATCGTCAACACGAGCCAGCAAGTAATCGGTCGTCACCTCCAAGGCGTCAGCGAGTCGGCGCAGGTTCTCGAAGGACGGCTTACGGGAACCGGCTTTCCGGAAATCCAAGGCGGTCATCGTGCTGCAGCTCCTGAAGCGCTGGCGTAACGTTCAGTACGACGCGCGGTCGGGGCGCAAGCCTCCGTCGATCATGTTCGCCAAGTTGATCGCGGATGCGGCGAACCATACGGACCAGATCTCGGAAGAACTGCTCCACCAGGCTCGGCACATGCTGGAGGTGTTCCGCCGGTACCAGGGACTGGGCCGCCTCGTCCACATCGCCAACCCCGTTTGCGCCGAAGATGTTCTGACCGACCGGTGGCCGGGCACGCTGCGCGATCAGGCAATCTTCATGGGCGACCTCGAGCACTTGGTCCGGCAGATCGAGCGCCTGATCGAGGGGTGCGGTCTGGACGAAATGCAGAAGATCATGGCCGGGCTGTTCGGCGAGGTGCCGACGGGAGAAACCTTCCGGAACTTCAACGAAAATGTCGGCAGCATGGTGCGGGACGGCCGGAGTCGGCACCGCACCGGTACAGGCGGGCTGGTCTTGCCTGGGGTCGTCTCCGGAGTCGCAGCGTCTACTGCGGTCCGCGCGACGCCGGGGCACACCTTTTGCGGTGCGGAAGACGACGACTGATGACGCTGTCGATGCGGGCACAGATGGACCGGATGCGTCGGGTCTGGCCGGATTTCAGGGTTCTTGGCGCGACGGGCTGGCCTGTTATGAAGGCTGGCTCGCGACCGGAGAGTGGGCGGGCGGAGGCGTTCATCCGGCAAAGGAGCGGGCGGCGTGACGCTGGAACCGGTGGGCGAAGGGCTGCCGAGACGGTCGTCGGGGGCGCTTGATCGTCGCCGCGTTCCGCTCGCTTGGCCTGAGGATCAGACGTTTCGCATCCTTTCGATCGATGGAGGCGGCATTCGGGGTGTCTATCCCGCCGCTTTCCTGGCGGGGCTCGAACGGCGCTACCTTGGCGGGAAATCCGTGGCGCGGTGTTTCGATTTGATCGCAGGGACGTCGACCGGCGGGATACTGGCCGTGGGTCTGGGCGCGGGCATCACGGCCACGGAGTTGCGCGACCTCTATATCCATCGTGGATGCGAAATCTTCCCGCCAATCAGGATGAGAGCGCTGGAGGGGGGCCTCCGACGATCCCGGAGCTATGCCAAGTGTTCAAGTACAGATACGGCGGAGGAGCGTTGAAGGGGATCCTGTAGGAGACCCTGGGTGATCGAAAGTTCGGCGAGGCACGGACACGTCTCTGCATTCCATCCTTCGATGGTCGGTATGGGGAAGTGTACATCTTCAAGACGCCTCATCACGCCGATTTCCGGAAAGATGGGCGCGAGTTCATGACGAAGGTGGCTGAAGCCACATCGGCGACTCCGGCGTTTTTTCGGCCGCTCGAAGACGGCGGCTACACCTTCGTCGACGGCGGGTTATGGGCGAATAATCCGATCATGATTGGCCTGGTCGACGCGTTGATCTGCTTTATGGTGAAGGCGGAGCAGGTGCGCATTTTGAGCCTTGGGTGTGGCGACGACCACTACGTTGTCGACCGACGCAAGATTGTCGGAGGTGGCATATGGGCGTGGCGGGATGTGATCTTTGCCGCGATGCGGCTTCAGTCGCAAATGCCGTCGGGCAGGCGGGGCTGCTTATCGGCGCCGACAGGGTCGTCCGGATCGATGCGCCGCCGACGAAAGCGAAGATCGAGATGGACGACTGGAGACGGGCGGTCGACGAACTGCCTGGCGCAGCGGAAGCTGCGATTGACGAAATGGGTCCCGAGCTGTCTGAAAGGTTTCTTCACGAACCTGCGGTGCCATACGAGCCGATCAGGGTGACAGACAGTTGACGCGCCGCGACTGGCCCAGAGGCCGAGCCTGCCGGCATAGGCCAGGCCAGGCACCGTGGTCGCGCCGGTGGCCGAGACATAGGCGATGCGCGCATCGGGCAAGGCGTTCTGCAAACGCAGCCCGGCGCGGCCCTGCTGGGACGGCTTGACTTCGCCGCGCTCGGACTGACAGCCGGTTTCGGCTTGGACCCGCCCGATGCTGCCACGCGCAGCGGCCCGCGGGATGGCGAAATATCCGAAGCGGGGCCGGACGCAGATCTGGCGTGCGGCGGCGCACACGGATGTCACTCCGTGGCCAAGGCCAACGGAACGAGCTTCGACTGTCCGATTACCCGGTCGCGGGTAAGCAGGGGAACGTTATGCACGGCGCTGGTCGCCGCAATGATCTCGTCGGCCGGGTCGGCGCAGAAATCGAGGCGGACGCAGGCCCTTGCGATGCCGATATCAATGGGCCAGACGTGCAATCCGGCGAGTGCGCGAACGACCTCGCGGTCGTCAAGATCCATCTCCAGCCGCCCGAGCTGGGCCAGTTTTGCAGGCTCCCACAGCACGATGGCCGAAATCGACCAGCCGTTCCGCTCCAGCAAGGCGTTCTCGGCAGGCCGAAGCCCGCTGGAGAGCGCGAAGACGAGGATATGGGTGTCAAGATTCAGCACCGACTTCCCATTCGAGTCCCGTGCTGAAGATATCGCCCCGAACTTTCACCTTGTGGCCGAGGCTGCCGATGAGTTCGGCATGCCGCCGCTCATAGGGAAGCAGGTGCGCGACCGGTTTTCCACGCTTGGTGATGACCAGGCCGTCATCGCCGAGGTCGTCCAGCAGGGCCAGGCATTGCTCCTTGAATTTCGCCGCGCCGATGGTCTTCATCGTTCCGCCCTCCATAATATGTCCATGTCTTACGTCCAGTCACCTAAAGTGTCCCTACAGATCGCGAAGCGGCGCCGGGTAAATCACGGTGGCATCAAGGAAGGCGACTTCGACTGACAAGGGTCAATAGCCCATGTCCAGTTCTTGGGCGTCGGCGGCCACTTCGTCGAGCGCGCCGCCCTCCACCCACGCTGTCTCGGGATCGACGCTCAGGCGACCCTCCTTTCGAACGGAACGAGGTCGATCTCGCCCTCGCGCTCGCGGGTCCGGGCGATGTCATAGCTGGTCTGCATGCGCAGCAGCGTATCCATCGACACGCCGAACACCTTCTCGATCCTGAGCGCCATTTCGGGCGAGAGGCTCGCCCGCTCGTTGAGCAGCGCGGACAGCGCCGGGCGCGTGACCCCCAGCGCCGCCGCGGCCCCGGTCACCGACAGGTCCATCGCCTCGACGATCTCGCTCTTCACGAACCCGCCCGGGTGGGCCGGGTTCTTCATCCGCAAGCCCCGTGTCGTGCCCATCATCGCCTCCTAGTGGTAATCCTCGTAGTCGAGGTCGACGATCTCGCCCTCGGCCCGGTCAATCCGGAAGGTGAGCCGCCAATTCCTGGTCACCTTCAGGCTCCAGACGCCCCTGCGGCCGCCGGTAAGCCGGCGCGCGTTCCAGCCCGGAACCGTCTCGCGCGGTGACGAGTGTCCCCACCTCCCCGCCGTTCACCGCCGTCGTGACAAAATCCTGCCCCGGAACGCGCGATTGTCACGAAAGCCCCATCTCAGCGCTCCCTCGCCACCACGACATCACGTCAAATCAACCACTTACAATCGCCACACGAGAACTACACCATGGCGGGCGTCGACTACGCGACCGGCCGCTGCATACTTACAGTTGCCATACGAGAACTACACCCTCATAGGTCATGAGGTTGAGGGTATGGTTGGCTGAGTGAGGCGCCGTTGATTCTAAGGTATCCCCGCACACTACATTGGCCATGGTCGCCGAGTTGCGGTCGCAAGGATGGTGTCCATGCATATCCCCGGCGCTTTGTCGGCACGCCTGTCATTGCGACGGAAAAGCTGGATGGCGGCAACACCCTGCTGCATGGGGGCAGGGTTTATGGACGCAGCGTCTCCGCCCCCAGTGATGCCGGGTGGATGGCGATGGTGAAGAAGCACCATGCCTGGAAGGTGACGGAGCCGGAGGTCTGGCTCTACGGCGAGGACATTTATGGCCTGCACAGCATCGCTTACGACCCAGTGCCCGAGGATCGTACCTTCTATGCCTTCGCACTGCGGAACGGAGCAGGTGCTTTCGCTTCCTTCGCCGACCTGGAGGCCTATGCAGGTGGCAAGGGCATCTCGGTCGTGCCGACCCTCTTCAGAGGGCGATTCAGTTCGGTAGCGGAGATTCGCGCATTTCTAGAACACGCCCACAACGAACCCTCGGTGCTCGGCGGTGAGCGGGAAGGCGTGGTGCTGCGGCTGGCCCGTGGATTTCCGGAGCGGGAATTCCCGGACAATGTTTGCAAGAGTGTACGGGTGGGCCATGTTCAAACCGATGAGCATTGGACCCGTAACTGGCAGCCCTGCCGGATTTTACCCAGAACCGCCTGACGCAGTGCCGTTTGAGGCGACGCGCAGGCCACCCGCGCCGCGCAGGGATGGCCCACGGCGTCGGTCAGTTCGGGAAACAACTCGCCTTGAAATCGGCACCAAGTGTCGAATGCACTCTCGAACAAGGGCGTCGGAAAGACTGCCTTTGTCAGTATGTTGTGGGTCTCACAACCCCATCATTCCACTGGGCGGTCCCCGTGTCCCCATTTTTCCGAAAATCGCCCCTGTTCAGGGCCCTGAAATCGCGTGAGCCCGCTGTTTTGCAAGTGGCTCATGGGATAGGCTCTCGAAGTTCGTCTGGACGCTCGTCGCAGGCAGATCCCGAAGCCCCCGCCGAAGCTGCTCGCGACGGGGGCGGCCGGGTGGATAGGGGTGTGTGGAGCGCATCCGGATCGTCGTCATCGCCATGTGTATATCTCCCTTGGCGGATGAACCCCGCGGACACAGGGGAACGCAACTCGGGAGGATCAACGCTATGAAAGCGCGCCCAATCGCATGGTTCCTGGTCCTGATCCTGGTGTCGGCTGCCTGCACTTGGCTCGTTTGGATACACAAGGGACTGAGTGACAAGCTCACGTCGCTCGAGACCAGTATTCAGGAGCAGGGTCGCCGCTTGGAGCCCATCACGGCGCTGGTTGACAAGGTTGCGGCCCTTGAGTCCGCGGTCCTGGGTCAGCGCGGAATGCTGGATAACGCTCTCGGTTACGGCGTTCCGGTCGAGATGTCGGACCAGTGGAATACACAGCTGGAGATGCTTGAGAACCGGCTATCTGAACAAGCATCCTGGCCCGCGCGAGCAGAAGAAGCCGCGGAGTTTCTGGCTGCGGTATCCACCCTGGTGTCGGAGCTGTCCCCGCTCGCTGAAGCGACCTACTTTGCCCGTCTGGCCCGGTTACGCTGGTCGGCCGTTGCCTTCGATGCTCTGCATCGCGAATACGACCCCGAAGAAGTGCTGTTCGATCAGGTCGAGCAACTGCGCGCCATTGCTGATGCGAAACCGGAGGATGTGGACACGGTCCTCGAGGAGGCACTTCTCCAGCGAGGTGAGAAACTGTTGTTGGCCGCCGAGGAGTCGGCCCACGCCGCTCTCGTTGCTCGAGCGAACCGCTTGTTGGACTCCCCGGACGGCCTGCAAGGTGATCCAGCCACCACCCCGCATGGAGATTCGTCGTCGGCGATCGACAAGATCCAGGACGTCTACGATGACCTCGGGGCTTATCTGGATCACGACACGCACCATGCGGACGCAGAAGACCTCCGGGAGAAACTCGGGCGCCGGCTGTTGGAATACGAAGTCCGGGAGCGGGCCGCTGCGCTACGTGTCCGGTGGAGCCGGGCAACCGAATTGGCTGGCATTCATGACGACGCGTATGAGGCTGCCGCCCGCATGCTGCTGGGCGAGGTAACTGGTGCCCGTGCCATGACCGCGCTGTCGGGCCTGCAGACGACTGCGTATGACGGCCTGGTGGCGGAGATTCAGGTGGCCGTCGACGAGGTTCAGGATGGCTTCCGGCGTGCGTATCAGAAATGGGCGCTGAAGCAGCTTTTTGCGTTTGAGGACCGCCGCGAGCAGATCAAGAGCGGGGACGCGCTTCCCTCGGAAGTCGAGCCTGCTCAGGCAGAGAAGCAAGGGACCGGATCGTGGTCCGACGTCCCTGGCCTGGTGCGGCGGGAGGGGGGCGAAGCCTTCGACCGGGCCAAGAAAGCTGTTGATCGGGCCAAGGATGTCATATTCGGTGATCGGTCCAGCCGCCAAGCGCTCCAGAACGCCATGGTTGACTACCTCCTTCCGGTCGATCACCTCTTGCTCGATCTGCCCGTGTTGAAGCGCTACCAGCGTGTCTATGACGCGGCGTGGGCCGATCTGAAAGGGCATGACGAGCAAACCTGTGTGGCGATCGCCGCCACCCTTGTGCCGAAGCGGGCGCTCCGGGATGTTGGCGATGCTGCAACAGGTTCGGATGTCGGCCTGTTCGAAGACCTGCGGAGTCATGAGGAATGCGAGTAACCGCGTGTGCCGGCTTGCTCTGCCTGGGAATTCTGCTCGCTGTCCCGGCCGGTCCGGCAGTTGCGGACATCCCGCTTACACCCCGGGAACTGCAGTCGGCGCTTGCCGGCGCGTCGAGCCCCGGCGTGTGGTCCCGGCTCTATCCATCCGGAACTGCGCAAGCTGTTGTCGCACCCCTCGCTCAGGGGAACTACCGCGCCCGTTGGTTGTCCGCTTCGCTTGGTGACCGGGTTGGCATTGCGCAGCTGATCGGTGAGCAGGGTGTTGCACGCTATGCCGGCGGCCAGCGATTGAAGACGCTCCTCAGTCCTTTCGGACACCGTGTCCGCCCTACCCATGCCCCACAAGTGATGCTGGACAAATGGTTCTGGTGGCGCTACGGTGCCGGCCATGGAGGTTCAGCACCAGATCAAGCGCCAGCTTTCCCAGCCGTCTGCTGTCGGTCGCATCACCGCGTTGCTGGATGCGGGCGATGTTCCGCATCGCACGGCGCTTGCGGCGCATCTGTGTGCTGAATTCGGGTTCCGGGATGGGCAGGGACGGCCTCAGGTCTCCACCTGTCTGTCGGCGCTGCGGGCCCTGGAGCGGTCCGGGCAGATCCGGCTTCCGGTCCGACAAACGCCTGGTGGAACCTGTGTCCGGCGGTGTCCGGCGCCGCCGGTTGCGCCGGCCCGGGACGTCCCGGCGGATGTCGGGCAGGTTCGAGGCCTGGAGCTGGTTGCGGTTTCGAGCTTGGCCCATCGAGAGATCTGGCATGGGTTGATGGAACACGAACACCCGCAGGGGGCCGGGCCGCTGGTTGGCCGGCAGTTGCGGTATCTTTTGTGGTCCGAACACGGCTGGCTCGGCGCGATCGGGGTTGCGGCATCGGCCCTGCAGCTTGCGGCGCGGGATCGCTGGATCAGCTGGGATGCGGAGCAGCGCCTGAACCATGGGCACCGGGTGGTGGGCCTGTCGCGGTTCCTGATCAGACCGGGTGTTGAATGCTCCAATCTGGCGTCGCATGGGCTCGGTCAGCTTCTGCGTCGCCTCCGGGCCGACTTCTCCGCGTGCTATGGCTTCGAGCCGTGGCTCATCGAGACCTTCGTGTCGCCGCCGTTCGACGGCGCAAGCCTGCGTGCGACCAACTGGCAGTGGCTGGGCGAGACCACGGGCCGTGGCCGCGACGACCGTTGCCACGATGCGGCGGCCGGACGCAAGGCCATCTATATCTACCCGCTGGTGCGCGACTGGCGAACCCGCCTGGGCATCGGCGCGGCGCCGACACGCGCGGTTGCGCTGAAGGCTGCGGACGGTCTTGACAGCCCGTCCTGGGCCGAAGCGGAGTTCGGTGACGCCGTCCTCGGTGACGCCCGCCTGACGGCCCGCCTGGTGACGATTGCGCAGGTGAAGGGAGCACGACCGATGGGATCCTTTCCGCAGGCTGCGAACGGCAATCGGGCCGAGATCAAGGGGTACTACCGGTTCATCGACCAGCCCGAAGAGACGGCCGTGACGCCTGAGGCCATCCTGGCGCCGCACCGTGAGCGTACGCTCGGGCGCATGCGGGCTGAGCCGGTGGTCCTGTGCCTCCAGGATGGAACCGACCTGAACTTCGCCTCGCGTCCGGGATGCGCCGGGCTCGGGGTCATCGGCACCAACCAGACCGGTGCAATCACAACGGGCCTGCATCTGCATTCGATGCTGGCGGTGACCCCGGGCGGACTGCCGCTGGGGGTTGTCGGGGCCCGCTTTGATGCCCCGCCGGGCAAGGGTCAGCCGAAGCAACCGGAAGACCGCAAGACCGAGCGCTGGCTCGAAGGATACCGGCGATGTGCCGAACTGGGTCGCGACCTCGGACCCGGCCGGGTGGTCTGTGTCGGTGATCGAGAGTCGGATGCGTTCGAGATCTTCGAGGCCCAACAGGCGCAACCGGACGCCGATATCCTGGTGCGCGCCAAGACCAACCACAAGGTGGCGACGGTCGATGTGTCCGGAAACACAGGTCCGGCGCACGCGATGCTGAAGACGATGCAGGCGGCGCCAGTGCTCGGCACGATGGTCGTCTCCATCGACCGGCTGACCGCACGGCCAAAGCGAAGCAAGCGCCCGGCCAGGGCCGGGCGCACCGCACGCAGTGCCACGCTGGTGGTGCGCAGCCAGAGGGTGGAACTCGCACCCACAGGCCCCACGCACAAGGGCAAGCCGCCCATCCGGCTGCAGGCGGTGATGGTCGAGGAGGAACGCACACCGGTTGATGCAACCCCGGTCCGCTGGCTGCTGCTCACCACCCTCCCGACCGACACCCTGGAAGACTGCAAGACGGTGGTCGAGTACTACGCCCGGCGCTGGCGGATAGAAGAGTGGCACCGGATCCTGAAATCCGGGTGCAAGATCGAGGAGCTCGAGAACCGCTCGGCCGATCGCCTCGCCCGGGCCGTCACCATCAATCTGGTCATCGCCTGGCGCATCCACCTGATGACGGTGCTCGGACGCGATCATCCCGCATCGCCGCCCGACATGCTGTTCTCCGACCTCGAGATCAAGGTGCTGAAAGCCTTCGCCGCACGACAGCGCTACGCATCGCCCGATACCCTGGATGCCGCCATCCTGACCATGGCGCGGATCGGTGGACACATCCATCGCCCCAGAGGGCCGCCACCGGGCACAGAAGTCATATGGCGCGGCTACGCATCCCTCGTTGATTGGTGCATCGGATACGAACTCAGGCTGGAGCAGGAAACATGAAAGCACAGGAAGCTCTCATTACACTGCAACTACTTGTGGGGCATGGGTAG
>CBDCAO010000007.1:0-5119 GCA_965213935.1 Thalassobaculaceae bacterium | reverse complement strand
GTTCACCGCCAGGTCACGGACCGTCTGTTGCCGCAGACGCGGGACAACTGGCGCCGCCTGGAGCAGATGCTGAAGGCGCGGCGGCAGCTGTACAATGCCGCCCTGCAGGAGCGGTCGGACGCCTGGCGGCTGGCGGGCGTCTCTCTCCTATATCAACCAGGCGAAGTCCCTGACGGTGTGCCGCCGGGAGACCCCGGAGATGGCGGCCGTGCCGGTCGCCATCCAGCGCGGCACGCTGAAGCGGGTGGACGAGCAATGGCATTTCCTTAAGGATTTGGCGTCATTTCCTTAAGGAGTCGCGCCTTTTCGCAGCAGGGGGCCCTGCCTTTCCGGAGATTTTCCGGCTTCAGGCTGCGGCCTTTCTCCTTCGGGTCCACTTGCTGACCGGCTTCATCGATTTCCTGGGATACGACCGTCCCGGCCGGAGCCGGCCGCGCACCTTGAGGATTCCCTCGGCCATCCGGGTCACGGCCTGCGCGACGGCTTCGGCCTGCGCGAGCAGCATCTCCTCGATGTTGGCGGCCACGATCGCGATCGCGTTTCTGAAGTTCACGGCCTGGCGTTCCTTTCCCTGCTCGCGGATGTCTGCGAGCAGGTCGTCGCCATGCCCGGAAAGCAGCCGCGTCATGGCGATCAGGTTGAAGTGGGCGTAGAGTTCCTGGCGCACGCCGCGCTCGGTCCGGCCGTGGAACTCGTCCACCGCGATGGTTCGCTTCGAGACCTTGTACAGCTCCTCGATTCCCCACCGTCCATGGTAGAGATGGCCAAGATCCTCGGCGGAGACGTGGCCGGCATCGAGCAGTGTCGTGACGAGATGGCAGTCGTCGCCGTCCGTCTTGCAGCGGACCAGCCGGAGGTCGACCGGATCGAAGCGCTCGCCGGGCCGACGTTCGGCAAGCTCTCGCTGCGTGTCCGGTCCCGGGGCGGCGGTGACGACGGTCTCGGTGCGGTCGCCCTCCATGAAGTCCCTGAAGGCGCCCACGCGGTTGCGCTGGAGCCGGAACACCGGATGGGCGCCCGTGCGGATGACGGCGTACAGGAGCTCGAACGAGAAGTATCCCCGGTCGAACACGACGACGTCGCCGGCCTCCAGGGCGTGCAGGTGGCCCATGGCCGCGGCCCGCTCGCAGGCGCGGGCGGAGAGCGAGAAGTCGACCGGGACCTTGGTGTCGAGCCGGTACAGGCAGGACACCAGCCCCTGCGGATAGTGGGCGCCGCCGTGCGGGAGCGGGTAGCCGGCATCGACCAGCGTCCGGGGCAGGTTCATCTTCGTTCCGTCGACCGCGAACGGGCGGCGGCCCTTCCAGCGCCCGCCCTCGCCGCCGTGGCGGAGGATCTCGCGGTGAAGGTCCAGGAACAGCTCCTCGTGCACCCTTTGCCGGGCCTTGCAGATCGACGAGGCGGCCACCGGCTCGCGTTGAGGCAGGGCGATCCCCAGCTTGCGGCACTGCTCCCAGAGCTCGGCGGTCACGGTCGCGTAGCCCTTCTCCCCCCGCGACAGGACCAGCCGGAACACGAACAGCATCACGATGAGGCTGTTGAGGACCCGCCGCCGCTTCATCCAGCGGCGGTCGTGCGCGTCGGCCAGCGCCGTGGCGGCGTCGACGACCTGCAGCCACGCCGCGACCAGCGGATCGTCCCGGTCGGGACGCGGCGGGCGCGGCGAGCGTGCCGGAGCCGCGCGCCCCTGGAGGACGTCGCGGAAGTCCCGGCCGAGGGGAAGGACGAGGATCTCCTTCGCCGGCTTCGCCCGCCGGCCCGACTTCCGGCCGGCGGTCATTCCGATGCGCTCCCAGTTGGCGGCGCGGTAGCACGCCCCGTCGAAGCGCGTCGGGTCGATGAACGTCTCGCACAGCACGGGGCGGCAGCCGTGGCGGCGCTCCCACTCCCCGGGAAGGCGGGCCGCCGCCATGCCGAGGACCCGCGAGGCAAGGTTCGTCACGGCCACCCATGGAAACACGATGAAGCGGGAATTGCCCAGCACCAGGTGCAGCCGGCGCTCGCGGTCCGGTCCGCTCCATCCGATCCATTCGTCGCGCGCCGGCAGCGTCCGCGACGCCGCCTCGAACAGCAGGCAGCCGAGGCGGCGGCCGTCACGGTCCAGGACGAACCAGCGCAGGTGCGGGCCGAACGGGCGCGGACAGCCCAGGTAGTGATGGCGGTCGACAAGCTCGTTCCACTTCGCCTTCTCGTCGGGACCGTCCGCGGCGTGCAGCGACAGAGGCTCGAGGGCGGACAGCTCGCAGGCGATCTCCGGCTGCGGGTCCGATGCCGCCGTGTGGCAGATCGGCGGCAGCGCGCCGGAGCCGGTGCTCCGCTTCTCCGGAAGCGTCAGGATCCCGAACCCCTCCAGCTGCTCCAGCATGCGGAGGCAGGCCGACACGCGGTAGTCGCCCTTGGGCGTGTTCCAGTTCAGGTGCTCGCAGATCGTCTTCGCGAGCTCGTTGCGGGTGTTGTTGGGAAGCAGCGCCACCGTCTCCTGGATGTCGGCGATCTGGCGCCGCGTCAGGCGGCGGCCGAAAAAGGTGGTCGTCTCAAGGCGCTCGATCCGCGGATCCATCGCTCCCGCTCCGGAAGATGTAGTGTCCCGCAGCCTGGATTGCACGGACCGGCGGAAGTGTCAACCCCCCTGTGCCAAAAAATCCGCACCGGCGCCGACTGCCATGGAACAACGGCCTCGCGGGAGCGAAAGAAAGTCCGGCCAGACCTTGCGGTCAAAAGAAATGCCATTGGGTGGACGAGGCCTTCCGCGGCTTCTTCCGCCGGGCAAAGAAGCCCGGCTCCCCGCGGTTCCGCGGACGGCGGCGCTTCGACAGCATCTCCATCGTCTCCGGGGTGAGGCTGGAGGCAGGCAGGCTGCGCCTTCCCGGTTTCGGCTGGATGACGGTACGCCGGCGCGGCGGCACCCCGTATCCGGACGCCCGTCCGGTCTCGGCGGTGCTGAAGCGCGAGGCCGGGCGCTGGTATGCCGTGGTCTGCCATGCGGTCGCGGTTGCGCAGCCGGAGGATGACGGGACCGCGATCGGCATCGACATGAACGCCGGCCAGGTCGCGGCGAGCGACGGCCGGCTGTTCCACGCCCCGGACACACGCCGCCTCGAGGCCCGGAGAAGCGCCGGTATCAGCGCATGGTGGCGCGGCAGGCGCGGTTCGGCCGCCGCCGGGACCGCACCCGCGCCCGGCTCGCCAGGACGACACGGCGCATCGCCATGGCCCGGCGCGACTGGCACCACCAGGTCTCGCGCAGGATCGCGGAGGGTGCGCACACCGTCGCGATCGAGGACCTGAAGGTGAAGGCCATGACGGCAAGCGCCCGCGGCACGGCGGAAGAGCCGGGCAGCGGGGTGAAGCAGAAGGCCGGGCTCAACCGGGTCGTTCTCGACACCGGCTGGGCCGCCCTGCGCGCGATGCTGGAGTACAAGGCGGGGCGCGTGATCGCGGTCGATCCCCGCCACACCAGCCAGACCTGTGCAGCGTGCGGGCACGTCGACGCCCGATCGCGCAGGACACGGGACCGGTTTCACTGCGTGGCCTGCGGCCACGCCGATCATGCGGACGCGAATGCTGCCCGCACCATACGGCGTCGGGGACAGGCGCTGCTGCACGGGGAGGCTGCCGGGATGCCGGGCCCACCACGGGGTGACAGCCGCACCCTCGACATCCGGGTTCCCGGCGAACTGGCGCGATTTGTCGCGCCGAAAGGGTCGGTTGCGCTTGACGGCGTTTCCCTGACCGTCAACGAGGTCACCGGCGCCGACTGCTCAATCAACGTCATTCCGCATACGCTCGAGGCAACGACACTCGGATCGATTAGGGCGGGCGGCAGGCTGAATGTGGAAATGGACATGATCGCGCGCTATGTGGCGCGACTGATGCAATCCGGCAAAGGGGCCTGGAATGGCGGCACCTGACCAGTTGGGCGATGTCTACCGGGGAGCCCTGTCCTCGATCGAGGAGGTGGTCGCCGAGGCCCGGGCGGGCCGGATGTTCATCCTGGTTGATGACGAGAACCGGGAGAACGAGGGCGACCTGTGTATCCCGGCGGAGATGGCGACGGCCGAATGCATCAATTTCATGGCCATGCATGCCCGCGGACTGATCTGCCTGTCGATGACCCGCGAGCGGGTGGAAACTCTCGGCCTGCCGCTGATGTCGTCGCGCAACGAAACCCGGCACGAAACGGCGTTTACCATCTCGATTGAAGCGCGGGAGGGTGTAACGACCGGTATCTCCGCCCACGACCGCGCCAGGACCATCGCGGTTGCCATCGACCCGGAGTGCGGACGTCAGGATATCGTGACACCCGGACACGTGTTTCCGCTGATGGCGCGCGATGGCGGCACCCTGGTACGTGCCGGCCATACCGAGGCCGTGCTCGACATCGCGCGGCTGGCAGGTCTGAACCCGTCGGGTGTCATTTGCGAGATCATGCGCGATGACGGGAGCATGGCGCGGCTGCCTGACCTGATCCAGTTCGCGCAGTATCACAGTTTCAAGGTCGCCACGATCGCCGACCTGATCGCCTACCGCCGCCGCACTGAGTCCATTGTCGAGCGCAGCGTCGAGACCATGCTGGACAGCAAGCACGGCGGGCAATGGCGCATGATCGTCTACCAGGACAGGACCACCCGGACCGAGCACATCGCGATCATCAAGGGCGATATTTCCGGACCCGAGCCGGTACTGGTCAGGATGCACGCGCTCAACGTGATGGAGGATGTGCTGGGCGATCGCTCCGGCATGCGGGGCGGCGGCGAGGTGCAACAGGCAATGACGACCATCGCGCAGGAGGGCAGGGGACTGGTCGTCATGATTCGAGAGCCGACCCCGACCGCAGTTTCGGAACGGGTGCGCCAGAGCCTTCGTGACCATGCCGCCGGGCGGCGCAGCGAAAACGAGCTGCGGGACTACGGTGTCGGCGCCCAGATCCTGCTCGACCTGGGGATCAGCCGGATGCTGCTGTTGTCCAATTCGCGCCGGACGGTGGTCGGACTGGAAGGATACGGACTCACCATCGTGGCCCAGCGCCCGATGCAGGTCGATCCGAACGGGTGACGGACCGTGTATCGGATTTTCATCGTCTGCGCCGGCTTCTACCAGGACCTTGCGGCGGAATTGA
>CBDCAO010000006.1:0-26762 GCA_965213935.1 Thalassobaculaceae bacterium | reverse complement strand
GTCAGGGCGAGCCTGGCCTCCCTTCCCGGGAAGCCCGTGAACCGGTGTTGCGAAATGGGCTCACCTCCGGTCCAAGCCTCCTGCGCCATCTTCCCCAAATGTCCGCCGGGCAATGCTGACCCGGCCCATCCCTTCACCATCGACCCCGGGCCGGTTGGTACCCGGACACGTAGACCTTGCGTCCACTCGTTACCCATGTGCGTGAGAACTCGTCGGCTTCGCGCGTGGATGCCGCAGTCGGGCCTGTGAGAGGTCAATCCAGGCAGCGTGTGAGCAGACCCGATCTACCGGGAATCGAACGCGACACCCGCAGAGCACCGAGTTGCAAATGCCCCGGGATTGGCACCCGGCGTCTCACCACAGGCCAAGGCCGAAACGATTGCGCGGCGATGCACCGTGAACCTGGTCCAGGACATCTCCGATGCCGCTGGTGGAGTCCCGACTGCGCTCTTGGTTTCGGACACCAGGCAAGAGGGAAGCTACTGCTGCATTTCCGAGTCTTGGGCAAACACGCCGACCTTGTGAGTCCACATTGTCTTGAGGTTTTGTTCAACTGACGCCTTTTGCGGAAGATGGTACAGACGACTGTACTCGGTAGGTTTAACGTCTGGATAGTCTTCCGACAAGATTTTTGCAACTGCCTTAATGTGGATTGAACGCTCGACATGTTCTCGCACGTCTCCGGGTATATTGGTGATCTTGAGCACAAACAACAACCATAATCCGAACACAACCAAAGAACGTTTCTCCGGTATCGCGCCACGTTTGACAAGCGCGAGTACCCCCAACACAAACACTGCAATCCAGAAAAATTGCCCAAAAGTGACATGGCGATCGACAAACGCCTGATTGGCACCAAACTCTTCCCAACGGCCCAAAGCTGTCAACAATCCCGATCCGAGAGCAAAGATCGCGAGAGACAGAAAGGGAGAAAGGTTGAGCAAAACGCTCGTTTTCCTATCTTTGTTCAATGCCCGGACTGACCAAATCAAGATGCCCAAACCAATCAGTGTTACCGGAACTGTTATGTGAACGTCCCGCATGGTATTGCCAATTAGCGGAGACGCTATGAAATTAACAGCGAAGTGCGTAAGGCCAATGTAAGTTGTTACGTCAAGAAAATCAAGGGTAATAGGAACCTGGTTGATATACACCGACTTCTCGTTCGCAAAAGCTGAAAAAAAATGAAACAATAAGAGTGCTGACAGAGCAGACCAGAGTGCAAGGGAATAAACTCCTTCTCTGGACCGATACGCACCAAACAGAATTAGAAGAGCAAACCCGATCGGAATCAATGTCCAAGCCGTACCAAATCCATACACGGAAATCGCGGTCGCGACCGCAGCCAATGCTGTATTCAGCAGTGTAGGCACACCTTTTGTCAACCTTTCGATGGCCCACAGCGCACCGGCGTTGCTGATGAAAACAGCTACCTGCCAGCCCCAGAGCCAGTTTGCTGCCTGATCCAGTGAAAAGTACAAGAACGCAGAAATGCCGTATATCCACAGTGTGGATTGCCGCAAATCAAGTTGACCAATACAACGATCAAGCATGCGGGCCAGTGCTAGAAAGCCCAAGGCGGCAAAAACAACGCTCGCCAGACTTTCCGCCCAATGCTCCATGGCCGTAACCTCGGCAAGAGCGAGCAGTACAGCGTATCCAGACGCATGCCAGTGAGGACCGTGCAACCAGAACAAATCGCCTAGAACGAAAGTTCCGTTTTTCAGGCTGGCGTACAACGTAATGGTATCCCAGTGATCCAGATACGGAACACGGTAGTGGTACTGTAAGGAAAATATCAACGTAACGACAAGGAAGAAGACGGAGATTATCCACTTTTTACCTTTTTGTGTCATGAGGGCACTCCGAAATCGCAGGTAAAGAGCAGGTTGATAATTGATTCTTTTTCAAGTCTCTGGACTGGTGAGTCTCGAAAAGGGAGGCGACAAGGACGTCGACAAGATGGAATCATCGGCTGCACGCTAAATGCCGAGCCGCAAAGCGAGTTTCCCCATGTCTGTCTCCTCACGGTCGGCGGAGTAAGCCGGGGCCGTTGAGATCGGCTTTGAAGCCTGGGGTTCCGTGCAGAAAATGCTTTGAGAACCGCGGGCCTGCCATGCTGAGTGGGTGTTCGTTGTCCGAAGGGATATTTCGGGTGGGGCGATGACGGACACTCATAGGGCACGACGGGCTTGTTCCTGTCGTTATCGTCCTGGTGTCGTACCGGAAATGAACGACCGGCAATACGCGGACGCCGTATCGATATCTGTTAAGTGATCGAGAACGCCCTAGAACTTCTTGATGATCTTGAATAGGGGCTCGAAGAACAGAGCGCGATCTGTTACTGGTGAAGCGAAGGGGTGATGCGTGGCATAGCCGTGTCACACATGTACCGGCATTGAATGCGCGAGGGCTCGAATGAAGGATGGGCGCCCGCAGCCCGATACCTCGCCTGCGGCCAGGTGACTCATCGAGAACAGCGCCGAACGCAGAGGTTTTGCGCTCAGCGAGTCTCAATCCCGCGAGGGACCGATCGCCGGTAAACGGACCATCACGCATGAAAGGGCCGTCAATAGGAGTATCTACGGTACCCGGCGGGAACCTCATCCGGGTTGTACGGTCAATGCCGGCGAGGGGATAGGCGGACAGGTGAGGATTTGGTTCCATGCCTTGTGTTCCTGTGACCACTGCTTTCTCCGACCCCCAACGGCCGTGTCCAAATCTCTGCCTCAAACCTAACTGCCTGGGTCAAACGCGAGACGTTTGGACATGACATAAACTAGGAAGGGAACCGTAGAAATTGCAGTCAAGAATGCAAACCAGTAATGCCAGGCAAGAATGTCAACGGCCACGAAGAATATCATCCAATTCAAGCCGGCTCCGACACTGGCCGTTAGCGTAAATCTGGGAAATGCACGCTGATGTGCTTGGTTGGACTGAAATGTGAAATAGAAATGCCCATAGTAAGAGACAAAAAAGGCGATCAGGAACCCAACAACGGTGGCTTCTGAGGCGTGCAGATAAGCGCTTTCGACGAGTATCCACAAAATTACCCCGTGTGTCATTGTTGCAGTCAGTCCAACAAGTCCAAACCGGATAATGCGCGTGATGTCATGGCCAAGATCGGTATTCACTTCTTACCTTCAAATCCAATTTCTTTCTCCACAACAAACTGCGGCCGTCGTTTGGTTTCTCTGAAGATGTGGGCTACATATTCGCCAAGCACCCCTATGCTGAGAAGCTGTAAACCTCCGAGAAAAAATATTGCGACAGCAAGGGTTGCATAACCGGGAACATCTCGCCCATATAGTACGGTCGTAATCCCAATCCAAATGGCATAGGAAAGTGCAAGCATAGCAACGCAAGCGCCAATAACAGACCAAATCCTCAGCGGCATTGCACTAAAAGAAATAATGCCATTCCAAGCGTAAATGAATAGGTTGGAGAATGACCATTTGCTGACGCCGGATGGTCTAGTTTCAACATCATAGACTATCGCTTGTTGTGAATAGCCTACCCACGCGTACAGGCCCTTCATGAACCGATCTTGCTCAGGCAATGAGTTTAAAGCGTCTACTACGCGCCGCGACATCAGGCGAAAGTCACCGGCATTGGCTGGTATTGAGATTTCCGATGTGATGGAAAGAATGCGATAAAATATGGCCGTAAGTGTGCTGCGTAATCGGCCATCAGTTTTTCGTGAACGTCGTGAACCAAACACAACGTCAATACCATTGGCTTGAATTCGCAGCATGTCCGGAAGAAGTTCAGGAGGGTGTTGAAGGTCACCATCCATGAGGAGAACGTGTTGCTTGCTCGCGGCCTGTAGTCCAGCAGTAATTGCGGCCTCCTTGCCAAAATTACGTGAAAGGCGAATGATCCTTATTCTGGGGTCGTTTTTGCGGGCAGAAATAAGTGCCGATAGTGTGTTGTCTGTACTTCCGTCATCAACACAAATAATTTCACAATCAAGGGTGAGTGAGTTCACGACAGGTGTCAAGCGCGAAAAGAGTAACGCGACATTGTCAAACTCATTGTAAAACGGAATGACGATGGATAGGTCGGATGTGTGCATGCTAATGCTTACGTCAAACTCATCAGAGGGTCATTTGGTCTAGATCATTGGGGCCAATAGTGTCATGTGAATTGCCCTGCAAAGTTGGTGTGTGGTGACGTGCTGTCGGCAAGATCCTTCAGATGAGCGTGCTGGCGGGGCTGTGAGTCAGGCTCTGGATGGCGGCGTCTGGGTGGGTCACTGGCTACTGTCTCAGATTCCAAACCGTAGGCGCAAAACAGGGACGGTACCATACATTGGATAAGGACAAAGGCAAATGCGAGGCTCTGTGGAGTATTGCATGCGTAAATGATCGGGCGTGGGCAAATATAGGGGTTGAGAGCGCGACTGTCACCCGCCGGTTCATGCACCTGATGGGGAAGCGGCTTCGCGGGTCGGTGGTTGACTGTCTCTTGTTCAGGTTGCGTGGCTAGCATCTAGGTGATTGAGAGCGTTGGTGAACACACGTGTGTGCGAGGGAGGGCGAGCCTCGAAGAATAGGCCGGGAAGTCACGGTCGAGAACATGGATTGGCTGCTTTTCGTGCGAAAGGTGGTGCAGGCTCGATGCCGGAAGTCACAGGCGCGCTTTGTGCAGCTGCATCGGTAAGGGCTGGAGCCTTGCGTACGCACTCTTGACTGGCTGGTCGGACGGCTTCGCTTCCAGAGCCTCTCCGAGGTACATCCTTCAAGCCCCGAAAGCTGAATTCAGGCCCGGATATGCCGCAACCTGCGCGCGAACCGGAAGGGCCGGCAGCATTTCGACCCGATTCAGGTTCACGAGCCTGGCGAGTCCGGAGGGTTCACGGAGGAGACCCTGCCTGCCGCCATCCGGATGCTAACGGGTGAATTTCATGGATGTGAGCGGCGCCATGAGGCAGGGAGGCCGGGAACCCGCGACGATGTGACCGGCTGGCCAGGCCGGGTGGTACGTCGCAGGAGGCGTGCCTGATCCCGTCATGACTGTCGATTCCGGTCCGGTTTTCGGCGACATTTGCCCGCACGGAGGGCCAGGATTCGTGATCCTTCATGTGCTTGCCGCTTGCAAGGGCTTTTATGACAGACAGTTGTGACGTATCCTTCACATTCCGGTTGAGGGGAATGGCTGCAGTGCCGTCGCCAGTCGGAGCGGGCGTACGACCAGGGAAGGTGTGAAACGTGGCAACACCTGCGCGATGCATCAGAGTCGGGATGCTGCGGACCATGCTCCTGTCCTTGCCGGTGCTGGCGGCGTGCCTCTTTCTCGTGCCGTCGGACAGCCATGCGCGGTATGCGTCGCTGGTGATGGATGCACGGACGGGCGAGGTGTACCGGGCGCGCCACGCCGACAACCTGCGCTATCCGGCGTCACTGACCAAGGTCATGACGCTCTACATGGTGTTCGAAAAGCTGGAGCGTGGCGGGTGGACGCTCGATACCAGGCTCAAGGTTTCGAAGCGGGCGGCGGGTCAGCCGGCGACCCGGCTCGGGCTCAAGGCCGGGTCGTACCTGCCGGTGCGAACCGCGATTCGCGCCCTGATCGTCCGGTCGGCCAATGATGTTGCCACGATGATCGCGGAGAACCATTCCGGAAGCGAGTCGAAGTTCGCCACGGCCATGACGAGGCGGGCGCGGGAACTCGGCATGTCCCGGACCACGTTCCGCAACGCCTCCGGCCTGCCGAACCGTCACCAGAAGAGCACCGCCCGCGACATGGTCCTGCTGGCGGTGCTGGTTCAGAGGCACTTTCCGCAGTACTACGACTTCTTCAAGACCAGGACGCTGAAATACAAGGGACGGACGTTCAAGAATCACAACGCACTGCTGAAGAAGTACTCCGGCACGGACGGCATCAAGACCGGGTACATCCGTGCATCCGGTTTCAACCTGATGGCCTCGGTCCGTCGCAACGGCCAGCACCTGGTCGCCGTCGTGTTCGGTGGCAAGACCGCCGGACGGCGGAACCGCCACATGGTCAAGATCCTCGACTCCGGCTTCAGGTCGGCATCCCTGTCATCAGCGCAGCGGATCCCGCCGCTCCCGGTCCAGAGAGTGCGCGGCACACCACCGGTACAGGCCGCACGCGCCCTGGCGACCCCGGTTCCGCGGCCCGCGCCGTCCCGGGTGGACGGAATCGTGCTGCCGCAGCTGCGGCCCGGAACAGACACCCGGCACGCTGACGCCACGGCCGGTCTGCAGGGTCGCTGGTCGGTGCAGGTCGGCGCCTACTCGAGCGCGCCGGCAGCCCACGCCGTCATCGGTGTCGCCCGACTCGTCTTCGGCGAGATGGCGGACCAGCATTACTTCCGGGTTGACCGGGCCCAGGGCGGTAACGGGCCGGTGTTCCGTGCCCGGGTGCTCGGTTTCCGGGAAGGCGAGGCGCGGACCATCTGCACGGTCCTGCGCGATCGCGGCCTGCCGTGCGCACCGGTGCCCGCGGGAGTTGTCTCGGTCGCCGCGATCCCGACTGACTGATCAGGCACCGGGCAGGGTCAGGCCCGCGCGCGACAGCAATTCCGAAAGCTCCGCGTGAAGCCGTGCGAGACCGGCGCTGTCGGTCGCCTCGAGCCGTGCCACCAGCGCATCCTGCGTATTCGATGCCCGCAGCAGCCACCACCCGTCGGCACTGCGCACCCGCACACCGTCAATCATGCAGATCTCGACATCCCGCCGCGCCTCAAGACGGTTGCGAATCTCGTCGACCACCGCGAGCTTGCGCTCGTCCGGGCAGGGAAACCGGAGTTCCGGAGTGCTGGCGAGACCGGGAAGGCCGGCGCGGAACTCCGAGAGCGACGCGTGACGCCGGCCCAGGATTTCCAGAAGCCTGAGCGCGGCGTAGAAGGCGTCGTCGAACCCGAAATAGCGGTCGGCAAAGAAGATGTGACCGCTGAGTTCGCCTGCGAGCACGGCTCCCGTCTCGGCCATCCTTCGCCTGATGAGCGCGTGGCCGCTCGGCCACATCACCGCCTTGCCGCCCAGTTCGCTGACCCGGTCGAACAGCACCTGGCTGGCCTTTACGTCGGCAATGACGGTGCTTCCCGGACACTCGCGCAGCACCTCTTCGGCAAACAGCACCAGCAGCTGGTCGCCGGGAAGAACTCCTCCAGTCTCGTCCACCACCCCGATGCGGTCGGCGTCACCATCGAACGCAATGCCAAGGTCGGCCTGGCACAGACGCACCTCCGTTGCGAGGTCAGCCAGGTTCGCCGCGACCGTCGGATCCGGATGATGGTTGGGAAACCGTCCGTCGACCTCGTCGAACAGGATCCGGTGATGCCCCGGAAGGGTGCGGCACAGCTCTGCGAGGGCCGGGCCCGCGGCGCCGTTGCCGCAGTCCCAGACCACGCGCAGCCCGGGATTGATGTCGATCCCGTCCCGCAGGCGCCTGGTCCAGGGGCCGATGATGTCCGCCTCGCGGATCCGGCCGTGTCCCGGTGCACGGATCACCGGCTGCGCCCTTTCCACCAGATCGCGCAGGTCGCTGCCGGAGAACGGCTCGACGCCGACCATCATCTTGAACCCGTTGTATTCCGGCGGATTGTGTGACCCCGTGACCATGACGCCACCGTCAAGCCCGAGGTGATGCACCGCAAAGTAGAGTGCCGGCGACGGACAGGTCCCGGTTCGGTGCACGGTGAGACCGGTCGAGACAAGGCCGTCAATCAGCGCCGCCTCGAGATCGGGCGAACTGGTCCGTCCGTCCCGGCCGACAGCGAGCGCACTGCCGCCGCGCTCGAGGATCACGGCTCCGAAGACCTCGCCCAGGGCGCGTGCGTCCGCAACCTGGAGCGTACACCCCACAACGCCCCTGATGTCGTTTGCGCGCAGGATCGCCGGATCGAACCGGTGCGTCACCGCTGCTGGCCCGGACGGCCGACACAACTGTAGCGAAACCCGGCCGCGTGCATGTCGTCGGGGTTGTAGATGTTGCGCAGGTCGACCATCACCGGCTCGACCAGCAGGGACCTGCAGCGTTCGAGGTCAAGTCCGCGGAACTCGTTCCACTCGGTGAGCAGGGTGACGGCGACCGCGCCATCCATTGTCTCGTAGGCATCGTCGCACCACTCGACCCCGGGAAGCAGCGCGCCCGCGTCCCGCATGCCCTGGGGATCATAGGCCCGGATCCGGGCGCCATCGGCCTGGAGTGCCGGAATGATGCTGAGGCTCGGCGCTTCGCGCATGTCGTCGGTATCGGGTTTGAAGGTGACGCCGAGGATCGCGATCGTCTTGCCGTCGAGGCAACCGCCGCAGGCCGTCCTGATCCGGTCCGCCATTCCGGCCTTTCGCCGGTCATTGATGTCGATCACGGTCTCGACGATCCTGAGCGGCGATGCGCTCTCGCGTGCGGTTCGGACCAGGGCCAGCGTGTCCTTGGGGAAGCACGAGCCGCCGTAACCGGGTCCGGGATGCAGGAACTTGCCACCGATTCGACCGTCGAGACCGATACCGCGCGCGACATCGTGGACATCGGCTCCCAGCTGTTCGCACAGGTCCGCCATCTCGTTGATGTAGGTGATCTTGGTCGCGAGGAAGGCGTTCGCCGCGTACTTGACGAGTTCGCTGGTCTCGAGCGAGGTAAACAGGATCGGGGTCTCGATCAGGAACAGCGGCCGGTAGATCTCCCGCATCACCTGGCGGGATCGCTCGGTTTCGCTGCCGATGACGATACGATCCGGACGCATGAAGTCGGTAATCGCTGCCCCTTCGCGCAGGAACTCCGGGTTGGAGCAGATGTCGAAGTCGGCATCGGGCCGCAGTTCCCGGATCAGTCTGCCCACTTCCCTGCCGGTTCCCACCGGGACCGTCGACTTGGTGACGATCACGGTGTAGCCGCTCAGGGCCGGGGCGATTTCCCGGGCCGCGGCATGGACGTGGCTGAGGTCGGCGTACCCGTCACCGCGTCGGGTCGGGGTCCCGACGGCGATGAAGACGGCGTCGGCGGCCGCGACCGCCTCGGCAAGGCAGGTGCTGAAAGTGAGCCGGCCGGCGCGCATGTTGGCATTGACGAGCTGTTCCAGCCCCGGCTCGAAGATTGGGATGCCGCCGCCGTTCAGCAGGTCGATCCGGTCGCGGTCCCGGTCGATGCAGGTGACGGTGGCCCCGAATTCGGAAAAACAGGCGGCGCTGACCAGTCCGACATAGCCTGCGCCCACAACGGAGAGATTCATGCCGCGCTCCGTTCAACCGTAGGATGCGAGCAGGGCCGAGACCGCGGGCCGCATGTCCGCGCGCTGCAGCGCGCAGGCGATATTGGCCTCGAGCCAGCCGGCCCTGTCCCCGCAATCGAACCGCGTGCCCTCGAACAGCAGGGCATTGAACGGCCCGGTGCCGATCTCGCGCGCCAGCGCGTCGGTGAGCTGGATCTCGCCGCCCGTCCCGGGTTGCTGTCCTTCCAGGCGTCCGAGCAGCGATGCCTGCACGATGTAGCGGCCGATCACCGCAAGCCGGGACGGCGCCGTGCCGGCGGCCGGTTTCTCCACCAGTCCGCGGACCTCCACCAGTCTGTCGCACATCCGGCCGGGCGTGATGATGCCGTAGCTCGAGACCTGTTCGGCGGGGACTTCCATTGCGGCGATCATGGTTCCGCCAGTTTCCCGGTAGGCCTCGACCATCTGGGCGAGGCAACCGGGTTCGCCGATGATCAAATCGTCGGGCAGGATGATGGCGACCGGCTCGTCGCCGATGAAGTGACGGGCGCACCAGACCGCGTGACCAAGTCCGAGCGGATCCTGCTGGCGCGTGTAGCAGACCTGTCCGGGGACGGGGACGCTGTCCCTGACCAGCTGCAGCGCCGTGGCCTGCCTGCGCCTGGCCAGGGTGTCCTGCAACTCGACCGCGTGGTCGAAATGGTCCTCGATCGCCTGCTTGCCGCGTCCGGTCACAACGATGAACTGTTCGATGCCCGCGGCGCGGCCCTCCTCGAACGCGTACTGGATCAGCGGCTTGTCGACCACCGGGAACATTTCCTTGGGCAGGGACTTCGTTGCCGGCAGGAACCGGGTGCCGAGCCCGCCGACCGGCAGGATGGCCTTGCGAACCGGGACGGGCATCGGCTGCTCCGGTAAGGACGTGGTGACGATGCGGGGATCGCGCCGCGTGAGCGGGTAATGCCATAACGCCGCGGTCGCGCCAAGCCGGAGGCCCGGTCACGACGCTCCCAGCAGTGTCTCCTTCGCCCGGTTGATCTGCGAGGCGAGATAGGTGGATCCGCCCCGGTCCGGATGGTTGGCGAGCATCAGGCGCCGGTGCGCCTCGCGGACCTCCTCGGCGCCGGCGTTCGCCTCGAGTCCGAGAATGTGCAGTGCCTGCTCCCGTGTCATCCGGTCGCCGTCCGCTGCCGGGCCTCCGGGGCCGGCGTGCGCGCTCTCGCGCCAGGCATCGCCGTGGACCCGGTCGAGATATGTCTGGAGCAGGCGCACCGATTCCTGGTCTTCGCGGCACTCGCCCAGCAGGTCGAGCAGCTGCGCGAGCGACATCGACTCGAGCGTCGCACCCTGGTGTTCGCCCCTGGTCACGGTTCCGGCAAACTCGCCCGTGTCGTGGTCGAGCGTCATTTCCAGCCAGTCCGTGCGCACGGTCGAGCTGTGGCCGGGACTGGGGCCGGCGGCAGTCCGCTGGGCATTGCGCATCTGCTTCCTCACTGCCCGGGCGCGCAGGAGGAACGGCAGGCCGAGCAGCAGTGCCGACCACAGAAAATGGGTGTTGCCGCGAACGGCGACGGCGGCGATCGCGCTTGCCGCCAGCGCCAGCAGGACCCATTTCAGGCTGCGGCGGATGCGGGCGGGATCGGCGTTGAGAAGCCAGTAGCCGATCAGGCCGAGCCCGACGAACAGGAAGACACCGAGCACGAGCAGGTACAGCATACGCGCTCACTCACCGGGTAATGCGATGGGTCAGGCGCAGCGCTTCACCGCCGGTCCGGCGGGAATAGGATTCCAGTGCCTTGCGGCCCCCGGCGGCATAGACCGCGACCGCGCCGAGCAGCTCGCGCAGCTGACGCGCACTGGAACCGTCGAAGGGACAGTAGGCTCCCCTGGTCAACCGGGCGATCTGCTCGAACCCGCGCCGGGCCAGAGGATCGCCGCCTTCGTGGAAGCAGAACACCGGTACACCGAGCACGCCGAGTTCGCCGGCATTGTGGCAGACGACATCGATGTCCTCCTCGAAGGAGTCGCCGACAAAGACGACCGCCTGCACCTTCTCGCGCCGCGTCTCCGCGGCCGCGTGTGCGAGCAGCTTGCCGATCTGGGTCATGCCGCCCAGGCACCGGACCCGGACCATCTCGTGCAGCAGTTTCTGTGAATCGGCAAGCCAGTCCGTGGTGCGGAACTCGCCGAAGCCGCGGTAGTAGGCGAGCTGGATCTCGAGCCCGCCGAGACCAGAGGTCTCGGTGAACATTTCTGCCTGCAGGTGACAGGCGCGGTCCCAGCTCGGTTCCCGGCTCGCTGTCGCGTCCATTGCAAAGATCAGCCGGCCGGGCCTGCCGGTCGGGGCAGCGGGTGTCATCGACTGAACCCTGCCGAGAAACGCGTCAACATCGCGGCGTGGCGAACGGGACG
Source organism: Thalassobaculaceae bacterium (assembly GCA_965213935.1). Classification (GTDB taxonomy): domain Bacteria; phylum Pseudomonadota; class Alphaproteobacteria; order Thalassobaculales; family Thalassobaculaceae; genus Bin52. Next base: position 15,172 of record CBDCAO010000006.1, on the reverse strand, counting down.
CGGCGTCGATGAACGCGTCGACATCGGCGCGGCCACCCTGTTCCTGCAGGGGCCCCGACTTGCGGGTGTCGTCCTTGCCGCTCATCGTCGCATCCGAGTCATGCCACCTTCTGCCGGGCAGCACCCGGGTGCGGGAGACCGAGCGCCATGATGAGGGTGCGGACCTCCTGGCGTGCCGCGATCTGGCTGGTCGTCGGCGGGCCGGTCCCCCCTGTCTCGAACATGTCGAGGATGGTAAGGCCACGCGGAAACAGTTCGCGAAAGATCACCCGTTCGGCAAACCCGGGCACGACCCTGAACCCGATGCGGAGGGCCAGCCCCTGGACCGCCTCGAACATCAAGACCTTGTTTCGCGCGTTCAGGCTGGAGAGCCGGTTGCGCATCACGAGCCAGTCGATCGATCCGCCGTCGCGTGCGGCGCGCTGCTTGCGCTGCTCCCAGACCTGTTCGGCAAACAGACTGATCCGCCCGGTCTCGTGCGTGGACCCCGAGACCTCCATCAGCAGGTCGAGGTCGACGAAACTGTCGTTGATCGGCGTGATCAGCTTGTCGGCACGCGACAGTGCGTACCGGGTCACCGGGGTGTCCGCTCCCGGAGTATCGATCACGATGAAATCGACCGTATCCGCGAGCTCGGACAGCAGGGTATCGAACGCCTCGATGTCGGCCCTTTCGGCCTCGTCGCGCGAGACGTGGTCGCTGGCCGTGAAGGTGACGTGTCGGGGCATCGGCAGGTCGGCGCCGTCGCGTTCCTTCATCGCGCGCCGGTTGGCGATGTGCCGGGACAAGGTGGCCTGCCTGGAATCAAGATCGATCGAGCCGACCTCGAAACCGCTGCGCAGCAGTCCGACCACGATATGCATCGCCACCGTGGACTTGCCGGTGCCGCCCTTTTCGTTGCCGACCAGGATCACCGTTGCCCGCGGACCTGTCGGACCTTCGTGTGCGGTGGGGTGCAGCACGTGCTGTTCTCCGTGATGATCCGGCTGCATGCGGCTGCGTCCGGGCAGGGAGGGTGCCGTCATCGCCGTTTCCGAAACCGTTATTCAGGGTTCCCGGAGCCGGAATTCGAGCATATTCCGACGACGACTCCTTCGCAACTGCACCATGGCCGCGCGACCGGTCACCTGTCCGGTCAGGCGCGCCGTTCGGGGGTCAGCGCGAACCGGTCTATCGCGTCCGGATCGAAGGAGAATCCCATCCCGGGCCGGTCGGGGACCAGCAGGTCGCCGTCGACGAACTCGACCTGCTCGCGGAACAGCGGCTCGAACCAGGGCATGTGTTCGGCCCAGCTGACGTTGGCCACCGCGCCGCACAGCTGCAGGCAGTGTTCGGTGAACAGGTGCGGGCTGACGGGAATGTCCCGGGCCGCGGCCATGTGGGCGACCTTCAGCCACTCCGATACCCCGCCGACCCGTTCCAGGTCGGGCATGAGGATGTCGGCCGAGCCGCGATCGATCATGTCCTGGAACCCGTATCGCGTGTACTCGGTCTCCCCGCTCGCGACCGGGGTGTCGATCTCCGCGGCGACCCGGGCGGAACCCTCGAGGTCGTAAGCCTGTAACGGCTCCTCGAACCAGGCCAGGTCCAACCGGTCGAGTCCCCGGCCGAGCCGGACCGCGTGATGGACGTCCAGGCCCTGGTTGGCATCGGCCATCAGGCAGACGCCGGACCCGATGGCATTGCGGACCGCCGCGACACGTTCCAGGTCCTCGCCGATATCGGGCAGACCGACCCGCATCTTCACCGCACGGAATCCGCGGGCGACCAGTTCACCCGCTTCGCGCTCGAGTGCCGGGATGTCGCGCGAGGCCCACAGTCCGCCACTGGCGTAGGCGGGAACCCGGTCGCGCGCCCGGCCGAGCAGGCGGGAGACCGACATTTCCGCCGCCTTGCCCCTGATGTCCCAGCATGCCCAGTCAAGCGCGGACATCGCGAAGATGGTGACGCCCTTGTGGCCGAGAAAGTTGATCTCGCGCCATATCTTGGTGCCGAGCGCCTCGGTATCGCGGGCATCATGCCCCCGCACGGTGCCGAACAGCGAGTGGACCATCGCATCGAGCACCGGCAACCTGTGGGCACCGATCGTCCACAGGTAGCTCTCGCCGGTGATGCCGGCATCGGTCTCGAGCCACACCGCCAGGACGGCCGCCCCGTCGATCCGGTGGATCGAGGTGGCGATCGGTTCCGGGAACGGGACCTCGAGCGGGCGGGTCCGCAGTCCGGTGATCTTCATAACGATCTCCTGTGCTTCGCGGTCAGTGCTGTGGCAGGGCGTCGAGCAGGAGGGTTCCGAACCCGGCCATCTGCGGGCTGGTTCCCCGGTAGGTCGCGAGTGCGTCGAGCACCAGCTTGACGCCGTGCTCGTCAAGCGGCGGGGGCGACGCCGGGGGCTTGAGCCCGGCGAGGATCTCCGGGGCCGCGTCAACGATCCGGTCGGCGACGCGTTCGCATTCGCTACACACTGCGGGATCGCGCAGCATTGGCCCGAGGCCGTCGGCCACGCGAGCGAGATAGCCGGGCCACCGCGCCAGGATCCTGTAGAGGCCAGGGACGAACGCCTCTCCGGCAAGGTCGGTCTGGAAGACAGCGAGCGTCGCACGCAGGCCGGCGTCACACTCCTCCCACGGCACCATGCCCGGCAGTTGCGGCAGGGCTGCGGGCAGCGCGCGGTCCGCCGGCCTGGGCGCGGTTGCGCACAGGTCCAGCTGTCCTGTCACCAGTCTGGCGATACACCCCGCGAGCACCAGGTTGACGGGGCTGACCCGGGTGAAGGTTCGGCAGACGGTGTCGATGATCGCGATATCGGACCGTGACACGCCGAGACCGGCGAGTTCGCCGGCCGAGAGTGGCGGCAGGGACGGCAGGCCCGAGACATCGACCCGGGACCAGCCGGCGTGCTGGAGGGCGCCGGAGGTGAAGGCGGGACGCATCGCCTGCCAGATCCACTCGAGCAGCCCCGGCCGGGTTGCCAGGTGACGCAGCAGCGATGAGACATAGGGCGCCGCGTAGGTGCGTCTGACCTCCCCGTAGATCGCCGCGATCTCGCCTGTCGCCTCGGCCTCGGTGATCTCGCTCAGTACCGTCATGACATCCTCTCCGCCCGACCGGGCCCTCAGCGTGTCAGGCAGCGCAGGATCATGGCGATCGGAACCATGCGGCTGATGGCCGACCTGCGGAATTCCTCGATCGCGGCACCGATCGCCGCATCGTTCTGCGGTCGCTCCGCCGCCGCCGGGCCCAATCTGCGGGCACGCCAGGCGGCCTGCCCGAGGGCCCTGTCACCCATCGTCCTCAGTCGGCCCGCGCGGTCAAGCGGCGCCAGCGCCGCCCAGGCAAGGGCGAGGTAGCCCGGCCAGTCGGCGAGGTGCCGGTAGAGGCTGGGCACGATCCGGTCCTGCGGCCCGGCGGCGAGACCGCTCAGTTCCATCACCAGTTCCCGGGTTGCGGGGGCAAGGGCGTCCAGCGCAGGCAGGGGCGGAATCGGAGTGGCGATGGTTCCCGGTGGCAGGATCGGCTGCAGTGGCGACGCCCCTCCTGTTGGAGGTGTCTCTGCCGATCCCGCAACCAGGGTCGAGAGCGCCACCAGGTTGGTCGCGTTGCCCCGGTTGTAGCTGTCGAGGATTGCCCGCACCGTCGGAAGGTCGCGCTCGTCCACACCGGCCGCCTGCAGGGCACTGGCCGGCCAGGGCGGCAGGTCCGGCAGTTCGAGGTCGCCAAGCAGTGCGTTGCCGGCCGCGGCCGCGGCACCGCCCGCGTACAGGGGGCGCACCGCCTGCCAGGCCCAGGGCAGGGCGCCGTCGATGGTCGCAAGGTGCCGCCAGATGAGATTGACCACCCCGATGCCGAGAGCGGAGCGGATGTCGCCGTAGATCTCCGCGATTTCGCCGGTCGCCTCCGACTCGGCAACGGCCGGTACCGGATCTGCAGCCATCGGTCCTGGTCTCCCGCATCCCGTGTGCACGGAGAACAGTCCGTCCGGGCAGCACCTGTCAAGACCGCGTCCTTGCCCCGTCGCCGGGCTTCGGGGTAATCCGGCCCAGGTTGCGACAACGGGAGCCGGATGTGGCTGAACATGTCGACTGCGTGGTGATCGGGGCCGGTGTGGTGGGTCTTGCCTGTGCGCGTGCGCTGGCGCTTCGCGGGCGCGATGTCATCGTGCTCGAGCAGGCCGAGGCCATCGGTACCGGGACCAGCTCACGCCACTCCGAGGTGATCCACGCCGGCATCTACTATCCGCCCGGAAGCCTCAAGGCGCGCATGTGCGTCGCCGGCCGCAGGATGATGTACCGGTACATGGACGAGCGAGGCATTCCGCACAGCCGACTCGGAAAGCTGATCGTGGCGACGTCTGATGACCAGGTTCCCGCACTCGAACGGCTGCGTGCGACGGCGGCGCGGAACGGGGTGACCAACCTCGAGATGCTGTCGGCCGGCGAGGCGCGGGGCCGGGAGCCGGAGCTTGCCTGTGTCGCGGCCCTGTGGTCGCCGTCCACGGGTGTTGCCGACAGCCATTCCTACATGCTGGGACTGCAGGGCGATGCCGAGGACTGTGGCGCCGTGGTGGCATTCCACGCTCCGGTGGAGTGCGGTCGGCTGTCGGACGACGGCGTCACGCTCGAGGTCGGCGGAGACGGGGCGATTGCGCTGCAGGCGCGCCTGGTGGTCAATTCCGCCGGCCTGTACGCCCAGGATCTGGCCCGGCGTCTCGAGGGTTTCCCGGAGGAACAGGTGCCGCCATCATACTACTGCAAGGGCAACTACTACTCGTTGTCGGGGTGCCGGGCGCCGTTTTCCTCCCTGATCTACCCGGCGCCCGAGCAGGCGGGGCTGGGCGTTCATCTCACCCTCGATCTCGCGGGGCAGGCGCGGTTCGGGCCGGATGTCGAGTGGATCGAGCGCATCGACTACGATGTGGATCCGGGGCGTTCGGACGGGTTCTACGCCGCGGTGCGCAAGTACTGGCCGGGACTGCCCGATGGCGCACTGCAGCCCGGCTATGCCGGGATTCGCCCCAAGGTCCAGGCGCCAGGCGAACCGGCCGCCGACTATGTCATCCAGGGACCCGGTGATCACGGCGTGCCGGGCCTGGTCAACCTGTTTGCGATCGAGTCGCCAGGAATGACCAGTTCCCTGGCCATTGCCGAGCATGTCGCCGACATGCTGGAGTGAGGGCGGCAGTCCCGCATCTGGAGAAACGGTCCATGACCAGTGTTTCGTACTACATGACCCCGTCGAGCCCGTGGTCCTACCTGGGCAGCAAGCTGTTCTCCGGGATGGCGGCGCAGGTCGGCGCCGACGTCACGGTCTACGCCGTGGATTTCGGCACCATCTTTCCGGCAACCGGCGGCCTTCCGTTGCCCAAGCGCTCGCCGGAACGTCAGGCCTACCGGTTGCAGGAGCTGGCCCGGTGGAAACGGCGGCGCAACGCACCGATGCACCTGCAGCCGGTGAACTTTCCAGCAACGCGCCCGACGGCCGCGCTCGCGATCGTCGCGGCACGCGAAGCCGGGCACGACGCGCTCGGTCTGTCCTCTGCCCTGCTTGCCGCCCTGTGGGAGGATGACCGCAACATCGACGATCCGGATATCGTCGCCTCGGTGTGTGAGGCCTGCGGCCTGCCGGCGGCAGCGATCATGGAGGCGGCCGGAAGCGGAGACATTGCCGACCGGTTCGCGGCCGATACCCGCGAGGCGATCGAGCGAGGCGTGTTCGGCGCCCCGTCCTGGCTGATTGGCGGTGAACTGTTTTGGGGCCAGGACCGGCTGGACTTCGTTGCCGAGAAGCTCGGCGTTGCCTGACCGACTGTTCTCACACGGCGTCGCGCTCGAGTGACTTCTTGATCAGCGCCACTGTCTCGCGGATCCCGTAGAGGGCGACAAAGGACCCGAACCGCGGCCCCTGATCCTGGCCGAGAAGCACCTGGTAGAGTGCCTGGAACCAGCTCCTGAGCGGGTCGAAGCCGTGCCGCTTGCCGACTTCGTAGACCACCCCCTGGATCTCCTGCCCGGTGCATTCGTCCGCCAGGACCTCGAGCTCCCCGGCGAGATCGGCGAACGCCGCGCGTTCGCGGTCATCCGGGGCGCGGTATGACTTCGTGGGGCGAACGAAATCCTGGTAGTAGGCCACGGCGTGGCCGGCGAGCTGGTCCAGAAAGCGGTGTGTCTCGGGTGAGGTGCCGGGCGCGTAGCGGGTGATGTACCCCCACAGCAGGTCCTTGTCCTCCGCGTGGCACACGCTTGCCAGGTTGAGCAGAAGGCCGAAGCCGAGCGGCACCGGATCGGCAGGCGGGTCTCCGGTGTGGATGTGCCAGACCGGGTTGTCCACCGCCTGGCCGGGCACCTGGTCCGCGAGCCGGGCGCGAAGGCTGATGTAATCGTCCGTGTTCTTCGGGATCACGTCGAAGAACAGGCGCTTTGCGCGGCGGGGCTGCTGGAACATGAACAGCGCCAGGCTTTCCGGCGGTCCGTATTTCAGCCAGTCCTCCACGGATATGCCGTTGCCCTTCGACTTCGAGATCTTCCGGCCTTCCTCGTCGAGGAACAGTTCGTAGCTCAGGGATTCCGGTGGCGAAGACCCGAGGATCCGGCAGATCCTGCCGGAATCCCGGACACTGTCGATCAGGTCCTTGCCCGACATCTCGTAGTGGACTCCGAGCGCATGCCAGCGCATTGCCCAGTCCACCTTCCACTGCAGCTTGCAGCGCCCGCCGGTGACCGGGGTCTCGACCTGCGCTCCGGTCTGCGGATCGGTGTAGGTCACGGTTCCGGCATCGACATCGCGTCCGATGACCGGGACCTGCAGCACGTGCCCGGTGCGCGGACAGACCGGCAGGAACGGGCTGTAGCTCTGACGGCGCTCCTCGCCCAGCGTCGGCAGCATCACCGCCATGATCTCGTCGTAGTGCGCAAGCACGCGCAGCAGCGCGCCGTCGAACCGTCCGGCGTGGTAGCACTCGGTCGAACTGAGGAACTCGTAGCTGAATCCGAAGCTGTCGAGGAAGCTCATCAGGCGCGCGTTGTTGTGTGCGCCGAAGCTCTCGTGGGTTCCGAACGGGTCGGGAACCCGGGTCAGCGGCTTGTTCAGGTGTTCCTCTACCAGGTCCCGGTTGGGAATGTTGTCCGGCACCTTGCGCAGGCCATCCATGTCGTCGGAGAACGCGATCAGCCTGCACCGGCGATCGGTCATGCGCTCAAGCACGCGCAGGATGAGCGTGGTCCGAAACACTTCGCCGAATGTGCCGATGTGCGGCAGTCCGGACGGGCCGTACCCGGTTTCGAGCACAATGTCGCCGTCCGGTTCGCCTGCACCGTCGCGCTCGATCCGCTCAAGGATGCGCCGCGCCTCGACAAAGGGCCAGGACCGGGCTTCCCGCAGGCTGTCCGTTGAGATATCGAGGCAAGGGCGCACGACCGACCTTTCTCAGAGCTTGACCTGAAATGTGAGTGGTCTGCCCAAGTGTGATCCTCCCGTTCAGTTACCACACCATCCGGGGAGGTTCACATGTCTTGGAGCAAGACCCCTCGCGAGGAGTATAAGCGTCCTGTGGAGCGATTTGAAACGGATGTGACGGACGCGGAGCGGGCGTTGATCGCACCTCTTCTGCCGCCGCCGTCGGGTCCACAGCACGCCCCGCCTGAGCCCGCGCACATGCACGAAGCGCATCCAGCATGCGCTCCAGGGTCCCGTCGTCACGCCACCCGCAGAAAGAGTTCTGAACCGTCGCAAACGGCGGAAAACAAGGAGGAAGGGCGCGCCACTGACACCCCGTACCCAACAGGAACTGGATCGCGTTGAGCACCTCCCGAAGGTCGCCCACCCGTTTCCGCAGGCACCGGCACCGGGGCTCCTGAAAGAAACCGGGACTGGACGTTCGCGCCGGGCCCGGGTCGGGTATCGGCGGCTTGATGGTGGCCCTCGCCGGATACGGGCCCGTCGTCCAGGGTGTCGAACCCGGTTCGAAGAGCGGGAACAGTCCAGACTGGCGAACCTGCGATACCATGTTCCTTTATAGTACGCCCGTGCGATATTGTAGTGTCATATTCGATATCATGAATTCCTGCGCATTTATTTAATTATTATAGTAATTGTAACCGGTTGAATGCGATCGAATCTTGCAGTACAAGACGTGAAAAGACGGCTTCCCTGCGCTGTCGTTCCGAACGCAGCCAGCACAGGTCGTTTCACCGACAATCACCGTTCCGCAAGAAAGGACACGACAAAATGCGCAAGAACTCGATCGCGGGGTATGCCGTCGGCGCCCTGCTTGGACTCGGGCTGACCGGAACCGTTTCGGCTGCCGAGTGCATCGCTCCGGCCAATCCCGGAGGTGGCTGGGACTTCACCTGTCGGACCATCGGCAAGATCATGCATGACATCGGTGTTGTCGACAAACCGGTACAGGTCACCAACATGGCCGGTGGCGGCGGCGGACTCGCGTTCAACCATGTGGTGAACGAACGCAACGAGGATGCGGACCTCATCGTTGCCGCGTCTTCGGCGACCGCAACCCGGCTTGCTCAGGACGCCTACGGCGGTCTCAAGGCGGACCAGGTGCGGTTTCTCGGGGCAATCGGCGCGGATCCGGGCGTGATCGTGGTTGCCAAGGATTCACCGCACCAGTCGCTGACCGACCTGATCGACTCGGTCAAGGCGGATCCCGGCTCGGTGACCTTTGCCGGTGGCTCCGCCGTCGGCGGTTTCGATCACCTCAAGGTCCTGATGGCTCTCGGGCGTGCCGGTTTCACCGACATACGCAAGGTCAAGTACATCGGACTCGACGGCGGCGCCGATGCGCTGACGCAGACGATCGGCGGCCATACCCAGGCAATGACCGGGGACATCTCCGAGGTCGTCGGTTTCCTGAAGGCAGACGATGTCCGTGTCCTTGCGGTGATGACCGAGGAGCGGGTTCCTGGATTCGAACACATCGCGACGGCACGGGAGCAGGGCATTGACGTGGTGGCCGTCAACTGGCGCGGTCTCTACGTGCCCAGGGGCATTTCCGAGGACGACTACCGGAAATGGTCCGACGCCCTGGCCACGGTTGCGGCCTCCGCTGAATGGGCTGCCGCGATGAAGGCCAACGGTCTTGCCCCCTTCACCAAGGTCGGTCCGGACTTCCAGGACTACGTCAACAAGGTCGTCGGTGAAATCGAACAGCTTTCGCGTGAGATCGGAGTCATCGAGTAGTGCGTGGCGACCGGGTCTTCGGTCTCGTCGTCACTCTCGCGGCACTCGGTTACATCGTGAGTGCAGCCCAGATCAGGGTCGGATTCCTGTCCGACCCTGTCGGGTCCAGGACCTTTCCGTACATGATTGGCGGGGTCGGGCTGCTCTGCGGGCTCGCAATGCTGCTGCGTCCCGATCCCGATCCGGAATGGCCCGGACCACCGGCCGTGGTCCGGATTGCGGTAACCCTGGTCGTGCTCGTCGCGTTTGCCGTCACCCTGAGACCCGTCGGCTTCCTGCTTCCCGCGGCACTCGCTTCGGCAATTCTGGCCTGGCTGATCCGCCCGGACCTCGCCCGTGCAGCGTTCGCCGGTGTCAGCCTTTCGCTCGGTCTCTTCGCTGTTCTGAAATACGGGCTCGGCCTCGGACTGGCACCCTTCGGCAGGGTTCTGACCGGATAAGGGCACCGGAATGGATATCATCGCCAACCTGACGCAGGGCTTTGCCGTCGCGCTCACCCCGACCACGCTGGTGCTGGCGGTGGGCGGCTGCTTCCTGGGAACCGTCATCGGCTCGCTTCCGGGTTTGGGACCTTCGAATGGCGTCGCAATCCTCATACCGCTCGCCTTCTCGCTGGGACTCGACGCGACCCAGGCCCTGGTCCTGATGACCGCGGTCTACTACGGCGCCATGTACGGCGGACGGATTTCATCCATTCTGCTGAACATTCCGGGCGACGAGCCCGCGCTGATGACAACACTGGACGGCTATCCCATGGCAAGGCAGGGGAGGGCTGCCGACGCTCTCGTATTGTCCGGGGTCGCCTCCTTTGTCGGCGCTTTCCTCGCGACCATCGGTCTCATGCTTATGGCGCCCTTGCTGGCCCGGGTCGCCTATCTCTTCGGGCCTGCCGAGTACTTTGCGCTTTATCTGCTTGCCTTCTGTACGCTTGGCGGCCTGACCTCGCGCAACCAGGCCAAGGCGGTCTTCGCGGCGGCACTCGGCCTTGCGATCGCAATGATCGGCCTCGACAACCAGACCGGAATTCCCCGTCTGACATTCGGCGCGATCCATCTCATGGACGGGGTCGATTTCCTGGTGGCGATCGTCGGTCTGTTCGCGGTGGCGGAGGTCTTCATCTTCATCGAGGGTCACGGCCGCGGCTCGGCAATCGGCACGTCACTCGGCCGTCTCACCATTCCGGTCCGGGACATCGTCGCCAGCTTCGGCGCGATGCTCCGGGCAACCGCCATCGGTTTTGTCGCCGGTATACTGCCGGGAGCGGGCGCATCCCTGGGCAGCTTTCTCGCCTACATGGGGGAGAAGGCAGTGGCGCGCCATGACAAGGAGACCTTCGGCACCGGCAATCCGAGGGGCGTTGCGGCGCCAGAGGCCGGCAACAACGCGGCCGCCGGCGGAGCGCTGGTCCCGATGCTGACGCTGGGAGTTCCCGGATCGGGCACAACCGCCGTCCTGCTGGCCCTGTTGCTGACACTCGACATCACGCCGGGACCGCTGCTGTTCGACGAACGACCGGAGGTCGTCTGGGGGCTGATTGCCGCTCTGCTGATTTCCAACTTTGTCCTGCTGATCATGAACGTGCCCATGGTCCGGCTGTTTGTCCACATCCTGTCGGTGCCGCCCTGGCTGCTGCTTCCCGGGATTACCATGATTTCCTTTTCCGGCATCTATTCGCTTTCGGGCAGCGGATTCGACCTGATCCTGATGATTGTCTTCGGCATCCTCGGCTACGTGCTCCGCAAGCTCGATGTCCCCACCGTCCCGATCATCCTGGGCATTCTGCTTGGCAACAACATGGAGGACAGCCTGCGCCGCGCCATGGTGATCTCCGATGGCGACTGGACCTACCTGTTCTCGTCGGGCATCGCCGTCGGTCTCTGGATCGCCGCCATTGCCGGCTTCGTTGCACCGCTGTTTCTGCGCAACCTCCTGAAGCGGCCCGAAAAAGCGGCGGACTGACCGGGCTGACTTCCCGCCACCGCAAGGGGACGGGAGTCAGCCGGTACCCATGCGACTGTCCGTGGTGCCCGGCGCACCGCGTCGGCCCCTCCACTCACCGAATTTCGTGCACCAATCGGCCGTGCCGTCCTGAACTCCGTTCCCGCGCCGGTCACCAGACCTCTGCGTCCGGGACAGGCCGGAACCTGTTCTCGAGCAATCGGGCGACAGCCGCGGGATCCCTGCCCGGATCGCATTCTGCTTGCGCACCACAGTCCCGCTGCAATCCCCGATGCCGGCCCGGGCGCTGCGATTGATCCGGTCCACGCGGATGCTGTTGGCGCCATGCCTGAAACTGCCGGCACCTCCCTGGCGACGAGCGCCGGAGTGCGGTTGACGCCGTCCGCTGCGGTGCCCATAAGTAGGACAAGTGGGCCTGTAGTTCAGCTGGTTAGAACGCGCCGCTCATAACGGCGTTGTCGGGGGTTCGAGTCCCTCCGGGCCCACCAGGTCATGCCGCCGGGAGAGGACGCGATGCAGACGCATGAGGGCGGGTGCCTGTGCGGCGAGGTGCGGTTCCGCGTCGAGGGCGAGCCGGAACGGGCTGCCATTTGTCACTGCCGCTACTGCCAGCTTCGCACCGGCAGCGCGTTCGGAGTTTCGGTGTATGTTCCGCTCGACCAGGTGACCCGGCTTTCCGGGGATCTGCAGGAGTTTTCCTTCCGGTCCGAAAGTGGCAACACCTGGCTGATCGAACGCTGTTCGAGCTGTGGCACCGGTGTCTACTGGACCATTGACGCCGAGCCCTGGGCCTCGCTGCAGGGAATTTCGGGCGGGTGTTTCGATCCTCCGAGCTTCTGGTACCCGATCCGCCGGGAGGTCTTCGCTCGCACTCGGGCGGACTTCTGCAGCATCGAGGTCAACGAGAGCCACGATACCCACCCGGCGCACGCTCCGCTTGAGCCCGACCGGGGTCGCCTGTCCTGGAAGGCATGAGATCCGGCCGCTCGGCGACCGTGGCCGTACCGGCAATTCCTGCCTAGACTGAGGGGCCCTGGATCAGGTCGGGAGTGCAAGCCATGTCGTTCGAAATCGTGCCGATTGCCGGCGCACTCGGTGCGGAAATTCACGGCATCGACGTGGCCGGGCTCGACGGGGAGGGCATGGCGGATGTCCGCTCGGCCCTTCTCAGGTACGGCGTCATCTGTTTCCGCGACCAGGACCTTTCACCCGAAGGCTACCTCGACTTTGCCCGGCAATGGGGCGAGGTGCATCTGCATCCGTATCTGCGCGGTCTCGACGAGTTTCCGGAGATCATCGAGATCATCCGGGAAGCCGACGACCCCACGGGTTTCGCGGACCACTGGCACACCGACCAGATCTTCACGCCCCGGCCGGCAAACTTCACCATGCTGTTCGCCCGCGAAACACCCGCCGCAGGCGGGGACACGATGTTTGCCAGCCTGACCGGAGCCTACGACAGGCTGTCGCCGGGCATGCAGCGGATGGCGGCGCGGCTTCGCACCTGCAACAGCTATGACAAGAAGGTGCCGCGATCCGCCGGGATGGCGGCGCGCATCGCTGACCGCGAGACGCCAACCCAGGAAGCGGTCCACCCCCTGGTGCGCCTCCATCCCGAAACCGGCAGGCCGGCGCTCTACGTGAGTGACGAGCGCAGCACCCGGCGGTTTGACGGCATGAGCGAGGAGGAGAGCCGGCCGCTTCTGGCCTGGCTGATGCGGCATGCAACCCGGCCGGAACTGACTTGCCGGATCCGGTGGGAGCCCGGGACGCTGGGCATCTGGGACAATCGCTCGGTGTTGCACTCGGCGCTGAACGACTACTACGGCCAGCGCCGCGTCATGCACCGCATCACCATCAGGGGCGAGCCGGTGAGGGGCCTGGCGGAGCGGAGCCACTAGCCCCGCGCATGCCCGGCCTCTTCGGGACATTTTCAGGCTTTGCCGATCCACTGACCGTCACGGTGATGCTGGCCGCCATGGTGGTGGCCGGGTTCATGCGCGGGTTTGTCGGGTTCGGCGCTTCGATGATCATGGTGCTGGTGCTGAGCCACGTGATCAGTCCCGCCGCGGCGGTGGCCGTCGCGAGTCTGAGCGGGGTTCCGGTCATGGTCCAGCTGCTCCCGGCCGCGGTCCGGCAAGCCGAGCGGTCCTTCGTGCTGCCGTTCGCGTGTTCGAGCTTCATCGCTGCACCGCTGGGGACCTGGGTCCTGGTCAGTGTCGACGGCGAGGTGATGAAGATCGCGATCGCGACTGCGGTCCTGGTGATGGTGGCGCTGATGTACCGGGGCTGGCACCTGTCGCGTTCACCCGGGTCGGGTGTGCTGGTCGGCATGGGTGCGGTCGCGGGCGCAATTCAGGGTGGCGGCGGTATCGGCGGACCGCCGGCGGTCGTGGTGGCGCTCGCGCGCGCCGGTGATGCCGAGCGCCAGCGCGCCAACGTGATCGGGGTGGTTGCCGCGCTCAACCTCTGTGGCATTCCGCCGCTCGCCTGGCACGGTCTCTACACCAGGGAAGTGGTGCTGATCAGCCTGGTGCTGGTGCCGGCCTACCTGGCTGCCAGCTGGTTCGGCATTCGCTTCTTTGCCTCCGGCGGGCACCGGTACTACCGCGATGCTGCCCTCGCTCTGCTCTCGCTCACCGGTCTCGCCACCCTTGTCCGGGGAATCCATGCAATCTTATAGGGAAAGGTTGGTGCGCCAGGCCAACTGGTGGAATGCAGCCGGGTGAAAGTCCTGGCAGGAAGAGAGGTCAACCAACCTTTCTTTATGGTTGTCTTCAAGTACGATCATTGACGTTCCTCCTTACCAATCGCCGTCGCGCACTTCGCGCACCACCCGCAGCACCGCTTCGTCGGGCGCCTCCTTCAGCTGGCGGATCAGGTCCGCGAACAGGCGCGGACGCTTGCGGATAATGGCCTGCAGGTCGGCGGACACCTTGCCCGCGAGCGCCAGCATGACGTCCGGGTCCTGACCCAGTTCCTTCGCAAGCCGCACCGTCGTTACCTCCGAGGGCGGCGACACCTCGCCGCGCTCGATCTTGCTCAGGTATGTCGGCTCGATACCCACGCGCCCTGCGACCTGGCGCACCGAATAGCGCCGGTCTTCCTCGTACAGCCGTTCGCGGATCGCGCGGGTGGTGGGGCCAAAGAGTGTCATGTGTCGTATATAGTACACGCCTGGGTGATTGTCAGGGCACCACCCGACCCACTCCGGCCCCGCGCGTTCACCATCCTGCCTGAGCGGCCCGATCTGTCCGCTTTGCCCGGCTCCGCCGCGCCCTGGCCGGAGGTCGAGACCGGCGGGATGCGGGGCGAAGCGGGTAAGTCCGGGACAGGACCGCCGCGGCCGGACAACCGGAGGGACCGGTCCATGACCACCGGCATCACCGGGGAGCACCGCCGCGCCTTCGAGGCGCTCGCCAGTGGCGACGGGCGTACCGTCGCGCCGATTACCGTCTTCGCCGACGGCGCTCCGGGCACCGCCAACGTGGCGGTCAACACATGACGTTCCGGTTCCTCGCCGTCCTTTCTGCGCCCGATGTGGCGGTGCAGCGAGTCTAGCTGCTGAACTTGCGGGTGAAAGTCCCGCCGGCACAGTTCTCAGTATGGTGCCGTAGCATATCCCACTGGTCTCGGGGTGACCCGAGGCCAGCGAGCAGGGATGTAGGAAGTCACCGTGGGCCGGTGGAGACACAGAGCTGTGCTGGTCCGGTCAGCCAGGGTGGCGAGCAAACCGGAGGGCCGTAGCGAAAGCGAACGATTGTATGAAGCCTCGAAACAGCGCCCCACATGAAGCTGATTTGTGGGACATTCGAGAATGCCAAGGGCCTCGCTTCAGCCTGATGGCCAGTGCCGATGCGGAAGAACTGAGGAGCACGCATTGGGTTCTCCGGGGTAGAGACGGCGGCAATCCGGGAAAGTTCAGTGGTGAAAGACCGGAAGGTGAAAGAAGCAGACAGGATGACCCTTGAATGTCAAGGACCGGACCTATAACCGCGATGCGGGAAATGGCACGGAGTTT
>CBDCAO010000005.1:0-33146 GCA_965213935.1 Thalassobaculaceae bacterium | reverse complement strand
CTTCAAGGGCGCCACTTGCGCGGACCGTTACAACCTCACGCCAACGAGCTCCCGACGGCCATTCGCCTCGGATGCCGTGCGGTGGGATGGCCTCGGATCGGATCGACGAGTGGATCGACTCACGTGAGAGCCATGCCGCCCATGCCGTCAAGGTCCGGCAACATGGTCGACGATGAGTGCTCGGACACGGGATAGTGCAAACCAGCGCGGCATCGTAGCTCGATCGCGCCGCGGTTAGCGAAACGACATCCAGAACCTCCGCCGACGTCGTGCTGACACGCGCCATCGGGCCACGGGGTTCGGTCGCGCTTCGTTCAGGCGTTCAGGCGGCTTCGAGCTTCAGGATTTCGGCTTGCACATAGGCGCGGAATTCCGCGCCTGAAGTGAAGCAGCGGTAGCCAGCCGAGCTCGCAATCGCGAGAACCTGCGCCGTCTCATTCAGCAGCACCGCGACCGGCCCGGTCAGTCCGGGCTGTAACCCCTCCGGCCACGCGAGGTCGAACACTGCCTTCTGTGCTCCGGTCGTTTCATCGGCGTAGTCGAAGGCCAGGTATCCGCGCGGCAGGTCGTAGGTTTCCAGCCAGTCGTTAAGCGCTTCAAGCTCCCTTTCCTCGGCCTCGCTGGCAATTCCGCCCGGCGATGCTGGGGCGGGTTCGGCAATACCGGGCGCGGCGTCTCCGAGCCATTTCGAGTCGCCGTGCAGAAGTTCGGCGAAGCGCCGGTTCGTTTCCGCCGCCAGCAGCGTCCTGCGGGCAGCGAGAAATTCGCGGTAGCGCTCGATCCGCCACAGAGCGCGTTCCATGTTCCATGGGAATCCACTGCGAGGCGAGTGCCCCCGGATGTGCCTTCTCCACCTCCTCGAAATACTCCTCTGGCAGCCGGTCGGCGATTGCGAGGTTCGTGTCCTTCGTCAGGAAGCAGAAATTGGCCACTGCGTTCACCTCCGCCCGGCCGTACTCCTTATCGATAGAGCCGCGACTTCGGAAAAATGTGGTGCACCTCAAGGCCGGCCATCCTGCCCAGCATATCTGACTTCAAGGGCAATCCAGTCCCCCAGTCCTTTGCTTCGCCCATGCGGGTCAGCATGTAGAGCACGGGATAGAACCGCGCACCGAGGCTCCAGCCGTCGAAGTGGCCTGCCTCCACGCGGAGACCGCCATGCCACAGTCGAAGCTGGTCGACCAATGCATCCAGCCCGCCCTCTGGACCTTCAAGCGCGGCGAGATCCTGGTCGATATAGCTTTCCGTCGAGCCGGAAAAGCGGCCCCACATTCCGGCTTGAGCAAACCAAAACAGCAGTTTGTCGCGCTCCTTGACGCCCATCGGCCCGGTGCGCCGGTCCATGTAGCGGACCATCACCGGCACGGCGAAGCGCCCGAACAGCACCCGGTCATGGTCGAGGCCGAGTCGTCCGACGATCAGGTTGAGGCTGGCGTCGATCTGTCTGGAGGCGCACGCGAGTCCGTCCTGGATGTCGGGCGCGCCTTTGCCGTGCAAATAGGTGAACCTCGCCTCGCCAGTCAGAACCGTGTTGACCGAACGCAACAGCCAATCAAGGTTGAAGTTGTAGCCGGCGTCCGCCCATTCCCCGAGTTTCGCCTTCATTTCACCCCGAGCTTCGGGCCATTCGGCGCAGATCTTCGCAAGCGCCAGATCGCCCTTCGAGAGCTTGGTACCTCCACTGTTGACACGGTTGAAGATGTCGACGACCACGTCGAGCGACTTCTCCGCGCCCGTCACTTCCTCGACGTGCAAGTCGATGTCCAGAATGCCCAGCAGGCGGGCTATACGCGCGGAGTATTTCACGGCCCTGGTGCCGATGTCGGGATGCTCGGCAAGCGAAGTGATCAGCGCTTCGTGTCCGGCTTGTCCGGAGACCATCAAGGCCGTAACGTCGATCCACAGCGGATCGTCGCGCATCTTGATCGGCTGGTAGAAAGCGAAGGTCTCGTCTTCCAGATGGAACCGCAGCCCGGTGAAGGTTTGCGGATTACCATCGAAGAACCTCGGCGCCCCGCCGCGTACCACCCCATAGAGCGAGGTCATGCGCTGCTGTCCGTCGAGAAGCAGCTTGACGCTGCCTGCGGCGATCAGGCCATCGCCCCGTCGGTCTGCGGTCCTCGCCTCCGTCACCCACACGAGAAGACCACCCACCGGATGCCGGCGGTACAGGGAATCGAACAGGCCGCGCACCTGGTCGCGGTTCCACACATAGCCGCGCTGGAATTCGGGCAACGCAATATCGCCGCAATCGATATAATCGAGGACAGTCGAAATTCTCATTAGCCGAGTCCATTCGTCATGGTCAGAAACGGTGCGCGATTCTCCTGAAGCGAGGCCGGATTCTAGATGGTCCCATGGTGATGTTCCATCGCGGTGGCAGCCGTCGTTGCGCCTTGGGCAGCGCGGGCTAGTTTCCGGTCCCGGTCCTGAACGATCAAGAAGTGCGGGAGAATTTGAGGGAGCTCCTTACTTGACATTGCGTCCGCTAAAAATGTCATTCCTTCGACCCCTTGGCGTTTGCCGCGTCTGGCTCGTCGATTGTCAGTGTCGGGGGGTCGGAGGACATCGTGGTCTCGGCCCGACCGGCGATGCGCACACGCTCCGCCAGCGTCGTTTGCGTTACGATTCGAGACCCGTCAGGTTGCTCCCGATAAGTCGTTGTGTTGCTGATGCGGACTTCCGGGCCGAGCTTCCGACGCCTACGGAACCACTCGAACCCGATCCACAGGGCCGCAATAGCGCCGGCAATTCCCCACCACATCCAAGGCGATTCAGTCGGCCACATCAGTTCGGCACCTTGCTCGGCTCCGAACACGAGGCCCCAAGCGAGCACGCCACGAATGATTCCTGCCACCATCCCGCCATCATGGCGACGCCCCACCCGCCGTCAAGTAAGGGGCATAAGCCCCAATTTGAGGAGGCTTATCCGGAACTCTGCACAACAGGTTTGTACAAGAGCCGGCGTGCGTGGGCGGCCCAGCGATCAGCCACCTAAACTGGGGATCTGTCCGTGTTCAAGTGAATCGAAGGCCTGGAGCACATAGCGCTCGGTCCGGTACTCGCCAAAAGCCCGCATCTCGTTCTGCTTGAGAGATGGAAAGGATGAGCTTGGTGCCCGTGCATCCAGGATCCATTCGAGATCGGAACGAGTGAGACCGTACATGTGAGCAAAGATCGCATCCAATTCGCAGCGGAGACAGTGGCGCCGTTCATCATCCCAAGGAAATGGCGGACCATCAAAACCTAGGTCGGCGGCGAAACCCTCCATTTCCTCGGATGTATAGGTCAATTTCAGGACTCTCGGAACGATCAAATGGACATACGGATGGCCCGTGCTTCCCTCCTTCAAGTACATATCTGGCGGGAGAACTGGGAGTTGCTTGACGATGAAGAAACTCATGTGCACTCCGCCGACGGAGAGTCTGGCGGACCAATCGAGCGGAATGCTATTCATGTTTGCCAAGACAAGCGCAAATGCTACGGCGCGAGAGTGTCGATACGCGATGACCGGAGCGTTGTGCCCCACTGGACCTGGGGGAATGTTATCGACGATCAATGTCCGTTCATTCGTCGAATTGGTGATGTCTCGAAAAGCTTGAAGAACGTTCACGTAGTCCATACGAATTACCGGCGCACCTTCATTCATGGCGGCGTGTCCACGCAAAATGGTAAAGATGGACGTTCGTCGATCTGTCGCGCGTGTGATGTTTCTGAAGGAAAAGAACCAAACATCAAAATCGTAATCGTATGACCAACTGCGGCGAGGGGAATCACTGAGGCGACTCCCGTCCGCTCGTCGGTTGCTCGGGCGATATCCCTGAGAGCGAGTTGCGAGCCAGTCGGGTGAGCGTGTCGAATACGGCTCGGCTCGGCTCGGCTCGGCTCGGCTCGGCTCGGCTCGGCTCGGCTCGGCTCGGCTCGGCTCGGCTCGGCTCGGCAAACAATTGTGTGGCGTTTCCGCTTATGTCAAGTCTCTCCGCAACTTCTTCTTCCGGAACCCAGTATCTCGGAACGGCGACCGCGCGCGGGTCGGATTTCTCGTCCACCGTCATCGGTCGGGCGTTTCCGTTCCGAATGTCTCGTTCAGAAACGCCTTCGAAGGTAGCAAACCTGTGGTCGTATTGATGAAGCAGCTTGGCCTCGTACAAAGGCAGATAGCGCTCTTCGCCGCGGGTAAACACGTTACCGTTGAGCTTCCAGCCTTCGTCGATCAAGTCATCGCGGGTTCGGAATAGTCCCGAGTCGCTTGTCATGTTGAACATCTGCATGAAGCCGATTCCCCAAGGATTTGCTTCGGGCACACCGGATCGTTGTTCCTTCCACAAAACCCCTGCTCGTTCGTACATCTTGCGCGCGATTTCCATGTCGCGTTTCGTACGGAAGATTGGGCAGGTTCGGGTGTTGGGGTTGAACAGAGATAAGTCTTCAGCGCTGAGCGTGAAACGCCGTTCGGGTTCCTTTAATTGCTCCGCCTGATGCAGGAAGAAGGCGAACTCGGCCTCGGGGACGGGTGCATCCGAACGATCCGAACCGCTGAGTGTAAGGAGGCAGAACTTATACGAGCGGTGAACGCCCGGAAAGACTGCCTCCCGGTTCTCAAAGTCATACAGGCTGACAAGCCGTGACTGCGTTACGGTATGCTCGAAGAACGCCTTGGTGGAATGATCCGTCGCGATACCAGTGGGCACGATCAGGCCGACACGGCCTCGCGGGTTGACGAGGTGCATGAAAGCTTCGGAAAAGAGCGCATAGCTGTTGAGCTTGCCGGACGTGCTAAGGGAATATCGACCAGATGCGCGGCAAAAGTTGTTCTTCGCGTTGTAGTCATACAAAGCGTTCTGATACTCGATCCAAAGCTGCGGATTATCTTCCCGAAGTTTGGCAATAGATTGTTTTCGCGCGGCGCCAGCCAGGTTGGCTATACTTGGCGCCCTGCTCGCGAACCACTCTTCTTCATTGAGTTGAGAGACTTCCCAGGGCGGATTTCCTAGCACTACGTCGAAGCCGCCGTCCTGCATGATCTCGGCGAACGCGAGATGCCAGTGATGAAAACGGTGGGTATGAGCTAGACTTCGGACGAAGCCTTCGACGCCAGGGCGCCCGGGGATATCGCGTCCGAGGCGGTGTATGTCCTCACTGAGAGGCACGATCTCCAGATTGTCACTCGTCTTGGGTGCGAAGTACGTGCCGACGAAGAAGTCGGCGCGCATGGCCTCGCGGGCGCGCTTCTCGTCGCGCAGCCCGGCCTGCCAAGTTGCGCGCTTGCGCTCTACGTCTTCCAGTGTTTCCTCGGGCATGGCGTCGAGGTCGAGGCCTGAAATGGCCACCTCGATGACGGCATCCTGATCGAAGAGGCTGCCTTGCCCCCGATGCCGGTTGCGTTTCTTGAGGTCACGGCAAACGGCCTTGTCGTCACCGGTTAAGGGTTTGAAGGCGTTGTCGGGTATGCCGTTCGCCATGATCTCGGGGTCGAGAATGCCGACCAGACTGTCGCCCTGAAGGATGTGGGAGTCGAGGAAGGTGAGCGGCTTGCCGGGCTCGACCGTCTCCATCCAGAGCGCGGTCTTGCAGAGTTCGACGGCAAGCGGATTACGGTCGACCCCATAGATGCAGTACTGGACCGCCTCACGTAGCGCGTGCTGGCGGGTACTCTCGTCCGATGTGTCTGCGCCGGACTCGATACGGGCGATCTCGGCGGCGAAGCGACGGGCCGCGGCCAGCAGGAAATGCCCGGAGCCGCAGGCCGGGTCGACCACCTTCAGATCGAGAATCGCGGCGCGCGGATCCTCGGGGCGGGCTTTGACGGCGTCCGCGATCACGGGGTCGAGCGTCGACTTGATCAGCTCGCTGACCAGCGACGGCGGCGTGTAGTAGGAACCGGTGAGCTTGCGCTCTGATCCCTTGGCGCGTTCGCCGTTGCCATCACCAATGAAGGCAAATGCCCAAGACGAGGCGTCCACGTCGATGGCAGGGCGAAGTTCCAGCAGACTCTCGTACACCGAACCCAGCTCTTCGGTGTCCATGTCCCGATAGTTGACGCGGGCGAGGCTGTTGCCGGAACGGAAGAACGCGAGGGTGCGGACGGCTTCGAGAAGATGCTCATTGGCGATGGCAGCACCGTCGAGGTCGGGACATTCGCCGTCCCGAAACAGGCCGCCGAGTGGCGGCATTCCCAGTCCAGGAGCGCCCTTGGCTAGAGCGCCAAAGGTGATCTGGAGCCCTTGCCAGAGGTCCCTGTTCCCGTCGTAATGGCGGCGGCGCAACGCGCGCTCGCGCAGCCGCGAGAGTGAGTAGCCGTTCGCGAACACGGCTCTTTGTTCGTCCGTGGCGTCCGACGCGTGAAGCAGGTTGCGCTCCTCGGCGGTGAACAGAAAGAGGAGGCGGTAGATGAGCCGAAGGAGTTGCTGGAAGTAGCGCTCGGATGAGAGCGCGCCGGTTTCGAGCGCTTCGCGCAGCTCGGTGTTCGCCGGATGGCGAAGGAACCCGTTGCCGATTTGACGCAGCGCACCGGTGACGCCGTCGCGGAGATTCTCCCGCACGCGTTCACCGGTCTCCTGCGCCTTGGCCCGCCAGGACTCGATGATGCAGCTCGACGGCTTGTCGTCGAGGGGCCTGAGTCGGCTTGAATGGGCGGTGAGCCAGAGGGCGGCGAAGTCGGGGTAGAGCTCTTCCGAGAAGACGAGGTCAAGGTCGGCCTCGATGTAGGAGGGCCGGGTCAGGCTCGGATTGTCGCGCAGGATGCGGAGCATGGAGCCGTTGGAGACCATGCCCCACAGCGCAGCGTCCTCGGCATTGAGGTACTCCTGCATCATGCCGTGTGGCGCCTGCCGTCGGCCGTCGTGACCGAGACGCGGATCGGCCTTATCGAGGTCGAAATCGTGCGTGACGAGCAGCAGCGGCACGGCGCCTTCGCAGGCGCGGTGTGTCAGCCGGAACACCCGGTCTTCCAGCACGACGCTGTCGGCCGCTGTGAGATCGTCGTAGCCGAGGAGCGAACGCAGGAGGGGGACGAGCCATTCTTCGACATCGACCTGGGGTGCGGTGAGATCCCGGCGGGGACGGCGCTCGGAATAGCGCCCGTAGAGATCGTTGGCGATGCGCCAGTAGCGGGCAAGCTCCTCCTTGATTGCAAGCGATTTCGAGAGTCCGTAGTCGGCGCCGGTCTGATGGGGGGCTTCCAGCGTGGCGACGGCGTGCAGGAATTCTGGGGGCAGGATGCCCCCTTCGATCTTCAGGGCTGTGAAGCCACGGCTGGCTCGGGCGCTCGCCATGGTCAAAGGGATGCCATGGGCATGAAGACGTACACGCCGATCTTGTCGACGGGCAACGCCGGGACGACGTCGTAGCGCAGGCCCCTGGCGTCGCTCGCCTCGCGGACGCGGCGATGATCTGCGAGCAACCCGCGGGCCTGCTCATGGGCAACCTGCGCGAATGCGTCTTCCATCCCCGGCAACGCGTCGAGGGCCTGCCGTATGAGGTGGACCTTCTGGCCGTCCACCATGTTTCGTCCGGGCTCCAGCGTGAGAAGTGACAACGCGTCGTCATCGGTCATTATTTCGGGACTGGCACCGCCCCGGATCGCGACGCCCAGACACTCCTCGGCGAGAAGTGATCTGAGCGGCGAGAAGCGGCCGTCCGGCCCGCGCCGCTCTATCTGGAGTTGGCAGCGCAGGCGCAGGAGATAGAGCACGGTGCGGGTGTCCACCGCGCGCGTGAACATCGCGCCCGCGCGGGCGCCGATATCCGGATTGGCAGCGTCGAGGGCCTTCTCGGCGACATAGTCCGCCAGCACGGCCACCAGCGGATGTGCACGGTGGATGTAGTCCGCACCGGTCGGAGCGGGCTGGCTGAAGGCGATCTTCGCCGATGCGGCGAATCCGATGGCGTCGAGGCGATCCTGAAGAGGTTTCGGGAAGTGAACGACCGGCATCCGGCAATAGCCGTCCCGTCGGTCAATTGCGGCGCCCAGGCGCTCTGCGGACAGACGCACGAAGCGGTCGACATCGCTGGGACCGCCCAAGACGGATACGGCCTTGCGCCATTCGGGGAGCACGTCGTCCGGGGTCAGGCGGCGCTGGGCGAAGACCGTGCGCGTCATCCGGTTGCTGGCCGTGCGCCATGCGTCGTCCACTTCGGCCTCGGTCTCGGCGAATTCGAAGGACATTTGGTCGGCCCGGGAATGTCTGCCGCGGTGAAGCAGGACCGCCTTCATGATAGCGTCGATCACCTTGTTGTTGTCCGCGGGCAAGGGTACGGCGACGCCGAGTTCCTTGCGGATCTTTTCGGCCTTGCGAAGGATTACGCGCAGCACGGCGCCGTCGACGGGATTGTTCTCGCCGTAGAGCATGAGCGCGCGAACGGTGCGGGAGGCTTGGCCGAAACGGTCGGCTCTGCCCTCGCGCTGTTCGTGGCGGGTCGGATTCCAGGTGAGGTCGTAATGGACCACTGCGTTGAAGTGGTTCTGGAGGTTGACGCCTTCGGACAGGCAGTCCGTGGCAACCAGGATGGGCGTGATCTTCTCGTCGAGTTCGCCGAGCGCCTCGATCCGCTCTTCGCGCTGATCGGAAGTGAGCTCCCCTGTGACCACGGCGACATGGGTATTTCCGGCACCCAACGCTTGCTTCAGTTCGTGGCCGATGTAGTGCGCGGTGGCGATGTAGCGGCAGAAGACGACGGGCCGGAAACCGTCGAGCACGAGCCGACCGACCTCGTCGATCAGCGCCGTGAGCTTGGGGTCGTTCCTGGGACCGCGCAGCGAATCCGCCCGGTCGATGAGCTGGCGCAGGGCCTCGGCATCCTCGGCCTCGACGGTGCCGGCGGGAACGCTCTCGGTGAGGGCGAGCGAGTCGTCGGCGGTCTCGTCCATCACGGTTTCACCTGCCCTCTGGTCTAGGTGTTCGACCTGCGCATCCTCCGTGTCGTCCTCGGTGGCCTGGAGACGGGTTCGCAGCGCAAGCGACGCGGCCGCCGGGCTTGAGGAAGCGCAGCGCAGCAACGCGAGCGCGGCCCACCAGGACATGCGTTGCTGAAGCCTGGTCCCATCCGCCGTGCGGTCGACCATGGTTCTTGCGTAGTCGAGGACGTCGTCGAACAGGCCGCCCCAATCGCCGGTCAGGCGGTAGGTCGCTTCCCGGCTCTCGCGGACAGGAAAGCCTGCCTCGTCTTTCCATTCGGCGATGTCACCGCGACGGCGCTGGACGAAATGCAGCGCGAGTTCTTCGCGCAGGCGGCGGCGCATCTCGCCTTCGGGCGCGTCGGCCAATGCCGAGAATTTCGGTTCCAGCAAGCCAAGCAGGTTGTGGAAGGCGGTGTCATCGCCCGAATGCGGTGTCGCGGTGAGGAACACCATGTGCCGGCGCGGCTCGCTGTCCGCGAGGCCTTTGAGAAGCTGATAGCGCTGGTGTCGGGTGTTCGTGTTCGATCGCACGCAGGCGTGCGCCTCGTCGATGATGACGAACTCCGGGCAAGCGCGAAGGAAATCGCTGCGCCGCCGGTCCGACTTGATGTAGTCGAGGGAGACGACCGTATAGGGATGGACCTCGAACACTGACTCGTCCGGCCGTAGTCCGCGCTCCAGGCGCGTGGCGGTGCCGGTGCGCACGACCTCGGCGTCGATGGCAAATTTCTCCGCAAGTTCCCGTTGCCACTGTTCGCACAGGTGGGGCGGGCAGATGACGGAAAGGCGCTCGATCTCGCCCCGGTCGAGCAGTTCCCGCGCGATCAGCCCTGCCTCGATAGTCTTGCCGATACCGACGTCGTCGGCGACGAGCAGCCGGATGGTGTCGAGCTTCAGCGCCATGAGCAGCGGTACCAGCTGATAGGCGCGCGGTTCGACATTGAGATTGCCGAAGCTCCGGAAAGGTCCCGCGCCGGCGCGGAGCTTGAGGCGAAGCGCGTCGCGCAACAGCAGCGCCGCCTGCTGGGGGCCGGGCGCGTCGGGATTGGGAAGATCGAACGTCGCGGGCACTGGCGCCTCAGGCTCGAGCGGAAGGTAGATGAGCGTTGCATCGTCTTCCGCGCCGCCGAGCGGACGTAGTTTGAGGAGATTGTCGCGCGGCTCGGGGAGGACCACCCACTCGCGGTGCCTCGCCCTGACCAGGTCTCCCGGTTTGAAGGTGATCGCCGCATCCACTTCCGGTCCTCCAGATCCTATTTCGCGGCCGACGAGGCGCCCGGCCCGAAGACCCAAGCGTACTCGTCTACAACGCGGTCCCACGATCTCCGATCCTCGTCGAAGCGCACGACAGTGAGTCCGGCGTCGTGGAGGCGTCGGGTTACCTCGGCGTCCAGGGTCTGTTGGCGATCGCCTCGATGGTGAGGGCCGTCGATATAGATCAGGGTCTGATGGGTGGTGTAGGCGAAATCGGGCCGCGTATTGAATTCCTCCAGGTAGGGCTGGGCCCGGTCGGGAAGGCGGTAACCGTTGTCCTTGATGTAGCGCAGCCAAGCCTTCTCCAAATCGGAGCCGGCGATATTGTTCAGCTCCTCGAAGTCGTCGCCAGCGCCTGCGGAATGGCCGAGGCTGCTTCGCACGCCGCGGGTCAGCCGGCAGAGTAGGTCGAGCATGGCTTCGTCGCGCCGGTCGATCTTCGGATGGTCGGGCTGGTTGTAGTAGCTCAGCAGGCAACGGTAGCAGCCAGCCTCGCAATCATCGTCGCGGTTATCGAGGTCATCCCATCCGGTCCAGCGTCCGGAGCGCGATCCGTAGTGGCAAACTTCGAGCGCCTTGCGGGCGATCCGGCCGAGCGCGCCGGGATCGCTGGCGAGCCGCGTAAGGACGCCCGCGCCGCCTTCGGCGGACTCGTAAAACAGGATGGTGGTGCGGTTATCGCGGTCGGGCAGCGGCTCGGCCGCAAGCTCCGCTTCCTCGAGCTGAAACTCCTGTTCGATGCCACGCTTGATGGCGTATTGCAGGGAGACCTTGGCCGTCTCGCTGAGATCGACCGCCGGACGAAGCACGAGGACGTTGCGGGTATCCTCGACGTAGGGCGTGATGCGCTGGACGCTTTTTCCGTCCCGTACGGCATCGTCTTCCGCATCGGTGGGCGCCTGCGAGTCTTTGGTCCACTCACCGGTGTTGGTGTCCACGCTGAAGCCGTACACCGATTTCTCCTTGCGGCGCCGCCACCCCAGGTTGATGCGCCACAGCGTGGCGGCCGGACCGTAGCGGAGCTCCATCAATGTCTCGCCGTTCTCCTCGATGGTGATGCCTTCGACCCTGGCGCGGCTGTTCTCCTCGCTGAACCGAAGCGTCGTGATCATCTCGTAGCCCTGTCGCTGGCGCTCCTCCTCGTCGGAGGTGATGCGGTTCGCCCGCTGGGTCGAGACCTGTTCGATCCGATACAGGTTCGGAATGATCCGTCCGCCGTCGAGACGATCATCGCAACTGACGCAGCGCTCGTAGTCCTTCTGGTCCCCAAAGTGGCCGTAGCCGCAGGAAGGACAGAGGCGGGCCGCCTGTACCGGGAGTTGGGCGGACGCTCTCACTCCGCCCTCGTCCTCCCGGACCGAAAGAATGGCGCGCCGTACACGGTAGGTGCTACCTTCGTGATAAATAATGGACTGGGGCCCGAACTCGGTGAGCCCCAGGAACCTCGGCCTGCTCAGGAAGGAATCGCGGGCGACATTCTCCCGCCGGCCGGGCACGAAAGCCATCAGCGGCAGGCGCGGGAAGTTGTAGCCCGGCAGGAAACCCTCGGCCGCGAGATAGCGGTAGGTGTAGAAGTCCGAGTTCATGGTCCGCCTGCTGTCGAGAAGCAGGTTCTGCTGGGTATACGCCTCGTCGTAGCGCGCCTTGGCCTCCCGGCGGTCGCGTTCGGTCGCGGCGGCGTTGTTGACGACGTCGTTGGCGAACTTCATCTGGTTCGCGGTCGCGCGGAACAGGGAACGCCATCGTTCGAAGGCCTCGTGGAAGCGGCGTTCGGCAGAGTTCATGGCGCTTTCGAGCCATGTTTCCGTGTACCAGGGAGCAGCTGGTCCGGCGAGGTCGTATTCGAGGGTGGAGAGAATGCGCTGCCCCCGTTTCATCGCCTCGGTCACGGCCCGTGCAGCGCCCACTTGCAGGGCGAGCTCTTCATGAACAGGCAGACTGTCGAGCTTCTCCATGTCGAGTACATCGCGCACGGAATTGCCGAGCTTGACGCCCGTCTCCCCAAGCCAGACCGCCTGCAGGTGACTTCGTACCAGTTCCTCGTTGCCGAGGTCGATATTGGGCGGGTTGACGGCGCCGGACACCATCCGGGTCGGGTCGGAAAAGAAGTACTGGTCGTGCGGCGACCTCGCCGCGCAATAGGTGACCACCAACGCTGGCTGTCCGCTGCGTCCGGCCCGTCCGCTACGCTGGGCGTAGTTGGCCGGCGTCGGCGGAACGTTGCGCATGTAGACCGCGTTCAGCGTGGAGATGTCGACACCGAGTTCCATGGTCGGCGAGCAGAAAAGGATGGGGAGTCCGGAAGGCTCGACCTTGCCTTCGACGACGCGCTCACCCGCGAGCCCCTTGCGGAACCGCACTTCCCGTTCCTGGCGGACTTCCGCATCGACCTGGGCGGTGTGCTCGCGCGCCTCAAGCTGGTGCAGCAACCGGTCGTCGCTGTCGAGCAGACCGGCAACGTTGTCGTAAAGGCTTCGGAAAAACGTATTGGTCGGTGTTTCTTCTTCGGGCGCATCGTCGGCAAGGCGCCATTCGAGCACCGAGCTGTCGATGCGGTAGCCGGTGCGTTCGGCGTCGAGGTCCTCATGCTCGACATAGCCATAGGTCGTCAGCACGCTAAGGATGTCGTCGATGAGATCGTTGTACACGGACTCGTCGAACCTGTCCGGATAGCACGAATTGCCAAGTCCCCAGAATGCCTGGGACTTGATCTTGCGGCCGAACGCGGAACGATGGGAGATGTGGAGGGTGCGGAAATCGTCCTTGCGGCCACCACGTCTTGGCCGGGGAACCATGAAGGCGTGCGTGAAGAGGCGCTCGTCCTCCGACAGGCCCCAAGTCTCCCGCAACTCGTTGTAGCTTCGATTGCGGAGCCGTTCCTGGAAGTTCGGATCGAGGTAGATGGTCTTGATGCAGAGCGCTCTTCGCATGCGCTCGAGAAGATCCCGCACCAATTCGAAGCGCCGCGTGGGCTCGATGGAACCGAGCAGCGGATGCCGTGTGCGCCATTCCTCTTCGTCCTCGCAGCAATCCATGAGGCCCAGGTAGCCGATGTCCAGCAGCTCCAGCTGCTCCAGATTGGGGTTGGTGATGCGCCAGCCGCGCTGCAAATCGAAATAGAGCCGGTAGCCGAGTACGTCGCGAAGCGTCTTGATCGTGTTCTGGGCCTTGATGCCCTTGGCCTCGGGATTGGCCGAGTAATCCCACGCGTCCAGGTGCAGGCGGGAAAGCACGCACTGGGTCAGAACGTCGTCGGTGAGCGATCCACCGGGCTCCGCCCGAATGGCCGAAAGGAGCGCGCCTCGCAGGAGCAGGATCTGTATGAAGTCGTTGAAATGGCCGGCCTGGAGGCTTGCGTCCTGACGATTGTCGGTGAACGCGAGCAGCTTCTTGGTCTGCTCGTCGAGGTCCGCGCCAATGAGGTGCTTCAGCGAGGAAAGTGCCAGCACCGTCGTGGCCGAGCTCCGGCCCTCGCTGGAGAGCCCGGAGAGCTTGGTCATGTCGCTCCGAACGCTGCCGTCGTAGTGAGCGTCGCATTCCGGATGCAAGCAGAAGCGGAAGGGCCCCGGGATGAACCAGGCGGGCAGGCCATCCGCAGACACGGCGCCTCGCGTATCGACCCGGACGTCGAGGGGCCGGTAGCGGCGGAAATGGGATTTGAGCCGGGTCTCGTCGCCGCGGAATTCCAGCCAGTCCTCCGGGTACTGGTTCTCGGTGTCCGCAGGATCGAACAGTCCCGAAGGGTCCGGCATGAGATAGCCGAACTGGACATCCTCGTCGTCATTGGATCGTTCGGACAGGTCGCGAGGCTCGAAGGCGTGCGGCTGCTTGCCGACATGCTTCGCCCAGACGGGCAGGTATTCCTGGCCGCAGGCGCGGCAGAAGGCGAGGGAGAAAAGTGGACGATCGCGGTCTCCGGGTTTGAATTGCTGTCCGTGCAGGGTGAGATACCGCTCGTCCGGCGCCTCAAGGGTCGCGTAGGCGTTCCAGGCGCCGCTGATGAACTGGTGCAGGCGGAAGGCGAAGAAGCTCTGGCCTCGCTCATTCCGGCTTCGGTGGGCGGTCAGGAGAAAATTCGCAAGGTAGTCACGGCAATGCTGCGCGTCGAGGCCGCTGTCGGCGGCGAGACGATCCGAAGCCTGGAGAATGGTCAGCGGACGCGAAATTCGCACGAGCCTGCCGCCTTGCTCTTCGTGCCCGAGATGGCGCTCCACCCAGGTCGCGACCGGGTGGGCCGCGAGCGCTTGGTGTGTCGGATTCACGGGAACGCCCCGCTCGATGGCGGCGCGCAGATCGGGGCCGCTCAGGCACGCGTCGCGGTCGGTGACGGGCCGTAAAGTCTCCGAAACGACATTGCCGGGGTCAACAGCTGCGCCGAAAAGGCGGCTTGCGATGGCCGCAACGGCGGCGTTCCGGTCGCCGGGCGAGCCTTCGGAGGCCATCGTCGCCGAGGTGCCGATACAGAGAAGCCGCTCGTTGAACCGTTCCCGGACGCGTCGGACGAGCATGGCGACATCGGCCCCCTGCCGCCCGCGGTAGGTGTGCAGCTCGTCGAGGACCAGGAACCGGAGGCCCTTGGCGTGTTCGCGGATCGCCTTGTCGGTGTCGTGGAACCGCGTCATGAGCAGCTCGAGCATGACGTAGTTGGTCAGCAGAATGTCGGGAGGGTTCTTTGCGATCCGCTCGCGTTCATCCTGCGATTCCTGCCCGGTGTATCGGGCGAACGTGACTGGCTCGCCGCCGTCGCCGTAACCGAGCCGCAGGTACTTCTCCAGTTCCTCGCGCTGGCTGTTGCAGAGCGCGTTCATCGGATAGACGACGATGGCGGTGATGCCCTTGCAGGCGTCGCCGGCACGCTTTCGCCGCAATACGTCGTCGACGATCGGGATGAAGTAGGCGAGCGATTTTCCGGACCCGGTGCCTGTGGTCAGGACGTAGCTTTCGACCCGTCTCGCGATTTCTATGGCGTCCGTCTGGTGTCGGTGGAGCAGAAGGCGCTCGCCGAATGTGTTGTCACCACGCTTGAGCCGGAACACCTTCGCGCACTCCGCATCGAGCGTGCCGTCGGCGACCAGGTCGTCGATGTATCCGCCGGTCTCGAAGTTCGGATTGAGCTGGATGAGCGGGGCGGGCCAGAAATGGTCCGCGGCGTAGGCCGCATCGATTTCGCGGGAGATGTCCTCGGCGCGGATCCTGGCGAAACTTCGGGAAAACCGCTCGTACTCGGCGACGAGTTCATCACGGAAGGCGAATACGTCCATCAACGACTCCTCGACCCCGCGGCGTTGGCGCGCGCCTCGATCGCGGTGCACCGCTCCATCAGCGCATCGAACGGTTCGGCATCGAGCAGCATGCCATCGGCCAGCATCCGCGCGTAGTCATCGGTGAGTACGGCAAGCGCAGCGCCGGCCGGCACGAGATGCAGGTCGCCGGATACCGCTGCTTCGTAATCAATTCGCGTGCCGCTCGCGTCGTTTTCGGAAAAGAACATCGCCTTGTGGCGGGCGACCGAGAGCGCGAGCGAGCGGTCGGCCAATGCGCGCCCGGCAACGCCGGCCTCGTCGAGACGCGCGAGATCATGCCAGTGCCGGGACAGCCGCTCGCCACGCCGCCGCTCCTGGCGGCAGAAGACGTGGATCGCGGTCGCCTTTTCCCAGAAGGTCCGCTCGGCCAGCATGACAGCGGGACTCGCCGTGGGAAACGCCAGACCGGGCAACTGCGCCGCTGCGTCGCAAACGACTGGATGACTTGTGTGCGGTTCGCCCGTGGAGCGCGCACCGAACTCGACCAGGACCTCCGGGCGCACCAGACCGGTCTGCTCGAACAGCGGCTCGTAGCCGATGAAAAGGCGGTCCCCGTCGACCCGGAATGCTGCAGTGAACCCGGCGCGCGCGAGCCCGGCCTCGACGACCGGGTGCGCCTGATCCCGAACCCACTCGGTCAGGCGGGGGCGGATCGCCCGCGTCCAACGCTTCTCCTGGCTCCGGGTCGGGGGAAGCGCCTCGTCGCCGGCGCCGGAAACCAGATCCGGCGCAACGGCACGGATGTCGTAGGTGATGTCAACATCTTCGGAGAAACGCCGGATCGCGCACCATACCTTGGACAGCGAAGTGCCGCCCTTGAAAGTCAGGTGCTGGGCGAAAGGGCCGTCGAAGAGAACACCGGGCGTCGCAACGACCCAGATGTCCTTCTCCAGAAGGTGCGCCTTGTGATTGCCGCCGCGCTCCACCACCTGCAAAGCATCGCGCTGATCGTCGGCCGAAAGGTCCTGATACCGTGCCTCAGCCATGCGAGAGGCGGGTGCTCACCGATTGCGCCATCCAGTTCGGCATGGTGGCTCGTGCGGCCGAAAGTTCGTCGCGGTCCTCGTCGCGAAGCGTCGGCAGGACCGCTTCCAGCCCATCCTCGACCTCTTCCGGACCGAGCCATGCCAGGGCACGGATGACGTCGCCGGCCTTGCGATGCGGGGCCGCGAGTTGCCAGCGCGGCGCGTGTCGCAGTTCCACGACGGACGATCCGAAGTGGAGACGGCGGTTGGAGCTGGAAGTCAGGTAGACCGCGCGGACCGGATTCTGCGTCGTCAGACCGAGTCGGTTGGCCGCCGCCCCTCCGCAGGGCACGATGGTTTCGCCCCAGAGTGCGGACAGCGCGGCGAGGGCCTTGCCAAGACGGGGCGCCCGGAGCCCGAATCGGGTTTCGACGGGACGCATGTAGACGCCCTGGCAGACGCGCATCAGCTCACCCGAGCGGGCCAGGCGCGACAATGCCTGGTCGATCGCCGCCCGGTGGCCGAGGTGAAGCAGGGCGCCTGGACATAACGGCGTGGCCTCCGGAAGAGCCTGAGCGTACTCCATGATGCGCTTGGGAAGGCCTCGCATCGGTCGATATCTCCGGTTCATTTGTCAGAAATCTAATGGCAATACTGTCGCGTTACAACGCTTGGAGCTTCGTGTTCGCGTGGTGTAGCGGCCATCGCGACGATGTGTTTGGAGCACAGCCAGGAGTCTTGGGCGGGGCTGACATGGCGACCTGAATGGGCCGGCCCGATGATCAGGCGTCCGGATTAAGCACGATGGTCGAGATGAAGGCGCGGATTTCCTGGACCTCCTGCTCCCGGCTGTCCGCGATCAAGCCACGCGCGAGGGTCTGGGCGGCGAACCGCGATGCGCGCGCGACCCGGATCTCCGTCTCACTCCCTGGCCATCCCCGTCGATCAAGGGCTTCGATTGCGAGCTCGGCGACGAGCTGGTTGGCCGCGAGGGCGGTTCCCTGCTCTTGTTCCCGATTCCCGTCACAAGTGTGGTCTGTTCGGATCGAATTCGCCACGAAATCCCACACCATCCGGACCGCAAGTACGGCATACCACGAGCGGCGCGACAGGCGAGAGCAACGCCGTCCGGCGACGTGCCCCCATCAGACTGCGCAACCGCCCGTGCCACCGATCGGTGGCACGCGGGAGATTCCCTGGACACCAGCGAACAAGGTCTTCACCGGCATGGAGCCAACCGTCTTCGATTTCGTTGTAGCACCAGCCGTCACCATGACTGGTTCCGTTCATGTGGTCCGGATCATCTGCACGCCCAAGGCACAGGCTCGAAACACGACCGATCCATCGGGGCACCCCGGATGCAGCGTTCGGTTCGCCGGTCCCGCCTGCGGCCTGCCGACCCGCCGCGCGGTGGCCACGGCCGGTCCGGGATGATATTCCCGACCTGTCAGGCAGACGGGGTGCCGGTACTGCTGCGCACCTGATCAGGGGGTAGTGGCGTGCGGGACAGGGGCGAGCGTTTCCGGGTTTCGATCAGGGAGCTGAACGGAGCGCTGGGTGACCTCGGGACCCTCCTGCCGCTGATGCTGGGCGCGATCTTCGTCGCGGGTCTCGCCCCTGTGCCGGTCGTGCTTGGTTTCGCCGCCTTCTACCTCGCCACCGCCGTCGTGTATCGGCTGCCGGTCCCGGTCCAGCCGATGAAGGCGGTGGCCGCGGTGCTGCTGACCACCGGAGCGACTGCTCCGGAAGTCGCGGCCGCGGGCGTTCTGCTCGGCGTCACCCTTCTCGTTCTCGGTGCAACCGGTTGGATCGGGTGGCTGGCCCGGGTCACCCCGAAACCGGTGCTGGCCGGATTGCAGGTCGGTCTCGGCATCACGCTTGCGTTGATGAGCCTGGAACTGATGGGAACGTCGCCGCCGGTTGCCATTGCGGCCCTGCTGATCCTCTCGGCCGTCCTTGTCGCTCCCTGGCTGCCGGCAGCCCTGCTCGCGCTGGTGGCAGCGACCGTTCTTGCCCGGCTCCTGGAGGTCCCGGGCCTTTCTCCCGCCGCCTGGCCTGACCTGTCTGGCCTGGTCGCGGGTGTCGTACCTTCACTCGACGAGATCAAGCGTTCACTGACCGTGCTCGCGCTGCCGCAGCTCTCGCTCACGATCACAAACGCGATCCTCCTGACCGCACTGATCGCCGGTGACCGGTTCGGCGAACGCGCCGTCCACGTCACGCCGGCCCGGCTGGCATGCACCAGCGGAATTGCCAACCTGCTTCTTGCTCCTCTCGGCGCCCTGCCGATGTGCCATGGAGCCGGTGGCCTCGCCGCCCACTACCGGTTCGGGGCCCGCAGCGGAACCGCTCCACTGTTCCTCGGCCTCGCCCTGGCCGCGGTCGCGCTGGCACCGTCGGGCCTTGCCCTGGTTGCCATGATTCCGGCAGCCGGCCTGGGAGCACTACTGCTGGTTGCGGCGGGCGAACTTGCCCTTGGCCGGCGCCTGCTCGGCAGTCCGCCGTCTCACTGGCCGGTCATCGCGGTCACCGCGGGAGTGACCGTCTGGACCGACCCGTTCCAGGGTCTGCTCGCAGGTGCAGCCGCGTTCCTGCTCGCCCTCCTGGCGGAGAAGGGTGCGCGGCAGGTGCGCGAACTGCGCCATTCCGGGGCGAAGCGCTGACACGGACCGATCAGCCGGCGGCCCGTTCGAACGCCTCGATCGTCTCCAGGTCCACTCCGGCGTCGCGTGCCGTCGCCGCCAGATCGGCACCGACCTCCGGTGGAAGCGGGAGACCGTCGTTGCTGCGCCGTGCCAGCGTGCGGCGCTCGGGCTCGCCCGGGATCAGGACTTCGCCCCCCGGCTCGACCGGGCGGGACGACTTCAGAAACGCGACGTAGGAGCGGACCTCGGACAAGAACGGATCGGTACCGACCAGGGCTTCGGGCGAGAGATAGAGCGAGAACATGCCGTTGCACGGTCGCCGCCGCGGCTCGTCCAGCGCTCCGGTACACCCCGATCCGGTCAGCGCGCCAGCCATGACCTCCATCAGGAAATTCAGCCCCGATCCCTTGTGCTCGCCGAATGCGCGCAGGGCGCCCGGACCACGCGACGGGTCGGGATAGTCCCCCTCGGCCACCGGCCCGTAGAGGTGGCCCGGATCGCCGGACACCTCGCCGGCACCGGAAACCATCGCGTTGCCGGGCAGCGGCTTGCCACCCTTCAGCGCGACCAGTGCCTTGCCCTCGGCCACCACCGAAGTGGCCATGTCGAGAATGATCGGCTCCTCGTCCCCTGACCCGGGAACCCCGGCACAGAACGGCGAGGTGCTCATTCGCCGGTCGATGCCGCCGAACGGCGCAACCAGCAGGCTGCCGCGGACATTGACCATGTGAATCGACACCAGGCCAGCTGCCGCCGCCCGCTCCGCCCAGTCGCCGATTCGCCCGAGATGGCCCGAGTTCCTGAGTGCCGTCACCGCCACTCCGTGGCGCGACGCTGCCTCGATACCGATGTCGACCGCCTGCTCGCCCACCGACTGGCCGAACCCGTAGCGCCCGTCAATCAGCAGGACAACCCCGTTTCCGCCGGTGACCTCGACGGTGACGTCCGGAACCAGCAGCCCGTCCCTGAGCATCCGGGCATAGCGCGGAACCCGCACCACGCCGTGACTGTCGTGGCCGCGCAGGTTGGCACCGACCAGCCTCGAGGCAATCCGGCCGGCTTCCGCGGCAGAACAGCCAAGCGCGGCGAAGACCCCGGCGACCAGGGCCGCGAGCGGGCCCTGACCGACAAGGATGGCAGGGCCATTCATGGAAGCGCGACCCCGGTCAGGCGCGCACTTCGGCGACCTGCGCGGAGACCGCCGCGGTGAGCAGGCGCACATCATTGGAAAGTGTCGCGAAATCAAATCCGGTCGCGAACATCTGCCTGATGTAGTCGGACGTCGCGCAATGCAGTCCTGCCTTGATGCCGGCAGCCTGGGCGACCTCGCGGACGTGCTGGATCGCGTCATAGACCTTGCCCGGCTTGCGGTCGAGCCCGGGCTGCTCGCCCATGGTTATGGACAGGTCGCTGGGCCCCACGTAGATCCCGGTCAACCCGGGAGTGGCACAGATCTCGGCTACGTTGTTGACTGCCTGTTCGGTCTCCACCATCGCCATGGAGACGATCTGGGAATTGGCCTGGTTGTGGTAGTCGGCGTGGATCACGCCCGCGCGTACGGGTCCCGAGCTGCGGTAGCCGTCCGGCGCATAGCGGGTCGCCCCCACGAAGGCCTCCGCATCGGCGCGGGTGTTTACCATCGGACAGATGATCCCCATGGCGCCGGCGTCGAGCAGCTTCTGGATGATGCCGGGCTCGAGCCACGGCACCCGGCACAGGATGGTGGCGCCGCTCGCCGCCATGGCCTGCATCATCGGCACCGCCGCGGTGTAGTCGACCAGGCCATGCTGCAGGTCGATGGTGATCGAGTCGAAGTCCTGCATGGACATCAGTTCGGCGGAGAAGCTGGACGGAATGCCGAGCCAGCCGTTGAGCGCCGGTTTACCGGCATTCCAGGTGTCGCGAAGACGGTTCTGCATGGAGAAACTCCCGGGGTCAGGTTGTGCAGTCAGGATTGGAGAATGTGGCGGTTGACAACGCAGTCGGGATCGGGCCGGCCATCGAAGACGCGAAGGACGTTGTCGACGGCCTGGGTCGACATGCGCCGCATCGACTCGACGGTCACACCGGCGATGTGCGGGCTGAACAGCACGTTGTCGAGGCCGAACAGCGGATGGTCCGCGGGCGACGGTTCGGCGGCAAGCACATCCAGTCCCGCCGACCGGATCTGCCCGGTGGTCAACGCCTCGTACAGTGCCGCCTCGTCAATGATGCCGCCGC
Organism: Thalassobaculaceae bacterium; assembly: GCA_965213935.1. Classification (GTDB taxonomy): domain Bacteria; phylum Pseudomonadota; class Alphaproteobacteria; order Thalassobaculales; family Thalassobaculaceae; genus Bin52. Next base: position 11,860 of record CBDCAO010000005.1, on the reverse strand, counting down.
GTGCGCAATTGACGATGACGGCAGAGGGCTTCATGGCCCGGAACTGCCCGGCCCCGAACATTCCGGTGGTTTCCGGCGTCTTCATGCAGTGGATCGCAACGGCGTCCATGTCGCCGAGGACGGCGGCGCAGTCCGGCACCGGCGTCGCGCCGTGCGCCCGGATCACCTCGTCATCGACATAGGGGTCGCAGGCATAGACCTCCATGTCGAAGCCAAGGGCGCGTTTCGCAACCCGGCTGCCAGTGCGCCCGAAACCGACGATCAGAAGGTTCTTGCCCTCCAGATCGAACCCCCGGACCGGATACCGGCCGGCCCAGTCGGCGGTGCGGGTGACCGGGTCGTAGTAGGCAAGTTCCTTCGCCAGGGCGAGGAGCAGCGCCATGGACTGTTCGGCGACGGAGACCATGTTGGAGTGGATCGAGATGCACAGCGGGATGCGCCGTTCGTTCAATGCATCGAGATCGACCGAGTCGTAGCCCACTCCGTGACGGGAGACCACCAGCAGGTCCGGCGCCGCCTCGATGATACGCCTGGTGATCCGGGCGGCTCGGACTGTCATGGCATGAACGCCTGCGGCCGCGCGGGCGATCTCGTCCTCGTCAAGCGAGGTACACTGGACGACCTCGATGTCGTCACGTGCCGCGAGCATGGCCATTCCGGCGGGGTCCAGGGACTGGATGACCAGAACCCGCTTGGTGTTGGGGAATGCCGTCATGTAGGTGCGATCAGTGGATCTCGGCCGAATCCGCCATGGCCTGGCGCAGGATGTCGGCGTTGAAGCCCGGAGCGCGCGCCGCTGCGAGGATCACCGCCTCGCGACGCGTCATCACGTCGATGGCACCGGGAAGTTCCCTGACGCAGGCGGCCGGCACCACCACGGCGCCGTGCCGGTCGGCGTGGATGATGTCGTCGGGACGCACTGCCATTCCGAAGATGTTGACCTCGCACTCGATCGCGACCAGATGCACCCACGCATGGCTCGGAGCGACCTTGCCGCCGAGCAGCTGGAATCCGGGTGCACAGGCGTCGATGTCGCGGAACGACCCGTTGGTCACCACGCCGAGGCATCCGAGACCCTGGTGGATCGCGGTGTTGACCTCGCCCCAGAACGCACCGAAACCGGGCACCGGATCGAGATCCTGGATAACGCTGATGGAAGGGGCCGGGTCCGCAGCAATGGATTCGTAGTAGGCGGCACGCATGTCGCGGACCTCCTCCTGCGTGCCTGCCGCCGGCGTGGCTGCACGGATCATCGCGGTGCGCGCATACCCGACGATGGGGGGCAACGCCGGATCGAAGCACTGCATGTGCTCGATGGTGAATCCCCGGGTCCGGTATTCGGAGCCCAGCAGTTCGAGCCCGTTGCAGATCGTGGGCGTGTCCCACTGCCGCAGTGCTTCCAGTTCCTGGGCGGTCACGGCTGTCTCGGCCATCAGTGCATTCTCCTTCCGACTCACGCACGCCGCACTATATACCCGGATCGTCCGGGTCCAATGACTGAAATCCGATGACGATGGCGCGCTGCTCGCCTATCGTGTCCGCCCGGGCAGCGAGCACCGTCACGGAGCCATGGCATGACAGGATCCTATTGTCCCGACCCGGGGTCCGGATGGGAGAGACGCGAACCCGCCGACGCGGGGTTCGATCCCGCTGGCCTCGCTGCCGCGGTCGCCCATGCGCGCGAGCATGAATCCGTGCTCGACCGGGACATCCGCCGGGCGCTCGAGAACCGCGCCTTCGGCGAGCCGCCGCCGCTCGGCGACATCATCGGCCCGACACGACCGCGTGGCGCGCCACAGGGTCTGCTGCTTGCCGGCGGGCGGATCGTTGCCGAGTGGGGCGACACCGCCAGGCCCGACATCACGTTTTCGGTCGCCAAGAGCCTGCTGTCGATCTGCGCCGGACTGCTGCACGACGACGGGCTGATCCCGGACTTCGACGCCCCGGTCCGGGACCTGGTCGACGACGGCGGGTTCGATCCGCCGCACAATCACCGGATCACCTGGCGCCACCTGCTGCAGCAGACCAGCGAGTGGGAGGGAACGCTGTGGGACAAGCCGGACCTGGTCGATCGCAACCGTGATCTTTCGATAAGCCCGCAGGAAAACAGTGCCAAGGGCACGCACAGGGCACTGCAGGAGCCCGGCAGCTTCTGGGAATACAACGATGTCAGGGTGAATCGGCTGTCGCTGGCGCTGTTGCGGGTCGCGGGCCGGCCACTGCCGGAACTGTTCGCCGAGCGCATCATGGACCCGATCGGGGCCACGGACGACTGGGAGTGGCACGGCTACGAGAACTCGTGGGTCGAGGTTGCAGGTCGCAAGGTGCAGTCCGTCTCCGGTGGCTCGCACTGGGGCGGCGGGGTATTCATCGGGGCGCGGGACCAGGCACGGATCGGCCTGCTGATGCTGCGTGGCGGAGTGTGGAACGGACGGCGCCTGCTGTCGCGGTCCTACATCAACAAGGCGCTCGAACCGTCGCCGGCGAACCCGGACTATGGGTTCCTGTGGTGGCTGAACCGGTCTGGAACCCGGTTGCCCGGGGCCGGAACGAGCGGGTACTGCGCGTTCGGGTTCGGCTCCAACATCATCTGGGTCGAGCCGGATGCGGACCTGGTTGCCGTGATGCGCTGGATCGAGTCCGACGCCGTCGGCGGGTTCTGTTCCCGGGTCATGGATGCGCGCTCCGCCGACGATGGGTGAGAGATCGCTCGACATCCTGTGCATGGGCGAGGCGCTGGTCGAGTTCGTCCGCATTTCCGGTGGCGACACCTGGCAGGGCGGTTTCGGCGGCGACACCTCGAACTGCGCCATTGCCGCTGTGCGTCAGGGCGCGCGGGTCGGCTACCTCACCGCGCTTGGCAACGACCGGTTCGGCGACATCCTGCTCGAGCTGTGGCGCTCGGAGGGGATCGACGTGTCCGGCGTACGCCGGGATCCCTCGGCGCCGACCGGGGTCTACTTCATCGAGCCGGCGCCGGAAGGCCGCGACTTCACCTATTACCGCGCCGGGTCGGCGGCAAGCAGGCTCGCACCGGAACACCTGCCGGAGCCGCTGATTCGCAGGGCACGGATCTTCCAGACCTCGGCGATCACCCAGGCGATCAGCGAAAGCGCCTGTGACGCGGTGTTCCGCGCGGTCGCACTCGCCCGGGCACACGGAGCCAGGGTGGCCTACGACGCCAACCTGCGTCTCAACCTGTGGAGCCTCGAACGCGCGCGCGCCATCATTCACGAGACTATGCGCCACGCCGACATCCTGCTGCCCAGCCTGGAGGAGGCGCAGAGTCTGACGGGACTCGATCGTCCCGAAGCCATTCTCGATCGCTACCTCAAGTACGAGCCGGAACTCCTCGCCCTGACCTGCGGGGCCGACGGCGCGTGGATCGCCGCCCGGGGCAGGATCGAGCACATCCCCGCGCCCCGGCTTGCGACCGTCGATACCAGCGGTGCCGGGGACACCTTCGCCGGCAGCCTGCTTGCCCGGCTTGCCGCCGGCGACGGGGAGTTCGAGGCCGCCCGCTACGCGGTGACGGCGGCAGCGCTTTCCACCACTGGCTACGGCGCCGTCGGGCCGATCCCCGATCGCGTCCGCACGATGACGGCGCTCGGATGACAGGCGGCGGTCAGGCGCCTCCTCCCTCACGTTCGAGCACGGTCCCGGTCGCCGGGCGCCTCAGCATCCGGTCCCTGTGATCCCGAACCCCGGGAAACCGGTCGACGCTCACCCCGTCGCGTTCGAGCCAGCGCGTCACGGTAAACAGGTAGGGATCAGCGACGGTATAGTCCTCGCCCATCACCCAGGGTCCGCGCAGCATGGTCGCCTCGATCAGCGCGAAACACTCGATCATGTTCGCCGGCACCTTGACTGCCAGCGCCTCGATGACCTGCGGATCGTCGGTCCAGCGCGCCGCCCGGCCGCGATGGGCATGGGCGACGTGAACGGTCGAGCACAGGTAGGAGTTGAAGGACTGCATGGAGGCGAACTCGAAGCTGTCGTCCAGCGGCGCCAGCCCGGCGTCGGGATGACTCTGGGCGAGGAAGGCAAGGACCGCCGGAGTTTCGGTCAGAATGCCGCGCGGGGTCACCAGGCTCGGGACCCGCGCCTTGGGATTGATCGTGCGGTAATCCTCGCCGCGCTGTTCCGAGCGCGAGAAGTCCACCCGCACGGGGCAATATCCGACACCCGCTTCCTCCAGCGTGATGTGCGAGGCGAGCGAACACGCGCCCGGCGCGTAGTAGAGCGTGTACACCTGTGTCACTCCTTCGAAGACAATTCACGGTTCCGGCATCCCGGTACGCACGCCACTGCCGCCGTACTGTCGTGCATGCGCGGGCCGAGTGCCTCCATCGCCGCATCGGGAGCCTGCGGCCGGGCGCCATCATGATCAAGGACACCCTCTCGGCATACAAGGTCGACGGGGCCTGCCAGGCCGTCGAGGCGCACGGCGCCGAACTCGTCCATCTGCCACCGCACTCTCCCGACCTGAACCGGACCGAGCAGCTGTTCGCCGGGTTCAGGGCGCTGCTGCGCAAGGCGACCACCCCGTCAGCAACCTGTGGGCAGTCATCGGCAGGTTGTTCGAGAGCTTCGAACCCGACAAGTGCGCCAACGATTTCCGCCACGCCGGATATTGTTCAACCTGAACGGAGGGCGTCGGCGGAACGGGTGCCTTTCACCGTCGTCTCCACGCGCTGCGGTAGCCCGGCAGTTTTCCGATGGCGAGGACGTTCTCGCCTCCCCCGAGCGCCAGGCTCGCGTGCGTGTGACCTTGATGGTACAGCGGCGTAGTCTGGGGTCCTGTCACCCTGTCCACCGCGTTCCCTGCACCTGCACCGTCACTCCTCCTCACATCATTCCACCGTTGCGGGATTCCGACATGGATGCCGGCGCTCCCTCCTCGCCGTGCGCCGCCGTGCATGCCCAGGCCGAGCTCCATCTCCAGTACCTGATCGGGCTGCAGCTGATGATCGCCACCAGGGAAGGCGGAGGAGTGGCGCAGGGCGATCGCATGACTTGAGTTTGGGATTTGGAGCGTGTTCTCTGCGGAGTAGTCCGACGGCCTTGGATTGCCCACCGGCCTGGGAAGGATGTCTGCCGGGTGAAGCCTCCCGTCGGAGTCGAGAACAATAGATTGATTCACGACGCTGGCATGGACGCACGCGCTTCCCCACTGCCGACGTGCGGGCCGTTGGGCGGGCCGCTGGGCAGGGTCCTGAAGCGCGCGTTACTGAAGCCCAGGTGCAGACGGCCCCACTGGTCACCTTACTCCCTACTCGATCGAGCGGCCGTGCGCACCACACTTCAGCGCCGCCGCCGAGAACACCAGAAGCGCCAAACAGCGCCACCGACGCTACGATACACAGCGCATTGTCCCGCCCATCCCCGGCATCGCGCCAAGATAGTGGTACGCCTGCATCAGGTTGCAGAACCACGCACCGTCCGCCACTGCCACGATGTCGACACCCACCTCGGAAACCACCGCCACCGCCATTTCGTCCAAACGCCCGCCTCGCAGCCATGACATGCGAGGCATGGCGGAGACTTTCAGCATCGCCGTCAACACCCTGTCACCCGGAGCGAATACTCAAAGAATGCATCCGTCCTCCTCACCCCAACCTGTCGAGTTGACAGGATTCCAGCACGCGACTACGACTGAGAGTTTGAATCATAAGTCATTGATATTGCTTTATATATTAGTTTCAAGCGGTTGCCCCTCGCGCCACCCTTCGCATCAGGAACCGGCAGGCCGCCAGTTGTGCCCAGGCCAGAGAGCTTTCCAGCGTCCTCTCGAAGTCCTTGGCCAAGCGCCGACACCGTGACATCCAGGCAAAGGTCCGCTCGACGACCCAGCGACGATACAGCACGGTGAAGGATGTGAGATTCTTGGGTTTTTGCACAATCTCGAGCAGATCGGCGAGCCCCAGCTCCGCCAGCGCCCTCGCAAGCTTCGGACCCTGATACCCACCATCGGCCCACAGTCGGGTCACCGTCGGCGCCTTCTCCAGCATCGCAAGGATCACCTCCGGCGCACCGTCCCGATCCTGCACACTGGCCACGTGAACCCGGATCGCAAGCGGGATCCCTTCAACGTCAACCGCAACATGACGCTTGCGGCCATTGATCTTCTTGCCGGCGTCATAGCCCGCAGGGCCTCCGCTTTCCGTCGTCTTCACGGACTGACTGTCAATCGCCGCAGCCGTCGGCTCCCCAGAGCGTCCCGCCAGAGCCCGCGCCTGCTCGCGCAACGCATCCAGCATGCCGTCGAAGACACCGCTGGCGCGCCATGCGTAGAAAGAGTTCTGGACAGTCGTAAACGGCGGAAAACACTTGGGAATGGCACGCCACTGACATCCTGTCGCCAGCATGTACTGAACCGCGTTGAACACATCCCGAAGGTCCGTCGTGCGCGGTCGTCCCCGCGTCGACGGTTCCGGGAGAAGATGTCTGATCACGTCCCACTCTTCATCCGTGAGATCACTTTCATATCGATCCTGCGAGCGCCTATACTGCGCATGAGTGGCCTCGTCCCAAGACATGTGGACCTCCTCGTCTGGTGTCGGAGCCGACAAGGATATACCACATGTGGCGAGGCCATTCGCACTTCTAGGTCAAGCTCTTAGAGCCTGTTCTGCAACTTGCCAATTTGCCGACAATAGCGCTGAAGTCACCATTCAGCGTCCGCGTCCCGATGACTTTGAATGTCCTGGAAGGCGACACCGTCCGGCATTCGGACAGGCAGGCGCCTCAAATCAAGGTGATCAGGGTTTTCGATTACCCACTGAGTGGAGTTCTCTACACCATGGCGAAGCGTTCGCTGAACATTCCACAAGAATTCCTTTGCATGATTCTCAACGAACAGACCGGGTACTTCTATCAACTGGACGGTTGGAATTTGAACTGCGTCATCGTAGGTGCAGTTCTGGCCGATCTCGCCCTGCAACTACGCATCGACTCGGATCAGCGATCACTTACTCTTTTATCCGAAATCAAAACCGAGGATCCCATTCTGGATCCGTGCCTGGAGACAATAGCTTCACATTCAGGCCCCCCTAGAGAGACACGTTACTGGATAGAACAGCTTACAGCTCATTCCGACACAATTATCAGCGACACTTTGACCTCCTTGGTAGATCTAGGCGTTTTGAAGCATTATGAAGGTGATTTTTACACAATTGATAAATCCATTCGGAACGGGGAACCGCAAGAACATCACAAAGGTGAAAGGGTCAACCCATATGTCAAGGCGCGCATTAGAGAAGCGATTTTCACCGACGCCATTCCCGATCCAGAAGACTCCTTTATCATCGGCCTATTGAACGCGTGCAATGTTCTTACACTCATTTTTGAAATCGATGCAGAACACGAAAAACGTATCGAGTGGATTTGTAATACCGAGCTGATCAACCGGGACATCTCTGCTGCTGTTACGCAAACTATCGTCGCACCGATGTTGCGGCAGACACCTCTCACAAAACATATTCCGAAGATTCCTCTGAAAAGCATACTGTCAAACCAACATTTGAGGGATGGCAACCTTCCCGCTCTATTTGGTAGTCTCGCCGAACAATATGGCCCGGTCTTTCAAATTGGTGTGCCGTTTCAGAAAACGCGAACATTCATGGCCGGGCCTGAAATCAATCAATGGGTATCCAGAAATGCGCGCCGAACCATGACGTCCGGTAGCTTTTTTCGGGACGTGGAAAAGGCTTGTGGTGCAAACGGATTGATCCCGTCGTTGGATGGCGCGGAACACTTTCAGTTCCGGAAGGTGATGACAAAAGTCTATTCTACAGATAGAATCCATGAGAGGCTGGTTGAAATATGCCAACTGTCTCAGCAGTTCATGCTCTCTGAAGACTGGAAAGCAGGTTCGGTACTGGAAGTACAGCGAGATACTCGATTAATGATCAACTTGCAAATGTTTCAACTTCTTCTCAGTACGAACGCACAAGATCTTTTTGAGGATTTGGTCAAATGGAATGAAAGGGCAATCATTTGTTACGTCGGAGACCTCCTCCCAAAGTTCCTGTCGCACACCCCTGCGATGAAACGTCGTTTCCGGCTTTACGACAAGCTCTTGCAACGCATCGAACAAAATCATACTCCTTATCAACGCGCGGGTGCTATGCGGAATTTGGGAGATGACCTTATTTCGTTGCACAGCAACGACCCTCAATTTGTTCCCGAGCAGAACCTTCCATTCATGTTGGCAGTGACGCCCGTATTTCAAAGCATTTATCTTGGCGACTGTTTGGGATTCGCGCTGTTTGAAATGGCAAGACAACCGGAACTGGCCGCGAAAATTCGGAAAGAAGCTAACGCCATATTTGAAAGCACAGATTTGAGCGACGGTAGCTTTTCTCTGAACAAGTGTGACACTACACGTCGTTTCCTCATGGAGTGTCTCCGCAAGTACCCAATTATTCCCATGGTAGTGCGTAACGTGGCGAATTCTTGTATAGTGGAAAATTATTCGCTACCGCTTGGTGAACGGTTGTTCATTATGCAGACCGCGTCTCATTATATGAGTGATTGCTTTCCGGACCCCTACAAGTTTGATATCGACCGTTATCTGCCATCCCGCAAGGAACATCACGGTCCTGGATATGCGCCGTTTGGCCTAGACACCCACAGGTGCATGGGCCAGATTTGGGTGCACTTTCAGTTGATGCTTACCCTGTTGAATATTGCATATTATTTTGAGTTTGTGCCGTTGCCCAAAAATTATAGACTCAAGATTAATCCCTTGCCAGGATTGTCAGTTACCAGGAAACTGAAGTTGCGTATCGCAAAACAGTTACACGAGTTACCCACTTGAAGAATGTACCCTTGTGCAGGCCCTTTGACCCGCAAACTGTATACCCAATGGCGGCGGTGTAGGTGACGGCCAGGAAGCGCGCATATTTGATGGAGTCGTGCGTTTTCTTGGGTCGCGACAAACAGGGTGAGACTGGCGACGCCGGGATTGTGACGGGGCCGGGGACGGAAGGAGGGCGTAGCCCGACTGGAGTCCCCGGCCCCCGTCGCGCGAAGATTTTGGCCTCCTGCGGGGAGGAGCCGTCGTGGCGATAGCGGCGTGGGGACCCGGGCTGCGGCAGAGAGTAGACTCGATCTGCTGAGAACGATACGGCGCCGGTCTCGTCTGCTTGCTGGCAACGACCGGCGCCGCACCCCCAAGGCTGTGCAAGGCGCGGCCCGTCTGCACAGTATCGTGCGGGTTCTGGTGGGGGTCCACCCCGTTCTCATCGGTTGTCGCGATGAGGAATGCCGCCCGCCTGTTCACCTGCGCCTTGTGCCGTCGTCAGGTTGTTCTCTGCCGGCGATGCGACCACGGCAACATCTACTGTTCGCAGCGCTGCAGCGGCCGGGCGCGACGGCGGTCGGTACGCCGTGCCGGGCAGCGCTACCAGGACAGCCGCCGGGGCCGTCACAAGCATGCCGAGCGCCAGCGGCGCTACCGCGACCGTCGCCGCGTCCGGCGCGAAGGGAGTGAGATGGCGATCGACAAGCAGACCCGTGCCGAGATCCTGCGCCTGTATTTTGCCGAGAAGTGGAAGATCGGCACGATTGCGCGCCAGCTCGGTGTCCATCACGGCACGGTCGAGCGCGCGGTGGCGGCCAGCGGGGCGCCGGTGCGTGCGAAGCAGCGCAGGGCGTCGAAGATCGATCCGTTCTGGCCCTTCATCCGTCAGACCCTGGCGGCCTGGCCCAGGCTGCCCTCCAGCCGGCTCTACCGGATGGCGGTCGAGCGCGGCTACCGGGGAAGCCAGAGCCACTTCCGGCACATGATCGCGCCCGAGCGGCCGCGGCTCGTGGCCGAGGCCTATCTGCGGCTCAAGGTCCTGCCCGGCGAGCAGGCCCAGGTTGACTGGGCCCACTTCGGCAAGGTGAGGATCGGGCGCGCGGAGCGCCCGCTGATGGGCTTCGTGATGGTGCTCGGCCACTCGCGCCGCATCTTCCTGCGGTTCTGCCTCAATGCTCTTCCAAAATTGACCCACCATGCTCCTCCAATAGTGATCCGGCAGTTCAGGCATTTCCTTCCCGGTACGGGTGTTTTTCCGGTTGTGGTTATCGGGAGGACGAGGGATGACGGGGGGATCGGGTCAGGCGCTGCGGCGGGTTGCTGATGATGTGAGATCCAGGCCCCTTGGCGAGGTTGCGCGGCTCGTTTGAGTTGCCGTCGGGATCCGACGGACCGTTCTCGCTGGTGTCGGTCGGGTTCGGTGATCACTGTGCGTGCCGTGAAGTTCTACCATCACCTTCAGGAGTGCGGCGGCGGCGGGGCGATCGACCTTGTGGATCATGGTCTCGCCTGCAGTCCCGTGGAGGAGATCCGGTGGCTGGCCGGGCGTGCATGTGTGCCGGAGATTGAGGAGCCGGTGGCCCCGGACGAGGCGCGGACATTGGTGCCGTGTGGGTAAAGTCTGACAGGCCCTGCCGGCCCGGTTCGTGCTTCTGGCGGAAGATCAATCACCTCCCGCGCCGGTCCAGGGTACGCCGCACGCCCGTGTCCAACTCGGGATGGCGGCGCATCAGCTCCTGGAAAACACCGGCCTGGCGGATGCCCGGGCTGTTCTCGAGAACCGGCACGAAGACGGTGTCCAAGACATCGGCCAACGAGTCAGGCCGCCACCGGCCCCGTGGCCTGGCCTCCTCCTGATCGAGAAGTGGTAGATCGGCGCCCAGACGGTAGCAGGTGGCTCGGCTGAAACCCGCCTTCGCGGACCCGAATTCGGTTGTGTGGGTCTTTCTCAGCTTCATGCAAAGCTTCTTCTGGCAAACTCGTTGATGAGGCGGCCGCGCACCCCTGTACTCCCCTTCGACCCCGGAGAGCACAATCGTCGCCCAACCGGCCACCGACACCACAAGACTTCCGGAACTGGCCGACGAACACCGTCTCTCCCTGATAGCCGCCGGACTCTCATCCTTCATTTCGCCCGGCACAACGAGAATATCCATACACAAACGCATCAACCTGATGCTCTGGGCACACGGTTGTTACCGACTCCTTGCCCTATCCAAAAGCATAAGTAGCGGCGGAAACAACAGAAAATCGGCAACCACTGCAATTATGACCATCAGTCCCACCAGCAACCCCAGTGTTTGATTGGTCGATAGCCCCGATACACCAAACACCAGAAACCCCAGTGCAAAAATCAATGTTGTAGTCAGCAGAGGGCTGCCAACCAGTCTGAACGTTACCGCGATTGCCTCCTCTGGTGACTTGCCCTCCGAGCGTGACTTGCGGTACTTGGACAGAAGATGAATGGTGTCGTCCACGACAATGCCAAACGCAATAGCCGTAACAAGTGAGGCCGCGATACTAACGGTCCCCGCAGCATACCCCCACACCCCCATCGCCATGACTGCTGGAAAGAAATTGGGCACCACACTCAACAGACCTAGACGCAGGCTTCTGAACTCAACAACCAAAAGCAGAGAGACGATCGACATCGCGATGAAAGTCCCCACCAACATTTTTTCAATGTTTCTCATTACCGAGTAAGCGCTGACAATGACAACGCCTGTCGCTCCGGTTTGCATCTGCGGCGCGTTCTCTTGCAACCAGGTCACAGCCCGGTTATCCAACTCAATTTGTTCCTTGACTGACATTCCTTTGATGACAGCCGTTGCGCGGGTTGCCGAACGGTCAAAGGTGATGAAATTGTTCAGATCAAGGCCGGCCGGGAGAGAAAGTTCATAAAGAAACAGATACTGCGCTGCAAGGTCCGCGTTCTCAGGAAGGACATAGGAATCGGCCGCGTCACCGTGCAGGCTCTGATTCAGCCGCTTCATGACGTCGGAAATCGAGGTGACATGAGAGACTTCGGGCTGCTCGCGCAGCCAGTTTGCAAAT
>CBDCAO010000004.1:0-7652 GCA_965213935.1 Thalassobaculaceae bacterium | reverse complement strand
GATGCTGAGCACAGTCAGCATGATCGCGAGTCCCGGGAACAGGCCGAGCCACCAGGCGCGTGAGATGAAGCTGCGCGACTCCGCAAGGATCAGGCCCCAGGTGGGGGTCGACGCATCGACACCCAGCCCCAGGAACGACAGTCCGGCCTCGGCCAGGATCGCATTGGAGACACTGACCGTCGCCAGCACGATCAGCGGGGCGAGTGCGTTCGGCAGCACGTGCCGCCACATGATGCGCGTGTTCGACGTTCCCGCGGTCCGGGCCGCGTCGATGTACTGTTCCTGCTTGATCGTGAGCACCATGCTGCGCGCCACGCGCGCGAAGTCGTCGATGAACGCGAGCGAGATGGCGACGATCACGTTTGACAGGCCGGTTCCGAACACGGCCACCAGGTAAACGGCGATGATGAAGTTCGGAAACGCCCACTGCAGGTCAATGTAACGCATGATGATGTTGTCGATGAACCCGCCGTAGAAGCCTGCGGCCACACCGAGCGCGATGCCTGCCACCAGCGCGAGACCCACCGTCGCAAATCCCACGAACAGCGAAACCTGCGCTCCGTAGATCAGACGGCTGAGCAGGTCGCGGCCGAGATCGTCGGTTCCGAGCGGATGACGCCAGTCCGGAGACCCGATCATGTCGAACTCCATGGAGTTCGGATCGTAGGGCGCCACCAGCGGGGCGCTGACCGCTGCGAGCGTGAACAGGGCGAGCAGGACAGCCCCGGCCACCGCCTTCTTGTCCCGCTTCATCGAGGTGATGAACCCGGGCCGCCGGAGGACGGGTGCCGCGTCGTCCAGGCTGTCGGTGACCTGAGCCGTCATTCGTAGCGTATCCTCGGATCAATGGCGGCGTAGAGCACGTCGACGACCAGGTTCGACAGCACGAAGATGCCCGACACCACCAGGATCGCGCCCTGCACCACCGGGTAGTCGCGGTTCAGGATGCCCTGGATCAGAACTCGCCCGAGACCCTTGATCGCAAACACGTTCTCCACCACCACCGCACCCGCCATCAGCAGCGCGAGCGCAATGCCCATGACCGTGATCACGGGAATGAGTGCGTTGGGAAAGGCGTGCTGCAGCAGGATGTACCAGCGCATCAGGCCTTTGGAACGCGCAACCTGGATGTACTCGGTCTTGAGCACCTCGAGCATCGAGGAGCGGACCATGCGTGCGATGATGGCCGCGAAAGGAGTCCCGATGGCAATCGCCGGCATGATCAGGTGCGACAGCCAGGTGCCGAACCCGGAGGACATCGGCGCATAGCCGATGGCCGGCAGCCATCCGAGCCCGGCGGCAAAGGTGATGATCAGCAGGATCGCCAGCCAGAAGTCGGGCATCGAGAGTCCGAGGAAGGCGACGACCGTCACACCGTGGTCGAGAGCTGAGTACTTGTAGAGCGCCGAGATCAGTCCGGCCGGAATTGCGATTGTCACCGCGATCGTGAACGCGAGGACCGTGAGCGAGATCGTCCGTGGGAAGGATTCGGCGATGATGGTGGAAACCGGAACCCGGCTGCCGTAGATCGACGTCCCGAGATTGCCCTGGATCACCTGAAGCAAATACTTGAAGTACTGCACGTAGACCGGCTCATCGAGGCCGAAGGCGCGGCGCATCTCGTCTGCCGCTGCCGGATCCCCGGTATCGAAGACCATCGCCAGGAACGGATCTCCCGGTACCGCACGGAGCATGAAGAACACCAGGGTCGCGACGGCCCACATCACCACCGTCGCGCCCAGAAGTCTTCGCAGCAGGTACTTGCTCATCGGTCCTCCCGCGGGGCTGGCGCGGGCCTGTCAGGGCCCGCGCCGTGCCGGTCGTTCAGGCGTAGGAGACCTGATCGAGCTCAACCAGTCCGGGGATGCGTGCCACAGCCGGATAGTTGATGGTCTTGCGGTACACCAGGACCGACGCCGGATGATGCAGGAAGGCACAAGCCACCTTCTCGGATGTCAGCCGATTGGCCTTCTGCACCATGGCCTTGCGCTTCTCGAGATCGGTCTCCAGACGCTGCCGGTCGATCAGCTCGTCGGCTTCCTTGTTCGACCAGTACCCGAACGGCATCTTCTCCTTGTCCCGCTTCAGGCCGTTGAACTTGGAGTCGGTCTGCATCCAGTCAACGATCGCGTCGTCGGGATCGAAGTCGCCGCCGCTTCCGAGCCGCCCGAGGTCGAAATTCATGGCCAGGAAGTCCTGGAGCACCACGGTTCCGTCCTTGGTCTCGAGCTCGACATTGATGTTCAGCGTGCGCTTGTAGATGCCGGCCACGACCTGGGCGTCGCGCCGGGTCGTCGGCGAGCACAGCAGCTTTAGCGTCGGGAACCCCTCGCCATCGGGGTAGCCGGCATCGGCCAGCAGCTTGCGCGCCACCTCGACATCGAACTTCTGCGGGCTGTCTTCGCCGAGATCGCCGTCGAAAAAGTACCCCATCGCCGGGTTGATCGAGCCGTATGCCGGCAGGCCACGGCCAAACCACGCCTGCTTGATGTACCGGTCGCGATCGAGGCCCTTGGCAAGGGCCATGCGGACCATGAAACCCTTCTCCTTCATCAGTTCCTCGATCGGCTTGTCGAAGCTCTCGGTCCGGAAGGGCTCGCGATGCGGATTGATCCACACCGCCTGGAAACCGACGTCGGCGGTGATGTCGACCTCGATTTCCGGGTCGGCGATGAACCGGTCGAGCAGTTCCGGCGGCGGGTTGTTGCCGCCGATGAGATCGACGTCCCCGGCTTCGATGGCTGCTGCCAGCGGCTCGGGGTCGGAGACCGGCGTGATCGTGACCTTGTCGAGATGCGGCCGGCCCTCGCGGTGATAGTTTTCGTTGCGCTCCAGCACCACGCCCTGGCCGAGTTCGTGGAACGTGCAGCGGAACGGACCCGTGCCGACGGGTGTCAGGCCGTACTGCACCGGGCCCATCTCGGCAAGGGCGCCCCGGCTGACGATGGTCACGGCCCGGCCGCTGGCGCGCTCCAGGGTCTTGACCAGGAACGATGCCTGCGGTGCGAGCAGGACGAACTTCACGGTGTGGTCACCGAGCTTCTGGACGTCGGCCACGTTCGAGAGCACCCGGGAGTGGATCGACTGGTTCGGATCACGCGAGCGTTCGACGGTGAAGAGCACGTCGTCAGCCGTAAACGCATCCCCGTTGTGGAAGGTCACGCCCTCGTGCAGGTTGAATGTCCATTCCAGACCGTCATCCGATACCGTCCAGTCCCGGGCCAGGTCGCCCTCCGCCACCAGGTCGCCATTGATGTGGGTCAGCCCGCCCAGCACCTGGGAGGCGATCTGGAACTGCAGGACCTGGTTGATGCGTGCGGGATCGAGCGTTGCGATCTCGCCGCTTCCCGTCCAGGCCGCCCTCAGGTGGCCGCCGGAGGCAGCCTGCACCGGCGAGGAGCGGGTGACCAGGTGCGCCGCGGTCAGCAGGCCGGACGCGGCAAGCAGGCGCAGCACGGCCCGCCGGCCCAGCGCCGGTCCGGACAGTTCGTGGCGGTGCAGCCCGAACATCGGGTCCGCGGGGTCGAAATCGTGGGCGTCGTCGAAGTCCGCCCGAAGCCTCGGGTCTGAGAATGGATGGGTCATGTCAACCTCCCTGTTGCAATGGTGGTGCTGAAAGTGAGAGCCCGCCGGCACCGGTCTCGGGACAGGCGATCTCGTGGTCGATGCCGAACGGCAGCAGGTCCGGCACCCGGCTCCGGCAGGCCGGGACCGCGATCGGACAGCGCGGGTGGAACACGCAGCCGCCTGGCGGATTGATCGGGCTGGGCACCTCGCCGCCGAGAACCTCGTGCTTGCGTCCCTTCTCGAGATCCGGGTCAGGGGTCGGCACTGCCTCAAGCAGCGCACGCGTGTAGGGGTGACCCGGGTTCGAGAACAGCTCGTCGCTGGGAGCGACCTCGACGATCCGGCCGAGGTACATGACCGCAACATCGTCGCACAGATGCCTCACCACGCTCAGGTCGTGACCGATGAACAGGTAGGTGAGGTTCAACTCGTCGCGCAGGTCCTCGAGCAGGCGGATGATCTGGGCCTGGATCGACACGTCGAGCGCAGAGACGGCCTCGTCGCAGACGATGAAGTCGGGATTGAGCGCAAGGGCACGGGCAATACCCACGCGCTGGCGCTGGCCGCCGCTCATCTCGTGGGGATAGCGGTCGGCGAAACCGCCGGGCAGGCCGCACAGGCCCAGCAGTTCGCGTACGCGGCGACGCCGCTCGTCGGCCTGCGGCAACACGTCGTGGACCACCAGCGGTTCAGCGATGATCTGGCCGACGTTCATGCGCGGGTTGAGCGAACTGAACGGGTCCTGGAAGACCGCCTGCACCCGGCGCCTGAACTGTTTCAGTGCGGGCGGGTCGAGTTCCGCCACATCGGCGCCATCGAACCTGATTTCGCCCGCAGTCAGTGGCTGGAGCTGCAGGATTGCCCGTCCGATCGTGGTCTTGCCGCAGCCGGACTCACCGACAAGTCCCATGGTCTTGCCGTGGCGGACCGACAGGTTGACGCCGTCCACCGCCTTCACCAATGCGATGGTGCGCTCGAAGATCAGGCCCTTGCGGATCGGGAAATGGACGCGGAGGTCCCTCAGTTCCAACAGGAATTCGGAGTTACCCGGCACGAGAGCGGTCATCAAGCGGTTTCCGGGCGGGTCACTGCCGTCTGCCAGCACTGCGCGGTGTGTCCGCCCTCGAAACGGATCGTCGGCGGGACCTGGGATCGACAGCGTTCCAACGCGTGCGGGCACCGCGGCGCAAAGGCGCATCCCGGAGGCAGCCGTGACGGGTCCGGCGGACTGCCGGGGATCGGTTCGATCGGAACGTCTCGGGGCCGGTCGAGACGGGGCACGGAATTGAGCAGTCCGATGGTGTAGGGATGGCCCGGTCGTCTGTAAACACTGTCGGCGCGGCCCTGCTCCACGATGCGCCCGGCATACATCACGTTGACACGGTCGGCATAGCGCGCGACCACACCGAGGTTGTGAGTGATGATCACCAGCGCCACCCCGAGCCGCCTGGTCAGGTCCTGCATCAGCGCGAGGATCTGGGCCTGGATCGTCACGTCCAGCGCGGTCGTCGGCTCGTCGGCGATGATCAGGACCGGTTCGCAGGCAATGGCGATCGCGATCATCACCCGCTGGCGCATGCCGCCGCTCAGGTGGTGCGGATACTGACGAAGGCGCCGGCCGGGGTCGGCGATTCCCACCATCCCGAGCAGCGCGACCGCCCGCTGTTCTGCCACGTCGCGCGTCACGCCGAGGTGCAGGCGCATCGCCTCGGTCATTTGGCGGCCAATCGACAGTATCGGGTTCAGCGAGGTCATGGGCTCCTGGAACACCATGGAAATCCGCCGGCCGCGGATGGTCCGCATCCGCTTCTCCGAGAGCCCGAGCAGGTCCTCGCCATCGAACTCCACCTTCCCGCCGATGATCTCGCCCGGAGGCTGCGGGATGAGCCCGAGCACGGCCTGCGCGGCCACTGTCTTGCCGCTGCCGGACTCGCCGACAATGGCGACGATCTCACCGGGTTCGACGGTGTAGGATATGCCGTTCACAGCGTGAACACGGCCCGCCGCCGTCCTGAAACCGAGTTCGAGATCACGGACGCTCAACAGGGACATTGTCGAGCCAGGCAACTGGTACAGCACGTCGGGTGCATCTCTTCGACCTTCCGCGCGCGGACATCACGGCGCACGCACCCGATGGTCAACCGGCATCGACCGGCCTGTCAACGCCTGCTGCACCGCAACGGCCGACATCACGAATGCGTCATCCGTTCCGCCGGAACCAGGGCTATTCGAGCGCACCGGTAACGAACCGGGCCCAGATGCGGGCCGGAAGACCGCCGCCGGTGACGGATTTCATCGGAGAGCCTGAATCGTGTCCGACCCAGATCCCGGCCACCAGCCTGTCCGCGCCGCTGCCTGCATAGCCGATGAACCAGGCATCGCGGTGGTTCTGGCTGGTTCCGGTCTTGCCCGCGGCATCGGTGCGGACCGCCGCCTTCCCGCCGGTTCCCGAACGGACGGCCTCGCGCAACATCACGTCCAGATCGGCGAGCGCCCGCCTGCCCGCCACCGCGGGCCTGCGCTCGGCGCGGTGCCGATAGAGAGTGTCGTCTCCTGGCCGGGCCCTGTTGCCGGAGCGCGGCCGGATCGCGCTGATGCCGTGGGCCCGTACCGGGGTACCGCCGTTGGCGAAGGCCGCGTAGACCGCCGTCATCTCGAGCAGGGAGACTTCGGCGGCCCCCAGCGCCAGGCTCGGTCCCTCGACGAGCGGCGCAGTCACGCCGAGACGGCGGGCAAGACGGATGACGCGATCGACCCCGACGCGTCTCGCAAGCCGAACCGTCGCGACGTTGTAGGAGCGCGCCAGCGCCTCGGTCAGCGTCACGTCACCGTGGTAACGACCGTCGAAATTGCGGGGGGTCCACCCGCCGATGACCAGGCGGTTGTCGCTGACGGTGCTGTCCGGGCGCGCACCGGCATCCAGTGCCGCGAGATAGACGACGGGCTTGAAGACCGAGCCCGGCTGCCGCATCGCCTGGACCGCCCGGTTGAACTGGCTGGTCCGGTAGTCACGACCGCCCACCATGGCACGCACCGCCCCGGTCCGGTTCATCGCGACGAGAGCCGCCTGGCGCCCCGCGGGCTGGTCGGCCAGTGCATCCGCCATCACGGCCTCCGCCAGCCTCTGCAGCCGCCGGTCGAGCGTGGTGTGCACTTCGATGTCGGCATCGACCGGTCCCCGGTACCCCGTCGCCTGGCCGAGCACCCAGTCGGCGAAATAGCGGTTGTTGCGGCTCGCGGCCGCGGTTCCCCGGATTGTCGCCCCGCCGGCGAGCGCGGCGTCGGCATCGGACCGGGAAAGGACCCCCGCGTCCACCATCGCCGACAGGACGACGCTGGTCCTGTTGCGCGCGGCCCGCGGGTTGACCACCGGGTTGTCGCGTGACGGCGCCTTCACCAGTCCCGCTAGCATGGCCCCTTCATAAACCGTCAACTCCGTTGCCGGCTTGCCAAAATAGGTCCTGGCAGCGGCGCCGAGTCCCCAGGCGCCCGCTCCGAAGTACATTCGGTTCAGGTAGATGGTGAGCAGCTGTTCCTTGCTGTAGGTGGCTTCCAGCCACAGGGCCAGCAGCACCTCCCTGACCTTGCGCTTGAAGGTGCGCTCAGGCGTAAGGAACAGGTTCTTGGCCAGTTGCTGGGTCAGCGTGCTCGCGCCCTGGCGTACCGTGCGCTCGCGCAGGTTCACGAAGGCGGCGCGCAGGACACCGAGCGGGTCAACGCCGAAATGCGAGCGGAACCGCCGGTCCTCGATCGCCAGCAGGGCGTCGACAACCGCGTCTGGCAGCCGGCCGGCAGCCACCGGAGTGTCGTGCACGGCCCCGTACTGCGCAAAATCGGTGCCGTCGAGCGCGATCATCCGGATGCCGCCGCGCCTGTCGTGGTCATCCAGTCGAGAGATGTCTGGAAGCCGGGTCGCCTGCCAGCCGAGCACGAGGACCACCGCCGCCGTGCACCAGATCACCGCCAGCAGCACGAGCCGCGCCAGTCCCCGCGCGATGCGCCGACCGAGGCTGCGGGCGGGTGCAGCCGCGCCTTGAGATTGCGACGCCCGTGTCTTCGTGCCGCGCGCAGCACCCCGTTTTGAG
>CBDCAO010000003.1:0-30122 GCA_965213935.1 Thalassobaculaceae bacterium | reverse complement strand
TGTTACGACCTGCTTCCTGATCTGGCGCGGGCTGCTCGAAATGCGCCGCTCATCGACCGAGCGGGCGAAGGACCGGCGCGAGGCTCGCGCCGGGGACCTGCGCCGCCACGAGGAACCCAATGGCATTTCCTTAAGGATTTGGCGTCATTTCCTTAAGGAGTCGCGCCTTTTCGCAGCAGGGGGCCCTGCCTTTCCGGAGATTTTCCGGCTTCAGGCTGCGGCCTTTCTCCTTCGGGTCCACTTGCTGACCGGCTTCATCGATTTCCTGGGATACGACCGTCCCGGCCGGAGCCGGCCGCGCACCTTGAGGATTCCCTCGGCCATCCGGGTCACGGCCTGCGCGACGGCTTCGGCCTGCGCGAGCAGCATCTCCTCGATGTTGGCGGCCACGATCGCGATCGCGTTTCTGAAGTTCACGGCCTGGCGTTCCTTTCCCTGCTCGCGGATGTCTGCGAGCAGGTCGTCGCCATGCCCGGAAAGCAGCCGCGTCATGGCGATCAGGTTGAAGTGGGCGTAGAGTTCCTGGCGCACGCCGCGCTCGGTCCGGCCGTGGAACTCGTCCACCGCGATGGTTCGCTTCGAGACCTTGTACAGCTCCTCGATTCCCCACCGTCCATGGTAGAGATGGCCAAGATCCTCGGCGGAGACGTGGCCGGCATCGAGCAGTGTCGTGACGAGATGGCAGTCGTCGCCGTCCGTCTTGCAGCGGACCAGCCGGAGGTCGACCGGATCGAAGCGCTCGCCGGGCCGACGTTCGGCAAGCTCTCGCTGCGTGTCCGGTCCCGGGGCGGCGGTGACGACGGTCTCGGTGCGGTCGCCCTCCATGAAGTCCCTGAAGGCGCCCACGCGGTTGCGCTGGAGCCGGAACACCGGATGGGCGCCCGTGCGGATGACGGCGTACAGGAGCTCGAACGAGAAGTATCCCCGGTCGAACACGACGACGTCGCCGGCCTCCAGGGCGTGCAGGTGGCCCATGGCCGCGGCCCGCTCGCAGGCGCGGGCGGAGAGCGAGAAGTCGACCGGGACCTTGGTGTCGAGCCGGTACAGGCAGGACACCAGCCCCTGCGGATAGTGGGCGCCGCCGTGCGGGAGCGGGTAGCCGGCATCGACCAGCGTCCGGGGCAGGTTCATCTTCGTTCCGTCGACCGCGAACGGGCGGCGGCCCTTCCAGCGCCCGCCCTCGCCGCCGTGGCGGAGGATCTCGCGGTGAAGGTCCAGGAACAGCTCCTCGTGCACCCTTTGCCGGGCCTTGCAGATCGACGAGGCGGCCACCGGCTCGCGTTGAGGCAGGGCGATCCCCAGCTTGCGGCACTGCTCCCAGAGCTCGGCGGTCACGGTCGCGTAGCCCTTCTCCCCCCGCGACAGGACCAGCCGGAACACGAACAGCATCACGATGAGGCTGTTGAGGACCCGCCGCCGCTTCATCCAGCGGCGGTCGTGCGCGTCGGCCAGCGCCGTGGCGGCGTCGACGACCTGCAGCCACGCCGCGACCAGCGGATCGTCCCGGTCGGGACGCGGCGGGCGCGGCGAGCGTGCCGGAGCCGCGCGCCCCTGGAGGACGTCGCGGAAGTCCCGGCCGAGGGGAAGGACGAGGATCTCCTTCGCCGGCTTCGCCCGCCGGCCCGACTTCCGGCCGGCGGTCATTCCGATGCGCTCCCAGTTGGCGGCGCGGTAGCACGCCCCGTCGAAGCGCGTCGGGTCGATGAACGTCTCGCACAGCACGGGGCGGCAGCCGTGGCGGCGCTCCCACTCCCCGGGAAGGCGGGCCGCCGCCATGCCGAGGACCCGCGAGGCAAGGTTCGTCACGGCCACCCATGGAAACACGATGAAGCGGGAATTGCCCAGCACCAGGTGCAGCCGGCGCTCGCGGTCCGGTCCGCTCCATCCGATCCATTCGTCGCGCGCCGGCAGCGTCCGCGACGCCGCCTCGAACAGCAGGCAGCCGAGGCGGCGGCCGTCACGGTCCAGGACGAACCAGCGCAGGTGCGGGCCGAACGGGCGCGGACAGCCCAGGTAGTGATGGCGGTCGACAAGCTCGTTCCACTTCGCCTTCTCGTCGGGACCGTCCGCGGCGTGCAGCGACAGAGGCTCGAGGGCGGACAGCTCGCAGGCGATCTCCGGCTGCGGGTCCGATGCCGCCGTGTGGCAGATCGGCGGCAGCGCGCCGGAGCCGGTGCTCCGCTTCTCCGGAAGCGTCAGGATCCCGAACCCCTCCAGCTGCTCCAGCATGCGGAGGCAGGCCGACACGCGGTAGTCGCCCTTGGGCGTGTTCCAGTTCAGGTGCTCGCAGATCGTCTTCGCGAGCTCGTTGCGGGTGTTGTTGGGAAGCAGCGCCACCGTCTCCTGGATGTCGGCGATCTGGCGCCGCGTCAGGCGGCGGCCGAAAAAGGTGGTCGTCTCAAGGCGCTCGATCCGCGGATCCATCGCTCCCGCTCCGGAAGATGTAGTGTCCCGCAGCCTGGATTGCACGGACCGGCGGAAGTGTCAACCCCCCTGTGCCAAAAAAATCCGCACCGGCGCCGACTGCCATGGAACAACGGCCTCGCGGGAGCGAAAGAAAGTCCGGCCAGACCTTGCGGTCCAGGGCCGACAAGGGATGAACCGGGAGATGTGGGAGGGATCACATCATCTCATCGGGTCAGTGCCGGAGCGGTGTCGACGCGCCGCGACCTGATCCTGTCGCGGCGGCGCCAGACGATCTCGAACGGCAGCCCGAGCCGGAGGATCCCAGGGCCCCTGAGAGGCTCTCACAGGGCTTCCTGTGGCGTCTGTCTTGCCGCGCCGGCGGCAGAGGTGCAGAGTGCGCCGATGACCGCGGACGGGCCGACACCGCACGAGCTTTCCGAGCGGCTCGCCCGTCTCGAGGAGCGCATGAAGACGATGCAGGCGGAATACAAGACCGACATTGCCCTCCTGGCCAGGACGCTGGCCGAGGACAATGCGAGGCGCGATACTGACGCCGCGAGGCGCGATACTGACGCCGCGAGGCGCGACAAGGACAATCTCCGCTGGCAAATCGGGCTCTGGATTGCCGCCATCGCGGTCATCGGCCTCATCATCCGCCTTTCCTCCGACTGACCGCGGGCGTAGCCCGCCCCTCCATTGCGCTCTGAGAGGCTCCCAGCCGCCTCCTGGTGGCTGTTCGGCGCTCCCTCTTGGGACTTCGCTCGAAATCCCGGCCATGGCCTCGCACGCGCACCCTTCGCCAGGCCCGGCCGCCGCAGGCGGCTCGCGGGGGGTGTGGGGGGCGGCGAGCCCCCCACACTGGCACAAGGCCGAAGGCCGCCCCGCCTGCCCACTCTCGCTTCTCTTCAGTCAGCTTTCGTGTCGTCAGTGTCCGGTGTCCGGTGTCGAGTGTCCTCGAACACCGGACACTGACGACACTGACACTAGAGGCCTAAAAGTGGACAACAGGGAGGGGTTGAAGAGAGAATAAAGTGGACAAAAACCGGATTGTCGGTGGACAGTACGTCTAATACAATTGCCACATATCGAACGTCATCACCGTGTCCTCGGCGCTGATTTCGCCTCGATCCACCACCACGCTGACACCGGCGATGACAGCCGTGCTGTGGGAGATCGCGGCCGTGCTTGACGAGCAGCGCACGCCTGCCGTCGTCGAGAACGCGGTTTGGCTCGAAGTCCCGGCCCGTCGACTGCGTGGCCCTGGCTCCCGGGACGACAACTTCTGGCTGCAAGAATGCCTCGAACGTCTGACCGGCCTGCAGATCACAGGCGACTATCGGGGTTCGCCGTGGGGGGCGGTCATGATCGCCGAGTGGCACCTGGAGCGTGGCAGCAACACGGCCCGCATTCTGGTTCCACCTGGTGCGATCCAGGCGTTGCGAGCGCCCGACACCTTCGCCAAGGTGGAGACGGCGGCAGCTCATCGAATGTCAGGTCCTGCCCGCCGCCTCTACCTGGCTCTGGCCGACAAGAAGCGACTGCGCAAGGCAGAGTGGGAATACAGTCTCGACGAGCTCCGCGCGGTGTTCGCGGTGGAGGGAAAATATCCAGCCTGGCGGGATCTTGCCCGTCGGGTCATCCATCCGGCAATCAGGGCGATCAACGCCTACGGTACCGTCTGCGTGCGAATGACGCCGATCAAAAGCGGCCGCCGCATCACCGTCGTCCGCTTTTCCTGGGAGTGGAAATCGCTGGACGAGGCGCGGATCGCGGCCGAGGAGAGCGACCGCCACTCAGCAGTTTGCCGCCCGGATCGCCGGTCATGAATCACCCCGCACCACCCGGCTCTACAACCGGGTCAACGAGGAGGTTTCGCTCGACGAAATCGAGCGGGTCCACATCTGACTCGGAGAGTCACAACCGATTGCCTGGTTGATGGTCTGCCGCCTGGGACCAGGCCCCGGCGGCGCTGTTCCTGGTCATCGCCTGGCAGCGCCTCAGTCGCCCTTTCGACCTGTCGGCGCAAGCTCGGGTTTGCCATAGGCGCTGAACAGCAGATTGAGACCTTCGGCGAGCATGTCCTCCATCGTCCTTTCCTGCTCGGCCGCGAGGATCTTCAGTTGTGAACGGACCTGCGGAGGATAGTGGCCGGTAATGGGTTTGGTCCCAATGCGGCTCCTCTGACCATGTGCCCGACTTTCGGTGGCAGGCACCGGACGCTCCGGAACGCTGTCCACCCGGGCCGATCGAACACTGCCGGCAGCGGTTCCCATGGCTTCTGCAATCGTCGGACGCCGTGACATCACAGCCTCACCTGTTGCTTACATGTCCAGTTGTTGTCTTGCATACTTGTATACATTTCGAATCTCAAGCGCCGCCTTCCCGTCCGGCTCGATCTCGGACACTCCCTGCCCGCGCCCGTAGGCATCCTGGAAGACGATTCGCTCTCCAATGGTCGCCGGACACACCGCCATTCCCTGTTTCTCGAGCCACTGCGCCGTCTCCACGTGCCGGCTGCCGAAAGGTTTCACGCGGGTGAGAACGGCGGCGTGTTTCGTGCGCCCGGCCAGCCGGATCAGGTCTGTCGTCGCCTTGACCGTTTTCAGGTCGATGACCGACGCCTGCAGGGGAATCAGCACCAGATCCGATACACGCGCGGCAGAAAGCGCCGCCTGCTCCGTGCGTCCGGCCGTATCGATCAGCAACAGGTCGACCGCCATTTCGCCGGCTCGCTCAACCACGGCCTTGATGCGCGCCGGCTGCGCATCGATCACGATCGGCGAGTCCAGCTGGCGCAAATCGCTCCATTCGCAAGCACTTGCCTGGGGATCCAGGTCAACGACCGCAACCGTGAGACCGGAGGCGACAGCTTCGGTGGCCAGGGACAGCGCAAGCGTTGTCTTTCCCGTTCCGCCCTTCTGGCTCACGAACGCCACTGTCTTCATATCTACTTGTCTCCGTGCCGATATTCACAATAGTCTACTTTCATACTTTACCACAGGTCACCATGTATCCAACACTCTCCCGAACCGGCAACACTGCCGGATCCGGCGGCCGCCACAGCGGAACCGGCTCCAGGGCGCCCGGGAAGGTCAACAAACAGTCGGCCCGTTCAGTGCAGCGCGGCGCTGTCAACTGTTGCGTCAGCAGCTGTCAGATATACTCATCGACGATTTCCACACGTGGAGGCGCCTCAATGACTAAGCCATCCTTGCGACGCCGGGATGAAGGGCGACGACGACCGATTACTGTCTATCTGGACAGCCACATCCGCCAGGCTATTGATCAGGCGGCCCAGGCCGACGGTGTTGCGCCCGCCGTGTTTGCGCGCGCTGCCCTGGAACGCGGACTGCCGAACGAAATTGACGCTCGGCGCAAACGGCGCGCCCGAACACAGCCGGACACCCCCTGATCATGCCGCCGCGAGGCTGACTGATGGCGCCGCGTCCCGATTGGTGGCCGACGGCCGACGACTGGCTCCAGGCGGCCGAGCGGCTGCACCTGGAGCGGCGCGGATCGGAGCTCGTCGGGCCGTGCCCGGCCTGCACCGGGACCGACCGGTTCCACGTGCACTGGCGCGGGGCGCGGCGCGGCGTCTTCGCCTGCCGGCACGGCTGCGGCTGGAGGCCGATTCTCGAGGCCGCGGGTTTCGGGCGGCCGGAACATCACCGCGAGGCCCGGAACCCGGGCCGTGGGCGCCCTGCGCGCCCCGGAGGGGGCACTAACCCCCGGCCGCGCCGGAGCGGCCCTCCGGCGCCCGCATCGCGGGAATCGATCGTTCTGCGCCTCTGGCGCGCGGCCGTCCCGGCCGACAGGACGCCAGTCCGGCACTATCTGGCCGCACGGCTCGCCTGGCCGCCGGCCGGTTGCGGACCCGACCTGCCGCACTCCGTGCGCTGGCTGCCGATCGCAGCGGCGCCGCCCCCGGACCGAGAAGCCGGATGGCACGGGCTGCCGGCCGCGGCTGCCGGCGCGATCCTGTTCCGATTCGACCGGATCGGCGGCGGCCCGGTGGCCGTGAGCGCCGAGGCGCTGGCCGGCAACGGCGAACGCCTGGCCACACGATGGCGGCGCACCATCGGGGGGCGCAAGGGCGGGCTGTTCGACGCCGGCGGTCCCGGCCCCGCCACGGTGATCGCCGAGGGCGAGATCGACGCGCTGGCCTGCCGCTGGCTGCATCCCGGCTCGCGGTGCCTCGGCGCGGGCGGAACCGCCGGCCTGGCGGGCGCCGCGCTCCCGGCGGACTGGCCCGGCACGGTGCATATCGAGGCCGACGGCGACCGGCCCGGGCGCGACGCGGCCCGCAAGGCCCGCCGGTCCCTCGGCAGGGCAACCGTGACCTGGCGGCAATCCGGTGATCCAGGCGACGAGCTGGCAGAGCTGGTCGGGTCGCGAGCTGCAGTCCTGGAATACGAGGGCGGCATGGACCGCGGCGAAGCGGAACGCAGCTCCTGGTGCGAGTTGCTGCGGCGAAACGATGCCGGAGCAGTCATGGGAGAAACCGCGCCGGCACCTGAACTCGAAACCTGCCAGGGCAAGGAGGCTCCGAAGCATGAGCGACCATAACCCGATCCCCGATGCGTTGCGCGCGGAATACGAGGCCGCGGGCGACGAGACCGAGCGCGAGGCCATCATCCGCGGCTGGCGCGAGGACCTGGCGGGGACTGCAGCTGCGATCCGCGCGTTCACGGGCGGCGCCCCCCGGCACGAGCCCCTGGTGAGGTCGCTGCATGAGCCGGAGCCGGAGCCCGTAGTGTGGCGGGCGGACAACGGCGATCGCTGGCCACTGGTCAGCGTCGGCGAGCCGGGTATCCTGTCCGGTCCGGGCGGCACCGGAAAAAGCTACCTCGCGCTCGCGCTGGCACTGGCCGCTACGACGGAGGCCGCCGAGGCCGCCCGCAAGCGGCTGCGCCAGAAGCTCGCGCCGCCCGGCCAGGCTCTGGGCTTCCACGTCCGGCCCGGTCCCGTCCTGCTGGTCGCCTACGAGGACTCGCCGTCTCGCCTGGCCGGCCGGGCGAGACGGACCGGCGGCGGGTACATCCCGGAGAACCTGCACATCCTGCGCGACCCGGACCCGCTGTTCCGGGGCGGCGGAGACCGGCGGCCCGGCGACATCGAACCGACGCCGGAATGGACGTCGCTGTGGGCGGCAGCGCGCGATCTCGAGCCGTCGCTGATCATCCTGGACCCTGCAGCCGAGTTGCTGGCCGACGTGCCGGCAAGCGACACCGGCCCGGTGCGGGCCTTCATGCGCGAGATCGCGCGCCGCAGCACCGAACATGGGTGCGGCGTGCTGATCGTCGCGCATGACACCAAGGGAAACCGGTCCGCGGTGCGCAGGGGCGAGGGACCGGACGCCGGCGCGGTGGCCGGCTCGGCCGCCTGGTCGGACCGGGCGCGCGCTGTCACCTACATGGCCCCCGATCCGGCCGGCGATGCGCGGCTGGTCGAGTGCATCAAGGCCAATCACGGCCGCGACGGCTGGGGGATGCGCCTGATCGAGCGGCGGCATGAGGGGGCGTTCGCCGGCTGGCAGCTCGTGGACGAATTCGAGCCGGGCACGGTGCCGTGGACTCCTCCGAAGGGCGAGGCAGGCAAGCGTGGGCCGCGCAACGGACGGGGAGACGGGGCGGTTTCCGACGCGCCGGCCCAATACGCGCCAGGTGTCGCGTGAGCGCCCCGGACGCACGCGCGCGGAACGAGGCGGCGCGGGACCGGGCGGCAGCTGATCCCGAAGCCGTCGCCGACGCAGCGGTGCGATCCGCAACGCTGGCCGAAATTCTCAGGGACGGCGACGGTATCGAGACCCGCGACGGCCTCGGCACGGTGCGCACGGACGTGACCGAAGCCACAGACAAAGAAGCCGAACTGGCCAGGACCAACTTGATTCGCTACGTGGCAGGCCGCCTATCGCTCCGTGCCGTATTGACCGACCTGGGAGGTGTATCCCGGGCCGATGCCGCGAATATATGCCACGACCTAGCGCGTATCCCTGCGGGCAACGACCTGGCGGCCCTGACCCTCGTGGTCGAGGAAATGCCGGCCGAGGTTACCCCAGACCACCGCACGGACAAGCGCATCCTGCCGCGGATCGTCGAGGGCGCCCACCACCCGGACCGCGAGCGCGGTATGTTGTTTGGCGGCCTGCACGAAGGCCGCCGCATCGAAGCGCCCGAGCTTCCCCTGTTCCCCGATTTCGCCCCAGCGAAGCGAGTCCCGATGCTCGACCTGGTAGACGCGGCCGGCCTGCCGGTCATGGCCCGCGGCCGGGGCGCTCCGCTGCCGCTGCGGCTGTTCGTGCGCACGCTTGCGAGCGTCCGGCCCACTGATCGGAAGCTGGCAAGTGTGCGCCTGGCGCTGACGCTGCGCGAGCTCCGCGACGGCCTGTTCCCGAACGGCTGGCGGTCCGGACAGCACTGGCCCGAATTGCGCCACGCCCTGCTGCACGCTCGAGACTACGCGATCCATGACGGCCGCGGCCGGTGGTTTCCGGTGGCGCTGCGGTACCTGCCGGACACGCCGGACCTAGACGATCTCGTGGTGCTTGACGTGGCCTATCCGCCCGGATCGCATTCCGGCCCTACGGTGAGGCTGCCGGCCATGGATCAGCTGTCCGTCACCTCCGCGCCCCGGTGGCGTGCGTACATCGCAGCGCACTCGCTCGCCTGGCAACCCGGCACGACCCGCGTCCCCGCCCCGAGGGCGGGCGGGCACTACCTGTGGACCCGCGACCGATCAGCGTATCCCGTACTGACTGTCCAAGACCGGCTTCGGCTCGCATTCGGCGAACCTGGCGACAACCCCAACCGGCGCACGCGCGCTGCGATTAACGCCGCGTTCCGGGACCTCCCCGGCCTGGTGGTGGTATCCGAGCAGACCGCGAACCACCGCACGGGGGAGGTGGGCTGGCTGGTGATCCCAGAGGACGCGGCGAGGGCGCTGGCCGACCCCGAGGATACTTTGGAGTGACGGCATTCGACGGTTGCGCAACCGGAGAATCTGAGTGCGTAACCATCGAATTTGACTGCGTAACCGTCGAATTTGACTGCGTAACCGTCGAGTGCCATTCGACGGTTACGCACCGGAAATCGTTTTGGTGCATGGACATAGACCACCTTCTTGGTGATCCACCACCAAACCGAAGGTGGGTGGTGGCAGGCGCTTTGCGCTCCGCCTGCTGCTACGCGCCGCGCCTGCCACCTTGAAAAGAGCTCTCCCAGACGATTGATCTCGAGGGATGCCGGCGATCCGAGGAGCGGTGCTGAGCGGCCCCGGTTGGTGCCGTCGCTGCCCGGGCGGTATCATGCGGCATGGATGACGAAGCCACGCTCGCGGAGATCCGGCGCACCGCCCGGGTGGTGCTCGACACCTGGCCCGAGGCCCGGGCGGCGGTGCTGTTCGGGTCGCGCGCCCGCGGCACCCACGGGCCGCACAGCGACTGGGACATCGCCTTCATCACCGCCGGAGACGGCGATCGCTGCGGCGTCGTCCCGGACGGCCTCCCGCTGCGGTACGAAGGCCTCCGGAACGAGGTCAACGACATCGCCATCCCGGAGAAACTCGTCGAGCGCACGGCGCTCTGCATCGGTCACATCGGCCGGGGGATCGCCGTCGACGGCCGGGTCCTCGTCGGGGACTGGTCCAGGCCGAAGATGGAAGGGGCGCCGGTGATGGCCCCGGACAGGTACCTGCGGTCGCTGTACACCTCGCTTGGCAGGATCAGGGAGGCCATCGGAGCCTCGGCCGATATCGGGCGCGGGTGGCCCCGCGATTTTATCCTCGTGATAACCGACCAGTTCGTCGCCGCAACCGTCGACGCGGCCGGGTACCTGGCCAAGGCCGTCCTGGGCAGGCACGGCATCGACGGCTGGCGCACCCATGACCTGAACGAACTCGCGGACCAGGCGCGCCAGGCCGGGCTCGGGACGCTGGCCGACGACGTCGCCCGCATGAACGGCGCCACGGGACGCGATCGCCTGGCCGGGGACCACAGCGCTGACCGGGACAGTCTCGCCCGGGCCATCGGCCGGCTGCCGGCCGTTCTGGACCTCACGCGCAGGGAACTGGCGGCACTTCCCGCGGATTTCCTTGCCCCGCGAGAGACGGCGCACCTGGTGGATACGGCCGTCAGCAGGTTCAGGGAGGAAGCCGCGCGGCTCCGCAGTGCACTCTCCCGCGACGGGGCGGACATGACGCTGCCGGCGCCCGTCGACTGGATCACGCCGCTGTTGCGCAACCGCGAGATCCTGGCCGCGGCGCTTGACGCCGCGGCCAGGATCTCGATCGCGACGACAGGCAGCCGCCGGCGCCAGTCGACGACGGCGCCTTTTCGACAGGGTGACGCCGGCGGAAGGACCTTACGCCGTTTCCCGGTTCAGCACCGTCGCCAGCCGACCGGCCCACGCCTCCAGCCCTGCCCGATCGCAGGTGCGGGCGAGGCCGGCGAGCTCCGCGCGCAGCGCCGGATCGGCCCGCGCCGCGGGCCAGCTCGGGATCCGGTCCGGCTCGATCGGCAGCTGAAGCCCGGGCGATCGAGCCGGCATTCGTGCCATCCGGGAAAGTCTGCCGGCCGGTGTGCGCGGACAGGCCCGAGGCCGAGCCCGCCCCGGCCCAGCCGGGACCTGGCGCCTGCCATTGCGCGAACCGATGTGCCCGGACCGCGAACATGGCCGCGAGACGGCCTGGGGAGCCCGTACAGGCCCCGCAGGCAGTCCCGGCCGTCTCTCTGCCGCCGAAAGCCCGCAACACCGCCCTGCGGCGCCCTGGTGGCTTCCTGCGGGGTATCGAGACCCCGACCTCGGGTGCCGATGGCCCATGGCCCGCACGACGGCGTCACGGGACAGGCCCGGGAGCCGCTCGAAACCGGCCAGGCGATCGTGGTCTCCCCGGTCCAAGGCGCCCTCCTAGTGCAGCGACGGGCGGTGGCGAGCACCTCCGCGCTGGCGTTGCTTCCTGGGCGCGGGCGAGCGCGAGGCACACGGCCTCGACCGCCGGCGCCGGCAGGCCCATCGCCTCTCCCTGGCGCTGCGCGAAGGCGTGCAGCTCGGCCGGGGCTTGGATTGTCACGCGGGTGTCCAGTGGTGGCAGTCATGCGGTCTACTGCCTGGCCCGACCGGTGCATCGGGGCGCAGGCGCCCGTACAGCGCGTTTGAGGCGAAAAGGTACGGGGAAAAACCCGTCAGCGTGTTCTAGGCCTCTGGCGGCCTTGAGGCGGCCGATCAGGGGCCATCGTCGAACGGCGAAGGCCGCGGCAGGTCGTCCGCGGGCTCGTCCAGCTCCGCCAGCGCGGTCTCGATCTCGGCGGGATCGGGGCCAATGCCGAGCCGGTCACCGTACTCCGCAGCCCAGCTCTGGAACCGTTCCGTCTGCCGGCGGAGCTGGACGCGACCGTCCTCCAGCCCGGCCTCGGCGTCCGCCAGGGCCGTCATCCGGCCCGCCAGGTCGCGCACCCATGTCCAGAGCTCGGTCGGCCACTCGATTGTGAGCCGCCGCCGGACCTGGTGCCAACGCCCCTGGTCCCAGAGGCGTCCCTGTCGCCATCTGCCCGGCGCCGGCTGCGGGGTCGCCAGCTCGCTGGCGACCACCTCGACGGCAGTGGCCGCGGCTGCGGCCAGGGCTGCCTGACGTCGGGCACCATCACGGACCCGGTTCGCCTCGACCCGGGCCGATCGCGTGATTTCCCCGGCCTCGCTGCGCGCTGCGGCACGTGCCTGTTCCGCCTTGTCCCGTGTCTCCGCCGCCGCCTTCGCTTCCGTCGTGATGCGCCTGGCGGCCGTGCGCACCGCGTCCAGCTGGGCCGTCGCTGTCACCAGTTTCCGCTCCCGGTCCGCCAGCCGGCCGGCATAGGTGGCCAGTCGGCGCCGTTCCCGGTCGGTGAGCGCCCCGAGCTCCGCCTGGCGTGTTTCCAGTGCCGAGACGCGGGCGGCCATCTCGGCCACCCGGTCCCGCGCCAGGTCCCGCTCGCGCTCCAGCGCCGCGATTTCCGCCGGCAGGTCCGCGTGCAGCTCCCGGACCGACCGGTTCACCCAGGTGGACTGCGGCTCGCCGGCGGCCCGGCGCTCGCGTTTTGCCCGTCCGCGGCCGATCTGCGGGAACAGCGGGCCCAGTGCCCCGGCCGCCAGGTCCTGCAGGTGCGCCGTGTTGAGCGAGGTCGAGAGCGCGGAGCCGTCCTCGCACCGCGCATCCCACCACACGTGAGCGTGCGGGGCGGACTCGTCGACGTGCACCGTCAGGCCGAGGACGCCGATCCCGTAGTGCCGGCCGACCCCTTCCGCGATCGCCCGGTACGCCGCGTCCTGCCGGTCGGGTGGCGCGGCCCGGATCAGCTCCTGTGCCTCGCGCGACCAGGTGACGATACCGGCGACCGCGATGGCCGCGTCGCGTCGCAGGGCGCGACGGGGGTTCGACCTGGCCCGGCGCTCGACTGTACGCTCCCGCATCCGGGCGGGCGAGGGCGGCTCGACCAGGACCCGGTTGTCCGCGACCCGGTTCCGGTCCACGTAGTCCGGAAGCACCCCGGTGCGCAGGTCGTGGCGCAGCTGGCCCGGCACGGCCGCGGCCGACAGCATGGCGATGCGGATCGAGACGGAGGGACTGGCGGGGCTCATCGCTCCAGCATAGCGGGTAGCTGTGAAAACGCAGCGGATAGTGAAGGCTATGCAAAACCTACTTGTCGTAACTGCGTCACGACGTAGGCGAAGGGTCGCGCTCCGCCCCCCTTTCGAAACCCCCGGGCGGAGGGTCGCTGCGCACCCTCTCGACACCCGGCCCAGGGCGCTGCCCTGGACCCGGCAGGGGGATTCCCCCTGCACCCCCGCATCCGCCCATCCCGCATCGCCGGCCGGGCTGGCCGGCGATGACGCATGGACCGGATGGCGCCGCCGCGGCCCCGCTGCCTATCCTGGCGAGACCTGGCCACCGGCCCGGACCTCACCCTCCTCCGGTCCCTTTCCGGCATCACCACTCGCCACGCGGCAGGCCGGCTGACGCGACTCTTGTCGGTCGCTTCGCCGCCGGCCTGCCACGCCGCCGATCGGGGCGACGCGCTTCCCACCGCCTCCCCCTTCACTTCCGCTGCCGGCCCGTCGACTCCGGTTCCGCCTGGCGCCGGCGAAACCGGATCGGGCAGCGCCGGTCGGGCAGGTCCGGCCCTTGGGCCCGCGGCATGCCGCATGGTAGCGTGTGAGGCTCCTGCGAGCGTCTGGATCGAGCCATGCGGCATCGTCACCTTGTCGATACGGAAGCCGCCGCCCGGTCGCCAACGGCGATCGATGACATCATCGAGCGCGGATTGTGGCACGACTGGGCACGGCTTCGCCGCTGGTGTAACGAGCAGGCGTCAATGCTGGACGTCGTGGAACGGGTCTGCGCGATGCATGTTCAGGATCCCGGTGCGCAGCGACATCACTTCTGGCAGGCCTATGTCAGGATGCGCCGCGATGCGGCAGCCTGACTGGGAACGGGTCATTTCCGCTGCGTCACGTCTGCAGCGACACTTCCCCGAGGCTGTCCTGGTTGGAGGAACGGCAGCCGGCATTCATTCGGGACACCGTTTTTCCCGGGATGCCGGCCCCGTCCTCACCGACCTTCGGGAACGGTTCGACGCAGTTCTCGCGACACTGGAGTCCGTGGCCGGCTGGAAGACCGCGCGTGTCCGCCGCCCGGTTCTGATCCTGGGTTCGCTTGACGGCATCGAGACCGGTATCAGGCAGCTGATACGCAGCAAGCCTCTGGAAACGGTCGAGATGACCTGTCACGGCGTGAAGGTCGTGGTGCCGACCCTGGAGGAAACGCTGCGCATCAAGGCTATGCTGATCCTGAAACGGAACGCCTTGCGTGACTATGTCGATTTTGCAGCGATCGGAGCAAGCCTCGGACATGACGGCCTTGCAAAGGCGATGGCATCGTTTGACGAACTGTATCCGCAGGACAACGGCCAGTCGGCAACGCAGCAGTTGCTGGCCCAGCTGGCCAATCCGCTCCCCGGGGATCTGGGAGAGGAAGGAACGGCGATATTCGACGGGCTGGCGGACGACCTGCAGGAATGGAATGCGGTGAGCGACCGGTGTCGGTCGATTGCCGTACTGCTCTTTGAACGGCTTTCCGAGAAAGGCGCGGATCGCGGCCGAGGAGAGCGACCGCCACTCAGTCGCGCAGGGCCGGGCGCAGACCTCAGCGTCGCCACTCCCGTGCCAGGCGCTGCGCTTCGGCGAGCTCGGTCGGGGTCAACCGGGCGGCAACCCGATCGCGGTCGCGCACCGCTGTGTCGTGCCGGTCCCGATCCGAGGTTCCGAGTCGGGAAGCGGCGAGGTTGTACCACTTGTGCGCCTGAACGAGATTCTGTGCCACCCCGTCGCCGGCTTCGTACTTGAGCCCGAGAGCGAGCTGAGCGATGGCATGGCCCTGCTCCGCGTGTATCCGGAACCCTCGAAGGGCTGTGGCGTAGTCACCTCGCGCGGATGCCGCGAAGGCTTCGTCGTAGGTCTGCGCCGCCGCCGGGAGCGTGGCCATCACCGTCAGCGCAAGCGCGAACGGGACGAGGTGTCGACTCTTCTGCCTGATCGTCTTCATGCCCGATTTCCGTCCGTCGGATCCGTCCATTTGCCGCGTCAGCCCGCCTCGTGTCGCGCTCGATGGCGAGGGCAAGATCGCGGAGTTCCCGGGCGGCCGCCCGGACCGTGACACGATCGTGCTCCAGCACTGCCGCCCGGATGCGTCGCGCCAACACCCTGCTGTTGCGTGACGCCTCGACTGCGCGGCACCAGTAGTCGCCCGCCTCGGCGAAGCAACGCTCCTCACCCGAAACTTCGTCGCCGGGCCCGGTATCGTCGGTGAGACGTGACGCACTCTTCGTAGGCGTTGCCGTAGATCCTTTCAGTCTGGGTTCTGGCGTCGTATACGCCCGTGTAGGGGATGTTTCCGGCATCGCTCGTCCAGTCGACCCGGAAGCCCGTCGCACACATCCGGGTCAGGTGTCCGGCGACCTCTGTCGGCAGGATGGCCTCGATCGCCGGGTCCACGCGGGCGTCAGGTGTCGTCGTCGCTGTCGGTTTCACCGGCATGTCCGGTCTCCGCTGTGAATGGCTGTGCAGCATCCGGCTTTCGGCCGACTGGCGCCGGCACCTGCCCTGCGATTGCCAGAGTGCCGTCACCGGCGGCGCTCTTCAATCCGCGAGCGCCGGTGAGCGATCCATGTCGCTGGCCGACGCCCCGCGATCAGACGCACGGTCCGGAATGGCTGCGCTGCGGGTGTTTCGTCACTCCATGCTGTGGAATGATACCGGCCTGATAAGTGGCGCAGAGCGAAACCTGGCTTCGATACTCCCTGGTTACGCAACAATGGGGAACAGCCGGGCAATGGAGACAGATAATTCTGGGGCCGGCAACACAGGCAGGGATAGCTCATGCAGGACCAAATGATGCCCGACACGCATGGCCAGCAGGTCTTCGACTTCGAAAACGATCTGTCCGCCGGCGAGGTCCTCGACAGGATCAGGCACCAGAGTCGCGACGAGTCGGAGAAGGGCCGCTGGTTCGAGCTGCTGTTCATGCGGATCGTGCAGCAGACCCCGGAATTGGAGATTGAGCAGATCTGGCGTTGGCCGGAGTGGCCGGACCGCGAGGCGGTCACCGGGCTCGACGGACGCGACATCGGCATCGACCTGGTGGCGCGGCGGACATCCGGCGAGTGGGTCGCCATCCAGTGCAAGTGCTACGAGGACAGCCGGATACTGCCGAAGGGTGAGATCGACAAGTTTCTCGGGGGCTCCCAGCATGAGTCCTTTGCCCTGCGCTGGATCGTGGCCACCTGCAGGTGGGGGCCGGTCGCCGAGAGCGCAATCAAGGGTGCCAATCCGCAGGTCTCCCGGATCGACTTCGCCGACTACGCGCAGGTGCAGCTGCGCGCGAAAGATGCCGCAAGACCTGTCCAGGAACCCTGGGAACTCCAGAGTGAAGCGATCAATCGCGTGGTTGACGGTCTCGGGAACCACGATCGCGGCCGTCTCATCATGGCCTGCGGCACCGGCAAGACCTTCACATCGCTCAGGATCGCCGAGCAGGTAGTCGGGGACGGTGGTCGCATCCTCTTTGCCGCCCCCACCATCGCGCTCGTCTCCCAGGCCCGCCGCGAGTGGCTGCGGCAAACCACGCGGGCGCTCTCCTGCCTGGTCGTGTGCTCGGACCCGACAGCCGGCGGGCGCAACGAAAACGAGGATATCGGGATTTCCGAACTTGAATGCCCGGTCACGACGGATCCGCAAAGGATCGGGGCGTTCGTTGCCACCGACACCAAGCGTGTGCGGGTCATCTTCTGCACCTACCAGTCGCTGCACAGAGTGACGGCAGCACAGGGCGATGCGAGCGTGCCGGCGTTCGACCTTGCCATTGCCGACGAAGCGCACCGTACCACCGGCGCGATCGGTACCGCGCACGGCACGATCAACTTCCAGCAATTCCACGACAGCCAGGCCCTGCGCGCCGGCAAGCGCCTGTACATGACCGCGACACCACGGATCTACACCGAGAAGTCGAAAGGCAAGCTCGCATCCCAGGGGATCGATGTCGTCGACATGAACGATCACGACATCTACGGCCCGGAGCTGCACCGCCTGCCGTTCGCCCGGGCGGTCGCACACCGCATGCTGTCCGACTACCGCGTGATCGTCCTCGGGCTCCATGAGGGCAGCATCACCCCCGGTCTGCGTGGTCGTCTCGAGAAGCTCGACGAGGACACCGGGTCGCGCGGTAAGGCGAGCAAGGCACTGTCAACCAACGAGATGGCCCGTGTTCTCGGGGTCTCGCTGGCGGTTAACGGCGTGACCGAAGGCACGGACCTGGACCAGCCCGGGCGTCTACGGCGCACAATGGCCTTTGCCAACAGCATTCGCCGCTCGAAGTGGTATGCGGCAGCTTTGGAGGAAAGCGAGGTCAAGCGTGCGACCACCCGGCGTATGCCGGACGGGCGGG
This sequence comes from Thalassobaculaceae bacterium, assembly GCA_965213935.1. Lineage (GTDB taxonomy): Bacteria > Pseudomonadota > Alphaproteobacteria > Thalassobaculales > Thalassobaculaceae > Bin52. Next base: position 12,749 of record CBDCAO010000003.1, on the reverse strand, counting down.
CAATGAATCTTGTCTCTCGGCACCTGGACGCGTCCGCAAGCGCGCTTGTGCGCAACCAGGAACTGCGCAGGCTGGCCCGGCTCGACACCGAAACCGAGTGCCGGGTGATCAGCAACGTCAAGCTCTTCACCGAGGGCGTCGATGTTCCGGAACTGGATGCCGTCGCCTTTCTCGATCCCAGGGACAGCCAGGTCGATGTCGTCCAGGCCGTCGGGCGCGTGATGCGCAAGGCGCCGGGCAAGCGGTTTGGCTACATCATCATTCCCGTTGTCGTTGAACCGGGCCGTGATGTCGCGGATGCGCTTGAGCGCGGCACTGAGGGCTACAGGACCGTCGGCCGCGTGCTGCGTGCGCTTCAGGCCCATGATGGACGCCTTGCGGAGTCGCCAGCCAATTTCATCAGGATCTACGAGCAGACCACGCGGAAGCCGCCGGGAACGCCGGGCGGCGGTGCCGCGCGTGAAGTCGACGGCGACATCCAGCGCGAACTGGACCTGAAGGTAGCCGAGCAGGGGATCTACGCGCATGTCGTGGCGGCATCGGGGCTCGGCAAGCCCGGACAGATCGTTGCCGATGAGATCGCAGACGCCGTGCAACGATCCAGCGCTGTCTTCCGTGCCCACGAAATCGAGGACCGGCTTGCCGAAACCCTCGATCTTCCGGCGGGCGACAGCAAGGCCCAGTACGGCTGTACTGTCGCTGCGCTCATGCTCTGCAATGCCTGCCTGCTGCAGCGCCGCCTCAACGACGTGCCGGATATGGAGACCGAGCGGCTCGACATGGTCGCCGGGGCGCGGGATCCGAAGGAACCGCTTCAGGCCGCGTGGGAACTGATCCTCGAGAAGGACTACGCGCCGGTGTTCCGCCCGGCCCTCGCGGTCCTGCGCGCCGTTCCGGAAGAAAAGGAAATCAACGACACGATCCGATCCCTCGCCGAGTGCGCAAACCGGGTTGCGGATTCACTCAGCGAACTCGGGTATGACCATGCGGGACCGCTCTACCACCGCATTCTCGGCTCGGCGACGAGTGACGGGGCCTTCTATACGAACAACCTGTCCGCCGTGCTGCTGGCCCGTCTTGCGTTTGGCGACAGCTTCGTGGACTGGTCAGATCCCGAGGCGGTCCAGCGACTTCGGATCATGGATCCGGCCTGCGGGACCGGCACACTGCTCATGGCAACGCTGCAGGCGATCAAGGCGCGTGTCGGTCACCGCCGCGAGCTTGATGGTGAGGAGCGAGATACCCTGCACAAGCGCATGGTCGAGCAGGTGCTCTGCGGCCTGGACATCAACCAGCACGGCGTTCAGCTTGCCGCTTGCAACATGACGCTGGGCGCGCCCACCGTCGACTATACCCGCATGAACCTCGTCACCATGCCGCATGGTCCGCAGAGTGACGGCAAGGCCAAGGCCGGGTCGCTTGAGGTCCTGGGCGCTCCCGCAACCCGGGATCTGCGGGAGGTGCTGGTGCCCGGACGGGATCTCGCCAGTCTCGACGCGGCACAGATCGATCAGGCCCCGAATATCGACTTTCCGCTGAAGGACCTCGACGCGGTGATCATGAACGCGCCGTTTACCGACAACCGGAAACGAAACCGGAAGTTCAACCCCGCTACACTCAAGCAAATGCAAGGTCGCGAGCTTGCAATCCGCAATATCCTGAGCCTCTTGCAAAATTGCGCCTCAGACTGGTGGGAGACCACTGCCGGCCGGGGAGTGTCATCGACGTCCCTGGCAGCATCCGGGGCCTGACTGGCGGATTGGTCCGATTCAGAATCCGGGCGAGCGTGACTCTTGCGCGACGACCAGGATCGGTTTTCAGACTTCGAGCAGACCGGTTGCTCGGGTGCTGGCCAAGGTGATGACCGGTACACCTTTGCCGCCCCACGGACCCGGGCATGACGGCCACCGAAGTCATCCTTCAGACGATTTCTCTCCGAGGTGCGTTCAGCGGATCGATCGCGATAGTTGATCGTGACGCCCACGACCCGCAAGGCGGAGCGCGGCATCGCGACGAACACCGATGATCGCACGAATGCTCTGCTGAATTCGTGGATCTGCTTCGGCGTAGGCGGCATCCATCAACTCGACAGGTACGTCACCCTCGTCCGGTCTGTGTCGCCAACGGGATCGTTGTCGTGCAGTGACGCTCAGAAGGCGTGTCGGGATGCCGCCGTCCGCCGAGTCGATATGAGCTTGTAGCCATTCCAGGACACCGCGTGGCCCTTGATTTCCATCGTGCCCCGGTCGCACTGTTCGGCTGCGGCGAGATCCATCCGCAGCTGGGAGCCGCTTGTCTTCCTTCAACACCTCACCCGCGTGGGCGGCCGCGCTGTGCGCCGGCCTTTCGGACTGGCCGGCCGGTGCCGGTTTCTGGCTACGATCGCGGTGGAATCGCGCAGACATGCCGCGATGGGACCGTGGAACAGTGCTTCGTGCATCCGTGCCGGAGTCGCTGGAGCCTCGCGAAGGCACGCGAGAACGTCCCTCGCTCGGGATGGCGGTTGCCGTGGCCAGCACAGCCGTCGCAGCGTACCGCATGCCTACGAGATCGGCGTGGTCGCCGGATGTTCTTGGAGAACGAATTCCTGGGTTTCACAGGGACGGTAAGCGCCGAGTTGGTCGGCGCAAACTAGCACCGTTGGGTGCCGAACAGACTGACGGCGTGGTATGTCCTCCAGGCGCCAGTCCACGACGAAACATGGGCCGACTGCCTTTCGTCAGCATGTTGTCGGTCTCACAACCCCAACGAACTGGGCGGTCACCGTGTCCCCACTGGTTCCCATGCGTTTCGATACCTGATCAACGGACGGTTGACAGGTCATACGGACAGCGCTTCAGGCCTCATTGCGGATGGTGGGCGCCCATCGCGGTATCCGACGGGGACAGGCAGAAAGCCGATTTCTCGCCGAGCCTGGCGGAACGTCGACGCCCGTGCGGATCTTCTCGGATGCTGCCTCAATCTGCCGGGCGCAGAAGTTACGGACCTATCCAGCACGTGGCGAACTCAGCACAGATGCCTTCGGGAAATGGGGATTGCTCGAAGCCGGACAGTCGAGCCGGGGATGGAGTTCCTTGGCGAGGGTGCATTCGATCCCGACCGGTTCTGCAACAACTGAGCCTGCTTGACCACGTCATGAAGCAAGCTGAGGAATGTACCGCCCGGAGGGTAATCGATGAGGCGGCCGCATTGGCTGCTTGATATCGCTCCCGACACAATCTGGCCGACTGGCGCGAAACGGAGACTGGCAGCCAGAACCGACCATGAACAGCAAATCAACGCCGCGCCAGCGACAGTGGGTGACACTCGTGGTCAGCTACTCTCACATTCCCTCCAGGCCGACGCCAGGCCTGCGTCGCGATCAAACGTCGGCGAGTACCGCGCTCCGTCAAGCTGACTGCACCGTCTTCACGGCATTGCCAGTATGGTCCCGATTGAGTTTCGGTTCGCAGACCAGCTGATCGCCGTTTTACGAGCTGCCCAGGCAGACGGAAGCTCCGGGCAGGAACGTCACCAGCTCGCCCGTCAGGTCGTAGGGATCACAATGGCCGCTGCCCTGTCCCTATTCGCGCATGATAAAACATGTTATCGAGGGGGAAATGAGGGAAAGCGGCGAGGCAGGCTCATGACGGAAGTCCCCGCTCTTCAGGACCCGGTGCTCGCGCCGTCGAACGGCCTGACCCCGGGCCGGTTCCGCGACCTCGCGGCCATGCCGTCCGAGGCCGAGTGGTTCGCCAACATCCGCAACGACCGCACCAGGCGGGCCTACCGCCGTGACGTACACGAGTTCTGCGCCTTTGCCGGGATCACCGGGCCCGGCGACATGCGGGCCGTCACCCGCCCCCACGTGATCGCCTGGCGGCACACGCTCGAGGAACGCGGCCTGGCGCCTGCCAGCATCCGGCGCAAACTGTCGGCGCTGGCCTCGCTGTTCGATCACCTGTGCGAGTGCAACGCTGTGGCCGACAACCCGGTCCGCGGCGTGAAGCGCCCGCCGGTCGAGGCCGCCGGCGAGGGCAAGACGCCGGCGCTGAGCGATGCCGAGGCCCGGGCGCTGCTCGATGCGCCGCCCCCCGATACCCTCAAGGGTCAGCGCGACCGCGCCATCCTCGCGGTCCTGCTCTATCACGGGCTGCGACGGGCCGAGCTGTGTACTCTCCAGGTCCGCGACATTCAGCGCCGCGAGGGCGTGATGCACCTGCGTGTGCACGGAAAGGGCGGCAAGGTGCGGTTCGTTCCCGCCCACCCCCATGCCCTGCGCCTGGTCGAGGCCTGGCTCGAGGCCGCCGGCCATGGCGCAGACCCGGCCGCACCGCTGTTCCAGCCGCTGCACAGCAACCGCGGCGCGGACATGCGGCCCCTGGAGGATGGCGCCGTCTATCGCGATATCGTGCGCTACTGGGCCAGTGCCGCCGGCATTGATGAACGCGCCGGGCTGTGCGTGCATTCCCTGCGTGCGACCGCCGCCACCAACGCCTTGCAGCACGAAGCCGACATCGGACGCGTCCAGGACTGGCTCGGCCACGCCTGTGTGTCCACGACACGGCTCTATGACCGCCGGGCCGTTCGGCCCGAGGACAGTCCGACATTCAGGGTGAAGTACTGAGCGTGCGGGCTGTGAAGTTACGGCTCTGGCCATCCCGACTTCGGCCAGCCTCCCGCCCGGGAATGTTCGAGACGGCAATTGGCCATTCGCGCATTTTTGTGCGAGAGTGCCGGTCATGAACGGTCGTGAATTCATGTGAAGGACCGCAGGAAGCCGCTCAGGACCGGCACGCTTCGCAGCATGTGCAAGCAGCTCGGCATCGACCCGGACGACCTTCAGGGAGTTCCGATCATGGCAACGCGATACAGCTACCCCATCGACCTCCACGAGGAGCGCGAAGGCGGCTGGTCGGTCACCTTCCCCGACTTCGACGAGGCGTTCGGTGTGGAGGGGCCTTTCGTCCGGGGGCCATACCGTGACGCGATTTCGTCACGAAACCCTGTGGCGTTGCCAGGCGTACATGCAGGATACGGTTCAATATGCCACAGTCCCAAGGCGCGCGGGCGCGCGCGCGCGGGTGTCGAATTGTGTGTATTTCGCACCGGTCATGCGGTCGCACAACACGCCTTTCTTGCCGACGGCCGTCATGGCAATAGCTTCAACAGCGCGACCACGGCTCCGACAATGCCGAAGCCTTGAAGCAGCATCGCGCGCCAGAGCATCGCCTGCATTCGGGCTTCCAGTGCGGCAAGATCGGCGCGGGTCGCAAGCTCGCCTTGGCCGGCGCGGATTGCGGACGCGACGGCTTCCGCGGCCTCGCGTTTCAGCCCGGCATTCTCCATGTCGCGGGCCGCCGCCAGCGTGTCGAAAGCGACCGTCATGCGCCGGTCTCCACGTCCGCGTAGTAGCCGGTCGCAGCCGCATGGATGACAAAACTCTCACAGGCTTCCGGGTCGCGGGTAGGGTTCGCGCCGCACCGCTGATCCGCGCTCGCGTGACAACGCGGGCAACGCGGCTTGAATGACCAATTGAATTCGGTCTGTGTCATCGGTTCGCCTCCCTCGCTTGAGTGCACGGTGCAGAATGATCCGCCTATCTGCAAGAACGGGGATTCCTACGGCGCCGCTGCCGGCTGAAGGCCGACAGCGGTCGCTTCGGCGGGTTCCTGTTGCTGGCGCCTGGCCCGGAGGCCCGGAACTTGTCCGGGTGTCCGGGAACTGGCGGCGCTCACTTCACAGGCGAGCCGGGCATGTCCTGCCCTTAGGATATTGATCGCGCCGACCAGGTCGGCGTCTTCCGTGAACCCGCAGGCCGTGCAGGCGAAGCGGGACCTCGTGACCCGGTTCTCCTTCGCGACATGGCCGCGGCCGGGACAGGTGCGGTTCGTGTTGCGCGGGTCCTGCTCGGCAAACCCAGGCGATTTGAAACGACGGCAGGGGAGACCCCGGAAAATCCGCTGCTCCGGAATTTCACGATCGGTGCAGTACGATTTCCAGATCATGCCGACGGCGATCCGTGTGCACTCCCTGACCCTCTCCGGGCTCGGTCCGAAGACCCTCCCCGCGATGGAGGCCCACGGCAAGCGCCAGGGCCAGACCAGCCAGGACACTGGCTTGCGGGCGGCATTCGACACGCACGTCGAGGGCGCCAGGATGACCAGGGGGCTGAAAAAGCGAACCGGCCCCGCGTGCTACACTGGGCCGGCTCTAAAACCTTCTTGTCGTGTCCCGTTGGCGCGGGTGCGGCAAGGCAACATCGGACGGACCCCGATGCAACGACGCGCTCAAAATTTCACAAAAGCATCCAAGACGCAAGCGGACGGTCAAATGACCTTCCCGTTGGAGCATGTCCCGCCGAAGGTGCGAGTGCACGGGCTCGCGGACGCGCACGTGCGGCCGCTTGTCAGCAAGGGCAAGCAACGGGAGGACGCCTTTCTCGGCTCGTTTCGCGTCGATCCTGCTGTCGCGTGGACGTTTCCGAGCCTGGAATATGCCCGGACGGGCAATAGTCAGGCCGCAATCGTGCTTGACCTGGACGGGGCCGACGCGGCCGAGCGGCTGATCGAGGCGCTGATCGTAGGTCACGTGCCGGAACCGAATTGGACCGTGCTTCGGACCGCGAGCGGTGGCCTACATGTGGCCTGGACGCTGGCACACCCGGTCCACAACGGCGATGCCGCGCGGGTTGCTCCGATTCGCACGCTGGCGCGGGTTTCGGAGCGCTTCGCCGAGGTGCTCGAGGCCGACGCCGGATATTCGGGCGTCCTGAGCCACAATCCAATGTCGGCCGCACAACGCGGCACCGGGCTTCGGACCACCTGGGGCCGGCGGGAGCCTTACGACGTCGGCGGCGAACTGATCGGATTCGTGCCGAAGCACTGGCGGCGGCCGAAGCGCTCGCTGACGGCGGTTGGTCGGAACTGCGAGCTTTTCCTGGCGATGTGCCGGTGGGCTGGATCGCCGCACAATCTCGGGTGCGACGTGCTACCGGTCGCGCTCGAGGCCAACCGGGGATGGTTCGACGTGCCGCTTGACGACGGCGAAGTGCAGGGGATCGCGTGGTCCGTCGAGCGGTACCGGCGGCGGTGGATTGCGCAAGGCCGGTTCATTGACGTGTCACTGGAAGCGGTGAGCGAGCGCCAGGCGACACGCGGCCGGGCGTCGGGCAAGGCCAGGCGCAAGGTCTTGGCCGAGCGGGACGCGGCTATCGTCGAGGATCGTGCAAGCGGCATGACCGAGCGGGCCATTGCGGCGAAGCACGGCATAAGCAAGACGGCGGTTCACCATGTACTCCGGCGGATGGCTCCGCTTGGTCTATGAACCATACACAGGTAGTCCCCGCTCGGGGGCACTACCTGACCCGCTTCCGCCAGCCCGCGAAAAGCGACCCCTGGGATTATCGCGGGCGGGCTGGCGGTATAGAATCGAGCACGGTTACACGGGGGTGGGGCCGGGGGAGGGGGTTCTGCTCGGCAAACCCAGGCGGTTTGAAACGACGGCAGGGGAGACCCTCGGAGAGCCCGTTTTCCGCACTCTGCAGGAAACCCGCTCACACCGGAATTTCACGGTCGGTGCAGTACGATATCCAGACCATGTCGACTGCGATCCGCGTACACTCCCTGACGCTCTCCGGACTCGGTCCGAAGACCCTCCCCGCCGCGATGGAGGCCCACGGCAAGCGCCAGGACCAGACTTGCGGACGGCATACGACGCGCACGTCGAGGGGTGCCGCACGCACCGCGCACTCACCCGACCGGGGGCGAGTTTCAGGCTCCCATCTCAAGCCCCTACATATACGGGCCGAATTTCGGCGCGTGGTCCCGATTTTCGCGGTTTGCGGCCCGGTCGCGCGGCGGCAGTGACGCCTCGACTCCCGGCCGTCGCCGTGCGAACTATCCGAGCGGATCGCCCGCGTGGAGGAGCGCATGAAGACCATGCAGGCCGAATATGAAACTGGCCTTGCCCGGCTCGAGGCGAAGGTGACCGTCATCGTCTCCACGCTCGGCATTGTCGGCCTCGCCGTCGCCCTCCTGAAATTCGGCTGATGGCTCGCCCGGGGCGCGGATAGACCAGGGCAAGACGCCGGAACGCACAGCCGCGCCGCTTTTCCGCCCCGTCAGGGCGCGCCAGGGGGGGCGTCCGGCCACCGGATTCTGACCAGATTGCCCGTCAGGCAGGTTCGACGCGGTCCTGGCGAGTACCGCCCAGCCTGTCGCTGTGTCAGGCCGTGCGGTCATTGTCGACGGGGACGATTTCGGGTTTGCCGTACTTGGCGAACAGGTCGTTCAGCGCCACGCCGAGCAGGTCCTGGATGGTGGTGTCCTTCTCCGCAGCGAGTATGCGCAGCTGGCGCTTGACCGCTGGCGGGAAATACCCTGTGACGTTGCTCTTGCCCTGCCTGCCCGGGCGATAGTGGGGGTCCTGGTTGTGGCCGGGGTCGGCGGGCGTCTCGGGCTGGTGGGTTGTCTTTCCGGCCCCGCCGGTCATCGCCCTGCGCAGATCAGCCGGTTTCGACATGGTTGTGATCTCCTTGATGAGTTGACGAGCTTATGAGTTGACGAGTTTACGAGTTTACGAGTCGTTTGATGAAGACGTAAACCTCGGTGATTTCGCCTGCTGCCTTGCCTGCGCGTTCGTACTCCTGGGAACTGAGACCGAGTGCCGCAGCGTGGTCGATGGCCGCGCGGTGCCCGATGCTGGCGGGGCAGACGGGGACATCGAGGCCGGCGAGGACGGCGCGGGCCTGCTGCTCGCGGGCCCCGCGCGGCGGAACGCCGTTCAGCACGCACAGCACCGGCGTGTCTGGATCTGCCAGGCGGACGAGCTCGATTGTCGTGGTGACGGTCTCGAGGTCGTAGATGGCGGGGCGGCAGGGGATGAGGACCAGATCGGCGGCCTTTGCGGCTGCGAGAGCCCCCTGCTCGGCGCGGGGCGCGGTGTCGATGATGACGAGGTCGGCGCCTTGTGCTTCGGCTGCCTCGAGGATGCGCGGGAGCCGGGTCGCTTGGGCGGAGATCACTACGGGACTTTCGGCTTCGCGGCGATCGCTCCAGTTCGCAGCCGTCGCCTGGGGGTCGAGGTCCACGATGGCAGCGGAGAGACCGTCGGCTGCGGCGGCCACGGCGGTGCCGATGCTGAGCGTGGTCTTGCCCGCGCCGCCTTTCTGGGCGATGGTGGCGATCACCTTCACCTGCAAACCCCTTGGCTGGTTGCAGAGATGACGAGTTTACTCGTTTTCGATCAGACTTGTAAAGCTCAAGCTTGAGAAGGTCACAACGTGCCCGTGCTGAATCTCTATTCGTATCGCAAGCGTGTCGCCGTTGGCGACACGCCGGATGTGTTCGTCTACGACAAGCTACCCGAACCGCTGCGGGTCCAGATCAGCCTTATCTGGAAAGATGCCATAGGCCCGTTTTATGTGGATTCCATGGGTTACGATTTGGGTGCCCCACCTAATAACAATGAAGCTTGGACGTCTATACACGACGTCGTCGCTCGAGAACACGGGGTGTTCGTATTGGGCAATGAGGTCTCAGTCTACGAGCGTTGCGTAGCCTATCTTCTGGAGAGAGCTTCGGTAGAGGAGGCACTCGATCTGATCGAGGTGAGCTTCCTCTACCTTGACAAAATTGCGCGGGACTTTGACCCTCATAATATGAAGGTCTGCGGCATAAGAGTGACGGCGGAAGATGCCATTGACGAGCTGAACGAACGTTTCCGCCGTGCTGGAGTGGGGTATCAGTTCGAGGACGGCAAGATATTCCGGGTGGACTCGGAGTTGGTCCATCGCGAGATCGTACGTCCGGTGCTCCGATATCTCCACGAACGGGGCTTCGAGGGTCCGCGCGAAGAATTTCTGCAGGCCCATGCGCACTATCGATCAGGCGAGACCAGGGACGCGATCGTCGACGCAAACAACGCGTTCGAGAGCACGTTGAAGGCGATATGCGATCAACGGCAGTGGGCGTATGACCGGGGGGGCCGGGCGTCAGATCTTCTCAAGGTGGTGCGTGTGAATGGCCTTCTGCCGGACTATCTCGATCCTTCATTCGATCAGCTGGCCGGTACGCTCAAGTCCGGCCTGCCGAAGGTGAGGAACGAGGTGGGTGCGCACGGTCAGGGAGCCAGACCGCGCGAAACGCCGGACTATGTGGCTGCGTATGCGCTTCATTTGGCGGCTGCGAAGATTCTGTTTCTCGTCGAAGCGCACAAGGCGATGAAGTAGGCCTGTCGTTGGTCTTCGCCTTTTCTGATTCACCCAAGCGGAGTCGTGGGCGTTTGCCCGCGACGGCCCGCGGAGCGGTCATGCGTGGTCGAAGTCGGGTGATCCGCAGCATGTATCGAAGTCGATCGCGCGGGGCCTGGGCGTCAGGGCGTGCCCTGGTTCTCAGGCCCCGCGGAGCCCCCTTCGCCTCACCAAAACGGGTCCCCCCGGGGGTGTTGCTTCAGCTCACGGGACGGTCTGGGCACTCCGGATGAGAAGCATTTCGTGGCTCAATAGACCGGGATACGGCGGTTATGACGGATGGCCTAGTTGCGGGATTCCCGTACGATCTGGGTGCATATCCTGGCTATTGGCTCCCATGCGTCTAGCGGTACGTTACCATCGTTGCCGCCCCACATCTGACGAACGCACTCCTTTATGAGTCCGACTTCCGCCTTAACGTAAAGCCCGCGATGCACATACTGGGAGGCGTCGTGAGCGTGTGCTGGAAACATGAATGACGCCATAGCGACAGCGCATATGCCGATCTTCGCCAACATCTCAATCTCCCGCCGATTATCAGACAGGCGCAGAGTGCTGGGCAACTAACGGTTTGTCAAGTATAACATCGCCTAATATATTAACTTACATACTTAACATCAAGCACTTCAGTTCATAAACATTCTCTAGATTAATGATTTCCTTTTGTCCAACTACTCTCACCACGCCGGATACGGTTCAACCTGAACGGAACCTGCTCTAGTCCCTCCCGAACCCCTTCGGCAACCGGACGGCCTCGAGCTCCGACAGATCGAGCTCGGTGATCGCCTTGAGCAGCCTGGCCGTCGGACTGTCGGCCTGTGCCTCGGGCAGGCTGTCGAGCCAGATCCGGTACTCCGCCTGCAAGGTCACCAGCTCGGCGATCGCATCACGCCATCGCTGCGGTCGCGATCGCCGGTCCTTCGGTCGCCAATAGGTTCGTACCGGTTCCTCGGCCGCCCTGCGCTCGCGATAGCGCCGTTGTCGTTCGGCATTGCTCATCGCCATGCGACCCCCTTTACATAACGTTACGTAACGAACAATAGTGCCGGCCGGCCGGTCTCGGCGGTCCGGCCGGTGTACACGACACACGATTGGAAGGAGAAACGCCATGATCGGCACATCTGGCGTGAAACTGGTCCAGCTGCCGGAATACGATGCCGAGGTCAGGGTCGTCACGACTCGCCTGACGACCTTCCTGGGCACCCTGCGAGCACGCCGGCGCCTGCAGGACGACTCCGCCGCCGTTGCGTCCGGCTCCATGCTGTCCGATTCCGATCTCTCGCGGATCCAGGCGCGTGCGGCTGCAGTGGTTGCACGGGGCTGCACCACCCGCAGGCGCAGTCACGTTCCGCCCGAGATGAAGGATCGTCTGCTCGGCCTCCGCGGCATGGTCCCAGCGGTCACGGTGGAGTCCGAACACACCGCCGACGAGATTGCCGCCGCACTACACGAGGAAATGCCGTGGATGGCCCCGGCCACCGAGACGGCCTGGATGGCGCTCCGGCGCTGCGCGCGTTCCGGAGCGCCGGTCCGGATCGGACCGTTGCTCCTGGTCGGCTCGCCCGGCATCGGCAAGAGTGCCTGGGCCCGCCAGCTCGCCAGGCGGCTCGGCATGCCGGCGAGCGTCATCGACGCCTCCCAGGGGCTCGGCAGTTTCTCGCTGGCCGGCACGGAGCGCGGCTGGGGTTCGGCGCAACCCGGCCGGCCAGTCGAGACCATGATCGACGCCCGGATCGCCAATCCGGTCATCCTGGTCGACGAGCTGTGCAAGGCCGGCCGGCTGCGCTCCACGGCGGGGATCTCGGTCGCGTTCCTGCCGGCCCTGCTGGGCCTGCTTGAGCCGGAGAGCGCCCGGACCTGGCACTGTCCGTACTTCAAGGTCACCTTCGACATGAGCCACGTGAGCTGGATCATGACCGCCAACGAGATCAGGCCGGTTGCCGAGGCGGTCCGCAGCCGCTGCACCGTTCTACACATTTCTGACCTGGCCCCGGACGAACTGCAGGCGTTTGCACGGCGCCGGGGAGAGGCGATGGGCCTGCCGGCGCCGGCGATCGAGGCCGTGTCCCTCGCACTCGACCGTGCGCAGGAGGCCACGCCCGGGCCACTCGACCTGCGCGATGCGATCCGCATGCTGGAGCGGGCGGATGTGCTCGCCAACCACCCGACGGTGCATTAGGTCGCCGTGATGCTGATGGACGACGAACGCCTGTGCGAGCCGATCACGATGACGACCTGGCACCCGGGGTCGACGATTTTCTACAGCCTGCCCGTGCTGGTGCTGCGCTGCGGCGGGCGGCTGCCGGACACAGCAGCGCTCGCCGAGATGCGCGCCAGGTCCCGGGTGCTGGACGCTCCGGACGCCTGACCCCGAGCTGCCGTCACCCTCGCCGTTCGACTGACGGCTCCTGACCGAATTGCTTTGGCAGGACCAGGTTGCGCATGCTGCCCGGATGGAGGACGCGGCTCTCATTACGGCGTGGGCGACAGTGACGATCGCGATCGTCATTGGCGGCGG
>CBDCAO010000002.1:0-48959 GCA_965213935.1 Thalassobaculaceae bacterium | reverse complement strand
TGTGTGCTTTCCCTGGCATTGCGATCAGTGGGGCCACATGAACGTGCGCTGGTATGCTCACCTGTTTGACGATGCGATCTTCCACATCTGGTCGCGGGTCGGGACCGGATGGGGACGCATGGAAGAGCTGGACGTGCACACCGTGACCGGCAGCACGGTCACGCATTTCCGCAAGGAGGTGACGGCGGCCGACCTGTACCGGGTCGACGGCGGCGTGGCCCGGGTCGGAAACCGCAGTGTGACCTTCCGTCAGCGCATGTCGCACGTCGAGACCGGCGACGTGCTGGCGTTCCAGGATGTCGTCGAGGTCTTCTTCGATCCGAAGACCCGACGTTCCGCCCCGATCCCCGGGGAGGTGCGGTCCCTGCTGGAAGCCGAACGTGCCGGCGGAACCGGTTGATGGCAGGACTTTCCGAGGCAGGCACGGTATCCGGGTCGTCAGGCCCGTGATCAGGTACCGAGAGCGGATCGCGGCCGCGGTAGGCGCACGGGTCTTCTACGGGTGGGCGATCGTTCTGGTTGCCGGCGTCGCCATCATGGCGAGCGGACCGGGGCAGTCGCACACCTTCAGCGTCTTCATTGACCCGATATCCCGCGATCTCGGCATTGGAGCGACGGCGCTGTCCGGCGCCTACGGGTTCGCGACCCTGGTCGCGGCGTTTGGTCTGCCGTTGATGGGCCGGCTGGTTGATCGGCACGGTCCGTCCAGGATGATGCTGATCGTCGTCGTGCTGCTCGGTGCCGCCTGCATTGCCTTCGGGCTGGTGCCCGGAATGGTTTGGCTGGCGTTCGCCTTCGGTGCGCTGCGCTTCCTGGGCCAGGGATCTCTGATGCTGACCTCGGCCAACGTCGTCTCGCAGTGGTTCAGCCGAAGACGCGGCCTTGCGATGAGCATGATGATGCTGGGTTTCTCCGCCTCCATGGCGGTGCACCCTCCCGCAAGCCAGTGGCTTATCGAGCAGGTCGGGTGGCGCGAGGCGTGGTTCTGGCTCGGGCTGTCGACCTGGATAGTCATGATCCCGCTGATCCTGCTTGTGCTGCATGATGTGCCCGAACGCCTGGGACTGGTGCCGGATGGCGACGCTCGGGAGTCCGCGCCTGCATCTGGAGCAGGCCGGGTATCAGCGGCATGGGGTCTGACGCTCGCCGAGGCGCTGCGGACCCGAACCTTCTACATCGTTGCCGCCGGCCTCTTCACGATGTCGATGCTGATCACGGCGCTGCACTTCTTCCAGGTTGCGATCTTCACCCATCACGGATTGTCCGCGACCACGGCGGCCTGGATCTTCCCGCTCTCTGCGGTGACCGCGGTTGTGGTGCAGCCGTTCTTCGGCCGAAGTCTCGACCGGTTTGCGACACCGCGGATGTTCGGGGCATCCTTGCTGGTGCTGTGCACATCGCTCGTGGCCATCACCCTGGTCCGCGATCCGCTGACGGCGGTGATCTACGGCGTGATCTTCGGTGTGAACAATGCTGCCAGCATCACCCTGTTCGGGTACCTGTGGCCGCGCTACTTCGGGCGCAGGTACCTGGGATCGATCCAGGGCACCGGCCAGATGATCGGGGTGGTGGGTGCGTCGCTCGGACCGCTGCCCCTCGGGATCGCGGTAGATCTGACGGGAGACTATTCCGTCATGCTGTGGTCACTGGCGGTGATCCCGCTGCTGGTGGCGGTGCTCACGCAGTTCCTGAAGGAGACCGGACCGGCCGAACCAGGTCATTGAACCGGAGAGGAGAGAGATGATGGAGACGACTGCGAGCCGTGACGCGGTCCGGGCCTGTCTCGACGCGATCGAGCGCGACGACGGCCGGATCTGTTCACTGATCACCGTCTGCGGTGACGAGGCGATGCGCCAGGCCGAGGCCGCCGACCGGGCGGCTTCGAACGGGCGGTGGCTCGGTCTCCTGCACGGCATGCCGGTGGCAGTCAAGGACAACATCGAGACCGCCGGCGTGAGGACCACCAGCGGATCGGCCTTCCACGCCGACCATGTTCCCAACGCGAATGCGCCTGTCGTCGACCGGCTGCTCCGGGCCGGCGCCGTCATGGTCGGCAAGGCGACCCTGCACGAATTCGCATTCGGCATCCGCTCGGACAACACCGTCTCGCCGCAGTGCCGCAATCCCTGGAACCCGGAGCGGGTTCCGGGAGGATCGAGCGGGGGCTCGGGAGCCGCGGTGGCCGCCGGATTCTGCGTCGGTTCACTCGGTTCCGATACCGGCGGATCGGTGCGGCTGCCGGCGGCGATCAACGGAGTGACCGGCCTGCGCCCGACCCATGGCCGGGTTCCGAACACGGGCTCGACGCCGGTCAGTCCGAGTTTCGACACCATCGGGCCGATGGCGCGGTCGGTTGCCGACACGGCGCGGATGTTCGCGGTCATGGCGGGACATGATCCCGGGGATGCGTGGAGCGAGGCGCGATCGCTCGAGAACTTCCTGCCCAGCCTCGCGGACGGGATCGACGGTATTCGGATCGGTGTGCCGCGCAATTTCTACTTCGACGACCTGCATCCCGATGTCGCCCGTGCCATCCATGCGGCTCTCGGTGAGCTGGAAGGCCTGGGAGCGAGGCTGGTCGAGGTTTCGGTGCCTGGCGCGGCCGAGACGCAGAAGTGGGCGACGGTCATGATCTTCGCCGATGCCTGCGCGTTCCACGCCAAGCGGCTCGAGACCAGCCCGGAGATGTTCTCGCGCGAGGTCTACAACCGGATGACGACAGGTCTGTCAATGACGGCGGTCGACTACGCGAACGCGATGCGGGGCCGGGAGGGCTGGTTGCGCACGCTGCGCACGCTCTTCGAGGAGGTCGACGTACTGGCGTCACCGGCCATGCCCGGGCTGGTGCCGCCCATCGAGGACGATCGCTCCCTGCTCGACGCCACGCGGGATGCCACCCGCAATACCTATGCCGGCGCACTCGGCCGGATCCCGGGGCTGTCCATCCCCTGCGGGTTCACCGGTGACGGTCTTCCGGTCGGATTGCAGCTCGAGGCTGCATGGTGGCAGGAGCCGTTGCTGTTTCGCGTTGGACACGCGTACCAGGGACGGACCGGGTGGCACGGGATGCACCCGCCGGGCCCGGACGCCTGAGCAACAATGGAGGGACCGGCAATGACAAGACCACGCACCGACCTGCCGACTCCGTTTCCAAAGGTCGATCCCGACTGGCTGGCGCTGACGCAGGAGGAGGCGCTCGAACCCGATCTGCCGATCATCGATCCGCATCATCACCTCTGGGACTTTCCCTCCCACCGGTACCTGCTGCCGGATTTCCTCGATGACATCTCGGGTGGCCACAACGTCGTTGCGACGGTGTTCATCGAGTGTCACGTCTTCTACCGCGAGGACGGGCCTGAAGAGATGCGTCCGGTTGGTGAAGTGGAGTTCGCGAACGGTGCCGCAGCCATGGCCGCGAGCGGTACCTACAACGCGACCCGGGTTGCAGCGGGCATTGTCGGGACCGCCGACCTGTCGCGCGGCGCTTCGGTGCGCGAAGTACTCGAGGCCCAGCGGGCCGCTGCCGGCACACGGTTTCGCGGCATTCGCCACGCCGCCTCGCTCGACCCGTCGCCCGAGATTCCGGACAGCCGGGTGGTTCCGCATCCGCACCTCTATCGCGACCACGAGGGGTTCAGGGAGGGGTTCCGGGTCCTCGGCGAGCTCGGCCTGGTGTTCGATGCGTGGGTGTTCCACACCCAGCTCCAGGACGTGATCGCGCTCGCGCGCCGCTTTCCCGACCAGCCGATCGTCATGGATCATGTCGGTGGTCCGCTTGGCATCGGCATTCATGCCGGCAGGCGGGCGGAGATCTTTCCGGGCTGGCAGGCGGACATGCGGGAAATGGCCCGGTGCGAAAACGTCAGCGTGAAGCTCGGCGGAATTGGCAAGCGGGTGTGCGGCTTCGGATTCGAACATCTCGACAGACCGCCCGGCTCCGAGGTCATTGCCGAGGCCTACCGACCGTATTTCGAGACCTGCATCGAGGCATTCGGCCCCGGGCGCTGCATGTTCGAAAGCAATTTCCCGGTCGACAAGATCTCGGGCTCCTACACCCTTGCGTGGAATGCGTACAAGCGCATCACCCACGCTGCGTCGCCCGACGAGAAACGGTTGCTGTTCCACGACACGGCGCGCAGCTTCTATGGCCTTGACTGATCTGCCCCCGGCGACTGTTCCAGCGGGAATGTGAATGCATTGACAGCTTCTCAGCCAAGCTGGTCGGGTGGGTGAGCGGGGCGAAGCCGCGTGGGGGGTAGCCTGTTGGCCCACCGGGGCAACCGGGCCGCGGGGAAGGCCGGTGCCGGATCAGGATCGGTTCTTGAAGCGCCAGCTCTCGTTGCCGGTCTCGACGATCTCGCAATGATGGGTGAGCCGGTCGAGCAGGGCGGTGGTCATCTTGGCGTCGCCGAAGACGGACGACCATTCGCCGAAGGCGAGGTTGGTGGTGACGACGATCGAGGTGCGCTCGTAGAACCGGCTCAGGAGGTGGAAGAGGAGTTGGCCGCCGGCCTGGACGAAGGGCAGGTATCCGAGCTCGTCGAGGATGACGAAGTCGCGCCGGGTGAGCTGGTCGGCGTGCGGCCCTGGCGACCGGCGCGGAGTTCGGCCTCGAGAAGGTTGACCAGGTCGACGACGTTGTAGAAGCGGCCGCGCGCGCCCTTGCGGATGCAGGACCGGGCCATGGCGACGGCGAGATGGGTCTTGCCGGTGCCGGTGCCGCCGACCAGCACGATGTTGCGCTTGCCCTCAAGGAAGCCGCCTCCGCCGAGGTCTCGGATCAGGGGCTCGTTGACCGGCGAGGCGGCGAAGTCGAGCTCGGCCAGCTTGGCCGAGGCCATCTGGTACTTGATGGAGCGCGCCGATGATCTTCTGCACCGGATGGCGGCGCTTGAGCTCGTCGGCGAGGATGTCGTCGTAGGCGGCGCGCATGCCCGCGAGCGTGTCGCCAGGCGCACCGCTGCGCGCATCGCAGCCGGCCTGTGCGTCAAGTGCGGCAGGACCGAACCCCTGCCTGAGCGCCGCCTGTGCGCACCCTGCAACGACAAGCGTAATGCGGCGAGCCGCGCCCGCGACGCCCGTTTCCGCGCGACGGTAAAACCCCGCCGGGACCCGGAACACGCGAAGCAATACGAGCGCGAGCGCAGCCGCCAGCTCCACGCCGAGAGGAAGGCCGCCGGCATTTGCACAAAATGCGGCCGGGCTCCCGCGGGCCCCGAGCGCACGACCTGCGAGCCCTGCGCCGAGCAGCATCGCGACCGCGCCCGTCATGCCAGGGCGAAGGCCGAGGGGATCCCGTATGGCGGACGCGACCCGGAAGCCCGGCGCCGCGCCGGCCGGAAGCGCAGCCGCCGGCGAGCCGAAGCCCGCAAGGCGTCCGGTCTCTGCACCCGCTGCGGCAACCTCCCGCCCGAGGAGGGGCGGTCGATGTGCGAACCCTGCCGCGAAGACCGTCGGCAGGCGAAGCGCGACCGCCATGCCGAGCGCCGCGCCGCCGGATTGTGCGTCCAGTGCGCAACGCCCGCACCCGGCGGCAAAACCTATTGCGACCCCTGCGCCAGGACCCGCTCCAGGCGGCGGAACCTCGGGGCGAAGATGAGAGGCGCCACTGTCTTCGCTGCGAATTGGATGCGATCCTTGCTCAGATGTGCGATCTCACTCGTACCGATCTCGAATGGATCCTGGACGCACGGCCACCAAGCTCATCCTTCCAATCTCTCAAGCAGAACGAGATACGGGCTTTTGGCGAGTACCGGACCGAGCGCCATGTGCTCCAGGCCTTCGATTCATTTGAACCCGCCCAGACCGTGTCACCCAATATCAGCAGAGGTCAGGAAGTCTGAAAATACTCGTTTCACAGAGAATGAAGCGTTCCGGCATGCGATGGCGGATCGTCGGAGGACAGGCCGTTCTCACCTTCCGCGCCCTGCTCAAATCCAGCCGCTTCGAGAGCGCCTGGAAGGCCATGATCGGCGAGGGGGACGCTCCGGCCAACGACAACACCAGCCTGAATCACGCCCGGGCGCTGGCTGCCTGAAAAAATACCGTGGGTGCTGCACCTACAACTGCCATGCGAGACTCGCACCCCACGAAGTGCCCGCACTGTCTTGCGCCGGGGCGGTTTCCGGGACTGGCGGCATCTTGTTGTCCCGCGCCGCGCCCGCGACTAAAGTGGCGCGGATCGCGGCCTTGCGGACAATGCCATGCACCCAAAGGCGACAGGAATAGCGCCGGATGAATCGCTGCCGCCTGCGGAGTTTCGAAGGAAGCGCCCGCTCCGCTGGTACCGCTGCCCGGTCGAGCCCTCCGAGCTTCGTGCGCTCGTACAACGCAGCGACACGCGCGGACTGTTTCAGGCGGTCGGGCACCTGGCCATCTGGCTTGTTACCGGCGCGTCGGTCCTACTTTTCTTCCAGCAGGAGATCTGGTGGGCGTTCGCCGCCGCCCTGTTCCTTCACGGCACGGTTGCTTCGTTCTTCACCGCCCCCCACCACGAGCTGTGCCACGCCACCGTGTTCCGGACGCGGTGGCTCAACGAGTTCTTCCTGCGGGTATTCTCCTTCCTCGGCTGGCTGAACTTCCACATCTACAGGTTCAGCCACACCTACCATCACCGTAACACGCTGTTTCCCGAGGGCGACCGCGAGGAGGTGATGCCGGAGACGCCGTCCCTCCACCCGTTCTACCTGCTTCAGCTTTTCACCGTGAATTTGACGGGCGGATACCAGTCGCGAGGCCTGGTCCCCAACCTGAAGCAGTTCGTCAGGATCGCGCTCAACCGGTTCGACAATCCCTTCAATTCATGGGGACCGGAGCTTTACGAGGGGTTCCCGAAACAGCGGGCGAAAGCGAAGGCATGGGCCCGGACCGTTCTGGGCCTGCATGCGGTGGTGACCGTCTTTTCGATCGGGATCGGTGAACCCATCCTCGCCGTTATCGTTTCCGGCTCGCCGTTCATCGCCAACTGGCTCCGGTACTTCGCCGGTGTGACGCAGCATTGCGGGCTCAGGAGTAATGTCGCCGATTTCAGGAAGTGCGTCCGGACCGTCACGCTCGATCCCGTGACGGAGTTCCTCTACTGGCACATGAACTGGCATCTGGAGCATCACATGTTCGTCGTGGTGCCCTGCTACAACCTGAAGAAGCTGCATCGCATGGTGCGGGAGGACATGCCGCCACCCCGCACGCTGATCGGCGCATGGCGCGAGATGCGCGAGACCTGGAAACGCCAGCAACTGGATCCCGGCTATGCGTTCGATACGCCGGTCCCGGCATCCCGGTCCCGGGAACGCGGCGCTGCAGACCCGCTCGCCGCCTCGATGGGAGGCCTGGCACCCAGTGAAATCGCCTGAGTCTTCCGGAGTCTTCGCCGCATGCGACCGTCCGCTGGTTTCTGCGCCAGGCGGAAACCCGGACGGCAATCGGGCTCGTCCCGGGCGTGGGGTGGGTGTTTGTCGCCTGGATGACGCTCGATTTCTCGTATCCCTTCGTGCGGGCGATGATGCCGCTCGACACCGTTGGTCTCCGGAAACGGCGCTGGCCGTTTTCGTCATGCGGGCGCGCGAGGTCGGGAAACGTCGCATCGTTGCGAAGAGCTCCGCGCCCGGCGTACCGGTGTCGGTGGTGGCGAAGCGCCATGCCATCAGCGCCAGTCTGCCTTTCGACTTGCGGTGAGTGAGGACAACCTGACCTGCCACCGGCTCGCATGTCTATCGCGCGGGCCGTCAGGGAGCCAAGACTACGGGAACAGTATCGGCTTCCAGGGTCCGTGAACCACCGGCGTACCGCGTCCCCGGTTCCTGAGCAGCCACCAGGAAGCGATCACGCCTTTCATCACTGGGCGATCAGGCCAACGGTGTTGCGGATCAGGTTGCGCGCCATGACGATGTCGCCACACTGTAGTGGAAGATAGTGGCAGTCTACACGCAGCGGGAACGGAGGCCTTGTATGACGATAGAACTGAGCGAGCTCGGACAGGTTGCGGTGGTCACCATCAATCGTCCGCAGGCGCTCAACGCGCTGACATTTTCTCTGGTGGAGGACATTGACCGGACACTGGACCGGGTCGCGGACAGTGATGTCCGCGGCCTGGTCTTCATCGGGGCGGGTACGCGCGCCTTCTGCGCGGGAGCGGATATCTCCGAACTGCCGGGGCGTTCGCTGATGACCCACAGGGCGGACATGGAGCGCGGGCAACGGGTGTTCGATCGCCTGGCCGGCCTCCCGCTGCCGTCGCTTGCGGTGATCAACGGACTGGCACTCGGCGGCGGGCTCGAACTCGCCATGGCCTGCGATTTCCGTCTCGCGGTGCCGACCGCCAGGATGGGCCTGCCGGAGATCGGGCTCGGCGTGATCCCGGGCTACGGCGGAACCCAGCGGCTGCCGCGCCTCGTCGGCGAGGGCAGGGCGCTCGAACTGGTCCTGACCGGACGCAGCATCGATGCCGGGGAGGCGGAACGGATCGGGCTCGTGAATGCAGTGATTTCCGGCGATCCGCTGGACGCGGCACTTGACTGGTTCTCGGCCATCACCAGGCACGGTCTTGCCGCCGTGGCGCTGGGCCGGGCGGCGGTGCGCCGGGCCCTCGATGTGCAGATCCCGGAAGGTCTCAGGATCGAGGCCGATCTCAATACCCTTGCCTTCCAGACCGAGGACGCCGCGGAGGGCCTGCAGGCTTTCCTTGAAAAGCGGCCGGCGGTGTTCAGGGATCGGTGAGGCCGGACCCGGGCCGCGAGAAGACCCCGGTTTCGACAAAGTCCGGATTGGTGACTGCAAGGCGCTCATGCAGCTGGTCGAGCAGCAGGGAACGAATCGCCTCATCGTCGTCGAATCGGCCGGCACGGATGTCTCGGGCGAGGCAGCACTCCAGGTCTGTCCGCCCGGCCGCATCTGCACCGTAGAGCGCGGCCAGGCGCTCGCGAAGAACCTCCCTGGGGCCGGACCGCGCATCCGACGCGTTGAACTCGCGCAGCGCGCTCGCCAGGGCCGCGATCGCCAGGACGCACGTGTCGCGGCGGCGACCTTCGAGTCCGGGCAGCACGTCGTCGCGAAGCGCGGCAAGGGCCGCCTTGACAAGGGCACGGCCGTCGGGGTGATCAGCCACGGCGGACGGCCTCCGCCAGGGTCACGGCCTCGAGTTCGACCTCGACCGCCTTGCGGCCGGTGAGTGCGAGGTCGAGTGCGAGCGTGGGCGGCGCGGGGGTGCGGCGGGACTGGCAGTGGGCGATGATGGCCCAGCGGACCGCTGCCACTGCCTCCCAGAATGCGATCGCGTCCCGGTCTGCCGGCCCGGCTCCCGCGTCCGCGTATCCCCGCTCGAGTTCGCGGCGGCCGGCAAGGCCGCCTGCTTCCCGGGCGTCGGCGCCATGGCGCCAGCAGCGGGAGCAGAACCACCCGATATCCTCCATCGGGTCGCTCCAGCCCGCGAACTCCCAGTCGAGCACCGCAGTGATGGTGCCGTCAGCAACCATGATGTTGCCGATCCGGTAGTCGCCGTGACACAGCACCACCGGCCTGTTCCTCGGAACGGAACGACGCAATTGCCTGAGCGCCCACTCGAGAGCCGGAAGCGATACGGGCAGGGCATCAAGTTCGCGTTCGAGGGTTTCGAGACGATGCAGTGCCGGGTCTTCCGGCAGGCGGGCGAGACAGTCGGGCCGCTGACTGCAGGTGACGGAATCGGGTGTGATCCGGTGCAGGATTGCAAGCTGCCGCCCCGCCTCGCGCACCAGTGTTGTGCGCGTGGTGGCGGCAAGTCGACCGTGCACGAGGGTGCCCGGATCGGTGGTTCCCGCGACGTGGCGCATCACGTATCCGGGTCTGTCGGCGACCGATCCGTCGGCGTCGAGGAACAGGGGTTCGGCAACGGTAACGCCCGCGGCATGCACAAGGCGCTGAACGGCGCATTCGCCGGCCCGGCCAATCCCCTGCGGCAACCTGCATGCCGGGTCCATGCGAAAGACGAGACGGTGGTATCCCGCCAGCGTGCCACCCGCGAATTCGGCGCCGAACCCCCAGGTTTCCTGAATGGCGCCGCCGGACAGGCGTTCGCAGTCCTCGATCACGACCCGGTTGGCACCGGTCCGCACCTGAAGCCAGCGTGCGAGCGCGCCGGCATCGGGACCCTGGTGCGTGGGCGGCAGGGGACCGGCAGCCGGTCCGCCTGCGCGTGTCATCATCCCATGCCCCAGGCCCAGAAATCGTTCCCCTCGGTGCGGTAGAACCGGGCGAGGACCATCTTGTGGACCTCGGATGCGCCGTCGACCAGGCGGGCCTGGCGGGCATAGCGATAGATCCATTCCAGCGGCGTGTCCTTCGAATACCCGCGCGCGCCGTTCAGCTGAAGCGCCGTGTCAACGGCACGGTGCAGGGTGTCGGCCACATGGTTCTTGGCCATGGAGACCTCCTTGCGGGCAAAGTCGCCGCCGGCGAGCTTCCACGCCGCCCGCATTGTGATCAGGCGTCCCATCTCGATGTCGGCAGCCACCCCGCCCAGCATCTGCTGAACGCTCTCGCGATCGGCAAGGGTCACTCCGAAACCCCGGCGCCTCTCCACGTACTCCTGGGCGATCTCCATGCACCGCTTGGAAAGGCCCAGCCAGCGCATGCAGTGGGTAAGCCGCGCGGTGCCGAGCCTGATCTGGGTCAGTTTCAGTCCGTCTCCCACCTCCATGATCCGGTCGGCGTCATCAATTTCCAGGCCGTCGAACCTGAGTTCGCAGTGGCCCCCGTGCTCTTCCGGGCCCATGATCTCGATGCGTCGCACGATCTCCCAGCCCGGCTGGTCGCGGTGGAACATGAAGGCGGTGAGCCCGCGTCTGGGGTCATCGGAGGTGCGGGCCATCAGGATGAAGTGCCGGGCTGTCTCGGCACCGGTGATGAACCACTTGTGGCCGGTAATCCGCCAGCGGGAGTTTCCGAGCGGCTCCGCCGTGGTCTGCATCATCGACGGATCGGAACCCGAGCCCGGATGGGGCTCGGTCATCACGAAGGACGACCGCACGGTCCCGTCGATGATCGGCTGCAGCCACCGGTCCTTCTGGTCCCTGGTTGCGACGCGGTTGAGCACGAACATGTTGCCGTCGTCGGGTGCGGCGCAGTTGAAACAGACCGGGCCGAAGATGGACCGGTTCATTTCCTCGTAGGCGGCGGCCATGCCGACCTGGTCGAAACCGAGGCCGCCACGCTCGCGCGGCATCTGCGGAGCCCACAGGCCGGCGGCCTTGACCTTTGCCTGCACGGCCTGCAGTGGTCCGGCGGCAATGTTCTCGTGCGCGTCGTAATTGGCGCGGTCGGCCTCCAGCGGCAGGATGTGCTCGGCGACGAAGTCGCGAACCGCCCGGCGATAGTCCTCGATCTGCGCCGGCAGCGTAAAATCCATGGCGATGTCCCGTGTGTCAGCTGGGTGTCGCCGTCAGGCGACCTTGCGGTAGACGGTCTCGGCGTTGAGGCCCGCTTCGCCCATCAGCACCCCGATCCGTGCGACTTCTGCCGGCGGCAGCTTGACCAGCGGCGGACGGACGTGCGCCGGCGGCAGTCGACCGAGGTGATGCAGCGCTTCCTTCATCCGGTTGTGCATGTCGAGAAACGGTGGATCGTAGAACGCACGGACTGTCGGGTGGATCCGGTCGTTGATGCGACGCGCCTCCTCGAGGTCTCCGTCCCGGAAGGCGCGGAACAGGGCGACCTGAAGGTTGGCAATGACGCTGCCCGCGCCCGAGAGCAGACCGTCGCACCCCTGGACCAGAGAAGACAGCAACCATGCGCTG
The DNA here is from genome assembly GCA_965213935.1 of Thalassobaculaceae bacterium. Classification (GTDB taxonomy): domain Bacteria; phylum Pseudomonadota; class Alphaproteobacteria; order Thalassobaculales; family Thalassobaculaceae; genus Bin52. The sequence continues at coordinate 37,191 of CBDCAO010000002.1, read as the reverse complement.
TGAGTTGACAGCACCCGGACCGGGGTGTCGAGGCTGCGCAGTTCCCGTATGTGCCGTTCGTGCTGCAGCGGATCGTTGCACCAGTCCTTGATGGCGCGGATCTGCGGAACCCGCCGGCAGACTTCGAGCAGGGTATCGACCGGGTAGCCGAGGCCGGAGGCGAGGGGATACTGGAACAGGATCAGCGGCAGGTCGGTCGCTTCGGCGATGGTCTCGAAATGCCGCACGGCCATGTCCGGGCGCAGTTGCCCGCCCATCGCCATGCTGTTCGGCGGGAAGATCAGCAGGCAGGACGCCCCGCCGTCCCGGGCCTGTCGCGCGAGACGTGCACCGGTCAGCGACCCGTCGGCGTAGATGCCATGGACCAGTGGCAGACGGTCACCGATCTCGTCGAGCGCAATGTCCATGCACCGCGCCTGTTCGTCGGCGGTGAGCGCATGGACCTCCATCGAGTGGGCGTTGACCGTGATGGCGGAGAGTCCGTCGATCGCAGCGAGGTCCTGCAGGTGACCGCGAAAGGCCGGCTCGTCGATCTCGAGCCCGGCATCGAAGGGAAGGAGGCAGGCCGGTATCACCCCGCGCGGTTCGAAGGGCATCCGTATCGTCATTCGCACTCTCCCTGCTCATGGGTTGGCAGCACCACCACGCGATTGTGGCCCGATTGCCGCAAAAGGCAAGCCGGGTCGGCAACCACGAACAGTGTCATTGTGCGTTGCAGCATGAATCGGCTTGTGTCGGACCGTCAGCTGTGGGACAGGGGTATCGCCCAGGCAACAGAAACGGACACTGACCCGTGCTCTACTCGATGTACGAGACCAGCCGCCTGATGTTCACGACCCTGCGCATGACGGCCCGATCCTCCCGTGTGTTTGCAGGTCATGCGGCGCCGTTCCTTTTCGACGGCCACGCAAGCCGCATTGCCGACGCGGCGCTCGAGATCTTCGATGATGCGCTCAGGGACCGGGATCGCCCGGAGTGGGGTCTTGATGTGACCGAGATCGACGGCGAGCAGGTGGATGTCCTCATCGAGACGGTGGCGGAGCGGCCATTCTGTTCCCTGATCCGGTTCCGCCGCCGGATCGAGCGCGATGATCCGAAGGTGCTGATCGTCGCTCCGCTCTCGGGCCACTTTGCGACCCTGTTGCGCGACACGGTCCGCAGACTGATGCCCGCGCACGACATCTACATCGCCGAGTGGAAGGACGCGTCCACCGTCCCGCTGCTGGAAGGCGGCTTCGATCTCGACGACTATCTCGAGTATCTGCTTGACTTCATGCGTATCGTGGGACCCGGCCACTCGGTGATTGCCGTGTGCCAGCCGGCGCCGATTGTGCTGGCGGCGACCTCCCTGCTGGCCCAGTGGCAGGATCCGGCCCAGCCGGCCGCCATGGTGCTGATGGGCGGCCCGGTCGACACGGCCGCATCCGAGACCATGCCGACCCGGCTTGCCAACGAGCGTTCGTTGAGCTGGTTCGAAACCCGGTGCATCACGCTGGTTCCGCCGATGTATCCCGGCGCGGCGCGGCGCGTGTATCCCGGATTCCTGCAGCTCGGCGCCTTCATCGCGATGAACGCCGAACGCCACCTCGACGCTCATGTGCGCATGTTCAGTCACCTGGTCACGGGAGACGGGGAGTCTGCCGAGGCGCATCGCGCGTTCTACGACGAGTACCTCGCGGTGATGGACGTGACGGCCGACTACTATCTTCAGACACTGAAGCGGGTGTTCCGGGAACGCTGGCTTGCAACCAACAGGTTTGTCTGGCGCGGCCACCAGGTGAGGCCGGACGCGATCACGCGCACGGCGTTGATGACGGTGGAGGGAGAGCTCGACGACATCTCCGGCCCGGGCCAGACGGCGGCGGCCCACGCGATCTGTCGCGGCATTCCGGAACACCGGCACCGCACCCTCCTGCAGCCGGGCGTGGGTCATTACGGAATCTTCAACGGGCGGCGGTGGCGCAACGAGATCGCGCCCGGGATCACCGAATTCATCCGGGACAACCGGGAACCGGCGTAGCCGCCCGGACACCTCGGAGCGGGGAGACCAGACGTGGGTACGATGGTCAGCTACCAGATCTCGGAGTTCGGCGGCCGTGTCGAGCCGGTCTGGCAACCGATTCCCGAACCGGTCGGGCGCGAGGCGCTGCTGCGGTCGCCCATGCCGGGGTCTGTCACTCCGACCTGCACATCGCGGACGGATACTACGATCTCGGGCACGGGAGCCGGCTGACCCTCGGTGATCGCGGCATATCGTTGCCGCATGCAATGGGCCACGAGGTGCTCGGGGTCGTGGAGAGGGCAGGTCCGGATGCGGAAGGGGTCCCGACCGGAGGTCCCGCGCTTGTGCATCCCTGGATCGGGTGCATGAACTGTGGCGTATGTCGCCGCGGCCAGGAGAACCACTGCGCTGCCCCGCAGTCGCCTGGCGTGTTTCGCCCGGGCGGGTACGCCCAATACATCCTGGTGCCCGACCCGAAGTTCCTGGTCGACATCGGCGACCTCGATCCGGCGGCTGTCACTCCCTATGCCTGTTCCGGGGTGACGGTCTGCAGCGCGCTGAAGAAGGCCGGGCCGGTCGCCGATGACGAGTGGCTGGTGATCATGGGCTGCGGCGGACTCGGCCTCGCCGCAATCGCCATCGCGGCCGGCCTGGGAATCGTCAATATCCTGGCTTGCGACATCGATGGCGCGAAGCTGGAAGCCGCCGGTGCCATGGCGACCGGCAGCCTCGACATCAGCAGGGCCGACGCACTCGATCGCCTGCGGGAGGTTACCGGTGGCGGGCCGCGTGCGGTGGTCGATACGGTTGGTGCCCAGAACACCTCGTCGATCGGAATCGGGTCTCTGGTCAAGGGTGGCCGGTACGTGATCGTCGGATTGTTCGGCGGCGCGCTCGAACTGTCCCTGCCGTCTCTTCCGCTTCGCGCGGTGTCGATCCTCGGTTCCTATACCGGCAGCCTCGCCGAGCTGCGCGAACTGATCGCGCTGGTCAAGACAGGTGTGATCCCGCAGATCCCCGTGACGGCCTGCCTGCTCGCCGAGGTCGACTCGGCCCTCGCTGACCTGCGCGAAGGCAGGGTGGTGGGACGGGTGGTGCTGACCGCCTGACCCGGTTTCAGGGGTCGCTCGGTTTCCAGTAACCGATCAGGATGCCGCGGCTTTCCGCTCCGGGCAGGGCGCGTATGCGTTCGTCGGACACGGTGACCCGCAGGCGTCGGCCGCGCATCCACGCAAACAGCACCTCGTGCAGTTCGGCCCGGACCGCGGTGTGATCCTGACAGGCGCCGAGATCATGGAACTCCTCGGGATCACGTTCCAGGTCGTAGAGCTGCGGGCGGAACGCCTGGTGCAGGACGTACTTCCAGCGCCGCGTGCGAACCATGAAAGCCCGCGCGTCCCAGGGTTCGACCCCGAGGTCGGCGCGGGCGCGCCGTCCCGACCAGTCGCTCTCGGTGATCACGTGGTCGCGCCACTCCGGCCGGGCGCCGTGCAGGAGTGGCGCCAGGGACCGGCCTTCCATCCAGTGCCGTTCCACCGTACCTCCCGCCGCCTCGACGAAGGTCGGCAGCAGGTCGATGGCCTCGACGAAGCTGTCATCGACGGTGCCGCGGGTTGCGTTCGCTTCGGCCCGCGGGTCGACGATGATCATCGGCAGGCGGATCGAGGGTTCGTGGAACAGGTCCTTTTCGCCCAGCCAGTGATCGCCCAGGTAGTCTCCGTGGTCCGAGGTGAACACGATCATGGTGTCGGAAAGCCGGTTCCGTTCCTCGAGGAACCGGACCATCCGGCCGACATGATGATCGATCTGGCCGACGAGACCCATGTAGGCGGGAATGATGGTGTCGCGTGCGTCGGGCCGATTGAACAGGGTGCTGTCGGGGTGACGCATGAAGGCGGCATGAACCGGGTGCGCCTCAGTGCGTTCCGCGGGTGAGCGAACCACCGGAATGACCTGTCCGGGTTCGTACATCGAGGCCCAGGGTTCAGGCGCGATGTAGGGCCAGTGCGGCTTGATGTACGACAGGTGCAGCAGCCAGGGTTCATCGCCGGCCTGGTCAATGAACCGCATGGCACGGTCGGTCATGTAGGCGGTTTCGGAGTCCCGCTCCTCGACGCGGGCCGCTCCGTGAGAGTGACCCCAGTACCAGCCGCTCAGGCTCTCCCCGTCGTCGCCCGTCGTCGAATTGGCCGCGGTGTGCCAGGGATTGGCGCCGGTATGTCCGCGCTCGCGCAGGTAGGTGTTGTAGGCCAGGTCGGGGTCGACCGACATGTCCGGGTGCAGGCCGTCGTCGCGTTCCACCGGTTCGAAGCCGCATTCGCAGACCAGGACGCCGAGATCGGAAACAGGATCGATGCCGAGCCGTGCCATTCCGTCACGGTCCGCCATCATGTGGGTCTTGCCGACCAGGACCGCACGCCGACCGAGCGCCCGCAACCAGTCACCCATGGTCCGTTCGTCGACCCGCAGCGGGTAGTTGTTCCACGACGATCCGTGGGAGAACATGTAGCGCCCGGTATAGAACGACATCCGCGAGGGACCGCAGATGGGCGACTGGCAGTAGGCCGAGGCGAACCGGACCCCGCGGCGTGCCAGGTCGTCGATGTGGGGTGTGCGCAGGTGCGGATGCCCGTAGCAGCCCAGGTAGTCGGCCCTGAGCTGGTCGCACATGATGAAGAGGATGTTCCTGACCTCGGCCATGGACCGGCGACTCAGTCGACCAGTTCCCGGCAGGCACCGGCAATGGCCGCCGCGGTGAGACCGTAGCGGGCGCGCACCTGGTCGGTCGGCCCGACCACGGCAAAGCTGTCGGGCAGGGCCACGAACCGCATCGGAACCGGGTGCTGGCTCGCCAGCAGCTCCGCCACCGCACTGCCGAGCCCGCCGGGCAGCCGGTGTTCCTCCGCCGTCACGATCCTGCCGGTTTCGGCGGCGGCCGCGAGCACGGCATCGCTGTCCAGCGGCTTGATGCTGTGCATGTTGATCACCCGGACCGACAGGCCGGAAGCGGCGCAGTCCCGGGCGGCTGCCAGCGCTTCCGTGACCAGGCAGCCGCAGGCGATGACGGCCACGTCCGACCCGTTTTCGAGCACCTGGGCCCGGCCTATTTCCAAACGGGCGCCGGGCGGGGTCACCGGCGGTTCCGGGACCCTGCCGCCGAGGCGGACATAGACCGGACCGTCACAGTCGGCGGCCGCAACGGCGAGGTGGTAGGCCTGCATCGGGTCTGCCGGAACCAGGACTGTCATGTTGGGCATGGCACGCATCAGCGCCAGGTCCTCGACCGCGTGGTGGGTTCCGCCCGATACACCGAGCGCAACGCCCGAGCAGGCGGCACCGATGACCACCGGCTGGCGCGCGTAGGCGACGTCATTGCGCAGCTGTTCCATCGACCGGGCGGTAATGAACGGCGCGTAGCCGCAGACATGGGGCCGCATCCCGACAGTCGCGAGACCGCTTGCGATTCCCATGGTGTTCTGCTCCGCGATCCCGGTTTCCAGCACCCGGTCCGGCGCATCCTGCATGAGCTGGCGCAAACCGATGAGATCGACCGTATCGGCCGACAGCGCCACCACCCGGGGATCCTGCCTGGCCAGGTCGGTCACGGCGGCACCGAACGCCAGGCGGGACTGGTCCTGGAATCGTGCAGACAGATCGTCATGTCCGGCGCTCACGGCTCGCCTCCGAGTTCGGCCATCGCGCGCCGGTACACATCGTCCGGCACCATGGTGCTGTGCCACAGGTAGCTGTCCTCGGCAAACGAGGTCCCCTTGCCCTTGACGGTATGCGCGATGATCACCGTCGGCCGGCTGTCCGAGCAGGGCAGCGCGTCCATCGCGGTCACGATCTGCTCCATGTCGTGTCCGTCGACTTCCCGAACCTCCCAGCCGAAAGCGGCCCACTTGTCGGCCAGGGGCTCGATACCCAGCATGGCGTCGACGTGACCGCTCTGCTGGACCTTGTTGTAGTCCACGATCGCGGTCAGGGCGCTGGTCCCGTGATGGGCGGCCGCCATTGCCGCTTCCCAGTTCGATCCCTCCTGGAGTTCGCCATCGCCTATCATCACCACGGTGCGAAAGTCCCGGCCCTGCAGCCGGGCACCGAGCGCCATTCCGAGACCGACCGAGAGGCCGTGTCCGAGGCCCCCGGTACTCATCTCGACCCCCGCAAGGGTGATGTCGGGGTGCATGCCGAAGGGTGACTCGTACCCGTAGAACCGGTCGAGAAGGCTCTCGTTGCAAAAGCCGGCCCTGACCAGTACCGCCCCCAGTGCGGCATTGGCGTGCCCCTTCGACAGCACGAAACGGTCGCGGTCGGGCCAGTCCGGTTCGTCGGGACGGATGCGGAGGAACCGGAAGTAGAGCGCCGCCAGCAGGTCCGCGGCCGAAAGCGAACCGCCCATGTGTCCCGAACCGCCGGCCCGCAGCGCCCGCCAGATGTTGCGCCTGATCGCAAGCGCCTCCGCCTCCAGCCGGCGCAGCACCGCCTGCCTGTTGTGTGTCGGCGTGGAGGTCATGGCTGGTTGTCGGGGACCGGCAGCGCGCGCTGGTTGTACATGATGGCGCGCATCCGGGCCCGCTCCTCCTCGGTCAGGGTCGACGGGTCGACCGAAAGTCCGGACCCCGCCTCCATGCCTGCCTTGACAGCGGGGCGCTCGCCGAGTTCCTCGAACCAGCGCCTGAAATAGCGGAATTCCCCGATGTCCTGCTGCTGGGACTTCCAGTTCACGCACCAGGGGTAACAGATCATGTCGGCGATCGTGTAGCTGTCACCGGCGACGTAGCGGTTGCGGTAGAGCTGGTTGTTGAGCACGCCGTAGAGGCGGTTCGCCTCGTCGGTGAACCGGCGTACCGCATAGGACTGGTCCCCGACGTCCTCGCCGAGGCGCAGGAAGTGGCCACATTCGCCGAGCTTGGGACCCTGGTTTGCCATCTGCCAGTTGACCCACTGGTTGACCGTATGCCGCCCGCGCAGGTCGGATGGCAGGAACCGGCCTGCCTTTTCGGCCAGGTAGAACATGATTGCGCCGGACTCGAAGATCGAGAGTGCCTGCCCGCCGTCCCCCGGCTCGGTGTCGACGATTGCCGGCATGCGGTGGTTCGGATTGATCTTCAGGAACTCTGGCGTGAACTGGTCGCCCTGTCCGATCCGCACCGGCTTGATGGTGTAGGGCATGCCCAGTTCCTCCAGAAGGATGGTGACCTTCTTGCCGTTTGGAGTGGGCCAGTAATAGACATCGATCATCGAGGGTTTCCGCCGTGAATGAAGAAGGAAGGAACCTTGCGGGAATGCGTGCTCCAATTTCGGCACCGGCCGGCGCCGCGCCCGGTCCCATATCATGTCGGGTCCGACGGTGTACACCGCCCCGCCCGCCCCGCGGAGACAATGCGAGGCGCCTGTTTCACCGGACGGCGAACGGGTTTCACGAACCATCCTTCACCAGGGCGGGGCGGGCTGGAAGTCACGCATCTGGACTTCAGGCGGTCACGCGCCGGAGAGCAGCAGTCCCGGGATCCGTGGCGCGCCGATGACCGTTCGGTCGGGTTGTGCTGTAGGGGACCGTCCAGTCGTCCCGCCGCTCGAGTGTGCCCGCTGCCCGCTCCGGGGTCGTGGAGACGTGGGCTCACCCCCATTGGATCCCGAGCGTGCCCGACCGGATGTCAGCCCGATTGTGACGCGCATGATCCCGGTGCCCGCAGACAGCGGCGTGCCCCGTCAGTGTGATGCGGACCATGCAGGTCGTGCGCGACCCGCCCTGGACGTGATCAGCGGTGAGCGGGCGGCAGCTGCTCCCGCTTTGCGCATTCCGGCGCGTGCGGACGTGTCCGGGTTGCACCTGTTCGGGGTGCGCCGGTCGCATGTTGCAAGACCGGACCCTTCCCGTGACAGGCCCGCACGCGAATGCCCCGCGTGTGCTATATCCCGCGCACCGACAAACCGGTGAAGTGCGACGGAGGCGATGCGTAATGAAGGCAGTCTTTCTTGATCGACAGGGTGGTCCGGAAGTCCTGGTCTACGGCGAACAGCCGGACCCGGTTCCCGGGCCAGGGATGGTCTGCGTCGACATCCATGCCGCCTCGGTCAATGCCGCCGACTGGAAGGTGCGTTCGGGTCAGTACGACGGTGGAACCATCGACCGGTTTCCATACATCCTCGGCCGCGATTTTTCAGGGGTGGTCAGCGAGGCGGGTGCGGATCTCGAGGTCGGTGAAGAGGTGTTCGGCGTGCTCGCCGCCGGTCAGGAGGGGACCTATGGCGAACGGGTGGCGGTACACGGCAGCATCATCGCCCGCAAGCCGCCGGAACTCTCTCACGTGCAGGCCGCGGCCATTGCCCTGACCGGACTGACCGCCAAGATCGCGATCGAGGATACGCTGGAGCTGCAATCGGGAGAGACCATTCTGGTCCAGGGTGGCGCAGGCGGCGTGGCCAGCATGGCGATCCAGATCGCCAGGCACCTCGGGGCCCGGGTGATCACCACGGCGAGTCCCGCCAACCACGACTACCTGGCAATGCTCGGTGCCGACGAGATCATCGATTACACCAGTGTCGACTTCACCGAGGTTGTGAGTGGCGTTGACGCGGTGCTGGAGACGGTGGGCGATGATGTCGCCATGCGCTCGTTCGATGTCGTTGTACCGGGAGGACGCGCAGCCTTCATAGCGTCGGGCCCGCAGGCACCGGCCTCGCCGCGCGCAGATGTCCGCTCGCTCCGGCCCGCTGTCGGCCGTGACCGGCCGCACCTCGAGCGGGTGCTGGAACTTGTGGCGTGCGGTGCAATTCGCGTTCCCGAAATCACCGAGTACCCCCTGGAACGCGCCCGGGATGCGCACAGGGTGAGCGAGGCGCGGCATCTGCGCGGAAAGTTGGTGTTTCGGGTGCGGTAGGGCCCGGTTCAGGAACCGACGATCAGGTCGGCGAGGTCCGCCGGACGGGTCAGCATCGGGTAGTGGCCGGTGTCGAGTTCGTGCCAGCGGGCATCGAGCATGCGCGCGGTGCGCCGCTGGTGGCTCTCCGGCGGATTGACACTGTCCGTGCACCAGATGACGGCGGCGTCCCACGACTGTGACCAGAACCGCTTCAGTTCCACAGGCTGTTCCATGCAGGCGCGCGGATGCAGCGTGTAGCGGGCGATGGCCCAGCTCCGCACCGGCTCTTCGAGGCCGGCAAACAGGCGTCCGGTCACGTCGGACCGCGGCGGGCCCGAGGCGAGCGGCGTGTCGATGGCGGTCCGGCGCTGGACGATGTCGCCGATACGCTCACCGTCGAGCAGGGCAAGGGCATCGGCGAATACCAGGCGCTGCACCCGTTCGCGCGCCTGTTCGGCCGCGCGCGCCATCACCATCCCGCCGGAACTGGTTCCAACCATGATGGCGTCGGTGATGTCCTGGTAGAACATCAGCTCCGCAACCTCGTCGGCGTGGGTTTCGGTGGTGATGCCCGACCTCAGCTGGTGAGCGCGTTCCGCGCAACCGTCGAGCGTCGGCGTGAAGACATCGTGACCTCGCCGGCGCAGGATCCGCGCGACCGGCTGCCAGATCCAGCCTCCCTGGTAGGCGCCATGAACGAGAACGATCTGTACCATCACCCGGACTTCCCAACGATTTCCACCCCGGCGAGACGCTCGTAGATCCGGACCACGACACTCGAATCGAGTTTGTTGAGCCCGGCGGCGCGCGCCATCTGGTACACCTGCTGGCTGACATTGGCCATGAAGACCGGTACCCCGATCCGCTTGGCATGCGCGGTAATCAGCTCCTGGTCCTTGTAGACGATGTCCACCGTTCCCCCCGGGGCAAAGTCGTCGTTGATGATCCGCGGAACCCTGAGTTCCGCGGCCGCACTGTGTCCGGAGCTTTCCCGAATCACCCGGTACATGGTTTCAAGGTCAAGTCCGCTCTTGGCTCCGATTGCCAGTCCCTCGATCAGCGTGATGGTGTTGGTGATGCCGAGCATGTTGTTGACGAGCTTCATGACCAGGCCCTGTCCGGACGGGCCGACGTGGAATGCCGTGCGTCCGATGGCGTCAAAGATGTCCCGGCAGTCCTCGAAGTCCCGTTCGCTGCCGCCGACGATGACCGTGAGGTCGCCTGCCTCGGCACGCCCGGTGCCGCCGCTGACCGGCGCGTCAAGCATGGTGATCCGCCGTTCCGCCAGACGGGCCGCCATCGCCAGGGCGGCGGCGGGATCGATGGTCGACATGCAGAGCACCAGGTGACCGGCCCCGGCACCCTGCATGATGCCGTCCGGTCCGGTGATCACGTCCTCGGCCTGTTCCGTGGTCTCGACCATGCAGATCGTTCGGTTTGCCGCGGCGGCGACATCGCGCGCCGAGGCGGCGACCCCGGCTCCCGCGGCGGTCAGCTCGCCGACGCGCGCCCTGTCGATGTCGTGCACCACGAGGGGAATGTCCGCCCGAAGCAGGTTCAGTGCCATCGGGCGCCCCATGGCGCCCAGTCCGATGAAGCCGGTCTTCATGCGATCATGTCTCCCACCTGGTGCATCAGACCAGTCTATCCGGGCCCGGCAACCTGGCAAGGTGCACGGGTGCACACCGCCATGCGTCTTCCCCTCCGGAGCGATTCACTCGCGACGTCGAACTGTGGCAGACTGTCGCACGGTTCCCCGGGGCGCGGAGAGTGACATGCGCGATGCCGTGACGTTCTACAGCGAGGGCATGAAGCTCCAGGGTGACCTCTACCGACCGGATGGCGCTGCGCCGGACGCGAGGCGGCCGGGAGTGGTGCTTTGCCACGGTTACACCGGTGTCAAGGATCTCTATCTGCCCGACAAGGCCGCGGCACTCGTCGCCGCCGGCTACGTCGTGCTCGCCTTCGACTACAAGGGATGGGGGAGCAGCGAAGGCCAGCCGAGCAGGCTGGCGCCATGGAGCCGGGTCAACGACGTGATGGCCGCCGTCACCTTCCTCGGCCTGCAGGACGGAGTGGACAGGCAACGGATCGGTCTCTACGGCACCAGCTACGGGTGCGCCACGGTGGTGGTAGCGGCAGCTCTCGACGAGCGTGTCGCCTGTGTGGTCGGTGTCGTCGGCATGGGGCACGGGGCGCGCTGGATGCGCAGCGTCAGGCGGCCCGACGAGTGGTTCGACCTGCTTGACCGCTCGGAACGCGACCGGGAACGCCGGGTGCGTACCGGGACATCGGAGTTTGTCGGCCGCGAGGAAATCCTGTTGCCCGATCGCCAGTCGGCCGCACTCGCCGCCGCGGCCCGGGCAGGCAACCCCGACGCCGTCGGTCGTATTCCGCTCGAGTTCATTGACGAAACCCTCATCTTCCACCCCGAGTGGTTCGTCGAGCGCATTGCGCCGCGTCCGCTGCTTCTGGTGGCGGCGGGTGATGATCGCCTGGTCCCGCCGGAGGAAAGCCAGCACCTGTTCGATCTCGCCGGCAACCCGAAGAAGCTGGTGGTGATCCCCGGCACCGGTCACTACGAGGTCTACACCGGGCCGGCGCTCGAGCGGGTTATGGAGGAGACCGTCAGCTGGTACGATGCCTGGCTGCACGGTGGAATTCAGGAGAATGGGAAGTGATGGAAGCCACATCGGTACGGCCACCCCTGAAGGTGTACTGGCAGCCGGGGTGTTCCAGTTGCCTCAAGGTCAAGGAGTTCCTGCTCGCGAACGGTCAGCAGTTCGAATCGGTCAACGTTCTGGCCGACGAGACCGGTTTCGAGGATCTCGCCAGGCTCGGGCTGCGCCTGGTGCCCATCGTGGCCAGGGGCGATGACTGGGCGAACGGGGCCGTGTTCCGCGATGTCGCCCGGATCGCGGGCTTTGCTTACGGCGGCCACGAGATGCTGCCGCCCGGGGTGATGATGGAACGGCTGGACGGGATCCTGCATGCCGTCTGTCGCCATGTGGCCCAGATCCCCGAGCCGGAACTCGACACCATGCTGGCGGGGCGACCGCGCTCCTGGCGTCAGCTCGCCTACCATGTGATGAATATCCCCGAGGTGTTCCTCGATCGGGTCGAGCATGACGCGCCGTACACCTACGAGGCCCTGCTCAGCAACGTCCCGGACCACATTGCCAGTCGTGACGACCTGGTCGCGTACGGGGAGAGCGTGAGACAGCGTCTGTGGACCTGGTGGAAACGCGACGGCGTCGGCACCGATTTTTCCCAGCCCGGGCGCGTCTACTACGGCGACGTGGTTCTGCACGAGGTGCTGGAGCGGACCTGCTGGCATTCCGGTCAACACGCCCGGCAGCTGATGCTGGTCCTCGAGTCCCGGGGTATCGAACCGGATGGTCGGCTGACGGATGCCGATTTCGCCGGACTGCCGATGCCGGCCGAGGTCTGGGACAACGAGATGCGGTTTGGCGAAGGCTGAGCGGAGACTTATCGGGAACCGGGATCCTTGCGGGGCCCGGAATCGCCCCAGGCCCACAGGGCCAGCAGCGCGACAAACCCCTCGACGGAGATGATCGCGAGTGCGGCCGCGACGCCGAACTGCTCTGCCATCAGCCCGACATTGAAGAAACCGATCGGCCCGGTGCCGATGCACAGCGTCAGCATGCCGAGTACCCGGCTCCTGTATTCCGGCGGTGCGGCAAGGTAGGTCAGCGTGCCCTGCATTGCGGCGAAGCAGGCGCTGCCAAATCCGCTGACCACCAGGGCAAGCGCACAGCCGATGAAGGAGTGGTACGGCCCGCCGGCAACGAAGGCGAGAAGCGAGAGGTAGCCGATGGTGCCCAGGTAGAGGATCACGCCGCCCACGTAGATCCGGAGGAAGTGCGTGGGCCGGGCATGAACCGCGATCAGCAGGGCGCCGACGAACGCGCCGAGTCCTTCCATGCTGGTGAGCAGACCGATCAGCAGCGGCGAGAGCCCGAGCTCCTCGCGGCCGAGGATCGGGATCATGGAGGTGAACGGAAACCCCCAGATGTTGAAGATGATGGTGACGAGCAGGATCCGGCGCAGCCCGGCGTCGCCGAGGGCCAGTCGGACGCCACCTGAAAGATCGCGCAGGATCGATGGCATGGCCCCGATGCCCACGGTCCCGGGAATGTGCGCCAGCAGCACCAGCAACAGGCAGCAGACGTAGATCGCGGAGCTGAGCGTGAAGACCCCGGTCATGCCCAGGTACTGCAGGATGAACCCGCCGAGCAGGGGTCCGAGCATCCTGGTCGCGTTGGACGTGGCCGAGTCGAGGCCCATGGCCGGTGAGATCAGTCCGGCCGAAAGGTCTCCGAGTATCCGGCGGCGCAGGGGAATGTCGCTTGCCCAGAACAGGCCGCTCAGGAAGGAAGCGATCGCGATCATCGTGTAGGTGAGGATGCCGGCATCGGCCAGCAGCATCATGGCCACCTGCAGGGTGGTGATCAGCGTCATCGCAACCGAAAGCAGGGTCTTGCGGTTGAGGTTCTCGGAGATGACGCCGATCAGGGGTCCGCACAGGGTGAGCGGCAACATCCACAACACGGGAATGCTCGCGACCAGCAGTGGCGAGCCGGTGATTTCCAGCGTGTAGACCCCGAACGCAAGCAGCTGGAACCAGCGCACCACCCCAGTCAGTCCGCCGATCAGCCAGACGAACAGGAAATCCCTGTTGCCGAGCAGGCTTCGGATCGGTCGCGGCTCGTCGCGTTCGCCGACGGTGGGTGGTCTGTCGGCCGTCACTGTGCCCGATCCCCTGACGGCGTGGTCTGTTGAAGGTGACCGGGGTTGCTGCTAGCGTTTTCCGGCTGCGGGCTCCGGACACCAGTGGCACGAGGGGTCGGCACTGCGGTTCCGGTCCCGGAACCGGTGCCGTACCCGCTGTCGTCGATCAGATCCTCAGGGCAGGAGTGGCGGTGAAGCGCGCGGTCAAGGCGGCCATTGTTGCGGGCCTTATCGGTGGTGCCGTCTTCGCCGCCTGGGAAGTTCTGCACTGGATCACCCACGTCTACGAGAGCGACGGGCGGATACGCAGCGAACTCACACGGATTTCCCCGGTGGTCAACGCGAAGATCATTGACCTCCCGGTGCCGGAAGGGGGACGGGTCGAGGCAGGTGATCTTCTGGTGCAGTTCGATGACACCGGGATCCGGCTGGAACTCGATGCCCTGCGAACGGAGCTGGCGCTGAAGGGGGCCGAACGCGACCGGCTGCTGGCGGAACAACGAGCCGCCGAGGCCGAGCTCGAATCGGGACTGGCAACCTCGGCACAGAAGATCAGGGCCGTCGAGCAGGAATTCCGCTCCGTTGGAGAACGGCTGAAGCTGTCCGAGGCCAACCTGGCCCGGATGACATACCTGCTGGAACGCAACCTGGTTTCCGAGGACAGGTTCAGCCAGGAAAAGGACCGGGCGCTGACGTTGCGCGGTGAGGCCGATGTTGTCGAGGCCAGGGTCGCGGTTGCCCGCCAGGAGTTCCGCGGGATCCAGGCGACCCGGGCGCGGATCGACGTGATCGGCGAGATGATCAGGGTGGCGGGTCTGGAGGAAGAGCGGATCCGCGACCGGATCAGGGCTGCCGGGGCCGAACGCGATGATCGCAGGATCCTCGCTCCGATCTCCGGGGTCATCAGCCGCATCTACCACCATGTCGGCGAATACGTCGAGGACGGCACAACCATCATGATGCTGCACGATCCCGAACGGTTCTGGATCGAGGCGCATGTCGCCGAGACGAGGCTTCGGCATGTCGAGGTCGGCCAGCCGGTGGAGATCAGCTTTGAAGCCTATCCCTTTCGCACCTTTCACGGAACGGTCAGAGGTATCGGCACCGTGACAGCGACGGAGATGAACGTCGGGATGCCGTCCAACGGACGGGGATTCGGCTCGGACCTCGCCCGGATCCCGGTCAGCATCTCGATCGACGATCCACCGCCCAACCTGGCGCCCGGCATGCGGGCTCGCGTCAATATCGTCATTCGCACCCTGTTTTCGGACAGGTAACGCCCGGCGTCCGGTTCAGCCGTGCCAGATGCGGGCGGAATGGCGGTTCGCGGCGGTAATCCGGGTAACAACGCCGTGGTCCCTGCCTCCGTATACGGCCTCGCGCAACCAGTCCTGTTCCGCTTCAACCTCACCCGTAACCGTCCACCAGCTGCCGCCGCCGGGTTCGGTTCGCGGTCTCCAGCGGTACCCGCGTTCGCGCAGGCGGGTATTGGCCTCGTGTGGCGCATCGACCGCCCGGACCAGCCAGTCGGTCCTGAGCGCCGATTCACGAATGGCCGCGAGGACCTGGCGCCGGTCCGGAAGGGTACGGGTCAGCAGGGCGAGCGTGGCCCGGGCGTCCTCCATCGCGTCGTGGCTGTCGAAGAAGAACCCGTAACGCGTCGCGAGCGCCGAAAGGGAAGCCGAACCGGCTCCGTACCCGGCCCAGTTCACGCCGCGCACCGAACACCCCCAGTTGCAGCGCGCGAAGACCGGCCAGTGTTTCTCGACCAGCGGCCGGTCGAAGTCGGCATTGTGGGCCACGACAAGGCGTGCAGCCTCGGCAAGCTCGTGGACCCTCCCGTCATCGATGGCCTGGCCACGCAGTGCATCGGCCCCGATTCCATGGATCGCGAAGGCGGCGGGGCTCACCGGGACCGACGGCTCTCGCAACCCGACATAGGCCTCGTCAAGACCGATGCTGAGCACCTGGCCGCTGTCCCGATCGTATCTGAACGGAATGAGTGCGAGCTGGATGACCTCGTCGCGTTGCTGCTGCAACCCGGTTGTCTCCGTGTCCACCACAAGGCCTTCGACAATCGTCGCCCCGGGGGACGGATCGACCAGGGTTTCCGGCAGGCAAAGGCGCCGGAGCAGGCGCCAGGCCGAGCGATGTTCATGCGCCGACGGCGCAATGATGTCGGACTCCCGGACCTCGAAGATGTCCTCGCGTTCGACCATGATCCTCTCCGCCGGAGCCCGTCTGGTGCCTGTCAGGGACGCATGCTACGGTGCCGGGGAAAGGTTGGCACCGGCCCGGGAGTATAGCGCAATGGATCCCGGCAGGTGTTGACAGGCCATGCGTCTCCCGGCAAGCGGCAAGTGACGGGTGTTGCGCGTTCTGCAGGAGAATGAAGCAGACGTGTCGGATTCTCTCGACCAGACGCCGCTCCCCGGAGTGGCGGATGTTGCACGGGACCTGGCGTTGCGCGTGACGACGTCGGTCGAGTGTGTCGAGGCGTGTCTTGCCCGGATCTCGCAGAGCGATGATGACCTGAACACGCTGGTCTACCTGGATGCGCAGGCTGCCCTCGAGGAAGCCGGGCGCAGTGATGAGCGCCGCAGCAGCAGTACCCCGTTGTCGCCGCTTGACGGTGTACCGATCGTCATCAAGGACAACATCGATATCGCAGGACAGCCGACGACCAATGGCCTGGCCGTCAGCCGGGTGGCACGACGCGACGCCGGCGTGATCGCCGCACTGCGTGACCGGGGCCTGGTCCCGCTTGGCAAGGCCAACATGCACGAGGGAGCGCTCGGCGCGACCACCGACAATCCGCATCATGGCCGCACCGCCAATCCGGCCGCTCCCGGCTGCACCCCGGGCGGCAGCAGCGGCGGGTCGGCGGCCGCGGTCGCGGCCGGACTGGTGCCCGGCGCCCTCGGGACCGACACCATGGGGTCGGTCAGGGTGCCGGCCGCGTATTGCGGTGTCGTCGGCTTCAAGCCGTCGCACGGGCTCTGGCCGACCGACGGGGTATCGGTGCTGTCCACAACCCTCGATACCGTCGGCCCGCTCGCGTGGACAGTCGAGGATACCCGCCTGCTGGCCGGTTTGCCGAAGCTTCAGACTGTCGTTCGCGACCTGGGTCTGGTGACGATCGAGAATTTCGAGAGTACCAGCCTTCATCCCGCCTCGGCCGCGGTCTGGAGGGAGGTGCTGCGGGCGCTCTCCGGCAACGGCGTGGGCGTCAGGCGCGTCCTGTTGGCCGACTATGATCCGGCCATGGCGCGTCGGGCGGGACTTCTGGTCTCGGAGGTCGAGGCGGCCCACGCCCACAGCGTGATGCTGCGGGGACAGCCGGACGCGTTTTCCCCGACGTTCCGGGCTATGCTGCACTACGGCGCGGCCACACTGGCACCGCGCTATCTCGAGGCGGTTGACCATGTCCGGCGCATCGGGGAGACGATTTCCCGGGTGTTGAAGACCACGGACGCGATCATTTCCCTGACCACACCGCAACCGCCATTCGACTTCGACGACGAGGTGCCGGTTTCGCAGGCCGACTTCACCGCGCCGGCCAACTTTGCCGGCTGCCCGTCGATCTCGGTCCCGGTCCCGCGCGCCGCGGGGGACCTGCCCGTCGGACTGCAGTTGATGGCTTCTGCGGGCGACGACGTGCGGCTGCACGCCATAGCCGCCTGGATCGAGACCCTGCTGCACCGCGAATTCGGGAGTTCGTGATGCCGGTGCTGACCATCAACGGACACGAGATGCACTACGAGGTCCACGGGACGGGGGAGGCGGTGTTCTGTTCGGGTGGCTGGGGAACCTACTGCCACGGCAACACCGGTCATCTTCCCGAAGGGCTGGTTGACCGGTACCGGGTCGTCATCTTCGACCACCGGGGCATCGGGCAGTCGGATGATGATCACGCCATCGCCTCGACCACCGCGCTGCACGCGCGTGACGTCATCGAACTGGCCCACCACCTGGGCATCGAGCGGGCGCATTTCGTCGGCATCATCGGCATCGGTGCCTGTATCTTCCAGGAGGTGGCGCTCCAGGCGCCTCCCCTGGTGCGCAGCCTGGTCAACACCGGGTGCTGGGCCCGACCCGATACCCGGTTCCACGACCAGTTGACGCTGTGGCTCGACGTGCACCGGCAGATGGGTTTCGACGTATTTCAGCGCATGGTGGTGATGGAAGGGTTCGATGCCGGGTTCTACGCCCGCTACCGGGACCGGTTGCTGGGTCCGGGCGGTGCGTGGGCCGATCTAGCCGGACGGATCGAGACCCACGAACGGCTTTCGCTGGCGGCCCTGTCGCATGACACGCTCGATCGCCTCGACGCGATTGCCGCACCCGCACTGGTCATGCACAACGGTCGTGATGCCATCACCCCGCCGCGTCTGACGCTTCCGGTGCAGGAGCGCATACCCGGCGCGCGGGGACACTGGCTTCCGGAAGCCGCGCATGTTGCTACCGGCCGTGACGAGCGCCGGTCGTTCTGTAGCGCCTTGCTCGACTTCCTCGCAAGCCACTGAACGGCGCTGCGTGGGGTGTGACCCTGAAACGCCGAAGGGCGTCACGATCCTGCTTCCTGACCGTTCAAACGATCGGGCGAAGCAAGCCGATTTGCAATCGGTGGTTAGCCCGAGCGGCGCTTGAGCGACCGCGTCCGCCACGCACCGCAGGAACCGGTTCCCGAACCGCCGCGCGACTTCCGGGCGGCACTGTAGGAAGCGGGAGGTAACAACGCAATGCAGGAGGATGCACGCACCGGCGGGAGCGTTCACACGGTCGCACGCCCGGTCCTGGTGCGCGGTTGCACGTTGCCGTCGCCCGCGACAAGGCCGGGTAGACGTGACTGTTCAGCGAAGAGGTCGGTGGCCGTGGCCGTGCGGCCATCTCTGGCAGCGTGGAGCGCCACGCGCTACAGTTGGCCGTGAGGGTCCGGCACAAGGGACTGCGGGCGCTGCATGAGCGGGACGATCCTGCGCCGCTGCCTGCCGGTCTCGTGGCACGACTCCGGCGCATCCTGTTCCGTCTGCAAGACGCGACGCATCCGGGGAGCGCGGCCGCGCCGGGCTTCCGGCTGCAACGCCTGAAGGGCGGCCGTGAGGGCCAGTGGAGCGTGCGTGTCACCGGCAACTGGCGGGTAGTGTTCCGCTTCGAGGACGGCGAAGTCGTGGATGTGGACCTGATCGACTATCACTGACCGGAACGGAGCGATGACCATGAACGACGTTGCGAGCGACCGCGTCGGGCCGATGCTGAACCCGCCGCACCTGGGCGAACTCGTCCGCGAGAGCATGGACGACGTCGGCTGGAACGTGACCGAGACGGCGGCACGGCTGGGCTGCGAGCGCGGCACGCTGTCGCGTCTGCTGAACGGCAAGGCGGTCGTGTCGGCGAACATGGCGCTGGCGCTGGAGGACATCGGCTGGGGGACTGCCGAGCACTGGATGCGGATGCAGGCGAGCTACGAGCTTGCGCAGGCGCGCCGGGCGCGGGCCGCGTCCGAACGCCGGGCGCGTGAATGGCACGCATGATCGAGTCTCGCGCCTGGACTGCGGGACGGTTCTCTCACGGGGGAGCTTGCCGAGCATTTGAGGTTCGACCGGAGTCGGACGGATGACGGGAACTACACGGCTGACGGCGGCAGTGGAGGCGTACTGCACTGACCTCGGACGGGTGCGTGCGTCGGGCGGCGCGACCGGTGAACGGTCGAGCTACGGGCCGCTCACTGCTCTGCTGAACGCTGTCGGCGCGGCGCTCAAGCCGAAGGTGTTCTGTGTTGTCGAGCTTGCCGACCAGGGCGCCGGCCATCCCGACTTCGGCCTCTATACGGCTAGGCAGGTGCAGAAGGGCCGGCCTCGCCAGGGACAGGTGCCGGAACGCGGCGTGGTCGAGGTCAAGCCGGTGGGCGATGATGCCTGGCTCACGGCGGAGGGCGATCAGGTCAGCCGTTACTGGGGTCGCTACCGATTGGTGGTCGTGACCAACCTGCGCGACTTCGTATTGGTAGGCGACGATGCCGACGGCAGGCCGGCGAAGCTTGAGACATTCCGGCTGGCCGGCGATGCAGATGACTTCTGGCGCAAGCTGGAGAAACCGCGCACCTTCGGCGGCGAGATTGGCGCGGGTCTCGGCGAATATCTCGCCCGTGCCCTGTCACACCGGGCTGCGCTTACGGAGCCCAGGGATCTGGCGTGGCTGCTTGCCTCCTACGCGCGTGACGGACTGGCACGGGTGAACGCGGCGGGCGATGCGTCTGCCCTCGCAACGGTGCGGTCTGCGTTGGAAGAGGCGCTCGGCGTCCGCTTCGAGGGCGACAAGGGTGAACGCTTCTTCCATTCGACGCTGGTGCAGACACTGTTCTACGGCGTGTTCGCCGCGTGGGTGCTGTGGGCGCGCGGCCGCCCGTCCGACGCGGGCCCGCTGTTCGAGGACACCCCTGCTCCCCGCCGGTTCAACTGGCGCGAGGCGGTATGGCACCTCCGCGCGCCGGTGCTGCGAGCCTTGTTCCAGCAGATGTCCGACCCCGGGCGCCTGCAACCGCTGGGCCTCGTCGAAGTGCTGGATTGGACGGCCGCGGCGCTCGACCGGGTGGACCGGCCGGCATTCTTCACGCGGTTCAATGAGGGCGACGTGGTGCCGTATTTCTACGAGCCCTTCCTTGAGGCGTTCGATCCAGCCCTGCGCAAGCGGCTGGGCGTTTGGTACACGCCGCCGGAAGTGGTCCGCTACATGGTTGCCCGTGTCGACAAGGCATTGAAGAATGACCTCCACATCCCGGAAGGGCTGGCGGCTCAGAACGTCTATGTGCTCGACCCCTGCTGCGGTACGGGTGCCTATCTGGCCGAAGTGTTGCGCCGTATCGCGGCCAATCTCCAAGGGCAGGGGCTCGGTGCCCTCTCCGGCGCGCGGGTGAAGCAGGCAGCCACCGAGCGAGTGTTCGGCTTCGAGATCATGCCTGCGCCCTTCGTCGTGGCGCATCTACAGGTTGGGCTTACCCTGCGGGAACTCGACGCATCGTTGTCGGACGATGGCACTGAGCGTGCCGGAGTGTTCCTGACCAATGCGTTGACTGGTTGGGAGCCACACACCACGAAACCGCTGCCGTTTCCCGAACTGGAAGAGGAGCGCGACCGTGCGGAGCGCATCAAGCAGCATACACCGATCCTCGTGATCCTCGGCAATCCGCCGTACGACGGCTTTGCCGAGATGGCGGTGGGTGAGGAACGGGAATTGTCAGAGGCATACCGGCTGACAAACCAGGTGCGCCGGCCCGAGGGGCAGGGATTGAATGAGCCCTACGTCCGCTTTTTCCGAATGGCGGAACGACGCATCGCGGAGAAGACAGGCCAGGGCGTTGTCTGCTTCATCTCCAACTATTCTTGGCTGGACGGTTTGTCCTTCACGGGGATGCGCGAGCGCTATCTGGAAGCCTTCGACGTCATCCGCATCGACTGCCTAAATGGCGACAGCCGCAAGACTGGGAAAGTGGCGCCGGACGGGTCGCCCGATCCAAGCATCTTTTCGACCGCAAGCAACCCTATCGGCATCCAAGTCGGTACAGCCATCGCTACGCTGATACGCAAGGCGAAACACACGCCAGCGGAGGCGGTCGCGTTCCGGCACCTGTGGGGGCAGTCGAAGCCGGCGGACCTGATCGTGACGGCGGAGGAGGAGCCGGATTCGCTTTACAGAGACGTCGAACCCGTCCTGCCGCTCGGCCTGCCCTTCGTGCGCACGACAGTTAGCGACGAGTGGTTCGACTGGCCATCGCTGCCCGAACTGTTCCCGGTGTCGTTTCCCGGGGTCAAGACCAGTCGCGACGGATTGTTCGTCGATGTCGATCTCGACCGCCTACAGGCACGAGTGGCCGACTACTTTGACCCGACGTTGAGACACGAAGAAATTCAGAGGCGCTATCCGGCAATCATGAAGTCTACGGGACAGTTCGATGCCCGGACCGCGCGAGATAAAATGCTGGGACGCGCTGCGCCTGATGAGGCCGAGTTCATCCGGTTCGCATACCGTCCATTCGATAATCGCTGGCTCTATTGGGAGAAAGACGGCCTCCGGTTGGACAGACCGCGAGCCGACTATCGGCACCATGTGTTCGAACAGAACGTCTGGATTGAAGCAAGGGAACGAGAAGCTAAAGAAGAATTTTCCCGCGGTACTCTGGTGCGGCATATGGCTGACAACCTAGGCAACGGGCTTTCCAGCTATTTTCCGGCCTGGCTGTACGATGGCGGCATTGGAGACAGCGCTGACGGGACACAGCGGGCCAACTTGTCGGGGACAGCACGACGCTATCTCGACTGTCTCGGTCTCGGCGTGGAGGACCTGTTCCACCACGTCCTCGCTACCCTTCACGATCCCACCTACCGCGGGGCCAACGCCGGGGCACTCCGGATGGAGTGGCCGCGCATCCCGCTGCCGGGCTGGCCGGACGGCGGGGACAGGGGCGCGGCGGAAGAACTCGCCCGGTTGGCAGCGCGCGGGCGGGAGTTGGCCGCGCTGCTTGATCCCGACACCGCGGTCCCCGGTGTAACGCAGCCGCCGCTCAGGCCGGAGATTGCCGCCGTCGCTGTCCCCGCCACCGTGGGCGGGCGCAACATGGCATCCGAGGATTTCGCGGTTACTGCAGGCTGGGGAAATTTAGGCCAGAGCGATAAGGTGATGCCAGGTCAGGGTCGCACTGCCGAACGCGCCTACACTCCGGAAGAATGCGCCGCCATGGGCGACGCTCTGCCCGCCCTCGGCAACACGACCTTCGACATATACCTCAACGACGAGGCGTTCTGGCGCAACGTCCCTGTTGCCGTCTGGACCTACCGTCTCGGCGGCTACCAGGTTCTCAAGAAGTGGCTGTCCTACCGCGAACGCGACATTCTCGGCCGCCCACTTCGGGCCGAAGAGGTCCAACATTTTGCAGATACAGCACGGCGTGTTGTTGCAATCCTGTCCATGCCACCGGCAAACGGGGGAAACCATGAGTGCTGAGAAGCCGTGGCCCGACGGCACATTCGTGTGGGAAGACGAGGACTAGGAACACTATTGCGGCCCCCATTTACACCCCATAGTCCCGTTGGTTACCATCGCTTCGGCAATCAACCCTCCGACCTTCTCCGCCGCTTCGACGAGATGCGCATCCGCAAGATGTGCGTAGCCGGCGGTCGTCCGATGGCGTCGATGGCCAAGCAACTTTCCTACCTGCGACAGTCCCTCGCCCGACATGACAGCCTGACTTGCAGCGGTGTGCCGCAGGTCATGCAGCCGCAGTCTGCCGAGCCCCGCCTCTGCACAAGTCGCCCGCCAGCGCTCGACCAGGGCGTGCGGGGTGCGTTTCCCGGCATACCGCGGAAACAGGTACGCGTCCGGGTCTCGCCCGCCGGGCAGCGCCTCGATGTGCGCCCGCGCGGCCTCGCCGAGCGGCACCGCGCGCGGGCCGGTTTTCGAATCGCTCAGGTTGATGGCGTCTTTGCCGATGTCGCGCCAGCGGAGATTGAGCACTTCGCTCCGGCGGCAGCCGGTGAGCGCCAGCAGCCGGATCGCGTTGACCGCCTCGGGCCATTCCGCTTCACGGGCATCGAGCGCACGGCCCAGCCGCGCCAGTTCGTCCGTGTCGAGGAACCGGGCGATGCTGCGCTTCGGATTGTGCCGGATCCCGAGACAGGGGTTGGTGCCGGGCTCGCGCCGTCCCCACTCTTCCGCGCGGAACATCATGGCGCGCAGGATCTCCAGCGCCCGGTTGGCCGCAGACGGCGTTGCGGCGAGCCCGTGATGGAAAGCCGACACCGCCGCATGGTCCAACGCCAGCGCGGGCCACGACCCGAACGCCGGCAGGATGTGCTTCCCGATCACGTGGCGATAGGACTTTGCCGTCGCCTCCTTGAGGCGCACGTCGACCACCTCCCTGAGATAGACCGCCGCCAGGTCGCTCACCGTCGGCCCCTTCGCCTCCTTGACCGCCAGCGGCTCCGGGACCGGATCCTCGCCGGCCTTGATCCGCGCCACGATCAGCGCCGCCCGCCGGCGCGCCTCCTCCGGCGTGACGACCCCGTGGCGCCCGACCGTCACCCGCTTGCCGCTCCGGCCGCCGGTGCGGGTCTGCACGACATAGACCTTGCGTCCCGTGGGATAGACCCGCACCCCGAAGCCCGGCAGCTCGCTGTCCCAGAACACCGTGTCCCGATCCGCCTCCAGCCGGTCCACGGTGCGCCGCGAGATTGTCGTGCGCGTGAGTTTCGCCATGCCGTCTGTTTCTGTAGATGACGGCCAGAAAGCGCGCATATTTGATGGAGTCGTGCGTTTTCTTGGGTCGCGACAAACAGGGTGAGACTGGCGACGCCGGGATTGTGACGGGGCCGGGGACGGAAGGAGGGCGTAGCCCGACTGGAGTCCCCGGCCCCCGTCGCGCGGAGATTTTGGCCTTCTGCGGGGAGGAGCCGTCGTGGCGATAGCGGCGGGGGGACCCGTGCTGCGGCAGAGAGTAGACTTGATCTGCTGAGAACGATGCGGCGCCGGCCTCGTCTGCTTGCTGGCAACGACCGGCGCCGCACCCCCAGGGCTGTGCAAGGCGCGGCCCGTCTGCACAGTATCGTGCGGGTTCTGGTGGGGGTCCACCCCGTTCTCATCGGTTGTCGCGATGAGGAATGCCGCCCGCCTGTTCACCTGCGCCTTGTGCCGTCGTCAGGTTGTTCTCTGCCGGCGATGCGACCACGGCAACATCTACTGTTCGCAGCGCTGCAGCGGCCGGGCGCGACGGCGGTCGGTACGCCGTGCCGGGCAGCGCTACCAGGACAGCCGCCGGGGCCGTCACAAGCATGCCGAGCGCCAGCGGCGCTACCGCGACCGTCGCCGCGTCCGGGCGCCGGAAGACGGGCGCCGTGCGCAGAAAGTGACGCATCACCCTTTGACCCGTTCGCCGCGTCGTTCTGTTGTGGTGCGCATGCCGGCGGGGCGATCCGGAACCCGGCCCTTCGGGTCCGACCGTCCCGCCGGAGTGTTCCGCTGCGAGCGCTGCGGGCGGTTCTGCGCCCGCGCGGTCTATCCGGGCCTGCGTCCGGCGCGAAGGGAGTGAAATGGCGATCGACAAGCAGACCCGTGCCGAGATCCTGCGCCTGTATTTTGCCGAGAAGTGGAAGATCGGCACGATTGCGCGCCAGCTCGGTGTCCATCACGGCACGGTCGAGCGCGCGGTGGCGGCCAGCGGGGCGCCGGTGCGTGCGAAGCAGCGCAGGGCGTCGAAGATCGATCCGTTCTGGCCCTTCATCCGTCAGACCCTGGCGGCCTGGCCCAGGCTGCCCTCCAGCCGGCTCTACCGGATGGCGGTCGAGCGCGGCTACCGGGGGAGCCAGAGCCACTTCCGGCACATGATCGCCCCCGAGCGGCCGCGGCTCGTGGCCGAGGCCTATCTGCGGCTCAAGGTCCTGCCCGGCGAGCAGGCCCAGGTTGACTGGGCCCACTTCGGCAAGGTGAGGATCGGGCGCGCGGAGCGCCCGCTGATGGGCTTCGTGATGGTGCTCGGCCACTCGCGCCGCATCTTCCTGCGATTCTGCCTCAATGCCGGGATGGACAACTTCCTGCGCGGTCATGTCGAGGCCTTCGAGGCGTGGCAGGGCGTGCCCCGCGAGCTCTGGTACGACAACCTGAAGAGCGTGGTGCTGGAGCGCCATGGCGACGCCATCCGCTTCAATCCCCGGCTTCTCGACTTCGCCGCCCGCTACCACTTCCTGCCCAAGCCCGTCGCGGTCGCGCGCGGCAACGAGAAGGGGCGCGTCGAGCGGGCCATACGCTATGTCCGCGACAGCTTCTTCGCCGCCCGCGCCTGGCGCGACATCGACGACCTCAACGCCCAGGCCCGCGCCTGGTGCGACGGCGTCGCCGCCGACCGCCCCTGGCCGGACGATCGCTCCATATCCGTGCGCGAGGCCTTCGAGCGCGAGCACGGCTCTCTGCTGGCGCTGCCCGGCGACTGTCCCCCCGTCGACGAGAGGGTCGAGGTCCGGATCGGCAAGAGCGCCTACGCCAGGTTCGACAAAAACGACTATAGCGTGCCGCACACCCATGTGCGGCGCACGCTGACCGTGGTCGCGACCCTGGAGGAAGTGCGCATCCTCGACGGCGTGGACGTCGTCGCCCGCCATCCGCGCAGCTTCGACAAGGCGGCCCGCATCGAGAACCCCGAGCACATCGAGGAGCTGGTCAGGCGCAAACGTCATGCCCGCAGCCTGCGCGGGCAGAGCCGGCTGCTCCAGGCCGCGCCCGACAGCGAGCGCCTGCTCGCCGAGACCGCCAGGCGCGGCGGCCCTGTCGGCACGACCGTCGCCGCCCTGCTGCGCCTGCTCGACGACTACGGAGCTGCCGAACTCGAAGCTGCCATCGACGAAGCCCTCGAACGCGGCGTCCCCCATCCCAACGCCGTGCGCCTCAGCCTCACCCGGCGCCGCGAGCAGCGCAACGAGCCGCCGCCCATCCCGATCGACCTGCCCAAGGACCCACGCGTGCGCGACATCGCCGTGCGCGATCACGATCTCGGCAGATACGACGGGCTGGCCGACGATCACGAAGAGGACAGCGAAGAATGACCGAGACCCTCATGGAACGCGCCCGCGCGCTCGGACTGCACGGCCTCCTCGCCCATTGGGGCGAGGTCGCAGAGCGCGACTGGATCGCCGGGCTGATCGCATGGGAAGAGGAAGAGAGGCGCGCCCGAAGCCTCAAGCGACGGCTCTCCGACGCCCGCCTCGGACAGTTCAAGCCGCTCGCCGACTTCGACTGGGACTGGCCCAGGCGCTGCGACCGCATGGCCGTCGAGGACCTCATGGGCCTCGACTTCCTCAAGGAGGCCGCCAACCTCGTCCTGGTCGGACCCAACGGCGTCGGCAAGTCCACCATCGCCGCCAATATCGCCCACCGCGCCATCCTCGAGGGCCATACCGTGCGCTTCGCCACCGCAGCAAGTCTGCTCGGCGAACTCGCCGCGCTCGACTCCGACACCCTGCTCCAGCGCAGGCTACGCTTCTACGCCCGGCAGCATCTGCTGGTGATCGACGAAGTCGGATACCTCTCCTACTCCAACCGCCATGCCGATCTGCTGTTCAATATCGTCTCCAGCCGCAGCCAGCAGAACTCCACCATCATCACCACAAACCGGCCCTTCGCCGAGTGGGGCGAAGCCTTCCCCAACGCCGCCTGCCTCGTGGCCCTCGTCGACCGGCTCGTCCACAACGCCGAGATCCTCGCCATCGACGGTGACTCCTACCGCCGCAAGGAAGCCGAGGAACGACAGAAGCAGCGCAGCGCCGAACGTCGCCGCCGACGAAGCGCGAAGCGCGGGCGCGGCGCCGAAAAGGCCGGCGCAGCCGACCCCGGGACGCCACAGACCTGACCATACATCCTTCCCGCTCCTGGGCGCGGCGGGTGCAGGCCGAGGTCCTGCGGGGCTATCCCCTCGAAGCCGTGGCCCGTGCCCTCGGCTACCGCAGCGATCCCGACCATCACGCGCGGTGGAGACGAGCCGGATCGGTCCTCTCCATCAACCGGTTCATGTTCTACGACCATCTGCGCGCAGAGGGCGGAGCCGGAGCCATCGAGCTGGCAGCCCATGCGCTCGGATGCCACCCGCAGGCCGCCCTCGACTTCCTTGCCGAACTGCGGCGCCACTCACGACCCCCGGCCAGCCGCCGTCAGGCGCCGGGGCAGGACACCCGCTGGAACGCTCTCCGGCAATACCTCGTCGAACGGCGCGGCCTCGGGGACGCGCTCGTCGAGCTGTGCCGCGACCTCGGCCTGGTCCACGCCGACCGGCGCGGCAACCCCGTGTTCGTCCGCCGAAACGCCGCCGGCGAGGCGACCGGCATCGAGACCCTCACCGCGGCGCAGCTACCGGACGCGCGCGGCGGCTTCTGGATGTCGTGGGAGCCCGACTGGCCAGCCTCCGTCATCCTTGCCGACAGCGCACTCGACGCCCTGTCGATCCTCTCCCTCCACCTCGTCCCGGCAATGCGTAAGGGGTGCGCCGTCGTCTCCACCGGAACCGTCACCGCCAGCATCCCACAATGGATCCAGGCCTGGAACCCAAGCCGCATCTTCTGTGCCTGGAATGCGACACCAAACGGCGATCACCACGCGCAGCATCTCCAGAACACGGACACCAGAGTCGTCCGCCTCCGACCGGCCCCCGACGCTCAGGACTGGAATGACATGCTCATCCGTGACCGCGCCGGAGAACCGCTCCAAACCGATGACCGACCGATCGGATGAATGGCTGACCTACCTCATGCGCAAATGCTCAAAAGGCCAACGGACCGGCCGTTCGACACCAGCAAATAAACGCTCTTCCTAACCGCCGCTAACAGTTTCCGCCCTACGCCGCCTCGGCTTCGTCGCCCTCGATATCGAGGGACACAAGGTCGCTCCCGATGCTGTCCCCGACCTTCGCCGCCGACGCCTTCTCGGTATCCTGTGCCAGATGGGCATATCTGTAGGTCGTCATCACCGTCTTGTGGCCCAGCAGCTGGGCGATGACCGGCAACCCCTCGCCGAGCGCCAGCGCCTGCGAGGCGAAGCTGTGCCATAGATAATGTATTGATTACGGCTCATTTCGAGCCAATTTCGACATACCGGACTTGGGGAGCCAGCCGCGGACATGCGGCGCCAATCGAAGAAAAAACAAATATATTTCCAGATATTACAGTGTAGTAGAGAGCCACTCGATTTTTCAGCCTGCCACAACGAGCCCGCCAGCGGGTGCCTGCCGGCGACCGCGGCGGCACAGGCGTAACCATTCGGTCGGTTGCGTTTCGATTACGGATTCGGTAGCGTCTGCGCGATGCCAAAACCGAAAACGACGCGATCCGCCATGGTCGCCCATCCGCCTGTCAAACTCACCAAGCGCGCCGTCGATGCACTGTCCGTGGAGTCCGGCGACACCGTCGTCTGGGACCGCGATCTGCCCGGCTTCGGCGTCCGGGTCTATGCCTCGGGGCGCAAGGTCTGGTGCGTCCAGACGCGCGGCCCGGCCGGCGGGCCGAAGCGTGTCGCGCTCGGGCGTATTGTCGACATGCCCCCTGACGAGGCGCGGCGCAAGGCGGTCGAGGTCATCGACCGCATCAAGCAGGGTCTCGATCCCGTCCCGCCGCCGCCCGCCCCTGAGCCCACCGTCGCCGATCTGGCCGAGCGCTACATGGAGGCGCACCTGAAGGTGAACTGCCGGCCGGCGACGGTCGAGAACTTCGGGCGGGTCGTGCGCTTCTACATCCTGCCCGAGCTGGGCGGGCTCAAGCTCTCGGAAGTGGACCGCCCGCAGGTCTCGGCGCTGCATCACAAGCTGCGGGACAAGCCCTACCAGGCGAATACAACGGTGATGGTGCTGGCCAAGATGTTCTGGCTCGCCGAAGCCTGGGGCATGACCCCGCCGCGCCGCAATCCCTGCCGCTCGATCAAGTATTACAAGGAGACCCTCCGCGAGCGCTTCCTGACCCCGGAGGAATACCGCAGACTCGGCCGGGTGCTCGACGAGGCCGAAGCCGGCGGCTCGGTGTTCCCGACGGCGGTGCCGGCGCTTCGTCTTCTATTGCTGACGGGTTGCCGCAAGAACGAGATCGTCACCCTGAAGTGGGACGACGTGGACCGCACGGCGGGCGAACTCCGGCTCCGCGACGGCAAGTCGGGATGGCGCAGCGTGCCGCTGACCCCGGCGGTCGAGCATGTGCTCGCGTCCATTCCCCGCATCGAGGGCAACCCGTGGGTGATTACCGGCCAGAACCCCGGCGACCACCTGAAGAACCTCGATGCGATCTGGCAGCGGCTGCGCAGTCGCGCGAAGCTCGACGACGTGCGGATTCACGACGCCCGCCACAGCTACGCCTCGCGGGCGCTGGCGCTCGGCGAAGGGCTTTCGATGATCGCCGCGCTGCTCGGTCACGCCAAGGTGACCACGACCGCGCGCTATGCGCATCTCGCGCGCGATACCGAGAAGGCGTCGGCCGCCAAGGTCGGCGGCAGCATCGGCGCCGACATCCTGCCGCGCGCGGACGCGGCCTGACTCGGGAGGCGGCGATGGCGAAGCTCACCACGACGACGATCTCGAAGCGCACGGTGGAGGCGCTCGCCGTCGGGAAGGACACCGTGTTCTGGGATTCCGAACTCTCGGGTTTCGGGGTGCGCGTCTATCCCTCGGGGAGCAAGTACTACGTCGTTCAGACCCGCGCGGGGGGCAAGGCGGCGAAGCGGGTGACGGTGGGCCGGCACGGCATCGTCACGGCCGAGGAAGCGCGCCGCCGGGCGGCGCTCGTCATCGCGCGCATAAAGGCGGGCGAGGAGCCGGTGCCGGAGCCGCCGGCGCTCGCGGACGGCCCCACGGTGGGCGATCTCGCCCGCCAGTGGCTCGACGAGCATGTCGCGGTGCGCTGCAAGCCCAAGACGGTCTCCATGTACACCCTGATCGTCGACAAGCACCTGCTGCCCGCCTTCGGCAAGGTTCCGGCGCTGGCGCTCGACCATGCCGGGGTGACGGAGCTGCATCATCGCCTCCGCAAGACACCGACGATGGCGAACCAGGTCGTGGATACCCTCTCGCGCATCTGGAACGCGGCGGAGGACCGGGGCCAGATGCCGGAGGCCAGCAACCCGTGCCGGCTGGTGGTCAAGAACCGGGAACGCAGGCGCGAGCGGTTCCTGAGCGAGGAGGAGTTCCGCCGGCTCGGGCGGACGCTCGCCGAAGCCGAGACCCGCAAGGGCGTCTCGGTCCACGCCGTCGCCGCGATCCGGCTGCTGCTGCTGACCGGCTGCCGGCGCAACGAGATATTGACCCTGCGCTGGAAGGACGTGGACCTCGATGCGCGCGAGTTGAACCTCGAAGATTCGAAGACTGGCGCGCGGGTGGTCCCGCTCTCGCCCGAGGCGGCCGACGTGCTCGCCAACATCCCGCGCGTAGAGGGCAACCCGCATGTCATCCCGGGGAAGCTCAAGGGCAAGCGCATGCGCAATCTCAACGACCCCTGGGACCTGATCTGCGAGCGCGCGAAGATCGAGAATGCACGGCTTCACGACTGCCGCCACAGCTTCGCGTCCAGGGCGCTGGCGCTCGGCGAGGGGCTGCCGATGATCGGCAAGCTGCTCGGCCACACCCAGGTGGAAACGACCGCGCGCTACGCGCACCTGGCGCGGCATTCGGTGCGCAGCTCCGCCGTCCGCGTGTCGGACAGCATTGCCGCCGATATCCTCAGGGACTACCAGGGCGTTGGGTAGCGAAGAACGGATTGAATCGTTCGAGCGGGGCGGTGCCGGATTTGGCGGTCCGACACGGCGGAATGCCGACGAACGTGTACGGCCTCGGCGGTCCGGTGCAACGATTGAAGAAGCTGAAGCGGGAGTTGCGCGAGGTAGAAGATGCCTCCGGAATGGCTCGGGGGCGGTTTCGAAGCGCGGATTTCGCTGCGGACGGAATACCGGGGAACAGATGCAGCGTAATGGATAGGGTCATCCAAACGAAAACCCCGGGCGCATACCGAGTGGCAGAGGCGGGTCCGGGGTGTACGCAGTGAATATGGAGAACCGGGAGGCAGGCGTCAAGCGTTTCGCCTACACGAACGATATCCTCGACGAACTCGAAGTCTCGCTCTCGAACGAGCGGCTGGCGACCTATCTCCATGCTGCACAGGGAGACCGGGAAAGGGCAATCCGCCTGCACGTCTGGAACACAGGCGTCAGCGCCGCCTTCTATGGTCCGTTGCAGGGGTTGGAGGTGGCCCTTCGCAACGCGATGCATCGGCGGTTGGCCGACCGGTATGGCGACGTCTGGTACGACAATGGCAGGGCGGGTCTCGATCGGGGCGCTCTGCATCGCGTAGCTGGAGCGAGAACCGAACTGGCGCGCGAAGGGCGCCGGGACGATCCGCACCGGATGGTTGCAGCGCTATCCTTCGGGTTCTGGGTTTCGCTGCTCGGCCCTGGCGGCCGTCGCGTTGACGGGCGCAAGGCGAACTACGAGATGTCGCTCTGGCGGCCGGCATTGCGCGGGGCGTTTGCACATCGCACGAACCTGAATCGCAAGCAGGCACACGGGCCGTTGAACGTTCTGCGGTCGTTGCGCAACAGGATCGCTCATCATGAACCGATTTTCGCGCGAGACCTGGAGCGCGACTACGACCGCATCGTGGAAGTTGCCGAGTGGATTTCTCCCGCAATCCGAACATGGATCGAGCACCATAGCCGCGTTCCCGGGATGCTTGGGGACGGCGAGGGACGACGGAGAAACTCTATTCTGAACTAATGCCGTTCGCCCCGATGGGGTACGGGTGCGAGATGCTTTCTCAAGCCGAGACGCGGCACTTGTTCAAGTAGTTCATTGGCCTTGGCGAATGCCGGGACCCTCAGGCCCCCGATTAGAATGTTGGTGGCGCAAAGTCCACTTGAACCGCATCGCTAACCTTCAAATCCGACGCCGACATTAGTTGTCGATGAACGCGGCTGCCCTGCGGCAACTCAAGATACTTCGATGCCTGCGATGGAGCGGTCATGATTGCGCCTACTTCTACTTTGATCACTTCTTGGGAAGTCGGCTTACGTGTGGCGAATCGATCAACGCCATTTCGATTGTCTCGTTGATCGTATCCAGCGGAACGACCAATCCGAGATCGGCATTCTCAAGGGTCTTGGGGTTCAGACGTGAACCGCTGGCCATGCCGACTAGGTAGTGGTTACTCAAGCGGGAGCTTGTATCAGCTACGACTGGGCCGCCGCTGTTTCCGCCGAAAACAGAACCGTCAATCAGAAAAGTCTTTGCCTTACCTGTAAGCAGGGGCTGTATCTGGGCGACCGTCCCCAGTCGCACAGTTGGCCAATTTTTTGTATCTTCGTAGAATCCGACAGGAAATCCGAATAAGAACAGATTATCTCCTTCGCTAAGCATTCGGTCGGACTCATCTTGACCCGCCATTAGTTGCTTTGTGAGATGAGTGCACGGAGGAAACGCCGACCACTCTAACTGACTCCAATGCTCAAAGTGGGTGGGTGCTGTTGTCACAGCAACATCCACAGCCGCATCCTCAGGTGTGTACGGCCGAGTTCCGATAGGCCCGAGGCGATCGCAGCGCTCCTTCCACGCTCGATTTCGGGTCCAGAAGTGGTCTATCGGGTACTTGACGGTCGTAACTCCACCTCCGCGCTCGGAGGTCTCGTTAATTTCAAGGCAGACCCGCCGGTCGCCACACGTTGCATGCTCGATTGAATCGATGACATGAGCACAAGTGACGTACCAAAACCGCCGCGGCAGATTGTCGTCGCCTGAGTGTTGTGCAGGATTGGCGGCGTTGTAATCGTCGGGGCGAAGGTAGCCAAATCCTGTTCCGCTGATCTTACCAGACGGACTTCTAACCCTCACCGTTGTCCTGATTAGGGTTTGTGGTATACGCGCCATTTGAGATAACCTTATTCTGCGTTATTTACTCGTTACCTTCCGCTGCTCGGCTCCTTCTGGGATACCAACATCGTCGCCCTCCTCCAGAACACGAATGCAGCTTGGGAACCTGTATGTCAATCGCTGTTGGGAAGCTTCTTTCTGGCGGCGAATCACCGGAAATGGTCGTGGTCTTGACGGTGGCCAGGAGAATAGCAGAGGGGGGTGCCTTTGTCGACTTTCGCCAATCCCCCCGCGCGTCGCGACACTCTCTACCACGCGCAACCGGGGTTCCCTGGATTGACGCGTTACCTTGCCCACAGAGCGACGCTTCGGGGTGAGCACGGTGGGCCCAGGCAGATCCTTACGTGCGTGCTGAACGATGGCACCGCTGAGGCGGTCATCCGGATCGGAACGCTGACGCACGAGACCAGCGCGAAAATGGGAATCAATCACTATCGACGGACGCAGCGGGATACACAGTGTCCCGTCGCGTTGGCTCAGAACCTTCAGGCCCACATTCCCAAGGTCACCGGCGCAAGCAACGCCCCTGCCGGCCAGGCAACTCCCAGCACCACGCAGGGTTGTGCGGGGTGTAGAGATCACAATCACACTCGGTGTGGTCGGGCGGGGAAGCCTATAGGAATCGGCAGGATTAAAACGCCGGGCGGTTCCGGGCGATGGCGGTCGCCGTGCCGCTGGCGCTTGAGCGGGTCCTGGGTCGCAACACGTGGCCGGTCGTGCTGCCGGCATGAGCTTGCGGCATGACCTGCGTCGGGGCAGACAGTCCTGCGCGAAGCGCCGTCGATGCTGGTGACGGCGCTGCGGCCTGCTTCATCATGCACGGTATCGGGGCTGAGGCCGGCGGCTCTGTAGCGGCCGATACCGGCAAGGGCATCGCCGTTGTCGTTTGGATGCGAGTGCGCGCTGACTTTCGAACACGCGGCCAGGACTTTCCCACGCTGTCGCAGATTCTGACCTGCAGCCGAAGAACGGTGCCGGGATCGTGGTTGTCTGTCTGAGTTTCGCGGCTGCGGAGCCCCCAGGCGCAAGCGCAGGCCCGGTTTCCGGTCGCCATGTGGTTCGTTGTGAGGATCCGGTGTGTTTCCGGCGGCGCTCTGGCACTGCCGGGATGTGTCTGCCTGTCAGGGCCGGGTCAGGGCCGCGACGGCTTCGCTGCGGTTGAGCTGGAGCCGGCGACGGGTTTCGGCGAGGCTTTCCGCCTCTCGCCGGTTGGCGAAGATGACCGCGAGCGCGATGGTGTTGAGGCTGGCCCGGTTTGCCGGGCCGTGTCCCGTGCGGGTCAGACAGGCGTCCTCGCCGAAGACGCAGTCTCTCTGGCGATGGTTCAGGTTTTCGATTCGCCCATTGAACTGCTCCTCTTCTGGTTCAAGGCTTCCGATCTCCGGAGATTTCTTCTACTGCCTTGAGTTGACGCCCTTTTCCTGATGCTGTCTGAATCTTGCCGGATCGGGTCATGGCGACTTTACACGCTGAGAACGGGCGTGGAGGCGCCGGAGTGGCTGCCTTCAGTCATCTGCGCGTTCCTCATCATCGGCGAGCATCTCCCTGAGAAGCGGACGGTCATCCGGTTCCAACCGAACGTGCAGGCCGCGGTTGCGGCCCCGCTTCACGTGGCAGGAGTCCAGCCGCCCCGATGCCACGCGTTGCCAGATCGTCTGTCGTGAGACGCCCAGGCGTCTCACAGCCTCCCTGAGGGGGATGAACCCCTCTGGCGGGTTGAGATGGAACCGACTGCGGAAGTCCGCATTCAGGCGAACGCGAACCGGGGCGCCTGGCAGATCCGGATGGGCACTGGGCAGAACACCGACCTTGATCCAGCGATAGAGTGTCGCATCGGAGACCCCGAGACGCACCGCCGCTGCATGGACGCTCAGAACTTCGTCTCCCTCCTCTTCACCTGTCGGCTTGTATCCTGCGATGCCGTTTCTGTACCGCAGTCTTTGCACCAGAGAGACCGTAAACAGCAGACCTCGGGCCGACCGCCGCCCCTGGTCGTTGAGGATCCGGGCAATCTGGACATCGGGATAGACCAGGGCCAGCCGACGGACCCACTCCACCGTGTCCATGTCATCGAGCTGGCGAACCGGCTTCCGCCGCTGGCGCGGAATCTCGAGTGCGTCGGCCTCGCCACCCCGCCAATGGATGACGACTTCCGTCTGATCGCCCTCGACCGCCTGCAGTGTGACTTCCTCGATGAGACAGGCAAGGAGGCGCTTGCGGTCACGGGCGGTGGTGGTCGGCGCATTCCAGACCCGTTCCAGTGCGGCGCCGAGGTTTGCAAAATATCCGGGTGGCGGCGCCTCGGGCCGACGGTCCCGGGCCGCCTTGAGCGCGGACTCCGCCGTCTCCAGCGCCGTCAGGGCGGCTTCCCACTCCCGTTCCAGAGTTGCCGCGATCAGGCGGTTGTCCGGATCGACCCGCCGGTACCGTCGCTCCGCAAGGCCGGCCTCGTAGCGGCACTGCTCAAGCTCCAGCCGACAACTGCGAAGCGCCGCTTCCTCCCGCTCCGAGACCGCCTGCTCCGCCGCCCGCGCCGCCTCCGTTCCGGCCGGCGATATCCGTTCGAGAAAGTGGTCGGCCACGACCGCGTCGATCCCGATGCCGCCAACCGAGAAGCAGCTGCGACGTTGGCCGAGATCCGGCGTACGCTGGTTGCAGAAATAGCTTCGCCCCTTGTTGTACCGGACGAGAAGCGATCGGCCGCAGTGGCCACAGACGGCGAGGCCCTGGAGAAGCGCTGCCCCTTCGCGCGCCGCTCCGCGCTTCCGGTCGCGATGGGCCGAGTTCCGCGCCAGCGTCTCCTGGACCTCCAGCCACTCCGACCACGGCACATACCCCTCGTGGTGTTCCGGCTTCAGCACCCGCCACCTCTCCTCCGGCGCCAGACGCGTCCCGTCTTCCCGATATCCGAACCGGCCCTTCCCGTAGGCATAGGCCCCGCCCATCGCCGGGTGCCTCAGGATATCCATCACCCGGGAATAGGTTGCATCCTTCCACGTCACGGCTTCCGCATTCCCCGGCCGGCTTGGAAGCCGAACCTCCTCCGCCCGCAGAGGCTGGGCCGCCTGCAGCCCCGACCCGCCCTCGCGGAAGCGGGCGAAGACCGCTTCGATGGCCGCCTGGACCCGCAGATCGGGATCCTTGCGAAGAATGTCCCCCTCGCGGACAAAACCGATGGGCAGGCTCGCATAGAGTTCTCCCCGCTGGGCCTTGCTCCGCCGGCCCCCCTCCATGCGGGCACGAAGAACCGACATCTCGGCGGCAGAAAAAGTTCCCATTTGCGGCAGCCGGTCAGTATCAGCAGGCGGACGATGGCGACGATGTGGGGACACCAGAACTCGTCGCGGGTCAGCACGGCGTTGAGCCGGGCCATTTCGTCCGCCGTCAGGAAACGCTCTTTGGCTTGTGTCTTGTAACGCCGGGTGTTCTTGCAGGGATTGGAGTTGTGGGGGCGGTATCCCCAAAGCTCGGCCATGCGCATCATGACCGACAGGGTGGGCATGGCGCGGTTGGCGCTGCCGGGCTTGTCGGCCATGGACGCGAACCAGTCCCGGACGTACTCGACCGCGATGGCGTCCACGGTCAGATGGCCGAAGGCGGGCAGGATGTGGTTGCGGACCACGTAGGCGCTGGACTCCAGCGTCCGGGGCTTCCAGTGCCGGGCGTAGCGTTCGAGGAACTCGGCGGCGAAGGCGTCCATCGGATGCCCGGGTGTGCGGGGGCCGCTGTCCGTCTTCGCGGGCTCGATGTAGCTGGCGATGAGCCTGCGGGCCTCGCGCCGGGCCTCGGGGATGGTCATGGCGTCCGCACTGCCGATGGTGCCGTATCGCCTGCGCCCGC
Source organism: Thalassobaculaceae bacterium (assembly GCA_965213935.1). Taxonomy (GTDB): domain Bacteria; phylum Pseudomonadota; class Alphaproteobacteria; order Thalassobaculales; family Thalassobaculaceae; genus Bin52. Next base: position 302 of record CBDCAO010000002.1, on the reverse strand, counting down.
GCACCATGCGGACGAGGAAGAAGGTCCGGACTCCGGTGGGCTGGATTGCGAGTGCGAGTCCGCTCACCACGTCGTCGCGGACTTCGTATTTCCCGGCTCGGGGTTTGGCGGCGCGGACGCGCCGGGCGAAGGTGGATTTCTCGGTCATGGCCGCGGCTCCCTGTTCGGGCCGCGCGGCTGGGCGGTAATGCAGGAAGCAGCCGCGGCGGCGTTTTGTCGTGGAAGCCGCGTGGCGGTGCGGGACGGGCCGTAAGACCCTATAGTTACGGGAGTTTCTGTCCGTTCACGCGAAGGCGGGCATC
>CBDCAO010000001.1:0-19891 GCA_965213935.1 Thalassobaculaceae bacterium | reverse complement strand
CACAGTGGCAGGCGAAACGGGGCGCGCTGGCAGCACCCCCCGGCGAGGCGCCGCTGCGCTGGTTGCTGCGCATCATGCGGGGCTCCGGCTTGCGCTCACGTCTGTTGCGCAGCCTGGTCTGGCTGATGCCGTGGACCGGCTTTTGCACGCTCGGCGCCGGGCCGGGGTCTCCCGCAGAAAGCGTTTCTGTCATGAACGGATAGGCGGCTTTACACCGGCCCTTCCCCAGGACGGCGAGGGAGGGATGCCGGGATGGACAGCACCGACGGGAACGGCCGCCGCGACCGGTGGGCACGGCTGCGCTTCGCGGTGGTCGGGCCGCTGCTGGCCTCGCCGCCTCCGGCAGGGCGGCTGCGGGCCGAGCTGGTGCGGCTTGCCGAACGCGAGTGGGATCACCCGTCGGGCAGCGGACCGGTGCGCTTCGCGGTGTCCACGATCGAGAGGTGGTACTACCAGGCGCGGGCGGCGGGCGACGACCCGGTGGCCGCCCTCAAGCGTCGGCCGCGCGCCGATGCCGGGCGCCCGCGGGCGATGTTGCCGGCGCTGGTCGCTGCGCTGCGCGAGCAGTACCGGGCGCACCCGTCGTGGTCGGCGCAGCTGCACCATGAGAACCTGGCGGCGCTGGTCGAGGCTGATCCGGCGCTCGGTCCGATGCCGTCCTACGCAACGCTGACCCGGACGATGCGGGCTCGCGGGCTGGTGCGCAAGCGCCGGCGGCGGCGCTTCGAGAAGGAGCCCGAGCGCCCGCCGGTCGAGACCCGCGAGGTGTTGAGCTACGAGGTCACCCGCAGTCACTCTCTCTGGCACTGCGATTTTCACCACACCCGGCGTCGGGTGCTGACCGCGTCGGGCGAGTGGAAGACGCCGATCCTTCTGGGGGTCCTCGACGACCACTCGCGGCTGGGATGTCACATGCAGTGGTATCTCGCAGAGACCGCCGAGGTCTTCGTCCACGGCCTTTGCCAGGCCTTCATGAAGCGCGGCCTGCCGCGCGCCCTGATGAGTGACAACGGCTCGCCGATGATCGCTGGCGAGGTCACCGACGGGCTGCACCGGCTCGGCATCCTGCACTCCCGCACCCTCGCCGGGCATCCTCATATGAACGGCAAGCTCGAGACCTGGTGGGCCTCGGTCGAGGGCCGGCTGATGGCCATGCTCGAAGGCGTCGAGGGGCTCACGCTGAAGATGCTGAACGACGCCACCGTCGCCTGGGTCGAGCAGGACTACCACCGTCGCACGCATCGCGAGCTCGCCATGACACCGCATGAACGCCTCGCCGGAAGTGTCGACGCATCGAGGCCGTGCCCCGGTGTCGGGGCACTCAGGGACGCCTTCCGCATCGTCAGGAAGCGGATCGTGCGGCGCTCCGATGGCACCGTCTCCGTCGAGGGCGTCCGCTACCAGATCCCGGCGCCGTGGCGCCACCTGCGCGAGGCCTGGATCCGCCATGCGCGCTGGGACCTCGCCAGCGTCGATCTCGTCGACGGCGCCACCGGCGAGCGGCTGTGCACCCTCTACCCGCTGGACAAGCACGGCAATGCCGCCGCGCAACGCCGCCCGCTCGCCCCGCGCGACGATGATGGCAGCCGCACTGGCCCCGGCAGCGCCCCACTGCTCCAGCGCATCCTCCACGACCAGGACGCCAGCGGCCTGCCGCCAGCCTGGCTGCCGTTTCCCGACAGTCCCGGCAGGGACGACGATCAGGGAGAGACCCCATGAACCGCGAACTGCTCACCTTCTACGGCCTCAAGTGGAACCCGTTTGCCACCGACGTACCGCCCGACAGCCTGCTGGCCACCCCCGCCGTCGACAGCTTTTGCCGCAGGATCGAAGTCCACCTCGTGCGCCAGGGCGGCTTCGCCCTGGTCACCGGCGAGCCCGGAACCGGAAAGAGCGCCGCACTGCGCCTGCTCGCCGATCGCCTCGGGCGCACTGACGGGCTCAGGGTCGCGGCGCTGGCCCACCCCTCTTCGCGGGTCGCCGACTTCTACCACGAGATGGGCGAGATCTTCGGTATCACCCTGATGCCGCGCAACAACTGGGGCGGCTTCAAGGTGCTGCGCCAGACCTGGCTCGACCATCTCGAAGAGACCCGGCTGCGCCCCATCCTGCTGGTCGACGAGGCCCAGGAGCTGCTGCCCTCGGTGTTCGCCGAAATCCGCCTGCTCGCGTCGACCGACTTCGACTCGCGCGCCATCCTCTCGGTCGTCTTCGCCGGCGACAACCGCCTGCTCGCCAGGCTGCGCAGGCCCGAGCTCAAGCCCATCGCCTCGCGCATCCGACAGCGCCTCGTCATGGCTCCCGCCGAGCCCGCCGATCTCGCCCGTCTCCTCGACCACCTGCTCGAAGAGGCCGGCAACCCGGCGCTGATGACCGCCGGCCTCAAGGACACCCTCGTCGCCCATGCCGGCGGCAACCCCAGGACGCTCACCGTCATGGCCGACACCCTGCTCGCAGCCGGCTGTGAGCAGGACCGCGAGCAGCTCGACGAAAAACTCTTCCTGGAGACCCTGGGAGAGCCCGCCAGGCCCGGGAGGGCACGGCGGTGAACGGCTTCCCCACACGCGCCCCGACCGAGCTCGAGGACCGACCCCGGGCGCGCCGCTGGTTGGTCGAGGCGCTGTGGTCCGAGCAGGGCGTCGGCATCGTCGGCGGCGAGCCCAAATGCGGCAAGTCCTTCCTGGCGCTCGACATCGCCGTCGCCGTCGCCGCCGGCGTCCCGTGCCTGCGCCACTTCCGACCCGCCGGAAGCGGCGCCGTGCTGCTGTTCGCTGCCGAGGACGCCGGCCACATCGTGCGCACCCGGCTTGAAGGCATCGCACAGGCCGCCGGCGCCCGCTTCGAGACCCTCGACATCGCCGTCATCGACGTGCCCACCCTGCGCCTCGATCATCGCAACGACCGCCAGCGCCTGATCGAGACGGTCGAACGCGTCCGGCCCAGCCTCCTCGTCCTCGACCCCCTGGTCCGCCTGCACGGGATCGACGAGAACGCCGTCGCCGAGGTCGCCCCCATCCTCGGCTTCCTGCGCGACATCCAGCGCCGCTTCGAGACCGCTGTCCTGCTCGTCCACCACGCCCGCAAGAGTGGCGCCACCCGGCCGGGCCAGGCCCTGCGCGGGAGCAGCGAGCTTCATGCATGGGGCGATTCGAACCTGTATCTGAGACGGCGCGACAAGCGCATCCTCATGACCGTCGAGCATCGCGACGCTCCCGGCCTCGAAGACCTCGAGATCGAACTCGCCGAGGACGGCCACGGACCAGCACTGCGGCTGCGACCGGCCAAGCCCGACCGGACCGAGCCCGAACCGGACACCCCCGAACGGCGCATCCTCCACGCCCTCGACGACGCCGACGCCCCGCTCTCCCAGCGCCAGATCCGCGAACGCGCCGCAACCCGACCCGCAACCGTCGCCGAGACCCTGAAACGGCTCGTCCGCCAACACCGCGTCGAGCGCGCCCCCGAGGGCGGATACCGCATCGCCGACCAGCACGCCACGACGCCAGCCGGCGCCAACGCCCGGCACCGCCAGGGCACGTGACCGAAAACCGTTACCGCCTCGAACCCCTGGGAAGGCAGGGTAACGGTAACCGGTAGCACCGCAGACCCCCCGCCTGCGGCGAGCGATCGGCCCATGGATGCGCTCATGTGAGTGACGGTCAGAAACTGCACTTTCTTGATGAAGGCATCGGTTGGGCCCTGCACCTTCATCTGCGGGCGGTTGCGCGGTGCACGGTGCAGCTGTGGGTCAGGAGCCCGCCGCCGCAGCGACCGCCAAGAGTCCGGAGGCGGCGGGCTCCTGACCCACAGCGGGCACACGCGATGATGTCCGTTCTCGCGTTCCGGCTGGCGCTGATCTTGCCGAGATGACAGCAGGAGCCGGAGCGCGACACTGGGGCCGTCGAAAACCATGCGGCGCCAGCTCCGTTTGCTCGACAGCAACAACCAGCGCCGCACCCCCCCCGAGCCATGCAAGGCGCCGCCCGAAGGCGCAGTATCGTGCCTGTTCGCGCCGACGCCCCTCCGACACCACCCACGACCAAGCAACAGACCGCGGCCGAAACCCATCAATCAAACAACGCGAGCACACCACCATCAGATACCGCAAGCACACTCACACGGAAGGCGAAACTGCTGCGGGAGCAGCTTCGTTCAATCCAGTTTCCGATGGCGCCGGGTCGAATTATGCTCCGACGAAAGGATTGGGAATTTCCCGGTCGACAGAAGGGTCCTGGCACTTCCGGGGCCCTTTTGTTTTTCGGAACAGCGAGATTCAGGGCAGGTATTGCAGCCCCCCGATTCTGGGACGGATGATTTCGAGCGCGCGGTTCGCCTGGTTGGGGCGCAGTTGCAACGGCGCGGTCGGGCGGGCGGTCAGGTCGGCGAGTTGAAGGCCGGCCGAATTCGCGGCCTTCGGCACGAACACGGGATGGAAGTCGAACCGGCCGAAGTCCCGACAGCCGTGACCGGTGCGGCCTTCGTTGGCGGCGATGCGGCGGAACTCCAGTTCGAGCTCGCGGTCTTCCTTCCTGCCCCGACTCTCGAAGACGATGTGGACCGTCTTGCCGTGCTGTTCGCCGGCGCTCAGCATGCCGTGCAGCTGTTCCATGCAGAAGCGAAGCGCGATCCCGGAGGGGTTAGCCGTGCGGTCCGGTCCCGTCTGCAGGCGGGGGTTGTCGGTGACCGTGGTGAAGATGGTCATCGGCATCGCCTCCATCAGACGGTTCATCTGCTCGTCATGGAATCGTTCGCGCAATGTGCGAGCGGTCATCAGGATCGCGAACGGCCCCTTGCTCTTGCGGATGTCGTGCTCATGCAGCACGACGGCGTCGTGGCCCCACAGGCCGAACTTGAACACCAGAAGGGCCGGGACGACGAACAGCGAGCCCGGTAGGCCGGACGGACCGGCCGCCTCGTCCGCGACGCGCTCCCGACGTTTCCGGTTCGCTCGCCTGCGGGCGCCGGGCGCATGGCCGGGCCACCGCGGCCACGGCCGAACCTGACCTGCCGGCCAGCAAGTTGCGCCAACTCTCGCATTCACATTACAGTTATCCACATGCAACGCGTGCAGCACGCATGGAAGTGCTGGCGGCGCCTGGCCTCAGATCGGGAGTGACATCATGATCGGTGGTTCCACGATGACGCATCGGGCGGGTTCGATGCTGACCCTCGCCGGGTTGCAGCGTGCGGATGGCGGCCTGGAAGCCAGGTTTCACTTGACAGCCGATCGTGATTCCTGTGATAAAATAAGCCGCCGAGCCGCCGAGCCGCCGAGCCGCCGAGCCGCCGAGCCGCCGAGCCGCCGAGCCGCCGAGCCGCCGAGCCGCCGAGCCGCCGAGCCGCCGAGCCGCCCTTCCTGCGTCTTCATGGTGGCGCCGCCGCCTAAGGCACTCCGCCTCCCGGCCTGAGTCTCTCGGCTCTTCCGGCGTTTGCACCGCAACTCGCCGGCCCGCTTCTTCTTCCGATCCTTTCGTTGCTTCCGCCGCGTTCGCGGGCCGCCTGCGCCGGAGCACTGCCGCCGCACTGCTCGCCCTTTCGCTCCTTGCCCCGGCTGCCGGGGCGCAGGCGCAGGTGCTTGCAAGCAATATCGGTCAGGCGGACGGTGGCACGGTGACGTTCCAGCGCGACCACGCCATGCCATTCTCAGCCGGGTTCAATCCCGGGGGCTACCGGCTGGAAAGCGTTGACATCGAGTTCGCATCGGCAACCTCGAGCGCCTTCGACAGCAATGTCCTTGCGGTCGAAATCCGGCGCAGTGACGCCCACCTCAGGGTTCGCGAGTTTGTTGGCCGCCTGACCAACCCACAGGGCACGTCATTTTCCGCCGACAGAATCATGAGGTTCACGGCGCCGGGTGGCGGCATTGACCTTGAGCCGAGGGACGGACAGACGGACGGACGCGGATACTTTCTCGTGCTTGATGTGGCCGGCCAGCGCGACGCGGATTTCGCAAAGATCCGGATCGCGACCTCAATCGCCGATGATGCGGGCGGTGCCGCCGATTTCGGCATCGGCAATGGCTTTAATTGGCGGACGGCTGGCGACAATACCTCCGCCGGCTGGGCATGGGCAGGAGCTCAGGCCCTGAAGATCCGCCTCAACGGCACGGTAAAGGCCCCGCCGGCCCCGCCCGGCCTGGAGTTCAGCGCCACGCACCTGACCTGGAACGAGAGCCAAGGCTGCGGCGAGTTCGAATACTACGATCCATCCGGCAACAAGATCGAAAAGAGGGAAGGGGAATCTGCCCAACAACTCCGGGAGCGCGCCCGGAAAATCACCGCGCCCTGGCAGTCGGGCATGCATTCAACCCCTGGGGCAAGCATGGAGCTTCCCGCCAGCGCCCCCGGGCCGAAGTACAAGGTCAGGCTGACGACGAAGCCGTCGGAGACGGTGAAGGTCAATATCCATGACCCCAACGACCTCATCTGGTGGGGCAACAACACCCACCGGACGCTGAGCCGCGTCTTTGTCGGCCCCGACAGGGGGGCGAGCCGGCACAACCGTCGGGACAACCAACTCGGGCCGACGCTGACCTTCACGCCGTCCAACTGGAACCAGTGGCAAACGGTCAAGGCCAAGGTGGCCTGCACCGATCATTTCCCGGATGCGGTGCCCCTCAAGCACGTCATCCAGGGGGAGCAGGGCGATTTCGACGGCGCCAAGCGCCGCGTCAACTACGGCGAACTCGACCAGAGCTGGACGGTCTGGGTCCGCGTCAAAGAGGCAGCGCCACCGGTGGAGATCGAGGCGGAGAGCAAGGTGTCGGGCCTGCCCCCGGCGGGCGAGACGATCACCCTGGCCGAGGGAACGACCAGGGATTTCAAGATCACGATCGGCGAGGCGATGCTGCCCATTGGCAGCAGCGGGAGAGTCGATGTCCATCTTTTTGCCGAGCCGGTCGGCAATGTGATCAGGGCGACGAGACGGGACGGGCAACCTCTCGTTGACGGCGTCCTCATGGACACCATGACCTTCACGAATTCCAGCCGCGAACAGTGGGTGCGCCTGGAAGCCGTCGGCGCCGGCGATACCAGGCTTGTGGTCTCGGCGGAGCGTGACTTCACCTGGGCCCATGAAACCCGTCGTCACTGGTCGCCGGAATGGCCGGTCACGGTCACGGCCGAGTACGCCGACATTTGCGGGCGCACGAAGGCGGTGCGCGACGCCATTCTCGGCATGATTCCAGGCGTCAGCAACTGCGCCGACGTGACCCCCGAACACCTGGCGGGCATCAGCGGCGACTTCCAAAACAACTTCCTGAATTTGCTCAGTAAGGGGTTGAGCAGCCTGAAGGCAGGCGATTTCGACGGGCTCACCAATCTGAAGCGCCTGCGGCTGACCCGAAACAGCCTTTCAACGCTGCCGGCGGGCATCTTCGACGACCTCACGGGATTGCTGGCTCTGGACCTGAATTACAACCAGCTGACGACGCTGCGGCCAGGCGTCTTTGACCGTCTTACAAAGCTCAAGTATCTGTATCTGAATAATAACAGCCTCGCTGTGCTGCCGGATGGCGTGTTCAGGAACAATCTGGCGTTGGCGACACATCGGTTGGACAGCAACCCCGGCGCAAACTTCACCCCGACGGCGAATGCCGGCACCGATCAGACGGTGGCCACCGGCGCTGAGGTGACCCTCTCGGGCACCGCCACCGGGCCCTGGGCCGAAAACGACATTGCCTGGCGCTGGCGGCAGGTGGACGGCCCGTACTCGGACGGGGTCGTCCAGGGAGGCGTGCAGAGGGACGGTCAAACTGCCACCTTCACCGCCCCGGCCACAGCCACGGTCATGCATTTCAGGCTGGCCGCGATACCAAAGGTGCTGGTCGAATCACGTCCAGAAGTGAGCGGCGCCTCGCCACCGCCGGTGTCGATCAGGGAGCGCGGCATCTTCGACGGCTTTGCCTGGGTCACCATCACCGTCGGCGGCGGCCAGGGCTCGCCGCAACAGGACGCACAGCCGGCGCAGGTTGAAGCACCCTCCTGCGTCTCCGACGCCCTGCTTGCCGACGCCCAGCTGGCTGCGACCGAGACCTGGCGGACGTCGCCGGGCCATGTCGAGCGCTGGAGCCGGGTGCTTGCCGCCTTCGGGGTGGACAACGCCTACAGCAGCAACCCGATGACCGTCGCCGAGGCGCGGGCGCAGGCGGACCGCGGCCTCAAGCGCTGGGCGCCGGTGCCGCCGGCGCTGGAATGCCTTGCAGCGGCGCCGGAGGAACAGCCGGAACAGGCTGAGGTCCAGCCGGTAACACCCGCCACGCCCGAGCTCAGCCTCCAGGCGGGGTCCGCCGTGGACGAGGGCGGCCAGGCCACCTTCACCCTCACGGCCAACCCGGCGCCAGGGTCCGACCTCACGGTCCCCTACACCGTCGCCCAGAGCGGCGAGTATCTGGACGCCCCCGGCGCGGGCAGCCGAACGGCAACGCTGGCGGCGGGCACGACCAGCGTCGCGCTCTCCGTGGCCACAGTGGACGACGGTGCGGACGAGGCCGACGGCTCGGTGAGCGTCACCCTCGGCACGGGCACGGGCTATACCGTGGCCACGGGCAAGGGCAGCGCCGCGGTGGCGGTGCGCGACAATGACGAGCCAGTGGTGAGCATCGCCGCCGGCAGCGGGGTGACGGAAGGTGCCTCGGCCTCGTTCACGGTCTCGGCAAGCCCGGTGCCGGCCGCACCGCTCGACGTGACGCTCGCCGTCGGCCAGAGCGGCGATTTCGCCGCCTCGGGCGAGACCGGATCGCGGACGGTCACCGTCCCGGTCACGGGCAGCGTGGACGTGGAGGTCGCCACGGTGGACGACGGTGCGGACGAGCCGGACGGCTCGATCACCGCCACCCTGGGCACTGGCACCGGCTACACACTGGCCGCCGCCCCGGACAATGCGGCCACGGTGGCGGTGTCCGACAATGATGCGGCGGCCTCGGGTCCGACGATTTCGATTGCCGATGCCACCATGAAGGAGAACCAGCGCAACGGGTATTTCACGGTGACGCTGAGCGAGAAGGTGGCCTGGCCGGTCCATGTCTACTATGCGACGCGGGATTCGACCCCGGTGTCGGCCGTGGCGGGCCAGGACTACCTGGCGTGGCAGCGGTCCTGGCAACTGCGGGCCCGATTCAGGCCGGGCCAGACCGAGACGCAGATCCATGTCCCCCTCTACAACGACAGCCATGACGAGGACCCGGAGACCTTCGAGATGGTGCTGTTCGATGCCGGTGTGAATGGCCCGCCCGGTGTGTCGGTGTCGATTGCGGACGGGATTGCGGTGGGCACGATCACCAACTCGGACCCGATGCCGGCGGCATGGCTGGCGCGGTTCGGCCGCACGGCGGCGGAACAGGCGCTGGACGGCATAGCCGGGCGCATCGCGGCACCGCGCGGCGCCGGGGTGCAGGGCACGATTGCCGGACAGACGCTCAACTTCGATCCCGGATCGCAGTCCGGGGCGGCGAACGACCATGCCGCGCCGGGCAGCCTTGCCGGCAATGACCTGCTGGCGCAGTCCGATGTCGCCCGCGCCTTCGGCGGCGCCGGCCATGTCGGTTTCGGCAGCAGCGGCCCCGATGGCTTCAGTTCTCTCGGCTTCGGCCATGATTCGCATGGTTTCGGCTTCGACAGTATCGGCACTGGCGCACAGTCATACTCGATGACGGCGCGCGAGACGCTGCTCGGCAGCAGCTTCACGGCGACGGGTGAGAAGGACGCCGCGGGCGGCAGTCTGGCCTTCTGGGGCCGGGCGGCGCAGTCGAGCTTCGACGGACGGGAGGGGACGTTCTCGCTCGACGGCGAGGCGACCACGGCGATGCTGGGCGCCGACTATGCGCGCGGCAAGTGGCTGGTCGGCATGGCGCTGATGCGGAGCAGCGGCGAGGGCGGCTATGCCGACAACGGCACCGGCCCGCAGCACTGTCCGGATGTTGGCGAGGGCATGGACCCTGCCACGATGGCGTATCTGTGCGGCGGGGCCATGCGGGAGGGCGACGGCGAGGTGGAGGCGTCGCTGACAGCGGCGGTCCCCTATGCCGCGATCCAGGCGTCGGAGCGGCTGAAGCTCTGGGGCGCGGCGGGCTACGGCACCGGCGAGGTCACGCTGAAGCCGGAAGTCGGCGGCTCGCTCAGCTCCGACATCGCCTGGACGATGGCGGCGGCGGGGGTACGCAACGACCTTGTTTCCCTGTCGAGGGAAGCGAGCGGCCCCGCCCTGGCGCTGACTTCCGACGCCTTGTGGGCGCGGACGAGTTCGGAGAAGACGCACGAGCTTGCGGCGTCGGAGTCCGACGTGACGCGGCTCCGTCTCGGCCTGGAGGGGAGTTACCGCATCGCCACCGAGGGCGGCGGCAGTCTCACACCCAAGCTGGAGATCGGCGCGCGCCATGACGGGGGCGATGCCGAGACCGGCTTCGGGGTCGAGCTCGGCGGCGGTCTTGCCTGGGTCAACCCGACGCTCGGTCTGTCGCTCGACCTGTCGGGCCGCACGCTGGTCGCGCACGGCTCGGACGACCTGGAGGATCAGGGCTTCGCGGCTTCGCTGGCCTGGGATCCGGACCCGTCGACCGGACGCGGCCCCTCGCTGACGCTGACCCAGGACTGGGGCGGCGCCGCGCGGGGCGGGCTCGACGCGCTGTTCGCGTCCGACCCGCTGGCGGACCGCGCGGGCGGAGGTGAGGCAACCGCCCGCTGGACGGCCGAAGCGGCCTACGGCTTCCCGGCCTTCTCGGGGCGCTTCACCGGCAGCCCGCATGTGGGGGTGGGGGTGGCCACGGGTGCCCGCGACTACACGCTCGGCTGGCGAGTGGCGCCGGCGGCCGGCGCCAACGCGCCGGACCTCTCCTTCGGGGTGCGGGCGACCCGGCGCGAGAGCGACGCGGCACCGCCTGAACATGCTGCGGGATTCGAGGTGATCGGGCGCTGGTGACGTCCTTGAACGCCGCGTAGCCATGGAGACGGGCGGCGGTTCCGGCCGCCGCCCGCGCCTGCGACAAGGCTTCGAACCTTGCCGAATCGACGCCCCTGATCGAGCGAACGGTTCCGCTACGCCTGGGGTTCGGCGATGCTCCGTCGCGATGAGATGGCCGCGGCCGGGCGCATCGCGTTTCGCCTGGAGGACGGCCGGCGGCTGGAGCTGGGCCGCGGCGATCCGCAACTGCGGCATCTCGACCGCGCCTGGGCGTCCACCGTGCACGCGTTCCAGGGGCGAACGGTCGACAGCGTGATCGCGGCGATCGAGGCGAGGCACCCGCACTCACCACGCAGAAGCGCTTCCACGTCGAAATCAGCCGCGCCCGGGAGCGCGCCGAGCGGGTCACCGACGCCGCGGCCGGCCTCCGGGCGCAGCCCCAGGCGGCCACCGGCGAGCGCATCGCCGCGCTCGAAGGCATCGGGGAGATGGCGCGGGGCGGGCCCGGGCGGGCGGACGATGCCGGCGGATCACCCGCGAAGGCGTCGGCAAAGGCCATGGGGAACACGGTTGCCGGGGGACGTTCGTGTACGGATTCGCAAACTGTCGAGCCGAATACGGCCGCCCGGGGACGCAGTCTTGGCGCCGGGGCGGACCTGGAACGGTAGGGAAATGGCATGCGGGCGGCACGGATCCGGGTCCTGTAGGTGACGGCCAGAAAGCGCGCATATTTGATGGAGTCGTGCGTTTTCTTGGGTCGCGACAAACAGGGTGAGACTGGCGACGCCGGGATTGTGACGGGGCCTCCCACAGAACCTGGCGGGTCACGCGGGCCGCACGCCGCCGCCTGGGCGCCTCGAGCTGCCTCACCAGTGGGTCCAGGTCCGGCGCCAGATACGCGCCGGGCGACGTGTCCGCAGGCGGATACAACGCTTCGTGCACCGCAGCCGGATCGAGATCCGTCGGCCACGACACTCCGACTTCTCGGGCCCGGGCAAGGATGTTCGAAACCGTCCCGGTGCTCACATTGACTGACCGCGCAATCTCCACACGCGTCAGGCTGCTGGTCCCGTGCAATCGCAATACGTCGTAGACTGTCATCACGTTGGTCCTTCCCATCTGACGTCCCTTCTTGTGCCCAACAAAAAGGAACAGCGTAGACGGGTGGAGATCGGCGCGGCCGGCTGCCCGGGCAGCCGGCCTCACTCCTCTCCACCCGACGGTCAGAGGCAAGGAAACGCGAGGAAACTCCCAGCGAAACGGACGCCGCGAACACGGCCCGCTCAAGGGCAGAAGGGGCGAATCGTCTCGACACACACCCTCGCTGAGACCGCCATCAACGCGCGATCAAATCGTCCGTCATATGCGCTGGATCCACCGTCAAGTCACATCGGACCCACGGTCAAGTGCGCTGGATTCGCGGTCAAGTCAGATCGGATTCACGGTCAAGTGCCGCTGGACTTTGCACTCCCCTGATCCGATCGAGCTTCAACAGGATCGAACGAAAGGTAGCGATGACCACTCTTGGCAAAGGCTCGTTGCTGCCGATTTCGATGAAGTCTGTCAGCGCGCCTTCCTCTTCTGCCATCGCCTGAACTTCATTCATCAGGACCGTCTTGCCGACCCCCCGCAAACCCACGAACATGAAGCTGCGGGCCGATTGCCCGGACCTGTTGCGCTGGATGGCCAGCCGTGCGCCGGCCAGGATGGCATCCCGTCCTGCCAGTTCCGGCGGTGGCGTGCCCGCCCCGGGCGCGTAGGGATTGAGGAGTGGATCCACTTATCCGGTTCCAGAGAGTTTATCCAAGATCGGCATAAACAGCCTACATCTAGCCGGCCTGGTCAGTTTAAGCAATGTCGATATAAACTTACTATACCGGGAAGGAAAAGCCTGAACAGACGGGTCACTATTGCAGGAGCATGGTGGGTCAATTTTGGAAGAGCATTGACAGTCGTGGGCACGGTCGCGAAGAACGGTCTCGACGTCCTGCGTTGGCTCGAGGCGTGGCTTGATGCCTGCGCGCAGAACGGTGGCCTGGCGGTCGAGGATCTGGAACCATGGCTGCCATGGTCGATGAGCGAGGAGAGGAAGCGGAGCTTCGCGGTGCCACCGTGAGTGACGAGGTCGCATGCCGCTACTCCGGACGCGACTTCACCGTTGCCGAGATGGAGGTGTTGCGCGAGGTGATCGCTGCGGAGCCGACCCGCGCGGCCATCGCTCGCGCCTTCTGCCTGCGCACCGGCTGGCTGAAGCCCGACGGCGGTCTGACGACCATGATGGCGAAGGTCGTCACGCTGGCGATGCACCGTGACGGGATCATCGAGCTGCCGCCGCCATCGCGGGTCCCACCCGTCGCGAAGCCGATCACCTTCGGGCCGGACACGGAGCCGCCGCTGTTTCCTGCCCCGAAGACCCTCGAGGAGATCCGCCCGCTGGAGATCCGGATCGTCAGGAGCGGCACCCGCGAAGGCCGGCTGTGGAACGAATTCGTCGCCCGCTACCATTATCTGGGCTACACCCGCCTGGTCGGGGCGCAGATGCGCTACGCCATCCACGATCGCACCGGCTGGCCCGTCGCCATGCTCGGCTTCTCGACCGCCGCCTGAAAGCTCGCCCCGCGTGACAGCTTCATCGGATGGACGCCCGAGCAGCGCGAAAAGAACCTTCCCCTCGTCATCGATAATCCCAGATTCCTGATCATGCCATGGCTGACCGTGCCGACCTGGGGTCCCATATCCTCTCGCTCGTCCGCAGGCGGCTGCCCGAGGACTGGACCGCTCGCTCCGCCGTCACCCCGGTGCTCTGCGAGACCTTCGTGCAGGTGCCGCGCTGCAACGGCGGCGTCTACCGGGCCTCGGGCTGGATCCGCGTCGGGACCACCCTGAGGCGCGGCCGCTGCGACCGGGACAAGAAGGCCGACAAGCCGAAGAAGGACATCTGGCTCTGCCCGCTCAGAAAGGACTGGAAGCGCACGCTCAACCGCTGAACCGCGCCCTGTCCGCAGGCGCGTGACCGGAACGCCACCTGCCCTCAACCCAACCCGGCCACACAGGTGCCCACGGCGACGGGAAACCGCGCACGAACACCTGTGCAGCAAACGCGCATGAATGAACGGTGCGGGCAACGGTTCACGCGACTGCTCCGCGCGTCACCAACGGTCCGAAATGACAATCAAGAGAGCCGGGGAAACAGCCTGCTGAACATGGATCGTCACCGCACGACCGAACGCTTACACAGGCTGTGGACGCGTTTGGCTGCGATGAAAAAAATCTCCGATCATCGCGTACTCGCGTAATCGGCCAGCGTCATCACGGCCTCGCCATGCTCGGTCGATGAAACGGCCGTAACAAATCGACGGTCCGCCGTGACCACGGTCGCGCCGATGCGATGCGCGAGCGCGAGATACACACAGTCGTAAACCGGGTGGTCGAGGGCCAGCGCCAGACGAACCGCATCCGCGGAGACGAACTCGTCGGCGCCCCAACGCACCGGCATATCGGTCATCAAGGCCAGCGCGGCGCCCGCATCGGCGCGTTCGATCTGACCCAGCCGCTCCTTGCGCCACAGCGCATTGGCGATCTCGGAAGCCATCAGGCGCGGCGCATGCGACTCCTGGCCGCTCGCCGCCAGTTTCCGCGCGACATCCGAACCGGGCTCGTCGACCAGCAATTTTACCGCTACGCTCGCATCGATGACGAAGCGCATCAGAAGTTGTCGCGATGGCCGTGGTCGCGATCCTCGCGGATCAGCACTTCCGCCGGGGTTTGCTTGCGGCCCCTGGTCTTCTCCCGCAGCCGGTCCGATGCCTGCAGGAAGCGAACGCGTTTCGCCGCCATGTCGTCGTCGGCCGCGCATTGCAGGATGTGGCGCGCCTCGCCCTCCAGGGGGTGCAGTTCTCGTGTGGCGATTGTAAGTGGTTGATTTGACGTGATGTCGTGGTGGCGATGGACCTGTGAGATTGGGTTTTCGTGACAATCGCGCGTTCCGGGGCAGGATTTTGTCACGACGGCGGTGATCGGCGGGGAGGTGGGGACACTCCTCACCGCGCGATGCGGTAGGATGTGGGTTCTGACACACGACATCAGGAGTGTCCCCATGGCAGTGTCGCAACCTCGGCTTCCCTCGTCCATCGATCTTTCGGGCCTGCCTCCCCGGGTTGTCCAGGCGGTCGCGCAGATGACTGCGGTTTGCCATCAACAGCTCGGCTCTGAGCGCTCTTTCGAGGCCTTCGAGGAGACCGAGCGGCGGGTGCGTGAGAGCATGCACGTGCTCGGCTGCGAGATCCTGGGCGCCTGCGCCGAGAGCCGGGACGACGGTGCGCCGCGGATCGAGCGGGACGGGCAGAACTGGTTCCGTGTGGCGCCGACGCCGAAGACGATCATGTCCTCGCTGGGTCCGGTGACCTACCGGCGTGCGCGCTACCGCACCGGCGCTTCCGGCACGTCGCTGATACCGGTGGACGAGAGCCTGGGGTTGGTGAACGACTATCTGACACGGTCGGCGGCCCACCTTGGGCTGATGATGATGGGCCACTGCACGGCACGGGAAGCGGAGGAGTTTTTCGAGAAGGTGGGCGGCATGACGCCGTCGGTAAGCACCCTGCAGCGGCTCACCGTGGCCATGCAGGAGCGCTGGGAAAGTCTCGGACCGGAGGCCCTGGCCGGCATCCGCAATACGGAGGACATCCCGCAGGAGGCGGTCAGCGCGTCGGTCTCGCTCGACGGCGTCATGGTGGCTCTGAGGGCCGGTGAAGACGGCCGCGCCGAGGCCTGCTGGCGCGAGGCCGCCTGCGGCACGGTCTCCTTCCACGACGCCGAGGGTGAGCGCTTGAAGACCATCTATCTCGGCCGCATGCCCGAGAGCGGCAAGCTCACGCTGAAGGCGCAACTCGCAAGCGAGGTCGCGCATATCAGGCGGGTGCGACCCGATATCGCCATCACCGCCGTCGCTGATGGCGCCCCCGACAACTGGACCTTCCTGGAGAACCTCTCGCCCGAGGCGCAGGCGATCGATTTCTGGCAGCACGCCGAGTTTCCAACTATTCCGAGTGTTGTCCGTAACCCACTGATTCCGTTCGCGCTCCCGCCCTGATTTTCGGCATTGTTCGGAGTCGTCTGCCGGGCATCTGATACTGCGGAGGTTTCTGTCCTGACGGTTCCTGTTGACCGGGACCATTCTTGCATTGGTTGCTTCCAGACCGGAACCTGCCGTTGCTGCCGCCTTTCTCATTGATGGAAAGGAGACAGCGAATGCCCTCGGATTCAGACCGGACGCGACAGTCCCTCGACAACACGTCACCAGACGACTGGCTGGCCCCGTACAGGGCCGGGTTTCTGGCCGAGCTTGAAGGGCTCGACTACGCTCCCGGCACAATCCGCCATTTTCGAGATGCCATGGACCTGTTCCGGGAACAGGCCGCCGTCCGGAGGCTTGGTCCCGGCGACATCGACGCAGCCAAAGTGGCGGAGCTTCAGGACACCGTGCCTGTGACGCGCTCACGGGGCGCGATCCGCTTCCGACGCCAATGCGTCGCCCGGTTCGTCGACCATCTTGTCTCCGCAGGCGCGATCGCCACGATGGCGCCGGAACCGCCACCTCCGCCAGGTCGGCTCGGGCGGCTGGGCGCGGACTACGGCGACTGGCTCCGCCGCGAGCGGGGGCTGAGCGAGACCACGGTCTCCGGTTCGCGGCAGTTCCTCGAGCGTTTCCTGACCTTCGTCTTCGGGGAGGAGCCTGGCGACCTGAACGGTATCGGGCCGAAGGAAGTTCGCGCCTTCCTCGCCCTGCCGTCCGCCGTTCCGGGACGCGGGCAGGGTCTGGAGACGAAGGCGACGCATCTCCGCCGGCTGTTCCGGTTCATGTTCGTCACGGGACGGACCCGCCGCGACCTGGTTCCGTGCGTTCCGAAGATCGCGGCCCGGAGCAGGCACGGCGCATCGTGCCACCTTTCGCCCGAGGAGGTTCGCAGGCTCGTCGCCGCCGTGAACGGCGACGGCGCGGCCGGGCGCCGCGACCGCGCCGCCATGCTGCTGCTGGCCCGGCTCGGTCTGCGCAGCCAGGAGATCAATGCGATCAGGCTCGACGACATCAACTGACGCACCGGCGAGATCCTGATCCGCGGCAAGCGAGGGCTCCATGACCGCATGCCGCTGCCGGTCGACGTCGGCGAGGCGATTGCCGACGACGTCCTGAACGGGCGGGCCGGCGGGTCGCGGCGCCTGTTCGTTACGCTGCGGGCGCCCCACCGGCCCTTCCGGACGACGCATTTCATCCGGAGCATGCTCGTCGGCGCCTTTGCGAGGTCCGGGGTGACGCCGCCAGGGGGAAGGGTCCGCGCCCATCTTCTGAGACACTCCCTGGCCGTCGCCATGCTGGATCTCGGCAATTCGCTCGACGAGGTCGGCGACGTCCTGCGCCACCGTTCTCGGGCTGCAACAACGATCTACGCCCGCCACGGCATCGAGGCCCTGCGGCCGCTGGCGCGAACGTGGCCGGTCCAGGGAGAGCCGCGATGACCTCCCTCTCCGAAAGGTTCGAACAGTACGTCGCCGAACGCCGAAGCCATGGCGGCAACTGGGCGTCACAGGCCAAGAAGGTTCACCCGTTCGTCAGGTTCGCCGACGGCGAAGGCGCCGACCGGATCACGACCGCGCTCTTCCTGCGCTGGAAGGAGCGGTTCGGCAGCGCCGGCCAGGCAGCATGGGCGGTACGGCTGTCTGCGGTCCGCGCCTTCGCCACCTGGCTTCAGGGGGTCGACCCGCGAACGGAAGTGCCTCCCAAGGGACTGATACCCCGTCGGACGACGCGGCCGAAGCCTTACGTCTATTCCGACGGGGAGATCCGCCGGATCGTCCTGGAAGCGGCGCGCCTCGAGTGCCCCACGGGTCTGCGCGCCTCGACGTTTTCCACGATGTTCGGATTGATCGCCGTCACCGGCATGCGCATCGGGGAGACGCTCGCGCTGCACGATGCGGACGTGGACACCGGCGCCGCCGCCGTCCGGGTCAGGCACGCGAAGAAAGGCCGGGACCGCGTCGTCCCGGTCACGGACTGCACGGCCGAACGCCTTCAGGCGCATCGCGACACGCGCGACCGCATCCTCGGACGCCCGGCGGAAGCGTTCTTCTGCGGAGCGGGCGGCGGGCGGCTGGGCGCGGACACGGCTCGGCGCAGCTTCGCCTTGGTCGGCCAACGGACCGGGTTGCGCGAGCCGCAGGCCGACGGGAGGAAGGGGCGCGGTCCGCGCATCCATGATCTGAGGCATGCCTTCGCCTCCAGAACCATCACCGACTGGTTCCGGCAGGGCCGCGACGTCGACGCCGAGATGTACAAGCTCAGCGCATTCCTGGGCCATGATGGCCCGGACTGCACGTTCTGGTATATCGAGGCCGTGCCCGAACTTCTGGAACTGGCCCGCGACCGTGCCGGATCGTCGACCGGAGAGGGAGAGCGGACATGACCGGACATCCTCTTCCCCCGCACGTCCAGGCGTTCTTCACCGACAGGCTGATCAACCAGCTCGGCGCAAGCCCGAACACCGTGGCCGGATACCGCGACACCTTCCGGCTGCTCCTGAACTTCGCGGAAAGGGATGCCGGGAAGCGCCCCACCGACCTGCTCGTCGAGGATGTCGATGCCGGGCTCGTCGGTCGCTTCCTCGACCATCTCGAATGCGAGCGGCGCAACAGCGCACGCACCCGCAACGTCAGGCTGACGGCGATCCGGTCGTTCTTCGGCCATGTATCCCGCTGCGAGCCGGCGCTGCTCGAGCATTGCCGGCAGGTGCTCGCGATGCCCTCCAAGCGTTTCGAGCAGCGAACGGTCGAATGGCTTGACGAGAAGGAGATCAAGGCCCTCGTCGCCGCGCCGGACGTCGCGACCCGGCAGGGTCGCCGGGACCGAGCGCTGCTCCTGCTGATGGTGCAGACGGGGATCAGGGTGTCCGAGCTGACCGGACTCGACCGCGGCGACGTGGAGCTCGGAACGGGCGCCCATGTCCGCGTCAGCGGCAAGGGCCGCAGGCAGCGGTCGACGCCGCTCAGGGAGGACGCCGCCGCCGCGCTCCGGGAATGGATGGAGGAACGCGGCGGCGACGACGGCCAGCCGCTGTTCCCGAGCAACCGGAACCGACGGCTCAGCCGGGATGCCGTTGCGTGGATCGTCAGGAAGCACGTCGCCGCGGCATCGCGGTCCTGCCCGTCGCTCAGGAAAAGGCGCATAAGCGCGCACTGCCTGAGACACGCAGCGGCCATGACCCTGCTGCGGGAGGAGGTACCGATCACGATCATCGCACTCTGGCTCGGCCATCAGTCCGTCGAGTCGACGATGAAGTACCTGCACGCGGACCCGAAGATCAAGGAGAGGGCCATGGAACGGACAAGGCCGGTCGACGTGCCGCCCGGCCGGTACCAGCCGGAGGAACAGATCATGGCCTTCCTTGAGAGCCTGTGACTATGCCGAAAATCAGGTCGGGAGCGCGAACGGAATCAGTGGGTTACAGACAACACTCGGCATAGTTGGAAACTCGGCGTGCTGCCAGCTATGCCGAATTCGGCATAGCTGGCACATCTGCGAGCATCTGCGCACAGCCTCCGACCATGCCGTCGATCCCCGCTGGTTCGAGACCTACCGCCATATCCTGCGACACGACCCGCACGGCAGCGCCAGGGTCATACGGGCGCTGCGCTACCTCCGCGACAAGGCAGGCAGGAACCGCGCCGCCATCGAGCGCGAACTCGCCTTCTTCCGCAAGAACCGCAAGCGCATGCGATACCGCGACCTCAGCGACCGGGGCATCGCCATTGGATCCGGTGTCGTCGAGGCTGCCAATAAAGTGCTCGTTTCACAGAGAATGAAGCGCTCCGGAATGCGATGGCGGATCGTCGGAGGACAGGCCGTTCTCACCGTCCGCGCCCTGCTCAAATCCGGACGCTTCGAGAGCGCATGGAAGGCCATGATCGCCGCGGACGCCGCTCCGGCAAACGACAACACCAG